>NZ_SSBL01000002.1 GCF_004795105.1 Streptomyces sp. A0642 | reverse complement strand
CGGCCCCGTCCGGACGGCTTCCCCCTCCCGCGGGAATCCCGGGGAAAGCGCCCACCGGCGGGAACGGACAAGTCACACAAGCACGTTGAACAGTGGTAATTCGTATTCTGCGCCGAAGAGGTGCGAAACGGGAGTATTCCCCTGGTCGGGGAGGGATACGCCCTTCGCGGACCCTCGCGTCGGGCCCGTCGGAAGATGTGCCAGAGTTGCCACGTCCGGGCTTCGAGCACGTACCGTACGGCGAAACAGACGGGACAGCCGGGACACCGGGAAGGGGCAGCTGGGTTGACCACGCACGCACCGCAGGCGACGCAGTCCGTCACGCTGCCTGCCTCGCTGGACGAGGCCGTGGCGGCACTCGGCGCCATGCCCGCCGCCGTCCCCGTGGCAGGCGGCACGGACCTGATGGCGGCCGTCAACAAGGGACTCCTGCGCCCCTCCGGGCTGGTCGGCCTCGGCCGGATCAGCGAGCTGCGAGGCTGGCACTACCAGGACGGCCACGCCCTGCTCGGCGCCGGGCTCACCCACGCGCGCATGGGGCGGCCCGACTTCGCCGCCCTCATCCCCGCCCTCGCCGCCTCCGCCCGCGCGGCGGGCCCGCCCCAGATCCGCAACGCCGGCACCCTCGGCGGCAACATCGCCACCGCCGCGGCGACCGGCGACGCCCTGCCGGTGCTCGCCGCCCTGGAGGCCGAGCTCGTCATCGCCGGCCCCGGCGGCGCGCGCCGCGAGATCCCGGTCTCGCACCTGCTGGCGGGCCGCGAGATGCTGGAGCCCGCCGAGCTGATCGGCTTCGTCCGCGTGCCGCTGCTGCACGCCCCCCAGGTCTTCCTCAAGGCGACCGGACGCACCGGCCCGGGCCGGGCCACCGCCTCCGTCGCGATCGTGCTCGACCCGGCCCGGCGCGGGGTGCGCTGCGCGGTCGGCGCCATCGCGCCGATGCCGCTGCGGCCGCTGGAGGCCGAGCGCTGGATCGCCTCACTGATCGACTGGGACGGCGAACGGGGCCTCGCCCCCGACGCGCTGGCCGCCTTCGGCGAGTACGTCGCCGCGGCCTGCATCCCGGACCAGGCGCCACCCGCCGACGGGGGAGAGGCACCACCGCTGCCCCCCGCCGTACTGCACCTGCGGCGCACCGTCGCCGCGCTGGCCCGACGAGCGCTGGGGAGGGCACTGTCGTGAGCAACGAGGACCACGCCGATCAGCACGGGCGCTGGGAGCCGACCCCGCAGGGCGGCGAGTACGACGCCGAGGCGACCGCCTTCGTCCACCTGCCGCCGGAGGACCTGGCGAACATTCCGCTGGCCGCGCCCGGCCAGGGGTACGTGCCGCCGATGATCCTTCCGCTGACGCCCGCGGCCGGTCTCGACCCGGCGGCCACCGGCAACTGGGTCGTCGCGACCCCCGACCAGCCCGACGAGCAGGAACCGGGCGCCGGGCCCGCCGCCGTGCACTGGCCGGACCCGAACCAGCAGCAGACGTCGTACGGATACCCGCAGGCGTCCCAGGACTACCCGGACCCGTACACCGGGACCCAGGCCGCCACCGGCCAGTGGAACTTCGCCGAGAACGAGGGCCCCGTCGAGGCGGCCGGTCACACCGGACAGTGGACGATCCCGGTCGCCGACGGTGAGCTCCCGGAGGAGTCCGGCGAATTCTCGGCCTCCGCGCTGGCCGCCGGCTGGTACCAGGACCGCACCCCGCCGGCCACCCTGCCGGGCGGTGCGCCCGCACCGTGGGCGACGCAGGAGCCGCAGCCCGCGGCCACGGAGACCCCGGCGCGGGGGACGGACCTCGGCCCGCTGCCGGAGTCCGCCGCCGAAGCACCGGCCGAAGCACCGGCCGAAGCACCGGCCGAGGCCCCCGCGGAGGAGCCCGGTGCGGACCCGGTCGCGGACGGCACGGCGGAAGCCGTCCCGGGCACGCCCGACGACCTCGCGCACCGGAGCCCGGCGGAGGAGACCGCCCCGGACACGGCCCCCGAGGACGCGCCGGAGCAGCCCGAGGCTTCAGCGCCGGACGGCGTCGTCCCGGACGATGCCGCGTCCGACGGCCCGGCCCCCGACGACGCGGTCGCGGACGCCCCGCCCGCCGCCCCCGCGTTCGACCTGCCCAGCGAACACCCCGCCGCCTCCTACGTGCTGCACGTGAACGGCGCCGACCGGCCCGTCACCGACGCCTGGATCGGCGAGTCGCTGCTCTACGTGCTCCGCGAGCGCCTCGGCCTCGCCGGCGCCAAGGACGGCTGCTCCCAGGGCGAGTGCGGTGCCTGCAACGTCCAGGTGGACGGCCGTCTCGTCGCCTCCTGCCTGGTCCCCGCGGCCACGGCGGCGGGCAGCGAGGTCCGCACGGTCGAGGGCCTGGCCGTCGACGGAGAGCCGTCCGACGTCCAGCGCGCCCTGGCGGACTGCGGAGCCGTCCAGTGCGGCTTCTGCATCCCCGGCATGGCGATGACCGTCCACGACCTGCTGGAGGGCAACCACGCCCCCAGCGAACTGGAGACCCGCCAGGCGCTCTGCGGCAACCTCTGCCGCTGCTCCGGCTACCGAGGCGTGCTCGACGCCGTCAACGAGGTCATCGCGGGCCGGGAGGCCGCCTCCGAGGGGGCCGCGGCACCCGAGCCGGGATCCGGGGACCCGGACGGGGCGCGCATCCCGCACCAGGCGGCACCGGGTGCCGGTAGTGTGCAGGCCCATCTGCAGGACGGAGGCATGGCGTGAGCAACGACGCGGCCACCGCCGCCGGGGCGACCCACACGGCGATCAGCATCCCGTCGCTGGACGGTCCGGGCGGCCCCGGCGCCGAGCAGCCGCTGCTCGGCATCGGCGCCTCCCTGCCGCCCGCCGACGCCCGCGCCAAGACCGAGGGCACGTTCCCGTACGCCGCCGACCTGTGGGCCGAGGGTCTGCTCTGGGCGGCCGTGCTGCGCTCCCCGCACCCGCACGCCCGCATCCTGTCCATCGACACCTCGGCCGCGGCCGCGATGCCCGGCGTGCGCGCGGTCGTCACCCACGAGGACGTCCCCGGCGACAGCGCCTACGGCCGGCGCGTCGTCGACCGCCCCGTCTTCGCGTCCGACCTGGTCCGCCACCACGGCGAGGCGATCGCCGCGGTCGCCGCCGACCACCCGGACACCGCCCGGCTGGCCGCCGCCGCGATCACCGTCGAGTACGAGGTGCTGGAGCCGGTCACCGACCCGGAGAAGGCGTTCGCCGCCGAGCCCCTGCACCCCGACGGCAACCTGATCCGCCACATCCCGCTGCGCTACGGGGACCCGGAGATCACCGGCGAGGTCGTCGTCGAGGGCCTGTACCGCATCGGCCGCCAGGACCCGGCGCCGATCGGCGCCGAGGCCGGGCTCGCCGTGCCCCGCCCCGACGGCGGCGTGGAGATCTACACCGCGTCCACCGACCCGCACACCGACCGCGACCTCGCCGCCGCCTGCTTCGGCCTCGAACCGGACCGGGTGAAGGTCGTCGTCACCGGGGTGCCCGGCGCGACCGGCGACCGCGAGGACCCCGGCTTCCAGATCCCGCTCGGCCTGCTCGCCCTGCGCACCGGCTGCCCGGTCAAGCTGGCCGCCACCCGCGAGGAGTCCTTCCTCGGCCACGCGCACCGCCACCCCACCCTGCTGCGCTACCGCCACCACGCGGACGCCGAGGGCCGCCTCGTCAAGGTCGAGGCCCAGATCCTCCTGGACGCGGGCGCCTACGCCGACGCCTCCTCGGAGTCCCTGGCCGCCGCGGTCGCCTTCGCCTGCGGTCCGTACGTCGTGCCGCACGCCTTCATCGAGGGCTGGGCGGTCCGTACGAACAACCCCCCGTCCGGCCATGTCCGGGGCGAGGGCGCGATGCAGGTCTGTGCCGCGTACGAGGGGCAGATGGACAAGCTGGCCGCCAAGCTCGGCATCGAGCCGGCCGAGCTGCGGATGCGCAACGTCCTGTCCACCGGCGACATCCTGCCCACCGGACAGACGGTGACCTGCCCCGCTCCGGTAGCGGAACTCCTGCGTTCCGTACGCGACTTCCCCCTCCCCTCGCTGCCCAAGGACGCCCCGGAGGACGACTGGCTGCTGCCCGGCGGCCCCGAGGGCGCGGGCGAGCCCGGAGCCGTGCGGCGCGGGGTCGGGTACGCGCTGGGCATGGTCCACATGCTCGGCGCCGAGGGCACGGACGAGGTCTCCACGGCCACCGTCCGGGTCCACGACGGCGTCGCCACCGTCATCTGCGCCGCGGTCGAGACGGGGCAGGGCTTCTCCACGCTGGCGCGGCAGGTCGTGCAGGAGACGCTCGGCATCGAAGAGGTGCACGTCGCGTCCGTCGACACCGACCAGCCCCCGGCCGGTCCCGCGACGCACGGCCGCCACACCTGGGTCTCCGCCGGAGCGGTCGAACGCGCGGCGAAGATGGTCCGGACCCAGCTGCTCCAGCCGCTGGCCCACAAGTTCGGCATGTCCACCGAGCTGCTCCAGATCGCCGACGGGAAGATCACCAGTTACGACGGCGTGCTCTCCACGACCGTCATGGAGGCGATGGACGGCAAGGAGCTCTGGGCCACCGCCCAGTGCCGCCCCCACCCCACCGAGCCGCTCGACGAGTCCGGCCAGGGCGACGCCTTCGTCGGCCTCGCGTTCTGCGCGATCCGCGCGGTGGTGGACGTCGACATCGAGCTCGGCTCCATCCGTGTCGTCGAGATGGCGCTCGCCCAGGACGTCGGCCGGGTCCTGAACCCCTCCCAGCTGGCGACCCGGATCGAGGCGGGTGTCACCCAGGGCATCGGGGCCGCCCTGACGGAGAACCTCCGCAGCGCCCGCGGTCTCGTCCGCCACCCCGACCTGACGGGCTACGCCCTGCCGACGGCCCTGGACGCCCCGGACATCCGCATCGTCAAGCTCGTCGAGGAACGCGACGTGGTGGCACCGTTCGGCGCCAAGCCCGCCTCGGCCGTGCCGGTCGTCACCTCCCCGGCCGCGGTGGCGGCGGCGGTCCGCTCGGCCACCGGCCGCCCGGTCAACCGCCTCCCGATCAGGCCGCAGGCGGCCGTCGCCGCCCCCAAGCCCTGACCGGGCCCGCCCGCGAAACGCCGCCGCCCGCCCCTCTGTGTGAGGGGCGGGCGGCGGGCCTGGGAGACCGTGACCGGATTCGAACCGGTGTAACTCGAGTTGCAGTCGAGCCCCTGAGCCTCTCGGGCACACGGTCGTGCGTTGGTGGGACGTCCCGACCGTAGGCCCGGGGCGGTGCGGCGTACAAGGGTGCGGGCCGCCGTGCAACGCGACTGCCACACCGCGTTCACGATCGGGCGGGGCGGAGATCCACGCGCGGGGCCCCCGCGACCGGCGGTCCTACGACCAACGGACGAGGAGCGGAGCGACCGGCGACAGGGCCCATCCCGGTTATTGCCCCTTACTCTAGGGCTCATGACCGCCCTGGAACCGCGTGACGCCGATGTCTCGCCGCCCCGCCTCGAAGACACCGACGACACCCCGGGGACAGCGGTGGCCGCAGCGCCCGACGGCGTCCTCGGACGCGCCTACCGGGCGCTCAGCATCGGCATCGTCTCCGTGGTGTTCCTGATCGCCTTCGAGGCGACCGCGGTGGGGACCGCCATGCCGGTCGCCGCCCGCGAGCTGCACGGCATCCCGCTGTACGCGTTCGCGTTCTCGGCGTACTTCACCACCAGCCTCTTCGCCATGGTGCTCTCCGGGCAGTGGGCCGACCGGCGCGGGCCGCTCGCCCCGCTCGCCACCGGGATCAGCGCCTTCGGCGCGGGGCTGCTGCTGTCCGGGACCGCGGGCACCATGTGGATGTTCATCGCGGGCCGTGCCGTGCAGGGGCTCGGCGGCGGCCTGGTGATCGTCGCGCTGTACGTGGTGATCAGCCGGGCCTACCCGGAGCACCTGCGCCCGTCGATCCTGGCCGCATTCGCCGCGAGCTGGGTGATCCCGTCCGTCGTCGGGCCGCTGGCCTCCGGCAGCGTCACCGAGCACCTCGGCTGGCGCTGGGTCTTCGTCGGCATCCCGGTGCTGATCGTCTTCCCGCTGGCGCTCGCGCTGCCCGCGATCCGCCGGACGGCGTCGGGGCCCGCCGACCCGGCGGCGCCCGTCGAGCCGTACGACCGCCGGCGCATCGTGCTCGCGCTGGGCATCTCGCTGGGCGCCGGTCTGCTCCAGTACGCCGGGCAGGAGCGGAACTGGTTCTCCCTGCTGCCGGCCGCCGCCGGAGCCGCCCTGCTCGTCCCCGCGATCCGCGGGCTGCTCCCCCCGGGCACCGGCCGCGCGGCACGCGGGCTGCCCGCGGTGGTGCTGCTGCGCGGGGTGGCGGCGGGATCGTTCATCGCCGCCGAGTCGTTCGTCCCGCTGATGCTGGTCACCCAGCGCGGGATGTCCCCCACGATGGCCGGACTCTCGCTCGCCGCCGGCGGCGGGACCTGGGCGCTGGGCTCGTACGTACAGTCCCGGCCGCGTTTCGAACCGCATCGCGACCGGATGATGGTGGGCGCCATGGTGCTCGTCGCGGCGGCGATCGCGGCGGCTCCGGCCGTGCTGATCGAGTCGGTGCCGGTCTGGACCGTGGCGGTGGCCTGGGCGTTCGGCTGCTTCGGCATGGGCGTGGTGATCGCCGCGACCAGCGTGCTGCTGCTGAAGCTGTCCGCGCCCGAGGAGGCGGGCGCGAACTCCGCGGCCCTGCAGATCTCCGACGGCCTCTCCAACGTCCTGCTGCTCGCCGCGGGCGGCGCGGCGTTCGCGGCGCTGGGCGGGGGAGCGGTGGGGGCGGCGCACGAGGCGGTGCGCGCGGGCGCCTCCGGCTCGCACCCCGGGGCGTTCGCGGTGGTCTTCCTGCCGATGGCGGGGGTGGCGCTGGCGGGCGCGTGGGTGGCCGCACGGGTGCGGCAGCCCTGACGCGTGCCGAAAGGGTCCCACCCGGCGGTGCGGTCGGCGGCATACGCGCCGCCCGCCCGGCGTGCGCGGCCTTCCCGGCGAGCGAGGGGGCCGAGCCACGCCCCGGCACCGATGCGGCGGAACGCCTGGTCATCGCCGTTGCCCCGGGCGGGAGGGGCGAGGCGGGGGCGTCGCCCACGGGCCGCGGGAACGGGTCGTCGACGCGGTGTGAGAGCCGTCGCACTTACGGACGGGGCGGCGCAGTCCGAGGCGGATCGCACCCCGCCCCCCGGTAGGGTGGCCCGGTTGTCGTATCGCGTGCGGGCCCGTCCCGGTCCGCGCGGCACCCCACGTACCCGAGAGACCCGAACCGGAGACCGTGACTACTACCGCCTCCCACCACCTCTCACCCGCCTTTCCCGGCCGCGCCCCCTGGGGCACGGCCGGGAAGCTGCGAGCCTGGCAGCAGGGCGCCCTCGAGAGGTACATCCAGGAGCAGCCGCGCGACTTCCTCGCGGTCGCGACCCCCGGCGCCGGGAAGACGACCTTCGCGCTGACCCTCGCCTCATGGCTGCTCCACCACCACGTCGTGCAGCAGATCACCGTCGTCGCGCCCACCGAGCACCTGAAGAAGCAGTGGGCGGAGGCGGCCGCCCGGATAGGAATCAAGCTCGATCCCGAGTACAGCGCGGGCCCCGTGAGCAAGGAGTACCACGGGGTCGCGGTCACGTACGCGGGCGTCGGCGTCCGCCCGATGCTGCACCGCAACCGGTGCGAGCAGCGCAAGACGCTGGTCATCCTCGACGAGATCCACCACGCCGGCGACTCGAAATCCTGGGGCGAGGCGTGCCAGGAGGCGTTCGACCCGGCGACCCGGCGGCTCGCCCTCACCGGCACGCCGTTCCGCTCGGACACCAACCCGATCCCCTTCGTGGCGTACGAGGAGGGCAACGACGGCATCCGGCGCTCCTCGGCCGACTACACCTACGGCTACGGCAACGCGCTGGCCGACGGCGTCGTCCGGCCCGTGATCTTCCTCAGCTACAGCGGCAACATGCGCTGGCGCACCAAGGCCGGTGACGAGATCGCCGCCCGGCTCGGCGAGCCCATGACCAAGGACGCCATCGGGCAGGCCTGGCGCACCGCGCTGTCGCCCACCGGCGACTGGATCCCCAACGTCCTGAGCGCCGCCGACAAGCGCCTCACCGAGGTCCGCAAGGGCATCCCCGACGCGGGCGGACTCGTGATCGCCACCGATCAGGAGTCGGCGCGCGAGTACGCCAAGATCCTCAAGAAGGTGACCGGCGAGAAGCCCACCGTCGTCCTCTCCGACGAGAAGGCCGCGTCGAAGAAGATCGACACGTTCACCGAGGACGGATCACGCTGGATGGTCGCCGTCCGGATGGTGTCGGAGGGTGTCGACGTGCCGCGCCTGGCCGTCGGCGTGTACGCCACCACCATCTCGACGCCGCTCTTCTTCGCCCAGGCCGTCGGCCGCTTCGTGCGCTCCCGCAGGCGCGGCGAGACCGCGTCCGTCTTCGTCCCCACCATCCCGATGCTCCTCGACTTCGCCAACGAGATGGAGGTCGAACGGGACCACGTCCTCGACAAGCCCAAGAAGGGCAGCGACGAGGAGAACCCGTTCGCCGAGGAGGACAAGCTCCTCTCCGACGCCGAGAAGCTGGAGGACGAGGAGACCGAGGAGCAGCTGCCCTTCGAGGCGCTGGAGTCCGACGCGGTCTTCGACCGGGTGCTGTACGACGGAGCCGAGTTCGGCATGCAGGCCCACCCGGGCAGCGAGGAGGAGCAGGACTACCTCGGCATCCCGGGTCTGCTGGAGCCCGACCAGGTCCAGCTGCTGCTCCAGAAGCGGCAGACCCGGCAGATCGCGCACAGCAGGCAGAAGCCGGCCTCGGAGGCGGACCTGCTGGAGAAGCCGGCCGAGGACCGGCCGGTGGTCACGCACAAGCAGCTGCTGGGGCTGCGCAAGCAGCTGAACACCATGGTGTCCGCCTACACCCACCAGAGCGGCAAGCCGCACGGCGTCATCCACACCGAGCTGCGCCGGGTGTGCGGCGGGCCGCCGAGCGCGGAGGCCACGGCCGGACAGATCGAGCAGCGGATCAAGAAGGTCCAGGAGTGGGCCACCCGCATGACCTGAGCGGACCCGGGCGTACACCGGCGCGGCGCACCGGCCCGGGGCAGGGACATCCGTCCCCGCCCCGGGCCGGCGTCATGCGCGGGCCGCTACCAGACGTGCGAAGCGGACTGGACGGACGTCGCCACGCACGGCACGGTGGCGGACGTCGGGGACGAGGCCACGATCTGCAGTGACCAGTTGGTGGAGCTCGGGGGAGTGGGCAGCACCACGGAGTTGGTGCTGTTGCCCGCCGCGAGCGTGCCCGAGGTGAGCTTCAGCGGGCCGAGGGTGATCGGATTGCCGCCGCTCATACCCGGGTTGGTCTTGGCGGAGAACTGGACCTGACTGGTGACGCCGCCCACGGTCTTGGTGAGCTTGAGCGTCGTGGTGATGCTGTTCGGGTCGGCACTCGTGCCGACCGGCATCGTGATCGCCGACGAGGTGATCTTGATGGTCTTGGTCGTGCCGTTGTCGGCGGCGGTCAGGGTGGCGAGACCACTGCCCCAGGAGCCGCAGTTGTAGGTGGCCGTTGCGACGAGCGGGGTCACCGCGGAGGCCGTCGGGGCGGTGAGGGCGAGCAGTCCGGCGGTCGAACATCCCGCCGCCAGGATCAGCGGCAGACGTCTTCGTCCGGACGTGCGGGTGGAAGAGATCGACATGACGGGTGGAACTCCTTCCGGTGTGAATTCCGCGGATCCGACGTTTTGCCGCACCGTCTGGCTGCGCTCGGTGCATTCGCTGGACGTGCGGATCTGCGTGCCGGGCCCGGCATGTCGGGTGCAGTGAAACGGTGATCTTCGAAGAAGTCAACAGAGAGGCGAAAAACCTCTTCCGCAATCCCTGCGGGGCATTTCCCGAAAAGGATCAAACGGCCTTCTCTTGACTTCTGTGGACGTGAGCTCCTCAATGTGCGCAATCAATGGTCCATGAAAGGGTGTCAGGTGATCCGACGACGAAGACCCGGTGTGACCGGTCTGCTCGCGGCCTGTTTCGTACTGTCACTGGGCTGCGTCGGGGCGACGGCCGCACCGTCCCCGCCCGCCGTGCCGAGGGCCACGGCCGGGACCGTCACCCCGACCGTGCACTGCGTCCTGCCCGCGGGCCAGGGCGAGGCGACGGGGCCGCAGGAGATGACCGTCGAACTGTCGCCGGCCGTCGTCGAGCCGGGCGGCAAGGTGCACGCCAGGGTGACGCTGGGCCCGTCCCCGGCCACCAGCGGCCTCGCCCTGGACGACGTGCCCACCATCCCCAGCCTGGACCTGGCGATGACCGGCGGGGCCACCGGCACCGTCACCGTGCGGGGCGCCGAGCTCGTCATGGACATCCCGGCCGGAGTGCCCATCGAGATCCCGGCCTACGAGGGCGACTTCCTGGTCCCGGCGGACGCCTCGGGCGAGATCTCGCTGGCTCCGGTCCGTACGCTGACGCAGACCAAGGTGCTCGGATCGGTCTTCGAGACGCCCTGCGACGTCGTCGGGGGCGGCGGTCCGGTCGGCACGGTCACCGCGGAGGGCTCCGCTTCCGAGCCCGCCACCCTGACCGCCCCCGCCGCCCCGGTGCGCCCCCACACCGAGGTGAAGCTGGGCGGTTCGGGATGGACCCCCGACGCCGCCGCCGTGCCGTCGCTGTGCGCGGTGGGCGGCGGGGGCTGCGATCCGCTGAAGTTCACCGCCCACACCCTGAGGATCGACTCCTACGGCACGCTCACCGGCACCGCGACCCTCGGCGAGGCCGGAGCCGTACCCGACGGCCGCTACGAGGTGAAGGTCAACGACGGCACGAAGGAGGCCACCGCCCCCCTGACCGTCGAGGCGGTCGCGGCCGGCAACCGGGAGATAGAGCTGTCGGCGGCCAGCGGACCGGTCGGCAGCGTGATCACCGTCAGTGGCCGCAACTACAACCCGGACCGGTGGATCAACGTCGTCGGCCTCGACGCCGCGGGCACCACGCTCGACGACAGCGCGGTCTACGTGAAGAGCGCCGCGGACGGCACCTTCGCCGTCGAGTTCACCGTCATCTCCGACGCCGTCGCCGCCGTCCAGGCCGACGAGGGCAACGACCCGGCGACCGTGCGGACCGCCCCGTTCACCGTCACCACCGGCGGCGGCGGAGGTGGCGGCACCGCCGAGCAGCGGCTGGGCACCCAGGTCAGGGCGGGCACGCTGTCCATGACCCAGGAGGGCGACACCGTCGACTTCGGCACCACGGTCCTGGGCTCCGGCGGCGTGGCGCAGACCGCGCGGCTCAACGGAGTGGAGGTCGAGGACGCCCGCGGCGTCAACAGCGGCTGGTCCCTGACCGCCACCCTCACCGGTTTCACGAGCGCCGACGGGTCCGTCATCCCGGCCCACGCCGTGCGCTGGACACCGTCCTGCTCGGCGCAGGCCGGCAGCGTGGGGACCCCGGTGGCCGGAGCGCCCACGGCGCTCGGGATCGAGGCGGCGAGCCTCTGCCGGGTGGACCCGGACGGATCACGTCCGTTCACCGGCGGGAAGTTCGACGCCGACGCGGATCTCGCCCTCACCGTTCCCGAGTTCACCCGGCCCGGAGATTACAGCGCCACCCTGACCCTGACCCTGCTGTAAACCCCGGGCCCGGCTGTAAAGGGCCGTCAGGGAAAGCGCCGACGACGCCCGTCTGTTCCGTACGGAAAGGGAACAGGCGGGCGTTGCCCATTCCGTATTCGGATCAGTCGCATTCCGATTCCCATGGAGGAGCCGCATGTTCGCGCATCGCAGACCCACCGGAAGACCGGGCCGCCCCGTGTGGCGCCGCGCCGTCGCCCTCGGCGCCGGAGCCGTGCTCGCCTGGACCGGAGGAGCCGTCGCGCTCGCACCCCTCGCCCACGCCGGCACCGTCACCCCCACCGTCCACTGCACCCTGCCCGCCGGGCAGGGTGAGGCGACCGGGCCGCAGCAGTTCAGCATCGAACTCACGCCCGACGTCGTCGACCCGGGTGGCAAGGTCCATGCCAAGGTGGCGCTCGGCCCGTCCCCCGCCACCAGCGGACTCACCCTCAACGACGTGCCCACCACCCCGAGCGTCGACCTCGCCATGTCCGGCGGCGCCACCGGCACGGTCACCGTCACCGGCCCCGAGGTCAGCCTCGACATCCCGTCCGGGAAGCCGATCGAAATCCCGCCCTACGAAGGGGACTTCCTCCTCCCCGCAAACGCGAGCGGCCCGATCACCTTCACCCCGCTGCGCAACCTCACCCGCACGAAGGTGCTCGGTTCCACGTACGAGACGGCCTGCGCGGTCACCGCGGGCGGAGGCTCCATCGGCACCGTGGCGGCGGAGGGCAGCGCCGGTCAGCCGGCCACCCTCATCGCCCCCACCACACCGGCCCGGCCCTCCACCTCCCTCGCCCTGTCCGGCAGCCGCTGGACCGTGGGAGCCACCCCCGTGCCTTCGCTGTGCGCGGCGGACGGCGGCGGCTGCGACGCCGGGAAGTTCGCGAGCAGTTCCCTCGCGATCAACGGTTCGGGCCAGCTGACCGGCAGCGCCGTGCTCGCCCCGGCGGGCACGGTGCCGGACGGCTCGTACCTCCTGAAGGTCGGCGACGGTACGAAGGAGGCCACCGCACCCCTGACCGTCCGGGCGTTCGTCCCCGACGGGCCCCGCGCGATCGCGCTGTCCCGCGGCAGCGGACCGGTCGGCAGCGTCATCACCGTCACCGGCAGCGACTACCAGCAGGACCGGTGGATCAACACCGTCGGCCTCGACGCGAGCGGAACGACGCTCGACGACACGGCCGTCTACGTGAAGAGCCGCCCGGACGGCACGTTCGCCGTGGACTTCACCGTCTCGGACCCGGCGATCGCCGCGATCCAGGTCGACGAGGCCAACGACCCCGCGACCCTGCTCACCGCGCCGTTCACGGTGACCGAGGCCACGGCGACGCTCTCCGCGGGCGCGGCCAAGGTCAAGCCCGGCGGGACGATCGGCATCTCCGGCGGCGGCTGGCCCTCCGGCGTCACCCCTGCCGCCGCGCTGTGCGCGGCGGACGGCAGCGGCTGCGACGCGGCCCGGATCAGCGGCTCGACCCTGCGGATCGCCGCCGACGGCACCCTGACCGGTACGGTCACCGCCGCCGCCTCCACCCCTCGCGGCGTCTACGCCCTCCAGGTCACGGCGGGCGGCTCGCAGGCCCTGACCCAGCTGACCGTCGCCCCGACCTTCCTCGTCCTCACCCCGGCCGCCGGGCCGAAGGGGACCGCGGTCACCGTGCTCGGCCAGGGCTTCGCCAAGGTCGCGACGGTGTCGATCGTCGGGCTGCGGGCGAACGGCTCGCAGACCTCCGACCCGGTGCGCACCAAGGTGGTCGGCCTCGACGGTGCGTTCTCGCAGACGTTCACCGTCAACGCGGCCGACACCGTCGCCCTCCGCGTCCGCGAGGTCCTCGTCAACCCGCGTACGGAGACGGCCGCGTTCACCGTCCAGGACGGCACCGCCCCGGCCGGCGCCTCCTTCGCGCTCTCGCCGCCCGAGGGACCGCCCGGCACGGTGGTCCAGGTGACCGGCCGGGGCTTCGCACCCGTCGCCACGGTCTCCGTCACCGGACGCACCGCCGACGGGAAGCAGACCTCCGACTCCTACGTCACCCGGGTCATCGGACTCGACGGCACCTTCGCCCTCAACTTCACCGTCCGGGACCCGGCCACGAGGGCGATCCGGGCCTGCGAGGTACTCGTCAACGGAAAAACCGTCCAGCAATTGTTCACAGTGAGTTAACGCCGGTTCACGTCCGGTGTACGGAGCGTCGCGGGGGAGTCGGCCGACGAGGACGCGCGTAGATGCGCGCCCTCCGGTCGACGCCCCGCTGACCGGCGCTTATGCGAGCGAGGCCCGGGCGTGCCTTCGTGAACGCCCGGATTCTGGACGAGGTCTTCCGCTGAGCGGACTGGCTCGCTACTGTCCCAAAAACGTGAACGCCCCGTGGCAGCGCCGCCGCGGAGCGCAGCCGGTGCCTTGGCCAGGCCGGCGGCCTCTCCGTGCGTCGCCGCTGGGACCGGTGGCGCACAATCCGTGGGAACAGCCGCCGCCGCTCACCGAAGAGGAGAGGGCGTCGTGACCGCGGAGACCTCCCAGACGCTCGACCGGGGACTGCGTGTCCTCAAGCTGCTCGCCGACACCGACCACGGCCTGACGGTCACCGAGTTGTCCAACAAACTCGGCGTCAACCGCACCGTGGTCTACCGTCTGCTCGCCACCCTGGAACAACACACCCTGATCCGCCGTGACTTGGGTGGCCGGGCACGAGTCGGCCTGGGCGTCCTGCGCCTGGGCCGCCAGGTGCACCCGCTCGTCCGGGAGGCCGCGCTGCCCGCGCTGCGTTCCCTGGCCGAGGACATCGGGGCCACTGCCCACCTCACGCTGGTCGACGGCACGGACGCGCTGGCGGTCGCGGTCGTCGAGCCCACCTGGACGGACTACCACGTGGCCTACCGGGCCGGCTTCCGCCACCCGCTGGACCGGGGCGCCGCGGGCCGGGCGATCCTCGCCGCCCGCCAGAAGCCGGTGGGCGAGACGGCGTTCACGCTCACCCACGGAGAACTGGAAGCGGGGGCGAGCGGGGCCGCGGCCGCGCTGATGGGGGTGACGGGGGTCGAGGGCAGCGTCGGCGTGGTGATGCTCGCGGACGCGGTCCCGGAACGGGTGGGGCCGCGGGTGGTGGACGCGGCCCGAGAGGTCGCGGACGCCCTTCGCTAGCGACCCCCTCGCGGGGGGCGGCGCGTTGTCGTGGTTGCCCTTGTCCGGGGCGGGCCCCTTGCGGGGGGCGGGGCGCTTTGTTTTGGTTGCCCTTTTCCGGGGCGCGGGGTTCCGTCCTCAAGCGCCGGACGGGCTTGGGGTGTGCGGGGCCCCTGCGGGGTGCGGCACTTTGCTTTGGTTGCCCTTTTCCGGCGCGGAGGGTTCCGTCCTCAAGCGCCGGACGGGCTTGAAGGGTGCGGGTGCTCCGCGTTGCGGAGGCGCGGTACCCCGGTGGGTGGGGGTTCGGGGTCCCTCCGGGGCGTCTCCTCGAACGACGAACGTTCGGCGGGTACGCAGCCGCATCCGGGTCGATGTTCGTCGTCCTGCGGGGACTCCCCTGCACGCCCCCGAACCCTGCCCGTCTTGCGTCTGCGGCAGTCGTCTCGCCGGTGTGCACACGCGACCGAGGCCGGGTGGGGGCGTGCAGGGGAGTCCCCGCAGGAAATGGCGTACGACTCGGGTCGTTTTCCCACCCGCCCGCACATGCCATTTCTGAGGAGTCTCCCCGGAGGGCCCCCACCCCCACCCACCGGACATGGGCGCACCCCGCACAACACGACGCACCCGCACCACCACAGCCCGTCCGGCGCTTGAGGACGGAACCGGCGCGCCGGAGCACGGAGCACCGCGGAGCACCCGCACCCCGCAAGGGGACCCGCACCGCGCAAGGGGACCCGCCCCCGCGAGGGTCGCCGGGCGGGCTGGAGGGGGCTGCGGCGGGGCGGCCCGTTAGATTGGGGCGGTGCTCACACGTCGCTCCCGCACCCTCGCCCTCTGCGCCCTCCCCGTTCTCGCCCTCTTCGGCGCAGCCGCCTTCGCGCCGCTGCCGTTCACGCTGGCGCAGCCGGGGACGACGGCGAACGTGCTCGGCGACGACGACGGCACCCCTGTGATCAGCATCCAGGGCACTCCCACCCGCCCCACCAAGGGGCAGCTGCGGATGACGACGATCGTGGCCACCGCGCCCACCGCCGACGTGGGGCTCGGTGACGTGATCGACAGCTGGTTCCGTACGGACCGGGCGGTCATGCCGCGGGATTCCGTGTACCCCTCCGGCGGCTCCGAGAAGGAGATCGAGAAGCACAACCTCGACGACATGGCGAAGTCGCAGGACTCCGCGGTCGACGCCGCACTCCACTACCTCGGCAAGAAGCCCGGTTCGGTCGACGTGACCCTGCACCTCGCCGACGTGGGCGGCCCCAGCGCCGGCCTGTTCTTCGCGCTCGGCATCGTCGACAAGCTCGACGGCGACGGCTCGGGCGGCGACCTGACCGGCGGCCGCACGATCGCCGGCACGGGCACCATCGAGGCGGACGGGGAGGTCGGCGCGGTCGGGGGCGTCTCGCTCAAGACCCAGGCCGCCCGCCGGGACGGGGCGAGTGTCTTCCTCGTACCGAAGGCGGAGTGCAAGGAGGCGAAGTCCGAGCTTCCGAAGGGTCTTCGCCTGATCCCCGTCACGACTCTGAAGGGCGCGGTGGACTCGCTGCGGGCGCTGGACCACGGGGGGAAGATCCCGGGCTGCTGACACCGGCCGGGTCCGCCACACGACCGTCGGGCTCACCGGCCGGCGGGTCGTCCATCGCCCGCCAGGCCGGGAACACCACCGGGCCCAGGGTCGCGATCAGGTAGACCGCTCCCATCGCCAGCAGCGCCCCCGACGCGCCCGCGCTCTCCACCAGCAGGCCGGCCGCCAGGCCGCCCACCGGCATGGCCAGCTCGCAGCCCGCGGTGATCGCGCCGGAGACCCGGCTGCGAAGCGCGTCGGGCACGCTGCCGTAGATCACCGTCGTCAGGATCGGGTTCAGGACGCCGCCGGCGATCCCGCTCAGCGCCATCGTCGCGGCGAGGGGAAGGGTCGTACCGGTAAGGGCGGCGACCAGGAACCGCGGCGCCCCGCACAGCACGACGCACACGGCGAACACGGCTCGCCGCGAGCACCGGTGCCCCACCGCCCCGTACAGCAGGGCCCCGGTCAGTCCGCCCGCCCCGAACAGCGCGGTGAGCAGGCCGAGATCACGCGCCCCGCCCAGTTCGGCCGAGGCGTGCACCGGGAGGAGGACGGCGTTCCATCCCTGGTCGGTGCCGTTCATGAACAGGACCATCACCACGATGCCCAGCAGCAGCCGGCTGCCGAACAAGTAGGCGTAGCCCTCGCGCAGTTCACGCCGGTAGGTGCGCAGCGAGACGGGCGCGGCGGTCTTCAGCGGCTCGGCCGCGCGCACGCCCCGTACCCCCGCCGCGATCAGCGCGGCTGAGACCAGGAACGTCGCCGCGTCCAGCAGTAGCACGGTCTCCGCGCCGACCAGCGCGATCAGTACGCCGGCCAGCGCCGCCCCGGTCATCCGGGCCCCGCGCGACACCGCGTCGAAGAGGCTCGCGGCACGGGCGAGCGTGGTGCCCGCGTGCTCGGCCAGGTCGGGCACGAGGACGTAGCGCGCGGTGTTGCCCGGGGTGTGGAAGAGCCCGTTGAGGGCCATCAGGGCGCAGAGCATCCAGAAGGCGAGGGCGTTGGCGTAGTACAGCAACGGGACGGCGGCGACGGCGAGTCCGCACACCGTGTCGGAGACGACGGAGACCCGCCGCCGGCCTGCCCGGTCGATGACGGGGCCGCCGATCAGGGCGGCGAGCACGATCGGCAGGGTCGCGCAGAAGGCGACGAGTCCGGCCCGGCCCGCGCTCCCGGTGGTTTCGAGGACGAACCACGGGACGCCGATCAGGGTGAGTGAAGTGCCCGCTGTCGAGATGGAGTTGGCGGCGAGCACCGCGATCAGCGGCAGTCGCCCCGGCTTGGTGTTCGTCCCCCCGCCCACGCCTACGCCGTCCGGGGCGCGCGCACCGGCAGGGCGGCGTGGGCGGGTATCACGCGCAGGCCCAGTTCGACCATGGTCCAGCCCAGCCGGGTCCGCAGGTCCTTGTGCGGGGTGGTGCAGTGCCGTGCCGACCGGAACTCGTCTGCCTGGGCGTGCAGTTCGGCGGAGCGGATGCGGTGGAGCTGAAGGTGCGTCTCGGGATGCATGGCTGGTGGTCCCTTCAGTCGGTGGGGCGCGGGAAGATGTGCAGATGGGTGCGGACGACGGCGGAGCCCTCGGTGTCCTCGGGGACGCGGCCGCGGTAGCTGTTGACCAGGGCGTGGATCTTGTCGGACAGCTCCGTGGCGAGTTCCGGGGTGAGCCGCACCTTGAAGTCGCTGAGGTCCGAGGCCGCGTACCACTCCTGGGGCCACTCGTGCATCGTGCCGAGCCAGGTGCTCAGCTCCTGCCCGTGCACCGTCGCGACCTCGTGGAGGACGAGCCCCATGGCGCCGCGGACCTCGGGGTCGGGGTCGTTCATGAACTCGGGGCCGAAGGCGGCGCCGGCGTGTACGGCCCGCCACCAGCGCTCGCGCCCCTTGCCGCGCGCCGGGTCGTCCTCGACGAACCCGTACGTGGCGAGCTGGCGCAGGTGGTAGCTGGTCGCGCCGCTGGACTCGCCGAGGCGGTCGGCGAGGCCTGACGCGGTCGCGGGCCCGAACTCCCGCAGGGCGTTGAGCAGCCTGATGCGCAGGGGGTGGGCGAGTCCGCGCAGGGTGCGGGCGTCGATGCTGAGGACCTTGGGGTTCTCGGTGGTTCCGGCCCGGTCGTCGGGCTCCGTCGTTGGCATGCCCCAACCATAGAGATGCAAAGGGAGCTTTGCAACGGGTCTTTGCAAGCTTTCTTTGCAACTCGGGGTGCTCGCGGAAGTCCCGGCTCAGACGGTGTCCCGCGCCGCCTGTTCGACGAGCGGGATGATGCGCAGGGGGACGGGGTTCTCCATGACGATGGCCGTGGAGGCCCGGACGATGCCGTCGAATCCGACGACGCGGTCGATCACCCGCTGGAGATCGGCGTTGGAACGGGCCACCAGCCGGCAGAGCATGTCGCCGTGCCCGGTGGTCGTGTGCAGCTCCAGTACCTCCGGTACGCCGCCCAGGTGGGCCCGGACGTCGGCGCCCTGGCCCTGTTTGATCTCCAGCGTCGCGAAGGCGGTCACCGGATAGCCGAGGGCCGCCGGGTCCACGTCCGGACCGAAGCCGCGGATGACGCCGTTCGACTGAAGGCGGTCGAGGCGCGCCTGCACCGTCCCGCGTGCCACGCCCAGCCGGCGCGATGCCTCCAGGACGCCGATCCGGGGCTCGCGTGCCAGCAGCACGATGAGCCGCCCGTCCAGGTGATCGATTGCCACGGCCGGCCTCCGAGGGGCGCTGTGATGGTCATCATGTACAGATAGCCCGCTCATCCTCGCGAGGTGGTGGGCACATTGCCCAGCGATTTCGCGAACTGTTGCGCACCTTGCGAAGCGGCGGGAACCTTCGGACATGACTGAGACGATGCACAGCACCCCCGGCACGGGGCTCGGCGGCCAAGGAACAGATGAAGAGCCGAGGCGGAGCGAAGCGGAGCGGCGGGCCGATCCCTTCCCGGTCAAGGGCATGGACGCCGTCGTCTTCGCCGTCGGCAACGCCAAGCAGGCCGCGCACTACTACTCGACGGCCTTCGGCATGAAGCTGGTCGCCTACTCCGGACCGGAGAACGGCAGCCGCGAAACCGCCAGTTACGTCCTGACCAACGGCTCCGCCCGCTTCGTGTTCACCTCCGTCATCAAGGCGTCCACGGACCACGGCCGCTTCCTCGCCGCACACGTGGCCGAGCACGGCGACGGCGTCGTCGACCTCGCCATCGAGGTCCCCGACGCCCGGGCCGCGTACGCCTATGCCGTCGAGCACGGCGCCCTCGGTCTCACCGAGCCGCACGAGGTCAAGGACGAGCACGGCACGGTCGTCCTGGCCGCCATCGCCACGTACGGCAAGACCCGCCACACCCTCGTCGAGCGTTCCGGTTACGACGGCCCCTACCTCCCCGGCTTCGCCGCCGCCGACCCGATCGTCGAGCCGCCGGCCAAGCGCACCTTCCAGGCCGTCGACCACTGCGTCGGCAACGTCGAACTCGGCCGGATGAACGAGTGGGTGGGCTTCTACAACAAGGTCATGGGCTTCACCAACATGAAGGAGTTCGTGGGCGACGACATCGCCACCGAGTACTCCGCGCTCATGTCCAAGGTCGTCGCCGACGGCACGCTCAAGGTCAAGTTCCCGATCAACGAGCCGGCCGTCGCCAAGAAGAAGTCGCAGATCGACGAGTACCTGGAGTTCTACGGCGGCGCCGGCGTCCAGCACATCGCGCTCGCCACCAACGACATCGTCGCCTCCGTGAAGGCGATGCGTGCGGCCGGCGTCCAGTTCCTCGACACCCCGGACTCGTACTACGACACCCTGGGCGAGTGGGCCGGTGAGACCCGGGTGCCCGTGGAGACCCTCCGCGAGCTGAAGATCCTCGTCGACCGCGACGAGGACGGCTACCTGCTGCAGATCTTCACCAAGCCGGTCCAGGACCGGCCGACCGTCTTCTTCGAGATGATCGAGCGACACGGCTCGATGGGCTTCGGCAAGGGCAACTTCAAGGCCCTCTTCGAGGCGATCGAGCGCGAGCAGGAGAAGCGCGGCAACCTCTGATCCGCAAGAGGGCACGGAACGGGCGGGCCGGACATCCGGCCCGCCCGTTCCGCCGTGCGGGTACGGGGCGTCAGCGGGCCGCCGGCGACTGCGGGGCCGACGGCTTCGCCGGGGTGCGCGCGGCGGCGTTCGCGACGGCCTTCGGCGCTTCCGCCTTCGCCCGCTTCCCCGGCGGACCGGCCGCCGGGGCCGGGCCCGCGGCCTCACCGGGAGCCGGCGCGGGCTCCCCGGCCGGGGCGTCGGGCGCCTCGGGACCGGCCTCCGGTCCGGCCTCGGGACCGGCCCCCGGTGACGGCTCCTGCGAGGGTTCCGGGGCGGGGGGCGCGGCCGGCCGCATGTCCTGCGGACCGCCCGCCGGGGGCTGCCCCAGCGCGTCCAGCGCCTCCCGGGCCCGCGGCGCGTCCAACGGCGAGAACTGCGGGTTGGTGCGCAGCGCCTCCTCCAGATGGCGGCGGGCCGGACCGAAGTCCTTCAGCGCTCGCTGGACCATGCCGAGGTGGTACGCGAACGAGGCGTTCTGCCCACCGGAGTCGACCGCCCGCTCGGCGTACTCGAGCGCCGCGTCCGGATCGCCGGAGCGGTGCAGCGCCCAGCCCAGCGCATCGGCCACCGCCGCGCTGTGGTGGCCGCGGTCCCACTCCGCCCGCAGCAGTTCCACCGCCGCGGCCGCGTCGCCGTGAGCGGCCTCGAAGCGGCCCAGGAGCAGGGACTCGTCCACGCCCCGCGCCTTCTCGCGGGCCAGGGCCTCGCGCAGCTTCGTGTACTGGCCCGCCGAGTCGCCGTCCAGGCCGAGCGACTCGTACAGCTCACCCAGCTCCAGCAGGTAGGCCGGGTCCGGAGACTTCTTCAGCGCCGCCTGGTAGTCGCGCTGGGCCTCGTCCGTGCGCCCGAGGGCCGCCAGCGCACGCGCCCGGCCGGCGAGGGACGGGTGATGGGCGGGGTCGGTGCGCAGCGCGGCCCCGTACTGGGCCACGGCCTCCTCCGGCTCACCCCGCTCCCAGGCCAGCTCGCCCAGCCTGGACAGACAGGCGGCCTTCTCCGCCGGGGTCTTCGCCCGGTTCGCGGCGTCCTGCGCGGTGGCCAGCGCGTCCTCACGCCACCCGCGGTCCCGGTACATCTCCGCGGTCAGCCCCAGCGACGGCACACCGGAGCGCAGCGCCGCGTACTTCTCCACCGCCTTGGTCGCCGACTTGTAGTCGCCCAGGCCGTTGTACGCGTCGATCAGCTCCGGGTACACGGCCCACTGCCCGGGCTGCCGGGCCCGGACCGTCTCGCCCCACTTCTTCGCCGACGCGTAGTCGTGCCGGGCGTTGGCGAGCGAGGCGAGACCCACCCAGGCCGCCTCGTTCCCGCGCTCACCGGGCCGCACGTTCAGGGACCGCTTCAGCGCCTGCTCGGCGCGGGTGTAGTACGCCGCGTCGGAGGCCCGCCGCCCCCGCTCCACGTACGCCGACCCGAGCACCGCCCACGACCGCGCGTCCGACGGATGCGTGCCCACCCACTTCTGCCGGTCCCCGATCAGCGCCGTCAGATCGGGGAGCGAGACGGGGGAGCCCGCGGCCGTCGCGCTCATCGCCCGCGAGACCGGGCCCGGCAGGGGTGGTGCCGCGTCCTGGTCGTCGTCGGGCACCGCGACCACCGCACCCGTCACCAGCACCGCCCCCGCCACCACACCGAACGCGGCTCTGCGCAGGGAGGTGCGGAGCGTGGCGGGCGGTGGCTCGGCCAGGGACGCGAGGCCGGGCGGGGACTCGTGGGGTGCGCGGGGAGCATCGAGGTCATGGTCCGGCCCGGGGGCCGGCGGGGTCTGCCGTGACGTGTCGTCCATGCCGATCACTCTGCGTCAGTACGAAGATCACACTGCGCCTTGCGAACGCCGCCGCCCACGGGTTCACACCAATGGGCCCGGGTGCCAGTCTGGGATCATGGACGATCTTCTCGCACTCCTGCGCGCGGGCCTGCCGGCCGAGGCCCTGATCACCGATCCGGACATCACCGCCTCCTACGCCAACGACATGGCCAGCTTCTGCGACGCGGGCGCCCCCGCCGTCGTCACGCTGCCCCGCACCGTCGAGCAGGTGCAGCACATCATGCGGACCGCCACCGCGCTGCGCGTCCCGGTCGTCCCCCAGGGCGCCCGCACGGGCCTGTCCGGCGCGGCCAACGCCTCGGACGGCTGCATCGTGCTCTCCCTGGTGAAGATGGACCGGATCCTGGAGATCAGTCCCGTCGACCGCATCGCCGTGGTGGAACCGGGCGTCGTCAACGCCGTCCTGTCCCGGGCGGTCAACGAGTACGGGCTGTACTACCCGCCGGACCCCTCCAGCTGGGAAACGTGCACCATCGGCGGCAACATCGGCACCGCGTCCGGCGGCCTGTGCTGCGTCAAGTACGGGGTCACCGCCGAATACGTTCTGGGCCTCGACGTCGTCCTCGCCGACGGACGCCTGCTCACCACCGGCCGCCGCACCGCCAAGGGCGTCGCCGGATACGACCTCACCCGCCTCTTCGTCGGCTCCGAAGGCAGCCTCGGCATCGTCGTCAAAGCCGTGCTCGCGCTCAAGCCCCGGCCCCCGCGCCAGCTCGTACTCGCCGCCGAGTTCCCCAGCGCCGCGAGCGCCTGCGACGCCGTCTGCCGCATCATGGAACGCGGCCACACGCCGTCACTCCTCGAACTGATGGACCGGACAACCGTCCGCGCCGTCAACGCGATGGCGAACATGGGCCTTCCCGACTCCACGGAGGCGCTCCTGCTCGCCGCCTTCGACACCCCCGACCCGGCCGCCGACCTCGCCGCCGTCGCCGGACTCTGCACCGCCGCCGGAGCCACCGAAGTCGTCCCCGCCGAGGACGCCGCCGAATCCGACCTGCTGCTCCAGGCCCGGCGGATGTCGCTCCCCGCACTGGAGACCGTCAAGTCGGCCACCATGATCGACGACGTCTGCGTACCCCGCTCACAGCTCGGGGCCATGCTCGAAGGCACGGCGGCCGTCGCCGAGAAGTACGACCTCACCATCGGGGTCTGCGCCCACGCCGGCGACGGCAACACCCACCCCGTCGTCTGCTTCGACCACACCGACGCGGACGAGTCCCGGCGCGCCCGCGAGTCCTTCGACGAGATCATGGCGCTCGGCCTCCGGCTCGGCGGCACGATCACCGGCGAACACGGCGTCGGCGTCCTCAAGAAGGAGTGGCTGGCCCGGGAACTCGGCGAAGTGGGCGTGGAACTCCACCGGGGCATCAAGCAGGCCTTCGACCCGCTGGGCCTCCTCAACCCCGGCAAGGTCTTCTGACACCCCGGCCCCGGGCCCGCCCCGGCCCTCCCCGTCCGCGCCCCGGCGCCCGGCCCGCGCGCCCGGCCGCGCCGCCCTCTCAACCCTCTCCGTCCTGCGACTCGTCCGACGGCCACGGGTCGCTCATCCACAGGTCGTCGGCCGGCAGCGGCGTGAGCAGCTCGGCCAGCGCCTCGTCGAGGCCGAGCCGCTCGGACTCCGTGCCCGGCGCGACGATCCGCAGCGTCCGCTCCACCCACGCGGCGACCGCAGCGGACGGCACCTCCAGCAGGGCGTTGCCGTCGGGCGAGGTCAGCGCCACACAGATCACGCTGCGCCCCTCGACCTTGGTGGGCCAGATCCGCACGTCCCCGTGCCCGCACGGCCGGAACACCCCCTCGACCAGCAGATCGCGCGCGAACGTCCAGTGCACGGGGGCGTCGGAGCTGATGTGGAACGCGATGTGCACGGCGTACGGGTCCTCGGTCCGGTAGGAGAGCCGGGCGGGCACAGGGATGCTGCGCTCCGGCGACAGGACGAGCTTGAGCTCCAGCTCTCGTTCCACGACGGTGTCCATGAGGTGCGTCCTTTCGATACCTGTGGGCCGGTCCCACGACCGCCCGCACAGGGAGAGAGCGCCCTCCCCGCCATCCATTACGCGACTTCGGGAAAAATATTTCGGCGTGACCGGAAAGGGGCCCAAACCCCAGGACCCGCCCGGTGACGGGCGGGTGTCTGGTAGATGTGGACCCTTGTATGAGGACCGGCCGTTCCCCCTTGCCGGCCGGTCCAACGCCTCGAAGAGATACGGGACCACGGTGATGAGCGCCCCAACCCCGGCACCCGGTGACGACCGACCCCGCCAGGGGTACTACCCCGACCCGTCCATTCCCGGATACGTCCGGTACTGGAACGGGGCCTCGTGGGTGCCCGGCACCAGCCGGCCCGCCCCGCAGCAGGGCGATCCCCTGCCCGCCGAGCCCGCGGGAGAGGAGGCCGCACCGCACGCCCCCGCACCCGGCCCCGCCGCCGTGGACGAGACCGGCCCGATGTTCTTCGACGAGGAGCCGTACGAGGGCAACCGCCCTGAACCCGCCACCGCCTGGCAGGCCGACGCCTCCCGGCAGACCGGCTTCGGCGGCGAGCGCGACCGGCGGGTCTCCTGGGGCGGGGGGCCCGAGGACGGGCAGCCCGAACCGCAGGGCGGACCCGCCGGAACCGATCCGCGGACGCCCGCGGCCGGTTCCCCCGACACCGCCCCGGCCGACCGCGCCGCCACCGACCCGCGCAGCCCCGTCCCCGCCGACCCGACCCGCGGCGCCCTGCCGGGGATGCGGGACGGCGGCGGGCAGGCCCCCGAACACACCGTCGCCATCCGGGTCGACCGCGCAGGGCGAACAGGGCGCTCCGACCGCTCCGGCGGCTCCGACAGCCCCGGCCGTTCGGGCGACACGCCGCCCCCGCCCTCCGACGGCACCGTCACCATCCGCGCCATCGGCCCCGGCGGCCAGGCGTCCCGCCCGAGCGAGGCCCAGCAGCCCTCGTCCGACGGCACGATGACGATCCGTGCGATCACCCCCGGCACCGCTCCGGCCGCGCCGCAGTCCTCCGCGCCCGCCGCCCCGCACGCCGCCCGGCCGTCCGCCCCGCAGGCCCCCGCCCCCGCCGAGCTCAACAGCCCGCTCACGCCCGGCCCGGGCGGCGGCTCCGCCTCCTGGGCGCAGCAGGTCCATCAGCTGGCCCGGCCCGAACCGGCCGCCCGGCCGCAGCCCCAGGCGCCCGCGCAGCAGCAACGCCCCGCCTTCCCCCAGCAGTCCCAGCAGCCCGACCAGCCCGTCGTGCCCTGGAAGCCCCCGGTCGACGACCACTTCCAGCAGCTCGCGGCGGCCAGGACGTCGGCCCGCCCGGCGGCGCTCGGCAAGCGGTTCGCCGCCCGCCTCATCGACACGGTGGTGCTCGGCGCCCTCGTCGGCGCCGTCGCCGTGCCGCTCGCGGCCAAGGCGACGGACCACATCAACGAGAAGATCGACGCGGCCAGACTGTCGGGGGAGACGGTCACGGTCTGGCTGCTGGACTCCACCACGGCCTCTCTGGGCGGCGCGGTCCTCGCTGTCTTCCTGCTGCTGGGCGTCCTCCTGGAGGCGCTGCCGACCGCGAAGTGGGGCCGTACGCTCGGCAAGAAGCTCTGCGGCCTCGACGTCCGGGACATCGAGTCGCACGACACGCCCGGCTTCGGGGCCGCCGTGCGCCGCTGGCTGGTCTACGGGGTGCTGGGTCTCGTGGTGATCGGTGTGGTCAACGTCCTCTGGTGCCTGGTCGACCGGCCCTGGCGCCAGTGCTGGCACGACAAGGCGGCCCGCACCTTCGTCGCCGGCTGAGGAAGGACGGGCGAGCGGGCGGGTGCGCGACCCGCACGGCTGACGGCTCTTCGGGTGAGGGCCGTAGGACGGATCCCGTTCCCCCGAACGCACCTGAGCCGTTGCGGGCGCCCCTGCGGCGCGGTGCACTGCCCCCATGAGCAACGATCAGCCGACGCCCGGTCAGCCCCCCGAGGACGACCCGTTCTCCAAGAAGCCGCCCGGCTCCCAGCCGCCGCCGTCTTCGGGCTCGCCCTACGGCAGTGCGCCGCCCCCGCCGCCGTACGATCCCGGTCCGTACGGCGGCGGTCCGTACGGCGGGGCGGATCCGCTGGCGGGCATGCCGCCGCTCGCCGAGCCCGGCAAGCGGATCCTGGCAAGGCTGATCGACTTCCTGATCATCTCGATCCCGCTGTACCTGATCTCGCTGCCCTGGGGCGGCGCGGTCATGTCGGACAGCAACAACGACGACGACGTCGGTGACGTCTTCGCCCAGACCTACAGCGGGCATCAGCTGCTGTGGTCGCTGCTCGCCCTGGTGATCTACGTCGCGTACGACACGTACTTCACGCACAAGGACGGCCGCACCCTGGGCAAGCGGCTGCTGAAGCTGCGCGTCGCGATGCTCAACGACGGCAGGGTGCCGGACACCGGCAGCGCGTTCCTGCGGGCCGTGGTGCTGTGGGTGCCCGCGCTGCTGTGCTGCCCGTGCCTGTGGTGGCTCATCAACATCGTGCTGATGTTCACGGACAAGCCCTACAAGCAGGGACTCCAGGACAAGGCCGCCAAGACGGTGGTCGTGGTCACCAACTGACGGACGGCCGGGAGGGCGTCGGCACCCTCCCGCCCGTCGAGGTCAGTGCCGGAGCGAGTGTTCGCCGACCCGCTCCGACGCGGCGCGGGCGGCCGGGATCCTGCTCTGTACGGGGTCGAGGGCGCGGCCCTCGGTTCCGGCAGCGGCGGGGGCGGTGGCACGGCGTGCGGACACGGCGGCCCCCGATTTCGCCGTCTTCCTGCGCGCGGGCAGCGGAACGGTGACGGCCACCAGCAGACCGAGCGCGAGCGCGGCCGTGCCGATGACGGCGATGCCGAGGCCCGATTCGGTTCGGGACAGCAGCAGCATCGCGAGGGTCGAGAAGACGACGGTCACCGAACCGTAGGAGAGCTGTGCAGCACTGGGACGCGGCATGGCGGTATCCGTCCTCGGGACGTCGGATGGGCAGTCTCTCAACACGGTCTCGCTGTCAAGTGACTCTACGACGGTGAATGCCCGAGCGGAACGGGTAGTAAGCGTAACCTAACCCACAGTACCGGTGCACGGGGGGCGCACGGAGTCATGCCGCGCGCCGATAGGGGCGTTCGACGCGCCGGTCGGGCACGGAGCGGTCGTCCGGATAGCGGAAACGCGCTCCTGCATAGTGCACTTGGCCTGTTCAAGTCAAGGTCTGGCTTTTCTTCCGTAACTCCGATCGAATGTCGTCACTTGTGACGCGTATCCGCGCGCGGCCCGTTCACACCTCCAAGGCCGTAGCCGCGAACGCCGGGGAGGACTGCATCACGTGATCATTAAAAGACGGGCGCTTCGCACCGGGGCGATTGTCGTGGCCATGGCTGCGACCGCCGCCACCGCATCCGCCTTCGCCACCGCTCAGGCAGATGACCAGGCGTCAGGTACCGCCGCCTCCGCCGTGGACCGCCGGGACCCGGGGTCGGCGAAGGGCGACGCGCACAACCTGGAAGGTCCGTTCAGCAAGCAGCAGGACGCACAGCGTCAGGCCGCCCTCGAACAGGTCATATCCGGCGAGAAGAAGGCGACGACGCGCAACGGCTCCCAGGTCGTCAAGCTCGACGACAACAAGTTCGTCGAGGTGCAGCGTCAGAAGACCGACAAGATCTTCACCGTCCTGGTGGAGTTCGGCGCCCAGGTCGACAACACGACCATGTACGACCCGGACGGCGCGGGCCCCAAGCCCGCCGTCAAGAAGTACGGCGGCACGCCGGGACCGGCGCACAACAAGATAGCCAAGCCGGACCCCGCGAAGGACAACAGCACCGCCTGGCAGGCCGATTACAACCAGGCCCACTTCCAGGACCTGTACTTCGGCGAGGGCGCCGGCAAGAACTCGCTCAAGACGTACTACGAGAAGACGTCCTCCGGGCGCTACTCGGTCGAGGGCGAGGTCTCCGACTGGGTCAAGGTCCCCTACAACGAGGCCCGCTACGGCTCGAACTACTGCGGCTCGTCCAACTGCGCCAACGCCTGGGACATGATCAAGGACGGCGTGAACGCCTGGGCCGCCGACCAGAAGGCCAAGGGCCGTACGCCCGAGCAGATCAAGACGGACCTCGCTCAGTACGACCAGTGGGACCGTTACGACTTCGACGGTGACGGCGACTTCAACGAGCCCGACGGCTACATCGATCACTTCCAGATCGTGCATGCCGGCGAGGACGAGTCCGCGGGTGGCGGCGCCGAGGGCGAGAACGCCATCTGGGCGCACCGCTGGTACGCCTACGGCACCAACGCCGGCGCGACCGGCCCGGCCGACAACAAGGCCGGCGGCACCCAGATCGGTGACACCGGCATCTGGGTCGGCGACTACACCGCGCAGCCCGAGAACGGCGGCCTGGGCGTCTTCGCCCACGAGTACGGCCACGACCTCGGCCTCCCGGACCTGTACGACACGACCAACACCGCCGAGAACTCGGTCGGCTTCTGGTCGCTGATGTCGGCCGGTTCCTGGCTCGGCACCGGCAAGAACAGCATCGGTGACCTGCCCGGCGACATGACCGCCTGGGACAAGCTCCAGCTGGGCTGGCTGGACTACGACACGGCCAAGGCCGCGACGAAGTCCACCCACAAGCTGGGTGTCTCCGAGTACAACACCAGCAACAAGCAGGCGCTCCTCGTCGAGCTGCCCGACAAGGCCGTCACCACCGCCGTCACGACGCCCGCCGAGGGCGCCAAGCAGTGGTGGAGCGACATGGGTGACAACCTCAACAACACCCTGTCGCGCTCGGTCGACCTGACCGGCAAGTCCAAGGCGTCCCTGGACCTCTCGGGCTGGTGGGACATCGAGAAGGACTACGACTACCTCTACACCGAGGTGTCGGACAACGGCGGCACGAGCTGGACCGCGATCGACGGCACCGCCGACGGCAAGGCGATCCCGCGCGACGCCAGCGACAAGCCGGCCCTGACCGACGTCTCCGGCCAGTACAAGAAGCTCTCGTACTCGCTGGACGCCTACGCCGGCAAGAAGATCGACATCCGCTTCCGCTACGCCACCGACGGCGGCGCGGGCGGCGTCGGCTTCGCCGCCGACACCATCGCGGTCAACGCCGACGGCGCCGCGCTCTTCACGGACAACGCCGAGGGCGACGACAACGGCTGGACCGTCAAGGGCTTCTCCCGGGTGGGCTCGTCCTTCACCAAGGACTACGCGCAGCACTACCTCGCGGAGAACCGCCAGTACGTCTCGTACGACCAGACCCTCAAGGTCGGCCCGTACAACTTCGGGTTCCTCAACTCCCGTCCGGACTGGGTCGAGCACTACCCGTACCAGAACGGCCTGCTCATCTGGCTGTGGGACGAGTCGCAGAAGGACAACAACGTCTCGGCCCACCCGGGTCAGGGCCTGATCCTGCCGATCGACGCCCACGCCAAGCCGCTGAAGTGGTCGGACGGCTCGGTCATCCGCAACAAGATCCAGCCCTTCGACGCTCCGTTCAGCTGGTACCCCACCGACGGCTTCACGCTGCACAACGGTGACGTGGCCACGAAGATCAAGCCGCAGCTCGGCGTTCCGGTCTTCGACGACCACAAGGGCACCTACTGGTACGCGGAGAACAAGACCGGAAGTGTGAAGGTTACTGACACCAACACCCGGATCTCGATCATCAACGAGCCGCTCAGCGGCTCCACGGTGACCGTCCGAGTGGCTCCCTCGCACAAGTAGTCCGGTAAAACCGCAGGTCAAACCATGATCGGCCGTCGCCCTCTAGCGGGCGGCGGCCGATCGTGTTTAGGTGCCTGTTGTTCGTCTCTTATTGACACTACGTCTCACGGGGGAGCGCGGAGCATGGCAGGCGGAGGATTCAGCATCTTGCCGAACGGCAGAGTGGTCGTCGCGATCACCCTGCCCAGCCCGGCGGAGGGCGCGGGGCCGGACACCCCGGTACGCGTCCTCGTGCACGCGGCCAACCGGGCCCGGGCACTGACCAGGCTGCGCAATCTGGGCCTGCGCGCCGTCTACCTCCGCGGCAACGCGGAACCGCCCAGCCCGGACGAGATCACCGCCGTCCTGCACCACCCCGACGGACTGCTGTGGCGCGCGAGACCCGAGCGGGCCCTGGAACTCTGGCACCCGATCCAGGCCCTGCTGAGACCCGCCCTGCCGGCCCGGCAGAGCTGAGGACCGCCGTCCGGACCGGACCGGGCCCGCGGGCCCGGCCTGATCCGCACGCAAGGCTTCGGGCCCGTCCTGATCCGATGGAAGACACCGGAGCCGGGGTGCCGGCCCGCTCAGCAGACCACCGGCTTGCCGGAGAGCACCACGCCCGCCTCCCGCAGCTCGGCCAGCGCCCGCTCCGTGGTCGCCTCAGCGACACCCGCGGTCAGATCCAGCAGTACGTGCGTGGCGAAGCCCTCGCGCACGGCGTCGAGCGCGGTGGCCCGGACGCAGTGGTCGGTCGCGATACCGACCACGTCGACCTCGGTGACCCCGCGCTCACGCAGCCACTCCGCCAGCCCCGTCCCGTTCTCGTCCTGGCCCTCGAAGCCGCTGTACGCGGCGGCGTGGGCGCCCTTGTCGAAGACGGTGTCGATCGCCCCTGAGGCGACGGCGGGGGCGAAATTGGGATGGAAGCCCACCCCTTCCGTACCGGCGACGCAGTGCACCGGCCAGGAGTGCTCGAAGTCCGGCTCGGGGGAGAAGTGGTCACCCGGGTCGACATGGTGGTCACGGGTGGCCACCACGTGCCGGTAGCCGGGCTGGGCCTCCCCGATCAGATCGGTGATGGCGGCGGCGACATCGGCACCCCCGCCCACCGCGAGGCTCCCGCCCTCACAGAAGTCGTTCTGGACGTCCACGACGATCAAGGCGCGGTGCATGACGGTGTCCTTCGGTGGGGGAGGGGCGGCGGTTGCGGCATACGGGGTGTGGGGTTACGGGGTGTTCCCGAGCCTAGAGACTCGGGCAGCACAATCAAGCCCGGCCGGGCAGAAAAGCCCCGGCCGGGCCCCGCCGGGCACGTCGTGGGGCGCTCCCGTGCCCTTCGGTCCACGGGGGAGGCCGGGGACGAAGCGGCTACCGGGCGGCCCGGGCGCCCCGCACCGGGCTCACACGTACTCCGTGGGCAGCACCGGCTCCCCCCGGGACAACTGCATCGCCGACATCGGCAGTCCCGCCCGCGCGGCGATGTGCCGCTCCCGAGCAGCGTCCAGCGGCTCCCGCGCCACCACGTCGCCGCCCCGGACCAGCTCCACCTGCAGCTGCCGGCCGGCCAGCTCCGCCGGGACCGGGCCGGTGCCGACGACCTCGGCCTCGGCCACCCCGTCCTCGTCCAGCCGGCGCGCCGCCCACTTGCGACCGCCCCTCGACGACTTCGCGCCCAGCGACTTCTTCGCCACCGGCCGCAGCTCGTCCGCCGGGTCGCCCGAACCGGCGCGGGCGACCAGCTTGTAGACCATCGAGCAGGTGGGGTGCCCGCTGCCGGTGACGAGCTGCGTGCCCACCCCGTACGCGTCCACCGGCGCGGCGGCCAGCGAGGCGATGGCGTACTCGTCCAGGTCCGACGTGACCACGATCTTCGTCTCCGTGGCGCCCAGCTCGTCCAGCTGCTGGCGCACCCGGTGCGCGACCAGCAGCAGGTCGCCGGAGTCGATCCGTACGGCCCCCAGCTCCGTCCCCGCCACCTCGACCGCCGTACGGACCGCCGCGGTGACGTCGTACGTGTCCACCAGCAGCGTCGTGGCACGCCCCAGCGAGTCGACCTGGGCCTGGAACGCGTCGCGCTCCGTGTCGTGCAACAGGGTGAACGCGTGGGCGCTCGTGCCGACGGTGGGGATGTTGTAGCGGAAGCCCGCGGCGAGGTCCGACGTCGTGTCGAAGCCGCCGACGTACGCCGCGCGGGCCGAGGCCACCGCCGAGAGCTCGTGCGTGCGCCGGGCGCCCATCTCGATCAGCCGGCGCCCGCCCGCCGCCGCCGACATCCGCGAGGCCGCCGCGGCGATCGCCGAGTCGTGGTTGAGGATCGACAGGATCACCGTCTCCAGCAGCACGCACTCGGCGAAGGAGCCCTCGACCCGCAGGATCGGCGAACCGGGGAAGTACACCTCGCCCTCCGGGTAGCCCCAGATGTCGCCGCTGAACCGGTAATCGGCCAGATAGTCGAGCGTGGCCCCGTCCACGACGTTCTGGTCGCGCAGGAAGGCGAGCATCTCGTCGTCGAAGTGGAAGTTCTCCACCGCGTCCAGGACCCGCCCGGTGCCCGCGACGACGCCGTAGCGCCGCCCTTCGGGCAGCCGGCGGGTGAACGCCTCGAAGACCGAGCGCCGTCCGGCGGTGCCGGCCTTCAGCGCGGCCTGCACCATCGTGAGCTCGTACTGGTCGGTGAAGAGTGCGGTCGACGGCACACCGACCCGCCGCCCAAGGTCCGCTGAGTTCATGCCGGGGATGCTACCCCTATTTCGTCAAAGTGACGAGATGGGGGTGCGGGGCCACTCCCGGCGGCCGGCCCGCAGCTCGCCGCCCCCCGGCCCCGTTTGTGCGATGCCCCCTCCCGAGTGGCAGCATGGGGTACGTGAGCGTCGCCCCCGTAGAGATCGAACGTCCCGAATCGGCCGAGGAGAACCTCGTCGTTCCCGAGCCCGACGTCCCCTGGGTGACGCTGGTCCACAACGACCCGGTCAACCTCATGAGCTACGTGACCTATGTCTTCCAGGCGTACTTCGGCTACTCCAAGGACAAGGCCCACAAGCTGATGCTGGACGTCCACCAGAAGGGCCGCGCCGTCGTGTCCAGCGGCACCCGCGAAGAGATGGAACGCGACGTCCAGGCCATGCACGGCTACGGACTGTGGGCCACCCTCACCCAGGACCGCAACTAGCACCGCCCCGCCCCCCGCCCCGCCCGACCACCATCGGAGAGAACCCATGGCCGGCCATTTCGAGGCCACCCCCGGCGGCGGCGCGGCCGTCGCGCTCGACGAGGTGGAGATCGCGATCCTGCGCTCCCTCGCCGTCCAGCTGCTCGAACTCATCGGTCCCGGCGACCAGCCCGCCGACGGCGATGACCCGCTCGCCGCCCTCTTCGCCGAGGGCCCGAGCGAACCGCCCTCCGACCCCGCCCTGGCCCGCCTCTTCCCCGAGGCCTACGGCGACGAGGACACCGAACTGCGCGCCGCGTCCGCCGAGTTCCGCCGCTTCACCGAGAACGACCTGCGCACCCGCAAGCGCGACGACGCCCTCGTCGTCGTCCGCACCCTCGACGCGCTGACGCCCGGCGGGGACGGCGCCGCCGTCCTCACGCTCACCGCCGACGAGTCCCGCAGCTGGCTGGGCTCCCTCAACGACCTCCGGCTCACGATCGGTACCCGCCTGGAGGTCTCCGACGACGACGGGAGCGAGGACGGCTCCCTCTACCGGCTCCCGGACAGCGACCCGCGCAAGCCCATGGTCATGGCCTACCTCTGGCTGGGCGCGCTCCAGGAAACACTCGTCGAAACGCTGATGCCGTAGAACACTGACGCCGGAAGAGGCCGGTTACCGAGTGTTCGCTCAACGAACGCTCAAATCCGAATAACGATCGCGTCACCTGATCGGTCTTTTTTGCAGGGACCGGCCCCCGTTGTCCGCTTTTTCCTGTGGTGTGCGCCACATAATGTCCGGTGGATCACCGATGTGTCCGTGATAAATCTTCACGACCACCCGGGGACGCCACCCCTGTTCCCGGGTAGGCGCTACGAGCCGGCCACCACCGGCGGCACTCCATCCATATCCGGGGGGATCAGGACCTGATCCGCGGCCGTAAGGCGCGGATCAGCGTGGAGAAAGGCGCAGCACATGACATCGGCGCAGGTCGACGACAAGGGACAGGGCGGCCCGCACGCCACAGGCGCGGATTCCGCGACGTCCGCCGAGGGCTACCAGCGAGCCCTCGGCGCCCGCCAGATCCAGATGATCGCGATCGGCGGAGCCATCGGCACCGGCCTCTTCCTCGGCGCGGGCAAAGCCATCGCCAAGGCCGGGCCGAGCCTCATCCTGGCCTACGCCATCGCGGGCCTGGTGATCTTCTTCATCATGCGGGCACTGGGCGAACTCCTCATGTACCGCCCGGTCTCGGGCTCCTTCTCGGAGTACGCCCGCGAATTCGTCGGCCCCTTCGCCGGCTTCGTCACCGGCTGGACCTACTGGTTGTTCTGGGTCGTCACCGGAATCACCGAAGTCACCGCCGCGGCCCAGTACATGACGTTCTGGTTCGACATTCCGCAATGGGTGTCCGCACTGATCTTCACGATCATCCTGTACGGCGTGAACCTGATCTCCGTGAAGCTGTTCGGGGAACTCGAATTCTGGTTCTCGATGGTCAAGGTCACCGCCATCGTCGGCATGATCCTCATCTGCGCCGGAATTCTCACCCTCGGCTTCTCCGACGCCGGGGACACCGCGTCCGTCACCCACCTCTGGTCGGACGGCGGCTTCTTCCCGCACGGCATCAAGGGCACCCTGATGACGCTGCAGATCGTGATGTTCGCCTTCCTCGCCGTCGAACTCGTCGGCGTCACCGCGGGCGAGTCCAAGGACCCCGAGACCGTCCTGCCCAAGGCCATCAACACCGTGCCCTGGCGCATCGCCGTCTTCTACGTCGGCGCCCTCATCATGATCCTCTCCGTCGTCCCCTGGACCGAGTTCTCGCCGGGCGTCTCCCCGTTCGTCGAGGCCTTCGAGAAGATGGGTCTCGGCCTCGGCGCAGGCATCGTCAACTTCGTCGTCCTGACCGCCGCGCTCTCCTCCTGCAACTCCGGCATGTACTCCACCGGCCGCATGCTGCGCGACCTCGCGCTCAACGGACAGGGGCCGAAGTTCTTCACCAAGCTCACCAGCAGCGGCACCCCGCTCGTCGGCACCACGTTCTCCGCCGCCCTCATGCTCGTGGGCGTCTGGATCAACTACCAGTGGCCCGGTGACGCCTTCACCTACGTCGTCTCCTTCGCCACCATCTCCGGCATGTGGGCCTGGATCATGATCCTGGTCTGCCAGATCCGCTACCGCCGCCAGGCCGACCGCGGCGCCCTCCCGCAGTCCGGCTTCCGGGCCCCCGGAGCCCCGTACACCAGCGTCTTCGCCCTCGCGTTCATCGGCGTGGTGATCGTCATGATGGGCATCGACAAGGACGCCCGGATCTCGCTCTACTGCGCCCCGCTGTGGGCCCTGATCCTCGGCGTCTCGTACCTGGTCCTCAAGGCCCGCAACCCGGAGAACAAGGCCTTCGCGGGCCGCTGATCCTGTCCGGCACCGATCCGGGGACGTGCGTCCTGGTGGGCCACCACGCCGGCTGCGGGTGGCCCACGGGGGCGCTACTTCTTGCTTTCCGCGGCCAGAGCCGCCGCCTTCTTCAGCCCTGCGACGCTGGTGGTGAACCTGCCCTTGCCGGAGGGCTGGGCGGAACTCCCGAGGAGTTCACTCGCGTCGGCGGCGGTCAGAGCCACGATGTTCGACGAGGCCGGCTGGACGCCGCCCGTACCGATGGTGAAGATGCCCTGGTTCCCGCCGACGGGAATCCAGAACGTGGGCACCGAGGTGATGCCCGGGTGGTCGCCCGCCACGAGCTGGGTCAGGTAGAGGGCGTACTGCTTGCCGACCGAGAGCTTCGTGGTGCCCTCCATGGAGACCGCGTCGGTGTCGATGTTGCCGATGACGATCTCGTCACCCTCGGTGACACCGAATCCGCGCTTCATCATCCCGGAGACGCGGACCTTCATGAAGACCATGGGCATGCACGTGGTGTCCGCCCCTCCGTCGCCCGCCACGCCTGTGGGGGTCTCGGTGGGCTTCGGCTGATCGGTGGCAGACGGGTCGGGATCGGGGTCGACGCTGTCGGCGGCGGTCGGGTCGATGGTGGGTTCCCCCGGGGGGTCGCCTCCCTCGTCGCACTCCTTGGTCTGCACGCTCAGCACGGCGGCGGTGATGGCGATGTCGGCGTCGACGCTGACCTCTTCGGCACTCGCATACTGGGCGTAGTCGGCTTCGATCTGGGGTTTGCCGGCGGAACCGGAGGACCCGGCGCCCGAGCATGCGGTGAGGCAGGCCAGGGCCAGACCGGTGGCGCCCGCGTAGATGCGCATTGTCGTATTCACAGCACTCCTCGGAGGAAAGGTCAGTACTTCGACTTGGCGCCCTGGACGTCGTCGTACCAGGGGCCGTCACCGCCACAACCGAACTTGGTCTGTCCCTGGCGCATGACAGCAGGACCGGGGTTGGAGCATCCGAGGCTCTCGTGACCGAGCCCGTAGGCGTGCCCGATCTCGTGCTCGGCGACGATTTTCTTCTCGCGGGCGCTGAGCCCCTTCATCGTGCGCGAGTTGAAGGTCAGCTTCACTTCGTCGTAGGACCAGTAGCCGAAAGTGCAGCCCTGCCAGCTGGTCCGGGCCCAGTCCCCCCAGGCGTAGGAGGCGTCACGGACCTCGATCTCGGGGTCGCCGTTGCTCTTCTCGTAACGGAAGAAGCCGGGGGCCCTGGTGGCGTCCCAGCGTCCCTGGGCACTGTTGAAGGCGTTGTAGTACGTGGTCGTGATGCTGTAATAGCGGTAGGAGATCGGGTCGTTGCCGTCGACGCCGAAGAACTTTCCGCACAGCTTGGTGTAGGCCTGCGCAGGAGGGGAAGTCGTGAACCCGATGGCGAGGAAGGTGGTGCACAGCAGAAACACCTGTAGCAAGCGCGTGTAGTGCACGCGCCGGTTTCTGTGTGGTGATATCTGTGACAAAGTGGCTCCTCTGGTATGGCATCCGGGCAGCGAGACAGGACGCGCCGATAGTTGTGCTGTGCTGAAGCGCGGATCCGCCCGCGATGTCGGCGGTCCATTTCATGCGCCGTAGGACTGCGTGCCGGATGGCGTCCGGCGTCCGTTCCGTCGGGTGGAGCGCGAGCAGGTGCGTGCGTGGTGCCAGGGCCGACGGGTGGTATGCGGGCATGGACGCAGGGGCCGTCCGCTAAGCGATCGGCCCGCTTCCCCGCTGTACTTGCCACCCCTCAGTGATCACTGAAGCTACCCCAGACTTTCACCGAACACCCCCATGTTTCGAACACTGATGCGGAAGTTGAGGGTGGAGGAAGACTGCGCGTCCCGGCAGCGGAGTCGCCCCGCGACGGACGTCGGGCGAGGCCGAGTCCACGATGCGGGCTCCCGCGTACCACCCCTCGGTACGCGGGAGCCCGTCGTCCTATCCTGGGCGCCATGCTGACCCTCACCCAGGCGCTGTACGACCAGATCGTCGCGCACTCCCGCGCCGACCACCCCGACGAGGCGTGCGGCGTGGTCGCCGGGCCCGCCGGCACCGGCCGCCCCGAACGCTTCATCCCCATGCTCAACGCCGCCCGCTCGCCCACGTTCTACGAGTTCGACTCGGGCGACCTCCTCAAGCTCTACCGCGAAATGGACGACCGCGACGAGGAACCCGTGATCGTCTACCACTCGCACACGGCGACCGAGGCCTACCCCTCCCGCACCGACGTCACGTACGCCAACGAGCCCGGGGCCCACTACGTCCTCGTCTCGACCGCCGACACCGACGGGGCGGGGCCCTTCCAGTTCCGCTCGTACCGCATCGTGGACGGCGAGATCACCGAGGAGGACGTCCAGGTCGTCGACGCCTACGTCACGCCCTGACCTCGGCACCCGCCCCCGCACGCGGCGGAACGGACAGGGCCCCCACCCGGCCCTGTCCACGCCTCGAACGTCAACCATCCATCAGGTGAGATCACATTCCGGATCCCGGACGGGGAATCGATACGATGAGCGCATGGTTCTCCAGGACGTGAGCGACAAGACGCCGGGCATGCTGCTCGTTGCGCGCCTGCACGTCGACCTGTGCCGACTCGCCAGCGCGATCTGTACGAACCACCGGACCGCCGGCCGCGAGGCCTGAGCCCGGCCGAGGCGCGGCGCCGCCCAGCGGCCGCCACCCTTCCCGTACCACCCCTGCGCGGGGGCAGAGCCGCGCGCCCCACGCCCACCGCCACCACTCCGCTTCGACAGGAGCCCACGCCATGGCCATCGAGGTCCGCATCCCGACCATCCTCCGCACCTACACCGACGGCGCCAAGGCCGTCGAGGGCAACGGGGACACCCTCGCCGACCTCTTCACGGACCTGGAGAGCCGTCACACCGGCATCCGGGAGCGCATCGTCGACGGCGAGCAGCTGCGCCGGTTCGTCAACGTCTACCTCAACGACGAAGACGTCCGCTTCCTCGACGGCATCTCCACCAAGCTCAGCGACGGCGACAGCATCACCATCCTCCCGGCCGTCGCCGGCGGCATGAACTGATGCGCTATGACAGCCCGCTCGCCGCAGTGGGCAACACCCCGCTCGTCCGCCTGCCGCGGCTGTCACCGTCGGACGACGTCCGCATCTGGGCCAAACTCGAGGACCGCAACCCCACCGGCTCGATCAAGGACCGCCCCGCGCTCCACATGGTCGAGCAGGCCGAGAAGGACGGCCGGCTCACCCCCGGCTGCACCATCCTCGAACCCACCAGCGGCAACACCGGCATCTCCCTGGCCATGGCGGCCACACTCAAGGGCTACCGCATCGTCTGCGTGATGCCGGAGAACACCTCCCAGGAGCGGCGCGACCTGCTCGCCATGTGGGGCGCCGAGATCATCTCCTCCCCGGCGGCCGGTGGCTCCAACACGGCCGTCCGCGTCGCCAAGGAGCTCGCGGCCGAGCACCCGGACTGGGTCATGCTGTACCAGTACGGCAACCCCGACAACGCGGGCGCCCACTACGCCACCACCGGCCCCGAGATCCTCGCGGACCTCCCCTCCATCACCCACTTCGTCGCCGGTCTCGGCACCACGGGCACCCTCATGGGCGTCGGCCGCTACCTGCGGGAACACGTCGACGGCATCAAGATCGTCGCCGCCGAGCCGCGCTACGACGACCTGGTCTACGGCCTGCGCAACCTCGACGAAGGCTTCGTCCCCGAGCTCTACGACGCCTCCGTCCTCACCACCCGCTTCTCCGTCGGTTCCGCCGACGCCGTCACCCGCACCCGCGAACTCCTCCAACAGGAGGGCATTTTCGCCGGCGTCTCCACCGGAGCCGCGCTGCACGCCGCGATCGGCGTCGGCAACAAGGCCGTGAAGGCCGGCGAGAGCGCCGACATCGTCTTCGTCGTCGCCGACGGCGGCTGGAAGTACCTGTCGACGGGCGTCTACACCGCGCCCACGACGGAGGCGGCGATCGAAACGCTGCAGGGCCAGCTCTGGGCTTAGCGCCCGCGCGCCGCACGCACCCCGGACGCCGGGGGTCCCGGACCACAGGTACGGGACCCCCGGCGTCCGCCGTTTCCGGGGGCCCTGCCCTCGTACCCCGGGTGCCGGGTCCGGGCGGAGCCAGAAAACCCAGCCCCTCCGGCGCGTGAGGCGCGGGGCCTGGAGCGGAGCCCCGGTTACGGGAAGGGGCGGGTGGGGGAACAAGCCCGCCGCAGGCGCGCACCCGGCTCGCGCCCCCTAAGCGCACCCCTCAGAAGCGCGCCCCGAGGGGCGCCCTTCCATCGAACCGGTGACAGCACAGGTGAGTTCCCCCACAACGGCACACTCCGAAGGAGCGACCGGCTCTTTCGCGCCTTACGCTCAACGAACCGCTCAACAGACCGCACGAACCCTCCCCGTTCCCGCGTCTCGGAGGTTCACGCTCCATGAAGCTCACCGTCGTCGGCTGCTCCGGCTCGTTCCCGTCCGCGGGATCGGCATGCTCGAGCTACCTCGTAGAGGCCGACGGCTTCAGGCTGCTCCTCGACATGGGCAACGGCGCCCTCGGCGAGCTGCAGCGCCACGTCGGTCTCTACGACCTCGACGCCATCTTCCTCAGCCACCTCCACGCCGATCACTGCATCGACATGTGCGCGTACTTCGTCGTCAGGTACTACCCGCACGACGGCGGACGCCCGGCCCGCATCCCGGTCTACGGCCCCGACGGCACGGAGCAGCGGCTCACGACCGCGCACGCCGACACCCCGTCCGACCACTCGATGAGCGAGGTCTTCGACTTCCACACCCTGAAGCCCGGGTCGTTCGAGATCGGCCCCTTCTCGGTGCGTACGGAGAAGCTCTGCCACCCCGTCGACACGTTCGGCATCCGCATCGAGCACGGCGGCAGCTCGCTCACGTACTCCGGTGACACCGGGACCTGCGAAGCCCTGGACGAGCTGGCGGTGGGCGCCGACCTCCTCCTCTGCGAGGCGTCGTTCGTCCACGGCAAGGAGGACATCCCGGACCTCCACCTCAACGGGCGTGAGGCGGGCGAGCTCGCCGCCCGCGCGCAGGTGGGCCGCCTGGTCCTCACCCACATCCCGCCGTGGACCGACGCCGCCCGCAACCTCTCCGACGCGCAGGACGTCTTCGACGGCCCGACGGAGCTCGCGGTGCCGGGCGCGGTGTACGAGATCTGAGCCACGAGGCACGACGAAGCCCTCACCTTCCGCCGGGAAGGTGAGGGCTTCGAGTCTTTGGTGCTGCCGACCGGGCTTACGCCTTGGTCAGGTCCTCGACCTCTTCCTCGGGCTCGCGGCCCGGGGTGGTGAGGTTGAACTTGGTGATCGCGAAGCGGAAGACCACGTAGTAGATCGCCGCGAAGACGAGGCCGATCGGAATGATCATCCAGGGCTTCGTCGCCAGGTTCCAGTTCAGGAAGTAGTCGATCGCTCCGGCGGAGAAGCTGAAGCCGTGGTGGACGCCCAGGCCCCAGGTGACGGCCATGGAAACGGCGGTCAGCACGGCGTGGATCACGTACAGCAGCGGCGCGATGAACATGAACGCGAACTCGATCGGCTCCGTGATGCCGGTGACGAACGAGGTCAGCGCGAGGGACATCATCATGCCGCCGACGGCCTTGCGGCGCTCGGGGCGGGCGCAGTGCGTGATCGCCAGGGCGGCGGCCGGAAGCGCGAACATCATGATGGGGAAGAAGCCGGACATGAACTGACCGGCGCTGGGGTCACCGTGGAAGAAGCGCGGCAGGTCGCCGTGCCACATGCCGCCGGCGGAGTCCTTGAAGGACCCGATCTCCTGCCAGGCCACCGTGTTCACGAACTGGTGCATGCCGACAGGCAGCAGGGCGCGGTTGACGACACCGAAGACGCCGGCGCCGACAGCGCCCAGACCGGTCATCCACTCGCCGAAGTTGGTGATGAGGTCACCGATCGGCTCCCAGACCAGGCCGAAGAGAACACCCATGAGGGTGCCGACGAAGGCCATGATGATCGGGACGAGGCGGCGGCCGTTGAAGAAGCCGAGCCAGTCCACCAGCTTGGTGCGGTGGTAGCGCTGCCATATGAACCCGGCGAGGAGTCCCATGACGATGCCGCCGAGGACCTTCGGGTCGTTGTACGTCGCCGCGACGTCGACGCCCTTGTTGGCCGTGGTGTTGACGACGGCGTCCGAGGTCGGGAACGCGGTCAGCACGTTCTTGTAGACCAGGAAGCCGACCAGGGCGGCGAGCGCGGTGGAGCCGTCGGCCTTCTTGGCGAAGCCGATCGCGATACCGACGCAGAACAGCAGCGGCAGGTTGGCGAAGACCGCGTCGCCGGCGGTCGCGAAGACCGCGGCGACCTTGTCCCAGCCGAGACCCTCGGGGCCGAACACATCCGGCTGGCCGAGACGGAGCAGAATGCCCGCGGCCGGCAGCACGGCGATCGGCAGCTGGAGGCTGCGTCCCACCTTCTGCAGGCCCTGGAACAGGCCGGAGCCCCGCTTCTTCGCGGGGGCCGCCGTAGCGGTGGCCGTACTCATCAACTTCCTCCAGTAGGCAAGGCGCCGCCAGGGACAGGGTGTTTTTTGGGGGCGACGACTCGAGAAACGCGACGCGCAGGCGTCGCGTGGTCTGGACCACTGAGTGGTGTAGACCAGTTGTAGCACGGTGAGGGTTAGATAAGGAACCTGCAATTTCCGACTACTTCGCAGCAGTCATCACCCACGCACAGTGACATGCCGAAGGCCCCCGGACCGGAAGTCCGAGGGCCTTCGCCGTTCAGGGTATAACCCCTGGTGAGGCAGCTACTTCGTGAGGTCCCTCTCGATCTCCTCCTCCACCTCGTCGGGCTCACGGCCCGGCGTCTGGAGGTTGAATTTGGTGATAGCGAACCGGAAGATGACGTAGTACACGGCGGCGAACGCCAGCCCGATCGGAATGATCAGCCAGGGTTTGGTCGCCAGACTCCAGTTGATGACGTAGTCGATCAAGCCCGCCGAGAAGCTGAAGCCGTCCTTCGTCCCGAGCGCCCATGTCACCGCCATCGAGACACCCGTGAGCACCGCGTGGATCGCGTACAGCACCGGCGCCACGAAGAGGAACGAGTACTCGATCGGTTCCGTGATTCCCGTCACGAACGAGGTGAGCGCGACCGAGATCATCAGGCCGCCCACCGCCTTGCGGCGATGCGGCTTGGCGCAGTGGTAGATCGCCAGGGCCGCCGCGGGCAGCGCGAACATCATGATCGGGAAGAAGCCCGTCGTGAACTGGCCGGCCGTCGGGTCCCCCGCCAGGAACCGGTTGATGTCACCGTGCACGACCGTGCCGTCCGGCTTGGTGAAGTCACCGAACTGGAACCAGACGAACGTGTTCAGGAACTGGTGCAGCCCGAAGACGAGCAGGGCCCGGTTGGCGATGCCGAAGATGCCGGAGCCCAGCCAGTTCAGATCCACCAGCCACTCCGAGAAGCTGGTCAGCGCGTCACCGACCGGCTGCCACAGCCACGCGCAGAGCGCCGCGAAGAGCAGACCGACGAACGCCATGATGATCGGCACGAGCCGCCGGCCGTTGAAGAACCCCAGCCAGTCCACCAGCTTCACCCGGTGGTACCGCTGCCAGAACCACGCCGACATCAGACCCATCACGATCCCGCCGAACACCCCCGGGTTCTGGTACTCCGCCGCCGTCACCTTCGCGTCACCCGTGACACACGTACCGAACCAGGTGCCGCCCGAGGTGAACGTCGCCCCACCGGGACAGTCCACCGGGAACGCGTGCAGCACGGCGTAGTAGACGAGGAAGCCCGTCACCGCGGCCAGCGCCGTCGAACCGTCCGCCTTCTTCGCCATCCCGATCGCGACACCCACGCAGAACAGCAACGGCAGCCCGAGCCCCGAATCCAGCAGCGCACCACCGGCGGCCGCGAACACCTTCGCGACGTTGTCCCAGCCGAGACCCTCGTCACCGAACACATCCGGCTGGCCGAGCCGGTTCAGAATGCCCGCCGCCGGCAGAACGGCGATCGGCAGCTGGAGGCTGCGCCCCATCTTCTGCAGACCCTGGAAGAAGCCGTTCCACCACTTCTTCTGTGGGATCGCTGCGCTGCTGGAGCTCATGGGCGTCCTCCCGGAACAGGCCACGGTTGGCGGGTGCTGCACACTGGTGTAGACCAGTTGCGGTACGGTGCGGAGCCCGCCCGCGAGACAGGGCACCGGTGATCGTCATCTTTGGTGATGATCGGACCACTCGCTCGCGAAGTTGGGCCAACCGTGCGTTACCGTGACGAAACGGACCCAGGGTGGGCCGTCGCACGTACGTGAAGAACCAGGGAGAAGGCCATGGCCAGCAAGGCTGAGAAGATCGTCGCCGGGCTCGGCGGAATCGAGAACATCGAAGAGGTCGAAGGCTGCATCACCCGCCTCCGCACCGAGGTCATCGACCCGAGCAAGGTCGACGAAGCCGCGCTCAAGGCCGCCGGAGCCCACGGCGTCGTCAAGATGGGCACCGCGATCCAGGTCGTCATCGGCACCGACGCCGACCCCATCGCCGCCGACATCGAAGACATGATGTAACCCGCACAACCCCTCGGGCCCCGGCCCGGAACACCGCAGGCCCCGCCCCCACCAGGACGGGGCCTGCGGCGCACCCACCCCCGCACAGCCCCCACCCCACACCGGAACGCCCCCGCACCCGCACCCGATAAAGTCGACGCCATGTCACGTATCGACGGCCGCACCCCCGACCAGCTCCGCCCCGTCACCATCGAACGCGGATGGAGCAAGCACGCCGAAGGATCCGTACTCATCTCCTTCGGCGACACCAAAGTCTTCTGCACCGCCTCCGTCACCGAAGGCGTCCCCCGCTGGCGCAAGGGCAGCGGCGAAGGCTGGGTCACCGCCGAATACTCCATGCTGCCCCGCTCCACCAACACCCGCGGCGACCGCGAATCCGTACGCGGCAAGATCGGCGGCCGCACCCACGAGATCAGCCGCCTCGTCGGCCGCTCCCTGCGCGCCGTCATCGACTACAAGGCCCTCGGCGAAAACACCATCGTCCTGGACTGCGACGTCCTCCAGGCCGACGGCGGCACCCGCACCGCCGCCATCACCGGCGCCTACGTCGCCCTCGCCGACGCCATCACCTGGGCCGAGCGCAAGAAGATCATCAAGCACGGCCGCAAGCCCCTGACCGGCACCGTCTCCGCCATCAGCGTCGGCATCGTCGACGGCACCCCCCTCCTCGACCTCTGCTACGAGGAAGACGTCCGCGCCGAAACCGACATGAACGTCGTCTGCACCGGCGACGGCCGGTTCGTCGAGATCCAGGGCACCGCCGAGGCCGAACCCTTCGACCGCAAAGAACTGAACGCCCTCCTCGACCTCGCCACCGCCGGCTGCGCCGACCTCACCCAGCTTCAGAAGAGCGCCCTCGCCCTCACCCTCGGCGAGTAAGCCCGGGTAAAGAAGCAACCAAGAACCCCCGCACGGCGTCGATACGCATACGGGCGCACGGGTCGAACCGTGCGCCCGTCCGCACATCCGCACCCGGGGAGGGACCCACCATGGCCACGCGCCACCGCCGCACTGCACTGGCCATCACCGCCGCGCTGCTCACCGTCACCGCCGCGGCCGGCTGCGGCGCACTCGACAAGACCCTCGACTGCGTCCGCACCGCCGACGCCATCGCCACCAGCGTCGACAACCTCCGACAGGCCGTCGCCAACGCCTCCAGCGACCCCACCCAGGCATCCGAATCCCTCGACGAGATCCAGAAGGAACTCAACAACCTCGGCGACAAGACCGACGACGCCGACCTCAGCAAGGCCGCCGACGACCTCCAGGCCGGCGTCGAGAGCGTCCGCGACTCCATCGACAAGGGCGACGCCACCCCCGACATCACCCCCGTCACCGACGCGGCGACGGAGATCGGCAAGGTCTGCACCCCGTAACGGCCTGACCCGGGCGCGGCGATAATCGACCCATGACCCGCCTCATCCTCGCCACCCGCAACGCCGGGAAGATCACCGAACTCCACGCGATCCTCGCCGACGCAGGACTCCCCCACGAGCTCGTCGGCGCGGACGCCTACCCGGAGATCCCCGACGTCAAGGAAACCGGCGTCACCTTCGCCGAGAACGCCCTCCTCAAGGCCCACGCCCTCGCCCGGGCCACCGGCCACCCCGCCATCGCCGACGACTCCGGCCTCTGCGTCGACGTGCTCGGCGGCGCCCCCGGCATCTTCTCCGCCCGCTGGTCCGGCACCCACGGCAACGACCGGGCCAACCTCGACCTGCTCCTGGCCCAGCTCTCCGACATCGACACCCCGCACCGCGCGGCCCACTTCGCCTGCGCCGCCGCCCTCGCCCTCCCCGACGGCACGGAACGCGTGGTCGAGGGCCGCCTGCTCGGCACCCTGCGCCACACCCCGTCCGGCACGGGCGGCTTCGGCTACGACCCGATCCTCCAGCCGGAGGGCGAGACCCGCACGTGTGCGGAGCTGACGGCAGCGGAGAAGAACGCGATCAGCCACCGCGGCAAGGCGTTCCGGGCGCTGGTGCCGGTGGTGCGGGAGTTGGTGGGGTGACGGCCCTCCGCGAACGCCACAGGCCCGGCTCACTGTTGGAGTGAGCCGGGCCTGTGGCGCAGTGCGGCCGGTGGGATTCGAACCCACACAGGATTTCTCCCAGATGCCCCTAAAACACCCGCCGATACCAGTTTGGCTACGGCCGCTTACGTGGATCCATCGTAGCGGGCAGGGGTGTTTGGGGCACAGACAGGCCGCCGCTGCGGCACTCGGAGCCGACCGTCTTCGTCCGGCACCAGGTGTCCGTGAGCGCGTGGCAATTCGGGCAGAGGTATCGAAGGTTGTCCAAGCGGTTGTCTAACCGGTCACCGTTGATGTGGTCGATCTCCAGGACGAGCCGCCGCCCCTGCCACACAGTGCCGAGGCCGCACAGGCGACAGGTCTGAGGAAAGCGTGCCTCGTCGAGCGCTCGTCGTAGGAGCACCGTCTTCGTGCGTGACGAGCCGGCTGGGAGTTTCTGAAGAATCTCTTCCGTCGTTTTGCGGGCAGGTGAGACGCGACCGGCATTGTGCCCTTGCCCAGTGAAGTGGGCTGTCGACAGGCCGTACGCAGCGATGCTTTGCTTGGCCTTCGCTCGTGCCGTGCCGTTGTAGGGGTGTTTCCCGAGTGTGCGCATCACGGCGGCCATGCTGTGAGACGTTGCGACGGCCCGCATGAGCTCGTCCCGTGGGAAGAGACGTTTGATCATGACGCGGACGGCCGCTTGCGGCCGCGGTGAGTATCCGTAATGGCGTGACAGTTGGGACACAACAGGCGCAGATTGTCCGGTCGGTTGTCCCACCAGTCACCGTTCCGGTGATCGACCTCAAGCCGGAGCGGCAGGTTGTTCCAGACAGTGCCCGTGCCACAGACCGCGCATCGTTCCTCCACCCCGCTGCGGATGAGTTCTCGACGGAGCCGTTCCCCGGGGGTTCTTCCGGCCAGTGGTGTTTTCAGAACCAGCAGATTTCCGGGCGGTCCCTTCGGACGGCGAGGCGGCGGTGAGAAGTGTGCCGTGTCGATGTTCAGCGCACGGATCCTACGGCTGATGTGGGTGTGATTGCCCCCGACCGGGCTGACGCCAAGGCGCCGGAGGACCTCCTTGATGGTGGTGGACTGGCTGACCACCTCGCGCAGCCGGGCTTCGCTGTGATGGACCCGGCCCGTAGTGAAGTGCGAGATGTCCACGCCCCACTCCGCCATCTTCTTCCGCAGATAGCTCCGGCTCCCCGGCGTAGGCGTCCCCCCGCACCACCGCACAGCATCATTGGCGTTCGTCGTCTCGCGAGCCGCCTCTTCGAGCAGTTCTCGCGTATACCGAACCGGCACGTTCCCCTCCGTATCCGGCCGCCCTTTCGCGGCCTCGTACGGAGTAACGAACCGTTTATCGGAGAGTCACCTCCGATATCCGACAAGATGCGGAATGGCCCGCCCCGCTTCGGCGGCGACCGAAGCGGGGCGGGCCATTCTCCGTACAGGTGAGGTCAGAACTTCGGGTCCGGGGTCTGGGCGGCGACCAGTTCTGCCGCCTCCTCGTCCGTCTCCACCGACGGCGGGGAGCCCGCCAGCGGCCTGTTGGCCGTTTCCTTCATGCAGGCCACCGCGATCACGCCGACCAGGGCCGCCGCCATCGCGTAGTACGCCGGCATCAGGTTGCTGCCGGACCAGCTGATCAGGGCCGTGATGACCAGCGGGGTCGTGCCGCCGAAGATCGACGCCGACAGGTTGTAGCCCACCGACAGGGACCCGTAGCGGACGTTCGTCGGGAACAGGGCCGGGAGCGCCGCGGACATCGTGCCGAGCATGCAGACCAGCGAGAGGCCCAGCATCAGCATGCCGATGGTGATCGCGGGGATGCTGCCCTGGCGGATCAGGAGGAAGGCCGGGAGGGAGAGGACCAGGAAGCCGAGCATGCCCGCCATGAGGAGGGGCTTGCGCCCGAAGCGGTCGGAGAGCTTGCCCACGTGGCTGATGATCAGCATGAGGAAGACCATGACGGCGAGCAGGATCAGCAGGCCGTGCGTCTCGCTGTAGCCGAGTTCGTCGGAGAGGTACGTCGGCATGTACGACAGCAGCATGTAGTCGGTGATGTTGTACGCGCCGACGAGGCAGATGCAGAGGATCAGCGTCGGCCAGTAGTTGCGGAAGATCTTGGCGAGGTCGCCCTTGGCGGTGGTCTCGACGCCGTCCGCCGCCTCGGTGGCGTGGGCGATGCCGCCCTCCAGCTTCTGGAAGGCGGGGGTCTCGTCGAGGCGCAGTCGCAGGTAGAGGCCGACGAGGCCGAGGGGGCCGGCGACGAGGAAGGGGACGCGCCAGCCCCAGGCTTCCATCTGGGTGTCGTCGAGGAGGGCGTAGAGCGCGGTGACGAGCCCCGCGGCGCCGACGTAGCCGGCGAGGGTGCCGAATTCGAGGAAGCTGCCGAAGAAGCCGCGTCGTTTGTCGGGCGCGTATTCGGCGATGAAGGTGGAGGCGCCGCCGTACTCGCCGCCGGTCGAGAAGCCCTGGAGCATCCGGAAGAGGATGAGGAGGACGGGGGCGCCGACCCCGATGGTGTCGTGGGAGGGGATGAGGCCGATGGCGAAGGTGCCGACCGCCATGAGGATCATGGTGAGGGCGAGGACCTTCTTGCGGCCGATCTTGTCGCCCATGGGGCCGAAGAACATGCCGCCGAGGGGTCGTACGAGGAAGGCGACGGCGAAGGTGGCGAAGGAGGAGAGGAGCTGGGTCGTGTCGTTCCCGGAGGGGAAGAAGACGTGGCCCAGTGTGGCGGCGAGGTAGGAGTAGATGCCGAAGTCGAACCACTCCATGGCGTTACCCAGAGAGGCGGCCTTGACCGCCCTCTTGACCGCCTGGTCGTCCGTGACCGTGATGTCGGTCCTGCGCAGCTTGGGGTTCTGGCGCTTTCGGATGACGCGGAAGAGGGCGGGGTGGCGTTTGACCGCTTCAGGGTCGGCCGCCTGGTGGGGGTCGGAGGCCGCCATGGCCGGGTCCTTTCCTCGGTGGGTGTTCCAGGAAAGGCTTCTGCGCGGACATGGCGGTGGCAAACCGATGGGGCGAAGGATTGGGATGTCCATCACATGATTTCGGCCGTTCGGCCTAATCCGTGGGTGGTTTCCTGACGACTTGCCCGGTAGGTCAGATGCCCAGGTCCTTGATGATCTTGGCGACGTGGCCGGTGGCGCGCACGTTGTAGAAGGCGTGCTCGACCTTGCCGTTCTCGTCGACGACGATCGTGGAGCGGATGACGCCCTCCACCGTTTTGCCGTAGTTCTTCTTCTCGCCGAAGGCGCCGTAGGCCTCCAGGGTCTTCTTGTCGGGGTCGCCGACCAGCGTGACCTTGAGGTTCTCCTCGTCGCGGAACTTGGCGAGCTTCTCCGGCTTGTCGGGGGAGACGCCGATGACGTCGTAGCCGGCGGTGGCCAGGAGGTCGAGGTTGTCGGTGAAGTCGCAGGCCTGCTTGGTGCAGCCGGGGGTAAGCGCACGCGGGTAGAAGTAGACGATGACCTTGCGGCCCTTGTGGTCGGCGAGCGAGACGTCGTTGCCGTCGGCGTCCGGGAGGGTGAAGGCGGGGGCGGTGTCGCCGGGCTGGAGTCGCTCGCTCATGGTTCTCCTCGTTGGTACGTGGGGTGTACGGGTCCGAGAGTAATAGGGGTGCCGCCGGGTGCGTGGGCGGTCGAGCTGACAGACTGTCGATGAAGGTTTACCGGACGAGGATCACGGAGGCGGCGCAGTGTCGGATGCCAGGAGCCCTGCGCAGATCGAGGCGGACATCATCAGCAGGCGTGAGCAGCTGGCGGTGGTGCTCGATGAGATCGGGGTGCGGCTGCACCCGAAGACGATCATGGGTGATGCGAAGGCCAAGGTGGCCGGGACGGTGGACCGGACGGCCGGACGGGCGTTCGTCACGGTGAACCGGGCGGTGTCGGACGTGAAGGCGCAGTTCGTGTCGGAGGACGGTGCGCCGCGTCTGGAGCGGGTGATTCCGGCGGCGTTGCTGGCTGCGGGTGTGGTGGGTCTGGTCGTCGCTTCGAAGCGGCGCCGGAAGCGTTGACACCCGAGGGCGCGGGTCCGTGCCGGGGCCAGGTAGGTTGCGGGGCGTGAGCGAGAACAGCGACGACAAGCTGCCCATCCGGATGCTGCACGACCGTGTGCTGGTCCGGTCCGATTCGCCCGAGGGCGAGCGGCGGTCGGGCGGCGGCATTCTGATTCCGGCGACGGCTGCGGTCGGGCGCCGGCTGGGCTGGGCCGTGGTGGTCGCGGTGGGGCAGAACGTGCGGACCGTGGAGCCGGGGGACCGGGTGCTGTACGACCCCGAGGACCGTGCCGAGGTGGAGGTGCGGGGCGTGGCGTATGTGCTGATGCGGGAGCGGGATCTGCATGCGGTGGCCGCGGACCGGTTCGAGGGTTCGGTGGATTCGACCGGCCTGTATCTGTAGTCCTGAGGGTGGTGCGAGGGGCCTGGTGACCGTTGTCACCAGGCCCTTTGCCTGTCCTTTGCTACGGTGGAGGGAACCCGACGAGACGCGCCGTACCGGGCTTCGGCAAAGACGACGCACCGTGTTGTCCGAGTGTTCTGTCGTCGGAGGTGCCGTCGTGGCGTGGGTTCTGTTGGTGGTCGCGGGTCTGCTGGAAGTGGCCTGGTCGATCGGGATGAAGTACACCGAGGGGTTCACCCGGCTGTGGCCGAGTGTGTTCACGGGGCTCGGGATCGTGGCGAGCATGCTGTTGCTGTCGCATGCGGCGCGGACGTTGCCGATCGGCACGGCGTACGGGGTGTGGGTCGGTATCGGTGCGGCGGGTGCGGCGGTGCTGGGCATGGTGGTGCTGCACGAGCCGGTGACGGCGGCCCGGATCTTCTTCGTGTGTCTGTTGCTGGTGGCGGTGGTGGGGCTGAAGGCGACGTCGGGTCATTGACGCCGCCGGGTCACCTGCGGAGGGGGGCGGTAGGGGCGCGGGTGCCGCGGGGGCCTTCGAAGAAGCCGCCGTTGTCGCCGCCCCCGCCGCCGCTGTCGTCCTCGCCGCCGGTGCCGCCCGTGGTGTCTCCGCCGCCGTTGTCCTCGCCGCCGTCCGTCGTTCCGCCGTCGCTGTCCGTGCCGCCGGTGTCGTCGGTGCCGCCGGGGGTGGTCCGCGGTGCGGACGGGGTGGTGGGCGGGGTGCTGCCCGGGGTGGCGGGGCGTGTGCGGGACGGGCTCCGGGTGGGCTGTCCGGTGGTGCCGGGCACGGTGTTCTCGTCGCTCGGCAGTTCGGTCTGGTCGCTGCCGGGCTCCAGGTCGAGGTCGAACTCCTCGACGGGCGTGCCCCGCAGGGCGGCTCCGGTGTACTGGGCCCAGGTCAGGGCCGGTGCGCCGCCGCCGTTGATGCGGGGCAGGCCGAGTGCTCCGTAGAGCGGTTTCTGGGCTCCGGTGTCGGGGTTCTGGCCCATGACGGCGATGACGGTGGCGAGGTCGGGGGTGTAGCCGGCGAACCAGGCGGCCTTGTCCTCCTCGGCGGTGCCGGTCTTCCCGGCGGCGGGGCGTCCGGCGCCCTGGGCGGCGGTGCCGGTGCCTCCTTCGACGACGCTCCGGAGGATCGATGTGGTGGTGTCGGCGGCCTCGCGGGTGACGGTCTGTTCGGTGGTGCGGTCGGGGAGCTTGACGCTCTCGCCGTCCTTGGTGACGTGGTCGACGAGGACGTGGGCGCCGTGTTCGCCGTGGTTGGCGAGGGTGGCGTAGGCCTCGGTCATGTCGAGGACGCTGGCGGTGGAGGGGCCCAGCGCGATGGACGGGGAGGCGGTGAGGTCGGGGGTGTCCTTGGGGATGCCGAGGTCGATGGCGGTGGTGCGGACCTTCTCGGGGCCGACGTCCTCGGCCATCTGGGCGTAGACGGCGTTGACGGATTTGTCGGTGGCGGCGCGGACGGTGAGGGGTCCGTAGCTGACGTCGTCCTCGTTGGCGGGGTCGTATCCGGTGGGTCCGTCGGGGCCCTGGACCATGCGCTTGTTGGTGCCGTCGTAGAGGGTCTCAGGGGTGATGCGGCGGCCGTCCTGTGTGGTGGAGCGGTGGGCGACGGCGGAGGTGAAGACGAACGGCTTGAAGGTGGAGCCGACCTGGTAGTCGCGACGGGTGGCGTTGTTGACGTACTGCCGGGTGTAGTCGATGCCGCCGTACAGGGCGAGGACCCGGCCGGTGGCGGGGTCGATGGAGGCGCCGCCGACGCGGACGTTGCGGTCGGCCTTGTTCTGTTTGCTGGTCTTGGACATGACGTTGTCGTCGACGGCTTCGACGAGGGCGTCCTGCTTCTTCTTCTCCAGCGTGGTGGTGATGCGGTAGCCGCGGGTGGCGAGGGTCTTCTCGTCGAGGATGTCGTTGCGGACGAGGTAGTCCTCGACGGCCTGGACGATGTAGCCGCGTTGTCCGGAGAGGCTGTTGGTGGGCTTGACGGGGCCGGGCACGGGGAAGGTGAGGGCGGCGCGTCGGCCGGGGCCGAGCCACTTCTCCTTGACCATGCCGTCGAGTACGTAGTTCCAGCGGGCGAGGGCCGCGGGCTTGTTCTCGGGGTGGGTGACGATGTCGTAGGCGCTGGGGGCGTTGAGCAGGGAGGCGAGGTAGGCGCCTTCGGCGGTGGTGAGGTCGCCGACGTCCTTGCTGTAGTAGGCCTGGGCGGCGGCCTGGATGCCGTAGGCGTTGCGGCCGAAGTAGCTCGTGTTGAGGTAGCCCTCGAAGATCTGGTCCTTGGATTCTTCGCGGTTGAGCTTGATCGCGATGAAGAATTCCTTGATCTTGCGGACGACGGTCTGTTCCTGGCCCAGGTAGTAGTTCTTGACGTACTGCTGGGTGATGGTGGAGCCGCCCTGTTTGCCCTTGCCGGTGAGGGTGTTCCAGCCGGCCCGGATCATCGCCTTGACGTCGACGGCGCGTTCGGAGTAGAAGTCGCGGTCCTCGGCGGCGAGGACGGCGTGCTGGACGGTGCGGGGGACCTGGGCGAGTCTGACGTTCTCCCGGTTCACTTCGCCGTCGCGGGCGATGACGCTGCCGTCCTTGTAGAGGTAGACGTTGGACTGGGCGGTGGCGCTGGCGTTGGCGGGCGGGATGTCGACGAGTTGGTAGCCGGCGATGAAGCCGCCGATCAGGACGAGTGCGATGAGGAGGATGCCGCCGAGGACCATGCGCCAGGTGGGGACGGCGCGGCGCCAGCCGGTGCGTTTGGGGCGCCTGGACTTGGGCTTCCTCTGCTTTCCCGTGCCCTTTCCGCCGGCGGCCGGGGTGCCCTGTTCCGCGGGGGCGGCAGCGTCGGCAGACAGGTCTCTGGGGGTCCAGCCGGGGTCTGCCGGGTCCCCGTTCTGCTGCTGTGGCTCGTCGCTCATGTCGGTGCAGACTCCTCGGCCGCGGTCAGTTCTCCCATACTGCACTTTTCTGTGGAATAACTACCGGATCGACCTTCGTAAAGCGGTCGCGGCGGGTCCCTCGCTGGGCTAGGCTCCTGCGCTTTGGTGTCCGCGTACGGCGCGGCACCCCGAGCGCTGGGGGTGGTGGTGCGGCTCTACGCGGTGGTGGTGGCGGGCGGGTTCCGGCGCTATGCCACGTACCGGATCGAGACGGCTGCCGGGGTCTTCACGAACACGGTCTTCGGTTTCGTCCTGGCGTACACGTATGCGGCCCTGTGGGACGAGCGTCCGCAGCTCGGCGGTTACGACGTGTCGCAGGCGCTCACGTACGTGTGGCTGGGCCAGGCGCTGTTGATGACGTGCGTGATGATGGGCGGCGGTTTCGAGGACGAGCTGATCGAGCGGATCCGCACGGGCGATATCGCGGTCGATCTCTACCGGCCGGTTGACCTGCAACTGTGGTGGCTGGCAGGTGACTTGGGGCGGGCGGCGTTTCATCTGCTGGGACGCGGGATCGTGCCGATGATCCTGGGCTCGCTCGCCTTCGATCTGGCGATGCCCGAGTCGCCGGGGACGTGGGTGGCCTTCCTGGTCGCGGTGGTGCTGGGGGTCGTGGTGAGTTTCGCGATCCGTTATCTGGTGGCGCTGTCGGCTTTCTGGCTGATGGACGGGGCGGGGGCGGCACAGATCGCGTTCCTGGCGGGCATGTTCTTCTCGGGGATGCTGGTGCCGCTGAACCTGTTCCCGGGGCTGCTGGGGGAGGTGGCGCGGGCGCTGCCGTGGTCGGCGCTGCTCCAGGTGCCCGCCGACGTGTTCCTCGGCAAGCACACGGGCTGGGGCCTGGTGGGGGTGTACGCGTTCCAGGCGGCCTGGGCGCTGGTGCTGCTGCTGGCGGGGCGGCTGCTCCAGTCGGTGGCGACGCGGAGGGTGGTGGTCCAGGGTGGCTGAGGCGGTGGACGAGGTGGTGGCCCGGGGGCCGGCGGTGGTGTTCGTCCCCCGGTCGCGGCTGGTGGAGGGGGTCCGGGCGTATGGGCTGATCGTGGCGATGTGGCTGCGGTCGACGATGGCCTACCGGGCGTCGTTCGTGATGACGACGTTCGGGAACTTCGCGGCGACGGCGTTCGACTTCGTGGCGATCCTGCTGATGTTCTCCCACGTCGAGGCGCTGGGTGGCTACACGCTGCCGGAGATCGCGCTGCTGTACGGGGCCTCGGGTACGGCGTTCGGCCTGGCGGACCTGCTGATGGGGTCGATGGACCGGCTGGGCCGCCGGGTGCGGGACGGGACGCTGGACACGCTGCTGGTGCGGCCGGCTCCGGTGCTGGCGCAGGTGGCGGCGGACCGGTTCGCGTTGCGCAGGCTGGGACGGGTGAGTCAGGGCCTGCTGGTGCTCGGCTATGCGCTGGTGACGCTGGACGTCGACTGGACGGTGGCGAAGGCGGTGCTGGTGCCGCTGATGGTGCTGAGCGGTGCGGCGATCTTCGCGGCGGTGTTCGTGGCCGGGGCGGCGTTCCAGTTCGTCGCGCAGGACGCCTCGCAGGTGCAGAACTCGTTCACGTACGGAGGAGCGACCCTGCTCCAGTACCCGCCGACGATCTTCGCGACGGACCTGCTGCGCGGGGTGACGTTCGTCGTCCCTCTGGCCTTCGTGAACTGGCTGCCGTCCCTGTACGTGCTGGGGCGGGAGTATCCGCTGGACCTGCCGGAGTGGGTGGCGTTCCTGCCTCCGCTGGTGGCGGGTGCGTGCGGGGCGCTCGCGGGGTGGGCGTGGCGGGCGGGGCTGCGGGCGTACCGGAGCACGGGAAGTTGACGCGGGGCGAGCGGGAAGAGGCGGCGGACATGGATACGGACTTCATCGAGCTGGACGGCGTGGAGAAGGTCTTCGACGTCCGTCGCAGGACGGGATTCCTGCGCAGCGAACGGCGTGCGGTGCGGGCTGTCGACGGGATCAGCTTCCGTGTGGCGCGGGGGGAGATGGTCGGCTACATCGGCCCGAACGGGGCGGGGAAGTCGACGACCATCAAGATGCTGACCGGGATCCTCACCCCGAGCGCCGGTTCGCTGCGGGTGGCGGGCATCGATCCGTCCCGGGAGCGTACGAGGCTGGCGCACCGGATCGGTGTGGTGTTCGGGCAGCGCACCACGCTGTGGTGGGACCTGCCGCTGCGGGACTCGTACCGTCTGATGCACCGGATGTACCGGATCCCCGATGACCGTTTCCGGGTCAACATGGACCGCTGCGTCGAACTCCTCGATCTCGCGGCGCTGCTGGACGTGCCGGTGCGGCAGCTGTCCCTGGGGCAGCGGATGCGGGGCGATATCGCGGCCGCACTGCTGCACGACCCGGAGGTGCTGTATCTGGACGAGCCGACGATCGGTCTCGACGTGGTGTCGAAGGCGAAGGTCCGCGGCTTCCTGCGGGACCTGAACGCGGAGCGCGGGACGACGGTGCTGCTCACCACCCACGACCTGACCGATATCGAGCAGCTGTGCAAGCGGGTGATGGTGATCGACCACGGCCGTCTGATGTACGACGGCGCGCTCGCGGGCCTGCACGAGGTGGGGGAGAGCGAGCGGATGCTCGTGGTGGATCTGGAGCGGGAACTCCCCCCGATCCGGCTGGAGTCGGAGCCCTCGGTGCGTACGGTGAAGGTGGAGGGGGTACGGCAGTGGCTGGCGTTCCCGGCGTCCGCGTCGGCGGCTCCGCTGGTGGCGCGGATCGCGGCGGAGTACCCGTTGGTGGACCTCTCGGTGCGGGAGCCGGACATCGAGGCCGTGATCGCGAAGATGTACGCGTCGGCTTCGGGCGCGTAGCGCGGCGGCCGGCCGGGCGAGGGCGGCGCGCCGGCCGCGCTGCCCCAGCCCGCGTCCTGGGTTCCGCGTCCTGTCAGCCGAGGGCGCCGAGGAGTTCGTTGCACGCCTGTTCGCAGGAGCGGCAGGCTTCGGCGCAGAGGCGGCAGTGCTCGTGCATCTCCGCGTGCCGTCCGCATTCGTCGGCGCACGCCTTGCAGACCGTGGCGCACGCCCGGAGGATCGCGGCGCTGACGTTGGCGTCGTAACCGGTGTGGCGGGAGAGGACCGCGGCGGTGGCGGTGCAGATGTCGGCGCAGTCCATGTCGGTGCGGATGCACTTGGCCAGATCACCCACCATGCCCTCGGACAGGCAGGCGTCCGCGCATGCCGTACACGCCTGCGCGCAGGCGACGCACGCCTCGACGCACTGGGCGAGCTTGGCCTGGTCGATGGCGCCGAGGTCGGCCGGGTAGGTGGCGAGCATGCCCTTCACGGTGCTGGTCATCGGAATGCCTCCGTTCTCCCGGGGGGCCGGCGTGTCCGGGGCGGCCGCCGTCGAAGTCCCCGGTACTTCCAGCTAACGCCCCCGCGCGCGTATGCGCCCGGCCGCACCATGAGGTGCGGCCGGACGCGGTGCCGGGCCGGCGGGTCAGTGGTAGGCGTGGACGACGGCGTGGCCCTTGCCGCGGCCGATCATCCACCTGTTGACGGGCGTCGTGATCAGGAAGGCGATGACGAAGCCGCCCAGCAGCGAGGTCCAGAACAGGGTGTCGGCGAGGTGGGCGTCCATGGCCCCGGGGACCAGGGCGATGATGCCGTTGTCCACGAGCTCCATCACCACGATCGAGACGGTGTCCGCGGCGAGGGCGACCTTGAGGGCGGTCCTGAGGTCCAGCCCCGCCTTGCGGATGCCGAACAGCGTGAACGAGTAGCCGAAGACGAAGGCGAGAGCGATCGCCAGGATCATCGTCGAGACGTTGCCCCACATCAGGGCGGTGCCGATGATCATGCCCAGGATCTCGCCGACGGCGCATCCGGTCAGGCAGTGCAGCGTCGCCTGCGCGGCGGCGCCCCAGGTCACCCCGCCCGTCCCGTGCCCGGCGTGACCCGCGTGCGCCTGGTGCGCGGCGTGGTCGTGCGCGGCGGCTGAGTGGTGTGCGCTGTGATCCATGACCGTCATCCCCCATCCAGTCCGGCGTGGTCCCGCTCTCGCGGTCCAGACCCCGACTGTATACCCCCTAGGGGTATGTCGCAAAGGTGGAGGGACCCGCGGAAGGCGGAAGGGCGCCGCTGCCGCTGCGCCCGTCCCGGCGGCTCGCCCGCCCTCCGGGCCGTCGGACGCCCTCCCATCCGGCGGTTTCCATGGCGTGGCGCCCCAGGGTCAATAGGCTGCTCGGTATGACAAGCGAACTTCCGGAGATGCGCGCCTCCGACGCCGAACGTGAACGGATCGCCGAGGTTCTGCGGGAGGCGGTGGCCGAGGGCCGGCTGCGGATGGAGGAGTTCGAGCAGCGGCTGGACGCCGCCTATCGGGCCCGTACGCACGGTGAGCTCGAACCGCTCGTCCGCGATCTGCCCGCGCCCGGAGGCGCGGCGGTGGCGCCGGTGGCCGGGGGGCGGCCCCGGACGGGATCGATGGCCCGCTGGCCGGACCGTGTCGGCAGGCCCGCCACGTCGAGGGGCGCCTTCGCCTTCTGGGGCGGGTTCTCGCGCCGGGGGCACTGGACGGTCAGCCGGGTGTTCACCGCGTTCGCGATGTGGGGCGGTGGCGAGATCGATCTGCGCGAGGCGAACTTCGAGGACGGCGAGGTGGTCATCCGCTGCTTCGCGATCATGGGCGGCATGCAGGTGACGGTGCCGCCGGAGCTGAACGTCGAGGTCCGCGGCATCGGCATCATGGGCGGTTTCGGGGAGCGCGCGAAGGACGACGGGGACCCGGCGCCGGACGCTCCCCGGGTGCGGATCACCGGCCTCGCCCTGATGGGGGGCGTCGGGGTGGAGCACAAGCGGAGCAAGGCGGAGAAGCAGCGCCTGCGGAACGCGGAGCTCCCGAGCCTGGAGAAGGGCGACCGCGAGGCGTAGGGGGCGTCGCCTGCTGTGAGCGTTCTCGTGGCAGCAGGCGACGCGGCTGCCCGGGGAGTGCTCGTCACACCAGGCGGCGCGCCTGCCCTGAGCGTTCTCGCGACACCGGGCGTCGTGCCCGCCCCGCGGGGGCTCTCGCTACAGCGCGTCGGACGACGGCTGGGTGCGCAGCAGCCCCTTCAGGTCGATGAGCGATCCCAGGCTCTGGTAGCCGGCGTCGTTCAGGTGGAGGTGGTCGCCGGAGTCGTAGGCGGACAGCAGCCGGTCGGGCCGGGACGGGTCGCGTACCGCGCGCTCGAAGTCGAGGACCTCGTCGAAGACGCCGCCGGCCCGGATCGTCTCGTTGACCCGGATCCGTACGGCGTTCTGGGCCGGGGTCCAGGTGCGGTAGCCCTCGTACGGCATCAGGGTCGCGCCGGCGACCCGCAGTCCGCGGGCGTGCGCGCGCTGCGTCAGGGTGCGCAGGGCGTCCGTGATCCGTGCCGGGTCCGTCTCGTGGGGGATGGCGCGGATGTCGTTGATGCCGAGGGCGATGACGACGGTTCTGGCTCCGCCGACGCCCAGGACGTCGCGTTCGAAGCGGTCGAGGGCGCGGGGACCGGCGCCGTCGCGCAGGAGGCGGTTGCCCGCGATGCCCTGGTTGACCACGGCGTACCGGCCGTGCAGCCGGTCGGCGAGGACGTCGGGCCAGCGGCTGTTCGCGTCGGTGGTGGAGCCGCTGCCCGCGGTCAGCGAGTCGCCGAACGCGACGAGCGTCCCGGCGGCGGTGTCACCGCGTACGTCGACGGCGGTGAGGTAACGCCAGTCCGTGGTGGGCCGGGTGCCGCGCGCGTCCTCGGTGGAGGACGTCTGGTGGCTGTTGGGGTGGACGGTGACCGGACCCCGGGCGGTGGGGGTGCGCAGGGTGACGACCAGATCGGCGTCGGCGGCGACCGGGACGACGACGGGATCGCTGACGATCTGCCCGCCGGCGGCGACGGTCACGGCCGGGGCGCTGCGGAACGTCACCGGGAGGGTGTTCACGGTGACGCGGTCGATGAGCAGCGGGTGGGTACCGAAGAGGTTGGAGAGGGTGATGCGGGCCGCGTCGCCGCCGATGCTGGTGTGCACGACGTTATGGATGGTGCGCAGGGCCGGGTCCGTGCCCTGCTCCGGGTCGGTGACGCCGCGGACGGGGGCCGCGGCCCAGGTGGCGAGCCAGTGGCCGGTGGAGTGCGCCGGTGCGACGGGGCTGCGGGCCGCGCCCTGCGGGCCGGGGGCGGCGACGGGCTTCGCCCCGGGCCCGGAGAACAGCAGGGACCCGGCGAACGCCACGACGGCGGCGAGCGCGGCGGTGCCGGCCACGAGGGCTATGAGCAGGGCGTACCCCTGGCGCCTGGGCATGGACGGTGTGTCTCCTCGTTGGTTCGCCGGCCGGTTCGTTCGTGGGCCGGACTCATGATGCGGCAGGGCGCGGGGAACTCGACGTGCGGCCCGGGAGTAGGTCAGGTAGGCACAATGCGTACGGGACGCCGGGGGCGACGGGTACGCGGACGGGTGGAGCGGATGGAACGGATCGAAGGCACGGGCGAGGACGCGGCGTCCGGCGCGGCGGACAACGGGACGGCGGGCACCGGCGCGGGTGCGGGCGGCCCCGGCCGGGGGCCGGGGCGGCGGTCGGGCGCGCGCCCGCCGTCGGCCCTCGCCTCGTTCGCGTACACGGCCGCCGACGAGGAGAAGCGCCGTGGCGTACGGCGCATGAAGACCACGGCCACAGGACTCCTTCTGCTCGTCGCGCTGGTGTACGTCCTCGCCACATGGGCGAAGAACGAAGGGGTGGACGGCTGGCCGGGCTTCGTCGCGGCGGCCGCCGAGGCGGGCATGGTGGGTGCGCTGGCCGACTGGTTCGCGGTCACTGCTCTCTTCAAGCGTCCGCTGGGTCTGCCCATTCCGCACACCGCCATCATTCCCACCAAGAAGGACCAGCTGGGCGCCTCCCTCGGTTCCTTCGTCGGCGAGAACTTTCTGTCGGGCGAGGTCGTCCGCGACCGGATCCACTCCCTGGCCATCGGCGGCAGGCTCGGCTCCTGGCTCGCGGAGCCGGCCCACGCGGACCGGGTGACGGCCGAACTGTCGACCGCGCTGCGGGGCGCGCTCACCGTCCTGCGGGACTCGGACGTGCAGGCGGTCGTCGGTGAGGCGATCACCCGCCGGGCGAACGCCGCGGAAGTCGGCCCCGGGCTCGGCAAGATGCTGGAGAAGATCGTCGCCGACGGCGGGCACCGCAAGGTGGTGGACCTGGTCTGTGTGCGGGCGCACGACTGGCTGGTGGAGCACGGCGACTCGGTGATGGACGCGGTGCAGGGCGGGGCGCCGGGCTGGACCCCGCGTTTCGTCGACAAGCGGGTGGGCGAGCGGGTCTACAAGGAGCTGCTGCGGTTCGTCACCGAGATGCGCGACATGCCGGGGCACCCGGCCCGCAGCTCGATCGACACGTTCCTGACGGACTTCGCGGCCGATCTCCAGACCGATGAGGAGACCCGGGCCCGGGTGGAGCGGCTGAAGTCGGAGATCCTGGGGCGCGGCGAGGTCCAGGACGTCATCGCCTCCGCCTGGTCGTCCGTCCGCCAGATGATGATCACGGCGGCGGAGGACGAGCGGAGCGAACTGCGGTTGCGGGCGCGCGCCTCGCTGATGTCGCTGGGCGCACGGCTCGCGACGGACGGGCGGCTCCAGGCGAAGCTGGAGGGCTGGCTGGAGGACGCGGCGGTGTACGTGGTGACGACCTACCGGGCGGAGATCACCTCACTGATCAGCGACACGGTGGCCGGCTGGGACGCGGACCAGACGTCGAAGAAGATCGAGGCGCACATCGGCCGCGACCTGCAGTTCATCCGGATCAACGGCACGGTGGTGGGCGCGCTGGCGGGCCTGGCGATCTATGCGGTGTCCTGGGCGTTCGGCGCCTGAGGGCCGTACGCCGGGGAGGGACCGGGTGCGCATCCGTCCTGTCGATCACTTCGGATACGCACCCGGGTTACGCGGGGGAGTGCCCATGTATACGGGCCCGGCGCCGCCCGCGTTCACCGCGTGCGGAAGAAGTCCCCCCGAGCGGGTTCAGGCGGCGCGGCGCGTGACGGCCCACGAGGCGGCGGCCACCGTGCCGGCCGCGGTGAACACCGCGGGCCAGGCGCCGACCTTCTTCGCCAGCGGGTGCGACCCCGCGAACGCGGCGACATAGGCGGTGGTCAGGGCGGCGGCGGCCCGGGGCCCGGCCTGCCGGTTCCACTCGTACGCGGCGACGCCTCCCGCGGCGGCGAGCGCGACCCCGCCCAGCGGCCGCTTCCTGGTCCACCGCGCGACGGCGTAGCCGCCGACCAGTCCGCCCGCCGCCACCGCCGCTGCCGGAACCTTCGCCATCGCAGCCACCTCAGCCTTCTCGTAGATCGTCGTCGCCGTACCCGCGGTGTGCACACCGCCCGTACCGGCTTTCGGCTCCGAGGCTAACGCGGTCGCCGGCCGGCGGGGCGGGCGGTATGGTCTGGGCCAACCTACGAGGGGGCCTCACATGTCTGTCCGCATCCGCATGTCCACCGCCGCACCGGCCCTGGCGGCCGCTCTGATGGTGGCCCTGGCCGGCTGCACCGCGGCGAGCACGTCACAGGGCCCCGGGGGCGATGTCCCGTACGTGGCGCCCTCGGTGAACGCGTCGGCGGTGGACAAGGGGATCCAGCAGGCCGAGGCGGACGCGGAGGCGCAGGCGGACGCCGAGGCGCAGGCGGACAGGAAAACGGCCCTGAGTACCAAGCCCCAAGAGGTACGCAGCGCCTTCGCCGGTCTCCAGGCCACGTACCAGGACGGCTGCGCCCCCGGGGCAGGCGACTGCGCCTACTTCCTCGGCCGGGTGAACACGGAGCTGGCCGGTCTGGACGAGTCGATGAGGGCCGAAGGCGACGACGGGCTGCGCCACTTCAAGGAGCCGCTGGCGTGGATGAGCGCGCTGCGCACCGCGCTGGCCGGGGACGCCTCCACGAACAACCTGGAGAAGCACCGCAAGCAGCTCATCGGCACGCGCGACCGCGTCAACGCCTGGATGCAGGGCCACCCGGAGGACTACCGCTGACCGGTCGGCGGCCGGTCACGAGCCGTAGGACGCGAGCAGCGTGAGCACCTCGGCGATCCGCTCACGCGCCCCGTCGTCCGTGAGGGCCCCGTCGGCGCCGACCGGATCCCGGCCCACCGCGACCCGTACGCAGGCCGGTTCGACGACCACCGCTCCGGTGTAGCCGAGCACGGTCCGCAGCGTGGCCTCCGCGCCCTGCCCGCGTCCCGGCGCCGCGGCGCTCACCCAGGCCACCGGCTTGTCGCAGATCTCGGTCCCGCCGACCGTCCAGTCCAGCAGGTTCTTGAACGCGCCGGGCAGGGTCCCCGCGTATTCCGGTGTACAGACCAGCAGCGCGTCGGCCGCGTCGATCGCCGACCGCAGAGCCGCCACCGGCTGCGGCAGCGGTTCGGCGTCGTCGTCCGGATTGAACGGCGGGAGGCCGGCCAGACCCTCGTAGAACACGGTCCGTACTCCGGGCGGCGTCACGGCCTGCGCGGTGCGCAGCACCGTCTCGTTGGAGGAGCCCGCCCGCAGGCTGCCGGACAGCAGAAGGACCACGCGTGGTGTCGACATGCCCTGCCAACCCCGTGGAGCCCGGCATCCATTCCCGGACGCGGGCGTCATCGGGACCGGGGCCGGTTCGCAGGCCCGGGGCGGCCCTGTTGTGTCACTCGCGCGCCCGCGCCAGGATCAACGGTGCCGTGCGGGCGGCCCTGCACGGCCGTCGTCGCACCGAACTCGACCTGGAGGCCGCAGCGTTCATGAGTGACTTCAGCATCCACCGCGGGCAGGCGCACCACACCTGGGACCGGACGATCGCCCCCGTCGCCACGCTCCACCCCGGCGACGAGGCGGTCCTGGAGTTCCAGGACGCGAGCGGTGGCCAGTTGGAGAGGGAGTCGACCGCGGCGGACCTCACCGGACTCGACTTCGGCACCCTCAACCCGGTCACCGGGCCGCTGCGCGTGGCCGGCGCCGAGCCGGGTGACGCGTTGGTCGTCGACGTCCTCGACGTACAGGTGGGGGACTGGGGCTGGACCGCCTGCCTGCCCGGATTCGGGCTGCTCGCCGACGACTTCCCCGATCCGCACCTGCGGATCTCCGCCATCGGCGACGGCCACGCGGAACTCCTGCCCGGCCTGCGGATTCCCGTCGTGCCGATGATCGGGACGATCGGCGTCGCCCCGCCCGAGCCCGGGCCGCATTCGGTCATCCCGCCCCGCCGCTGGGGCGGCAACATGGACATCCGCCACCTCGGCCCCGGCGCGCGGCTGATCCTGCCCGTGGGCGTGGCCGGCGCCCTGCTCTCGGCGGGCGACGCGCACGCCGCGATGGGCGACGGCGAGGTCTGCGGTACGGGGATCGAGACCGGGGCCACCGTGCGGCTGCGCGTGGACGTCCGCAAGGGCGCGGCGCCCCGCACCCCGGTGATCGAGACCGACCCGGTGAGCGCCCGGGCCGGGGCGGCCCTGGCGACGACGGGTATCGGCCCTGACCTGATGGAGGCGGCCAAGGACGCCGTCCGGGCGCTGATCGAGGAGATCACGGGCCGTACGGGCCTCGCCCCGCAGGACGCGTACCTGCTGGCGAGCGTGGCGGCGGACCTGAAGATCTCCGAGGTGGTGGACGCGCCGAACTGGGTGGTCACGGCCCATGTGGAGCGGGACCTGCTGGCCGGTTAGTGGACGCGGGCGGGACGGTGGCCGGGGCTCTGCCCACGGCCGCCTTCCCGCCCGACGCGCGTGTCAGCCCATCGCGTTGCGCCAGACGGTCAGGTCGATCGTCATGTAGTCACTGGCCGAGTCCTCGGGCGAGTGGCCCTGGTACGTCAGGAGTCCGAGGTGCCCCGTACCCGTGGTGATGCAGATCTGACGGCCCTTGGAGAGCTTGTCCACATAGATGTTGGTGGTGAACCGGGTCTCCGAGCGGCAGGTCTCCAGTGACCCCTGCTGCCCCGGGTCGAGCAGGGCGAGGCGTCCGCCTTCCTCCTCGGCGTCGAGGTATCCGCCGGTGTCGTAGGACAGTTCGTACCCGCTGTCCTCGCCGTCCTGGGGGCGGACCTCCTCGTCGCCGAGCGTCAGGTGGTATCCGGCGGTGAGGTTGATGCCCGGGAACTCGCGGGGCTCCGGGTCCGCGACGGCGGAAGGCTTCGGGTCCGCCTCCGCGCCTCCGTCCCCCTCCTCCGCACTGGGCGACGAGCTCGCCTGCTTCTGCGTCGGTGTGCTTCCGCCCTTCGGCGACCCGCTGCTCTGCGACGACTTCCCGTCGTCCTTCAGCAGGAAGTACGCCGTCCCGCCGCCCGCGATGCCGACGACGAGTGCGACGGCGATCGCGATGGCCGCGACCCGGCCGCCGCGGCGCTTGGCGGGCTGCGGCGCCGCCGGTCCCTGCGGCGGCTGGTGCCCGGGGTACGTCTGGGCCTGGGCCGGGTACGCGGTGGGGAACTGCGTCGGGGCCTGCGCCTGCGAGGGCGGGCCCGGCTGGTAGGGGTGGGCGGGGCCCGGCTGGTAGGGCTGCGCGGGCTGGGTGGGAGCGGAGTGTCCCGGACCCGGGTACGGCGTCTGCGCGCCCTGCGGCGACTGGCCGGGCGGCGGTGTGACCGGAGGACCGTAGCCCGGAGGCGGGGTGCTCGGCGCCGCCGGAGTCGTGGGCGAGTAGGCGACCGCCGGGGCGGCCGCCGGAGGCGGCGGGGTCTGCGCGGGGGCGGGAGCCGCCGCCCGTACGGTGATGTCGGCGGCCACCGGGCTCGGCAGCCAGTCCTCGGGGCGCCGCAGCACCGTCTCCGCGTTCGCGGTCTGGCACAGCGCGATGACCTCGGCCACCGAGGGCCTGGCCTCCGCGTCCTTGGCCAGGCAGCGGCTGACCAACTCCATCAGCCGCTCCGGGACGCCGGTGAGGTCCGGGTCCTCGTGGACGATCCGGTAGAGCACCCCGTGCGAGGTCCCCTCGCCGAAGGCCGGTGACCCCGTGGCCGCGTACGCCGCGACCTGTCCGAGCGCGAAGATGTCGGTGGCCGGGGTGACCCGGCGCCCCGCGGCCTGCTCCGGCGCCATGAACGACGGCGTGCCGATGGTGACGCCGCTGCCGGTGAGCGAGGTAGCGTCGGCCGCGTACGCGATGCCGAAGTCGATGACGCGCGGACCGTCGGCGGCCAGCAGCACGTTCGACGGCTTGAGGTCGCGGTGCACGATGCCCGCACCGTGAATGACGTGCAGGGCCTCGGCCATCCCGGCGATCAGCAGCAGGACGGCCTCGACCGGCAGCGCCCCGTGCGCGACGACGGCGTCGGCGAGCGAGGGCCCCGGCACGTACGCGGTGGCGAGCCACGGCTGCGCACCCTGGGTGTCGGCGTCGATGACGGGCGCGGTGAACAGCCCCTGCACACGCTGCGCCGACTGCACCTCCTGCGCGAACCGCCTCCGGAATTCGGGGTCTTCGCCGAATTCGGGCCGGATCACCTTGATGGCGACGGGCCGGCCGCCGGGCGTGTACGACAGGTACACCTTGCCCATACCGCCGGCGCCGAGCTTCGCGGCGAGACGGTATCCGGCGATGGTGGCCGGGTCGTCGGCCGCGAGTGGCTGGAAGACCTGGGAGACGCTGCCCCGGTTTGGCTGCTGACCGCTCATGAACTCATAACTCCCCCGAAGAGCACTGCTGTCGACACGGCACCCTATCCAAAACCCGACGGGTGCAGAACGCGCGTTTCAAGGGGCCCGTACGTTCGCCGCGGTGACCGGGCGCGCACCCGGAAGACACGATTTCCGTTGCACGGCCGGCAGGTCTGCCTGATCATGGCGGCCGGACACCGCCGTACCCCGTCGTGTGCCTCGGGACGCCCGCCTACCCCGCCGCGCTTGTGCGGCCGGTCCCGCACCGTCGCGTACACCGAGATCGACACGCTGATCGTCAAGCTGAACCCGACGACGATCGGAGCGGGCGTTCCGCTCTTCTCCCGCCAGGCGGCCTTCGACCCGGTCGCCTGGTCGCTGACGGACCACAAGATCCTGGACAGCGGGACGGCGTTCCTCACGTACGAGCGCGTCACGGACACCGTCGTGGTCACCGACGAGGACTGACCGGCCGGCGGAGTCGATGACCTCCGCCGGCCGGCCGCACATCGCTGCGGCGCTACGCCGCCGGGTACCGCCTCACGCGGCGGCGCAGGCGGCGCCGCTCAGGGTGAACGCGGCCGGGGCGGCGTTCGTACCGCTCTGACTGCCGGTGAAGCCGACGGTGACCGAGCCCTTCGCGGCGATCGTCGAGGTGTACGACGCGGGGGCGACGCTCACCGACCCACCGTTCTGCGTGGGGGTTCCGCCCCACATGTTGGTGATGGTCTGGCCGTTGGCGAAGGCGAAGCCCAGCTTCCAGGCATCGATGGGGGCGGTACCGGTGTTCCGGATGGTGATCTCGCCCTGGAAGCCGCCCGGCCACTGGCCGACGATCCGGTAGCCGACGGAGCAGTTCCCGCCGGTGCCGCCGCCGGAGTGCGTGGTGACGGCCACCGTCGCCGAGCGCGCCGAGCGGTTCCCGGCGGCGTCGCGGGCGTACACGGCGAACGTGTACGCCGTGTCGGCGGTGAGGCCGGTGACGGAGACGCTGTTGGTGGCGGAGGAGGCGACGGCCGTCTCCGCACCGGCGTTGACGCGGACGACGTCGTAGCCGGTGACGGCAACGTTGTCGGAGGACGCGGTCCAGGTCAGGGCCGCGGACGTGTCCGTCACCGCGGAGGCGGCCGGGGTGCCGGGCGCGGTCGGGGCCTGGGTGTCCTCGGGTGTGCCGCCGCCGTAGACGGTGGCCTCGTGGGAGGTCTGGGCGATTCCGTCGGCGCCGTGGAAGATGCGCTCACCCCAGGGGCTGAGCCGGGTGGGGTCGAAGCCGATCGTCAGGTCGAGGACCGGGTCGGTGTTGCCGCTCCAGGACCAGGCGAGGTAACCGAGTCCGAGGTGCTCGGCGGTGGCCATCATGGTGTCCTCGTCCGGGTCGCCGTACTGGTCGGCGGGTCCCCCGAACTCCCCTATGACCAGCGGCAGTCCCGCGTCCACGAAGGCGTGGAGGTAGTCGGTGACCTTCTGGGCGGTGTTGTAGACGCTGTACATGTGGATCGAGAACAGCAGGTTGCCGGTGGTGTCCGCGTCGTACACGGCCTGGGCGTTGTCGCGCATCACGCCCTGCCAGTCCTGGCCCCAGTTGGGTGCGTCCACCATGATCGTGTGCGCGAACCCAGCGGCCCTCAGCTTCTTGACCGCCGCGGTCGTGGGCGCGGTCCAGCCGGCCGGGTTCGTGTTGCCCCAGGGCTCGTTGCCGATGTTGATGATGACGTAGTCCTCCTGGCCGGCGAGGACGTCCTTCAGGCTGATCCAGTAGTCGGCGGCGTGATCGAGCGTGCCGGCGGCGGAGTCCTCCCCGTATCCCGTGGTGTCGTGCACCTCGAGTACGCAGATGAGCCGGTTGGCCTTGCACGAGGCGATGACGGCGGCCACGTCGGCGGGGCTGTTCCTGCTCCAGCGGAAGCCGTCGGAGAGCACGACGCGGACGGTGTTGGCGCCCGTTGCCTTGATGTCGGCCAGCGACTGCGTCTCGCCGGGGTACCAGGTGTGGGCGTGGTTGACCCCGCGCATGACGAAGTCGTTGCCGTTGCCCTCGACCAGCCGGCCGTCGCTGATGTGCAGCCCGCTCGCGGCGGCGCTGGCGGCCTGCGCCGGGGTGAGGCCGCCGAGGGCGAGGAGCCCGAGGAGGGTGACGAGTGCGGTCAGGAGGACGGTGGCGGGGCTCTTGCGCGCTGGGTTCTTCGCCGTGCTTCTTGCTGTTCTCACTGCGGCTCCAGGGAGTGGACGGGGATCAAGAGCTGAGCATCGACAGACGTTCCATGGCTCTGTGGGAGCGCTCCCACATTTGCGCGCTCCCATGAAGCCATCCAGTCAGGGGCACGTCAAGACATCGGACGGATTCGCGTGTGCCGAACCGCATGTGAGGGGGCGTCAGCCGCGGGGGCAGGCGGCTGACGCCGGTGGGGCGCGGGAGCCGGGCCCTGGGGTGCGCGACCGGGGCATCCCCTGCCGCGGGCTGACACCCGAGGACTTCTCCCTCATCGGCGTCACCCGGCGGGTGGTGGACGCGCCCACCGTGGGGGCCCAGGGTGTGAGTGCCCAGGGTGTGAGCGCCCCTCGCCCTCGTCCGGGCGGACGGGGCAGAGACGCGTGCGCGGGTGTGCCGCCGGGGAGAGGTGCCGTCCCCGGCGGCACGCCTCCCCGTCCCTCCCCGTCCTCCCCGTTCCTCCCGGTCAGGGGATGAGCACCAGTCGTCCCCGCAATCCGCCCTCGGCCAGGCGGCGGTGGGCCCGGGCCGCCTCCTGGAGGGGCATCGTGTCGGCGACGCGCGGCGTGAGCCGGCCGCTCTCGGCGAGGGAGGAGAGCAGGGCGAGGGCGCCGCTGTCGGCCGCGACCCACTGCTCGTGCACGCGGATCCCCCGCAACGGGACGGGCGCGGCGCCGCCGATGACGGAGACGAAGGCCCCGCGGTTGCGTACGGCCCCGAGCGCCGGCAGCCCGAGCACCGCCGCGTCCAGGACGCAGTCCACCCCGCCGGGAACCAACTCGCGCACGGCAGCCGCCAGATCGGCCGACCGCTCGACGAACCACCGGGCCCCGGCCTTCCGTACGAACGCCTCGTCCTCCGCGCCGGCGCCCGCCACTACCCGCAGCCCGCGCAGGGCGGCCAGCTCCACCGCGTACCCGCCCACCGCCCCTGCCGCTCCCGTCACCAGCAGGGTCGCGCCCGGCTCGGCTGCGAGCAGGTCCAGGGACTGGAGTGCGGTGAGCCCGTTCAGGGGCAGCGTCGAGGCCTCGGCGGCGGACAGGCGGGAGGGGGCCGGTGCGACCGCCGCGGCGTCCAGCACGACGTACTCGGCATAGGCCCCCAGCGAGACGTCCAGCCTGTCCTGGACCCCGATCACCCGGTCGTCCTCGGCGAACGCCGTCACCCCCGGACCGACTTGGTCGATCCGGCCGGCGACATCCCACCCGATGCCGATGACGTCCCGGGGCGCCATCAGGCCGGCGGGGATCAGGGCCCCGGAGCGCGTCGCCAGATCCACCGGGTTCACGGCCGCCGCCTCGACCCGTATCCGGACCTGCCCGACGCCGGGCACCGGCACCGGTACATCCACGAGCTCCAGGGCCTCGGGCCCACCCACCGCTCGCACCACGATCGCGCGCACGCGTGACTCCTTCTTTCGGACCGTTGATGTCCACGACCTTATGGAGAGCTACTCTCCATAAGGAAGAAGGCACTTCAAGGTGCCTATCGCACCGGAAGGTGAGCCATGACGACGACCACCCGCTCCGAGGCCCATGCGGCGTACGACGCCTATCTCGCCGAATGCCCCGCACGGAACCTGCTGGACCGGATCAGCAACAAGTGGGTCAGCCTGATCATCAACGCCCTCGCCGACGGGCCGCAGCGCTACACGGACCTGGCGCGCACCCTCGTGAGCGTCAGTCAGAAGATGCTGACGCAGAGCCTGCGCGCCCTCGAACGCGACGGCCTCGTCACCCGCACCGTGACCCCTTCGGTGCCGGTCCGGGTCGACTACGCCCTGACCCCCCTCGGCCTGAGCCTGGTCCCGGTGATGCGGACGATCAAGGCGTGGGCGGAGCAGAACATGGACGAGGTGCTGGCGGCCCGGTCCGCGTACGACATGGCGCCCTGAGCGGGGCGGCGCGGACCAGCTGCGCACGTGCACGCTGCGAATGCGCGCCACGAGGAACGTGCACCGCTGCGACCGCGCACCACGAGATACGCGCACCACGAAAGACGCGCACCGCTGAGAAAGCGCACCGCCGCCGGGCGCGGACCCGGCGGCGGTGCGCGTTCCTCGCGGCGCGCGCGCCCTTCGTCGCGGGGCTGCGCGCGCCGCACAGACTGGGTGCGTGTCTCACAGGCTGCGTGCGGTGATGTCGCCGTAGGAGGTGGTCGCGTGCAGGTGCAGAGCGGCCTCGCCGTCGGCGTTCTTGAGGGAGTTGTGGATCCTGCCGTAGGCGGAGCCGGCGTCCAGTGAGGCGGAGACGCCGTGGGCCGCGCCGACCGAGATCTCGCCGTGCTCGGTGCGCAGGGTGACCGTGCCGCGCACGGCCTCGGCGATCCGGAGGTCGCCCTTCTGCGTACTGATCTCGGCGGAGCCGCCCAGGCGGCCCACCGAGACGTCGCCGGACTGCAAGGTGAGGCGCACGCTCTCGGCCTCGTCGAGCTTGACCGATCCCTGCGCGCTCTCGAAGGCGACGTCACCGAGCCGTCCGACGCCGCGGAGTTCGGCGCCGGCCGCCTTCGCCTCGACCACGGAGCCGGCGGGCAGCTGGACCGTCACCTCGACGGAACCGGAGGGGCCGAGGATCTGGTTCTTCCCCTCGGGGCCGGTGATCCGCAGGACGCCGTCGGCGTACTCGACCCGGGTCTGTTCCGCGGCCTTCACGTCGCGGCCCTTGGAGGCGTTCGAGGGGCGGACCTCGACGGTGGTGTCGGCCCGGTCGGCGCCGATGAGCTGGATGCGGCCGGCGGGGATGTGGAGGACAGCGGTCACCTGGGCGGGGGTCTCGAACTTCTGCATGGTCTCTTTCCTTCGCTCGTTGTTTCCGATGCGAGAAAGCTACGTTGCGTTTCTGAAGTGGGCAATAGAGATGGCGCACCAGGTGGGCGTATTTGCAGCTCACGGGGCCTATTTCGTTGCATTGCTGGTGCCGTCTAATGCAACGACGCCCATGCGGGTCGTTGCAATGAGCTGAGAATGAACGCTAAGCTCGGCACGCCACCCACCACGCACCACGAAGGGGACCGCGATGCCCGGAGGCAGACTCACCCAGCAGGAACGCCGGCAGATCGAGCTGGGACTGGCCGACGGGCTCGCCTACGCGGAGATCGCCCGGCGCCTCGACCGCCCGACCTCGACGGTCACGCGCGAGGTGATGCGCAACGGCGGCCACGCCTACCGTGCCGACCTCGCCCACCGCGCCACCGAACACCGCGCCCACCGCCGCAAGCGCCCCGCGCCCGCCGGCTCCCGTACGCCTCCGCAGCCCCACGGACGCGATGCCGACGCCGTGCGCGCGTACGAGGAGGTGTTCGCCACCGTCTTCATGCAGTCGGGACTGCCGAAGATGACCGCCCGGGTGCTGGCCGCCCTCTACATGACCGACAGAGGCACGCTCACCGCCGCGGAACTCGCCGAGCGCCTGGGGATCAGCACGGCGTCCGTCTCCAAGGCGATCGCGTTCCTCGAAAGTCAGGGCCTCGTCCGCCGGGAGCGCGACGAGGGCCGCCGCGAGCGCTACGTCGTCGACGACGACGTCCTCTACCAGTCGACGATGGCCAGCGCCCGCGCCACCGCCCACCTCGGCGAGGTCGCCCGGCAGGGCGTGGGCGTCCTCGGCCAGGGCACCCCGGCCGCGGCCCGCCTGGAGAACATCGCGCGCTTCATAGACTTCGTCTCCGAGAGCATCGCCCGCGCCGCGGACCAGGCCCGCGAGGTCCTCCACACGAAACCGGAGTCGCCCGCGCCGTGACGAGGCCGGAGTGAGGCCGCGCGCGGGGTTGAAGTTGCCGCTGCGGCAGCTTCTACGGTCCTGACCAGGGCCGGAAAGACCGGCCCGGTGACGCGTGCGTGAGGGAGCGGCAATGGAGTGGCCGATCTCGGAGGTCGCCCGCATGTCGGGTGTGACCGCCCGGACCCTGCGGCACTACGACGAGATCGGTGTGCTGTCGCCGGTCCGGATCGGTGCGGGCGGCTACCGCTACTACGGAGAACCCGAGCTCTTGAGGCTGCAGCAGATCCTCGTCCTGCGGGCGCTGGGCCTCGGGCTGCCCGAGATCGGGCTGATCCTGACCGCGCAGGTCGACGAGGTGGAAGCCCTGCGCGGCCACCACCGGCGGCTGCTCGCGGAGCGGGACCGCCTTGACGCCCTGGCCGGAACCGTCTCCCGCACCATCGCCGAACTGGAGCAGTCCAGAAAGGACGGCCGACCCATGACCATCAACCGACCGGAGAACCTGTTCGAGGGCGTGGAGCCCTCCCAGTACGAAGCCAACATGCGCGACTTCCCCGAACTCGCCGAGGAGGTCGGCCGGCGGGCCGCCACGATGACCCAGGGCGACGCCGACACCGGGCACCGCGAGCGCACAGCACAGATGATCCGTCTCGCCGAGCTGATGGCCGAAGGCCACCGGGCCGACGCCGAACCCGTGCAGGCGGAGATCGACGCCCAGTACGCGGCGCTGACCGAGCTGCGCACCGTCTCCGCCGAGGAGTACCGCGCGATCGGGCGCTCCTGCGTGGACAACGAGGCCTGGCGCGCGGCGTACGAGGCGATCGCCCCTGGCCTGGCCGCGTTCCAGCGGGATGCGATCGAGGCGTACGCCACGTCCATGCGCGGCTGACCGGGAAGGGGCCGCCGCTGCGGACGATCCCGCGGCGGCGGCCCTTTGGGAGCCCGGCCCCTGACGGGCCGACGCTCCCAGGCACCGTCGGCCCGGCAGATCCCTCGGCCAGACCCCTCAGCCAGACACTTCGGCCAGACCTCTCGGACCCCTCAGGCCCGTCAGACCTCTCAGATGCGGAGGTCGGGTGGGAAGGCGTCCCGGCGAAGCTCGGCGGGCAGATGTCCGGTGTCGTTGTAGAGCAGCACGGATGCGGGCCGGCCGGGTTCGTAGCGGATGACGGTCAGTGCGGCATTCGCGTGGTAGAGCCCCATCCAGCGCCAGTTCGGAGCATCGAGGGCGGCTCGGACGAGCCAGCCGACCAGGAAGTTGTGCGTCACGAGCAGTTCATGCCGGGGCTCGTCACCGTCCACCGGCCCCGTGAACCGGGCGAGAGCCGCCCGGGCCAACCCCGGCCCCTGCTCGCGCTCCTCGGCCGGGAACCCGGCCAGCCGCGCGACCATGGCGTCGGCCGACTCCGGGGGCAGTTCGTGCCGCTGCGGCAGGTAGGGGAGGTAGTCGCCGGCCTCGTCGGACACGTGCAGGGGTACGTCACCGAGTTGCTCGCGGATCAGCTGAGCGGTCTGCGCGGCCCGGGGGAGCGGACCGTGGTGGACGGCCGTGAGGGGGGCGCGCCGCAGCCGCTCGCCCAGCAGTACGGCCTGTCGGCGGCCGGTGTTCGTCAGCTCGCTCTCGTCCGGGGACGCCTCTCCGTGGCGGGTCAGATAGAGGTAGCGGGTGGCTGTTCCAGTCATGGGGGCGAGATCCTCCGTGAGGTTCCGATGATCTTGCTAGTGTCCGGACGGACGCGGACACGGGCCGCGCGGTTCCCGGCGCCTGGCCGGTGGCCTGCCGGGCGCCCGACCGAAGACCGGCCGAGCCGAGGCCGGTCACGGCGTAGGGGGAACGGAAGTGGCGGAGAACGAGGCCTGCCTCATTCTGGATATCGGCGGCGTGCTGGAACTCACTCCGGCAACGGGCTGGGTGCAACAGTGGGAAACCCGCCTGCGGTTGCCGCCGGGCACGGTGCACGAGCGCATGGGCGACGTATGGCAGGCCGGAAGCCTCGGGAGCATCGGCGAACAGGACGTGCACGAGCAACTGGCCGCCCGCCTGGCCCTCGACGCGTCCCAGGTCGAAGCCTTCATGGCCGACCTCTGGACGGAGTACCTCGGCACGCCCAATGAGGAGCTCATCGCCTATGTGCGCGGGCTCCGGGGGAGGTGCCGGCTGGGCATCCTGAGCAACAGCTTCGTCGGGGCACGGGAGAGGGAGACCGCGCTGTACGGGTTCGACGAACTGGTCGAGCGGATCGTCTACTCGCACGAGATCGGCATCGAGAAGCCCGACCCGCGTGCCTTCGAGGCCGCGTGCGCCGCCCTGGGCGTGAAGCCGGAACGCTGCCTCTTCATCGACGATTTCGCAGTCAACGTGGAGGCAGCGGGGGCGGCGGGCATGCAGGGCCACCTGTTCGAGGACAACGCCCGGACGATCGCGCGCATCGCGGCGCATGTGGACGGAGTGCGGGGAGCCACGACGGAGCTCTGAGCATCCGCCGCTCCGGGGGCCGCCCGGTGGCGCGGAAGGTGCACCGGTCGCGAGGCACGGGCAGGACCGAGCCGCCGCCCGGCCGAGGACGCCCTCGCGGGCCGGGGGCGCCCTCCCGGCGGAGGGCGCTCTCGCGGCTTAGGACGCTCTCGCAGGCCGCGATCGAATCTCTCCGGAGCGGCCCGAATCCTTTCGGCGGGCCCGCGCCTCCTATACATGTGCCGGTGAACGCCGGGACGGGAGACAGGAGGACATCGTGATCGCAGCCATCGCCATCGCCGCCGGAGCCGTACTGCTCTGCACGTGCAGTTACGTCGTCATGCGCAGGCGAAAGCAAGCCCGTGGCTGACTCGTCCTGGCCGGGCGAACAGCTGATCGCCGCCGCCCAGCGCGGTGACGTCGATGCGATCAGCGCGCTGGTGTCGGGCTCGCACCCCAACGTCCGGCGATTCGCCCGCTCGCTCTGCGCCACTCCGGAGGACGCCGAGGATGCCGCCCAGGAAGCCCTGATCATCCTCTACCGCAAGATCGGGATGCTCCGGGCGTCCGGTGCGCTGGCCTCGTGGATGTTCCGGATCGTCCGCAACGAGTGCCTGCGGCGCGCCCGCTCGATCCGGCCCTCCGCACCCCTGCCGGAGTTCCCCGTGCGCTCGGCCGAGGACGAGGTTCTGGGGCGCATCGAGGCGAGCGAGGTGGCGGCCGTCATCGCCGCCCTGCCGGTCGAACAGCGCCGCGTCCTGATCATGCGCGACATCCAGGGCCACAGCGGGCGCATGGTCGCCGACGCGCTCGGCCTCAGTACCGCCGCGATGAAATCGCGCCTGCACCGCGCCCGGACGGCTGTTCAGCGGTCCCTTGGCGCACTACCCGAACCGGAGTGTGGAGATACCGATGCCGACGCCACGAACAGACGGCCCTGACTTCGCCAGTTCCTCCCTTCCCCGGCACCTGCTGCGGGGCGTGGTGGGGTTCGGCGGCCTGATCGGCTCGGTCGCGCTCCTCCCGGTCACCGGACCGGCCAGCCTGCTGATGCTGCCGGCCGGCCTCCTCGCGCTGCGCGGCTGCCCGATGTGCTGGGCCGTCGGCCTGGTGCAGACCGTCTCGCGGGGTCGCTTGCGCCAGACCTGCGAGGACGGTCAGTGCAGACTGACGGTCTCGGACCGGCCGCAGACGGAGCGCCCGTCCGCACCGGTCCCGCCGTAGCGGGAGGCTTGGCGGGAGCGGCGGGCTCGGATACGGCGTACGGGACGCGGCAACGGCGTACGGGACACGGCAACGGCCACGTCCCGTGGCCGCCCCGGAATCCGTCGCCGAGCCGGCCGGACCCCTCAATAGTGCCACCGGTTGGCACTGGACTGATAGCTGCAGGTGATCCTTCGCCCGGCCTCGTCCGTGGTCGTCGCCCCCGGACGAGGACGACCCGCCGCTCGTGGACGTACCAGCGGGTGAGGAGCTCGGCGGGTTCGCGCACGACTCCGTCACTCCGAGGATCAAACGCGACCTTGGTCGCCGTGCTGTACGTACCGGCCGAAGGACTCTGCGTGCACGCCTTCCAGTTGGAGGTGTGCACGACGGAACGCCCCAGCTCGCTCGCATCGGCGTACGACACGGACGCGACGTGATGTCCGCGCGCGGGCCCCGCTTCTTGCCCGCGTGTCAGTGACGCCGTGCACCGGCTGCGGCGAGCCCGCGGCCCGGGGGGATCGGTGAACTGTCCCCCTCGGACTCCACCGCGTGAGCCACGTAGGTCACCGCCGTCAACGGTGACCATCACGCGGAGCCCCTACCGCGCACCGAGGTCTTCCAGCATCTTCTGCTGGTGGCGGTGGCCGATCGTCTCGTAGCCGATCACGGTGACGAACGGCGCGAGCATGATGACGAGCAGGCATGTCGCGACGGCTACACCCGCGGCAGCCAAGAGGACCGCGGCGAGCAGTACGGCGAGAGTGAGGGTGACCAGAAGGATGTGGAAGCGGTCGGCCGTGGACAGCAGAAGGGTGTGCAGGAGGTAGATCATGAGCATGTAGAGGCCGACGGGGATCGCCAGTGCGAGGACGACGGCGGTGCCGGAGATCTCGGCGTGGTTCTCCATGTACAGACCCGCCACGTGCAGCCCCGCGCCGGCACCGGCGACGCCGATGAACAGAGGGATGTGGCCGTATCCGAAGAGGTATCCGAGCCCGCGGCGGTGCACCAGGATGTCGCCGAACGGCGTCATGAAGTACATCCACCACAAACCGAAGGTCAGCCCTACACCTGCGATGACGACAGCGATCGCATTCCAGGTCCAGTGCGTACCGTCCCCGCCGCCCAGGAGGTCTCCCGAGGAGGCGACTGTGCCGACGACGCCCTCACCGAGAACGATGATCGCGAAGAGGCTGTAGCGCTCGGCCACATGGTGCGGGTGCCAGGGCGTGCCAACGGCGGAACCCTGGGCGAACACCGGCAGGGCGAGTTCGAGGGCGGCGAGGACGGCGAACGCGGCGAAGGCGACAGCGATCGGGAGGGGCGTGAAGGCCACGACGATCCAGCCGGCCTGGGCGATCAGCGTCCAGCGGATGTTGGCCATGCCGACCTCGCGGAACGACGGAGCCTCCCGGGCTGCGCGCCACCATTGGAGCACCATCGCGATCCGCATGACGACGTAGCCGATGACCATGGCCCGCAGTTCGAGGTGGCCGCCCTTCTCGACGGAGTGGAACATCGCGGGGAGGCCGAGCGAGAACACGACGACGCCGATCATCTGGACCATGGTCAGGGCTCGGTAAAGCCAGTCGTCGGTCGCGAAGGCGGAGGCGAACCAGCTGAAACTGATCCAGGCGACGCTGATGGCGAACATGGCCAGTACGAACGCGGTGACCGCCGGGGCGGCATGGCCCTCAGCAAGCATCTCTGCGAACTGGGATGACGCAGTGCCGACGGCGACGACGAAGGTCAGATCGAACAGGAGCTCCAGCGGCGAGGAGGTCCGGCCGTGCTCGTGCGGGTCACGGCCGGTCATCGGGACCAGCCGCCGCGTCAGACCGGACCGGCCTGGCTTGCTGATCGATGGCGAATCATTCATGCCGAGTAGTATTTCTGACGCCGATCCCGGCGCCCGGTCGCACTGCCGACTTGGTAATCCCGGGCAGTAACCATGTGCGAACCCGCGGAGCGCGGTTCCGGCCGACGATCTGCTCGCGGGTCGGGCGTATGCGCGATGCCCAGTGCCGGGCACAACTCCCCGACCCTCATCGCCGCGCGGGCACAACGGTGCCGGGATGTGCGGCCCGGCGGGCTGTCCCTTGATGCCTTCACCGGTCGGCCCGCGCGGGACCTTACGAGGGCGAACGGTGGCGCGCACGTCACCGCCCAGAGCGAGACGGGTCGGCTACGAGCGCGCCGCGCCGCCCGAAGCGCGCCTGACCGCGTAACAGCACAGCCGCGTGCCGTAGAGGTCGAGGGCGTCGTCCGGGTCGGTGGCGTAGTGGTCGGCGACCTTCGCCCATCGGTCCCAGCCGTAGAGGCGCGCGTGGCGGCGGTCGTCGTCGGTGCGCTGTTCTTCGCGGAGTTCCGTTGCCGTGGCGCGTTGCCGGAGCCATGCCTGCCAGGCGGGGTTGCCGGTGGGCCCGGTGGTGTGGGGGTGGGCGTCAGCCGACGGGGCGTCGTACGGAGCGGTCGCCGTCCGGTCGCGGAGTTGCGCGGTGATGTACGCGGCCGGTCGCGCAGGACGCCAGGCGAGCCACCAGGAGGCCAGCTCGGCGGCGATGTCGTGGGCGTCCAGCCCCTGGTCGATCAACGGCCGCAGTGCGTAAGCGAGTCGGCGCAGCCCTTCACCCTGCGTCCAGGGGATGTGCGGCCGGACGTGAGCGGCGATCCGGATGTCGGCGGCGACCTGGAGCGGGCTTCTCCGCGTCGAGTTTCGGGGGCGGGAGATGGTCCGGGCTCTCGCGCGCCTGCGCGGGGTGTCTGTGAACTTCCCCTCTTCCTCAGCTGTACGTGCGTGGGGGCGAGCGGCAAGAGATTGGGGCTCACGCCCCCGGCGACCCGGCCTGCCCGCCGCTGTGGTGCTCCCGGCCGGCACCGGCACCCCGAGCACCCGGGCGCCGAACCCACGGCCCTCGATCCGGTGACCGTGCGCCCGGTCGTAGACGTACGGAATGGTGGCCGCGTAGATCGTCGCCGTCCCCGCGTACGGACGCCCGGGAAGCCGCAGATTGCGTCGCGACCCATGCCGTGCCCAGACCAGCGCCCCCAACTCCCGCAGATATGCGACGTGCCGCTTCACCGTCGCCCGGGACAGACCGCAGCGCGCGGCCGTCCCGTCGAGGTCGTACAGGACGGTCCCCGCGATGTAGTCCATCCGCCCGGCCAGATCCCGCGCGACGCATAACGTCGCCTCGCCGGCCTTCGGATGCAGCCCGGCCTCCTCGACCAGCCACTCCACCGCACGCAGCCAGGCCCGCGGCTGCGCATGCCGAGCAGTGGTCGCGGACACCTCCTGCAAGGGGCGGGGGACGGGCCGCCAATCCGGATTCGGGCATGACTGAGAGACGCGGCGCGGGGCCGCGTCGGGGACACGAGGCATCAGGGTCCAGGGAGTGGAGGGAGGGCCACGGCGGGGGTGCCGGGCATGCGGCGGCAGGGGCCGCAGGAGTCCGGTGCGCGGAAGAGCACCATCAGGGCTTGTTTCGCCGCTCGCCCTGAGCGGGGGGCCCTATTCCAGGCGGGTAGGTGAAGCTACGGCCCGACCGGCTCGCCGGTCGGGCCGTACGCCCGGGTGCCACGGCCACGACGGCTCACGCCGCCCCTTCCGCCTCGGACTCAACCTCGAAGAGGACTTGCGCACGGTCAAGCGCCTCGTCAGCGTCGCAGCCATGCGCCCTCAGCCAGAGCAGAAGGTCCGCGATCAAGCCGGTGGCCACTTCTGCGGCTTCCTTCACGCTCATCGGTTTCAGGTGCGCGGACTCCCGGCGTTCCCCCAACCCGCAGAGGCCCAGTAGGGCTTCTGCTTTGGCCACCTGTTCATCAGCGACATGACCATCGGCCGACTGCAAGCCTGTGGCGAGTTCACACCATGTCGTCTTGGAGGTGCCGCGCACGATCACTCCCCACCGGGCTGCCACTTCCTCCACCAGTTGCATGCCTCGCCCTTGCTCGTCTAGGCCGGCCGCTCTGGTAAGCGTCGGAAGTCGCTGCCCTCCGGAGTCGCTCACCTCAATACGCAGGCAACCTCCGTTCATGCTCACCGTCAGGCAGGCCGAGGTCCCTGCACCCACGTGCTTGATCACGTTGCTGGTGAGCTCAGTTACGCAGATCTGAGCCGCATAGATCGTCGATGAGAGCCCCCACAGCTCAAGGTGAAGGCGGATCACTCGGCGAAGGCCAGCCAGCTCCTCCGCCTCAGCCAGGAACGGCAGTTCCCACCTTTCACGCTCGACACCAAAGCGACACCCACTCATACCGGTCACCCTTCGCGCTGTCCGACGGTCACCCAGTGCGCCCGTCCCACTCCATAAGGTGGCAGTGAAACTCTCAAAATGGAACTCTCAAAAGACGCTCTCGGGGGCGCGCCCCGCTTGCGCGCGCCCCCGGCGCGCGCCACCTTGCCTGCAAGGCTCACCCCCGTGCACCCTCTCGGAGACCGACTTGAAGGGCCGAAGACATGCCAGTTGGACCGACCACACGCAGGCGTCAACTGGGAGCCGATCTGCGTCGACTCCGCGAGACGAAGGGCCTCACTCTGGAGGAGGCAGGCACCCGCGTGGGCATCTCAAAGGCCACTCTGAGCCGGTATGAGACGAAGGAGGGGACGGTCAAATGGCCGGCTGTAGATGCCCTTTGTCGTGAGTACGGGGCCTCTGACGAGGAGCGAGAATCGCTGGTCGGCCTGGCCAAGGGGGCTCGTATTCAGGGCTGGTGGCGCTCCCTCGCTGATCCCATCCCCGAGTCCATGAATCTCATGCTGACCCTCGAAGACGAGGTGGTGAGTGAGGGCCACTACGCCTGCATGTACGTGCCCGGGTTGCTTCAGACGCGCGCCTACGCAGAGGCGGTTCACCGCGCTTCAGAGATGAGGTGCACGGACCAAGAGATCAATCACATGGTCGATATCCGGATGAAGCGGCAGGAACTTCTTACGCGAGACGAGCCGCCACACCTCTGGGCAGTAATCGATGAGGCCGTCGTCCGGCGGATGGTCGGAGGACCCTCCGTCATGTGCGAGCAGTTGCAACACCTACTGACCGTCTCGGCCAAGCCCAACGTCACCATTCAGATTCTGCCGTTCGCAGCAGGTGCTCACGCCGCGGCGGTCGGCAGCTTCGTCATCCTGGGCGGGGCAACGCCTGAACTCGACGTGGTCTACGTGGACATCATCGGCGGCGGACTGTTCATGGAGAAGCCGCAGGAACTCGAACGCTATAAGTTGGCGTTCGAGTACTTGCGCGCGCAGGCGTTGGACCTCGAGTCCTCTGCCGCGCTCCTGACCCAGGTTTGCGAGGAGCTGTGATGGATCACGAGGACGCCCGGTGGTTCAAGTCGTCTTACAGCGGCGGTAGCGGCACGGAGTGCCTTGAGGCTGCTTTCACCACCGTGGGCACCCTCGTGCGTGACAGTAAGCGTCCCGGCGATGGCCAGTTCCATGTCGGCCCGGGGGCATGGGCGTACTTTGTCGGATCGGTGCGCGAGGGCGAGTTGCGCTAACAGAGAGCTGCGGTCGGTGGGACGGTCGGGCGACTGGAGCCGCTGTGTCACGAACTTCTCGCATCTCACAACGTTCGTTCCGTCAGAGAGGGGGAGCAGCACGCCGACTGTAGGTTCATGTTCGTGGACGACCGCAACCTCGACGAGCTCGTGTTGTTCGGCGGGCCGCCAAACGGCTCTGGTCTGTGGTTGCGTGCGCCCCCTTCGCGGGTACGGGCGGGCCAGCGGTCGCGACCAATCGCTGCCCTCATGGAGTGTGTTTTGGGCACCGTTAGTCGGAATTAGGCCATGATCCAGATAAAGTGTTGATCGGCGAGCAGGAATCGACAATATGTTCGCATGTCACCCTCGAAACCCATCCGCTTTGGCCCCCCTCCGCACGCGCAAGAGGGGGATTGGTTCCGTACCCACGACGCCCTCTATGCCGCTGACGTGCACAGGTTCAGAGGCCAAGGTATCTCTGGAACGTCGCACGAAGGCGTCGACTCCATCGTGGCCAGTGGTGGCTACGCTGGAGATGAGGATCTGGGTGACGTAATCATTTATACCGCCCAGGGCGGTGCCCCCGATGAGCGCGGATACATCACAGCGGACCAGGAGTTGACTGGAGTCAATGAAGGGATGCTGATCAATTATCGGGAGGGATTGCCCATCCGGTACGTGCGTGGCCTAGGCATCAAAAGAGGAAAGGCGACAAAGGGTTACAGGTATCGCGGTCTCTACTTGGTTGAAGATTACTGGAGTGTGCGGACCGAACGCGGGTACATCACGTGGCAGTTTCGCCTAGCGAAGTCCTTGGCGGGTGAGCGTTGGGACTCGGGGAAGTCGGGCGATGTGGATGAAGGGAACGCAGTTACGTCGCTGGAAAAGGTGGTTGCGAAGTATGTAAGCATCCAGCGACGGGTACGAAACAGTGCTGAGGCGCGCGCCATAAAGGATCTTTACGAGAATATTTGTCAGATGTGTAACATCCCGTTGGTGGTGGACGCAAATGGCGCTCGGTACAGCGAGGGTGCACACATACATGCGCTCGGCAGGCCGCACGATGGTCTTGACGTGCGCAGAAACATTCTCTGTCTCTGCCCGAACTGTCACGTGCTCTTTGATAGTGGGGCGCGACTCATCACTGATGATTTCAAGGTCATCGATGCCCTCACGTCGAAGGTAGTTGGCGACCTAAATGTGCTACCCGAGCACCAAATAGATCCTGCGAGCTTGCAGCAACACCGCGGTCGTTGGGCGGACCGGTCGCAGGGTCTCTAGGTCGAAGGCTACCCAGCGGCAATTGCTGAATACGTCCAGACGTCCGCTGTCATTTCGTGACGTAGCTTCCATATGATGGCCATGGGCTTGCTGCCCTTGTGTGAGACGTACTCGGCTGGTCCCAGCAGCATTCAGGGCTGAGGGCCTCCGATGTCTGTCTTCTTGTAGCGTCGGACGAAGAGGAGGACCTGAGTGCCCTTCTCTCGGTGTGTCTGGTAACGCAGGCCTGTTGGGGAGGTTGCTGATGTTTGGTTCTGGGACTCCCAATGGAACTCGGACTCGTTCAGCGCGTAGTCCTTGTATCGAGTTTCGGGCGAAAAGTCTTTCTCGTCCTTTTCCAGGGTGATGAGAAGAGCATCCGTCTCGATGTTCTCGCACCACTTCACACCCTCGCGGAAGTGCCCGGGCATGAAACCGTCCACGGTGGACTGGCCCAGTGCAGGGAGGATCTCTTCACGGCTGTACGAGGCGTGAACTGCCAAGGGGAGATCCACATGCGCGCCGAGCAAGGGAATCGGCAGGTGGTCGGCTAGGTCGAGGACGTGGGCCAGTACCTGGCGGAGCTCGTCACGGAACGCATCCTGGGTGCGCAGCGTGTTGAAGCCCTCCTGGTAGCTCGTGAAATCGCCGCCCAAGGGCCAGAGGGAGAAGAAGAACATGCGGGCGTACGCCTGTTCCTGAGCGGTGAGCTGGTCATACGTGGGGGCGTCGTCGACGAGGAGCTTCGTGTATGCAGAGACGCGTGCCGGGTCGTCGACATGAAGGAACGCCGATACCCGCTTTAGGAGCGCTGCCTCGCCCTCGGGGGCGACAGGGTCGAGGAGCTTGGCGCGGCGTAGAAGGCCGGTCCAAGAGTTTCCGTTACCCCGATAGATCTCCTTGAGCTCTCGACCGCTCTCCCGGAGGTAGTCCGCGAGCCGGGGCTCGGCGTAGGCGGCAACCTCGCGAGCGAGCTGGGTGACGTTGACCCCGATCTGGTTCCGGATGTTGTCGAGGATGAGCGCCTTGGCCTTGGTCTCCAGGATGATCTGGCAGCCGGATGGCAGCTGCGGAAAGTCGTCTTCGATGTGGGAGAGCAGACGGTTTCGCGTCAGGTTGGTCAGGGCACGGAACTGCTCCTCGAACCGGAACTCCTTGCGGTGCTGACCGATGAAGTCAAGGACGGTGAGGACCGCCTTGTTCTCGGTACGGCGCAGCCCACGACCCAGCTGCTGAAGGAACACCGTCGCGCTTGAGGTCGGTCGTAGGAGCAGAAGGGTGTCGACATCGGGAATGTCGAGTCCTTCATTGAATAGATCTACAGAGAAGATGACTTGCAGCGTCCCGGCGCGGAGTTCTTCCAGAGCTGCTTTGCGCTCGGGCTTGGGAGTGTCGCCGGAGAGCGCGACGGCGTTGAGGCCGGCGCGTCTGAAGAACTCAGCCATGAACTGGGCGTGTGCCACCGAGACGCAGAAGCCCAGAGCCCGCATGGTCCCGGGGTCGGTGACCTTGTCCTTCACTGCCTTGATGACGAGCCTGGCTCGCGCGTCGTTGCCCGTGAAGAGGTTGCCAAGAGCGACTGGGTCGTACGCTCCCCGCTTCCACATGACGGTGCTGAGGTCAGTGTTGTCGGTGACGCCGAAGTAGTGGAATGGGCTCAGCAGCTCGTTCTCAAGTGCTTCCCAGAGCCGCATCTCGGCTGCGATGCGGCCGTCGAAGAACTCATCGTGGACGTTCAGCCCGTCCATGCGCTCTGGGGTGGCGGTGAGGCCGAGCAACTCTTTCGGGGCGAAGTGGTCAACGATTTTTCGGTAGGTCGGAGAAGTGCCGTGGTGGAACTCGTCGATCACGATGACGTCGAAGTGATCAGGAGTGAGGCGTTCCAGAGCACGCGCGTTGAGTGACTGAACACTCGCGAAGACGTGGTTCCAGTCCTCGGGTACCTCACCACCGAAGAAAAGCTCACCGAAGTTCGCATCGACCAGCACGTTCTGGTACACCCGCAGGGACTGCTCCAGGATCTCCTTTCGATGCGCAACGAAGAGCAGACGGAGGTCCCGGCCAAGCTTGTGCCGCAGGTGCTTGTAGTCCAGGGCCGCCATCACCGTCTTCCCCGTGCCGGTTGCTGCGACAAGGAGATTGTGGTTCCGCCCGTGAACGGTGCGCTCGACCTCTAGGCGTTCCAGCATGTCCCGCTGGTGAGGGTACGGGCGCACTTCCAGCCCAGAGAGACTGATGACGTTATTGCCCTGCCGGCCGGCCGCGCCACCGGCGCGAGAAAGGGCCTCGTCCAAGCGCTGAGCGTCGCTATCGGGGTCGTACGACTCAAAGGAGCGCTCGCTCCAGTACGCATCGAAGGTTGCCTCGAACTTGCGCAGGACCGACGGGGTGGCGATCGATGACAGCCGTACGTTCCATTCGAGGCCATCGAGGAGCGCGGCCTTGGAGAGGTTGGAGCTGCCGACGTAGGCGGTGTCGAAGCCGCTCTTTCGCCGGAACAGCCATGCCTTCGCGTGGAGACGAGTCGAGCGGAGCTCGTAGTTCACCTTCACTTCGGCACTGAACTCGCGAACCAGTCGGTCGAGGGCGCGACGCTCTGTCGCCCCGATGTACGTCGTCGTGAGAACTCTGATGGGGACGCCGCGATCGCGGGCCGATGTCAGCGCTTGCTCAAGAACCCGCAAACCGTGCCACTTCACGAAGGCGCAGAGCAGGTCTACACGGTCCGCCGTGGCCAGTTCCGCCCGGAGTTCGAAGCCCAAGCTCGGATCGTCGGGGGCGTTGGTGATCAGCGCGGTGTCGGACAGGGGAGTGTGTGGCCGTATCGCGTAGACGCCCGGAGCTTCCCGCTCTGCTACGGCGAGAAGCTGACGGGGTCCCTCGATGACTAGGTCGACCCACTCAGTGGCGCCCTCAATGGTGTTGAGGGATTCGAGGATGTGGTTCGCCGCAACGACCTGCTCTGCCGGTTGGAGGCCCTGAAGCACCCGACGAACGGTGCTCGCGATGTGGCGAGACAGAACGTGAGGCGCGGACTCGACTCCCACCACGTCATCGATCGCACGCCAACCCGAGGCATCGAGCTGCTTCATACGATCTTCGAGCCGCCGGGTGATCAGCGTCTCGTACAGTCCGGCAACGGGCGCCGCATCTTCTTGAGCATGGCTGGTCATGGCCGCGTCCCCCTCGCTGCGATACGTACGTACGCAGTTGTATCAAGGGGGACGGACATGGATGACTGCTGCGGTGTTCTGAGCGGGGTTGAGATGGACGCCTGAGTGCCGTTGCAGCGCCGGTAACCCAAAGACCGGTGCTCCGGACGTCGGTCACGGTGCTGAACGCCTCCGTTGCAGCAACCAGGTAACCGCTGTCACTGCCCCCGTCACCGAAAAGCCTATGATCAGCGACTTCCTGAACTCTTCCGCCTTGCTGCCGTCATCCGCGATGACCACCGACAGCGACGCGATGACGGCCGTGATCACCAGTCCGATGGCCAGGTTCTTCCTCACCCGCGATGTCAGCAAATGCCTCTCCTTCTCGGTGGGTGTGGTGCCCGCATCGCCCTCGATGCGGCACCACACCGGATGGCCATCCGTTCGGGTCGGTCGATGGCCGGTCAGTACGGTCTTGAGCCGTCTCCGATAGGGACGTTGAGCGTCATCACCGATCGGGCATGAGGACCCGGCCCCCCACTCGTCCCCGTCACATGCGCCGGTGCCCCCTGTGAGGGACGCCCTGCCGACACCCGTCGCCGGTCACCCGCGTCAACAATCCTGCGGGTCAGTACCTCTAGCGCGTGGCGGACTGTGGTCCGCCCACGGCGGACAGGGAAGGCGGCTCGTAGTCGTACAGGTATCCCTGCGCCCGTTCGAAGAAGGGGAGGAGTACGCGCATCTTCGCCGCGTTGACCTGTCGCTTCACGGCACCGGGCCGCTTGCTCTCACGGGCGTTGTGCCCGTGCTTGAGCAGCTTGTCGATGCGCGGGCGGCGGGACTCGTCGTAGGCCTGGAGTGCCGCTGGGACGGTCGGGGCGCCGCTCAGCGCCGCCGCGAGCTCCAGTGCGTCCTCGATGCACATCGAAGCGCCGTGCCCGACGCCGACCGGGTGGGCGGCGTCGCCGGCCAGGACCATGCGCCCACTGTGCCACTTCTGGATCGGGTCGCAGACGTTCAGGTGGCCGGACGCGACGATCGATGTCGCGGCTCCGACGACGGCCCTCGGCATCACCTCCGGGAACAGCTCGTTGACGCGTCGCAGCCATTGCGCGTCGTCGATGCCTCGCAGGTCGGGCTTGACCGGATCGCCGATCTGAGCCGTCCACCACTGGGTCTGTTCGTCGATGCTGGTGTATACGAAGGCGCCGTTGCGTGCGTAGGCGAGGTTCCACACCCCGGGCTCGAGGCCCGTCAGGGTGGAGATTCCGGCGACTCCGTAGAGCCCCGCGTACTCCGCGCGCGGCGCGGACGCGTCGATCAGCCCGCGCACGGTCGACCAGATGCCGTCGGCACCCACGAGCAGCTCCGCGGTCTCGCGCCGGCCGGAGGCGAATTCGGCCACCACGCTGTTCGCCGACTCCGTCGCGCCCACCAGGCGTTCGCCGGTGACGATCCGAGCGCCCGCGTCGAGCGCCGCGCGCCGCAGGACCGCCACGAGCTGTCCGCGCGGGAGCGAGATGCTGCGCAGCGCGTCGGCACCGCGCCGGAGGCGGGGGACGTCGCCCAGGAGGTGGCCGCCCGCCGTGTAGAACCGCATCCGATCGATGGGGAATCCGACCGCCTGTACGTCGCGCAGGCAGCCCAGCTTCTCCAGTGCGCGCAGGCCGTTGACCGCCAGGCTGAAGTGGGCGCCGACGTCCTCGGGCGGAATCTCGTACGCCTCGTAGACGGTCACCTCGTGACCGATCTGCTGCAGTGCAAGGGCGATGGCGGGTCCGGCTATCCCGCCACCGATCACGATCGTTCGCACGACGCCTCCCTGAATTTTGATTCACTGAATGTTGATTCGGTGAAAGTGTGTTCCGATACGCTGGCATCTGTCAACAGCCGATGGAGGACCACATGCCGCAGGCGAGTACCGCCGGCCGGAAAGCCCGGGCGGCCCAGACCCGTGCCGCGCTGCTGGACGCGGCGCGCGGGCTCTTCAGCGAACGCGGCTACCTCAATACGAAGATCACCGACATCACCGCAGCGGCCGGACGCTCGACCGGCTCGTTCTACGAACACTTCGCCGGCAAGGACGAGCTGCTCCAGGCGCTCCACGCCGAGATGGAGAGGGCGATCGACGATCGTATGGTCGGCCTGGAACATCCCCGCGATCACGACCTGACGGACCGCGACCAACTGCGCGACCACCTCGGCGTGGCGTGGACGGTGATGCGGCAGAACCGCCCGGTCACGCTCGCACAGTTCCAGGCGATGGTGGCCGACGACCCCGGCACGGGACGGGCCTGGCGCGACCTGCGCGAGCAGACGGCAACCATTCGGGAGCATCTGGAGTACCTGGTCGAGCGCGGACACCAGCTTCCCGGCGACCCCGAGTTCATCGCGGCGGCGATGGGCGCGATGCTCGTCACCCTCAACTACGCCGTGCTCACGCCCCCCGGCGGCGAAGACGACCCGCGTGTCATCGACACCCTCACGGATCTGCTGTTGCACGGGCTGGCCGGACCGGCGTCACATGTGGCGGATGAAGCTTAGGGATCCGTTCTCGGCGTACAAGGGCGCCGGGGCCAGGGCGGGGACGGGTTCGCGTACTGCCTCCTGCCGATGGCGGCTTGAACGCACAGGGGCTTTGCGCTGATCGCCCGCACGGGTGTGAGGCCGTGCATCGCGACGATGTCGCTGAGGAGCCGGTTCACACGTCGCTCGCCGGTGCGAGCGACCGGCGCTGTACGTCCCCTCGGCTCACACGCTGCGGCCGTCGCGTGGCGGGTCTGTTGGACATGAAGGCGCCGGGGAGTTTGAACGAAGGCCGGGGTGCGTAGTTATCGACGCGTGGCACGCGTGGTGCAGGCCCGTCCGACGAAGGGGTAGGCCGTGCGCAGCACGGCCTACCGAGCGGGGGAGAGATGGACGCCGGGGTCATGGCGCTGCTAGTGGCGGCGATCGGTGTGGCCGGCACGCTGTTGGCTCCGGTCACCACGACGTGGGTGGGTTCGCGAGCCCGGCTCCAGGAGTTCGAACTGCAGCAACGTGGCGAGCAGGCGCAACGGCGCTTCGAAGAGGCTCAGCAGAACGTGGAACGGCGGCGGGAGACCTACGTCGCCTTGAACTCCAGCGTCCGCCGGTATCGGATTCTGATGATGGAGGACGTCCACGCTCTGCGGAGCGGAGATCCGCTGGACGCGGACGGGGCCGTTGAAGCCGCCCGGCTGGAGTTCCAGGACGTCTACGCACAGGCGCAGATGCTGATCCCCGACTCCGTCCTGGGGCCGTGTCATGAGGTGCGTGTGGCGCTTGCGGCCGCCAGGAAGGGGATAGCCGCTCTTCACGAGGCGGCCGAACTGGATCAGGAGGAGTGGCAGGGCGTCCACGCCGACGTGATGCAGGTCTGGGATCTCATCCGAGTGATGCAGGAGGCCATGCGCCACGACCTGGGCATCACGGCGTCAGACGCCGTCGGACAGCCCGGTGGCCAGCTCCCGCACGTACCCCACCCCCCGCTTCCCGCTCAGGAGCGGCGCCTCTCCCGTCGGGACGAAGCCCGTCCGGGTCAGGACCGAGCGTGAGGCGGTGTTGGTGACGGCGGCCGCCGCGCGCAGTCGCGTCAGCCCGTAGGCGGTGGTGCAGAGGGTGAAGAGTTCGCGGACCGTTGCCGTGGCCAGGCCCCGGCCCGTGGCCTTCTCGGCCAGGCGGAAGCCGAGGGCCGCGGAGCCGTCCGCCACGTCCACCAGGTTGAACCGGCCCAGCACCTCGCCGCCCTCCGCCATCAGCAGGTGGAAGTGGCAGGCGCCGGCGGCCTGTTCGGCGAGGAGGTCGGCGTGGCGGGCGGCGAAGTGCGTGAAGTAGTCGTCCCCGCGGTCCGGAACCGAGGCCGCGAAGAACGCCCGGTTCTCCTCCTCGAACGCGAGGAGAGCCGGGGCGTGGTCGGGGCGCAGGCGCTGGAGTTCGGGCATGGCGGCAGGGTAGGCGCTGGGCGTGCCGAGGGCTCGGGATTTTCGGGGCCGGCGGTTCGGCCGCCCGGTTCTGGACGGCTGCTGAGGGGTCCTCTCCCGGCCGATCGGGTCTCGGACGGGCCGTGCGCGATCGATCGTCGGCATGGCTGCCTTCCCGCTACGATCGCGGCTCGGCAGGGGGAAGGTGAGGGGCCATGGCAGAGGCGCCAAGCGCGGCGGAGGGTGTCGCCGTCGTCGAGTTGAGGTACGAGCTGGGCCAGCCGGACTGGTCCGACGCCCTGCGCGCACGCGCGAGAGCGCAAGGGGTCAGGGGACGGCTGCGGGGTCTGCTGGCGCCTCTGCTCTTCGCGGGGGTGGCCTGGGTGATCGCCGACAGCGCCCTGGCGGCGGGCTGCGCCTTCGTCGGCTGCCTGATCGGTCTCGCCGCGAGGACGGGCGTTCTGGCCGTGCGTCAGGCCAAGGCGGGTGCCACGATGGGCCCCTGGGCCGTTACCGTGAGCGACTCCGACGACGCGGTGTGCTTCATGGGCGCGCACATGGCGACGCGCCGGGGCTGGCAGAGCCTCGGCGGGTACGTGGAGACCGCCGCAGGATTCGTCCTGCTGTCGCCCGCGCCCTACCTGCTCGTGGTGCACTACCTGCCGAAGCGCGCCCTGGGCAGGGACGACACCGAACGGCTGCGCGCCGTACTCGACAGCCACCTGCCCCGGCGCGCCGCCCGCCCGCCTCAGCACTAGGGCCTGTCCGACAGTCCCCGGCCACCGGCCGCGGACGCTGTTCCGGGAGCGCCCGCCCAGCCTCTCGGTACTGCCCTTGAACCGTCACCAGCCCGTTCACCAGGCGCATTCTGGGCGCCACCCGGAAGGGCGGCTTCCACCGCGTGCGTACGATGCGGGCGGTCAGCTTTCGCACGTATGGATGGAAAGGCTCCGCGCCACCATGCCCGGTCCCCAGAGGCACGCGCCCTCGCTTCCCCCTTCCTCCGGCCCCGGCCCCTGGTGGCGGTCGGGCGCGGCACGCGTGGGTGCCATCGCCGCCGTTCCCCTGCTGGGGCTGGCGAATGATCGGCTCGGCGGGGTGACGCTCCTCGTTGCTCTGTTCCTCTTGTGGTGGCGCAACCCCTGGCCCAGGTCGGGCAGAGTCGTCGCCTCGGTCGCGGCGATGGCCCTCTTCGGGGCGGTGCTGCCCGAGCAGCCCGCCGATACCCCGGCCCGGGCGGCGAACGCCGAGGCCGCGAAGCCGCCCACACGCCCGAGTCGCTTCCCCACCGCCTCGCCGGCGACGCCCGAGGCCACCATGCCCACGGTGCCCGACTTCACGGGCGACTCGCTGGACGTCGCCTTCCCGAAGTCGCGGAGGAAGGGCTTCACGGTCATCTACCACGACGCCTCGGACCAGAAGCGGGTGGTGACGGCGCGTTCACTGTGGAAGGTCTGCTTCCAGGGGACCAACGGATCGTCCGAGGAGCCGATCGTGGACTTCGGTGTCGTACGCCGCGAGGAACCGTGCCCTGAGGCCGAGGGCACAACGGTGCCGTGGCAGAAGATGCCCGATGTCCTGGGGCTGACCTGGCGCGCCGCCGTCCCGAAGGTGACGGCGGCGGGTGTTCCCGACGACGATGTGCACGCCGAGGCCGCCTACCTCAACGACACGCTTCCCCGTGAGGGCGAGTACGACGGTTGGCGCGTGTGCCGACAGGACCCGGCGAGCGGCGGTTCCCTCACCGACGAGGTGTACGTCGTAAGCCTCGCGCTCTCCTCGCCCGACCATGGCTGCCCGGCCCCGGACCGGGGGAGGGACGCCTACCTGCCGGACCGCGACGACGACGGTGATCCGGACTACCTCGACCCGTACCCCCGTGACCGGAACCGCACGAGGCTGTACCCGAACGGAATCCCCGGCGGTTCCGGAGGTTCGGGCGGTTCCGGCGACGGCGGGCACATCTGCCGCCACACACGCTGGTGCTGACGGTGCCTTGACACGGCGGAGAACAGCCCTGCCTGCGCCGATTCCCGACCTCGGGCCTTCTGCCTCCACGGCGGGTGCACGTGATCGTCAGGTCAGGACCCTCGTGGGGCGCGTATCAAGTCCTGATCATCTGGGCGAGTCAGTCGGGAACCTGATCCGAGGTGCCGACGTCGAAGGGTGGAACACGGGAGCCTCGTCATCGGCACGGTCTCATTCCCTGTGCTGAGTGAGGGCGAGGTCACTCGGCGAAGAGGAGGCACTCCTCCTCTTCGCAGCATCCGTTGAGGGGGGAAACACATGAGCTGGACCAGGCGATCCGCCGGCTTGCTGGTGGCGGCGGCCATGGTGATGCCAGTAGCCGCGTGCACGGCCGACGGGGGTGGGGCCGAAGCCTCCTGCGTGGCTCGGTACACCTACCAGGACCTCACCTATCAAGACGTGGGGAACGTGAAGTTCACAGCCGGGAAGAAGCTCGGAGTCGCCACCGCGCCACCCTGCGAAGACACCGGCGGCAGGAGCGAGACCGAGGAGCCGGCCGGTGCGGCGGAAGCCGCCTACGAGGTGGACGGCATGTCTCCCGAGGTCGCCATCGCCGTGGGGGACACGCCGGAGACAGCCAGGTTCTTCGCCGTTTCCTCCGACTCGGAGCTCCCACCCGAGGTACAGGAACTGATCGAGGGTTCCTGATCTGAAACGCGGGGTTCGGTGCAGCTCCCAGGCTGATGCCCCACCGAACCCCGCGCCCCGGACGTGGACCGGGCAGCCAGGTGACGGCCGTTCGGGCACGGGCACGCGTACCCGTACCCCGCCCTTCCGCTTCGGCCGGGATTTCGTCTACGCGTGCCCGTGACAGTCCCGGTACGACCGCCCCGAGCCGCACCAGCACGCCGCGCTTCTCGCCGGCGGCCACGGGACCGCGCGGCCGCGGGCGGCCAGGGTCGTCGCGTACTGGGGGAGCAGGTCCGGGTCGGACGGGGAGGCGGCCTCGGAGGCGGCGAACGCCTCGTACGACGGGACCGTGCCCGTCACGATGCCGAGGTTCGGGGTCCCCGCCGCGTGAAGGTCGCGCAGGGCCGCTTCCAGGCGGGCCAGGTGGTCCGGGTGGGAGGCGTACTCGCTGCCGAGGCCCGGGTACGCGGTCAGGAGCTCGCGCAGTTCGGGCTCCGGCCAGTGCAGCACCGCCACCGGGAAGGGGCGGGACAGGGCCGTGCGGTACGTGCCCAGTTCCGCGCGGAGGCGGGTGATCTCGGCCCGCAGCTCGCCCGGGTCCGAGGAGCCCAGCGCCCACAGCCGCTTCGGGTCGTGGAGCTCGTCCAGCGGGACGGCCGCCGTGTGCAGGGCGTCGGCCAGCTCGTCCCAGGCGTCGTGCGTGACGCCCATGAGACGGCGGACGCGGTGGCGGCCGGTCAGCAGCGACTGGGTGGCATACGGGACCTCCTCGCCCGGCGCGATGAGCAGGGTGAGCGCGGTCGAGAAGTAGTCGTGGGCCGCTTCGAGCTCGTCGTGGGCCTCCAGGGTCTCGGCCGCGATCTCCCAGGGGGCCGCCTCCGCCGGGGCGGCGACGCGGATGCCGTCGATGATCGCGCGGGCCTCCGCCTCGTGGCCGTACTCCCACAGGTTGGCGGCGCTGAGCGCCTTCACCAGGTGGGGGTGCTCGGTGTCGGGGTCGCTGAGCAGGGAGTCGTAGAGCGAGGTGGCACGGGTGCGGTCGCCGGCGAGTTCCAGATGGGCGGCCGCCTGGAGGAGCAGCGGTTCGTGGTCCTCCGGATACTGCGCCGCGGTGCGCAGCAGGCGCTCGGCTTCGGTGGTGTGGTCGGCAGGCGTGTCGGGGCGCATGAACCACACGGTACTGCGGTGCGGGCGCGATGCGGAGGGGTGTTCCGGCTCCGGGGAGCGGCGTCGGCAGTGAGCCTTGTTACGGGCCCGGAAGGTGTGGCGTCGGTGGTGAGCCGTTACGGGTCCGGGGAGTGGGGCGGCGCTCCGACAGCAGGGCGGCTCTGTCGCGGCTCTGGAGAGTTGGCGGCCCCGGCCCTATCGTGCGGGCCGTGCGGGAGCCGAGGCGTGAGCGGATACCGGTGGTCGTGCAGCGTGACGCGCGCGGGAGGCGGGCGGTCGCGCGCGGGTTGTGGACGGGCGCGGAGCTGGTGGTGACCCTCGGCGTCGTCCTGCTGCTGCTCGTCGCCCATCAGCTGTGGTGGACGAACCGGCAGGCCCGCGCCGAAGCCGCCGACACCGTGCACGCCCTGGAGCGGGACTGGGGCGGGCCCGAACGGGCCTCGGATCCGGCGGAGCCCGCGCAGGACACGCCCGAGCCGGTGGACATGGACGACGACACCCCCGTCGTGGGGGAGGAGCAGACCGGCGGGGACGGCGGCGGGCGGACCGCCGCCGCGCCCGCGCCCCGCCGGTCGCAGGCGTACGCCGTCCTGCGCATCCCGCGCATCGGGCTGACCGCGCCCGTCGCCCAGGGCGTCAGCAAGCGCGGCGTCCTGGACAAGGGGTACGCCGGTCACTACCCCGGCACCGCCCAGCCCGGCGGCGCCGGGAACTTCGCGCTCGCCGGGCACCGCAACACCCACGGCGAGCCCTTCCGCCACATCAACCGGCTGCGGCCCGGCGACCCGATCACCGTCGAGACCCGGGACGCCGTGTACACGTACACCGTCGACAAGACCCTCGCCCGGACCCAGCCGGGCGACAGCGGGGTCATCGCCGCCGTGCCGCGCAGCAACGCGAAGCCGTACCCCGGCTACCGCACGGCGGGGTCCTACCTGACCCTGACGACGTGCACGCCCGAATTCACCTCCCGGTACCGGCTCGTGGTGTGGGGGAAGCTGAGCGGAGTCCGGCAGCGCTGATCACCGGGGAGGCGGAGAAGAGGCGAGGGGGAGAGGTCTAAGGTTCTCTGACGTGCTCAGACGACGTCCGCAGTTGCTGTGGTTGCTGGTCCCTTACGTGCTCTACCTGGGGGCGCTGCCCTTCGTGAACCGGGTCGATCCCGTCGTTCTCGGGCTGCCGTTCCTCTTCTTCTGGCTGCTCGGGGCGACCGTCCTCACCCCCGTCGCCGTATGGATGGCCCGGCGGGGTGACCGCCGGTGAACGCCGCCGTCGCGACCTCCGTCTTCGGGGTCTTCATGGTCGCCACCGTGGCCCTCGGGCTGCTCGCCGTGCGCGGCCGGCGCGGGTCCGGGGGCGGTGGGCTCGCCGAGTGGTCGGTGGGCGGGCGCAGCCTGGGGACCGTGTTCATCTGGGTGCTGATGGCCGGTGAGGGCTACACCAGCTTCAGCTACCTCGGCGCCGCCGGCTGGGGCTACAACTACGGGGCGCCCGTCCTGTACGTGGTCGCGTACATGTCGTGCGGATACGCCGTCGGCTACGTCGTCGGGCCGCTGCTGTGGGCGTACGCGCGCAAGCACGGCCTCGTCGGGATCACCGACATGGTGGCGCACCGCTTCGGCCGGCCCTGGCTCGGGGCGCTCGTCGCCGTCCTCGCGACCGTGTTCCTGCTCCCGTACATCCAGCTCCAGGTCACCGGCATGGGCGTCGTCGTCTCGACCATCTCCTACGGCGCGATCAGCCTTGACTGGGCGTACTTCATCGCCTTCGCCGTCACCACCGCCTTCGTCGTGGTCAGCGGGCTGCGCGGCAGCGCGTGGGTGTCCGTGCTGAAGGACGTGATGGTGATCGCCACGCTCGGCTTCCTGGCGATCTACGTACCGCTGCACTACTTCGACGGCTACGGGCCCTTCCTCGACCGGCTCGTCACGGAGAAGAGCGAGTGGCTGACCTTCCCCGGGCACGGGGACAGCGGCCTCGGGCAGGCCTGGTTCATCACCACCTCGTTCCTGAACTCCCTCACCGTGGTGATCTTCCCGACCACCGTCGCCGGCTACCTCGGCGCCAGGAACGCCGACGTGCTGCGGCGCAACGCGGTGTTGCTGCCCGCCTACAACGTCCTGCTCTTCGTTCCGATGCTGCTCGGCATGGCGGCGCTCTTCGTCGTCCCGGGGCTCGTCGGGGCCGAGTCGAACCTGGCGCTGTTCAAGCTGGTCGTGGACTCGCTGCCCGCCTGGTCGGTGGGGATCATCGGCGTCGCCGCCGCGCTCTCCTCGATCGTGCCCATGGCCGTCTTCATGCTGGTCATCGGCACGATGTGGGGACGCAGCGTCCTCTCGCTCGTGCCCCGGTGGGAGCAGCGGCAGAAGGGCGCGGCGCAGCTGGTCGTCGTGATCGCGGGCGGCCTGGCGCTCCTGCTGACCTACACCGCGCCGAACACGCTCGTACGGCTCTCCCTGATCTCGTACGAGGGGATGGCGCAGCTGCTCCCCATGGTGCTGCTGGGCCTGCTGTGGCGCCGGCTGACCCTGCTCGGGGCGATGAGCGGGCTGGTCGTGGGGGTGGGTGTGGTGTGCGGGTTCGTGTTCACGGAGAACGACCCGGTGTGGGGGGTGAACGCCGGCATCGTCGCGCTCGGCGCGAATCTCGCCGTCGCGCTCGCGGTGACGTACGCGGGGCCGCGCGAGCGCGACGAACGGCCGGACGAGGACGTGCTGGCGCGGGACGAGCTGGAGGGGGAGGAGGTGGCGGTTCCGGCTCCTTGAGGGGGCCGGTTCATGGACCGGGACGCTCTTTCGAGCCGCCGGCCCGCGAAAACCATCGTGTATAACGGTTAACGGTTGAAGTCCGCGCGCGACCGCGCGGACGCAGGAGAACGGAAAGGGGGAGGAGCCATGGACGCGCGTGCCACGCACCGCGTGCGCGGGGCCCTCGCCCGCGTGCTCCGGCCCGCCGGGATCCTGCTCTTCTTCCTCACCGAAGTCCTGCTCGCCGAGGGCGGCAGCCTCTCCGCCGCCGTCGCGCTCGCCGCCACCGCGGCCGCCGGCACCGCGCTCGTCGCCTGCTCGGTCATCAGCGCGCGCTGCGCCGCCCCGGTGCCCCGCACCCGGGTCCGCACCGCCATGCGCGACCGGGAGAAACGCACCGCGTTCCTCCCGCAGCGCGACCCCGACGCCAAGGGGCGCCGGCGACCCCGAGCCCCCGGCCATGTCCTCCTGACGGCCGCGTAGGGCTCGCCCCTCCTCCTTCCCGTCCCGGTACGTACGCCATGTGCGCGTACGCGGGGCCGGCCCGCGCGGATCGTCCTGCCGAAGCTGATCCACTTCCCGGCACGACGAGACCCACGGAGGGTCATCCATGTCCGCTTTCATGTCCGCATTCGCGAGTCTGGTCGGCGCCCTCGCCGACGCGCTCCACCCGCTCTTCCAGAACGCGTCCACCGCCGCCGCGATCATCCTGTTCACCGCACTCGTACGCCTCGCCGTGCACCCCCTCTCCCGGGCCGCGGCGCGCGGACAGAAGGCGCAGCGCCGGCTCCAGCCGCAGATCGCCGCACTCCGCAAGAAGCACGCCAAGAACCCCGAGCGGATGCAGAAGGCGCTCATGGAGCTGCACAGGGAGGAGAAGGTCTCCCCGCTCTCCGGCTGCCTGCCGAGCCTCCTGCAGATGCCGGCCTTCTTCCTGCTGTACCACCTCTTCTCCAGTACGAAGATCGGCGACGACGCCAACGCACTCCTCGGCCACCAGCTCCTCGGCGCCCCGCTCGGCGAGCGCTGGCGTGACGCGCTCGCGGACGGCGGGATGTTCGGGGCGCAGGGCCTCGTGTACCTGGGTCTGTTCGCGATCGTGGCCGCCGTCGCCACGTTCAACTACGGACGCACCAAGCGTCAGATGGCCGCCAACCCCGTCACCCCGGCCGCAGGCCCCGACGGGCAGCCGGTCCCGGGCATGGGCGCGATGACGAAGGTGATGCCGCTGATGTCGTTCTTCACCCTCTTCACCGTGGCGTTCGTGCCGCTGGCCGCCGCGCTGTACGTCGTCACGAGCACCACCTGGACCGCGATCGAGCGGGCGTACCTGTACCGCGACATGCCCGCTGCGGGTGCCGCCATGGCCACGGCGGCGTAATCGGGTCCGCGAGTACGCCGGTCCAGTGTGTGAACAAGGTCTTGCGGGTTGATCGGATGTCTTGGACGATCGGACAAGCCTGCGATGGCCGCAACCCATCCGACGGGCCCGATCTCGACCAAGGGGAGACAGACCGTTGAAGCTTCTTCGTGTGGGTACGGCCGGCGCGGAACGACCGGCACTGCTGGACGAGAGCGGAACCCTGCGTGACCTGTCGGGGATCGTCACCGACATCGACGGCGCGCTGCTCGGCGACGAGGACGCGCTGGACCGGGTTCGGGCCGCCGCGGCCGCGCCCGGGGAGCTGCCCGCGCTCGACGCGGAAGGGCTGCGGGTGGGCCCGCCGCTCGGCAGGATCGGCAAGATCGTGTGCATCGGGCTGAACTACCACGACCACGCCACGGAGACGGGCGCCCAGATACCGGGCGAGCCGATCCTCTTCTTCAAGGCGCCGGACACGGTCGTGGGGCCTGAGGACACGGTGCTCGTGCCGCGCGGCAGCGAGAAGACCGACTGGGAGGTCGAGCTCGCGGTCGTCATCGGGCGCACCGCCCGGTACCTGGACTCCGCCGAGGAGGGGCTCGCGCACGTCGCCGGGTACGCGGTGGCGCACGACGTGTCCGAGCGTGCGTTCCAGATCGAGCGCGGCGGCACGTGGGACAAGGGCAAGAACTGCGAGACGTTCAACCCGCTGGGGCCCTGGCTGGTGACGGCCGACGAGGTCGCCGACCCGCAGGCGTTGCCGCTGAAGCTCTGGGTCAACGGTGAGCTGAAGCAGGACGGCACGACGGCCGACCAGATCTTCCCGGTCGGCGAGGTCGTGCGCTACCTGAGCCACTTCATGACGCTGTACCCGGGCGACGTGATCAACACGGGGACGCCGGCGGGCGTCGCGATGGGGCAGCCCGAGCCGAAGCCGTATCTCCGGGCCGGGGATGTGGTGGAGCTGGAGATCGAGGGGCTGGGGCGCCAGCGGCAGGAGCTGAAGGGGGCGTAGGGGGCCGGCCCTCGGGCGGGTGCGCCCGGGCCCGCCTCGTCCTCCCTCGCGGGGCGGGCGGGGTTGAAAAGACGTCCTCAGCCGCCGGAGCGGCTCGGATGCGCCGCCTCAGCGGCTTGATGCGCGGCCTCGGCTTCGTGCGTAAAGATCGGAGGGGTGGGGGTCGCGCCGGTGGCGGCCCCCACCCCTCCGTCCGTACCGGGTCCGGTCAGTCGCTGATCTTTGTCACGAACTGTTCCAGGGCCTCGACCACCAGCGCGTGGTCCTCCGCCTGGGGCAGGCCCGAGACCGTGACCGAGCCGATGACGCCCGCGCCCTCGACCGCGATCGGGAACGAGCCGCCGTGTGCGGCATACCTGTCCGGGTCGAGGCGCGAGGCCTCGTCGAAGGTCGTCCCCTTGGCCCGGAACCGGGTGCCCACCAGGTACGAACTCTCGCCGTACCGCTCGACGACCTTGCGCTTGCGGTCGATCCACGCGTCGTTGTCCGCGCTCGAACCCGGCAGCGCGGCGTGGAACAGCTGCTGCGCGCCGCGCCGGATGTCGATCGCGACCGGGGCGTGCCGCTGCCGGGCCAGGGTGACGAGCAGGCCGCCGAGCGCGTACGCGTCGTCGTACCCGAAGTGCGGCAGCGTCAGCCGGCGCTCCTGGGCGATCAGTTCGGAGATGGTGGGAGCGGTGGGGTTCATGCGGACTGCTCCTCGGTGGCGTGAGCGGTGGTCGATTCGGAGACGGAGGCCGCGGGCAGGGAGACCGTGACGCCGTCCCGGGCCGAGCGGCGGGCGGCCTCCAGGACGTCCAGCGCGGCGGCGGCCTGGAGGGCGGTCACCGGATTGTCGCCCTTCCCGCGCAGCGCGTCGGCGACCGCCGCGTAGTACGCGGGATAGTCGCCCGGGAGCGTACGGACCGGGGTGCCGCCGCCCGTGAGCGGGGACTCGCCCGCGCCGAGCCGGCCCCAGAGCGCCTCGTCCTCCACACCCCACGGCTCGTCCGCCGTCGGACGCGCGCCCGCGCGCAGAGCGGCCTCCTGCGGGTCGAGGCCGTACTTCACGAATCCGGCGGCCGAACCGAGCACCCGGAACCGCGGGCCGAGCTGGGCCGTGGTCGCGCTCACGTACAGGTGCGAGCGGACTCCGTTCACATGCGTGATCGCCAGGAACGTGTCGTCGTCGGCCGCCGCACCCGGGCGGCGTACGTCCGACTCCGCGTACACCTGGGCCGCCGGACCGAACAGGTCCAGCGCCTGGTCGACCACGTGGCTGCCGAGGTCGTACAGCAGGCCGCCGATCTCCTGCGGATCGCCCGACTCGCGCCAGCCGCCCTTGAGCTGCGGGCGCCAGCGCTCGAAGCGCGACTCGAAGCGCTGCACCTCGCCCAGCTCACCGTCGGCGATCAGTGCGCGCAGGGTGAGGAAGTCGTTGTCCCAGCGGCGGTTCTGGAAGACCGACAGGAGCAGCCCGCGCTCCTCGGCCAGTGCCGCCAGCTCCCGGGCCCCGGCCGCCGTGCCCGCGACCGGCTTGTCCACCACCACTGGCAGACCGGCCTCCAGCGCGGCCTTCGCGAGCGGGACGTGGGTCTTGTTCGGCGACGCGATCACGATCAGGTCGAGCTCGTCCGCGCGCTGCCACAGCTCGTCCGGCGAGGCGGCGAACCGTACGGCGGGGAACTCGGCGCGTGCCTGCTCGCGGCGCTCCTCGTTCGACGTGACGACCGTGTCCAGGACGAGGCCCTCGGTCGCGGTGATCAGCGGGGCGTGGAAGACGGAACCCGCCAGGCCGTAGCCGACGAGTCCGACGCGCAGCGGGGTCGGGGAGGTCTCGTGAGTCGCGTGGGCTGTCATGCCATCCACTTTGGCAACGCTGTTGCCAAAGTGCAAGCGCGGGCGACAATGGGTGGGTGAACAGGAGTAATAGCGGCGCGAACCTGCCGACACTGCGCAGCCACAACGCCGCCCTCGTGCTGGACCTGCTGCGGGCGGCGGGCGAGGGCGGCATCAGCCGGCTCGGTCTCGCCGCACGGACCGGGCTGACTCCGCAGGCCGTCAGCAAGATCACCGCCCGGCTGCGCGCCGAGGGCCTGGCCGCCGAGGCCGGGCGCCGCGCCTCGACGGGCGGCAAGCCGCGGACCGTGCTGCGGCTGGTGCCGGAGGCCGGTCACGCGGTGGGGCTGCACCTGGACCGCGACGTGCTGACCGTGGTGCTCGTCGACCTCGCGGGCACGGTGACCGCGAGCCGTACGGCCCCGCTGGACCTCGGCGCCCCGGCGGACGAGGTGCTCGCGGCGGCGGCCGGGGCGGTGGCCGCCGTGCGGGGGGAAGGGTCCCTGCCGGTGCTCGGGGCCGGGGTCGCCGTACCGGGGCCGCTCGACCATCGCGCCGGGGTGCTCCACCGCGTCACCGGGTTCCCACAGTGGGACGGCTACCCGCTCAGCGACGCCCTCGCGGCGCGGACCGGCCTGCCCGTCGTCATCGACAAGGACACCAACGCCGCCGCCCTCGGCCTCGCCCTCCAGACCCCGGACCCCGCCGACTTCGCCTACCTCCACCTGGGCAGCGGCCTCGGAGCCGGGCTGGTGCTGGGCGGGGTGCTGCACCGCGGCCCCCGTACCGGAGCGGGCGAGTTCGGCCACCAGACCCTCCAGCTGGACGGGGTCCTGTGCGGCTGCGGCGCACGCGGCTGCATCGAGGCGCTCTGCCTGGCAGCCGTCGGCCGGGGCGACGTCGCCGAGGCCGCGCGGGTGCTCGGGGCCGGTGCCGCCAACCTGGTCGGGCTGCTCGACATCGACCGCGTGGTGCTGGGCGGGCGTACGGTCGCCGCCGACCCCGACGCGTACGTACGCGGGGTGCGCGCGGTGCTCGGTGAACGGGCCGCGCGCGACGGGGCCGGCGCGGCGCCCGTACCGGTCGCGGCCGTCGGCGGAGGCGACCGGCCGGTCGCCGAGGGGGCGGCGCAGCTGATCCTCGCCCCGCTCTTCGGCCGCACGCACGGGGGAGCCGGCATCGGGGAAGGCCGCTCGGGAGCCGGTTCCGCTCCGCTCCCCGACCGTACGGAACTGGGCTGATCGAGCGGTTTCCGGCGGCCGGCCGGACGACCTCGCGGTATGCCGGGGGCGGCCGGTCCTCCCGTACGTGACAGCGTCGCGGTTTCCTGCCGGTGAACTCCGGGCCCGGGGCGAGCCGACCGTTTCCACGAGAAGTGAAGGCTGCCCCACGATGCCCGCCACCCCGCCCCCGCCGAACCCTTCCCCCGAACCCTCCGTCCCGGCGCGCCCTCCGTCGCCGCCGCCCCCCGCGGCCGGCCGCCCCCGGCACGGGCTGGTGCTCGGCCTGGCCGCGGCGAGCGTGATGCCCGCCGTCGTGCTCGGCGGCACCGCGGGCGCGTCCGCCGCCCCGCACCGCAACGCGGCCACCACCCCGGCCGCCAAGCTGACCCCTGGCTCCGTCACCGCCGACCAGCGGCCCGACTGCGGTGAGGCGCGCGCCGCGGACTTCCCGATCGACACCCGGATCCACGGCGGCCCGGACACCTACGCCTCCGGCGGGGGCTACGGCACCTGGTTCCTGGACCTGACCAACACCACCGCGGAGTCCTGCCGCGCGATCCACCCGGTCCTGGTCCTCACCGACGAGGACCGCGCCCTGACCTCGGACCAGATCCAGCTGGAGTTCTCCGAGCGCACCCGGCCCGGCGTCGAACACCGCGTCCACTGGGAGACGACCGACCGCGACGAGCACATCGGCGTCTTCGGCGGCGAGGGCGACGACTCCTTCCCCGGCTTCACCGTGCCGGCCGGCCGCACCGTCACCGTCCAGGTCAGGCTGGCGTTCACCTCCGACACCAGCCCCGGCCGGATCACCGCGAACGCCGCGATCGTCCAGCGCCAGCGCGCCGGCGGCGACACGAGCGACGGTGGCTCCGCGACCCAGGGCCTCGACGGGGAATGGGTCGGGGAGTCCGAGGACTACCCCTTCACCGTCGTCGAGGACCACGGCAGCGCTACCGGCACGGACGAACCCGGTGAGACCGATACGGGCGAGGGCCGGGCCGACGAGCCGGCCGGGACCGGAGACGTGGGCAAAGAAGACATGGGCAAAGAAGACATGGGCAGGGAAGACGTGGGCAAGGAGAAGACGGGCACGGCGGAAGCCGGCAAGGAGAAGGGGAGCGACGGCTTCACCCGCCCCGACGCCGACGCGACCCCCGGGGCAGCCGACCCCCGCCCCACGGGGAGCACCGGCACCACGCGCCCGCGCCCGGTCGCCCCCGGCCGTGACCCGGCCGCCATTCCGGAACTCGCCAGCACCGGGGCCTCCCTGCCGGTCCCGCTGCCCGCGGCACTCACCGTCTCCAGCCTCCTGATCGGCGCCGGAGCCATCGTCGTCAGGTCCCGCAGGACCCGCCGCGGCTGATCCCGGCCCCGAGCCGCGCAGGGCGCCCGCCCGCGACACGTACCCGAAATCGCCTACCGCCCACGAAAGAAATCGGTACGAAGATCGCTTCCCTGTGATCAGGCAGTACTCCCGGTCGAACGAGCACCCTAAAATCGGGGCCGTCGGCGCTGCACAACGCGGTGCCGCCGGCGTCCCCGCACTTGGCGTACGGCAACTGGAGTCCCACATGGCAGAGCGCAAGCCGATCTCGTCCTGGCTCACCGACATGGACGGAGTCCTCATCCACGAGGGGACGCCGATCCCCGGCGCCGATGCCTTCATCAAGCGGCTGCGGGACTCGGGGCTCCCCTTCCTGGTCCTCACGAACAACTCGATCTACACCGCCCGTGACCTGCACGCCCGGCTCAGCCGCATGGGCCTCGACGTCCCCGTCGAGAACATCTGGACCTCCGCGCTCGCGACCGCCCAGTTCCTGGACGACCAGCGGCCCGGCGGCACGGCCTACGTCATCGGCGAGGCCGGCCTCACGACCGCACTGCACGACATCGGCTACGTCCTCACCGACCACGAGCCCGACTACGTGGTCCTCGGCGAGACGCGTACGTACTCCTTCGAGGCGCTCACCAAGGCGATCCGGCTGATCAACGGCGGCGCCCGCTTCATCTGCACCAACCCGGACGAGACCGGCCCGTCCGCCGAGGGCCCGCTGCCGGCGACCGGCTCCGTCGCCGCCCTCATCACCAAGGCGACCGGCAAGGCGCCCTACTTCGCGGGCAAGCCCAACCCGCTGATGATGCGCACCGGGCTCAACGCGATCGGCGCCCACTCCGAGTCCAGCGCCATGATCGGCGACCGGATGGACACCGATGTGCTCGCCGGTCTGGAGGCGGGAATGCAGACCTTCCTGGTGCTGACCGGGCTCACCACGGTGGCCGACATCGACAAGTACCCGTTCCGGCCGTCCACGGTCGTCGACTCCATCGCCGACCTCGTCGACCTGATCGAACTGGGCTGACACCGGCCGGGGGGAGTGGGGTGCGAGCGGAACCGCCCCACTCCACCGGCCCAGTGCCGCCCCCCTGCGGATGCGGAATCCGGGTGGCCGCGTGAACCTGCCATAAGGAGGTTCACGATGCGTTCCATACCGCTCACGTTCTGTGCCGCCGCGGCGGTCGCGGCGACCCTGATGCCCGCTTCCGTCGCACTGGCCAATTCCGACTCGGACCACGAGGACTCGCGGTCCCGGGCCACCCTCACACTCTCCCCGTCCTCCGTCTCCCCGGGCGGCGAGGTCGACCTCGAGGTCGACGGCTGCAAGGGCAAGGAGGCCAAGGGAAGCTCCGACGCGTTCGACTCCGAGGTGCGCTTCTCGCCCGGCGAGGACAGGACGCTCTTCGCCGAGGCCCGCGTCCGCTCGGACGCCGAGCCCGGCGACTACGACGTCCAGGTGGTCTGCAAGGACAAGCACACCAAGGCGTCCGCCGTGCTGACCGTCGTCCACCGCAGCCGGCCCATGCCGCTGGCCCCGGTCCGTGCGGGCGGCGGAGGCACCGCCGTACTCGCCGCCGACCAGGCCGCTGCCCAGCAGGACGGTCCCGGCACCGTTCACGCCGTGGTCGGCCTCGGACTGGCCGCCGTTGCCGCCGTCGCCGTCGCCTTCCGCAGCGTGCGACGCCGCCGCCCGGCCTCCGGCTGACGTGTCCGCCTCGGACCGCCCGGCGGGGCACGGCAGGCTGCTCACCGGAGTGGCCTGGGCGGTACTCCTGCTGGGTCTGTGGCTCTGGGGCCGCGGCATCACCGGTGGCTCCGGCGCCAGTTCCGCGCCGACCACCGGTGACGTGGCCGCGGTCGGCCGGCCCCTCGGCGTACCGCTGCCCCCGGCTCACGACCCGATCGAGGGCGTCGCGCCGCAGAGTGTCGCGATCCCGTCGATCGGGATCCGGGCCCCGGTCGTCTCCCGGGGCCTGGACAAGGACGGGGCGATCGAACCGCCGTCCTTCGACACGCCCCAGACGGTCGGCTGGTACGGGTCGGGCACCGAGCCCGGCGCCAAGGGCCCGGCCCTCTTCGTCGGCCACGTCGACACCGAGACCAAGCCGGCCGTCTTCTACGGGCTCAGCGCGGCCCGCCCCGGCGCCAAGGTCGAAGTGACCCGGACCGACGGCACCGTCGCTGAGTTCACCGTCGACGACGTCCAGGTCTTCACCCGCGCCCGCTTCAACGCCCAGAAGGCGTACGGCCCCCGCAAGGACGGCCGGGCCGAGCTCCGGCTGATCACCTGCGGCGGCACGTACGACCGGGCGTCGAAGTCGTACACGGCGAACGTGGTCGTCTCGGCGTACCTCACGGGCGAGAAGTCGCAGGAGAAGGCCAAGGAGGAGGCGCGGGAAGAGACGCGCGAGCAGGCGGGTCCGCCCGCTCAGGACCGCGCCGGGGCGGGCGCCCCGATCGCTGTCCGGTCGCCGTGGCCGTTGGCGGCGGCCGGCTGGAGCGGCTGACCCTTCGGTACCCGGCCCGGCCGGCTGCCCGGTTCTCCGGGCGCCGGCCGGGCCGGTCCTCGACCGCGGGGCGCGGGCCGCGGGAGTGGCCCGGCGCGGACACGGGAGGTCGGGGGGCGTCCGAGGCCGCCGCACCGGGGGCGTCCGGTCCGCCGCACGCCCCACTGTAGGGGCGTGAACTCCGCGCGCCCAGCGGATTTCTGACGGTACGTCGATAACCGGTCACCCTCCGCACGCGGACGGGCCGGGCAGAGTGGGGTGAACTCGCCGTATCGGCTCGTCGGTGACGTGGTGACGTGGTGACGTGGTGACGCGGTGATGTGGTGACGCGGTGAGGGCGGGGGGTGGCCCTGGTGCGCAGGCCTGCGGGCCGATGGCGAAGCCGACGTCCGGGGCGCGGAAGCAGCCGGGCATCCGCTCCGGGGTCTTCGGGGGCCCGGGGCCCGGGCTGTGCCGGCCGGGCGAAGAGGCTCAGCGCGACGAGCGGGGCGGACCCCTGGCAGGGCTGCCGAACGGATGCGGTGAGGCTCCTGGGGCAGGGGCGAGCGGAAGCTCGCGGTGCGGGCCGGGTGGGGCCGGGGCTGGGCCGGAGGCCCGGCGAGCCGGCTGGAGTGCTCGTAGTCGTGGCCGGGCAGCGCATTCTTCTGCCGTCGCCGCCGGGTCCCGGGTCGCAGGTGCGGGGGTCTCCGGAGCTGCGTGGTCCGAGGAGGCGTGGTCCTGCCGGGCGCCCGGCGGCGTCGACCTCCTGGGTCATCCCCCTGCACGCCCGCGCGGCCGCGTGGTCGGCCGGTCGTCTCCCTCGTCCGGCGCGAGTCCCCCTGGAGCGCGGCCGACGGCCCGGCGGCGGGGAGGGGGAGGGGGTGGAGCGGGGGCGGTACGGGCCTGGGGAGAGCTCGCCGTGCCGTCGGCTCACCCGGAGGCGGCGGCCGCCACGGACGCGCGCGCTGGGGGTGAGGGGAGCGGGCAAGGTGCGACGTGGAGGGCCGGCGGAGGCGTGATGCCCCGGACGTGGCGGGCTGCGGGCCGCCCGTGCGAGGGACCGCGGAGCGCGTCGAAACGACTAAGGCCCCCTCACGCGTGGTGAGGGGGCCTTACTCTGCGTGCGCCGCCAGGGACTCGAACCCCGGACCCGCTGATTAAGAGTCAGCTGCTCTAACCAACTGAGCTAGCGGCGCCTGCTGACCTGGAGAACTCTACCCGATCCCCGGCCGTGCTCCTGACCATTTCCCGTCGGTGACGGCCTGTCGGATGGTCGTTTTTTCTCTTCTATCCGTCAAAATGCCATATGTCAGCAGAGTTGCCACGCTGGCGCCCGTGCAGATGCGCCCAAAGATCTTGACGAGTGCGGAGGGAATCGCATGACTGTGCCGGCTTTCGAGGAGTACGTGCCCGCCATCGACTGCACCTGTGCGGGGTGCGCCGTGCAGCGGCGCACCGCGGCCGCCGGACTGCCCGCGCGGTACGGAGGGCATCCGGCGGCGCACGGCGCACGGCGCGCGATGGTGCTGGTGACCGCTGCCGGAGTGGTGCTGAGCGCCGGTCTCGCGGAGGCGGCGGGGGCGGTGGCGGACCCGGCCCCGGTGACGGACCCCGGCCCGGGGGCCGACGCGGCCGCGTCCGGGCCGGACAGTCCGCAGGGCGGACCGGGGCCGCTGCGCGGGGTGGGAGCCTCGGGCCCGCCGGCCCGGACGGACGCGGCCGCGCCGCGCACGACCACCCGGGCCGACATCATCAACCGGGCGAAGAAATGGGTCACCGCCCAGGTTCCGTACAGCATGACGAAGTACTGGTCGGACGGATACCGCCAGGACTGCTCCGGCTATGTGTCGATGGCCTGGAACCTGGCCGGCAACGAGTGGACCGGCAGCCTCGCCGCGTACGGGACGCGCATCGCCCGCGAGGACCTCCAGCCCGGCGACATCCTGCTCTTCCACAACCTCGCCGACCCGGCGAAGGGCTCGCACGTCACGATCTTCGGCGGCTGGACCGACTACACGCACACCCACTACACGGCGTACGAGCAGACCAAGCCGCACGCCCGCAAGCAGACGACGCCCATGGCGTACTGGACCCACTCGGGAAGTTACGTCGCCTACCGCTACAAGGGGCTGACCAGCGGAACCGGCGGCAGCACCCCGTCGAAGACCCCCTTCCCGGGCGCCGGGATGTTCGGCGCGGGCGCGAAGAACGACTACGTCACCCGGCTCGGCGAGATGCTCGTCGGCCGCGGCGGCAAGCGCTTCTACAAGGTGGGCCCCGGCCCCGCCTGGAGCAGCGCCGACCGGCTCGCCACGCAGGCGTTCCAGAAGGCCCAGGGATGGAAGGGCTCGGAGGCCGACGGCCTCCCGGGTCCCGACACCTGGGGCCTCCTGGTGAACGGGACCGGCCACGACATCCCCGCCGCGGGCGGTGCGGCCGGGCCGGGCGGCTCCTCGTCGGTTCCGGGCTTCCCCGGACGGGCCTATTTCCGGCCGGGTCAGTCCAACAGCCATGTCGACAGGCTCGGCAGGCAGTTGGTGAAGAAGGGATACGGCAAGCACTACCTGTCGGGCCCCGGTCCCCGGTGGACCGAGGCGGACCGACGCAATGTCGAGGCCTTCCAGAAGGCCCAGGGATGGAAGGGCTCGGAGGCCGACGGCTATCCGGGTCCGGAGACCTGGCGGCGACTCTTCGCGTGACACGACGCACATGACGGAGGCGGGAATGCGATCCACGGTGTCGGACAGCTCCGGGAACCCGGAGAACCGGGAGGACCTGGAGTACGGGGAGGGACGGTACGGGGCGGTGCCGGTACGGGAATGGGTGGGACCGGAGGGAGTCGGGACGGTCACGGACGCCTGGGCGGCCGCGGCGGAACGGGCGGGCGCGCCGGCTTCCGGTCCGGGCGTGCGTGGTTCCGATCCGGGCGGGCGTGCTTCCGGTTCGCGCGCGCGTGCTTCCGGGCCGGTCGAGGTGCGCGGAGTGCCGGCGCCCGGGCCGGTCGAGGTGTCCGGGGCGTCGGCCGTCTACCGTCCCGCCGAGGTGTCCGGGGCGAAGGCTGGGCCGTCCGCGTCGGGGGCGGAGGTGTCCGGGCCGTCGGCGGCCGGGGCGGAGTCCGTCGTCGACCTCGTGCTCGACCTGCTGCCCGGCAAGGGTGAACGCGAGCGTCGGGGTGCCGGCTTCGGGGCGGCCTCGGCGTCGGTGTCGGTACCGGCGTCCGTGGCGGGGCAGGCCGTGGAAGCGGCGGGGAGCGCCCCGGCGCGGGAGGCCGCCGCCCCCGGCCCGGGGGTCCGCCGGGCCGCCGAAGCCGGTGCCGAGGCCGGTATCGGAGCCGGTGCCGAAGCTGGTGGTGCCGGCGGGCAGACGGGACCCCGCGATGCCGGCGGGCACGCAGCGCACCTGCTCCCCGCTCCCGCGCCGGAGGCCGGCCAGCGAGCCGCCTCCGGACCCGGGGCGCTCGCAGTGCCTGAGGTCTGGGAGAGCTCCGAGGTGCACGCGGCCCCTGAGGCCGGGGAGACCTCCCGGGCCCATGAGGTCACTGAGGCCCGGGACACCCGCGAGTCGCGGGATCTCCCTGAGTCGCGGGATCTCCCTGAGGCCCGGGAGAACCCTGAGGCCCGGGAGAACCCTGAGGTCTCCGAGGCTGCTGAGGCCCGGGAGAACCCTGAGCTCTTCGAGGCTGCTGAGGCCCGCGCGGTCGCCCCGCCCTCCGAGCCGACGGAAGCCCCCGAAGCCCCCGAGTCCGTACCGCCTCCTCCCCCGGACCCCGAGCAGGCCCCGGAGCACACCGGTGAGGACGCCGACGAGTTCCGTACGGACCCCTGGGGGGACCCCGACGCCCGCGTGGACACCGGCCGGCACCAGGCGGTCATCGCCAACGAGCGCACGGCCTCCATCCCCGTCCACCTGCTCTTCCGCCAGGAGCCCGAGGCCGGGGCCGACGCCGCGGCCCTGCCCGCCGACGTCGTGCGCAGGGCCCCCGGCGGCGAGCAGCCGGCCGGTGTCCGGCGGGCGCCGGTGGCGAGGGCTCCGCAGGTGCGGCCCTCGACCCGGCCCTCGCCCGTCGCCGACCCCCGGCTCCACGAACGGCCGGGGCCGTCGCTGCCCGGCTGGGCCGCGCTGCTCACCGGTTTCGGCGGCATCGCGATGATCGGCGCAGCCCTGTGGTGGACCGGGGCGCTGCCTGCCCGGCTGCTGGCGCGGACCGGGATCGGCCCGCGTCCCTACGACGGTCTCGGCGTCGGCGCCTGGGCGGGGCTCGCACTGCTGGTGACCGTGGTGCTCTTCGCGTTCGGAGGTCTGAGCCGGGGACGGGTCGGGTACGCCTGGGTGCTCACGCTCTTCGGCCGGTACCGGGGGAGCGTGCGGCGGACCGGGCTGATGTGGGTCAGCCCGCTGCTGCTGCGCCGCCGGGTCGACGTACGGCTGCGGCACTGGCGCAGCGAGCCGCTCCCCGCGATGGACGCCAACGGCACCGCGCTGCGGGTCGTCGTCCTCGTCGTATGGCGGGTCAAGGACACCGCGCGGGCGACGCTGGGGATCGAGGACCACGAGGAGTACCTGCGCGAGCAGGTCGAGGCGGCGATGGCGCGGGTCCTCTCGCAGCTGCCCGCCGACGCCTTCCACGAGGACGCGCACACCCTGCGCAACGCGGAAGCGGTCGGCGACGCGCTGACCCGGATGCTGAAGGCGGACTGCGAACCGGTCGGCGTCGAGGTGTACTCGGCGCAGCCGACCGGCATCGAGTACGCGCCCGAGGTGGCGGCGGCCATGCAGCGGCGCCGGATCGCGGCGATCGACGCCAAGCACCGCGACAGCGTGCTGACTTCGGTGGTGGACGCCGTGGACGACACCGTCAACCGGCTGACCGCCCGGGGCCTCGTGGAGCTGGACGACTACGAACGCAAGTCCCTGGTCAAGGACTTGACGGTGGCCTTCTACACCGGCCGCACCGGTGGTGACGGCGCCTGAGCCGATCTTCCGTCACCTCGGAGACCACGGGAATCCCGCGCACATTGGTCTGGACATGTTCATGCCGGGTCCATAATCTGGGACTTGGTCTAGACCGCAGAACCGCGCGTAGCAGTGCTCATGGAACCTCCCCCACGTCTCCGAGGAGCGGCAGCAATGCGTAAGAAGACAGGTGCGGCCCTGGTCGGGCTCGCGGTAGCGGGCGTCTCGATGTTCGCGACCAGCAGTGCCGGCAGCCACGGGTACACGGACAACCCCATCAGCCGCCAGAAGCTCTGTGCCAACGGCACGGTGACGGGCTGCGGCAACATCCAGTGGGAGCCGCAGAGCGTCGAGGGCCCCAAGGGCTTCCCGGCGGCCGGCCCCGCCGACGGGGCGATCTGCTCCGGCGGCCACGGTGAGTTCGCCCAGCTCGACGACCCGCGGGGCGGCAAGTGGCCGGCCACCAAGGTCACCGCCGGACAGGGCTTCAGCTTCCGCTGGCAGTTCACCGCCCGCCACGCCACGACGGACTTCCGCTACTACATCACCAAGAACGGCTGGGACCCCACCAAGCCGCTCAAGAGGTCCGACCTGGAGTCCCAGCCCTTCATGACGGTGCCGTACGGCAATCAGCAGCCGCCGTCGACCCTGACCCAGCAGGGCACCATCCCCACCCAGAAGACCGGGAAGCACATCATCCTGAGCGTCTGGACCATAGCCGACACGGCCAACGCGTTCTACGCGTGCTCGGACGTCCAGTTCTGACGCCCGGTCGGAGGACCACGCCACCGGGTTCGCCCGTCGGCTGAGCGCGGCGGCCCCGGCCGGGGCCGCCGCTGCGGGAGTGCGGGGAAGGCGGGCGGGCGTCACGGCCTGCCGTCCTCACGTGGTGGACGGGCCCGGGGCGGCCGCCCGCCGCAGACGCGTCGCCGCCAGCACCGCCCCCACCAGCAGGAGCACTCCTCCGGCCACCGAGGCGTACTGCATGCTGTGCACGAAGGCGTCCCGCCCGACGGCGATCAGTGAGCCGTCACCGGTGGACAGGGCCCCCGGCAGCGTCTTGCGGGCCGCCTCCGGGGCCGCGTCCGGCATGTCCGCGGTGTAGACGGCGGTCGCCACCGCGCCCAGCAGTGCCATCCCCATCGCGCCGCCGAACTCCTGCCCCGTCTCCAGCAGTGAGGCCGCGGACCCCGCCTTCTCCGGCGGGCTGGCGGCCAGGGCGAGATCCGAGACGAGCGCCATCACGGTGACGATGCCGCTGCTCATCACGGCCGAGCCGATGAGCAGGAGCGCCAGGGAGTCCGTCCCCGACAGGGCGAGGACACCGAAACCGGCGGCCGCGATGACGAACCCGGCGCAGATCACCAGGGCGCGCTCGGTCCGCTGGGCGATCGCGGTGGCCGCCGGTGCGGCCGCCCCCACCGCCAGCGACGGGGCCAGACTCCACAGGGCGGCTTCCATGGTGCTCATCCCGAGCACCGACTGCAGGTACTGCGTGGTGAAGAAGGACGACCCCATCATGGCGAACGCGGCCAGCGCGTTCAGCCCGATCCCGGCGGCGAAGTTCCGGTCGCGGAACAGCTCGCGGCTGATCATCGCGTCGGTGCGGGTGCGCTGGCGGCGGACGAAGACCCGGCCGACGACGAGGCCGGCGGCCATGATCAGGCCGTTGCGTGGATCCAGCCCCTCGGCCGCGGTCTCCTTGAGCCCGTAGACGACCGGCAGCACGGCCCCCATGGACAGGGGCACGCTCAGGAAGTCGAAGCGCCCGGGGGCTGGGTCCTTGAACTCCGGCACCAGCACCGGCACCAGGACCAGCAGCAGCACCATCGCGGGCACGTTGATCAGGAAGACCGAACCCCACCAGAAGTGCTCCAGCATGACGCCGCTGAGCACCGACCCCAGCGCGATCCCGCCCGCCATCGCGCCGGACCAGATGCCGATGGCCCGGCCGCGCTGCCGCTCGTCGCGGAACATGTTCCGTACGAGGCCCATGGTCGACGGCATCAGCGTCGCCCCGCCGATCCCGAGCAGGGCCCGGGCCCCGATCAGCATCTCCGGACTGGTGGCGTAGGCGGCGCCCACCGACGCCGTGCTGAAGGCGACCGCGCCGAACATCAGGAGCTTGCGGCGGCCGATCCGGTCGCCGAGCGAACCCATCGTGATGAGGAGCCCGGCGAGCGCGAAGGCGTACACGTCGAAGATCCAGAGCTGCTGGGTGGCGCTGGGGGCGAGGTCCCGGTCGATGGACGGGATCGCGAAGAAGAGGACGGACACATCCATGGCGACCAGGAGGAGAGGGAGGAGCAGGACCACGAAGGCGGTCCACTCCCGACGGCCGGCGAGATCGCCGGGACGGGCGGTCGTGCTCGTGGGATTCGTCATGCCAGGAAATATACGAGCGTGTATGACGTTTGTCTAGTACGTATGTGTAAAACGCTTGTACATGAGCGCGGGCAGCACAAAACACACGAGGCGGTCTCCGTGGAACGGAGACCGCCTCGTGTGGTGTCTGTGCGCCGCCAGGGACTCGAACCCCGGACCCGCTGATTAAGAGTCAGCTGCTCTAACCAACTGAGCTAGCGGCGCCTGCTGACTCGAAAATAATACCTGGTCCTCAGGGGTGCTGATGACACGTGCCCATGGGCCCGCCGCGGACCTGCTAGGGCGTGTTTCGAAAGTAGCGCCGTCCGCCCGGAGGGCGGGCTCGGCGGCGTCTGGTGCGTGCGATCGCAAGGCGGAGGGTCGCCCCGATACTGGCTGTATCGGGGCGACCCCGACAACGCGGCGAGCAATGGGGTCTCCCCTGCTCGAGCGAAGCCGAGAGCTCGGGGAAGTGCCAGGCGTCGCCGAGCAGGCGGGACTTTCGAAACGCGCCCTAGAGGGCCAGCGAGAGCAGCATCGGAGCCGCCCGCCGGTTCAGCGTGTCGGCCGCCGCGCGCAGCCGGTGGGCGTCCTCGACCGGCAGGGACAGGGCCAGGCAGCCCGCCGACGACCCGGCCGTCAGCGGTACGGCGGCGCACACCGTGCCGACCGCGTACTCCTGGAGGTCGAGCACGGGCACCGTCGCCGGCTGGCTGTCCAGCTTGGAGAGGAGAGCCTTCTCGCTCGTGATCGTCCGTGAGGTCAACCGGGCGATCTTGTGCCGCGAGAGGTGGTCGCGCCGCCCGTTCTGGTCGAGCTGGGTCAGCAGGCACTTGCCGATCGCCGAGGCGTGCGCCGCCGACCGGAAGTCCACCCACTCGTTGACCGCGGGGGTCCCGGGGCTGTCGGCGTACTGCGTCACCCGGATCTCGCCGTCCACGTACCGGCTGATGTAGACCGCGGCGCCCACCGAGTCCCGCAGCTGCACCAGGGTCTGCTGGAGCCGCGCCTCCAGGGCCTGCCGGCGGGCCGCGCCCGAGCCGAGGAGCAGCAGCGAGGCGCCGATGACATAGGCGCCGTCGGTGATCTGCTCGACGTACCCCTCGCGGCGCAGCGTCAGGAGCAGGGAGGTGAGATGCCCGAGGGGCAGCCCCGTCTCCCGGGCGATCTGGGCGTCCATCACGCCGTTGCCGTGCTTGGAGACCGTTTCGAGCACGCGAAGGGCGTACTGCACCGAATGGAACGGCGCGATCGGTTCGGGCTTCAACGCCACGGTTTCCCCCTACCAGGTTGTGACCGCAAGCTCTGCCACCACGATAGCCGCCAAGAGGCTGTTCAGGGGCGGCTGTTGACTACTGGCTGGTGCGCCCCGGCCCCGTAAGCTGCGGCGCACCCTCTTGGCATATGCCAGCGTCAAGTCCGTTCGACGGATGCCGAGGTCACAGCACCGCGTTGAGGAATTCGCGAGTACGTTCGTGTGTGGGGTCGGAGAAGATTTTTTCCGGCGAACCCGACTCCACGACCCTCCCCGCGTCGAACATCAGTACCTTCTCCGACACGTCCCGGGCGAAATTCATCTCGTGGGTCACACACAGCATGGTGATGTCGGTGTTCCTGGCGATGTCGCCCAGCAGCTCCAGCACGCCCGCCACGAGCTCGGGGTCGAGCGCGGACGTCACCTCGTCCAGGAGCAGGATCTCCGGCTCCATCGCCAGCGCCCGCGCGATCGCGACCCGCTGCTGCTGTCCCCCGGAGAGCTGGGAGGGATGGGCGTCGGTCTTCGCGGACAGCCCGACGAGGTCCAGCAGCTCCCGCGCGCGGGTCTCCGCCCGGTCGCGGTCCATGCCGAGGACGTTGACCGGGGCCTCGGTGATGTTCTGCAGCACCTTCATGTTCGGGAAGAGGTTGAACTGCTGGAAGACCATCCCGATCTTCTTCCGCGCCTCGCGCAGATGCTTCTCGGAGGCCGGTTTCAGGGAGCCGTCCGCCGCCGGCATGTGCGACAGCGGATCGCCGTTGATCCGGATCACGCCGTCGCTGACCTTCTCCAGCGTCATCAGCAGCCGCAGGATCGTGGTCTTGCCGGAGCCGCTGGGCCCGATCAGGGTGACGTGCTCGCCGCGCTCGACCGTGAAGTCCAGCTGGTCCAGGACGACGTGGTCCCCGTACCGCTTGACGACCTTGTCGAAGCGGACCAGCGGATGCCCGGTGTCCAGGGGGGCGGGAACGGCGACGGCGTCCTCGGCGGCGGTCGCCGCGGTCTTCTGCAGGGGGAGGGGTTCAGTGGCCAAGGCGCTTCTCCAGCTTCCTCATCAGGAGTGACGTGGGGTAGCTCGCGACCAGGAAGACCAGTCCGGCAAGTGTGAACACCTCGGTGTACGCGAAGTGGTCGCCCCCGTACGTACGGGCTTCGAAAACCATTTCCTGCACCGTGATCACGGCGAGGAACGGGGTCTCCTTGAACATCGAGATCGCGTAGTTCCCGAGTGCGGGCAGCACGTTGCGCACCGCCTGCGGCAGGATCACCGCCTGCCAGGTCCGCCGGGGCGTCAGCGACAGGGCCCGGCAGGCCTCCCACTGCCCCTTCGGGACGGCGTCGATCCCGGCGCGGTACACCTCCGAGGTGTACGTGGCGTAGTGGACGCCCAGCACCACGATGCCGATCGTCAGCGGCTCCACCGAGGTGAAGACCGCTGCCGCTCCGACCAGTTGGACCAGCAGCGGGGTGGAGCGGATGAACTCCATCACCGCCCTCACCGGCACGGTCACGAAGCGGGTGGGGGCCCGCCCGGCGACCGCGATCGCCAGCCCGAGCACCGCGGCGACGAGCGTGCCGAGCACCGTGGCGAGGAGGGTGACCTTGAACCCCTGAAGGAGCAGGGGCAGTGCCTCGCCGGCGGCGTTCCAGTCGAATCCGTCGTTCACCGGGCACCTCCGGCGGCCGGGGCGGTCACGGCGCTGCGGGTCCTGAGCAGGCTCGCCCCGCCGCTCGCCAGGCCGAGCCGCCGCTTGGCGGACCGCTCCAGCAGGTTCATCAGCAGGGTCAGCGCGTAGGCCAGCACGAAGTAGCAGGCCAGCAGGGTCACATACGCGGTGAGCGTCTCACCGGTGCGGCTGCGCAGCTTCTCGATCACGGTCATGAGGTCGGCCGCCGAGATCAGCCACAGCAGCGGCGTGCACTTCAGAAGCTGGATCAGGAGGTTGGTGAACGAGGGGATCATCTGCACCCACGCCTGCGGAAGGATCACCTTGCGCATCCGGTGCAGCGGCGTCATGTTCAGCGCGACCGCCGCCTCGTACTGCGCGCGCGGCACGGAGTTGATGGCCCCGCGCACCACTTCGGCGCCGTAGGCCCCGTAGTTGAGGCCGAAGGCGACGACCCCGCAGAGCAGCGGTGTCAGTTCGTACCCCGTCAGCGGCGGCATCGCGTAGTAGAGCCAGAACAGCTGGACGTACAGCGAGGTCCCGCGGAAGAACTCCACGACCACGCGGGAGACGCCCCGCGCGACCAGCAGCCGGCTGATCGACATCAGGCCCAGGACGAACGAGAGAAGCAGCGCGAGCAGCGCGCCGAGAACGGTGGCCTCCAGGGTCACCCACAGGCCCGAGCGCAGTTGGGGCAGGTCGTCGGCGAAGGCGGAGAGGAAATCATTCATGCGGCGGGCCCCGTTCCCGTCAGCCCTTGCACAGTTCGGCCGTCTTCAGCGTGCCCGGCGGGAGTTCGGTGGCCCCGAAGCCGTAGTCCCGCAGCAGTTCCCCATAGCGCGACCGGTCGGAGACGATCTTCTTCAGCTCGCGGTTGAAGGCGTCCCGCAGCTCCTCGTTGCCCTTGCGGAAGACCGCGCCGCCCGGGCTGTACTGCTTCACCCCGTCGAGCTCCGGGAGGAAGGCCTCGGTGACCTCGGTCTCCGGGTTGGTCCTGGCCAGCCAGCGCAGCGAGATGCCGGTCAGCAGGAACGCGTCGACGCGGCCGCCCTTGACCGCGTCCGCACCGTCCTGCGGCTTCTGCAAGGACTTGATCCTGTCCTTGGGTATGCCGGCGCCTTCGGCGTACGAGCCTTCGACGGCGCCCGCCATCACTCCGACGGTGATCCCGGCGGCCTTCGCGGACGCCAGGTCGGTGACCTTCTTGGGGTTGCCCTTCTTCACCATCAGCGCGGTCGGCGAGATGAACTCGGGCTCCGAGAACAGGGCGTTGGCGCAGCGCTCGGGAGTGATCGCCATGCCGGCGCTGACCACGTCGTACTTGCCGGCCTGGAGGCCGGGGATCAGCCCGTCCCACTCGGACAGGGTCGGGCGCAGCTCGTCCACGCCCAGCGCCTTGAAGATCTCCCGGTGCAGGGTGGGCGCCTCGCCCTTGAGTTCCTTGCCCTCCATGTACCCGTACGGGGCCTCGTCGGCGTACGCGACCCGGACGAATCCCTGCTTGCGGAGCTTGGCGAGCGCCCCCTCGCCGTCCGCGGAGTCGGCACCGGTCTTGCTGCACGCGGTGAGCAGGCCCGGGACGACGAGCAGACCACCCACAGCTGCCGATCGGTTGAGGAAGCTCCGGCGGGACAGGTGAGGGAAGTCAGCCATGGTTCACGATCTCCTGGAGGGGTCGGACGGTCCGGACAGGGTGAGCGCCTGCCCGATCCGGTACGTCTATGCAGGAGGCGGTCGCATGTAACCGAACGGCGGCCGGAGGGTGACCTTCCCGTGTCCTGATGCGGGCGGAGTGCGACGGATTGGGTGCGGCCCGTATTCCGTTGCGGCATAAGGAGGGTGACGGGGCATCATTCGCAGATATCCGTCATGTGGTGGCGAATCGGGGCGCACGTCCGGGTGAGGCGGGGTCAGTCCTCCGCATCCGTACCCGGGATGTAGCCGAGCCGCTTGTCCACCACGTTCGGCAACGGCTCCCCGGCCGCCCACCGGTCGTACATCGCGACGAACTGCTCGCCCAGCCGGTCCCGCCAGCCCGCGGCGTCACCGCTCATGTGCGGCGACACGATCAGATCCGGCACGTCCCACAGCGGGCTGTCCGGGCCGAGCGGTTCATGCTCGAACACGTCGAGCGCCGCCCCCGCGATCCACCGCTTGCGCAACGCGCCGGCGAGATCGGCCTCGACCACCATCGGGCCGCGGCCCACGTTGATGAACCGGGCCGAGGGCTGCATCAGCCCGAAGAACCGGCTGTCGAACATCCCGTACGTCCGCGGGGTCAGGGGCGCCGCGCAGATCACCCAGTCGGCGCGGGCGGCCAGCCGGTCCAGGTCCCCGGCGCCGTGGATCGTGCGCCGGGCCGTGCGGCCCACCAGCGCCACCTCGACGCCGAGCGCCATCAGCAGCCGGGTGATCTCGCGCCCGACGGGGCCCGCCCCGACGACCACCGCACGCGACCCCGCGACCCGGGCGGTCTCGCGGTGCCGCCACCGACGGCGGCGCTGGAGGTCCAGGGTGCCGGGAAGGTCCGTGGCGAACGCCAGCACGAGGCCCGCCACGTACTCGGCCATCGGCTGCTCGAAGACGCCCCGCGCGTTGGTCACCACCGTGCCGCTCTCCACCAGCTCCGGGCAGAGCAGCCGGTCCACGCCCGCGCTCGCCGTGTGGACCCAGGCCGGACGCGGTCCGCCGCCCGGCCAGGCGGCGCGCACCGCGTCCGAGGCGACGTCCCAGACGAGGAGGACGTCGGCCCGGGGGAGCGCCCCGGCCAGACCGGGTCCGTCGGTGTGGCGGACCCGCACCCGCCCGGTCAGCGCGCCGAGGCGGGGCGGCGGATCGGCGTCCAGGACGAGCAGGACGGGCTCCGGCATGAGGGCGGTTCCTCCGCGTCGGCTGGGTCCGCAGGGGCCGTGGACGCACCACGCTCGCAGCCTCGCCCCGGCCCGTCAACCGGTCGCAGCGGCGAACGGGCGGATGGGGGAATACTTGGATGAGTAGCGGCAAAGCTGGCAGGTACAGGCAGCCCAGGCAGCACGGCAGTACAGGAAGGGTGGACATGACGACCGTCGGATTCCTCTACCCGGGCCATTTCGCGGAGGACGACTACCCGCGCATGGAGATCCTGCTCGACAGCACCATCAGGCTCGTCGTCCGCCACACCGAGTGCCCCGACGACGCCTACCGCGAGGACGCCCTGCGTGCGCTCGGCACTCCCGAGAGGCTCGCCGCCGGCGTCGAGGACCTCCAGCGCTCCGGGGCCCAGTCCGTCGTCTGGGCGTGCGACGGCGGCAGCTTCCTCTACGGCCACGAGGGCGCCCACGACCAGGTCATGGCCGTGGCCCGGGCGGTGGGCGTGCCGGCCTCCAGCACGTCCCTCGGCTTCGTCCACGCCGTCCGGAAGCTGGGCGCCAACCGGGTCGCCGTCGCCGCGACCTACCCCGAGGACATCGCCGCACGGTTCACCGCCTTCCTCGGCGCCACCGGCATGGAGGTGGTCGCCACCCACGCGGAGGGCGCGACCGGCGCCGCCGAGGCCGCAGGCTGGGGGCTGGACCGGCTGAAGGAGCTGGTCGCCGCGGCGGACCGCCCCGAGGCCGACGCCGTCCTGCTGCCGGACACGGCCCTGCACACCGTCAGCCACCTCCCCGCGCTGGAGGAGTTCCTCGGAAAGCCGGTCCTCACCGCGAACCAGGTGGCCGCCCGGGAAGCCCTCCGGCTCGCCGACCGGCCCGCCTGGGCGCCCGGACTCGGCACCCTCTTCGAGGCCCGCGAAGCGCCGCCGGCGCCGGTGGAGTGGGGCAGCGGCCGCTCGTACGCCCACGGCAATCCGTCCTAGCGGGGCCGGACCGGCCGAAGGCACAACGGGCCGGTATCCGTCGGCGGAATAAACGGAGCCCACCTCCTGTTGATCTGCTCCGGACCAGACGCACCACCGGAGAGGTCAGGACGTGGACGAGATTCGAGGCGACGAGATCCGTGGCAAGGCGGAGGGGACGGCACCCGTGCCCCTTTCGGTCCTTGACCTCGTGACCGTGGGCCAGGGCCGCACCGCGACCCAGGCCCTGCGGACCGGTGTGGAGATCGCACAGCTCGCCGAACGCCGCGGCTTCCACCGCTACTGGGTCGCCGAGCACCACTCCATGCCCGGTGTCGCCTCCTCCTCGCCGGCCGTGATCCTGGCGCACACCGCCGCCGTCACCGAGCGCATCCGGCTCGGCTCCGGCGGCGTCATGCTGCCCAATCACGCGCCGCTCGTCATCGCCGAGCAGTTCGGCACCCTGGAGGCCATGGCCCCGGGCCGCATCGACCTGGGTCTCGGCCGCGCGCCCGGCACGGACGGCGCCACCGCCGCCGCCCTGCGCCGCACCGAGCGCCTGAACGAGGGCGCCGACGACTTCCCGCAGCAGCTGATGGAGCTGACGCGCTTCCTGGACGACGACTTCCCCGACGGCCACCCCTACGCCCGGATCCACGCGGTCCCCGGCCCCGTGCAGGCCACCTCGGAGGGCGGTGTCCAGTCCCCGAACCGCCCGCCGCTGTGGCTGCTGGGCTCGTCCGGCTTCAGCGCCCGGCTGGCCGGCATGCTCGGGCTGCCCTTCGCCTTCGCCCACCACTTCTCGGCCCAGAACACGATTCCGGCCCTGGAGCTGTACCGCGAGTCCTTCAAGCCGTCCGCGGTGCTGGACGCGCCGTACGCCCTGATCGGCGTCGCCGCGCTGGCCGCCGACGACGAGCGGGAGGCCCGCCGCCAAGTGCTGACCGGCGCGCTGTCGATGCTGCGCCTGCGCTCCGGCCGCCCCGGACTCGTGCCGACGCCGGAGGAGGCGGAGGCGTACTCCTTCACCCCGGTGGAGCGGGACTTCGTCGACGGCTGGCTCGGCAACATCGTCCACGGCACCGCCGACGAGGTCCGCGCGGGCCTCGACGGCCTGGCCAAGCGCACCGGCGCCGACGAGCTGATGATCACCGCGAACGCGCACGGCGGCGAGGCCCGTCTGCGCAGCTACGGCCTCATCGCGGACGCGTACGGCCTGCCGGGAGCCTGACGGCTCCCGGCGCCCGACGGGGTCAGGAGCCGTTCAGGGCCCTCGCGCCGAGGAGTTCCGTGATGCGCTCCGGGGCGACCGCGCGGGAGTAGAGCCACCCCTGCCCGGTGTCGCAGCCGATCCGGCGCAGCCGTTCCGCCTGGCCGGCCGTCTCCACGCACTCCGCGGTGACGGTCAGGCCCAGGCGGTGGGCCAGCTGGACCATGGCCTCGACGATCGTCTCGTCGGCGGGGCTGGGGTGCGTACCGTCCTCGTACCGGAAGCCGCGGACGAACGCGCCGTCCAGTTTCAGTACGGAGACCGGCAGCCGGCTGAGATAGGCGAGGTTGGAGTAGCCGGTGCCGAAGTCGTCGATGGCGATCCGGACGCCCATGTCGCTGAGCGACTGGAGGGCCTGCAGCGGCCGGCCCGCCGACCCCATCACGGCGGACTCCGTCAGCTCCAGTTGCAGCAGCGCCGGGTCCAGACCCGTCTCCGCGAGGATCTCCGCGACGTCGGTGACGAGGTCCGAGTCCCAGACCTGCCGTACGGCGACATTGACGCTGATGAACAGCGGCGCCTCGTCCGGGTGGTCGAGCTGCCACCGCCTTGCCTGCCGGCAGGCCGCCCGCAGCACCCAGCGGCCGAGCTGGACGATCGAGCCGTCCTCCTCGGCGATCGCGACGAACCGGTTGGGCGAGAGCATGCCGAACTGCGGGTGGTTCCAGCGGACCAGCGCCTCCACCCCCCGTACGACACCGTCGGCCATGCAGACCAGCGGCTGGTACTCGATGGTGAACTCACCCCGCTCGACCGCCGGCCGGAGCGTGGACGACAGGGCCTGCCGGGTCATCCGGTGCGCGTTGCGCTCGGGGTCGAAGAGGGTCCAGCGGGCCTTGCCGTCCGCCTTCGCCCAGTACAGCGTCGTGTCCGCCGCCTGCATCAGGCCCGTGGCCGAGGTGCCCGCGACGGGCCGCTCCACCACGCCGATCGACGCCGAGACCGAGAGCCGCTGACCGGCCAGGTCGAAGGGCTGCTGCAACGCGGCGAGCACCGTCCGTGCGAGATCGGTCAGCTGCTCCGTACCGGTGGACTCCTCGACGAGGATCGCGAACTCGTCCCCGCCCAGGCGTGCCACCAGATGTGCGCCGGTGGGGTGCGGAGCCTCCTGCTCGGCGCAGTCCGTGAGCCGGGCGGCCACGGCGGCCAGCAGCCGGTCGCCGGTGCGGTGGCCCAGGGTGTCGTTGACGGCCTTGAAGCCGTCCAGGTCGAGGTAGCAGAGCCCGATCCGGCCCCGCCCGGGCAGGCTGTCGTCCTGGTACGGCACGGACTCGAGAACCGCCGACAGGCGCTCGAAGAACAGCGTCCGGTTGGGCAGCCGGGTCACCGGGTCGTGCATTTCCAGGTGGCGCAGCCGCTTCTGGAGCTCGCGCCGGTCGCTGACGTCGGCGACGGTGAGCAGCACCTGTCCGGGGACGTCGCCGGCCCCCTGCCCGGCGGGCGCGGCCATCGGCACGAGGGTGATCTCCGCCCACAGCGAGCGCCCGTCGGGGTGCTTGAGCCGCCGGGTGCAGCGGAACCGGGAGCGCCGGCCGTGCAGGACCTCGCGGTACGCGCGCCAGGTGCGGCCGTCGGCGGCGAGATCGACCAGATCGGACGCGGACTGCGACGTCAGCGCCGCGGCGCCGACCCCGGCCAGCGTGCCCAGCGCCTCGTTGGCGGTGACGATCAGGCCCTCGCGGTCGACGACGGCCATCGGGAGGGTGGCCACCCGGAACGCGGCGCGGTAGTCGTGCGCCTCGGAGGGGGACCCGGCGGACGGCCACGTGCCGTCACTCTCCGTGAGGATCGGTGGGAGGGGAGGAGGGGCTGTGCCTGCCGCGAGCCTGGGCCCTTCGGAGGTTCCGCTCACCGTTCGCTCCCGCCGTGCAGTCTCTGTCCCGGACACCTGAGGTCGGCCTGGCCCGCCGCGTGGAGTGCCGTTGTCAGGGGCGGAAACCGCGCAGGAAAGCGAGGTGAAGCATAGAGGCTGGCACCTCGGCCGTTCCAGCGCCCCGACCGTTACGGGCCTCGCGTCCGCCGTACTTGAGCCATTCGCCGGGTGATCCGGTTTGCCCGTGACTGATTGTTTCTGCGCGGTTCTGTTCCCTCCGGATGTTCCGGTGATCGATTGTGACTGTACGTGAAGGAGGTGGGCCGGATCGGTCGCTGACCCGACTGGGGCAGCTCAACAGGACGTACCTCCCTCGACGCCACAAGGTGGTCAGAAGGGTCAGCAGGGTCAGGAGGGTCCTGGAGGCCGCACCCCGCACCGGAGGTAGACGTGCCGCGTCAGCAAGGGCCCGCAGGGATGGAGCGACCCACTCCCCGCGCGGTGGCGGCCGGGCTGGTCTCCCTCCTGGCGCTCGTCGCCACCTCTCTCGTCGCGGGCCCCGCCGCGGCCGTCGGCGGAGAGGCGGCCCCCTGCGCGCTGCCCCGGACCGGCGTCCACCACTCGCTCGGCCTGGACGACTGGAACGGCGCCTACCCGCGGCCCGACCACACCCTCGACGCGGTCATGCTCTTCCTCTCGTTCCCCGACTCCCGGCCCGTCACCACGCCCGCCGAACTCGCCGCCGACCACTTCCCCGCCACCACGCGGTTCTTCCAGCGCGCCTCGTACGGAAAGTTCACCCTGCGCCCGCACCCCCAGCGGCAGTGGATCCGGATGCCCGAACCTTCGGTCAGCTACGGGATACAGCGTGACTGGGAAGGCGGCCGGCGCAGCGCCTATCTGCGCGACGCGATCGAGGCCGCCGACCCCCACGTCGACTTCTCGAAGTACGACGTCGTCTACCTCGTGGCCGACCCGGACGCCCCGGGCGTCGACTCCGACGCCACCAAGGTCGTCAACTTCGACCGGCCGCTGAGCGCCGACGGGACGGACATCAGGCGCGTCGTCACCGTCTTCGAACAGCACCCGCCCGACCACAACGTCCTCGCCCACGAGACGGGCCACGTCTTCGACCTGCCGGACCTGTACCACCGGCCCTCGGACGGCAAGGGGGACTGGGACACCTATGTCGGCGACTGGGACGTCATGGGCAGCCAGTTCGGCCTCGCACCGGACCTCTTCGGCTGGCACAAGTGGAAGCTGGGCTGGCTCGACGACCGGCAGGTGACCTGCATCCAGGGCGACCGGCTCGTCACCCTGGAGCCGATGGCGGCCGTGCCCGTGCCCGGCGCGTCGATCGGGACCCGGCTCGCCGTGATCCGGACCGGCGAGGGCAGCGTCGTGGCCGTCGAGGCCCGCAGCGCCACCGGCAACGACAGCGCCACCTGCACCGAAGGCGTCCTGCTCTACCGGATCCGCAACGAGACGCCGTCCGGCGGCGGACCCGTCGACGTCCTCGACACCCACCCGGACACCGACGCCTGCTGGGACCGCTCGGTCTATCCGCCGCTCGCGGACGCCCCGCTGAGGGTCGGTGAGACGTTCTCCGTCCCCGGCGTCCACACCACGGTCGAAGTCACGGACCGGACGCCGTCGGGGGCCTGGACGGTCCGGATCACGACGGGAACGTAGAGCGGGCCACGCCAACGAAGAAGCCCCCTCGCTCTCGCGAGGGGGCTTCTTCCGTCTGTGCGCCGCCAGGGACTCGAACCCCGGACCCGCTGATTAAGAGTCAGCTGCTCTAACCAACTGAGCTAGCGGCGCCTGCTGACGTCGTAGACATTAGCACCCTGATCCGTGGGAGGAAAAATCGAAATCCTGGGCGACGGGGCGGGCACCGATCTGGCCACCCGGACGCAGGCCCAGAGCAGTACGTCCGGCCCCGGGAGCCAGGGACTGCGGGTGTCGGGAGCGACCAGCCAGCGAGGCCCGGAAGCGGACGGTCCGCAGGTCAGCGGCGGCACCGTCACCGCGTCCCCGGAACCGTGACAGAGCAGCGGGGGCACCTTCGGGCCGTCGTCGTCCGACGCCGCCGGACGCCCGGCGGCCCGGCCTCGCGGGCCGGATCCCCACTCCTCCCAGTCCAGCAGTGAGGGGAGGCGCTGGGCGGTGCCGGGGGAGGCGAACAGCAGCATCCTGCCCCGGTGCGTGGCGACCGGGCCGGAGCCCGGACCGTCGGCCCACAGGTGCTCCAGCATCCGTCGCCCGAAGAGCGTGGGCACGTTCACCACGTCGAAGGCGGAACCGCACGGCAGGACCCCGGGCGCGCAGGGGTGCGACTCCCACTGCGCCAGGGTGCTGCGCGGATACGCGGTGGCGCCGGCCAGCCAGGCCGCGCCGGCCGCGGTCACCTGGGCCGTCTGATGGCCGGCCTGCTCACGCAGGACGGCGAAGAGGTCGGCGCCCTCACCGGTGTGATCGTGACGGCGGGGTCCGTCGCCGAGATGCAGGGTCGTTTCGTCTGGCAGCCATGCGGTCATGCACCCAGGTGTACCGGGCGTGATCGACCGGATTCGATGAGTTGCCGAAAGTCGGGACAGGGCGGGGTCGCGAGGGGTATCTTGCCCACCTGGCATATGCCAACGGTTGTACCCGGAGTGATCGCCCGGGCGAGGAGTCTCGGGCGGACCGCCGCGGCGTCAGGGCTTCGGCTCGTTCAGCAGGCTCCGGCCGAACTCGACCATCTTCACCGCGTAGTCCTCGGTCCACTCCGCCCGACGCGCGATGTCCGCGGTCGTCAGCCGGTCGAACCGGCGCGGGTCCGCCAGTTGCGCCGCCGCGATCGCCTGGAACTCGACCGCCCGGTCCGTCGCGGCACGGAAGGCCAGCGTCAGCTCGGTGGCGCGGCTCAGCAGCTCCTTCGGGTCATCCATCGACTCCAGGTCGAAGAAGTGCTCGGGATCGGCGACGGCGGCCGACGGCTCGAAGAGCAGGGGTGCGGGGCGCAGCCGCTGCTGCTCGTTCCGCTCGGGTTGTGCCATGGGGTTCTTCCTCCTCCGGTGGGCCCGATCGGCCACCCTCCATTGTCCAGCCCCCCGCAAGGGCGCCTGCGGTCCTCGCGAACTCCCGGGGGCGTGCGACGGCCCGCGCCCGCACACGCCCCCGTGCTCAACGCGCCCAGCCCACCCGGTGTTCCGCAAGATGGGCCAGTACCGCGTGGTTGGCCTCCCAGCCGTCCGGGAACTTCACGGTGACGCCCAGCTGCACCGGTTCCGTCGACGGGTGCTCGTCCAGCAGGTCCGAAACCCCCTCCCGGCACACCACGATGCAGGCGTGCCGGTGGCGGGAGGCCAGCACGCACAGCCGGCCGGTCTCCAGATGGAACGCGGTGGCGTCCGGGCGGCCGGAGAGCGGGTGCAGGACCACCGTCACATCGAACTCGCGGCCCTGGAGCCGGTTCGCGGTGTCCACGGCCACCCCCGTCACCCCGAGCTCGCCGAGCGCCGCCCGGACCGCGGCCGCCTGGTCCCGGTGGGCCGTGCCGACCGCCACCCGGTCCGCCGTCACCGGAGCCGGGTCCGGGGAACGCTCGCTGGTCGCCGCGCCGCCCCGGTCCAGCAGCCGGCGCACCACCAGCGCCACGGCCCGCACCGCCTCCGGGTCCGTGCGCGGGGTGTGCCGGGCCGGCAGCTCCAGCAGGCCCCAGCCCGACTCCGCCGCCTCGTCCAGCACCCGGTCCGCCGCCGACCCGTCCGACGGGACCCCGAACGACAGCAGCCGGTCGCCGTGGTCCGTACCGCTGCGGAAGGGGGTGTACGGGTAGAACGCGTCCGAAACCAGCGGCGCCGCCGAGGCCGGCAGCCGCCACGAGACCGGCAGCCGGTGCTGCGGCAGTTCCGGGTTGTGCGCGAGCAGGGTGGTGACCGCGCTCGCCGACGGGTCGTAGCTCAGCCCCGCCCACTGGTCCGCGCCGACGATCGAGAACGGGTCCAGCTGGCCGGGATCCCCGACGAACAGCGCCCGCTCGAAGAGTCCCGCCACCGCGAGCAGCGCGTCCGAACGCATCTGGTACGCCTCGTCGACGATCGCGTGGCCCCACGGCTCGACGTTCTTCACATGGGCCCACTTCGCCGCCGTCGAGATGACGATGTCGAGCCCGGCCAGGTCCGCCGCCTTTGCCGACTTCCGTACGTTGGCCAGGCCGTCCAGCACCTTGTCGTACGGATCGGAGTCGTTGCTGTGCAGCCGGCCGACCGGCAGGCCGGGATCCTTCTCGGCGAGCCGCACCACCAGGTCGTCGACCTGGGCGTTCGTCTGCGCGACCACCATCAGCGGACGTCCGGCCGCCGCGAGCTCCCGCGCGGCGCGCACCACCAGGGTCGACTTGCCCGCCCCGGGCGGCGAGTCGACCACGATGCCGCGGGCGGAGCCGTTCAGTGTGTCGTCCAGGATGCGCTCGGTGGCCAGGCCCGCCGCCGCGCCCGGGTCGAATACCGCCGTCACAGCAGGTCCTCCGTGGTCACGGGGTCGGGGTGCTCGGCAGCCGTCGCGCCGCCCGGCGGGCCGCCGTGGGTCCACGGCGTGTCCTCGGGGTCCGGGAGCTGCGGGCCGCCGCGCTGATCGTGTTCGAAGAGCGTCCAGGCGATGACGTCACCGGGCTCCGGCACCGAGCCCGGGGCGGGCTCCTTGCCGCGGCCCATCCGGTCGGTGATCCGCAGCACCAAGGACTGCGTGCCGCCGTCGCCGCCGGCCTCCCCGCCGTCGTCCGTCACCGCCCGGCCCGCGAACTCGGCGGTCTGCGGCTTGCCGTCCAGCGAGCGGTAGACCTTCACGCGCTCGCCCAGATGGGGCTGCTCGGCCGTGCGGACCGTGACCAGCGGGCGCGGGGAGGGGCGCTTGGACTCGCTGTACGCCATCTCCACCGCGGTGACCTCGCCGAGGAACGCCTCGCCCGCCAGCCTCCGGCCGGCCAGCACCAGCGGATCGTCCAGCGCCTCCTGGGCCTCCAGCTGGGCCTGCGCCGTCTCCCGCGCCGCCAGCTTGCGGGCCGCCGTCACCGCGTCGTCCCGGCGGGGCTGCGGCGGCTCACCGGCGCGCACCCGGTCGCGATGGCCGGTGAACGACCAGCGGTCGCGGGTCCAGCGGTCCTCGGCCCGGGATCCCTCCGGCAGTTCCCGCAGCAGGTCCAGGCCCCGCCACACCGCGTCCCACGTCGGCCGCAGCACGCCGGCCAGCAGTCCTCGGATCTCGCGTTCCGCGGCCGTCAGTGCGGCGAGGCGGGCATCGGCCGCCAGACCGTCCTCGGCTGCCGCCAGCGAGGTGCGGGCCCGGTCGTACCTCTCGATCGCGGGGGCCAGCAGCCGGTTGTCGAAGTCCGGATCGGTCGCCGGTCCGGCCGGGGGGCACAGCAGCTGGCCCCCGGCGTCCCGGGCCAGTTCGGCGTGGAGCGCGGCCTCGGCCCCGGAGCCGCCGGCCGGCGGGTCGATCCAGGCGAGCAGGGCGCCCAGGTGCTGGTCCTCCAGGGAGGACTGGCCGGTCGCCCAGTGCCGGTTGAGGAGATCGGTGCAGGCCAGCAGCAGCGAGGAGCCGGGCACCCGGGCCCGCTCGCCGTAGTGCGTCAGCCAGCGGCCCAGCAGCGGGACGCGGGCGGGCGCCGGATACGGGGTGTCCGGGTCGTCCTCGGCGGTGCGCCGGAACCGCATGGAGCGGCCGAGCAGCCGGACGAACTCGATGCCCGCCCGGCTCGGCACGATCAGCTGTGCCGCGTCGGTGCACAGCTCGGTCTCGACCTTGACCTTCTTGCCGGTGCCGGGGTCGGTCTCACTCCGCTCGGCGGGCTCGACCCCGTCGGCGTACGACTCGATGTACGGCAGGACCGACTCGGCCAGCTCGGCGAGGAACGCGAACCGCAGGTCGCGGTCGCGCGGCTGGGCGACGGCCAGCAGGCGGGGCGCGTCCCGGTCGGTGCCGACGAGCGCGCCGAGCGGAGCGCCCGCCTCTCCCGCCGTGGTGAGCGGCACCAGCACGAGCGGGCGGTCGCCGAGGTGACGGTGGCGGACGGTGGCCATCGGCTGGGCGCGGCCGCTCTCCACGGCCTCCAGCCGGGCCAGGGTGCCGATCAGCGACATGCGGTGCTGCCCTCCAGTGCCTCGGCGCGCAGCGCGGCCGCGCGGAGCAGTGCGGCGACCGTCGGGTCCGCCGGGTCGCCCTCCTTGCCGGCGGCCGCGGCGAGCACGCCGGTGACCGTGGTCAGCCCGCCGAGCTCACCGCGCACACTCCGCCCGAGCGCCTCGACCGCACCGGCGGCGCGGGCCCTGGCCCGGCAGTGGAACGCGAGCTCACAGGCGGCCAGGCACTCCGGCGCGTACGCCGCGGTGACGGACTCGACCGCGGTGTCCAGCTCCTCCGGCGAGCATTCCGGATCGAAGGTCGTGCCCTCGGGCAGGGCCGCCGCGATGTCCTCGATACGGGTGAGCCGGGTCAGCTGCCGGCGGGTGACCGCGCGCTGCTTGCGTACGTCGACCACGGACGCGGCCGGCAGGTTGGAGAAGTCCTTGGGGCACACGAGCAGCACCCGGTGGCCGACCTCCGCGCCCTCGGTCACCTCGGCGACCCGCTCCAGCGCCAGCACGTACACGGCGGACTGGCGGGCGGCCGCGCCCACCTTCGCCGCGTCGGCGGAGCCGTCGATCAGGGGGAACGACTTGATCTCGACGACCGTCCAGGTGCCGTCGGGGTGGACCACCACGGCGTCCGGCTCGAGATAGGCGGGGGACCCCGCCACCTCCAGGGCCAGCATCGGGTGGTCGAGCAGCGCCCAGCCGCCGGAGGCGGTCGCCTCGCGCAGGGCGAGCGCGGTGCGGGCCGCGCGGCCCTCGGGGCCGGCGGCGGTCAGGTCGGGCGCCGACACGTCACCCGGCGGTTCGCCGGGCACGCCGAACGCCTGGTGCAGCAGGCGCATCAGCTCCGTACCCCCGTCGGCCTTGACCCGGGCCTCGAAGGCGTTGCCCCGCATGAACGCGAACTGGGACTGGCCGAAGGCGGCCGGCGAACCGAGCGCGGCCGCGAGCGCGCCCTTGTCGACCCCGGCGCCGTCGAGCAGGGCGCGCCGTTTGCAGCCGGGGTTGGCGGCCAGGGCGGCCAGCGCGCGGGCGTCCAGCGGACGGGGTGCGACGGCCGGGCCCCTCAGCTCAGCGAGCCGCCGTCGCAGCGTCACCGCCTGCGGCTCTTCCCGCGGGGGCGGGGACATCGGCCGGGGCAGGCGGGCCGGCCGGTGCTGCTGCATCGGCGGGGTCTGCGGAGGAGGTCCGCTGGCCGGGGATTCGCTCACCCGCGGAAGTCTTGCATCCGGCACTGACATCCGGGGACCCCGTGGCGGGGGACACCCGTGCGAAGCGGGCCCGGGCGGCGTCCTTGACCCGGTCGGCGAGGCGCAGCACGGGCCTGGCCAGCAGCGCGCCGACGCCCATGACGGCGGCTCCGGCGACGGCGTCGAGGAAGTAGTGGTTGGCTGTGCCCATCACCACGATGACGGTGATCAGCGGATAGGCGATGCCGGCGGCCCGCAGGAGCGGATGCCTGCCGTGGCGCCACAGGAGGATGCCGCACCAGAGGGCCCAGCCGACGTGCAGGCTCGGCATCGCCGCGTACTGGTTGGTCATGCCGCCCATGCCGCGCGGTGCGCTCGCCTCCGCGCCCCACCAGCCGTACGAGCTGTACTGGGCCATCGTGTCGACGAAACCGTGCCCGGCGGCCAGCAGGCGCGGCGGGCAGGTCGGCATCAGCGTGAAACCGATGAGGCCCAGCATCGTCGACGTCATCAGCCAGGTCCTGGCCCTGCGGTACGCGGCCGCGTGGCGGCGGAACATCCAGATCAGGACGGCGGGGGTGACCAGGTAGTGCAGGGAGGCGTACGCGAAGTCGGCGGGTATGCCTATGGACGGGTGCGCGGTGAACAGCCGGTTGAGCGGGTGTTCCGCGTTGAGGAAGAGGGCCTTCTCCAGATCCAGGATGCGCAGTCCGTGGTCGACGGCGGTGGACACGTCGCCCCGGACCAGGAGCCTGCCGCCCGAGTACGCCCCGTACACCAGGGCCAGGAGCGGGAGCTCGGTCCACCAGCGGGGCCGGGGGCTCGGCGCGGGCGCGGTGGTGGCATGCGGCATCCGGAAGTTCTCCATCATGTGTTCACGCGGCCGACGGCGGGCGTTCCACCGTACGGTGCGGGTCGGCCGCCGTTCGCCCGGGGTGGACTTTCGGGCGCTGCACAGCTGCTCGGATTCGTCTGTGGTCAGTGGGACGCCGGGGCGGCCCCACGGGTTGCCTCCCGCGAAGGTACGCGATGATGGAAATCCGGACGATCCGTTCCCCGTTCGTCCCCGCCGACGTCCAAGATCTCAGATCCCGCATCTCAGGTCTCAGTTTTTCAGGGAGAGCTGTACATGGAACCGCGCATCCTGCTGGCCCGGCACGGCCGCACGGAATGGTCCGTCAAGGGCAATCACACCGGCAGGACGGACATTCCACTGCTCGACTCCGGGCGCGAGGGGGCCAAGCTGCTCGGGGAGCGACTGCACCGCGGACCGTGGGCGGACCTGCCCGGCCTGGAAGTCCGCACCAGCCCGCTCGTGCGGGCGTCCGAGACGTGTGAGATCGCCGGGTTCGGCGACCGGGCCGAGCCGTGGGACGCCCTGATGGAGTGGGACTACGGCGCGTACGAGGGCATGACGCCCGCGGAGATCAAGGCGATCCGCCCGGACTGGTTCATCTGGCGCGACGGGGTGCCGTCGGGGGAGACCATGGCCCAGGTGTCGGCCCGCGCCGACGAGGTCGTCGCGTGGGCGCGCTCGGCCGACCGCGACGTCCTGGTCTTCGGCCACGGCCACATCCTGCGGGTGCTGGCGGCGCGGTGGCTGGGCGAGGACGCGTCGTTCGCGGCCCGCATCCGCCTGGACCCGACGTCGCTGTCGGTCCTGGGCTGGGCGTACGGGGCGCCGGCCCTGGAGCGGTGGAACGACACAGGGCACCTGGAGCGGTAGCACGCGGTGCGCTCGGCGGGTCGGTGCCTTCCAGCCGGTCCGGCGTTTGAGGACGGAACCCTTGGCCCCGGGGGTGGGCGCGGAATCGTGGCCGGGGTGCGATTTCCAGCCCGTCCGGCGCTTGAGGACGGAACCGGTGCGCCCGTTCCGGGGCGCGGGCCTTTGCCCTCAAGCGCCGGGCGGGCTGGTTGGTGCGCCCCGGTGCAGGCCGAGGGTTCCGTCCTCAAACGCCGGACGGGCTTGATGGGGCCGGCGTTCTCGTTCCGCCCGGGGGGCGGGCGGGCCGGCTTGATGGGGCGGGCGTACTCGTCCGGGCGCGCGCGGACGGGCCGAGCCTGCCCCCCTACCCCCCCGCCGCCGACACCGCATGCCGGTCCAGGAAGTCCTTGACGTCCACGGAGCCCCGGCCCTGGGGGCGCAGGACCGTGACCGCGTCGGACAGCATCGACCGGATGCGGGTGGACTGGACCTGGTCCAGGAGGTCGAGGACCCGGTGGCCTGTCGCCGCCGCCTCCTCCGTGAGGCCCGCCCTCGCCAGGTCCCAGGTCAGCTCGGCCCGGTAGAGCGCCAGGTTGCGCGTGAAGTGCGGGTCCTGGAGCCGCGTCGCCCGTCGTGCGTGGCGTGCGGCCCGCGACCAGTCGCCCAGCGCCGACCAGCACTGCGCCTCCAGCATCTCCAGCTCCGCCTCGCGGAAGAAGGTCATCCACTCCGGGTCCGCCGCGGACGGCCCCTTCCCGAACGCGGTGTGTGCCCGGCCGAGGGCCTTCTCGCAGCCGGTACGGTCCCCGAGCCCCGCCCGGCCCCCCGCCTCGCGCAGCGCGAGCAGCGCCAGCAGGCGCGGCGAGCCCAGCGGCCGGGCGGCCCGCTGCCCCGCCTCCGCCGCGCGCACGGACTCGCAAGGCCGTCCCGTATCGCGGGCCAGGAACGACGCGTTGCAGAACGCGTGCGCCTCCAGCGCCGGGTCCCCGGCGAGCCGCGCGGTGGCCAGCGCCTCCGCGTAGTGGGAGCGGGCGTCGTCGAACCGGCCCGAGTCATGGGCCAGCCAGCCCACCGAGATGGCCAGCTCCCCGGCGCCGGCGTGCAGCCGGTCCGCCGTGGAGCGGCGGGTCGTGGTGCCGGAGTCGAGCAGCGCGTACGCCGCCCTCAGCGGCTGCGAGGCCCGCCGGTACAAGCCGTCACCGCCGTGCCGGTCGTCCAGCAGGCGGATCTGCCGCACCGCCTTCTCGACGGCACTCACCTCGGCCTCGCCCACCCGGCGCTGCGCCGGCACGGAGGCGGCCGCCGGGCCGCCGAGTCCGAGGCCCAGGGAGGCGGCGGCCACCGCGGTGGTGCCGCTCGTCATGAATGCGCGACGCAGCACGTCGCTCTCCTCGTCGGTGTCGCTGCCGAGCACGAGCAGCGGGGAAGTCGGTGGTGGGGGGTCGGCCGCGGGCCGGGCTCCCCGGCCGCGTACCGATTCGCGCGGTGAGAAGCCCAGGTCCGCCAGGGTCGCCCCGGGGAACATGTGCCGGAAGACCCGCTCGTACGCGTAGTTGGGACAGCGGATCTCGCCGGACTCCACGCGGCCGATGTACCGGGCGTCGCACGCGACCTGCTCACCGATCTCGCGAGCGGACCTGCGTACCGCGGCAGCGAACTCCCCGGCGGAGCGCTGTCCGCGCAGCCGCCGGAAAGCGAGGTTGGGAACTGCCCCTGTCGACACCATGGCGGCGCCCTCTCTGGTGCGAGCCGGGCGCTGTTTCCGGTGTCCCGGCGGAGCAAGAACGTACCTGCTGTGACAGGTCGCACACGCTCCGTATGGTTACAAAACAGGCATCTCGCCCACGATCTGCCATGAACTGCCACCCTTTGCGGCGGTGCTGCACCGTAGCCCTTGACGCGGTCGCCGCGTTGGTCCATGCGGAGACGGAGTCCGGCTCCGCCCGGCGATGAGAGGAGAGGTCCCTTGTTGCACCTCGGCATGGCGACCGGATCGCGAACGACCGCGACGACCGGGGAGACGGCGCCCGCGCCGACCGGCACCACGGCGCCCGCGGAGGGATGCGGCACGCCCCCCGAACCCGAGCCCTGCGACCTGGTGACCGTCCCGGCCCGCCAGGGGCTGGAGGCCGTCGACATCCTGCGGCGCGGCGCCCACCAGGAGGCCGTCGGCCCGGTGCTCCACGACGGGGCCTGCGCCACCCTCGGCTTCCTGGTGCCCCCGGGCACCGCGCAGGCGTGGGACGTACCGGGCAGCGCCTGTACGCGGACCGACGGCCGCGGGCTGCGCCTCCCCGCCGAGCCGCCGGTCCAGGGCAGCGGCTGGCTGCTGCCTCCCGCCGTCGACACCCCGGTCACCGACCCCGTCGCGCTGCGGGCCGCGCTCGACCAGGCCGCCCGCCTGATCGAAGCGGCCGACAACTGCCGCTGAGCCCATAATGGCCGGACGGCGGGCGCCTTGAATCAGCCCGTCACGGCCGGTCCCCGACCGGCCCCGGACGTGATGAGCAGTGAGCAGGGGCGAGGGCAGTGGCACGTCGAGGAGCGGCCGGCGGCGCGGGCGACCGCAAGCAGCGCACGGACCGCAGGACCGACCGCAAGGCGGCGCGCGGCTCCGAGCGCCCCGCCGGCAACGTCACCGAGGCCGTGGACGGCGGTGCCGCCGAGCTGGTGCCCGACCGGGAGCGCCGGCGCGCCTGGACCCTGACGATCGACGGCGCCCCGCAGTCCCATGTGGACCTGGACGATCCGACGTACCTCTCGTTCGAGTACCAGCGCCGGATCGGCCACATCGCCGACCTGGTCGCGCCCCCGGGGCAGCCGCTGCACGTCGTGCACCTGGGCGGCGGGGCCTTCACCCTCGCCCGCTACATCGCCGCGACCCGCCCCCGCTCCACCCAGCAGATCGTCGAGGTGGACGCCGCCCTCGTCCAACTGGTGCGCCGGGAACTGCCGCTGGACCCGCAGGCCAGGATCCGGGTCCGGGCCACCGACGCCCGCGCCGGCCTGGGGAAGATCCAGGACGGCTGGGCCGACCTCGTCATCGCCGACGTCTTCAGCGGGGCCCGCACCCCCGCCCACCTCACCAGCACCGAGTTCCTCGCCGAGGTGCGCCGCGTCCTGAAGCCCGGCGGGAGCTACGTGGCCAACCTCGCCGACGGGCCGCCGCTGGCACATCTGCGCGGCCAGATCGCCACCGCCGCGACCGTCTTCCCCGAGCTGGCGCTCGCCGCCGACCCGACCGTGTTCCGCGGACGCCGCTTCGGCAACGCCGTCCTGCTCGCCTCGGACGTGGCGCCGAAGGTCGCGGAGCTGACCCGCAGGGTGGCGACCGATCCGCATCCGGGGCGCGTCGAACACGGGCGGGCGCTCGCCGACTTCACCGGCGGCGCGGCCGCCGTGCACGACGCGGACGCCCGGCCGTCGCCCGCGCCCCCGGCGTCCGCCTTCGACTGACCGCGACGCGATCGGCGTTCCGGCGTCAGGAGTTCACGATCTCGACCATCGGCGGGTGGTCGTTCCAGGTGCAGTAGACCGACACCGTCGTGCCGTCGTCCTTGGTGAAGTTCACCCGGATCCACGTCGTGTTCGTCCAGACCTGTACCGACCAGCCCTGCTCCGGAGTCGCCGACACCAGCTTCGCCGCGTCGGTGCCGAGCTCGAAGACGATCCGGCCGCCGTCCGTCCGGTAACTCCTCGCCGTCCCCGACGCGGTGGCCGTGGCCGTCGGCCGCGGAGTGGCCGCCGGGAGGCGCGACGGCGTCCGGGACGGGGACGCGGACGGCTTCGGGGCGGGCCGGCGGGAAGCCGGCGGGCTCTTCGAAGGGGCCGGTCGCGGGCGGTGCGTCGAGGACGACAGGTTCTCGGTGACGTCCCGTTCGCTCCGGGCACCCGCCGCGATCGGCACCGCGCGCGGCGGGTCGTACGCCGTGCCCGCCATCACGGTGTGCACACCCCACCACGACAGCGTGACCGCCGCGCCGGTGGCGAGCGACCACGCGAGCGCGTGTACGAGACCTCGTTGCATCCGGCACATCCTGCACCACCGGTCCCCGCGCTGTCCCACTACCGCCACCGGCCGGACCGGGCGACGTCCGATGGCGTACGGTGCCGCCCATGCCAAGTGTGCTCGTGGTCGAGGACGACCAGTTCGTACGTTCCGCCCTCATCCGGCACCTGACCGAGGCCTCCCATACGGTGCGGAGCGTCGGGACCGCGCTCGAGGCGCTGCGCGAGGTCGCCCACTTCCGGTTCGACGTGGTCATCCTCGATCTCGGGCTGCCCGACCTCGACGGGGCCGAGGCGCTGAAGATGCTGCGCGGCATCACCGACGTGCCGGTCATCATCGCGACCGCGCGCGACGACGAGAGCGAGATCGTCCGGCTGCTCAACGACGGCGCCGACGACTACCTGACCAAGCCGTTCTCCGTGGAGCACCTCTCGGCCCGGATGGCCGCCGTGCTGCGCCGCTCGCGGGCGGCCGGCGGCGAGGCCCCGCCGCCGCGCGTCATCCAGGTCGGCGGGCTCTCCATCGACCCGTTGCGACGCCAGGCCCAACTCGACGGCGCCGAACTCGACCTCACCCGACGCGAGTTCGACCTGCTGACGTTTCTGGCCGGCCGCCCGGGCGTCGTCGTCGCACGCAGGGAACTGCTCGCCGAGGTCTGGCAGCAGTCCTACGGGGACGACCAGACCATCGACGTCCACCTCTCCTGGCTGCGCCGGAAACTGGGCGAGACCGCCGCCCGGCCCCGCTATCTGCACACCCTGCGCGGCGTCGGCGTGAAGCTCCAGCCGCCCGCCGCGCCCCCGGAGCAGCCCGCATGAGATGGGCCCTGGTCAAGGTCTGCCTGGCTGTCACCGCGATGGTCGTCATCGCCTTCGCCGTCCCCCTCGGCCTCGTCATCAAGGAGATGGCGCGCGACCGCGCCTTCTCCGACGCCGAGCGGCAGGCCGCGACGATCGGCCCCACCCTCTCCATCACCACCGACCGCGCCGAACTCGAAACGGCCGTCCTCACGACCGAACCGGGAGCAGCCGGCCGGATGGCCGTGCACGTCCCCGCGTCCGGCAAGGCCGGCAGCGTCGCGGTGGAGATCGGCAGCCGGCGTGCGACCCGCAAGGACCTGGAGACCGTACGGGAATCGGGGCGCGCCTCCATCACCGAGGTGACGGGCGGCTCCGCGCTGCTCCAGCCGACCGTGCTGGGCTCCGGCGGCACCGCCGTGGTCGAGGTCTTCGTGCCCGAGGACGAGGTGTCCAACGGGGTCGCCACGGCCTGGCTGATGCTGGCGGGCGTCGGCATCGCGCTGATCGTCGGCTCGGTCGCGGTGGCCGACCGGCTGGGCGTACGCATGGTGCAGCCGGCCCGCCGCCTGGCGGGCGCCGCACAGGACCTGGGGGAGGGCAGGCTCGGCACCCGCGTGCCGGAGGAGGGGCCGACCGAACTGCGGTCCGCGGCCGTCGCGTTCAACTCCATGGCCGACCAGGTCGTCCAGCTCCTGGCCAACGAGCGCGAACTCGCCGCCGACCTCTCGCACCGGCTGCGCACCCCGCTCACCGTGCTCCGGCTCAACGCCGCCTCACTCGGCGAGGGGCCGGCGGCCGAGCAGACCCGGGCGGCCGTCCAGCAGCTGGAGCACGAGGTCGACACGATCATCAGGACCGCCCGCGAACAGCGCCCCCAGACCCAGGGCCCGAACGGCGGGCCCGGGGCCGGCTGCGACGTCTCCGAGGTGATCCGCGAGCGGATGGCCTTCTGGTCCGCGCTCGCCGAGGACGAGGGCCGCGAGGTGCGCCTCGCGGGCGTCGACCGTACGGTGCGCATTCCGGTGGCCCGCCCCGAACTCGCCGCCGCACTCGACGCGTTGCTCGGCAACGTCTTCCGCCACACCGCGGAGGGCACCGCCTTCGCCGTCGACGTCCACCACAGCGGTGACGCGGTGATCGTGCTCGTCTCGGACGCCGGCGGCGGCATCGCCGATCCGAAGGCCGCGCTGGCACGCGGCGGCAGCGGGCGCGGGGGAGCCGGGGGAGCGGTGGGCTCGACCGGGCTGGGCCTCGACATCGTCCGCCGGGTCGCCGAGTCCACCGGGGGCGATGTGCGGATCGGGCGCTCCGTGCTCGGCGGCACGGAGGTGCGCATCTGGATCGGGCTCGACGGACAGCGGCCCCAGCGGCGCGGGCGCGGCCACCGGGTGGGGCGGCAGCGGCGCGCACTGGGCGGCCGCGGCGCAAAGCTCCCATTCCGCTCGGGTGCGCGGCCGAACCTTTAGACCGGCCGATGCGCTCCTTAAGCGCACCCTAAGAACATCAACCCCCGTCCCGATCGTGCCGTTTGCCGGATTCGGTGCCGCTAGCGTGCTCCCGCATCCCCCACTTCCGTACACGAGGCAGGAACGCGATGGGCACCAGCACGCACCGGCGCACGGCGAGCACCAGGACCAAGGCGATCGGCGCGGTCGTCGCCGCGGCCGTGATCGGCGGCACGGTCTTCGCCCTCACCGGCACGGCCCAGGCCGCGGCGGTGGGCGCCGCGTACACGAGGACCAGCGGCTGGACCGGCGGATACACCGGGCAGTACGTCGTCACCAACGACACCGCCACGGCCAAGACCGGCTGGACGCTCGAGTTCGACCTGCCGGCGGGCACCAGGATCAGCTCACTGTGGAACGGCGAGCACACCGTCAGCGGCAACCACGTCACCGTCGGACCGGCGAGCTGGAACAAGGAGCTCGCGCCCGGCAAGTCCGTCACCGTAGGCTTCGTCACCAGCTCCGACGGCACGGCCGCCGACCCCACCGGCTGTCTCATCGACGACGCCGCGTGCTCCGTCGACACCGGCGCGACCCCCGAGCCGAGCGGCCGCCCCACCGAGACCGCGACCCCCGCCCCGACCGCCTCGGCCACCCCCACGGAGAAGCCGACCGCGACCGCCACACCCACCCCCACGCCGACCCCGACCCAGACCGGAGGCGGCACGGCCGGCGGTGCGGGCTTCGCCCCCTACGTCGACACCTCGCTCTACCCGGCGTACGACCTGCTCGACACCGCCACCAAGACCGGTGTGAAGCAGTTCAACCTCGCCTTCATCACCTCCGGCGGCAGCTGCGCCCCGCTCTGGGGCGGCGTCACCGGGCTCGGCGACGACCACGTGGCCTCACAGATCGGCGCCCTGCGCGCGGCCGGCGGCGACGTCCGGGTCTCCTTCGGGGGCGCCTCCGGCTCCGAGCTGGCACTGAACTGCGCCTCGGCCGCCGATCTGGCGGCCGCGTACGGCAAGGTCGTCGACACGTACAAGCTGACCAAGGTCGACTTCGACATCGAGGGCGGGGCGCTGCCCGACACGGCCGCCAACTCCCGGCGCTCCCAGGCCATCGCCCAGCTTCAGAAGTCCCACCCGGGCCTGGACGTCTCCTTCACCCTGCCGGTGATGCCCGAGGGCCTGACCCAGCCGGGCGTGGACCTGATCGCCGACGCGAAGAAGAACGGCGTGGACGTCGGGGCGGTCAACGTCATGGCGATGGACTACGGCGCCTCGTACAGCGGTGACATGGGCGCGTACGCCATCCAGGCGGCGACCGCCACCCAGGCCCAGATCAAGGGCGTGCTCGGGCTCTCCGACGCGGAGGCGTGGAAGACCGTCGCCGTCACGCCGATGATCGGCGTGAACGACGTGGCCACGGAGATCTTCAAGGTCGAGGACGCCACCCAGCTGGTGGCCTTCGCCCAGCAGAAGGGCCTCGCCTGGCTCGCGATGTGGTCGGGCACGCGGGACAAGGCGTGCGCGGGCGGGCCGAAGCCGTCCGCGGACGCCTCGTGCAGCTCGATCGCCCAGGAACCGCTCGCCTTCACGAAGGCGTTCGGCGCGTACAAGTAGGCACCCCAGCAGCCACCCTCCCCCGCCCGTGCATCCCGGCCGGCCCCCACACTCCCCCCACCCGGCCGGGGTGCGCGCCCCACGTTCCCCCCCCGGCCGGGGTGCGCGCCCCACGTTCCCCCCCCGGCCGGGGTGCGCGCCGCCCCCTCGGCTCACGCCTGACGCGTCCCGCGTCACTCCCGCGCCCGGTTCACCGCCGACAGCACCGCCGCCACCGACGCCGCCACACCCGACGCGTCCTGGCCCGCGCCCCAGTGCTCCGTCCCGCCGACCCGGCACCGCGCGTACGCCGTCACCCGCGCCTTCGGTCCGCGCGAGCCGTGCTCCGCGAAGTCGAGGACCGTGACCTTCACCCCGGCCCCCTCCAGCGCGTCCGTGAACGCCGACACCGCCCCGGCGCCCGTGCCCTCGTAGTCGCCCTCGCGCCCGTCCACCCGCAGCGTGCAGACGAAGCGGTGCCGACCCGCCGGGCCGCGGTCCGTGGACCAGGAGGCGAGGGCGACCGAGCCGTCCCGCCCGGGGGCCAGGTAGGCCGCCTCGAACAGGTTCCACAGGTCCTTCGGCGTGGCCTCCAGGCCGCTGTCGTCCGTCATCTCCTGCACCGTGCGGGAGAAGTCCGCCCGCATCCCCGGCGGCAGGTCCACCTCGTGGTTGCTCCGCAGCAGGTGGGCGATGCCGCCCTTGCCGGACTGGCTGTTGACCCGGATGACCGCCTCGTACGTACGCCCCACATCCGCCGGGTCGATCGGCAGATACGGCACCGACCACAGCTCCGAGCCGCTCTCCGCGTGATGCGCGAACCCCTTGCTGATCGCGTCCTGGTGGGTGCCCGAGAACGCGGTGTACACGAGGTCGCCGCCGTACGGATGACGGGGTGGCACCGGCAGCCGGTTGCAGTGCTCGACCGTGCGGCGGATCTCGTCGATGTCCGAGAAGTCGATCATCGGGTCGACGCCCTGGGCGTGCAGATTGAGGGCCAGATTGACCAGATCGACGTTGCCGGTGCGCTCCCCGTTGCCGAACAGGCAGCCCTCCACCCGCTGCGCCCCCGCCAGCACGGCGAGCTCGGCGCAGGCCACACCCGTCCCGCGGTCGTTATGGGGGTGCACGGAGAGGATCACGGAACCGCGCCGGTCCAGATGGCGGTGCATGTACTCGATCTGGTCCGCGTACACGTTCGGCGTCGCGATCTCCACCGTGGCCGGCAGGTTGTGGATGACCGGCCGGTCCGGCGAGGCGTCCCACAGAGCGGTGAGACTGTTGCAGATCTCCAGGACGTAGTCGGGCTCGGTCAGGATGAAGACCTCCGGCGAGAACTCGAACCGGATGTCCGCCCCGGGCCTGGCCCGCGCCAGCCGGTCCATCTGCCGCGCGGCGTCCAGCACCACGCCGTGCACCTCGGCCCGGCTGCGTCCGAGGACGACGTCCCGCCAGACGGGAGCGGTCGGGATGTAGAGGTGGACGACCACCCGGTCCATCCCCGCGACGGACTCGAAGGTCCGCTCGATCAGCTCGGGCATGGCCGGGGTGAAGACCACCACGGTCACGTCGTCGGGTACCGCCCCGCTCTCCGCCAGATGCCGTACGAAGCCGAAGTCGGTCCGGCTCGCGGACGGATAGCCGACCTCGATCTCCTTGTAGCCCATCGCGACGAGCAGGTCGAACATCCGGCGCTTGCGCGGGGTGTCCATCGGCTCGGCCAGGGCCTGGTTGCCGTCACGCAGGTCGACGGGGACCCAGAGGGGGGCGCGGTCGATACGGGCCTGCGGCCAGCTCCGCCCGGTCAGCGGGATGTCCACGCGGTCGAAGGCCGGACGGTAGCGGTGCGAGGGCATCGAGCTGGAGCGCTGAGGATTCCAGGGGGGAGCGGCCTCGGGCACGGGCCCGCGGGGCGTACAGATCGTGGGGAAGCCGTGCATCGGTGACATGACGTCGGACATGGACTCGGACGTGAGCTCGGACATGAACGCGGTCTCATTTCGCATCGCCGGATGCGACCGGCACAGCACGGCACCCCGCGGCGGGGTGCCGATCGCTTCAGGCCCCGCCGCGGCAGCCGAGAAGGAGGAGACCGCGGTACGTCATGACCGGTACAGTAGCCAGAAACCAAGTCCTCAGACAACCTGACAGGTGAATCCCGTGTCCTCGCTCGGCCCGCTCCGCCCCAGCCCTCTGGTCGAACAGGCCACGCGTCATCTGCGCGCGCAGATCACCGAGGGCCACTGGCCGGTCGGCACGAAGATCCCCGGCGAGACCACGCTCGCCAAGACGCTCGGCGTGGGCCGCTCCACCGTGCGCGAGGCGGTGCGCACGCTCGCCACGCTGGGACTGCTCCAGTCCCGCCAGGGGGCCGGGGTCTTCGTCATCGCCGACCACGAGGCCGAGGAGTGGCCGGTCCGGCTGCGGCGGGCCGCGGTGACCGACGTCTACGAGGTCCGCATGCTCATCGAGGTCCAGGCCGCCCGCCTGGCCGCCGTCCGCCGCACCGACGAGGACCTGATCGCCCTCGATGCGGCCCTCGTGGCCCGGCGGGCGGCGGGAGCCGGGCCGGACGACGCCTTCGTGGACGCCGACATCGCCCTGCACCGGGCGGTCGTGGCGGCTGCCCACAACCCCGTACTCACCGATCTCTTCGGCGAGTTCGTCCCGGCCCTGCGGCAGGCCCTGATCGACCTGGTGGAGTTGCTCGGGCTGCGCCGCGGCGACCCCCACCACGGCGACGCGCAACACCGCGCGCTGGTCACGGCCGTGGTCGCGGGCGACGCGGAGTCGGCGGGCCGGGCGGCCCAGGAGGAGTTGCGGCACACCCTGGACCGCCTGCGCGCGGCGTGAGCCGGCTCGGTCGCCGCCCTTCGCCCCCCTCGCCCCCTTCGCCGCCCTTCGCCGCGCTCGCCGGCCTTCGCCCCTCGCTGCTCTCGCCCCCTTGGCCGCCCTCGCGCCCCCTCGTCGGGCTCGTGCGCAGGCGCCGTCCCGGCCGCCCGTCGGCGTACCGCCCGGTGGCCCCCTGCGTACCCTCCCGGCCGCCCCGCAGTGGACCGATCCGGTCACCCCGGGGGCCGCCGTTTCGGCCACCGTCCGTGGCGAGGCTTCGGGGAAAGAACGCGGAAGGGCCCCTGGGCGCCCCCTGAGTGCGAGGTCCCGTTCACCTTCCGGCGGGCGCTGCCGCGTGAATCGGGGCGGACCGGGGGTGTTTCCGGGCGTGGTCGCGAAACCGGGACGGTCGGGCTCCCTTCGCGCCGTAACGCGCAAGATCCACTCCCAACAAGGCTCTCACCTGCGGAAATTCAGGAAGCCTTCCGTCCGCTTCCCCTGGCGGCGAGCTTTGGCAAGCCTTCGGCCGGACACGGTCTCGTGACTTGCAGGACACGCTCGCGCAACGGAAGCGTCTTCAACTCTTGACACCCACCCCCCTGAGGCAGCAACCTTCCGACATCGACGCATGGGAGCGCTCCCACATCGCAAGAGGAATTCTCGCGCGAACGGCACTGCCCGTGTCCTCCCCCCTGAACCATCTGGCACCCGCACTCACCAGCGCGTATGCCACGCAGTGAGCCAGTCCCACCCTGGAACAAGGAGTAGTGGAATGCGTATCACCCGCACCGTCGCCGGTCGCAGCCGCAGAGTCGCGGTTCTGGCCACCACGGGCCTGACCGCTTCGGCCCTGCTGCTGACCGGCTGCAGCAGCGACTCCGACTCATCGGATGACGCGTCCTCCGATGCGAACGGGAAGATCACGCTGACCGTCGCCGACTTCGGGCAGTTCGGTTACAAGGAAGCCGGCCTCTTCGCGAAGTACCACGAGCTGAACCCGAACATCACGGTGAAGGAAGACACCACCGCCGATGAGAAGGTCTACTACCCCAAGCTGCTCCAGCAGCTGAACTCGGGCAGCGGGCTGGCCGACGTCCAGGGCCTCGAGGTCGGGCGCATCAAGGAGCTCGTCGACACGAAGGCGGACCAGTTCGCCGACCTGAGCAAGGTCATCGACGTCAACGAGTGGGTGTCCTGGAAGGAGAAGCAGGCCACCACGAAGGACGGCAAGGTGATCGGCGCGGGCACCGACATCGGCCCGATGTCGCTCTGCTACAACACCGAGCTCTTCAAGAAGGCCGGCCTGCCGACCGACCGCAAGGAAGTCGCCGCGAAGATCGCCGGTGGCTGGGAGGACTACCTCAAGCTCGGTGAGGAGTACAAGAAGAAGGCCCCCAGCGGCACGTACTTCATGGACTCCGCCAGCGCCATGTACAACGCCGTCGTCAGCTCGAACGCGAAGCAGTACTACGACGAGAACGGCGAGGCGATCTACAAGGACAGCCCCAGCGTCGAGCAGGGCTGGAACCTGGCGGCCGAGGCCGCGGACAAGAAGCTGACGCAGGGCCTCGCCCAGTTCAGCGACCCGTGGAAGGCCGCTCTGCGCAAGAGCACCATGGCCACCGTCGCCTGTCCCGCCTGGATGGCCGGTCAGATCTCGGTGAACGCCGGTGACGCCAACAAGGGCAAGTGGGACATCACCACCGCCCCGGGTGCGACCGCCGCCAACTGGGGTGGCTCCTTCCTCGGAGTCCCGAAGGCCGGCAAGCACGTCGAGGAGGCCGGCAAGCTCGTCAAGTGGCTGACCGCCCCCGAGCAGCAGGCCGCCGTCTTCAAGGCGATCGGCAGCTTCCCGTCCAACAAGGGCGCGTACGACCTGCCCGACGTGAAGAGCGCCAAGCTCCCGTACTTCAACGACGCGCCGATCGGTGAGATCTACGCCGACGAGGCCAAGTCCATCCCCGAGACGATCCTCGGCCCGAAGGACGGCATCATCAAGGACACCATCTCCACCCAGATCAACAACATGGAGCAGCGCGGCACCAAGCCTGACGACGCGTGGAAGGCAGCGACCAACGCGATCGACAAGGCGATCGGCTGACGGTCGTAGCGGCGGGCGGCCCCCGGGCCGCCCGCACCTGCGTGTTCCCGCCCCTCACGGGGCAGGGCCCCGTCCGGAGTTGTGATCTGGGCTCACGGGGCGTGGCACGCTCGCGGCGTCGCCGAAAAATCCTGGTAGCTCCTCCCCATAGCCCGAAGGGCAGGGGAGGGGCCCATCGAGGACTTTCCGGCGCCTTGCGATCGCGCGCCACGCCCCACTCCCTGAGCCGGATCACGACCCCGGACAGGGCCCAGGGGCCGAGTAGGCCCGCGTGCCGTGGGCTTCCACGGGGAGACCGGTGACCCGGCCGTCCCGGGAAGTCCGCCGCACGCGCCGCCCGTCCGGCCCCCGTCAGCTGCTGTAGTCCGACACCCGCCCGGCCCGGACGCCCGGTGCGACGCTCGCCGCGTCGCCGAACTGCCCGCACGGCTCCGCCTTGAGGTCACTCCGGCGCCTTGCGATCGACCGCACCGGCCGCCCCCGAGCCGGTCCCGTCGGGAGTGGGACAACAGCTTCCACCCGGGTAACCCAAGCAATCCAGGGAAGGAATATCGCCCGTGGCCACCTCGTCTCCCACCCGGGATGTATACGCCCCGCCGCCCCCCGGCTCCCGGCGGAAGCCGGTCAGCCCCCGCCGGCAGACATGGCGCAGCCGCCTCTGGCGGTTCGACGACAAGGCGTCCCCGTACGCCTACATCGCCCCGTTCTTCCTCGTCTTCGGCGCCTTCGGGCTCTACCCGCTGATCTACACCGGCTGGATCGCCCTGCACCGGGTGGAGATGACCGGCCTGGACCAGATGGAGTGGGTCGGCTGGGAGAACTTCGACAAGATCCTGCATGACTCCGAGTTCTGGACCGCCGTCAGCAACACCTTCCTGATCGGTGTCATGTCGACGGTCCCGCAGCTGCTCGTCGCCCTCGGTCTGGCGCACCTGCTGAACTACAAGCTGCGTGCCAGCACCTTCTGGCGGACGGTGATCCTCACTCCGTACGCCACCTCGGTGGCCTCCGCCGCCCTCGTCTTCGCCCTGGTCTTCCGGGCCGACGGCGGTCTGCTGAACTGGGCGCTGGAGTTCGTCGGCCTCGGCCACACCAACTGGGCCAACGGCCACTGGACGTCCAAGATCGCCATCTCCGTCATCGTGATCTGGCGCTGGACCGGCTACAACACCCTGATCTACCTCGCCGCGATGCAGGCCGTGCCGTCCGATCTGTACGAGGCCGCCTCCCTCGACGGCGCCTCGCGCTGGCAGCAGTTCCTCAAGGTGACCATTCCCTCGCTGCGGCCCACGATCCTCTTCACGATCGTCATCTCAACCATCGGTTCCATGCAGCTGTTCGGCGAGCCCCTGCTGCTGGAGGGCGGCACCCTCGGCGCGATCGGCGGCAACGAGAACCAGTACGAGACCCTCAGCATCTACCTCTACAACTACGGCTGGAACCTGGGGCATCTCGGTCCGGCCGCCGCAGTGGCCTGGGCGATGCTCGCCCTCCTGCTGATCATCGCCGCGGTCAACTGGCTCATCGGCCGCTTCGTACGCAAATCCGCGGTCTGACCGGGAGCGATATCCATGACCATCACCAGCCCCACCAAAGTCCCGGGCTCCGTCCTCCCGGCGCGCACCGTGCACCGCGCGCCGAAGCGTGCGAGCCGCTTCAAGCCCGGTGCCGGGCAGCAGCTGAAGGGCGGTCCCTTCGCCTACATAGCGCTGACCGTCGTCGGCATCGGCTCGCTGCTGCCGCTGTACTGGACCCTGGTGGCCGCGTCCCACACCCAGGACGAAGTCCTGGCGTCCACCCCGCCGTTCCTGCCCGGCGACCGGCTGCTCCACAACCTCGACGCCGCCTGGAACCAGGCCCACCTGGGCAAGGCGATCCTCAACAGCTTCATCGTCTCCAGCTGCATCACGCTGGCGACGCTCTTCTTCTGCACCCTGGCCGGCTACGCCTTCGCCAAGATGCGCTTCCGCGGACGCGGCGCGCTGATGACCGGGGTCATCGCGACCCTGACGATCCCGCCGCAGCTCAGCGTCGTGCCGCTGTTCATGATGATGTCCGACCTCGGCTGGAGCGGAAGCCTGGAGTCGGTGATCTTCCCGACCCTGGTCAGCGCGTTCGGCGTGTTCTTCATGCGTCAGTACCTGACCGAGGCGCTGCCGTACGAGCTGATCGAGGCCGCCAAGATCGACGGTGCGAGCAACTTCCGCATCGTGCGCAGCGTGGTGCTTCCGGTGGCCCGCCCCGCGATGATGGTGCTGGGCATGCTCACCTTCGTCCAGGCGTGGAACGACTTCTTCTGGCCCTACCTCGCGCTGAACCAGCAGAACCCCACCCTTCAGGTGGCCCTCGGCCAGCTGAAGGCCTCCTACACCCCCGACGAGAGCATCGTGATGGCGGGCGGGCTGATCAGCACGCTGCCGCTGCTCGTGGTGTTCGTCCTCTTCGGCAAGCAGATCGTCGGCGGGATCATGTCCGGCGCCGTCAAGGGCTGACGTTTCCCCCAGCCTCCTCGTCACTTCCCGGAACCCCCGTACGGCCCGTACCTGACCGCGGGCCGTACGGGCTCCGGAGTTCCACCCCTTCCCCGCCCCTGTCCGTCCATCCCTGGGAGCGCTCCCGCATGACTGCCGTACGACCCGACATCGCCCCGAAGCAGGCGCCCGCGGCCACGAAATTCCCTACGGGCTTCGTCTGGGGAGCGGCCACCGCCGCCTACCAGGTCGAGGGCGCCGCAGCCGAGGACGGCCGCACCCCTTCCATCTGGGACACGTTCAGCCGTACCCCGGGCAAGGTCCGCAACGGCGACACCGGTGACATCGCCGCCGACCACTACCACCGCTACCGCGACGACGTGGCGCTGATGAAGCAGCTGGGGCTGAAGGCGTACCGCTTCTCCATCTCCTGGTCCCGGGTCCAGCCCACCGGCCGCGGCCCCGCCGTCGAACGCGGCCTGGACTTCTACCGCAAGCTCGTCGACGAGCTGCTCGAAGCGGGGATCGCCCCCGTCGCCACCCTGTACCACTGGGACCTGCCCCAGGAGTTGGAGGACGCCGGCGGCTGGCCCCAGCGGGTCACCGCCGACCGCTTCGCCGACTACGCCGCGATCATGGCGGGCGCGCTCGGCGACCGGGTCGCGACCTGGACGACCTTCAACGAGCCGTGGTGCTCGGCCTTCCTCGGATACGGCTCCGGAGTGCACGCTCCCGGCCGCACCGAGCCCGCCTCCGCCCTGCGGGCGGCCCATCACCTCAACCTCGCCCATGGCCGGGCGATCGAGGTCCTGCGCGATCAACTCCCCGCTGGTGCGCAGACCTCGGTCACCCTCAACCTCCACCAGGTCCGCCCGCTGACCGCGAGCGCGGCCGACGCGGACGCCGCACGCCGGATCGACGCCGTCGGCAACCGGGTCTTCACCGGTCCGATGCTGCGCGGTGAGTACCCCGAGGACCTGCTCGCCGACACCGCGCACCTGGTGGACTGGTCGAAGCTGGTCCAGGACGGCGACCTGGCCGCGATCTCCCGCCCGGTCGACGTCCTCGGCATCAACTACTACACGCCGACGCTGGTCTCCACCCCGGAGAAGGGCGAAGCGGGCTCTGGCAACGATGTCCACGGCTCCAGTCAGTTCTCGCCGTGGCCCGGCTCCGAGCACGTCGCCTTCCACCTCGCCGAGGGCAAGGCGCGCACGGCGATGGACTGGCCGATCGACCCCGACGGGCTCTACAACCTGCTGATGGACGTCACCCGCGACCACCCCGGCCTGCCGCTGATGGTCACGGAGAACGGCGCCGCCTTCGACGACTACGTCTCGCCCGAGGGCCGGGTGGAGGACCCGGAGCGGATCGCGTACCTGCACGGCCATCTCGACGCCGTGCAGCGTGCGGTGGCCGACGGCGCGGACGTCCGCGGCTACTTCCTGTGGTCGCTGATGGACAACTTCGAGTGGGCGTACGGCTACTCGAAGCGCTTCGGCACGGTGTACGTCGACTACGCCTCCCAGCGCCGCATCCCCAAGGCGAGCGCCTACTGGTACTCCGACGTGATCCGCCGCCACGCCCTCCCGGAGCCCGGCCTCTCCTGACCCGGAGCGCCTGCCGACGCGCTCCGCCCCTTCGGGGGGAGGGCGCGGCCCGCGCGGCGGGCGCCGCCCCGAGACCGTGAGATGCGCGACCCCTGAGACCCGGCCCCGTGCCGGGTCTCAGGCGTATCCGCAGCTCATTCCTCCCCCCTTCCGGCCCCCTCGGTCCGGGGCCCGTGCGGGCCGCTTGACCACGCGCGTAGAGTGGGAGCGCTCCCACGGTGCGGCTCGGGGAGCGGCGGCCCGCTCACCCCGAGTGTCAAGCGAACCAACGCCAGGACTTGGTTTGGTTATCCGACTGTGAGAAATTGACCGCGAACGGGAGGCAGCCATGACGGCAGCGCGAGTACGGAGCGGGGGCCGGCCCACGCTCGAAGAGGTCGCGGCACGGGCGGGGGTGGGGCGCGGCACCGCCTCGCGGGTCATCAACGGTTCGCCACGGGTCAGCGCGCACACGCGCGAGGCGGTGGAGGCGGCCGTCGCCGAGCTCGGGTACGTACCCAACCGCGCGGCTCGCGCCCTGGCCGGGAACCGGACGGAGGCCATCGCTCTCGTCGTGCCCGAGTCGGAGACCCGCTTCTTCGCGGAGCCCTACTTCTCCGGCATCGTCCGCGGGGTGGGCGCCGCTCTCGCCGACACCGAGATGCAGTTGCTGCTCACCCTCGTCGGCAGCGACCGCGAACGCCGCAGACTGGCCCAGTACCTCACCGCCCACCGCGTGGACGGCGTGCTGCTGGTCTCCGTGCACGCCGACGACCCGCTGCCCGATCTGCTGGAACAGCTCGGCATGCCCGCCGTCATGAACGGCCGCAGGTCCGTCGCCGAGCCGCTGCCCTCGGTCGACTCGGACAACTTCGAGGGCGCCCGCGGCGCCGTCGAGCACCTGGTCTCCCGGGGCCGCCGCTCCATCGCCACCATCACCGGCCGGCTGGACGTCTACGCCGCCCAGCGACGCCTCGACGGCTACCGCAAGGCCCTGTCCGACGCGGGCCACGAGCCCGACGAACGGCTGATCGCCCCCGCCGACTTCTCCGAGGAGGCCGGCGTCCGGGCCATGCGCGAACTGCTCGCCCGCCGCCCGGACGTGGACGCGGTCTTCGCCGCCTCCGACCTGATGGCGGCGGGCGCCCGCCAGGTGCTGCGCGAGGCGGGCCGCCGCATTCCGGACGACGTGGCCCTCGTCGGCTTCGACGACTCGGCGGTGGCCCGGCACATGGACCCGGCGCTGACGAGTGTGCGCCAGCCGATCGAGGAGATGGGCCGCACGATGACCCGGGTACTCCTCGACCAGATCGCGGGCGAGAACACCGACCGCCCGCAGATCGTGCTGCCGACCGAACTGGTGGTCCGCGACTCGTCGTGAGCCGCCCGTCCGCCCGTCCCGCAGTGGCATGGGGCCGTCGGTCGGCGTTGCACGCGTGAGGGGCCCCGGGACCCCCCCGGGCGCCTCCGCGACTTCACTTCGTGCGTCGTGCGGCTCGGGCGCGCCCACGGCACCATGGCCGGGCGGCCGGTACTTCCCGTCTGCCCGCCCGCTCGCCTGCCCGCCCATCTGTCTGTCTGCCCGCCCGCCCGCTTGCCTGCCCGCCCGCTTGCCTGCCCGGGCGCCCGTCTGTCTGCCCGCCGGCCTGACCGGCCTCGGGCGCGTCCGCGGCCGGCTCGTCGGCGAGCGGCCCGCTCGCGTGCTCAGGGCCCCTCGCCGACGGCGAGTTCGTCAGCGGGTTGAGTAACCGAGCGCGTGGTGGCTGAGTACGCGTGCTCAGGGATCGGCGATGTTCCGCGGCGATAGTTGAGGCAGTAACGAACAACTGGAGTCAGGAGAGATCATGCGCGTCGCCCGCAGGACCAGCCCCTCTGGCAGGATCCGCCCCGCCCGCGTCATCGCCGCCGCTCTCGCGAGCGCGGCCGCGGTCGTGGCACTCACCGGATGTTCCGGCCTCGCGTACGAGGAGGACATCTGCAGCGACGGCGAGTACCCCGTGCTGACCGTGGGCGGCTCCGGTTCCGCGTGCGAGAAGAACGGCGAGGAGCCCTCGAAGGGATATACGCGGTACCCGGAAGGCAAGGTGCCGAAGCACGTCGACGACGACTGGGACGTGTACTGGCGCACCCACACGCTCGACAAGGACGGCCGCATCGTCGACGCCCCCGACGCCGACTGACCGGACCGCTCGGGCCCTTCGCCCTGCGGCTCCCCGCCGGGCACACACCGGGTGCCCGGCGGTCGACCCGGCTTCCGGCGCATCGGGCGGCTATACGATCCACGCCATGACCACCGCACTGATCCTCGTCGACCTGATGCCGCGCATCATCGCACTCCCCCTCGCCCCGTACTCCGGGGACGAAGTGCTCGCGCGTTGCCGAGAATTGGCCGAGTCCTTCCGGGCGAGCAGGCGGCCGGTGGTGCAGGTCCGAGTGGAGCGCCCGAACGTCGCCGAGCAGCCGCCGGGCAGTGACTTCACCGAGGGCCTGGTACACGACAGCGACCTCGTGGTGGTCAAGCGCACCATAGGGGCGTTCTACGGCACCGGTCTGGACGAGTCGTTGCGCAAACTGGGCGTGGAGAACCTGGTGATCGCCGGGCTGGTCACCACGATGGGCGTCGAGTCCACCGCGCGGGCCGCGGCGGACCACGGCTACGAAGTCGAGTTCGTGGCCGACGCGATGTCCGGACTGGCCGCGGACGAGCACGAGTTCGCCGTGGAGCGGATCTTCCCGCGCTTCGGCGAGGTGCGTCACACCGCCGACTACATCTGACGCCCGCCCGTAGCCGGCCCCGCCAGGCTGTGGCCAAGGCCCCTATCGGACCGGGCTCCGCCCGGCCCTGTGCCGGCAGAGCCACGGGCGGGAGCTCAGCGGCGGCGTCGGCCGAGGCCGCAGACTGACCGACGCGGACTTCGACCTGGCCGCACGAATTGATCAGATCGCCGCAGATCACGGTGCAGGGCCCAGCACCCCCCCGACCCCGGCGGGACGAAAGTGCCTCCCGCGCCGGCGCGCCGGCGCATCCGGGTCGGACGGCGGGGCGGCTGAAGGCTGTACCCGGTGGGGCAGAGCCTGGCCGGACGCACCATCGCGGCCGTTCGTCTCTTCCCGCGGCCGGTTTCTCGGGGCGTTCCCCGATGCTCGCCATAAGGGAGATCACGACCGCAGCCGGGGTCCGTGCTGTGCTCCCGACGTTTCCCAAGAGGGGGGCATGAAGAAGCCCTGACCTGTTCACACAGGTCAGGGCTTGATCATTCAGGGTGAGTAACGGGACTCGAACCCGCGACATCCTGGACCACAACCAGGTGCTCTACCATCTGAGCTATACCCACCATGTCCGGGCGTTTCCGACCGGCCGAGAAAAAGTGTACAGGGTCCGAGAGGGTGCTCGCGCCCCCATTGTTCAGCCGCCGGTCCCGGCCCCCGAAAGGGCTGTGACCAGCGGCTTCCCAGGAGCCTAGGGCCGTTCGTTTGGATCAGGCCGGGCTCGCGGGGTCCGGCACGCCCATCTGCCGCGTTGTCGTCGGTCGCCAACGCTCCGCGTTGACTCCCTCCTCCGCCTTGCAGCTGCACGCACCGGACCCCGCTCCCTGATCCGGCCTGATCCAAACGAAAGGCCCTAGGCCGAGGGCTGCGTCAGGCGGGCAGCGATCGACTTCGCGCGCTCGGAGTCCGGGCCCGGCTGCGGGACGAACACCGCCTCGCGGTAGTACCGCAGCTCCGTGATGGAGTCGCGGATGTCGGCGAGCGCCCGGTGGTTGCCGTTCTTGTCCGGGCTGTTGAAGTACGCCCTCGGGAACCAGCGGCGTGCCAGCTCCTTGATCGAGGAGACGTCGACGATCCGGTAGTGGAGGTACCCCTCCAGCGCGGGCATGTCCCGGAAGAGGAAGCCGCGGTCGGTGCTGACCGAGTTTCCGCACAGCGGGGCCTTGCCGGGCTCCTTCACGTGCTCGCGGACGTAGGCCAGGACCTTCTCCTCGGCGTCGGCCAGGGTGGTGCCCGCGGCCAGCTCGTCGAGGAGGCCCGAGGCGGTGTGCATCTGCCGCACCACCTCGGGCATGGTCTCCAGCGCCGCGTCCGGCGGGCGGATCACGATGTCCACCCCTTCGCCGAGCACGTTCAACTCCGAGTCGGTGACCAGTGCGGCCACCTCGATGAGTGCGTCTTCCGTCAACGAGAGCCCGGTCATCTCGCAGTCGATCCACACCATGCGGTCGTTCATGCGCCCCACCCTACGGGGCGCTCCGCTGTCCCGGCAGGGCCGGGCGGCTCGCGGCGTACGCCTCGGAGCCCGGTTTCCCGTGCTCCCCGCGCCCCGCGTCCGCGGCGGCCGTGGACGACGCACCCGGCTGGCCCGCGGAAGCCGGCAGCGGAGCACGCCGGGCCCCGGAGGCGCCCTGGGCGGGCACCCCCGGTTCGGTGGCCGTGACCGCCGGCTCGGGACCACCCTGCGGACGACGGACCCGGTAGGCGGCCCGGTACGCGGCGGGGGACGAGCCCAGCTGACGCCGGAAGTGCCCGCGCAGCGCGACCGGCGAGCGGAAGCCGCAACGGCCCGCGACCTCGTCGACCGAGTAGTCGGACGTCTCCAGCAGCCGCTGCGCCTGCAGCACCCGCTGGGTGATCAGCCACTGGAGCGGCGCGCTGCCGGTGAGCGAGCGGAACCTCCGGTCGAAGGTCCGTCTGCTCATATAGGCGCGCGCGGCGAGCGTCTCCACGTCGAACTGCTCGTGCAGATGCTCCAGCGCCCAGGCCACGACCTCGGCGAGCGGGTCGGAGCCGATTTCCTCCGGTAAAGACCTGTCCAGGTAGCGCTCCTGGCCGCCACTGCGCCGGGGCGGCACGACGAGCCGGCGGGCCAGCGCCCCCGCGGCCTCCGTGCCGTGGTCCGAGCGGACGATGTGGAGGCAGAGGTCGATCCCGGCCGCGGTCCCGGCGGAGGTGAGCACATCGCCGTCGTCGACGAAGAGCTCACGCGGATCGACGTGCACCGACGGGTAGCGCTTGGCCAGCGTCGGTGCGTACATCCAGTGGGTGGTCGCCGGGCGGCCGTCCAGCAGCCCGGCGGCGGCGAGCACGAAGGCGCCCGTGCACAGCCCCACGATGCGCGCGCCCTCTTCGTGGGCGCGGCGCAGCGCGTCGAGCGCCTCCACGGGCGGCGGTGAGGTGATCGAGCGCCAGGCGGGCACCACGACGGTGCCGGCCCTGCTGATCGCCTCCAGCCCGTAGGGCGCGGTCAGTTCGAGTCCCCCCGTGGTGCGCAGCGGTCCCTCTTCGCCGCTGCACACGAGCAACCGATAACGCGGAACTCCCGCGTCCTGGCGGTCGATCCCGAACACCGAGAGCGGAATGGAGCTCTCGAAGATGGGGCCACCGCTGAACAGCAGTACGGCGACGACCTCACGGCGTCGGCGTCCGCTGAGCTTCCGTACAGCCTCCGTTGCGGTGGCGGAGTCCTGGCTCATGACGCTAAGCCCCCCTCGGTGTTCGCGTCTCCCTGGTCCTTACGGGCCTGTCGCACCTGCACATGTCCCCTCGGTCGTGCACGAGTCCCCCGCCTTCGACACTCAAGATCGAATCTACTGCGTCCCGTGGTGCCGTCGTGACAAGTTCACCAGTCGGCTTTATGTCGACAAGGCAACCTGGCGGGAAGCATTCGATCACGAAGCGTTTCACTCGTGAGTCGTGCAGGGAAGTGCGCCTGACGTTCATGGCCCGTCCCCATGGGGTGGAAGCGTACCGCTCGGTCTCTTCCTGCCTGCTGGCAAGGGGGTTGATCGGCCAATTCGACAAGGATTCGACCAGGTCCTGAAGTTGGCTGAAAATATACGGTCGCATGTACGGAAATCAGTCGTTCTACCGGCGCACGACCCGAGCGGGGTGGTCACTCCTGTGCGCCCCCTCGGCCCGGCGAGAGGCCGGACGGGGGCCGGGCGGGAGGCCGTGCGGGGGTCGTCGAGGGCGGCCGCCGGGGCGGACCGGCGGAGCAGGGCCCGGCAGGCCGCGGTGACGGCGGCCAGGCCGAGCGCGACGGCCGCCGCCCCTCCGGCGGAGCCGCCGAGGGCCAGGAGGGCGACCGGAACCGGCGGGCAGCCGGACACCGCCCGGCGGACCACGTCGCCCGCCGGCTGTCCGGCGGGTTCCGGAGGGGAGGGCGGACCGGGTGCGGGCCCGGGGTTCTCCCTGGGCGGCCCGGGGGGGCGCCCCGGTCGGTACGGGGCGGCCGGCGGACCCCCCGCCCTGGCGCGCGGGGACCGGTGCGGGGCTGCGTACGGCCGGCGGACACGGGGGTCGACGGACCGCGCCCCGCCCCGTCACCGATTGCGGCCGTCCGGGGGGCCGTGACGTCGGTGTATCGGGCAACCGGCATTGCCATACGGGGCGGTCTCGGGCATGCTCCCTGAAACGTCGCACGCGCTTTGCGCGGATCTGGGCAGTGGAGGAGTGACGCCGTACCCTTGGGGGTAAGGGGTCGGGAAGAGTGATTCCCGGACACCGCAACACCGCCCGCTGACGCAGCTCCCCACGTCGCTCTCCTCACGAGGACTCTCTTCGCCGAGACACCGATGGCCGGTTACGAAATCCCCGAACCCGCGGACCGCAAGCAGGTGGCCGACCCCAGGTCGGACCAGCAGGCGGCCGAAGACGCGCGCCCTTCCTGTGATCCCGCCTTCCGGCACGGGGTGGTCGTCGGTTTCGACGGTTCGACCTCCAGCGAGCGGGCTCTCGCGTACGCCATCGGCATGGCCCGGCGGACGGGCTCCGGCCTGATCATCGTCCACGTCGCCAATCGGCTGCCGACGACGGTCTGGGCCGGCTGCGAGCCGCCCGTCTTCGTGGACGTCCCCGATCACCGCACCGAGGTCCTCGGCCTCGAGCTCGCCTGCGCGGACTACCTCTCCGAGGTCCCCTGGGTGCTCGTCGAGCGCGGCGGGGACATCTGCCACGAGCTGGAGGAGGTCGGCCGGGAGTACTCGGCCGACGCGATCGTCGTCGGTTCCACGCACGGAATCGTCGGGCGGATCTTCGGCTCGGTCGCGGGCCGGCTGGCGCGCCGCGCGCAGCGCCCGGTCGTCGTCATCCCCTAAGGGCTGTCCCGCAGTTCCTGGCGGGCGCGCGACGACGGCTACGGCACCTCGCCGCGTTGTCGAAACGCCCGGATGCACCCCGTATGCGGGCGCCTCTCCGCCTTGCCATGCACCGCATCCGACGCCACGCACTGATCCACCAGGAAATGCGGGACAGCCCTTGGCGCCCGCCCCGGCGCCCGCGAGGCCCCGGTGATCTTCCCGCCCGTTCCCGCGTCAGCCGGGGACGGGCGGTCTCTTTCCGGATCCGCCCGCCCGTCCTGATCCGACTCGGTCAGCGGCCGGTCTCTTTCCGTCCGGATCGGACGGACATGGCGTCAACTCGCCTACGGAAACAGCGGATAAGCCGAAGCTACCGGTCCGTAGATGTGGATTGTGCGTTTGTGAAGGGTAGATAAGCGTCACGGGAAACAGCACGATCGCATGCGAAGGGAGCCCGCCGTGGACAACGACGTCTCTGCGGGAAACACCAGCACCTCCACCCTCGGCCATCTCGCCCTGGGACTCACGCTGTTGGCATTCGGGATCGGTCACACCGGGGCCGTGGACGGGGTGACGGCGGCCGATGCCGTCTCGCTCGCGTTGTACGTCGGCGGTATCGCGCTCTTCGTCGCCGGGCTCCTGGAGTTCCGCGCGGGCGACGGCTTCGCCGGCACCGCGTTCGCCGGACTGGGGGCCTTCTGGTTCACCTGGGGCACCGGCGCCGGCGCCCAGGTCTCGGACCATGCGGCAGGGCTCTTCCTGCTGCTCTGGGCCCTGTTCGCGCTCACGCTGACGGTCGGCGCGTCCGGTCGCGGCCTGCTCGGGCAGGGGACGTACGGACTGCTGTTCCTGGCGCTCCTGCTGCTGGGTCTCGGGCAGTTCGCGGACAGCGGCTTCCTGGGCAAGGCGGGGGGCTGGTTCGCCGCGGCCGCCGGTCTGGCCGCCTGGTACGGGGCGACCGCCGCGCTGGCCCACTGGCCGACGTCGGTGCCCAAGCGTGCTGCCGGCCGAGGAGTGACGGCCACCGGCTGAGGCAGCGGCCCGGGCCGGTCCGGGGGCGGCACCGGCCCGCACGGGAGAGCGGCCCCGCACCCACGGACGTGGGTGGGGGGCCGCTCTCGGCGTCCGCGAGGGGAACTACTCGACCGTGACGGACTTCGCCAGGTTGCGGGGCTTGTCGATGTCCCGGCCCATGGCCAGGGCCGTGTGGTAGGCGAGCAGCTGCAGCGGGATGCCCATCAGGATCGGGTCCAGCTCGTTCTCGTTCTTCGGGACGAGAATCGTGTGGTCGGCCTTCTCCTGCTCGCGGTGGGCCACGGCGAGGATGCGGCCGCTGCGGGCCTTGATCTCCTCGAGGGCCGCGCGGTTCTTCTCCAGCAGGTCGTCGTCGGGGACGATCGCGACCGTGGGGAGCGCCGGCTCGATGAGCGCGAGCGGGCCGTGCTTCAGCTCCGAGGCGGGGTAGGCCTCGGCGTGGATGTAGGAGATCTCCTTGAGCTTCAGGGAGGCCTCCAGCGCGACGGGGTAGCCCCGGACGCGGCCGATGAACATCATCGACTGGGCGCCCGCGTACTCCTCGGCCAGCTTCTTGATCTCCTCCTCCGACTCGAGGATCTGACCGATCTGCTCGGGCAGCTTGCGCAGCCCTTCGATGATCCGCTTGCCGTCGGCGACCGACAGGTCGCGGATGCGGCCCAGGTGCAGGGCGAGCAGCGCGAAGGCGACCACGGTGTTGGTGAAGCACTTGGTGGAGACGACGCAGACCTCGGGGCCGGCGTGGACGTACATGCCGCCGTCGGCCTCGCGGGCGATCGCCGAACCGACGACGTTCACGACGCCGAGGACGCGGGCGCCCTTGCGCTTGAGCTCCTGGACGGCGGCCAGCACGTCGTACGTCTCGCCGGACTGGGAGACGGCGACGTAGAGGGTGTCGGGGTCCACGACCGGGTTGCGGTAGCGGAACTCGGAGGCGGGCTCGGCGTCCGCGGGGATGCGGGCCAGCTCCTCGATGAGGCCGGCGCCGATCATGCCGGCGTGGTACGAGGTGCCGCAGCCCAGGATCTTGATGCGGCGGACCCCGCGGGCCTCGCGGGCGTCGAGGTTCAGGCCGCCCAGGTGCACGGTGGAGAAGCGGTCGTCGATGCGGCCGCGCAGCACGCGGTCCACGGCGTCGGCCTGCTCGGAGATCTCCTTGTGCATGTACGTGTCGTGGCCGCCCATGTCGTACGACTCGGCCTCCCACTCCACCGTGGTGGGCGTGGCCGTCGTGGTCGAGCCCTCGGTGGTGTACGTACGGAAGTCGTCGGCCTTCAGGGTGGCCATCTCGCCGTCGTCCAGGGTGACGATCTGGCGGGTGTGCGTGACCAGGGCCGCGACGTCGGAGGCGACGAACATCTCCTTCTCGCCGATGCCGAGCACCACCGGCGAGCCGTTGCGGGCGACGACGATGCGGTCGTTGAAGTCGGCGTGCATGACGGCGATGCCGTACGTGCCCTCGACGGACTTCAGCGCCTCGCGGACCTTCTCCTCCAGCGTGACGGCCTGCGAGCGGGCGATCAGGTGGACCAGCACCTCGGTGTCGGTCTCGGAGAGGAAGACGACGCCGTCGGCGACGAGCTTCGCGCGGAGCTCGGAGGCGTTGTCGATGATGCCGTTGTGGACGACGGCGACCTTGTTGTCGGCGTCCATGTGCGGGTGGGCGTTCTCGTCGCTCGGGGCGCCGTGGGTGGCCCAGCGGGTGTGGGCGATGCCGGTGGTGCCGGTGAAGCGCTTGGGCACCCGGGACTCCAGCTCGCGGACCCGGCCCTTGGCCTTGACCATCTTCAGCGCGGCGGGCTTGCCGGCCGCCGGCTTGCCGGTGATGACGATGCCCGCGGAGTCGTAACCCCGGTACTCCAGCCGCTGCAGGCCCTCCAGCAGCAGCGGGGCCACATCACGCTTTCCGATATAACCGACGATTCCGCACATAGAGTCTCTGCCCCTCCATCGACGTACAGGTACAAGCAAGTAAGTGGGTGCCCGGCCGCGGGCCGGTGGTCCGCCGGTCTCAGCCGTAGACGATGCGGCGCAGCTGGCGGAGCGAGAGCTCCGGCGGAGCGACCGCCCGGTGCGGCAGCTCGGCCGAGATCCGTTCGAAGATCTCCGTGTTCACCAGGCCGCCGGACTGGAGCTCGCGGTGGCGGCGGCGGACGAAGGCGTCGGTCGTCTCGTCGAAGTAGGCCAGGACGTCGAGGATCACCCGGGCCGCCTCACCGCGTGGGAGCGCGGTGCTGCGCACCAGGTGGTCAATGAGGTCGTCGTACGACGAGCGGCGTTCGAGCACTCGTCGATATTGCGGCGGAAGGGGCTCCGGCGCAACAATCCTGCCCGATATCGGGCAGAAGTGCGGGCGAGTGACGCTCATTTTTCCGTTCTGGGCGATTCGGGAGCCCAGAACCGGGCCCTCGGGCCTCCCCAGCTCCACTCGGCGGGCGGGCTCCCGGGGCCGACGGGATGAATCCGGCCAGGTGCCCCGGACGGTCGGCCAGGTTCGGGCCCGGACGATGCGGGAAGAGGTCTACACCTTGACCGTCCGTGAGGCGCGCGGTACGCATGGCGACGGTGCGAATGGTCAGGAGATCCAGGTGTGAACCAGTAGAAAGGGATCCGGCTGTGAGACTGCACATGCCGCGGCACCGTGTTCTTCCCCGTGTTCTGCCCCGACTTCTCGGCTCGCTGCTCCTCGTCACGGCGGCCGGCGTCTCCACCGCCTGCGCGGTTCCCACGGCGTCCGCGGCGGGCGGGGACGCCGCGGCGTCGGCCCCCCGGCCCCTGGGCCAGGTCGTGCCCGCCCCCGCCTCCGTGAGACCCGGCGGATCCCCGTACTCCCTCACGAGTGCCACGAGGATCCGCGTCGACGGCTCGTCCGGCGAGGTCCGCAGGATCGGCGAGTACCTGGCGGGCGTGCTGCGCCCCTCCACGGGATACTCCCTGCCGGTCACCGGCCGGGCCGGCCCCAACGGCATCCGCCTCCGGCTCCGGTCCGGCGAGGGCGAACTGGGCGACGAGGGCTACACCCTCACCTCGGGGCGCGGCTCCGTGACCATCACCGCCCGCAAGCCCGCAGGGCTCTTCCACGGCGTCCAGACGCTGCGTCAGCTCCTGCCCGCCCAGGTGGAGAGCGACAGCCGCCAGAAGGGCCCGTGGAAGGTCGCGGGCGGAAGCGTCACCGACAAGCCGCGCTACGCCTACCGGGGCGCCATGCTCGACGTCTCACGGCACTTCTTCTCGGTCGACGAGGTCAAGCGCTACATCGACCAGATCGCCCTGTACAAGATGAACACCTTCCACCTGCACCTCTCCGACGACCAGGGCTGGCGGATCGCCGTCGACTCCTGGCCGAGGCTGGCCACGTACGGGGGCTCCACGGAGGTGGGCGGCGGCCCGGGCGGGTACTACACCAAGAGCCAGTACCAGGAGATCGTCCGGTACGCGGCCTCCCGCCACCTCGAGCTGGTGCCGGAGATCGACATGCCCGGCCACACCAACGCCGCGCTCGCCTCGTACGCGGAGCTGAACTGCGACGGCGTCGCGCCGCCGCTCTACACGGGCATCAAGGTCGGCTTCAGCTCGCTGTGCGCGGCCAAGGACGTCACGTACCAGTTCATCGACGACGTCATCCGGGAACTGGCCGCTCTGACCCCCGGCCGGTACATCCACATCGGCGGTGACGAGGCGCACTCCACCAGTCACGAGGACTACGCCAGGATCATGGAGCGCGCGCAGGCCATCGTCGGGAAGTACGGCAAGACCGTGATGGGCTGGCACCAGCTCACCGGGGCCACGCCGGTCGCGGGCGCGGTCGCCCAGTACTGGGGCTACGACCGGACCAGCGCGGCGGACCGTCAGAAGGTGGCGGACGCGGCGAAGAAGGGCACCAAGCTGGTGCTGTCGCCCGCGGACCGGGTCTACCTCGACATGAAGTACAACGAGCAGACGGTGCTGGGCCTGAAGTGGGCCGGTCTGGTCGAGGTGCAGCGGTCGTACGACTGGGATCCGGCGACCTACCTCGCCGACACCCCGGCGGACGCGGTGCTCGGGGTCGAGGCGCCGATCTGGGCCGAGACGCTGACCGACAGCGACGACATCGACGTGATGGCCTTCCCGCGGCTGCCCGGGGCGGCGGAGCTGGGCTGGTCGCCGGCCGAGACGCACGACTGGGACACGTACAAGGTGCGGCTCGCGGCGCTCGGCCCGCGGTTCACCGCGCTGGGGATCGACTACTACCGGTCGCCCCAGGTGCCGTGGCCGGCGGAGCCGGCTGCCGCGGGGTGAGCGGGCCCGCCCGGGGCGGGGGCGTGGGCGCCCTCGGCCCCGGGCGGGGCGGTCAAAGACGTCCGCGATAGCCGGGCGGGCGGTCGAGGGACGTCCTCAATCACCGGACGCGCGGTCAAGGACGTCCTCAACCGCCGGGCGGGCGGTCAAGGGCGTCCCCACTCGCAGGGCGGGCGGTTGAGGACGTCCCCCATCGCCTGACGGGCGGTCAAGGGCGTCCCCCATGGCCTGACGGCTGACGGCTGACGGGCCGGGCGGGCTCGGTGGGCCGGGCGAGGTCAGTCGTCCGACGGCGCGGCGGCTTCCGCTTCCTCGCGGAGCTGTTCCTCGCTCAGGCCGCGGCGCCAGTAGCCCACGAACGTCACCCGCTTGCGGTCGATGCCGCGCTCGCGCACCAGATGCCGGCGCAGCCCCCGCACCGTTGACGCCTCGCCCGCGATCCAGACGTACGGGGTCCCCTCGGGCAGTTCGGCCGCCCGCACGGCCTCCACGGCGTCCGGGGTGCCCGCCTCCTCCCGCACCAGCCAGTCGATCCGGGCCTCGGCCGCGGTGTCGACCGCCCTGCGGTCCCCGGTGTGCGGGACTTCCAGCCAGACCCGGGCGCGCAGCCGGGAGGGCAGCCACTCCAGGGCGGCCGTCGCGGCGGGCAGCGCCGTCTCGTCGGCCCAGATCAGCACCCAGTCGGTGTCCTCGGGCGGGCGGAAGCGGACGGCCGTGTTGTCCTCGACGGCCGGGCCGAGCGCCTTGATGACGTCGCCCGGCGAGGCGGCGGCGGCCCAGCGGCAGGCCGGACCGCCGTCCTCGTGGAGCGCGAAATCGATGTCCACCTCGGTGGCCGGACCGCCGGCGGTGCGGCGCTGCGCGCGGACCGTGTACGAACGCAGCACCGCCCGCACATCGGCCGGAAGTGCGCGCCAGGCGCCGAACCAGTTGCCCTCGTTATCGACCGGAACGACTGGTTCCGGCTGTCCGGGGTGCGGCAGGAACAGCGACAGGCTCTGATCGCGGCCCCCGGAGGCGAATCCGTCGAGCCCCGGGCCGCCGAAGGTGATCCGGAGCATGGACGGCCCCAGCCGTTCGGTGCGCAGGACGGTCAGCCGGAACAGCCGGAAGGGCTCGACACCGGCGGCGGTCGTCATGGTCAGGCGACCTTCTTCGCGTCCTCGATGGCCTTCGCGAGGTCTTCGAGGATCGGCGCGCACTTGTCGTAGCTGTAGATCGGCTCGGTGGTGCGCGGCACGACCTGGCCGGCCTTGACCGCGGGCAGCTGGGCCCAGGTCGGCTTGGAGGTCAGGGCGGCGGGCTGCAGGGCCGAGGACCGGTTGTCCATCATGATGATGTCGGCGTCGTACTTGTCGACGTTCTCCCAGCTCAGCTCCTCGAAGAAGCCGGCCGCGTTCACCTTCGGCTCGACGAACTTCACGCCCAGCTCCTGGAAGTACAGGGTGTCCGCGGACGTCTTGGCGAGCGAGACGTAGAAGAGGTCCTGGCTGGCCGAGCCGACCATCACCTTGATGTTCGGCTTGGACTTCGCGGCGGCGCGCAGCCGGGCCGCGGCCTTCTCGAAGCGGGCCTTCGCGTCCGTGACCGCTTTGGCCTGCACGTCGGCGCCGAGTGAGGCGGCGAGGTCCTCGTGCCGCTGGATCGCCTTGGGGATGGTGGTCTGGGCCGCCCACAGGGCGACGCTCGGGGCGAGCTTGAGGATCTTGTCCTTGGACGCGTCCGGCACGTACCAGAGGGCGTCCTTCTCCCACATCGCGGTCACCAGCAGGTCGGGGCCGAGTGCCGCGTACTTCTCGACGTTGAACTCGCCCCAGACGTTGCCCAGGATCTCGACCTTGCTGACGTCGAGGTCACCGGCCTGCACATCGGCCTTGCCGTCCTTGGTCTTCGTGGGCCCGAAGACGGCCTTGACCTCGACGCCGTAGTCGTGGAGCGCGGCGGCGACACCGGTGAAGGCGACGATGTTCTTCGGCGCCGACGTGGCCTCGGCGGTCTGCCCGCGGTCGTCCTTGAAGCTCCACGGGCCGGCCTCGGCGCTCTTGGAGCCGGTGGAGCCGGAGTCCTTCGAGTCGCCGTCACCACAGGCCGCGAGGACGGCTCCCAGGCCGACGGCGCCGCCCATGGCCAGCAGGCCGCGGCGGGTGGGACGGGACACTCGGGCAGTGCGCATGACGGAGTCCGCTTTCGTACGAGCCGGAGACCGGCCGATGACAAGTTCGAGGGAAGGTTAGCCTAACCTCACGACTTGTCGAGGCCGCCGAGGGCCCCCGTTGCCGGTCACCAGACGATGACGCCGCCGCCCACGTCCACGGCCCGCACCGCGGCCTCCCTGATGTTCGCCAGTCGCGCCTGCACGTAGTCGGCGCCGTAGCCGCTGTGCTCGCCGAGTTCCGCGAGGTGATCGCCCAGCAGATCGCACTCGGCGAGGAAGGCGCGGGCGTCCTCCGGCTCCACGTACAGGTCGGAGGCGGCCAACTGCGGGAAGAACCGGGCCCCGAGGTCGCGCGCGGCCTGTGAACCCCACAGTTTGGTCCGGCTCTTCTCGAAACCGGCGAGGTTGTCATCGGGGTCGTCCAGGAAGTACCTCGTGCCGCTCGCGCCCCGGACGTAGGTGTGCACCAGCAGGCTCACGCGCCGAACATCGCCCGGCAGTCGTCGAGCCCCTCGGTCGTGACCGCGACGGTGCGGTGCTCCTCCCACCGCGCGCGCTCCAGGCGCAGCCGCTGGAGGGTGACGCGCTCGCCCCGCAGCGTGGCGACCGTCAGTCCGTCCGGCAGGTAGCCGAGCCGCCGCGAGACCCCCAGCGAGCGCGCGTTGTCGGTCATCGCGTCCGAGACCGCCGTGCCGGCGCCGAGTCCGGCGAACGCCAGGTGCAGGGCGGCGGCCCGCATCTCGGTGCCGATGCCCCACCCCTGGTGCGCGATCCCCAGCCACGACCCCGTGCTCACCTCGCGGGTCACCGAGAAGCTCTTCGACGTCACATCCTGGCGCCCGACGACCCGGCCCTCGTGCAGGACCGCGAGGCTCAGCGCCCAGTCGAACTCCTGCCACCCGGCGATCGTGCCCAGCACGTGCTGGAACACCGCGCGGCCCCGCTCGCCGGGCGGGCAGTCGGTCCAGGGCACGGTGAACGGCATGGCGTCCGGGGCGTGCACCCCTCCGGCGGCGACGGCGGACAGCTCTCCCAGCAACTCCAGGTCCGGAAGGCGCAGTTCGAGGCGCGGGGTGCGGATGCGGAGCCCGTACAGGGGCCAGGGCCGGTGCTTCATGCACCGACTCTGCCGGAGCCGGTTGCCGCTGTCGAACGAATTGCGGGGGCGGTGCACGTCGCCGCCCGTGCACCGCTCCGAGGTCAGGCCCGTGCCCCGGCTCCCGGGGTCAGGCCGACATCCCCAGCTCCCGGGCGATCAGCATCCGCTGCACCTCGCTCGTGCCCTCGCCGATCTCCAGGATCTTCGAGTCGCGCCACATCCGCGCCACCGGGTACTCGTTCATGAAGCCGTAGCCGCCGTGGATCTGCGTCGCCTCGCGGGCGTTGTCCACCGCGACCGTCGAGGAGTACAGCTTGGCGATCGCCGCCTCCTTCTTGAACGGCTCGCCCGCCAGCAGGCGGGACGCCGCGTCGCGCCAGCCGATCCGTGCCATGTGGGCCCGCATCTCCATGTCGGCGATCTTGAACTGGATCGCCTGGTTGGAGCCGATCGGCCGTCCGAACGCGTGGCGCTCGGCCGCGTACTTCAGCGACTCGTCCACGCAGCCCTGCGCCAGGCCCGTCGAGAGCGCCGAAATGGCGATCCGGCCCTCGTCCAGGATCCGCAGGAACTGCGCGTAACCGCGCCCCTCCTCGCCCAGCAGGTTCTCCAGCGGGACGCGCACGTCGGTGAAGGAGAGCTCCCGGGTGTCCGAGGCGTTCCAGCCGACCTTGGAGTACGGGGCGGCGACCGTGAAGCCGGGGGTGCCGGACGGGACGATGATCGACGAGATGCGCGGGGCGCCGTCCTCCTTGCGGCCGGTCACCGCCGTGACCGTCACCAACTCGGTGATGTCCGTACCGGAGTTGGTGATGAAGCACTTGGAGCCGTTGATCACCCACTCGCCCGTCGCCTCGTCGCGCACGGCCGTCGTGCGGGTGCCGCCCGCGTCCGAGCCGCCGTCCGGCTCCGTCAGGCCGAACGCGCCGAGCGCCTCGCCCGAGCAGAGCCTCGGCAGCCAGCGCCGCTTCTGCTCCTCCGTGCCGAAGCGGAACACCGGCATCGCGCCGAGCGAGACCCCGGCCTCCAGGGTGATCGCCACCGAGGAGTCGACGCGGGCCAGCTCCTCCAGGGCGATGCCGAGCGCGAGGTAGTCGCCGCCCATCCCGCCGTACTCCTCCGGGAACGGCAGCCCGAACAGGCCCATCCGCCCCATCTCGCGCACGATCTCGTACGGGAACTCGTGGCGCTCGTAGAAGTCGCCGATCTTCGGCGCGATCACGTCGTGGGCGAACTCCTCGACGGTGCGTCGGAGTTCCTCGTGCTCGGCGGTCAGCCGGTGGTCCAGGGACATGGGGGAATCACTGCTCCTTGTGGGAGAGGGCGCGGACGGTGCGGGACGGGCTCGGTCGGCCCAGATGTCCGGCGAGCCACACGCTCGTGGCGGTGAGCTCGTCGAGGTCGACCCCGGTTTCGATGCCGAGGCCGTCGAGCATCCACACGAGATCCTCGGTGGCGAGATTGCCGGTCGCGCTCTTCGCGTACGGGCAGCCGCCGAGGCCGCCCGCCGAGGCGTCCACGGTGGTGACGCCGTGCTGGAGCGCGGCCAGGGTGTTGGACAGGGCCTGCCCGTACGTGTCGTGGAAGTGCACGCCGATCGTGTCGGTGGGCACGCCCCCCTCGTTCAGCCGGGACAGCAGCGTCTGTACGTGACCCGGCGTCGCGACCCCGATCGTGTCGCCGAGCGAGAGCTCGTCACAGCCGAGGTCCATCAGCGCCCGGGCGACCCGGACGACCTGGTGGACCGGGACGGGCCCCTCCCACGGGTCGCCGAAGCACATCGACAGGTAACCGCGCACATGCACGTTCTCCGCCTTGGCGCGGGCCACGACGGGCGCGAACATGGCGAGGGACTCGTCGATCGTGCGGTTGAGGTTGCGGGCGGCGAACGTCTCCGTCGCCGAGCCGAAGACGGCGATCCGGCGCGCCCCGAGCGCCAGCGCCCGGTCCAGCCCCCGCTCGTTCGGTACGAGGACCGGCAGCGCCACGTCACCCACGTCCGCGACGTCACCGAGCATCGGGAACAGCTGCTCGGCGTCCGCCAGTTGGGGCACCCACTTGGGGTGGACGAAGCTCGTCGCCTCGATCGTGGTCAGCCCGGCGACCGCGAGCCGGCGGATGAACTCCGCCTTCACCCCGACCGGCACGACCGTCTGCTCGTTCTGCAGTCCGTCACGGGCGCCGACCTCGTGGATGCGGACCCGGGCGGGCAGACCGGGGGCGGCCACGGTCATCGGCAGGGTGCGGCCGGTGGGGGTCATGCGTCCTCCCCGGTCGTGGGGGCGGCGACCGGGACGACCACGGCCAGCACCTGGTCCATGGCCACCGTGGACCCGGCGGTCACGTCGAGTTCGGTCACGGTGCCGGCGTGCGGGGCGGAGATGACGTGCTCCATCTTCATCGCCTCCACCACCAGCAGGCTCTGTCCGGCCGCCACCTCGTCCCCGACGGCCACCTTCACCACGGTGACCGTCCCGGGCATGGGCGCGGCGAGCGTGTCCGCCCCGGAGCGGGCGGCGCCGGACAGCGACGCCTCCACCGGGTCGTGGTCCCGGACGTGCCAGGCGTCGCCGTCGCGGCCGAGCCAGTGGCCGTCCGGGGAGACGGCGTACGCGAACGCGTGGGTGACGCCGCCGAGTTCGAGGGTGATCCGGCCCTCGCCGACGGACAGGGTCCTGGCCGCCTCCGCACCGCCGGGAAGCGGGCCCAGCGGGCCGCAGGCGCCCGATTCGGGGGACGGCGGCCGCACTCCCTCGCCGACATGGCCGAAGGTCAGCTCCATGTCCGCGCCGCCGCACCGCCGCAGGCCCACCTGGACCGGGTCGTGGCCGGGAATCCGGAAGTGCCGCACCGTCCGCGCCGGGGTGCCGCCGAGCCGCCAGCCGTCAGCGGCCGAGAACGGGTCGGACCAGACGTCCGCGCGGGCCGGCCCGGGGGAGTGCTCCCGCAGCAGCGCCGCGGCCGCGTAGACCTCCTCCGGCACCCCGTCCGGGACCAGCGCGTCCACCTCGCGCTCCACCAGGCCGGTGTCCAGGTCGCCCGCCACCACGGCCGGGTGGCCGAGCAGCCGGCGCAGGAAGCCCGCGTTGGTCGGGACGCCGAGGACCACCGTGTCCGCGAGCGCCGCCCGCAGCCGGCGCAGCGCCGTCGCCCGGTCGGGGCCGTACGCGATCACCTTCGACAGCATCGGGTCGTACAGGCTGCCGACCTCGCCGCCCTCGGCGAGTCCCGAGTCCGTCCGCACTCCGCCGCCCTGCGGCTCGCGCAGGGCCAGCACGGTGCCGCCCGAGGGGAGGAAGCCCCGGGCCGGGTCCTCGGCGCAGATCCGGGCCTCGACCGCGTGCCCGGTGAGGGTGACGTCGCTCTGCCGGTACGGGAGGTGCTCGCCCGCCGCGACCCGCAGCTGCCACTCCACCAGGTCGAGGCCGGTGATCAGCTCCGTCACCGGGTGCTCGACCTGGAGGCGGGTGTTCATCTCCATGAAGTAGTACGACGCCGGGTCGTTGCCCGGGACGATGAACTCCACCGTGCCCGCCCCGACATACCCGCAGGAGCGGGCCGCCTGCACGGCCGCCTCGCCCATGGCCGCCCGGGTCTTCTCGTCGAGCAGGACGGACGGCGCCTCCTCGATGATCTTCTGATGGCGGCGCTGGAGCGAGCACTCGCGCTCGCCCAGGTGGATCACGTGGCCGTGCCCGTCGGCCAGCACCTGGATCTCGATGTGGCGCGGCCGGTCGATCCACCGTTCCACGAGCAGCGTGTCGTCGCCGAACGAGGCGCGGGCCTCGCGCCGGGCGGCGGCGATCTCGTCCGCGAGCAGCGCCGCGTCGCGCACCAGCCGCATGCCCTTGCCGCCGCCGCCCGCGGAGGGCTTCAGCAGGACCGGCATGCCGATCTCCCGCGCCGCGTCCGCGAGCTGGCCGTCGGTGAGCCCGCTGCCCGAGGAGCCGGGCACCACCGGGACACCGGCCGCCGCGACCGTCTCCTTGGCCCTGATCTTGTCGCCCATCAGCGAGATCGCGGCGGCGGGCGGCCCGATGAAGGCCAGCCCCGCCTCCGCGCAGGCCCGGGCGAAGCCCGCGTTCTCGGCGAGGAAGCCGTAGCCGGGGTGGACGGCCTGCGCGCCCGTGCGGCGGGCGGCCTCCAGCAGCCGGTCCACGCTCAGATAGCTCTCGGACGCCGCTGGGGGCCCGATCCGTACCGCCGTATCCGCCTCCCGGACGTGCCGGGCGTCCGCGTCCGCGTCGCTGAAGACGGCGACCGAGCGCACGCCCAGCTCGCGCAGGGTCCGGATGACCCGGACCGCGATCTCGCCGCGGTTGGCGACGAGCACCGTGTCGAACATCGTCATCTGTTCCTCACATCCGGAAGACGCCGAAGCCGGCGTCGTTCAGGGGAGCGTTGGCGCACGCGGTCAGGGCGAGCCCCAGCACCTGCCGGGTCTCCATCGGGTCGATCACGCCGTCGTCCCAGAGCCGGGCGGTGGCGTAGTACGCGTTGCCCTGGGTCTCGTACTGCTCGCGGATCGGGGCCTTGAACGACTCCTCGTCCTCCGCGCTCCAGTCGTCGCCCAGCTGGTCGCGCTTGACCGTGGCGAGGACGGAGGCGGCCTGCTCGCCGCCCATGACGGAGATCTTCGCGTTGGGCCACATCCACAGGAAGCGGGGGCTGTAGGCCCGGCCGCACATGGAGTAGTTGCCCGCCCCGTACGACCCGCCGACCACCACGGTCAGCTTCGGGACGCGGGTGCAGGCGACGGCGGTGACCATCTTGGCGCCGTGCTTGGCGATGCCGCCGGCCTCGTAGTCGCGGCCGACCATGAAGCCGGAGATGTTCTGCAGGAAGACCAGCGGGATGCCGCGCTGGTCGCACAGCTCGATGAAGTGCGCGCCCTTCTGGGCGGACTCGGAGAACAGGATGCCGTTGTTCGCGACGATCCCGACCGGGTGGCCGTGGATGTGCGCGAAACCGGTGATCAGCGTCGTCCCGTACTCCGCCTTGAACTCGGCGAACCGCGAGCCGTCCACGACCCGGGCGATCACCTCCCGTACGTCGTACGGGGTACGGGAGTCGACCGGCACCGCCCCGTACAGACCGGCGGGATCCACCTTCGGTTCCTCGACCGCCTGGACGGACCACGGCAGCGCGCCCCGGTCCGGCAGCGTGGCCACGATGTTCCGCACGATCCGCAGCGCGTGCGCGTCGTCCTCCGCGAGATGGTCGGTGACCCCCGACGTACGGGAGTGGACCTCGCCGCCGCCCAGCTCCTCGGCGGTCACCACCTCGCCGGTCGCGGCCTTCACCAGCGGCGGTCCGCCCAGGAAGATCGTCCCCTGGTTCCGGACGATCACGGCCTCGTCGCTCATCGCGGGGACGTACGCCCCGCCGGCCGTGCAGGATCCCAGCACCGCCGCGATCTGCGGGATTCCGGCCCCGGACATCCGGGCCTGGTTGTAGAAGATCCGCCCGAAGTGCTCGCGGTCCGGGAACACCTCGTCCTGCATCGGCAGGAAGGCGCCGCCCGAGTCCACCAGGTACAGACACGGCAGCCGGTTCTCCAGCGCCACCTCCTGGGCCCGCAGGTGCTTCTTCACGGTCATCGGGTAGTACGTGCCGCCCTTGACGGTCGCGTCATTGGCGACGATCACGCACTCCCGGCCGCTGACCCTGCCGATCCCGGCGATCACACCGGCGGCGGGCGCCGCACCCCCGTACAGCCCCTCGGCCGCCAGCGGGGCGAGCTCCAGGAAGGGCGAGCCCGCGTCGAGCAGGGTGTCCACCCGCTCCCGGGGCAGCAGCTTGCCGCGTGCCACATGCCGGGCGCGGGCCTTCTCACCCCCGCCGAGCCTGGCCGTGGCGAGCCGCTTGCGCAGCTCGTCGGCGAGCGCGTGATGCGCCGCCTCGTTGGCCTGCCAGGCCTCCGAGGCGGGATCGGCCGCGCTCGCCAGCACCGGTGCCTGCTGCATCCTGTCGAGCCCCCTTGCCCGTACCGCAGTGTGACGACCTCGCCCGTGATCGGTAACGGGAGAAGTTGTTAGTGAGCGTTAACGTCCTCACAGGTTAACGACCGCTAACGCGCCTGTCTAGAATGACTCAACATGAGCACCCATGCCGCCGCCCGCGTCGCGGCCCCCACCCGCCGCGAGCAGATCCTCAAGGAGGCCGCCCGTCTCTTCGCCGAGCGCGGCTTCCACGGCGTCGGTGTCGATGAGATAGGCGCCGCCGTCGGCATCAGCGGCCCCGGCCTCTACCGGCACTTCCCCGGCAAGGACGCGATGCTGGCCGAGCTGCTCGTGGGCATCAGCGAGCGGCTGCTGGCCGGCGGACAGCGGCGGGTCTCCGAGGACGCCGCCGGCGACGGGTCGCCCGAAGCGCTCCTGGACGCGCTCATCGAGGGCCACATCGACTTCGCCCTCGACGACCGCCCCCTGATCACCCTGCACGACCGGGAGCTGGACCGCCTGCGGGAGGCCGACCGCAAGCGGGTGCGCCGGCTCCAGCGCGAGTACGTCGAGGTGTGGGTCGCCGTCGTCCGCGACCTCCACCCGGCCCTCCCCGAGCACGAGGCCCGCGCGACGGTCCACGCCGTCTTCGGCCTGCTGAACTCCACCCCCCACCTCGGCCGCCCCGGCGCGCTGCCCGGCCGCACGGACACCGCGGCGCTGCTGCACCGGCTGGCCCGGGGGGCCTTCGCCGCGGCGGGGGCCCGGGACGAGGGCTGAGCGGCCCCGGCCCGGGTCCGCCCACCCCTCAATACGCCCAGCACGCTGCGCACATCCCACGGCACAATGGGTTCATGCCGATACCCAGCCGCGCCGCCCTCGTCGACCACCTCGTCCGTACGCGCATAGCCGGAGACGTCGCGACCCCGCGCGACAACAACCTCTCCCACTACCGCAAGCTCGCCAACGGCGACCGCCACTTCTGGCTGGGGCTCGAACTGGGCGACCGGTGGCGCGACGAGCAGGACGTCCTGGCGGTCATGGCCGAGCGGTGCGGCGTCAGCGACGACCCGGAGCACCGGTTCGGCCAGGACACCATCGACCCCGAGCTGACCGTCGCCGCCCTGGACCGGGCCGCGGCCCGGCTGCGCAAGGCGGCCGACGCGAACGAGCGGGTCCTCTTCGCCACCGGCCACCCGGGCGGGCTCCTGGACGTCCACCGGCAGACCGCTGCCGCGCTGCGGGCCGCCGGCTGCGAGATCATGCGGATCCCGTCCGGCCTCACGGCCGACGAGGGCATGGTCTTCCAGTTCGCCGACGTCGCCGTGCAGGAGCGCGGCGCGACCCTCTGGCACACCCACTCCCCGGCGCCCATGGCGGCGATCCTGGACGGCCTGGAACGGGAGGGGCGCCCCCTGCCCGACCTGGTCGTCGCCGACCACGGCTGGGCCGGCTGCGCGGCGCAGCGCGGCCTGGACGCCATCGGCTACGCGGACTGCAACGACCCGGCACTGTTCCTGGGGGAGTCCGAGGGAACGCTCCAGGTGGCCATCCCGATGGACGACCACGTGCTGGACCCGCGGTTCTACGACCCGATGACCGACTACCTGCTGGACGCGGCCGGACTGCTCTGAACGGGCGGCTCAGGGCGCGGGCGCCCTCTCGCCGGAACAGCCGGAGCCGCCGGCCGAGGACGGCACCACGTTCTTCCGCACCCTCCGCTAGCCGTTCTCCAGGCGGTCGGTGAACAGCCCTCCGCCGTCCCCGTTGCCCTTCCCGTCCCCGGGCCCGACCACCGGATTCCCTTCGGCCCGGGCCCGGCGCCGCTGCGCCACTCCCGGCGTCGGGTCCAGATAGACCCGCTTGATCGACGGATACCGCTCCCGCAGCTGCTGCTCCGCCTCCTCACAGGCCCACTCGACCTGTTCGGCCGTGGCCACGTCCCGGAAGTCGACCTTCGCGGCGATGAGGATCTCGGCCGGCCCCTGGATGAGCGTGGTCAGCTCCAGTACGTCGATGATGTGCGGCACCGTGAGCAGTTCCTCCCGCACCCCCGTCCGCATCGACGAGGGCACCGGGCGGCCGATCAGCAGCTGGGCGTTGGAACGGCCGAGCACCCAGGCCACGTACACGAGCAGCACACCGATCAGGATCGACGCGATGCCGTCCCAGACGCCGGAGCCCGACAGCTGGCCGCCGAGCAGCCCGCCGGCGGCCAGCAGCAGGCCGACCAGGGCCGCCGAGTCCTCCATCACCACGGCCTTGACCGCGGTGTCGGGCGTGCGGCGCAGGTACCGGGCGGGGGCGGCGCCCAGCCGCGCGGCCTCGCCGCGCACCTGCCGCAGACCGGTGCGCAGGGAGTAGCCCTCCAGGAGGAAGGCGATGCCCAGCACGATGTACGAGATGAGCGGGTCGCCCAGCTCCTCGCCCTGCGTCAGGGTGTGGATGCCGTCGTACAGCGAGAAGACCGCGCCGCCGACGAACGTGGCGACCGAGGCGAGCATCGCCCAGATGTACCGTTCGGGGCCGTAGCCCAGCGGGTGTTCCTCGTCGGCGGGCTTCTCGCTGCGCTTCAGCGCGGTGAGCAGCAGCACCTCGGTCACCGTGTCGGCGACGGAGTGGGCCGCCTCGGAGAGCATCGCGCTCGACCCGCTGATCAGCCCTGCGACGGCCTTCGCCACGGCGATGCCGAGGTTGGCGGCCGCCGCGACGATGACGGTGAAGGTGGACTCCCCACCGCCCGCCGCGTTCGGCCCGCCGCCGGACGACTCCCCACCAGCTGATTTCTCGTCACTCATGGTGGGGAGTATGTCCACAGGCGCGCCGGGCATGTCCGACGCGCGGCCGTGGGGTCCGTTCAGCTCTCCCGCGGGACCCGGACCACGCCCTCCTGGATGACGGTGATCGCCAGCCGTCCGTCCTGGGTGTAGATGCGGGCCTGGCCGAGCCCGCGCCCGCCGGAGGCGGACGGCGACTCCTGGTCGTACAGCAGCCACTCGTCGGCGCGGAACGGGCGGTGGAACCACATCGCGTGGTCCAGACTCGCGCCCACCACGTCGCCGACCGCCCAGCCGCCGCGCCCGTGGGCGAGGAGTACGGAGTCGAGCAGCGTCATGTCGGAGACGTACGTGGCCATGCAGACGTGCAGCAGCGGGTCGTCCGCCAGCTTCCCGTTGGTGCGGAACCACACCTGTGAGCGGGGCTCGCGGGGCTGCCCGACGGTGCCGAACGGAGGGGCGTCCGCGTACCGCAGATCGACCGCGGCCCGGGCCTCGATCAGCCGGTCCACGACCGTGGGGTCGCTGAACCGGTCCGCGTACCGCGGCAGCATCTCGGCGGCCGTGGGCAGCGTGTCGGGGTCGGGCGCGGCCGGCATGGCCGCCTGGTGCTCCAGCCCTTCCTCGTACGTCTGGAAGGACGCCGAGAGGTGGAAGATCGGCTGTCCGTGCTGGACGGCGACGACCCGCCGGGTGGTGAAGGAGCGGCCGTCGCGGATGCGGTCGACGCTGTAGACGATCGGTGCGCCCGGGTCCCCCGCCCGCAGGAAGTACGAGTGGAGGGAGTGGGCGGGCCGGTCCGCGGGGACGGTCCGGCCCGCGGCGACGAGCGCCTGGGCCGCGACCTGTCCGCCGAAGACGCGGGGCACGATCGCCGAACGGCTGGTGCCCCGGAAGATGTCCTGCTCGATCTGCTCGAGGTCGAGCAGGTCGAGCAGATCGAGCAGGGCGTCCGGTGCTGAACTCATGGAGAGAACGTAGCCGCTCTTACAGCCCCATGGACTTCGCGATGATCGACTTCATGACCTCGCTGGTGCCGCCGTAGATGCGGTTGACCCGGTTGTCCGCGTACAGGCGGGCGATCGGGTACTCGTTCATGAAGCCGTAGCCGCCGTGCAGCTGGAGGCAGCGGTCGATCACGCGGTGCGCGACCTCGGTGCAGAACAGCTTCGCGGAGGCGGCCTCGGCGGCGGTCAGCTCACCGGCGTCCAGGGCCTCCAGCGAGCGGTCGGCGACGGCCTGGGCCGCGTCCACCTCGGCCTGGCAGGCGGCGAGTTCGAACTTGGTGTTCTGGAACGAGGCGACGGTCTTGCCGAAGACCGTGCGGTCCTGCACGTACTCCTTGGCGAACCGGACGGCGGCGGCGGCCTGCGCGTACGCACCGAAGGCGATGCCCCAGCGCTCGGAGGCCAGGTTGGTGCCGAGGTAGCCGAAGCCCTTGTTCTCCTCGCCGAGCAGGTCCTCGACCGGGACCTTCACGTCGACGAACGCCAGCTCGGCGGTGTCGGAGACGCGCAGGCCGAGCTTGTCGAGCTTGCGGCCGATCGAGTAGCCCTCGGACTTGGTGTCGACGGCGAAGAGGGAGATGCCGAAGCGGCGGTCGTCCTCGCGGGGGGCGGAGGTACGGGCGCAGACGATCACGCGGTCGGCGTGCACGCCGCCGGTGATGAAGGTCTTGGAGCCGTTGAGGACGTAGTGCGTGCCGTCCTCGGAGAGCTTGGCGGTGGTCTTCATGCCCGCGACGTCGGAGCCGGTGCCCGGCTCGGTCATCGCGAGGGCCCACATCTCCTCGCCGGTGGTGAACTTCGGCAGCCAGCGCTTCTTCTGCTCGTCGGTGGCGAGCATCTTGATGTAGGGCAGGCCGAGCAGCGTGTGCACGCCGGAGCCGCCGAAGGAGACGCCCGCGCGCGCGGTCTCCTCGTAGATGACCGCTTCGTACTTGTGCGAGTCGATGCCCGCGCCGTCGTACTCCTCGTCCACCGTGATGCCGAAGACGCCCAGCTCGCCGAGCTTCAGGTAGAAGTCGCGCGGGGCCTGTCCGGCCGCGAACCAGTCGTCGTACACGGGCACGACCTCGGCCGCGATGAAGGCGCGGATGGTCTCCCGGAACGCCTCGTGGTCCTCGTTGAATACGGTACGGCGCACGGGGTGCCTCCCTGGTCGGCTGCGCTCTGCATGGCTAAGCGCTTGCTCAGCCTTGGTTAAAAGTTACCCGGCGGTCACCGAAGCTGTCCAGGGTGATGCTGAGCACGCCCGGGGGGAGTGCGGGTGCCGCGCCCGGAGCCCTGATGCCGAAGCCGGCCCGGGGGCCGCCCTCAGATGCCGAATCGCGCGGCGATCCCGTCGAGCACGCAGTCGAGACCCGTCTCGAACGCCCAGGTCGCGTCGTCCTTGCGGGTCGCCCGCAGCCCGTAGCGCCCGTACGTGGGATAGCGGCCGGTCTCCATCAGGTACATCATCTGCGGCGCCAGGCCCAGGCGGGTCTCCTCGCCGGTGGACCAGCCCGCCGCCTCGGTCCACTCCCGCAGGGCCACCTCCGACTGGGCCGCGCCATGGGCGAACGCGCTGACCGTGCGGAACGCGACCATCATCGAGTCCTCGTCGAGCCCGAGCCCGTCGAGCGCCGCCAGCTGCCGTTCGGCGATCGCCAGCCGGCCGGGGGTGAGCACGAAGAGGTGGGTGGGCAGCTGTCCCACCCACGGGTGCCGCAGCATCATGTCCCGGGTCAGCAGCCCGAAGGCGCGCAGCACCTCGCGCCATTCGGTCACCTCGTCGGGGATCCGCATCTCGGCGGTCACCCGCTCGGCCATCAGCGCCCACAGGTCGTCCTTGCCGGTGACGTGGCGGTACGCGGCCATGGGGGCGACGCCGAGCTCCGTCGCGAGTCTGCGCATGGTGACGGCGGCGAATCCCTCCGCGTCGGCGATCTCCACCGCGACGGTCCCGATGCGCTCCAGGGTGAGCGAGGTGCGGGGTGTGGCCGCCGGCTGTTCGAGACGCTGCCAGAGGGACGGGTCGGGCCCCGCCCCGGCACCCTTGCCGCTGTCCTTCTTCTGGCCGGCCACGGGCGGACTCCTCTCGACGGACGGTCAGCGTACAACGTATCGGGCAGTGGACAACGTACACACTCATGGATACGTTGTACGCACAGAAATACGTTGTACACATCTACCGCCTCCCGGGGGAACCCATGCCCAGCACCCGCCCGCAGCTCCGCGTCGCCGTCCTCGTCGGCAGCACCCGCGAGGGCCGGTTCGCGCCCGTCGTCACCCAGTGGCTGCGCGGGCGCCTGTCCCAGCGCGACGACATGGCGACGGATGTCGTCGACCTCGCCGAGACCCCGCTGCCCACGGTCATGCCCGCGTTCGGGCAGCCGCCCGCGCCGGGCACCGAGGAGGCCCTCGCCCTGGTCTCGCCGCGCCTCGCGGCCGCCGACGCGTTCGTCTTCGTCACGCCGGAGTACAACCACAGCTTTCCCGCGTCGCTGAAGAACGCCATCGACTGGCACAACGAGCAGTGGCACGCCAAGCCGATCGCCTTCGTCTCCTACGGCGGCCTCTCCGGCGGGCTGCGCGCCGTGGAGCAGCTCCGGGTCGTGATGGCCGAACTGAACGCCACGACCATCCGCAACACCGTCAGCTTCCACAACGCCTACGGCCGGTTCGGCGAGGACGGCGCCGTGGACGACCCCCAGGCCGACACGGCCGCCAAGGCGCTGCTGGACCAGCTCGCCTGGTGGGGGCACGCGCTGCGGGACGCCAGGGCCTCCGCTCCGTACGCCGCCTGAGACGCGAGGGCGGCAGCCATGAGCCAGTACACGAAGGACACGCCCGGGCGGCCGCGGCCCGAGGCCGCCCCGCCACCCGCCGAGGAGAGCGGCGGCCCGTCGAAGCTCGTCCTGTTCGGCCTTCTCCTCGGCCTGATGCTCGGCCTGCTCGACGGCACGATCGTCGGCACCGCCCTGCCCACGATCGTCGGCGACCTGGGCGGCCTCGACCACCTGTCCTGGGTGGTGACCGCCTACCTGCTCACCGCCTCCCTCTCCACCCCCCTCTGGGGCAAGCTCGGCGATCTGTACGGGCGCAAGGGCTGCTTCATGTGGTCGATCTCGGTGTTCCTCGCCGGATCCGTACTCTCCGGGCTCGCCCGGGACATGGGGCAGCTCATCGCCTTCCGCGCCGTCCAGGGCCTCGGCGCGGGCGGCCTCATGGTCGGCGCCATCTCCCTCATCGGCGTCATGCTCCCGCCCTCTCGGGCGGGCCGCTCGCAGGCGATGATCGGGGCCATGATGCCGGTCGCGCTCGTCGGCGGACCCCTGCTCGGCGGCTTCCTCACCGACCAGCTGAACTGGCGCTGGGTCTTCTACGTCAACGTCCCCATCGGCGCGCTCGCCCTGCTCGTCACCGGTTTTCGCCTGCGCCTGCACACCGAGAGGATCAAGGCGCGGATCGACTACGCGGGGGCCGGTCTCCTCTGCGCCGCGATCCTGGCCCTCACCCTGGTGGGCAGCTGGGGCGGCACGCGGTACGCCTGGTCCTCCCCGCAGATCATCGGACTCGGGGCGACGGGCGCCCTGGCCCTGGCCTGGTTCGCCCGAGTCGAACGTCGGGCCGCCGAACCGGTCATCCCGCCCCGCCTGTTCGCCGACCGCAACTTCACGCTCGCCCAGGTCCTCACCTTCCTGGCGGGCGCCGCGATGCTCGGGGCGTCCACCTACCTGCCGCAGTACATGCAGTTCGTACGAGGCGCGTCCTCCACGGCCGGCGGCATGCTGCTGCTCCCGCTGATGGCGGGGATGTCCGGCGCCCAACTCCTGGCCGGCAAGCTCCTCGCGGGCGGCGGCCGCTCCCGCCCCTACCCGGTCATCGGCGGCGCGCTGACGGCCGTGGGCGCGCTCGTCCTGCTGCTGACGGTGACCCCCGGCACCCCCACGGCGGTGACCTCCGCCCTGACCCTCGTCCTGGGCACGGGCATGGGCCTGCTGATGCAGAGCACGCTGCTGGTCACCATCAACAGCGCGACGCCCCGCGACATGGGCGCCGCGACGGGAACCACCACCCTCGTCCGTACGGTCGGCGGCTCCCTCGGCATCGCGGTGCTCGGGGCCGTCTACACGAGCCGTCTCCACTCGTCCGGCATGCCGGACGGGGGCACGGCCTGGACGCCCGAGGCGGTCCGCGGCATGCCGGAGGGGGTCCGGGAGGCGGTACGGACAGCGGTCACCGAGGGCCTCCACGGCGTACTGGCGGGGGCCGCGCTGCTCGGGGCCGTGATCTTCCTGGCGGCCTGGCTGATGCGGGAGGCGCCGTCGCGGGGGGAGTGACGGGGCGGCCGTCACCGGGCGCTGTCAGCGGGCCGCCGCGAAGGCGTCGACGCCCGTGAGCCCGGCCGACAGCGCCCACAGCCGGGCGGCCTGCTCCGGGTCGGTCGCGTGGGCGTGCACGCCGCCCTCCGTGCCGTCGGCGGCCGGCTCGGCGATGTCGCAGTCCTCGCAGTACACGCCGCCCATGCCCGCCAGCCGGGGGGAGGTCGCGGCCCAGACCTGCGTCGCCGCGCCCTGCCGGGGCGTCTTGAACGTGGGATCGGCCGGGGTCCCGTTCTCGTCGATCCAGCCCGCGTCGACCATCTCCGCCTTCGCCAGGTGCCGTTGCAGCGGAGTGAGGATGCTGCCCGGGTGCACGGCGAACGCCCGTACTCCGGCGTCCCGGCCGAGTGCGTCGAGGTGCACGGCGAACAGCACGTTCGCCGCCTTGGCCTGCCCGTACGCCGCCCATCGGTCGTAGCCGCGCTCGAAGTGCGGGTCGTCCCAGCGGACGCCCATGCCGTGCGCGCCGGAGGACACGGCGACCACCCGCGCGCCACCCCGGGCGATCGCCGGCCAGAGACGGTTGACGAGGGCGAAGTGGCCGAGATGGTTGACGGCGAACTGCGCCTCCCACCCCGGACCGACCCGCGTCTCGGGGCAGGCCATGATTCCGGCGTTGTTGATCACGATGTCGAGGTCGCGGCCCGAGGCCAGGAACCGCTCGGCGAAACCGCGGACGCTGTCGAGGTCGGACAGATCGAGGTCGTCGGTCTCCACGCCGTCGATCCCCTCGACGGCCTCCTGGGCGACCGCCCGTCGCCGGGCGGGCACGACGACCCGCGCCCCGGCGGCCGCCAGGGCCCGGGTCGTCTCCAGGCCGAGCCCGGAGTAGCCGCCGGTGACGATCGCGGTGCTGCCGGAGAGATCGATCCCGCTCAAGACGTCGTCCACCGTGCTGCGGGCGCCGAAGCCCGATCCGATCGTGTGCTGAGGTGTGGTCATGTGGCGCACGGTAGGTGTTGAACCGCACTCCAAGGCAAGGGCGGCCGGCGGGGTCGCCCGATGCCGGCCGCCGCATCCGCACCGCCGGTCACGCGGCGGGGGTCCCCGCCTTCACACGGCCGAGTCGCCCGGGACGCCCCCGCATCGCCCGCTCCCTGACCCCCTGGACCGTGCAACCGCCGTACCCCCGTCCCCCCTCAGCGCCGGCAGCGCCGGGCGGGCGCAGGTGCCGAGCAGCGGAGCCGGCGGACCGCCGTGCTGGAGGGATCCGCGGAAACAGCGGTGATCCGCGAGCGCTTCCGGGATCACTCCTGCCGCAGGGCGAGCCACAACTCCGTACGTACGTCCATGTCGTCCAGGTCCGTGCCCAGCAGCGCCCCGCACCGCGCGATGCGCTGGCGGACGGTGTTGCGGTGGACGGACAGGGCCACCGCCGTACGGTCCCAGCTGCCGTGCAGGGAGAGCCAGCAGCGCAGGGTCTCGGCGAGGGGCTCGGTGAGCGGGGCGAGGAGGGTGCGGGCGCGGTCGGCTGCCGGGCCGGGCGGGAGCAGGGCGGCGAGGCCGGTGACCGGGGTGTCCGCGACCAGCGGGGCGCGGGTCGCCGTCGCCCGGCCGAGTGCGCGGGCGGCCCGGGTGTCCGCGTCCCCCAGGGCGTCGGCCGGGCCGGGGGCCGAGGCACCGAGCGTCCAGCCCGGCTGCGGGGTGATCCGGCCGGCGCCCGGGACCAGGACCCGTACCGCCTCGGCGTCCCGGCCCGCGTCCACGAGTGCCGAGCCCAGGGCGGCACCGAGCGCGCCGGCCGTGAGCGGGTCCGGCGCCGTGCCGTCGCTGCGCCGGGCGTGCACCACCGTCCACGGCCCGTCGCCGTGCAGCAGCGGTGCGACGTCCGCCGGGTCCGCGCCGAGCAGCAGCCGGACCAGCGCCGCCGAGCGGTCCGCCGCGTCGGCTCCCTGGTGCGGGGCGGCCAGCAGGGAGAGCAGGACGACCGCGATCCCGACGACGGTGTGGTCGCCCGGCTCGCGGTGGTCCGTGGCCAGGGTCAGGGCGAGCCCCTGCCCGCCGCCCAGCGCGTACGCCGACAGCCGGCACCCGCCCACCGTGTCGGTGGCCGACGCGGGCCCGGGCCGGCCGGCCGGGGCGAGGACGCCGGCGAGCCGCGTCAGGGCCGCCCGCACCTCCGGGGCCGGGGGCCGGCCCGCCGCGTGCAGCTCCTCGCCGTCGGCCGTCAGCAGGGCCGCCCGGCCGGGCAGCCGGACCGCCAGCTGGTGGAGCACCGCCGGGATCGGGTCCGGCCGGGCGGCCGCCGTGGCCAGGGCCTGCTGGGCCCGGGTGACCCGGCGCAGCTCACGGTGGCGCGCCGCGGCCATCAGCCCCCACACGGCCCGCGCGATCGCGGTGAACGGGGTCCCCGGCGGAACCTCCACCAGCGGCAGCCCGTACCGCTCGCACGCCGCGACCAGGGCGGGAGGCACCGTGTCGTGCACCGGCCGCACCCCGAAACCGAGCGCCGCCGCCTCCGCCTCCACGAGCCGGGCCACATACGTGTCCGGGTCCGTGAGCAGCACCCCGGCACTCAGCAGCAGCTCACCGCCGAGCAGATACGGGTACGGGTCCGCCATCTCCGAGGTGTGCACCCACAGCACCTCGGCGTCGGCGGGCCCCGCGATCAGGCGGAGCCCGAGCTCCTCCAGGGCCAGCAGCCCGGCCAGCGGTACGGGCGGGGTGGGCGGTCCCGCGGGGGAGTCGAGGCCGGGCATGGATGTTTCGTCCGTTCGATGAGCCGGGTGTGGAGGAAACATACACTTCAGGCTCGTCTCCCCGCCGCCTAGCGTCGTCCACGGACCCGCACGCCTGGTCGCGTACCCCGCAGGGGGCTCCGGCACGGGAGTGCCGGGGGTCCGGCACGGTTTCGGGGGATCCGGCCCGGATCCGGCACACTCGAAGCAGCAGCGCGTCAGCCGCGGACCAGAAGAACCGAAGGCACCGAGGAAAGGCCACCCGCCCCATGAGCAGCAACGAAACGCCGCGCGGCCCCGTCGACTCGTCCCGCGTCCCGCGGTACGCCGGACCCGCGACGTTCGCCCGGCTGCCCCGCCTCGACGAGGTCGGCACCACGGACGTCGCCGTCGTCGGGGTGCCCTTCGACTCGGGTGTCTCCTACCGGCCCGGCGCCCGCTTCGGCGGCAACGCGATCCGGGAGGCCTCGCGGCTGCTCCGCCCGTACAACCCGGCGCAGGACGCCTCGCCGTTCGCCCTCGCGCAGGTCGCCGACGCCGGGGACATCGCGGCCAACCCCTTCCACATCAACGAGGCCGTCGAGACGATCGAGGCCGCGGCCGACGACCTCCTCGGCACCGGCGCCCGCCTGATGACCCTCGGCGGCGACCACACCATCGCACTGCCGCTGCTGCGTTCCGTCGCCAAGAAGCACGGGCCCGTCGCGCTGCTCCACTTCGACGCCCACCTCGACACCTGGGACACCTACTTCGGCGCCGCGTACACCCACGGCACCCCGTTCCGCCGGGCCGTCGAGGAGGGCATCCTCGACACGTCCGCGCTCTCCCACGTCGGCACCCGCGGCCCGCTGTACGGCAAGCAGGACCTCACCGACGACGCCAAGATGGGCTTCGGCATCGTCACCTCCGCCGACGTCATGCGGCGCGGCGTCGACGAGATCACCGACCAGCTCCGGCAGCGCATCGGCGACCGCCCGCTCTACATCTCCATCGACATCGACGTCCTGGACCCGGCGCACGCGCCCGGCACCGGCACGCCCGAGGCCGGCGGCCTCACCTCCCGCGAACTGCTGGAGATCGTGCGCGGCCTGTCCTCCTGCCACCTGGTCTCCGCCGACCTGGTCGAGGTCGCCCCCGCGTACGACCACGCAGAGATCACCTCCGTCGCCGCCTCCCACACCGCGTACGAACTGACGACGATCATGACCCGCCAGATCGCGGAGGCCCGGAACCGGAGTGCGGAAGGCCCGAGCGGGACCGCGGAGGCCCGGCAGAAGTGAGCCACGACCACCACGACGACCGGCCCGAGCTCACCCCCGCGCAGATCGCCGCGGCCCTGGACCCCCCGCCCGGGCGCATCGGCGGCGACCTCGTCATCGAGACCCTCCAGGGCCTCGGCGCGACCACCGTCTTCGGGCTGCCCGGGCAGCACGCCCTGGGCATCTTCGACGCGCTGCGCCGCTCCTCCCTCACGTACGTCGGCCTGCGCGTCGAGAACAACGCGGGCTTCGCCGCCGACGCCTACGGGCGCATCACCGGCGAGGTCGCCCCGCTGCTCCTGTCCACGGGGCCCGGCGCGCTCACCTCGCTCGCCGCGCTCCAGGAGGCGGCCTCGGCCTCCGCGCCCGTGCTGGCGATCTCCAGCCAGGTCCCGGCCGCCGGGCTGGGCGGCGGACGCCACGGCTATCTGCACGAACTCCGCGACCAGCAGGCGTCGTTCCGCGACATCGTGAAGTCGGTGCACACCGTCCGTACCGCCTCGCAGATCCCGTCCGCGATCGCCGCCGCCTGGGAGTCCGCGCTCACGGCCCCGCACGGCCCGGTGTGGATCGAGATCCCGCAGGACGTGCTCGGCGCCCCCACGACCCTGCCCGTCGTCACGGCGATGGACGCCACCCCGCGCGAGGTGCACGCCCGCCCCGAGCTGATCGCCGTCGCCGCCCATCTGCTGTCGCACGCGGAACGGCCGGCGATCATCGCGGGCGGCGGGGTCGTACGGTCCGACGCGTCCGGCAAGCTGCGCGCGCTCGCCGAGAAGACCGCCGCACCGGTCGTCACCACGTACGGCGGGAAGGGCGCCTTCCCGTGGGAGCACCCGCTCTCCCTCCAGTCCTGGATCGAGGACCGGCACACGACGGACTTCCTGGAGGACGCCGACGTCCTGCTCGTCGTCGGCTCCGGCCTCGGTGAACTCTCCTCGAACTACTACACGTTCGCGCCCCGCGGCCGCGTCGTGCAGATCGAGGCCGACGCCGGGAAGCTGGAGGCCAACCACCCGGCCCTCGGCATCCACGCCGACGCCCGCGATGCCCTGTCCGACCTCCTCGAAGCGGTCGCCCCGCGCCGGGACCCGGACGCCGCCGCCCGCGTCGCCACGGTGCTCGGCCGGGTACGGGACCGGATCGCCGCCCAGGAACTCACCCTGGAACAGGACCTCGTCGCCGCGGTCAGGACGGCCCTGCCCGACTCGGCGCCCAGCTTCTGGGACATGACGATCCTCGCCTACTGGGCCTGGGCCGCGTTCGACGCCCGCCGCCCCAACACCATGCACTCCGCCCAGGGGGCCGGCGGCCTGGGGTACGCCTTCCCGGCGGCCCTCGGCGCGGCCGCCGCCGACCCGACGAAACCCGTCCTCGCGGTCTCGGGCGACGGCGGCGCGATGTACTCCCTCGCGGAACTCGCCACCGCCCGGCAGTACAACCTCCCGGTCACCTGGCTGATCGTCGACGACGGCGGCTACGGCATCCTCCGCACGTACATGAACGACGCCTTCGGCGATAGCGGCGACGCCACGGAACTGTCCCGCCCCGACTTCGTCGCCCTCGCCGAGTCCTTCGGCGTCCCCGCGGTCCGTACGAGCCCCCGGACGCTCGCCGACGACCTGGCCCGGTCCCTCGCCGAGCCCGGCCCCTCCGTCGTCGTACTCCCGGCGGTCCTGCGGATGTTCGAGCCGACGCACCTGTAGGACGCCCCCGTGCCCGGGGCCCCGAAGGCCCGGGCACGGCCCTGTCTCAGCGCGGCGCGGCCTCCAGCGCCTTCACCTGCGCGTGCTCCCGGTCCGGCCGGACGGTGAACGCCGGACGGCCGGCGCGTGGGCGCGTGCCCGTACCGCCGCCCCGCACCGAGCCCCGTACGCCTGCCCCGTACAACTTTCCGCCCCGTCACGAGTCAACTCAGTGGGCGCGCCGGGGGGCGCGCCCACGAGACCCAGGGGACGGAAACCCATACACATGACGACACCCCACATATCCCGGCGCGTCCGCGGCGCGTTCTGTGCCGCGCTCGCCGTCGGCGTGCTCGCACCCGTGACGCTCGCGGCGACACCCGCCGCGGCCGCCACGCCGACGGCGAGCTGCACCTCCGGCAGGGCCGGACTCGCCGCCAAGCTGTCGAAGGACATCACCGCCGCGCTCAAGGGGCGCAGGTCGACCACCGCGGTGGCGCTGTACGACCGGACCACGAAGACCACGTGCACACTCCGGGCGACATCGAGGTACGACTCCGCCAGCGTCGTGAAGGCGACCGTGCTGGCCACGCTGCTCTGGGACAACGCCAAGCGGAGCCGCCACCTCACCCAGCGCGAGATCGACCTCAGCACCGCGATGATCACCAAGTCCGACAACAACGCGACCAGCGCCCTGTGGAAGCAGCTCGGGGTCACCAAGGTCAACGGCTTCCTCAAGGCGGCCGGGATGACGCACACCGTGCCCGGCTCCGACGGGTACTGGGGCCTGACGCAGATCACCGCCCAGGACGAGCAGCGGCTGCTGACACTGCTCACCGCGAAGAACTCCGTGCTCACCGACAGCGCCCGCTCCTACGAGCTCGGGCTGATGCGCAAGGTCGTCTCCGGGCAGCGCTGGGGCACGCCCGCCGGGGCCCCGGCCTCGGTCACCGTGCAGGTCAAGAACGGCTGGCTGCAGCGCGCCACCCACGGCTGGCGGGTCCACAGCATCGGCGCCTTCACGGGCAAGGGCCACGACTACGTGCTCACCGTGCTCACCCAGGACAACACCACGATGACGGACGGCGTCAACACCATCCAGGCCGTCGCCCGGGTCGTGCACGCGGACCTGAACCTGCCCCCGGAGAAACCGCGCGTCATGCACGGGATGTCCGCCCGCACCATGCACCGGGCAGAGCTCCCCGCCCCGGCCCCCCTCCTCCAGGAGGCGATCCCGCCGGTCCCGGAGGCACCGGCCGGCCGGATGCTCACCGTGGCCCCGCGCTAGAGGGGCGTCCCGGGACCTACGACCAAGGTCCCGTATATGTTGCGGCGGGATGAAATCCGCAGCCCACCGCGTTGGTGCCTTCCGGTAGAGCAGGACGATCGGGAGGCACCGCGTGTCGGACGCAGGGGAGCAGAGGAGCGGCGGGCGGCCGCACGGCTGGGCGCGGAGGCTGTGCGGTTACGCCTGGCGCTACCGGCGCAACGTGCTGCTGGCGCTCGGTTCGTCGCTCGCCGGAATGGGCGTGATGGCCCTGGTCCCGCTGGTCACCAAGGTGATCATCGACGATGTGGTCGTCGACCACACCCGGTCCCTCGCCGTCTGGACGAGCCTGCTGATCCTGGCGGCCGTCCTCGTCTACGTCTCCACCTACATCCGCCGCTACTACGGCGGCCGGCTCGCCCTCGACGTCCAGCACGACCTGCGGACCGAGATCTACGGGACGATCACCCGGCTCGACGGCAGACGCCAGGACGAACTCTCCACCGGACAGGTCGTCGGCCGCGCCACCAGCGACCTCCAGCTGATCCAGGGCCTGCTCTTCATGCTCCCGATGACCATCGGGAACGTCCTGCTCTTCCTCATCTCCCTGGTGATCATGGCGTGGCTCTCGCCGCTGCTGACCCTCGTCGCCGTCGCCGTCGCACCCGCGCTCTGGTTCATCGCCCGCCGTTCCCGCACCCGCCTCTTCCCCGCCACCTGGTACGCCCAGTCGCAGGCCGCGGCCGTCGCCGGAGTGGTCGACGGGGCCGTCTCCGGCGTCCGCGTCGTCAAGGGCTTCGGGCAGGAGGACCAGGAGACCGGCAAACTGCGCGAGGTCGGGCGCAGGCTCTTCGCCGGGCGGCTGCGCACCATCCGGCTGAACTCCCGCTACACCCCCGCGCTCCAGGCCGTCCCCGCCCTCGGCCAGGTCGCGATGCTCGCCCTCGGCGGCTGGCTCGCCACCCGCGGCGAGATCACGCTCGGCACCTTCGTCGCGTTCTCCACCTACCTCGCCCAGCTCGTCGGCCCGGTCCGGATGCTCGCCATGGTCCTCACCGTCGGCCAGCAGGCCCGCGCGGGTGTGGAACGCGTACTGGAACTGATCGACACCGAACCGTCCCTCCAGGACGGCGCCAAGGAGCTTCCCGCCGACGCCCCCGCCCGCGTCGAGTTCGAGAACGTGCGCTTCGGCTATGCTCCGCTGCGCTCCGCCTCCGCCGTCGACGGAGACCCTGGAAGCGGAGCCCGGGACCGCCCCGTCCTCGACGGCTTCTCGCTCACCATCGAACCGGGTGAGACCGTCGCCGTCGTCGGCGCGTCCGGCAGCGGGAAGTCCACCGTCTCGCTGCTGCTGCCCCGGTTCTACGACGTGACGCACGGCGCCGTCCTCGTCGGCGGCCACGACGTGCGCGAACTGACCCTCGACTCGATGCGGGCCGCCATCGGACTCGTGCCGGAGGACAGCTTCCTGTTCTCCGACACCATCCGCGCCAACATCGCCTACGGCCTCCCCGACGCGACCGACGCACAGATCGAACAGGCCGCCCGCTCCGCCCAGGCCGACCGCTTCATCGCCGCACTGCCCGACGGCTACGACACCACGGTCGGCGAGCACGGCCTCACCCTCTCCGGCGGCCAGCGCCAGCGCGTCGCCCTCGCACGCGCCATCCTCACCGACCCCCGGCTGCTCCTCCTCGACGACGCCACCTCCGCCGTCGACGCCCGCGTCGAGCACGAGATCCACGACGCTCTGCGCCACGTCATGGCCGGCCGCACGACCCTGCTCATCGCCCACCGCCGCTCCACCCTGGGCCTCGCCGACCGGATCGCCGTCCTGGACAACGGCCGGCTCGCCGACATCGGCACCCACGAGGAGCTGGAGCGCCGCTCAGCCCTCTACCGGCGCCTGCTCACCGACCCGGACGAGCTGGGCGGCACCTCGCCCGGCCACCTGGCCAGGGCGGCCGCCGCCGGCCCCGCCGACGACCGCGCGCTCCAGGAGGAGCTCGACGCCGAGTTCGACGCCGAGCGCGGCATCACGCCCGAGCTGTGGGTCCGCAAGGAGGAGGCGCGCGAGACCGACGCGGCCGGCACCCCCGCGACCCCCGAGCTCCTCGCCCAGGTCGAGGCGCTGCCCCCGGCGACCGACACCCCGGACATCGACGAGGCCCGCGCCGTGCACGCCGAGGAGTCCTACGGGCTCCGCCGGCTGCTGCGCGGCTTCGGACTGCCGCTCCTGGTCAGCCTGGCGCTGGTGGCCGTGGACGCCGGGTCGGGCCTCCTGCTGCCCGTACTGATCAGGAACGGCATCGACGACGGCGTCACCCAGATGGCGCTCGGCGCCGTCTGGGCGGCCTCCGCGTTCGGCCTCGTCGTCGTCCTCGTGCAGTGGGCGGCCCAGACGGGCGAGACGCGGATGACGGGCCGCACCGGCGAGCGGGTGCTCTACTCCCTGCGGCTGAAGATCTTCGCCCAGCTCCAGCGCCTCGGCCTGGACTACTACGAGCGCGAACTGACCGGCCGGATCATGACCCGGATGACGACGGACGTGGACGCCCTGTCCACGTTCCTCCAGACCGGACTGGTCACGGCCTTCGTCTCCGTCGTCACCTTCTTCGGCATCATGGTCGCGCTGCTGGTCCTCGACGTGGAACTGGCCCTGGTCGTCTTCGCGACGCTGCCGGTGCTGGTCCTCGGCACGTTCTTCTTCCGCCGCAAGAGCGTCAAGGCGTACGAGCTGGCCCGTGAACGCATCAGCGTCGTCAACGCCGACCTCCAGGAGTCCGTCTCCGGCCTCCGCATCGTGCAGGCCTTCCGCCGCGAGCGCGACGGCGCCGACCGGTTCGCCGCGCGCAGCGACCACTACCGCCAGGCCCGGGTCCGCGGTCAGTGGCTGATCTCGGTGTACTTCCCCTTCGTGCAGCTGCTGTCGTCGGTGGCCGCGGCGGCCGTACTGATCGTCGGCGCGGGCCGCGTCGACAACGGCACGCTCACGACGGGCGCGCTGGTCGCCTACCTGCTCTACATCGACCTGTTCTTCGCACCCGTGCAGCAGCTCTCCCAGGTCTTCGACGGCTACCAGCAGGCCACGGTCTCCCTCGGCCGCATCCAGGAACTCCTCCAGGAGCCGACGTCCACCGCCGACGGGGACCAGCCGCTGGACGTGCCGTCGCTGCGCGGCGACATCGCCTTCGAGGACGTGTCCTTCGCGTACGGAGACGAGGAGGCGGCACTCACCGGCATCGATCTGCGCATCCCGGCCGGGCAGACGGTCGCGTTCGTCGGCGAGACCGGCGCGGGCAAGTCCACCCTCGTCAAGCTCGTCGCCCGCTTCTACGACCCGACGGGCGGCCGGGTCACGGCGGACGGCACCGACCTGCGGGAGCTGGACATGACCGCGTACCGGCACCGGCTCGGAGTCGTGCCGCAGGAGGCGTACCTCTTCGCGGGCACGGTGCGGGACGCCATCGCGTACGGGCGGCCGGAGGCCACCGACGCCGAGGTGGAGGCCGCGGCCCGGGCGGTCGGCGCGCACGACATGATCGCCACCCTGGACGGCGGCTACCTCCACGAGGTCGCCGAACGGGGCCGCAACCTCTCGGCCGGCCAGCGCCAGCTGATCGCGCTCGCCCGCGCGGAGCTCGTCGACCCGGACATCCTGCTGCTCGACGAGGCCACCGCGTCCCTGGACCTCGCCAGCGAGGCCCTGGTCAACCAGGCGACCGACCGCATCGCCGGCCGGCGCACCACCCTCGTCGTCGCCCACCGCCTCACCACCGCCGCCCGCGCGGACCGGGTCGTGGTGATGGACCACGGCCGCGTCGTCGAGGACGGCACCCACGAGGAACTCCTCGCCCGGGACGGGCACTACGCCGTGCTGTGGCGCACCTTCATAGGGGAGGACGAGCCGGCGGGGGTGTGAGCCGGTCTCGCGCACTCACGCGCGGATGCCGCGCCGGGTGGAACCTCCGGACGGCCTCCGCGCGTCGTACGCAGATACGCGTGTACGCGTACAGGTGTCGGACAGGGACACGTGCGTTCGATGAGGCGATGGGGCTGCTGGTGACCAGAGGAACCGAAAGAGACGGTGGGCGTACACGGCGCGGGCTCGGGTTCCGCCTGCTCGCCCTGGCTCTGACGACCGCCCTCGGGCTCGTCGTCGGCGGCGTGGAGGCGAGCAGCGCCGGCGCCGCCTCGGTGTGCGCCGGACGTCCCGCGAAGACGGTCCCGTTCTCGGGCGGGGAGCTGCGCGTCTACCGCACCCGCGCCTATGCCTGTGCCACCGTCGTCGCCGCCAAGCCCGGCAAGCGGCGCAGGATGTCCGTACAGATCCAGCCCCGCGGCGGCCGTCCCGTCGTCGACAGCGGCTCCTTCACCCGGCAGGCCGGACCGGTGACCGTCCACGCGCTCAACCGCTGCGTGCGGGCCTCGGGCACGATCGCCGGGAAGACCGCGACCACGGGCTGGATCCTGTGCTGACCGGGTGACGCGAGCGCACGCCTGGGCAACAGGGTCTGGTGGTACGGGTATCGCCCCGCTAGGTTCACGACGTCTGAAGTGAATCCAGGGGAGGGTGTGTATGCGTAAGGCGCTCAGAGGCTTCCTGTCGCTCGCCGTGCTCATCGGCACGGTGAGTGCGACGGGCGCTTCGGCCGGGGCGGCCACCGCCGCAGAACCGGCCGCGTTCCGTTCCGCCGTCAGCGACAGCGGGACGAGCACGGACATCAAGGACCGCATCCTGGCCATCCCGGGCATGAGTCTCATCCAGGAGAAGCCGTACGCGGGATACCGCTACTTCGTCCTCAACTACACCCAGCCGGTGGACCACCGGCACCCGTCCAAGGGCACCTTCCAGCAGCGCATCACCCTGCTGCACAAGGACACCTCACGCCCCACGGTCTTCTTCACCAGCGGCTACAACGTCTCCACCAACCCCAGCCGCTCGGAGCCGACCCGCATCATCGACGGCAACCAGGTCTCGCTGGAGTACCGGTTCTTCACCCCGTCCCGCCCGTCGCCCGCCGACTGGTCCAAGCTCGACATCTGGCAGGCCGCCAGTGACCAGCACCGGGTCTTCACCGCGCTGAAGCAGATCTACTCCAAGAACTGGCTGACCACCGGCGGTTCCAAGGGCGGCATGACCGCCACGTACTTCGAGCGCTTCTACCCGAACGACATGGACGGCGTCGTCGCCTACGTCGCGCCCAACGACGTGGTCAACAAGGAGGACTCGGCGTACGACCGGTTCTTCGCCGGCGTCGGCACCAAGGAGTGCCGCGACCGGCTGGAGGGCGTGCAGCGCGAGGCACTGGTCCGCCGGGAGCCCCTGGAGAAGAAGTACGAGCAGTACGCCGCCGACAACGGCTACACCTTCACCACCGTCGGCACCCTGGACAAGGCCTACGAGGCCGTGGTCATGGACTACGTCTGGGCGTTCTGGCAGTACAGCCTGCTCGCCGACTGCGACACCATCCCGGCCGACGCCGCGACCGCTCCGGACCAGGCGATCTGGGACTCGATCGACTCGATCTCGGGCTTCTCCGCCTACGCGGACCAGGGCCTGGCGAACTACACGCCGTACTACTACCAGGCCGGCACGCAGCTCGGCTCGCCCGACATCAAGCAGCCCTGGCTCGGCGCGCTCAGCCGCTACGGCTACCAGCCGCCGCGCAACTTCGTGCCCAGCTCCATCCCGATGACGTTCCAGCCCTCGGCGATGCGCGACGTCGACACCTGGGTGAAGCACCACGCCCGCCACATGCTGTACGTGTACGGGCAGAACGACCCGTGGGGCGCCGAGCGGTTCCGCCTCGGCGCGGGCGCCCGTGACAGCTACGTCTTCACGGTGCCCGGCGGCAACCACGGATCCAACGTGGCCGGTCTCGCCCCGGCGGAGAACGCCACCGCCACCGCCGCCATCCTGCGCTGGGCGGGCGTCGCCCCGGCCGCCGTCCAGGCGGACCCGGCGAAGGCGAAGCCGCTCGCGAAGTTCGACGCGCGGCTCGACAAGAAGGACCTGACGACCGAGCACCGCCTCGGCACCAGGCGCCCGTAGCGGAATCCCGCGCCGGCGGCCGCCCTCTGCCAGGGCCGCCGCCGGCGCGGGAACCGTCTAGTACGTCAGCCCGTAACCCACCGGGTACAGCACCTGCGCGGGGTCGTCCGCGCGCTGCACCGGCACCGGGAGCCTGCCCTCCGGCTCCGCCCGGCCCGCGATCACCCGGGCGGCCGCCCGCAGTTCGACGTCGGTCCACGAGTACGAGGCCAGGCTCGCCGCGTAACCGGTCCCGGCGAGCCGGGCGATGTCGTACGGGTTGCGGATCGCGATCGTGATGACCGGGACTCCGGTCGCCGCCAGTTCGCTCACCAGCGTCCGCTGCGCACTGGTCGCCGAGACGTTGTACGTCCCCACGATCACCGCGTCCTTGCCCTGTGCGGCCGCCACCGCCGCGTCGATGCCCGCCCGGGTCGGAGCCGTACCGGTGGACAGGGCCGTGGCCGAGTGGCCCAGCTCGTTGAACGCCTGGGCCAGCGTGGTCGTCGGCGGCCCCGTCGTACCGGACGGGGAGGCCGGATCGGCCCCCACCACCAGCAGGTTCCTGTGCGAGCGGCGCGACAGCGGCAGCAGCGCGCCGTCGTTGGCCAGCAGCGTGGTGGTGTGCTCGGCGATCCGGTCGGCGGCGGCGAGGTGCGCCCGCGTGCCGACGATGCGGTCCACACCCCGGTGGCTGACGAACGGGTCGTCGAACAGCCCCAGCTTCGTCTTCAGCCGCAGGATGCGCAGGATCGATTCGTCGAGGCGCGCCTCGCTGACCTCACCGCTCTTGACGGCCGCCAGCAGCGCGTTCCAGGACACCGCGAGGCTCGGCGGGTTGAGCAGCTGGTCGACGCCCGCCTGCAACGCCAGCACCGGCACCCGCTCGTCGCCGTACTTCGTCCGCACGCCCTCCATGCCGAGCGAGTCGGTGACCACGACCCCGTCGTAACCGAGCTCCTCGCGCAGGATGCCGGTGAGGATCGGCTTGGACAGCGTCGCCGGGTCCTCGGCCGGGTCGAGGGCGGGCACCACGATGTGCGCCGTCATGATCGAGTCGATGCCCGCGGCGATGGCGGCCTTGAACGGCGGCGCGTCCAGCTCCGCCCACTGCTCCCGGGTGTGGCCGATGACCGGCAGACCGGTGTGGCTGTCGGTGCTGGTGTCGCCGTGGCCGGGGAAGTGCTTGGCCGTGGAGGCGATCCCGGCGCTCTGATACCCCTTCACCTGGGCCGCGACCATCCCGGCGACGGACTGCGGGTCGGAGCCGAAGGAGCGGACGCCGATCACCGGGTTGGCCGGATTGACGTTGACGTCCGCGTCGGGTGCGTAGTTCTGCCGGATGCCGATCGCGGCCAGCTCGGCGCCGGCGATCTGCCCGGCCCGGCGCGCGTCGGCCCGCGAGCCCCCCGCGCCCAGAGCCATCGCACCCGGCATCAGCGTGGCGGGTTCGCCGACCCGGCAGACGATGCCGTGCTCCTGGTCGGTGGAGATGAGGAGCGGCACGGAGTTCGGCCCGGCGAGCCCGGCCCGCTGGATGCCGTTGGAGAGATCGGCGATCTGGTGCGGGTCCCGCGTGTTGTGCGCCCACGCGAAGTAGATGATGCCGCCCACGTGGTACTTGGCGATCATCTCCGCGGCGGTGCGCACCCCGATCTCGGCGAGGTTGGCGTCGATGTCCGCCTGGTCGGGCTCGGTCGCGGAGTGCCCGTAGACCCGCATGACGAACAGCTGGCCGACCTTCTCCTCCAGGCTCATCCGGGAGATGAGCCGCTTCAGCCGTTGGGTGGTGGCGGCGGAGGGGTGGCTGCTGCGTACGGACTTCTGGGCGGCGACGGCGCCGGGGGCGCCCGCCATGCCCGCAGCCGCCGCGACAGCGGTGGCCGCGGTGGCGGTGAGGAGGGTGCGTCTGGAGGTGCGGTCGTGCACGTGAGCTCCTTCGGCCGTACTCGGGTGACGAGGGGTGGTGAAAGAAACTTCCAAGGATCACGGATATCCAGAAAATAACTTCCGGTCAAGGGTGCGGACCGTTTTCAGCGCGTCCTGGGTCCGAAGCCGGTCCGGGCTGGAGGGGGGCGCTTGGGGCGAGCGAGACGGCAAGGGCCTTCTGTATCGAGCGGATGATTCTGTGGCGGCGTGATCTGGGTCAGACGGCCATGGAGTACCTGGGCCTGGTCCTGGTGGTCGTGGCGCTCGTCGGGGTACTGGTGGCGACGGGGATCGGCCAGGAGCTGACGGGGAAGACCGGTGCCCAGGTGTGCCGGATCGGTGGGGGCGGCGACTGCGATGGTGGTGGCGCGGATGCGGAAGCGGGGAATCATGGGTGAGCGGTCGGACCTCGAGGCCTTGAAGGCGGCGCTCGACGCGTACGAGGCGCCGTCGGCCGAATGGACGGACGAGCTGTGGGAGCTGTACGGGCGCACAGAGGCCGAAGAGCATGTGCTGCGCGTCAAACCGGACGGCTGGACGGACGAGCTGTGGGAGCAGTACCGGAGCACGGAGGTCCCAGAACCGCATCCTCCGCTCACTCCGGAGCAGAAACATCTCTTCGCGCGGGAGCGGGAGCGCGAACGCCGGATGTCCGAAGCGCAGCATCTGCTGGAAGCCCTGAACAAGCGGCGGGAGGAGGCAGGGCTGCTGGCACCCGAGGCGGCTGCCGCGCTGGCTGAGCGCTGGGTGAGGATGAACCTGTACGCGTTCGCCGGTGTGCGCCTGCTGTACGGGCTGGGCGCACCCCACGGTGAGGCGGCACTGCTGCGACTCGTGGTCGATGACACGCTGGACCGCGCCGACCGGCAGGTTGTCCGAGAGTGGCTCATCCTGCTGCGCAGGCCGCGCAATCAGGCGCTGGGCCGACAGCCCCAGGAGGGGGAGACACCCCTGCTGCCGCCGGAGGTGCGCGGTCTGGCCGATGCCTGGGGAACCGAGGGCCCAGGGGTGCGGATCGCGATGAACCGGGACAACGCCGCCGCTGTCCGCGCAGCTCTGGTAGCGCTTCTTCCGCCCCGGCGGCTGGCTGTGCCCGAGCCCCCGCCCGAGATGGTGTCCGCGGGGAGCGAGGATTCGGAGGAAAGGCCTGACTGGGTCGACGTGAGGATCCTGCTGCGGGACCTCATGCCGCATCCTCGGACCGTCACCCGGGAGCGCATGGCCGAAGTACGCCGAGAGGCCGCGCGCATGGGCATGGAGACCGACGGCGACTTCGCCGAACGGTGGACGACGCGCATCGGGGCATGGCTCGCCGGCTCCCTGTTCTCTTGGCTCTGCACAGGGAGGGTGGAGCGGGTCGGCCTCGCTCCCTGGGCCGTGGAGCTCGCGGAGCAGTGCGTGCTCCGCGGGTTCGCCGCCGAGGAAGCCGAGCGGTTCCTGGACCTTTCCGCGGACATCGACCCGCGCAGCGTGGCCGTGCTTGGCCGGCTCAAGGAGTCAGGAGCGATCTGAGCGGGCGTCACCCCAGCCCCGCCGCCGCCCCGTGCGCCTGGAGTGCCGAGACCGCCGCCGTGATCGCCGGGCGGCGCGCCGCCTCCGTGCGCCACAGTGCGTACAGCCGCCGCACCGGTACGGGATCGATCCGCACCGCCACCACCTCGTCCGGCAGCGGCCCACGCCCCAGGCGGGGGATCATCGCGACCCCGAGACCGGCGGCGAGCAGGGCGAGTTGGGTGTGGTTCTCCTCGGCCTGGTGGCGGATGTCCGGTTCGTAGCCCGCCGTGCGCAGCGTCCGTACGAGCCAGTCGTGGCAGACCGTCCCCGGCGGCTGGCAGATCCACCGCTCCCTCGCCAGCTCCTCGCGCCGCACCCCGTCCCGGCCCGCCAGCCGGTGGCCCGTCGGCACGAGCAGATCGCACCGGTCGTCGCCGATCACCGCCTGCGCCACGCCCTCCGGGGCGGGCAGCGGGGCGATGTCCCAGTCGTGCGCGACGGCCAGGTCGATCACACCCTTGGCCACCAGGTCCACCGAGAGGTGCGGGTCGACCTCGGTCAGCCGGACGTCCAGGGCCGGGTGCTCGCGGTCCAGCTCCGCCAGCACACCGGGCAGCAGCCCGCGCGCCGCCGAGGCGAACGCGCCGATCGACAGCCGCCCCGTCGGCAGCCCCCGGCGCTCCTCCAGCGAGGTCTCGGCACGCTCCACGATCGCCAGCAACTCCTGGGCGGTGGCCGCCAGATGGACGGCCTCCTCCGTCAGGGCGATACCGCGGCCGCGACGCTCAAGGAGGGTCGTCCGCGTCTCCCGTTCCAGCTTGGTGATCTGCTGCGAGACCGCCGACGGGGTGTAGCCGAGCGCGGCCGCCGCCCGCGCGACGGAACCGTGGACGGAGATGGCGTGCAGGGCGCGCAGTCGGGCGAGATCGAGCACCGGAGCCTCCATGGTCCCGTTGATTCGTTAGCAACACTGCATTCCACCATGTAGAAATCCGTGCTGGTGCTACATGGTCCGTGCGCGCGATCCTCGGTGCATGCGTCCCCTCCACATCGCCCTGGCCGTCCTCGTGGCCGCCCTCTGGGGCGTCAATTTCGTCGTCATCGAGCTCGGGCTCGACCACTTCCCGCCGCTGCTCTTCTCGGCCCTGCGCTTCCTGGTCGCGGCGCTGCCCGCGCTGTTCTTCGTCGGCCGGCCGAAGGTCGCGTGGAAGTGGATCGTGGGGGTGGGGCTGGCCCTGGGGGTGGCCAAGTTCGGTCTGCTTTTCATCGGCATGGACCGGGGGATGGGCGCCGGACTCTCCTCCCTGGTCCTCCAGGTGCAGGCGGTCTTCACCGCGATCCTCGCCGCGCTCGTGCTGGGTGAACGCCCCGGAAGGCTGAAGCTGCTGGGCATGGCCGTGGCGCTCTCCGGCATCGGGGTGGCGGCTGTCGACGAGGGCGCGAGCGGGCCGGTGCTCGCCTTCGTCCTGGTGATAGCGGCGGCGGCCTGCTGGGGCGTGTCGAACGTCCTGACCCGCAAGGCCGCCCCGTCCGACTCCCTCAACTTCATGGTGTGGGTCTCCACCGTGCCCGTCCTGCCCCTGCTCGGGCTCTCCCTGCTCTTCGAGGGCTGGGACCGCGACCGGGACGCGCTCGCCGGGCTCGACTGGAGCGGCGCCGGGATCATCGTCTACGTCGCCTGGGTCGTCACGGTCTTCGGCTTCGGGGCATGGGGCTTCCTGCTCAGCCGGTACCAGGCCTCGTCCGTGGCCCCGTTCACCCTGCTCGTACCGGTCTTCGGGATGTCGTCCGCCGCCCTGCTGCTCGACGAGTCGGTGAGCCCGCTGCGGTGGTGCGCGGCGGCGCTGCTGGTGGGCGGGGTGGCGCTGACCTCGCTCGCCGGGGCGCGGCGGACCCCGGCGGCAGCCCCGGAACTTCCGGAGGCGGCCCCCGTACCGCTCTGAGAGGGCGGTTCGCATCCCCGCCGGAACTTCCCGAGCGTCCGGACCACCCGCGCATCCTCGCCGTCTTCGACGGGGCGATCGGGCCGCTGCGGGCCCGGGAAGCCCTCGGCCACGCAGTGCTGCCTAAGCACGTCGAAGGCGCCCGCACCGAGCCGAAACGCCTGGTCGGGCTCGGCATCCTCACCGAGGGAGACACCGGCAGCTTCACCAGGAAGCGGGAGCGGCCGAGCACCGTGGCCGGCGACCCTGCTCCTCACCAGCTGGAAATGGACACCGGCGCACGCCTCCCTCTCACGTGCCACCGATAGCCTGCGTCACCATGACGCGCGCATGGATCCTGCCGATGCTGTTCCTGGTCTGCGGCTCGCTTCTCGCGACCGCGTGGGCGGTCAGGGGGTTCCCCGGCACCGCCGTTCCCCTGCTCCTGCTCACGTTCGTCCTGCTCGCGGGGCTGTACTCGCCGCTGGCGTTCCCCCGGCCGATCGGCGCGGCGGAGGCGCAGCGCCGTAGCGCGGCCGACGGCCGGCCGATCGTCTACTGGAGGTCCGGCTGCAAGTACTGCCTGCGGATGCGGCTCCGGTTGGGCCGCAGCGCCCACCAGCTGCACTGGGTCGACATCTGGCGCGACCCGGCCGGGGCAGCGGCGGTGCGGGCGGCCAACGGCGGTGACGAGACCGTGCCGACCGTCGTGGTCGCGGGCCGGCCGCACGTCAACCCCGATCCCGCGTGGGTGCGGGCGCAGCTCTCTCCCCCCACGTGAGCGGCGCTGCCCCCGCCGGCAGCGTCCGCATCAGGCGCTGACTCACTGGGTACCAGCCGGTCCGGACGCCGGCTCCGGCCGGGACAGCCCTTAGCCCTTCGGCGCGCCCAGCCGCAGCAGATGTTCGCGCCCGGCGGCGAGCATCCCCGGCAGGTCCGCGGCCTGCGGATACCACCGCTTCTCGTACTCCCAGCAGACCCAGGTCTCCGGGTCCAGCGTGTCCAGGCACGCCCGCAGCGGCAGCACCCCCGCGCCCAGCGCCACCGGAGTGGTGTCCTCGGCCGAGGCGATGTCCTTCACCTGTACGTATCCCAGGTGCGGGGCCAGCACGGCATGGCTCGCCACCGGCTCCTCACCCGCCAGCCATGTGTGCATGACGTCCCACAGCGCGCCGATGCTCCCGTGCCCCACCGTGCCGACGATCCGGGCCGCGTCGGCCCCCGCGCGGTGCGAGTCGTGGGTCTCCAGCAGGACGCGTACGCCCAGGTCGGCGGCGTACGGAGCGGCGGCTGCCAGGCGGCGCGCGGCGGTCGCGTCCGCGGTGGCGGGGTCCTGGTCGCCGCCCCCGGGGAACACCCGGACGTGGGGCGCGCCCAGGTCCCCGGCCAGTTCGATCAACCCGGCGAGCTCGTCCAGCACCGGCTGGTCGTCCCCCTCGGCGGCCGCCCGCACATAACCGGCCACGGTGAGGATCTCGACCCCGCCCCGCTTGAACTCATCGGCCACCGCACCCCGTTCGTGCTTCGACAGTCCCGGGTGCACCGGCTCCTCGGGGTGGGCGCGCAGTTCCACCCCCTGGTAGCCGTGCTCGGCGGCCAGCCGGACGACCTCGGTCATCGGCAGCCCCGGAACCCCGAGGGTGGAGAAAGCGAGCTTCACGTGCGTGTCCCTTCCGTCGGTACGTGCCCCAGCACCGTACGCACCGGGCTGTGGGTACGTCGTCGGCTCTGGGCACTCGTCCCTCGTACCCGGGCTTCCGGGAGGGAATCTCGTGACGCCGGTCCGCGCGGCCGGGCTCACTCCCGGGGCGCGGCCGTGGAGCCCCGCACCATCAGCTCCGCCGCGATCGTCGCGATGCCGCCGGGCGGCGGGGCCTCCTTGCCCGTCGCCAGCCGGCCCGCCCGGGCGCCCGCCTCGAAGAGCGGCAGCCGTACGGTCGTCAGGGCCGGGACCACGTCCACCGAGAACGGCAGGTCGTCGAAGCCCGCCACCGAGATGTCCTCGGGGATGCGCAGCCCGCGGTCGCGGATCGCCGCCGCGGCGCCCAGGGCCACCGTGTCGTTCGCCGCCACGACGGCGGTGATCTCCGGTTCGCGGCGCAGGAGTTCGACCGTGGCGTCGTAGCCGGAGCGCCGGTCGTAGGAGCCGTGCACGGTCAGCCGCTCCTCGTCGCCCACGAGCCCTCCGGCCTTCATCGCGTCGCGGTGCCCCTCCAGCCTGTGGCGGGTCGTGGTCCGCTCGACCGGGCCCGCGACATAGCCGATGGTGCGGTGGCCCAGCGAGAGCAGGTGCTCGGTGAGGCGCCGGCCGCCACCGCGGTTGTCGAAGGCCAGCGCGGCCAGCACGGAGGCGTTGTCGGGCAGCGGGGGCCGCCCGCACAGCACCACCCGGGTCCCCGCGTCCGCGAGCTTCGCCAGCTTCGCGGACATGGCGGCCTGGTGGGCCGGGTCCTCGATCGCACCGCCGGTGAGGACGACCGCGGCGGCGCGCTGGCGCTGGAGCAGGGTGAGGTAGGTGAGCTCGCGTTCCGGGGTACCGCCGGTGTTGCAGACGATCGCGAGCTTCTCGCCGCCCGCCCGGCCCGAACCGTCGCCCGGGCCGCCGATCTCCGTCTGCGCCGCGCCCGCCATGATCCCGAAGAACGGGTCGGCGATGTCGTTGACGAGGATCCCGATCAGGTCGGACGTGGCCGCCGCGAGGGAGCTCGCCGGCCCGTTGAGCACGTAGTCCAGATCGTCCACCGCCCGCAGGACCCGCTCCCGAGTGGACGCCGCCACCGGGTAGTTGCCGTTCAGCACACGGGAGACGGTGGCCGGGGACACCCGGGCGCGAGCCGCCACGTCCGCCAGGGTGACTGTCATCGCATTCCTCCGAGAGTGATGAGGGGGAGGGACCGGCACCGGACCCGGAGGGCACCGGGACCGGCTCAGACCAATCAGCGCGCCCCCTCTTGTCCAGGCCGCTGTCGGCAGGCTAGCGTCATACCGCATAGAAAGCGCTTGCTACGGCTGTATGGAGGAACTTTCGTGACACGCAGGACAGTGCGCATCGCCATGAACGGCGTCACGGGTCGCATGGGATACCGGCAGCACCTGGTGCGCTCGGTCCTCGCGATCCGGGAGCAGGGCGGCCTCGATCTCGGTAACGGCGACGTGCTCTGGCCCGAGCCGGTCCTCGTCGGCCGCCGCGCCCACGCGCTGGAGGCGCTCGCCGAGCAGCACGGCCTGACCGAGTGGTCGACCGACCTCGACGCGGTCCTCGCCGACGACACCATCGACATCTACTTCGACGCGCAGGTCACCTCGGCCCGTGTCGAGGCGATCAAGAAGGCCATCGCGGCCGGCAAGCACATCTACACCGAGAAGCCCACCGCCACCGACGTCGCGGGCGCCCTCGACCTCGCCCGCCTCGCCCGGGACGCCGGCATCAAGCACGGCGTCGTCCAGGACAAGATCTTCCTGCCGGGCCTGCTGAAGCTGAAGCGCCTCATCGACGGCGGCTTCTTCGGCGAGATCCTCTCCGTGCGCGGCGAGTTCGGCTACTGGGTCTTCGAGGGCGACTGGCAGGAGGCCCAGCGCCCCTCCTGGAACTACCGCGCCGAGGACGGCGGCGGCATCGTCGTCGACATGTTCCCGCACTGGGAGTACGTGCTGCACGAGCTGTTCGGCCGGGTCACCACCGTCCAGGCGCACGTCCAGACGCACATCCCCGAGCGCTGGGACGAACACGGCAAGCCGTACGCCGCGACCGCGGACGACGCCGCGTACGGCATCTTCCAGCTGGAGGGCGGCGCGGTCGCCCAGATCAACTCCTCCTGGACGGTGCGCGTCAACCGCGACGAACTCGTCGAGTTCCAGGTGGACGGCACGCACGGCTCCGCCGTCGCCGGCCTGCGCAACTGCCGCGTCCAGCACCGCTCCGCCACGCCCAAGCCGGTGTGGAACCCCGACCTCCCGGTCACCGAGTCCTTCCGCGACCAGTGGCAGGAAGTCCCGGACAACGCGGTCTTCGACAACGGCTTCAAGGCCCAGTGGGAGCTGTTCCTCCGCCACATCGTCCTCGACGAGCCCTACACCTGGGACCTGATGGCCGGCGCCCGCGGCGTGCAGCTCGCCGAGCTCGGCCTCAAGTCCTCCGCTGAGGGCCGCCGTTACGACGTCCCGGAGCTGACCCTGTGACCGCCCGCCTTCCGCGGGGAGAACCGGAACCCGCCCTGTGACCGCCTATCTCCCCCAGGGAGCACCGGAGCTGACCCCATGACGATCCACCTCCCGCACGGCCCGTACGAGCCCCGCGCCACCCCGCTCGGCCTCGCCCCCGGCGGCGCACCCCTGACCTCACGTACGGTCTTCTCCGCCGCCCATGTCGTCGCCGACCCGTACGCCGACGTCAGCCCCGACTCGCCGGCCGTCGTCGACTGGGACGCCACCCTCGCCTTCCGCCGCCACCTCTGGTCGCACGGCCTGGGCGTCGCCGAGGCGATGGACACCGCCCAGCGCGGCATGGGCCTGGACTGGGCCGGCGCCGCGGAGCTGATCCGCCGCTCGGCTGCCGAGGCCAAGTCGGCCGGCGGCCGCATCGCCTGCGGCGTCGGCACGGACCAGCTCCCCGCCGGCCCGGCCACGCTCGCCGAGGTGCGTTCCGCGTACGAGGAGCAGCTGGCCCTCGTCGAGGAGAGCGGGGCCCAGGCCATCCTGATGGCCTCCCGCGCGCTCGCCGCGGCGGCGAAGAGCCCGCAGGACTACCTGGAGACGTACGCCCATCTCCTGCGCCAGGCCACCGAACCGGTCGTGCTGCACTGGCTCGGCCCGATGTTCGACCCGGCTCTGGACGGCTACTGGGGCTCCGCCGACCTCGACCAGGCCACCGAGACCTTCCTCCAGGTCATCGCGGAGCACCCCGACAAGGTCGACGGCATCAAGATCTCCCTCCTGGACGCGGAGCGCGAGATCGATGTCCGCCGCCGTCTCCCGAGCGGGGTGCGCTGCTACACCGGGGACGACTTCAACTACCCCGAGCTGATCGCCGGCGACGACCGCGGCTTCAGTCACGCCCTGCTCGGCATCTTCGACCCACTGGGCCCGCTGGCCGCGCACGCCGTACGGGTCCTGGACACGGGCGACACGAAGGGCTTCCGCGAACTCCTCGACCCCACGGTCGAGTTGTCCCGCCACCTCTTCCGGGCGCCGACCCGCTACTACAAGACGGGCGTGGTCTTCCTCGCCTGGCTGGCCGGCCACCAGGAGCACTTCACGATGGTGGGCGGGCTCCAGTCGGCCCGCTCCCTGCCGCACCTGGCGAAGGCGTACGAACTGGCCGACCGCCTCGGCCTGTTCCCCGACCCGGAGCTCGCCGAGTCCCGGATGCGCGCCCTGCTCACGGTGCACGGAGGCTCCCGGTGACCGGTACCCGTAACGATCTCTCCCGGCTCTCCCTCAACCAGGAGACCATCAAGCAGTGGTCGCTGCCCGAGCTGGCCGAGGGCTGCGGGAAGGCGGGCATCGACAAGGTCGGCCTGTGGCGCGCCCCGGTCCAGGAGTACGGCGTCGAGGCCACGGCCCGGCTCCTGTCCGACTCCGGCCTGTCCGTCACCAGCCTCTGCCGGGGCGGCTTCTTCACCGCCCTCGACCCGGCCGAGCGGGCCCGCGCCCTGGACGACAACCGCGCGGCGCTCGACGAGGCGGCCGGGCTGTCCACCGACACCCTGGTCCTGGTCTCGGGCGGTCTCCCGGAAGGCGACAAGGACCTCCACGGCGCGCGCGAACGCGTCGCGGACGCCCTGGCCGAACTCCTCCCGTACGCGGCCGAACGAGGGGTGCGCCTGGCCATCGAGCCGCTGCACCCGATGTTCGCCTCGGACCGCTGCGTGGTCTCCACCCTCTCGCAGGCCCTGGACATCGCGGAACGCTTCCCGGCCGACCGGGTGGGCGTGGTCGTCGACACGTACCACCTGTGGTGGGACGACCAGGCGCCCGCCCAGATCGCGAGGGCGGGCGCGGCAGGCCGCATCCACTCGTTCCAGCTGGCCGACTGGATCACCCCGCTCCCGGCGGGCGTGCTCCTGGGCCGAGGCCAGCTCGGCGACGGAAGCGTGGACTTCCGCGCCTTCCGTACGGCGGTCGAGGCCACCGGTTTCGACGGTCCGATCGAGGTCGAGATCTTCAACGAGGCCCTCTGGGCACGCGACGGCGCCGAGGTGCTGGCGGAGGTCGCGGCCCGGTACGTGGAGCACGCCTGCTGAGCCGGTGAGCGGCGGCCCACGGCCTCCGGGTAAAGAGATGGCCAAGGGGTACAACCTTTGACCACCCTGCCGGGTCATCTTTTCCGTCGGACGCTTCCGGGGGGATGGGAAGCCCGGCGAGGGGGGAAAGCGAGTGGGGCCCGGTCGAGAGACCGGGCCCTGTTTCGTCGTGGCACCGGCCCCGCCCGCGTCAAGGGCCGCCTGAAGACGCGGACGAAGCGCGGCGACGACGTCTACGAGGCGGGGCAGACGTTCTCCTGGGCGCCCGGTCATGCCCCGGAAGCGCTCGAGAACTGCGAGTACCTCGACTTCTCGCCGACGAAGGAGTTCAACGAGGTCGTCCACCACATCAAGGCGCAGACGGGATGACCCGTCGCCGCGCCCACGGTGCATTCGCCCCCATGTGTCCGATGCCTGGGTCTGACGGGATCCATCGACAGAGGTACGCCCAACTGGTACTGGGGGAGCATGTGTTGCGGGGAGCCGGATTCTAGATTCGACTGCATGACCCCAAGGCGCCCCGGACACCCCGATCCCCGCAGGGCGGCTGCCGCCGTTCTGCTCACCCTGGCCCTGTCCGTGCCCCTTTCGGGCACCGCCTCGGCCGCCCCCGCCGGCCCCGCGCGGATCGCACCCCGAGCCGCCTACAGCAGCGGGCTGGAACTGCCGCCCCTCACCGGCCCGTACTCCGTCGGCCGCCGCACCCTGCACCTGGTCGACCGCAGCCGCACCGATCCGTGGGTGCCGGCATCCGGCCACCGGGAGCTGATGGTGACCGTCTCCTATCCGGCCCGTACCACGAGCGGGCCACCGGCGGCTTACATGACGGACGAGGAGGCTCAACTCCTCCTGGAGGCGAGGGGACTCGGCGGCGTCGTGCCCCGCGCGGTGGTTGCCGGGGCGCGTACCCACGCGCGGACGGACGCCCGCCCTGCGGCAGGGCGCTTCCCCCTGGTGCTGCTCTCCCCGGGCTTCTCGATGCCGCGCGCGACACTCACCTCGATCGCGGAGGACCTCGCGAGTCGCGGCTACGTCGTCGCCTTGGTGGACCACGCGTACGAATCCGTCGGGACTGCCTTTCCGGGTGGCCGGATCCTGACCTGTGCGGCCTGTGAACAGGTCGGCACGCGGGAGGAACAGGCCGCCGTCGTGCGCGTACGGGCCAAGGACATGTCCTTCGTCATCGATGAGTTGACCCACGGCCGAGGGGCCGGAGGGCTGTCCCGGGTGATCGATCCGAGTCGCATCGGAATCGGCGGGCATTCCATCGGCGGTGCGGCCGCGGCGGCGACCATGGCCGCCGACCGTCGCGTGCGGGCGGGGGCCGACCTGGACGGCGACTTCTTCGTGCACCCCGCCGGGACAGGTCTGGGCGGGCGCCCCTTCCTGATGATCGGCGCCGCATCCACACACAGCCCCGGGGCCCCCACGACCGACTGGTCCGAGGCGTGGAGACACCTCCACGGCTGGAAGCGCTGGCTGACCGTGGACGGGGCAGAACACTTCTCCTTCACGGACCTGCCGTATCTGGCCGGGCAGTTGGGCCTGTCGGACCCCGCCGTGCCGCTCTCCGGCGCACGCGGCTGGCGCATCACCCGCGACTACGTGTCGGCCTTCTTCGGCCTTCACCTGCGAGGCATGCGCCAGCCACTCCTCGACGGCCCAGGGGCCATCCATCCAGAGGTCGCGTTTCAGTAGCCGGGCCGGGGCCCGGGCATGAGCACGGCCGCCCGCGCAGCGCGTGGCGGCTCCCTCCCGCGGCCACGGGGACGAGGACCGGCCCCCCGATGTCAGCTCCGCCCGGTACCGTCGCAGGCATGTCCACCAGGTCCTCGACGACGTCGTCCGCGACATCACCCACCCCGCACATGGCCGTCCTGGAAGGCGTACTCGAGAGGATCACGTACGCCAACGAGGAGAACGGGTACACCGTCGCGCGCGTCGACACCGGGCGGGGGAGCAACGATCTGCTCACCGTCGTCGGCTCGCTGCTCGGCGCGCAGCCGGGCGAGTCGCTGCGGATGGAGGGGCGCTGGAGCTCCCACTCCCAGTACGGCAAGCAGTTCACCGTGGAGAACTACACGACCGTCCTCCCCGCCACCATCCAGGGCATCCGCCGCTACCTCGGCTCCGGGCTGATCAAGGGCATCGGACCCGTCATGGCCGACCGGATCACCACCCACTTCGGCGTGGACACCCTCGACATCATCGAGCAGCAGCCGAAGCGCCTGGTGGAGGTCCCCGGGCTCGGGCCGAAGCGGACGAAGATGATCGCCGCCGCGTGGGAGGAGCAGAAGGCGATCAAGGAGGTCATGATCTTCCTCCAGAGCGTCGGCGTCTCGACCTCCATCGCCGTCCGCATCTACAAGAAGTACGAGGACGCCTCGATCTCCGTCGTCAAGAACCAGCCCTACCGGCTGGCCGCCGACGTCTGGGGCATCGGCTTCCTGACCGCGGACCGGATCGCCCAGGCCGTCGGCATTCCGCACGACAGCCCGGAACGGGTCAAGGCCGGGCTGCAGTACGCGCTGTCGCAGTCCAGCGATCAGGGGCACTGCTTCCTGCCTGAGGAACGGCTCATCGCGGACGCGGTCAAGCTCCTCCAGGTCGACACCGGGCTCGTCATCGAGTGCCTGGCCGAACTCGCCGCGGAGCCCGAAGGCGTCGTACGGGAGAAGGTGCCGTCGCCCGAGGGCGGGGAGCCGGTCACGGCCGTGTATCTGGTGCCCTTCCACCGGGCCGAGATCTCCCTCGCCGCGCAGGTCCGGCGGCTGCTGCGGACCCCGGAGGAGCGGATGCCGGCCTTCGGGGACGTGGACTGGGACGCGGCGTTGAAGTGGCTCGCGGGCCGCACCGGCGCGACGCTGGCGCCCGAGCAGGAGGCCGCCGTGCGGCTCGCGCTCAGCCGGAAGGTGGCCGTGCTGACCGGAGGGCCCGGCTGCGGCAAGTCGTTCACCGTCCGGTCGATCGTGGAACTGGCCCGCGCGAAGAAGGCGAAAGTGGTGCTGGCGGCGCCCACCGGGCGGGCGGCCAAACGGCTCTCCGAGCTGACCGGTGCGGATGCCTCCACCGTGCACCGGCTCCTGGAGCTCAAGCCGGGCGGCGACGCGGCGTACGACCGGGACCGCCCGCTGGACGCCGACCTCGTCGTCGTCGACGAGGCGTCCATGCTCGACCTGCTGCTCGCCAACAAGCTCGTCAAGGCCGTGGCGCCCGGCGCCCATCTGCTGCTCGTCGGCGATGTGGACCAGCTGCCCTCGGTCGGCGCGGGGGAGGTGCTGCGCGATCTGCTCGCCGACGGCGGCCCTGTCCCGGCGGTCCGGCTGACCACCATCTTCCGTCAGGCCCAGCAGTCCGGCGTCGTCACCAACGCCCACCGGATCAACTCCGGCGTACCGCCCCTCACCCAGGGGCTCAGCGACTTCTTCCTCTTCGTGGAGGACGAGACGGAGGACGCCGGTGTCCTCGCCGTGGACGTCGCCGCCCGTCGCATCCCGGCCAAGTTCGGGCTGAACCCGCGCCGGGACGTCCAGGTGCTCGCTCCCATGCACCGGGGCCCGGCCGGAGCCGGCCATCTCAACGGGCTCCTCCAGCAGGCCATCACCCCCGCCCGCCCCGGCCTGCCGGAGAAGCGGTTCGGCGGCCGGGTGTTCCGCGTCGGCGACAAGGTCACCCAGATCCGCAACAACTACGACAAGGGGGAGAACGGCGTCTTCAACGGGACCGTCGGCGTCGTCACCGCCCTTGACCTGGACGAACAGAAGCTGAGCGTGCTGACGGACGAGGACGAGGAGATCTCCTACGACTTCGACGAGCTCGACGAGCTGTCCCACGCGTACGCCATGACGATCCACCGCTCCCAGGGCAGCGAGTACCCGGCCGTCGTCATCCCCGTGACGAAGAGCGCCTGGATGATGCTCCAGCGGAACCTGCTGTACACGGCCGTGACGCGGGCCAAGAAGCTCGTCGTGCTGGTCGGATCGCGGCAGGCGATCGGCCAGGCGGTCCGCACGGTTTCCGCAGGCAGACGCTGTACGGCGCTGGATTACCGGCTCCGCGGCGGGGCGGAAGGAGGATCCCCGAAAAAATGATCGATCAAATCGGTGGGAAACATCACGGAGGTCTTCCGCAACCGCAGTCAAGGGGGCAGGATGAATAAGTTCGCGGCACTCAGTGCCGCGAGTAGGTCCAATGGACGACCCCGAGTGCACTCTCCTGAGCCAAATGGGGGAGGGTGGAGACAGTCAGGGAACCTCGAAGAAGAGGCACTACGTCGGTGAGGGATGACGTGAGCGAGCACACCAACAACGCTGTGGTACTGCGGTACGGCGATGGCGAGTACACCTACCCGGTGATCGACAGCACCGTCGGCGACAAGGGCTTCGACATCGGGAAGCTCCGGGCGAACACCGGTCTGGTGACGCTGGACAGCGGATACGGCAACACCGCTGCTTATAAATCGGCCATCACCTACCTCGATGGCGAGCAGGGCATCCTGCGGTACCGCGGCTACCCCATCGAGCAGCTCGCCGAGCAGTCGACGTTCCTTGAGGTCGCGTACACGCTCATCAACGGTGAGCTTCCGAAGGTCGACGAACTGTCGGCCTTCAAGAACGAGATCACCCAGCACACGCTGCTGCACGAGGACGTCAAGCGGTTCTTCGACGGCTTCCCGCGCGACGCCCACCCGATGGCCATGCTGTCCTCGGTCGTCAGCGCGCTGTCCACGTTCTACCAGGACAGCCACAACCCGTTCGACGAGGAGCAGCGACACCTCTCGACGATCCGGCTGCTGGCCAAGCTGCCGACCATCGCGGCGTACGCGTACAAGAAGTCGATCGGTCACCCGTTCGTCTACCCGCGCAACGACCTCGGCTACGTCGAGAACTTCCTGCGCATGACCTTCTCGGTCCCCGCCCAGGAGTACGTGCCGGACCCGGTCGTCGTCTCGGCGCTGGAGAAGCTGCTCATCCTGCACGCGGACCACGAGCAGAACTGTTCGACCTCCACCGTGCGTCTGGTCGGCTCCTCGCAGGCGAACATGTTCGCCTCGATCTCCGCCGGCATCTCGGCGCTGTGGGGCCCGCTGCACGGCGGCGCCAACCAGTCGGTGCTGGAGATGCTCGAGGGCATCCAGGCCAACGGCGGCGACGTCGACAGCTTCATCCAGAAGGTGAAGAACAAGGAGGACGGCGTCCGCCTGATGGGCTTCGGCCACCGGGTGTACAAGTCCTTCGACCCGCGCGCCAAGATCATCAAGGCCGCGGCCCACGATGTGCTCTCCTCGCTCGGCAAGTCCGACGAGCTGCTCGACATCGCGCTCAAGCTGGAGGAGCACGCGCTCAACGACGAGTACTTCGTCTCGCGCAACCTCTACCCCAACGTGGACTTCTACACCGGTCTGATCTACCGGGCCATGGGCTTCCCGAGCGAGATGTTCACCGTGCTCTTCGCGATCGGCCGGCTTCCGGGCTGGATCGCCCAGTGGCACGAGATGATCAAGGAGCCGGGTTCCCGCATCGGCCGCCCGCGCCAGATCTACACCGGCGAGGTCCTGCGCGACTTCGTCCCGGTCGAGGGTCGCTGACCTGATTCCGGACCACCCCCGCACCACCCGGCCCTGACGGGCCGGTCGCCTTCGCCCCCGACTACCGCGCTTTCGCACAGAGCGCGGTGTCCGGGGCGATTTGCTTTGCCCGGGCCGCTGGGTCCCCGGGCCGGGCCGCCGACGGGGCGGGAGCGCTCCCGCCGGAAAGCGAGAAGCGCCCCGTCATCGATCCCCCCACGGGCCGACAACGAGGCGCTTCCCATATCCCGGAGCGGATTCCCCCCACGGGATCCGGCCGGGCGTTCAGTGGGAGCCGAAGCTCCTGGGTTCCTCGGTACTGCTGGGTCCTGCTGGTGCCGCGCTGTTCCTCGGACCGACTGCGCCTGCCGCGTGCGGTCTGCCGGGGTACGTACGGACGGGAGGGCCGCTCAAAGCTCCCCGGTGCACGTGCCCCGGCCAACGCTTGCCCGGAGTGTCCCCCAAGACCCTCCGTCGGACGTCCCCCAAGACATCCTTTGGCATCGCACTCTAAGACTCGCGAGCCCACCGAATGGTTACCCCTGAACCGGTGTGATCTAAGTCTCTTTGTGGAAATTACGTGAAGGACCGCAGGCGCAGGCTGTTGGTCACGACGAAGACCGAGGAGAAGGCCATCGCCGCTCCCGCAATCATAGGGCTGAGCAGGCCAAATGCCGCAAGGGGTAGAGCAGCGACGTTATAGCCGAATGCCCAGAAAAGGTTGCCCCTGATGGTGGCCAGGGTGCGCCGGGAGAGCCGGATGGCATCCGCTGCCACCTTGAGATCTCCACGAACGAGCGTCAGATCACTCGCCTCTATCGCGGCGTCCGTACCCGTTCCCATGGCCAGACCCAGGTCCGCGGTGGCCAGCGCCGCCGCGTCGTTGACCCCGTCACCGACCATGGCGACGGCCCGCCCCTCGGCCTGGAGGCGCCCGATGACGTGCGCCTTCTCCTCGGGCAGCACCTCGGCGCGCACCTCGTCGATGCCGACCGCACGGGCCACGGATTCGGCCACCGCCCGGTTGTCGCCGGTCAGCAGGATCGGCGTCAGGCCGAGTGCGCGGAGATCGGCGACGGCGGCCGCGCTGGTTCCCTTGACCGCGTCGGCGACTTCGAGGGCACCGCGTGCCACGCCGTCCCAGGCGACCGCGATCACGGTGCGGCCCCGGGCAGCCGCCTCCGTCAGGGCGGCGGACAGGGCGTCGGGGAGGGCGATGCCGGCTTCCGTGAGCAGACGGGGACGGCCGACGAGGACGGTGTGTCCTTCGACGCTGCCCCGGACGCCGAGTCCGGGGATGTTGGCGAAGTCCTCGGGGGTGGGCAGCGTGGCTCCGGTGCGCTGGGCGGCTGCGGTGGCGACGGCTTGGGCGATGGGGTGTTCGGAGGCGTGTTCCAGGGCTCCGGCGAGGCGCAGGACGTCGGTTTCGGTGACGCCGTCCGTCGTGTGGACGGTCTGGAGGGTCATCTTGCCGGTCGTGACGGTGCCGGTCTTGTCGAGGACGATCGTGTCGATGCGACGTGTCGTCTCCAGGACTTCGGGGCCCTTGATGAGGATGCCGAGCTGGGCGCCGCGTCCGGTACCGACCATGAGGGCGGTCGGGGTGGCGAGGCCGAGGGAGCAGGGGCACGCGATGATCAGTACGGCGACGGCGGCCGTGAACGAGGCCGTCACGTCGTCCGTCACCAGCAGCCAGACGACCAGGGTGGCCAGCGCGATCAGCAGGACCACGGGGACGAACACCGCGGAGATCCGGTCGGCGAGCCGCTGCACCTCGGCCTTGCCGTTCTGCGCGTCCTCGACCAGCTTCGCCATCCGGGCCAGCTGGGTGTCGGCGCCGACGCGGGTGGCCTCGACGACCAGCCGGCCGGAGACGTTCACCGTGGCACCGGTGACGGAGTCCCCGGCCCGCACGTCCACCGGGACGGACTCCCCGGTGAGCATGGACGCGTCCACCGCCGAAGCGCCCTCGACGACGGTGCCGTCGGTGGCGACCTTCTCGCCTGGGCGGACGACGAAGCGGTCACCGACGGCGAGCCGGCCCACGGGGACGCGTACCTCCGTACCGTTCCGCAGGACCGCGACGTCCTTGGCGCCCAGGTGCATCAGCGCGCGGAGCGCGGAACCGGCCTTCCGCTTGGACTTCGCCTCCAGATAGCGGCCCAGCAGGATGAAGGTGACGACCCCGGCCGCGACCTCCAGATAGATGGTGGAGGCGCCGTCGGCGCGGGAGGCCGTGAAGTCGAAGCCGTGCCGCATGCCCGGCATCCCGGCGTCGCCGAGGAACAGCGCCCAGAGCGACCAGCCGAACGCGGCGAGGGTCCCGACCGAGACCAGGGTGTCCATGGTGGCCGCGCCGTGCCGGAGATTCGTCCAGGTGGCGCGGTGGAAGGGGAGCCCGCCCCAGATGACGACGGGGGAGGCGAGCGTGAGGGAGAGCCACTGCCAGTTGTCGAACTGGAGGCCCGGGATCATCGCGAGCGCCACGACGGGGGCGGCGAGGACGGCCGAGACGAGCAGCCGTTGCCGCAGGGAGGCGAGGGCGGGTGTGGGGGCCTCGTCGGCGTTGGGGTCGGTGTCGGTGTCGGGCTCGTCGGCCTCTGCCCCGGGACCGGCTCCCGGAACCGGGGCGGTGGCCGTGGTGCCGGATGCCGTCGTTCCCGAGACCTTCGTTCCCGACGCCGCCGCGTCCGGGGGTGCGGGGGCGGGCGTCCGGGTGGGTGGCTTCGGCGCCGGGCGCGGCGGGACGGGCTTCGCGGTGTAGCCGGTCTTCTCGACCGTGGCGATCAGGTCCGCGAGGCCGGTTCCGGGGCCGAAGGCGACGCGCGCCTTCTCGGTCGCGTAATTGACGGTGGCGGTGACCCCGTCCATCCGGTTCAGCTTCTTCTCGACGCGGGCCGCGCAGGACGCGCAGGTCATCCCGCCGATCGTGAGCTCGGCCTCCGAGCTCTCCGCCGCGGGGACCTCGACATCTGTTGCGCTGTGCATGTCCGAACTCCAAAAACGCCGACCGGGCCGTGCCCCACCAGTATCTGCTGGTCGGACCGGCCCGGCGGCAAAGGGGGACGCGTGTGCTGTGGATCCCGGTGCGGTCAGGCGCGGCCGGCGAGCTCGTAACCCGCCTCGTCGACGGCGGCGCGCACGGCCTCCTCGTCCAGCGGGGCCCGGGAGACCACCGTCACCTGCCCGGTGGACGCCACCGCCTTCACGGAGGTGACACCCTCGATGGCGGAGATCTCCTCGGAGACCGCGCCCTCGCAGTGCCCGCAGGTCATGCCGGTCACCTGGTAGACGGTGGTGACGCCGCCCTGCCCGGTGTCCGCGCCCGCACCGTCGTGGCAGGAGCCGCTGGGCGAGCAGCAGGAGCCGGTCGCCTGGGGGAGCTGGGTCTCGGCGGTCATCGTGTTCTCCTCTTCGACGAGCACAAAATGGATGTGGCGGCAGGGGCCCAGGGGAACTCCGGGAAGGCCGGTGCGCCTCCACACTCATGACTATATACCCCTAGGGGGTATGAATGCGAGGGGGTCCGGGTGGTGTGCCGCCGGACGGGTGAGGGGCGGTCACTCCCGGCGCCCCCGGTTGCCGGGACGTGCGGCGACCCAGGCGCGGATCGTGTCCGCGTACCAGTAGGGCTTACCGCTCTCCACGTGGTCCGGCGCCGGAAGAAGGCCGTGCTTGCGGTAGGAGCGGACGGTGTCCGGCTGCACCCGGATGTGCGCGGCGATGTCCTTGTAGGACCAGAGCCTTCTGTCCGTCATACGTGCCACCTCTCTGCTCTGCGCCGCAGCGGTGGCCCTGGGGCCGTCGGGGGAGCTGCGGCGCGGACGCTGTCGATCACTCAGCCTCCGACCGGTGAACGAGGGTGACCCAAGCCGGGGTGGGCCTGTCGATCGCCTGTGACGGAAAACCCGCGTAACGGAGACATGTGTGACGTGGAGGTCACCACTGAGACATAAGGAACGCATGGGGCGAGCGAGGCGGGGCCCGGGGCCAGGCCCTGCGGCGGCGGGGTGAGCCGGCGCGCCCGAGGGCCCCGGGCGCGCCGCGGGCGTCAGGCTGGGGTGCGCCCGGGCGTCAAGGGCTCCCGGGCGCACCCCGGTCCTCAGGCGTGCCAGAGCGCCGACCAGGTGCGCGGGCCGACGAAGCCGTCCGGGAGGAGCGGCGGGTGGTCGGCCTGGAAGCGCTGGACCGCGACGAGGGTCCGGGCGCCGAACACGCCGTCCAGTGCCTCCCACGGCAGGTAGCGCCGGTTCGCGAGCATGCACTGCACCTGGGAGACGCGCTCACCCCGATCACCGAATGCGGTCGGCCCGTCCCCGTCGTAGAAGGCGCAGACGGGGCTGGAACCGGGCGGGGGCGCGTTGTTCGCGTCGGCCGCGGCGGCCGGGGCCAGGGCGATCGCGGAGGCGAGGGCGAGCGCGGCCAGGGCCGTGCGGCGGAAGGGGGGAGTCGTACGGATCACGGCGGGTACTCCTTGAACGGTGCGGTGACGGCGGCGGCGAACCCCGTCCTGTCACCGAGGACAACAGCGCGGACCGCGGGCACGTCACTGGAGCCGGCGGAGGGAGGAACCGGGGCCGTGAGGAGTTCACGCACTTGTCACCGGGGAGAGCGAGTGGCGCGTACTGCCGTTGACCGGTGGCTGTACGGTGCACATCTCAGATGAGATCTTTGAACTGCTGGGCCGGACAAGCGCGTTCAGCGGGGGGCTTCCGACTTCGCGTACGTACCGCGTGCGGCCCATGCACCGATCGCCTCCGGCGCAGGGGGCCGCTTCGCCCTGGCAGGAGCGAAGTGCGAGCGACGACTCCCCGCTCGCTACGGCCCCGCGCCGGAGGTACCCCGCAGGCCCGGCACCGCGTCGGCGAGGCGCCCGCCCCGGACGACATGCCCCCGCGCCCCCGGCCCTCCCTTCCCCCTTGTGTCTACGCCAGTACCGAAACGGCAGACACTGTGTCGGGCCCGGCTCCGACGCGGGCGTGGTGGGATGTTGACGTAGCCGAAAAGGCCACTCGCCCGTAGGCGGTCACTGCACGGGAAGAGTACGGACGACGCCTCACCGCCCGACGCCGTCACCTCTGAAGGAGACACAGGATGAAGACCGTCCACCACTGGATCGGTGGCAAGACTGTCGAGGGCGCCTCGGGCAACTACGGCCCGGTCACCGACCCGGCCACCGGAGCCGTCACCACCCAGGTGGCGCTCGCCTCCCCGGACGAGGTCGACGCCGCGGTGGCCGCCGCGAAGGACGCGTACGCGACCTGGGGGACCTCGTCGCTCTCCACCCGCACCGCGATCCTCTTCCGCTACCGTGCGCTGCTGGACGCCCACCGCGACGAGATCGCCGCCCTGATCACCGCCGAGCACGGCAAGGTGCACTCGGACGCGCTCGGCGAGGTCGCCCGCGGCCTGGAGATCGTCGAGCTGGCGTGCGGCATCACCACCCAGCTCAAGGGCGAGCTGTCCACCCAGGTCTCCAACCGGGTCGACGTCTCCTCGATCCGGCAGTCGATCGGTGTCGTCGCCGGCATCACGCCGTTCAACTTCCCGGCCATGGTGCCGATGTGGATGTTCCCGCTCGCCATCGCCTGCGGCAACACGTTCGTGCTCAAGCCCAGCGAGAAGGACCCGTCGGCCGCCAACCTGCTGGCCGAGCTGGCCTCCGAGGCCGGTCTGCCGGACGGCGTCCTGAACGTCCTGCACGGTGACAAGGTCGCCGTCGACGGCCTGCTGAACCACCCGGACGTCGCCGTCGTCTCCTTCGTCGGCTCGACCCCGATCGCCCGCTACATCCACGCCACCGCGTCCGCCAACGGCAAGCGCGTCCAGGCGCTCGGCGGTGCGAAGAACCACATGCTGGTCCTGCCGGACGCGGACCTCGACGCCGCCGCGGACGCGGCCGTCTCCGCCGCGTACGGATCCGCGGGGGAGCGCTGCATGGCGATCTCCGCGGTCGTCGCGGTCGGCTCCGTCGCCGACGACCTCGTCGCGCGGATCAAGGACCGCGCCGAGAAGATCAAGATCGGCCCCGGCAACGACCCGGCGTCCGAGATGGGCCCGCTGATCACCGCCGCCCACCGTGACAAGGTCGCCTCCTACGTCACCGGCGCGGCCGCCCAGGGCGCCGACGTCGTCCTCGACGGCACCGGTCACACGGTCGAGGGCTTCGAGGACGGCCACTGGATCGGCCTCTCCCTCCTCGACAACGTCTCCACCGACTCGGACGCGTACAAGGACGAGATCTTCGGCCCGGTCCTGTGCGTGCTGCGCGTCGACACGTACGAGGAGGGCGTGGCGCTGATGAACGCCTCGCCGTACGGCAACGGCACCGCGATCTTCACCCGCGACGGCGGCGCCGCCCGCCGCTTCCAGCTGGAGATCGAGGCCGGCATGGTCGGCATCAACGTCCCGATCCCGGTGCCGGTGGGCTACCACTCCTTCGGCGGCTGGAAGGACTCGCTCTTCGGCGACCACCACATCTACGGCAACGACGGCGTGCACTTCTACACCCGTGGCAAGGTCACCACCACCCGCTGGCCGGACCCGGCCGACGCCCCCTCCGGCGTCGACCTCGGCTTCCCGCGCAACCACTGACGCGCCCCCCCCGTACAGCACTGCAGGGCCGCTCCCCCGGGGCGGCCCTGCAGCGGTTCCCGACGAGGTCAGCGACCGGTTCCGCGCTCCGCGCCGGCCGACTCCTCGATCATCCGCTCCAGCGGGCCGACCGCGACCCGCCCCGAGACGACGAACGCCAGCACCATCGCCGCCACCAGGATCACCGTGCCGGCCCACACCATCGTCTCGACCGGCACGGTGTACGCGCCCACGGCCCGCACCGCGCACTCGCCCAGCAGCGCCGCGCCCCACACCGCGGAGAACCGCACCTCGGCCCGCCGGAACGCCTCCGACTCCGACGAAAGCCGCTGCCAGGCGGCGGACTTGGCCGCCTCGCCCCGGGTCAGCCACGGCCGCAGCGCCGCCGACATCATCGGCCGCCCGCGCAGCGCGGTCACCAGGACCACCAGCCCGACGGTGCTGCTGACGCCGCTGTCCTTGAGGAGCATCAGCCGCGGGTCACCCGCCACCAGGCTCAGCAGCAGTCCCACCGCGTTGACCGTCACGATCAGCGCCGCGAGCCCGTTGAGCCGCCGCTCGCGCACCACACCCCACGCCGTCCGTACCGCCGGCACCACACTGCTCCAGGCCAGCGCGCCGAACGTCCCCATCCCCGCCGCCTTCAGCAGGTAGTACGAGACGAGCGGCACGGCCACGTCCACGAGCAGCGGCATCATGCTGTCCAGCAGGGCTCTGCGGGGCGAGAACGAAGCGGCGCCGGCCGGGGCACAGGCGTCGGCAGCGGGTGCGGTGACGGTGGCGGCCGGGCTGCTCATGACGGGTTCCTCCCGTATCGGCGGCGCCCTCGCGGCTCCCGCTCTCGATACGTACAGACTGGCCGCCGGGCCCCGGTCACCGGCAGAGCCAGGAGTACCGGCCTCCGCATGACAAATGTCAGCACCCGGCCGTGCACGGCCGGCAACGGAGCCGAGAGCGAGATGAGCACCCGGCTCCGCCCGGCCCGCCCCCTGAGCGCGCACGTCGCTTCCCGCTTCCCGGCGACGGCCGGGAAACCCGCTCGACCGCCGCGCCCGGCGCTGCTGGGATGCCTCCATGACCGCTCTCACCGCAACCGCCCCGCCCCACCACGAGATCCGCGCGCTCCACACCGGCACGACGGTCACCGTCTACCAGGCGTACTCCCCGTCCCTCGGCCTCCCCGCCGCCCGCGACGGCCGCTTCCCACCCGCCTGGAAGCGCGACCGCATGACGTGGATCAAGCCGAGCTTCCTGTGGATGATGTATCGCTGCGGGTGGGCGACGAAGGAGGGCCAGGAGACCGTCCTGGCCGTCGAGATCACCCGCGCGGGCTTCGACTGGGCGCTGCGCAACGCCGAACTCTCGCACTACGTACGGGGACTGCACCCCGACCTCGCCACCTGGAAGCGCGACCTCCGTCACGCCCCGGCCCGCGTCCAGTGGGACCCGGAGCGCGACCTGCACCTGAACCGGCTCCCGTACCGCTCCCTCCAGCTCGGCCTCGCGGGGGAGGCGGCGCGGCGGTACGCGGACGAGTGGACGGTGGCGATCCGCGACGTGACCCCCCTGGCGCGGCGGATCCACGCACTGGTGCGGGCGGGCCGGAACGACGAGGCCGCACGGCTCCTGCCGGAAGAACGACCGTACCCGGCAACGGGGGTGGCCCCGGGGACGGGGTGAATCGCGCTCTCGCCCGGCCTTTCGGAGTGGTGCCGTCGATCAGGCGCACGTCCTCCCTCTTGTCCGGTGGCGGGCCTGCATTCTATCTTACTCCTGAGTAAGTTGACTCTGGAGTAAGGAGTTTGTCTTGACTGCCTATCGGACGGTCATGGTCGGCACCGACGGTTCGGAGTCCTCGTTATCGGCGGTGGAGGCGGGGGCCCGCCTGGCCGCGGCCTGCGAGGCGGAGCTCGTGGTCGCCTGCGCCTATCTGCCGATGCGAGGAACCGAGTTGGACCGGGCGCGGGACCAACTGGGCGCGGAGGCGTACCAGGTGGTGGGGTCCGCGCCCGCCGAGAGCACGCTCCGTACCGCCGGTGAGCGGGCCCGTGCGCAGGGGGCGGTGCGTGTGCGGACGGTCGCGGTGCAGGGCGAACCGGTCCCCGCACTGGTACAGGTCGCCCGGGAGTCCGCCGCCGATCTCGTGGTGGTCGGCAACCGGGGGCTGCGCTCACTCGCCGGGCGCATCCTCGGCTCCGTACCCGCGGACATCGCCAGGCGGGCAGGTCTCGACGTGCTGATCGTCCACACCACGTGAGCGCGGCCGAGCCTCCGTCGGAGCCGGTGGCCCCGCCCGACGGGGACCGGCCGCACCGGACCGTCGAGGAGGTGCTGCTCGGCACCGGCCGCGTCTGGACGAGGCGCGAGACCGCCGAGCGCGCCGGAGTGCGGCCCGAGCGGACGGTGCAGATCTGGCGTGCGCTCGGCTTCCCCACGGTCGACGACGACGCGCGGGTGTTCACGGACGGCGACGTGGAGGCGCTGCGGGCCGGGGAGCGGCTCATCGAGGCCGGAGTGATCACCGAGGAGAACGAGACGATGATGGCGCGGGCCCTCGGGCACCATCTGTCCCGGCTCGCCGAATGGCAGGTGCACACCCTCTGGACGTGGATGGAGCACCGCTCGGACGACCCGGGCGCGGGGGAGCTGATGGGGCACGCCGCGAAGCTCCTGCCGGAGATCGAGCTGATGCAGCGGCATGTGTGGCGGAGGCACCTCGCCGCGTACGCGGACCGGTTGACCGCCGATGCGCGGGAGCGGGCGGCCCCGCCGCCGGAGGGGGCAGCGGGGCGCAAGGCCGAGCCGGCGGGGCCGGCCCCGGGCGGAGGGCCGCGGGGCGCGGGCGATGGCGATGTCCGCGACCGGGCGGTGGGGTTCACCGACATGGTGGGCTACACGCGGATGACCCGTGGGCTGGACGCCTTCGAACTCGCCCGGGTGCTCGACCGGTTCGAGAGTCTGACCGGCGACGTGGTCGCGGAAGGGCGCGGGCGGGTGGTGAAGACCATCGGCGACGAGGTGTTCTTCGTGTGCGAGTCGGCGTCCGACGCCGCCGGCATAGGCCTGGAGCTCACCGCACGCTCCGAAGCGGAAGCAGGGCTCCCGCAGGTACGGACCGGGCTGGCCCGAGGCGCCGTACTCAGCCGCTACGGCGACGTCTACGGAGCAGCGGTCAACATCGCCGCCCGGCTCACCGCCGTGGCCCGCCCCGGCACCGTCCTGGTCGACACGGAATGCGCCGCCGAGCTGGCGGGCACGCCTGCCTACGACCTCACCCCGCTCCGCCCGGTGTCGGTGCGCGGCTACAGCAGGCTGCGTCCCGTACTGCTGCGACGGCCGAAGACCCCTCCGCGTGGGGACGCGCGGCCCCGCTGACGCACTCGGGCGCGCGGGTGCGGGCCGCTCGATCCGCTCGCCCGCGTGCTGTCCGCGCGTGCGGTCGGCTCAGCACCCCGGTGATCGCCTACGACGCGGGCCCGTTCCTCTCCCGGGGCCGTACGGACGACGCGCCGGTGCGACCGGCGACGGGCGGCGGCCGCACCGCGCCCGCCCGCACATCGCCCGGACCCGGGGCGATCCTCCGGTGCTGAACTTCCCCCGCCCGGGCCGAGGGAGGCGCCCGCGCCCTGACCGGATCGGGCTCCGCCGGGGGCGCCCGGGCAGGTGGCGCGAACCGCCCCGGACGAGCGGACCGTGGGGGATCATGGCGCTGAGGTACGGGGTGCGACGGGTGACCGAGGGGGAGCGGGATGATTTCCGAGCCGGAGATGGCGGGGGCTTTCGACACGCCCGCCCCACGTGAAGTGCTGGACCATTCCGGCCCGCAGCCGGAAGAGGACCGCCCGCCGCGAGCGCCGAGGCCGGGTGCCCGGTGGCTGTGGGCACTCGGCGGGGCCGTGGTGACGTCGGCCGTGTGGGGGGCGGTGCTGTTCGCGGACGGGCCGCGCGACGGGACGCCCGACCTGCACGGGTACCGGCTGGGCAAGGACCCCTGTGCGGCGGTGCGGCTGAAGTCGATCGGCGCGGCGATCGCGCCGAGGGAGACCGAGGGCCGCATGGACATGGGGGTGCTGAGGCACGCCGCCCTCGACCGGGCCGTGTGCTTCATCCCCCTCTGGTCGGCGAGCGCACAGCAGGGGCTGGAGGACGAGGGCTGGTCGGTCGGCTACGAAGTCACCGTCAGGATCGCCCTGCACAAGAAGACCGACCCCCGGGCCGAATTCGAGGCGGAGCGGAACGCGACCGAGTTCGGCGTCGACCCGGAGGCCGAGGTCGAGGCGGTTCCGGAGCTGGGCGACAAGGCGTACCTGCTCTCCTCGGAAGGCAGGGAGCAGGAGCTGCGGGTGCTGGAGGGCGGGGCCGTCCTCTCGCTGAGCATCTCCGCTTCCACGAACTGGCAGGGCGATGAGGGACAGGTGCCCGACAACGCCGGGACGCAGCCGGATCTCGCCCCCCACAAGGCCGCGATGATCAGCGACATGCGCGACCTGATGTCCGACCTCAAGAGCTGAGACCCCGCTCACTCCGCCGTGTCGAACGTCCACGTCAGCGTGGCGAAGCGCTCGTCGTCCACCGCGCCCGCCGAACGGTACGTCGCCTGCGCGGCGTCGTTGTCGAGGTCCACGCCGACCCACATGTCGTAACAGCCCCGCTCCCGGGCGACCGCCACCAGCGCCTGGGTCAGTGCGCGGCCGATGCCGCGGCGGCGGTGGGGATCGTCCACCGCGAGTTCGTACAGGCACATCTCCGTGCCCTTGTCGGGGTGCAGCATCTCGATGCCCGACACGAAGCCGGCCGGGACGCCCGCCACGTACGCGATCAGCATCAGATGGCCGTCCGCCGCGAGGAAGCGGGCCGCCCACTCCGCGCGGGCCGGGCCGTCGTAGAGGTGTTGGGCCGCCACCAGTTCGGCAACGGTCGTCGCGCGCCGGATTTCCGCCGGATTATCCATGAAGGGCCCTTCGATGGTCGGGGCGGGCTGCGCCGTGGGCATACCGCGAGCAGAGTACGCGGGGGCGTCGCCGTACGCCTTGAGGAGGCCGGGTTGCTCCGCCTGACGGCAGCGTCGGCGGGGCGGCGGCCCGCTTAGGCTCGACACATGGAGACCCCTAGTGTGCCTACGCCCCGGTGGCGGCGCCTGCTGCCCCGCTCCCGCGGCCGGTGGGCGGCGGGTATCGCCGCGCTCGTCGTGCTGGCCGGGGCGGGCACGTGGACCGCGGTGGCGGACGACGGCGCCCCGGCCGTGCACCGGCAGGACCGGATGATGCGCGTCGACGGCGTGTCCCTCGACACCTCGTACTTCACCACCGGCGGCACCGGGCGCCGGCCCGCCGTGCTCATCGGCCACGGCTTCGGCGGCAGCAAGGACGAAACCCGGGAGCAGGCCGAGCGGTTGGCCGCCGACGGGTACGCCGTCATGACCTGGTCCGCGCGCGGCTTCGGCAGGTCCGGCGGCAAGATCTCGCTGAACGCCCCCGACCGCGAGGTCAGGGACGTCTCCCGGCTGATCGACTGGCTCGCCGGCCGCCCCGAGGTACAGCTCGACGGCGCGGGCGACCCCCGCGTCGGCATCACGGGCGCCTCCTACGGCGGAGCCGTCTCGCTCCTCGCCGCCGGGTACGACAAGCGCGTCGACGCCATCGCCCCGGAGATCACCTACTGGAACCTCGCCGAATCCCTGTTCCCCGACGGGGTGTTCAAGAAGCTCTGGGCCGGCATCTTCGTCACCACCGGCGGCGGGTGCGAGAACTTCGAGAAGAAGCTCTGCGCCATGTACGAGCGCGTCGCCGTCAGCGGGAAGCCGGACGCCGCCGCGCGCGCCCTGCTCTCCGAACGCTCACCGAGCGCCGTCGCCGACCGCATCGACGTGCCGGCGCTGATCGTGCAGGGGCAGACCGACTCCCTCTTCCCGCTCGGCCAGGCCGACGCCATGGCCAAGGCCATCAAGGCCAACGGCGCGCCCGTCTCCGTCGACTGGATCGCCGGAGGACACGACGGCGGGGACAGGGAGACCGACCGGGTGCGGAAGCGGGTCGGGGACTGGTTCGACCGCTACTTGAAGGAGGACAGGAGCGCCGGCACCGGACCGGCCTTCCGCGTCACCCGTACCGGCGGCATCGACTCCACCGACGGAGCCGCCCTCACCCGGGGCGCGAGCGGCGACACGTACCCCGGACTGAACAGCGGCCCGGAGCCCCTTGCGCTGGGCGGGGGCGAACAGCGGTTCCGCAATCCCGCCGGGGCCGCCCCGCCCGCCATCTCCGCCGTCCCCGGTGTCGGCGGCGGTCTCGCCCAGCTGTCCACATTCGGCCTCGGGCTCTCCCTCGACTTCCCCGGGCAGTACGCCCGCTTCGACTCGGCGCCGCTCACGGACTCCCGGCGCATCACCGGCGCACCGACCGTCCGCGTGAACGTGAAGGCGGGAGAGGGCGACGCCGTGCTGTTCGGCAAGGTGTACGACGTGTCCCCGGACGGCAAGCAGCAGGTGCTGCCCTCCCAGCTCGTCGCCCCCTACCGGATCACCCCCGGGCAGCAGGGCAAGCCCCTGGAGCTGACCCTGCCCGCCGTCGACCACGAATTCGATGCGGGGCACCGGCTCCGGCTCGTGCTGGCGGCCACCGACCTCGGCTATGCCTCCCCGGCCGCGCCGACCACCTACACCGTCTCCCTCGACGGCCCGCTCAGCCTGCCGACCGCACCCGGCCTCACGACCGAGGCGGCCGCGCTGCCCTGGTGGACCTGGGGCCTCCCGGCCGCCGCCGCGGTGATCGCGGCCGGCCTGCTGCTCGGCACCCGCCGCCGTACCGCCACACCCGCTCCGGACCCCGCGCTCACCGACGTACCGCTGCAGATCACCGGCCTGTCGAAGAAGTACGCCAAGTCCGCCGACAGGTACGCGGTCCGGGACCTCTCGTTCCGCGTCGAGAAGGGGCAGGTGCTCGGGCTCCTCGGGCCGAACGGCGCCGGCAAGACCACCACGCTGCGCATGCTCATGGGGCTCATCACGCCCGACGACGGCGAGATCCGCGTCTTCGGGCGGGCCATCCGGCCCGGTGCGCCCGTCCTCTCCCGCGTCGGGTCCTTCGTCGAAGGGGCGGGCTTCCTGCCGCACCTGTCCGGCCGCGCCAACCTGGAGCTGTACTGGCAGGCCACCGGGCGGCCGGCCGGGGACTCGCACATCGAGGAGGCCCTGGAGATCGCCGGTCTCGGCGACGCACTGGCCCGAGCGGTGCGTACGTACTCGCAGGGCATGCGGCAACGCCTCGCCATCGCCCAGGCCATGCTCGGGATGCCCGACCTCCTCATCCTGGACGAGCCGACCAACGGGCTCGACCCGCCCCAGATCCGCGAGATGCGGGACGTGATGATCCGGTACGCGGCCGGCGGCCGTACGGTCATCGTCTCCAGCCACCTCCTGTCCGAGGTCGAGCAGTCCTGCACCCACCTGGTCGTCATGGACCGCGGCCGGCTCGTCCAGGCCGGGCCCGTCGCCGAGATCACCGGCTCCGGCGACATGGTGCTCGTCACCTCCGCCGAGGAGATCACCGAACCGCTCGTCGAGAAGATCGCCGCGCTCCCGGGGATCGGCTCCGCCGTCCGTACGGACGACGCGCACGGACTGCTCGTCCGGCTCGACGGCGCCACCTCGCCGCAGCTCGTCACCGAACTGGTCCGTCTGGACGTGCCGTTGACCGGTGTCGGGCCGCACCGCCGCCTGGAGGACGCCTTCCTCACCCTGATCTCCGGAGCGTCCGCATGAGCGCCACAGAAGCAGCACACGCCACCGAAGCCCCCGAGGCCCCCGGATACCGCGCCCGGCGCACCCTTCCGCTGCGGGTGGAGGCGGTACGCCAGCTGCGCAGGCGGCGCACCCTGCTCATGGGCGGGGTGCTGGGCGCACTGCCGTTCATCCTGATCATCGCGTTCGCGATCGGCGGCACCCCGGACGGCGGGCCCGGGGGAGGCGACCGGCTCACCCTGATGGACACCGCCACGGCCTCCGCCGCGAACTTCGCGGCGACCTGCCTGTTCGTCTCGGCCGGATTCCTTCTCGTGGTCCCGGTGGCGCTGTTCTGCGGCGACACCGTGGCCTCCGAGGCCAGTTGGTCCTCGCTGCGCTACCTGCTGGCGGCGCCCGTGCCCCGGGCGCGGCTGCTGTGGAGCAAGCTCGTCGTGGCCCTCGGCTTCAGTCTCGCCGCGATGGTGCTGCTGCCGGTCGTGGCGCTGGCCGCGGGAGCCGCCGCGTACGGCTGGGGGCCGCTCGAACTCCCCACCGGCGGCGCGCTCGCGACGGGGGACACCGTGCCCAGGATCGCGCTCGTCGTCGCCTTCATCTTCGTGTCGCAACTCGTCACCGCCGGGCTGGCGTTCTGGCTGTCGACCAAGACGGACGCCCCGCTCGGCGCGGTCGGCGGCGCGGTCGGGCTGACCATCGTCGGCAACGTCCTGGACGCGGTCACCGCGCTCGGCTCCTGGCGCGACTTCCTGCCCGCGCACTGGCAGTTCGCGTGGGCCGACGCGCTCCAGCCCGACCTGGAGTGGGCCGGCATGGCGAAGGGCGCGGCCATCTCGGTGACGTATGCCCTGATCCTGTTCGCTTTCGCCTTCCGGGGATTCAGTCGTAAGGACATCGTGTCCTGACCTTGACATTCCGCCGGATCACCGTCCGTCGTTGCCGCATCGAGATCGTTCCGCAACATCTTCGACGGCTCCGGCGGCCCCGCTCGCACGTCACATTCCCAAGTGGTGACACGACGACACAGGGGGCCGACGGATGGGACGCAGGACACGGACGTACCGGGGAGCGGTGGGGTTGTTCCTCGCAGGGGGCGTACTGCTCACGGGATGCTCGGGCGGCAGTACGAACGACACGAGTTCCGCCGAGAGGGGTCTACGGGCGGCCGGTCCCGCACCGGCCGCCCCCGGTGGCGGGGCCGCCGCGGACGTGCGGAGGCCGACGGAGGGCGCGGAGGGGACGGACGGGCCGAAGGAACCCGCCGCACCCGACTACCTGTCCACCTTCGCGCTGGACGTGGACACCGCCTCGTACGGATACGCGCGCCGCACCCTCGCCGACGGCAGGCTGCCGGGCCCGGAGACCGTACGTCCGGAGGAGTTCGTCAACAGCTTCCGCCAGGGCTACCACCGCCCGGAAGGCAACGGCTTCACCGTCTCCGTCGACGGGGCGCGGGCCGGCGCCGAGGGCGGCGACTGGTCCCTGCTGCGGGTCGGCCTGGCCACCAGGGCGGCGCCCACGAGCGCCGAACGCCCGCCCGCCGCGCTCACCTTCGTCGTCGACATCTCCGGCTCGATGGCCTCGTCCGACCGCCTCGGGCTGGTGAAGACCTCGCTCGGCATCCTCACCGACGAACTGCGCGACGACGACGCGGTCTCCCTGGTCACCTTCAGTGACGAGGCGAAGACCGTTCTGCCGATGACCCGGCTGGGGGGCCACCGCGGAAAGATCCACGACGCCGTCGACTCCATGGAACCCGCCGCCTCCACCAACGTCGGCGCAGGGGTGCGGCGCGGTTACGAGGAGGCCGTCGACGGCCACCGCAAGGGCGCCAACAACCGCGTCGTCCTGCTCTCCGACGCGCTCGCCAACACGGGCGAGACGGACGCGAAGTCCATCCTCGAACGCATCGACTCCGCCCGCCGCGAGTACGGCATCACCCTGTTCGGGGTCGGCGTGGGCAGCGACTACGGCGACGCGTTCATGGAGCAGCTCACCAACAAGGGTGACGGCCACACCACGTACATCGCCGACGAGGAACAGGCCCGCAAGGTCTTCGTCGACCAACTGCCCGCTCACCTCGAACTCACCGCGCGCGACGCGAAGGCCCAGGTCGCCTTCGACCCGAAGACGGTGGAGAAGTTCAAACTGATCGGGTACGAGGACCGCAAGGTCGCCGACGACGACTTCCGCGACGACAGCGTCGACGGCGGCGAGATCGGCCCGGGCCACACGGTGACGGCGCTCTACGCCGTACGCCTGCGGGACGGCGCCTCCGGCCACGTCGCCACGGCGACGGTGCGCTGGCTGGACCCCAAGACCCGGGCGGCGCACGAGGAGACGGGTTCGGTGGAGACCGGCGCGATCGACGGCAAGCTGTGGGGCGGCGCGGGCGCCCGCCTGCAAGTGGCGGCCGTCGCGGCGTACTTCGCCGACAACCTGCGCGGCGGGAAGCTCCCCGGCGCCCCGGGGCTCGGCGAACTCGCCACCCGGGCCGATGAACTGGCCCGGTCGACCGAGGACGACTCGGTGGCGAAGCTCGCCACCGCGATCGGCCAGGCGGACCGCCTGAAGGGCGGCCGCTCCGACAGCGGAGCGAACGCCGGGGAAGGCGAGATGGACTGACCGGCGGTTCGTCGCCCGGCGCGTTCCGCAGCCTGGCGGGGTCGGGTCGTACGGACCTGCGAATTCAGGCCGTGCGACCGACCCGGGCGCGCCATGATGAGCGCATGGACTCCCTGTTCCTGACTCTCGCCGTGATCACGGCCGGCCTCTACGCGGGCTTCATGCTGACGTTCCTCGTCGCGATCATGCCCGCCCTCGCCGCACTGCCCGACGCGGGCTTCACCGCGGCGATGCGCCGGTTCAACGAGAAGGTTCCCGGGCCCGTCTTCCTCGTCCTCTTCCTCGGCGTGATCGCCTTCCCGGCGGTCGCCGCCTTCACCGAGTACGGCGAGGACGGCTGGCCGCTGATCGCCGTGGCGCTGGCGTGCGCCGTCGTCTCCCACCTGGTCACGATCGCGGGCAACATCCCGCTGAACACGGCGCTGGCCGAGTCCGAGGGCGGTGACGACGGCGCGGCCCGCACCGCCTTCGAGCCCCGTTGGAACACCCTTCACCGCTTCCGCACCGCACTCTCGCTCACCGCCTTCGTCCTGCTGGCGGCAGCGGGCTGACGCGCGGCCCCGGTCGCGTCACGCCAGGTGGAAGACCTCGGCGAGCGGCACCATCGCCTCGTCGGCCGCCTCCGGCTGCTCGAAGAAATCCGCCATGTCCCGCTGCCACCGCTCGTTCACCTCGGTCGCGGCCATCGCCTCACGGGCCGCTTCGAAGTCCTCCGTCTCCAGATACCCGACGAGCAGCCCGTCGTCGCGCAGGAAGAGCGAGTAGTTGTGCCAGCCCGCCTCGGAGAGCGCGGCGAGCATGTCGGGCCAGACGGCGGCATGGCGTGCGCGGTACTCGTCGATGCGGTCCTTGCGTACGTTCAGCAGAAAACAGACGCGCTGCATGAGCGGGCTCCCGGGCGGTGGACGCGCCGGTGCGGGACCGCAGCGGCACACGGTACTGAAAGGTTTCAATCGCGCTCGGGGAAAGCTAGACGGGCAGCGGGCGCCCCGTCAATGGGCCGGGCTCGCGGGGCGCCAGCGGGTGCACGGGGCCTCTCCGTGGATTCTCCGTAGCCCCGGCGGAAACCCGCCGGCAGCCGGACGGCGCCGGCCCTCTCCGTGGTCAGGGGCGTCCCGGTCCGGCGCTTACGCGGCCTCTACGGGTCACTGTCTAGTGTGCGTCTGACCAGCGAAAAGGCCCTCCGGGGTGGAGGGCCTCATACTGGTGCGATCTGTGCGCCCCCGGCAGGACTCGAACCTGCGGCCAAGCGCTTAGAAGAGACCAGCCCGATGCGGGCCTGCCATGCCTGTGACCTGCGAAGACTCAGTTGTGGCGCGGTACGGAGAGCGGCCGTCACCGCGCATTCACCGGAATGTGCCACTCCTCCGCGCCACAGCTGGATGAGCGCTCTGGCAAGGAGGCTGCGACGTAGTGCCGCACCTGGGCGTCGATGACTGGCACGACGCCCAGCAACTGATCCCCACGCCTCCCTATTGACCGTCTCTGACCGCTGCAGACCGCCACGTTGCCTCGTCACTTCGGACAGTGTGCAGCGGCGGCGAATCGCAGGCGCTGCTGGCTGTCGTGGAGGGTGACTCGCTTCCCTGGGTCGGCAGTGGTTGCGCCGGCGCGGGGGTGTCGGACTGGGGCAAACTGCGGTGCTTGGGTGGTGGGAGTTCCGAACAAGTGATTCAAGCTAGCCCGGCTGAACGCATCGTGGGGCAGCTAGCCCGTACCGCGGCTCTGCTAGGCACTTGCCGAACGGCCGAAAAGTCCATACTTCATGTCGCCCCGCCCTTCAGTGCGGCGAGCCAGGAGCCACGGTGTGCGCTCCGAGACGCATACTTCATCGCCCGATACCCTGGCAACATGGCGCCATCCATTGGAGCAACCTTCGCGATCGCTGCTAAACGTCACTTTCAGGACGCAAGTGAACTAAATAGGCAAAAAAGGCACGCAAGTGCCGATCACTTGGCCGGCTTCGCGGCGGAATGCGCACTCAAAGCAATTATTTTGGATTTCCTTGGGGGTCAGGCCAACAAGCCCGGCGCAAAGCCGTCGCTTGCGCACCAAGGCGTAAATCATTCATTCGGCCACCTGCCACCGTTGTGGGGTCAGGTGGCCCTGGTCATGCAGGGAAGGGGTGCTGGAAGCCAATTCGCGATACTTCTCAACTCCCAGAACCCCTATTCTAGGTGGAACGTGAGCGATAGGTATCAGGACGGACGCATAATTACAGCGCAGCGAGTGAACGATCATTTGACAGCAGCACGAAAACTATTGTCGCATTATCAGCAGGCGCAGATTAACGGGAGCTTGACGTGAGCCGGATTCGATTTGACGGTGCCTGGCATAAGGCGCAAGCAGTCGCCAGGGATGCAAGCGATGATGGATACGATGTCATCTTGGTCAGGGATCTTCTCGGCCGAGTGTCTCTAATCGTCGACGATAGAGAGAAGCCTGTCGACCACACATGGGTAGACGCTTTCAAATCGACCCTAAGTGAAGAGACGGCACCATTTTCAGGAGATCAGCCAATCGTTTTGGCGTCTGAACTATTTGAGCCGGAGGTCTTTTTCAATTCGCTTGATTTGGTAGTAAGCCGCCCTCGCAATCGGCAGGCAGGATCAATCGGTTTGATCGAACGAGGTCTGATGGGGGCGGAATGGAATCGAGGTGCCTTCGAGTCTCGCAGCTCTCAAGTTGTTCTCTACGGATTCAAAGGGGGTGTAGGTCGGTCGACAGCGACCGTTATTTTGGCGGAACATCTTGCTGACACGGGGAAATGCGTACTAGTAGTAGACCTGGATCTAGAGTCGCCAGGTGTCAGTGTATTGCTGAGTCCCAACGAAAGCCTTCCTGATTTCGGCTTGGTAGACTATCTAGTTGAATCGGCAGTAGGGAACGCCGAGGGACTGGATTTGGTAAATAGGGTGGCGGGAATCAAGTCCGCTCGTAATGGAGAAGTCTGGCTCGCCCCGGCGAGTGGAAAATCGCGAGCTGGCTACAATTATGTGGCGAAGTTGAATCGAGTCTACAGTGATTTGTCCGGCGCCTTCGATGATGAGGCCAAGACATTCGGTGCTCGTTTGCAGGACGCAATTGACGCTTGTACGAGCAGGGTAGAGGAACTCAGCAGGAAGCCTGACGTTGTGCTTCTAGATAGCCGAGCGGGAATCCATGATGTAGCGGCCGCAGCTATTACGCAGTTGAGTGATCTAGCCCTATTGTTCGCAACGAATAACGCTGCTACTTGGGCAGGTTACCGGTCGTTGTTCGGGCAATGGGGGCAGAGTCAGGAACGCGCCGTAGCCATGCGCGAAAAGATCAGGATGGTGGCAGCGATGGTTCCCCCGACCAGCCCTGAATCCTATCTGCGTTCCTTCCGGGATTCTGCTCAAGAATGCTTCGCCGAAACTCTGTACGATGACGTGGATGGGTCGGACCTGGAAGGTTTCAACCCGGGTCCTGAAGTACTTGATGCTCCCCACGCCCCCCTTCCCATCCTGTTTAGCAGCGACCTAATCGGAATCAATCATGAGTTGAATCCAAAATGGCAACATTCCTCCCTGGTTAGGGCGGCATACGAAGAGTTCCTTACCGGGTCCACTCGGCTCATCACGGGAGAGTTGTAGCAAATATGAATCAGCTAGACGCCCACCAGTACCGTGACTTGCTCCAGGCGAGCCTCCCGGTGGCGGTAGACGCCGATACGTCCGGCCCCGATCACAGAACTCTGTTCACTCCCGACAGTCATCGAATGGCTCTCGACCTCGACGTCACTGTAATCAGAGGGGCAAGAGGGGCGGGGAAAACGGTATGGTTTAAAGCCTTGCAAGACGAGCGTTTGCGGGAAGTGGCCGCACATGCTTATCAGCTTGCGCGAATTCAGACTGTTGAGCCTATTGCTGTTTATGGCTCGGAGTTGCGCCCGGAAAGCTATCCTGGACCGGCAACCCTGGTCCGCTTGGCAGACTCGGTAGGTGATCCCTATAACATTTGGGTCGCCGTCATGTTGAATGCGCTCGGAATGGACGAAATTAAGAATATTGGCGGTTGGATTGAGCGCGTAGAATGGGTCAAGAGGAATCCCGAAGAGTTGGATCGACTATTTGCTGAGGCGGATTCGAGGGCCGGGGCAAGTGGGAATAACGTCGTTCTTTTGTTTGACGCTCTAGATAGAGTGCATCCGCAGCGCGCGCAGGCGGACAAGTTGGTTAGTGGCGTGCTGCGTCTAGCTCTCGACATTAGGACTCGAACGCGAAATCTGCGGGCGAAAATCTTCATCCGTCATGACATGTTCGATGCGGCTCTTCTGCAGTTCCCGGATGCCTCCAAGCTAACGGCCAATGCTGCCGACCTAACCTGGACTGAGACTAACCTCTACGGCCTTCTGTATCACCAACTCGGTAACTCGGCTCACGAGTACTCGACTAGTTTCCGCGACCAGACTGGCGCCTGGGAAGACGCTGGGGAGGGTAGGTACCTGCCACCTCCTAATGTAGTTGGCGATAGGGAGACGCAAAAGGAGATCTTTACTCAACTTGCTGGTCCATATATGGGGACTGAGCATCGTAAGGGATTGACCTACACGTGGCTTCCTAACCATCTAATGGATGGTGTTGGGCAAGTCAGTCCTCGCAGCTTCCTAAGTGCTCTGAGTAAGGCAACGGACGTAACTCGAACGCGTTTCGCCGGGAATCCCCGGGCGTTGCACTACGACGGGATTCGGCAGGGAGTGCAAGCAGCCTCGGATATCCGTGTTCGTGAAGTGGCCGAGGACCTTCCCTGGGTGCAGGCTGCCATCAAGCCGCTGGCTGGCCTTCAGGTGCCCATCGAGGAAGATGCCATTCTGGATCGGTGGAGAGGTTCCAACTTGCTGGAGGAGCTAAGCGACCTCAGTAGCGAATCAGAAAATGTTGACGATCAAATTCGCACGGGTCCGAGAAGTGTGGACGATACGGCTGGTCTAATTGAGGAATTGATCCTTCTTGGGGTTATGAGCAGGAGAGGGACGGGTAGAATCGACCTTCCGGACGTCTATCGAATTGCTTTTGATATTGGGCGTAGGGGTGGCGTTCCAAGGAATGTGCGCTGATTTTGCGCAGTCCTTAGCATCCCAGCTGGATGAAGTGGAAGAAGATGGAGCGGTAGGGCGGCATATGTTATTCGGGCCTAACCTTCTCGTTTCATGCCGCCAGGGGAATCAAGGCCCGCAATGACCCACGAAAGCCAGATGTGGCCCTTAAGTCCCCTTGTGTGTGCCCGGTCTGACACGGTCTCGTGCGACCCTGGCTGCAACCGAAGCTCGTGGAAGGAGGTGCCGTGCCGGAGGTCAGTCCGCGCGGAACCTATCTGCTCATCGCTGATTCGCTGCGGAAAAAGATCGAGCAGGGACAGCTCAACGGCGGCACTCTGCCGTCGGAGGCCGCCCTAATGCAGGCCCACGATGTCTCCCGCAACACCATCCGTCGCGCGCTCAAGACACTGGAGTCCGAGAGGCTGATCACCTCCGTGCCGGGGGCCGGCTGGCGTGTGTCCCGGGCACCCATCCCGCCTCTTGTTGAGCGCTTGATCGCCGTCATTTCCGGGGACTCGCTCGCCGTCGGCGACAGGTACCCGTCAGAGGCGAACCTCTGCGAGCGCTTCGGGGTGTCACGGACGGCCGTACGTCACGCACTTGCGCAGATGGGGGGCTTCGGCCTGCTCGTCACTGTGCATGGCAAGGGGCGGACCGTGCGCGCCCTTCCAGAGATCCGAGAGGAGTCATAGCCTTGCCATCCATGGGGCTTACTGAGTGGGCATACTCGCTCTCCGAATCAATGCTGGCCGAACCGCTACCGCGTCGCTGGGTGCACTCCCTCGGGGTGGCCAAGCGGGCACGTTCCCTCAGCCCGATCCTCGGTCGCGACGCCGAGCTGCTGGAAGCTGCCGCCGTTCTGCACGATGTTGGCTACTCCCCATCCATCGCCACCACCGGCTTCCATCCGCTCGACGGGGCCAGGTTTCTCCGAGATCAGGAGGGCGCCGACGAGCGGGTTGTCCGGCTCGTGGCGCATCACTCCTGTGCGCTTCTAGAGGCTGAGGAGCGGGGGTTGCGGCATGAGCTGGAGACCGAGTTCGAGCTGGAGCGGCCCGAGCTGGTTGATGCCCTCATCGTGTCGGACATGACCACCACCCCGGATGGCGGGCACACGACGCCGGCGGCCCGACTGGAAGAGATCGTGCAGCGGTACGGGCCGGACACGATCGTTGGTCGCTTCATCCAGCGAGCGGCGCCGGAGATCTACGCCGCCACCGAGCGGGTGGAAGGCCGGATGGCCCTTGCCTCGGCCAATAGTCAGCCGATGTAGGGCTCCTTGCGAGACTCGTCCAGGGCGTGCTGGATCCGCAGGCGCATGGATGGGTGGATGTTGAGTTCAGCGAGGTCCGCCGGGTTCACCCAGCGGACCTCCTTGGACTCACTGCTCGTACGGAGGGCTCCGCCCACCGGGTGGGCTCGGAAGCAGATAGAGAATTGCTGCCGCACCTCGCCATCCGTATACGCGAGCACGTGTTCCGGGTCGGTGTAGAGCCCGACAATCCAGGCGGCCAGGCTGCTGGGCTGGGTGCGAGGCCGGCTGCCCGATCCAGACGTCGCAGACCAGTGGTGCGAGCTGTTCTTCCACACAGCTCAGCCGGAGGTCGGCAAGAACTGGACCGACGGCGGCGCCATCCACGAGGAGCGCGGATTGAAGGGGAGAGCCGCGGACGATACCCGCGTTGTCCCTGGGCATCCCTCCCTCACGAGAATCCTGCGCGAGCACATCAAGGCCGAGGACCTGAAGCCGAGCGATCTGCTGTTTCAGGGGGAGAGGGGCGAGCTGCTCGCAGGCTCCGTCATTCGCCGGGTCTGGCGATCCGCTCGTGTGAAGGTCCTCACCCCTGATGAGTTCGCCTCACCCCTGGGCAAGCGGGTGTACGACCTTCGGCACACGCGTCTGACCAAGTGGCTCAACGACGGCATTCCGCCGGCGCAGGTCGCGGAGTGGGCAGGGAACAGCGTGCCGATCCTGCTGGCCATCTACGCCCGGTGTGTGTCCGGTCAGCTCTCCGAGCTCAAGAAGGGGATGGAAGCGGGTGAGGACCTCCCCGAGCTGCTTGACGCGGGCTGACGCAGGCGCAGAAAACTTCACCGCGCATTCTCCGTGGCCACCCGTAGAAACCCGGTGACAGCCGGACAGCGCCGGACCGTACTCACCGCCTTCAGAGGCCGGCCCGGCGCTTACGCGGCCTCTACGGGCCACTGTCTAAAGTGCGTCTGACCAGCGAAAAGGCCCTCCGGGGTGGAGGGCCTCATAGTGGTGCGCGATGTGCGCCCCCGGCAGGACTCGAACCTGCGGCCAAGCGCTTAGAAGGTGTACGAGGTTAAGCGATGTGCTGACCTGCGTTTTCCCTGGTCGCGCCTGACCAATCTAGGGAAAGGCGCTTGGCCTAGATTCCTGGCGACTTCGACGCGATATCGATCCCCCGAATGGGGGCCGCCCCAGCACCCAAGATACGGGCACTGGGGCGGCTTGGGCGCGGCCCGCCATCTGGGCGGGTCGGTGTACCTCGCGCGAGGACTGCCTGCCGCGCCCGCTTGGAGGCCGGCGCTTACCGGCGGAAACACCCTGCTGCCCCCGCTCTGCGCCTGCAACGGCATATGCCAGACGCCATGCGAACGGGTGACGGTAGGGGAAGGGGCGGTTCCGTATCCCGAATGTGTACGGTATCTGATACAGACAAACGATCATGGGCGGGCAAACGTTGAACGGTGCCGCCCCCCGAACCACCCCCCGAGTGGGTAATCACCCACCGCCGGTTGATCGGCACCCGGATACGAGACGCCCGGGCGCTGCGCGGACTCTCCCAGGAGCGACTCGGAGAGCTCTCCGGCGTAGACCGGCAGACGATCAACCGGATCGAGCAGGGGCACGTGTCCACCCGTATCGACACCCTTCTGCGCATCGCCGAGGCGCTCGACGTCCCGGTCGCCGAACTCGTACGGCGGTGACCCTGCCCGCAGCCGATCGGCTCCGGGGCAGCTGCGGGCAGGAGTTCAGCGGGCGTCACCGCGGTTCGGCCACTCGGCACCAGGCTGGTTCCATGAGCGGCGGGCGTACCAGTCGTAGTGGTTGCCTCGGTGGCCGGCGTTCAGGACGCAGCGCCCGGCCTTGCGCGGGTTGCGGTCCCAGCAGTACCCGGAGATCCGTCCGTTGGCCATCAGGCCTCCTCGTACAGCGGATTGCCGGGGGCCGGCGTCACGCGGAAGAACGACGTGACGATGGCCCGGTACCCGCGGTGGTCCGTGTTGCGGCCGGTGTGGGACAGCGCCCAGCCCTCCGGCGGCGTGCGCTCCTCGGCCGCGTCCGACCGGTCGAGACAGGTGGTGCACTCCAGCTCGTACACCGGGCCCGACGCGCCGGGCTCTAGGTCGACACCGAGCGTCCAGTCCGCGTGCCGGATCACAGATCGCACGGTCACCGGCCCGCCTCACGGGCCGCGCACTCGGCAGTCTCGGAGCACGCCCGCGGGAACCACGAGTAGGCGGCCCCAGTCCTCGGCTGCGCGCGCTGCTCGCCGAGGTCGACGTCGTACCCGACCTGTAGCGGATACCGGCACCAGACACAACGCCAGCCGCGTTGCTGCTGCATCGACAGAGTGCTGACTGCTGGTAGCGCTCTCGCTCTCACGTCCATGGCGTCGTCCCCGGCTCGTCGCTGATCAGGTACGACGAGCGTGAGGGACGGCAGGCCGCGCAATGCTCACAGTTTTGTGAGCGCGTGAGCGCTGCCTACAGACCGATCCAGGCGGCCATATGCCCCAGCGTGTCCGGCGTACGGCGGGCAGAGTGGAGCAGCCCAGTAACCGTCTCGCGGGTGCGGGGGTGATAGCGGGTCTGCTCCGGCGCTGCACGCCGCGCCTCGACGAGATGGCGCAGGGCAGCGTCCGTGTGTCCGGTCTCCATCTCGACAGTGGCGCGGTCGACGAGGAAGCGGGCGCGCCGCGAGGTCAGCGTGGCCGCCGGCAGCTTCATCGCGCGGGCCTGCCGCAGCGCGTCGTCGTAGTGCCGCATGGTGATCGCGGCGCCCATCTCGTGCAGGGACACATTCATCTGGCCGAACGACAGCCAGTGCACCTCGCGTGCCTCGCCGCCGACACGGCCTGCCAGTTCCCGGGCAGCAGCGATGTGGCGGTCGACGGCGGCACGGTCTCCGGCGCGGGCGGCTACGGCGGACGCCCCGAGGTGTAGCTGCCCGGCGACGGCCAGCGCCTCCCGCGAGGACTCGTCGGCAACGAGGGCGTGGCCGGCCTCGACCAGGCGGCGGCCGAGGTCCTGCGCGGACTCGGCGTGGCCGAGCGCCCGCTTGTACTGGCGGATCGCCGCGAGGCACGGATCTGAGGCGCGCTCGGCGGCCCAGCCCATTCGGTCCAGGGCCACGATTGCGAGGTCGGGGTATCCGACCTTCAGCGCAATGTCGTGGGCGGTCCGGTACGTGGAGGCAAGGGCCCGCCACGTCGTAATCCTCGGAGCCGTACGGGCTGCCTGTGTCAGGCCGGAGATGACCGCGGGGAGATCGCGGGCGGCTGCCCGGAGGTGCGTGGCCCGGACCTGCTGGCAGATCCGGTCGGCCTCGGCTGTGAGCGTAGCCACGGGCACGCCCACGAGGGGCTCATGGTCGAGGTCGTACAGATCGAGTGCCTGGCGGATGGGGCTCATCAGGGCGGCGAGGCGACCCTGCTGCATGTCCGTCACGTGGGGTGGTCCCTGGAGGTGAGCGATGTCGATCCCGAGGGCGGCGGCCACTGCGGCCACGAAAGCGTCGGAGGCAGGCCGGGCCCCGCACTCGACCTGGTTGAGCAGGCTGTAGGAGTAGGGGATGCGCGCGGCCAGCTCTCTTTGGCTGAGGCGGGCAAGCCGCCGCTGCTCCTTGATGCGTTGGCCTGTGCTGCCGGCGTCGGGTGTGGGCATACTGGTACCTCGTTCCTGACTCGTCATCTGGAACGGTACCCGCGCATCTGTGCGCAGGACCCTGCATCGCCCCCGATTCCATCCGGTTCGGGGGCGGTTGCATGTCCGGAGCGCGACAGGTGGGATGGCGGCATGACGACTCTGTACCTGCTCGGCTCCGCCGCCCCACCCGTTCTGGACGTTGCCTCGGTGATCGAGGATGCTCAGGCCCGCGGGTACGACGTGTGCCTCGGCCTCACCCCGGCGGCCGCGCGATGGCTGGATCCGCAGCTGCCGGAGCTGGAGCATCTGACCAGGCATCCGGTCCGGTCCGAGTACAAGGCACCAGGGGCGGCGGACGTATGGCCCCGCGCAGACATGGCGCTGTTCGCGCCGGCCACCTTCAACTCGCTCAATTCGTGGGCGCTTGGACTGACGAGCTCGTTCGTGGTGGGCTTCGCGGCCGAGGCGATCGGGAAGGGGATCCCGCTTGTCACGATGCCTTGTGTGAACGCCGCCTACGCACAGCACCGCGCCCTCGACCGGAGCATCGCCGAGCTCCGGGGCATGGGGGTCAGCGTGCTGTACGGACACGGTGGATTCGAGCCGAACCAGCCAGGCGAGCGGCGCCCCTACCCCTGGCACCTCGCCCTCGATGCGGTGGACGACATGCGAAAGCGCCCCCCGTCCGGCCCATAGGCCAGACAGGGGGCGTGGTCGTCAGTAGCGGCGGCGGTCGAGCAGCGCGAAGGCGGTCGGCGTCGGGCTCGGCGTGGTAGGCGCGCTGTCGCGCCGGCAGACCAGTGCATCGGGATCATCCGGCGGCGGTTGGAGCGAGTACCCGTCAGGGCACGTCTGGCCGGGACGTCCGTCGACCCCGTCGGCCCCGTCCTCCCCGTCGGTGCCGTCCGTGCCGTCCTTGCCTGCGGGGCCGGGTGGTCCGGCCGGGCCTGGTGGACCGGCGGGCCCGGGCACAGTCGAGTCAGCGCCGGGCGGCCCCGGCACAGTCGAGTCCGAACCGGCGCGGCCGGCCGCGCCGGACGGGCCCGGTACCGGGGTGGGTGTGGCACCGGCCGCACCGCGCTCGCCCCGCTCTCCTCGAGGACCAGGCGGCCCGGGGATAGGGACGGGGACCTCGGCCCGGTCGGGCAGGTCCTCAACCGCCCGCGACGGATCCGGTGCTGCCGGCGTCCCGCCATCGGCCTGGATCTGCGCGCGCAACTTTCGTACGTCTCCGGCCAGCGTGCTCACCGCATCGCCCCGGCGGTCCGCCTCCGCCGCCACCGACTGGGTCCGTTGCGCCTCGGCATCGATACGCAGCCACACCAGGAGCACCGCCCCGGACAGCACCAGCAGAACGGCGGCCAGGGCGAACGACCGCCACCGGCGCGCGAGAACATTCGGACTGCGGTGCGTCACAACGGGGTCCCTCCCAGCTCGGCAATGCGGGCATGCAACCGGGCATTCTCAGTAGTGAGTTCGGTGATCTGCCGGAGCAGGTCGGCCGTCCCTGCCCGCTCACCTGCGAGCTCGGCGTACGCCGCCGCGAGACGTACCTCGTTCTCGGCCAGTTGCGCCCGCACCTTGTCCCGCTCCTCTTGCAGGTTGTCGACGAGCGAGGAGTACCCGCCGAGCACGGCACCGGACTGCGCGATCCGGTTCTCGCCCCGCTTCCCGATCCAGGCGCCTGCGGCCGTTGCGAGCCCGACGACGATGACACCGACCGCGCCGAGCGTCGCAGCGTCCACGTGGATACCTCCGGTCGTACTGATGGGGCGGTGGTGCTAGCCGGTCACGCCGACCGCTACGGCAGGCGCGTCGGGCCACCCGCGTACGGGCCCGGGTCCACCGGCTCGAGGGCCTCGACCGTGGGATAGGCCGGCGGCCGCGCCCACCCGAGGAACACCCCAGCCAGGTTCTGCAGCACCGCCCCGGGCGCCCGCTCGCCCAGGAGCTCGAGCACCCGGAACGCCAGGTAGTAGATGAGCGCGCAGCCGACGGTCACGGCGGCCGTGACGGTCGCCGAGTCGATGCCGATGCCAGCGCGCACGGCCAGGGTCAGCAGCCACCCCGCGATGAGCGGCACGGCGGTGCGCATGGTGGAGATGAACAGTCCGGCCATGGGTCAGGCCTCCGGGGTGGTGGTGATGTTGACGTCGATGACGGCGGCCTCGATGGCCCGCTCAACGGCGGCGACGACCGCCGCGGTGTCGACGCCCTTGCCGACGAGGCCGGCCAGCGTCTTGATCGCGGCCGCGTTCGCCACGGTCGCGGTGTGCGTGGCGACGAGGTACCCGTAGGCGTCAGGGATGGTCTTGCCCTGCTTCGCGGCGGCGGCCTTCGCGGACTGGCTGCGGTACTTCCATACGTCGATCGGGTCCATGTCGATCTCCTGGTCCGGGGGGTTGGGGGTGACGGAACTTGGGTCCCAGTTCGGGGGGTGGGCGAGGCGGTCATGGATCCGGGCCCGCATGGACGGCATCGTGAAGCCGCGCGGGTCGACCTTGCCGGGCTGCCACTCGAGGTGGCCGATGACCGAGCGGTCGTCCCAGCCGTGATGCCGGCAGATCGCGGCCGCGGCCCGCTCGATCGCCTCGAGCTGAGCCTCTGGCCAGGGGTCCTCGCCGTCGCCGAGGTTCTCGCACTCGAACCCGTAGAAGTGCCGGTTGCCGTCGGTGTTGGCCTCGTTGTCGGCAGGCAGTGGCTTCTCGTCGAGGACGGCCTGGAGCACGTCGTCGTCGCCGAGGCCGGCATGGTTCGCGCGGCCCCAGCCGACGAGGTAGACCGTGCCGTCCTTCGCGATGACGCCGTGGCAGAGCGGCCCGGGCAGGTCGCTGTGTCCGTCCCTGCACAGGGCGACTGTGTGGGCGGTGCCCCGCGTCACGGTGTGGTGGATCATCACCCCGTTGACCGGACCCCAGGCTCCCTTGTGGTTGCGGTTGTGGGTGCGCCAGTCGGCCACCTCGACGACGCGCAGACCCTCCGCGCGCAGGGCCGCCAGTACGACGGCAGCAGACATAGGGGCGGCCATCAGACGCGCTCCGGCCAGTGCCACTGCGAGGGCCCGGTGCCCTGTTCGCGCGAGGTGGCCCAGTAGGTGTCCGTGCCGTCCAGGAGGACGCGGAGGTTGCACGTGACCGTGCTCTCGTCCCAGACGCGTACGACGATCGCCGGGTACACGTCGCCCGCGGTCGCGTGGTTGCCGACGTGGCCGACGAACCCGGTGTGCTGGTCGGCGCTGCGGCTCTCGTGGAAGTCCCGGCGGCGGTGGTTGATGTCAGCCGCCTCCTGCTCGTTGAGCGTGTAGAGAACGATCCGTCCGACGGACGGCTGTTGCTGGGCCATGAGGTCTCCAGACATGACGATGCCCCGGGCCGGTCGGCGCGGGGCGGGGGTGGGAAGGGTCAGACGACTGGTTCGTACAGCCAGACCAGGAGCTGGCAGTGGATGCCGACGGCGGTGACGGTGCCGGTGCCGGCAGAGGTGCGGGCGGCGGCCAGCCGGAGTGTGTGGCTGCCCGCGCTCAGCCCGGGGATGTCCCACTGTTTCGAGGGGGTTCCCTGGCTGCCTGCCGCGACGTCGCCCCACCGGGCGAACGTCGGGATCGTGGCGCCGTCGAGCACCAGCTGCGCGCTGCAGAAGGATGACGCGGTCAGCGCGGTCGCGCCGTTGAGGAAATTCACCGAACCGTCCGCGATGATGCGGGCCCCGGCGGTCTCGACGGTGAGGGTGATCTCGCAACCGGGGATCAGGGTTGTGGTCCCCGTGACGGTGAGGTCAGCCGTCCCGGCTGCTGAAATCGGTTCGGGCCGGAGGCGGTTGAGCATTCGGGCGCTGACGGATTGGCCAGCGTAGACGGGCATAGGGGCCTCCTACAGGGCTGCGCGCATCGGATGGGTGAGGGACAGCGGCGTGCCCGAGGCCAAGGCCTTGACGATGCCGTTGACGGACCGGTTGACGTAGAAGGTCTGCGAGTTGCCGGTGCCGCTGATGCCGTGGACCCGAACGATCTCGCCGCCCACCGTCACGTCGAATGGGAACTCGGTGTCCATGTCCGTGCCGACGAGGTTGTCGGTACGGGCCAGGCGCACATCGTCGGCCACCCACCACTCACCGACCGTCCACGCGGACCGGCCCTCGATGAGCAGACGGACGGACGCGGTGCCCGCGGGGGCCGTGGCCGTCACGGTCACCTGCGCCCACCCGTCACCTGCTTTGAGGCTCACCCCGGTGCCGGAAATGTTGGTCTCCACACCAACGCTGTCCCGCCAGATCACGGCCGCTCGCATCGCGTTGGCGGTCGCGCCCCCGCTGAGTACCCATGCGGAGCCGCGCCAGACCTGCCCAGCCGCGGCAGGGACGAGGCCGTTCACGGAGTCGTTCATGTTCATCGTGCCGGTGTCCGTCGGGTGCACTCGGGTGATGCGTGCGGCGCCGGTTCCGGAGTGCACGGTGCGCCGCTCCCACGAGACGACGCCGATGGATGCCCCGCGCGTGCACGCCCACGTTCCGGTGCCCTGCTCGAACCCTGGGTCGGTGGCGCTGTTGGGAGCGCCGGTGACCCAGCGCGGGCCGGCCGTGGTGGTGACCGACAGCGTGGTTGCGGTGGCCGAGGCCGAGGACGCCAGGACGGAGCCCGATGTGTCAGCCTTCCCGAGGATGGGGTCCCCGGCGATGCCGACGGTCCAGGGCTCCCCGGGCACGCACGTGTACGTGATCGTCCACGCCGTGGCGCCTACCTCTTCCTCGTACCCGGTGACGATCAGGTCGACGTCTCCGGGCTGCTGGTCCGCAGGCAGGTGCTGCAGGCGGATCAGGTCGCCGACGTCCACGGCCAGGGCCTCGTTCACCTTGGCGTAGGCGCGTGCGTTCGCGAGGTTGATCGTGATCTTGGCGTAGCGCAGCCCGTCGAACGTGCCGACGTACATCCGCCAGTACGCCTGCTGGACGGTCTGCGCGTCGGTGGCGAGCGAGACGTCGGGGGCGACGTCGTATCGGCCGATCGCGTCCACGGACAGCGGCCCGTCGGTGCGCACCGCGGTGGCGGATGCCCCGCCCTTTCGTGACACGGTGACGTCGTTCTCGGTGAGTTTGTCGTCGTCGATCGGCGCGAACGGGGCGCTGATCTCCCCGTTCGCGAAATCGAGGACGAGCGTCGGGACCTGGTTGTAGAGGGTGGGCCGGGGCCGGTAGATGAGCGCCCTGGCGTCCCGCTGTTCCAGCACCATCCCGAGGTCGGAGGCGGCGATCGTGTCCAGGGCCTCCAGGTACCGCTGGGGCTCCTGGACGCCGAGCGGCTCCGACGCGTCGACCACGCCGACCAGCGAGGCGGGGACTCCGTTCTCCTCGGAGAGGCGCAGCATGCGCGCCGCCGCGGTCTCCCCGGGGAACCCCATCATGGCGGCGTACACGTCTGCTGCGGAGGGTGCCGTGGCGCCCCAGCAGGTGAGGTATCCGAGCGACAGTTCAGGTGATGAGCCGCTGTCGACCAGGTCCCAGCCGAGGTCGACCCGGTTGACGGCGCGGCTGGTGCCGGCCACCGTCCCGGTCCCCACCGAGTCGCCGTCGACGTAGATGGTCCACGCCACGTTGCTGCCGACGATCGCGGCCGTCAGCCGGACGTGGTGGGGGGCCTTGTCGTAGATGCCTGGGGCTGGAATGTCGGCCAGCAGCGACACTGATTTCGCATCCGTAGTCCGGACGTGCCGAAAAATCCGGATGCTGTTCAGCGGGGCCGTGAGGAACAGGTGCCACTCGGTCTGGGGATCGCTGTCGCTGCCCTTCCCGTTGTCGATCACCGTGAATTCCTCGCTCAGGCCCGTGCCGGAGCGGACGAAATCCACTGACCAGTTGGCTGACGCGCCCAGTGCGCGGGGCCGGGCCGTGAGGATGCCGTAGGTCTGCTCGGCGCAGTGCGCCGTCGGCTCGATCCATGAGGCAACGCTGCCCTTCCCCCACTCCGGGGCGAACACCCCGATCGACGCGAGGGGCGGGGAGCCGAGCAGGGGCGCGCCCTGGGTGGCCTGCTCCCCGTCTGTGAGGGGCCAGCACTCCACCGGGCTGTTGCCGATGATGAACCGGCGCAGGGCGCTGTCGAGCGGCCGGTTGCCGGAGCCGAGGCGGCGCATGATCCCGGCCGGTGCGATCTGCACGGTGCGGTCTGCACCGGACAGGTCGCGCGACGGCGGCCAGGCCGGGACCTCGCCCTCCATCCGGACGTGCCGGTTGGACAGGGCCGCGCCCCCGGTGAGCGTCCACACCCGCCCTGTCCCGTCCACGAATGAGGACGCCCCGGCCGCGGCTTGCGTCTCGGGGGCGACGTCCACGCGCAGCTCGCCGCTGATGCCCGCGTAGACCTGCACCCCGTACACGCTGCCAACCAGACGCCCCAGCGGAGAACCGTCCGGGGTCACCGCGATGGCGACGGGGTCGCCGATGTGCAGGGGTGCGGTGGCGTTGTAGATCGACGTCGTGCCGGCGCGCACGACCGGGTCACCGAGCTGCACCCAGCCGCCGTGCCCCGCCCCCACATAGAACGTCGTGGTGCTGCCGGAGGCTCCGTTGTTGACGTCGAGCGTGACCCGCAGCTGGTGGCGTCTGTTGCCGGGGACCGGGGCCGTGGATCGCGCCCAGGTGGTTCCGGACAGCCCGGTCGCGGACCAGTTGAGAATCAGGTGCCCGTCGGGGGCGAGCATCAGCGACCAGGCGAGGTTGCCGCCCACCGCGTACCGATTGACGAGCATCTGCCCGCTGGTCCACGTGGTGGGAGCGACGTCGATACGGACGTCCAGGTCTCCGAGGATGTCGAGGCTGGCCGCGTCCGGCGTGGACAGGGTGTACGCGGTGCTGGCCAGGTCCAGCCGCGGGCCGCCGGCGTCCACGGAGAACCGCCACGGCGTGTTGCGGCCGATCTTCCCGAACAGGTCGGAGAGAGGGTTGCGGGGGCTGTAGTCGCCCGACCGGTTGTCGAGCGTGGCCGTGGCCGCGGTCGGGTCGGCGCGCCGCCCGAGCGCGGCGGCACCACGGCTGATCTTGACCGGGGTGCCCTCCCGCATGTCGCCGCTGATGTCGTGCCACGCACCGGCGTAGTAGAGCTCGGTGGTGCGCGGCGGCGGCAGGCTGGGCATGCTGGTTACCCCTCTTCTGCGAGGCGGACGATGCTGCCGCCCGCGCGGTTACGGGTGATGGCACGGAGGAACTCAACGAACTCGGAGTCCCCGCCCACGATCTCGAGAACGTTGCGGACCGAGAGCGCCTGGACTTTCCCTGTCGAGGGGGCCTGGCCCCCACCCGAGTTGATCAGCTGCTCGAGCTTGGACAGTGGCAGGACTGCCTCGTCCTCTCGGCCCTCGCCGATCATGGCGAGGGTCGGCCCGGTCGTGATGCCGCCTTCGGCGAGGTAGGGAATGTCTGGGGTGTTCAACGTGACGCTCGGGATGTCGACGCCCATGAACGAGCCTCCACCGAGGGTGAAGGACAGCCCGTTCCACATGGAGATCAGGGTGTTGATGGCGCCCTTGAAGTTGCTGACGATGCTGTCCCACATGCCCGCGGCGGCCTTGCCGATACGGCGTGGCAGGCCGGCCACCCAGTCGACCATCTGCCCCAGCCAGCCCGCGACTCGGCCAGGGATCCGGCTCAGGAACGCGATCCCGTTCAGGATCCCGATCGCCCCCGAGATCACCTTGGCGACCACCCAGTCCCAGGCCGCGCCCGTTTTCTTGGTGATCCAGTCCCAGACCGCGCCGGCCTTTCCCTTGATCCAGGCCCAGGCCGCGGCCAGCTTGCCGACGATCCAGTCCCAGGCCCGGCCGGTACCCGCCGCGACCTCGTCCCACTTGATGATGATCAGAGCGAGTACCGCGATCAGGGCGACGATGCCCAGGATGATCCACGTAACCGGGCTTGCGGCCATGGCCGCGTTCACAGCCCAGACGGCCACCGCGAAAATCCCGAACGCGACGGCCAGGCCCAGGACGATGGGAACGAGGTACTGCATCAGCCCCTGATGCTCGGCCATGAAACCGGCCACCTTCTGGATGATCGGCAGGAACGCCTCGCCCAGGCCCTGCGTAAGGGTCCGCATCGCAGCATCCATCTGCTGCGCCGGGTCCTTCTTCATGCTGTCGGTCAACGCCTTGGACGATCCGGCGGCCTTGTCCATCCCGGACGATGCTGCAGCGCTCGCAGGGTCGAGGGCGAACAAGGCCTTGCCGAGCACGTTGCCCGGGTCACCGAACAGGGCGGCCGCGGCGTTGAGTTTGGTCTGCTCGCTCGAGGTTTTGTTCAGACCGTCCATCGTCATCTGCAGCGCCTTCTTGGCGGAGTCCCCTCCGGCGCCGATGAGTTTGGCCATCGTCTTGCTGTTCAGGCCGATGCTCTTGAACGCGTCGTCCACGGGCTTGCCGCCGGCCAGGGCGCGCTCGCCGAACTGGCCGATGGCGTCCGCGACCTGGTCGAGGTCACGGGCACCGGCCTTGACGGCCTGGGTGAGCAGGCCCATGGACGTCTCGCCGTCCAGGCCGACCCGGCGAAACTGTGTGCTGTACTCCTGGATCGTGGGGAGCAGGTCGTCCCGCAGCTCGGCGGGCACGGTCTGCATGGCCTTGGTGACGAGGTCGAATCCTTCGGTGGCGTCGGCGACCAGGCCGGTTTTGATGAGCTGGCCGACGGCGCCGGTGGCGTCGGTGACGTCGACCTCGAACCGCTTGGCGAGGGCCAGGGCGCTCGCGCTCATGTCGTCGAGCTGCTCGTCCGTGAACGTCGACAGGGAGCCGATGCTGTTCTGTACACCGCCGAGCGCGGTGGTGACGTCCTCGAGGGACTCGCCGAAACCGTCGCTGTAGACGTCTCCGGCCACCTCACCGGCGCGCGCGGCCTCGGCGGTGGTGAGGCCGTACTGGTCCTGCAGCGTGCTCTGCGCGGCCTGGATATCCATGGCCGAGTTGAGGCCCATGACGAACACGCCACCGGCCAGGCTGCCGGCGGCCGCGGCCGGGCCGCTCAACTTGTCGAGCTTCCCGGCGACCTGCTCGGTGCCCTCGTCGACTCCGGACGCATCCATGCCGATGCGGACCAGGAGCTCGTCCAGCACAGTCATCTGCCCCGCCCCTTCCGGTCCTTCTGGTCCTGCTGGTCGTACGCGGCCTGGATGCCTTTGACCGCGGCCAGGAGCTCACGCCCGCTCTTGCGGGGGCGCGCGTTGCGGCTCCACTGGATGAGGTGATCCTTGAACTTGGGCCGCTTGCCCTTCTTCATGTGCGGGGCTGCGACGTCCATCCCGAGGCGGGCGAAGAGGGCATCAAAGCGCTGCGGGCCGGCCGGGCCGTAGAGGTTCTGGTACGCGAGGAGGCGGATCATTTCCTCCTCGGCGAACCGGTCGAGGACCTCGGCCGGGGTCATGCGGAACGTGACGGCCAGGTCGTACTGCAGCCTCAGCTCTGGCCGCCGCCGAAATCCTTCTCGGCCGCCGCGATCTTCTGGGTGTAGTCCTTGTCGCCGTCGGACAGGTGCTGCACCAGGTTGAACAGGCCGTTGACGATGCCGGCGCTGCGCCGGGACAGGATCGAGATCCCCTCACGCAGGTCGGGAAACACCGGCTCGTCGGTCTCCTGGTCGCGCAGCGCCTTGGCGACGATCTCCGCTTTGTTCGACCGGATCGTCATTTCCATGCTGGTCGCCTCGTCCCGGCGGATCAGCTTGGACATCTTGTTCTGGTACTGCTCCCAGTCGCCGGACGGCAGGCCGGTGACGACGAACAGGTGGCCGGGCGCCCACTCGGGGATCTCTACGTCCTCCTGGCGGCGGATGTCGTTGGCCTGGCGGATCAGGTCTTTCAGGGATGCCATGTCCGTGTGTCTCCTCAGCCGGTCGCGGTCAGGGTGGGCTTGCCGGAGATCTTGACGGTGCAGGTGCGCTCCATCTTGTCCTCGGTCGGGTACTCGTCGCCGAGGTCGGTGATCAGTCCGGCAAAGTCCCAGGTGTGTTCGTCGGGGTCGCCCGGCAGGAGGACCAGCTGGTAGTCCCGCAGGTCGTCCTCCTCGAAATCGGCATCGAGGGCCTGGTGGCCGGTGTTGCCGGGGTCGTAGTTCAGGGTCAGTTCGACCTCCCCGCCGTCCTTCAGCCCCTTGATGAACTCCCGGTACTTGTTCGGAGAGTCGTGGGCGGTGACCTCGATGGCCTCCCGCTGCCGGGAGGGACCCGAGATGTCGGAGACGTTCGCGATGACGGCGAACACCCCGGCCCCGGTGGTGTCCCGGAGGAACTGAGTTCCGAACGCGTCCTTGCCAGCCATGTCAGGCTCCCAGTGTGAAGACGGCGACGGTCACGGACGTGACGGCGTCGTAGGTGATCGCTGCCCGGTCGGTGGCTCCCCGGAAAAGGTTGGTCAGCGGGATGATGCCGGTCTTCCCGGCGGGCACGACGAGCGTGGCGTCCGCGACCGCGTGGCCGACCACGGTGCCGGGGGTCGCGATGGTGACGGTGCGGGATGCGGCCCCGCCGTTGATGACGACGAGGAACACTCCCGGGCCGACGGGTGCGGTATCTCCGCCGGCGGCCGCCGCGGTCGCCGCCGCAGCGATGTCCGCCCTCCCGCCGACAGTCGTAACCAGGGTCGCGTTAAGTGCGGCCATGATGCTGCCTCTCTGTGCATGCGAACGCCCGGGCCGCGGGCCCGGGCGCAGGGTGGGGTGTCAGACCGGCAGCTGCTCGGTGATGACGCGATAGCGCAGCACCACATGCCGGATGTCGCCGGGCGGTTCCGGGTCGGTGAGTGTCTGACTGAACTCGTACCGGGTCACGACGTGGGCGAGGCCGGGGATGGTGAGCGGCTGGTGATCGAGCAGGGCCGTGATGCGGGCGGCGATGCCCAGGCCCTGGGAGTGGCCGCGGTGCTGCGACCACACGTGGAGGGTCATGACCGTTTCTCGGCGGAACCGGTCGTGCGCGTTCGCCGGCGTTTCGATCGCCTCACCGATCACGACGAACGGATAGGCGGCCGTCTCCGGGACGTAGTCGTACACCCCGGACACCAGGGCCGACAGATCGCTGTCGCCTTGCAGGAGGGCCAGGACAGCGCCCTGCAGGGGAAGGATGGGGGACGGCGCGGTCGTCATCGCAGCGCTCTCCTGACCTCCTCGGTGAGGCGGCCGCGGTACCGTCCGCGTTCGGCCTCGAGCGCCGGTCCGAGCGAGGGGCGTGCAGGCCTGCGCCGTGTGCCGGCCTCGAGGTAGCGGGCGTAGTACTCCTCGTCCTCGTGCCATCCCACGGTCGCGGTGAACCCGTCGTCCTGATAGCGCGGCTCCACCTTCTCCGCGAGGTTTCCCGATGCCTTGGGGACGTCGCGCTTGGTGTCGGCAGTGACCGCCTCGGCGGACTCCTTCACCGCCCGCTTGATCGCGGCCAGGACCTCCTGGTCCACGTCCTCGAGCTGCTGCCGTAGCCGGGCCAGGCCCTGAATCTCAACCGTCATCGCCATGCCGTCACCTCTTCCGGAGCGTCTTGCGGATCTCGTGCAGCTCCCCGGCCACGGCGAGCACGGCGTAGACGAGACGCTCGGCAGCGCCGAGGTCCTTGTCCTCGGCGCGCTGCCGGCACTCCTGCGGTTCCGTCGGCAGCGGCGCCCTGGCGTCCTCCATGTCAGTTCCCTTCGGCCTGGCGCAGTTCGCAGAGCGCCTTGTTGTAGCGGGGCCCGGACGGCTGGAACACGACGTGCACCGCGAACGCCTGGCCGTCGCCGCGCAGTTCGTCGCCGCGCCGTACGTCCGCGGTGGGCAGCAGGTAGATGCTGTGCGTGCACTTGGCACCGGCCTGCTGTGCCACGGTCTGGTCCGTGGCCGACGGCTGGTCGACCTTGCCACCGACGTCGGTCTGCAGCATGAGCGAGACGTCCTGGCCGCCGTAGCCGTCGTCGGCTGTGACCGGACGCCACACCTGCAGAGTGCGGTTCAGCCACCGCCCGACGCTCATGTGCGGGCCCTGTACGCGCCGAGCGCTCGCCGGTCGCCCTCGGTGAGCTCCATCCCCAGAGCGTCAGCCGCCCAGCTTTTGGAGTGGTCGCCGAGCGCTTCGGAGGTGAGGCGCTCCGGGTTGGACCAGGCGCCGGCCGCCAGGCGCAGGCACAGCCGCTTGGGCCCCGAGGGGACCACGGCGAATCCGGCGGTGTAGGTGACCTCTATCGCCCGGTCATGGCTGGGCCAGTCACCGCCGCGGCGGTGCAGGATCCCGGCCGCGGACCACGTGTAGTCCCGGTCCTTGCCGAACACGAGCACGTCCCCGTCGTCGGTCAGCGACACCGACGCGACGGCCGTCACCGGCCAGCGGGGCAGGATCAGTTTCCTCGAGCCGGTGCCGTTCTGGTAGCGCTCGTCGTTCTCGGCCGGCCCGTCCAGGATGACGGTGTCCTCGGACTGCTCGAGGGCCTGGCCGGTCTCGTCCTCGATGACACCCTGGGCGAGCTCGATGTAGAGCTCCGCCGTGGCCGTCTCGTCCTCGGTGAACGACTCCTCGCGCAGCATCCGGCGGAGCTCGTCCGCGGTTGCGTACGCCATCAGCCGTCGCTGTTCTCGTCGGCGTCGCGGCGGCGCTCGAGCTCGGCGGCGACCAGGGCGCGGATGTCGTCTTTCTTCTTGGCGTCGCCGAGGTCGATGTCCTGCTCGTCGGCGTAGGCCTTGAGCTGTTCCACGGTCATCGCCTCGACCGGGACGTCAGGGGTGTCCGCCGGGGTCAGGGGTGTGGTCTGCGGGGCGGCCGGAGTGCGGTCCGGTCCCGGCGCACCGCCCCGGGGTGCGTCGCCCTCGAGGGGCTTGCAGTCACCGGCGGCGATCCGCTTGCGGGCCTCCGTTGCGGGGAGGTCGACCACTGCCCCGGCCTGGACGGTGCCGTGGTCGGGGTTGGCCATGAGGCGCAGCATCTGTACGCGCATGAACGGGTCCTCCTGTGGATGGGGATACGCCGCGGGCGCCCACCGTGGTGGGCGCCCGGGCGGCGTACGGTGCGGCAGTGACAGGGTCAGGGCTTGACGCGGCCCTTGCCGCGGATGACGGTCACACCGAACGACGCATCGGCGGTGCCGGTGGTAACGACGCGCAGGTACCGCTTGATGCCGTGGTACCCGATGACGGTGACCGTGGACGCGGTGAGCGTGGCGGGCTCGGTGCCGTCCAGATCGGCGTTGGCCACCGCGGTGTAACCGGAGCCGGACGCGTCCGACTCCTGGATCTCCACGGCGAACGCGCCGTTGGCCACGGCCCCGGTCGTGATGACCACCGCGGCCGCGTCGTAGTTCGCCAGGTCGACGGCTGTCCCGGTTGCCGCGGCGGTCCGGGCGGCGGGGGTCAGCGTCGTGATGACGTCCAGGCTGTTCTTGATGTCCGTGCGCATGGGTGCTGCTCCTTCTCTGGGTGGGCCTGCGCGGGGCGCGGGTCAGGCGACGACGTCGTTGGACTGCAGGCGTACGAAGGCCTCGGCCAGGATGGGCATGCCGTCGGCCTCCTGGCGGCCGATGAACCCGACCTGGTTGGACAGGGCGTACAGCTCGTTCAGGCGCTGGACCTCGAACGAGAGGGCCTCGGCGATCCAGTAGTACGAGAAGTCGCCGAGCATGCCGACGTAGTCGCCGTCGCCGAACGTCGCCGGGGCGAACTCGGAGGTGATGAACGGCAGGTCGAGGATGCGGTCGCCCTGGTCGTTGGCCAGGCCGGCACGCCAGATGTAGTTGCCGTCACCGTCTTTGAGCTTGCGGACGGAGGCGATCATCATCCGGTGGAACAGCCACTGCGCCTTGGCGTGGTACGCGCTCTTGAGCGTGTACTTGGCGGTGATCAGGTCGTCCGCCGAGCTCCCGCCGGCCGTGTTGACGAACCCGGATCCGGAGGTGGACACGTCCACGTCCCTGGTGGTCGGGATGCCGTCCGAGCTCGGCGTGAACAGCCCCAAGGGCTTCTGGTTTCCGTCGCCGACCATGTACGACTTTTCGGCGGTGACGCCGAACTTGTACTCCATGCGCTGGCGGACCAGCGTCTCGGGGTTCATGACCGAGGCGCGCAGCAGCTTGCGGCTGATCTTGACTCGCTTGGCCAGGGGGTGCGGGCGCAGCTCCCGCTTGCCGAACCGCAGCCCGTCGTCGTCGCTGCCGGTGGACAGCTCGCTCGTCCACTCGGCGTCACCGAGGTCGTTGTCCAGGGTGGGCACGCCGAGGGACTCGGCCTGGGTGAGCTGGTGGACGGTCGCCAGGCCGCGCAGCGCGACCATGTCGTCCACGCCCTTGAGGAGGTCCTTGACGAACTGCTGCGGCGCGACGAGGAATCCACCCTCGGGGTCGTGCCCGGCGTTCAGCGCCCGGGCCTGCGTCTCCGTCAGGACGGATCGGCCGCCCAGCAGGTAGGCGCGCAGCGCACCCATGGCGGCGTCGCCCCCGCGGCCTCCGGGCTGGTCGTCCTCCACGTCGTCCTGGCGGGCCTCGTCGTCGAGGCGCTCGGCGCGCGCGATGGTGGCGTCCACCCCGTCGCGCGCGTCCATCAGCTTGTCGAACTGAGTCTCTTCCTCCGGCGTCATCGAGCGGCCATCGTCCTCGGCCGTCTTCATGATCGCGCGGGCGTCGGCGCCCAGCTTGGTGCGCTTGGTGCGCAGCTCCCGGATGTTCGCCACGGGTGTCTCCGTTTCGGTGTGATGAGGTGCCCCGCGCGGCTGCGCGGCGCGGGGGTCAGATACCGGCGAGCCGGAGCAGCCGGGCGTTGTCGACGGCGGGCGCCTGGCGCTCGTCGTCGTCCTCGTCGCCGGTTCCGCCGGCGCCGTCCAGGAGTTCCTGCAGGGCGTCGCGGGCGTTCGTGACGAGCGTCTTGTTCTTCTTGGACAGGACCGCCCCGGCGCGTGTGCCGGCGGCGTCGAGTTCGGCGAGCTTGGACATGACCGCCTGCGCGAACTCGTCCGGCGTACCCCGGACGTCGAGGCCGCGGACCAGCTCGAGGGCGCTGCGCCCGGACTCGACGATCGCGTTGGGGTCCATGGGGAGCGGCACGGCGGAAACCTCGAACAGCTCCCACCCTTCGGGGGTGCCGGAGTCGTCGATGTTCCAGACGTCGAACCCGATGCTGAAAGCGTTCATCATCCGGGCCCGGTACTTGCGTTCGACCTTGACGGCGAACTCGTCGTCCTGGTCGAACACGACGTTCATGCGCAGCTTGTCGTCGTCGATCCACGTCTTGTCGGAGCGGCCGATCGGCAGGCCGTCGCGGCCCCAGTAGGAATGCCCGTACCCGACGACCGGGTTGGACTGGAACCGGCCGAGCTCGGCCCCCTTCATCGTCAGGTTCAGGCCGTCGCCCTTGCGCCCCTCGGTCGCGGCGATGATCGACAGCGGCTTGCCTGCCGCGTCGTCGTCGCCGTCCGCGCGGGCGACGTACCCGCGCAGGTAGTGCCGCTGTCCCTTCATCGGTTCCTCCTGGGTTCCTTGATCTGCCGGTCACGCGGCGGCGCGTCCTGGGCGCGCGGCTGGAACGCGTAGTTCGGGTCCCCGCACAGCGGGTCCAGGTGGACCCAGGCGCCGGTCGTGCTGTCCTTGACCCGCATGGCGTCGCCGCCGCAGGCCGAGCAGGTGCCGTACTCGATCTCCCGGTCACTGGACAACGGGCACCACCTGGCACTGACAGCCGGCGTGAACCGGTGGGTGGAATGTGTCGCGCTTCGCCACGAGCTTCTCCCCGTCCTCGTCTCCGTCGATCTCGTCGCCCTTGCCGACGAACGGCTTCTCGATGTCGCGCAGCGCGCCGTCCAACTTGATGCAGTACGGGCAGTGCTTGGAGCCCCGCGTCACCCACTTGACTTGCTTCACCCCGGCGTCGCGCCAGGCCTCGCGCGCGGCCGCGTTCGGGAGCTGCGTGCTCTCCCACCGGGTGACCTTGTCGGCCTTCTCTTCCTGCCACTTGGCCAGTCGCCCCAGCACGTCGGCGACGATCGCCTCGGGGGTGTCTGCCTTCTCGGCCACGTTGCGCAGCTGGCCGAAGGACGAGGAGACCTGGTAGGCGGCGTGGGCCAGGGCGTAGGCCCGGGCCCACACGGACAGGTCGACGTCTTCGTCGTGGCCGACTTCCTCGGCCGCATCGTCCGCGACGTCGGCGGCGAACAGCTGGAACAGCGGCACCCACAACTCGGCCAGCCGCGTCATCACCGGGCCGTCATCCGCGTACAGGGCACCGAGGCCGGTGAGGAACCCGGACAGGGAGCGGCGGCCGCGCTCCGGCTCGAAGTGCTTTTCGAGCAGGGCCGTGACCCGTTCCGTCTCGAGGGCCAGGACCTCGTCCACGGACTCTCGGATCTTTGGCCCGTACTGGTCGGCGAGCTTGTCCCGCAGCGCGCCGCTGCGGCCGCGCATGATGCGCGCCCACCTGGCGGCCACCGAGTCCCGGGCCGGGGCGGCACGTCCGGCCGGCACCATGTTGAGCGGCACCAGGTAGTCGTCCCCGCCGTCGACCGGGTTCTCGTTCTCCTTGTCCCGCACGTCGTTCGCGGACAGCCATCCCCACTGGCGGCCGATCGCGTACGCCTGGTAGCGGGTGAGGGTGTCACCGCGCAGCAGGCTGTCCACGAGGAACTCGGCGTAGTACTGCTTCCGCTCCTCGGGCAGCAGCAGCTGTGTCAGGACTGCCTGCTCCCACCGCACAAGCCAGATGTTCAGGCCGCTGGAGATGTAGTCCAGCTGCTGCTGTTCGATGTTGGAGAACGTCGCCCGCTCGAGGTCGTTGATCTTGTGCGCGGGCAGGCGCAGCCACCTGGCCATTTCGGTGACCTGGAGTTTGCGGGTCTCGAGGAACTGGGCGGCGTCGTTGGGCACGCCGACCTGCTGCCAGGAAACGCCTTCCTCGAGGATCGCCACGCGGTGCGCGCGGTCGATGCCCTTGTGGATGTTCTCCCAGTCGTCGGCCATGCGCCGGCGCGCCTCGGGCGACAGGTTTCCCGGGTGGGACAGGGCGCCGCCGGGGGCGGCACCGTTGCTGAACACCTTCGCCCCGTGGTGCTCGGTGGCCAGGCCCAGCCCGATGGCGTTCGCGGCGAGCGTGACGACGGAGTAGCCCTGGACTCCGTCGAACCCGAGGCCGGCCACGTGCAGGACCTCGTGCGGCAGGAGCACGGTGTGGATGCCGTTCACGTCGTCGTCGTAGCGGTAGCGGCGCTCGAACTTCCCGGGGCCGGTGCGCTTCACGCCGATGGTCAGCCGGTCCGGCCGCAGCGGCCACAGCTCCTCGACCACGCCGGTCCGCTTGTTGCTGACGACGTACGCGACGCCGTTGCCCCAGGTGATCGCGTGACCCATGAGGGTCTCTTTGAACTGAACGGCGGACATCATCGGGTTGGGCTGGTCGTGCAGCAGCGCGTACAGCGGATGGTCGGTGGCGCGCTGCTTGCCGCGCGGCTGCATCCGCTCGTACAGGAACAGCGGCAGCGCGGCGACGTCCTCCGACAGGACCCGCACCCCGGCGAAGAACGGCGAGTACGTGAGGGCGGTGTCCTCGTCAACACGGATGCCGGCAGAGTTCACCGACCCGCCGCGCATCCAGTCCTCCACCCACTTCTCCGGGGTCGCGATCCCGGACAGGGCGCTGCGCATGAGACCCACGTCAGGCTCCCTTCTGCGACTTGCCGTCAGGGGCGCGGTTCGCGCTGTGCGCCCCGGCGACACCGACGGCCAGGAGCACGAGCCCGGCGATGGTGATGCCGAGCCAGGGGGCGAGCAGGTACAGGCCCGTACCGGTGGCGCTGACACCGAGCAGGACCAGGACGTCCCAGCGGTCCACGCGGGCCTCCTTGGGGGTCACAGGGCCATGCCCTGCGACTCGTAGATGGACGGGGCGGGCATGCCGCGCATGCCGCCGTCGATGGCGAACAGCAGCGCGGGCATGCCGTCGATTCGTTTGCCGGACTTCCCGCGGTCGGGCTTCACCGGGCGGATGCGGTCGGGGTCGTCCCGAGGGCTCTTGCACTCGAGGTTGTCGGCCATCCACCGGGCGACCGGGTTGCCGTAGTGCGCGTACTCGCGGGCCTTGAGGCCGCGCATGAACTCAGCCATGGGGGGCGTCATCCGGCTGTACGTGGTGTCGGACTCGATCGTCTTGAGCCGGGTCCGCTTCTCGATCTCCTGGCGGACCGGCTCGCCGCACCACTTGTCGTACGTGATGTCGACAATCCGGAACAGCTGGTGGTCCGTCTCGATGTCGTCGTAGATCGTGTCGTAGTCGATCGTGTCGCCATCGGTCAGCGTGATCCAACCGTCCCGGGCCCAGTCACTGAACGCCCCGCCGGTGTGCTCGTCCAGGTGCGGGGCCACGGACTCCGGCGCCCAGAAACGCCACGTCATCGACCCGTCCGGGAACAGCAGCGACCAGGCGGTGAGGTCCAGTTTCGAGGAGAGGTCCAACCCTGCCCAGCAGCGCTGAGCCTCGAGCCGGCCCGCGATCCATCCCGGGTTCGGGGCGATCTCGCGGGCGTTCATGTCCCACAGGTCCATCGGAATCCAGCGGGTGATCTGCGAGACCCGCTGGTTGAGGCGGAACTGCCGGAACCCGTTCTCTGCCGAGGAGTTGGTCTGTGCCTCCTCGGCCTCCTCGCGCAGCGACTGGATCGACAGGAAGTTGCCCAGGCCCGGGTTGGGCCAGGCCCAGTTCGCCTCGTCCCACGGATCGGTGGAGACCGGGAGTTCGGGCCGGGCCGGGAACAGCCGCCACAGGCGCTCGAGCTCGTCGACCGTGCGAGGCATCTTCCGCACGAACGCAAAGTGGTGCGGTGCCCGGGCCGGGTCCTCCATGACCCGGTCGGCCTCGTCGATGAACTCGGCACCGAACGAGACCTGGTCGGACGTCTCGGTCGTGATCGCGATCATCAGCGGTTGCGTGCGCGCGCCGGCGGCCGTACGCATGGCCTTCCACAGCGAGTCGTCCGGCTGGGAGAGGACCTCGTCCAGGATGAAGCAGTGCGGGCTGTGGCCGAGCTCGTTGTCCGCGTCGGCCGGGATGACCTCGTAGTGCGAGCCGGTCTGCTCGTCGACCAGGCGCCGCTGGTTCTTGATGTGGTCCAGCCGCGCCGCGAGGATCGGGCTCTTGCGAACCATCTTGGTGCAGGGCTCGAACACCTTCCCGGCCTGGCGGGTGTTGGCGGCCGCGCCGTAGATCTCGGCGGACTCCTCGCCGTCACCGACCAGCATGTACAGCGCGATGCCGGACAGCAGCGCGGACTTGCCGTTCTTGCGGGCCATGACGATCGTGGCCCGGGTGTAACGGCGGACGTACCGGCCCCACTGGTCAGACCAGTGGACCTCGCCGAACAGCGGCCGGATGATCTCGTGTTCCTGCCACGGTGCGAGCTCGAACCGGTGATTGGCCAGCGCGCCGGCAGGGTGGACCAGGAGCTCGGCAAAGAACCGGACGACGCGATCAGCCCGCGGCTCGCAGTAGTGCGCGCCCGTGCGCTCGCACGTCTTGCCGTCCAGGGTGTAACCGCAGCGCCCGCCCTTGCGAGAGCGCGGCCGCCACCGCTTGGTGTGGTCGATGCGCAGCGCCCGACGACGCCCGGGCGGGCGAGTGGCGGCCTTTGAGCGGGCGGGCCTGGCCGTGGTCTGCGCAGCCATCACCACCCCCGGGTGCTCAGGACAGCAGCCGCTCCGCTCCTGCAGGATCCTTCGCTGGCGCGATGTTCAGCTGGCTGCGGTCGGACGGGGTCAGGCCGAACCGGGCGCCGTACCGCTGGACCTGCGCGTCCGCTGCATCCAGCGCCAGGAGCCACGCGTTCTTGCCCTGGCGGTGGCCGGTCAGGTCGCCGTTCTTGTTGTAGACGGGGATCTCCACCACGGCCCCCTCAGTGGCGACGTGCTCGGCAGCGTCGCGCCGACGGACCACGGCGTCACACCAGTTGGCGTACGCCTCCACGTCCCAGGCGGTGAGCACCCCTTTGGCGGCCAGGTCGTCGGCGAGCTGCTCCCACACCTCGAGGCCGGCCGCGTTCAGCCAGGCCGGGGGCCGGACCTCGAGCTCGTCCGGCCGGGGCTCGGCGGTGTTGATCCGGTCGCGACGGTCGCCGTGCAGGACGCGCAGCGCCGTCGGTTTCGGAGCGGGCCCACGCTTCCCCATGATCACCCCCAGTGGTCACACATTGTTACGGCGGGCGGCCTGGTACGGCGGATCCTGAAACCTGTCAGCGCGAGACAGGGCTCCCCCCCGCGTTCCGCGGGGCCCCGGGCCAGGGATCTAGGCCCCCCTACCCCGGTCACGCTCAGTACTCCGGGCCGCGTCGGTTCCATCCGCCGGCCTGATGAGTGGCGGTCTCCGAGGAGTGGCACGAGTGGCACAGGCCGCGGCCGCGCCGTGGGTCGTTGTCGTCCAGGCCGCGGGCGACGAGCTCGCGCTTGGACAGTGGCCAGTGGTCGGCGTGCACGGCTGGCGCCTTGCGGCAGAGCACGCACACGGTGTCGCGGGCCAGGACGCCGGCACGGAACCGCTGCTCGTGCTCTCGCCCGTAGCCCTGCGCAGCGGCGGAGGGGCGGGGGCGGGGTCGGGCGCAGCGGGGGCACTTGCCTGACCCAGGGGTGGGGGTGCCGTTGCAGCCGCCGGTGGTGCACCGCTTGGGTGCTCGTGTCGGCATGGCGGGTCAGTAGCCCTTGCACCTGAGCCGCAGGGCCAGCCATGCGCCGTACAGGGCTCCCCGGATGGGTGGGACGTCGACCTGCAGTTGGATGCGCAGGGAGCCGTCAGGGGCGCGCGTGGCGGTCGTGGCGTAGATGCCAGGCCAGGAGTAGGTGACGCGCGCTCCGACCCATCGCGGGAACCCCGACGCTGTGGATATGGCGGCCATGCGGTCCTCCTGGGCGTGCGTGAGCCCGGGCGCAGCGTCTGCGTCCGGGCTCGGGGTGGGGTGGGTCAGCTGCCCTTGGGGTCGGGGCAGTTCATGTCGAGGGCGGGCCAGGTGTCTGAGGTGATGCGGCCGCCGGTGTAGATCTCGGCGGCCTGCTCGTCCTTGACCCACTCGCCTCGGCATACGTACGTCTTGTCGGCGTTGGAGCGGACCACGGTGATGCTGTAGTTCAGCAGGCCGTCGATGGTCTTGGCGTAGTCCTGGATCGCGGCCTTGGCGCCGGCCACGGTGGCGTTGGGGATGACCAGGTCGGCGCTGCCGGTCTTGGTCTTCTCCTTCTTGTTCGCCACGGTGTAGGCGGGAGGCTTGGGCGTGTCCACCTTGGTGTCCTCCTTGTCGCTGCTGCCGCACGCGGTGAGCGTGGTCAGGAGCAGGCCGGCCGTGACGATGGCGGTGGTGCGGGTGCGCATGATCCCCCCTGGGATGTCGTGATGAGGGGGAATCGTGTCACGGATGCGTGGGAGTGGTGAGCGCCTCTGGGATGCCGGCCAGGCGTAGCGCGCGGCTGCGGGTTGCTACCTCGGCGCGGGCGACGTCTGCGAGGGAGTAGAGGGGGTGGCCGCGTTCTGTGAGGCCGGTGCGCTGCAGGTGTCCGCGGCTGGCCCACTGGCGGATGGTGGCGGGCTTGATGTGGGCGGCGCCGGCGGTGAGGGTCTGCCGGGCGCGGTCGGCGTGGGCGGCGGCCTCGGCGGCGGTAAGCCACGTTGTGGTCATGGGCCTCCGTCCGGACGTACGAAAGCCCCTGACCGCCGGTCAGGGGCTCGCTGGACATACGTGTGGTGCTGGCAGCAGTGTGACGCCAAATGGTGATCATGTCCAGCGGGATCGGTCTGGACGCGTCGAGGCCCCGTCCTGTCGGGAGCGGGACGGGGCCGGGTGGGTCTGACAGCGGGGTCAGTTGTTGGGCTTGAACCAGCCGCCGCGGGAGGCCTGGTAGGTGGTCTCGTGGCCCTTGCCGCGCGGGTCGTTGGGGTATCGCGTCGTCGGGATGGTGGGGAGTTTGCCGAGGGGCTTGGGGGTCTCGGTGCTCTCGGTGGTCTCGCTCTTGCGGCTGAAGAGGCCCATGATCGTGTCCTGTCTCGTGTTGCGGGATGGGACCGGGGCGGGCGGTGTCTTGGCGGATGACGCCCGCCCCGGGGCTGGTGGACCGGCGGTAGATGGGCCGGTAGATGGTGGGTGGATACCGGGGGACGCTGCGGTAGATGTGCAGGTCAGGCGGCGGTAGACGGGGTGGGAGACGCCTCGGTCCCCTCGAGCGGGGGAAGGGGCGGGAGTTGGCTTCTGACGACCCCCCGTGTCGGCCCGCGGCCGCCGAACTTGAGCCTCATCTCTACGGGGATGTCGAGGGCCTCAAGACGGGCCCGCAGGCCGGCCACCGTCACGCCCTCCAGGTGGCCCCTCCTTTGGAGGGACTGCAGGAGCTCGGAGAGGAACATTGCGGGGCGGTCGTCGAGGGCCTCGTAGAGCAGGCGCAGGACCGCGTCGCGGGGGTCTGGCTGGTGGGGCTCCTCGGGGGTGGCCGGGGCGGTCTCCTCGGCCGGGCGGGGAGCAGCTGCTGCGCGCCATGCGGCGATGGCCCATACGGCGGCGAGGAGCCACATCAGGCGGGGGCGGGAGCGGACGGCGAGGTAGACGCCGGCACCGGCCGCGGTGAGGAGGGCGAGGCGGAGCCAGCAGCCGAGGGCGGCGGCCAGGCCCTCGAGGTCGTCGCGGCGGCCGCGGCGTACCCAGGCGGTGAGGGCGGTGGTGATGCGGTGCTGGAGGGCGGTGTGGCCGGTGGCGAGGCGCTGCAGGGCGCTGGTGCGGGCGGCCCAGATGGCCGCGGCGCGCGTCATGCGGTCTGTCCGTTGGCGAGGTCGCGGCCCCAGGCTCCGGCCTGGTTGACGACGTCGGGCAGCCAGTCCATGGCGGTCGCGATGCCGGGGACGAACCCGAGGACTGCCCCGGTGAGGATGCCGCCGAGGATGCGGCGGCGGTCGAGCTTGCCGGAGGCCCTGTAGAGGAGGACTACGCAGAGCAGGGCCAGGGCGACGACGATGCCGCCCTCGGGGGTGAGGGCACCCATGCGGCGGGCTGCGAGGGCGGCCGGGCCGGTCCCGATGATGCTGCCTACAGCGGTGTTGGAGCCCCTGCTGAGCAGGCCGGTGATGCCTGCTGCGCCCCATCCGAGTGCCCCGCCGGCGCAGAGCGTGGCGAGGGCGCCGAGCAGCCAACCGGCCCCGTACGGCAGGAGGGCTTTCGGGTCGCGGTTCCCTTTCCACCAGGGCCGTGCGTTGGCCCACATGATGCCGAGGGCGGTGGCGACTCCGGCGAGGCTGAGGGTGGTGGCGTTCATCGGTGTACTCCGGTGAGGATCGTGACGATGTCGAACGGGTCGAGGGCGCCAAGGAGGCCGGCCAGGGCGACGGTGATCCCCCACACGCGCAGGAGGGTGCCGCCGTGGCGGGCGGTGCGGGCGATGACCCAGACGAGCGGGAGCAGGGCCAGGACGTAGCCGTGGGCGGCCCCCCACTCGTCGCGGGCCTGGCCGACGGCGTACGCCCAGGTCGTAGCGGCGCTGAATCCGGTCCCGGGGACGGGGAGGACGGCCAGGAGCAGCGCCCCGCAGATCTGCCACGGCCGGCCGATGCGGTGGAGCCCGGCCCAGAGGCGCTGCCACCGGGTGGGCTCGGGCTCCTCGTAGTAGGGCTCGGTCTGGACGGTGACGTACACCTGCAGCGGCCGCGGCTCGGGCTCCGGCGTGGGCGCGGGGGCGGGTAGCGGGGGCGGCTGCAGGGGCGGGGCGGGCGTCTCCCACCATGGGGGGAGCTCGCCGGGCTCGGGCAGCCGGTCGGGCAGCTGCGCGCCGCCGGGGATGATCCGGGTCGGGATGATCGGTTTGCTCACGGTGCAGTCAGTCCTCGGGTGGATGCGGATGCGCAGCCGGGTGCAGCCGGATGCGGTGGGTGCGGCTGCGGTCAGCCGGTGGATGCGGATGCAGTCGCCCGGATGTGCTCCTGGACTGCGGGGAGGATGCGCTGCGCGCGGCGCTGCCCGATGTTGAGCTCCGACTGCATTCGGCGGAGGGTCAGAGGGCCGGTGCGGGCGAGTGCGGCGGCCTCCTCGATGACGGCTGCGTCGTCGGGGCGTGCAGCCGATTGCGTGCGCAGCCGGGGCTGCGGGTGCGGCTGCGGCTGCGGGTGCGCATCCGCGGTGACGTCGGGGTGCAGGTCAGGCAGCTGTACGAGGTCGAGGTGCAGCCCGGTGCTGCCGAGTGCGGGCTGCGGCCGGCACACGACGGGGAGCAGCTGCACGCCGGGGGGAACGGTGTTGGTGGGTGCGGGCGCAGCCGGTTGTGCAGTCGGCTGCACGGCTGCGGGTGCGGCGGTGAGTGCGAGTGCGGATGCAGGCGGGGCGAGTGCGACGGCCTCGGCTGCAGCCCGGTCGAATGCGGCGGCGTCCGGCTGCGGGTGTCCGGCTGCATCCGGCTGCGCATCGAGTGCGGGCAGGGTGCGGCCGTACCGGGCCAGGCGGAGCTGCAGCCGTAGTTCGACGGGTGCAGTCCAGCGCCACCGCCGCCCGTACTGGGCCTGCAGCCGGGCCCGGTAGACGAGGCGGTCCTGCTCGAGCTGGATGACCTGCTCGTAGCTGCGGAGCTCCCAGAGCTTCATGCGGCGCCACAGCCGGAACGTGGGGATGGGTGAGAGCAGCCAGCGGGAGAGGCGGACGGTGTCCATGTCCCGGTCGGCGGTGATGTCGGCGAGGCGGCCGACGGCGTGGCGGCCGGCCTCGACTGTGATGACGAACAGGATCGGAATCACGGCGTGCATGCCGGTGCCGACCGGATCGGGCCAGGCCGCTGCGGCGTTGAACGCGATCGTGGCCGCGGTCAGGAGCCATGCGGTCTGGCGCAGCAGCGGGAACGGGATGCGGATCCAGGCGAGCAGCAGGTCCAGGGCGAGCAGCACGACGATGCCGGCGTCCAGGCCGAGCGGGAAGACGAGCGCGAACCGGCCGAAACCCTTCTGCGCGGCGAGTGAGCGGACGGCGGCGTACGAGCCGGCGAATCCGATCCCGGCGAGGAGGACGGCGAGGACGATGACGGCGCCAACGAGGCGGCGCTGCAGGCGCGTGAGGGCGGGGCGGGGATGCACTGGCGATCTCCCGGTGAAGGGTGGCCGGGCCGCAGGGGAGTGCGGGGCGGGTCAGCGGGCGGCGGCGTTGGCGGCGGCCGCTCGGGCGTCCGCGGTGGCCTCGTCGACGGCGCGGCGGCGCTCGGCCTCGGCGCGCATGAGGTCCTGGGCGCGCTGGTACGCGGCCGCGGCCTCGGCAGGGTCCACGGCCGGGTGTCCGGCGGGCATCAGGCGCCGGCCTTTTTCAGGAGGCGCATGCCGTACTCGGCGCGGGTGATGGGGGCCTCGGTGGTCGGCCAGTCGACGCGCGGCATGTGGCGCAGCAGGCGGCCGGTGGCGGCCACGGCGTGCGGGGTGCCGAGGCCGTAGACGTCGGCCGCGGCCCGTCCGGCGTACGCGAGGCGGGTGACCTCTCGCATGAGGAGCGTCGGGCTGGTCCCGCAGAGCGCCCTGCCGATGTCGGCCAGGAGCGTGCGGGTGGCCTGGTCGGGGGTGTTGCGGGCCTGAGCGAGGGCCACGTCCATGTCGGGGGCCGAGGCGCAGACGGCGGTGGCGCGGATACGATCGCGCATGGTTGTCCTCCTGGTAGTGCAGGTGGATGACTGGCCCCGGCCAATGGCGTTGCGAGCGCCGGCCGGGGCCGTTCCGTTGCAGGCCCCACCGTAGGGAACCTGCTTTACAGTGTCAACAAGGTTAGGGCAGGATGACGCCTATGCCGGAGAAAAGGGAGCCGGAACCGTCGGACGAGGGAGAGCTGGTGAACCTGTCGCAACTGGCTGCGGAGCTCGGCGTCACACGCCAGTGGCTGCACGCACTGCGCACCAAGGACCCGGCCTTCCCGGCCTCGCGGCGGCGCCCGGGGAGCACTCGGGAACTCTGGGACCTCACCGAGGCCCGGGCCTACTACAAGGCCCGTGAGCTCCGGCCCGGGGAGCGCACAGACCTCAAACCCCCGCCCCAGCAGTAACAGCTGCGCCCCGCCCGTGACAGTCGGGCGGGGCGCAGCTGCGTCCGGGTGCCGACGGTCAGGCCGCGGCGGTTCTGCGTGGGGTGATCATGCGGAGGGCCAGGGCGGTGAGCGCCGGCATGACCTGGTTGCGGTGCTCGGTGTACTCGGCGGCGGTGAGGCGGTGCCCGCAGGCATCGCACGCGATGTGGAGCTCGCCGTCCTGCTCGATCAGGGCGAACGCCTGGCAGCCCGGGCACGGGGCCTGCTTGTGGCGTCGGCCTGGCCGGGCATCGGTGATCCGCTGTATCCGGTCCTGCAGGTGCTGCAGCTGCTCGTAGAACTCGGCGGCGTACGGGCGCGTGACGGCGTACGGGAGATGCCGCGCCAGCCACGTCGACCAGGCGGTGATGCCCGTCCCGGACCGGGGCACGGCAGCGGCATGCAGGTACGCCCCAGTACGCAGGACGCCGCCGAGGTCGGTGTAGACGATCGGGACGTCCGTGGCGATGTAGTGCGCCCACCCGGTGAGCAGCGCATTGATCGGGACGCCGGCGGTCTGGTCACCGTGCGGGTCGTCCAGGGGTACGGGGCGCCCGGGGCCGAGGAGGTCCAGGACGCGGAGGTCGACGGGCAGGGGTGAGTGAGCGCGGCCGCTGCCACCACGCTGCGCCGGGCCTACGGTCGGCTCGAGGCAGTCCCGCAGGAGCTCGGCCTGCCGGGGCAGGCCGGTCAGCCAGGACCGGGCCCGGTACTCGCAGGCCTCGCACAGGTAGCGGTCGGCACCGGTGGTGTGGTGGCAGATGTCGCAGGTGTTGTCCATGAGGTGCTCCGTGCGGTCAGTCAGGTGGTGGCAGGGTCGGGGCCCGAGCAGCCGAGCCGCTCCCGGATAGCGCCGGTGTGACGCGGGTCAGTGCACGGCTGCTCGGCAGGCAGGCCCGTCTCGGGGCGCTGCGCCTCCTCGCCCGTGACGTACAGGCCGTGGAGCTCCCGCAGGAGCTCCACGGCCTGCTGGCCCATGCGGAACACGGCCTTGTTGTCGTGCGCCTCGGCCCAGGCGAGAAGCTGGCCAACGTGGATCGGCGCGGTGGTGCTGGCCGACGGGTGCGGGGCGGCGGGCTGGGGCATGGGTTCCCCTTTCTGGCGGTGATCTGAGGGGGTCGGTACGGCTGCGGGCTCGTCCTCGAGGAGGCGGCGCAGGGCGGCGATCGTCATGGCCGGCCCCGCCGCTGCGGTGCGCGGGCCAGGTCGAGCTCGGCGACCAGCTCGGCACGGTGCTCGGCTGCGTGCGGGTCGGGGCGGGGGCACCGGATCGGCTCGGACGGGCGGCCCGGGACCAGCCGGACACCGCCGAACGTGCCGTCGGGCCACTCCTCCGACAACACCCGGGGCTCGACCAGGCGCCGCCGGCGCTTCACCGCTGCCACGGGACCGGCCTCACTCCCACGGTGCTGCGCTCCGGCGTCCGGGCACTGCGCCTGGGCGGCGGGTTGCTGCAGGTGGCGTGGTGGGGCATGGCCTGCCACTCGCCCGGGCGGATGCCGGGCCGGGCCACGGTGACGGCCCGGACGTACAGCACCCCGTCCGCGCCCTGCATCACGGCGAGATTCCCCTCCGCGGTGGGCTCGGCGTCGACCGGCTGCCGGCGGCCGTTCGCGCTGGTGAGTGCCCAGCAGATCGCGGCGTGGCAACGTCGGCAGCGGGTGACGTGGTGGCTACTGGGTCGCATGGTGATCTCCTGAGTCGTCGTCGAGGCGGGCGAGGTGCGGCAGAACCAGGGCGTGGCCGTAGAGGTAGGTGGCCCGGGCCCGTCCGTGGGCGGTGATGGCCTGGCGGATCACTGCCGGTGTCGCGGCCGCGCGGAGCTCGGCGAGCTCGGCCCGGCTGAGTGCCGGTGGGCTGCTGCTCACCGCCGGGGCGGGCACCGCCACCCACGCCGCCGGTACAGGGGTGGGCCGGGGCGGCTGCAGCTGCTCTTCGACCTCGGCCGTGTGCTGCTCTTCGACCTCGAGTTGCTGCGCCCCGGCGGCCTGCAGGGCGTGCATGGCGTTGTCGTGGCAGACGGGGCAGCGCTCACCGGTGTGCCAGGTCGTGCCGGACTCGCACGACTCGAGGCCGCACCCGCGGCGGACCAGACCGGCCCCGAGGATCCACCGGCCGACGTCGCCGCGGCGCGGGTCGTCGGTCGAGGCGTAGCGGGTCGTCAGGCGGGCGGTGAGGCGCTCGGCCCCGGCCCCGGCCTGCAGCTGGCGGCCGATCTCGTGAGCGATGCGGCGCAGCACGTACGGCCGGATCGTGGGGAGTTCGTGGCGGACGGGCTCGAGGACGGACCAGACGCGGGGCGAGAGCTGCAGCCCGGGACCGGTGTAAGCCGGGTTCGTGGCCCCGCTGTTGTTGCTGCGCTTTTCGCCGTGACCCGCAGGGCGGAACGTCGGCCCAGCCGGGTTGTCCGCAGGGGCAGGCCCGTAACTGCCCGCGTCTCGCCTACGGCGGATCCCACCACCCACCCCCGCGCTCATCAACGGTCGGTCAGTCCTGTGGTCATCCCTAGACGGGGATCCGTCAGCTGTGCGGGGAGCCGATCCGTCATGTATGTCAGGGGTCGCGGAGGCCGGAGCGGCGGCGGCCGCGGGCGCGGCCGGCTCCTCGTCGACGTCGTCGAGGACGGGGTGGAGCGGGCGCAGGTGGGCCTCGTAGGCGTGGCGGCCGCGCGGCCCCTGGCGGCGGTGGATGGTGATCCAGCCGGAGTCCTCGAGCTCGTCCAGCAGCCGCATGACCTGCCGCTCGCCCAGCGGTTCACCCGCGCTGTCGCCGTACTGGTGGCGTACGACGTCGCGGAGCTCGGCCAGGGACAGCGGCATGCGGCGGATCTGGGCGTAGGCGATGACGGCGTACAGGCGCAGCTGGCGCGGCGGGAGCGACGTGGCGGCCCGGGCGGGCAGCCACACGAACAGCTCGTCCTCGTCCATGGTGCGAACCCAGCGCTCCGCGGACTCGCCCTCTCCATCGCGGGAGGTGTGCCGGACGGTGATGACCTCGGCGATGCCGTCAGTGCCGGCCGTGTTGAGCTGCGTCAGTGCGCGCTCCACCGCCGTCTTGGACAGGCCGAGGTACTGGGCGATCGTCGCGACCTCGGCCCGGCAGTTCTCGGGCCGCATGCTCAACGCTGCGATCTTGACGTAGGTGCTCAGGGCCGCATCGGCGTACTGAGCACCCACGACCAGGCGCAGGGGTGTCCGAACCCGCGTACCACCGCCGAGGCGCGGCCGTGCCGAGGCGGCCGCGCGGTGCGGCTGCGGGCACGGCGCAGCAGCAGCGGGGGCTGCTGCGTACGCGACGGCGGTGGTCAACGGGACTCCAGTCGTGAGGGCTTGGTCAGTTGCTGGGCTGGGCGGCCTGAGCCGCGGCCCGCGCTACGGCGAGCTCGCGTTCGCGGGCGCGGCGCGGCTCGATGAGCACGTAGTTGAGGGCGCGCTGGGCGAGGAGGCCGTACGCGAACGCGGCGTCCGCCAGGCCCTCGGCAACCTCGCCCGCGCTGAACATCTCGCCAGCCTCGTGGTCGCTGACGTAGTCCCGGCTAGCCAGGTCCTCGGCGTGCTCCGAAGCGCCCGCGCATCGGACGAGCGCGGCGTACGCGGCGTCCAGAGCAGGGCCGCCGTGGTACGTGTCCAGGCCGGGGATCTCCATCAGGTTCGGCACGATGTCGCCGTCCTCGTCCGTCTGGAACGCGACGACGGGCGGGGTGTCGTCCCGCTGCACCGACCTGATGGCCCACGCGGCGCCGGAGGCGTACAGGATCGCCGCCTCCTCGTACTGGCGATGCATCTGGCGCTCGGCCTGGCGGTACACGCTGCCCAGGTCGTAGATCGCCTTCTCGTGGGGTTCCCGCGTCAAGGTCCGCCCGTAGGCGTTGACGCGTCCCTCGAGAGCGATGCGGCCCGGGTGGAGCTGGCGGCGGTCCATGCCCACCATCTGCTCTGCGACCTGCGCGGCGCGGTGGGCGGTCTGGTACTCGTGGGCCGTCTCGTACAGCGCGTACACGCTGTCGAACAGCGAATCGGTCCAGTGCTGCGTCGTCCTCTTAGGCATCGTCAGTGGTCCGTTCCGTGGGGGCGAGGGCGGTGGTGGGCTTGAGGAGGCGGGCCATGATGCGGTGGGGGATCGTCAGGACCAGGTCCGCGGTCTCGTAGCGGGCGCGGCGATCGGCCTTCTGGATCCAGCCGCGCTGGCAGAGCGTGTTGAGAGCGACGACGACCTGTCCGGCGTGCAGGCCGGTGTCGTGGACGAGGCCGACCAGGCGCGGCTGTTTGCCGGGCGGGATCTGTCCGTCTGCGTCGGCGTGGATCGCCAGGGCGAGGCCGACGTACCGGTGGTTGTCGAGCATGCGGGAGCCGAGGATGGCCCGCTCGTACATGGCCCGGAAGTCGGTGCCCGGGGCCGGGATGCCGGGGGCGATCAGGGCCCGGTCGGCGGCGGACACGATGCGGCGGGCGGGCATGCTCGCCGGGCTCGGGCGGCGGGTCGCGGCTGTGCTCATGACGGTTCCTGTTCTGCCGGCGGTTCGGTGTTCTGGTTGAGGTAGGACCCGGCGGGCCAGCCGGGCCCGGGCGGGGATTCCGGTCGGCCCTTCCACGCGGACGGGGTATGGCGGTCGCATTTCAGGCCGGTGAGGTAGCGGCGGGTGTAGGCGAGGCCGTGGCTGGGGTCGAGGTCCTGGCACGGGATCGGGCGCACCCGCGGCGTCCACGCCGGGCGATCCGGGGTGGACGGTGAGGGTTGCGCGGTCACTTCGGGGCCTGGCCGCAGCGCCTGCAGACGAGGCCTGACGCGGTGACGTCGTGCAGCTGCTCGAGATGCCCGCACACCAGGGAGTGGCAGGCGAGGTAGAGGCCGCTGTCCGGCGGCGCGCCGGTGGGGTCGCCGTCGGGGCCGGCCGTGGGGGCCCGGTGCCCACGGGTGTACGTGCTCACCAGGACCAGGGCCGCCCCGACGACGAGGACGAGCGCCAGGGCGACGATCGCGTCAGGCACCGGGTGCCACCCTCTTCGACGTCACGCGGAGCTCGGCGAGCGCGATGCCGTACGTGGCGCACAGGCCGGAGCACCAGACGCGGTCCGGATCGGCGGAACCGTAGACCCCGGCGCGCACCCAACCGTCCTGCAGGTCGGCCTCGTCCGTGAGGTCGGCGACGTCGCCGCAGATCGGGGTCGTACACGTGCCGGGGGCCACCGGGTGGAGGCCCAGGCGCGGCAGGTTCTCCAAGACGTCGAGGGGCTTCTTGCGCGGGGAACGGGTCTTGAGCGGGGGCGGGGTGTTGAATCCGGGGGCCATCAGCCCTCCTTGCGGTGGTGAGCGGTGCGGGTGATGTGGCGGTCGGCGATCCAGCCGAGGACGATGGCGGCCAGGTCCAGCAGGCCGAGAGCGATGAGCGTGAGGAGTAACCACTCCTCAGTCACCACTCGGCGTCCGGGTCGAACTCCGCCTCGATGCGCAGCGGGTGGACGACATAGCCGGTGGGCTGCTCGTCCCCGCCGTCGACCTGGACGGTGAGCTCCCACGGCTCCTCCGGCTCGGACTCGTCACCGATCCAGTCGAAGAGCAGCACCGAGTCCTCCGGGTGCTCGTCACTCAGCAGCGACTCGCAGCGGCGGCGGGCCACGGCCTCGGTGGTGTACCGGCCGACGACGATCGATTCGTGCGAGGCCCGGTAGTACGTCAGGCCGGTGTCCGGAGCGGTCGGCAGGCCCACGAGCAGGCTGATGCCGTCCACCCAGGACCGGGCCGCGTCCTGGTCCTCCTGGACTACCGCCTCGCCGAGCTCGTCCAGGCCGTCCAGTACGCGCCCGGCGGTGGGCTGCTCCCGCAGCGCCCGGGCCAGCGCCGTCAGGACGACGGTGCGCGCCGTGGTTACCGCTGCAGTGACCTCGGCCCCGGGCGGGGTGGTCTTCTCCAACGCGACGTCGATGCGGTCCATCAGCCCGTCGATCGAGCCGGACCAGGTGTCCCGGGTGCTGTGCCCGTACGGCGCGTAGGCGTGCTCGACGGTGATCCGGGTCAGGTTGCGGCGGGCACCGGGGACGGTGCCCAGGATGGCGGTAGCGATGGTGTCGTGCGTGGTCGTCATGCCGCGCTCCCGTCACGCTGGCCAGGCACCGCGAGCGGACGCTGCAGCCGGAGGAGGCCGAGCGACATGGCGATGGCGACAGCCTCGGGAGCGGTCCTCGCGCCGAGCGCCTTGTACAGCTGGCGGCGGTGCGTCTTCACGGTGTGGACGCTGAGACACATCCGCCGGGCGGTGACCTTGACCGAGTCGCCGAGCGCCAGGCCGACAAGCACGCCCGTCTGCTGGTTGGTCAGTTCGGTCGGCCCGGCCAGCAGGCTCGGCGCGTAGGCGGCGGTCACGGCAGCGTCAGTGAGAGCGGCGACGTCGCCCGTGGTGATGTCCAGGTCGCGGTCCTCGGCGACGGCCAGGAGCTGTGTGCGGATCGCGGTCTCGAGGTGGTTCCTCATGCCGACCGCCCGCGCAGCCGGCCGAGGAGCCCGGCGACGGTACGCGGCGTCGGGTGCTCGTCCTGCTCGTCCGGCTGGGTGCAGGCCGGGGTCGTCAGCCAGGCGTGCCGGTCGGCGACGGTGACCGGGCGGGGCGCGGGGATGAGGGGGCCGAACCACCAGTAGACGTGGTTCAGGGTCTGCGGGGTGTCGTCGCCGGTCTGCATCAGGGCCATGCCGGTCTCGTCCGTCTCGCCGGTCCAGGTCCAGCGGGCGCCGTATGTGTCGATCCAGTCCCGGTCCAGGGCGAACTCGCAGCCCGCGGCCGTGGCGGTCGCCGTGATGGTGACGGTCGTGGTCGTCATGCCGCCACCTGCTCCGGGGCGGCGTCGACCAGGGCGTACGCCTCGACCTGAACACCGTCGATGACACCGGTCGTGGACACGTAGGTGCTGGTGCCCTCGTCGTCGTGCGGGCGCTCGGTCACTGAAATGCCGAAGTGCGCAGCGAACGATGCGACCGCGTCGCGGTCCCTGTGGAAGCTCCAGAGGATCGTCGGGCCGTCGTTCCAGGGGGCCATGTCGACCCGCATCGCAGTCGGCAGGACGGGGGTGCTGCTCATCAACTGTTCGCTGACGGACAGGGCGTGCATGTAGGCGTCGCGACGGGCCAGGTCGTTGATGATCCGGGCCCTGGACGCCTCGGCGCGGCAGGTTGCCTCATCGATGCCGGCGAGCTGGCGAAGGTCGGCGTTCTGCTCGAGGACGACCCACCGGCGAGTGTCGGCGTACGTCATCGGGGCCTTGGTGAGGAGCAGACGCCAGGGGCGCTCGCCCTCGGGCTGCGTCGCAGCGGCGAGCGCCGCGGCGATACGGGAATGGGTAAGGTGCTGCATAACGCCCTCGATTTCTGATGGTTGAGGTGCAGGAGGGGCTGCTCGGGCCGGCAAGTCGGAGCAGCCTTCTTCGTTTTTCAGGCGGCGGCGGCACTGGTGTCGCGCGTCGCGGCCTTGAGCCGTCGGGCCTTCGCGGACCGCAGTGCGAGCTCGGTGTAGTGCGCCGACCGCAGAGACTCGGCAACCGCCGTGATCTGCTCGTCGGTCGCGTCGGGGTGGAGCTCGCGCGCCGCCTTCAGGAACCGGGTGTGGTGCGACGCCTTGCGGGCGGCCGCCGTACGGGCCGACCGGTCCGGCGTGCCGGCCCAGCTCTTGTGAGAGGCCAGCCGCATACGCATGGACCGCTCGGTCGGGGTCTCGGTCTCGCTCATGGCGTTCGTTCACCTTCCGCTGTTGTGCCCACGCCCGTGGGCGTGGGCAGTGGCTCGAAAAAGAGTGCGTCCCGCCGAACGTCGAGGACCTCGCATATGCGTCTGGCGACTGCATGCGTCACGGTCGGGCGTTCCTCTGAGAGCAGGGCTTCCACCTTGCTTTTCGAGACGCCGATGTCCGCTGCGAACTGGCGAATGGTCAGTGACCTGCCGCGAGGCGCCCACCGCATCAGTTCTCGCAGCACTGTGCCGCTCGTCAGATGAAGTCGGGCAGGGGTCATTCGGCGCCTCCGTCGTGCTGCCCACGGTCGTGGACACCCATAGATAAGCACATCGCTTGAGCGATGTCCACGATCGTGGGCAGGTCTTGCTTAGGGCAAATATCGGTCTTCCCCGGGGGTGGGGGCCCCGTCAGTGCCCCCAGTCGTGGACAATGGCGCGTGACCGGAAAAGGTTGCGTTCGCTGACCTGCATCTTTTCCAGTACGCGTCGAACATCGGTGTGGACTAAACGGGTTCGGAAGGGGCGAAATGCCGGAGCAGCGCAACGCACTGACGGAGCTCGTTCGAGCCAGCGTGGGCTCCGGGCGCCGCATGTCCACGCGTGAGTTCGCCGCCGCCGCCGTGGACAGTGAGTCCGGGTGGAGCCCCAGTAAGAGCCTCGTTGCGAAGATCGCGAAGGGGGAGGGCTACGCCGTGACGCCCCAGCTGGTGTCCGCGATCGCCGCCGGCCTCGACCTGCCCCGGGAGATCGTCGCAGCCGCCGCTCACCTGCAGACGATCGGGTACGCGGCCGAGGAGCTCACCAAGGGCGCGCCGGCGACCGTGATCCGCATGCTTCATGCGGCCTCCGACGGGCCCAAGGCCGCCGCCGTCGCTGAGCGCTGGGACGCCGAGGCGTAGGGCTCGCCCCGCCCCGCTCCAATCGAACGCCGCGTCTCTGTATTGTCACAGCCGGACGATTACCTACCGCTTACACGCATGAACGCTGCGCGTGTGGCCAGGAGGGACGTATGGTGGCGTGACCTCGCGCGTTGCGAACGCCTGTACGAATTTGGCGTGCCCGAATTCGGATGGCGGGATAGGGGGTCATGTGCCGGATGTGAGAGTGGAGTCGGTGGGTCTCGACCGTGGTACGCCCATGATGTTTCGGGACTTCGGGGCGTATGTCCGCATGGCCCATGACCCTGCGCAGATGGAGGAAGCCGCGGCGCTTGCGCTGCTGTGCTTGCACGTGCCGCGGCTCCTGGGCGCCCTTCGCATAGTTCGGTGCTGAGCGGCTAACCCGTGGATCGCTCGCCCCGGCGGCTTACCCGAGCCGGTCGCCGGGGCTGATGCGTTTGTGGGCGAGCCGCGCCCGCTCCCCGCCGGCCGACGCCGCGTACCGCGAGAGCATCTGTCGACTCTTCCACCCCGTGATGCGCATCAGGTCGTCCTCGTTCCCGCCGGCCACCTTCCACTGATGGGCAAACGTGTGCCGGAACTGGTGCGGGTGCAGCTCGTCGATGCCGGCCTGCGCGCAGCGTCGCTTGAGCATGGTCCCCACCCCCCAGATGGTGAGCCGCTGCATCTTGTTGCGGTCTCCCCACCACAGCCACATCTCGTCGTCGTCGAGCGGCTTGCCCTTGTGCTTGGCGGCGGCCCGCAGGTACCGGTCCAGGGCGGTCGCGCACGCGTTGCCGAACGGCACGGGTCGGGCTCTCCCGCCCTTGCCGAGCACGTGCAGCACTTTCATGTCCAGGTCGAGATCGCCGACGTGCCGGTCGGTCAGCTCCGACAGGCGAACGCCTGTGTCCAGCAGCAGCATCAGCAGCGCCATGTCGCGCCGGTCCGCGTACGTCTTCCCCTTGCATGTCGCGAACAGCGCCTTCAGGTCGGCCTCCGGGATCACGGGCACCTCGACCTCGGGCAGTGCCGGCGGCTTCATCGTGCGCATGGGGGAGCGGTCCAGTTCCTCCTCGTCCACCAGCCAGTTGAACATGGTCTTCAGTGAGCGGAAGTGCTGGTGTGCGTTGCTTGCCGAGGTGCGCTGCATCGTCGCCGTGATGTACGCCTCGACGTGCTCGCGGTGCACGTCGGTGAGCTCGGCAGGGGCCGGCCGTCCCTCGTTGCCGTCCTCGTCGACGGCCGGGCGGTAGCCGCCCTCGGCGTCGAGCAGGAAAGCACCGAAGCTCTTGGCCGCCTGGCCGTAGATCCGGATCGTGTTGTCGCTCTTGTTCTGCGACCTGAGCGCACGCAGCCACGAGGCCGACATGGGGGCGAGGTTCAATCGCGTTTCCGTCATGCGGCCCACCATGCTGCCCACTATCGTGGACAGTCAAGGCGCTTGGCCCTTAAGCGATGTGCATCAGGCCAAGAAAATGCCTCACCGGCGTTTCCGCAGGTGAGGCTATGTTTGCGCCCCCGGCAGGACTCGAACCTGCGGCCAAGCGCTTAGAAGGCGCCTGCTCTATCCACTGAGCTACGGGGGCCGGGTGTAGGCCTCGGTGGCCTGGAGCCCTGGACCCCGGGCGGTCCGCGACCTTGCCGGGACAAGGATAGGGCTCCGATTGACTCGGTCCGGTTGCTTCACCTGCGTGGCACGTTGTGGAGGTTCGGTGAAGCGAGACGATAATCGCAGGTGGGTGCGATTCGTGCATCGCTTTTGACGCCTCGCGCCCCGGGTGTTGTGCACTCGTTATGCCTGCGCCCCACTCGTCCCCTCTGTCCGGACGGAGGAACCGGCGCGCAGACGTGGCTATACGCTTCAAAAAGGCTCCAAAATTGGGCATTCTTCGCATGTGGTGACCTTGGACGTACGGCCTCAGCTCATCGACGCACTTTCCGCCCTGCGCGACCGTGTCGCTGCCGTGCGTCTTCCACTCCCGATTCCAGGAGCTCCACGCGCCCGGCAGACCAGGATCGAACTGCTCGCCCAGCTCGACGACTACCTGCTGCCCCGGCTCAAGGACCCCGACGCGCCCCTGCTCGCGGTCATCGGCGGATCCACCGGGGCGGGCAAGTCGACCCTCGTCAACTCCCTCGTCGGACGCCGCGTCAGCGAGGCCGGGGTGCTGCGCCCGACCACGCGTACGCCGGTGCTCGTCTGCCACCCCGACGATCACCACTGGTTCGCCGACGTCCGGGTGCTGCCGCAGCTCACCCGCGTCTGGCTGCCGCCCGAGGAGTCCGCCGACCCCGGCCAGTGCGACGACCTCGACGGATTCGACGGGAACGCGGCCGAGGAAGGGACCGCCCTGCGCGTCGAGACCGCCGCCGGGCTGCCGCGCGGCCTCGCCCTGCTGGACGCCCCCGACATCGACTCGCTCGTCGTCCGCAACCGCGTCCTGGCCGCCGAACTCATCTGCGCGGCGGACGTCTGGGTCATGGTGACCACCGCCTCCCGCTACGCCGACGCCGTGCCCTGGCATCTGCTGCGTACGGCCAAGGAGTACGACGCCTCCCTCGTCACCGTCCTCGACCGGGTGCCGCACCAGGTCATCTCCGAGGTGTCACGGCAGTACGGCGCCCTGCTCACCAAGGCAGGGCTCGGCGAGGTGCCTCGCTTCACCATCCCCGAACTGCCCGAGTCGGCCGGCGGAGGCAGCGGACTGCTCCCCACCACCGCGGTCGCCCCCCTGCGCGCCTGGCTCACCCACCGGGCGCAGGACCCGGCGGCCCGTCAGCAGGCGGTCGGGCGGACGGCGGCCGGGGTCATCGACTCCCTCGACGTCCGGATGCCCGCCCTGGCCGCAGCCGTCGCGGCGCAGTACGCGGCCGCCGTCCGGCTGACCGGTGTGGTGGAGGACGCGTACGCAAAGGAGGGCGCACGCGTCCGGCGGCGGATCCAGAGCGGCGGGGCGCTCGCCGGGGACGCCCGGACCCGGTGGCGCGGCTACCCGCTCTACAGCACCTCGGAGGAGGTGCTCGACGCACTCGTGGAGTCCCTCGCCGCGCTCCTGGAATGCGCGGTGGCCGCCGCGGACGAGACGATCCGCGCCACCTGGCGACGGGAGCCGGCGGCCGGGGCGTTCGCCTACGAGGCGGCCGGCCGGGAAGCCGGCGGATGGGGGCCGGCCGAGGACATCCGCGGCCGGATCGACATGACCGTACGGCGGTGGCGCCGGGTCCTGGAGGAACTGGCCGAGGAAGAGGTGCGCCTCATGGAGCGCAACGCCGCACCCGACCCCGAGACCGTCGCCACCCTCCTCTCCGCCGCCCTCCTCGGCGGCCGCCGGGCCCGTGTCGCCGGGGAGCAACTGGCCGAACGCATCGGCGCGCAGGGCGCCCTGCGGCTGCGCGACAAGGGCGGCGCGCTGCTCACCACCTATCTCGACCAGGTGCTCGGCGGTGAACGCGACCGCAGGCTCGCCCCCTTGGACGCGCTGGACGTGGCCCCCGAACCGCAGGCCGAACTGATCGCCGCGCTGTCCGTACTGCAGAAGGAGAGGTGGCAGCGATGACTGCCGTCACTGACGAAGGTCCGGGACAGAGCCGGGGCAGGAACCGCCCCCAGGAGCCGGCCCCCGGGCGGGCCCCGGACGGCGACCCGCCGGCGGGGCAGGACCAGGACGCGTCGCGCGGCTGGGACGACGGCCTCATCGCCCGCCGGGCGGCCGCCGCCACCGAGGAGAGCACGCGCGGCGAAACCCCCGCCGCAGTGCCGGAGGACGACGTACGGCCCCAGGTCGAGGCGTACGTGCCGTCCGGCAGCCCGCTCAGCCCGCGCCTGGACGCCCTGCGCGAACTCGTCGGCCTCTCCAGGGCCCGCCTGGGCAGGACCGCCCTCGCCGAGGCGGGCCGCGTCCTCGACGAGGCGGCGGCCCGGCAGCGGCTCTCCTCCCGTCACACCGTCGTCGCCATCGCCGGAGCGAGCGGCAGCGGCAAATCGACCCTCTTCAACTCCCTGGCCGGCGCCCAGATCTCCGAGACCGGGCTGCGCAGGCCCACCACCTCCTCACCCCTCGCCTGCTCCTGGACGGACGGCGCCGCGGGTCTCCTGGACCGGCTCGCGATCCCCGGACGGCTCAGGCGCCGGCCGCAGCCCTGCGGCACGGCGGCCGACGAGGCGCTCCAGGGCCTCGTCCTCGTCGATCTGCCCGACCACGACTCGGCGGCGCGGGGACACCGCGACCAGGTGGACCGGGTGCTGGCGCTCGTCGACGCGGTGATCTGGGTGGTGGACCCGGAGAAGTACGCGGACGCGGCCCTGCACGAGCGCTATCTGCGGCCGCTCGCCGGGCACGCGGAGGTCACCTTCGTGGTCCTCAACCAGATCGACCGGCTGCCCGGCGAGGCCGCCGACCAGGTCCTGGACGATCTGCGCCGGCTCCTCGACGAGGACGGAATGGCGCTCGGCGAACACGGTGAACCCGGTGCCACCGTCCTGCCCCTGTCCGCCCTCACCGGCGAAGGGGTGGGCGAACTGCGGGAACTGCTCGGCCGGTTCGTCCAGGACCGCACGGCGGCGACCCGCCGGCTGTCCGCGGACGTCGACGCGGCGGCGGCGAGGCTCCGCCCCGTCTACGTCGCCGAGGGGCGGCCGGGCCTGGGGGAGCGGGCCCGGGAGGAGTTCGCCGACCGGCTGGCGGAGGCCGTCGGCGCCTCGGCCGCCGGACAGGCCGCCGAACGCGAATGGCGCCGCAACGCCGGACGGGCCTGCGGGACCCCGTGGCTGCGGCTGTGGCGCTGGTACGAGTCCACCCGGCAGCCCGGAGGCCTGGACCGGGGCGCTTCCACCGCACCCCCCGAAGAGCAGCTCACCGCCCGCCAGCGGGTCGAACAGGCCGTGCGCACGGTGGCCGACGACGCCGCCGACGGACTGCCCGGGCCGTGGGCCCAGGCGGTGCGCGAAGCCGCGGTGCACGGGGCGCAGGGGCTGTCCGAGGCACTCGATGAACTCGCCGGGCGGGCCACGGGGGCGGAGGAACGGGCCACGGTCACCGGCCCGGCGGGTGCGGACGGCGGCACCGGGGCTCGGGGCCGTACGGAACCGGAGCCAGGGGCACGTACGAGCGCGAGGCCGCCACGGCCCGCCTGGTGGCCCGCGGCCGTACTCGCGCAAGTGGCGATGACCCTGCTGCAGATCTTCGGCGGCCTGTGGCTGGCCGGCCAGATCATCGGTGTGCTGCCGCCCGGTCTGCTGACGCCCGCTCTGGTGATGCTGGCGGGCATCATCGGCGGCCCGCTTGTGGAGTGGTCGTGCGCGGCGGCCGCCCGGGGGCCCGCGCGACGGTACGGCCAGGAGGCCGAACGAAGGCTGCGCGAGGCGGCGGCGGCCTGCGGGCGGGCCCGGGTGCTCGATCCGGTGTCGGCCGAGCTGGTGCGGTACCGGGAGGTGCGCGAGCGCTTCGTGGCGGTGACGGAGTTCTCCACAACGGGCCGTTAGTCCACAGGCCTCAGCAGGAATTCCGCCTCCCCTTCAGCATGGGACCCGTGGCCGCAGCGCAGGACGCGGTCACTGGTATCCGGACCGAAGGGGAGGCGGAGTCATGAACGAGACCTTGGTGACGCTGGTGGGGAACGCGGCGACCGGCGTGGAGTTCCGGGAGACCGCGAGCGGGGGGATGGCACGCTTCAGGTTCGCGGTGACGCCGCGGCGGTGGGACCGGGAGAAACAACTCTGGGCGGACGGGCACACCAGCTTCTACACCGTGTGGGCCTGGCGCACCCTGGCGGCGAACCTGACGGGTTCGGTGGCCGTCGGGGAGCCCTTGGTGGTGCACGGCAGGCTGAAGGTGCGCGAGGAGGAACGGGAGGGGCAGCGCCGGACCTTCGTGGACATCGAGGCGGTGGCGGTGGGACACGACCTGACCCGGGGGACGTCGGCCTTCCGGCGCGTGGTCAGGGGCGATCCCGGGCTGACGGCGCGGCCCGGCGCCCGGGAGAACGACGAGCCGGACCAGTGGGCCGTACGGGAGCGCCCGTCGGACGGTGAACAGCCCGCGGACCAGGCGGAACCACGGGACGCGGAGCGCCGGCCGGCCGCGCCCGACCGGGCGCAGCGTCCCGCCGCCCGCCGCCGGACGGTGCGTCAGAAGGCGGAGCCCGAACTGGTGTCGGCGCCTTGACGGAGCACCCGGCGGAGGAGGCGGGGACCGGGACCAGGGACGCGTCCCCGTACTCCGCCGGGTCGTTACCCGGGATAACGATTCCGATTCGGAATGGTTGTCGGACGGTATGACGGGGGACTGTGCTTCGCTCGTTCCTTAGGATTCCTCAGTACTCATACGGCACTTGAGTCGGCTGGCGGGACAATCCCCACACGCGTAACGGACGCGAGGGTCTCGCCCGGAGGGGAATTCTGTGTTTTCTGCTTCTTCAGCGACCGCCTCGTCATCCGCGACGACGGCCCACCCCCGACGGAGCCGGGGCATGGCCCGGCTGGCCGCGTCCGTGGTGGCGTCCGGCCTCGTCATGGCCGGAGTCCTCACCGGCGCGAGCGGGGCGGCCGCTGACGAGGCGCCCCCGCACCAGGGCGGCGCCACCGCGACCCTGGACGGGCTGAAGACGTACGACGACGCGGTCATCCACACCGGTGGTGAGGACCAGAAGGTCTCCGCGGGACTCTTCGAGATGACCGTCGACGGCGGCGGCAAGTTCAAGACGTACTGCATCGACATCCACAACCCCACCCAGGACCAGGCGAAGTACCTGGAGACCCCCTGGGACCAGACCTCGCTCGGCACGAACAAGAACGCCGGCAAGATCCGCTGGATCCTGGAGCACTCCTACCCGAAGATCGACGACCTCCAGGCGCTCGCCAAGGCGGCCGGCACGGGCGCGCTCACCGAGCGGACGGCAGCGGCAGGCACCCAGGTCGCCATCTGGCGCTACTCGGACGACGCCGACGTCACCGCCTCCGACCCCCAGGCGGAGAAGCTCGCCGACTGGCTGAAGGACAAGGCCGTCGACGCCGCCGAGCCCCAGGCGTCCCTCGCCCTGGACCCGGTCGCGGTGTCCGGCCACTCCGGCCGGCGCGTCGGCCCCGTCACCGTCCACACCAACGCCGGCCAGGTCTCGGTGGCCCCGCCCGCCGACTCCGCGAGCGGCGTCAGGATCACCGACGAGAAGGGCAAGGCCGTCACCACGGCCGTCAACGGCTCCCAGCTCTGGTTCGACATCCCGGCAGGCGCCGCCGACGGCTCCGCCTCGCTGACCGTCCAGGCCACCACCTCGGTCCCCGTCGGCCGTGCCTTCGCCGGCGCCACCAAGAGCCAGACCCAGATCCTGGCCGGCTCCAGCGAGTCCACGGTCTCCGCGAGCGCCACCGCGACCTGGGCCGGCAAGGGCGCCATCCCGGCGGTCACCGCCAAGAAGAACTGCGCCAAGGGCGGCGTGGACGTCACCACGAGCAACAAGGGCGACGAGCCCTTCACGTACGAACTGGCGGGCGCGGAGCACACCGTCGCACCCGGCAAGTCCGACACGGTGACCGTGCCGGTCGCCGAGGACCAGGCGTACGACGTCACGGTCACCGGACCCGCCGGGTTCACCCGGACGTTCAAGGGCGTCCTGGACTGCCTGACCACGGGCAAGAGCACCGACAGCGGCCTCACCACCCAGACCGCCGAGCAGCCCACCACGCTCACCGCCACCGCCGGCGGCAGCACGGCCGGCACCGGGGGCAACCTGGCCGAGACCGGCAGCTCCAACGCCACCCCGGTCATCGCCGGTACCGCGATCGCCCTGGTCGTCATCGGCGGCGGCGCGGTCTTCTTCCTTCGCCGCCGCAAGGGCCAGTCCGCGAGCGAGTAACGCGCGGCGGGCGCACGGGCCTTCACGTCCCGCTCACGGCCCCGGTACGGCTTCGGCCGGCCGGGGCCGTGGCGTACCGGCGGGGACCACCTCGCTCGCGACGCGGCCCGGGGCCTACGCGGTACGAAGTCGCCAGGAACCGGCCGGAGGGATGACCGGCTGGGCGGTTCTCAAGGCCGCTGACGGGCCGGCGCGCCCAGGGACACCGCCCCCGCCCTCACCGGCGTTTGGCGGGCGCCGTCCGTGAGCGGGGGCTCATGGACGCTCGAAGTACTGGAGCACTCCGCCGGCGGAGAAGCACAGGGCTCCCGCGAGAGTGCCCCAGTCGGCGATGTCGACGTTCACGACGCTTGCCGTCGTGGGGCGGGTGAAGTCGGCCACGGCCGCGACCATGAAGAGCACGGACCCGAGTTGGTTGACCGCGACGATCCACCAGCCGAGATCGCCGGCCCTGATTCCCGGCCGGCCGTGGCAGACCTCCACCAGGGCCAGATGCCCCGAGATGAGGAACAGGGTGCATCCGACCATGTCGGGGGCCCAGATCAGCCGGTTCACCTGCTGCGTCGAAAGCCCCTGCAACAAGGAACTCAGCAGGTTGACGCCGAACACGAGCGTGCCGACGAACAGCACGAAGGTGCTCAGCCAGTCGATCCGGCCGGGTTCGTAGCTCCACCATCTCCAGCGCCGCGCGGCAAGCGCCCCGATTCCGTTGGTCTGGCGAGGAGCGTTGACTGCCTGGAGGAGCGACGCATAGCCGCCCGTGTTGAAGAACAGGCCGCCGACGAAGTAGATCCAGGCCCCCGTCGCGTCACCCGGCCCGAACTGTGCCACCGCGGCCCCGGCGGCGAACAGGCCCCCGCCCACCGTGAAGGCGATCGCCGCGATGGCGTTCAGCCTGCGGAGACGACCGACCGACGCGTGGTCCGCCCTGCGTGAGCGGGACCCGGAATCGCCGGCCGCCCGCACGGTGAGCAGGCCGCGCTTGCGCGCTCGCCGCGACTCCCAGACCGCGGTACCCCCATCGCCGAGGCGCCAGGTCAGCCGCGTCGTGAACGGCCCCGCACCCTCGGCGGTCCTCTCGATTCGGCTCACCGCTCGACCCTAAGGGCTGTCCCGCAATTCCTGGTGGATCAGCGCGCGGCGTCAGATGCGGTGCATCGCAAGGCGGAGAGGCGCCCGCATACGGGAGGTATGCGGGCGTTTCGACAACGCGGCGAGGTGCCATAGCTGGCGTCGCGCGCCCGCCAGGAATTGCGGGACAGCCCTTAGCGTGGGGTGGGCATATGCCCGTCAAGGGCGCGAACCCCGTGGGTGTGCGCGTAGGCGGCCGGCACCGCACCGGTCACCGAGCGGGTGCCGCGGGCCAGGGCATCCGCGAGAGGGAGCGGCGGTGCTTCGGCTGCGTGTCGGGCTCCGTTTCCCCCACAGGTTCCTCGCGCGGCGCGACCCGGCCGTGCTCGACCTGCCATCCGGGCGATGCGGCGAAGCCGTAGCCCCTGAGCGGCGACGCCATCGGGTGATGTGGGTCAGCCAGGCGGGTGACTGCCGCCCTCGTGGGCTGCTCCGGGGCCGGCCGGTGCTCCAGGATCGGTGCCGCCGCCGGCTCCGGCGGAATAGACATCGACCGGGTCCGTGCCGCGCGAGCGGTGCGGCGACGGCTGTTCGAGGAGTCCCATCCCATGCGTTCACGCGTCATCGCTGTCATGGCCGCCGCGGCCGCGGCCACCGCGGTACTCGCCCAACCCGCCCACGCCGCCCCGCTGGTCGACGGGGTCTACCGGTTCGCGGCCCTCCAGGACGGCAAGTGCCTGACCTACCCGAAACCGGGCGGGTACCGGGGCGCGGTGTCGCTGGGTGACTGCACGGACAACGCGAACACCTCGGCGAACTGGCAGGTACGGCAGCGCCCCAACGGAACGATGGAGGTCTCCACGGCCGGCTCGAACCCCCGTACCTGTCTGCGCCTGAATGACAGTTACCGGGTGGTGGCCAACACCTGTGACGGCAGGTACGCCGAGTGGACCGTCTCCGTCGGCTCCGCCGGACCGGGCAGCGTGGTGTGGGCCGACATCGAGCACACCCCCAGCGACGGATCCGGCTCGTGGGGGAAGCTGGTGGACGATCCCGGCGTCACCGGCCGCATCGTGGTGAGGCAGGCCCCCATCGATCCGCACTTCTGGACACCGCAGCAGGTCGGCTGAGGACACGGCGGGTCTCGGCATCGGGCGCCCCGCCCACGTCCTGTGGACGATCGGCGGGGCGATCCCGGTACGCGGGGCGGCGGCGGACCGCGTCAGCACCCCCGGCGATCGGTCGGGACATTCGGTGACCGGTCGGTTACAGCCGTGGCCGGGCGTAGTCCCAGCTCAGGGCCACCCATCGATACGGGTTTCCGTCAAGAGGTAGCAGTCAGGCAAGATGGGGTGTATCTGCCCACTCATCGATTGCCGGACGGTTTCTCTTGGCTGAGTACATCTACACGATGCGCAAGACACGCAAGGCGCACGGCGACAAGGTCATCCTTGACGACGTGACGCTGAGCTTCCTGCCCGGCGCGAAGATCGGTGTGGTGGGTCCCAACGGTGCCGGTAAGTCCACGGTGCTGAAGATCATGGCGGGCCTGGAGCAGCCGTCCAACGGTGACGCCTTCCTGTCGCCCGGGTTCAGCGTCGGCATCCTCATGCAGGAGCCCCACCTCGACGAGTCGAAGACCGTCCTGGAGAACGTCCAGGACGGCGCCGCCGAGATCATGGGCAAGCTCAAGCGCTTCAACGAGGTCGCCGAGCTCATGGCGACCGACTACTCCGACGCCCTCATGGACGAGATGGGCAAGCTGCAGGAGGACCTGGACCACGCCAACGCGTGGGACCTGGACGCGCAGCTGGAGCAGGCCATGGACGCCCTGGGCTGCCCGCCCGGCGACTGGCCCGTGACCAACCTGTCCGGTGGTGAGAAGCGCCGTGTCGCGCTCTGCAAGCTCCTCATCGAGGCGCCCGACCTGCTGCTGCTCGACGAGCCCACCAACCACCTCGACGCCGAGTCGGTGAACTGGCTGGAGCAGCACCTCTCGAAGTACGCGGGCGCCGTGGTCGCCGTCACCCACGACCGGTACTTCCTGAACAACGTCGCCGAGTGGATCCTCGAGCTCGACCGCGGCCGCGCCATTCCGTACGAGGGCAACTACTCCACGTACCTGGAGAAGAAGGCCACCCGCCTCAAGGTCGAGGGCCGCAAGGACGAGAAGCGGCAGAAGCGGCTCAAGGAAGAGCTGGAGTGGGTGCGGTCCAACGCCAAGGGGCGTCAGACCAAGTCCAAGGCGCGTCTCGCCCGGTACGAGGAGATGGCGGCCGAGGCGGACAAGATGCGGAAGCTGGACTTCGAGGAGATCCAGATTCCGCCGGGCCCGCGGCTCGGTTCCATCGTCGTCGAGGTCGAGAACCTCTCGAAGGCCTTCGGTGACAAGGTCCTCATCGACGACCTGTCGTTCACGCTGCCGCGCAACGGCATCGTCGGCATCATCGGTCCGAACGGCGCGGGCAAGACCACGCTGTTCAAGATGATCCAGGGTCTGGAGACGCCGGACTCCGGCGCCATCAAGGTCGGCGACACGGTCAAGATCAGTTACGTCGACCAGTCCCGCGCGAACATCGACCCGAAGAAGACGCTGTGGGCGGTCGTCTCGGACGAGCTGGACTACATCAACGTCGGCCAGGTCGAGATGCCGTCGCGCGCGTACGTCTCCGCGTTCGGCTTCAAGGGCCCGGACCAGCAGAAGCCGGCCGGTGTGCTCTCCGGTGGTGAGCGCAACCGCCTCAACCTGGCGCTGACGCTCAAGGAGGGCGGCAACCTGCTGCTCCTCGACGAGCCCACCAACGACCTCGACGTCGAGACCCTGTCCTCGCTCGAGAACGCGCTGCTGGAGTTCCCCGGTGCGGCCGTGGTCATCTCCCACGACCGCTGGTTCCTGGACCGCGTCGCCACGCACATCCTGGCGTACGAGGGCGACTCCAAGTGGTACTGGTTCGAGGGCAACTTCGAGTCGTACGAGAAGAACAAGGTCGAGCGTCTCGGCGCGGACGCGGCACGCCCGCACCGTGCCACGTACAAGAAGCTCACGCGAGGCTGATCGTCTTGGCACGTCACATCTACAGCTGCCCGCTGCGCTGGTCGGACATGGATGCCTTCGGCCACGTCAACAACGTGGTCTTCCTCCGCTACCTGGAGGAGGCGCGCATCGACTTCATGTTCCGGCTGGCGCCGGGGGACGGCTCGCCGTCCTTCGCGGGCGGTTCCGTCGTGGCCCGGCACGAGATCGACTACGTGCGGCCGCTGGTCCACCGGCACGCCCCGGTGACCGTCGAGTCCTGGGTCACGAAGATAGGCGCCGCCTCGCTCACGATCGCGTACGAGATCAAGGACCCGGAGCAGGTGTACGTACGGGCGTCGACCGTGGTCGTCCCGTACAACCTGGCCGAGGAGCGGCCCCGGCGGATCTCCGCCGAGGAGAAGCTCTTCCTCCAGGAGTACCTGGCCGAGGAGCCGGCGGCGGTATGACCGCTCCCGTGCAGACGCTGCGGTTCGCCGACGCGAGGGAGGCCGCGGATCTCGCGGCCTTCCTCGGGCGGCTGCTCCACTACGACCGTGCCGCGGCCGTACGGCTGCAGGCGGGCGGTGGCGCGCTGGCCGTGTTCGGCCGGCCGCCGTCGTTCGACGTCCTGGCGATCCGGGCCGTGCGGCTGGCGGATCCGTACGCCTTCGACGCGACCGTGTCCGCCGGTGAGCTTCTGGAGTCCCTGGAGGAGTCGACGGGCAGCGGGGCCGTCCCCGCGGCCGTCACCGGGCCACCCTGGACCGGTGTCCTGCCTCCGCGCGGCGGCTGGCAGGAACGGCCGGGGCTGCCGGGGCCCCTCGACCTGCGCACCGCACTGAGCGCCGCCGTCGCGGAGTTCCGTACGCGCGACGCGGGGCTGCCCGAGGAGCGGCGCACCCGCGCGGAGCGGGACCGGATCGGGCGGGACGTCTGGTCGCGGACCGTCGGCGGTACGGAGCTTCCGCTGCGGGCCGTGCACGCGGCGCAGTCCCTCGGCTTCCTGCGGGCCGCCCCGGACTTCCCCGTGGCCCTGCTGGCCACGGGCTCCTGGATGCGGCTGCGTACCCCTTACGGATCCATCGCCCTGCGGCGGGCCGGAGCGGCCGGGGGCCTGGGGGCGCTCGCCGTCTCCGTGGGCGGGTAGGCGCGTCCCACCCGCGCCCGTGGACTTCCTCGGGCGCGGATGTCGTGCCCACGTGCGTGGACGCCTTGGGCCGGATGCCACCTTCGCGCACGCGGGCGTCCTCTGCCGGATGGCGCCCGCGTACGTGGACGTCCTCGGCCGCATGCCCGGCGTCCGCTCGCGTGTGTGCCGGGGGCACGCCCTCCGTCTACTCGGGCTTGGGCCCGGCGCCGTCCGGCCACACGCCGATGTGGTCCTGCTCCAGTTCCAGCATCACGCGGTGCTCCATGCCCAGCGCCTCCGTGTAGTCGGCGGGCAGTTGGAGCCGGCCCGCGCGGTCGAGCATCGCGTACTCGCGCGCCACCTGGGACTCCTGGCCCGTCGCCGCGTCGACCTCCGTGCGGCGCAGCACCTCGAAGGAGGTGCGGCCGTCCCGGATGGCCACCGTGCGGCGGACCTCGTTCGCGACCGCCTGGTCGTGGGTGACGATCACGATCGTCGTGCCGAGCTCCTCGTTCGCGCGGCGGAAGGCGGCGAACACCTGCTCACCGGTGGCCGAGTCCAGCTCACCGGTCGGCTCGTCGGCGAGGAGCACGGAGGGGGAGTTGGCCAGCGAGACGGCGATCGCCACGCGCTGCTGCTGGCCCCCGGACATCTGCTGGGGGCGCCGGTCACGGCAGTCGGCCACCTCCAGCATCTTCAGCAACGACTCCGCGCGCGCGGCCCGTTCGCGACCGCGGCCGCGGCCGCGCAACTGCATGGGCAGCGTGACGTTCTGGAGGGCCGTCAGATAGGGCAGGAGGTTGCGGGAGGTCTGCTGCCAGACGAATCCGACGACGTCCCGGCGGTAGCGCAGGCGCTCCTTCTGCCCCATGGACAGCAGATCGCAGCCCGCCACCTTCGCCGCCCCCGCCGTGGGTTCGTCGAGGCCCGCCAGGATGTTCATCAGGGTCGATTTGCCGCTGCCGGACGCGCCGACCAGGGCCAGCAACTCGCCCTCGGTGACCAGCAGATCCAGGCCCTGAAGGGCCTGCACCTCCACCCCGTCCGTGGTGAAGATGCGGACCAGCCGGTCGCAGGCGATCAGCGCGTCGTGGCCGTAGGAGGGCCGGTCGCGGCGGGCGGTCGCCCGCTGTTCGAGCTCCGCCAGTGTGGAATCGGTCGACGGCGTCATCGGGAGTCTCCTGCCCTGAGTTCGGTGATCGATCCACGGCGGCCGGCCCACCAGGCCTGAACGCCGGCCACCGCCGCGGCGAGGACGATCACGCCCAGGGCCGGGAGGGCCAGCGACCACGGATCGGTCCGCAGCGGTGCGGTGTCCAGCAGCCCCGAGCCGGGACTGGACGCGAGTGCGAGGCGCACCAGATCGATGCCCGGTGACAGCAGCACGATGGTCGCCCAGCCGACGAGGAGTCCGCCTCCGGCGGCCAACATTGCCTGGGGCATGGCCTCGAAGCCGAGGAGACGGCCGCCCTGCCGGGTGGTGAGGCCCATGGTGCGCAGCCGCGCCAGCAGCGTGGCGCGTTCCGGGGCGGTCTGCAGCAGCGAGAGGAGGACGGCGAGCAGGGCGTAGCCCGCGCCGGCCGCGATCGCGGCCAGGTAGATCCGCTCGGCTCCCGTCTGCATCGGTGTGTCGACGTACGTGGCACGTTCCTCGGCGCGCATCTGCACGGCGAGATCCTTGCCCGCGTGCCGGGCCGTCGTGCGCAGCGCCCCGGCGTCGATCCGGTCGCCGGTGAGGAGCAGCGCGGTGGTCTGCCGGTGGGTGAGCGAGGCGGAGTTCACGATGAGGAACGAGGTGTCGCTGACGGCGGGCGTGCCCGTCACCGTGCCCGCGACCCGCACCTTGAGGTCCCCGGCCAGCGACTGGAGCTCGCGCGGCCGGTCGCCGAGGCGCGTGGCCACGGACGGGGAGGCGAGGACGGGCAGCACCCGGTTCTTCGAGGGCAGCGTGCCCTTCGGTACCGCCGGTCCGGTCGCCTCGAGCCGGTCGGCCGGGAAGGCGCCGAGCCCGGTGGAGCGGGCCAGCCGGGCGTACGTGACCGGGTCCACGCCGATCAGCGTGGCCCCCTTGGCGTCCTCGAAGCCGCTCGCGGGCGCCGGGAGCGCCACCCCGTACTCGATCTGGACCGGGGCCACGTCCCGTACCCCGTCCGCCTTGCGCACCGCACGGATCAGAGCGGCCGGCAAGGGTACGGAGTCGGCCTGGCCGCTGACCCGGGCGTCGGCGCCCACGGCGCGCACCGCAGCGCCGTCCCGCGCGTCCGCGACCCCGGCGAGGACCGAGCCGCCGAACGCCGCCGTCGTCAGGGCGACCAGCAGCGCGAGCAGCGGCAGGGTCCCGGCGGCCGAGGTCCGCCCGGCGCGGGCGAGGGCGAGGAAGCCGATCGCCCCGCGGAGCCGGGCCACGGAGCGCAGGGCGAGCCGCAGCGGCAGCGGGTAGAGCCGTACGAGGACCACGGCGGCGATCAGCCCGACGAGCACAGGGGCCGAGCTGATCAGAAGGTCCGTGCCGCCCGTGCCGTCCGTACCGCGCCGCCGCAGCGCGGCGACGGCGCCGGCGGCCAGCACCAGCAGGGTGAGTTCGGCGACGGTACGCCGCCGGGACGGGCGGGCGGCGACCAGGTCGTCGCGGGCGCCGGGCAGTCGCGGGGCGCGGTGGCGCAGCGCCGTGCGCAGGGGGAGCGCGGCGCAGACCAGGACGACGACGCCGGCGGCGCCGGTCACCGCGGGCCACAGCCTCCCCTCACCGACGGCGAGGACCGCGAGCAGCAGGCCCAGCGCCCCGGCAGGCACGGCCGTCACCGCGGTCTCGCCCAGCAGCCGTCCCCCGATGCCGGCCAGCGAGCCCCCGCGGGCCCGGAGCAGGGCCAGTTCGGCGTGCCGGCGGCCGGCCATCAGACCGCCCGTCATCAGCAGGACGACGGCGGCGACGGCCCCGATGCCGACGGCGGCGACCGTGACGACCGGCTTGATCGCGGCACGCATCCCGTCGTACGCCGTCAGGATCTCGTCCAGGTCGGTCGTCACCGTGACCGTGTCACCGGCCACCCGGCGCATCTTCAGCAGCCCCGGACCGCCTTCCAGGGAAGCCACCGCCGTCCGCAGCCGCGGCACGTCGCGCGCGGTCAGCCGGGAGCCGTCCGGCGCGATCCGCCAGTACAGCTCCGGCTGGCCGGTGGTGGAGAGCAGGGCCGGCGCGGCGTCCGGCGGCAGCAGCAGCGCGGCGATCCAGTAGTAGCGCGGCGTCTCCTTGCCGGGCCGGGGGACCAGGGACGGCGTACGGAGCAGCGGTTCGGCCGACCAGTAGGAGGCCTCGGGGTCCCGCGGGGCGACGATGCCGGTGATCCGTACGGTCAGCGCCTCACCGCCGCGCGTCGGGACGGAGACCGTCGCGCCGGCCTTGATCCGGAGCGCCTTCGCGGTCTGCTCGGTGACGGCGGCCTCGGCCTCCCGGGTGGTGAGCGACACCTTGCCGCGGGCGGCCGGCCACGTCCCCGTACGCAGGGTGGCGTGGTCGGGCAGGGCCGACTGGGTGACGTACGTCAACGCGGGGTCGAGGCCGTAGGGGCGGGGGAGCCACGGCTCGCCCGCCAGGATCGGTTCCGAGGTGCGCACCCCGTACGCGGACTGCGAGGCGTCGGCCCGCACCGGGTCGGGCAGTCCGGCCAGGACCTTGTGCTGCACCGACGCCAGCGCGGCCTCGCGCACCATGGACTCGCGCGCGGCGACCGGCAGTTCGAGGCCGGGTTGGGGCCCGCTCAGTTCGAGGACGCTGCGCGTGGGGTCGACGTCCCCGAGATCGTGGCGCAGCCCCCTGTCCTCGTAGCTGTCGACGGCCCGGGGGAAGGCCGCCGCGAGGAAGGCCGTCACCAGCACGAGCAGGGCGAAGGCGCAGGCGGCACCGGGTGCGGTCCGCAGCCGGGTGCGTACCCAGGGGGCGCAGGCGGACGCGGTCCGGTGAGTTGTCGCTCGCGGGCTCATGTCAGTGGTCCCCCTGGGTGCGCAGCGATATCGCCGGGTCGGCGCGGCGCAGCGTGAGAGCGGCGACGACGATCAGCGGCAGGGCCGCCACCCCCGCCATCAGCACGGCCACCTGCCCGGCCGGCAGCTGGACCAGCACGGAGGGCACCGGCTGGGACGCCTGGCCGGTCAGCACGATCAGCGGCACCACCGCCCGGGTGAGCAGGGCGCCGAGCAGGGTCCCGGCCAGCAGGGCGATCGTGATCAGTACGCCCTGTTCGGCGGCCGTCATCCGGGCCAGTTGCCGGCGCGGCGTGCCCAGGGCCCGCAGCACGGCGAACTCGGCGGAACGCTCCCGCTGCGAACCGACCGCGGCCACCGCGAAGCCGACCGCGGCCAGGGCGGCGGCGATGACCGCCACCGCGAGGAGCGCGGACTGCGGACCGGCTCCCAGCGGATCGCTGACCAGGTCCTCGGCGACCTCGTCGCGCACCTGGACCTGTACGGGGTCGGTGTCGGGCTGCTTGCGGAGCGCGGCCGCGACGTCAGCGGTCCGGCCCGGGTCGGTGCTCAGCCACCACTCGGTGGCGGTGAGCCGGGCGTTGGGGCGCTCGGCGAAGACCCGGCCCAGCGCCCGCAGGTCGAGGAGCAGGGCCCCGCCGTCCCGGGCCCGCTGCGATTCCCCGGTGGAGGCGGAGGAGCCCGAGCCGGGGCCGGTGGTGGGCAGCCGGTGCACGGTCCGGGTGATCCTCACCCGGACGGTCTCCCCGGCCAGGGTGACGTCGACGTCCTCCCCCCGCTTCGCCCCGGTCGCCTTCAGATAGGCGTCCGTGGCGACGGCGTTCAGGGCCGGTGCCTTGGCGCGGACCGCGGTGATCCGCACATTCAGGGCGGGTACGGCGTACACCGCGTCCTCGGGGGTGACCAAACCGGTGGCGTAGTCGAGGCTCAGCGGGGCCGTGGCAGAGGCGGCCGGGTGGACGGCCTCGCCGGGCCGCACCTCACCGAACGCGTCGGCGGTCACCGCCGCCTGCCAGCGGAAGCCGTCGGGGACCGGGACCGGCTGCTCGGCGCCGTCCGGGGCGACGGTGCGCAGGGCGCTCACGGTGAGCCGGTGCGACTGCCCGGCGCCGACGGGCTGCTGGTCGTCCAGCTCGATCCCGGTGACGGCCGGCTCACCGGCGGCGCCCACGTCGACCGAGACGGGATGCGCCTTGCCGTCGACGGGGACGGAACCCACGACCACCTGGTACGGGAGGCCGTAGCGGTCCTCCAGCGTCACCGTCACCCGCGGCGCCATGCCGGACGGCGAGACGTGGCCGGGCGCGTGCAGGTCGGAGATCCGCAGGTCGAAGCGGAGCCGCGTGCTGTTCTTCGGGAGCAGCAGTCCCGGCCGGGCCGCCTTCGGCGGGGCGAGCGTGTCGAACAGCCGGTTCCCGGGCCCGTCGCCGAGGTCGCCGCGCATCAGCATCCGCTCGTCGGCGTGCGCCGTGTCCAGCGCGAGGACTTCGGCGGTGCGCTCGTCGGAGAGCTCCACCGACGCGCGGAACGCGGGTGCGGCGTCCCGGATGCCCGGCAGCTTCGCGTACGCACCGGACTTCGCCGGGTCCGCGTTGACACCGCCGGTCACACGCACCGACGCACCGGACCTGAAGTCCGCCTGGTCGCTCTGGGAACGGTTCCACGACGCGCTCTGCCCGATCGCCAGCATCCCCATCGCCATCGCGAGCACCAGCAGCAGCACCGGCCCGGCCCCCCGCAGGGGGCGGCGGCTGAACTGCCAGCCCGCCAGCGCCGTCGCCAGTCCCCGGCCGCCCGCCGCCCGGCGCTCCGCGAGCCGGGCGGCGGGCGGCAGCAGGCGCAGCGTCAGCACGGTGCCCGCCAGCAGGGCCAGGGCGGGGGCGGCGACCAGCAGCGGATCGATGCCGAGCCGGCCCTCGCGGTCGCCGCTGAGCGCGCCACCGCCCGCACCCGTGGTCTGCCGGTCCAGCTGCCAGTACGCGACCGCCGCGATCGCCAGCAGGGCGATGTCCGCCCCCGCCCGCACCGGCGCCGGCAGCGCCGCGGAACGTGTGGAGCGCCGGCCCCCCGCACTGGCGGCCAGGGCCGGAGCGACGACGGCGAGCGCGCAGGCCAGCGCGGTGGCGGCCGCGATCAGCCACACCTGGCCGGTGACGCCCCCGTCGAGCCTCAGGCCGATCCGGGAGAGCTCGCTGCGGTCCGCCAGGAGCCGGGTCAGCGGTCCGGCGAGCAGCGGGGCGACGACGGCGGCGGGCAACGCCAGCAGCAGCGCCTCGATCGCGGCCAGCGAGGTGATCTTGAGCCGTGATCCACCGCGTGCCCGCAGCAGTTCGGTCTCGCCGGCGCGTTCGCTGCTCAGCAGGCGTGCCACCAGCAGCAGGGCGTACCCGGCGAGCAGGACCAGCTGCACCGCCACGATCGTCAGCGTCGAGCGGGAGACCAGCAGCGCCCGGTCGATCTGGTCGAGGACCGTGGGCAGCGAGGTCTGCGCACTGGCCCCGTCCTTGAACTCCGGAGCGGCGAGCAGAGCCTTGGGGCCGGTGGTCGCCGACCGGCGCAGCGCGTCCATCCGGCCGGTGGTGACGGTCCGGAAGTCGGCGGAGGCCAGCCAGGACATCTCACCCGAGCTGAGCCGGCCGGAGCCGAGCACGGCCGGATCGGTGAGCAGCGGACCGTACGTCGTGAAGACGAGCTTGCGGATGCCGCGCCCTGCGAGCGCGTCGAGCTTCCAGTACGGGTCGGACTGGTCCGCGGCCTTGTAGAGACCGGTGACCAGGAGCTGGACGGGTGTGCCGCCGAGTCGGTCGGTGACCTTCAGCCGGGCGCCGGGCTTCAGGCCGAGGGCCTCGGCGGCGGTGGCGGGGAGCGCCACCTGGACCGGGGCGCCGGCCGCTGCCGCCCCGGCGGCGGGCATCCTGCCCGCGGTGAGCCGGACCCGGCCGCGGTCGAGGGAGGCGAAGTGCGTGAGGTCGGGATCGCCGCGCCGGGCGGCGGGTTCCTGCAGGCCGCGCGGCAGGGCGTACGGCCCCGAGGACTCCAGCTTCCGTACGGTCACCGGGAGCCCGTCGAACGTGTCGCGGGCGGCCCGGCGCACGGCCGCCTCGGCGGCGTCCCGCCGGTCGTGGTCCACCTGCACGGACACGACCAGTGCGGCGGGCGCGGCCGACCGGTGGGTGAGGGTGTGGCGCAGTGCGGCGTCACCGATGGAGCCGGAGAAGGCGGTGAGAGCGGCCAGGACCGAGGTGGTGAGGAGGACGGCCAGGACGGCCGCGGCGAGCAGGAGCCGGTGGGCCCGCACCCGCAGAAGGACGAACCCCGTCACCTGACCCCCTGATCACCGCTTACGCGCACCTGCGCCCCCGGTGCGTTCGTACGGATGCTTTCAGACGGGAGTCACCGCTGGAAACCGCTTACAGGCATACCTTGATGGGATTGTGATCGATATGCGAAGACGGAGTTCCGGATTCCGCACACATCCGACCGCCGCTCAGCCCTCGGTGTTCACCATCGAGGCGGCCGCGTAGGTGAGGTAGTCCCACAGCTGCCGGTGGTGCTCCGGGTCCAGCCCGAGCTCGTCGAGCGCCTCCCGCATGTGGCTCAGCCAGGCGTCGTGCGCGGCGCGGTCCACCCGGAACGGCGCGTGCCGCATCCGCAGCCGGGGATGTCCGCGCTCCTCGCTGTAGGTGCGGGGGCCGCCCCAGTACTGCATCAGGAAGAGCGCGAACCGCTCCTCGGCGGGACCCAGATCCTCCTCCGGGTACATCGGCCGCAGCAGCGGGTCCCCGGCCACGCCCTGGTAGAAGCGGTGGACCAGGCGCCGGAAGGTGTCCTCGCCGCCGACCAGCTCGTAGAAGGTCAGCTCCTGCAGCGTGTCGCGCGGATTCTCAGTCACCCGTCCATGGTCGCAGACGCGCCGGCCGGGCACGGGGGGCCGGGGAAGACGGATACGGCGACGGCCGGTGAGGGGGCGTTCCCTCACCGGCCGGCGCGCTGTCCGCGGGGGGTCAGTCCCTGCGGATCGTGATCGTGGTCCACGCCCCGACGTGGACCTGGTCGCCGTCCTGGAGCGGTACGGGGACGTAGGGCTGGATCGGCTCCTCGGCTCCGTTCAGCGTGGTGCCGTTCGTCGAGTTCTGATCGACGACGGCCCAGCTGCCGTCCGGCTGCTGCACCAGCACCGCGTGCTGGTGCGAGACGCCCGGGTCCTCCGGCGGCACGGACAGGTCGATGTCCGGGGACTCGCCCGTGCTGTGCCGGCGGCGGCCGATGGTGATCTGGTTGCCGGTGAGCGGCAGCTGCTGTTCCGGGGAGTACGCCGGGAGGTTCAGCCCGGTGGCCTCGGGGCCGCTGCGCTGCATCATCGCCAGGAAGTACTCGCGGTCGGGCGCGATGACCGCAGTCCAGTTCATGGACTGCGGACCCTGGCCCTGACCCTGCTCGGGTCCCTGGTTCTGGTTCTGGCCGGGGTACGGCTGCTGCTGCATCGGCGACTGCGGGCCCTGGGCCTGCGAGGGCGGCGACAGCAGCCAGTCGTCACCGCCGGTCTGCGGCGCCTGCGGCTGCGGCGGGGCCGGCGGGCCGGGCTGCTCGAAGACCGGGGGAGCCGTCTGCTGGAACGCGGGCGGCGCGCTCTGCTGCTGCTGGAAGGGCGGCGGGTTCTGCTGCTGGAACGGCGGGGGCGGGCCCTGCTGTCCCTGTTGCTGGAACGGCGGCGGAGGCGAGCCCTGCGGCGAATTCTGCTGCTGGGCGTGCTGCTGGCCCTGCGGGAAGCCCTGCGGGCCGCCCTGCTGTCCCGGCTGCTGTCCGTGCTGCTGTCCCTGTTGCTGGAACGGCGGCGGGGGCGGCGGACCCTGCTGGCCCTGCGGCGGGAACGGGTGAGGGGGCTGCTGACCCGGTCCCGGGGGGCCGGGCCGGTCCGGGCCCGAGGAGAGCGGCTCGGCCGACCGGTTCACCTGCGAGGGGCGCGAGCCCTGGTACTCGAACGGATCGCGGGGCTCGCGCTGCTGCGGCGGGCCGGGCGGCTGCTGGGCCTGGAAGCCCGGCGGCAGGTTGAGTCCGGGCACCGGACCGCCCGGGGCGCCGTGCTGCGGAGCCAGCGGCGTGTACGAGGTGGCGGTGTTCGTGAGGAAGTTCCAGCGGCACTCCTCGCAGAACGGCGCCATGGCCTCCCGGGGGGTACGGCACTGGGGGCAGAGCTCGGCCTGCTGGGTCGCATCGGGGCCGGAGCCCTGCGGGTATCCGTAGCCGCGCGCGGGGGGCGGGGGAGGCGGCGGGGGAACGGCGCCCGCGGGCGCGCCCGCCCCGGCCATGCGGTGGCCGCAGACCTCGCACCAGTCCTCGGAACCCGACTGGTGTCCGTTCGGGCAGGTCGGCATGTCGGCGCTTCCCCCTCTCCTCGTCCGGCCCCGGGGGCCGTCATTTTTTCTTGCGTCGCCGCCCGGCGGACCTGGCCGGTCGGGCGGCTCATCAGTGCGGATATGTGGTTATTTCTTGACGCGAACTGTCTTCGTGGAGCGCGTTTCGAGTGTCATCTCGTCCGCTTCCGCGACTTTGGCTTTCAGTCGCACAGTACCGGTCGCCGCGTCGACGACGTCGACCACCTTCGAAAGCAGTTTCGCAGTGTCCTCGTTCCCGGACGCCGATGCCAACTGCACCGCACGGCCGAGCTTGGCCGTCGCGCCGTCGAAGTCTCCCGACTTGCGTGCATCGAGGCCCTGCTGGATGACTTGTGCCAGTTCCGCCTGGCCCGTGTAGTGCGCGACCTGCGGATTGATCGAGGTCGACGCCACCATGTCGTCCGTCCAGACCGCCCGCACGAGACCCTGCGAGAGCGTCTGCGGCGTCCCGCCCGCCGGGTCCGGAAGGATCAGCGAGACGCGGGCCGCCAGCATCTCCTGCCCGATGCCGGCCTCGGGCACCTGTACGCACACGTGGTAGTCGCGGGACTCGTTCCCCCAGGAACCGGTGGGGTAGTCGCCCGCGCGGGGCCCGGCCTCCGTGCGGCGGCCGGTCAGATCGGCCACCGTCGGAGCGACCTGCTTCACGAACTTGATCTCCACGCCGACCGGGGTCCAGAGCCGCAGAGCGACGTCCGCGACCTCCTTGCCCATCACGTTCTCCATCATCTGCGTGAAGTCGGCGGCCAGCCCCGAGGGATCGGCGACGATGTCGGCCGTCCCGAGCAGCGCGGAGGCTATCCCTGTGACCTCTTTCACCTCCCAGTCGGTGCCGACCCCGCGGGCGTCACACGTGAACCGGCCCGCGCACGCGTCGAGCGCCGCCCGCAGGTCCTCGGGCGCCTCGTGCTCGTTGCGCCCGTCCGTCAGCAGGATTCCGTGCCGGATCTCCACATCGGCGGCGCCGAGCAGGCGGTCGGCCAGCCGCAGCCAGGTCCCGATCGCCGTCCCGCCGCCCGCGCCGAGCCGGCGCAGCGCCTCCTTCGCCTGGGCCTTGGTCTGCGCATCGGCGACGGCGAGCCGCCCGTTGCCCGGGTAGACGTCCTTGGCGACGTGCGTACCGCTCACCACGGCGAAGGAGGTGCCGTCGCGCAGGGTGTCGATGGCCGCCGCCGTCGCGTCACGGGCGTTGCGCATCTTCGTCGGCGGGTAGTCCATCGAACCCGAGCAGTCCACCATGATCACCACCGCCGCGTCGGCGGCCCCGGCCGGCGGGCGGGAGGGCGTCGCACCGGTCAGCGGAACGCCGCCTGTGGTGCCGCCGCCGGTCGAGGTGACCGTGATGATGCCGTTGACCTCACGGCCGCCCTCGGGCAGATATTCGTTCTGATACACCTCGACGGAGAACTGCGGCACGTTGGACTTGGAGAAGTTGGCCATCTGATCGGCTCCTTGAGGCTCCACGTGTCAGATGAAGACAGATATGCGGACAACGGCATGGGAAGAACAAGGGGCGGACGGGGTGGTCCCTTCTGCCTGCGGCTTCAGGCGGATCCTGCCCCTTGCGGTGGTACGGCGAACGGCACCAGGGCCACTGTTACGTTGTCGTGGCCCCCGCCGTCGAGTGCGTGACCCACCAGCACCTGGGCACCGTGCAGCGGCCGCTCGTACGCGTCCTCGGGGACGGCGGCGGCCATGTCGGACGCGGACTCCGCGTAGTTCCACAGGCCGTCCGTGCAGACCACCACGAGTCCCGGCCGGTCGGGTTTGAACGACGCGGTGTGCGGCTCCAGTTCGTAGGCGTCCGCACCGAGCCAGCCCGTGATGGCGTGGGCGCGCTCGTCGGCGTACGCCTCCGCCTCGTTCATCAGGCCGGCCGCGACCATCTGCGCGGCCCACGAGTCGTCCTCGGTGAGCCGGGCCGGCGCACCGGCGCGGTCCTCGGGCACCCAGTACACGCGGCTGTCGCCGACCCAGCCGACGACCAGCAGCCCGCTCACCATGATCGCGCCGACCAGGGTGCAGGCCGGGGCGTTCTGATGGCGTTGCGGGTCCTGCTCCGGGGCCTGACCGGCGTCGTTCGCCAGCCGGTTGACCGATTCGGCCGCGGCCACGATCGCCTCGTGCATCGCCTGCTGCGGATGGGTTCCGCGCGGCAGCGACTCCAGCAGCGCCTCGTTGGCGGCGTGCGCCGCGGCCGCCGAGGCCTCGTCGGGCCGGCTCGCCGACGACACCCCGTCGCAGACGATCGCGACGACGGCCGGTGAGCCGTCCGGCAACGCGGTCGTCGACACGGCGAACGCGTCCTCGTTGCGGTGATGACGCAGTCCCCGGTCGCTGACCGCGGCGACCGAACCGAGCTCCTGCTCCATGTGGTCGCGCTCGCGGGGCTGTGCGTGGCCGCAGTTCTCGCAGTAGCCGTCGTCGTCGACGCGGCCGGCCCGGCAGGCCACGCACACCTTGGCGCCGGCCGGCGGGGCCGGGGCGGGGGCGGGTCCCGGGTCGAGGTCGGGGGAGGTACGGGGATCGGGCGCCACCCTCGCGGCGGCGGGCGCGGCCAGCTCGAAGTCGCCGGACGCGCCGGGGCCGTAACCCGCACCCGTAACCGGATCCCCGGCAGGGGCGGGGGCAGGGGCCTGGCCGAAGCCGGCGCCCGCACCCGTAACCGGATCCCCGGCAGGGGCAGGGGCAGGGGCCGCCTGGCCGAAGCCGGTGCCCGCACCGGGCGCCGGCTGCCCGGCCGGGGTGGTGACGATGGGGATCGTCGGGCGGTCCTGCGGCGGCTCGGGCACGGCCGACAGGTCGTACCCGCACGCACCGCAGAACAGGTCCCCCGGCTCCAGCGGCTCCTCGCAGCCCGGACACCTCGGCACGGCAGTCTCCTGGTGATTCCGCGACATGTTCACACCCACGTTCGGGGGCGGAAACGGTTGGCCCGCTCCACCAGCTCGATCCTCTCGTCACCGGGCTCCGCAAGCCGGGCGAGCATCCGGTACGACCGCTCCAGCCCGAAACGCAGGCCGCGCTCGTCCAGTTCACTGCCGAGCAGCGTCTTCGGCCCCTGCGCCCCGGCGTACGGGACCGCGTGCGGGTCCGAGGGCCGAGCCGTGGGACTACCGGAGAGTACCCAGTCGAGCGCCGTACCCAGCACCTCGGTCGACAACTGCTCGCGGCGCACCGCGTCCAGGCCGAGCGCCGCCAGCCCCGCCACCTGGGCCGAGGCGGCCGTCAGATCGCTGATCAGCGGATCGTCCGGGGCCCGTTCCCGCAGCCGGGCACGTACCGCCGCGACCCGGGCCGCCGTGAAGTGGATCGAGGCTTCGGGCACCGACTCCAGCGTCCTGACGGCACCGCCCCGGTCCCCGGCGGCGAGCTGCACCCGCGCCAGGCCGAACGCCGCGCTGACGAAACTCGGGTCGGTCATCCACACCAGGCGGTAGTACTCCGCCGCGTTGTCCAGCTGGCCCAGGACCTCCGCGCAGATGCCGAGGGCGAGCTTCGGCGCGGGCTCCCCGGGGAACGCGTCGTAGACCGCGTCGAAGGACAGCGCCGCGTTCTCCTTGTCGCCGGAGACCAAGGAGGTGAGCCCGCGGTACCAGACCACACGCCAGTCGTCCGAGTGCTGCGCCTCCAGGGCGGTCAGGGTCTCCGTCGCGCCGGCCAGGTCGTTCATCTCCAGGGCCGCCCGCAGTTCCCGCAGCCGGGTCTCCAGCGAGGCGGTCGGAACGGCCTGCAGCGCGGCGATGAGTTCGGAGGGCGCCGAGGCCATCACCCCGGCCAGGAAACCCGCGTTGGGGTCGCTCGCGTCGACCCGGGGCACCGGAAGCGCCAGCGCGGTCCCGCGCACGTCGAGCCCGGCCAGCCTCGGGCCGTTCGCGCTGTGCGGCCCGGGCGCGCCGCCCGGACTCACGACCGGGACCCGGGGTGCCGGGATGACCGCCTGCGGCTGCCCGTACGGGGGCGGGGTGCTGTTCCCTCCGCCCGGGGCGCCGCCGCGGACGTGCGTGGTGGTGGAGGGCAGCGGTGCGGCGCCCGCCGGAGAAGGAGGCGGGCCCGCGGGCAGGGCGCCCGGGACACCACCGGGGGGCGCGACCGCGGCCGGCGGGGACACGGCCGGCGCCACCGGCGGTCCGCTGCCCCGCCGCCGCCCGAAGAGCCCGGTCCGGGCGGGCTCCGGCGCTCGGGCCCCCAGCCGCGAGACCTCGTCCGTCCGGGTGGAGAACAGCTCGGTGTCGGTCACGCGCAGCTCCGCACCGAACAGGGTCGACAGCGCCGGGCGCGGACGCCCCGTCTGCAACGACACCACCTCGCGCAACACGCCCGTCAGCTGCTCCGCCATCTCCGCCGCGGAGGCGAACCGCCGTGCCGGGTCGGGGTCGGTCGCCCGCACCAGCAGCCGGTAGAACGACTCGTAGGTCCGGAACACCTCGATGTTGTCCGGGTCCGGGAGCGAGTCGACGAAGACGTTCGTGTACCCCTGGAAGTCGAAGGTCAGCACCGCGAGCGTCCGCGCGACCGTGTACAGGTCGGAGGCCACCGAAGGGCCCGTTTCCGCGACCTCGGGCGCCTGGTAGCCCACCGTGCCGTAGATGGCCGACTCCTCGTCGTCCATCCTGCGCACCGCGCCCATGTCGATCAGCTTGAGCTGGTCCTCGGTCTGGATCGCGTTGTCGACCTTGAAGTCGCAGTACAGCAGGTTGCGGCTGTGCAGATGGCCCAGGGCCTCCAGCGCCTCGATGCCGAACGCGCACGCCTGCTCGACCGGCAGCGGATCCCGCTTGCCGGACGGCGTGCGGCGCTCGTTGGCGATCTCCTTGAGGGCCTTGCCGCCGACGTACTCCATGACGATGTAACCGTCGAGCGAACCGGTCCGCTGGTCGAGGTGTTCGACGAAGTTGTAGATGCGGACGATGTTGGAGTGTTCGATCTCGGCGAGGAAGCGGCGCTCGGAGATGGCCGCCGCCATGGCGTCCTGGTCCCCGGTGTCGAGCAGGCCCTTGAGCACCACCCACCGGTCGGAGACGGCACGGTCCACCGCGAGGTAGACCCAGCCGAGCCCGCCGTGCGCCAGGCAGCCCGCGACCTCGTACTGGCCGTGGACGATGTCGCCCTCCTGGAGCTTGGGCACGAAGGAGTACGGGTGGCCGCACTTGGTGCAGAACCCCTCCGTACGCCCCGGCCGATCGCCCCGGGACCGGCCCACCGGCGCCCCGCAGTCCGAACGCGAGCAGAACCGCTTGCGCTCGGGGACCTCCGGGTTCTTCATCACGGCGGTGCGCGGATCGGGACGCGGCACGTCCGGTACGAGCACGAGCCCGGCGCCGAGCCGGTTGCGGCTCGACGTGCCGGTCGACCTGGCCGAGGAACGCACCGAGACCGAACGCGAGGCGGAGCTTCCGGACAGCGCGCGCGAGAGCCGCCCCGACACCGAACGCCGCGACGTCGACGAGCGGGACGAGGACCGCGAGGACGCCCTCGACGAGCCCTGGGAACTGCTGCGGGCCGAGGCGCTGTTACTGCCCCGGCTGCCCCTCCCGCCACCCGCGATCCCGGTGGGGGGCGAGCTCACCATCCCGTTCGGCGAGACCACCGGGGCCAGACCGCAGGTGTCGCAGTACAGCTCACCGCCGCCCATGTCCTCGTAACTGCCCTCGCATGCGGGGCGCTGGCACTGCGTACTCACGGTCGTTCCTCCTGTTCGCCCCGCCGCCGCGGCGGCCACGATGTTCCGTCCCTGCTCCCGCACACCCTCCGGCCCAAGGGCCTCGTCCCCCTCATGGGTTCCCCCGCCGGTCCTCGGGGCCCGAAGGCCCGCGCCCGCCCATCAGGTCCAGCGCCGCGTCCTGATAGCGCTGCACCGCCAGCGCGGCGACCCGCAGATCGCACGGCGCGCTCCACAGCATCCGGCGCGCCGCGTCGTATCGTTCGATGAGGACCGGGTCCTCCGCCAGGCCGTGCCGGGCGACCTTCGCCTTGTACGCGTCGAGCCGGCCCCGCAGCTCGGCCCGGACCGCCAGCGGCGCCGTGACCGCGGTCAGCTGCTCCCGGGCCCTCAGCAACTCCTCGTCGGCCTGCCGCTCCAAGGACTCCAGCAGCGGGGACAGCCGGTGCCACTGGGCGTGCCTGCGGTACTCCGACGCGGCGGCCAGCCGCTCCTGGAGCGCCGTCGGCGGGCCGTTGACCGCGGGCACCTCGGACGCGGCGATCTTCGCCAGCACCTCACCACGCGCCGCCCTGGCCTCGGCCAGGGTGCGGTCGGCGCGGGACAGGACGTCGCGCAGCTGGACGAGGCGCTGCTCGGCGTCCTGCCGGACCGCCAGCACCGCCTCGACCTCGCGCCGCACGTCGTCCAGCGCCCGGGCCGCCCGGTCGTAGCGCGTCGTGTCCGGGCGTCCGCCGCCGGGCGCGGAACTCCCGGGCCCGGGCAGCCAGAACGCGAGCGGGTCGGAGATCACCTGCGCCCGCAGCGTGGTCAGCTCCTGGACGATCGCCTCCAGCTCGTCGCCCGCCGGGTGCTCCCCGGGCCGGACGCCGACCGAGTGCGCCAGCGAATGGGTGCGGCGCAGCTCGGCGGCGAGCAGGTCTATCCGGGCGGGCATCGCCGACCACACGGAGTCGGAGGCGACGACCATGTCGAGCGAGCGCGCGTACAGCTCGTTCATCCGGTGGACCAGCTCCTCCAGCGAGAAGCGCTCGGAGAGCCGGGCCGGGCCGGTGACGGACGGATCGTGGCCGGCGGCGGCGTGCGCCACCGTGACCCCCTGGTCGCGCAGCAGTCCGGTGAGCGCCACGAGGTCCTCGCGGTTGGGCTGACGGCGCCGGGCGCGCACCTCGCGCGCCCGGTGCAGCGCGCCCGCGTACGCGTCGAAGTAGGTCCACAGCAGTGCGATCGACTGCTCGGTGGCGCTCCAGCGCTCCTTGGTGACACCGGTGAGGTCGGCGCCCTCCAGCAGCCGGCGCCCGGCGTGGTCCTGGAGGGCGAGGAGCGAGGTCTCGATCGCCTCGTGCTCCGCGCCGAGCCGGGCCAGCGCACGGTCGGCCTCGTCCCGGTCCATGACCGGGCCCGGGGGCCGGGCCGCGTAGCTGGGGAAGGGGCCCGCGACGCCCATCGATCACCTCTCCGCTCTTCCTGCCGGGCGGGGGCCCGGCAGGATCAGTGCTGCCAACCCGCCGTCCGGGTGTCGGTCTCCCCGGTCCGGCCATGATCCGAACGCAACGTGCTGGTGCCGTGACCGCCAGGGCCGGCCCCACGGGCCGGCCCTGGCGGCGGGGCCACTAGTCGTTCCGGTACTTGGGTGCCGGCGGCGCCGATATCCCGGGCAGTCCGTCCTCCAGCCAGGCGTGGTACGAAGTCATCCAGGGGCTGTCGCTTCCACCGGCGCGGTAGTCGACCAGGACCTTGTTGACCCGGGACACCAGGTCGTCCGCACCCTTCTTGGCCGCCACGCCGTAGTACTCGGTGGTGAAGGGGGCGCCCTTGAGCTCCACGGCCGGGTCCTGGGCCGCCTGGCCCGCCGCGAGGGCGTTGTCCGTGACGACCGCGTCGACCTCGCCCATCTGGAGCCGCACCAGGCAGTCCAGCTGGTTGGGGACGGTGAGCTTGTCCTCGTCGGCCGCGGTGCCGTCGTGCTCGTCCTTGAACACGGAGCCGAACGACTCCTTCTCCAGCGCCTCGTACGCGGTGGATCCCTCGGCGGTGCAGACCCGCTTGCCGGCCAGCGAGGAGTTGAAGCCGGTGATCACGTCGTCCGCGTCCTTGTCCCCCTTCGGCGCGAGGACCTGCTGACCGGCCTGGAAGTAGGCCGTGGAGAACGACACCTGGTCCAGCCGGGCGCAGTTGATCGTCATCGTCCGGACGACGACGTCGACCTTGTCGTTCTCCAGTGCGGCGATGCGCTGGTTGGTGGGGATCGCCCGGAAGATCACCTTGTCCTCGCTGCCGAGGATGTCCTTGGCGATGGCCCGCACCAGGTCGATGTCGAAGCCTTCGAGATTCCCGGACTCCGGGTTGCGGAATCCCCACTGGAAGCTGTTCTGGTCGACGCCGGCGATCAGCTTGCCGCGCTTCTTGATCCGCTCGATCGCGTCGCCCTCCGGCTTTCCGGGCGGCACGCTGGCCTCGGGGTCCTTGCAGTCGTCGGCCCGCGTCTGAACGGCGTGCGCCGTCCCGGCCCCCGCCCGGTCGTCGAAGGCGCCTTTGCCGCTGTGAGAGAGCGGCAGCAGGGTCAGCGATGCCGTCACCGCACAGGCGGCGGCCATGGCGGTCACCCCGCCCCAGCCGCGCAGCCGGCCCCTGCGGGCCGTCCCCGGGCCCGTCCTCGGGTCCTTCGCTGTCATCGCTCCCCCTGTCACCGGAACTCCGAGAGCCTGCGGTTGACTCCGACGATCGCCGCCACCGCACCGAGCACGGCGAGGGCCGCGGCCCCGATCGGCAGCCCGCCCAGGGCCCCGCGCCCGTCCTCGGCGGCCCGGGTGAACTGGCTCTGCTCGTGGGCGAGCGCCTTGCGCAGGGCCTCGTCCACCCGGCCGAAGGACTCGCCCGTCGAGTTCTGCGAGCCGATGATCTGCTCCAGGGCGGTGTCGTAGTCGCCGCTGTCGTCCGTCTTCCGGGCGGTCCGGTGGCGGCTCTGCCACTCGGTGACCGCCGCCATGGCGTCCGCGACCGGCTTGCCGCCCTCGGCGTCGCCGGTGTCCTCGGCGAGCTTCGCGGCCTTGCCCAGCTCCGCGCCGAGCGCCTTCATGCCCGTGCCGTAGTCGGTCTCGTACTTGTCCTTCTTGCCGTCCGCGGTGAGCACCGCGCCGCGGGCGACCACCGTGAGGTTCTCGTTGGAGCGGGCCTTCAGCGAGTCGATGCGGGCCCGGTTGAGCACGTCCAGGGACTGCTGTCCGTGCGTGTTCGACTCGGCCAGGTCGGACCGCGCCACCGTGTGGCCCACCGCCAGCCACAGCAGCACCACGGTCGCCGCCGCGGTCGCCGCGAGCAGACCGTGGTTGAACACCCGGTTCGTCCTGCGGTAGTTGCGCCGCTGGGCCCAGAACAGCACGGCCAGCGCGATGACGCCGACGGCGAGGGAGAAGAACGGCCACGTCCTGGCGGAGCGGTAGTCCTGGTCGAGCCGGTCCGTCTCCGCCGTGTACAGCCGCTCGGCGGCCGGCAGCAGCTCGTTCGCCATCTTCTGGTTCGCGTACCGCAGATAGGCGCCGCCCAGCGGCAGCCCCTGCCGGTTGTTGGCGCGGGCGCGCTCGATGAGCCCGGTGTAGTGCGGGAGTTCCTCGCTGAGCGTGGTGATCTCGTGGCCGGACTCCGTCGCCGCGTCCGTGTTGGCCGCGGCCTTCACGAGCAGCCGGGAGGCCTCCTCGATGTCCTTCACGTACTGCTCGTGGACCGGGCGCGGTTCCTGCGGCCCGGCCAGGAAGCCGCTCGCGGCGGCCGCGTCGGCGTCGGCCAGCGAGCGGTAGATGCCCGCCGCGTCCGCGCTGAGCGGCTGGCTGCGCTCCACCACGTCATTGGCCGCGGCCGCGCGGTCGCTGATCTCGAACGCCGTCACCACACCGAACGCCACGACGAGCAGCGCCAGCACGGCCCCGATGATCTGGAGCCGGCCCGGCTCGGTGGTCGCCGCGGCACGCAGCCGCTGTGTGGCGACCGCCCGGACGCCGGCCGGCGGCGGTGGCGGTGGTGCATGCGGTGCGGGTACGGCCGTCGGCGCAGCCTGCTGCCCCGGCGCGCGGTGCGGCGCCGGAGGCATCGTCGGCGGGTATGTCACTTGACCTCCCCCTCGGTCACTGACGGTGGCCCGCCCCCCGGCCGATCGGGGGGACTGGTACCCGGCCAGAAGTATGGCCGCAGGGACCGGCGCCCACACGGCGAACACCCGGATCCTGCACCGGTCCACGAAGCGGCCGACTGTCGTCAGCCGCGGTCACACAGCATTCGATCAAGGCCGGCGTCACCGATCAAGGCGATCGGCGGCGCAATCCCCGAAGCGGATCGATCTCCCCACTCATGAACACGTCCGGAACAACTGATCGGTTCCCCCTGCGCAGCAGGCGTCCCGCAACCCGAAGGCTACGGGACGCCCCTGACACTCGCGTCGCGCGGCCGTCAGATGAACTGCGCCCGGAGTCTCGCGTGCACCTGCGGCGCGGCCCCCGTGTGGTCCAGGCCCAGCAGCCCGGCGCCCAGCACCGGAGACTCCTGCACCACCCGCACCACCGCCTTGGGGGCGCGCACGGCGAGGAGTTCACCGATCCGCTCGTCCAACTGCGGGTGCCGGGCGGCCAGCACACTGCCGCCCAGCACGACCGGAGCCACCTCGTCGAGCAGTCCGAGGCGCGACAGCGCGACCGAGGACAGCGCCACGACCTCCTCCGCCAGCCGGTCCACGAGCCCGCGCGCCACCGCGTCGCCGGAGGCCGCGGTCGCGAACAGCACCGGTGTCAGTTCATGCCGCCGCGCGGAGGCGATCCGGCCCAGATGCACGGCCTCGATCAGCGCGTACATCGAGGCCAGCCCGAAGTGCGCCGGCAGCGTACGGGCCAGTTCCGTCGGCTCGCCCCGGCCGTCCTCGGCACGCGCGGCGTACCACATCGCCTCCTCGGAGAGCCCCGAACCACCGCCCCAGTCACCCGAGATCCTGCCGATCGCGGGGAAACGCGCGGTCCGCCCGTCCGGCACCATGCCGACGCAGTTGATCCCCGCACCGCACACGACGGCCACCCCGCGCGGCTCGTCGGCCCCGGCGCGCAGGATCGCGAAGGTGTCGTTGCGCACCTCCACCGTGCGACCCCAGGCGCGGGCGTGCAGCGCCTGGGTCAACTGCGCCTCCTCGACCGGAAGATCGGCGTTTGCGAGGCAGGCGGACACATGGGCCACGGAACCCGCGTCCACGCCGGCCGCCGCCAGGGCCTGCTCCACCGCCGCGCCGAGGACGTCCACGGCCGCGCCGATTCCGACCACCGGAGGCTGGAAGCCTCCGCCCCGGGCCGTGGACAGCACGCCGCCGTCCTCACCGATGAGGGCCACATCGGTCTTGCTGTTCCCCGCGTCGATCGCGAGGACGCATCCGTTCACGCCCACGCGAGGTGCTCCCGGTTGTGCGCGACCAGCTTGTCGGTGAGCGCTTCGGCGTATTCGAACTGGCCGATCAGAGGGTGCGCCAGCAGGGCCTTGAAGACCCGGTCGCGGCCGCCGTGCAGCGCGGCCCGGAGCGCCAGGTCCTCGTACGCGGTCACGTGGGCGATCAGTCCGGCGTACAGCGGGTCCAGCTCCGGCACGGCGAGCGGCGTCGCGCCCGTCCCGTCGACCCTCGCCTGCACCTCGATCACCGCGTCGTCCGGCAGGAACGGAAGCGTCCCCCGGTTGTACGTGTTGACCACCTGCACCGCGGAGCCGCCGCCGCCGAGCAGCGAGGCCGCCAGGTCCACGGCCGCCTCCGAGTAGAAGGCGCCGCCCCGCTTGGCGAGCAGCGCGGGCTTCTCGTCCAGCGCCGGGTCCCCGTACATCGCGAGGAGTTCCTTCTCCATCGCGGCGACCTCGGCGGCCCGGGAGGGCTTGGTGCCGAGCTCCCGCACGACCTCGTCGTGCGCGTAGAAGTAGCGCAGGTAGTACGAGGGGACGACGCCGAGGCGGTCCACGATCGCCCGCGGCATGTGCAGGTCGTCGGCGATGGCGTCGCCGTGCTCGGCGATCAGCCGCGGCAGCACGTTCTCGCCCTCGGGGCCGCCGAGACGCACCCCGAGCTCCCAGCTCAGGTGGTTCAGCCCGACGTGGTCGAGGTGCACCTCGGCGGGGGTCACGTCGAGCAGAGCTGCGAACTTGCGCTGGAAGCCGATCGCCACGTTGCACAGGCCGACGGCCTTGTGCCCGGCCTGGAGCAGTGCCCGGGTGACGATGCCGACCGGATTGGTGAAGTCGATGATCCAGGCGTCCGGGTTGGTGCGCCGGACCCGCTCGGCGATGTCCAGGACGACCGGGACGGTGCGCAGGGCCTTGGCGAGGCCGCCGGCGCCGGTGGTCTCCTGGCCGACGCAGCCGCACTCCAGCGGCCACGTCTCGTCCTGGTTGCGGGCCGCCTGGCCGCCCACGCGCAGCTGGAGCAGGACCGCGTCGGCGTCGGCGACGCCCGCGTCGATGTCGGAGGTGGTGACGATCCTCCCCGGGTGGCCCTGCCGGGCGAAGATCCGCCGGGCGAGGCCGCCGACGAGTTCGAGCCGGTCGGCCGCCGGGTCGATGAGCACGAGCTCCTCGACCGGCAGGGTGTCCCGAAGCCGTGCGAATCCGTCGATCAGTTCAGGTGTGTAGGTGGACCCGCCACCCACTACTGCGAGCTTCATGAATCAGCCCTTTACTCCGGTCAGTGTGACGCCCTCGACAAATGCCTTCTGTGCGAAGAAGAAGACGACGATCACAGGGGCCATGACCAGTACGGTCGCGGCCATGGTCAGGTTCCAGTCGGTGTGGTGTGCGCCCTTGAAGGACTCCAGTCCGTAACTCAGCGTCCAGGCCGCCGGGTTCTCGGAGGCGTAGATCTGGGGGCCGAAGTAGTCGTTCCAGGCGTAGAAGAACTGGAAGAGGGCGACGGCGGCGATCCCCGGCTTGGCCATCGGGATCACGATGCGCAGCAGGGTGCGGAACTCTCCGCAGCCGTCGACCTTCGCCGCGTCCACGTACTCGTTCGGGATGGTCAGCAGGAACTGCCGCAGCAGGAAGATGGAGAACGCGTCGCCGAACGCCATCGGGATGATCAGCGGCCACAGCGTGCCGGACATGTCCAGCTGCTTGGCCCAGAACAGGTACATCGGGATCACGACGACCTGCGGCGGCAGCATCATCATCGAGATGACCAGCATCAGCGACAGGTGCCGGCCGCGGAAGCGGAACTTGGCGAGCGCGTACGCCACGGGCAGCGAGGACACGACCGTGAGGACGGTGCCCAGTCCCGCGTACAGCAGGGTGTTCTTCCACCAGGTCAGGAAGCCCGGGGTGTCGAACACCTTCTTGTAGTTGCCCCACTCGAAGGGGTGCGGCCACAGGTCACGGGTCAGCGCCTGCTGGTCGCTCATCAGCGAGGTGAGGAAGAGGAAGACGAACGGCAGCACGAAGAAGAGCGCGGCCGCGACGCCGAGCGAGTGCACGGCGATCCAGTGCAGGAGCGTCTTGCGGCGTGCGGTGCGTTGGGCCGGGGTGACGGGGTCACTCACCGGGCCGGCGGCCTTGGGGGTGTCGAGAACCTGAGCCACGTCACTCACCTGCCTGGATCAGTCCGCTGCGGCGCCGCATCAGCAGTGCGGTGAACGCCATGGCGAGGACGAAGAGAACGAGCGCGACCACACAGGCGGAGCCGTAGTCGAAGCGCTGGAAACCGAGGTTGTAGACCAGCTGGGGAAGCGTCAGTGTCGACTTGTCGGGATAGCCCGGCTCGAACTGCTGTCCCGAGCCGCCCATGACGCCCGAGGCGACCTTCCCCGCCACCAGGGGCTGGGTGTAGTACTGCATCGTCTGGATGATGCCGGTGACCACGGCGAACATGATGATCGGCGAGATGTTCGGCAGCGTGACGAAGCGGAACCGCTGGTACGAGGACGCCCCGTCCAGCTCGGCCGCCTCGTACTGCTCCTTGGGGACGTCGAGGAGCGCGGCCATGAAGATCACCATCAGGTCGCCCACCCCCCACACCGCGAGCGCGGTCAGCGCCGGCTTGGACCAGGCGGCGTCGGTGAACCAGCCGGGGGTCCCCATGCCGAGGCCGCCGAGGATCGAGTTGACCGGCCCCGTGCCCGGGTTGAGCAGGAAGACGAAGCCCAGCGTGGCGGCCACCGGAGGGGCAAGATACGGCAGGTAGAACAGCGTCCGGAAAACCCCGGCACCCGTCTTGATCTTGGTGATCAGCAGGCCCACGCCGAGTCCGAACACCACCCGGCAGGTGACCATGACCACGACCAGCCAGAGCGTGTTGCGCAGGGCGGGCCAGAACAGCGGGTAGTCGTTGAAGACGAACGACCAGTTCTGCAGCCCGCTGAACTCCGGGGCGGTGAAACCGTCGTAGCTCGTGAAGGAGAAATACAGCGTGGAGATCAGCGGGTAGGCGAAGAAGACGCAGAACCCGATCAGCCACGGCGACATGAAGGCCGCTGTACGGAGCGCCGCGCGGCGGCGCTTCGAGCGGAGTGTGTACGTGCTCATCGCGGTGCTACTTCGCCTGTGCGGTCGCGGCGTCGATCTCCTGGGCGGTCTTCTCCAGACCCGCCCCGATGTCCTTCTGGGCGCCCTTCTCGACGGCGAAGCCGAGGTTCTGCAGGGACACCAGGTACGCGCCGCCGTTCACCGAGGGCGGGGTGGTGGTGGACTTCGGGTGGGCCGCGATGTCCAGGAAGGTCTTGAAGCGGGGGTCGTACTTCAGCTTCGGGGACTTCAGCGCGGCCAGCGTGGACGGCACGTTGTGGATGGCGTTGGCGAAGTTCACCACCGCGTCGGTGTCGGTCGTCATGAACTTCACCAGCTCCCACGCGGCGTTCTGCTTGCCGGACGTGGCGGCGATCCCCGCGATCGTGCCGGTCAGGTAGCCCTTGCCGTAGGTGTCGGCCTGGTCGTCGGCGACGGGCATCGGGGCCACGCCGATCTCGAACTCCGGCTTGGTGTCCTCGGCCATGCCGAGCCGCCACTCACCGTCCAGCTGCATGGCCACCTGGCCGGTGTGGAACGGGTGCTTCGCGCCCCACTCGTCGCCGAAGCCCGTACGGAACTTCTCCAGCTTCCGGTAGCCGCCCAGCGAGTCGACCAGCTTCTTCTGGTTGGTGAGCATCGTGGCGAACGCCGGGTCCTTGGCGATGTTCGACTTGCCGTCCGCGTCGAAGTACGTCGGGTTCCAGCCACCGAGGTAGTGCTCGGTCGTCGACTCGTAGCCGTGGTAGTTCGGCATGAAGCCGAGCTGCTCGTACGAGTCGCCCTTGCTCTTCGTCAGCCTCTTGGCGTCGGCGGCGAACTCGGACCACGTCTTCGGCGGGGTGGTGATGCCGGCGTCCTCGAACGCGTCCTTGTTGTAGTAAAGCCCGTACGCGTCACCCAGCAGCGGCACCGTGCAGCGCACCCCCTCGAACTGCGTGTACTCGTTCATCGCCTTCGGGAACGTCGCGTCCGCGTCGATCCCGTCCTTCTTCAGGAACGGGTTGAGGTCGACGAAGGCCTTCGACGAACAGAACTTGCCGACGTTGTTCGTGGTGAACGAGGAGACGACGTCCGGGGCCTTGGAACCGCCCGCCCGCAGCGCCTGGTTGATCTTGTCGTCGGTCATGTTGCCGACGACCTTCACATGGATGTTGGGGTGCGCCTTCTCGAAGGCGTCGATCGTGGCCTCGATCCCCTTCACCTCGTTCGGGGCACTCCAGCCGTGCCAGAAGTTGATGGTCGTCTCCTTGGACGCGTCATCACTGGCACCGGAACTGCTCTGCCCGGTACAGGCGGAGGCGAACAGGGCGATCGCGGCGGTCGCGGCGAGCACGACGGCGGGCTTCCGGCGATTTCCGGACATGGTGGTCTCTCCCGATGAGGGGTTGGGGCGATGAAGGGCGTACGTGAGGGGGTGGGAAGGCTCAGCGCGAGGTGTCGAACACTTCGTCGCGCGTGGTGGCGAGCGCGCTCTCCAGCGCGCCGCGCAGGACGGGCCGGTGCGTCACCTCGCCGCTGACCAGCCGGGGACGGGACGCAGCCAGTTCGGCGAGCTCGGCCGCCACCCGGCCGCGCAGCGGTTCCCCGCCGCGCGCGATCAGCTCGCCGGACAGCACGACGACCTCGGGGTCCAGGACGGCGATCATGGAGGCGAGGCCGGTCGCCAGGCCGGTGGCGAACCGATCGAGCAGGCGGCCGTACGGCCCGCCCTCGCCCCGCTCCACCGCCGCGGCCGCCCGGCCCACCAGCCCGGCCGCGATCTCGTGATGGGTGCCCGGACCGCGGACGGCCTCGTCGTCGATGCCGAGCTCGCGGGCCAGCCTGGCGAGCACCTGCGCGCCCGCCAGCTCCTGGAAACCGCCCGCGTTCGCCTTGGTGACCTGGCGTACCAGCGGGGCGCCGGGCACCGGCAGGAAGCCGACCTCACCGGCGCCGCCGGTGAAACCGCGGTGCAGCCGGCCGTTGATGACGAGGGCGGCGCCGAGGCCCTCCTCGTTCCACAGCAGCACGAAGTCCTCGTGCCCCCGTGCCGCGCCGAGCCGCTGCTCGGCCACCGCGACGAGGTTCACGTCGTTCTCGTACTCCACGGGCATCGGCAGGAAGGCGGCCAGCTCGTCCAGCAGAGTGGGGGAGTGCCAGCCGGGCAGGTGGGAGGCGTACCGCAGCCGGCCCGTGCCCGGGTCGAAGGCTCCCGGAGTGCCGATGACGACCCGGTGCACGTCGGAGCGGGTCAGCCCCGCCTCCTTCACCGCCCCGTCCAGCGCCTCCGCGACCTGCCGGACCACGCTGTCGGCGCGCCGCCCCGGGGTCCGCAGCTCGAACTCGCCGACCGTCCCGCCCGTCACGTCGGCGACCGCGGCGACGATCCGGTGGGCGTTCACATCGAGCCCCGCCACGTGGGCGGCCGACGCGTTGACGGCGTACAGCTGCGCGTTGGGCCCGGGCCGTCCGGCGGCGGTCCCGGTCGCGACGACCAGCCCGGCGGCCTCCAGCCGGGCCAGCAGCTGGGAGGCGGTGGGCTTGGAGAGCCCGGTCAGCTTCCCGATCCGGGTCCGCGACAGGGGCCCGTGCTCCAGCAGCAGATCGAGGGCGGCGCGGTCGTTCATGGCGCGCAGAACGCGGGGGGTGCCCGGTGTGGTTCCGGCCATGTTCACTGCACCTGCCCTCTGTTAGGAAAGTTTCCTATTCGGTGAGAGGACCGTAGGGCGCACGCCACCGGGGCGTCAATGGCCGGGGGCGCGGTGGCAACCAAAGCGTTACCTGGGCGCAGGGCCGGGTCGTGGCACGGGTGAGGGGCACGCCGCCGACCTCGCGTCGTGCCCCTCATGGCCGGTGGCGCCGGCCGGCCCGTCAGGCCCGGGCCCCGCTGCCGCGCAGCAGGGCCGTGTACGCGCCCTCGGCCGCCCGCCCCGCGACGGTGCCGTCAGGAGCCAGGGCGAGGAAGGAACCGGTGTCCCCGTGGTGGATGATCCGTCCGTCGTAGACGACGGTCACGTGATCGGCCTCCTCGGCGAGGTCGGCGACGTCGTGCGTGGAGAGCAGCACCCGGATGTCGCCGGTCAGACCCGCGAGCATGTCGCGGAACACCCGCCGCTGGTACGGGTCGAGCCCGGCGGTCGGTTCGTCCAGCAGCAGGACGCGGGCGCCGTGCACGAGTGCGCCGGCCACCCCGACGCGTCGCAGCTGGCCCCCGGAGAGGCGGTCGCTGCGCTCGTTCATCCGGTCCGCGAGGTCGACCTGCGCGAGTGCCTGCCGGGCCCGCTTCCAGGCGTCCGGACGGCTCATGCCCTTGAGCCAGCCGATGTACGCGACGTACTCGCGCGCCGTGAGCCCGGGCATCGGGGTGATGTCCTGCGGCATCCACGCCACGTCCTGCCGGTACTGCCGCGTTCCCGCGGGGATCCCGTCGAGGTGGACGCTGCCGCGCTGGGGCTTCGTCACCGAGGCCGCGAGCTTCAGCAGGGTCGACTTCCCCGCGCCGTTGGGGCCGAGCAGGATGGAGAGTCCGTCGGGGAGCGTGTAGTCGAAGTCCTGGAGGACCGGCTTGCGCCCACGCCGGTAGCGGTAGGTGCAGCGGGTGAGTTCGAGGGTCACGAGGCCTTCCTCGGGGCGAAGATCAGAACGGTGAGGCCGGCGGCGAACACCAGCAGGGAGACGATGGCCGCCGGGACGTCACGAGCCGCCTCCGGCACGATGGTCCACGCCCGGGGCACGTTGCCGCGGAAGCCGATGCCGACGACGAGGACGAGCCAGGCCACGGGGACCAGCACCGCGGAGGGGCCGAACACGGCGCGCCCGAGGAGAAGCAGCCCGGCCAGGAACAGCACGTTGCGGCCCGTGGCGGCGGCCTGCTGCGTATCGCTGACGGCGGCCACCAGCAGCGCACAGCAGAGTGCCGCGGCGGCCACCGCGGTGACGAGCAAGGCGTCGTACCTGGCCACGGGCCGCACCCCGGAATCCTCGGGGGCGGGCACCCGTGACTCCAGGAGGTGCATGAGGCAGGCGACGAGCGGTACGGGCACGAACACGGTCAGCGCGACCCGGGGAGTACCGACGATGCCGGGCAGGGCGACCTCGGTGTTCTGCACCGCGAGCAACGGGAGCAGGAAGACGGCCAGAGCCAGCGGGACGGTGATCCCCGCCCGTCGGGCACCGATCCACCACCTCACGCCGTGCTCCCCGTGGCGCTCTTGGAGCAGGAGTCGAGGTTGCTGCGGATCCAGGTCTTCTGCTCGGCGGGAGACTTGCTCAGCACCTCACGGACCTGGTCGTTCACCTGCTTCTCGATCTTCCGGCTCTCGGGTGTGATGCCTTCGCTCCTGCGGCGTTCCTGGTACATGTCGACCTGGCCGGTGCGAGTGGCGGCCCACAGCCACACCGAGTGGGCCCGGACGGCGGGGACCTCGGCGCAACGGAACTTCAGCGCGCGGACCATGACCTGGTAGCCGACCTGGTGCGGCCGGTTGGCCGACATGAGGCCCAGCCGCCACACCTGCTCACTGGTGCCGGCCGCGCCCGACCCGTTGTACAGGTCGTCGATCTGCCTGGGGGCGACGACGGGGACCCCGGCGGCACGCAGGGTGCTCAGCGCCTGAGAGGCCTCGCGCTGGCTGCGGTCGAGGCTCCCGGAGGCGATGCGCGGCACGCACACCCGGGGGTTGACGCCCGTGCAGTCGACGGGTGCCTGGCCGGTGGCCGTGGGAGGGTCGTGCGGCCAGTCCCGGGCGAGGTGCTGGGCACCGAGGACTCCGGCCGCGGCGACGCCGAGCGCGACCACACCGCGCAGCACCCGGGGCCCGAGCGGCAGCCACAGCAGCAGCAGGCCGACGGCCACGCCGCCCGCCATCAGGACGGGAACCGCGACGGACACGAACCGGGGGACCTCGCCGAAGCCGACGTCCGAGTACTGGCCGGAGACATGACGCAGCCAGTAGGGCTGTGTGCCTCGCGTGAAGTTGACCGCGATCCAGTCGACGACCGCGACCACGGGTGTGGCGATCAGGCGCGGCAGCACCGCACCGATGGCGAATCCGGCAATGGCGTGGGCGACGACTATCAGCATGCCCATCAAGGGCAGCCGCAGGGAGTCGAGGCTCGGGACGGTGCCCGTCCGTGCCAAAGAGATGGCCGGTGGCAGCAGCAGGGCGGCCCACGCGAGAATTACCACAGGAAGCAGCACGTTGGCCGCTACCCGGTAACGGCTTCTGGTGGGCAGGGATTCCCAGATGCGCGCCTGGCGGAGTCGCCCGCTTTCCCACACGGCGAGAGCGGCGGCAGCGGCATAGGCGAGTGCGTAGAGAACCACGAGTGGAGCCGCGATTATCGACGGAGACCAGTGGTGGTACTGACTTGGCGGTGCGGTTTCTGCTGACATGTAATAAAAGGCCGAAATCAGCAGAACGACGGGACCGGCCCAACGCGCACTGCTGCTTCTCAATGCGGTGGTGAATTTCATCGCGACTCACAGAGGATAAGGATGTGCCCCGGGGGCGCGGCTGCGGCCCCCGGGGCGGGAATCAGGTCAGCCGTCGGCCTTGGTGGTGTCGATGCTGACGCTGTTCACGGTGAGCTGCGGCCCGAAGGTCGAGCCCCCGATCTTCATGATCTTGAAGTATACGTCCTTCATTCCGGAGCCCAGATCGGTCCATTCGCCGTTGCTGGTACCGCCGTTGAAGCACGCGGTGAACGTCTTGTTGTCGTAGGAGTCGTCGCTCTGGAAGCTGATGTCGTGCCACATCTGTACGTCGGTGCTCTTCGTGACACCCGAGTCGGTGTGGCAGCCGGTGAACAGGATCTGGGAGTACAGCTCGTCGGACCAGCGGCGGGACTCGAAGGAAACGCTCGCGGCTGTGATGCTGCTCGACCAGTTCGCCTCGGCGGTGGGTGCGAGAACAAGAGCGATAACTGCGGCTGTGCCGGCTGTCATGGCTGCACGGGCAGAAAGCTTCACGAATCTTCCATTCTGGAATGCCATCCAGCACGAAAGGTGGAGCGTGCGCATGCGTCATTCCCACCCCCGTGCATGCGGGGATGCCCCCCTCGCAATGATCAAGACGATAACACCCGGGGAAAACGGCGGACAATGCTTTCTGACGTGCTCGTGAACGCGCTCCCTTGCAGGTGGGAGGGCGTGCGAAGCGTATCGTCGGACAGTGCGCGGGTATGCGGCTTTTGGCTCGCCCCGGATGCTCGGGCATATCGCACTTGGTCCGATGCGCGTAGATTTCGCAGATTATTCACACCGTGGGCTTCCCGCGTGCTCGTCGCGGAAGCATCGCGCGGTCCCCGTGCCGGATTCCCCACCGGGGGCGGGACATGTGCGAGGGGCACCCCGCAGACCTCGCGGGGTGCCCCTCGGCACGTGCTGATGAGCTACTTCGTGATGTTCGGCGTCGCCGGAGGGATCGGGGTCGTCGCCAGGGACTGGGGCGAGGTGGCCGAGGCGTACGCGGAGGGGGCGGCCATCGCGGCCGTCGGGTCGGCCGCCGAGGGTTCGTCCGGCTGCCCCGGAACGCCGCCGACCATGCGGATGCCCGCCTCGTCGAAGGCACGCTTGATGCGCCAGCGCAGCTCGCGCTCCACGCCCAGGGCCTTGCCCGGCATCGTCTTCGCGGTCACCCGGACCGTCATCGAGTCCAGCAGCACGCTGTCCAGGCCCAGGATCTCCACGGGGCCCCACAGGCGCTCGGTCCACGGGTCGTCCTTGGCCATCAGCTGGGCGGCCTCGGTGATCACCGCACGGACCCGGTCGAGGTCCTCCGTGGGGCGTACCTGCACATCGACGCCGGCGGTGGACCAGCCCTGGCTCAGGTTGCCGATCCGCTTCACCTCGCCGTTGCGCACGTACCAGATCTCGCCGTTGTCGCCGCGCAGCTTGGTGACCCGCAGGCCGACCTCGATGACCTCGCCGGAGGCGACGCCGGCGTCGATGGTGTCGCCGACGCCGTACTGGTCCTCCAGGATCATGAAGACGCCGGACAGGAAGTCGGTGACCAGGTTGCGCGCACCGAAGCCGAGCGCCACCCCGGCGACTCCCGCGGAGGCCAGCAGCGGCGCCAGATTGATCTCGAACGCACCCAGGATCATCAGGGCGGCCGTGCCGAGGATCAGGAACGAGGCAACCGAACGGAGTACGGAACCGATCGCCTCCGAGCGCTGCCGGCGCCGCTCCGCGTTGACCAGCAGGCCGCCGAGCGCGGTGCCCTCCACCGCCTGGGCGCTGCGGTTCATCCGCTCGATGAGCTTGGTCAGGGTGCGGCGGACGGCTATGCGCAACGCGATCGCGATGGCGGCGATGAGCACGATCCGCAGACCGGTGTTCAGCCAGGTGGACCAGTTCTGCTCCACCCAGCTCGCGGCGTTGCCGGCCTGCTTCGCGGCTTCGTCCAGCGAGCCACCGGGCTCGGGCGACGGTGCAGCGGCCAACAGGGCGGACAGGGACACGGCGAAACCTCCGGTTGGGCGAACGCTGAACGACCACACTAACGGGGCATCCGGAATGCTCCCTTGCCGTGAGGGAGGGGAGAGACGCGTCTCACCCGGCGAGGGCGACGAGGGAGGACCGGCCGGTGGTGGCGGCGCTGTGTGCGGGCGGTCTGTGGCCGATCGCACACCGCGCGCGCCCGCGGCGGCAGGCTCCCGAAGCGCCTGCTCCGGCGCGTCCCGGCGGCCGGGCGGCGGGGCCCGGAGAGAAAAATCCTTCCGGCCCGTTACGCGCACGTGGTGGCGCTCCGACCAGGCAGGAGGGGAGACTGAGACCGGATCGTCCCGGCGCGAGCCACGCGCCGCCGGCGTACAAGGAGGCGTCCACGTGCCGCATGTCCTGGTTCTCAACGCGTCGTACGAGCCACTCGGCGTCGTACCGCTCCGCCGCGCGCTCGTCCTCGTCCTCGAGAACAAGGCTGTCTGTCTCGAGGAGTCCGGGGCCTTCGTACACAGTGCCACCCGCGCCGTCCCGGCCCCCAGCGTCGTCCGCCTGAAGCGGTTCGTGCGCGTCCCCTACCGGGGGCCCGTCCCGCTGACCCGCCGGGCGCTCTTCGCCAGGGACGGGGGACGCTGCATGTACTGCGGCGCCGCCGCGACCAGCGTCGACCACGTCATTCCGCGCAGTCGCGGCGGGCAGCACGCCTGGGACAACGTGGTGGCGGCCTGCCGCCGCTGCAACCACGTCAAGGCCGACCGCCACCTGCCCGAGCTCGGCTGGCGGCTGCACCAGGAGCCCGCGCCGCCGACCGGGCTGGCCTGGCGGATCATCGGCACGGGACACCGCGACCCGCGCTGGCTGCCCTACCTGCAACCGTTCGGTGCGGACGACGCGATGGCCCGGATCGACGGCATCTCGGCCTGACGCCCAAGGCTTCCACCGGACCGGACCGGACCGGACCTGAGCGGACGGGAGCTGAGCGGACGGCTGGGCCCGCCCGGGCCCGGGCCTGTGCGGACGGCTCAGAGTCGGACCGTCGGACGGCTCAGGGCCGGACCGCCGGGGCGGATCAGGAGTGGGTTCGTCCGGACGGATCAGGCTCGGACAGCCGCTGGTCCGCGACCGCGTACGCCCGCACCGACCAGAGCGAGTAGCCGTACTCGGTGGCCCGCCCGTCGCCCTGGACCCGGATGAAACGGGTGTCCTTCGCGTCCATCCGGACCGATTCGCGCCCGCCCCCGCCGTCGCGGACGGTGGCGGCCGTGCGCCAGGTGCTGCCGTCCGCGGAGACCTGTATGCGGTAGCGGGAGGCGTACGCGTCCTGCCAGTCCAGCACCACCTGGCCGACCCGGGCCGGGGCGGGCAGTTCGGCCTGCCACCAGGCGCCGTCCTCGGCCGGCGAGGACCAGCGGGTCTTCGGGTCGCCGTCCGAGGCGTAAGCAGCCGGGAAGTCCGGGGTCTCGTCACCCGAAGAGGTGGCGGTGGCCGCACGCAGCAGGTCCGGGCCCGCCGTGCGGGGGAACGCCCGGACGGTCAGGGTCGTCTCCTCGGTCCCGAAGGAGAACGGCACCTCGTACTCGCCCGCCGGGGTGCCCGCCGGGACGGTGATCTCCACGGGCACCTCCGTACGGGAGCCGCGCGGCACGGTCGTGTGCTTCGGCACCCGCACCTTGATGCCCCTGGGCGCCTTCGCGGTCAGCGCGCCGCGCACCTCGGCCGGGCGGCGCGCGGAGAGCCGGGCCCCGATCCGCGACGGTCCGCCGCCGATCTCGGCATCCGTCTCGCCCCGCGCGAGAGCGAGCCGAGCGGGGGGCTCGTCGCCGAACCACGGCACCAGCGAGCGCACCCGGGGGGCCGTGCCGGCGGACGGCGCGGTGCCCGCGAGCGGGGGGATGATCAGGGGCGGTGCGCCGGTGACCGCCGGGGTGGCGGTCGGCCAGCTGACCCGGACCGCGTCCGCCCGCACCCCTTGACCCGGCGCCTGGGTCCAGCCCCGCGCCGACAGGGTGCCGAGGCTCCGCCAGCCCTCGCCGGGCACATGCGCCTGGACGGTCGCGCCCGACACCGTCGCGTCCTCGCCGGGCACCGTCATCGCGGTGACGGTCTCCAGCGGCCGCACCCGGCCGAACCGCACCGTGTAGCTGCCCGCGGCCTCGGTCACCGTGCCGTTGCGCCGGTCCGCCCCCGTCCAGGCGGCGGCCTCCTTGCGCACCCGCTCGAAGAACGGGCCGAGCACTCCCTTGCCGACCGTCGCGCCGCCCGTCCTCACGGCCTTCAGCGCCGGTTCCAGGGCCAGCGAGGACTCCCAGGCGCTCGCCCCGTCGTCGCGCGCCTGGGCCTGGAGCAGATCCACGGCCAGCTCGCCCGCCCGGCCGTAACGGGCCAACTGCTCGCTCCACGGACGCACTTCGTCGTCGAGCCGCCCGTCGGCCAGTCCGGCCAGGCGCTGGGGGGTCTCGCGCATCACCGTGAACGCGGCCCGCAGCCGGCGCGCCGCCGCGTCGCGCGCCGGGGCGCCGTCCGCCGTACGGGACGTCCAGAACGCGGCGAACAACGGCCGCAGATAAGCCGATTCGTCACCGCCCAGCACCGAACCCGCGCTGTTGCCCGCCAGCGCGCGCAGCGCGTCCCCGCTGCGGGCGTCGCCGCCCGCGAGATCGTCCAGGGCCGCCTGCCAGGACTCCTGGGGCTGGTACCCCCTCGGGTTCCAGGCGAAGTCGGCGGCGGTGAACAGGGGGATCCGGGACGCGGACGGCTGCTCCATCGCGTTGGCCAGCAGCGCCGCCGAACCGCTGGCGACCGCCGGGTCCCGGCCGGTGTACGGGCCCAGGAAGATCCGGTCCTGCGCGTAGTCGTTGACCGGGTAGTTGTCCATCGTGACCAGCGGATGACGGAACGTGGAGCGGGCGCCGGCCAGCTCGCCGCCGGTGATGGTTCGCGGGACGACGCCGACACCGGTCCAGGCGACCTGCACCCGCTCGTCGAGCTCCTTCGCGAGCGCGGTGCGGTAGTCCGTCGCCCCGTCCTGGAAGAACTCCGTCGGCATCATGGACAGCGGCTCGGAGCCCGGATGACGCTCCGCGTGATGCCGCGCCACCGCGCTCACGACCCGGGCCTGCGCCCTGGCCGCCGCCTCGGGGCCCCTGCCGAAGGTGTCCGCGTCCGCCGAGCAGTGCCACTCGCTGTAGCTGACGTCCTGGAACTGCACCTGGAAGACCCGGAACCCCAGCGCCCACATGGCGTCGATCTTCTTGGTCAGCGCCTTCACGTCGCGGTCCGAGGACAGGCACATGGACTGGCCCGGAGCCACCGCCCAGCCGAGCGTCACATGCTCGGCGGCGGCCCGTTCGGCCAGCGCGCGGAACTCGGCACGCCGCTCGGCGGGGTACGGCTCCCGCCAGCGGGCCTGCCGGTACGGGTCGTCGCCGGCCGCGTAGAGGTAGCGGTTCTGCTTCGTGCGCCCCATGAAGGCGAGCTGGGCGAGCCGTTCCTCGTGGGACCAGGGCCGGCCGTAGAAGCCCTCGGTCATCCCGCGCACGGCGCCGGCCGGCCAGTCCCGGACGGTGACGCCGGCGATCCGGCCGCCCGAGGTCAGCTGACGCAGCGTCTGCGCCGCGTGGAACAGGCCGTCCTCGCCGAGGCCGTCCACCGCGACGGTGTCCCGGCCCGCGACCCGGCCGACCGCGATCCGGTAGCCGCCCGACGGGAGATCGGCACGGTCGGGCGCACGCAGCGTGCGGAGCGCGTCCACGGCCCCGTCCCCGCCGAACCGGATCACGGGTCCGCCGCCGGGCAGCGCCTCGTGGACGGACCGGCCACCCGCGTCGCGCAGCACCTGGCGCAGTGCCTCGACCGCGGAGGGGTCTGCCCCGTCGCCGGCGACGAGCGTCACCTCGCCGGAGAGCGGGACCGAGGCCCCGGACACCTTGATGCTCTGGGGCCGCGGCCACACGGCGGGCGGCGCGGCGTCGTCGTGGCGGTCCCGTGCGGAGACGGCGGGGGCGCCAGGGGCTGAAGGGGCGGCGACGGCGGCCGGGACTCCCGCGGAGAGCAGACCGCCGAGCACAGCCACGGCGACGGCCGTCGCGTGCTTCCTGCGCCTGAGCCGCATCCCTGTCTCCCTCGCTCCCGCCGGTGGGCTCAGAGCCCACCACCCGCGCGCGAGGGTGTCAATGCGCGGGCCCACTCTGGGGTGAATGCCCGATATGGCCACTCTGGTGACGGGTCTGGCACGGGCGTCGGTCCGCGCGAAAGATGGCGTCGCATGGCCGAAACGAGCGGACGTCTTGCGGATAATCGGCCTTCGGGGAACGGATTGTGACCCCGGGCACGTTGAACTCGTTGTCATAACGCCTACGTCTGCGGCCGCGTCCCGCTGGGTAGGTCTGCTGTGTCCTGTTCCCCACGGCCAGGAGGCCACCATGCCCGCCGCAGCGCAGCTTCTGCTCTCCGCCCTGTCCAAACAGGCACCGGGTCCCGCCCCGTTCATCAGCGCGCCCCCGGCCACCCTCAGCACGCCCGGCCCGCTCACGAGCGAAGGCCCGCTGGCCGACGCCATACCCCTGACCAGCGAGCCCCCGCTCGCCGACGCCACACCTCTGACCAGCGAACCCCCGCTCGCCGTCCTCGCCCCGCTGACCAGCGAGCCGGCTTCTTCCGGCAGCGCTCGGGGCATGGAGTCCCCAGGAGTCTGAATGGGTTTGACCCGGCTCGCCGCACTGCACGGCGTCGCCACCTCCTTCTCCCCTTCCGCCGGCGTCACGGTGCCCGTCCCCGAGGGCACGGTCGTCGATGTGCTCGCCGCGCTCGGTGTGGACGCCGCCACGCCGGAAGCGGTGCGCGAGGCGCTCGCCGCCGCCGAGTCCGCCGCCGAATCCCGGCTCCTCCCGGCCACGGTGGTGGTGTGGACGGGGGAACCTCTGCCCCCGGCCCTGACCGCGCTGCCGCCCGGCACGGAGCTGACGGTCCGTCCGGAAGAGCCCACGGCGACCCCGCCGACCCCGATGCGCGTCCGACCCACGGGTACGGTTCCGGCCGTTTCCGGGCCTGGGGGCGCAGGGGGCGCCGGAAGGGCGGGCGCCGAACAGCCCGACCCCGGATCGCACGGCGGGGCCGCCCCCGCACCGACCGCCTCCGCCTCCTCCGCCTCCGCGCCGCACGCCTCCGGACCGTCCGCCTCCGCGCCGCACGCTCCCGCACCGACCGCCTCCGCACCGTCCGCCCCCGCCGCGCCCGGCTGGTGGACCGAGCCGCCGCTGGGTGTGCACCGGCTGACCGTCAGGCCCCCGGGCGGACCGGCCGCGGCCTGCACACTCGTGGTCGCCCCGGCCCGGGTCCCGCAGCCGCCCGGACGCACCCACGGCTTCCTCGTCCAGCTCTACTCCCTGCTCTCCGCCCGCTCCTGGGGCATGGGCGACCTCGGCGACCTCGCCGACCTCGCCTCCTGGTCCGGGCGCTCCCTCGGCGCCGGCTTCGTCCAGGTCAACCCGCTGCACGCCGCGGTCCTCGGCACCCCCACCGACCCCTCGCCCTACCGCCCGTCCTCGCGGCGCTTCCCCGACCCCGTGCACCTGCACATCGAGTCCGTCCCGGAATACGGGCACGCGCCCGACCCGGCCGCCCTCGACGAGCTGCGCCGCCGGGCCGCGCAGCTCAGCGACGCCGTGCTGAACAAGGGCGCCCTGATCGACCGGGACGCCGTCTGGGCGCTCAAACGGCAGGCCCTCGGCCTCCTCGCCGGCGTGCCCCTCACCCCCGGCCGCCGCGCCGCCTACTGTGACTTCCTCGCCGAGCAGGGACAGGCGCTGGAGGACCACGCCCTGTGGTGCGCCCTCGCCGAAGTGCACGGCTCCGACTGGCACACCTGGCCGGCCGGTCTGCGCGACCCCCGCTCCAAGGAGACCGCCCGCGCCCGCACCGAACTGCTGGACCGGGTCGACTTCCACTGCCGGCTCGCCTGGCTGACCGACGCCCAGCTCGCCGCCGCCCAGCGTGCCGCGAAGGACGCCGGGATGGCCGTCGGGATCGTCCACGACCTGGCCGTGGGCGTGCACCCCGGCGGGGCCGACACCTGGGCCCAGCAGGACGCCTTCGCCCACGGCATGTCCGTCGGCGCGCCCCCGGACGCCTTCAACGCCCGCGGCCAGGACTGGGGGTTGCCGCCCTGGAGACCCGACGCGCTCGCCGCGTCCGGCTACGCCCCGTACCGGGGACTGCTGCGCGGGCTCCTCGCCCACGCCGGGGCCCTGCGCATCGACCACGTCATGGGCCTGTTCCGGCTCTGGTGGGTGCCCGAGGGGCGCCCGCCCACCGAGGGCACCTACGTCAGCCACGACGCGGAGGCGATGCTCGCCGTCCTCGTCCTGGAGGCCCACCGCGCCGGGGCCGTCGTCATAGGGGAGGACCTCGGCACCGTGGAGCCGGGCGTCCGGGAGGCGCTCGCCCGACGCGGCGTCCTCGGCACCTCCGTGCTCTGGTTCGAGCGCGACTGGTCGGGGACCGGCCGCCCGCTCGCCCCCGAGCAGTGGCGCGAGGACTGCCTGGCCACCGCCACCACCCACGACCTGCCGTCCACCGCCGCCCGGCTGACCGGCGACCACGTGACGCTGCGCCACCGCCTCGGCCTGCTCACCCGCTCGCTGGCGGAGGAGCGCACAGAGGACGGCGCCGACCGGGCGGAGTGGCTCGGTCTGCTCTCCCGCCTCGGCCTGCTCCCCGAGGGCGGCGACGACGAGGAGGCCGCCGTCCGCGCCGTCCACCGCTTCCTGCTGCGCACCCCCGCCCGCATGGCAGGGGTCTGGCTCCCGGACACGATCGGCGACCGCCGCCCGCAGAACCTGCCGGGCACCTGGGACCAGTACCCCAACTGGCGGCTGCCCATCGCCGACGCCGAGGGCCATCCGGTCACCCTGGAGGAACTGGCCGCCTCACCCCGGCTGCACCGTCTGATGGAGGTCCTCAGGCCCGCTCCCAAGCCGCCGGGGACCCGTACGGCACCCCCGGGCGAGCGGCGCTCATAGGCGTTCGCTACGTTTGCACCGTGGACAAGAAGAACGCTATGCGCGCCGGCGCCGTCGCTGCCGGAACGACGCTGATGATGCTGCTGATGTCGTCCCCCGCGCTCGCGCTCACCCGCGACGACGGCGACGACCCGGGTTCCGGCCTGAGCGTGATCGACACGATCGGGCTGTACGTCGTGGCCCCCATCGTCCTGTTCGCGGTCATCGCGGGCCTGGTCATGGTCCTCGACAAGTCGAAGAAGCAGGTCTAGTCCCCGCCCAGGAACTCGGGGGTGCGCCGCCGGTACCGAGGTACCGCGCGGCGCACTCGCATGTCCGGACGCGGAAGGACGCGAACGGACGCGGCTTTGGACCCCGAGGGAGCAGCCGGCCCCCGTCCCCCGCGACCGGGTAGGTTCCGGCCATGACCGAGTGGGACGTCAAGAAGCTCCGCATCCTGCGCACCCTGCGCGACCGCGGCACCGTCACCGCGGCCGCCGAAGCGCTGGTGATGACCCCTTCGGCCGTCTCCCAGCAGCTCTCCAACCTCTCCCGGCAACTCGGCGTACCGCTGCTGGAGGCCCAGGGCCGGCGCGTGCGCCTGACCGACGCGGCCCATCTGGTGCTGCGCCACGCCGAGGCGGTCTTCGCCCAACTCGAGCGGGCCGACGCCGAACTGACCGGGTATCTGCACGGCGAGGCGGGCGAGGTGCGGATCGCGGCGTTCGCCACCGCCGTGCCCGCCCTGGTCGTCCCGGCCGTGCAGGCCCTGCGTGACGGGGACCGCCCGGGGCCGGACGTGCGGGTCCGGGAGGCGGAGGCGGCGCAGGCGTACGAACTCCTCGTCGCGGGCGAGGCGGACCTGGCCCTCTCCCTGGCCGCCCACGCCCCGACCGCCCACGACCCCCGGTTCACCGTGCTGCCGCTGCTCGCCGATCCCCTGGACGTGGCCCTGCCGGCCGGCCACCGGCTCTCCGCCGCCCCCGGCCTGCGGCTGGCGGACCTCTCCGCCGAGCCGTGGATCTTCGGCGGCTCGGGTCCCTGGTCGGAGATCACCACGGCCGCGTGCGAGGCCGCGGGCTTCGTCCCGGAACAGGCGCACAGCGCCTCCGGCTGGACCTCGATCCTCGCCATGGTGGAGGCGGGCATGGGCATCGCCCTGATCCCGCGCATGGCGTCGGCCGAACGGCAGGCCCGGGACGGTGTCGTGATGAGGGTCCTGGAAGCGGACCGGCCCCGCCGCCACGTGGTGGCCGCCGTCCGGCAGGGCGCGGAGGACGGGCCGGCGGTGGCCCGGGTCCTCACGGCACTGCGCGAGGCGGCCGAACCGTTCAGTCGGACTTAACAATCCATGCGAAAACTTTCGATGGACCTAACACCTCCGCTCGTACGACAGTGACCGCATGACCTTCGGACAGAATGAGAACCACCACGACGATCCCCACGCCAACGACGCGGCCCCGTACGGCGGCGGTGACCCGTATGCCGACTACCGCACCGCCGACCTCCCCTTCACCGAGCTGGTCGACCTCGCCGACCGCCGTCTCGGCGCGGGCGTGATCGCCGCCAACGACGAGTTCTTCGCCGAGCGCGAGAACCTCCTGGCCCGGGAGCGTGCCGCGTTCGACCCCGAACACTTCGGCCACAAGGGCAAGATCATGGACGGCTGGGAGACCCGCCGCCGGCGCGGCGCGGACGCCGCCCACCCGTTCCCCGCCCCGGAGGAGCACGACTGGGCCCTGATCCGGCTCGGTGCCCCCGGCATCATCCGCGGCATCGTCGTCGACACCGCGCACTTCCGCGGCAACTACCCGCAGCGCGTCTCGGTCCAGGCGACGTCCGTCAAGGGCTCGCCCGGCCCCGCCGAGCTCCTCGCCGACGACGTGAAGTGGGAGGAGATCGTCCCGCCCACCCCCGTACGCGGTCACGCCGCCAACGGCTTCGAGATCACCGGCGGACGCCGCTACACCCACCTCCGCCTCTGCCAGCACCCCGACGGCGGCATCGCCCGCCTCCGGGTGCACGGTGAGGTGGTCCCCGACCCGTCGTGGCTCGCGACGCTCGGCACGTTCGACCTGGTCTCGGTCCTGAACGGCGGCAGTTACGAGGACGCCTCGGACCGCTTCTACTCCTCGCCGACCCAGATCATCCTGCCCGGCACCTCCCGCAAGATGGACGAGGGCTGGGAGAACCGCCGCCGCCGCGTCCGCGACACCAACGACTGGGTCCGCTTCCGGCTGCCCGCCCAGGGCGCGGTCCGCGCGGTCGAGATCGACACCGCCTGCCTCAAGGGCAACGCGGCCGGCTGGATCGCCCTCCAGGGCCGCAACGGCGAGACCGGCGAGTGGTTCGAGATCATCCCGCGCACCAGGCTCCAGCCCGACACCCCGCACCGCTTCCCGCTCCGCGCCCAGGCCGTGGTCACCCACGTCCGCCTCGACGCCTTCCCCGACGGCGGCGTGGCCAGGATGCGCCTGCACGGCTCGCTGACGGAATCCGGAGCGGCCGAACTGGCCCGCCGGTACGAGGAGTCGGGCGCGTAACCGGCGGTTCCCAGGCTCCCGCCCGGCGGACGGCTGCGCCGAAGCGCCCGCCCGCCGGGCGGTTTCCACGCCCGGAGGCACGAACGCGAAGGGGCGCCCCCGAAGGAGGCGCCCCTCACCTGTGCGTCGGTGTGGCAGCTACGCGGTGGCGGCCGCAGCGTCCGCGGCCCGGGCCTTCAGCGCCCGCTCCACGCCCGACCGGGACTCCGAGATCAGCCGGCGCAGCGCGGCGCCCGGCTCGGCCGAGGCCAGCCAGGCGTCCGTGGCGTCCAGGGTCTCCTGCGAGACCTGGAGCGCCGGGTAGAGGCCGATGGCCACCTGCTGCGCCATCTCGTGGCTCCGCGACTCCCAGACGTCACCCACCGCGGCGAAGAACTTCTCCGTGTACGGGGCCAGCAGTTCGCGCTGGTCGGTCTGGACGAACCCGCCGATGACCGCCTCCTGGAGGGAGTTCGGCAGCTTGTCGGACTCGACGACCGAGGCCCAGGCCTCCGCCTTCGCCTCCGCCGAGGGCCGCGCCGCACGGGCGGCCGCCGCGTGGCGCTCGCCCGCCGCCGTCCGGTCGCGCGCGTACTCCGCGTCGATCTCCTCGTCGTCCAGCAGCCCCGTGGCGGCCAGCCGCTCGACGAAGGCCCAGCGCAGCTCGGTGTCGACGGCCAGGCCCTCGATCGCCTCGGTGCCGTCGAGCAGCGCCTGCAGCAGGTCGAGCTGCTGAGGGTTGCGGGCCGTGGCCGCGAAGGCGCGGGCCCAGGCCAGCTGGTGGTCGCTGCCCGGCTCCGCCGCGCGCAGGTGCGCGAGCGTCGCCTCGGTCCACTGGGTCAGACCGGCCTCGCGCCACTCCGGCGCCGCGTACAGGTCCAGCGCCGTCTTCACCTGGCGGTGCAGCGACTGCACGACGCCGATGTCCGACTCCTTGCCCACCCCGGACAGGACGAGCGAGAGGTAGTCGCGCGTGGCCAGTTCGCCGTCGCGGGTCATGTCCCAGGCGGACGCCCAGCACAGGGCGCGCGGCAGCGACTCGGTGAAGTCGCCCAGGTGCTCCGTGACGACCCGCAGCGACTCCTCGTCAAGGCGGACCTTCGCGTACGAGAGGTCGTCGTCGTTGAGGAGGATGACGGCGGGACGCGCCGTGCCGGCCGGGAAGGGCACGGTGGTGCGCTCGCCTTCGACGTCCAGCTCGATCCGGTCCGTACGGACCAGCTTGCCGGACGCGTCGAGGTCGTAGCAGCCGATGGCGATGCGGTGCGGCCGCAGCGTCGGCTCGCCCTTCGCTCCCGCCGGCAGCGCCGGGGCCTCCTGCAGGACGGTGAACGAGGTGACGTGGCCGTTCGCGTCCGTCTCGATCTCCGGGCGCAGGATGTTGATCCCGGCCGTCTCCAGCCACGCCTTCGACCAGGTCTTCAGGTCGCGTCCGGAGGTCTCCTCCAGCGCACCCAGCAGGTCGGACAGGCGCGTGTTGCCGAACGCGTGCGCCTTGAAGTACGCCTGGACGCCCTGGAAGAAGGCGTCCATGCCGACGTACGCCACCAGCTGCTTCAGGACAGAGGCGCCCTTGGCGTAGGTGATGCCGTCGAAGTTGACCAGGACGTCGTCCAGGTCACGGATGTCCGCCATGATCGGGTGCGTCGACGGCAGCTGGTCCTGGCGGTACGCCCACGTCTTCATGGAGTTGGCGAACGTGGTCCAGGAGTGCGGCCACTGCGACCCGTCGGCGTACGCCAGGCAGGCGATCGACGTGTAGGTGGCGAACGACTCGTTCAGCCACAGGTCGTTCCACCACTCCATGGTGACGAGGTCGCCGAACCACATGTGGGCCAGCTCGTGCAGGACCGTCTCGGCCCGCGTCTCGTACGCCGCGTCCGTCACCTTCGAGCGGAAGACGTACTGGTCGCGGATGGTGACCGCGCCCGCGTTCTCCATCGCGCCCGCGTTGAACTCCGGGACGAAGAGCTGGTCGTACTTGGCGAAGGGGTACGCGTAGTCGAACTTCTCCTGGAACCAGTCGAAGCCCAGCCGCGTCACGTCGAAGATCGCGTCCGCGTCGAGGTACTCGGCCAGCGAGGGACGGCAGTAGATGCCGAGCGGGACGGTCTGGCCGTCCTTCTCGTAACTGCTGTGCACCGAGTGGTACGGGCCGGCGATCAGAGCGGTGATGTACGTGGAGATGCGCGGCGTCGGCTCGAACGACCACACGTCGTCCTCGGGCTCCGGCGTCGGCGAGTTGGAGATCACGGTCCAGCCGGAGGGGGCCTTCACGGTGAACCGGAAGGTCGCCTTCAGGTCCGGCTGCTCGAAGCTCGCGAAGACGCGGCGCGCGTCCGGGACCTCGAACTGGGTGTACAGGTAAGCCTGTTCGTCGACCGGGTCGACGAAGCGGTGCAGGCCCTCGCCCGTGTTGGTGTACGAGCAGTCGGCGACGACCTTCAGCTCGTTGGCGCCCGCCGCCAGGTGCGGCAGCGTGATGCGGGAGTCACGGAACACGGCCGCGACGTCCAGGGCCTTGCCGTTCAGCTCCACCTCGTGGACCGCCGGGGCGACCAGGTCGATGAAGGTCTCCGCACCGGCTTCGGCGGAGTCGAAGCGCACGGTGGTGACGGACCGGTAGGTCCCGCCCTCCTGCGCTCCGGAGAGGTCGAGATCGATCTCGTACGCGTCCACGGTCAGCAGGCGCGCCCGCTCCTGTGCCTCTTCGCGGGTCAGATTCGTGCCAGGCACGCGGTCATCTCCTTGATCTGTGATGTTTCCGGTCATCCTTCCACGTGACCGGGGCCAGGGCGATGTCCGTTTTCCGCCGGACGACGCCGCGGGGGCGGCCCATCCTCGTCTTATGACCCGTTACGAACCACGCGCGATCGATCCGGCCGCGCTGAAGGAACTCCGCGAGACCGACGACGCGGGACGCGCCTGCGTCCCGTACACCGCCACGGACGCGGGCGACCCCCTGCGCTGCTGCCTGCGCGGGAACGAGGTGGGGGAGCGGATCGCCCTCGTCTCGTACGCGCCGCTGCGGCGCTGGGCGGCCGCGACGTGGGCCCGCCCCGGGGCGTACGACGAGCAGGGCCCGGTCTTCATCCACGCCGAGGACTGCGAGGGGCCCGCGGCCGACGGGCCCGGCTACCCGTTCTCGCGGGCGGGCGCGCTGCGGACGGTCCGGCGCTACAACGCGGAGGGCCACATCGTGGGCGGCCGGCTGATGGAGATCCCGGCGGACGGGGAACGGGGGTACGACGAGGCGTTCGAGGAGGCCTTCGCCGATCCGGAGGTGGCGCTGGTGCACGTGCGGGCCGTGGAGTACGGCTGCTGGCACTTCGAGGTACGGCGCCCCTGAGCGCTCCCGGAGCCCCGGTTTCGGGAGGGGGCGGGCGGGGGAGAGCACCGCTCAGCGGTGCCGCCCCCCGGCACTCCGCCCGCCCCCGCCGCGTCAGCCCGCGAGCTCGGCCGCGACCAGCTCCGCGATCTGCACCGCGTTGAGCGCGGCGCCCTTGCGCAGGTTGTCGTTGGAGACGAACAGCGCCAGTCCGTGCTCCACGGTCTCGTCGACCCGGATCCGTCCGACGAAGGACGCGTCCTGGCCGGCCGCCTGGAGCGGGGTGGGGATCTCCGAGAGCTCGACGCCCGGCGCGTCCTTCAGCAGCTCGTACGCGCGCTCCACGCTGATCGGACGGGCGAAGCGGGCGTTGACCTGGAGCGAGTGGCCGGAGAAGACCGGGACGCGGACGCAGGTCCCGGACACCTTCAGCTCCGGGATCTCCAGGATCTTGCGGGACTCGTTGCGGAGCTTCTGCTCCTCGTCCGTCTCGAAGGACCCGTCGTCGACGATCGAGCCGGCCAGCGGCAGTACGTTGAAGGCGATGGGGCGCTTGTAGACGCCGGGCTCGGGGAAGTCGACCGCGGAGCCGTCGTGCGTGAGCTTGTCGGCCTCGGCGACGACCTTGGACGCCTGGCCGTGCAGCTCGGCCACACCGGCCAGTCCGGAGCCGGACACCGCCTGGTACGTGGCGACGGTCAGGGTCTCCAGGCCGGCCTCGTCGTGCAGCGGGCGCAGCACGGGCATGGCGGCCATCGTGGTGCAGTTCGGGTTGGCGATGATGCCCTTGGGGCGGTCGGCGATCGCGTGGGCGTTGACCTCGGAGACGACCAGCGGGACCTCGGGGTCCTTGCGCCAGGCGGAGGAGTTGTCGATCACGACGGCGCCCTGCGAGGCCACCTTCTCGGCCAGCGCCTTCGAGGTCGCCCCGCCGGCCGAGAACAGCACGATGTCCAGGCCCGTGTAGTCGGCCGTGGAGGCGTCCTCGACGGTGATGTCCCGGCCCTGCCACTCGATCGTCGAACCCGCCGAGCGCGCGGAGGCGAACAGCCGCAGCTCGTCGGCCGGGAACTTCCGCTCGGCCAGGATGCTGCGCATGACTGTGCCTACCTGACCGGTGGCGCCGACGATTCCGACCTTCACGGGGACTCCTTCACACGTACGAACGGGCACGGTTGCCCTCCATGATGCGTCTGTCCACGGCTTCCTTGTCCAATCCATTGTCCGACCTGCGGACGGAGGCCGGACGGCCGGCGGACGGGGAGCGGACGCTCGGCGGGCAGCACCGTGGGGCGGGCGCCCGTTGCGCGCCCGCCCCACTGTCGTACGCATCACATGCCTACGGCGACGCCGTTACGGCGTGACCTTCTGGATCACGACGCTTCCGGTGCCCGCGGCGGTGCCGTGTGCGTTCACCAGCTGGACCTCGCCGAAGAACTGCCGACCCTCGGGGGCCGCACCGGCGACCGCGACCTCGGCGCCGACCTGGGCCGACGCGCCGGGGGCCAGGTTCACGGCCTTCGACTCGTCGACGTTGATCGCACCGAGCGACGGCGAGTAGTACACGTCGCGGTAGTCGTACTCGGTCGTGCCGGCCGGCACGTCGTAGCCCTCGATGACGACCTTGTACGTGCCCGCGGCGGGCTTCACCAGACTGACGGACTCCTCGGAGCCTGCCGTCGTGGAGGCGCCCACCTGAGCGGTGCCCTTGTAGACGTACAGGTCCAGGTCGGCGTTGGCGTCGGAGGTGCCGCCGATGGCGACGTCCAGCTTCTCGACGCCCGCACCGATGGTGACCTCCTTCACGTACGTGCCGCCCGTGGAGATCGACGGACGCTCGACGTCGGCCGAGCCCAGCGAGCCGCCCTTGAGCTTGCCCGTCAGGGCGCCGGCGTTGTTGGTGACCGTCCAGTCCACCGCGGCCGGGGTGCCGATCTTCGCCTCGGCGATGGTCTGCACCGCCGGGTCGAAGGTCGCGCCGAGCAGCGAGACATCCAGCTTGTACGGGTTGTCCAGCAGCGGCGACGTACGCCGGGCCTCGACCTCGATCTCCCAGACACCGGGCTGCGGGTCGGCGTACGAGCGCACGTCGGGGCGGCAGGTGTTGGCCGGGTTCTCGTAGTTCGGGTAGCAGTAGGGCGTCCCGCTGTCCTCCACCTGCACCCCGTACGGGTGGATGGAGATGAAGCGGGTCTGGCTGCCCGAGCGCAGGGCGCTCATGGCGACCTCGAGGGTCTTGGCGCCCTCCGGCACGTTCACGAAGTACGAGGTGGTGCTGTTGCGCTGCACCGAGCCGGACGCCGTGTACGCGTAGGCCGGCTCCACCAGGTCCTTGGCGACGACGACCGTCGTCAGGATCTGCTGGTCCACACCGGAGGTCTTCGCGTCGTCGAGCTGCAGGATCGCGCTGTGCACGCCCGCGCTGCCCGGCTTCGCCTGGACCTTGACCGTCACCGGCTTGCCCAGCGGCAGCGAGACGGTGTCCGGGCCGGTCAGGCGGAAGGTGCCGTCGTCGTACTTCCAGGACAGCTTGTGCTTGACGTCCTTGTCCGGGCCCGTGGTGCGGGTGACCGTGACGTCGTAGGACTTCTTCTGGCCGGCCTTGAGGCCGCCCTCGCGGTCGTACAGGCCGGTGCCGAAGCCCGGGGTCTTCAGCGCGAAGTCGATCGCGGTGTCGACCGGGGCCTTGACCGTGTACTCGTGCGCCGGGGCGCCCTTCTTCTCGATCTGCTTCCAGGCGCCGATGATGTTGATCAGACCGGCGCCCTGGGCGTGCGCGGGCACTCCCTTGATCCGGGTGGCGGTGCTGGTCAGCGCGGTGCGCAGATCGGCCGGGGGCAGCTCGATGTGCTTCTGCTTCGCGGCGGACAGCAGCAGCGCGGTCGCGCCGGCGGCCTGCGGGGAGGCCATCGACGTGCCCTGGAGCATGGAGTAGCCGGCCGGCAGGGAGTAGCCCGACTCCTTGACCGGACCCCCGGGCAGCCAGGTCTGCGTCGAGTTGATCGACGCGCCGGGGGCCGTCAGGGTCGGCGCGAAGCCGCCGTCCTCACGCGGACCGCGCGAGGAGAACGGCATCATGTCGTACTTCTTGGTGACGCCGGAGCCGTAGTTCGAGGCCCAGGTCTCCTTGGAGATGGACGCGCCGACCGAGATGACGTGGTCGGCGAGACCGGGGTCTCCGATGGTGTTGACGCCCGGACCGTCGTTGCCGGCCGAGATGACCAGCTGGACGCCGTAGATGTCGATGAGCCGCTTGTACAGCTCCGAGCGGGCGTTGTTGCCGTCGTTGAGCGGCGGCAGACCGCCGATCGACATGTTGACGACGTCGACGCCGCGGTTCACGACGAGGTCGATCATGCCCTCGGTGAGCGCGATGTTGGTGCAGCCGCCGGACCAGGAGCAGGCGCGCGAGGAGACGATCTTCGCGCCGGGCGCGGCCCCGCTCATCCGGCCGCCGAACAGGCCGTTCGCGGAGGTGATGCCCGCGACGTGCGTGCCGTGCTCGGACTCGATGACGCCGATGCTGACGTAGTCGGAGGTGTCGCCCGCCGCGTTGTACACGACCTTCTTGCGGGTCTCCACGACGAACGGGATGCGCTCGACGACGTCCGTCCGCGGGTCGTCCTGACCGAAGTAGGAGACCTGGTGCTTCTCCTTGTACGGCTCCAGGACGGCGTCGTCGGAGAAGTCGGCGTTGCCGTTGAGGTCCACCCGGGTGGTGCCGGTGACCGGGTCGTACAGGACGCCCCACGCGTCGGTGGTGTCACCGTCGCGGTTGAGGTCGCCCGCCATGTCGCCGCCCTTGGTGGCGGCTTCCTTGAACACGCTGATCCGGTACGAACCCGCCGGGGCCGCATAGGTGCGGCCGCCGTAGGTGAACGTCGGGCCGGACACGGCGTCCGTCATCCGCAGCCAGGTGCCGTCGTTGTCGCTCACCGGGTCGGTGGCCGTCACCCAGTCGGTGATCTTGCGCTCACCGGTGGTGGTCTTCTGCAGCGCCGGGTGGCCGAGGTCGACACCCGAGTCGAGGATGCCGATGGTCACGCCGCGGCCGTCGGCCTTCGGGTGCTGCTTGACGAAGTCGACCGCACCCGTCTCGAAGGACGGGTTGTACGGGTTCTTCGCCGGGGTCGACTTCCCGGGCGCCGGGTAGGTCCCCGTCGACTTCGCCGCTGCCCGGCTGCCGGCCGCCCGGTCGCCCGAGGGCGTCGGGTCGTCCAGCACGATCTCCTGCTTGAGATCGATGCCGTGCACGGAGGACAGCTTGGAGGCCGCCTTGATGGCGGCCTCGGCGCCCGCGGTGGGCACGGTGGCCCGCACGTAGCCGAGCTTGTCGTACGCACGCCCCAGCACGGAGCCCTTGACGGCGTCCAGTTGCGCGGTGACCTGCTCGGTCGCCCCGGGAGCGGTGGCGACCATCATCGTGATGTTCTTCTCGCCCTTGGCCTCGGCCTTGGCGAGAACGTCGGCGTCAGCCGTGCCGAGCTTGTCCGCCCGGCTGTTGCCGGCGGACTTGACGGGGGTGGTGGCCGGGTCGTCGGCCGCGAAGACGGGGGCGACGCCGGTGGCGGCCAGGGCGGCCACCAGTCCGGCGGCGGCCGCGACGCGGGCCACGCGTCTCGCCCCGGGTATGGGACTGGGGGATTCGGAGGTCATCAGCATCCCTGTATGTGAAAGAGAGAGTCCGGAAATCGGTACCGGATGACCGCTCACCCTTTCGTAAATGACAGGGGTTTGTGGAGACTTGTGAGAGGCGAGTTGCGGACATGGCGGACTTCCGCCAAGGGGGCCGAAGCGTCACGCGGGACGAAACGGTGGATACGTGAGGGGCGGGGCGTCTCACGGGCTCATCGCGGCAGGATCATCACGTACGCGGCGGGTTCGCGGTCGGCCGCCGCCATCAACGCCGTCCGGACCACGGCCGCCTGCTGCTCCCGCGTGTCCCGAAGCTTCCTCGGTGTCAGGTGGACGACGGTGACGCCCAGCCGCTCCAGGTGCTCGCGCCGCGCGGCGTACGCGGACCACTCGGCCTCGTGCTCCTCCTGGCGGCGGTCGTCGTCGAGCCGGCTGTGGCGCGGCGACCTGGTGTCCAGCTCCACGGCGACCGCCTCCTCGGGCCAGTAGGCGTCGACGGCGCCCAGGTGCGGGCCGCCGGGCAGCCGCAGGTCCACGTTCCACAGCGGCTCCGGGAGGCCGTGGGTGCGCACCATGTCGTACAGCCGCTCCTCCGCCAGGGCCCGGCCCTCGGCGAGCAGTGAGTCCACGGCGTTCACGACCTGGGGGCGGTCGAGCACCTTGGCGCGGTTCAGTTCCCCGACGACGACCGCGGGTTCGCAGTGGCCGCCGCGGACCGCCTCGGTGAGCAGCCGGCGCACGGTGTGGGCGTCCGCCAGTCCGACCACGGCGTCCGCCAGGGCGCGGGCCACCGGCGCCACCGGCGTCCCGTCCAGCCACTCCGGCCGCGGCAGCCGGGAACCGCGCACCAGGCGCACGTACCGGACCGAGCGCAGCCGGCGGTTGCGGGGCACCAGCACATCGACGCGGTCCAGGGAGACGGCGGGCGGCGCGGCGGCGAAGCCGTGCAGCGCGAGCGCGGCCAGTCCGGTGATCATCGCCTCGCCGTACCCGGGGTCCTCCGTGCCGGCCGGCTGCGCGGGAACACCCCGCCGGCCGGAGGCCGGAGGCCGTCCCGCGTACAGCAGGGCGGAGCGCAGCCGCTCCCGGCCGCTGAGCGGCCCCGGGTGCAGGACGAAGACGCCGGGCAACGGCTGCTGCCAGGACCCGCCGGTCCGGCACCGCTCGGCGGCCTGCGCGGGGGAGACTCCGCGATCCTTCAACTGGGCTGTCGTCAGGACGCGTTGACGGACCTCGGAGGTGATGCGGAGGTCACAGGAGGAGGGCGGGGTGTTCTGGTTCATGCTCCGGTGTATCCCGCTCACGGCCGGGGCCTTAACCCCTGTTACAGGTCCGTCGACATTCCAGGACAACGCCGTTCTAAAGTACGCATGTTCGACAACCGAAAAGGACGGACCCGCCGGGAATGACGAACCCCCGCCGGGGGCGCACCACGCCCCACGAGCGCCGCCCCGCAACGGAGCGCGCCGCCCCACCGCGCGGTCACCGCGCCCGCGGTGGGTTCACCGTCCCACCGCACGGCTCACCGCGCCGACGCGCGGCCGCGCCAGGCATGGCCGACGACCCCACGCAGCCCGTCCGGCGTTTGAGGACGGAACCGTTGCGGGGGGTGCCGGGCGGCGCAGCGAGCCGGTGACGCCGGACGGGCGGTCCGGCCCCCAGCCGGTGCGGCGGCCAGCCGGACCGCACTTGGCGAACCCAGCCGTGCGGCGGTCAGCCGGTTCCGCCTTCGGTAACCCAGCTCGTGCGGCAGGCGGCCGGCCCGCACTCGGCCTCCCCAGCCCGTCCGGCGTTTGAGGACGGAACCGTTGCGGGGGGTGCCGGGCGCCTCAGTGGGCCGGTGACGCCGGACGGGCGGTCCGGCCGCCAGCCGGTGCGGCGGCCAGCCGGCCCACCCTCGGCGAACCCAGCCCGTGCCGGCAGGCTGCCGGCCGCACTCGGCGTACCCAGCCTGTCCGGCGTTTGAGGACGGAACCGTTGCGGGGGGTGCCGGGCGGCTCAGTGGGCCGGTGACGCCGGACGGGCGGTCCGGCCCTCACTCCGGCGGCACCCTGCCCGCACCGGCATCCCAGCCCGTCCGGCGTGCGAGGACGGACCCCTCGCCGAGGAGAACCGCACGCCGGCGAGGGCGTCACACGCGAGCAGCGTCAGACCGCGGCCGAGTCGCACTCCTGCGCCCGCAGCCCCCGCGCGAGGTCGTCCCGCGCCTCCAGCACCAGCCGCCGCAGCGCCGGCGCCGCGTCCGCGTGCGCCTCCAGCCACGCGTCCGTCGCCGCCAGGGTCGCGGGATCGTCCTGAAGGGCGGGGAACAGGCCCTTCACCACGGCCATCCCGATCTGGATGGACCGCTCGGCCCACACCCGCTCGATCACCTCGAAGTACCGGGCCGCGTACGGCGCCAGCAACTCCCGCTGCGAGGGCTGCGAGAAGCCCAGGATCGTGGCCTCCACCAGCGCGTTGGACAGCGCGTCCGACTCCACGACACCCGCCCACGCCTGCGCCTTGACCGCTGCGGAGGGCCGCGAGGCCAGGCAGCGCACCTGGTGCCGCTTGCCGGACGCCGTGTCGTCCCGGGCCAGTTCGGCCGCGACGGCCGACTCGTCCGCCGCGCCGTGCGAGGCCAGCGGGGACAGGAACGCCCACCGGAGCTCCTGGTCGACGTCGAGCCCGTCGATCCGGGCGGTCCCGTCGAGCAGCCCCGACAGCAGCTGGAAGTCCGCCTCCGAGGCGGCGACCGCCGCGAAGAAGCGGGCCCACGCCAGCTGCGGCTCGCTGCCCGGCGCCGCGAGCCGCAGCTCGCGCAGGGCGCCCTCGGCCAGCGCCCGGCCGCCCTCCTCCCGCCACGACGGCGCCGCGTAGTGCGTCAGCGCCGTCCGCGTCCACGCGTGCAGCATCTGGAGCACGCCGATGTCCGTCTCCCGGCCGGAGAAGTCCAGGACCAGCGCGACGAAGTCGCGGGCGGGCATCAGCCCGTCCCGGGTGAGGCTCCACAGCGCGGACCAGCACAGCGCCCGCGCCAGCGGGTCCGTGATGTCGCCCAGGTGCGCCCGCAGCGTGGCCAGCGACACCTCGTCGAAGCGGACCTTGCAGTACGTCAGGTCGTCGTCGTTGACGAGGATCAGCTCGGGCCGCTCGGCCCCGGCCAGCTCCGTGATCACGGTACGCGGACCCGCCACGTCCGCCTCGGCCCGGGCGTAACGCACCAGGTCACCGGCGGGTGTGCGCCGGTACAGGCCGACCGCGACCCGGTGCGGCCGCAGGTCGGGGTGCGACTCGGCCGCCTCCTGGAGGACCGCCAGCTCGGTGATCCGGCCCGCGGCGTCGTACGTCGCCACCGGGGTCAGCGAGTTGACGCCCGCGGTCTGCAGCCACGAGCGCGACCATGAGGTCATGTCCCGCCCGGACGTCTCGCCCAGCACCGACAGCAGGTCACCCAGCCGGGTGTTGCCGTACGCGTGCTTCTTGAAGTAGCGCCGCGCGCCCTCCAGGAACGCGTCCCGCCCCACGTACGCCACCAGCTGCTTCAGGACCGACGCGCCCTTGGCGTACGTGATGCCGTCGAAGTTCAGCTTGGCGTCCTCCAGGTCACGGATGTCGGCCGTGATCGGGTGGGTGGACGGCAGCTGGTCGGCGCGGTAGGCCCAGGACTTGCGGTTGTTGGCGAAGGTGATCCAGCCGTCCTCGAAGCGGGTGGACTCCACCATGGCGAAGACGCCCATGAAGTCGGCGAACGACTCCTTGAGCCACAGGTCGTCCCACCACTGCATGGTGACGAGGTCGCCGAACCACATGTGCGCCATCTCGTGCAGGATGACGTTGGCCCGGCTCTCGTACGCCGCCCGCGTCACCTTCCCGCGGAAGATGTACTCCTCGCGGAACGTGACACAGCCCGGGTTCTCCATCGCGCCGAGGTTGTACTCGGGCACGAACGCCTGGTCGTACTTGCCGAACGGGTACGGGTAGTCGAAGTGGTCGTGGAAGAAGTCCAGGCCCTGCTTGGTGATCAGGAAGACGTCGTCGGCGTCGAAGTGCCGGGCGAGCCCCTTGCGGCAGAGCGCGCCGAGCGGGATCTCCAGCGTCGTGCCGTCGTCGAACGTACGGCTGTAGGAGTCCGTCACGTAGTGGTACGGACCGGCGACGACCGCCGTGATGTACGTCGAGATCGGCTTCGTCTCGGCGAACCGCCACACGCCGCCCTCGCGGGACTCCTCGGCCCCGTTGCTCCAGACCGTCCACTCCTCGGGGGCCGTCACCTGGAAGCGGAAGGGGGCCTTGAGGTCGGGCTGCTCGAAGTTGGCGAAGACGCGCCGCGCGTCGGCCGGCTCGTACTGCGTGTAGAGGTAGACCTCGCCGTCCTCCGGGTCGACGAAGCGGTGCATGCCCTCGCCGGTCCTGCTGTACGCGCACTGCGCGTCGACCACGAGGACGTGTTCGCCCTCCGTCAGGCCGGTCAGCGCCACCCGCGTCCCGTCGAAGACGGTGGCCGGGTCCAGCGTCGTGCCGTCCAGGGTCACCGCGTTCACGGACGGGGCGATCAGATCGGCGAAGGTCGTCGCACCGGCGCGCGCCGAGCGGAACCGGATCGTCGTCACCGAACGGAAGGTCCGCGGACCGGAGGTCTGCTCGCCCTCCCCGTCGGGCCCGCCGATCGCGGAACGGACGTCGAGCACGACGTCGTAACCGTCGACGCTCAGCAGCTCGGCCCGCTCATGGGCCTCGTCGCGGGACAGGTTCTCACCGGGCACGAGCACACTCCTTTGTGTCACGTTCGAATACTTTGATCCTCCCATGCCGACTTCCGGCCGGGCGCTCGGGAATGGCGGGAGCGCCCGCCGGTGTTCTGGGTCACGGCATGCGATCGGTCCCTATGAGGAGAGAGATGTCTGACAACAGCACGGTGACCGGCAAGACCCCCGCCGATTTCTGGTTCGACCCGCTCTGCCCCTGGGCCTGGATGACCTCCCGCTGGATGCTGGAAGTGGAGAAGGTCCGCGACGTCGAGGTCCGCTGGCACGTGATGAGCCTGGCCGTCCTCAACGAGAACCGGCTGGACGAGCTCCCCGACGAGTACCGCGACATGCTGGAGAACAAGGCATGGGGCCCGGTCCGCGTCGTGATCGCCGCCCAGCAGAAGCACGGCGACGACATCGTCGGCCCGCTGTACACCGCGCTCGGCACCCGCTTCCACAACCAGGGCGAGGGCCCCACCCGTGAGGCGATCGAGGGCGCGCTGAAGGACGTCGGCCTGCCGGCCGAACTCGCGGAGTACGCCGACTCCGACGCGTACGACACCGAGCTGCGCGCCTCCCACCAGGAGGGCATCGACAAGGTCGGCCAGGACGTCGGTACCCCGGTCATCGCGGTGCCCGGCGCGGACGGCGAGCAGATCGCCTTCTTCGGCCCGGTCGTCACCCCCGCCCCGAAGGGCGAGGACGCGGCGAAGCTCTGGGACGGCACCCTGCTGGTCGCGTCGATCCCGGGCTTCTACGAGATCAAGCGGACCCGTACGCAGGGCCCGGTCTTCGACTGATCCCGCGCGGCGGGGTGCGGGGCCGGCCGGCCCCGCACCCCACCGCCTCCCTCACCCGTACAGCGCGTCCAGCTCCGGCAGCCGCAGCGCCACCCGCTCCGCGTCGTCGAAGTCGAAGTCCCACTCCGGGTCGAGGCCGGGGTAGTCGATCGTGAACGAACCCGGCGGCAACGTCTCGCCCGTCGCCGTCCGGTACGCGTCCCACGCCACCCCGAGCACGCGCTCGCACTCCAGGTCCACGCCCTCGGCCGCCGCCGCCCTGACCACCGGCAGACCGGCCAGCGCGTCCGGGTCGGCCACCACCCGCTCGAACACCTCCCGGCCCTGCGCTATCAGCCAGCCCCGGAAGTAGTCGAAACCGTCGTCCGAGCAGCCGCCGTTGATCGTGTACGCCGCGGCCCAGAGCGGGGCCCGGTAGGAAGCCGCCATCAGGTCCCACAGCAGCTGCTGCGCGGCGAGGATGTCGTCGGCGGGCCGCTCGGCGAGCAGGGCCGCCACCCGCCCGGCCACGTCTTCCGCGTCGGAGGGGTCGACGACCAGGGTGCGCGCGTCGTCGATCAGCTTCCAGAAGTCCTTGGTGTCCATGGGCTGAGCATGAGGCAGGGGTCTGACATCGACGTGCGGACGTGGGGGGCGTCGGTACGCCGGACGCCGCGGTCGTCGTCCCCGCGCCGTCCCTCGACGGCCCGCTTACGGGCCGGTCCCGGCCCCCGCGCGCAGAAGGCCCCCCGCGAGTCACGTCCTCGCGGGGGGCCTTCCTTCATTCCGCCTGCCCGGTGAAGGCTGAGAAGACGATCACGAGGCAGGACGTTCTCCGCGCGCCGGCGTCAGGGCGCGAGCAGCAGCACGTCCGCGCGCTCCTTGGCGGCCGCGTACCGCTTCGCCACGTCCTGCCAGTTGACGACGCGCCACATCGCCTCGATGAAGTCGACCTTCTGGTTCTTGTACTGGAGGTAGAAGGCGTGCTCCCAGGCGTCGAAGACCAGCACCGGGACCGAGCCCTGGCCCACGTTGCCCTGGTGGTCGTAGACCTGCTCGACGATCAGCTTGCCGCTGACGGGCTCGTACGCGAGGACGCCCCAGCCGGAGCCCTGCGTGGTGGCGGCGGCCTTCGTCAGCTGGGACTTGAAGCCCGCGAAGGAGCCGAACGAGTCGGTGATCGCGTCCGCGAGGTCGCCGACGCCGTCCGCGGCGAGAGGCTCGCCACCGCCGTCACCCGTCATGTTGTGCCAGTAGATCGAGTGCAGGATGTGCCCGGAGAGGTGGAACGCGAGGTTCTTCTGGAGCCCGTTGATCGCCCCCCAGGCCTCCTTGTCCCGCGCCTCCTCCAGCTGCTCCAGGGTGTCGTTCGCGCCCTTCACGTACGCGGCGTGGTGCTTGTCGTGGTGGAGCTCGATGATCTGCGGATTGATGACCGGTTCGAGCGCCGCGTAGTCGTACGGGAGTTCCGGGAGCGTGTACGTGGCCATGATCGAACCCTCCAGCTGCTGAACAGTTGTTATTGCAACCTATATGCAAGAGCAGGCTAACAGCAGGAGGGGAGGGAAAGGATCAGTCCTTCGGCGGAGGACCCATGGCCCCGCGCGCTCGGGGCGCACTCCGGGCGCACGAAAACGCCGGGCGGGCCGGAGTGATCCGTCCCGCCCGGCGTCCCGCCCGGCGTCCCGCGCGGCGGGGTTACGCGTTCGTCGTGGTCGCGGCGCGCCGCTGCCGTACGGCGCCGACCACGATCAGGACCGCCGTCAGCGCGCCCGTGGCCAGCAGCTGGTCGCGGGTGCCGGGCTGGCGGAGCATCAGGAAGAAGATGCCGGCCATGGCGAGGAGCGCCAGCACCGTCAGCCCCGGGAAGAGCCACATCCGGACCACCAGCTTCTCGGGCGCCTCGCGCTCCAGCCGGGCGCGCAGGATCAGCTGGGAGACCGCGATGAAGATCCAGACGACCAGGATCACCGCGCCGATCATGTTGAGCAGCCACGGGAACACGTCGTCGGGCCGCCAGTAGCTCAGCAGTACGCACAGGAAGCCGAACGCGGACGAGACCAGGACCGCCGTGCGCGGCACGCCGGAGGTGACCCGGCCCAGGCGCTTCGGGCCCTGGCCGCGGGCCACCAGCGAGCAGGCCATGCGCGAGGCGCCGTAGATGTTGGCGTTCATCGCCGAGAGCAGCGCCACCAGGATGACCACGTTCATGATCTCCGCCGCGCCGCTGATGCCGAGGTGGTCCAGGGCCGCGTAGAACGGGCCCACCTCCACCACCTTCGGGTCGTCCCACGGGACCAGCGTGACGATGACGGCCATCGAGCCGACGTAGAACAGCGCGATCCGCCACATCGCCGTGCGCACGGCCTTCGCGACACCCCGCACCGGGTTCTCGGACTCCGCCGCGGCGATGGTGACCGTCTCCAGGCCGCCGTACGCGAAGACGGAGGCGAGGAGTCCGATGACCAGGCCGTCGGAGCCGTTCGGCAGGAAGCCGCCCTCACCGCTGAGGTGGGCGGTGCCCGGGGCGTCCGTGCCCGGGAGCACGCCGAGGATCGCCAGCACTCCCAGCACCAGGAACAGCGTGATCGCGGCGACCTTGAGCGCCGCGAACCAGAACTCGAACTCCCCGAACTTCGTCACCGAGGCCAGGTTCGTCCCCAGGAACACCACCATGAACAGCGCCACCCAGGCCCACTCCGGCGTGCCGGGGAGCCAGCCCCCGACGATCTGCGCGGCGCCGATGCCCTCCAGCCCGACGGCGACACAGAGCAGCACCCAGAACGCCCAGCCCGCCGTGAATCCCGCCCACGGTCCGATGGCCCGCTCGGCGTGCACGGAGAACGAACCGGAGGCAGGGTTGGCCGCAGACATCTCGCCGAGCATGCGCATCACGAGCATGACCAGGAGCCCGGAGACCGCGTACGCGATGACGATGGAGGGCCCGGCGGCGGCGATGCCCGCGCCGGAGCCGACGAACAGCCCGGCGCCGATGACCCCGCCGAGGGCGATCATCGACAGGTGGCGCTGCTTGAGACCGCGGGTGAGGGCCGAGTCGCTTCCGGTGCCGGAGGCGGCGGCCGGGGAGCCTGTGGGGGGAGGCGCGGAGGTCCGAGGCATGACGAGCTCTGTTCGGTCGGTGAGACGGGGGAGGTGTGCCCGGTGAGACGGGAACGTGTACCCAGTCTGAACACGCGCGCCGGTCACCGGGAACGACTGTCCGCTATACGGTCACCAGGCTCACACGCCGCGCACACCCGGCCGCGCGGGGCCGGGTACGGCCACGCGCCCTCGTTTTAGAGGGAATTCACAGTCCGGACACGCAGCGCCTTCCCGGTCGACGGCTGCGGTATCCGCTCCCACCTCAGTGACGAGCATCACGCCCCGGCGTGATTGCATGCCGACAGTTGTGCGAACCCCACCAATCCCTCAACCGCCCCTTTGTGGACCGCTGATGGTGATCCAGCCACACTCCGTCGGCTAACGTCAGCCTCAGTCTGTCCCCACCTGCCCTCACCCCGCGGAGTCCTGATGAGCACTGCTGCCGCCCCCGTCCGTACCGGAGCGGTCCTCGCCGACCTGCTGCCCGCCGTCCGGCACCGCTACGCCGTGGACACCGCCCTGGTGCTCGGCGGGGCGGCGCTGACCGGCATAGCGGCCCAGATCGCCGTCCCGGTCCCCGGTTCCCCGGTCCCCGTCACCGGCCAGACCTTCGCCGCGCTCCTCGTCGGCACCGCGCTCGGCGCGCGCCGCGGCTTCCTCTCGCTCGCCGTGTACGCGCTCGTCGGCATGGCCGGCATGCCGTGGTTCTCGGCCGGCAGCTCCGGCGCGGGCGGCGCGTCCTTCGGCTATGTGCTCGGCATGCTGCTCGCGGCCACGGTCGTGGGCGGTCTGGCCCGCCGGGGCGGCGACCGCTCCGTGCTGCGCACCGCGGGCACGATGGTGCTCGGCTCGGCGATCATCTACGCGGTCGGCGTGCCCTACCTGGCGCTGTCCACCGGCATGTCGGCGAGCGCCGCGATCGCGGCCGGCCTGACGCCGTTCCTGCTCGGCGACGCGCTGAAGGCGGCGCTCGCCATGGGCGCGCTGCCGGCGTCCTGGAAGCTCATCGGACGTCGCGGCTGACGCCACCGCTTCCGTAAGCACCTCCGAAGAGGCTCGCCGGGTCGTAGCGCGACACCAGACCGGCGAGCCTCTTCCGCGTCCCGGGGCCGTGGAAGCCCTCGGTGCGGTCCCCGCCGCCGAAGGAGAAGTTCAGCGACCGGCCGGCGACCAGCGGCCCCAGGACCGCGGCCACCTCCTCGTACAGCGCCCGGACCGACGCCACGTCCGTACCGTTGAGCGGCGACAGCAGACGCAGCAGGAAACCGGCGTCCCGGTACGGCACCGCGCTGCCGGGGTCCGGTGCCTGGGCCAGGGCGCCGCCCAGGTGGTTGAGCTGCACCACGGTCATCATCGGCGCCTTACGCCCGGTCAGTTCCAGCACCCGCGCCGCCCGGTCCGCGTCGATCCCGTTCAGCACCAGCCCGTCCCCGTAGTAGGCGTGCGGGAAGGGGGGATCGCTGTGGATGGTGTGGCTGTCGGTGTACGGCATCTCCCGCAGCGAGTCCGCCAGTGCGGGGCCGATCGCCCGCAGTGGTGCGACCAGGCGTTCGCCCTCGGCCGTCGAGCCGGTGTACGCGACCCGCACCGAGATCGCGTACCGGCCGCGCAGCTCCGGCGGCAGCTGGGGGAGGTCCGGGTACACCAGCGCGGCGACCGAGGAGGTCAGTGAAGCGGGCAGGGTCCGGGTCCATTCCAGGTAGCGCCGGATCACCTGCGCACCGGCCTCCCCGTCCCCGTCGAAGGCGATCGAGCCGCCGTACAGCCGGGCCACCGGCACCAGCGCGGTCTCCAGCCCGGTCACCACGCCCAGGCGGTGTCCGCCGCCGCGCAGCCCCCAGAACAGCTCCGGCTCGTCCTCGGCGGTGACATGGCGCAGGACCCCGTCCCCCGTCACCACGTCGAGGGAGCGGACCAGGTCGGCGGCGTAGCCGAACTCCCGGGCCAGCACGCCGAGACCGCCGCCGAGCGTGTACGAGACGGCGCCGACGCCGGGGGAGGAGCCGTTCAGCGGCGCGAGCCCGTGCGGGGCCGCGGCCTCGATCACCCGGCCCCAGGTGACGCCCGCACCGATCCGGGCGGTGCGGCGCGCCGGGTCGACCAGGACCGAGTCCATCGCCCGGGTGCTGATCAGGACTCCGCCCTCGACGGGCCCGGCCAGGCCGTGACCGGTGGCGTGGACGCCCACCCGGAGCCCGTCCCCGGCCGCCCGGGCGACGGCGGTGCGTACGTCCTCGGGCCCGGTGGCCTCGACCACGAGGTCCGGGCGGATCGCGAAGCCGGTCTGGAAACCGGTGGGGGCGGCAGTCATGGCGGAGGCTCTCCAGTCGTTCGCTCGATGCGCTGACGACGGAGAGCCTCCCCGGTATACCTGACAAGGAGCGTCAGGTATGGGTGATCACTTCACGTTCTCCCGGCAGGGGGCGGTCACTTCTCCCCGCGCACGGCCGCCGGCTCACCGCTCCGGCGCCTGCGCGCCTCGCGGACCAGCGACACGGCCACCACCAGCACCGCGACCAGCAGCGAGAGCAGCACCTGCTCGCGCCCGGCGTCGTCGGTGAGCATGTAGACGAGCACGAACGAGATCATCGCGATGGTCGCCCAGGTCAGGTACGGGAAGAGCCACATCCGTACGACCAGCTTCTCGGGCGACTCGCGCAGGATGATGCCGCGCATCCGCAGCTGGGTGAAGCAGATGACCAGCCAGACGAAGAGTGCGACCGCGCCGGAGGAGTTCAGCAGGAACGCGAAGACGGTGTCGGGCCACTGGTAGTTGAAGAAGACGGCGACGAAGCCGAAGACGACGGAGGAGAGGATCGCCGCCTGCGGCACGCCCCGCTTGTTGGTCCGGGCGAACGCCTTGGGGGCGTCACCGCGGCCGCCGAGCGAGAACGCCATGCGGGAGGCCGTGTACAGGCCGGAGTTCAGGCAGGACAGCACGGCCGTCAGCACGATGACGTCCATCACCTGGCCGGCGTGCGGGATGCCGATGACGTCGAGCGCCGCGACGTAGCTGCCCTTTTCGAGGATCGACGGGTCGTTCCACGGCAGCAGGGTCAGGACGACGAAGATCGAGCCCAGGTAGAAGACGGCGATCCGCCAGATGACGCTGTTGGTGGCCTTCTGGACCGCCCGCTGCGGGTTCTCGGACTCGCCGGCCGCCAGGGTCACGATCTCGCTGCCCATGAAGGAGAACACGACCATCAGCACGCCGGTGAGGATGGCGCCGGGGCCCTCCGGGAAGAAGCCGCCGGTGTCGGTGAGGTGGGCCAGGCCGGATCCCTCGTGGTCCGTTCCCGGCAGCACCCCGAAGACGGCGAGCAGGCCGACGACGACGAACGCGCCGATCGCCACCACCTTGATCCCGGCGAACCAGAACTCGAACTCGCCGTACGAACCGACGGACACCAGGTTCGTCGCGGTCAGCACCAGCATCACGATCAGGGCCCAGCCCCACTGCGGCACGCCCGGCACCCAGCTCTCCAGGATCTTGGCACCCGCCGTGGCCTCGACGGCGAGCACCACGACCCAGAAGAACCAGTACAGCCAGCCGATCGAGAAACCGGCCCAGCGGCCCAGGGCCTGGTCGGCGTAGGCGGAGAAGGAGCCCGAGGCGGGGCGGGCGGCCGCCATCTCGCCGAGCATCCGCATCACGAAGACGACCATCAGGCCGACCAGTGCGTACGACAGCAGGATGGCCGGTCCGGCGGCGGCGATGCCGGCGCCCGAACCCACGAACAGGCCCGCGCCGATGACACCGCCGATCGCGATCATGGAGAGGTGACGGTTCTTGAGACCGGCCTGGAGCCCGTCCTGGGTCTCCGTCCGGCCCGAACGGTCCGGCCCGTCGGGCTGGTGGCCCGGCCCTGCCAGAGTCGTCTGCGACGTCATGGATCGAATCCTTACGTTTCGGATCACTCGGTTGCGTGCCCGGCCGCCCCACGGTGGTGGAGCGGCAAGCGATGCATTGAAGCCCGGCGAACCCCGAAAGCGGAACCCTTTACTCCGATTAGTTGACCGGATCGTTGCCTCAGTGGCGTTGCCCACACAAGGCCCGCACATCAGGGGCACGCCGCACCCCGTCGTCGGCTACCCCGGGCCGCACGTGCCACACTCCTCCCATGCGCGTGTACCTCGGATCCGACCATGCCGGTTACGAACTCAAGAACCACCTCGTCGAGTGGCTCAAGGCACAGGGCCACGAAGTCGTCGACTGCGGTCCTCACCTCTACGACGCCCAGGACGACTACCCGCCGTTCTGCCTCCGCGCCGCTGAGAAGACGGCCGCGGACCCGGACAGCCTGGGCATCGTGATCGGTGGCTCCGGCAACGGCGAGCAGATGGCCGCCAACAAGGTCAAGGGCGTCCGCGCCGCACTCGCCTGGAGCGAGCAGACCGCCGCCCTGGGCCGCGAGCACAACGACGCCAACGTGATCGCCATCGGCGGCCGGATGCACACGGCCGAGGAGTCCACCAAGTTCGTCGAGATCTTCCTGACGACCCCGTACTCGGGCGAGGAGCGGCACACCCGCCGCATCGAAATGCTCACCGCGTACGAGAACACCGGCGAGCTCCCCCCGATCCCGGCCCACCACCCGCAGCAGGGCTGACCAGCCCCCACCGTCACCGTGCCGCCGGTACCCCCGGCGGCACAGCCATGTCCGCACCGCCTCACCGAGGAGAACCCCAGCCGTGCCCGAGGGACACACCATCCACCGCCTCGCGGACGACCACCGGGACCGGTTCGCCGGGCGGCCGGTGCGGGTGAGCAGCCCGCAGGGGAAGTTCTCCGACAGCGCCGCCCTGCTCGACGGCCGCGTGCTGGACGGGGCCGACGCCCACGGCAAACACCTCTTCCTCGGCTTCGAGGACACCGGCTGGGTCCACATCCACCTCGGCCTGTTCGGCAAGCTCGGATTCGGTACGGTCCCGGCGCCGCCGCCCACCGACACCGTCCGGCTGCGCCTCGTGAGCGACGCGCACCACGCGGATCTGCGCGGCCCCACCACCTGCGCCCTGATCACCGACGCCGAGAAGCGCGCGATACACGACCGCCTCGGCCCCGACCCGCTGCGCCCCGGCGACGACGGCGAACGGGCCTGGCAGCGGATCTCCCGCAGCCGGATCACCGTGGCCGCCCTCCTCATGGACCAGAAGGTCGTCGCGGGCGTCGGCAACGTGTACCGCGCCGAGGTGCTGTTCCGGCACGGCATCGACCCGTACCGGGCCGGCAAGGACCTCACCCGCCGCGAGTGGGACGCGATCTGGACGGACCTGGGCGCGCTGATGCGTGAGGGCGTACGGAACAACCGCATCGACACCGTGCGCCCCGAGCACCTGCCCGAGGCGATGGGCCGCCCGCCGCGCGTGGACGACCACGGCGGAGAGGTCTACGTCTACCGGCGCGCACGCCAGTCCTGCCACATCTGCGGCACGGAGATCCGCACGGCGGACCTGGCCGCCCGCAACCTGTTCTGGTGCCCGGACTGCCAGTCCGCGTAGCGGCTGCGGCTTCCGGCGGCGCCGGCCTCCCTCGCCGGACGGGCCCGCACGCGTGTCCCAGGCGTCCGCTTCGAGGCCGCGAGCAGCCGTTCCGGGCCCGCCCGGCGAGGGAGGAGCGGACTCCGCCGCCGGACGAAACACGCCCTAGAACCCCCGCGGCAACCACGGCGCCACGTCGGAGAGGAACGCCGACGACACCTCCGCCACCGCCCCCGGCCGCAGCTCCCTCACCCGCCCGGCCAGGGCCAGCGCGCCCAGCGCCTCCCCGCCCAGGTACGCCGACCCCAACTCCCGTACCGACAAAGCCAGGTCGGCCGCGTCCCCGGTGCGCTTGCACGACGCGCCACCCTTCGCGTCCGCGGTCAGCCGCCAACGCCCGGCGTTCCAGGGGCAGAAGGCGTCCTCGACCTCGAACACCACGTCCAGCGGCCCCCGGTAGGTCCGCGCCTCCAGCGCGGCGCCCACGTCCACCAGCCGCACGTACAGCGAGTCCCGCAGCCGGATGTCGCAGCGCCGCGGGTCCGACACCAGGTGCAGCACCGCGTCGTCCGCCGGCCGGTTCCGGGCCTCGACCGTCGACGTCAGGTCGATCCCGAACAGGAACCGCCAGAGCGCCGCGTACGCCGCGGGGTCCAGAGCCGCCAGATCGCTCACCACCACGCGGCCCTTGGGGCCCGCCTTGTCCCATTCCGGCTTGATGTGGTAATTCGTGTAACCGACCAGCTCGCCGTCCCGCTCCGCCAGCAGGCACTGCAGCGCCGAACCGCCCTGGCGGGAACTCGCCGGATCGACCAGCGGCTTGCGCTCCCAGCCCGGGCCGTGCGCCGGCGTGCCGGGCCGGCCCGCCACCAGCCGCGCGTACACGCTCTCGCACGCGGCGACCGCCTCGTCCTGCTTCGCGTACCGCAGTCGGACCTCGTCCGTGCCCTCCGGCACGCTCAGCCGTACCCGGTCCGTGTCGATCGCCAGCGACATCTGGCGGCTCGCCGCCCCGTACCCGAACCGGCCGTAGATCGCGGGTTCCGACGCCGTCAGCACGGCGATCGGCTCACCCAGGGCCCGTACGTCGTCGAGCTGGCGGCGCATCATCGCGGTCAGCAGACCGCGCCTTCGGTGCGTGGCCGCGACGCTGACCATCGTGACCCCGGCCGCCGGCACCAGCGCCCCGCCGGGCACGGCCACCCGGAAGCTGAACGCCCCCGCCGTCGCGACCACGTCGTCGCCGTCCCAGAAGCCGATCGACCGCTCGCACTCGGTGAGCTCCTGGTCCAGTTCCCGCTGTTCGGGAGCCTCCGGGTCGCCTCCGAACGCGAGTTCCAGGGACGAGAACCACTTCTCCCACTCGGACGGTTGCAGTACACGGAGCTCTGTAGTCATGGGCCATCCCTACCAGGGCTTCGACGGCCGGGCGAGCCGTTTTCGCACGCACGGTGACAGGGGTCCCCCTGCACCGGAGCCCGCCGGGTGGATAAGGTCCCCGCAATGGCCCGACGCGCAGGAGCAGAGACGTACCCGGCCCGATGGCGGAAATCGGCGCACCGGGTGCGCACCACGCTGCGCAGGTCCGGGGTCGACTACTTCCGCGGCGACGGCTCGGACTGGATCGCCCTGGCCGGTCTGCTGCTGACCATCCCGGCGATCACCTGCGGCACCCTGCTGAACCCGCTGTGGTGCTCGCCGACCGTGCTCGTCCTGCCGATCGTCGCCGGCGGCCTGCTGCTGCGGCCCGCCAGCCTGCTCGGTCTGTACGCGACCGCCGCCGCCGCCCTGATCGTGGAAGCCCTCTGGCTCGGTCCGTACGAGGAAGGCCCGGGCCGGGTGACCCCCGGCACCGTGCTCACCGTCGCCGCGTGCGGCTTCCTGGGGCTGATCCTCGCCCAGTTCCGCGCCAGGGTCGGCGTGCCGTGGCGGCGCGGCGGCACCATGCTCTTCGACCTGCGCGAACGCATCCGGGTCCAGAGCGCGCTGCCCCGCCTCCCGCAGGGCTGGCACCGCGAGATGTCGCTGCGCCCGGCCGGCGGGCAGTCCTTCTCCGGGGACTTCGTCGTCGCGGCCCGCACCAACGGCGGCCGCACCCTGGAGGCCGTGCTCACCGACGTCTCGGGCAAGGGCATGGACGCGGGCTCCCGGGCGCTGCTGCTGTCCGGCGCCTTCGGCGGCCTCCTCGGTTCGCTGCCGCCGCACGGCTTCCTGCCCGCGGCCAACGGCTATCTGCTCCGCCAGGACTGGGACGAGGGCTTCGCCACCTCGATCCATCTGGTGCTGGACCTGGAGTCCGGCGACTACGAGATCCTCTCGGCGGGCCATCCGCCGGCGCTCCAGCTCCACGCGGGCAGCGGCCAGTGGGAGGAGAAGGCGGCGGAGGGCCCGCTGCTCGGGGTGTACGACGGGGCGGAGTTCGACGCGGTCAAGGGCCATCTGGCCCCCGGGGACGTCCTGATGCTCTTCACCGACGGACTGGTGGAGGCCTCGGACCGTGACATCGCGGAGGGCATCGACCGGCTCACGGGCGCCGCCGACCGCTATGTCACCACGGGCTTCGAGGGCGCGGCCTGGCACCTCATCGAGGCCTGCGCCAAGGACGTCAACGACGACCGGGCGCTGCTGCTGCTGTCCCGCAAGTCCTGAACCCCGAACCGTCCGCAACCGGGTGGAACCGGACGCACGTCAACGCAGGCCGCGCCGTCACCGGATCGGGAACGCCACCGGTCGGGAACGGCAGTGGATCGGGAGCGCCCGCGAACACGTCCGTCTGCCGCAGGCCGGCCACGACCGGCCTAGGGTCGGGTCATGACCCCATCACGAGCACAGCTGACCCTGCCCGAGGTCGAGGCCCTCGCCCGCGAGGCCCATGCCGCGCAGCGGGACAAGGCGGGCAGGCCGTACAGCGAGCACCTCGCCGCCGTCGCGGACGGGGTGCGGGCCCGGGGCGGCAGTGACGAACAGGTCGCCGCGGCCTGGCTGCACGACGCGGTCGAGGACGACGCGCTGTCGGAGCGGTGGCTGGCCGGGGCCGCGCTGCCGCAGCAGGTCAAGGACATGGTCCTCGCCCTCACCAAGCGGGACGGCGAGGACCTGGCGGCGTACTCCCGGCGCATCCTGGCCACGCCCGGCGCCCTGCTGGTCAAGGAGGCCGACCTCGCGCACAACGCCGACCCGGCCCGCCTCGCGGCCCTGGATCCGGCCACCCGTACCCGGCTGGCCGAGAAGTATGCGCTGGTACGGGCACTGCTCGGCCTCGCCGCCCCGCAGCCGCACGCCGGACGACGGGATTGAGCCAACACGGGGGAGCCCGGCCCGCGACGGGCCGGGCTCCCCCGTGGCTCCCGCCCTCAGAGCCTGGCGGCGTCCCGCCGGAAGGCCCAGTTCATGTCCGGTTCGGTCACGCAGCGCAGGACGCGTCGTACCGGCGGCGTGCACATCAGCGTCACCCCGGCCGCGGCGACTACGCTGACCAGTACCAGGCCGATCGGCGAGATCATCCACTCGTTCCGGTCGAACACACCGGCGTAGCCGGCGCCCTTCACCAGGAATCCGTGCAGCAGGTAGCCGCAGATCGTGCCGGCCCCGAGCACCGTGAACCACATGGGGCGCCGGGGGACCAGGGACAGGAACGCGGCGGTGAGGAGCGTCGCGCAGCCGAACAGCGCGAGCGTCATCACCACGCCGGACCACCAGGGGTTCCCCATGTCCTGGGCGGCCGAATCACGCAGGAACCAGCCCAGTTCCATCCGGGGCGCCGCCCAGTAGGCGAAGACCACCGCGACCGCGAACAGCGGCAGGGCGAGCATCCGCACCTCGCGGCGACGGACCAACTGGAAGTGCTCGGGCGTGAGTTGGAGCCCCAGAACGAAGAACGGCAGGAACTGCAGGACGCGCGGCAGATCGAGATCGTCGCCGATGCCGGGTGCGAGCGAGGCGAGGCAGGCGATGACGAGCGAGACCGCCAGAGGGTGGCGCAGGGTGCGCCACAGCGGTGTGGTGAGCCGCCAGACGAACAGGGCGGCCAGGAACCAGGTGAGGTACCAGGGGTCGGTGAGACTGATCGCGGCGGTGGGGTCGTCCGCGTACCGCCGGAACAGCGAGTAGGCCGTCTCGAACACCACGTACGGCACGGCGACGCCCGTGATCAGGCGCTTCACCTTGGCCGGGCTCATGTCGAACGAGCGTGAGAAATAGCCGGAGATGAGGATGAAGGCCGGCATGTGGAAGGTGTACGTCACCATGTACAGCGCCCGTGCGGCCCTGCTCCCGTCCATGACCGGCACCCACGAGTGAGCCACCGCGACCAGCACGATGGCCAGGAACTTGGCATTGTCGAAATAGGCGTCGCGCCTCTTCGCCGCGGGCGCCTGGGCGGACCGCCCCGAGGCCGGTGCGGGTCCGCCGTCCGTCGCCGCCGGTGCGTGGTGTCTGGGCTCCGACTCCCGGCTCGCCGGTGGGAGGGTGGGCCTCTGGAATGCGTTCGGAGCGTGGAACATTTCAAGCACCCTAGACGCCTCGATTGCCATTCGTAAAACTGCTGACAGATTTCGCGCGTGCCCGTCCGAGTGAATGCCAAACCCGCAAATTCTGTCCGGTATGACCGTGTTAATCCTCCTTAAATGGTGCATATCCGCAGGTAGTTGAGGGGGGTGAATTACTCTTCGGCGATTCGTCGGCAATGGCTGTGAATGAACTGTGTGGATACAGAAACGATCACCGTTGCAATTCCTTTTCCGTCGGAAGTGCCCGCCGGTGCGAGGGGCGGCCCTCGGCCCCGCGATCACGCGGCCGGAGCGGGGTGCGGCACCGCCGAGTGCCGGGCGCACAGGGGGCGCAGGGGGCGCAAGTTGGCGCGATATCGCCAGATCGATTCGTCACCTGGCAGCGACCAGGGGGGAGTTGATGGCACGATGGACGGAACGGAGGAGTGCGCGGCCGCACGCCTCCGGGCCGGCAAGGCGGACCGACCGAGGGTGTGAGCAGTCGTGGCCATTTCACTGTCCGTGGTGCTTCTTTTGGCGATCATCCTGGTGGTCCTGATCCGAGGTGGCTCCATCAAGGCCGGACCCGCGATCGTCGCGGTGCTCTTCGGCTTCTTCCTGGCATCGACCGGCATGGCGCCGTCGATCAACAGGTTCATGAACTCGATAGCGGAGACCATCAACCAGATCAGCTTCTGAGGCCACCGGCCCCGGTGCGGCGCGCCGCACCGGGGGACGCACTCCGGACAACCTGCCCCGGGAACGCGAAGGGCCCGGTCCGGCGGACATCCCCGAGGGGATCCGCCGGGCCGGGCCCGAAGCATGGAGCGGGCGACGGGAATCGAACCCGCGTAGCTAGTTTGGAAGACTAGGGCTCTACCATTGAGCTACGCCCGCATGCAGCGCACGCAGGTCACCGGGACCGCGGCACGAGAAGCATCGTAGCGGGTCGCGGGGGCTGCCCGCACACCTGATGGCGGAGCGCGCCGCCGAGTCCGGCGAGGGCCCGCGTAAAGCGCCCACCTCACCGCCTGCCGGCATGTACCCTACGTGTCGCACCGACGGGGTGTGGCGCAGCTTGGTAGCGCGTCCGCTTTGGGAGCGGAAGGTCGTCGGTTCGAATCCGGCCACCCCGACCACCGGCAAGATCGCATTGTGGGAGTTCTCCCCCTTGCCGTTACTATGCAAAATGCGTGCCCGTGTGTCTGATGTACCGGGCTCGGTCCGCGAAGCCGCCTCCTGTGCGGTGGAGCAGAACCCCAAGAAGTCAGCCACCAAGGAGACCGAACCGTGAAGAGCGCCGTGGAGACCCTGAACCCGACCCGGGTTCGGCTCAGCATTGAGGTGCCCTTCGAGGAGCTCAAGGACAGCCTCGACGCGGCGTACAAGAAGATCAACCAGCAGGTCACGGTGAAGGGGTTCCGCAAGGGCAAGATCCCCAACCGGGTCATCGACCAGCGGTTCGGCCGTGGCGCAGTGCTGGAGGAGGCCGTCAACGACGCCCTCCCGAAGTTCTACACCGAGGCCGTCAACGAGGGAGAGCTCAACGTCCTCGGCCAGCCGGAGGTCGACATCAAGGAGCTGAAGGACGGCGAGCTGCTGTCCTTCACCGCCGAGGTTGACGTACGCCCCGAGATCGAGATCCCGGACTACTCCGGCATCGAGGTCACCGTCGACGCGATCGAGGTCAGCGACGAGGACGTCGAGAAGGCCGTGGAGCAGCTGCGCGAGCGCTTCGCCTCGACCAACCCGGTCGAGCGCGCCGCCGCCGAGGGCGACGTCGTGACGATCGACCTGCAGGCCAAGGTCGAGGGCGAGGTCCTCGAGGACGGCGTGGCCGAGGGTGTCTCGTACACCATCGGTTCCGGCGAGCTCCTCGAAGGCATCGACGACGCCGTCACCGGCCTGGAGGCGGGTGGCGAGGCCACCTTCACCTCCCAGCTGAAGGGCGGCTCCGCCGAGGGCAAGGACGCCGAGGTCACCGTCAAGGTCACCGCCGTCGCCGCCCGTGAGCTCCCCGAGCTGGACGACGAGTTCGCCCAGATGGCCAGCGAGTTCGACACGCTGGACGAGCTGAAGGCGGACAGCCGCAAGCGCCTGGAGGACACCAAGCAGTACGAGCAGGCCACCCAGGCCCAGGAGCGCGTCCTCGAGGAGCTGCTGAAGCTCGCCGAGGTCCCGATCCCGGAAAAGCTGCTCGCGGACGAGGTCCAGACCCGCAAGCACAACCTGGAGCACCACCAGCTCGGCCAGATGGGTCTCGACCTCGAGAAGTACCTGGAGATCCAGGGCAAGACCCTCGAGGAGTTCGAGGCGGAGACGTCCGAGCAGGCCGTCAAGGGCATCAAGACCCAGTTCATCCTTGACGAGCTCGTCAACAAGGAGAAGCTGAACGTCAACCAGGAGGAGCTCACCGAGCACCTCATGCGGCGTGCCGCTTCCTCCGGCATGAGCCCGGACCAGTTCGCCCAGGCCGTCGTCGAGGGCGGCCAGGTCCCGATGCTCGTCGGCGAGGTCGCCCGCGGCAAGGCGCTGGCCGTGGTCGTCGAGGCCGCCAAGGTCGTCGACACCAAGGGTGAGGTCGTCGAGCTGGAGGACGACGAGGAGGCGGACGAGGCCACCGAGACGGCCGAGGCCGCCGAGGGCACCGACGCCGCCGAGGAGAAGACCGAGGCCTGAGCCTCGCGCTGAACCCGCACGACGGGCTCCGGACGCCACGCGCGTCCGGAGCCCGTCGTCGTATCGGCGGACGCCCCCACAACCCTTGTGCGGACTGCGGACCTTGCGCTCCCAGCGAACAGTTGCGGAAGCGGGATGGCGTTGTCCCACCTGCGCGTTAGGGTCCATGAAGAGGAAGGGTCGGGGAGTCCCGGCCCACCCGGTACGAAGACGCTGAGACGGCCGGAGCCGTCAGAGACGAGCAGGTGGATACGTGACGAATCTGATGCCCTACGCCGCCGGAGAGCCGTCCCTCGGTGGAGGCCTCGGTGACCAGGTCTACAGCCGACTGCTCGGCGAACGCATCATCTTCCTCGGTCAGCAGGTCGACGATGACATCGCCAACAAGATCACCGCACAGCTGCTTCTCCTTGCCGCCGAGCCGGACAAGGACATCTACCTCTACATCAACAGCCCCGGTGGCTCGGTGACGGCCGGCATGGCGGTCTACGACACCATGCAGTACATCCCGAACGACGTCGTCACCATCGGTATGGGCATGGCGGCCTCGATGGGTCAGTTCCTGCTCACCGGCGGTGCTGCCGGCAAGCGCTTCGCGCTCCCGAACACCGACATCCTCATGCACCAGGGTTCGGCCGGTATCGGCGGTACGGCCTCGGACATCAAGATCCAGGCCCAGTACCTGCTGCGCACCAAGCAGCGGATGGCGGAGATCACCGCCCGCCACTCCGGCCAGACCGTCGAGACGATCATCCGCGACGGCGACCGCGACCGCTGGTACACCGCGGAGGAGGCCAAGGAGTACGGCCTCATCGACGAGATCATCACGGTCGCATCGGGCGTTCCGGGCGGCGGCGGCACCGGCGCCTGACCCGGTCAGCACCGGATCGCGCCGCACCGCACCGCTTTCTCTCGTACGCCGAGACACCCAGCCACAGAACGCCACCAGGATGGTGAACACCCACATGAACAACTTCCCCGGCGCCTCCGCGAGCGGCCTCTACACCGGCCCGCAGGTGGACAACCGCTACATCGTCCCGCGCTTCGTGGAGCGCACCTCGCAGGGCGTGCGCGAGTACGACCCGTACGCGAAGCTCTTCGAGGAGCGCGTGATCTTCCTCGGCGTGCAGATCGACGACGCGTCCGCCAACGACGTCATGGCGCAGCTGCTGTGCCTGGAGTCGATGGACCCGGACCGGGACATCTCGATCTACATCAACAGCCCCGGCGGCTCGTTCACCGCGCTCACCGCGATCTACGACACGATGCAGTTCGTGAAGCCGGACATCCAGACGGTCTGCATGGGCCAGGCGGCCTCCGCCGCCGCGGTGCTGCTCGCCGCGGGAACGCCGGGCAAGCGCCTGGCACTGCCGAACGCGCGCGTCCTGATCCACCAGCCGTCCTCGCAGACCGGCCGGGAGCAGCTCTCCGACCTGGAGATCGCGGCCAACGAGATCCTGCGCATGCGGGCCCAGCTGGAGGAGCTGCTCGCCAAGCACTCCACCACGCCGATCGAGAAGATCCGCGACGACATCGAGCGCGACAAGATCCTGACGGCCGAGGACGCCCTGGCCTACGGCCTGGTCGACCAGATCGTTGCGACCCGTAAGAGCGCGGCCGGAGCGGCCGCCTGACGTCGGTCTTTACCCCTTGGTACGGCAGGGTCACCCGGCCCCGGCCGTGTGAACCGTGCCAAGGGGGGCCCGAACGGGGGGCCAGGCAAGGTACCGTCGGATAGAGGCACCAGGAGCCGCTGAACCAGGCGTCTCCCAGGCGAAGGGGAAGCACCTCGTGGCACGCATCGGTGATGGCGGCGACCTGCTCAAGTGCTCGTTCTGCGGAAAGAGCCAGAAGCAGGTGAAGAAGCTCATCGCAGGACCCGGTGTGTACATCTGCGACGAGTGCATCGATCTCTGCAACGAGATCATCGAGGAGGAGCTCGCGGAGACGAGCGAGGTCCGCTGGGAAGAACTTCCCAAGCCCCGCGAGATCTACGAGTTCCTCGAGGGGTACGTCGTCGGACAGGAGCCCGCCAAGAAGGCGCTCTCCGTCGCGGTGTACAACCACTACAAGCGGGTCCAGGCCGGGGAGAACGGCGGGGGGAACCGCGACGACGCGATCGAACTCGCGAAGTCCAACATCCTGCTGCTCGGCCCCACGGGCTCGGGCAAGACGCTCCTCGCGCAGACGCTGGCCCGCATGCTCAACGTCCCGTTCGCCATCGCGGACGCGACGGCGCTGACGGAGGCCGGCTATGTCGGCGAGGACGTCGAGAACATCCTGCTCAAGCTGATCCAGGCCGCGGACTACGACGTCAAGAAGGCCGAGACCGGGATCATCTACATCGACGAGATCGACAAGGTCGCCCGCAAGAGCGAGAACCCGTCGATCACCCGTGACGTCTCCGGCGAGGGCGTCCAGCAGGCCCTGCTGAAGATCCTGGAGGGCACCACCGCCTCCGTGCCGCCGCAGGGCGGACGGAAGCACCCGCACCAGGAGTTCATCCAGATCGACACGACGAACGTGCTGTTCATCGTGGGCGGCGCGTTCTCCGGCCTGGAGAAGATCATCGAGTCCCGGGCCGGCGCCAAGGGCATCGGCTTCGGCGCCACGATCCGCTCCAAGCGGGAGATCCAGGCGAGCGACCAGTTCCAGGAGGTCATGCCGGAGGACCTGGTGAAGTTCGGGATGATCCCCGAGTTCATCGGCCGTCTGCCCGTCCTGACCTCGGTCCACAACCTGGACCGCGAGGCGCTGCTCCAGATCCTCATCGAGCCGCGCAACGCACTGGTGAAGCAGTACCAGCGGCTGTTCGAACTCGACGGCGTGGAGCTGGACTTCGAGCGCGAGGCGCTGGAGGCCATCGCCGACCAGGCGATCCTGCGCCAGACCGGCGCGCGCGGCCTGCGCGCGATCATGGAGGAGGTCCTCCAGTCGGTGATGTACGAAGTGCCGTCCCGCAAGGACGTCGCCCGCGTCGTCATCACCGCGGACGTGGTCCGCAACAACGTCAACCCGACCCTGGTCCCGCGCGAGCCGCGGACGATCGGCAAGGGCGACGACGGGCGGCACGAGAAGTCCGCGTAGCGGTTCGTTCGGTCTCCACGCGAAGGGGCGCCCGGCCAATGGCCGGGCGCCCCTTCGCGTGGCGTGGGTCAGATCTTGGTGCGGGAGGTGTTGTAGAGCTTGGCGGCGAGGGCCGCGACATCGTCCTGCGACATGGCCTTGTTGGTCATGGCCAGGCCCATGTCGAGGCCGGTGACGATGCCGACGGTGCTGTAGTCCGCCCAGATGCAGATGGGCATCTCCAGGGACTTCGGCCCCTTGTCGACGCTTCCGTCGCCTTCGGGGTTGTCCATCTTCAGGTTCTGGCACCGCATCAGCGCGCCCTTGAACCCGGCCGGCGTGACGTCCTTGGGAGAACCGACCAGCTCGGCCGTGGTCTTGTCGTCCTCCTTCGCCATGTTGGCCTTGGCCTCGTCGAACGAGTGGTTGATCACCGAGGCCGGGTCGCTGACGTCACCCCAGTAGCCCTGGAAGCTGAGGACCTTCATGCTCAGGTCCTTCTCCGAGCCCCCCTGGTAGTTGGCGGTGGTCTTGCTGGGGTTCTTGACCCCCGAGGTCTCGATCTTGGTCTTCTCGGCGCCGGTCAGCGGGCTGACGGATTTGGCGCCCGAGCTGGACTTGTACGAGTCCACCGCGCTCGGCGGCGTCAGCTTGTACCCCTTCGTGGAGTCCGCGACATCGCTGTTGCTGGCGCCGCCCGACGTCAGGAAGTACACCCCGCCGCCGATCACCGCGAGCGCGACGATGACGCCGCCCACGATCAGGCCGGTCTTCTTCTTCGGCGGCTGGGCCGGCGGGAATCCCGGCTGCTGGCCGTAGGCCGGCTGGCCGCCGTACGGGGGAGTGGGGGGCTGCTGGCCGTACGGGCCGGGCTGCTGGGCCTGAGGGTAGCCGTAGCCCGGCTGCGGGGGCTGCTGCTGGGGCGGGACGCCCTGGGGAGCCTGCTGCGGGTAGCCGTAACCGGGCTGGCCCTGCGGCGGCTGGCCGTACGGCCCCGGCTGGCCCTGCGGGGGGCCGCCGTACGGTCCGGGCTGGCCCTGCGGCGGCTGGCCACCGTACGGGCCCGGCTGGTTGTAGCTCATCTGCGGAGTCCCCTGTTCGTGATGCTCATGAGTTCTTATGCGTTCCGAACATCCTGACGGACGGTCCGCGGGCGTGGGGCACCGGGAGGCGGACCGTTACTGAACAAACCGGTTTCAGTGCACGCTTGTGACGGCCCTAAACTGTGGGGCGTGACCGAGAACCCAGCGCAGCAGCCAGCCAGCACCCCCGAACTGCCGACCCAGTACACGCCGGCCGATGTAGAGGGGAAGCTGTACGAGCGCTGGGTAGAACGCGGTTACTTCGAGGCCGACGAGAACAGCGACAAGCCGCCGTACTCCATCGTCATCCCGCCGCCCAACGTCACCGGCTCCCTGCACCTGGGGCACGCCTTCGAGCACACGCTCATCGACGCCCTCGTCCGCCGCAAGCGCATGCAGGGCTTCGAGGCGCTCTACCAGCCCGGCATGGACCACGCCGGCATCGCCACCCAGAACGTCGTCGAGCGCGAGCTCGGCAAGGAGGGCAAGTCCCGCCACGACCTGGGCCGCGAGGCCTTCGTCGAGCGCGTCTGGCAGTGGAAGAACGAGTCCGGCGGCCAGATCTCCGGACAGATGCGCCGCCTCGGCGAGGGCGTCGCCTGGTCCCGTGAGCGCTTCACCATGGACGAGGGCCTGTCCAAGGCCGTCCAGACCGTCTTCAAGCAGATGTACGACGACGAGCTGATCTACCGCGCCGAGCGCATCATCAACTGGTGCCCGCGCTGCCTCACCGCGATCTCGGACATCGAGGTCGAGTACCAGGAGGACGACGGCGAGCTCGTCTCCATGCAGTACGGCGAGGGCGACGCGACCATCGTCGTCGCCACCACCCGCGCCGAGACGATGCTCGGTGACACCGCGGTCGCCGTCCACCCCGACGACGAGCGCTACAAGCACCTGGTCGGCAAGCAGATCAAGCTGCCGCTGACCGACCGTACGATCCCGGTCGTCGCCGACCACCACGTCGACCCCGAGTTCGGCACCGGCGCCGTCAAGGTGACCCCGGCGCACGACCCGAACGACTTCGAGATCGGCAAGCGCCACGACCTGCCGTTCCTCACGGTCCTCGACGAGCGCGCCGTCATCACGGCCCCCGGCCCCTTCCAGGGCCTGGACCGTCTGGAGGCCCGCTCCGCCATCGTCGCCGCCCTGCGCGCCGAGGGCCGGATCGTCGCCGAGAAGCGGCCGTACGTCCACTCCGTCGGCCATTGCTCGCGCTGCAAGACCACCATCGAGCCGCGCCTCTCCCTCCAGTGGTGGGTCAAGGTCGCCCCGCTCGCCCAGGCGGCCGGTGACGCCGTCCGCGACGGCAAGGTCAAGATCCACCCGCAGGAGATGGAGAAGCGGTACTTCGACTGGGTCGACAACCTCCACGACTGGTGCATCTCGCGCCAGCTCTGGTGGGGCCACCGCATCCCCGTCTGGTACGGCCCGAACGGCGAGGTCGTCTGCGTCGGACCCGACGACGAGACGCCCACCGGCGAGGGCTGGACCCAGGACAGTGATGTCCTGGACACCTGGTTCTCCTCCGGCCTGTGGCCGTTCTCCACGCTCGGCTGGCCCGAACAGACCGACAGCCTCGCGAAGTTCTACCCGAACTCCGTCCTGGTCACCGGCTACGACATCCTCTTCTTCTGGGTCGCCCGGATGATGATGTTCGGCCTGTACGTCAACGACGGCGTCCCGCCGTTCGAGACGATCGTCCTGCACGGCATGGTCCGCGACGAGCACGGCAAGAAGATGTCGAAGTCCTTCGGCAACGTGGTCAACCCGCTGGACTGGATGGACAAGTACGGCTCGGACGCGCTCCGTTTCACCCTCGCGCGCGGTGCCAACCCCGGCACCGACGTCCCGATCGGCGAGGAGTGGGTCCAGGGTTCCGCCAAGTTCTCCAACAAGATCTGGAACGCCACCCGCTTCGCCCTGATGAACGGCGCGACGATCGAGGGCGAACTGCCGTCCGCCGACGAGATGTCGGTGACCGACCGCTGGATCCTGTCCCGCCTCAACAAGACGGTCGCCGAAGTCGACGCGTTCTACGACGACTACCAGTTCTCCAAGCTCAGCGAGTCGCTCCGGCACTTCGCCTGGGACGAGGTCTTCGACTGGTACGTCGAGCTCTCCAAGACCACGTTCTTCGGCGGCGGCCGCCCGGCCGAGGTCTCGGGCCGGGTTCTGGGCGAGGTCCTCGACGTGATGCTGCGACTGCTGCACCCGGTCGTCCCGTTCGTCACGGAGACCCTCTGGACCGCGCTCACCGGTCGCGAGTCCGTCGTCATCGCCGACTGGCCGACCGACTCGGGCTTCCGTGACGACGCGGCCGAGAAGGAGATCGAGCTCGTCCAGCAGGTCGTCACCGAGGTCCGCCGCTTCCGCAACGACCAGGGGCTCCAGCCCGGCCAGAAGGTCCCCGCCGAGCTCGACCTGACCGGGACCGCGCTCGCCCCGCACGAGGCGGCCATCCGCCAGCTCGCGCGGCTCCAGCCGGCCGGCGACGGCTTCCACGCCACCGCGTCGCTGCCGGTCGCGGGCGCCACGGTCGCGCTCGACCTGTCCGGCACGATCGACCTCGACGCCGAGCGCAAGCGCCTGACGAAGGACCTGGAGGCGGCGCAGAAGGAGAAGGCGCAGGCCACCGGCAAGCTCGGCAACGAGGCGTTCCTGGCCAAGGCTCCCGACAACGTGGTCGACAAGATCCGCGGCCGGCTCGCCAAGGCCGAGGCCGACATCGAGCGGATCGCCGGCCAGCTCGCGGCCCTGCCGCAGAGCTGAGACCGCTGAAGCCCCCGGCCCCCTCGCACGCGCGAGGGGGCCGGGGGCTTCCCCGTATCACCGACGCCGGGCGCTGCGCGCGATGTCCGTGCCGGTCCGTAGACTGGGCCCCGTGAGTGAGCCCCGCCCTTCCGACCGGCACGACGCGTCCGACTCCGACGAGACCTTCGCGGAGATCGTCGACGAAGCGACCCAGCGCGACCCCGACCTGGCGGTGATCGAGGCCGGGAGCCGTACGCTGCGCGCCGCCTCCGGACCTCCCCAGGGCGACGACGTCCCAGCCCGCCCCGCCGACCCCGAGGTGGACAAGGCGCTGCGCGCGGTGGAGCAGGAGCTCGCCGGGCGCTGGGGCGAGACCAAGCTGGAGCCGTCCGTGACGCGCATCGCCGCGCTGATGGACGTGCTCGGCGACCCGCAGCACGCGTACCCCTCCATCCACATCACGGGGACCAACGGCAAGACGAGCACCGCCCGCATGATCGAGGCCCTGCTCGGCGCCTTCGACCTGCGGACCGGCCGCTACACCTCGCCGCACGTCCAGTCGATCACCGAGCGGATCAGCCTGGACGGCTCCCCGATGGACCCCGAGCGGTTCATCGAGACCTACCAGGACATCAAGCCGTACGTCGAGATGGTCGACGCGCAGCAGCCCTACCGGCTCTCCTTCTTCGAGGTGCTCACCGGCATGGCCTATGCGGCCTTCGCCGACGCGCCGGTCGACGTCGCCGTCGTCGAGGTCGGCATGGGCGGTGCCTGGGACGCGACCAACGTGATCGACTCCTCGGTCGCCGTCGTCACCCCCATCTCGCTCGACCACACGGACCGGCTGGGTTCCACCCCGGGCGAGATCGCGGTCGAGAAGTCCGGGATCATCAAGCAGGGCGCGACGGTCATCCTGGCCCAGCAGCCCGTCGACGCCGCCCAGGTGATGCTCAAGAAGGCGGTCGAGGTCGATGCCACCGTGGCCCGCGAGGGCATGGAGTTCGGCGTCGCCTCCCGGGAGATCGCGGTCGGCGGCCAGCTGCTGACGCTGCGCGGCCTCGGCGGCGAGTACGACAACGTCTTCCTTCCGCTGTACGGCGCCCATCAGGCGCGCAACGCCGTGGTGGCGCTCTGCGCGGTCGAGGCGTTCTTCGGCATCGGCGCCGAGCAGACCGGATCGCTCGACGCCGACATCGTCCGCAAGGCCTTCGCCTCGGTGGTCTCCCCGGGCCGCCTCGAAGTCGTCCGCTCCAGCCCGACCGTCGTCCTGGACGCCGCGCACAACCCGGCGGGAGCCCTGGCCGCCGCCGAGGGGCTCTCCGAGGCGTTCGGCTTCTCCCGGCTGATCGGTGTGGTCGGCGCCAGCGGCGACAAGGACGTGCGGGGGCTCCTGGAAGCCTTCGAGCCGATCTTCGCCGAGGTCGTCGTCACCCAGAACTCCACCGCACGCGCGATGGACGCCGACGAGCTCGCCGCCGTCGCCGTCGAGGTCTTCGGCAACGACCGGGTGCAGGTCGAACCCCGGCTGGACGACGCGCTGGAGGCGGCGATCACCCTCGCCGAGGAGGAGGACGAGTACGCGGGCGCCGGGGTGCTGGTGACCGGATCCGTGATCACGGTCGGCGAGGCCCGGCTGCTTCTGGGAAGGGGCTGACCTCCGTGCGTACGCTCTGTGCATCCACGCTGATCGGTGAGTTCTTCGTGATCGGGTTCGCCGGACTCGTCGCGATGAAGTCCGACGACCTGACCTCCGCCACGGTCTGGACGGTCTGCGGCATCGGCATGCTGCTCTCCGTGCTGCTCTGCGGGATGATCACCCGTCCCGGGGGCATACAGCTCGGCTGGGCGCTCCAGATCGCCCTGGTCGCCAGTGGCTTCGTCGTACCGATGATGTTCATCCTCGGCGTGGCCTTCGGCGCCCTGTGGTGGGCCTCGGTGCACTACGGCCGGAAGATCGACGAGGCGAAGGCCCGGTGGGCCGCGCAGGAGGCGGCGCAGGCGGCAGCGGGCGGCTGAGGGAGCGGGCTGCCGGACGGCTGAGCCCGGCCGCAGGCCCGTCACCGTCCCCCTGTAATCTCGCTTCACCGCACCCGTATGCCTGCAAGGAGCCGCACATGACCCAGCGCACCCTCGTTCTTCTCAAGCCCGACGCCGTCCGTCGCGGTCTGGTCGGCGAAATCGTCGGCCGCATCGAGCGCAAGGCCGGCTGGAAGATCACGGCGCTGGAGCTCCGCACCCTCGACCGCGCCACGCTGGAGCAGCACTACGCCGAGCACGTCGGCAGGCCGTTCTACGAGCCGCTCGTCGAGTTCATGCAGTCCGGTCCGATCGTCGCTCTGGTGGCCGAGGGCGAGCGGGTCATCGAGGGCGTGCGCGCCCTGGCCGGCCCCACGGACCCGATCGCCGCCGCGCCCGGATCGATCCGTGGCGACTTCGGTACGATCACCCGGGAGAACCTCATCCACGCCTCGGACTCCGAGGAGTCCGCAGAGCGAGAAATGAAGCTGTTCTTCCCGGGTCTTTCCTGACCTCGGGTCAGCCGAACAGCGCTCATGACCTGGGGCGACCGAAGTAATTCGGTCGCCCTTCGGCATAGGGTCCCCGATGGCGGGAACGCATCCCCCCGACGTAACGTCACCATGAGTGGAACAGCCACCCGTTCTGCTCAGCATGGCGAAGGACCCTCGCGCTGAGTCGGTGTCTCCGGCACTACGATGGAAGCTTCCACGCCCGCAGCGCTCATCTCGCCTACCAAAACAAGCCATCGCTTTCGCTTGGGAAGGCCCGACGCATCCTCATGGGGAACAAGGGGAACTCAATGTCGTTCATCGGCCGTGACATGGCTATCGACCTCGGGACTGCCAACACGCTGGTGTACGTCAGGGGGCGCGGCATCGTTCTGAACGAGCCGTCCGTCGTGGCCATCAACACCAACACCGGCGGCATCCTCGCGGTCGGCTCCGAGGCCAAGAAGATGATCGGCCGTACGCCGGGCAACATCGTTGCCGTACGGCCCCTGAAGGACGGCGTGATCGCCGACTTCGAGATCACGGAGCGCATGCTCCGCTACTTCATCCTGAAGATCCACAAGCGCCGCTACCTGGCCCGCCCCCGGGTCGTCGTCTGCGTGCCCTCCGGCATCACCGGGGTCGAGCGACGCGCCGTCATCGAGGCGTCCACGCAGGCCGGCGCGCGCCAGGTGCACATCATCGAGGAGCCCATGGCGGCGGCCATCGGCTCCGGCCTGCCGGTCCACGAGGCCACCGGCAACATGGTCGTCGACATCGGTGGCGGCACCACCGAGGTCGCGGTGATCTCGCTCGGCGGAATCGTCACCGCCCAGTCGATCCGGGTCGCCGGTGACGAACTGGACAACGCGATCATCCAGCACATCAAGAAGGAGTACTCGCTCCTGCTCGGTGAGCGCACCGCCGAACAGATCAAGATCACCATCGGCTCGGCCTTCGAACTGGAGAAGGACGAGCACACCGAGATCCGCGGCCGCGACCTCGTCTCGGGTCTGCCCAAGACCGTGGTCATCTCCGCCTCCGAGGTCCGCAAGGCGATCGAGGAGCCGGTCAACGCGATCGTCGACGCGGTCAAGACGACGCTGGACAAGTGCCCGCCGGAGCTCTCCGGCGACGTCATGGACCGCGGCATCGTCCTCACCGGCGGCGGCGCGCTGCTGCGCGGCCTGGACGAGCGGCTGCGCCACGAGACCGGCATGCCCATCCACATCGCCGAGGACCCGCTGGACTCCGTGGCGCTCGGATCCGGCAAGTGCGTCGAGGAGTTCGAGGCGCTCCAGCAGGTGCTGGACGCCCAGCCCCGACGGTAGTGACTCCACGGCCCTCCGTGCGGACGCTGCCGCTCCGCACGGAGGATCGTTGATATACAGGCACGAACATTCCTACGAGGAAGGCACGGCCGCCGCACGTGAGGGACACACGAGAGAGCCGGCTGCTCCTGGTGCTGCTGATCGCCATCGCATTCGCACTGATCACGGTGGACATCCGCGGCGGCGAGGCGTCACCGGTGGACGGCGCCCGGCAGGCCGCCGCCACCGTCTTCGGGCCGGTGGAGAACGGCGTGGCGGCAGCGGTCGACCCGGTGGGCAACGCCATAGGGGCCGTACGGGCCTCCGGCACCCGCCACGACAAGATCGCCGCGCTGGAGAAGCAGAACGCCGAACTCAAGGCGAGGCTGGGCAGCGACGACCGCAACCGCAGCCGCATCCGTGAGCTCGACAAGATGCTCAAGAAGTCGGACGCCGGGCAGTACGGCATCAAGGCCGCCGAAGTCATCGCCATAGGAGCGGCCCAGGGCTTCTCCTGGACGGTCACCATCGACGCCGGGTCCAAGGACGGCCTCAAGCGCGACATGACCGTGCTCAACGGCGACGGACTCGTCGGCCGCGTCACCACCGTCGGCCCGGACACCGCCACGGTGCTCCTGGCCAACGACCCCGACTTCACCGTCGGCACCCGGATGGAGTCCACCGACGAACTGGGCTTCGCCACCGGCCAGGGCTCGCGCCCGCTGTCCGTCCAGTTCCTGAACGGCAAGGCCAAGGTCAAGAAGGGCGACCGGCTCGTCACGTTCGGTTCCAGCAAGGACAAGCCCTTCGTGCCCGGCGTCCCGGTCGGCGAGGTCGTCCGGGTCGACCCGTCCGGCGGCGACCTCACCCGTACGGTCTACGTCCGGCCGTACGTCGGCTTCACCAAGCTCGACATCGTCGGCATCGTGGTCCAGGCGCCCCGCGAGGACCCCCGCGACGCGGTCCTGCCGAAGAAGCCCGTCAAGGCGGCCAAGCCGAAGCCCACCCCGACCGTCACCGTCACCATCTCGCCCAACGGCGACATCGTCGACACCCACGGCAACGTCGTCGGGAACATCCACGAGAGCGCGACCCCCAGCGGCAGCCCGAACCCGGACCCCAGCGGGAACGCGACACCGAACGCCGACAACGCGGTAAACGAACAGAGGTAGAGCTGATCCCCATGCGCGTCAACCGGACTCTGCTCTCCCTCGTTCTGGTCGTGATCGCCCTCGTCGTCCAGGTATCCGTACTCGCCCGGCTCCAGCTCCCCGGCGCCGTACCCGACCTGCTGCTCATGGTCGTCCTCGGACTCGCCTTCGTGTACGGGCACGTCAGCGGGGCGCTCATCGGCTTCGGCGCGGGCCTCCTCGCCGACCTGGCGCCCCCGGCCGACCACGCCGCCGGACGCTACGCCCTGGTGCTCTGCGTCATCGGCTACCTCGCCGGACTGGCCAGGCCCGAGAACGGGCAGCTCAAGTCCGCCTTCCTTCCGATGGCCGTGGTCGTCGCGGCGGCGATCGGATCGACCCTCCTCTACGCGGGCGTCGGCGCCCTCGTCGGCGACACGGCCGCCCGCCATGTGGGCCTCGGCAGCCTGCTGTTCACCGCGGCCGTCTACGACCTGCTCCTCGCGCCGTTCACCGTCCCGCTGATCATGGCCGTCGCCAGGCGCACGGTGAACGACCCGCTGACCGAGTCCTCCTCCGGCCGCGGCGACGTCGCGGCCGGCTGGCTCGCCGCGGGCACCGCGCTGCGGATCGGCAGCCAGCGCGGCGGACTGCGCGTCAAGGCCGCCCGCAACCGGGCCGCGCGCGCCGGACGGATCAAGGGAGTCAAGCGACTGTGAGGCCGCACCGCCCGGGGGCCGCCGACCGCGCCTCCCGCCCGATCACCACCGGGGGCAGTCCCCGTACCCCTAGCGCTTTTCGTTTGGACCATGCCGGGCTCGCGGGGCCCGGTGCGCGCATCCGCCGCGTCGTCGCCGGTCGCCGACGCTCCGCGTTGACTCCCTCCTCCGCCCTGCGGCCGCACGCACCGGACCCCGCTCCCTTGTCCGGCCTGATCCCAGTGCAAGGCCCTAGCCCGACCACCACCGGGGGCGCCCCGTGAGCAACATTCCCGAGACGGGGCGGACCCAGCGGGTCCAGATCCGCCTCATCGTCATCCAGGTCCTCGTCTTCTCCCTGCTCCTCACCCTCGGCGGCCGCCTCTGGTACCTCCAGATCCGCAACGGCCAGGAGTACTCCGACGAGGCGAAGAACAACCACGTCCAGCAGGTCGTCCAGCCCGCCGCCCGCGGCTCCATCCTCGACGCCCGCGGCGTGCCCCTCGCCGACAACGAGACCCGCCTCGTCGTGTCCGCCAGCCGCACCGAGTTGCTGAAGATGGACGACGACGGCAAGGGCGTCCTGACCCGGCTCGCCGACGTCCTCGACATGAAGCCCAAGGACGTCATCGACAAGGTCCGGCTCTGCGACGCGAAGACCCCGCAGCCCTGCTGGAACGGCTCGCCCTACCAGCCGATCCCCGTCACCGACGAGGCCACCACCCAGCAGGCCCTCCAGATCCGTGAACGCGCGGAGGACTTCCCCGGCATCACCGCCGAACCCACGGCCGTCCGCCGCTACGCCGCCCCCGGCAAGGCCAACACCGCGCAGGTCCTCGGTTACCTCTCGCCCGTCACCGACGACGAGATCACCAAGGCCCAGGACACCGACTCGCCCTACCTCCGCTCCGACCAGGTCGGCCGCTCCGGCCTGGAGCGCACGTACGACAAGGAACTGCGCGGCAAGGCGGGCGTCACCCGCTACGAGGTCGACAACCTCGGCCGGGTCATCGGCCAGGCCAAGAACGACGAGGCGGAGGCCGGCGCCAGCGTCGTGACCTCCATCGACGCCCGCGTCCAGGCCGTCGCCGAGTACGAGCTCAACCAGGCCATGAAGAAGGCCCGCCAGGAGTTCGACACCAACACCGGCGAGAACTACAAGGCCGACTCCGGCGCCGTCGTCGTCATGGAGGCCAAGACCGGTCGTGTCGTCTCCATGGCCTCGCTGCCCAGCTACGACCCCAACGCCTGGGTCGGCGGCATCTCCGGCAAGGACTACGCCAAGCTCACCGGCAAGAACTCCAACTTCCCGCTGCTGAACCGGGCCATCCAGGGCCAGGCCGCCCCCGGCTCCATCTTCAAGGTCATCTCCTCCACCGCCGCCGTCAACGCGGGCTACCCCTTCGACGGCAACTACCCCTGCCCCAGCTCGTACTCCATCGGCGGCCAGACCTTCAAGAACTTCGAGTCCCAGGGCTACGGCAGCATCACCATCGGCCGCGCCCTCGAAGTCTCCTGCGACACCGTGTACTACGGCCTCGCGCACAGGGAGTGGCAGAAGGACGGCGGGAACAACCCCAAGAAGAACCCGAACGACTGGTTCTACAAGACCGCCCACCAGTTCGGCCTCGGCAAGGAGACCGGCATCGACCTCCCCAACGAGGTCAGCGGCCGTGTCCCGGACCGCCAGTGGAAGAAGAACTTCGCCAAGGCCAACCACGACGCCTGGTGCAAGCAGGGCAAGAAGGGCGGCACGTACGTCGAGCAGATCGCGTACGAGAACTGCCTCGAGGGCGACAGGATGCGCGCCGGTGACTCCGTCAACTACTCGATCGGCCAGGGCGACACCCTCGTCACCCCGATCCAGATGGCGACCATCTACGCGGCCATCTCCAACGGCGGCACGCTCTACAACCCCACCGTCGGCAAGGCGATCGTCAGCGGCGACGGCAAGTCCGTCCAGGTGATCGAGCCCAAGTCGCACGGCAAGCTCCCCTTCACGCGGAAGACGCGCAACGAAATAGACCAAGCCCTCGCGGGTGTCGCGACCCGCGGCTCCGCCGCCTGGCGATTCGGCGGCTGGCCGCAGGACAAGATCCCGATGCACGCCAAGACGGGCACGGCCGAGGTCTACGGCAAGCAGACGACCTCCTGGTTCGCCACGTACACCAAGGACTACTCGATCGTGATGACGATCTCCCAGGGCGGTACGGGTTCCGGCGCCTCGGGACCCGCCGTCCGCAACATCTACAACGCGCTCTACGGCCTCGACGCCGCGGGCAAGCAGGACCTGAAGAAGGCCCTGCTGCCGACGCCGCAGAAGTCGCTGCCGAAGATCCAGGGGGACGGCACCATCGACGCCCCGAAGATCAAGCCCTACAACCCCGAGTCGCAGAAGCCGCCCACCGAGCAGACGCTCGCAGCGGTGCTGGGGAGGCGCGACTGATGGCAGGCTTCTCCGTCCAGCGGTACGCCCCCGAGCGCTCCGCCTGGGGGCGGCTCACCGCCCGCGACTCCGTCGTGCGCCGCCTCGACTGGCCGCTGCTCGGCTCGGCGATCGCGCTCTCCTTCATCGGCTCGCTGCTCGTCTGGTCGGCGACCCGCGGACGCGACACGCTCACCCACGGCGACCCGTACTACTTCCTCTTCCGCCACGCCCTCAACACCGGCATCGGCTTCGCCCTGATGGTCGGCACGATCTGGCTCGGCCACCGGACCCTGCGCGGCGCGGTGCCGATCCTGTACGGCCTGTCCGTCCTCCTCGTGATGGCGGTCCTCACCCCGCTCGGCGCCACGGTCAACGGCGCCCACGCCTGGATCCTGCTGCCTGGCGGCTTCTCCCTCCAGCCCTCGGAATTCACCAAGATCACCATCATCCTCGGCATGGCGATGCTGCTCGCCGCCCGCGTCGACGCCGGCGACCAGCTGCACCCCGACCACCGGACGGTCGCCAAGGCCCTCGGCCTCGCCGCCCTGCCGATGGTGGTCGTCATGGGAATGCCGGACCTCGGCTCCGTGATGGTCATGGCCGTCATCGTGCTCGGCGTCCTCCTGGCCTCCGGCGCCTCCAACCGCTGGGTCTTCGGACTCCTCGGCGCGGGCACCGCGGGCGCCGTCGCCATCTGGCAGCTCGGACTGCTCGACGACTACCAGATCGCCCGGTTCGCCGCCTTCGCCAACCCCGCCCTCGACCCGGCGGGCGTCGGCTACAACACCAACCAGGCCCGCATCGCGATCGGTTCCGGCGGTCTTTCCGGCACCGGCCTGTTCCAGGGCACCCAGACCACCGGACAGTTCGTCCCCGAGCAGCAGACCGACTTCGTCTTCACCGTGGCCGGTGAGGAACTCGGTTTCCTCGGCGCCGGGCTGATCCTGGTCCTGCTCGGGGTCGTCCTGTGGCGCGCCTGCCGCATCGCCCGCGAGACCACCGAGCTCTACGGCACGATCGTGGCCGCCGGAATCATCGCCTGGTTCGCCTTCCAGTCCTTCGAGAACATCGGCATGACGCTCGGCATCATGCCGGTCGCCGGACTGCCCCTGCCGTTCGTCTCCTACGGAGGCTCCTCGATGTTCGCCGTCTGGGTGGCCATCGGACTGCTCCAGTCGATCAGGGTGCAGCGGCCGATAACGGCCTGATCCGGCACACACCGCCCTGCATATCCGCCCCTTTCGCGGATAGATTCGGTATATGGCGGACTCCAAGCGAGAGATCGAGCGGAAGTACGAAGCCGCGACCGAGACCCGGCTGCCCGACCTGACGAAGGCGGCCGGGGTCTCGGCCGTCATCCACCGGGGCGTGAGCGAACTCGACGCCGTCTACTACGACACCCCTGACTTCCGCCTCGCCGCCGGCTCCCTGACCCTGCGGCGCAGGACCGGCGGGAGCGACGCCGGCTGGCACCTCAAATTCCCCGTCGCCCCCGGCGTCCGTGACGAGATCCAGGCCCCGCCGGCCGACACGCTCCCCGGCGAACTCGCCGCCCTGCTCCGCTCCCGGGTCCGCGACGCGGAGATCGTCCCCGTCGTCCGGATCCTCACCACCCGCGACGTCCACCACCTCGTCGACGACGAGGGAGGGCTCCTCGCCGAACTCAGCGTCGACGAGGTCTGCGCCCAGCGGCTGCCGGAGAGCGGCGGCCCCACGGCGGCCTGGACGGAGATCGAGGTCGAGCTCGCCGACGACCGCGACCCCGCGCTCCTGGACGCCGTCGAGAAGCGGCTGCGCAAGAAGGGAGTGCGGCCCGCGGCCTCCGCCTCCAAGCTGGCCAGGGCCCTGGAGGAGACCGCTCCGGTCTCCGCGCCCCCCGGGAAGGGGGAGCGGCAGACCGCCCCCGTCACCGCGGGGGACCACGTCCTCGCCTACGTACGACGCCAGGCCGAGGCGATCGTCACCCTCGACCCGGCGGTGCGGCGCGACCTCCCCGACTCCGTCCACCGGATGAGGGTCGCCACCCGCCGGCTGCGCAGCGCCTTCAAGACGTACCGCGCCGTCCTCGACCGGAGCGTCACCGACCCGGTAGGCGACGAGCTGAAGTGGCTCGCCACCGAACTCGGTGCCGGACGCGACCACGAGGTGCTCGACAAGCGCCTGCACACCCGCCTCGGCGGCGTCCCGCAGACCCTCCTCCTGGGGCCGGCCGCCGCCCGGCTGCGCATGTGGTCCATCGCCCACGGCGTCGAAACCCGGGAGCGCGTCCTCGCCGCGCTGGACGGCGCGCGCTATCTGGCCCTCCTGGAGAGCCTCGACGCGCTTCTCGCGGACCCGCCGCTGCGCAAGGCCGCGGGCCGCGCCCCCGGCACGGAACTGCCCCGGGCCGTCCTGAAGGACTACGAGCGCCTGGCGGCCCGTGTCGCCCACGCCTTCGAACAGCCGCCCGGTCACGACCGGGACGTGGCCACGCACGAGGCCCGCAAGGCCGCCAAGCGCGCCCGCTACGCCGCGGAGGCCGCCAGGCCCGCACTCGGGAAGCCCGCCAAGAAGTTCGCCAAGCGGATGAAGGCCGTGCAATCGGTGCTCGGCGACCACCAGGACAGCGTCGTCGCCCGCGACACCCTGCGCACCCTGGCCGTCCAGGCGCATGCGGCGGGGGAGACCGCCTTCACCTGGGGGTTGCTGTACGGCGAGGAGGAGGCGTCCGCCGCCGGCCGGGAGCGTGAACTGCCGCGGGTCTGGGCGAGGGCGTCGAGGCCCCGGCTGCGGAGGGCGCTGAAGGGCTGAGCAGCGCGGTACGCTGGATGGTCACCCCTGCCAGCTCTCGAAAGTTCGCGATGTCTGTCGATTCGGTCTTCCCACAGCTCGAAGCTCTGCTCCCGCATGTGCAGAAGCCCATCCAGTACGTCGGCGGTGAGCTGAACTCCACCGTCAAACCGTGGGACGAATGCGACGTCCGCTGGGCCCTCATGTACCCGGACGCCTACGAGGTCGGGCTCCCCAACCAGGGCGTCATGATCCTGTACGAGGTGCTCAACGAGCGCCAGGGCGTCCTCGCCGAGCGCACGTACAGCGTCTGGCCGGACCTCGAAGCGCTGATGCGCGAGCACAAGGTGCCGCAGTTCACCGTGGACGGCCACCGCCCGGTCAAGGCGTTCGACGTCTTCGGGCTGAGCTTCTCCACCGAACTCGGCTACACCAACATGCTCACCGCCCTGGACCTGGCCGGCATCCCGCTCGCCGCCAAGGACCGCGGCCTCGACGACCCGATCGTGCTCGCGGGCGGCCACGCCGCGTTCAACCCCGAGCCGATCGCGGAGTTCATCGACTGCGCGGTCATCGGCGACGGCGAGCAGGCGGTCCTGGAGATCACCGAGATCATCCGCGCCTGGAAGGCCGAGGGCCGCCCCGGCGGCCGCGAGGAGGTGCTCTTCCGCCTCGCGAAGACCGGTGGCGTGTACGTGCCCGGCTTCTACGACGTCGAGTACCTCCCGGACGGCCGCATCGGCCGTGTCGTACCGAACAAGTCGGGCGTCCCGTGGCGCGTGTCCAAGCACACCGTCATGGACCTCGACGAGTGGCCCTACCCCAAGCAGCCCCTCGTCCCGCTCGCCGAGACCGTGCACGAGCGGATGTCGGTGGAGATCTTCCGCGGCTGCACCCGCGGCTGCCGTTTCTGCCAGGCCGGCATGATCACGCGCCCCGTGCGGGAGCGAAGCATCACCGGCATCGGCGAGATGGTGGAGAAGGGCCTCAAGGCGACGGGCTTCGAGGAGGTGGGCCTGCTCTCCCTCTCCTCGGCGGACCACACCGAGATCGGTGAGATCGCCAAGGGCCTCGCGGACCGCTACACCGAGGACAAGATCGGCCTCTCGCTGCCGTCCACCCGCGTCGACGCGTTCAACGTGGACCTGGCCAACGAGCTGACCCGCAACGGGCGCCGCTCCGGCCTCACCTTCGCCCCCGAGGGCGGTTCCGAGCGCATGCGCAAGGTCATCAACAAGATGGTCTCGGAGGAGGACCTGATCCGGACCGTCGCCACCGCGTACGGCAACGGCTGGCGTCAGGTGAAGCTGTACTTCATGTGCGGCCTGCCCACCGAGACCGACGACGACGTCCTGCAGATCGGCGACATGGCGGTCAACGTCATCGCCAAGGGCCGCGAGGTCTCCGGGCAGAACGACATCCGCTGCACCGTCTCCATCGGCGGCTTCGTCCCCAAGCCGCACACGCCCTTCCAGTGGGCCCCGCAGCTCAGCGCCGAGGAGACCGACGCCCGGCTGACCAAGCTCCGCGACAAGATCCGCGGCGACAAGAAGTACGGCCGCTCGATCGGCTTCCGCTACCACGACGGCAAGCCCGGCATCGTCGAGGGACTGCTCTCCCGCGGCGACCGGCGCGTCGGAGCCGTCATCCGGGAGGTCTACGAGGCCGGTGGCCGCTTCGACGGCTGGCGCGAGTACTTCAGCTACGACCTGTGGATGAAGAGCGCCGAGAAGGCACTGCCCGCCTTCGGCGTGGACGTCGACTGGTACACCACCCGCGAGCGGACGTACGAGGAGGTCCTGCCCTGGGACCACCTGGACTCCGGCCTGGACAAGGACTGGCTCTGGGAGGACTGGCAGGACTCGCTCGACGAGACCGAGGTCGAGGACTGCCGCTGGACGCCGTGCTTCGATTGTGGGGTCTGTCCTCAGCTCGACCTCGACATCCAGATCGGTCCGACGGGCAAGAAGCTCCTGCCGTTGACGGTCGTGAAGCAGTAGCCGCCGCGGTGACGGGGCAGCGCTCGGCTTCCGCCGGGTGACAGCTCGGTGACGAAGGCCCGGCCGGGGAAACTCCCGGCCGGGCCTTCGCGTCATCACGTGCATGGAATACGGAAAGCACCAGGCGCCCGCCCGGTACGAGAGCGGTGACGGCTGTCTGACCACGCTCGTCAGGATTCCGGTGCGGATCGTCGTCCTCGTGCTCGTCCTGCCCGTGCGGATGGTGTGGGACGCCCTGATCGTGGGCGCGCGGGCCGCCGAGCGGATCCTGCTGCGCCCCCTGGGTCGGGCGCTGGCGTGGCTCCTCGACGTGCTGCTCGCGATTCCGGCCCGGTGGCTGTACGCGCAGGTGCTGACCCCGCTCGGGCACGGGCTGCGGTGGCTGGCCGGGGCGGTGTTCGTGTGGCCGTGGGTCGCGCTGTGGCGGTACGTGGTGGTGCCCGGGGTGCGGTACGGGATCGTGGTGCCGCTCAGCTGGTTGTACGAGCAGGTCCTCACGCCGCTCGGGCGCGGCGCGCGGTGGGTCTGGGCCGCGCTCCTGCGACCGGCCGGACGCGGCGTGGCCACCGCCGTGAGGTGGCTGCTCACCGCCGTGTTCGTCGTGCCCCTGGTCCTTCTGTGGCGTTACGTCGTGAAGCCGCTGGGGCTGTCCGTTGCCTGGCTGGTGGAGCACCTGATCGTGCTGCCGCTGGCGTGGACGTACCGGGAAGTGCTCACTCCGCTGGGCCACGGCATCGCCTGGCTCCTCGCTCTGCTGGCCAGCGGCGTCGAGGCCGCCTGCCGGGGGCTGTGGGCCGCCGTACGGTGGCTGGTCACCGTCCTGCTCGTCACGCCGGTGGTCTGGGTCTACCGGCGCGTCCTCGCCCCCGTCGGCCGGGAGATCGCCGCCGCGTTCGGCGTGGCCTGGCGGGTCGCCGGATTCCTCTCGCGGGCCGTCGGGCGGGCCCTTGCCTGGCTGGCGTGGCACCTGGTCGGCGCGCCGGCGGCCTGGGCCTACCGCACGGTGTGCACCCCGGTCGGGCACTTCCTGCGCGACGCCGTGCTGGCGCCGGCCGGACGGGCGGCCCTCGCGGTGGGCCGGACGGCCCGGGAGACGCTGCGCACCGCGCGCGAGACCGTGCGGCAGGCCAGGCGCGACGCGTGGCGGGCCCTGGTCGGCGGACCCCGGGAACCGGAGCCCCGGGAACCGGGGAGCGTCCTTGCGCGTACTCTGGGTAGTACAACGACTGTGCCCAGCGCGGTGCCCGAACCAGAGATCTCCCTGCGGAACGAGAAATCCGCCCGGCAGGGGTGAGCCGGACCGGACACGCCGGGGCCACCCGTATTTGTGGGCGGCGCGCCACCGCGGCCGCCCCGCACCGAGGAGAAGAACCACTGGGCAAGCGACAGCCCGAAGGCCCGCCGCCCGCACCGGCAGTGCAGCGCATCCGACTGCGCTACACCAAGCGCGGCCGCCTCCGGTTCACCAGTCATCGAGACTTCCAGCGTGCCTTCGAGCGGGCGCTGCGCCGCTCCGAGGTGCCCATGGCCTACTCGGCGGGCTTCACGCCGCACCCCAAGGTCTCCTACGCCAACGCCGCACCCACCGGCACGGGCAGCGAGGCCGAGTTCCTGGAGATCGCCCTCACCGAGGCCCGTGACCCGGGCACGCTGCGCGAGCTGCTCAACGACTCGCTGCCGGACGGTCTCGACATCACCGACGCCGTCGAGGCCCGCACCTCGGGTCTCGCCGACCGGCTCACCGCCTCCATCTGGGAGATGCGGCTGAACGGGGTATCCGTCGAGGACGCCGAGAAGGCCGTCGCCGCGTTCAACGCGGCGGACAGCGTCGAGGTCGAGCGCCGCACGAAGAACGGGATGCGGAGCTTCGACGCCCGGTCCGCCGTCGTCGACCTCCAGGCCCTTGATCATCAGCCTGATAGGCCCGGCGACAAGGCCTGTGCGATACTGCGGCTGGTTGTTCGGCACGTGACACCTGCCGTTCGGCCTGACGACGTCCTGTCCGGTCTCCGCGTTGTGGCCGACCTGGCGCCGCCGGTCCCCGCAGCGGTGACCAGGCTGGCGCAGGGGCTCTTCGACGAGGAGTCCGGCACGGTGACCGACCCGCTCGCGCCTGACCGCGAGGCAGCCCCGGCCGCTCCATCCAAGGCCGCCGGGACCGCCGTCGCGACAGCGCCTGAGGGTGCAGGTTCCGCGTAAGGCGGTCGTTGTAGCGCAGCCCTCGGACTCGGGAGCCACCTGGGCCGGGCCGCGCGCTGACCCATAAGACTTTCGCCAGGCCGTACGCACACCGCGTAGGGAACCGGCGAGCCAGACATTCAGCCCCCGTGCGGCGCCCGCGCCCCGGACGGCGGAACCGCGTACACCACGCGGACCGTGCCGGACCGGAACCAGACGCGGCGCCCGGGAGCGCGACGGGAGAACCGCCCGCATGCCTCAGTCCACCGAACCCGGCACGACCGGGAACGCAGAAGACAACAACGCCCCCGGGGACAAGCTGCCGCCGCGCCGCAGGCGCCGCGCCGCGTCCCGCCCGGCGGGCCCGCCCACCTCGGGCGTCCAGGCCGGTGCCGAGGCTCCGGCCATACCGGCCGTTGACGCCGGAGAGTCGGAGAGCAGCACCGAGAACACCCCCGAGGCCGCGCCGCCCGCCCGTGCGCGCCGCCGGGCCGTCCGCAAGGCGACCGCCCCCGCCGGAGCGCCGCAGGCCGCCGAGGCCGTGGAGATCGTGGAGCCGGTCGCGGCCCCGGCACCGGTCGAGGAGCAGGCCGCGGAGCCGGTCGAGGCGCCGCGTGCGCGTCGCCGTGCCTCCCGCAAGGCGACCGCCCCCGCGGGCGCGCCGCAGGCCGCCGAAGCCGCCGAGGCCGTGGAACCGGCCGTGGCACCCGTCGAGGAGGAGGCCGCGGAGCCGGTCCAGGCGCCGCGTGCGCGCCGCCGGGCCGTCCGCAAGGCGACCGCTCCCGCCGGTGCGCCGCAGGCCGCCGAGGTGGCCGAGATCGTCGAGGAGGCCGTCGCGGCCGAGGCCGCCGAGCCCGTCGAGCCCGTCACCGAGGCGCCGCGTGGCCGCACCCGGCGCAGGGCCTCCGCCCCCGCCGGCGCCCCGCAGGCCACCCGGACCGAAGCCGCCGCCGAGCCGGTCGCCGCTGCCGAACCGGCCGCGCCGGTCGAGGAAGAGGCCCCGGAGCCCGTCGAGGCCCCGCGCGGACGCCGCCGCGCGTCCCGCAAGGCGACCTCTCCGGCGGGTTCCCCGCAGGTCACGGAGGCTGCCGAGGAGCGCACCGAGACCCCGGCGGGCGAGAGCCTGCCCGAGGCCGCCGTGGAGGAGCTGGCCGCCGAGACCGCCGAGGTCGAGGAAGCCGCCCCGCGTGGCCGTCAGCGCCGCCGGGCCACCGCCGCCGCGGGCCGGCCCGAGTTCACCGGCAAGGTCGAGGAGCCCGCGCGCAAGAGCCGCCGGGCGACGCGCCCCGCCGCCGCCGTGTTCCAGGCGCCGGTCTTCGCCGAGCCGATGTTCCAGACCCCGGAGACCGCGGCCGCCGCGGCGGCCGCCGCACCTCAGGCCCCGCTCGACGAGGAGCTCGAGGACGAGACTGTGACGGTGGAGGAGCAGGCCGCCCCCGAGCCGGCCGCGCCCGCCGAGGCCGCGCAGGGCGGTTCGCGCCGCCGTCGCCGCCGCCGCGGCGAGGCCGCCGAGGCCGAGCCCGCCGCCGCGTCCGCCCCCGCCGCCGCGCCGGTCGAGGAGGCCGAGGACGAGCAGGAGCCTTCGAACGAGAGCGACGCCGAGCAGGACGGGGAGGAGACCGACGAGTACGGCGACCGCCCGTCGCGACGCCGTCGTCGCGGTGGCCGCCGCCGCCGTCGTGGCGAGTCCGCCGAGGACGACGCCTCCGAGCAGCACGCGGAGGACGCCGCCGAGCGTTCCGAGGACGAGCACGAGTCCGCTCAGGAGCCCGAGGACGAGGGCGACGACGAGCAGGACGACAACGACAACGGGGCTTCCGGATCCAGCAGCAGCCGTCGCCGCCGTCGCCGTCGCCGCCGCAGCGGTGACGCCTCGTCCGACGCCGAGAACGGCACGGACGACCCGGAGCGCACGGTCGTCAAGGTCCGCGAGCCGCGGGAACGCCGTGCGAAGGAGACGGCCGAGCGCGAGCCCGGCACCGGCTTCGACGAGGTCCAGTCCATCAAGGGCTCGACCCGCATGGAGGCCAAGAAGCAGCGCCGCCGTGAGGGCCGTGAGCAGGGCCGCCGCCGGGTGCCGATCATCACCGAGGCGGAGTTCCTCGCCCGTCGCGAGGCCGTCGAGCGCGTCATGGTCGTCCGCCAGAACGGCGAGCGCACCCAGATCGGCGTCCTCGAGGACGACGTGCTCGTCGAGCACTACGTCAACAAGGAGCAGGCCACCAGCTACGTCGGCAACGTCTACCTGGGCAAGGTCCAGAACGTCCTGCCGTCCATGGAGGCCGCCTTCGTCGACATCGGCAAGGGCCGCAACGCCGTCCTGTACGCCGGTGAGGTCAACTTCGAGGCGCTCGGCATGGCCCATGGGCCGCGTCGTATCGAGACCGCGCTCAAGTCCGGCCAGTCCGTCCTCGTCCAGGTGACGAAGGACCCGATCGGCCACAAGGGCGCCCGCCTGACGAGCCAGGTCTCGCTGCCCGGCCGCTACCTCGTCTACGTGCCCGAGGGCTCGATGACCGGGATCAGCCGCAAGCTGCCCGACACCGAGCGCGCCCGGCTCAAGACCATCCTCAAGAAGATCGTCCCCGAGGACGCGGGCGTCATCGTCCGCACCGCGGCGGAGGGCGCCAGCGAGGACGAGCTGCGCCGCGACGTCGAGCGGCTGCAGCAGCAGTGGGAGGACATCCAGAAGAAGTCGAAGAGCAGTGGCAGCTCCAACGCGCCGACGCTGCTCTACGGCGAGCCGGACATGACCGTCCGGGTCGTCCGCGACATCTTCAACGAGGACTTCTCCAAGGTCATCGTCAGCGGTGACGACGCGTGGGAGACCATCTACGGCTATGTCTCGCACGTGGCGCCCGACCTGACGGACCGGCTGTCGCGGTGGACCTCCGAGGTCGACATCTTCGCGACGTACCGGATCGACGAGCAGCTCATGAAGGCGCTGGACCGCAAGGTCTACCTGCCGAGCGGCGGCTCGCTGGTGATCGACAAGACCGAGGCGATGGTCGTCGTCGACGTCAACACCGGCAAGTTCACCGGCCAGGGCGGAAACCTCGAGGAGACCGTCACCAAGAACAACCTGGAGGCGGCCGAGGAGATCGTGCGTCAGCTGCGGCTGCGCGACCTCGGCGGCATCGTCGTCGTCGACTTCATCGACATGGTGCTGGAGTCCAACCGGGATCTGGTGCTGCGGCGCCTGCTCGAGTGCCTGGGGCGTGACCGTACGAAGCACCAGGTCGCCGAGGTCACCTCGCTGGGCCTGGTGCAGATGACCCGCAAGCGGGTCGGCCAGGGGCTGCTGGAGTCCTTCTCCGAGACCTGTGTCCACTGCAACGGGCGCGGCGTGATCGTGCACATGGAGCAGCCCACCTCGGTCGGCGGCGGCGGCAACGGCAAGCGTGCCAAGAAGCGCCGCGGCGGTGCGGGCCAGGAGCACGACCACGACCACGACCACGTCTCCGAGACGGACACCGACGTCGAGACCGAGGCGGAGGTGGCGGCGGAGGTCGCCGCTCCGCTGGCGCTTCCCGAGCCGGAGTTCGTCCCGGACGAGGAGCTGTACAGCAGCCCGGCCGAGGCCGAGGCGGCTGCCGGGCGTGGCCGCGGCCGTCGCCGGGCGACCCGCAAGGCGACGGCCCCGGCCGGCGCCCCGCGGTCCGCTTCCGCTCCGGCCCCGGTGGCCGAGCCGGTCGTGACGCCGGAGCCCGTCGTGGCGCCGGAGCCGGTCGCGGAAGCCCCGGTCGCCGAGGCTCCGGCCGAGGCGCCCCAGGGCCGTACGCGCCGTCGGGCGACCAGGAAGGCGACCGCCCCGGCGGGTTCGCCCGCCCCGGCCGCCGAGCCTGCCCCGGTCGTCGAGCCCGCGCCCGCCCCCCTCGCCGAGGAGCCGGTGTCCGACGCCGACCCGGTCGCCGCGGAGGACCCGGTCGTCGAGGCCCCTGCCGAGGAGCCGGCACCGCCGCGTGCCCGGCGCCGGGTGACCCGCAAGGTCACCGCGCCCGCGGGTTCCCCCGCAGGCGCCGAGGAGGCCGCGGTCGTCGTGGTGACGGGATCCGAGCCGGAGTCCGCCACCGACGGCGAGGCCGAGGCCGAGACGGCGCCGGCCAAGAAGGCGGCCCGCAAGACGGCGAAGAAGGCCACGGCGAAGAAGGCGGCCGTCAAGAAGACGACGGCTGCCAAGAAGACCGCCGCGAAGAAGACGACGGCCAAGAAGGCGGCGAAGAAGACGGTGGCGGCCGAGCAGTCCTCGTCCTCCGTCACGGCTTCGGCCGACGAGGCCTGATCCGCCTCGCACCGCGCGCGACGCAGTCGGGCCGGTCCCTCCACGGGGGCCGGCCGGCTGTTTTCCCGCGTCCGGCCGCCCCTGCCACCTGACACGGAAGTTCCCAGCACATGAGCAAGATCCAGAAGGCCGTCATACCTGCCGCCGGGCTCGGCACCCGGTTCCTGCCGGCGACGAAGGCGACTCCCAAGGAGATGCTGCCGGTGGTCGACAAGCCGGCGATCCAGTACGTCGTGGAGGAGGCCGCCGCCGCGGGGCTGAACGACGTGCTGATGATCACCGGGCGCAACAAGCGTGCCCTCGAGGATCACTTCGACCGGAACTACGAGCTGGAGTCGGCGCTCACCCGCAAGGGCGACGACGAACGGCTGGTCCGGGTCCAGGAGTCCAGCGACCTGGCGACCATGCACTACGTCCGGCAGGGCGACCCGAAGGGCCTCGGCCACGCCGTCCTGTGCGCCGAGCCGCATGTCGGCGCGGAGCCGTTCGCGGTCCTGCTCGGCGACGACCTGATCGACCCGCGCGACCCCCTGCTGGCCCGCATGACCGAGATCCAGGAGCGCGAGGGCGGCAGCGTCGTCGCGCTGATGGAGGTCGCGCCCGAGCAGATCCACCTGTACGGATGCGCCGCGGTGGAGTCCACGCCGGAGGGTGACGTCGTCCGGGTCACCGGTCTGGTCGAGAAGCCGGAGCCGGGCGACGCCCCCAGCAATCTCGCGGTCATCGGACGGTACGTCCTGGACCCCGCCGTCTTCGGAGTGCTGCGCGACACGGAGCCCGGCCGGGGCGGCGAGATCCAGCTGACCGACGCGCTGCAGCAGCTGGCCGCCGACGAGAAGCTCGGCGGTCCGGTGCACGGCGTCGTCTTCCGCGGCCGCCGCTACGACACCGGCGACCGGGGCGACTACCTGCGGGCCATCGTCCGGCTCGCCTCCGAACGCGAGGACCTAGGCCCGGACTTCCGCACCTGGCTGCGCGACTTCGTGGCCACCGAGCTCTGAGCGACCGCTCCCGCGACACTCCACCCAGACATCCGCCCCAAGGACCAAGGAGAACCTCATGATCGGCATGATTCTGGCGGCCGGCGCAGGCCGCCGTCTGCGCCCCTACACCGACACGCTTCCCAAGGCCCTGGTGCCGGTCGGTCCCGAGGGGGACGAGGAGAGCCTGACCGTCGTCGACCTGACGCTCGGCAACTTCGCCGAGGTCGGCCTGACCGACGTCGCGATCATCGTGGGCTACCGCAAGGAGGCCCTGTACGAGCGCAAGGCCGCCCTCGAGGCCAAGTACGGCGTCACGCTCACGCTGATCGACAACGACAAGGCCGAGGAGTGGAACAACGCCTACTCCCTCTGGTGCGGCCGTGACGCCCTCAAGGACGGCGTGATCCTCGCCAACGGCGACACCGTGCACCCCGTCTCCGTCGAGAAGACGCTGCTGGCCGCCCGCGGCGAGGGCAAGAAGATCATCCTCGCCCTCGACACGGTGAAGCAACTCGCCGATGAGGAGATGAAGGTCGTCGTCGACCCCGTCAAGGGCGTCCAGCGGATCACGAAGCTGATGGACCCGTCCGAGGCCACCGGTGAGTACATCGGCGTCACCCTCATCGAGGGCGACGCGGCGGCGGAGCTGGCCGACGCCCTGAAGACCACCTTCGAGCGCGACCCGGACCTCTACTACGAGGACGGCTACCAGGAGCTCGTCAACCGCGGCTTCAAGGTCGACGTGGAGCCGATCGGCGACGTCAGCTGGGTCGAGATCGACAACCACGAGGACCTGGCCAAGGGCAGGAAGATCGCGTGCCAGTACTGACCCGGCTGATACCCGCGCCGGTCGTCGTCGACATCCGGGCCGGCGCTCTGGCGGATCTGGCGGGCGTCCTCGCCGATCAGCGGATCTCCGGCTCGGGCAAGCTGGCGATCGCGATCAGCGGGGGTTCCGGCCGGGCGCTGCGGGAGCGGCTCTCGGACAGCCTGCCGGGCGCTTCGTGGTTCGAGGTGGGCGGCGGCACGCTGGACGACGCCGTCAAGCTCGCCGAGGCCATGAAGTCCGGCCGGTACGACGCCGTCGTCGGTCTCGGCGGCGGCAAGATCATCGACTGCGCCAAGTTCGCCGCGGCGCGCGTCGGGCTGCCGCTGGTCGCCGTGGCGACGAACCTGTCCCACGACGGTCTGTGCTCCCCGGTGGCCACGCTGGACAACGACGCGGGCCGCGGCTCGTACGGTGTCCCGAACCCGATCGCCGTCGTCATCGACCTCGACATCATCCGTGAGGCGCCGGTCCGTTTCGTACGGTCCGGGATCGGTGACGCGCTCTCGAACATCTCCGCCGTGGCGGACTGGGAGCTCGCCCACCGGGTCAACGGCGAGGACATCGACGGACTGGCCGCCGCGATGGCCCGGCAGGCCGGCGAGGCCGTGCTGCGCCACCCCGGTGACCTGGGCGACGACGGTTTCCTCCAGGTGCTGGCCGAGGGGCTGGTACTCACCGGTATCTCGATGTCGGTGGCGGGGGACAGCCGTCCCGCCTCCGGCGCCTGCCACGAGATCAACCACGCCTTCGACCTGCTCTTCCCGCAGCGCGCGGCGAGCCACGGCGAGCAGTGCGGTCTGGGCGCGGCGTTCGCGATGCATCTGCGGGGCGCGCACCAGGAGTCCGTACGGATGGCCGGGGCACTGCGGCGTCACGGGCTGCCGGTCACCGCGGAGGAGATCGGGTTCAGCGCGGACGAGTTCGTCCAGGTGGTCGAGTTCGCCCCCCGGACCAGGCCCGGCCGCTACACGATCCTGGAACACCTGAACCTGTCCGCGGACGGGATCAAGGACGCCTACGCCGATTACGTCAGGGCGGCGGGGGCCTGAAAGGGGCCCGGTTTGACCGGGCTGTACGAGGCCCCGTAATCTTGACCGTCGGCGTTTGTTCCGCCACACCTCTGAGCACCCACCTCCCGCTCGTACGGGAGAGGCCGCTCGTCCAATCCGGATCGTCATGGGTCTCCGGACCCGTGTGAGCGGCTGGCTTCAGAGGTTTCCGCTTCGAGTGAGAGTGAGATCCGCGTGTACGCCATCGTGCGCAGCGGTGGTCGCCAGCACAAGGTTGCTGTCGGCGACATCGTTGAGGTTGACAAGATTCCCACCGCCAAGGTTGGCGACACGGTAGAGCTCTCTACCCTGCTCGTTGTCGACGGCGACGCCGTGACCAGCGACCCGTGGGTGCTGGACGGCATCAAGGTCCAGGCCGAGATTGTGGACCACCACAAGGGCGCGAAGATCGACATCCTTCGCTACAAGAACAAGACCGGCTACCGCCGTCGCCAGGGTCACCGCCAGCAGTACACGGCGATCAAGGTCACCGGTATCCCCGCGGCTGCGAAGTAAGGGACTGAGGAGACATGGCACACAAGAAGGGCGCATCGTCCACCCGGAACGGGCGCGATTCCAATGCTCAGCGGCTCGGCGTGAAGCGCTTCGGCGGTCAGGCCGTCAACGCCGGTGAGATCCTGGTCCGCCAGCGCGGCACCCACTTCCACCCGGGCACGGGCGTCGGCCGTGGCGGCGACGACACGCTGTTCGCCCTCGCCGCCGGTGCGGTCGAGTTCGGCACGCACCGTGGCCGCAAGGTCGTGAACATCGTTCCGATCGCCGGCTGATTTTCGGCGCTCGTCGAGCGGTATGACGTGGAGGCGGACCTCACTTCCTGTTACGGGAAGTGGGTCCGCCTTTCGCGTGTTGCTCCTAGAGGGAGCACGAGCGAGACATTTCTGCACGTATGTAACTGGAGGTTCCATCCATGACCACCTTCGTGGACCGCGTCGAACTGCATGTCGCCGCGGGTAACGGAGGCCACGGCTGTGCCTCCGTTCACCGTGAGAAGTTCAAGCCGCTCGGCGGCCCGGACGGCGGCAACGGCGGCCGTGGCGGCGACGTGACCCTGATCGTCGATCAGGCGGTCACCACGCTCCTCGACTACCACCACCACCCCCACCGCAAGGCCACCAACGGCCAGCCCGGAGCGGGCGACAACCGTACCGGCAAGGAGGGCCAGGACCTGGTCCTGCCCGTGCCGGACGGCACCGTCGTCCTCGACCGCGAGGGCAACGTGCTGGCCGACATGGTCGGCCAGGGCACGATGTTCGTCGCCGGCCAGGGCGGCCGCGGCGGCCTCGGCAACGGCGCGCTGGCCTCCGCCCGGCGCAAGGCCCCCGGCTTCGCGCTGCTCGGCGAGCCCGGTGAGGCCCGGGACATCGTCCTGGAGCTGAAGACCGTCGCGGACGTCGCGCTCGTTGGTTACCCGAGCGCGGGCAAGTCCTCGCTGATCTCGGTCCTGTCGGCCGCCAAGCCGAAGATCGCCGACTACCCCTTCACGACCCTCGTCCCGAACCTGGGCGTGGTCACCGCGGGCAGCACCGTCTACACCATCGCCGACGTACCGGGTCTGATCCCTGGCGCCAGCCAGGGCAAGGGCCTCGGCCTGGAGTTCCTGCGGCACGTCGAGCGCTGCTCGGTGCTCGTGCACGTCCTGGACACCGCGACGTTGGAGTCCGACCGCGACCCGGTCTCCGACCTCGACATGATCGAGGAGGAGCTCAAGCTGTACGGGGGTCTGGAGGACCGGCCCCGCATCGTCGTCCTCAACAAGATCGACATTCCGGACGGCCAGGACCTCGCGGACATGATCCGCCCGGAGCTGGAGGCCCGTGGCTATCAGGTCTTCGAGGCGTCGGCGGTCGCCCGTACCGGCCTCAAGGAGCTCTCCTTCGCGCTGGCCAAGGTCATCGCCGAGGCGCGTGCCGCCAAGCCGGTGGAGGAGGCGACCCGTATCGTCATCCGGCCCAAGGCCGTGGACGACGCCGGGTTCACCGTGGTCCTGGAGGACGACGGCATCTACCGGGTGCGCGGCGAGAAGCCCGAGCGCTGGGTGCGTCAGACCGACTTCAACAACGACGAGGCCGTCGGTTACCTGGCGGACCGGCTGAACCGGCTGGGGGTCGAGGACGAGCTCCGCAAGGCCGGGGCCAAGGCCGGCGACGGCGTGGCGATCGGCGCCGAGGACAACGCCGTGGTCTTCGACTGGGAGCCGACGGTGACCGCCGGTGCGGAGATGCTCGGCCGCCGCGGTGAGGACCACCGGCTCGAGGAGCCGCGTCCGGCCGCGCAGCGTCGCCGCGAGCGCGAGGAAGAGCGCGACGACATCAGCAAGGAGTACCAGGAGTTCGATCCGTTCGCGTAGGACGGATGTGTGGGGGGCGTGTCCCCGTACCGGGCCTTCCGGTACGGGGGCACGCCCTTTGCCGGTGCCGGGGAGAGTCGTCGCGCGGGTGTGCGGTCCGGGTACGGGTTCCGTACGCTTTCACCCGCCCCGGTACGCTAGGGGCCGGCCCGCCTGGAAGAGCGGGACAGCCCTGAGGTTCAAAGATTCGACAAAGTTTCACCTCGCGCACAACCCTGTGACTCTCCTGTCCGTCTTCCTTGTGCGAGGACAGGGCCTGCCCTCGTACAGCCGAGGGGGTAGGGGGAGCGTGGTGTGACCATCACGCGAGGCTGCCCTGGGATTGCCGCATGCCGCGGCCCAGCCGAAAGACGCAAGTGAAGATTTCTTTTCTGGTGCGCGACCTCTGCCACATGGGCGGAGTGGTCAGTGCCACGCAGAACCTGGCGGGTGCCCTCGCGGCCCGGCACGAGGTGGAGATCATCGCTCTCCGCAAGGTGCGGGACGAGTCCTACTTCCCGCTCGACCCGCGTGTCTCCGTGCGGGCCCTGACCGACCTGCGCAAGCACTCGCCGACCTCGGACCTGGACGACCCGCTGATCGAGGTCTTCCCCAAGGTCTATCCGGTCGACCCGGCGGAGAAGAAGCCGGTGGTCAGCCGGCTGGCCGAGCTGCGGTTGCTCGAATTCCTCGCGACCACGGACTCCGACGTCGTGGTGAGCTCCAGCCCGCGCAACACGATCATGCTCTCGTACGCCAAGGGCGACTACCTGCGGGTCACGCAGGAGCACTCGATGCCCTCGATCTACGCGAAGTACTACCAGGGCCGGCTGTTCAAGGCGTACCACTCGCTGGACGCCCTGACCGCGCTCACGCCCGAAGAGGTCGAGAGCATCGGCAAGCTGGTGCCGGGCGTACGCAACCGGCTGGCCGTCATGCCGAACTGCGTGCCCGCCGCCCCGGTGCAGTCCACGGGCACCAGCAAGGTCATCATCGCGGCCGGTCTCCTCAAGGAGAACAAGAACTTCGCGGCGGTCGTCGACGCCTTCGCCACCGTCGTCGCCAAGCGCCCCGACTGGCGGCTGCGGATCTACGGCGGCGGCACCGAGAAGGCCAATCTGCGCAAGCAGATCGAGGCTCTCGGCCTGCACAACACCGTGACGCTGATGGGTCCGGCCGCCCCCGTCTCGCCGGAGTTCAGCAAGGGCTCGATCTTCGTGCTGCCCTCCAAGCGGGAGGCGTTCGGCAATGTGATCGTCGAGGCGATGGCGGCCGGTCTGCCCGTCGTCAGCACCGACGCCGACCACGGCCCGCGCAACATCATCACCCACGGCGAGGACGGGCTCATCGTCCCGCGCGGTGACACCGCCGCCATGGCCGACGCCATCCTCGAACTGGTCGAGGACGACGAGCGGCGCATGCGCATGGGTGAGGCGGCCGTGCGCAACGCGGTGCGTTTCCACGAGCCGGCCAGCTGCGAGCGCTTCGAGGCGATCCTGCACGACGCGGCCGCCCGCCGCGCCCTGCCCACGACCGCCACCGCGCAGGTCGACCCCCAGGGCTCGGTCCGCATCGACGTCGGCGCCCTGCCCGCGCAGGCCCACGGTGCCGAGATCGCGTGCCGCCGCATCGGCCGGAACCCGGCGGAGGAGCGGTTCGCGATCGAGCCCGACGGCAGCGCGCTGGTGCCCTGGCGCGGGGGGCTGGCCGAGGGGACGTGGGAGCTGTCCGTCCGCACGGCCGCGGGCCACGAGGTGCCGCTCACCGCGGACGGCTACGGCTGCGACGTACGCGAGGTTCTCAATGTGCCGTTGCCGCGCGACGACCGGGGGCCGGCCATGGAGCTCCTGCTGCCGCACCGGGGCGAGGGCGACCGCCTGCGGATCCGCAGCGTGGTGCGCGACACGCATGTCGAGGTGGACGAACTGGCCGTGGGCGACGACGACTTCGAGCTGCGGGCGGTCTGCTGGGGCGCTCCCCTCGGCACGGGCGCGGCCCTGGAGGCCGTGAACCGCAGGCAGAAGGACCAGGTGCTGACCGTCCCGGTGACCGCCGGCGAAGGCGGCCGGTTCTCCGGCCGTGTCGGCTTCGGCCTGCTGGTGGGGGACCACGAGGGGCCCGAGAAGATCTGGGACGTGTGGCTGCGTCCCGAGGAGGGCGCCGCGCGGATTCCGGTCGGCAAGCTGGCCACCGACGTGCTGGAGCCGATCGGCGTGTTCACCTTCCCGCGGCCGGTGATCACCGTTTCGACGCCGCCCGAGCCGACCCTGCTGACCAGGGTCAACCGTCGCGTCGCCAGAAAGCTGAAGTGGAAGGGCTCCTCCCAGGCCGCCGCGCCGGAGGGTCCCGTGAAGGTGGAGATCCGCCCCTACTTCACGGCCCTTTCGCAGTTCGCCTTCAAGACGGTCGACGTGTAGGACGCCGCCTGACGCGGAGCGGCCGCCGGATCCCCGGCGGGAACGAAGCACGAAAGGGGGCTGCCCCCGGCCTCGCGGCCGGGGGCAGCCCCCTTTCGTCCTGTCGGTGTCCGGGCGTCAGTGCCCTTCGGCCGCCTGCTCCAGCATCCGGTCGACGACGCGCTGCGAGGCGTGACCGTCGTCCAGGTCGCAGAACAGCTCGTGGAAGCGGTCGAACCGGTCCTTGTACTCCGTCGACAGCACGTCGATGTCACGGATGGAGCTGACCAGCTCCTCCGACGTACGCACCAGCGGCCCGGGGGAGTCCTTCTCGAAGTCGAAGTAGAACCCCCGCAGGGTGTCGCGGTAGTGCTCCAGGTCGTACGTGAAGAAGAGCATCGGCCGCTTGAGGTGCGCGTAGTCGAACATCACGGACGAGTAGTCGGTGATCATGATGTCCGAGGCCAGGTACAGGTCCGCGATGTCCGGGTACTCGGAGACGTCGAAGACGAAGCCGTTGCCCGCGCCGGGCACCGCGTCCACCACGTTGGAATGGCGCCGGATCAGCAGCACGTGGTCGTCCCCGAGGCGCCGACGGGCGTCCTCGAGATCGATCTGCAGGTCGAACTTGTACTGCCCCGCGCTGTGCGACTGGTCGTCGCGCCAGGTCGGCGCGTACAGCACGACCTTCTTGCCGGCCGGCAGCCCGATCCGCTCCTTGACCTCCGCGGCCCTCTGGTCCCGGTCCGGGGAGTAGAGGTAGTCGTTCCGCGGGTAGCCCGCCTCCAGGATCTCCCCGTCGTACGAGAACGCGCGCTTGAGGATCGGAGTGCTGAAGCGGTTCGAGGAGACGATCATGCTCCAGTTCTTCGCCTCCAGGGCCAGGCGGTTCTGGTACTCCTTGTCGAAGTGCAGGGTGTCGATGTCATGCCCGATCTTCTTGAGCATGGTGCCGTGCCAGGTCTGCACGATCACCTGCCCGGGGCGCCGCTCGACCCACTCCGGGAGGTGTCCGTTGGTCACGATGTAACGGGACGTGGCCAGCGCCTCGAACCACTCGCGGCCCCACATCCGTACGACGTCGACCGTCTCCGGCACGACGACCTGGCCGTCGCGGACGGCCCACAGGTGCTTGAGGTCGCTGCCCCGCCGCACCAGTTCCTCGTGCATGGCGCGAGGACTGTCGGAGTACTGCTTGCCGTTGTAGCTCAGGTAGAAGACCTGGTCGCGCAGCGGCTCGTTCCGCAGGGGCTCGTAGACCTCGCGACGCTGCTGGAGCAGACGGTACGGGCCCCGCTCCAGGTCGCTCAGCTCGCTGCGGCAGTTGAGCTGGGGGTAGTCGATCCAGCGCGCCTCGAACCAGTAGCGCCGCCCGTTCAGCACGGTGTGCAGCGGGAAGTCGGGGGCGGCGAGCCGGTCGATGGCGAACGGGACGTCGGAGTCCGTCAGGCCGGGGCGGCGCAGGAAGAAGTTCCAGCGCCCGGCCTTCAGCGGGACGTTGCCCGCGCCACCCATGACGGAGGGGTCGAACTCGGCCTCGAAGGAGCCCTCGGACAGCCAGCGCGCGGAGACGATGCGCTCGTCGAACCGGTTGGCCGACTTCACCAGGAAGTCGGAGCCGGTCAGCTGCGGGTGGCTGCGTCCGGAGATGACGATCCGGCCGTCGCGGAGGGCGATCTTCTCGATCACCGCGCGGCGGGTGCGCCCGGAAATCTTCAGGTAGCCGTTGTTGCCGCCGACCACCGCGATCTCGTTGCGCTCGGCCTGGGCGCCGAACGACTCGGGCAGCGCGAACTCGACATCCGGCAGGCCCTCCTTGAGGACCGTGCTGAAGCGGCGCTCCTTCTCGTCGGCGCCGGTGGCGACGAGAACGGTGCTCCAGCTGCGCTTGCGGGGCTGGGCCTGCTTCTCGACCGCCTCGCTGGTCACCAGGGCCACGTCGGCGACCGGAACCCGGGCCGTGAAGGGGGTCAGACCGGCGGAGCGGGGTTCCAGGACGACGGGGTACTCGATGATCTCCCCGCCCCCGTCGGTGCTGATCCGCAGCTGCACCTTCTCGTCGGCGGCCAGGGGGACCCGGATCACACCGGTGATCTCCAGGTGATCGCCGTCCATGCGGCGGCCGGTGATCAGCGCCCGCACCTTCTCGATGCGCAGTTTGAAGGCGCTGCGCTCGATGGTCGGGACCATCCGGTATTCGTCGTCGAGCCACTGGTACGGCGGGTAGTTGGCGGCCGAACCGCTGGTGGTCGCGATGCCCGCCTTGCGGACGAGGCCGGAGGTGAACATGCCCACCCCGACGTGCCAGGTGCCCTCTTCCCACTGGTTGTTCTTGCGGAGCTTCGTGGGGTCGAGCGTGAAGTCCCAGCCGGACCAGTCGTAGTTGTAGCGCTTCTGCCCGGAGTCGGTGGTGCGCTCCGGACGGTAGACGTTCTTGGCGGACATGATCAGACGGCGGCGCGAACCGCCCTTGCGCAGCTGAATCACCTTCATGGAGCTGCGCCGGCCGGGGAGGTCGATCCTGTCTATCCAGGCGTCACCGGAGAGCAGGAGCTTGCCGCCCTCCCACCGCGCGGAGCGCAGCGAGGTCCGCAGGTCCAGATCCCGGTCGATGCGCAGGGCCGTCTTCGGCAGGCTGATGCCGCTCTTCTCCAGAGACCCGAAGGAGGCGTACTTGCGAAGACCGCCGGAGACCTCGATGGGCTCCTTGCGGCGCTGATCGGCGAGCAGGGCTATCAGTTCCGGGATCGCGTGCTTGCGCACCAGCAGCCACTGCACCCGGAGCGGGGTCGGGAGGCCCATCACGATCTGGGGGTCGATGCTCGACAGGAAGCGGTTGGTGGCTTCCAGGAACGCCGCGTGGAATTCGGCGTCCGCGTCGGGCAGCACGTTCAGGAAGAGCCGCAGGTCGTCCTGGAGCACGCGGGTGTCGTACTCGCGCTTGTACCGGGCGAACTCGGGGCCCGGCCGGCCGGCGAGGAATTCGCTGACCGTCGTGACCGCGGTGACCCGGTCCCGGATCGCCTGCGGCTCCTTGCGGCGCTGGGTGATCGAGGGCGCGGCCTCGCCCTCGCGGAGCCGCCAGTAGTAGACGGGCTCCCCGATGATGTCGATGGCCTCGGCGAGGTAGTGCGCGGGAAGCACGACGGGGATGTCCTCGTGGAGGATGCCCTCGGGGAAGGCGAACTCGTGCTTCTCCCAGAACGTGCGCCGGAACACCTTGTTGCAGGCGATGCGGTCGGCGACCAGTTTGGGGACCTTCGAAATGTGGGTCCGCTTGCGCGCCTCGCCGGCGAGCATCCTCAGCAGCGGCACCTGCCAGGACCGCTCGCCCTTGAGGTGGAACACGTTGCCGGTGGCGAAGTCGGAACCCGTCTCGTCGAGGCTCTTCAGCATCAGACGGTAGGCGTCCGGCGGGATGACGTCGTCGCTGTCGACGAACGTCAGGTACTCGGAATCCGGCGAGATGTTCTCTATGCCGGTGTTGCGGGCCGCGCCGAGACCGGCGTTCTCCTTGCGTACCAGGGTGAAGCGCGGGTCACGAGCGGCGTACGAGGCTGCGATGGCGGCCGAGTCGTCGGGGGAACCATCGTCGACCATGATGACTTCGAGGTCCTGGAAGGTTTGTGCCTCCAGGGAGTCGAGACATGCCGCCAGATAGTGTTCGACGTTGTAGATCGGGACGATGACGCTGAGCCGAGAGGCCATGGCGTTTCCGGATTCCTTTCGGTTCAGACCCGCTCGACCAGTTCGAGCGCCTGGGCAGGAGAAGGTGCCGGCGTTCGCTCGGCAAGGGGTGTGACGGGGAGGAGGCTCTCCTCGCGGAGGAACACGCTGCGGACGACTCGTTCGGCGGCCCGGCCGTCGTCGAAGTCGCAGAAGCGCTCACGGAACCTGGCCCGGAAGGCGGCGGACGTCTCGTTCCGCCACTCGTCGGACCGGAGGATCTCGGTGAGCTGCGCCTGGCTGGTGGCGACGGCCCCGGGAGGCTCGGCCATCAGGTCGAAGTAGCTGCCCCGGACGACCTTGTACGTCTCCCAGTCGTCGGCGAAGATCACGATCGGCCGGTCCAGGTTGGCGTAGTCGAACATCGCCGACGAGTAGTCGGTGATGAGGGCGTCGGCCGCGAGATAGAGCTGCTCGACGGTCTGGTGCCCGGAGACGTCGACGACCCGGCCGCTTTCCTGGAGTTCGGCGAGCCGGCCGGTGGGCTTGTAGAAGTAGTGGCCGCGCACCAGCAGGGTGACGTCCGGCCCCAGCTCCTCGGACAGCTTCGCCAGGTCGATCCGTGGCGTGAATTCCTTCTGGTACTCGCGGTGGGTCGGCATGTACAGGAAGACCTTGGCGCCGTCCGCGACGCCGAGTTCCCGACGGGCCTGGGCGACCTCGGCGGCTCCGGAGTTGATCAGCACGTCGTTGCGCGGGTACCCGGTCTCCAGCGAGGTGTAGGAGCACGGATAGACCCGCTCCCAGACCGTGGTGGAGAAGCGGTTGGAGGAGATGCTGTAGTCCCAGCGGTCGCAGCGCCGCAGCAGGTCCTCCATCTTCATGCTCGTGGAGGCGGGGTAGTCGGCCTGGTCGAGGCCCATCGTCTTCAGCGGGGTGCCGTGATGGGTCTGCACGTGGATCTGGCCGGTGCGCTTGACCAGGGCGTCGGCGAAGTTCACGTTGTTGATGAAGTACTTGCCGCGGGCCAGCGCCGTCCAGTACTCGCGGGAGCCGACGACGGCCACCTCGACACCCTTGGGCACCCGGCTCACGTGCTCCGCGCGCACCGCCCACACCCGCCGGATGTGCGGGGCCAGCCGGGCCAGCTCGGCGTCGATGGCCGCGGGGTTGCAGGAGTAGCCCCTGCTCCAGTAGGCGGAGAAGACCGCGAGGTTCTCGTCCACGGGCAGCCGCAGCTGCGACTGGTAGAAGATCCGCATCCCGGCGCGCTTGGCCCGGTTGATGCGCCGGCTGCTGCCGGCCCGTGCGCGGTTCCGCACCCGGTTCGCCCGGGTGACACCGGTCAGCGCCGGATACGAGTCCATGCCGAGCAGCGCGTACTTGTAACCGCGGCCACCGCCCGGACGCTCGAATCCCTCGGGCATCCGGCGGCTGTAATCGGCGGCCGCACGGTGGAAGAATTCGGACCGCGCATTCTTGGGAAGGCGGTCCGGCCTTTCCAGCACCGTGAGGTACTGGTCGACCATTTTGCGGAAAAGGGCCGGGCGCCAGGAATTGAATTCCGGATGTTCGTCCAGATAGGTGAACACGCGCTCGTACTGGTCGAATACGTCGAAATGCTTGCGGCTGACCGTGCCCAGGATGTTTCCGCCCTCGCGCCGCTGCCGGTAGAGCACGCAGATGCGGTCGAGCACCGCGATGCGCTCCGCCGTGACCAGGGTGGAGTACGTCCAGGGGGCGTCCTCGTAGTACCCGGACGGGAACCGGAAGCCGTGGGCCTCGACGAAATCGCGGCGGTAGGCCTTGTTCCAGACGATCTGCAGCAGGTCGAGCAGCGCGGGCCGCTCGCTCAGGGGGAAGACCGCGGGCTCGCCGGCGGCGAGCGCGTCCGCCCGCTGGTTGGGCAGCAGCCGGCCGTCCCAGAAGCTGCGCGCGTAGTCGTAGACCAGGACGTCCGGGTCGCCGGTCGCGTCGAGACGGGCGGCGATGCCGCTCAGCGAGCCGGGCGTCAGGGTGTCGTCGCTGTCGAGGAAGAGCAGATAGTCGCCGGTCGCCTGTTCGATGCCGGCGTTACGGGCGTGACCCAGTCCCACGTTCTCGCTCAGGTGGAGCACCCGCACCCGGGCGTCGCGCTCCGCGTACTCGTCGAGGATGGCGCCGGAGCCGTCCGGCGAGCAGTCGTCCACGGCGACGACCTCGAAGTCGGTGAAGTCCTGCTGAAGCACGGAGTCGAGGCACTCCCGAACATACCCCTGCACGTTGTACGCAGGCACGATGAGTGTCAGTCGAGGCATCCTTCACCAGTCCAGAGAGCTGTCTGCAGGGTCTGTGCGGAGGCGCCGATTCGCACCGCGGAATCATGGGGGAGCGCCGGAGCACCTGAACAGCGTAATTGATTGACATCCGCCCGCCGTGGCCTTGTGTTTGCCCCGCCTTCATCCGGGGCTGTCCGGCTTCACCCGTGGTGTTCCCGGGCTGTCTCCCACGCCTGGCTTCATATCGCACGATAATACGCTTGAGTCCTATTTGTCTGATTCGATTTTCCGTGCACGTAGGGTGAACCTGTCGGCAGGACCACCCACAGAGGGAGAGACGTACAGAATGACCTGGATGGTTACGGGCGGGGCCGGATACATAGGTGCGCACGTCGTGCGGGCGATGCTCGCGGGTGGTCTGAGCGTGGTCGTGTACGACGACCTCTCCACGGGAAGCGCCGGGAGCGTGCCCGAGGGCGTGCCGCTGGTCACGGCGAGCGTGCTGGACCGGGAGGCCCTGGATGCGGCGATCCGTGACCACACCGTGACGGGTGTGGTGCATGTCGCAGGCAAGAAGCAGGTCGGCGAGTCCGTCGAGCGCCCCCTCCATTACTACCGGGAGAACGTGACCGGCCTGGAGGTGCTGCTGGAGAGCATGGTCGCGGCGGGCGTCGACCGGCTGGTGTTCTCCTCGTCGGCCGCGGTCTACGGCATGCCCGACGTGGACCTCGTCACGGAGGACACCCCCTGCGCGCCGATGAGCCCCTACGGGGAGACCAAGCTCGTCGGCGAATGGCTGATCCACGCCGCCGCCCGGGCCCACGGGCTGCGCTGTGCGTCCCTGCGCTACTTCAACGTCGCCGGTGCGGCCTCGCCCGAACTCGCCGACGCCGGGGTGTTCAACCTCATCCCGATGGTCTTCGAGCGCCTGGAGGCCGGCGAGGCTCCGCGGATCTTCGGCGACGACTACGCGACGCCCGACGGCACCTGCGTCCGCGACTACATCCATGTGGAGGACATCGCCTCCGCCCACCTCGCGGCCGCACGCCGGCTGGAGGACGCCGCCGCCGGCACGGACCTCACGCTGAACATCGGCCGCGGCGAGGGGAGCTCGGTGCGCGAGATGGCCGAGCGCATCCTCAAGGCGACCGGCCACGAGGACGTCGTCCCCGAGGTGGCCGCGCGCCGCCCCGGCGACCCGGCACGCGTGGTCGCGGGCGCCGGCCGGATCCGCGCGGAGCTGGGCTGGTCGGCGCGGTACGGCGTCGACGAGATGATCGAGTCCGCCTGGCAGGGGTGGCGCCTCCGCCACCCGTGATCCTCGCGGCCGAGTGGGCCGAGGTGCCTGCGCACCCGGAGAATTCGACATCGAGTTCGACGTCTCGCAGATGTGTGGGGGCTTATCACCCCCCGGCGGGTGCGAAAGAAAGCCGAATGGTTACGGGGGGCCGCCGCTTTTCCTCCGGATGAGTCGGTAAGCGGGTCGGCGGTGCTGTTTCGCCGCGGATGAGCAGCCGGATCTGACTAAGGTCACCCGGTAGGTCGCAGCTGCGACAGGACCGCCGACTCATCGTGGGGCAGAACTGTGAAGGCTCTCGTACTTTCCGGTGGGGCAGGCACCCGGCTCCGTCCCATTACGCATACCTCGGCCAAACAGCTGGTCCCCGTGGCGAACAAACCCGTGCTGTTCTACGGGCTCGAAGCCATCGCGGAAGCGGGCATCACCGAGGTCGGCATCATCGTGGGCGACACCGAGGAGGAGATCCGCGCGGCCGTCGGCGACGGGTCCCGGTTCGGCATCGACGTCACCTACATCCCGCAGTCCGAACCGCTCGGCCTCGCCCACGCGGTCCTGATCGCCCAGCGCTTCCTCGGCGACGACGACTTCGTCATGTACCTCGGCGACAACTTCATCGTCGGCGGGATCGCCGGACTGGTCGAGGGGTTCTGCGCGGACCGGCCCGACGCCCAGATCCTGCTGACCCGGGTGCCCGACCCGACCTCGTTCGGCGTGGCCGAACTCGACGGCGACGGCAGGGTCGTGGCCCTGGAGGAGAAGCCGAAGGAGCCCAAGAGCGATCTGGCGCTCGTCGGCGTCTACCTCTTCACCCGGGTCATCCACGAGGCCGTCCGCTCCATCCGCCCGTCCTGGCGCGGCGAACTGGAGATCACCCACGCCATCCAGTGGCTGATCGACCAGGAGCGCGACGTCCGCTCCACGACGATCCGCGGCTACTGGAAGGACACCGGCAACGTCACCGACATGCTGGAGGTCAACCGCACCGTGCTGGAGACCGTCGAACCCTGCACCGCCGGCGCCCACGTGGACGACGAGAGCGAGATCATCGGCCGGGTCCGCATCGAGCCGGGCGCCCGGGTCACCCGCAGCCGGATCGTCGGCCCCGCCATCATCGGCGCCCGCTCTGTGATCAGCGACGCCTACGTCGGCCCGTTCACCTCGGTCGCCCACGACTGCCGGATCGAGGACAGCGAGATCGAGTACTCCATCGTCCTGCGCGGCGCCTCCATCGACGGCGTGCGCCGCGTCGAGGCGTCCCTCATCGGCCACGAGGTCGAGGTGACCCCTGCCCCCCGGAGCCCGTCCGCCCACCGACTCGTCCTCGGCGACCACAGCAAGGTGCAGATCTCCTCATGACGACCCGCCTCCTGGTGACCGGCGGCGCCGGCTTCATCGGCTCCCACTACGTACGCACCCTGCTCGGCCCCGACGGCCCCGGTGACCTCGCCGTCACCGTGCTCGACAAGCTGACCTACGCGGGCAACCCGGCCAACCTCGACGCGGTGCGCCGGCACCCCGGGTTCTCGTTCGTGCGGGGCGACATCTGCGACGCGGAGCTGGTCGGCGGCCTCATGGCCGGGCACGACCAGGTGGTGCACTTCGCCGCCGAATCCCATGTGGACCGCTCCATCGACGGCGGCGCCGAGTTCGTGCGTACGAACGTCCTGGGCACCCACACCCTCGTCCACGCCGCCCACCTGGCCGGCCTCGAGACCTTCGTGCACGTCTCCACCGACGAGGTCTACGGATCGATCGACGAGGGCTCGTGGACCGAGGACGAACCGCTCGCCCCCAACTCCCCGTACTCCGCCTCCAAGGCGTCGAGCGACCTGATCGCCCTCTCCTACCACCGCACCCACGGACTCGACGTGCGGGTGACCCGCTGCTCCAACAACTACGGGCACCACCACTTCCCCGAGAAGGTCATCCCGCTCTTCGTCACCAACCTGCTGGAGGGCAGGCAGGTCCCGCTGTACGGCGACGGCGCCCATGTGCGCGACTGGCTGCACATCGACGACCACGTCCAGGGCATCGAACTCGTCCGTACCGGGGGACGTCCGGGCGAGGTCTACAACATCGGCGGCGGCACCGAGCTCTCCAACAAGGAGCTCACCCTGCTCCTCCTCGACGCGTGCGGAGCCGACTGGGACACCGACGTCCTCCATGTCGAGGACCGCAAGGGCCACGACCGGCGCTACTCCGTCGACTGCTCCAAGATCCGCGAGGAGCTCGGCTACGAGCCCCGCAAGGACTTCCGCACCGGGCTCGCCGAGACCGTGCGGTGGTACCGCGAGAACCGCTCCTGGTGGGAGCCGCTCAAGGAGAGGGCCGCCCTGTGAGGCCCCTCTGGCTCGTCACGGGAGCCGCCGGAATGCTCGGCCAGGACCTGACGGCCGCGCTCGCCCGGGACGGCGCCACCGCCGTCGCCGCCGACCGTGCGGCCCTGGACATCACCGACACCGACCGCGTCCGGGAGGCGTTCGCCGCCCACCGCCCCGCCGTCGTGGTCAACTGCGCGGCCTGGACCGCCGTCGACGACGCCGAGAGCCGGGAGGATGCCGCCCTGCGGGTCAACGGCACCGGCCCCGCGGTCCTCGCCGCCGCCTGCCGCGCGCACGGCACCGTCCTGCTCCAGGTCTCCACGGACTACGTGTTCGCCGGGGACGCCGGCTCCCCGTACGCCGAGGACGCCCCCACCGCCCCGCGCAGCGCCTACGGCCGCACCAAGCTGGCCGGCGAACGCGCCGTCCTGGAGACCCTCCCCGACACCGGCTACGTCGTGCGCACCGCCTGGCTCTACGGCGCGGGCGGCGCCAACTTCGTCCGCACGATGATCCGGCTGGAGGGCGTCAAGGACACCGTCGACGTGGTGGACGACCAGCACGGCCAGCCCACCTGGACCGTCGATCTCGCCGACCGGCTGGTCCGGCTCGGGCACGCCGCACTCGACGGCACCGCCCCGGCGGGCGTCTACCACGGCACCAGCGGCGGCGGGACGACCTGGTTCGGCTTCGCCCGGGAGATCTTCCGGCTGCTCGGCGCGGACCCGGCCCGGGTCCGGCCCACCACCAGCGCGGCCTTCGCCCGCCCGGCCCCCCGGCCCGCGTGCGGTGTGCTCACGCACGGCCGGTTCGCCGCAGCCGGGCTCGACCCCATCCGGGACTGGCGCACCGCACTGGAGGAGGCGTTCCCCGCCCTGCTCGCCGCGGAACGCCCCCTGCTCAGCGGCCGGCCGGGCTGAGCGGCTGCGACGCGCCCGCGCGCACCCGGGGAACCGGCGCGCCGGCCGCCCGCAGCCGCGCGTAGTACGCCTCGCACTCGGCGTACGACGGAAGGAGCCCCTGCTCCTCCGCCCCGGCCAGCGAGGGCGCCGAGGCGTCCTTCGGGGACAGCAGCGGGGTGATGCCCGCCGGCCACTCGATGCCCAGCTCGGCGTCGAGCGGATCGATGCCGCGCTCGCGCCCGGGCGCATAGCCCTCCGAGCAGAGATAGAGGACGCACGCGTCGTCGGTCAGCGCCATGAAGGCGTGGCCGAGCCCCTCGGCGAGATAGACCGCCCGGTGATCGGTGTCGTCCAGGCGGACCCCCTCCCACCTCTTGTACGTGGGCGAGCCCGCCCGGACGTCCACGATCACGTCGAGCACCGCGCCCCGTACGCACTTCACGTACTTGGCCTGGCCCGGCGGCACGTCCGCGAAGTGGATCCCGCGCAGCGTGCCCCGCCGCGAGTGGGAGAAGTTGGCCTGCGCGAGCCCCAGCGGGTGACCGGCCGCCTCCCCGAGATCCGCGGCCCTGAACCACTCGTGGAAACTGCCGCGGCTGTCGGGGATGATTCTGGGCTCGTGCACCCAGGCCCCGGGGATGGAGAGCTGGCGCATGCGATCACGTCCTCTGCCTGAAATTCGCCGAGTCTTCCCGTGGTGGGCCGACATTCCCTGCAACGAGCCGGGGTGCGGAACGGATACGGAACCGTACGGATGCGGACGAAACGGGGTCCACGGTGCGGAACGCGAAGGCGCCGCCCGTCGTGCTCGCGTAGATTGCGGGGTCCAGCGAGGCGAACCATGGGGGATACACGTGTCAGGGGCCAGGCAGGGCGTCACGGAGGCCCGCAGGATCGTGGTCAAGGTCGGTTCCTCCTCCCTCACCACCGCCGCCGGAGGTCTCGACGCCGACCGGGTCGACGCACTCGTCGACGTACTCGCCAAGGTCCGCAGCGGCGGCGAGCGGGAAGTCGTCCTCGTCTCCAGCGGTGCCATCGCGGCCGGACTCGCCCCGCTCGGACTGCACCGCCGGCCCAAGGACCTGGCCAGGCAGCAGGCCGCCGCCAGCGTCGGCCAGGGCCTGCTCGTCGCCCGCTACACCGCCTCGTTCGCCCGCTACGGCGTCCGCGTCGGCCAGGTCCTGCTCACCAGCAACGACACCAGCCGCCGGGCCCACTACCGCAACGCCTACCGCACCCTGGACCAGCTCCTGGAGATGGGCGCGCTGCCGGTCGTCAACGAGAACGACACCGTCGCCACGGACGAGATCCGCTTCGGCGACAACGACCGGCTCGCCGCGCTCGTCGCCCACCTGGTCCGCGCCGATCTGCTGATCCTGCTCTCGGACGTGGACGGCCTCTACGACGGCGACCCGAGCATCCCGGGCACCACCCGCATCGCGGAGGTCACCGGCCCCGCCGACCTGGCCGGTGTCAGCATCGGCAGCGCCGGCAAGGCGGGCGTCGGGACCGGCGGCATGGTCACCAAGGTCGAGGCCGCCCGGATCGCCACCGCGGCCGGCGTCCCCGTCGTCCTGACGTCGGCGAGCCACGCGGCCGACGCGCTGGCGGGCCGGGACACGGGCACCTACTTCCACCGCACCGGACGCCGCTCGGCGGACCGGCTCCTGTGGCTCGCCCACGCCTCCACCCCGCAGGGCTCGCTGACGCTGGACGACGGGGCCGTGCGGGCCGTCGTGGAGCGCCACAGCTCGCTGCTGCCGGCCGGGATCGCCGCGGTCGAGGGCGAGTTCACCGCGGGCGACCCGGTGGAACTGCGCGATCTGCGGGGCCGGCCCGTCGCCCGCGGCCTCGTCAACTTCGACGCCAAGGAGATCCCGCAGCTCCTCGGCCGTTCCACCCACGAGCTGGCCCGTGAACTCGGCCCCGCCTACGAACGCGAGGTCGTACACAGGGACGACCTCGTCGTTCTCCACGCCTGACGAGCACCCGAAACGGCTGAAAGTCCAGCCTTCGGGCAGAGACCTTCACGAAAACCGCCCCAAGCCGGGCCGCGGGCTGGTCCACTTTGTAGCAGGGACAGTGCGGGGTTCAGCACGGCAACACATTCACAGGAGGCCGCCGGTGAGACGAGCGCGCCCGGGGGCGCCGCCCCGAGGGACGGGTGGCCGCGCCCTGACCAGCGTCGGAGCCGGGACCGGCTTCGACACGAGCAGATCAGCGGACCGGAGGGACGACCTGGCCACCCGGCAGGAACCGGCACCGGCCGGCCAGGAGCGCACCCACTCGAAGCTGTGGCACATCACGCTCTGCGTCTCCGGCGGAGAGATTCCGCTGAAGGAGGTCAGACGCGGCCTCGAACAGCTCGCGCACGACCACCCGTTCCTGCTGACCAGCCGCTACGCCCACGACCACGCGGAGATCCGCTACTGGGAAGAGGCCCGCGACCTGCACGACGCGGCCGCGGTGGCCCTGCGGCTGTGGGGTGAGCACCGCTCCAGCGCCGGGCTGCCGCCCTGGGAGATCGTCGGCCTGGAGGTCATCGACCGCGAGACGTACCACCAGCGCATCGCCGAGGGATACGGGCCGCCCCCGGCCGCCCCCGTCGGCGTGCACCCGTACTAGGTCCTGTCCCCGGACAGCCGTCTCGCATCACGGGATACGGGAGAGATGCCCGCAGTGTGCGCATTACGCTGCGGGCATGACCACGCTTTCGCCGTACGACAACCTGTCCCCGGTCGCCCAGGCCGCCTACCGGGCCCGCTCCGCGGCCGCCGATATCGCGCCACTTCCGCGCGCGGCGAAGGACGACGCGCTGCTGGCGATCGCGGACGCGCTCGAAGTGCGCACCAGCGACATCCTCGCGGCCAACGCCGAGGACGTCGCCCGCGCCCGCGAGGCAGGCACGAGCGAGTCGGTCGTCGACCGGCTCACCCTCACCCCCGAGCGGATCCGCGCCATCGCGGCCGACGTCCGGGACGTGGCGGCGCTGCCCGACCCCGTCGGTGAGGTGGTGCGCGGCTCGACCCTGCCCAACGGCATCGACCTGCGCCAGGTCCGGGTGCCCCTCGGCGTGGTCGGGATCATCTACGAGGCGCGGCCCAACGTGACGGTGGACGCCGCGGCCCTCTGCCTCAAGTCGGGCAACGCCGTCCTGCTGCGCGGTTCGTCCTCGGCCTCCTCCTCCAACCGTGCGCTCGTCCGGGTGCTGCGCGACGCGGTCGGCGGCTCAGGACTGCCGGCCGACGCGGTGCAGCTGGTGCCGGGCGACAACCGTGACTCCGTACGCGAGCTGATGCGGGCGCGCGGCCTGGTCGACGTGCTCATCCCGCGCGGCGGCGCCTCCCTGATCCGCACCGTCGTCGAGGAGTCCACGGTCCCGGTGATCGAGACGGGCACGGGCAACTGCCATGTCTACGTGGACGCGGAGACCGATCTCGACATGGCCGTCGCCATCCTGGTCAACTCCAAGGCGCAGCGACCGAGCGTCTGCAACGCGGCGGAGACGCTCCTGGTCCACAAGGACGTCGCCGACGCGTTCCTGCCGCGCGCCCTCGACGCGCTCGCCGAGGCCGGGGTGACCGTGCACGGGGACGAGCGGGTCCTGGAGTACGCCGAGGGCGCCAAGGCCACCGTGGTGGCGGCGACGCCCGAGGACTGGGAGACGGAGTACCTGTCGTACGACATCGCGGCGGCCGTCGTGGAGTCGCTGGACGCGGCGGTGGCGCACATCCGGCTCTGGTCGTCCGGCCACACGGAGGCGATCGTGACGACCTCGCAGGCCGCGGCGCGCCGATTCACCCAGCTGGTGGATTCGACGACGGTGGCCGTGAACGCCTCGACCCGCTTCACGGACGGCGGCCAGTTCGGCTTCGGCGCGGAGATCGGGATCTCCACGCAGAAGCTGCACGCCAGGGGCCCCATGGGGCTGCCGGAGCTGACGTCCACCAAGTACATCGTGACCGGCGACGGCCATGTGCGGTGACCGTGCGGGGCGGCGAATGTGCCGGCTCCCTGCCCAAAACGACGCCACGGGTCTAGGCTGAAACCGTGCCGGACGACGTGGGGGGCAGGCCGTTCCCGAACGGCTGGGAGCCCGACGACGACCGCGGGGGCGCGGACGAGGACTTCGCCTCCGTGGTGTTCGACGAGGATTTCGTCCGGGCAGCCGAGTTCCACGAACCGACCGCGGTCGAGCGGCTGTTGGCCGCTGCCGAGGCGCGTGCCGAGGCCGACGCCTTCCGGGCCCGGGCCGGCGGTGGTCCGCTGGACGACGACCTCTATGACGACGGCTACGGGCCGGGCGGCGCCTACGGCCCCGGCAGCGGCTACGACGACCCGCTGGACGCGGACGACGAGTACCGCGTCGGCGGCCCGTACGGGCGGCACGGCGGCGCCCTGCGGCCCTACCGGGGAGCCGCCCGCTGGCACCGGCCGGTGGCGTGGCTGCTCGCGCTGCTGATGGGCGTCGGCATGGTCGTGCTGGCCTTCAGCGCCGTCTTCCGCAATGCCTCGGGCGACCGGCAGGACCAGGTCCCGCCTCCGGCCACGAGCGGCGTGGACAGCGCGCCGGGGCCCACGGCTGCCCCCTCCGCCGCGGCCGGCTACTCCCGCCCGATGGTCTCCGCCGTCCCCCGCACGCCCTGACCGACCGGGACGCGGGTCGGCACGGGTCGGCACGGATGCCGGGGCGCGGGTGGGCCGGGCGCACCTGCACGGGTCCTCGCGCGCACTAATACACGGGGCCCGCGCGCACTGACGCAGGGCCGGGCCGCGCGCGCAGAGACAGGGGCGCCCCGCGCGCGCTGACACAGAGGCTGCCCGCGCGCGCTGAGACAGAGGGCTGCGCCCACCGAGACGGGCGGCCCACCCGCGGCGACAGAGGGGCGGCCCACCCGCGCCGACAGGGAGGCGGCCCACCCGCGCCGACAGGGAGGCGGTCCGCGCGCGCTGACACGGGTGGCCCAGTCGGGACCGATTGCCTGGGAACCCCGCCGTTCCCGCTCACGCCGCCGACGTATCCCCGGCGCTGACCCGCCCGACCGGGGGAACCCCGCGGCAGTTCCCGCCCGTCACCGCGTTTACCTCCCTCGTAATCGACCTACTCTGAAGATATGACCCCTCACCCGCTCGAAGAGGGGGCTTCTCACTTGTCCGCACATGCCCCCGCATGCCGGGCAGACCCTGTCCGGAGCCTTCCGGCCGGAAGGGGCGCACCGTTGGGCCCCGGTCGGTGGCGTGGAGTCGGGAGAAGTCATGGCAGACCGCGGAGATCCACCCGAAGGCCCTTCGGAGAACGGTGCGAGCGGCAGCGAGGACGAGTACCGGTCGCTCGTCTTCGACGAGTCGTTCGTCCGGGCTGCCAGGCTGCAGGAGTTCTCCGCCCAGGAGCGGATGGGGGACCACGCCCGTGCCGTCCGGAGCCTGCCGGGCCGGGCCGTCCGCAACGGCTCACGGGCCGCGCTCGCCCTCGTCGTCCTGATCGCCCTGGCCTTCGGCGCCGCCGTCTTCATGGGCTTCCGCCACCCCTACCAGACCTCCGTCACCCGACGGACCGAGCCGCTGCGGATGACCGTCGTCCCGCTGGCGCCGCGCGGAGTGGTCCCCGCCGGCACCCCGGCCGGTCTCTTCGCGAGCAGTCCCGCCGCCGCGTTCCCGGAGGGGGCCGCGGGCATCGCCCTCCCGGTGAGCCGGCGGACGGACAACTTCTCCGAGAACCAGGTGTACACCGCGCTGGCCACGGCCAAGGACTACCTGGTGGCCTCCTCGCTCGACCTGGACGTCCTGGGCGGGAACGCGGTACGCCCCGTCGAGGCACTGCTCGACCCGGACCAGATCGAACAGTTCGAGCGGAGCGTGAACACCCCGCGCGACGACGGGCAGCACGCGGCGACCGGCTGGCTGGTGCGATTCGACCCCACCGAGATCACCCCGGACCCGGAGGTCCGGGTCCGGGGCACCCTCCAGTACGCGGAGGCGGGGGCCGACACCCTCGAGGTCGTGTCGGACCACACCTTCGCCTACGTACTCCATCCGGCCGTCTCCGGCCCCCGACAGGCGGGCGGCGCCTCGCTGTTCACCGTACGGCGGGAGATGCGCTTCCGGTTCGACCGGGACGATCTGCGGCTGCACCGCCTGGAGGTGCAGACCAGCTACGTCCAGGCGGGACCGCAGTCCTGCCCGGCCGACACCACCGGTGCGCTGCGGCCGCTGCTCGCGGGCGAACGGGCGGTTGTCCGCAGCCCGGCGGGCACCGACCCGTATGCGACGGGCCGGCCCGCCGCCGCGCTGTGCGGGACGCTGGCGGTCAGCTCCCCGCCGGACTCGCGGCCGGCCCCTCCGGGCCCTCCCGCCGGGACTGCTGCGAGCCGTCCGTAGCGTCGCCCCCGCCGGCCCCCGGACCCTTGGCGCCGCCGGCCGCGCCGGTGAACTTGTCGCGGAGCTTGCCGCCCAGGTCCCCGGCGCCCCCCGCTATGTCGCCGACCAGCTTCATCAGCGGGTCCTTGCTGCTGCGCACCGAATCGGCGTAGTGCGAGGCGGACTCCTTGAAGGCGTCCGTCACCGAGGTGTCCTTGTCCTCGTCGCGCCGCGGGTAGTGGCCGTCCATGATCCGCTGGTAGTCGCGGGTCTCCGACCACTTCTTCAGCTCGGCCGCGCGCACCGTGGTGAACGGGTGCGAACGGGGCAGCACGTTCAGGATCTTGAGGACGGAATCGCGCAGATCTCCGGCCTTCTCGTACTCGTCGGCCTGGGCGAGGAAGGCGTCCACGTTCATCTCGTGGAGGTGGTTGCCGCCGGCGATCTTCATCAGCCCGCGCATGGAGGCCCGCAGGTCCTGGCCGACGAGCAGCCCGGCCCGGTCGGCGGACAGCTCGGACTTGCGGAACCACTCGCGCAGCGCGGTGACGATCGCCATGATCGCGACATTGCCCAGGGGGATCCAGGCCACCTTGAGGGCGAGATTGGTGAGGAAGAGCAGGATCGTGCGGTACACCGCGTGGCCGGAGAGGGCGTGGCCCACCTCGTGTCCGACGACCGCCCGCATCTCCTCTTCGTCGAGCAGCTCCACCAGTCCCGTCGTCACCACGATGATCGGCTCGTCGAGACCGATGCACATGGCGTTGGGCTGGGGGTTCTGGCTGACGTACATCGGCGGGACCTTCTCCAGGTCCAGGATGTAACAGGCATCCCGCAGCATGTCGTTGAGGTGGGTGAACTGCGCGTCGCTCACCCGGACGGAGTCCGACAGGAAGAGCAGTCGCAGACTGCGCTCAGGCAGCAGTCCGCTCAGCGCCTTGAAGACGGTGTCGAAGCCGCTCAGCTTGCGCAGAGCCACCAGGGCCGAGCGGTCCGCCGGGTGTTCGTACGCCCGGGAGGAGATCCCCGGGAAACGCCTGCGCTGCCTGCTCGGCACCTGGCCATGGCTCTCGTGGCTGCCGTCGGTCATGAAGTGGGCCCCCTGTTCGTACGAGACGTCGCTCGCCCCCCTGGCAGATCCCAGCGTAGGTGCTGGGGCTACGGTGTGCGGGGGGCTGTGGATAACTGAGGAGACGCCCGACATGCCGCACACCGTTGCTCTGCTCACCGCCGCATCCGAGGATCAGGGGCCGGGCAACACCGTCCGCATCGTGCTGATCGTCTCCCTCGTCGGAGCCGCCCTGCTGGCCTGGTTCCTGCTGCGCGGATACCGCAACGACGACAACAACGACTGAGTCGGCGTGAGCGTGCCCGGGGCACCCGCATACGATGTCCGCGACGTCTTCCCTCCGACTACCGATCGATAGGTCCTGCCGAAGATGAGCCTCACGAGCACCGCACACCAGCTGGTCACCGTCGCCGCCGAGGGCGAGCACGGCGGCAATCACGAAAGCCTCAGCCCCTACCTCACCGGTGGCGGTGCGTTTGTCGTGCTTCTCCTCCTGCTGTGGATCACCACGCGCTTCAACCGCGACCGCTGAGGCCGAGGCGTACAGCTGTGCCAGTAGGCTCTGCACGCATGGGAGAGCAGCACGTGCTTACCGGCCGCGGAAAGCGCCGACTCGGCGTGATGGGCGGGACATTCGACCCGATCCATCACGGACACCTGGTGGCGGCCAGTGAAGTGGCCGCCCAGTTCCACCTCGACGAGGTGATCTTCGTTCCGACCGGACAGCCGTGGCAGAAGTCCCACAAGCAGGTCTCTCCGGCCGAGGACCGCTATCTGATGACCGTGATCGCGACGGCGTCCAACCCGCAGTTCTCGGTCAGCCGGATCGATGTCGACCGCAAGGGCCCCACCTATACGATCGACACCCTGCGGGACCTGCGCGCGGTCCATGACGACGCGGACCTGTTCTTCATCACGGGCGCCGACGCCCTCTCCCAGATCCTCACCTGGCGGGATGCCGCCGAGCTCTTCTCGCTGTCCCACTTCATCGGTGTGACGCGTCCGGGGCACCTGCTCACGGACGACGGGCTCCCGAAGGGGGGCGTCTCCCTCGTGGAGGTCCCCGCTCTGGCCATCTCCTCCACGGACTGCCGTGGGAGGGTCGCCCAGGGAGACCCGGTCTGGTACCTGGTGCCGGACGGTGTGGTCCGCTACATCGACAAGCGCCAGCTGTACCGCGGCGAATGAGCCACGGAGAGGGGCACCGGTGAACGACCGACAGAACCCGTACGACCCGTACTACCCGCAGCCGCAGATCGTCGGCTACGACGAGTACGGGCAGCCGGTGTACCAGCAGCCCGCGGCGCAGCAGCAGTACGATCCGTACGCACAGCAGCAGCCTCAGCCGCCGCACCAGGCCCAGCAGCCGCAGCATCCCCAGCAGCAGGCGCCGCAGGACGGCCAGGGATACGGCTACGACCCGTACGCCGAGCAACAACAGCAACAGCAACAGCAGCACCCGCAGCATCAGCAACACCAGCAGCCGGCCGCTCCGCCGCAGCAGTACGACCCGTACGCGGCCCCGCAACAGCCGCAGTCGCAGCAGCACGTGCAGCAGGGCTACGGCTACGACGGCGGCTACGGCTACGACACGGGCAGGCAGCCCGCCGCGGTCGACACCACCCAGCAGTGGAGCATCCCGCAGCAGGCGCCGGCGCCCGAAGCCGCGGCCGCTCCGCCTCCGCGCGCCCCCGAACCGCAGCCCGCCGCGGAGCCCGAGGCCGGCGTCCCGGCACCGCGCCGGGGTGACCGTGACTACCGCACGGAGCAGTTCTCCTTCATCGAGGAGCCCGACGAGGACTCCGAAGACGTCATCGACTGGCTGAAGTTCACCGAGAGCCGCAGCGAGCGCCGCGAGGAGGCACGCCGTCGCGGTCACAACCGGATGGTCGCGCTGATCGTCGTCGCCGCCCTCGTGGTGCTCGGCGGCGTCGGCTACCTGTGGTCGGCGGACAAGCTTCCGGGCTTCTCCTCCTCGGAGAAGGAGAACACCGCGACGAGCGGCCCGCAGCGCCGGGACGTCATCGTGGTCCACCTCCACAACACCAAGGGCGGCGGCACGTCCACGGCCCTGCTCGTCGACAACGTCACGACCAAGCAGGGCACCACCGTCCTGCTGCCCAACTCGCTGGCCCTCTCCGACGAGGACGGCACCACCACCACGCTCGGCAAGTCGGTCGACGACGACGGGACGTCAGGAACCCGCGAGTCCATCGACTCCCTGCTCGGCACCGAGATCAGCGGCACCTGGCGGCTCGACACCCCGTATCTGGAGAACCTCGTCGACCTGGTCGGCAACATCGAGGTCGACACCGACACCGTTGTTCCCGACACCAAGAAGGGCGCCGCGCCGCTGGTGAAGAAGGGCGAGGCGCAGACGCTCAGCGGCCGGATGGCCGTCGCCTACGCCACGTACCGGGGTCCCGGCGAGGCCGAGGCCAAGCAGCTGATGCGGTTCGGGCAGGTCATGCGCGGAGTGCTGCGGAAGATCTCCGATGATCCGAAGGCCGCCACGGTCACCGTCCAGACACTGGCCCAGATCCTCGACCCGTCCCTGCCCGAGCAGGACCTGGGCGCCTCCCTCGCCAAACTCGCCGAGCACGCCAAGGTCGGCGACTACAAGACCGCGCTGCTGCCGGTCCAGGAGGACGGCACCCTCACCCAGGCCGCCACGGAGAGCGTCGTCAAGGACATCCTGGGCGGTTCCTTCAAGGCGCCGGCCGCGGACGCGGCGGTGCGGGTCGGCATCAAGAACGCCACGGGCAGCGAGGCGGGCACGGAATCCGCCCGGATCAAGCTGGTCAACGGCGGCTACACCTTCGTCAACAGCGGCACGTCCGATGCGGTGGCCTCCTCGGAGGTCGTCTACAAGGACGCGGCGGACAAGAAGAAGGCGACCGAGGTCGCCGCGACCCTCGGGCTGCCGGCCAGCGCGGCCAAGAAGGGCGAGCCGGCCGGTAACGCGGACGTGTCCGTCGTCCTCGGCCAGGACTACAAGATCAAGTAGATCGGCGGGCAGGACTGCAAGATCAAGTAGATCGGCGGGGAGGCCGGGCGGCAGGCCCGGCCGGCCCACCGGCCCGGCTCAGGGGCGGTTCCGGGATTCCGGGCCGCCCCGTCTGCGTTCCGGGCCGTTCCCGGGTCGCTCCCGGACCTCTCACGGGCCGGCCCCGGGTCGGCCGGTCGGCGTTCCGGGCCGTTCCCGGGTCGCTCCCGGACCTCTCGCGGCCCGGTCCCGGGGCTGCTCAGGGGTGCCGGCGGAGGACTCCCGGCGGTGTTCGCGGGATGACTGCGTGGGCTGTCGGCGGTACGTGAGACCCTAGAGGTTGATCTGACCGCCGACGAAAGCCTGCATGTGACCGCCACGGACCGCTCCATCGAGCTCATCAACGCCGCCGCTCAGGCGGCCGCCGACCGGCTCGCGCACGACATCATTGCGTACGACGTCAGCGACGTGCTGTCGATCACGGACGCCTTCCTGCTGGCCTCGGCCCCCAACGACCGCCAGGTCAAGTCGATCGTCGACGAGATCGAGGAGCAGCTTCAGAAGAAGCTCGGCGCCAAGCCGGTCCGCCGTGAAGGCGACCGCGACGCCCGCTGGATCCTCCTCGACTACGTCGACATCGTCATCCACGTCCAGCACAGCGAGGAGCGCGTCTTCTACGCGCTGGAACGGCTGTGGAAGGACTGCCCCGAGCTGCCCCTTCCCGAGGACGCCGTCAAGACCCGCGGCAAGGCCGAGGAGCACGCACAGCTCACCGGTGGCACGGAAGGTGATCAGAGCTGAACGGCAGCGCGAGCGGCAGGGGCCGCAGGATCGTCCTCTGGCGCCATGGCCAGACGGCGTGGAACCTGGAGCGCAGGTTCCAGGGTTCCACGGACATCGAGCTGACCGAGGAGGGCGTCGGGCAGGCCCGGCGGGCCGCCCGGCTGCTCGCCTCGCTGAAGCCGGACGCGATCGTCGCCTCCGATCTGCGGCGGGCCGCGGCCACGGCGGCCGAGCTCGTCGCGATCACCGGACTCGGCGTCGCGCACGACCCGGGACTGCGTGAGACCTATGCGGGCGCCTGGCAGGGTCTCACCCACGAGGAGATCGTGGGTCTGTACGGCGACCAGTACGCGGCGTGGAAGCGCGGCGAGCCCGTGCGGCGCGGCGGCGGCGAGCTGGAGACCGAGGTCGCCGACCGGGCGGCCCCCGTCGTGCTCGCGCACGCCGACAAGCTGCCCGACAACGGCACGCTGGTCGTCGTCAGCCACGGTGGCACCATCCGGACCACCATCGGCCGGCTGCTGGGCCTGGAAGCGCACCACTGGGAAGGGCTCGGCGGACTCTCCAACTGCTGCTGGTCGGTGCTGGGCGAGGGCGCCCGCGGCTGGCGTCTGCTGGAGCACAACGCCGGCACACTGCCCGAACCGGTGCTCGGCGACGACACCTGACCGGGTGTCGGAGCGGCGCCCGCAGGGCGCCTTCGGGCAGCTTCGGCCGGATTTCACTTTCCGGCTGGTCACAGGCTAAAGTTCTTCTTGTTCGCAGCGCGGAAACGCAGGGAAACACAGCGAACAGCGGGGCTATAGCTCAGTTGGTAGAGCGCCTGCATGGCATGCAGGAGGTCAGGAGTTCAATTCTCCTTAGCTCCACAATCAGGATCCCGTCCCCTCCAGGGGGCGGGATCCTTGCTCGTTCCCGGGCCCGCCGACTTCCGTCGGGCTGACCCCCTTGCGGGCGCATGGCAGAATCGGACCGCCGAGGGGAGACGGACCGAACGGGGAGGAGTGCGCGATGCCTGCGAGCCGCCACGAGATCCCGGACCCGTCCCGGGATCCTGTCCCGCTCCGTCTCCCGATGACCCGAACGCCCGGTGGCCGCACCGGGTCCCTCCCGCTGTGTACGGCCCGCGGCCGCACCCGGAGCTGATCGATGGGTGCACACAGGCGGAAATGCGACTGGTGCGGCAGCGGTACGCCCATCGTCAGGGACATGGACCCGGTCAACGCGGACTACCAGTACTGGTGCGAGGAATGCGCCCGGGCCCTGGTCATAAAGGGCGACCCCATCGAGACCTACCGGGAGCTCGAGGGGGAGCCGATCTACGGACGGCTGCTGGAGGAGCACTGCACGCTGAAGCGGTTCTACTCCTTCGCCACCGCCTGAACGGCCCCGGCGATCCGCCGGAGAGGGGCCGATCGGAAAGGATTTGGTGGAGGGCCCGGGGACCGGTAATGTTCTCGATGTCGCCGCGGGAGACCGGGGCAGCGCAACGCGGGGCTATAGCTCAGTTGGTAGAGCGCCTGCATGGCATGCAGGAGGTCAGGAGTTCAATTCTCCTTAGCTCCACAGTGAAGAACGAGTGGCGGGTCATCCGGATCGGATGACCCGCCACTCGTATGTGCGGGGTCAACTCCGGCCGCTGCCCAGTGCCTTCCGGCCGGTGCCCGGAGGCAGCGCGGGCCGGTCGGGGGCTTGCTGCTCGATCCGCAGGGCCAGAGCGGGGCACCGGCGTACGGCACGTTGCGCGCGCCCCCGCAGATGCATCGGAACGGCGGCGTCCGCGAGCGCCGGATATCCGTCGGGGCCGAGCCTGATCAGCTCCGGGACGATGTCCGCGCACAGCCCGTGGCCCCGGCAGAGCGTCCAGTCCACGGCCAGCTTCTCGCCGCTCGGAATGGACTCCTCCACGTCCTGGTAACCAGGTGCGGGAAGCGGGAGGACACCGAACGTCTCACGGCCGCAGCCGCCGTCCAGCAGGTGCGCGGCCAGGTCGTCGGTGAACGTGGAAAGCGTGGAGGACAGAAAGCGCGCCGAACCGTCCGGGTGCTTGCAGGCGCCCCGGCCCTTGACCGCCAGCGTCACCTCGCGCAGCGCCTCCAGCGCGGCGGGCCCGCCCCCGTTCAGTACGTCGGAGAGCCCGCCCGCGGCGGCCGGCAGGCCGAGCTTGCACGGGCCGCACTGGCCGGCGGTCTCGGCGGCCAGCCAGTTCGCCACGCGCAGGGACTCCCCGAGCGGACAGGTCTCCGGCCCGATCGGCAGGATCGCGCCCGCTCCCAGCGCCCCGCCCGCGGCGGCCAGCGACTGCCGGGAGACGACGGCGTCGTGCGTCGCATGCGCACTGATCCAGTTGCCGTGATAGCCGCCCGTCAGCACGCCCTGGGGCAGCGGGGGTGCACCGGCCAGCTGGAGCACGTACCGCAGCGGCACACCCGTGGGCACCTCGATGACCATCGGGCGCGAGACCGCGCCGGAGAGGGTGAGGAGGACGGTGCCGGGCTCGTCTGGCAGTCCGGTGTTGCCGTAGCGGCGGGCGCCCGTGCGGGCTGCCACGGCCAGCTGGGCGTACGTCTCCGCGTTCGACAGCAGGGTCGGGGCGCCGCCGACCCCCGATTCGGCCGCCCGCTCGCGGCGCCCCGGGGGCAGGGCGGGCCCGCCCGACGCGGCCCGGATGACGGCCGAGGCCTCACCGGAGACCATCCGCTCCGGCGTCCGCACCACCCGGGCCCGCAACGGCTGCCCGCGCCGGTCGGACAGGCCCCGCTCGGCCAGGGCGGAGCGCACCGAGATCTCCGTGGAGTTACGGGTGACGGCGACGATCAGCGTGCGGGCTCCGAGTGCCTCGGCGGCCAGCAGCGCGCCGTCCAGGATGAGGTGCGGTGCGCGGTTCAGCAGAACCGTGTCCTTGCGGCAGGCCGGCTCGCCCTCGCTGCCGTTGATCACGACGACCGGCCGCACACCCCGCCGGATCGACGCCTTCGCGACGGCCCGCAGCTTCCTCCCGAAGGGGAATCCGGCGCCGCCGCGGCCGTTCAGCGAGATGGCCTCGGCGAGCTCCGCCAGCCGTTCGCCGGTCATCGGCTCCAGCGGGCCGTGCACCTTCAGGTGCATGCCGAGATCCAGCCGCTCCACCAGGTCGAAACCGCTGGTCAGTTGGGGCAGGCCGACGACGCGGACTTCGGGGACGTCGGGGAGGGGGATGTTCACGGTCGGTCTCCTGCGGGTGCGGTCCAGGGCTCTCCGGCCGGGGGCGGGTAGAACGGCCCCGGAAGCGGTGCGGTGTCGCCGACGGCGGGCAGCGGGGCGGTCACCGCGCCGGTGGCGGGCTCGTGGACGGTGTACGGGGGAGGGACGGGCCCGGCCGGTGCGGGCGGGGCGGGTGACGGCGCCGGCCAGCGCCCGGAACTCCGGCGGCGGCCGGTGGCCCGGGCGGCGGGCGAGACCGCGCGGTACCCCGCGGCGATCCCCGGCCCGGGGCCCGTCAGACCGCCGGACGCGCCCGGGAACGGGTCCGCGAGGCGGTCGGCGCTGCGGGGCGGGGCCTCGTACAACGGCGGGGCGGGGGCCGGGAGCGTGGTCCGGGAGTGCGCGAAGGACGAGGGGAGCGGGGTGCCGCGTCCCTGAGGGCCGGGCCCCGCCCCGTACGCCGCGGGCAGTTCCGTGGTGTCCGCGCCGGGCAGCGGGGCCTCGCGGCGTACGGGCTCCGGCCCGGCGGGCACGGCGTCCGGCTTGATCAGGGCGGTGATCAGTCCGGTGATCCGCCGCTTCACGGGCGGCGGCAGCATGCGCAGGCCCAGCACGGCCGCCACGGCGACCAGGCTCAGGCCGTACATCACGACGACCCACCCGGCGGGCGGCCGGCCCGCGTAGAGGCCGTGCACCAGCGCGGCGCACCACGCGGGGTAGGACAGTGCGTGCAGCGCACGCCAGCGCCCGGCGACCCTGCCGGGGGAGGCGAAGGCGCTGCGCAGCGCGCCCGTCGCGGCGGCCACGACCATCAGCAGCCCGGCCAGCGCGCCGAAGCCGATCAGCCCCGCCGTACCGCCGACCCCGAGGCCGAAGGGTATGAGGGCGCCGAGCAGCTCCACATGCCCCAGCGAGACCTTCACCGTGACATGGAGCAGCAGGAAGCCCAGCGAGGCGGCCGCGGCCGTGCGGTGGACCGCCTGGCCGATCAGCCGCTGACGCGAGGAGAGGAACAGCCGGTCGGTCGCCAGCAGGCCCCAGCCCACCGCGGCGGTGAGCGAGACGAGCGAGAGAACGCCCGTGGTGAAGTCGAGCGTGGCGCGCACGCCGTCACTGGCCGCGACGGCGAGCAACGGCAGGAGAACCAGCACAGCGACGGTCAGTCCGCCCTGTATCCGACGGCTCGGCCCCTGGAGAGGGCCGGCCGATGAGCGGGTCTTGCGATGAGGGTGCAGAGGGTTCATGGGGGGCGACTCCGAATGGCTCGGCAAAGCGGTCCCGTTGCGGCATGCTAGGTCGCCCCATACCGGCCGGTACGAGGTTTGGATGGTTGCCCCGATAGAGGGCATTACGCGGAGTAACCCCCCCTTCCCGGACGCTCTGCCCCACGGTTCGCCGCCCGCCGTGTCCACGGATCGGCGGCACCCGGAGGGGGACCGGGCCTGTGCGGTACCCTGACGCCATGCGTGCCGTACGCCTTCTGCTTAGCGAGCCGCGCTGATCAGTCCCGACCGGTGAGAATGCCTGGTCGGCATCGGCGCGGCGTCCCCTCCTGTGCGAGGGGATTTTTCGTTTCCGTAGACGCGTGTCCGTAGACGTGGGCGCCCGGCAGATGACGATCGATGGAGCTTTGAGGATCATGAGCGAGACGAATTCCGCAGCCGACGTTGCTGCGCCGCACCGCTACACGGCAGCGATGGCCGCCGACATCGAGGCACGCTGGCAGGACTTCTGGGACGCCGAGGGAACGTACGAGGCGCCGAACCCGACCGGTGACCTGGCGGGCGACCCCGAGCTGGCCGCCAAGCCGAAGAAGTTCATCATGGACATGTTCCCGTACCCCTCGGGTGCGGGGCTGCACGTGGGCCACCCGCTGGGCTACATCGCCACCGACGTCTTCGCCCGTCACCAGCGGATGACCGGGCACAACGTGCTGCACACCCTGGGCTTCGACGCCTTCGGCCTGCCCGCGGAGCAGTACGCCGTCCAGACCGGCACGCATCCGCGGATCTCCACCGAGGCCAACATCGAGAACATGACGGCGCAGCTGCGCCGGCTGGGCCTGGGCCACGACAAGCGCCGCTCGTTCGCCACGATCGAGTCCGAGTACTACAAGTGGACCCAGTGGATCTTCCTGCAGATCTTCAACTCCTGGTACGACACCGAGGCGGACCGCGCCCGGCCCATCGCCGAGCTGGTCGCCCAGTTCGAGAGCGGCGAGCGCCCCGTCCCGGACGGCCGTGACTGGAGTGCCCTGAGCGCCGCCGAGCGTGCCGACGTCCTGGGCGACTACCGGCTGGCCTACGCCTCCGACGCGCCCGTCAACTGGTCGCCGGGGCTGGGCACCGTCCTGGCCAACGAGGAGGTCACGGCCGACGGCCGCTCCGAGCGCGGCAACTTCCCCGTCTTCAAGGCCAAGCTGCGCCAGTGGAACATGCGCATCACCGCCTACGCCGACCGGCTGCTGAACGACCTGGACGGGCTGGACTGGCCCGAGGCGATCAAGCTGCAGCAGCGCAACTGGATCGGCCGATCCGAGGGCGCGCGCGTCGACTTCCCCGTCGACGGCGCCGGCAGCATCACCGTCTTCACCACCCGTCAGGACACCCTGTTCGGCGCCACCTACATGGTGCTGGCGCCGGAGCACGAGCTGGTCGAGGCGATCACCCCCGCCGCCTGGCCCGAGGGCACCCACCCGGTCTGGACCGGCGGACACGCGACCCCGGCCGAGGCCGTCACCGCGTACCGCAAGCAGGCCGCCGCCAAGTCCGACGTGGAGCGCCAGGCCGAGGCCAAGGACAAGACGGGCGTCTTCACCGGCGCGTACGCGACCAACCCGGTCAGCGGCGAGCAGGTTCCCGTCTTCATCGCCGACTACGTCCTGATGGGCTACGGCACCGGCGCGATCATGGCCGTGCCGGCGCACGACGCGCGCGACTTCGCCTTCGCGCGCGCCTTCGAGCTGCCGATGCGCTGTGTCGTCGAGCCGTCCGACGACCGCGGCACGGACCCCTCGACGTGGGAGGACGCCTTCTCCTCGTACGAAGCGAAGCTGGTCAACTCCGCGAATGACGAGATCTCGCTGGACGGCCTGGGCGTCGTCGACGCGAAGGCGCGGATCACCGACTGGCTGAAGGAGCACGGCGTCGGCGAGGGCACCGTCAACTTCCGGCTGCGCGACTGGCTGTTCAGCCGCCAGCGCTACTGGGGCGAGCCCTTCCCGATCGTGTACGACGAGGAGGGCATCGCCCACCCGCTGCCCGAGTCGATGCTGCCGCTGGAACTGCCGGAGGTCGACGACTACTCGCCGCGCACCTTCGACCCGGACGACGCCGACACCCAGCCCGAGACCCCGCTGTCGCGCAACGCCGACTGGGTCAACGTCACGCTGGACCTGGGCGACGGCAACGGCCCGAAGAAGTACCGCCGCGAGACCAACACCATGCCCAACTGGGCGGGTTCCTGCTGGTACGAGCTGCGCTACCTGGACCCCAACAACAGCGAGAAGCTGGTCGACCCCGCGATCGAGCAGTACTGGATGGGGCCGCGCGAGGGGCAGCCGACCGGCGGCGTCGACCTGTACGTGGGCGGCGCCGAGCACGCCGTGCTGCACCTGCTGTACGCGCGCTTCTGGTCCAAGGTGCTGCACGACCTGGGTCACGTCTCCTCCGCCGAGCCGTTCCACAAGCTGTACAACCAGGGCATGATCCAGGCGTTCGTCTACCGGGACAGCCGCGGCATCGCCGTCCCGGCGGCCGAGGTCGAGGAGCGCGACGGGGCGTACTACTACGAGGGCGAGAAGGTCTCCCGCGTCCTGGGCAAGATGGGCAAGTCCCTGAAGAACGCCGTGACGCCCGACGAGATCTGCGGCGAGTACGGCGCGGACACGCTGCGTCTGTACGAGATGGCCATGGGCCCCCTGGACGTCTCGCGCCCCTGGGACACGCGCGCGGTCGTCGGCCAGTACCGGCTGCTGCAGCGCCTGTGGCGCAACATCGTCGACGAGGACAGCGGCGAGGTCACCGTCGTCGACACCGAGCCCGCCGAGGACACCCTGCGCGCGCTGCACAAGGCGATCGACGGTGTCGGCGGCGACATGGCCGGGATGCGCTTCAACACGGCCATCGCCAAGGTCACCGAGCTGAACAACCACCTGACCAAGGCCGGCGGCCCGCTGCCGCGCTCCGTCGCCGAGGCCCTGGTGCTGCTGGTGGCGCCGCTGGCGCCGCACATCGCCGAGGAGCTGTGGCGCCGGCTGGGCCACACCGAGTCGGTCGTGCACCAGGACTTCCCGGTCGCCGACCCGGCGTACGTGGTGGACGAGACCGTGACCTGTGTCGTCCAGGTCAAGGGCAAGGTCAGGGCCCGTCTGGAGATCTCCCCCTCGATCACGGACGCGGAGCTGGAGGCCCTGGCCCTGGCGGACCCCGCCGTGGTCGCGGCGCTGGACGGCGCGGGCATCCGCAAGGTGATCGTGCGGGCGCCGAAGCTGGTGAACATCGTCCCGGCGTAGCCGTCCGGTGTGATCCCGGGGCGGGAGGCTGGTCGCTTCCCGTCGTTCCGCCGGTGTGAGGGCTTTCCCTTACGGGCAGGTTGGGGGTTCCGATGGAACCCTCCGCCTGCCCGTTCCGTTTACGGTGGAGGGGGCGCGTGAAACCGTGCCGTCAGCCGTCACACCATCCGAGGGGCGCTCATGGAAGCCGTGATCCTGATCCTGGTGCTGCTCGTCGTCGCGTTCATGGCCCTGGGCGTCTACGCGACCGTCAAGGCCGTCGGCGCGGCCAAGCGCGGCGTGGACCGCACGATCACCCAGGCCCGCCGCACGGTGGAGGACACCACGCTGCGGGCCAGGAGCTTCGGGCAGGTGGGCGTCGCCGGAGAGCTGGCGCAGCTGCGCCTCTCCCTGCGCACCTCGATGCGGGCCACGCAGGAGGCGCTGCGGTCGGGTGCGGTCGAGGACGCCTCGCTCGCCGAGTCGCTGGGCCTGTTCGAGCGCCTCGGGGTCCATGGCCGCGAGCTGGACGAGGACCTGAAGCGGCTGGAGCGGGAGCCGGACCGGACGACGGTCGCCTCGCTGCTGCCCGGCCTGAAGGAGCGCACCGAGCGGATCACGCGTGCCGCGGACTCCCTGCGGTGGGCGGCCCGGGACCGGGCCACGCAGTTCGCCGACGATGACCTGGCATCGCTGAACGCGCAGATCGACGTGGAGGCCGGGGCGCTGCGGCACTGGACGACGGAGGATCCGGCACCGGAGCAGCGGGCCGGCCGCACCCAGGACCGGCCTACGGCGAACCGGCCGGCTGAGGGTCCGGCGGCGGGTGGCGCGGAGTCCCCGCAGGCCCTCACGGCACCGGACCCGCGGCTGGGGACGGAATATCCGTGGCAGAAGTCGGCGCGGCCGGAAACCACGAACTGAACCGCCGGTGACGGGGATGCGGGTCCCACGCCCGGCCGGTGTCCGGCCGGAGAAGCGGGGAGAGGCCGGGCCGGGGCCGCGCGTGAACGGGGATGGCGGGATGCGGCCCGAAGCGACCGGAACTGATCATTCGGCCGGGGTCGGACTGCCGTGCGCCGTCCCCGGCAGGTAACCTCCCGCTCATGTCCCGCCATGTCGCGATCGTCACCGATTCAACGGCCTACCTGCCGCCTCAGGCGATGGAACGGCATGGCATCACCGCAGTGCCGCTGACCGTCGTCCTCGGCGACCAGGCGCTGGAGGAGGGCACCGAGATCTCGGCCCGCTCACTCGCCCTGGCCCTGCAGAAGCGCCGTTCGGTGACGACGTCCCGGCCCAGCCCCGAGGTGTTCGCCGCCGCCTACCGCGCGGCCGCCGACGCGGGTGCGACCGCCATCGTCTCCCTGCACCTGTCGGCGGAGTTCTCCGGCACCTACGACGCCGCCCTCCTCGCGGCCAAGGACGCCCCGGTGCCGGTGCGCGTCGTGGACACCGGGATGGTCGCCATGGCCCTCGGGTTCTGCGCCCTCGCCGCGGCGGAGACGGCCGGGGCGGGCGGCAGCCAGGACGAGGCGGTGGCCGCCGCCGAGAAGCGGGCGGCGGGCACGTCGGCCTACTTCTACGTGGACACCCTGGACTATCTGCGCCGCGGCGGCCGGATCGGCGCCGCGCAGGCCCTGCTCGGTTCGGCCCTTGCCGTGAAACCGATCCTCCAGCTCGACGGCGGCCGGATCGAGCTGCTGGAGAAGGTGCGGACGGCCTCGAAGGCCATCGCCCGGCTGGAGGAGATCGTCGCCGAGCGGGCGGGCAGCGGACAGGTGGACATCGCGGTCCACCACCTCGCGGCTGCGGAACGGGCCGAGCGGCTGGCGGAGCGGCTGCGCGACCGGGTCCCCGGCCTCGTCGACCTGCATGTCAGCGAGGTGGGCGCGGTGATCGGCGCGCACACCGGCCCCGGGCTGCTGGGAGCGGTGGTCTCTCCTCGCTGACGTCACTCTCCGGAGTGGTGGAGTTATCCACAACTCACCGGTTTTCCACCGGAATGGGAGGGGCTCAGCGGGATGCGACGGACATGCCTAGCGTCATGTGGCATGGCTTCCCGATCACATCGTGCAACCCCTCCCGCCACCGTCGGCGGAGGTTTCGGCCGCGGCGGACGCGACGACGTCATGGGCGGGTCCGGCTCGGGACCCGGGAGCGGGCCGGGACGTGTTCCCGCCTCGGACGGTCGTGTGCGGGGCGGGACCGGCACCGGGCCGGGCCGGCGACGGCGGGAGAGAGGGCGCACCGCCGCGTCCGCGGCCGCTGCCTCGCGCAGTCGCGCGGACGCGCTGATGGCGGGTGGTTTCGGGGGGCGGGTCGCGCGGCCGGTGGTGGGCGTGGTCTCCCCTTCCCCGGCGGCGGTGGCGGCTTCGGCAGGGGAGCCCGGCACACCCGGGCCCCCGGCCGGCCCCCGGGCGGCGATGCCTGCGGCAGCGGTCGCGGCACCGTCCCGGCCCGGGCCGGCCGAGGCCGAAGCGCCGGCCGCATCGGCGGGGCTCTCCTCTGCGGCACCAGGTCCGGACGCCGAGGGGCGGCGGCGGGGGCCCGTCCTTCCCGCGCTGTGGGAGCGGCTTCCCCTGTGGTTCCAGCTCAGGTGCGGGCTGGAGCCGAGGGCCCTGGCCGCGCTCAGTGTCGTCCTCGTCGCGGCAGCGGTGTTCGCCGCGATGCACCTCTGGACCGCGCGCCCCGCGTCCGTACCCGCTCCGGACCGTGTGGGAGAGGCCGTCCACGCGCCCCTCGCGGAGACGGACGCGGGCGACGGGGATGCGGCCGGGGACACGGTGGCCGGAGCCCGTGCGCCGGAGCCCTCGCCCGGAACGCCACCCGTGGCCGGGCCCGGCGGGCAGGTGGTGGTGGACGTGAGCGGAAAGGTGAGGAAACCGGGGATCCACCGACTGCCGGCCGGAGCCAGGGTCGCCGACGCGTTGCGCGTGGCGGGCGGGGCCCGGCCGGGCGTGGACCTCGACGGCCTCAACCGGGCCCGAGTCCTCGTCGACGGGGAACAGATCGTCGTGGGCGCCCCGCCCGGCCCGACTGCCGCAGGCGCCACGGGAGGCGGGGCCGGCCGGACCGCCGCCCCCGCAGGGCCGGTGAGCCTCAGCACCGCGACGGTGGAACAGCTCGACACCCTGCCGGGCGTCGGCCCCGTGCTCGCCCAGCACATCATCGACTACCGCACCCAGCAGGGAGGATTCCGGTCCGTCGACGAGCTCCGTGAGGTCAACGGGATCGGTGACCGCCGGTTCGCCGATCTGCGGCCACTGGTGCGGCCGTGAGCACCCAGGCCGTCCACGCCGCGTCAGGAAGCCGGCTCGGGGCCTCGGACCCGAGGCAGGAGGGCCCGGTCGATCTGCGGCTGGTTCCACCGGCCTTGGCGGCCTGGGCCGGCGCCGCGTCGGCCCTGGACGTGCCGGGGCGTGGGACGGCTGCGGGCGTGGTGCTCTGCCTCGCGGCAGCCGCGGTCCTCCTGGTGCTGCCGCGCTTTCCGCCCCTGCGCGCGGCGCTCGCGGTGGGTGCGGCGGGGGACGGGAGGGATGGCGGCGGGCTCGCGGTGGGTGCGGCGGGGGACGGGAGGGATGGCGGCGGGCTCGCGGTGGGTGCGGCGGGAGGCGGGAGTGGAGGCGGGCGGTGGCGGTTGCGGACCACCGCTGCCGCGGCGGCGCTGCTCTGCGCGGCGGCGGGGGCGGGGGCCGCCGGCCTGCACAGGGCCGATGCACGGCAGGGGCCCGTACCCGGGCTGGCCGGGCAGTTCGCGCGCATCCACGCGGAGATCACCCTGACCTCCGATGTCCGCCGCACGACTCCCCGGGTGCGCGGCGACCACAGCACTCCCGTCTCCCTGCTCCTGGACGCCGAGATCGTCCGGCTGGCGAGGCCGGGCGGCGCGGCCGTACGGCTGCGTACGCCGGTGCTGGTCATCGTCACGCCCGGCGGCGCGGCCGCGCAGTGGCAGCGACTGCTTCCGTCCACGCGGTTGCGCGTCAGCGGCCGGCTGGCCCCGCCGTCGCACAGCGGGGAGCGGGCCGTCGCCGTGCTGCGTGCCGAGGGAAGGGGCGGCCGGCCCCGCGTCATCGGTCCGCCCACCCGACTCCAGCGCACGGCCGGCGGACTACGCGCAGGTCTGCGCACGGCCACGGAAGACCTCGCTCCCGATGCGCGGGCGCTGCTGCCCGGACTGGTCGTCGGAGACACCACCCGCGTCACGCCCGAACTGCACGAGGCGTTCCGGGCGACCGACCTCACCCATCTCATGGCGGTATCGGGTGCCAACCTGGCGATCCTGCTCGTCCTGCTCATCGGACCGCCCGGCAGCGCCCTGCGCGTCGAACGCCGCGGACTGGCGCCCGCATGGGGGGTTTCGCTGCGGGGAACCGCTCTGCTCGGCGGCGGCCTCACGCTCGCCTTCGTGCTCGTCTGCCGGCCGGAGCCGAGCGTCCTGCGGGCCGCGGCCTGCGGTCTGATCACCCTGTTGGCGATCGGCACCGGACGGCGCAGAACCCTGATTCCGGCGCTGGCCGCCGCCGTCCTCCTCCTGGTGCTCTACGACCCGTGGCTGGCGCGCAGTTACGGCTTCCTCCTGTCGGTGCTGGCCACCGGGGCCCTCCTGGTCCTGGCCCCGCGGTGGAGCGACGCGCTGCAACGGCGGCGGGTGCCCCCGAGGCTCGCGGAGGCGCTGGCGGCGGCGGCCGCGGCTCAGGCGGTCTGCTCACCCGTCGTGGTGCTGCTCGCCTCGCGGGTGAGCCTGGTGGGCATCCCGTGCAACCTGCTGGCCGAATTCGCGGTGGCGCCCGCCACGGTGCTCGGGTTCGCCGCACTGGCTCTGGCGCCGGTGGCCATGCCGTTGGCCGAACTGCTCGCCCGGGTGGCGGGGTGGCCGGCGGGGTGGATCGCCTCCGTGGCCCGCGCCGGGGCCGCGCTCCCCGGGGCTGAGACCGACTGGCCCGACGGCAGGCCGGGGGCGCTGTTGCTGGCCGCGCTGACGGTGCTGCTGGTGCTGTCCGCACGGCGGTTCGGACGCCGCCCGTGGATCTGCGCGGCTGCCGCACTGCTGCTGGTCCTCGCGGTGCTCCGGCCGGTGCCGCTGACCCGGGTGCTGACCGGATGGCCGCCACCGGGCTGGGCGTTCGCGATGTGCGACGTCGGCCAGGGGGACGCCCTGGTGCTCGCGGCCGGGCCCGGCGCGGGGGTCCTCGTCGACGCCGGCCCCGACCCCCGGCTCGCCGACCGGTGCCTGCGCGATCTGGGCGTCACGCGCGTTCCGCTGCTGCTCCTCACCCACTTCCACGCCGACCACGTGCGGGGCCTGGCCGGTGTGCTGCGGGGCAGAGCCGTGGGCGCCATCCAGACGACGAGCCTGGACGAACCCCCGGAACAGGCCGCGTTCGTCAGGAGAACGGCCGCGGCGGCCGACATCCCCGTGCTGCGCACCGTCCCCGGTGAGCGCCGCCGGATCGGCACGCTCGCCTGGCAGGTGCTGTGGCCCCCGGGCGGTGCGGCCGGCGCGACGGGCCCCGCCGCCGGTCCCGTACCGGACGAGCCGAACGACGCGAGCGTCACTCTGCTCGTGCGCTCAGGCGGGCTCACGCTGCTGCTCCTCGGCGACCTCGAACCCCCGGCGCAACAAGGGTTGTTGCGCAGCCATCCGTCGCTGCCGCGGGTGGACGTCCTCAAGGTCGCCCACCACGGTTCCGCGCATCAGGACGCGGCTCTGGTGCGCCGTGCGCGGCCGAGGTTCGCGCTGGTGAGCGTCGGGCGGGACAACCCGTACGGACATCCCGCCGCGCGGACGGTCGAGGCGCTCAGGTCCGGGGGAGCGGTGGTGCTCCGTACGGACAGGGACGGCGCGATCGCGGTGACGGGTGCCGGGGCGGGACTGCGGGCCATGGGCCGGTCATGAGGGGCGTTCACGCCGGCCGGGTCCTAGGACCATCGGAGCAGGGCGCGACGCCGCCCGGGAGGACACACTGCACTCATGGACCCGCAACTGCCGCAGACCATCGACGCCTACCTGGAGCGCATCGGCGCGCCCCGCCCCGCCCGCCCCGATGCCCCGGCGCTGCGCGAGCTGCAACTGCGTCATCTCACCACCGTGCCCTTCGAGAACCTCTCGATCCACCTCGGCGAGGACATCGTGCTGGAGGAGAAGGCGCTCCTCGACAAGATCGTGGCGGGCCGCCGCGGCGGGTTCTGCTACGAACTCAACGGCGCCTTCGCGGTGTTGCTGCGGGCGCTCGGCTTCCGCGTCACGCTGCTCCAGGCGCGGGTCCACGGGGACGGGGGGCGGCTCGGCATTCCGTACGACCACCTGGCACTGCGGGTGGAGACGGACGACGGCACGGGGCCGTGGCTCGCCGACGTCGGCTTCGGCGACCATGCGGAGCGTCCGCTCCTGCTGGACGACCGCACGGACCAGCAGGACCCGCGCGGCACGTTCCGCATCGCGCGGGTCCACGCCGAGGCGGGCGGGGACCACGGAGATGTCGATGTGCTGCGGGACGGCGCACCCCAGTTCCGGCTGGACCCGCGGCCGCGGGCGCTGGACGACTTCCGGGGCGGCGCCTGGTACCACCGGACCTCGCCCGATTCCGGCTTCACGCGGGCGCCGGTCTGCTCGCGCTTCACCGCCACCGGCCGGATCACGCTCTCGGGACGCAGACTCCTCACGACGGTGGGTGGGGAGCGCCATGAGACGCGGCTGGAAGGCGATGAGGAGGTCCTCGCCGCCTACCGCGAGCATTTCGGTGTGCTCCTCGACCGGCTCCCTCCCGAAGGAGGGGTCGGCGTCGAGGCCGGCCTTTCTGCACCGAATGGGTGACACACACAAACGGAACGATCAATTCGGACCTTCGGTGACACCTCGTCCCAAGCCGTTGCGAGCCGCTCTGTTTGCCTCGAACGCCACAAGGGTGATCGAATGCATGCTCGTCGGCGGGTCGCTGCTCCGACAACGACGTCCAGTCCTTCGGCCCGAGGTGAAACCGCCCCCGGGAGTGAGTGGAATGTTCGGTCGTTGGCTCGGAAACAAGGCAGCGCCGGGCGCCGTACGGGGCAACGCCCTCGCCGGACTCGCGGTACCGGATGCCGCGGGCGTCCTCAGCTGCCGGGTGCTCGACCCGGTCAACGAGGTGGTGCGGCAGGCCGAGTTCGTGGTCACGGACGCCGCGGGACGCAAGGTCGTCGGCGGGGAGACCGATCCCTTCGGCAATGTCCTCGCCACGGTGCCGGCGGGGGAGTACCGACTGGCCGTCACAGCGGAGGGGTTCACCCCGTTCCACGGCTCGGCCACCGTCGCCGAGGGCGCTCACGCCGGTCTGGGTGATGTCACCCTCCAGGTCTCCGCGCCTCCGCAGCTGCCCGAGCCGGGCGAGTGGGAGATCGAGCCGATGCACTCCCAGATCGGCTTCACGGCCCGCCATATCGGTATGGCCCGCATCCACGGCCGGTTCAACACCTTCGCCGGCGCGGTCCGGATCGCCGACCGCATGGAGAACTCGGCCATGCACGTGATCATCGACGCCGCGTCGATCGACACGAACGTCCAGATGCGTGACGACCACCTGCGCTCGGGCGACTTCCTCGACGTCGGCCGCTTTCCCACGCTGGAGTTCTACAGCGAGCGTTTCGTCCACCGGGGCGGCACCCGCTGGGGCGTCAGCGGCGCGCTCACCCTGCACGGCGTGAGCCGCACGGTGACGCTGGACACCCAGTACCTCGGCCTCGGCAACGGCCTGGAGGGCGAGACCCGTGCCGCCTGCCGCGCCACCACCGAGCTGCACCGTGAGGACTTCACCCTCACCTGGCAGACGATGCTGGCCCGGGGCATCGCCGCGGTCGGCTCCAGCATCGCGATCGACATGGACATCCAGATCGTCCCGAAGAGCTGACTCCGGGCGGTGCGCGCGGGCGGACCCGGGCGCCGCCGCTACGGAGTCTCCAGCCAGCCCTCGTACTCGGCGGCGAACGCGTCGAGCGCCGCCGAGTCCAGGCGCCGGTCCGGGTCTTCCACGACCAGCAGCCACTGGGCGTCCTCGGCGTCGTCCTCGCCGGCCAGTGCGTCGCGTACGAGCTGCGGCTCCTCGGCGACCCCGAACCGGTCGGCCAGCTCTCCGGCCGCCTCCTCCGCGGCATCGCGGTCGGGCAGCACCAGTACATGTCTCACATCGCTCACCCGCCCATTCTCGGCTACGGGCCGCGGCGTCCGGAACGGCGGTCGCGGCCGGACTGTCAGCGGCCCGTGGGATGCTGGACGGCGATGGCCACCAGAAGGAATTCCACCGACGACCCGCTCGCTCCCCTCACGCTCGCCGTGGGGCAGGAGGACCTGCTCCTGGACCGCGCCGTGCAGCAGGTGGTGGCGGCCGCCCGGGCCTCCGACCCCGACACGGACGTCCGGGACCTCGCCTCCGAGCAGCTTCAGCCGGGCACGCTCGCCGAGCTGACGAGCCCTTCGCTCTTCGCCGAGCGCAAGGTGGTGATCGTGCGCAACGCGCAGGACCTCTCCGCCGACACGGTCAAGGACGTCAAGAGGTATCTCGACGACCCGGTCGAGGAGATCACCCTGGTGCTGCTGCACGCGGGCGGCGCCAAGGGCAAGGGGCTGCTCGACGCGGCGCGCAAGGCCGGGGCGCGGGAGGTCGCGTGCCCGAAGACCACGAAACCCGCCGAGCGCCTTTCCTTCGTACGGGGCGAGTTCCGGACCCTGGGACGCTCCGCGACGCCCGAGGCGTGCCAGGCGCTGGTCGACTCCATCGGCAGTGATCTGCGGGAACTGGCGAGCGCGGCGTCCCAGCTCGTCGCGGACGTCGAGGGCACGATCGACGAGGCCGTCGTCGGGCGCTACTACACGGGGCGCGCTGAGGCGTCCAGCTTCACGGTCGCCGACCGGGCCGTCGAGGGGCGGGCGGCGGAGGCGCTGGAGGCGCTGCGCTGGTCGCTGTCGACGGGGGTGGCCCCCGTCCTGATCACCAGCGCGCTCGCCCAGGGCGTACGGGCCATCGGCAAGCTCTCGTCGGCGCGCGGGGGCCGGCCGGCCGACCTCGCCCGGGAGCTGGGCATGCCGCCCTGGAAGATCGACCGGGTGCGCCAGCAGATGCGGGGATGGACGCCGGACGGGGTGGCCGTGGCGCTCCGGGCGGTCGCGGACGCGGACGCGGGGGTCAAGGGCGGCGGGGACGATCCGGAGTACGCGCTGGAGAAGGCGGTGGTCGCGGTGGCGCGGGCCGCGCGGATGGGGCGGGCGAGCCGGTAGCGGGGCCCCGCCAGGGGGCACGGACCCCGGTTCGTGCCCCCTGACCGTCGTGCCCTCGGTCCCGGGGCGGGCTTGATGGCCGATGCCGCTCGGCCCCTGTCGCGCCCATCGAGCTGACGCCGCTCGGCCCCTGTCGCGCCCATTGAGCTGACGTCGCTCGGCCCCTGTCGCACCCATTGAGCTGACGTCGCTCGGCCCCCGTCACGCCCATCGAGCTGACGCCGCTCGTGGCCCATCGAGCCGACGCCGCTCGCCGCCCGTCCTGCGCAGGACATGCCGAAGGCCCCGGTCGTCACCCTGGGGAGGGCGACGGCCGGGGCCTTCGAGGTGCGCTTGGTGCGCCGCACCCGCGTGGCGAACGCAGGTTCGGTGTGCGGCGCGGGGTGCCGGTCAGGAGCGGGAGAGAGGGCCCGCTGGGTCCGTACCGGCGATCACATCAGAATGCTCAGCCCTGGAGGGTGGCAACCTTGGTGGCCAGCGCCGACTTCTTGTTGGCGGCGGCGTTCTTGTGGATGACACCCTTCGAGACAGCCTTGTCGAGGGCGCGCGAAGCGTCGCGAACGGCCACGGTGGCCTTCTCGACGTCGCCCGCCACGACGGCCTCGCGGGCCTTGCGGATCGAGGTCTTGAGCGAGGACTTGACGGCCTTGTTGCGCAGGCGCGCCTTCTCGTTCGTCTTGTTCCGCTTGATCTGGGACTTGATGTTCGCCACGAAAGAGCCTTTTCAGGTTCGTTGGATCTTCGATGTGTGTCCTTGCGGCCCGAGAGCCACGAGGCACAGCTGTCCACGGTACCAGTCGCCCTCCGAGCGGCCCAAACCGGTCTTCGCCCCGCAGGCGTGGGACGATGGAGGCTACGTACAGATCCGACCGACCCGACATCGACCCGAGACACGGCGTTCGGCGTCTCAAGAATCAGGACCCTGCGTGCCCGCGACTCCTCTCCACGTGCCCGAGCCGAGCCGTACCGACCCGGCGCTGATCCGCAACTTCTGCATCATCGCGCACATCGACCACGGCAAGTCGACCCTCGCCGACCGGATGCTCCAGCTGACCGGTGTGGTCGACGTGCGGCAGATGCGCGCTCAGTACCTCGACCGGATGGACATCGAGCGCGAGCGCGGCATCACCATCAAGTCCCAGGCGGTACGACTGCCCTGGGCGCCCACGACCGGTGAGGGCCAGGGCAGCACCCACGTCCTCAACATGATCGACACCCCGGGACACGTCGACTTCACCTACGAGGTCTCCCGGTCGCTCGCCGCCTGTGAGGGCACGGTCCTGCTGGTCGACGCCGCGCAGGGCATCGAGGCCCAGACGCTGGCCAACCTCTACCTGGCGATGGAGAACGACCTCACCATCGTCCCGGTCCTCAACAAGATCGACCTGCCGGCCGCCCAGCCCGAGAAGTTCTCCGAGGAGCTGGCCAACCTCATCGGCTGCCAGCCCGAGGACGTCCTCAAGGTCTCCGCGAAGACCGGCGTCGGCGTGGACGCGCTGCTGAACCGGGTGGTCAGGGACGTACCCGCACCCGTCGGCAAGGCGGACGCCCCGGCCCGCGCGATGATCTTCGACTCGGTCTACGACGCGTACCGCGGAGTCGTCACGTACGTCCGTGTCGTCGACGGCCAGCTGAACAAGCGCGAGCGCATCCGCATGATGTCGACCGGCGCCACCCACGAGCTGCTGGAGATCGGTGTCTCCTCCCCGGAGATGACCCCGTCCGACGGCATCGGCGTCGGCGAGGTCGGCTACATCATCACCGGCGTGAAGGACGTCCGGCAGTCCAAGGTCGGTGACACGATCACCTCGCTGAGCAACGGGGCGACCGAGGCGCTGGGCGGCTACAAGGACCCGAAGCCGATGGTGTTCTCGGGGCTGTACCCGCTGGACGGATCGGACTACCCGGACCTGCGCGAGGCGCTGGACAAGCTCCAGCTCAACGACGCCGCCCTGGTATACGAGCCGGAGACCTCCGCCGCGCTCGGCTTCGGCTTCCGTGTCGGCTTCCTCGGCCTGCTCCACCTCGACGTGGTCCGCGAGCGGCTGGAGCGTGAGTTCGGTCTCGACCTCATCGCCACCGCGCCGAACGTGGTCTACCGGGTCGAGATGGAGGACGGCAGCGAGCACGTCGTCACCAACCCGAGTGAATTCCCCGAGGGGAAGATCGACAAGGTGCACGAGCCGGTCGTCAGGGCCACGGTCCTGGCGCCCAGCGAGTTCATCGGCGCGATCATGGAGCTCTGCCAGCAGCGCCGCGGCACGCTCCTCGGCATGGACTACCTCTCCGAGGACCGGGTCGAGATCCGCTACACCCTGCCGCTCGCCGAGATCGTCTTCGACTTCTTCGACCAGCTGAAGTCCAAGACGCGGGGTTACGCCTCGCTCGACTACGAGCCCACCGGCGAGCAGTCCGCCCAGCTCGTCAAGGTCGACATCCTGCTCCACGGCGACAAGGTCGACGCGTTCTCCGCCGTCACGCACAAGGACAAGGCGTACGCGTACGGCGTGCGGCTCGTCGCCAAGCTGCAAAAGCTCATCCCCCGGCAGAACTTCGAGGTGCCGATCCAGGCGGCCATCGGCTCCCGGGTCATCGCCCGTGAGACCGTCCGTGCCATCCGCAAGGACGTCCTCGCCAAGTGCTACGGCGGTGACATCTCCCGTAAGCGGAAGCTGCTGGAGAAGCAGAAGGAAGGCAAGAAGCGGATGAAGATGGTCGGCAACGTGGAGGTGCCGCAGGACGCGTTCATCTCGGTGCTGTCGACCGATGAGTCCGCCGGAGAGACCAAGGCCAAGAAGTAGGACGGGGGCGGGGCGGAGTCCGGCCCTTCCCTCCCTCCCCCCTCCTTACCGGCCGGTAGGCGAACGGGTCCCCGCAGCGCAGAGCACCGCGCCGTGGGGGCCCGTTCGTTATGAAGCGACGCCCTGTTGCCCCTTACGCGGGGCGCGCGGGCGCTTTACTCTGATCACGGCTTCGTAGTTACTCGCCAGTTAAACAAGCAGGACCGAGCAGCACGCAACACCCCGCACGTGCGGACCCGAGCACGCGGTACCGGCACGTGTGGACCCCAGCACGCAGGATCAAGCACGCAGACCCAAGCGGAGAGCGCACACCCGCAACCAGCAGCCCGTCGTGAAGCACTGCCGCAGGCCCGGAGGATGTCGTGAGCGACACACAGACCATGATCGAGAACCGTCCGCCCTCCGTGGCGACCCTCTTCATCGACCGGGTGGCCGCCACCCCGGACGGGGAGGCCTACCGCTACCCCGTCCCCGCGGCCGCCGGCCAGGGTCCCGACGAGTGGAAGTCGCTCAGCTGGGCGCAGGCCGCCGAGCGCGTCTACGCCGTGGCGGCCGGGCTGATCGCCCTGGGCGTGCAGCCGGAGGAGCGCGTCGCGCTCGCCGCGAGCACCCGGGTCGAATGGATCCTGGCCGACCTCGGGGTCATGTGCGCGGGCGCCGCGACCACCACGATCTACCCCTCGACGAACGCCGAGGAGTCGGCGTTCATCCTCTCCGACTCCGACAGCCGGGTCCTGATCGCCGAGGACGCGGCCCAGCTGGCCAAGGCGCGCGAGCGCCGCGCCGAGCTGCCGAACCTCGCGCACGTCGTCGTCATCGACGCGGAGGGCGCCGGACCGGCCGAGGGCGACCCGGAGGGCTGGGTGCTCTCCCTGGCCGACCTGGAGGCCCTGGGCGCCGGGCACCTGGCCGAGAACCCGGAGGCCATCAAGGCGCGGGTCGACGCCATCACCCCCGGGCAGCTCGCGACCCTCATCTACACCTCGGGCACCACCGGCCGCCCCAAGGGCGTACGGCTGCCGCACGACAACTGGTCGTACATGGCCAAGGCCACCGTCTCCACCGGCCTGATCACCAAGGACGACGTCCAGTACCTCTGGCTGCCGCTCGCCCACGTCTTCGGCAAGGTGCTCACCTCCGGACAGATCGAGGTCGGCCACGTCACCGCCGTCGACGGCCGGGTCGACAAGATCATCGAGAACCTGCCGATCGTCCAGCCGACGTACATGGCCGCCGTCCCCCGGATCTTCGAGAAGGTCTACAACGGGGTCGCGGCCAAGGCCCGTGCCGGCGGCGGGGCCAAGTACAAGATCTTCCTCTGGGCGGCCGGGGTCGCCCGCGAGTACGCGAAGGTCTCCCAGGACAACTTCCGGCGCACCGGCACCGCCTCCGTGCCCTTCGCGCTCGGCGCCAAGCACAAGGTCGCCGACGCCCTCGTCTTCGCCAAGATCCGCGAGGCGTTCGGCGGCCGGCTCCGCGCCTGCGTCTCCGGCTCCGCCGCCCTCGCCCCCGACATCGGTTTCTTCTTCGCCGGCGCCGGGATCCACATCCTGGAGGGCTACGGCCTCACCGAGTCCAGCGCCGCCTCCTTCGTCAACCCGGGCGAGGCCTACCGCACCGGCACCGTCGGCAAGCCGCTCCCCGGCACCGAGGTCCGCATCGCCGACGACGGCGAGATCCTGCTGCGCGGCCCCGGCCTGATGGAGGGCTACCAGGGGCTGCCGGACAAGACGGCCGAGGTGCTGGAGGCCGACGGCTGGTTCCACACCGGCGACATCGGCGAGCTGTCCGTGGACGGCTATCTGCGGATCACCGACCGCAAGAAGGACCTGATCAAGACGTCCGGCGGCAAGTACATCGCGCCGGCCGAGGTCGAGGGCCAGTTCAAGGCGGTCTGCCCGTTCGTCTCCAACATCCTGGTGCACGGCGCGGACCGTAACTTCTGCACCGCCCTCATCGCGCTGGACGAGCCGACCATCCTCGGCTGGGCCGCCGAGAACGGCATGGAGGGCAAGTCGTACGCGGACGTCGTGGCGTCCCCGAAGACCGTCGAGCTCATCGACGGTTACGTCAAGCGCCTCAACGAGGGACTGCAGCGCTGGCAGACCATCAAGAAGTTCCGGCTCCTCCCGCGCGACCTCGACATCGAGCACGGTGAGGTCACGCCCAGCCTCAAGCTGAAGCGGCCGGTCGTCGAGCGCGCGTACAAGGATCTGATCGAGGACATGTACGCGGGCTCCCGGGAGGCGTGACACCGGCCCCTGGCCCCGGCCCCCGTGCTCGGCGCGCGGGGGCCGGCGCGCTGTTCTCCAGGCACTTCGGTAACTCGACGCGTATGCGAAGGGCCGATCTGTCACTCTGTCCGTGTCGTCAGCGGCGCTTAACGGAGAACAGGCAGAGCGAGAACAGGTCAGGAGCCGCCCTGTGGGGTCCATTCCCTTGCAGCGGGACATCGTGCAGCGTCCCGGAACCACTGGCGCGTCCACGGGCGCACAGCCCGTCGCCCGGACGAGCCTGCCCGGGAACCTGCTCGCGCCCTCCGCGGCCCGGCGGTTCGTGGAGGCGGCGCTCGCCGAATGGAGCGGGCTCGGGCTGCCCGCGGCCGTGGGTTTCAGCGAACGGCTGTCCGACGACGCGGCGGTCGTCGTCAGCGAACTCGTCACCAACGCCGTCGTGCACGCCGGAACCAACGTCGACCTGCTCTTCCGGCTGGAGGAGGCGACCGAGGACGAGGCCTCCGCGCTGGTCCTGGAGGTCTCCGACCACCACCCCGCCCGTGCCGTGCGCAGCGACCGGCCCGAGCACGGCACCCCGAGCGAGGACGCGCCGGGGGAGCCCGCCGAGTACGGGCGCGGCCTGGAACTCGTCGCCACCCTCGCCGAGCGCTGGGGCATCACCTACCGCACCGGCCTCAAGACCGTCTGGGCCCGGCTCCCCGTCGACGACTGGAACCCCTTCCCCGACACGCGTCCGGCACCCGGATTCCAGCGCGGCCTGCGCGCCGCGGAACTGCTCGCCCCCACCGCCCGCCGCGCCCTGCGCGACGACGCGGACTGGGCGGGGCGCGGCGCGCTGTCGTTCCTCGCCGAGGCGTCGGACCTGCTGGCGGGCCAGCTCGACGAGGACATCGTGGCCGCGCTCGCCGGACAGTTACTCGTGCCCCGGCTCGCCGACTGGTGCGCGATCTGGCTGGAGCCCGAGACCCCGGGCCGCGCCGCCGTCCCTCGGCTCGCGAAGGTCTGGCACGTCGACGAGAGCCGGATCCAGCCCCTGCGCACCCTGCTGGAGGGCGACCCCCTCCGGCTCCCCGAGCGGGTCGGGACCGGGCCGGTCTCGCTGCCGTGGCCCGGCAGCACGGAGGACGGCGGGCAGCCGGGCGGGACCGAAGGCGTCACGCTCGCCTACCGGATCACCTCGGGCGGCCGCACCCTCGGCGCCGTACTCCTCGGCCGCGAGGGCATCACCCGCGTCCCCGACGAGGTCACCGCCCTGATCGAGGACTTCGTGCGCCGGGTCGGCCTCGCCGTCGGCGCGGCCCGCGCCTACACCCGGCAGGCCACGATCAGCCGCATCCTCCAGCGCGGACTGCTGCCCAGCAAGGTCGCCGAGATACCCGGTGTCGCCAGCTCCCTGGTCTACGAGCCCAGCGACGACGGAGTGGTCGGAGGTGACTTCTACGACATCTTCCCGTGCCCCGGAGACCGCTGGTGCTTCGTCCTCGGCGACGTCCAGGGCAGCGGCCCCGAGGCGGCCGTCGTGACCGGGCTCGCCCGCCCCTGGCTGCGGCTGCTGGCCCGCGAGGGCTTCCAGGCCGGCGAGGTCCTGGTCCGCCTCAACCGGCTGCTTCTGGACGACGCGATGGAGGCCGCCGAGGCGGCCGCGCTCATGGTCGCCGCCGCCGGCGGCCAGCACTCGGCGGACAGCGGGCAGTCCCGGTTCCTCTCCCTGCTGTACGGGGAGCTCGTGCCGCTGCCCGGAGGCGGCGCGCGCTGCACCCTGGCCAGCGCGGGGCATCCGCTGCCCCTGCTGCTGCGGCCCGACGGCACGGTGCGCCCGGCCGCCGAACCGCAACTGCTCCTCGGCGTCATGGACGACGCCGTGTACGAGACCCAGAGCTTCGACCTGGCGCCCGGCGACAGCCTCCTGTGCGTCACCGACGGGGTGACGGAGCGTCGCTCCGGGGCGCTGATGTTCGACGACGGGGACGGGCTCGCGCAGGCGCTCTCCGGCTGCACCGGGCTTACCGCGGAAGGCATCGCGGACCGCATCAAGCACGCCGTGCACGCCTTCGCCGAGCGCCCGCCGGACGACGATCTGGCGCTGCTGGTCCTCCAGGCCCAGTAGCCAGCTCCCGGGGTGGCGTCCGGTTGCCGGGCGGCGCGCGACAATGGGCGGTATGCCTTCCGTACTGCCCGATGGTGAACCCGTACCCGACGACGGGGCGCTGCCCCGCCACGCCCTGGAAGGCGCCGCAGACCGCCCGCTCGGCTTCTATCTGCACGTGCCGTACTGCGCGACCCGCTGCGGCTACTGCGACTTCAACACCTACACCGCCACCGAGCTGCGCGGCTCCGGCGGGGCGCTGGCGTCCCGGGACAACTACGCCTCCCATCTGGTCGGCGAGGTCCGCCAGGCCCGCAAGGTCCTCGGCGACGACCCCCGCCAGGTCCGCACGGTCTTCGTCGGGGGCGGCACCCCCACGCTGCTGGCCGCCGCCGACCTGGTCCGGATGCTGGCCGCGATCCGGGAGGAGTTCGGCCTCGCGGACGACGCCGAGATCACCACCGAGGCCAACCCGGAGTCCGTCGGACCGGCCTATCTCGCCGAACTGCGCGAAGGAGGCTTCAACCGGATCTCCTTCGGGATGCAGAGCGCCCGGCAGCACGTCCTGAAGATCCTCGACCGCACCCACACCCCCGGCCGGCCCGAGGCCTGCGTCGCCGAGGCGAGGGCCGCCGGCTTCGAGCACGTCAACCTCGACCTGATCTACGGCACCCCCGGGGAGTCCGACGACGACTGGCGCGCGTCCCTCGACGCGGCGATCGGCGCGGGCCCGGACCACGTGTCGGCGTACGCCCTGATCGTCGAGGAGGGCACCCAGCTGGCCCGCCGCATCAAGCGCGGCGAGATCCCGATGACGGACGACGACGCACACGCCGACCGGTACCTCATCGCGGACGAGGCGATGGCCGCGGCCGGCTTCTCCTGGTACGAGGTGTCGAACTGGTCCCGGACTCCCGAGGGCCGCTGCCTGCACAACGAGCTGTACTGGCGCGGGGCCGACTGGTGGGGCGCAGGACCCGGCGCGCACAGCCACGTCGGCGGCGTGCGCTGGTGGAACGTGAAGCATCCGGGCGCGTACGCGCAGGCGCTGGCCGAGGGGCGCTCACCCGGCGCGGGCCGCGAGATCCTCTCCGCCGAGGACCGCCGGGTCGAGCGCATCCTGCTGGAGCTGCGGCTCGTCGACGGCTGCCCGCTGTCCCTGCTCGCCCCGGCCGGACTCGCGGCGGCCGGCCGGGCGGTGGACGACGGACTGCTGGAGCCCGGCCCGTACGCGGAGGGGCGCGCCGTGCTGACGCTGCGGGGGCGGCTGCTGGCCGACGCGGTGGTGCGGGACCTGGTCGACTGAGGGGTCGCGGCCACGCGGAGGGGCGGGGGAACCCGCCGCGGGCGCCCGGCGCGCTCCGCCCCGGACCCCGCCCCTCGAACTCCCCCGGACCGCGTCCGGGGGACCCGCGGGGCCCGCAGGGGCCGGAAGCGCGGCCCTTAAGCGGGGCGTGCTGTCACGTAGTCGATCAGTTCTTCGACCCGGCCCAGCAGCGCCGGTTCCAGATCGCGGTAGGAGCGGACCGAGGACAGGATCCGCTGCCACGCCGCACCCGTGTTCTCCGGCCACCCCAGGGCCCGGCACACACCCGTCTTCCAGTCCTGGCCGCGCGGCACCACCGGCCACCCCGCGATCCCGACGGACGACGGTTTCACCGCCTCCCACACGTCGATGTACGGGTGGCCGACCACCAGGACGTTCTCGTCCGAGATCCGCGCGGCGAGCCGGGACTCCTTGGAGCCCGGTACGAGATGGTCCACCAGCACCCCGAGGCGGGCGTCCGGGCCCGGCGCGAACTCCCGCACGATCGCGGGGAGGTCGTCGATGCCCTCCAGGTACTCCACCACCACGCCCTCGATGCGCAGGTCGTCGCCCCAGACCCGTTCCACCAGCTCCGCGTCGTGCCGCCCCTCCACGTAGATCCGGCCCGCCCGCGCGACCCGGGCCCGCGCCCCGGGAACCGCGAGGGAACCGGAGGCCGTACGGGCGGGCCTGGCCGGACCGCCCGCCGACGGGCGCACCAGTGTGACGACGCGGCCCTCCAGCAGGAAGCCGCGCGGCGCCATCGGGAAGACCCGGTGCTTGCCGAAGCGGTCCTCCAGGGTCACCGTCGGACCCTCGGCCGTCTTCTCGCACCGGATCACCGCACCGCAGAATCCGGTGAGGGCCTCCTCCACGACCAGATCCGGATCGGCGGGCACCTCGGGGACGGGGGCGGACTTCTTCCACGGCGGGGTCAGGTCCGGCTGGTAGCTGCGCATCGGACGACGATAAGCGGGGAGCGGGCTACGACACGCCGAACCTGGCGGCGAGGGCGTCGCGCTGGGCCCGTACGAACGCGGCGTCCACCACGGCCCCGTGCCCCGGCACGTACAGCGCGTCCTCGCCGCCCAGCGCCAGCAGCCGGTCCAGTGCCGCCGGCCAGTGCCCGGGGAAGGCGTCCGGGCCCGCCTGCGGCTCGCCGGACTCCTCGACCAGGTCGCCGCAGAACACGATCGTGCGGGAGCCGGGGGAGGCCGGGGCGCCGGGGACCACCACCGCCAGATCGTGGCCGCTGTGCGCGGGGCCCATGTTCACGAGCAGCACCTCGCGTCCACCGCCCAGATCGAGCGTCCACTCGGCCAAGACCTCGTGGTGCGGCGCCACCAGCGCATCGGCGGACTCGGCCGCGTCCTGTGCGGGCAGGCCCTGCCGTACCCCGTCCTCGCGCAGTTCGTCCGCCCCGCGCCGCAGCAGCTCCGTCATGCCGACGGCGCCGAACACCTGCGTCCCGGAGAAGGCCGCCGCGCCCAGCACATGATCGAAATGGGGATGGCTGAGTGCGATATGCGTCACCCTCCGGCCCAGCAGCGCCTGCGCCTGACCCCGTACCTCGGCCGCTTCACGGAGTGACGACCCGGTGTCGCAGAGCAGCACTCCGTCCGCCCCGCACACCAGGGCCACCGTCGCATCCCACACCGGAAGCCGTCGACGGCCCACACCGTGTCCGAGTCGCTCCCAGCCGAACTCTTCCCAAGAGGCGTCCATACGGCGACGCTATCGGCAACGACCTGCGCAGTCTCGCGGTAGCGTGGCCGGTCGCCCTTGCTAGGGGGCCGCCCGGTCGCCGTACACTGGCGGAGGACTGCTGGCACTCGTACGTACCGAGTGCCAGGGCAGGACCGGGAACGGCCCGAGAACCACCGAGGACACAGCTGGAGGTGTGCGCGATGCTCAGCGAACGCAGACTCGAAGTGCTGCGCGCCATCGTCCAGGACTATGTCGGCACCGAGGAGCCCGTCGGCTCCAAGGCGCTCACGGAGCGGCACCAGCTGGGGGTCTCCCCGGCCACCGTCCGCAACGACATGGCGGTGCTGGAGGACGAGGGCTTCATCGCCCAGCCGCACACCAGCGCGGGACGCATCCCGACGGACAAGGGATACCGGCTCTTCGTCGACAAGCTCGCGGGCGTCAAGCCCCTGTCGTCGCCGGAGCGCCGCGCCATCCAGAACTTCCTCGACGGCGCGGTCGACCTCGACGACGTCGTGGGACGTACCGTGCGGCTGCTCGCGCAGCTGACCCGGCAGGTCGCCGTCGTGCAGTACCCCTCGCTGACCCGCTCGACGGTGCGGCACGTGGAACTGCTGCCCCTGGCCCCCGCCCGGCTGATGCTCGTGCTGATCACGGACACCGGCCGGGTCGAACAGCGGCTCGTCGACTGCCCCGCGCCGTTCGGCGAGACCTCGGTCGCCGATCTGCGGGCCCGGCTCAACAGCCGGGTCGTCGGGCGCCGCTTCGCGGACGTCCCGCAACTGGTGCAGGACCTGCCGGAATCCTTCGAGAGCGAGGACCGGGGAACCGTGTCCACCGTGCTCTCGGTCCTCCTCGAATGCCTCGTCGAGGAGACGGAGGAGCGGCTGATGATCGGCGGCACCTCCAACCTCACCCGTTTCGGGCACGACTTCCCCGTGATGATCCGGCCGGTGCTGGAGGCACTGGAGGAGCAGGTCGTGCTGCTGAAGCTGCTCGGCGAGGCCAAGGACTCGGGCATGACCGTACGTATCGGGCACGAGAACGCCCACGAAGGGCTCAACTCCACGTCCGTGGTCGCGGTCGGCTACGGTTCGGGCGACGAGGCAGTCGCCAAACTCGGCGTGGTCGGACCGACCCGCATGGACTACCCCGGAACGATGGGAGCGGTACGCGCAGTGGCACGTTACGTCGGACAGATCCTGGCGGAGTCGTAAGTGGCCACCGACTACTACGCCGTACTCGGCGTACGCCGCGACGCTTCTCAGGACGAGATCAAGAAGGCCTTCCGGAGGCTCGCCCGCGAGCTGCACCCGGATGTGAACCCCGATCCGAAGACCCAGGAGCGGTTCAAGGAGATCAACGCCGCTTACGAGGTGTTGTCGGACGCTCAGAAGAAGCAGGTCTACGACCTCGGCGGCGACCCGCTGTCCGCCTCCGGAGGCGGTGGCGCGGGCGGATTCGGACAGGGCGGCTTCGGCAACTTCTCCGACATCATGGACGCGTTCTTCGGTGCGTCGTCGCAGCGCGGACCCCGTTCGCGTACGCGCCGCGGCCAGGACGCCATGATCCGGCTGGAGATCGACCTCTCCGAGTCGGCCTTCGGTACGACCAAGGACATCCAGGTCGACACGGCCGTCGTCTGCACGACCTGCAGCGGCGAGGGCGCCGCACCCGGCACCTCCGCCCAGACCTGTGACATGTGCCGCGGCCGCGGCGAGGTCTCCCAGGTCACCCGGTCCTTCCTCGGCCAGGTCATGACCTCGCGGCCCTGCCCCCAGTGCCAGGGCTTCGGCACGGTCGTGCCGACGCCGTGCCCGGAGTGCGCCGGTGACGGCCGCATCCGCTCGCGGCGCACGCTCACCGTGAAGATCCCCGCCGGTGTCGACAACGGCACCCGCATCCAGCTCGCGGGCGAGGGCGAGGTCGGCCCCGGCGGCGGCCCCGCCGGCGATCTCTACGTCGAGATCCACGAGCTGCCGCACGCCGTGTTCCAGCGGCGCGGCGACGATCTGCACTGCACGGTCACCATCCCCATGACCGCTGCGGCCCTCGGCACCAAGGTGCCGCTGGAGACGCTCGACGGTCTGGAGGAGGTCGACATCCGGCCGGGCACCCAGTCCGGCCAGTCCGTCCCCCTGCACGGGCGCGGCATCACGCACCTGCGCGGCGGCGGGCGAGGCGACCTGATCGTCCACGTCGAGGTGATGACCCCGACCAAGATGGACCCGGAGCAGGAACGCCTCCTGCGCGAGCTGGCGAAGCTGCGCGGCGAGGAGCGGCCCACCGGCCAGTTCCAGCCCGGGCAGCAGGGCCTGTTCTCGCGCCTCAAGGACGCGTTCAACGGCCGCTAGGGCGTGTTTCGAAAGTAGCGCCGTCCGCCCGGAGGGCGGGCTCGGCGGCGCCTGGTGCGTGCGATCGCAAGGCGGAGGGTCGCCCCGATACTGGTTGTATCGGGGCGATCCCGACAACGCGGCGAGTGTGCGTGCCAGGCGTCGCCGAGCAGGCGGGACTTTCGAAACACGCCCTAGGTCCGCGCGTCGACACGGTACGGGCCCGGTTTCCGGGCCCGTACCGCATTGCGGACAAAACGTGGCAGCGGGGTGCGCATCACGGGCCACGAGGGACATGACACGATGCGGTCATGTCATCCGCGTTGACCGATCTCTGCCGGTATCCGATCGTGCAGGCCCCGATGGCGGGCGGCACCTCCTGCCCGCAGCTCGTCGCGGCCGTCGCCGAGGCCGGCGGGCTCGGCTTCCTGGCCGCCGGGTACAAGACGGCGGACGGCATGTACAACGAGATCAAACAGGTGCGCGGCCTCACCGGCCAGCCCTTCGGCGTCAACCTCTTCATGCCGCAGCCCGACCTCGCCGACCCGGCCTCCGTCGAGGTGTACCGGCACCAGCTCGCGGGCGAGGTCTCCTGGTACGAGACCCAGCTCGGCGACACCGACGCCTGCGGCGACGACGGCTACGAGGCCAAGCTCGCCATCCTCCTGGAGGACCCCGTCCCGGTCGTGTCCTTCACGTTCGGCTGCCCCTCCCGCGACACCCTCGACGCGTTCGCCGCGGCGGGCACGTACACCGTCGTCACGGTCACCTCGCCCGAAGAGGCCCAGGCCGCCCAGTGGGCGGGCGCCGACGCCGTCTGCGCCCAGGGCGTCGAGGCGGGAGGCCACCAGTCCACCTTCCGTGACGACCCGCAGGCCGACGGCTCGGGCACCGGGCTGCTCTGCCTGGTGGGCCAGGTCCGCGAGACCGTGCAGATACCGGTCGTCGCCGCGGGCGGACTGATGCGCGGCTCCCAGATCGCCGCGGTGCTGGCGGCGGGCGCCGACGCGGCACAGCTCGGCACCGCCTTCCTGGCCTGCCCCGAGTCGGGCGCCCATCTGCTCCACAAGCAGGCCCTGAACAACCCGCTGTTCGTCCGCACCACCCTCACCCGGGCGTTCTCCGGCCGCCCGGCCCGCGGCCTCGTCAACCGCTTCGTACGCGAGCACGGGCCGTACGCCCCCGCCGCCTACCCGCAGGTGCACCATCTGACGGCCGCGCTGCGCAAGGCGGCGGCCAAGGCCGGGGACGCGCAGGGCATGGCACTGTGGGCCGGGCAGGGCCACCGGATGGCCCGCGAGCTGCCCGCGGGACGGCTGGTCAGGCTGCTCGCCGAGGAAATGGACGCCGCACGGACGGCACTGAGCACGAGGAGTACACAGTGACGGCACCCGTCTTCGTCGTCGAACAGCTGCCGGGCGGGCCCGAGTTCGTCCTGGAGGGCCCCGAGGGCCGGCACGCCGTCTCGGTGAAACGCCTGCACGCCGGTGAGGACGTCGTCCTGACGGACGGACGCGGTGCCTGGGCCGAGGGCGTCGTGTCGGCGGCCGAGGGCAAGGACCGGCTGGTGATCACCGGTCTGGACGCCGTCCACGAGGAGCCCCGCCCCGGCGTCCGCATCACCGTCGTCCAGGCGCTGCCCAAGGGCGACCGGGGCGAGGTCGCCGTCGAGACGATGACGGAGACCGGCGTCGACGCGGTCGTCCCGTGGCAGGCCGCCCGCTGCATCACCCAGTGGAAGGGCGACCGGGGTCTCAAGTCCCTGGCGAAGTGGCGCAGTACGGCCCGCGAGGCCGGCAAGCAGTCGCGCCGGGTGCGGTTCCCGGACGTGACGGACGCGATGACGACCAAACAGGTTGCCGCACTTCTGGCCACGGCCGACTTCGCGGCGGTACTGCACGAGGACCGCGGGTACGGAAGTGAGCCGCTGGCCACCGTGCACCTGCCCGACGAGGGCGAGATCGTGCTGGTCGTCGGTCCCGAAGGCGGGGTCTCCCCGGACGAGTTGGCCGTGTTCGCCGCCGCCGGCGCCCGGACCTGCCGGCTCGGGAGGACCGTGCTGCGGACCTCGACGGCGGGCACCGCGGCGACGGCGCTGCTGCTGGGGCGCACGGGCCGCTGGTCATAGGGCCGGCCGCCCCGTGGGGGGTGGGTGACGCCGCCCCCCTCTGACGGTCGCTCTCAGGTGCTTCCCTTTCGGGTGGTTGTGGCCGCAAGCGGTCTACCGCCGGGTCCGGAGCGGTGGGAAGCTGCCCGTATGGGGACATCAAGGGCATGGGGTCGCCGGGCGACCCGTCGTATTCCGGCCGCGGTCTGCCTGGCGGCCACCGTCGTCGTGGGCGTCACCGCCTGCGAACCCGCGGACGGGCTCAACACCGCGTCCATCGCGGTGACCACCGACCGCACGGCGACCCGTGCGCTGGAGCACGAAGGCGTCGACGTGCAGTGGCTGACCTGCACGGCGAAGGTGAACGCGGGAGGAGCGAAGGCCTCGTCCGGGCGGGCGGGTTCGGCCACCGCCTCCCCGCGCCGCCTCGCCGACGTCGACTGCCGCGGCCGGACGAAGGACGGCCGGGACATCACGGTCGCCGGCCAGGTACGCCAGGCGGTCGACGGCCGGTGCGTGCGCGGGGACCTGACGGCGAAGGCCGACGGCCGCACCGTGTTCCGGGCCACCCTGCTCGGCAACTGCGAGGCGCCGCCCGCGACCTCCGCTCCGGACGACGGCAAGGGCGGCGGGGGAGGGGCCCGGCCGACGGTCACGGTGACCGTCACGGTCACGGAGCGTCCCCAGGGCAAGTGACCTGAACCGCCCGGCCGTTCCGGCACGGCGGCCGCGCCGTCGCCTGCGCGCTTCCGCGTGCGCCGGGCCACCGTAAGGCGGACTCCGGCCAACTCCGTTCCGCCCGCCACTGCCGCGGCCTAGGGTGATCGATGTGACACAGCCTTCCTACCTCCGGTATCCCCATGTCCAGGGCGACTCGATCGTCTTCACCGCCGAGGACGATGTCTGGCTCGCGCCGCTCGACGGCGGCCGAGCCTGGCGTGTCAGCGCCGACAACCGTCCTGTCACCCAGCCGCGCATATCGCCCGACGGCACCCTCGTCGCCTGGACGTCCACCCGCGACGGGGCGCCCGAGGTGCACCTCGCGCCCGTCGACGGCGGCCCCTCCCGGCGGCTGACCCACTGGGGCGACGCGCGGACCGCCGTACGCGGCTGGACCCCCGACGGCGACGTGCTGGTCACCAGCACCCAGGGCCAGGTCTCCCTGCGGCGCAGCTGGGCCCGGGCCGTCCCGGTCGACGGCGGCCCCGCACGGACCCTCCCGTACGGACCGGTCGGCTCCCTCGCGTACGGTCCCGGCGGACGCGTCCTGCTGCTCTCGGCCACCATGGGGCGCGAGGCCGCCACCTGGAAGCGCTACCGGGGCGGCACCGCGGGCAAGCTCTGGATCGCGGCCGAGGGGGACCCGGGGGAGTTCGCACGCGTCCACGAAGGGCTTGACGGCAACATCGAATGCCCCCTGTGGGTCGGCGAGCGCATCGCCTTCCTCTCCGATCACGAAGGCGTCGGCGCGCTCTACTCCTCCCTCCCCAACGGCACGGACCTGCGCCGGCACACCGGCGTCGACGGCTTCTACGCCCGGCACGCCACCACCGACGGCACGCGCGTCGCCTACGCGTCCGCCGGTGAACTCTGGCTCCTGGACAGCCTGGACGGCGACGAACCCCGCCGCCTCGACATCCGGCTCGGCGGCCAGCGCGCCGACCTCCAGCCGCACCCCGTGCACGCCGGCAGCCACCTGCACACCGCGTCCCCCGACCGCACCGGCCGCGGCAGCGCCGTCGGCTCCCGCGGGGCCGTCCACTGGGTCACCCACCGCGAGGGCCCGGCCCGCGCGCTCGCCGTCGAACCCGGCGTGCGCGCGAGGCTTCCGCACGCCTTCCAGGCCGACGGCGACCAGCACGTCGTCTGGGTCACCGACGCCGAGGGCGACGACGCGCTGGAATGCGCCCCCGCTACCGGAACCGGCCCCGGAGCCGTGCCGCGCCGCCTCGCCGCGGGCCGGATCGGCCGGGTCCTCGACCTGGCGCCGGCACCGGACGGCAGCCGGTTTGCCGTCGCGGCCCACGACGGACGTGTACTGATCGTCGAGCGGGGGAGCGGCGAGGTCCACGAGGTGGACCGCAGCGAGCACGGCGACGCCTCCGGCCTCGTCTTCTCGCCCGACTCCGCCTGGCTCGCCTGGTCGCACCCCGGCCCCGAGCCGCTGAGCCAGCTCAAACTCGCGCACCTGGCGGACCTGTCGGTCTCCGAGGCGACCCCGCTGCGGTTCCGGGACTTCGCACCCGCCTTCACCGCCGACGGAAAGCACCTCGCCTTCCTCTCCGAGCGTGCCTTCGACCCGGTCTACGACGCCCACGTCTTCGACATGGCGTTCATCGGCGCCTGCCGTCCGCACCTGCTGACGCTCGCCGCGACCACCCCCTCCCCGTTCGGGCCGCAGCTCCACGGCCGCCCGACCGAGAAGGAGAAGGGCGGCGACGGCGAGGACAACCCCACCGCGCTGCCCGTCACCCGCATCGACCTGGACGGCCTCGCCGACCGGATCGTGCCGCTGCCCGTCGAGGCCGCCAGCTACTCCTCGCTGCGCGCCGCGAAGGACGGCCTGCTGTGGCTGCGCCACCCGGTGACCGGAGTGCTCGGCACGAGCGCGGCCACCCCCGACGCCCACGGCCCCGAGCCCGTGCTGGAGCGGTACGACCTGGAGAAACTGCGCTGCGAGGAACTCGCCTCCGACATCAGCCGGTTCGCGGTCAGCGGCGACGGCAGGCGGCTGGTCCTGCACAGCCACGGCAAGCTGCGCGTCGTCCCGTCCGACAGCCGGGTGTCCGGCTCCGACGACGACAGCGACGAGGGCAACGTCACCGTCGACCTCTCCCGGGTGCGCCGCACCCTCGACCCGGCCGCCGAATGGCGCCAGATGTACGACGAGGCCGGCCGCATCATGCGGGACAACTTCTGGCGGCCCGACATGGGCGGTGTCGACTGGGACGGCGTCCTGGACCGCTACCGGCCCGTCCTGGAACGCGTCGCCACCCACGACGACCTCATCGACCTCCTCTGGGAGGTGCAGGGCGAACTCGGCACCTCGCACGCCTATGTGACCCCGTCCGGCGGCTGGCGCGACGACTCCGCCCGGCAGGGACTGCTCGGCGCCGACCTCTCCCGCGCCGACGACGGGAGCTGGCGCATCGACCGCATCCTGCCGTCCGAGACCTCCGACCCGGCCGCCCGGGCGCCCCTCGCCGCGCCCGGAGTCGCGGTGCGTGCCGGCGACGCGATCGTGGCGGTGGACGGCCACCCCGTCGACCCGCTGACCGGTCCCGCACCGCTGCTGACCGGTTCCGCCGGCAAACCCGTCGAGCTGACCGTCTCGCCGGTCGACGGCGGCGACCCGCGCCACGTCGTGGTCGTGCCGATCGCCGACGAGGAGGCGCTGCGGTACCACGCGTGGATCGCCGACCGGCGCGCGTACGTCCACGAGCGGTCCGGCGGGCGCCTCGGATACCTCCACGTCCCCGACATGGTCGGCTCGGGCTGGGCGCAGATCCACCGCGACCTGCGCACCGAGGTCGCCCGCGAGGGCCTGGTCGTGGACGTACGGGAGAACCGCGGCGGCCACACCTCGCAGCTCGTCGTGGAGAAGCTGGCCCGCCGCATCGTCGGCTGGGACCTGCCCCGCGGCATGCGGCCCTCCAGCTATCCGGGTGACGCGCCGCGCGGCCCCGTCGTGGCCGTCGCGAACGAGTTCTCCGGTTCGGACGGCGACATCGTGAACGCGGCGATCAAGGCGCTGAACATCGGGCCGGTGGTCGGCGTCCGCACCTGGGGCGGCGTGGTGGGCATCGACAGCCGGTACCGGCTCGTCGACGGCACGCTGGTCACGCAGCCCAAGTACGCCTTCTGGCTGGAGGGGTACGGGTGGGGAGTCGAGAACCACGGCGTCGACCCCGACGTCGAGGTCGTCATGACCCCGCAGGACCATGCCGCGGGCCGGGACCCGCAGCTGGACGAGGCGATCCGGATCGCCCTGGAGTCGCTGGCGCGGACGCCCGCGAAGGTGGCGCCGTCGCTGCCGGAGTGAGGTGAGGCGGGGCGGGGCGGAGGTGGAGCGGTGGCTCGGTGCGGCTGCCCGGCCGGTGGGTCGGGGCTTCTGCGGCCAGGCCTGTTCTCCTCCCTTCCCCGCCCCTTCTCGTGACCGGGGCCCCGCCCGGAACTCGCGCCTCGGACGCCGGGGGGTGAGGGCTCTCCGCCCCGGCCCCGCGCTGTGAACTCCCCCGGACCTCGTCCGGGGGACCCCCCCGGGGGCCGGGAGGGGCCTGCGCCCCGGACCCCGCGCCTCGGCGCCGGCCGGGCGCGGCGCACCGATAGGCTTCTCCGTGACGGATCAACGAGACAGAGGAGCGCCCCCATGGCAGGAGAACCGCAGCCCGACTGCCTGTTCTGCAAGATCGTCTCGGGTGAGATCCCGGCCACCATCGTTCGGGAGACCGCCACCACGGTCGCCTTCCGCGACATCAACCCCCAGGCCCCCACCCACGTCCTGGTCATCCCGCGCGTCCACCACCCCGACGCCGCGTCCCTCGCCGCCGCCGAGCCGCAGGTCCTCGCCGACGTGCTGGCCGAGACCGGGCGCGTCGCCGCCGACGAGAAGGTCGACGGGACCGGGTACCGGGTCGTGTTCAACACCGGCGCCGGAGCCGGGCAGACCGTCTTCCACGCGCACGCCCACGTCCTGGGCGGCCGCGGCCTCCAGTGGCCCCCCGGCTAGGTCCAGGTCCGGAACAAGGAAGCCGCATTCGTGTCCGCACGTGAACTCGTCGTCCTCGGCACCGCTAGCCAGGTCCCGACCCGGCACCGCAACCACAACGGCTACCTGCTGCGCTGGGACGGCGACGGCATCCTCTTCGACCCCGGCGAGGGCACCCAGCGCCAGATGCTGCGGGCCGGCGTCGCCGCGCACGACATCGACCGGATCTGCGTCACGCACTTCCACGGCGACCACTCGCTCGGCCTGGCCGGGGTGATCCAGCGGATCAACCTCGACCAGGTCCCGCACCCCGTCACCGCGCACTACCCGGCGAGCGGGCAGCACTTCTTCGACCGGCTCCGCTACGCCACCGCCTACCGCGAGCGCGTCGCCCTGACCGAGGCCCCGGTCGCCGCCGACGGGCTGCTCGCCACCACGGACGCGTACACCCTCAGCAGCCACCGGCTCTCGCACCCCGTCGAGTCGTACGGCTACCGGCTGGTCGAGCCCGACGGGCGGCGCATGCTGCCCGCGAAGCTCGCCGAGCACGGCATCACGGGACCGGACGTCGGCCGGCTCCAGCGCGAGGGCGCCCTCCGCGGCGTCACCCTCGACGACGTCTCCGAGCCGAGGCGCGGACAGCGGTTCGCGTTCGTCATGGACACCAGGCTGTGCGACGGTGTGTACGCACTCGCCGAGGGCTGCGACCTGCTGGTCATCGAGTCCACCTTCCTCGACGAGGACGAGCGACTGGCCACCGACCACGGCCACCTGACCGCCGGACAGGCGGCCCGGGCCGCACGGGAAGCGGGCGTACGGCACCTCGTGCTCACGCACTTCTCCCAGCGCTACCCGGACCCGGAGCTCTTCGAGGTCCAGGCCAGGGCGGCCGGGTACGAGGGCGAACTGACCGTGGCCCAGGACCTGATGCGGGTCCCGGTACCGAGCCGTCACCCGTAAGACGACACAGCGAATCGCACCATCCCTGCGTAAGTGAGAAACACGTGCACCTCCCCAAAGCCGAACTCCACCTCCACATCGAAGGAACCCTCGAACCCGAGCTGGCCTTCGCGCTCGCTGCACGCAACGGCGTGCCGCTGCCCTACGCGGACACCGAGGAGCTGCGCACCGCCTACCTCTTCGACGATCTGCAGAGCTTCCTCGACCTGTACTACGCGCTGATGGCGGTGCTGCGGACCGAGGACGACTTCACCGAACTCGCCGACGCCTACCTCACCCGCGCCGCCGCCCAGGGCGTACGCCACGCGGAGATCTTCTTCGACCCTCAGGCGCACACCGCCCGCGGCGTCCCCCTCGGCACCGTCGTCGAGGGACTCGGCCGGGCGCTGGAGCGCAGCGAGGAGAAGCACGGCATCTCCACCCAGCTGATCATGTGCTTCCTGCGCGACCAGTCGGCCGAGTCGGCCCTGGAGACGCTGGAGGCCGCCAAGCCGTACCTGCACCGGATCAGCGCGGTCGGCCTGGACTCCGCCGAGGTCGGCCACCCGCCCGTCAAGTTCCGCGAGGTGTACGCGGCGGCGGAGGCCCTCGGACTGCGCAAGGTCGCCCACGCGGGCGAGGAGGGCCCGCCCGCCTACATCACCGAGGCGCTCGACGTACTCGGTGTGGAGCGCATCGACCACGGGCTGCGCTGCATGGAGGACCCGGAGCTGGTGAAGCGGCTGGTCGCCGACCGGGTGCCGCTCACCCTCTGCCCGCTGTCCAACGTACGGCTGCGCGCCGTCGACACGCTGGAACAGCACCCGCTGCGGGCCATGATGGAGGCCGGACTGCTCTGCACCGTGAACTCCGACGACCCCGCCTACTTCGGCGGGTACGTCGGCGACACCTTCCACGCCGTCCACGAGGCGCTCGGCCTGGACCGCGAGCAGCTGCGCACCCTGGCCCGCAACTCCTTCGAGGCGGCGTTCCTCGACCACGACGAGGAGCGCAGGGCGCGTTACCTGTCCGAGGTCGAGGCGTACGCGTTCGACTGACCGGCGCCCGAGGGGCCGGCCGTCCGGAACGCGCTCCTGACCAGGCGCCGGCGGCGCAGCGCGGGCAGGCTGATCTCCGTGACGGCCTGCTCGGGCGCGCCCAGCTTCGGCACGGCGCCCGGCACCGCACCGGTGGTGACCGCGAGCAGGGCCGCCGGTGCGCCGCCCCTGCGGCGCACCGAGCCCGGAACCAGCGGACGGCCACCGGTGTGCAGGGCCACCGCCGTCACCGGCGCCGCGACCAGCAGCGTCACGGTGCCGAGGATCAGCCCCATCACCGGGAAGCCGGCCCCCTCGGAGAGCACACTGCCGAGCACCGGACCGCAGGCCACGCCGACCGACGAGGCCGAGCCCGCCAGGACCGCCCAGCGGCCGCGCACGTCCAGGGAAGCGGCCAGGCCGATCAGATACGACAGGACCACCGGGTAGACGGTGTTCCACAGGATCTCGCCGGTGGCGAACGAGCCGAGGCTCCCGGCCGACGAGCTGAGCACGATGCTGGCCGCGATGACCACGGTGCCCAGTCCGATCGGCACCGCGCGTCCGAGCCGGGCTCCCAGCACCCCGGCGCCCATCACCCCGAGCAGACCGGCGCCCAGCGCGGCGGCGTAGACCGCGCCGATGGTGACCTCGGAGAGGCCGGCCTGATCCACTCCGATGCGGCTGCTGACCCCCCACAGCGCGTTCTGCGCCATCGACCAGACGAGCATGCCGCCCGCCAGCACCAGGCCCGAACGGCGGTGCGGCAGCCGGCCCGACGCCGGCACGGCCGGACCGGCGGGGACCGGACTGCCGAGCCGGGAGGCGGCCGGCCAGACGAGCAGCGCGACCAGCGCGATCGACGCGAACGGCAGCCGGTGGCCGCCGCCCAGGTGCGGGATCGTCAGATACAGGGCGCCCGCGGTCGCCGAGACGCTCAACAGGCCCAGGGAAGAGGTCCGGTGGGGGTCACGCTGGGCGGCGATGCCGGCCGCGGCGACCGCGGTCGCCGTACCGGAACCGAAACCGCCGACCACCGCGCCCAGGACCACCAGCGGCACGGAACCCGCCAGCGCGGCGCAGCCGTACCCCAGCACGGCCAGCGTCAGCCCGGTCCGCGCCGGTCTCCGGGGCCCGTACGTCTCGACGCGGCCCGCCAGGCAGAAGCCGGCCGAGGCCGAACTCAGCAGTAGCGCGCTGCCCACCAGACCGGCTTGGGCCGTGGTGAGACCGAGATGGACGGACAGCCGTCCCACGATGGTGGGGAGGAGGTATGCGGCGAGGTAACCGGCGGTGAACACGGCAACCAGGGGCCACGCGGCGCGGCGCGAGGACATGGGCGTTCCTGAAGACATGCCAGAGGAGGCGAAGAAGACAGAGGGGGGTGACGCGAGAACTGCGAGAAAGGGGAGAACTGCGGGGAACGCGGAAAACGCGAGGGCTCGGCACACGCGCCGGATGCATCCCCGACGGTGGTCGCGGGGCAATTTGTATCAAGTGCTCCCCGCCGACCGAAAGCCGACCCGGTGTGATCTGAGTCACTTTCGCGTTTGCCGTGTTTTCATGCGGGTAACAGCGCATGTTTATGCAGGTCAGCCGCCGCGTACGCGGGGTTGCCACGGGCCCCGGCGCGGGCCCCGCACGGGCGGGCGGGAATCGGGCACACTGGCCGGAACCGCCACGACCGGGGAGCGCAAGGTGAGCACCGACATTCCACCCATCGACCCACTGGACGGGCTGCGCGCACCGCAGGACCCCGACTTCGACGTGTTCCTCACCGGCACGGTCTTCCTCGACATCATCTTCACCGGCCTGGACAGCGCCCCGGTGCGCGGCACCGAGTCCTGGGCCCGCGGCATGGGCTCCAGCCCCGGCGGCGTCGCCAACATGGCCACCGCGCTCGCCCGCCTGGGGCTCCACACCTCGCTCGCCGCGGCGTTCGGCGACGACCACTACGGCGAGTACTGCTGGGACGCCCTCGAACAGGGCGAGGGCATCGACCTGTCCCTGTCGCACACCGTCCGCGGCTGGCACTCCCCGGTGACCGTCTCGATGGCGTACGAGGGCGAACGCACGATGGTCTCGCACGGCCACGAGGCCCCGCCCCCGCCCGCCTTCGCGACCCCGGGCGCCCCCGCCGCCGCCCCCAGGTGCCCGCCCCGGACCCGGGCCGCCATCGCCTCCCTCGTCCCCGGCCGCAGCGAACCCTGGGTGGCCGCGGCCGCGCGGCAGGGGGCCGCCGTCTTCGCCGACGTCGGCTGGGACGAGACCGGCCGCTGGGACCTGGACGGACTGACCGACCTCGCGCACTGCCAGGCCTTCCTCCCGAACGCCGAGGAAGCCATGCGCTACACCCGCACCGACTGCCCGCGGGCCGCCGCCCACGCCCTCGCCGAGCGCGTCCCGCTCGCCGTGGTCACCCTGGGCGCCGAGGGCGCGTACGCGGTCGACGCGGCCACCGGCACCACCGCCGAGGTCCCCGCGATCGAGGTCGAGGCCCTGGACCCGACGGGCGCGGGCGACGTCTTCGTCGCGGGCTTCGTCACCGGCACCCTCGCCAACTGGCCGCTCGCCGACCGCCTCGCCTTCGCCGGCCTCACCGCGGCCCTCTCCGTCCAGGAGTTCGGCGGGTCCCTCTCGGCCCCCGGCTGGCAGGAGATCGCCGCCTGGTGGCAGCGGATCCGTACCGTCGCCGACCAGGACCCGGCCGCGCTCCAGCGGTACGCCTTCCTCCAGGACATGCTCCCCTCGGCCGCCCGCCCCTGGCCGCTGCGCCGGGCCGTCCCGACGATCGGCTTCGGACGGTCCTGAACGGTCGCGGCCACGCGTCCTCCTTCCGCCCTGCGAAAACCTCTCGGAGTTGTCAGTACGGAGTCGTAGGCTTGGTGCACACGAGGTTTTCGAGCAGCGAGAACCCTGCAACGGGAGGTATGCGCAGGCCCGAGGGCCGGCCCATGACTCAGACACCCACACAGCCGCAGGCGCGCGCCCACATCAGCATCCCGGCCGCACACCCCATGGTGATGCTGCTCGGAGCGGGCGACTCGCTGCTGCGCGTGATCGAAGCGGCGTTCCCGGCGGCCGACATCCACGTCCGGGGCAATGACATAAGTGCGACGGGCAACGTGGCGGAAATCGCCCTGATCCAGCGCCTGTTCGACGAGATGGTGCTGGTGCTCCGCACCGGTCAGCCGATGACGGAGGACGCTGTGGAACGGTCGATCGCGATGCTCAAGGCCACCGAAAACGGCCAGGCGGACGGCACGGAGACCCCGGCCGAGGTGCTCACGCAGAACATCCTCTCCAGCCGGGGGCGCACGATCCGCCCCAAGACGCTCAACCAGAAGCGGTACGTCGACGCCATCGACAAGCACACGATCGTCTTCGGCATCGGCCCCGCCGGTACCGGCAAGACCTACCTCGCCATGGCCAAGGCGGTCCAGGCCCTGCAGTCCAAGCAGGTCAGCCGGATCATCCTGACCCGCCCGGCGGTCGAGGCCGGTGAGCGGCTCGGCTTCCTGCCCGGCACGCTCTTCGACAAGATCGACCCGTACCTGCGTCCGCTCTACGACGCCCTGCACGACATGCTCGACCCGGACTCGATCCCGCGGCTGATGGCGGCGGGCACGATCGAGGTGGCCCCGCTGGCCTACATGAGGGGCCGTACCCTCAATGACGCCTTCATCATCCTGGACGAGGCGCAGAACACCAGCGCCGAGCAGATGAAGATGTTCCTGACCCGGCTCGGCTTCGACTCGAAGATCGTCGTCACGGGTGACGTCACCCAGGTCGACCTGCCGAACGGCACCAAGAGCGGTCTGCGGCAGGTCCAGGACATCCTCGAAGGCATCGACGACGTGCACTTCTCCCGGCTCACGTCCCAGGATGTCGTCCGGCACAAGCTCGTCGGCCGTATCGTCGACGCGTACGAGAAGTACGACAACCAGGGTGACCAGGACGGCCAGGCCGGCAAGGGCCGGGGCCGACGCAACGGGAAGCAGTAGCAGCGCACCATGTCGATCGACGTCAACAACGAGTCCGGAACCGAGGTCGACGAGCAGGCGATCCTCGACATCGCCCGCTATGCGCTCGCGCGCATGAGGATCCACCCGCTCTCCGAGCTCTCGGTGATCGTGGTGGACACCGCCGCCATGGAACAGCTCCACATCCAGTGGATGGACCTGCCGGGCCCGACGGACGTCATGTCCTTCCCGATGGACGAGCTGCGTCCGCCGGCCAAGGACGAGGAGGAGCCCCCGCAGGGTCTCCTCGGCGATATCGTGCTCTGTCCCGAGGTCGCCAAGAAGCAGGGCGAGGACGCCGAGACGCAGCACTCCATGGACGAGGAGCTCCAGCTCCTCACCGTCCACGGGGTGCTGCACCTGCTCGGCTACGACCACGAGGAGCCCGACGAGAAGGCCGAGATGTTCGGTCTCCAGGCGGCGATCGTGGACGGCTGGCGCGGCGAGCACGGGCTCACCGGTCCGTCCCCCGCCCCCACCGTCTCGTGAGCCTGCCTCTCGTCTTCGCGGTCGTCCTGCTGGTCGTCGTCGGCTGGCTGGCGGCCTGCGCGGAGGCCGGCATCGCGCGTACGTCGAGCTTCCGGGCCGCCGAGGCGGTCCGCTCGGGGCGGCGGGGCAGCGACAAGCTGGAACAGGTCGCCGCCGACCCCACGCGCTATCTCAACGTCGCCCTGCTGGTGCGGGTCGCCTGCGAGATGGCGGCCGGGGTGCTCGTCACCTATGCGTGCCTGAAGGAGTTCCCGCAGACGTGGGAGGCGCTCGCCGTCGCCATGGGCGTGATGGTGCTCGTCTCGTACGTCGCCATCGGCGTCTCGCCGCGCACCATCGGCCGCCAGCACCCGCTGAACACGGCCACCGCGTCGGCGTACGTCCTGCTGCCGCTCGCCAGGATCATGGGGCCGATCCCGCAGCTGCTGATCCTCATCGGCAACGCGCTGACGCCCGGCAAGGGGTTCCGCAAGGGCCCGTTCGCCAGCGAGGCCGAGCTGCGGGCGATGGTGGACCTGGCGGAGCAGGAGTCGCTGATCGAGGACGAGGAGCGCCGCATGGTGCACTCCGTCTTCGAACTCGGGGACACCCTCGTGCGCGAGGTGATGGTGCCGCGCACGGATCTGGTCTGCATCGAGCGCTACAAGACGATCCGGCAGGCGCTGACCCTGGCGCTGCGTTCGGGTTTCTCGCGGATCCCCGTCACCGGGGAGAACGAGGACGACATCGTCGGGATCGTCTACCTCAAGGACCTGGTCCGCAAGACGCACATCAACCGGGACTCCGAGGCCGACCTGGTCTCCACGGCGATGCGTCCGGCCGCGTTCGTGCCCGACACGAAGAACGCCGGTGACCTGCTGCGGGAGATGCAGCAGGAGCGCAGCCACGTCGCCGTCGTCATCGACGAGTACGGCGGCACGGCGGGCATCGTCACCATCGAGGACATCCTGGAGGAGATCGTCGGTGAGATCACCGACGAGTACGACCGTGAGCTGCCGCCGGTGCAGGAGCTGGAGAACGGCTGCTTCCGGGTGACCGCCCGGCTGGACATCGGCGACCTCGGCGACCTGTTCGGCCTCGACGAGTACGACGACGAGGACGTGGAGACCGTCGGCGGGCTGCTCGCCAAGGCCCTGGGCCGGGTCCCGATCGCGGGCGCCTCGTCCCAGGTGGAGCTTCCCGACGGGCGCCGGCTGCGGCTGACCGCGGAGTCCCCGGCGGGCCGCCGGAACAAGATCGTCACGGTGCTGGTGGAGCCGGTGGCTCCCGAGGAGGAGGAGGCGACGGCATGACGCCGAAGCAGCTCAGGGAGTTCTGCCTGGGGTTCAACGGGACCGTCGAGGAGTTCCCGTTCGGGCCGGAGGCCTCCGTCTTCAAGGTGCTCGGCAAGATGTTCGCCCTGAGCGCCCTGGACGCGCGGCCCCTGACGGTGAACCTCAAGTGCGACCCCGACGACGCGGTGCGGCTCCGGGAGGAGTACGAGGCCGTGGCGCCGGGGTGGCACATGAACAAGCGGCACTGGAACACGGTGACGGTGTCCGGCCTGCCGGACGCGAAGCTGCGGGAGCTGATCGAGGACAGCTACGACCTGGTGGTGGCGAAGCTGCCGCGGGCGCAGCGGCTGCGGCTCGACCGGGCGTAGGGCGTCGTCACCTGCGCCAGAGCAGGTGGTGCACGATCTCGCTGCCGGGGCTCGGCACCCGCTCCAGGTGGAAGCGGTCGGTCAGCTCGTCGGGGCTCTCCCACAGCCGTTCGCCGGCGCCGAATTCCACCGGGGCGACGGCGATGTGCAGCGAGTCGATGAGATCGGCCTCCAGGAATTGCCGGACCGTGGCGACTCCGCCGCCGATGCGCACGTCCTTGCCCTCGGCGGCCTCGAAGGCGCGCTCGAGTGCCTCCTCGGGAGACGCGTCGAGGAAGTGGAACGTGGTCTCGCCCTTGGTGAGCGAGGGCCGTTCGTGGTGGGTGAGGACGAACACCGGCGTGTGGAACGGGGGCTCGTCGCCCCACCAGCCCTCCCAGTCGAGGTTCTCCCACGGGCCGCGCTGCGGGCCGAACTTGTTGCGGCCCATGATCTCGGCGCCGATGTTGTTGGTGAAGTCGCGCGTGAAGTAGTCGTCCAGGCCGAGAGTGCCCCCGGGGTCGGTCCGGTTGGGCCAGTGGGCGGTGGCGCCGGCCCAGGAGATGATCAGACCGGGGTCGACGTGGCCGAACGGGCGCTCGAGCGTCTGCCCCTCCCCGGCGCCGTAGCCGTCTCGGGAGACACAGAAGTTCTGGACGCGGACCAGCTGTTTCATCGGAGCCCCTTCCAGTTGCGATCTGCAACCGGTTGTCAAGCTATCTAGACTGCTCCCATGTTGCAACCAGTTCCCCTCGAGAAGCTGCCCGTGTCGCGGGGCCGCTCCGGCTGCCCGATCAACATGACGGTCGAGCTCCTCGGGGACCGCTGGAGCCTCATCGTGCTGCGCGACATCATGTTCGGCGGCCTCACCCACTTCCGCGAGCTGCTCAACGCCTCCATGGAAGGCATCGCGTCGAACATCCTGGCCAACCGGCTCGCGAAACTCGTCGAGGCGGGGCTGCTCACCCGTGACGACGACCCGAGCCACCGCCAGAAGGTCGCCTACCACCTCACCGAGGCGGCCGTTCAGCTCGTTCCGGTCATGGCCCAGCTGGGCGCCTGGGGCGCCCGCTGGCTGGACACGGCGCCCGAGCTGACGGTGCGCGCCGAACTGCTGGCCGCCGGCGGCCCCCCGATGTGGGACCGCTTCATGGCGGAGCTGCGCGCCACCCATCTCACCGGGGCGCCGGCCCCCACGGCCGGCGTGCTGGCGGAACTGACCGCCGCCTACGAGGAGGCCGCGGCCCGGGAGAACGGCACCCTCTAGCTCCGCCGCAGCCCCGCGCCGACCACGGCCGCCGCCACGACCAGCAGCGCCGCGGCCACCGCGACCACCGTCCGCACCCCGTCGAACAGCGAGCCCTGGGTCGTCGCCATCACGCCGAGCAGCGGGATCCCGATCGTGAGCCCGACCTGCTGGGTCGTGGTGACCAGACCCGTCGCCAGGCCCTGCTCCTCGTCCGGCACACCGGAGGTCACCGTGAGGCCGTACGCGATGATCGCGCCCAGGTGGCACATGCTGGCGAGCGAGACCGCGACGGTGGCCAGCCAGACGCCCGAGTCCGCACCGAGGCCCAGCAGGGCCGCGATGAACAGGCCCTGGCCCAGCAGGGAGGCGGCCAGGGTGCGCCGGGCGCCGAGCCGGCCGATGACCTTCGGGGCGTACACGCCCGCGAGCACCGAGGCCAGGCCCTGCACGCCGAAGACCAGCCCGGTCCCGAAGGCCGACAGGTCCAGCACCTCCTGCAGGTACAGCGTCAGGACGAAGACGATGGTGCTCATGACGGAGAAGGTGAGCAGTCCGCCCAGGTTGCCGTAGGCCACCGTGCGCCTGCGGAGCATCGGCAGCGAGACCAGCGGGGCGGACGCCCGCGACTCGACCACCACGAAGGCGGCGAGCAGGACGACCCCGGCGGCCAGCGCGGCCTGCACGTCCACGCGCGCGAAGCCGTGCTCGGCCGCTGTGGAGAGGGCGTAGATCAGGGCGAGGAGCCCACCGGTGACGGCCACGGCGCCCGGCACGTCGAGCCGCGGCCGGTCGGGCGTACGGGACTCGGTGAGCAGCGCGGGCGCCGCCGCGAGGACGGCCACCGCGGCCAGGGTCAGCAGTCCCATGGTGGAGCGCCAGCCGAGGGTGTCGGTGAGGGTGCCGCCGGCCACCATGCCGACGGTGAAGCCGAGGGACAGCAGGGTGCCGCTGATCCCGAGCGCCCGGTCCCGCAGCGGCCCCTCGGGGAACGTGGTGGTGAGCAGGGACATCCCGGTGGGCACGATCACCGCGGCGCCGAGCCCCTGGAGGGCCCGCCCGGTGAGGAAGACGGCCGGATTCCAGGCGAGCGTGGCCAGCAGTGAGGCCGCGCCGAAGACGGCGAGTCCGGTGAGGAACAGCCGGCGGCGGCCGTAGAGGTCCGCGATCCGCCCGAAGAGGAGCAGGAAGCCGCCGGACGGCAGGGCGAAGGCGGTGATCGCCCACTGGAGGCCGGACCGGCTCAGGCCGAGGTCGTCGCCGAGGACCGGCAGGGCCACGTTCAGCACGGAGAAGTCGAGCGACACCATGAACTGGGCGGCGCACAGCACGAGGAGCACCAGCCGGGCCCGGCCGGAGAGCCGGTCCGGGGCGGGAGGCGCGGGGACGGGAGTGGTGACACCTGCGGGGGAGGGGGAATCGATCGCCATGACATGACCTTGCGGCCGTCGGAATATCCGTGGGGAGCCGGAACTTATCCTGTTGGCCGCACCACCAGGCAGGCGCGGGCGCACACCAGGGGGATACGTGGGCACACCGGCCCGGACCGCGGCGGACGCGGGCAAGGCGCACCGGCTCGGCGAACTGCGGGAGTTCCTGAGGAGCAGGCGGGCGCGGGTCAGCCCGGCCGAGGCGGGCCTCCCCGACGGCGGGGCCCGGCGGCGCACGCCGGGGCTGCGCCGCGAGGAGGTCGCGGTCCTCGCGGGGGTGGGCGTCTCCTGGTACCAGTGGCTGGAGCAGGGCCGCGACATCACCGTGTCGCCCCAGGTGCTGGACTCCGTCGGCCGGGTGCTCCGGCTCAGCAGCGCCGAACGCCGGCACCTCTACGTACTGGCGGGGCTCAACCCCCCGGCTCCCGAGGTCGATCCGGCCCACACGGACATGTGCGACGGGCTGCAGCGGCTGCTCGACGGATGGATGCCGTTCCCGGCTCACATCATGGACGCGTACTGGAACGTCATCCTCTACAACGACGCGGCCTCGATGGTGATGGGGCTGGGTCCGGACCGGCCGCAGAACTGTGTGATCGCCTTCTTCACCGATCCCGTGCACCGGGGCGGGGAGAAGCAGTGGCGGGAGACCGCGGCCCGGGTCGTCGCCCAGTTCCGGGCCGCGTGTGCGGAGTGTCCCGACGACGAGGGTTTCCGGGCGATCGTGGCCGAGGCGGCCGAGCGCAGCCCCGAGTTCGCCGAGCTGTGGGCCCGCCGGGACGTCGCGCCCGGCGGGCAGATGCGCAAGGAGATGGAGCACCCGGGCGTGGGCACGCTGGTCATGGAGGCGACCCAGTTGCGCATTCCGGCCCGCCCCGACCTGGCGGTCGTGCTGCACAACCCGTGGCCGGGCACCGGCACGGAGGAGAAGCTGCGGTGGCTGGCCTCACCGGAGGGCCGGCGGGGTTCGATGCGCCGGGTGCGGGCGTGAGGGGAACCGCCGCCCGCCTGCCCGGGCCGCCGCCGTGCTTCGTATGCTCGGCACATGACCGATAGCACCGACCTCGGGGCCGAGGACCGCAAGATCGTCACGCTGGCGCGCAGCGCCCGCGCCCGCAACGGTGTGCCGGAGGGCGCGGCCGTGCGGGACGAGACCGGACGCACGTATGTGGCGGGCACCGTGGAGCTGGAGTCGCTGCGGCTCAGCGCGCTGCGGACGGCCGTCGCGATGGCCGTGGCCAGCGGGGCCACCTCGCTGGAGGCGGCCGCGGTGGTCTCCGAGGCGCAGACCCCCTCCGACGAGGACCGGGCCGCGGTCCGGGACCTGGGCGGGCCCGGCACTCCCGTGCTGCTCGCGGGGCCCGACGGGGTGCTGCGGCTCACCGTGACGGCGGGCTGAACCTCCGCGGCGCCTCCCTCGTAGGGACGAACGCCCCGCGCCCGTCGGCGCGGGGCGTTCGCACGCGGGAAACGCGGATCCTGACACCATCTGATGGCCCATCAGTCGGCGTGTTTCTGCGCCCTTGACTTCTTTTGGGCCGGAGTCATCAATGGCCCCCTGCCGGCGCGGAAGAGCCGCGCGCCGGAACCCTCAGGAGGGGGCCGCCATGCGTTCAGCCGTACGAAGATCCGACAGCCGAAGATCCTGTCGCCGGAACCGTCCGGACCGCGGCCGCCGCTGGGTCGCCGTCCTGGGCGTCGGCGCCCTCGTCGTCACGGGGGGAGGGCTGCTCGCCGGGCCCGCGCAGGCCCGTGCGACGGCCGCGGTCGCGGTGGACTTCCCGACCCACTGCATCCCGCCCGCCATCGCCGGCCTCCCGCCGATCGACGGAACGACCTCGGCCGAGATCACCGTCGACAACGCCGCCCCGAAGGTCGGCGACACGGTCACGGTGACGTACACCGTCGTGAAACCGGCCGCGAGCAACCCCGTCGACCTGGCGCTGCCCGCCGACATCATGACGCCGACCGGCAAGGTCACCGTCGGCGGTGCGCAGTCCGCCGCCCTCACGGTGGCGGGACCGAAGAAGAACGCACCCGTGCCCGGCAAGGGCGACTTCCCGTCGTTCTCCATGACCGGCGCCTTCACCGTCACCGCGCCCGGTGAGATCACCCTCTCGCCCGGCGACTACAACATCCACACCAGCTACCTGATGGAGCTGGACACGCCGTGCACGGTCACGGATCCGCCCGCCCCCGTCTCACGGACGATCATCGCCACGGACGGCGGCGGCCAGGTCAACGAACGGGCGATCCAGCTCGGTACGGCCTCCGGCGCGGCCGGTGACCCGGTCACCGTGACCGGATCGAAGTTCACCCCGGGCGCCTCCGTCACGCTCGCCGGCCGGGCCGGGGACGCCCCGACCGGGGACACCGCGACGGTCACGGCGGACGACTCGGGCTCCTTCACCGGACACCTCACCGTCAACGCCCCGGCCACCACCGGCATCGTCGCGTACGAGGGCGCCGACTGGGACGGAGCCAGGGGCGCGGGCCCGCAGGCCTACACCGTGACCGGAGGCGGCGGCGAGATCCCGGACGGCAGCCAGAAGCTGACCTCGTCCGTCAAGCCGGGGACACTCTCCATGGCCCAGGACGGGGACTCCGTCGCCCTGTCGGCGGTCGACTTCGGGCAGGGCCGCGCCTCCACCGGAGCCCTGCGGACCGTGACGGTCCAGGACTTCCGCGGCGGCCCCGCGGGCTGGTCCCTGACCGGCAAGGTCACCGATTTCACCGGCCCGGGAGGGGCGACGATCGGCGCGTCCGCACTCGGCTGGAGCCCCGCCTGCGCGACGAAGCCCGGAAGCCCGAGCACCTGTGCGGCCGGCTCCGAGGGAACGGTCGGCAGCGCGGGGGCCACCCTGGCGTCCACGCCGGACGGCGCGTTCACCGGCGGTGCGTTCACCGTCGACGCCCGGCTCTCGCTGGACGTACCGGCGTACACCGCCCCCGGCGCGTACACCGCGGTTCTCACGCTCACCCTCACGTGAGGCATCACAGCACCACTGAGCAGAGCGGCGGCGAACCACGGAGCGGATCCGGCGAGGACCTCCGACCGGGTTCCTCGAAGACCCCCGACCGGGTTCCGCGAGAGCCTCCGCGTACGTGAGCGAGAACCACCGGTCAACCGGTGGGCCGGGCGCGCACCCGGCCGGCCCACCCCGCCCGAACGTGCACCTGGGAGCCCGCACCGTGCGCAAACTCTCCATCCCCACGACGACCCTGACGGCCCTGCTGGCCGGGGCCCTGCTCCTGCTCGGCGCACCCCTGGCCGGCGCCGCCGACAACGGGAGCTGGTCGGTCTTCCCCGCCACCGCCGATGCGGGGGCGCGGCCGTACTTCTACCTCTCCGCCGACCCCGGCGCCACCCTCACCGACAAGGTCACCGTCACCAACAAGACCGGTGAACCGCTCACCTTCCGGCTGTACGCCGCCGACGCGTACAACACCGCGCGCGACGGCGGGTTCGCGGTCCGGGCGCAGAACGAGAAGCAGCGCTCCGTCGGCGCCTGGGCGAAGGCGGACCGCGACCGGGTCACCGTGAAACCGCACGGCTCGGTCACCGTGCCCGTCACCGTCAAGGTGCCCGAGGACGCCGAACCCGGCGACCACCCCGGCGCGCTCGTCGCCCTCGACGAGCGCATCGACCCCGCCGACGCGGGCGCCGTCGCCGTCGGCATCCGGAAGGCGGTCGGCGCCCGGATCTACCTCCGGGTGAACGGGCCCACGATGCCCGCGCTCTCCGTCGAGGACGTGACGGTGGAGCACACCCAGCCGCTGGTCCCGGGCACGGGGAAATCCCGGGCGGTCATCTCGTACACGCTCCGCAACCGCGGCAACGTCACGCTCAGGCCCGCGGTCGCGCTCAAGGCCGAGGGCCTCTTCGGGCGCACCCTGCTCGCCCGCGACCTCAAACACATCCCCTCGGAGCTGCTGCCCCGCCAGGAGGTCCGGCTCACCGAGGAGTGGGCGGGCGCGCCACAGGCCGAGTGGGGCGAGATCAAGCTGACCGCGAGCGCCCGCGACACCCGCGAGTCCGCCTCCGTCTCGTACTTCGCCCTGCCCTGGCTGGTCGCCGGCGTGCTCCTCGCGGCGCTCACCGGGGGCGCGGCCCTGTGGATCCGGTCACGCCGGAACCACCGCCGCGCGGCCTGAGAGGAGCTGAGAACAGGGGTCCGGCGGCCGCGGCGGGCGCCTTGGTGCCCCGCGGCCGCCGGGATCGGGGACAATGGGCGCCATGAGCGCTCGACCTAACCCAGAAGCTGCTGCGCGGCAGGCTGAGAACACCGCCCCCCACCGGGCCGGTTTCGCCTGCTTCGTGGGCCGTCCCAACGCGGGCAAGTCCACCCTTACGAACGCTCTGGTCGGCCAGAAGGTGGCGATCACGTCCAACCGGCCCCAGACGACCCGGCACACCGTGCGCGGCATCGTGCACCGGCCGGACGCACAGCTGATCCTGGTCGACACCCCCGGCCTCCACAAGCCGCGGACCCTGCTGGGCGAGCGGCTCAACGACGTCGTGCGCACCACCTGGGCCGAGGTCGACGTCATCGGCTTCTGCCTGCCCGCCGACCAGAAGCTCGGCCCCGGCGACAAGTACATCGTCAAGGAACTCGCGGGCATCAAGAAGACGCCCAAGATCGCGATCATCACCAAGTCCGACCTGGTCGAGTCCAAGCAGCTCGCCGAACAGCTGCTGGCCGTGTCCCGCCTCGGCGAGGAGCTCGGCTTCGAGTGGGCGGAGATCATCCCGGTCTCGGCGGTCAAGGACGACCAGGTCGGCCTGCTGGCCGACCTGATCGCCCCGCTGCTCCCGGAGAGCCCGCCGCTCTACCCCGAGGGCGATCTCACCGACGAGCCCGAGATGGTCATGGTCGCGGAGCTGATCCGGGAGGCCGCGCTCGAAGGCGTACGGGACGAATTGCCGCACTCCATCGCGGTGGTCGTCGAGGAGATGCTGCCGCGCGAGGACCGTCCGGCGGACAAGCCGCTGCTCGACATCCACGCCAACGTCTACATCGAGCGGCCCAGCCAGAAGGGCATCATCATCGGCCCGAAGGGCAAGCGGCTGAAGGACGTCGGCACGAAGTCCCGCAAGCACATCGAGGCCCTGCTGGGCACACCGGTCTTCCTCGACCTGCATGTGAAGGTCGCGAAGGACTGGCAGCGCGACCCCAAGCAGCTGCGGAAGCTCGGGTTCTGAGCGAAGGAAGCGGTTCCGGGCGGGAAACCGCTTCTGAGGGGGCGGCCCGCCGGGCCGCCCCCTCAGACGTACGCCGCCGGTCTCACGCGCCCTCCTTCAGGACGCGTGAGACCAGGGCGCGCTGGGCGTCGGTCAGCCGCGGGTCCGCGCAGTGCACGGTGCGGTCGTCGACCGTGATCCGGTAGCTGAAGCCGTCCGGAACGCCCTTCGCGGGAGCCGCCCGGCCCTCGGTGAGCGCCGATTCGGCCAGGGCCTCCCATTCCGGGGCGTCGGCCCGTCCCGAGGTGTCGACCTCGCGGTGGCGTGCGATGCCGGCGAAGCCGCCGGTCCTGCTCACCTGAATCCGCATGCGCGGTGTCCTTCCTCGACGGACGGCCGGGGGCCTACGCGGTCGGTACGCCCACCTCCGACCAGGCCTTCAGGACCGCCTCGACCTCGTCGCCCTCCCCGAAGCGGCTGCGGGCCGCCGCCACGGTCAGCCGGGCGAAGGACGCGAAGTCCGCGTCCACCGCCAGTTCACCACCCGTGAGCACGTCGAACCAGAGCTGGCCCGCACGCTCCCAGGAACTGCCGCCCAGCGCCGTGGCCAGCAGGTAGAACGCGCGGTTGGGGATGCCGGAGTTGAGGTGCACCCCGCCGTTGTCGTCGGCCGTGTGGATGTAGTCGTCCATCGAGGCGGGCTGCGGGTCCTTGCCGAGCACGTCGTCGTCGTACGCGGTGCCGGGCGCCTTCATCGAGCGCAGCGCCACGCCCTGGACGCGGGGCGCCAGCAGACCGGCGCCGATCAGCCAGTCGGCCTGCTCGGCGGTCTGGGCGAGGGAGTACTGCTTGACCAGGGAGCCGAACACGTCCGACACCGACTCGTTGAGCGCGCCGGACTGGCCGTAGTAGTTCAGGTTGGCCGTGTACTGGGTGAGTCCGTGCGCCAGCTCGTGGGCGATGACGTCGATGGCGACGGTGAAGTCCAGGAAGATCTCCCCGTCCCCGTCGCCGAAGACCATCTGCTCGCCGTCGAAGAAGGCGTTGTTGTACTTCTCGTCGTAGTGCACGGAGCCGATCAGCGGCAGCCCTTCGCCGTCGATCGAGCGACGGCCGTAGGCGCTGAGCAGCAGGTCGAACGTGGCGCCGAGGCCCGCGTACGCGCGGTTGACGCTGGCGTCGGACGTGGGGCCCTCGCCCTCGGCGCGGACCTTCGTGCCGGGCAGATGGGTGCGGTGGCGGCAGTCGTAGATCGTGCGGTCGGGTTTGCCGGAGCGGTCGGCCTCCGGCTCGGGCGCGACGGTGGACCGGACGACGGTGGTGACCTGGCGGCGGGTGCGCCGGGCGGCGTCGGCCTCCAGGGTGCGGCGGGCCGGGTCCGCGAGGGCTGGGTCGTCGGACTGCGACAGCTTGTCGAGGATGTGGGGCGGCACGATGGTGCAGAAGACGGGACGGATTTCGTGCTGAGATCGAGGCTGCATACACACGACTGTGGCAGTGCGTGACCGTCAAGTCACTGGTTGCTACGGGAATTGACGAAATCGAGTGATCCCTCACTGTTCACCCTTTACCGGGGCCTGATCCCGCATACTGATACGGCACCGGCGTCCCGGGCGTCTCTCGGTTAGTCTCTTCGCATCATGCGTTTCGGGCTGCTTCTCCTTAGCTGCCGCGGCGAGGGCCTGTAGTCGTAGGCCGACCCCCTCCCCGCGGAGTCTGGTGTTGCGGAAACACAGTCGGCCTCCCCCACGCTCCTGCGAGCAGGGGGACCCCCGCCTTGCCGGACCCCGAGGAGCCCCACGCCATGACCGAAGTGAATCCCGCGCAGACGCCCGCCGAGAACGCCGTGGGCCGCCCCACGCCGATCACGAACGCCACGGCCCTGCAGAAGCCGTCCGGGATGCCGGTCCACAAGTACGGCCGGTACGAGGCCGTCGCCATCCCCGACCGCACCTGGCCCGAGAAGCGGATCACCAAGGCGCCGCGCTGGCTCTCCACCGACCTGCGCGACGGCAACCAGGCCCTGATCGACCCGATGTCGCCGGCCCGCAAGCGCGAGATGTTCGACCTGCTGGTGCGTATGGGCTACAAGGAGATCGAGGTCGGCTTCCCGTCGTCCGGTGAGACGGACTTCGCCTTCGTCCGCTCCATCATCGAAGAGGGCGCGATCCCCGAGGACGTGACGATCTCCGTCCTGACGCAGGCCCGCGAGGAGCTGATCGAGCGGACGGTCGAATCGCTGCGCGGCGCCCACCGCGCCACCGTGCACCTGTACAACGCGACCGCCCCCACCTTCCGCCGCGTGGTCTTCCGCGGTTCCAAGGAGCAGGTCAAGCAGATCGCGGTGGACGGCACCCGGCTGGTCATGGAGTACGCCGAGAAGATCCTGGGCGAGGAGACGATCTTCGGCTACCAGTACAGCCCCGAGATCTTCACCGACACCGAGCTGGACTTCGCCCTGGAGGTCTGCGAGGCGGTCTGTGACGTGTGGCAGCCCGAGGAGGGCCGCGAGATCATCCTCAACCTGCCCGCCACCGTGGAGCGTTCGACGCCCTCCACGCACGCGGACCGGTTCGAGTGGATGTCGCGCAACCTGTCGCGCCGCGAGTTCGTCTGCCTGTCCGTCCACCCGCACAACGACCGCGGGACCGCCGTCGCCGCCGCCGAACTGGCACTGATGGCGGGCGCGGACCGGATCGAGGGCTGCCTGTTCGGCCAGGGCGAGCGGACCGGCAACGTCGACCTGGTGACGCTGGGCATGAACCTGTTCTCGCAGGGCGTGGACCCGCAGATCGACTTCTCCCAGATCGACGAGATCCGCCGCACCAGCGAGTACTGCAACCAGATGGAGGTCCACCCGCGCCACCCCTACGCGGGCGACCTGGTCTACACCGCCTTCTCCGGCTCCCACCAGGACGCCATCAAGAAGGGCTTCGACGCCATGGAGGCCGACGCGGCCGCCCAGGGCAAGACCGTCGACGAGATCGAGTGGGCGGTCCCGTACCTGCCGATCGACCCGAAGGACGTCGGCCGTTCCTACGAGGCCGTCATCCGGGTCAACTCGCAGTCCGGCAAGGGCGGGATCGCGTACGTCCTGAAGAACGACCACAAGCTGGACCTGCCGCGCCGCATGCAGATCGAGTTCTCCCGGATCATTCAGGCCAAGACCGACGCCGAGGGCGGCGAGGTCACGCCGACGCAGATCTGGACCACGTTCCAGGACGAGTACCTGCCCAACCCGGAGAACGCCTGGGGGCGCGTACAGATCCGCTCCGGCCAGAGCACGACCGGGTCGGACGGCCAGGACACGATCACGGTCGAGGCGACCGTGGACGGCACCGACACCGTGCTCACCGGCACCGGCAACGGACCGATCTCCGCGTTCTTCGAAGCGCTGCAGGCCATCGGCATCGACGCGCGGCTGCTGGACTACACCGAGCACACGATGAGCGAGGGTGCGAGCGCGCAGGCCGCCTCGTACATCGAGTGCGCGATCGACGGAAAGGTCCTGTGGGGGATCGGCATCGACCCCAACACGACGCGCGCCTCCCTGAAGGCGGTCGTCTCCGCGGTCAACCGCGCCACCCGCTGACCCGCTGCCCGAAAGGGCATGGAGTCGTACGGTCCGTGAGCCCCGCCCACCCCACCGGGAGGGCGGGGTTCGGCCATCTCGGGGCGGTTGTGACGAGCGAGGTGCTGACGCCGCTTCACGGATGTGGTTAACATCACGTTCACACGGCAACGTTGCCGGAGGTGGCACCTCCCGTGGCCTGAGGGCTACGGGGGAGTTACGGAGGTGTTCGACGTGCGGTCAGCCCTGGGACAACGCGCCACAAAGCTGCGTATCTGCGGCATCCGCACCCTGTGGGACGTCATCGGTGACGGTGAGTTCTTCTGCCCGGGCTGCGGGGGCGACCGCAACTACCGCCGCCTGACCGGTCGCCGCCGCTTCGCCGTCCTCGGTGTGCCGCTGCTGCGGCGCGGCACCGTGGGCCCGGTCGTCGAATGCGCCGCCTGCCACGACCACTTCGGTACCGACGCGCTCGAACACCCCACCACCACGCGGTTCTCCGCGATGCTCAGGGACGCCGTCCACACGGTGACCCTCGGGGTTCTCGCTGCGGGCGGCAGCACCTCCCGCACGGTCCTGGAGACGGCGGTCGAGACCGTGCGCGAGGCAGGGTTCGACGACTGCACGCAGGAACAGCTCGCCACCGTCGTCGAGATCCTCTCCGCCGACATCGGCCACGGCTCCTCCTTCGACCCCGCGGCGGAGGCATGCGGCGCGGCCCTCGCCATCGAGCTCCACGAGGCGCTGGAACCCCTCGCCCCCCATCTGGCGCCCGCGGGCCGGGAATCGATTCTGCTCCAGGGCGCCAGGATCGCCCTCGCCGACGGCCCGTACAGCGCCGCCGAGCGCGAGGTGCTGACCACGGTCGGCGGGGCACTGCGGCTGCGCGCCGAGGACACCGCCCGGCTGCTCGCCGCGGCCGCGCGTACGCCCTCCTGATCCCTCCGCGCACCGCACCGGTACTCCCCAGGGAGTAGCCGGGCCGTCGCGCCCTCCCCGGCAGTAGCGGGGAAGTCGGCCCCCGGTGCGACGCGTCGCCCCCGCCCCGACGGGAGTCTGGACCTGACCGGACACCGTACGGAAGGGGACCTCCCATGGGGGCCGCAGGACAGGACAAGGGCGGGCGGACGCGGCCACGGAGCAGGTGGCGCATGCTGCCCTGGGCGATCGTCGCGCTCTGGGTCGCGGTGATCGCGATCGCCGGACCGCTCGCGGGCGGGCTGGGGGACGTACAGGTCAACCGCGCCGTCGACTATCTGCCGGCGAGCGCGGACTCCACCCAGGTGGCGAAGATCCAGGACGCGCTGCCCGGGGGCGAGTCGACCGATCTCGTCCTCGTCTACCACCGAGACGGCGGGCTGACCGCCGCCGACCGCGCCCTGGCGGCCCGGCAGACCGCCGAGGTCGCCGGCGCCCATGCCCTCACCGCACCGCCGCGCGCCGTGCCCTCCGAGGACGGCACGACCCTGATGTACCCGGTCTCCACGACCGAGCCCGGCCAGGACGACGAGGCGCGCACCGCGTTCGTCGACCGGGTGCGCGAGACCGTGAGGGGCGGCGGGGGACTGGACGCCGAGGTCGGCGGCCCCGGAGCGCTCAACGTCGACGCGCAGAAGGTCTACGGCTCGCTCGGCGGACCGCTCCTCTACACGACCGTCGCCGTCGTCGCGATCCTGCTGATCCTCATCTACCGCAGCCCGCTCCTGTGGCTGGTGCCGCTCGTCGTCGCGGGCGTCGCCGACGCCCTGTCCATGGCGGTCGTCTACGGCCTCAACCGCGGCTTCGACGTCACCGTCACCGGCCAGAGCTCCGCGGTGATGACCATCCTCGTCTTCGGCGCGGGCACCGACTACGCCCTGCTGCTCGTCTCCCGCTACCGCGAGGAGCTGACCCGCACCGCCCGCCCGCACGAGGCGATGGCCGCCGCACTGCGCGGCTGCGGACCCGCCGTCGTCGCGTCCTCCGCCACCGTCGCGGCGGGCCTCCTGTGCCTGCTGGCCGCCGATCTCACCAGCAGCCGCGGTATGGGGCCCATCGCCGCCGTCGGGGTGCTGTGCGCCCTCCTGGCGATGCTCACGCTGCTTCCGGCCGTCCTGGTGCTCCTGGGCCGGCGGGTGTTCTGGCCGCTCGTCCCCGTGTACGGCTCCGAGCCGAAGAAGCGACGCTCGCTCTTCGCCGCCATGGGGGGCACCGCGGGGCGCCGGCCCGTCGCCGTGCTCGTCGCCGGCGGAGTGCTGCTGGGCGCCCTGTCCCTCGGCGCGTTCAACCTGCCCGGCGACCTCCGGCAGGAGGACTCCTTCACCAGCAAGCCGGACTCCGTCACCGCCATGACGACCCTCGCCGACGCCTACCCCGGCCGCTCCACCCAGCCGATCACCGTGCTGAGCCCCGACGACCGGGCCGGCGCCGCGCTGGCGAAGGCCCGCACGACCGAGGGCGTCGCCTCGGCCGAACGGGGCCGCAGCGGCGGCGGCTGGACCGAACTGTCCGTCGTCGCCGAGGCCAGGCCCGAGTCCGCGGGCGAACGGGACACCATCCGCGCCCTGCGCGACGGCCTGGACGGCAGCCACGTCGGCGGTCCCGGCGCCCAGCAGATGGACCTGGAGACGGCCAGCTCCCGCGACCTGGGCATCGTCGTCCCGCTCGTCCTGCTCTCCGTCCTGCTGATCCTGATCGTCCTGCTGCGCAGCCTCGTCGCCCCCCTGCTGCTCGTCGCCGCCGTCGTCGCGGTGTGGGGCGCCGCGCTCGGCATCGGCGGACTGGTCTTCGGACCGGTCCTCGGGCTCAAGGGCACCGACCCCGGACTGCCTCTGCTCACCTTCGTCTTCCTGGTGGCCCTCGGCGTCGACTACGGCATCTTCCTGATGCACCGGGTCCGCGAGGAGGCCAGACGCGGCGCCGAACCCACCGAGGCCGCCCTCACCGCGCTGCGCACCACCGGCGGGGTGATCGCCTCGGCGGGGCTCGTGCTCGCCGCCACCTTCGCCGTCCTGACGAACATGCCGCTCGTGGGCCTGGTCGAGATGGGCTTCGTCATCGCCGTCGGCGTCCTGCTCGACACCTTCCTCGTCCGCACCTATCTGGTGACCTCGGCGAGCGTGGCCCTGCAGCGGAGGATCTGGTGGCCCGGCGCGCTCAGCCGTACCCCCGCCGCGCCCGGCGCCCGCGCCCCCGAACTCGTCAGGACGCCCTGACAGTGCCCCTGCCCGTACCGGAGGATGGCGGCGTGCCCACCACCCCGCGCCGCCGCGAGCGCATCCTGGCCGTCGTCAACCGCGACCCCATGCACGCGCCGCACAAGACGCGCACCGACGCCCTCGTAGCCGTGGGCGCCGGTGCGCTCTCCGCCGCCCTCGCCCTGTTCGCCGACGACGCCATGACGCCCGACGCGCTCGGCTGGTTCCTGCTGCTGGGCAGCGCCGCACCGCTCGTGTGGCGGCGGCGCAGCCCCGTCCTCGCGCTGCTCGCCATGATCCCGCTGCTGATGCTCTACCACGGCCTCGACAACGCCCACACCGCTCCGATGCCGCAGACCTGGATCGCGCTCTACACCGTGGCCGTGACCGGCCGCCCGCTGCGCACCCTGCTCACCGGCATCGGCGTCACGTCCGTGATGGTGACCGTGGTGCTCACCATCGACGCCCACCAGGGGCTGGAACTGCTGCGCATCTCCGGGTGGGTGTTCGCCGTGCTGTTCTGCGGTGTAGACGTGCGCATCTACCGCCAGTACGTCGCCTCGGTGCTGGAGCGCGCCGAGCGCGCGGAACGGACCCGGGAGGAGGAGGCCCGGCGGCGGGTCGCCGAGGAACGGCTGCGGATCGCCCGCGACCTGCACGACCTGCTGGCCCACAGCATCACCCTCATCGGGGTGCAGACCTCGGTCGCCTCGCACATCCTGACCGTCGACCCCGAACGGCTCGACCGGCAGGCCATCGCCGCGTCGCTGGACGACATCGCGGACACCTGCCGCGAAGCCAGGGCGGAGCTCCGCACCACCCTCCAGGTGCTGCGCCACACCGGGCAGGGCGGCCGGAACGACACGGACGGCCCGCTGCCCGACCTGGCCGCCCTGCCCGGTCTCGTGCGGGCCGCGGAGGCGGCCGGGGCCCGGGTCGACCTCAGGGTGCGCGCGCCGGACGGCCGCCTCGCCCCGGCGACCGGAGCGGCCGCGTACCGCATCGTGCAGGAGTCCCTGACGAACGCGGTACGGCACGCGGGCCCCGGCGTCCGCGTCGTCGTCGCCGTCGAGCCGGCCGGCCCGGCCGCCCTGCGCGTCACGGTCAAGGACGACGGAACCGGCCCGGCGGAGGACGGCTCCGCCCCCGGCTTCGGCATCGTGGGGATGCGGGAACGGGCCCGCAGCACCGGCGGCACCCTGGACGCCGGACCCCGCCCGGGCGGCGGCTTCGAGGTCTCGGCGCTCCTGCCTTTCCAGAGCCCGGACGAGGAGCAGACCCGGGCCCCGGCCCCCGTACCGGCTCCGGCGCCCCTGCCCGCAGCGCCCGCAGCGCCCGGACACGGGGCCCGGGCCCGGCACCAGGAACCGGAACAGCAACAGCGAGCGGAACAGCAACGGGAACAGCAACAGCAACGGGAACAGCGACCGGAACCGGAGACCGCCTCATGATCCGCGTGCTGCTCGCCGACGACCAGACGCTCGTACGGGCGGCCTTCGCCATGCTCGTCGGCTCCGACCCGGAGATGGAGGTCGTCGGCGAGGCCGGCACCGGTCTCGAAGCCGTCGCCCTCGCCCGCACCGCCCGCGCGGACGTCGTCGTGATGGACGTCCGGATGCCGGAACTCGACGGCATCGAGGCGACCCGCAGGATCGCCGCCGACGAGGACCTGGCCGGAGTGAAGGTCCTGGTCCTGACCACGTACGACACCGACGACCACATCGTCGACGCGCTGCGCGCCGGAGCCTCCGGGTTCCTGGTCAAGGACACCAGGCCCGCCGAGCTGCTCGCCGCGATCCGGACCGTGGCCGCGGGCGACTCGCTGCTCTCGCCCGGTCCGACCGCCCGGCTGATCGCCCGGGTCCTCAGCGCACCGCAGCCCCCGGCCCGCGCCGGAACCGGCGGCCCCGGAATGCTGTCCGACCGGGAACGCCAGGTCCTCGCCCTCGTCGCACGCGGCCTGAACAACACCGGGATCGCCGGGACCCTCGGCCTCAGCCCGCTCACCGCCAAGACCCACGTCAGCCGGATCATGGGCAAGCTGGGCGCCCGCGACCGGGCCCAGCTGGTGATCGCCGCGTACGAATCCGGGCTCGTCGTGCCCTCGGGCAGCGGGGCGGACGGGAACTGACCGGACCGGGTTCCGGCGGGCGGGACCGCCGGCCCGCCCGCGTACCGGACAATGGAGCCATGAGCTTGTTCCGGGACGACGGCGTGGTGCTCCGCACGCAGAAGCTGGGCGAGGCCGACCGGATCATCACGATCCTGACCCGCGGCCACGGCCGGGTACGGGCCGTGGCGCGCGGCGTGCGGCGCACGAAGTCGAAGTTCGGGGCCCGGCTGGAGCCGTTCTCCCATGTGGACGTGCAGTTCTTCGCCCGCGGCAGCGAGCTGATCGGGCGCGGGCTGCCGCTCTGCACCCAGAGCGAGACCATCGCGCCGTACGGCGGCAGCATCGTCACCGACTACGGGCGCTACACCGCCGGCACCGCGATGCTGGAGACCGCCGAACGCTTCACCGACCACGAGGGCGAACCCGCGGTCCAGCAGTACCTGCTGCTGGTGGGCGGCCTGCGCACCCTGGCCCGCGGCGAGCACGAGCCGAACCTCATCCTCGACGCCTTCCTGCTGCGCTCCCTCGCGGTCAACGGCTACGCCCCCAGCTTCATCGACTGCGCCCGGTGCGGAATGCCCGGTCCGAACCGTTTCTTCTCCGTCGCGGCGGGCGGCGTCATCTGCGGCGACTGCCGGGTGCCCGGCAGCGTCGTACCCTCGACCGAAGCCGTCACCCTGCTGAGCGCACTGCTCTCCGGCGACTGGGAGACGGCGGACGCGTGCGAGGCGCGTCACGTCAGGGAGGGGAGCGGGCTGGTGTCCGCCTATCTGCACTGGCATCTGGAGCGCGGGCTGCGTTCGCTGCGGTATGTGGAAAAGTGACACAGGGAGACTGAAGAGCTCATGGCAGTACGCGGAATCCTCGGCGGCCGTAACCGGCGCGACTACAAGACCCCCGAGCCGCACCCCTCCGGTGCCGTGCCCCCGAAGATCCCCGGTGAACTCGTGCCCAAGCACGTCGCCGTGGTGATGGACGGCAACGGCCGCTGGGCCAAGGAACGCGGTCTGCCGCGCACCGAGGGCCACAAGGTCGGCGAGGGCGTCGTCATGGACGTGCTCAAGGGCTGCATCGAGATGGGGGTCAAGAACCTCTCGCTGTACGCCTTCTCCACCGAGAACTGGAAGCGGTCCCCGGAGGAGGTGAAGTTCCTCATGAACTTCAACCGGGACGTCATCCGCCGCCGCCGCGACGAGATGGACGAACTCGGCATCCGGATCCGCTGGGTCGGCCGCATGCCGAAGCTGTGGAAGTCCGTCGTCCAGGAACTCCAGGTCGCCCAGGAGCAGACCAAGGACAACGACAGGATGACGCTGTACTTCTGCGTCAACTACGGCGGCCGGGCCGAGATCGCGGACGCCGCGCAGCGCATCGCGCAGGACGTCGCGGCGGGGAAGCTCGACCCGTCGAAGGTCAACGAGAAGACCTTCGCGAAGTACATCTACTACCCGGACATGCCGGACGTCGACCTCTTCGTCCGTCCCAGCGGCGAACAGCGCACGTCCAACTACCTGATCTGGCAGAGCGCGTACGCCGAGATGGTCTTCCAGGACGTCCTGTGGCCGGACTTCGACCGCCGCGACCTGTGGCGCGCCTGCCTGGAATTCGCCCAGCGCGACCGCCGCTTCGGCGGTGCGGTGGAGGCGGCCCAGGAGGCGGAGCCCACGGCCTGAACCGTCGCCGGTACGATCACGGCTCTTCACACCTCAGGGGGAGCCATGAGCGAGCAGCGGGAAGCCGTGCACAGCGCGGTCGAGCTGAGATACCGCCCGGTGCTGCGCGACTACTCGGCAGCGCTCCGCGCCCGCAACCGGGTCAGTGCGGCCGGCCGGAGGCAGCGGATCCTGGGGATGGCCACGACGGGCTGTGCCGTCGTGGCCCTCTCGCTGTCCCTGGCGAGAGACCCCGACGTGCCGCTGCCGATCCTGCTGGGGCTCCTGTTCTGCGGTCCGGCGCTGCTCCTGAGCCCGTGGCTGATGGCGCGCCAGCTGTTCCGGTTCGTGGGACGGCAGGGCGAGTTCCGCGTGCGGGTCGACGAGTCCGGCGTCGGGGTCGACACGGACAGCACCAGCGCGGTCGTCCGGTGGCAGGCACAGCCGCGGTACGCGGAGACGGCGGACCTCTTCGTGCTGTTCAGCGACGACAAGGACGCCACCGGCCTGACGGTGATAGCCAAGCGCGGCGTGCGGGACGGCTCCGATGTGGACCGCCTGCGCGGGATCTTCGACCGGCACCTGACCAAGGTCTGACAGCCGGAGCCCCCGGCCTCTCCCCGCGGCCGCGTCGGGCGGGGGCCGGCGACCCCCGGGACTCACGCCTCGGCGGTCGTCGTGCGGGGGCCGGCGGACCCGGGACTCACCCTTCGGCGGTCGTCGTGCGGGGGCCGGCGGACCCGGGACTCACCCTTCGGCCGTCGCGCACTCCGCGCACGTACCGAAGACCTCGACCGTGTGCGCCACGTTCACGAAGCCGTGCTGCGCCGCGATGGTCTCGGCCCACTGCTCCACCGCCGGGCCCTCGACCTCGACGGCCTTGCCGCACATCCGGCACACCAGGTGGTGGTGGTGGTCGCCGGTCGAGCACCGGCGGTAGACGGACTCGCCCTCGGTGGTGCGCAGCACGTCGACCTCGCCGGCGTCCGCGAGGGACTGCAGGGTGCGGTAGACCGTGGTCAGCCCGACCGAGTCGCCCCGGTGCTTGAGCACGTCGTGCAGCTCCTGGGCGCTGCGGAACTCGTCCACCTCGTCGAGCGCCGCCGCCACCGCTGCCCGCTGCCGGGTCGACCGGCCGCGCACCGGTGCGGCGTTCGTTCCACTGATCGGCGCCGTCGCCACAGGAGCCTCCTCGTGTCGCCCGTACGTACGTCGGGCCATTGTGCCAGTCCCCACCGGCGGCGGGGTCAGACCGATCTCGCGGGTGCGTCGTCCGCGGCCCGGCGGGCGGCCGGTACCTCCAGGGTGCACCGCTCGTCCGCCGTCGCGCGGCGACGGGTACGGATCCGGGCCAGCGGGGCGGCGAGCAGCGTCAGGGCGATGAACACCCCGATGGCCAGCAGCACGATCGTCGCGCCGGGCGGGACGTCCTGGTAGTACGAGGTGATGGTGCCGGCCAGCGTCACCGCGACCCCGACGGCGACGGAGAGCACGAACGTCACCTTGAACGACCGCGTGATCTGCTGCGCGGCGGCGACCGGGACCACCATCAGGGCGCTGACCAGCAGCAGCCCGACGACCCGCATCGCGACGGTGACGGTCACCGCGGCGGTGACCGCGATCAGCAGGTTCAGTACGCGCACGGGCAGCCCGGTGACCCGGGCGAACTCCTCGTCCTGGCTGACGGCGAACAGCTGCCGTCGCAGCCCCACCGTCACCAGCAGCACGAACGCGGCCAGCAGGGCGATGGCGGTGATGTCCTCGGAGGAGACGGTGGACAGCGAGCCGAAGAGGTACGAGGTGAGGTTGGCGTTCGAGCCGGTGTCGGAGAGGTTGATCAGCAGGACACCGCCCGCCATACCGCCGTAGAACAGCATCGCGAGCGCGATGTCGCCCCGGGTGCGTCCGTACCAGCGGATCAGTTCCATGGTGACCGCGCCGGCGACGGCGACGGCCGTGGCCATCCAGACCGGGCTGGTGGAGAGCAGGAAGCCGAGGCCGACGCCGGTCATCGCGATGTGGCCGATGCCGTCGCCCATCAGGGCCTGCCGGCGCTGCACCAGGTAGATGCCCACGGCGGGGGCGATGACGCCGACCAGCACGGCGGCGATCAGGGCCCGCTGCATGAAGGGAGGGGTGAGGAAGTCCATGATCAGCTCAGCAGTCCCGTCCGGACGGGCTCGGAGGCCGCGTGGGGGTGTACGTGGTCGTGGCCGGGCAGGGCGTGCTGCCCGACGGCCTTCGGGGGCGGCCCGTCGTGCATCACGCAGCCGTCGCGGAGCACGACCGCCCGGTCGATCAGGGGCTCCAGCGGACCCAGTTCGTGCAGGACGAGCAGCACGGTGGTGCCCGCCGCGACCTGCTCCCGCAGGGTCTGCGCGAGGATCTCCTGGCTGGCCAGGTCGACGCCGGCCATCGGCTCGTCCATGATCAGCAGCTCGGGCTCGGCGGCGAGCGCGCGGGCGATCAGCACGCGCTGGTGCTGGCCGCCGGACAGGGCGTCCACCGAGTCCTTGGCGCGGTCGGCGAGACCGACGAGCGCGATGGCGCGGTCGACGGCGGCCCGGTCCGCCTTGCGGGGCAGACCCAGCTTGGTGCGCGACAGCCGCCCGGAGGAGACGACCTCGCGGATCGTGGCGGGAACCCCGCCGGCGGCCGTGGTGCGCTGAGGCACGTAACCGACCCGGGCCCAGTCGCGGAAGCGGCGCAGGGGGGTGCCGAAGAGCTCGACGGCGCCGCTGGTGAGCGGGACCTGGCCGATGACCGAGCGCACGGCGGTCGACTTGCCCGACCCGTTGGCGCCGAGCAGGGCGACGACCTCGCCGCGGTGCACGCGGAGATCGATGCCGCGCAGCACGGGGCGCGCGCCGAGGGTGGCCGTGGCGTCGCGCACGACGATGACGGGGTCGGGTGGGGTGTGCTGGGGCTCGGGCATGAGCGCCTCCGGTGCTGCCGCGCGGTGGTGGCCGGTCGGGTCGACCGGTCCGGTGGGGTCGGCGGGGGTTCTCACTTCGCGCCGAGTGCCTTCTGCAGCGCGGCGAGGTTGGACTCCATGACCTCGATGTAGTCATCGCCCTTGGACGTGCCGGTGATTCCCTCCAGCGGGTCCAGGACGTCGGTCTTCAGGCCGGTGTCCCGGGCGACGGTCTTCGCCGTCTTGTCGCTGGCGAGCGTCTCGAAGAAGACGGTGGTGACCTTCTCCTTCTGCGCGATCGCGTGCAGGGCGCTGATCCGGGCGGGACTGGGCTCGGCCTCGGGGTCGATGCCGGCGATGCCCTCCTGGGTGAGGCCGTAGCGCTCGGCCAGGTAGCCGAAGGCGGAGTGGGTGGTGATGAACGTCTTGGTCGCGGTGTTCTTCAGCCCGTTCTCGTACGCGGTGTCGAGCGCGCCGAGCTTGGTGACCAGGGCGTCGGTGTTCTTGCGGTAGTCCGCGGCGTGGTCCGGGTCGGTCTTCTCGAGCGACTTCCCCACGCCCTTGGCGACCTCGGCGTACTTCACGGGGTCCAGCCAGATGTGCGGGTCGGCGCCGGCCTCCTCGCCCTCGTGCTCGTGGGCGTGCTCCTCGCCGCCGACCTCGGCGCCGTGGTCCTCCAGCGAGGTGAGCTTCGCGGCGTCGACGGTGTTCTCGGCCCCGGAGAGCTTGATCGCGTCGTCGACGGCGGGCTGGAGGCCCTTGAGATAGAGGATGTAGTCGGCGTCGCTGAGACCGCCGACCTCCCGGGGGCTGAGCTCCAGGTCGTGCGGCTCCACGCCCGGCTTGGTCAGCGTGGAGACGGAGACGTGGTTCTTGCCGATCTGCTCGGCCAGGAACTGCATCGGGTAGAACGACGCCACCACGTTCAGCTTGCCACCGCCCTTGTGGTCGGCGGCGTCGGAGGCGGAGCAGGCGGAGAGGGCGGTGAGGCCGAGGACGACTGCTCCGGCGACGGCGGTCGTGGGTATGAGGCGGCGTACGTTCATGACAGTCATTTTCAACAAAAGTGGAAACGATTGTCAACAAGGCGGATGAGATGCCCCCGGAGGCGACTGTGCCGACACCGATTTGATCGAAGGGGCGTGCCCGCCGGTAATCTGAGGCATCCGCGCACCCGTCTCCCGACACCACCCCCCACTGAGGCGCTTCGCGTCAGCCCTGTCCAGTTCCGTCGTCGTAATGAAGAGAGCACCGTGGCCGCCGACAAGATCGACACCATCGTCAGCCTGAGCAAGCGCCGTGGCTTCGTCTACCCCTGCAGTGAGATCTACGGTGGTCAGCGTGCCGCCTGGGACTACGGGCCGCTGGGTGTCGAGCTCAAGGAGAACCTGAAGCGTCAGTGGTGGCGCTACATGGTCACCTCGCGCGAGGACGTGGTCGGTCTCGACTCGTCGGTCATCCTGGCCCCCGAGGTGTGGGTGGCCTCCGGCCACGTCGCCACGTTCTCCGACCCGCTGACCGAGTGCACCTCCTGCCACAAGCGCTACCGCGCGGACCACCTGGAGGAGGCGTACGAGGAGAAGCACGGCAAGCCGCCGGTCAACGGCCTCGCCGACCTCAACTGCCCCAACTGCGGCAACAAGGGCACCTTCACCGAGCCCAAGCAGTTCTCCGGCCTGCTCTCCACGCACCTCGGCCCGACCCAGGACTCCGGCTCGGTCGCCTACCTGCGCCCCGAGACCGCCCAGGGCATCTTCACCAACTTCGGCCAGGTGCAGCAGACCTCGCGCAAGAAGCCGCCGTTCGGCATCGCGCAGATGGGCAAGTCCTTCCGGAACGAGATCACTCCGGGCAACTTCATCTTCCGTACGCGCGAGTTCGAGCAGATGGAGATGGAGTTCTTCGTCAAGCCGGGCGAGGACGAGCAGTGGCAGGAGTACTGGATGGAGCAGCGCTGGAACTGGTACACCGGTCTCGGCATGCGCGAGGAGAACATGCGGTGGTTCGAGCACCCCGCGGAGAAGCTCTCCCACTACTCCAAGCGCACCGCTGACATCGAGTACCGCTTCCGCTTCGGCGGCAGCGAGTGGGGCGAGCTGGAGGGCGTCGCCAACCGCACGGACTACGACCTCAAGGCGCACTCCAAGGCGTCCGGCACGGACCTGCAGTTCTACGACCAGGAGGCCGGCGAGCGCTGGACCCCCTACGTCATCGAGCCCGCGGCCGGTGTCGGCCGGGCGATGCTCGCCTTCCTCCTGGACGCCTACGTCGAGGACGAGGCGCCCAACGCCAAGGGCGTCATGGAGAAGCGCACCGTGATGCGTCTCGACCCGCGCCTGGCGCCGGTCAAGGTCGCGGTCCTGCCCCTGTCCCGCAACCCGCAGCTCTCGCCGAAGGCCAAGGGCCTGGCCGCCGACCTGCGGCAGAACTGGAACATCGAGTTCGACGACGCCGGCGCCATCGGCCGCCGCTACCGTCGCCAGGACGAGATCGGCACGCCGTTCTGCGTCACCGTCGACTTCGACACCCTCGACGACAACGCGGTGACCGTGCGCGAGCGCGACACCATGAAGCAGGAGCGCGTCTCCCTGGACCAGATCCAGGCGTACCTCGGCGCCCGCCTGATCGGCTGCTGACACCTCGCACCCGCTGGACCCGCGGCAGCCCGCTGGGCCCGCTCGTCGAAGCCCCCGGTTCCCCTTACGGAGCCGGGGGCTTCGTGCACACTGGTCACCCCCGCTCTCAGGAGGCTCGGATGCCGTCCATGACCACGAGCAAGGTCAGCAGATGGGACCAGCACGGCCGTGAACACGTCGTCCACGTGCGGAAGTCGGGGGTGCGGCGGCAGCTGAGCTGCGCCACCTGCGACTGGTGCAGGGCGGTGCAGTTCCTGCCCTGGCTCAAGGCCGAGGAACACCTCGCCGAGGCCCACCAGGCAACGGTCGACCCGACGGCGGCGTAAGGACGGCCGGCGTGGCAGGGGCGCCGGCCGCGCCCGCCGTGGTCGGGGTGTTCGTCGCGCGCCCGCCGCGCCCGCCGTGGTCGGGTGGCCGCCGCTCCCACCGCGGTCAGGGCGCCCGCCGCGTGCGCCGTGGCCGGGGCGGCTCCCGCGTCCACCGTGGCCGGGGTGGCCGACACCGGCCCGCCGCGGCTCGGGTCCGCGCTCAGGAGCGCAGGCCGCGCAGCAGGAGGTCCGTGACGGCGGTGAACTCGGCGCCGATGGCGGGCTTCTGCCATTCCGCGGCGTACGCCGGGTCGTGAAAACGCGCTGTCGCGTCGAAGACGGCCTGCGCGGCGGCCGCGGGGTCCTCCGCGGTGAACTGCTCCTCGCGCACCCCTTCTTCGATGATCTCCCGCAGCTGGCCGACCAGTTCGGTGATGTGGTCCTCGACGACGGTGCTCTCGCCCATCAGCACCTCGTACGTGGCGAACAGTTCGGGATCGTCGCCCGCCTTGTGCCGCTTGGCCTCGAACAGCGTCTCCAGCCACGACCGCAGCTTCGCCGGAGCGGGCTGGGCGGAGGCGTGCAGGATCTCGGTGAGCGCGCTTTCCGTACGCGTCAGCCAGCGGCCGGTGACGGCCTCGCGCAGGGCGGCCTTGGTGCGGAAATGGCGGTAGACGCTGCCGTGGCTGACGCCGAGCGCACGGGCCACGTCGACCACGGTCGCCTTCGCGGGCCCGTAGCGGCGCAGCACGTCCTCGGTGGCTTCGAGGATGCGCTCGGGAGTCAGCGGGTCGGACGGCGGCGTCATGGTGGCGGGCTGCCTTTCGGGGCGTGGTGCGGGCGAGGGGCGGAAGCGGGGCGGGCCGCACCCCGCTGACCGTACCCGGAGCTCAGCGCTCGCTGTCCAGGTGGGCCATCTGGCTGTCCGGGTAGCGGGCGCCTGCGGCCGCGTCGGCCGGGACGGCCTCCTCGATCGCCGCGAGGTCGGCCGCGTCCAGCCGCACGTCCAGGGAGCCGAGGGCCTCGGTGAGCCGGTCGCGGCGACGGGCGCCCACCAGCGGCACGATGTCCTCGCCCTGGGCGAGGACCCAGGCGATGGCGGTCTGCGCGACGGTGACGCCCTTCTGCTCGGCGATCTTGCGCAGTGCGTCGACCAGGTCGAGGTTGCGCTCGAGGTTGCCCTCCTGGAAGCGCGGGCTCATGGACCGGAAGTCACCCGGGGCGAGCTCGCGGTCGCGGGAGAAGTGGCCGCTGATCAGGCCGCGGGAGAGCACGCCGTAGGCCGTGACGCCGATGCCCAGCTCGCGGCAGGCGGGCAGGATCTCCGCCTCGATGGAGCGGGAGATCAGCGAGTACTCGATCTGCAGATCGGAGACGGGGGCCACGGATGCGGCGCGCCGGATGGTGTCCGCGCCGACTTCGGAGAGCCCGATGTGGCGGACATGGCCGGCCTCGACGAGCTCCGCGATGGCGCCGACCGTCTCCTCGATCGGGACGTCGGGATCGATGCGGGCGATCCGGTAGACGTCGATGTGGTCCGTGCCCAGCCGCTGCAGTGAGTACGCCGCGAAGTTCTTGACGGCTGCCGGACGTCCGTCATATCCGGTGAAGGCGCCTTCCACGGTCCGCAGGGCGCCGAACTTCACACTGGTCAGGGCCTGTTCACGAGCGGCGGAGGGGGCGGTCCGCAGGGCCTCGTTGATCAGCAGCTCGTTGTGGCCCATGCCGTAGAAGTCGCCGGTGTCCAGCAGGGTGATGCCGGCGTCGAGGGCGGCATGGATGGTGGCGATCGATTCGGCGCGGTCGGTCTCGCCGTACAGGGCAGACATGCCCATGCAGCCGAGGCCCAGCGCGGACACCTGCGGGCCGGTGGAGCCCAGGGCGCGGGCGGGGAGGGCGGAGGGGGCGTTCATGAGGACTCCCGGTGGGTGGAGGTGGAGCAACGGCTCGGAAGAACGCACGGGAGCCGGACGGGCCCACAGGACCCGGACGGACTCGCGCGACGTGAAGAAGGAGAGCGCGGGACGCGGATGGATGCCGTGCCGTGCCGCACCTCAACCTTGGCATACGCGATGACAGATTTCAATATCTGTCATCCCATGTTCCCTCGGGAGAGGGATCGGCGTGCAGGAAATCCGGTGCCCGGGCCGTTCGGGGCGCGGTACCGTTCCCTCATGTATTCGTTCTTCCAGATCTACGAGTGAGAGCGCGGCGGGTCCGACCACCCGCCGCCCACCGGACCGATCCAAGGTCTTCTCAGACCTCACTTTCACCCCGAATGGGAGAACCCCGTGGCCAAGAGCCGTAACAACCTTCTCGGCGTCGGCGGACAGCGCAAGAAGCTGTCCCGCGCCGAGCAGCAGGGCGCCGGCCCCGAGCGCGACGCCAACCGGAAGACGGCCGCCGAGCAGAAGGCGGAGCTGCTGCGCAAGATGCGCGAGCGCACCGCCGGGACCGAGGGCGAGCCGACGGACGCAGCCGCCACCGCCGGGCAGGACGCCCCGGAGCAGGACGCGCCCGCTCAGAGCTGACCCGCCTCCTCGCGGAGGACGAGCGGAGAGCCGGTACGCACCACCCGTACGACCGTGGGCCCGGAACACCTCGGATGCTTGAGGTGTTCCGGGCCCACGCCCGTATCGCAGCTGCCTGAGGTGTGTCCGGCCCGCGCCGTATCGCGCCCGGCCCTCACGCCACCGCGCGCGGCAGCCGCAGGCTCAGCAGGGTCGTCAGCGCGACCGCCGCCAGTTGGACCAGCAGGGTCACGATCAGCGCGTCCCGCATGCCCGATCCCGGCGCGAGGGCCAGGAACAGCGAGCCGAGCGTCGCCACGCCCAGCGCCAGCGCCGCCTGCTGGGTCGTCGTCATCACGCCGCCGCCCACCCCGGCCCGCTCCGGCGGCACATCGGACAGGACGATGCGGAACAGGACGGGCAGCTGAAGGCCCTGCCCGAGCCCGGCGATCGCCATCCCCGGCAGCAGTCCGAGCAGCCCCAGACCCGACCAGCCCTGCCACACGGTGAGCGCGAGCACGACGACACCGGCCGCCTGGATCAGTCCGCCGGCGGTCACCACGCGGCTGCCGTAGCGGCGCACCAGCCGCGGCCCGGCCAGCGAGGCCGCGAAGAAGGCCACCGCCATCGGGGCCATCGACAGCCCCGACTCCGCCGGACCCAGCCGCAGCCCCTGCTGGAGCGCCACCGCGATGACGAACATGAAACCGCCGAAGCCGATCGAGAAGGGCACCACCAGCGCCAGCCCGCGCCGCAGCGAGTCGAGCCGCAGCAGGCTCGGCGGGACCAGGGGGACCAGGCCGCGCCCGTCCGCCCGCCGCTCCACCCGGTAGAACGCGACCGCGGCGAAGGGGAACAGCGCCAGCGAGACCCAGGTCCACAGCGGCCAGCCCGCCGCCCGCCCCTCGGTGAGCGGGGCCAGCAGCGTCACCAGCGACGCGGCGAGCAGCAGGGTGCCCGGTACGTCCACGGGCGCCGGCCGCTCCGAACGGGTCTCCGGCACCGTGCGCGCCGCCAGGAAGAGCCCGACGGCAGCCACCGGAACGTTGACCAGGAAAACCGAGCGCCAGCCCGCGCTCTCGCCGAACACCGACGACAGCGGCGCGGCGGCGACCAGCACCCCGCCCAGGATCTGCCCGGCGACCATGGACAGCCCGGCCGTCGCCCCGTACAGGCTCATCGCCCGGGCCCGCCGGTGGCCCGAGGTGGCCGCCTGGATGGTGGCGAGGACCTGCGGCAGCATCAGCGCCGCCGACGCGCCCTGGGCCACCCGCGCCCCGACCAGCGTCCAGGCGTTCGGCGCCAGTCCGCAGGCCAGCGAGGTCAGCCCGAACGCGGCGATGCCCAGCAGGAAGAGGCGGCGCCGGCCGGCCATGTCCCCGAGGCGGCCACCGAGGACGAGCAGGACGGCGTACGCGAGCCCGTAACCCGCGACGACCAGTTCCAGCAGCGCGGGACCCGCGGCCAGGTCGTGGTCGATCGTGGGCAGGGCGACGTTGACGATGAAGAAGTCGATCAGGGGGAGGGCCGCACCCAGCAGAACGGTGAACAGTCCCAGCGAGCCGAGCACCGGCGCCGGATGGTCGCGCCGCACCACGGGGGCGTATGTCTTCTGGCGTACAGAGGATTCACTCACGGCATCGACGATCGCGCTTCTCGGAGCCTGGTACCAGAGTGTCTTTATCCTGGTACAAGCAGCACCTGGCACGGCCGCGGCACGGCCCGCACCCTGGAGGCATGACGACGATGGTGACGGCAGCGCGCAGGGACCCTGTTCCGCAGACCCCGCAGGCGCCCGGGGCGGGCTCCTCCGCTCCGTCCGGGACCGAGGTCCGGCGGCACGAACTCGCGGACTTCCTGCGCAGCCGACGCGAACGGATCACGCCCGAACAGGTGGGGCTGGTCCGGGGCCGTCGCAGGCGCACCCCCGGGCTGCGCCGCGAGGAGGTCGCCCAGCTCTCCGCCGTCGGCGTCACCTGGTACACCTGGCTCGAACAGGCCCGCGACATCCAGGTCTCGCCCCAGGTCCTCGACGCGCTCGCCCGCGCCCTGCTGCTGGACCGCAGTGAGCGCACCCATCTGTTCTCGCTCGCGGGGGCGGTGGACCCGGCGCCCGGCACGGAGTGCCCGAGCGTCACCCCGGCGCTGAGCACGATGCTGCGGCAGCTGGAGCCGATCCCCGCCTGCGTGCAGAACAGCCGGTACGACGTCCTTGCCCACAACCGCACCTACGGCCGGCTGCTGTGCGACATGGACGCCGTCGCGCCCGAGGACCGCAACATCATGCTGCTCGCCTACACGAACGAGGAGTGGCGCTCCTCGGTCATGGACATCGCCGAGGTGACGCGGCTCCTGACCGCCAAGTTCCGGGCCGCGATGGCGGAACACCTCGCCGAGCCGGCGTGGAAGGCGCTGCTGGAACGGCTGGAGGCGGCCTCGCCGGAATTCCGGGACATCTGGGCGCGGCACGAGGTCGTGGGAACCGGCGGCCGGTCCAAGATCTTCCGCAACGCCCACGTCGGGCTGCTCCGGGTGGAGACCACCGACCTCTGGCTCGGCCCCTCGGCCGGACCGAGGCTCGTGACATACGCACCACGCGACGAGGAGACCCGCGAGCGGCTGGAGCGGCTTCAGGCCCTCGTTCTCGCGGAGGCCGAGGACTGACCCGCAGCGCCGCCAGGACCGGCGGAATTCGCAGAGCCCCCGGGACCCCCGGAACTCGCAGAGCCCTCAGAGCCCTCAGAGCCCGCAGGTCCTGTGGAGCCCCCAGGACCCGCACCACCCGCAGGATCCGCGGGAGGGCCCGCTTCCGTCCCCGGGACCGCCCGCGCGGACTCCTCCAGCCGTTCCGCGGTCCGGCGGGCGGTCTCCCGGGCCCAGCGCCCGCTGCTCACCGTCCCCACCACCAGGACGCTCACCCCGCAGCCGGTGATGATCCACCAGGCGGCCCGGCTCGCCGCGACGAAGTCGCCCGCCGAGCCGTCGCCGTACGAGGAACCGGCACCGGCCACCCCCGCCGCGAGGACCGCTCCGATCACCGCGACGCCCAGGGTCTGGCCGATCTGGCGGCTGGTCGAGGCGACCGCCGCGGCCACTCCGGCCTGGGCGCGCGGCATCCCGGAGACGGCGGTGTTGGTGAGGGGCGCGTTCACCGCGCCGAAGCCCACACCGAACACCACATAGGCGGTGAACAGCGACGCCGTGCCGGTCTCCGCGTCGAACGCCGCGAACATCAACCCGCTCGCCGCCAGCGCGGTTCCCGCGACCAGCAGCGGGATGCGCGGCCCACGACTGGCGACGAGCCGGCCCGAGAGCGGGGACAGGACGCAGACCACGGCCGCCATCGGCAGCATGCGGAGACCGGCGCCCAGCGCGCTGAGCCCCCGTACGTCCTGCAGATAGAGGGTGTTGAGGAACAGGAACCCGCCGAGCGCGGCGAAGGCGCTGACCGCGATGACCGTCGCCCCGCTGAAGGGGGCGCTGCGGAAGAAGCGCAGATCGATCAGCGGGTCGGTGCGCCGGGGCTCGTACACCAGCAGGCCGGTCAGCGAGGCCGCCGCGAGCGCGGCGAAGAGCGGGATCTCCGTCGAGGTCCAGCCCTTCTGGGGCGCCTCGATGATCGCGTACGTCAGGGAGCCCAGCAGTGTGATCACCAGGAGCTGCCCCACAGGATCGGGGCGGCGCGCCTTCGGGGCGCGGGACTCGGAGACGTACCGCCAGGTCAGCAGCAGGGCGACGATGCCGATCGGCAGGTTGACCCAGAAGATCGACCGCCAGCCGACCGAATCGACCAGGAGGCCGCCGACCACCGGTCCCGCCGCCATGGAGATGCCGACGACAGCGCCCCAGACGCCGATCGCGCGGGCGCGTTCGCGGGGATCGGTGAAGGTGTTGGTGATGATCGACATCGCCACCGGGTTGAGCATGCAGCCGCCGACGGCCTGCACCATCCGGAACGCGATGAGCGCCTCCAGGCTGGGCGCGAGTGAGCAGAGCGCCGAGCCCACGGTGAACAGGACGAGGCCGGCCATGAAGACCTTGCGGCGGCCGATCCGGTCGGCGGTGGAACCGGCGAGCATCAGTAGGGAGGCGAGGACGAGGGTGTACGCGTCGATCGTCCACTGCATCCCCGCGACGCTCGCGTCCAGGTCATGCCGCATGGCGGGCAGGGCAACGTTGAGGACGGTGTTGTCGAGGCTGACGATCAGAAGGCTCATGCAGCAGATCGCCAGCACGAGCATCCGTCGCCGGTGGCTGAGCTCGGGCATGCATGGATAGTACGGCTAACTAACGACTTTCGCTTCCCCCTCGCCGCCCGCGTTCATGCCCGCCTCGCCGGAGCCCCGGCCGCCCCGTCGCGGGCGCCCCGGCTGTCTCCCTCGCCGGCGCCCCGGCCGCCCCGCCCGGAGTCCCGGCCGCTCCGTTGCGGGAGCCCAGGCCGGCCCCTCGCGGGCGCCCCGGCCGCTCCCCTCGCCGGAGCCCCGGCCGTCTCCGCCGCCGGAGCAGTTCCCGGCGTACGCGACAATGGGGGAATGACCACGCTCGCCCCCTCCCCCCAGCTGCTCCGCATCGGCCCGCACACCGTGCAGCCGCCGGTGGTCCTGGCCCCCATGGCCGGCATCACCAACGCGCCCTTCCGCACCCTGTGCCGGGAGTTCTCGGGCGGCAAGGGGCTGTTCGTCAGCGAGATGATCACGACACGGGCCCTGGTCGAGCGCAACGAGAAGACCATGCAGCTCATCCGCTTCGACGCGACCGAGACCCCGCGCTCGATCCAGCTCTACGGAGTGGACCCGGTCACGGTCGGCAAGGCCGTCCGCATGATCGTCGACGAGAACCTCGCCGACCACATCGACCTGAACTTCGGGTGCCCGGTCCCCAAGGTCACCCGCAAGGGCGGTGGCTCCGCGCTCCCGTACAAGAGGCCGCTGCTGCGCGCGATCCTCAGCCAGGCCGTGTCGAACGCGGGCGACCTGCCCGTCACCATCAAGATGCGCAAGGGCATCGACGACGACCACATCACCTATCTCGACGCGGGACGGATCGCCGTCGAGGAGGGCGTCACGGCCGTCGCCCTGCACGGCAGGACGGCCGCCCAGCACTACGGCGGCACCGCCGACTGGGACGCCATCGCCCGGCTCAAGGAGCACGTCCCCGAGATCCCGGTCCTCGGCAACGGGGACATCTGGTGCGCGGACGACGCCCTGCGGATGATGCGCGAGACCGGCTGCGACGGCGTGGTCGTGGGCCGCGGCTGCCTGGGCCGGCCCTGGCTCTTCGGCGACCTGGTGAGCGCGTTCGAGGGTACGGAGACGAGGCAGGCGCCCACGCTGCGCACCGTCGCCGACGTCATGCTGCGGCACGCGACGCTGCTGGGGGAGTGGATCGGCGACGAGACCCGCGGCGTGATCGACTTCCGCAAGCACGTGGCCTGGTACCTGAAGGGCTTCGCGGTCGGCTCCGAGATGCGCAAGAAGCTGGCGATCACCTCGTCGCTGGAGGAACTCGGGTCCCAGCTGCACGAGCTGGAGCTGGACCAGCCGTGGCCGGACGGGGCGGACGGCCCGCGCGGCCGCACATCGGGCAACAACCGGGTGGTCCTCCCGGACGGCTGGCTGAAGGACCCGTACGACTGCTCGGGCGTCAGCGAGGACGCGGAACTGGACACCTCCGGAGGGTGAGGCCCGCCTCGGGGCGGAAGGCGTGCCGGAGGGGTGATGGGGGCACCGGGTGCCCCCATCACCCCTCTGCTCATTTGAGCGCTGAATGTGGCCTGAATCGGCGAGATGCGGCGCGATCCCGCGGGTTCCACCGATCGGTGAGGGCGCGTGTGCCACTTTCTCTCTCGAGAAGGTGGCGAGCTGTGACCGGGAAGTCACCTAGAGCTGTCATGAAGGCGTCCGTATGGTGACATCTGAGCGGCGCTATCAGAGTGATCCTCGCCACGCCTGAGGGGATGCCGTCTCAGATGAGCGGTCGGGTGAGGGGTGCACTTCTCAAATGGTGGCACTGGGTGCCAGGAGTCTCCACTTTGATCGATCGACGCTTCTCTCACGCACCGTCGCGTACCAACTCGAAAATGATCGCTTTCCGTGGTCATTCGTTCAAGGGTTGAAGGCATGGCCTCGACCGGGTGATGTGTCGTTCCACTTTCGATCTGCTGGCGGACGGGTGGTTGCGGCCCCATGACGGGCAAGTGGACGTACCCAGACACCTTCGATCTGGGTATGTTCCTCGCCGTCAGGGCAGCCACCGCGTCGTCGAGGAGTCGAGACCCGTGTCGGAAAACGAAGACCTTCAGAAGTTCGTCTACGACTTCACCGAGGGCAACAAGGAACTGAAGGACCTTCTGGGCGGGAAGGGTGCCAACCTCGCCGAGATGACCAACCTCGGGCTCCCCGTCCCTCCGGGTTTCACCATCACCACCGAGGCGTGCAAGGTCTACCTCGACAGCGGCGAGGAGCCGGCCGCCCTGCGCGACGAGGTGAGTGCGCACCTCGACGCCCTTGAGGCGCGGATGGGCAAGAAGCTCGGCCAGGCCGACGACCCGCTGCTCGTCTCCGTCCGCTCGGGCGCCAAGTTCTCGATGCCCGGCATGATGGACACGGTTCTCAACATCGGCCTCTCCGACGCCTCCGTCGTCGGTCTCGTCGCCCAGTCCGGCGACGAGCGGTTCGCGTGGGACTCCTACCGCCGCCTGATCCAGATGTTCGGCAAGACCGTCCTCGGGGTCGACGGCGACCTCTTCGAGGAGGCACTGGAGGCCGCCAAGGAGGCCAAGGGCGTCACCGTCGACGTGGATCTCGACGCGGGCGACCTGAAGAAGCTGGTCAAGCAGTTCAAGAAGATCGTCACGCGGGACGCGGGACGCGACTTCCCGCAGGACCCGCGCGAGCAGATGGACCTGGCCATAAAGGCGGTCTTCGACTCGTGGAACACCGACCGGGCCAAGCTCTACCGCCGCCAGGAGCGCATCCCCGGCGACCTCGGGACTGCCGTCAACGTCTGCTCCATGGTCTTCGGCAACCTCGGCCCCGACTCCGGTACGGGCGTCGCGTTCACCCGTGACCCGGCCAGCGGCCACCAGGGCGTGTACGGCGACTACCTCCAGAACGCGCAGGGCGAGGACGTCGTCGCGGGTATCCGCAACACCGTCCCGCTCGCCGAGCTGGAGTCCATCGACAAGAAGTCGTACGACCAGCTGATGCAGATCATGGAGACGCTGGAGACCCACTACAAGGACCTCTGCGACATCGAGTTCACCATCGAGCGCGGCCAGCTGTGGATGCTCCAGACCCGGGTCGGCAAGCGCACCGCCGGCGCCGCCTTCCGGATCGCCACCCAGCTCGTCGACCAGGGGCTCATCGACGAGGCGGAGGCGCTCCAGCGCGTCAACGGCGCGCAGCTCGCGCAGCTGATGTTCCCGCGCTTCGACGACGACGCGAAGACCGAGCGGCTGGGCCGCGGCATCGCCGCGTCGCCGGGCGCCGCGGTCGGCAAGGCCGTCTTCGACTCGTACACCGCGGTCAAGTGGTCCCGCTCCGGCGAGAAGGTCATCCTCATCCGCCGTGAGACCAACCCGGACGACCTGGACGGCATGATCGCCGCCGAGGGCATCCTGACCTCGCGCGGCGGCAAGACCTCGCACGCGGCCGTCGTCGCACGCGGCATGGGCAAGACCTGTGTCTGCGGGGCCGAGGACCTGGAGGTCGACACCAAGCGCCGCCGGATGACGGTGGGCGGGCGCGTCGTCGAGGAGGGCGACGTGGTCTCCATCGACGGCTCCACCGGCAAGGTGTACCTCGGTGAGGTCCCCGTCGTGCCGTCACCGGTCGTCGAGTACTTCGAGGGCCGGATGCACGCGGGCGCCGACGACGCCGACGAGCTGGTCGCCGCCGTGCACCGGATCATGGCGTACGCGGACCGGGTGCGCCGGCTGCGGGTGCGGGCCAACGCCGACAACGCCGAGGACGCCCTGCGCGCCCGCCGCTTCGGCGCCCAGGGCATCGGGCTGTGCCGCACGGAGCACATGTTCCTCGGCGAGCGCCGTGAGATGGTCGAGAAGCTGATCCTGGCCGACACCGACCAGGAGCGCGAGACGGCCCTGGAGCAGCTGCTGCCGCTCCAGAAGGCCGACTTCATCGAGCTGTTCGAGGCGATGGACGGGCTGCCCGTCACCGTACGGCTGCTGGACCCGCCGCTGCACGAGTTCCTGCCCGACATCACCGAGCTCTCGGTCCGGGTGGCGCTCGCCGAGTCCCGCAAGGACGCCAACGAGAACGACCTGCGCCTGCTGCAGGCCGTGCACAAGCTGCACGAGCAGAACCCGATGCTCGGTCTGCGCGGGGTCCGGCTCGGCCTGGTCATCCCCGGCCTGTTCGCCATGCAGGTGCGGGCGATCGCCGAGGCCGCCGCCGAGCGCAAGAACGCCAAGGGCGACCCGCGCGCGGAGATCATGATCCCGCTCGTCGGCACGGTCCAGGAGCTGGAGATCGTCCGCGAGGAGGCCGACCGCGTCATCGCCGAGGTCCAGGCCGCCACGGGCACGAACCTCAAGCTGAAGATCGGCACGATGATCGAGCTGCCGCGCGCCGCGCTGACCGCCGGTCAGATCGCCGAGGCGGCGGAGTTCTTCTCCTTCGGCACCAACGACCTGACCCAGACGGTGTGGGGCTTCTCCCGCGACGACGTGGAGGCCTCGTTCTTCACCGCGTACCTGGAGAAGGGCATCTTCGGGGTGTCGCCGTTCGAGACGATCGACAAGGACGGCGTGGGGTCGCTGGTACGCAGCGCGGTCGCGGCCGGCCGGGCGACCCGCCCCGATCTGAAGCTCGGCGTCTGCGGCGAACACGGCGGCGACCCCGAGTCGGTGCACTTCTTCCACGAGGTGGGCCTGGACTACGTCTCCTGCTCACCGTTCCGCATTCCGGTGGCCCGCCTGGAAGCGGGCCGGGCGGCCGCGGAGTCGCGGGGCAGCGACAGCCGCTGAGTCCGGCAGAGCCACTGATTCCGCCGGCTGCCGCGGGACCGGACGACCCTCATCGGTCCGGCGGCGGCCGCGGAATTCCCTGAGGCGGCGGCACCCTGTGCGGGGGTGCCGCCGCCTTGTCATGTGCATGGGCTGTTGGGAGAAGCCCAGGTGTCTCCGTGCGGATGCGCATATGTCTCTGTACGGAGGTGCGGCAGCCCCGTACGGATGGGGGGGGCGGTAGCGACCGGATGCCGGAATGTGCGCGCTTTCCGCTCGCCCCCTCACCCCGTTGCTTCGTTTAATGCGCAAAGAAATAGGTCCGGAACGGACCGGGGTGCGGTCCATGGATCCCCACCCATGGACCGCACCCGGCTTACCCCCGTCGAGTGCGGAGCCGCACCGTCACCAACCGCCGCCGAACGAGCGAAACCCCCCACGGCCTTCACCCGCTCTTCCGGTGGTTCCGGAATCGCACCCGACGTCGTACAGCCTTTCGGGTGACGGGGGGTCCGGGCGAGACGTTTCACCTCTGGCCGAAACCCCGTGGTGACGTGTAGTTACCCTTCGCATACTCTGACGTGGGGGCAATTGCACGTGCAAGGGGTGGGGGTTCGGTGCTGCGTATCCATGTCTCCGGATGGGACCTTTCCAAGGTGCGGATGGCCACCGGGCCGGACGCATTATGGGAGACCATTCTCAGCTTTCACCGGCTGAGGGACCGGAGGGCTTCCACGGTGTTCGGGAAATGGCGCTCCGAAGCGCGGCCGCGGTTGAATAGTGAAGTACGCCTGCTGTCCGCCGTGGTTCCACCGCGCGGCTATTTCCCCGACTTTCTGACGCCTTCTCAGGAAGGCGCCGAGCCGATGGACTTCGCCACCGGAATGGAGGCCCTGCGCGACACCCCGACCGACCGGCTGCGGGCCGAACTGGCGGTGCTGGGCGCCCAGGGAGCATCCGGCGGCCGCGGCGCGGCCCTGCGCGCGGTGCGGCCCGTGGTGCTGGACACGCTGGGCGAGGGGCGCGCCGAGCCCCTGGGCCGGCTCATCGGGGTCCTGCGCGCCTACCACCGGGCCGCCGTCGAGCCGTACTGGCCGCACATCCAGGCCAGTGTCGAGGCCGACCGCGCGATCCGCGGCCGCGCCCTCCTGGACGGCGGCGCCGAGGAACTGCTGGCCTCGCTCCCACCGGTGATCCGCTGGCGGGCGCCCGTGCTGGAGGCCGACTACCCGGTCGACCGCGAACTCCACCTGGACCGCCGCGGCCTGCTCCTCCAGCCGTCGTTCTTCTGTCGCGGCACCCCGGTCGTCTACCGCGATCCGCTGCTCCCGCCGGTGCTCGTCTACCCCGTCACCCATGCCGCCGCCCCGGTCTTCGCCGAACCGGGCCCCTGGCTCGGCCGGCTGCTCGGGAACACCCGGTCGACGGTGCTGAGGGTCATAGGCGACGGGTGCACCACCAGTGAGCTCGCCCGCCGGGCCGGGGTGTCCCTCGCCTCGGCCAGCCAGCACGCCTGCGTGCTGCGCGAGGCCGGCCTGGTGCGCACCCTGCGCCACGGCAGCTCGGTCCTGCACACGCTGACCCCGCTGGGCGGCTCGCTGCTGCGCGGCGGTGCGCCGCTCGCCGTATCGTGAGTTCCGGGCGCGGGGCCCCGGGAGTCACGGGCACGACGGCGGAGATTTTCGCCCGGCACCGATGAGTTCCGGGCGGGCCCGGCGTCTACCTCTCGTAACGCATGCGGGGAAACGCACCCGCGACACCAGTGAGAGAGCGAGACGGCCATGCCTCAGATGATCTTCGTGAACCTGCCGGTCAAGGACATCCAGACGACGAGGAGCTTCTTCGAGAAGCTGGGCTACTCCTTCAACCCCCAGTTCAGCGACGAGCACACCGGCTGCCTCGTCATCAGCGACACCATCTTCGCCATGCTCCTCGAGGAGCCGCGCTTCAAGGACTTCACCAAGAAGGAGATCGCGGACGCCTCGAAGTCCACCGAGGTGATCCTCGCGCTGAGCGCGGACAGCCGCGAGAGGGTGGACGAACTGGTCGACGCCGCGCTCGCAGCCGGCGGGTCGCCCGCCAACGACACCCAGGACCTCGGCTTCATGTACGGCCGCTCGTTCCAGGACCCGGACCACCACATCTGGGAGGTCGTATGGATGGACCCGGCGGCGGCCGAGGCCGGCGGTCAGCCCGCCTGAGGGCGGCGGGGAGAGCCGTGCGGCGCCCGTGCGGGCCGCCGCACGGCCGGAGCGCCGGTCAGCCGCGGAACGGGCCCGTGACCTCGTAGGTGATGCCGCCGGAGGAGCTTCCGCTCGTCCCGCGCTGCGAGGAGAAGTAGAGCCGGGAGCCGTCCGGGGAGAACGCGGGACCGGTGATCTCAGAACCGGACTGGCCGCTGATCCGCAGGAACGGTGCGACGGTGTCGTCCGGGGTGATCAGGCAGATCTCCATGTTGCCGCCGTCCTCGGCGACGAACAGGTCACCGGACGCGGACCGGGTGACGTTGTCGACTCCCGTCAGCGGGGCGCTGCCGCCGGTGACCAGGGAGTCGTCGTAGACGAGCGAGATGCTGGACGCGTTCGCGTCGTACGCCCACACCCGGTTGTCGCCCTTGGTGGTGAACCAGCAGGTTCCCGCCGCGTAGAAGCAGCCCTCGCCGCCGTTGAACACCTTGGCGCCGGAGACCTGGTAGCGGGTCTGGGTGGGCGAGCCGTCCGGGTCGGGGACCGTGGCCCAGGTCACCGGGCCCGAGGTGCCGGTGCCCGCCACCAGGACCTGGAGGGTGCCGGACGACAGGTTGCCCCAGGTGGTGGGGCGGAAGCGGTAGAAGCGCCCGTCCGTCTCGTCCTCGGTGAGGTACACGTACCCGTGGTCCGGGTCGGCCGCCGCCGCCTCGTGCTTGAAGCGGCCGAGCGCCGGACGCTGCACGGCGGCGTTCACGCCCCACGGGTCGGTCTCGTAGACGAATCCGCGGCTGACCTCCTCACAGGACAGCCAGGTGTTCCACGGGGTCCGGCCGCCCGCGCAGTTGTTGTTGGTGCCGGACAGGATCCGCGACGCGGAGGTGACGGTTCCGGCGGAGTTGATGCGCACCGCGCTCGCTCCGCCGCCGCTGCCGGAGGAGACCTCGGCGTTCGAGACGTAGATCCAGCCGCTGCCGTCGGCGAACGTGGCGCCCCCGTCGGGTGCGCTGTGCCAGGTGTACGAGGTGCCGGGGACGGTCTGCCCCGACCGGGCGATGATCCTGCTGGTGAAGCCGCTCGGCAGCAGGATGCCGTTGCCGTTCGCCGCTTGCAGCGCGCCGTACGGGCCGGTGGCCGGCTGGGCGGGGCCGGCGAAGGCGGCGCCCCGCCACAGGGTGCCGCCGAAGGCCGCCGCCGAGCCGCCGATCACCGCTGTGCGCAAGAAGGTCCGACGTTCCACGATCACTCCACGGGTGACGTGAGGGCCCGCCGGTCCGGTCGGCCCGGCGGGTCGAACGTCAGGACAGTAGAGGGACGCAGTTGACGGAGCGTCAACGCCCGGTGAACGGGCCCGGAAGACCGGCCGTGGTCAGTCCGCCCGGACCTCGAAGACCGGCACCGAGACCTCGTCGTCGTCCAGGCACGCGCCCGTCGCCAGGTCGAAGCGCTGCTTCAGGAGCGGGGAGGCGACGAACGGCTGCCCGCCGTCCGATCCGACCAGCCCGCGCGAGAGGACGTACGCGCCGGTGAACGGGTCGCGGTTGTCGATCGCGTACGTACGCCCCGCCCGGTCCACGAACAGCGCGACCTGCCGGCCGTCCGGGAGGAGGGCGGCCACCCCGCGGCCCGGCGTCAGCAGCGAGCGGTCGCAGACCGTCATCCAGTCGTCCCCCGTGGCGAGCCGGATCACCCGGTCGTCCCCAGCGGTCTCGGTCGTCTCGGTCATCGTCTGCGTCGTCATCAGGAGGCGGTCCCTTCAAGAGTGCGGATGGCGAGAACCGGGCCCGCGAGGATGTCCAGGTCGGGCTTGACCTGGTCGCGTTCCGGGACGAACTTCACCGACGGGTCGGGAGCGTCGGGTGCGTTGACGAAGGTGACGAAGCGGCGCAGCCGCTCCGGGTCGTTGATGGTCTCGGCCCACTCGTCGCGGTAGCCGCGTACGTGGTCGGCCATCAGCCGCTCCAGCTCGTCGCAGAGCCCCAGCGAGTCGTGGACGACGACGTCCCGTACGTGCTCCAGGCCGCCCTCGATCCGGTCCAGCCAGGTCGAGGTGCGCTCCAGCCGGTCCGCCGTGCGGATGTAGAACATCAGGAACCGGTCGATCAGGCGCACCAGTTCGGCGTCCGACAGGTCCTGGGCCAGCAGGTCCGCGTGGCGCGGGGTGGCGCCGCCGTTGCCGCCCACGTACAGGTTCCAGCCCTGGGCGGTGGCGATGATCCCGAAGTCCTTGCCGCGGGCCTCGGCGCACTCGCGGGCGCAGCCGGAGACCGCCGACTTCAGCTTGTGCGGGGAGCGCAGGCCCCGGTAGCGCAGCTCCAGGTCGATGGCCATCTTCACCGAGTCCTGGACGCCGTAGCGGCACCAGGTCTGCCCCACACAGGACTTGACCGTCCGCAGTGACTTCCCGTAGGCGTGTCCCGACTCGAAGCCCGCGTCGACGAGCCGGGTCCAGATCAGCGGCAGCTGGTCGACGCGGGCGCCGAACAGGTCGATCCGCTGACCTCCGGTGATCTTGGTGTAGAGGCCGAAGTCCCGGGCCACCTCGCCGATCACGATCAGTTTCTCCGGAGTGATCTCCCCGCCGGGGATGCGCGGCACGATCGAATAGGAGCCGTTGCGCTGGAGGTTGGCCAGGAAGTGGTCGTTGGTGTCCTGGAGGGCCGCCTGCTCGCCGTCGAGGACGTAGCCGCTCGCGCCGACCGTCGGCGCCAGCGAGGCGATGACCGAACCCACCGTCGGCTTGCACACCTCGCAGCCGTCGCCGCCGCGCGCCTGCTCACGGCCGTGCGAGTCGAGCAGCTCGGCGTAGGAGGTGATCCCCAGGGTGCGGACGATCTCGTACAGCTCGCTGCGGGTGTACGCGAAGCAGCCGCACAGGCCCTTGTCCTGGCTCTGGGGGAGCAGCTGGCCGATGACCTTGACGCAACTGCCGCAGCCGGTGCCTGCCTTCGTGCACTTCTTCACCTCGGGCAGCGTGGTGTGCTCGCAGATCTCGCCCTTGGTGACGTTGTGGCAGGAGCAGATCACGGCCTCGTCGGGCAGCGACGAGGGGCCGAGGGTGACCGGGCCGCCCGCGCCGGCCGGCAGGACCAGCTGCTCGGGGGCGACCGGCAGGACCGTACCCGTCATCGGGCGCAGCGTGCCGTACTGGTCGGCGTCGCCGACGAGGACGCCGCCGAGCAGCGTGCCGTCCTGGCCGATCACGAGCTTCTTGTAGACGCCCGAGCGGGAGTCCGCGTACACGACGTCCAGGCAGCCCTCGGAGGTGCCGTGGGCGTCGCCGAAGGACGCCACGTCCACGCCGAGCAGCTTGAGCTTCGTCGACAGGTCGGCGCCGGTGAACGCGGCCTCCTTGCCGGCGATCACCTCGGCGGCCGTCTGCGCCATCTCGTAACCGGGGGCCACCAGGCCGTACACCCGCCCGTCCGAGGCGAGCGCGCACTCGCCGATCGCGAACACCGCCGGGTCGGACGTGCGGCACTCCTCGTCCACGATGATGCCGCCGCGCTGGCCGACCGCCAGTCCGCAGTCCCGGGCCAGCTGGTCGCGGGGCCTGACACCGGCCGAGAAGACCACCAGGTCCGTGGCGAGCGAGGAGCCGTCGGAGAGCGACATCCCGTTCACCGACCCGTCCTCGCCCGCGGTGACCTCCTGCGTGCCGACGCCCGTGTGGACGGTCAGACCCATGTTCTCGATGGTGCGCAGCAGTGCCGCGCCGCCGCCCTCGTCGACCTGGACCGGCATCAGCCGGGGCGCGAACTCGACCACGTGGGTGTCGAGTCCGAGCCCCTTCAGTGCGCCCGCCGCCTCCAGTCCGAGCAGCCCGCCGCCGACGACCGCGCCGGTCGTCGCCGTCTTCGCGTACTCCTCGATCGCGAGCAGGTCCTCGATCGTGCGGTAGACGAAACAGCCCTCGCTGTCCTTGCCGGGGACGGGCGGGACGAACGGGTACGAGCCGGTGGCCAGGACCAGCGTGTCGTACGTGAAGGTCTTGCCGGAGCGCGCGGTGACCGTGCGCGCCTCGCGGTCCAGGGACTCGGCGGGGTCGCCGATCCTCAGCTCGAAGCCGTGCTGCTCCATGAAGCCCTGCTCGACCAGCGACAGGTCCTCGGGGGTCTTCCCCGAGAAGTACGAGGTCAGCTGCACCCGGTCGTAGGCGGCGCGGGGTTCCTCACAGAGGACGACGACCCGGGCCGTGCCGGCGGTGGCCGTCAGCCCGCGCTCGGCGAGGGCCTCCAGGAAACGCTGGCCGACCATTCCGTGCCCGACGACCACGATGGTCGGCACGGCTGCTGCGGTGGAGGTGTGGGCGGTCGGGAAAGTGGACACCGGCATCTCAGAAGCCTCCGTCATTGGTGAGCAGGTGGAGCAGGGACGTTTCGGCGGGGAGCTGTGCGTCGTCCTGCCAGGTGCGGGCCAGGGTGCCGACCGCGGCGAGATCACCGAGCAGCACACCTCCCGCCAGCCGGTCGCCGCGGACGACGACCGTGCGGTACGCGCCCCGGGTGGCGTCGGCCAGCCGGATCACGTCGTCACCGGGCAGCGGCCGGGAGTCGCCGAAGGCGGCGAGATCGAGCGACCCCGAGCCGGGGGTGTCCGGGCCGTTCAGCGTCAGCCGGGTGAGCGCCCGGGTGCCGTCGTAGCGGGCGGGCCGTCCGGCCAGCACCTCGGCGAGCACATCGGCCTGCTCCAGCGCCGGACCCGCGAGCCCGTACACGGTGGAACGGTGCTCGGCGCAGTCGCCGACGGCGTGGATGTACGGATCCGAGGTGCGCAGCTCGTCGTCGACGACGACGCCCTTGCGGACCTCCAGACCCGCGGCCTGCGCGAGGCCCGTCCGGGGACGCACCCCACAGGCCAGCACGGTGATCTCGGCCGCCAGCTCGTACCCGTCGGCCATCTCCACCGCCCGGACCGATCCGTCGGCGCAGCGCAGCCCCCGGACCCGGCACTCGGTGTGCACCTCGACCCCGAGGGATTCCAGGTGGCTCCGCAGCAGCCCGGCCGACTCCGCGTCGAGCTGCCGCTCCATGAGGTGCTCGCCCTGCTGGGCCAGCACCACCTGGGCACCGCACTCGGCCAGCGCGCGGGCCGCCGACACGCCCAGGAGGCCGCCGCCGATGACGACCGCGTTCACCCCCGGCCGCACCGAGGCGCGCAACGCCAGGCAGTCGTCGAGGGTGCGGAAGGCGTGCACCCCGTCCGGCATCGTGTTCCCGAGCCCGCGCAGAGGCGGGAGCACCGGGTTGGAGCCGGTCGCCAGCACCAGCCGCCCGTAGCGCACGACGCTTCCGTCGTCGCAGTGCACCAGCCGGTCGTCCCGGTCGATCCGCACCACCCGCACCCCGCGCCTGACCTCGGCCGGGGGCAGGGCGATCACGTCCGCCGGATACCGCCCGGCCAGCACCTCGGCCAGCAGCACCCGGTTGTAGGGGGCGTGCGATTCCTCGCCGATGACGGTGACATCGGGCACCCGGGCGGCCAGGCGTGCGCCCGCCATCCCGGCGCCGATCACCACCACCCGCGCCGTGTTCTCCGTCCGTGTACTCATGACAGGAAGCGTGACCGGGGGGTGTTACCCGTCCGGATCCCCCCTGTTTCCCGGGAGGAACCTTGCGCTCAGCGCCTGCGGTAGGCGCCTGTGAGGGGAGAGCGGGGCGCGGAGCTCAGGAACGGCTCAAGATTCCAGGGATCATTGGACGGGGCACGTACCTGCTCCTTACTGTCGTGACCATGCCTGACATCACCCTCACCACCCTCGTCGTGCTCTGCCTCGCGGCAGCCGCGGCCGGCTGGATCGACGCCGTGGTCGGGGGCGGGGGACTGCTCCTGCTGCCCGCGCTGCTGCTCGGCCTGCCGCACGTCCCGGCCGCCCAGATCCTCGGCACGAACAAGGCGGTCGCGATCGTCGGCACGTCGGGCGCCGCCGTCACCTATGCGCGCAAGGCCCCGGTGAACGTCGGCACGGCGGTACGGATCGGGCTGGCGGCCCTCGCCGGATCGATGGGCGGGGCGTTCTTCGCCGCGGGGATCAGCAGCGAGGTGCTGCGCCCGGTGATCATGGTGGTGCTGCTGGCCGTCGCCGCGTTCGTGATGCTGCGGCCCCAGTTCGGCCGGGCGGCCGGGGACGGTACGGCGCCCCGGGTCACCCGGGCCCGCACCGTCACCGCGATCGTGCTGGTGGGCGGCGGAATCGGGCTGTACGACGGACTGTTCGGCCCGGGCACCGGCACCTTCCTCGTGCTGGCGCTCACCGCGGTGCTCCACCTCGACCTGGTGACGGCCTCCGCCACCGCCAAGATCGTCAACGTCTGCACCAACGGCGGGGCCCTGGCGATGTTCGCCTACCAGGGCAACGTGATGTGGCAGCTGGCCGCGCTGATGGCGGTGTTCAACCTGGCGGGCGGCCTGTTCGGGGCGCGGATGGCGCTGCGCAGGGGCAGCGAGTTCGTCCGGGGGGTGCTGCTGGTGGTGGTCTTCTCGCTCGTCGCGAAGCTCGCCTTCGACCAGTGGCAGAGCTGACCGGCCCCACGCGGACGGTGCGCGCGGGCCGGTCCGGCCCCGGCACGGGCAGCCGCCGTCTCGGCGCGCCCCGCCGAGGACCCGGCGCACTCCGGTGCGGCCTCAGCGGACGCCGGTGAGGTGGGCGTACGCCACCACGTTGCCCTGGTAGCCCGTCGACTCGGAGAAGCCGCCGCCGCAGGTGATCAGGCGCAGCGAGGCGTGCTCCGAGGGGCCGTACACCCGCCGGTCGGGGAAGTCGTCGTTCTCGTACACCTCGATCGCGTCGACCGAGAAGACGGCGGTGCGGCCGTCCTCGCGGAGCACCTCGACGGTGGTCCCCTTCTTCACCGACCCCAGGTCGTAGAAGACGGACGGGCCCTCGGCGTTGTCGACATGGCCGGCGACGATCGCGGTGCCCTTGGCGCCGGGTGGCGGGCCGTCCTTGTACCACCCGACGAGGTCGGTGTTCCCGGCCGGAGGCACGTCGAGACTGCCGTCCGGTCCGAGGCCGAGCGGCATCACCGGGGCGTCCACCCGGATGGCGGGGATCATGAGGCGTACGGGCGCCGAGCGGCGCAGCGGCTGGGCGACCGGCGATCCGGGCAGCAGGTCCGGGCCGGCGGCGAAGGCGTCGGCGGAGGCGGGGGCCGGCGGGGTCAGTTGGGTGTCGGCGCCGTTGCGGATGAGCCAGAGACCGGCCAGCGCCGCGACGACGAGCAGCCAGCCCTTGGCCTTCTGGGACACGGTCGTCCTCCGGGTGACGAGAGGGGGATACGGTCCCGTCCCGGTGGCGCGAGGCCACCGGGACGGACACCGGGCGGTACGGAGAGGTGGAAGTCTCCGTCAGCTGCCGTCCTGCGTGCCGCTCGCCCGGCGACGCAGGAGCCAGGCTCCGCCGACGGCGGTCGCGGCGAGTACGCCGGCTCCCGCCGCGATCTGGGTGGTGTCCGGGCCGACGCTGCCGCCGACACCGGTCTTCACGTGCCCCGTGGGGGCGGTGGGTGCGGCCGAGGTGTGGTGGCCGGAGGGGATTTCGTGCCCGTCGGACGAGCTGTCGTGCCCGGCGGAACTCTCGTGCCCGGAGGGGGTCGGGCGAGCGGGTGGCGTGGAGCGCCCGGCGAGCGCGGGGGCGTCGGGCACGAGCGCCGCACCGGAGTCCTCGGCGAGCGCGGGGGCGTCCGGGGCGTCCGGGACGAGGGCCGCACCGGAAGCCTCGGCCTCGTCGAGACCGGTGGTGTCGTACTCCTCGGAGTCGTCCGGGTCCGCGGGTGGAGCGGCGTCGGTGGGGGAGTCCTCTTCGGTGGCCCCGGCGGCCCTGTCCCCGGCCGCGGTGCCCGCCGCCTTCACCTCGATCTCCCCGGTGGCCCGCTTGCCGTTCTCGCAGGCCACACCGATGCGGTACGGGCCCGGCTCGACGGTGCCCGGTACCCGGAACGAACCGGCCAGGACCTCCTCGAGGGTGGCCGGCGCCAGCGCGAACTCGGAGGCGTTCAGCGCGCTCGCGTCACCGGTGGCGGCGGTGTCGCTGCCGCAGGCGGTGGTGTTCACGGTGACGGTGGCGCCGGGTGCGGCGCTCGCGGGAGTGACCTCCAGGGGCGCCGCCTCGTCCCCGTACGCGAACGGGGCGGCGGCGCTGAGGCCGAGTGCGGCAGCGGCGAGGGCCGCGGCGGCTGTGCCGGTCACGAGGCGGGCAGGACTGCGCATGGGGGGTTCCTCCGGGCGGGATGGCGCGGGCTGGTGTGTCCTGGTTCCGAGCTAACGGCCGGGTCGCCATCCATGCCTGCTGACACCAAGTCAGCTTTCACTCTTCCGGACCGGCGCTGCCTCCTTGCCACCGCCCATGCGTGCAGGTCACAGCGGTGATGGAGGGTCGCATGCCCCGTCCTCCCGCCTCCGGTGCCGATCGGGTGACACCCCTTCGCGAGAAAGTGGCGTACGTCACACGCATGGTCCGGGTGTGCGGGGGCATACGACGCACACCCCCCCCACGGGACGCAGTGCACAGCTGCCCCCCGGCCCCCGCCCTCACCGGCCCCACCCCCCCTGGGCCCGGTGAGGGCGGTTCGGCGTGTGCCCGTGCCCGGGGCGCCGTCCTCAGACGGGCGCGGCGGCGGACCACGTGATGACGGGCGGCCGGACCCTGGCGCAGAGCGGCTGTCCCTCGGCGTCGGAGAGGGGGAGCGTCGCGGTGAGGTGCCCCGAACGCGCGGCCGCTTCGAGGACGTCCGCGTCGATGTCGGCGAACATCAGCTTGGCGCGCCGGAACATGGAGAACAGGCCGTCGTCGTCGACCGTGCCCCACGACAGGTAGACGAACCGTCCGCCGAGCCGGTTCTGGACGTACGGCCCGCTCACCTCGATGCCGTCCGGGCCGTCGGTGGCCGTGCACTCCAGGGTCCAGTGGGCGGCGGGGGCGTCGCCCGGATGCAGCCCGAGGAGTTCACCGGCCCGGTCCTTGCGCTGCACGCCCACATGGATGTTCTCGCGGCCGGCGAAGCCGCCGCCCGGCCCGCCGGAGCGGCCAGGCAGGCGGGAGCCCTCGATGTGGATCTGGATGCGCGACGGCGTTCCTTCGGCGGGGATCTGCATGCGTCCATCGTCCCTCCGGGTCGGCCGGGCGGACGCCCCGGGTGTCAGACGGTGTCCCAGGGGGCGGCCTCGTACGCCGTCGCCAGCCGCCTCATCAGCTCCTCGTCGACCGTGAAGTCCGTGCCGTCGATCCGGGCCACCGGGGCCATGCCCTGCGAGTTCGTGACGAACGCGGACCGGTAGGCGCCCAGCCCGTCCTTCGGCACGGTGCGGCGCACCGAGCGCACGCCCGCGCCGGGCAACTCCCGCTCCAGCAGCGCCATGGTGACGCCCAGCAGCGCGGGCGCCTGGGGCCAGACGACCGAAACTCCGTCCCAGAAGCCGATGTTGGTGATCGCCCCCTCGGTCACCGCACCGTCCGGCAGGGTCAGCAGCGCGTCGTCGAACCCGGCCCGGCGGGCGAGCTCCCCGTAGTACGTCTGGCCGAAGTCACCGGCGCGTTTGAGATGCGGCGCGGTGCGTGCGTACGGGACGGACATCAGGGAGACCGGCTCGGGGCTCATCCGGACCGACCCGCGCACGGTGACCATGACGGTCGTCGCGGCGGCGCCCGGCGGCCGCAGCCCGTGCACCCGCACCGAGGCGTCCGACGCCCCGCCGCTGTGCAGCGCGTGCCGGATCCACTCGCGTACCCGGCCGCCGTCCAGGGGGAGTTCGAACAGCTCCCGGTTCGCGGAGTCGAGCCGCTCCAGATGGAGTTCCAGGCCGCGCACCCGGCCGCTCCTGACCTGCATGGCGGTGAAATGGCCGTAGCCGAAGAAGGCGGCTCGGCGCAGGTCGTCCTCGGTGGCCGGACGTCCGTCGAACTCGGCGTAGGGAAGGGGGGCGGCTGCGTGAGGCGTCATGCCGCTCACCGTATGCCGACCTGCGCGGGGGCGGACCGGCAGCGACCGCTTGACCTCAACCGCGGTTGACGTACGAACCTCCTCGCATGGACCTCACCGCAGCCGGAACCACGGCCACCGCTCTGCCCACCACCACTCCCGCGACCGACCCGCTGAGGGTCGCCGTCATCGTCGCCAGCAACCGCGAGGGCCGGTTCGCGCCCGTCGTCGCCGCATGGTTCCGATCCCGTACGGAACACCGCCCCGGCATCGAGACCGACGTGGTCGACGTCGCCGCACTCGACCTCCCGACCGCCCTCTCCCAGAGCCCCGGCCCCGAGGACCGGGCCCGGCTGGCGGAGATCTCGGGCCGGCTGGCGGCCGCGGACGCCTTCGTCGTCATCACCCCGGAGTACAACCACTCCTACCCGGCCCCGCTCAAGAACCTCATCGACTGGCACTTCACCGAATGGCAGGCCAAGCCCGTCGCGTTCGTCTCCTACGGCGGCGTCTCCGGCGGTCTGCGCGCGGTCGAGCACCTGCGCCAGGTCTTCGCCGAGCTGCACGCCGTCTCCCTCCGCGACGGCGTCTCGTTCCACAACGCGGGCGCCCTCTTCGACGACGAGGGGCGGCACCGCGACCCGGCCGGCCCCGACGCCGCGGCGAAGACGCTCCTGGACCAGCTGCTCTGGTGGGGGCGGGCGCTGAAGGGCGCCAGGGCGGCGCATCCGTACGGAACCTGACGCGGCCCGGCGGCCGGGGCCCGACAATCGGGGAAGGACCCGCCCCCGATCCGAGGAGACCCCAGGTGACACCGCCCGCATGGCTGAACGTGCTGACCACGACGGACAGCGAGGAGAAGGCCGGGCTCCTGGCACAGGGCGCGGTGGAGGCGCGGCTCGCCGCCTGCGTCCAGATCTCCGCGCCCCTCACCTCGGTCTACCGGTGGCAGAACGCCATCGAGACCACCGAGGAGTGGCAGCTGTCCTTCAAGACGACGGCCGAGCGGTACGACGAGCTGGAGGCCTACCTCCAGGAGGCGCACGACTACGACACCCCGGAGATCATCGCCCTGCCGGTGCTCCGGGGCAGCGCCCGCTACCTGGGCTGGGTATCGGCGGAGACCGCGCCGGTGACCGCGCCCTGAGCGGTGCCCGCAGCCTCCACACGCACCGCGCACACCTTGAACTCCGGCATCTTCGACACCGGGTCCAGGGCCGGGTTGGTCAGGGTGTTGGCCCGGCCCTCACCCGCCCAGTGGAACGGCATGAACACGGTGTCCTCGCGGATCGCCACGGTGATCCGCGCGGGCGCCACCGCCCGCCCGCGCCGTGAGGTGACCGCCACCGGTCCGCCGTCGGCCACCCCGATCCGCTCGGCGAGCCGCGGATGCAGCTCCACGAAGGGCCCCGGTGCGGCCGCGTTCAGCTCCGCCACCCGCCGGGTCTGCGCCCCCGACTGGTACTGGGCGACGACCCGCCCGGTCGTCAGCACCACCGGGTACTCCGCGTCCGTCTCCTCGGCGGACGGCCGGTGCGTGACGGGCACGAACCGGGCCCGCCCGTCGTCCGTCGCGAACCGGTCCAGGAACAGCCGCGGCGTACCGGCGTGGTCCGTGTCCGGGCACGGCCAGAAGACGCCGTCCTCGGCCGCGATCCGCTCATACGTGATGCCGGCGTAGTCCGCCGGCCCGCCCGCCGAGGCCCGGCGCAGCTCGTCGAACACTTCCTCCGGGTCGGCCGGGAAGCCTTTCCCGTGCCCGAGGAGGCCGGCGAGCCCGTGCAGCACGTCCAGATCGCTGCGGACGCCCTCGGGCGCGGTGACCGCACGCCGGCGCAGCAGCACCCTGCCCTCCAGGTTGGTCGTCGTCCCGGTCTCCTCGGCCCACTGCGTCACCGGCAGCACCACATCCGCCAGCGCGGCGGTCTCGGAGAGCACCACATCGGCGACCGCGAGGAAGTCCAGCGACCGCAGCCGCTCCTCCACGTGCCCCGCGTGCGGTGCGGAGACCACCGGATTCGACCCCATCACCAGCAGCGCCCGCACCTCGCCGCCCAGCGCGTCCAGCAGCTCGTAGGCACTGCGCCCCGGCCCCGGCAGCGAGTCCGGATCGACTCCCCACACCCCCGCGACATGGCGGCGCGCCACCGGATCGGTGAGCTTGCGGTATCCGGGCAACTGATCGGCCTTCTGGCCGTGTTCGCGCCCGCCCTGGCCGTTGCCCTGCCCGGTCAGGCAGCCGTAGCCGGACAGCGGGCGGCCCGCACGCCCGGTGGCCAGCGCGAAGTTGATCCAGGCGCCGACGGTGTCCGTGCCCTTCGCCTGCTGCTCGGGCCCGCGCGCGGTCAGCACCATGCCGCTCTCCGCGTCGCAGAACATCTCGACGGCCGCCCGCAGTTGCGGGACCGGGACGCCGGTCAGCCGCTCCACCAGCTCCGGCCAGTGGGCCATCACCCCGGCCCGCGCCTCGTCCCAGCCGGTGGTGCGCTCCCGTACGAACTCCTCGTCCACCCGGCCCTGCGCCACCACCAGGTGGAGCATGCCGAGCGCGAGCGCGAGATCGGTGCCGGGCCGCGGGGCCAGATGGAGGTCCGCCTGCTCGGCGGTCTTCGTGCGGCGAGGATCGATGACGATCAGCCGGCCGCCGTTCTCCCGCAGTTCGGTCAGATAGCGCAGCGCGGGCGGCATCGTCTCCGCGAGGTTGGATCCCACGAGGATCACGCACCCGGTCCGCGGGATGTCCTCCAGCGGGAACGGCAGTCCGCGGTCCAGTCCGAAGGCGCGCTGGTGCGCGGCGGCCGCCGAGGACATGCAGAACCGCCCGTTGTAGTCGATCTGCGAGGTGCCGAGCACCACCCGGGCGAACTTCCCGAGCGTGTACGCCTTCTCGTTGGTCAGCCCGCCGCCGCCGAACACCCCGACCGCGTCGGCCCCGTGCTCCGCACGCGTTCCCCGCAGCCCTTCGGCGATACGGGCCAGCGCCTCGTCCCAGCCGGCCGGCTCCAGCTCACCGCTCGCCGTGTCGCGTACGAGCGGACCGGTCAGCCGGACCGCCGAGGACAGGACGGCGGGCGCGGACCGGCCCTTGCCGCACAGAGCGCCCCGGTTCACGGGAAAGGCGGTGCGCTCCTCCACCTCGACGACCGCGTCCCCGGCGACCGGTCGCAGATTCATGCCGCACTGCAGTGCGCAGTACGGGCAGTGGGTCGCGGTGGCGGCAGGCGCGGTACTGGTCATGACCCCAGACTGCGAGCCGGGTGTTACACGGGCGCCCGCTCCCGGTTACACCGCCGGTACGCGCACCTCAGCCCGGCCGGGACCCGGCGGTGAGGTGGGCCGCTCCGTCACCGGCCGGCCGCGGCGAGGGCGCTCTCCACCCCCGCCTCCTTGGGCCCCAGGAAGTGCGGATCCGGCTCGAACAGGGCGTCCAGGGCGGCCTTGCCCGCCGCGAACACCTCCCGCGTCCCGCCGTAGTACCAGGTCACGTCGTGTACGGCGTCGACCCCGACGCCGTACGCGTCGATCCCCGCGGCCCGGCACAGCGCGATCGCCCGCCGGATGTGGAAGCCCTGGCTCACGAGCACGGCCCGCTCGACCCCGAAGATCTTCCGGGCCCGCACGCAGGAGTCCCAGGTGTCGAAGCCGGCGAAGTCGCTGACGATCCTGCGGTCCGGAACGCCGTGCGCGACCAGGAACGTGCGCATGGCATCCGGCTCGTCGTACTCCGCCCGGCTGTTGTCACCGGTCACCAGCACGACCTTCACCTTCCCGTCCCGGTAGAGACCGGCCGCGGTCCGCAGCCGGTTCGCGAGATACGGGGACGGCCTGCCGTGCCACAGCCCGGCGCCGAACACCACCGCGACCTGCTGCTCGGGCACGTCCGCCGCCGTCCTGACGCGGGCGTCGGCGACCGTGTGCAGCCAGGTGGCCGGTGCCAGCGCGAGCACGCACGCCACCATCACCCCCTGGACGGTCAGGCGCCGCCCCCGCCGGGTCCGCGGCAGCCTCGGCCGCAACCGGGCGACGGCCCCCCGCAGCGCGCGGACCGCCCGTCCTCCCCACGGCTTCAGCCGCATCGAAGCCCCCGTCCCTGGTGTCGTGTCATGCCGTCCCCTCTCCCGTTTGACGAGCGGACGCCCGAAACGGTTCTCCGCCGGGGCCGTCGGTAGCATCGGCCGATGTTGCTCCCACGGCTGATCGCCTCCGATCTCGACGGCACCCTCCTGCGCGATGACGGCACCCTCTCCCCGCGCACCCTGCGAGCCCTGCGCACGGCCGAGGACGCCGGCGCGGAGATCGTCATCGTCACCGCCAGACCGCCCCGCTTCGTCGACCGGCTGGCCGAGGCCACCGGCCTGACGGGCACGGCGGTCTGCAGCAACGGGGCGCTCGTCTACGACGTCGGGACCCGCACCGTCGTCTCCTCCCGCTTCCTGTCCCTGGCCACGGCCCGGCAGGTGGCCACCGCTCTGGCGGCCGCGGTGCCCGGGGTGGGCTTCGCCCTGGAGAACGGCAACCAGGTGGTGTACGAACCCGCCTACCGGCTGCGCATGTCCGACGACGTCGGCGCCGAGCTCCCCGTCCCCTCCCTCGCCGACCTGTGGCTGACCGAGGCCCCCGTCACCAAGCTGCTCGCCTGGTCGGACCGGCTCGACGCCGACACCCTGCTCGCAGCGGCCCGGCAGGGCACGGGCGACGAGGTGCAGCTCACCCACTCGGGCGGCCGCGGCCTGCTGGAGATCAGCGCGCCCGGCGTCACGAAGGCCGGCACCCTGGAGATGGTCTGCGCCGCCCGGGGCATCGACGCGACCGAGGTCGTCGCGTTCGGCGACATGCCCAATGACCTCACGGTCCTCGGCTGGGCGGGCACCGGTTACGCCATGGCCAACGCCCACCCCTCCGTGCTGGCGGCCGTGGCGGCGCACACCGCCACCAACGAGGAGGACGGGGTCGCCCAGGTCATCGAGCGGCTGTTCGCCGAGCGGGTGCGGCCGGCGGCCGCGGTCCGGGACGGCCAGCTGACACCGGGCGCCTGACACCGGGCACGGGCTTTCGGTGAGGTGGCGGAAAACGGCTGTGACCGGCGCGCAACGACGCGGCAACCTGCGCCCTGCACCATCGGTCCATGACGCAGTCGGCACCGGAACGCCCTGAGCAGTCCCTGCCCCTCGACAGCACGGCGCAACTGCTGACCCGTATCACCGCACAGCTCGGCACCCAGCTCAGCCTCGTCTCCCTGAACGGAACCCGACGGCCCATGGACCGCACCCCGCAGCAGCCCCCGCTCAGCAACGTGAGCCCCCTCCTGCCCGCCGCCCCCGCCCTCGTCGCCGTCGCCCACGGCAGCCGGGACCCGCGGGCGCTGCACACGGTGACGGAGCTGCTGGACCGGGTCCGGGAACTGCGGCCGGGGCTCGACGTCCGGCTCGGCCACATCGAGCTCAACGAACCCCTCCTCCCGCACACCCTGCGCGTCCTGGGGAGCGGCGAGGCGGTCCTCGTGCCCCTGCTGCTCGGCCGCGGCTACCACGTGAAGCAGGACATTCCGGAGGCCGTCGCCGGCGCCCCCGCCCTGCGCACCCGTACCGCCGGCCCCCTCGGACCGCACCCGCTGCTGGTCGAGGCGCTCCACGGCCGGCTCGCCGAGGCCGGCTGGCGGACCGAGGACGACGGCAACCGCAACAGCGCCGTGGTCCTGGCCGCCGCCGGTTCGCGCGACCCCGAATCGGCCGCCGACACCCGCCGCACCGCGCACCTGCTCAGCGAACGGCTCGGCGGGGTGCCCGTCGTGCCCGCGTACGCCTCCGCCGCGACGCCCACCGTCCCGGCCGCCCTGCGGGCGCTGGCCGCCCGCGGCCGCCGACGGGTCGCCATCGCCTCGTACTTCACCGCCCCCGGACGCTTCGCCTCCGTCGCGGCGGCGGAAGCGCCGTGGATCGCGGCCGCCCCGCTCGGCGCCCACCCGGCCATGGCACGCCTGCTGCTCCACCGCTACGACCAGGCACGCGCGGGCGGCGCACCCGCACACGAAACCCTGATGAACACACGTTTCCTCGCCTCCGCCTGAGCTCTCCTGTCAGTCCGGCGGATTAGTGTCGGCCCCATGAACGGCACGGACGGCACGGAGACGACGTACGGCACGCAGGCCCCCGGCACGGCCCCCTACGGCGCCGCCGACGCGGAGCGCTGGGACACCGAGCCGGACAAACGGCCCGGCCGCACGGCCTTCCAGCGCGACCGCGCCCGGGTGCTGCACTCCGCGGCGCTGCGCAGGCTCGCCGGGAAGACCCAGGTCGTCACCCCGGGCACCCGCAGCCACGTCTGGGACGCCAGCCCGCGGACCCGGCTCACGCACTCGCTGGAGTGCGCGCAGGTCGGCCGCGAACTCGGCGCGGCGCTCGGCTGCGACCCCGACCTCGTCGAGGCGGCCTGCCTCTCGCACGACATGGGCCACCCGCCCTTCGGGCACAACGGCGAACAGGCGCTCAACGACTTCGCCTCCGACTGCGGCGGCTTCGAGGGCAACGCCCAGTCGCTGCGGCTGCTGACCCGCCTCGAACCCAAGCGGTTCGTGCCCGACACCCGCACCGGCGAGCTGGTCAGCGTCGGGCTCAACCTCACCCGCGCCGCGCTCGACGCCGCCACCAAGTACCCCTGGCCCCGCGGCGCCCATCCCACCGAACCCGGATCGCCGAAATTCGGGGTGTACGAGGACGACCTGCCGGTCTTCCACTGGTTCCGCAAGGGCGCCCCGCACGGCCGCAAGTGCTTCGAGGCCCAGGTGATGGACTGGTCCGACGACGTGGCGTACTCGGTCCACGACTTCGAGGACGGGCTGCACGCCGGGCACATCGACCCCAACTGCCTCGAAGCCGAGCCGGAGCGCCAGGACATCGCGTCCGTCGCCATCGGACGGTACGTCCCCGCGGACACCGATCCCCAGGAGCTGTCCGACGCCCTCGACCGGCTCATCGGCCAGGACTGGTGGCCGCACGGCTACGACGGATCGGCCGTCGCCCAGGCCCGGCTCAAGGACGCCACGAGCCAGCTGATCGGCCGGTTCTGCCTCGCCGCCGAGAGCGCCACCCGCCGGGCCCACGGCACCGGACGCCTCAGCAGATACGGCGCCGAGCTCGTCGTGCCCCGCGAGACACGGAACGAGTGCGCGGTCCTCAAGGCCGTCGCCGACCGCTACGTCATGCAGCGCGCCGAGCAGGAGGCGATCCGCGCCGACCAGCGGATCGTCATCGCCGAGCTGGCCGCGGCCCTGACCGCCCGGGCCCCCGAAGGGCTGGAGCCCCAGCTGCGCGCGCTCTACGAGAGCGCCCCCGACGACAGCGCCCGCAAGCGGGTCCTGGTCGACCAGATCGCCGCCCTCACCGACGCCTCGGCCCGCGCCCTGCACCACTCGCTCACCGCGCCCCGCACCTGACCGCACCGCACCGCCCCGGTCCGGCCGAGGGACCCGCCCCGGCCAGAGGCGTCACCGGAGCCCGCTCTCCGCGACTCCGGCCGCCACGCCCCCGGCGCCCGGTTTCCGCCGCCCCGGGGCGCTCCCGGTTCTCGCCTCTCCCGGGCATGTCCCGGGGCAGCGGGGCGCGGCGATGACGATCGGCCATGTCGCGGGTGGTGTGCTGGGTACACGTACCGCGACGCGCGGGGACGCAGGCCCCGTCGGCGGCACCCTGCTCGACCGGGTACTGGCCCCGGTCGGCAGACTGGTCCCATGACCACGGGGTGTGACCTGATCGGGTCACACCCTCTTTCGCCATCACGCTGCGTGCGGGACGCTCGCAGTTGGCGCCGCGCAGCAAGCACCGAGGAGGCATCAAGTGGTCGACGCACATCGGACGTTCGTCATTGTCGGCGGAGGGCTGGCCGGAGCGAAGGCAGCGGAGACGCTCCGCTCGGAGGGGTTCAGCGGCCGGGTCATCCTGATCGGCGATGAGCGCGACCATCCGTACGAACGACCGCCGCTCTCCAAGGGCTACCTCGGCGGGAAGGAGGACCGCGACAGCGTCTTCGTCCACGAGACCGCCTGGTACGCGGGTGCCGACGTCGAACTCCACCTCGGCCAGCCCGTCACCGCGCTGAACCGCGAAGCGCGCTCCGTGGAACTCGGCGACGGCACCGTCGTCCACTACGACAAGCTGCTCCTGGCCACCGGCGCCGAACCACGCCGCCTCGACATCCCGGGCACCGACCTGGCGGGCGTCCACCACCTGCGCCGCCTCGCCCACGCCGACCGGCTGCGCAACGTGCTGGCCGCCCTCGGCCGCGACAACGGCCACCTGGTGATCGCCGGCGCCGGCTGGATCGGCCTGGAGGTCGCCGCGGCGGCCCGCGGATACGGCGCCGAGGTGACCGTCGTCGAACCGGAGGCCACCCCGCTGCTCCGGGTCATCGGCCCCGAGCTCGGCCAGATCTTCACCGACCTGCACAGCGACCACGGCGTCCGCTTCCACTTCGGCGGCCGGCTCACCGAGATCGTCGGCCAGGACGGCATGGTCCTCGCCGTCCGCACCGACGACGGAGAGGAACACCCCGCCCACGACGTCCTCGCCGCGATCGGCGCCGCCCCGCGCGCCGCGCTCGCCGAGGCGGCGGGCCTGGACATCGCCCCCCGCGAGCAGGGCGGCGGCATCGCCGTCGACGCCTCGCTGCGCACCAGCGACCCGCACATCTACGCGGCCGGCGACGTCGCCAACGTGGCCCATCCCCTCCTCGGCGGCCGGCTCCGCGTGGAGCACTGGGCCAACGCGCTGAACACCGGCCCGGCGGCGGCCCGCGCCATGCTCGGCCAGGACGTCGCCTACGACCGGGTGCCGTACTTCTTCTCCGACCAGTACGACCTCGGCCTCGAGTACTCGGGCTGGGCGCCGCCGGGCAGCTACGACCAGGTCGTGATCCGCGGCGACGCCGGCAAGCGGGAGTTCATCGCGTTCTGGCTGAAGGACCGCAAGGTGCTGGCCGGTATGAACGTGAACGTGTGGGATGTCACGGAGACCATCCAGGAGCTGATCAGGAGCGGCCAGCCGATCGACCCGGACGCGCTGGCCGACCCCTCGGTGCGCCTGCTCTCCCTGGTCTGACCCCGCCCCTACCCGGGGCCGGGCCCCTGCGGGGGGCGGCGCCTTGTCATGGTCGCCCCTTGCCGGGGGACCTTGCGGGGTGCGGCCCCTGTTTTGGTTGCCCCTTTCCGGGGCGGAGGGTTCCGTCCTCAAGCGCCGGACGGGCTTGAGATGTGCGGGTCCCCGTGCGGGGTGCGGGTTGCTCCGGCGGGCCGGTTCCGTCCTCAATCGCCGGACGGGCTTGTGTGGTGCGGGTGCTCCGCGAAGTTCCGCGCCTGTCCGGTGGGTGGGGGTTCGGGGTCCCTCCGGGGCGTCTCCTCAGACGACGAACGTTCGGCGGGTACGCAGCCGAACCCGGGTCGATGTTCGTCGTCCTGCGGGGACTCCCCTGCACGCCCCCGAACCCGCCCGCCGTGCGTGTGCGACAGTCGCAGGGCCGGTGTGCACACGCGACTGAGGCCGGGTGGGGGCGTGCAGGGGAGTCCCCGCAGGAAATGGCGTACGACTCCGGTCCTTTTCCCACCCGCCCGCACATGCCATTTCTGAGGAGTCTCCCCGGAGGGACCCCACCCCCACCCACCGGACAGAGGCGAACACCCGCACAACACCGCGCACCCGTACCACCACAGCCCGTCCGGCGCTTGAGGACGGAACCCCGCGCAACGCGGAGCACCCGCACCACCAAGGGAACCCGCACCCCGCAAGGGGCCCCGCCGCCCCGCGGAGCACCCGCACCCCGCCCCCCAGACCGCGGCGGGGCCGATGGAGACGGGCTGTCGTAGTCCACCCGTAGACTTCACTCGTGGCAGGCAGGATCAACGATGACGACGTGAAGGCGGTCCGGGACGCGGTCCCGATCGACGCCGTCGTTTCGGAGTACCTCCAGCTGCGCAACGCGGGCGGGGGGAACCTCAAGGGCCTGTGCCCCTTCCACGACGAGAAGTCCCCGTCGTTCCAGGTCAGTCCGAGCAAGGGTCTCTTCCACTGCTTCGGCTGCCAGGAGGGCGGCGACACGATCGCCTTCGTGCAGAAGATCGACCACCTGACGTTCGCGGAGGTCGTCGAGCGGCTCGCCGCGAAGGCCGGCATCACCCTGCGGTACGAGGAGGGCGGGTACAACCCGTCCCACCAGCGCGGTGAGCGGATCAGGCTGGTCGAGGCACACAAGGCGGCCGCCCAGTTCTACGTGGAGCAGCTGGACGGCCCCGAGGCCGAGATCGGCCGCAAGTTCCTGGCGGAGCGCGGCTTCGACCAGGCGGCGGCCGCGCACTTCGGCGTGGGCTACAGCCCGGCGGGCTGGGACCACCTCACCCGGTACCTGCGCGGCAAGGGCTTCAGCGACAAGGAACTGATCGCCTCGGGCCTCTCCCAGGACGGCAGGCGCGGCCCCATCGACCGCTTCCGGGGCCGGCTGATGTGGCCGATCAGGGACACCTCGGGCGAGGTCGTCGGATTCGGCGCCCGCAAGCTGCGCGACGACGACAACGGCCCGAAGTACCTGAACACCCCCGAGACGGCGATCTACAAGAAGTCCCAGGTGCTGTACGGCATCGACCTGGCCAAGAAGGACATCGCGAAGGCCAGCCGGGCCGTCGTCGTCGAGGGCTACACCGACGTGATGGCCTGCCACCTCGCCGGGGTCACGACGGCCATCGCCACGTGCGGCACGGCGTTCGGCGGCGATCACATCAAGATCCTCCGCCGCCTCCTGATGGACAACGGCAGCGCCCGGGTGATCTTCACCTTCGACGGGGACGCGGCCGGCCAGAAGGCCGCTCTGCGCGCCTTCGAGGACGACCAGAAGTTCGCCGCGGAGACGTACATCGCGATCGCCCCGGACAATATGGATCCGTGCGATCTGCGCCTGGCCAAGGGCGACGAGGCCGTCCGCGACCTGGTCGAACCCCGCACGCCGCTGTTCGAGTTCGCGCTCCGTCAGATCGTCTCCCGTTACGACCTGGAGACCCCGGCGGGGCGTGCCGCCGCGCTCGACGAGGCGGCACCGGTCGTCGCCAAGATCAAGACGGGCAGCGTGCAGCGCGAGGTCGCCGTCCAGCTGGCCGGCTTCGTCGGCATCCTGGACCAGGAGTACGTCGTGCACCGGGTCAACCAGCTCGCCCAGTGGGCCCGGGGCCGCGGCGACCGGGGCCCGGCGCCCGCCGCGCGCGGCGGTTCCCGGCGTCAGGAGGTCCACGCGTCCGCCGCACCGCAGTCCGGCCCCGCGCTCAATCTCCGCAGCCCGGCCCACCGTACCGAGCGGGAGCTGCTCAAGCTCGCCCTGCAGAAGCCCGCCCTGGTCTCCCCGGCGTTCGACGCGTACGGGGTCGACGAGTTCACCGCCCCGCCGTACGCAGCGGTCCGCCAGTGCATCGCGGAGGCGGGCGGAGCGGAGCTGGGTGTCCCCGAGACCCGCGAGTATCTCGTGCAGGTGCTCGACGCGACCCCCAATGACGCGGTGCGCAAGCTGGTCACGGAGCTCGCGGTCGAGGTCTTCCACGGCAAGACCATCGACGAGGCGTACGCGGGCGAGCACCTGGTCAAGGTCCGCCTGCGCGCCGTCGACCGCCGGATCAACGAGGTCCAGGGCAGCCTGGCCCGCCTCGGCAGCAACGTGTCTCCGGACCACCTGGCCGCCGCGCAGAACGAGGTGTGGGTCCTCCAGCAGTACGCCCAGTCCCTGCGCAACCACGGCGCCGCGGCGCTCTGAGGGCGTCCCGGGCCGCCAGGTCCCGGCCCGCGTCCTGGTAATCGCCCGGTCACGGCACGGATTCAGAAAGTCCCCGCACGCCCCTCGTGGCGGCTGTGTGTCGTACCCCACACTGGGTGGCGGTGCCTGAGTCATCGGACGCGCGGCCGGCCCACCGAAGGGTGGTCCTCCCTCTCCGCGGTCCGGCAGCGATCACCTGGAGGTCGCCCCCGTGCAGACCCGGACCGTGACCGAGACCGAGCGTGTCCCGGCCTTTCCCGTGCAATCCCGGGCCGTTCACCACCCCGAGGCCGCGGCGGACCCGCCGACACCCCTGGCAGCCCCGCAGAACCCGCCCGAATCACCACCGGAGCCGCCCGAGGCCGTCATGGAGGAGTCGGAGCTCACCGAACCGCCGGAGCCGCGCAGCCGCCCCGAGACCGGGGGGCCCTCGTCCGATCTCTTCCGCCAGTATCTGCGGGAGATCGGCCGCATCCCGCTCCTTTCGGCCGCCGAGGAGGTGGAACTCGCCCGCTGCGTGGAGGCCGGACTGTTCGCCGAGGAGCGCCTGGCCCGGACCCCGGACCCCGACACGCGGCTGGCCGTCGACCTGGACCGGCTGGTGGTGATGGGGCGGATGGCCAAGCGCCGCCTCATCGAGGCCAACCTCCGGCTCGTCGTCTCCGTGGCCAAGCGTTACGTGGGCCGCGGTCTGACGATGCTGGACCTGGTCCAGGAGGGGAACCTGGGGCTGATCCGGGCGGTCGAGAAGTTCGACTACGCCCGCGGCTACAAGTTCTCGACGTATGCGACCTGGTGGATCCGTCAGGCCATGTCCCGCGCGCTCGCCGACCAGGCGCGGACCATAAGGGTCCCGGTCCACGTCGTCGAACTCATCAACCGCGTGGTCCGGGTCCAGCGCCGGATGCTCCAGGAGCGCGGCTACGAGCCGACGCCCGAGGAGGTCGCCGAGCAGCTGGACCTGACACCGGAACGGGTCGGGGAGGTCCTGCGCCTGGCCCAGGAACCGGTGTCCCTGCACGCCCCGGTCGGTGAGGAGGACGACGTCTCGCTCGGCGACCTCATCGAGGACGGCGACGCCGCGTCCCCGGTGGAGTCCGCGGCTTTCCTGCTGCTGCGCGAACACCTGGAGACGGTGCTCTCCACGCTCAACGAGCGCGAGCGCAAGGTGGTCCAGCTGCGCTACGGGCTGGCCGACGGGCGGCCGCGCACGCTGGAGGAGATAGGGCGGATCTTCGGCGTGACCCGCGAACGCATCCGGCAGATCGAGTCCAAGACCCTCAGCAAGCTCCGGGACCACGCCTTCGCCGACCAGCTCCGCGGCTACCTGGACTGAACAGCCCGGGCAGCCGCGGCCGGTCACTGCCCTAGTCGACCTCGGCGACCGCCTGCGCGAACTGCGCCGCGTACAGCCGGGCGTAGGCGCCGTCCGCTTCCAGCAGCTCGTCGTGCGTGCCCTGTTCGACGATGGCACCGTTCTCCATCACCAGGATGACGTCGGCGTCCCGGATGGTGGAGAGCCGGTGCGCGATCACGAAGCTCGTACGACCGTGGGCCAGGCCCGCCATCGCCTTCTGGATCAGCACCTCGGTACGGGTGTCGACGGAGCTGGTCGCCTCGTCGAGCACCAGTATCACCGGGTCGGACAGGAACGCCCGGGCGATGGTGATCAGTTGCTTCTCGCCCGCGCTGACGCCCGAGCCCTCGTCGTCGATGCGGGTGTCGTAGCCGTCGGGCAGGGTGCGGATGAAGCGGTCGGCGTGGGCCGCCCGCGCCGCCTCCTCGATCTGCTCCCGGGTGACGTCGCCCGAGGCGCCGTAGGCGATGTTCTCCGCGATGGTCCCGCCGAACAGCCAGGTGTCCTGGAGGACCATGCCGATGCCCGAGCGCAGGTCGTCGCGCGACATCTTCGCGATGTCGGTGCCGTCGAGGGTGATCCGGCCCCCGGTGACCTCGTAGAACCGCATCAGCAGGTTGACCAGCGTCGTCTTGCCGGCGCCGGTCGGTCCGACGATCGCGACCGTGTGGCCCGGCTCGACGCTCAGCGACAGGTCCTCGATGAGCGGCTTGTCCGGGTCGTAGCGGAACGAGACGTTCTCCAGCGAGACGTTGCCGCGCAGGATCCCGGGGTGCTCGCCCTCGCCCTTCGCCGGGTCGGCGCCCTGTTCCTCGGCGTCCAGCAGTTCGAAGATCCGCTCCGCCGAAGCCACCCCGGACTGCACCAGGTTCGCCATCGAGGCGACCTGGGTCAGCGGCATGGAGAACTGACGCGAGTACTGGATGAAGGCCTGCACGTCACCGATCGACAGGGCGCCCGAGGCGACCCGGAGCCCGCCGACGACCGCGATCAGGACGTAGTTGAGGTTCGACACGAACATCATCAGCGGCTGCATGATGCCGCTGTTGAACTGCGCCTTGAACCCGGCCTCGTACAGCGCGTCGTTCTGCTCGGCGAAGTCCCGCGCCGACTCCTCCTGCCGCCCGAAGACCTTCACCAGGGTGTGGCCGGTGTACATCTCCTCGATGTGGGCGTTGAGCTTGCCCGTCACCTTCCACTGCTGGACGAACTGCGGCTGGGAGCGCTTGCCGACCCGTGTCGCCACGACCACCGACAGCGGCACCGTCACCAGCGCGATCAGCGCCAGCAGCGGCGAGATCCAGAACATCATCACGAGCACGCCCACGATGGTGAGCAGCGAGTTGATCAGCTGCCCCATCGTCTGCTGCAGCGTCTGCGAGATGTTGTCGATGTCGTTCGTCGCCCGGCTCAGCACCTCACCGCGCTTGGCCCGGTCGAAGTACGACAGCGGCAGCCGCGCCAGCTTGGTCTGGATGTCCTCGCGCATCTGGAAGACGACCCGGTTGATCACCCGGATCGACAGCCGCGTCGACACGAGCATCAGCAGGCCGGCCCCGACGTAGACGGTCAGCGCCACGAGGAGCACCCGGCCGATCGCGTCGAAGTCCATGCCCTGCCCCGGGGTGAAGTCCACCTTGGAGAGCATGTCGGCCAGGCCGCTGTTGCTGTGGCGCAGGCGTTCGACGGCCTGCTCCTTCGTCGTCCCCGCGTCCATGCCCCGGCCGACGACCCCGGCGAACACCAGGTCGGTCGCCTTGCCGAGGATCTTCGGGCCGACCACCGAGAGCGCCACACTCAGCGCCACGGCCACCAGCATCACGTACAGGGTGGCCTTCTCGGCCGCGAAGCGCTTCAGCAGCCGCTTCGTGGAGCCCTTGAAGTCCATGGACCGCTCGGTCGGCGCCCCGCCCGCCATCATGCGTCCGCCAGGCCCGGCCATTACGCGGCCTCCGCTTCCGTCAGCTGCGAGAGAACGATCTCCCGGTAGGTCTCATTGCCGTCCATCAGTTCGTGGTGACTGCCGGAGCCGACGACACGGCCCTCATCCAGCACCAGGATCCGGTCGGCGTCGCGGATGGTGGACACCCGCTGCGCGACGATCACCACGGTCGCCCCCCGCGTCTCCCGCAGCAGCGCCGCACGCAGCGCCGCGTCCGTGGCGTAGTCCAGGGCCGAGAAGGAGTCGTCGAAGAGGTAGATCTCCGGCCGCTGCACCAGCGTCCGGGCGATCGAGAGCCGCTGCCGCTGCCCGCCGGAGACGTTGGTGCCGCCCTGTGCGATCGGCGCGTCGAGCCCGTGCTCCAGTTGCTCGACGAACTCCTTGGCCTGCGCGATCTCCAGCGCGTGCCACAGCTCCTCGTCGGTCGCGTCCGGATTCCCGTAGCGCAGATTCGTCGCGACCGTCCCGGAGAACAGGTACGGCTTCTGCGGGACGAGACTCACGGTCTTCGCCAGCAGGGCCGGATCCACCGTCCGTACGTCCGTGCCGTCGACCAGCACCTGGCCGTCCGTCACGTCGAACAGCCGGGGTACGAGACCGAGCAGCGTCGACTTCCCGCTGCCCGTGGACCCGATGATCGCCGTTGTCTCACCGGCCCGCGCGACCAGGTCCACCGAGCGCAGGACCGGCTCCTCGGCACCGGGGTAGCGGAAGTCCGCACCGCGCACCTCCAGATGCCCTCGGACCGTGAGCTCGCGCACCGGGTCGACCGGCGGTACCACGGAGGAATCGGTCTCCAGGACTTCCTGGATGCGCTCGGCGCAGACCTCGGCACGCGGCACCATCATGAACATGAAGGTGGCCATCATCACCGACATGACGATCTGCATCAGATAGGAGAGGAACGCGGTCAGCGCGCCGATCTCCATCCCGCCGCTGTCGATCCGGTGCGCGCCGAACCAGACGACGGCGATCGACGATACGTTCACGACCGTCATCACGGTCGGGAACATCAGCGCCATCAGCCGCCCGGTGGACAGCGCCACGTCGGTCAGTTCGGTGTTGGCGCCCCGGAAGCGCTCCTCCTCGTAGGCGTCGCGGACGAAGGCGCGGATGACCCGGTTGCCGGTGATCTGCTCGCGCAGCACCCGGTTCACGGTGTCGAGCCGCTCCTGCATGGTCCGGAACAGCGGACGCATCCTCCGCACGATGAGGCTCACCGCGATGCCGAGGACCGGCACCACCGCGAGCAGCACCGCGGAGAGCGGGACGTCCTGGCCGAGCGCCATGATGATGCCGCCGACGCACATGATCGGCGCGGACACCATCAGCGTGAAGGTCATCAGGACCAGCATCTGGACCTGCTGCACGTCATTGGTGGTACGGGTGATCAGGGACGGCGCGCCGAAGCGGCCGACCTCCCGCGCCGAGAACGACTGCACCCGGTCGAAGACCGAAGCCCGGATGTCGCGGCCGAGGGCGGACGCGGTGCGGGCGCCGATGTAGACCGCCCCGATGTTGCACACCACCTGGGCGATGCTGACGACGATCATGACACCGCCGTACTGGACGATGTAGCCCGTGTCGCCGCGGACGACACCGTTGTCGATGATGTCCGCGTTGAGCGTGGGCAGATAGAGCGTGGCGCAGGTCTGCAGCAGCTGGAAGACGACCAGCAGTGCGATCGGTTTCTTGTACGGACCGAGACAGGCCCGCAGGAGTTTTATGAGCACGCGTGTCTCTCGGAGTCGGCGAGGTCGGGAGTCGACCCATTTTCGGGTACCGCCCACCGGGACAGCGAACGTTTTTATTCAAGTCCAGGTCAAAAAACGGACCCGGTCCACATTTTCGGGGGCGGGTCCCGGCCGAGCGGCCGGGACCGTCACCGAGGGCAGTCGCCTCAGCGCACCCCGTCGAACGCCCCGGGATGGATCTGGTCGCGCGTCGCCACGTACTGCTGGCGTACCGCCTGTCCGACCGGCAGCTCCTCGCCCGGCTCCAGCACCTGCGCCGCGGCGCCCTGCCACGCCGGGGGAGTGCGCCCGTCCAGCTTCCCCTGGGAGACGCCCAGCGCCCAGGCCGCCTGCCGGGCCGCGCCCAGCGCCGCGTACTGGGCCGGCTGCGGCACGACCACCTGGGTCCCCAGCAGCGCGGGGGCCAGCCCCTGCACGGCCGGCAGCTCGGCGGCGGCTCCCAGCAGGAACACCCGCCGCACCTCCACCCCCCGGCCGCGCAGCACGTCGAGCGCGTCGGCCAGCGAGCACAGCATCCCCTCGAACGCGGCCCGCGCCAGGTGCTCCGGCTTCATCGACTCACGCCGCAGCCCGCTCAGCGTTCCGGCGGTGTGCGGCAGGTCCGGGGTCCGCTCACCCTCCAGGTACGGCAGCAGTACGAGCCCAGAGGAGCCCGGCGTCGACTTCAGGGCCAGCGCCGACAGCTCCTCCAGCCCGTCCAGCCCCAGCATCTCGGCGGTCCCGCGCAGGGCGCGTACCGCGTTGGACGTGTGGACCACCGGAAGGTGCATCCCGGTCGCGTCGGCGAACGACGTGATCATCCCGGTCGGGTCCGCCAGCGCCTCGTGGTGCACCGCCATCACCGAACCCGACGCCCCCAGCGACACCACCGCGTCACCGACCGCGACCCCGAGCCCGAACGCCGCCGCCATGGTCTCGCCGGTCCCCGCGGAGATCAGCAGCCCCTCGGGCGTCGTCCCCGCCGCGTCGGCCGGACCGAGCACCTCCGGCAGCGCCGCCTGGCGGCCGAGCGCGAGCTCCACCAGGTCGGGCCGGTAGGACGCGGTGCCCGCCGACCAGTAACCCGTCCCGGAGGCGGCCCCCCGGTCGGTGGTCCGCCGGGCCGGCCGGCCCAGCAGCTGCCACACCAGCCAGTCGTGCGGCTGGAGCACCGCGGCGACCCGCTGCGCCATGTCCGGCTCGGTCCGCGCCAGCCAGCGCAGCTTCGACACGGGCTGAGCGGCCTGCGGCACCGACCCGACCGCCTCCGCCCAGGCCTGCCGCCCGCCGAGCCCGTCGATCAGATCGGCCGCGGCGACCTGCGCCCGCCGGTCGTTGCCCAGCAGCGCCGGACGCACGAGGTTGCCCTGGTGGTCCAGCGGCACGAGCCCGTGCTGCTGCGCCGACACCCCGATGGCCTGCACGCCTTCGAGCAGCCCGCCGGCGGCGGCCTCACCGAGGGAGAGCAGCCACGCCTGAGGATCGACCTCGGTGGCCTTCGCGTCGACGGGATGTGCGGCGTATCCCTGGCGCAGTACGGCACCCGTGTCCGTATCGCAGACCACGATGTGCGTGAAGGCGGAAGAACTGTCCAAGCCGGCGACTATGCCCATACACAGATTCTGCCGCACCACCGGAGGTTTCCCGACCGGTGGTGCGGCAGACGTGAGGACGTGGACTCAGGTGTTGGTCGTCCCCCAGTCGTCCTCGCCGTTCGCCCCGCGCCCGCGCCGCGACCGCACCCGGTCGGCCACCGACGCCGGCACCTTGTCGCCGACCTTCTCCTCGACCGCGTGGTACGCCTTCCCGGCGAACTCACGGCCGCTCTGGGCCGCCGTCTCGCAGGTGTTGCGCACGGCCGGGTTCTGGGCGAACTGGCGTGCGGACTTCTTCAGCTGCTCGTAACGCTCGCGCCCGGCACGCGTGCCGAGTACGTATCCGAGGGCCACTCCGGCGATGAACGTGAGCCGGTACCGCATGGCTGCCACCCTTCCTTCGCTCCGTGCGACGTGTGCTGCTCGCCTACCCGCGGACGCCCGAGATCACCCCGGGCGATACCGATTGGCAAAGCACCCCCCTGCTTGCGCTAATGTATGTGTCGCAGCGAACGCGCGCCGCCCGGCAGCAGCCAGGCAGGTACGTTCGAGGCAACGCCACCATCCCCTGTAGCTCAATTGGCAGAGCAGCCGGCTGTTAACCGGCAGGTTACTGGTTCGAGTCCAGTCGGGGGAGCGCGATCCCCTGTAGCTCAATTGGCAGAGCATTCGGCTGTTAACCGGAGGGTTACTGGTTCGAGTCCAGTCGGGGGAGCGAAACGGAAGAGGACCCTGCGGGGTCCTTTTTCGTATGCCCGGAGCCGGCCCGCGAGGGGCCCGTCAGGGTGGTGCCGGAGTGACTCTTTCGCGTCAACCTGCGCCCAGGTGGAACCGGGCAGCGGACAGCGCGGTCTTCATGGTCATGAGTAGCCGGGCAGTCGGAGCGAGAGATCGTATGACCGGCTATGCTGCGGCAGACGGCGCGTACACATGTACGCGCCACGCCGAGACGGGGCGGTAGCTCAGCCGGTTAGAGCAGCGGACTCATAATCCGTCGGCCGTGGGTTCGAGTCCCACCCGCCCCACCCAGCATCCCCAGGCAGAATCGTTCTGACCTGGGGCAACGTGGAATGCGCGACCGGTGTCGTGCGGTATTCGGCGCACGTCGCGCGGTACGGAACACCGCTGTCGCGGCAGACCCACGGACTCCGGATACGTCTGGTCCGCCCCGGTGGGGTGATCGCATGAGCGTGCGTGGCGACCCGCCCCCACACCTCCCGTGGAAGTGCCAGACGTTCCTGGGCGTGACCGTGGGTTCCCGGTGCGGTGCGCCTACGTCTTCCAGTCAGCGAGCCCTCTCCGCGTGGCCGCCGGCCGGGTGGTGAACGCGGCGGCAGGGCTCCCGGGCCGTCGGGTGACGTGTTCGACGTCCCCGCCCGCCGGTCCAGGAGCCCCGTTGCCTTCCGGCCCCGCGCCCGGCCGCGTCCCCGTCTCCGCGGCGCGGCAGGTCACAGAACCGAGTGCCCGCGCCCTCGCTGACGAGGACCCGCGGTCACCTCATGCGGGGCGGCGGGTGCTACCAGACCCTGATCTTCGTGATCTTGTGGATGGGCTGGCCGGTGACCGTCCCGAAACTCCACTTCTCGACGGTCGCGCTGGTCGCCGGTGCGCCCAGCCGCGGCACGTAATCGAACGTCACCTTGTTGTTGCCGGTCCAGATCTGGTCCACGCCGTAGATCGCCACGCTTTCCACGCCCGCGTTGGCGAAGCAGAGGGAACCGCCTGCGTTGTGAATCGTCAGGTAACCCATTTCCGAGCAGCCGACGCGGTTGAGGGCGGACGCCGACGAGGCAGGCAGTACAACGGCGAGGGATCCGGCCGCCACGACTACCGCGAGGCGTGTGAGGAAGCGCTTCACTGGTGAGTTGTTCCTTCCATGGTGGTGCGGTGCCGCCGAGGGCCACAGCACGAGGCGGCATCGCAGGGACGCACGCGCGCCCCCTCGTCGAAACGAGGAGAAGGGCACTCCCGTTCATCACGGGAGCGTCCTCCTCCGGACGCGGTCGTGATCTCCCTCCGGAGGAAGCCGTCTCTTCCCGGGGCAGCGGCCCTCCGCCTCCTGGGAGCGGGAAGAAGGCGGCACGGAAGCAGGGGAGCCTGCGCGTGCGACCGAGGCACGGCCCCGGTCGCACGGTCCTCAGCAGGGCCGGTAGTCCAGGCTGGGAAGCACGACGGACCTGAAGTACGCGCGCAGGTGGGCCGTGTCGGGGTCTGCTCCCGTCACCGCCCGCTGCCCCACCATCGCGCCGAGCACCAACGGGGGGAAGTAGGGGACGGCGGGACAGTCTCCGGACACTTCCCCCCGCTCGACCGCACGGCACACGAGCAGACGCAGGGCCTCCAGGTGTCCCTCGACGACATGTCTGCGCAGGGCTTCGGCGAGATCGCTGTCGCCGCGTACCGCGTGCGTCATCGAGGAGAGCAGACGCGCGGTCTGTCCCCCGTCCTCTCCCGCCCTCACGGCGACCTCGTCCAGATCGCCCGCGAGAGTGCCGGTGTCGACGGCGTCGATACGGATGCGTTCGCTCTGTTCGAGGGCCGCTGCCACCAGCTGGGTCTTGTGCGACCACCGGCGGTACAGAGTCGCCTTGCTGGTGCGCGCCTTCGCGCTGACCAGGTCCATCGTCAGTGCTTCGAAGCCCACGTCCTTGAGCACTTCCCGGACCGCCGTGAAGATGATGCGCCGGCGTTCTTCGCTCAGCCGGGACGGGCCCCGGGCCGGGGTTGTCGGTGTCGTCCGCATGAGAGGTTCCCCGTTCGGTAGCGGTGGTCGGACTGGTGACGGGGCGAGGGCCGGGCCGGGGTGCGCTCGGCCGCGGTCAGGGACGTGTGGACACGGGGTCCGTCGTGGCGGAACCCCGCACACGCTCGATTCCGGATCACGTACCGGACGGGCTGAACCCACGGAGGGTTCCCGCCGTTCCAAGCGTCGGGTTCATCAGCACCCCACGGAGACGAGCTGCGGCACGTTTCCGGGACGGCAGCCGCCGACGGCCGCGAGCAGGACGCCGGCGCCCTTCACGAAAGGACCGCACTCCCATGCCGGTCATCAACAACCCTCTGCCGGAGCGCGACCGCGAGACCGCGGGTGCGGCGCTGCAGGCGACCCTGGCCGACCTTCTCGACCTGTCACTGGTGGCCAAGCAGGCCCACTGGAACCTGTACGGCCCGCGCTTCCGCTCGGTTCACGTCCAGCTCGACGAGGCCGCCACCCTCGCCAGGGACCACGCCGACACCGTGGCCGAGCGTGCGGCCGCCCTGGGCGTCAGCCCGGACGGACGGGCCGCGACCATCGCGGGAACCAGCGGGGTCCCCACTTTTCCGTCGGGCTGGACCAAGGACGGCGACGCCGTCGAGGCCTTGGTGCACGCGCTCTCGGCCGTGACCGGGAGGCTGCGGAAGCGAATCGTCGAGATGGGCGCGGTGGATGTCGTCAGCGAGGACCTCCTCATCGGCATCACGGCCGACCTGGAGAAGCAGAGCTGGATGTTCCAGGCGGAGAACCGGGCCTGACCGATCTTCCTGGGGTCGGGGGTCGGGGGTCGGGGGTCGGGGGTCTGGTCTGCGGCCTGCGGTCCGCGGCCTGGGACGGGCTCCGTCACCGGCCCCTGAGGGAGCGGGCATGTGAACAGATGTCATGACCTGCGGCGATGTGTGAACCGTTGTGAGGTTCCGCCCGTTGAGTGAGCGAACGGTTGTCGTCCGGAGTGGAGAAGAACATGGCCGTCGAGGGAACGAGCACTGACCGGTTCGAACCGGTACGAGCGGCGCTGTCGGCGCACCTCGAAGCCGGCGAGGAGCTGGGGGCGTCGATCGCCGTCGATGTGGACGGGGTCATGGAAGTCGACCTGTGGGGTGGCCACGCGGACGAAGCGCGGACCGTTCCGTGGCACCGGGACACGTTGGTGAGCATGTGGTCGACCACGAAGACCCTCACCAGTCTCGCGGCCCTCGTCCTCATCGACCGGGGCGCACTGGATCCCAACCGCCCGGTCGCGCACTACTGGCCCGAGTTCGCCGCCCGGGGGAAGGAGCACATCGAGGTGCGGCACGTCCTGGCCCACACCTCGGGACTCTCCGGCTGGGAGCAGCCCTTCTCCGTGGAAGACCTGTACGACTGGCCCACCGCGAGTGCCCGGCTGGCCGCGCAGGCGCCCTGGTGGGAGCCCGGATCCGCATCGGGCTACCACGTGCAGACTCAGGGGCAGCTGGTGGGAGAGCTTGTCCGTCGGGTCAGCGGCCGCACTCTGAGGGAGTTCGTCGGCACCGAGATCGCCAAGCCGGCACAAGCCGACGTCCAGATCGGTGCCCGTCGGGCCGACTGGCCGCGTATCGCTGATCTGGTGGCCCCCTCGCCGCTCTCCGGTATACCCGCCGGCGTCGATCCCGAGGGGATCTTCATGAGGACCTTGATCGGGAGCCCCGCCCGTGACGAGCACGTGGACACCCCGCAGTGGCGCTCCGCCGAACTCGGAGCCGTCAACGGGCATGGCAACGCACGAGGTATGGCCCGTGCCCTCTCCGTCATCTCACGGGGCGGCCGGGTGAACGGCCACCGGCTCCTCTCCGCGGAGACCGTGGACCGGGTGTTCGAGGTACAGGCCGACGGGGTCGACCTGTTCCTGGGCGTCCCCGTCCGCTGGGGCATGGGCTACGCACTCGCCGACGAGAGGACCATGCCGCACATGCCCACCGGGAGGATCTGCTTCTGGGTCGGCCGGGGCGGTTCGATCGTCATGATGGACCTCGACCGGCGCGTCACGTTCTCGTACACGATGAACCGGGTGGGCGAGGGACTCCTCGGTTCGGAACGCACCCACAGCTACATCAAGCACGTCTACCAAGCCCTGGCATCCACCGACTGAGGTGCGCCCGGTCCCCGGCTCTTCCTCGGGCGGCGGGACGAACAGCGGCACCGCGGAGCCGGTGACCGTCCCCCACGGCCCATCCGGTGTCCGCGAACGAGCGGCTCATTCCGGGTGAACCGGTCCGGCCGTCCCGTCGTCGTACGAGATGAAGGGCGCTCCACTCCGGTGACCGGGTGAGAGCGAGGCCCCGCTCCACTCGAGCCGCAGGCAGGCAGCCGCTCTCCGCGCCGCTGCCCCCGGCGGCCACCAGCACTCCGATCCGTGCTGATCGCTCAGCACGGGCCGGACGTGGCGAACTCACGCACCGGCCAGGTGACTCGGGGCCCTGTCCCGCCAACGCACCGGCCTTCTCCGCCTGCACGGTCCATCCAGGACCATCAACGACCAAGAGGGATTTCACGCATGCGCATCACCCGTCTGGCCCGCCCGACCCGCAGATCCGCGCTGCTCGGTGTCACCGCGGCCGTAGGACTGTCCGTCGCCGCCCTCACCCTGCCCGGTACCGCCGGCGCGGCGCCCCACCACCCGACACGTCCGACCATCGTGCTCGAACACGGAGCCTTCGCCGACGCCGCGAGCTGGGACGGTGTCGTCACCCGACTGCAGCGTGCGGGCTATCCGGTGGTGTCCGCCGCCAACCCGCTGCGGGGTCCGGCGACCGATGCCGCCTACCTGCGCAGTGTCCTCGACCACATCGACGGGCCCGTGGTCCTGGTCGGTCACTCCTACGGCGGCACCGTCATCAGCCAGGCCGCCGCCGGCCTCGAGGACAAGGTCAAGGCGCTGGTGTACATCGCGGCGTTCCTGCCGGACGCCGGCGAGAGCTCGATCGGACTGACGAACAAGTTCCCCGGCAGCACCCTCGGCGAAGCCGTCGAGTCCGTCAACTACTCCCTGCCCGACGGTGGTCAGGGCGCGGACGTGAACATCAAGCCGGAGGAGTTCCGCGGCCAGTTCGCCGCGGACGTGCCGGCGGACAAGGCCCGGCTCATGGCAGCCGGGCAGCGCCCGATCGCCGCCGCCGCCCTGGAGGAGAAGTCCACCGAGGCCGCCTGGAAGACGATCCCCTCCTGGTCGCTGGTGACCACGGAGGACCGCAACATCCCGGTGGCGGCGCAGCGCTTCATGTCGGCCCGCGCCGAGGCGCGCACGACGACCATCGACGCGTCGCACGCGGTGTCCGTATCCCGCCCCGACGCGGTCACCCGCATCGTCGAGCAGGCGGCCCGCACCGTGTGACGGCCGGCGGCTCCGCCCTGTCACCTGCCCCACCCCACCGCACGGCCGTGCCCGGCCGGGCACGGCACGATCAGACGCATTCTCACCGGAAGGCAGCAACCACCATGGCGTTCATCACCGTCGACCAGGAAAACTCCACCAGCATCGAGCTGTACTACGAGGACCACGGCACGGGACAGCCGGTCGTGCTGATCCACGGCTACCCGCTCGACGGCCACTCGTGGGAGAAGCAGTCCGCCGCGCTCCTGTCGGCCGGCTACCGCGTGATCACGTACGACCGGCGCGGTTTCGGCCGCTCCAGCCAGCCGACCACCGGCTACGACTACGACACCTTCGCCGCCGACCTGAACGTGGTCCTGGAGACCCTCGACCTCGAGGACGTCGTTCTGGTCGGCTTCTCGATGGGCACCGGCGAGGTCGGCCGCTACCTGGGCACCTACGGCTCCGCCCGGGTCGCCAAGGCCGCCTTCCTCGCCTCCCTCGAACCGTTCCTCCTGAAGACCGACGACAACCCCGGCGGTGTCGACGGCACCATCTTCAAGGACATCGAAGGCGCCGTCACCGCGGACCGCTACGCCTACTTCACCGCGTTCTACGAGGACTTCTACAACCTCGACGAGAACCTCGGCACCCGCATCAGCGAGGAAGCCGTCCGCAACAGCTGGAACGTCGCCGCCGGCGCCTCCTCGTACGCCTCCCTGGCCTGCGTGGCCACCTGGTCCACCGACTTCCGTGCCGACCTGCCCAAGATCGACGTGCCGACGCTGATCCTGCACGGCACCGCCGACCGCATCCTGCCCATCGAGGCCACCGGAGAGCGCTTCCACGAGGCACTTCCGCAGGCCGACTACGTGGTCATCGACGGCGCCCCCCACGGCCTGCTGTGGACCCACGCCCAGGAAGTCACCGACGCCCTCCTCGCGTTCCTCGCCAAGTGACCGGCGGCCGACGCCTCACCTGCCGCGAGGCGGCACGCGGCCGGTTACGCACCGGGCGGGAAGCCGAGCCGTACCCCCGCTGCCCCACCGCGGGACCATGAGCCGCGGGAGGCATGCCGTCGAGCCGGTGACAGGGGCCGACGCGCGTGAGCGCGGAAGCACGACCGGACAGCCGGGCCCGGACATCGTCCGGCCTGACGCTCCGACACGAGACGCCTGCCCACCTCACGGGGCGGGCGTCTCGCCGGTTCGCACGCATGCGCAGGGCTGACGTGTTGCGTTCGGTCGTAGTCCTCCGACGGACGCCGGGCGCGGCGTCGACCGCGCCGCTTCGGGCTTCTCGGAGCCGGGCGCGGACGGGGGCCTGGCGGGGATGGGGAGCCCGGCGTTCCGGAGACGGCCCGGCACCAGCACGGCCCCGGACCGACCCGTCGCCGTGGCGCGACCGCACAGCGCCCCCGAGGCGGGCACCCCTCCGGAGAGGGGCAGGTATGTTGACATACCTATAGCTTCATACTTAGGCTGCGCGTATGCCCGAGCACGCCCCTTCCGCGCAGGACCTCGACCGCATGGCCACCGGCCTCGCGGCGTCCCTGCCTGCGCTGGCCCGGGCTCTCGACCGGCAGGTCGGACGTGAGTTTCCGTACCCGAAGCCGCCCGACGCCCAGCTCGCGCTGCTCCGCCATGTGCAGGCCCACGACGGGACCACTGTGCGCGCGGCAGCCGAAGTGCTGCTGATGAAGCCCAACAACGTCAGCGCCCTGGTCACCCAACTCACCGAGCGGGGACTGCTGGAGCGTCTGCCCGACCCTGCCGACAAGCGGGTCGTCCATCTGCGTCTGACCCCGACCGCGCGGCAGCGTCTGGCCGAGGTCCAGGACGTGATGGCCGCTCACGTGGCGCGCGCGTTGCGCGCGATGACCGAGGGCGAGCGTGCCGCCCTCGGTTCGGCGGTGGGTGCGCTCTCCGCGCTCAGCCGGCACCTTCACACCCGCGCCTGACCCCGGCCCCCCGGCACCGTCACTTCCGCGCCTGACCCCGGCCCCCATGGGCACCGTCACTCCCGCGACTGACCCCGCCCCAGGCGGCCGGCTGTCCCGTGCTCCGGCCGCTGCACGTGCGTGCGGCCGGGCTTCCGGCCGCACGGGCCCCGCCGTGGTCCCCACGTGCTCCCTCCCGCGGTCGTACCTCCCCCTCGAAAGAGAACTGGCACATCCATGTCTTCCGCCCTTGCCGACTCCTCCACCGCGCATACCCACGCGCCGCCCGCCGGCCGTCCGAGCGGCCGGCGCGCCAACCCGTGGCTGACCCTGACCGCCGTCGCCTTCGGCCTGTTCATGGTCGGCCTCGACGGCTCGGTCGTCTCCATCGCGAATCCCGAGATCGGCCGGGACCTCAACGCCTCCACCTCCGATCTCCAATGGGTCACCAACTCCTACCTGCTGGCCCTCGCCGCCGCGCTCATCCTCGGGGGCAAGCTGGGCGACCGGTTCGGACGCCGAACCTTCTACCTGGTCGGGGTCGCGGGCTTCACTCTCTCCTCCGTCGCCATCGGCCTCTCGGGCTCCATCGAGGGCGTCATCGCCTTCCGCGCGGTGCAGGGCTTCTTCGGCGCCCTGCTGATGCCCAACACGCTCGGCATGCTCCGGGCGGTCTTCCCGCCGAAGAAGTTCGGCATGGCGGTCGGGATCTGGGCGATGGTCTCCTCGGTCTCCACGGCCCTCGGCCCCATCGTCGGCGGACTGCTCGTGCAGCACGTCAGCTGGGAGTCCGTCTTCTACATCAACGCCCCGATCGGCGTCCTCGCCCTGGTCTTCAGCGCCCTCGTGCTGCCGCAGAGCAAGAACGGCGCCGCGGCTGAGGAGAAGTTCGACATCCTGGGCGTCGTCCTGCTGGCGCTCGGTCTGCTCGCCGTCGTGTTCGGGGTCGTCAAGGGCGAGAGCTGGGGCTGGGCCTCGGGCGGCACCCTGGGCGCCATCGGCGCCGGGCTGGTGATCCTGCTCGCCTTCGGTCTCTACGAGACCCGGGTGGCGACGGCCCCCTTGCTGCCCATGCGCCTGTTCCGCAACCCGACGCTGACCATCGGCACGGTCATCACCGCGCTGAACTTCTTCGTCCTGCTCGGCGTGATCTTCTTCGTCATGCTGTACCTCCAGAACGTCCGCGGCTTCACGCCCGTCGAGGCCGGCGTGCGCACGCTGCCGCTGAGCCTCGCCTCCGTCGTCGCCTCCCCGCTCGGCGCGGCGCTGACCGGCCGGTTCGGGCCGCGGCTGACCATGCCCCTGGGGATGGCCCTCCAGGCGGTCGCCTGTCTGGCCATGCTCGGCTGGGGCGTCGACTCGTCCTACGCCACGATGTGGCCGCCGTTCATCGCGCTCGGCCTGGGCGTGGGCATGGTGATGTCGTCCTCCTCCGACGCCATCGTCGGCAACGCACCGGTCAAGGACGGCGGCGTGGCGGGCGGTCTGCAGGCGACCGCCCTGCAGATCGGCGGCGCCCTCGGCACATCCGTACTCGTCTCGCTCATCAGCAGCCGGGTCGGGTCCACCCTCACCGCCGAACTGACCTCCGCCGGAGCGCCCGCCCGGGCCGCCTCCGGTCTGAGCGAGGCGAAGGACGCCGTGGCGATGGGCGTCGCACCCGTCTCCGACACGATGCCCGCCCAGCTCAGGGCCGCCGTCGTGGACGGCAGCCACCAGGCGTTCATGAACGGCGTGCACACCGCCGCGCTGGTCGCCGGAGTGCTGTGCGTCCTCGGCGCGCTCGTGGCCGCCGCCGGGGTACGCCGTGGCTCCGAGGCGGCCGGCCACTGAGAGGGCGTGCCTGTACGGGGAGTGGTCCCGCGACGCAGCGGGGCTCCTCCCCGTACAGGCCCAACGGGCCCGGCAGAGGCCCGATCCGCCTACGGCGAGGCGGTGTCGGCCGGCCCGGCGTGCTTGCGCCGGTACGTGAGCAGGCCGAGGAAACCCGCGAGGAAGCCGCTGATCAGCCCGGAGACGGCGTGGTTGCCCGCGTTGGCGCCGGCGCTCGCGGGCATGCCCACCGCCCCGTAGTTGACCAGGGCGCTCATCACGGCTCCGAGCACGCCGCCGATGAGCCCGCTGGTCAGCGACGCGCGTACCGGCGAAGGCGGAGCCGAGGGGCGGGGCTTCTCCGTGGCGAGGGCGTTCGCCGCGGACGTCGCGGTGGCGGCCGGGGCGGGCGACGCCGTCGCGGCTTCGGCGGGACCCCGTTCCAGCCCGGTGACGCGGTCGAGAGCCAGCGGACCCGGCCCGGCCAGCAGGACCACGACGAACCCGGCGATGAGCATCAGGGGGAACTCCGCGCCGGATCCCGTCGCCGGGCCCTGCTGCGGGGTCATGAATCCCGTGTCGGAGTTCGCCAGCACGATGGCGGCGATCAGATGCAGGGACAGCAGGGCCGCCACGAGGCGGGAGAGGAGACCGACGACGAGCAGGACCCCTCCGACACTCTCGCCCAGGGCCACGGCCCAGGCCGTCACGGTCGGCGCGGGCACCCCCAGAACACCGAGGTGGGCGGCGAATCCGGCCGGCCCCTCGATGAGCTTGTCCAGCCCGTGGACGGCCAGGACCGCCCCGCCGGCCACGCGTACGACACAGGGTGCCGCCGCTCGGAAACGGTGCGCCGGCGTGACGCCGAGTACGTGGGCGAGCGCCGTTGACATCGAGGCAGGCATGGCTGAGTCCTCTCGGATCCGACAGGGAACGCCGAGGCCCGGGTGCCGGGCACGCGCGGCGGTGCCCGCGTGGACACCGCCACGTACCCTCACCGGGGCGTCCGGGTGGCGTAGCCGCCACTGTGCTGGTCACCGGCCCGCGGGGGGAATCCCCTGGGCCATCGGATCTTCGGATGCCGCTCATCCGCCGCACGGATGGACCGCCGGCGGCCCTGCCCGGTCATGCCCCGGCAGGGGCGCAGGAGGGGGTCGGTGGCCCCCGTCCCACCGGCGGCCCCGCCCCGGCTTCCGGTCGTTACCATGCTCCGTGACCGAAACGACCGAACCCGGTGTATCCCGCACCCGCATACTCGCCGACCTGACCCCGCTGCGGCTCTCCCCCGACTACCGGCGCCTCTGGTTCGGAAACACGGTCTCCTGGGTCGGCCAGGGCATGACCTCGCTCGCCGTGTCGCTCCAGGTGTACGACCTCACCGGCTCGGCTTTCTCCGTCGGACTCATCGGATTCTGCTCGCTCGTGCCCCTGGTCGTCTTCGGGCTGTACGGCGGAGCCGTCGCGGACACGCTCGACCGGCGCAAACTGGGGCTGGTCAGCGCCTTCGGGTCGTTCCTGCTGTCGGTGGCGCTGGTGGCGGTCACGGTCGCGGGGGTGGAGCGGGTCGGGCTGCTGTACGGGGTCGTCGCCCTCCAGGCCGTCTGCTTCGCGCTCAACTCGCCCGCCCGCAGCTCGATGATCGCCAGGCTGCTGCCGGCCGGGCAACTGCCCGCCGCCAACGCCCTGAACTCCATCACCGGCACGACGGGCATGCTCGTCGGACCGATGCTCGGCGGGCTCATCGTCGGCTGGTGGGGCTACCGTGCCGCGTACGGCGTCGACGCGCTCACCTTCACGGCCTCGCTGTACGCGATGTGGCGGCTGCCCCCGATGCTGCCGGAACGGGGCGAGGAGAAGACCGGCGACGCGAAGCGCGCCTCCGTCAGGGACGGGCTGCGGTTCCTGGGCACCCGGCCCCAGCTGCGGATGACCTTCCTCACGGACCTGTGCGCCATGGTGTTCGCCCACCCCCGCGCCCTGTTCCCCGTGGTCGCGGTGCTCTGGTACGGAGGCGACGCGAAGACCACCGGCCTGCTGGTCGCCGCCCCCGCCCTCGGGGCGCTGCTCGGCGGAGTGTTCTCCGGCTGGCTCGGACGGATCAGGCGGCACGGGCTCGCCGTGCTGCTCGCCGTCGCGAGCTGGGGCACCGCCATCGCAGTCTTCGGACTGACCCGGCAGCTCTGGCTCGGGCTGGTCTTCCTCGCGCTCGCCGGCGCCGCCGACACCACGAGCATGGTCTTCCGCAACACCATGCTCCAGGCCGCCGTCCCCGACGAGATGCGGGGCCGGCTCCAGGGTGTGTTCCTCGTGGTCGTGGCGGGCGGCCCGCGGCTCGGGGACTTCCTGGCCGGGTCCGTCGCCGACCTGGCGTCCCCGGGCCTCGCCGTGACCGGCGGCGGGATCGCGTGCGTGGCCGCGGTCGGGCTGCTCGCGCTGCGGTGGCCCGGGTTCGCGCGCTACGACGCGCGCGAACCCGACGCCTGATCCGGCGCCGCCGGGCGACCGCTCAAGAACGTTCCTCCAGGCGTCCGTTCAGGACACGTCCTTGAGCTTGGGCTTCTCGCCCTCGGTCGTCGTGCCGTCGATCAGCGAGAACGCGGCGCCCTGCGGGTCGGTCAGCGCGGCGAACCGGCCGAACGGCATCGTCATCGGGCCGAACCGGAGCACCGCCCCCAGCGACTTCGCCTTCTCCACCGCGGCGTCGCAGTCCGCGACGGTGAAGTACACGTTCAGATGCGGCGGCACCTCGGCCGGGAACTCGTCGGTCATCTTCATCCGGCCGAGGAGGGGGTCCGCGCCCAGGTCGTACAGCGCGAAGTCGACCGCGTCGTCGTCCATGCGCTTGACGCCGTATCCGAAGACCGCCGGGAAGAAGGCGTCCGCCTTCTCCGGCTCCCGGGTGAAGACCTCGGCCCAGGCGTAGGCGCCGGGTACCGTCCTGGCCTCGAACCCCTCATGGGTACCGGCCTGCCACACCCCGAAGGCGGCCCCGCCCGGATCGCTCGCCAGCACCATCGTGCCGAACTCACCGACCCGCATCGGCTCCACCAGGACCGTGCCGCCGTTCTCCCGCACCTTCGCGGCCGTGGCCTCGGCGTCCGGCGACGCGAAGTACAGACACCATGCCGCCGGTACGTCCTGGCCCGGGACGGGCGGCATGAGCGCGGCGACCGCCTTGCCGTCCACGTGGGCCTGCGTGTAGTTGCCGAACTCGGGCAGCGACTCGCCGTATGTCCAGCCCAGCACCTCACCGTAGAAGCGCTTCGCTCCTTCGAGGTCGCCGAACGTCGCGTCTGCCCAGCACGGAGTGCCCTCCGGTTCTGCGGCCATGACCGGTCATCTCCTCAGGTGTGAATGGCCCCTTGAACACGCTAGCCATCCCTCGCCCGTCCTGCGCGCCGGACACGGCTCAGTGCTCCGCCGGGTCCGCCCGGACGACGGAGCGGGCGACGCCGAGGTCCACCAGGTCCTGCGGTCGCAGCCGCAGCTGGCCGGCCGTGGCCCGCACCTGGTCCGGGGAGCGCTTGAGGATCGCCGCGGCGAGCTCCGGGGCGATGACGGAGAAGTAGCTGTCCGTCGTGACGTGGGTGTTGCCCGGCGCCGCCAGGGCCAGCGCCCCGCCCGAGCCGCCCTCGCCGATCACCAGGGTCGTGACGGGCACGCGGGCCGCCGCGATCGCCGCGAAGGCGTCGGCGATGGCCGCGCCCGCGCCCGCCCGTTCCGCCTCCGCGTCGTTGGCCGCGCCCGGGGTGTCGACCAGGGTGAGGACCGGGATCCCGAGCCGGTCGGCCAGCCTGATCACCCGCGCCGCGGTGCGGTACCCGGCCGGCCGGGTCGCGGTGCCGCACTGCGCCACGTACGCCACCGGCCGGCCCTCGCGCAGCCCGAAGCCGCACAGCAGTCCCGGGTCCGTGCCGCCGCAGCGGTCCCCGCTCAGGGGGAGCCGCAGGGTGAAGTAGGCGTCCAGATACGCCTCGGCGTGCGGCCTGGACGCGGACCGGGCCGCACGCACCGCGTCCCAGCCGGTCCGGGGGAGCCCGGCCGGCGAGAGCGCGCCCGGGACCGGGGCGGGGGCGGCCGGGGTGTCGCGGGGGGCGAGCACCCGGAGCCAGTGGCCCACCGCGGCCGGCAGCTCGCCGCACGGGACGACCGCGTCGATCTGGCCGGCCGCGAGCTGGCCCTCGGCGGTGTACGCGAGAGGGTCCGCGTCCGCAGGCCGTACCCGGGAACCGGCGAACCCGACCTGCGCCCCCGGCAGTGCCAGAATCACATCGGCGCCCGCCCCCAGGGTGGCCCAGCCGCCGCCGGTCGTCGGATCGCGCAGGACCGCGAGCTGCGCCGGACCGGCCGCGCGCAACCGGGCCGACGCACGGGCCACCCGGTGCAGCTGGGTGAGCGCGATCATGCCCTCCTGCATCCGGCTGCCGCCCGTCGCGACGAGCGAGACGAGGGGGAGCCGCCGGGCCGTGGCCTCCTCGTACGCAGCCTCCAGCCGGTCGCCCGTGCGCTGTCCGAGTGAGCCGCCGAGGAAACCGAACTCGAAGGAGATCAGGACGCAGGGCAGACCGCCGATCACGGCGGTGCCGTGGACGACGGACTCCTGCTCGCCGGTGCGGGCGGTGGCCCGGGCGCGGGCGTCGGCGTAGCCGGACCAGTCGAGCGGTCCGTCGGCCGTGGTGTCCCCGGCGGGTGCGGCGGACTCGGTGAAGTCGGCGGTGAGGGCGGCGATCGCTTCCCTGGCCGTCAGGCGGTCAGCCATGGAGGGACCGTTTCATGATCTTGCCCAGGTCGTTGCGGGGCAGCGCGTCCAGGAAGTGCACGGTGCGCGGCCGCTTGTGCGGGGAGAGCTGGGCGGCGACGTGGTCCGCCAGTGCGGCGGCGGGGGGCGGGGAGGCGGGATCGGCCGGCACCACCCAGGCGACGACCCGCTCGCCCAGGTCCGGGTCCGGCTCACCGGTGACGGCGGCCTCGCGGACGCCGGGGTGGTCCAGGAGCGCGTTCTCGATCTCGCCGGCGCCGATCTTGTAACCGCCGCTCTTGATCAGGTCGGTGGCCTTGCGGCCGACGATCCGTACGTACCCGTCGGGGTCGAGCGTCGCCATGTCACCGGTACGGAACCAGCCGTCGGCGGTGAGCGCGGCGGCCGTCGCGTCGGGGCGGTTCAGGTACCCCGTGAACAGGTTGGGGCCGCGCACCTGGATCTCGCCGATGGACGCGGGGTCGGCGAGCGGGGTGCCGTCCTCCTCCACCAGCCGGAGTTCCACGCCGCGCAGGGGTGCGCCGACCGTGCCGGGGCGCGGTTCGCCGTCGGCCCGTACGCCGGTGTTCATCAGGGTCTCCGTCATGCCGTACCGCTCGATGACCCGGCGGCCGGTCGCGGCCGCGATCCGCTCGTGGTCGTGGACCGGCAGCGCGGCCGAACCGGAGACCAGCAGCCGGGCGCCGGCCAGGGCCTTCACGAGGCCGTCCGAGGCGGACGGGTCCGCCAGCGCCTCCGCCAGCCGGTGGTACATCGTCGGCACGCCGAAGAGCATCGTGCCGCCCGAGCCCAGCTCCCGGGCCACGCCCTCGGCGGAGAACCGGCCGAGATGGCGCACCGAGCCACCCCGGCGCAGCGGGCCGAGGACGCCGAGGATCAGACCGTGCACGTGGAACAGCGGCAGGGCGTGCACGAGGACGTCGTCCCCGGTCCACTGCCAGGCGTCCTCCAGGGCGTCCAGCGAGGCGGCGATCGCCCGGCGCGGCAGGACGGCGCCCTTGGGCGGGCCGGTGGTGCCGGAGGTGTAGACGACGAGGGCGGGGGACTCGGGGGAGGGCTCGGGGAATCCCGCGCCTGCGGGCGCCGCGGTCCCGTCCGTGGTCACGTCGAGCCGTTCCAGGGCTGCCAGGGCGGGCGGCAGCACGTCGGAGGCCGAGGCGAGCACCGCGGTCGGTGCGCTGTCGGCGACGATGTGCGCCAGTTCGCGTTCGCCCGTCTTCGGGTTCAGCGGGACGGCGGGCACGCCGGCCCGCAGCGCGGCCACCACCGCGACCACGGTCTGCGCGGTGGGCGTGGCCCACACCGCGACGCGGCCCGCGCCGGCGATCCGGGCCGCCGTCGCATCCGCTGCGGCGGCCAACTGGGCGTACGAGAGGGAGACTTCGTCGAACCGGACGGCTTCGCGGGCGGCCGCCGGGGCGGTCGCGTCCTGGAGTGCGGGCAGAAGTGGCATCACCCTGCGAACCCTAGTGCCGGCCGGCCGGGGACGAACGGCGATCGGGGGAGCCTCAGGCGTCCCGCTGGATGTTCCGCATCCGCCCGTACGCGTACACGCAGCCCGCGAGCGCCAGGTCGGACAGCAGCATGAAGCCGATCGAGTAGGAACCCTTCGCGCTGTAGATCGCCCCCATCACCAGCGGGGGAACGAAGCCGCCCAGCCCGCCCATCGCGCCGACGATGCCGGTGACACTGCCTACCTTCGCCTGCGGCGTCACCTGCGAGACCAGGGCGAAGACGCTGCCGCTCGCGGTGCCGAGTCCGGCCGCCATGCAGAGCAGGGCGATCGTGCCGCCCGGCATCAGTTCCGGGTCGAAGGCCTGGACGATCGCCGTCAGCGCGGCGAGGCCGAGGGCGGCGGAGGTGACGAGCGCCGGGTGCACCCGGTCCGAGAGCCAGCCGCCGATCGGCCGGAAGACGACCGTGACCAGGGCGAACCCGGCGGCCTTCGTGCCGGCGTCGGTCGGCGACAGCTCGTACCAGGTCTTCAGGTACGTCGGCAGGTAGACGCCGAACGCGACGATGCCGCCGAATCCGATCGCGTACAGCGCGGACAGCTCCCACGTGACCCGGAGCCGGCCGGCCGTCCGCAGCCGCTGGGCCAGCGAATCGGTCGGCACCTGGCGGCCCGGGCGATCGTTGAGCAGCACCGCCGCGAGCGCCGCGTACACCACGAGTGCCCCGGCGACCACGAGGAACGGCAGGTTGTCGCCGTGCTTGGCGATCCTCGGCGTGAAGTAGCCGGACAGGGCGACGCCCCCCATGCCCATGCCGAACACCCCGAGCGCCAGCCCGCGATCGGCCGGCCGGAACCACGAGTTGACCAGGGGCACGCCGATCGCGAACGTCGTTCCGCCCAGTCCCAGGAGAAAGCCCACGGCCAGCATGGCGCCGTAGGAGTCCTTCGCCGGGATCAGCAGCAGTACCGGCACGACGGTGAGTGCCGAGGTCAGCGGGAACATCAGGCGGGCGCCGTACTTGTCGGTGAGCGCTCCCACCGGGATGCGGCCCAGCGAGCCGACGAGGACGGGCACGGCGACCAGCAGCGACTGCTGGAACGAACTCAGGCCGAGCCGGTCCTTGTAGTCGGCTGACATGGGCGCGATCAGGTTCCAGGCCCAGAAGGTGAGCGCGAAACCGAGGGTGGCCATCACGAGGTTGCGGTAGGCGCCGGAGGGCTCCTTCTCGCCGGCCCGGGCGGGTGACTGCTTCACTGCTGTGTCCACACCGCCAGTCAAGGGCGGAAGCGGGTCCCGAGCCCGTCGGGGTACTCCGAACGAGGCCCCCGGGGCCCCGCCCCCGGGGGCGCCCGCCGACTCCGCAGTCGCGATCGGCCCGAAGCTGGGACAATCGCGGTATGGACCGTCTGGACAGGGAAATCCTCGGCGTCCTCCAGGAGGACGCGCGGATCTCGTACCGCGACCTGGGCGCACGGGTCGGACTCAGCGCCAATGCGGCCGCCGACCGGGTGCGCCGGCTCCGCCGGGACGGCGTCATCCGCGGCTTCACCGTGATCATCGACCCCGCCGCCGACACCCGGACCGGGCTCGTCGTCTTCATCGACGTGACCCTGCGGTCGGACACCACCCACGAGGTGTTCGAGCGAGCGGTGCTCACCCTGCCCGGCATCACCGAGGTGGTGCATGTGACGGGCGGGCACGACTACCTCGTACGGGCCACCGCGGCCGACACCGCGGCCCTGGACGGGCTGCTGCGCAGGCTCAAGCGGGAGGCGGGCGTCGCCCACTCCAGCACCAGGATCGCCCTCAGAGCGGCGCCTGCCAGGTGACGGCGGCCCTCCGTCACCGGCCCGGGCGGCCCGCGGCGGTCCCGGCTCTAGGAGCGGCGCTACCGGGCGACCGCGGCCTTGACCCTCACAGCGGCGCTACCGGGCGACCGCGGCCCTGACCCTGACAGGGGTGCCTGGCGGGCGAGTGCGGCCCCCACCCCTCACAGCGGGGCCTGCCAGATGACCGTCGGGGCCCGCGAGCCGTCCGGTTCGCGTCCGTCGTCGGCCACCGCCAGCCGTACCGAGGCGCGGCCGTCGGGCAGCGGAGCCGTCGCGTCCACCTCCACCTCGATCGCCGAGACCCCCTCCCGCCGGTGCGCGGCCGCCAGCGCACCGCGCAGCGCGGCCAGCAGCTGCTTGTCCACCGGGTCCCGTACCAGCGCGTCGACCGCACCGGCGAAATGCACCGAGGGCTGGAACCCGAGCACCGCGGCCGCTCCGCTGGTCTCCCGCAGCACCCGGCCGCGGAAGGTGGAGGGCGCGTCGGCGGGCGGCTGCTGAAGGGCGAAAATGGTCGTCCGCACCTCCTGGATCGTGGAGTCCAGCTCGTCGACGGCCCGGCCGAGCAGCTCGTCCGTCTCCTGCGCCCCGGCCCGGCGGCGCGTCGACTCCAGCATCATCTCGGTGGCGAACAGCCGCTGGACGACCAGATCGTGCAGATCGCGGGCGATCCGGTCCCGGTCCTCGTACACCGCGAGCTGCTCCCGGTCGTGCTGCGAGTCCGCCAGGACCAGGGCGAGCGCAGCCTGCGAGGCGAACTGGGAGGCGAGCAGCCGGTCCACGTCGGTGTACGGACGGGCCCCGCGCCCCCGGGGCAGGGCCAGGGTGCCGATGAGCCGCCCGCCGCTCTGGAGCGGCAGCATCATGCTGGGGCCGAAACGGGAGCGTACCGGCGTGGTCATCCGCGGATCGGTCGCCGAGTCGTCGATGAAGACCGCCTCGCCGCCCAGCAGCTGGACGAGGACGGGGGAGCCGGGCGCGATCGCCGTGCCCACGAGACCGGCCGGGTCCTCCAGCGTCGACGCGACGACGATCTCCATGCCGCCCTCCTCGTCGGGCTGGAGGATCACCCCGGCCGCCGCGTCGCTGAGCAGCCTGGCCCGTTCGGCCACGGTCATGAGCGCGTCCGAGGCGTTCTCGCCGGTCAGCAGGGTGTTGGTCACCGCCGCCGCGCCCTCGATCCAGCGTTCCCGCTGCCGGGCGCTCTCGTAGAGCCGGGCGTTGCCGATCGCGATGCCGGCCTGTGCGGCGAGGACCCGGAGCAGCGTCGTGTCGGTGTCGCTGAAGTGGCCGGTGTGCTTCTTCTCGGCGAGGTAGATGTTCCCGAACACCTTGCGGTGGACGCGGACCGGGGCGCCGAGGAACGAGCGCATCGCGGGGTGGCCGGGCGGCACACCGCAGGAGCGGGGATCGGTGGTGAGGTCGTCGGAGCGCAGCGGCTCCCCTTGTTCCACGAGGGCGCCGAGCAGGCCGGTGTGACCGTCGGGCAAGTGGCCGATGGCCGCCCGTTCGCTCTCGCTCATCCCGGTGACGAACAGCTCGCTGATGGTGCCGCTGCCCGGGTCCAGGACCCCGAGCGCGCCGTAGCGGGCATCGGTGAGCGCTGTGGCGGTGTCGATGATCTGCTGGAGGGTGGACCGCAGTTCGAGGTCGGTGCCGACGCGCAGCACCGCCTCCAGCAGCTTCGGCAGCCGCGGCGACCGGGGGAGTCCGCGGCTGGGCGTCTCCTCGCCCGGTTCGTCGGTCATCCGCCGTGCCCGCGGGACTCAGCCGGCCAGCGGATCGAGGACCATGGGGCTGATCCTGCCGTCCAGCATGGCGCCGAGCCCGAGGACCGAGCAGACGTCGGGCCGCTCGGCGATGTGCACCGGCATGCCCGTCGCCTCGCGCAGCATGTGGTCGAGCCCGGGCAGCAGCGCGCTGCCGCCGACCATCATGATCCCGCAGTCGGCGAGGTCGGCGACGAGATCCGGCGGGCAGTCCCGCAGGATCCTGCCCAGGCCGTCGAGGACCGCGGTGAGCGGAGAGTGGATCGCCTCCCGCACGGCCGCGGTGTCGACCTGCACGGAGCGGGCCATGCCGGTCGCGACGTCCCGCCCGTGGATCTCGGTCACGGAGGGCCCGTGCGGGGTCAGTCCGTTGCCGCTGAGCGCCAGCTGGAGCGGGCGCACGGACTGGCTGGGCAGCACCAGTTCGTGGTGCTGGCGCAGGTGCTGGATCACCGCGTGGTCGATGGCGTCACCGCCGACCGGGATCCGCACGGCGGTCACGATCGAGCCGAGCGAGAGCACCGCGATCTGGGTGGTCGCGGCCCCGCACACCATGATCATGGTGGCGGTCGGCTGCTCGACCGGCAGCCCGCAGCCGACGGCCGCCGCGATCAGGGTGTCGACGAGCTCGACCCGCCGGGCCCCGAGGCCGACCAGGGTCTCCACGGTGGCGCGCCGGGCGAGCGGATCGCTGTCGTGCGGGGTGCAGGCGGCGGCGCGCAGCCAGGGCTTGCGGCGCAGCTGGCGGCGGAGCTTCTCGCCGAGCAGATGGCGCAGCATGCGCTGGGCCATCTCGATGTCGACGACGGTTCCGCCGGAGACCGGGCGGGCCACCCGGATGTAGTCGGGGGTGCGGCCCGTCATCTGTTCGGCGAGGGCGCCGACGGCGATGAGCGAGCCCGTACGGGTGTTCACGGCGGCGACGCTCGGCTCGTCGACGACGAGGCCGGGTCCCTTGACGTACACCCGGGTCCGGGCGGCCCCGAGGTCGACGGCGACATGGCAACGGCGCAACTGCTCAAGGCTGACGGTCACGGCAGGTTCTCCCGAGAGCTCTGAGGGGGGACCGACGGGCAGCCGGCTCTCTTCGCATCGTGCGCCGTTCGGGGGCGTCGTGCGCGTTGGGATACGCCGGGGGAGCTACGGAGCTGACGGCGTGTCGGCACCGTCGCCCGACCACGTGCGGGCTCCGCGGACACCTCGTCGCGCGCCGGGCGGCGTCCCGCCGCGACGACCGGAAGTCAGCTCCCCGCCGGGCGGGGGAGCAGCCGCTGGAACAGGCCCCAGGTGAACTCGGCGACGTACGGGGTGCCGGTGGCCGCGTCGGTGATCGCGAGCGCCCAGCGGGTCGGCGCACTGCCCTCCATCGGACGGGCCGGCGCGAAGGCCCGGGCGACCTCGTGCACGGTGCACGACCAGGGGCGCAGTTCCGCGGCGGGGCCCAGCACGGGGGCGGCCGCGCCCGGGGCCCGGACCAGCCACTCGTTCCACACGGCCCCGCCCGGCGCCACCATCACCTCGAACCGCAGGTCCGGCCAGAGCGGCACCGGCCACAGCAGCGCGTCGCACTCCAGATCGCCGACCGTCCGGCGCAGGGACACCTCGGGTTCGCCGAGCACCGAACGGTAGCGGCGCAGTGACCCGCGCCCACCGGGCGCCCGTGTCGCCCCGGCCCTACGGGCACGGGAGGGATCCCCGGCCTGCCAGCGGCGGTTGGCCTCCCGCATCTCGGCGGGGGTCGCGCCCAGCTCGTGCCGGGCGTCCTCGACGAGCCCGGGCTGGTGGTCGGCCATCCGGCGCAGCAGGACGAGCTGGAACTCGCGGGGGCCGAAGGAGGCGGGAGCGGTCATGGGGTCAGGGGTTCCACCGACGGCTCCACGCCCAGCATCCGGCGCAGGAGGTCCCGCAGCACCGCGCGGTCCGTGTCCGAGAGGCCGGCCAGGGGCTCGCGGGCGAAGTCGAGGGAGTCCCGGAGCTCCCGGGCCGTGCGGGCGCCCTTCTGGGTGGGTGCGGCCAGCTTCACGCGCCGGTCGGCCGGGTCGGGCCGCCGCTCCACCAGGCCGCGCGCCTCCAGCCGGTCGACTATGCCCGTCACGTTGGACGGCTCGCACTTCAGCTTGTGGGCGATCCGGCGCATCGGCAGCGGATCGAGGGACAGGAGTCCGAGGACCCTGGCCTGGGCGCCGGTGAGGCTGTGGGCGGCCGCGGCCTGCTCGTACTCCTCGTAGTAGCGCGCCACGACCGCGCCGATCAGCTCGACGACTTCGAGGGTCAGCGGGTCCGTACGAGTGGTGGCCATGACACCCAGGATACCCGGTTACTTGACAACATGAAATATCCAGGAGCATGGTTGTTTCACATCATGAAGCATTCTCGCCCCGGCGGGACTTCCCGCACTTCCTAGACATCGAGGAGACACCGAGCCCATGTCTGCAGCTCTTCCCACGTCCAGCCGTGAATGGCACCTCGTAGCCCGCCCGCACGGCTGGCCGAAGGCCGAGGACTTCGCACTGCGTGAGGCACCGGTCAGCGCCCCGGCCGAGGGCCGGGTCCTCGTCCGCAACCTGCACTTCTCGGTCGACCCGTACATGCGGGGCCGCATGAACGACGTGAAGTCGTACACCCCGCCGTTCAAGCTCGACCACCCGATGGAGGGGGGCGCGGTCGGCGAGGTCGTCGCGTCCAACGCCGAGGGCTTCGCGGTCGGAGACCACGTCCTGCACGGTCTCGGCTGGCGCGAGTACGCCGACGTCCCCGCCAAGCACGCGGTGAAGGTCGACGCCTCCCTCGCCCCGCTGTCCGCCTACCTCGGCGTGCTGGGCATGACGGGGCTCACCGCCTACGCGGGCCTGTTCGACGTGGCCTCCTTCAAGGAGGGCGACGCCGTCTTCGTCTCCGGCGCCGCCGGTGCGGTCGGCAGCCAGGTGGGCCAGATGGCGAAGCTCAAGGGCGCCTCGCGCGTCATCGGCTCCGCCGGCTCCGACGAGAAGGTCAAGCTGCTCGTCGAGGAGTACGGCTTCGACGCCGCCTTCAACTACAAGAACGGCCCCGTGGCCCAGCAGCTGCGCGAGGCGGCTCCGGACGGGATCGACGTCTACTTCGACAACGTCGGCGGCGAGCACCTCGAAGCGGCGATCTCCTCGTTCAACGTGCACGGCCGCGCGACCATCTGCGGCATGATCGCCCAGTACAACGCGACCGAGCCCACCCCCGCCCCGCGCAACCTCGCGCTCGTCATCGGCAAGCGGCTGCGCCTGCAGGGCATGCTCGTCGGCGACCACGCCGATCTCCAGGGGCAGTTCGTCCAGGAGGTGGCCAGCTGGCTGTCCTCGGGCGAGCTGAAGTACCGCGAGACGGTCGTCGAGGGCATCGAGAACGGCTTCGAGGCGTTCCTCGGCCTGCTCCGCGGCGAGAACACCGGGAAGATGATCGTCTCCCTCGGCTGAACCGCCGCTCCGGGCACCCGTTAGGCTCGTCCCAGGCCGTCGCGATCGTGGGCGCGAGTCGCGGCGCATCAGCAGGAGGAATCCTCAGTATGAGCATGCAGGACATAGCCGTCGCGTACACCGCCGTGGCCACCGCGGAAAACGGCCGTGACGGCCGGGTCTCCTCGGACGACGGCAAGCTCGACGTGGTCGTCAACCCGCCGAAGGAAATGGGCGGGAGCGGCGCGGGCACCAACCCGGAGCAGCTCTTCGCGGCCGGATACAGCGCGTGCTTCCAGGGCGCGCTGGGCGTCGTGGCCCGCCAGGAGAAGGCCGACATCTCCGGCTCCACGGTCACCGCCGCGGTCTCCATCGGCAAGACCGAGGCGGGTGGCTTCGGTCTGGAGGTCGCGATCAGCGCGACCATCCCGAACGTCGACCCGGCGACCGCGCAGGCGCTCATCGAGAAGGCGCACCAGGTGTGCCCGTACTCGAACGCCACGCGCGGCAACATCAAGGTGGCGCTCTCGGTCGTCTGACCGCCCGCACCTCCGAACCCCGTACGCGGCCGAGGGCCGCACCCGCACATCGGACGCTGTCACCCACGGCGCCCCGCGCGGGTGCGGCCCTCGGACGTTCCGTGCGACGTGTCCGGCATGCGCCTCCGGCACCCTCGTCCGATGAGTTCGATATCCCGGACATTGTTCGGAATTCTTGCGCGACCCATTGACGCGGAAGCGCTTCGATTTTACGGTCCGTTCGAACTTGCGGGCAGTATTCGATATGTCGAACAGTGAGGGCGGGCATGGGACGACCTGGCCTGAATCGCAGGCAACTGATCACCGGGCTGGGCGGTGCGGCCGTCGCCGGCAGCTTCGGCTTCGCGGCGCTGGGAAGCGGCGCGGACGCCCTCGCGTCGAGTGCCGCCACCCGGGTCCGTTACTGGAACCTCTTCAGCGGCGGCGACGGCTACAACATGATCGCGATGCTGGACGCCTTCCGCCGGGACAACCCCGGCATCGACGTGAAGGATTCGACCCTCCAGTGGGGCAGCCCCTTCTACACCAAGCTCGCCATGGCGGCGGCGGGCAACCGCGCACCGGATCTCGGCGTCATGCACCTGGGCCGCGTCACCGGGTTCTCGCCCGGCCGCCTCCTGGACCCCTGGGACGTCGGCCTGCTCGCCGAGTACGGCGTGAAGGAGGCCGACTTCAGCCCCGCGCTCTGGAAGCGCGCCGTCATCGACGGCAAGCTCTACGCGCTCCCGCTCGACATCCACGTCCAGCTCTGCTTCTACCGCAAGGACGTCCTGAAGAAGGCCGGCCTGCTCGGCGACGACGGGCGGATCGTGCCGGTCACGTCCACCGACGAGTGGTTCGACGTGCTCAAGAAGGCCAAGAGGGCCACGAAGAAGGGGTTGCAGACCATCGGCCTGTGGGCCAACGACCAGAACTTCCAGTGGTGGTTCTTCGTCGCCTTCTACACCCAGCTCGGCGGCACCTGGTTCGACGCCGCCCACTCCGACGTCACCTTCGACACCGACAAGGCCACCCAGGTCCTGGAGTTCATGCGCCGGCACATCACCGACGGGTACTCCGACCCGGGCTACGCGGGAGGCGCCGGGGCCGAACAGTTCATCAACGGCTCCCCGTTCTGCTGGGAGGGCAACTGGTCGGTGCCGGTGTTCTCCGGGGCGAAGATCGAGTACGGCGCGACGCCGCTGCCCCCCGTCTTCGGCAAGCAGGCCACCCACGCCGAATCGCACTCCTTCGTCCTGCCGCACCAGTCCGCCCGTGGCGGCGACGCCAACGACGCCGCCCACCGGCTCGCCGCCTACGTCGTCAGGCACGCACAGCAGTGGGCCGCCGGCGGACACATCCCCGCCTACACCCCGACGCTGTCGACGGCCGCGTACAAGCAACTCGAACCGCAGAACGAGTACGCCGGGGCGATGGACCACCAGGCCACCGAGCCGAAGGTGTGGTTCGCGGGTTCCACCGGCATCCTCGCCCAGCGCGTGGGGCCGATCGCCGCGTCCTCCATGCTGGGCTCCGTCAAGCCGGAGGCAGCCGCCCGCCGTATGAAGAGCACGCTCACCGAACTCCTCGCCATGAAGAACCCCATGGACGGCAGGACCGCAGCGCAGGGAGGTGCGGCCGTATGACGACGACCAGCCCCCAGACCCTCCTCGCGCCCGCCCACGCGAGGGCCGCCGCCGACAGCGCCACGGTCCGCCGCAAGCAGGGCTTCCAGCACGGCGGCTGGTTCGTCGCCCCGTTCCTCACCCTGTTCGCGCTCTTCGTGATCTGGCCGCTCCTGCGGGGCATCTACCTCAGCTTCACGGACGCCAACATCTCCGGCGACGGCGCGGGCTTCATCGGCCTCGACAACTACCGCGAAGCCCTGCACGACCAGTTGATGTGGGACGCGCTCGGACACAGCGCCTACTTCACGCTGCTCGTCGTGCCGTGCATCACCGTTCTCGCCTTCCTCCTCGCCATGCTCGCCCACCACATCGAGCGCGGACAGTGGCTGTGGCGTCTGTGCTTCTTCATCCCGTTCCTGCTGCCGTCGACCGTCGCGGGCAACCTGTGGCAGTGGCTGTTCAACCCCGGCACGGGCATGGTCAATCACGTCTTCGGCCTGGAGACGCCGTGGCTGACCGACACGTCGTACGCGATGCTCGCCATCGTCATCACCACCCTGTGGTGGACGGTCGGCTTCAGCTTCCTGCTCTACCTCGCCGCACTCCAGGGCATCCCCGCACATCTCTACGAGGCCGCCGAGCTGGACGGGGCGAACGCCTGGCACCGCATGATCCACATCACGCTGCCCATGCTGCGCAACATCACGGGTCTCGTGATCGCGCTGCAGATCCTCGCCTCGCTCCAGGTCTTCGACCAGGCCGTCGTGATGCAGGACTTCGGCCCGGGTCCCGAGGGCTCGACCCGCACCTTCGTGCAGTACACGCTCGAACAGGGCTTCACCAGCTACCGCGTGGGCTACGCCTCGGCCATCTCCATCATCTTCTTCGTGATCATCGCGGCCGTCGCCCTCGCGCGGATGTGGCTGCTGCGCAACCGTGAGGAGGGCGGCCGATGACCACCGACGCCGCACAGACAGCCGTCAAGTCCCCTACCCGCACGCCCTGGACACCGAGCCAGATCGTGCTCACCCTCATCGGCGCCGCCGTCGCGGCCGTCTTCCTGGCACCGCTCGCCTGGGCGCTGTTCACGTCCCTCAAGTCGGAGACCGAGGCCGTCGAGGTGCCGACGCACTGGCTGCCGGAGGACTGGACGGGCCAGGCGTGGCAGGCGCTCTTCGAGACCGGCAACATCACCAACTGGTTCGTGAACTCGCTCGTCGTCTCGGTGTGCGTGACCGCGGTGGTGCTGCTGGTCGGCGCACTCGCCGGATACGGCTTCGCCCGCACCGAGTTCCGGGGCAAGGCGTTCCTGATGGGCGTGGTGATGGCGGGCCTGATGGTCTCGCCCGCCGTACTCGGCGTCCCGCTGTTCACCACGGTCCAGGCGATGGGCATGGTCGACACCTACTGGGGCATGATCCTTCCGCAGTGCGCGCCCGCCGCGATGGTCTACATCCTCTACAAGTTCTTCCAGGGCATCCCGAGGGAGCTGGAGGAGGCCGCGTACATCGACGGGGCCGGGCGCTGGCGGGTCTTCTTCACCATCATCGTGCCGCTGTCCCGCCCCTCCCTGTCCGCCGTCGGCATCTTCACCTTCATCGCGTCCTGGAACAACTTCCTGTGGCCGTACATGGTGACCAACAACCCCGACCTGATGACCATGCCGAACGGCATCGCGACCGTCATGAACTCCTACGGCATCCAGTGGGCCCAGCTCATGGCCGGTGGACTGATGGCCGGGCTGCCGCTGATCATCGTGTTCGTCTTCTTCCAGCGCCAGATCGTCAGCGGCGTCGCCCACACGGGGCTGGCCGGACAGTGACCCGCCGCGACCTCCGTCCCGACCCCCAGAAGGAAGTCATGACCCGCACCGCCCGCTTCACCCTCGACCCCGCGTTCACGGTCGGCGATGTCGACCCCCGCCTCTTCGGCTCGTTCGTGGAACACCTCGGCCGCTGCGTCTACGACGGCATCTACGAGCCCGGCCACCCCAGCGCCGACGAGGCGGGACTCCGTACGGACGTCCTGGAACTGATCCGTGAGCTCGGCGTCACCGCCATCCGCTACCCCGGCGGCAACTTCGTCTCCGGCTACCGCTGGGAGGACAGCGTCGGCCCCGCCGACGAGCGGCCGCGCCGCCTCGACCTCGCCTGGCGCTCCACCGAGACGAACCGCTTCGGCCTCTCCGAGTTCATCGCCTTCTGCAAGAAGATAGGCCCGCAGGCCGAGCCGATGATGGCCGTCAACCTCGGCACCCGGGGCGTCCAGGAGGCCATCGAACTCCAGGAGTACGCCAACCACCCGGCCGGCACCGAACTCTCCGAGCGCCGCATCGCGCACGGAGACAAGGACCCCTTCGGCATCAAGCTGTGGTGCCTGGGCAACGAGATGGACGGCCCCTGGCAGACCGGCCACAAGACCGCCGAGGAGTACGGCCGGATCGCCGCCGAGACGGCCCGCGCGATGCGGCAGATCGACCCGTCCGTCGAACTCGTCGCCTGCGGCTCCTCAGGCCGGTCCATGCCCACCTTCGCCGCCTGGGAGGCGACGGTCCTCGCCGAGACCTACGACCTCGTCGACTACGTCTCGCTGCACGCCTACTACGAGGAACTCGAAGGCGACCGGGACTCGTTCCTGGCCTCCGCCGTGGACATGGAGTCCTTCATCGAGGACGTCGTCGCCACCTGCGACCACGTCGGGGCGCGGCTGAAGTCCACGAAGAAGATCAACCTCTCCTTCGACGAGTGGAACGTCTGGTACCTCTCCCGCAGCCAGCAGGAGGCCGAGGAGAACCCCCTCGACTGGCCCGAGGCGCCCCGTCTGCTGGAGGACAACTACTCCGTCACCGACGCCGTCGTCTTCGGCACCCTGCTCATCGCCCTGCTGCGCCACGCCGACCGGGTGACCGTGGCCTGCCTGGCCCAGCTGGTCAACGTCATCGCCCCGATCATGACCGAGCCCGGCGGACCGGCCTGGCGGCAGACCACGTTCTTCCCGTTCGCCCAGGCCGCACAGCACGGCCGCGGCCAGGTCCTGGACGTGCGCGTGGACTCGCCCACGTACGGAACGGCCAAGTACGGCGAGACGGACCTGCTCCACGCCACCGCCGTCCGCGACCCGGAGACCGGCGCCGTCACCGTCTTCGCGGTCAACCGCGGCCAGGACACGGCCCTCCCGCTCGAAGTCGCCCTGCGCGGCCTCGGCCTGACGGAGGTCGCCGAACACCAGGTCCTCGCCGACGCGGACCCGGACGCCCGCAACACCCTCACCGAGCCCGAGCGGGTCGCCCCGCACCCGGCGCGGGGCACGGTGCTCGACGGGGGAGTGCTGCGGGCCACGCTGGAGCCGATGTCCTGGAACATGATCCGCCTGGTCTGATCTGCGGCGATCTGCGCCGGTACGCGCTGATCCCGGCGCAGGAGCCCGCCCCCGGCCCCGTTACGCTGACGCCATGCGTGATCTCGGGGCGGGCTTCGGCTATCTGATCAAGGGCCAGCGCTGGGTCGTCGGGCACGGACGGTGGTTCGGCCTCGGGCTGCTGCCCGGCCTGATCACCCTCCTCCTGTACGCGGGCGCCCTCGTCGGTCTCGGCTACGGGGCCGACGACCTGGCGCGGTGGGCGACCCCGTTCGCCGACGGCTGGTCCTCGCCCTGGCTCGGGCTGCTCCGCACCACCCTGACCGTGCTGGTCTTCGGCTTCGGCCTCTTCCTCGCCGTCATCACGTTCACCGCCGTGACCCTGCTCGTCGGGCAGCCCTTCTACGAGTCCCTCTCCGAGGAGGTGGACCGCGCCGAGGGCGGCAAGGTCCCCGTGTCGGGGCTGCCGCTCTGGCGGGAGCTGTGGATCTCCGCCCGCGACAGCGTGCGCGTCCTGGTGCGCGTCGCGCTGTACGCCGTGCTGCTCTTCGCCCTCGGATTCGTGCCCGTGGCCGGGCAGACCGTCGTCCCGCTCCTCGGCTTCTGCGTCACGGGGTACTTCCTCGCCGAGGAGCTCACCTCCGTGGCGCTCCAGCGCCGCGGCATGGTTCTGAAGGACCGGCTCGTCCTGCTGCGCGGCCGCCGGCTGCTGGTCCTCGGCTTCGGCGTCCCGCTGGGACTCGCCTTCCTGGTCCCGTTCGTCGCCGTCTTCCTGATGCCGGGGGCCGTCGCGGGCGCGACGCTGCTGGCGCGCGGCCTGATGGGCGAGGAGAACGCGGGGGCGGTGCCGCCCCCGCGGTCCTGAATCAGCTCCCGTGCACCTCCAGCGCGGTGCGGACGGCGGACTCCAACGCCCCCTCGATCCACGCGGGCTTGACGGACGTGTGGCAGCCCGCGAAGTGCAAGGGGCCCTCGACGGAGCGCACGTGGGCGAGGAGTTCGGTGTGCTGGCCGGGCAGCAGGACGGCCGCCTCGCCGTACGCGTACGGGTCACGCATCCACGACTGGGTGGCGCCGGCCCCCGTGTAGAAGACCTCGACGCGCTGCCCGTAGACGTCCTGGACCCCGCCGAGGGCGTGCGGGTAGCGCTCGTCGTCGTCCAGCGAGTCCCACTTCAGGGCGTCGTCGGCCCAGCTGTACGAGGCGAGGAGGACCCCGCCCCTGCTTCCGGCGACCGGGTGCGAGGGCTGGTACATGAAGCGGTTGGCGTTGTCGGTGACCGATCCGCCCCCGACGACATGGGCCGCCTCGGGCTGGTTGCGCGCGGTCGCGCGGTACGCGGCGTAGTGCACGCGCTGGTTGGGCGGGATGTGTCCGGACGGTACGGAGGGGTGGGCGCCCAGCAGTGAGCCGTCGGCCGGCGCCTTCCCGAGCCGGTACGCGTCGTACAGGCCGGGCCTGACCCTCTCCAGCTCCGCCTTCCAGTCCTTCTCCTCGAACTCCCACCAGCGGCGGCTGAATTCGAGCAGCACCTTGGTCGCCGTGTCGTAGTGGACCTCGGTGATCGCGCGCCGCTTGCCGTACGAGAGGGCGGGCGTGACCGGGATGTGCCGCAGACCGGAGAACGGCACGGTGACGATCGCGCGGTCGCCGGTGAAGGTCTCGCGCACCACCGTGCCGTCCCGGCCCTCCGACACCGTCTCGACGCTCACGCCGGCCTTCGAGTGGCTGATCCTGGCGGCCCTGCGATCCAGCCGCACCAGGCCCTCGACCCGGGCGTACAGGGCGTCGGCCAGCGTCGCCGTGCCGTCCGGCAGCTCGTAGAACGCGGTGTCCGGGCTGATCAGGGAGGCCCCGATGAAGCTGTGGACGAAGGCGAGGGGGAGCCGCGACGTGAGGTTCTCCACGGTGCCGATGAGGTCGATGGTGCGCTCGTCGAGCTTCGCCGCCTCGGTCAGGAAGCGGAACATCGACCAGTGGCCGTACCGCTGGATGACCCGGGCCCAGCCCTCGACGAGTTCCGTGCCCTCCTTGCCCTCGAACTCCGTCCGCACCGGGGCGAAGGCCTCCCGCACGATGGCCGACGCGGTCTTGTCCTCGAACGCGGCGGGAACCCCGAAGGACCGGTTGACTGCCTGCGGCCTCTTCGCGTAGTCCGCCTTGCGGACGCGGATGCCGTTGACGTGGATCCAGGTGTGGTTGACGGGCTTTCCGGTGCCGTCGACGTCGACGAGGTGGAAACGGCGACGCTTCAGACCGAGGCCGTCCATGAGCCCGGTGACGAGCGGGTGGCTGTCGGGGATGCGCATCGCCCCCGCCTCGGCGTACTGCTTCGGGTCGGAGAAGGGTGACTTCGCCTTCTCGTGGCCGCCGTTGCGGAAGGTCTTGATCCGGCCGCCGACCCGGTTGCCGTTGGCCTCGATCACGGTGACCGTGTGCCCGGCCTCGTGCAGCAGATGGGCGGCGGTGAGCCCGGCCGGACCCGCCCCGATGATCAGCACCTTCTTGGCGGCCCTGCGGCTGCGCGGCAGGCCCTTGGTCAGCAGGACCTCACGGTAGTGCGGCACCAGCGACCGGTCCTGCTCGTCGCGCACGAGGATGGCGCGGGCGACGGTCAGGCACGCGTCCCAGTCGGAGCCGGGGGCGGCGGCGGGGGCCGCGAGGGAGGCGGTCGCGGCGGCCTCCGCCGGGGCCACGGCGGAGGCGAGGGCGGCGGCGCCCGCGGCGGCGCCGGCGATCAGGGTGCGCCGGGAGGGCAGGGCGGACGCCGGTTCGGCAGAGGGGGTAGTCATGCGGCCACCCTGGGGGGCGCGGGAAGGGGCGCACTGCGCGAACGCGCGTAGATCATCCGGGAATCACCCGCACGTGCTGCTCAACGATCTTGTAGTACCGCGTTCCCCCAGGTCAGCGCCGCCTTCGCGCCGCCTTCACGCCGCCTTCGCGCCCCGCTTCAGCGCACCGAGAATCCGTACACCGTCGTCGACGCGAACTCCTCGCCCGGCCGCAGCACCGTGCTGGGGAACTCCGGCCGGTTCGGCGAGTCCGGGAAGTGCTGCGTCTCCAGGGCGATCCCGGCACACGGGCCGAACGGCCGGCCTTCGAAGTGGTCCGCCGTGTACAGCTGCATGCCCGGCTCCGTCGTCGTGACGGTCAGGACGCGCCCCGACGCCTCGTCGTACAACTCGGCGACCGGGCCCGGCACGCCCTCGTCCAGCACGAAGTTGTGGTCGTACTCCTTCGAGACCGGCCGCGGCTCCCGGAAGTCGAACCGGGTCCCCTCCACCGGCAGGAACTCACCCGTCGGCAGCGACTCCGCGTCGGCCGGAGTGATCCGGCCGGCCGCGATCCGCAGGCGCTGGCCCAGGGCGCTGCCGGAGTCGGCGCCCGCCAGGTTCCAGTACGTGTGGTTGGTCAGGTTCAGCACGGTCGGCGCGTCCGTCGTCGCCCGGTACGCGATCCGCAGCGCCCCGTCCCCGTCCAGCGTGTAGGCCACCGAGACCTCCATCCGCCCGGGGAAGCCCTCCTCGCCGTCCGCCGAGACGAGGGACAGCTCCACCCCGTCCGCGACCTCGCGGGCGTCCCACACGCGCTTGTCGAAGCCGACGGCCCCGCCGTGCACATGGTTGCGGCCCTCGTTGCGCGTGACGTGGTGGGTCGTCCCGTCGAGCGCGAAGGAGGCCCCGCCGATCCGGTTGGCGTACCGCCCGACCAGTGCGCCGAAGTAGGGCCCGGTGTACTGGACGTACGAAGCGAGATCGGGCAGTCCGAGCGCCACCGCTCCGCGCGTGCCGTCGCGGTCCGGCACCTCGACCGACTGCACGGTGGCCCCGTACGTCAGCACCCGCGCCCGCGTGCCCTCGCGTTCGAGCGTCCACCGGTCCACGGCGGTGCCGTCCCCGAGGGTGCCGAAGTGCTCCGTGCGTATCACCGTGTTCGAACCCGTGTCCATGATCGGAAACTCTAGCCCGTGGGGTGACCGGGTCACGCGGGAGGCCGCGCCGCGGTGACGTTGCGGTAGGCGATCTCCGCCAGCCGGGCCTGCCCGTTGAGCCCCGGGTGGAACCAGTCCCACGGGCTGAGCTGCTTGCCGGTGAACCGGTACTCGAACACGGCCCCGCCGTCGTAACGGCAGCGCTGGTCCTTCGCGCAGACCTCGCGCAGCACCTCGTTGTACGCGACGACGCGGTCCTGCACCGCAGAGCGCCGGGCCACCGCCGAGGCGCCCATGTCGTCCGCGTCGCCCAGCATCGACTTGCAGATGCCCAGCTTCCAGATCTGCTTGCCCAGCTGATTGCCCCGGCCCGTCGACCAGAGCCGCTTGAGGTCGGGCACGCTCGACACGTACACCTGTGCCTTCGGAGCCGCGCTGCGCAACTGACGCATCGACGCCTCGAACGACGCCCGGAAGTCCGCCACGGGTGTCATGAGCCGCACCGAGTCCCGGCAGGCGTCGTTGGCGCCGATCATCACCGTCACCAGCTCCGGGTCCTCCCGCGCGGCCAGCGCCATCTGCTCCGGCAACTGGGCGATCCGGGCACCCGTCTCTGCGTGGTTCCAGCTGCGGGCGGCCGCGCCCGACGGGCCGAGGAGGCGTACCGCCAGGCTGCGCACCGTGCTGTTCGTGCCGGTCGACCAGGAGGCCTCGGGGCAGTCGGCCAGCACCGAACAGGCGTCGAAACCGCGGGTGATCGAATCCCCGACCGCGGCGACCGACTCCGGACTGCGGTCCCACAGCGGCGCGGCCGCGGGCCGTCGGCCCCCGTCGGCCGTCGCGCCCTTCGTCGTCCCGTCGGTTCCCGCGTCACAGCCCGTGAGGAGGGCCGTGCCGAGGCACGTCGCGGCGGCCAGCGCGCTCAGAGCGGTGCGCGAGCGGTGCCGTACGGAACGGTCCGGCATGTCCTCGTCCCTCCTGTCCCTTGCCCCCGGCATGCCCTCGTGGCAGCGGTCGGCAGGGCCGAGCGCCCTGCCGGGTGAATGCGGAGCGAATCATGGGCCCAGGACCGACGGTACGTCACACCTCGGACGCCGCAGCACGGTAGCTTTTCCCCGTCGAACCAGTGGCCCTCCCGGCCGCCCGGCTCCACTCGGGTGGCTCTCGAACATCACATCACGTCACATACCCTCCCTTATCCGGACATTAACTCCCGATACTGTTTACTGATGACAGCCTCGGGAAGCCGGCCGGTGAGAGCTGGTACGGGCGCGAGGCCGCTGGGGAAGGCGCACCTCGTCCCACACTGGAGGTCCCGGTGACGACACGTGGAGTCCTGTACGTCCACTCAGCCCCGCGCGCGCTCTGTCCCCACGTCGAATGGGCGGTGGGGGGCGTGCTCGGCGTGCGGGTCCAGCTCGACTGGATCAGGCAGCCGGCCGCGCCCGGCACCTGGCGCTCCGAATTCTCCTGGCAGGCCCGTCCGGGCACGGCGTCGAAACTGGCCTCCGCGCTGCGCGGCTGGGACCTGCTCCGCTTCGAGGTGACCGCGGAACCGACGCCGGCCGCGGAGGGTGAGCGCTACAGCTCCACGCCCGGACTCGGCATCTTCCACGCCGTCACCGGCATGCACGGCGACATCCTGGTCCCCGAGGACCGGCTGCGGGCCGCGCTGGCCCGTTCGCTGAGCGGGGAGACGGACCTGGAGGGGGAGATCGCCAAGCTCCTCGGCAAGCCGTGGGACGACGAGCTGGAACCCTTCCGTCACGCGGGCGAGGGTGCGCCCGTGCGGTGGCTGCACCAGGTGGTGTAGGGCCTCTCGTTCGGATCAGGCCGGATCGGGGAGCGGGGCCCCGCGAGCCCGGCGTGATCCGGACGAGAGGCCCTGGCCGGCCGGCAGCGGTCGAGGTCCTGGTTCACAGCAAGCGGTCGACCAGCCCGTCGACGTAGTCCGGGCCGAGCGGGACCATGCCGAACAGGACGCGGATGTACATCGGGGCCAGGATGTGGTCCAGCACGTCGAGCGCGTCGGGTGCGGGCTCGCCGCGGTCGCGGGCGCGGTCGAGCATCGACTGCAGTTGCCGGGTGCGTTCCGCGCGGAGGGCGGCGCCGGCCTCCGCGCCCCGCCGGCCGCTGCCCGAGAGGGCGAAGGCCAGGTGCAGTACCGCCGGACCGTCGGGTCCGGTGATCTCGCGGGCCACTTGGGCCGCGTACGTGCGCAGGTCGCCGGCCAGGCTCCCGGTGTCGGGCATCGGCGAGCGCGCGTTGAGCCGGGTGAGCACCACGTCGGTGAGCAGGGGTTCCAGGCTGCCCCACCGGCGGTAGATGCTGCTGTCCGCCACGCCCGCGCGGGCCGCGACCTCGCCGACGGTGAAGTTGCCGTACCCGCGCTCGCCGATCAGCTCGGTGACGGCCTGGTGCACCTGTGCGCCGACGCGGGCGCTCCGCCCGCCGGGCCGCCGGGCTGTCTGTCGCTCGTCCATGCCTCCACCTTAACGCAGCTGACGCTTGCGTTTGTTGACAGCGCCTTCACCGCGGCCGGCGCCGTCACCCCGGCCACCGCCGTGTTCACCGGGCTGTGGCTGGCGAGGTCCGGGTCCGCGGAAGCCGTCGCGACACCGCGAGGCTCCACCGTCCCGGACGCGGCCACCGCCTCGGACAAGGCGCCCGACGCGCACGGCCTGGGCGGGCACCGCGAAAGGGGCCGTGTGACGCCTGAAGCCCGCCTCCCCTCACCGGGGAAGCGGGCTTCACGCGTACGGCCGTCGAACGATCACACGCTGCGGAACGCCAGCACCACGTTGTGGCCGCCGAAGCCGAACGAGTTGTTGATGGCCGCGATCGGGCCCTCCGGCAGCGGTCGCGGCGCGTCGCGCACGATGTCCGCCTCCACCGACTCGTCGAGGTGGTCGACGTTGATGGTCGGCGGAGCCGTCCGGTGGTGCAGGGCGAGGACCGTCGCCACGGTCTCGATACCGCCCGCGCCACCGAGCAGGTGACCCGTCATCGACTTCGTCGCGGAGATCGCGACATGGTCCAGGTCGTCGCCCAAAATCTTGCGCAGCGCCCTCAGCTCCGCGATGTCGCCCTGGGGGGTGGACGTCGCGTGGGCGTTGAGGTGCACGACCTCGGACGGCTTGAGGTCCGTCTGGTCCAGCAGGTTCTGCATGGCCGCGGCGATGCCGCGCCCGGTCGGCTCGGGCTGGGCGATGTGGTGGGCGTCGGCGGACAGGCCCTGGCCCAGCACCTCGCAGTAGACCCGGGCGCCACGCGCGGCGGCGTGCTCCGCGGACTCCAGGACGACGACGCCGGCGCCCTCGCCGAGGACGAAGCCGTCGCGGGCCGTGTCGTACGGACGCGAGGCCTTCTCGGGCTCGTCGTTGCTCTTGGACATCGCCATCATGTTGGCGAACGCGGCGATCGGCAGCGGGTGGATCGCCGCCTCGGTGCCGCCGGCGAGGACCACGTCGGCACGGCCGGTGCGGATCATCTCGACGGCGTAGCCGATGGCCTCGGCGCCCGAGGCGCACGCGGAGACCGGGGTGTGCACGCCCGCCTGGGCGTTCACCTCGATCCCGACGTTCGCGGCCGGGCCGTTGGGCATGAGCATGGGCACGGTGTGCGGGGAGACGCGGCGTACGCCCTTCTCCTTCAGCACGTCGTACTGGTCGAGCAGGGTGATCACGCCGCCGATGCCGGAGGCGATGACCGAGCCCAGGCGCTCGGGGCGGATCTTGTCGTCCTCACCGGCGGGGCCGGTGAAGCCCGCGTCCGCCCACGCCTCACGGGACGCGATCAGCGCGAACTGCGCCGAGCGGTCCAGCTTGCGGGCGAGCGGGCGGGGCAGGACGTCGCCCGGGTCGACGGCCGCGAGGGCCGCGATCCTGACGGGGAGGTCGGCGAAACGTTCGCCCTCAAGAGGCTTGACGCCGGAACGGCCGGCCATCAGACCTTCCCAGGTTGATGCGGAATCGCCACCCAGCGGAGTGGTTGCGCCGATACCGGTGACGACCACGGTGCGATTGGTCGAGTTCACTGGAAAATCTTCTCCACGTGTAGAGGGTCGTGAATCAGCGGCGCCACCGCCGGGTGGCGACACAGCGGGCTGGGATCAGCCCTGGTGCTTGAGGATGTAGTCAGCGGCGTCGCCGACCGTCTTGAGGTTCTTGACGTCCTCGTCGGGGATCTTGACGTCGAAGCGCTCCTCGGCGGCGACGACGACCTCGACCATGGACAGCGAGTCGACGTCCAGGTCGTCGGTGAAGGACTTGTCCAGCTGGACGTCCTCGACCGGGATACCGGCGATCTCATTGACGATCTCGGCGAGACCGGTGACGATCTCTTCCTGCGTGGCGGCCATGTCGGCGCTCCTTCGGTGTATATCTGCTGGGTTCGGGCGTCCGGGCGAAAAGACCCGGTGTGCCTAGGGGAGGGTAACGACCGTCGCGGCGTAGACGAGACCCGCCCCGAAGCCGATGACGAGCGCGGTGTCGCCGCTCTTCGCCTGACCGGTCGCCAGGAGCCGCTCCATTGCGAGCGGAATCGAGGCGGCGGAGGTGTTGCCGGTGGTCTCCACGTCACGGGCGACCGTGACGTGCTCCGGCAGCTTCAGGGTCTTCACCATCGAGTCGATGATCCGCATGTTGGCCTGGTGCGGGATGAAGACGTCCAGGTCTTCCGGGGCGATCCCGGCCGCGTCCAGCGCCTGCTGGGCGACCTTCGCCATCTCGAAGACGGCCCAGCGGAAGACCGCCTGGCCCTCCTGGGTGATGGCGGGGAACTTCTCCGGCCGGTCGGCGTGGAAGGTGTCCCACGCCACGGTCTGCTTGATCGTCTCGGACTTGTCGCCCTCGGAGCCCCAGACCGTAGGGCCTATGGCGGGCACCTTGGACGGACCGACGATGACGGCGCCGGCGCCGTCGCCGAACAGGAACGCCGTCGCGCGGTCGCTCAGGTCGGTGAGGTCGCTCAGCCGCTCCACGCCGATGACGAGCACGTACTCCGCCGAGCCCTCGACGATCATGCCCTTGGCGAGCGTCAGGCCGTAGCCGAAGCCCGCGCAGCCGGCCGAGATGTCGAAGGCGGCGGGCTTGCCCGCACCGACCTTGTGGGCGATCTCGGTCGCGATGGCCGGGGTCTGCTTGAAGTGCGAGACGGTCGACACGATGACCGCGCCGATCTGCTCCGGCGTGATCCCGGCGTCGGCGATGGCCTTGCCGGACGCCTCGACGGACATCGCGGCCACGGTCTCCTCCTCGGAGGCCCAGTGGCGGGTGGCGATGCCGGAGCGGGAGCGGATCCACTCGTCGGACGAGTCGATCGTCTCGAGGATCACCTCGTTGGGCACGACACGGGTCGGGCGGTAGCCGCCGACACCCATGATCCGTGCGTACGGGGCGCCCTGGCTGGGCTTGATCTTCGACATGCTCTCGGGCTCCTTAGGCGCCCGCGTGCTCAGCGATGAGCGCGCGGGCCGCGTCGAGGTCGTCGGGGGTCTTGAGCGCGAGGGTCTTGACGCCGGGCAGGGCGCGCTTGGCCAGACCGGTCAGCGTGCCGCCGGGGCAGGCCTCGATGAGCGCGGTGACGCCCAGCGCCTGGAACGTCTCCATGCACAGGTCCCAGCGGACCGGGTTGGCGACCTGGCCGACCAGCCGGGACATGACCTCCGTGCCGGTGGCGACGGTCTTCCCGTCGGCGTTCGAGACATACGTCACGGTCGGGTCGGAGACCTCCAGGGCCGTGGCGGCCTCACGGAGGCGCTCGACAGCCGGAGCCATGTGGTGCGTGTGGAACGCGCCGGCGACCTTGAGCGGGACCACGCGGCGCACGCCCTCGGGCATGTCCTCGGCGAGCGCGGCGATCTGCGCGGCGGTGCCGGCGGCGACGATCTGGCCGCCCCCGTTGACGTTCGCCGGTGTCAGACCGAGCTTCTCCAGGTGCGCCGTGGTGACCTCGGGGTCGCCACCGAGCAGTGCGGCCATGCCGGTCTCGGTGACCGCCGCGGCCTCGGCCATGCCGAGCCCCCGGGTCCGCACGAAACGCAGCGCGTCCTCGTCGCCGATCACTCCGGCGAGAGCGGCTGCGGTGATTTCGCCCACGCTGTGACCTGCGACGACAGCCGGTGAAGCGTCGAGCGCTGCGGCGGAGAGCAGGCCCGCGGCGACCAGCAGCGGCTGAGCCACCGCGGTGTCACGGATCTCCTCCGCGTCGGCCTTGGTGCCGTAGTGGGCAAGGTCGAGCCCGATGGCGTCGGACCAGGCCGCGATGCGGTCGGTGGCACCGGGGAGGTCGAGCCAGGGAGTCAGGAAGCCGGGCGTCTGAGCGCCTTGGCCGGGAGCGACGAGTACGAGCACCCTCACACTCTCTCTTGTGAACGGTCCTGAACGCCCGTGGGGACAGGGACGAAGAACCGTAGGGGGAATTGTTGATGTCCCACAAAAGTCTAGGACTGGAGATCCCTGTCGGCCAGACGCCCGAGGATCAGGGCGATTCGCAGGGTGAATGCCGAACGCACATCGGACGGCGACCATCCGGTGACGTCTGTCACACGTCGGAGCCGGTAGCGCACGGTGTTGGGGTGGACGAAGAGCATCCTGGCGGCTCCTTCGAGGCTGCTCGCCTGTTCCAGATACACACTCAGCGTCTCCAGGAGGGCCGAACCCGCTTCTTCGAGCGGTCTGTAGATCTCCTCCACCAACTGGTCCCGCGCGGCCGGGTCGCCCGCCATCGCGCGCTCCGGCAGAAGATCATCCGCGAGGACGGGCCGCGGCGCGTCCTGCCAGGCACTGCACGCCTTGAGCCCGGCGGCCGCCGCCTGCGCGGACCGGGTGGCCGCGAGCAGGTCCGGCACGACGGGCCCGGCGACGACGGGACCCGCCGCGTACGGGCCGATCAGCGCCTTCGCGACCTGCAACGGGTTGTCGCTGCCGCCCGCGATCACGACCAGGCGGTTGCCCAGCACCCCGGTCAGGACCTGGAGCTTCGCGTGCCGGGCGGCCCGGCGGATCGCCTCCACCGTCAGCTCGCTGTCGCCGTCCGGAGCCGTGCCGAGCAGCACGCACACATGCTCGGGGGAGTTCCAGCCGAGCGCGGCGGCCCGGGACACGGCGCCCTCGTCGGCCTCCCCGGACAGCACCGCGTTGACCACGAGCGATTCCAGGCGGGCGTCCCAGGCGCCGCGGGCCTCGGCGGCCTGCGCGTACACCTGGGCGGTCGCGAAGGCGATCTCCCGCGCGTAGACGAGCAGCGCCTCGCGCAGCACCGACTCGTCGCCGGGCGCGGCGACTTCGTCGATCGCCGCCTCCATGACCTCGATCGTCGTGCGCACCATCTCGACGGTCTGCCGCAGCGTGATCGCCCGTGTCAGCTCGCGCGGAGCCGTACCGAAGACATCGGTCGAGATGGCCTGCGGGGTCTCCGGATGCCGGAACCACTCGGTGAACGCGGCGATGCCGGCCTGGGCCACCAGGCCGATCCAGGAGCGGTTCTCCGGGGGCATCGCCCGGTACCAGGGCAGCGACTCGTCCATGCGGGCGATCGCGTTCGCGGCCAGCCGGCCGGAGGACTGCTCCAGTCGCTTCAGGGTCGCGGCATGGAGATGGGCGGCGTTCGCAGCGGGCTGCTCAGGATCGGATCGGGGCACGGGGACAAGACTGCCCTATCCGGACGGGTGCCCGACGGGGCGGGGCGGGCGGCGGGTCGTACCGCCGGGTAGCCGGCCCCGGGCGCGGCCCCCGTCCCGCGCGGGCGGGCTACCGTGGACGGGTGATTTCCGTACGTCGCTCGGGCGACCGCTTCAGGGGCGGGGACGGGGCGGCCGGCATCGAGTCCCGGCACTCCTTCTCCTTCGGTACGTTCTACGACCCCGACAACCTCCGCTTCGGCCCGATCCTGGCCTGCAACGAGGAGCGCCTCGCCCCGGGGGCCGGCTTCGAGGAGCACCCGCACAGCCACACCGAGATCGTCACCTGGGTCGTGGAGGGCGAGCTGACCCACCGGGACTCGGCCGGGCACGCCACCGTCGTACGCCCCGGGGACGTGCAGCACCTCAGCGCGGCGTCCGGGGTCCGGCACGTCGAACGCAACGACGGAGAAGCGCCGTTGGCGTTCCTCCAGATGTGGCTCGCACCCCTGGAGCCGGGCGGCGAACCCTCGTACACGACGGTTCCGGGCATCGCCGATTCCACCCCGTACGCCCTTCCGGAGGCCGGCGCGCTGCTCCATGTGCGCCGGCTGGCCGGGGGAGAGCGCACGGCGGTACCGGACGCGCCGAAGGTGTACGTCCACGTGGTGCGGGGGGACGTGCGGCTGGGCGGCGAGAGCCTGGCGGCGGGTGACGAGGCGCGGATCGCCGGCGAGACCGGGCTCCAACTCGTCGCGGACGGGGCGTCCGAGGTACTGGTCTGGGAGCTGCCGGACTGAGGCGCGGATCAGGTCCGTCGGCCGGTGACTTCGTACCCGGGGCGGCCTCCTGGGAGGCGACCCGCCTCCGTCACCATGCGAATCGCTGCCCGTCCTCTTCGGTCGCCGGGCGGTGGCCGGTGATCACGTCACCGTCGAACTGCACGAGGTGGAAGGGCTTGTCGTCCGCCCCGCACTGCTTGCACCACTCCGGATAGCCGGGGACCTCGAAGGGGCCCGACCGGGGGGATCCCTTGGCATGGTCCGACCACGCGATCGCGTCGCCGACGCGGAACCTGTTCAGATGCACGTCCCCGAAGTGGAACTGGATCACCCAGTCCTCCCGCGAACCGCACGCGGGGCAGGGGGACGGCGCAGGGACGAACAACCGGTCGTAGACACCCATGTCCGGACACCCCTCGCTCGGCATGTGCCCCGATCCGGGTGCGGCACTTCCCCAGCATGGGCGATGCCGCCGGCTGTGCCAAAGTCTTAACCGCCGGTTTCCCGCCGCCACATCGACCACATCGGCGGCCCGGACCGGAACGTCATCTCCTCGTGCACGGCGAAACCGTGACGCCGGTAGAACGTCAGGTTGCGGGGGTTGCTCGACTCCAGGAACACCGGCCGCCGCCCGTCCGCGTCCGCCTGCTCCAGCAGCCCGCCGAGCACCCGCGAGCCACGGCCGGTGCCGCGGGCGTCCGCGTGGGTGCCGATGTACTCGACGTACCAGTGCGCGGGACCGGCCGGGTGCCGGTGCTCCAGCGCGAGCAACCGCATACCGGTCCTCGGCAGTTGGGTCCGGCCCGCCCGCAGGAGTGTGCCCGCGTTGCGCAGCAGGTAGGTCACCGGCAGTTTCCACTGGCCGGGCTCCGCCCAGACCGCCGCCACCGTGCGGTCCCGGTCCGTCCACACCCGGCCCGCCGGGACCTGCTGGGCGAGGTGGGCGGTGAACAGCAGCCGCAGCCGGCGGTCCCGGTCGTGCGGCATCAGCCACGACCACACGGGGTCCTCGGCGTAGGCGCTGGCCAGGACGGCGGCGAGCGCCGGGACGTCGGATGCGGTGGCGCGGACTATGTCGGTCATGGCCGGGGAGAGTATCGGCCATGCGCGACCGCCGGCCACCCCGGCGACGGTGCTGGTCAACCAACCGCCGGGGCGCGAGTTTCGGCTATCACCGTGCGGCATCTCGACCTGGCGCCGGGGCCGTGGAAATCTGCCGGTGCCTCAGGAATACGTCCCTGGTTCGCCCGCCGTTCGTCCCGGCGGCCTAGCTTCGCAGGCACGCGCCGACGCCCCGCCCCCCCGATCACCGCCCCGGAGGCCCCTGATGACGCTCCAGACCCTCGAGTCCCCACGTCTCGACGCCGAGACCACCGAGAGCGCCGAGAGTGCCGAGAACGGCGTGCACGGCGTGCACGGCGTGCACGGCGTGCCCGGTGAGAGCGTCGAGAACAGTGCGAGCGGGGGTGACGGCCGCGAACACGCCGACGAGCTCCGCATCACCCGCCGCCGGATGCTCCGGACGGCCGCCGTCACCCTCGGCGCGCTCGCCGCCGGGCCGGTCGCCGAAGCGGTCGGCGGGGCGCGGGCCCGTGCGGCCGAGTACGTCCTGCCCGAGGGCTTCAACGGTGACATGTCCGACCTGAAGCACGTGGTGATCCTGATGCAGGAGAACCGGTCCTTCGACCACTACCTCGGTCAGCTGCGCGGGGTGCGCGGCCACCACGACAAGCAGGTGCTGAGATTCCAGGACGGCACCGACGTCTTCCAGCAACGGGACGCCACCGGCACCATCGTGACGCCCGCGGTCTCGACCGCCACCTGGAGCGACAAGCACAACTTCTACGGCGCCAACGGCGGGCGGTGGGACACCTGGGTGAAGGACAAGGGCGACCACTGCATGTGGTACTACACCCCCGACTACATGCCGTGGATGTACTCGCTCGCCTCCCAGTACACCGTCTGCGACATGAACTTCTGTTCGCTGCACGGGCCGACCATTCCGAACCGGTACTACCTGATGACCGGTGCGGCGGGCGGCGAGGTCACCAATGCCCGGCAGAACAACTACAGCCGCACGTGGATCACGGTGCCCGAGCAGCTCCAGCAGGCCGGTATCGACTGGCGGGTCTACTCCGACAACAGCGGCAACGGCGTCGGCGGCAGCCTCCAGAACGGCTACATCGGCGAGTACGGCTGCAACGTCACCAACAGTTTCGCGGCCTTCGACCCCCGCAAGGCGGACGCCGCCGACCTCGAACCGGGCACCGGCAGGATCTGGAAGGCCAACTCCTTCGTCTACGCGGGCGCCACCACGCCCAACGACGACTCCGAGGCGAACCTCGACGCCGTGCTCCGCGACCTGATCGCGGCCTGCGAACCGGGGGCGGAGCACCCGCTGCCGGAGGTCTCCTGGGTGGTGATGCCCGCCGCGTGGAGCGAGCACCCGGGCTTCGACACCGTCCACGGCGAGCGCTACATGAACAAGGTGCTCAAGACGCTCCAGAGCAACGAGGACATCTGGAACCACACCCTGGTGATCATCACCTACGACGAGAACGACGGAAAGTTCGACCACGTCCTGCCCCCGCGCCCGGAGGCGGGCACGCCCGGCGAGTTCTCCGGCACCACTCCGTACGGCTTCGGCCCCCGGGTGCCGATGCTGCTGGTCTCGCCGTGGACCCGGGGCGGCTACGTCGCGTCGGAGGTGTTCGACCACACCTCGACGGTGAAGTTCCTGGAGACCTGGGCCGCCCATCTGGGCAAGCCGTTCACCTGTCCGAACATCACCGACTGGCGCCGCTCCATCGCCGGCGACCTGACCAGCGCGATCGACTTCGCGCACCCGAGGCCGGGCCCGGTCGTCATCGCCGACCCGGTCACCGGGACTCCGCCGAAGCCGCCGCGCGACCGGATGAAGCCGCGCGGACTCTCCTTCCACCCGCACGCCACCTTCAGCGAGGACCGCTCCTCCGGCACGGTGACCGCGTCCATGACGCTGACCGGCGGCCCGGAGGGCAAGGCGGTGAGCCTCCAGGTCTTCGCCGACCAGTACCTCGCGTTCGACAACACCCCGTACACGGTGACGGCGACGGCCCCGCGTTCGTACACCTGGGACACCGACGCCACCGACGGGAGATACGCCTTCTCCGTCTACGGGCCCGACGGCTTCCTGCGCTCCTTCGCCGGCCAGGTCGTCCCCGAGAGCGAGAGCGAGAGCGGGAAGCGCATCGGAATCCCGCGCGTGGAAGCGGAGTTGGTCAGGGGCAGGCGCGGGGTGGTCAGGCTGCGGCTGCACAACGACGGGAGACACCCCGTCCGCTACACCCTGGAGGCCAACGACTACGCGGGCGGCACCCTCACGCACACCGTCCCCGGCGGCGCCTCCAAGACCGTGCACTGGCCCACCGAGCACGGCTACTACGACGTGGTGCTCACCGCCGACACGGGGACGGGGTGGACCCAGCGGTACGCGGGGCGGGTGGCGACGGTCTGAGCGGACGGACGCGGATCGGGCGAGGGCGTCGTGGACGGGCCGGGCCCCTGCCCGTCCGGGGCGGATCAGAGGCAGGCCAAGCACGCCGTGAGCTCGGCGGACAGCGCAAGGGTTCCCCAGAGGACGATGCCGCCGACCGGCCGGACAGGCCTTCCCGCGTCTTCACGCATCAAGGTGAGGTGGACGGCGACGGCGGCCGGGGCGGAAACGGCGCCCAGCGCACCGGCCAAGGCGAGTGCATGCCACCCGGGGGTCGCACCTTGGAGGACGCGGACCACCGTGATCAGGGCGGCCGCGGGCAGCAGCCCCAGCGTCGTGGTGGCAGCCACCCACCCCCACCGTCTCCCGTGGCCCGCCAGCCGCCCGAACCGATGCCCCAGGGCCACGGCCGGCAGGATGTACGCGGCTGTCAGCACCGCGCTCGTGCCCAGCAGGGCCGGTGGCCCGACCACCAGGGCGAGGAGAAGCGCGGCGGCTCCCGACGGGGCTCCGGGCGAGGCGGCCCACGCCGGCGTGAGTGCGGCAAGGACCACGCACAGGACGGCCATCGACACCGACGACGGGGCCGCGCCCGGCCGCTTCGCTGGACGGGAGTCCCACGGATGTGCCATCTCGCCCTCCCCGGCCCCCGGGCGCATGCCTTGCCCGTCCCTGCGACCATGTCGGCGACACCCTACGCCCGCTATTGAACGCGTTCAATAGCGGGATCCCGGCGTTTTAGGCCTCCGGCCGGAAGGTGCGGCCCTCCGCGGCGGGGACCGGCAGGAGAAGAGCGGTCGGCGGGGCGTGAGGGCGGCCGGATCTCCGGGCCGCTGCTAGGGTCCGGGTGATCATCACATCACCTGGGGGTGCCATGACGGCCGTTGTGCTTCTGACCGTTGGTCCCGTTCTCCTTCTCCTGGGGGGAGCGGTGGCGCTCAACTTTCGGGGAGTTGCTCGCGGGTTGGAGAGCTGGGCCGCGGCCAACCACGAGCGGGTGATGCACGCGCGTGGTGAGCTCGGGCCTTCTGCGACAGCGCCCTCCGCTCGGCTCTACCGGCTGCTTGCGACTGCCGTTGCCATGTGCGGGCTTGTCTTCACTCTTGGCGGCTGTCTCGAACTCATGTAAGTCGCGCCCGAGTGGCTCGGCCAATGGCGGATCACGCCGTCGATGTCGCTGAGCACGGCGTCGTGGGCGAGAGGAGGTTCACTCCCCGCAAAGCCCCTCCACGAATCCCTGCCAGGCGTCGGCCCCGACGACGAGGACGGGCCCGCCCGGGTTCTTGCTGTCGCGGACGGGCACGGAGGCCGCGCAGCCGTCGGCCACCTCGACGCAGTCGCCGCCGTTCGTTCCGCTGTACGACGACTTACGCCAGGCAGCGCCGCCGGTCACGGTGCACTCGACGCACTCGCCGCCAGAACTTCCGCTGTAGCTGGACTTACGCCACTGCGCGTTCTTCAGGTCGGGGCCGGTCTCCATAACGCTCCTCCATCACGCGGGCGATCAGAGCCGCCGAATCCTCCACGGAGAGGGCGGCGGCCTGCAGGTGAGCGTATCGGAGCGAGCCTTCCCGGACCATGTCGGGACTGGCGGTCATATGGCCGGAGATGATGTCCTCGGTGTAGATGATGTCGAGGTCGTCCTCGAAGCGCATGGTGGTGAACGAACCCTCCATGCTGGCGTGTTCACCTGCGGTGAAGGGCAGCACCTGGATCTGCATCCACCGGTTGTTGGCGAATTCCAACAATCGGTGCAGTTGGGCGCGCATGATCTTGTGGCCACCGACCAAGCGGTGCAGCACCGCCTCGTCCAGCACGGCCCACGCCAGCGGTGGCCGTTCGCGCTCCAGGATGCGCTGGCGCTCCATCCGGGCGGCGAGCAGGCCGTCCAGATCGTCGGGCATCCCGGTGGCCAGGACCGCCCGCGCGTAGTCCTCCGTCTGCAACAGGCCGTAGACCAACTGCGCCTGGTACGTGGAGATGTACGTCGCACGCGCCTCCATCTCCGCGTACGGCTGGAACCAGGTCGGCAGTTGGCTGCGCAGGACCAGGCCCATCAGCCGGGAGAACACTCCGTCCGTCCCCAGCGCGGCGTCGACGCGTTCGGAGAAGTCGCGGGTGGGCAGCTTCCTCGTGGTCTCGATCTGGCCGATCAGCGAGCCCGTACAGAAGATGATCTCGCCCAACTGGGCCTGGTTCAGGCCGGCGGCTTCGCGTAGGCGGCGCAGTTCCCAGCCGTAGTAGTCCAGTGGGGAGGCGCTGGGGTCGAGTGACTGGACGTTGGCCACGACGGGGACCTCCGAGGTGCAACGCCTCGCGGCGTTCGGTTCCGGTTGTAGCCGAGCGTAGTCACTCGCTCGCACAGTGGTGACATGAATCACGTAACTGCTCCCCGGGCCGCGGCCGACCGGCCCGACGAGCCCGTCTACCGCGCAGACTTCGCCATCGGCGAGCACTCGGCCCGGCATCTGCGGCGCATTCTCCGGCTCTACCTCAACGGGTGGGGCCTGGCGGGCGTGGCCGACGCGGCGGAGCTCGCACTGACCGAGCTGATCGCCAATGTCGTCCGGCATGTTCCCGGCCGTCGCTGCCAGACCTTCATCTTCCGGCTCCCGGGCGGCGGGGGCGTACGCGTCGAAGTGGCCGACGACTGGCCGGGGTTGCCCCTCATGGCCGAGGGAGACCTGCTCGACGAAGAAGGGCGGGGGCTGTTCCTGGTGGACGCCGTGACGGACAAGTGGGGTGTGGAGGCGCGGCATGACGGCGGCGGCAAGGCGGTGTGGTTCGAGTGCCTCGCCGCCGCGGAGCCGGTTACGCCTTCAGCTCGGCCAGCACCGCGTCCGTGAACGGCGGCCACACCTCGGCGGCCCACGGGCCGAAGGCGCGGTCGGTGAGCGCCACGCAGGCCGCGCCCGCCACCGGGTCGATCCACAGGAACGTGCCCGACTGGCCGAAGTGCCCGAACGTCGCGGGGGAGGACGAAGCGCCCGTCCAGTGCGGGGACTTGTGGTCCCGGATCTCGAAGCCGAGACCCCAGTCGTTGGGGTTCTGGTGGCCGTAGCCCGGCAGCACGCCCTTGAGCCCGGGGTGGACGACGCTCTGCGCCTCCAGCACCGTGCGCGGGTCGAGGAGCCGGGGCGCCTGCACCTCCGCCGCGAAGCGCGCCAGGTCCTCGACGGTCGAGACGCCGTCGCGGGCGGGGGAGCCGTCCAGTGTCGTCGCCGTCATGCCCAGGGGCTCCAGCACCGCCTGGCGGAGGTACTCGGGGAACGGGATGTCGGTGGCCTTCGCGAGGTGGTCGCCGAGGACCTCGAAGCCCGCGTTGGAGTACAGCCGACGGGTGCCGGGCGGGGCCGTGACCCGGTGCTCGTCGAACGCGAGGCCGCTGGTGTGGGCGAGCAGGTGCCGGACCGTGGAACCCTCGGGCCCCGCCGGTTCGTCCAGCTCGACCGCGCCCTCCTCGTACGCCACCAGCGCCGCGTAAGCCGCGAGCGGCTTGGTGACGGAGGCGAGGGGGAAGCGGTGCGCGGTCGGGCCGTACGTACCGGCGACGGTCCCGTCCGCTCGTACGACCGCCGCCGCCGCGGTGGGGACGGGCCAGTTCTCGATCATTGCCAGGCTCTGCATACGTACGAGGTTAAGACCGGCGGGCAGGCGGGGCGTCATGAGGCCGGTGCCGCGGCGCGCAGCGCCGCCTCGACGCGGCGGTTGCCGGTCATGGTCGCCGTGACGGCGGTCATGGTGAGGAGGAGGCCGGCGGCGGCGTAGAGCGGGGTCCGCAGGTCGTACGTGGTGGCCAGCCAGCCGCCGAGGAACGCGCCGAACGGGGCGGCGCACATCGCGAGCATGCGGGAGGTGGAGGCGACCCGTCCCATCAGGTGGGCCGGGACGATCGCCTGCCGCAGGGAGGGACCGAGCACCATCGTGGCGCCCATGCCCGCCCCGCAGACGGCGAGCGAGAGCCCGGCCACGTACGGGTTCGGGGCGGCGGCGAGCCCCAGGATGGCGAGTCCTTCGACGGCGGCCGTGCAGGTCAGCGCGGTGCCGGTGCCGAGTCGCCGGCCGAGGAAGGAGGCGATGCCCGCGCCGAGCAGGCCGCCGGCTGCTTCCGCCGTGAGGAGCAGACCGAAGCCGAAGGAGCCGATGCCCAGACGGTCGTGGGCGAAGAGGGCGAGCACGGTCTCCACGGCGAGGAAGGCGACGTTCCCCACCGCCGGACGGAGCGCGAGCCCGAGCAGCAGCCGGTCCCGGAAGACGTACGAGGCCCCGGCGCGGGCCTGCCGCAGCAGCGACTCGCGGGCCTCCAGTACGGGCAGGGGCGCGGCGGGCAGTGACCGTACGAGCACCGCGGAGATCGCGAACGACAGTGCGTCGGCGAGCAGCGGGACCGCCCGCCCGAGGGCGAGCAGCGCACTGCCGGCGGGCGGCCCCGCGAAGCCGGACGCGGCGGTCTGGGTGCCGCGCAGACGGGAGTTGGCGCGCTCCAGGAGGGCGGGGTCGCGGCCGAGGAGGTCCGGCAGATACGCCGTGGCGGCCGTGTCGAAGAACAGTCCGCCGATGCCGAGCAGGAAGGCGACGGCGGCGAGCAGCGGAATGCTCAGCGCGTCGAGCGCGGCCGCTCCGGCGGGTATCGCGAGCAGCGCCGTACGCGCGGCGTCCGCGACCCACATCGTGCGCCGGCGGTCCCAGCGGTCCACGAGCGCGCCGCCGAGCACCCCGAAGAGCAGCCACGGCAGCGTGCCGGCGGCGGTGACCACGGCGAGGGCCATCGGGTCCCGCGTCAGCGTGAGCGCGAGCAGCGGCAGCGCGCCGTGCGTCACCCCGTCGCCGAGCGAGGACACCGTCTGCGCGGTCCAGAGCCGTCCGAAGCCGGAGGGGAGTCTCTCCTTCAGGTCGGTGGTCACTCGTCCTCACCTCCGGCCTGCCCGCGCGACGCCGGGTGGAACAGGGCGAAGACGAGTGACGTGTCCGGCAGCGAGGGGTCGGACAGCTTCCGGTACTCGTCCGCCAGTGCCTGGAGCCGCGCACCCAGTTCCGCGAACTGCTCGTCGGTGAGCCGCAGGTGTGCCATCCGTACGTGCCGCTCGCCGTCCGCGGGCGACGCTTCCAGGTCTGCCACCGCGTGCCGCATCAGCAGATCCGGCCCTCCCTCGCCCGGATCGGGCAGCTCGATCGACCGGGCGGCCATCGCGTAGTACCGCTCGGTGACGCCCCGGACCTTCCGTGTCCGCACCACCTTCACCAGGCCGGCCCGCTCCAGCAGCCGCACGTGGTAGCTGGAGCTTCCCTTGGCGAGGCCCACCCGGGCGGCGATCTGCGTGATCGTCGCGGGCTCGAAGCGGAGTACCGCCATGATCCGGTGGCGGGTGAGGTTGGAGACGGCGCGCAGCTGCTCGTCCGTGGTGACGTGAAAGGTCTCGGGCAGATCGTCGGTAGGTGGCATGCGCTCAATGGTCAACACTTCTTGACCATTGCGCAAGGGGGGAGGGCGTACGGGATCGGTGTGGCTGAAACTCGTCTCCGGCAGTGCTTGCTTAGAGTGCACTCCAGGGTTCTAGCGTGGAGGGCATGACGGTGACGGAGACTGAGATCGCTTCGCCGGGGGTGGACGCCTGCGCCTCGGCCCCCCGGCCCCATCCGCGTCCCGCGGGCCAGGACCGCTACACCATCAGCGAGGTGGCCGCCTTCACGGGGCTGAGCGCTCACACCCTGCGCTGGTACGAGCGGATCGGGCTGATGCCGCACGTCGACCGTTCCCACACGGGACAGCGCCGCTTCACCAACGCCGACCTGGACTGGCTCGCCTTCGTCGGCAAGCTGCGGCTGACCGGGATGCCGGTCGCCGACATGGTGCGTTACGCGGAGCTGGTGCGTGAGGGCGAGCACACCTTCGAAGAACGCAGGGAACTGCTGGAGGCGACCCGCCGCGACGTGAGGACGCGGATCGCGGAGCTCCACGACACCCTCGCCGTCCTCGACTACAAGATCGAGTTCTACGCAGGCGCCCCTCGGGTGCCGGAAAGGCCCAGTGCCTGATGACTGACAACAAGATCGCCACCGTGGAGCTCGGCAGCGGCGGCCCGCAGGTCGGCGTCCAGGGCCTCGGCTGCATGGGCATGAGCGAGTTCTACGGCGACACCGACGAGGCCGCGGCACGCGAAACGCTGGAGACGGCCCTCGGCGCGGGCGTCACGCTCTTCGACACCGCCGACATCTACGGCAGCGGCGCCAACGAGACGTTCCTCGCGCCCTTCGTCGGGGCGCACCGCGACGAGATCACCCTCGCCACGAAGTACGCCATCGAGCGGCGCGACGACGACCCGCACTACCGCGGCGTGCGTAACGACCCCGCGTACATCCGGCAGGCGGTCGAGAACAGCCTGCGCCGGCTGGGCACCGACGTCATCGACCTCTACTACATGCACCGCCGCGACCCGTCCGTGCCGCTGGCGGAGTCCGTCGGCGCGATGGCCGAACTGGTGCGGCAGGGCAAGGTCAAGCACCTCGGGCTGAGCGAGGTGACCGGCGCGGAACTGCGCGAGGCGCACGCCGTGCACCCCATCGCGGCCCTCCAGTCCGAGTGGTCGCTTTTCAGCCGCGACGTCGAGCGCAGTGCCGTGCCCGCCGCCGTCGAGCTGGGTGTGGCCCTGGTGCCGTACTCGCCGCTCGGCCGCGGCTTCCTGACCGGGGCGTTCACGGACGCGGGCAAGGAGCTGGCGGGGAACGACTTCCGGAAGTTCCAGCCGCGCTTCACCGGCGACAACGCGAAGACGAACGCCGCGCTGCTGGAGCCGGTCCACAAGATCGCCGCCGCACACGGGGCGACCGCCGCCCAGGTCGCGCTCGCCTGGGTGCAGCAGCGCGCCCAGGTGCACGGGCTGACCGTGGTGCCGATCCCCGGCACCCGCAAGAGCAGCCGGCTGCTGGAGAACCTCGGGGCCACCCGGCTCACGCTGTCGGCCGAGGAACTGGCACTGCTGGAGCCGATCGCCGACAAGGTGGCGGGGGACCGCTACCCGGACATGAGCAACACGGCCACGGCCCGCGAGTAGCAGACGGCGGGGCGGGGGCCGGGGCGGCGGAGAGAGCGACGCGTTGACCGCTGTCGGGCCGACGCGGCCGCGAGCCCGGCGGGCCGCGGTTCTGTGCCCGGCCCCGCCCCGCGCGCTCCTGCGTCCGCCCCCGGGGCGGAAGGCCTCACGCCATCCCCAGCGCGAAGACCGCGAATCCCGCCGCGAGCACCCCCGCCACGGCCCGGCGGGCGGCCGCGGCCCGGGTGCCCGCCTTCCACGGAGCCTCGAACCGCCGGGCGTAGCGGGCGATCAGCACCAGCAGCCCCGCGAACACCGGCATCCAGGCCAGCCGGGCCAGGACCCAGCCGAGCGTGTCGGGGCCGGTCGTCAGGCCGGGTACCGCGCCCGCGAACGACGCCGGCACGGCCGCGGCGAGCATCGCCGTCTGGTGCCAGCACAGGATCGTCATCGCCGACAGGTTGACCATGACGACCGGCGCCCACACCAGCGGTCTGCGCAGCAGCCGGCCGATCCGGCCGTGCAGCAGGATCGCCGCACCGCTCTGCGTGGCGGCCAGGGCGAGGACCAGCAGCGACGGCGGATGCGAGTTGGTACGCGCTGCGCCCGGCACCCCGACCATGGACGCCGGGTAGTGGAAGACCAGCAGCAGGGCCGCGAACAGCACGCCACCGCCGACGAGCAGGAACCGGGCGCCCCGCTTCCCGATCCTGCCCTCGCCCCAGGAGACGCCCAGCTGGTACGCGAAGAGCCAGCCGGGAACGATGTTCAGCACGCTCAGCCAGGAGGGCATCGCGTCGCCGAGCGGCCCGTAGCGCAGCACGTCGACGACGGCGACCCCGCCGAGCAGCGGGGCCGCGGCCCAGCCGCCGAGCCTCCTCGCCGCGCGGATGCAGTACGGCGTCAGCGCGGTCACCACCGCGTACACGCCGACGAACCAGAGCGGCTGGATCACCAGCGTCGAACCCGTCCGCAAGGTGTCGCCCGGCACCCCGAGCGAGTGGAGCACCGGGATCATCGCCGCCCAGACGGCCGTCACCCCGAGCACCGGCCGGCCGAGGCGGGCCATCCGGCCCCGCAGCCAGGCCCCCGTCGTGGACTTCCTCCGGCGGTACGAGAGCACCGAGGCGTAGCCGCCGACCAGGAAGAAGACGCCCAGCATCTGGAGCACCCAGCTGAACGGGGCGAGCGAGCCGAAGGCCGAGAGCGGGCTGGCGTTGTGCAGGGCCCCGCCGCCGTCGAGCCGGAACCCGCCGAGCAGCCAGTGCCCGGTCGGTACGGCGAGCAGGGCGAGGGCGCGCAGTCCGTCGAGGGCGCGGTCGCGGTGGGCGGGGGTGCGGGCCCCGATACGGGAGGCGAGCTCGCGCACGCTCATCACAGCTCCCCGTCCGCGATCGCGGCGAAGGCGTGCAGGGACTGGGTGCCGGGCGCGAAGTAGCCGGTGTGCCCGTGGGCGTCACCGGCGGGCACCCGGCGGGCGCCGAACCCGGCGGAGGTCGGGTCGGCCCCGTGGCCCAGCCCGGCGAACTCGACGTTCGGCACGTCGTCGATCCAGTCGTCGGGGTCCTTGGCGGCCCACACCCGGGCGCGGGTGTGCAGGTCGCCGACGTTGTCGGCGCGCATCCCGGGGGACCCGAGGACGACCAGGTCGCGGGCGCGCAGGCGGGGAGCGGCGAGGCCGCAGACGACGGAGCCGTAGCTGTGGCAGAACACCGTGGGCGCGGGCACGCCGGTCGCGGCGAGCCCGTCCGTGAACCGGGTCAGGCGGTCCGCACCGGCCTCGGCGAGCGAGCCCGTCGCGGCGTCCACGCCGACGCCGACGGGCGTGGTGTACCCGGCCCAGGCGATCACCGCGCTGCCCGGCCCGGTCTCCGCGTACAGCGACCTGGCCATGCCGGCCGGCGTCCCGTACACATCATGCGTACGGTCGAAGGTCCCGGCGTCGATGTCCGAACCCGGCACCACGACGGACACCCGGCGGGCTGTCGTCAAGTCCCCGAAGACCTCGGCGACTTGACCGCGTCCCCGGGGGTCGAACGCGAGGATCCGGCGGTGGGGGTCGGCGCCGAGGCTCGCGTACCGGGGGTCGTGGCCGGCCTTCAGGGCGAGGGCGTTGGCCCGGTAGCGCAGTGCGACGGGTACGCCGTCGAGGTTGCCGACGACGAGCGGATGCCGGGTGATCAGCAACTGCCGTTCCTTCGCGCTCAACCCGTCGAAGAACCGCGCCACTTGTGCGGGGGTGGCCCGTTCCGGGTCGGGCAGCTCCCGGCCCAGCACGTGATCCGACCGCCAGGCGGCGGTGCCGGGCGGCGGCCCGGTCAGCGCCTGTTGGGCGTTCCCCGAGGCCCAGCCGACCGTCCCCGACACGATGGTGGTCGCCAGGGCGACCGCGACCAAGGTCCTCGCATAGCGGCGCATCCGACCCTCCCTCTCCGGCTGAACCGGCTCCCGCACGCCGTGCGGCGCGTCGAGGAGGAAGGTAGGAAGACGACGGGTGAGGGGGCGTCACACCGGAGGGCCAACTGCGGGGTGATACCGGGGTAGGGGGTGTACGGGTTCCGCCCGGGGCGGCGGCGGGCGGCTGGCTTCGTCCGGGGTGGTCCGCGGGGGCGGCAGGCGGCTCGCTTCGTCTGGGTGGACCGCCGGGGCAGCTTGCTTCGTGCAGGCCGCTCGCTTCGGGCGGGGCGGTCCGCCGGGCCGCTTCGTTCTCAACCGCCGCACGGGTTCAGAGGTGCCTCACCCGCCGCACGGGTTCAGAGGTGCCTCACCCGCCGCACGGGCTCGGGAGATGCCCTCAATCGCCGGGCGGGCCGGACGCGCCCGGTACCACCAGCCCCGCCTCGTACGCGAAGATCACCGCCTGGGCTCGGTCGCGCAGGTCCAGTTTGGCCAGCACCCGCCCGATGTGGGTCTTCACCGTCTGCTCCGCCAGCACCAGCTGTCCCGCGATCTCCTGGTTCGAGAGCCCGCGCGCCATCAGCTCCAGCACCTCCGTCTCGCGGGGGGTCAGTCCGTTCAGCCGCAGGGCCTGGCCGCCGCGCGTGGCCCCGGCCGGCCGCTGCCGGGCGAAGTCCGCGATCAGGCGGCGCGTCACGGACGGGGCCAGCAGCGCGTCGCCCGCCGCCACCACCCGGACCGCCGAGATGAGGTCCGCCGGCGGGGCGTCCTTCAGCAGGAAGCCGGACGCGCCGGCGCGCAGCGCCTCGTACACGTAGTCGTCCACGTCGAAGGTGGTGAGCATCAGCACCTTCGGCACGTGCACCACGCCCACCGGCGGGTTCAGCAGCTCGCGCGCCGCCGCCAGGCCGTCCATCTCGGGCATCCGCACATCCATCAGGACCACGTCCGGATGGGTGTGGCGGCTGACGTCGACGCCCTGGCGGCCGTCCGGCGCCTCGCCGACCACGTCGATGTCGGCCTGCGCCGACAGCAGGGCCGCGAATCCCGCCCGCACCATGGCCTGGTCGTCGACGATGATCACACGGATGGTCACGAGTCCTCCGGATTCGGCAGGGGGGCGGACGAGGGCGGAGCGAGGGGAAGCCGGGCGGCCACCCGGAATCCGCCGTCCGGCAGGGGCCCGGTCTCCAGCGTTCCGCCGGTCAACCGTACGCGTTCGCGCATGCCGATCAGCCCGTGCCCCGTGCCCGTCGTCTCCACGGGGGTGTGCGGGGAGAGCGACGAACCCGTGTGCACCGGAGGACCGTTGACGACCAGCACCGTCAGATGCGCCCCGTCGGAACCGTCGGAACCGATCGACACGCGGGTCCGGGCGCCCGGCGCGTGCCGGACCACATTGGCCAGGGCCTCCTGCACGATCCGGTACGCCGACAGGTCCACCGCCGGCGGTACGCCCTCCAGCCCGGCGGGCATCGACAGCTCGGCCGGCAGCCCCGCCCGTACCGTCGCCTCCACCAGCTGCTGCACCCGGTCGAGCCCCGGCTGAGGCGCCCGCTCGCCCTCCGTGCCCTCGCTGCGCAGCACCGTCAGCAGGCGCCGCATCTCGGCGAGGGACTCCCGAGCGCTCGCGGCGATCGACGCGAACTCCTCCCGGGCCTCGTCCGAGAGCCCGCCGCTCAGCCGGTACGGGGCGGAGTCGGCCTGGACCGTGATCACCGACATGTGGTGGGCGACCACGTCGTGGAGCTCGCGGGCGATCCTGGTCCGCTCCTCCAGCAGCGTGCGCTGCGCCCGCTCGGCCTCGCTGATGGTCTCCTGCTCGGCGAGCCGGCGCTGCGCGTCGCCCCGCTCCCGCACCGTCGCGCCGATCACCAGGACCACGGCGCCGAGGATGACCAGCAGGAGCGAGTTGTCGCTGCCGCGGTGCGAGGAGACCAGATACAGGACGAGCCCGGCGGCGCCGGTCGCCAGCCACACCCCGACGAGGGTCCGCCGGCCCTCACGCAGGCCCAGCGCCAGGAGCAGGAAGAGGTAGCTGACGAAGCCCGGCGGGGTCCACGGCCATGCGCTGTCCTGCCCGCCGTCCTGCCCGAGCAGCACCACCGCGCCCGCGACGTGGGCGGGGAAGATGATCCACCAGGCCTGCAACGGGCGGTGCGCCAGCATCAGGAGCGGCACGGCCTGCCCGACGGCGAGCGCGGCCGCGATGCCGCCGTTCAGGCCGTACTGGTCGCTCAGAACGGTGATCGTGACCGGGAGGAAGATGGCGACGAGGGTGAGCACGGCGACGTACGGCAGCAGTCGCTGCCACTGCCTCGGGGCGTCGGCCAGGAGCGGCGTCGGGGGATGCGAGGGATGGGACAGCGCGTGGCCGGTCTCCCGCAGATTGCGGCGGGCGGCGCTCAGCAGACCGTCCGCCGGCGGGTGCGGGGGAACGGGCGGCGGCGATGACTGCGGGGGCGGTGAGGAGGGGGGCATGGCCTGATCAGGGTAGGCAGCGAAGCCGTCCGTCGGCGTCATACCGGGGTTCCGGTTCCGCCGCGGCCGGTGTCGTACCGAGGTATGACCCGCGTGCGCCGGTGCGGGACGCTCGCGTACGGATCACAGCTCGGCCAGCAGCTGCGCCTTCTTCGCGCTGAACTCGTCGTCCGTCACCAGACCCGCCTGGTGCAGCTCCCCGAGATGGCGAATCCGCTCGGCGATGTCCGCCGGGTCCCGGCGCCCCGGACTCACCAGGGCGGCCGCGACGGGGGCGGACTGCTTCCTGCGGACGGACTCCAGTACGGCCGCGGCGAAGGGCAGCGACTCGTGCACCGGGCCGTAGCCCAGGCCGAAGATCACCGCGGCCGGGTCCTGGTCCGCCCGGGCCGGACGCGCCTCCAGCGGCTGCGCGCTCGGGGCGGTGCTCGTCAGCAGACCCGCACCCGGCCCGCAGGCGGAGGAGCCGGCGCCCGTGGCGGAGGCCGGATCGGAGGGCGCGGGCACACGCGGCACCAGCCGCAGATAGCCCTCGAAGGCCTCGGGGGAACGCCACTCGACGCCGCTCAGTTCGGTGACCGGGAACGTCTGGTCGCCCGCCTTCCACTTCTCCGAGGAGGCGCCCGTCCAGAACCACCGGAAGGAGATCCGGTCCCCGTCGAAGCTGGCCCTGCCGTCGTACGCCTTGAAGTGCATCGGCGCCTCGGGGGCCGCGACCAGGAACCGGTCCGCGGGCTCGCCCGCCTCGGGGCCCAGGCGCGCGCGCAGCTCGTCCGCGTAGTACTCGGCGAGCGTCTCGCGCTCGGCGGGGAGCACCAGGCGGTACGGGTCGCAGCCGTCCTTCAGCTGCCCGGCCGCCGCCTCCAGGAGTGGATCGGCACCGGGTCTGGGGACCGCACGCAGCACCACCGTGCCCCGCTTGCCCGGGGTCAGCGTCACCGACGACAGCGCCGCGTGCGGGACGCGGCGCTCACGGAGGCTCTGCAGGAGCCTCGGCGTACGGATACCCCGTTCGAAGCGGATGAGCACGGAGTCGGCGTCGAACTCCCAGGTGGCATGAATTCCGGCCAGCACATCACCCATGTGCCTCATCGTATGCGGCACTTGCCCGCGCGTCGCCCCTCGGAGACCGGGTCAATTCGTGGCCGGTCGCGGTCTTCTACGCGCGTCGGACCCGTTCGGGCCGTCTTTACGCGCGTCAGGCGGACGTGTGGCCGGAAATCTGTTCGTGGCAGCCGCTGTCGGACTTCGCGCAGGTCACGGAGGCGTAGGCGCCCGCGCCGATCGCGGCGAAGTTGCCGAGGCTCTCGGTTCCCGGCTCGAAGTAGCCGCTGTGTCCGACCGCCTCGCCCGCCGACGCGATGCGGGCGCCGAAGTCCGGATCCACCGGGTCGGCTCCGTGGCCCAGGCCCCCGAACTCCAGGTTCGGCACGTCCGCGATCCAGTCGTCGCGGTCCCGCATCGCCCAGACGTTGGCCCGGGTGTGCAGCTGGCCGGCGTTGTCGGCCCGCATGCCGGGGCTTCCCGCGACCGCGATGTCCGTCACCCGGCGGGGCAGTTCGTCCGCGGCGACGCCGCACAGGACGGAGCCGTAGCTGTGGCAGAACAACGAGACGGGAGCGGTCCCCGGGAGGGCGCCGACGAGTGCGTCGAGGCGGACCGCCCCGCGTGCGGCGAGGTTGCCCAGCGCCGCGTCCATGCCGATGCCCGCGGGCGCGGTGTAGTCGGCCCAGGCGATCACCGCGGTGCGGACGTCCGGATGCCCGGAGTGCTCGGCCGCGTACAAGGACTTGGCCATGCCGACGGGGGCGGCGTTCGTCTTGCTCCCGGTGCGCTCCAGCGTCAGCAGGTTCGTGTCGACACCCGGGACGACCACCGAGACGCGTGCGGCCCGCTCGAGGTCGCCGAACACCTCGGCGGCGTGGCCGCGGCCCGACGGGTCGAACGCGAGGAAGTGCCGGCCCTCGGCGAGCATCGACCGGAAGCGGTCCACCCGGTGCTGTGCGTCGGAGCGGCCGTCGGGGGAGAGCCTCGGGTCGTTGACCCGGGCCTCCTCGGCCGTGCGGGCCTGCTCCAGCGCGAGCCGGTTGGCCTGGTAACGCAGGGTGACCGGGGCGCCGTTCAGGTTCCCCACCACCAGGGGGTAGGACCGGGCCAGGCCGGCCTGCTGGGCGTCCGTGAGCGAGGCGAAGAAGTGCGCCAGCTTGTACGCGGGCGCGTCCGCCGCGGGCAGCGGGCGTCCCGCTATCGACCCCTTGGCCCAGGAGGCGAGGGCGACCGTGCGCGGCGCGGCGGAGTGCTGGTGACGCACGGCGGTCCAACCGGTGGTCGCCAGCATCACGAACACGACCGCGATGGCGAGAAGAGCCCGCCAGGCGGTGAGTGTGGGGGAGGAGTCGAAGGAAGTCACTTCGGCACACATTAGGAGACGCGCGTAGGGCTTCGGTAAGCGGGTGACGCACATCACCTGGGTGCGGGGAATGAAGCCGCGTTTTCCTCACCCTGCGTACGGTCCTGGCGCACGCTCCGCCGCGCCGGAAGCCGCCGACGGGCCTCATCGGGGCCTCGTCGCCCGCCTGTTGTGACGTCGGTCATGTCCCGTACTGAGGCGTGCGGCACATGCCGCCTCAGTTGAGGTGCGCGGTCTCGGCCGGGTGGGCGCGCCAGTCCCCGGCGAGCGCGGGGCCCAACTGGTCCAGATACGTCTCGGTCAGCGCCCGCAGCGCGTCCATGCTGCCGTCGCGGCCCCGTCCCCACAGCTGCCCGGTCACCCGCATCACCCCGGAGAACGCGGCGACGGCGACCCGCGGCCGGGGGTCCCGGGCCAGGTCCAGGCCCTCGCGCTCGGCGATCAGTGCGGCGATCTGCTCCTCCAGGGCGACGCTGCGGCGCATGTGGGCGGCGAGCAGGGAGGGCGTCGATTCGATCATCTGGTAGGTCCGCATGTGGAGTTCGACCGGGATGATGGCCTCGATCGCCTCTCCGATACTGTTCCAGGCGCAGAGGACGGCGTGCCGCATGGCCTCGAAAGGGGGTTCGGCGGCGGGGCGTTGGCGCAGTTCGAGGAGGAAGTGCGACTCCACCATCTCCTGGACGGCGAAGGCGGCCGACTCCTTGCCCGCGAAGTAGCGGAAGAAGGTGCGCTGGGAGACCTCGACGGCGTCGGCGATCTCGTCGACGGTGGTCTCCTCGTACCCCTGGGTGACGAAGAGGCCGAGGGCGGCGCGTAGCAGGGCGTCCCGGGTGCGCTGTTTCTTGCGTTCACGCAGTCCGGCCGGCCTGCCTGTGGCTCGCTGCCCGTCGGTCACTGAAGCGGTCCTCTTTTCCCTGCTTTGTCCGGCTCAGCTTACCTGTGAGCCACATGACAGTTACTGACTTGTGAATTGGTTTGTCAACTGTCAGTGACTGACACTAACCTCCCGCGTATGACTAGTCAGACCACCGTCGAAAAGGCTTCGAAGCAGCCCCGGGACCCGCTCGGCCCCGCACCCGCCAAGGGGCTGCGCGGCCACCCCTGGCTGACGCTCTTCTCCGTGGCCATCGGCGTGATGATGGTCGCGCTCGACGGCACGATCGTCGCGATCGCCAACCCCGCGATCCAGAAGGACCTCGGCGCCTCGCTCGCCGACGTCCAGTGGATCACCAACGGCTACATGCTGGCCCTCGCCGTCTCCCTGATCACCGCGGGCAAGCTCGGTGACCGGTTCGGTCACCGCCAGACCTTCCTCATAGGCGTCGTCGGCTTCGCCGCCGCGTCGGGAGCCATCGGCTTCTCCGGCAGCGTCGTCCTGGTCATCACCTTCCGCGTGCTCCAGGGCCTCTTCGGCGCCCTGCTGATGCCCGCCGCGCTCGGCCTGCTGCGCGCCACGTTCCCGGCCGAGAAGCTGAACATGGCGATCGGCATCTGGGGCATGGTGATCGGCGCCTCGACCGCGGGCGGCCCGATCCTGGGCGGCGTGCTCGTCGAGCACGTCAGCTGGCAGTCCGTCTTCTTCATCAACGTGCCGGTCGGTGTGATCGCCCTCGTCATGGGCGCGCTGATCCTGAAGGACCACCGCGCCGAGAACGCGCCGCGCTCCTTCGACATCGCCGGCATCGTGCTGCTCTCCACGGCGATGTTCTGCCTGATCTGGGCGCTCATCAAGGGCGCGGAGTGGGGCTGGGGCGAGGCCAGGACCGTCGGCTTCCTGGTGGCCGCCGTGGTCCTGTTCGCCGGGTTCGCCCTCGTCCAGCAGCGCGTGCGTGAACCGCTGATCCCGCTGGCGATGTTCCGGTCCGTTCCGCTCTCCGCGGGCGTGGTCCTGATGGTGCTGATGGCCTTCGCCTTCATGGGCGGACTGTTCTTCGTCACCTTCTACCTGCAGAACGTGCACGGTCTGAGCCCCGTCGACAGCGGTCTGCACCTGCTGCCGCTGACCGGCATGATGATCGTCGCCTCGCCGCTCGCGGGCTTCATGATCACCAAGTTCGGACCGCGGGTCCCGCTCGTCGGCGGCATGGTGTGCACGGCGATCGCCTGCTTCGGCATGTCCCAGCTGTCCATCGGTACCGGCACCCTGACCATGTCCATCTGGTTCGGTCTGCTCGGCCTCGGCCTCGCGCCGGTGATGGTCGGCGCCACCGAGGTCATCGTCGGCAACGCCCCGATGGAGCTCTCCGGCGTCGCGGGCGGTCTGCAGCAGGCCGCCATGCAGGTCGGCGGCAGCCTCGGCACGGCGGTCCTGGGCGCGATCATGGCCGCCCGGGTCGACTCCGTACTCCCCGGCAACTGGACGGAGGCGAAGCTCCCGCCGCTGTCGGCCGAGCAGCTCGACAAGGCGTCGTCCGCCATCAAGGTCGGCATACCGCCGGTCGCCGAGGGGACCCCGCCCGACGTCGCTGGCAAGATCGTGGGCGTCGCCCACGACAGCTTCCTCTCCGGCATGAGCACGGCCTTCATGGTCGCCGGCATCGTCGCGGTGATCGCCGCGCTCGTCGCCACCCTGACCAAGCGCGGCGAGAACGCCGAGGCGGGCGCGGGAGCCGGTCACATCTGAGACCGGCCCGCACCCCGGGTGCGTCAACACAGTGCGTACAACAGCCCCGCCGGAACGTTCCGGCGGGGCTGTCGCCTATCAGGGTGGTCCTGCCCCCGGCCCCCTTCCCGATCCGTCGCGGCCCGGCTCAGGGTGGGCGTGGAAGATCCACATCAGCACGGGGGTTGATTCACATGCGTACGACCGTTGTCGCGGCCGCCCTGGCCGCCACCGCGCTCCTCCCACAGGCTCCGGCCCACGCCGCACCCGGCCGGCTCGGGGACTGCGGGACCGGCCAGCTCTGTCTCTGGGCGAAACCCGACTTCACCGGCGCCCGGCAGGTCCACGAACTCTCCACCACCGACATCGAGAGCTGCGTACCGATCGAGGCGGGCACCACCGTCCAGGCCCTGGTCAACCGCACGGGCCGGCCCGTCACCACCTACCAGTCGGCGGAGTGCGAGGAGACCGGCGAGTTCGAGACGTACCCGGGCGGCGGCACCTGGGTGCCCCGCTCCCCGTACCAGGTACGGGCCTTCAAGATCTGGGAGAACTGACCGCACACAGCGGCGCGGGGCGGCGGGACCCCTTCAGGTCCCGCCGCCCCGCGTCCGTGGTCACGTCCCTACGCGTCGCCGCCCGCCGCACCCGGGTCGGCCGCGGCCACGTCCAGGAGGTCGTAACGGTCGACCGCGGTCTTCAGCGCCGAACGGTCGATCCTGCCCTCCTTCGCGAGCTCGGTCAGCACCGCCAGGACGATCGACTGCGCGTCGATGTGGAAGAACCGGCGGGCCGCCCCGCGCGTGTCCGCGAAGCCGAAACCGTCCGCACCCAGCGACTGGTACGCCCCCGGAACCCAGCGGGAGATCTGGTCGGGCACGGACCGCATCCAGTCCGAGACCGCCACGAACGGCCCCTGCGCCCCGGACAGCTTGCGCGTCACGTACGGAACGCGCTGCTCCTCCTCGGGATGCAGCAGGTTGTACCGCTCCACGTCCACGGCCTCGCGCCGCAGCTCGTTCCAGGAGGTCGCCGACCAGACGTCCGCCTTCACGTTCCACTCGTCGGCGAGGATGCGCTGCGCCTCGACCGCCCACGGGACCGCCACGCCCGACGCCATGATCTGGGCCGGGATCGCGCCCTTCTCGCCGCTGCTGTAGCGGTAGACGCCCTTCAGGATGCCCTCGACGTCCACGTCGGCGGGCTCCGCCGGATGCTGGATCGGCTCGTTGTAGACGGTGAGGTAGTAGAAGACGTCCTCGTTCTCCTCGGGCGTCCCGCCGTACATCCTGCGCAGACCGTCCTTGACGATGTGCGCGATCTCGAACCCGAACGCCGGGTCGTACGCGACACAGCCCGGGTTCGTCGACGCGAGCAGCTGCGAGTGCCCGTCCGCGTGCTGGAGGCCCTCGCCCGTCAGCGTCGTGCGGCCGGCGGTCGCGCCCAGCACGAAGCCGCGCGCCAGCTGGTCGGCCATCTGCCAGAACTGGTCGCCCGTGCGCTGGAAACCGAACATCGAGTAGAAGACGTACACCGGGATCAGCGGCTCACCGTGCGTGGCGTACGCCGAACCCGCGGCGATCAGAGAGGCCGTGCAGCCCGCCTCCGAGATGCCGTCGTGCAGCATCTGCCCGGTCGGCGACTCCTTGTACGCGAGCAGCAGATCACGGTCCACCGACTCGTACTGCTGGCCGAGCGGGTTGTAGATCTTCGCGCTCGGGAAGAACGCGTCCATGCCGAAGGTGCGGTACTCGTCGGGCGCGATCAGCACGAAACGCTTGCCGATCTCCTTGTCCCGCATGAGTTCCTTCAGGATGCGCACGAACGCCATGGTCGTGGCGATCGACTGCTGACCCGAGCCCTTCTTCGCGGTCGCGTACACCTTGTCGTCGGGCAGCGCCAGAGGCTTCGCCCGCACCACACGGGTCGGGACGTAACCGCCCAGACCCTTGCGGCGGTCGTGCATGTACTGGATCTCCTCCGAGTCGCGGCCCGGGTGGTAGTACGGCGGGTTGCCGTCCTCCAGGTCCTTGTCCGCGATCGGAATGTGCAGCCGGTCCCGGAAGCGCTTGAGGTCCTCGGCCGTGAGCTTCTTCATCTGGTGGGTCGCGTTGCGGCCCTCGAAGTTCGGCCCCAGCGTCCAGCCCTTGACCGTCTGCGCCAGGATCACCGTCGGCTGGCCCTTGTGCGCCTTGGCCGCCGCGTACGCCGCGTAGACCTTCTTGTGGTCGTGGCCGCCACGCCCGAGGTGCAGGATCTGCTGGTCGGTCATGTCCTTGACCATGTCGCGCAGCCGCGGGTCGTCACCGAAGAAGTGCTCACGGATGTACGCACCCGTCTCGGTGGCGTACGTCTGGAACTGCCCGTCCGGCGTGGTGTTCAGCTTGTTGACCAGGATGCCCGTGCGGTCCTGCGCCAGCAGCGGGTCCCAGGAGCGGTCCCACACCAGCTTGATGACGTTCCACCCGGCCCCGCGGAACTGCGACTCCAGCTCCTGGATGACCTTGCCGTTGCCGCGCACCGGGCCGTCGAGGCGCTGCAGGTTGCAGTTGACGACGAAGGTCAGGTTGTCCAGACCCTCGCGGGCCGCGATCGAGAGCTGGCCGAGCGACTCCGGCTCGTCCATCTCGCCGTCGCCCAGATACGCCCAGACGTGCGAATCGGAGGTGTCGGCGATGCCGCGCGCCTCCATGTAGCGGTTCATCCGCGCCTGGTAGATCGCGCCGAGCGGGCCGAGACCCATCGACACGGTCGGGAACTCCCAGAAGTCCGGCATCAGCCGCGGGTGCGGATAGCTGGACAGGCCGTTCGGCGCCTTCGACTTCTCCTGGCGGAAGGCGTCGAGCTGCGCCTCGCTCAGCCGGTCCAGCAGGTAGGCGCGGGCGTAGATGCCGGGGGACGCGTGCCCCTGGAAGAAGATCTGGTCGCCGCCCCGGCCGTCGTCCTTGCCGCGGAAGAAGTGGTTGAAGCCCACGTCGTACAGCGAGGCGGAGGAGGCGAACGTGGCGATGTGACCGCCCACGCCGATCCCCGGGCGCTGCGCGCGCGACACCATCACGGCCGCGTTCCAGCGGGTCGCGTTGAGGACCTTGCGCTCGATCTCCTCGTCGCCGGGGAAGAACGGCTCGTCCTTCGTGGCGATCGTGTTCACGTAGTCCGTGCTGCGCATCTCCGGCACGGCGACACGCTTCTCGCGCGCGCGCTCGATGAGCCGGAGCATGAGGTAGCGGGCCCGCTCACGGCCTCGCTCGTCGACGGCGGCGTCGAGTGAGTCGAGCCATTCCTGGGTCTCTTCGGGATCGAAGTCCGGGACCTGACTCGGAAGGCCGCCAATGATGATCGGATTGCGATCGGATCCGGAAGCCACGCTGTTCCTTCGCTGTCGGTGCTGCTCTACGGGGCCTGGTCACGGGAGGCGTGCCCCCGGGATGTCTGCGCGTACGCCATCCCATCGTGTACCGCGAGGACGCGAAACGTCATCTCTACCGAAAGGTAACCGCAGGCGTTCGCGAAGCCGGCTCCCGGGCGGACGCACGGGCCGCGCCGGAGCGGGTACACGCGTGTCCGGCCGGTCGGGGGACGGGCGGGACGGCCGGACAGGAGACGTGGGGCAGGATGGGACGGGCCAAACCGCAACCATACGCCCAAGGGGTCCAAGCGCTCCCAAATGCTGTTCGACTCCGAATGCCGGACCGAAACCGCATAAGCTGTTCAAGGACGTAAAGGGTGTGGACGGCAGCGCCGGCTCCCGCGAGGGGCCCGCCGACACCGCGGCGACGTGGCAGGGAACGTCACCGTTTAGGCGGTCTCGTACGCTGGGTACTTGCGCGATCCGCCACTCCCGTGTGGACTACGGCCAACGCCCCGCGCACGCGCGTGGCTGAAGCTTTTTCCGAAACATGATCAGGAGGCAACCCGTGAGCGCGACCGCGGACCACGCGGAGGAGCGGACCAACCCGGCAGCACGCCTGGGGTTCGAGCCCGGACAGGTGGTCCAGGAGATCGGCTACGACGACGACGTCGAGCTGGAGCTCCGTGAGGGCATTGAGGCCACTACCGGCCAGGAACTCGTCGATGAGGAGTACGACGACGTCGCAGACGTCGTCCTGCTCTGGTTCCGCGACGAGGACGGCGACCTTACGGACGCGCTGGTGGATGCCATTGGTCTGCTCGAGGACGGCGGTACGGTCTGGCTGATGACGCCGAAGACCGGCCGTGACGGATACGTCGAGCCGAGCGATATCAACGAGGCTGCCCAGACAGCCGGTCTCGCCCAGACCAAGAGCATCAGTGCGGGCAAGGACTGGACGGGCAGCCGTCTGGTCACGCCGAAGGCGGCCAAGACCAGGCGCTGAACCGCACCTCCCCCCATGAAGGCCCCCGACGGCGTCACGCCGTCCGGGGCCTTCGTACATTCCCCCGCACATTCCCCCGCACGTCCGCGGGAAGCTTCCCGGGTGCCGCCCGCCCGCCCGGCGCCTCTGCGTAGGGTGGGAGTCACCCGGACAGCCCAGCCCGGTGACGTAGCGAAGGGACGCGTTTTCATGGCGATCGAGGTCGGCACCAAGGCCCCGGATTTCGAGCTGAAGGACAACCACGGCCGGACCGTGAAGCTCTCGGACTTCCGCGGTGAGAAGAACGTGGTGCTGCTGTTCTACCCGTTCGCCTTCACCGGCGTCTGCACGGGCGAGCTCTGCGCGCTCCGCGACGAGCTGCCCGCCTTCGAGAACGACGACACGCAGCTGATCGCCGTCTCCAACGACTCCATCCACACCCTGCGCGTCTTCGCCGAGCAGGAGGGCCTCGAGTACCCGCTCGTCTCGGACTTCTGGCCGCACGGCGAGACCTCGCGCGCGTACGGCGTCTTCGACGAGGACAAGGGGTGCGCGGTGCGCGGGACCTTCATCATCGACAAGGAGGGCGTGGTGCGCTGGACGGTCGTCAACGGCCTGCCCGACGCGCGCGACCTCGACGAGTACATCAAGGCGCTCGGCGCCCTCTGATCCGAGATCCGGCGGATCTCCGCGCGACCCCCGGCCAAAAGCCTGTTTTGGCCGGGAACCGGTCACTAGGATCCAGTCGTTGATCGGATGCCAACACGACCTGGAGGCGCCGGCACCGGCCGGCCCCCAAAGAAACCAATGGGAGGACTCGTGGGAGTCAGCCTCAGCAAGGGCGGCAACGTCTCGCTGACCAAGGCCGCGCCCAACCTGACCGCGGTCATCGTGGGTCTGGGCTGGGACGCCCGTACCACCACCGGCGGAGACTTCGACCTCGACGCCAGCGCCCTGCTGACGAACGCCGAGGGCAAGGTCGGCAACGACGGCAACTTCGTCTTCTTCAACAACCTCAAGAGCCCCGACGGCTCCGTCGAGCACACCGGTGACAACCTCACCGGTGAGGGCGAGGGCGACGACGAGGTCATCAAGGTGAACCTGGCCGGCGTCCCGGCCGACGTCGACAAGGTCGTCTTCCCGGTCTCGATCTACGAGGCCGAGTCCCGCCAGCAGAGCTTCGGCCAGGTGCGCAACGCGTACATCCGCGTGGTCAACCAGGCCGACAACACCGAGCTCGCGCGCTACGACCTCAGCGAGGACGCCTCCACGGAGACCGCCATGGTCTTCGGCGAGCTGTACCGCAACGGTGCGGAGTGGAAGTTCCGCGCCATCGGCCAGGGCTACGCCTCGGGGCTGCGCGGCATCGCGCAGGACTTCGGCGTCAACGTCTAGCAAGCCGCGTCCGGGGCCTCGGTCCCGGACAGGCCTTCAGCACGTCCCGTCCGGCGCCGCACAGCTGTGCGGCGCCGGACGCGCTCAGCAGACGGATCCGCCGGCTCATCACCGGTTCATCGACTCGGGGAGGACACAGCATGGGCGTCACGCTCGCCAAGGGAGGCAATGTCTCCCTCTCCAAGGCCGCACCCAATCTCACCCAGGTGCTCATCGGGCTCGGCTGGGACGCACGATCCACCACGGGGGCGGACTTCGACCTCGACGCCAGCGCACTGCTGTGCCAGTCGGGCCGGGTGCTCGGCGACGAATGGTTCGTGTTCTACAACAACCTCACGAGCCCCGACGGTTCCGTCGAGCACACCGGTGACAACCTCACGGGTGAGGGCGAGGGCGACGACGAGTCGGTCATCGTGAACCTCAACCAGGTGCCGGCCCACTGCGACAAGATCGTGTTCCCGGTCTCCATCCACGAGGCCGACAATCGCGGGCAGACGTTCGGCCAGGTCAGCAACGCGTTCATCCGTGTGGTCAATCAGGCCGACGGTCAGGAACTCGCGCGCTACGACCTCAGCGAGGACGCCTCCACGGAGACCGCGATGATCTTCGGCGAGCTCTACCGCTACAACGGCGAGTGGAAGTTCCGTGCAGTGGGGCAGGGGTACGCGTCGGGACTCCGGGGCATCGCTCTAGACTTCGGGGTCAACGTTTCGTAAAGCCGCGCACGGCGCGGGGGAGCCCCGGGCAAGTCGGGGGAGACCCTTACACACATGATGGGGTAGCCAGTGGTGCTGAAAACCTTCGGCTGGTCGTTCGCGATTACCGCGATCGGTCTGGTCGCAGCGTGGTTCTACGGGGGGTGGGAAGCCTTCGGAGTGGTGGCGATCCTTTCCGTCCTGGAGATCTCGCTGTCCTTCGACAACGCGGTGATCAACGCCGGAATCCTGAAGAAGATGAGTGCCTTCTGGCAGAAGATCTTCCTCACGGTCGGCGTTCTCATCGCGGTCTTCGGTATGCGACTGGTGTTCCCCGTCGTGATCGTGGCCATCACAGCCAAGCTGGGACCGATCGAGGCAATCGATCTTTCCTTCAACGACCCGGACCAGTACAAGCAACTGGTCACCGACGCCCACCCGGCGATCGCCGCCTTCGGTGGCATGTTCCTGCTCATGATCTTCCTCGACTTCATCTTCGAGGACCGTGACATCCAGTGGCTGCGCTGGATCGAGCGCCCGCTCGCCAAGCTCGGCAAGGTCGACATGCTGTCGGTCTGCATCGCGCTGATCGTCCTGCTGATCTCCGCCCTGACCTTCGCGACCCAGGCGCACCAGCACGGCGGCGGCCACGCGGACAAGGCCGAGACGGTCCTGCTCGCGGGTATCGCGGGTCTGATCACGTACCTCGTCGTCGGCGGTCTCTCCGGCTACTTCGAGAACAAGCTCGAAGAGGAGGAGGAACGGGAGCACGAGGCGGAGGAAGAGGCCAGGCGGACCGGCAAGAAGATCTCCGCCGTCGCGCTCTCCGGCAAGGCCGCGTTCTTCATGTTCCTCTACCTGGAAGTGCTCGACGCGTCCTTCTCGTTCGACGGTGTCATCGGCGCCTTCGCGATCACCAACGAGATCGTGCTGATGGCCCTGGGCCTCGGTATCGGCGCCATGTACGTCCGTTCGCTCACGGTCTACCTGGTCCGCCAGGGCACCCTGGACGACTACGTCTACCTGGAGCACGGCGCGCACTACGCGATCGGCGCCCTGGCGGTCATCCTGCTCGTCACGATCCAGTACGAGATCCACGAGCTCATCACGGGTTCCGTCGGCATCATCCTGATCGGCTGGTCCTTCTGGTCCTCGGTCCGCCGCAACAAGGCGATCGCGGCCGAAGGCGGCGAAAACAGCAAGGAAGTCTCCGCCGGGGTGTGACCCGGCAGGGAATGAGGAACGCTCTCTGCGGGGCGGCTCGTACGGCATCGGTTCGGGGTACACCCGGATCCGGCCCGGAGCCGCCCCGCAGCGGTGCGTGCGTCGCACGTGCCGTGCGACCGGGGCCGATATGCGTGGGGGTTGGGGATGGCGTTCTGGAACAGCCTGTGGCCGGGGCGGGAGGCCCAGTTCGAGTCGGGCAGCGCGGCCACCAACTCCATCGTGCTCTCCCGGCGGCACGCGACGGTCTCACTCACCAAGCAGGGAGCGCTGACCGGCAATCTCCGGGTCAACCTCTCCTGGCAGATGCGTACGTCCGACATCGGGGGCCGGTCCCGGCAGAGCGGGCGGCTGCTGCGGCCGCTGAAGCTGTTCCAGCCCGACGTGGTCCAGGCGCACACCCAGGGGGTGGCCAACGTCGACCTGGACCTGGGCTGCATGTACGAGCTGACGGACGGCACCAAGGGTGTGGTGCAGCCGCTCGGCAATCTGCTCGGCGATCTGAACGGGCCGCCCTACATCAAGCTCAGCGGGGACGACCGCTTCGGTTCGGCGTCCGGGGAGACCGTCTACGTCAACCTCGACCAGCGCGAGCAGATCAAGCGCATGCTGTTCTTCGTCTACATCTACGACCAGACCCCGGCCTTCGACCGTACGCACGCGAAGGTGACGCTCTACCCGGGCAACGGGCCGCGCATCGAGATCGAGCTGGAGGAACGGGCCCCGCAGGCCCGTTCCTGCGCCGTGTTCACGCTGGAGAACGTCAAGGATGAGCTGATCGTGCGGCGCGAGGTGAAGTTCGTGTACGGGTTCCAGTCGGAGCTGGACCGGCTGTACGGGTACGGCATGCAGTGGGGGCGCGGCTACAAGAACAAGAGCCGTGCGTGAGCCGGGCGGCGCTCTGGGCCGGGGCCGTCCGGCGGATGAGGGCCGGGGGGCAGGTCAGGGCCGTATGAACTGCGGCCCCTGCGGCGGCAGGACGAAATTCGGGTCAGGCGCGTGTGCTGCCGCCGCCGCGGGCTGCGGATAGCCGTAGGCGGGCTGCGCGGACGCCGGCTGCGGGTAGCCGTAGCCGGACCCCGGTCCCGGCGCCCCAGGGGCCGCAGCGGGCTGCGGATAGCCGTACGCCGGCTGCTGGTGCTGGACGGTGGCCTGCGCGTCGGGGCCGGGAGCCGGCGCGGGCGGGAAGGCGGGCGCGGGCGGAGGCGTCGGGCCGGGCTCGTCGGCGGCCTCCGACTCGTCCACCGAGATGCCGAAGGCGGTCGCGAGACCGATGAGACCGGTCGGGTACCCCTGGCCCACGGCCCGGAATTTCCAGCCATCGCCGCGCCGGTACAGCTCGCCGCAGATGATCGCGGTCTCCTCGCCGGTTTCCGGCCGCACGTCGAAGACGGCGAGCGGTTCGCCGCCCGGTGCCGCGGCGTCGTACAGGAGGATGCGCAGATCGCGCACGTGCTCGAAGGCGGCCCCGTCGGAGGACGCGGCGATGACGACCTGGTCGACCGAGGGGTCGAGCCCGTTCAGGTCGGCCTCGATGGTGTCCGTCAGGCCCTCGGGCAGGCTCCGCTTCGGAAGCCGTCGGACCAGGCCGGAGGGGTGACGCGGCTGGTTGTAGAAGACGAAGTCCTCGTCGGAGCGCACGCGGCCGCCGGAGCCGAGCAGCAGGGCCGAGGCGTCCACATCGGGGATCCCGGCGCCCGGGGTCCAGCGCAGCACGGCCCGTACGGCCATGGCGTCGAGGGGGACGTTCGAGCCTTTCACCATCGCGTGCGTCATGCCGGTCATCCTGCCTGCTGGCTGCCCGTGCGGACAACGCGGGGGTCAAGCCGTGTCGCGGGGGAAGGCTGGAGTACGCCCCTCCGCACCCTTCGGAAGCGGCGCTAAATGGACGAGTTACCCGGAATTCATGCAGGCAGGGAACTGCCGACACCCGGCCGTACGTACTATTACCGGCCACACGTCGTCCGATCGGTCAGGCAGTACAGGGGGAATCACATGCGTCATTTCGGGCATATCGCACCGGCCGTCAGGGGCGCCCTGTTCTTCCGCGAGCCCTGCGCCTTCGACGCCGACTCGCCGGCCCCCGTCATCGCGGCCGCTCTGGGCGCCACCCTGTACAGCCCCGCCACCCGGCCCCGGCTCGCCGACGACGTCGTCAAGCAGGCCGGTCGCGGAGTCGTCTCCATGGTGTTGTGCCTGGAGGATTCGATCGAGGACTCCGAGGTGCCGGCCGCCGAGGAGAACCTGGTCAGGCAGTTCGCCGACCTCGCCGAGCGCGGCGGCGAACTGCCCCTGCTGTTCATCCGCGTCCGCGAACCGCGCCAGATCACGGACCTCGTGCGCCGGCTCGGGGAGTCCGTCCGATTGTTGTCCGGATTTGTACTTCCCAAGTTCACGCAGGAGCGCGGCATCCCCTTCATGGAGGCGCTCACCAAGGCGGAGTCGGCCTGCGGGCGGCGGCTCTTCGCCATGCCCGTGCTCGAGTCCCCCGAGCTGCTGCATCTGGAGACCCGCCAGGAGTCCCTCCAGAAGATCGCCCGCACCGTCGACACCTACCGTGACCGGGTGCTCGCCCTGCGCCTCGGCGTCACCGACTTCTGCTCCGCCTACGGACTGCGCCGCGCGCCCGACATGACGGCGTACGACGTCCGGATCGTCGGCGACGTCATCTCCGACGTGGTCAACGTGCTGGGCCGCGCGGACGGAACGGGCTTCACCATCACCGGCCCGGTCTGGGAGTACTTCAGGCTCCAGGAGCGCATGTTCAAGCCACAGCTGCGCCGCAGCCCCTTCCTGGAGGGCCGGGCGGAGGAGCTGCGCACGGCCCTGATCGAGCACGACCTGGACGGGCTGCTGCGGGAGATCGAGCTCGACCGCGCCAACGGCCTGCTCGGCAAGACCTGCATCCACCCGTCGCACGTCGCCCCCGTGCACGCACTGTCCGTGGTCAGCCACGAAGAGTTCAGCGACGCGCAGGACATCCTGCGGCCGGAGCGCGACGGTGGCGGGGTGCTGCGCTCCTCGTACACGAACAAGATGAACGAAGTGAAGCCGCACCGGGCCTGGGCCGAACGCACGCTGCGGCGGGCCGAGGTCTTCGGCGTGGCGAGGGGGGACGTCGGCTTCGTGGAACTGCTGGCGGCCGGCCTCGCGGAATGAGCGGGGAGCCCGCGCTGGTTTCCCAGGTGAGCGGGTGCGTGACCAACGGCGTTCCCGGCGAGCGGGTGCGTGACCAACGGCGTTCCCGGCGAGCGGGTGCGTGACCAACGGCGTTCCCGGCGAGCGGGTGCGTGACCAACGGCGTTCCCGGCGAGCGGGTGCGTGACAGGCCAACGGAAGGAAACGGCGAACGTGGTGTGGTCGGGTAGCTGGGTCGCGGAGCGGCTGGGCGTCGAGCTGGTGGGCGACGGAGAGCTCCGTGAGCTGCTGGGCCTCGCCCTGCGGCGCAACCCCAAGCGGGCGCATCTGCTCGTGTCCAACGTGCTCGGCAAGCACGTGCCGCAGCGGCCTTCGGTCGTGTACGGCGCCGGCTTCGAGCTCGGCCGCCGGGTGGGCGAGCTGCTCGGTGAGGAGGGGGCGCGGAACGCCGTCGTGCTCGGCTACGCGGAGACGGCCACCGGCCTCGGCCACGCCGTCGCCGACGGGCTCGGACCGGCCCCCTACCTCCACTCGACGCGGCGCCCCGTCGAGGGCGTGGCGCGGGCGGGCGGCTTCGAGGAGTCGCACTCGCACGCCACCTCGCACCTGCTGCTGCCGGAGGATCCGGACCTGCTGACGGGCGACGCGGGCGCGACCCTGGTCCTCGTGGACGACGAGTTCTCCACCGGCAACACCGTCCTCAACACCATTCGCGCCCTGCACGAGCGCTACCCCCGCAAGCACTACGTCATCGTGGCCCTGGTCGACATGCGTACACCGGACGACCGCGGGCGGCTCGCGGAGTTCGCCGAGGAGATCGGCGCCCGGATCGACCTGGTGGCGAGGAACTCGGGCACGGTCCGCCTGCCGGAAGGGGTCCTGGAGAAGGGCCAGAAGCTCGTCGCCGAGTACGAAGCGGCCCAGCGGGCCGCGCAGGCCCCGGCGGGGCTGCCCGGGGGAGAGGCGCGGGCCACGCAGGCCCCGGCGGGGCGGCCCGGGGGAGAGGCGCAGGCGCGGGGCGACGTGCCCCCTGCCGTCCCCCACACCCGGATCGACCTCCAGTGGCCCGCGGGGCTGCCCGACGGCGGCCGGCACGGCTTCACCCCCGCGCACCGCGCCCTCCTGGAGACCGCGCTCCCCGACATGGCCGACAGAATTGCGGCAGCCGTGGGCGAGCACGCCCGCCGCGTCCTGGTCCTCGGCTTCGAGGAGCTGATGTACGCGCCCCTGCGCCTGGGCACCGCCCTGGAGGAGCGCATCGACGCCGAGGTCCGCTACTCCACCACCACCCGCTCCCCGGTCCTCGCCGTGGACGACCCGGGCTATGCGATACGCACCCGGCTGGTCTTCCCCGCCCATGACGACCCGGCCGACGGCCCGGGCGACCGCTACGCGTACAACGTCGCGGGCGGCGGCTTCGACGCCGTGGTCCTCGTCGTCGACTCCACCGCCGACACCCCCGCCCTGCACGGCCCCGGCGGCCTGGTCGGGCAGCTCGCCCCGCACACCGCCCACGTCCTGCTGGCGGTCGTCCCCTCGTACGTACCGTCCGGGGCCGTCCCCGCCGGGCCGCCACCGGCACACACCCCCCACCGGCAGGAAGAAGCCTCCATGCTGCCCGAGCCCCTCCGTGGCCCCGCCTTCTCCTCCTACGCCCCGGACGAGGTCGGCTGGCTGCTCCAGGACCTGTCGGACACCGAGCTGGAGGCGCCCACCGAGGAGCGCGAGGAGGCGATACAGAGCGGCGGCGCGCACTACGCCGAGTCGCTGCCCGTCGAGTACCAGCCGTCCGATGCGTACCAAGACCTGTTCAAGGCGGCCCTGGACCTGTCCGCGGCGCGCATCGCCCGCGCCGTCGGCACCGTCACCGAGACGGTCCTCGCCGAGCGCGGCCCCCGCCCCGTGCTCGTCTCGCTGGCCCGGGCCGGCACCCCCGTCGGCGTACTGATGCGCCGCTGGGCCCAGCTCCGGCACGGCATCGACCTGCCGCACTACGCCGTCTCGATCGTGCGCGGCCGCGGCATCGACGCCAACGCCCTGCGCTGGCTGGCCGCCCACCACGACCCGGCCGACGTCGTCTTCGTCGACGGCTGGACCGGCAAGGGCGCCATCACCCGCGAACTCGCCGCGGCCGTAGCCGAGTTCGAGGAAGCCGACGGGATCGACGGCTTCAACCCGGAGATCGCGGTCCTCGCCGATCCGGGCGGCTGCGTCCGCACGTACGGCACCCGCGAGGACTTCCTGATCCCGTCCGCATGCCTCAACTCCACGGTCTCCGGGCTGATCTCACGTACGGTCCTGCGCTCCGACCTCGTGGGGCCCGACGACTTCCACGGCGCGAAGTTCTACCGGGAGCTCGCCGGATCCGATGTCTCCGGCCACTTCCTCGACACCGTCACCGACCGGTTCGGCGAGGTCGCCGACGCCGTGGACGCCGAGGTCAAGGAACTGCTCACCGCCGACCGCGCCCCCACCTGGGAGGGCTGGGCCGCGGTGGAACGGATCAGCGAGGAGCACGGCATCCACGACGTGAACCTCGTCAAGCCGGGGGTCGGCGAGACGACCCGCGTCCTTCTGCGCCGCGTCCCGTGGAAGATCCTCGCCAAGCGCGGCGCCGGCGCCGACCTGGAGCACATCAGGCTGCTGGCGCAGCAGCGCGGCGTTCCGGTCGAGGAGGTCGACGAACTCCCCTACACCTGCGTCGGGTTGATCCACCCGAAGTACACGCGCGGCGCGACGGGCGCGGACGGCCGGGCGGTGGAGACCAAGTGAGCACCCCCCTGGCTCTGGTCGCCAGCGACCTCGACCGCACCCTCATCTACTCGACGGCCGCCCTCCAGCTCACGATGCCGGACGCCGAGGCCCCCCGACTGCTCTGCGTCGAGGTGTACGACGGGAAACCCCTCTCGTACGTCACGGAGGCGGCCGCGGCCCTGCTCGACGAGCTGACGCGCTCGGCGTCCACGGTCTTCGTACCGACGACGACCCGCACCCGCGAGCAGTACCACCGCATTCATCTCCCGGGCGCCGCAGCCGAGTTCGCGATCTGCGCCAACGGCGGGCACATCCTGGTGGACGGCGTGTCCGACCGCGACTGGCAGCGCGCCGTGGCCGGCAGGCTGGCCGAGGAGTGCGCCACGCTCGACGAGGTCCGCACGCATCTCGTCGCCGCCGCCGACCCCGCCTGGCTGCTCAAGGAGCGGGTCGCCGAAGACCTCTTCGCCTACCTCGTCGTCGACCGGGCCCTGCTCCCCGCGGACTGGACGAAGGAGCTCGCCGCGTGGGCGGAGCCGCGAGGCTGGACCGTCTCGCTCCAGGGACGCAAGATCTACGTCGTGCCGCGTCCGCTCACGAAGAGCGCGGCGATGCGTGAGGTGGCCCGCCGCACCGGCGCCACGCTCACCCTGGCCGCCGGCGACTCCCTCCTCGACGCCGACCTGCTGCTCGCCGCCGACCGCGGCTGGCGCCCCGGCCACGGCGAACTGGCCGACGCGGGCTGGAACTCCCCGCACGTGGAGGTGACCGCCGAGAGCGGCGTGGCGGCGGGCGAGGAGATCCTGCGCCGCTTCCTCGACGCCACCGGGCCGCGCACGCCGGCCGCCGACGCGCCGTGACAGGGGCTCGAACAGGCCGGGCCCGGCGACTAAAGTCACCGCGTCCCCGCCCGTCGGCGGAGCACTCGGCCGAGCGGGAAGTGGTGCGATGACCAAGGGCAACCAAACCAGGATCACGGACGAGCTGTACGCGTACATGCTGGCCCACAACCCGCCGCTGGACGCGGTGCAGCGCGAGCTCGTCGAGACCACGTACGCCAAGCTCCCCGACCACGCCGGCATGCAGTCGGCCGAGGAACAGGGCCCGTTGCTCGCCTTCCTCGTACGGCTGACCGGGGCCCGGCACATCGTCGAGGTCGGGACCTTCACCGGGTTCTCCGCCCTCGCGATGGCCCAGGCGCTGCCCACCGACGGACGGCTGATCGCCTGCGACATCTCGGAGGAGTGGACCGCCTACGGCCGTGAGGCCTGGGCGAAGGCCGGCGTCGCCGACCGGATCGACCTGCGGATCGCCCCGGCTCTCGACACCCTGCGGGCCATGCCCGCCGAGCCGCACATCGACTTCGCCTACCTGGACGCGGACAAGGGCAACTACATCGCGTACTGGGAGGAACTGGTGCCCCGGATGCGCCAGGGCGGCCTCATCACCACCGACAACGTGCTCTTCCACGGCGGCGTGACGGACCCGCGGGCGACCGGGGCGACAGCGGCCATCCAGGAGTTCAACAACCACGTGTCCGCCGACCCGCGGATGGACAGCGTGCTGCTCACGGTGTCGGACGGACTGACGCTGTCGCGCAAGCGGTGACCGCCGCGCCGGCGGCGGTCACCGTGACCGGTCAGCCGCAGCAGCCCCCACCGCAGCAGCCGCCGCCCCCGCCGCCACCGGCGGAGGGCGCGGGCCCGGCCCCGGCCGAACCGCCCACGGCGACGGCCGACAGAAGCTTCACGGTGTCCTCGTGCCCCGCGGGGCAGGAGGCGGGGGCCGAGGACTCGGCCATCGGACGGCTGAGCTCGAAGGTGTCTCCGCAGGAGCGGCAGCGGTACTCGTAACGAGGCATGCCCCCAGGGTAAGGGCTGTCTCGCAATTCCTGGCGGGCGCGCGACGACAGCTACGGCACCTCGCCGCGTTGTCGAAACGCCCGAATACATCCAGTACGCGGACGCCCCTCCGCCTTGCGATGCACCGCATCCGACGCCGCGCGCTGATCCACCAGGAAGTGCGGGACAGCCCTTGGCGGCCGGACCGGCGGGGGAGGGGCAGCAGGCCACACGAGGCCCTACGAACGACCGGTCCGTTTCGCGGCACGGCCGGCAGACGCGTTCTCTCCCTCCCCGCGGCCGGACCGGGCGACGGGCATGTCCTCGACCGCCCGCCGCCGCGCGAGCCGCTGCTCACGCGCGGCGTCCTCGGGGTGGCGAGCCCGCCAGTAGGGATTGTCATGGGGCAGCCCGCCGCTGACGCGTCCGTACATGCCGAACAGCATCAGTAGGAGACCGACCACGAAGCTGAACAGCACGTTCTGGATCTCGAAGGCGAGGATGTTGAGCCCGCTGTCCAGGACGGCGAGGTTGACGAAGCCGCTGAGGATGAAGGCGATGCCCAGGACCATGTTGAGCGTCGAGGCGAAGTTGCCGCCGATGACCATTCCGGCGAACAGCAGCCCCCCGATGCAGATCGACAGGACGCTGAGCGCGCCGTTGGTGCTCAGGCCCGCGACGGTGTCGCCGCCGGTGTCGAAGTAGCCGACGTTGTCCGTCAGCCCGAGGATGCCGAAGGCGACGAGCACCAGACCCATCAGCCCGGCGCCGATCCGGTAGAAGCGGCTGAGGCGGTGGTCCACCGGCAGGTGCTCGTCGAGCCGGATCGCTGCGCGGCGAGGGGCCTTCGGGGCGGACCGGCGCCGGGCCGGAGGCAGTACATGGGTGGCCATGAAACCCTCCTTCGTAGCTACCAGGATCGCGCGGGGGCGGGACCGCCGCACGTCAGGGCACGCGGGCGGGCGGAGACGGTCCGGTGGGCGGAGGCGGTCCGGTGGTCGTCGCAGGGCCGGGTGGGAGGAGGCGGTCCCGTCTTCGCCGCACGCACAGGCGTAGGCGGCTCGGGTGCCCGGGGTAAGGGTCCGGCGCCTGCGCCGCGCGCACGCACACCCAGGCGTACGCGGCTCGTGTGCCCGGGTCAGGCTCCGGCGCCTGCGCCGCGCTCCTCACGGATCTCGGAGACGACGCGTGCGGCGGTCCGGCGCAGGCCTTCGGTCACCGTCAGGAAGTGCCAGTAGTCGGGATGGCGTCCCTCGAGGGCGGTGACGGCCTGGGCGAGGCGGGCCACCGCGTCGTCGAGCGGCTGGGCGTGGCGCGGCTCGGGTGTCTGGCGCCCGGCCATGGCGAGGCGCTGGGCGTCCCGGATCGCGAACCGGGTGCGCTGGATCTCCTGCTGCGGGTCCTTGGCCACGGCATCCAGCCGCTGCAACCGGTCACCGGCCGCGGACACCGCCTCGTCCGTGGCGTTGAGCAGGGCTCGTACCGTACTCAGCCGCGACGTGGCATCCGCCCACCGCTGCTCGTCCCGCGCCTTCGCGGCCTCCTTGAGCTTTTCCTCGGCCTGGCGCACATTGACGGCCGCCTGCTCGGGAACCGGCTGGAGGTCCTGCCAGCAGGCCGCCGAGAACCGCCGCCGCAACTCGCTGAGCACGGGCTCGACCGAGGCCGACCGGGTTGTCAGCGCCTGGGCCCGCGTACGCAGCGTCACCAGGCGCTTGTCGATCTCGGAGGCCCGCTCGGGCAACTGCGCCGCCTCGGCACGTACGGCTTCGGCATCCCGCAGGACCTGATCGGCGCGCTGGAGGGTCTCGGGCACACCGTGCCGGCCCGCCCCCTGATTGAGCCTGGTCAGCTCGGGGGCGAGGGCGGCCAGCCGCGCGGCGAGATCATCCGCCCGCAGTCCGGACGCCCGCACCGCGTCGAGAGCATTGCTCGCTGCCAGGAGCGCCTGTCGCGCGCGCTCCACCGCGGGGGCGAGCCGGGCGAGCTGCGTCTCGGCCGTCCCGAGGAGCGGACCGAGCCCCGCGGCGAACCGGTCCAGCTCGCCCTTGACCCGTACGAGCTCGTCCTTGGCGGCGGACAACTCGGTCCGGGCACGGGAGGCGACCGCCGGTTCGAGGTCGTGCCGGTCGAGATCGTGTGCGTCGACAGCTGTGATGTAGGCGTGGCTGGCCTCGTCGATGCGCCGCCCGAGAGCGGCGAAGTCGTCGACCGCCTTCCGGGCGGCCGGGGAACTGTCCACGGCCGTGATGGTCTCTATGGAGATCTGCAGATCACGCTGGGCGGTGTCGAGCTCGTAGAACGCCTCGGCGGCGGCGTCCTTCGCGGCCTGAGCCTCGGCCCGCTGGCCTTCCCCGCGCCCGCCGAACCAACGCCGCGTACCACCGCCGGCGAAGGCGGCGGGCAGAGCCGCGACGAGCAGGGGAACGGGCAGCACCATCATGAGCAGGGCATCACGAACGCCGGACCCGCGACCGTTTCCCTCGCTCCTGGCAGGGACATCACGGGCAGCGACATGAGTGCCAGGAACGTCAGGGGCAGCGGCATCAGTGGCAGGGACGTCGCTGGCTGCACCCTCACTGGCAAGGCCATCGCTGGCTGCACCCTCACTGGCAGGGACGTCCTTGACGGCGGAACTCCCACCCGCTCTCGCCTCCGGCTTCGCGTGTGTCGCCGTCACATCCCTCTCCCGTGCTGATTCGCCCTGCCCGGTACATTCTCCCACCAGGTAAGGACGAACACACGGGTCTGTTAGTTCGCGCTTCGCACGGTGACTTGCCCGTTGTCGCTGCGCGCCTTCACCGTATGCGGGCTGTCGTCGCTGCGGGGCACGGCCACGGAGACGTCCCCGTTGTCGGCCGACGCGGACACGGCGTACGCGCTCTTGCCGGCCGGCAGGTCGATGGTGACGCGTCCGTTGTCACTGACGGTGTCCACCAGATCGGGGACACGGCTGAAGCCGAGCTCCACCGAGCCGTTGTCCGAGCGGGCCACCACGGAGGCCGCCGAGATCCGCTCGCCGCGCACGGAGCCGTTGTCGCTCTCCAGCTCCAGCGGCCCGGTGACATCCCGCACGACGACCCCGCCGTTGTCGGAGTGCAGCTTGAGCGGCGTGCCGAACCCGGACGCGGTGACCTTCCCGTTGTCCGCGTCCACGGTCAGGCCGAGCCCACGAGGCACCTTCACCTGGTGCTGAGCGCCGCAGTCGCTGATCAACGCGTCGCACCTCACTCGAAGCGTCAGCGTGTCGCCCTCCAGCTTCCACACGGGGTCCGGCCCACTCCCGAGCACGACCCACCCGTCGACCCTGCGCGTGACCTCGATCTGCTCCACATCGGCGGGCACGACCTCCACGGTCGAGTTCTCCGCCTCGATGGTCAGCGCCTTCCCGCTGTACGCGAACGACTTGTGCTCGACGGGAGCGTCCTCCACGTCGGTGCCGCCACACCCACTGAGCACGCCCACGAGTAGAACGGTTCCCCCGGTGGCCGCGAGGACTTGGGTACGAGCACGGGTGCGGATGCGGGTGCGGATGGTCATGACGATCGAGTCCCCCTGGCTGGCGCTGCCGATGTGCTCCCACCGTATGCAGCCCCCGCCGCCGGGACGATCCGGTCGGCTACCGTCTCCGGGGTGGGGATATCCCCCCTACGGCGCGTGTCGTCGGGCTGCCCGGGCCGGGCAACCGATTGTCGACGGGTGCCGTCAGGCATGTAACCTGTTGCTTCATCCACGGGTGCGTAGCTCAGGGGTAGAGCGCTGCTCTTACAAAGCAGATGTCGGCGGTTCGAAACCGTCCGCGCCCACCAGTAAGAAGGCCCCCAATCGATCATGGTTGGGGGCCTTCGACATCTACTTTTGACATCAACAGGCGTGGTCATCCACGGTCGGGACGCTGCCGCTTCAACATGCGGTCGAGGTGACTCGCGGCCTCGTGCTGCGTGTCCTGGACGACGTGGGCATAGATGTTCATCGTGACCGCGATCTGACTGGGCCGAGGATCTCCAATGGCCCAGATCGGCGTCACGACCAGCCCCGCCGTGGAGCGGCCCGAGCCGCGGCAGGCGACCGCCGAGGAAGCCTCGCTCCTTGGGATTCAGAAGGCCGCACTCGTCACACACACCCGGCGGGCGTCCTACAGCGATCAGGGGCAGCCTGTTGAGACGGCGGACATCGTCGTTCCCGCCGCCCTGTGTGAGATCGTCTACGAGGTCCCCGTTAATCGGCAGCAGGTGTAGCCCGGGTCGAAGTATTGTCGGGCCGGCTGCAATCCCGGTGCTGCAAAGAAGGGCGATCGGGCGACGGTTGACCGGGAGCTTCCGTTGCCCGCGCCCGTACCAGAACCAGATCCGGGCAACACCGATGATCGTTGCGAGGCTCCGTGATCGACGCAGCACGTAGGGCGCGGATAGCCAACATGACCGAGGCAGCGGAACCCGTCTGGGCGGAGTCCTACGACGGCGCAGCCTTGCAGGCATTCTTGAAGGAGCGCGGCTGTGACGGAGCGGACGCCGTCAGGGTCACCATGCAGGTCGTGGAATGTGGGCTCGCCGAAGCGCAAAGCATGTTCTTCGCCGCGCCTTGCCGGTCCGGCGAGCTCGCCTTTCATAACGCCGTAATGGAGGGCTTGGAGCGGGCTCAGACCCACAGCACGTGAAGATGCCGGCGTGACCCGTCTCAGCGAAGTTCGGTAGGTCTCATCGAAGCTTGACCGCCAGGGTGGAGCGGGTTGTTGTGGCCTAGCCCGGACCCATGATCACGGAATGGCTGAAGAGACCGTTGTTGAGAAGACCTGGCGCGGAATACTGGAAGGGCACCCCGGGGGCGGCTGCAGTCATAGCGGCCGCCTACGCCGAACCTCGGCTGCGGGCCCTGTACCCGTTCCCGGGCCACAGGGCGCTCAGCTTTCATCGGAACACACAGTTCCCGTGGAGCAACGACCTGCCGTACATCGTGGGCGACGTGCAATCGTGCATCGTCTACGGGCCGTTGCGCGTGGGTGGCATGCTGGGCGAGTTGCTTACGCCGCGGCAGGCGGCCGCGTTGGTGGTGGGCCATCTGCCCGACGACTGCGGGCCGGCCTTCGAGGGTCCCTGGCCTCAGCCGGACCACCCTGTCAGCTGAGCCGCTGCGCTGCTACAGAGCCGGTCAAACTTCGCTGAGACTGATCAAACTTCAACGAGACGGGTCACGGCAGTTGCGCTGTCCGGCCTGATGGCTGGGCTCAACGGCACAGTCCCATGATGGTGTTGTCGAAGTCGGGGAACTCTTGTGTGGCCTGAGCGACGATCGTCGCTGCCGACGCGCGGCAGGCCGGAGCGTACTGCTCCGCGATAGCCGCTAGATCCTCGTTGACCCGCGGAGCCCAGTCGGGCTCGGGTTCGTAGAACGCGGCCGCTTCCCACGGGCCGAAGCCGTCGGCCAGCAGCCATAGGAAGGCGCCCAAGTCGCGGGCGACTACCCCGGTCTCTCCTTCGGAGCCCATAAAGACAACGGGTTGCTCTGGGAGGTCCCCGCCTGGACGGATAAACCAGAAGGCTGCGTACCCGCCGGTGCCGTCCTGGCCGAAGACGCGGAAGTCGTCGCCGGTCAGGTCGCTGTTGCCCGTCCATGCACGGAGCCAATCCGTTGTGTCGTCGGCAGCCAGGAAGGACTCGTAGGGCTCGAAGTCCACGCCATCCTCGCCTATGCAGTCGAGGCGGACCGCCATGGCAGCAGCGAGCGCAGCGGGAAACCGGCGGTCTTCATTCGGGATCATGCGAACAGATTAGTGACCGCCTGGGAGGCCCACGATGCGCCCGGCATCACTGACTGTGCACGGTGGCGTTCGTAGGAGGCTGGTGATAGCAGTTGTGAGCAGCCGCCTGCGGTGGACAACGGCGTCATGGCGTTGACGATCTTGGTCGATGACTGGCAGATGCAGTGCTGCGGAGATGCCTTCGCGCCTGGGGGTGTTGTCTCGCGGACGCTGTTGGAGGCCGATCCGGAGGACTACGCCGACGTCGTCGGTAGCGAACGTGCGGATGAGATCGACTTTTGCGAGGAGCGCCACGGCCAGGGCGAGGGGCGCGCACTCACCTCAGCGGAAGTGGTGTCGATCGTCGAGGTGCACTGCCGTTACGGGGTGCCCCGGGTGCCACGGACAAGGTGAACTACGACACCCGGCCCGAGCCCCGGCGGCGTAAGTCCCCAGCTGCTCTTTTGGCCTCGGCTGTACGGTCACCATGTGGACGAAGAACCAGTGATCATCAAGCTCACGCGTGACCAAGCCTTCGTCCTGTCTGACTGGCTGTATCAAGTCATGATGCAGTCCGACAAGCTGGACGCCATCGTGCCGGACCGAGCGGTCTGGCCGGGGATCTACGCGATGTCCGGAACGTTGGAGACGACTCTGTCCGAGGTGTTCATGCCTGACTACGCCGACCGCCTGGAGCGGGCGAGGCGGCGTTTGTTGGAGACCGTGGGCAGCGACGAGGACGACGAAGCGGGAGCGTGAAGGACTTTGGAGACACTTGGGTACGCGATTGCCGGCGTGGTGGGGGGAAGCGTCGTCATGGCCCTACTCGCAGGTGTGGTCGCCACGGTGCTGACCGTCAGGTGGCGTCGGCGCGCCATCGCGGCTCTGGAAAGCGAAGAGCCGGCCGTCGAAGGGCGGCAAGCCCCGGACCGGCCTGACATCTCTCGCTGACGATATTGCCGCCGCCGGTAGTTCCGCTCCAGGCCCTCTTGAGCGTGGGTCGCTCGGCGGACAATGGCGCCATGACGTTGACGATTTGGGTCGATGGGTGGCAGATGCAGTGCTGCGGAGGGAGTTTCACGTCCGGGGACGTTGTCTCGTGGACGCTGCTGGAGGTCGATCCGGCGGACTACGCCGACATCGTCGGTAGCCAACGTGCGGATGAGATCGACTTTTGCGAGGAGCACCACGGCCAGGACGAGGGGCACGCGCTCACCTCAGCGGAAGTGGTGTCGATCGTCGAGGTGCACTGCCGTTACGGGGTGCCCCCCGGTGCCACGGACAAGGTGAACTACCCGGTTCCGGGGACGACCGTCCTGGCGCCGGTCGAGCAGGCGGACAGGTGGGCGAAGGCCAGGCCGGGCGTCAGGTTCGCGGGCTACCTGGTGACAGCCGTCGTAGCGCACAGAGGCGGTGAGCTGCGATGAGGGGTCAGCTGCGGGCGCCAAGCTTACAAAGCAGATGTCGGCGGTTCGAAACCGTCCGCGCCCACCAGCCAGAACGCCCCCCAGCGAGCCGCTGCGGGGGCGTTGACGGTCGTAGGTGACGGCAGTCCTTCAGGTGCGGTGCTCAATTGCGGGACCAGTGAGTGGAAAACGCGTCCTTCGGCTTCAAGGCGCCTCGCAGGGGCGGTGGGTGCCCCCGGCCACGGACTACCATCTTTGCGCGTTCCAGGTCAACCGAGCGCGTCGATGGCTTTGACGATCAGAGCTCGCGCGTCGGCCCCGTACACGGCGGTCTGGCGCATCTGCTCGAACGCCCGCACGTACAGGGTGATCTCGCTGGGTTGGGTGATCCGGACCTGCGCGGACACCAGTTCCACGGAAACTAGCGCGTCGTCGTAGACGTGGAACGTTTCGCGCGGCCACTGCCCGCGGACTGCGGTCGTCGGGATGACGCCGAGTGACACAGCCGGGAGGGCGCCCGCCGTGAGCAGGTAGCCGAGCTGGGCGGCCATCGCGTCCGGGCTGCCGATCCGGTACCGCAGCACGGCCTCCTCGATGAGGAGCACGAAGCGGCGGCCGCGCTCATGAATGATGCGGGATCGCTCGACGCGGGCCCGGGCCGCGTCCGCGCTGTCGTCGACGGGAAGCTCACGGAAGCGGGCGCTCATGCCGAGCACGGCCGCCGCGTACCCTTCGGTCTGCAGGAGACCGGGGACGAGCGACGATGAGTAGACGCGGAACATCTGGGTCTGGTGGAAGAACGTGACCGCACTGTCCTGCAGCTGCTTGAGCCCGTTGCGGACATGGTGCCGCCACTCGGTGTACATCGACTCGGCGTGCAAGGACTGCGCGATGAGGTCTTCGGCCTGGTCGTCCGCGCCGAGGGCGCGACACCACAGCCGGATGTCGGTGGCGGACGGGGCGGTGCGGGCGTTCTCGATGCGCGAGGTCTTCGCGTGATGCCACCCGCACCCGCCGGCCAGCTCCACGACCGTGAGCCCTGCCCCCTTACGCAGGTCCCGCAGCCGGCGGGCGACGACTTCGCGGGCGGCCTGGCCGGATGAGGATGGGGAGATGGTCATGGGCCGGCCTGTCCGTGCGTCCTGCTAGCGGATCTTGTACTGGTCGTGCGGTATTGCCCGCTCCCACACAGCCTCGAAGGCGTCCGCGCACAGCTTCACCGCGCGCGGGCTGTCGGTGAGCTCCGGCCCCTGCGACGAGCCGTCGCCGGCGAAGTGGTTCCACTGGACGAGCTGCCCGTCGAACACCCAGTAGTCGTTGCCGGGCAGGGCGAGGTCCGAGGCCTGGCGGCGGGGCAGCCAGCGGACCTGTTCCCCGGCAGCGATGTTCGTGAAGGTGCCGGAGTGCTCGTACTGGATGTACTCGCTGACCGGCTCGGACACGATTCGTGCCCGGCGCACGGTGACGCCGCGGCTCACGGTCTCGGTGATGAGGTCGAGCCACGGCCTCCACCAGGACGCGCGGTCGTCGGGGTCGTGGCGGAAGCCGGCGCGCCAGTCGGCGAACGGGCCTGCCTCGTAGTCGACGGCGTAGGCGTCGCGCATCTCAAGGTGAACAGCGGTGCTGGTGCAGCGGGCGAGCAGGTCAGGGAATGTCAGCACGTTCGACGGCATCGCACGCCTCCCTGATCATGTGCACCATCCTGGCGGGGATACGGATCACGGCCTCGTTCTCCGGGATGCCGACGGCGTGGCCGGGCACGGTGAAGGCTGCTGCCTCCGCTTCGATTTCGGGGCCCGGCTTCCATCCCTGGAACACGAGCTCCTGCTTGTCCTGGTCGACCCACACGGTGGGACTCTCGTGGTCTCCGGTGTTGGGGTCGATCCCGATGAACAGTAACGACATGCCGGCCTCCGCCCACAGGGTGTGCAGCTGTGTGCAACACCTTCGTGCAGCACGATCGGGCGGTCAAGGGTGCGAAGTCGCCAACCACCCACGCGGGCGGTGTGCGCGCACACTTCTGCACACGAGTGGCTGACGTGCACATCGGCTCTCTACGGTCAGCGATATTCACCGACCGACGGCGGGGGGCATACCCGTGACGATGACCATCAAGGTGTACGAGGTCGACCGGCAGGGCCTGACTCGCGTCCTACGCCCAGAGGCCGAGGTCGTACCTGCGGAGACCGTGGACGACACGTCCGCCTTCCCTGACTGCCAGTGCCCGCGATGCGCGCCCCCGCCGAGGTGAGCGCCCCGCCCCGCCCGCTCCCGGCGCCGGGCGAACTCACCTGGGACCAGTCGGCGGGCCGCGCCTGCATCTGGTGCCGGTGTCCGCTCACCTCCGGCGCGGTCAGCGCCGGAATCATCCGCGATCAGCTCGGCGCCCACAACCTCGACACCGAGGCATGGGCCGGACCCTGCTGCGCGAGCACCACCCCCTGACTCCCGTCCGCCGGTGTACCCCGTCGCCCAGTAACGGGCCCGCAAGTCCGTCGCACCACCAACGCGCAGGAGGAATTGCCATGACCACCACACCGCAGACACCGCCCGTAACCGACGCGGCAGCACTCCTCGACCAGGAGATGCGCGGGATCATCGTGGCGAACATGCTCGACAAGTTCCCCGAGATGACGGCCGAGTTCGCCCAACGCGGCGTCGGCCAGATGCTCGCGTTTCTCGCAGCCGGGGTCAGCAGCCCCGCCCCCGTGAGTCCGTCCCCGGTGGTGGACGACTTCTGGCACGCCTTCCTTCTCCACACGAAGGCGTACCGGGAGTTCTGCACCAACCGCCTCGGCAAGTTCGTCGACCACCAACCCGGATTCCTCGACAAGGAAGAACACGGCGGCGGGAAGGCGTTGCGCTCCCGTACCGTCGAGGCGATCATCACGTCGGGGTACGGCGTCGACCTGGAGTTCTGGCCCGAGCTCGACATCGCTGACTGCTCGCAATGCCACGCGAACTGCCATAACAGCCCCAAGCGCAACACCCCTCAGGCCATCTGAGCGTCCGCCCCACGACGGCCCCCGCCCTGTGCCACGCTGTGGCCTGGCCGGGGGCCGCACCTGTTCGGGAGGACCAACACCTTGCACCGCACAGCCTGGGAAGAGCTGCCCCTCGCGACGCGGCGGGCAGTCGCCGCCCGCACGGGTCTTGTGGAGGGCGCCGACACGGCAACCGAGGGGATCATGTCCCCGCTCGCCTGCACTCTGCGCACACCTCGCGGTCCGGTCTTCGTCAAGGGAACACACGCGGACGCTCCCACCGCCTGGATGTACCGGGCCGAGGCCGCGGTGACGGAAAACGCAGTGCTTGCACCGGCCCTGCTGTGGGAGGTCGAGGCCGGCGGATGGCTGCTGTACGGGTACGCCTTCCTGCACGGCCCGCACCCCGACCTCTCACCAGGCTCACCGGACCTTCCCGACCTGGTCGACACCCTGCTCGGCACGTCCAGAATCCCTTGGCCGGCGGTGGTGAAAAAGAAGCCCCTCCTTGCCCGATGGGGTGATCATGTACCCAGCGGCCGGGCGGAGGACCTGGTCGGGCACACCCTCGCGCACACGGACATGTCGGCGCTCAATATGATCTGCACCCCTGCCGGGCTGCACCTCGTCGACTGGGCCCTCGCCTGCCCGGCTCCCGCCTGGGCGGATACCGCGTTCACCGTGCCGCGGCTCATCCACGCCGGGCATACCGCTGACCAGGCCGAGGCCGTTGCCCGCCTCGTCCCCGCCTACGCGGCCGCGTCGGACCGAGCGGTGAGCACGTTTGCCCGGACCCTTCTTGCGGTGTGGGAGAGCAGGGAGCGAATCAGCCCAATGCCTCACCGGAACGCCCTGACCGAGGCCGCCCGAGCGTGGGCCGATCACCGCGCCGTGGCTGCCTGACTCAGGGCGGCCCCCTCACCGGTCCCCGCCCGCCCCGTGGTCGGGCGATGCGGTTCGCGCTGCAGCGGAGCTTCCGCAGGAGGCGCCAGCCCTTCAGTGGGGCTACGGCCTGATCAGGCGCGGCGGAAGGCGCCGGGGGTGAGGCCGTAGACCCGCTGGAACCAGCGGCTGAGGTGGGCCTGGTCTGCGAAGCCGGTGGCCGCGGCGGCATCGGCTGCGGTGGTGCCGGCCTTGAGCAGTGAGCGCGCCCTGCGCAGGCGGAGCTGGCGCTGGTAGTCGCTGGGTGCCAGGCCGAACTCGGCGCGGAAGGAACGGTAGAGGGTGAACCGGCTGCAGCCGGCGGCCTCCGCCAGATGCTCCGCCGGAATCGGTTCCAGGTAGGCGTCGTGCAGGAATGCCCTGGCTCGTTGGGCTGCTTGGCGGCGTGCGCGATCGGTCGGTGTCTGCGGGAGCACCGCAGGTGTCGTGGTGGACGCACCCCGGCTGGTCATGGCGGTGACGGCCGCGGTCAGGCGTTCGTCTCGGACCAGTGGGTCCGTGGTACCGACCAGTGCGGCGTGCAGGCGGCCGAGGGCGGCGGCGAGCGCGTGGTCACTCAGGACGGGGAGCGGGAACAGAGGGAGCGCGCCGGACCTGCCGTCGGTGGCGTCGGCGATCACGTCGCGGATGACGGAAGGGCCGAGATGCACGATGCGGTACCGGTATCCGAGCTCGGCGGCAGCGCGGCCGTCGTGCACGTCCTCGGGGTTGAACGCCATGACCATCCCGGCGCCGCTGGTGTGGGCGGCGCCTCGGCAACGGAACTGCTGGGCTCCCGCGTCGGTGATGCCGAAGGAGTAGGTGTCGTGGCTGTGGGGCGGGTAGACGTGGTCGAGGAAGTGGGCGTGCATGGCTTCCACCGGGCGGTCGGCGTCCCGCCAGTAGCGCACCCAGCCGTCGGTCGTGGCCATGGACGCATTATGCGCGGTGCACCAGCGTTCAAGACGAGGCGAGGGGACGCCGACCAGACTCGGCGCATGCCAGCCCAGAGTCCATTGAACGGCCCGTACCTCTCGCTGTCGATCACCATGTTGCTGTGGGGAGGAGCGTTCTCCAGTTCCAAGTCGGTGGTCGAACACCTCCCGCCTTCGGTGGCCGCCCTGCTGCGGTTCGGCGGCGCAGCCGTCGCGCTCCTGGCGGCGGTGGTGCTTGTCGGTGACCGGACGGCCAAGACGACACCGCGCACCCGAGGCCGCGCCGCAGTAGCGGGTCTACTGGGGGTCTTCGCGTACAACGCCTGCTTCTTCTGGGGCCTGTCCCTCGCTCCGGCGCTGGACGCGGGCATCCTCATTCCTGTGATGAGCCCCGTCCTCACCAGCATTGTCCTGTTGCTCACCGGGCGGGAACGCGCGTCAGGCCTACGGGTGGCGGGTCTCCTGCTGGGCCTGACCGGAGCCGTGGTCTTCTTTCTCGGGGCGGGCGGCAGCACGCAGGGGAGCCTGTCGCGGCTCGCCGGAGACGGGCTGTTCCTGCTCAGTGCGGGGTGCTGGGCCGCATACACCCTTGTCGGCCCCCGGGTTCTGGCCGGTATCGACCCGTTGCGTGCCACTGCCTACGCCACCTGCATGGGTGCCGTCCTGCTGGGCGTGCTGGCCGCACCGGACCTGCCGGGAGTCCAGTGGACTTCGTTGCCTGCCGGTGTCTGGCTGAACGTGGCCTATCTGGCTCTGGGCGCGGCAGCCGTCGCCAATCTCCTGTACTACCGGGGGGTGGGGGCGGTGGGGCCTGCGTCCGCCTCTTTGATGATGTTCACCGTTCCGGTCGTCAACACCCTGTGCAGCACCCTGTTCCTCGGGGAGTCCTTCGAGGCCCTGCAGGCGGTGGGGGCCGTGGTGCTGGTGACCGGCGCCGTTCTGGCCGCGCTGCACGGCTGGTTCTCGGGTGGCCGCAGGATTGCCGCGCCGGCGGATCTGCGGGAGGACGAGGCGACGTGACCCGGAGGGCCGTTGGCAGCGACTCTCGGCGGACCTGCGGGCAGCGCCCGAAGTCACTCCGCAGCCCACGGGTCCGGGGACGGCTTCAGGCCGAAGGCGTGGTCGAGCCGGGCCTGGGCCGCCTTGAGGTTCTTGGTCCCCTCGTCGAACGTGTGCCATCCCCGCGCCGCCTGTGCGGTCTCGTCCGGTGACTGGATCAGGCTGGTCTCCGGCGCCGAATCGAGGACCGTGCGTGCGCCCTCCTCCAGGTGATCGATGGCGGCCGTCCAGGCGGTCCGGGTCTTGGGGTCGGGGAGGGAACGGAACAGCCGGGCTGTGTCGAGGGCGGCCATGAGGCCTTCGAAGTCCACGATCACCACCTGCAGATCGGTACGGGGCCGGCCCGACTGGGCCTTCACCGTTTCCTTGATCAGGCTGACCATCGCCGTCTCGCCGCCGTACGCGTACCACCCCTTGACGGCCTCGGCGATCTCGGCGGCGGTCGTCGGTGTGGGCGTCGGGCTCGGAGAGGGGGACGGGGACGGAGGCGGGGACGAGGTCGCTGACGGGGTCGGTGGCGCGGGCGCTGTGGTGCTGCCTTTGGCCGCGTCGGAGTCGGCTCCCGAGCAGGCGGTGAGCAGCACGGCCGCGACGACCGTGAGAAGCAGCGGTACGCGCGTCCGCTCCGGGCGGTTCGTCACCGGGCCCCGGTGGCCGGGGCGGCGAGCAGCGGGGCCGGGGGAGGAGGGGGCGTGCTCGCGCCCCCATACGCGCCTCGGCCGTCCGAGCTGCTGCGTCGTTCGTAACACGGCACTCCCCCTTGTCCGGTGGGGGAAATCCGCCCCCCGCGGTGATCGGGCGGCCCGTGCGGCGCCGCCTCGTCGATGCTAGGGCGAGGCGGCCGTGTTCCACCAGCGACTGGATATGCAGGGGAGCCATGCGGTGGAGGAATGGCTGGGGGCGGGTGGGTGGCTCGGGAACGGGCGGGCCGGCCGGTGCCCGGGCCCGTTCGGGTCTCGGGCCGGCTGCTAATCTCCGGCCTCGTGAACGACAGCGTGTATGTGGGCAAGGCGGGCAAGGATGCGGCACTGGACCGGGGATGGCTCCTCGGGCACTTCAAGGAGGAGGGCGACCCCCGCCACAGCGAGGACGTGGAGATCAAGTGGGGTGTTCACCCTCCTGGCGACGAGCGCCTGGAGTGGGTGAAGGGCGAGCACCGCACCGCTCTCCTGGTTCTGATCAGCGGCCGCTTCCGCGTCGAACTCCCCGGCCGCAGCGTCCTCCTGGAAGAGCAGGGCGACTACGTGGTGTGGGGGCGCGGGGTCGACCACTCCTGGGTCGCGGAGGAGGAGTCGGTGGTCCTCACCGTTCGATGGCCGTCCGTCCCCGGTTACGCCGTGGAGGCGCAGGGCTGAGAGCGGGGGGCCGCGTGGGCGGCCCCGGCGTCAGGCGGCCGGACCCGGGCCGGGCGGCAGGTGGACCGTCATGATCAGGTCGCACGCCTCGTGGCCGGCGCCGCGGTAGGCATGAGGGGTGTCGGCGTCGAACGTGGCCGTCTGGCCCGCCTCGACGGGGTGCTCGGTGCCGTCGACGACGAGCGTCATGCGGCCGGACGTGACGCTGACGGTCTCCACGACCCCGGCCTGGTGCGGATGGCTCGGGTACTCCTCGTCCGGCTCCAGCCGCCAGCGCCAGACCTCCACCGGGGCGGCGCCCGAGGTCGTCAGCATGAGCCGGGCCTCGCTGCCCCGCGCCCCGGTCCACAGAGGGGTCACCGCGTCGGCCGTCACCACGCGGACGCGGCCTTCCGCCGCTCCCTCCATCAGCGCGGACACCGAGAGGCCGAGCGTGTCGGCCAGGCGGACCAGGGTGGCGAAGTTGGGGTTGCCCTGCGCCCTCTCCAGTCCCACCAGTGCGCCCTTGCTGACTTGCGCGCGGCGGCCCAGTTCGTCCAGCGACAGCCCCGCGCGGGTGCGGGCCGCCCTGACGTTCTGCGCGAGCGTCCGCAGTGCCGTGTCCGTCTCGGTCATCCGGTCACCATCCCTCCTGCGAAGACCACTGGAATGCACCGTGCGGTCGTTTGGTTGACATAGTGCGGTCGGTTCGTTGTACGGTTAAGTCGTTCCACTGAATGGTAAGGGATGTGCCGTGATCGCTCTGCTGCTGGCCCTGGGCAGCTCACTCGCCTACGGGTGCGCCGACTTCCTCGGCGGCCTCGGCGCCCGCAAGGCTCATGTGCTGCGCACCGTGATGATCGCGGCCCCGGCCTCCCTCGTCGTCGAGCTCCTGCTGTGGCCGTTCCTCGGCGCCTCGTTCAGCACCGGAGCCCTGGGCTGGGGCGCCGCGTCGGGGGTCGCGTCGGCCGCCGCGTTCGCCCTCCTCTACAGGACCCTGGCCATCGGCCCGATGAACGTGCTGTCACCCGTGACCGCCCTGGTGTCCGCCATGCTGCCCGTGGGCGTCGGCCTCGTGCAGGGGGAGCGCCTGGGCGTCGCCGGACTGGTGGGCCTCCCGCTCGCCCTGGCCGCGGTGGTGCTGGTCAGTGCCGGGCACGGCTCGGGAGCGGTGCGGCCCTCGCGTACGGCACTGCTGCTGGCCCTCGGTGCGGGCGCCGCCATCGCCCTCCAGCTGGTCTTCCTGCACCAGGCGCCGTCCGACAGCGGCGTCGCCCCGCTGATCATCGGCCGGGCGGTGTCCTCGGCCGTCACCCTGGGCGCGGCCGCGCTGATGTTCCGCAGGCTGGGGACCGAACGCCCCGCCTACGCGATGTCCGCCACCGCCGGCGTACTGGACTCGGTGGCCAACCTGCTGTTCCTGCTCGCCGCCCGCAGCGGAGACCTCGCCGTCGTCGCCGTCATCACCGCTCTCTACCCCGCCGGCACCGTCCTGCTCGCCCGCGGCGTCCTGGCCGAACGCATCCACCGCGGCCAGCTCGTCGGACTCGGTACCGCAGCCGCCGCCGTCAGCCTCCTCGCCCTCGCCTGATCCTCCTCGCCCGCCCGCATCGGTCCCGCGGCATCAGCGCCGTGCACCGGTCTCGTACCTCGGTCCCGTACAAGGAGCAGCATGTTCATCCAGCCCTGGGATGCCGCCCTGGACGAAGCCGAATGGCGGGCCTGGATCGCCGACGGCCACGACTTCGGGCAGCTCAGCGTCAACGGTCTGCCGGGCCGCCCGCCCGCCGTCGTCCCGACCCACTTCACGACCGACGGCGGCGACCTGCTGATCCATCTCGCCCGGCCCAACCCGGTGTGGGAGTCGATCGAGCACGACCCGCACGTCACCTTCACCGTCATCGGCGACTACGCCTTCATCCCGGGTCCCTGGCGCGCCAAGCCCGGCACCCCGTCCGTCGAGGGCGTTCCGACCAGCTACTACGCGGCCGTGCAGTTCACCTGCCGCGCCACCGTCGTCGACGACCCCGAGGCCAAGGCCGAACTGCTGCGCCGCCAGCTCGCCCACTTCCAGCCCGACGGCGACCACGCACCGGTCGTGCCCGGCCGGCCCCCGTACGGCCGGATGCTTCCCGGCATCCGCGGGCTGCGGCTGGAGGTCACGGAGGTGCTGGCCAAGTTCAAGTACGACGACCACAAACCCGTCGAGCACCGTACGGCCGTGGCCGACAGCCTCGGCCGGCGCGGAGAGGGCCTCGACGCCCCCACCGCGGACCAGCAGCGCCGCCGCCTGGACCGCATCGGCCCGTGGAAGGCCTGACCGCGGCCGCCGTTGTACGTACGAAGGAACGGAGCCCCGCCCCATGACCGACATCCGCCTCGCCCCCGCCGTCGCCGACGCGTTCCCCGACACCCGCATCGCCGTCGTCACCGCCACCGGACTCCGCGGCCACGAGGACTGGCCCGGCACCGCAGCCGCGCTGGCGGACCTGGAGCGGCGGCTCGCCGACGGCACCTGGCAGCCCGCCGACGAGACCGATCCCCGCATCGAGGCCTGGCACACCGCCTACCGCTCCTTCGGCACCAACCCGCGGCGCATCCGCCCCAGCGTGGACGCGCTCGGCCGGCGGTTCGCCAAGAAGGGCACGCTGCCGCGCATCAACCCGGCCGTCGACTCGTACAACGCCGTCTCCGTCCTTCACGGGCTGCCGGCCGGTGCGTTCGACCTCGACCAGGTCACCGGCGACGTCGACATCCGGTACGCGGACGGCACCGAGGAGTTCACCCCCCTCGGCGAACCCGACACCGTCGAGACCCCCAAGCCCGGCGAGATCATCTACTCCGACGCCGCCGGCGTCCTCACCCGGCACTGGAACCACCGCGACGCCCACCGCACCCGGGTCACCGAGGACTCCACCCGCGTCGCCTTCGTCCTCGAAACCCTCCACGCCACCCGCGACGGCCACCTTCTGAAGGCCGCCGCCCGCGAGCTCCGGGAACTGCTGGCCCCGCACGCCGGGCAGACGGCCGTGCACTGCCTTCCGTCCTGAGCACCCCGGGTGGCCCGCCGGCGCCCCTCGCGTGCGATGCCGTGGCGGGAGCCCTTAGCCTGTCCGGATGCATCAGCGGCGCAGGCGTCACACCTTCCGGGGCGCTGAGCGGTGACCGTCGGCCGGTGTGAACGCGAGGCGCTCCCCACCACCTCGTCTCCCCTGCGCGTCCCCGCGTTCCGGCGGTTCCTGCTGGCTCATCTGGTCTCGGCCACCGGCTCGGCGATGGCGCCGGTGGCGCTGGCGTTCGCCGTGATCGGGCAGGGCGGGGGAGCGGGTTCGCTCGGGATCGTACTGACCGCGAACACCGTGCCGACCCTCGTCCTCCTGCTCGCGGGCGGCGTGCTGGCGGACCGGATGTCCCGCAGCCGCATTCTCTTCCTGGGCAACCTCGGCGCCGCCGCCGCCCAGGCGGCCGTCGCCGTACTGGCTGCGACCGGTACGGCGACGACCTTCGCGATCAGCATCTGTGCCTGCCTGTCCGGAGTGTCGGCCGCCTTCACCGCGCCCGCGGCCCAGGGGATCGCGAGCCGGCTTGTCCCGAAGGAACACCTTCAGCGGGCGAACGCGCTCGTCCGGGTGCCCGGCAACGCGGTCAAGGTCATCGGCCCGGTCGTCGGCGGGTTCGTCGTCTCGGTCACCGGCCCCGCCTGGGCGCTCGGCTGGGACGCGGCCACCTTCGGCGTCGCCGCCCTCCTCCTGCTCGGGCTCCGCCTGGCCGGGGCCGTGCCCTCCGGTGCGGGCCCCCTGGCCGATCTCCGTGCCGGATGGGCCGGATTCCGTTCCCGGAGCTGGCTGTGGAGCTACACCGCCGCCGGGACCGCCGTGGTCGCGGCCTGGCTGGCCGGATTCCAGTTGCTCGGGCCCCTCGTGGCCGACCACGACTACTCCGGCGCCCGCTCCTGGGGGCTCGTGCAGGGCGCCTTCGCCGCCGGACTGCTGGCCGGGACGCTCGTGTGCCTCGTCTGGAGACCGCGACGGCTGATGCTGGTCTGTGTGGTGACCGGCGCGGGCATGATGCTGCCGTTGGCCGCTCTGGGACGCGGACTGGCGCTGCCCTGGGTGCTCGGAGCCGCCGTCGTCGCCGGAGTCGGACTGGACGTGGCGATCGTCTGCTGGTCCACGATCATGCAGCAGCACGTGCCCGACGAGGAGTTGGGCCGGCTCAGCGCGTTCAACGCCGTCGGCGAGCGCCTCGCCATCCCGGCCGCTTACCTCCTGGTCGCGCTCGCTTCGGCACATTGGAGCAGCCGGCAGATCCTGCTGGTGTGCGCGGCCGTCATCTGTCTCGCCACCGTCGCCAACATGGGTGTGCGTGATGTCTACCGGATCCGCCGGGTGGGCTGAACCCGGCCTTGGTGTGCGGTGCTTGACCCCCGTGCGTGTCACGGCCGCGAAGCCGTACGGGCGTTGCGCGCGCGCCGGCCGCCCGCGCGCGGCCGGCCCGTCAGGTCTCCGTACGGAAGGCGTCTCCCCAGACGGGCCAGCGGCGAGAACGCCATGAACAGCGGGGACAGGGCGAGGGCTGCCGCGGTCACCCACAGGCTCGTACGCAGGCCCCAGTGGTCCGCCAGGAAGCCGCCCAGCAGGGAGCCGACCGGAGTCAGGCCCATACCGGCGAAGTTGATCGTCGCCACGACCCGGCCCTGTATCCGTACGGGCGTGAGGGCCTGACGCACCGCCATCATCGTGACGTTGACCAACTGGCCGAAGACGCCGAAGAGGAAGTTGACGCCGATGAGTACGGGGAGCGCGAGGGCCGCGGATCCGTGCAGCGCCGGTACGCACAGCATCACGCCGTCCGCGACGACCGCGGAGGACACCAGCACGTTGCCGTAGCCGAACCGCCCCGGAAGCCTCGCCGCCAGCAGCGACCCCACCACCGCCCCCGGGCCGACCGCGGCCAGCGCCACGCCGATGGCCGTGCCCGACAGGTGCAGACCGCGCGGGAGGTACAGCAGGTACACGGTCATCAGCGCGGCGAACCAGAACTGGAAGAGCGCCGACGCCACTCCCACCGCCCGCAGGGAGGCATGGCCGGCCACGAAACGCAGGCCCTCGTGGATCTGCCGTAGGACGCCGGCAGGGCCGTCCCCCCGCGCGGGGAGCCGCTCACGCCGGCGGATCCGCCGGATCGACACGGACGACACCGCGAAGAACAACGCGCCGGTGGCGACGGCGACCGGACCTGGGAACAGCGACACCAGCATGCCCCCGAGCGCCGGGCCGCCGGTCTGCGCCGCCGACCTGCTGCCCTCCAGCGCGCTGTTGCCCTGCAACAGCCGGTCGCGTTCCACCAGTCGTACGAGCGAGGCCTGGTACGCCACGTCGAAGAACACGCTCAGTACGCCGACGAGCAGCGCGACGACGAGCAGGACGGGCAGCCCGAGCACGCCGAGCAGATACGCGGCGGGGATCGCTCCCAGTGCGAGCGCCCGGCCGCAGTCCGCCAGCACCATCACCGTACGGGCGCGCCGGCGGTCCACCCACGCGCCCGCGAAGAGCGAGAGCAGCAGGATCGGCGCCTGCTCCACCGCACGCAGGGCGCCGAGTTGGCCCGGACCCGCGTGGAGCGACACCACGGCGATGAGCGGCAGAACCACCTGCGTGGCCTGCGCCCCGAACTGGGACGCGGTCTGGCCCGCCCACAGCCTGCGGAAGTCCGCATCCCGCCACACGCTCGGCGCGGCCCCGGCCCGGTCGTGGTCGGCCGCCTTCATCGCGGGCCCCGCACGCGCGGGCCTTGAGGGGTGTGTTCAGGGGGAGCCGGGGAGCGGCGGGAGGTATGGGCGGGTGGCATGAATGGCACGAGGACCCCTTGAGCTGCGGAGCAGAAGGAAACACTCGCCGCGCCGGGGCACAGGGAAGTGCGCCGGCGGTCGGGCGAGAAGGCTCGCTGCACCGCGGAACGGGGGCGGCACGCGATGACGGGTCGATCACGACCTACGACGTCAGCGCGCGCCCGGGCGACCGGGCATCTCCACTCCTGCCTCAAGGATCACGTGTGGTCCGAGGATAGCTGTCGCGGGTCATGACGTTGTTGACGCCGATGGTCATCGGATCTCGTTGTCGGGATGCTGAGCGTCGTAGGCCTGGCGGGCATGGGCGATGGTGTCCCGGTGCTCGAGTGACCAGTCGGCCAGTGCCTTGACGAGGTGGGTGAGGCTTGCGCCGGTCTCGGTGAGCCGGTAGTCGACCTGGGCAGGCACGGTGGGGTAGACGGTCCGGATCACCAGCCCGTCGCGTTCCAGCCGGCGCACGGTCAGCGTCAGCATCCGCTGGGAGATTCCGTCGATGGCGCGCTGAAGCTGCCGGAAGCGCCGCGCGCCGTTCGCGAGCTCGACGATCACGAGGACCGACCACTTGTCGCCCACCCGGTCGAGAACATCGCGGATCCCGCAGTCGGGGTGGTCCGGCTGCCCGCAGGGTTCCAGCTCGGCGGGGCCGGCGGTTACACCGGTGTGCGTCACTGACATGAGACTGCCTCCTTGTGGGCCGACCGTGGCCGGTTCAGGATCGCCGTAGTTACTGAAGAGAACCACGGCAGGAGACCGAACCGCAATGATCATGGTGACCGGTGCGAACGGACAGCTCGCCTCCCTCACGCTCCAGGAGTTGGCCGACCGGAAGGTGCCCGCCCTGGGCGGCAGCCGAACACCCGCCGAAGGGCAGCGCCACCTGGACTTCGACGCCCCCACCAGCCTGGACCTCACCGGTGTCTCGACGCTGGTCCTGGTCTCGGCCGGGTATGCCGAGGACGACCAGGTCATCGCTCGTCACCGGGCCCTTCTTGACGCTGCGGTCCGCGGCGGCGTCACGCACGTGATCTACACCAGCCTGACCGGCGCCGGGGACCACCTCGGATTCGCGCTCGCCCACCGCGCCACTGAGGATTTGGTCAAGGCCTGCGGTCGCGGGTGGACGATCTTGCGCAACGGGCTCTACGCCGAGCTCTTCGGAGCGTTGCTGACGTGGACACCCGATGGCCTGGAGTCAGCTTTTGGCGATGGCGCTCTCTCCGCGGTGGCTCGGGCGGACCTGGCCACGGCCGCAGCCATCGTCGCCGGCCACCCGACCGCGCACGTCGACAAGACCTACGACCTGGTCGGCGACCCGATCACCGCCGGGGACGTCGCCGAACGTCTCGACGTCGCCCACCGAGCGATGGGGCTCAGCGAGTACCGCGCCCGGCTCCTCTCGGACGACGCCCTGCTGCCGTTCCAGCCGCCGATGCTCGCCTCGATCGCCACCAGCGTCCGCCATGGGTTCCTCGGCAACTCCAGCCCCGACCTCGTCGGCCTGCTCGACCGACCGCTCACCGACGCGTTGGCCGTTGCGGCGGACACCGCGGCCGCTCTGCGTCCCGGCGAACGCTGACGCGGATGGTTCGTCGCAACGCGCCGCTGTCCCTCGAAAGCCGTCGGCGGCTGGTCGAGCGTTGCCTTACCCCGTCCCCTCGCACTCGTGGCCGCTGAGACGGGCATCTCCCGTGCGTGCGCGTCGAAGTGGGTCAACCGCCACCGCCAGGATGGGGAACTCGGCCTCTTGGATCGTTCCTCGGCCCCTCACCGCCGCCGACAGCAGTCTCTGCGGACGCCGTGGCACGGATCGAGGACCTACGTCACACGCGAAGCCCACGGCATCACCCGCATCGAGGGGCAGCGAATGAGTGCTCCGCAATTGGTTCGCGGGTGGCCCGGGCAACGGGCGATAGTTGCGGGAATGCGTCATCGACCCGGGAGGGAGTGACGCGTAGTACCGCGACAGCGAGGGCGCAGGGTGAGCAAGAGGCGTTACGTGGCCAGGGGCGTGCCGGGCGGATACCGCATCTGGGACAACCGGGGGCGTAAATGGTGGGGGGACCACTATGAGCTCTGCCCCGACGACCTGCTGCGCGAGCTGAACGGCGACGCGAACCTGGAGGCGATCACCGCCCTCATGAAGCGGTACAGGGCGTTGAAGCGGTAGGAACGGGGCGGGGGGCCGGGCAGCAGTGGAGCGGGGGCGTGCCGCCTCACCGGTCCCTCCCGCTTCACCCGTTCGGCCGCGTCGAGTAGCCGCCCCGGAGTGCGCCGAGCAGGGTCGGTCTGACGCGCAGTTCCACCGGCCAAGGAGTCCTCATGGCACAGACCGCGCCCCCACCGGGCAGTCCTTCCCCGCCTCCGTCCCACCCCGGGGGCATCAACCCCTGGGCGGCCGGCGGGATCACGTTCGCCGGTGTCCTGCTGATGGTCGACGGGGTGCTGGGGGCGATCAAGGGCATTGCCGGAATCGCGTCGAACGACGTCTACGCACGGATCGACGACTACGCCTTCAAGTTCAACGTGACCGCCTGGGGATGGATCCACCTCGTCCTCGGCGTCATCCTCGCCGTCGTCGGCTGGGGCATTCTCAAGGGGGCGTCCTGGGCGCGCGGGGTCGGTGTCGGACTTGCGGCCCTCAACATGATCGCCACCTTCATGTGGCTGCCGTACCAGCCGATCTGGGCCGTCGTCTCCCTCGCCATCGACACCTTCGTGATCTGGGCCCTGTGCACGGGTTCCTCCAAGGCGGTCATCTGACGGACACCGGCGACGGTCCCGGCCCGGTGGTGGCAGCCGCTGTCCGCCGGTCCGGAACCGCCGCCGGGGCCGGATCCGGCCCCGAGGGCGGCCGGTCCGGACCGCGCTCACCGCGCACGACCGCTGAAGGGGAGTCTCTCCGTGTCCGAAGAAGGAACGAACGAGCTGGTGGAGCTGGCCGCCGAGGCGTACGTCTACGGCTGTCCGCTCGTCCTCGACCTGTCGATGGTCGACACGTGCGTGCACGAGGGTTTCGGCCCGGTCGCGGCCGCCCCCTTCAACCGGTTCTCCCACTCCACCCGGCTCGGCGACGCCGGTACGCGCTTCGCCTCCGTCAACAACGACACCGCCTACTCCCTCGCGCAGCTCGACCTCTCCAGCGGGCCCCTGCGGCTGCACGTCCCGGACACCGGCGGGGCGTACTACGTCGTGCAGTTCGTCGACGCCTGGACCAACAACTTCGCCTACGTCGGCAGCCGGGCCACGGGCACGGAGGCGGGCGACTGGCTCATCGTGCCGCCCGGGTGGGCGGGCACCTCCCCGGCCGACGTGCGCGGTGTGATCGACGCCCCCACCTCCGTGGTCACCCTCGTCGGCCGCAACGCCTGCGACGGCCCGGAGGATCTGGAGCGGCGGGTCCGTCCGTTGCAGGAGCGGTTCACGCTCACTCCCCTCAAGGGGAGCGAGCACGGCAGCGGTCTGCCCGCGCCCGACGCCGGAGTGCCCGCGGAGCTCGGCTTCTTCGAGCGGCTGCGGGTATGGATGGCCGACTTCCCGCCGTCCGCCGCCGACCGCGCCCACCAGGACCGGTTCCAGCCGCTGGGGCTCCTGGAGGAGGGGCCTTCGCCCTATGCCGCGGCCGTCCCCGCCCTCGTAGGCGCCCTGAAGGAAGGACTCGCGCGGGGCAGGGAACGAGTGGAGGCGGCCGGTGTGCCGGGCGCCGGGGGAGGGGGGAAGTGGATGATGAACCCGCACCTCTTCGACTACAACCTCGACTGGTTCGGCGTGGGGACGATCGACTCGCCGGAATGGAAGATCGCGGACCGGAAGGACGCCTACCTCGCCAGGGCGGTGGCGGCGCGGGTCGGACTGTGGGGGAACCACGGCTACGAGGCGGTGTACGCGCAGGCCTTCCGCGACTCCGACGGCGAGCCGCTCAGCGGTGCCCACCGCTACGAGCTCCGCTTCGAGGAGCTGCCGCCGGTCGACGCGTTCTGGTCCCTGACCATGTACGACGTCCCGGACTCCTACCTGGTCGGCAATCCCGCGGGCAGGTACTCGATCGGGGACCGTACGCCGGGGATCGTGCACGCAGACGACGGCTCGCTGACGATCCACATCAGCAGGGAGCGGCCCGCCGACCCGGCCGCCGCCGCCAACTGGCTGCCCGCGCCCGAGGGGAACTTCCGGCCCGCTTTCAGGCTCTACATGCCGAAGACGCCGGTCCTCGACGGGCAGTACGAGCTCCCCGTCATCCGCCGGGTCGGGGCGGCCGGCCAGGGGTGACACCGGTCCGGCGGGCAGGCCGGCCGGTGATGTCACCGCGGTGGGCGCCGGCGGGACCGGGACGTTGTCAGTGGGGCGGTCCACACTGGAGACATGTGCCGAAGCATCAAGACCCTCCGCCCCCCGGCCCTCCCCGAGGAGGCCACCGAGGAGGACGTCCGCGCCGCCGCCCTGCAGTTCGTCCGCAAGGTGTCCGGCTTCCGCGCCCCGGCCGCGCACAACAAGGAGGTCTTCGACCGGGCCGTCGACGAGATCGCCGAAGCGACGGCCCGGCTGCTGGACGGACTGGAAGTGCGGGGTGGTGTCAGGACGCCGTAGGGACCGGTGCGGAGGCCGCCGCGGCCGCGGCGGCCGGGCGCTTCATCAGGAACGCGGCGAACGCGCCGGCGACGAACAGGGCCAGCACCGAGAGGGCCGTACCCAGCCAGCTCGCGCCGAGCCAGTGCGCGCCGAAGTAGCCGAGCCCGACGCTGTATCCCGCCCAGGCGACGCCCGCCACGGCGGACCACGGCAGGAATTCCTTCACGTCGCGGTGCGAGGCGCCCGCGCCCAGTGAGACGACCGAGCGGCCCGCCGGTGCGAAGCGTGCGATGACGACGAGGACTCCGCCGCCACGGCTGAGGGCCGCGCCGAGACGTTCCTGCGCCGAGGTGAGCCGGCGTGAGCGGGCGATGGCGCGGTCCAGGCGCTCACCGCCGCGCCAGGCCAGCCGGTACGCGACGAGGTCGCCGAGGACGGAGGCGGTGGCCGCGCAGAGGATCAGGGCCAGGACCGAGGGCACCTCGGTCACGTGGCGGGCCGCGCCCGCGGCGTCGGCGGCCACGGACGTGGTGCCCGCGGCGGCGGCCGTGGCGGCGGTGATCACGAGGACCCCGCTCGGCAGCACGGGAAGGAAGACGTCCAGCAGCACGGAGAGGGCGACCACGACGTAGATCCATGGGCTGCCGGTCAGCGCACCCACACTCTCGAGCACCTTCTACTCCCCGATCAGTAACAACGCCGCGACGTCGCAGGGGAGCGGCAGGAGCGGCAGGGCCAGCTGTACAGCGTACGCCTGCCGTTGATCCGGAGATCCGAATACGGGAATGATGTTGGGCATCTCACGTGCCTCGAGCGCCCCAGGTGTCCCCCGGGGTCGTGTCGGCCGCTCCCCGTGCCGGACGTGCCTCGTGCCCGCCGGGGAGCGGTCCCGGCGGGCACGAGGTCTCGCGGCGGACCCGGTCGGTGCGGGTCCGTGCGGTGGGGTGCGGGGAGCGGTCAGGCGGCGACCGGGGTGCTGGGCTCCGGTGCGCGGTCCTGGTCACCCTTCGCGGCGGTGCGGGAGGTGAACAGCCGGTCCAGGGCCAGGGCGCCGGGGCCGGTGAAGACGATCAGCAGGAAGGCCCAGCAGTAGACGGCCGAGGGCTCGCCGCCGTTCTCCAGGGGGAAGAGCGCCTCCGGCTGGTGGACCTTGAAGTACGCGTACGCCATCGAGCCGGACGAGATGAGGGCCGCGAAACGGGTGCCGAGGCCCAGCACCACGAGGCTGCCGCCGACGAGCTGGATGACCGCCGCGTACCAGCCGGGCCAGGTGCCGGCGGGTATGGTGCCGCCGCCCATGGCTCCGCCGAGTACGCCGAAGAGCGAGGCGGCACCGTGGCAGGCGAAGAGCAGGCCCACGACGGCGCGGAAGAGCGCCAGGGCATAGGGCTGTGCCTGATTCAAGCGTGTGGACATGGGGGGAGTGCTCCTTCGGTCTGAGGGGGACGGAAACCGACTGAGCGCCAAAGATTAGGGAGACCTCACCAATACTTGCAAGTTCAACGTTTTGTCGACTGGCTGAAACTGGGCGGGGCTTCATCGGTCAGCGGGCGAGCGAAGACCCGCTCCAGCACGGCTCCGGTCTTCCCCGGCCTGGCCTGCACCATTGACAGCGCGGCTTTCCGGCCACTCAAGGTCAGCGTCATCAGCTGGTTGCCGAACCACGGTCCGCCCGTCCTGTGCCACCGCAACGACGGCGGCCCGGTGCGCCCGTGCCGCGCCAGCAGCCGGCCGAGCAGCCGCCCCGCCCGGCTCCAGGCGAAACGGAAGCCGGCCCTGAGCGGCGTGGGAATGGAGTTGTGCACGGGAGAGCAGGTCAGCTGCAGGACGCGAGCGACGGGTGTGCCGCCCGGGGTGGTGGTGGGCCCGATGGGCTCGGCGACGTACGCATGGTGCACATCGCCCGACAGCACGCATACCGTCGCCGGAGCCCCGGGCCCCTCGGCCACTTCACGGATCAGCTCCGTCAGGCGCTCGAACGACTCCGGGAAGGCGGCCCAATGCTCCAGGTCGGAGCGCTGCCGCAGGTACTCGCCGACCCTCGCCCAGCGGCCGTCCGGCCCGCCGCGCTCACCCCGGCACAGGGCGGAGCTCCACTGCTCCGCGTCATGGACCATGGGCGGCAGGAGCCACGGCAGCGACGTGCCGATCAGAAGGTGGTCGCAGGAACCGGGGGCGGCGAGCGCCGCGTCGCGCAGCCACTTCTCCTCCTGTGTATGGAGCATCGACCGCTGTTGTTCGTCCAGTACCCGGGCCGCGCGGCTGTCCACCATGAGCAGCCGTACTCGGCCGAAAATGCGTTGGTAGCTCCAGCGGGCGCGCGTGGGGTCGGCGGCCGCCCCGGCGGCGAAACCGCGGACCGCCTCCGTGCCGTCCGGGGTGGCGTGGACGGCCGCGAGGAGCGGGTCAGCGGCGAGTTCGGCGGGGGAGAGGTTGCCCAGGTGCTGGTAGACCCAGTACGACATCAGGCCGCTGACGATCCGCTCGTTCCACCAGCTCGTGGCGCGGATGCCGGCCAGCCAGGCGGCGCTGGTGTTCCAGTCGTCGATCACGTCGTGATCGTCGAAGATCATGCAACTGGGAACCGTCGAGAGCAGCCACCGCACCTCGGGGTCGCGCCAGGACTCGTCGTACAGGCAGGTGTACTCGTCGTAGTCCGCCACCTCCGCCCCCGGGGGCTCGCCCAGATCGCGCCGGGCCGCCAGGCGGCGCCGGGTCGCCTCCGACGTCTCGTCGGCGTACACCTGGTCGCCCAGGAGCAGCAGCACGTCGGGGCGTGCGGCGCTCGGATCGGCGGCCAGGCGTGCGGCGAGGGCGTCCAGGGCATCCGGGCCGACGGGGTCGCTCCGGTGCGACAGATGCCCGTCGGCGGGCGGCGCAGCCCAGCGGCAGGAGCCGAACGCGACCCGGACCGTCGCGGGTCCGTCCCCGTCCTCGTCCGCCGCCCCGGGTATGGGCGGAGTGGTGATCGTGCTGGGCGGGAAAGGGTGGTCTCCGAGAGGCGGCCACACCGTGCGGTCGTCGAGCACTACCTCGTACGCCGTGGTCGAGCCGGGCGTCAGGCCGGTCACCACCACCAGGGCGTAGTGATGCCCGGCGACCGCGAAGGTGCGGGACGAGCCCGACGCCCCGTCCGCGCACCGGACCTCGACCGTGCACGGCCGGTCCGTCTCGACCCAGACCGTCGCGGTGGAGGCGGTCTCCCAGTCGACGTACCGCAGCACGGGTCCCAGGCGCAGCTCGGTCATGTGGTGCTCCTCGCGTTGTCGTTCCGTACGAGCCGGTTCCGTACGGACGGTACCGAGGGCGGTTCCGTACGCGCATGCCTGCGGGGGGTTCCGGGCCCGGGGGTGGGCGGCCGGTCCCGTACCGCGCGGAACGACGGGGAGCGGAGGCGGTTGCGGGCAGGCACCGCCTCAGTCGGCGGCGGGCCTCCATCCCTCCGCCTCGCGCGCCGCCGCCCGTGCGCCCAGGAGGCCGACGGTCGGCGAGACCGCGGCACACGCCGACACACCGGCGGCCAGGACGGTCCAGGACACGGAGCCTTCCCGCACCAGGGCGATGAAGAACACCGAGTGCCAGGCGGTCACCGCGCCGGTGACGACGGTGGCGACGAGCAGCGGCACCGTGAGGTGCCAGGAGACCACGGACCGGAACACGCGGTGGCGGCCGGTCAGGACGGACAGGGGGGCGAGGGCGTGGCGGATCCGGACGAACTCCGCCGCCGCGCTCGAGAAGGGGGACGGCCGGGCCGGGGTGTTGCGGGGCCCGGCCGCCCGGGGTCAGCAGCCGTTGAGCACGGACTGCAGGGCGGACTTCTCGGCCGAGTCGATGCTCAGGCTGTAGTAGTGCTTCACGTGCACCCAGGCGCGTACGTACGTGCACTTGTAGGTGGTGCGCGAGGGGAGCCAGGTCGCGGGGTCCTGGTCGCCCTTGGCCTGGTTGACGTTGTCCGTGACGGCGATGAGCTGGGGACGCGTCAGGTCGTTGGCGTACGACTGCCGTTGGGCGGTGGTCCAGGCGGACGCGCCCGAGCGCCAGGCCTCGGCGAGCGGGACCATGTGGTCGATGTCCACGTCGGACGCGGCGGTCCAGGTGGCGCCGTCGTACTCCGAGTACCAACTTCCGCTCACCGCGGCGCAGCTGGAGTCCTGGGTGACGTTCGTGCCGTCACGCTTGAGGACGACCTCGCGGGTGTTGCAGGCGCCCGACTGGGTGATCCAGTGCGGGAACTTGTCCCTGCTGTATCCGGTGGACGAGCCCTCCGCCTTCACGGTCAGCTCGCTCAGATACGTACGGGCGGTGGCGGCCGAGACCGGAGTCGGCATGGCTGCCTGGGCGCTGGGGGCCGTGAGCAGTCCGGTGGTTGCGGCGAGGGCGGCGGATGCGGCGAGCACGGCTATGCGACGCGCGTAGATACCTGACATGCGAACTCCCTTGATGTGGGGGGTGGTTGGACGGCCCGCGCGGAGCGGCCCGGCCAGCGTGGCGGCGCCAGGTTTCCGTGGGGTGGGCGCCAGGTAACAGCGTGGCGACATGGGCACGTCACATCAAGGGTTCTGACGAAGTGGTTCGTGGCGCGGGGGCGTACCGGAGTGCGTGCGCGGGCGTACGGAACTGAGGGGGCGGCAGTTTCCTGGAGGGGGGCCGGGGCCGGGCGGGCCGCTCCGACCGGGCGCGGGACTCCGGTTCACGGCGGGGGGACCGGTGCGGGCGGCCCTAGGGTGGCGGCGTGCTGCTTCCGGTCAACATCACGCTCGGCGTCGTCCTGGCGCTGCTGCTCGCGGCGGCCGCCGCCGTCGCCTCGTTCGCGTCCCTCGGCCGGTCGCGCGAGATCGTGGTGGCCGGGCTGCGGGCCGCGGTCCAGCTCGCCGCGGTCTCCGCGCTCATCGGCTGGGTGGTCCACGCCGTTGCGCCGATGTTCGCGTTCATCGGGCTGATGTTCGCGGTGGCCGTGTGGACCGCGGGCCGCCGGATCACGGGAAACCGCACGTGGTGGTGGGTGGCCGCGCCGATCGGGGCGGGAGTGGCGCCGGTCGTGGTCGTGCTGCTGCTCACCGGTCTCGTGCCGGTCCGGGGCATCGCGCTGATCCCCGTGGCGGGCATTCTCATCGGAGGGGCGCTCACCGCGACCGTGCTCGGCGGCCGGCGGGCGCTCGACGAACTGTCCACCCGGCGGGGGGAGGTCGAGGCGGCGATGGCCCTCGGGTTTCCGGACCGGGACGCACGGCTGGAGATCGCCAGGCCCGCGGCGTCGGACGCGCTGCTGCCGGGGCTCGACCAGACGCGCACGGTGGGGCTCGTCACGCTGCCCGGGGCGTTCGTGGGCATGCTGCTCGGCGGCGCCTCACCGGTGCAGGCGGGTGCCGTACAGCTGTTCGTGCTGGTAGCCCTGATGGCCGTACAGGCCGCGGCCGTCGCGACCGTGCTGGAACTGGTGGCCCGGGGGCGGCTGCACCGGAACCCGGCCGAGGAGAGGGCCGCGGCGCGCCGAGCCCGCCGGGGCGGGGCCCGCTGAGGAGTGGGCGGGCGGTGGGGGCCGGGGGCGCGCCTGTCGGGGTTGTTGTGCGTGCGTGCGTGTGCGGCGCGAGGGTGGGGGCGTCGCGTCGTCGTGCGTACGGGTGAGGGCGGGGCGCGTCGCGTCGCGTTGTCTCGTACGGGCGAGGGCGGTGGCTACCGCGGGCTGATGTGCAGCGCGATCGTGCCGTCCGCGGCCGCTTCCACCCGGATCTGCGCGAGGTCGTCGACATGGGCGTCGGGGGAGAGCGCCGCCGCGCGCGGGCCGACGCCCACGACCCGCATGCCCGCCGCCCGGCCGGCCGCGATGCCCGCCTCGGAGTCCTCGAAGACGATGCAGTCCGCCGGGGCGAAGCCTAGGCCGGCCGCGCCCTTGAGGAAGCCCTCGGGGTCCGGCTTGCTGGCGCCGACGCTCTCGGCGGTGACGCGGAGCTCCGGCATCCGCAGCCCGGCCGCGGTCATCCGGGCCCGGGCCAGAGCCAGGTCGGCCGAGGTGACCAGGGCGTGCGGGAGCGGGGCGATCGCGTCCATGAAGGCGGGGGCGCCACCGATCGGGACGACGCCGTCGGTGTCGGCGGTCTCCTCGGCGAGCATCAGCCGGTTGTCCGCGTAGTTCTCCTCCATCGGCCGGTCCGGGAGGAGCAACGCCATGGTGGCGTACCCCTGCCGGCCGTGGACCACCTGGAGTGCCGCCTCCGGGTCCAGGCCCTGCCGCAGCGCCCACCGCCGCCAGCAGCGCTCCACGACGGCGTCTGAGTTCACCAGGGTGCCGTCCATGTCGAGGAGGAGGGCGTGGGCGGTGAGGACGGTGGCCGGCATGGGCGGGCTCCAGAGCGGGGGGAAGCGAGCGTCGCGCGGAGACGTGCGGCGCGGGAAAGAGAACAAGCGGCCCCCGCTCGCCGGTCAGGGTATGCGCGCGGAGGCCACTTTGTTCCTCCACGATACAAAAACGGGGCCGGGAAAGCCAATCCCGGCCCCGAAGCTCCGAGGAAGCCGGTCCCCCCGGCTCCGAGGCTCCGGGGGATCTGATCCGCCCGGCCCGGGCTTCGGGGCGGCCGATCCGCCCGGCCCGGGCTCCGGGGCCAGCCGATCCGCCCGGGGAGCCCGCCGCCCTCGTCAGTGGCGCCCCTGCCCCGTCGTGGCTGCTTCCAGTACCCGTCGGGTGTTCGGGCCGTAGACCCCTTCCGGGTCGCCCTGGATGCCCCTCCATATCTGGTACTCGTGCACGGCGTCCTCGACCCGCTCCGTGTACGTGTCACCGAGCGGCCCGTTCAGCACCCACGCTTCCTGGAGTCTGCGCTGCAGCTCGGCGACCTCCGGACCCTCGTCCCCGCGCCGCAGCGTCGCTCCGTCCTCCGGCTGGGCGGGTGGCGCCACCTCCGCGGGCGCGCTGCTCCCCGCCGTGGCCGCCGGGGACGAGGCGGCGGCCGACGGGGACGAGGACGCCGAAGCCGACGCGGACCGGGACGCCGAGGCGGACGGGGACGGCGATGCGGAGCGGGACGCCGAGGCCGAGGCGGACGGCGATCCGGACGCCGAACGCGACGGTGACGAGGAGGCGGACGCCGACGCTGAGCCCGAGGGCGCGGTGCTCTCCTCGGGGAGGCTCGTCACCGTGGACGGCAGCGCCTGATCCAGGTCCGCCTCCTGGCTCCTGTCCCCGTTGAACAGGCCGCCGACGAAGGCCGCCGTGCCGACCACCGTGACGACGGCCACGCCCGCGACGAGCGCCGCGAAGGGCCGGCGGCGGCGTGGCTGCACGGGGTCCGGGCCGTGCGTGAGGAGCGTGGCGTCGGAGGGGTCCGCCGCGTGGTCCGGAGCGCCCGGCCGCTGCGGGGAGGCCGGCCCCGCGGGGTCCAGGAACAGGGGCATCGTCGCGGCGGCGTCCCCCGGCTGCCCGGGTGCGTGTCCCTGCGGCGGGCCGGAGGGGCCGGTCGCCGCGTCCTCGCCGCCCAGGGTCACGTACGGCCGGATGCGCAGGGGGTCGAAGTCCTCCGCCGCCGCCATGTCCGCCGACCGTTCGGCGTGGTGCTGCTCCGTGATGCGCTGCTGCTCGGCGGTCCGCTCCGCGTCACTGAGGTGATGCGGCGCGGCGGCGCCCTGCTGCGCGGTGGCCGCGTCGTCGCCGGCCTGCCGGTGCCCGTCCGCCCCGTACGGCGCGGCGTCCTGCCGCCCTCCCGCACCGCCTTCGGCCGGCTGCGCGGCGCAGGCGCAGCCCGGGCCGGCGCCGGGTCTCTTGTCCGTACCGCACTCCGGGCATATATGTCCGGTCATGGTGGGTCCCCTCCCCTTGAACTGCCTGCGATTATGCAGCCCGTCGCCGGGAAGCCCAATCATGAAGTCCCTCGGCAGGCCATAACGGGCCATAACAGACAGGATGGGGGAGTAGCGGACCCGAGGAGATGTCTTATGGCCCAGCAGTTGAGCCCTACGGCCCCCGCACCCGGCGGCGAACGCTCCACGCGGTCGGTTCTGGTGGCGATCGGCGCACTGCTCCTCGGCATGCTCCTGGCCGCACTCGACCAGACCATCGTCTCCACCGCGCTGCCGACGATCGTCAGCGATCTCGGCGGTCTGGAACACCTGTCCTGGGTGGTCACGGCCTATCTGCTGGCGTCGACCGCCGCGACCCCGCTGTGGGGCAAGCTCGGCGACCAGTACGGGCGCAAGAAGCTCTTCCAGATCGCCATCGTCATCTTCCTGATCGGCTCCGCCCTGTGCGGGATCGCCCAGAACATGCCGCAGCTGATCGGCTTCCGGGCCCTCCAGGGGCTGGGCGGCGGCGGGTTGATGGTCCTGTCTATGGCGATCGTCGGCGACATCGTCTCGCCCCGCGAACGCGGCAAGTACCAGGGGCTGTTCGGGGCGGTGTTCGGTGCCACGAGCGTCCTCGGGCCGCTCCTCGGCGGCTTCTTCACCGAGCACCTCAGCTGGCGCTGGGTCTTCTACATCAACCTCCCCATCGGCGTCGTCGCCCTCGGCGTGATCGCCGCCGTGCTGCACATCCCGGTCCGCCGGACGAAGCACACCATCGACTACCTCGGCACCTTCCTCATCGCCTCCGTCGCCACCTGCCTGGTCCTCGTCGCCTCGCTCGGCGGCACCACCTGGGCCTGGGGATCGGCGCGGATCATCGGCCTGGCCGTCCTCAGCGTGGTCCTGCTGATCGCCTTCGTGTACGTGGAGCGGCGCGCGGCCGAACCCGTCCTGCCGCTGAAGCTGTTCAGGATCAGGACCTTCAGCCTCGTCGCGGTGATCAGCTTCGTCGTCGGCTTCGCGATGTTCGGCGCGATGACCTACCTGCCGACGTTCCTCCAGGTGGTCCACCACATCACGCCGACGATGTCCGGCGTCCACATGCTCCCCATGGTGTTCGGTCTGCTGATCACCTCGACCGCGTCCGGCCAGATCGTCAGCCGTACGGGCCGCTGGAAGGTCTTCCCGGTCCTCGGCACCGGCCTCACCGCGGTCGGGCTGCTGCTCCTGCACCGGCTGACGGAGTCCAGCCCCACGTGGGAGATGAGCATCTACTTCTTCGTCTTCGGCGCGGGACTCGGCCTGGTGATGCAGGTGCTGGTCCTGGTCGTGCAGAACGCCGTCTCGTACCAGGACCTCGGCGTGGCCACGTCGGGCGCGACCTTCTTCCGCTCCATCGGCGCCTCGTTCGGCGTCGCCATCTTCGGCACCATCTTCACCAGCCGGCTCACCGACAAGCTCGGCTCCGCGCTCGCCGGCCAGCCGCTGCCGCCCGGCGTCAGCGCCGAGGGGCTGGCCGCCGACCCGCGCGCGATCGGGCAGCTGCCGCCGGCGCTCCAGCAGCCCGTGCTCCACGCGTACTCCACGTCCATCACCGATGTGTTCCTGTACGCCGCACCCGTCGTCCTGATCGCCTTCGTCTTCGCCTGGCTCCTCAAGGAGGACAAGCTGCGCGGTTCGGTGACCGCCCCCGACACCAGCGAGACCCTGGCGTCGAACCCGGTCGAGCGGTCCTCGTACGACGAGTGCGCACGCGCGCTCTCGGTCCTCGCCACCCGGGAGGGCCGTCGCGAGGTCTACGTGAAGATCACCGAGAAGGCCGGCTACGACCTGCTGCCGGCCGCGAGCTGGATGCTGCTGCGCATCAAACGGCACGGCACGGTCGAACCCGCCCGGCTCGCCGAGGTCGCCCCCGTACCGCTGCGGGTGGTCAGCGACGCCGCCCGGCAGTTGGAGGAGCGCGGCCTGGCCCGCCGGGTGGGCGTGCAGATGGTGCTCACCGAACCGGGTGCCGAGGCCGTGGTGAAGCTGTCCCGGGCCCGTGAGGAGTCCCTGGCCGAGCTGCTGGGCGACTGGTGGGGTCCGGACCGGCCGACCGACCTGGTCGCGCTGGTGTCGGAACTGACGACGGAGACGAGCGGGTCGAGCAGGGAGCGCCCCCACAGCCCGGAGCCCAAGCGGGACCACGCGGCCGGCCACCCCCCGCCGCACCACCCCCCGACCTGAGCCGTGTGCCCGCCGGGCGCGGGGACGCCACCGGTCACAGCTCCTTGGCGAACCAGTGCTCCGCGTACGGGCGCCGGTGGAAGGCCGGGACCTCCCGGTAGCCGTGCTTGGCGTACAGTCCGCGCGCCTCGACGAGGTCGTGACGGGTGTCGAGCCGGATCTGCCGCACACCGAGGGCGGACGCCAGGCTCTCGACGGCCGCGAGCAGCAGCCCCCCGCCGCCCGTACCGCGCGCCTCGGGGCGTACGTAGACCCGGGTCAGCTCCGCGACGCCCGCGTCCAGGAGGATCAGCCCGGCGCAGGCCGCCGCACGGCCCTCGAAACGGCCGACGACGAACTCGCCGGCCGGCGGGGCGAGCTGCTCGGAACCGTCGTCGGTGAGCCCCTCGTCGATCTCCTCCGCCGTCGCCGCGCGGCCCCAGTACGGGCTGGCCACCTCGTCGTAGTAGTCCCGGCGCAGCGCGGCGGCGTCGGGGGAGTCGAAGCGTTCGGGGGTCACGGTCCAGGTCATCGGGGCATTCTGGCGGGCGCGCGACCGTGGGGAAAAGCGATTTGATTCGCGGAGGGGGACGGACCCAGGACCGCGGTCCGGCTTCTTCACCCGGCGCACGCGTGTTCACGTTCCGGCCGCCCGGCCTCCGCTCTCACTTCAGCGGCGAGGGCACGGTGACCGGCGGCGGCGGTGTCACCGGACGCCGCCGCCGGGCGCGCAGCACCAGAGACAGGGCCGCCACCACCACCCCCGCGCCACCGAGCAGTGTCAGCATCCAGGCCGGGAAGCCGCCCACGGTCAGCAGCTCGTCCCGGTAGTGCGTGATCCGGTACGGGGTGTCCGCAGCGGCCGCCCGCAGCTCGTGGTCGCCGTCGATCAGTCCCGGCCGCGGGAACGACTGGTCGATCGCCGTGACGAACACCGGCTTCCCGCTCGTCAGCGCACCCAGCGCCGGGTACGCGCTCCGCTCCCGCCCGGGGTCGACCCGCCCCGCGTACGTCACCTCCGGCGGCAGCCCGCCGATGGCGCCGCGCGGTTCCATGCGGTGCGCCGCGAGGACGTACAGGCCCAGCGACTGCGGCGTCGCGGCGAGCCGCGACAGCCGCATCGGGTACACGAGCCGGTCGCTGGCGAACCGCAGCCGCAGCGGGTCGAGCGTGCCGCTCAGCGGGCTCCCGGACTCCCGGGGGGCCAGGCGCACGGCCACGTACTCCCACTTCTGCTCGACGTAGGGGCGCAGCGCCGTCGCGAGCCGGTCCGGCAGCTCGAAGCCGTTCTCCTTCAGCCAGCCCTCCAGCGCCGCGGGGTCGGTCGCCGCCAGGCGGGCCACGTCGAACGGGCCGAGCCGTTCGCGTCCCACGACCTCGACCGGGGCGGCGCCCGCCGGAGCGCCGGCGCCGGCCCCGGACCCGTCGCCCGAGCCGCCGAAGGGCCAGTCCTTCGCGCGTGGCCAGAAGTAGTGCCGGGTGGCGGTCACCGGAGCCGTGAGGGTGCGGAGTTCGGAGAAGAGGGCAGCGTCCCCGAGCTCGACCGTGGCCCGGTGCGGCACGGGCATGATCCAGGCGGCCGCCGGGGCGTCACCGCGCACCGTGAGCCGCATGACGATCTGTTCCGTGCCGCCGTCCCAGCCGACGACGGACGTCTCGCGGTCGACCGACACCCGGTCGTCGCGGTCCACGACCATCGCTCCGCAACCGCACGCGTACGCCGGCGCGATCAGCGACCCCAGCTGGGCCGCGAACACCAGCACGACCAGGGACAGCGCGCGGAGCGCCCACCCGCCCGGCCGATTCCGCACCGCTGTCCTTCTCCCCGCGCACCGCATGGTCCGTGTTCCTCCCCGTGGTCACCGGTCAGGGGCTCAGACGTGCGGGCGGCCCCGCCGGTTCCGGCCGCTGTGGCCCGCCCGCACGGCCCGGCCGGGCATTCTTTCGGACAAAAGGCGGGTGACAGTCAGGTGAAGAGGGGGTGATTGTGTCTACCTCATAGGGCAATGCGAAGGTTTCAGAGCATGCCGGGCAGAGAATCGGCACCAAACGTTGGGAGGGTCGGCGCAACGTGGCGAACGCGGAGCACAGTGTGCGCACAGACGCGGCGACGGGAGCGAGGACCGGGGCTGCCCGTGCCGTGCTCTGGCTCGTGGTGGCCGTACTGGCCGTGCGGCAGATGGCGGTGGTGCTGCGGCAGCCGCCAGGCGAACGGCTCACCGACCTGGAGACGTGGATCGGTGAGAACGGTGTGCTCCATGTGACGGGCTCGCTGTACGACACCGACCGGTTCACCGGCACCCCGTTCGCCGGTCTGGTGCTCAAGCCGCTGACCCGCACGGCCGAACAGAGCCTCGGCGTCGCCTGGACCTTCGGCTCCCTGCTCCTCGTCGCCGCCCTCGGCCTCATCGCGGCCCGCGCCCTGCCCGCCCCCGTCAGCCGCCGCACGGCCCTGCTCGCCGCCCCCGTCGCCATCAGCCTGCTGATGCTCTCGCTGCCGGTGCGCAACGCCCTCCACCTGGGGCAGACCAGCATCCTGCCGGTCCTCCTGGTCCTCGTCGGCTGTTTCGTGGTCCGCGGCGAACGGGCCTCGGGCGTCCTCATCGGGATCGCGGCCGCCCTCCAGCCGACCGTGCTGCTCTTCGCCGTCCTGCTCTGGCTGACCGGAAGACGCGGGGCGGCGCTGACCGGCGGCGCGGCCTTCGCGGGCTGCACGGCACTGGCCTGGGCCGCGATGCCGCACGACTCGTGGACGTACTGGGTGCACCACGTCGCGGGCGCCGGGCTCGGCGACCAGGCGGACAGCCTCGCCAACCAGTCGCTGCACGGCGCCCTGCTCCGCCTGGGCCTCGCGGGTCCGCTGGAGATCGCCCTCTTCGTGGTGCTGGCCGCGGCCGTCTGCTTCACCGGGCTGCGCCGCGCCGCCCGGTACGCGCGCGACGGCCAGCTGCTCCTCGCCGTGGCCGTGACCGGCTGCGTCTGCGTCGCCGTGGCGCCCACCGCCTGGCAGCACCAGCTGCTGTGGATACTGCTCGCCGTCGTCGGCCGGGTCGGCAAGCGGGCCTCCGACCGGCTGGTGTGGCCGGCCGTCGTGATCCTCGTCGTCACGCTGCCGGGCAAGATGCTGCTGCCGAACATCGAGGCGATGTTCCCGGTCCGCGACAACGTGCTGCTGATCGCCGCGCTCGCGGCCGCGTGCGTCGCCCCCTTCCTGCCGCGCACCTCGCCGTACTGGCAGGAGCCGGTCCCCACCGACCACGCGTCCCCGGTCGCCGCCCGGTGGAGCAGGGTGCCGCTGCTGCCGTTCTGGCGGCGTGTGCTCAGCCGGCCCAACCTGCTGCTGGAACTCCTGCTGATCAGGGTCGTCTACTCGGCGTACCAGCAGGTCAGGCTGGCCGCGACGGCGGGCCGCGCCACCGCGGAGCACCACGGCCGGCAGATCCACTCGATCGAGCAGTGGCTGCACATCGACATCGAGCACTGGGCCAACCACTCGGTGGTGAGGGTCGGCTGGCTGCGGGACTTCTTCGACTACTACTACTCGACGTTCCACTTCATCGTGCCGCTGGCCATCCTGGGCGTGCTGTACGTACGCCGCCCCGCGGACTACCGCTGGGTCCGCAGCTCCATCGGCTTCGCCACGCTGCTCGCCCTGGTTGGGTTCTGGCTCTACCCGCTGGCTCCGCCGCGGCTGATGCCGGGGCTCGGCTTCATCGACACGGTGCACGGCGTCCAGGACTTCGCCAAGCCCGATTACGGCACGCTGACCGGGGTCACCAACCAGTACGCCGCGATGCCCTCGCTGCACTTCGGCTGGTCCCTGTGGTGCGGTGTGGTGATCGTGATGCTCGCTCCGAAGATCTGGATGAAGGCCCTGGGACTGCTCCACCCGCTGTTCACGGTCTCGGCGATCGTCGCGACCGGCAACCACTGGGTGCTCGACGCGGTGGGCGGGGCGGCGGTGGTGGCCCTCGGCTTCGGTCTCACGTACACGCTCTGCGGCCCGCGCGGGCTGCGCGAGCCGGGGGACGGGGAGCCGCGGGACGGGATCAGGACGACGGCACGTTCGACACCCGTCGGGCGGGTCACCGAAAGCGCCTGATCGCCGGCGCCGGCCCGCCGATGGCCGAAGGGGTACCGGACGGCAGAGACCGCCCGGCACCCCTTCGGCATGTGGATCGTCGCCCACCCAGCATCCGCCCGCCGGCCCGCCCCCGCCACTCCAACGGGTCAGTGGGAGGGCCCCAGCGCCCAGGCGGCGAAGGAGAGCGTGCCCATCGACACCACCGTGGAGGCCACCACGCTGTTGCGGGCGAGGCCGGTGTCCAGGCCGTACTCACGGGCGTAGAGGTAGGCGTTCTGGGCCGTGGGCAGCGCGGAGCATAGCACCACGGCCAGTACCTGATGACCGGGCAGCCGCAGGAGCGGACCGGCGACGAGGAAGGCGGCCAGGGGCTGGACGAGCGTCTTGAGGGCGACCGCGACGCCGACCTCCGTACGCCCCGTGACCCGGCCGGTCCCGTCGGGCGCGCTCGGGTGCCCCCGGCCGGCCGGGCCTCCGCAGAGGGACAGGCCCAGCGTGACCAGCGCCGTCGGCACGGCCGCCGCCCCGAGCACGTCGCACGCGTGGGTCACGGCCGTCGGCAGCCGCCACCCGGCCGCCGAGACGGCCACGCCGAGCAGCGACGCCATGATGACCGGATTGCGCACCGGCATGGTGAGCATCCGGCGCAGGCCGTCGGCGGCGGACCCTCCGCGCTGGGTTCCCGAGTCCAGGAGGGTCAGCACCACGGGCGAGACCAGCAGCACCTGGAACAGGATGACCTGCGCGACGAACGAGGCGTCGCCGAGCACGTGCACCGCCACCGGGATGCCCAGGTTGGCCGAGTTCACATAGCCGGACGCCATGCCGCTGACCGCCGCCTCGGCCCTCTTGCGGCCGAAGAACCGCCGGCCCGCCGCGTACCCCAGCACGGACACCAGCGCCGTGCCCGCGGCGAACGCCACCATCGCCGGATGGGCGAAGGCCGCCGGCCGCGACCCCGACACCATCGTGAACAGGGCGGCGGGCATGGCCACATGGAAGACGAACCGGCCGAGCACCGGCTCCGCCTGCTCCCCGAGGAGTCCGCTGCGGCCGGCCGCGTAACCGATGCCGGTCAGGATCCAGATGGGGGCGAAACCGGAGAGCAGCGCATGCATGGCCGCCATGATCCCTCGTACCCCTGAACGCTCCGCGGACAGGGGTGCGAGGGAGTGTTCAGGCGCCGGCCGTTGCCACCTGGAGTTGTTTGATGCCGTTGAGCCACGCCGACCGCAGCCGTCGCGGGTCGCCGGTCAGCCGCAGGTCCGGCAGGACGTCCGCGATCGCGTTGAAGATCAGGTTGATCTCCATCACGGCCAGGGACTTGCCCAGGCAGAAGTGCGGGCCGCCGCCGCCGAAGCCGAGGTGGGGATTCGGATCGCGGGAGATGTCGAACCGCTCCGGATGCTCGAAGACCTCGGGGTCGTTGTTGGCGGAGGAGTAGAACAGCCCGACCCGGTCGCCCTTCTTGATCCGCTGTCCGCCCAGTTCGACGTCCTCGGTGGCGGTCCGCTGGAAGGAGACCACGGGCGTCGCCCAGCGCACGATCTCCTCGGCCGTGGTCTCCGGCCGCTCGCGCTTGTAGAGCTCCCACTGCTCGGGGTGGGTCAGGAAGGCGTGCATGCCGTGGCTGATCGCGTTGCGCGTGGTCTCGTTTCCGGCCACGGCGAGCAGGATGACGAAGAAGCCGAACTCGTCGGAGGAGAGGTTGCCCTCGCCCTCGGCGGCGACCAGTTGGGAGACGATGTCCTTGGCCGGGCACTCCTTGCGCGCCGCCGCGAGGTTCATCGAGTAGGAGACGATCTCCATGGCCGCCTCGGCGCCGATCTCCTCGGTGATCGCGTACTCCGGATCGTCGTACGCGGCCATCTTGTTCGACCAGTCGAAGATCCGCGCCCGGTCCTCCTGCGGTACGCCGATGAGCTCGGCGATGGCCTGGAGCGGCAGTTCCACGGCGATGTTGGTGACGAAGTCGAACGAGCCGTCGTCGCCGGCCGCGGCGAGTGCCGTCTCGACGATGGACCGCGCCCGGTTGCGCAGCGTCTCCTCCAGGGACCGGATGGCGCGGGGGGTGAAGCCGCGCTGGACGATCTGGCGGACCCGGGTGTGCTCGGGCGGGTCCATGTTCAGCATGATCAGCTTCTGGACGTCGATCTGGTCGCGGCTGATCGACTCGTTGAAGCGGATCACCGCGGTGTTGGTGTGCGACGAGAACAGCTCGGGACGGGTCGAGACGTACTTGACGTCCGCGTGCCGGGTGACGACCCAGTAGCCCGCGTCGTCGAAGCCGGAGATGCCGCTGGGCTGGGTGCACCACCAGACCGGCGCCGTCTCCCGCATGAGGGTGAACTCCGGGTGCGGGACGCGGGCGTGGAGCAGGTCGGGATCGGTGAAGTCGAACCCTTCGGGCAGATGGGGGCAGGACATCGGCAGCTCCAGGTCGAGAACTCCAGGTCGGTCCGAGAGCCGTCGGGACGTTGTCCGCACATTGTCTGACGACCCATCAGAAGTTGCCCGCAAGTTAGTAACGAGTTCTACAACTGACAAGGGGCATGGCCGGATCTGTTGCGTGAAGTCTTCGCGAACCCGGCCGAATTCCGGCGGGTGGGGGTCGTGAAGGCAGGGCAAGGTGCGTGCAAGACCCTTGCGTACCGGGGGTAAGCCTCATAAGACTGCTGCAGAACTAGAACGCGTACTAGTTGCTTCCGTGGGCGCCGGGACGCCTCTGCGGAAGTGCGAGGAGAGGACGAGCTCATGGCCGCGGAACCCGTCATCGTCGAAGCCGTACGCACTCCCATCGGCAAGCGCCAGGGCGCGCTCGCCAATCTGCACCCCGCCTATCTGCTGGGTGAGACCTACCGTGAACTCCTCGGCCGGACCGGCATCCACGCCGACTGCGTCGAACAGATCGTCGGCGGCACCGTCACCCATGCCGGCGAGCAGTCCATGAACCCCGCCCGCAACGCCTGGCTGACCGTGGGGCTTCCGTACGAGACCGCCGCGACGACCGTGGACTGCCAGTGCGGCTCCTCGCAGCAGGCCTCCCACATGGTCGCCAACATGATCGCGGCCGGGGTCATCGACGTCGGCATCAGCTGCGGGGTCGAGGCGATGTCGCGCGTACCGCTGGGCAGCGGCTCCAAGCACGGGCCGGGCAAGCCGTGGCCCGACGAGTGGAACGTCGACCTGCCCAACCAGTTCGAGGCCGCCGAACGCATCGCGCGCAAACGCGGTCTCACCCGTGAGAACGCCGACGCGCTCGGTCTCCTCTCGCAGGAGAGGGCGGCCGTCGCCTGGGCCGAGGAGCGCTACAAACGCGAGACGTACGCGGTCCAGGTGCCCACCACCGAGGCCGAACAGGCCGCCGGCCAGGGCATGTGGCGGCTCGTCGACCACGACGAGGGGCTGCGCGACACCACGATGGAAGGGCTCGCCGGGCTCAAGCCCGTGATGCCCACCGCCATCCACACCGCGGGGAACTCCTCGCAGATATCCGACGGCGCCTGCGCGATCATGTGGGCGTCCAAGCGGATGGCGCGGGCCCTCAAGCTCAAGCCGCGGGCCCGGATCGTCGCCCAGGCACTGGTCGGCTCCGATCCCCACTTCCATCTCGACGGCCCCATCGACGCGACCCGTGCGGTGCTCGGCAAGGCCGGGATGTCGCTCAGGGACATCGACCTCGTCGAGATCAACGAGGCCTTCGCGTCCGTCGTCCTGAGCTGGGCGCAGGTCTTCGACCAGGACCTCTCGAAGGTCAACGTCAACGGCGGCGCGATCGCCCTCGGTCACCCCGTCGGCGCCACCGGGGCCCGGCTGATCACCACGGCCCTGCACGAACTGGAGCGCAGCGACAAGGAGTTCGCGCTGATCACCATGTGCGCGGGTGGTGCGCTCGCCACCGGCACGATCATCCAGCGGTTGTAGGGGCCCGCCGGGACGGGGGCCGCGACCACGGCCCCCGCCGTCCGGTCAGCCCGTCAGCGACCAGCCGCTGAAGTCCGCCCGGCCGCGCCGGCCGGACCCGCCGTTCGCCGCCGTCATGAAGAACCCGACGTCCTGGGCGGCCGCCGCGCCCGGCGCCGTCGCCGTGCCCACCGTCCGCCAGGTGGTCCCGCCGTCCGTCGAGCAGGCCGCCGCGTACGCACCCACGGCCCGTGTCAGCCGCAGCAGCACCGGCCCGGTGACGCCGGGCAGCGAGAGGCGCTTCTCCAGGGTGCCGTCACCGTTGGCGTCGTACGAGAGCACGACCCCGTTGGCCGGGGTCAGGGCCAGATTCAGGAACCCCCTGGACCCGGCCGTCCCCATCGCGTTGCGGACGACGATGCCGGCCCGCGCCCAATTGCCCGTGTTCTCCTGCGCGTCCACGCTCACGGTGGCGCTGCCGCCGTCCGCGAAGGCCGCCGCCCGGTACGCCGTGCCGAACTGGGCCGTCGACCCCCACAGATCGCTGCCCGCCCCGTCGATGGCGAAGCGCCCGCCGGCCTGTCCGAACGACGCGTCGTTCGCGTTGTGCGTCAGCCAGCCCGCGTCGAGCGGCCCCGCCACGTAGATCCGCCCCCGCACCACCGCCGTGACCGGCCGCTCCCCGCGGGGCCCGTACTCGGTCCGCAGCTCGAAGGGATGCGGCTCCAGCGGGTCCCCGGGTCCGGCCTGCGGGGCGGTGACCCGCCAGCTCACCCCGGCGCTGCCGCCCGCCGCCACACCGGCGAGCTCGACCGGCCCCTGCGCCTCGCTCTCCAGACCGGGCAGGCCCAGAAGGAAGCGGACCGGGCCGGTCGCGCGCAGCCCGTTGACGTTGCGGAAGCCGGCCTCGATGACCGCCGAGCCGCCGGGCGGGAGGGCGGCGCGGTCGGCCTCGACCGTGACCGTGCCCTGGTAGGGGGCGGTCGACAGCGTCTCGTACACCCGGCGCGCGGTACGGTGCACGGCGCTCGCGCTCAGCTCCCGCAGCGGGTACGCCTTGCGCTCCCGCGTCCACGGCTCCTCGACGGCATACCAGTCGAAGGTCCGGGGCGCCCGGTCATGGGCGAGCGCGTCCGCCATCTCGTCCAGATAGCTCTGCCACTGCGGCAGATGGAAGTCGCCGGTCAGCCCCTGCCAGTCACGGTTGGCGTAGTTGGCCAGTCTCCCCGCGTCGGCCGCCGGCCGGTCCGCCCACGTGGTGACCAACGCACGGGCGCTGTGCTCGAGCTGTGCGGCCTCGGCGGGCGAGGAGGCGGACCGGCGGGCCTCGTCCAGCCACGGTCCGAGCATGAACGCGCGGTGCCCGCCGGTCATCTCCTCGCTCAGCCGCATCAGTTTCAGCCAGAGGGCCGACAGCGCGTCGAACGTGCCCCGGTCCTTGCGCTCGTACGCCGCGCGCAGCTGCGGCAGTAACTGCCGGGAGCGGTTGGCGAGCGCCTGGCGGGCGAAGTCGGTCAGATCGAAGCGGTACGCCTCCGAGCGGCGCAACGGCTCGCGCACCGCCAGCAGCCCGGCGAAGGCCAGGTCGAAGCCCGCCGAGTCGAACGAGAGCTGGGTGGTGCCCCAGTAGGTGGCGTTGACCGCCGCGAGGTCGGGCCGGGCCGCGAACAGCGAGTCGTGCGGGCGGCCGTCGCTGCTCTGCACGTCGTACGCGGTGTCACGCAGCGCGGCGAACGCCGCCGTGGCCTGCCGGTCCCGGCCGCCGTACCGGAACTGCGCGTACCGCGCGAACCAGGCGGCCCGGTCGACGGTCTCCTCGCGCCAGGCCAGCTCGGTGAACAGCTCGAAGGCGGCCGGGTCGCGGTCCGTTGACTCCGGCAGATAGGCGGTCCCGGTCAGCGTGCTGCCCGCCTTGTCGCGCCAGGCCGGGAACTTCCGCGTCCACGCCGGAGCCATCGCGCCCAGCGTGGTCCGGCCGCCGAAGTTCGGGATCGCGCCGAACGCGTACGGGGTGTTCCCCCACTCCGTCTCGCGGTCCGTCGCCTCGTCCAGCTCCGAGCGGCCGTCCACGATCAGGACCCGCGTCTTGTCGAGCGCGTCCAGCAGCTCCCGCCGGGGATTGCCGGTCCAGCCCATGATCACCCAGGTGGCGCCGGGGCGGGCGGTCTGCAGCGCGCGTTCGATCCCGCGCGCCGCCTCGGGAATGTCCACCCCGCCCGCGCTGCCGCCCTCGTGCAGGATGTCCATCTTGTACGCGGGCGCGTCGTCGAACAGCACCCGCTGGTGCCGGTAGAAGGACGCGGCGGCCCGGGCGAAGGTCTCGGTGCGCGGGTCCAGCCAGTCCGGGCGCCGGAATCCGGACCACAGGCCCTGCGGGACGACCACGGCCCCGGGGTTGCGGTCCGCGAATTCACCGGGGACCGTGCCGAAGTATCCGGGCAGGACCGGGGCCATGCCGAGTTCCCGCATCCGGTCGGCTGCCCGCCGGCCCAGCGCGGCCCGCCGGGCGATGAGTTCCGGGGTGACCGGGCCCCCGTACCCGCTCATGTTCTGCAGCAGCCACCACGGCTGATGGGTCGGCGCCGGGATCCAGGCCCTGGCCTCCGCGTCGCTGTAGCCGAAGTCCTGGAGCATCCGGTGGTACACGGCCTCCTGACCGACGGTCAGGAACACCTGGTTGCAGCCGTGCAGGGCCAGCACGTCGATGGTCCGCTCCCACCGCGCCCAGTCCGCGTAGGGGGCGGTGTAGCCGTCGTACGTGTCGTTGAAGGTGAACCGGTGCGGGACCGTCGCCGCGCGCTCCAGCGGCCGGGCGGGCGCGGGCAGCAGGGGCGGCAGGTCGAGCTGGCTGCCGCCCCAGGAGATCACCGCGTCGCACACGTACTTCAGGTACCAGTGCACACCGGTCAGGATCACCGCCGGGCTGGTCCCCGCCACCTCGATGCGCCCGCGCGATCCGCCGACCCGGAAGCGCTCGCCGCCGTCCGCCGGATCGAGGAGAGTCAGCCGGAACTGGCCGGCGTGCCCGCCCAGCAGCCGTCCGAGCGCCGCCTGCGCGGCCGCTGTCGCCCCGGCCCCGCCGGCCGGCCCGGCCACCGCCGGGATCTGCGTGCCGAGGGCGGCGGTCACGCCCACCGCTCCGGCCGTGGTCAGTAGCGTACGTCTCGACAGCTGTGTCACGAGCACTCCTTGGTCGTCGCCATGGATGGTGCGTCAGATGTGAACCGGATTCTGCGGGGCGCACGTTAATGGGGGGACGCAGGCGCGACAACGGCCCCCCAACATCTTTCGGACAGGCCGCCGGATGGCCCAGCGGACGCTCATCGGGAGGAACGGCGAAGACCCCCGGCCGCAGTGCGGTCGGGGGTCTTCGTGGCCGGCGGTTCCAGGGCGTGTTTCGCCCTGGTCCGGGTGGACTCAGTACCAGTTGTGGGCCTGCCAGAACGACCAGGCGCCACAGGGGCTGCCGTAGCGGGAGTTCATGTAGTCCATGCCCCACTTGATCTGGGTGGAGGGGTTGGTCTGCCAGTCGGAGCCGGCGGACGCCATCTTCGAACCGGGCAGCGCCTGGACCAGGCCGTAGGCGCCGGAGGAGGCGTTGGTCGCGCTCGGGTTCCAGCCGCTCTCGTGGCTGACGATGTTGCTGAAGCACTGGAACTGCGCGTCGTCACCGATCATCTGCTTCGCCGTGTCCTGCGCGCTCGCGGCGGCGGACGTCGGCGCGGCGGAGGTGGCCGCCATGGCCGGGGAGACGCCCAGAGCCACTCCGGAGGCGCCCAGCAGCAGTGCTGCACCGGCGACGGCGGACTTACGACGGGCGAGGATGTTACGGGCGAACGTCACAGGGAACCTAACGTCGGGTACGGGGGAGTCGCGTGCTCCGGTCCGAATCCTGCGTGGACCGTTGCGCGTTGACCGCGGTCCGTTCCGTGGACGCTGCGGTGCTCGGCGACGTCTCCAGTGTTAGCCGCGCCGTTCAACCACCGCAACGACCCCCGGTACGACCCCGCCTCGCACGAGAGGCCGAAGGTCCCGAACCCCCTCAAACCGCTTCATAGCAGGTCGCGGGGGATGAAACGGGGTCCCGCGGAGGCCGTACGCGCCTCCTAACCCGCTTCGTACAGGACCAAGGTCCTGTGGGTGCCCTCACTCGCCGGGAGCCCCGAATGTGACCTGGGCCTCGAAGGCCGCACGCCGGGTGGCCCGGCGCAGCGCCTTCAGCAGCGCGGCCCCGACGGTCAGCGTCAGGACGACGGTGAGCACGGCCCGGCCCAGGTCCCAGCCGAGCGAGGTGGCCGTGCAGTACGCGAGGAACCGCACCAGGTTGTCGGCGAGCGCGTCCCCGGGCCGGAACGAGACGCCCGAGCCGAGCCCGGGCACGATCGTCCACCCGTAGAGGTTCATGACCGTCCCGTAGGCGAACGAGGCCACCGCCCCGTACCCGGCGAGCATCAGCAGCTCGGCGCGCCCGCGCAGCCGGTCCGGGCCCGGCAGCAGCCCGGCGCCCATCGCGAACCAGCCCATCGCCAGCATCTGGAACGGCATCCACGGGCCCACCCCGCCGGTCAGGAGCGCGGAGGCGAACATCGTCACCGAGCCCAGCACGAAGCCGAAGCCGGGCCCGAGCACCCGGCCGCTCAGCACCATCAGGAAGAACATCGGCTCCAGACCGGCCGTGCCCGCCCCCAGCGGGCGCAGCGCGGCTCCGACCGCGGCCAGCACCCCCAGCATCGCGACGGCCTTCGCGTCGAGCCCGGCGTCCGCGATCATCGCGACCACCACCCCGACCAGCAGCGGCAGCAGCGCGGCGAACAGCCACGGCGCGTCCTGCGCGTGCGCGAGCCCGGAGCCCGGCCCGGCCAGCAACGGCCAGCCGAAGGCGGCCACCCCGATCGCGCTGATCAGCACCAGCGCGGCGACGGCCCGCGGACCGAGCCGCACCGGACGCGCCCGCCGCTCCCGCGTCCCGGTCACCCGGCACCTCCCAGCGCCTCGCGCACCTGCGACACGGTGAGCCACTCCTGCGGGGCGAGGACCTTGGCGATCTGCGGGGCGAACGCGGGTGAGGACACCACGACCTGCGGGGTCGGCCCGTCCGCGACGACCTCCCCGTCGGCGAGGATCACCACCCGGTAGGCCAGCTCGGCGGCCAGCTCCACGTCATGCGTGGCCAGCACGATCGCATGGCCGTCGGCCGCCAGCGCGCGCAGCACCCCCACGAGCCGGGCCTTCGCCGCGTAGTCCAGCCCGCGGGTCGGTTCGTCCAGGAGCAGCAGCGGGGGCCGGGCGGTGAGCACGAGCGCGAGCGCCAGGGCGAGCCGCTGCCCCTCGGACAGATCACGGGGGTGCGTGGCGTCCGCGACCCCGGGCAGCAGCTCGGAGACCAGCGCCCGGCAGCTGCCCGGCGCGGCGCCCGCGTCGGCGTCGGCCGCCGCGCACTCGGCGGCCACGGTGTCCGCGTACAGCAGATCACGCGGCTCCTGCGGTACGAGACCCACGCGGCGCACCATCTCGGGCGGCGGGGTGCGGTGCGGGGTGCGCCCGCCGACGAGCACGGTGCCGGAGGTGGGCTCGACCATGCCGACCAGGGCGGAGAGCAGGGTGGACTTGCCCGCGCCGTTGCGCCCCATCAGGGCGACCGTCTCGCCGGGGGCGACGGTGAGTGTCACCCGGCGCAGCGCCTCGACCCTTCCGCGCCGCACCGCGAGGCGTTCGACGCGGGTGGTGGCGTCGGTGACGGGCTCTTCGTGCCGTTCCCGCGGGGCGCGGCCGAACAGCCGGGCGAGGGCGGACGGCCGCGGTGCGGGGCGGGGCGACGGGGGAGGGAGCGTTGTCCGGCCTCCGCCGCCACCGCCGACCGGCCCGGGCTCCACGCCCGCCAGCCGCTCACGCATCCCCGACGCCCGGCGCCGGGCATCACGGACCGACAGCGGCAGCGGCTCCCAGCCGGCCAGCCGGCCCAGCGACACCACCGGCGGATGCACCGGAGAGACGGCCATCACCTCGGCCGGCGCGCCCATCACGGGGGCGGCGCCCGGCGACGGCAGCAGGACGACCTGGTCCGCGTACTGCACCACGCGCTCCAGCCGGTGCTCCGCCATCAGCACCGTCGTCCCCAGGTCGTGGACGAGCCGCTGGAGCACCGCGAGGACCTCCTCGGCCGCCGCGGGGTCCAGCGCGGACGTCGGCTCGTCCAGCACCAGGACCCGGGGGTGCGGGGTCAGGACCGAACCGATCGCGACCCGCTGCTGCTGGCCTCCGGACAGGGTGGCGATCGGCCGGTCGCGCAGCCCGGCCAGACCCAGCAGGTCCAGGGTCTCCTCGACCCGCCGGCGCATCACGTCGGGGGCGAGGCCCAGGGACTCCATGCCGTACGCCAGCTCGTCCTCGACGGTGTCCGTCACGAAGTGGGAGAGCGGGTCCTGGCCCACGGTGCCGACCAGATCGGCGAGCTCCCGGGGCTTGTGCGTGCGGGTGTCCCGCCCGCCGACGGTGACGCGCCCGGTCAGCCGGCCGCCGGTGAAGTGCGGCACGAGTCCCGAGACCGCACCCAGCAAAGTCGACTTGCCGACCCCGGACGGGCCGACGAGCAGCACCAGCTCACCCTCGGGGACGGTCAGGTCGACGCCCGACAGGGTGGGGCGGTCCACGCCCTCGTACTGCACCGAAACATCGTCGAACCGGATCACACCTGCTCCTCGAAGCCCGTGGGGGAAGGCGGGACGGGCGAGCCTGCGGGGGGAGGCGGCACGGGCGCGACCACCGCCGGCAGCAGACCGGTCAGTACGGCGGCGGCCGGCCACAACGGCAGCACGGGCGCGGTCAGCGGTACGACCCCGGGGTGCAGCGCCGCCGGATCCGCACCGCCCGCCCAGATCATCGCCACGGCGACCGCCGCACCGGACCCCGCGACCAGCCAGGCCCGGGCGCCCCAGTGGTCGGGCCGGTACCGGGTCCGCACCGACCGCGCCCCGCCGAGCCGCAGCCCGGCCATCGCCGCGACGAGGCCGGCGATCAGCAGCGGCACCCCGTACACCGCACCCTGTGCGGCGAGCAGCCCGTACGTGCCGGCGCAGACGCCCAGCAGCCCGCCGAGCGTGAGGACGTTCGTCGTGTGCCGGACGACGGCCGGCACCTGTGCGGTGCGGCCGTAGCCGCGGGCGTCCATCGAGGCCGCCACCGCGACCGACCGCTCCAGCGCGCCCTCCAGGACCGGAAGCCCGATCTGGAGGACGGCCCGCACCCCGCCGGTCGGCCGGCCGCGCAGCCGCCGGGCCGTGCGCAGCCGCATCACGTCGGCGACCATGTTCGGGGCGAACGTCATCGCGACGACGACGGCCACCCCGGCCTCGTACAGCGCACCGGGCAGGGACTTCAGCAGCCGGGCCGGATTGGCGAGGGAGTTCGCCGCGCCGACACAGATCAGCAGCGCGGCCAGCTTCGCCCCGTCGTACAGCGCGAACACCAGCTGTTCCGCGGTCACCCGGCCCCCGATCCGGACACCCTGCGCCCACTCCGGGAGCGGCGCCTCCGGAAGCGTGAAGACGACGTGCGTGCCGGGGATCGGGGAGCCGAGGAAGACGGAGAAGACCAGCCGCACGCCGATGACGAACAGCCCGATCTTGATGAACGCCCCGTAGGACCGGGCCCATGGGGCGTCCGTGCGGCGCGCGGCCACGACGTAGCCGGCCACGCCGACCAGCAGGCCGAGCAGCAGCGGGTTGGTGGTCCGGGACGCGGCGGTGGCGAGCCCGAGCGCCCACAGCCACCAGGCCCCGGCGGGCAGTGCGTTGCTCCGGGAGGCGGCCGGGGCGCGCCAGGCCCGGATCAGGTCCGCCGACGCGTCCGTGCGGCCGGGCGTCGTGCCGGTCATCCGCGGCGGCGGCGGGCCTGCGCGACGGCGGCGATGCCGAGGAGGAGGACGGCGGCGACCCCGACGAGGACCCCGGCGGACGGCCCGCCCCCGTCCGGACCGTGGCCGCCGGCGGTGACGCCCGCCGAGCTGGGGGCCGAGGCGTCGGCGGTCCTGCCGCCGCCCGCGTCCCCGTCCCCCGTCACCTGTTCACCGCAGCCGGAGGCCGGGTAGCCGGAGATCGCGCAGAGCAGCGCGTCACTGCCGTACCGCAGCGGCTTGGCCACCGAGGCGAGGGCGTCCGCACTGCTCGCGTCCTCCGGGACCCGCGCGCACGCGGTCCGCGGTGCGGGCGGGGTCTCCCCGTCCGGGGCGTCTGCGGCCGTACCGGGATCGATGACGAGCGCGATCCGCTTGGCGCCGGAGGCGGCAGGCGTGTGCGCGCAGATCTCCGCGAAGCCGGGGGAGCGGCGCGGCTTGGCCGCGTCCTGCGAGTCCGCGCTCACGGAGAACCGGAAGCCCTGCACCGAACCGTCGTCGGGGCGGACCAGGGACGGCCCCTGGGTGGCATACGCCCACCCGCTGCCGGAGCCCTCCCAGAACGACCAGTAGCGGTAGCCCGCCGCCTGGGCCGTGCCGGTACCGAGCACGGCCAGGACGGCGCCCAGGACCACCAGCAGCACGGTGGCCCGCCCGGCGCGCCTCAGGGGCTGCCGGGTGGCCACGGGCCGGGCGGCCACGCCCTGGCGCGTACTCACAGCTGCTGGTTCTTGCGGCGGCCGCTGATCAGGAATCCGGCGCCGGCGCCGACCGCGAGGCCGATCCCGACGAACCACCAGACACCGCCGATCCCGTCCCCGTCGCCGCTGTCCTTCTGCTCTTCCTCGGTGGCGCTCGCGGTCGGCTTCTTGTCGGTGGAGGGCGCGGGCCCGGTCGCGTTCAGCTGGGCGACGAGGTCGGCGCCGCCGAAGTCGTGGACGTCGGCGTCGGTGGAGTGGGCGGCCATGACGAGCTGGGCGTAGGCAGCGGGGCCGTTCTCCTTCGCCCAGGCCGCGGAGTTCTCCTCCAGCCACTTCACGGAGGCGGCGGCCTTGTCCTTGTGACCGGCCGCGGACAGGGCGACCACGGCGTCGGCGGTGTTGCCGAAGTCGGGCTGCGGGGCACTGTCCTCGGCGCCGGGCATCGGCGGCGAGTCGAGGTGGCCGGTCTTCGCGAGGGCCCCGGCGAGGTAGGAGGCGCCGTTCTGGGCGGCCTGTTCGGGCTTGAGGGCGCTGCCCTCGGTGCAGGCGGGGTCCTTCACGGCGGCGTTGTCGCCGACGACGAGTCCCTTGCCGAGCGAACCGAGGACGGCGGCCGCGGTGGCGTCACCGTTCGCGACGAGCTTGCCGGCCTTGTCGGGCTGGTAGGCGAACGCGCCGCCGTCCTTGCCGCCGCACGGGATGGCGAAGGTGAGCAGGGCGTCGTACGGCGTCTTGCCGGCGTCGTTCGTCACGTCCCCGAGCTTCTCGCCGGCCCGGGCGAGGGCGCCGATCACGATCGAGGTCGAGTTCGCGTCACTCGGGCTGCCGGCGGTGTAACCCCAGCCGCCGTCCTTGTTCTGTACCGACTTCAGCCAGGCGACCCCGTTGTGCACGAGATCCTCGTGTCCCCGGACCTCGTGCAGCGCCTGCACGGCGGCGGCCGTCGCGTTGGTGTCGATCATGGTCTTGGCGTCGCAGGGCACGGAGGGGTCCGGCCGGTACGCGGGGAACGCCCCGCTGTCGCACTGCTGGCCGATCAGCCAGTCGACGGCCTTGGCGGCGGGCGAGACGCCCACGGCCCGCTGCGAGACGAAGGCCAGCGACTGCCGCCACACCCCGTCGTACGTCGGGTCCTTCGTGCCGTACAGCCCCGAGGGCAGGGCCGTGGACGGCGAGGGGGAGGGGGACGGCGCGGCAACCGCGGCCGGAGCTGCGGCCGCACAGAGCACGGTGGCGGTGGCGGCGAGCGCAGCTGCGCTGCGGCGTACGGTCATGGCGGGCGGTGCCTCTCCTGGGGGAACCGGGCACAGGCACACACAGGCACCAGGCTCCGGCTCCGTATACCTCGACGGTGCCGGCCGACGGGGGGTCCCGACGGCGCGAGCCGGTCACGCCACGAGCAGGGCATTCCGGCTTCCACCGGACGAGGGGAGCCGGAAGGCGGCTCCCGCACGCCGAGGCGGTTACGGCTGCGGGTCAGCGCCGGATTCGCACCGGCTTTCCCCTGAACGGGCATGATGACGACGCGCTCACTCTACCGGGCGGGTTCCGGAGGGCCTCGGGACGGGGCGGCCCGTCCCACGACGGCAGAGGACCCTGCGGACGGCCCGGGATGCGCCCGGGGTCCCCGAAAACGCGCATGGCTCTTTCGAGGGGTGATCGTTAAACTGCAACCGGCTTGCACATCAGTCGGGTTGAAGGGGCGGGCGGACATGACCACAGGTCCAGGGGGATTCCCCCCGCCTCCTTCCCGACCGCCCGGCACCCCGCCGCCGCCCTCTCCGCCCCCGCCGCACCTGGGCCCTCCCCGGTGGTCATGGTGGGTCGGCGGGATCGCCATCCCGCTGGCCGGCATCCTGGCGACCCTGATCGTCAGCAACGACCCCGGTCCTGCCGCGGCCCCCGCTCCGGCCCCCGCCCCGGCGTCCAGCAGCGCGCGGACCGGGCCGACCGGACCGAAGAGCCCGGACCACGCGTCGGCGGAAAGCGCGTCGCCGCGTGCGACTCCGGACGCCTCGGCCTCCCCGTCCCCGGGCGTCTCGTCCTCCTCCGACGCCGATCTCACGGCGCCGGCCGGGTACGCGGAGGCGGTCAGGGCGATGTGGGGGCTCGCACCCGCCCCCTGCAACCAGAACGAACAGCAGCTCGTGGATCTCGACGACGGCAGCAGCCGCGTGGAACCCGCGGGCAGGGGCGAGGACAACGGCGCGGCGAAGGACCCCCGCGGGGCCGAGCTCCTCTACTGGCCCCTCAGGTGCTGGGACAGCGACAACTACCGGGTGCGCGCCCTGCCCAACACCCGCGTGGGGCTCCTCCAGGCCGATATGCCGAAGTCCTTCGATTCGTGCAAGGCGGCTTCGGCGACCGGCTTCGGGGCGCTCGGTCTTCTCGACAGTTACGAACGCCGCAAGCGCGGTTTCGTCGAAGGCGCGGCGCTCTGCTCCGTCACGGACCGGGGCGCCGTCTCCATGGCGCTCATCGAGCACATCGACGACGGATCGGACGAGGCGTCGGTCAGCGGCACGCTCTACGTGTGGCCGAAGTCACCCTGACCGCCTGACCGCCTGACCGCCTGACCGCCTGACCGCTGGAGCCGCCTGACCGCCGGAGCCGCCTGACCGCCGGAGCCGTCTGACGCCGGACCGCCTGCACGGGCGCGCGCTCCCGCCCGTCCGGCGTCCGTCGCGTACGGTCCCGTCCCGGCATCGGCGGCCCGTCCCCGTCGCGGCCACGGCCCAGGACGGCGGTTCCCGCGATCACCGGGCCGATGGGCACGCGAGAAAGCCGTGGTCGTCACAGCCCGGCATGGCGCCTCGCCGCCGGCTTCGGCGCGGGGGTGCGCTGCGGCAGCGGGACGATCGCCGGCTCGGCGTCCTGGCCGAGGAAGAGCCGGCGGACGACGCGTTCGGCGGCGTGGCCGTCGTCGTACGGGCAGAAGCGCTCGCGGAAGGCGCTCCGCAGCGCCGTGGCCTCGGGATCGGACCAGCGGCCGCTGCGGAAGATGTCGACGAGCTCGTCCTCCGTCGTCGCCACCGGCCCGGGGGTGTCGCCCGGCCGGCCGGAGAGGAGGTCGAACGTGACGCCGCGGACCTGGGTGTAGACCTTCCAGTCGGCCGCGTCGATGACGATGGGGCGGTCCAGGTTGGCGTAGTCGAAGGTGAGCGACGAGTAGTCCGCGATCAGCGCGTCCGCCGCCAGGCAGAGGTCCTCGACGGACGGGTGGCCGGACACGTCGATGATGTTGCCCTGTCCCGCGAGGTCGCTCAGCCGCGTGTTCCGGCCGTCGAGGGGGTGGGTGCGGATCAGGAGGACGAAGTCGTCCCCCAGGGCCTCGGCCACGCGGGCCGGGTCGAAGGTGGGCGTCCAGTCCTTGCGGTAGTCGCGGTAGGTCGGCGCGTACAGCAGGGCGGTCCTGCCCTCGGGGATGCCGAGCCGCTCGCGCACGGCGGCGACGTCGTCCGCGCCGGCGGTGTAGAAGCGGTCGTTGCGCGGGTAGCCCGCGTCGAGGGACTCGAACCTCCCCGGGTACACCCGCTGCCACTGCTCCGTGGAGTGCTGGTTGGAGGAGAGGCTGAGGTCCCAGCGGCTCACCTGCGCCAGCAGGCGGTCGAAGCTCATGCTCCGGGTGGCGGCCGGGTACTCCTTCAGGTCCATGCCCATGCGCTTGAGCGGGGTGCCGTGGTGCGTCTGCAGGTGGATCTGGCCCGGGCGCTTGGCGATGCCGTCCGGGAAGCCGGCGCTGCTCACGAAGTACGTGGCGCGCGCCGTGACCTCCCCGTGGCGGCGGGAGCCGGGCACCACGTAGTCGACGCCGGCGGGCACCTGGCCGGCGAGTTCCTGGCGCACCACCCAGACACCGTGCACGTGCGGCGCCAGCTCCTTGGCCTTCTCGTAGACCGCGGCCGGATTGCCGGAGGGCAGCAGGTCCTCGTACGAGGTGTAGACGGCGAGGTTCGGATCCAGGGAGCGCCGGCGGTGCAGCGCGTGGAGGTTCGCGGCCGCGTGCCTGCCGACCCTGTTCGTGGCGCCGAGGACCCTCGTCGGCGCCTTCCTCTTGACCCGGGCGGCGAACTCGGTCGTCCGGTAGGCGTGGAAGGACCGCTTGGCCAGGGCGCGCATGTGCACCCCGAGCGATCCGCCGGGCAGCGTGTAGCCGGCCGGGAGGTGCGCGGCGTAGAAGTCCGCGGCGCGGCCGAAGAACTCCTTGCGGTCGGAGGGCCTGACCCGCTCGGGCCGCTTGAGCGTGAACAGCAGGTGCTGCACGGCACGCTCGAACATCAGGGGCCGGGACCAGGCCAGCTCGGGGCGTCCGTCGAGGAAGGTGAACAGGCCCTCGTACTGCGGGAAGATGTCGAAGTGCTTGCGGCCCGGCGTCTTCGTGATCGCACCGTGGCGGCGCTGGCGGTACTCGACGCCCACCCTGTTCAGGCAGCCGATGCGCTCGGCCGTGATCATCGCCATCTGGCTGACCGGCGCGTCCTCGTACAGTCCGGGCGCGTACTGGAAGCCCTGCTCCAGGAAGAACGCGCGGCGGAACGCCTTGTTCCAGGCCACCAGGAACAGATGGACGTACTCGGGCCGGTCCTGGAGACGGAAGACGTCCGTGCCCGCCCGTTGGAACAGCTCCGCGGACTGGCTGGGGCCGCCCTTGCCGTGCCAGTACGTGCGTATGTGGTCGAAGGCGAGGATGTCCAGGTCCCCGACCGCGTCGAGCCGGTCGGCCATCGCCTTCAGCAGGCCGGGGGTGTAGCTGTCGTCGCTGTCGAGGAAGAGGACGTAGTCACCCGTCGCGCGCTCCAGTCCGGCGTTGCGCGCCCGGCCCAGGCCCACGTTCTCCGGCAGGTGCACGGCCTGCACGCGTGCGTCGCGGGCGGCGTACTCGTCGATGATCGCCCCGCAGGAATCCGGTGAGCAGTCGTCGACGGCGATCACCTCGACGTCCGTGAACGACTGTCCGAGGACGGAGTCCAGGCACTCGTGGAGGTATCCCTGCACCTTGTACACGGGGATGACGACACTGAAACGAGGCATGGGAGGAGCTCCAGAGGGCGTACAGATGAAGGGGCTGAACAGGAAGACTACCGATCCCCGCGAGGTGCCGGGTGTGCGCTCTCCCCATGAGCGGAGTGGCTCGTTCCGAGCGGACGGTGATCCTCATGAGGGGCGGCGGCGCGCACTGGTCCCTGCGGCGGCGGCCCCACCGGAAGGCTAATCATTCCGGTTTGTCCTCGGAGTCCGGTACCTATAGATTCCCGCCCGTGCCGTCCGTACGTAGTGATCGCCGGTGGACCATCGCAGTGCGCGGAGCCTGGAAGGACGGCACGCTGTGGCCGTGGTGCCTTGCGGCCGTCGCGGCGGCCTGCGGCTACGGCGTGGCCACCGTCTTCCACCCCGGATATCTCAGCGCCGACAGCAACACGCAGCTGGGGCAGGCGCTGGGGGACGAGCCGGTGAACGACTGGCATCCGCCCGTGATGGCGCTCGCCTGGCGGGTCCTCATCGCGGTCACGGGGAACTTCTCGGTCATGGCCGCCGTCCAGGCCGCCGTGCTGTGGGGGACGCTGTGGGTCCTGGCCCGGCTGGTGTGGACGAAGACGCGCAGTCGCGGACTCTCCCTGGCCGTCCTGGCCGTCGGCTTCGCGCCGCACATCATGAACCTCACGGGAGTGGTGTGGAAGGACGTGCACCTGGCGTACGCGCTCCTCGCCGTCTTCGCGATCGCGCTCACCGTGCGTGAGCTGCCGCCGGACCGGGTCAGGACCCGGTGGGCCCTCCTGGTGGCGGGTGTGCTGTTCCTCACGTACGCCGCCCTCGTGCGCAAGAACGGCATCCCCGCCGCGATCCCGGTCTTCGCCCTGCTCGTCCTCGCGGCATGGCCCGTTCCCGGCCGGCGCCGCTGGCAGGCCGCCACCGCCGTCTTCGCCGCCGCCGTGCTCGCCGGCGGCGCCGGGGTCTCCGCGGCGACCCATCCGCTGGCCACCAAGGTGTACGCGGTGATCCCGGTGGACGATCTCGTGCACGTCCTCACGCCGGACCAGGTGCGGGCCGCCGCCGAGCAGGCGGGCGCGAGCGCGGACCTGCGGGACGGGCTGGTCGCCGCCGCCGTCACCTGCCGGCAGCGGAACATCGCCTCCGACGCGTACCTCCAGTGCTTCCCGCAGCGCCGCCCGTTCGACGTGACGTATCTGGACCGGCGCGCCGACGTCATCGTCCGGATGTGGACGCAGCAGATGCCCAAGCACTGGAAGGGGTACGCCGAGTACCGGACCAGGGTCTTCACCAAGCTGCTCTTCCGGAGCAACCAGGTCTTCTGGAACGGCACCCGCGTCAACGCCGGCGCCCGGCTGCACCCGGAAGTGCGCGAGCAGCCGCTGAACGACACGCTGAGGTTCGCGCTGCAGAACTACGTGACCGGCTTCGCCCGCGACCTGCCGATGCTCTTCCAGGGCTGGTTCTGGCTGGCCGTCTCGCTGGTGCTCGTGCTGCGCCGCTGGTGGCCCGGCCCGTACAGCAGGGAACTGCGGCTCCTCGGGGCGAGCTCCCTGCTGTACATCCTCGCCTACCTGCCGACGGCGCCCGAGTCCAACTACCGTTACGTGTACTGGCCCGCGCTCTCCGGAACCGTCGCGCTCACCCTCGTCGCGACGGCCTTCGCGGCACGTCGCCGCGCGGCGGCCGCCGGTGAGCCGGACGCCCGCCCCGCCGCACTGCCGGCCGGCCGGGCCGAAGCCGCCCCGGCCGGACCGCGCGAGGGCGCCGGCGCTGCCGGATGACCCGGGCCTTCGGCCTCCGTCAGACCGCCACGTACGTCACCGGCTCGCTCCCCGGCACCGCTTCCGCGCGCCCCAGCTTCACCAGGCGGCGCAGGTGCGACTCGGCTTCCGAGACGGCGATGTTCCGTGATCCGTAGGGGATCTGCTCCCAGGGCCGGTTCCACTCCATCCGCTCGGCCAGCTGCCACGGCGTCAGCGGTGCGGCGAGCAGGGCGAGAAGGCCCGCCAGACGGTCCTCGTGGTGCACCAGGAGTTCCCGTACGCGCCCTGCCGCGTCCGTGAACGCGTGCTGGTGGGCCGGGAGGACCTCGGCGACGCCGAGGCGGCCGATGCGCTCCAGGGAGGCGAGGTAGTCGCCCAGCGGGTCGGTGGGCGTCGCGTCGTCCGGGTCCTCGTACAGGCCGACGTGCGGGCTGATGCCGGGCAGCAGGTGGTCGCCGGAGAAGAGGCGGCCGCGGCCGGGAAGCCGGGCGGGGTGGTCCTCCTCCAGGTGCAGGCAGACGTGGCCCGGGGTGTGGCCCGGCGTCCAGATCGCGCGCAGGGTGCGGCCCGCCAGGTCGAGGAGCTCGCCGGGCACGATCTCCCGGTCCGGGACCGCGGCCCGCAGTCCGGGCAGGGTGCGCATCCGGCCGCCCTTCTCGCGGGCGGCCAGCAGCGGGGCGATGTGGTCCTCGGGCGCCCCGGCCGCCGCCAGCTTCGCGGCCAGGTAGGCCAGCCAGGTGCCCGGTCGCGACGCGCGGGTGCGGCGGACGATCGCCGTGTCGGCGGCGTGCATCGCGATCCAGGCCCCCGACGCCTCGCGGACCTGACCGGAGAGGCCGTGGTGGTCGGGGTGGTGGTGGGTGATGACCACGCCGTGGACCTCGGCGACGTCCACGCCCACGCCGGCGAGCCCGGCCGTGAGGGTGTCCCACGCCTCGGGGTCGTCCCAGCCGGTGTCGATCAGGACCGGGCCCCGGTCCGTGTCCAGGAGATGCACCAGGGTGTGACCCAGGGGGTTGTCCGGTATGGGGACCTCGATGCTGTGGACGCCCCCACCGTGGTTGATCACCTGCGTCATGAACGCCCCATCTCTGCGCGGCCTCGGCGGCGTGCGGGGTACGGCCACGACGCGCCCCGTCCACTGTAACGAGAACTTGTTCCAGTGGTAGCCCCGGTCGACCATCTCCGCCGTCGAGGCCGTGCGCGCGTCCGGTGGGCCCTGCCCCGGCCGTGGACTCCTGGAACTGGAACTGGTATCAGTTCTGACACGAAGTCAGGTCAAGGGCTCGGTCAACCAGTCAGTCGGACGGGCCCCATGCCGCGTCGCGGGAGGCAGCAGCCATGAGCGAGCTTGTCGAGCACGGAAAACTGTTCATCGGCGGGGAGTGGGTCGATCCGGCCGGACGGGACGTCATCGAGGTCGTCTCCCCGCACACCGAGCAGGTCATCGGCCGCGTCCCGCACGCCGCCGAGGGGGACGTGGACCGGGCCGTCGCCGCCGCCCGGGAGGCGTTCGACCACGGGCCCTGGCCGCGGATGCCGCTGGACGAGCGCATCGCCGTCGTCACGCGCATCAAGGACGCGTTCGCCGTGCGGTACGAGGAGATCGCCCGGGTCATCAGCTCGGAGAACGGGACCCCGTACACCTCCAGCGTCATGGTGCAGGCCCTCGCCGCGATGATGGTGTGGGACGCGGCCGTCACCGTCGCCCGCACCTTCCCGTACGAGGAACGCCGGGACGGGGCGCTCGGGCCGCTGCTCGTGCGGCGGGAGCCGGTCGGGGTGGTCGCCGCGGTCGTCCCGTGGAACGTGCCCCAGTTCACCGCCGCCGCCAAGCTCGCGCCCGCGCTGCTCGCCGGGTGCTCGGCCGTCCTCAAGGTGTCGCCCGAATCACCGCTCGACGCCTACATCCTGGCCGAGATCGTCGCCGAGGCCGGGCTGCCCGAGGGCGTGCTGTCGATCCTGCCCGCCGACCGCGAGGTGAGCGAGTACCTCGTCGGGCATCCGGGCGTCGACAAGGTCTCCTTCACCGGATCCGTCGCCGCCGGCTGCCGTGTCATGGAGGTCGCCTCGCGCAACCTCACCCGCGTCACCCTCGAACTCGGCGGGAAGTCCGCCGCGGTGATCCTCCCCGACGCCGACCTGGACGCGGCCGTCGCCGGCATCGTGCCCTTCGCCTGGATGATCAACGGCCAGGCCTGCGTGGCCCAGACCCGGATCCTCGTCCCCCGCTCCCGGTACGAGGAGATCGCCGAGGCCTTCGCCGCCGCCGCCGGAGCGCTGAGGATCGGCGACCCCCTCGACCCCGCCACCGAACTCGGCCCGCTCGTCGCGCGGCGCCAGCAGCAGCGCTCCCTCGACTACATCCGGATCGGCCAGGAGGAGGGCGCGAAGGTCCTGACCGGGGGCGGCCGTCCGGCGTCGCAGCAGCGCGGCTGGTACGTCGAGCCGACGCTCTTCGGCGACGTCGACAACTCCATGCGCGTCGCCCGCGAGGAGATCTTCGGACCGGTCATCTGCCTCCTGCCGTACGGCGACGAGGACGAGGCGGTGAAGATCGCCAACGATTCCGAGTACGGACTCAGCGGCAGCGTCTGGACCGCCGACACCGGGCACGGCATCGACATCGCCCGCCGGGTCAGGACCGGCACGTACAGCGTCAACACCTTCAGCCTCGACATGCTCGGCCCGTTCGGCGGCTACAAGAACTCCGGCCTGGGGCGGGAGTTCGGGCCCGAGGGGTACGGGGAGTACTTCGAGCACAAGATGATCCACCTGCCCGCCGGCTACGGGGGCGAGGTCTGATGGGCGACCGCTGGAGCGTCGAGGTCGACCGGGGCGTCTGCATCGGATCGGGGATGTGCGTGAACCACGCTCCGGGCGGTTTCCGGCTGGACTCCGCCCGCCAGTCCCACCCCGCCGACCCGGAGACCGACGCCAACGAGCAGATCCTCGCCGCGGCCGAGGGCTGCCCGGTCGAGGCCATCACGCTCGCGCTGGCCGGGTCGGGAGAGGCGGTGTTCCCGCCGGAGGAGTAGGGCCATCACGCTCGCGCCGGGCGGGTCGGGAGAGGGCCATCACCAGGGCGCGGTCTCCGGCGGGTCAGGGTCGCGCGCCCGACAGCAGGTGCAGCCGCAAAGCCAGTTGAAGCTCCAGGGCCCGGTCCGGCTCGTTCCAGTCGCGGCCCAGCAGGACCTGGATCCGGTCCAGCCGCTGCACCACCGTGTTCACGTGCACGTGCAGCTCGTCCTTGGCCCGGATCAGGCTGCCGCCCGCGCCGAAGTACGCGCTCAGCGTCCGCACCAGGTGCGTGCCGCGCTGCGCGTCGTACTCCAGCAGCGGCCCCAGCGTCGCCGCCACGAAGCCGTCGACGTCCTGCGCGTTGCCCAGGACCACGCCCAGGAAGCCGAGTTCCTCCACGCAGGCGCCCTGGCCCGTGCGGCCCAGCACCCGCATCGCCCGCAGGCAGCGCGCCGCCTCGCCGTAGGCCGCGGCGAGTTCGCGGGGGCCCCGGGCGGGACCGGCGGCCGCCACGGTGACGGGGGACTGCGCCAGCTGGCCGAGCTGCGCCGCCGCCGAGCGGGCCGCGCGTCCCGCGGCCGGGTCGTCGCCCTCGACCAACAGCACCACCGCGCCCGCGTGTTCGGCGCTCACCCCGTGGATGTCCCCGCCGAACAGATAGCGCAGCGCGGCGGGCGCCAGCCGCTCCCGTGCCGCCGTCTCCGCCACCAGCAGCAGATGCGGCCGGTCCAGGTCGATGCCCAGGCGGCGCCCGCGCTCGGCCAGCCCCGCCGGGTCGCGGCCGGAATCCGTCAGCAGGTCGGCGATCAGCTCGCCGCGGATCCGGTTCTCCGTCTCGGCCACCGTGCGCCGCAGCAGCAGGAGCAGCCCGGTCACCACCGCCGACCGCTCGAACAGCCGGCGGTCGGAGTCGTCCAGCGGCCTGCCCCGGTGCAGGACCAGCCCGGCCAGCAGCTCCTGCCCGGCGAGCACCGCGCAGACGACCCGCCCGTCGCGGTGCACGGCACGCGCCCCCGCACGGGACTCCTCGGCCGCCTCCGCCAGCCAGCCCGCGTCCATGCTGTCGGCGGCGAAGCCCGTACCGTCCGGGCGCACCGCGGCCAGCGGACGGCCGCCCGGGTCGTGAATGGTCAGCGGGGAGTCGAGCAGTCCGGCGACGGCCGCCGCGACGTCCCTCACGTCCCGGCCGCGCAGGACCAGGTCCGTCAGCCGGTCATGGGACTCCTCGGCCCGCCGCATGGCCGCCGAGTGGGCCCGCACGGAGGCGTTGGCCTCGGCCAGCTCCGCGTTCGCCTCCGCGAGTTCGGCGAGGGCCGCGGTGGTGTCGGCGAGGGCGCGGGCCGTGTCGATGGCGATCGCCGCATGGGCGGCCAGCGAGCAGAGCAGGGCCACCTCGTCCGGGCTGAAGACCCGGGGCGCCCGGTCGGCCGCGAACAGGACGCCGATGACCTTCCCCGTACCGCCGCGGCTGGAGCCGAGCAGCAGGGGCACGCCCAGAATGGCGACCAGGCCCTCGTCCAGGACCCCGGCGTTGATGTTGCGGGTGTGGTGGAAGCGCTCGTCGGTGCGGTAGTCCGGGGTGGCGTACGGGCTCGCGGTCTGGGCCACCAGGCCGCCGAGCCCCTCGCCGAGTTCCAGCCGCAGCCGCTGGAAGAGCAGCGACACCGACCCGTCGGTCACCCGCATGTAGGTGTCGCCCGCCTCCTCGTCCGGAAGCGTGAGATAGGCCGTGTCCGTGCCGAGGAGCATCCTGGCCCGCCGCACGATCGCCTTCAGCACGTCGTCCAGGTCGCGGGAGGCCGCCAGGTCGCCCGCCGTGTCGAACAGCGCGGTGAGCTGGAGCTCGCGGCGCCGGTGCTGGCGCAGGGCGCCCCTGATCCGCAGCGCCGTCGCCGTGGCCCGCTCCACCTCGGCGAGCTCCTCGGCGGGCACGCCGTCCCCCCGCGCCTGCGAGGAGACCGCCCCCAGCGCCTCGGCGGGCGCGTCGTCGGCCAGCAGGTCGAACAGGCGCCGCAGGTGGGGCGCGGCGGAGGGGAGCGGTTCAGGCATCGGGCAACCAGCGTTCGTAGGAGTTCGGTCGGTCAGTTGGCGGTCCAGCCGCCGTCCATGGAGAGCGAGGTGCCCGTGATGTGCCCGGTGTGCGGGCCGCACAGCCACAGGACCGCCTCGGCGACGTCCGCGGGCTCGATCAGCCGCTTGACGGCGCTGCGCTCCAGCATCACCCGCCCCACCACGTCCGCCTCCGAGATGCCGTGGGCCCGGGCCTGGTCGGCGATCTGGTTCTCGACGAGGGGCGTGCGTACGTAGCCGGGGCTGACGCAGTTGCTCGTCACCCCGTGCTCCGCCGCTTCGAGCGCGACCACCTTGCTCAGCCCCTCCAGTGCGTGCTTGGCCGTGACGTAGGCCGATTTGTAGGGACTCGCGCGCAGCCCGTGCACCGACGAGATGTTGACGACGCGCCCCCAGCCGCGTTCGTACATGCCCGGCAGGGTCCGGCGCAAGATGCGGAACGGGGTCTCCACCATGACGCGCTGGATCAGGGCGAACCGGTCCGGCGGGAACTCGTGGACCGGGGCCACGTGCTGGAGCCCCGCGTTGTTGACCACGACGTCCGCGCCGGCCGGCAGCGTGTCGACGACCGCCGGGTCGGACAGGTCCACCACCCAGGGCGTCCCGCCGATCTCCTCCGCGAGGCGCTTCGCGGCCTCGCCCGCCCTGTCCACCACATGCACGTGCGCGCCCGCCGCGGCCAGCGCCAGCGCGCAGGCCCGTCCGATCCCGCCGGCCGCACCAGTCACCAGCGCGGTGCGCCCGGCCAGGACCGGTTCCGCGCGCGCCTGCGGTGATCCGCCGCCGGGGGAGGGAGTGGCGGGCTCGTGATCGGGTCTGCGGGAAGTCTCCATGGCCGTCACCGTAGGTACGCGGCGGCCCGTGTCACATGGCGGCGGTGCACACAGCCTCCCGCTCCGGCATGGTGGCGGCGTACGTGGTGCCGTACGGCGCGGGGGAGGCGTCGCCGTGGTGCTCCGGACCGCACAAGAGCCCCGCCGCACACAGCCCGCACCCGCCGGTGTCCGCCTGGCACATGGGCGCGGCGACGCGCCGCTCATAGGTTCCGGCAGCAACCCGATCCCCCACGTACCGACCAGGGAGGCAGCCCCCGTGCGCCCATCGATCCTGAGACGCTTCTTCCGCCGCGTCGCGTCCACGGCCGTCCTCGGCCTGCTCGCCGCTACGTTGAGCACCACCACCGCCGCGCAGCCGGCCGCCGCCGCGGGCGGTCTCCAGCAGATCACCGGCTTCGGCTCCAACCCCGGCAACCTGCAGATGTACGCGTACACGCCCGCCGGCCTCCCGGCGAACGCGCCCCTGGTCGTCGCCCTGCACGGCTGCACCCAGACGGCGAACGCGTACTACACCAATTCCGGCTGGCCGAAGTTCGCCGACGAGTGGGGCTTCGCCGTGGTCTTCCCCCAGACCACGTCGGCGAACAACTCCCTGTCCTGCTTCGGCTGGTTCGATCCGGCCGAGGACACCCGGGGCAGGGGCGAGGCCGCCTCCGTCGTGCAGATGGTCGAGTACGCGAAGCAGACGTACGGCTCCGACGGCCGCCGGGTGTACGTCACCGGGCTCTCCGCCGGCGGCGGCATGACCGCGGACCTGCTGGCCGCCTATCCGGACGTGTTCGCCGGCGGCTCCGTGTCCTCGGGGCTGCCCGCCCAGTGCGCGACGAGCCAGGCGGCCGCGTCGGGCTGCCAGACGGGCCCGCAGAAGCTCACCCCCGCGCAGTGGGGCGACAAGGTGCGGGCCGCCCACCCCGGGTACACGGGCCCCTGGCCCCGCGTGGCGATCTGGCAGGGCACCGCGGACTACACGGTCTACCCGGCGAACGCCACGGCCCTGCGCGACCAGTGGACGGACGTCTGGGGCATCGGCCAGACGCCGGCCTCCACGGACGCCCTGCCCGGGAACACCACCCGAAGCGTCTACAACGACGCCTCGGGCCGGCCGGCCGTGGAGACGTACTCCGTCTCCGGCATGGGCCACGGACTGCCCGTGAACCCCGGAACGGGCGCCCAGCAGTGCGGGACGACGGCCGCCTACTTCCTGAACGCCGTGTGCTCGACGTACTACACGGGCGTCTTCTGGGGCCTGGACGGCGGCGCGCCCGGCGGGGGCGGCGACGGGCTCCCGGCCCCCACGGGCCTCACCGTCACCGGCACCACGGACACCACCGCGTCCCTGTCCTGGAACGCGGTGCCGGGCGCGTCCTCGTACGCCGTGCTCCGCAACGGCACGAAGGTCGCCTCTCCCACCGCCGGCGCGTACACGGACACCGGCCTCACCGCCGGGACCGCCTACCGCTACACCGTGGCGGCGGTCGACGCGTCCGGCGGAGCAGGCGCCGCCTCGGTCCAGGTGACGGCCACCACCACCGGCGGCGGCGCACCGGCCACGTGCCACTCGGCCACCAACTACGCGCACGTGACGGCGGGCAGGGCCCACACGTCCGGCGGGTACGCGTACGCCAACGGCTCGAACCAGAACATGGGCCTGTACAACGTCTTCGTCACCCACACCCTGAAGGAGTCACCCGCCGGGTACTTCGTGATCGCGGACGGCGGCTGCGCCACCGGCTGACGCGTGGCGGGCCGGGCCCGGCGGTCCGCCGCCGGACCCGGCCCGCCCCTCAGGCGTACGCGAACGCCACCAGGCGGTCGGCGACCTCCTGCCCGCCCCGCTCGCCCGTGAGCACCGTGTAGTGGTTCACGTCCTCCACCGCCACCGGCCGCACCCGGGTCCCCGCCAGGCCGGCCGCCGCCAGCCGGCGCTCGTCGTACAGACCCTGCTCCTCGTCCATCAGGCCGCGCGCCGCCCACAGCAGCGTCGCCTCGGCCGGCAGCTTCCGTACCGCGCCCAGCACCTCGTCGTCGAACAGGCCGACGCCGTCCGTGCGGACCGCCTCGATCCGGCACGTCGAGCGCAGGGCCGGTTCCTCGCCCGTCAGGTCGCGCTGGATGTACGCGTCCACCTCGTCCGACCAGGCACCCGCGAACGCCGGATGGGCCTGCCAGAAGGCGCGGTAGGCGGCCCGGTCCGCGAACGTCATCGACAGGCGGTCCATCGCCGGACCGATCACGGCCGTCATCAGCTCGTCCGGGGTCAGGTGCGTGGGCGCGGGGAAGCCGATACCGCCGTCAACGAGCAGTAGCGGGCCGAAGCGGTCCGGATACCGCACCGCGGCCAGCGCCGCCACGAACGCGCCCATCGAATGGCCCGCCAGCACCACCCGGTCCAGGCCCAGGGCCTCGGTCAGCGCCACCACGTCGTCCGTGTGCGCGGCGATGCCGTACGGGCCGGGGAGAGCCGAACTCCCGGCCCGGCCCCGCAGATCCGGGGCGATCAACGTGACGCGGCCGGCCAGCAGCCGGGCCACCGTGCCCCAGGAGAGCGCGTTGGCCGTGATGCCGTGCAGGGCCACCACCGCCGGTGCGTCCGGATCGGCGGCCGGCCAGCGCAGTGCGGCCAACCCGCCTCCCGGGACGGGGACTTCGATCTCCTCGTACGGAATCACAGGGCTCCGGTCTCCTTCCGGTGCGGCACGGCTCCCAGCCGGCCCGGCAGCCGGGCCAGGCCGCCCGGCAGCAGATGTACCACGGCCACGAACAGCACGCCCAGCAGGAACAACGGCTGGGAGAGCGGGACGCGGAGCACCGCGGGCAGATCGGCGACCGCGCCCGAACCGGCCAGATCGCCGAGCCGGTGGTCCGCCCAGGTGTAGAGGATGCCGCCCGCCATCGGGCCCCAGCGGGTGCCCGAGCCGCCCAGCACCACCATCACCAGCAGCGACAGCGTGAAGTCGGACGTGGTGGTCCGGGGGGTGGAACCGCCGGTCAGGAGCAGGTGCACGATGCCGCCGAGCGCGGCGAGCCCGCCCGCGACGACGAAGGCCGTCAGCTTGAAGCCGTACGGTCTCAGGCCCAGCACCTCCACCCGGCGCTCGTTCTCCTTGATGCCCTCCCAGACGCGCCCGGTGGGGGAGCGGACCGCCCACGTCACGACGGCCAGGGTGAGGACGAGGTAGGCGAGGGCGATCCAGTAGAGGTTCGCGGTGTGGTCGATGCCGACGAGCCAGGAGGGAAGCAGGTCCGCCGGAGCCGCCCGCCCCTCCTCGCCGCCGGTGACACCGCCGGGGTCGCGGGACACCAGGATCGAGCCCGCCTGGGCGAAGGCGAGGGTCACCATGGAGAAGCCGATCCCGGTGACGCGCAGACTCACCGACCCCAGGACCAGGGCCAGTGCGATCCCGAAGAGGAGGCCGAGGACCGCGGCGAGGGCGAAGGGCAGCCCCGCCTCCAGCAGGAACGTGTTGGTGGCGTAACTGCCCGCCGCGAAGTACAGGGCGTGGCCGAACGAGAGCAGCCCGGTGCGCCCGAGCAGGAGGTCGTACCCCGTGGCCAGAGCGCCGAACAGCAGACAGGTCGCGAGGAGCTGGAGGCTGCCCGCGCTGCCGAGCGGCCCGTCCAGTACGCCCGGCACGGGCACGGCGCTGAACGGCGCGACCACCAGGAGCAGCAGGACGCCGGCCGGCCACCAGCGCAGCGGGCGGGGTCCGTCGGACGTCCGCGCCGGGGCGGCGGGGCCGTCGGTGCGGTCATGTGTCTCGGTGGCGGTGCTCACGCGAGCCTCCCCGTCAGTCCGCGCGGGCGGATCAGCAGCAGCGCGGCGAGCAGGACGACGACCGCCAGGTCGCCGAGGCCCGCAGCGGTGTAGTAGTTGGCGAACTGCTGGACCAGGCCGATGACGACGGACGCCACGGCGGCGCCCGTCACCGAGCCCATGCCTCCGGTGACCACGACGACGAAGGCGAAGATCAGCAGCGAGGTGCCCTGCCGGGGGTCGACCGAGCCGAAGTACAGCCCGCCGAGCGCCCCGCCGAGGGCCGCCGCGCAGCCCCCGATCGCGAAGACGAGCGTGAACGCCTTGCGGACGTCGACGCCGAGCGCGGTGACCATCGCCCGGTCCTCGACACCCGCCCGTACGACGAGTCCGTGCCGGGTCCGGCCCAGGAACAGCCGCAGCGCCACCAGGACGAGGACGGCCGCCGCGATCAGCACCAGGCGGTTGACGGGGACCTGCGCGCCCAGCAGTCCGAAGGTGCCGGACAGGGCCTCGGGCCCGGGGAAGGTCCGGGCGTCCGAGCCCCAGATGCCCGACAGCAGCGCCGGGACGGCGAGCCCGACCCCGACGGTGGCGAGCACCTGTTCGCGCGGCCGGGTGTAGAGCGGGCGGACGACGGCGAGTTCCAGGAGCACGGCGGCCGCGGTGCCCACGGCCGTACCGAACAGGACCGCGAGGCCGAAGCCGGCCCCGCCCGGCCCCGCGCCCGGCAGATGGCCGGACGCCGCCCACCAGGTGCCGTACGCACCGATGGAGAGCAGGGCCCCGTGAGCGAAGTTGAGGACGTCCATCAGACCGAAGATCAGCGAGAGTCCGGACGCGATGAGGAAGTAGAGGGCTCCCAGACCGAGACCGGTCAGGGTGAGCAGGACGAGGGTGGACATCAGTGATCCGCCTCCGCGGGGTGGGGGGCCGGCGGGCCGTGGCCCACGCCGAGCAGTCTGCGGGCCGCCTCCGCGTCTTCGAGCAGTTCGGCCGCCGGGCCCCGGTGGGCGGTCCGCCCGTCGGCCAGCACCACACAGTGCGCGGCGAGGCGACGCACGACGGCGAGGTTCTGCTCCACGAGCAGGACGGGCACCGCTTCGGCGGCCCGCTCCAGCACCTGGGCGACCTCGGTGACCACCTTCGGGGCCAGGCCCTTGGTCGGTTCGTCCGCGATGATCAGCCGGTTGGCGTTGAGCAGGGTGCGGCCGATGGCGACCATCTGCTGCTGTCCGCCGGACAGCGTCCCGGCCAACTGCCCGGCCCGCTGCCTCAGTTCGGGGAAGAGCTCATGGACCAGGGCGTACGCGGGCTCGCCCGCGCCGCGCCGCTCCGCCAGCCGCAGGTTCTCCGCGACGGTCAGCCCGGCGAAGACGCCCCGGTCCTCGGGGGCGTAGCCGATGCCGCGCCGGACCAGTGCGTGCGTCGGCAGGGACACGGTCTCCTCGCCGTCGAGGCGGACGCTGCCCTCGCGCGGGACGAGACCGAGGATGCCCCGTACGGTCGTGGTCTTCCCGGCCCCGTTGCGGCCGAGCAGCGCGGTCACGCCGTGGGCCGCGACGTCCAGGCCGACGCCGTGCAGGATGTGGCGGCCGCCGATGAGAACGCGCAGATCCCGTACGTCGAGCAGGGGGCGCCCGGTCACAGCCCCTCCCCGAGGTAGGCCCGCTGCACGGTCGGGTCGGCGGTCACGGCCTCCGGCGTGTCCAGGGCGAGCAGCCGGCCGTGGTGCATCACGGCGAGCCGGTCCGCGAGGCCCAGCAGCACGTCCATGTGGTGCTCGACCATGAGGACGGTGCGGCCCTCCTCCCGGTGCAGGGTGCGGATCAGTTCGGTGAGCGCCGGGACCTCCTCGGCGCTCACCCCGGCCATCGGCTCGTCGAGCAGCATCAGCCGGGGCTCGCCCACCAGCAGCACGGCGAGCTCCAGCTTCCGCTTCTCGCCGTGCGACAGTTCGGCGGCCGTGGCCCGGGCCCGGTGGCCGAGACCGGTGCGCTCCAGGACCCCGGCCACCTCGGCGGTGAACGGGTCGGCGCGCCGCCAGAGGCGGTACGAGCCGCCCCGGGCGGCCTGCGCGGCCAGCCGGACGTGGTCGGCCACCGTCATCGCGGGCCAGAGGCTGGACGTCTGGAACGTCCGGCCGATCCCGCGCCGGGCACGGACGTGGGCGGGCCGGTCCGTCAGGTCCGCCCCGTCCAGCGCGATCGTGCCCGCGGTGGGCAGCGTCAGACCGCTGATCAGGTTGAACAGGGACGTCTTGCCCGCCCCGTTGGGCCCGATGAAGGCGAGGAAATCGCCCTCGCGCACGCTCAGCGTGATGTCCTCGACGATGGTCGCGCCGCCGACGCTCCAGCCGATGCCGTCCAGTCGGAGCACGGGGGCCGCGACGTCGGGCGGGGCGCCTCCCGGACGCCCGGGTGTGTAGGGTGCGGTCACGGGTCAGCCCGCCGAGGGCTTCACGGGCGGCGCCACGGCGTCCCTCGCCTCGGTGTCCAGCAGACCGGGCTTCGCGCCGGCGCCCTTGCCGGTCAGCCGGGCCACGAACATGGGTTGCAGGAGCGCGTGGTCCTCGGCCCGGACCTGCTGCTCGCCCTTGGGCCCTTCGAAGGTCCAGCCCTCCAGGGCCTTCACCATCGCGGCCGGATCCGTGGCGCTCCCCTCGGCGACGGCGTGCACCACCATCTGGGCGGCGGTGAAGCCGTCCGGGGTGAACAGATCGGGCGTGCCGCCCGCCTTCGTCACCGCGCCGAGCATCGCCTTCTCCACGGCGTTGCCGCCGCCCGCGCCCGGGAAGTAGTGCGCCAGGAACGACACCTTGGACCCGGCCGCTCCGAACACCGGGTAGGAGGCGGTGCCGGCGAGTCCGGTGACGACCTTGCCCGCGCCCAGCACGCCCTGCTGGTCCAGCGCGGTCCACAGGGCCGGGGCGGTGGACCCGGCCCAGGCGACGAAGACCAGGTCCGGCCCGCCCGCCTTGACCTGCCGGGCGAACGGCGTCAGGTCCGTCGCGCCGGGCGGCGCCAGCACGGAGCCGACCTGCGCGCCCTTCGCGCCGAGCACCGCCTTCACGGCGGCGACGTTGGCCTGCCCGAACGTGGAGTCCTGCGCGAGGACCGTGACCTTCCTGCCCTTCGCGTCGCCGAGCATCGTGCCCGCCGTCAGGATGTCCTGGTAGGACTGGCGCCCCGAGCGGAAGGTGTAGTCGTTGATGCCGGTCACCGCGTCGGTGGCCGCCGGGCCGCTGACGTACAGCACCTTGTTCTGCGCGGCCAGCGGCGCCATCTGGAGGGCGACCCCGGAGTCGGTGGTGCCGGCCAGCACCTTGTAGCCCTTGCCGATCAGGCTCTTGGCGGCGGAGACCGCCTTGCCGGGGTCGCCCGCGTCGTCCTGCTCGGTGACCTCGATGCGGTGGCCGGCGACCTTGCCGGTGCCCTTCGTCGCGTAGTCCAGGCCCGCCATGAAGCCGTCGCGGTACTGCTTGCCGTAGTCCGCGAGCAGCCCGGTCCGGGAGTAGACCAGGCCGACCTTCACGGCCGCGTCGTCGGCGGCCTCGCCGGAGCCGGAGCCGCCCGCCGTGCCGGCGGCGGTGCAGCCGGTCAGCAGCAGACCGGCGGCTGCCAGGACGGCGAAGGTGCGGATGTCGGTGGGGGAGTGGCGGGCTCTGCTGGCCCTGTTGGCTCTGCGACGCATGGGGACCGGCTCCTCGGCGTGTTCCTGTGATGTCGCCGAACCGTATGAAGACCGTGCCGTCGTCGATATGGTGCAGGGCGCCCCACCTGGCCGGTGACCCATGTGGGCGCCGTACATGGGCGGATGCCGGGAACCCGGAGCGCCTCGGACCGGCCGCCCCACGAGGCGGCGTCGCGGGGCTTTTCACCCCCGCCCCGTGCCCGCCGGTCTCAGCCGGCCGGTTCCTCCGCCGTCAGGTCGATCAGCCGGCAGACCGTCTCGATGTCTATCTTCACCTGCGCGATCGACGCCCGCCCCGAAAGCCAGGTGATCAGGGCCGAGTGCCAGGTGTGCTCGATGACCCGGACCGCCGAGAGCTGCTCGGGCGTCGGGCGGTCGAGCTCCATGGCGTCCAGGATGATCGCCGTCGTGAGCCGCGAGACCGTGTCCACCTCGGGGCTCACACTGCGGTCCGCGAAGGTCAGCGCGCGCACCATCGCGTCGGCCAGGTGCGGTTCGCGCTGCATCGCGCGGAAGGCGCGCATGAGCGTGTCGGCGACCCGCTCGGCCGCGCCTGCCCCGGCCGGCGGCCGTTTGCGGAGCGTCCCGTGCATGTGCTGGAGCTGGTCCTGCATGGTGGCGACCAGCAGATGGATCTTGGACGGGAAGTAGCGGTACAGCGTGCCCAGGGCCACCCCGGCGGCCTCCGCCACCTCGCGCATCTGGACGGCCTCGAAGCCGCCCCTGCTGGCGAGCTGGGCGCTGGCGTGCAGGATGCGGCGGCGGCGGGCCTCCTGGCGTTCCGTCAGGGGCGGCGATGCCGGTCTGGCTTCCGCTGTCATGTGTCCCCATCCCCAGGCTTCTGTCCGCGACCGCGAGCTGCGGCGGCCGGTCCGGCGGCGCACAGCATGCCAGGGTGTGTGTCGTGGCGCGAATCACCTGATCCGGCCGTTGCACCGGTGCTACCTGCCGGTAGATTCGTAGCTCGTTGAACGATCCGGTCTGTAACTTGTTCTAGATTAGCGTGAGCGGTTACGCTCCGGCGAACACGCAGTGAGAAGGGGGCCGAGTGTGACCGCTGAGGCCATAGATTCGGGCCCCCGTACGGGCGTCGGCACGTCGGACACGGGCTCGGTCCCCGCTGACGGCCGGCCCCTGCGCATCGCGCTCCTCACCTACAAGGGCAACCCCTTCTGCGGCGGCCAGGGCGTCTACGTACGCCACCTCGCCCGGGAACTCGCCCGCCTCGGCCACAGCGTCGAGGTGATCGGCGCCCAGCCCTACCCCGTGCTCGACGAGGGCGTCCCACTCACCGAACTGCCGAGCCTGGACCTCTACCGGCAGCCCGACCCGTTCCGCACCCCACGGGCGGGCGAGTTCCGGGACTGGATCGACGCCGCCGAGGTCGCCACGATGTGGACCGGCGGCTTCCCCGAACCGCTCACCTTCAGCCTGCGTGCGCGCCGCCATCTCCGGTTCCGGCGCGGCGAGTTCGACGTCATCCACGACAACCAGACGCTCGGCTACGGGCTCCTCGGCGACCTCGGGGCCCCGCTCGTCACCACGATCCACCACCCCATCACCGTCGACCGGCAGCTCGACCTGGCCGCCGCCCCGACCCGGCGCCGGCGCGCCTCCGTACGCCGCTGGTACGCGTTCACCCGGATGCAGAAGCGGGTCGCGCGCAAGCTGCCGTCCGTGCTCACCGTCTCCGGCTCCTCCCGTCAGGAGATCGTCGACCACCTCGGCGTGCGCCCGGACCGCGTCCGCGTCGTGCACATCGGGGCCGACACCGACCTGTGGTCGCCCGACCCCGCCGTCGCCGAGGTGCCCGGCCGGATCGTCACCACCTCCAGCGCCGACGTCCCGCTCAAGGGCCTCGTCCATCTCGTCGACGCGCTGGCCAAGCTCCGTACGGAGAATCCCGCCGCGCACCTCGTGGTCGTCGGCCGCCGGGCCGAGGACGGACCGGTCGCCCAGGCCATCGACCGTCACGGACTCGGCGACGCCGTCGAGTTCGTCAAGGGCATCAGCGACACCGAACTCGTCGACCTGGTGCGCAGCGCCCAGATCGCCTGCGTCCCCTCGCTGTACGAGGGGTTCTCGCTGCCCGCCGCCGAGGCCATGGCCACCGGAACCCCGCTCGTCGCCACCACCGGTGGTGCGATCCCCGAGGTCGCCGGCCCGGACGGCGAGACCTGTCTGGCCGTCCCGCCCGCCGACGCCGGGGCCCTCGCCGACGCGCTCGGCCGGCTGCTGGGCGACCCGGAGCTGCGCGCGCGGCTCGGGGCCGCGGGCCGGGAACGGGTCCTCGCCCGGTTCACCTGGAAGCAGGCGGCGATCGGCACGGCCGCGCTCTACCGGGAGGCGATCGCGGCCCGCGCCGTCACCGGCCCCGGCGGCCGACGGTGACACCGCTCCTCACGCGCACCCTCCCCCTTTGCCCCCTCGACCGCGAAAGCAGGCCTTCGTGCTGACCGTGGACTTCACCCGCTTCCCGCTCGCCGCAGGCGACCGAGTGCTCGACCTGGGCTGCGGCGCCGGACGCCATGCCTTCGAGTGCTACCGGCGTGGCGCCCAGGTCGTGGCCCTCGACCGGAACGCCGAGGAGATCCGCGAGGTCGCGAAGTGGTTCGCCGCGATGAAGGAGGCGGGGGAGGCGCCCGAGGGCGCCACCGCCACCGCGATGGAGGGCGACGCGCTCAACCTGCCGTTCCCCGACGCGTCCTTCGACGTCGTGATCATCTCCGAGGTCATGGAGCACATTCCGGACGACAAGGGCGTGCTCGCCGAGATGGTCCGGGTCCTCAGGCCCGGCGGCCGCATCGCGATCACCGTGCCGCGTTACGGCCCCGAGAAGGTCTGCTGGACGCTCTCCGACGCGTACCACGAGGTCGAGGGCGGCCACATCCGCATCTACAAGGCGGACGAACTGCTGGGGAAGATCCGCGGCGCCGGCCTCAAGCCGTACGGCACCCACCACGCGCACGCCCTGCACGCCCCCTACTGGTGGCTCAAGTGCGCCTTCGGCGTCGACAACGACAAGGCGCTGCCGGTGCGGGCGTACCACAAGCTGCTCGTCTGGGACATCATGAAGAAGCCGATGGCGACCCGGGTCGCCGAACAGCTGCTCAACCCGGTCGTCGGCAAGAGCTTCGTGGCGTACGCGACCAAACCGCACCTGCCCGCCACCGTGACGGCCGCGGCCCCCGCGCCGGCCGGCGACTCCGCGAAGGCCGAGGCGTGAGTCTTCCCGAGCGGACCGAACACCTCGTCCTGCCCGGCGTCCTCACCTCCGAGGAGGCCGCGGAGACCGTCGCCGCCGTGCTCGCCGTGCAGTGCGACGACGGCGCGATCCCGTGGTTCCGCGGACACCACCTGGACCCCTGGGACCACACCGAGGCCGCCATGGCCCTGGACGCGGCCGGTGAGCACGCCGCCGCGGAACGCGCGTACGAGTGGCTCGCCCGCCACCAGAACGAGGACGGCTCCTGGTACGCGGCCTACCACGACGGTGACCCCTCGCAGCCGACCGACCGGGGCCTGGAGACCAACTTCTGCGCCTACGTGGCCGTCGGCGTCTGGCACCACTACCTCGCCACCGGTGACGACGCGTTCGTCGACCGGATGTGGCCGACGGTCTTCGCCGCCGTCGAGTTCGTCCTGCGGCTCCAGCAGCCCGGCGGGCAGATCGGCTGGAAGCGGGAGGCCGACGGCACCCCGGTGACGGACGCGCTCCTGACCGGCTCCTCCTCCATCTACCAGGCCCTGCGCTGCGCGCTCGCCATCGCCGAGCGCCGCGAAGAACCGCAGCCCGACTGGGAGTTGGCGACGGGGGCGCTGGGGCACGCGATCCGCAGCCACCCGGAGCGCTTCCTCGACAAGAGCCACTACTCGATGGACTGGTACTACCCGGTCCTCGGCGGCGCGATCGTCGGACCGGCGGCCCAGCAGCGGATCGACGAGGGCTGGGACCGCTTCGTCGTCCCCGGCCTCGGCGTGCGCTGCGTGCTGCCCAACCCCTGGGTGACCGGCGGTGAAAGCTGCGAACTCGCCCTGGCGCTCTGGGTGATGGGCGAGTCCGACCGCGCGCTGGAGATCCTCCAGTCCATCCAGCACCTGCGGGCCGAGGGCGGGATGTACTGGACGGGGTACGTCTTCGAGGGCAACCGGGCGTTCTGGCCCGAGGAGCACACCGCGTGGACCGCCGGATCGCTCCTGCTGGCGGTGGCCGCGCTCGGCGGGGACGAGGCGACCACCGCGGTCTTCAGCGGGGAACGGCTGCCGAAGGGCCTGGAGCCGGACTGCTGCGGCTGAGCGGTGCGCTGATCCTCCGGTGGGCTCGGTGCTCAGTGCCGGATGCGACCGGCCACCGCGTGACCGACGAACAGGTACACGACGGCGGCGAGGCCGTATCCGGCGACGACCCTGGCCCACGCCTCGTCGAACGTGAAGAGGTCGTACGACCAGCCGGCGAGCCACCTGGCGGTGTGCTGTACGAACTCGACCAGATCGTTGCCCCGGTTGGCGTCGAGCAGGTACATCAGAATCCACAGGCCGATGATGAAGGCCATGACGTCGGCCACCACGGCTATGACGCGTGCAGCGGTGCTGCTTCCCTTGCCTCTGCTGTAGGACATGGATTCCGGATTGCCGTTTTCGGCCAGGTGAAACCCGGACGGCGGCACCGGGGTGGCGGGACCGGGCCGCCGCGGCCAGCCTGACGGGGGGAGTGCCGGGCCCCGGCACCCGCCGTGACGTCCCCGGTCAGGGAGGCCCGCCGTGCCCCGTTCCGTACCGCTCCGCCGACTCCTCGTCGCGTTGCTGCTGTCCTGCTCGGTGCTGGTGGGCACCACCGCGTGCGGGGGCGACGACGACAGCGGTGCGAGCACCTCGGCATCGCCCACCGGCACGTCGTCGGCCGAGGCGCAGAAGTTCGCCAAGACGCGGTTCGTCGCCAACGCGGGCCTGGCGGCCGGCGCGACGTACCAGTGGATCGTCAAGCCCTACCGCGCGGGGACGTTCAAGAAGGGCGCGGACGGGCGGACCTTCGCGCTCGTCAAGGCCGGGCTCGCCGGCGGCTTCGCCTACAACCGGCTCAAGGCCGCGACCGTCAACGCCAAGGGCGACCCGCTGCTGTCGAAGGCCGTCGCCCCGCTGACGGCGGGCATCGAGTCCCTCAAGGGCATGGCCGCCAAGCTCCGCAAGGGCGAGGCGGGCGCAGGGGACGTCGGCGCGTTCGAGAACGTCATCAACAGCGTCAAGGAAGCCGGGAAGAGCGCGGGCGCCGAAGTGAAGGACAAGGTCCCCTCCGCTTCGCAGCTCGGCGGATAACCGCATGTGAGGAGGACCGTGGCCGCACTAGGGTGCGGGCATGGCTCCTCTCGCGCACGCGCGCTACTGCGATGAAATCGTCGGCCTGACCGACGCGTTGAGGGCGGCTGTCGGCGCCGGGGACCTCGACGCGGCCGTCCCCACCTGCCCCGAGTGGACGCTGCGGGACCTCGCCATCCACGTCGGCCGCGCCCACCGCTGGGCCGGCGAGATCGTCCGCACCCGGGCCACCGAGGAGCTCCCGGACGAGCAGGTGCCGGCCTTCGCACCCGAGGGCGACGACCCCGCCGTGCTCGACGCCTGGCTGGCCGACGGGGCGGCCGGGACCGCGGCGGCGCTGCGGGACGCAGGCCCCGCAGAGAAGGTGTGGTCCTGGTACGGCCGGGATCGCAGCACCGGTTTCTGGGCGCGGCGCATGGCGATCGAGACGGTCGTCCATCTGGCGGACGCGGCCCTGACCGCGAAGGTTCCCTACACGATGGCGCCCGACCTCGCCGCCGACACGATCGACGAGTGGCTGGACATCGTCGCCTACGCCCAGGCGGAGGGCGACCCCGAGGCCGCGGAGCTGCGCGGGGAGGGCCGCTCCCTCCATCTGCACGCCACCGACGTACCGGACGCCGAGTGGCTCGTCGAGTTCGGCGCGGACGGCTTCACCTGGCGCCACGCGCACGGGAAGGCGACCGTGGCGCTGCGCGGTCCGCTCACCGACCTGATGCTGGTCTTCAACCGCCGCCTGGCCCCGGACAGCGACCGCGTCGAGGTGCTGGGCGACGCGGAACTGCTGGACTTCTGGCTGGCCCGGTCCTCCTTCGGCTGACCGGCGGCGCGGCGGCGCTGCCGGTGTGCGGGCCGGGCAGGGCTGCGCCAAGCTGGAGGGGACGTCCGTGCCGCTCTGCCAGGAGGTGCCCATGGACCCGGTCCGGGCCCTGGAACGGATCGCCTTCCTGCTGGAGCGGGACAGGGCCGAGACCTACCGCGTCCAGGCCTTCCGGACCGCGGCCCACGCCGTTGCGGCGATGCCCGACGGCGAGGTCGTGCAGCGGGTGACGAACGGTTCCCTGGAACAGGTCAAGGGCATCGGCCCCCGCACCGCCCAGGTGATCCGCGAGGCGGTCGCCGGAGTGACCCCCGCCTATCTGGAGCGGCTGGAGAGGGAGGCCGAGGAGCGCGGCCCGCTCGCCGGGGGCGGTGAGCGGCTGCGGGCCCTGCTGCGCGGCGACTGCCACCTGCACTCCGACTGGTCGGACGGCGGCAGCCCGATCGAGGCGATGGGCCGCGCGGCGGCGGAGATCGGCCACGCGTGGGCGGTGCTCACCGATCATTCGCCCCGGCTGACGGTCGCCAACGGGCTCTCGCCCGAACGGCTGCGGCACCAGCTCGATCTGGTCGCCGAACTCAACGAGCAGTGGGCCCCCTTCCGGCTGCTGACCGGCATCGAGTGCGACATCCACCTCGACGGCACCCTCGACCAGGAGGAGGAGCTGCTGGAACGGCTGGACCTCGTCGTGGTGTCCGTGCACTCCAAGCTGCGGATGGACCCCGGCCCGATGACCCGGCGCATGGTCGCCGCCGTCCGCAACCCCCCGGCCGACGTCCTCGGCCACTGCACCGGACGCCTGGTCACCGGCCGGGGCCGCCCGGAGTCCCGGTTCGACGCGGACGAGGTCTTCGCCGCCTGCGCGGAGGCGGGCACGGCGGTGGAGATCAACAGCAGGCCCGAGCGACTGGACCCGCCCCGGCGGCTGCTGCGCCAAGCCGTGGACGCGGGCACCCTGTTCGCCGTCGACACCGACGCCCACGCCCCCGGACAGCTCGACTGGCAGATCTACGGCTGCGCCCGCGCCGAGGAGTGCGGCGTCCCGGCGGAGCGGGTCGTCACGACCTGGACGGCGGACGAACTCCTCGGCTGGACGCGGGAGGGCCGGATTCCCGCCGGCCCGCAGGCGGATTCCTGAGCCTCGTCGGACTGGAACGCGGCGTCACGCCTCAAGGGCCCGGCCCGGACGGGCGGCGGGCAGCCCTCCTCGGCGCGCCTCCGGCCCGGCCCGCGGCGGCCTCCGGCTCTGCCGTCGCGCCTCGCGGGGGAGTTGGGCTCGGGCGGGGCTGGTGCGGATGTTGCTGGTGAGGAAGCATGGGCGTGCGCGGTACGGGGGGTCGTCCGCGCAGCCGAGGTACGACTTGAAGAGGGCCGATGACTGACAGGCACGGAGCCCCGACGCCGGTGGACGGGATCGACACGGGTACGCCGCATTCGGCGCGGGTGTGGAACTACTGGCTGGGCGGCAAGGACAACTACGAGGTGGACCGCCGGCTCGGGGCGACGATGGAGGAGCTGTACCCGCAGATCATCGACATAGCGCGCGCCTCCCGGGCGTTCCAGGCCCGGGCGGTGCGCTTCCTGGCCGGTGAGGCGGGGATACGGCAGTTCCTGGATCTCGGCACCGGCCTGCCGACGGCGAACGCGACGCACGAGGTCGCCCAGGGCGTCGAGCCGACGGCACGGATCGTGTACGTGGACAACGACCCGATCGTCCTCGCGCACGCGCGCGCCCTGCTGACCAGCCGTCCCGAGGGGGCGACGGACTACGTGCACGCGGACCTGACGGACGCGAAGACGGTGCTGCGCGAGGCAGCCCGGACGCTGGACCTCGATGAGCCCGTGGCCGTGATGGTGCTCTCGACCCTGGGACACGTCGCCGACTCGGGTGAGGCCGCGGCGCTGCTCCGCAGCTACCTGGACGCGCTGCCCGCGGGCAGTTACCTGATGCTGTGCGACACCATCGGGACTCCGGAGACCGAGGCCGGGTCCGAGGAGTACGCCAGTGGCGGTGCCATGCCGTACATCTCGCGCCCGAAGGAGATCATGGCGACCTTCGCGGACGGACTCGAACTGGTGGAGCCGGGCTTCGGCTCGATCAGTCTGTGGCGCCCCGAGGAGCCCGTCGTCGGTGAGCCGGTCGACCAGTGGGGATTCGTGGCCGCCAAGCGGTAGCCGTCCTACCGGTTGAGCTCCGCCAGCACCCGCAGGGTGTGCGGGTCCGGTGCGGTCACCAGGAGGTCGGTCACCGGGCCCTCGCGCCACAACTCCAGCCGTTCCGCGATGCGTTCGCGGGGGCCGACGAGCGAGATCTCGTCGGCGAACGCATCCGGCACGGCCAGCACCGCCTCCTGCTTCCGGCCCTCGAGGAACAGCCGCTGGATCCGCCGCGCCTCCTCCTCGTACCCCATCCGCGCCATCAGGTCCGCGTGGAAGTTGCGGGCCGCGGCGCCCATGCCGCCGATGTAGAAGCCGAGCATCGCCTTCACCGGCAGCAGTCCCTCCGCCACGTCGTCGCAGACCTGTGCGCGGGCCATCGGCGCGATCATGAACCCCTCGGGGAGGCCGCTCAGCGATGCCTCGTACACATCGGTGCGCAGCGGCGACCAGTACAGCGGCAGCCAGCCGTCCGCGATCCGGGTCGTCTGGGCGATGTTCTTCGGCCCCTCCGCACCCAGCAGCACCGGCAGGTCGGCACGCAGCGGATGCGTGATCGGCTTCAGCGGCTTGCCGAGGCCGGTGGCGTCCGGGCCGCGGTACGGATGCGGGTGGAAGCGGCCGTCCAGGGCCACGGGCGCCTCCCGGCGGAGCACCTGACGCACCACGTCGACGTACTCGCGGGTCGCGGTGAGCGGGCTGCGGGGGAAGGGCCGCCCGTACCAGCCCTCCACCACCTGCGGACCGGACAGCCCGAGGCCGAGCATCATCCGGCCACCGGAGAGGTGGTCCAGGGTCAGGGCGTGCATCGCGGTCGCGGTCGGGGTGCGGGCCGCCATCTGCGCGAGGGCGGTGCCCAGCCGGATGCGGGAGGTGTGGGCGGCGATCCAGGTCAGCGGGGTGAAGGCGTCCGAGCCCCAGGCCTCCGCCGTCCACACCGAGGCGTAGCCCAGCTCCTCCGCCCGACGGGCGAGATCCAGGTGGGCCGGGTTCGGGCCGCGGCCCCAGTATCCGAGAGCGAGTCCGAGCCGCATCGCGCCGCCTCCAAGGGTTACTGACGGTACATCAGACGCAGTCGGAGGGTACGGCAGCGGCCCCCCGCCCGGAAGGGGCGGAGGGCCGCTGTCGAGGGGTCGTGCGCCGGGGCGTCAGCCCCGCTGGATGCCCGTGGTGTCCTGGAGCACACCACGACGGCCGTCCTGCGTCTGGGCGATGAGGCCCGGGCCGCGCTGCTCGACCGCGAGGTACCAGGTGCCCGGCGCCAGTTCGGCGATCGGGGCCGGCGAACCGTCCTCGCCGTACAGCGGACGCGCCACCGGCACCGCGAACCAGAACGGGGTGAAGTCACCGGCGGGCGCCGCCTGCTGGGCGGGCGCCTGGGCCTGCTGCGGCTCGGGGTGGCCCGGCTGCGGCTGACCGCCGAACGCCGGAGCCTGGCCCTGCGGCTGGCCGCCGTAGGACGGCTGCTGGGCACCCGGGTAGCCATAGCCCTGGCCCGGCTGCCCACCGTACGGCGGCTGCACGGCCTGCGGTTTCGGAGCGCCTGCCAGCGGGGCCTTGAGGGCCGGCACCAGCGGGGAGGCGACCGCGCCCGCGGCCAGTGCGAGCGAGGCGATCAGGCCGAGGATCAGGCCGGCGCCCGCGTCGATCTGGCCGAGGTCGATGATGGTCCAGAACAGGCTCCACGCGGTGAACACCGTGGCGGCGACACCGAACTGGGCGAGATCGAGACCGGCGACCTTGCGCGGCTGGGGCTGCGAGCGGGACAGCACGATCAGGGCGGCGCCGATCACCCCGACCATGTAGACGCCGATCGCGTTGCCCAGGGAGTCCCAGGAGTTGGGCGCGTCGACGCTGGTGCTTCCGTAGTCGAAGTAGTCGAGGAAAGAGGCGATGAACAGCACGACCGCTGCTCCGATCACCACGCCATCGCCTCGAGTGAGGGAGCGGATATTCACGTGAAGGTCCTTAGTCGGTCGTCTCGTCGGGGCGGTCGTCGCTGCCACCGGTACGGCGGGTACGGCGCGAAGCTCGGGAGCGGCCCCCCATCGTACGGATGAATCTATCGTCTGCCCGGGCGGGTTGTGCCCCTGCCCGGTCCTTGGGCGGGCATCCTCCCGAATTCACCGCAGAACCCCCTCGTGAGGCCTGCCCGCGCAAGGCGCCGGCCCGTGCGGACGAGGTCGTTCTACCCCTTGAGGTAGCTGGTGATGCCGTCCGCGATGCCCTGGGCGGCCTTCTGGCGCCAGCCCGCACTCGTCAGAAGGGCGGCGTCCTTCGGATCACGCATATTGCCGCATTCGATGAAGACTTTGGGGACGGTCGACAAATTCAGTCCGCCGAGATCCTTGCGGATGTCCAGACCGGTATGGCCGCCGACGTAATTGGAAGGCGCACTTCCGGTAGCGCGTACGAAAAGTCCGGCGATCCGGGTCCCCAGATCGCGCGAAGGACCCACGATCTCCGAGGTGTCCGCAGCGCCGCCGTGCACCAGTGCGGGAAGAATCACATGGAAGCCGCGGTTCCCCACGGCCGAACCGTCCGCGTGGACCGAGACGACCGCGTCCGCCCCGGCCTTGTTGCCGATCCGCGCCCGCTCGTCGACACACGGCCCGAACGCCCGGTCGCCGTCGTACGTCAGGATCACCTTCGCCCCCTGCGCCCGGAGCAGCGTCCGCAGGCGGTGCGAGACATCGAGGGTGAACCGGGCCTCCGCGTAACCGGCGTCGGTGGAGGTGCCGGTGGTGTCGCACTCCTTGTGCCCGGTGCCGATGTCGACCTGGCGGTTGATCTCGGCGGTGTGCAGGTGGTTGTCCGGATTGTGGCCCGGGTCGACGACGACCGTCTTCCCGGACAGCGGCCCCGACGGTGAGGGGGCAGGGGGCTTCTTCGACGGGGGCGTGCTCGTACGCGCCGGTGACGGCGACGCCGGGGAGGCCGGCGCGGACGCGGCCGCCGAGGACGGAACCGCGTCGCCGCCCTTCCCGGGCTGTGCCTGCGCGGCGCCGCCACCGCCGCAGCCGGCCGCGCCCAGACAGAGCAGGGTCAGACCCGCGGCGGCCGCGAGGGCCGGGCGGCGGTGGGTGGGGGGAGCACTCTCGTCGTGACGCACCCGGCGATGCTATCGGGGAGGCCGCACGGTGTCCGGAGAGATCGCGGTCCGGTCCGGACGAAGCCGCCCGCGGGGCCGCACGGTGTCCGGAGAGATCGCGGTCCGCTCCGGACGAAGGCGTCCGCGGGGCCGCAGGGCGTCCGAGAGGTTCAGATCCCCGTTCCCGTACGCCGCAGCACCCGCAGCGAATCGGTGACGGAGATCTCGGTGAACGCCCCCGACTCCAGCGCCCGCAGATACACCCGGTACGGGGCCTGGCCGCCGTGCGCCGGGTCGGGGAAGACGTCGTGGATCACCAGCAGCCCGCCGTCGGCGACATGCGGCGCCCAGCCCTCGTAGTCGCCGCCCGCGTGCTCGTCGGTGTGGCCGCCGTCGATGAAGACGAGGCCGAGACGGCCGCCCCACACGGCCGCGACCTGCGGGGACCGCCCCACCAGCGCCACCACGTGCTCCTCCAGGCCGGCCGCGTGCAGCGTCCGGCGGAAGGTGGGCAGCGTGTCCATCCGGCCCACCTCGGGGTCGACCACCGTCGGGTCGTGGTACTCCCAGCCGGGCTGCTGCTCCTCGCTGCCCCGGTGGTGGTCGACGGTGAGCGCCGTGACCCCCGCCGCACGGGCCGCGTCGGCGAGCAGGATGGTCGAGCGCCCGCAGTACGTTCCCACCTCCAGCAGCGGCAGACCGAGCGCGGCGGCTTCGGCGGCGGCCGCGTACAGCGCGAGCCCCTCACCCACCGGCATGAAGCCCTTGGCGGCCTGGAACGCGGCGAGAATCTCCGGCTTGGGCTCGGCGGCCATGGGGTTCCTCCTGGTGGGACGGGTCGTGTCGACGGCGCCCCATCGTGCCGCACACCCCCGCCGACATGGTCGGCGGGGGTGTGCGGCCGCGGGAGACAGGTCGGCAGCTCCGCCAGGGCCGGTCATGACACGGACACGGGGGCGGCAGCTCCTTCCGGCTGCCGGGCGCGCTCTGCCGGACCGGCCTGCCGGGTGGTGTCACGGAGGCGGGTCCAGGGCGCCCGCCCCGCCCGGCTGTCCGCCGGCGGCGCGCAGCCGCGGGAACTCCCGGCGGGGACGGACCTCTCTCATCCGCTCACGACCGCGCCGCGGTCCGGCGCTCCGGCGCGCTGACCGACAGCACCAGGTCGCTCTCGCCCCGAGGTCCGTGAGGCCCGTCCGCCGGGTAGGACACGGGACGGGCCCGCGGCGCGTACCCGGCGGCCGATCCGGCCAGGACGAAGCTGCCGTGGCCGGGGGCGGCGAGGGCGTAGCGGCCCTGCGCGTCCGTCGTGGTGAGCCCGGCCTGCCGGCCGTGCCGGTCGATCAGGGTGACATTGGCGCCGGCCACCGGCGTCCCGTCGTCCTCCAGCACCCGGCCGCGGAAGCCGTCGGAGTCGGCGAACGGGTGCGGGACGGGGGGCAGCGGCTCTCCGGCATCGCGCGCGGCCGCGTCGGCGGCGCTGCTCGCCAGGAGCACCGGTGCGGCGGCCTTCCGGGGCGACGGCAGGAACGCGGCCAGGACGAGACCGACCAGCACCGCACCCGTCGCGATCATGAACGAGGTCCGGAAACCCTCCATGCTGGGGACGGTGACCGGTCCCATCCGCACCGAGGTGTTCGCCAGCACCATCCCGATGACCGCGCTCGACACCGAGGTGCCGATCGAGCGCATCAGGGTGTTCAGGCCGTTGGCCGCGCCCGTCTCCGAGGCGTCGACGGCACCGATGATCAGCGCGGGCAGCGAGGAGTACGCCAGCCCGATGCCGGCCCCGAGCAGCACCGCGATCACGATGGTCTGCCAGGCGGCGCTCATCAGACCGAGCCCGGCCCCGTAACCGATCGCGATGACCAGCATGCCGAGCATCAGCGACACCTTGGGGCCGTACCGGGCCGAGATCCGGGCGTACAGCGGGGCCACGAACATCATCGTCAGGCCGAGCGGGGCGACGCACAGGCCCGCGACGACCATGGACTGGCCGAGGCCGTAGCCGGTCGACGTCGGCAGCTGGAGCAGCTGCGGAAGGACCAGCGAGACGGCGTAGAACGCGACGCCGACCATGATCGAGGCGAGGTTGGTGAGCAGCACCTCGCGCCGGACCGTGGTCCGCAGATCGACCAGCGGCGCCTCGCTGCGCAGCTCGAACACGCCCCAGAGCACGAGGACCACCACACTGGCGGCTATCAGGCCGAGCGTGGTGCCCGAGGTCCAGCCCCAGTCGCTGCCCTTGGTGATCGGCAGCAGCAGGAGGACCAGGCCGAGCGAGAGGCCGAGCGCGCCCGTGACGTCGAACCGTCCGGGAGCGCGCAGCGAGGTCTCCGGCACCACCAGCACGGTCAGCGCCATGGCCAGCACGCCGAGACCGGCCGAGCCGAAGAAGAGGGTGTGCCAGTCGGCGTGCTGGGCGACCAGCGCGGCGGCGGGCAGGGCGAGTCCGCCGCCCACCCCGATCGAGGAACTCATGAGGGCCATCGCCGAACCGAGCTTCTCGCGCGGCAGCTCGTCGCGCATGATGCCGATGCCCAGCGGGATGGCGCCCATCGCGAAGCCCTGGAGCGCACGGCCCACGATCATGATCACGAGATCGTCGGTGAACGCGCAGATCAGCGAGCCGATCACCATCACGGCGAGGCTGGCCAGCAGCATCTTCCGCTTGCCGTTGAGGTCGCCGAGCCGTCCCATGATCGGCGTGGCCACGGCGCCGGCGAGCAGGGTCGCCGTCATCACCCAGGTCGCGTCGGACGGGGCGGTGTGCAGAAGGGCCGGCAGGTCCTTGATGACGGGGACGAGCAGGGTCTGCATCACCGCGACGGTGATGCCCGCGAAGGCGAGCACGGGGACGATGCCGCGGCCCCCCTTCGACACCCCCGGATCGGGAAGCTCCGCGGCGGGCTGTTCGTACGTCGTCTGTGGCATGCGTGCGGCCTCCGGGCGGCGGAAGAGGGCGGGGCGGGTGCGGAGTGCGGACCCTGCGGCGGGCAGGGCTGCGATCCCGGCGGTCAGCGCTGACCGCCACGTAGGTGCAGGGTGAACCTTCCGCGGGGTCCGCGGTATTCCGGTGGCCAGGGCAAGAACAGGTCAAGACGACCGGCCCGGTCCGGCCGGAACCTCATCTGACCTTCCGTCAGATTGAAACGTGTTCTACTCTTGCGCCGTTCCAGTGGCTGCGACCGGCGAGGATCCGCATGGGCATCGGAATCACCGAAGAACACAGAGAGCTCGCACGGGCCGTGCGGGGATGGCTGGCCCGGGCCGTACCGCCCGGCGAAGTCCGCTCGCTGCTCGACGCGGATGCCCCCGCCTGCCCCGGCGCGCGCCCCGCGCACTGGGACGGCCTCGCGGAACAGGGGCTGCTCGGCATCCATCTGCCCGAGGCGTACGGGGGCGGGGGCGGCGATCTCCTCGACCTCGCCGTCGTCCTCGAAGAGGCGGGCCGCGCCGCACTGCCCGGCCCCTACCTGGCGAGCGCCCTCGCCTCCGCCGTCCTGCACGCCTCGGGCGCGGGTGACGCCCTCCATGCCCCGGGCGCCGGCGAACTCGTCCGCGGTCTGGCGGCGGGGAGGCGCATCGGGGCCGTCGCGCTCGGTCCCGGCACCCTCACCGCCGTCGCACGCGAGGACGGCCACCTCCTGGACGGCGAACCGCCGCCGGTCCTCTCCGGCGTCGAGGCCGACCTGCTCCTGCTGCCCGCCGCCTCCGCCACCGGCACCCGGTGGTTCGCCGTCGACACCGCGACTCGGGGCCTCACCGTGCGCCCGCACCGCAGCGCCGACCCCACCCGGCCCACCGCCGCGGTCCGTGCCGACCGGGTCCTGGTCCCCGCCGGACGGGCCCTGCCCGCCGACTCCGGCCTCGTCCGCGACCTCGCCGCCGTGCTCCTCGCCGCCGAGGCCTGCGGCACCGCCGCCCGCTCGCTGGAGACCGCCGCCGAACACGCCAAGGTCCGCGAACAGTTCGGCCGCCCCATCGGGCGGTTCCAGGGCGTGAAGCACCTGTGCGCCGACATGCTCGTACGCGTCGAACAGGCCCGTGCCCTGGCCTGGGACGCCGCCCGCGCGGCCGGTGAGCCCCAGGAGGTACGCGGTCTGGCCGCCGCGCTCGCCGCGGCGACCGCCCTGGACGCCGCGTACAGCTGCGCCAAGGACGCTATCCAGATACTCGGCGGCATCGGCTTCACCTGGGAACACGACGCACATCTCCATCTGCGCCGCGCCCTGGTGGCCCGGCAGCTGCTGGGCCCCGGCGACGACCACCGGCAGCGCGCCGTCCGCCTGGCCGCGGGCGGAGTGCGCCGCGAACTCATCCTGGAACTGCCGGAGACGGCGGCCGCGTATCGCTCGGCCGCCCGCGACGCCGTCGCCGCCGCCCGCGGCCTCGACCCGGGAGCCGCCCGCCGCGCCCTCGCCCCCGCCGGCTACGCGGCCCCGCACCTGCCCGAGCCGTACGGACTGGGCGCCGGCCCCGTACAACAGCTGGCCGTGCAGCAGGAGTTGCGTGAGCAGGGCGTCAAGCTGAGCGGCCTGGGGATCGCCACCTGGGTCGTGCCCTCCCTCATCGCCCACGGGACGCCCGAGCAGCAGGACCGCTACCTCCTGCCCACCCTGCGCGGCGACCTCCTGTGGTGCCAGCTGTTCTCCGAACCCGGCGCCGGCTCCGACCTCGCCTCGCTGCGCACCCGCGCCGAGCGGACCCCCGAGGGCTGGCGGATCAACGGCCAGAAGGTGTGGACGAGCGCCGCCCAGTGGGCCGATCACGGCATCCTGCTGGCCAGGACGGACCCGGACGCCCCCAAACACCAGGGGCTCGGCTACTTCCTCGTGGACATGAAGAACACCGAGGGCATCGACATCCGCCCCTCAAGGAGATCACCGGCGACTCCCTCTTCAACGAGGTGTACTTCGACGACGTCCTGCTGCCCGCGGACGCCCTCGTCGGCGAGGCCGGCGGCGGCTGGCAGGTCGCCCGCAACACCCTCGGCAACGAACGCGTCCACATGGCCGACCAGGTGGCCTTCGACACCGGCCTGGAGGCCCTGATCGAGCGCGCGGCCGGACTCGACGGCGCCTGCCGGGCGAGGATCGGGGCCCTGGCCGCCGAGGCGCACGCCCTGGCCTGCATCGGCCTGCGCACCACGCTCCAGCAGGTCTCCGGCGTCGAGCCGGGCGCCGGAGCCTCCGTGCGCAAGCTCGTCCAGACCGTCCACCAGCAGAAGGTCGCCGAGCTCGCCCTCGAACTCCTCGGGCCGGACGGAGCGGTGTGCGAAGGGGCGGGGGAGCGGGCGGTGCACGGCTTCCTGATGTCCCGCTGCCTCACCATCGCGGGCGGTACCACCCAGGTCCAGCTCAATGTCGTCGCCGAGCGCATCCTCGGCCTCCCGCGGGACTGAAGGGACACGATATGAAGGCCTACATAGTCGGCGTCGGCATGACGAAGTTCGAGAAGCCGGAGACCCGCGACTGGCAGTACTGGGACATGGCGGAGGAGGCCGGGACCGCCGCGCTCGCCGATGCCTCGGTCACGTACCAGGACATTGAGCAGGCGGCCGTCGGCTACTGCTTCCAGCCCTCCACCGCCGGGCAGCGCGCCGTCTACGGACTCGGACTGACCGGCATACCCGTCTACAACGTCAACAACAACTGCGCCACCGGCTCCACCGCCCTCATGATGGCCCGCCAGTTCGTCGAGGGGGGCGGCAGCGACTGCGTCCTCGCGCTCGGCTTCGAGAAGATGGCGCGCGGACCACTCGGCCACGGCGGGTCCGACGGCGGTGCGGGCGACTTCAGGACATCCCCGGTGGCCCGGCACTACGGCATCATGGCCGCCGCCCACGGCTTCGAGACGACCCCGCCCACCGCGCAGATCTTCGGCAACGCCGCCCGGGAGCACATGGAGCGCTACGGCACCACGGAGGCACAGCTCGCCGCCGTCGCCGCCAAGAACCACCGTCACTCGGCCGGCAACCCGTACGCCCAGTTCCAGGACCCGTACACGGTCGGCGAGGTCCTCGCTGCCAAAACCGTCCACCGCCCCCTCACCCGGCTCCAGTGCTCGCCGACCTCCGACGGTGCGGCGGCGGCCGTCGTCGTGTCGGAGCGCTTCGCCGACCGGCACGGACTCGGCGAGCGGGCCGTCGAGATCGCCGCCCAGGCCATGACGACCGACACCGAGGACTCCTTCGCCTCCGGAACCTGCATCGACGCGGTCGGCCTGCCCATGTCGCGTGAGGCGGCACGGCAGGTGTACGAGAGTGCCGGCATCGGCGCCGACGACGTCGATGTCATCGAGCTCCACGACTGCTTCTCCATCAACGAACTCCTCACCTACGAGGCCCTCGGGCTGTGCGGCGAGGGCGAGTCCGGAGCGCTCGTCGAGTCCGGCGCCACCACCCACGGCGGCCGGTGGGTGGTGAACCCCTCCGGCGGCCTGATCTCCAAGGGCCACCCGCTCGGCGCCACCGGGATCGCCCAGGCCGCCGAACTCACCTGGCAGCTCCGGGGCGAGGCCGGGCCCCGCCAGGTGCCGGACGCCCGGACCGGGCTCGCCCACAACATCGGCCTCGGCGGCGCGGCGGTGGTGACCCTGTTGCGGCGCTGAGGCGGTGAGGGCCCGGTCCGGGGCCTACGCCCCAGGACCGAGGCCGGAACGGTCCGGAAACCGATGTACGGGGCGCGGGGCGGCTGCGAGTATGACGCCCATGGTTGACGTCTCGACGCCCACACGCCGTACCGGCGGCACCCGGACCCGCACCTGGGCGGTCGTGCTCGCCGCCTGCACCGGCCAGTTCCTCGTCGTCCTCGACGTGTCCGTCGTCAATGTGGCCCTCCCGTCCATGCGCACGGACCTCGGGCTGAGCGCCGCCGGGCTGCAGTGGGTGCTCAACGCGTACTCCATCGCCTTCGCCGGGTTCATGCTGCTCGGGGGCCGGGCCGCCGACCTGTACGGCCGCAAGCGGATGTTCCTCGTCGGCCTCGGCCTGTTCACCGCCGCCTCCCTCGCCGGCGGGCTCGCCCAGGAGGGCTGGCAGTTGCTCGCCGCCCGGGCCGCCCAGGGACTCGGCGCGGCGGTGCTCGCCCCCGCGACGCTCACCCTGCTCACCGCGGCCGTCCCCGAGGGGCCCGCCAGGGCCAGGGCCATCGGCACCTGGATGGCCGTCGGCGCGGGCGGCGGCGCGGCCGGCGGACTGATCGGCGGGGCGCTCACCGACGCCCTGTCCTGGCGGTGGGTCCTGCTCATCAACGTGCCCGTCGGGGTGCTCGTCCTGATCGGCGCGACGCTGTGGCTCGCCGAGGGCCGGGCCGGTGACCGCGGCCGGATCGACCTCCCGGGGGCCCTGCTCGTCACGGCGGGCCTGGCCTCGGTCGCGTACGGCATCGTGCAGACCGAGGAATCGGGCTGGACCGCCGCCGCGACCCTGGTGCCGCTGCTGGGCGGCGTGGCCCTGCTCGCGCTGTTCGCCCTGGTGGAGGCCCGGACGGCGAAGCCGCTGATGCCTCTGCGAGTGCTGGGGGTGCGGGCGGTCGCGTCGGCGAACGCGGCGATGCTGGTGATCGGCTCGGCCACGTTCTCGATGTGGTACTTCATGACCGTGTACGCGCAGAACGTGCTGGACTACTCACCGCTGAGGGCGGGACTCGCCCTGATGCCCACCTCGGTGGCCATCGTGGTCGGCTCCAAGTGCGCGCCGCGGCTGATGGCCCGTACCGGCGCGAAGAACCTGGCGCTGATCGGCACGTCGATGGCCGCCGCGGGCTTCGGCTGGCAGTCCACGATGACGGCCGACGGCTCCTACCTCACGGCGGTCTGCCTGCCCGGCGTCCTGATGATGGCCGGCACCGGCCTCGCGGCCACCCCGCTCGCCTCCCTCGCCATCTCCGGCGCGGCCCCCGGCGAAGCGGGCCTGGTCTCCGGTCTCGTCAACACCTCCCGCACGATGGGCGGCGCGCTCGGCCTGGCCGTGCTCTCCACGGTCGCCGCCGCCCGCACGGCCGGCTCCACGGACGCGGTGGAACTCACGGCCGGCTACGCCCTGGCCTTCCGGACGGCGGGCGGCGTCCTGCTCGGCGGGCTGCTGCTGATGGTCTTCTGGCTGCCGCGCCACGGGTCGGCGAAGAGCTGAGGGCCGGGCACCCGTCAGAGCCACCCCTGCTGACGGGCCGCCCGGACCGCCTCCATCCGGTTGCGGGTGCCCGTCTTCCCGATCGCCGAGGACAGGTAGTTGCGGACCGTCGACTCCGACAGGTGCAGCTTGAGCGCGATGTCGGCGACCGTCGCCCCGTCCACCGAGGCGACCAGCGCGTCGCGCTCGCGCGCGGTCAGCGGGCTCGGGCCGGCGCTCAGCGCCGCGGCGGCCAGGGCCGGATCGATGACGGTCTCCCCGGCCAGCACCCGGCGGATCGCCGCCGCGAGCTCCTCGACCGGGCCGTCCTTCACCAGGAAACCCGCCGCCCCGGCCTCCATCGCGCGCCGCAGATAGCCGGGCCGGCCGAAGGTGGTGAGGATCAGCACCCGGCAGTCCGGCACCTCCTCCCGCAGGTCGGCGGCCGCGTCCAGCCCGCTGCGGCCCGGCAGTTCGATGTCGAGGAGCGCCACATCGGGCCGCGACGTCAGCGCGGCGGCCACGATCTCGTCGCCCGCACCCACCTGCGCGACCACCTCGATGTCCGGCTCCAGGCCGAGCAGCAGGGCGAGCGCGCCGCGCATCATGCCCTGGTCCTCGGCGAGCAGCACCCGTACGGACTTGGCCGGGCGGTGGTCCTGCGGCATCTCGTTCACGGGAACAGGGTAGGGCGGGTGAGGCGGTGGGGCGCGTCCCGGCAAGGCCGGCCGGGGCCGCGCCGGCCGGCGGCCACGCCACTCCCGGGCAGCGACGCCGCATGACAGCGTGCCTCGTCCGGCGCGTCTGGTCGACGGTGGACCCGGCGTGGGTCTGCCGTCGACCAGATGGCGGCGGTCAGAGCAGCGCGTGCGGGTACTGTTCGGCGCGGTGCTGGAAGGCCAGAACCGCGGGGTTCTGGACGGTGCCGTCACGGATCTCGATCGCCTGGCGAATGGTGCGGTCACCTTCCCAGCCGGCGGGCCCTTCGAGGACAGGCCGCAGGAACGGGATCAGCGCCTCGCTGTTCTCCCACGTGGCCGCGTCCCACAGGTAGGAGGGGCTGTGGTCCACGGCGTAGTAGTGGACGTTGTCGCCGACGGTGAACATCGGCTCGCTGAAGGTAGTGGGCCGAGCCCAGGTGAAACCCATGCCCTCGTCGCAGGAGACGTCGATGACGAGGGTGCCGGGCGCGAGCTTCGGCAGATCCGCCTCTATGAGGAACGTCAGAGGTGCAGCGGTGTCCTGGAGCACGCAGTTGACGATGATGTCGTGCCCGGCCAGGAAGTCGGCCAGCTGCTCCGGGCCGTCCTCGGTGAGCGCGATGCTGCGTCGGGGGTCCTGGGTGTCGTCGGCCACGTCGTGGTCGAAGCGCACGATCCGCGCGGAGTGGATCGGTGAGCTGACGGCTGTGGTGCCGCGGGCAGTCAGCACGTCCACGTCGTGCACGCCCAGCGCGCTGAGGGCGGTCACCGCGCCGCGGGCGGTGGCGCCGAAACCGATCACCGCCGCACGCCGCCGGCGCCCGTAGTCACCGGTCGTCCCGGTCAGCTGCATGGCATGCAACACCGACGAGTAGCCGGCCAGCTCGTTGTTCTTGTGGAACACGTGCAGGCCGAATCCGCCCTTCCGGGTCCAGTGATGCATCGCCTCGAAGGCGATCAGGGTGAGCCTGCGGTCGATGGCTGCCTGCGTGACCTTTTCGTCCTGCACACAGTGCGGCCAGCCCCACAGCACCTGGCCGTCCCGCAGCTCCGCCAGATCTTCGTGCAGGGGTTTGGCCAGCAGGATGACGTCACACTCTGCGATCAGTTCCTCGCGTGAGCGGAAACCGGCGACCAGCGGTGCAAGCTGACGGTCCGAAACGCCGAAGTGTTCTCCGTAACCGGTCTGCAGATAGATGCTGGACCGGAGGTCGCCGTCGATGCGTTCGAAGTGAGCTGGGTGGATCGGCAGGCGGTGCTCGTTCTCTTTGCGAGCCTGCGACATGATTCCGAGCCTGAGCTGTTGCAAAATACCCCTCTGATTACCACCTGTCTAACACACCCCGAAGCGTGCGGACGTGGTCGGCAGCGCTCCTTCGGGCCGGGTGCCGTGAGGGGCGCCCACCCCAGGCCCTTCAGCTGACAAGCGCCGTCCGCACCACCCGCGGCAGCCGCACGCAGGCACGCACCGTCGCATTCGGGGCGGGCTCCGCAACCGCGGGCAAGGTCGGCCGGAGCGCTGAGCGGCCCCACGCCGGGCCTTCGTGCCGAGGCGTTCGCCCTCTTGCGGCGCGAGTCCCGCCACCGTTCAGCGGTCCACGGCCGCACCGCCCTCCGGCGCTCCCGCCGCGTCCGCCGGGAGTTCGGCCGTGACCACGAAGCCGCCGGCCGCTCCGGGGCCCGCCTCCAGGGAACCGCCGGCCACCGCGAGGCGTTCGGTGAGGCCCTTCAGCCCGGTGCCGCCGATGCCGGGGGCGGGCGGGGCGGCCGGGGTGCGGCCGTCGTCGGTGACGGTCAGGCGCACCCGCCCCGGGGTCCCCTCGATGACGAACGCGCAGGTGGTCGCGGTGGAGTGGCGGACGACGTTGGTGACGGCCTCCCGCACCACCCAGCCCAGCAGCGCCTCGGTCTGCGGGGCGAGCGGCGGGCCCGAGCGGCGCACGGACGGTTCGATCCCGGCGGCGCTCAGCGCGGACCTCGCGCGGTCCAGCTCGGTGGCCAGGCTGCCTTCGCGGTAGCCGGTGACCGCCTCGCGGATCTCGGTGAGCGCCTGCCGGCCGACGGACTCGATGTCGGCGACCTGGGACAGCGCCGCGTCGATGTCGCGCGGCGCGAGCCTGCGCGCGGCCTCGGACTTGACGACGATCACCGAGAGCGTGTGGCCCAGCAGGTCGTGCAGATCGCGGGAGAAGCGCAGCCGCTCCTTCTCGACGGCGGTGCGGGCCAGTTCCTGCCGGGTCGAGCGCAGCTCCATCACCGTTTCCGACAGGGTGAGGATCGCCGCCGTCACCGCGCCCGAGATGAACGTTCCGTACCCCAGGGTCCAGGGGGTCGACGTGCTGTCGTCGCGCCACACGGCGATCAGGCACGCGGCCACGGCGAGGCCGAACAGCCCGGCGCCCAGCAGGCGGTGGCGCAGGATGGTTCCGCACGCCAGCGAGAGCAGCGGGAAGAACAGCAGCCAGCTGCCGCCGTACCCGATCGCCAGGCCGAAGGTGATGACGGCCATCGCGCCCAGCAGGGCGTACGACACCGGGCTCTCGCGCTTCTCCTTGGCGAAGCCCCGGAACACCACGGAGACGTAGAGGGAGTTGAAGGCCAGCAGCCCGAGGCCGCCGACCCAGGGGTTGGGGGTCTCGCCCTGGAAGAGGTTGGAGAAGGAGCCCAGGCCCATCAGCAGCCAGGGCAGCAGGGCGTACGGCCCCGGGGGGCCGGGGCGGCGGTCCTCCTTGCGCAGCCGGCGCCGCTCCCTCCGTGCCGCTCTTCCGCTCCCGAACATGTTCACTCCCGTCACACCGTCCTCGCGGACCGACGGTACGAGATGACGGCGTACGCACCGAACAGCAGAAGCCACGCGGTGAGCACGGCGACGGTCGTGGCTCCCGGCGCGTGTCCCTCCGTGACCGCCCGGCCCAGGTCGGCGAACCGGTGGGCGGGGGTGAACCTGCCGACCGAGCGCAGCCACTCGGGAAGCAGTTCCAGCGGGAACCAGAGCCCGCCGACGACGCCGAAGCCCATCAGGCAGGCGATGTTGACGACTCCGGTGCCCTGGGGGGTGAGCCGGTAGCCGTTGCCCAGGCCGAGCAGGGTGAAGGGCAGTGCGCCGATCCAGAGCAGCAGGAGCAGGGCGGCCCACTGCCAGGCCGCCATCCGCACCCCGTTGACCAGGCCGCCGGCCAGCAGCACGCTCAGGATCGCCGGCAGGACGGTCACCGAGCCGCTGACGGCCCGGCCCACGACCGCGTGCGTGGGTGGCAGCGGGGTGATCCGCAGCTGCTGGAGCCAACCCAGGGACTTGTCGGAGGCGACGCCCGTGCCGATCGACATGGCGGAGCCCAGTGCCCCGTACGCGGCCATGCCGACCATGGAGGCGGTCCTCCAGCCGTCGGCCCCGTCGCCGCCGCCGATGTTCGTGAAGATCAGGTACATCATCACGGGCATGGCGGTTCCGAAGACCAGGAAGTGGCCGTCGCGCAGGGTGCGGCGGATCTCGAGCACGATGTAGCGGTACATCAGACGGACTCCTTCTCGGCACGGGAGGCGGCGGGCGCGGTGAGGGAGAGGAAGGCGGCCTCCAGCGATGCCCGGGACACCTGGAGGCCGCGGACGAGGCCGAGCCGGGCGAGTTCCACCACGGTGGCGTCCGAGTCGTCCGTGTGCAGCACCGCACGGTCGCCGGTCACCTCGACCGTCACGACTCCGGGCAGCAGGTCCAGGCCCTCGGTGGGCCGGGCCGCCAGGTCGAAGGAGACCTGGCTGTGGCCGGCCGCGGACTTGATGGCATCGCCGCTTCCGTCCGCGACGATCCGGCCGCGGTCGAGGACCACGATGCGGTCGGCGTTCTCGTCGGCCTCCTCCAGGTAGTGGGTGGAGAACAGCACCGTGTTGCCGCGGCGGGCGTAGGCCCGCATGGACTCCCAGAACGCGTGCCGCCCCTCCACGTCCAGCGCCGCGGTCGGCTCGTCCAGCACGATCAGCTCCGGATTCCCGGCCAGCGCCACGGCGAACCGGACCCGCTGGATCTGGCCGCCGGAGAGCTTGTCGATCCGCCGGTCCGCGTACTCCGTCACGCAGGCCAGGGCCAGTGCCTCGGCGACCGGCAGCGGCCGCGGGTAGGTGGAGGCGACGAAGGCGACCAGCTCCCGGACGCTGACCCGCGGGATGGGCCGCCCGTCCTGGAGCATGGCCCCGACCAGGCCCGCCCGCACGGCCTGCGCCGGGGCGAGGCCGAGCACCCGCACGCTGCCCGCGTCCGGCTCGTTCAGCCCGAGCAGGAGGCTGATCGCGGTGGACTTGCCCGCCCCGTTCCGCCCGAGCAGGGCGACGGTCTCGCCCCGTCCGACGGTCAGCCCGATCCCGTCCACGGCCCGTACCCGCTGTCCGGGTCCGCCGAAGGTCTTCACCGCCCCGGTGAAGACCACCGCGGCCCCGTTCCCCGTTGTCTGCGTCATGCGTACGACGCTACGGAGCCCGGATACGCCGGGGCAGAGGCGCATGTACGCAGTCGGCGATGACAAATGTCATCGGCCCGCGAGGGGCGGCAGAGAGCCTGTCGCACAGTCGAACTGACGATACGTCAGCAGTCTTCCCAACTCCTGGGCGCTGCGTTATACATAGGCCAACCGGCTAGAACGCGTTCTAGAACGGACGTGGGCTCCGGTCCCCGCACGACCTCGGTGCGGCCGACGGTGCGGACGGCCGCACCGAGGTCTCTCACCGTCGAGGAGCAGCTTCCCCATGCCCATTGATGCCGAAAAAGCTCTCGCCGCCGAACCCCGGACCAGCCGGATCAGCTGGGACCACAAGGACGTTCAGCTCTACCACCTCGGGATCGGAGCAGGCGCGCGCCCGGGACTGGCCGACCCCGCCGTCGACCCCGGCGAGCTGCGCTACACCCTGGAGTCCCGCCTCCAGGTGCTGCCGTCCTTCGCCACGGTCGCGGGGGCGGGCGCGGCCCTGGCCGGCGGCCTCTCGGTACCCGGCGTCGACGTCGACCTCGCGGCCGTCCTGCACGGCGGGCAGAGCGTGCGGGTGCACCGGCCGGTCCCGGTGAGGGGCAGTGCCGTGACCACCTCGAAGGTCGCCGCGGTCTACGACAAGGTGAAGGCGGCCGTGCTGGTGCTGCGTACGGAGGCGGCCGACGACGACGGGCCGCTGTGGACCAGCGACTCCCAGATCTTCGTCCGCGGGGAGGGCGGATTCGGCGGCGAGCGCGGCCCGTCCGCGCGCACGGCCTACCCCGCCGTCACGGGCGACCACGTGGTCGAACGGCCGGTCCGCCCCGATCAGGCACTGCTGTACCGCCTCTCCGGGGACTGGAATCCGCTCCACGCCGACCCTGACTTCGCGGCGAAGGCCGGCTTCGGCCGGCCGATCCTGCACGGCCTGTGCACCTACGGCATGACGCTCAAGGCCGTCACCGACACCGTGCTCGGTGGCGATGTGACCCGTATCCGCTCCTACCGCACCCGGTTCACCGGGGTCGTCTTCCCCGGCGAGACCCTCCGCATCGAGATGTGGACCTCCCCGGACCAGGTGCGCGTCGAGGTGCGAGCCGTGGAGCGGGACAACGCCCCGGTCCTCGACGACACCTTCGTCGAGCACTCCTGAACCCGCATCCGAACCCACCCGACAGACACCGCAGGCCCGTGAGGGGAGCCGCACCATGCGCGCAGCCGTACTGCACGAGATAGGCCAGGACAAACTCGAGGTCCTCGACGACGTCGAGGCGGTGGGCTTCGGCCCCGGGAAGGTCAGGCTCCGCATCCGGGCCACCGGGCTGTGCCACTCGGACGTCTCCGCGATGAGCGGGGTCCTGCCGCAGCCCGCCCCCTTCATCCCCGGCCACGAGGGCGCCGGCGAGGTCCTCGACGTCGGCGACGGGGTGACCGGGCTGAGCGCGGGTGACCGGGTGCTGGTCTGCTGGCTGCCCGCCTGCGGCACCTGTCCGGCCTGCAAACGCGGCCAGACCCACCTGTGCCTCGCCGGTTTCATGAACGCGGGCACCCCCAACTTCAAGCGCCCCGGCGCCGACGTCTTCGGCTTCGCGGGAACCGGCACCTTCACCGAGGAGGTCGTCGTCGGCGCGGGCTGCGCGGTACCGATCCCCGACGACGTGCCGTTCGAGATCGCCGCGCTGATCGGCTGCGGGGTCACCACCGGCCTCGGTGCCGCCATCAACACCGCGCAGGTGCGAGCCGGTTCGTCGGTCGCCGTGATCGGCTGCGGCGGCGTGGGAATCTCCACCATCCAGGGCGCCCGGGTACAGGGCGCCGCCCAGATCGTCGCCGTCGACCCGGTGGCCTCCCGGCGCGAGGCCGCGCTGCGGTTCGGCGCGACCGAGGCGGTCCCGCCCGACGGGTTCGCCGACGCCAAGCAGCGGATCACCGCCGGCGAGGGCTTCGACTACGTCTTCGAGGTCGTCGGCAAGTCCGCCACGGCCCGCACCGCGTACGAACAGACCCGGCGCGGCGGCACCCTCTGCATCGTCGGCGCGGGCGCCATGGACGACGACTTCCAGGTCAACATGTTCGAGCTGTTCTTCGACGAGAAGCGGATCCTGCCCTCCATGTACGGAGGCGGGGACGTCCTCCGGTCGTACGAGCGGGCCATCGCCCTCTGGCGGGCCGGCCGCATCGACCTGGAGTCGATGATCACCCACCGGGTGCGGCTCGACGGCGTCAACGACGCCCTGGACCAGATGCGGACCGGCGAGTCGCTGCGCACCTGCATCGAACTCTGACCGCCCGCGGCACAGCCCGCCCCTCCCGAGAGGACCCCGAGAACCGATGTCACTTCCCCTGGACGGACGGTCCGCGATCGTCACCGGCGCGGGCCGCGGCCTGGGCCGGGCCGAAGCGCTGGAGCTGGCGCGGCTCGGCGCGGCCGTCGTCGTCAACGACTACGGGCAGCCCGGCCGCGACGGTTCGGGCGAGGCGTCCGCCGCTCCCGCCGAGGAGGTCGCCGAGGAGATCCGCGCCGCCGGCGGCCGGGCGGTCGCCCACCTCGGCGACGTCGCCGACCACGAGCAGGCCCGCGCCCTGGTGGCGCTGGCCGTCGAGACGTACGGCCGGCTCGACGTCCTGGTCAACAACGCGGGCATCCTGCGCGACCGGATGGTCTTCTCGATGACCGAGGACGAGTGGGACTCGGTCATACGGGTCCACCTCAAGGGTCACTTCAACACCACGCACTTCGCCGCCGCGCACTGGCGGTCGAGGTCCAAGGAGTCCGGCGGCCCGGTGTACGGCCGGATCGTCAACACCTCCTCGGAGGCGTTCCTGGCCGGCTCGGCGGGCCAGCCCAACTACGCGGCGGCCAAGGGCGGCATCGTCGGTCTGACCACGTCCACCGCGCTGGCGCTGGCCAAGTACGGCGTCACCGCCAACGCCATCTGCCCGCGCGCCCGGACCCGGATGACCGAGGACGTCTTCGCGGGCTTCCAGGAACCGCAGGACGGGCGGCTCGACGCGCTCGCACCCGAGCACGTCTCACCACTCGTCGGCTATCTGGCCTCGCCGGCGGCCGCCAAGGTCAACGGACAGCTGCTCGTGGTGCACGGCGGCATGGTCGCGATCGTCGAACGCCCCAGAGTGGCGGCGAAGTTCGACTCGTCGAAGGAGACGTTCACCTTCGACGAACTGGACGGGCTGATCACTCCGTACTACGAGGACCGCCCGCCGAACGAGACGTTCGCGGCGGCGGAGGTGCTCGGCCTCAAGCGCGGCTGACCACCGCCCCGGCGCACACGGAGTCCCGGTGCACGGAGGAGGGCCCCCGCGGCCGCCCGGCCGCGAGGGCCCTCCTCCCTCACCACTCGCCCTTTTCACATCTCCCGGCGGTCAGGCCGCCCTGCTGCCACCTTCCAGGGGGCGGCGGTGGCGGCCCTGCGGCTGTGCCGCCGAGTCGTCCGCTGCCACGCCCCCTCGGTGTTTTCCGGAGCCGCCGGCTCCGCCCCGTCGCGCGTCCGCCCCCGGCGGACGCATCTGGGTCGTGTCGGATCGCGCCTCAGACATCTGGGAATTCACCCCGTTGTGATCGTTTGTGTGTGGTCTCCGAGATCCCCGCACCACCGCTCGGAAACGGTCACCGTCGGCGACCGTGATGCGCGATTGCGTGAGGCCCCGGATCACTCTAGTCAGGTGCCGTACGTCCCACGAAGGGCGCCTGCCCCAGCGGAACGGGTCTACACACAGAAGGAGGCGCCACGGCGGCGGAGGGTTGCGTACCGCTTACCGGGCAGCCCGACGGGGCCCCGGCCACGGCCGGTTCCGCGTCGGCGGGGGCCGTCAGGTACGCCACCGCGCAGGCCGTGTCCCCGTTCGCGTACGGCAGCTTGAGCACGCCGTCGCGCGACCAGACCCCGCTGCCCGCCAGCCAGCCCTCGGGCACGGGGAGCTGGTGCAGCCGGCGCCCCGACGGGCGCCAGATCCCGGCCCAGCTGCCCGCCGCCCCGTCGATCCGCAGGGCCACCGCGCAGCTCTCCGGCATCAGCATCTGACCCGGCTGCACGGCGAAGGGCGTCACCGCCGCGTCCGGCAGGCGCAGACACTCCGGGAAGCGCACCGGAAGACAGCTGCCCAGCACCCCCCAGCCGAGCCGGTCGTGCCCCGGCGCGTCGGAACGGATGAGCAGCAGACCGCTGTCCGGATCGGCGAGCAGCAGCCGGTCGTCGCTCTCCGGCACGATCTGGAGGAGGGGGGTCATCTCCGCCCCGCGCCCGAGGTCCACCACGACCGCCTTCACCGGGCCGCCGCCCGCGGGCTCCCGGTCCAGGGCCAGCAGCCGGCCCGCCCGGTCCAGCCAGACCCCGCCGGAACAGCGCCCCGGCAGGTCCGCGAGGTGCTCCGGACCGTACGCGCCCCCCGCCACCAGCCACAGCCCGGTGGAGTACGCGCCCACCGACAGGGCGTACGCGCTGACGCCGTCCGGGGAGGGGGGAAGCAGCGTCATGCCGGCGCATTCGACGGCGCCCAGCGGGAGTTCGCCGGTTCCGGGGCCGGTCGGGTAGAGCAGCGAGAAGGCGTACCGGCCGGCGACCCGTCGCCCGATCAGCACCCGGCCGTCGGCGAGCGGCAGCACCTGCGCGTCGGCCTCCTCGGGCTGGTCCAGCGGGAGCGGTACGGCGTACGGCTCGGGGCCGTCCAGCGTCCAGCGCTCCGGGTACCAGGCGCCCGCCTCCGTCCCGCCGGTGTGGTCACGGGGGGCGGTGAGCCGGGCCGCGTAGGCCCCGTCGGCGGTGAGGATGAAGGGGGGCAGGACCGTTTCGCCGGGGGCCGGGGCCGCCGGCCCGGGCGGGCCGGCGGCGCTTCCGGCCGGGTCCGGCGCCTCGGCGGCCCCGCCCGGCTCGCCGGACTGTGGTCCCGCGGCCTCCTCGGCCCCCTCCGGCTCGTCGGACTCCGGCTCCACCGTCCCGCCGGTCCCGGGCGCCGCCTCAGCGGTCCCGTCCTCGATCGCACAGGCAGTCATCGACTCGTCACCTCCGGCCACCGAAGCTAGTTTTCGTACGGGCTGCCGAACACCACGAGCCTCACCACTTCACACATAAGGGTGGCGATGCCCGGATTCGCCTGAGGGCGTGGGGGTGGTTGTGCTCTGCTGAGTGAGGGTGGCTAAGGTAAGGCATTCCTAAGTGTTACCTGTGTGACCCTCGACTGGAGCAAGTGATGTCCCTTCGTCGCCGCGGCACCGCCGCAGTCGGCCTGGCCGTAGTGGCCGCCCTGTCCCTTTCCGCCTGCGGGAGCGACGAAGGGGCGTCCGGCAAGCCCGAGGCCGGCGGCGACAAGAAGGCCGCGGTCGCCACGGGCGGCAAGGACTTCGGCGACGCGGCGAAGAAGACGGCGGCGTACGGGACCGACGCCCCGGCCGGCACGTACCCCCGTACCCTCACGCACGCCATGGGCAAGACCGAGCTCAAGGCCGCCCCGAAGCGGGTCGTCGTGCTCGACGTCGGCGAGTTCGACAACGTCGTCTCCCTGGGCGTGAAGCCGGTGGGATACGCCCCCTCGGAGGGCGACGCGGCGATTCCCTCGTACCTGAAGAAGGAGGCGGGCGAGCCCAAGAGCGTCGGCACGATCAACAACCTCAACCTCGAGGCGATCGCCGCGCTCAAGCCCGACCTGATCCTCGGCAGCCAGCTGCGCGCCGCGGACAAGTACGACGAGCTGTCCAGGATCGCGCCGACGGTGTTCTCCATCCGCCCGGGCTTCACCTGGAAGGAGAACTACCTCCTCAACGCCGCCGCCCTCGACAGGACCGCCAAGGCGAAGTCGGCGCTGGGCGCCTACGAGGCGAACGCGAAGAAGCTCGGCGAGGACATCGGCCCGAAGAAGCCGACCATCTCCATGGTCCGCTACCTGCCGGACAAGATCCGCCTCTACGCCAAGGCCTCGTTCATCGGCACGATCCTCGACGACGCCGGCCTGCCGCGGCCCGAGAACCAGCAGATCAACGATCTCGCCGCGGAGATCAGCCCGGAGAAGATCGACGAGGCGGACGCCGACTGGATCTTCACCGGCGTGTACGGCGATGTGAAGGCCACCAAGCGCGACACCACCCAGGCCAACCCGCTGTGGAAGAACCTCGAGGCCGTCAAGGAGGGCCGGGCCAAGAACGTCTCCGACGAGACCTGGTACCTCGGTCTCGGCGTCACGGCCGCGAACCTGGTCCTCGACGACCTGCGGGCGGACCTCGTCAAGCAGTGACCCCGGCCACGAGGGCCGGCGGGCCGCGCCGGCCGTCCGGCGCGGCGCCGGCGACCCGGCGCGCGGACGGGGGCGCGTCCGGGCGTAACGATTCATGACCGGCCGGCGGCCCGAGGTCACGGGTCGGCCGGCCATGGGATGCGGGGCACGGAGGCCAGGTAGCCTTTCCTCCGTGCCCCGTCTGTCTGAAGTCATCGCCGAGCTCGACGCCCTGTGGCCGCCCGCGCGAGCCGAGGGATGGGACGCGGTCGGCACCGTCTGCGGTGATCCGGACGCCGAGGTCGGCCGGGTGCTCTTCGCCGTCGACCCCGTACAGGAGATCGCCGACGAGGCGGTCGGACTCGGCGCCCAGCTGATCGTCACCCACCACCCGCTCTATCTGCGCGGCACGACGACGGTGGCGGCCGGCACCTTCAAGGGCCGGGTCGTGCACACCCTCATCAAGCACGACATCGCGCTGCACGTCGCCCACACCAACGCGGACTCCGCGGACCCGGGCGTCTCCGACGCCCTGGCCGGCGCCCTCGACCTGCGCGTCGAGCGGCCCCTCGTCCCGGACCCCACGGACCCCGCCGGCCGCCGCGGCCTCGGCAGGATCTGCGCACTCGACCACCCCGAGACCCTCGGCGCGTTCGCCGCCCGCGCCGCCGCCCGGCTGCCCGCCACCGCGCAGGGCATCCGCCTCGCCGGCGACCCGGAGTCCCTCGTGCGGACCGTCGCGGTGAGCGGCGGATCGGGCGACAGCCTCTTCGACGCCGTACGCGCCGCGGGAGTGGACGCCTTCCTCACCGCGGACCTGCGCCACCACCCGGCCTCCGAGGCCGTCCAGCACTCGTCCCTCGGCCTGGTCGATGCCGCACACTGGGCCACCGAGTGGCCGTGGTGCGAGCAGGCCGCGGCACAGCTCGACGCGATTTCCGACCGCCACGGATGGGACCTGCGGGTCCACGTCTCGAAGCAGGTCACCGACCCCTGGACCACCCACCACTCTTCTGGAGCCCCCAACTGAACGCCGCGCCCGCCGACCAGATCCGACTCCTCGACGTCCAGGCCCTCGACCAGCGCCTCTCGCAGCTTGCGCACCGGCGCAAGTCCCTGCCCGAGCACGCCGAGATCGAGTCGCTCACGGCCGACCTCGCCCAGCTCCGCGACCTCCTCGTCGCCTCGACGACCGAGGAGAGCGACACCGCCCGCGAGCAGACCAAGGCGGAGCACGACGTCGACCAGGTGCGCCAGCGCGCCGCCCGGGACCAGCAGCGCCTGGACTCCGGCGCGGTCACCTCGCCCAAGGACCTGGAGAGCCTCCAGCGCGAGATCGTCTCCCTCGCCAAGCGTCAGGGCGACCTGGAGGACGTCGTTCTCGAGGTCATGGAGCGCCGCGAGTCCGCCCAGGAGCGGGTCGCCGAGCTGACCGACCGGGTCTCCGCCGTGCAGGCCAAGGTCGACGACGCCACCGCCCGCCGGGACACGGCGACCGAGGAGCTCGACTCGGAGACCGCGACGGTCACCAAGGAGCGCGAGGTCGTCGCCGGTTCCGTCCCCGCGGACCTGCTCAAGCTGTACGAGAAGCTCCGCGTCCAGCAGGGCGGGGTGGGCGCCGCCCGCCTCTACCAGCGCCGCTGCGAGGGCTGCCGTCTCGAGCTCAACATCACCGAGGTCAACGACGTGAAGGCCGCGTCCCCCGACACGGTGCTGCGCTGCGAGAACTGCCACCGCATCCTGGTCCGCACCGCGGACTCGGGTCTGTAATGACGCGGCCGCGCCGGTTCGTCGTCGAGGCCGACGGCGGCTCCCGGGGCAACCCGGGGCCCGCCGGATACGGCGCGGTCGTCATCGACCCGGCGACGGGGGAGACCCTGGCCGAGGCCGCCGAGTACATCGGCGTCGCGACGAACAACGTCGCGGAGTACAAGGGCCTCATCGCCGGGCTGCGCGCCGTGCGCGCACTGATGCCGGACGGTCCGGCGGACGACGGCCCCCAGGTCCGCGTCCGGATGGACTCCAAGCTGGTCGTGGAACAGATGTCGGGCCGCTGGAAGATCAAGCACCCCGGCATGAAGCCCCTCGCGGCCGAGGCGGCAGGCATCCTGCCGGCGTCCGCCGTCACCTACGAGTGGATCCCGCGCGCGCAGAACAAGCACGCGGACCGGCTCGCCAACGAGGCGATGGACGCGGGCAGGCGCGGCAGGCAGTGGGAGCCGTCGTCCTCGACGGCGGACCTCGACACTTCGCGATCCTCCGTGGCCGCCGCCCTGCCTCCCGTCTCCGGGCCGCCCGGCGACGCGGCGGCCGGGGCGGCGAGGGCCAGAGCCGCGCTGAACCGCCCCGCCGCGGCAGCCCCGGCCTCACCGTCCACCACGGCCACCCCGCAGGTCGGCTGGGGCGCGGCCCCGGACCTCGGGGCGCCCGCCACGCTCCTGCTGCTCCGCCACGGGGAGACGGCCCTCACCCCGGAGAAGCGGTTCTCCGGCAGCGGCGGCACCGACCCCGAGCTCTCGGCCGTCGGCCGCGGGCAGGCCCAGCACGCCGCCGACGCCTTCGCCGCCCGGGGGACGGTGCAGGAGATCGTCAGCTCGCCGCTGCGCCGCTGCCGCGAGACGGCTGCCGCGGTCGCGGCCCGGCTGAGCCTGGAGGTCCGGATCGAGGAAGGGCTGCGCGAGACGGACTTCGGCGCCTGGGAGGGGCTGACGTTCGGCGAGGTCAGGGAGCGGTACGGCGCCGATCTGGATGCCTGGCTCGCCTCCGCGAAGGCGGCCCCCACCGGAGGCGGCGAGAGCTTCGCCGAGGTCGCCCGCCGCGTCGCCGCCACCCGCGACCGCCTCGTCACCCGCTACGCCGGCCGAACGGTCCTCGTGGTCACCCACGTCACGCCCATCAAGACACTGGTCAGGCTGGCCCTGGGCGCACCGCCGGAGTCCTTGTTCCGCATGGAGCTCTCGGCGGCATCCGTGTCGGCCGTCGCCTACTACGCGGACGGCAACGCCTCCGTACGGCTGCTCAACGACACGTCCCACCTGCGGTAGGGCCGTCCACCCGAACAGCGCTCGGCCCCATCGGCGGGGGGAGGCCGATGGGGCCGAGGCGGTTCCGGCAGACCGGGGGATCGCCCGCCGGAACCCGGGATCCCGGAGTCCGGGTCACGTGCCTACAGGTCTCGTGCCCCGGCCGCCGGGGAGTATGCATCGCGGAGCGCGACGGTTCGCCGCGGTGCCCCCTCAGCCGCGCAGGGCCGCGGCCCCGGCGGCGAGCCGCTCCACCCGGGACCAGTCCCGGGCCGCCACCGCGTCGCCGGGGAGCATCCAACTGCCGCCCACGCAGCCGACGTTCGGCAGGGACAGGTAGGAGGGCGCCGAGGCGAGCGAGATGCCGCCGGTCGGGCAGAACCTGGCCCGGGGGAGGGGGGCGGAGAGGGCCTTCAGATACGCCGTGCCGCCCGCCGCCTCCGCCGGGAAGAACTTCATCTCGGTGACCCCGCGCTCCAGCAGCGCGACCACCTCGGACGTCGTCGAGACCCCCGGCAGGAAGGGCAGCCCCGACGCCCTCATCGCGTCCAGCAGGGTGTCCGTCCAGCCGGGGCTCACCAGGAACCGGGCGCCGGCGGCCACCGTGTCGGAGACGTTCCGCGCCGAGATCACCGTGCCGGCGCCGACCACCGCGTCCGGGACCTCCGCGGCGATCGCCTCGATCGCGTCCAGGGCGGCGGCCGTCCGCAGCGTCACCTCGATCGCCCGGAGTCCTCCCGCCACCAGGGCCCGGGCGAGGGGCACCGCGTCGTCGGCGTCCTCCAGGACGACGACGGGCACGACGGGGGCAAGGTCCAGCACGGACGAGGAGGTCATGCCCTCATCCTGCCCCGCAGGCCGCACCACGCGCAACGAGCGTTGCGCAGGGTGCAACGCTTGGCGGCCGTTCAGTGGATCTCGGTCACCACCACGTCGAGTTCCCAGGTCCGCCCGGACCGCGCGGGCGCCTCGGCCTCGACCACGTACCCCAGATCCCGCAGAGCCGTCACCAGCTCCGCCGGCCGCTTCGGCCGGGCCCCCGCCCGCAGCAGGTCACGCACCATCCGCCCCTTCGTCGCCTTGTTGAAGTGACTGACCACCGACCGCTTCTCCACCCCGTCCACCAGCTGGGAGTGCAGCACCCGCACGCTTGCCGTGCGCTCCGCCACCTCACCCTTCGGCTTCCACGCGGCGGCGTACGCGGACGACCGCAGGTCCAGCACCAGCCCGTCGCCCGCCGCCTCCGGCATCACCTCCGCCATCGGCGCGCGCCAGAACGCACCCAGGGCTCCGAGCCCGGGCAGCTTCACCCCCATCGAGCAGCGGTACGGCGGAATGCGGTCGCCCACCCGCACCGCGCCCCACAGCCCGGAGAAGACGAGCAGCGACTTCGCGGCCCGGCGACGGGCCGCCGGGTCCAGGGACGTCAGGTCCAGTGCGTCGTAGAGCACCCCGGTGTAGAGCTCGCCGGCCGGACGCGCACCCGCCGTCCGCAGCTCGGCGTTCTTCGCGATCTCGCCGCGCAGCCCCTCGCTGAGCCCCAGCACCACGCGGGCCTTCTCCTCGTCCGCCACGCACAGCTCCACCAGCCCGTCCAGCACGGCGGCCCGCGCCTCGGCCAGGCCGGGCAGCGAGAGCGACTCGGGCTTCAGGGGTGCTCCGCGCCCCGAGGCGGCCTTTCCTTCGGAGGGCGGCAACAGGACGAGCACGGCGGTTCTCCTTCGTACGTACGGAAAAGGGGGGGCGCGCTCGGCACGGCAGCGGCTCACCACCCTCTCGCCAGCGTACGGGTCACCGCCAACGCCCCTTCCCACCACCCGTGACGCCCTCCCCGTACTCGGGCCGGCGCCCCGTGACGCCCTCTCCCCTCACCCGGGATGCCACCCGCACCGCCCCGCCCTACGCTCGGTCCATGCCCCGCCGCCACCTCCGCATGACCGGTCCGGCCGACACCCCGCTGCGGGCGGCCCTGAGCGCGCTGCGCACGGAACTGGGGATCCCCGCCGACTTCCCCGCCGGCGTGCTCGCCGAGGCGGCCGACGCGGCGCGGAAGCCGGCCCTCTCGGGGCACGAGGACGCCACGGACCTGCCGTTCCTCACCATCGACCCGCCCGCCTCCACCGACCTCGACCAGGCGATGCACCTGGAACGCCGGCCCCAGGGCTACCGCGTCCACTACGCGATCGCCGACGTCGCCGCCTTCGTCCGCCCCGGCGGCGCGCTCGACGCCGAGGCCCACCGCCGGGTGAACACGCTCTACTTCCCCGACGGCAGGGTGCCGCTCCACCCCGCGTCCCTCTCCGAGGGCGCCGCCAGTCTCCTGCCGGGCGAGACCCGCCCCGCCGTGCTCTGGGAGATCGACCTCGACGCCGAAGGCCGCACCGTCTCCACCCGGGTGCGCCGGGCCCTGGTACGCAGCCGCGCCAGACTCGACTACGCGGGCGTGCAACGGCAGATCGACAACGGCACCGCCGAGACGTCCCTCGCCCTGCTCAAGGACATCGGCACCCTGCGCGAGAAGCAGGAGACCGTCCGAGGCGGCATCTCCCTCGACGTGCCCGAGCAGGAGATCATCGAGCGCGCCGGGACATACGGACTCGCCTACCGCGCTCCGCTCCCCGCCGACGGCTGGAACGCCCAGATCTCGCTCCTCACCGGCATGGCCGCGGCCCGGCTGATGAAGGAGTCCGGCACCGGCATCCTGCGTACGCTCCCGGTCGCCCCCGACGGCGCGGTGGCCCGCCTGCGCCGCTCGGCGGAGGCCCTGCACATCGACTGGCCGCACCACGTCCCGTACGCGCAGGTCGTCCGCTCCCTCGATCCGAGGCGGACCAGCCACGCGGCGTTCCTCCAGGAGTGCACGACGCTGCTGCGCGGCGCCGGCTACACGGTCTTCGAGAACGGCGAGCTGCCCACCCCGGCCGTCCACGCCGCGGTCGCCGACCTCTACACGCACTGCACCGCACCGCTGCGCCGCCTCGTCGACCGCTACGCCTGCGAACTCTGCCTCGCGGCCGCGGCGGACCGCGAGCCGCCCGAGTGGGCCCTGACCGCGCTCCCCGCCCTGCCCAAGGAGATGGCGGAGGGGACCCGGCGCGCCAACACGGTGGAGCGCGAGTGCGTCGACCTCGTCGAGGCCGCACTGCTCAAGGACCGGGTCGGCGCGGTCTTCGAGGCGTACGTGGTGGACGTGAAGGAACAGGACCCGACCACCGGCACCGTCCACATCGACGACCCGGCCATCGTCGCCCGCGTCGAGGGCGGCACCGCCGCGCTCCCGTTGGGCCGACGGCTACGGGTCCGGCTCACCCAGGCGGACCCGGGATCCTCGAAGGTGCTGTTCGCCCCGGCGTGAGCGCGGCCACGACGGTGCGCGGACCCTCGGCCTGAAGGACGCACCGACGCCGCGGCAGGGGCCGGGGCGAGGGCCCGGCAACCCTGGCCCCCGCCGCCACCCGCCCCATCTCGTACGATCGCGCCTTCGAGCCCGCACCCCGAGACTGCGGGAAGAGGAGGACCGTCATGACTGATCCCCCGGCCCTGCCTGCCACCGACCGCGCCCGCCAGATCCTCGCCGCCGCGCGCGCCCTGCTGGAGCACGAGGGCCCGGACGCCCTCACCATGCGCCGCCTCGCCGGGTGCGTGGGCATCACGGCTCCCTCGCTCTACAAGCACTTCCCGGACAAGTCGTCCGTGGTCGACGCCCTGGCCGACGCGATGCTCAGGGAGACCGCCGGAGTCCTCGAGGCGGCCGAGTCCGCGGCGCCCGGCTCCTTCCCCGCCCTGGCCGCCGCCTACCGCGCCCACGCCCTGGCCCACCCCCACCTCTACCGCCTCACCACCGGCCGGCCCCTCCCGCAGGACCTGGAGGAGGATGCCGCGGCCCCGCTCCTCCGCGCCCTGGCCGGCGACGAGTCACGCGCCAGGGCGGCCTGGGCCTTCGCCCACGGCATGGTCGTGATGGAGCTCAACGGCCGCTTCCCCACGGACTCCGATATCGCGGCGGCCTGGACGGCGGGCATCGCGGCCTTCGCCTCGGTCCGCCTCTGACAACCGCGTGCGGTCCTGTGCCACGATCGGGGGTACAACTCCCATCTCACGGACGGCGGATCCCCCGATGTCCCACTCCGGCGAGCGACCGAGGAAGGGGCGTGACATGTCTGCCATGCCGCACGAACCGCTCTCGCAGGCGGAGGTCCTGCTTGAGGGCTTCCTGGCGCTGGACACGCCGGAGGGCTTCCGGGCCGAGCTGATCGAGGGGGAGATTGTCGTGACGCCGCCGCCGGACGGGGATCATGAGGACTGCATCGGCCTGATTCTTGAGCAGGTGATCACCCGTTCCCGTACCAGGATGCAGTTTTCCGGGAACAAGGGGCTGAAACTGCGCAGTGGCGGGGGGTGCCCCAAGAACCACGTCATCCCCGACGGCACCTTCGCCCCCACCGAACTGCGCCTGTACCGCGGAGCGGATCCCTGGATGCCGTGCGAGGGAGTGGCCCTGGTCGTCGAGGTCACCTCGTCCAAGCCCACCGCCGACCGCACGGGCAAGCGGCACTGCTACGCCCGGGGACCCGTTCCCCTGTACCTCCTGGTGGACCGCGAGCAGTCCTCGGTGACCTTGTTCAGCGATCCGCAGGGGGACGACTACCGCCAGCACTGCACGATCCCGTTCGGCAAGTCGATCCGCCTGCCGGCACCCTTCGCGCTCGACCTGGAGACCCTGGCGTTCATCTGAGCCGTCCACCCGCCCTGTGGGGCCCGCCCCGCCCGGCCGGGTAGCATGGGCCCCACGGCAGACGAGCCGGGCGGACGGCCGCGTGAGGATCTTCGGACCCTCCCGAGGAACGTCCGGGCTCCACAGGGCAGGGTGATGGCTAACGGCCACCCGGGGTGACCCGCGGGACAGTGCCACAGAAAACAGACCGCCTGGGACTTCGGTCCCCGGTAAGGGTGAAACGGTGGTGTAAGAGACCACCAGCGCATGAGGCGACTCAGGCGGCTAGGTAAACCCCACCCGGAGCAAGGTCAAGAGGAGCCGTCGCAAGACGGCTCTGCGCGAACGTTCGAGGGCGGCCCGCCCGAGTTCGCGGGTAGACCGCACGAGACCGGCAGCAATGCCGGTCCTAGATGGATGGCCGTCTCCCCGGCCGCCGCGAGGCGACCGGGCGACAGAACCCGGCGTACAGCCCGACTCGTCTGCCGCCACCTGCGGCTTTGCCCCGGTGTCCTTCCGGCCCACGGCCGGTCTCCTCTTCGTCCGCGCGACGGCCGCCGGACCATGGCAACGCACCGGGCGAACGGGACGTCGAGGGTGTCGTCTGCGGTGAACCTTCCCTCTCTCCGCTTACGTCCGGCTGACGTCCCGCTCACGTTTCGCTGACGTTTCGCTTACGTGGCGCCCCTGGACTGCGTGCCTGCGAAAAGGCTCCCGGGCGGGCCTTGCCCGGGCCTCGGATTCGGTACAGCATGGCCGCCTCGCGGGACGTCCGCACACCGGAAGTCCCCGGCCGAAGGGAGCCGCGTGCAGTGTCGGGTGGGGTCAGGCCAGTGATGCGGCGTGTGCGGGGTCGATGGCGTGCCGGAGTGGCTCGGCCCGGGTGAAACGGGCGAGTTCGTCGAGCACGAGCTGTCCGAGGCGGTGGCGTTCGGCGCCCAGTGCGCCGCCGAGGTGCGGGGTCAGGATGACGTTGGGAAGGGTGAAGAGTGGCGAATCGTGGGCCGGGGGCTCGGGATGCGTTACGTCGAGTACGGCCGTGAGGTCCGGCCTGGCGTGCAGGACCCGCGCGGCGGCCGGCTCGTCGATCAGCGCGCCCCGCGCCGTGTTGATCAGAGTCGCGCCCGGCGCCATCGCGTTCAGCAGCCGTGCCCCGATCGTGCCGCGGGTCTCGGGCAGGAGCGGGGCGTGGAGGCTGACGACGTGGCAGGTGGCGAAGAGCTCCTCGACGGGGACCAGCCGGACGCCCGCCTGCCGGGCGGTGTCCGGGGACGCGACGGGGTCGGTGGCGAGGACCTCGACGTCGAAGCGGGCGAGGTGGGCGGCGACCAGCCGGCCGATGTGGCCGAGCCCCAGCAGGCCCACCCGTGACCGGTAGGCGCCCGGGACGTCGGGATCGCGGGGGAAGCGGTGGCTGCTCGCCACCTCCCGCGCGATGCGGTGGGTCTGCTTCAGCCCGAGGAGGACGTGGGCGAGGGTGAACTCCGCCACCGGGACGGCATTGGCCGCGGCGGCCGAGACGATCGGGATGCCGCGCGCCCAGAAGGCGGGAGTGGTCAGGTGCCGGACGGATCCCGCCGCGACGAAGACGGCCCGGAGCCGGGGGGCGTGCGACAGGAGGGCGGTGTCGAGGACGGGCGCACCCCAGCCGGTGAGCAGGATGTCGACCCCGCCGAGCACCTCGGGGCGCTCGGCGAGTTCCTGCCGGGTGAGGGGCGGTCCCTGCAGGCGCACGAGCCGGTCGATCCCGGTCAGCACCTCGGGCGGATAGACGTCCGCCCGGCGTTCTTCCTCCATGACCAGCAGGGCTGCCGGGGCGGGGGCCGGTTCGTTCATGTCGGGGCGGTCTCCTCGGGCCCGTCCGGAGTCGGACCGGCGGCCGGGCGGCCGCGGTACCTGCTCGGACGTGGGGACGAATGTCGGACTGGATGGTGGGGATTGGTGTGGCCTGTTCGCTCCTCGGATCGAAGGCCCGCCCGGACCATACATCGGATCACTGAAGGGAGTCTGCGTAAAGCTCGGATGTCCGTTACTGGCGATTCCGGGTAGTTCATCCCTCATGTGAAGGGTGTTGAGGGGGCGGTGGGCGCGCACTCCGGGGCAGCGGGCTCGATGAAAGCCCGAAGCGTTTTGTATTCATCGGACTATTGACCGCCGATTCAGGCCCCGTTACGGTCCCAGCAAGCGCTTTCCCGGCCAACTGTGATGCGGCGAAACAGGAGTTGTCATGAAGAGATCACGATGGGTCGGTGCCGGTGTTCTCGCCTCGGCACTGGTTCTCACCAGCTGTTCCTCCGGGCCCGCGGGAGTGGACGCCAAGCAGAACTCCAAGGCGCCGCTGGAGCTGTGGACCAGGACGACACCGGGCGGGCCGGGGGAGCAGGGCGCGCTCAAACTCGCCGCCGCCTTCGAGAAGGCCACGGGCTACAAGGTCGAGGTCACCGCCATCTTCGACGACTTCGAGACCAAGCTGCAGCAGCGCGCGGCCCAGAAGAAGCTCCCCGACATCGTCATGAACGACGTGACGCAGCTCGGAGCCATGCACAGCCAGGGTCTGCTCCGGGAGATCGACCTGGACAAGATCAAGGACAGCGGGCAGATCATCGGCCAAGGGCTGGACTCCGGGAAGAGCGTCGACGGCAAGCAGTACGGACTGCCGTACTCGGCGCAGGCGTCCGCGCTGCTCATCCGCAAGGACTGGCGGCAGAAGCTGAAGCTCGACGTGCCCGAGAACTGGGACGACTTCGCCGCGATGGCCAAGGCCTTCACCACCCGGGACCCCGACGGCGACGGCAGGAAGAACACCGCCGGCCTCGCCGCCCCGCTGTCCACCAAGCGCGGGTACGCCTCCTGGTACTTCTCCAACTTTCTCTGGGCCGCGGGCGGCGACTTCATCACCGAGGCCGGCAAGGGCACGTACAAGCCGGCGATGACCAGCGAGGCGTCGGTCAAGGCCATGCAGTGGTTCCGCGATCTGGGCTGCAAGGACAAGGCCATCCAGCCCGGTGCCGTGACCATGGACACCCCGCCGACGAACGAGACGTTCGAAGCGGGGAAGACCGGCATGTTCGTCGTCGGCCCCTACCTGCTGCCCCGCTTCGACGAGACCCTCGGCAAGGACACGTACGAAGTCGTGCCGATGCCCAAGGGACCCAAGGACGCCACCGTCCTCGCCGAGGGCGGCTCGGTCTACCTGATGGCCGGCTCCGACAACCAGGCGGGCCAGGACGCCTTCGCCGGCTTCGCGGTCTCCGCCGAGGGTCAGAAGACGGGTATGGCGGGCGCCACCGGCTACACCGTGCAGCTCCCCGTCAACAAGACGGTCGACGTCTCCCAGGTGCGCTCCGACCCCCGCTGGAAGACCTACGCCCAGGCGTACGAGGACTCCGGACGCTACGCGCCGTCCATCCCGAACTGGACCCCGGTGCGGCAGGCGACGGCGGACACCGTGAACGCGCTCATGGCCGACTGCGGCCTGAACACCGAGGCGAAGCTGGGCGAGCTCGACAAGCAGCTCGCCGACATCCTCGAGGAGCAGGGGATCGCCGCGTCATGAGCCTCGACCAGGCGGAGCCGGCTGCCCTGCCGACGGCCGGTTCCGCCCCCCGGAAACCGGGCCGCCAGGGCGGCGGGCTCACCGGACGACCGGGACGCAGCCGCAGATCGGGCCGGTGGTGGACGCCCTGGCTCTTCCTCGCCCCCGCTCTGCTCCTCTTCCTGTACTTCAAGTTCATCCCCATGGCCAGCGCACTGACCATGTCCTTCCAGGAGGTTCAGCCCTACCTGGGGAACAAGTGGGTCGGCACCGAGAACTACGCCACGGTGCTCCAGTCCCACGGGTTCCGCGAAGCCGCGTGGCACACCGTCGTCCTCGCCGCCGGTCAGACGGCCGGCTCGATGGCGCTGGGCCTCGCCCTCGCCCTGCTGATGGAGGGACAGAGCCGCCGCCTGGGATTCGTGCGTTCGGCGGCGTTCCTCCCGGTCGTGGTGCCCATCGCGGTCGTCGCCGAACTGTGGCGGATCATGTACCACCCGACCGGGGACGGCATGCTCAACTCTTTCCTCGGGCTGGTGGGGCTGGGTCCGTCGGGGTTCATCAACGACCCCGACACCTCGATGGCCTCGATCATGCTCACCGGCATCTGGCGGGGCGCCCCCTACGACATGATGATCATCCTCGCCGGTCTGACGAGCGTGGACCGCGGCCTGTACGAGGCCGCCAAGGTCGACGGCGCGTCCAGGCGGCAGCGGGTGTGGCACGTGACCGTGCCCGGGCTGCGGTCCGTCTTCTCGATCCTCTTCATCCTCGCCGCGATCCGCGGACTGCGGGTGTTCACCGAGGTGTTCCTCCTCACCAACGGCGGGCCCGACGGGTCCACCGAGGTCGTCATGACCCTCATCTACAAGCTCGGGCTCGAGCAGAACCGGCTCGGCGTCGGAGCGGCGGGAGCGGTCCTGCTGTTCGTCGCGACGCTGATCCTGACCGTCGTCGTCCAGCTGCTGAGGCGGAGGGAGAGCAAATGAGTACCCGGACCGAGACCGCGCTCGGCCTGACCGAGAGCCGGAGCGCTGGCGGACGGATCCTGAAGGCCGTCATCTACCTGCTGGTCCTGATCGTCTTCGCGGGGCCCCTGCTGGCCCTGCTCGTCAGCGCCTTCGGCCACGTCAAGGACCCGACCCAGCTGAGCGTCATCCCGTCGGGCGTCACGCTGGACAACTTCAGGATCGCCTTCGACCAGGGGGTGCTCACGTACCTGCTGAACTCGTTCTTCGTCGTCGGCTTCGGGCTGCTGCTCCAGGTGGCCGTCTCCGTCCTGGCCGGCTACGCGCTGGCCCGGAAGGTCTTCCCCGGGATGGCGCTGGTGCTCGTCGCCATCCTGGCGACGCTGATGCTGCCCGAGGAGATCCTGGCCCTGCCGCTGTCCCTGATCCTCGCCGACCTCCCGGTCGTCCACTTCAACCTCATCGGCACCCTGGCCGGAATGATCGTCCCGCTGGGCGCCTGGGGGTTCTCCATCCTGGTGATGACCGAGTTCATGAAGGACGTCCCCCGCGAACTCGAAGAGGCCGCCCGCATCGACGGCGCCGGTGACCTGCGGATCTTCGCCCAGATCATCCTGCCGATGTGCAAGCCCGCCCTCGGCGTCATCGGGGTGTTCGGCTTCACCATGATCTGGGACCAGTACCTGCTGCCCCTCCTCGTGTCCACCGACTCCTCCTCGTACACGCTCCCGCTGGCGCTGCGGACCCTGCGGATCGACCCCGCCGTCACCCCCGGCGTGGTGATGGCCGCCTCCCTGCTGGCCCTGCTGCCCTCCGTGATCGTCTTCCTGTTCTTCCAGCGCTCCTTCGTGAGCGGCCTGTCCTCCGGCGCGCTGAAGGGCTGAGCCCTTCCGGCCCCGTGTACGAGACCCGAGTGCGACAACCCCCGTACGAGAAAGAGCGATGCCCCATGACTCCGAGCGCCGGCGCCACTCCTCACGCGCACCCGCCCGTGACCCCGGTTCCCGAAGGGGCCCCGGACACGGCCTGGTTCACCGCGGCCCGGTTCGGCATGTTCGTCCACTGGGGCCTGTACTCCCTCGCCGCACGGCACGAGTGGGTCAAGAACCGGGAGAAGCTGACCGACGAGCAGTACCAGGTCTACTTCGACCACTTCGACCCCGACCGGTACGACCCCGTCCAGTGGGCCAGGGCGGCCAAAGCGGCCGGCATGCGCTATGTCGTCCTCACCGCCAAGCACCACGACGGCTTCTGCCTGTGGGACAGCGCCCTCACCTCGTACAAGGTCACCAACACCCCGTACGGCCGGGACCTCGTCGGCCCGTTCGTCGAGGCGTGCCGGGCCGAAGGGCTCAAGGTCGGCCTCTACTACTCGCTGATCGACTGGCACCACCCTTCCTTCCCCGTCGACGGCACCCATCCGCAGCGCGACGACGAGGAGTTCAAGGCCGCCCACGCCGGCCGGGACATCCACGACTACCAGCGCTATCTGCACGGCCAGGTCCGGGAACTGCTGACGTCGTTCGGACGCGTCGACTACCTGTTCTTCGACTTCTCGTACGCCGGGCGCACCTGGTGGGGCGGCAAGGGACCCGACGACTGGGACTCCCCGAAACTCCTGGAGATGATCCGCGCGCTCCAGCCGCACGTCCTCGTCAACGACCGGACCGGGCTCCCCGGGGACTTCGTCACGCCCGAGCAGTACCAGCCCTCCGGCCCCATGACCGAGCACGGGCGCCCCGTGGTGTGGGAGGCCTGCCAGACGCTCAACGGGAGCTGGGGCTACGACCGCGACAACCTCGACCGCAAGAGCGCCGACCTGCTGATCCGGATGCTCGTCGACGGGGTGTCCAAGGGCGGCAACCTGCTGCTCAACGTGGGCCCCACCGGCCGGGGCGATCTCGACCCGCGCGACACCGAGGTCCTGGGCGAGATCGGCCGGTGGACGGAGCTGCACGAGCGGTCGATCCGCGGCTGCGGCCCGTCCCCGTACACCGCACCCGCCGAATGCCGCTACACCCAGCGCGGCGACCGGCTCTACGTCCACCTGTTCGCCTGGCCGCTGCGTCACCTGCACCTGCCGGGCCTCGCCGGGCGGGTGCGGTACGCCCAGCTGCTCAACGACGCCTCCGAGATCATCCCGGTCCACATCGAACCGGGCAGGCCCGCGGTCAACACCGAGATGGGCGGGCAGCCCGCCGGCACGCTCACGCTCCAGATCCCGGTCCGGCGTCCCGACACCCCCGTCCCCGTCATCGAACTGTTCCTGGAGAGCGCGGCCGGCCCGGCCGACGGCTGAGCCGCGGCCGCGCAGGGCCCGCCCGTCCACCACACTCACGGAGGCACCATGCAACGCCGCACGTTCCTCATGGGCACCGCAGCAGGGGCGGCGCTGGCCGCCGTCCCCCTCGGCGGACCGCTGACCGCAGGCGCGACGCCGGCCCCGGCGGCCGTCCGCACCCTGGACGAACTCCAGGCGGCGATCGACCGGGCCCGGCCCGGCGACCGGATCGTCGTCGCCGACGGCGCCTACACCGTCCCTCCGGACCGCCCCCTCCTGATCCGCGACAAGCAGGGCACCGAGCGCGCCCCCGTGACCATCGCCGCCCTGACCCGCGGCGGCGTCGTCCTGGACGGCCCCCACAGCTTCGTCATCGAGGCGTCCCGCCACATCACCCTCAGCGGCTTCTCCTTCCGCCAGAGCAGCACCCTGGACATCCCCCCGGACTGCTCGCACATCAGGCTCACCCGCAACGACTTCCAGCTGGCCGACATCGAGGGCATGCACTACGTGATGGTGCGCGCCGACGACAGCACGGTCGACCACAACCACTTCCACGGCAAGAGCACGCTCGGCATCTACCTCGGCATCGAGGGTGCCGGTACGGAGGACATGGCCCAGCGCGTCCACGTGTACCGCAACTACTTCTCCGACCACACCTTCGCCGGGTCCAACGGCGGCGAGCCGATCCGGCTCGGCGTCAGCCCCCGGGCGCTGTCCAGTGCCCGAGCGGTCGTGGAGTACAACCTGTTCGAGCGCGCGGACGGGGACCCCGAGGCGATGGTGAAGAGCTCGGACAACGTCATCCGGCACAACACCATCCGTCACAGCACCGGCGGCATCGTCCTGCGGCACGGCAACCGCAACCGGGTGGAGGCCAACCACCTGATCGACGGCACGGAAGGGGTGCGGATCTACGGCAACGACCACGTGATCGTCAACAACTACCTCGCCGGCCTGTCCGGGCGCGCCCTGGTCGTCGGAAGCGGTTCGGAGCGCGACCACCTGCCCGGCGAGCCGGCCGGGACGCGCCGCGGCAACGACGCCCCCGACCGCGTCCTCATCGCCTACAACACCCTGGTGAACAACGACGGCACCCTCTCCGGCGAGAGCCATCGCCCGCACGAACCGCGGGACGTCACCATCGCCGACAACCTGTTCGTCGCGGACACCGGCCGACTGGTCGACATGGCCGACACCGTGCGCTTCACCTGGTCGGGCAACCTCCTGTGGGGCGCCGCCGACGACGGCAACATCCCCGCGGGCGGCGGCACCCGGACCGACCCGCGGCTGGTGACGGACGCGCACGGCATCGCCCGGCCGGCCGCCGACAGCCCGGCGATCGACGCGGGCACCCTGCGGTGGCCGCCCGTCACCCACGACATCGACGGCCAGCCGCGCGGCCGGGTCCGGGACGTGGGCGCGGACGAACACGCGCGCCGGGCGCCGAGGCGCGGACCCCTGACCCCGGCCGACGTAGGCCCCGGGGCCGCCTGAGCAACCCGTTCCGTCCCACCCCGTTTCCCCCCCGACGCAGGAGGCATCATGCAACGACGCACGTTCCTCAGAAGCACCGCCGTGGCCGCACTCGCCGCCGTCCCCCTCACCACCTCTCTGACGGGGAGCGCGTCGGCGGCCGACATCCCGGTCTCCTCCCTGGCCGCACTCCAGAGCGCGATCAACGGGGCCGCGCCCGGCGACCGCATCGTCGTCGCCGACGGCACCTACACGGTCCCCTCGGGGAGCGCCCTCACCATCACCGGCAAGAACGGCACCGAGGCCGCGCCCATCACCATCGTCTCCAAGAGCCGGGGCGGAGCCGTGCTGCGCGGTGAACGCGGCTTCGTGCTCAGCGGGTCGAGCCACATCACCCTCAGCGGATTCTCCTTCCGGCAGAGCACCACGCTGGAGATCCCGGCGGACTGCTCGTCGATCCGGCTGACGCGCAACGACTTCCAGCTCGCGGACAGCGGCGATCCGTACTGGGTCGTCGTACGGGCGGACGACACGAAGATCGACCGCAACCACTTCCACGACAAGACCACGGCCGGCATCTTCATCGTCGTCGACGGGCCCGGCTCGACCGCCATGGCCCAGAACCTCCACATCTTCCGGAACCACTTCTCCGACCACAGCTTCACCGGGTCCAACGGCGGCGAGCCCATCCGCCTCGGCGTCAGCGGCCGGGCCCTGTCCGGCGCCCACGCGGTCGTCGAGTACAACCTGTTCGAGCGCTGCGACGGCGACCCCGAGGCCGTCTCCGTGAAGTCCTCGGACAACACGATCCGGTACAACACCGTCCGCGACAGCCGCGGCGGCATCGTGCTGCGGCACGGCAACCGGTCCACGGTCGAGGGCAACTACCTGATCGACGGCACCGACGGGGTGCGGATCTACGGCAACGACCACAGGATCGTCAACAACTACCTCAGCGGTCTGTCCGGCCGGGCCCTGGTGGTCGGCAGCGGCACCACCCGGGACCACCACGAGGGCGAGACGGAGGACGAGCGCCGGGGCAACGACGCCTGCGACCGCGCCGTGATCGTGCACAACTCCCTGATCGGCAACACCGGCACGATCCAAGGCGAGACCCGGACGTACGAGCCGCAGGGCGTCGTCGTCGCTGACAACCTGCTGGTCGGCGACGCGGGAAGCCTCGTCGCGATGGGAGCCACCTCCGGCTTCACGTGGCAGAGCAACCTGCTGTGGGGCGCGGCCGCGAACGGCAACGTCCCCGCCGGGGGCTTCACCCGGGCCGACCCCCGCCTCGCCGCGGGAGCGGACGGGGTGATGCGGCTGACGTCGGCCAGTCCGGCGATCGGGGCCGCCACGTTCGCCGGCGCCGCCGTCGCCGACGACATCGACGGGGACCTGCGCGGCAGCACCCGGGACATCGGCGCCGACGAGTACGCGACGGCGTCCCCGCTCCGGCGCCCTCTCACGGCCGCGGACGTGGGCCCGAACGCCGCCTGAGCGGCGCATCCCACCGGCTACGGTCCGCCCGCCCCGTCCGGGCGGACCGTACGACCCGTCCGCCCGAACGTCCGTCCGCCCGGGGGGACCGTATGACACCACGGCGGGCCCCTCGCAGGAAGGCAGTGGCATGAACGAGGAGAGCGGCCGGAAGAGGGCGAGCCGCGCCCCGGCCGGGTCCGAGGCGGGCCGCGCCCCGGCCGGGTCCGACGCGGGCCGGACCGGGCTGGGCCTGTGTTCGGTCACCTACCGCCGGCTGCCCGCGATCGAGGTCGCGCGGTATGCCGCCCACGCGGGCCTGGAGGTGATCGAGTGGGGGGCGGACGTGCACGCGCCCGCGGAGGAGCCCGGCACCGTCCGTGCGGTCCGGGAGGCGTCCGACCGTTACGGGCTGGCCTGCTGTTCCTACGGTTCGTACTTCCGCGCCACCCCGGGCGAACTGGCCGGGTTCCCCGCCGTCGCCCGGGCCGCGACGCTGCTCGGGGCGGAGCGGGTCCGGGTGTGGGCGGGTGCCACCGGATCGGGGTACACCCTGCCCGAGCAGCGGCACGCGACCGTGCGCTGTCTGCGGGAGGCGGCCCGCATCGCCGCGGACCACGGCCTCGGACTCGCCACGGAGTTCCACGGCGGGACCCTCACCGACTCCGTCGCCTCCACCGTCCGGCTGCTGGACGAGGTGGACGCGGACCATGTCCGTACGTACTGGCAGCCGCCGCTCGACACCCCCGACGAGGAGGCGCTGGCGGGACTCGCCGAACTCGGTGACCGGGTCGCCGCCGTGCACGCCTTCTCCTGGTGGCCGGGCAACACCCGGCTGCCGCTGGCGGACCGCGAGGACCTCTGGACCGCCGCCCTCGGGATGCTGGACGGCCGGGGCGTCGAGGCGCTCCTGGAGTTCGTGCCCGGCGACGACCCGGAGGTGCTGACACGCGAGGCCGCGACCCTGAGGCGGGCGGCCGGGCAAAGCGTCTCCGGCCGGACGTAGTTGACTGTACGGGCGCGGGCCTCGAAAGATGTCCCGCCCCGCCCCACCCAGACGTCAGGACGGCAGACATGCAGATCAACGACGACGACACCCTCCTGTTCATCGGTGACTCCATCACCGACGCGGGCCGCGACCGTGCGGATTCCACCTCGCTCGGTCATGGATACGTCCACGAGATCGCGCGGACCCTGCGCGAGCGGGCGCACGACGGACCGGGCCCCCGGGTCGTCAACCGGGGGATCGGCGGCAATCGCGTCTACGACCTCGAATCACGGTGGGCCGCCGACGTCATCGGCCACCGGCCCACCGTGGTCACCGTGAAGATCGGCATCAACGACACCTGGCGGCTCTACGACAGCGGACTCGTCAGTCCCGTCCACGAGTTCGAGGCGTGCCTCGACCGGCTGCTCGCGGACACGGTCCGGCAGCTCTCCGCCCGGCTGGTCGTCATCACGCCGTTCCTGCTCCCGGTCACCCCGGACCAGGAGGGCTGGTTCGAGGACCTTTCGCCCCGCACCGACGCCGTCCTGCGGACCGCCACGCACCACGGGGCCCAGATCGTCCGTGCCGACCTCGTCCTGCCCCGCGCGGCCCAGGACCGGCCGGCGGCGGAGCTGGCCCCGGACGGTGTCCACCCGAGCCCCCTGGGGCACCGGCTGATCGCCGACGCCTGGCTCGCCGCGGTCGGCGCCGGCGCTCCGGCGGCGCAGCGCTAGCATCACGCCGCCCGGCACCCCGGCGTCCTGGGCGCCCAGCGCCGCGAACTCGCCCGCGTCCGCAGTGAGAAGGGTGTCCGCGGGGCCCCCAGCGGATCACGGACTCCTGGGGCGGGCCCCTGCGCATGTTGTCGGTGGCATGACTTATTCTTCGCTCATCCGTCACACGTGCAGCACACGTCGCACACATCGACTGTCGCCTGATAGCGCACGTAGTGGCCCCATACTCGCTCCGGGGGTTCGAACCATCCTGCGTATACGCACTCTCCCGGCCGCCACCGCACTGGCGGTCCTCTTCAGCTCGGCGGTACTCACCGCCGCACCGGCGTCCGCCGACACCACCAGGCCCCTCGCGGTCTCGGACGCCGACGACACGGTCGTCGACGGCGTTCACCAGCGGCTGTACTTCAGCGACCGGTACAACGACAAGATCGTCGTCACCGACTACAGCGGGAAGGCCGTCGCCACGCTCACCGGCCTGCCCGGGGTCCGTGACCTCGAACTGAGCCCCGACTCGGGCACGCTGTACGCGGCGGTCTACGGCGCCGACAAGATCGTCGCCCTCGACACCGCGACCCTCACGCAGACCGCCGAGTACCCGACCGGCGACAAGACCATCCCCTCCCGCCTCGCCTATGCCGACGGCAAGCTGTGGTTCGGATACGGGGACCAGTGGGACTCCGGGCTCGGCTCCGTCGACCTGACGGCCGAGACGCCCACGGTGATGCTGGACCTGGCGGCCGGACACGACTTCGCAGGCCCGCCCGGGCTCTACGCGAATCCCGCCGACCCGGGCACGCTGCTCGCCCTCGACGCGCACATCAGCTCCGGCCCGATCGTCGTCTACGACATCTCCTCCGGTACCCCGGTCATCCGCGCGTCCGCCGAGAAGGGAGGCTTCTACAGGGACGCGGCCCTCACGCCGGACGGTCAGAACGTCGTCGTGGCGGGGCCCGGAAGCAGGGCGCTCACCGAGTACCGGCTCTCGGACCTGGAAGAGGTGCGCACCTATCCCGTCCCCGACCAGCCGGAGACGGTCAGCGTCGCTCCGGACGGCACGGTCGCGGCGACCGTCCTCGACACCGACGACCTCGGGGACACGTACGTCTTCGCCGCCGGCAGCGGCAAGCCCGCCAGCGTCCGCAACCTGTCGCACCAGTGGATGCCCTGGTTCGGGCACTCGATGAACTGGTCGGCCGATGGCCGGAAGCTGTTCGTGCTGACCGGGTCCTCCGAGTCCACCCAGTTCCACGCCATCGACGAGCCCCGCAAGTACGTCGGCACGCTCAAGGTCGACGCCCCCGCCAGCGCCACCCGCGCGAAGTCGCTCACCGTCAAGGGCTCGCTCACCGCCGCCCTCGCGCTGCCCGCCGGGACGCCCCTGGCCGTCACCCGCACCGACATGGAGTCGCCGAAGGGGAAGTCGCTCGGCACCAAGCGGCTCGGAGCGGGTGGCAAGTTCTCCTTCACGGACACCCCGCCGGTGGGCAGCAAGGTCACGTACACGGTGAGGTACGCCGGTGACGCCACGCACACGCCGGCCACCGCCTCGGACACCGTCAACGTTTCCCGCGCCACGCCCACACTGACGCTGAACAACAACGGCAAGGTGTACGGCTACGCCAAGAAGGTCGCGTTCACGGCGCACCTCGGCACGACGTACAAGAACCGCACGGTCGAGATCTGGGCCGACCCGTTCGGGGCGGACAAGCCGAAGAGGCGGGTGAAGACCGGCCAGGTCAACTCCCGGGGCAACCTGTCGGTCACCCTGGCCATGACCCGGGACACCGCGGTCACCGCCGTATTCAAGGGCGACGCCCGCTACGCCCCGAAATCGGTCAAGTCCACCGCGTACGCCCGGGTGAAGGTCTCGACCGCGCTGTCCAAGTACTACAGGACCGGCAAGATCGGCTCCACGACGTACCGGTACTTCCACAAGAACACCGACGTCATCTCCACCACGACGATGAGCTACTACAAGGGCCGCAAGCAGCGGCTCGAACTCCAGGTGTACTACCAGGGCAAGTGGTACGACGGGGCCACCGAGTACTTCAAGCTCGGCACCAACGGAAAGTCGGCCGTCAACCTGGGCCACTCCGGCAAGTCCGGCATCCGCGCCCGCGTGCGCTCCTCGTACGTCAACTCCGATTCCGGAGACACCATCAACTCGACGACGCACGGGAGCTGGACGTACTTCATGTTCACCAGCTGATGCACGGCCGGCGTCCTGCGAGACGCTGACGTCAGGGGCGCGTTTCCCACCCGGGGACGCGCCCCACTGCTGTCCCCTCTTGCGCGCTCCGCCTCCGGAGCAGGGGGTGATCGGGCTGCGTGACGTCTCGCCGAGCGCGGTCGACCCGGCGAGCGGGCCGCCCGTGCGTCTCGGGTCAGGAATGGCTCAGGACGTTGACGACGCGCCCGTTCGGATCGCGTACGAAGAAGCGGCGCACGCCCCATTCCTCGTCGGCCGGGCCGTACACGATCTCCGCGCCGCTCCGGACCACCGCCGCGTGGACCGCGTCCACGTCCTCGACCTCCACGCTCAGGTCCGGGGTGACGGGGCCGGTCCGGTCGGTGGTCATGATGCTGATCTGGGCCGTGGGGTGGGAGGGCGACGCGAGCGTCATGATCCAGCCCTGGTTCATGACCTCCTCGAAGCCCAGCAGCTCGTAGAAGGAGGCGTTGGCCCGCATCGCTGCGGGGGCGTCCCCGGATGCGTCACCGGTACCGGTGGGGATGTTCGGGACTACGCGGCGTACGGACATCGGCGGCTCCTGTCGGCGACGGACGCTGAGCCATCGAGCTTACGGAGCGGGCTGCCGTCCGCAGTACTGCCACGGACAAGGCGGTTGCGTACCGTGCGGTCTGGTTCCGGTGATCATGAGGGGGACGCCGGAGGTCACCGGAGTTCAGTCGGTGGTTTCGGCCTGGCTCGGTACGGTTTCGAGGCTGCGGAGCAGACGCTCACCGCGATCTTCGGCCATATCCAGCGTGGCCAGAACGGCCGGCGTCGAGATGCTCGGCAGCACGTAATGCAGCAGGACCGAGATGCGCCGGCCCAGGTCCTCACGGTTGGACAGGACCTGGGACATCACCTGGATGCCCGAGAAGGATCCCGCCAGCATCTCCGCGGCCTCGCCCGGATCGACGTGGGGCAGCAGCTCGCCCTGCCCCTTGGCGGCCACCAGGAGGTTTTCGAGCCGGTCTATCCAGCCACGGAACGGTGTGCCACGATCGAGGCCCTCCACGGCCTGGTCCATGGCCAGGCCCACGCTGGCCCGCACCAGCGGCTCATGGCGCAGCCGATAGGCGAGGAGCATGCCCTGGTCCACCAGCTCCTGGAGCTTCGTCAGCTGGGGCGGCAGCGGATCGCTGTGCAGCTGTATGTCCATCACCCCGAGCGCGAGGTCTTCCTTCGAGGCGAAGTGGAAGTACAGCGCCCCCTTGGTGGCCCCGGCGCGCGCCAGGATCTCGCTGATGGTCGCGCTGCTGTAGCCGCGCTCGTCGAACACGTCGGCGGCCGCCACCAGGATCGACCTGCGGGTCTGGATCGCGCGCGCCTGCTGTGCCATCAGCTTCTCTCTAAAGGTGGCGTGGGTGGCGCCACAGGGGGTTGGCTGGAAAGGAAAACCGGGCTGTCAGTATCTTACTGCGGGGCGGCTCGGCCCATTCACTCGGATCCTCCTGGGGGAACTTCATGGTTCAGCTCACCTCACGCAGCGCTTCGATGTCGGTGGAGAGCGTCGAGCGGGCCGTACACGCCGCGGGCGCCGGCCGTGCCGAGGACGCCCCCGGCGGCCCGGAGGCGACCGCCGCCTCCGCCGGCGAGGAGCCCGTCCGCAGGGATGGACCGCCCGACCGGCTGAGACAGCTGGTCCACCGGACCGACCCGCTCGACGTCTTCCCCACCGGGCTCACCCGGCTCACCGACACCCAGTTCTCGGTGCCCGCCCACTGGCCTCGGTCCCACCGCTTCTTCGCCCCCGTCGACGGCCGCCACCAGGACCCCCTGCTCATAGCCGAGACCATGCGGCAGACGACGATGCTGATCGCCCACGCCCAGTTCGGGGTGCCGGTCGGCGACGCGTTCGTGATGTGGGAGCTGAGATACACCACCGCGTCGGAACGGCTCGAACTGGGCGAGGACCGCTGGGACGTCACGGTGGACGTCTCCTGCTCCCGGATCCGCCGCCGGGGCCGGAGCCTGGGCTCCATGCATCTCGAACTCCTCCTGCACCGCCAGGGCACCGTGCTCGCCACCGGCGGCGGCCGGATCAGCTGCACCTCCGCCGGGGCGTACCAGCGGCTGCGCGGTCACCGCAGCGCCGTGTTCGACACCCCCATACCCCTCCTGCCCGCCGTCGCACCGCGCACGGTCGGCAGGACCTCCGAGAACGACGTCGTCCTTTCGCCCGGCACGGACCCGGGCACGTGGCTGCTGCGGCTCGACACCCGGCACACGACACTCTTCGGCCGCCCCAACGACCACGTTCCGGGCATCCTCCTGCTGGAAGCGGCCCGGCAGGCCGCGCACGCCGCCACCGGTTCGGTGTTCCTGCCGACGGAGATGCAGGCCGACTTCCTCCAGTACGTGGAGCTGGACCGCCCCTGCCACCTCGAGGCCACCGTGCTCCCGGCCGGCCCCGGCTCGCCCGCCGGAGTGTTCGTGCGCGCTGTTCAGGACGGCGAACCGGCCTTCACCTGCACCCTCCGCTCGCCGCGCAGCGGTGAACCCAGAACGGACGTCTCATGACCCCCCGCATCCTCATCACGGGCGCGACCGGCTTCATCGGCAGCCGGGTGGCCGCCGCCGCGCGCGCGACGCCCGGGGTCCGGCTGCGGCTGATGACCCACCGGAGCGCGCTCGACGTCCCCGCGGACGGGACCGGCCACGAGACGGTCCACGGGGATCTCGCCGACCCCGGATCGCTGCGCGGAAGCTGCGAGGGCGTCGACGCCGTGATCCACTGCGCCTCCCTGATCGGCTCCGACGAGCAGACCGCCCGAGTCGTCAACGACCACGGAACCCGTGCGCTGGTCGACGAGGCCGTACGCAGCGGAGTCGGCCGGATCGTCCAGCTGAGCACCGCCTCCGTCTACGGCCGCGGCCCCTTCACCGGACTGCTTCCGGGCATGGCCGAGCCGGCCCCCGCTTCCACCACCAGCCTGACCCGGGTCGCCGCCGAGCAGCACGTCCTGGCGGCCGGCGGCGCCGTCCTGCGCCCCCACATCGTGCACGGGCCGGGGGACCGGTGGGCGATCCCCGGCCTCGTCGCCCTGCTGCGGTACCTGGCGGCGGCGCCGGCCGGCTGCGACGCCCGCCATTCGCTGATCGACGTGGAGACGCTGGGCCGCACCCTGCTCGGGGCGGCGCTCGCCGCGAAGCCGCCGTCCGGGGTCTACCACGTCAACCATCCCGAGCCGGTGACCTGTTCGGACCTGCTCTCCACGGTGCTCGGCGAACTCCGGCTGCCCTGGGCCGGAACGGAGATCGGCCTCGACGAGGCCCGCCGCCGGCTGGCCGGAGTCCCGTACGCCACGCACCACTTCGAGATGCTGACCCTCGACCACTGGTTCGCCGACGAACGCGTCGGGCAGGAGTTCGGCTGTGCGCCGGGCCCGGACTTCCGGACGTCCTTCGCGGCGCACGCCCCCTGGTACCGGGAGTTCCTCAGCCGCTGAGGCCGGCCCTCACACGCCCGCCGGGCCGGGGATGCGCGTCCCCGTCCCGCTGACCCGGACCCGCGGGTCCCCGGCCCGCAAGGTGACGGTCAGCGTGCCCGGGCGGCCCATGTCCTCACCCTGGTGCAGGGTGAGCGCGGCGGTCTCCGGGACCAGGGACAGGGTGCGCAGGTACGCGCCGAAGGCGGCCGCCGCCGCGCCCGTCGCCGGGTCCTCGACCACACCGCCCACCGGGAACGGGTCGCGGACGTGGAAGACGGTGTCCGAGGCGCGCCACACGAGCTGGAGCGTGGTGAGGTCCAGTCGGTGCATCAGCGCTTCGAGACGCGCGAAGTCGTAGGAGAGGTCGCCCAGTCGCTCCCGGGTCGCGGCGGCCAGCACGAGGTGCCGGGCGCCCGCGTAGGCGATCCTGGGCGGCAGGGCCGGGTCGAGGTCGGCGGCCGGCCAGTCCAGGGCGGCCAGCGCTTCGGCGAGGTCCTGCGGAGCGACGTCCGCGAGGTGCGGTTCCACGCTGGTGAGGGTCGCCCGCAGTTCGCCCCCCTCGCGGACGACGGTGACCGGCACCGTGCCCGCAGCGGTGGCGAACTCCAGGTCCCCGGGACCGTCCCGGTCGGCGAGCGCCAGGGCCGTGGCGACGGTGGCGTGACCGCAGAACGGGACCTCGGCCTTCGGGCTGAAGTAGCGGATCGCGTAACCGCGCGCACCGGGCTCCGAGGCCTCCGCCGGCCCGGTCAGGAAGGCCGACTCGCTGTAGCCGAGCTCCGCCGCGACGGCGAGCATGTCCGCCTCGTCCATACCGGAGGCGTCCAGCACCACCCCGGCCGGATTCCCGCCCGCCGGGTCGGCGGAGAAGGCTGTGTAGCGCAGGACGGCTGTCGCGGAAAGATCAGTCATGCCGACCACAACCGAGCCCCGGCCCGGGGCATTCCCCCCGTCATCCCGCCCGCCCCCTCGCCCGGGCGGGACGGGAGGAATGTCCCGGACCGGGACAGCCCTCAGTGGCAGTTCTTGGTTCCCGTGCCCGACTTCGTCCAGGAGCAGGAGTCCAGGAGCTTGCCGCTCGGCTTGATCAGCCGCGCCTTGTCACCGGTGTTGTTCCAGACGTACGAGCCGCGGTTCCAGTACACGTGACCGGCGCTGTTCTTGGCCTTGCCGGTGTGGACCCTGACGGTCTTGCCCACGCCGATGCTGTAGGAGGGGAAGGTGTAGGTGTACCCGGTGTTGTCCTTGAGCTTGTAGCCCTTCAGCTGCACCTTCGCCCGGGTGTTGTTGTGGATCTCGACCCACTCGGCGTTCAGCGACGTGTTGGACCGGGTGTCCTTGCCGGGGCTGTCGTACTGGATCCTGCCGAGGTGCACCCCGCCCTGGTGCGTGGCGGCCGATACGGGGGCCGCGAGCAGGAGTGAGCCCGCGAGGGCGGTGGTGGCGGCCAGGGCGAGGGGCGCGGCGGTGCGTATGCGCATGGAGTGTGTTCCTCCTGTGGAGTTCCGGTGAAGAGGAACCGAGCATAGGGCAGCACGCGCTTACCGGACCGGGTGGGTGCCTGTCCGGCGCGCATCGGTCGTCCCGAAGGTGAGGGGCGGTCAGTTCTTGTGTCGAGCAAGCCGGTTCCGTGCCCCGGTCGTCGTCAGCCCCGCCCCACGTACGGCATCGCCGTCGCCATCACCGTGGCGAACTGGACGTTCGCCTCAAGGGGCAGCTCCGCCATGTGGACCACCGTCCGCCCCACGTCCGCGGCCGCCATCACCGGCTCCACGGCCAGTTCGCCGTTGGCCTGCAACGTGCCGGTCCGCATCCGTTCGGTCATCTCGGTCGCGGCGTTGCCGATGTCGATCTGTCCGCAGGCGATCCGGTACGGGCGGCCGTCCAGCGACAGCGACTTCGTCAGGCCGGTCATCGCGTGCTTGGTCGCGGTGTAGGCGATGGAGTGCGGGCGCGGCGCGTGGGCGGAGACCGAGCCGTTGTTGATGATGCGCCCGCCCTGCGGCTCCTGCTCCTTCATCTGCCGGTACGCCGCCTGCGCGCACAGGAACGCCCCCGTCAGGTTCACGTCGACCACCGCGCGCCAGTCGTCGTAGGCCAGGTCCTCGACGGGCACGGCCGGCGGCCCGAAGGTGCCCGCGTTGTTGAAGAGCAGATCGAGGCGGCCGAAGCACTCGCGTACGGAGGAGAACAGGGCGGACACGTCGTCCGGGCGGGACACGTCGGCGGGGACGGTGATCACCCGGGCGTCCGCCCCGGCCAGTGCCGCGGTCTCGGTGAGCGGCCCGGGGCGGCGGCCCGCGAGCGCCACCGACCAGCCGGCGCCGGTCAGCGCCAGAGCCACCGCGCGGCCGATACCGGAGCCCGCGCCCGTCACTACGGCCGTCTTCGTCGCGGAGTTCAACAGTTTGTTGCTCATGGTGCGGCAGCGTACGCCCCGGCGGTCCTCCCGGTGCGTTCGCGTCCCGGGGGGTGATTCCCGGTGCGGCACCGGCGATTCCCCGGGGATCGCGCCCAAAGTTGATGATCATGGTTTTGCCGCGTACGCGGAGTTTGCCCCTGGGGATCCATTCCTGCCGCATTCCTCATCCAGGCGACGCCCGTGCGACGTGAGCACGCCAACCCCTGGATGCGCCGGCCCGGTGGACTTCCCCCACATCACCAGTCAGGGGAGGGACAGATGACGCACTCATCGCACCAGCAGGAGTTGCGCGACGCGGCCCGGCACACCGGTCGCCGCCGCTTTCTCACCGTCACCGGAGCCGCCGCCGCACTCGCGTTCTCCGTCGGCCTGCCGGCCGCGGGAGCGGCGAGCGCCGCCGAGCTCGACTCCCGTCGGATCGGCGAGGACCCGTTCACCCTCGGTGTGGCCTCCGGTGACCCGCTGCCCGAATCCGTCCTCCTGTGGACGAGGCTCGCCCCCCGCCCGTTCGAGCCCGACAGCGGACTGCCCGCCGCCCGCATCCAGGTGAGCTGGGAGCTGGCCCGCGACGAACGCTTCCAGCGCGTCGTGCGCCGGGGCACCGCCACCGCGCACCCCGAGTTCCACCACAGCGTCCACGTGGAGGTCAAGGGCCTCGCCCCCGACCGCGTCCTGTACTACCGGTTCCGCACCGGACAGTGGACCAGCCCCGTCGGCCGCACCCGCACCGCCCCCGCCCCGGGCGCCCACAAGCGCGAGCTGAGCCTCGCCGCCGTCTCCTGCCAGGCGTACCACGACGGCTACTTCACCGCGTACAAGCACCTCGCGCAGGAGGACGTCGACGTCGTCTTCCACCTCGGCGACTACCTCTACGAGTACGCCGTCACCGCGACCGGCGGCGCCCGCAACTACACCGACCGCACCCTGCCGGCCCTCTTCAACCGGGAGACGACCACCCTGGAGGACTACCGGCTGCGGTACGCCCTCTACAAGTCCGACCCCGATCTGCGCGCCGCCCACGCCGCGCACCCCTTCGTCGTCACCTGGGACGACCACGAGACCGAGAACAACTACGCGGGCGACACCCCCGAGAACAGCGTGCCGCCCGAGGAGTTCCTGATCCGCCGGGCCGCCGCCTACCGCGCGTACTGGGAGAACCAGCCGCTGCGCACCCCGCAGCGGCCCGACGGACCGGACATGAAGCTCTACCGGCGGCTTCAGTTCGGCCGGCTCGCCCAGTTCGACATCCTGGACACCCGTCAGTACCGCAGCGACCAGGCGTACGGCGACGGCTGGCAGACCCCTGGTCCCGAGTCCGAGGACCCCTCGCGCACCCTGACCGGCGCCGCCCAGGAACGCTGGCTGATCGACGGCTGGCGCCACTCGAAGGCCACGTGGAACGTCGTCCCGCAGCAGGTGACCTTCGCCCGGCGGCGTGACGTCCCGACCGACGCGTACAAGCTGTCCATGGACTCCTGGGACGGCTACCCGGCGTCCCGGGACCGCGTCCTCAAGGGCGCCGAGGCCGCCGGGGTGGACAACCTCATGGTGCTGACCGGCGACGTGCACGTCGGCTACGCCTTCGACCTGAAGCGGGACTTCGACGACCCCGCCTCCCGCACCGTCGGCACCGAGATCGTCGCCACGTCCATCGCCAGCGGCAAGAACGGCTCCGAGAAGCCGGCCAACTGGGCCGCCCTCACGAGCGCCAACCCGCACATGAAGTTCTACAACGGGCGGCGCGGATACGCCCTCGTCACGCTCCAGGAGGGCCAGGCGCGCGCCGACTACCGCACGGTGCCGGCCGTCACCACGCCCGGCGCCCCCGTAACGACGGCCGCCTCGTTCGTCACGGAGGTGGGCAACCAGGGCCTGACCCCTGCCTGACCCCGGCCTGGTCCTCAGGGCCTCAGGACGCCAGGCCGTCCACGGGGTAGCGGACGCCGATGCGCTCACGTACCGCGTCGAGCGTCCGCATCACCGCGAGCGAACCGTCCAGCGGCACCAGCGGCGACTCCGTCTCGCCGGCCCGGACCGCGCGCATCACCTCGGCCGCCTCGAACTGCATCCCCGTCAGACCCTGCGGCCCCGGACCGGAGCTGATCTCCTCCGGCTCCGCGCCCGCCCGGTGCAGGACGAAGCTCTGCGGATAGAAGAAGCTCTGCGGGAAGTCGATCCGGCCGGCCGTCCCGATGACCGTGGCGGCCGTCGGGTGGTGCCCGACGAGCGAGCAGGACAGCAGGGCGTTCGCGCCCGACTCCCAGCCCAGCAGCATGCCGGTGTTCAGGTCGACGCCCTCCGGCGACAGCAGCGCGTCGGCCTGCACCCGGTCCGGCTCGCCCAGCGCCAGGTGCGCGAACGACACCGGGTAGACCCCCAGGTCCAGCAACGCCCCGCCGCCCAGCGCGGGGTCACGCAGCCGGTGCCCGGCGTCGATGTCACCCGCGAAGCCGAAGTCGGCCTGCACGCTGCGGACTTCACCGATCGCCCCGTCCCGCACCAGCTCCGTCATCCGCCGGATGACCGGGTTGCAGTACGTCCACATCGCCTCCATCAGGAAGAGACCGCGGTCCCGGGCGAGCTTCACGAGCTCCCGGGCCTCGCGCTCGTTGATCGTGAACGCCTTCTCGCACAGCACGTGCTTCCCGGCCTCCAGGGCGAGGGCGGCCGCCTCCCGGTGCGCGGAGTGCGGTGTGGCCACGTACACCACGTCGACCTCCTCGTCGGCGACGAGCCCCGCCCAGCTCCCGTACGCCCGAGGTATCCCGAACCGCTCCGCGAACGCCTGCGCCGAGGCGTCCGTACGGGAGGCCACGGCCACCACCTCCGCATCGGGCATCGCCTGCAGGTCAGCGGTGAAAGTCGCCGCGATCCCACCTGTCGCCAGCACGCCCCAACGGACAGTCCTGCTCATGCACGCTCCCACAAAAGGTGTCGACCATTCCGGCTGAGCTGAGAGCATAGAGGCGGATTCCACAACTATGGAGATGAGAATGCCGGAGAGCGGCGTCAGCCGAGCCCAGCAGATACCCACGCCCGACACCGGGGCCGGACTTCCCGTCACGCCCGTCCCCCTTCCTCCCGGCCCCGCCGCCACCACCCGGCGCACCGGACTCCTCGTCACCCTGGTCCTCGGCGGACTGACCGCGCTCCCGCCGCTGTCCATGGACATGTACCTCCCGGCGCTCCCCGCCGTCACCGACTCGCTGCACGCACCCGCCGCCACGGTCCAGCTCACCCTGACCGCCTGCCTCACCGGCATGGCCCTCGGCCAGGTCGTCGTCGGCCCGATGAGCGACCGCTGGGGCCGGCGCCGCCCGCTGCTCCTCGGGATGATCGTCTACGTACTCGCCACGGCGATCTGCGTCTTCGCCCCGACCGCCGAACTCCTCATCGGCTTCCGGTTGCTGCAGGGTCTCGCCGGCGCGGCCGGCATCGTCATCGCCCGGGCCGTCGTGCGCGACCTGTACGAGGGCGAGGACATGGCGAGGTTCTTCTCGACGCTGATGCTGATCTCCGGCGTCGCGCCCGTCATCGCCCCCGTCATCGGCGGACAGGTCCTGAGGATCACCGACTGGCGGGGCATCTTCGCCGTCCTCACCGTCATCGGCCTCCTGCTCACCCTCGTCGTCCGGAAGTGGCTGCACGAGACGCTGCCGCCCGCGGAACGCCACACCGGCGGCATCGGGGAGGCGCTGCGCACCATGCGCGGGCTGCTCGCCGACCGCGTCTTCAGCGGCTACATGATCGCGGGCAGCCTCGCCTTCGCCGCGCTCTTCGCGTACGTGAGCGCCTCTCCGTTCGTCGTGCAGGAGATCTACGGCGCCTCGCCCCAGACGTTCAGCCTGCTCTTCGGCATCAACTCCATCGGGCTGATCACCGTCGGCCAGATCAACGGCAAGATCCTCGTCGGCCGGGTCAGCCTCGACAAGGCGCTCGGCTTCGGGCTCGCGGTCATCGTGCTCGCCGCGACGGCGCTGCTGCTGATGACGTCCGGGGTCTTCGGGAAGGTTGGGCTCGTGCCGGTGGCGACCGGCCTGTTCGTCCTGATGTCGGCGATGGGCCTGGCGATGCCGAACACCAACACCCAGGCGCTGATGCGCACCAAGCACGCCGCCGGTTCCGCCTCCGCGCTGCTCGGCACCTCGCAGTTCATGATCGGCGCCGTGGCCTCGCCGCTCGTCGGCATCGCGGGGGAGGCGACGGCCGTCCCGATGGCCGTGGTGCAGCTGGTGTGCGCCGTGGGCGCGATGGCGTGCTTCCTCGGTCTGTGCCGGCCCTGGCAGCGGGCCGGAGACCGAACGGCCGGTCCGTCCGCCTCCGGGGGTCAGTCCGCCCGGGGGTAGCCGATCAGGTGCAGCCGGTCCTTGTCGTCGGACCAGCGGAACAGCCCGATCCCCTCGGCGCCCTCCGCGCCGGGCATCCGCACGTTCGGCGCCAGCATCTCGGTCGACCCCGTCGAGACGTCGGCCTCGACGGGGAAGCCGCCCCCGGCCAGCGCGTCCGCCGCGTTGCGCACCCTCGTCGCCCCGTACGCCGTTCCGCTGTCGGTCACGGACGCCAGGGCGAGCGTCCTGGACCCCTCGGTGTCCTCGAAGCAGAAGCCCTTCCCGGCCTCCAGGTCGAACGCGAGGTTCCCGGCCACCAGATAGCCGCCCGACGGTGAGACCACCGCCTGCGGGTACTGGCCCGGCGCGATCGCCGGCTTGTGGCACTGGACGGAGACCAGGGCCTTGCCCGTCTCCGTGTCGTGCACGGTCCACAGGTCGTGGGTGGCGGCGCGCTTCGATCCCTTGGCGAGCTGCCACTTCGCCAGCAGCACGCCGGGGGACACGGACGTGGGGACGCCGCTCCGCGGGTCGGCGCCCGCGGGCGCCACGTTCCGGCTGAACCAGCCGCCCTGCACCCAGAACTCCCGGGCCCCGCTCACCAGCAGGCCCTTCGACGTCAGCCCGCGCACCTCCGTGAGCTGCTTGCAGGACGCGCAGCCCTTGGGGTACTTCAGCGCCTTGGCGGGGACCCTGGTGATCCTCCCCGTCGCCGGGTCCACCACCGCGCTCGTCGTCCCGCCGTCACCGATCACGATCCCGGGGCCGGTGGCGGTGACGGTCGGCGCCGTGGCCCACGGCACCTCGACGCGCTGCCGGCCGCCGTCCTCCACGGTGTACACGTCGAGCGAGACGATCCGGTCGGCGGGCGCCGGCGCGTCCTCGCCCACCTTTCCGTACGACCAGGTCACGAAGTACTCCCGGCCGTCCGCGGTGACGGTGAGCAGCTTCGGGAAGTGCGCGGCGGCCGGCGGGCGCCAGGCGTCCCCGCTCCAGCCGGCCCGCCCGGTCTCCGAGTCGATGGTCCGCAGCCGGTACTCGCCCTCGGCCGTCCGCACCAGATAGCCGAGGCGTCCCGTGGTCCGCGAGAGCGCGTAGTCGGGAGAGGTGTCGACGAGCTCCCAGCCGCGCCGGGTCGTGTAGGCGGGCGGGACGGTCAGCTGCGTCGCCGGGCCCGTGCTCTTCTTCGGCTTCGCCGGCGGGGCGGCGTCCTTCCCGCCGCCTCCGCAGGTGGCGAGCAGGAGCAGCAGGGCCAGTACCAGCACCCCGCCCACGAGAGCCAGGCGCACCGCCCTCTGCCGCGTGGACCCGCCGCCGGCCGGAGCCAGGCGCGCGAACTTCAGTCTCATGGTCCCCCCGGTGAGCCGTGCCCCGTCCTCGCGCCGGTCAGCGTAGCAACTGGTGCGGAGGCCCCAGGCCGACCGGCCCCCGGGGGGCGGCGTCGCGGGGCCGGGCACGCGCACCTGCGGCGTTGTGGTCCCTCACCCGGGCTCCTCCCCGCTCCCGACCGCCGCCGCGCCGCTGCACGCACCGGGCCCCGCTCCTGCATCCACCCCCCATGTGACGCTCGTTCCGTCGCCGTTCTGTCGCGATGCCGTACGGACCCCGGGCCGCACGCGTGCGCCTACAATTCCTCGGTGAACGCCACCCTCCCCACCGCGGAAGCCCTGCGCGCCGCCCTGGCCGCACTCCTCGACGGGCTGCCGCCCAAGCAGGCCACCCAGGCCGTCGACCGGCTCATCGCCAACTACCGGGGAACCACTCCCACCGGCGCCCCGCTGCTCCGCGACCGTTCGGACGTCGCCGCGTACGCCGCGTACCGGATGCCCGCGACCTTCGAGGCGGTACGATCCGCCCTCGACGCCCTGCGCGACGCCGCCCCCGAGTGGGCGCCGGCCACGCACACCGACGTCGGCGGTGGCACCGGCGCGGCGAGCTGGGCGGTCGCCGGGGCCTGGGACGGGCCCCGGACCACCGTCCTGGACTGGGCCGAGCCGGCCCTGGAGCTGGGCCGGGAACTGGCCGGGGTCTCCGGCCTCCCCGGCCTGCGCGCCGCCCAGTGGCAACGGGCGAGGATCGGTAAGGACCTCGCTCTGGACGCCGCCGACCTGGTGACCGTCTCGTACGTGCTGGGCGAGCTCACGCCCGAGGCCCGGACCGCGCTCGTCGACGCCGCGGCCCGTGCCGCGCAGGCCGTCGTGGTCGTCGAGCCGGGCACCCCCGACGGCTACGCCCGCGTCATCGAGGCCCGGGACCGGCTGATCGCCGCAGGGCTCACCGTCGCCGCGCCCTGCCCGCACAGCGACGCCTGCCCCATCGAGCCGGGCACGGACTGGTGCCACTTCTCGGCCCGGGTCAGCCGCTCCTCGCTGCACCGGAAGGTGAAGGGCGGCTCACTGCCGTACGAGGACGAGAAGTTCAGCTACGTCGTCGCCACCCGCTTCACCCCCCGGCCCGTGGAGGCGCGGGTCACGCGCCGGCCGCAGATCCGCAAGGGCCAGGTACTGCTGGAGCTCTGCACCCGGGACGAGGCGCTGCGGCGCGCGACGGTCACCAAGCGGCACGGCGAGCTGTACCGCGCCGCCCGGGACGCCGACTGGGGCGACGCCTGGCCGCCCCCGCAGGAGATGCCCTAGGCGTGTTTCGAAAGTAGCGCCGTCCGCCCGAAGGGCGGGCGGGACTTTCAAAACACGCCCTAAGGCCGCAGCTCCTGCGTGCAGCACTTCACGCTGCCGCCGCCCTTGAGCAGTTCCCCGAGATCCATCGGGACGGGCTCGAAGCCGCGCTCGCGCAGTGGGTCGAACAGGCCCGTGGCGGCCTGCGGCAGCAGGACGTGGAGTCCGTCGCTCACCGCGTTCAGCCCGAGTGCGGCGGCGTCCGCCTCGTCGGCGATCAGCGCGTCCGGGAAGAGACGTGCCAGCACGGCCCGGCTGCCCGGTGAGAAGGCGCCCGGGTAGTACATGATCTCGCCGGCCGCTTCGTCGAGGACGCTCAGCGCCGTGTCCAGGTGGTAGTAGCGCGGGTCGACCAGATCCAGCCCGATCACCGGCCGCCCGAAGAACTCCTGCGCCTCGCCGTGCGAGAGCGGGCTGGACCGGAAGCCGCGCCCCGCCAGCACGTACGAGGAGGTGACCGCGAAATCGCCCTCGCCCTCGTTGACGTGGGCGGGCTCCTGGATCTCGGTGAAGCCGTGGCCGTGGAACCAGTCGCGGTGGGCGGCCGCTTCCGGGAACCGTTCCTGGTACGCGAACCGGGCCCCCAGGACCCGGCCGTCGACGACGGTGGCCCCGTTGGCGGCGAAGACCATGTCCGGCAGGTCCGGGTCGGGCGTGAGCAGCTCGACGGTGTGGCCGAAGGCACGGTAGCGGTCGCGCAGGTCCTCCCACTGGGTCTGCGCCAGCGGGAGGTCGACGGGTTTGGTGGGGTCCATCCACGGGTTGATGGAATACGTCACCTTGAAGTGCGTCGGGGGGCACATCAGGTAGCGGCGGGGTGTGGCTTCACGAGGCAACGAGGGCTCCTCACGAATCGTCGCGGCGGCATTGGTGGCCGCTGCGGCCGGTGCGTCGCACGGGTGTGTGCGTGAGCCCATGGTGCGCCGTCCGGGGCCGCGGGCACAGTGGACCGATCGGGTGGTTCCGTACAGCTGTGTGACGTGTGACCGGCCCGTCGCCCCTGAGGGTGGGGGACACCCCCTTCCGGGCCTCCGATCACCGCACATTCGCCCGCCATTTCCTGGCAATAAGTGCGATAACGGACACGTCGGGTCATCGGTCACGGTACCCCGCTTCAGGACTCTGGCCACCCCGAGCGCAGGATGGTGGGACCATGGGCAGGGGCAACGCTTGAGGTAAGGGGATAGATGGGCACCGATTTCAGCCGTGCTCGCGGCTCAGAGAGCAGGATTTCCCACTGGCTGCGCCGACGGCCCAAGCCGCAGCAGGGTGATGCCGACGGCACCGCGCGAGTGGAGCTGCTCCTGGCGGTCGCCGAGGCCGGGATGCCGATCGCGCCCGCCGCCCACCCCGTCGGTTACCGATGTTCGTGTGAACGCGTCGGATGTCCCACCCCCGCCAGGCACCCCCTCTCCTTCGCCTGGCAGACGCAGTCCACGACGGACCGCGCCCAGATCGAGCGCTGGGCCGGCAGCCAGCCGCACGCCAACTTCATCACGGCGACCGGCCTGATCCATGACGTCCTCGACGTCCCGCTGTCGGCCGGCACGCAGGCGCTGGAGCGGCTCCTCGCCGCCGGGATCGACGTGGGCCCGGTGGCCACGTCCGGCGACGACCGGATGCTCTTCTTCACCGCGACGCGCGGCACGCCGGAGGACGAGGACGAGTGGTGGCCGTGCGAGCTGGACTGCCACCCCGAGACGATGGACGAGCACCCCGGGCTCCGGTGGCACTGCCGGGGCAGCTATGTGCTGCTGCCGCCGGCCAAGCTCCCCGGTGAGCTGGACGTCAGCTGGGTGCGCGGCCCGGAGAATCCGCTGCCCGACCCGCTGACCCTGCTGGAGACGCTGACGGACGCGTGCGCGCGTTTCGTGGGATCCGCGGAGCAGAGCGACGTCGACCACGAGTCGGTGGCCTGGCCGCTGAGCCGGTAACCGGGACGCGGACCGGCGAGGGCCCCCCACCGCGGGGAGAGCCCTCGGACGGCCGCCCGAGAAGTCCGCCGGGCGGACGGAAGCCCTCAGGAACCCTTCGCCGCCGTCAGGCCCGGCACCCGGTTCAGCATGATCACCTTGCCGGTGCCGGCGCCCTTCTTCGGCACGTACACCAGCTGGCTGGAGACCCGCTCCTTCGTGAGCGTGGTCCGTACCTCGCCCGTCATCAGCGCCGCGACGTCCCGGGAGACCGCCGGCCGCAGACCCTGCGCGGCGGTCTGCTGCTCGAAGTGCTTGCTGCTGAAGAAGACGAGCGCGCCACCGTCGGCCGTCTCCACTCCGAGCGGCCCGAACGCCCCGCTGTTCAGTGGCTGGTCGACGTACTGGTACGAGAACCCGGCCCGCCGGGTGTTCAGGCGCGTGGTGCGCCAGAGCGAGGTGGACGTTCCCGGGGCGAACACGTCCGGCGTGCCCTTCTGGAGGTACTGCGTGTACTGGGCGCCCAAGTCCTCCGGGGCCACCGCGAGTCCGCCGCTGTCGGCGGGCACCGGTGTGGCCCGCCCCTCGCCGTCCTTCACGAAGTCGGGGAGCTGGGGCGGGGTGACGACCGACAGGTAGGCGGCCTTCCACCCGGCGTCGGGACCGGACTTGAGGAACGCGAACAGCCAGCGGGTGTCCTGCTTCCCGCCGTCCTGATCACGGTTGGAGTCCGTGTCCGCGAGGAACCACCTCGGCCACCCGGCCTTCTTCGGGATGACGTAGTGCGTGTCGGTCAGTTCCAGCGGCCGGTGGTTCGCGTTGCCCTGCGGGTTGTTCTTCTGCCGGGCCCGCAGACCCGCCTGGTTGATCGCGCCCAGCGCACCGGTGACCTGGTCCGCGTCCAGCGCGGGATCGTAGGCCTTGTCCGCCGCGTTGTACGCGCTGGTGAAGTCCGCCAGCGCCCGCGCGGCCTCAGACCGCGTCGCCGCCGGGACGACTTCCAGCTCGCCGTGCACCGTCACGCACCCGCTCGCCGTCATACTCAGCATCGTCACTGCCGCGAGCACCGTCGCCGGCCGAACCGGCCTCAGGCTTCTCATCCGTTGCTTTCCGCGCCTTCTGATCCGTCGCCCCCACCGCAGGGCCCTCTGACCGTCCGAACCCTACCGGGGCGAGGAACAGCGCGAGGGTGGGGATCAGATACAGCGCCCACACCGTGATCTGCAGAACGGTCGGATCCGGCTGGAAGTTGAACGTCCCCTTCAGCAGCGTGCCGTACCAGCTGTCCGGCGGGATCGTGGCGCTGATGTCGAACGCCCGGTCGCGCAGACCGCCGATGAACTCGGCCTCCTGCAGGTCGTGGACGCCGTACGCGAGCACGCCCGCCGCGACGACCACCAGCATGCCGCCGGTCCAGGTGAAGAACTTCGCCAGGTTGATCCTCAACGCCCCGCGGTAGAACAGCCACCCCAGCACCACGGCGGTGAGGATGCCGAGCAGCGCGCCGATCATGGGATGCCAGCCGTCGTCCGCGGCGTGCACCGCACGCCAGACGAACAGCGAGGTCTCCAGCCCCTCACGGCCCACGGCGAGCAGTGCCGTGGCGACCAGGGCGCCGGTGCCCATCGCGAGCGCCGCGTCGAGCTTTCCGTGCAGCTCCGCCTTGAGATGCCGCGCGGTGCGCCGCATCCAGAAGACCATCCAGGTCACCAGGCCGACCGAGAGGATCGACAGCGAACCGCCCAGCGCCTCCTGGGCCTTGAACGTCATCTCCTGCGAACCGAATTCGAGGCCGGCGCCGAAGGCCAGACTGACGACGACCGCGATGCCGACACCGGTCCAGATCGGCAGCAGCTTGTGCCGGTTGCCGGTCTTCACCAGGTACGCGATGAGAATGCAGACGACCAGGCTGGCCTCGAGGCCCTCGCGCAGGCCGATCAGGAAGTTACTGAACACGTTTCGGTTCCCTTTCCGCTTCGAGTCCCGTTACGAGAACAGCGCCCGGCCCCACCAGTCGTCCTTGTCGCGGACGCCCGGCGGGACGGCGAAGTGCGCCGAACCCACGTGCTGGATGTACTCGTTGAGTGCGTCGTGTGCCGCCAGGCGTCGCTGCAGCGGAATGAACGCCTTGCGGGTGTCGCGCTGGTACGCGAGGAAGAACAGCCCGGCGTCGAGCCGGCCCAGGCCGTCCGTCCCGTCGGTGAAGGAGTAGCCGCGCCGCAGGATCGTCGCCCCGTCATTGGTGTCGGGGTGCGCGAGCCGTACGTGCGCGGTCGGCAGCATCGCCTTCAGGAACGGCTCGTCCCGCTCCTTCGCCTTGCCGACGGGGGCGCCCTCGCCCTTGTCGCGGCCGAAGACGTCCTCCTGCTCCTGGAGTCCGGTCCGGTCCCAGGTCTCGATGTGCATCCGGATGCGCCGGGCCACCAGGTACGACCCTCCGGCCATCCAGCCGGGGCCGTCCTCCGCGCCGGCCCACACATGCCGGTCGAGGGCGGCGGTGTCGGTGCCGGAGATGTTCCGGGTGCCGTCCTTGAAACCCATCATGTTGCGCGGGGTCTGGGCGTCGGGCGTCGTCGAGGACGTCTTGCCGAAGCCCAGCTGCGACCAGCGGATCGCGGTGCGGCCCATGCCGATCCTGGCGAGGTTGCGGATGGCGTGCACCGCGACCTGCGGGTCGTCCGCACACGCCTGGACGCACAGGTCGCCGCCGCTGCGGGCCTTGTCGAGATTGTCGCCGGGGAACTTCGGCAGGTCGACGAGCGCCTCGGGGCGACGGTCCTCCAGACCGAACCGCCCCTTGGCGAAGAGCGAGGGGCCGAAGCCGATCGTCAGCGTCAGCCGGGACGGCTTGAGTCCCAGGGCCTCACCGGTGTCGTCCGGCGGGGCCTCGGCCGGGCCGCCGTAGGCGCCTTCGCCGACGGCGTGGCCGGCCGTCATCCGCTCGGCCGCCCGGGTCCACTCCTTGAGCAGCGCGACCAGCTCCGCGCGGTCCTTCGTCGTCACGTCGAACGCCGCGAAGTGCAGCCGGTCCTGGACGGCCGTGGCGATCCCGGCCTGGTGCGCACCGTGGAACGGCACCGCCGCACCGCTGTCCGCGGCCGTCACGGCGGTGTCCCCGGAACGCACCGCGGCCACGGCGCTGCCGGCCGCCACCGCGCCGAGCGCGAGCCCGGCGCCGCCCCAGCCGAGCAGGGCCCGCCGTGAGGGGGCGCCGCCCGGGGTCACGGCGTCGGCGTCGGATGTCTTGCGGTTCTGCTCGGACATGGCTGGAGCCCCTTTCCGGCCGGTTACTTCGTCACCGCGGCGGCGAGCCGCGACAGCGGCTCGGCCAGCGCGTTGACCGCGTCCGACAGCTCCTTGCGGTCCGCCTTGCCGACCTTCTCGTACGAGGTGAACACGTAGGAGCTCTTGTCGGTGCGGTACTTGTCCAGCAGCGTGTTCAGCTCCGCGAACCGCTTGTCCAGGGTGGAGGTCAGCGCCGCGTCGTTCTTCGTGGCGATCGGCTTGAGCAGCGCGTAGGACTTCTCCGCGCCCTCGACGTTGGCCTTGAAGTCGACCAGGTCGGTGTGGCTGTAGCGCTCCTCCTCACCGGTGACCTTGCCGGTCGCGACCTCGTCGAGGAGTTCCTTGGCGCCGTTGGCCATCGAGGTCGGGGTGATCTCCGCCGTGCCGACCCGCTTCTGCCAGTCGAGCAGGTCCTTGTACAGGGTGGGCGCCAGCGCCTTCTCCTCGGCGCCCAGCTTCTTGTCCTGCCACAGCGCCTTCTCCAGACGGTGCCAGCCGGTCCACTTCTGACCGTCCTCCAGGCCGTCCTCGCGGACGTCGACCTTCGGGTCGATGTCGCCGAAGGACTCCGCGACCGGCTCGGTGCGCTCCCAGCCGATACGGGAGTCGGCGTAGGCCTTCTTCGCGGCCTCGACGTCACCGGCGGCGACGGCGTCCGTGAAGACCTTGACCTTCGGCAGCGTCTCGTCGGCCTGCGCCTGGACGTACGTGCGGTAGGCGGCGACGGCCTGGTCCATCTCCGGGCTGCGCTTGGCCGCCTTGCCGCCGCTGACCTCGATCTTCTGCCGGATGCCGTGGCCCTTCATGCCGGGCTTGCAGGCGATCTCGTACGAACCGGCCTTGATCTCGGCGGTGATGGTGGCCTTGGTGCCCGGGCCGATGTTCTCGCGCTCGGCGACGATGCGGTCGTCCGGGAACAGGACGTAGACCTCGGTCACCTTGGAGCCCTTGTTCTCCACGGCCAGCTCGACGTGGCCGGCCGGCAACTCCTTCTTCGAGACCTCGCAGGCGTCGTCCTTGGCGACGACCTGAACGGCCCCCTCGCCCTTGCCGTCGCTCTTCTCGGCGCAGCCCGTGACAGCGGTCAGGGCGGCCACGGTGGCGGCAGCGGTGACGACGGAGAAACGAACGGCTCGCATGCGGGCTCCACTTGAGAACGAAGGAGAAAGTGAGAAAAGGGCCGGACAAAGGCGGGTGAGGCGGACCTAACTTAACCGAGGCTTACCTAGCTCGTACCCACCCATGCAGTGATTCAGCTCTCACTGCGGACGCACAGGAACGGAAGGATCACGGTCGACCCATGAGCGAACCCACAAAAGGTCAAGCAATGGTCAAGAGGCCCTGTCGTCCGGCCCCGGTGTTTGAATGCGGGCGTGAATGATTACGACGTACCCGCCGGCATCGACGTCCTGCGCGTGTTCTGCGGCCCCGACGGCCGGCACGGCAACGCCCTCGGCGTCGTACGCGAAGGCCACCACTACCCCGGCGACGACACCCGGCAGGCGCTCGCCCGGAAGCTCGGCTTCAGCGAGACCGTGTTCGTGGACGATCCCGAGCGCGGCCACCTGGACATCTACACCCCGGATCTCCGCCTGCCGTTCGCCGGGCATCCCGTGGTCGGCGCCGCCTGGCTGCTCGATCTGGAGATCCTGGAGCTGGGGGTGGGGGAGGTCTTCGCCCGCCAGGACGGGGAGTTCAGCTGGATCGCGGGCCGCCCCGAGTGGGCGCCGCCGCGGACGCTTCAGCAGTTCGGGACGGTCGCCGAGGTCGAGGCGCTGCCCGCCCCGCCGCCCGGCGAGGGCTGGCTCTACGCCTGGGCCTGGGAGGACGAGGCCGCGGGCCGGGTGCGGGCGCGGGCGTTTCCCCGCAGGTTCGATGAGCGCGGCGTCAGCCGCTCCGGGGGTATCGCGGAGGACGAGGCGACGGGGGCGGCGGCCCTGCTGCTCAGCGCTCAGCTGGGCCGGGCGCTCAACATCAGGCAGGGCCGCGGCTCCCAGATCCTCACGGCGCCGGCGCCGGACGGCTCGGTGGAGATCGGCGGCCGGGTGGTGCTGGCCGTCCACGGGTAGCCCGCCCGACGGAAACGGCCGCCCCGGAAGGGGCGGCCGTGGAACGGGTGGGCGCGGCCAGGCTACGGAAGCGTGAGGATGTCCGCGCCCGTCTCCGTCACCACGAGCGTGTGCTCGAACTGCGCGGTGCGCTTGCGGTCCTTGGTGACCACGGTCCAGCCGTCGTCCCACATGTCGTAGTCGTGGGACCCGAGCGTCAGCATCGGCTCGATGGTGAACGTCATGCCGGGCTGCATCACGGTGGTGGCGTGCGGGCTGTCGTAGTGCGGAATGATCAGCCCCGAGTGGAACGAGGAGTTGATCCCGTGCCCCGTGAAGTCCCGCACCACCCCGTATCCGAAGCGCTTCGCGTACGACTCGATGACGCGCCCGATGACGTTGACCTGGCGGCCCGGCCGCACCGCCTTGATCGCCCGGTTCAGCGACTCCTCGGTGCGCTCCACGAGCAGCCGCGACTCCTCGTCCACGTCGCCGCAGAGGTAGGTGGCGTTGTTGTCGCCGTGCACCCCGTTGATGTACGCCGTCACGTCGAGGTTCACGATGTCGCCGTCGCGCAGCACGGTGGAGTCGGGGATGCCGTGGCAGATCACCTCGTTGAGCGAGGTGCAGAGCGACTTGGGGAAGCCCCGGTACCCCAGCGTCGACGGGTACGCGCCGTGGTCGCACATGAACTCATGGGCGACCCGGTCCAGTTCGTCCGTCGTGACACCCGGGGCGATGTGCTTCGCGGCCTCGGCCATGGCCTGGGCGGCGATGCGTCCCGCGATACGCATGCGCTCGACGGTGTCGGCGTCCTGGACCTCCGGGCCGCTGTACGGCGTCGGGGCGGGCTTGCCCACATACTCGGGGCGCCGGATGTTTCCGGGCACGGAACGGACGGGAGTGAGCTCCCCTGGTACGAGCAGCGACTGGCCAGACATGCCAGCGAGTCTAAAGCCTGTGTCTGGGGCACCATGGCAGCGAGGAAAGGAGCCGGTGATGGCCCTGTTCAAGAAGCGCACGGTCGGCAAGCCGGGCGAGTGGTTCTACTGCCTGGAGCACAAGAAGGTCGAGGAGGGCCCCGAGTGCCCGGCCAAGGACCGCTTCGGCCCGTACGCCTCCCGCCAGCAGGCGCAGCACGCGATGGAGACCGCGCAGGAGCGGAATCTGGAGTGGGAGACCGACCCCAAGTGGCACGACCGCCCGGACCCGGACGAGAACCCGGGCGGCTGAGGGCGGTTGAGGGCGGGGGCCGGGGGCCCGTTCGCCCCGGCCTCGGCCCGCGCCCGCTCTCAGCCCGTCGGCGACGCCGCCCTCAGGGCCTCCTCGCTCTGTGCCCGCCTGCGCAGTGCGTCCTCGTCCGTCCCGGAGTCGTACGTGAGGAGCTTCGGGAGGGCCGCCGCCAGCAGCGCCACCGAGGCGACGCAGGCCACGCCTCCGCTCCAGATCGCGGTCCGGGTCCCCGTCCACCCGGCCATGCCGCCGGCCCGCACCTGGCCCAGTTGCGGGCCGACGCTGTACGAGAGCACCTCGATGCCCGCCAGCCGGCCCCGCAGCTCCTCCGGGATCGTCTGGTTCCAGATGGTGGAGCGGCCGAGGCCGCTGAGCATGTCGCCCGCTCCGGCGACCGTCAGGCAGATCAGCACCGGCCAGACGTCGTCGAACCAGCCGGCCGCCGCGATGGCCAGCCCCCATACGGCCGCTCCGGACACCACGAACAGCCCGTGCCGGCGTACCCGCGCGGTCCAGCCGCTGGTCAGGCCGAGGACGAGTGACCCGACCGAGCCCGCCGCATACATCAGCCCCAGCGACCATGCGGCGTCCAGTTCGTCGGCGAGGAACGGGAAGATGGTGTTCGGGAAGGCGAAGAACATCGCCGCCATGTCGATCGCGTACGTCCCCAGCAGCACCGGGCGGCTCCACGCGTACCGCGCGCCTTCCGCGATGCCCCGCAGGGACGGCCTCATGCCCTTCTCCGCGGGCGGCGCCGGCGCGAGCCGTCGGCAGAGCAGGACGGAGACGGCGAACGTGGCCACCGTGACCGCGTACGCCGTGGCGTGACCGGCGTAGGCCACCACCAGGCCCGCCAGCGCCGGGCCCATGATCGCGCCGGCCTGCCAGCGCAGCGAGTTCAGCGCGGCGGCGGCGCCCAGCTGCTCGTGCGGCACGATGCGGGCCATCAGCGAGTCCAGCGCGGGCCGCTGGAGCCCGGCGAGAGCCGAGACCCCGCCGGCCACCCCGTAGAGCGGCCACAGCATCGGATCGGGCAGGGCCGCGTTCACCAGGAGGACGAGTGCGAGCAGCCCCAGCCCCGCCTCGGTGCCCAGGATGACCTTGCGGCGGTCCACCGCATCGGCGAGCGCACCGCCGTACAGCCCGCACACGACCAGGGGTACCAGCTCGACCGCTCCCATCGCGCCGACGGCGAGCGGGGACCCGGTGAGGTCCTTGATCTGGAGGGGCAGCGCGACCAGCGCCATGAAACTGCCGAAGTAGGTGACGAGCCCCTGCACCCACAGCAGGCGGAAGTCCGCCGAGGAACGCCAGGGTGAGAGATCGGGGAGCAGCGCGGCCAGCCGGGCGGCGAGGGAGGGGCGGGAGGTCACGAGGAGCCATGGTCCGTCCGGTGCGTGCCCGGTGCAACCGGATTTCGGAGGGGCCCTCGCGGGGCTCGCGGGGCCCCCGCGCCCCGCACTGCCGCACCCCGCGCCCCGCACTGCCGCACCCCGGCACCCCGTCCCGCCGCCGGAGCGCGCCGGGCCGCTACGGGTCGGCCGGCCCGACGGTGCTGCCGGTCACCACCGGGCCGGCGGCGGTGCGGTCAGCTGGTCGGCGAGCCGGGAGAGCCGGTCCCGGAACCGCCGCCGGCCGCGCTGCACGGGCGCGCCGTTCTCCCCTGCCGCCGCGCTGACCAGGTGCTGGACCGTGTCGAGGTCCACGTCGTCGCCGCCCGTCACGGACAGCGCCTCATGGGCGAGCCCCCGCACCTCCGGATCACCGGTGTCCAGGGAGAGGACGGTCGCCCCTGCCCGGCGGGCGTCGTGCACCCGCTCCAGGAGCCCCTCGCCGGGCCGCTCCGGCACCACCACGAGCAGCGTCTCGCCCCGCCCGGCCGCCTCGATCCGGCCGAGCCCCACCGCGAGGTGCGCCGGGTCGCCCGGCTCCACCCGGTGGCGCACCAGGGTCGGCGTCAGTTCCGGCAGCCCCGACCAGGCGGACTCGTCGACCAGATGGGCCGCCAGGTGCCAGGGCTCGTACACCTCGGTCCCCACCAGCAGCAGCCCGCCGCCGTGCGGCACGACGGACGAGCGCAGGGCCGCGGCGAACTGCCGCGTGGCCGTCGGCCACTGGGTCCCGGCCAGCACCTCACGCAGCAGCGCCACACGTACGGCATCCATGGCCCGGCATCATGCACCACACCGGGAACCCGCACCGGCGAACGGGACAGAACCATCCGTACGAGGCCCCGCGCGCGGGCCGCCCCCTGGCCGGGGACAGAGCGTCCCGGCGCCGTACCTGGCAGTAGTGTCGGGGCCATGACTACGAATGCCAGCGGCAGCGCCCCCAAGCCCCCCGCCAAGGACCCCTGGGACCTCCCCGACGTGTCCGGCCTGACCATCGGCGTCCTCGGCGGCACCGGACCGCAGGGCCGCGGACTCGCCTACCGGTTCGCCCGCGCCGGACAGTCCGTGATCATCGGCTCCCGTGCGGCGGACCGCGCCCAGGCCGCCGCCGACGAGCTGGGACACGGCGTCCGCGGTGCGGACAACGCCGCCTGCGCGCGCGACAGCGACGTCGTGATCGTCGCCGTGCCGTGGGACGGACACGCGAAGACCCTGGAGTCCCTGCGCGACGAGCTCGCCGGCAAGCTCGTCATCGACTGCGTCAACCCGCTCGGTTTCGACAAGAAGGGCGCCTACGCCCTGAAGCCCGAGGAGGGCAGCGCCGCCGAGCAGGCCGCCGCCCTGCTGCCGGAGTCCCGCGTCACCGCCGCGTTCCACCACCTCTCGGCCGTCCTGCTCCAGGACGAGTCGATCGAGGAGATCGACACCGACGTGCTGGTGCTGGGCGAGGCCCGCGCCGACACCGACATCGTCCAGGCACTGGCCGGCCGGATCGCGGGGATGCGCGGCATCTTCGCGGGCCGGCTGCGCAACGCCCACCAGGTCGAGTCGCTCGTCGCCAACCTGATCTCGGTCAACCGCCGCTACAAGGCACACGCCGGACTGCGCGCCACGGACGTCTGAGCCGGCCCCACCCTGATCCCGGCCGGCGGGGGCATGGGGGACACTGGACGGGACCGCGCATCATCCCCCGACAGGAGCCACCCCCATGCCCCGCCTCGCTCTCTACGCCATCGCCCTCTGCGTCCTCGCCGTCGCAGCGGCCGTGATCTCCTTCGTACAGGGCAGCTGGCTCCTCGGCATCGTCTGGGTGCTGCTCGTCGGGCTCTCGTCGAACATGGCCTGGTACTACGTACGCCGGCAGCGCATCGCGGACACCCAGGCGTAGGGCGGGCGCCTACCCGTCCACCGCGCAGACCGGATTCGGCGTCTGCCAGAACCGGTAGGCGTCGAGGCCGCAGTACGTGTCGAACTCGCTGACGCCCAGCGACCTCAGCAGCGCGTCGACCGCGTCGAAGAACGCCGCGTTCACCTCGGGGACCCACAGCAGGCCGAAGACCGCGATCAGCCCGAACGGCGCGAACGGCTCCACCGAGCGCCGGAACGAGCGCGAGAGCCACGGCTCGATCACCCCGTAGCCGTCCAGCCCCGGCACCGGCACGGAGTTGAGGATCGCGGCCGTCACCTGGAGCAGTGCCAGGAATCCCAGCGCGTACCGGAAGGCGACCGGGACGCCGTCCAGTGCGTCCAGCCAGAACGGCGCGGTGCACACGAGCGCGAACAGGACGTTCGTCAGCGGGCCCGCCGCCGAGATCAGGCTGTGCCGCCAGCGGCCCCGGATCCGGCCCCGTTCGATGAACACCGCGCCGCCTGGCAAACCGATGCCGCCCATGATCACGAACAGCACGGGCAGCACGATGCTCAGCAGCGCGTGCGTGTATTTCAGGGGGTTCAGCGTCAGATAGCCCTTGGCGCCGATGGAGATGTCGCCGCTGTGCAGCGCGGTGCGCGCGTGCGCGTACTCGTGGAGACACAGAGAGACGACCCAGGCCGCGGTGACGAACAGGAACGTGGCGAAACCCGGCTGCTCGGCGAAGTCCGTCCACACCGCCCAGCCGGACACCGCCGTGACGGCGGCGATGCCGAGGAAGACCGGGCTGATCCGCCGGTCGCTACGGGATGGTGCGGAGGTCATCGGCGGGCTCCTGTGGCTGCGGGGACTCCGGGGACCGCGAGAGCGGGCGGGCGGCGAGCCCCGACCGTACAGGCGACACGGGGAAAACGTCTCGCGTCGGGCCGGTGGTTCCGTGAAGGGTGGAGCCATGACGGGCAGGCATAAGGGCGGGGCGAGCGGGTACGGCCGGGCGGCTGTGGATGACCCCGGTCCCGTCACGGACAATGGGCGCGTGCGCTACGGCATCCTCGGCACCACCCAGGCACTTCGCGACGACGGCACGGCCGTCGCCCTCGGCGGGGCGCGGCTGCGCGCCCTGCTCGCCGTGCTCGCGCTGCGCACCGGCCGGACGGTGCCCGTCGCGGTGCTCGTCGACGAGGTCTGGGACGGCGACCCGCCCGCGGACGCGCCCGGAGCCCTTCAGGCACTCGTGGGCCGGCTCCGACGGGCGCTCGGCCATGCGGCGGTCGCCTCGGACTCCAGTGGCTACCGGCTGGTCGCCGAACCCGACGGCGTCGACCTGTACCGCTTCGAACGCCTCGCGGCGGAGGGGACGCGCGCCCTGGAATCCGGCGATGCGACGAAGGCCCTGAGCGTCCTGGACGACGCTCTCGGCCTCTGGCGGGGACCCGCGCTGGCCGACCTCCCCGACCGGCACGCCGTCGCCACCCGCTGGACCGCCCGCCGCCTCGACGCCCGCCGGACCCGGCTCACCGCGGCGCTCGCGCTCGGCCGGGCCGACGAGGTGCTTCCGGAACTGGCGGCCCTCTGCGACGAGCACCCCATCGACGAACCGCTCCAGGCACTGCGGCTGCGGGCCCTGCGCGACGCGGGACGCGCGGCGCAGGCGCTGGCCGCGTACGACGAGGTGCGCACCGTACTCGCCGACCGGCTCGGCACCGACCCGGGGCCCGAGCTGACCGCGCTCCACGCCGAGCTGCTCCGTCAGGAACCGGCCCGCCCTGCGCCCCCGGCGGTTCCCCGCCCCGCCGCCCCGGCCGTCCGACCGGGCAACCTCCGGGCCCGGCTCACCAGTTTCGTGGGACGCGAGCACGACATCGACGCGCTGCGCGGCGACCTCTCCCGGGCCCGGCTGGTCACCCTGCTCGGGCCCGGCGGGGCCGGCAAGACCCGCCTCTCCCAGGAGGCCGCGGAGTCCTTGGATCCCGCGTCCTGGCCGGACGGTGTGTGGCTGGCCGAACTCGCGCCCGTCGACGACCCCGACGCGGTGGCGGAAGCCGTCCTCGGGGCGCTCGGCGCCCGCGAGACCGTGCTGCGCGGCGCGGGCGCCGAGGAACTGCGGGCCGCCGAACGGGGTGCGGGCGAACGGGGCGCGGGTGAGCCGCTGTCCCGGCTCACCGAGCACTGCTCGCGTCGCCGCATGCTGCTGCTCCTGGACAACTGCGAGCATGTGATCGAGGCGGCCGCGGCCCTCGCCGACCATCTGCTGGCCCGCTGCCCGCAGCTCACCGTCCTCGCCACCAGCCGCGAACCCCTCGGCGTACCCGGCGAGTTCGTCCGGCCCGTGGAGCCGCTGCCCGAGCCGACGGCCCTGCGCCTGCTGGCCGAGCGGGGCGCCGCCGCCCTGCCGGGGTTCCGCGTCGACGCCGACGAGGCGACGGCGGCCGCCGTCGCCGAGATCTGCCGCCGTCTGGACGGTCTGCCGCTCGCGATCGAACTCGCCGCCGCCCGGCTGCGGATGCTCACCCCGCAGCAGATCGCCGACCGGCTCGACGACCGGTTCCGGCTGCTGACCAGCGGCAGCCGCACCGTCCTCCCGCGCCAGCAGACCCTGCGGGCCGTCGTCGACTGGTCCTGGGACCTCCTCACCGAGGACGAACGCACCACCTTGCGCCGGCTGTCCGTCTTCGCCGGCGGCTGCACCCTCGAAGCGGCCGAAGCGGTCTGCGCGGACGGCCCGCGGCAGGAGCGGGAGGTCGCCGGGCTGCTCGGCTCCCTCGTCGACAAGTCCCTGGTCGTCGCCGCACCCGCGGCGGACGGCGGGATGCGCTACCGCCTGCTGGAGACCGTCGGCGAATACGCCGCGGAGCGGCTCGACGAGACGGGGGAGCGGGAGACCGCCGAACGCCGGCACCTCGTGTACTTCCGGGAGCTGGCCCGTACCACCGACCCCCTGCTGCGCGGATCCGGACAGCGCGCCGCCATCGAGCTGTTCCAGCGCGAGTACGAGAACCTGCGCACCGCGCTGCGGCACGCCGTCGCCGCGCGTGACGAGCAGGAGGCCCTGTGCCTGGTGATCTCGCTCTCCTGGTACTGGCAGATCCGCGATCTGCGCAGCGACGCCCTGCACTGGGCCGACGCCGCAGCGGCCCTCGGCCCCGACCCGTTCGCCCCGCCGGTGGAGCCCGCACCCTCGATCCACGCACGCTGCACCGACGCGCCCCCGCCCATGGGACCCGAACTGCTCCAGGAGGCGCGGCGCCAGGTCGGGCTGATCCAGCTGGTCAGCATGGACCACGCGATGGACGAGTGGACGAACGAGGCCAGCATGGTGCGGCTGCGGGGAATCGCCTCCGCCTACCGGGCCGGTCAGCCCCAGACCTGCCGGAGCCCCGCCTCGCTCTGGTTCTTCGCCGTCATGCTGACCGGGGGAGTCGCGGACCTGCGGCACCTGCTGGACGAAACGGTTCGCGCCGCACGGGAGTTCGCCTTCGAGTGGGAGCTCGCCGCGGCGCTCCAGATGCGCGCCAACGTGCTGGCCAACCGCCCCGACTGGGCGGGCGCCGCCCACGAGGACGCGGCCGAGAGCCTGGAGCTCTTCCGCCGCCTCGGTGACGACTGGGGCATGGCCGAGGCCCTGTCCTCACGCGGCGAGGCGAACGAGAAGACGGGCGGCTACCGGCAGGCGGCCGAGGACTACCAGGCCGCGATCGGCTACGCGGAGAAGCTGGGCGCCCTGGCCCAGGTGTCCGTGCTCCGCACCCGCTACGCCTCCGCCCTCACCGAACTCGGCCGCGGAGAGGAGGGCGAGGTGATCCTGCGCCAGGTGATCGCGGACGAGCAGCACGCGGGGCACGAGGCGCGGCCGGCCGCCCGGCTGTTCCTGGCCCTGTGGCTGGGCCGCTGCGGCCGGATCACGGAGGCGCGCGAGCAGTTCTTCGAACTGCTCGAAGAGTTCAGGTCCCAGACGATGGCGATCTTCGAGGGCTTCGTCCTGGGCGGCCTGGCCTGGCTGGACAACCAGGACGGGAACTACGCGGACGCGCTGGACCGCTGCCGGCAGGCCCTGCTGCGTCTGGGCGACCCGTTGACGCAGATGGTGGCGCCGCAGATGGCCGTGATCCACCTGGTCACCGCGGCCTGGGCGCTGGGCGGGCTCGGCGCGGAGCGCGGTGCGGAGCGCGGTGCGGAACTCGGTGCGCGGCTGCTGGCCGCCGGCCGGGCCCTGCTGCCGGCGGGACATTTCCTGACGTCGATGGAGCGGGAGAACTTCGCCCGTGCCGAGGAGCTGGTGCGCGCCGTGCTCGGGGACACCGCCTACGAGGCCGCGTACGCCGAGGGCGGCGGCCTCTCCCTGGAGGAGGCCACCGCCCTCGTCGACGCGTACCGGAACTGAGCAGGACGTAGCGCCTTTCGTTCGGATCTTGCCGGGCTCGCGGGGGGTCTGCTCCGGCTCGACCCGGACGAAAGGCGCTGACCGCCGCTGGGGTCAGGACTTCTTGCGGAACTTCGACACCGCGAGCGGGGCCATGACCGCCGTGATGACCACGGTCCAGCCCAGCGTCACCCAGACCGAGTGGGCGAGCGGGCCGCCCATCATCAGGGCGCGGGCCGCGTCGGCCAGGTTGGACAGCGGGTTGTAGTCCGTGAAGGTCTGGAGCCAGCCGGGCATCGTCTTCGTCGGGGCGAAGATCGAGGAACCGAACTGGAGAGGCATCAGCACGAGCATCCCCATCCCCTGGACGGCCTGCGCGGTCTTCATGGTGAGTCCGAGCAGGATGAAGATCCACATGATCGCGGCGCCGAACGCGGCCGACAGGGCGATCGCCCCGATCAGCCCCAGCACCGACTCCTGCAGCTCCATGCCGAGGGCGAAGCCCATGGCCAGCAGGATGAGAGTCGCGACCATCATCCGCCCGAGCTCGACCACGATCTTCGCGATGAGCACCGAGGAGCGGGCGATCGGCATCGTACGGAACCGGTCCATGACTCCCTTGCGGAAGTCGTCGTTGACGCCGGAGCCGACCGCCATGGCGATGTTCATGCCCATCATCGCCATCAGGCCGGGAATCAGGTAGTTGAGGTACTCCTGCCGGCCGCCGCCCATGCTGCCGCCGACCGAGCCGCCGAAGACGTAGACGAACAGCAGCGTGAAGATGACGGGCATCAGGAGCGCGTCGAACATCGACTCCGGATCCTTCTTGATCTGGAGCAGATTGCGCCGCACCAGCGCCCCGATGTGGCGCAGGTTGTTCCGCAGACCGATCCGGCCCTCGTCGTGGACCTTCGTGGCCGGGGCGGCCGCGGCCGTGTCGGCGGGGGCGGGTGTCAGAGTCGTCGTGCTCATGCCGCGACCTCCTCGGGGATCGTGTCGGTGACGGAGGCCTTGTCGCCGGTGATGGCGAGGAACACCTCGTCGAGGCTGGGCAGCGCGGTGGCGACGTGCGCCAGCGAGAAACCCCGGGTGCCGAGCAGACCGATGACGGCCGTGAGCTGCTCGTCGCTGAGGATCGGCACGTACAGCAGTCCCTCGTCCGGGACCGCCTGGGCGCCCGCCACGCCGTCCAGACCGGCCTCCCTGACCGCCTGGGCCATCGCGGCCAGCTCGGCGGGGTCGGAGGGGCGGATCTGAAGGGTGCGGCCGCCGACCTTGGCCTTCAGCTCGTCGACGCCGCCACGGGCGATGATCCTGCCCTTGTCGATGACGGTGAGCTCGTTGGCGAGCTGTTCGGCCTCTTCCATGTACTGGGTGGTGAGCAGCACGGTCGCCCCCTCCGCGACCATCCGCTGCACCTCGTCCCAGACCTCGTTGCGGGTACGGGGGTCGAGCCCCGTCGTCGGCTCGTCCAGATAGAGGACGGCCGGGCTGCCGATCATGGAGGCGGCGAGATCCAGCCGGCGGCGCATACCACCGGAGTACTCCATCGCGGCCTTCTTCGCCGCGTCCGTGAGCGAGAAGCGCTCCAGCAGCTCGTCGGCGCGCGAGCGGGCCTTCTTGCGCGGCAGGTCGAGCAGCCGCCCGATCATGTAGAGGTTCTCCCAGCCGGAGAGCTTCTCGTCGACCGAGGCGTACTGCCCGGTCAGGCCGATGGTGCGGCGCAGCGCGCGGGGCTGCCTCACCACGTCGTAGCCCGCCACGACGGCGTGCCCCGCGTCGGGCTGGATCAGGGTGGACAGGACCCGTACGAGGGTCGTCTTGCCGGCGCCGTTGGGGCCGAGCACGCCGAGGACCGTGCCCTCGCGCACGTCGAGGTCCACGCCGTCCAGAGCTTTGGTCGAGCCGTAGTGCTTGACCAGCCCCCGTACCTCGACGGCGTTCGTGCCGCTCCTGGGGTTCTTGTCGATTCGCGTCATGTCCACCATCAGACCAGCCGCCACCGACAACGCACCGACAGGCCGCCGACAGCAGGGCGACAGCCCGCCGATGGGGGAAGTCGGCGGGCTGTCGGTGGTGCTGCAGTGGTCGGTCGGGTCCCGTGACCGGGCCGGCGGAATGCCTAGTGGAAGGTGTGCTCCGGTGCCGGGAAGGTGCCGCCGACGACCTCGTCCGCGTACGCCTTCGCGGCGTCGCCGAGGATCTGCCGCAGGTCGGCGTACTGCTTGGTGAAGCGCGGCACCTTGCCGCCGGTCAGACCGACCATGTCGGTGTAGACGAGCACCTGCGCGTCGGTGTCGGGACCGGCCCCGATGCCCACGGTCGGGATGTGCAGGGTGCGGGTGACCTCGGCGGCCAGCTCGGCCGGTACGAGTTCGAGGACGACGGCGAACGCGCCGGCGTCCTGCACCGCCTTGGCGTCGCGCAGCATCTGCTGGGCGGCCTCCTCGCCGCGGCCCTGGACGCGGTAGCCCATCGCGTTGACGGACTGCGGGGTCAGGCCGATGTGGGCCATCACCGGGATGCCGGCGTCGACCAGGAGCTTGATCTGCTCGTGGCTGCGCTCGCCGCCCTCCAGCTTGACCGCACCCACCCCGGCCTCCTTGATGAGCCGGGTGGCGTTGCGCAGGGCCTGGACGGGGCTTTCCTGATAGGCCCCGAACGGCAGGTCGGCGACGATCAGGGCCCGCTTGGTGCCCCGGACGACGGCGGCGGACAGGATGGCGATCTCGTCCATCGTGACGGGCACGGTGGTCTCGTAGCCGAGGTGACAGTTGCCCATGGAGTCGCCGACGAGCATCACCGGGATGCCGGCCTCGTCGAAGACGGACGCGGTCATCGCGTCGTAGGCGGTGAGCATGGGCCACTTCTCGCCGCGCGCGGTGGCGGCGGCGATGTCGTGGACGGTGACGCGGCGGTTGCTCTTCCCGCCGTACAGCGCCTTGCTGCTGTCGGCGGGGGCGCCCGCGGGGGTGGGGGACTGGTTGTGCGCAGCCTGAAGCGACATTGCCAACGGCTCCTTCGTCATCTCGAGGCGCCCTGACGGCGTCCCCGGATCGGTTCCATGGTGACACCCCGGAGCCGTCTCCGGGAAGTGGGCCCGCCCACGACCGGCGCCGAATCCGGTGAAACCGGGTCATGTGCTGACGCGCCCGGGCCCGGGGCGCGTGTGAGCGTTCTGTCACAAGCCGCCACAGACCCCCTGTGGCCGGAACCCGCCGCACCGCCCGCGTCGTCCTCGTGGCAGAACGGCCGTCACCGACGGCCGGAAAGGCGGCGCGCATCCCCTAGGGTCGTGGGGCGCGGCGATGTGTACGGCAAGGCAGTGAGGACAGCGCGATGGTGCAGGCGTACAGGACGGACACCGGGAACGGCGGCGCGGGACCGCAGCGCACCGGAACCCGCTTCCGGGACCTGCGCGACAGACTGACCAGGGACCCCGGCATCTGGCGGCGGGGCATCGTCCTGGCGTGCTGCTCCGTCCTGCTGACCCTCGTGATGCTCCTCCACGCCCAGATCCCGAACACCATCGGCAACCTGGGCAGCCTCACCGAGACGTTCCTGCCGTGGTGCGCCGTCTTCGTCCCGCTGCTGCTGGTCCTCGGCCTGGTGCGCCGCTCGGCGACCGCGCTGGTGGCCCTGCTGCTGCCCGTCCTCGTCTGGTTCAACGTCTTCGGCGGGCTGCTCACCGACAAGTCGGGCACGGGCGGCGACCTCACCGTCGCCACCCACAACGTCAACGCGGACAATCCCGACCCCGCCGGCACCGCCCAGCAGGTCGCCGGTTCGGGCGCCGACGTCGTCGCCCTCCAGGAGCTCCCCAGCGGCAAGGTCGCGGCGTACGAGTCGGCGCTCGCCGGCCGCTTCCGGTACCACTCCGTGCAGGGGACCGTCGGCGTCTGGAGCAAGTACCCGCTCAGCGACACCCGCCCGGTCGACATCAAGATGGGCTGGGTCCGCGCCATGCGGACCACCGTCGCCACCCCCGAGGGCCCGCTCGCCGTCTACGTCGCGCACCTGCCCTCCGTACGGGTCAAGCTGCACGCCGGATTCACCGCCAACCAGCGGGACCAGAGCGCGGACGCCCTCGGCGAGGCCATCTCCGACGAACCGCTGGAACGGGTCGCGCTGCTCGGCGATCTCAACGGGACCATGAACGACCGCTCGCTCAACGGGGTCACCGCCCAGATGCGCTCCACCCAGGGCGCGGCCGGTGACGGCTTCGGATTCAGCTGGCCCGCCTCGTTCCCGATGGCCCGGATCGACCAGATCATGGTGAAGGGCGTCGAGCCCATGTCGTCGTGGACGCTGCCGGCCACGGACAGCGACCACCTCCCGATCGCCGCCCGCGTCAAACTGTGACGCAACGGCCCGTTTACCTCCGGGCCTCAAACGTCTGAGAGACTTTGTTCCGAACGGGAACAAGGCCGCCGGCGAGGAAGCCGGTCCGTCACCGTGCGATCCGGCCCCGGCCGGGCCGCGCCGGCGCACGCACGGCCGCGTTCCCCCCTGCCCCTCCCGCTCCCCGCAGGCCCTCCGGGTCCGGCCGGAGCGCGCGGGGGCCCACTTCGGAAAGGTCTCTCCTCATGCCTCTGGCTCTGCTCGCACTCGCTGTGAGCGCCTTCGGCATCGGTACTACGGAATTCGTGATGATGGGCCTCCTGCCCGACGTCGCGGACGATCTGGGCACCTCCGTCCCCACCGCGGGCTACCTCGTGTCGGCGTACGCGATCGGTGTCGTGGTCGGCGCCCCGCTGCTCACGGCCGTCGGCTCACGCATCCCGCGCAAGCGGATGCTCCTGCTGCTGATGGCGCTCTTCACCGTCGGCAACCTCGCCTCCGCCCTCGCCCCCGACTTCGGCTGGCTGATCGCCGGGCGGCTGCTGGCCGGCCTGCCCCACGGCGCGTTCTTCGGTGTCGGCGCGGTCGTCGCCACCCGGCTGGCGGCCGAGGGGCGCCAGGCACGGGCCGTGGCGACGATGTTCCTCGGCCTGACCATCGCCAACGTCGTCGGCGTCCCCGCCGCCACCCTGCTCGGCCAGCACCTCGGCTGGCGCGCCACCTTCCTCGTGGTCGCCGCCATCGGCCTCTGCGCGATGGCCGCCCTCGCCCGCCTCGTCCCCCGGATCCCGGCGGAGGCACACCGCCACGTCCGCCACGAGCTGAGGGCCCTGCGCAACCGCCAGGTCCTGCTCGGCCTGCTCACCGCCGTCTTCGGCTTCGCCGGCGTCTTCGCCGTGTACTCCTACCTCTCCGCGATGACCACCGAGGCGATGGGCTTCGGCGAATCCTCCGTGACGCTGGTCCTGGCGCTCTTCGGCATCGGCATGACCCTGGGCGCGCTCGCCGCGGGCCCGCTCACGGACCGGGCGCTGCGCCCCACGCTGTACGGATCACTGAGCGCCCTCGCCGTCGTCCTGCTGGCCTTCCCCTTCGTCGCCCAGGTGCAGTGGGCGGCCCTGGTGGTGGTGGTGCTGCTGGGCGGGGTCGGATTCATGACGACCACGCCGTTGCAGATGCTCGTCATGAACAAGGCCAAGGACGCCCCGACCCTGGCGTCCGCCTCCAACCACTCCGCCTTCAACCTGGCCAACGCGGGCGGCGCCTGGCTGGGCGGCATGGCCATCGCGGCCGGCTGGGGCTGGACCTCCCCGGCCCTGGTGGGCGCGGCCCTGACCGTCGCGGGCCTGGCGATCGCCGTCACGGCGGGCGTCCTCGACCGCGACCGCACCCCGTCGAGGATTGTGGCCCGGGCGGCGACGACGGCCCCGAGGAAGTCCGAAGCGGACGTCCACTGAACCGCCGCGCGACCGCCGTCACATCGAGCCGGCCGCGCGACCGCCGAGGCCGCCGCCCGTCCGTGGCGCCCACCCCGGCGCGCCACGCCACGCGGGCGGACACGGAAGCGGCGCCGATCCCCTGTCCCGGGGACGCGGCGCCGCCTCACCGTTCTTCGGTCAGACGCCCGGCGGCAGCGTCGCGTTCGCCACTGTGTCCTGCGCCATCCGGGTGCGGTAGCACGGCGCCTGGTCGGCCGCCAGATGGGTCGTCACGTACACCGCTCCGATCAACTGGTACCGGGGATCGCCGGCGGCCAGGGCCTGGTGCTGCTGGTCGGCCGTTCCTACGACACCCGTGCCCGGGGCGGCCGCCTCCGCGATCAGGAAGTCGGCGTACGGCTCGGCGTGTGCCGACAGTTCGTGGTTGAGGATTTCGACGATCGTTCCCGCGAAGGTGGTCCTGGGGCTGGTCGTCAGCTTCACCACGATACTGAGGGCCGCCCCGGGGTGCGCCGCGAGCCACGCCCGCAACGAACCCGCCGTCTCCCCTGTCAGGTCGTGCTGCTCCTGCTCTCCCGCCGGCACCCCGATCAGCTGGGTCCCACCGACCGGCATCCGCTTCTGGGAGCCGTGCACGATGACGTGGGCTCCGGGCACGGCTCCCAGCTTGCCCAGCAGGGTCGTCCCCAGGGTCGCGGGCGCCGGCCACAATCCCCAGGCCGCGTCGCCCGCGGCGGGAAGCCGGTCGCAGAGGGTGAGTTGGGCCTGCGCCGCCTGGTAGACCGGGTCGCTCGCGAACAGTCCCACGAACCTGATGGCCATGCTGGACTCCCCCCCCGCCATGGGCGGGCGCCCCTACGCCCACCGCCCCCGACACCAGATTCGGCGCGGAGCGGTCATCGTTCCACGCGGCGTCCGTCACGACAAGTGACGTGCGGGGAACGGTAGGTGAGGGGCAATCAAGTCCCGTGCGAGGCGGAACGGTCAGGGAACCCGAAAAGCGGGCCCGGCCGGCGAGGGAGGACGAATCCCCGGCCGGACGGGCCCGCGGTCACCGCCTCGTTCCCGGCGTCAGCCGGACTCGCGCCAGCGGTTCGTGATCGGCAGCCGCCGGTCCTTGCCGAAGCCCTTGGGCGAGATCTTCGTGCCCGGCGGGTACTGCCGGCGCTTGTACTCCGCGGTGTCCACCATCCGCAGCGTCTTCGCCACCAGCGCCGCGTCGAACCCGGCCGCGACGATCTTGTCGAGGCCCTGGTCCCGGTCGACGTACATCTCCAGGATCCGGTCCAGGACGTCGTAGTCCGGCAGTGAGTCCGTGTCGACCTGGCCGGGCCGCAGCTCCGCGCTCGGCGGCTTGGTGATGGAGGCCTCCGGGATCGGCGGGGTCTGCCCGCGTTCCTCGGCGGCACGGTTGCGCCACTTCGCCAGGCGGAAGACCGATGTCTTGTAGACGTCCTTGATCGGCCCGTACGCGCCCACGGAGTCCCCGTACAGCGTCGAGTAACCGACCGCCAGCTCCGACTTGTTGCCCGGAGCCAGGACGATCTGGCCCTCCTGGTTGGACACGGCCATCAGCATCGTGCCGCGCAGCCGCGACTGCAGGTTCTCCTCGGCGAGGCCGCTGAGCCCCAGCGAGCCCATGTACGCGTCGAACATCGGCTCGATCGGTACGGTCCGGAAGTTCAGCCCGGTGCGCCGCGCCAGCTCGGCCGCGTCGTCCTTGGAGTGGTCCGAGGAGTACTTCGACGGCATCGAGATGCCGTACACGTGCTGCGCGCCCAGCGCGTCGCAGGCGATCGCCGCGACCAGCGCCGAGTCGATCCCGCCGGAGAGCCCGACCAGCACACTGCTGAAGCCGTTCTTCGCCGCGTACGCCCGAAGGCCCACGACGAGCGCCGAGTACAGCTCCTCGTCGTCGTCGAGCCGGTCGGCGTAGCCTCCGGCCAGCTCCGCCTCGTACGCCGGCAGCGGCTCCTCGGACAGGACCACGTGGTCGATCCGCAGCCCGTCGTTCACCACACCGGACGGCGCCTCGGGCGAGGCGGCCGGCAGGTCGAGGTCCAGGATCACGCTGCCCTCGGCGAACTGCGGAGCACGGGCGATCACTTCGCCGTCCTGGTCGACGACGATCGAGTCGCCGTCGAAGACCAGCTCGTCCTGGCCGCCGATCATCGCGAGGTACGCGGTCGTGCAGCCGGCCTCCTGGGCCCGCTTGCGGACCAGCTCCAGCCGGGTGTCGTCCTTGTCCCGCTCGTACGGAGAGGCGTTGATCGACAGCAGCAGCCCTGCCCCGGCGGCGCGCGCGGCCGGCACCCGGCCGCCGTCCTGCCAGAGGTCCTCGCAGATCGCGAGCGCCACATCGATGCCGTGCACCCGCACGACGGGCATCGAGTCGCCCGGCACGAAGTACCGGAACTCGTCGAAGACGCCGTAGTTCGGCAGGTGGTGCTTGGCGAAGTTCAGCGCGATCCGCCCGCGGTGCAGTACCGCGGCGGCGTTCCGCGGCGACCCCGCGGGCTGGCCGTAGCGGGCCGCGGCGTGCTCGGAGCGGTCGAGGTAGCCGACGACGACCGGGAGCTCCCCGAAGCCCTCCGCGTCCAGGCGGGCGGCGAGCGCACGCAGCGCGTCCCGCGATGCCTCGACGAAGGATGACCGCAGGGCCAGGTCCTCGACGGGGTAGCCGGTCAGCGCCATCTCGGGGAACGCCACCAGGTGGGCGCCCTGTTCGGCGGAGTGCCGGGTCCAGTGGAGGATCGACTCGGTGTTCCCGGCGAGATCGCCGACGGTCGAGTCGATCTGATTCAGTGCGAGGCGTAGTTGAGGCACGCCGCCCAGTGTAATCGTCTGACTGACGCGATGTCCTGGCGGGCCGCGCGAAAAGTGGCTGGGAGGGAGCCGGAGATCTTGGCCGGGTCAGGGAGCGGCGCTCGATGCGTGCAGCCGCAAGGCGCCGGAGCGCCCTCATAGCGGAGCTATGAGGGCGTCGGTAACGCCGCGGACCGCGGATGTGCGTGCCGCGCGCCGCGAGCCCGGCCAGGATCTCCGGCACCCAGCTGGGCCCGCCCGGAAGGGACTCAGCTGCGGTAGCCGAGGACCGTCATCATGCCCGCCTCCGCGTGGTACAGGTTGTGGCAGTGGAGCATCCACAGACCCGGGTTGTCCGCGTCGAGGTCGACGGTCAGCGTCTGCCGGGGCAGCACGATCGCGGTGTCCTTACGGGCCCCGGCCGCGCCGCCGGCCAGCGCGAAGGTGTGCCCGTGCAGATGCACGGGGTGCCACATGGCCGTCGGATTGCGGAATTCCAGCCGGACCCGCTCCCCGGCCTTCACCGGGTGGCGCTGGTCGGCGGTGTACGGCTTCCGGTCGAAGGCCCAGTCGTACGCCTCCATGGAACCCGTCAGCCGCATCATCACCGTGCGGTCGGGCTTGCGGGCGGGCAGGGCCACGGAGGGGTCCGGGGACAGCCGGCCGGCCGTCACCAGTTGGCCGTCCAGCTCCTTCGGCCGCACGGACGCGCCGGGCGCCGCCCCGCTCCCGGTCCGCAGCAGGGCCATCGCCGAGGCGTTCTTGCCCTCGGCGAGCGCGGTCAGCGGGAAGACCCCGTCCCCGGCGGTGACCAGCACGTCGTACCGCTCGCCCATGGCGATCAGCAGGGCGTCCGTTCCGGTGGGCCGGACGGGGAAGCCGTCGGTGTGCGTCACCGTCATCCGGTGGCCGCCGAGCGCGACGCGGAAGGCGGTGTCGCCGCCCGCGTTGATGATCCGCAGCCGGATGCGGTCGCCCGGCCGTGCCGTGAAGGCGGACGGGTCCTCCGGCACGCGGCCGTTGACCAGGTAGTACGGATAGTCCACATCACCGGCATCGCCGCCCAGCAGCTCACTGGTCGCGCCCCTCAGCATCCGCGAGGGACCGCCGCCCGCATCGGCTGCGCGCGGCGCCGCCATCGCGTGCCCGCCGTGGCCACTGCCCCCGGTGAGTTCCCGGAGCACCGCGTCGGGGGTGGAGCCGTCCACCCCGTCGACCCAGTCGTCCAGGACGACGACCCACTCCTTGTCGTACGACAGGGGCTCCTTCGGGTCCTCCACGATCAGCGGGGCGTAGAGCCCGCGGTCCAGCTGGACGCCCGAGTGGGGGTGGAGCCAGTACGTGCCCGGGTCGGGTACCGCGAACCGGTACGTGAAGTCCGTGCCCGCCCCGATGGCCCGCTGGGTCAGCCCCGGCACCCCGTCCATGTCGTTGCGGAGGGCGAGCCCGTGCCAGTGCATGGAGGTGGAGGCCGGCAGGTGGTTGGCGAGAGTGAGCGCGAGCGTGTCACCCGCGGTGACCCGGATCTCCCGGCCGGGGAGGCGGTCCCCGTACGCCCACGAGCTGACGGCGATTCCGCCGCCCAGGTCGAGCCGGGACGGGGTCGCGGTCAGGGCGGCCCTGCGCTCGGGGCCGGCGCCCCGCCGCTGCTCGGCCGCGGCCACCTCGGGCCCGTCGGGGGAGACGTACCCCTCCGGGACGGTGGTGCCGGCGGGGTACGGATGATGCGTGACGGAGGCGGACGCGGCGGCGCGGTCGGCGAGAACTCCCGTACCGGCGAGGGCGATCGAGGCGCCGAGCACGGCGCGGCGGGTAAGCTGAGCGGGCATACCGGACACATTACTCATGTCGGGCATGGGGGTGGGTGAGGGCCCGCCCCCTCCGCGCGGCGGGGGCGGCAGGCCGTCCGGTCGTACGGCGTACCGGTCAGTTACGGGAGTAGACCTTCTCCACCCAGCCGGCGATCTGGTCGTCCGAAAGGTGCTGAGCCAGATCGGCCTCGCTGATCATGCCGATCAGCTTCTTGTTCTCGATCACGGGCAGCCGGCGGATCCGGTGGGTCTGCATCTCCTCCAGCACCTCGTCCACCCCGGCCTGCGCGTCGATCCAGCGCGGGGTGCCCTGCGCGAGGTCGCCGGCGGTCACCTTCGACGGGTCCCGGCCCGCCGCCACACACGCGACGACGATGTCGCGGTCCGTGAGGATGCCGACCATCCGGTCCTGGCCGCCGTTCTCCGAGATGGGCAGCGCCCCGACTCCGTGGTCGCGCATCATCTGGGCGGCGCGGTCGAGGGTCTCGTGCGCCGGGATCCAGGTGGCGCCGCTGTGCATGATGTCCTTGGCGGTGGTCATGGGGAATTCCTCCTGCGTGCCGACGGGCACTTCCGTACGACCCCGAGCGCACCCATCGTCACGGGCCGGTTCGGGGCACGCGACCGCTCTCACCCATCCGGGTGAGGGGGCGGCCGGTCCGCAGGGCATCCGGCCCCGCCATCGAGCGGGGTGGGCAGAGCCCCAGGGCCCGGCCGGAGCCGCACGCGGCCCCGGCCCCCTCCGTCAGGACGCCTTTCCGGACCGTGGCGCGGCGCCCCGTTCCGACAGCATCGCGGCCATGGCCCGCAGCTCGGACCGCTGGCCGTCGACCATGCCCCGGGCCAGCCGCTTCTCCACCGTCACCGTGCACAGGTCCGCACAGCCGCGGGCCATGTCGACACCGCCCTTGTGGTGGTCGGTCATCAACTGGAGGTACAGGACCGCGGCCTGCTCGCCATCGGCCCGGCGGAGCTGTTCGAGTTCGGTGCGGGTCGCCATGCCGGGCATGAGGGACCCGTCGTGGGCCTCGTACCCGCCGCCGTCCATGCCCGGCATCCCGGCCATGTCGTGGCCCGCGTGCCGTCCCGCCTCCATCCAGGCCATCGGCTCCTGCCCGGGGGCCGCCTTCGGCAGCTCCCACAGGTCCAGCCAGCCGAGCAGCATGCCCCGCTGGTTGGCCTGCGTGTTGGCGATGTCGTACGCGAGCCGGCGCACGTCCTCGTCGTCGGTGCGGTCGCGCACGATGAACGACATCTCCACGGCCTGCTGATGGTGGACGGCCATGTCACGGGCGAAGCCGGCGTCCGCGGAATCCGTTTCCGGGACCCGCGCGGCGGAGGCGGCCGGGTGGGGGTCCGCCTCGCCCCGCGCGGAGGCGACGGTCGCCGCGCCCGCGAACAGCAGCGCGAGCGCGACGGCGGAACCGGCGGCCCACCGGACACGCCGCGTCCGCCCGGAGGCGGTGCCCCCTGTCGCGTCCGTGGCCTCCGCTGTCTCCGTCGTCTCCGTCGTCTCCGTCGTCTCCGTCGTCCCCGTCACGGAGCCGCCCGTCCGCCGGTGCACGCCGCGCCCGGCTCGGGCGTCTGCGGGCCCTGCACGTACTTCGCGAAGAACTGCGCGACCCGGCGGTCATCGGCGCTGTCCACCGTGACCTGCTTGCCCCAGGCGCTCAGCATGATGCTGCCGGCCTGGTCCTTGTACGGGCTCATCAACGAGTACGGGGTCTTCCCGACCCGCTCGGCGAGCTTGTCCACGTCGGCGGACGAGGCCTTGTCCGTGTACGTCACCCACACCGAGCCGTGCTCCAGCGCGTGCACGGCGTTCATGTCGGGAATCGCCTTTTCGTATACCTCGCCGTCGCAGTTCATCCAGACGGGGCTGTGGTCACCGCCGACCGGCGGCTTCATCGGATACGTGACGTTCTCGGTGACGTGGTTGCGGGTCAGCTTCTTCGCGTCCCACGTCTTCTCGCCCCGGATCGGACCGTCGGCGAGTTCCTTCTTCTCCGCCTCCGACTGCTCGGCGTTCTTGGCGTCGGCCGCCTTCTGGTCGGCCGAGGCCTGCGACTTGTCGACCAGCGTGTAGGCGCCGAAGCTGACGAGACCTGCGACGACGACGGCGCTGAGGCTTATGACCAGCACGCGGGTACGGCGGTCACGCGCCCGGTCGGCCTTGCGCATCTGCTCTATGCGGGTCCTGCGGTCGAAGCTCATGTCGTGGGTCCTTCTGCGAAGGGGCGAGGAGAGGACGGAACGGGGTCGGGAACCGGTGCGCGCGGGGCAGTCGCGAGGCCGCCGCACCCCTTACGCACCATGGCCGACGATCGTAGTGGGTGGCCGAGTGCTCCATCTCACGCCGGGTGCGTAATCTGGGTGAAATCCGGGGTCGTGATACTGGACTTTCCCCCTTACCCCGGGCGGTGGTGCACGGACCGTCTGAACTGCAAGGATGTGGCTATGGACAAGCAGCAGGAATTCGTCCTCAGGACGCTTGAGGAGCGCGACATCCGGTTCGTACGGCTGTGGTTCACCGATGTGCTCGGTTACCTCAAGTCCGTGGCCGTGGCTCCTGCGGAGCTGGAACAGGCGTTTGACGAGGGCATCGGCTTCGACGGCTCCGCCATCGAGGGCTTCGCCCGGGTGTACGAGTCCGACATGATCGCCAAGCCGGACCCGGGCACGTTCCAGATCCTGCCCTGGCGTGCGGAGGCCCCCGGCACGGCCCGCATGTTCTGCGACATCCTCATGCCCGACGGCTCGCCCTCCTTCGCCGACCCGCGCTACGTGCTCAAGCGCATCCTGGCCAAGACCTCCGACCTGGGCTTCACGTTCTACACCCACCCGGAGATCGAGTTCTTCCTGCTGAAGAACAAGCCGGTCGACGGCACCCGCCCCACCCCCGCCGACAGCTCCGGCTACTTCGACCACACCCCGCAGAACGTCGGCATGGACTTCCGCCGCCAGGCGATCACCATGCTCGAATCCATGGGCATCTCGGTCGAGTTCAGCCACCACGAGGGCGCCCCCGGGCAGCAGGAGATCGACCTGCGGTACGCGGACGCGCTCTCCACCGCCGACAACATCATGACCTTCCGCCTGGTCATGAAGCAGGTCGCGCTGGAGCAGGGCGTGCAGGCCACCTTCATGCCGAAGCCGTTCTCGGAGTACCCCGGCTCGGGCATGCACACCCACCTCTCCCTGTTCGAGGGCGACCGCAACGCGTTCTACGAGTCCGGCGCCGAGTACCAGCTCTCCAAGGTCGGCCGTTCCTTCATCGCGGGCCTGCTCAAGCACGCCGCCGAGATCTCCGCCGTCACCAACCAGTGGGTCAACTCCTACAAGCGCATCTGGGGCGGCTCCTCCCGCGCCGCGGGCGCCGGCGGCGAAGCCCCCTCGTACATCTGCTGGGGCCACAACAACCGCTCCGCGCTCATCCGCGTCCCGATGTACAAGCCGGGCAAGACCGGCTCGGCCCGCGTCGAGGTCCGCTCCATCGACTCCGGCGCCAACCCCTACCTGACGTACGCGGTGCTCCTCGCCGCGGGTCTCAAGGGCATCGAGGAGGGGTACGAACTCCCGGCGGGTGCCGACGACGACGTCTGGGCCCTCTCCGACGCGGAGCGCCGCGCGATGGGCATCGAGCCGCTGCCGCAGAACCTCGGCGAGGCGATCGCGCTGATGGAGAAGAGCGAACTGGTCGCCGAGACGCTCGGCGAGCACGTCTTCGACTTCTTCCTGCGCAACAAGAAGCAGGAGTGGGAGGAGTACCGCAGCGAGGTCACCGCCTTCGAACTGAAGGCGCTGCTGCCGGTGCTGTAGGCGCAGGTCAGCGCCGTTGAGGCGTGGGTACGTGCCCTCGGGGCCG
>NZ_SSBL01000029.1 GCF_004795105.1 Streptomyces sp. A0642 | reverse complement strand
CGGGGCCGGTGACCCCTGGGCCGTCGGTGGGCGGCCGTCCGCCGGCGGACCGCGGCCCGCCCCGGCCTCCGGCGGACGGCCGGCGCCGCGGTGAGGGTCGTCGACGGTTCGGTGAGCGCCGAACCGTCCCGCCGATAGCGTGCGAAGCCCTGTGCGGGAGAGGCCCGCACCCGCACGCGCCGGAGGCGCCCCGATGACGGAGCCAGACCTGAAGCAGCAGCTCGCCGAGCGGTTTCGCGAGGTCAACGGCGATCATCCGATGAGCGACGCCGACGACGCGTACACCAACGCCCAGTTCGTCACCCTGGAAGAACTGTGCGAAGCCCATGGCCGCGACGTCGCCGCCGTCCGCCGGCTGATGCTCGGACGGCGCCTGCCGCTTCCCGGGTACCTGCGCTCCGACGGGGCCGAGATGGTGCCGGCCGACCTGTTCGCGCTCGCCGACGAAGCCGGCGGCGTGGAACGGCTCGAAGCGTGGTTCACCGCGCAGTGGGCCGACCCGGACACCGGGAAGGCGGAGTGGAACGCGTATCTCAGCGGACAGTACGTGTGCCTGCACGCGGTGACGCCGGCCGCCATTCAGCGCAAGGAGTACCTGACGGCCGCGATCAGCGCCTCGGAGAACGAGCCCGACGCGGGGTCGGCGCGGTGGTATGGGCGACTGCACGCCCTGGTCGACGAACTGGACGCGCTGGAACCGGCGTTCACCGCCTACGACCGGCTCCGGTTCGGCGGCCCCACGTCCCGGGACACCTGCATCGATGCCATCCGCACCCGGTTCCCGCGCCGTTGAGCGCTCGGAGCGGGGGAGTTGCGAGCGAGGTGGCGCCCGGACAAGCGCAAGGGCTCGTGCTGGGGCGGGGGTTGCGGCCCGGCGGGGGCCGTCGCGGTGCCGGCCGCGTCGACGGCCGGGGTCTGTACTTCGCCACGGCGGACGGCCAGTACGGTAGGCCGATGCCGCCACCGACCCCGCACCGCGCCGCGCTCCTCGTCATCGACATGCAGCACGCCGTGCAGCCCCTCATGCACCGCGCCGACCACACGGTCGGAACCATCGCGGGGCTCAGCTCACGGGCGCGCGCCGCGAACGTCCCCGTCATCACGGTCCAGCAGCGGGGGTGCGGCGAGGTCCTGCCCGCACTGGCGCCGAGGAGCGGAGAGCCGGTGGTGACGAAGGCCTGCGCGGACGCCTTCCTGAACACCGGTCTCGACGAGACGCTCACCCGGCTCGGCGTGACGGAGGTCCTGGTCACCGGCTTCGCCACCGAGAACTGCGTGGAGACGACAGCCCGTCAGGCCCTCAGCCACGGCTACGACCTGGTGCTGGTGGCGGACGGGCACACCACGTCGGTCCGCTCCCAGCCGACGGACTTCGCCCCCGCGGACCGGGCGATCGCCCATCACAACGAGATCTACCGGCACATCGACTTCCCTGATCGCGCCGTCCGGGTCCTGCCTGCCGGGGAGATCGACTTCACGCCGCCGGAGCGGGACGCCGCCGAGGGGTGACGCGGCTCTGGGGCCGCCCCCGCCTCAGGCGCGCCTCAGGCGAAGCTGCGCCCCATCTCGTCCAGGATCTCGTCGATCACGTCGATGGGCTCCCGGGCCAGGTCCTCCTCGATCCACATGCGCATCGCGATCCGCAGCGAGGAGAGGAACGCAGCCGCCAGGACCAGGGGACGCACCGGTTCGGCCGAGTGGGTGGTGCGGGCGGCCACGGCCTCGGCCAAGTCGCGTTCCAGTGCGGCGTGGTTGGCGAGCTGACGGGCCAGGAGCGAGGGATGGTGCATGGCGAGACGGGTGCGGACGGCCCATTCGCGTTCCGGAGGTGCGACGCGCTCCGCGAACTGGGTCATGGCCGCCCGCAGCGCCGTCCAGGCTCCCTCCTCCGCGGGGCGCTCGCGTACGGCCCGGACCAGCTCCCCGATCTGCTGCTCCTCGCCGTGGAGGAGGGCGTCCTCCTTGCCGGCGAAGTAGTTGGAGAACGTGCGGCGCGAGATCCCGGCCGCGTCCGCCACGGCCTCCACCGTGAGCTGGTCGAAGCCGTGCTCGACGGTCAGCCGCAAGGCCGCTTCGTGCACGGCCTGGCGGGTGGCTTCCTTCTTGCGTTCCCGTAGTCCCACAGCGCGCTCCATGCGGGCCATTATCCGGGGCCGGAGCGTCCGGGGGACAGGGCTGCCCGGGCGGAACGCCCGCAGGGGGTGGACCGGACCTGCGGGTTTGACGACAATGCCCGTACGGTCGCCGAGTCATCGGCCGTGGACGGGGGAGGGGCGATGACCGAGGTCTTCGTGGTGGTGGGGCTGTTGCTGGCCACGGTGGTGACACTGGTCGTGAAGCTGACGCTGAAGGAACGGCGGGGGCGTACGGACAACTTCGAGGGCCAGGAGATCGAGCGCCACCACAGCGCGGAGATCCGCAACATCAGGGCGGCGAACACGTCGGTCGCCGTCCACAACCGTTTCTTCGACGGCGGCAACGACTACCGTCCCGGGAAGCGCTGAGACCGGGCGGGACCGGCCCCGGCTGCGGTAGTGTTTCGCATCCCCGCACGGGGACGTACCGAAGGAGGTGGGACCCATTACCGCTGTATCAGGCTGGGTGCCCGCCTCACATGATCGCGTGGCCGACCGGACGTAACCGGTCGCGGAGCACCCATCGGCGTTTCCCGAAAGGCTCCGCTCCATGTCCGTCCCGCTGTCACCGTTCGCTCTCTCCTCCCTCGTCACCTCCCTCCGCTCCGCCGGCTGCGTCTTCGCCGAGGACGAGGCGGACCTGATCGCCGCCACCGCGGCCGGCCCCGTCGAACTGGCCGCCATGGTGGAACGGCGGGTGGCCGGCCACCCCCTCGAACACGTCCTCGGCTGGGCCGAGTTCAGCGGCCTGCGCATCGCCGTGGACCCCGGCGTCTTCGTCCCCCGTCGCCGCACCGAGTTCCTGATCCGTCAGGCCGCGCAACTCGCCCCGAGCCCGGCCGTCGTGGTCGACCTCTGCTGTGGTTCCGGCGCCCTGGGCGCCGCGCTCGCCGCCGCCCTGGACGGGATCGAGCTCCACGCCAGTGACGTGGAGCCCGCCGCGGTCCGCTGCGCGCGGCGCAACGTGGGCGGCCTGGGCCGGGTCTACGAGGGCGACCTCTTCGCCCCCCTGCCCGACTCCCTGCGCGGGCGCGTCGACGTGCTCCTCGCCAACGTGCCGTACGTACCCACCGGCGATGTCGCCCTCCTGCCCGCCGAGGCGCGCGTCCACGAACCGCTCGTCGCCCTCGACGGGGGCGGCGACGGCCTCGACGTCATGCGCCGGGTGGCCGCCGAGGCGCCGCGGTGGCTCGCCCCGGGCGGCAGCCTGCTGGTCGAGACCAGCGAACGCCAGGCCGAACGGGCCGAGGAGGCCGTGGGCGGCAGCGGGCTCGTCCCCCGGGTGGTCACCTCCGACGAGCTGTACGCCACCGTGGTCATCGGAACCCTGCCGGCGGACTGAGGGAGACCGGGCACGGGCGAGCCCGCGCCCCGACCGGACCGGGGCGCGGGGGGACTCGTGCCCCGACCCGGCCCGGCCCGGGGCACGGGCGGGCCCGCCCGTGGTCCGGATCCGCCGAGGTCCGGATCCGCCGTATCCGGATCCGCCGAGGTCCGGAGCAGGGCGGATCCACACGCAAGGCCCGGGCTCAGGTGAAGCGCCACCGGGTCTGCGTGAACGGGTCGCCCTTGCCGAAGCCGAACACCGTCCGCGGGGACACCGCGAAGACCTCGGCCCGGTTGCCCAGCGAGCCCACGAACGCGCCGTCCGCCACGTCGAAGTGCCAGTCCGCGCCGTACTTCGTCCCCCACGCCTCCGCCAGCCGGGCCAGCGCGCCCTCGTCGGTCACCCGCTCCGCCCGGCCCTCGACCACCACGTCGAGCCCCTCCGACCAGGAGTTGCACCCGGTGGTGACGACGACCTCGGCGTTGGCCGCCAGATTGCGGGCCTTGCGCTCCTCGGCGCCGGTGCAGAAGTGCAGCGCGCCCTGCCACCAGACGCCGATCAGCGGCGTGACGTGCGGGCGGCCGTCGGGGCGGACGGTGCTCAGCCAGTACAGCTCGGCTTCGGACAGCAGCCGCTCCGCGCCGGCCCAGACACCGGGGACGGCGCCGGGGCTGCTGTAGCGGGGGTCCAGCTCGGCGACTGGCTCGGATACGGACATGGTTCGGTCCTCCCGGTCGGGTCCTGAAAGCGATCCTGCCTACCGAGTGCAGACTGCGCACCTGCTCCGCACTCATCGGTCGGTCTAAGCTCGTAGGACTGGGCGGGGGTCGGGCGGCGAGCAGGAGAGCGCGGAAATGACGACGTTGCCGGGGCGCAGGAGCAGCACGTTCACCCGACTGCTACGGCACGGTTTCACCGATCCGTCCGCCGCCGAGCGGCTGCTCGATCTGGCCGATCTGTCCTCCGTACGGTCCGACCCCGTGCTCCTCGAAGCCCTCGGGGCCACCGCCGACCCCGATCTGGCGCTGCGCGGCCTGGTCCGGCTCGTCGAGGCCGAGGAGGCCGACGAGCGGCAGATCCTGCTGGACACGCTGGTCACCGCGAAGCCCCTGCGGGACCGGCTCCTCGGGGTGCTCGGGGCGTCCGAGGCCCTCGGCGACCACCTGGCCCGGCACCCGCGGGACTGGCAGGCCCTCGTCACGTACGAGGCGGCCGACCTGCACCCCGGGGTGCCGGAGTTCGAACGGGAGCTGGCCGGCGCGGACGACCCGGACGCCCTGCGCGTCGCCTACCGCCGGTGCCTGCTGTCCATAGCGGCCCGCGACGTGTGCGGCACGACGGACGTCGCCGAGGCCGCCGCCGAGCTGGCCGACCTGGCCACCGCCACGCTCCGGTCCGCGCTCGCCATCGCCCGTACGGCCGCGCCCGCCGACGCCGCACAGTGCCGGCTCGCCGTCATCGCCATGGGCAAATGTGGCGGCCACGAGCTGAACTACGTCTCCGACGTCGACGTCATCTTCGTCGCGGAACCCGTCGACGGCGCCCAGGAGAGCGCGGCCATGCAGGCCGCCACCCGGCTGGCCGCGCACATGATGCGGGTCTGCTCCGACACCACCGTCGAGGGCACCATCTGGCCCGTCGACGCCAACCTGCGGCCCGAAGGCCGCAACGGGCCGCTGGTGCGCACACTCAGCTCGCACCTCGCCTACTACCAGCGCTGGGCCAAGACCTGGGAGTTCCAGGCGCTGCTCAAGGCCCGTCCGGTGGCCGGCGACGCCGAGCTGGGAGCCGAGTACGTCGAGGCCGTCTCGCCGCTCGTCTGGCAGGCCGCCGACCGTGAGAACTTCGTGCCCGACGTCCAGAAGATGCGCCGCCGCGTCGTCGACACCATCCCCGCCGACCGGGTCGACCGCGAGATCAAGCTCGGGCCCGGCGGACTGCGGGACGTCGAGTTCGCCGTCCAGCTCCTCCAGCTCGTGCACGGCCGCAACGACCCCGCCCTGCGCAGCGGGTCCACCCTGGAGGCCCTGGGCGCGCTCGCGCAGGGCGGATACGTGGGGCGGGTGGACGCCGCCCAGCTGGACGACGCCTACCGCTTCCTGCGGACCATGGAGCACCGCATCCAGCTCTACCGGCTGCGCCGCACCCATCTCGTCCCGGTGGACGAGCCGGACCTGCGGCGGCTCGGCCGCTCCCTCGGGATGCGCACCGACCCCGTCGCCGAGCTGAACCAGGCGTGGAAGCGGCACGCCTCCGTGGTGCGGCGGCTGCACGAGAAGCTGTTCTACCGGCCGCTCCTCGACGCCGTCGCCCAGCTCGCCCCCGGCGAGTCCCGGCTCAGCGCGAGGGCCGCAGCGCACCGTCTCGGAGCCCTCGGATACGAGGACCCGGCGGCCGCCCTGCGGCACCTGGAGGCGCTGTCCTCCGGGGTGTCGCGCAAGGCCGCCATCCAGCGCACGCTGCTGCCGGTGCTGCTCGGCTGGTTCGCCGACTCCGCGGACCCGGACGCCGGACTGCTCGGCTTCCGCAAGGTGTCCGACGCGCTCGGCAAGACCCCGTGGTACCTGCGCCTCCTGCGCGACGAGGGCGCGGCCGCGGAGAACCTCGCCCGGGTCCTCTCCGCCGGCCGGTTCGCCCCCGACCTGCTGCTGCGCGCCCCCGAGGCGGTCGCGATCCTCGGCGACCCGCAGGGGCTCGGGCCGCGCAGCCGGGAGCATCTGGAGCAGGAGGTGCTGGCCGCGGTGGGACGGGCGGAGGACGCGGAGTCGGCGGTGGCGGTGGTGCGCGGTGTGCGGCGGCGCGAGCTGTTCCGTACGACGGCCGCGGACCTCATCGGCTCCTACGGCACCGAGGACAACCCGGCCGAGCCGGACCCCGGGGCGCTCGTGAACCGGGTCGGCTCCGCCGTCACCGATCTGAACGCCGTCACGATCGCCGGCGCCCTGCGCGCCGCCGTCCGCGCGGAGTGGGGCGACACGCTGCCCACCCGGTTCGCGGTGATCGGCATGGGCCGCTTCGGCGGCCACGAGCTCGGATACGGCTCCGACGCGGACGTCCTGTTCGTGCACGCGCCCCGGGAGGGCGTCGGCGAACAGGAGGCGAGCCGGGCCGCGAACCGGGTGGTCTCCGAGATGCGCCGGCTGCTCCAGCTGCCCACCGCCGACCCGCCGCTCCTCATCGACGCGGACCTGCGCCCCGAGGGCAAGAGCGGGCCGCTGGTGCGCACACTGAAGTCGTACGAGGCGTACTACCGGCGCTGGTCGCTGGTATGGGAGAGCCAGGCGCTGCTGCGCGCTCAGCCGATCGCGGGCGACCTGGACCTGGGCCGCGACTTCATCGAGCTCATCGACCCCCTTCGGTATCCGGCGGAGGGGCTGGGAGAGGACGCGGTCCGGGAGATCCGGCGGCTCAAGGCCCGGATGGAGTCCGAGCGGCTGCCGCGCGGCGCGGACCCCACGCTCCACGCGAAGCTGGGGCGGGGCGGGCTGAGCGACGTCGAGTGGACGGTCCAGCTGATGCAGATGCAGCACGGCTGGGTGGAGCCGGGGCTGCGGACCACCCGGACGAGGGAGGCGCTGGCGGCGGCGTGCGCGGCGGGACTGATCCCGGCGGAGGACGCGCAGACGCTGGACGAGGCGTGGGTGCTGGCCACACGGGTCCGCAACGCGGTGATGCTGGTGCGCGGGCGGCCGGGCGACACGTTCCCCTCCGGGCCGCGGGAGCTGACCGCCGTGGGGCGGTATCTGGGGTACGAGCCCGGGCACGTCGGGGACATGCTGGACGACTACCGGCGGATCACGCGGCGGGCTCGGGCGGTGGTGGAGGAGCGGTTCTACTCGGCGGGGTGAGGGGCCCGCCGGAGCCGCTCGGGGCGCGGGTGCGGGGGCGGGGCGCCGGGTTCGGGGCTCCGCGCCGGCCCCGCGTCGCGAGTTCCCCCCGGACTTCGTCCGGAGACGCCGGAGCCTGTGAGGCGGCCCGTCAGTCGCCGGAGAGGTCCGAGGTGGCCGGCCGCCGCTCGATCTCCGCCTTCCGGGTCCCCGGGCGTCGCTTCACGGCGGACAGGCGGGTGCGGGTGTTCGGCTTCGGAGCGACGCGCCTCGGGAGGTGGTGCGGCAGCGCTCCGTACCAGGCGTAGGACACCGCGTAGCCGAACGCCAGGCAGGCCATGCCGCCCACCGCGTCCAGCCAGAAGTGGTTCGCGGTCGCCACGATCACGATCAGGGTGGCCGTCGGGTAGAGCAGGCCCAGGATGCGCGCCCACGGGGCGGAGGCCAGGGCGAAGAGGGTCAGGCCGCACCAGAGGGACCAGCCGATGTGCATCGAGGGCATCGCCGCGTACTGGTTCGACATCTGTTTGAAGTTGCCCGAGGCCATCGAACCCCAGGTCTGGTGGATCATGACCGTGTCGATGAAGTGGCCGCCGTTCATCAGGCGGGGCGGCGCCAACGGGTAGAGGTAGTAGCCGAGCAGGGCCACGGCCGTGGTCGCGAACAGGGCCAGACGGGCCGGGGCGTAGCGGCCGGGGTGGCGGCGGAACAGCCAGATGAGCACACCGATGGTGACCACGAAGTGCAGGGTGGCGTAGTAGTAGTTCATCGACACGATCAGCCATGTCACCGAGTTGACCGCGTGGTTGACGGACCGCTCCACGGCGATGCCCATGAACCGCTCGACCGACCACAGCCAGTCGGCGTTGGAGAGGGCCGCCGCCTTCTGTTCCGGGACCGCGTTGCGCACCAGCGAGTACAGCCAGTAACTGACCGCGATCAGCAGGATTTCGAACCAGATGCGCGGCCGCCGGGGGGACCGTGGGGAACGGAGACCCGCCAGGCCGCGACCGAGCAGGGTGCCGATCCGGCCGGAGCCGCTGTTCTGCTTCGTATGCGCCTCGGGGGCCGCCTCGTTCACGATGGGTGACGGGGTGGCCTCCGTGCGGCCTTCCTGTGGTTTCACGCTCAATTCACCCATAGGAACAGAGTCTGCCAGATTTGTGCCCTATGCCCGATGATCCTCCGGCGGGAAGCCGGTCGCACGTCCTGCGGGCTACGGGCGGGCGTGGGACGCTGGTACGGCCGGGGCGGTGGCGGCCGTGCCGGGGCCGGCGGCCGTCGAGCCGCGCACGACCAGTTCCGGCATGAAGACGAACTCGCTGTGCGGGGCGGGTGTCCCGCCGATCTCCTCGAGCAGCGTGCGTACGGCGGCCTGGCCCATCGCCGTCACCGGCTGCCGGATCGTGGTCAGCGGCGGATCGGTGAACGCTATGAGCGGCGAGTCGTCGTAGCCGACCACCGAAAGGTCGCGCGGCACCTCCCGGGAGAGCCGGCGGGCGGCGCGGATCGCGCCCAGCGCCATCATGTCGCTCGCGCACACCACCGCCGTGCAGCCGCGCTCCATCAGCGCCGAGGCGGCGGCCTGCCCGCCCTCCAGCGTGTACAGGGAGTGCTGGATCAGCTCCTCCACCTCGTCCGCCGTCAGGTTCAACTGCTCCCGCATCGTGGCGTGGAAGCCCTCGATCTTGCGGAGCACGGGGACGAAGCGCTTCGGGCCGACCGCGAGGCCGATCCGCGTGTGGCCGAGGGAGACCAGGTGGGTCACCGCGAGCCGCATGGCGGCCCGGTCGTCCGGCGAGATGAACGGCGCCTGCACCTTGGGGGAGAAACCGTTGACCAGGACGAACGGGACGCCCTGGGCGCGCAGTTGCTCGTAGCGCTGCATGTCGGCCGAGGTGTCGGCGTGCAGTCCGGAGACGAAGATGATGCCGGAGACGCCCCGGTCGACCAGCATTTCCGTCAGCTCGTCCTCGGTGGAGCCGCCCGGCGTCTGGGTCGCCAGCACCGGGGTGTAGCCCTGGCGGGTCAGCGCCTGGCCGATGACCTGGGCGAGTGCGGGGAAGATGGGGTTCTCCAGCTCGGGCGTGATCAGGCCGACCAGGCCCGCGCTGCGCCGGCGCAGCCGTACGGGGCGTTCGTAGCCGAGGACGTCGAGCGCCGCGAGGACGGATTCGCGGGTGGTCGCGGCAACACCGGGCTTGCCGTTCAGTACGCGGCTGACCGTCGCTTCGCTGACCCCCGCCTGAGCTGCGATATCGGCAAGCCGTGCGGTCATGGGACTGGACTGTACCGGGCGGGGGTCGGATTGCCCACCAGGCGCGGGATTCGGGCGGCAGCGCCCGCCGCGGCCCGTGCGCGCAGGTCCGCAGCGGAGGGGAGCGAGCGGTGCGCGCCGGTCCCGGAGGGGGCCGGCTGAGCGGCCGGACGGCAATCTCTTGCAAGGTCTTGCGGGGCGGGTCGGCGCGGTGCGGTCGGATCGTCGCACTGTGGAATCACGCGGGGCCGCCTTTCCCTGCCAGGGATCGGCCACTCCCGTCAAGAGGCTTGACGGCAACCGTGAGGACACGCGAATGTAACGATCGCCGGAGCTTGCAGAAATCTTCCGCAAACTCTTTCGGCCTTCTTTCATCCTTGTTACGTTCACGTCGACCCGGCGCCGCGACGGAGCGGTACGGCAGTTGAAGGAGTTCAGATGCGACGTGGCATAACGGCCACCGCCCTGGTCGCGGCCCTGGCGCTCGCGGCGACCGCCTGCGGCAGCGATGACGACAGTTCCAACGGCACCTCGAAGGGCTCCGGCGAGCTCTCCGGCACCGTGACGTGGTGGGACACCTCCACCGCGGGCAGCGAGGACAAGGTCTTCAAGAAGATCGCCGAGGGCTTCGAGAAGGAGCACCCGAAGGTCGACGTCAAGTACGTCAACGTGCCCTTCGGTGAGGCCCAGAACAAGTTCAAGAACGCGGCCCAGTCCGGCTCCGGCGCCCCCGACGTGATCCGCTCCGAGGTCGCCTGGACGCCCGAGTTCGCGGACCTCGGCTACCTCGCCCCGCTGGACGGCACCCCCGCCCTGGTCAAGCAGGACGATTTCCTGAAGCAGGCCGCCGCGTCCACCAAGTACAAGGACAAGACGTACGCGGTGCCGCAGGTCATCGACTCCATGGGCATCTTCTACAACAAGAAGATCTTCAAGGAGGCCGGCGTCGAGGTTCCGAAGTCGATCGCCGAGCTGAAGACCGTCTCGAAGAAGATCAAGGACAAGACCGGCAAGACCGGCCTCTACCTGCGCGGCGACGACGCGTACTGGTTCCTGTCCTTCCTGTACGGCGAGGGCGGCGACATGGTCAACGCCGCCGACAAGTCCGTCACCATCGACGACGCGGCCGGCGTCAAGGCCATGAAGGTCGTCAAGGACCTGGTCGACTCCGGCGTCGCGAAGACGGACGCGACGGACGGCTGGGAGAACATGCAGTCGTCCTTCAAGGACGGCGACGTCGCGATGATGATCAACGGCCCGTGGGCCGTCGCCGACACGTACACCGGCAAGGAGTTCAAGGACAAGGCGAACCTGGGCGTCGCCCCGGTCCCGGCCGGCTCCGCCGCGCAGGGCGCCCCGCAGGGCGGTCACAACCTGGCCGTCTACGCCGGTTCGAAGAACCTGGACGCCTCCTACGCCTTCGTCGACTACATGACCTCCGTCAAGACGCAGGCCCAGGTCACCAAGGAGCTCAACCTCCTGCCGACCCGCACCTCCGCCTACGCCGAGGAGGCCGTCGTCGACAACGAGATCGTCGGCTTCTTCAAGCCGGTCGTCGAGAGCGCCGTCGAGCGCCCCTGGATCCCGGAGACCGGCAGCCTCTTCGCCCCGCTCGTCACCGAGTACACGAAGGTCCTCACCGGCCAGACCTCCCCGGAGAAGGCCGTCAAGACGACCGGCGACTCCTACCGCAAGCTCCTCAAGGGCTGGAAGTAACACAGGAAGGCAGGCCGACTGATGGCTGTCCACACCAGCCAGTCGGTGGCGAAGGCCGCGGGCGACGACGTCGCCCGCGGCCGGAGCCGCGGTACTGGTAACCCCCCGCCGCCGAGCAGGCTCCGGCGGGCCCTGTCGACGCACTGGTACGCCTGGACGATGGTGGCCCCGGTCGTCGTCGTGATCGGCGTGATCATCGGTTATCCGCTGGTCCGCGGTATCTACCTGTCGCTGACCGACGCCAACGAGCGCAACGTCGCGCGGTCCATCGGTGTCAACCACATGCCCGCCACGTACGAGTTCGTGGGCCTGGACAACTACACCGACGCGCTCACCGGCGACCAGTTCCTCGGCACGCTCGGGTGGACCCTGGTGTGGACGGTCTCCTGCGTGACCATCACCTTCGCCCTCGGCATGGCGCTGGCGAACATCCTCAACCGGAGGATCGCCGGCCGCTCCGCCTACCGCATGGCGCTCATCCTGCCCTGGGCCATCCCCGGCTTCGTTTCCGTCTTCGCCTGGCGCTTCCTCTACAACGAGGACCGCGGGCTGCTCAACAAGATCCTCGCCGGCGGGGGCATCGGCGGTGTCGACTGGCTCGGGGACCCCACCCTGGCCAAGATCTCCGTCATCGTCGTCAACGTCTGGCTCGGTGTGCCGTTCATGATGGTCGCCCTCCTCGGCGGACTGCAGTCCATCCCCAGCGAGCACTACGAGGCAGCCGAGATGGACGGCGCCACCGCCTGGCAGCGCTTCCGTCACATCACGCTGCCGGGACTCCGGCCGGTCTCCACGACCGTGATCCTGCTCTCCACCATCTGGACCTTCAACATGTTCCCGGTGATCTTCCTGCTGACCCGCGGCGGACCCGGCGAAGCCACCCAGATCCTGGTCACCCAGGCGTACAAGTTCTCCTTCGAGATCAGCCCGCGCGACTTCGCGCAGTCCTCCACGTGGGGCGTGCTGATCCTCATGCTCCTGCTGCTCTTCGCCGCCGTCTACCGGCGAGTCCTCCGCACCCAGGGAGACGACTGGTGACCACCGCACCCACCCCCACCGCGCGGCACTCCGCGCCCAAGGTACGGCTGCGCGGCGAGCGTTCCCCGCTGGCCTCCACCGCCCTGCACCTGACGCTCGTCGTCGCGTCCGTGATCGCGGTCTTCCCCGTGCTGTGGGTCCTGCTCACCTCGCTGAAGCCCGCCGAGTTCGCGACCACCACGGACTTCTTCAAAGAGACGACCTTCGAGAACTACACGGACCTGCTCCGGAACACGAAGTTCCTGACCTGGTTCGGCAACTCGGTCGTCGTCGCGGGGCTCACCACGCTCCTCGGCGTGATCGTCTCCGCCTCCACCGGCTACGCCGTCAGCCGCTTCCGCTTCCCCGGCAAGCGCGGACTGATGTGGACGCTGCTGATCACCCAGATGTTCCCGGTCGCCGTCCTCATCGTGCCGATCTACAACATCATGGCGGGCATGGGCCTGCTGAATAAGCCGGCCGGTCTGGTCATCACCTACCTCACCATCTCGGTGCCGTTCTGCGCCTGGATGATGAAGGGCTTCTTCGACACCATCCCGCGCGAGATCGACGAGTCGGGCCAGGTCGACGGCCTCACCCCGTTCGGCACGTTCTGGCGGCTCATCCTCCCCCTGGCCAAGCCCGGCCTCGCCGTCACCGCGTTCTACTCCTTCATCACCGCCTGGGGCGAGGTGGCGTACGCCTCCGCGTTCATGGTCGGCGAGGACAACCTGACGCTCGCGGGCGGACTCCAGCTGTTCGTCAACCAGTACGGCGCCCAGTGGGGTCCGATGACCGCCGCGTCCGTACTCATCGCGATACCCGCGGCCCTGGTCTTCCTGTTCGCGCAGAAGCACCTCGTCACCGGCATGTCCGCCGGAGCCGTCAAGGGCTGAGGCGGAGGGGGCCGACCCTCCCCGCACCAGCACGACCCGCACGCACCAGTCACGGTGGCGCCGGCATCCCGACCCGGTCCCGGCGCCACTCCCCACCCAGACACCCAGGGACGACATGACCCAGCACCTCGCTGCCCCCTCCACCGGCACGTCCGACGACGCCCCGGGCCACCGCTCCGGCTGGTGGCAGGACGCGGTGATCTACCAGGTCTATCCGCGCAGCTTCGCCGACGGCAACGGCGACGGCATGGGCGACCTCGCAGGCGTCACCGCCCGGCTCCCGTACCTGAAGGACCTCGGCGTCGACGCGGTGTGGCTCAGCCCCTTCTACGCCTCCCCGCAGGCCGACGCGGGCTACGACGTCGCCGACTACCGGGCCATCGACCCCATGTTCGGCACCCTGCTCGACGCCGACGCCCTGATCCGGGACGCTCACGAGCTGGGCCTCCGCATCATCGTCGACCTGGTGCCCAACCACTCCTCCGACCAGCACGAGTGGTTCAAGCGCGCACTCGCCGAGGGCCCCGGCTCCGCACTGCGCGAGCGTTACCACTTCCGCCCCGGCAAGGGCGCGAACGGCGAACTCCCGCCCAACGACTGGGAGTCCATCTTCGGTGGGCCGGCCTGGACCCGGACCACCAACGCGGACGGCACGCCCGGCGAGTGGTACCTCCACCTCTTCGCGCCCGAGCAGCCCGACTTCAACTGGGAGCACCCGGCCGTCGCCGACGAGTTCCGCTCGATCCTGCGCTTCTGGCTCGACATGGGCGTCGACGGCTTCCGGGTCGACGTCGCGCACGGACTGGTCAAGGCCGAGGGGCTGCCCGACCTGGGCGCGCACGACCAGCTGAAGCTGCTCGGAAACGATGTCATGCCGTTCTTCGACCAGGACGGCGTCCACGAGATCTACCGCAGCTGGCGCACCATCCTCGACGAGTACCCCGATACCATGGGGCTCGAAGGGCCTTCGTCAGAAGGGCGGCGGCGGGCGACGGGTGGGCGTATCGCGGTGGCCGAGGCATGGACCCCCACCGTCGAGCGCACCGCCAACTACGTGCGCCCCGACGAGATGCACCAGGCCTTCAACTTCCAGTACCTGTCGACCGCCTGGAACGCCGGCGAGCTGCGCACGGTCATCGACACCTCACTGAACGCCATGCGTCCGGTCGGCGCCCCCACCACCTGGGTGCTGTCCAACCACGACGTCACCCGGCACGCCACCCGGTTCGCCAACCCGGCGGGCCTCGGCACCCAGATCCGTACCGCGGGCGACCGCGAACTGGGTCTGCGCCGGGCCCGCGCGGCCAGCCTGCTGATGCTGGCGCTGCCCGGCTCCGCCTACGTCTACCAGGGCGAGGAGCTCGGCCTGCCCGACGTCACCGACCTGCCGGACGAGGCCCGCCAGGACCCGTCGTTCTTCCGGGCCGCGGGCCAGGACGGCTTCCGCGACGGATGCCGGGTCCCGATCCCGTGGACCCGCGAGGGCAGTTCGTACGGCTTCGGCGACGGCGGCAGCTGGCTGCCCCAGCCCGCGGGCTGGGGCGAGCTGAGCATCGAGGCCCAGGACGGCGTGGCCGGCTCCACCCTGGAGCTGTACCGGGCCGCGATCGCCGCCCGCCGGGCGCACCCCGGGCTCGGCGCCGGCACCGCGGTGGAGTGGCTGGACGCCCCCGAGGGCCTCCTGGTCTTCGCCCGCCCCGGCTTCGTCTGCACCGTGAACACGACGAGTGCCCCCGTCCGCATCCCCGTACGCGGCACCGTCCTGCTGTCCAGCACCCCGGTCGTCGCCGACGGCGCCGAGATCGAGCTGCCCGCGGACACCACGGTGTGGTGGACGGTGTGACCGTCCCCCCGCCCAGGGCCGGGAGCGCGCTGAGGCTCTCGGACATCGCCGGGCAGGCCGCGGTCAGCGAGGCCACCGTCAGCCGGGTGCTCAACGGCAAGCCGGGCGTCGCGGACACCACGCGTCAGCGGGTGCTCGCGGCGCTCGACATCCTCGGCTACGAACGCCCCGTACGGCTGCGGCAGCGCAGCGCCGGGCTGATCGGACTGGTGACGCCCGAACTCATCAACCCGATCTTCCCGGCGTTCGCGCAGTCCGTCGAACAGGTCCTGGCGGGCCACGGCTACACCCCGGTGCTCTGCACCCAGCTGCCCGGCGGCGCCACCGAGGACGAGCTCGTCGAGCAGCTCGTCGAACGGGGCGTCGGCGGCATCGTGTTCCTCTCCGGACTGCACGCCGACACCTCGGCCGACCCGGCGCGCTACGCCGCGCTCAGCGACCGCGGCGTGCCGTTCGTACTGATCAACGGCTACAACGAGCGGATCAGCGCCCCGTTCGTCTCGCCCGATGACAACGCTGCCGTGCGCATGGCCGTGGGCCATCTCGCCGAACTCGGCCACCGGCGGGTCGGTCTGGCCGTCGGACCGCAGCGCTACGTGCCCTCCCGGCGCAAGCGGGACGGTTTCGTGGACGCCGCGGTCTCGTTGCTGGGTCTGGACCGCGCGGACGCCGAGAACCTGGTCTGCTCCACGCTGTTCAGCGTCGAGGGCGGCCAGGTGGCGGCGGGCGCGCTCCTCGATCAGGGGTGCACCGGCATCGTCTGCGGCAGCGACCTGATGGCGCTGGGCGTGGTGCGCGCCGCCCGGGACCGCGGGCTCGACGTGCCGCGCGACGTGTCCGTGGTCGGCTTCGACGACTCGCAGCTCATCGCCTTCACCGACCCGCCGCTGACCACGGTGCGCCAGCCCGTGCAGGCCATGGCGGCGGCCGCGGTGGGCGCGCTGCTGGAGGAGATCGGCGGAAGCCCCGTCCAGCGCACGGAGTACGTGTTCCAGCCGGAGCTGGTGGTACGCGGGTCGACGGCGGCGCTCCGCAGCGCCTGAACGAGCCCGGGTACGGGGCCGCGTCCGGAGGGGGGACGCGGCCCCGTACCCGTGCGGGTGTCCTGCGGGTCCGGCTTTCCGGGGGCGACCGTTGTCCCTGCCCCGCGGCCGCTCACTCCAGCCGTCCTCGTCAGGGCGGCCCCGGGGCCCCGCGGCGCACGTCAGGCCAGGAGCGCGGCGGCGTGCTCGCGGGCCTCACGGAGCCAGGACGCGCGGGTCTCGTCGGAGGAGTCGGAGACCGTACGGAAGACGACCCGGCGCACATCGGTCACTCCGACGTACGGCAGGACGCACGCCGACCAGATCCGGTCCAGCGGGTCGCCGAACTCGCTCGTCTCCCGCGCCGCGGGGGTGTCGGAGGTGTTCAGCACGAGCGCCCGGCCGGCCTTCAGCAGGGCCTGTGGCTCCCCGTCCGAGGTGCCCAGCTTGTAGGCGACGCCGGGCACCATCACGCGCTGCACCCACCCCGCGAGGACGGCGGGCGGCATGCCCCACCAGTTGGGGTGGATGAACACCAGGGCGTCGAGGGTGGCCACCTCCGCCCGGTGCGCGGCCAGTCGCGCGTCCGGGGTTTCCCCGGCGGACCGCACCGTCTCCGTCTCGCCGGCGGTCAGCCCGGAGGCGAACCCCTCCGCGCAGAGATCGTGCGCCAGCACCTCGGAGCCCCGGTCGCGGAGTTCCCGCACCACGGCGTCGAACAGCGCGTGGTTGAAGCTTCCGGGCCGCGGATGGGCGAGGTAGACCCCGGTACGTGACATGCCGATTCCCCCAAGGACGCGATAAGCGTCGTCAGTTGCGGGGAGTCGTCGAGTCGCCCCCGCTCGCCGCTCATCATGACGGGCGGGGCGGCGGGCCGGGGAACGGGTTCCGGCACGCACATGAGGGGCACCGGAAGTCGGCCCGGTCGGGCCGGCGGGGAGTGTGACCTCCGGTGCCCCTCTTGTACGTGACCGGCCCGGCCGGCCGGGCGCGTGGGGCCCGGGGTAACGGGACCCCCGGCCGACCGGACCGGAGTCGGGAGAAACGTAACAGTGCTGCAATGTCTTGCGAAAGTCCTTGCAGGAAGAAATCTCCAGTATTTCGTGGACGTGAGCGGCTGATGTCCAAAGGGTTGACCTGAACCTGGCGGGCTCGTACGGTCTCCCCGCGGCAAGGTTTGCATTCTTGCAGCAAGAACCTTCAGAAGCCTTCAGGGCAGGGCGCGTTGCCGTATGAGGCTGAGAGGCCTGCGGGTTCGCTCCGGGACCGGGCAGCTGCGCCCGGCCGGAGGGGACCCGCGAGCCTCTGCACCGTCACCCGCGTTTCCCCCACCGCAGGAGGAAAAGATGGCCCGCAGAACCCTGTCCGCCGCGCTCGCCCTCGTGGCGGGCACCGCCGCCCTCGTGGTCCCCGCCACGCACGCGCAGGCCTCCGCCCCGGGCACCAAGGACGTCACCGCCGTCCTCTTCGAGTGGAAGTTCGACTCCGTCGCCAAGGCGTGTACGGACTCCCTCGGCCCGGCCGGCTACGGCTTCGTACAGGTCTCACCGCCCCAGGAGCACATCCAGGGCGGACAGTGGTGGACCTCGTACCAGCCGGTCAGCTACAAGATCGCCGGACGGCTCGGCGACCGCGCCTCGTTCGCCCGCATGGTCAGCACCTGCCACAGCGCGGGCGTCAAGGTCGTGGCGGACTCGGTCATCAACCAGATGACGTCCGGTTCGGGCACGGGCACGGGCGGGTCCTCGTACGGCAAGTACGACTACCCCGGCCTGTACTCGGTCAACGACCTGAACGACTGTCAGGCAGAGATCAGCAACTACAGCGACCGGGCCAACGTCCAGAACTGTGAACTCGTCGGCCTGGCCGACCTGGACACCGGTGAGGAGTACGTCCGCGGCAAGATCGCCGGATACCTCAACGACCTCCTGTCGCTGGGCGTCGACGGCTTCCGCATCGACGCGGCCAAGCACATCCCCGCCGCCGACCTCGCCAACATCAAGTCCCGGCTGACCGACTCCCACGCCTACTGGAAGCAGGAGGCGATCTACGGCGCCGGTGAGGCCGTCTCGCCCGACGAGTACGCCGGCACCGGTGACGTCCAGGAGTTCCGCTACGCCCGCAGCCTCAAGCAGGTCTTCACCGGCGAGAACCTCGCCAACCTGAAGAACTTCGGTGAGGGCTGGGGCTTCATGCCCTCTTCCAAGGCCGCGGTCTTCGTCGACAACCACGACACCGAGCGCAACGGGCAGACGCTCAACTACAAGAGCGGCGCCTCCTACACGCTCGCCAACGTGTTCATGCTGGCCTGGCCCTACGGCTCGCCCGACGTCCACTCCGGCTACGAGTGGTCCGACAAGGACGCCGGTCCGCCCAGCGGCGGCACGGTGAACGCCTGCTACAGCGACGGCTGGAAGTGCCAGCACGCCTGGCGCGAGATCTCCTCCATGGTCGCCTTCCGCAACACCGCGCGCGGCGAGGCCGTCACCAACTGGTGGGACGACGGGAGTAACCGGATCGCGTTCGGCCGCGGCTCCAAGGCGTACGTCGCGATCAACCACGAGAGTTCCTCGCTGACCCGTACGTTCCAGACCTCGCTGCCCGCCGGCGACTACTGCGACATCCAGTCCGGCAAGGGCGTCACGGTCAACGGCTCCGGCCAGTTCACCGCCACGCTCGCCGCCGACACCGCCCTCGCCCTCCAGGCCGGCGCCCGTACCTGCACCGGCGGCGGCACCGACCCGGCCGGCCCCGGCACCGGCACGGGCACGTCCGGCGCCTCCTTCGGCGTCAACGCCACCACCCAGCCCGGGCAGAACATCTACGTCACCGGCGACCAGGCCGTCCTCGGCAACTGGGCCCCCGCCGGCGCGCTGAAGCTGGACCCGGCCACGTACCCGGTCTGGAAGCTCGACGTGAGCCTGCCCGCCGGTACGACGTTCGCGTACAAGTACGTCCGCAAGGACGCGAGCGGCAACGTCACCTGGGAGAGCGGCGCCAACCGCACCGCCACCGTGCCGTCCTCCGGAAAGGTCGCCCTGACCGCGGACGTCTGGCGGGGCTGAACTCTCTTTCCGGGCGGCGCGGTCCCCGGCCGCGCCGTGCCCTCAACCGCCGGACGGGCTGATTCCGGCCCGTCCGGCCCCCGCACCCGCACACCTCGTCGAGGAGAACCCGAGTGATACGTCCGTCCCCGCGCGTGCGCGCGAGAAGAACGGCCATCGCCGTCGTCGCGGCCGCCTTGTGCGCGGCCCTGGTGCCCGCGCTGCCCGCCGCAGCGGCCCGGCCGCCCGCCGCGCCGTCGGACGCCGAGCTGGCGGCGCAGCCCGCCCGCCACGACCTTACCCGCGAGCAGTTCTACTTCGTCATGCCCGACCGCTTCGCCAACGGCGACACCGGGAATGACCGGGGCGGGCTGACCGGTTCGCGGCTGGAGACCGGGTACGACCCCACCGACAAGGGGTTCTACCAGGGCGGCGACCTCAAGGGACTGACCGACCGGCTCGACTACATCAAGGACCTGGGCACCACCGCCATCTGGCTCGCCCCGATCTTCAAGAACCGGCCCGTCCAGGGCACCGGCAAGGACGCGTCGGCCGGTTACCACGGTTACTGGATCACCGACTTCACCCAGGTCGACCCGCACTTCGGGACCAACGCCGACCTGACGAAGCTGATCGAGCGGGCCCACCGCAAGGGCATGAAGGTCTTCTTCGACGTCATCACCAACCACACCGCCGACACCGTCGACTACGCCGAGAAGACCTACGGCTACAAGCCCAAGGGCGCCTACCCCTACCTCGACCGGAACGGCCGGCCCTTCGACGACGCCGCGGGCATGGCGAAGACGGACGCCGACTCGTTCCCGTACAAGCCGGTCACCACCGGCGGCAAGACGCCGTCCTGGCTCAACGACCCCACGATGTACCACAACCGCGGCGACTCCACGTATGCCGGCGAGTCCACCACGTACGGCGACTTCTCCGGGCTCGACGACCTGTGGACCGAGCGGCCCGAGGTCGTCTCCGGCATGGAGAAGATCTACGAGAGGTGGGTCCGCGACTTCGACATCGACGGCTTCCGGATCGACACCGTCAAACACGTCGACCTGGACTTCTGGACCCAGTGGGCGACCGCGCTCGACACCTACGCGGCCAGGCACGGCCGCAAGGACTTCTTCATGTTCGGCGAGGTCTACTCCGCCGACACCGCGATCACCTCGCCCTACGTCACCCGGGGGCGGCTGGACGCGACGCTCGACTTCCCCTTCCAGGAAGCGGCCCGCCAGTACGCCTCGCAGGGCGCCCCGGCCTCGAAGCTCGCCGCCGTCTTCGGCGACGACTACCGGTACACCACCGACAAGGCCAACGCCTACGAGCAGGTGACCTTCCTCGGCAACCACGACATAGGCCGCATCGGAACCTTCCTCAAGCAGGACAACCCGAAGGCCGGTGACGCGGAGCTGGTCAAGCGCGCCGAACTCGCCGACGAGCTGATGTTCCTCAGCCGCGGCAACCCCGTCGTCTACTACGGCGACGAGCAGGGCTTCACGGGCGCCGGCGGCGACAAGGACGCCCGGCAGACCATGTTCGCCTCGAAGACCGAGGACTACCTCGACGACGACGAGCTGGGAACCGACCGCACGCACGCCTCCGACGCGTACGACACGGCCCACCCGCTCTACCGGTCCATCAAGGCGCTCTCCGAACTCACCGCGAAGAACCCGGCCCTGCGCGACGGAGTCCAGACCGAACGCTACGCCGAGGGCTCCGTCTACGCCTTCTCCCGTACGGACCCCGAGCGCGGCGACGAGTACGTCGTCGCCACCAACAACGGCACCGGGGCCAGGACCGTCGAGCTGGCAACCGAGTCCGCCGGCATGGACTTCCGTACGCTGTACGGCGGTTCCGGCACGGTCCGCAGCGGCGCCGACAAGAAGATCACCGTCACCGTCCCGGCGCTCTCCAGCATCGTGCTCCGCGCCGCGAAGACGATGAGCGCCTCCGCCGCCAAGCCCTCCCTCACGCTGAAGGCGCCGGCCGTCGGCGCCACCGGCACCGTCGAGCTCACCGCCGACGTCGACGGCGGCTCCCTCAACCGGGTGGTCTTCGCCGCCCAGACCGGCAACGGCGAGTGGACCACCCTCGGTACCGCCGACCACGCCCCGTACAAGGTCACCCAGACCATCGGTGACACCGTCGCCGCCGGAACACCGCTGCGCTACAAGGCCGTCGTCGTCGACCGCACCGGCCGCACCGCGAGCGCGCTCGCCACGTCGGCCGCCGGACAGGCGCCCGCCCCGGCGAAGCCCGTCGCCGTCGAACGCGACTACGCCGTCGTCCACTACAAGCGCGCCGACGGCGACTACGACGGCTGGCAGGCCCGCTCCGGCGGCACCACCGCCGCCTTCGCCGGGCGTGACGCCTTCGGCGCCTTCGCCTGGATCAAGGTGCCCGAGGGCGCGTCCGCCGTCCCGTACACCGTCGAGAAGTCCGGTGCCGCCGACGGGCCGGAGCGCACCGTCGACCTCGCGAGGACCGGCCAGGTCTGGATCGAGCAGGGCAAGGACGGCCAGGCCGACACCGCCCCCGACGGCGCCTACCCCGCCCCGGACACCACCAAGGCCGTCCTGCACTACTACCGGGCCGACGGCGACTACGACGGCTGGGGACTCCACACCTGGACCGGCGCCAAGGAGCCCACCGACTGGTCCAGGCCCCTCCAGCCGGTGAAGAAGGACGCCTCCGGCCTCACCTTCGAAGTACCGCTCGCCGACGGGGCCACCGCGCTCAGCTACATCCTGCACCGCGGCGACGAGAAGGACCTCCCCAGCGACCAGTCGCTGGACCTGGCCACCTACGGCCACGAGGTCTGGATGCTCGGCGGTACGTCCGGCTACCTGCTCCCGCAGACCGGCCAAGTCCCCGCCCCCGACCTCACCAAGGCCGAGGCGCAGTGGATCGACGCCGACACCGTCGTCTGGAAGGTCAAGGCCACCGGAGCCACCAGCCAGCAGCTCGTCTACGCACCGAGCGGCGGGATCTCCGTCGCCGACGGCGCCCTGACCGACGAGGGCCAGTGGCTGCGGCTCACCCCGTCCGCGCTCACCGACGCGCAGAAGGCGAAGTACCCGCACCTCAAGGACTACCCGGCCTTCACCGTCGACGCCCGTGACCGGGACAGGGTCCGCGAGGCCCTGCGCGGCCAGCTGATCGCCACCCAGCGTGCCGCCAACGGCGCGCTGCTCGCCGCCACCGGCGTACAGAGCGCCGGCGTGCTGGACGACCTCTACGGGACGAAGGCGAGCGGCGCCTCGCTCGGCCCCGTCTTCCGTCACGGCCGCCCCACGCTGTCCGTCTGGGCGCCCACCGCGCGGACCGTCTCCCTCGAACTCGACGGGAAGACCGTCCCGATGCGGCGCGACGACCGCACCGGCGTCTGGTCCGTGACCGGAAACAGGAGCTGGAACGGCAAGCCCTACCGGTACGCCGTGAACGTCTGGGCGCCCACCGTCCAGAAGCTCGTCACCAACAAGGTCACCGACCCCTACTCCACCGCTCTCACCACCGACTCCGCCCGCAGCCTCGTCGTCGACCTCGACGACCGGGCGCTCGCGCCCAAGGGCTGGGGCTCGCTGGCCAAGCCCGCCGCCGTGCCGCTGCGCGACGCACAGATCCAGGAACTCCAGATCCGCGACTTCTCCCTCGCGGACCCCACCTCCAGGCACCCCGGTGAGTACCTCGCCTTCACCGACACCCGCTCGGACGGGATGAAGCACCTCAAGGAGCTCGCCGGCTCCGGCACCGACTACGTCCACCTGCTGCCCGCCTTCGACATCGGCACCATCCCCGAGAAGAAGGCCGACCAGCAGAAGCCGGCCTGCGACCTGTCCGTCTACGCCCCCGACTCCGAGGAGCAGCAGGCCTGCGTGGCGAAGGCCGCCGCGAAGGACGCCTTCAACTGGGGCTACGACCCGCTGCACTACACCGTCCCCGAGGGGAGCTACGCCTCCGACCCGGACGGTACGAAGCGCACGGTCGAATTCCGCCGGATGGTGCAGGGCCTCAACGGCGCCGGACTGCGGACCGTCATGGACGTGGTCTACAACCACACCGTCGCCTCCGGCCAGGCCGACAAGTCCGTACTCGACAAGATCGTGCCCGGCTACTACCAGCGGCTCCTCGAGGACGGCACCGTCGCCACCTCCACCTGCTGCGCCAACACCGCGCCCGAGAACACCATGATGGGCAAGCTCGTCGTGGACTCCGTCGTCACCTGGGCCAAGGAGTACAAGGTCGACGGCTTCCGCTTCGACCTCATGGGCCACCACCCCAAGGCCAACATCCTGGCCGTCCGCAAGGCGCTCGACGCGCTGACCGTGGCCGAGGACGGCGTCGACGGCAAGAACATCATCCTGTACGGGGAGGGCTGGAACTTCGGAGAGATCGCCGACGACGCCCGCTTCGTCCAGGCCACCCAGAAGAACATGGCCGGCACCGGCATCGCCACCTTCTCCGACCGGGCCCGCGACGCCGTGCGCGGCGGTTCCCCGTTCGACGAGGACCCCGGCGTGCAGGGCTTCGCCACCGGCCTCTACACCGACCCCAACACCTCCACCCACAACGGCACGGCGGCCGAGCAGAAGGCCCGACTGCTCCACTACCAGGACCTGATCAAGGTCGGACTCACCGGCAACCTCGCCGACTTCACCTTCACCGACACCACGGGCGCCACGGTCAAGGGCTCCGGCGTCGACTACAACGGAGCGCCGGCCGGATACGCCGCCGCCCCCGGTGACGCCCTGGCCTACTCCGACGCCCACGACAACGAGACCCTGTACGACGCCCTCGCCTTCAAGCTCCCGGCGGGCACCTCGGCGGCCGACCGGGCCCGCATGCAGGTCCTCGCCATGGCGACGGCCACCCTCTCGCAGGGCCCCTCGCTCTCGCAGGCCGGCACGGACCTGCTGCGCTCCAAGTCGCTGGACCGCAACTCGTTCGACAGCGGCGACTGGTTCAACGCCCTGCACTGGGACTGCCGCGCGGGCAACGGCTTCGGCCGCGGACTGCCGCCCGCCGCGGACAACAAGGCCAAGTGGTCCTACGCCAGGCCGCTGCTCGCCAACGCGGCGATCAGCCCCGGCTGCGCGGAGATCGACGGCGCCTCGGCCGCGTACCAGGACCTGCTCACCATCCGCGCCACGGAGAAGGACTTCGACCTCTCCACCGCCGGACAGGTGCAGTCCACGCTCTCCTTCCCGCTCTCCGGCGAGGGCGAGACGCCCGGCGTGATCACGATGCGGCTCGGCAAGCTGGTGGTCGTCCTCAACGCGGCCCCCGGCGTCACCACCCAGAAGGTCGCCGCCCTGGCCGGAAAGGACTACGCCCTGCACCCCGTCCAGGCGGCGGGCGCTGACCTCATCGTCAAGCGGTCGGCGTACGAGAGGAGTTCGGGAAGCTTCACCGTTCCGGGCCGCACGGTGGCGGTGTTCTCGCTGCGCTGACCCGCACCGGGCCGGATCGAGAGCCCGTCCCCGGCCGGTCCCGGCCCCCGCGTCCGCGCGGGGGCCGGGACCGGCCCACATGATGAATCGCTGTTGTGCGCTCCCACCGGTCCGGGGAAAGCTGGGCGGCGTCCGTCGCCCGAACCCCTCCTTGGAGACCCCCATGCCGCAGATCACCGTCGACTACTCCGCCGAACTCGACGACGCCTTCGACCGCCCCGCCTTCGCCCTCGCGCTGCACCCGCTGGTCGCCGAGACCGTCGACACCAAGATCGCTGCCTGCAAGACCCGCTTCCGGCGCGCCGAGGAGACCGTGGTGGCGGACGCCCCGGGCGGGGACGCGCTCGTGCACGTGGGCATCTCGCTGCTGCCCGGCCGTACCCCCGAGGTCCGGGCCCGGCTCACGGAATCCGTACTGGAGCTGCTGAGCGCCCACATCCGGCCGGCCGAGGGCCTGACCCTGCACCTCTCGGCGGAGACGCACGACCTCGACCCGTCCTACCGCAAGGTCTGAGCGTCGGGGGCACGGCCGGGGTGCGAACTGTCGGCCGGGCCACAGCCCTGACGGGGCACCGCCGCCCCACGCGCTACGGCAGTCGCTGCGCAGGCACGGCCGGCACGGCGGGCGCCAGTGAGGAGAGCCGCACCAGCAGGTCTCCGAACGGCCCGTCCGCCGGCTCCTGCGCGAGCACCCGCAGCACCACGCCCGCCATCTCCTCGTTGTAGGCGGCGCTCACGGCGGCCAGCGCGGCGAAGTCGTGCACCAGCTGCAACTCCAGCTCCGCACGCGGAATGCGCCGCCCGTCCAGCCACATCAGGGCCGTCGACTCGGCGAGCGACACCCATGACCGGACGACCAGCTCCAGCCGGGCCGGAGGCTCCTCGACGCCCAGATGGGCCAGGATCTGCTCGCAGGCCGCCCGGCGCACCCCGTCGATCATCGCGTTCGCCGTCGAGGAACCCCCCGCGGGACCGCCCCGCATGAGCGCGGCGAACCCGGGGCCGTGGTCGTCGACGAAGTCGAAGAACCGCCCCATCACCCGCAACAGGCGCGCTCCCAGCGGGCCTTCGCGCGGTTCCACGAACCGGGCCGCCAACTCGTCCGCCGCCCGGCGCAACGCCGCCTCGTACAGGCTCTGCTTGCCCGGGAAGTAGTGGTAGACGAGCGGCCGGGAGATCCCCGCGGCAGCGGCGATCTCGTCGATCGACACCTCGTCCGGAGACCGGTGACCGAACAACTCCAGCGCGACACCGATCAGCTGCTGCCTGCGCTCCTCGACGCCCATCCTGCGCCGCACCCCGGTCGTCATGAGGAACAGCGTACCGACCGGCGCGCCTCAGAGGTCCAGCACCAGCCGCCCGCCCCGGCACCGGGACACGCAGATCAGCATCGACTCGCCCCGCTCCTCGTCCGTCAGCAGCTCGTCCCGGTGCTCCACCTCACCCTCCAGGACCCTTTGTTGACACGTACCGCAGAAGCCCTGCTCACAGGAGTACGCGACGTGCGGCAGTTCGGCGCGCACGGCGTCGAGCACCGACTGACCGGCCGCGACCGGCACGGTGCGGCCCGAGCGGCGCAGCTCCACCTCGAACGGGACCGACCCCGCGGCGTCCGCGCCCGCGGCGGAGAACCGTTCCAGGTGCAGGGTGCAGCCGGGCGGGAGTGCGGCCGCCACCGCGTCCATCAGGGGCTGGGGGCCGCAGCAGTGGACCGCGGTGCCCTCGGCGGCGCCCGCGAGAGCCGCGGCGACGTCCGGGTGGCCCGCCTCGTCCTGCGGGACGACGGTGACGCGGTCCCCGTCGGCGCCCAGCTTCTCGATCTCTGCCAGGAACGGCATCGTCGCCCGGCCGCGTCCCCCGTACAGCAGCCGCCAGTCGGCGCCGGAGGCCGCGAGGGCGCGCAGCATCGGCAGGACCGGGGTGATGCCGATGCCACCGGCGACGAAGACGTACGAAGGGGCGGCCGCCAGCGGGAAGCGGTTGCGCGGGCCCCGCACCTCGACCTCCAGGCCCTCGTGCAGCAGGGCGTGCACCTCGCGGGAGCCGCCGCGGCCGTCCTCGGCCAGCCGGATCGCGACGGTGTAGGTGCCGCGGTCGGCCGGGTCGCCGCACAGCGAGTAGGGCCGCACCAGTCCGGAGGGCAGCACCAGGTCCAGATGGGCGCCGGGCTCCCAGGGCGGCAGGTCCGGTCCCTCCAGGCGGAGCTGCACGACACCCTCCGCCGGCACGGTCCGCTCGGTGATCAGCAGCCGCCGCCCGGTGGTGGAACGGCGTCGCGCCCGACCGGACACCGGTTCGTCCAGCGCGGGCAGGGGCCACAGCGGGGACGTCTCGATGCGCCGGCGCATCGCCCGCCTGGCGAGGAGCGCGGCTCCGGCCAGCACGGCGACGGTACGCGGACGGGGGAGGGGACGCGGCATGGTCAACGGGCTTCCGTCGTACGGGCCTCGGCCGCGATCGCGGCGGGCGAACGGGCGAGGTAATCGACGGCCTGCGCCGTGCTGCCCTCCTGCGAGGGGTGGTACGTGCGGCTCAGATAGCGCGGGACGGACCGCAGCATCGCAGGAGTGCTCGGCAGGGTGCCGTGCCGGCCGCTGCGGTAGAACTGCCCGAACGACGCCTTGCCGGCCGTCAGGCTCGGGTCGTTCTCCATGAAGAACCGGACCCCGCGCTGCCAGAGGAACAACAGCGCGGAGAACGCCGTCGCCCAGGTCCGCACCCGCCGCCGGTAACCCCCGTCGACGTGCATGAAGACGTCGAAGGCCACCGAGCGGTGCTCGACCTCCTCCGCTCCGTGCCAGCGCAGCAGGTCCAGCATCGTGGGATCGGCGCCGCGCCGGTCCAGCTCGTCGGCGTTCAGGATCCAGTCGCCGAGGAACGCGGTGTAGTGCTCGATGGCCGCGATCACCGCGACCCGCTCCATCAGCCACCACCGGCGTGCCCGGCCCGGCGGCAGCGTCCGGTCGCCGAGCAGCTTCTCGAAGAGCCAGTCGACCTGGGCGGTGTACGGGGTCGGGTCGAGGCCGAGTCCCTTCAGGTGCGGGAGCACGTCGTCGTGGGCCTGGGAGTGCATCGCCTCCTGGCCGATGAACCCGATGACGTCCTGGCGCAGTCGCTCGTCGCGTATGTACGGGAGCACCTGGCGGTAGACGTGGATGAACCAGCGTTCCCCGGCCGGGAGCAGCAGGTGGAGCACGTTGATGGTGTGGGTGGTGAACGGATCACCCGGCACCCAGTGCAGAGGTGTCCCGTCCCAGGCGAAGGACACCCGGCGGGCCTTGAGGTCTGCCCGTTCCGAGGCCACCGCCGCGGGCTTCTTATAAGACATGGTGTCAATGTACTGAGGGGTACGGCCGAGGAACAGGGGCGCGCATCCCCTGAATTCGCGCCTCCGCTCCCGGCGGCCCGCCGCCGGGCTCAGTGCAGTGCGGTGACCCGGCTCCCGTCCGCCAGCCGCCCGGTCAGCCGCGCGCGGTCGCCCGCCCCGGCCGGCACCGCGAGCAGCCGCCCCCGCACCCGGCTCGTCACCCCGCCGGATGTGGACAGGGACACGAACTGCCCGCTGCCCGCAGCGAGTACGTACCAGCGGCCGCCGCGCGACTTCCACAGCACGCCCGCCAGCACCCGGGGCGCGCGCGTCCCGCACTCCGCAGCGTCCTCGGCGCGCGCCGCGACCACCCCCGGCGGCCTGCTTCCGCGCGGCCGCCCGGACGGGGCCTGGAACTGGGCGAGGACCCTGCTTCCGGTGCCCCGCCAGGTCTCCGCCCGGGTGCACAGCCACTGGGCCGTGCCGTTGCCCTCGGGCAGCGACTGCTGCGCGTACACCCAGGAGTTCACCACCCGCACCCCGTGCGCGCGGACGGCCGGCAGCAGGCAGGCGGTGCGCGCCCAGCCGTCGTACGCCGCGCGGCCGGACACGTCGCGCGGCCTCGCCGGGGGGCCCGAGGTGAGCCGGGCCGGGGCCAGTTCCCCGAGATCCGTCACGAGCCGCACCGCTGCGGCGCCGGCCAGTTCGACCGCGTTCCAGGAGCGGCAGCCGGGCGCGGCCGCGGGGACGGTCAGCGGGTCGGTCACCCCGTCGGGGGAGCGGTGCAGCGCGTGCGGCGCGCGGCCCGGCGCGAGCAGGTCCCGTACCCGAACCCGGCGCACCCAGGGCGCGGTCAGATAGCGGACCGCCCCCTGGGTGCGGCTCACGACGAGGGCGCCCGCCGACGCCTCGTCCGCCCCGTCGACCCGCGCGAAGTCGAGCGCCGCGCCCTCGGACGGGTCCGCGTCACGGGGCTCCGCGTACCGCACGACGCGCAGCCCGTCGTGGAAGAGCACCACCGCGGACGCGCCCACCTCGCCCGCGTACAACAGCTGCGGCGGCCCCATCGGCGGCCCCACCGGCGTCAGGGGCGTCGTCGACGTCCGCACGGCGCCGCCCGGCCGCGCCCACACCCGCAGTGCCCGCCGCAGCAGCCGGATGTCGTCGGTGCGGTCACCGCGCGTGGGCCATGCGGTGAAGTCGGCACGGGCCGAGCGCTGCCAGAACGTCGCCGGCACGCGCCGCAGCGCCCCCGGGTCCAGGGCCGCTTCGGCGGCCGGATTGCGCGCGTACAGGGGCTCGGACAGCGCGCCGCGGCCCCAGCCCTCGCCCGGCAGCCCCAGCAGCGTCCCGCACACCAGCAGGGCGGCGGCGCCGGCCAGCGCCGCCCGGACGTATCTGCGGCGGCGCGGCAGATCCGGCGGCCGGGCGTGGAGCGAGCAGGGGTCGAACTCGGGCGACGCCAGCAGCGCGTAGGAGGCCGGCACCCCGTCCGCCTCCAGCAGCGCCGCATGCGGGTCGGCGACCCCCGCGTCGGACAGCACCCGCCGGACCTCGCGGTCCGCCAGCCCCTCCAGCCCGCGCAGGACGAACGCGGCCCGCGCCGCCCCGCTCACCGCCGACAGCCGCTGTTCCAGGGCGAGTTCATCGGCACCACCGGAGTGGGGGAACAGCCGCAGCCCCCACGTCAGCGGGAGGACGGGCGGGAACTGGGCGCGGAGCGGCCGGCGCCGCAGGCGCAACGGCCGCCCCGCCGCGAGCGCTCCCCGCAGCACCTGCCGCCGGACGTACGCGTATCCGGGATCGGCCGCCTCCGCACGGCCGGGACGGCGCGGCGGCGGCACGGGGCCGCCCTCCGCGGCCCCGGCCCGGCGCGCCGCCTGGAGGGACCGCTGGGCCAGCGCGTGGGCGGCGAGGACCCGCCGGTCGCGGCTCAGCGAGTGCGGCAGGACGAGGTAGCCGAGCCGGGCCAGCCGCGGGTAGTGCTCGACGAGCGCGGCCCCGGACGGCGGCGCATCGGCCCGGGCGGCGGCTGACGGTACCTCTGGCAGTGGACGCACGTTCAGCAGAACGAGCGAATCGTGCGATGGTCACCCCGGGGGGCGCGAGGCCGTCCCGCCCGGGCCCGCCCGGCCTGTCCAGCCGCCCCGTGGCCTTCTCGCGTTCGGCTGCCAGGACCCGGCCCGAAGCGGCACGATGGCCGGATGGTGAAGCGGAACGGTACGCGAAGGGCGTCGCGGGACGCGTGGCGCGCGGCCGCCGGCGTGCTCTGCTGCGCCGGCCTGGTCCTGCTCACGGCATGCGGCGGTGGCGGCGACGGGGACGGAACCCCGCCGACCGCCACCGGCACGCTGGAGGAACTCGCCGCGAAGGCGCACTGCGAGCCGAGGCTCCAGACCGACGCGCAGGAGCTGCGCCAGGCCAACTGCACCACGAAGGACGGGCGTTATGTGCTGGCCACCTTCGCCACCGACCGGGGCCAGCGCGAGTGGATCAACGAAGCCAACGACTACGGCGGCTCGTATCTGATCGGCCGCAGGTGGGTGGCCGTCTCGGACGCCACCGTGATCGCGGCCCTGCGCGGCCGGCTCGGGGGGACCGTGGAGAACGCCGCACCGCATGGGGGGAGCGGCGCGGGGGACTCCGGTCACCACGGGAGCTGACCGCGCAGGCTCACGGGGGCGGCGCACGCCGGACGTGACCCGGTGCCAGGGGATGAGCGGACCGCGCAGGCTTACGGGGGGCGGCGTGCCTCAGCGGCACTTGCGCCCGTCGTTGATGCAGCTCACCACCTTGCGCATCAGCTTGTCGTCGAAGACGTTGATGAAGTCACCGTGGTCGGTGACGGGCTTGTGCAGCTGTTCCGGGAAGGAGTCGACGGCGAATCCCGGCCCCGGCGGCACGTCGTACACGATCCGCTGGACCAGCTGCGGAATGGCCCGGAACCCGTTCGGGCACCGTCCGTCGTCCTGCGCGAAGGCCACGTGGGTGCGGTGGTTCGCGCTGTCGGTGTTCCGTCCGTCCCAGCAGCTCTGGAAGGCGAAGGAGCGGACGACCTGGCTGCCCTCAGGGCAGATCGGGTACTTGTCCTTGAGCTGCCGGTCCTCGAATCCGGTGCAGCTCCAGGAGGCGTTGGCGTTGGCGTCGCCGTTGGTCAGCGCCTTGGCGTCACCGGTGATGATGCGCAGGAAGCGCGGCATGGCCGTGACCTTCCCGGTCGGGTTCCCGACGAACTTCAGCGTGACCTGGGACGGCGTCTGGATCTCGCCGACGTTCTGGTCCTTGCCCCCGCCGTCGGCGGCGGCGTCGTTCTCCGCCTCCCCGTTCTGCAGGCGGAGCACGGGCCAGTAGTAGGTGGACCGGTCGCCCTGGTTGCGGCAGGTGGTGTCACCGGCCGCCAGGTCGTCGTCGCCCGAGAAGGCGTCCGTGGCCTGGTTGCCGACGTAGTCGTGCATGTGGTGGGCGCCGTTGCCGACACCGGGTGCGGCGATGACGTTGTCCGGATTGAACTTCCCGTTCTGGTTGCGCCCGCACTCGGTGAGGAAGGCGCCCCGTGAGGCGCCGCGGCGCCGGGCGGGCTTGTCGACGTTCGGCTGGACGGACTGGATGTCGACGAAGTCGGAGTCCTCGGGACCGTTGCCGCCCCGGCCCTGATCCGGGTCCTGGCCGTCTCCGCCGCCGTCCTGGCCTTGGTCCTGGCCGTCTCCGCCGCCGTTCTGGCCGGGGTCTTCGCTCTGCCCGGGGTCTTCGCCCGGGCCCTGGCTCTCCGCCTCGTCGTCCGCGCGCAGGCTGCACGGGGCCAGCGATCCGAGCCCCTCCGGACGCTCCGCACTGCGCCCGATGGCGGTCGCGATGCGGTCGATGCTGGCGGTGCGCCGGGCCTTCAGCGGGCCGAGCACGCTGTTCTGCGCGAGCTGCGGATCGCGGGCCATCCTGTCCCGTCGGTCGGCGAACTCCCGGTAGGCATCGGTGATCTGGGTGTCCATGGCCGCCAGTTCGCGGTCGACCTCCGCCCGCGCGGCATCCGGCACCTCGGGGATCTCGTTGACCACTTCGGGGCAGTCGATGGTGGACGCCTGTCGGACCGGTTGCCAGTTCCGGCCGTGGGCCGAGCCGGGCGATGTGCCCTCGCCCGCAGAGGCGTAGACGTTGACCGCGGCCAGCCCACCCCCGCCCAGGATCAGTGCGGCCGAGGCGATGATCGCCCGGTTGGCCAGGGTGGAGCGTTTCTTGCGCGATGTGCGTCCCATGGAACTCCTCGGACTCCTCAGGCTTCGCGGGGGAGAAGCGTGACGTTCCATACGGCGGGGGCGCGCGCAGTGTTCAACGGGCGGCGGAATTCCTGAGGAGGCGGTGACGCAAGTGTCAGCTGAAACGGGCCAGTTGGGGATCGATCGGAGCGTCCGTGAGCCGGTTGGCCAGGGTGGACAAGGTGTAGGCGCCGATGCCCAGGACCACCTCCAGTGCGTTGCGGGGGGTGTACCCGTGCGCCAGGAACGCCTGGAGTGCGCCGTCGTCGACCGCCCCGCCCGTCGCGATCACGGCCAGGGTGAACTGCCGTACCGCCTCCAGTCGTCCGTCCGGCAGGGGGGTCCCGTCGCGCAGTGCGGCGATGACGCCGGCGTCGGCCCCGAGGGCGGTGAGCTTCGCGGTGTGCATGGCCACGCAGAGATGGCAGCCGTTGCGGGCGGCCACCGTCATGATCAGGGTCTCCCGGGAGAGCGGGTCCAGCGTGGTCGACTCGAAGAGCGCGCTCATCTTCAGGAAGCCGCCGAGAAGCTCCGGGGACGAGGCGAGCCGGGCGACGGCGGCGGGGAGGTACCCCTGCTTCTGTGCCACGGCGGCCATGGCGGGGCGGGCGGCGGCGGGAGCGGATTCGAGGGTGTGGTCGGGGAAGGCGGTGGCGGGCATGGAGGGCCTCTCGCGGTAAACTCGACAACGTGATTGACGAAAAGGTAAACCAGGTTGTCGAGTTTCGCAATGGCTGAGCGCGCGGAGGGCACCCCCGACGAGGCGGGAGCGGGCGTCGAGCTGCCGGTTCTGCTCTTCGCCGGATTCCGTTCGATCGTCGACGCCCTGCACCGCGAACTGGCCGAGCAGGGTCACCCCGACCTCAGCCCCGCCTACGGGTACGCGCTTCAGTCGGTGGGCCGGGACGGCTCGACCGCCGGCGAGATCGGCCGACGGCTGGGGGTCTCCAAGCAGGCCGCCGGGAAGACCGTCGAGAAGCTCGAAGCCCTCGGCTACGTCGAGCGCGTCGACGATCCGCAGGACGGCCGGCGCAAGCTGGTCCGGCTCTCCCCGCGCGGTATGGACATGCTGGTGCGCTCCGCCGAGGGCTTCGACCGGCTGCGCGCCGAGTGGGTGCGGGTGCTCGGGGCCGAGCGCGTCCGCGCCATGGAGGCCGACCTGCGCACCATGGCCGCGGCGGACGCCTTCCGGCTCGATATGGCCGCCTGGTTCAACGGCTGACCGGGCGGGGCGCATCGGCCCGCTGCGCCCCGGGCCGGCCCCCGCACGTCCTAACCCCGGTCCAGATAGGCGAGCACCGCGAGGACGCGGCGGTTGTCGTCGTCGGAGGGGGGCAGGCCGAGCTTGCCGAAGATGTTCGAGGTGTGCTTGGCCACCGCCCGCTCGGTGATCACCATCTGCGAGGCGATCGCCGCGTTCGAACGGCCCTGCGCCATCAGTTCCATGACCTCCCGCTCCCGCGGCGTGAGCCCGCCCATCGGCTTGTCCTGGGCCCGCCGGGACAACAGCTGCGAGATCACCTGCGGGTCCATCGCCGTGCCGCCCGCCGCGACCCGGCGCACCGCGTCGATGAACTGGTCGGCGTCGAAGACCCGGTCCTTGAGCAGGTAGCCGATCGCCCCGTTGCCGTCCGCCAGCAGCTCGCGCGCGTACAACTGCTCGACGTGCTGGGAGAGTACGAGCACCGGCAGCCCGGGCCTGACCCGCCGGGCCGCGAGGGCGCACTGCAACCCCTCGTCCGTGTGGGACGGCGGGAGCCGGACGTCGACCACGGCGACGTCCGGCTCCAACTCGGCGAGTGCCCGGGTGAGTTCGGGCCCCCTCTCGACGGCGGCCACGATCTCGAAGTCGTACGCCTCCAGCATGCGCACCAGACCGTCGCGCAACAGGAAGAGATCTTCGGCTAGGACAACTCGCAAGGGATCTCCATGGTCACCATGGTGGGACCGCCGGCGGGGCTGCTGACGGCCATGATGCCGTCGAATGTACCGAGCCGGCGTTCGATACCGCTCAGGCCCGAGCCCCCTCCGGCCACCGCACCGCCCCTCCCGTTGTCCGTGACCGAGATCCGCAGCATGCCGTCGGCGTGGTGGAGGTCCACCCATATCCGGTCCGCACCCGAGTGCTTCGCCGCGTTGGTCAGGGTCTCGCTGACCGCGAAGTACGCCGCCGACTCGACCGGCGCCTCGGCCCGGCCGCCCAGGTCCACCTCCACCTCCGACGGGATCGGCATCCGCAGCGCCAGCGCCCTGACCGCGTCCCCGAGACCGCGCTCCGCCAGGACCGGCGGGTGGATGCCCCGCACCAGATCGCGCAGCTCCGTCAGCGCCTCGGCCGAGGACGCGCGGGCCATCGCCAGGAGCTGCTTCGCCTGCGCCGGGTCCTTCTCGATCAGCGCCTCGATCGTGCCGAGGTTCATGCCCATGGCGACCAGCCGGGCCTGCGCCCCGTCGTGCAGATCCCGCTCGATGCGCCGCAGCTCGGAGGCGGCGGTGTCGACCGCCTCGTGCCGGGTCTCCGTCAGCCGGTCGACGCGCAGCGCCAGTTCCTGCTCATGGGTGGGGGCCAGCACCGAGCGGGCGAGCAGGAAGTGGGCCCGCAGCAGCCGCTCGCTCAGGGCCACACCCGCGGCGAAGAACATCACGCCGACCGCGGCGGCGGCCAGCGCCGTCGCCTGGCTGTCGACCGGCACGAACGCGTACCAGTACCGGTCGTCCGTGAACACGCGCCACAGGCCGACCGCCAGGACCAGACCCTCCACCGGATAGATCATCAGCGCCGCCGCCAGGGTCACCACCGCGTAGCCGGCGGTCATGTCGACCAGCAGCCACCGGATGTCCCGCCAGGTCGCCGGGTCCTTCAGCATCAGCGTGGTCCGCTCCACCTGACCGGTGAACCCGCTGCGCACGTCCTCGGGCAGCGGCCGGTAGGGAACGGGAATGCGGACGTCCGACCAGGTCGCCGCCAGCAGCCGGCGCCGGTTGGCGTGCTTGCGGACCGCCGTCAGCGTGTAGGGGGTGGTGACGAGGCCGATGCCCAGCGGGATGAAGGCGATGGCGAGCACCGTCAGCACGAACAGCGTGACCGAACCCACGATCGAGGCGAACGACAGCACCAGCCCGCGTCCAGCGGCCAGCAACGCGGCCCTTATCCGTCCGGTCGGCCTGTTCATGACGGTCCCTCTTCCCTTGCCGGGCACTCGTGGCAGTCCCCGTTTCCGCCCCAGTCTGGCCCTTCCGGCAGCGGCGGCGTCAGCCGTTCCGCCACCCGCCGGGGGTGTACCTACCACCACCCCGTGACCTCGCCCTACGTCGCGGGGAGAGGGGGGTCCGGCGGCTGGGGAGGCGGGCGCGGAATTCCTAGATTCAGCGGTGTCAGGTCCGACGTCTACCCCAGGGGGCGACCACGCCATGAGGCGTAATCTCGCGGCACGTATCGGTGTGTGGAGTGCACACCATCGCAAGACGGCCATTCTCGGCTGGCTGCTCTTCGTCGTTCTTGCCGCGGGCATCGGCGGCGCGTCGGGCATGGTCGAGATGACGAACGCGGAGAACGGCGCCGGTGACTCGGCCCGCGCCGAGAAGATCCTTTCCGACGCCGGCCTCAGCCACCGGGCGGGCGAGCTCGTCATGGTGTCCTCGACGGAGCCCGACGGCTGGCGGACGGCGGCCAAGGAGCTCTCCGCGGCCCTCGGACGAACCGGCGAGGTCACGGGCCTCGCGGCCCCGGTCCCGTCCGAGGACGGCAAGGAGGCACTGATCACCTTCGAGATGAAGGGCGACCCGGCCACCTCCGCCGACCGGGTGCAGCCCGTCCTGGACGCCGTGGCGGGGGTCCGTGAGGACCGGGCGGACGTCACGGTCCACCAGTTCGGCGAGGCCAGCGCCGGCAAGTGGCTCGGCGACCTGCTCTCCGAGGACTTCAAGAGGGCCGAGTTCACCGCCGTGCCCCTGGCGCTCGGCATCCTGCTGGTCGCCTTCGGGGCCGTCGTGGCGGCCCTGCTGCCGGTAGGACTCGCGCTGACCGCGTGCATGGCCGCGTTCGGACTGCTCTCGCTCGCCAGCCATCAGCTGCACCTCTTCCAGACCACGTACTCCGTGATGTTCCTGATGGGCTTCGCCGTCGGCGTCGACTACTGCCTGTTCTATCTGCGCCGCGAACGCGACGAGCGGGCCGCCGGGCGCGACGCGGAGACGGCGCTGCGGATCGCCGCGGCGACCAGCGGCCGGTCCGTGCTGGTGTCCGGGCTGACCGTCATGGTCGCGATGGCCGGCATGTTCCTGTCCGGGCTGCTGCTGTTCAAGGGCTTCGCCCTCGCCACGATCATCGTCGTCTTCGTCGCCATGATGGGCTCCGTGACGGTGCTGCCCGCGCTGCTCTCCTGGCTGGGCGACCGGATCGACGCCGGGCGCGTACCGCTGCTGAACCGGCGCGACAGGCGCGGCAAGAAGGAGAGCGGCAGGGTCGCCGGAAGGCTGCTGCGGCCCGTCCTGGCCAAGCCGGCGTTCTTCGCCGCCGCCTCGGTCGTCGTCCTGCTGGTGCTCGCCGCGCCGGCCCTCCACATGAAGACCGAATCCCTCGGCCTGGAGAAGCAGTTCGGCTCGGACTCCGCGCTGTCCGTCGCCTACCGGCACATCAGCGAGACCTTCCCCGGCGGCCCCGCCCCCGCCCAGGTCGTCGTCGAGGCGGACGACATCGACGCGCCCGCCGTGCGCAAGGCACTCGCCGGCTTCGACGGGGTGACCGTCCACCGGGAGCGCGACATCGCGGAGTTCGAGGTACCGCTGCCCGGCGGCAAGGCCGCCCTGGCCGGCCTGAGGGAGGACCGGCTGCCGGCCGCGTTCGACGGCACCGGCGCCCGGACCTACGTCACCGGGGAGGTGGCCGGGTCCGTGGACTTCAACGACCAGCTGAAGCGCGGCATCGTGCCCGTCTTCCTCTTCATCACCGCGGTGACCTTCCTGCTCATGCTGTTCTGCTTCCGCAGTTACGTCATCGCCGTGACGTCGATCGTGCTCAACCTGCTCTCCGTGGCGGCCGCCTACGGGGTGATGACCGCCGTGTTCCAGCACGGCTGGGGCGCCTCGCTGATCGGTTCCGAGGGGGTCGGCGCGATCGAGTCGTGGATGCCGCTGTTCGTCCTCGTCGTCCTGTTCGGGCTCTCGATGGACTACCACGTCTTCGTGGTCTCCCGGATCCGCGAGGCACACGGCCGGGGTCTCTCCACCCGCGCCGCGATCGACGAGGGCATCCGGCGCACGGCCGGCGCGGTGACGGGCGCCGCCGTGATCATGGTCGCGGTGTTCTCGGTCTTCGGGACGCTGTCCATGCAGGACATGCAGCAGATGGGCGTCGGCCTGGCCGTCGCGGTGCTGCTGGACGCCACGATCGTACGGATGGTGCTGCTGCCCTCCGTCATGGCGCTGCTGGGCGAGCGGAACTGGCGCACCCCGCGCGGGCTCTCCCGCCTGCCGGAAGCGGACCACGGCGAGCCGGAGCCCGCTGCCGTGGCGGCCCCGGTGATGCACGGCTGACCCGGTGCGAACGGGACGGGCCCCGGCGCGGTGACGTACTTCGGCCGGGGCCCGCCTCGTGCGGGGTCAGGGCGCGTACTTGTAGCCGACGCGCCGCACCGTCTGGATCGAGCGGCGGTGCTCGGCCCCCAGCTTGCGGCGCAGCCGGGCGACGTGGACGTCGACGGTGCGGCCGTCGCCCACGTGCCCGTAGCCCCAGACCGTGGTCACCAACTGGTCGCGGGTGTGGACCCGGTGGGGGTGCGCCACCAGATGGGCGAGGAGCTCGAACTCCAGGTAGGTAAGGTCGAGCGTGTTCCCGTTCACGGCGGCCGTGCGCCGGACGGAGTCGATCCGCACCGGGCCGGGAACCGGCCCCGCGTCCTCCAGCACCTCGGGCACCACGTACTGGGCGGCCGCGGCCGCGATGGCGGGCTGCTGGTCCGCGGGGACGAGCACCAGGTAGCCGACCATCGGCGGCCGGCCCGGCAGGGCCGGCAGGGTGTGCTGGGGGGCGGGCAGCCAGGTGGCGCCCGGAGTCAGGAACGCGGAGACGTCGGCCGGCTGGACGACCTCGTCCGGGGCCACGGCTCGCAGCCGGTGACGGTTGGGGGAAGGGGGACGGGCGGAAGCGGTCGCAGCGGTCGCCGTCGGCACTGCGGTGGCAGCGGCTGCGGCGGAGAAGGTACGGGCGTTCGCCATGAGGGTCAGCTCTTTCGCGCGAGGGAGTCGTCTGTGGACGGACTTGCTTCGTGCGCGCGGACCGAAGACCGGGGTGAGCGGTGTTAGAGGGCCTGCGCGTTCGTCGCGCGGCAACACACCCGGTCGAAGTCGTGATGCTGACGGGAAGGCCAGAACGGCTCGAGGTCGCTGCGACCTGTCGAGGTGTGCTGGATGCTGGCCATGCCCCCATTGAACCAGAGAACGGCGCGCGGCAGCAGGCCCCTCTCACCCGTCGATACGGTCCCTTTGCCGAGGACGGGCACCTCGCCGTCAGCCCACCAGCCTTTTGCGCCAGTCCAGACCCGTCAGCTCGATCGCCCGGTCCGGTGAACCGTCCCACTCCACCGTCAGCCCGGCTTCCCCCAGCACGGCCGCGACCTCCCGCCCCACCGCCGCCGTCGTCTCAGCGGACTCGTCGAACCCGCCGTAGTACAGCGTCAGTCCGTGCCCGGCCGCAGCACTCTCCGTACCCTGCATGTGGAAGAAGACGAAGCCCCGCGCGTCGTCCCGCCCGTCGGCATGGATCTCAGCGAGCCCGCACGAGCGGCAGCACGAGAAATGCTCCCGGGCCGTGATTCCACGCCCGTCCAGGACGGCGAACGCGCGCTCCACCCGGTCCGCACCGGTCACGTCCGTCCACAGCCGCTGCTCCTCGACACGTTCCAGCCACAACCGCTCCACCAACTGCCGCGCCTGCGCCAGGGTGACCGGATGCACGCCGTCCTTCACCAGGTAGTCCTCGGCCGACTCGGCGAGCTCCGCCACGCCGCCGTATCCACCGCGGAGCAACTCCCGTACCCGCTCCTCCACCTGCTCGCGGATTTCCGGCGCCGGCTCCGGAACGGGCTCCGGCTCCGGCAGGCCCAGGCTCTCCCAGCTGATGCCCGCGTCCCACCGGGGCTCCTGGCGGGCCCAGCGGACCATCAGCGCGGCGACCTCCTCGGGGGTCCCGACGAGAGCGCGGACATGGGTGGCGGCTCCGCCGGCGCGGTGCTCCACGTCGTACGCCCCGTCGGCCTCGTGCCACACCTGGATGAAGGTGCCCGGGATGTCCGGTATCCGTTGCACGACCAGGAATCGGTCCCCCGTCATGCCGATCCGGCGCACCAGGGCGCCGAACTCCTGGTCCGACACGCGGGTGTGCGTCTGCTGGTTCTGGGTCACGATCTTGATGTCGAGCATGCGCGCAAGCCTGGCACACCCCTCTGACAGCGTCCCGGGCACGCGAAAGGGCGCCCACCGGACCTGCCGGCGGGCGCCTGTTCGTACGTGCGGTGGGGCGGGATCAGATCTGGCCGGCCTTCTCCAGCGCGGTGCAGCAGGTGTCGACGATCAGCCGGGTGACGAGGTACGGGTCGACGTTGGCGTTCGGCCGGCGGTCCTCGATGTAGCCCTTCTGGTCCTGCTCGACCTGCCACGGGATGCGGACCGAGGCGCCGCGGTCGGAGACGCCGTAGCTGTACTCGTTCCACGGGGCGGTCTCGTGCAGGCCCGTCAGGCGGTCGTCGATGCCGGCGCCGTAGTTCTTGACGTGGTCCATGGGCTTCGAGCCCTCGCCCAGCGACTCGCACGCGGTGATGATCGCGTCGTAGCCCTCGCGCATCGCCTTGGTGGAGAAGTTGGTGTGCGCGCCCGCGCCGTTCCAGTCGCCCTTGACCGGCTTCGGGTCGAGGGTCGCGGAGACGTTGAAGTCCTCGGCGGTGCGGTAGAGCAGCCAGCGGGCGATCCACAGCTGGTCGGAGACCTCCAGCGGGGAGACCGGGCCGACCTGGAACTCCCACTGCCCGGGCATGACCTCGGCGTTGATGCCCGAGATGGCCAGGCCCGCCTTCAGACAGTTGTCGAGGTGCTTCTCCACGATGTCGCGGCCGAAGATCTCGTCCGCGCCGACGCCGCAGTAGTAGCCGCCCTGCGCGGCCGGGAAGCCGCCCTCGGGGAAGCCGAGCGGCCGGTGGCCGTCGAAGAAGGTGTACTCCTGCTCGATGCCGAAGATGGGCTCCTGGGCGCCGAACTGCTCGGCGACCGGGCGCAGCGCGGCCCGCGTGTTGGTCTCGTGCGGGGTCATGTCGATGTTGAAGACCTCGCACAGGACCAGGACGTCGTCACCGCCGCGGATCGGGTCCGGGCAGGTGAAGACCGGCTTCAGCACCCGGTCGGAGGCGTGGCCCTCGGCCTGGTTGGTGCTCGAACCGTCGAAGCCCCAGATGGGCAGCTCGGCCACGTCGGACGACGGGGCACCGGCCATGATCTTGGTCTTGGAACGGAGCTTGGCGGTCGGCTCGGTGCCGTCGATCCAGATGTACTCAGCCTTGAACGTCACGGAAGCCCATCCTTTGCGGGTGCTGCGGTCTATGCAGCGCAGCTTCGCAAGACGCGATTTCCCGACCGTTGCCCTCGTGTGAACCCCGTGTTACCGACGTTTCCCGCGTGAGACGGCCCGGGCATGGGGTCGTGGCCCGCCGGGGCCCGGGTCACCGGCCGTGGCCACCGGCTCCGGTCACCGGCTTCCGTCCCGGAGCAGGGACTCGAAGCCGGCGGCCCGGATCCGGCGCATCAGCTCGTCCTGGCTGGTGCCCAGCGACGTGGCCGCCCGCGAGAGCTGCCAGTCCGCGTCGGCGAGCCGCCGCAACAGGTGCCCGCGGCGGATCTGCGCCTCGGACAGCCGGAACGTCTTCAGATAGGCGACCCGCCCCTTGTGATCGGTGATCGTCTCGCCGATGTGCTGCCCGCCCCGGTTGCGCAGGAACGGCGGCAGGAACCGCCACAGCGTGAACGAGCCCATCCGGTACACCCGCTCGAATCCGTACGAGGTCTCCAGCAGCTCCCGCGCGAAGAGGGTGTCGTGCGCCTCGCTCCACTTCCGCCCCTGCCGCAGCGCGGCCGCCCGGAGATCCGCGAGCGTCCGCAGCCGCGTCCCGTCCGGGATCCGCGCCGTGAAGTCCGCCACCGGAGCGCCGTACATCGCGTACTGGTGGACCAGCTCCCCGTACAGGTCCTGGACGAGCGAGGGGTGCAGCAGGCGGTAGTCGTCGGGGTGCGGCACCACGAAGGCGGCGGCGAGCGCGTCGGCCGCGTACACCATGACCCCGCACTGGCCGGGGTGGATCTCGAACGCCCGCAGCGCGTCGCCGAGCCCGCGCACCGACCACCCCAGATACGCGTCCTCCGCCCGCGGCGAGAGCCCGTCCCGCAGCGCCTGGCGCGACCACTCCTCCCAGGCGGTCGAGGGGCCTCCGAAGTGCAGGGCGAGATAGCCCTCCATCGCGAGGTGCAGCGGCAGGAAACGCAGCCGGTCCCCGGGCTGCCGCTTGGCCATGCGGTGGTGCCGGTGGCGCGGCAGTGTGAGCGTCCGGGGCGGGGCGCTCCCCGCTCCGCCGCCGAACTGCGTGCCGTACGCCGCCGTGTTCGCCCCTCCCCCCGTCCAGTCCGCGACGAAGCCGTGCGGGATGTACGAGGTGTAGTGCGTGCCCGGACCCACCTCCACCGTGTCCGCCCTTCCGTGCCCCTCGTACACCTCCCGGTGCAGACGCAGCCCCTCGACCGGCTTCTCGCGCACCAGCGGCACCAGCCGGATGCCGCCCCACACCTGCGAGGGGCGGGCGGTCAGCCCCGACAGTTCGAGCCTGGTCACCGCGGTCCTCCCGGAGGGGCGTCGACGAACCGGGCGACCTGCCGGTCCAGATACGCGTACAGCTCCGCGAGGCCGGTGCGCCCCTCGGAGAACCGCGCGATCCCGACCAGGGCGGCCAGGTCCTCGGCGTCCCGAATACCTGCCGTCGGCACGCCCGGCGCCAGCCGCCGGACGTCGAAACCGTCCGCGTCGTATACAGGGTTCAGGTGGATCACGGCCGTGCGCCCCTCCGGATCGAGCCGCGTCCGCCACACCCGCAGCACCTCACCGGCGAGCCCCGGAGGGGCGTTGTCCCAGCCGTCGGAGACGATGACCAGTCGCTCCGGACCGTGCTCCAGCGCGTCCAGGACGCGGATGCCGAGCGGAGTCGGCCCCCACGGCCTGACCAGCAGCGGGTCCCTCGCGCCGCTGGTCCACAGCGCCGTGTACGCGCCGGGCGCGGCGAGCGCCTCCAGCAGGAAGTGGCAGGCCAGCGCCACCGCGAGCGGACGACGGCGCTTCTCGCCCGAACCGGAGGAGGAGTAGCTGTCGTCGAGCACGGCCGCGACCCGGCCCCAGCTCCCCTCGTGCGGGCCCACGGCCCGGCGGGCGGCCGCGCGCAGGGCCGCGGTCAGCCGCGCACGGTGACGCACCCGCAGCTCCGTGCCGAACGTCAGGACGTAGAGCGCGAGCCGGGTCAGCGGCATGACGGTCAGATCCACATCCGCCGGAAGTTCCGAAGGGGTGGCCCTGCCCCGCTGCCCCTGGGTGCGCAGCCGCTCCAGCCGTGTCATCCGGGGCGTCATCCGGTCCAGGAACGCCTCACGCTCCATGCCGTGCCGGGCGGCGAAGCCCTCGGCGACGGTGAACGGCAGCTCGTCGACGGCGCCCTGCGCGTAGTGGGCGCGGCGCCAGGCGTCGAGCAGCCGGTGCCGGTAGCGCGGCAGCCGCCCCGGCCGGAAGAGGAAGGCGCCCAGCTCGGTGTCGCGCGGATCGCCCTGCGCCTCGCCCGTCGCCGCGGCACCGTCGTTCAGCCGGAGATGGGCGTGACGGGCCGCGGTCTTCAGCCCCGCGCGGTACTTCACCGCGTCATGCGCCGGATCCGGCCGCCCGGCCAGCCAGTCCCGCATGATCGCCCGGGTGCGCCGGTTGTTGACCTTCGCGGAGCGCAGCCCCCGGAACAGCCGGTAGACCCGCTGCGGCGGCATCCTCGCCAGCCGTGCCGCGATCAGACGGCCCTCGGTGGCTTTCTCCTCGGCCGAGGCGTCGGCGGCGTGCTCCAGCAGACCGTGCACGATGCGCGCGGCATTGTGGTCGTTGATGTCCAGCGCGAGCGAGGCGGCGTACACCCGGCGGTAGTTGACCCGTACGTAGGCGTGCAGGAAGTCCAGCGAGAGCTGCTGTCCGTGAGCCCCCGAGTGGAACTCACGCTGTCCGGTCGCGGTGATCGCCGCGTTGACGAACAGGAGCACGTCCTCGGCGGCGACGAGGTCGGCCCGGGTCCCGGTCGTCATGATGCATCCCCCGTGATCTTCCGCGCGGCGGTGCGCGCATGCGGAAGCCGGCCGGGGAATGAGGGGGCGAACAGCGAAATGTTTGCTTCATAGGCAAGTCCCGGAAGTCGCCCCGGAGTCCCGCGGCCGGCCCCGTCAACATAACGACCTCCTCACACGCCCCGCCACCGGATTCGAACGCCCCCGACGAGGCACCGGGCACACTGGTCCCATGACGACACCCGTGGCACCCCTGCGTATCGGCCTGGCCGGGACGGGCCCCTGGGCCCGCATCACCCAGGCCCCCGCCCTCGCCGCCCACCCCGGCGCCGTGCTGAGCGGGGTGTGGGGCCGCAGGGCCGAGGCGGCCGGGGAGCTGGCCGCCGCCCACGGCGCCACGGCGTACAGCGGCGACGCGGGGCTGGACGAGCTGTTCGCCGCGAGCGACGCCATCGCCTTCGCCCTGCCGCCGGACGTCCAGGCGCCCCTGGCCGCCCGGGCCGCGGCCGCCGGCTGCCACCTGCTGATGGACAAGCCGGTGGCCACGACGGTCGAGGCCGCCCGCGAGGTGGCCGAGGCCGCGGAGCGGGCGCGGGTCGCGTCGATCGTCTTCTGCACGCTGCGGTTCGCGCCGGAGACCGCGCGGTGGATCGCCGAACAGCAGGCGACGGGCGACTGGTTCACCGCGCACGCCGAGTGGATCGGCGCGCTGTGGGCACCGGGCGCGGACAGCGAGTACGCCGCGTCCCCCTGGCGCCGCGAGAAGGGCGGCCTGTGGGACGTCGGCCCGCACGCGCTCTCGGTCCTCATCCCGGTGCTCGGCGACGTCACCGCCCTGACCGCGGCCCCCGGACCGGCCGGCACCCACCACCTCATCCTGCGCCACGCCTCCGGCGCCTCCAGCACGGTGACCCTCACCCTGGCGGCGCCGCTCGAGGCGGCGGGGGTGGGGATCGAACTCAGGGGCGAGCACGGCGTCGTCGGCCTGCCCCGGTGGGACGGCGCCGTCGCGGCGTTCGCCGCGGCGGTGGACGCGCTGATCGCGTCGGTGCGTACGGGTGAGGCGCACCCCTGCGACGTACGGTTCGGGCTGCGGCTGACGGAACTCCTCGCGGAGGCCGAGGCGCAGGCGGGGAAGTAGCAGGCGGCGGGGGAGCCGGCGGGCGGCCCGCGCGGTCAGGCCCCGGACCCGCCGGTCCCGTCCGGCTCGGCCGGGGCGCCGGGCGCCGCCGCCCCGGACTCCGTCGAGAGCGCGGCGAGGAAACCGCGCAGGAACCGCCGGACGGCGGCGGTCTCCGTCTCGTCGAACTCCCGCAGCAGTGCCACGGCGCGCCCGATCGCCGGGCCGAACGCCTCCCACCCCAGCTCCACCGCGTGCGGGGTCACGCCCAGCAGCACCCGCCGCCGGTCCCGCTCGTCGCGGGTGCGCGTCAGATGCCCCAGCCGCTCCAGCCGGTCGATGAGCGACGACGTGCCCGCCGAATTGAGCCCGAGCTCCGCTCCCAGCCGTCCGGCGGTGACGTCGCTGCCGCTCCGCTCCGCGTCGAGCAGGCAGATCAGGGCCCGTACGTCAGTGGGGTGCATGCCGTGCCGGGTCGCGAACTCCGCCTGCCGCAGACCGAACGCGACCGTGACCTTCCGCAGCAGATGGACGATCTCCAGTCCGGGTTCCTGCTCGCTCATCTCCGACTCCTCGCTATTATCTCGCTCAGCGAGATAATATCCAGGCGTACGGATCCCAGGGAGCGCTCCCCATGACCTCCACCCCGCCCGTCACCGGCACCACGGCCTTCCTCGCCGCTTACGACGCCGTTCTCGCGGCCGCATGGCCCGCCGGAACCACCTGCACGGACATCCCCACCCCGTGGGGCAGCACCCGGCTCAACAGCTACGGCCCCCAGGACGCCCCGCCCCTGCTCCTGCTGCCCGGCGGCGGGGCGACGTCCACCGTCTGGTACGCCCAGGCCGCCGAGCTGGGCCGCACCCACCGGGTCCACGCCGTCGACCTCGTGGGCGAGCCGGGCCGCAGCACGGTGGGGGAGCGGCCGATCCGTACCGTGGACGACCTGAACGGCTGGCTCGACGCGTTGCTGGACGGCCTGGGCGCCGGGCCGGTCGCACTCGGCGGCCACTCGTACGGCGGCTGGATCGCCCTGCACTACGCCCTGCACGCACCCCACCGGGTCCGGAAGCTGATCCTCCTCGACCCCACCGGCTGTTTCGCCGGCTTCCGTCCCGGCTATCTGCTGCACGCGCTGCCGATGCTGCTCCGTCCGAGCGCCGCACGGACGCGCGCCTTCCTGGAGTGGGAGACGGGCCGCGCCGCGCTCGACCCGGACTGGCTGCGGCTGCGTGAAGCGGCGGCCGCTTTCCCCTCCACCCGCCCGGTCACGGGCCCCCGCCCGTCGCCCGAGGCCCTGCGCGGACTCGGCGTGCCGGCCCTGGTCCTCCTCGCCGGACAGGGGCGGGCTCAGGACGCCCCCCGGGTGGCCGCGGCCGTGGACCGGCTGCTGCCGCACGCGGAGACGGCCGTGCTGCCCGGCGTCTCCCACCACGCGCTGCCCCTGTACGGCCCGGCGGTGCCGGAACTCAACCGCAGAATGCGGGAGTTCCTCAGCACTGACGACGACGAGAGGCGGCCCTGAGGGGGACCCCCGTTCAGCGCCCCAGCGCGTCCCGGACCGCCTCGTCCGTGCGCGCGACCACGGCCGTGCCGTCCTCCGCCGTGATGATCGGCCGCTGGATGAGCTTCGGGTGCTCGGCGAGGGCCGTGATCCAGCGCTCCCGCGCGTCCGCGTCCCGCGGCCACTCCTTGAGGCCCAGCTCCTTCGCCTCCGCCTCCTGGGTCCGCGTGATGTCCCACGGCTCCAGCCCCAGCCGGCCGAGCACGGCCCGGATCTCGTCCGGCGACGGCACGTCCTCCAGGTAGCGGCGGACGGTGTAGTCGGCGCCCTCCGCGTCGAGCAGCGTCAGGGCGGCGCGGCACTTGGAACAGGCGGGATTGATCCAGATCTCCATGGGGTCAAAGGTACGCGATGGACCGCCCGAAAACCCCTCTGGCCAGGGCCGATTGTCAGTGGGGGGCAGTAAAATGGAGGGAGTTCGTGAGGGTTCCACCACCGCGCCCGGGAGGTTGCCAATGGCCGTAGCCGCAGTCACGACCAAGCCGCTCCACACACCCCTGAAGAAGAAGCCGCTCCCCGCCGGACGGCCCCGTGAGTGGTACGTCTCCCACAATCGCCGGCTGAAGGCGATGCGCCTGGCGATCGCCCTGCTCGACACGGGCGTCTACCACCCGTCGAGCGCGAGCAACGCCCGGATACGTACGGCCGCCGAGCGCCTCGCCATCCACCCGCCGTCCGACACCACCTGCCGCATGGTCCGCGCGCTCATCCGCTACGGCCGCTGACCGGCAGCCGCCACTCGTCGAGGACCGCGCCCCCGGACGGACACCGGGGGCGCGGTCGCGTCCGCGACCGCGGAGGAACCCGCGGTCCGGGGTGCGGTCGCGTCTCAGGACCCGGCGGAACCCGTGGTCCGGGGGTGGGGTCGCCCTCTCGGAATCAGGAGGAACCCGCGGTCCCGGGTGGGGTCGCCTCTCAGAACCCGCTGCACGTGGCGGTGGCGAAGGCGCCCGAGGCCCTGGCGGTGCGGTGCGTGCCGTCGTCCACCGTCACCGAACAGGCCACCTCTCCGCCCGACTTGCCGAGGCTGACGACGAACGAGCCCCCGCTCATGAAGCCCTTGGTGTCCAGCTCTCCGGTCCACGGCAGGCTGCGCAGGGTCAGCCGCCCGGTCGACAGCTCCTCGCCCTTCCACGTGCTGTAGGTGAGCGTCACGTCCCGGGCGGCGCCGGTGACCTCGTACCGGATGTGCACCGTGCGCGCACGCTCCGCCGAGACCTCACGGGCCAGCACCGCGGAGACCGCGCCGGCGCCGAGGGCGAGCACCACGGCGATCAGCAACAGCACCCAGGGCCACAGCCGCCGCCTGGGGGGCGGCGGGACCGGGGGGCCGGGGGCGGTCTGCTCGCTCATCCCCCCAGCCTCGGCCGTCCACGCCCGGCCCGCGACCCCACCGCCCCCGCCCCCTCACCCGTCCGGCCGACGGGGCGAGGCGTCAGGGGGGTGGCGCGGCCGCGGATCGCCGGCCGGTTCGGCACGATGACCTGGCGCGAAGATCCACCGAACCGCCTGAGCCGCGGGTGAACCGACGGCTCGGGCCCGACGCCCGGAGGCCCCCTTGAGGATCCACCTGACCAGCGTCTTCGTCGACGACCAGGACAGGGCCCTGCGCTTCTACACGGAGGTGCTCGGCTTCGTGAAGAAGGCCGAGGTGCCGGTCGGCAAGGACCGCTGGCTGACGGTCGTCTCGCCGGAGGACCCCGGCGGGACCGAACTCCTGCTGGAGCCCGACGGCCATCCGGCGGTGAAGCCGTACAAGACGGCCCTGGTCAGGGACGGCATCCCGGCCGCCTCCTTCGCCGTGGACGACGTCCGCGCGGAGTTCGCCCGGCTGCGCGGGCTCGGTGTGCGCTTCATCCGGGAGCCGGTGGAGGCGGGCCCGGTGACCGTGGCGGTCCTGGACGACACCTGCGGCAATCTGATCCAGATCCTCCAGGGCGCGTGACCCGGGAAACAGGGCCGGTGACCCGGGAAAACCGGTGAGGGCCGCCGTCCCCTCGGGGACGGCGGCCCTCACCGGTGCGCGCTCACGCCGGACGCGGACGTCCGGCCGTGCTCTTTAGAGGTCGAAGTAGAGCTCGAACTCGTGCGGGTGGGGACGCAGCTGGATCGGGGCGATCTCGTGCGTCCGCTTGAAGTCGATCCACGTCTCGATGAGGTCGGCCGTGAAGACGCCGCCCGCCAGGAGGTACTCGTGGTCGGCCTCGAGGGCGTCGAGGACGGCCGGGAGGGAGGTCGGGACCTGCTGGACGTTGGCGTGCTCCTCGGGAGCCAGCTCGTACAGGTCCTTGTCGATCGGCTCCGGCGGCTCGATCTTGTTCTTGACGCCGTCCAGGCCGGCCATCAGGAGGGCCGAGAAGGCGAGGTACGGGTTGGACGACGGGTCCGGGGCGCGGAACTCGACGCGCTTCGCCTTCGGGTTGGAGCCCGTGATCGGGATGCGCATCGCGGCGGAGCGGTTGCGCTGCGAGTACACCATGTTGACCGGGGCCTCGAAGCCCGGGACCAGGCGGTGGTAGGAGTTCACCGTCGGGTTGGTGAAGGCGAGCAGCGACGGGGCGTGCTTCAGGATGCCGCCGATGTAGTAGCGCGCCATGTCCGAGAGGCCCGCGTAGCCCTGCTCGTCGTAGAACAGCGGGTCGCCGCCGGCCCACAGGGACTGGTGGACGTGCATGCCCGAGCCGTTGTCACCGAAGATCGGCTTCGGCATGAAGGTCGCGGTCTTGCCGTTGCGCCAGGCGACGTTCTTCACGATGTACTTGAAGAGCATCAGGTCGTCGGCCGCGGCGAGCAGCGTGTTGAACTTGTAGTTGATCTCCGCCTGGCCGGCGGTGCCGACCTCGTGGTGCTGGCGCTCGACCTGGAGGCCGTTCTTGTCCAGCTCGATGGAGATCTCGGCACGCAGGTCGGCGAAGTGGTCGACCGGCGGGGTCGGGAAGTAACCGCCCTTGTAGCGGACCTTGTAGCCGCGGTTGTTCTCCTCCGACCCGGTGTTCCAGGCGCCCGCCTCGGAGTCGATGTGGTAGAAGGACTCGTTCGCCGAGGTCTGGAAGCGGACGTTGTCGAACACGTAGAACTCGGCCTCGGGGCCGAAGTACGCGGTGTCGGCGATGCCGGTGGAGGCCAGGTACGCCTCGGCCTTCTTGGCCACGTTCCGCGGGTCACGGCTGTACTGCTCGCCGGTGATCGGGTCGTGGATGAAGAAGTTGATGTTGACGGTCTTGTCGCGGCGGAACGGGTCGACACGGGCCGTCGACAGGTCGGCGCGCAGCGCCATGTCGGACTCGTGGATGGCCTGGAAGCCGCGGATCGAGGAACCGTCGAAGGCGAGCTCCTCGGTCGGGTCGAAGGCCGCCGCCGGGATGGTGAAGTGCTGCATCACACCGGGCAGGTCGCAGAACCGGACGTCGATGAACTTGACGTCTTCGTCGGCGATGTACTTCTTCACGTCGTCGGCGTTCTGGAACATCCAACTCCTCCTACTCCCGGCCCGGGAGGGACGGGGTTGCAGCTCGTTGTGTGGCCAGTGCGGTGGCACACGCTGGACCCGACCATAGGCAGACCGGATTTCTCAAGCATGACCCATTTGTTTCGCGGAAGTTAACCGGGCCGGGTGTGGGCGGCGCCTCACGAGCGGGGGAACGGCCGGTTCCGGGCACGTTCCGGCCCGGTTTCGGCGCGGTGTCCCGGTCCGTCCCCGCCCCGCCCGGCAGGGTCCGGAGGCGGGCGCAGTACCGTGGTCGGGTGGACAACAGGCAAGCAATCGGATCGTGGCTCTCCGGGCCGCGCGCGGCCGCCGAGGCGATGGGCGCCGACTTCGGGTACCGGGGCAAGCGGCTCGGGCTTCCCGAGACGGGGCCGGGAGCCATTGCGCCGCTCGGGCGGCGCTTCGGCGCGATCTTCATCGACTGGGCCCTGTGCATGCTGATCGCATACGGGCTGTTCGCTCGCGGTGACCAGCAGGCGACGGGCAACTGGGCGCTCGGCGTCTTCCTCGTACTGAGCGTGCTCACCGTCGGCACCATCGGCTGCACGCCCGGCAAGCGCCTGCTGGGCATCAGGGTCGTCGCCGAGGACGGCGGGCGTCTGGGGTTCGGACGGGTGCTCGTGCGCAGCGTGCTGCTGTGCCTGGTGATCCCGGCCCTGGTCTGGGACCGGGACGGCCGCGGGCTGCACGACCGGCTGGCCCGCGCCGTGCAGGTCCGGATCTGAGGAACGAGCACGCCAGGCGAAGGAAAAGGGGGCGGGCGGTGAACCGCGTGGTTCACCGCCCGCCCCCTTCGCACGTTCTCCGCCTCAGCGCATCTTTCCGCCGCGCGGCATCCTCGCGCCCTTCGGCATGGGGCCCTTCGGCAGGGGCATGTTGCTCATCAGGTCGCCCATGGCGCGCAGCCGGTCGTTGGCGGCCGTCACCTGCGGGCCGGTCAGGACGCGCGGCAGCTTCAGCATCGTGGTGCGCACCTTCTTGAGCGGCACCTGACCCTCGCCGTTGCCGACGATGATGTCGTGCACGGGTACGTCGACCACGATGCGGGCCATCTTCCTCTTCTCGGCCGCGAGCAGGGACTTCACCCGATTCGGGTTCCCCTCGGCCACCAGCACGATGCCCGCCTTGCCCACGGCACGGTGGACCACGTCCTGGCTGCGGTTCATCGCCACCGCCGGCGTCGTGGTCCAGCCACGGCCCACCCGGTCCAGCACGGCCGCCGCGGCGCCGGGCTGTCCCTCCATCTGCCCGAAGGCCGCCCGCTCGGCGCGCCGCCCGAAGACGATCGCCATAGCGAGGAGGGCGAGCACGAAGCCCAGGATGCCCAGGTAGATCGGGTGGTCGATCAAGAAACCGATCGCGAGGAGGACACCGAAGGTGACGATTCCCACACCCGCGACGACAAGACCGATCTTGGAGTCGGTCCGCCTGGTCATCTTGTAGGTCAGGGCGATCTGCTTGAGTCGCCCCGCGTTCTCGGCGCTGTCCGCGCCTTCAGTGGATTCTGCCTTCCTCGCCATGCAATGAAGTTTACGTGGCCTAGGAACGGTGGTCGGCCACGGCCTCCAGTACGTACTCGGACTCGACCCGGTCCTTGGCCCGTCGGCGGTCCTCGAGGACCGCGGTCCAGGCGTTGCGGCGGGCGGTGCGCTGGCCGCTGCTCAGCAGCAGCGACTCGACGGCGCGGAGGGCATCGGTGACGGACGGAAGGGCGGTGGCGCGTACCGGCACGGCCTGCATCGTGGAAGTCCCCTCGGAACGGATGCGCTCACCGGTCGGTGCCCGGCGGGCGGTGTGTGCTGCGCGGACTGGATACGGGACGCGGGGTGACAGCGGCCCGCGAGAGCCACCGTGCCGCGTGCATCCAGGGTCACTGCTTGGTGTTACCAGCGCATGACCTGGCGGTCAAACACCAATGAAACCTTGATATCGGTGCCGCGCACGCCGACGCGGCCCATCCGCGCCTCGGACCTGCGAGGAGCGGAGGGGCCGCGTCGAATCAGCCATTACTGCTCAGTAGCTTCTTGTGCCCGGATTCACACGGGTGCGGTCACGCGGTCGGCGCCTGGGCTGCCGCGCCGCGCCGCTCCATCGCCTGCTGGAACAGCCGGCCCGCGCGGTACGAGGAGCGGACCAGCGGTCCGGACATCACGCCGGAGTAGCCGATCGCGTCGGCCTCCTCCTGGAGCTCCACGAACTCGTGCGGCTTCACCCAGCGCTCGACCGGGTGGTGGCGCGGGGTGGGCCGCAGGTACTGGGTGATCGTGATGAGCTCGCAGCCCGCGTCGTGCAGGTCCCGGAGCGCCTGGCTGACTTCCTCGCGGGTCTCGCCCATGCCGAGGATCAGGTTGGACTTGGTCACCAGACCGGCCTCGCGGGCACGGGTGATGACCTCCAGGGAGCGCTCGTAACGGAAGCCGGGGCGGATCCGCTTGAAGATCCGCGGCACCGTCTCGACGTTGTGGCCCAGCACCTCGGGGCGCGAGGCGAAGACCTCGGCGAGCTGCCCGGGCTCCGCGTTGAAGTCGGGGATCAGCAGCTCGACCTTGGTGTGGCCGCCCTCCCGCTCCGCCGTCTGCGCGTGGATCTGGCGCACGGTCTCGGCGTACAGCCAGGCGCCGCCGTCCTCCAGGTCGTCGCGCGCGACGCCCGTGATGGTGGCGTAGTTCAGGTCCATCGTGACGACGGACTCTCCGACGCGGCGGGGCTCGTCACGGTCCAGCGCCTGCGGCTTGCCCGTATCGATCTGACAGAAGTCACAGCGCCGGGTGCACTGGTCGCCACCGATGAGGAACGTGGCCTCCCGGTCCTCCCAGCACTCGAAGATGTTGGGGCAGCCGGCCTCCTGGCACACCGTGTGCAGACCCTCGCTCTTCACGAGCTTCTGCAGCTGGTTGTACTCGGGGCCCATCTTCGCCCGGGTTTTGATCCACTCGGGCTTGCGCTCGATGGGGGTCTGGCTGTTCCGGACCTCGAGGCGCAGCATCTTGCGCCCGTCGGGTGCGACAGCGGACACTCCGGCACTCCCCTTTGCTTTCGCTGCATTGGATTCTTCGGCGAACCCCAGGGTACGCCCGTTGTTCAAACGGCTTTACGTCTCCCCAACCTGTGGGCGACAGGACCTATTCCCGGACGGGTGCTCCGAGAGTCACACCGTGGCCACGGCCTCGTCCCGGCGCTCGATGAGGCGGGGCGCGAGCTCGGCGTTCTCCAGGATGTCCCGCAGGTGCTTCTCGGCGACCGGGAGCACCTCGGCGATCGTGATCTCGCGCCCGAGTTCGTAGCTGAGCGAGGTGACGCCCGCGTCCCGGATGCCGCACGGCACGATCCGGTCGAAGGAGGTGTTGTCCGGGTTCACGTTGAGGGCGAAGCCGTGCATGGTGACGCCCTTGGCGACCCGGATGCCGATCGCGGCGAGCTTGCGGTCCTCGCGGCGCTGACCGGCGTTGGACGGGGCGTACTCGGGGCCGTTGAGGCGGGCGTCGAACTCCTCGTCCTGCAACCGCGGGTCGAAGTCGAGCGAAAGACCGCCGATCGCCGGGCGCTGCTCGACCGGGTCGCCCAGGACCCAGACGCCGCTGCGGCCCTCGACCCGGCTGGTCTCCACGCCGAACTCGGCGGCCGTACGGATCAGCGCCTCCTCCAGCCGGCGGACGTGCGCGACGACGTCCACGGGGCGCGGCAGCTTCTGGATCGGGTAGCCGACCAGCTGGCCCGGGCCGTGCCAGGTGATCTTGCCGCCCCGGTCCACGTCGATGACGGGGGTGCCGTCCAGCGGACGCTCGCTGTCGGCGGTGCGGCGGCCCGCCGTGTAGACGGGCGGGTGCTCCAGCAGCAGGCAGGTGTCGGGGACGGTGTCCTCGAACCGTGCCGCGTGCACCTCGCGCTGCTTCTGCCATGCCTCCCGGTAGTCGACGGCGTTCTCGCCGAATCCCAGACGGACGAACCGAAGCTCAGTCACGACAGCAGCCTCTCTCCTCGTGGTGCCGGGGCCCGGGGGTGTCCCGTCATCGCGTCACCATGCACCGAATCGCGCCTCCCGCCACTGTACGACCGGCACGGGAGTGGGAGCCGGGCAGGTGGTTCCCGTCAGCGCCGTCCTGAATCCTCACACGATCGGATGAATGTGAAGCGAGAGTGGCCGGGGCTGCGCCGGAGGCGGCTAAATTCGCGCCGTTCCCCCGCCCACCACGACCGCGCGGGGAATCGTCAGAGCAGGCCCTCAGGGCTGCCCGCCCGGCCCCGAAGGCAGGAGACCGTACAGCTGATGTCGGAACGACCTCCGCAGCGCACCCCCAACCGCCGACTCGCGTCGCTCATCGCCGAAGCCGGGTTCTCCCACGCCGGCCTCGCCCGCCGCGTGGACCAGCTCGGTCTCGAGCACGGCCTCGACCTGCGGTACGACAAGACCTCCGTGACCCGCTGGCTGCGCGGCCAGCAGCCGCGGGGCACCACACCCGCGCTGATCGCCGAGGTCTTCACCAGGAGGCTCGGCCGCCGGCTCTCCACGCAGGACCTCGGCCTGGACGCCTGCGCGCCCGTCTACGCCGGGCTCGAGTTCGCGGCCACGCCCGCCGAGGCGGTCGACATCGTCAGCGGACTGTGGCGCAAGGACTCCGGCAGCCATGCGGAGCTGCGGAAGATCGCCTTCACCCCGGCGGGCCTGGTCGTCCCCAGCCGGGACTGGCTGATCGGACGGGCCGACGAGTGGGTGGGCCGGGCCGGCGAGGCCGCCCCGGCCGCAGGCGGGCCCGGGCCGGCCGGCCGGATGCACGGGACCGTCCCGGCACACGCCGGGCCGCGTACCGCGCCCGCGGCCCCCGGGACGTACGGCGGCGCGGCGAACGGGCAGCACGGCGGCGGACCTCCCGGACCCGGCGGCGCGCTCGTGCCCGAGCAGGGCGGCGCTCCCGGGGCGGGCACCCGCCACGGCCTGCGCGGCCCCACGCCGTCCCGGCCCGCCGGACCGCACGCGCCGGGCGGCTCACCGGCCGCCCCCGGCTTCCCCCGGCAGCGCCAGTCGGAACGGGGCTCCGGGCAGAAGGTCGGCAGCGGCGACGTCGCCGCCCTGCGCTCGGTCGCCGAACTCTTCCGCACCCTGGACAACGCCTACGGCGGCGGCCATGCCCGGCAGGCCCTCGTCCGGTACCTGGAACACGAGACGGAGCCGATGCTCCGGGGGACGTACGGGGAGGCCACCGGGCGGCGGCTCTTCGCCGCCGCCGCCGATCTGACCCGCCTCGCCGGCTGGACGTCGTACGACATCGCGGCCCACGGGCTCGCCCAGCGCTACTTCGTCCAGGCGCTGCGGCTGGCGCAGGCCGCCGGCGACCGGGCCTACGGCAGCTTCGTCCTGATCACCATGAGCCGGCAGGCGGTCTACCTCGGGCACGGCCGGGAGGCGGTGCAACTGGCGCGGGTGGCCCAGCAGGGTGTCGGCTCCTCGGCGCCCCACGCCGTCCTGGCCCTGCTGCACGCGGTCGAGGCACGCGGACACGGCGTCCTCGGAGAGTCCAAGGCATGCGCGGCCTCGCTGGCGCGCGCCGAACACGCGCTGGAGTCCACCCGCCCCGGCGACGAGGTGCCCCACTGGGCGCGCTACTTCGACGAGGCCCAGCTCGCCGACGAGTTCGCCCACTGCCACCGCGACCTCCAGCAGCACCGGGCCGCCGCCCAGCACGCGGAGCGCTCGCTCCAGCTGCGGGCCCCGGCCTACGTCCGCAGCCGGCTGTTCTGCCGGGTGGTCCTCGCCTCCGCCCGCCTCGGGCTCGGTGAACTCGACCAGGCCTGCCGCCTGGGCGCCGAGGCCGCGCAACAGGCCGCCGAGATGCGGTCGGTGCGCGCCACGGAGTACGTACGGGACTTCGAGCGGCGCCTCGAACCCTTCCGGGACGCCGCCGCGGTCCGCGGCTACCGCGAGCGGGTGGCCGCCCTGGGGTGACGCGGGGCCTCAGGCCGCCTCCGGGAGCACCGCGGTCTTCCCGGACGGTGCCCGTACGCCCAGGTCGGTGAGGATCGCCCCGGCCGCGCGACGGCCGGAGGACAGGGCTCCCTGCACCGAGCCGGTGTCGCGGTGGTCGCCGCACACGTACAGCCCCGCGAGCAGCCGCACCGGGCGCCGCGGATCGTGCGGGGGCGGCATCGCGGGCACCGCCTCCGGGTCGTGATGGGCGGCCAGCAGCTCCCAATCGTCGGTGGGCGTCCCGTAGAGCGCCGCGAGGTGCGCGCGGACCGTGCGGTCCAGATCGGGCGGCCGGGCGCCGAGCACCGTCGAGCTGATCAGGACCCGGCCGTCCGGGGCGCGGGCCGGATCGACCTCGCTCATCACCGCGGTGTGCGCGACCGGGCCCGAGTGGTCGGCGTCCAGCAGCAGGGAGGCGCCGGCCGGCGGGGGAGCGGGGGCGGTGTGGTGGAGCACCGTCACCGGGTGGAAGGGCGGCACGCGCAGACCGGGCAGCAGTTCGGCCGCTGCGCTCGCGCCGGTCGCCAGGAGCAGGGAGCGGCAGCCCAGTTCGCCGTGTTCCTTGGTGCGCACCGAGGTGATGTCCGCCGCCGTGACGTGCACGCCGGTTCTCACGGTGCCCGGGGGCAGCGCGGCCGCGAGCAGTTCGGGCAGCGTCGCCGAACCACCCGACGGTACGCAGAGCCTGCCGCTCGCGTAGTCGCGCAGCGCGAGGTCGGCGCACCGGCTCGACGTGGCGAGCGCCGGGTCGCTGAGCAGCGCCGTGAGCAGGGGACGCACGAATCCGTTGAGTGTCCGGGCGGACAGGCCGCGGCCCGACAGGGCGTCGAGCGCCGCCCGTTCGGGCCGGGCCAGGACGCGGTCGCGGGGGGTGGCGGCGAGTCGGGCCAGGGCCACGCCGAGCCGGGCCTGCTCGATCGCCCCGCCCATGGTCCCGGTGAGGTTTCCGGCCAGGGGCGCGCGGGGGGCGCTCGCGAGGGCGCGCGCCGCCTTGAATGCGCCCCGTGCGCTGCGCGAGCCCCTGCGGCCGCGTATCTCACCGGTCCGGTGCCGGCGTGTCTCCCCCGTCCGGTAGCGGCGTCCCTCGCTGTGGACGAGGACGCCGGGATCGAAGTTCCGCAGGACGAGTCCGTCGAGTCCGGGCGTCGTGGACAGCTCCGGGTACGAGGTGTTGAGAAGCGGTCCGAGGTGGTCGAGCAGGAACCCGTCCACCTCGTCCGTCATCATCCGGCCGCCGACCCGGGGGCCGGCCTCCAGGACGCTGACGCTCACTCCCGCACTGATCAGTCGGTGGGCCGCTGACAGGCCGGCGATCCCGGCCCCGATGATGACGACGTCCGCGTGGTGTGCCGTGCTGAGCACGTGCCCCTCCCCGAGTCGGCGCAACTGGTGGGAGGCTCTTGCCCTCTACCGGCCCCCGGAATGCGCGAGTTCGGCACGAGGCTAGGAGGGTGGCGGGATTCCGCGCAGTCGCGCGCGGACCGGGGCACCGGTGCACGGGGTCGCACGCCCGTCCGAACGGGGCGACCGGGGACGGTAATGGGGCGCGCGTCAGCGCAGTGCGGCCCGGATGGCGGCGTCGATTCCGGGGAAGGCGAAGGCGAACCCCGAGTCCAGCAGCCGGCCGGGCAGCACCCGCTGACTGCCGAGCACGTCCTCGGCGAAGTCGCCCAGGGCGATCCGCAGCGCCGGCGCGGGCGCGGTGAACAGGGTGGGCCGGCGCAGCACCCGGCCCATCGCCGCCGTCACCTCGCCGTTGGTGACCGGGTCCGGCCCGGTCAGATTCACCGGCCCGGACAGCTCCGGGGTGTCCAGGATGTGCCGCAGCGCCGCGATCTCGTCGTGCAGCGCGATGAAGCTCCAGTACTGCCGGCCATTTCCGAGCCGGCCGCCGAGCCCCGCGCGGAACAGCGGGAAGAGGCGGCCCCAGGCGCCCCCCTCACGGGCGACGACCAGTCCGGTGCGCGCGTGCACGGTCCGTACACCGGCCTCCTCCGCGGCGGCCGTGGCCTCCTCCCACTCCACGCACACCGAGGGCAGGAAACCGTCACCGGGCGGCGCGCCCTCGTCGACCGCGCGGTCCCCGGTGTCACCGTAGAAGCCGATCGCGGACCCGGACAGCAGCACCTTCGGCGGTACGTCCAGCGAGGCGACGGCCTCGGCGATCGCGGCCGTGCCGAGCACCCGGCTCTCCCGGATCTCCCGCTTGTACGCCTCGGTCCAGCGGTGGTCGCCGACGCCCGCCCCGGCGAGATGGACGACGGCGTCGCAGCCCACCAGACCGGCCACGTCCACATAACCCCGCTTGGGGTCCCACTCCACCTCGTCGCCGGTCCGCGCCGGGCGCCGGGTCAGCCGGACCACCTCGTGCCCGTCGGCCCGCAGCGAGCGCACCAGCGCCGCTCCGATGAGTCCGGTCGATCCGGTGAGGGCGATACGGGAGTGCGGCATGGGTCCCATCCTGCCCCATGGGCCGCCCCAGGGGCGTGGCACAGTGACGCCCATGGCCGAGTCCTTCACTCCACCCGCCCCGTCCGTCCGACCTGCCGCCCTCGACGACGACGCCGCCCTCGCGGAGCTCGACCGGAGCACCTGGTCGACGCTGCACGAGGTGATGCCGCGTCCGCAGCCGCCCTACAAGCCGTTCTTCGACGACCGGCACCGGCCGCAGGACATCCTGGTGGCCGAGGCGGTGAACCCGGCGGGCGAGACGGTCATCGCCGGTTACATCCGCATCGTGCCGCCCACCCCGCTCGCCTGCAACGCGCACGTCCGGCAGATACAGGGCCTCGCCGTGGCCGCCTGGGCGCGGGGCCGCGGCCTGGGCCGCACGCTGATCCGCGCGGCGTGCACGGCGGCACGCGGTCAGGGGGCGAACCGGATCACCCTGCGGGTGCTGGGCCACAACGCGCCCGCCCGTGCGCTGTACGAGTCGGAGGGGTTCACCGTCGAGGGGGTGCTGCCCGGTGAGTTCTTCCTGGGCGGGCGTTACGTGGACGACGTGCTGATGGGCCGGCCGCTCGGCCCGTGACCGGGCGGCCGCCCCTCACTCGGCGCCGAACCGCTCCCACAAGGCGGGCAGCCGCGCGGCGAGTGCGGCGTCGTCCTCCAGGTCCAACGGGGTGCCCTCCGGCTCGGCGGCCTGGGGCGGCAGCCCGAGATCCGGGGCGACGACGCCGGTGAGCTGCTCGTACGCCTCGTCGGCCGCGTAACCCAGCTCCTCGGCGTCTCCGTCGAGCTCCTCGTCGAAGTCGTCGAGGAGTTCGGCCAGGCCGTCCGGATCGTGCACCGCGCCTTCGAAGATCTCCCGGCCCTGGCCGATCAGCCAGCAGCGGAAGTAGTCGAAGGCGTCGTCGCTCGCCCCGCCGAGCAGCACGCTCGCGGCGCCCCACAGGTCCCAGCGGTAGGCGCGGTTGTAGCGGGCCTCGAAGTGCCGGGCGAAGTCCAGCACGGAATCGGGATCGAGCTGCACCAGCCGTTCGACGAGCAGGTCGGCATGGTCCTCGGGGTCGCCGTCGGCGGCCTCGCGGGTACGGTCGATGAGCTCCCAGAATTCCGTCTCGTCCATCACCGCTCCAGCATCTGCCCTGGCAGCGGGCGATGCACGCGGAGACACCGAAATGAAGCCTTACGGCCTCACATAGAGCGCGTGCAGCGCTTGGGCGGCCGCCGCGAACCTGTCCCGCAGGGCGGCCGGCGCGAGGACCTCCAACTCCGGTCCCAGACCGAGCAGCTGACCGTATGCGACGTCCAGGGACTCCACCGGCAGGGTGACCGTGGTCCACCCGTCGGGGCCGGCCGGGCCGGCGGCCTCCAGGGCGTCCCGGGCGGCGACGCGGTCCACGGAGTGCGGCAGCCGGCGCACGGCCGTTTCCGAGAGCCGCAGCGTCACCTCGGTCCGCAGGATCGACCGGGCGAACTGGGCCGCGCGCTCGTCCCAGAAGGCGGGCAGGTCGAAGCCCTCGTCCCGGGCGAACCGGGTCTCCGACACGGTCACCGCCGTGAAGCGGTCGATCCGGTACACCCGGAAGTCCTCCTCCGCGCGCGCACAGAGGTACCAGACCCCGGCCTTCAGCACGAGACCGTACGGGGCCAGCTCGCGCTCCACCTCGGCGTCCTGGCCGGCCCGACGGTAGCGGGCGCGGACCGTGCGGTCGTCCCACACCGCCTCGGCCACGGCCGGCAGGAGGGCGGGGGTGGCGGGTTCCTGGTACCAGCCGGGCGCGTCCAGGTGGAAGCGCCGGGAAGCGCTGGCGGAGGCGTTCCGGAGGGAGGGGAGGAGGGCGGCCGACACCTTCAGCCGGGCGGCGGAGGCGGCGTCCTCCAGGCCCATCTCGCGCAGGGCCGAGGGCAGCCCGGAGAGGAAGAGGGCCTCGGCCTCGTCACGGGCGAGCCCGGTCAGCCCGGTGCGGTACCCGCCGACGAGCCGGTACCCACCGGCCCGCCCCCGCTCCGCGTACACGGGGACCCCGGCTTCGGACAGCGCCTGGGCGTCCCGGGCGACGGTCCGCTCGGACACCTCCAGCTCCCGGGCGAGCTCGGCGGCGGTCATGGCGGGGCGGGACTGCAGGAGCAGCACCATTCTGATGAGCCGGGCAGCACGCATGCGGCCATTGTGGCCGCGGTCGCCGCGCCCCGGGCCTGGCCGGCCGGGGTGTGGCCCCAAACGCCGGCCGGCTCAAAAGATGTCCTCGATCGCCGGACGGGCTTGAATCGCACGCCTGGCCGGGCTTGAACAGTGGGCCCGCACCGGGCCGGGAATCACTGAGCCCGGACCGGCTGCCGGCAAGCAGCCGCCCATGACAGCGCTCGGACCGGCACATCAAGCCCGTCCGGCGATGGAGGACAGAGCCGGTGCCTGGGCCGGGCAGACCGCTGGTCCTCCGGGCGGGGGCTGAGGGGCAGGCAGCCGCGTCGGCCGCCCGTCACAGTGCTCGGGCATGCACATCAGCCCGTCCGGCGATGGAGGACGAAAGGCCTCTGCCGGCGCGGGGCAGACGCGCGGAGGACGGGACGGGCGCGGGGCAGACGCGCGGAGGACGGGGCGTGGGGCAGACGCCCGCGCCCCGTCCTCCGGGCCGTCAGAGCCCGTACCGCTCGCGGGCCTCCTTGACGGCCGACGCCGGCACCTCGCCGCGGCGGGCCAGCTGGGCCAGGGCCGCGACCGTGACCGACTGCGCGTCGACGCCGAAGTGGCGGCGGGCCGCCTCACGGGTGTCGGAGAGGCCGAAGCCGTCCGTACCGAGCGAGGACCAGTCCTGCGGCACCCACTGGCTGATCTGGTCCGGGACCGCGCGCATCCAGTCGCTGACCGCGAGGACCGGACCCGGTGCGCCTTCCAGCGCCTGGGTCACGTACGGCACCCGCAGCTCACCGCGGAGCAGCGCCTCGTCGCACTCCAGCGCGTCCCGGCGCAGCTCGCCCCACGAGGTGGCGGACCAGACGTCGGCCGTGACACCCCAGTCCGCGGCCAGCAGCTGCTGGGCCTCCAGGGCCCAGTGGATCGCCGTGCCGGAGGCCAGCAGCTGGACGCGCGGCGCGTCCGCCTTCGCCGGCGTGCCCTCCTTGAAGCGGTAGAGGCCCTTGCGGATGCCCTCCTCGACACCCTCCGGCATCGCGGGCTGCTGCTTCGGCTCGTTGTAGACCGTCAGGTAGTAGAAGACGTTCTCGGCCTCGGGGCCGTACATCCGCCGCAGACCGTCCTTGACGATGACCGCGATCTCGTAGGCGAACGCCGGGTCGTAGTTGAGCGACGCCGGGTTCGTGGACGCGATCAGGTGCGAGTGGCCGTCCGCGTGCTGGAGGCCCTCGCCCGTCAGGGTGGTCCGGCCGGCGGTGGCGCCGACGATGAAGCCCTTGCCGAGCTGGTCGGCGAGCTGCCACATCTGGTCGCCGGTCCGCTGCCAGCCGAACATCGAGTAGAAGATGTAGAAGGGGATCATCGTCTCGCCGTGCGTCGCGTAGGACGTGGAGGCGGCGATGAAATCGGCCATGGCCCCGGCCTCGGTGATCCCCTCGTTGAGGATCTGGCCGTCCTTGGCCTCCTTGTAGTACATCAGCTGGTCGCGGTCGACCGGCTCGTACGTCTGACCCAGCGGCGAGTAGATGCCGGCCGAGGGGAACAGCGACTCCATACCGAAGGTACGGGCCTCGTCCGGGACGATCGGCACCCAGCGCTTTCCGGTCTGCTTGTCCCGCATCAGGTCCTTGACCAGGCGGACGAAGGCCATGGTGGTGGCCATCTCCTGCTTGCCGGAGCCCTTCTTGAGCGCGGCGAACGCGCGCTCCTCGGGCTCGGGCAGCGCCACCGCGTGCACCCGGCGGGCCGGGGCCGGACCGCCGAGGGCGGCGCGGCGCTCCTGGAGGTAGCGGACCTCCGGGGAGTCGGCGCCCGGGTGGCCGTAAGGCACCAGGCCGTCGGCGAAGGCGCTGTCCGGGATCGGGAGTCCGAGCAGCTCGCGCATGCTCTTGAACTCGTCGGTCGACAGCTTCTTCATCTGGTGGTTGGCGTTCTTGGACTCGAAGCCCTTGCCGAGCGTGTAACCCTTCACCGTCTGGGCGAGGATCACGGTCGGCGCGCCCTTGTGTTCGACGGCGGCGCGGTAGGCGGCGTACACCTTGCGGGCCTCGTGGCCGCCGCGGGAGGTGTAGAAGCACTCGGCGATCTTCGCGTCCGTGAGCAGCTTCGCCAGCTCGGCGAGCGCGGGCTCGGCACCGAAGAAGTGCTCACGGATGTAGGCGACGTCGCGGGTGGCGTACGTCTGGAACTGCGCGTCCGGGACCTCGCGGAGCCGGCGGACCAGCGCGCCCGTGGTGTCGAGCTGGAACAGCTCGTCCCAGGCGTTGCCCCAGAGCGTCTTGATGACGTTCCAGCCGGCGCCGCGGAAGGCGCCCTCCAGCTCCTGCACGACGCGGAAGTTGGCGCGTACCGGGCCGTCGAGGCGCTGCAGGTTGCAGTTGATGACGAAGGTCAGGTTGTCGAGCTGCTCGCGCGCCGCGAGGGCGAGGGCGGCGGTCGACTCGGGCTCGTCCATCTCGCCGTCGCCGAGGAAGGCCCAGACGTGCGAGTTCGACGTGTCCTTGATGCTGCGGTTGGTCAGGTAGCGGTTGAAGCGCGCCTGGTAGATCGCCGAGAGCGGGCCGAGGCCCATCGACACGGTGGGGAACTCCCACAGCCAGGGCAGCCGGCGCGGGTGCGGGTAGGAGGGGAGGCCCTCGCCGCCCGCCTCCTGGCGGAAGTTGTCGAGCTGCTGCTCGCTGAGCCGGCCGTCGAGGAAGGCGCGGGCGTAGATGCCGGGGGAGGCATGGCCCTGGATGTAGAGCTGGTCGCCGGAGCCGTCCCCCTCCTTGCCGCGGAAGAAGTGGTTGAAGCCGGTCTCGTACAGCCAGGCCGCCGAGGCGAAGGTGGCTATGTGGCCGCCGACGCCGAAGCGGGAGCCACGGGTGACCATCGCGGCCGCGTTCCAGCGGTTCCACGCGGTGATCCGGGACTCCATCTCCAGGTCGCCGTCGAAGTCGGGCTCCGCGGCGGTGGGGATGGAGTTGACGTAGTCGGTCTCCAGCAGTTTGGGCAGCGCGAGACCGGCGCCCTCGGCGTGCTGGAGCGAGCGGCGCATCAGATACGCGGCACGGTGCGGGCCCGCGGCCTTGGTGACGGCATCCAGGGAGGCCGCCCATTCAGCGGTCTCCTCCGGGTCGCGGTCCGGGAGCTGGTCGAGCTCGCTCGGAAGCTTTCCTACGGGGTCGGTCATGATCGCCGCCTTCCGGTGAGGAGGGGGGTGGAGAAGTCCCTGACTGGCAGGACAGGGCGATGGGGCCGGTGGGCCCGCGGAGTGAACTGTAAGGCTCCGATCGATGATCGATCAAAGGATGAAAGGCAAAACTTCTCGATATGAAGAAAGTGGCATGGGGTGCCGCGAAACGGGGCACGGAGTGACGGGATTAAACGGGGGAAAAGGGGCGCTCAGCTGCACAAGCGAGCGCCCTGCATGACACATGCGCACCGCGAGGCACGGCCGCCTCAGGCGCGTCGGCCCCAGCCACGGCACTGCGCCCGGCTACGGCACGGCTGGGGGCACGGCACTGTGCCCGGCTCCGGACGGCTCCGGCATGGCATTGCGCCCGGCTCCGCCACGGCGCTGCGTCAGGGGCAGGTCGGCCCTGTGCCCGGCGCAGGCCGGCCCTGTGCCCGGTGTGGGTCGGCGCGGTGCCCGGGGTGGGGCGGGGCGGTGCTGCTCCGGGGTCCGGCCCGCCGTGCGGTCACCGCCCCCGGCGCACCGGCCTCAGGCGCGTGGCGCGCAGCCGAGCACATGGGCCTTGACCAGCACCCCGATGTCCGGGTCCTTCCTCAGGAACGCCTCGATGAGCGCTTCGTGCTCCTCGGCGTACGACTTCTGCACCGTGCCCAGCCAGCGGATCGAGAGCGCGGTGAACACCTCGATGCCCAGCCCCTCCCACGTGTGCAGCAGGACCGCGTTGCCGGCCGCACGGACCATCTCCCGGTGGAAACCGACCGTGTGGCGCACCTGCGCCTCGCCGTCGGCCAGCCGGTCCGCCTCGTACAGCGCCGCCACGTGGGGGGCGAGCAGCGAGCAGTCCTCGCCGAGTCCGGGGGCGGCCAGCTCGGCGGCGATCTGCTCCAGGCCGGCCCGTACCGGGTAGCTCTCCTCGAGATCGGCAGCGGTGAGGTTCCGGACCCGGACGCCCTTGTTGGGCGCCGACTCGATGAGCCGGAGCGTCTCCAGCTCGCGCAGCGCCTCGCGCACGGGGGTCTGGCTGACCTCCAGCTCGGTGGCGATGCGCCGCTCCACGATCCGCTCGCCCGGCTTCCAGCGCCCGCTGACGATCCCGTCCACGATGTGCTCGCGGATCTGTTCGCGCAGCGAGTGGACGACGGGCGGGGTCATGAGGGGCTCCTTCGGGGCAAACCGGTGCTGCCTGCACCAACACGGCTGCCGGAGGCGACCGGTGGTGTCTAGACAATACGGCGGCGCCCCCGCCCGGGAGTGTTCCGGACGGGGGCGCCGCTGGTGAGGCTGGTTACAGCCGTGGTGCTCAGAGGCCGAGCTCGACCTCGAACTCACCGGCCTCCAGGATCGCCTTGACCGCGGTCAGGTAGCGGGCGGCGTCCGCGCCGTCCACCAGACGGTGGTCGTAGGAGAGCGAGAGGTACGTCATGTCGCGGACGCCGATGACGGTGCCCTCGGCGGTCTCGATGACTGCCGGACGCTTGACGGTGGCGCCGATGCCCAGGATGGCTGCCTGGTTCGGCGGCACGATGACGGTGTCGAACAGCGCACCGCGCGAGCCGGTGTTGCTGATGGTGAAGGTGGCGCCGGACATGTCGTCCGGCGTCAGGCCGCCACCGCGGGCCTTGCCGGCCAGCTCGGCGGTCTTCTTCGAGATGCCGGCGAGGTTGAGGTCGCCCGCGCCCTTGATGACCGGGGTCATCAGGCCCTTCTCGGCGTCCACGGCGATGCCGATGTTCTCCGAGTCGAAGTACGTGATCGTGCCTTCGTCCTCGTTGATCCGGGCGTTGATGACCGGGTGGGCCTTCAGTGCCTGGGCGGCGGCCTTCACGTAGAACGGCATCGGGGAGAGCTTGACGCCCTCACGGGCCGCGAACGCGTCCTTCGCCTTGTTGCGCAGCTTCATCAGCTTGGTGACGTCGACCTCGACGACAGAGGTCAGCTGGGCCTGCGAGTGCAGCGCCTTCATCATGTTGTCGCCGATGACCTTGCGCATGCGGGTCATCTTGACGGTCTGACCGCGCAGCGGGGACACCTCGAGCTTCGGCGCGGCCTTCGCCGCCGGGGCGGCGGCCGGGGCCGGAGCCGGAGCGGCGGCGGCGGCCTTGGCGGCCTCCGCGGCGGCGACGACGTCCTGCTTGCGGATACGGCCACCGACGCCGGTGCCCTTGACCGCGCCCAGGTCGACGCCGTTCTCGGAGGCGAGCTTGCGGACCAGCGGCGTGACGTACGCGCCGTCGTCACCGGAGGTCGCGGCCGGAGCGGCCGGGGCCGGAGTGACCGGAGCAGGAGCGGCGGGCGCGGGCGCCGGAGCAGCCGGGGCCGGAGCGGCGGCGGCCGGAGCGGCGCCGGGAGCACCGATGACGGCCAGCTTCGCGCCGACCTCCGCGGTCTCGTCCTCGCCGACGACGATCTCCAGCAGCACGCCGGAGACCGGGGCCGGGATCTCGGTGTCGACCTTGTCCGTGGAGACCTCGAGGAGGGGCTCGTCCTCCGTGACCTCCTCGCCGACCTCCTTCAGCCAGCGGGTGACGGTGCCCTCGGTGACGCTCTCGCCGAGCGCCGGAAGGGTGACGTCGGTGCCGGAGGCCGAGGAAGCGCCGGTCGTGGCCTCGGCGGTCGGGGCCTCGGCCGGAGCCGCGGTCTCGGTCGACGGGGCGGTCGGCGCCTCGGCGGCGGCCGGGGCGGGCACCGCCGCGGGCTCGGCGGCGGGTTCGGCGGCCGGAGCGGCCTCGGCCGCCGGAGCGCCGGTGCCGTCGTCGATGACGGCCAGCTCGGCGCCGACCTCGACGGTCTCGTCCTCGGCGACCTTGATGGAGGCCAGAATGCCCGAGGCGGGAGCCGGGATCTCGGTGTCGACCTTGTCGGTCGACACCTCCAGCAGCGGCTCGTCGGCCTCGACGCGCTCGCCCTCGGCCTTCAGCCAGCGGGTGACAGTGCCCTCGGTGACGCTCTCGCCGAGCGCCGGCAGGGTTACGGAAACCGACATGGTTTCAGTTGCTCCTAACGAAAATGCGGAAGTGGTCGGTCGTCGCGCCCGGTCGACTGATCAGTCGTGGGAGTGCAGCGGCTTGCCGGCGAGGGCCAGGTGGGCCTCGCCCATCGCCTCGTTCTGCGTCGGGTGGGCGTGGATGAGCTGCGCGACCTCGGCCGGCAGCGCCTCCCAGTTGTAGATCAGCTGGGCTTCGCCGACCTGCTCGCCCATACGGTCACCCACCATGTGGACGCCGACCACGGCACCGTCCTTGACCTGGACGAGCTTGATCTCGCCCGCGGTCTTGAGGATCTTGCTCTTGCCGTTGCCCGCGAGGTTGTACTTCAGCGCGACGACCTTGTCCGCGCCGTAGAGCTCCTTGGCCTTGGCCTCGGTGATCCCGACGGAGGCGACCTCGGGGTGGCAGTACGTCACCTTCGGGACACCGTCGTAGTCGATCGGGACGGTCTTCATGCCGGCCAGGCGCTCCGCCACGAGGATGCCCTCGGCGAAGCCGACGTGCGCCAGCTGAAGGGTCGGGACCAGGTCGCCCACGGCCGAGATCGTCGGAACGTTGGTCTGCATGTACTCGTCGACGAGGACGTAGCCGCGGTCCATCGCGACGCCCGCCTCCTCGTAACCGAGGCCCTGGGAGACCGGGCCGCGGCCGATCGCGACGAGGAGCAGCTCCGCCTCGAAGGTCTTGCCGTCGGCGAGGGTCACCCGGACGCCGTCCTGGGTGTACTCGACACCCTGGAAGAAGGTGCCGAGGTTGAACTTGATGCCGCGCTTGCGGAAAGCGCGCTCAAGAAGCTTCGAGCTGTTCTCGTCCTCGACCGGGACGAGGTGCTTCAGGCCCTCGACGATGGTGACGTCGGTGCCGAAGGACTTCCACGCGGAGGCGAACTCGACGCCGATGACGCCGCCGCCCAGCACGATCGCCGACTTGGGCACGCGGTCCAGCTTCAGCGCGTGGTCCGAGGAGATGACGCGGTTGCCGTCGATCTCCAGGCCCGGGAGCGACTTCGGTACGGAGCCGGTCGCCAGGAGCACGTGGCGGCCCTGGATGCGCTGGCCGTTCACATCCACCGAGGTGGCGGAGGAGAGACGTCCCTCACCCTCGATGTAGTGCACCTTGCGGGAGGCGATGAGACCCTGGAGACCCTTGTACAGGCCCGAGATCACGTCGTCCTTGTACTTGTGGACGGCCGCCATGTCGATGCCCTCGAAGGTGGCCTTGACGCCGAACTGGTCGGCCTCGCGCGCCTGGTCCGCGATCTCACCGGCGTGCAGCAGGGCCTTCGTGGGGATACAGCCGTTGTGCAGGCAGGTGCCGCCGACCTTGCCCTTCTCGATCAGAGCGACGTCCAGGCCCAGCTGCGCTCCGCGCAGGGCCGCGGCATAACCGCCGCTACCACCGCCGAGGATCACTAGGTCGAAAACGGTGCTGGCGTCGTTCGCCACGTCACGTCCTCCATGCATGTGCGCCGTACGCCGGGGCCCCGTCATCGGGGTGTGACCGGCCGGTCGGCTGGTGTGCGGCCGCTTTTGTCATTCGGCCCTGTGGTGGGGGCCCTGTCCTGCCGAGAACCCATCTTCGCACTTGTCGACGGCGGGCGGGACGCGGGGCCCGTGTCTGGGACGGATGATCGTCCGTCCCAGGGGGTTACCGCTGCGTAGAGACGTACGGATTTCGTCGAGAGCGAAACCCGCCCGGCCCCTGCCGCGGTGCCGTGGAGGCAACACGTACGGCCCCGGACGTATGCCCGGGGCCGTACGACAGCGGTGACCTCAGCCGAGGTCGCCGGCCGCGGTGCGCTCCGCCAGCTTCACCAGGGTGCGGACCGCCGATCCGGTGCCGCCCTTCGGCGTGTAGCCGTACGGGGCGCCCTCGTGGAAGGCCGGCCCGGCGATGTCCAGGTGCGCCCAGGCGATGCCCTCGCCCACGAACTCCTGCAGGAACAGACCCGCCACCAGGCCGCCGCCCATCCGCTCGCCCATGTTGGCGATGTCGGCGGTCGGGGAGTCCATGCCCTTGCGCAGGTCGGCCGGGAGCGGCATCGGCCAGGAGGCCTCGCCGACCTCTTCGGCGATCTCGTGGATCGAGGTACGGAAGGCGTCGTCGTTCGCCATGATGCCGAAGGTGCGGTTGCCCAGCGCCAGCACCATCGCGCCGGTCAGGGTCGCCACGTCGACGATCGCGTCCGGGTTCTCCTCGGAGGCGCGGGTCAGCGCGTCGGCGAGGACGAGCCGGCCCTCGGCGTCCGTGTTGAGGACCTCGACGGTCTTGCCGCTGTACATGCGCAGCACGTCACCCGGGCGGGTGGCGGTGCCCGACGGCATGTTCTCCGCGAGCGCCAGCCAGCCGGTGACGTTGACCCGCAGGCCCAGACGGGCGGCCGCGACGACGGTCGCGAACACGGCGGCGGCGCCGGCCATGTCGCACTTCATCGTCTCGTTGTGGCCGGCCGGCTTCAGCGAGATGCCGCCCGAGTCGTAGGTGATGCCCTTGCCCACGAGGGCCAGGGTCTTCTCCGCCTTCGGGTGCGTGTACGCCAGCTTCACCAGGCGCGGGCCGCGGGCCGCGCCCTGGCCGACGCCGAGCAGACCGCCGAAGCCGCCCTTGACGAGCGCCTTCTCGTCGAGGACCTGCACCTTGATGCCGTGCTCCTTGCCGGCGGCGGTGGCCACGGCGGCGAAGGACTCGGGGTACAGGTCGTTGGGCGGGGTGTTGACCAGGTCGCGGGCGCGGTTGATCTCCTCGGCCAGCGCGAGGGCGCGCTCGGCGGCGGCCTTGAAGGCCTTGTCGCGCGGCTTGGCGCCGAGGAGGGCGACCTCGGCGAGCGGCAGCTTCGCACCGTTGGGCTTGGCGCCCTTGGGGGCCAGCTTGTTCTCGCCGGCCTGGTAGGCGGTGAAGGCGTACGCGCCCAGCAGGGCGCCCTCCGCGATGGCCTCGGCGTCCTCGACGGAACCGACGGGCAGGGCGAAGCCGGCCTTCTTCGATCCGGCGAGCGCGCGGGCGGCCGCGCCCGCGGCCCGGCGCAGCGCCTCGGCGTCGTACGCGCCGTCCTTCTCCGGGACCGGGCCGAGCCCGGCCGCGATGACGACCGGGACCTTCAGGCCGTCGGGCGCGGGGAGCTTGGTGAGCTCGCCCTCGGCACCGGAGGCGCCCAGGGTCGCCAGGACGGCGGCGAGCTTTCCGCCGAACGCCTTGTCCACGGCCTCGGCGCCAGGCGCGAGGACCAGGTCCCCGGACTTGGAGCCGGCGGCCTTGGCGACGCCGACGACGAGCGCGTCGGCGCGCAGCGTCGCCGCACCGGCAGTGCTGAGAGTGAGAGCAGTCACGGTGGTGAAATCTCGCTTCCGTTGAGTTCTGTTCCGGCCTGTGTTGGTCGAGGGGGTGGCCGACCGTGCCCGGCGCATCGTAGACGCCGCCGCGATGTGCCGGGAATGAGCCTACGCGCGCCTTTGCTGCCCGATTACGGCGGCGGGCCGACAGCGCTCCGCGGCAGTCGTACCGTTGTCACGCCGGGATGATCTTTTCCGGTGGAACGGACGGCCTGCGCAACGGCGTCGGCGGACCCTGGGGAGAGCGATGGACGACCGGATGGCCGCCCGGATGAGCGGCCGGCCGGCGGCGCTGCCCGTCACCGTACTGATTCTGTGGATGATGCTGGCCGGCTGCACCTCGGCGCCCGGGGCCGCCCCGTCGCCCGCCCCCTCCGGGCGGTCCGCCCAGGCGCGCTGGCAGCCGGAGCCGGGCACCGCCTGGCAGTGGCAGCTCTCCGGGCCGCTGGACACGACGGTGGACGCCCCGGTGTACGACATCGACGGCTTCGACCGCGACGCGGCTCAGGTGGCGGAGCTGCACCGCAAGGGGCGCAAGGTCATCTGCTACCTGTCCACGGGCGCCTGGGAGGAATTCCGTCCGGACGCGGCGGAGTTCCCCGCCGCGGTCCTCGGCAGGGGCAACGGCTGGAAGGGGGAGCGCTGGCTCGACATCCGGCGCACCGACGTCCTGGAGCCGCTGATGGAGCGCCGGATCTCCATGTGCGCGAAGAAGGGCTTCGACGCGGTCGAGCCCGACAACATGGACGGCTACCGCAACCCGAGCGGCTTCCCGCTGACCGCCGCCGACCAGCTGCGCTACAACCGCCTCATCGCGCGCGTCGCCCACCGACACCACCTCGCCGTCGGCCTGAAGAACGACCTCCCGCAGATTCCCGGACTCGTCGGCGACTTCGACTTCGCGGTGAACGAACAGTGCGCCCAGTACGAGGAGTGCGAGGAGCTCTCCCCGTTCATCGAGGCGGGCAAGGCCGTCTTCCACGTGGAGTACGAGCTGCCCGTGGCACGGTTCTGCCCGCAGTCCCGGAAGCTGCGGCTGAGCTCGCTGCTCAAGAAGTACGAGCTCGGAGTCTGGCGGGAGCCGTGCCCGGCGGGCGGGAGCTGACGGAGGGGCCGGACGGCCGGCCTCAGCCGAGGGCCAGACCCACCAGCGTCACCGTCGCCGCCGTCTCCGCCAGCGCGCCGAACACATCGCCGGTCACCCCGCCGAAGCGCCGTACGCAGTGCCGCAGCAGCACCTGGGCCACCGCGAGCGCGGCCACGGCGGCGAGGGCGTAGCGCACCGCCCCGTACCCGCCGAGCAGGGCCCCGGCGCCCGCGCACACCGCCACCGTCAGCGCCGCGGCCGCCCCCGCGCCGACGGCCGGGACGGTGCCCGCGACCGCGGCCCCCAGTCCCTCCGGGCGGGCCGCCGGGACACCTCGGCGGGAGGCCAGCGTGAGGGTGAGCCGGGCGACGACGGCGGACGCGACGGCCGCCACCGCGCCCTGCGCCCAGCCCTGGGCGTACAGCTGCTGAAGGACCGCCACCTGGGCGAGCAGGACGAACAGCAGGGTGATCACACCGAACGGCCCAATGTCCGACTGCTTCATGATCCGCAGCGCCTCGGCGGCCGGCTTGCCGCTGCCCAGGCCGTCCGCCGTGTCCGCGAGACCGTCCAGGTGCAGCCCCCGGGTGAGGGCCGCGGGCAGTGCGGCGGAGGCGACCGCGGCGAGCAGCGGCCCCGCGCCCAGCAGCAGCAACAGGGTGCCGGGCACCGCCGCGAGCACCCCCACGACGAGGCCGGCCAGCGGGGCGCACAGCATCCCGGCCCGGGCGGTCCCGCGGTCCCAGCGGGTGACGCGGACGGGGAGCACGGTGAGGGTGCCGAAGGCGAAACGCAGGCCGTGGCTGTTCAGGGAGGTCACGGCGCGCAGGCTAACCGGTGGGCGCGGCCGCTAGATTGTGCGGAACGGCGGAAACCGGGTCGGAAGCGACGTATCGGGAGTGGGTGGGATGGGTCACTGGTTCGATCGGAACGTCATCGAGCCGGGGAAGCTGCCCCTGCTCCTGTCGCTGGCCGCCTTCGTGCTGACCTTCGCCATCACGCGGGTCATCACCCGGATGATCCGGGCGGGCAAGGGGCCGTTCGGCAACATCACGCCGGGCGGGGTCCATGTCCATCATGTGGTGCCGGGCGTGGTGCTGAGCGTGATCGGCGGGTTCGGGGCGGTGGCCAGTGGCAACCACGGCTTCGCGGCCGGCGCCTGTGCGGTCGTCTTCGGCATCGGTGCGGGGCTGGTGCTTGACGAGTTCGCCCTGATCCTGCACATGGACGACGTGTACTGGACGGAGCAGGGCAGACAGAGCGTGGAGGTCGTCGTCCTGACCGCCGCCCTGGTCCTGCTCCTGCTCGGCGGCTTCTCGCCGCTCGGCGTGGACGACCTGAGCGACGATCAGGAGCAGGGCCGGCTCGGCCTCGTCCTCACCCTCGTCGTCAACTTCTGCTTCGTGCTGATCGCCCTGTTCAAGGGCAAGGTGCGGATGGCGGTGGTCGGCGCCCTGGTCCCGTTCGTCGCCCTGATCGGGGCCGTCCGGCTGGCCCGGCCGGCCTCGATGTGGGCCAAGCGGTTCTACCGCAACCGGCACCGGGCCAGGGCCCGCTCGGTGCTGCGCGCCTACCACCACGACGTCCGCTGGGCCGGACCGCGCCGCAGGTTTCAGGACTTGATCGGCGGTGCGCCCGACCGGCTCCCGGCGCCCTCGTCCAAACCCTGACCGCGCCGGCGGCACAGGGCGGGGACCGTGCACAGCACGAGCGCCGCCGCGATGGCCGCCAGGTGTTCCTTGCCCGCCAGGTTCCCCTTCACCGCGACCTCCGCCGCCATCGCCACGACCACCAGCCCGCCGGTGAACCGGGCCCGGTAGGCCCAGCAGACGCAGACCGCGAGGGCGACCACCGCGGCCGAGGGGCCGGTGTCGACGATCCGGGCGTCGGAGCCCGGCAGGCCCAGGAACCCCCCGGGGCCCACGGCGACGCCGATCCGCGCGTACAGCGTCCCGGCGAGCGTCGCGACGTACGCGATCAGCAGCGTCCGCCGCCGGCCCAGGCAGATCTCGGCGATCCCGAACACCAGCAGCACCTGCGCCAGGGCGCCCCACACCGGCAGGTCGAGCGCCGGAACGAAGAGGGACAGGGGGGTGCGCAGCAGGGCCGGCAGGAGCGGATCCTCGGCCCGCACCGCGCCGAGCGCCTGCACCGGCCCGTAGCCCCAGGAGGTGTTCTGCACCAGGTGGAGCACCGCCGTCAGACCGACCGCCGCCAGGGTCATCGGGACGGCCCGCAGCCGCTCGGCGGCGAGCGCGGCGCGTACGGTCGTCCACAACGGACCCCACTCCCGGCGGGCCGCCCGGCCGATTGAACGCGACGGGTTCATCCACGCGGTCCGAGCCTCGCGCGGTGCAGCCACTTGGGCAGCCCGGGCGCCTCCAGGAACCCCTCGGCGCGGCCGGCGGCGATGCCGATGCGGGGCAGGTCCGCGCTCTTCTCGAAGAGCAGGTAGCGCGGCTCCCAGATCGGCCGGTACTTGGCGTTGGCCCGGTAGAGCGACTCGATCTGCCACCACCGGGAGAAGAAGCTGAGCAGGGAACGCCACAGCCTCAGCACCGGCCCCGCGCCGAGCCGGGATCCGCGCTCGAAGACGGAGCGGAACATGGCGAAGTTCAGCGACACCTGGGTGACGCCGATCTCCCCGGCCCGTTGCAGGAGTTCGATGACCATGAACTCCATCAGGCCGTTCTCCGCGTCCCGGTCACGGCGCATCAGGTCGAGCGACAGGCCGTGCGGACCCCAGGGGACGAAGCTCAGTACGGCGCGCAGTTCACCGGCCCCGCCGTCCGCGGCGGGAGCGGCGTCACGGCATTCGAGCATTACGCACTGCCCGTCGGCCGGATCGCCGAGCCTGCCCAGCGCCATCGAGAAGCCGCGTTCGGTCGCGCCGTCGCGCCAGTCGTCGGCCCGGCGCACCAGTTCGGCCATCTCGGTCTCGGGGATCTCGGCGTGCCGGCGGATCCTCACCTCGTAACCGGCCCGCTTGACCCGGTTGTAGGCCTGGCGGACCGTCCGCATCGCCCGCCCCTCCAGGGTGAACTCGGCGGTCTCCACGATCGCCTCGTCCCCCAGCTCAAGGGCGTCGAGGCCGTGGCGGGCGTAGACCGTGCCGCCCTCCTCGCTGACCCCCATCGCCGCCGGGATCCAGCCGTGCTCGCGGGCCTCGGCCAGCCAGGGCTCGATCGCCCCGGGCCAGGCCTCGGGGTCGCCGATCGGGTCGCCGGAGGCCAGTGAGACGCCGCCGACCACCCGGTAGGCGACGGCGGCCTTCCCGGTCGGCGACCAGACGACGCTCTTCTCGCGGCGCAGCGCGAAGTAGCCGAGCGAGTCCCGCTCGCCGTGCTTGTCGAGCAGGGCCCGCAGGGACGCCTCGTCCCCCGGAGTGATCCGGTCGACCGCGCGCCGGGCCCGGAAAGCCGCGTACACGACGGCGATGAGCAGCAGGGTGGAGAGGATGTTGATGACGACGTTCACCCACCCCGGCGTCGTGATGCCCGGGAACCGGGCGTCGTCGGCGGCGACGGAGACCAGCCGCAGCGCGCCGTAGCGCCAGCGGTCCAGGAACGTCGAACGGTGCTCGTCGTGCGCGGTGTTGGTGAGCGTGACCAGGCCGGCGGCGATCAGCGAGGTGGCCAGCAGCCCGCCGACCGCCACCAGCGCGGCGAGCTTCGGGTTGGACCGGTCGCCCTTCGCGTAGAACTCGCGCCGCCCGAGGACGAGCGCGAGCACGAAGGCCGCGGTCAGCCCGAGCGAGATCCAGTTCTGCGGGTACCGGCGGATCTCGGGGAAGCCGATCACGGCCGCGAAGAGCAGCAGCGTGAGCCCGCTCAGCACCAGGTTGACGATCCACGCGGCCCGTTTGCGCCGCCGCATCGTGACCGCGAGGAACAGGGCGACGACTCCGGAGGAGAAGCCCGCGGTGAGCAGGTAGGGCGTGAAGTAGTTCTCGGTGTTGTGGCGGCGGAGGTCCTGGCCGAAGGTGACCCAGACGGCGCTCAGGAAATTGATGAACGACACGACGCGCAGGTACCAGATCGCGAAGGCCGCGCTGTGGCGCGAGCGGTCGGTGCTCCGCGGCCGTTCGCCGCTCCGCACCCGCCCCGTGCTCCGTACCCGCCCGTCGCTCCGCGGCCGGTCGTTGTTCTGCGGCCGGGCGGCACTCCGCCCGGATTCCTCGCTGGCCAATCGGACCTCTCCCATGAAAAGCGATCATATGGGGCATCGCGCTGCATGAAAGGGGCCGCGCTGCGGCCGGTGTCCGGACGGCCGCAGGGGTCAGCTGCCGCTCGTCACTCCCCGGCCGGGTCGCCCTGGCCGGCCTCTCCGTCGGCGGATGCCTCCTCGCCGTCGTCCTGCGTGTCGTCCTCGTCGGTCTCCGGTGCGCGTTCGGGCAGCTCCGCCGCCAGCGCCGCCGCGGCCTGCACGAACGGAAGCGCGAGCAGCGCCCCGCTTCCCTCACCGACGATGACGCCGTGGTCCAGCAGCGGGTTGAGCGCCATCCGGTCCAGCGCCTTCGCCTGCGCCGGTTCACCGCTCAGCTGGCCCGCCAGCCACCAGTCCGGCGCCCGGAACGCGGCCCGCTGACCGACCAGCGCACACGCCGCGGAGACCACACCGTCCAGGATCACCGGGAGCCGGCGCACCGCGCACTGCAGCAGGAAGCCGGTCATCGCCGCGAGGTCCGCACCGCCCACCGTGGCCAGCAGCTCCACCTGGTCGCCCAGCACCGGCCGGGCCCGGCGCAGCGCGTCACGGATCGCCGCGCACTTGCGCATCCAGGCCAGGTCGTCGATGCCCGCACCGCCGCGCCCCGTGACCACCGAGGCGTCGGTGCCGCAGAGCGCCGCGATCAGGGTGGCCGCCGCCGTCGTACCGCCGACGCTCAGATCACCGAGCACCACCAGGTCGGTACCCGAGTCGGCCTCCTCGTCGGCGATCGCCATGCCGAGGCGCACCGCCTCCCGGGCCTCCTCGACCGTCATGGCGTCCTCGACGTCGATCCGGCCGCTGCCGCGCCGCACCCGGGTCCGCACGACCGCTTCCGGCAACAGCTCCGGCTCGCAGTCCAGACCGGCGTCGACGATCCGCACCGGTACGGCGAACCGGCGCGCCAGCACGGCGAGCGGCGTCGAGCCGTCCAGCGTGGCGCGCACCAGCTCGTGCGCACTGCCGGCCGCACGGCCGGAGACGCCCAGCTCCGCCACCCCGTGATCACCGGCGAACAGCACCACACGGGCCTGCTCGACCGGCCTGACCGGCACCGCCTGCTGGGCCGCCGAGAGCCATTCGCCCAGCTCGTCGAGGCGGCCGAGCGCGCCCGGCGGCACGCTGAACCGCTCCCGGCGTTCCTCGGCGTCTCGCCGTACACCCCCGTCGGGGCGTTCGATCAGGTCGGAGAAGTCGTCCAGATTCACGGGGGTCTGCCTCGCGGGTCGATACGTGATGGGGACCGGGGAGCCCGGCGGCGGGCTCACACCGACCGTCACCTGGGGGGCGGCGTCACGGGGCTGGGTACGCACCTTCTTCCACCCCCGGGTGACGGTCGGTCTCGGAGGCGGCCGGGTGGCCTGCGACCGGAAAGCCTCGTACCGCTGAACAGTACCTGCCGCGATTTCCGGCCCGCCTCGGTGCGTGGTGCGGTCCGCCGAGCGCGCCGGGTGGCCGCGGGCGCCTCCGGTCCGCCGCCCGCCACCGGCCCCCTTCCGCCTCCCTCGGGCCACCCGCCGACGGGCCGCCGGCCCTCAGCCGCGCAGCGTCAGCGCCTGCCCGGCCACCACCAGCAGCACCTGCTCGCACTCGTCGGCGAAGGCGGCGTTCAGCCGGCCCAGCTCGTCCCGGAACCGCCGCCCCGCGGCGGTCGCCGGCACCACGCCGGAACCGGTCTCGTTGGTCACCGCGACCATCGTGCGGCGCGTCCCGCGCACCGCGGCGACGAGCTCGGCCGTCCGCTCCCGCAGCGCGCGCTCGCCGCCGCCCGCCCAGGCCGCGTCGTCCCAGGCGTCCACCCGGTCCATCGCGTCCGTCAGCCAGAGCGACAGGCAGTCGATCAGCAGCGGCGGTCCGTCCGCCTCCAGCAGTTCCACCAGCTCGCAGGTCTCCTCGGTGCGCCAGGCCGCCGGTCTGCGCTCCCGGTGCACCCCGATCCTGGCGGCCCACTCCGCATCGCCCGCCCGGCCGCCGCCGGTCGCCACGTACACGACCTCGGGGTACGTCTCCAGCCGCCGTTCGGCCTCGACCGACTTCCCGGACCGGGCGCCGCCGGTGACCAGCGTGCGCCGGGGGAGGAACGGCTCGGCGTGATAGCCGCCGACGGTCAGCGTCGTCCCGTCGGGTACGGCACGGGCCCCGCCCGCCGCCAGCCGGCGGTCGAGTTCGGGGCCGGGCGGCGCGTCATGGTCCAGATGGACCGCGATCACCTCGGTGGCCGGCCCGACCGCCTCGACGGCCCGCAGCCGGGCCACCGCGTCGGGCCGCCCCACGACATCCGCGACCACCATGTCGTACGGCTCCGCCATCCGGTCGGCGAGACCGGCCGGCGCGCCGCCCGGCGGCAGGTACAGCAGCCGCTCGCCGACCGGCGACGTGACCTCGTACCCCGTGCCGGGCGCGTCCATCGGCACGGCACGCACCCGGTGTCCGCTGATCAGCGTCAGCACCTGTCCGTCCGGCACCCGGCCCGCCGGGGGCAGTCCGGCGGGCAGTTCGACCGCGGGGCCGTCGTGGGGATGGGTGAGGAGCACCTGCCGTACGCCGGTGAGCGAATGCCCCGCACGGGCGGCGGCGAACACCGCTCCGGGGGTCAGATCGAGCAGGAGCGCGTCGTCGATCAGCAGGGCCGTCGCGGCCCGGGCCCACGCCCCGCGGGCGGTGGCGCAGGCGGCACAAGGACAGTCGGGCCGCGGCAGCCCGTCGGGGGCTCCGGTGCCGAGCAGAGTCAGTTCCACGCTCCGATCCTCCCGCGTCCCCGCACCGGGTGCGCGACGTGGGGGTCACCGGTGGTGTCAGGGCCCCTTCCCGCGCTGGTCGTAAGCACTAGGCTGCGGGACGGAACAAAGTGACCCAGGAGGCGGACATGGCGTGGACGTGGCGGTTCGAAAAGTCCGACGGTACGGAGACGGAGCCGGCCCTGCAGCCGGAGGAATTCACGACGCAGGGCGACGCGGAGTCCTGGATCGGTGAGTACTGGAAGGAACTCCTCGAGGGCGGGGCGGACCAGGTGACGCTCTTCGACGACACGACGAAGATCTACGGCCCGATGAGCCTCCAGGCCGAACAGAGCGCCGAGCCGGACGCCGAACCGAGCGCCGAGCCGGGCTCCGAACCGAGCTGACCAGGACGGCCGG
>NZ_SSBL01000028.1 GCF_004795105.1 Streptomyces sp. A0642 | reverse complement strand
TTGAGGGGTTAAGGCTCCCAGTAGACGACTGGGTTGATAGGCCAGATGTGGAAGCCCGGTAACGGGTGGAGCTGACTGGTACTAATAGGCCGAGGGCTTGTCCTCAGTTGCTCGCGTCCACTGTGTTAGTTCTGAAATAACGAACGGCCGTGTTTTGTTCCGGTGTTGGTTAATTTCATAGTGTTTCGGTGGTCATTGCGTTAGGGAAACGCCCGGTTACATTCCGAACCCGGAAGCTAAGCCTTTCAGCGCCGATGGTACTGCAGGGGGGACCCTGTGGGAGAGTAGGACGCCGCCGAACTCCTTTTGATAGTTAAGCCCCGTGCCCTTGTGGCACGGGGCTTTTCTGCGTTCCGGACCAGAAGCGATCAGTTATGCCCGTGCCCCACCGGTTCGACGCCGATCCGACCCCTGGGCTGCCCATGCGGGCTTCCACGTGTCGCCCTCGGGTCGACTGGGTTGTGCGCCGAGATACTCGCGGAGAGCAGCGAGGGCGGGGTGGGGGTTGTCCCGACGCCAGATCAGCGAGTGCGGGTACACGGGCGTGGGGTCCGTCACCGGGATGCGCCGCAGCCCATGGCCGGCGGGCCAGATGAGTCGGCTGTGCTCACCCATGAAGGTGGCAAGGGCCGGCGTGTCCGCGATGGTGTCGAGCAGCGCATCGGAGCCGAAGTTGGGGCCCGTCGCCTCGACGCTGAGACCGAATTCGGCGACGAGCGCGTCGTAATACGCGCCCCACTCGGTACCGGGCACAATGCCGGGCATCCAGATCCGGTGACCGACGAGCTGAGCGAGGGTCACCGACTTGGCGCCCGCCAGCGCGTGGGCCGGGCCGACGAGGAGTTGCAGCGGCTCGTCGAGCACCGGCACGGACACGATGTCTTCAGGAAGAGGCTGTCCGGGCGCGGCGACAGCACGGAAGGACACGTCGATCGCACCGGAACGGATGGCCGCGACAGCCGTCTCGATCTCGAACAGCATCAGCACGTCCAGCTCGACCTCTGGGTGCGCGCGGTGGAATCCGCGCATCAGGCCCGACTGCGCGCTGCGCGAGGCGATCACATCGACGCGCAACGGGCGTCGGCCCGCACGGACGGACGCCACCGCACGCTCGGCGACACGCAGTAGCTCGCGCGCGTGCGGCAGGAGCGCCTGGCCGTCAATGGTCAGCTCGGCACCCCGCGGCGTACGGGTGAACAGCCGCACGCCGAGGTCCTTCTCCCAAACGGAGATGCGTCGGGAGACGGCCTGCTGGGTGATCGAGAGCTCGGCTGCGGCTTCTTGGAACTGGCCCGTGTCGGCGACGGCGACGAAGGTGCGTACGGCTTCGAGATCCATGCTGGTCCACGGTAGTTCACAACAGAATGTTGTGGAGTGCCGCCGGATTCGTTGTTTGACCTGCTGTTCTCCCGCTCGATTAGCTTTCCCCGATCAAAGTCTGTTTGTTCGGTGAGACCTCAAGGGGCTGGGCATGGCGGGGAGCTCTCTGGGCCGGTCTTTCGGGTGGCTGTGGGCGGCGTACGCGGTCAGCACGTTCGGCACGCGGCTGGCGTTCGACGCGTTTGCTCTCATCGCGATCCTGGCGCTGCACGCGGGGCCGGCCCAGGTGTCGGTGCTGGCGGCCACGGGGCTCGCGGTGGGGGCCGCGATAGCCGTACCGCTGGGACCGTGGGTGGAGTTCCGCCGTAAGCGACCGGTGATGGTGGCGATGGATCTGACCCGCTTCGCAGCGCTGATGAGCGTTCCCGTCGCGTACCTATGCGGTCTGCTCGGCTTCGTTCAGCTCCTGATCGTGTCCGTCCTTGTCGGTGCGGCCGACATCGCCTTCAACGCCGCCAGTGGCGCGTACCTGAAAGCGCTCGTGCGGCCGGAGGACCTGCTCGCCGCGAACGGGCGGTTCGAGTCCACGGCCTGGACGGCCACCGTGCTCGGACCGCCGGCCGGGACGGCCGCTATCGGGTTCTTCGGGCCGGTGACCACGGTGGTGGCCGACGCGGTCAGTTATCTGCTCTCGGCCGCAGGGATCCGTGCGATCGGCGGCACCGAGCCGCGTCCGGTGCGCACCGGTTCGTCGCGGCTCCGGTGGCGCGACGTGGTCGAAGGATGGCGGTACATCCTGACCCACCCGGCCCTGCGTCCTCTGTTCTTCAACACAGTCCTGATCAGCGGTCTGATCATGGCGACCTCTCCGCTGCTTGCTGTTCTCATGCTCGGCGACCTCGGATTCGCTCCCTGGCAGTACGGCCTCGCCTTCGGTCTGCCGTGCGTCGGAGGCATCGTCGGCTCGCGGCTGGCCCACCGGCTGGTCGCCCGGTTCGGGCGACACAGGGTTCTGCTCATCGTCGGGTCACTGCGCGCGTGCTGGTCGCTCGGGCTGGCCTTCATCGGGCCCGGCGTCTTCGGACTCGTGCTCGTCATCTCGGTCGAGTTCGGGCTGATCACCTGTATGGGCGTGTTCAACCCGGTCTTCGCCACCTACCGGCTCGAGCAGCTCCCGACCGACCGGATCGTCCGCACTCTGTCGGCGTGGTCGGTCACCAGCAAGGTGACCGTCGCGGCCATGACCGGACTGTGGGGCCTGCTGGCCGGCGTCACCGGGCCGCGCGCCGCGATCGCCCTCGCCGGTCTTCTCATGCTGTTCACTCCGTTCCTGCTTCCCCGGCGCGATCACACGTCGCACCCTGAGCAGGACCCGGCTCTGAGTACCCCGTGACGCCGAGCCGTCTGCCCCTCTTGGGGCGGCCGATCCGTGGGTCCGTGGACACTAGAGCCTGCCGGCTGCCTTGAGCGCCAGGTAGGCGTCGGCGAGAGAGGGCGCGAGATTGTTCGGGGTGGCGTCCACGACGACCACGCCATGGCGTCGAAGTCGGTCCGCAGTACGTTCCCGGTCTGCCTGGGCACGGGCCCCCGCAGCGGCCTCGTAAATCGCGTCCACGGTGCCCCTCGCCCTGGCCATGGCCTCGATGTGCGGGTCACGCACAGCTGCCAGGAGCACGGTATGGCGCTGGGTGAGACGGGGAAGCACGGGCAGCAGGCCCTCTTCGACGGGAGCCGCGTCCAGACTGGTCAGCAGCACGATCAAGGAGCGTCGAGGAGCGTTGGTCAACGCGGCGGCGCTCAGACCGCGGGCATCGGTTTCCACGAGCTCCGGCTCCAGCGGGGCGAGAGCGTCGACCATGGCCGACAGGACTTCGCCTGCCGCCCGGCCCCGCACCTGGGCCCGTACGCGGCGGTCGTACGCGAGGAGGTCCACCCGGTCGCCGGCACGCGTGGCCAGCGCGGTGAGGAGCAGGGCGGCGTCCATCGACGCGTCGAGGCGGGGCACGTCGCCGACGCGGCCCGCCGACGTGCGGCCGGTGTCGAGGACGATCAGGATGTGCCGGTCTCGCTCGGGACGCCAGGTGCGTACGGCGACCGCCGACCGGCGGGCGGTGGCCCGCCAGTCGATCGACCGGGTGTCGTCGCCTGGCACGTAGTCGCGCAGACTGTCGAATTCCGTGCCCTCCCCCCGGGTGAGGAGACTGGTGCGGCCGTCGAGTTCGCGCAGCCGGGCAAGGCGGGACGGCAGGTGTTTGCGGCTCGTGAAGGGCGGCAGGACACGGACCGTCCAAGGGACGCGGTGACTGCCCTGGCGGGCCGCGAGTCCGAGCGGACCGTAGGAGCGGACCGTGATCTGCTCGGCTCGGCGGTCGCCGCGGCGGGTGGGGCGCAGAACCGTGGTGACACGGCGGCGCTCGCCGGGCGGGACGTCCAGTGTGTGGCGGGACGCCGCCTGATCCGTGCCCGGGAACCAGCTGCTGGGAGGCCATGCGTCGCGCAGGTGTGCTCGAAGGCGGCGGCGCGAAGGGTTGACTACGGTGAGTTGCACTTCGGCGCTGTCACCGAGTCGAACGGTTGTATCACCGGATCGGGTGAAACGGAGCGGGCGCACTGGCGCTGCCAGGGCGTAGTCCCACAGAATTGCTAGAGAGAGCGGGGCATTGACCGCGAGCATACCCGTCCAGCTCGGGGCCAGAATGCCTACAGGGAGTGACCCTAGAGCGGCGAGCAGAGCGGTTCGTCCGGTAAGGGCCACCATTCACCGCCTCAACGGGGTACGGGGACGTGGGCGAGGACAGCGGTGATGACGGAGTCCGGCGTGACTCCCTCCATCTCCGCTTCGGGCCGCAGTTGTATGCGGTGCCGGAGCGTGGGGAGCGCGAGGGCTTTCACGTCGTCGGGGGTGACGTAGTCGCGGCCGGTGAGCCAGGCCCAGGCTCGGGCAGTGGAGAGCAGAGCAGTGGCGCCTCGGGGTGAGACACCCAGGGAGAGCGAGGGGGATTCACGCGTGGCACGACAGATATCCACGACATAGCCGGCGATCTCGGGAGAGACGGTGGTCCTGGCGACAGCGGAGCGAGCGGCCTCCAGATCGGCCGGCCCGGCGACCGGGCGTATGCCCGCCGCCCGCAGGTCGCGGGGGTTGAAGCCGTCGGCGTGGCGGGTGAGGACGTCGATCTCGTCGTCGCGGGACGGCAGAGGGACCGTCAGTTTGAGGAGAAACCGGTCCAACTGGGCCTCGGGGAGGGGATAGGTGCCCTCGTATTCCACGGGGTTCTGGGTGGCTGCCACCAGGAAGGGGTCCGGGAGGGGACGAGGGATTCCGTCCACGGTGACCTGGCGTTCCTCCATCGCTTCCAGAAGGGAGGACTGGGTCTTGGGGGGAGTCCGGTTGATCTCGTCGGCGAGCAGGAGGTTGGTGAACACCGGCCCCGGCTGGAAGGAGAACTCGGCGGTACGGGCGTCGTAGACCAGTGACCCGGTGACGTCGCTCGGCATCAGGTCGGGGGTGAACTGGACTCGCTTGGTGTCGAGTTCGAGGGACGCGGCCAGGGCTCTGACCAAGAGGGTCTTGGCCACGCCGGGGACGCCTTCGAGCAGGACATGGCCTCGGCAGAGCAGCGCGACGACGAGACCGGTGACCGCCGGGTCCTGGCCGACCACGGCCTTCGCGATCTCGGAGCGCAGCGCTTCCAGGGAGGCGCGGGCGGCGGCGTCGCCGGTGACGGTCCCGGTCGTCCCGGCGGAGATGGGGGGCGGGGCGCTCATGAGGTACGGACCTCTCTTTCGAGGGTGTCGAGTTGGTCTGCCAGCAGTACGAGAGCGGCGTCGTCGGAAGGGACCGAGCCGAAGAGCAGTTCATGGAGGCCGGGCTCGTCAGCGCTGCGGCGCACCGATACCGCGGGGAGAAGGATCGCGGGGGAGTGGGCGTCGCGTGGGGAGACGCCGAGGAGGGGGGCGATGCGGGTACGCGTGGCGTGGCGCAGTGAGGCGGCGGCCCGGTCGTGGGCGTTGGCCTTGCGCTGGAGGCGAGCACGGCCCTCGGTGGATTCCGAGGCGCGAATGGCCACGGGCAGGCGTTCGGCGACCACGGGGCCCAGGCGCCGCGCCCGCCAGACGGCAGCGAGGACGGCGGCGAGGGCGAGCTGAAGGGTTCCCCAGAGCCAGCCCGAGGGGATCAGGTCGGCGAAGCTGCTGTCGCCGTCCGTGCTGTCGCCGTCCGTGCTGTGGTCCTGGTCTCCGCTGCCGCCCGCGGCGGAGGGGTCACTGAGTGAGGGGAGGTACCAGACCAGATGGGGGCGGGAGCCGAGGAGTTGAAGCGCGAGGGCGGCATTGCCCTCGTGGTCCAGACGGTCGTTGTAGAGGAGGTCGGCGGATCCGAGCAGGACGGTGTCGCCCGCTGTCGGCTGCTTCAGCGTCAGCAACGAGGGAAGGCCGCCGGCCGGGTAGCAGCCGAGGGTGTCGAGACCTTCCGCCGCGTAGACGAAGCCTCCTGTCTCCGCCTCGCCGGCCTGGCCTGCGGCGGGGAGGGAGCACTGGGGGGCACGCGTGGAGACGGGGACGGAGGAGCGTGCGCGGACACCGGGGACCAGTGCGCCCACGGAGGGCGGGCCCGCGGCGAGGAGCACGGTCCGGCCGCCCGTGTCGGTGGTCGCCGCGTGCAGAACGCTCTGCTGCGAGGGCGTCAGAAGATTGGGGGCGGTGACGAGCAGCGTGGTGTCGGAGCCTGCTGCGGACATGGCGGCCCGCAGGGTGGTGACGACGCGGACGGAGACGCCGCGGTCCTTGAGGAGCTCGGCAACGGCCCTGCTGCCGAAACGGTCTGCGGAGCGGGGATCGAGCCGGCCGTGCTGGTCTGCGGAGCGGGTGGCCGCGAGGGCGATGGCTGCGGTGACGAGCAAGAGGAGAGCGAGCAGCAGTCCGCGGCTGCGCGTCCACCACTGACGCGGAGTGAGGGACGCGGACGTGGAGGGGGTGGCGGGCGCCGTCGGAGTGAGGGAAGCGGGAGTGGCGGGGGCGGAGGATCTCGTGGCCGCGTTCATTCGGCGGCTCCCGCTACGGCGCCGGACAGTTGCGGTGTTGCGGACTCCAGGTCGAGGTCCAGGGCGAGCAGGGTCAGATACGTCTGCTCGTCGGCTGAGCGGCCGCCGTATGTGACGTCGTCGAACGCCCGGGCCGCCGCCCGGAGACGGGTGGCGTGTTCGGGCAGGGTGCGGCCCGCTTCCGTGGCGGCCTCATCGGCGGTGCGTCCGGGGCGGGCGTCGAGCAGGGCACGTTGCTCCAGGGAGCGGACGAGGGCGCGCATCCGCTCCTGGACCGCCAGGCTCCAGTGGCCGGCCGCGGCGTGGGCTTCCGCTGCGGCACGGTGTTCGGCTGCGCCGAGGGGGCCGCTTTCGAAGAGGGCGTCCGCCGCTCTCAGGGAGCGTTGCGGCGTGCCCAGGCGCCACAGGAGGGCGGCGATCAGAGCGATGACGACCACGACCAGCAGGACCAGGCCCACGGGTCCGCCGGGGGCGGCACCCGAGGCGCTCGAGAGGAGGCCGCCGATCCAGTCCCACAGATGGTCCAGGGCACGCTGGAGCGGGTTCGGATCGTTCTCGTGGTACATCGGCTTGGACAGTTCGTGCCGTGCGGCTTCGCGGGCGGGTACCCGCGGGGTGTCCACGGGTATGTCGCCGCTTGCCCGGATCAGTAGTTCTGCTGCTGTGCCACCCGCCCCCGACACAGCGTCAGCTCCTGTTGTCGTCGTAGCCGGTGAGACCGGCTGCCCTGGCGAGGTCGAGGTCGAGCGCTTCGCGCCGGATGCGCTGATCCACGTAGAGGAGGGCCATGACACCGGCGGACAGCGGATAGGTGATCGTCGCGATGACCACGTCGCCGATGGCGGAGACGATCAGGAACGGCCAGCCGAAGTCCGTGGCCTCGCCGGTGAGGAAGGCACTCAGGCCTCCGTCGTCCACGGCGAGCGCGATGAGGCCGAAGGGCACGCCGATCACGAGCGTCACGATGAGCGTCAGCAGCCAGGTGAGCGCGAGGATGCCGAAGGTCCGCCACCAGGCGCCGCGAACCAGTTTGGCCGAGCGCCGCATCGAAGCGGTGATCGACTGCCGTTCCAGCATCAGCGCCGGGGAGGCGAGGCAGAAACGGACCAGGAGCCAGAGGAACACGACGCCGGCGGCCAGCAGTCCGAGGAAGGCGAGGCCGACGCCTGCCGTGTCGCCGATCAGGAAGCCCGGAAGGATGCCCGCGGTCATGATGGCCGCGGCCATGAGAGCGAGCAGAGAGGTCAGGCCCAGGAGCGGCAGCAGCCGGGGGCGGGCTTCGGCCCAGGCGTCGGAGAGCGTGACGGGGCGGCCCAGCACCGAGCGGCTGATCACCACGGTGAGCACCGCGGTGGTGAATATCGTCGCGAGCATCGAGATGAGCAGCGGCGGGGCGGCGTTGAGCAGGTCGGAGCGGAGCGAGTCGGCGGCCTGACGCAGTGCCTCCGAACCGGTGGCGTTCCGGTCGATCGACGGGGACTCCGGCAGAAGGTACTTCTGCACCAGCAGGTTCGCGGTCTGGGCGATCACGGAGACGGTGAGAGTGATGCCGAGGACCGTGCGCCAGTGCGCGCGCATGGTGGAGACGGCACCGTCCAGGATCTCGCCGACACCCAGCGGTCGCAGGGGGATGACGCCGGGCTTGGCGGCCGCGGGTGGGCGCCCCCAGCCGGGTCCCTGGGGGGGAACGCCCCAGCCGGGGTAGGGCGGCGGCGTGCCGGGACGGGGTGCGGAACTGCTCGGTGGGGACCACTGCCCTGCGGGGGGCTGGGTGGAAGACCAGTTCCCCGCGGGTCCGCTGCCGTCGACGGGCTCGGAAGGCCGGGGGACGCCTGCCTCCTGGTCGTCGGAGGGGGCAGATCCGGGCGAGGCCCAGCCCGGAGTGTCGTTCATTCGCGCTCCTTCACGGTCCTGTCCGCTCATCGGGGCGTCAGGTTGGCAGCCATCGTGCCACGCGCCGAAGCCGTCCGGGCCTGGCCCTGTATCTCCTTCGTTCCTTCGTGCTCGGGCGCCCCACGGGGCAGACTGGACGGATGGCTGATCATGACGCGCAATCGCCGGTGGGCAGCGAGCCCGCCGCGCTTCCCGTACTTCGCTGGGACGAGCCCCCGGAAGGCCCGGTGCTGGTGCTTCTCGACCAGACGAGGCTGCCGGGGGAGGAGGCGGAGCTGGCGTGTACCGACGTTCCCGCGCTGGTCGAGGCGATCCGGACCCTGGCGGTACGCGGAGCACCGCTGCTGGGCATCGCAGGGGCCTACGGGGTGGCCCTGGCCGCCGCGCGGGGCTTTGACGTCGCGGAGGCCGCGGGCCTGCTGGAACAGGCGCGGCCCACCGCGGTGAATCTCGGGTACGGCGTGCGGCGTGCCGCCGGGGCGTACTGGGGGGCCGTCGACCAGGGAGCCGGTCCGGAACGCGCGGCGGCGGTGGCGCTGGACGAGGCCCGGGCGCTGCACCGGGAGGATGCCGCGGCCAGCGCGGCCATGGCCCGGTTCGGGCTCGCCCTCCTGGACGAGCTGGTGCCCGGGGGCACCCACCGGCTGCTGACCCACTGCAATACCGGATCGCTCGTCTCGGGGGGCGAGGGGACGGCGTTCGCGGTGGCGCTCGGTGCGCACAGGGAGGGCCGGCTCACGCGGCTGTGGGTGGACGAGACCCGTCCGCTGCTGCAGGGCTCCCGCTTGACGGCGTACGAGGCGGCGCGCCACGGCATGCCCTACAGCCTGCTCACGGACAACGCCGCGGGGTCGCTGTTCGCCGCCGGGGAGGTGGACGCCGTGCTCATCGGGGCCGACCGCATCGCCGCGGACGGATCGGTGGCCAACAAGGTGGGGAGCTATCCGCTCGCGGTCCTCGCGAAGTATCACCACGTACCGTTCATCGTGGTGGCACCCACGACGACCGTGGATCTGCACACCGCGGACGGCGCGTCCATCACGGTGGAGCAGCGTCCGGCCTGGGAGGTGACTGAGGTCACATCGCCTCAGCCGGGGGCTGAGGGGAGGGCTGCGGGCGGAGTGCCCGTGGCACCGGTGGGAACCCCGGCGTACAACCCCGCGTTCGACATCACGCCGCCGGAGCTGGTCACGGCGATCGTCACGGAGGAGGGCGTAATCTCCCCGGTCACAGGGGTCGGACTGGCAGAGCTGTGTGCCAGGTCATCGCAGATAACGATTAGCTAATGGGATGATGTCGTTTATGAAGGGACGCGTCCTTGTCGTCGACGACGACACCGCACTCGCCGAGATGCTCGGGATTGTGCTGCGTGGTGAGGGGTTCGAGCCGTCGTTCGTAGCGGACGGCGACAAGGCACTTGCTGCATTTCGTGAGGCGAAGCCGGACCTGGTTCTGCTGGATCTCATGCTGCCCGGTAGGGACGGCATCGAGGTCTGCAGGCTGATCAGGGCCGAGTCCGGCGTGCCGATCGTCATGCTCACTGCCAAGAGCGACACGGTTGACGTGGTGGTGGGCCTGGAGTCCGGGGCCGACGACTACATCGTCAAGCCGTTCAAACCTAAGGAGTTGGTTGCCCGGATCAGGGCACGTTTGCGCAGGTCCGAGGAACCGGCCCCGGAACAGCTGACCATCGGGGACCTCGTCATAGATGTGGCCGGGCACTCGGTGAAGCGGGACGGGCAGTCCATCGCCCTGACCCCGCTGGAGTTCGACCTGCTGGTCGCGCTCGCCCGCAAGCCGTGGCAGGTCTTCACCCGTGAGGTGCTCCTCGAGCAGGTCTGGGGATACCGCCACGCCGCCGACACGCGCCTGGTGAACGTGCATGTCCAGCGGCTCCGCTCCAAGGTCGAGAAGGACCCTGAGCGGCCGGAGATCGTCGTGACCGTCCGAGGCGTCGGTTACAAGGCCGGGCCGAGCTGACATGTCCCTGGGTAGCACTGCTCCGAAGCCCGGGGAGCCGGGAGTCCGTGCGGAGCGGGCTGCCGGTTCAGGGCACACGTCATCGCCGCTGGGGCGTTTCCTGCAGGGCGGCCGGTTGTTCCAGGACCGGGCGCCCGGCGGGCCGGTGCCGCGACTGCTGATGCGTTGGGTGCGGCGTCCGCTGCTGCCTGCCGTACGGCTGTGGCGGCGCAACCTCCAGCTACGGGTCGTCGCCGGCACCCTCCTGATGTCGCTCGGTGTGGTGCTGCTGCTCGGCCTCGTCGTGATCGGGCAGGTGCGCAACGGTCTGCTCGAGGCGAAGGGCAAGGCCGCCCAGACACAGGCCGCGGGAGGCTTCGCGGCCGCCCAGGAGAAGGCGGTCGCGCCGATCGGCCCCGGCAGCCAGGGCGGTGACGCGGCGGACGGCACGACGGCCAACAACTCCTGGCGCACCGAGCTCGTCGACCAGCTCGCCAGTGGTGGGAAGAACGCCTTCAACGTGGTGGCGCTCAGCGCCGACGAGGGGTCACGTGCGCCCCGCGGCTCGGGCAGCGTCGAGGCAGCGAGCATTCCGCAGAAGCTGCGCGAGTCGGTGAACAAGGGCCCGGGCGCCTTTCAGACGTACTCCCAGATCAAGTACGCGAACGGGCACGAAGCGCAGCCCGGTCTCATCGTGGGCAAGCGGCTCTACGACATCGACCGCAATCCGTACCAGCTGTACTACGTCTTCCCGCTGACCCAGGAGGAGAAGTCCCTGACGCTGGTCAGGGGCACGCTGGCGACCGCGGGGCTGTTCGTGGTCGTGCTGCTCGGGGCCATCGCGTGGTTCGTGGTGCGCCAGGTCGTCACGCCCGTCCGCATGGCGGCGGGGATCGCCGAACGGCTCTCGGCCGGCCGGCTCCAGGAGCGGATGAAGGTCACCGGCGAGGACGACATCGCCCGGCTCGGTGAGGCCTTCAACAAGATGGCGCAGAACCTCCAGCTCAAGATCCAGCAGCTGGAGGAGCTCTCCCGCATGCAGCGGCGCTTCGTCTCGGACGTCTCGCACGAGCTGCGGACGCCCCTGACGACCGTCCGGATGGCCGCCGACGTCATCCACGAGGCGCGCGTCGACTTCGACCCGGTCACGGCCCGTTCCGCGGAACTCCTCGGGGACCAGCTCGACCGCTTCGAGTCCCTGCTGTCCGATCTGCTGGAGATCAGCCGGTTCGATGCCGGCGCCGCGGCGCTGGAGGCGGAGCCGATAGACCTGCGGCAGGTCGTGCGCCGGGTGATCGGTGGCGCCGAGCCGCTGGCCGAGCGCAAGGGCACCCGGATCCGGGTGGTCGGCGACGAGCAGCCGGTGATCGCCGAGGCCGACGGGCGACGCGTCGAGAGGGTCCTGCGCAACCTGGTCGTCAACGCCGTCGAGCACGGCGAAGGACGCGATGTCGTGGTGCGGCTCGGGGTGGCCGGCGGAGCGGTCGCCGTCGCCGTCCGGGACTACGGCGTGGGGCTGAAGCCCGGCGAGGCGACCCGGGTGTTCAACCGCTTCTGGCGTGCCGACCCGGCCCGGGCCAGGACGACCGGAGGCACCGGACTCGGACTCTCCATCGCCGTCGAGGACGCGCGGCTGCACGGCGGCTGGCTCCAGGCCTGGGGCGAACCCGGCGGGGGTTCGCAGTTCCGGCTGACGCTCCCGCGTACCGCGGACGAGCCGCTGCGCGGTTCGCCGATACCGCTGGAGCCGGAGGATTCGCGGCGCAACCGTGAGAACCGGGAGCGGGCGGTGCCCGCTCCCGGCCAGGGCAGTGAGCACAGGCTGGTGGCGGTGCCTTCGCAGGCGGCCACCGACCGGGGGGCACTGTCCGTACCGGCCCGCGCCCCGATGCCGGGCCGGACCGCACCGGCCTCGGTGCATCCGGCGGCCCTCCCGGGCAACGGCGCCCGTGTGGTGCCGCGTCCCGCGGGGGACCGCCCGGACCGTCACAACGACTTCCCGGGGCAGGAACCGGGGCGGGAGGACACGACTCGTGGGCACTGACCGTCGTCAGGGCGGCCGTGGACGTGCGGCGGGGGCGACCGTGCTGTTCGGATGCGGCGCCGTGCTGCTGTCCGCGTGCGGCTCGATGCCCGTCACCGGGGACGTCAAGGCGGTGGACGCCTCGCAGCCCGGTGACTCGCAGGTGCAGGTGTACGCGGTCGCTCCACGTGACGGCGCCACTCCGAACGAGGTGGTGGACGGCTTCCTGGAGTCGATGACCAGCGACGACTCCGATTTCCGGACGACGCGCGAGTACCTCACCAAGGAGGCGTCGAGGAACTGGAAGCCCGGCGCGCTCACCACGGTTCTGGCCAAGGCCCCGAACCGCAGCGACCGGCCCGTCCATGAGAGCGACCGCAGCACCAACGAGGTCAGCTTCACCCTGACCGGCGAGAAGGTGGCGACGGTCGACGACCAGAACGCCTACCAGCCGCTCGCCCCGGCGGACTACTCCCGCACCCTGCACCTGGTGCGGCAGAACGGCCCGGACGGCAAGCAGTGGCGCATCGACCTCGTGCCGGACGGCCTGGTGCTGGGGCAGTCGGACTTCAAGCGCCTCTACCGTTCCGTCAACAAGTTCTACTTCGCCACGGGGCGGAGCGAGGCGCAGTCCACGCTGGTGGCCGACCCCGTCTACATCCGTAACCGGACCGATCCGGCCACCGGCATGGACACCGTGACACAGGCCGTCCGCAGCCTCCTGAGGGGGCCGACGGACTGGCTGCGACCGGTGGTCGCGTCCCGCTTCCTCCCGGGAACCGGGCTGCGGAAGGGCGTCACGTCCCTGACCCCCGACGACCGCAACGTGCTGAAGGTCCCGCTCAACAAGAAGGCCGACGGGGCCGGACAGCGCGTCTGCCGGATGATGGCCTCGCAGGTGCTGTTCACCCTCCGGGACCTGACGTCCGCACGCGTCGAGCAGGTCGAGCTCCAGCGTTCCGACGGGTCGGCGCTGTGTGTGCTGGGAGCGGACCAGGCCGAGGAGTACGCCCCGGACGGCTCGTCCGGCGGCCCCGACAGCCAGTACTTCGTCGATGCCAAGGGGCACGTGGAGCGCATTCCGGGCAGCACCCGGGGCAGTGGGGAGCCGGCCCCGGTCGCCGGTCCCTTCGGCAGCGGTCCGCTGCGAGTGAGCGCGGTCGGCGTGGCCCGGGACGAGCAGTCGGCGGCAGCGCTCTCGCAGCGCAGGGACGCGCTCTATGTCGCCTCCATCGCCACCGCAGGGGAGCTTCCGCCGCCGGCGGTGACCAGCAAGGCCCCGAAGGCCGGAGACCGCCTGACGGCGCCGAGCTGGGACAGCCGGGGCGACCTCTGGGTCGCCGACCGCGACCCGGACCACTCGCGACTGCTGCGACTGGCCGCGGGCACCGGCGAACCCCAGGAGGTCAGCGTCCCGCTCGTGGACGGCAGCCGGATCACGGCACTGCGCCTTTCCTCGGACGGCGTGCGCATCGCGCTGCTGCTCACCCGGGACGGCCGGACGACGCTGAAGATCGGCCGGATCGAGCGGCAGGGCCCGCAGGGCGAGGAACAGGTCTCCGTGGTGGACCTGCGGCAGGCCGCCCCGCAGCTTGCCGATGTGACCGCGATGTCGTGGTCGGGCGGCAGCCGTCTCGTGGTGGTCGGCAAGGAAGAGGGAGGCGTGCAGCAGGTCCGCTACGTGCAGGCGGACGGTTCCACACCCTCCTCGGGCGTGCTCCCCGGGGTCAACCAGGTGCGGGCCATAGCGGCGGCGGACGACGAACACCTGCCGCTCATGGCGGACACGGTCGGCGACGGGATAGTGAAACTGCTGCCCGGCGACAACTGGCAGACCGTGCTGAAGGAAGGCTCCGCGCTGGTCTACCCCGGCTGAGACCGGCGGAGACCGGCGGACACCGGTTGTGACCGGCGGACACCGGCTGAGACCGGCGGACACCGGCGGACGGACGGTGTCCCGCGGCGGCCGGGGGGTTGTCCACAGGGGTGGCCCCGGCTGTCCCGGCACGGGCACAGTGGAGCCATGCGCGGGTGGTGGCGGGAGATCGCCGGACTGGTCCTGCCGGTGGACTGCGGAGGCTGCGGCCGGCCGCGGACCGAGCTGTGCGAGGAGTGCGCCGCCCAGTTGCACGGCGGTGCGCCGCGCCGGGTGAGACCCGATCCGGAACCCGTCGGGCTGCCCGTCGTGCACGCGGCCGCCGGCTACGCGAACGCGGTACGCGCTGTGCTGCTGGCCCACAAGGAGCGGGGTGTACTCGGCCTGGCCGGGGCCGCCGGAAGGGCGCTGGCGGGTGCGGTGAGGGCCGGGGCGGGGGCATCGCCGGAGGAGGGGCCCCTGCTGCTGGTACCCGTTCCGTCGGCGCGGCGGGCCGTCGCGGCGCGCGGGCACGACCCGGCCCGCCGTATGGCCCTGGCGGCCGCCGCCGAACTGCGGCGCACGGGCACTCCCGCACGGGTGGCCGGTGTGCTGCGCCAGCGGCGTCCGGTGGCTGATCAGTCGGGGCTCGGAGCCCAGGAGCGGGGGGCGAACCTCGCGGGGGCGCTGGGGGTCGTGGCCGGGGGCGGGCGGCTGCTCGCCACCGGACGGGTGGTGCTGGTGGACGACCTGTTGACGACGGGCGCCTCGCTGGCCGAAGCGGCACGGGCGGTCGAAGCGGCCGGCGGGTGGGGGAGGGCCGGTCCCGGGGCGCGTCACGCGGCCGTCGTCGCAGCATCTCCTTCCGCCTTCGAAATAAACCGGAACCCGAACTGAACTTGCATCGTTGCAGGTGGTGAGCGGGTAAAAGGGCCTGAACGGAGGTACGTGCGAGTAGCGGGTGCCGACATCCGTCCCGGCAGGCTATGTTCGGTTGTGAGGAATGGTGAATGCCGGCCCTCGACGAATGCACCACCAGGTTTCGGGCAGGCAACACAGTGAAGTTCGGAATCCGGGAATTCGGTGGGGTGGAGACCCTGCCGATGGGGGAGGAGGAGGTGGAAGTCACCGAGTCCGCGGCTCCGGTCAACACCGGGGCCTGGTGCAAAAGGGAGATGCTCCGCCACTGAGCGGAGTGATCCGGGAACGGAGTTCTGCGTGGACATCGTCGTCAAGGGCCGCAAGACCGAGGTGCCCGAGCGGTTCCGCAAGCACGTGGCCGAGAAGCTGAAGCTGGACAAGATCCAGAAGTTCGACGGCAAGGTGATCAGCCTCGACGTGGAGGTGTCCAAGGAGCCGAATCCTCGTCAGGCGGACCGCTCGGACCGGGTGGAGATCACGCTCCGCTCGCGTGGGCCGGTCATCAGGGCAGAAGCGGCCGCAGGCGACCCGTACGCAGCGCTGGACCTGGCGACGGGCAAGCTGGAGGCGCGGCTGCGCAAGCAGCACGACAAGCGCTACAGCCGCCGCGGCACAGGTCGCATCCCCGCTGCGGAGGTCGGGGAAATGGTGCCGGACGCGGCGTCGTTCAACGGCGACGGCGAGCTGATCGCCGACGAAGCGCCCCAGCCCGTGCCCACCACCATGATCGGCTCGCTCGAGGTACAGGGCGAAGGACCGCTGGTGATGCGGGAGAAGACGCACGTCGCGGCACCCATGTCGCTCGATCAGGCGCTCTACGAGATGGAGCTGGTCGGTCACGACTTCTATCTGTTCGTCGACTCCGACACGAAGGAACCAAGTGTCGTCTACCGGCGGCATGCCTACGACTACGGTGTCATCCACTTGAGGACCGACCCGCTGGCCGCTGATGAGGCGGGCGGCGCGGGCGGCGCGCTCGGCGGCTGACGCCACGGTTTCCGTGGTGCCCCTGGAGCGCCTGTGCGCCCCCAGGGGCACCCGGGCGCGAGCGCGGGATCACCGTTCCGACGTCCAGGCATGAAATCATGGCGGCCCAGGCCAATCGGTGCTCTGCGAACTGCCGTTGGCCGACAGTTGTGAACTTCAGGCCGGCGGCCTTCAGGGGGAGGAACGATGGCGGACACCTTCGGGCCCATGCGCGAGGCGAATGATGCCGATGACGTCGGCGGTGGCCTTACCGGCGCGGACGACGACAGCGGTTCCCGCAAGGAACCGATCCGAGTCCTCGTGGTCGATGACCACGCCCTGTTCCGCAGAGGACTGGAGATCGTCCTCGCCCAGGAGGAGGACATCCAGGTCGTCGGCGAGGCGGGGGACGGCGCGGAGGCGGTCGACAAGGCGGCCGACCTGCTTCCCGACATCGTCCTGATGGACGTGCGCATGCCCAAGCGGGGCGGCATCGAGGCCTGCACCTCCATCAAGGAGGTGGCCCCCAGCGCGAAGATCATCATGCTGACGATCAGCGACGAGGAAGCGGATCTCTACGAGGCGATCAAGGCGGGCGCCACCGGGTATCTCCTCAAGGAGATCTCCACGGACGAGGTCGCCACCGCGATTCGGGCGGTCGCCGACGGGCAGTCCCAGATCAGCCCGTCCATGGCGTCCAAGCTGCTCACCGAGTTCAAGTCGATGATCCAGCGGACCGACGAGCGCCGGCTGGTTCCGGCGCCCCGGCTCACGGAACGCGAGCTCGAAGTCCTCAAACTCGTTGCCACGGGCATGAACAATCGGGATATTGCGAAGGAACTCTTCATTTCCGAGAACACCGTGAAGAACCACGTCCGCAACATTCTGGAGAAGCTCCAGCTGCACTCCCGGATGGAAGCCGTGGTCTACGCCATGCGGGAGAAGATCCTCGAGATCCGATGACCGGTCCGGGCCCCCTGCCCGGGGGTGCTCACGCCAGGGCGTGCGCGATCGCCCGGGTGAGCGGCTCACGCAGCTCCGGTGCGTCCACCCGTTCCAGCCGGACGTCCGTGCAGCCGACCCAGGAGGCGGCCTCCACCAGCGCCTGCGCCATCGGCGCCACGGCCTTCGCGCCGGCCAGGGAGACCTGCCGGGCGACCAGCGTGGTGCCTTCGCGGGCGGGGTCGACGCGGCCCTGCAGCCTGCCGCCCGCCAGGAGCGGCATGGCGAAGTAGCCGTGGATCCGCTTGGGCTTGGGTACGTAGGCCTCCAGGCGGTGGGTGAAGTCGAAGATCCGCTCCGTCCGAGCCCGCTCCCAGACCAGCGAGTCGAACGGCGACAGCAGCGTGGTGCGGTGGCGTCCGCGCGGCTCGGTGGCCAGGGCCTCCGGGTCGGCCCAGGCCGGCTTCGCCCAGCCCTCCACGGTCACCGGCACCAGGCCGGAGTCCGCCACCACGGCGTCGAACTGCTCGCCCTTGAGGCGGTGGTAGTCGGCGATGTCCGCGCGGGTGCCGACTCCCAGGGACTTCCCCGCGAGCGCCACCAGCCGGCGCAGGCACTCCGCGTCGTCCAGATCGTCGTGCAGCACGGCGTCGGGCAGGGCGCGCTCCGCGAGGTCGTAGACCCGCTTCCAGCCGCGCCGCTCGGTGCACACCACCTCGCCGTACATCAACGCCCGTTCGACGGCCACCTTCGAGGCGGACCAGTCCCACCACTCGCCGCCGTTCTTCGCGCCGCCCAGTTCCGTCGCCGTCAGCGGGCCCTCGGCCCGCAGCTGCTTGATGACGGTCTCGTAGGCGCCGTCCGGCAGATCGTGATGCCACTGCGGGCGCGCGCGGTAGGCGCGGCGGCGGAACGCGAAGTGCGGCCACTCCTCGACCGGCAGGATGCAGGCCGCGTGCGACCAGTACTCGAAGGCGCGGCCACCCGACCAGTACGCCTCCTCGACCCGTTGCCGGCCGATCATGCCCAGGCGTGCGTACGGAATCAGTTCGTGCGACCGCGCGAGCACCGAGATCGTGTCGAGCTGGACGGCGCCCAGGTGCCGCAGCACCCCGGGCACGCCGGCCCGGCGGTTCGGGGCGCCGAGGAAGCCCTGGGCGCGCAGCGCGATCCTGCGGGCCTGGTCGGCGGAGAGTTCGGCTGCGGGAGGCTGCACAGACGTCATGCCCCGCACCCTAGAGGGCGGCACTGACATCCCGGGGGCCAGCGCCGTCTCACGGACGCGCACCGGCCGGGAGATACGCGTGGGTGCCGGGCAGGCCGAGGTCGGACGGGAGCAGGGCGCCGATCCACGCATCGCGGCGCACGCCCTTGTTGAACAGGCCGGAGCGCTGATCGCCCTCCATGCGGAAGCCCGCACGCAGCGCGACGGCACGCGAGGGAAGGTTGCCGGTCTCGGCCCGCCACTCCAGCCGGTCCCCGCCCAGCGAGCCGAAGGTCCAGCGGGCGGCGCACAGGACCGCCTCCGTCGTGTAGCCGAGACCGCGGTGTTCCCTGGCGGTCCAGAAGCCGACCTCGTACGTTCCCGGCAGAGCGCGCCGGTTGATGCCGAGCGCACCGGCCAGGGCCCCGCCGTCCCGCAGCACCACGGCGAAGTTGTACATGGAGTCGTCCTGCCAGCCGCCGGGCGAGAGCTGACGGGCGAAGAGCTCCGCGTCGGCGCGGCCGTACGGCGAGGGGACGACCGTCCAGCGCTGGATGTCGGGGTCCTGGCAGGCGGCGTACAGGGCGTCGGCGTCGCCCGGGGCGAAGGGGCGCAGCAGCAGGCGGTCGGTCGTGAGAGTGATCGGCTCCATGTACGGATTCTGCGGAGCGGGCGGGGGCGGGGCCAGTACTTTTCGGGCTTCCCGGCACCTTCGGCGCCCTTCGGCCGTTGACTCGGAAGGGCACTGCGGGGTCAACGCGGTGGCAGCCCTCCCGGCGCGGCGGGGTCCTCGCTTACGATGGCCGTTGCGGTGGGGCCCACCTGCCGTGCCCGCGCCAGAGTCCATAACACGACCCAGTGCCAGGCCCGACCGGCAAGGAGACCAGCCTCAGTGTCCGTCTTCAACAAGCTCATGCGTGCAGGCGAAGGCAAGATCCTGCGCAAACTGCACCGCATCGCGGACCAGGTCAGCTCCATCGAAGAGGACTTCGTCAACCTCTCCGACGCCGAGCTGCGGGCGCTCACCGACGAGTACAAGGAACGGTACGCGGACGGCGAGAGCCTGGACGACCTGCTCCCCGAGGCATTCGCGACCGTCCGTGAGGCCGCCAAGCGGGTCCTCGGACAGCGCCATTACGACGTTCAGATGATGGGCGGCGCCGCCCTGCACCTCGGTTACGTCGCCGAGATGAAGACCGGCGAGGGCAAGACCCTCGTCGGCACCCTGCCCGCGTATCTCAACGCGCTCTCCGGCAAGGGTGTGCACCTGATCACGGTCAACGACTATCTGGCCGAGCGTGACTCGGAGCTGATGGGCCGGGTCCACAAGTTCCTCGGGCTGAGCGTCGGCTGCATCATCGCCAACATGACTCCGGCCCAGCGCCGCGAGCAGTACGGCTGCGACATCACGTACGGAACGAACAACGAGTTCGGTTTCGACTACCTCCGGGACAACATGGCCTGGGCGCAGGAAGAGCTCGTCCAGCGCGGCCACAACTTCGCGATCGTCGACGAGGTCGACTCGATCCTGGTCGACGAGGCCCGTACGCCGCTGATCATCTCCGGTCCCGCCGACCAGGCCACCAAGTGGTACGGCGACTTCGCCAAGCTGGTCACGCGCCTGAGCAAGGGCGAGGCGGGCAACCCGCTCAAGGGGATCGAGGAGACCGGCGACTACGAGGTCGACGAGAAGAAGCGGACCGTCGCGATCCATGAGCCCGGAGTGGCGAAGGTCGAGGACTGGCTCGGTATCGAGAACCTCTACGAGTCGGTGAACACCCCCCTCGTCGGGTACCTCAACAACGCCATCAAGGCCAAGGAACTCTTCAAGAAGGACAAGGACTACGTCGTCATCGACGGCGAAGTCATGATCGTCGACGAGCACACCGGCCGTATCCTCGCCGGCCGCCGCTACAACGAGGGCATGCACCAGGCGATCGAGGCGAAGGAAGGGGTGGACATCAAGGACGAGAACCAGACGCTCGCGACGATCACCCTGCAGAACTTCTTCCGCCTCTACGACAAGCTCTCGGGCATGACCGGTACGGCGATGACCGAGGCCGCCGAGTTCCACCAGATCTACAAGCTCGGCGTGGTGCCGATCCCGACCAACCGGCCGATGGTCCGGGCCGACCAGTCGGACCTGATCTACCGCACCGAGGTGGCGAAGTTCGCCGCCGTGGTCGACGACATCGCGGAGAAGCACGAGAAGGGCCAGCCGATCCTGGTCGGCACCACCTCGGTCGAGAAGTCCGAGTACCTCTCGCAGCAGCTCTCCAAGCGCGGCGTCCAGCACGAGGTCCTCAACGCCAAGCAGCACGACCGTGAGGCGACGATCGTCGCCCAGGCCGGCCGCAAGGGCGCGGTCACGGTGGCGACGAACATGGCCGGCCGCGGCACCGACATCAAGCTGGGCGGCAACCCGGACGACCTCGCGGAGGCGGAGCTGCGCCAGCGCGGTCTCGACCCCGTGGAGCACGTCGAGGAGTGGGCGGCCGCGCTGCCTGCCGCGCTGGAGAAGGCCGAGCAGGCCGTGAAGGCGGAGTTCGAGGAGGTCAAGAGCCTCGGCGGGCTGTACGTCCTCGGCACCGAGCGGCACGAGTCGCGTCGTATCGACAACCAGCTCCGTGGCCGTTCCGGCCGTCAGGGCGACCCGGGCGAGTCCCGTTTCTACCTCTCGCTCGGCGACGACCTGATGCGTCTGTTCAAGGCGCAGATGGTCGAGCGCGTCATGTCGATGGCCAATGTGCCCGACGACGTGCCGATCGAGAACAAGATGGTGACGCGGGCGATCGCGTCGGCGCAGTCGCAGGTCGAGCAGCAGAACTTCGAGACGCGCAAGAACGTCCTGAAGTACGACGAGGTGCTCAACCGTCAGCGTGAGGTCATCTACGGCGAGCGGCGCCGGGTCCTCGAGGGCGAGGACCTGCAGGACCAGATCCGCCACTTCATGGACGACACGATCGACGACTACATCCGCCAGGAGACGGCGGAGGGGTTCGCCGAGGAGTGGGACCTGGACCGGCTGTGGGGTGCGTTCAAGCAGCTGTACCCGGTGAAGGTCACGGTCGCCGAGCTGGAGGAGGCCGCCGGGGATCTCGCCGGGGTCACCGCCGAGTTCATCGCCGAGTCCGTCAAGGACGACATCCACGAGCAGTACGACGAGCGTGAGAAGACGCTCGGCTCCGACATCATGCGTGAGCTGGAGCGGCGTGTCGTGCTGTCGGTCCTGGACCGCAAGTGGCGTGAGCACCTCTACGAGATGGACTATCTCCAGGAGGGCATCGGCCTGCGGGCCATGGCGCAGAAGGACCCGCTGGTCGAGTACCAGCGCGAGGGCTTCGACATGTTCAACGCCATGATGGAGGGCATCAAGGAGGAGTCCGTCGGCTACCTGTTCAACCTGGAGGTCCAGGTCGAGCAGCAGGTCGAGGAGGTCCCCGTCCAGGACACGGCGACGTCGTTGACCAAGGAGGACGCCGTTCCGGCGGCGCGTCCGGAGATCCGGGCCAAGGGGCTCGACGCTCCGCAGCGTCCGGACCGGCTGCACTTCTCCGCTCCCACGGTGGACGGGGAGGGCGGTGTCGTCGAGGGCGACTTCTCCAACGTCGACGGTGGGGCGTCCGCGGAGTCGGACGGGCTCACTCGGGCGGAGCGGCGCAAGGCTCAGAAGAGTGGTGGCGGCGGGCGGCGCCGCAAGAAGTAGCGTGCGCTGATCATTCGTCTGCGGCCGGGGCCGGGCACCGTTGGTGTCCGGCCCCGGCCGTTCGCGTGGGCGGAGTCGTTCGGAGGGTGCGGGTGGAGGGGGACGCTCGCGGCGGCCCTTGTGCCCCTGCCCGTCCCTTTCCCGTCCCCTGCCCGTAGCCGGGGGCCCGGCCCGCCCCCGGACCTCCGCTCCTCCCACTCCCTCCGACCTCGTCCGGGGGCCGGGATTCCACGGGCTCGGATGCCGGAGGCCGGCGGGTGCCGGTCTCAGAGGCGGGCGCGTACCGGCGTGTTGCCCAGTTCCACCGCGGCGCAGCGCCAGCGGAGGTCGCGGCCCTGTTCCAGGCGGAAGGCCATCGCGCGGACCTGCTCGCCCGCCGCGATGCTCGCGCAGGCCTCCACGACGCCTGGGGCCGGCTGGGCGCCCCGGCACATGCGGATGACCGGGCGGGCGCCGCGGCTCCTGAGCGGGGTGGCGGGGGCCAGTTCGGCGAGCTGGTCGTAGGCGTCGCCGATCGTGTGGCCGAGCATCCAGTGGACGGGGCGCTGGCCGCTGAGTACCGCCAGGAGGCGTTCCGCGAACCACTGGTGGGGCCGGACGCCCTGGACGGTCCGGCGGCGTTGTGCGGGTACGGCTTCGGGCCTGCGTGCGTCGTGCCGGCCTGCGGGCCGGGTCCTGTTCGTGCTCATCGCTGTCTGCCCCCGTGCTCAGAGGCCCGGCTGCATACCGGGCGGTAACTTCTGCTGTGGACCTTCTACGGGGACGACGGAGGCGGTCGCAAGCGTCGGTAGGCCGGGAGTGCAGGGCCGCGGATTCACCTATCCGGGTGGCGGGGCCGGTCCGGTGCCGGGGGAGGGGGCGGGCCGGGCAGGGTGAGGGCCGGTCGCCGGGTGGACGGGGCGGCGGCCGGACACGTAACCCCAAAGGGGGACGTCGCACGTATCCTGAGGGCGTTCCGACTACGAAAGCGACCTCTGCCATGCGCGTGTACGTCCCCCTGACCCTCTCCGGGCTCGCAGCGGCGCACCGGGCCGGCGAAGTCGGCCCCGGCCCGCTGACCGCCTACGCGGTGACCCCCGCGCTGCGGGAGTGGTACGTCTCCGACGACATCGAGGAGCTGGAGTACGCGGCGCTCAACCGGGCCGCGTCCGCGTCGCTGCGCATGATCGCGGGGGACCCCGGAGCCGCCCGTCGACGGGTCGTCGTGGCCGTCGACGTCCCGGACGGCGCCGCGGTCGCCGACCCGGACCACATCCTCGACGCCTCCTCGCTCGGTGAGGTCACCATCGCCTCCGCCGTCGCGCTGGCCGAGGCCGCCGCTGTGCACGTCGACTCGGACGAAGCCGACAAGGACGTCACGGCCGCCGCGGCCGCACTGGGGGCGGCGGACCTCGGCGACGACGACGCGCAATTCACCGTGGACGGCGCGGAGGACCACGAGCTGCTGTGGTTCGGCATTCAGGAGATCCCGAACCTCATCGGGTGAGCGACCGTCGCCCGGGGCCTCCAGCGGGGGGTCCGGCGGTGCGGCCCCAGGGCTGTCCGTCCCGTTGTCAGTGGCAGCGGGTATTTTTCTCGCATGGGGACGCACGGGAAGCACCGCACACACCTGGTCTGGGACTGGAACGGCACTCTGCTCGACGACATCACCGCGGTCGTCGCCGCGACGAACGCCGCGTTCGTCGAGGTCGGCGTGGCGCCGGTCACCCTGGAGCAGTACCGGGAGATGTACTGCGTCCCGATACCCCGGTTCTACGAGCGGCTGATGGGCCGACTGCCCACGGAGGCCGAGTGGGAGCGGATGGACGGGGTCTTCCACCGCCACTACACCGAGCAGCGCCACGGCTGCGGGCTGACCCAGGGGGCCGCCGAGCTGCTCGCGCAGTGGCAGCTGACGGGCCGGAGCCAGTCCCTGCTGAGCATGTACGGGCACGAGCACCTGGTCCCCGTCGTGCGGGGGTACGGCATCGAGCGTCACTTCGTGCGGGTCGACGGACGCACCGGGCCCTCCGGCGGCAGCAAGGCGCAGCACATGGAACGGCACTTCGCGGCGCTGGACGGGATATCCCCGCAGTACACGGTGGTCATCGGTGACGCCGTGGACGACGCGGTGGCCGCCGCCCACGTCGGTGCGAAGGCGGTGCTCTTCACCGGCGGTTCGCACAGCCAGACCAGCCTGGAGGCGGCCGGGGTGCCCGTCGTGGACACCCTGGCCGAGGCCGCGGCCCTCGCCCAGCAGCTGAGCGAGTAGCCGACGACCCGTGGGGCGGGTTCGGGCGAGCCGGCCGGCCGACGACTCAGGTGACGGGGGCCTTGGTGCGGAGCACGGTGAGGAACTCCCGCATCCAGGCCGAGTGGTCCGGCCAGGCGCGGGACGAGACGAGCGTGCCGTCCACGACGACCTCGGTGTCCTGGAAGGCGGCTCCGGCCGTCTCCATGTCCGGTTCCAGCGCGGGATAGGCGGTGACCCGGCGGTTCTTCAGCGCGCCGGCGGCGGCCGTCATCAGCGGGCCGTGGCAGATCTGGGCCACCGGGCGGTCCGTGTCGAAGAACGCGGAGAGGATCGCGCGCAGGTCGGCGTCGTTGCGCAGGTATTCGGGGGCGCGGCCGCCCGGGACGACCAGGGCCACGTAGTCGTCCGGGTCGACCTCGGAGAAGGCCAGGTCGGCGGGCCAGGTGTAGCCGGGCTTCTCGGTGTAGGTGTCGAAGCCGGGCTCGAAGTCGTGGACCACGAAACGGAGCGTCTTGCGCGAGGGAGCGGCGATGTGGACCTCGTACCCCTCCTCGCGCAACCGCTGGTACGGATAGAGGACTTCGAGGGACTCGGCGGCGTCGCCGGTGACGAGCAGGATCTTCGGTGCCATGACGGGGCTCCCCACGGTGTGTAGGACGGTTCCGACTGCCGGTACCAGAGTGCGGCAGACCGGGCCCGTGCGCTGTCCAGAGTGTCAAAGTTCGGGGCCTTCTTTTGTACACATGCGGCTCGTGACGATGACGGGGGCGGGCGAGATAGCCTGGACCCCGTGATCAGCGCGATACGCCTCGGGGGCAGCGAAGCCCCCGGCCCGCGCCCGGAGTGCCACAGCGCCCGGGCCATGACTGATCCCCTCAGCCCGGGCCGACTGCCAAAAATGGCCGATAAGGCCCCGGGCCTCTCTCATAGCGGCATAGCGTCGACTCAGACCGGAAACCCCGTGTCGCGGCGGTACGTCGCCTTTTTCACCTACGTCACGCAACGGCGCGCGACAGGAGCCAGAGGACATGCAGACCAAGCTGGACGAAGCCAAGGCCGAGCTGCTCGCACGGGCCGCCAAGGTAGCTGACAACAGCCCGGGCGGTGGTGTCGGTGGCCCGGGCGGTGCCCCCCGGGTGCACGTCGCGGCCACCGGTGCCGTCGACGGCACCGGGGCCGGGCAGGAGCGTCCGCACGAGGAAGCACTGCTCGCCTATCTCCAGCGCTACTACCTCCACACCGCTCCGGAGGACATCGCCGGCCGAGACCCGGTCGACGTCTTCGGCGCCGCCTCCTCCCACTACCGGCTCGCGGAGAACCGTCCGCAGGGCACGGCCAACGTCCGGGTGCACACCCCGACCGTCGAGGAGAACGGCTGGACCTGCAGCCACACGGTCGTCGAGGTGGTCACCGACGACATGCCGTTCCTGGTCGACTCCGTCACCAACGAGCTGTCCCGTCAGGGCCGCGGCATCCACGTCGTGATCCACCCGCAGGTCATCGTCCGCCGTGATGTGACCGGCAAGCTGATCGAGGTCCTCACCGAGGGTGTCGGGATCTCGACCGGCCCGCAGAACGGCCGCAAGAACGCCAAGGGGGCGAAGGACGCCAAGGCGGAGCTGCCGCACGACGCGCTCGTCGAGTCCTGGATCCACGTCGAGATCGACCGCGAGACCGACCGCGCCGACCTCAAGCAGATCCAGGCCGACCTCCTGCGGGTCCTGTCCGACGTACGGGAGGCCGTCGAGGACTGGGAGAAGATGCGGGACGCGGCGCTGCGCATCGCCGACAACCTGCCCGGAGAGCCGCTGGACGAGCTCGCCGACGACGAGGTGAACGAGGCCAGGGAGCTGCTGCGCTGGCTGGCCGCCGACCACTTCACGTTCCTCGGCTACCGCGAGTACGAACTGACGGACTCCGACGCGCTGGCCGCCGTGCCCGGCACCGGCCTCGGCATCCTGCGCTCCGACCCGCACCACAGCGAGGACGAGGCGCACCCGGTCAGCCCCTCCTTCGACCGGCTGCCCGCCGACGCCCGGGCCAAGGCCCGCGAGCACAAGCTCCTCATCCTGACCAAGGCCAACAGCCGGGCGACCGTGCACCGCCCCAGCTACCTCGACTACGTCGGCGTGAAGAAGTTCGACGCCGAGGGCAACGTCATCGGCGAGCGCCGCTTCCTCGGCCTGTTCTCGTCCGCCGCCTACACCGAGTCCGTGCGCCGGGTGCCCGTCATCCGCCGCAAGGTCGCCGAGGTGCTGGAGGGCGCGGGCTTCTCGTACAACAGCCATGACGGCCGCGACCTGCTGCAGATCCTGGAGACGTACCCCCGCGACGAGCTCTTCCAGACGCCGCCCGACCAGCTCCGCTCCGTCGTCACCTCGGTGCTCTACCTCCAGGAGCGGCGCCGGCTCCGGCTCTACCTGCGCCAGGACGAGTACGGGCGCTACTACTCCGCGATCGTCTACCTGCCGCGCGACCGCTACACCACCGGTGTGCGCCTGCGGCTGATCGACATCCTCAAGGAGGAGCTGAACGGCACCAGCGTCGACTTCACCGCCTGGAACACCGAGTCGATCCTCTCCCGGCTGCACTTCGTCGTCCGGGTCGCTCCCGGCAGCGAGCTGACAGCCCTCACCGACGCCGAGGCCGACCGGATCGAGGCCCGCCTCGTCGAGGCCGCCCGCTCCTGGGCCGACGGCTTCCAGGAGGCGCTGGTCGCCGAGTGCGGCGAGGAACGCGCCGCCGAACTGCTGCGCCAGTACGGCCAGTCGTTCCCCGAGGGCTACAAGGCCGACCACTCGCCGCGCTCCGCCGTCGCCGACCTGGTCCACCTCGAGGCCCTCAAGCACGACGAGAAGGACTTCGCCCTCAGCCTGTACGAGCCGGTCGGCGCCGCGCCCGGCGAACGGCGGTTCAAGATCTACCGGACCGGCGAGCAGGTCTCCCTGTCCGCCGTCCTCCCGGCACTCCAGCGGCTCGGCGTCGAGGTCGTCGACGAGCGCCCGTACGAGCTGCGCTGCGCGGACCGTACGCACGCGTGGATCTACGACTTCGGGCTCCGTATCCCGCAGGCCACGGCCAACGGCGGATACCTGGCCGACGACGCCCGCGAACGGTTCCAGGAGGCCTTCGCTGCCGTGTGGACCGGCGCGGCGGAGAACGACGGCTTCAACGCGCTGGTGCTGAGCGCCGGACTGAACTGGCGGCAGGCCATGGTGCTGCGCGCCTACGCCAAGTACCTGCGGCAGGCCGGATCCACGTTCAGTCAGGACTACATGGAGAGCACCCTCCAGAACAACGTCCACACCACCCGGCTGCTGGTCTCGCTCTTCGAGGCCCGGATGGCGCCGGAGCGCCAGAACGCCGGTACGGAACTCACCGACGGCCTCCTCGAAGAACTCGACGGGGCCCTGGACCAGGTCGCCTCGCTCGACGAGGACCGCATCCTGCGCTCCTTCCTCACCGTCATCAAGGCCACCCTGCGCACCAATTTCTTCCAGCGTGCGGAGGACGGCAAGCCGCACGGCTACGTGTCGATGAAGTTCGACCCGCAGTCCATTCCGGACCTTCCGGCGCCCCGCCCGGCGTTCGAGATCTGGGTGTACTCGCCGCGCGTCGAGGGCGTCCACCTGCGCTTCGGCAAGGTCGCCCGCGGCGGCCTGCGCTGGTCGGACCGGCGCGAGGACTTCCGTACGGAGATCCTCGGCCTGGTCAAGGCGCAGATGGTGAAGAACACCGTCATCGTGCCGGTCGGCGCGAAGGGCGGCTTCGTCGCCAAGCAGCTCCCCGATCCGGCCGCCGACCGTGACGCCTGGATGGCCGAGGGCATCGCCGCGTACCGCACCTTCATCTCGGCGCTGCTCGACATCACCGACAACATGGTGGCCGGCGAGGTCGTGCCGCCCAAGGACGTCGTCCGGCACGACGAGGACGACACCTACCTCGTCGTCGCCGCCGACAAGGGCACCGCGAAGTTCTCCGACATCGCCAACGAGGTCGCCGTCGCCTACGGCTTCTGGCTCGGTGACGCGTTCGCCTCCGGCGGCTCGGCCGGTTACGACCACAAGGGCATGGGCATCACGGCCCGCGGCGCCTGGGAGTCCGTCAAGCGCCACTTCCGGGAGCTCGGCCACGACACGCAGACCGAGGACTTCACCGTCGTCGGCGTCGGCGACATGTCGGGCGACGTGTTCGGCAACGGGATGCTGCTCTCCGAGCACATCCGGCTCGTCGCGGCCTTCGACCACCGTCACATCTTCATCGACCCGAAGCCGGACGCCGCGACCTCCTACGCCGAGCGGCGCCGCCTCTACGACCTGCCGCGCAGCTCCTGGGCCGACTACGACAAGGCGCTGATCTCCGCGGGCGGCGGCGTCCACCCGCGCACCGCCAAGTCGATTCCGGTCAACGCGCACATGCGCGAGGCTCTCGGCATCGAGGCCGGGGTCACCAAGATGACGCCCGCCGACCTGATGCAGGCGATCCTCAAGGCCCCCGTCGACCTGGCCTGGAACGGCGGCATCGGCACGTACATCAAGTCCTCCGTCGAGTCGAACGCGGACGTCGGCGACAAGGCCAACGACGCGATCCGCGTCAACGGCGAGGACCTGCGCGCCAAGGTCGTCGGCGAGGGCGGCAACCTCGGCGCCACCCAGCTCGGCCGCATCGAGTTCGCCCGTAACGGTGGCCGGATCAACACCGACGCGATCGACAACAGCGCCGGCGTGGACACCTCCGACCACGAGGTGAACATCAAGATCCTGCTCAACGGCCTGGTGCGCGACGGCGACATGACGGTCAAGCAGCGCAACAAGCTGCTCGCCGAGATGACCGATGAGATCGGCCACCTGGTACTGCGCAACAACTACGCGCAGAACACCGCGCTCGCCAACGCCTGCGCCCAGGCGCCCTCGCTGCTCCACGCCCACCAGCGCTTCATGCGCCGGCTGGGCCGCGACGGGCACCTCGACCGGGCCCTGGAGTTCCTGCCCACCGACCGTCAGATCCGCGAGCTGCTGAACGCCGGCAAGGGGCTCAGCCAGCCCGAGCTGGCCGTGCTGCTCGCCTACACGAAGATCACGGCGGCGCAGGAGCTGATCGGGACGAGCCTGCCGGACGACCCGCACCTCCAGAAGCTGCTGCACGCCTACTTCCCGACTCAGCTGCGCGAGCGCTACCCGGACGCGGTCGACGGGCACGCGCTGCGGCGCGAGATCATCACCACGGTCCTGGTGAACGACACGGTCAACACCGGTGGTTCGACCTTCCTGCACCGGCTGCGGGAAGAGACCGGCGCCTCGATCGCCGAGATCGTGCGGGCCCAGTTCGCGGCCCGGGAGATCTTCGGCCTCGGCGAGGTGTGGGACGCGGTCGAGGCACTCGACAACAAGGTCGCCGCCGATGTGCAGACCCGGATCCGGCTGCACTCACGCCGGCTCGTCGAGCGCGGCTCGCGCTGGCTGCTCGGCAACCGGCCGCAGCCGCTGGAGATCGCGGAGACGATCGACTTCTTCCGCGACCGCGTCGAGCAGGTCTGGGCCGACCTGCCCAAGATGCTGCGGGGCGCCGACCAGGACTGGTACCGGTCGATCCTGGACGAGCTCACCGCGGCGGGTGTCCCGGACGCGCTCGCGCAGCGCGTCGCCGGGTTCTCGTCGGCCTTCCCGGCGCTCGACATCGTGGCGATCGCCGACCGGACGGGCAAGGACCCGCTGTCCGTCGCCGAGGTGTACTACGACCTCGGGGACCGGCTGGGCATCACCCAGCTGATGGACCGCATCATCGAGCTGCCGCGGGCCGACCGCTGGCAGTCGATGGCCCGTGCCTCGATCCGTGAGGACCTGTACGCAGCGCATGCGGCGCTGACGGCCGACGTGCTGAGCGTGGGCAACGGGTCGTCGTCGCCGCAGGAGCGGTTCGAGGCGTGGGAGGAGAAGAACGCGGCGATCCTGTCGCGCTCGCGCTCCACGCTGGAGGAGATCCAGGGGTCGGACGCGTTCGATCTGGCGAATCTGTCCGTGGCCATGCGGACGATGCGGACGTTGTTGCGGACGCACGGGTAGGGGTGCGGGGTGAGGCGGCTGCCGGTGCGTTCGGGTGGCCGCCTCGCTTTGCCCTCAATCGCCGGGCGGGCTCGGTGCGTGCGGTTCGCCGGCGTGGGGTGCGGCCGTGTCCGGGCTGGGGCCTTGTCCTCAATCGCCGGACGGGCTTGAGTTGCGTACGGGCTTGAGGGGCCGTCGTGGGGCGGCTGGGTGTTACTTCTTGCCGGTGAACTTCTCGTAGGCTGCTACGACTTCCTTCGCCGGGCCGTCCATGCGCAGGGTTCCCGCCTCCAGCCACAGCGCTCGGTCGCAGGTCTCGGTGATCGACTTGTTGTGGTGGCTGACCAGGAAGACCGTGCCGGCCTGTTCGCGGAGTTCGATGATCCGTTCCTTGCTGCGCCGCTGGAAGCGGGCGTCGCCCGTGGAGAGCGCCTCGTCGATCAGAAGGACGTCGTGGTCCTTGGCGGCGGCGATGGAGAAGCGGAGCCGGGCGCCCATGCCGGAGGAGTACGTGCGCATCGGCAGGGTGATGAAGTCGCCCTTCTCGTTGATCCCGGAGAAGTCGACGATGCCGTCGTAGCGTGCGCGGATCTCCTCACGGCTCATGCCCATCGCGAGCCCGCCGAGTACGACGTTGCGCTCGCCGGTCAGATCGCTCATCAGGGCCGCGTTCACCCCGAGCAGCGACGGCTGGCCCTGGGTGTGGACGCGGCCCTTCGTGGCGGGCAGCAGGCCCGCGATCGCCTTGAGCAGGGTCGACTTCCCCGAACCGTTGGAGCCGATCAGCCCGATCGCCTCCCCCTTGTACGCGGCGAAGCTGACACCCTTCACGGCGTGCACCTCGCGCACCCCGGGGGTCTGCCGCCGCGAGACGATCCGGCTCAGGGCCGAGGTGGCGCTGCCCTTGCCGGTGCGGGCGCCATGGACCGTGTACGTGATGTGGACGTCGTCGACGACGACCGTCGGTACCGCGGAATCCGTGTGCTCAGCCACGTCCGTAACTCTCCTCGGCCTGCCAGAAGTAGAGGAACCCGCCCACTCCGCACACCAGCGCCCAGCCGGTGGCGACCGCCCACACGTGCGGTGGGAGCTGCGCGCTGTGGAAGCTGTCGATGAGGGCGAATCGCATCAGATCGATGTAGACGGCGGCCGGATTGATCTCCAGCGCCAGCTTCGCCAGGTACGGCACCCGGTCGCCCGCCAGGCTCGCGTCGAGGCTCCACATGACACCGGAGGCGTACATCCAGGTGCGCAGGATGAACGGCATCAGCTGGGCGATGTCCGGAGTCCGGGCCGCCAGCCGGGCGAAGACCATCGAGACGCCGGTGTTGAAGACCGCCTGCAGGGCCAGGGCGGGCACCGCGAGGAGCCAGGAGGGGTGCGGGAACTGGCCGAACGCCAGCATGATCAGCACCAGGGCGCCGAGGGAGAAGAGCAGCTGTTGGAGCTGTTGGAGGGCCAGGGCGATCGGCAGCGAGGCCCTCGGGAAGTGCAGGGCCCGCACGAGGCCGATGTTGCCGCTGATGGCGCGGGTGCCGGCGGTGATCGAGTTGCTGGTGAAGGTCCAGATGAAGACGCCGGTGACCAGGAACGGGACGAAGTCGCTGACGCCCTGCTTGGTCCTCATCAGGACGCCGAAGATGAAGTAGTAGACCGTCGCGTTGAGCAGCGGGGTCATGATCTGCCAGATCTGGCCGAGCTTCGCCTGGCTGTACTGGGCGGTGAGCTTGGCGGTGGCGAACGCCGTGATGAAGTGCCGTCGCCCCCACAGCTGCCGTACGTACGCCGGCAGTGCGGGACGCGCCCCGCTCACGGTCAGCCCGTGGCGGGCGGCGAGCGCGGCGAGCTCGCCCGGGGCGTGGAGGGGCGGGAGGAGGGGCGGGGAGACGGCCGGCGGAGTGTCCGCCGGGGCCGGTGCTGTTGTCTGGCTCACCACGATCGCTTTCGAGGGAAGGCGGAAAGGCGGGGGAGGGGGCGAGGGAGGGCGGAAACGCATCGGAACGCGACGGGACGGGACCGTTTCGTCGCAACGCCGAGGGTAGGACGAGCGACGTCGCTACGCAACCGTCTCGTCGTCGCGCACTATGATTCGGCCATGACCACCGACCCCGGAAGCCGCCGCCGTGTCCCCGCCGGAGCCGCCGTGCTGCGCGAGGACGTGACCGACGCGATCCGCAGCGCGGTCTTCGAGGAGCTGGCCGCCGTCGGATTCGCCCGGATGTCGATCGAGGGCATCGCCCGGCGGGCCGGCGTCGGCAAGACGGCGGTCTACCGCCGCTGGAAGTCCAAGCTGCACCTCGTCCTGGACCTGGTCTCCGCCGTCGCGGCCCAGGGCATGCCGGCCCCCGCCACCGGTTCGCTGTACGGGGACGTCCGCGCCGTGCTCGAACTGGCCGCGTACGCTCTGCGCCACCCGCTCGCCTCCCAGGTCATCCCGGACCTGCTCGTCGAGGCCGCCCGCAGCCCGGAGATCTCCGACACCATCAAGGCCGCCCTGCTCGACCCGCAGCAGGGCATCGCCGCCGTGGTCGTACGGGACGCCGTCGCCCGCGGGGAACTGCCGCGGGACAGCGACCCGGACCGCGCCCTCGACCTGATCGTCGGGCCCCTCTACTGGCGGCTCGCCGTCGTCAGGGGTGAGCTGCCCGCCGGCTATCTGGACGACCTGGCGGCCTCGGCCGTGGCCGCGCTCACCCGCTGATCCGGGCGCGGGGGCACCGGGCGGGGCGCGGCGCGCCGGACCCGGCGTCAGCACGAAGACGGCGACATCACTCGTTGGGGACCGTAACCGGTGACCCCCGGCCGTTCACGGGGTTGAGCCATACGGATAGCCAGGCCCCCGATGAACGGACGTGCTCACCATGCCGCCACGGCTCAGTGTCGTTGTCCCCGTCCACAACGTGGAAACCTTCCTGACGGACTGCCTGAAGTCCCTCGCGGAGCAGACCCTCACCGACCTCGAAGTGGTGATGGTCGACGACGGGTCCACGGACGGCAGCGCGGCCCTGGCCGCCGCGTTCGCCGCGCAGGACGAGCGCTTCCGGCTGGTCAGCCAGAAGAACGGCGGACTGGGGCACGCCCGCAACACCGGCGTCCGCACCTGTGACCCGCGCAGCCGCTACCTCGCCTTCGTCGACAGTGACGACATCGTCCCGCCGCGGGCGTACGAACTGCTGGTCGGCGCCCTGGAGGAGACCGGTTCGGACCTCGCGTCGGGCAACGTGCTGCGGCTGCGGGCCGACGGCAGGCTCCAGCAGTCGCCCATGTTCCGGGCGCCCATGGCCACCACGCGACTGCGGACCCACATCTCCCGCGACCGGGAACTCACCGCCGACCGGATCGCCTGCAACAAGGTCTTCCGCCGCTCCTTCTGGGACGAGCACGCGTTCGCCTTCCCCGTCGGTGTGCTCTACGAGGACATCCCGGTCGTGCTGCCCGCCCACTTCCTGGCCGGCTCCGTCGACATCGTCAAGGACCCCGTCTACCACTGGCGCGACCGCCCCGGCTCGATCACCGCCGGCCGGGCCGTCGCCCGAGGCATCCGCGACCGGGTCGCGCACGTCCAGGGCGTCTGCGCGTTCCTGGAGGAGAGCCGCACGGCCGCCGACAAGCACCACTACGAGGCACACGCCCTCGCCAACGACCTCTGGTACTTCATGGAGGTCCTGCCCGAGGGCGACGACGCCTACCGCAACGCCTTCCTGACGCACACCAACGCGTTCCTCGACCAGGTCGGCCCGGCGGTGCTCGACGGGCTCCCGCTGCGGCTGCGGCTGATGTGGCACCTGGTGCGCGAGCGCCGCACGGAGGAGCTGCTGGCCCTGCTGGCCTTCGACAAGCGGGAGCCCGGCGCGTTCGCCGTACGCGGCGTGCGCCGCCGACGGGCCGCCTACCCCCCGCTGACCCGGCCGGTGCCGGCACGGGTGCTGCGGGTCGGCGACCGCGATCTTCCGCTGGTCGCCCGGCTGCGCGAGGTCAGCTGGCAGGACGGCAAGCTGCGCCTGAAGGGGTACGCCTACATCCGCAACCTGCCCACTTCCTCGGGCGCCTCCGAATTCCGGGCCGGCTGGCTGCGGGCGGGCCGGCGCCGAGTGGTGCCGCTCCGGCTGCGCAGGACCGCCGAGCCCGAGGCCACCGCCCGCTCCCGGCAGAGCCTGCACGACTACGACCGCTCGGGCTTCGAGATGCTGCTCGACCCCGCCAGGCTCCGCATCCCCGCGGACGGCCCGGCCGGTCACGTCACCTGGCGCCTGGAGCTCGGCGTCGCGAGGAACGGGCTCCTGCGACGCGCCACGCCCAGCACCGCGGAGGCCCCCGTCGCACCGCCCGTGCACCGCCCGGACGGTGACCACCGGATCGTGCCGGTCTTCGACGCCGACCGGCTGGTCGTGCACGCCGAACGGATCGACGCACGCTTCGAGACGCACCGCGCGGGCGAGACGGCCGACGGGACGGCAGCCGTCGTCGTCGACGGCATGCTCCGGAACCGGCTCGCCGGCCAGGACCTGCGGCTCGGCCTCACCCACCGCCCCTCCGGGACCGTCCTCGAGTACCCGGTGACGCTCCAGGAGGACGCCGTGTCCTCGGCGACGGGCTGGCGGCGCTTCACGGCCACGCTCCCGCTCACCGCCCTCCCGGACGTCCGGCCGGCCGCCGCCGAGGGGCGGTCGGGCATCCCGTACAGCGTCCATCTCCTCGGCCCCGGCGGCCGCCGGACCCCCATCGACGTGCCCGGGCCCGTGCCGCAGGGCCGCTATCCGCTCGCCCCGGCCGGCGACGAGCCACGCGAACTGGGCCTCACCGTGAGCGCGCGCGGCAATCTGCTGATCAGTGACCGCCCCCTCCAGCCGGCCGTGGAACTCGCTGCCTGGACGCAGGACGGGATGCTGCTGCTGGAAGGCACCTTCCCGGGGGACCCCGGGCGCACGGTCGAACTGGTGGCCCGCCACAGCGGCCATCACGAGGAGGCCGTCGTGCCCGTCGCCTTCTCCGGGCCACGGGACGAGCGGCGGTTCAGGGCCGAACTGCGGCCGGACGCCGTGGAGACCGGCGGCGGCGAACTGCCGCTGGGGGAGGGCAACTGGTACTTCTTCCTCCGCGAGAAGGGCGCCACCGACGAGACCCGTGACGCCGCCCTGCGCCTCCCGGCCGCCGTGCACCACACCCTGCCCGCGGCCCGCACCCTCGCAGGACGTGCGTACGTCATCGAGCGGCGCTTCCACGACCAGCTGCTGCTGAGCTGCGCGCCCCCGCTCCCTGCCGCCCAGCGCGGCCCGCGGGCCCGGCGGCTGCTCAGCGAGGCCTACGTGGCGCAGCGCACCGCCGCCTTGCGCGACACCGTGCTGTTCAGCAGCTTCGACGGACGCCAGTACTCGGACTCGCCCCGCGCGGTCCACGAGGAGCTGACCCGGCGGGGGGCCGGCCTGGAACACCTGTGGGTCGTGCGCGACGGGCAGGCCCGCGTCCCGGCCGGAGCCACCGCCGTCGAGCACGGTTCGGCCGCCTGGCACGAGGCACTGGCCCGCAGCCGGCACATCGTCACCAACACCCAGCTGCCCGAATGGTTCGAACGGCGCGAGGGACAGACCGTCGTCCAGACCTGGCACGGCACCCCGCTCAAGCGCATCGGCCTCGACCTCGCCGGCACAGCCCAGGCGAACCACGCCTACATCGCCACCCTCGAACAACGCGCCCGCCAGTGGAGCTTCCTGGTCTCCCCGAGCACGTACGCGACGCCCGTGCTGCGCCGCTCCTTCGGGTTCGAGGGCGAGGTCCTGGAGTGCGGCTATCCCCGCAACGACCTCTTCCACGCCCCCGACAGGACCAAGGTCGCCGCCGCGGTACGGGAGACGCTCCAGATCCCCGAGGGCAAGCGGGTCGTGCTGTACGCGCCGACCTGGCGCGAGGACCGGCCGGCGAACCGCGGCCGCTACACCATGGACCTGCGGCTGGATCTCGCGGCCTCCGAGCGCGAACTGGGGCCGGACACCGTCCTGCTGGTGCGCCGTCACTACCTGGTCAGCGACCGGCTCCCCGACAGCGGCACGGGATTCGTCCGCGACGTCTCGCGGTACCCGGAGGCCGGTGAGCTGATGCTGATCAGTGACGCGCTGGTGACCGACTACTCCTCGATGATGTTCGACTTCGCGCAGACCGGCCGCCCGATGCTCTTCCACACCTACGACCTCGCGCACTACCGCGACACGCTGCGCGGATTCGCCTTCGACTTCGAGTCGCGGGCCCCCGGCCCGTTGATCGCGGACTCGGGCGAGCTCATCGAGGCGCTGCGCGACCCGGTCCTGGCGACCGCGGGGCACGCGGAGGCGTACGAGGCGTTCCAGCGGGACTTCTGCGACCTCGACGACGGCCGGGCGGCCGCCCGGGTCGCCGACCGGATGCTCTCAGGGCTGTCGGGACAGCCCTGAGTCCGCCTCCGGTCCGCATCCGGCGCCGGACATCCCCGGGGCCGGATGCCGGTCCGGGGTGAACCGCGGGGTGACGTGGTGGTGGACGCGGATTGACGCACGAACTGTCCGCACTGCGTGAACCGTTCGAGTGATTCGGGGAATGCGGCGCTCGCACGGATGCGCAGGAAATCCGAGCCATGGACCGGATAAGTATGTTCATCGGTGCGTTACGTGGCGTCGCCGGGTTGCTACGTTCTGTTTTCATGGGTATCCGAATGTGGTGCGAAACCTGGGATGTGCGACGGGCCCGAGCCGTTGTACTCGTGGCCGCGGCGGTCGGCCTTCTCACGCGCACGCTCATCGCGGCGAATGTGCCGGGACCCGCCGATGTGCGCTTCTTCCAGGGATTCGCCGAGGCCATCGCCGTACACGGACCCCTTCGCATCTATGAGCAGCAGCTGCCCAGCCTTCCCGTCTACAACCACCCGCCGCTGGCCGGCTGGATGCTGCTCGGACTGAACAGCCTCTCGGACTGGGGAATCTCGTTCGCCACGCTGATGAGGTGGCCCGCGTCGGTCGCCGACTTCTTCTGTGTCCTGCTGGTGTTCGAAATCGTCCGCAGGCGCGCCTCGCCGCGCACCGCGGTGCTGTGCGCGGTGGGCGTGGCCGTCAGCCCGGTGCTGATCGCCACGTCCGGCTACCACGGCAACACCGACGCGGTCGCCGTCATGTTCGCGTTGGCCGCCGCCCATCTGCTGGCCGACCGGAAGGCACCGCTGGCCGCGGGAGCCGCCGCGGCGCTCTCGATCAGCGTCAAGTTCATCCCGGTCGTGGTGATCCCGGCCCTGCTCGTCGCCGCGCTGCGGGGCGGCCGGCCGGTCCTGGTCCGCTTCGCCGCCGGGTTCGCCGCCGTGTTCGCGCTCGTGTGGGGGCCGGTCCTGGTGACCGTTCCGCAGGACCTCCAGCGGAACGTGCTGGAGTACGCGGGCGGCAGCTACCGCTTCTGGGGGCTGATCCGCTTCGCCGACGTCTTCGGCCTGCCGGAGTCCGCCATCGCCTTCATGCAGGGCGACGGCCACCTCCTCTTCGTCCTGCCGTGCGTGGCCGCCGGAGCCTGGCTCGCCTGGCTGAGGCCCGCGCAGCTCCCGGGCGTGGTCGCCTTCACGCTCGGCCTGCTGCTGCTCCTGTCGACCGCCTCGGGCCTGCAGTACCTGACCTGGGCGGCGGCCGGAATGTTCGTCCTCGGGCTCCCGGAGGGGCTCGCGTACAGCGTCGTGCTCGGCCTGACCGCCGTCCTCGGCTACAGCGGACGCTCCTCCGTGCGCTGGAGCGAGCCGTTGCTGTACATCGGCGCCGCCGGCTGGATCGTCCTCGCGGCCGGACTGGCCACCGGCGTCCACCGCCTCCTCGTCACGCGGCCGGACGGGGACCCGGCCGGCCGCACCGGGCAGGCGCGGCTCTCCGCCCCTCCCGCCTCCCAGCCCTCCGGGTCCGCCGTCACCTGACCGCGGCGCCCGCCCCCGTCCTCTCCCCGACCCCAGCACCGACCGCAACTGGAGAACGCCCGTGAAGGAAAGCCCGAGCCCCAGGATCGGCATCCTGGTGGTCGCGTACAACGCCGAGACCACGCTGGAGAACACCCTCGACCGCATTCCGGAGGACTTCCGGCCCCGGGTCGACGAGATCCTCATCCTCGACGACGCGAGTCACGACGCGACCTTCACCGCGGGCTGCCGCTGGTCGCAGGCCGAGGGAATGCCGCGGACCGTGGTGATGCGGCACACCAAGAACCTCGGATACGGCGGCAACCAGAAGGCCGGATACGCGCTGGCCGCCGCGCACGGACTCGACATCATCGTGCTGCTGCACGGCGACGGACAGTACGCCCCCGAATTCCTCCCCGAGATGGTCGAGCCGATCGAACGCGGCGAATGCGAAGCCGTGTTCGGATCGCGGATGATGAAGTCCGGCAGCGCCCTCAAGGGCGGAATGCCGATGTACAAGTGGCTGGGGAACCGCATTCTCACCCGGCTGGAGAATGGTTTGCTCGGATCGGAGCTCACCGAATTCCACTCCGGCTACCGCGCCTACAGCGTCGAGGCGCTGAAGAAGCTTCCCATCGACCGGAACACGGACGCCTTCGACTTCGACACCCAGATCATCGTCCAGCTGCTGAACGCGGGAATGCGGATCAAGGAGATCCCGGTCCCCACGTACTACGGCGACGAGATCTGCTATGTCAACGGCATGAAGTACGCCAAGGACGTCATCAAGGACGTCCTCGAATACCGGCTGGCGGTGAAGGGGTTCGGCACCTGCGCCTGGATCCCCAAGCCCGTGGAGTACGCCTTCAAGGAGGGCGACGGCTCCTCGCACGCCGTCATCCTGGAGAAGATGCGGAAGATGCCGCCCGGCCGGGTCCTGGACCTCGGCTGTTCCGGCGGGCTGTTCGCGCAGCGCCTCGAAGCCCTCGGCCACGAGGTGACCGGGGTGGACTACGTCGAGGTGCCCGGGGTGCGGGACAAGTGCACCCACTTCCACCTCGCCAACCTGGAGGAGGGTCTCCCCGCCGGGATCGGCACCGGCTTCGACTACGTCGTGGCCGGGGACGTCATCGAGCACCTCTCCCGCCCCGAACGGGTGCTCTCCGAGGTCGCCACCGTGCTGCGGCCGGGCGGCGAAGTGCTGCTCTCCGTACCGAACTTCAGCCACTGGTACTCACGGCTGCGGGTCGCGCTCGGCGCCTTCGACTACGACCGCCGCGGCATCCTCGACGAAACGCATCTTCGCTTCTTCACCCGGGCCAGCCTGCGCCGCACCGTGCGCGCCGCGGGCTACGACGTCCTGGACATCGCCTCGACCGGGGCGCCGTTCTGGTCGCTCCTGGGCCGCGGGCCGCTCGCCGCCGTTCTCGGCGGGATGTCGAGGCTGCTGACCCGGATCCGGCCGACGCTGTTCGGCTATCAGCACGTCGCACTGCTCACCCCGCATGCGGCCGAGACGATCATCGCTGGAGAGCACGTCGATGTACAGGACATCCTCAACCGACCGTACGCCCCCGCCGACAACGTCGCGGTCTGAGGCGACGATCCCCGAACCCACCCCCGCCCCGGCGGCCGAGCCACGGGCCGCCGCAGACAGGAGCAAGGCCTTGACCCTCCCCAGTCTGATCCTGCTGCTGTTCGCCGTCTTCTCGTCGGCGGGCGGTCAGATCATGCTCAAGCACGGGATGAAGGGCGCCGCGGCCACCGCGGGCCGGGACGGCGGCTCCGTCGCGATGCGCGCCGCCACCAGTCCCTGGGTCGTGCTCGGCCTGGTGGTCTTCGCCGTGTCGGCACTCGCCTGGATGTCGACGCTGGCCAAGGTGCCGCTCTCCATCGCCTACCCGTTCAACGCCCTCGGCTACCTGCTGATCGTGGGCGCCGGGGCGACGGTGCTGCACGAGCGGACCTCGATGTGGACCTGGGGCGGCTCGCTGCTCGTGGTGATCGGCCTCGCCACGGTCATGGCGGGCCAGCAACGCTGAGCCCGCACGCCGAGGGGCCCGCCACGGCGGGCCCCTCGGCACGTGCGGGTCAGACCGTCTCCGGCTCCTCGCCCAGCAGTACCCGCCGCACCACGCGCTCGGCGGCCCGGCCGTCGTCGTACGGGCAGAAGCGGGCCCGGAACGCCGCCAGGAGCTCCCTGCTGGCCGGGCTGTCCCAGCTGCCGTCAGCGAAGATCCGTGCCAGCTCGTCCGTGGTGGTCGCCACGGCCCCCGGGGTCTCGCCGGGCCTGCCGGACAGCAGGTCGAAGACGACACCGCGGACCGTGCGGTACGTCTCCCAGTCCGGGGCGTGCACCACGATCGGGCGGTTCAGGTGCGCGTAGTCGAACATCACCGACGAGTAGTCCGTGATCAGCGCGTCGGCCGCCAGGCAGAGGTCCTCGATCCGCGGGTGGTCGCTGACGTCGATGACCGACGGGCTCGCGGGCAGCCCCGCGCCACCGTAGAAGTAGTGCGCCCGCACCAGCACCACGGTGTCCGGGCCGACCGCCTCGCAGAACCGCTCCAGGTCCAGGCGGCTGGTGAAGGCGGACTCGTAGTCGCGGTGCGTGGGCGCGTACAGCAGGGCGCGCTGCCCGGGCCGGATGCCGAGACCCTCGCGGACCGCCCGGACCTGCTCGGCGGTGGCCGACGCGAGGACGTCGTTGCGCGGGTACCCCGTCTCCAGGCTCCGCGCGGCGCCCGGGTAGGCGCGGGCCCAGACCTCGGTGGAGTGCGGATTGGCGGAGACGCTCCAGTCCCACCGGTCGATCCGCTTGAGCAGGCGGTCGAAGTTGAGCCCCTGGGCCGCCGCCGGATAGTCCTGCTGGTCCATGCCCATGATCTTCAGCGGGGTGCCGTGGTGCGTCATCACATGGACCTGGCCGGGCCGCTTGACCACGTGGTCGGGGAAGTTGACGTTGTTGAAGAAGTACGTGGCCCGGGCCATCGTCGCCCAGTAGCGGCGGGTTCCGGGCACCACGTAGTCGATGCCCTCCGGCACGGAGTCCACCTGGTTCTTCGAGACCACCCACACCCCGCGCACCCCCGGCGCCAGCTCCCGGGCCTTGCGGAAGACGGCCTCGGGATTGCAGCTGACCCCGCGGTTCCAGTACGCGGCGTAGACGGCGAGCCCGCGGTCCAGCGGGAGTTTGCGCTGCCACCAGTAGTAGCGCTTGCTCAGGCTGCGCTTGGCCCGGTCCCGCACCGCGTCCGGCGCCGCCCGCAGTCCGCGGCGCACGGCCAGAGCCGTGTCCAGGGCGCCGAGCGCGGCGTACCGGCCGCCGCCGATCAGCCGGGGGCGCAGGCCGCGCGCGCCGCCCGGGAAGCGGTGGCCGGCGGGCCGGTACGCCCGGTGGAAGGCGGCGACGGAGCGTACGTACCGCCTGCGCCGGCGCGTCACCGCCGGATAGCCGGACAGCAGCTCCTGGACGGCCCGTTCGAAGAGCATCGGCTGTACCGGAAGCAGGCGGGGGCGTTCGCGGAGGAACTCCATCAGACCCGCGTACGCCTCGACGAGTCCGGCGGGCGACGCCTCCGGCGTGGCGTCGTCGTCGAGGCCCGGCAGGTAGCGCTGCTGGCGGTGCTCGACGCAGGCGAGGGGCAGGACGGCCACGGACTCGGCGGCGGCGACGGTCTGGAGGGCGTAGATCCGCTCCCCGTGCCGCCCGGGTCCGAAGGTCAGCTTCTCGCCCTCGTGAAGGGCGCGGCGTACGGCCCGGTTCCAGGGCACCGGGGCGATGTCGAGGAGCGCGGACTGTCCCGGCGCCGCCAGGGGGCCGTCGGAGAGCTCGCCCAGCCGCTCCAGCGACCTGCTGGGCCGGGTGCGCCCGCGGAACGGCCGCTTGTGGTGGCCGAACAGCAGCAGATCGGGGTCGCCCGCGGCCCCGAGCCGGTCCGCGACGGCTTCCAGCGCGTCCGGCAGGAGGATGAAGTGCGCCTCCAGGAAGAGCAGATAGTCCCCGAGGGCCCGCTCGGCCCCGGCGTTGCGGCAGCCGTCCGGACCGGCGCCGTCCGGGAGGTGGATGACCTGTACCCGGTCGTCCCGGGCGGCGAACTCGTCGAGCAGCAGCCCCGAACCGTCCGGCGCCCCGTCGTCGACGCCGATCACCTCGATGTCCGTGAACGACTGGGAGAGCACCGATTCCAGGCATGCGCGCAGACTTCCCCGGGCGCGGCGGACGGGGATGATGACACTCAGGCGGGGCATACGGACTCTTCCTCGGACTCGGCGTGCGGAGCAGCAGCACCGGGCGCGGCGCGTCGGGACGCGCGCGCCGACGGTGAGGGCGGGTACCTGCGTAAACGTCCGATGGAGTGACGGAGTTACGCCGGACCACGCGGACCACGCGAAACGCCGGGCAGGGGCAGCCCTGTTCGAGTGAACAGAACTGCCCCTGCTTGACGCGCGGGTGTGCGATCGCGCGAGGCGCCGGTCACTTCACGGTGCCGGCCTCGGGTTACTTGACCGCGCCCGCCATCACGCCGGACACGAACTGGCGCTGGAAGGCGAAGAACACCGCGAGCGGAATCACCATCGACACGAAGGCGCCGGGCGCCAGGACGTCGATGTTGTTGCCGAACTGCCGTACCTGCTGCTGGAGGGCCACGGTGATCGGCGGCGAACCGGAGTCGGCGAAGATCAGCGCGACCAGCATGTCGTTCCACACCCAGAGGAACTGGAAGATCCCGAGCGAGGCGATCGCCGGGCCGCCCAGGGGCATCACGACCCGGGTGAAGAGCCGGATCTCGCCCGCCCCGTCGAGCCGTGCCGCCTCCAGCAGCTCCCGCGGGATCTCCGCGAAGAAGTTGCGCAGCAGGAAGATGGCGAACGGCAGCCCGAAGGCCGTGTGGAAGATGATCACCCCGAACGTCGTCTCGAAGATCCCGACCGCGCCGAAGAGCTTGGAGACCGGGATCAGGGCGACCTGCACCGGGACCACCAGCAGCCCCACGACCAGCAGGAACCACCAGTCGCGGCCCGGGAACTCCATCCAGGCGAAGGCGTATCCGGCGAGCGAGCCGATCACCACGACCAGGACCGTCGAGGGCACGGTGATCATGACGGTGCTGAACAGGGAATCGGTGATCGTCGAATTGTCCAGCAGCCGCGAGTAGTTGTCGAAGGTCAGCTCCGAGGGGACGGTGAAGACCTTCCACCAGCCGGTGGCCGCGATCCGGTCCGCGCTGCGCAGCGAGGACAGCATCAGACCGATGGTCGGCATCAGCCAGAACAGGGCCACCAGGACGAGGAAGACCCGCATCGCGCCGCCACCGGCCGCGGCCGCGAGCCGCGCGCCGAGCGAACGCCGCGCCTTCACCGCACCGGTGCCCGGGGCGTCGCCCCGTCCGGCGGGGGCGGCCGTGGCCGAGGGCGTCGTCATCGGCGCCCCTCCTTCCGTATCCGCCTGATGTTGAAGAGCATCACCGGGATCACCAGCAGCAGCAGGAGCACGGCGATGGCGCTGCCGATCCCCAGGTCCGCGTCGGTGCCGAACGAGGACCGGTAGAGCTGGAGCGCCAGCACGTTCGCGTCGTCCTGAGAGGAACCGGGAGCGATGATGAACACCAGGTCGAAGATCTTCAGCACGTTGATCATCAGCGTCACCAGCACCACCGCGAGGACCGGGGCGAGCAGCGGCACGGTGATCCGGCGGAACACCTGCCACTCGTTGGCCCCGTCCACCCGGGCCGCCTCCAGGAGTTCGCGCGGCAGGCCCGCCAGGCCGGCCGCGATCAGCACCATGGCGAAGCCCGCCCACATCCAGACGTAACTCCCGATGATGCCGGGCGTCACGAACGACGGGCCGAGCCAGTCCACCCCGTTGTACGGCTCCTTGAAGTTCGACGCGGGAAGCCGCAGTTCGGCGCCCTCCGCCGAGGCGGGCAGGGTGAACACCCCGTCGGCGCCCGCCGTTGCGGACGCGACCACCTCACCGTCCTTGACGGCTTCCACCTTGATGCCCTTGAGCCCGAGCTCCTTGGCGTCGATGACGTTGGGTTTTCCCCCGCCGCCCTTGGTGAAGTCCAGCCACGCGGTGCCGGTGATCTTCCCGTCACCGGCCGGCGCGGGGGGCCGGGCCGGCTCCGCGTCGGTGGGCATCTTCGCGGGCAGCACGCCGACCAGCGGCAACTGGACCGGCTCCCCGGCCCGTACCGGCGTCTTCGTCACGAAGGAGCCGCCGCCCGCCGCCTTGAGCGGAGCGACGGGCAGCGGATGCGCCTTGGGGAAGCCCGCCGACTCGGCGAACGTGTCGTGCACGCCCACCCAGACGGCGTTGGCGACCCCGCGCTCCGGTGCCTGGTCGTACACCAGCCGGAAGATGATGCCGGCGGCGAGCATCGAGATCGCCATCGGCATGAAGACGATCAGCTTGAACGCCGTGCCCCAGCGGATCCGTTCCGTCAGCACCGCGAAGATCAGCCCGAGCGCGGTCGATATGGTCGGCGCGAAGACCACCCAGACCGCGTTGTTCTTGACCGCCGTGCGGATCGTGTCGTCCGTGAACAGCGCCTTGTAGTTGTCGAAGCCGGCGAATCCGGTGCCCGCCTGGTCGAAGAACGACCGGTAGACGGAGTACACGATCGGATACACCACGAGCGCGCCGAGCAGGACCAGCGCGGGCAGCAGGAACAGCGCCGCGATGACCCTGCGGGTGCCGGTCACGCTTCCGCGGCCGGGCCCTCGGCCGAGGGACGGCCTGCCGGAAGCCGGCCCCCTGGGGGCGGGGACGGGAGCCCCGCCGGACCGTTGCGTGCCGGCGGGTGCGGACGCCCCGCCGGGCTGCTGGTTGTCGGCGGGGAGCGCCTCGTCGGCGCCCCCCGCTGCGGCTGTCGTCATCGCGTCAGCTCTTGTACGCCTTGGCCGCGTCGGACTCCAGTTTCGCCTGGGTCCCCGCGATGTCCTTCGGGTTCTTCAGGAAGTCCTGGAGGGTCTTCCACTCGCCCTTGCCGGGCGTCCCGCCGAACGACTGCGGAGCCTGGTCCGACATGTCGAACCGGACGGCGTCACCGGCCGCGACCAGCGCCTTCGCCATCGTGCGCTGCACCTCGTTCGGATACGCGGCCGGGTCCAGGCCCTTGTTCGGCGAGATGAACCCGCCCTGCTCGGCCGCGATCTTCGCCGCGTCGGTGGAGGCCAGCCAGGTCAGCAGGGCCTGGGCGCCCTTGCTGTCCTTCAGCGCCACCGCCGCGTCGCCGCCGGTCACCACGGGCGACTCGGCGCCGACTGCGGGGAACGGGAACACCTTGGCGTCCGTACCGATCTTGGCCTTGGTCTGCGCGATGTTGACGCCGACGAAGTCACCTTCGAAGACCATGGCCCCCTTGGGCTGGGCACCGCCGGTGAAGGTCTGGGTGACCGACGCGGGGAACTCCGTCTGCAGCGCGCCGTCGGCGCCGCCGGCGATCAGGGACGGCTTCCCGAACAGCTGCGCCAGCGTGGTCAGGGCGTCCTTGACGGACGGGTCCGTCCACTTGATCTTGTGCTGGGCCAGCTGGTCGTACTTCTCCGGGCCCGCCTGGGAGAGGTAGACGTTCTCGAACCAGTCGGTGAGCGTCCAGCCGTCCGCGCCGCCGACCGAGACCGGGGTGACGCCGGACGCGGACACGGTCTCCGCGGTCGCCAGGAAGTCCTTCCAGGTCTTCGGCTCGCTCGCGCCCGCGTTTTCGAACGCCTCGGTGTTGTACCAGATCAGGGACTTGTTGGCGGCCTTGAAGTACACGCCGTACTGCGTGCCGTCCACCGCGCCGAGGTCCTGCCAGACCTGGGAGTAGTTCTTGGCGAGCTGGGCCTTCGCCTCGGCTCCGACCGGCTTGGCCCACTTCTTCTCGACGGCCTGCTTGATGGCGCCGACCTGCGGGATCATCGCGACGTCCGGCGGCTGGCCGCCCGCGATCTTCGTACCGAGGAAGTTGACGATCGGGTCCTGCGCCGGGACGAACGTCACCGTCGCGCCCGTACGCTTCTCGAACTCCTTGAGGACCTTGACGAAGTTGGCCTGCTCGGGCCCGGTCCACACCGCGGCGACCGAGATCTTCTCGCCGTCCAGTTTCGGTAAGGCGACGCTCGGCGTGGTGTCCGTTCCCTTGGACGGGCCGCCCCCGTCCGTCGACTTCTTTCCGCCGTCACCGTCGTCGCCGCAGCCCGTGAGGGCCAGTGCGCCGATGGCGGTGAGCACCAAGGCGGCCCGGCGAATCCGAAGAGTTGTGCGCATTCCTGCCCCGTCTCTGCTGTGCGCGTGCACGGAGCGGCGCCGGCCGGACTTCCGACGGTGCCGCTCCCTGTCACGTCGTCCTGTGCGCACAGTCCTACGCCCGGCGTCCGGGTGCCGCAATACCGCCGCCGGGCTCAACTCCGTGATCGTGATGGGCTCGTGACGTGTGGTCATCGTGGGTAGGGGCAGCGGGAAGGCGGGGGGCCGGCTGAGGGGCCCACCGTCCCTCAGTGGTGCGCGGGCGCCAGCGGAGGCAGCGGTTGGGCGTTGACCGAACGGGCCGCCCGCTCCAGCGCGCTGGCCAGCAGCGCCAGGTCCGTCGGCCCGTTGCCCAGCTCGCGGACCGGGCGACGGGTGGGCGGATCGCCCATCCGCTCCCACTCCAGCGGGACGACCGTCGGACGCAGCGTCGCCGTACGCGGGATGCGGCCGGTCACCCGGCCGCCCTGGAACGGCGTCACCCTCCCGTCGGGATGGCCCAGCCGCCCACGGCCCGGCGCGGGCTCGTCCGGCGAGGGCGGCACCGCGGGCGGGTCCAGAACGACGCGCAGCCGCGCCCCGCGGGCCAGTTCGGTGTCCTCCGTGCGGTCCGGGCGGGCGGACGCCGCGACGAGGTGGACACCGAGCCGGCCGCCGTCCCGGGCGACGGCCTCCAGCGCCCGTACGACGGAACCGGCGGCGGGCCGCCCCGGACTGCCCAGCGCCGGGGCGATCAGCGCGTCGAAGTCGTCCACGAGCACGACGAGCCGGGGCAGTGGCGAGGGACCCGGGTCCGCCGCCCGCGCGGCGGCGGGCCGCAGTCGCAGGGTGCCGCTCATCGTGGAGTCGATGTCACCGCGCTGCTCGGACGGGCCGGGGGGACGCTGCGCGACCATCCGCTGCGCCACCGCGTACCGGCTGTGCCAGTCGGCGAAGTCCAGCCCGCCCAGCAGCTCGGCCCGCCGCTTCAGCTCGGCGCCCAGCGCCTGGGCGAACTCCCGCATCCGGACCGGATCGGAGGCCACCAGGTGCGTGAACGCGTGCGGGAGCTCGGTGCAGGGGCCCAGACTCTCGCCGCGCTCCCCGCCCGCCCCGTCGACCAGCAGGAGGCCGAGCCGGTCCGGCCGGTCGGCGGCGGCCAGCGAGGCGGCGAGCGCGCGCAGCAGTTCCGTACGGCCACTGCCGGCCGGTCCCTCGATGAGCAGGTGCGGCCCCTCCTCGGCGAGATCCACACTCACCGGGCCCCGGGGCCCGGCCCCGAGCACGATGACGGGCCGCCCGGCGGCACCGGCCGATGCGGCCGGGGCGGCCATCGCGGCCGTTCCGGCCGGCGTGCCGGCCGCGGACTCGGCGCCGCGCGCGGCGACCTGGGGGGCGTCACCCTGGCGCGGGCCGCTGACCCGGTTCGCGGAGCGCCCCGATCCGGCGGTACGCAGACTCTCGGCGCCCTGAACGTCTGCGGCCCCGTCCCAGGAACGGGTGTCGGAACCCGGCAGGGTGCGGGAACTGCGCGTGTCCCCTGCCGCTGCGTCGTAACGCTGCGCCCCCGTGCGCGGGTGAGGGGTGCGGGCCGAGCGCGGGGCGTCGGCGGCGTCCGGGTAGGGCGTGCGGCCCGAGCCCCTGCTGTCGGGGTAGGGCGTGCGGCCCGAGCCCGGGGCCTCCGAGTAGGGCGTGCGGCCCGAACCGGCGCCGTCGTACGCGTCACCGCGGCCGGAGCCCCTGCGCGGCACACCCGCGTGGGTCTCGTTGCTGTTGCGGGGGTACGGCGTGCGGCCGGAACCGGCGGGTTCGGGGTACGGGGTGCGGCCGGAGTCGCGGTCGTCCGCCGTGCGGGGGTACGGGGTGCGGCCGGAACCGGTGGTTTCCGGGTACGGGGTGCGGCCGGAGTCGCGGTCGTCCGCCGTGCGGGGGTATGGGGTGCGGCCGGAACCGGCGGGTTCCGGGTACGGCGTGCGGCCGGAGCCCTGGGCGCGGTCGTCGTCCGTGGGCCGCGGCGGGTCGGCGGGGGTGCGCTGGGTGCCCACGCGGGGGCCGGGAACGCCCGGGTGGGCGGTGCGGGCCGAACCGCGGGCGTCGTCGGCGGCCGTTCCCGTACCGCCTGTCCAACTGCCCACGCCGCGGACCGTCGCCCCCGGCTGGGCGTCCGCGGCCGAGGCCCAGCGGGCCATCAGCGAGGCCGGCGTGGCACGGGCCAGGCCCAGCTCGTCCAGGAGCCGGGCGGACGGCGGGAGCGCCACCACCGCGCGGTGGCTCGGCAGCGCGGCCGATCCCTCGGCGCGCAGCGGCGCCAGGGACCGGGCGAACCGCTCCGCCCAGGGCGCCGACACCGCGTCCGCCGTCGCCACCGTGCCGTGTCCGGCCGCACGGCCGCCCGCGGTCCGCAGCAGCCGCAGGGCGGTCGCCACGTCACCGCTGAGCATGGCCACGGCCCCGCACTCCCGGAACGCGATCGAGGCGTGGCAGGCCGCCTCGTACGTCGCGGCGACCGGCGAGGTGGGGGTGGCGGCCGGGGTCTCCGCCAGACAGATCAGATGGATGCCCGCCGCCGCACCGGCCGCGGCCAGCCGGGCGGTGTTCTCGCGCAGCACCGCGGAGCCGGGGTCCCCGTCGAGGACCACCACGGTGAACGGCCCCTCGTACGCACGGGCGGCCTCGGCGACCGTAGCGGGATCGACGCTCGCCCAGCCGGGGCCGAGCGGGCCCTCGTCCAGGCGGCGCACCAGCTCCGTCGTCCGGGCGAGGGCCTGCTCGCGGTCGTACGCCAGGAGGAGCCGGCAGTCCTGGCCGTGCATCGGCCGCAGGTGCGGCAGCCAGCCGAGCCAGGCCCATGCGCGGCGCCGCTCGTCCGTCCCGCGCGCCCGGTCCGCGCTGATCAGCACGATCTCCAGGTCGGCGGGGGAGTGCAGCGCGGCCAGCTGGGCCACGGCGGAGCGGGCGAGTCCCACCAGCCGCTCCCTCGGGCCGGCCAGGCCGAGCGAACCGGCCTCCCGCAGCCCCACCGTCACCGGCACGGCGGGCAGGTCGGCCCGCTCGGTGGTGCCCAGCCGGACCACCAGCGCCTCCGGGTGCGCGGTGTCGCGTTCCCACAGCCGGGGGCCGGGGCCGAGCGCGGTCAGCAGGACGGAGGCCGGATCCGGCCAGGTGCCCTCGGGGGCGGTCGGCAGCGCGGTGAACGTCGGGGCGGGGGCCGGGGGGCCGGGCTCGACGGGCGCGCTCTCGTGAACGGGATCGGCCTTGCCGCCCGCGAGCCGTCGGGCCCAGGCGCCTATGCCGCCGCGCCGGGGCGCGCCGTCGTCCGCCGGCCGGCCGGTACGCCCGTACCCCGTGTGCGGCCGTGCGGGGTGCCCTCCATCGGGGTCCGCCGAGCGCTCGTGTTCCTGGGCGGCGTCCGGCCCGGCGTACTCCTCCGGTTCGCCGTACGCGGGTCCGTAGCCGTGGTCGGGGGCCACCGGGTCGGCGGCCGGGGCCCTGGCCACCCGCAGGTGGCCCTCGCCGTCCGGCGCCGTCTCGAGGGTCGGCGTCCGGGCGCCGGACGTGAGCCGGAGCGTGGACTCGCCGAGCCGGAGGAGTGCGCCGGGGTTCAGCCGGACCGGGCGGTCGCGGACGTCCGCGCCGTCCAGTGACGTGCCGTTGGTGGAGCCGAGGTCGGCCACGGAGACCCGGCCCTCCGGAGAGACCGTCACCGCGCAGTGCAGCCGGGACACGTCCGGGTCGTCGAGCGGGACGTCGGCGTCGGCCGAGCGGCCGATCCGGATCTGCCCGCCGTGCAGCAGGTGGACCCCGCCCGCGTCCGGTCCCGCGATCACGTGCAGCTGGGCCGGGACGGCGTCGTCCGGCGCCTCGTCCTCGCCCGGCACCTGGAGCGAGAGCACCGCCCCGTCCACCAGGGGCGGCTCACCGAGCGCGCACCGCTGCGCGTCGAGCCGTTCCCGTCCGGCGAACAGCACCACCGCACCGCTGCCCAGGGAGCCCTCGGGCCCGGAGACGGAGGCGGCCAGATGGGACGCCACGGCGGCCAGAGCCGTCCCCGCGGGGGCGGTCACCAGCACGTCGCAGGGGCGCGCCGGGGTCTGGCCGCTGGGCGGCGCGAGGACGGTCAGCCGGATCTGCATCGCCGTCAGCGGTCCCTTCTGCGCGCGGTGCCCGGCAGGGGGAACGCCCTGTGATTCCCCCCACCCGGCACGGACGCGTCGTCCGGTACAGGTTCGTCACGTACCGCAGAGCTCCCGACCCCACAGTTCCGTGCTGGAGGCATCCTCGCACCTGCCACTGACAACACGCCCGGGGGTCACCGCTCAGTGATCTTGAAAGGTCTGCTGTGCGCCCAAAAGTGCCTGCTTGGCCGTTTCCCCGGGCGCCCGGAAGAAGTCCGTCCCGCGTCCGAAGCGCTCCGGACCTCGCGAGGGACCGTGCTCGGGAGCGAGGTCCGGAACCGCGCCGCCTGATCCCGGCGCGGCAACCATCCGCGCAGGAGGAGCGTCTTCCTCCGCAGCCGGGGAGCGCGGCCGACGGTGGACAGGCCGTGACCCTCCGGGGATCGCGGCCGACCGGACCGCATCCTCCGGGGATCGCGGCGGGCAGACCGTACACCTCGGGGAAATTACGGGGAATGCGCACAAAAAGGTAACCTGCCCGACCCGGCCGTCCACCCCGTCCGCCCCACTAGAGTGGGCCGGAAACTCCGGGCGGATCCCGGGGACCGCAAGCACCACGACCAGCAGGGAGCGCATGACGTGCGGCCGGTAGGCAGCAAGTACCTGCTCGAGGAGCCGCTCGGACGCGGCGCCACGGGCACCGTCTGGCGCGCCCGCCAGCGTGAGACCGCGGGCGCCGAGGCGGCCGTCGCCGGCCAGCCCGGCGAGACCGTGGCGATCAAGGTCCTCAAGGAGGAGCTCGCCAACGACGCGGACGTCGTGATGCGGTTCCTGCGCGAGCGCTCCGTCCTTCTGCGGCTGAGGCACGAGAACATCGTGCGCACCCGCGACCTGGTCGTGGAGGGTGATCTCCTCGCCCTCGTCATGGACCTGGTCGACGGCCCCGACCTGCACCGCTACCTCCGCGACAACGGCCCGCTCACGCCGGTCGCCGCCTCGCTGCTCACCGCGCAGATCGCGGACGCGCTCGCCGCCAGCCATGCCGACGGCGTCGTCCACCGCGACCTGAAGCCCGCCAACGTGCTGCTCGACGAGCGCGACGGCCAGATGCATCCCATGCTCACCGACTTCGGCATCGCCCGTCTCGCCGACTCCCCGGGCCTGACCCGCACCCATGAGTTCGTGGGGACACCGGCCTATGTGGCGCCCGAGTCGGCCGAGGGCCGCCCGCAGACCTCCGCCGTGGACATCTACGGCGCCGGAATCCTGCTGTACGAGCTGGTCACCGGCCGTCCGCCGTTCGCCGGCGGCACCGCGCTCGAGGTCCTGCACCGGCACCTCAGCGAGGAGCCCCGCCGCCCCAGCACCGTCCCCGCCCCGCTGTGGACGGTGATAGAGCGCTGCCTGAGCAAGGACCCGGACCGCCGGCCCAGCGCCGAGAACCTCGCCCGTGCGCTGCGTACCGTCGCCGCCGGGATCGGCGTGCACGCGAACTCCGCGCAGATCGCGGCCGCCGACGGAGTGGGCGCCCTGCTCGCGCCCGACCCGGCGCCCACCGCCGTGCCGGAGACGCCCGGAGCGGCCGACCCGACGCAGGTGCTGCCGAGCAACGCCGGCTCGTACGACCCGAACGCGGCCACCAGCGTGCTGCAGCACAACGCCGGGCCGGGTGGCGGTCACGCCGACCCGACCGCCGTCATGCCGCCCGTCCCGCCGCGCCCCGAGGGGGAACCGCAGCCCGACGGACCGCACCCGTGGCAGTCCCAGCTCCAGGCCGCCCGCGACCGCAACGAGCAGACGCAGGTCCAGTACCTCGACCCGAGCCAGGACCCGCTGCGCCGCCGCCCCCAGCGCCAGCAGCCGCAGCAGCCGCCGCGCCGCCAGCAGCAGTACCCGCAGCAGCAGCAACAGCAGCCGCAGTACCGCCAGCAGCCCCAGCAGTACCAGCCCCACCCTCAGCAACAGCAGTACCAGCCGCAGCGTCAGCAGTACGCGCCGCCGCAGCAGCCCCAGCAGCCGGCTCAGCGCCCGCCCAGGGAGCCGAGGCAGCGCAGCGCCAACCCGATGAAGATCCCCGGCCTCGGCTGTCTGAAGGGCTGTCTGTTCACGCTGGTTCTGCTCTTCGTCGCGAGCTGGCTGATCTGGGAGCTGACCCCGCTGAAGGACTGGATCGGCCAGGGGCAGAGCTACTGGCACGCGATCACCGACGCCTTCGACACCGTCACCGGCTGGATCTCGAAGATCGGCGACAGCGGCGGCAGCGGCGGCAGCGGGAACTGACCGGACGACGGACCGGTCACCGGCCCGGACGACCGACCGGCCGCGCCCCGGCCGGCTGACCGGACACCCGCCCCGGATACCGGGCGCCGACCGGACTCTGTAGCTATGTCGACTTCCGGGGGCCAATTCCGCGGCAATTCGCCCGCAGAAGTGAAGGTTGGCGCCATCCAGGGCACGCGACCCCCCGATGGCCGCGTAGCTTTGTCGACCGGGGGTTGTTGTGCGACGGTCCATCGCCAGCCGCTGAGGGAGCAGTCTTGGCACGGAATATCGGCAGCCGGTACACCGCCCACCAGATTCTGGGGCGCGGCAGCGCCGGCACGGTGTGGCTCGGCGACGGCCCCGAGGGGCCCGTCGCCATCAAGCTGCTGCGCGAGGACCTCGCGTCCGACCAGGAACTGGTGGGCCGCTTCGTCCAGGAGCGCACCGCCCTGCTCGGGCTCGACCATCCGCACGTCGTCGCTGTCCGCGACCTCGTGGTGGACGGCAACGACCTGGCCCTGGTGATGAACCTGGTCCGGGGCACGGACCTGCGCACCCGGCTCGACCGCGAGCGCCGGCTGGCCCCCGAGGCCGCCGTCGCGATCGTCGCGGACGTCGCCGACGGCCTCGCCGCGGCGCACGCCGCCGGGGTGGTCCACCGCGACGTCAAGCCGGAGAACATCCTGCTCGACATGGAGGGCCCGCTCGGCCCCGGCAACTCCCACCCCGCGCTGCTCACCGACTTCGGCGTGGCCAAGCTGATCGACACCCCCCGCCGCACCAAGGCCACCAAGATCATCGGCACGCCGGACTATCTGGCCCCCGAGATCGTCGAGGGACTCCCGCCCCGCGCCGCCGTCGACATCTACGCCCTGGCGACGGTGCTGTACGAGCTCCTCGCGGGCTTCACGCCCTTCGGCGGCGGCCACCCCGGCGCCGTCCTGCGCCGTCACGTCACCGAGACCGTCGTCCCGCTGCCCGGCATCCCCGAGGAGCTCTGGCAGCTGCTGGTCCAGTGCCTGGCCAAGGCCCCGGCCTCCCGGCTGCGCGCCTCCGAGCTGGCGGCCCGGCTGCGCGAGCAGCTCCCGCACCTGGCCGGCATACCGCCGCTGGACGTGGACGAACCGGACGACGAGTCCGAGTCCGATTCCCACGCCCAGGCCTACGACGAGCAGCAGTACACCCCGGCCGGCGAGGAGCCCCGCCGCCGCGGCGCGGTCCCGCTGGTCCCCGGCTCGTCCCCCGACTCCAACCGGGACACCCACACGAGCATGCGCGTCCCGGCACCCGACGAACTCTCCGGCGGCCCCCGCGGCACCGCCCGCGCCCCCCGCGCCCCGGGCAGACCCCGCCCCGGCTCGGCCCGCAACAAGTCCGCCGCCATCCGTAAACGGCGCCTCACCCTCGGCGCCGCGGCCCTGATCCTGGTCGCGGGCCTCGGCGTCGGCGGCTGGTTCGCCCTGAGCGACGGCGACACGGGCCCCGCGTCCCCCCACGACACGAAGAACTCGGCGCCGACGGCCCCGTAGCGCGGGTCCGGATAGGGGTGGCGCCGGGCCGCACACGATCGTGATCAAGACGTCCGAGGAACGCCCGCGCCGACAGCCGTTACGCTGGACCCGTGGCAGTCGTCGATATTTCCGAAGAGCTGAAGTCCCTCTCCTCGACCATGGGGTCGATCGAGGCCGTCCTGGACCTGGATGCGCTGAGGGGTGACATCGCCGTACTCGAGGAGCAGGCGGCGGCGCCGTCCCTCTGGGACGACCCGGACGCGGCGCAGAAGATCACCAGCAAGCTTTCGCACCTCCAGGCCGAGGTCCGCAAGACCGAGGCCCTCCGCGGCCGGATCGACGACCTCGGGGTCATGTTCGAGCTCGCCGAGGACGAGGCCGACGCCGACGCGCTCGCCGAGGCCGAGGCCGAGCTGGTGTCCGTCCGCAAGGCGCTGGACGAGATGGAGGTCCGCACGCTCCTCTCGGGTGAGTACGACGCGCGCGAGGCGCTCGTCACCATCCGGGCCGAGGCCGGCGGCGTGGACGCCGCGGACTTCGCCGAGAAGCTCCAGCGCATGTACCTCCGCTGGGCCGAGCGGCACAACTACAAGACCGAGGTCTACGAGACGGCGTACGCCGAAGAGGCCGGCATCAAGTCGACCACCTTCGCCGTCGAGGTGCCGTACGCCTACGGCACGCTCTCCGTCGAGCAGGGCACACACCGCCTCGTGCGGATCTCGCCCTTCGACAACCAGGGCCGCCGCCAGACGTCCTTCGCGGGCGTCGAGGTGCTGCCGGTGGTCGAGCAGACCGACCACATCGAGATCGACGAGTCCGAGCTGCGCGTCGACGTGTACCGCTCCTCGGGCCCCGGCGGCCAGGGCGTCAACACCACGGACTCCGCGGTGCGCCTGACCCACCTGGCGACCGGCATCGTCGTCTCCTGCCAGAACGAGCGCTCGCAGATCCAGAACAAGGCGTCCGCGATGAACGTCCTCCAGGCGAAGCTCCTTGAGCGCCGCCGGCAGGAGGAGCAGGCGAAGATGAACGCGCTCAAGGGCGACGGCGGCAACTCCTGGGGCAACCAGATGCGCTCGTACGTCCTGCACCCGTACCAGATGGTCAAGGACCTGCGTACGGACTTCGAGATGGGCAACCCCGAAGCCGTCTTCAACGGCGAGATCGACGGCTTCATCGAGGCCGGCATCCGCTGGCGCAAGCAGAGCGAGAAGTAGTCCCGCGAACGGGGCGCAAGCAAGGACGGGCGTGGGAGCCGCGGCTCCCACGCCCGTTTTCGTACCCGGCTGGGTCAGGAAGCGGTACGGCCCAGGCACCGCTTCAGTTCGTCGACCTCGTAGTAGTAGCTGCCCTTCGCCACCGGCTCGCAGCCCTTCTTGAAGGCGGTCTGCTTCTCGTTGTAGAGCATCCGCACCAGGTACGTGTTCCCGTTCCGGAACAGGTCCCACTGGATGTTCGTGGCCATGGGCGCCACCGACTCACCACGCCACGGGTTGTCGCCGTACGTGTAGGGCCGGGCCTCCGACACGGGCTTCGTGCTGCCGGGCAGGCCCATCAGGGCGGCCAGCGGGATGATCTCCTCCGCGTGCGTGAACCGCAGTTCCGCACCCGCGTCGCTGGTCCCGTCCCGCTTGGCGTCGATCTTCGTGAAGAAGTCGTCGAGCAGGACGTTCGCCATCCTGTACGTGATGTCGCTGTCGGCGAAGCCCGGCCCCTTCTCGTAGAAGTCCTCGGCGTCGCTGAGGTACGCGAACCACCGTGCGTCACGGGGCGCGATGTAGCGCTTCATGTGCCAGTCGCCCTCGTCGGCCATCGCCGGGGCGATGCTGTAGAGGGCGTACACCGCCTGCGCGGCCTCGATCTCGGTGCCGATCGCGGAGAACTCGCCCGCCGTGATCCGTTCGACGAAGGCCGGCTTGAAGATCTTCTTCAGTACGCTGCGGGCCGCCGCGTGCGAGGCCGGCTGGTCGGTGAGGGCGTCGAGCGTGGCGGCGAGCCGCTTGTCGTTCTTGATGTAGTCCCGGTACTCCGCCCCGCCGGCCGACTTGTGGAAGTAGAGCAGGTCCGCATCGGTCCTGGCCGGTGTGATCAGCGGTGCCAGGGCCGGGTCGCTCTCGGCGAGGGCAGCGGCGAACAGGGTCCCGCTGTCGACGGCGCGGTCCTTGCCGGAGTTGGTGACGTTGATCGGCTCGGACTTCTCGGCGATCCGCTCGAAGAGCCCGGGGAGCCGCTTCTCCAGCCGGGCGGCGGTGTCCTGGATCTCGCGGACGCCGCGCCCGCTGAGCTGTCCGTAACCGACCTTGTCCATGGCGGCGAGCAGCGCCTTGGTGTCGCCGCCGAACCGCTGACCGGCACGGGTCAGCTGCCCCTCGGCCCGCGCCTTCTCCCACAGGGCCAGGATCAGGTCGCCGTCCTCGCTGTCCGACGCCGCGCGGGAGCCGTGGCGGGAGACGTTCTCGGTGAACACCGGCACGAAGCCCTGGGGGGCCTTCTCGTACGACCGGGGGTTCTGCTGAGGGGCGTACGGGGTCTTGGTGGCGTAGGAGCCGGAGGAGCCCGACGCGGCCTGCGCCGGCAGCGTTGCCGGCAGCAGGGCGGAGACAGCGAGCGTCAGGGAGAGGGCGGCGGTGCGCTTGTGCATGGGTTCACCGGGGTTCGGGACGAGACGGTTCGGTCGGACGCCCGCATCATGATCCTTGCGGATGAACCGGACATGGCCGCAGGGAGTCGGGCGGGGGTCCGAAACCGGCTTCGCCCCAAGGGGAGTTGGCGCGGCGAGTTGCGTGGATGGCGTGCTGAGTGCGTCACAGTCGTGGCGCTGAATGAGGGTCAACTCTGCCCAAAGAGGTGCACATTGCGCAGAACGGCCTTGACGTAGTCCTTAACTCTGGACAGGGTGCTGGGGCAGCATGCGTATGTCTGGGACGGGTGTGATCGGGGGCGGGCGGTATGGCCACGGCACGACGTGGGCCGACGTTCGGAGCAAACCCCGCCGGGCCATGCCCCGCATATGGCTGCTCCATTGACGAGAACAGCTACTGGGGGTAGCAGCACATGACGAAGAAGACGCGAGTCCGCGTCGCGCGGATAGCCGCGGGCGCGGTCATTGCCGCGGGCGCCTCGCTGACCGTCGCGGGCGCGGCGCAGGCCGTCGGCATCGGCGTCGATGTTGCCGGAATCGGTGTCAACGCCGAGGCCAACGAGGACGGTTTGAACGTCGGCATCACTACTGATGACGGTGACGCGGCTGCTGGTGGCGGCGATGCGGCCGCTGGTGGTGGCGATGCGGCTGCCGGTGGTGGCGATGCGGCCGCTGGTGGTGGCGATGCGGCTGCCGGTGGTGGTGACGCGGCCGCTGGTGGTGGTGACGCGGCTGCCGGTGGTGGTGACGCGGCCGCTGGTGGTGGTGACGCGGCTGCCGGTGGTGGTGACGCGGCCGCTGGTGGTGGTGACGCGGCTGCCGGTGGTGGCGATGCGGCCGCTGGTGGTGGTGACGCGGCTGCCGGTGGTGGCGATGCGGCCGCTGGTGGTGGTGACGCGGCTGCCGGTGGTGGTGACGCGGCCGCTGGTGGCGGCGGTAACACTGCCGGTGGTGGCGGTAACGCTGCTGGTGGCGGCGACGGGACCACCGGTTCCGCGACGAACGGCGGTTCCACCGGCGACACCGGCACCTGCACCGTCTCCCTCGACGGCGCCGAGTGCGTCGACTCGGACAACACCGACACCGACTCGCTCGGCAACCAGCCGGTCGAGCAGGGCAAGGGCAAGGACGAGCTCGCCGAGACCGGTGCCGCCGAGACCACGTTCCTGCTGGTCGGCGCCGCGACGATGATCGCCGGAGGCATCGGCTTCCGGATCCTCCCGCGCCTGGTGAACGGCCGCACCGCCGCCTGACGGCAGCAGCGGTACATCCACGTACGCGGACAGGGGCCCCGGACGCCGATCGGCGTCCGGGGCCCCTGTCCGCGTCTCCGCGTAAGGCGTACGAGGAGGGCCGGCTACACCGTCTGGTGCGCCAGCAGGGCCAGCGCGGCCAGCAGCACCACCATCAGGGCCACCAGCATCGCCGGGCTGAGCCCCGCGAAGGGGCCCTGCTCCTGTTCCTGCTGCTCCAGTCGCGCGCGGCTGGCCCGGCATACGGGGCAGCGCCCCTCGTTCACGGGCGCCGCGCAGTTCGCGCACACCAGTCGGTCATAGGTCATGCGCTTTCCTCCTCCCGCGCGGCGGAGCCGCACAAGCTGTCTCTCCGCACAACGCTCAGGGAAACGCAACCGTTCCCCCTACCACTGTGCCAGCTCGCGCGGGATTCGGCACGGCCCGCCGGATACGTCCCGGTCCGTCCCCGTTCGGTGCGCGTCCGAGCCGCTGCCGTTTCACCGTAAATCACCCATCCCGGCACGCGTGCCTGCACGCGTGAGCCCGGTTCGCGTATGGTCACGCTCACCTACTCCCGGCCGACCGTGGTGCATCCGTGATCCGATTCGACAACGTCTCCAAGACCTACCCGAAGCAGAGCCGTCCCGCTCTACGGGATGTGTCTCTCGATATCGAGAAGGGCGAGTTCGTCTTCCTGGTGGGCTCCTCCGGCTCCGGCAAGTCCACCTTCATGCGTCTCATCCTCCGCGAGGAGCGCGCCAGCCAGGGCATGGTCCACGTCCTCGGCAAGGACCTCGCGCGCATGTCCAACTGGAAGGTGCCGCACATGCGCCGCCAGCTGGGCACGGTGTTCCAGGACTTCCGCCTCCTTCCCAACAAGACCGTCGCGGAGAACGTGGCGTTCGCGCAGGAAGTGATCGGCAAGCCGCGCGGCGAGATCCGCAAGGCGGTCCCGCAGGTCCTCGACCTCGTCGGTCTCGGCGGCAAGGAGGACCGGATGCCCGGCGAGCTCTCCGGTGGTGAGCAGCAGCGCGTGGCGATCGCGCGGGCCTTCGTCAACCGGCCCATGCTGCTGATCGCGGACGAGCCGACCGGCAACCTCGACCCCCAGACCTCGGTCGGGATCATGAAGCTGCTGGACCGGATCAACCGGACCGGGACCACCGTGATCATGGCGACCCACGACCAGAACATCGTCGACCAGATGCGCAAACGCGTCATCGAGCTCGAGCAGGGCCGTCTCGTACGCGACCAGGCGCGCGGCGTCTACGGCTACCAGCACTGAGCACCCAGCACTGAAAGGACGCCATGCGCGCCCAGTTCGTCCTGTCGGAGATCGGCGTCGGCCTCCGTCGCAACCTCACGATGACCTTCGCCGTCGTCGTCTCCGTCGCCCTCTCGCTCGCCCTGTTCGGTGGCGCGCTGCTCATGCGCGAGCAGGTCAGCACGATGAAGGACTACTGGTACGACAAGGTCAACGTCTCCATCTACCTCTGCGGCAAGGGTGACGCGGAGACGGTGGTCCAGTGCGCCAAGGGTGCGGTCACCGAGCCGCAGAAGAAGGAGATCCTGGCCGATCTCAAGAAGATGGACGTCGTCGACACGGTGATCTACGAGTCGTCCGACCAGGCGTACAAGCACTACCAGGAGGAGTTCGGCGACTCCCCGATGGCGGGCAACATCACGCCCGACCAGATGCCGGAGTCCTACCGGGTGAAGCTGCACGACCCCACGAAGTACAAGGTCGTCGCCACGGCCTTCGCCGGGCGTGACGGGGTGCAGTCCGTCCAGGACCAGAGAAGCATCCTGGACAACCTCTTCGGGCTGATGAACGGCATGAACGTCGCCGCGCTCTTCGTGATGGCGCTGATGCTCGTCATCGCCCTGATGCTGATCGTGAACACGGTCAGGGTGTCCGCGTTCAGCCGGAGGCGCGAGACGGGCATCATGCGGCTCGTCGGCGCCTCGGGCTTCTACATCCAGATGCCCTTCATCATGGAGGCCGCGTTCGCCGGCCTGATCGGCGGCGTACTGGCCTGCGTGATGCTGCTGGCCGGGCGCTACTTCCTGATCGACGGCGGACTCGCCCTCCAGGACAAGCTGAACCTGATCGACTTCATCGGCTGGGAGGCCGTGCTCACCAAGCTCCCGCTGGTCCTGGCGATCGGCCTGCTGATGCCCGCGGTTGCCGCTCTCTTCGCGCTCCGCAAGTACCTCAAGGTGTGACATGCGCCCCGTGGGGCGCGCGGCCAACGGGCCGTGCGCCGTCGGGGCGTTGTCCTAGACTCGGCGCCATGCCGGGCCCTGAGAACCGTTTCGGGCCCCGCGGCGTCCGCCGCGGGGCGGCCCTGACATTGGTCTTCGCGAGTGTCCTCGCCACGGCCGCCGCCATCGGCGCGCTGCCGTACGGGGAGGGGCGGAGCACCGAGATAGAGACCCGGTCCGTCGCCTCCGCCGCCGACCGCGATGCGGTGGCCGACGCCGCCGCCGAGGCCGTGGCCGACGGCAAGTCCGGTACGGAGGCGGCCGAGGAGGCCGTCAGCCGCAGCGGGGACCGCTGGGGCGCGGTCTACGACGAGCGGGAGTACCAGGAGTTCGAGCAGGCCCTCGACGGCTCGTACACGGGCGTCGGGATCGCCGCCAGACGGTCCGCGGACGGGCTGGTCACCGTCACCCGGGTCCAGCCGGGAAGCCCCGCCGGGCGGGCGGGGATCCGCGCCGGCGATCTGTTGCGCACCATCGACGGCCGGCGGGTCGACCGGCGCCCGGTCTCCGACGTGGTGGCGCTGCTGCGCGGTGACCGCACCGGCGCCGCCGCCGGTACCACCGTGGTGCTGGGCGTCCAGCGGGGCTCCGTCACCCGGACCGAGACGCTGCGGCGGGCGCGCCTGGCCACCGAGGCCGTCTCCGTGCGGCGGCTCGGACCGCACCGTTCCGATTCCTCCGCAGCTGTGCTGATCCAGGTCGACTCGTTCACCAGGGGATCGGGCGCCGCCGTGCGCGACGCGGTCGACGGGGCGCCCGCGGGCGCCGGCGTCCTGCTGGACCTGCGCGGCAACTCCGGGGGACTGGTCACCGAGGCCGTCACCGCCGCCTCCGCGTTCCTGGACGGCGGCCTGGTCGCCACGTACGACGTGCACGGGGAGCAGCGCGCGCTGTACGCCGAGGCCGGGGGCGACACCGAGCGCCCCGTCGTCGTCCTCATCGACGGGGGCACCATGAGCGCGGCTGAGCTCCTCACCGGCGCCCTGCAGGACCGGGGCCGGGCGGTCACCGTCGGTTCACGCACCTTCGGCAAGGGATCCGTCCAGATGCCGAGCAGGCTCGCGGGCGGTTCCGTGGCCGAGCTGACCGTGGGGCACTACCGCACTCCGGCGGGCCGGAGCGTCGACGGCCGGGGCATCACCCCCGACCTCGAGGTGAGCGCGCGGGCCCAGCAGCGGGCCGAGACGGTATTGAGTGGCCTCGGGGGTGGGTCGTAGTGCGAAAATGGCCGCACTATGGCTAAGGAAAAAGACACCGGGCGCAAGATGGTCGCGCAGAACAAGAAGGCGCGCCACGACTACACCATCCTCGACACCTACGAGTGCGGTCTCGTCCTCATGGGCACCGAGGTCAAATCCCTGCGCATGGGACGGGCCTCCCTGGTGGACGGCTTCGTCCAGATCGACGGCGGCGAGGCGTGGCTGCACAACGTCCATGTCCCGGAGTACGTCCAGGGGACCTGGACCAACCACTCCGCCAAGCGCAAGCGCAAGCTGCTGATGCACCGGGCCGAGATCGACAAGCTGGAGTCGAAGTCCCAGGAGACCGGGCACACGATCGTGCCGCTCGCCCTGTACTTCACCGGTGGCCGGGTCAAGGTCGAGATCGCGCTGGCGAAGGGCAAGAAGGAGTACGACAAGCGGCAGACGCTGCGCGAGAAGCAGGACACGAGGGAGACGAACCGGGCGATCTCGGCGGCCCGCCGCCGTCAGCGGAGCGCGTGAGCGGTCCGCGCGCCCGGGCCCACCGCCGTCGGCGGAGCGCGTTGGAGGCCTTCGCCCGGGGCTGCCGGCCGGTGCGGCGGGAATACGCTGGCATCGTCGTACGTTGGTCACGTACGATGGCACTGCACCCCACGGGGTGAGGCACCACCTTGAAAAATCAACATGGGGATGATCGGTTTCGACAGCGGATGTCGAAGCAGGGGAAGCGAGTCGAGGAAGCGACAATGATCTCGTAAACCATATGTCGCAAACAATAATCGCCACTTCTAAGCGCGATTCCTCCGCCTTCGCCCTCGCTGCCTAATTAGCAGCTGAGCGAAGACTCTGCGGAGTGTCAGCCCGGGGGTGATCCCGACCCGGATCCTGGCATCAACTAGGGATCTAAACTTCTAAGCCCGGTCACGGGGCTTGGAAGGAAATCAAACAGTGACTGGGCCTGTCGGAGGCTTGTTCGCGTGACCTCCGGGGCCGAGAAAAGCGCAGCGAACTGCACTCGGAGAAGCCCTGGTTCCGCACCGTTGGACGCGGGTTCGATTCCCGCCATCTCCACAATTCCCATGTGAACGAGGACCCCGCTGCCACCGGCAGCGGGGTCCTCGTTTTTGCTGTCCGGTCCTCGCGAGCCCCGGCCGGCGTGCCGCGCACGGCCGGCCGCGTCCGGCGTGCGGGGCGTGCGGGGCGTGTGCACCGGCGTGCGCTCACACGCCGCGCTCCCGCCGCTCACCCGCCCGGGGCAGGCCCCGCACCACGGTTCGAAAACGGATGTATCTCTCATGATGTACAACACCTCACCGAGGGGTCGGAGCAGCCTCGGCGTGCGCTACATTCATGGCCCGGGTGCACGGTGGGAGGGGCGCGCGGACCAGGTGGGGGCCCCGGTCCGACGACGCACGAACGTAGGTGTGCGCGCCGGATCCTGAGTGGGGGAAGTGCGTACATCAGTGGAAACTTGGCGTGAAGGTGCCCGTTCGGGACACACCCACGAACCCAACGAAGTCACCATCCAGCTCGACGGACTGGGACGGCAGCTCTCCGAGCTGCTCCCGGAACCCGGCGTTCCGGAGGGCTCCGACGGTCCCGTCTTCGTCGACGAGAGCGGTCGCCGCAGCAAGACGCTCCGGCGTCTCGGCTGGGTACTGGCCGCGCTCTTCGTCGGGTACGCGGTGACGCTCGTCATCGCCCTGCTCGGCGGCAACTCCAGCGCGCCCTTCCTGCCGCTTTCCGGCCAGGAGGGGCACCAGAAGGCGGAAGAGGTGCAGACGCCCGCCACGCCCGCGGCGAGCCCGGACGCCCAGGTCTCATCCGGTGCCACGGGGGTCGTCGAGACGCCGTCCGTCACCCCGCAGACCGGCGGCCGGCACGTGGCCGTTCCCAGTGGCGCCACCGGCTCCGGCAGCTCTCCGGCGACACGTACCGGGGCCACCGCCCCGGCCACCGTCCCGCCGTCCGCGCCGGACGCCGCCCCCGGGTCCAGCACCAGCAGCGGTACGCCGGCCGATACGACGACTCCCTCCGCACCTGTCGCGGACGGCCCCGGGATGCCGAGCGCCGATCCGTCGAGGACGCCCCCGGGCCACGCGACCTCACCCACCGGAACTCCGGACCCTCCTGTGCACGAGCAAGAAGGCGCCAGCTAGATGACCAACCCCGCCCCGCGGGGCAGGCACCACCGTAAGAAGCAGACCCGGCGGCGCAGGCTCCCCATGCGCTACATGCTGCCGTTCCTGTTCCTCGTTGCCCTGCTCGCGATGTTGATGCTGCGCGGCTACGTGCACAGCGAAATCCTCGCCGACCACCGGATCCAGCCACCGGCGGCCACCGACCAGGTGCCCGAGCAGGTGCTGGAGGGCGGCCCGGTCATCGACGCGCGCAGCGCCACCGAGCCCGCCAAGACCCTCCGGATACCCGACCACCGGATCGTGCTGACCTTCGACGACGGTCCCGACCCGGTGTGGACCCCGCGCGTGCTCGACAAGCTCAAGGAGTACGACGCGCACGGCGTCTTCTTCGTCACCGGCACCATGGCCTCGCGCTACCCCGGTCTCGTCGAGCGCATGGTCGAGGAGGGGCACGAGGTCGGGCTGCACACGTTCAACCACCCGGACCTCTCCTACCAGTCCACCAGCCGCATCGACTGGGAGCTGTCGCAGAACCAGCTGGCGCTCGCGGGCGCGGCCGGCATCCGCACCTCCCTGTTCCGGCCGCCCTACTCGTCGTTCGCCGACGCCATGGACGACAAGTCCTGGCCGGTCACCCAGTACATCGGCAGCCGCGGCTACCTCACCGTCGTCAACAACACCGACAGCGAGGACTGGAAGCGGCCCGGCGTCGGGGTCATCTCCAGGAACGCCACGCCGAAGCACGGCAAGGGCGCCGTCGTCCTGATGCACGACTCCGGCGGGGACCGGTCCCAGACCGTGGCCGCGCTCGGCCACTTCCTGCCCAAGATGCAGGCCCAGGGCTATGAGTTCACCAACCTCACCGACGCCCTCGGCGCCCCCAGCGCGCACACCCCGGTCACCGGCTACGCGCTCTGGAAGGGCAAGGCGTTCGTCTACGCCGTGGAGGTCTCGGAGCACATCACCGATGTACTGGTGGTGGGCCTCGCCGTCATCGGGGTGCTGGTCCTGGCCCGGTTCGGCCTGATGCTGCTGCTGTCCTTCGCGCACGCCCGCCGGGTCCGCAAGCGGGACTTCACATGGGGCGAGCCCCTCACCCGCCCGGTGTCCGTCCTGGTGCCCGCGTACAACGAGAGCAAGTGCATCGCCAACACGGTCCGTTCGCTGATGGCGAGCGACTACCCGCTGGAGGTCATCGTCATCGACGACGGCTCCACGGACGGCACCGCGGACCTCGTCGACCGGATGCGGCTGCGGGGCGTCCGGGTGGTGCGCCAGCGCAACGCGGGCAAGCCCGCCGCCCTGAACAACGGCATCGCGCACGCCCGCTACGACATCATCGTGATGATGGACGGCGACACGGTCTTCGAACCGTCCACCATCCGTGAACTGGTGCAGCCCTTCGCCGACCCCCGGGTCGGGGCCGTCGCGGGCAACGCCAAGGTCGGCAACCGCGACTCGCTGATCGGCGCCTGGCAGCACATCGAGTACGTGATGGGCTTCAACCTCGACCGCCGGATGTACGACATGCTGGGCTGCATGCCCACCATCCCCGGCGCGGTGGGGGCGTTCCGCCGAGAGGCGCTGAACCGGATCGGCGGCATGAGCGAGGACACCCTCGCCGAGGACACCGACGTCACGATGGGCCTGCACCGGGACGGGTGGCGCGTCGTGTACGCGGAGAACGCCCGCGCCTGGACCGAGGCGCCGGAGTCCGTGCAGCAGCTCTGGTCGCAGCGCTACCGGTGGTCGTACGGCACGATGCAGGCCATCTGGAAGCACCGCCGCGCGGTGATCGAGCGCGGCCCGTCCGGCCGTTTCGGACGCGTCGGACTGCCGTTCGTCGCCCTGTTCATGGTCGTCGCGCCGCTGCTCGCCCCCCTCATCGACGTCTTCCTGCTGTACGGGCTCGTCTTCGGCCCCACCGAGCAGACGATCGTCGCCTGGTTCGGTGTCCTCGCGGTGCAGGGCATCTGCGCCGCGTACGCCTTCCGGCTGGACCGGGAGCGCATGACCCATCTGTTCTCGCTGCCCCTCCAGCAGATCCTCTACCGGCAGCTCATGTACGTGGTGCTGCTCCAGTCCTGGATCACCGCTCTCACCGGCGGCCGGCTCCGCTGGCAGAAGCTGCGGCGTACCGGGGTCGTGGAGGCACCCGGTTCGATGCCGAGCCAGAGCCGGCGCAGCAATGACCGGAGGCCCGTCGCATGACCCACCCCTCGGCCCGCCCGCAGCAGCCGCCGCTGGATCAGGACACGATGCCGTTCCCGGTACAGACGCCGGGCGGGACGCGGCCGCCCCGCCCGGGGGCGGGGGCCCGGCAGCCCGGGCCGGCGCCCTGGAGCCAGGCCGCCGCTCCCGTGGCGCCCGCGCCGGAGCCGGACGCCGCGCCGCCCGCCGCGACGGCATCGGGCCGGGACCGCTATCTCGACCTGCTGCGTGCGGTGGCGCTCGTCCGCGTCGTCGTCTTCCACCTCTTCGGCTGGGCCTGGCTGACCATCGCCTTCCCGTCCATGGGCGTCATGTTCGCCCTGGCGGGTTCACTGATGGCCCGGTCCCTGGCGCGGCCCGCGTGGAGCGTCGTCCGCGGCCGGCTGCGGCGGCTGCTCCCGCCGATGTGGGCGTTCCTCGCGGTCGTCGTGCCCGTGATCTTCTGGCTCGGCTGGAAGCCGGTCCGGGAGGAGGGCGTCTGGTGGTTCCTCAAGCTGGGCTGCTACCTGCTCCCGGTCGGTACGCCGCCCTTCCCGTGGGAGAACGGCTCCGAGGGCGGCTACCTGGAGACGTCCTGGGCCGAGCAGGCCATGGGACCGCTCTGGTACATCCGCGCCTACCTGTGGTTCGTGCTGGCCTCACCGCTTCTGCTGAAGGCCTTCCGCAAGCTCCCCTGGGTGACCCTGCTGGCCCCGATCGGTCTCACCGCCGTCATCGGCACCGGCCTGGTCACCGTGCCGGGCACCGCGGGCGAGGGCCTGGTCGACTTCGCCGTGTTCGGCTCCTGCTGGATCCTCGGCTTCGCGCACCACGAGGGGCTGCTGCGGACCGTTCCGCGCTACCTCACCGTCTCGATGGCGGCGTTCCTCATGGCCTTCGCGCTCTGGTGGGCCTCCGGGCACCTCAGCGAGGAGGGGTGGAACCTCGACGAGATCCCCCTCGCCCAGGCCGCCTGGTCGCTCGGCTTCTGTGTGATCCTCCTGCAGTACGCGCCCTCCTGGCGGCAGCTGCCGGGCCGGCTGGCGGGCTGGGACAGCCTGGTGACTCTGGCCAACAACCGGGCCGTGACCATCTACCTCTGGCACAACCTGCTGCTGATGGCCGGATTCCTGCTCATCGACCAGCTGTGGAACGTGCCGTGGGTCGGCGACCACCTCGGCACCTACATCGACGCCTCGGACAACGCCCTGGCGCTGATCGTCGTCTGGCCGCTGATCGGGCTGATGATCCTCGCCGTCGGATGGATCGAGGACGTGGCCGCCAAGCGCCGCCCGAGACTCTGGCCCAACGGGCAGAGGTCCAAGGACGCCGCCGGGAGCCGCGCGGACGCCGTGTCCAGGGGCGCGCGCCGGCGCTGAGCCGCCGTCTCACCGGGCCGTCCGCGGCCCGGTGAGAGCAAGGTTGCGCACCGGTCACCTCGCGGCACCGCACCGAAACGCGCGCTGCCTAGCGTCGGGGACAACACCCCGACCACCCGTGGAGGCGCGTGATGGCTGGCCGTTGGATCGAGCACTGGGATCCCGAGAACGAGACGTTCTGGCGGGAGAAGGGCGAGCCCATCGCCCGCCGGAACCTGTGGTTCTCCGTACTCTCCGAGCACATCGGTTTCTCGATCTGGACCCTGTGGTCGGTGATGGTCCTGTTCATGGGGCCGGAGTACGGGGTGGACCCGGCCGGGAAGTTCTTCCTGATCTCCACCGCCACCCTGGTCGGGGCCCTCGTGAGGATTCCGTACACCTTCGCCGTCGCCCGGTTCGGCGGCCGGAACTGGACGGTGTTCAGCGCGTTCACGCTGCTGGTGCCGACGGTCGCCGCCTTCCTCGTGATGGAGCCGGGGACCTCGTACCCGACCTTCGTGGCCGTGGCGGCCCTGACCGGCATCGGCGGCGGCAACTTCGCCTCCTCGATGACGAACATCAACGCGTTCTTCCCGCTGCGCAAGAAGGGCTGGGCGCTCGGGCTGAACGCGGGCGGTGGCAACATCGGGGTGCCGGTCGTGCAGCTCGTCGGGCTGCTGGTCATCGGGACCGCGGGCGCCATGCACCCGCGGATCGTCCTCGGCGTGTACATCCCGCTGATCGTCGTCGCCGGCCTGTGCGCGGCGCGCTTCATGGACAACCTGGCGCCCGTGCAGAACGACACCGGGGCCGCGAAGGACGCCGCACGCGACCCGCACACGTGGATCATGGCGGTGCTCTACATCGGCACCTTCGGCTCGTTCATCGGCTACAGCTTCGCCTTCGGTCTCGTCCTGCAGACCCAGTTCGGCCGGACGCCGCTGCAGGCCGCCTCGCTCACCTTCATCGGCCCGCTGCTGGGTTCGCTCATCAGGCCCGTCGGGGGCTGGCTGGCCGACCGGTACGGCGGCGCCCGGATCACGCTGGGGAACTACGCGGCCATGGCGGCCGCGACCGGCGTCGTCGTCTACGCCTCCGGCATCGAATCGCTCACCGTGTTCCTCATCGGCTTCACCGCCCTCTTCGTCCTCACGGGGCTCGGCAACGGATCGACCTTCAAGATGATCCCGGGCATCTTCCACGCCAAGGCGATCGCCCAGGGCCTGCGCGGCGAGGAGGCGGCGGCCCAGGGCAGGCGGCTGTCCGGGGCGGCGATGGGCCTCATCGGCGCGGTCGGGGCGCTCGGCGGCCTCGCCATCAACCTCGCCTTCCGGCAGTCCTTCCAGACCTCCGGCACGGGGACGGCGGCCTTCTGGTCCTTCCTCGTCTTCTACGGGGTGTGCTTCGCGCTCACCTGGGCGGTATACCTTCGCCGCACCGCGGAAGTCCCGGCGAAGCCCCAGCTCAACTACGCCGAGGTGTGACGACGGCCTCGGGATGTCGGGTGACGTAACGGGGGGGAAATACGGGTGAACCGAGCCTGTCACGCTTCGTTGGCAGGCTCGGACCTCCGCATCACTGAGCAGCAGCGGGACGAGAGCCGGGTAGACCATATGCACGACGACGAACAGCACGGGCCCCTCGCGGGCTTCACGGTCGGTGTCACCGCCGCGCGCCGGGCGGACGAGCTCGCGACCCTGCTGCGGCGGCGCGGCGCCACCGTGGTGCACGCGCCCGCCCTGCGGATCGTGCCGCTCGCCGACGACAGCGAACTGCTCGCCGCCACCAAGGAACTCATCGACACCGTCCCCGACGTGGTCCTCGCGACCACGGCGATCGGCTTCCGCGGCTGGATCGAGGCCGCCGACGGCTGGGGCATCGGGGAACAGCTGCTCGACACCCTGCGCGGCGTCGAACTGCTCGCCCGCGGCCCCAAGGTCAAGGGCGCCGTCCGCGCCGCCGGGCTGACCGAGACCTGGTCCCCGGCGTCCGAATCCATGGCGGAGGTGCTGGAGCGGCTCCTGGAGGAGGGCGTCGAGGGCCGCCGCATCGCCCTCCAGCTGCACGGCGAGCCCCTCCCCGGCTTCGTGGAGTCGCTGCGCGCGGCCGGCGGCGAGGTCATCGGCGTCCCCGTCTACCGCTGGATGCCGCCCGAGGACATCGCCCCCCTCGACCGGCTCATCGACATCACGGTCGCCCGCGGCCTGGACGCGCTCACCTTCACCAGCGCCCCGGCGGCGGTCTCCCTGCTGCGCCGGGCCGAGGAACGCGGGCTGCTGGCGGAGCTGCTGGACGCGTTGCAGGGCGAGGTCCTCTCGGCCTGCGTCGGACCGGTCACCGCACTCCCGCTCCAGGACCGCGGCATCGACACGGCCCAGCCGGAACGCTTCCGGCTCGGCCCGCTCGTCCAGCTGATCTGCCGCGAACTGCCCGCCCGGGCACGGACCCTGCCGGTCGCCGGCCACCGGGTCGAGATCCGCGGCCACGCCGTCCTGGTCGACGACGAACTGCGCGCGGTGCCGCCCGCCGGCATGGCCCTTCTGCACACCCTGGCCCGCAGGCCGGGCTGGGTGGTGGCCCGGGCCGACCTGCTGCGCGCCCTGCCCGGCAGCGGTACGGACGAGCACGCGGTGGAGACGGCGATGGCCCGGCTGCGCACCGCGCTCGGGGTTCCCCGGCTGATCCAGACCGTCGTCAAACGCGGTTACCGGCTGGCCCTGGACCCGGCGTCCGACGCCAAGTACGCCGACTCCTGAGAGCGCCGTCCGCCCCCGTGGAACGACGCCCGCAGCAGAAGGGCGAGGGCGGCGGTGCACAGGACCGCACGGACGGCGTTCCAGGCGACCCAGACGTCCTCGAACCTGTCCCGGACGGCGGCGGGGTCGGCGATCCGCGCGGGGTCTCCGGCGTCCGCGAGGGCGTTGTTCAGCGGGACGTTGACGCCCGAGGTGAGCAGGAAGGCGAGGGCGTACACGGCCAGGGCGGCCAGGATCCACCGGCGCGGGCCCGGACAGCGGCGCTGCTGCCAGGCGGCGGCCGCGGTGAGGAGCAGCGCGCCGAAGAATCCGGCGAAGAAGAGCGGGTTCTCGATGACGTCGTTGATGTTCTGCATCACCTCGATGAACGTCCGGTCGTCGCTCCGGCCGAGCGCCGGCATGACCGCGCAGGAGAAGACGTAGAACGTGCCCGCCATCAGGCCGGTGGTGAGGGCGGCGCCACCGAGGACGAGGCGGGGGAGGACGGAGGTCGGCCGGTCGGGCCCGTTGGTTGTCATGTGCTCAGTCAAGTCGTGCCGCCCGGCCCGCTCCATGGCTCAGGCGCGCAGCTGCCTTCGCGTACGTCCAACGGAGCGGACCCGGCACCGGACCGGGTTCCGTGCGGGCTCCGCGCCGCGCCGGGATACCGTGCCGGGATGATCGAGGAAGCACACCGGATCGACGCGGAGATACGGCTCCGGCCCGTCGTCCTGGCCGACGCGGGCGCGCTCGCCGCGTCGCTGACCCGCAGCCGCACGTACATGAAGCCCTGGGAGCCCGAGCGGCCCGACGCCTTCTACACCGAGGAGGGGCAGCGCGAGCGGCTGGCCGGCGCGCTGGCGGACCGGGACGCGGGGCGCGCGATGCCGTGGGTGCTCTGCGACGGGGACGACCGGGCGATCGGCGCGTTCACCCTCAACGGCGTGGTGCTCGGGCCGTTTCGCAGCGCCGCCCTCGGCTACTGGGTCGACGTGGACTTCGCGGGGCGCGGGCTGGCCACGGCCACGGTGCGGCGGATCTGCGAACTGGCCAGGGACGAGCTCCGGTTGCACCGGATCGAGGCCGGGACGCTGCCGTACAACCTGGCCTCCCAGCGGGTGCTCGCCAAGTGCGGCTTCGAGCAGATCGGCCTGGCCCCGGGCTACCTCCACATCGACGGCGAGTGGCGCGACCACCGGCTCTTCCAGCGCCTGCTGCACGACGGCCCGGTGACGGGGGTCTGAGGACGCGGGTCAGCCGCCGTGCCCGGTGGCCCGGCGCTCATGGCGGTGGCCGTCGAGCGGCCACGGGGGGCAGGCGGGCAGCACCTCAGCGAAACCGTACCCGGCCTTCTCCGCCACCCGGCACGACGCCGTGTTGTCCACCTGGTGCAGCAGGTCCAGCCTGACGAGTCCGTGACCGGCGCACTCCGCGAACGCCCAGTCGGTGAGCGCGCCGAGGGCCTGCGGGGCGATGCCGCGGCCGCGCGCGGACGCCGTCGTCCAGTAGCCGACCTCGGCCGTGGCCGAGCCCGGCGCGGGCAGCACGAGGACCACGTTGCCGACCGGCCCGTCCCCGAGGGCCGTGTCCACCACGGCGAAGCTGTGGCGCAGCCCGGACGCCCGGCCCTCCTCCTGGCCCCGCAGCCAGCGCGCCGCGGCCTCCTCGTCCGCCACCGGGGCGCGCGATCCGGCCTGGATCGCCGGGTCGCGGTAGGCGTCCAGCAGGACGGCGAGGTCGCCCGGCAGCCAGGGGCGGAGCACCAGGGACCCGGTCCGGAGCCGGGCGTCGCGCGGGAGGCCGTTCACCGGCCCATCGTACGAGGCGGGTTGGCGCGGCCCGCGCGGCAGGGGTTACGGCCCGGGGCCGCGCCGGGCACTCTGGTGGGGACGGCGACCGGACCCGAGGCGGTGGCATGGGCATGGCGACGCGCAGGGGCTCGTACGACTGGCGGTTCGACACCGGCCGGCTCTGCCTGGACCTGGTCGCGACGGGAGCCGGCAGCCCGGGCGCGGCCGACCCGCTGGACCGGCCCGAGGGGCTCGCCGACTGGCTGGTGGCCGCCGGAGCCGTCCCGCCGGGCACCCCGCTGGACGTCGTGGACGACCACTGGCTCCTGCGGTTCCGGCAGCTGAGGAGCGCCGTGGACCGGCTGCTGACCGCGCAGCTCGGCGGGCGGCCGGCGGACGGCGCCCTGGAGCGCGTCAACGCGCTCGCCGCCGGCGCACCGCCCGGCCTGTGCGCCGTGCGCGCCCGGAACGGCGCCCTGGTGCGCGGCCTGAGCGCCGCGCCCGGCTGCACCGCGCTGCTGGCCGCCGTGGCCCGGGACGCCGTCGAACTCCTCACCGATCCGGTCGCCCTGGCCGGGCTGCGCCGCTGTGAGGGCGACCACTGCCGCCGCGTCTACCTGGACACCTCGCGCGGCCGGCGCCGCCGCTGGTGCTCCAGCGAGGTCTGCGGCAACCGCGAACGGGTCGCCCGGCACCGGCGCCGCCACACGGACCCGGCCGGCGCCTCCCCGGAACGGCCGGGGGGCGCGGAGACGTAAAGAATCTTGGACGCGCGTTGAATGAATCGCCCCGCAGCCCCGTATTCGATGACCAAGGAGCTCGACAGGGTCTCGACCGGGAGGTTCGGGTGCGCAAGGATGCGGCCGTGGCCGATGACCGTCCGCACAGGGCCCGGCATCGCGGTGGGCCGCCCCCGTCACCCTCCGCCGTCCCCGACGAGGAGTTGATGCGGGCGCTCTACCGCGAACATGCCGGACCTCTGCTCGCGTACGTACTCCGCCTCGTCGCCGGCGACCGACAGCGCGCCGAGGACGTGGTGCAGGAAACACTCATCCGTGCCTGGAAGAACGCCGGTTCGCTCAACAGGGCCACCGGTTCCGTCCGGCCCTGGCTGGTGACGGTCGCCCGGCGCATCGTCATCGATGGCCACCGCAGCCGGCAGGCCCGGCCGCACGAGGTCGACCCGTCGCCACTGGAGGTCATTCCCGCGGAGGACGAGATCGACAAGGCGCTGTGGCTGATGACGCTCTCGGACGCGCTCGAAGATTTGACCCCGGCGCACCGGGAAGCATTGGTCGAGACCTACTTCAAGGGCCGTACGGTCAACGAGGCGGCCGAGGTGCTCGGGATACCCAGCGGCACGGTGCGGTCCCGGGTCTTCTACGCACTGCGTTCGATGAAGCTCGCACTCGAAGAGAGGGGGATCACGGCATGAGCGACCAGGATTGGGAGCCTTTCGGGCCCCGGCCGGCCGGTCCCTCCGGCCCCTTCGCACCCCCCGGTGGCCCCTCCGGCCCCTTCGCACCGTCGTCCGGCGGTCCCTCCGGCCCCTTCGTACCCTCGCCCGGCGGTCCCATGGACGAGGCCGGACACGACGCGGCGGGCGCCTACGTCCTCGGCCTCCTGGACGGCGCCGAGGCCGCCGCGTTCGAGGCGCACCTGGCAGGGTGCGCCCGCTGCGCCGCCCACCTCGACGAGTTCGCGGGCCTGGAGCCGATGCTCGCGATGCTCGCCGAGTCCCCGGCCGCCGTGCCCGGCGCCCGCCCGGTCCCGCACGTCCCGGCACCGCCCGCGCCCCGGGTGCTCGACTCCCTGGTCGACGAGGTCGCGGCCAAGCGCGCCCGGCGCACCCGGCGCGGGAGGTACCTGGTCGCGGCGGCGGCGGCGCTGATCATCGGCGGGCCGGTCGTCGCGGTCATGGCCACCGGAGGCGGCACGAGCAGTGTCGAGGCGGCCGACCCGCACCCCACCAGCCCCGCCGAGGACGCCTTCTTCCACCACATGAAGGAGAAGGCGCGGGCGACCGATCCCGTCACCGCGGTCGACGCCACGGTCGGCATGGAGCCCAAGGCGTGGGGCACGCACACCGTGCTGGAACTGAAGAACGTGAAGGGTCCGCAGAAGTGCCGGCTGGTCGCCGTCTCGAAGACCGGCGAGGAGGAGGTCGTCACCTCCTGGTCCGTCCCGAAATGGGGCTACGGCATCGCGGACTCCACCCATCCCACCGCCAGGTACCCGCTGTACGTCCACGGCGGAGCCGCCATGGACCGGGCCGACATCGACCACTTCGAGGTCCGTACGTTCGACGGCGAACGGCTGGTGAGCGTCGGCGTCTGAGGCCGTCCGTGGCGTCCGCCGGGCCCCTCCCCGGACCGCCGACACGCAGCCCACCGGGCCACTCCCCGCACCGCCGACACGCAATCGATATCCCGGCGCGCCAAGATCGATGCGCGCGGCAGGTGCGCGACGGCCCCCCTTCGCATACGCTGGACGGCTGCTCAATGCACGTCAGAAGGGGGCCTCGGTGGCCGCGCAGGATGCCGCTGTCGATTCGTTGCGGGACCGGGAAATCAGTGTCGAGCAGGAACACCTCGACCGTGTGTACCACCGCCTCGAGGAGAAGATCCACGAGGCGGAATTTCTTATGAACGACGCCGTCAAGCGCGGCCAGGTGGGTACACCGGGAGCGCTGGCGGAACGTGACGCCCAGGTGTTCCGCGCCGGAATCCACCTCAACCGGCTGAACAGCGAGTTCGAGGACTTCCTCTTCGGGAGGATCGACCTGCTGCTCGGCAAGGACGGTGAGCGCGGCCCCGACGGCGCGTTCACCTCCGTCGAACCGGCCGACGACGCCGTGCGGGAGGACGGCACCGCCGATATCGCCGAGACGCTGCACATCGGCCGGATCGGGGTCCTCGACTCCGACTACGCGCCGCTGGTCATCGACTGGCGCGCCCCGGCCGCCGCACCGTTCTACCGTTCGACGCCGAAGGAACCGGGCCGGGTCGTGCGCCGCCGGGTCATCCGCTCCAAGGGCCGCCGGGTCCTCGGGGTCGAGGACGACCTGATGCGCCCCGAGCTGACCGCGTACCTGGGCGGCGACACGCTCCCCGTCATCGGGGACGGCGCGCTGATGGCGGCCCTGGGGCAGGCCCGCAGCCACACCATGCGGGACATCGTCTCCTCCATCCAGGCCGAGCAGGACATGGTGATCAGGGCCCCCGCGGCCTCGGTCACCGAGGTGTCCGGCGGCCCCGGAACCGGCAAGACCGCGGTCGCCCTGCACCGTGCCGCGTACCTGCTCTACCAGGACCGGCGGCGGTACGCGGGCGGCATCCTCGTCGTCTCGCCGACGCCGCTGCTGGTCGCGTACACCGAAGGCGTGCTGCCCTCGCTCGGCGAGGAGGGCCAGGTCGCGATCCGTGCGGTCGGCTCGCTGTCCGACGAGGCGGCCGGCACCGAGGGCGCCACCACCTACGACGAGCCCGCCGTCGCCCGGATCAAGGGCTCCTCCCGGATGCTCCACGTGCTGCGCAAGGCGGCCCGCGGGGCGCTGGAGCAGCCGCCCGCCCGCCCGGCCGCCCAGGAGGAGGGCCAGCTGGCCTTCGGGGAGGAGGGCGAGGCTCCTCAGCAGGCCGGCCCGCCCACCCGGCTCAGGGTGGTGGCCTTCGGCGCCCGCGTCGAGCTGCAGGAGGACGAGCTCCGGCGCATCCGCAACAACGTGCTCAGCGGCACCGCACCGGTCAACCTGCTGCGTCCGCGCGCCCGCAAGCTGCTGCTCGACGCGCTGTGGAACAGGTCGTCGGGCCGGGGCCGCTACACCGATCAGGAGCTCGCGGCCGAAATGCGCTCGTCGTTCGACGAGGACGTCTCGACCGAGACGCCGTTCATCGAATTCCTGAACGCCTGGTGGCCCGAGCTCACCCCGCGCGGGGTGCTCGCGGCCATGGCCGACGAGAAGCGCCTCGCCCGCTGGGCGCGCCGCACCCTCAACCAGGGTGAGGTGCGCCGGCTCGCGCGCTCCCTGAAGCGGCTGGACGCGCAGGGCCGGGGACCGCTCTCCGTCCACGACGTGGCGATCCTCGACGAGCTCCAGACGCTGCTGGGCACCCCGAACCGGCCCAAGCGCAAGCGCGAGTTCGATCCGCTGGACCAGCTCACCGGTCTGGAGGAGCTGATGCCGCAGCGGGAGGAGACCCAGTGGGAGCGTGCCGAGCGGCTCGCGGCGGAGCGCACGGAGTACGCCCACGTCATCGTCGACGAGGCGCAGGACCTCACGCCCATGCAGTGGCGGATGGTCGGCCGCCGCGGCCGGCACGCCACCTGGACGATCGTCGGCGACCCGGCGCAGTCCTCCTGGTCCGATCCGGACGAGGCGGCGGCGGCCCGTGACGAGGCGCTGGGCAGCCGCCCGCGCCGCAATTTCACGCTGACCGTCAACTACCGCAACCCGGCGGAGATCGCCGAGCTCGCCGCGAAGGTCCTCGCGCTCGCCATGCCGGGCATGGAATCCCCGGCGGCGGTCCGCTCCACCGGTGTGAAGCCGCGCTTCGAGACCGTGCGGGACGGAGATCTGGCCGGCACCGTGCGGGAGGAGGCCCGGCGGCTGCTGGGCGAGGTGGACGGCACGGTCGGCGTCGTCGTCGCGATGAACCGGCGGGCGCAGGCCCGCAGCTGGCTGGCGGAGCTCGGCGAGCGTGTGGTGGCGCTGGGCAGCCTGGAGGCGAAGGGCCTGGAGTACGACGCCACGGTGGTCGTCTCGCCCGCGGAGATCGCGGACGAGTCCCCGGCGGGGCTGCGGGTGCTGTACGTGGCGCTGACCCGGGCGACCCAGCAGCTCACGGTCGTCTCGGGGGAGCGGGACCTGCCGGACGAGGACGGGGTGCCGGACCTGCTCAGGGACTGACGGGGCACGGCCGGGGGAGCCTTTTTCAGGTCAACCCGCGCTGGGGGAATCACTTCTCCGGGGTCTTTGTTAGCCTGGTGTACGGCACCGGCTCGATCCAAGCCCCCGGGCCCAACCTTCGTCGCTTCGAGCGACCACTTGCCGCGAGGCGAGCATGGCGGGTCGGTGCCGTCAACTGAAGAAGACAGACCCGCGTCACCCTCCGGTGGCGCGGGTCTGTTTTCGTTCACGGACCCGGCGGGGGTTCCGTCCCGCCCTCCATATCTCGTATGGTGGAAAAAACTTTCCGAAGCGTGGCAGTCATTACCGGCTACCCGTCGGTAGGTGCGAATATCGGTCAGGCGTGTCCGGGGGAGAAGTTCCGGCCACGCATAGCAATGAAGCTAGGGAAAGCGAAGGACTCGGCCATGGCAACGGCGCCCAGCGTCTCGTACTCGATGACGGTCAGGCTGGAGGTGCCCGCGAGCGGCACAGCGGTCTCCCAGCTCACCACGGCCGTCGAGTCCTCCGGTGGCTCGGTCACCGGCCTCGACGTGACCGCTTCCGGTCACGAGAAGCTGCGGATCGACGTCACGATCGCCGCCTCCTCCACCGCGCACGCGGACGAGATCGTCGAAGGCCTCCGGGACATCGAGGGCGTCGTCCTCGGCAAGGTCTCCGACCGTACGTTCCTGATGCACCTCGGCGGCAAGATCGAGATGGCCTCGAAGCATCCCATCCGCAACCGTGACGACCTCTCGATGATCTACACCCCCGGTGTCGCCCGGGTCTGCATGGCGATCGCCGAGAACCCCGAGGACGCCCGGCGCCTCACCATCAAGCGCAACTCCGTCGCAGTCGTGACGGACGGCTCCGCGGTGCTCGGCCTCGGCAACATCGGCCCGATGGCCGCCCTCCCCGTCATGGAGGGCAAGGCGGCCCTCTTCAAGCGCTTCGCCGGCATCGACGCCTGGCCGATCTGCCTGGACACCCAGGACACCGACGCCATCGTCGAGATCGTCAAGGCGATCGCCCCGGGCTTCGCGGGCATCAACCTGGAGGACATCTCCGCGCCGCGCTGCTTCGAGATCGAGGCCCGGCTGCGCGAGGCCCTCGACATCCCCGTCTTCCACGACGACCAGCACGGCACCGCCATCGTCGTCCTGGCCTCCCTGACCAACGCCCTGCGCGTGGTGGGCAAGGGAATCGGGGACGTACGGGTCGTCATGTCCGGTGCCGGAGCGGCCGGCACGGCCATCCTGAAGCTGCTCATCGCCGCGGGCGTCAAGCACGCGGTCGTCGCCGACATCCACGGCGTGGTGCACGCGGGCCGCGAGGACCTGGTCTCCGCGCAGCCCGACTCGCCGCTGCGCTGGATCGCCGACAACACCAACCCGGAGTCCGTCACCGGCACCCTCAAGCAGGCCGTCGTGGGCGCCGACGTCTTCATCGGCGTCTCGGCCCCGAACGTCCTGGACGGCGACGACGTCGCGGCCATGGCCGACGGTGCCATCGTGTTCGCGCTTGCGAACCCGGACCCCGAGGTCGACCCGGCGATCGCGCGCCGGACGGCGGCGGTCGTGGCCACCGGCCGCTCGGACTTCCCCAACCAGATCAACAACGTCCTGGTCTTCCCCGGCGTCTTCCGCGGTCTGCTGGACGCTCAGTCCCGCACCGTCAACACGGAGATGATGCTCGCCGCCGCGCGCGCCCTCGCCGGGGTGGTCGCCGAGGACGAGGTGAACGCGAACTACATCATCCCCTCGGTCTTCAACGACAAGGTCGCCGGAGCCGTCGCGGGAGCCGTCCGGGACGCCGCGAAGGCGGCCGGTGCGGCTGTGACGGGCCCCACGTCGATCTGAGAACCGGCGCGTCGCGGGTCGCGGCGCCCCAAACGCCCCTTTAGGGTGGGCGGGCGACGCGTCCCGCAGAGCCCCGCAGCAGGTGCGGACCGCTTTTGGGGAGTCGACGGAACGTCACCACGACGAGGCAGTGGTGCTTTTCGTCCGGCTCCGGAGGGTGCCGGATTGGCTTTCCCGCCGCAGGTGGGGGCAGGATGCTTTCCCAAGGACTTCGTCCGGGGGAGACCCCACGGGGCGCGAAGGTCTGAAAAACGGACCCGGGTCCGGGGACTGTCCGAGGGCCCTGGCAGCATCGGCTTCGATCTCACGCCTCACAGGCAAGAAGAACACGGGAGTAACAACATGAACCGCAGTGAGCTGGTGGCCGCCCTGGCCGACCGTGCCGAGGTGACTCGTAAGGACGCCGACGCCGTGCTGGCCGCGCTCGCCGAGACCGTCGGTGAGATCGTCGCCAAGGGCGACGAGAAGGTCACCATCCCCGGTTTCCTGACCTTCGAGCGCACCCACCGTGCCGCTCGCACCGCTCGTAACCCGCAGACCGGCGACCCGATCAACATCCCGGCCGGCTACAGCGTGAAGGTCTCCGCGGGCTCGAAGCTCAAGGAAGCCGCCAAGGGTAAGTAACACCCCTGAGCACGCCGAAGGGCGGTCACCCCGACCAGGGTGGCCGCCCTTCGGCGTGCGGGCCGCAGAACGCCGCTGCGGGCCCGCGAGGCGGGTTCCCGGGGGCGGGCCCCCGGGAACCCCTCCTCAGACCAGCGAACCGCCCGGCAGTTCCACCTTCGCGCCGAGCTTCTCCAGCTTCTCCATGAAGTTCTCGTAGCCGCGGTTGATCAGGTCGATCCCGTGCACCCGGGACGTCCCCTGCGCCGCCAGGGCGGCGATCAGGTACGAGAAACCGCCGCGCAGGTCCGGGATGACCAGATCCGCGCCCTGCAGCTTCGTCGGCCCGGAGACGACCGCGGAGTGCAGGAAGTTGCGCTGGCCGAAGCGGCAGTCGCTGCCGCCCAGGCACTCGCGGTAGAGCTGGATGTGCGCGCCCATCTGGTTGAGCGCCGAGGTGAAGCCGAGCCGCGACTCGTACACCGTCTCGTGGACGATCGACAGGCCGGCGGCCTGCGTCAGCGCCACGACCAGCGGCTGCTGCCAGTCGGTCTGGAAGCCGGGGTGCACGTCCGTCTCCAGGGCGATGGCGTTCAGCGCGCCGCCCGGGTGCCAGAAGCGGATGCCCTCGTCATCGATCTCGAAGGCGCCGCCGACCCGGCGGAAGGTGTTCAGGAACGTCATCATCGAGCGCTGCTGGGCGCCGCGGACGTAGATGTTGCCCTCGGTCGCCAGCGCCGCGGAAGCCCAGGAGGCGGCCTCCAGGCGGTCCGGGATCGCCCGGTGGGTGTATCCGTCGAGCCGGTCGACACCCGTGATCCGGATGGTCCGGTCGGTGTCCATGGAGATGATCGCGCCCATCTTCTGCAGGACGCAGATGAGGTCCTCGATCTCCGGCTCCACGGCCGCGTTGGACAGCTCGGTGACGCCCTCGGCGAGCACCGCCGTCAGCAGCACCTGCTCGGTGGAGCCGACCGACGGGTACGGCAGCCGGATCTTGGTGCCGCGCAGCCGCTGCGGGGCCTCCAGGTACTGGCCGTCCGCGCGCTTCTCGATCGTCGCGCCGAACTGGCGCAGCACGTCGAAGTGGAAGTCGATCGGCCGTCCGCCGATGTCGCAGCCGCCGAGCCCCGGGATGAACGCGTGGCCCAGCCGGTGCAGCAGCGGGCCGCAGAAGAGGATCGGGATGCGCGACGAGCCCGCGTGGGCGTCGATGTCGGCGACGTTCGCACTCTCGACATGAGTGGGGTCGAGGATCAGCTCACCCGGTTCGTCACCCGGACGGACCGTCACGCCGTGCAGCTGCAGCAGCCCGCGCACCACCCGCACGTCGCGGATGTCGGGGACGTTGCGCAGCCGGCTGGGCCCGCTGCCGAGCAGCGCGGCGACCATCGCCTTCGGCACCAGGTTCTTGGCGCCTCGGACGCGGATCTCGCCCTCCAGCGGGGTTCCGCCGTGGACAAGCAGGACATCGTCTGTGCCGGTCATGAATCTCGCGTTCCGGAGTGGTCGGGCAGGGGGCCAACCGAAAGGGTAATGGCCCGGCACCCCCCTTCCGTAAGGGCGCGGGGGGTGTGCGAACGTCCTGGATCCGCCACAACACGCTGTGCATCCCCGATCTTGCGGAGCGTGACCGTCCGGATAGGCGCTCCCGGCGTGCGCTCCTCGTGCCCCTGTACGCCCTGAGCTGCGCTCGGGCACGTTGCGCGACGAGAGGGTGACTTGGCCCCCGCGGAGGGCCTGGATGCGGGATCATTTCTGCCATGACCGAGGTGTCCTCGCTCACAGGGCGGCTGCTCGTGGCCGCGCCCGCCCTGGCGGACCCGAATTTCGACCGCGCGGTGGTGCTGCTCCTCGACCACGACGAGGAGGGCTCGCTCGGCGTGGTCCTGAACCGCCCGACCCCGGTCGGGGTCGCCGACATCCTCGAGTCCTGGGCGGAACTGACCGGCGAACCCGAGGTCGTCTTCCAGGGCGGCCCCGTCTCGCTGGACTCGGCGCTCGGCGTGGCGGTGATCCCCGGCGACGAGGGGCCCCTGGGCTGGCGCCGGGTGTACGGGGCGATCGGCCTGGTGGACCTGGAGGCGCCCCCGGAGCTGCTGGCCGCGGCCCTCGGCTCGCTGCGGATCTTCGCCGGTTACGCGGGCTGGGGCCCCGGCCAGCTGGAGACGGAGCTGTCCGAGGGCGCGTGGTACGTCGTCGAGTCGGAGCCCGGCGACGTCTCCTCGCCCCGCCCGGAGCGTCTGTGGCGGGCGGTCCTGCGCCGCCAGCGCAGCGAACTGGCCATGATCGCCACGTATCCGGACGACCCTTCGCTGAACTGATGCCCGGGCTTTCAGTACGCTTGGCGGTTATGAGCACTCTTGAGCCCGAGCGCGGGTCAGGCACCGGAACCCTCGTGGAGCCGACACCACAGGTGTCGAACGGCGACGGCGACCACGAGCGCTACGCCCACTACGTCCAGAAGGACAAGATCATGGCGAGTGCCCTGGAGGGCACCCCCGTGGTCGCACTGTGCGGCAAGGTCTGGGTACCGGGGCGCGACCCCAAGAAGTACCCGGTCTGCCCCATGTGCAAGGAGATCTACGAGTCCATGGGCGCCGGCGGCGACAAGGACAAGGGCAAGGGCGGCAAGGACAAGTAGCCCCTGCCGTACGGAAGAACAGCCCGGGAGAGCCCCCGGGGTGCGCAGTCGCGCGCCCCGGGGGCTCTGCTGTGCGGCCGCCGTTCGTGCGCCGCCTCCGGCGGGGAGGAGTTCGGGCCACTTGTCGGTTCCCTGGTCCGGACCTAGCCTCCCTGCGGAGCGTGCCTTCCTCGTAACCCGTACAGCGACGCCGGTGCCGGAGCCGGGCGGAGCGGTTAAGGACTGACCACATGGACATGGAACTGATCCCGGCGCCCGTGAGCGCCGGTGACCAGGGGCGGGGCGGATTCGTCCTGGACCCGTCCACCACCATCGACGCGGCCCCCGGTACCGAGAGCACCGAACGGTGGCTGCGCGCCACGCTCGGCGCCGCCTTCGGCCTGCCGCTCGCCCCGGGCGGTGAGGGCGCCGCGCGCGCCATCCGGCTGCGCGTCGACCCGTCCCTGGCGTCCGAGGGCTACCGGCTGACCACGGAGCCCGACGAGAGCGCCGTGATCACGGGCGGCAGCCCCGCCGGGGTCTTCTGGGGCGCGCAGACGCTGCGTCAGCTGCTGGGGCCCGAGGCATTCCGCCGGGCGCCCGTCGGCGGCCGCACCGGGACCGCGCTGGCGGCCACGGACATCGAGGACCGCCCCCGCTTCGGCTGGCGCGGTCTGATGCTCGACGTGTCACGGCACTTCCTGCCGAAGGACGAGGTCCTGCGCTACCTCGACCTCCTCGCCGCCCACAAGCTGAACGTCTTCCACTTCCACCTCACCGACGACCAGGGATGGCGCATCGAGATCAAGCGCCACCCGCGCCTGACCGAGGTCGGCGCGTGGCGTGCGCGGAGCAGGTACGGCCACGGGGCGTCCGAGCTCTGGGACGAGACCCCGCACGGCGGTTACTACACGCAGGACGACATCCGCGAGATCGTGGCGTACGCGGCGGAGCGGCACATCCGGGTCGTCCCCGAGATCGACATCCCGGGCCACTCGCAGGCCGCCATCAGCGCCTATCCGGAGCTGGGCAACACCGACGTCGTCGACACCGCCGCGCTGTCCGTCTGGGACGACTGGGGCGTCAACCCCAACGTGCTCGCACCCTCCGACCACACCCTGCGCTTCTTCGAGGGCGTCTTCGAGGAACTGCTGGAGCTGTTCCCCGCGCAGACCTCGCCGTTCATCCACATCGGCGGCGACGAGTGCCCCAAGGACCAGTGGAAGCAGTCGCCGGCGGCCCAGGCCCGCATCAGGGAACTCGGCCTCGCCGACGAGGACGAGCTGCAGTCCTGGTTCATCCGGCACTTCGACACCTGGCTCACCGCGCGGGGCCGGCGCCTCATCGGCTGGGACGAGATCCTGGAGGGCGGACTGGCCGAGGGCGCGGCCGTCTCCTCGTGGCGGGGGTACGCGGGCGGCATCGCGGCCGCCGAAGCGGGGCACGACGTCGTGATGTGCCCGCAGCAGCAGGTGTATCTGGACCACCGTCAGGACGGGGGCCCCGACGAGCCGATGCCCATCGGGTACGTCCGCACCCTGGAGGACGTCTACCGCTTCGAGCCCGTGCCGCCGGCCCTCTCCGAGGACGCGGTCCGGCACGTCCTCGGCACCCAGGCCAACGTCTGGACCGAGGTCATGCAGAACCGGTCCCGGGTCGACTACCAGACCTTCCCCCGCCTCGCGGCGTTCGCCGAGGTCGCCTGGTCCGCCCTGCCGGCCTCCGGGGAACGGGACTTCGCGGACTTCGAGCGCCGGATGGCCGCGCACTACGCGCGACTTGACGCGCTCGGCGTCGAGTACCGGCCGCCGGGCGGCCCGTTGCCCTCGCAGCGGCGCCCCGGGGTCCTCGGGCGCCCGAAGGAGGGAACACCCCCGAACGTGTGAGTCCGGACCCGTCGGGTTGCCGCCGCCACGGTCCCCGGGACCGCGGCGGCGGCCCCGTCCGGACGGCTTCCCCCTCCCGCGGGAATCCCGGGGAAAGCGCCCACCGGCGGGAACGGACAAGTCACACAAGCACGTTGAACAGTGGTAATTCGTATTCTGCGCCGAAGAGGTGCGAA
>NZ_SSBL01000087.1 GCF_004795105.1 Streptomyces sp. A0642 | reverse complement strand
CCCACCCGACGCGGACGATCCCGCACCGGCCACGCCCGCGACTCCGTCAACAACTCCACCGCACCCGCATCCCAGTCCACCTGCGGCGTCGGCACATCCACATGCAACGTCCTCGGCAGCACACCATGCCGAATCGCCTGCACCGCCTTGATCACCCCACCCACACCAGCGGCGGCCTGCGCATGGCCCAGGTTCGACTTCAACGACCCCAGCCACAACGGATCACCTTCCGGGCGACCCTGCCCATACGTCGCCAGCAACGCCTGCGCCTCGATCGGGTCACCCAGCCGGGTCCCCGTCCCATGCGCCTCCACCAGATCCACCTGGTCCGACGAGATCTGCGCATCAGCCAACGCCGCACGGATCACCCGCTGCTGCGACGGACCGTTCGGAGCCGTCAGCCCATTACTCGCACCGTCCTGATTCACCGCACTGCCCCGCACCACGGCCAGCACCTCATGACCCAGCCGACGAGCATCCGACAAGCGCTCGACCAGCAGAACCCCGACACCCTCCGACCACGCGGCACCATCCGCAGCACCCGCGAACGACTTGCACCGGCCGTCCTTCGCCAACCCACGCTGACG
>NZ_SSBL01000027.1 GCF_004795105.1 Streptomyces sp. A0642 | reverse complement strand
GGTGGGTGGCCAGGTCGTGGCCGGCGACGTGGAGGTCGCCGGCGTCGGGGGTGACGAGGGTGGAGAGGATCTTCACGGCGGTGGTCTTGCCGGCCCCGTTGGGACCGAGCAGCGCGAACACGGTCCCCTGGGGGATGCGCAGGTCGATGCCGTCGAGGACGACCTTGTCGCCGTAGGACTTGCGCATCCCGACGGCGGAGACGGCGTACGGAGCCTGTCGGCCGTCCCTCTTTCTGGATGTGGGCATGACAGATGAAGGCATGGTGCCCTCCCGTTCGAAGGTCTGTGCGGCTGGGGCTGGGCGGTGGTGCCGGCGTGGGCGGCGGGGCCGGGCGGCCCGGGACAGGGGTCAGACCTTGGCGCGGCGGATGTCGATGGTGCCGTACCGGGTGCGGGCGCGGACCCTGACGGTGTCCTCGGTCTCCGCCGGTGTCTCGGACGCGGTGAGGGTGTTGCGCACCTGGCCGGCGCCGGAGCTGACGTCGAGCCAGGCCGCCGTGCCCTCGCGGACACCGACCTCGATGGCTCCGTAGCTCGTCTCCAGCTGGACGGTTCCCCGGGCGACTTCGGCGACGCGCAGGGTGCCGTGCGCGGTGGTGGCGGTGACGGAGTCCTCGGCGCGGGTGATGTCGATGTCACCGTTGGAACCGCTCACCCGCAGCTCGCCGGTGACGGAGCCGACGGTCGTGGTGCCGTGCGAGTTCTTCAGGACGGCGGGGCCGTCCACCAGCCCGACGCGCAGGCTGCCGGAGCTGGTGGTGATCTCGGCCTTGCCGTCGACCCGGTCCACGGTGATCGAGCCGTGCGACGCGGTCAGGTGCAGGGGGCCGGTCGCGTCGAGGCGGACGTCACCGGACGAGGTCTTCACCCGGACCTCGCCGAGCCGGCCCTCGCCGAGCACCTGCGCCCAGGCGCCCGTCACGTCGATGCGCGAGCCCGTGGGCAGTTCGACCGTCACGTCGACGGTGCCGGTGCGGCCGATCAGATAGCGCTGCTTGGGCGTCCGGACGGTCAGTACGCCACCGGAGCAGGTGATCTCGGTCTGCTCGGCCGCCCGGACGTCCTGGTCCTTCTTCGGGTCGCGGGGCCGTGCCTCGACGACGGTGTCCTGGCGGTCGCCCGCGGTGAACTGGATGGAGCCGGCCTCCACATGGGCCGTGACCGTGATCGCTTCGAGGGTGTCGAAAGAAGGCATGGCTGTCCCGTCCTCTTGGGTCGTGGTGGCGTCCCCGCTGGTGGGACGTGGTGTGAGTGAAGTCGCGCGGACCGGGATGCGGCTAGCGCACCCAGCCCGTGTAGCCCTGTCCGAGCGTCTGGCTCTTCTCCGTCGTACGGGGGCCGGCGCCGCCGTCGACCGCTGCCGACACGGCGCGTACCAGCCATGCGTTGACCGACAGGCCCTCGCGGGTCGCGGCCTCCTCGGCGCGGGCCTTCAGGTGGGCCGGCAGCCGCAGGTTGACGCGGGCGGTGCCGCCCTCGTCGCCTTCCGCCGGGGCCGGATTCCTGAGCGGTTCGGCGGGCGCCGGCTCCACGGTGCCACTGCCGGTGGCCGGCAGCGTCACGACGAAGTCGGGGTCGAGCCCGCGCAGCCGTACGTCGACCGAACCGGGGGCGAGCTCGCGGGTGATCTCGTCCATCGCGGCGGAGAGCACGTGGAGCAGCGTCAGCCGGGTCGCCGACTCCAGAGGAGCGGTGAGCCTCTCCGCCAGCGCGCGGGCTTCGTCGCCGCCGGCCTCGGCAGCCACCGCGAGTTCGCGGCGGAGGGTGTCGACATACGGGGTGAGGTCCATGACGCCATAATGGCACCACTGTGGCACCACGCGCAAGCGTGGTGGCGCTCTTTCTGAGCGACCTCTCTCATCGGTGCGTCTGACCTGGGGAAACGCGAGGGCGGCCTTCGGGTGCCGGGGGTGCGGGGAAGCTTTGCGTGCCTGCGATGGCACCGTTGTGGCACCACGTGATGCTATGTGGTGTCACCTCGGCCCCGGTCCCGGGCCCGGCGTGCGTGATGCCAACGCAGCGGTGGGAGACGATGTCCAGCCGGTCCCCCGGCCCCGCCGGGGCCGCGCTCGGTCAGGGCGAAATGGCGCGTCGTCCGAGCGAGGCGCAAAGCCCGGTTTCGGGCTGCGATCCGGCGCGGGAGACGAAGCGAAACGGCCGGACGGTCAGAAGGTCACCGCGTCACGGATCAGCGGGCAGGTCATGCAGTGTCCGCCTCCTCGGCCCCGGCCCAGCTCCGCGCCGACGATGGTGATGACCTCCACCCCGGCTTGCCGCAGCAGGGCGTTGGTCTGGGTGTTGCGGTCGTAGGTGAAGACGACGCCCGGCTCCAGGGCCACCGCGTTGTTGCCGCTGTCCCACTGCTGGCGCTCGGAGGCGTACACGTCGCCGCCCGTCTCGATCACCCGCAGTCGTGGCAGGCCCAGGGCGCGGGCCACGACCTCGGTGAAGGGGGTGCTGCCCTCATCGGTGACCTCGATTCCGGGCACCCGGTCGGATGGCCGCAACGAGAAGGTGTGGACGCCGTCCATGATGCGCGGGTACAGCGTCACGATGTCCCGGTCGGCGAAGGTGAACACCGTGTCGAGGTGCATCGCCGAGCGCAGCTTCGGCATTCCGGCGACGATCACGTGCTCCGCCGCGCCGTGTGCGAACAGGGCGGCCGCGACCTGTGTGATCGCTTGCCGGGAGGTCCGTTCGCTCATGCCCATGAGGACGACGCCGTTGCCGACGGGCATGATGTCCCCGCCCTCGAAGGTGGCCCGGCCCCAGTCCCGCTCCGGATCACCCCACCAGATCCTGCTGTCCCTGAAGTCGGGGTGGAAGGTGTAGATCGCCTTCATCAGCAGGGTCTCGTCGTGCCGGGCGGGCCAGTAGAGCGGGTTGAGCGTCACTCCGCCGTAGAGCCAGCAGGTCGTGTCGCGGGTGTACAGGGTGTTGGGCAGGGGCGGCATCAGGTACTCCCGCCCGCCCGCGCCTTCGCGGGCCAGGCCGAGGTACGCCGAGTGGAACTCCTGGGGCAGGTCGGCGGTGGCCAGGCCGCCGATCAGGTACTCGGCGAGCCGACCCGGGGCGAGGGTGTCGAGGAAGGCGCGGGTGTCGTCGACCAGGCCGAGGCCCACCTCGTTCGCGTCGATCTTCCGGTCGAGCAGCCAGGACCGGGCCTCCGGAATCGCCAGGGTGGCCGCGAGCAGCTCGTGCAGCTCGACGACCTCCACCCCCCGGCCGGTGAGCTGGGCCACGAAGTCGGCGTGGTCCCGCTGGGCGTTCTCCACCCACATGACGTCGTCGAACAGCAGATCGTCGGAGTTGGTCGGGGTCAGCCGCCGGTGCGCCATCCCGGGGGCGCACACCAGGACCTTGCGCAACCGGCCCACTTCGGAGTGGACGCCGAGGGCGGAACCAGGGGCAGTGCTCGTCACGGTGGGCCTTTCACTCGATGACACCATGGGGTCCGAAGGCGCTCTCACAGCTCGATCCAGCCGACGGCCAGCGCCGCCAGGCCGACGACGGCACCGGCGACGGTCACGGCGCAGATGACTGCTTCGCCCGGGGAGAAGAGCCGTCGTCGCTGCTCCCGGCGGGACTTGACGAAGAGGATGGTCGCCGGGGCGTAGAGGATGAAGGAGACGAGGATGAACTTCAGTCCCGCCGAGTACAGCAGGAACACCGTGTAGACCGTCGCCACCAGCGCGACGACCAGTTCGCGCCGGGTGGAGCGCCCCACCACGTCCGGGAGGCCGGGCCGCCTCGCGATCTTGGCCGCGAAGGCGGCGGCCAGCAGGAACGGGATCAGGCTCAGCGCGCTGGTCAGGTCCAGGGCGAAGTTGAAGGCGTCCTCGGAGAACAGCGTCACGACGAGCACCACCTGGCTGAGACAGGTCGTCAGGAGGAGCGCGTTGTCAGGGACGTCGGCCGCCGTCGACCGTGCCAGGAAACGGGGCATGTCCTTGTCCTTGGCGGCGACGAAGAGGACTTCGGCGGCCATCAGCGTCCAGGCGAGGTAGGCGCCGAGCACGGAGACGATGAGGCCGACGCTGATGAAGACCTCCCCCCAGTTGCCGACCGCCGACTCCAGCACTCCGGCCATGGAGGGCTGCCGCAGCTCGGCGATCTCGGCCATCGGCAGCAGTCCGTAGGAGACGATCGTGACGGATGCGAACACGGCGAACACGCTGAGGAATCCGAGGACCGTGGCCCGTCCGACGTCCTCGCGGCGCTTGGCGTGCCGCGAGTACACGCTGGCTCCCTCGACGCCGAGGAAGACGAAGACGGTGGCGAGCATGGTGCCCCGGACCTGGTTGAACAGGGAGCCCGCGTAGTCGGCGCCGAAGAAGTTGTCCGCGAAGACGGATGGTTCGAAGTAGAACAGCGTCAGGATGACGAAGAAGACGATGGGCACGATCTTCGCCACCGTCACGATCCGGTTGATCGCCGCGGCCTCCTTCACACCCCGGCGGATCAGCAGGAAGAACCCCCACAGGCCGGCCGACGAGATCACGACCGCCGTCACGGTGTCGCCGTCCCCGAGCACCGGAGCGACCGCGCCGACCGTCGACATGATGAGGACCCAGTAGGTGACGTTGCCGACGCAGGCGCTGGCCCAGTAGCCGAAGGCGGAGAAGAAGCCGAGGTACTCGCCGAAGCCCGCTTTCGCGTACGCGTACACGCCCGCGTCCAGGTCCGGCCGGCGCACGGCGAGGGTCTGGAAGACGAAGGCGAGCATCAGCATGCCGGCCCCGGCGACCGCCCAGGCGATCAGCGCCCCCGCGACCCCGGTCTCCTGTGCGAAGCGCCGCGGAAGCGAGAACACCCCGGCGCCGACCATCGAACCGACGACCATCGCGGTCAGCGTCAACAGGGTCAGCTTGACCGCAGGTCGCGCCGCGGCCTCGGTATCGCTCATGGTCTCCCTCGTCCGGTCGACTGGCGCGGGCGGGCGCCCTCCCGCACGCAGTCGAAGGGGGGCTCTGAAAGCTTATGCGGGAGTATGTCCGGAAATAGGCACCTTGTTGGGTGAGTCTGGAGATGAGGGGGAGAGGGCGGGCGATGCCGGCGAAGGCCCCAGGACCTGCTCGCCGTTGTGCGGTCGGCGCCCCGGTCCACTCCGCGTCCGGAAGCGGGCTCCGGCGAGGGTTGCCGGGGGCCGAGCAGGCCGCGGGGCGCTGCGGCCGGGGCCGGGAGGGGTCTGGCCGGCACCCCGCACCGTCCCCGGACGGCCGCTCGCCGGCGCGGGGGAGGGATGGGGGAAGGCCCGAATTCCGTGGACCGGGTTCAGGCCGCCTCGATCACCGTGGGGACCGTGCGGGGGCGGGTTCCGGCCGCCCGGCGGGCCGCCGGGCCCATGGCGTGGGAAGCGGCCAGGAAGAGGGCGCCGAGGAGGAGCCAGCCCATGGTTCCCCCGCCTATCAGCACCGTGGTGAGCGCCAGTGGGCCGAGGGTCCGGGCGACGGTGACGCCGGTGCCGAAGAAGCCCTGATACTCGCCGATCCGGTCGGGTGGGGCCATGGCGAAGCCGAGTTGCCAGGAGCCCGCGGACTGGAGCATCTCCGCGGCGACCAGCAGCACCGAGCCCGCGAGCAGGGCGGTGACGGCCGCCCAGGTCGGCGTTCCCGCGGAGAGGGCGAAGACCGCGCAGGTGAGGAGCATGAGGGCACCGGAGCGGCGGAGCGCCTTGACCGCGCTGGGTGTGCTGGTGACGGAGCGGGCGGTGCGGACCTGGAAGAGCATGACGGCGACGGTGTTGAGGACGAAGAGCGCGGAGACCAGCCAGGCGGGGGCGGTGGTGCGTTCGGTGACCCAGAGCGGCAGGCCGAGGCTGAGCAGGGGCATCCGCAGCAGCAGCACCGTGTTGAGGAGGGTGAGGACGGCGTACGGGCGGTCGCGCAGCACCGCGAGCCTGGCGCCCTTCGGCGCGGGGAGCGGGGGCACCGCCGGCAGTCGCAGCAGGACGAGGGCGCAGAGCAGGAAGCTCACCGCGTCGACCGCGAAGACGGCCAGGTAGGCGCCGCGGGTACCGGCGGAGAGGGCGAGGCCGCCGAGAGCCGCGCCGATGGCCAGTCCCGCGTTGAGAGTGGACTGCAGGTGGGCAAGCGCGCGGGTGCGCCCTTCCCCGGCGACGAGGCCCGCGAGGAGTGCCTGCCGGGCGGCGGCCAGGCCGGACTGCGCGGTGGCGTAGAGGCAGGCGGCCAGGAGGAACGGCAGGAAGGCCCGTACGACGAGGAACGTGGCGACGGACGCACTGGTCGCGAGGGCCAGCAGCGCGGCCGTACCGCGCGGACCCCTGCGGTCCGCGAGGCGCCCGAGCGGTACTCCGACGATCGAGCCGACAGCCCACGCCACGGCGAGGCCGAGACCGATCCTGGCGGGGGCGAGGCCCACGACCTGGGTGAAGTAGAGCGCGGAGGTCACGTAGAACACGCCGTCGCCGACGGAGTTGCTCAACTGGGCCAGAGCGAGAGTGCGTGCGGGCCCTGCGGGTGGTAGTAGCTTCATCGTCTCCCTGACCGTGAGGGGGTATGGGGCTGCGCCACCGGGTCCGTGGGTGGCGCGGTGAGCGAGCCGGTGCAACTGGGAACAGGGGCGCGCCGGTCCTGCGGCGGGGCTGTGCCATCGGGGGCCATCGCGAGGCCACCGCGAGGCCACCGCGAGGCCATCGGGAGGCAGGAGTCGCTTCGGAGCCGACGGACCCGGACCCCGGGCCGGACGGCGGCGGGTGCGAAGGGTTCAGCGGGAGAGCCCGTATTCCTTCTCGATCCAGTCGAGGGCGGAGGAGTGGGCCGGACGCCAGCCCAGTCGGGCGCCTCCGCTGCGTACCCGGCTGTTGGAGGCGAGTACGTACAGGGCGAGTTCGTGCCCCCAGAAGGCGACGGCGGTGTCCGCGTCCCAGGACTCGGCGGGGCCGAGGCCGAGTGCCGAGGCGAGCGCGGCGCAGATGCCGGAGAAGGCGGCCTCGCCGTTCTCGACGAAGTGGAAGGATCCGGGCGCGGCGTGCGTGAGGGCGCGCAGGTAGAGGTCGGCCATGTCGTCGATGTGAACGGTCGACCAGATGTTGCGGCCCTCTCCCACGTACCGCACGACCCCACTGTCGCGGGCCTGGTGTGCGAGCACCGGAATCTGCACGCTGTCGCGGGCCATCCCCCGGCCGTGGCCGTAGACGAGCGAGTTGCACAGCACCACCGAGCGCACGCCCCTGTCCGCCGCGTCCATGACGAAACGGTCGAGGGCGACCCGGGCGGCTTTCTCCTCGATGGGCCGCCAGCTCGACCCGGGGGCGACGATCGCCTCGGTGAAGATCTCGTCCACGGCGTCCCCTCGGGAGTCGGTGCTGACGATGCTGGAGCCGCTGGTGTGCACCAGAGGGCGGCCGGTGCCCGTCAGCCCTTCGACGAGCGCTTCGACGGCACCCCTGTGGTCGCTGTCGGCGGCGTTGACGACGGCGTCGGCCGCACGGGCCCGCGCGATGAGCAGTGCGCGGTCGTCGAGCGTGCCGAGGACGGGGGTGATGCCTCGGCGCTCCAGTTCGCGGGCCTTGTCCCGGGTGCGGACGAGACCTTCGACCTGGTGCCCGGAGCGCAGCAGCAGATCGGCGACCGTGCCTCCGATGTAGCCGGTGGCTCCGGTGACGAACACGCGCATGGGAGGGCTCCAATTCAACTACGGCGAGGGGGTGGTGGGACTTCGGCCGGGCCGGGCCCGGGGCCTGGACGGCTTGTGCCGGCCGGGCGCCGGCCTGGCCGTGACCTCGGTCAGCCGAGCGGCCAGGGCCGGGCGGTGGCGCCGAGCCTGTTCCAGGCGTTGATCACGGTGATGGTCCAGATCAGCTCGGCGAGTTCGACCTCGGTGAACTCGGCGGCCGCCCGGTCGTACACCTCGTCGGTCACGGGGCCGTCGGTGAGACGGGTGGCCGCCTCGGCCAGCTCCAGGGCGGCCCGCTCGCGCTCGGTGAAGAAGGGCGTCTCGCGCCACACGGGCAGTGCGTAGAGGCGTTGCTCGCTCTCGCCGCCGGTTCGGGCGTCCCGGGTGTGCAGATCGACGCAGTAGGCGCAGCCGTTGAGCTGGGAGACGCGTGCCCGGACCAGTTCCAGCAGCGCGGGCTCCAGGTCGACCTTCCGGGAGGCGGCGTCGAGCGAGTTGAGGGCGCGGTTGATGTGCGGGGCGAGCTTGTCCACCGGCAGGCGTACGGACGTCACGGAATTCTCCTTCGAGGGGTCATCGGAACGCGGGGGTCGGGCGGTCAGGGGACGAGGGCGACCTCGCCGTCGCGGAAAACGCGGTAGAGCACTCCTTCGCGGTCATAGCGCTCCACGACGCGCTCGATCGGCTCGCTCTCGGGGATCGGTGAGCGGTAGTGGGGTACGAAGGCGTAGTCCAGGAGGCCGAGGCCCTCCCAGAGCACCGGCCGGTCGTAGACGGTGACGGCGTCGGCGGGGTCGTCCACGAGTTCGAGGCCGCGCAGGCTGGGCGACAGGACGCAGGCGCCGGCACTCCAGCCGGCGTAGACGAGGGAGTCGCGATACAGCAGGTCGGGCAGGATCTCGTCCGCGCCGCTGAGGGCCATCGCCAGCCGCAGGACGAACGGGTTGCCGCCGTGCACCCAGACGACGCCGAAACCGGACAGCCGCTCGGCCAGCGTGCCCGCATCACCGAAGTGGTCCCGCAGGTCCACCTCGGTCGCCAGGTAGCCGCGGTCGCGCAGCATCGCGATCTCCCGGCCGGTGGCCTGCTGCCTCTGCGGGGCGGGGAGCGCGTCCAGCGCGTTGCCGACGACAGCCGCGGTCCGCGCACCTTGGGCGAGGTCGTCCAGCAGTTCGGGGGCGTCCCCCAGTTTCCAGGAGGAAAGGAACAAGCGCATGATCCTGCTCTCGTGACAGGGAGTCGGGACAAGGGGCTTCGGCACGGTGTGCACCGTGGGGGCAAGGGGCTTCGGGACTGGACGGTGTGCACGGCCGGGGCAAGGGGCTTCGGGACTGTGACGGTGTGCACCGTCGTGGCAGGGGGTCGGGTCAACCGGAGACGGTGAGCACGATCTTTCCGGCGGTACGGCCCGTGAGGGGAGCGCCGCGGCCTCCACGTGGGAGAGCACCGGCGGCTTGGGTGCCAAGTGCCGGGCGGGAGAGACCACGTACTCGGCGTAGGTACCCGCAGGAGCCGGCTGGCGCGGCATGCCGAACACCTCGTCGCCGGGTCCGAACAGGGTCACGCCCGGCCCGATGGCTTCGACCACCCCGGAGACGTCCCAGCCCAGGCGGATCGGAACATCGCCCGCCGGCCCTCCGGTGCCACCGGTCGGTCGGGTTCACCCCCGCCGCACACACCCGTACGAGCACTTCGGCGGGACCGGGCACCGGGCGCGGCACCTCAACGATCTTCAGGACGTCAGGTCCGCCTGAGGAGTCCTGCCCGATGGCGCGCATAGTGAGGTTCCTTCGTGTCCGGCAGGCCGTCCGTGGTGGTCCGGCTGTGCGGGGGGAGAGGGCGGAGGTCTCGCATCCGGAGGGGCGCCCGAGCACAGTGGCGGGCGGGAGCCTCACACGAGGAATGCAAATGCCGTGTGAAGTCGGCCCGTTCAGCCTCCTACGGGTCCGATGCGCCAACAAGCTGGCATAGTGCAACGGTCGTTAAGGTGGATTTAACGTCCGGAGGAACGAGTGCTGGAGCGGCTTGAGCTGGAGGCCTTCCTGACGCTGGCCGAGGAGTTGCACTTCGGGCGCACGGCCGAACGCCTGCATGTGAGCACCGCCCGGATCAGCCAGACGGTCAAGAGGCTGGAACGTCACATCGGCACACCGCTGTTCGAACGCAACAGCCGTCATGTCCGCCTCACCGAGGCCGGCCGACTGCTGCACGAGGACGTGCGCCCGGCCTACGACCGGATCGAGGCCGCGGTGGAGAAGGCGATCAACGCCGCGCGCGGCGTTGATCGCCTTCTCCGGGTCGGCTTCCTCGGGGCCGCCGCAGGGCAGCTCATGGCGCAGGCCGCTCGGCTCTTCGACCAGGGCCACCCCGGCCGGCGGGCCAAGCTCAGGGAGATGCAGATCGTCGACGGTCTCCGGCGGTTGCGCGCAGGCGACGTCGACCTCCTGGTCGTGAGCCTGCCGCACCACGAACCCGACATGGTGACCGGGCCGGTCCTGTTCTCCGAGCCCCGGGTGCTGGGGGTGCCGTCCGGCCACCCGCTCGCCCGCCGTGACAGCGTTTCGCTGGAAGACCTGGCCGAGGTCAGGATGCTGCAGGTGGCCGAGGCATTTCCCGACTACTGGCGCGCGGACCGCACACCCCGCCTGACGCCGGCGGGCCGCCCCATCGAACCTGGCCCCCAGTTCGAAACGCTCCAGGAGGCCCTGGCGCTGATCGACGCCGGCGAAGGCGCCTTCGTCATGGGCGCCCAGGTGTCACGTTTCTATGCGCGCCCCGGCGTGACCTATCTGCCGCTGAGCGACGCGGCGCCCCTGCACTGGGCGCCCACCTGGCTCGTCACCAGCACCGCACCCGAGATCCACGCCTTCAACCGCCTTGCCCAGGACGTCGCCGTCCGGCTTTCTCCCGCTGTACGGAGCTGATGCCGGTTCATGCCCCGGTTCCGTCAGGGCGTACGGGGCTCGTGCCACGAGCCGGAGTACGGTCCACGAGGCGTCTGCCGAGGAGGACGAACAGCGAGACGAGCCCGGCCGTGAGCAGGGTGGGGTGCAGGCAGGGGGCCCCGCATCTGACGGCGGCCCAGGGAACAGGGCGCATAGGGATACCGGACAGCGAAGCCCTATGCTGAGCCGGGCGAGTGAGGCGCAGTTCGGGCGCCCCGCCCCTGCAACCGGGCGCCCCCTGCGTACGGAATTCCCTACGAACAACGGAGGTTGACCGGTGATCACTCTGACCGCAGTCGGAGGAGTGGCCCTGGTCGAACTGGGGATGGCGTTGACCCCCGGACCGAACATGATCCACCTGGCCTCCCGGGCGATCACCCAAGGCCGCCGGGCCGGTCTGGTCAGCCTCAGTGGTACCGCGGTGGGATTCGTCTGCTACCTGCTGGCAGCGGCTGCGGGCCTGTCCGCGCTGTTCGCCGCCGTGCCGGTGGCCTTCACGGTGGTCAAGCTCGCCGGGGCCGCCTACCTGGCCTACCTCGCCTGGGACATGCTCAGGCCCGGCGGCCGTTCGCCCTTCGCCCCTGCCCCGGACCTGCCTCCGGTCTCAGACCGCCGCCTGTTCTCGATGGGGCTGCTGACCAACCTGCTGAACCCCAAGATCGCCCTGATGTATGCCGCACTGCTGCCCCAGTTCCTGGACCCGCAGGCAGGCCCGGCCTGGGGACAGCTGCTTCAGCTCGGCGCGGTGCAGATCATCGTGGGCATCTCCGTGAACGCCCTGATCATGCTGAGCGCGGCACGCATGTCGAAGTTCCTGGCCACCCGGCCCCGCGTCCTGACCGCCCAACGCTTCACAGCGGGCGGTCTGCTCGGCGCCTTCGCCCTGCACACGGCGCTGTCCCGCGACGTCGTCTCCACCTGAGTGGTCCCGGGTCCCTACCGGCGCCTCGGGGTGCAGGGGCGTGGTGGGCGGAGGCCGGATCGGCCTGACACCCTCATCCGCTACGGCTCGACCCTTGAGGTGCTTTGCCGGACGGAAACCACGGGTTCAGGCCCCGGAAAGTTCGGGGGGATCCCATGCGGGAAAGCCGTCCCAGAGCACAGCCAAGCGAGATAGCTCGAGAGGCTGCCCTCGTAGTGGTGCCAGTCGTCATTCCGGCCAGCCACCACGACAGTCCATTCGTTGGGCCGCCCTGCTGTACGCCAGTGGAACTCGTCCCCGTCTATGGAGCCGCCCCACCGCAGCAGTCCTCCCGATTCCGGGAACGCAGGGTAACCACCCAACATCTCCTTCTGTGCCATACCCTCGGCACCGGCTATATCCTCTCTCGCCTCCTCGACAAATCCCCCCTCGTCACCTGGGGTCGGCGACGTCACAGTGAGCCATTGCCCGATCCCCAGCCGAGGGTACGACTCCGCCAAAACGATGTAGTCGTCCGGCAGCCCAGTCCCCAAGCCGTCGCAAACCACCTGCCAGTTGATGCGTAGCGGAACTTCCAGACGCTGCGCCACCAGCCCGGGAAGTGCAATCTCGAGGAATTCGATACTCAACAGCCAACCCCATTTGTGTCGTTGCTTTCCATCCGCACACCGAAGAGCTTACGGGCCGGTGTCGACGACGTCAGGGTGATTGCAGTCGACCGGTCGGCGTTGAGGTCGCCATACTTCCAGGACGGGACCGTAGGTGACAGGTTGCGTGGCCAGCGGGCCAGGTCCCGTGGCGAGGGCGGCGATCGCGGATCGGGCCGTGCTGCGGGACCAGGGTGCGGTGTTCGGCCCGGTCGCCTCCACACCGACGGCCTGGCGACTGCTCGCCGACACCGATGAGGCCGCACTCGCCTCACTGCGAGCGGCCCGCGCTTCAGCCCGGGAAGTCGCCTGGATGCAGGCCGCCGAGACCGGCGAGGGCATTCCCGCTGTTCGGGTCGGCGGACGAGAGCTTCCCGGCCTGGTTCCGGACCTCGACGCCACGCTGGTCGCCTGCCAGTCGGAAAGGGAACAGGCCGCCCCGACCTACAAGGGCGGCTTCGGCTTCCATCCGCTGCTGTGTTTCCTCGCGAACACCGGCGAGGCCGTGTCGGGACAGTTGCGGCCCGGTAACTCCGGAGCCAACACTGCCGCCGATCACATTGCGGTGTTCGACCAGGCACTCGCGCAGATCTCCGACGCTCACCGGCACGGCACCGCCATCCTCATCCGCGCCGACAGTGCCGGATCCGCGAAAGCCTTTCTCGCCCGCGTCCGCGACGTGCGGAAACGAGGAATCCGTACCTTCTTCTCGGTCGGATGCGCCATCACCGAGCCGGTCCACCGCGCTGTCCGGGCGATGCCCGACCGCCTCTGGCATCCCGCCCTTGACCAGAACGGCACCCTGGGTGATGGGGCCGAGGTCGCCGAGCTGACCGGCATGGTCGATCTGGCCGGCTACCCGGCCGACACCCGCATCATCGTGCGCCGCGAGCGGCCGCACCCCGGAGCACAGCTGTCCCTGTTCGACCAGGACGAGGGCCTGCGGCATCAGGTGTTCCTCACCGACACCCCGTATTCCAGTGGTGGCTCCGCCCAGTTCCTGGAGGTCCGCCACCGCGGACACGCCACTGCCGAGGACCACATCCGGTGCGACAAGACCACCGGTTTCGGCAGCTTCCCCTCCCGCCAATTCGGCGTCAACACCGGCTGGCTCGACGGACCAGCCCGTTGCAGTCGGGGCCCGCTCCCTGATGGAAGCAGGCCCCGACGTCACCATCCATGCATGCGACCTGGGTCAATATGTCCGAAAATAGGGCGAAGGGATCGCCTCTGCGACACCGAAGGGTTCGAATTCCGTCTCCGTGAGAACGCGGTAGACGAATTCTGAGGCCGACGTGTCGAAGCGCTGAAATGGTTCCAGCGGGTCGACGCGGGCGATCACCGGCCAAGTGGCCGGGTCTCGTGCTGTGTCAGCCAGCCAGTAGTACTCTTCCTCGATCAAGGAAAAGCCCCACTGTACGAGGCCCGTTCCTGGACCGTTCCCGTTCGCACCGAGAAGGCCGAAGGGTTTGAACATGTCCAGGATTTCCGGGTCGGCCGTTACCGACTTGAGCAGCTTGGCGTGGTTGTTACGTACCGTCTCTGAGCCGTCGGTTGCCTTCAGGATCAGGAGATGATCGCTGAAAGCGCCCCAGGGTGCGAAGCGGCGACGCAGTTCTTTGAAATCGTCGGGGAGAGGGGTGCCCAGGAACTCTTCGGTGTCGGACCAGTCGGTTTCGGCGGTTTCGCCTTCCCAGCCCGTGATCGTCACCAGTTGTTCTACCCATTCCATGTGCACCCCTCCATACTTCCCGATGGCTACGTTTTGGCTAGGGTGTATTCCAAATTGTCTGATCGACAATTCTGGCCCCGCTGGACGTATAGGCCGTCATGGTAACACCGAGCGGAATTGGATTGCTGTCGCTGCCCCACACCGGCACGGCCGAATAGTAGACGGTGTTTCCCGCGGCGATCGATTCAGCGATCTTATCCTCTTGCTTCGACATCACCGGGGCGTTCGCGTTGCGGTACAGCGTGACCAGATTGCGCCGATCTGTACCGCTACCTCCGAGCTGGCGGGCGAGGAGGTGACCGCGGTTCAGCGTGGGGTCGTTCCCCAGGACGAATCCCGGGGGCGCGTTCTCGAAGAATCCCGGCGTCTGTGGAGGCCAGGGCGCGGAGCTGCCCATTATTTCCGTGTCCGGTGTGTTCAGTACCGTGTTTCCCTTCTTGTCTGTGTAGTTGAAGCCACCGGCGGTGAGGCAGGCGTAAGCGCCCTGGGCTCTGCCCTGCTTGTCGAGGGGCGCGTAGTACGTCATGCTCTGGCCGGCCGCGCAGTCGTCACGGGTGAACGGGAACTGGGTGTCGGCCGGCTGCCACTCCTTCTTGGAGTCTGGCTTGAGGAGCAGTCCCTTGTTGTAGTCCGGGGAGTCTCCGGGGTCCGATTCGACGCCATTGGGTATTGTGGGTGTGTTCCACCCGATTCCGTTGAGGAAGACCTCAACCGCCGTGAATACACCCTTGGGGGCCTTCGTGGCGACCTTCCCGCCACCCGAGAAAAAGTTCTTGATCGGGTCGAGCCAGCTGTGGCCATCGAGTTCGGTCCGGCTCACCGGGTTGCCGCCGGTGAAGGCGTAGCGGTTGCCCGTGTAGGGGTCCGCGCCGAGACTCATGTCGGCGAGAGCGCCGTTGTACATGTCACGGGTGGTGAACCGGTTCAGCCCCGGGCTGTAGTCGCGGAACCCCATGTCGTACGTACCCGACTGGGCGTCCCAGCGCTTGGCGTTGTAGCGGTAGGGGTTGTACTCCTCCTTGGTGGGATCCGCTGCGTCAGGTTTGTCGATGCCCGTGAACTCGGCATCGTCGTTGTTCCCGTAGGCGGTGTAGCCGTACGTCGCCTTCGAGTCGCCGTTCTCGTCCGTCAGCGTCTCGACATCGGTACGGCTGTTGTAGCCGTAGTAGCCGTCTTCGGACGTACCGTCGTCGTTGTGCTTGATCTGCGACAGACGCTCGCCCCAGGGGCTGTACTGGTACGACTTGGTCAGGTCGCTGCCGACCTTCTCGTCGAGCACTTCGTTCGACAGGCCGAGGTAGTCGAACTCGGTCGTCTTACCGTCCGACGTCTTGGACGAGGTGCGGTCGAGCGGGTCGAAGACATACGTGGTGGACTTCAGCGACCCCGTGGTGTCGGCCTTCTGGGATTCCACCACATGGTCGAAGCCGTCGTAGATCTTCCGGTCGATGACCTTGCCACCGCTGGTGGTGGACTCCTGACGGCCGAACGGGTCGTAGGTGTAGTTCGCTGTACTGCCGGAGCTGCTCGCGGTCAGCAGGCGGTTGCGGTCGTACTCGTACGCGGTGGTGACGCCCTTGACGGTCTGGCTGATGACGTTGGCGTTGTCGTCATGGACGTATGTCTCGGTGCCGGCTCCGGTGCCCGTCTTGACGGACTTGGCGAGCCGGTCCACGGGGTCGTAGGTGTAGTCCGTGGTCGATGACAGGTATGCCGAGCGATTGTCGGCGTTCATCTTCTTCGCGAGGTCCTGAGCCTTGTTGCCATTGGCGTCGTATGCGTAGGAGTGCGAGGAGACGAGGGTGCCGTTGGGCTTGTTCTCCGTGGTGGTCTTCGGCGCGGCGTCGGCATAGTACGTGTAGTCGACGGTGTTGCCGTTGCCCTTGGTCTCCTTGAGCTTGAGGCCACGGTCGGTGTACGTGTACGAGGTGACCTTCGGGTCGGCGTCCGTGGCCGTCTTGCCGACCGTCACCGTCTTGACCAGTTCCCGCAAGTCGTAGCTGTACTTGGAATACTGGTCGGGGTGGGTGACCGTGTCGGCCTGACCGTTGGCGTCGTACGTGTACGTCGTGGACTTCTTGTCCTGTCCGGCGAGCGCCTCGGTGACCTTCGCGACCTGGTTCAGGCCGGTGTAGGAGACCGTGTAGGCGTCGATCTTCGCCGTGGATGACGTGTCGTCGATCTTGGTCAGGTTGCCGTTGAGGTCGTAGGTGTAGGCGTAGTCGTGCTTCTCGTTGTCGGTCTCGCCCGCCGTGCTGCGCACCAGCTTGACGCCGTCCGCCACGACCGTCCCGGCACTGTTCTGGTCCAGTCTGAGCTTGGCGTCCTCCCCCTGCTTGAGGGTGTAGGTGCCGAGCCCCACCCAAGTGCCGGTGCTTGCGTTCTGGTCCTTGGTGACCGCCGGTTCGGTGGTCGTGCCGTGGGTGAGTGTGTACTTCGCCGCAGTGGCGGCTCCGGTCACCTTCGGGTACTTGACGTACGCCGTGTAGCTGCCGGCCGTGGGTATGTTCAGCGTCCAGGTGTACGCGTCGGTGCCCGTACCGGCCGCGTGGGTGCGGTGGTCGTAGCCCTGCTGCCCGGTGGTGTCCGCCGGTGTCCAGGTGCCGGTGGAGGACGTGTTCTGGGTGTCGGAGTTGTCGACCAGGACGACGGCCTGGCCGACCGGGACGCCGTCGTCCGCTCGGTTCTTGAGCGACCCGTCCGGGTAGTACGACCACGTCATGGTGCGGTTGGCTGAACCGTCCGCCGCTGAGATGGTGCGGGTGGCCTGCTTGCCCAGCTTGTCGTAGTCGAAGTCGGTGACGATCGACCACGGGTCGGTGGACTTCTTCACCCAGCCGTTGTCGAAGTAGTCCTGGGTGGTGTCGTTGCGGACGCTCTCGCCCTCGGACGGCGGCATCGATGTCTTGGAGACCCGGCCCACGGCGTCGTAGTCCGTGCGCGTGTAGACGTTCGGGTCGTTGTAGCGGCTGTCGGCCGGATCGTAGGGCTGGTACTGCTTCACCGGCCGGTTGAGGGCGTCGTACTCAGTTCGGGAGACGAAGTCGTCGGCCGCTGACGTTGCCGTGCCGCGAGGTGTGGTCACCCGGGTCGCGTTACCGACCTGGTCGTACTCGTACTTTGTCGACCGCGTCTTGGTGCCGTCGTAGGGCGCCTTGACCTCGGTCTTCTTGCCACGCTCGTCATAGGTGACGGTGGTGGTCCGGTGTTCCTTGTCCGTCGTGGAGAGGGTTAGTCCGTCCTTGTCGAAAGTCTGCGTGGTGAACTTCCCGGCCGCGTCAGTGACCTGGACGACGCGGTGGTTGAGGTCGTAGTCCTTCTTGGTGGTGTAGTCGGTGGTGTCCGCGGTGGCGTTCTTCTTTGGGTCGACGACCGTGGTGACGTTGCCCACGTTGTCGTAGACGTACGAGACCTTGTCGCCGGCCGCGTTGACCGCCGAGGCCAGCTGGTAGACCTCGTCGTAGTAGTTGGTCGCGGTGTAGTCGGTAGCGTCCGACGTGGTGGCCGTGCCGTTGGGCTCGGTCGTCGTCTTCAGGTTGCCGACCTTGTCGTACGTGTAGGTCGAGGTGCGCGGGCTCGTGTTGTTGTTCGCCGGTGCGCTCGCCGACGTGATCTGGTCCGCGCTGTCGTACACCGCGGTCGACACGGCCCCGTCCGGCGCGGTGGTCTGGGTGGTGTTGTCGTTCGCGTCGTACACGGGCGCCGGCGCCGTGATCAACTCTCCCGCGCTCTGGTCCTTGGGTACCGTGCTGACCAGGGGCCGGCCGTAGACGTCATAGGTCTGCGTGGTCTTCTTGCCCAGTGCGTCGGTGACCTCGGTCACCTGGCCGCGCTCGTCGTAGACATACGTCGTCGACTTGTTCAGCGCGTCCGTCATCGTCTTCGGATAGCCGGTAGGCCCGAAGTCGCTGTTCGTCGACGGGTGCCCGTTGGCATCCGTCGTCTTGGTCACCTGACCGTAGGCGTCGTACTCGTACGCGGTGGTGTAGTCCCCGGCTGTCGCCGTGGCAACGCCCTTGGGATCCGTGACCGTCTTCAGGTTGCCGAACGAGTCGTACCCGAACTGCCACTTGCGGCCCTCGGGCGATGTCTTCGTGAACAGGTCGGCCGAGAAGCCGTCGAGGCGTGTCTGGTAGGTGTACTGCTGCGAGTCCGTCGGATAGGTGCCAGGCGCGCAGTCCGAGGACGGCGGGACGCCTGCCTTGTTGCTCTCCGGATTGCGCGACCACAGAGGAAAGCCGGTCTTCTGGTCGAAGCAGTAGGCGGACTTGGCGCCGTTCGCCTCCTCCAGGTACGTGACGTTGTTGTCCGCGTCCCACGCCATTTTGGTGGTCTGCGACTTCGCGTTCGTCGTCTGCACCGGGCGTCCGAAGTCGTCCGTGACGAACCTCGTCGCGTGGGACTCCGCGTCCGTTACCGTCGCGTCGGTGAACTTCGTGTTCGTGGCGTTCACCGCGTACGCGAAGCCCGTGCCGCCGGCAGCACGGTCGGTGATGGTCTTCGTCCACCAGTGGTACTTCGGGTCGTCACCGGACGAGGGCGCGTAGTACGCCATTGACGTCGAGTTGCCCCGCGGGTCCGTGGCCTTGACCAGCTTGACGTTCTTGTTGCCCTGCGTGGCGTCGTAGGTGAACTTGAAGACCTTCGGCTGCGCCGAGCCGTCACCGTCGACGAACTGGCCCAGCAGGCCCTTGTCCGTGTAGTAGAAGGAGACCTCGCGGCCCGAGATGTCCGTCATGGACTTCACGTGGTCGTAGATCTTTGAGTTGCTGAGCTTGCTGCCGGCGACCTTGGCGCCCGTGTCGTCGATGTAGTCGTACGACGCGTCGCCCTTCTCGTAGTAGTCGACCGTCAGCGACTGGCGCGAGGCCGGGTCGGTGATGTATGTGAGGAACTTCGTCGGCTTGTTGTTGGACTTGCGTTCCTCGTACGTGTACGTCTGCGTGTTGCCGTTCTTGTCGATCGCCGACGTCATGTACCCGTCGCAGCCGAACAGGAAGCGTGTGCCGTCGGGGCGCGTCAGCGTCCACGCGTCGGGGATCGGGTCCTTGTTCGGGGTGCAGTCCAGGCCCGACTTCATCATGACCTTGTAGTGCACACCCGCAGGCGCCTTCCACGTGCCGTCCGGTTGCTTACGGAAGACGTGCGTGGTGCCGTCACCGTCGGGAAGGCGGATCTCCGTCGGGTTCGGATTGGGGTGGAAGTCCAGGGGGGCGCCGAGTCGGACCGGCCCTGCTGCCTGCGCCGACCAGCCCGCACCGGACACCGTGTCCGAGGTGTCGAGCGAGTTGTACGAGAACCGTGCGAACGTGGTCAAACCGCGGCCCGGGTTAGTGAAGGCGTTGTACGACCAGACGGAGTTGCCTGCCGCCAGGTTGTTCATCACCGTCGAGCCGGCGCCCGTGTTCTTGCCGGTGTAGGAGTAGAACTTCTCCAGGCCCAGGGCGTTGGAGGTGGGGTCCTCCACCGCCACGTTTTGTTTCAGCGACGGTATGCCGCCGGTTCCGGCGGACAGCCAGGTGCTGTCGGAGACCTTCTGGATGTCCCAGCCCAGGACGTACTCGGTGCGCTTGTTGCCCGAGTCGGAGTTGATCGGCGTCGTGACCTGTGCCTTGACCGTGGCGGACGCTGCCGGGGCGAGGGCCGGGATCGTGGTCTTGACCTGGTTCCCACCGTTGGTGACGTCGGTACCGTCGGGGAGCTTCCAGGTGTAGGAGAGAACCCGCTCACCGGCCGCCCACGCCGCCGACGTGGTGTTGGTGACCGTCATGTCCACCGTGTACGTGGAGTTCGGCGTCATGCGGGCCGGTGTCTGCGGCGCGTAGTACGTGTTCTCCGTGGTGGCGTCGACGTAGATGACGCGCAGCAGCGGGCCGAGCTGCTGGTCCTCGCCCTCCGAGGCGAGGAACAGGGTGCGTTCCTGCGGCCCGGCGGTCGTCTCGTCCTTCAGTTTGACCAGGGCACCCTTGTTGCTGGTGGGCGTCTTGACCCAGCCCTGCGTGAGGGACGTGGCGTCCCACCAGTGGCGGCCGACCTCCTCGACCTGCGCGACGGTGTCGGAGACGGTTCCGGAGAAGTCACCGCCCGGCGCGGTCCACGCGGTGCCGGTGGCGGCGCTGTTCCACGTCGATGTCGTCTCCGCGAAGTCCTTGGTCAGACCGTGCAGTTCGTAGATCGCCCCGTCGGTGTCCGTGGTGGTCTCCGCGCCCCACATGTACAGCTTCGATTCGAGGACGGTGGCCGTCGTCGGGATGGAAGCAGTGGGGAACTTGAGGGTGGTGCGGGTCTTTCCGTAGGTGCCCGAGTTGTTGCCGACGCTGAGCCACTTCTGGCCCACTCCGAAGGACTGGATGGTGTCCTGGTTGGTAGTGGGTTGCTGCGAGGAGAGCGTGGTGTCGGTGACCCCGCCGGCCGTGCCCTGGACCAGCTTCATGGTGCGCCCGGACTTGGGAACGCCGACCACGCGGGTGGGCGACCCGATCACCGAGCCGTCCTTCGTCTTCACCGCGATCTGGTAGTAGTACGTGCGGCTGATCTCTTCCGCCGACGTCGGTGGTGTCGGCGTGGCGGTGGTGTCGGTGTAGGCCGTGCTCGCCTTGTCCACCGGGGCGACCAACGTCGCGGAGGACGGGGTGAACACCTGCTGCGTCGACCGGTGCAGCTGGTACTCGACGATGTCCTGGCCGGTGTCGCCGGACTTGTTCGAGTACGCCGACCAGCTCAGCTCGGGGCCGGTGTCGTGGACGACCGTCGGCGAGTTCAGCGCGGAGCCGACCTTGCCGTAGGTGATGGTGAGCCGCGGGAAGTTGGCGGTCTCGTCGCCGTACGTGGAGCCGTCGCCGGCCTCGTAGCGGGGGCCGCCGGTCAGAGTGGCCGCGGCCGTGTCGTCCTTCGCCTGGATCACGAAGCCGTGGTTGACGGCGGTGCCCGAGAGCCACTTCTGGACGGTGTCGGTCACCGGGAACTTGTGCCACGCGTTGTACTCGCCGGTGTTCTTGACGATCTGGGCCGGGTTCACCAGCCGGATCGAGTCGGCGATGTTGCGCGTGGTGGACGAGCCGGTGTCGCCCAGGACGACCTTGCCCGCGTTGCCTCGGGCGAAGTAGTACTGCGTGGTGCTGACCGGCTTCCACGCCGCGGCGGTACCGGTCTGGTTGACCGTGCCGGTCGCGGTGCCGTCGCGGTGGCTGAGCGTGTACGGGGCCGCGGTCGCCGCGTCGGACGCGGGCGGAACGTGCGCCTCGATCCGGTAGGACGCGGTCTCGGGGATCTGCGGCTGCCACGTGTACGTCTCGCCGGTGGCGGTGTTCTTGTTGTACGCGTAGTCGTCGCCGGTGGCCGCACCACCGGTCGTGGCGGCCTTGGGCCACTCGCCGACCGCGGCCGTTCCGGCGTCACCGTCATCGATCTGGTACGTGGTGCCCGACAGCTCGCCGGAGAGGGCGCTGGTGTTGGCCCAGGTCGCCGTCGACTCGTCCCAGGCACCCGTCGCCCGGTGCGCCTCCATGGTGACGTCGTTGGCGTTGGTGGTGTGCGTCTGGTCGTAGTACATCTCCAGACGTGCCGTGTCGATCTTCGTCCCGGTCGGGATCTCGCTGATCGGGAACTTGATCAGTGAGCGGGAGATGCCCGTGTCGGTCTTGCCCGCGGACAGCTTCCAGGTGTTGTTGAAGTTTGCCGAGGGCTGGTCGGACAGGACCATGGTGTCCTGCGACTGGGCCGCCGTCGGCATGACGGTGATCGTCGGGTCGATCGTGACCGGATACTGGCGCTTGCGCGACGCCAGCCACTTCGCGTCCGGTGTGATGAGGATCTTCCAGGCGCTGCCATCCCGCACCAGCTTCTGGCCGACCCGGGAGCTGTAGGCGAGCCCGTAGGGCGAGGAAGCGTCCTTGCGGGTGTCGGTCATGTACGCGGCCGGGATCGTCATCACGGGTGTGTTCGGCAGTTCGCCGTACAGGGCGATGGACCCGTCCTTGCGGGCCTTCGGGGTCAGTCCGCCGGCGTCCAGGGTGAAGGTGTACGACACCGGGCCTGTGGGTGCCTTAGCCAGGAGGATGTTCTCCTTCACATGGCCCGGGCCCACCTGGTACTGGAGGTCGGCATCGCCGGCCGCCACGTCCTTGTACGTGACCGTGGAGCCCTTCGCTGCCGGTTTCACCGACGTCGACTCCGCACCGTCGAGGCCGAGGGTGACAGCGGGCCCGTTTTCGCCGGCCTGGAACTTCAGCAGCTTTCCGGGGTCGGAGCCGAACCAGCTGCGCGCCGAATTGGAGGTGTTGGCGAAATCGAATCCCTTGGCATCCGTGGTGGATACACCGGTGTCGATCAGCTTCCAGGTCTTCGTCTTTCCCTTGCCGGCCCCGTAGCCGGTCGGAACCGCCGAAACCTCGGCCTGAACACGGCCGTCCGACAGCTCCCAGAACCGGGCGTGCTCGGTACGCCGCGACGTCAGTTCCTTGACTCGCCTGGCCGAGGCGGAATCCTTCCCCTTCGGCAGCTTCTCACGGCTCGGGATCGCCAGCTTTCCACCCGCCGAAGGCTGAGGAGAACTCTCGCCGTCGTCGTCGGAGAACCATCCCTTGACGGAGTCGACCACACCCTTGCCATCGTCGTGACCAGCAGATGAGGCCGGTGCCGCATAGGCGAGCTGGGGTAGCCCCGTGCTCACTACCGTGGCGACGACCATGCAGGAGACGAGTCTCCCGTATCGGACTTTCACGTCCAGATTCCCTTTCCGTTGCGGCGCCCCCCACTTCCCGCGCGCGCGAAAGACCGGGCGTCGGAAGGGAATGCGGGCACGCCGAACCGCCGATCGGCCCGGGCCGATCGGCAGCATGAATAAGCACCCCCGTGAACACGTCGTTCAACCGCGAGAGTTGTCGTGCGACGGAGCCGGGGGATGTCTAGTCATCAGGCTGTGTGCATGTCAAGCGACGGAACAATGCGGACAGTTGGCACCTGAATTCGAGGGTGATTCGCCCGCTATTTCCTTGCAGTGGAAATGCGGGCCGCAGCTGGGGTATAACCGCCCGGCCCGCGGCTGAGCAATGGCGCGGAGTCGATCAACACCTCAGGAAAGCCAGGACGCCGCATGCCACCGACCGAAGAGCCAGAGCCCTCAACGGCGGACTGCCCAGCGCCGGGTCCCGCGTCCGCGGAGGCCGAATCATCGCGATCCGAGAGCGCGGCCGGTCGACGCGTCGACCGACGCGGCATGGCTGTCGGGGGCGTGCTTCTCGCCGCATGCGCCGGCCTCGTCCTGTACGGGGTGCTCGACACCGAGGAGAAGAGCACCCAGCCCAAGGGGCCGACGGCCTCGGTGACGTACGAGGTCACCGGTGAGGGAACCGCCGACCTGACTTACCAAGCCCGCAGCGAGTCCGGAACGGCTGTCGTGGCCCGCCGGGTCTCCCTGCCGTGGAAGAAGACCGTGCGCGTCCCGCTGGGTGAGTCGCCCATCGTCACGATCACGCTCGATGCCAAGGGTGGGCAGGCCCGTTGCGCCCTCGCCGTGCGCGGCCGGCACGTCCAGACCGCGACCGCCTACGGCTCCTACGGGCGCGCCACCTGCCAGGGCGTACTGCCGGCCCCCGAGAACACCAGCGGCGCGGCTGCGCCAGCACAGGGAGAATCATGAAGCCCTCCACCCCCGTCCCGCGCCTCAGGCACCTCGTGGTGGCGACGGCCGTCGTGCTGAGCTGTGTCGCGTTGAGCAACCACCGGGTCGCCCTGCCGACCGCGGCTGCTGCCCCCGCTCGCACCGGCATCGTGCACACCGTCGCTGTTCCCGGCTCCGGTCAGAGCCACCGCGCCCTCCCCCCGCGCACTACCGCTCCGTTCCGGATGCTCGGCGTCACCTGGTCCGACCCGGCGGCAGCACTGGGCGGTTGGGTCCAGGTACGTACGCGTGACAGCGAGACGCGCACCTGGAGCGACTGGCGGACGCTCGAACTCGACGTCCGCACCCCCGAGTCCGGCCCCGAACACGGTGCCGCAGGAGTACGCGGCGGCACCCAGCCCCTGTGGGTAGGGCCGTCGGACGGCGTCCAGGCCCGAATCACGGGCACGCGACTCCCGGACGGACTGCGTGTCGATCTGGTTGACCCCGACAGCGGGACGGTCCGGACCCGGGCCCGGACCGTGGACACCGCTGCAATCGCGACGTCGGCCGGAGCACCCGCGATCACCTCCCGCGCCGAATGGGGCGCCGACGAGTCACTGGTCGCCGACCCGCCCACGTACACCACCGACACCAAGGCCGTGTTCGTGCACCACACGGCCGGGACGAACGACTACACCTGCGCCGAGTCCGCCTCCGTCATCCGGGGCATCCTCACCTACCACGTGAAGTCCAACGGCTGGAACGACATCGGCTACAACTACTTCGTCGACAAGTGCGGCACCCTCTTCGAAGGGCGTGCCGGCGGGATCGACCGGCCCGTCTACGGGGCACACACCTACGGCTTCAACACCGACACCAGCGGCATCGCCGTGCTCGGTGACTTCAACACCGCGAGCACCACGCCCGCAGTCCGCGACGCCATCGCGCGGCTCGCGGCCTGGAAGCTCGGCCTGTACGGCATCAACCCCGCCGGGGCGATCGTGATGGCGGCCGGTGCCGACAACGGCAAGTACACCCTGGGCCAGAAGGTCACGATGAACCGGATCTCCGGCCACCGCGACGGCTACCCCACCGAGTGCCCGGGCACCAACCTCTACGGCGACCTCCCCGCGATCCGCACAGCCGCGGCCGCCGTCAACTCCCGCTCCGTGCGCGGCGACACGAACCGGGATGGTCACGCCGACCTCACGGTGGGTGTGGCCCGCGCCACCGCCACCGGCCATGCCGGCGCCGGCCAGGTGAGCGTGGTACCCGGCACCGGCACCACGCCGTACGCCGCGAACAGGGCGGTACTCACCCAGGAAACCGAAGGTGTGCCCGGCGGATCCGAGGACGGCGACGGCTTCGGATCGGCAAGCGCCTTCGGGGATCTCGACCACGACGGCTACCAGGACCTTGTGGTGTCCTCCCCCGGAGAGGAAGTCACCGCGGGCGCGAGCGACGAGGGCGGTGTCAGCGTCCTGCGCGGCGGCGCGAACGGCCTGACCGGCCAGGCGGGCATGATCAACGAACCGGTGGGGAGCCGCACCGGCAATGCCCGCTTCGGGGCGGCGCTGGCCACCGGGGACTTCGACGGCGACGGCGGCGACGACATCCTCGCAGTCGCGCCCGGTGCCGGCCGTGCCTGGACCGTGGACGGCGCCGACCGGTCCTTCTCCGGGCCTCTCGCCCTGGCCGAGGGCCCCGTCCAGGACACCGCCGTGACCACCGCCGACTTCGACCACGACGGGTTCGACGACGCGGCGCTCACCTTCCGCACGGTGGACGGTACCTATCCGCTGGTCGTGGCGCGCGGCTCGGCAGACGGCCTGCGCACCGACATCGTGACCGTGCTCGACGGGGCAGGCGGTCGTTCCCTGGCCGCAGGGGATGTGAACGGCGACGGCTATGCCGACCTGGCCGTGGGGCGACCGACCGCTTCGGAAAGTGGACAGATCATCACCTATCCCGGCTCCTCCAACGGCCTGGAAGCGGCTGAGGCAGCAGTGATCGACACCGGTGACCTCGACCCCTCCGGTGGCGGCACCGAGGCTGGAACGTCGCTGGCCGTGGGCGATACCGACGGGGACGGATACGCCGATGTACTCGCTGGTGCGCCGGGCGGTGCTGGGCGCGCGTATCTGCTGCACGGGTCGGTCGGCGGTCTCTCCGCGACGGGCGCGGTCACCTTCGTGCAGGGCTCGGACGGAGTGCCGGGAGCGGCCGAGACCGGCGACAGGTTCGGCTCGGCCGTGACGTTGACCGACCTGAACGGAGACGGCGCAGCCGATGCCGCTATCGGTGCGGAAGGCGAGAACGCGGGTGACGGCACCGTGATGACGCTCACCGGGGGAGTGGGCGCCTCGTACGGGCCCTCGGCCCTCGCCACCGCAGCCGGTCAGGGAATCGGCGCCGTTCTCACCGGCTGACCGAATGGGAAGGGGCGGTCGGGCCGCCGCTTCCTCCCTCCCGTCCGAGACGGGTCGATCTCATTCACCCGGACCACCCATATCCCCCTCTTCTTCACAGACGAAGGAACACACAGTGCAGTCCATTTCCCGTCGGGTACCCACCATCCTGGTCGCGGCCAGTGCGATGGTGCTCGTGACATCGTGCGGGCAGCAGGGGCAGTCAGAGTCGGTCGCTGAAGCCACTCCCGCTCCCGCGACCGAGACGGAGTCGCCCGCCGGTAAGTCGTCCTCCCCGAGCGCGTCGTCATCGGCCTCGTCCACGGCATCGTCATCCCCGTCCCCATCCCCTTCCCCGTCCGCCTCCACGAAGGCTTCCGCCGCATCGACAGGGCCGGCCACTCCCGCACACCGGACGACAGCAGCAGCCGGCACGACGAGCGAGAAGACGAACGCGGCACCCACAGCCCCGTCGTTTCCCGTTCCAGTGAGTGTGGGCAACTCCACGCAGATCATCACGGTGAAGGCCGACGGGTCGTACGCCACGGTCACGGCCTGGGCCAAGGGCGCGTCCGGCTGGAAGGCCGCCATCTCCGCGAACGGCCGCGTCGGTTCGAACGGTGTCACCGACGGTGCCACCCGCCGGCAGAGCACGTACACGACTCCTACCGGCACTTACACCATCACGGAAGGGTTCGGTGTCGAGAGCGGCGGCACGAACATGCCCTACACGCGGGTCAACTCCTCGCACTGGTGGGTTGAGGACCCCGAATCGGCGTACTACAACTCGATGCATTCCGCAGCCGGGGCCGACTTCCCCCTCGTCGAGACCGGGGAACGGGGCAGTGAGCACCTCATCAACTACCCCACGCAGTACGCGAAGGCGCTGGTCGTCAACTTCAACCGCTGGCCTGCCACCCCGGGACGGGGAGCCGGCATCTTCCTCCACGTCAACGGGAGCGGCGCGACGGCGGGTTGTGTCTCCGTACCGCGCGCCACGATGGACCGGATCATGGCCTGGATCCAGCCCGGAGCCCATCCGCGCATCGCCATCGGCTGACGCGCGGCCTTCACACGGACGGAGAGACGATGAGTGAAACCCGACGCCCGCCCGCCGGTCGCCGACTGCTGATCACGGGGACGGTCCTGGCGGTCCTGGGGGCCCTCATGGCTGCTGGGGCGCTCTGGTCGGTTCTGAGTTGCTACACGGTGGTCACGGCCAGAAGAGCGATGGAACCCACCTACCACGAAGGCGACCATGTCATGGTCGAGCGATCCAGTGGCGAGGAGGTCCGGCGAGGGGATGTCGTGCTCTACAGCGTGCCGGACCGCTACAGGGGGCTGGCGGTCCTGCAGCGCGTCATCGGGCTCGGTGGCGACCGAGTAGTCTTCGCCGACGGGACGCTGACCGTCAATGGCGCCCCGGCTGACGAGCCCTACGTGAAGGAGACGGACTCCCCGTTCAGCACAGCACCGTACGACGTCAAGGTGCCGGCCGGACGCATGTTCCTCCTGGGTGACAATCGCGGGAACGCGAACGACTCGCGGTACTTCCTGAGCGAGGACTCCGGCACCGTTCCCACCACCGCCGTCCAGGGCCGCGCACTCGAGAGCGGCGGCGCCCCGGTGAAGCTCGGACTGGCCGTGGTGCTCGGCGTACTGGTGAGTCTTGCCGGCGGCATCTGTGTGCTGGCCGGCCGGCGGCCCCGCCCGGTCGGCTACGGGCGCTGACCGGCGCCGGAGGTGTGCTCCGCGCTCCTGCCTCGCGAGGGAGAGGCCAGCGGCTGCTCTTTCGATGGCCCCGTCGCCGGCGTCTCAGCCGGTTTTCCGGGCGCCGAAGGAGCAATGCCGTCCGCACCCGACAACGCGGCACAGTAGGCGTCCACTGCGTCGTTCCCGCCCGCGGCCTCCGCCAGCCGCTGGAACGCTGTGCCGAGGTGTTTTCCGTTGCCCTTGGCCCATGCGTGGCACAGCGCGACACGGCTGCCGGGTGCCGGATCGTGCGACGAGGCAGACTCAGACCCGGAGGGCGTGGGCGTCGGTGAGGCGGGGGTTCGGTCGGGTTCCGCATCGGTGCTGCCGGAATGGTGCGGAGGACGCACTCCCGTTCGAGGCTCAGGGGTTCCGCCCGGCGCGAGCGGGTCCGGGAGCGCACCTGTGCCGGCGGCCAGCGCCACCCCGCCCAGCGTCACGCCGGCAAGCACGACGCCCAGAGCCGCCCGCAACGAAACACGTGTGGGAAACGTGTGGCGGACAGGACGCCAGTCGTCGCGCCTCCGGCGCCTGAACCAGGCCGCCCCCGCCCCCGCGCTACCGGCCTCCCGGAAGGCCGCGAGCGCACGCTCGACACCCGCGGCTCCGACATCGCCTCGCACCGCATCCGCGAGCGCCTCGATCCCGGGTGTGACGAGCCCGGGATCCGTCTCTTCCGTCTTGCGACTCATGTCTCATCCTTCACGGGGTTCCGCGCGACGTCTGCCGTCCGCTCCGGGCTGCTGTCCGAGGCCAACTGCTCCGCCAGCCGCTTCAGCCCACGGTGGGCAGCGGTCCGCACCGCCCCGGGCCGCTTGCCCAGCACCCGAGCCGAGGCAGGCCCGCCCAGCCCCACCACCACCCGCAGTAGAACAGCCTCCGCCTGGTCCGGCGGTAGCTCGCGGATCTGTCTCAGTGCCCACTTCGTCGACATCGATTCCAGCACCGCATCGACCGTGTCGGCCCGCCCGGGCAGTGCGAGCACATCCTGCTCGATCAGGGCCGCCCGGGGCCTTCGCTTCTGCTTGCGCAGGTGATCCAGAGCCCGATGGCGGGCGATGGTCGCTGTCCAGCCACGGAATCCCGCGCCATCGCCGCGGAAACGCCCCAGGTCTCGGGCGATCTCCAGCCAGGCATCCGACGCCACATCCTCCGCGTCGTCCCCGACGAGCCCACGGATGTATCCGAGCAGGCCCGGATGCACCAGCCGGTACGCCGTGGCGAACCCGTCCTCATCCCCCTGCTGAGCAAGCGATACAGCCCTCCTGAGCTCCACGTCGTACGCCTGCTCACGACGCCGGTCCCCGCCCCTGCCCACACGTGCCTCTTCGATCGTCCAGCATTAGCCCCCTTCCCTCTGCGTCCTGACACACAGAAACGTCACAGTAAACGGAAGCACCGCTTCATCGGCCGCCCCCGGACCAGAACGTGAGTTCACCGCGCGGCCCTCATCGGCACGCGGCCATGGAGAAGGAAGTACAACTGCTGCACGGACTCCTCCTGACCGGCCACGAACCGCTTGGCCACCTTCCCGATCGGATTCCACACCCGCCCGTCAGGCATCCGGACACCCACCACCTGACCAAAGAGCTCTTGCTGGCCCCGGTCGAAATCCACCCACTGCGCGCCGGCCCTCCGGACGAACACCTCGCCCGCGTAAGCCCCGAGCCAGAACAGTTCACGTGCCACGTTCCGTTCCTCCGGCCCGGCACGTCGGAGCCCGTCGGTGATGCGGTCCACCACACGCAGGCTCGCCACCGAGTAGTCCAGGGGCAACCGGTTCCGCGCTGTCACCCGCCGTACGAACTCCGCCACCCCCACGCGCATCTCACCGGCTGACAAGAGACGTCTCTGGTCCTCACCCGAACCCACCGCAACCCCCAGCCATCATCTCCGGGAGCCTCATGCGAACGCCCGGCAAGGGACCCCTTTCGGTCCCTCCCCCAACCAAGCGAAGCCGTGCCCGTAAACGTCACTGCGAGACCGGTGCCCGCGTGGACGGCACCTGCGGTTACCCGGCCGGGAGAGGGGAGCCGTCGCTCCTGGTTCAAAGTCCCGGAACAGTCCCAGAGACACCGCCACACCCCACATCACCACGCATTCGCGCAGGTCAGGAGGGGTGTGGCGATGCCGTGAGTGCAGGCTTTCAGATATCCCGGAAGAGGCCAGCGAGCGCGGTGACCTGCCGCGATGAGCAGCTGACGGTCGCTGACCTGCGCGAATGACCTTTCGGCTATGACAAGCGCGTGCCGTTTGATGGGGCCGGAAGTCCCAGAGAAGTCCCAGGGCCGGCGGGCGCCATCCGGCTCTATACGGCCGGTTGTACGGGTTCGTCGAACAGCCTCGTTTCCAGCGCGGGCGGTGGGGCCCAGATGCCTCGTGGCTGGCGCTCGGCCCATGCCGGGCGGGATGGCGGGGCCCTGATGATCGACGACGACTGTGCGGATGCTGTGGGCAGTGAGCCGGCAGCGCCCGCCAACCCTCGGACGCCCTACGCCGAGAGGTCCGTCGCGCGAGCCCCGCGGGCGAAGGCTCATGATCTGAAGCAGTTCCCGATGTGCCGCTGTGTCCGTTCCTATGTGTCGCTGCGTGCGGGCGGTGATGTGAGGTAAGCGCAGATCATGTCCGCGAGCATGTTCCGGTAGTGGTCCCGGCTGTCAGGAGCGACGAGGTCGCGGCCGAAGAGGGCGCCGAACGTGTGGCGGTTCGACACGCGGAAGAAGCAGAACGAACTGATCATCGCGTGTACGTCGATGGCGTCGACGTTCGCGTGGAACAGCCCCGCCTTCCGTCCTGACTCCAGGATGCGCTGGAGCACGTCGGTTGCCGGGGAGCCCAGACGGCTCAACTTCCCGGAGCCGGTGATGTGTTCCGCCTCGTGGATGTTCTCGATGCTGACGAGCCGGATGAAGTCGGGGTGCGCCTCGTGGTGGTCGAAGGTCAGCTCGACCAGCCGGCGGGTGGCGGCGACCGGGTCGAGATGTTCGACGTCCAGGTCGCCTTCCAGTTGGCGGATCTCCGAGTAGGCGGCTTCGAGTACCGCGGTGAAGAGCTGTTCCTTGCCGCCGAAGTAGTAATAGATCATCCGCTTCGTGGTGCGGGTCAGGTCGGCGATCTTGTCGACCCGTGCGCCTGCGTAACCGTCCCGGGCGAACTCTCTGGTCGCTACCGCGAGAATTTCCGCCCGGGTGCGGGCCGCGTCGCGCTGACGCTCTGCGGGCGCTGGCTTCTGGGCGCTCGGCATGCCCTGGTTCCTCCGGTGCGTCGAGGGTGTCCTGTGATTGTAGGAGCAGGCCGTGCCCGGAACCTTCGGCGCAGGGCTTCTCGCCAGGGCGGACTCTTGCTATAAGTAACGTACTGGTTCGTACGTTATCGGAGGCGTGATGGACCTGACCCGTGCACGGGCGGTCGGGAGGGTGCTCGTGCTCAACGGGCCCAACCTCAATCTGCTCGGCACCCGTGAGCCCGCCCTGTACGGCAGCGACACCCTCGCCGATGTGGAGAAGCTCTGCCGGGACACCGCGGCTGCCAACGGACTGGAAGCCGAGTGCAGACAGAGCAACCATGAGGGCGGCCTAGGGCGTGTTTCGAAAGTCCCGCCTGCTCGGCGACGCCTGGCACTTCCCCGAGCTCTCGGCTTCGCTCGAGCAGGGGAGACCCCATTGCTCGCCGCGTTGTCGGGGTCGCCCCGATACAGCCAGTATCGGGGCGACCCTCCGCCTTGCGATCGCACGCACCAGACGCCGCCGAGCCCGCCCTCCGGGCGGACGGCGCTACTTTCGAAACACGCCCTAGTCGACGCCATTCACGAAGCACGCACCGAGTTCGCCGGGATAGTGATCAACCCGGGTGCCTACAGCCACACTTCGGTTGCCATCCGCGACGCTCTGGCGGCGGTGGACCGCCCGGTCGTGGAAGTCCATCTGACGAACATTCACCGACGTGAGGAGTTCCGTCACCACAGCTACGTGTCGGGGGTGGCGGACGTCGTGATCTGCGGGGCCGGCACGGACGGGTACGTCTTCGCGCTGACGCGACTGGCACGGTTGACCGGCGGGGGAGCACGGTGACTGCGGGTACGTATCTGGTGGGGCTGATCGGTGCGGGCATCACCACCTCGCTCAGCCCCGCTCTGCATGAGCGCGAGGCGGACCGGCAGGGTCTGCGCTATCTGTACAAGCTGCTGGACCTGGATGTCCTGGGTGGCGGCCCCGAGCGAGTGGGAGAGCTCGTACGAGCGGCCCGGGACCTCGGGTATGACGGACTCAACATCACCCATCCCTGCAAGCAGACCGTCATCCCCTACCTCGATGCTCTCGACCCGCAGGCGGACGCGCTCGGCGCCGTGAACACCATCGTCTTCCGGGACGGTCTGGCCACGGGGCACAACACCGATGTCACAGGATTCGGCGCGGCGTTCATCCGGGGGCTGCCCGGTGCACCCGTCTCGCACGTGGTCCAGCTCGGAGCCGGCGGAGCAGGCGCGGCCGTCGCCCACGCCATGCTTGCGCTCGGTACCGTCCGTCTGACTTTGGTTGACACGGACGAGTCGCGGGCCCGTTCCCTAGCGGCCTCATTGAACGCCAGATTTCCCGTGCAACGCGTGGTCGCCGGCGGTCCACGGGATCTCGCCCGGGAACTGGCCCGCTGCGACGGCCTCGTGCACGCCACCCCGACCGGGATGAGCGCGCATCCCGGGACGCCGTTCGCCCCCGAACTGCTCCACCCGGGGCTGTGGGTAGCCGAAGTCGTCTACCGCCCGCTGGAGACACGACTGCTCGCCGAGGCGCGCGCACTGGGCTGCACCACGCTGGACGGATCGGGGATGGTCGCGCTGCAGGCCGCGGACGCCTTCCGGTTCTTCACCCGACGCGAACCCGATGTGGAACGCATGCTCACCGACGTCACCGACCTCGCAAGGGTCCCCGGTCCACGCAGCTGAAGCCAGAAGAAGGATCACGATGCGCACGTCCATCGCCACCGTCTCCGTGAGCGGAAGTCTGACCGAGAAACTCAATGCCATAGCCCGTGCCGGGTTCGACGGCGTGGAGATCTTCGAGAACGACCTGTTGGGCAGTCCACTCGCACCCGAACAGGTGAGGGAACGCGCGGCGGACCTGGGTCTCGAACTGCTTCTCTATCAGCCGATGAGGGATGTCGAAGGTCTGTCCCCCGACGCGTTCGCCCGAAGTATGCGCCGGGCGGAGCACAAGTTCCGTGTCATGCGCCGACTCGGCGTCGACACCGTCCTGGCGTGTTCCAACGTCTCCGTACACGCCCGTGACGACGATGCCCTGGCCGCGGCACAGTTGCGTGAACTGGCCGGACTGGCGGACGAGTACGGCATCCGCGTCGCCTACGAGGCGCTGGCGTGGGGACGTCATGTCAACACCTACGACCACGCCTGGCGCATCGTCCAGTCAGCGGACCACCCCGCTCTCGGTATCTGTCTCGACAGCTTCCATGTTCTGGCCCGTGGTTCGGACCCGGCGGGCTTCGCCGCGATCCCCGGCGAGAAGATCTTCTTCGTTCAGCTCGCTGATGCCCCGTTCATGGGGATGGATGTCCTGCAATGGAGCCGCCACTACCGGCTCTTTCCGGGCCAGGGCGACTTCGACCTCGCGGAGTTCGTCCGGTCCGTGGTCCGGACCGGATACGACGGTCCGCTGTCGCTGGAAGTCTTCAACGACGTGTTCCGCCAGGCCGACTCCGGCAGCACCGCTATCGACGCGAGGCGTTCCCTCACCGCATTGCAGGAGGCCGCCGGCGTGCTGGAGCTTCCCGCCGCCGTCGCTCCCACCGGAATCGCCTTTGCCGAACTGGTCACCATGGATACGGAGCCGGTCACCGTCCTGCTCCAGGCGCTGGGGTTCTCGCGCACCGGAAAACATCGGTTCAAGCCCGTCGACCTCTGGGAACAGGCCGCTGCACGCGTCCTGGTGAACACGGAACCCGCTACCGGCGGTAGCGGGCCTCGCCTCGCGGCCCTCGGCATCGAGTCCCCCGACCCGGGGGCTGCGGCCAAGCGGGCCGAGTCTCTTGGCGCGCCGGTTCTGCCACGCCGCCGCGCCCGCACGGACGTCCTGCTGGAGGCAGTCGCAGCCCCGGACGGGACCGAGCTCTTCTTCTGCGCGTCCGGCCGGCAGGATCTGCCCGACTGGCTCGACGACTTCGCCGCCGTAGGGGGCTCGGCGGCTCAGGCCGGGCCCGTCACGGGTATTGATCATGTCGCGCTCACCCAGCCGTGGCACCAGTACGACGAGGCGCTTCTTTTCTACCGCAGCGTGATCGGGCTCCGGCCGCACGGCAGCGTCGATGTCCCCGACCCGTACGGCCTGCGGCGCAGCAGGGCGGTCAGCAACCAGGACGATTCCGTGCGCATCGCGCTGAGCATCGACCCTGCGCCGGGCGCCTCTCATCGCGCCTCCCAGCACATCGCGCTGGCAACCGACGACATCGTCGCTGCCGCGAGGCGGATCGGCGCCGCGGGGCATCTTCTGCCGGTTCCGGACAACTACTACGACGACCTTGCCGCGCGCTACGAATTCGGCCCCGGTGAACTGCACACCTACCGTGCGCTGGGCATTCTCTACGACTGCGACGAGCGCGGCAGTCAGTTCCGCCACTTCTACACCAGGACCATCGGGGACGTGTTCTTCGAAGTCGTCCAGCGCGACAGCGAGTACGCGGGTTTCGGTGAGCAGAGCGCCCATGTGCGCCTGACCGCGCAGCACGCTCAGATGCAGGTGTGACCGGGCCGGCCACTGGTGTGTGTCGAAAAAGGGTCGTGAGCTGACCTCCCGACGACCTCCGCGTGGTGTTCGTCGGATGGCTCGGGCCGACAACGGCAGACAGCCACTGCCGGTGACGGACGAGGGCGGCCCACGCCGGTTCGGCAGAGACCGACGTGCGTGTCACCCCTCGTGGTCATCGCTGGTGACGAAGAGCCGAAAGCGCGGTCCGACACGACTTGTGTCACAACGGGGCGCTTCCGGGTACGAATTCAGCAATCACATCGGGTGTCAGCCACGTGATCCGGCGGCTCGGGTGATCGCTGGGGTTCCAGGCTCGAACAGCCGGTGCTTCCAGCCGAAGCGCCACGCGCTCAGGCGCGGGCTCCTGGGGGTCAGGCGTGGGCGGCGGACCGCGGGCCGGTGGTCGGTCGGCGGGGGGTCACGTCGGTCAGTTTGCCGGGATCGGAGTGGGTGAGGGCCGTCAGTGCCGTGTGGTCGGGGGAGAGCGAGCAGGCCGGGTCGGTGCGGGTGGCGTCGCCCGTGAGGGCGAAAGCCTGGCAGCGGCACCCGCCGAAGTCCTGGGTGCGTCGTTCGCAGGTCCGGCACGGTGAAGGCATCCAGTCGGTGCCCCGGTAGAGGTTGAACGCTTTGGACTCCTCCCATATCCAGCGCAAGGGGTGGTCCTTGACGTTGACCGGTTCGAGTCCAGGCAGGGTGGCCGCCGCAGGGCACGGCAGGGCAGTGCCGTCAGGGGCCACGGTGAGGGAGACGGCTCCCCACCCTCCCATGCAGGGTTTGGCCACCCCGTCGAAGTAGTCCGGCGCGACCCAGACGATCTCCAGGCTTCCCTCCAGCCGCTCACGCCACCTGTTGACGGAATCCACCGCACGGGCGAGCTGGTCACGGCCAGGCATCAACGCTTCCCGGTTGAGAAGGCCCCAGCCGTAGAACTGGGTGTTGGCAAGCTCGATGCGGTCCGCTCCCCAGCGCAGGGCGAGCTCCACGAGACCGTCGACGGCATCCAGATTGTGACGGTGCAGCACGGCGTTGACGCCCAGCGGCAGCCCTGCCTCGGTGACGAGCGCCGCTGCGGTCTCCTTGGCGGCGAACGCCGGGCTGCCCGCGATACGGTCCGAGGCTTCGGGGTCTGCGTGCTGCACCGAAAGCTGTACGCTGCGCAGTCCCGCGCCGGTCAGAGAGCGGAGACGGTCCTCGGTGAGTCCTGATCCGCTGGTGACGAGCTGGGTGTAGACGCCGGATTCCTCAGCACCGGTGACGATGGCCTCGAGGTCCTTGCGGAGCAGCGGTTCGCCCCCGGAGAGATGCGTCTGCAGAACGCCGAGATCCGCAGCCTGCCGGAATACGTCCACCCAGTGCTCGGCGGACAGTTCGCGGGAGCGGCGTGTCAGCTCAAGAGGGTTGGAGCAGTAACCACAGTGCAGCGGACAGGCGTGCGTCAGCTCTGCCAGGAGACCCCAGGGGGGTGTGATCGTGCTCAACGAATCCAGCCTTCCTTGCGCATCCGTTCCACGAACGGACCCACTTCCGTGTCGACGGGAGCTTGGGGAAAGCGCTCCCGCAGCTCTTCGGTAATCCTGGCGACCGTTCGCGTTCCGTCGCACAGCTCCACCACGTGCCGGGCGCTGCCCGTCAGTACGACGACGCGCTCCGGCATCAGCAGGACGTGATTGCCGCGCGCGCGGTCGTGCCGAAAAAGGACGGCGGGAGCCGGACGCGGGCACCAGCGATCCGGATCGGGTGTCGTCATGCTGCGCTCCCCGGCCTGCTCCCGTGCTCCACGGCGTCCAGCAGCGACCACAGAATGTCGCACTTGAAGGAGAGGGCTGACAGTGCGGCAAGCTGTTCGGAGCGGGTCCGCGCCCACTCGGTGACCCAGTTCAGCGCCTCCACACCGTCGCGGCGCCCCTGCGGAACTCTGCTGCGGAAGTAGGCGAGGCCCGGTTCCTCGATCCACGGGTAGTGACGGGGGAAGGCCTCCAGACGGGTCAGCATGATGTTGGGTGCGCACAGTTCTGTAAGCGAGGACGCCACGGCCTCCAGAACGGGGCTCAGCCGGCAGAAGTTCACGTAGCCGTCGACTGCGAAACGCACCCCCGGGAGGACGGAACCGCCCGATTCCAGTTCCGTGCGGTCGAGGCCGACCGCCTCGCCGAGCCGCAGCCAGCGCTCGATACCGCCTTCGCCATCCGCCAGGCCGTCATGATCCTGGATTCTGCGCAGCCAGGAGCGGCGCATGGCCGGCTCGGGCAGTTTGGCGAGGATCAGGGCGTCCTTCACCGGGATGCTCCGCTGGTAGTGGAACCGGTTGGCGACCCAGGTCCGGAGCTCGGCGGGGCTGAGCCCGCCCTGGTGCATCCGTACGTTGAACGGATGGGTGTCGTGGTAGCGGCGCCGCGCGAGTTCCCGCAGTTCGTGCTCGAATGCTGCGGGTGGCAGGGGATTGTTGTCCGGCCACTCGGTGGATTCCGCGGCCTGGGCCGGCCGTGCGGGTGCTGTTGTCATAGTTCGATCACCATGCCGTCCTGTGCCACTTCAAGCCCCAGCCCGGAGAGGACGCCGTGTTGCGGGGCAGACGGGTCGACCAGGGGGTTCGTGTTGTTGAGGTGGGTGTAAAGGCAGCGGGCCGGCAGCCGTGTCAGCCACTCGGCCGTTCCGCCGGGGCCGTCGATCGGCAGATGTCCCATGCCGCTGGAGGTCCTGGCGGATATGCCCAGGCGCCTGGGCTCCTCGTCGTCCCAGAACGTTCCGTCGACGAAGACGCAGTCGGCCCCGGCGGCCTCCTTCGTGAACTCCTCGGTTCGGGCCGCGAGCGCCGGTGCATAGATCGCCGTCTTGCCGGTGGCCGGGTCGTGGAGCCGGGCAGCGACGACCCAGCTGTCGTCCTCCACGGCATCGGCTGCATATCGGGGACGTTTGGTGGACAGGGGAATGGCGGACACCTCGATTCCGGCGGCCACCGCCGGAGTGTGCCCGGCAGGGGGCAGGTCATGCCAGGTGAGGGTGGTGTACGGAGTGAGGACAGTGTCCAGGGCCAGCCGCTCTCGTAGCGCCCGGCGCACGGGTGGCGTTGCGAAGATCTCCAGATGGTGGGCCTCACGGAGTCGCAACAGGCCCAGCGTATGGTCGAGTTCGGCATCCGTGAGCAGGATCCGGACTACGGGAGTGCGCTCGCTGCCCGCGCCGGGGCGGAGCTGGGCGTGCGTCTCCATGTGTTCCGTGATGTCGGGACCGGCGTTGAGGAGGAACCACGATGACCGGCCGTCGCCGAGAACGGCGAGGGAGTCGTGGCTGCGGCGCCGGCCGGGGTGGGCGCGTGCCCCGGAACATCCGGGGCACGCGCAGTTCCACTGGGGAACTCCTCCACCCGCTGCCGTGCCCAGCGTGAGCAGCAGCACGGGGGCGTCTGCTAGAGGTCGTTGAGGTAGTAGGCGGTGACTTCCATGCCGGTCTCGATGACCGTGAAGTCCGGAGAGGACCAGGTGGGCACCGTCGCGGTGATGGACGTGACCGGGTCCTGCGGAGCAGATGCGTTGGATTCAAGCATGGTCGAAATCCCTTCGGATGAGGTGAGATCAGTGAGGGGCGAGGCGCCGCCGGGGCGAGGTGTCGGGCACCGGCGGAGGGTAGGTGGATCCTTGCGTCAAAGGCAGTTCAGGACCACTTGGAATCCGTTGTACGGTTCCTTCGTCCCGCTAGATGGTTCGCTTCTTACGCTAGACACGGTGGGGAGCAGTGGCAAGAGGTGGGATGGGGCAGATCCACGCGCTTGCGGCCGTCGGATCGGGGCGCGGGTCCGGCGCCGTGCGGGCGTGTTGCCCGCGACGCGTTCGAGGCCCGGAAGCCCGGACTACTTACAGAAGGGCTTGATCCCCGAAACCGACTGGATGCCGCCCACGATCAGCTTCTGGAACTCGGCGGCGCCGGCGAAGGAACCGTCCGTGGTGAATTCCTTGGCGTCGTGGCCCAGGGTGGTGACCCAGGACCTGCCACCGTCGTAGTACTGGCACCAGGCCACGGGGTGGTTGTCACCGTGTCCGGGGTGGTTGTAGTTGCCGGCCACTCCCTTGGCGAGAGTGCTCTCGTCGACCTCGGCGAGCACCCGGACCCTGGTGGGGGCGGGCACCAGGTTGTACCACTCGTCCGTGAAGTTCCACCGCGCCGGCAGTTCCTTGGTGGAGACGTCCCTGCGCTCCACGGTCTGCACCGTTCCCGGCTGGGAAGCGCCGTGGTCGTAGAAGTTGGCGTTGCCGAGCAGCCCTTCGTACCAGGGCCAGTTGTACTCGGTGCCGAAGGCGTTGTGGATGCCGACGAAGCCGCCGCCGCCGCGGATGTACTGCCGCAGGGAGGTCTGGGCGGCGTCGTCCAACGCGTCGCGGCTGGTGGAGAAGAAGACCACCGCGTTGTACTTGAACAGGGTGTTGGGGGAGGCGAGTTGCCCCACGTCCTCCGTGTAGTCGACCTGGAAGCCCCCGGTCTCACCCAGCTTGATCATGGCCTTCTGGACCACGTTCGCGTCGGTGAGTGGCGGGTTGAGGCCGGTGGCCAGCGCCGGGCCGAGGTTCGCGTGACGAGGGCCCGCGGTGCGGGTGTACAGGAGGATCCTGTAGCCCTTGGCGGGGTCGAAGTTGCCCCAGTCGTGGTAGCAGTCGGGATCGAGACCGCGGCAGACGCCGTAGTCCGGTTCGCCCAGTTCCTCGGCACCGGTCCCGATCCGTCCGTGGGCGACGCTCAGAGTGCCGGTGGCGATGAGCGCCACCACCATGGCGACGGCCATTCCCAGGGTGGCGAGGACCGCCGAACGCGTGCTCAGGGCTCTCGCTCGGAGCGTTCTTCCTGACATGGATGCGTTTCCTTCTCTTGGAGGCGACGCGCCGGAAAACGGCACGCCGGAGACAGGCGGGGCGTGGCTGGACAGGGCGTAGCGCTCACGCCGCGGGGACGCGGAGTGCCGACCAGGCGTTCGCCCCGGCGGCGGGGTGAGGGGCGGGAGGCCCGTCGGGCCGTGCGCGCCGTGGAGCAGTGGGCTGCTGGGGCGATCGTTGGCATGGCGACGGTGGCCAGGCAGACGTCGTCCCCGGCCCGGGCGATCCGCGCGGCGGCAGGGGCGGCTGCGGGGAGCCGGGTGCTAGGAGACGACGATCTTGCCGGTGCTCTGCGGGGAGATCGGGTCGTTGTAGAAGAACTCGCCGGGGGTGTTGAAGGTGTAGCTGTACGACTCGCCCGGCATGAGCAGGCCGGTGTCGAACTCGGCCTCGAAGAAGGCGACCGCTCCGTGTGCGGACTTGTTGGCCGCCGGGTTGGTGAACGTGACCGTCGTCCCCCGGGGGATGGCGAGGTGCTGCGGGGACATGGCGTTCTGCGACACCAGGCTCTCGGTGGCGCCGGGCGCGTTCTTCGCGCTGTCCCAGATGCGTCCCAGGGTGATGGTGTTTCCCGCGGTCGCGCCCGTGACGGCCGCCGTGCGGATCTGGTTGCGCTTGGACGGGGGTGTGGGTGCGGGGGCGGGCCCGACCTTGCCGCCGACCTTGAACGCCCACAGGTGGTCGCCGCGCGGGATGTCCGGGTAGGGCAGACCGTTTCCGCCGGCCAGCACGGCCACGTACTGCTCGCCGTCGACTTCGTACGTCATGGGGCTCGTGTTGACACCCGCGCCGCACTGCCAGGTCCACAGTTCTTCGCCGTTGGAGTCGTCCAGGGCGGTCAGCACGCCGTCGGGACGCCCCTGGAAGAGCACGCCGCTCGCTGTGCTGAGGACGCCGTTGCCGTGGGCGAGCGACCAGTCGCCCTCCTGACGCCACGAGACCCTGTTGGTGCGGGGATCGACGGCCACGACCCCGCCGGCGAAGTACTCGCCCAGCGGACGAGCGGTGTTGACCCGGCCGCCGTGGGTGTTGGAGTAGGCGGAGTTGATCAGACCGTAGCCCACGTAGACCAGTCCCGTGCGGTGGCTGAAGGACGGGGACGACCAGTCCGCGCCGCCGCCTGCGCCCGGGTACAGGATGGTGGGGCGGTCCCAGTGGACCTCGAAGACGCCGCCGGTGGCGTAGAACGGCACGGGACGCGTCGCCTTGTCGATCCGCGGCTCGGTCTCGACGAAGGGCTCCCCACCCGGGAAGGGCTGGGTGGGTGAGGTCTTCTGCAGTGCGTGCTGAGGTACCGGCCGCTCCTCCATCCCGTGCACCGGGTCGCCGCTGGCGCGGTCGAGGATGTAGTACATCCCGGTCTTGCTGCCGTAGACGACGACCTTGCGCCTGCGTCCCTCGATCTGGATGTCTGCGAGCACCGGCGACATGACGCCGTCGTAGTCCCAGATGTCGTGATGCACGGACTGGAAGTGCCAGCGTCGCTTTCCGGTCTTGGCGTCGATGGCCACCAGACAGTTGGCGAAGAGGTTGTCGCCGCCGCGGGTGGAGCCATCGGTGCGGGGGTACGGATTTCCGAACGTCCAGTAGACGAGACCCAGTTCGGGGTCGACGGCCGGGTGGATCCAGCACACTGCGCCACCGGTCTTCCAGGTGTCGCCCTCCCAGGTGTCATGGCCGAACTCGCCGGGCCCGGGGGTCCCCCAGAACGTCCACACGACTTCACCGGTGGCTGCGTCAAGGGCGTAGCCCCGTCCTCGGGCGCCGGCGGTACTGCCCTGGGTCCCTACGTAGATCATGCCGTCCCAGTAGACGACCGCCCCGGCGAGGCTTCCCTTGCTGCCGCCGCACTGACCGCTGGCGGGGTCGCAACCGGGGTCGCCCTGGTCCTCGATGAGCATCTCCCTGGTCCACACGACCGCGCCGGTCCGCTGGTCCAGGGCGTAGATGATGTTCGCGCCGGAGATGGTGAAGGCGAGTCCCTCCCCGAGGGCGACCCCGCGCATGTTGGTGGTCTCGGTGCCGACGTTCGTCTTCCACTTGACGGCGCCGGTACGCCCGTTGACGGCGAAGATGTTCTGCTGCGTGGTGGCGATGTACAGCACACCGTCCTGCGCGACGACGGCACACTGCTGGGCGCGGCCGGTGTCGCCGCCCTCCAGGTTGATGTGCCATGCCCCGCCGAGCTGCTTCACGTTGCGCGGGGTGATCTTCTTGAGGGACGAGTAGTTCTGGTTGGCCAGGTTGCCGCCGGCCTTGGGGAAGTTCTTCGCTGTCGCCTCGAACGCCTGTCGGGGCACGGGCGTTGCCAGCGTTCCCGTGCGGGCTTCAGTGGCTTGGGCGGGCGAGTTGAGAACTGCGATGCCCGCGGTCGTGCCGGCCGCGGCTGTGGCAAGAAAACTGCGTCGGTCCATGAGCCCTCTTTCGTGACATGACCCTGCCGGATCCGATCCGCCTGATGATCCGGTGGACGGCGAGGGTGAGAGAGGCGGGAAGCGGATCTTGGTCCGCTGTGCGGTTCGCTAGGCCCGCATGGTGGTCGCCGAGAGGCGCTTCCATACGTTAAGGACGTGGCAGCGGCCTGACAAGAGTCAAGACGCGGATTCCTTGCCGAGTCGCGGAACGACGGGGTTCAGGCGGGCGGGCAGGACGGAGCGAGGGATGGGGCCCTTGTTCCGTCGGCCCTGCCCGGTCTCCTCCCAGGCGTGCGCCAGGATGCCCACCGACCTGCTGATCACGAACAGGCCCCTGGCGAGCGGTGCGGGGAAACCGAGTTCGGCGTAGATGACGGCCGTGGCGCCGTCGATGTTCATCGGCACCGGACGTGCGCCGGCGCGCCGGTGCCGCAGGGTGCGTTCGACGGCCAGGGCCGCCTGCAGGTGGTCGCCCGCCACGACCCCCGCGGCCACCGCCTCCTCCGTCAGCTTCAGGAGTGGATCGCGGCGGGGGTCGACGGGGTGGAAGCGATGGCCGAAGCCCGGAAGGTAGCGTGAACGCGCCTGGCGCAGGGCCATGACCTCGCTGGCGGCCGCGTCCCAGTCCTGGCTCTCCGCAAAAAGGGTGCGGATCTCCTCAAGCATCTCCACGCACTGCTGGCCTGCTCCGCCATGGACGTCACCGAGCATGTTGACGCCGGTGGCGATCGCGTTGTTGAGCCCCACCCCGCAGGTGGCCGCCATGCGCGCGGCCGCGATCGACGGCGCCTGAGGGCCGTGGTCCACACCCGCCACGAGGGCCGCCTCCAGTAGCGCGGACTGGCGTGGTGACGGAAGCGCCCCGCGCAGCAGGAGCCACAGGGTGTCTACCAGGCCGACTGACCCGATCAGGTCCTGCACGGGCCGGTCCCGTAGTTCGATGGAACCGGGTTCTATGTGGCTGACGGCAGTGGCCCACCACTGCGCGGCCTCGTCGTGGGCGGATGCGGACGTGGACGCACTCATGAACGTGTCGCCTCCTTCGTGGCGTTGGCGGTGGCGGCCCAGCGGGATGCGAGCTCGTCCCGTTCGTTGTTGTGCTCACCCAGCAGCGGTGGTGGTGTCCGGGGCAGGAACGCCTCTCCGTCGAAGAGCACCCCGCTCCCCAGTACGGGCAGGCTGGTGCCCGAGGCGTCGGGCCTGCGGAGTTCGGCGATGAACCCCCGGTGCCGCAACTGGGGCTGGGAGAGGGCCTGCGGGACGGTGAGGACACGGGCCGCGGGCACTCCGGCTGCGGTCAGCAGTTGTTCCCACTCTGCGGCCGGACGCCCTGAAAGCGCGTGGTTGAGCGCGGCGTTCAGTTCCTCGCGATGGGCCTTACGGCCTTCCCGTTCGATGAAGCGGGGATCGGTGAGGAGCTCAGGAGCGCCGACCAGTCGGCACAGGGTCTCGAACTGGCGCTGCTGGTTGGCAGCGATGTTCAGTGGTCCGTCCGCCGTGCGGAAGGTGCCAGAGGGCGCGGCGGTTGCGTTCTGGTCCCCCATCGGTTCCGGGGGGACTCCGCTGATCATGTAGTTCGAGACGGCCCATCCCATGGCCGACAGCGAAGTCTCCAGCATGGACACGTCCAGCCGGCTGCCCTGGCCCGTGCGTTCCCGGTGCAGCAGCGCGGCGCTGACCGCAAGGGCTGCGGACAGTCCGCCCGTGGTGTCGCACACCGGGAATCCGACCCGCAGTGGGGCGGTGTCGGCGGTGCCGGTGACGCTCATCATCCCGGAGAGCCCCTGGATGATCTGGTCGTACGCCGGTGCATCGCTCATCGGACCGCTCTGGCCGAAGCCGGATATGGAACAGCAGACCAGCCTGGGGTTGATCTGGTCGAGTCGTTCCTGGTCGTAGCCCATCCGTGAGAGCACCCCGGCGCGGAAATTCTCCAGGAGGACATCGGCCCCGGCGAGCATCTCCTCGAAGACCTCGCGGTCGGCCGGATCCTTGAGGTCGAGTTCCACGGACTTCTTGCCCGCGTTCTGGGCCAGGAAGGAAGCCCCGATCCCGGCACGGTTCAGGTCGGCGTCCGGGCCGAGGTTGCGGGCCAGATCGCCTTGCCCAGGTCGCTCGATCTTGATGACCTCCGCCCCGAGGAGCATGAGGTGGTAACTGCAGTACGGGCCTGCCAGGACGTTCGTCAGGTCCAGGACTTTTATGCCGTCGAGCGGTCGCACATCCATAAGTGTTGTCTCCTCACGCGGTGCCGTCGGACGGCACGCATTCCGGCAGGTGGTCAGCGCCGCGGACCCAGAGGGTGGTCGAATCCTTGCGACATGATCTGCGCGGCCACCTGCAGCAGGTCCTGGGTGAACTCGTCGATCGCGTCCTGGGTGATGCGTGCGCTGGGGCCACTGAGGGAGAGCGAGGCCACGACCACACCGGACGAGGTGGTGAGCGGCACCGCCACGGCGGTGAGGCCGACGTCGCGCTCACCGTGACTCACCGCGTATCCCTGACGCTTGGTCTGATCCGCCCACTCGCGTAGGCGCTCGACATGCGGCTTGCCGTGCGGCGAGGTCAGCGCGATCCGTTGCAGCAGCGCGTCGCTCGCGTCGGCCAGCAGTACCTTGGACGAGGCGCCCGCCCACAGCGGCAGCTCGTCGCCCACGCGCACCACATGGCGCAGCGGCTGAGGGCTCTCCTGCTGCGCGACGCAGACGCGGTGGATGTCGCGTCGGATCATCACGTTCGCCGTCTCGCCGCGCCGGTCCGCCAGCGCGCGCAGCAGCTTGATCGTCTCCTGTGGCAATTCCCAGCCTCGGTGGGCCAGATGCGCCCAGCGCCACAGGCCCGGCCCCGCCGTGTATCCCGCGTCCGTGGACCAGAGCAGCCCATACCCTTCGAGGGTCTGCACCAGCCTGACCACGGTGGTCTTCGCCAGGCCGGTCGCCTCCACCATGGTTTTGAGAGAGACGACGGGCTGGTCCTCGGTCAGCAGCGACAGGATGTCCAGGGCCCGGCGCACACTGCGTACGCCTCCCGCTCCTTGATCGGAATCCATGGTTCCTCCTTCGTGAGGTCTGTGTTGTAGTGCTCGTCAGGGATACACCAGGACGCGGCCTGGTCCGCCCGGTGTCACCGATTCGGCGCGAAACCTGAGAATTCAACTTCTTTCGCCCGGGCTATTGCCAAGCCCAACCGGCGCCCGTACGTTACACGCCAGTCCACAAGGCGGTCTACGGAAACCGCTAGATGGCTTGTCTGGAGAAGTGATGCTGGAAGTCATCCTCAAATCTGTCGCCGATGCGGATGTCGTCGACGCACAGCCGTTCCTGGCGGGCACGTGGGCCGGCGACGGGCCGGACTCGGAACGACAGGGCCCCTACCTGCGGCGCGTCGTCAGCCGGGCGCCTTCCGCTCTGCCCACCGAAATCGACCGGGCCGTCAGGGACGCCCGCCGGTACGCACCACAGGTCGCCACGCTCGCCCCGGCGGCACGTGCCGAGATCCTGCAGCGTGCCTCCGCGGCCGCACTGACCCACCGTGACCAACTCGCCCAATTGCTGGCCCTGGAACTCGGGAAGCCGGTCAAGGACAGCCGCGTCGAGATCGAACGGGTCGCCTCGACCTTCGAGGTCTGCGCCGCAGAGGCCCGCCGCATCGACGGCGAGACCCTGCCGGTCGCGGGCTGGGACACCGGGGTCGGCAACAGCGCCTTCACCTACCGCGCACCCGCCGGAATCGCCCTCGCGATCACGCCCTTCAACGCTCCCGCGAACCTGCTGGCCCACAAGCTCGGTGCCTCGTTCGCCGCAGGCAACACCACGCTCGTGAAGGCCCCGCCGCAGGCACCCGCCATCTCGGCCGCCGTGGTGGCCCTGCTGCTGGACAGTGGTATGCCCTATCAAGCGGTTCAGTTGCTGCACGGCGGGGGAGACGTCGGCGCCGCGCTGTGCGCGGCCACCGAGGTCGACGTCATCAGCTTCACCGGAAGCGCCGCCACCGGAGCGGCTGTCGCACGTGCCGCCGGCGCCAAGCGACTGGCCCTCGAACTCGGCGGCAACGCCGCCACCATCGTGTGCGAGGACGCCGACATCGAGGCAGCGGCCAAGACCGCGGCACGCACCGGGTACAGCAACTCCGGGCAGAGCTGCATCTCCGTCCAGCGCGTCTACGTGCACCGCAGCCGCTATGCCGATTTCCTCGACGCTTTCGCCGCCGCCGTCGACACCCTGGTCATCGGTGATCCGATGGATCCCTTGACCGACATCGGATCCATGGTCGACGAGGACGCGGCGGAACGAGTGGTCCGCTGGTCGGCCGAAGCCAAGGAACTAGGCGCCACGGTTTTGCGTGGCGGTACGCGTGACGGAGCCACCGCGACTCCGACGATTATCGCCGGGCCGCCTGCGAACGCGTCCGTCGTCGTCCACGAGGTGTTCGGAGCGCTCGTCGCCGTGATGCCCTACGACGACTTCGACACCGTTATCGGCGAGTGCAACGCCAGCCGCTACGGGCTCCAGGCCGGCCTCTACACCCACGACATCAACCGCGTCTTCACCGCCTGGCGTCGCCTGGAGGTGGGTGGACTCATCGTCAACGGCACTTCGAACTACCGCCTGGACCACATCCCGTTCGGCGGGGTCAAGGACTCCGGGTTCGGTCGCGAGTCGCCGCGCTGGCTGATCGACGACTACACCGTCGTCAAGACCCTCATGCTCCGCGGGCTGTCCATCTGGGGCGATCGCCATGACCTCACGAAAGAGAACCAGTGACCACCGTTACCGCCGCTGAAGCCCTCGTCACACAGCTGGAGTCGTACGGCGTCGAATACGTATTCGGCACGTGCGGGCACACCAACATCGCCCTCCTCGACGCCCTCGGCCCCAGCCCCATCCACTTCGTGATCGCCCGGCACGAACAGGCCGCAGCCCACGCCGCCGACGGCTACGCCCGCGCCTCCGGGAAGCCCGGTGTCCTGCTCACCCACGTCGGCCCCGGCATGATGAACGCGGTCACCGGCGTCGCCACGGCGGCCATGGACTCCGTCCCGCTCGTCGTCATCTCCGGAGATATCCCCTCCTATTACTACGGCCGTCATCCGCACCAGGAGGTCAACCTCCACGCGGATGCCGACCAGACCGCGATCTACCGGCCTTTCTGCAAGCGCGCCTGGCCCGTCCAGCGCACCGCCGACCTGCCCCGGACACTGGAGCGCGCCTTCTGGACCGCGACCTCCGGCCGGCCCGGCGCCGTGCTCGTCAACGTCCCCATGGACCTCTTCTCGCGCCAGGTCGAGCCGTACGCCCCCGGATCGCACGCCATACCCGACAGCGCGCTCCCCGGACTCACCGAGGAGACCGCGGAGCGCATCGCCCGGGCCCTGGTCGAGGCCGAGCGCCCGCTCATCTACTTCGGCGGCGGACTGCGCACCTCCGACGCCAAGCAGGCACTGCTCGCGCTGGCAGACCACCTCGACATCCCCCTCGCCCACTCCCTCATGGGCAAGGGCGCCATCCCCGACCGGCATCCCTTGCTGCTGGGCATGCCCGGCTTCTGGGGCCTGGACTCCACGCACGCCCACACCAAGGACGCCGACCTGGTGCTGGCTCTGGCCACACGGTTCGCCGAGACCGACGCCAGCTCCTGGGAAGCCGCTTACACCTGGAACTTCCCACCGAGCAAGCTCATTCAGATCGACATCGACCCGGCTGAGATCGGCCGCAACTACCCGGTGGAGATCGGAGCGGTCGCCGATGTCGGCCACTCCGTGCGCGCCATCGAGGCGGCGGTCCGCGCTCTTCAGCCGGAGCCCACCCGCCGGCCGGGACTGCGGGAGACCATCGCCACCAGCCGTGCCGAACTCTTCAGTACCGCCGACGAGAACGGGGCCAGCGACAACTTCCCGCTGCGGCCCCAGCGCATCCTCGCCGACCTGCGGGCAACCCTTCCCGCCGACGCCATCCTGGTGACCGACGTCGGCTGGAACAAGAACGGCGTCGCCCAGTCCTACGACCTGCCGCCCGAGGGCCGCTTCATCACCCCTGGCGGAGCCTCCACCATGGGCTTCGGTCCCGCCGCCGCGGTCGGCGTGCAGATGGCGCAGCCACAGCGCACCGTGGTCGCCCTCATCGGCGACGGCGGGATGAGCGCCCAGCTGCCGGCCGTCCCGATGGCGGTGGAGCAGGGCCTGCCGGTCATCTTCGCCGTGATGAACAACCGCGCCCACGGCACCATCTCCGACCTCCAGCGCTCCAACTACGGCCGGGGATACGGATGCGACTTCACCGGCCCGGACGGTGAGTCCTACAGCCCCGATTTCGCCGCATACGGCAGGTCCTGCGGGGCCGACGGCTACGAGGTGACCACCGCCGAAGAACTGGCGAAGGTGCTCGCCACGGCAGTGGAGCGACGACGGCCCGCCGTCATCGACATCCCGATGGTCAACGAGCCGGTCCCCACGCCCGGCCACTGGAACATCAACGACATCTACCAGGGCAAGTTTCAGGACGAAGGATGATCCCCATGCGTGCAAGAAACCGTCACATCGTCACCGTCCCGGCCATCGCACTCGGTGTTCTCCTCGCCGCGTCCGCGTGCAGCGCCCCCGGTGACTCCTCCTCCGACGACGCGGACAGCAGCGGTCCCATCAAGCTCGCGGTGGTGGACGCGCAGAGCGGCCAGCTCGCCTCGCTGGGGGACTGGGAGGCCAAGGGCGCCAAGCTCGCCGTCGAGGAGTGGAACAAGAAGGGCGGCGTCGACGGCCGCAAGATCGAGCTGACCGTCTTCGACGACCAGGGCGACCCGACCACCGGCACCAACATCGCGCGCAAGCTGGACAGCGGGAACTACGTCGCGATGATCGGCACGGCGGAAAGCGCCGTCACCGTGGCCATGGCACCCATCCTCAAGCAGGCGGAGATACCCAACATCACCTCCGGCCAGGCCACCGCGCTCGTCGACGTGAAGAGCCCCTTCCTCTTCCTCAACGGTCCCACCAGCACCACCTACGACTCCACACTGGCCGACTACCTGGTCAAGACCAAGAAGTTCAAGAAAATCGCGATGATCTCCAACAACGGCTCCTACGGCAAGGGCGAGCACGACGCCTTCACCGCCGCGCTCAAGGAGGCGGGCATCACCCCGGTCACCGACCAGGTCGTCACCACGGACCAGAAGGACTTCAGCGCCTCCCTCTCGCGGATCCGCCAGGCCAAGCCCGACGCCGTCTTCATCGGTTCGGAGGAAGTCGAAGCCGGCCTCATCGTGAAGCAGTCCCGCGACCTCGGCATCACCGCCCCGTTCGCCGGAGCGGCCCCGCAAGGCACCCCGGTCTTCATCGACACCGCCGGCGCCAAGAATGCCGAGGGCACGATTGTCAGCTCGCCCTACCTGAGTAACGAGATCAGCGAAGCCAGCCGTGCCTTCGCCACGGCCTACAAGGCCAAGTACGGCAAGGACGCCGAACTCCACGGAGCCAAGGCGTACGACGGCACCAACATCGTGCTCACCGCGCTGAAGAACAGCGGTGGCGCCACAGGCAAGAAGCTCGCCGACGAGATCCGGGCCACCAAGTACACCGGCCTTCTCGGCGACTTCGCCTACGACGAGACCGGCGTCGGCATCTTCAGGACCACCATCGGCATCATCAAGGACGGAAAGCTCTCCGCAGCTCAGTAACCAGCCCGTCGAGCCGAGAGCCGGGCTCCGCACCGGCATCAGGGAGCCACCATGCAAGTAACCCTGCAGACCCTCGTCGGAGGTCTCAGCCTCGGAGCGATCTACGCACTGATCGCTGTCGGATTCTCCGTCGTCTACCGCACCATGGGCCTGGTCAACTTCGCCCACGCCGACGTCGCGATGATCGGCGCCTACGCCGCCTCCACGTTCTACCTCACCACACACATGCCGTTCATCGCGGCAACAATCATCTCCATCGTCGTCACGGGCATCATCGGTCTGGTCATCGAGCGGGTCCTGCGCCCGCTGGAGAACAAGGACTTCGACCTGATGCTGATCGGCACCATCGGATTCGGCACCGTCCTCCAGGCAGCCGCCACCCTGATCTGGGGGACCACCGGACGAGCCATGCCCTCTCCGATCACGTCCGGGCCCATCGACGTCATGGGCATCCGTGTCCGCACGTACGACCTGATGGTCATCGCGATCACCGCGATAGCCGTGGTCCTGCTCACCATGTTCCTCCAGCGCACCAAGCCCGGAGCCGCCATGCAGGCGGTGGCCATGGACCACGAGGCCGCCACCGCCGTTGGCATCCATGTAGGCCGGAGCAACGCACTGGCCTTCGCGATCGGGGCCGGCCTCGCGGCCCTGGCCGGCAGCCTGGCCGGCCCCATGCTCTACGTCGACGCCACCCTGGGCGGCGCCCTCGGCGTGAAGGGTTTCGCGGCCGCCATGCTCGGCGGCTTCGGCAGCATCCCCGGAGCAGTGGTCGGCGGCCTGGCCATCGGAGTCCTCGACTCCTACGCGGGCGACCACTTCCAGGGCTACTCCGTCCTGGTCACCTTCCTGGTCTTCACCGTAGCCATCATGATCCGCCCGACCGGAATCTTCGGCGAAAGGACGGTGAGCCGGGCATGAGCATCCTCACATCCAAGCCGGTCCTCATCCTGTTGGGGTGCGTAGCCGCCTACCTGCTCCCCTACGGCCTGAACAGCTACTCGATCCACGTGGTCGACATCGCGATCATCTTCGCGCTGCTCGCGATCGGCATGGGGCTCGTCATGGGCGTCGCGGGCCAGATCAACCTGGCCCAGGTCGCATTCTTCGGGGTCGGCGCGTACACGACGGCCATCCTCACCACCCACTCCGGCTTCGGCTTCTGGACCGCGGCGATCGTCGGGCTGGCAGCCACGGTTCTGGTGGGACTCCTCGTCGGCCTGCCGGCGTTGCGCATGCAGTCCCACTACCTCGGCATCGTCACACTCGGCCTGGCACTGGGATTCGTCAACTGGATCACCAACGCGGAGATCACCGGGGGAGCGGACGGTATCTCGGGCATTCCGGTGCCGCCGCTCTTCGGTATCGATCTCGCCGACGAGTACCTCTACTACTACCTGGAGATCGTGGTCTTCGGGCTCGCCCTCGCGTTCGGCACCTTTGTCGTACGGACCCGGCTCGGGCGCAGGCTCCGCGCCATGCGGGACGACGCCCTGGCGGCCGGTGCGATGGGAGCGGAGATCCCGCTGCTGCGGATGACCGCGTTCCTGCTCGCCAGCGTGTACGGAGGAGCGGCCGGCATCCTGTACGCCGGCCTCATCCGATACGTCGCCCCCGAGACCTTCAGCCTCAGCAACATGTTCCTGCTGCTGGCCATGGTCATCATCGGAGGCCGGCGCAGCCTCATAGGCTGCGTCGTCGGCGCGGTGGGCCTCGTACTGATCCGTGAGGCACTCGTCGACTTCGCCGTCTACGCGCAACTGGGCTACGGAATCGTCGTCGTCCTCATGGTGGTCTTCGCCCCCACCGGCCTTGCCGGAATCCCGGAGCGGATCCGGCAAGCCGTCAACCGACGCAAGAAGACCGAGGACGTACGGGCCGCCGAGTTGGGGCCCTACCTGCCTGACACGGACCCCGCCGATCAGGTGCCCGTCAGCGAAGCCGGCAGTGGGCCGGCGCTGGAGATCAGCCACCTCACCAAGCGGTTCGGGGCTCTGGCCGCGCTCGATGACGTCAACCTCACCGTGCAGCACGGCGAGATCCGGGGCATCGTCGGCCCGAACGGGTCCGGCAAGACGACCCTGTTCAACGTCATCAGCGGCCTCTACCGGCCTACCGAAGGCCGCGTGGTGGCAACCGGCCGCGACGTCAGCCGGGCCCGGCCCTACCGGCTCTCCCTCTGGGGAATGGCGCGGACGTTCCAGAACCTGCGCCTGTTCTCCCAGATGACCGTCCGCGAGAACATCCTCGTCGTCCTCGACCGTTCGCGCACCACAGCGGCCTGGCAGTACGCCGTGTGGCCCGTCGGCGTCCTGTCCAACGAGCGCCGCCTCCAGGCCGAAGCGGACCACATCCTGGAGAAGTACGGGCTCACCGCCTTCGCCGACGCACACCCGCAGTCTCTGCCGTATGGCATCCAGCGACGGATCGAGATCGCGCGGGCCATGGCTGGAAGACCCCGTCTGCTTCTCCTGGACGAGCCGGCGGCCGGTCTCAACGGCGAGGAGGTGGGCCAGCTCTCGGCAATCGTCCGATCCATCCGCGACCAAGGTGTCACCGTCGTCCTCATCGAACACAACATGGGACTGGTCATGTCCCTGTGCGAACGGATCACTGTTCTGGCCGCCGGCGCCGTCATCGCAGAGGGGACACCGGCCGAAGTGGCGGCGACCCCCGAGGTCATCGAGGCGTACCTCGGCGACTCGGCGCCAGTCGACATCCCCGTTCCTGCCGCACAGGAGGTACCGCGATGACCACGAAGACCAGCGGCCCCACCGCGCCGAAAGCGGGCACCGACCATCTCGCGGTGACCGACCTGACCGTCCACTACGGCGGTGTCTGCGCGGTCAGGTCGGTGGCGTTGAGCGTCGCGCCCGGTGAGTCCATGGGCATCATCGGCTCCAACGGAGCCGGCAAGACGTCCACGCTCAAGGCGCTCATGGGGCACATCCCGCGCACGAGCGGCCGGATCACCCTCGGTGACACCGATCTCAGCAACGTACGAGCGCGCGACATGGTCCGCCACGGCGTGGGCTACGTACCGGAGGGCCGCCATGTGTTCTCCGGGCTCTCCGTCGAGAAGAACCTGCTGCTCGGTGCCTACCACCTGTCATGGAAGGGCGAAACCCGGGACACCCTCGCCCACGTGTACGACCTCTTCCCCATCCTGCGCGACTTCCGTAGCCGGGCCGCCGGCGATCTGTCCGGAGGCCAACAGCAGATGCTGGCCATCGGCAGGGCCCTCATGTCCAGGCCCAGGCTCCTGCTGCTCGACGAACCCTCGATGGGCCTCTCACCGAAACTCATCGAGAACGTCCTGGAGATCCTCGTACGACTGCGTGGCGAGGGACTCGGGCTCCTCCTGGTCGAGCAGAACGCCAAACTGACGTTCGGGGTGACCAGCCACTGCCTCGTCATGGAGAACGGCTCCGTCGCCATGTCGGGCACGTCCGAGGAGCTCGCCCACGACGAGCGAGTGCGTCAGATCTACCTCGGACTGTAAGTGGGCCCGAGCAGAGGCATCGTTTCCGCGGAACGAACGTCCGGGCAAAGCCTTGACCAGCCGCCGGGGGAAGCGGCTGGTCAGGGATTCCGGATGACCGGGCCTTCGCCGTCCGGCCCCGGAAACAGCGGCCGTCCGTACGTTGCGGCATGAACAGCGCGGGGGACGTACCGCATCTCTCGCGAAGCCCGGCACGCGGCCGGTCACTGACCCTGTCAACCCCGAACTGCCGTCCTCGCAGGGCATGCGTCGAGCCCCCGGAAGTGGCGGACCGCGAATGGTCGGAGTCGAGTCCGGGGCGGGTCTGTAGCGGGACTGCCAGCGGCGCGGCATGCGCGCTCCTGTCCTCGCCGTCGGCGACGGCGCCCTCGGCTTCTGGAACGCACTGATCGAGGTCTTCCCCGAAACCCGCCACCAAAGGAGGTGCTGGGTTCACAAAACGGTCAACTGCCTCGACAGCCTCCCGAAGTCGGCCCAGCCCGCGGCGAAGAAGGCCATCCAGGACATCTGCAACGCGGAGGACCGCGAGCACGCGGCCAAGGCCGTCGCCGCGTTCGCCAAACAGTACGGCGCGAAGTTCCCCAAGGTCGTCAAGAAGATCCGGCTGGACCCTCGGGGGGGGCACACGCCTCTTGCGCCAAGCTGGCGCTGACCAAGTGCTCCCGCTCGTCCTTGCGCTCGCCGGATAGCCGCTATGGGTCGAAGCTTGCTGTTGCGGAGGGGACATCGTTACGGAACATTTCCGCGTACCCGGAGCGCACAGCCCTCGTCGGCGGGAGGCGTACCGAGGTGCACATCTCCATGTCCGCGGAGCAAACGATGGTGAGCCGGTCCACGTCCTCAACAGCTTCGGAACACCTCCGCGTACGCGGAGGGGACACAGCATCTTCATCACGTCGTCGAACGAGTCACGGAGCATCTCCGCGAACGCGGAGGGGACCCTTTGCGGCCTGCGCTTATCGGATGGCTTTGCCGTTTCTTTGCGTGGGTTCTGGGAGGCGGGCGAGGGTGAGGAGGCCGCAGCCATAGGCGCGGCCTTGGCCGATGCCGGTGGTGAGGAGGGTGCGGAGGGCGTCGGGGTTGGTGACGTGGAGGGCTCCTTCGTAGGTGGCTGTGGTGAGGGCGACGCGGATGCGTTTGTCCTGGTGGTCGGGTTTGTTGAAGGTGTTCTTGCCGCGGTGTCGTAGCTGGAGTTGCAGGGGAATTTCGCCGTCGGGTCCGAGGTCGTCGGGGTTGCCGGCAGGGGGGATGGTGAAGCCGTTTCGTTCGGCGCGTTCTGTGAGCCAGCGCAGTTGGTTGTGTGTGGTGGTGTGGGGAAGGCGGCGGCCGCGTTGGTTGGGTCCAGGGGAGGCGGTGCGGCGTGTGGGGAAGGCCGTGAGGCGGAAGGCGTAGCGCTGGCCTTTCTGGATGTGGTTGAGGAGCGGGGTGTAGGGCTTCGTTTCCCATTGGGGCGTTTCGGCGGCGGGCCACCCGGCGTCTTCGATGAGCTGGGTGAAGTCGGGACGGGTGGGCGAGACGGTCCACAGGGTGGGGCGTCGGGTGTCGTCGCTGTCGAGGCGCCAGAGGATTCGCGGTGGTGTTTGGCCCGGTGAGGTGGGGGTTTGGTCGGGGAAGCAGCCCATGATGAGGGCGTGGAGGGCTCGTGGGTTGCCGATGAGTCTGATGGCGCCTTGACGGCGGGGGTTGATGTAGGCGCGGGTGAGGTACATGGCGGGTCCTGTCAGCCGAGCAGGTCGAAGTGGTCGTGGGCGGCGTTCTGGGTCGACAGGGGCAGGGTGATGTGCCCGTGTCTGATGGGGCGTTCGGTGTACCGGCGACGGAAGGGAGTGGTCGGCGGGGGCGGCTGGTCGGGCAGGACATCGGTTCCTGCCGGATCTTCGATGACGGTGTCCAGGCTGATGCTGAACTGCCCCCGGGTGTGGTGGCGGGCGATCGTCCGATCGCCGGCCTGCCAAGGCGTGGCGCGCAGTGCGTCGTCGAGGGAGGTCTGGTGTTGGAGTCCCATGAACAGGGGTTTGCTGGGCGGGCAGGAGCGGCGGCCGAGGAAGGGAGGGAACCGGGGCCGCTGGAGGGCGTGTGCCGCTGTGGCGAGTGTCTCTGCGTCGCCTTCGAGGTAGGCGGTGAAGACGGCGTCGCTCAGGTAGTGGCGTCGGGTGATCTTGGTGGATTCCTTGACCTGTAGTCGGCCGTTGTCGGCTTTGGGCAGGCGTTGTTGGACGGGGTCGTTGGGGGCGTGGGAGGCGCCGCTGACGGTGTGGTAGTCCACGAGGAGTTCGCCGGGCTGGTCCGCGCGTACTGCGAGGCGGAGGGGGCGAGGTCGGCGAGGGTGAGGCCCGTGGTTTCCGAGGCACTGCAGTCTCGGGGGTTGTCGACCGCGCCGACGGTCAGCGCCGAGTCGGCGGTGCCCGGACTGCCGATGGTGGTCGCACCAGGGCCGGAGTTGCCGGCGGAGACGACGAAGAGGGTGCCGGTGGAGGCGCTGAGCCGGTCGACGGCCTCGGTCATCACGTCGTCGGGTGACGCCGCAGGGCCACCGAGACTCATGTTGACCACGTCGGCGCCCTGGGTGGCGGCCCACTCCATGCCCTCCAGGATCCAGGAGAACTGGCCGCTGCCCGCGTTGTCGAGCACCTTGCCGACGAGCAGGTCGGCACCGGGGGCGACGCCTTTGTACTTCCCGCCCGAGTTGGCCCCGCTGCCCACGATGGTGGAGGCGACGTGCGTGCCGTGCCCCTGGCCGTCGGACGCGGTCAGCCCGGGCACGAAGCCCTTGGTGACCGCGATGTTGTCCTTGACGTCCGCGTTGGTCAGGTCGATCCCGGTGTCCAGTACGGCGACCTTGGCGCCCTTGCCGTCGTACCCCTTGGCCCACGCCTCGGGGGCGCCGATCTGAGGCACGCTCGTGTCGAGGGAGACCTTCGCCTTTCCGTCGTACCAGAGCTTGGTGACCCCGGCGGCGCCCGGCGCTGTGACGCTCCTGCCCTCCTTGGGTGGCTTGCTGACCGGCTTCACCTGCTTCCAGAAGGCGCCGGCACCTGACTTCTCGACCTCGGAGCCCGCCATGTCGAGGCGGTCCAGGACCGCGCCCGCGTCACTCGCGGGCAAGGCGTCCGTCCGCTGCTTCAGAGCCGCCGCGCCCGGCTTGTCACCGTAGGCCAGGATGACCGGCAGCTCGGTCGCCTTGGCGTCCGCGTACCCGTCCTTGATCAGCTGGGTGACGTTGAACAGCTTGGTGTCCAGGGCACCGGAGGCTATGCCGTCCATCGCGTCGGACGGGTACACGTAGAGGTCCTCGTCGGGCCCCGAGAAGGTCTGGAAGGTCTTGGACGTGCCCTCGGCCGCGGTGGCGGTGACGGACTGTTTGCCGTCCGGGGCAGTGGCCACGGTCACGGTGTCACCGGTGACGAGCGTGACCGTGGCCTCCGTATCGCCCTTGGCGGCCGGCTGGGTCAGCCCGGTGGTCCTCGGCTCGGCCTGTGCGGTGGCGAAGGCGGGAAGCGAGGCGCTGACGGCGATGACCAATGCCGTCGCCATCAGCCTTCGTGTGGTTCTCCCGCGGTTGGGGTGCTGCACGTGCTCCTCCTCGTTCGGGGGGAGCGTGAAACCGCCCAGGACACAGGTCGAGGACGGCACACGCGATGCCGGATTCGGTGCGTGTGCCGGACGCTACCGGCGTGGAAGAAGGAGGAAGAAGACGTATCGGGTGCGCTTTGGCGACAACGGCACCTATGCGCCGCCGACACTCTGACCAGACGTTTTACGCCCTACGCCGGCGGCCCCGTCGCTCGGTGCGATCCAGCCGTGCTGCGCGGCGTACCATCCCAGCTGCATCCGCGTGACGACGCCCGCCCGGTCCATGAGATGGCGCGCCCGGCGCAGTACGGTCCGTCGCCCCACACCCATCTGGCGGGCTATCACCTCGTCGGTGAGACCGCTGAGCAGCAGCGTGAGCACCCGGGCCTCGGTCTCGTCGAGCTCGTGCCCGGCCCGATCGCCGTCGCGCACGAGATCGAGGGGCAGCGCGCTGTTCCAGGTCTGCTCGAAGAGGCCGATGAGTCCGTCCAGGAGCGGGCTGGGGTGGATGAGCGCGGACCCCTCGGTGTGTTCCGTGTTCATGGGGAGGGCGGGCACTATGCCGAGCCTGCGATCCACGATGAGCATCTTCAGCGGCAGCCGCGGCCTCGCGCGGGCGCCCTCGCCGGCATCGATGTAACGCCTGATCCGGTTGAGACCTCCGGGCTGTTCGATGGACAACTGGTCATAGACGGTCCGGTAGCGGACTCCCGCGGCCAGTCGGTCCATCTCACAGTCGTTGCCCAGCGCGGTGCCGTCCTCGGCGGAGGACACGTAGGGCGGCATGTCGAAGATGAGGACCTCTTCGCGGGCCCCGCGCTGCATCTGGTCGGCGCGTTGGGCGACGGCCGCCCCGTCCGTGAACTCGACCGACGCGCGCCCCAGCCCGTCCTTCGGGCTCCTGTGGTACTCGGCGGACAGCCGCCCCATGGCAGCCCGGGCCAGGTGGAGTTCCTGCATGCGGCGCAGCAGCAGAACCTCCCCGGCGACGTCCGGCGGGGACGGGATGAGCTGGGCGGGTTCTCCGGCAGTCCGGGTGAGCAGCCCTTTCGCGACCAGTCCCTCCAGTGCCCCGCTCACCACCGCCCCGGGGAGGTCGGGCAGCCCCGGAAGACGGTCGAACTCATCGGTCGGGGAGGGGCCGGAGCGCACCAGGGCGACATACAGTTCCGCCTCGTCGTCGGTGAGTCCGAGGGCTTCCAGCATGGTGCCTCCTGTCTCTCGTCAGGGTGAGCCCCAAGCCTCACGCGACAAGGACGCCTCCTCAACCTCGCCTCTGCCACGGCCGCCACGGAGTAACGGCGCCGTAACTCGCCGCGCGCTTTCCACCCGAGCGAGGTGATCTACGCCGACGGCGGCCGAGCTGGTGGTGCGACTGCTGTCACGCCGGCACGTTGCCGCGCAGCAGCAGTGCGGCCAGTGCCAGAGCGTTTCCGTGCGGAGAGGAGATATCGAGGCCGGTGAGTTCGGTGATTCTGGCCAGTCGGTTGTCCACGGTGTTGGGGTGCAGCCCGAGGCGGCGGGCGGTGCTGCGCCGGTCGTGGCGATGTTCGAGGTGGACGCGCAGGGTCTCGATGAGTTCGGGCCGGTCTCCGACAGGGTCGAGAAGGGCGGCGATGCGGTCGCTGCTCTCGTCGCGGCGCGAGAGGTGGTACTCCAGCAGGATGTCGTCCATACGGTGCGGGCCGGCGGGTCGTCCGCAGGCGCGGGCGACCCGGACGATGTCGGTGGCGGTCCTGGCAGCAACCGGGACGTCCTGGGGACTCGCAGCGGTGACGGCGGCACATCGCACATCGAGGCCGCAGACCTGCCGGAGCCGGGTTGACAGCTCCTCGCAGGCACGGGTGCCGTCCGTGTCGTCGGCCTGCTGCGGAGCGATGACGTGACCTCCGTCGACGCTGAGCAGCGACGCCGCCTCGGTGCCGAGTGCGCGGTCGAGCACGGTCTGCATGCGGCGGACCTGGCGGCGGTCCGCGACGGCCGAGGCCGCCGGGTCCAGACCGCGAGGTACATGCAGGTGAACGACGAGAGAGGGCCCGTCGAGGCCCAGTTCCTCGAAGGCCCGCGCCGGGGGCAGGGAACCGTCCAGCAGCCCGCGTACGAGTGAGCGGTGGTGCTCACGTCGTTCGGTGAAGAGCGCGGCCTGTTCATCGAGGTAGGTCTCGGCCACGGCGCCGATGATGGCTTCGTGGCCGCGCAGGAGGAAGTCGACGAGCTCGATGAGCGCGCCTTCCTCTCCGATGGCGGCTTCGTCCCTGAGCGTTTGCCACAGGACGTAGACGCCCGTGGAGTGACTGCGCAGAAGCGTGTGCAGGGGCATGCCTTCGTCGGCGCGCTGGGCGGCGCGTTCGCGGAAGAGGCTGTAGTCCCCGGCGCGGCCCTGGGTGTCGCGTACGCGGCGCAGGAAGAGGCGCAGTCCGTTGCGGACTGTGGCGGCGATCTCCACGTCCTTCACATCGGCGGGGAGCTCGTTGTACCCGGGCAACTGTTCGAAGGTCTCGCGGGCCATGCGGCGGGCGAGCTCGTTGACGCGGCTCTCGCACCGGGCGGCGAGTGCCTGCGCGGCGGGCGACAGCGCCGGATACGCGCCGTGGGCTTCGGATGGTGGAACGTTCGGCACCGGGGCGATCCTCCGTGCTCGGCTGTGATCTGTCACAGTCTAAGCGGCGTTTTCTTGTGAAAGCGGCGGATGTCCCCCCGGCAGGCCGCGACGCAGACTCTACGGAGATCAGCGGGCCACCGCAGGGGGCAGGAAGGGTGGCCTCCAGCGTGACGTAGGAGGAGTCGGACACTATGACGGAACACAATTCCAGCGGTTACATGGCGTACGCGGACCAGGTCTGGGCCGGCGAGGAGTCACTGCTGGCACACTTCACGGGGGCCTTTGCCGACGGCGGTCTCGTGCACGTCGGTGAGCGGACCGGGTTCTTCCCCGCCTTCGCGAACGTGGCGGTGTTCGACACCGGGGACGGCCTGGTGCTGATCGACTCGGGCGACTTCCGTACCGCGTCCCAGCTCCACGAGTCGGTCCGCGGCCACTCGTCGGCGCCGGTGAGCACGGTCGTGTACACGCATGGCCATGTGGATCACGTCTTCGGCGTGGGGCCCTTCGACAGGGAGGCAGCCGAGGCCGGCTCGGGGCGCCCCGAGGTCGTCGCGCACGAGGCGGTGGCTGCGCGTTTCGACCGCTACCGGGAGACGGCCGGTTACAACACGTGGATCAACCGGAGGCAGTTCGGCGTGCCCTCCCTGGTGTGGCCGGAGGAGTACCGCTACCCGGACACGACCTACCGCGATCGGCTGACCGTGCGCAGGGGGGACCTGACCTTCGAGCTGGTGCACGCCCGCGGTGAGACGGACGACCACACTTATGTGTGGATCCCAGAGCTGCGGACCCTGTGCACGGGCGACCTGTTCATCTGGAACTCGCCGAACGCCGGCAACCCGCAGAAGGTGCAGCGCTACCCGGTGGAATGGGCGAAGGCACTGCGCGACATGCAGGACCTCGGAGCGGAGGTGCTGCTCCCCGGGCACGGTGTGCCGATCCTGGGCAACGGTCGTATCAGTCAGGCACTCGGTGACACGGCGGAGCTCCTGGAGTCCCTGTGCGACCAGACGAGGGACCTGATGAACGCCGGCGCGCGTCTTGACGAGGTGCTGCACGGTGTGAAGGTTCCGCCGGGCCTTTTGGACAAGCCGTATCTTCACCCGGCCTACGACGAGCCGGAGTTCGTCGTCCGGAACCTGTGGCGCCTGTGGGGCGGCTGGTACGACCAGAACCCGGCGAACCTCAAGCCCGCCCCCGAATCCGCGCTGGCCGCCGAACTCGCCGACGCGGCGGGTGGTGCGCAGGCGCTGGCGGACCGGGCGGAGCAGTTGCTCGGCCGCGGGGAGCTGCGGCTGGCGGCGCACCTGGCCGAGACCGCCGCGCTGGCCGCACCGGCCGACCGCGAAGTCGCCCGGATCCGGGCCGAGGTCTTCGCGCGCCGGGCCGAGCGCGAGACCTCGACGATGGCGCGCGGCGTCTTCAACTGGGCGGCGGCCGAATCCGCCGCCGTGGCGGCGGGCACGGACGTCGCCACCGAACTGACGCGCAGTGACGAGGGGCGGCGACGGGCCGCAGGAGCCATCAGCGTGGGCGTCGTCGACGACGACAGCTGCGGATGCGGCGCCCCCGCGGACGCCGGTGCCGAGCAAGAGGTGCGACCGTGAAAGCAGTCACCGTCGCGGCGCGGCGTACGGTCCCGGCAGATCCGGCACCCGGCGGTCGGCAGGCATGGGCGACCACCTGGCTCCTGCTGGCGTTCATGGTGGTGAACTTCGCAGACAAGGCCGTCCTGGGGCTCGCCGGACCGGAGATCATGAAGGAGTTCGGACTCAGCCGCCAGGAGTTCGGCGTGGCCCAGGCCGCCTTCTTCAGCCTCTTCTCGCTGTCCGCGCTGGGCGTTTCGTTCCTGACCCGCAAGGTGCGCACATCGGTGCTGCTCCTCATGATGGGCCTGCTCTGGTCGGTCACCCAGCTGCCGATGCTCTGGGGTGCTGCGGGTTTCGGGACACTGATCGTCACGAGGGTGCTGCTCGGCATCGCCGAGGGGCCCGCGGCGCCGGTGGCGGTCCACCATGCGCACGGCTGGTTCGAGCAGCGGGAGCGCACCCTGCCCACGGCCATCCTCATGGTGGGCGCGGCGGCCGGCGTCGCGGTGGCAGCACCCACCCTCGGGGCGGTGATCTCCCACTTCGGCTGGCGCTGGGCCTTCGGGGCGGCGGGCATCGCGGGACTGTCGTGGGCGGCGGTCTGGGCCGCCAAGGGCAAGGAAGGGCCGCTGGCCCCGCCCGTAGGCCGTGCGGCACGTGCGGCCGACGCGGAATCCGAGGCCGCGGAAGTACCGCTGCGGGCGGTCTTCCTCTCCGGCACGTTCATCACCGCGGCCCTGGGTGCGTTCGCGGCCTACTGGGTGATGAGCGCCAAGCTGACGTGGCTGCCGGACTATCTCCAGACGGTGGTGGGCTGGGACCTCGGGCAGGCCGGTGCCGCGGTCGGCGGGGGAGCTGTGGCCAACGGTGTGGTCCTGCTGGCGCACGGGCTGCTGGCCCGCCGGGCCGCCCGGCGCGGCACCGGAGGAAGGCTGCCGGCCGGCGCCGGTGCCGCTCTGCTGCTGGTGGCCTCGGCGGGCGCGGTGACCGTGTTCGCCACCGTCGACGCGCTATGGATCAAGGTCCCGATGATGTTCGGCCCCATGGCGGTCGCCCTGGTCATGATCACTGTTGCGCAGACGGCGATTGCCCGGATCACGCCGCCCTCCCAGCGCGGAGTCGTACTCGGCGCCCTCGTGGCGGTGTTCAGCCTGGGGGGCGTGGTGTCGCCCCTGGTACTCGGCCGGATCGTGGACAGTGCGGCGACAGCGCCGGCAGGCTACGAGAACGGCTGGCTCGTCACCGCCGCCCTGCTGTTGATCACCGGCATCCTGGCTGCCCTGTTCATGCGCCCGGAAAGGGACGCCGGGCGCCTCGGTGTCCCGGAACTCGCCTCCACCGGCGTTGTCGTCAGTCACTGAGTGGCGCCCTGCCACGCCCGGCAGCGCGGGTTCCTGCCTCACACCGGTCCGACGGTCGCCGCCGAGGCGGCGTCGTCCACGGTGGGGTGGCGGCCCCGCGGGCCGAGGCGGTCCGCCAGGGCGTGCCGGGCCAGGTCTTGTTCGGCGCGTGCCCGGACATGAGCCAGGTGCAGGGCGATGTCCTTCCTGGCCAGTTCCTCTCGCAGCTCGTCGAGTGCGTCGAGGACGGGGATCCCGAGGCGGTAGCTGCCGGTCAGGTCCAGGACGACGGCTCGCGGGGGAGGAGTGGAGCGCGCGACCTGGTCGCGGACGGCGAGGCGGACGCGGTTGACGTTGCCGAAGAACAGGCTTCCGTCGGGCCGCACGGCGAGTACGCCGGGGGTCGTGGCGGCGTCCGGGTGATGTGCGGTGTCGGCGTACAGCCGGGTTCCGGGCAAGCGCCCGAGGACCGCGACATCGCGGCGGCTGGCCGCGGCGATGAACAGGACGAGGGACAGCGCCACGGCGAGGAGCAGCCCGGGCAGCAGGTCGAAGAGCAGCACCCCGATCAGAGCGGTGAGCGCCACCCACAGACTGCGCCGGTCGCAGGCCGCGTAGCGCCGCAGTTCGCCCACCCTCATGAAGCCGCGTACGGCCACGATCACGATGGCACCGAGGACCGGCTCGGGCAGGTCGGTGAAGAGCGGTGTGAGGAAGGCCCCGGTCAGCAGGATCAGGGCGGCGGCGATCAGGGACACCAGCGGGGTACGGCCGCCCGCACCGGTCGCGGCGGCGCTGCGCGACGCGCTGCCCGAGACGACGAAGCCCCGGACCAGGCCGACGGCGATGTTACTGAGGCCGACCGCGGTCATCTCCCGGTCGGCGTCGACCTCCTGGCCGTGCTCGCGGGCGAAGCGGTTGGCGATGCTGAACGCTTCGGCGAAGACCACCAGGGCGACGCCGAGCGCACCCGTGGCCAGGGCGATCCAGTCCTCGGCCGGGATGCCCGGCAGATGCGGAACCGGGACGGCCGAGGGGATCTTTCCGACGACGTCCACGCCGTGGTCCTTCAGGCCCAGCGCCGCGGACAGGAGGAGTCCCAGGACGAGCACCATCAGCGCGGCGGGGAGGCGGGGCACGAACCGTTCGAGCAGGAACAGCAGTGCCAGTGAGGCCGCTCCGACGCCGAGTGTGGCGAGCGACCAGTCCGGCGCCCTGCTCAGGAGGGTCCACAGCCGCTCGAAGAAGTTGCCGTCCCCGCTGGAGACGCCGACGAGTTTGGCGCCCTGGCGGACGACGATCGTCAGCGCCATCCCGAACAGAAAGCCGACCAGGGCGGGCTCGGCGAGGAAGTTGGTGAGGAACCCGAGACGGGCGACGCCGGCGACGAGCAGGACCACGCCGACGATGACCGCGAGAGCGGCCGACAGCCCGACGGCGTCCTTGGGGTCGCCGCTGATCTCGGACACCGCGGCGGCGGACAGGACAGCCGCCGCCGATGTCGCGCCGATGATGAGGAAGTTGGAGCGCCCGAACAGCGCATACACCAGCAGAGCCACCGGCGCGGCGTAGAACGCGTTCTGCGGAGGCACGCCGGCGATCTGCGCGTACGCGACACTCTCGGGGACGATCAGGGCCCACGCCGTCAGTGCCCCGAGCATGTCGCCGCGCAGCAGCCCCTTGCGGTAGTTCCTCATCCAGCTGGGCACCCGCAGGTCTCGGCGACGCTGCCTGGTGCTCATGTGGTTACCTCCGCAGCTGTGTTCGTCGCGTGCCCCATGGCTGGCTCCCTCCGACCCGGCGTCCAGTTCATTACGCCTTCTCGTCCGGCCGGGCGCGCATGCAGTAACCCGAACAGGTGAACCGTCGATCCGGTTACGTGCGGCAGCACCCACCTGAGGCGGTGCACGGCAGCTGCTGGCCCGACGGGCTGCGGATGCGCATTGATCCGTTACGTGAAAATTTTGGGCTGGTATGCGAGCAATAGGTGAGGAGGGGTGACGTGCCTGAGGTGAGTGCCGACGAGGCGCGGAAGGCCGCGGCAGAGGGCTGGACCTGGGGATTCGCGCTCCTGGAGAACTACCGAACGATGTACCCTCAGGCGATCGACCCGGAGGACCCCCGGTACGTGGGAGGGTTCGGGCGGTTCAGGCACTACTCGGAGCCGTTCACTCCGGCCAATACGGACGTGGTGACGCCGAACAACGACACCCCGTACTCGTGGGCGTGGCTCGACCTGCGGGCCGAGCCGTGGGTGGTGTCGGTGCCTGCCGTGGACCGGTACTACGTGCTGCCGGTGCACGATCTGGACACCTCGTACGTCGGATACATCGGTGCCCGTACGACCGGCCCGGAGGCGGGCGACCATCTGATCGCCGGGCCCGGCTGGGACGGTGAGGTCCCACAGGGCATCGCGGGTGTGCTGCGGGCCGACACCTTCCTCGTCGGGATTCTGGGCCGCACGTACCTGGCCGGACCCGATGACGTAGCGGCCCTGCGGGAGATCCAGGCGGGGTACCGGCTGCGCCCGTTGTCGGAGTTCACCGGCTCGGCCGCGCCGCACCCGGTCGACGAGCCGGTGTGGCCCGTCTGGCGGGAGGAGGACCTCGGGACCGTCGAGTTCTTCACCCTGCTGGACTTCCTGCTCCAGTTCTTTCCGGTACTCGACACCGAACGCTCCCTGCGGGACCGGCTCGCCGCGTCGCTCGGGGTCACGGGCAGCGGCGAGTTCGAGCCCGCCGGGCTGGCCCCCGAGATTCGGTCCGCGGTCGAGCAGGGCATCGCGGACGCCCGCGCCCGGCTCGACGAGGCGAAGAAGGACGCGGTCGACTCCACCCACTGGTTCGGTACCCGTGCCGAGCACGGCACCGACTATCTGACCCGGGCGGTCGGCGTCGACAAGGGCCTGTACGGTCTGCCGGCCGCCGAGGCGTGGTACGCGGGCTGGGTCCAGGACGACCTGGGCAACCGGCCACCGAACGCCGCGACGCACGACCACGTCATCCACTTCGCTCACGGGGCGCTGCCGCCGGCGCGGTACTTCTGGTCGGCGACCATCTACCGGCTGCCCGAGCGGCTGCTGGTCGACAACCCCATCGGCCGGTACTCGATCGGCGACCGCACCCCCGGTCTGGTTCACGACGACGACGGCGGCCTGACCCTCTACATCGCCAAGGACCGGCCGAAGGACCCGAAGCGAGCGGCCAACTGGCTGCCTGCCCCCAACGGCCCCTTCACCATCGCCATTCGCGTCTACGGCCCCGAGGCTTCGGTCCTCGACGGCTCCTGGACGCTGCCCGCCCTGAGCGCCGACCGCTGAAGGAGCCTGCCGTGACCAGCCGGACCGACAACCTCGCCGACCTGGCCGCAGACGCGTACGTCTACGGCTACCCACTCGTCTTCGACGTGTCGATGATCTCCGCGTTCATGCACAAGGGCTTCGGCTCGCTGCCGCCCACCCCCTTCAACCGGTTCGGGCACTCCACCAAATTGGCGACCCCGGACGCCCACTTCGTCTCGGTGAACAACGACACCGTCTACTCGATCGCCCAGGTCGACCTCTCCGGCGGCCCGGTCGTGCTTCACGTCCCGGACACCGCCGGCGTGTACTACGTCCTGCAGTTCGTGGACGTGTGGAGCAACAACTTCGCGTACCTGGGACAGCGCGCCACCGGGACGGAAGCGGGTGACTGGCTCGTCGTCCCGCCCGGCTGGGCGGGCGCCGCACCTGACGGGGTGCGCGGGGTGATCGATGCCCCGACCGCGGTCATCTCGATCGTCGGCCGCAATGCCTGTGACGGCCCCCAGGACATGCCCCGGGTGCGGGCCTTGCAACAACAGCTCACCCTCACTCCGCTGAACCAGGAAACTCATGGCACAGGTCTGCCGAAGCCGGAGCCCGACGTGTCCGAGAAACTGCGCTTCTTCGAGCAACTCCGGGTCTGGATGGCGGCCTACCCACCGGCCGGCCCCGACCAGGAGCACCAGGAGCGCTTCCAGCCACTGGGCCTCCTCGAAGAGGGTCCGTCGCCGTACGTGAACGCCGACCCCACTCTCGTCAAGGCACTCACCGAGGGGGCGGTGTCAGGGAAGGCGCGCGTCGAGGCCGCGTCGAAGCCGCCCGCCGACGATGAACACCCCCCGGGCGCCTGGGAGATGAACCCCCACTTGTTCGACTACAACCTCGACCACTTCGGCATCGGGACGATCAACTCCCCGCAGTGGCGGATCGCCGACCGGAGGGCGTCCTACCTGGTGCGGGCAGCCGCGGCACGCGCCGCGCTCTGGGGCAACCACGGCTACGAGGCGGTGTACGCGCACACCTTCACCGACGCCGACGGCAAGCAGCTCAACGGATCCCGGTCCTACTCCCTGCGCTTCGAGCAGCCACCGCCTGTCGAGTCGTTCTGGTCGGTGACCATGTACAGCACCCCCGACTACTACCTGGTCGACAACCCGGCCGGCCGGTACTCGCTCGGCGACCGCACCCCTGGCCTGGTGTACGCCGAGGACGGTTCGCTGACCGTCGTCATCCAGCGGGAGCGGCCGGACGACCTTGACGGCGCGGCGAACTGGCTGCCCGCCCCGGAAGGCGACTTCCGGCCCATGATCCGCCTGTACACGCCGGGGCAGTCCGTCCTTGACGGGACCTACCAGTTGCCGCGCATCGTAGCGAGGGGGTGACGCGTCATGGGCGACGCCATCGGACAGATGCTCGCCTCCGCCGTCGGCATCGCCATCAGTCCCCTGCCGCTGATCGCGGTGATTCTCATGCTGGCCACGCCCAAGGGCCGGCACAACGGCATCGCCTTCACAGGGGGCTGGGTGGTCTCGCTCGCTGTGGTCGTCACGGCGGTCGTGCTCGCCGGCTCCGGCGGGGATGCCTCGGGGGGCGACGGCGGGCCGGCTTCCTGGACCCTCTGGCTGAAGCTGGGGCTCGGCGTGTTGTTCCTGCTCATGGGGGTCAAGCAGTGGAAGGGCAGGCCGAGGGAGGGACATGCGTCCGAGTCCCCGGGCTGGATGAAGGCGATCGACAGCTTCACCCCGGGCAAGGCGGCCGGCCTGGCGGCCGCCCTTGCCGTCGCCAACCCCAAGAACCTGGTCCTCGCCGTCGGCGGCGCGGTCTCCATCGCCTCCAGCACGGCCTCGGTCGGCGGCAAGGCGGTAGCAGCCGTCCTCATGGTGCTGATCGCGTCCCTGTGCACTGTGCTGCCGCTCGGCGTCTATCTCCTGGGGGGTGCGAAGTCGGCGAAGGTGCTCGGCGAATGGAAGGCGTGGATGGCCGCCCACAACGCGGCCATCATGACCACGGTCCTGATCATCCTCGGGGCCAAGTACCTCGGGGACTCGATCAGTGGGCTGGCGGGCTGAACTCCGCCGGGAATACGAACGTGTCGGTGCCGGAGAGAGCGGCTATGAGCCGAAGTCCAGGCTGCGGGCCTGTGCCGCCCTGAACGCGCCTGCCGGATAGTGGAGTTCCGCGGCGAGGGCCTCGGCCCTGTCGAACTCTTCCATGGCCTCCCGTCGCCGGCCCAGGGCCATGAGCGCGGCGGCGTGCACCGTACGTGCTTCCGATTCGGAGAGGCGTTCGCCCGCCCGCTCGGCGCGTGCGGTCTCCTCGGCCGCCTGTCCGGCGGCCCGCTCGGGTTGCCCCGACAACAGTTCGGCCCAGGCAGCCAGATGCGCGGCGCCGGGTCCGCTGCCGTGACCCAGCAGCGTGAGCGCCTCGGCCGGGCGCCCTCCTCGTATGAGCAGCTCGGCCTGCGCGGTCCGAACCTCGTGCACGGCTTGCTGGTCGCCCTGGGCGCCTGCGACCTCCTTCGCACGGGCCAGCAGCTCCTCGGCACCCGGCTCGCCGGTCCTGATGAGGACCCGGGCGAGAGCGACCAGGGCGTAGGGGGTGCACCACTCGTCACGCCCGCCCGTCTCACGCACCGCGGCCCTGGCGGATCGGTCCGCCTCGGTGAACTCCCTCAGCAGAAGGTGCAATTCCGCCAGGTTGGCGCGCTCGAAGGCGATCGCCGTCGGGTCTCCCGTGTGCTCGGCCAGGCGCAGCGCCCGCTGCCCGGTTGTGACGGCCTCGTCGAGGTGGCCCGAGCGCCGGGCGTGCTCCCGTTGCACCGACAGGACCGTGACGAGGAGTTCACGGTCGCCGTACGCCTCCGCGTGAGGCAGCGCCAGGTCGGCCGCCGGCCGTGCCTCGGCCAGCCGTCCCGCCAGTCCCAGAGACGTGGCCTGGAGCCCCAGGGCGCGGGCCAGCAGCCCGCGCCGTCCGCTGCCGGGAATGGCGTCGGCGGCCTGCTGCGCGGTGCAGGCCGAGGCATGCGCCTCTTCGTACCGTCCGGCGACGAACTGGAGCACCCCCGCCGCCAGGTGGTGGGTTGCCGCGGTCAGCGGCGGTGTCTGCGGCTGGGGCGGGTAGGTACGCATGAGCTCCTCGGCCTCGTCGGTCGAGCGGTGCTTCACGAGGACTTCGGCCAGCCTCGCGGCGGCCAGTACCTGCCCGTTCCGGTCACCTCGCCGGACCATGTCATCCAGTGCCTCGCGCAGCACCTCGGCCGCTTCCCGGTAGCGGGCCATACGGCGCAGTACGGCGCCCCGCTCGATCCGGGCCTGCGCGGCGTCGGCGGCCAACGCGTCCAGGCGGGCGGTCAGTTCGACGTAGTAGCGGTCGGCCGTGTCATTGGCGCAGACCGCGGCGGCCCGCTCGGCGGCCTGCCGCAGGTACCGGGTGGCGCGCGGATCGTCGGCGCGCGACAGGTGCGAGGCAAGGGTGTCGACCGCGTCCGGCCTGCGACGCAGTACCGCTTCCGCGTACGCCGAGTGCAACTGCCTGCGGCGGGCGGCGGACAGCCCGTCATAGCAGGTCAGCCGCACCAGCGGATGCCGGAACATGAGGCCGGGAAGCGGCCGCCCGCCGACCACCACCGGCCGCTCCTCCACCACCGAGGCCCGGACCGCGGCGTCCACGGCATCAGCGGCCTCGGCGGCGGAGAGCGGCGGGTGCAGCCCGTGGCCGGCGACATCCATCACCTCGGACAGCGCGGTGCCTCCGCCCGCCACCGATATCGCCTCGACCACGCGACGCGCCGCTGGATCGAGCCGGGCCAGCCGCGCCGCGACCAGTTGCCGTACGCCCTCCGGGGCGCTGAGCTCGGCCGGATCGGTGCCCTCGTCGAGGGTACGGGCCAGCTCGAGGGCGAACAGGGGATTGCCGAGCGACAGTTCCCAGAGCCGGTCCAGCCCGGTCCGCGCACCCGCGTCCTCAGCGATCGCCAGACACTCCGCACGCCCCAGTCGCCCCAACTCCACATGGTGCGCGAGCCCTTGGCGCACCAGCGTGTCCAGTGCCGTACGCCGCGGGTCCACGTCGCTCAGCTCCTCCGCACGGTAGGTCACGGCGAAACGCCAGTCCGTCCGTGTGGTCACCGCACGCCGGGCCAGATGGCTCAGCAACTGGTACGACCCTGTGTCGGCGGCGTGCAGATCGTCCAGGACGAGCAGGACGGGCGCGGCTACCGCGAGATCGCCCAGCAGTCCTGCCGCCGCCCGGAACAACCGGTCGCGCTCCTCCTCGGGGCTGCGCTCCGCAGCCGCCCCGATCTGGCCCAACGAGGGCAGTAGCGAGGCGAGTTCGGGATATTCTCCGCCGATTCCGGCCCGCTCGGACGGGGGTCGGTCCGCGAGCCAGGCGTCGAGAGCCTCGACGAAAACGCCGTAAGGTGTGTGACCCTCGGCGTCGTGGCCCGCTCCCCACAGGATGGTCGTCCCGGCCTCGGCTGCCCGCCGCGCCGCCTCTGCCGTCAGCCGTGTCTTGCCCACTCCTGCCTCGCCACCGATCAGCCGCACGGGCGGCCCGCCGGCGGCGAGCAGCGCGCCCAGCTCCTCGGCCCTGCCGCGCAGCGGTGGGCCGGGCCGGGTGCGGATCGCGGCGGGCAGCACGGGAGCGGAGTGGGCGGGCACCACGGCCGACGCGGCGTCCAGGGCGAGGAGATGCAGTCGCTCGGTCGCGGGCCCGGGGCGTACTCCGAGTTCGGCGTCCAGCGCTTCCCGGCAGAGGTGGTATTGGCGCACGGCCTGCCGGCGCAGACCCTGGCGCAGGTAGGCGCCGATCAGGACCCGGTGCGCGCGTTCCTCGGCGGGCGCGGCGGCCAGGGCGCGCAGTGCCACCTCGGTGGCCAGCTCCGTCTCGCTCTCCGCGAGATGCGCCTCCGCGAGTGCGAGCCGCACCCGATCACGGAGCGCGGACAGTTCCTCGCGGCGGATCGCGGCCCACGGGGCGTACCGGTCCTCCGGCAGCAGCTCACCGGTGAACGCCGCGAGTGCGGTGGTCAGCTCGGCCGTTGACCCCCCGGCCAGCGCACGTTCGGCAAGGGTCTCCGCGGTATCGGCGTCGATCACCACCGTCCGCGGATCGAGCCGCAGCAGGGTGCCCTCGCTGGTCAGGTAGGACGAGGAGGCCCGGGGCGCCAGCTCCGGCTCGATGGCGCGGCGGGCGGCGTGCAGGGCGACCCGCAGACTGCCGAGGGACGCCTGGGCGTCGGCGTCCGGCCAGCAGATCTCCATGGCCTGCTCGCGGTGGAGGCTGTGGCCGGGAGAGACGGCGAGAAGCTTGACCAGGGCGCGGGCGCTGGGGCGGGGCCACTTGGCGGCGAGCGGCGAGCCGCCGTCGCGTTCCACTCGGAATCCGCCGAAAAGGTACAGACGGAGCAGTGGGGGACACCCGGTGGGGTCCTGGTCGTCCACGTATGCCCTGGTCATGAGGGCAGTCACTTTAACGCCACTCGCCCCGGGCACCGTCAAGGCCCCCCGACCTGCGGCCGGAGGGCCTTGACCGGTCCTTCGGGACGGGGATCAGGAGGCGTCGAGCGTGGTGATCGTCGCCTGGTGGATCCCGCTGTTCTGCAGCAGGTAGCGGGCTCCGGAGAGCTCCGTCATCCGGTCGTAGCCGGACTCGTCGAAGTTCAGCGACACGACCTCGTCCTTGCCGTCACCGTCCAGGTCGCCGGAGCAGAAGTTCCGGGCACCCTGCAGGGTCAGCGAGTCCAGCGCGGCCGGGTAGTTGTGGTTCTGGACGAGGATGCCGGGGTCGTAGGCGTAGAGGCCGGCCTCCACGCCGGCGATCAGCACCCGCCGTCCGTCCGGGCCGGTGGCGAACCCGGCCGACTGCAGCGTCGGCAGCGTGTACATCTTGTACTTCTGGTCCGCGGAGTAGGTCCGCAGGCTCGCGGTACCGGCCAGGACCAGTCCCTCGGGGCCGGTGAACCAGTTGCCGACCGTGGAGATGCCGCCGGTCAGGTCGGTGAGCAGTACCTCACCGGTGCGGGCGTCGCGGATCTCCATGAAGGTGCGGGGGGCGGTGTCGTAGGTCGTCCAGGCGTGCACGACCGCGTGCCCGTGGGCGAACGGGATCTCGGGCGACGTGAAGACGCCGTTCAGAAGCACCGCCCCGCTCACCTTGCCGTTCGTTCCCTCGGGAGCCTTCGGGACGGCCGTCCACTCCGGCTTCCCGTCCCGGGCGCGCAGGGCGAGAGCGGCCACGGCCGGCGTCTCCAGGTTGTATGCGCCACGGCTGGCGTACTGCGTGTGTACCCGGCCGTCGGCCACTGTCACGTCCGAGAAGACGACGTCGCCCGCCGCAGCCGGCGCCGCGTACTCCCACAGCTCTTTGCCGCTGCCGGTATAGGCGCGCACCTTGTCGGTCGGCACCAGGACTTCGGCCTTGCGGTCGGCGTCGAGGTCGCTCGTGGTCACCGAGCGGATGAACCGGCCCTTGCCGTCGATGGTCGAGAGCGTCTTGCCGTCGCGCGCCTGCAGGACCACGGCCGCGCTATCGGCGGCGACCACGATCTCGTCGCGCCCGTCGCCGTTGGTGTCGGCCTTCGCCAGTTGATGGATCTGGCCGGGCATCGTGGACTGCCACAGCAGTTCGGGCTTTCCGGCCACCAGGGAGGGGCCGTCGTAGGCCCAGACGCCGTTGGACTGACCGCCAAGGACCAAGTCGTTCTTCTTGTCGCCGTTGACGTCCACCACCACCGCGGAGGACAGGTCGCCCTGGAGCGGCTGGATGTCCTTCTGCGTGCCGCCGAGGCTGTAGGTCCGGATGTTCTGGTCGGTGTCGACCGTCCGGATGCGCCAGTCGCCCGAGATCCTGACGGGCTGGGCGTAGAGCTGCGAGGCGACCACACCGCGCTGCTCCCATCGCACGGCGCCGTCGTTGCCGGACAGTACGGTGAGCGCGGCCTCGCGGCTGGAGCCGGGGTTGCCCGAATCCTCGCGGTGCTCGTCCACCTGGTACGACGCGATGACCTTGCCGTCGACGACCTTGATACCCCAGGCGCCGCCGCCGTCCTTGGAGTTGTCCTCGGCACGCTTGACGGTGTGGGACCAGAGAACGGTGGAGGGGTCCGAACCGTTCAGGGCCCGGACGGAGTTGGAGTTGATGAAGAGAGCGGAGTCGAGTGTCGACTCGCTCACCAGGTACTCGGGCCTGCGGTCACCCCGCACGTCGCCGAGTGTCAGGCCCAGCGGCAGCGCGTTGGCCCGGGTGTCGAGTGTGGTGCGCTCGCCGGTCTCCGGGTCGTACGCGGCCAGCGCGTACTGCATTCCGTCGGAGAGGTCCGACTGTTCCAGCGCGACCACCCGGCCACGGGCGGCGTCCCTATGCAGCTGGCGGGAGTAGAGCGCACTGTCCGTCGACCACTTCAGGTGGCCGTCCGTGGTGTCCAGGACCAGGGTGCGACTGCGGGACGCGGCGGTGGCGCTGGTCTTGCGCTGGTTCCAGGAGGCGGCCAGCAGTCCACCACCGATGTCCTCCAGGCCGCCCCAGGCGACGTTGACGCGCGCGCCCGTGTCGTGTGTCCAGGTGTCGGTCGGGGTGAGCGCGCCGGACGTGTACGAGAACCGGATGCCGGTCAGCGTCGCCGTCTGCGTCCTGGGCGAGTTGAGGTTGTAGTACGGGCTGTCCGCGACAATCAACGTTTTGCCGACCACGGTGACGTTGAAGACGTCCGCGTAGAGCTTGCTCCACAGCGTCTTGCCGCTTTTACCGTCCAGGACGGTCACGAACGTGCCGTTGGGCAGCGTCGAGCCCGGCGAAGTGAACGGACGGTACGGGGTGATGCCGACGCTCGCGGTGAACACCACGTCGTCCACACCGTCGCCGGTCAGATCAGCGGTGGCGTATCCCTGGTCGGAGGCGGCGGTGAACGGGCTGACCGCGTTGAAGCCCATCACGATGCGGGCCGGGTTCGGTTCGACCTGGTACGCGCGGGTCGGGGTGACCTGCCAGTCCGCATACAGCGAGGCGTTGTCGCGGCGCCACACGGTGGTGCCGTCCTCGGTGCGGCGCTGGACCGTGCCGAGGCTGTGGAGCGAGAAGTAGTCGCTCTTCGAGCCACCGACGGCCGTCGTGACGCCGAGACCGCGGTGGCCCTCCAGCGTGGCCCTGGGGTTGATCGCGACCCCGGCCGCGCTGGTGCCGGTCTCCTCGTCCAGCGAGGAGTGGCTGCCGGAGTCGGCCGCGGTGGTCTCCCCGGTGCCGACCGGTGCCGAGTCGGCGGTCGCGTACGCGTCGATCTGCGCGCGCTGCTCCAGGCTCTCGGCCTGGCTGTCGCTCAGGACCAGCAGCCGACTGTCATCGGCCATGGCGACGGCGGGTACGGCGCTCAGCGTGAGCCCGGCCGCAACCAGGGCGGAGGCGAGCCTCAGTGCCCGCCGGGGGGTGGTGTTCATCAGATGCTCCCCTGCGTGATGCGGATCGCGGACTGGTCCTTGAGGACGCCCGCGTTGAACGAGTACTGCAGAGCGTCCGAGCCGGACTGGTTCTCGATGCCGACCGTCGCGGTCGACCCGGCTTCGGCGGCGGCGCCGCCGAGGCCCTGGTACTGAAAGGTGATCGCCCCGGTGGCCTCATCGAAGACGGCTTCGAAGGTGACCCGCGTGGTGGTGGCGGAGGCGAACGCCGCGTCCTGCCAGACGATGGCGAGCTTCCGCGCTCCGGCCGCACCGGTGGTGGCGGTCATGACGCGCGACTTCTTGTCCAGGACCAGGTCGTCCCAGAAGGGGGCCACGATGCCGTTGGGCTTGGCCGCCGCCGGAATCGCGGTGTTGGTGTAGTCGCCGAGGCGCGGCTCGAGGAAGTTCACCAGACCGTTGGTGGTGAGGTGCGCGCTCGTGTAGGAAACGCCGTACAGCTTCACCGGGAAGGGCAGGGCGACGGTCCTGACGTCCTCGTCACCGGAGAGGGCGACCTTGGTCGTGCCGGCGATCCAGGAGTACGCCGCGGGTGCACAGCTGTTGCCGGAGGCGTCCGTGCGGGCAGGGAGCGCGGCGGTCACTGTTTCGTTCCCGTCGACGGTCAGGGCGGCGCCGTAGGCGCCGTTGCACAGGATCGGGGCGGCGGGTGAGGCCGTGAGCCTGTACGAACCCTCGGCGACCTCGGGCAGGGTGAACCTGCCGGAGGAGTCGCTCGTCACGGCGGAGACCGGAGCGTCGGCGATGCGCACGGTGGCGCCCGCCAGCGGCTTGCCGGTGACATCGAGAACGGTGCCGGAGACCGCGTGCGCCGGGACCGCGCCGAGCGCCACGTTCTTCGTGACGTGCTCGCCGGTGGCGACGGTGAAGCCCTGCTCGGTGGCGGTCGCGTAGCCGTAACCACTGACCTCGACCGTGTACGTGTCCGCGTTCAGGTTCAGCTTGTACGTGCCATCGGCGGCCGTCGTGACCGAACGCCTGGCGGTGCCGGCCTGGGCCTTGACCGTGAAGCCGGACAGCGGCTTGCCGGTCGCCTTGTCGGTGACGGCGCCGGTCACGGTGGCCGCGCTGCGCGGGGCCAGGTCGACCGAGGCGAGGATGTCGAGCTTGCCCTCACCCCATACGTTGTTCATGTCGGCCGAGCCACCGCAGTGGGTGTCGTCGACATCGATCGCGCCGTCGTTCAGGAGGGCCCGGGTCTCGTCGATCTTGCCGATGAGTGAGGGCGCGGCGGACCACAGCAGGGCCGCGGCGCCGGCGACGTGCGGCGTCGCCATCGACGTACCGTTGATGGCCTTGTACGTGTTGCCCGGCCAGGTCGAGCGGATGTTGACGCCAGGGGCGGAGATGTTCGGCTTGGCCGAGCCGTCGACCAGCGAAGGGCCGAAGCCGGAGAAGTTGGCGATCTTGCCGTTTACATCGTACGCGCCGACTCCGTACGCCGGGGCCTGGGAACCCGGGGCGTGCGCGGTCGAGCAGGTCGTGCCGTTGCCGTCGTTGCCTGCGGCGAACGCCTCGAATATCCCAGCCGCGTTCCACGCCTCGACGATGTCCTGGTAGAAGGTCGTGTCACCCCCGCCCCAGGAGTTGTTCACGATGTCCGGGGCCAGCTCGGGCTTCGGATTCAGCCCGTTGTGGTCGGTCGGCGCGAGGATCCACTGGCCGGCGGCGAGCAGCGCGGAGTCGGAACAGCTGCTGGACTCGCAGCCCTTGGCGGCGATCCACTTCGCACCGGGGGCGACGCCCACACCGTCGGCGCCGACCATGGTGCCCATGGTGTGCGTGCCATGACCGTTGTTGTCGCAAGGGCTTCCGGAGGTGCCGCACTCGCCCGTGGCGTCGAACCAGTTGTAATCATGGCTGTAGGTGCCGTCGCCCAGATTGCCGCGGTAATTGCCCACCAGCGCAGGGTGGTCGAACTGGACACCCGAATCGACGTTGGCGATGACGATGCCTTCACCACGGTCGTCGTACTGGGACCAGACCTGATCGGCTTTGATGTCCTTGACGCCCCACTCGGGGTCGGCGGCGGTGTCCAACGCGGGGCCGTCGACGGCCGTCTGCTCCAGCTCGTCCAGCTGGTAGGTGCGCTCCTGGCGGATGCTTGCCACGTCGCTGCGCGTGGCGAGCTCGGCGACGAGCTTCTCGTCACCGGTCACCTTGACGGCGTTGGCGATCCAGTACGGCTCGTAGCCGACCTTGGCCTTGTCCAGGAACGACCGGATCGAGGTCTGACTGCGGGCGGCCTCGGTGCGCAGCGCGGAGAAGGCGGACTTCGCCTTGTCCGCGTGCGTGCGTCCCCTGCGCGCGGTGGACAGATTCGCCTGAGCCTTGAGCGTGACGAAGAACGTCGACTCCTCGCCCTTCCCCACAGTGTCCAGAACGGCGGAGTCGACCTCGACGGCGCCGGAGACGATACCGACCGAGGATCTGTCAGTGCTGTTCGGCTGCGCGAAGGCGGGGGCGGGTCCGGTGAAGACAGCCGCGGTTACCGCGGCTGCCGCCGCCCACGCTGCAGTTCCGCGCCACGGGGGTCCGGGCAGGTACATGGGAGTGCTCCTCCATGGCTGGTACGAGGCCGCCCTCCACCGCCCTCGGACAGGGGGCGGGGAGCGGACTTTTTCGCGACGCTACGAGGAGGCCGTTACTGGAGCATTACTGGCCAGGGGTACCCATGTGGGCGGACAGGGGCGGTCGAGCGGGTGGGGCTGCTGGGAGGCAACGCCGCCGGAGCATTGCGAACAGCGCGTCGGCTCCTTCTGGCGATGCGGGAAGGCGCTGGCCGGCGGGACGTCAGGGCGAACCGCGGTCTCACGCGGCGCTCTCCGTGGCTGAGGCCCGCCTTACCGGGTACCCGACCCGCGATTGCCCTGCTGGTTTCCGTAATCCGGCTTTGGCTGCCGTGATGTCGGGGACGCCGCGTATCCGGGCGCGCGCCCTACTGGTTCAGGGCCACGCACGGATCGGTGTGCTGACCCCCGCCTCCGTACCGGAGAGCCAGGACCCCCACGCCGGTGATCCGGCCTCCTGCTCGAACCCGCCTGCAACGGCGCCTACTGCGCCGACCTCTTCACTCGGCACGGCGCGGCCGACGCGCAGTGGATCCCCGTCGACATCGAGCACATCGCCGCCGCCGACTCGGACCGCCTTGTCGAGCAGATCAACGGCATGACCGGGTTCTTCCTCGGCGGCGGTGACCAGTACCGCTATGTGACCAGCCTGATGCACGGCGAGGCCCAAACCGACTCCAAGGTGCTGGCGGCCATCCGTGCCAAGCTCGCGCGGGGGGCCGTCGTCGCGGGTTCGAGCGCGGGAGCCCAGATCATGGCCGGCACCGACATGATCACTGGGGATTCCTACGAAGGTCTGCGCGACGGCAGTTCCGACAGCCGCACGCGTCGTGGCGCGGGATGGCTGCGATCGCAGTCGCTCGTCCGCGACCTGGTGTGGGTGCAAAGTCCCTCGCGAGCCACACGTTCGCGCCTGCAATCCTGCGAGCCCCGTTGCCGTCTGCCGGCGACGGGCTTGTGCGTTCAGCGGGTCAGGCATCCTGGACTCCGCCGAGGGTGCCGCTTGTGTCTCGGGCGATCATTTCGCAGAGCGGACGACGTCAGAATCCGCTGCAGCCCGGACAATCCGAACACTTACGGGAGCGGCCGTGCGCCGGACCGTCTACGAGTGACACAGGTGCGGAGCCTCTCCGCGCACGTGGAGATCACCCATGGCGCGGGATCGCCTGGACCCGAACATCTCGTTGGTTTCGCACACGCAGAGATTGCCCCGACGGGCGACAGGCCCCGGAGGAGCGAGAGCGATGCGGTCGACGGGCCGGTCCCAGAAGACGTACTGAACGCTGCCGTGGCGGTGTTGGCGGCCACGCCCGTACGATTCCCTCGCCCGGCGGCGGCCACCTCACCGCCGCGGACAACGCCTCGCTGCCCCTCACCCGTGCCGACGGCACCGAACTCACGGGCCTGGGACTGCTCACCGACGGCGGCGACACCTACAACTACGACCCGCCCCTGCGTGACAGCGTGATCACCCCCCGGCTGGTCGGCTCCCGCACCCGCACGTCGGCCGTGCGCACCGTCCTCGAACTCGACGGGGTCCTCGACCTGCCGGTCGCGATCACCTCCGACCGCGAGAGCCGCAGCGAGCGGACCACCGCCGTCCCGGTCCGGATCGAGGTCGAGCACTGGACCGGCGACCCGCTGTTGCGCTGGCACATCTCCCTCGACAACACGGCGCTCGACCACCGGCTGCGCTTCCACGCCCCCACCGCCGTCGGAACGGACACATGGAAGGGCGACGGCCAGTGGAGCCTGATCGAACGGCCGGTACGCCCCGACCTCAGTCCGCTTCCCACCAAGCGGGGTCACGAGGCCGTGTGCGGCTCCGCCCCGTGCAGGGCATCGGCGCGGTCGGACGCGGCACGGACCGTACCGCCCTGTTCGCCCCCGGCCTGCCCGAGATGCGGGCGCTCGCCGGTACGGAGACTGCCACCGGCGCCGACCAGGAGATCGTGGTCACCCTGCTGCGATCCGTGGGCTGGCTCTCCCGCTTCGACCTGCGCAGCCGCACCACCGGCGCGGGGCCGATGCTCGCGACCCCCGAAGCGCAGTGCCAGGGCCCGCAGAGCTTGCGACGAAGGTGCGTGGCGCACGGGTGGGTGCCATGTTGCCGTAATCGATCATGGCGAGAATGCGTTAGCAGTGTCAACGGAGTTGTGCAACTGCTGAAGTTCGAATTTGCGTACGCATCTCGAGACGTGTGGCCATCGAGAAAGTTCCTGCGTGGAGGGGAGCCCATGACGTGATGACCGGTGGCGTTATCGCTCCGGTGAGGGGCTCTTCGCCCACAACTCCGTTTACGCTCATTGGCTTTGTGGAGGCTGTTCGGGACGAAAAGGCGGAGATCTTGGTGCGGGAGCCACACGGTCAATAGGGGTGTTCAGTGAGTACTGAACTGACCCAGTCCGTCGCCTGCTCCGGCGTGGTACGGGTGTCGACGCCGAGGACATGGACGGTGCCCAACAGGCCGTTGGGGCCCCGCACCCGGAGGACGCGCTGGGCGTTGCCGCCCGTCCGGGGGTGGACGATGACGGCGATCGGGTCTTCGGCAGGCCCGTAACCGCCGCCGTAGGTAAGGAGCTGGTGGACGTCGTCCGCGCTCACCCCGTGCCGGTCGTAGCGCTTGTACTTGGCGTCCACCGGCAGCAATCTGCGGTGTGCCGTGCCGCGTGCCGGGAGGCTGAGCAGAAGGTCGGGCCGGAACGTCGAGGTGTTGCCCAGGTCTCCGCGGACGATGATGCCGGCGCCGTTTCCGCCGGGTACGGCGTGGCCGCCGCGAGGGCCGACGGCCTCGGTGCCGAGACGGCGTACGACGGCTTCCCAGAGCGCGGGCATCCTGAGCAGGACGCCGTCCGCCGTGGCGCCCTGGTCGGCGAGCAGGTCGCTCACGCCCCCGCCGCGCAGCAGCAGGCGGGCCCAGGTGTGGGCGTGGCGGTAACGGGCGTTGAGGCGGGTGTAGTGGGTGCAGTCCAGGGCGCGGAGCGCCGCTGCGGGGGTCGGCGCCTCTGGGAAGGCGCCAGCGATGTCGTGCAGGGCGCGCGCCAGGTCCGGGCTGGTGGTCGGACCGAGTGCCACCTTCAGCGCGCTCCCCAGAACGCGGTTGTCCCAGATGTCCGCCTCCCGGTCGAAGGTGCGCATGTGTAGCTGGTCCAGCTGCCCGTAGCGCCGGGTGGCCTGGGCGGCGACGTCCAGGCGTCCCCGGAGCACCGAGTCGACGCTTCGGCGGCGTACGTAGTCCCGGCGCAGGCCCTCCCGCAGCAGCCGCTCGCACTGTTCGAGCAGGGCGGCGGCAATCAGGTCGGCGTAACCGTCGGGGCCGGTGGCCCAGCGCCTCGCCGTCGCCGGGACGGGCGTAACGAGGGCGTAGGCGAGCCAGCTCATGAGCTGCTCTCCCGGAATGGCGAACTTGGGGGAGATGACCACGCGGACGCGGTCCAGGACCAGGACGCCGACGGTCGCGTCGGCCTTGAGGCGCCAGCCGGTGCGCTCCCTGCTCAGGGTGAGGCAGCCCCGTGCCTGAAGGGCCTGCAGACGGTCTATGTCCCGCGGAGTGAGTTGGCCGGGCTCCAGCGGGGCGGACTCGTACTCACCGAGAGGGACCGGGACGCGGTCAGGCATCCGGGCCGGGAGCGCCGCTGGTGAACTCGGTCGCCAGCGCGTCCGCCAGATCCTGCGGCGACATGAGGCGCGCACGTCCGGTGTCGGCGTCGACCAGGTCGCCGAGGATGAGGTGCAGCAGTTCCGCCCGGCCGAGGCAGTAGTCCTCCAGGAGCGGGACCACCTCGTGATGGAAGGCCGCGGCCAGGTCCTCCTCGGTGGCGATGGGCGCACCGTCGCGCAGCAGGTAGGCATGCCCGATCTGGTGGTCCGCGTCGAGATCACGGGCGATACGGCCGTTGAGGGACTCGAAGAACGCGGCCAGGTCCAGGGGGCCGACCGTTCCGGAGACGGCGTCCGGGTCCGGTCCTACGGGCAGGAAGGCGAAGCGGCGGCGGACCGCGGCGTCCAGGTGGCTGATGCTCCGGTCGGCGGTGTTCATGGTGCCGATGATCCGGACGTTCGGCGGGACGGAGAAGCGTCGCTTGCTGACGGGCAGAGCGACCGGAAGGTTCCGCTTGTCGAGTTCGAGGAGTGTGATCAACTCGCCGAAGATACGCGGTAGGTCACCGCGGTTGATCTCGTCGATGACCAGCAGGAACGTCTGGTCGGGATGGGCGGCGGCACGGCTGCACAGGCTGTGGAACAGGCCGTCCGTGAGCGCGAGGGTGAGTCCCGGGCCGGTGGCGCTCAGGTCCGGTTTGAATCCCTCGACGAAGTCCTCGTAACCGTAGGAGGGATGGAAGGTGACCATGCTGACCCGGTCGCCGTGCAACATCTCGGCTTGTGTAAGGCCACGGTGACGGGCGTCGGCACCGAGCGCGTCCGCGCGGCCGTCCAGGGCGAGGGCGACGCCGAGTGCGAGGCGTGTCTTGCCCGTACCGGGCGGCCCGTGGAGAATGACTTGCCCCTTGCGCTCCAGAGCGTCCAGCACGGCCTGTACGTCCTCGGGCAGCGCGACCGGCGTGGTCTGCGGTGCTCGGATCACGTCCACACCCGAAGCGCCCTGGGGTGCGATGAGCCTCGCGAAGAGGGCCGGGTCGACCTTGGCGAAGGTGGACCGCCACTGCTTCGGTTCCGACAGCTTCCGCGCGTGCGAGAGATCCCAGTCCACGGAGACGACGTGCTGGAACTCGGGCCGGTCCGCTTCGAAGCGGTAACTCCCGTTGACCGTGCCGATGGCCAGGACCTCGTCCGTACCTCGGTTGGCCACGATCCGGTCGCCATCCTCCAGGTCACGGAAGGCCATCAGTCGGCGCGCGAGGGTCAGGCTGCCCCCGCTCCTACGGGGCCAGTTCCTGTCCAGGGCCTGCTTGAGATCGGTGTCGCTCTGGTAGAGGCCGAGGTCTCCGAGCTGGTCCCATCCGACCCGGATGACTCCTCCCGCGCGGCACTCCTCCCACAGCCGGCCGCGCTCGCCGGGCGCGATCTTCCAGACGGTGCGCTGCTTGGACCGCGGATCGAAGTGCGCGTAGAGGAAATGCATCACTTCGTGCCTGGTCCAGCCCTCGAACTCCACGCGAGAGCGGACCAGTTCCAGCAGCCGACGATTGCTCCCCCAGGCCGGAACATCACCTTGCGTCGAACCGCCCAGCAGGGCGACGAACCGGCGCAGGTGCTCTCCCGCGTAGATCGGCAGGAAGTGCTGCGGGAAGTAGGTGGCCAGCGACTTCGTCACCAACGTCGGTCCGTATCGCAGTACTTCGAGGTCGTCCAGCGCCTCGAAGTCCCCTGACCCGAGGGTGTCGAAAGCCCGGACGAACTGTCCGCGCAGTTCCGCCCAGGCGTCCTGTGGGTCCATACCACGCAGGGGCGCGGCCAGCCGCCACTCCCCGGAGACGTGGTGGTACATGATGTGCTTCGCGGCACTTCCGCCCTTGATGCTGCCCAGGTGCGGAGTGCCGAACTCCATCAGCCGGCAGTATGTCGGCCCCGCTCCGGGCGGCGCGGCCTGTCCGAGGGCGTAGCGCTCCAGCGGCAGCTCCGCCCAGTCCTCCAACGGAAACTGGGACAGCACCTGCTTGCGCTCGTCCTCGGCAGCCGACGCGGCGTCCGCCACGGCGCTCCGGTCGAACTCGGCCGCAGCCGTGCGCACGTCCACCCCGTTCGTCATGGGGGTCATGATGCCGGACGGCGACACAGTGGTCTCCGCGTCCGGAAAAGTCGGTCGACCTCCTGCGTGTGCGCCACGGGGGCTGGCACGATGGGCCAGCACCGCGAGGCCGGATCTCGGGCGGCGTGCACGACGGCGACGGGAGAGACCGTGCAGGACTGGATCTACATCCTGAATCCGAACAAGGACACCCTCGACGGGGAGCCGTCCGACAAGGAGACCGTGCGCCGCCTCGCCCATCAGGATCCCGCACTGGACCTCTGGCTCAGCCGACGAAACCGCATGAACCCGGGGGACCGTCTATGGGTCTTCTTCAGTCAGCCCGAGTCGGCGGTCGCCGCGGTGGCGGAGGTCGACGGAGAGCCGGAAGGGGACCCCGACGACCCCGACTTCTCCTATCGGGTGGATGTGACCCTCCTGCCCGGCCCCACGGATGCCCTGTACGCCGACCCGGTGAGTCGGGACGAGCTGGAACTCGGCCAGGTGCGGTCCGTGCAGAAGGTCAAGCCGGGAGCGCTGAAGACTCTGCTGGCGAGGGCCGGTCTCTGACGGGGCGGTCGCGTGCGGGACGGTTACCAGGGCTCCAGCTCACGCGATTGATGGACCCAGGGGCGAGCGGGCGGCCGGTCTTCGGCGACGGGGTTTCGGTCAAGTGCGCCACGTACTCGGTGACAGTCTCCGGGGTAGCAAGCAGCGGCCGCCGACCAACGCTCGCGTACCAGGCAATGAAGACGGGCATGTCGGAGGAGTGCATCAGGTGGGTGGAGTCGGTCAGCTGTCGGTGGGTCTCGGCGGTCCCCACGGCTATGTGCTGAGGGCCAGAGCCTGGGGCGCGAAGGCTTGTCACGCTGCTCATCGTAGGGCGGCCCGACACCCCGCCGGCCCGGACGTCATGGCGGGTGCTCCCACGAGGTGGGCGCAGGCTCAACCCGTGACACGGCGCCCGTCTACGACAGAGGACCCGCGCCCACGTGGTGCGGGTCCTCTGCTGCGTGGCGAGTGGTCAGCCGGAGGACTCGGATGCGCGGCCGGACCCCGGGCTGCGTCGCGAGGCCGGAGACGTCGGGCAGATGACGGTTCACCTCGTCGACCACACGCGGTCGGCGTGACACGACCGATATCGGACGTCGCGAGGCCACTTCGGCGACAACCCTCCGTGAAGGCTGATGGGCACTCAGGCTTCTCTGACGTACCGTCACCGATTCAAGATCATCTTGCACGTGCGTTGCACAAGGTGCTGAAAAACAACAGTGATCAGTGGAGGGCTGTGAAGGTATATATCCGCAGGTCAGCTGGCATGTTGCGGTGTCGTGCCCCTTGCCCTCAAGGGGCACGACACCCCGCCCGTCAGATGTCCCGGAAGATCTCGATCTGCGCCCCCACCGAGTTCAGCCGCTCCGCCAGCTCCTCGTAACCGCGGTTGATCACATACACGTTGCGCAGTACGGAGGTCCCCTCGGCCGCCATCATCGCGAGCAGGACCACCACGGCCGGCCGCAGGGCCGGCGGGCACATCATCTCCGCCGCGCGCCAGCGCGTCGGGCCCTCGACCAGAACGCGGTGCGGGTCCAGGAGCTGGAGGCGGCCGCCCAGGCGGTTGAGGTCGGTGAGGTAGATGGCACGGTTGTCGTAGACCCAGTCGTGGATCAGCGTCTGGCCGTGCGCCGAGGCGGCGATGGCCGCGAAGAAGGGCACGTTGTCGATGTTGAGGCCGGGGAACGGCATCGGGTGGATTTTGTCGATCGGCGCCTCCAGCTTGGAGGGGCGGACCGTCAGGTCGACCAGGCGGGTGCGGCCGTTGTCGGCGGCGTACTCCGCCGTGCGGGCGCAGTCGACGCCCATCTCCTCCAGGACCGCGAGCTCGATCTCCAGGAACTCGATCGGCACGCGGCGGATCGTCAGCTCGGACTCCGTCACGACGGCGGCGGCGAGCAGGCTCATCGCCTCGACCGGGTCCTCCGAGGGGGAGTAGTCGACGTCCACGTCGATGCTGGGCACACCGTGCACGGTCAGCGTCGTCGTGCCGACGCCGTCCACCCGTACGCCGAGGGCCTCCAGGAAGAAGCAGAGGTCCTGGACCATGTAGTTGGAGGACGCGTTGCGGATGACGGTCGTGCCGTCGTGCCGGGCGGCGGCCAGCAGCGCGTTCTCGGTCACGGTGTCGCCGCGCTCGGTCAGCACGATGGGGCGGCCGGGGGTGATGGAGTGGTTGACCTGGGCGTGGTAGATGCCCTCGGTCGCCGCGATCTCCAGGCCGAAACGACGCAGCGCGATCATGTGCGGCTCGATCGTCCGGGTGCCGAGGTCGCAGCCGCCCGCGTACGGCAGCTTGAACTGGTCCATGCGGTGCAGCAGCGGGCCGAGGAACATGATGATCGACCGGGTCCGGCGGGCGGCGTCCGCGTCGATGGCGTCCATGTCCAGCCGGGCCGGCGGGACGATCTCCAGATCGGTGCCGTCGTTGATCCACCGGGCGCGCACACCGATGGAGTTCAGCACCTCCAGGAGGCGGTAGACCTCCTCGATCCTGGCCACCCGGCGCAATACCGTACGGCCCTTGTTGAGCAGGGAGGCGCAGAGCAGCGCCACACAGGCGTTCTTGCTGGTCTTGACGTCGATCGCCCCGGAGAGCCGGCGGCCGCCGACCACCCGCAGGTGCATGGGACCGGCGTAGCCGAGCGACACGATTTCGCTGTCGAGCGCTTCGCCGATGCGCGCGATCATCTCAAGGCTGATATTTTGATTGCCGCGCTCAATGCGGTTCACGGCGCTCTGGCTGGTGGCGAGCGCCTCGGCCAGCTGACTCTGTGTCCAGCCCCGGTGCTGACGGGCGTCACGGATGAGCTTGCCGATACGTGCGAGGTAGTCATCTGACATGCCGAAAGGCTATCTCAGATATGAGATGGGTCTGTCGTGGGGGTGTGGCGTTCGAGTGACGACTGGGGTCGGACCTGCGGAAGAAGGACGCGGCTCAGCACCGGACATGCCGTCCCCCGCCAGGATCCGCCCGCCCCATCGGTTCGGCACGTGGAGTGCGTCCATCGGTCCCGGAGGGCAGCGGTGCCTGCGGGGTGCGGCACCCGGGGAGGCGCCCCTCCCCGGACGGAACCCGCGTCCGTCGAGAGGCGGTCGGAGCGGGTCGGCGCGGCGCTTCCGGTGACCTCGGGGTCGCCCGACGAGCTGCCGAACCGAGTTCGGCCCGCGGGGAGTTGCGCGGGCCGGGCCTTGGCTAACCTGCACGGGTGACCACCGACCTGACCCTGCTTCCGCGTGTCGCCTACCGGGGGCAGGAGCTCACCGCGCCCAGGCTCCGCGGTCTGCTCGCCCTCCTCGCGGGCGACCTGCGCACGGGTTGCAGCACCGGGCGGCTCGTGGAAGGGCTGTGGCCGGACGAACTGCCGGAGCGGCCCGGAAAGGCGGTGCAGGTCCTCGTGTCCAGGGCCCGGTCGCTGCTGGGCGCCGAGGTCATCGTCAGTACGCCGACCGGATACCGGCTCGCCCTGGCCGAGGACCAGGTCGACGCCTCCGCCCTGCTGCTGCACGCCGCCGCCGGCGCGGACCGGGCCAGGGCCGGGGACCACGCCGGATCGCTCGCGGCGGCCGAGGCCGGGCTCGCGCTGTGGGCCGGCACGCCGGACACGGCCGGTGCCGAGGGCGACCCCGTGGCGGCGCTGCGCGCCGAGCGCGCCCCCGTCCGGGAGGCCCTCGTCCGCGCGCGGGCCCTCGCGCTCGCCCGTCTAGGGAGGCATGCGGAGGCCGCCGGACCGCTGGCCGCGGCCGCCTCCGCGCATCCGCGCGACGAGGAGGTGCTCGCCGAACTGCTGCGCGGCGAGGCGGCGACGACGGGCCCGTCGGCCGCGCTGACCCGGTACGAGGCCTACCGCGGCGAGCTCCGCGACGAACTCGGCACCGACCCGGGGGCGGCGCTCAAGGCCGTACAGCACGAGCTGCTGCGCGGCGAGACGCCGCCGGTCAGGCACGGTGTCCCGCACGAGCCGAATCCGCTGCTCGGCCGGGACGAGGACATCGCGGCGGTGCGGAACCTCCTGCGTACCTCACGCGTCGTGACGGTGGCCGGTCCCGGCGGCCTCGGCAAGACCCGGCTCTCGCATGCCGTCTGCCGCCGGGCCGAACAGCGCGTGGTGCACTTCGTGCCGCTCGCCGGTGTCACCGCCGACGCGGACGTGGCCGCGGAAGTGGCCTCCGCGCTCGGGGCGGGAGCCATGAGCGGGCAGGCCGCGGCCGACCCGGTGGCCGGCATCCTCGGGGTGCTCGGCTCCGGACCCGCGCTCCTTGTCCTCGACAACTGCGAGCAGGTGATCGGCGGAGCCGCCGATCTCGTGCAGGCCCTGGTCTCGTCGTCGAAGAACCTGCGGGTGCTCGCCACCAGCCGGGCCCCGCTGGGGCTCACCTCCGAGGCGGTGTACGCGCTGCCGGAACTCGGCACCGGCACCGCCGTCGAACTGTTCGTCCAGCGGGCCAGGGCGGCAAGGCCCGGCGTGGAACTGCTCCCGGACGCCGTGGCCGACCTGTGCCGCCACCTCGAAGGGCTGCCGCTCGCCGTGGAACTGGCGGCGGCACGGGTGCGGGTGCTGTCGGTGCCGGAGATCGCCCGCCGCCTCGGCGACCGGTTCGCGCTCCTGCGCGGCGGGGCGCGGGACGCCCCGGAGCGCCACCGCACCCTGCACGCGGTCGTCGACTGGAGCTGGAACCTGCTCGCGGAGGACGCCAGGGCGGCGCTGCGGACGCTGTCCGTCTTCCCCGGCGGCTTCTGCGGTGAGGCGGCGGAGCACGTCCTCGGCGACGACGCGCTGTTCCTGCTGGAGCAACTGACCGATCAGTCGCTGCTCACCGCCGCCGACACCCCGGCCGGCGTGCGGTTCCGGATGCTGGAAACGGTACGGGAGTTCAGCGCGGCCCGCCGCGCGGAGGCGGGGGAGGACGAGGCGGCCATCGGCCTGCTGCTCTCCTGGGCACGGGGCTTCGGGGTCACGCACCACGACTGGTTCTTCAGCCGGCGGCCGCGCGCCGCCTGGGAGCGGATCAGGCCCGAGCAGGACAATCTCGTCCTCGCCCTGCGGCTCGCCCTGGCCCGCGAGGACGCCCGTACCGTCGCCGCCCTCACCGCCGTCCTCGCCGCCCTGTGGTCCACCGACTCCGGCTTCCCGCGCCTGGCCACCCTCGCCTCGGACACCGGCCCGATCCTCTCGCACTACCACCCCGAACCCGCGTACGTCGAAGTCGCCCGCGCCGCCGCGGCGATGTGCACAGCGGGCCTGTTCATGGCCAACGGGCCGGTCGCCGTACGGCAACTCGTCACCCTCCGCCGGCTGCCCGCGGCTCCGCCGGACACGCTCCCGCGGGCCATCGCGACCGTGCTGGGCGCGGTCCCCGAGATGCTGCCTCCCGGCCACGAGACGTTGCGCGGGCTCTGCGACAGCCAGGAACCGCTGGTCGCCGGCGTCGCCGAGTCCATCGCCACATACGTCTGGGAGTACGAGCACGACATCGACCGCGCGCTCGCCTCGGCCCGCCGGATACTCACCGAACTGGCCCCCGTCGAGAGTCCGTCCATGCAGCTCATGGGCCATTCCCGGCTCAGCGAGCTGTGCCTGCGGACGGGGCGGGGCGAAGAGGCGTACGAGCACCTCCGGGCGACGCTGGAGGTGGTGCCACGGCTCGGCGACGGGCACGACTACCTCTTCATCCGCAGGAGCCTCGTCCTCGCCTGCCTTCAGCGCGGCGATCCCGAGGAGGCCGAGTACTGGCTGCGGCAGGCGGAGCACGACAACACCCCGCAGCAGGATTCCTTCTACCGGCCCGACCTCGCCGGGCGCGCCGAGATCGCGCTCGCCCGCGGGCTGTCGGAGGTCGGCCTCGGCCTGTGGCGCGACGCCGTGGAGCGGGTGTCCGAGGCGGGCGCGGTCCAGGGCGACGACCTCTGGCTCGATCCGTCGGCCCTGCACATCCAGTCGGCGGCGGTGACGGCGCATGCGCACGCCGGCCGTCTCGGGCTGGTCGCGGAGCCTCTCGGCCGGCTGCGGAAGGGGCTGGAGACACTGCTTTCCGGCCCCGTGGGCGCGCCCTGGCAGCTCCCGGTGTTCGGCACGGTGCTGCACGCCCTCGGTCTGGCGGGGCTCGCCTCGGACGGCGGCGATGTCACGGCTGTACGGATGCTCGCCCTGGCCGAACGCCTCCGGGTGATGCGCGACTTCCAGCCGACGATGTCGGCGGACCGTGCCCGGCGGGCGGCCGAGAACGCCGACCGGGCGGCGTACGCCGACGCGATGTCGGAGTATGCCGCCCTGGAGCGTGACGAGCTGTGGGACACAGCCCGTGCGCTTACTTCGGGTCTCGGTTGAACTGGGCCATCGACCAGCGGTAGCCGAGCACGGAGAGGCCCACGCACCAGACGATCGCGATCCACCCGTTGTTGCCGATCTCGGTGCCGAGCAGCAGGCCGCGCAGGGTTTCGATGGCCGGGGTGAAGGGCTGGTACTCGGCGATGGGCCGGAACCAGCCCGGCATCGTGTCGGCCGGGATGAAGGCGCTGGAGATGAGCGGGAGCAGGATCAGCGGCATCGCCATGTTGCCGGCCGCCTCGGCGTTCGGGCTGGCCATGCCCATCCCGACCGCGATCCAGGTGAGCGCCGTGGCGAAGAGGGCGAGCAGTCCGAAGGCGGCCAGCCACTCCAGGGCGGTGGCGTCCGTGGACCGGAACCCGATGGCCACGGCGACCGCCCCGACGAGGAGCAGGCTGGCGAGCACCTGCAGCACGCTGCCGACGACGTGTCCGACGATCACCGAGCCGCGGTAGATCGCCATCGTGCGGAAGCGGGCGATGAGGCCCTCGGACATGTCGGTGGAGACGGAGACCGCGGCTCCGATCACGGTGGATCCGATGGTCATCATCAGAATGCCGGGAACGAGGTAGGCGATGTAGTCGGAGCGGTCCGCGCCGCCGATGCCGGTGCTCATGACGTCGCCGAAGATGTAGACGAAGAGCAGCAGCAGCATGATCGGGGTGAGGAGCAGGTTCAGGGTGAGGGAGGGGTAGCGCCGGGCGTGCAGGAGGTTGCGGCGCAGCATCGTCGAGGAGTCGCGGACGGTGTGGGAGAGGGTGCTCATCGGACTGTCTCCTCGGTCTGGGCGGTCTGGGCGGTCTGGCTCGGCACGCTGGAGCTGGTGAGGGCGAAGAAGACGTCGTCGAGGTCGGGGGTGTGGACGGTGAGTTCGTCGGCTTCGATGCCGGTGGCGTCGAGCCAGTCGAGGATGGCGCGCAGTTCGCGCTGGCTGCCGTCGCTGGGGATCTGAA
>NZ_SSBL01000026.1 GCF_004795105.1 Streptomyces sp. A0642 | reverse complement strand
TCCGCGTGCACCAGATCGCGGGCCGAGAGCCTCAGCACGACATCGGTCATCTTCCCCACCTCCGGCACACCAGCATCCACGGCGGTCGCGGGGAGCGCAAAGCCCTTTCACCGCCGCGGGGCCGGCGGGGGCGCGTTGCGCCCCCGCCGGCCCCGGTCCGGCGCCGCCCGCTCAGGCCGGCCGCAGCCAGACCGTCGCCAGCGGCGGGAGTGTCAGCGTGATGCTGGTGTCCCTGCCGTGCGCCGCCACCGCCTCGGGCTTCAGCGGTCCCTCGTTGCGTACGTCGCTGCCGCCGTAGCGCAGCTCGTCCGTGTTCACGACCTCCACCCACGCCTCCGGCCCGTCCGGCACCCCGATGCGGTACTCGTGCCGGACCACCGGGGAGAAGTGGGAGACGGCGATCAGCGGTGAGCCCTGCGCGTCGTACCGTACGAACGCGAAGGCGTTGTCCTCCGCGGCGCCGCCGTCGATCCAGCTGAAGCCCTCCGGGGCCGTGTCCCGCTGCCAGAGCGCGGGCGTCGCCCCGTACACCGCGTTCAGATCGCTCACCAGGTTCCGCACGCCTCGGTGGTCGCTCTCCGCCGAGTACGACGGGTCGAGCAGCCACCAGTCCGGTCCGTGCCCCTCCGACCACTCGGCTCCCTGGGCGAACTCCTGCCCCATGAAGAGCAGTTGCTTGCCGGGGTGGGCCCACATGAAGCCGAGATAGGCGCGGTGGTTGGCGCGCTGCTGCCACCAGTCGCCCGGCATCTTGCTGACCAGTGCCTGCTTGCCGTGCACGACCTCGTCGTGCGAGATCGGCAGGACGTAGTTCTCGCTGTACGCGTACACCATCGAGAAGGTCATCTCGTTGTGGTGGTACTTGCGGTGCACCGGCTCCTTCGACACGTACTCCAGCGAGTCGTGCATCCAGCCCATGTTCCACTTCAGCCCGAAGCCGAGACCGCCGAACCCGCCGGGGCCCACATGGTGCGTGGCACGGGTGACGCCGTCCCAGGCGGTGGACTCCTCCGCGATGGTGACGACGCCGGGGTTGCGCCGGTAGACGGTGGCGTTCATCTCCTGGAGGAAGGCCACGGCGTCCGGGTTCTCCCGGCCGCCGTACTCGTTCGGCGACCACTCCCCGTCCTCGCGCGAGTAGTCGAGGTAGAGCATCGAGGCGACCGCGTCGACCCGGAGCCCGTCGATGTGGAACTCCTCGCACCAGTACGTGGCGTTGGCGACCAGGAAGTTGCGCACCTCGGTCCGGCCGTAGTCGAATTCGAGGGTGCCCCAGTCCGGGTGCGCGGCCCGCCGCGGGTCGGCGTGCTCGTACAGCGGGCGGCCGTCGAACTCGGCGAGCGCCCAGTCGTCGCGCGGGAAGTGCGCGGGCACCCAGTCGACGATGACGCCGATCCCCGCGCGGTGCAGCGCGTCCACGAGGAAGCGGAAGTCGTCGGGCGATCCCAGGCGGGACGTCGGAGCGTAGAAGCCCGTGACCTGATAGCCCCAGGAGCCGCCGAAGGGGTGCTCGGAGACGGGCATCATCTCCACATGGGTGAACCCCAGTTCGCGGACGTACGCGGGGAGCTGCTCGGCGAGCTGGCGATATGTCAGCCCCGGCCGCCAGGACGGCAGGTGCACCTCGTAGACGGAGAACGGCGCCTCGTGCACGGGGACGTCCCCGCGGTGCGTCATCCACTCCTCGTCCTGCCAGACGTGGTGCGAGGCCGTCACGACCGAGGCGGTGGACGGCGGGACCTCGGCATGGCGGGCCATCGGGTCGGCGCGCATCGTGTGCGAACCGTCGGGGCGGCAGATGTCGAACTTGTACAGCGCGCCCTCCCCGATCGCCGGCAGGAACAGCTCCCACACCCCGGAGGAGCCGAGCGAACGCATCGGGAACCCGGTGCCGTCCCAGTAGTTGAAGTCCCCGCTGACCCGCACCCCGCGCGCGTTGGGCGCCCACACGGTGAAACGGGTTCCGGCGACGCCCTGGTGCTCCATCGTCCGGGCGCCGAGCGCGGTCCACAGCTCCTCGTGCCGGCCCTCGCTGATCAGGTGCAGATCGAGTTCACCGAGCGCGGGCAGGAAGCGGTACGGATCGTGGATCTCGATCTCGTTGTCGTCGTAGGTCACCAGGAGCCGGTACTCGGGGACCGCGGACATCGGCAGGAGCCCGGAGAAGAACCCGTCGCCGTCGTCGAGCAGCTGGGCCCGCAGCCCCTTGGCGAGCACCGTGACCGAGCGGGCGAACGGACGCAGGGCCCGGAAGACGACCCCGCCGCGGACCTGGTGTGCGCCGAGCAGGTCGTGCGGGGCGTGATGCTCGCCTGCCAGGAGGCGTCCGCGGTCCGCGTCGTCGAGCGGGCCGGCGGGGCGGACCCCCTGGCCGCCCGCGCGGCGCGGGCCCGGAGGGGCCGCCGCCTTCCCGGACCGCTTGGCCGGGGGAGCCGCGGCTGCGGCGGGCGGTGCGTCCGCCTCCACCGGTGCGAGGGTCCCGGTGGCCGGGCCGGCGGCTTCCGCGTGGTCGGCGGGGGCCGAGGAGAGGGTGGCTTCGGTGGTGGACGGAGCGGGCTCGGACCTGTTGCGGGACGGCTTGCGGGCGGTCACAGGGACAGCCTCCTCGGAGGGTGTGGGTGGGGTGGGACGGGCGGAAGCGGGGCGCGCGGGCCGCGCTACGGGAGGGGCGGGCCGGATCTGTCGGCGTCGGCCGCCAGGCGGTGGATCGCGGCCATGGGGACGGGCAGCCAGTCGGGCCGGTGCCGGGCCTCGTACAGCACCTCGTAGACCGCCTTGTCGGTCTCGTGGGCGCGCAGCAGCTCCGGCTCGCCGCGGGGGTCGATGCCCGCGGCCTGTGCGTAGCCGTCGCAGTAGGCGGTCCGGCAGCGCGCCGCCCATGCGGCGTTCCAGGGCCGGTGCGAGCGGGCCGCGTAGTCGAAGGAGCGGAGCATTCCGGCGATGTCGCGCACCGGTGACTGCGGGCTGCGGCGCTCCGGGAGCGGGCGGGCCGGTTCGCCCTCGAAGTCGATCAGTGACCAGAAACCGTCGGTGTCGCGCAGCGTCTGGCCGAGGTGGAGGTCGCCGTGCACCCGCTGGGCGGCCCAGCCGAGGCCCCGCCTGCCCATGACCCTCACGGCGTCGAAGGCCGCGCGCAGCCCGGGGACGTACGGCACCAGCTCGGGTACCGCCTGGGCGGCCGATTCCAGGCGCCGCACCATGGCGGCGGCCAGTTCCTCGGTCTCGGTGCGGCCCAGGGGCGGTGTGGGCAGCGCGACCGCGAGCGCGGTGTGCACTTCGGCGGTGGCCCGGCCCAGGGCATGGGCCTCCTGCGTGAAGTCGTGCCCGGCCGCCAGCGCGCGCAGGGCGAGCTGCCAGCCGTCCTGGGCACCCCGCAGGTACGGCTGGAGTACGCCGAGCGTGAGGCGTTCGGGCACGGCGGCCTCGAACCACGCGACCGGTGCGGGCACGCGCCCGCACCCCTCGCGGGAGAGCGCGAGCGGCAGCTCCAGATCGGGGTTGGTCCCGGGGAAGACCCGGCGGAAGATCTTGAGGATGTAGGAGTCGCCGTACACGAGCGAGGAGTTGGACTGCTCGGTGTCCAGCACCCGGGGGGCCAGGCCGGCGGCGACCGGCTCCGGACCCCGGCCGAAACGCAGGCCGCCGAGACGGCCCGGCGTGCGCAGTCGCTCCAGCAGCAGCGCGGCGAGACGGGGGTCGTGCAGTCCGTCGTAGACGGTGCGGCCCGCCAGCGGTCCGTCCGCCACATGGCCGATGAGGGCGGGCGCCAGGGGCGGGGGCAGGGTGGAGCGTACGCCGAGCAGCAGCTGGTAGCAGTCCGGTGGTGGCTGGTCCGCCATCGTGGGCTGATGGGCCCTCACCAGAAGGTGCAGGAGCCCGGGACCGGTATCGGCCGCGCCGGAGTCCACGGGCAGTATCTCGGTCGCCGACACGAGCGAGAAGGCGGCGATGGGCCGCCCCTTGCCCGCGAACCACCGCTGCCGGGGCAGCCATTCGTGCAGCAGCGGTCCGAGAGACGGGAGCAGGGCTGTGCTGTTCGCCAGGGTGACCTGAGCGGATGCAGTCTCCGACATGGCATCGCGTCCTTTCCCCGGGCACACCACAGGATGCGAAGAGTGTCCCGGATTGCGGCTTTAGCTGTCCGGCTGTGCGGGACGTGTCGGGTCAGGATGGTCCGTACGGACTCGACTCGGGTGATCGAAACGCCAGGAAGATCCAAGAAGGCCACGGAAGCACTCGATATGGGGGAGAGTGCCCCGTGCGGGGCGGAGGAAACCGCCCCGCCGGTAAGGCCGCGAGCCCTCCCCGCATCAGCTCGGCGGTGCGTCCTTGCGCAGCCGGAACCAGTAGAAGCCGTGTCCCGCGAGAGTCAGCAGGTAGGGCCACTGACCGATGGCGGGGAAGCGCACCCCGCCGATCAGCTCCACCGGATGACGCCCGTTGAAGGACCTCAGATCGAGTTCCGTCGGCTGTGCGAACCGCGAGAAGTTGTGCACGCACAGCACGAGATCGTCCCCGTGCTCACGGGTGAAGGCGAGCACGGCGGGGTTGGAGGACGGCAGCTCGTTGTAGGAGCCGAGGCCGAACGCCGGGTTCTGTTTGCGGATTTCGATCATCCGCCGCGTCCAGTGCAGCAGCGACGACGGTGAGGCCATCGACGCCTCGACGTTGGTGACCTGGTAGCCGTAGACCGGATCCATGATCGTGGGGAGGTACAGCCGCCCCGGATCGCTGGAGGAGAAGCCGGCGTTGCGGTCGGGCGTCCACTGCATCGGGGTGCGTACGGCGTCCCGGTCGCCCAGCCAGATGTTGTCGCCCATCCCGATCTCGTCCCCGTAGTAGAGGATCGGGGAGCCGGGCAGCGACAGCAGCAGCGCGGTGAACAGCTCGATCTGGTTGCGGTCGTTGTCCAGGAGCGGCGCCAGCCGGCGGCGGATGCCGATGTTGGCCCGCATCCGCGGGTCCTTGGCGTACTCCGCGTACATGTAGTCGCGTTCTTCGTCCGTGACCATCTCGAGCGTCAGCTCGTCGTGGTTGCGCAGGAAGATGCCCCACTGGCAGCCCGACGGGATCGCCGGTGTCTTGGCCAGGATTTCCGAGACCGGGTAGCGGCTCTCGCGCCGGACGGCCATGAAGATCCGCGGCATCACCGGGAAGTGGAACGCCATGTGGCACTCGTCGCCGCCGGACTGGTAGTCGCCGAAGTAGTCGACGACGTCCTCGGGCCACTGGTTGGCCTCGGCGAGCAGCACCGTGTCGGGGTAGTTGGCGTCGATCTCCTTGCGGACCCGCTTGAGGAAGCCGTGGGTCTCCGGGAGGTTCTCGCAGTTGGTGCCCTCCCGCTGGTAGAGGTAGGGCACGGCGTCGACGCGGAAGCCGTCGATGCCGAGGTCCAGCCAGAAGCGCAGCGCGGAGATGATCTCCTCCTGCACCGCCGGGTTCTCGTAGTTGAGATCGGGCTGGTGCGAGAAGAACCGGTGCCAGTAGTACTGCTTGCGCACCGGATCGAAGGTCCAGTTGGACGTCTCCGTGTCGACGAAGATGATCCGGGCGTCCTGGAACTGCTTGTCGTCGTCGGCCCAGACGTAGTAGTCGCCGTACGGACCGTCGGGGTCGGTACGGGACTGCTGGAACCAGTCGTGCTGGTCGCTGGTGTGATTCATGACGAAGTCGATGATCACGCGCATGCCGCGCTGGTGCGCGGCGTCGACGAACTCGACGAAGTCGGCGAGATCCCCGAATTCGGGCAGCACGGCGGTGTAGTCGGACACGTCGTAACCGCCGTCGCGCAGCGGCGACTTGAAGAACGGCGGCAGCCAGAGGCAGTCGACGCCCAGCCACTGCAGATAGTCCAGCTTGGCGGTGATCCCCTTCAGATCTCCGATGCCGTCGCCGTTGGAGTCCTGGAAGGACCGGACGAGGACCTCGTAGAAGACGGCGCGCTTGAACCAGTCGGGATCGCGGTCCTTGGCCGGGGTGTCCTCGAAGAGGTCGTGGACGGGCTCATTGACGATCATGGTGTGGGTGACCCTCCGGTCGGCGGGGACGGTCGCAGGACCGCGATGTGCGCGGGCGTGACGCCCGGCTCGAGACGCACATAGAAGGTCCTGCCCCAGTGATAGGAATGGCCGGTGAGCTCGTCGCGCACCGGCACGCTCTCGTGCCGGTCGAGGCCGAGGTGCGGCATGTCCAACGAGACGGTCGCCTCCTGGGTGTGGTGCGGGTCGAGGTTGACGACCGTCAGAACGATGTTCGAACCGGAGCGCTTGCTGTACACGATCAGGGCGTCGTTGTCGGACGAGTGGAAGTGCACGTCACGCAGCTGCTGCAGCGCCGGGTGACGGCGCCTGATCCGGTTGAGTGTGGTGATGAGCGGGGCCAGCGACCGGCCCTCGCGCTCGGCGGCTTCCCAGTCCCTGGGCCGGATCTCGTACTTCTCCGAGTCGAGGTACTCCTCACTGCCGTTGCGGACCGGGGTGTTCTCGCACAGCTCGAACCCCGCGTACACCCCCCAGGACGGGGAGAGGGTCGCCGCGAGCACCGCCCGTGCCTCGAAAGCCGGCCTGCCGCCCTCCTGGAGGTAACCGGGAAGGATGTCGGGGGTGTTCACGAAGAAATTGGGCCTCATGACGGAGGCCGACTCACCGGCCAGCTCGGTCACGTACTCCGTGATTTCCTGACGGCTGTTGCGCCAGGTGAAGTAGGTGTACGACTGCTGGAATCCGACCGTCGCCAGGGCGCGCATCATGGCGGGGCGGGTGAACGCCTCGGCCAGGAAGATGACGTCGGGGTCGGTGCCGTTGATCTCGGCGATCACCTTTTCCCAGAAGATCACCGGCTTGGTGTGCGGATTGTCGACCCGGAAGATGCGTACGCCGCGATCCATCCAGAAGCGCAGGATGCGTACGGTCTCCGTGACCAGGCCCCGGAGATCCTTGTCGAAGGCGATCGGATAGATGTCCTGGTATTTCTTCGGAGGATTCTCCGCATAGGCGATGGTGCCGTCCGCCCGGTGATGGAACCACTCGGGATGCTTCTCCACCCAGGGGTGGTCCGGCGAGCACTGGAGGGCGAAGTCCAGCGCGATCTCCATGCGCAGGTTGCGGGCCGCCTCGACGAAATGGTCGAAGTCCTCCAGCGTGCCGAGATCCGGGTGGACCGCGTCATGACCACCCTCGGGTGAGCCGATCGCCCACGGCACGCCCACGTCGTGCGGGTCGGGGGAGAGCGAGTTGTTGCGGCCCTTGCGGTGGGTGGTGCCGATGGGGTGGATGGGCGGGAGGTAGACCACGTCGAACCCCATGGCGGCGACCGCGGGCAGCCGTTCGGCCGCCGTGCGGAACGTGCCGCTGATGATCCGGGGCGGCTGCGGGGCCGTGTCGGTGCCGGCCGTACGGCCCTTGCGGGGCGTCTTCGCCGGTTCGACCCTGGCCCCCTCGGAGCGGGGGAACAGCTCGTACCAGGAGCCGAACAGCGCGCGCCGGCGCTCGACGACGAGCGGGTGCGGCCGGGAGGCGGTGACCAGTTCGCGCAGGGGGTGACGGGCCAGCGCGGCGGCCGCCTCCGGGGCGAGTGCCCCGGCCAGCCGGGCGGCGGCCGGCCGGGACTCGTCGCGCAGGGCGTCGACCGCGGCCAGCACCGCCTCACGCCCGTCACGCTTCGGCACGCCCCCGGCGGCCCGCTCGAACAGCTCGGCGCCCTCGGCCAGGACGAGCGCGGTGTCGATCCCCGCCGGGATCTTGATCTTCGCCGCGTGGAGCCAGGTGGCGACCGGGTCGCTCCAGGCCTCGACCTTGTACGTCCAGCGGCCCTCGGCGTCCGGGGTCACGTCGGCGCCCCAGCGGTCGGTGCCGGGGGCGAGCTCGCGCATCGGCGTCCAGGGTCCGGGGCGGCCGCTCGGGCTGCGCAGGACGACGTTGGCCGCCACCGCGTCATGGCCCTCTCGGAAGACGGTCGCGGTGACCTGGAAGGTTTCGCCGGCGACGGCCTTGGCGGGCCTTCTGCCGCAGTCGACGAGCGGACGGACGTCGAGGACGGGAATGCGACCGATCATGGAATCACCTGGGGACTGGAGCTCGGACTCGGCAAGGCGCGAAGGGGGCGGAGAGGGAGGGACGCGTGCGCCGCGACAGTGGGGTTCGGTCCTTTCTAGCTGCTCGGTCGGTGACTGATGGGGTGTGGGCATGGCCGCTCCTGTCCGCGTTCACTCGAATGGCACTCGAATGGAGGAGGTGGACGGTCGGGTGCACGGGCGTGGACCGAATGCGTGGGTCGCCGGGGCGATTGCATACGAACGAAGAGCGGATCGCCGGTGGACAGGGGATGAATCGTGCGCGGGGCGGTTACGGATCGCCTTCAGCTCTCATCCGAATGCATTCGTTCCGGTACCGGAGAAGCCTTCCCACGGATCTCGGTGGGCCAATCCGGTGGTGTGTTAACTACTCGGGCGTATCTGTGACGTTCCGAATGCGCCCGGCTCCGCCGCGCGTGCGCGGGATTGCGCGGAGCCGGCGCACGCGGGGCGGTACGGGCGCCACACGGCAGCTTTCCCTGTGACGCCTACCCCCACAAGGCCGCATGAGGGCAGGGAATCGGCCATAACGCCTGTGACGGATGTGCCTGGATCTGCGGGTGGTGCGGGATGGACGAGAGATGCCGGCGGCGGGAGCGGCCGGACCGTCAGGGGTCGCACACCCCGGCCGGTCATGCGCCGTGGTCCCGGCAGGCCGCGTACCACTACCGTCGAGGGTGATGGAGCGGCGCACACAGCGGTGCGTCCGCCCGGATTCGTGGGTCCCCTGTAAAGGTGGAATACGTGAAGGCCATTCGTCGGTTCACCGTGCGTCCCGTCCTCCCCGATCCCCTGCAACCGCTCAGCGACCTCGCGCGCAACCTGCGCTGGTCCTGGCATACCGAGACCCGAGAGCTCTTCCAGGCCGTCGACCCGGTGGCCGGCCGGACGGCGGAGTGCGACCCCGTGCGCATGCTCGGCGCCGTGTCCGCCGGACGCCTCGCCGAGCTGGCCGGGGACGAGCAGTTCCTGCGCCGGCTCACCGAGGTGTCCGCCGACCTCCGGGAGTACCTGGAGGGCCCCCGGTGGTACCAGGAGCAGCGCGCCCAGGGCGACGGGCTCCCCGCCGCCATCGCCTACTTCTCGCCCGAGTTCGGCGTCACGGCGGCCCTGCCCCAGTACTCCGGCGGACTCGGCATCCTCGCCGGAGACCATCTGAAGGCCGCCAGCGACCTGGGCGTCCCCCTCGTCGGCGTGGGCCTGCTCTACCGCCACGGCTACTTCCGCCAGAGCCTCTCGCGCGACGGCTGGCAGCAGGAGCGCTATCCCGTCCTCGACCCGAACGAACTCCCGGTCACGCTCCTGCGCGAGGCCGACGGGACACCCAGCCAGGTCGTCCTGGCCCTTCCCGGCGGCCGCTCGCTGCACGCCCAGATCTGGCAGGCCCAGGTCGGCCGGGTGCCGCTGCTGATGCTCGACTCCGACGTCGAGGACAACGCCCCCCTCGAACGCGAGGTCACCGACCGGCTCTACGGCGGCGGCAGCGAACACCGGCTGCTCCAGGAGATGCTGCTGGGCATCGGCGGGGTGCGCGCGGTGCGGACCTACTGCCGGCTCACCGGCCACCCGGCCCCCGAGGTCTTCCACACCAACGAGGGCCACGCCGGCTTCCTCGGACTCGAACGCATCCGGGAGCTCTCCGGAACCGGCCTCGACTTCGACGCCGCGGTGGAGTCCGTCCGCGCCGGTACCGTCTTCACCACCCACACGCCCGTCCCCGCCGGCATCGACCGCTTCGACCGCGACCTGGTCGCCCGCCACTTCGGCGACGACGGCGAACTGCCCGGCGTGCCGGCCGACCGCATCCTGCACCTGGGCATGGAGACCTACGCGGGCGGCGATCCGGGCGTCTTCAACATGGCGGTCATGGGGCTCCGGCTCGCCCAGCGCGCCAACGGGGTCTCCACCCTGCACGGCGCCGTCAGCCGGGAGATGTTCGCCGGGCTCTGGCCGGGCTTCGACGCCCCCGAGGTGCCGATCACCTCCGTGACCAACGGGGTCCACGCACCCACCTGGGTCGCCCCCGAGGTCTACCGGCTGCGCGCCGAGTCCGGCGGTACCCCCGGCCGGTGGGACTCCGTCGCGCGGATCCCCGACCGGCAGCTCTGGGACCTGCGCCGCACCCTGCGCGAACAGCTGGTCACCGAGGTGCGCCGGCGGCTGCACGACTCGTGGCGCAACCGAGGCGCCGAGCCCGCCGAACTCGGCTGGATCGACGGGGTGCTGGACCCCGGCGTGCTGACCATCGGCTTCGCCCGCAGGGTGCCCTCGTACAAGCGCCTGACCCTCATGCTGCGCGACCGGGACCGGCTGCGGCGGCTGCTCCTGCATCCGGAGCGCCCGATCCAGATCGTCGTCGCGGGCAAGGCGCATCCGGCCGACGACGGCGGGAAACGGCTGGTCCAGGAGCTGGTCCGGTTCGCCGACGACCCCCGGGTGCGCCACCGCATCGTCTTCCTGCCCGACTACGGGATGGCGATGGCGCAGAAGCTCTACCCGGGCTGCGATGTCTGGCTGAACAACCCGCTGCGCCCGCTGGAGGCCTGCGGTACGAGCGGGATGAAGGCCGCGCTCAACGGCGGCCTCAACCTGTCCGTCCTGGACGGCTGGTGGGACGAGTGGTTCGAGCCGGACTTCGGCTGGGCCATCCCCACCGCCGACGGCTCCGCGCTGGACGAGGACCGGCGCGACGACCTGGAGGCGGGCGCCCTCTACGAGCTGATCGAGGACCGGGTCGCCCCGCGCTTCTACGACCAGGGGGAGGAGGGGCTTCCCGGGCGCTGGATCGAGATGGTCCGCCGCACCCTGGGCACGCTGGGCCCCAAGGTCCTCGCCGACCGGATGGTCCGGGAGTACGTGGAGCGGCTGTACGCCCCCGCGGCGCAGGCCCGGCGCACCCTGGACCCCGCCGCGGCACAGGAACTCGCGGGCTGGAAGGCCAAGGTCCGGGCGGCCTGGCCGCGCGTGGCCGTCGACCATGTCGAGGCGGTGACGCCGACCGGCGCCGGCAGCTCGGCGGAACTGGGCTCGACCCTCGCGCTGCGGGTCCGGATCACGCTCGGGGTGCTGGAGCCGGACGACGTGGAGGTGCAGGCGGTGGCCGGGCGCGTGGACTCCGCCGACGCGATCTCGGACGCCCAGGTGTTCCCGCTGAAGCCGGCGGGCGGCCAGGATCTGGAGGGCCGCTGGCTGTACGACGGCCCGCTCGCCCTGGACCGCACCGGTCCGTACGGCTACACCGTGCGGGTGCTGCCGTCCCACCGGCTGCTGGCCACCGGCGCCGAACTCGGCCTGGTCGCCCAGCCGACGGAGGCGACGGGCGAGGGCGCGGGCGTCCTGATGCGCTGAACCGGCCCTGAGCCGCGCCGAATCGCACGCAGCCGCCCGGGAGGAGTGATCTCCTCCCGGGCGGCTGCCGTATCAGTCGTGCGTCGGGCGGCGGTGCCGGTTCAGAAGGTCAGCTTGAAGCTGTTGATCTTGCCGGTGTCGCCCGAGTAGACGTCCTGGACCTTGAGCTTCCAGGTGCCGTTCGCCACCTCCGAGGAGGCGTTGACGGTGTACGTCGTCTGCACGTTGTCCGCCGAGTCGCTCGACGAGGAGTTCTTCAGCCGGTAGGCGGTGCCGTCCGGGGCGACGAGGTCGATGACCAGGTCACCGCGGTAGGTGTGGGTGATGTCCACGCCGACCTTGAGGGTGCTGGGGGCGTTGCCCGTGCGGCCCGTGACGTTGACCGAGCTGGTGACGGCCGAGCCGCTGTCCGGGATGGCCACGGCGGTGGTGTTCTCGAAGACCGTGCCGCCCGGGTCGGTGCCGCCGCCGGGGCGCGAGCCGACGTTGATGCCGGCCCAGGCGTCGGCGACGGACTTGTACTCGGCGCTGGTCGTGCCGTACAGCTCACCGGCCGCGGCGAGCGTGCCCGTGCGGGCGGCGGCGTAGTTGGTCGTGGAGGTGAACTTGGTGGTGAGCGCCTTGAACCAGATCAGCGCGGCCTTGTCGCGGCCGATGCCGGTCACCGGCAGGCCGTCGGAGGTCGGGGAGTTGTAGGAGACGCCGTTGATGGTCTTGGCGCCGCTGCCTTCCGAGAGAAGGTAGAAGAAGTGGTTGGCCGGGCCCGACGAGTAGTGGACGTCGATGCTCCCGATGCCCGAGTACCAGGAGTCCTTCGAGCCGCCGTCCCTGCTCGGCTTGTCCTGGTAGCGCAGCGGGGTGCCGTCGCCGTTGATGTCGATCTTCTCACCGATGAGGTAGTCGCCCTTGTCGGTGGTGTTGTTCGCGTAGAACTCCACGGCGGTGGCGAAGATGTCGCTGGTCGCCTCGTTGAGGCCACCGGACTCACCGCTGTAGTTCAGGTCGGCGGTGTTGGAGGTGACGCCGTGCGTCATCTCGTGCGCGGCCACGTCCAGCGAGGTCAGCGGGGAGGCGTTGCCGCTGCCGTCGCCGTAGGTCATGCAGAAGCAGCTGTCGTCCCAGAAGGCGTTGACGTAGCTGTTGCCGTAGTGGACGCGGGAGTACGCGCCGACGCCGTCGCCCTTGATGCCGGTCCGGCCGTGGACGTTCTTGTAGTAGTCCCAGGTCTCGGCCGCACCGTAGTGGGCGTCCGCCGCCGCGGTCTCCGCGTTCGAGGCGAGGCCGTTGCCCCAGACGTCGTCGGAGCCGGAGAAGAGGGTGCCCGTACCGGACGTACCGTGGTTCAGGTTGTACGTCTTGTGGTTGCCGCGGGCGGTGTCGGTCAGGTTGTACGACCCCGAGGTGCCGAGGGTGACCTGGCCGCTGTACTCGGTGTTGCCGACGCCGTTCTCGATGGCCTGCCACTCGTAGAGCTTCGCGCCGGAGGTGGCGTCGGTGATGACGTGCAGGGCGTTCGGGGTGCCGTCCTCCTGGAGTCCGCCGACCACGGTCTCGTAGGCGAGCTGCGGTGTGCCCGAGGCCATCCAGACGACCTTGCGGGGCGCCTTGTCGGCCGCGGTCCGGGAGGAGCCGTCCGCCTTGGCGAGGCCGACGGCCTGCTTCGCGGCGATCGCGGGGGCCACGGACGCCTTCAGGTCGACGGCCTTGAGCTGCGCCGAGCTGGTCTTGGACGCCTTGGTGACGCTCTGCGTCGCGCCGGCCTTCGACTCCTGGACGACCAGGTCGCCGCCGAGGACGGGAAGCCCGCCGAAGGTGCGCTCGTAACGCGTGTGCGTGGTGCCGTCGACGTCCTGGACGACGTCCTTGACGACGAGCTTCTCCTGCGAGCCGAGCCCCAGCTTCTTGGCCGTGGCCGCCGTGCCGGCGCTCGCCTGACGTATCAGCTCCGCCCGCTGCGAGGGCGAGAGCTGCTTGGCCAGCGCGCCGGGCCGGGCCTTGGACGCGGTGGCGGTGGCTCCGGCCGTGCCGCCGGGGGTCGCGGTGGCCGTTCCGGTCTGGACTCCTACGGCGAGGAGAGCGGCTGCGGCTATCAGAGCGCCGGTCGCGGTGGTACGACGGCTGAGCGTGGATCTCACGCGGACTCCTTCTGCGAGGGGGGTTACCGGCGGCTGGGTGAGCCGTCCGGGCAGAGCAAGCAGTGCGCAGAACGGGGTGAACAGTGCCAGCAGAAGGCGTTGCGTGTCAGGACCGCGTCAACAAGTTGGCCGGAATTCGTCCGTTGCCGTAATGGTCATGTTCGTTAAGCGGACGTTTCGCCGATCTTCCCCGGGATGTCACCCGGGGGCGCGGATGCCTGAACGTGCAGAGGGCGTTGAGGTTCGGCCCGAATATGACCTGTTCGAAAACAATATGAAGAACCGGGAAGTTCCCACCTGTCGAGACGGCAGCGAACGTGGCGCGTTCCGCGCGCTCCCGCCCGCCCTTCAGGCCAGGTCCTCCCGCGCGCGCCCCTCGGCCGGGGCTCCCGCTCGCCGCCCCGAGGCCCCGGCTTCCGCTTGCGCGCCCCTCAGGCCAGGCTCTCCCGCCAGGCCCGGTGCAGGCCGGCGAAGCGGCCCGGCCCGCCGATGAGTTCGGCGGGGGCGCCGTCCTCCACGATCCGGCCGTGCTCCATCACCAGGACCCGGTCCGCGATCTCCACGGTCGACAGCCGGTGGGCGATGACCACCGCGGTGCGGCCGTGCAGCACGGTGTCCATCGCCCGCTGCACCGCCCGTTCGCCCGGGATGTCCAGGGAGCTCGTCGCCTCGTCGAGGATCAGGACCGCCGGATCGGCGAGCAGGGCGCGGGCGAACGCGACCAGCTGGCGCTGACCCGCCGAGATCCGGCCGCCCCGCTTGCGTACGTCCGTGTCGTACCCGTCGGGCAGACCGGCGATGAAGTCATGGGCGCCGATCGCCTTGGCGGCCTGCTCGATCTCCGCACGGGTCGCGTCCGGGCTGCCGATCGCGATGTTCTCCGCGACCGTGCCGGAGAACAGGAACGCCTCCTGGGTCACCATGACCACTCCGCGCCGCAGTTCGGGCGTGGCCAGGTCGCGCAGATCGACGCCGTCCAGCAGGACCCGGCCCTCGGTCGGGTCGTAGAAGCGGGCCAGCAGCTTGGCCAGCGTGGACTTCCCCGCGCCCGTGGAACCGACCACCGCGACCGTCTGGCCGGCGGGCACGGTCAGGTCGAAGCGGGGCAGCACCTCACCGCCCGTGCGGTACGCGAAACGGACCGCGTCGAAGACGACCTCGCGGCCCGGGTGGCCGCCCGTGAGCGGTGGCAGCTCCCGAGGCTCCAGGGCGTCGGGGACGGTGGGCGTCTGGGCCAGCAGCCCCGCGATCTTCTCCAGCGAGGCCGCCGCCGACTGGTAGGAGTTGAGGAACATGCTGAGCCGGTCGATCGGGTCGTACAGCCGCCGCAGATACAGGACCACCGCGGCCAGCACCCCGAGGGCCAGGCTTCCCGAGGCGACGCGGTAGGCGCCCCACAGGACGATTCCGGCCACGGCGGTGTTGGCGACGAGCCGGGACCCGACGACGTACCGCGCGTTCTCCAGCATCGCGTCGCCGTTCGTGCGCCGGTGTTCCTCGTTCAGCCCCCGGAAGACCTCGTCGTTGACGGCTTCGCGGCGGAAGGCCCGGACGGGACGGATCCCGTTCATCGTCTCCGCGAACTTCACGATGACCCCGGCGATCGCCGTCGACCGCGACGCGAAGATCACCGCGGCCCGGCGCCGGTAGAGCCGCACCAGCAGATACAGCGGCACGAAGGACAGCACGGCGGCGGCCCCCGTGGCGACATCCAGCCAGAGCAGCGTCAGGGAGATGGTGACGAAGGAGAGGACGACCCCGATCAGCTCCTGGAGACCCTCGCTGAGCAGTTCCCGCAGTGACTCGACATCCGTGGTGGAGCGGGAGATCAGCCGCCCGGAGGTGTACCGCTCGTGGAAGTCCACGCTCAGCGCCTGCGCATGGCGGAAGATCCGGCCGCGCAGATCGAGCAGCACGTCCTGGTTGACCCGTGCGGAGGCCCGGATGAAGGCGTACTGCATGGCGCCCGCGCCGGCCGAGCAGAGCGCGTAGCCGAGGGCGACCGCGATCAGCGGCCCGTAGTCCTCGTCCCGGAAGGCGGGCACCCCGCTGTCGATGGCGTACGCCACGAGCAGCGGGCCGGCCTGGACCGCGGCCTGCTGGATCAGCAGGAGCAGCGCGGCCACCACGACGCGGCCCCGCATCGGCCGCAGCAGCGAGACGAGAAGGGCGCGCGTGGCGCCGCGCGGGGTGGGCAGGTCGTCGCGGTCGAAGGGATCGCCGGCGCGTCCGGGGGGCGCGTCGGCCGCCGGGCCCGGGTCCGCCTCCGGGTGCCCGTTCTCCTCGTCGTCGCCCGGCTCGACGGGCCGCCCGGTCGTGGTGCTGGTCATCGGGTGCTGCTCTCCTCGGCAGGGGCGCGCACGCCCGCAAGGTCGTCGGCCGTCGTATCCGCGGGGGAGTCCCCGCCGTCCGTCACGTCCGCGGGCATGCCGGTGGGCTCCCCGCCACCCGTCACCCCCGCGCCGGACATCAGCCAGGCGTACTCGGCGTTGCTGCGCAGCAGTTCCTGGTGGGTGCCGACCGCGCTGATCCGGCCCTCCGAGAGCAGGGCCACCCGGTCGGCGAGCATCACGGTGGACGGCCGGTGCGCGACCACGATCGCGGTGGTCTCCTCCAGCACCCGCCGCAGCGCCGCCTCCACCAGCGTCTCCGTGTGCACGTCCAGCGCGGAGAGCGGGTCGTCGAGGACCAGGAAGCGCGGCCGCCCGACGACCGCCCTGGCCAGCGCGAGACGCTGGCGCTGGCCACCGGAGAGGCTGAGGCCCTGCTCGCCGACCTGGGTGTCGATGCCGTGCGGCAGGTCGTGGACGAAGTCGGCCTGCGCGACCGAGAGGGCCCGCCGCAACTCCTCCTCGCCCGCCTCCCCGGCGCCCATCAGCACGTTCTCCCCGACGCTCGCCGAGAAGAGCGTCGGTTCCTCGAACGCCACCGAGACCAGCTCGCGCAGCCGTTCGCGCGGCATGGCGGTGATGTCCTCCCCGTCCAGCGTGATCCGGCCCGACGTGGCGTCGTGCAGCCGGGGCACGAGCGCGGTGAGCGTGGTCTTTCCGGATCCCGTGGCCCCGACCAGGGCCATCGTCTCGCCCGGCCGGATCCGCAGATCGATCCGGGCCAGGACGGGCGCGGAGTCCTCCTCCGCGTCCGGGTAGCGGAACCCGACACCCTCGAAGACCATCCCGCCGGCCTCCGGAAGGTCACCGGCCTCCCGCCCGGCCACGGCGGTGTCAGCCTCCTCCGCCACGTCCATCACCTCGAAGAACCGCTCCGTCGCGGTCGCCGACTCCTGGCTCATCGCCAGCAGGAACCCGATCGACTCGACCGGCCACCGCAGCGCCAGCGCCGTGGAGAGGAAGGCGACCAGGGTGCCCGCCGAGAGCCCGCCGTCCGCGACCTCGATGGTGCCGAGCACCAGGGCCGCCCCGATCGCGAGTTCGGGAATCGTCGTGATGAGCGCCCAGATGCCCGCGAGGAGCCGTGCCTTGAGGAGCTCCGTGGTGCGCAGCCGCTCGGAGAGCGCCCGGAAGGCGAGGGCCTGGCTGCGGTGCCGCCCGAAACCCTTGATGATGCGGATGCCGAGCACGCTCTCCTCGACCACCGTCGTCAGATCGCCCACCTGGTCCTGCGCTTTGCGCGCCACCACCGAGTACTTCGTCTCGAAGACCGAGCAGATGACCACCAGTGGCACGACGGGGGCGAGCAGCACCAGGCCGAGCGTCCACTCCTGGAGCAGCAGGATCACGAAACCGATCAGGATCGTGGTCGCGTTGACCAGCAGGAAGGTCAGGGGGAACGCCAGGAACATGCGCAGCAGCATCAGATCCGTGGTGCCGCGCGACAGCAACTGGCCCGAGGACCAGCGGTCGTGGAAGGCCACCGGCAGCCGTTGCAGATGCCGGTAGAGATCGGCCCGCATCGACGCCTCGACGCCGGCCAGCGGACGCGCCACCAGCCATCGCCGCACCCCGAACAGAACCGCCTCGGCGATCCCCAGCACCAGCAGGAACAGGGCACCGAGCCAGACACCGCCCGGGTCCTGACGGGCCACCGGTCCGTCGACGATCCACTTCAGTACGAGCGGGATCACCAGGCCGAGGCACGAGGCGACGATCGCGATGAGGGCGGCGCCGAACAGACGGGTGCGCACCGGCTTCACATACGGCCACAGCCGCAGCAGCGTCTGCGCGGCGGACCGGTCCTTGGGCTCTGCATGTTCTTCGGGCATCAGGGGCGAGCCTACGTTTCACCACTGACATCGCTCACGTGCTTTTCCTCGTCCGCACGGACTTGACGGAAAGCGGACCGCACCGGATACGGGTCCGAGCACGGGGGAGGGGCGGGCGCGCACAGGTACGCAGCACCTTGGCCGAGGTCCGACGCGCCTTCCGCCACGGTCTCGCCCTCGACGCGGACCACTCGGCCGGGAACGGCAAACCGTGCCTGCGCGCCGACGCGTGTGACCACACGGGCCGGGCAGACCGCACCATGGAGCCCTGAGCGGCCGATGCCGGCCGCCCGGCGCTCGTGCGGCCTCGACCGCCCCTACCCCGACACCCGCAGCAGCAGCACCGACCTCCCCGGCACCGTCATGCGCGCGCCGCCCTGGTGGAGGGTGCCCGGTGCGGCGGACTGGTCCTCCCGGGAGGTGTCCAGGACCAGTTCGTACGCGTCCGCCCACGGCGGACCCGGCAGCAGGAAGTCCGCCGGGCGGTGCCCGGCGTGCAGGATGGCCAGGAAGCTGTCGTCGGTCACCTGCTCGCCGCGCGCGTCCCGGCCCGGGATGTCGCGGCCGGAGAGGTACAGACCGACCGTCGCGGCCGGGGCGTACCAGTCCGCCTCCGTCATCTCCGCGCCCTCGCGGGTGAACCACGCCAGGTCGCGCAGTCCGTCCGGGGCCTGGGGCCGGCCGGAGAAGAACGCGCGGCGGCGCAGGACCGGATGGGTGTGGCGCAGCGCGAGAACCCGGGCGGTCAGTTCGGTGAGTTCCCGCCACTGCGGCTGTTCCAGCAGCGACCAGTCCACCCAGCCGGTCTCGTTGTCCTGGCAGTAGGCGTTGTTGTTGCCGCCCTGGGTGCGTCCCATCTCGTCGCCCGCGACGAGCATCGGCACCCCCGTCGACAGCAGCAGGGTGGCGAGGAGGTTGCGCAGTTGGCGGCGGCGCAGCGCGTTGACGTCGGCGTCGTCGGTCTCGCCCTCGGCGCCGCAGTTCCAGGACCGGTTGTCGGAGGTGCCGTCCCGGTTGCCCTCGCCGTTGGCCTCGTTGTGCTTGTGCTCGTAGCTCACCAGGTCGCGCAGGGTGAAGCCGTCGTGCGCGGTGACGAAGTTGACCGAGGCGTACGGCCGCCGGCCGCCCCAGGCGTAGAGGTCGCTCGATCCGGTCAGCCGGTAGCCGAGATCGCGCACGTCCGGCAGGGCCCCGCGCCAGAAGTCCCGTACGGCGTCCCGGTACCGGTCGTTCCACTCGGTCCACAGCGGCGGGAAGGCTCCGACCTGGTAGCCGCCGTTGCCGACGTCCCACGGCTCGGCGATCAGCTTCACCCGGCGCAGCACCGGGTCCTGCGCGATCACCGCGAGGAACGGGGACAGCATGTCGACGTCGTGCATGGAGCGGGCGAGCGCCGCCGCGAGGTCGAAGCGGAATCCGTCGACGCCCATCTCGGTCACCCAGTAGCGGAGCGAGTCGGTGATCAGGCGCAGCACGTGCGGCTGCACCACGTGCAGGGTGTTGCCGCAGCCGGTGTAGTCCGCGTACCGGCGGGCGTCCGGCTGGAGCCGGTAGTAGCCGCGGTTGTCGATGCCGCGCAGCGACAGCATCGGGCCCAGTTCGCCCGCCTCGGCCGTGTGGTTGTAGACGACGTCGAGGATCACCTCGATCCCCGCGTCGTGCAGGGCGTGGACCATCCGTTTGAACTCGCCGACCTGCTCGCCCGCCGTGCCGCTCGCCGAGTATCCGGCGTGCGGGGCGAAGTAGCCGATCGAGTTGTAACCCCAGTAGTTGCGCAGACCGCGCCGCAGCAGATGGTCCTCGTGGGCGAACTGATGCACCGGCAGCAGTTCCACCGCCGTCACGCCCAGGCGCCGCAGATGGGCGAGGGCCGCGGGGTGCGCGAGACCGGCGTAGGTGCCCCGCAGCTTCTCCGGGATGCCCGGGTGGCGGGCCGTGAAGCCGCGGACGTGGAGCTCGTAGATGACGGAGTCCGCCCACGGCGTCTTGGGCCGGCGGTCCTCGGCCCAGTCGTCGTCGTCATGGACGACCACTCCTTTGGGGACGTACGGAGCCGAGTCCCGTTCGTCGCGCACGGTGTCGGCGACGTGCTGCTGGGGCCAGTCCCTCACATGGCCGTACACCTCGGCCGGAAGGGTGAAATCTCCGTCGACGGCCCGGGCGTAGGGGTCGAGGAGCAGCTTCGCCGCGTTCCACCGCGCACCCGTCCACGGGTCCCAGCGGCCGTGCACCCGGTAGCCGTACCGCCGGCCCGGCCGCACACCGGGCACGAAGCCGTGCCAGATCTCGTGGGTCAGCTCGGTCAGCGCGAGGCGGGTCTCGGTGCCGTCCTCGTCGAAGAGACAGAGCTCGACGGCCTCCGCCCCGCCGGCCCAGAGGGCGAAATTGGTGCCCGCGACCCCGTCGGGGCCCACCCTGAAGCGGGCGCCGAGCGGTGTCGGAGCTCCCGGCCACACGGCGGGCGGCCGCTGCGCCGGCTCGGCGGCCCGCCCCGTTCCGGCGGACGGCGGCCGCTCCACCGCCGTCCCGGACGGCCCCGTATCCGTCCTCGGCACTGCCTCCTGCTCGGCTGCGCTCGACACCTGCTCGCCTCCCGCGGCTCGTGGGACCGGCACCGGAAGGGTGCGCGCGGCGTCCCGGCCGCGGCTCCCCGAGTGTGGTCGTCCCCTCTGTTCTGCCCACGACGGGGCCCCCACTCACGTTTCCCCCGGACCGCCCGCGTCGTTGGGGGGACGTGAACCACGTAGCGAAGAAGGCAGGGGCGAGCCCGGCGACCGTGACGGCCCGGTCGGGACTGCTCGCCGTACTGGCCGTACTGGCGGTTCTGACCGGCTGCTCGGGTACGGATTCGATCATCGGCGGGAAACCCCGCTCGCCGCAGGAGGCCATCCGGATCACCCCGCGGGACGGGGCCGAGAACGTCGCGCCGGACACCCGGGTCGAGGTGACGGTCCCCGACGGGCGGCTGGAGAGCGTCGAAGTGACCCGGATCGAGGACGCTCAGGAGCAGGAGGTGCGGGGCCTGATCGCGCGGGACGGGCGTTCCTGGTCCCCGCAGGGGGTGGCCGGGCGGCTCGGGCCGGCCGCCAAATACAGCATCGACGCGGTGGCCGTGGACGGTGCGGGGCACCGCTCGGCCCGCCACACCACCTTTTCGACGGCGGTGCCCGGGCACGGCTTCATCGGCTACTTCAAGCCGGAGAACCGGTCGACCGTCGGCACCGGCATGATCGTCTCCTTCGAGTTCAACCGTCCGGTCACCCGCCGCGCGGCCGTGCAGCGGGCCATCCGGGTGACGGCCGATCCGGCGGTCGAGGTCGCGGGGCACTGGTTCGGCGACAACCGCCTGGACTTCCGCCCCGCCGCCTACTGGCGGCCGGGCACCCGCGTGACGGTCGAGGTGGGGCTGCGCGACGTGGAGGGCGCGCCCGGGGTGTACGGCAGCCAGCGCAAGACGATCCGCTTCACGGTGGGCCGCGAGCAGGTGTCCCGGGTGGACGCGGCCGCGCACACGATGGAGGTGCGCCGGGACGGGCAGCTCGTCTCCACCGTCCCGATCACCGCGGGCTCCGCGACGACGACCACGTACAACGGCAAGATGGTCGTCAGCGAGATGCACGAGGTGACGCGGATGGACGGCCGGACCGTCGGCTTCGGTGGCGAGTACGACATCAAGGACGTCCCGCACGCCCTCCGGCTCACCCAGTCCGGCACCTTCCTGCACGGCAACTACTGGTCCGACGAGGACGTCTTCGGGTCGGCCAACGTCAGCCACGGCTGCATCGGGCTGCGGGACGTGCAGGGCGGCAGCGGCTCCACCCCGGCCGGCTGGTTCTTCGACCGGACGCTGATCGGCGACGTGGTCGAGGTGGTCAACTCCAAGGACAAGAAGGTCGCTCCGGACAACGGCCTGGGCGGCTGGAACATGGACTGGGCGCGGTGGAAGGCGGGTTCCGCACTCCGCTGACACGCACCGGCGTTCCCCGGTCCCTCATCGACGGCGCGGCCCCTCCCGGCCGCGCCGTCCGACGTCCCGGGCCCCACGGCGGCGATACCACGTGCGACCAGGCGACTTCCGGGCCGGGTTGGGACGGAACAGTGACATTCCGGAGGAGATCTGCCCGGGAGAGGTGTGATTATCTTTCGATGAGCGCGCATGTACAGCGTGCGGGGGTGGGAGCCTGCGGGCTCCCTGGGGCCTTGTCGGGACGAGGCCGTGTGAGGGGAGACGACCACATTGAACGGGCAGCCGATATCGGGGACATCGGCCGGGGCGGGCAGCGGACGGCGGAGGCGTGCGGCCACCGGTCTGCCGGCGCTGGCACTGGGTGCGCTGCTTTTGCTGGTGACGGCGTGCGGCGGGGGAGACGCCGACGCCGGGGGCAAGGGCGGCGGCAAGGCGGGCGGGGCCGGAAACGCGGACACCACCGCCTCGCAGGCGGTCGTGAACATCGTGCCCGCGGACGGGGCCGATTCCGTCGCCACGAACGGGGCGCTGAAGATCTCCGCCCAGCAGGGGAAGCTGGCCACGGTCAAGGTCTCCGACCCCAAGGGGACCGAGGTGGCGGGGAAGATCGCGGCCGACGGCACGAGCTGGGTGCCGGACCGCCACCTGGCATCGGCGACCAAGTACAAGGTGCACGCGGTCGCCAAGGACGCGGAGGGCCGTGAGTCGGCGAAGGACACCACCTTCACCACGCTGGTTCCGAAGAACACCTTCATCGGGCAGTACACCCCGGAGAACGGTTCCACGGTCGGCGTCGGCATGCCGGTCTCGATCCACTTCACCCGGGGCATCACCGACCCGGAGGCCGTCGAGAAGGCCATCGAGGTGAAGGCCGAGCCCGCCGTCGAGATCGAGGGCCACTGGTTCGGAAACGACCGTCTGGACTTCCGTCCCGAGGACTACTGGGCCGCGGGCACCAAGGTGACCGTGAAGCTCAACCTCGACGGCGTCGAGGGACGGCCGGGCGTCTACGGCAAGCAGGCCAAGACCGTGTCCTTCACCGTCGGCCGCCGGCAGGTCAGCACGGTCGACGCGAGCACGCACCGGATGAAGGTCGTCCGTGACGGCAAGCAGATCAAGGACATCCCGATCTCGGCGGGAGCGCCGGCCACCACCACGTACAACGGCCAGATGGTCATCAGCGAGAAGCTCCGGGTGACCCGGATGAACGGTGACACCGTGGGCTTCGGCGGCGAGTACGACATCAAGGACGTGCCGCACGCGATGCGCCTGTCCACGTCGGGCACCTTCATCCACGGCAACTACTGGGGCGGGTCGGGCATCTTCGGCACCACCAACACCAGCCACGGCTGCGTGGGTCTGCAGGACGCGCGCGGCGCCGGTGACCCGAGCACCCCGGCCGCCTGGTTCTTCGACCGGTCCCTCATCGGGGACGTCGTGATCGTCAAGAACTCCCACGACAGCACGATCCAGCCGGACAACGGTCTCAACGGCTGGAACATGAGCTGGTCGGAGTGGACCAAGTAGGTCGCCCGGCCGACAGGGCGCGCACACGACGCCGGCTCCCGGGAACTCATCGAGGTCCTGGGAGCCGGCGTCGTGTGCGGGGAAGCCGCCGACCGGCGACGAAGGGCGGTTCTCCGCCCTCCATCGATACGTGCGCAACCATCCCGTTCGTTACGTGGGTGACCTTCCGGGCCCTTATGCCTGATGCGCCGGGCTGTCCGAGGGAAGGTCATTGTCCGACGGGGCGGACCCATTTCCGGGCAGGGCCGTCAGGAAGCCGGAAATGGATCGTCGACCAGGCCCGCCCGGGCCAGGACGACGCCGGCCTGGAAACGGCTGATGGCGCCCTGTTCATCCATGATTTCAGCGATATGTCGACGGCAGGTCCGGACCGATATGCCGAGCCGGCGAGCCACCATTTCGTCCTTGTGACCCATCGCCATAAGGCGCACTATCGACTGCTTGAGCGCGTTGATCGTGGGCGGAGTGTCCTTCGCGTCAGGAATGAGCGGGCACGCGGTGTTCCACAGGTTCTCGAAAGCGGCACGCGCGAACGCCACCATCGCCGGGTCGCGCACGGTGACCGCAGAATTCATGCCGACTTCCCCGGAGGAGCCCGGTGAGGGGGGCAGGATGAGTGTTTCGCGGTCGAAGGCGATGAGCGGATCGATCAGTTCGGCGCTCGTCCTGACCTCGGCCCCGTGCTGGGTCAGCTCCCGAACCAGGGCTCGGGTGACCAGGTCGCCGCGAATGGCGTGCTGGTAGATCAGCCGGGCCCGCACTCCGCGGTCCAGCAGGTCCAGGGTGATGGTCCGCGCGGCCGGGAACGACTGGCAGGGGCGGGCACCACTGGGCAGGACGAGGAGCAGTTCTCCGCGGCAGCGGGTGCTCGCCTCGCTGACCAGGGCGTGGAAGGCCGTGATGCCGGCGGCGCCGGCCGCCGGGGGAGGCGGATCCGCCGGGTCCGCCCGGCCCCCTTCATGTTCGAACAACCTCTCGCCCGAACCGACCCGCTGCGGCGACGCGCCATGGCCCCGTGCTGTGCGTTCTCCGACCGGGCGAGAACCTCTGGCTGCCGGCATTCGCTGCTCCCCCTTGAGTCCGCACGTTGTCTCGGCGTCGACTCTAAGGTATATGCATTTCGTGAAGAGAAATAAGGAATGAATTCCCTCACGAGTGATCCTCGAGTGCGGCCATAGGGTGCCTGGAGGGGTGCGGACAGCTTCGGAACGCTTTTCGGGAACTAACGCAGGGGTGCACGGGTGGCTGTCTCGTCGTGCGCGATGCAGGAAATCCCCCTTCCTGGGCCGGGATTATCGGTAAAGTAATCCGATTAAACTCGGTCGGTCATGAGCTTAACCGAGAGGGTTCCCTGGCAAACGGTATTTACTCAATTAATGCGTTTCATTTACTTTTCCTTTACCGAGTCGGGTGGCGGGGCCGCTCGGGTACGCCGCACGGGGGTAACGGGCAGCGGAAAAGGGTGTGCCGCGCTCACCCCGGGCAAAGCGGCTGCAGGGGGCTGCCCGATTTCAGGCCGGCAGGGCGATCGCGGTCAGGACGAAGCCCCGCTCCACGGCCCAGCGCCCCGTGAACATGCGGTGCCGGCGCCCGGCCACGTCGGGGCCGGGCACGAGGAGACGCGCCGAGAACGTGCCCGCGCCGGCGTCGAAATCCAGCTCCGCCTCGGTGAAGTCGAGTTCGCGCCGGGTGAGCGGATACCAGGTCTTGAACACCGACTCCTTGGCGCTGAACAGCACCCGGTCCCAGTGCACGTCCGGGCGCTGCCGGAAGAGGGCGGCGAGGCCGGCCCTCTCACGCGGCAGGGAGACGACGTCCAGGATCCCGTCGGGCAGGGGAAGATTCGGCTCCGCGTCGATCCCCAGGGACGCGGCGACCTCGGCACGGGCGACCGCCGCCGCGCGGAAGCCGGGGCAGTGCGTCATGCTGCCGGTCACGCCGGCCGGCCAGTCGATGGCGCCCCGCTCCCCCGGCACCAGCGGAACGGGGGGCATCCCGAGCTTCTCCATGGCTTCGCGCGCGCACAGCCGGACCGTCGTGAACTCGGCGCGCCGGTGCGGCACCGACCGGGCGATCGCCGCAGCCTCCGCAGGGAAGAGCCCGTGGCCCGCCGCAGGTGACAGATCGCCGAACACGCTCATGGTGGCCACGTCCGGGGGCAGTACGGCTTCGATCACGGCGCGTGCTCCGGCGCGGGGCCCGGCAGGATCCGACGCAGCGGCGAGCGGGGCGGCCGGGTGCGCCACTCCCTCGGGTACCCGATCGACACCTCCTCGAAGCGGACGCCGTCGTGCCAGGTGACCCGTGGAATGTGCAGGTGGCCGTAGACCACGGCGGCCGCCCGGAACCGCCGGTGCCAGTCGGCGGTCAGCTCGGTCCCGCACCACTGGGCGAACTCGGGGTGGGTCAGCACCCGCGTGGGATCCCGCACCAGCGGATAGTGGTTGACCAGGACCGTCCGGTACCGGGGGTCGACGGCCGCGAGCCGTTCCTCGGTGAGGGCCACCCGGGCGCGGCACCAGGCGTCACGGGACGGGTACGGGTCCGGGTGGAGAAGGTACTCGTCGGTGCACACCACCCCCGCGGCGTGGGCCGCGCGCAGCGACTCCTCCTTCGTGTGCGTCCCGGGGGCGTGGAAGGAGTAGTCGTACAGGACGAACAGGGGGGCGACGGTGACCGGTTCCTCGCCGCCGTGCCAGACCGCGTACGGATCCTCCGGCGACAACACACCGAGTTCCCGGCAGAGTTCGACCAGGGCGTCGTAGCGGGCCCTGCCCCGCAGCGCGACCGGGTCGGCGGGATGGGTCCACAGCTCGTGATTGCCGGGAGCCCAGGTGACCTGGCGGAAGCGCTCCGAGAGGAGTTTCAGCGACCAGGCGATGTCCTCGAACTTCTCGCCGACGTCACCGGCGACGAGGAGCCAGTCCTCGTCCGACTCCGGCCGGATCGCCTCCGTGACACGCCGGTTCTCCGCATGGGCGACGTGCTGGTCGCTGAGCGCGAACAGCTTTCCGTGGGTCACGGAGGCAAGTCCTTTCTTCGAAACACGCCCTAAGGGCTGTCGCGCAATTCCGGCGGGTGCGCGACGACAGCTACGGCACCTCGCCGCGTGGTCGAAACACCCGAATACACGCCGTACGCGGGCGCCTCTCTGCCTTGCGATTGCACCGCATCCGACGCCGCGCGCTGATCCACCAGGAATGGCGGGACAGCGCTCAGGCCGGTCGGACGCGGCGGCGCGTCAGCCCGCCTTGGCCGTGCAGACCGCGAGGTGGAGGTCGACCGGGAGGTCCTGGCGGCGCGTGATGTTGAGCTTGCGGTAGACGCGCGTCAGGTGCTGCTCGACGGTGCTGACGGTGATGTGCAGCTTCAGGGAGATCTCGCGGTTGGTGTAACCGCTCGCCGCGAGAGTGGCCACCCGGCGCTCGGAGTCGCTCAGCTTCGTGTCGAGGTCGGAGCGGAACTCCTCCGGGGCCCCGCGCTCCCGCATCCGGTCCTCCGGGCCGAGTTCCGGGCTGAACTCCTCGCACAGCGACTCGGCACCGCACTCCCGGGCCAGGTTCCAGGCTCTGCGGATCACCGCGTCCGCACGGGAGGGCTCGGCGACCGCCCGCAGGGCGCGGCCCAGTTCGGCGAGGGAGCGGGCGAGCTCCACTCGGTCGCCGGACCGGCTGAGCTCGTCGACCGACTGGTTGAGGAGGGCCGGCCGCTGCCGTGGATCCGAGGTCACCGCGCGTAGACGCAGGCTGATTCCGCGCACCCACGGCCTGCGCGCGTCCGGGTCGGCGAACTGCTGCTCGACGAGCGCCTTGCCCTGCTGCGTCTCACCGAGCCGGAACAGTACGTCGGCCGCGTCCGTACGCCAGGGCAGCACCGCCGGACGGTCCACGCCCCAGCTCCTGGCGAGCCGTCCCGCTTCCAGGAAGTCACCCAGCGCGGCGTGCAGTTGGTGCGTCGCCATCAGGTAGAGGCCGCGGGCGCGCAGGTAGGACAGGCCGTGGGTGCTCTTGAACAGCGTGTCCGAGACCGGCTGGTGGAGCTGGCGGGCGACCGCCGCGTGGTCCCCCATGAGGGTGCGCGCCCGGATCAGAGTGGCGGTCGGGCTTCCCACGAACGCGCTGCTGCTCTGCTCCGGCAGACAGTCGAGCGCCCGGCACGCGTACTCCTCGGCGGCGTGCAGATCGCTCAGGCGCAGCAGCACCGCCGCGAGCGCCGAGGAGAACAGGGCCTGCCAGGCGGGAGCCTTCTGCCGCTCGGCCTCGGCGATCAGCTCGCGGCAGCAGGCGGCGGCCCGTTCGGGATGGCCGAAGTAGGCGAGGGACCGCAGGGCGCGCATGACCGGTTCCAGCGTGTCGTCGGTGAGGCTGGTCGTACGCAGGAAGCGTTCGGCGGCCGTGGTCTCCGTGCCGGCGTCGTCACCGGACGCGGGAATCGGCTCGCCGGCCCCGCGTGCCGGGCCGGTGCGCGGGCCGGGCGTCCCCGCGGGCTCGTCCGTGCGGGGGCCGAAGCCACTGCGGTCCTGGCCCCCGGTGCTGCTCGCCACCGTCTCCAGGAGAATGCGGGACATCACCTCGCCCGCCTCGGCCACGCGGCCCTGGCAGGTGAGGAGTTCGGCCAGGGGGGCCAGTCGTTCGGCGGCCAGGCGTCCGGCGCGGAGGACCGCCAGCGGGGCGGACAGGTGTTTCTCCGCCCGTCCCGGGTTGACCCGCCAGGTGACGGCGGCGAGCCGGGTCTTGATGTCGGCCCGCTGCTGCTCGTCGCGGCTCAGCTCGTGGGCGAGTTCGAGTGCTTGGGTGGCCCGGGCGGGGTCGCTGTGCGTCAGCAGGTCCTCGGTGGCCTCCCGCAGCACGTCCACGGCCCAGGGGAGGGAGGTGAGGGATCCGCCCAGCTGGGCGGCCGTGAGCAGATGCCCCGAGACCCGGGTCACGGATTCGCCGTCGCCATGGAGGAGTTCGGCGGTACGCAGGTGCAGGCCGGCCAGCACGTCGGCCGGGACCTGGTCGAGGATGGCCGTTTCGGTGTGCGGGTGCGGGAAGCGGTGCCCGCTGAGGATGCCGGAGGCGGACAGGGAGGCGACGGACTGCGCGGCCGTGAAGGCCGGGACGCCCAGGAGCCGGCCGGCCCGCTCCGGTGTGTAGGCGTCGCCCAGCACGGCGAGCGCCGCTCCGACGTCCAGCATGCGCGGTCCGCTGTGCCGCAGGCAGGTCAGGACCGCCTGTCCGAACAGGCCGCCCTGCTCGGGGCGGAAGGCGTCGGTGGTGGTCGGGGAGGACCGGTACTCCTCCAGGAGGGCACGGAGCAGTAACGGGTTGCCCCCGCTGATCGCGTGCAGCTCGCCCGACAGCGCCTCGCGGGGCGTGGGGCCGGGGGAGGACGACGCGACACGACGGCACCCCTCGGGGGTGAGCCGCCGCAGCCGGATCCGCCGCACGTTGCGGCTGCGGAGCAGTTCCGTACCGAAGGAGGCGTCCTGGCTGTCCTGGTGCAGCGGCGTGGTGAGGGCCAGCAGCATCCTGGCGGAGCGGCTGTGCCGGACGATGTGCTGGAGATAGCGCAGGGAGGCCCTGTCCGCGTGGTGCACGTCGTCGACGGAGATGATGACCGGAGTGGTGGCGCTCAGCCGCTCCAGCGCCGCCTGGAACTCACGCATCGCGCTGACCTGCGGTTCCCCGTCCGGTGCCGCGGTGACCTCGGGGAGCGCGCCGGGCGGGGCGTCCCCGGTCAGCTGCCGCATCAGGCCGAGGGGCAGAACCCGCTCCGTCGGCGAACCGAACGCCCTCAGAACCAGGTCGTCCTCCTCGGCCCATTCGGCGAGGCAGTCGATGAGTTCACTCTTGCCGCATCCCGCGGCTCCCTCGATGAGGACGATCCGGGCGGCGCCGCTCCGGCCCTCACCGAGCGCGGTGCGCAACGCGCGGACTTCTGGTTCTCTTTCGGCAAATTCCACAGTGTCCCCCGAACCCATGGTGCGCTTCTACCTGTCCCGGCATTGGGAAAATGCCCTGATGGAACGTGTGTGGCGTATATGGAACGCGTGTGCGTACGCTACACGCCTATGAGTGTGCCGCACGCTCGCCGCATCCTCTAGTGGCCACAAGCTGCACGCGCGGCGAGGTGGCCGGAAGTCCGGTGGTCGGTAGTCAACGCATGTCACCCGCAGGGCAGTTGGGTCGGACTAGGATGCTCCGACGGCTTCGAGGCGAGGGTGGTGCTGTGGGTCACCGTGAAGATCTTCTGGAAGGTGCGAAGCGCTGTCTGCTGGAGAAGGGATTCGCCCGCACCAGCGCGCGGGACATCGTGGCGGCGTCCGGAACCGCTCTGGCGTCCATCGGATACCACTACGGGTCCAAGGACGCCCTGCTGGTCGAGGCCTACGTCCAGGCGATGCAGGAGTGGGCGGACGAGTTCGGGCCGGGCACCGCGATCGGGGCGGATCTCGAATCCGCCTCGTCGGCCATCGAGCGCTTCGAGCTGGTCTGGAACCGCATCGTCGAGATCTTCCCGGAGCGCAAACCCCTCTGGGCGCTGAGCGTGGAGGTCGCCGTGCACGCGGAGAAGCTGCCGCAGATGCGCGAGGGGCTCTCCAAGGCGCAGCCGTTCGGCTGGTCGGCGCTGGTGGCGCTCTTCCATGGCGTGGACGAGAGCGAGGTCGACGAGCAGATGGCCGTGACCCTCGGGCGGTTCTACGCCGCCCTGCTCAACGGTGTGATGTCGCTGTGGCTGTTCTCGCCGGAGACCGCACCGTCCGGGCGTGATCTCGCCGAGGCGATGAAGGCGATCCTGGTACTGCACGAGGGCGTCGCCGCCGGCACCGGCCCGGTCGCCTGAACGGCGCGGCCGGCGCGGCCGCGCGCGCTCAGGGCTCGTCGCGGACCAGGCCCGCGTCCCGCAGTTCGCTGACCCAGATGTCCATGTCGGTGCGGGTGTTCTCCGGGTCCGTGCACCACAGTTCGGCCAGAACCTCGGCCGCCGGGCCGATCTGGCCGTTGTGCTGGCGCAGTGCGATCCACATGGCCGCGGCGACGGGGCTGCACCGATAGCTGGTGCCGTCCGCGGCGATGAGGAATTCGAGGTACCCGTCCTCGGTGACGCGCGAGGTGACGCCGTTCTCTGGTCGTACCGGCACTCTGGCCTCCGTAGTCGATAGCCGGTCGGTGACGGCCAACCATGGGAAGGAGGCGTGACCGTGTACACGGGGCGGGGATGGGGTGTCTGTCCGGGCGGTGTGTTTGCCGACGCCGACCGGGGCTTCCTCGCACATCGGCTCACGAGGGCAGACTGCCCGATGCCGCGATAGACGTTAGTCTAGTACGGTCGTCTAGATTCTGGTGAAGGAAGTGCAACTCTGTCCGGAATACGTTGCCCGTACATGAAGTAAGCCCGCTCCGGAACGGGTTCCGGGGCAGGCGGGAGCGGGTCCGGGAGGGGCGCCGGTCACCGGCGTCCCCTGCCGGGGTCACCCGGGCGTGACCGGGGGGCGACGGCCGGACGGGCCGTCGCCCCCCCGGCCCTCACGATCCGACCGTCTGCGCGCCGGTGCGGGCGCGGATCAGGTCGAGGACGGCGCCCACGTGCGAGTCGAGGAAGAAGTGGCCGCCGGAGAACACCTTCAGCTCGAACGACGCCGTGGTGTGCTCGCACCACGACGACGCCTCGTCGAGGGTCACCTGCTGGTCGTCGTCGCCGACGAGCGCCACGACGTCCAGGCCCAGCGGTGGTCCCGGCCGGTAGCGGTAGGTCTCGGCTGCCTTGTAGTCGCTGCGGATCGCCGGGAGGATCATGCGCAGGATCTCCGGGTCGCCGAGCACCGCGGCATCCGTGCCGCTCAGCTGGGTGATGTCGGCGATGAGACGGTCGTCGTCCGCCAGGTGCACGCGCTCGTCGCGCACCCGGGACGGCGCCCGGCGACCGGAGGCGAACAGCGTGCCCGGTGGCGTTCCCGCGGCCTCCAGCCTCCGGGCCACCTCGAAGGCGAGAGTGGCTCCCATGCTGTGGCCGAACAGGGTCAGGGGGAGGTCCCCCCAGGGGCGCAGTTCCTCGACGACGAGATCGGCCAGCTTCTCGATGTCCTCGACGCAGGGTTCGTTCCTCCGGTCCTGGCGGCCCGGGTACTGGATCGCGAGCACGTCGATCGCCGGGGACAGGGCGCGGGACACCGGGAAGTAGTAGGTGGCCGATCCGCCCGCGTGCGGGAAGCAGACCAGGCGGGTGCGGGCCTCGGGGGCCGGATGGAAACGCCGGATCCAGGGCCCGGTCTCCCGTGAGTCGTCGGTCATCAGTGCTCTACTTCCTTCTTCTGTCGCTGTCGTGGTCGGGTCGGGCGGTCCGGTGGGGTCGGCTGCCTCGACGGCTGCGGCGGACCGGACGTCCGCGGCCGGCGAGGGGTCTCATCGCGCCGCCCAGCTTCCGGGCGGCCGGTAGGGGAGCGCTGCGCTCCACCGGGGCGCGGCGCCCCGCCGGGTGTCCGGACCCGGCGCCGGAGCGCGGCGCAGGCTCAGCAGCGCGGTCGTCACCGCGGCGATCTCCTCCGCGGAGGGCACGCTGCCGAGGAAGCGCAGGGCCGGGCCCGTGCGGTCCGGCTCCGCGGCTCCGGCCGCGGGGGTGAAGGGGTCAGGGGTCATCGGTCACTCCTCACTGGACTCAGGTCGGGGGGTTGCCGTGCTTGCGGGCCGGGACGGGCGCGTCCTTGGGCCGCAGCATCGCCAGGGAACGCGCCAGCACCGCACGGGTCTCGGCGGGATCGATCACGTCGTCGACCAGACCGCGTTCGGCCGCGTAGTACGGGTGCATCAGCTCCTGCTGGTACTCCTTGATGCGCTGCTCGCGGGCCGCCGCGGGATCCGGCGCGGCGGCGATCTCCCTGCGGAAGACGATGTTGGCCGCGCCCTCCGCGCCCATCACCGCGATCTCGTTGGTCGGCCAGGCGAAGGACAGGTCGGCCCCGATGGAGCGCGAGTCCATGACGATGTACGCCCCGCCGTACGCCTTGCGCAGGATCACCTGGACGCGGGGCACGGTCGCGTCGCAGTAGGCGTAGAGCAGCTTCGCGCCGTGCCGGATGATGCCCTGGTGCTCCTGGTCGGTGCCCGGCAGGAAGCCCGGCACGTCGACCAGCGTGACCAGGGGGATGCTGAACGCGTCACAGGTCTGGACGAACCGCGCCGCCTTCTCCGAGGCGTGGATGTCCAGCACCCCGGCCTGCGCGGCGGGCTGGTTCGCCACGATGCCGACCGTGTGGCCGTCCAGCCGGGCCAGCGCGCAGATGATGTTGGTGGCCCACTGTGCGTGGACCTCGAAGAAGTCCTCGTCGTCGACGATCTCCCGGATCACCGCGCGCATGTCGTACGACTGGTTGGCGTGGTGCGGCACCAGATTCAGCAGCGCCTCGCACCGCCGGTCCGCGGGGTCGTCGGTCGGCGACTCCGGAGGCAGCTCGCGGTTGTTGGCGGGCAGCAGGGAGAGCAGGTGCCTGACCTCGTCCAGGCACTCCGCCTCGTCGTCGTACACGAAGCCGGCCGCACCGGAGACCGTGGCGTGGACCTCCGCCCCGCCCAGCTGCTCGTGCGTCACCCGCTCGTTCGTGACGGCCTGGACCACGTCCGGGCCGGTGATGTACATCTGCGAGATGCCGCGCACCATGAAGACGAAGTCGGTGAGCGCCGGCGAGTAGGTGGCGCCGCCCGCGCACGGTCCGAGGATCACGCTGATCTGGGGAATCACCCCGGACGCCCGCACATTGCGGCGGAAGATCCCGCCGTACCCGGCGAGCGCCGTCACCCCCTCCTGGATCCGGGCTCCGGCCCCGTCGCTCAGTCCCACCAGCGGCGCGCCGGACGCGATCGCCAGGTCCATCACCTTGTGGATCTTCTGCGCGTGCGCCTCGCCCAGCGAGCCGCCGAAGACCCTGAAGTCATGCGCGTACGCGAACACCGTACGGCCGTGCACCAGGCCCCACCCGGTGATCACCCCGTCCCCGCCCGGCCGCCGGTGCTCCAGGCCGAATCCCGTGGACCGGTGCCGCCGCAGCGACTCCACCTCCTGGAACGTACCCGCGTCGAAGAGCAGTTCCAGTCGCTCCGGAGCGGTCAACTTCCCACGCGCGTGCTGCTGTTCCGTCGAGCGGGGGCCCATCCCCTCGTGCGCCGCGGCCTTCAGCTCCGCCGCCTGAGCCACCAGCGAGCGCAGATCCGGCCGGGGCTTCGCCGAGTCGTCACCACCGCTGTTCGCCGGGGCGTCCTGAATCACTGTCATGGTCCCACCCATCCAAGGCTCGACGGGGCGCGGTGGCTGCTCGCACCGGCGCCGGAATCCTGACAACCGTCCCTCATTGAAGGCCCGGTGCGATCCCCGTGCCCTCCCCTAAGTTGCCCGGCACCGGCCCTAGGGGGGGTGCCCGCCCCGCGCCCGCGCGCAGGCCGCCGCCCCGGCACCGCCCCCCGGCCTGCCCGCCTCCACCGAGGACCCTTAGGGGCTCCGCACGCCCTCACCCGATGGAAGCGAAGTCCCTTGACGCCGCCCGGCCGACGGGGCGCCGAGCGGCCGTGACAGGGGGGCGTCAATGGAATTGGGACCCGCGAACCTTAGGGGTTTTGGCGGCGGCGGGCAGACCCCAGCCTGGATCCCGACCGGTTCGGACACGAAGCGCCCGACGGGCTGATCGCTCCGGAACGACGTGCTGAAGGGCAGGACACCATGAGACACGACTTCCGCACCGGCGGTGCGCTGGTCTTCCCCGGCATGAGCCCCACGCGCTTCCAGGACTCGGCCAAGTTCATGCTGATCAACCCGGTGGCCCGCCGCCTCGTGGCCGAGGCCGACGACGCGCTCGGCTACTCGCTCGTCGACCGCTACCGCGACACCGAGGGCGACTACAGCGAGTACGCGCAGGTCGCCTTCCTCGTCAACTGCCTGGCCCTCGCCACCTGGGCGCAGGACCGGTTCGACCCGCAGCCCGCCCTCTGCGTCGGACCCAGCTTCGGCGGCAAGACCGCGGCGGCCCACACCGGCGTCCTGGACTTCGCCGACGCGGTCCGCCTGACCGCCGGCTGGGCCAGGCTCCTGGAGTCCTGGTTCGCCGAGAACCACCGCGACGTCGTCACGCACTCCTTCACCCGCGTCCCGCGCCCCGAACTGGACCGGGTGCTCGCCGAACTCGACGAGCGCGGCGAGTGGTACGAGATCGCCTGCCACGTCGACGAGGACTTCTACATGGTGTCGCTGCGCGAGTCCGTGCTGGAGTGGCTCGGCAAGCGGCTGCGTTCGGTCGGCGGACTGCCGCTCTACACGATGCGCCCGCCGATGCACGCGAGCGTCTTCGCCCCTCTGCGGCGGCGGGCCGAGGAGGAACTCTTCGCCCCGCTGACCTTCCACGATCCCCGGATCCCGGTCGTCGCCGACCAGGACGGCACCCTGCTGACCACCGGCGAGCAGGTCCGCACCATGCTGCTGGACGGCTTCGTCCGTCCGGTCCGATGGCCCGCCGTCGTCGACGCGCTGCGCCGCCATGGCGTCGGCAAGCTCTACGTCGCCGGCCCGGACAGCCTCTTCGGCCGGGTTCCGGTCACCACCGGGAACTTCGACGTCGTCGCGGTGGACCCGAGGACGGCGCTCCAGCCCGTCCGCCGGAGCCTCGCCGCCTGAGCGGTGCCCGGCAGACCGGGAACCGGCACACCTCCGGTGGGACGCGCCCAGGCCGGCGCCGCGACCCAGCCACCTCCACCAGGACCGGCCGCGGACTTTTCGAGCGAGAGGTACACCATGACCCTTCTGAACAGGACCGACCTGGGATTCGCCTATCTGCAGCTGACCGGGTCGGCCTGGCAGGAGCCGGTGCGGTACACGCTGGAGGAGCGCCTGGCGGCGCTGGCCGAGAACGACTGCGTCTCGATGGGCATGAGCGTCGAGGAGCTGGAGGCGTTCCTGGCGGACCACTCGGCGGACAAGCTGCGCGGCCTGCTCTCCGAGTACGGCATCCGGCTGCACGAGCTGGAGGTCCTGTTCGGCTGGAACGCCGGACCGGCGGAGAGCGGAGCCGCCCTGGAGTCGGAGACCCGCCTGTTCGAACTCGCCGTCCTGGCCGGCATTCCCACCGTCAAGTCCTGCGCGGTGTACCCGCCCGGCGTCGAGATGCCGCCCACCGAGGTCCTCGTCGAGCGCTTCGGCGCGATGTGCGACCGTGCCGCCGCACGCGGCCTGGGCATCTCGCTGGAGGCCATGGCCGTGATGCCCGGCTTCACCTACCAGGTCGCCTCCGACATCATCGTCGCCGCCGACCGCCCGAACGCCGGTCTGCTCATCGACATGTGGCACCTGTTCCGCGACCCGACGGGCCTCGCCTCGATCGACCAGCTCACGGGCTCGCAGATCGCGGCGGTGGAGTTCGGGGACGCCCCGCGCACCCCGTCCCCCGATGTCATGAACGAGGTCCTCAGCGGCCGGCTGCTGCCCGGCGACGGCGACTGCGACATCACCGGGCTGCTGCGCACCCTGGACGCCAAGGGCGTCGACGTCACCCCGTCCGTGGAGGTCCTCTCCGCCGAGCTGCGGGCCCTGCCGCTCAGCGAGAACATCGCCCGCACCGCCGCCGCCGTGCGCGCCTCCCTCGAGAAGGCCCGTGGCTGAGAGCGCCGCCACCCCCTACCCACCGAGCGCAGAGACCTCTGGAGAAGGAACCATGTCCGATCTCGTCGACGCGTGTCCGCACGCCCAGCCCCGCCCCTTCCCCCTGGAGCGCACCGGCTGCCCCCTCGACCCCGCACCGGAGTACGCGGTACTGCGGGAGACCGAGCCGGTCTCCCGGGTCAAGCTCAAGTTCAACGGCCGCGAGGCCTGGCTCCTCACCCGCTACGAGGACGTCCGGCAGATGCTGGTCGACCCGCGGTTCAGCTCCAACATGGCCGACCCCGGCTACCCCCTCCAGTTCCACTTCCCCATGGAACTGCTCGGCAAGGTCAAGCCCGCTCTGCTCCACATGGATCCGCCGGAACACACCGCGCACCGCATGATGCTGATGCCGGAACTCAGCGTGAAGCGCGTCGAGGCGATGCGGCCGCGCACCCAGGAGATCGTCGACGAGTGCATCGACGCGATGCTGGCCCAGGGCGGCCCGGTGGACCTGGTCACCATGCTGTCCATGCCCGTCCCCTCCATCGGCATGTGTGAGCTGACCGGGGTTCCGCACGAGTCGCGCGACCTGTTCCACCGCTGGGTCACCCTCCTCGTCACCCAGGGCAGCGCCGAGGAGCACGCCTCGGCCAACGCCGAGGTCGAGGTGCTGCTGTACGAGCTGATCGCCGAGCGGCAGAAGAATCCCGGCGACGACCTGATCAGCAGTCTGCTCCAGCGCAACGGGGAGAAGAACGAGCTGGAGCCGGCCGACATCAGCGCCCTCGTACGGGCCATGATCGCGGCCGGTCACGAGAGCACGGTCAACGGCATCTCCATCGGTGCGCTCGTCCTCCTCCAGCACCCCGAGCAGGCCGACTGGCTCCGCGCGCACCCGGAACTCTCGGGTCAGGCCGTCGACGAACTGTCGCGCTACTCCAGCATCTCCGACCACGGCACCGTGCGCGTGGCCCTGGAGGACGCCGAGATCGGCGGCCAGCTGATCCGCAAGGGCGAGGGCGTCATCTGCTCGCTCTCCGCCTCCAACCACGACCCGGCGGTCTTCAAGGACCCCAACACCCTGGACCTGACCCGCCGCGAGGCACGCCACAACGTCGCGTTCGGCTTCGGACGCCACCAGTGCGCGGGTCAGATGCTCGTCCGCATGCAGCTGGAGGTCGTCTTCACGACCCTGCTGCGGCGCATCCCCGGACTGCGTCTCGCCGCGGCCCTGGACGAACTGCCCTTCAAGGCCAACGCCCTCATCGACGGCGTCCACGAGCTTCCGGTGACCTGGTAAAGGAGTTTTCCCATGCGTGTGATCGTCGACAAAGAACGCTGTGTCGCCGCCGGTTCCTGTGTGATCACCTCGCCGGCCGTCTTCGACCAGAACGACGAGGACGGCAAGGTGGTGCTGCTGATCGAGACGCCGGACGAGAAGCTGCGCGACGAAGTCCTGGAGTCCGTCAACGTCTGCCCGGTCGGGGCGCTGAGCGTCGCCGACTGAGGCGTCGGCCGCCTCCCCGGAAGCCGGGGCACGGGCCCGCCCCCTCCGGGCCCGTGCCCCGGCTGTTCCGCCCCCACGACCCTCGAAGAGCCCCGGCCCCCGTCGCGCGACGGCGCGGCCCGCTCGCCACCCACTCCGGAAAGCGACGTTGGAACCGTGGAGAATCCGAACACCACTTACGCGCCGACGGCGCACGGGAGCGGCGGGACGGTCCATTCCCTGCTCGACGACGCGACCGCGGACACCCCGGACGCGCCATGCCTGCACGATGCCGCCGGCGAGGTGACGTACCGGCGGATGGCCGAGCTCAGCCACGGCTTCGCCGCCTGGCTCACCGGGCAGGGCGCGGCGCGCGGTGACCGGCTGGTCGTGCAGCTCCCCAGCCGGCGCGAGCTGGTGGCCATGGTCTACGGGGCCTCGCGCGTCGGCGTGATCCTGGTGCCGCTCAACCCGGCGATGAAGGAGTACCACCTCCGATCCGTCATCGCGGACGCCGAACCCTCGTTGATCATCGGCGACGGCCCCACCACCGACGTCCTCGGCCGGGCGGCCGCCCTCCCCGTGCACGACCTCGCGGCGATCTGGCCCGACGTCGAGGAGGCCGCGGGACGCCCCGCGCCCGCGCCCCTCGACATCAGCACCGACGACATCGCGTTCCTCGTCTACACCTCCGGCAGCACCGCCGCCCCCAAGGCGGTCGTCTGCCCGCACGCGCAGGTCACCTTCGCCTCCCGGGCCATCCAGGAGGTGCTGGGCTACCGGCCGGACGACGTCGTCTTCTGCCGCTTCCCCATCTCCTGGGACTACGGCCTCTACAAGGTGCTGCTCGCCTGCCTGGGACGCTCCCAACTGGTCCTGGACGGCGGCGAGTCCGACCTCGTCCTGCTGCGGCGGATGCGCGAGACCGGGGCCACCGTGGTACCCATCGTGCCCTCGCTGGCCACGATGATCGGCACCCTCGCCCGGCGTGACACCCAGGACCCGCCCCCGGTCAGGATGTTCACCAACACCGGCGCGGCCCTGCCCGATCACGCGGTGACCGCGCTGCGCGAGGCGTTCCCCGGCGTACAGGTGGTCCGCCAGTTCGGTCAGACGGAGTGCAAGCGCGTCTCGATCATGCCGCCGGACCAGGAGTACGAGCGCCCCCGGTCGGTGGGCCTGCCCCTGCCCGGCACCCGTGTCCTGATCCTCGACGCCGAGGGCCGGTCCCTCCCCCCCGGGGAGACCGGCGAGATCGTGGCGGTGGGCCCGCACGTCATGCCCGGCTACTGGCGCCGCCCCGAACTCTCGGCGCGCACCTTCCGTCCCGACCCGGAGACCGGGGCGCTGCGGCTGCACACCGGCGACTACGGCCGGCTCGACGAGGACGGCTACCTCTACTTCGAGGGCCGCCGCGACGACATGTTCAAGCGCAAGGGCATCCGGATGAGCACGGTGGAGATCGAGGCCGCCGCCATGGACATCCCCGGAGTGCGCACCGCCACGGCGCTGCCGCCCACCGACACCCGCGACCTGGTCATCTTCGCCGAGACCGAGCTCGCGCCCCACACCGTCCTGAAGGAACTGGCCGAGCGCCTGGAGTCGGCCAAGGTGCCCGCGCTGTGCCGCGTCCTGGACGAACTGCCGCTGAGCCTGCACGGGAAGAACGCCCGGCAGGTACTGACCGAGATGATCGACGGGGAAGGCCGATGAGCCGCTACCAGGCACTGGCCGAACGCTTCGGCACTCCGCTGTACGTCTACGACCTCGACGAGGTCGACGCGGCGAGGCAGCAGCTGTTCGCCTCACTGCCCGAGGAGTTCACCCTCTTCTACGCCCTCAAGGCCAACCCCCACCCGGACCTGGTCCGGGCGCTGCGCGAGGGCGAAGGCCGTCACTGCCGGCCCGAGATCAGCTCCACCGGCGAGCTGGAGTCGGCCCTGGCCGCCGGCTTCCGCGGCGAGGACTGCCTCTACACCGGCCCGGGCAAGACGCCGGGCGAGCTGGCAGAGGCGATGCGCCTGGGCGTGCGCGTCTTCTCCACCGACTCGGTCTCCGACGTCCGCCACGTGGGCGAGGCCGCCCTGGCCAACGGGGTGACCGCCGACTGCCTGCTGCGCGTCAACAGCGCGACCGCCAGCGCCACCAGCAGCATCCGGATGACGGGCACCCCCTCGCAGTTCGGCTTCGACAGCGAGACCCTGGGCGGTGTCCTCCCCGAGCTGCGCACGGTCGAGGGCGTCCGCATCACCGGGATGCACTTCTTCCCGCTGAGCAACGCCAAGGACGAGGACAGCCTCGTCGGCGAGTTCCGGCACACCATCGAGCTGGCCGCCCGCCTCCAGCACGAACTCGGCCTCCCGCTGCGGTTCCTCGACATCGGCGGCGGGTTCACCGTGCCGTACGCCGTCCCGGGCTCCCGGGGCACGTACCCGAAACTGCGCGGCGAGCTCGCGGCCGCGCTGGACACCCACTTCCCGCGGTGGCGGACCGAGGGCCCCGCGCTCGCCTGCGAGTCGGGCCGCTACCTCGTCGGGGCGAGCGGGGCGCTGGTCGCCTCGGTCAGCAACGTCAAGGTCAGCCGGGGCCGCAAGTTCGTCATCCTCGACGCGGGCATCAACACCTTCGGCGGCATGTCGGGCCTCGGACGGCTGCTGCCCGTGGCCGTCGGGACCGACTCCGGTGAGTGCGTCGAATCCGCCAGCCTGGTCGGCCCGTTGTGCACCCCTGGGGACATACTCGGCCGCGAGATAGACCTTCCCGCGCTGGCCCCGGGCGACCTGGTGACGATCCCCAACGCCGGTGCCTACGGGCCGACCGCCAGCCTGCTGATGTTCCTGGGCCGTCCCGCCCCCACCGAGGTGGTCGTGCGGGGGGACGAGGTGCTGTCCGTCTCCCGGATCGAGCACAGCCGCGCGTACGCGGCGCTGGACGGAACGGCCGCGCACACGGCCGGGGGAGAGGCCGAGTGAGCGCCGGCCTGACGCGCGGCGCCACGAACACCGCCCGCCCGACGGGTGCCCGGCGCGGCACCGTCGTCGTGACGACCGTGGCCTCCGACTCGCACACCTGGAACCTCGTCTACCTCCAGATGCTCATCGAGGAACTGGGTTACGAGGTGATCAACCTCGGCCCGTGCGTCCCGGACCAGGTCCTCGTCGACGCCTGCCGGGAGACCGCCCCCGACCTGGTGGTGATCAGCAGCGTCAACGGGCACGGCCACCAGGACGGGCTGCGCGTCATCGGCGCACTGCGTGCCTGCGGGGAGCTGACCTCGACCCCCGTCGTCATCGGGGGCAAGCTCGGCGTCGCCGGGCAGCAGAGCGAAGCGGCGATCGGCGAGCTGAGGTCCGCCGGCTTCGACGCCGTCTTCGACGACTCCAGCACCACCCCGCGGGAGTTCAGCCGGTTCGTCGGAGCGCTGTCCCCGGCCGCGCGTGCTCTGGAACGAACCGAGGTCGGGGCGTGAGACCGGGCGCGCACCCGCTCCGGCGGGCGGCCGAGGGCGCGCGCCCGGTGGACTTCGGAGCCTTCGTCCGGGCCACGAGCCACGCCGGAGAGCTGGTGGTCCAGCCCCGCATGGGGTTCAGCGACCCCGTCACCATGCGCGCGGGGCTGGCCGCCACCCGCGCGGCCGACGCCACGACGGTCGGCACCGTCACCCTCGACAGCTACACCAGGGTCGGTGAACTGGGCTCCGTGGAGAGTGCGTTGCGGGCCGGGGCCGACCTCAACGGATACCCCATCGTCACCTACGACCGGGCCGTGACCGCACAGGTCCTCGCGGGCATCAGGGACGAGTCGTTCCCGGTCCAGGTCCGGCACGGATCGGCCGTCCCCGGAGACATCTTCGCCGCCCTGCGCCGGACGCTGATCAACGCCACGGAGGGCGGCCCCGTCTCCTACTGCCTCCCCTACGGACGCACCCCGCTGGACGAATCCGTACGGAACTGGGTCCGCTGTACCGAGGATTTCGCACAACTGCGGGAATCGGGAGTGGAACCGCACCTGGAGACGTTCGGCGGCTGCATGCTCGGGCAATTGTGCCCGCCGAGCCAACTGGTGGCGATCAGTGTGCTCGAAGCGCTCTTCTTCTGCCAGCACGGAATACGCAGTGTGTCGCTCAGTTATGCCCAGCAGACCCACCCGGGGCAGGACAGGGAAGCGGTCGCCGCTCTGCGACGGCTGTGCGGGGAATTGCTGCCGACACCCAACTGGCACGTGGTCATCTACGCCTACATGGGCGTCTACCCGACCACGGACGAGGGCGCCTACCTGCTCCTCGACGAGGCCACGCGTCTCGCCGTCGACTCCGGTTCGGAACGGCTCATCGTGAAGACGGTGGCGGAGTCCCGCCGGATCCCGACCGTCGCGGAGAACGTCGCCGCCCTCGAGGCGGCGGCCCTGACCGCGAGGACCGCGCCGCCCGGTGACCCGGCCCCCGCCGCGTCCGACACGCAGACGTACCGGGAGGCCAGAGCCCTGATCGAAGGCGTGCTCGAACTCTCCCCTGACATCGGGCACGCCTTCGAGCTCGCCTTCCGGCAGGGGGCCCTGGACATCCCCTACTGCCTGCACCCGGACAACCACGGCCGGGCCCGCGGCTACATCGACGGCGACGGCCGCCTGCGGTGGGCCGGCATCGGCCGGCTGCCGCTGGCCGGGCTCGTCGGCCCGCCCCGGACCCGGCAGGCCACCTCGTCGCGACTCATCGCCGACCTCTCCTACGTACAAAGGGCGTTCGACCGGCTCGCGATGGAATCCGGCGGTATCCGGAACCCGGAACGCGCGGATATCGCGGCCGCCGAATCCCGTTCCGTCTCCGGTGGCGAATCGCGGGAGCGGCCGAGGACTTAGGGGGGCTCTAGGGGCTGTGCGCGGCCCTTCGCCTTCATAGCGTGACCCGCAGTGGTGCGGTTCCCTGGTGAATTCCGTCCGGTCACGGGCGACAATTGTGTGGAGTGCAGATGACTGAGTCGGAAAACTTCGTCTCTGGCACCGACGGTGTGCCGGACGGGGGCACGGAGCGGCAGGCCGCACTCGTGCGTGAGCTGGAATCCCTCCCCACCTCGGAGCAGACCCGGGTGCTGCTGGACCTGGTACGCGAGAACACCCTGGCCGTACTGCGGCAGACGCGGCCGGACGCGCGGACCGCGGACCCGGCACGCGCCTTCCGCGAGCTGGGACTCGACTCCGTGGCACTCGTGGCCCTGCACGCCCGGCTGATCGCCGCCACCGGCCTCCCGCTGCCCCCTACCGTCGCCTTCGAGCACCCCTCACCGGCCGCTCTCGCCGCCCACCTGCGCACCGAGGCCCTGGGTCTGCCCGACCTGCCCGATCCGGTCGTCGCGCCGGGCGTCGCCACCGACGACCCGATCGCGATCGTCGGCATCGGCTGCCGCTACCCCGGAGACGTGTCGTCCCCCGAGGACCTGTGGCGGCTGGTCGCGGACGGCACCCACGTCCGCGACGAGTTTCCCGGCGACCGCGGCTGGAACCTCGAGCGCCTCTTCGACGACGACCCCACGACCCCCGGCACCACCTACGCCCGCCACGGCGGATTCCTGTCCGGCGCCGCCGAGTTCGACGCCGACTTCTTCTCCATCAGCCCGCGTGAAGCGCTCGCCATGGACCCCCAGCAGCGCCTCGTGCTGGAGACCGTGTGGGAGGCCGTGGAACGGGCCGGGATCGACGCGCGGACCCTGCGCTCCAGCCGGACCGGCGTCTTCGTCGCCGCCGAGCCGCAGGAGTACGCGATGCGCCTGCACGAGGCGCCGGACGGACTGGACGGGTACCTGCTCAGCGGGAACGCGCCCAGCGTGGTCTCCGGGCGGGTCGCCTACACGCTCGGCCTGGAGGGCCCGGCGCTGACCGTCGACACCGCCTGCTCGGGTTCGCTGGTCGGCCTCCACCTCGCCGTCCAGTCGCTCCGGCGCGGCGAGTGCACCCTCGCCCTGGCCGGCGGGGTCGCCGTCATGGGCAGCCCCGGCGTGTTCACCGCGTTCAGCAGGCAGCGCGGTCTCGCGCCCGACGGCACGGTCAAGGCATTCGCCGCCGCGGCCGACGGCACCGCGTTCGCCGAGGGGGCCGGCGTCTTCGTCCTGGAACGCCTGTCCGACGCGCGGGCCAACAACCACCCCGTCCTCGCCGTCGTGCGCGGTACGGCCATCAACCAGGACGGCGCGTCCAACGGTCTGACCGCCCCGAGCGGCCGCGCCCAGCGCCAGGTCATCCGCCAGGCACTCGCCGACGCCCGGCTCACCGCAGGCGAGGTCGACGCCATCGAGGCGCACGGCACCGGCACCACGCTCGGTGACCCCATCGAGGCCCGGGCGCTGCTCGCCACCTACGGGCAGGAGCGCGCCGGGGGACCGGCCTGGCTCGGCTCGGTGAAGTCCAACATCGGCCACACGCAGGCGGCCGCGGGCTCGGCCGGACTCATCAAGATGATCATGGCGATGCGTCACGGTCTGCTGCCCGCGACGCTGCACGTGGACGCCCCCTCGCCCAACGTCGACTGGTCGGCGGGGGACGTACGCCTGCTGACCGAGCCCGTGCCGTGGGCGCCGGGCGAGCGCCCCCGCAGGGCCGCCGTCTCCTCCTTCGGGGTCAGTGGCACCAACGCCCACATCGTCGTGGAGGAACCGCCCGCCGAGACCGCGCGGAGCGAAGCCGGGAGCGACAGTGCCCCGGCCGAGGACGCCCGGCCCCTCCCGGTGACCCTCTCCGCGAAGAGCGGGGCCGCCCTGCGCGACCAGGCCCGACGCCTGCTGGCACACGTCGAGGACACTCCGGACGCCCGGCCGCTCGACCTCGCCCACTCCCTGGCGACCACCCGTGCCCTGCTGCCCCACCGCGCGGTCGTGCTCGCCGACGACCGACCGGGCCTCCTCGACGGGCTGCGCGCCGTGGCCGACGGCCGCGACGCCCCGGCCGTGTTCGGCTCGGTCACCGAAGAGGGCGGCACGGCCTTCCTGTTCACCGGTCAGGGCAGCCAGCGCCTCGCCATGGGACGCAGGCTGTACGACGCCTACCCGGTCTACGCCAAGGCCCTCGACAACGCCATCGGCTACCTCGACCTCCAGCTCGACCGCTCCCTGTGGGAGGTCCTGTTCGCCGACGAGAACAGCCCCGACGCGGCCCTGCTGGACCGCACCATGTACGCGCAGGCGGCGCTGTTCGCCGTCGAGGTCGCCCTGTTCAGGCTCCTGGAGTCCTGGGGCGTCCACCCGGATCACGTGGCCGGGCACTCCATCGGCGAGCTGACCGCCGCACACGTCGCGGGGGTGCTCTCGCTCGACGACGCCGCCACGCTCGTCGCCGCGCGCGGCCGGCTGATGCAGGCCCTGCCCGAGGGCGGCGCCATGATCGCCGTGGAGGCCGACGAGGAGACGCTGCACCCGCTGCTCGCGCACTGCCGCGACACGGTCAGCATCGCCGCCGTCAACGGCCCCCGCTCGCTCGTCCTCTCCGGTGACGAAGCGACGGTCACCGAACTCGCCGGACGGCTGGAGTCCGACGGCCACCGCACCAAACGGCTCCGGGTCAGCCACGCGTTCCACTCACCCCTGATGGCACCCATGATCGAGGAGTTCCGGCAGATCGCCCGGATCCTCACCTACAAGGCGCCGAAGCTCCCCGTCGTCTCCGCCCTCACCGGCAGACCGGCCACCGCCGAGGAACTCACCGACCCCGAGCACTGGGTGCGGCACATCTGCGCGCCCGTGCGCTTCCACGACGCCCTCACCTCCCTCACGGACCGCGGCGTCACCACCTTCCTGGAGCTCGGGCCCGACCCGGTGCTCTGCGCCATGGGCCGCGCGAGCACCGGCCCGTCCGCGGTGTTCGCCCCGGTCATGCGGCGCGGGCAGGACGAGCCGCACCAGTTGCTCGCCGCCCTGGCCGTCGCCCACACGCGCGGCACCCCCGTCGACTGGCACGCCTTCTTCGCCGGCTCCGGCGCGCGACGCGTCGAGCTGCCCACCTATGCCTTCCAGCGCGAGCGGTACTGGCTCAGCGCCCCCGACGCCGCCCAGGACGCCACCGCGCTCGGCCAGATGGCAGCCGACCACCCGCTGCTGGGGGCGGTGGTGGGCCTCGCGGACACCGGCGGGGCCGTCCTCACCGGACGGGTCTCCCTGCGCTCACACCCCTGGCTCGCCGACCACGTGATCGCCGGCCACGTCCTGCTGCCCGGCACGGCGTTCGTGGACCTCGCGGTCCGGGCGGGTGAACAGACCGGCTGCGACCGCCTCGACGAACTGGTCATGGCGGCCCCGCTGACCCTGCCCACCACGGGCGGCGTCGCCCTCCAGATCGTCGTCGACGCCCCCGACGCCACCGGCCGGCGCGCCATCGCCTTCTACTCACGCGACGAGGACGCCCCCGCCGACGCCCCGTGGACCCGGCACGCCACCGGCCGCCTCGCCCCCCGGGACACCTCCGGGCCGCGGACAGCGGACTTCGCGGCGGGCGCCTGGCCGCCTCCGGGCGCCGAGTCCGTCGACCTCACCGGTCTCTACGAAGCCCTGGCCGGACAGGGCTACGGATACGGCCCCGCCTTCCACGGCCTGCGAGCGGTCTGGAAGGCGGGGGAGGGCGAGGTGTTCGCCGAGGTGCGGCTGCCCGCGACAGCGGGCGACCAGCCCTCCGCCTACGGGATCCACCCCGCGCTCCTCGACGCGGTCCTGCACGCCACGGACTTCGCCACCGCGAGCGGCACGGACACCCCGGACGACCGCGTCCTCCTGCCCTTCGCCTGGACCGGCGTCACCCTGCACGCCGCCGGCGCCACCACGCTGCGGGTACGCGTCACCGCCACCGGCACCGACGAGGTCGCCCTCGAACTGGCCGATGCCACCGGAGCCCCGGTGGCCTCCGTCGACTCCTTCCTCGTCCGCCCCCTCGCGACCGGCGGACTCGCCGCCACCGCCCACCCCGACGCCCTCCACCACGTCCGGTGGACACCGCTGCCGGCCCCCGCCGCCGCCCGGCCGAACCCCGACGCCGCCCTCCACACCTGCCCCGTGGCCGCAGGACCCGATGTCGCCGCCGACGTCCGTACCGCCCTCGGCGCCACGCTGACGGCCGTACAGGACTGGCTCGCGGACGAGCGGTCCGCCACCGCCCGGCTGACCGTACTCACCCGGGGCGCGGTCGCCGCCGCCGCGGGGGAGCCGGCCGCGCTCGCCCAGGCGCCCGTCTGGGGCCTCGTGCGCTCGGCCCAGTCCGAACACCCCGGACGCTTCCTCCTCCTCGACACCGACGGTTCCCTCGGCACGGATGAACTGCTGCGCCTCACGTCGGACACGGACGAACCCGAAATCGCCCTCCGCGAAGGCGTCCTGTACGTCCCCCGGCTGACCCGCACCACGCAGACACCGCACACCGCCACCCCCTGGCGCGCCGACGGCACCGTCCTGATCACCGGCGGCACCGGCGGGGTCGGGGCCACCGTCGCCCGGCACCTGGTCACCGCACACGGCGTACGCGGACTGCTGCTCACCGGCCGCCGGGGCGCGGAGGCCCCCGGCGCCGAGGAGCTCCGCGCCGAGCTGACCGCACTCGGCGCCGAGGTCGTGATCGCCGCCTGCGACGCCGCCGACCGCGACGCGATGGCCGAGGCCCTGACCGGGGTACCGGAGGGGCTCCCGCTGAGCGCCGTGGTCCACGCGGCGGGGGTGCTCGACGACGCACTGGTCGACTCCCTCGACGACGCCCGCCTGGACACCGTCCTGCGGCCCAAGGCCGACGGCGCCTGGAACCTGCACGAACTCACCCGCGACATGGACCTCTCGGCGTTCGTCCTCTTCTCGTCCACCGCCACCGTGCTGGACGGTGCGGGACAGGGGAACTACGCCGCCGCCAACGTCTTCCTCGACGCTCTCGCCACTCACCGCGCCGCCCTCGGCCTCCCCGCGACCTCCCTCGCCTGGGGGCTGTGGACCGGAACCGGCGGCATGGGCGGCAGCCTCGACGAAGCCGCGCTGCGGCGCATCGAACGCCTCGGCCTCCAGCCCCTGTCCGTCACGGAGAACCTCGCCCTGCTGGACCGTGCGATCACCACCGAGGGCCACCCCGCCGTCGTCCCCGTGCGACTGAACCTGCGCACGCTCCACACCCGCGGCGGCGATGTCCCGGCCCTCCTGCGCGCCCTGGTCCGACCGCAGCGCCGCGCCGTGGGCGGCGGAGGGGTCAGCGTCGAGCAGTCCCTCGCGCGCAGCCTGGCCGGTCTGACCCGCTCCGAGCGCGGTGAAGCCCTCCTCGACCTCGTCCGTACCCAGGTGGCCGCCGTCCTCGGCCACGACGGCCCCGAACGCGTCGTCACCACAAGGGCGTTCAACGAGATGGGCTTCGACTCCCTGGCAGCCGTCGAACTCCGCAACCGGCTGGGATCCGCCACCGGACTGCCCCTGACGGCCACCCTCGTCTTCGACTACCCGTCGCCCGGAGCCCTCGCCGACCACCTGGCCTCCCGGCTCGGCGGCGACGCGGAACTCCTGGCCGGCCGCCGGGCCGCTCCGACCGCCGGCACGGCGTCGGACGACGACCCCATCGCCATCGTCTCCATGGCCTGCCGCTACCCCGGCGGCGTGACGTCGCCCGAGGATCTGTGGCAGCTCGTCGAGGAGGGGCGCGACGTCGTCTCGGCGTTCCCCACCGACCGCGGCTGGGCCGGCGACATCCACGACACCCAGCCGGGCGCAACGGGCAAGAGCCTCACCGACCAGGGCGGATTCCTCTACGAGGCAGCCGACTTCGACGCCGAGTTCTTCGGAATCAGCCCCCGCGAGGCCCAGGCCATGGACCCCCAGCAGCGGCTGCTGCTGGAGATCGCCTGGGAGACCGTGGAACGCGCGGGCATCGACCCGCACTCCCTGCGCGGCAGCGACACCGGGGTCTTCGCCGGTGTGATGTACCACGACTGGGGTCTGCGGCTCGGCCCGCTGCCCGAGCACGTCGCCGGCTACCACGGCAACGGCAGCCTCGCCAGCGTGGTGTCCGGACGGGTCGCGTACACCCTCGGCATCGAGGGCCCCGCCGTCACCGTCGACACCGCCTGCTCGTCCTCCCTCGTCGCGCTGCACTGGGCCGCCCAGGCCCTGCGCCGCGGCGAGTGCGGCCTCGCCCTCGCGGGCGGCGTCACCGTCATGTCCACCCCCGACACGTTCGTCGACATGAGCAGGCAGCGCGGCCTGGCCACCGACGGGCGGTGCAAGTCGTTCGGCAGCGGTGCCGACGGAACCGGCTGGGGCGAGGGCGTCGGCATGCTCCTGCTGGAGCGGCTCTCCGACGCGGAACGCAACGGTCACCGGGTGCTCGGCATCGTCCGGGGCTCCGCGGTCAACTCCGACGGGGCCTCCAACGGCCTCACGGCGCCCAACGGCCCCGCTCAACAGCGGGTGATACGCAAGGCGTTGAGCGTAGCGGGCCTCAGCCCGGCCGACGTCGACGCCGTCGAGGGCCATGGCACCGGCACCGTACTCGGCGACCCCATCGAGGCCCAGGCGCTGCTGGAGACCTACGGCCAGGAGCGCCCCTCGGACGGCAGCCCGCTGCTGCTCGGCTCCATCAAGTCCAACATGGGTCACACCCAGGCGGCGGCCGGGGTGGCGGGCATCATCAAGATGGTGCAGGCGATGCGCCACGGCACCCTGCCCGCGACCCTGCACGCCGACGAGCCGTCGTCCCAGGTGGACTGGGACTCCGGCGCGGTGGCCCTCCTGACCGGGCCCACCGCCTGGCCGGCGCAGGACCGTCCGCGTCGTGCCGGGGTGTCGTCGTTCGGCATCAGCGGCACCAACGCCCACGTGATCATCGAGGAGCCCCCCGCCCCCGCACCGCAGGACGCGTCCGAGCCGGCCGGTCCGGCCTCCGGCCTGCTCGCCTGGCCGCTCTCCGCGAAGACCCCGGACGCGCTGAGCGCCCAGGCGACGCGTCTCCTCGGCCACCTCGCGACCCTCCCCGACGAGGCCGTCGCCGCGACGGGGCACGCCCTCGCGACGACCCGCGCCGCGTTGGACCACCGGGCTGTGGCGCTCGGTGCCGACCGCACGGAACTCGGCGCGTCCTTGGAGGCGTTGGCCTCCGGTGCGGGGTCGGTACGGGACGCGGTCAGCGACGGCAAGCTCGCTTTCCTCTTCACGGGTCAGGGTGCGCAGCGGCTCGGTATGGGCCGGGAGCTGTATGAGGCGTTCCCGGTGTTCGCCGAAGCCTTTGATGCGGTGCTTGCGGAGCTGGATGGCCGCCTGGGCCGTTCGTTGCGTGAGGTGGTGTGGGGCGAGGACGCCGGTCTGCTGAACGGGACGATGTTCGCTCAGGCCGGGTTGTTCGCGGTGGAGACTGCCCTGTTCCGGTTGGTGGAGTCGTGGGGAGTGCGTCCGGACTTCCTGGTCGGTCATTCCGTGGGTGAGATCGCGGCCGCGCATGTGGCGGGGGTGTTGTCCCTTGCTGATGCTGCTGAGTTGGTGGTGGCGCGTGGTCGGTTGATGCAGGGGTTGCCGGCGGGTGGGTCGATGGTGGCGGTGGAGGCGACGGAGGCCGAGGTCCTTCCGCTGCTGAACGCTGCGGTGGGGATCGCGGCGGTCAACGGTCCGCGGTCGGTCGTGGTCTCGGGTACGGAGTCGGCAGTTCGTGAGCTGGTCGCGGTGTTCGAGGCGCAGGACCGCCGTACGAGTGTGCTCCGGGTGTCGCATGCGTTCCATTCGCCGTTGATGGAGCCGATGTTGGAGGAGTTCGGGGCGGTGGTGGCGGGGTTGTCGTTCGGCTCCCCGTCGATTCCTGTGGTGTCGGGTGTGTCCGGGGATCTGGCCGAGGGCTGGGGTTCGGCGGCGTACTGGGTGCGGCATGTGCGGGAAGCGGTGCGGTTCGCGGACGCGGTCCGGTTCCTGGAGGACCGGGGCGTCACCTCGTACATCGAGATCGGCCCCGACGCCGTGCTCAGCGGCATGGGCCAGGACTGTGTCCGGGAAGCGGACGGGGCGGGGTTCGTCCCGACGCTGCGCCGGGACCGCCCCGAGGCCCGCGAACTCCTGGCTGCCGTCGGCAGGGCCCACGCGCGGGGCGCCACCGTCGCCTGGGACGCCTTCTTCGGTCTCCGAGGCATCGGACGGGGCCCGGACCTGCCCACCTACGCCTTCCAGCACCAGCGCTACTGGCTGGACCTGGCAGCCGCCCCCGGCGACCTCGATGCGGCCGGTCTCGAAGCGGTCGGCCATCCCCTGCTCAGCGCGGCGGTGGCGACACCGGACGACGGCGGGGTCGTCCTCACCGGGCGGCTCGCGATCAGCACCCAGCCCTGGCTCGCGGATCACGGGGTGCTGGGCGGCGTGCTGCTCCCCGGCACCGCGTTCGTCGAGCTGGCGGTCCGGGCCGGCGACCACGTCGGCTGCGGCCGGATCGAGGAACTGCTCCTCGAAGCGCCGCTCACCCTGCCTGCCAGGGGAGGGGTGGCCCTGCGCGTGGTCGTCGGCGCTCCGGACCCCTCCGGCGCCTGCACGGTCGGCATCCACTCGCGCGGATCCTCGGACCCCGACGCCCCATGGACCCGGCATGCCCACGGCACGCTGACCCGCGAAGCACCCGCACCCGCCTTCGACCTCACCCAGTGGCCGCCGCCCGGGGCCGCCCCGGTCGACGTCACGTCCGCCTACGAGCGGCTGCGTGAGCGCGGCTACGCCTACGGCCCGGCCTTCCAGGGCCTGCGTGCGGCATGGCGGCGCGGCGACGACGTGTTCGCCGAGGTCGCCCTCGACGGTCCCGCCCGCGACGAGGCGGCGGCCTTCGGCCTCCACCCCGCACTCCTGGACGCCGCCATGCACGCCGATCTGCTGACGGACGCGGCCGACGACGCGGCCACCCTGCTGCCCTTCTCGTGGAACGGCGTCACCCTGCACGCCGCCGGAACCCCCTCGCTCCGCGTCCACATCCAGCGGGTACGAGGCGACGAGGTGTCCGCCATCATGGTCGCCGACGAGAACGGCGCACCGGTGGCCACCGTGGATTCGCTCGTCTCCCGTCCCGTCACCCCGGAGCAGATCGCGGCGGCCTCCGGCACTCCGTCCGCTTCGCTCCACCGGATCGTCTGGCAGCGGACGGAGCCGGTCAGCGCTGACGCTACCCCCGCATACGACGTCCTGCACTGCCCGGCAGCGCCCGCGGGCCAGGACGTCCCGGAAGCGGTGCGCGCGCTCCTCCACCACGTCCTCGGCGCGGTACGCGACCGGCTCGACGATCCCGAGGCGGGCACCGGCCCCCTCGTCGTGGTCACCCGGCGCGCCGTGCCCGTGCGGGCGGGCGAGGACGTGGACGCGGTCCAGGCCCCCGTGTGGGGGCTGGTCCGTGCCGCGCAGGCGGAGAACCCGGGCCGGTTCCACCTGTTCGACGTCGAGGACGAGTCCGAGGCGACCGACGCCGCACTCTCCGCGGCCGTCCTCTCCGGCGAACCCGAATCCGCCCTGCGCGGCGGTGAGTCGTGGGTACCGCGGCTGGGCCGGGCCACCGCCCCCGAGCCCGCACGGCCTGCCCCCTGGGACACCGAGGGCACGGTGCTGATCACGGGAGGCACCAGCGGACTCGGCGCACTCGTCGCGCGTCACCTCGTCACGGAGCACGGCGTACGGCATCTCCTGCTGGCCGGCCGACGAGGTCCGGACGCACCCGGTGCGGAGGCGCTCGCCGCCGAACTGACGGGCCTCGGCGCCCACGTCCGGATCGCCGCGTGCGATGTGGCCGACCGCGACGCCCTGGCCGCCCTGCTCGCCGGGATCGACGCCGCCCACCCGCTGCGCGCCGTCGTGCACGCGGCGGCCGTCGCCGACGGCGGCCTGGTCGGCAGCCTCACGCCGGAACGGTTCGACGCCGTCCTGCGGCCCAAGGCCGAGGGCGCCTGGCATCTGCACGAACTGACCAGGGACACCGACCTGACGGCATTCGTCATGTTCTCCTCGGCCGGCGGACTCGTCCTCGCCGCCGGACAGGCCGACTACGCGGCGGCCAACGTCTTCCTGGACGCGCTCGCCGCCCACCGCACGGCGGCCGGCCTGCCCGCGACGTCGATCGCGTTCGGCATGTGGGAGGTCAGCACCGGGCTCGGGGGCGACCTCACCGAAGCCGACCTGGAGCGGATGCGCCGTCTCGGCCTGCCCGCTCTCCCCGGCGGCCGCGGCCTGGAGCTCTTCGACGCCGCCCTCCTCACCGACGAGGCCGTCGTCGTCCCCCTCACCATCGACGCCGCGGCGCTCGCCGCCCGCAGCGACGAGGTGCCCGCCCTGCTGCGGGGCAGGGGCCGCGCTCCCGTCCGCCGCACCGTACGGACGACCGCCACCGGCTCCGCCCTGGAACGCCGCCTGGCCGGGGCGGTCCCCGACGAGCGGACCCGCATCCTGCTGGACACGGTCCGCACCCAGGTGGCCTCCGTCCTCGGCCAGCCGTCCCCCGAGGCGATCGGACCCGACACCGCCTTCCGCGACCAGGGGTTCGACTCCCTCGCCGCCGTGGAGCTGCGCAACCTGCTGGTCGGCTCCACCGGGCTCCGACTGCCCGCGACGCTGGTCTTCGACTACCCCAACTCCCGTGCCGTCGCCGGATACCTGGACACCCTGCTCACCGGCACGACGGACACCCCCGCTCCCGCCGCCGCGCCGCTCGCTGCGCTCGACGACGACCCGATCGCGGTGGTGGCCATCAGCTGCCGCTTCCCCGGCGGCGTGCGCTCGGCCGAGGACCTGTGGGACCTCGTCGCCGAGGGTGTCGACGCCATCGGTGACTTCCCCGCCGACCGCGGCTGGGACGCCGACGCCCTGTACGACCCCGAGCCGGGGCTCCCGGGCCGCACCTACGTGCGCGAAGGCGGATTCCTCTACGACGCGGCGGAGTTCGACCCCGGCTTCTTCGGCATCATGCCGCGCGAGGCCCTCGCCATGGACCCGCAGCAAAGGCTGCTGCTCCAGTCGGCCTGGGAGACGTTCGAGCGCGCCGGGATCGACCCGGAGACGCTGCGCGGCAGCCAGACCGGTGTGTACGCCGGTGTGATGTACCACGAGTACGGCAGCCGGGTCACCGACGTCCCCGACGACCTGGCCGGCTACCTCGGCAACGGCAGCGCGGGCAGTATCGCCTCCGGCCGCGTCGCCTACGCACTGGGCCTCGAAGGCCCCGCCGTCACGGTCGACACCGCGTGCTCCTCGTCCCTGGTCAGCCTCCACATGGCCTGCCAGGCGCTGCGGGCCGGCGAGATCGACCTGGCCCTGGCGGGCGGTGTCACCGTCATGCCGACCCCGGAGATCTTCGTCGACTTCAGCCGGCAGCGCGGCCTCGCGGCCGACGGCCGCTCCAAGGCGTTCGCGGGCGCGGCCGACGGGACGAGCTGGGCCGAAGGCGTCGGCCTGCTGCTGGTGGAGCGCCTTTCCGACGCCCGCCGCAACGGGCACCCCGTCCTCGCGGTGGTGCGGGGCAGCGCCATCAACCAGGACGGCGCGTCCAACGGGCTGACCGCCCCCAACGGCCCCTCCCAGCAACGCGTCATCCGCAAGGCCCTGTCGGCGGCGGGTCTCGCCCCGGCCGACGTCGACGCGGTCGAGGGACACGGCACCGGCACCCGGCTGGGCGATCCGATCGAGGCGCAGGCCCTGCTCGCCACGTACGGCCAGGACCGCCCCGCCGACCGGCCGCTGTGGCTCGGCTCGGTCAAGTCGAACATCGGGCACGCCCAGGCCGCCGCCGGTGTCAGCGGGGTCATCAAGATGGTGATGGCCCTGCGCAACGGGCTGCTGCCCAGGACCCTGCACGTCGACGAACCGTCGCCCCAGGTGGACTGGGAGGCCGGCGGCGTACGGCTGCTCACCGAGCCGGTCACCTGGGCGGCCGGTGACAGGCCCCGACGCGCGGGCGTCTCCTCCTTCGGGCTCAGCGGCACGAACGCCCACGTCATCCTCGAGGAGGCACCGGCATCGGAGGCGAGCGAACCGGACGGCACCGCCGCCCCCCTGCCCGTCGTGCCGCTGCCGTTCTCCGCGCGCAGCGCCACGGCCCTCACCGCCCAGGCGGAGCGCCTCCTCGCGCATATGGAGGCGCATCCGGACGAGTCGTTGGTGGACGTCGGTTATTCGCTGGGGACGACGCGTGCGGTGCTGGACCACCGTGCGGTGGTGGTGGCCGCGGACCGAGACGCAGCGGTGCGGGCGCTGTCGGACCTGGCGGCGGGCCGGGAGAGCGCGGAGGCCGTGACGTCGGCGGACTCCCCGTCCACGGAAGGGCTGACGGCGTTCCTGTTCACGGGGCAGGGTGCTCAGCGGCCGGGGATGGGCCGGGAGCTGTACGAGGCGTTCCCGGTGTTCGCGGCGGCGTTCGACGAGGTGGTCGCGGAGTTGGACGCCCGGTTGGGCCGTTCCCTGCGTGAGGTGGTGTGGGGTGAGGACGCCGGTCTGCTGAACGGGACGATGTACGCCCAGGCGGCGTTGTTCGCGGTCGAGACGGCTCTGTTCCGCCTGGCCGAGGCGTGGGGCGTACGGGCCGATGTGGTGGCGGGGCATTCGATCGGAGAGATCACCGCCGCGCACGTGGCGGGTGTGCTGTCGCTGGCGGACGCCGCCGAACTCGTCGTCGCACGCGGCCGGTTGATGCAGGAGCTGCCCTCCGGCGGGGTGATGGTCGCGGTGGCCGCCTCGGAGGCGGAGGTGCTTCCGCTGCTGGGCGAGGGGGTGGGCCTGGCGGCGGTGAACGGTCCCTCGGCCGTGGTGGTGTCCGGAGCGGAGGAGGAGACGCTCGCGGTCGCGGAGCACTTCGCCGGCCTGGGGCGCCGGACGAAGCGGCTGAGCGTGTCGCACGCCTTCCACTCGCCGCTCATGGAACCCATGCTCGACGCCTTCCGGGAGGTCGTCGAGACGCTCTCGTACACGGCTCCCTCGATGCGCGTCGTGTCCCACGTGACCGGAACCGAGGCGACCGCCGAGCAGCTGACCTCGCCCGAGTACTGGGTCCGCCATGTGCGCGAGGCCGTCCGATTCGCCGACGGCATCGCCCACCTCTCGCAGCAGGGCGTCACCCGCTTCGTGGAACTCGGACCCGACGCCGTGCTCACCGCGCTCGCCGAGGCCAGCGCGGACGACTCGCCCGGCACCCTCACCGTGCCCGTGCTGCGCAAGGGCAGGCCCGAGGTGTCCACCCTGCTCGACGCCCTCGCCCGGCTGCACGTCGCCGGGACCGGCGTCCGCTGGGCGGAGGTCCTCGACGGCCGGGGCGGCCACAAGGTCGAGCTCCCCACGTACGCCTTCGACCGGACCACCTACTGGCTGGAGGCCACCGACCCCGTGGGCGGTGACGTGACCGGCCTCGGCCAGACCGCGGCCGCGCACCCGCTGCTCAGCGCCGTGGTCGCCTCCCCGGAGGCCGGCGGCGTGGTGCTCACCGGGCGGCTCTCCGTCCGTACGCATCCCTGGCTCGCCGACCACGACGTCCTCGGGACCGTGCTGCTGCCCGGCACCGGCTACATCGAGCTGGCCATCAGAGCCGGTGAGGAGGTCGGCTGCGAGGTGGTGGAGGAACTCACCATCGAGGCACTGATGCCGCTCCCGCCCCACGGCGGACTCGCCGTCCAGGTCGTCGTCGACGCACCCGACGCGGGCGGGCGCTGCTCGCTCGCCGTCTACTCCCGTGCCGACGACGCCCCGGCCGGCGCACCCTGGAGCAAGCACGCCAGCGGCGTACTCGCCCCGGGCAGCGGCCAGGCGCCGCCCCCCGGCGCCTTCGCCCCCGCCCCGGCCGACTGGCCGCCCACAGGAGCGACCGAGGTCGACATCTCCGGGGTGTACGACTACCTCACCGGCCAGGGCTACGGCTACGGGCCCATGTTCCGGGGCCTGCGCGGCATCTGGTCCCGGGGCAGGGAGACGTTCGCGGAGGTGTCCCTGCCGGAGGACTCCCTGGACGTCGGCAAGGACTTCCGGCTGCACCCCTCGATCCTCGACGCCGCGCTCAGCGCGACCGACTTCATGGACGGGCGCCGGCCCCAGGACGTCGGCGGCACCCAACTGCCGTTCGCCTGGTCCGGCGTCACCCTGCACGCCGCCGGTTCCTCGCGGCTGCGGGTGCGCATCACCGCCGTCGAAGCGCACCGGTCCCAGGGATCGGACGCGGTACGCCTCGAACTCACCGACCCCACGGGCGCGCCGGTCGCCACCATCGACTCCCTGGTGGTCCGCCCCGTCACCGCCGCCAAGGTCAACGCGGCAGCCGCCGCGGGAGGCGGCGGTGAGCACGAGGCCGTGTTCCAGCTGGTCACCCAGCAACTGCCGCTCGGCGCTGCCGTCGCCGCGGCCACGGACCGCTGGGCGGTCCTCGGCTCCGGCCTCGACGGCACTGCCGCGGCCTGGCCCGGTACGCCCTACGCGGACCTTTCCGCCCTCGACGCCGCCGTGACCGGCGGCGCCCCGGTGCCCGACGTCGTCCTCCTGCCCCTGCCGCGCTCCACGGACCACGACGACATCCCGGCGGCCGTCCGCTCCCTGACCGTCCAGGTCCTCGGCACGCTGCAGGCCTGGCTCGCGGACGAGCGCTACGCCCACTCCCGTCTCATCGTGATCACCCGCGAGGCCCTGCCCCTCCAGGAGGGGGAGGAGGCCGCCGGTGTGGACCTCGTCCAGGCACCGGTGTGGGGGCTGCTGCGCTCCGCGCAGGAGGAGTACCCCGGACGGTTCGTCCTCGTCGACTCCGACGGCAGCGACACGGCCCGCGAGTCGCTGCCCGCCGTGGCGGCGTCCGGCGAACCCGAGGCGCTCCTGCGGGGCGCCGAAGTACGGGTGCCCCGGCTGGCCCGGGTGCCCGCGGCGGCCCCCACCGCGGCCCTGCCCTGGGACGCCGAGGGGACCGTGCTGATCACCGGGGGGACCAGCGGCCTGGGCGCCGTCGTCGCCCGCCACCTGGTGGAGCGGCACGGCGTACGCCATCTCCTGCTCGCCGGGCGACGCGGCGAGGACGCGCCCGGCGCCACCGGACTCCGCGACGCACTGCACGGACTCGGCGCCCGCGTCACCCTCGCGGCCTGCGACACGTCCGACCGCGCGGCCGTCGACGCGATGCTGAAGGCCGTACCGGCGGCACACCCCCTGACGGCGGTCGTCCACGCGGCGGCGGTCATGGACAACGCCCTGCTCGCCTCCCTCACCCCCGCACAGGTCGACACGGTGATGCGGCCCAAGGTGGACGCGGCCTGGAACCTGCACGAGGCCACGCGTGGCCTGGACCTGAAGGCGTTCGTCCTCTTCTCCTCCTGTGCCGGCCTGGTCGTCGGCGTCGGACAGGCCAACTACGCCGCCGCCAACCGCTTCCTCGACGCCCTCTCCGCACACCGCCGCGCGGCCGGCCTCCCCGCCACGTCCCTGGCGTTCGGTCTCTGGGAGACGAAAACGGGCCTGGGAGGCGGGGTCACCCACGCCGACCTGCGGCGCATGCGCACCATGGGCATGCCGGCCCTGCCGACCGACGAGGGCCTGACCCTGCTCGACGAGGCCCTGGAACTCGACCGGCCGGTGCTCGTACCGATCCGGGTGGAGCGGGACCAGCACGCCCCGGCCACACCGCCGCACCTGCTGAAGGACGTGCTCGGCGCACCGGAACGGCCCGCCGTCCGCAAGGAGGTGCGAGCCCCCGCCGTCACCGCGGCAGCCGCACCCGCCGCCGAACTCGGCCTGGAGCAGCGGCTGTCCGGCATGAGGCCGGCCGAACGCAAGCGCGCGGTCCTGGAGGTCGTACGCGAACAGGTCGCCGGAGTCAGCCACGGCGTCGCGGCCACCATCGACGTCACCAAGGGCTTCACCGAGCTGGGCCTCGACTCGCTCGCGGCCATCGACCTCCGCAACCGGCTCCAGAAGGCCACGGGCCTCCGGCTTCCGGCGACCCTCATGTTCGACTACCCCAGCCCGGCGGTGCTGGCCGACTTCCTCCTCGACGAACTCCCGCCGGGCATCGAGGAGAACACCCCGGACGTGCCGGCCCCCGCACAGAGCGGCCCGGAGCCGGCGCGGACCGACGCCGACATCCGGCAGACCCTCGCCGGCATCCCCATCGACGCGCTCCGGGAATCCGGGCTGCTGGACGCACTGTTCGAAGTCGCCGCCCGGCCCGCGACACCCGTATCCACCACCGATTCCGGCACGCCCGCCCCGCGGGGCGAGGGGGCGCAGGCCGGCGAAGCCATCAGGACCATGGACGTCGACGACCTGGTGCGCGCCGCACTCGCGGCCGCCGACCCGACCCGGAACCCGAGCGAGGGCTGAGAACATCATGGAAGCATCTGTAGAGCAGCTGGTCGCCGCCCTCCGCACGACGATGGTCGAGAACGAACGCCTGCGCTCGGCCAACGACCGCCTCAACGGTGACGCCACCGAGCCGATTGCGATCGTGGGGATGGCGTGCCGTTATCCGGGTGGGGTGGGTTCTCCGGACGAGTTGTGGGATCTGGTGGTGGAGGGCCGGGACGGTGTGTCGGCGTTTCCGGTGGATCGTGGGTGGGATGTGGAGGGGCTCTACGATCCGGAGCCGGGGAAGCCGGATCGTACGGTGACGCGTGAGGGCGGTTTTCTGTACGATGCGGCGGATTTCGATGCCGGGTTGTTCGGGATCTCGCCGCGTGAGGCGTTGGGGATGGATCCGCAGCAGCGGTTGTTGCTGGAGGCGTCCTGGGAGGCGGTGGAGAGCGCGGGGATCGATCCCCTCTCCCTGAAGGGCAGCCGGACCGGCGTCTACGCCGGCGTCATGTACCACGACTACGGGCCGGGCACGAGCGACGGCAGCCTCGTCACCGGCCGGGTGGCCTTCACTCTCGGCCTCGAAGGCCCCGCCGTCACCATCGACACCGCGTGTTCGTCCTCGCTCGTCGCCCTCCATTGGGCGGGGCAGGCGCTGCGCCGGGGTGACTGCTCGATGGCGCTGGTCGGCGGCGTGACGGTGATGACGACCCCGGACATGTTCCTCTACTTCAGCCACCAGCGGGGCATGGCCAAGGACGGCCGCTGCAAGTCCTTCGCCGCCGAGGCGGACGGGACCGGCTGCTCGGAGGGCGTGGGCGTCCTCATGATCGAACGCCTCTCCGACGCCCGCCGGAACGGACACCCCGTCCTCGCGGTGATCCGCGGGAGCGCCATCAACCAGGACGGCGCGTCGAGCGGGATGACCACCCCCAACGGCCCGTCGCAGCAGCGGGTGATCCGCGCGGCTCTGGAGAACGCGGGGATCACCACCACGGACGTGGATCTGGTGGAGGCGCATGGGACGGGGACCCGGCTGGGTGATCCGATCGAGGCGCAGGCGTTGCTGGCGACGTACGGTCAGGGTCGCCCGGAGGGTGCTCCGTTGTGGCTGGGGTCGCTGAAGTCGAACCTGGGCCACACGCAGGCCGCCGCCGGTGTGGGCGGGGTCATCAAGGCCGTGCAGGCGATTCGGCACGGAGTGCTGCCGAAGTCCCTCCACTCGCAGACGCGTTCACCCCATGTGGACTGGGATGCGGGTGCGGTGGAGTTGTTGACGGAGTCGCGGGCGTGGCCGGTGCGGGATCGTCCGCGTCGGGTGGGGGTGTCGTCGTTCGGTCTGAGTGGGACGAACGCGCATGTGATCGTGGAGCAGGCTCCGGTGGTGGAGGAGCCGGAGACGGCCGGTGCGGTCGAACTGCCCTTGGTGCCGGTGCTGTTGTCGGCGCGGAGTGAGGCGGGTCTGTCCGCTCAGGCCGGGAAGCTGCTGGAGCGGCTGGGAGATGCCGCGTCTGTGTTGGATGTCGGGTTCTCGTCGGTGGTGTCGCGTGCGGTGCTGGAGCATCGTGCGGTGGTCGCGGCAGCCGATCGCGAAGAGCTGGTCCGGGGCCTGACCGCGCTGGTCGAGGGGGAGCTGTCGCCGTCGGTCGTGCAGGGTGTAGCGCAGCCGACGGGCGCCACAGCCTTCTTGTTCACGGGTCAGGGTGCGCAGCGGCTGGGGATGGGCCGGGAGCTGTACGAGGTGTTCCCGGTGTTCGCCGAAGCCTTTGATGCGGTGCTTGCGGAGCTGGATGGCCGCCTGGGTCGCAGTCTGCGTGAGGTGGTGTGGGGTGAGGACTCGGACCTGCTGAACGGGACGATGTTCGCTCAGGCCGGGTTGTTCGCGGTGGAGACGGCGTTGTTCCGGTTGGTGGAATCGTGGGGAGTGCGTCCGGACTTCCTGGTCGGTCATTCCGTGGGTGAGATCGCGGCCGCGCACGTGTCCGGTGCTCTGTCCCTGAGTGATGCTGCTGAGTTGGTGGTGGCGCGTGGTCGGTTGATGCAGGGGTTGCCGGCGGGTGGGTCGATGGTGGCGGTGGAGGCGACGGAGGCCGAGGTCCTTCCGTTGCTGAACGGTGCGGTGGGGATCGCGGCGGTCAACGGTCCGCGGTCCGTCGTGGTCTCGGGTACGGAGTCGGCGGTTCGTGAGCTGGTCGCGGTGTTCGAGGCGCAGGACCGCCGTACGAGTGTGCTCCGGGTGTCGCATGCGTTCCATTCGCCGTTGATGGAGCCGATGTTGGAGGAGTTCGGGGCGGTGGTGGCGGGGTTGTCGTTCGGTGCTCCGTCGATTCCTGTGGTGTCGGGTGTGTCCGGGGATGTGGCTGAGGGCTGGGGTTCGGCGGCGTACTGGGTGCGGCATGTGCGGGAGGCGGTGCGGTTCGCGGACGCGGTGTCGTTCGTCGCGTCGCGGGGTGTGACGTCGTTCGTCGAGCTGGGCCCGGACGGGGTGCTGTGCGGGATGGCGCAGCAGGCGGTGGACGCGGACGCCTCGGTGTTCGTGCCGGTGGTGCGCAAGGGCCGCCCGGAGGTGGTGTCGGCTGTGACGGCGTTGGGCCGGTTGCATGTGGCCGGGGTCGCGGTGGAGTGGTCTCGGTTCTTCGAGGGTTCGGGAGCTCGCCGCGTTGATCTTCCGACGTATGCGTTCCAGCGGGAGCGGTTCTGGTTGGAGTGTGTGGGGGGTGGGGATGCGGGTGGTCTGGGTCAGGTGGTGGTTGATCATCCGGTGTTGGGTGCGTTGGTGGCGTTGCCGGATTCGGGTGGTGTGGTGTTGACGGGGCGGTTGTCGGTGGAGGGGTTGGGGTGGTTGGCGGATCATGTGGTGTTGGGGTCGGTGTTGTTGCCGGGGGCGGCGTTTGTGGAGTTGGTGGTGCGGGCTGGGGATGAGGTGGGTTGTGGGGTGGTGGAGGAGTTGACGTTGCGGGCGCCTTTGGTTGTTCCGGAGCGTGGTGGGGTGGCGTTGCAGGTGGTGGTGGGTGGTGTGGATGAGGTGGGTTGTCGTTCGGTGCGGGTGCATTCGCGTCGGGAGGATGCGGGTGCGGGTGGGGCGTGGGTGTTGCATGCGGAGGGTGTGGTGGGTGGAGGTGCGGAGGGTTCCGTGCCGGCGTTCGACCTCACCGTATGGCCCCCGCCGGGCGCGACCCGCGTACGGACCGACGACGCCTACGAGCTGCTCCACAAGCAGGGGTACGTCTACGGTCCCGTCTTCCGCGGGCTCAAGGCCGTGTGGCGGCGCGGGGATGACGTCTTCGCGGAGGTGGAGCTGCCCGAGCAGGCGCACACGGACGCCGAGAGATTCGGTCTCCACCCTGCCCTCCTCGACGCGACCATGCACGCGTTGGGGGTCGGCGAGGATGTCACGGGCGACGAGCCGACCGAACTCCCCTTCTCCTGGACCGACGTGTCCCTGCACGCCGCCGGTGCCCGCGCGCTTCGGGTCCGGCTGTCGCCCCAAGGCGCAAGCAGCCTGACGCTGCACCTGGCGGACCAGGACGGTGCTCCCGTGGCCACGATCGGCGGACTGACGTTCCGTCCGGTGTCGGTGGAGCAGTTGGCTGGTGTGGGTGGGGGTGGTGGGTTGCATGAGGTGGTGTGGCGGTCGTTGGTGACCGCTGGGGTGGTGGAGGGTCCGGTTGAGGCGGCGGTGTTCGAGGTGCCGGTGCCGGTGGTGGGTGTGGATCCGGTTGATCCGGTGGGGGGTGTGCGGTCGGTGCTGGGTGGGGTGTTGGAGGCGGTTCAGGGCTGGTTGGAGGGTGAGGAGGCGGGTCCGTTGGTGGTGGTGACCCGTGGTGCGGTCGCTACGGGCTCTGATGTGGGTGTGGATGTGTGTCAGGCGCCGGTGTGGGGTTTGGTGCGGGCGGCGCAGGCGGAGAATCCGGGCCGGTTCGTTTTGGTGGATGTGGATCCTGCGGGTGGTGGGTTCGGGGATGTGGCGGGTGTGGTGCTGTCTTCGGGTGAGCCGGAGGTGGCGGTGCGTGGGGGTGAGGTTCTGGTTCCGCGTCTGGTCGAGGTCCCGGCCGGTGAGAGCGGCGCGGACGCGGCGGATGTGGTGGATGTGTCGGGTGGGACGGTGTTGGTGACGGGTGGTACGGGTGGTCTGGGTGGGTTGGTGGCCCGGCATCTGGTGGAGGTGCGTGGGGTGCGGCGTCTGGTGTTGGCGGGGCGTCGGGGTCTGGAGGCTCCGGGGGTTGAGGCGTTGGTGGGTGATCTGCGGGGTTTGGGTGCGGAGGTGTCGGTGGTGGCGTGTGACATGGCGGACCGGTCGGCTGTGGTGGGGTTGGTGGAGGGTGTGGGTGCGGATCTGGTGGGGGTGGTGCATGCGGCGGGTGCGGGGGACAACGGTTTGGTGGGGTCGATGGATGGGGCGCGGTTGGATCGGGTGTTGGGGGCGAAGGCGGATGGTGCGTGGTATTTGCATGAGTTGACGTGTGAGCGGGAGTTGGCGTTTTTCGTGATGTTCTCGTCGGCGGGTGGTTCTGTGCTGGCGGCGGGTCAGGCGAATTATGCGGCGGCGAACGTGTTCCTGGACGCGTTGGCGGTGCGGCGCCGGGCGGAGGGGCTGCCGGCCACCTCCCTGGCGTACGGGCTCTGGGACGTGGCCACCGGCCTGACCGAGGCCATCGACGATGACGCCCGCCTCATGGCGGCGCGCGGTCTTCCGGCCCTCGCCCCCGACGACGCGCTCCGGCTCTTCGACGCGGGAATGGCGTCGGGACGGGCGGCCCTGGTGCCCCTCGCCGTCGACGTGCCCACGCTGAAGGCGAAGCCCGGTGCGCTGCACGCCCATCTACGGGACATGGTCGGCACCGACGCCGGCCCCGTGGTCCGGAGCCGTACGAAGAGCGCCGATCCCGCCGCTCTGACCGCTCGTCTCGCCGGGCTGAGCACCGAGGACCGCGAGCGGGCCCTGCTGGACCTGGTACGCGGTCACGCCTCCGCCGTGCTGGGGCACTCCGGCGCCGAAGCGGTTCCCGCCGAGCGCGGATTCCTCGACATCGGCTTCGACTCGCTGACGGCTCTGGAACTCAGGACCCGCCTGAGTGAGGTGACCGGCTGCCGGCTGGCCCCGACCCTGATCTTCGACTACCCCTCCGCCGCCGAGCTCGCCACGCACCTGCGGCAGGCTCTCTTCGGCGAGGACGCCCCCGCGGACGACCTCAGCGCGGCCACCGCGGACGAGCTGTTCGACATTCTCGACGGCGAGGCGTAGTGCCCGCCGGGCAGGCCCCGCCGGTCGCGGCACCAGACATTCACGTGAGCAGGACCGGAAACGAGGAGCGAGCGTGCTGAACCGGATAGTCGTCGTGGGCGCGGCCGCCGCGGGACTGACCGCGGTGGAGACACTGCGGGCCAGGGGGTACGAGGGAGGGCTCACCCTCGTCGGTGACGAGCGCCATCCCCCCTATGAACGTCCGCCCCTCTCCAAGGAGTTGCTGACCGAGGGCTGGGAACCTCCGAGCACCTGGCTGCGCAAGGCCGACGTGCTGGCCTCCGTCGACGCCGATCTGCGGCTCGGCTGCCGGGCCACTGGCCTCGACCGGGACGCCCGTAGCGTCACCCTCTCCACCGGCGAGGAACTGCCCTACGACGCGGTGGTCATCGCGACGGGGCTTCGGCCGCGCCGGCTGCCGTGCGGGGACGGCCTCCGCGGCGTTCACGTCCTGCGGTCGCTGGACGACGCGGTCCGCCTGCGCGAGGCCCTGGCGGCGGGGCCCAGGGTGGCGGTGATCGGGGCCGGATTCCTCGGGGCGGAGATCGCCGCCACGGCGCGCGGGGCCGGGCTCGACGTGACGCTGATCGACACGAACGCCCAGCCGCTCGCTCGCCAGGTCGGTGCCGAGATCGGCGGGCTCGTGGCCGGCCTCCACCGTGACCACGGGGTACGGCTCGTGCTCGGCGCCGACGTGGCGGGCATGGCCCGGGACGGTGCCGGGGTCCGGGGCGTCGTACTCGCGGACGGCACCACCGTCGACGCCGACCTGGTCGTCGTCGCGATCGGCTCGGTGCCCGCCGTGGACTGGCTCGCCGGTTCCGGAGTGCCCCTGGGGGACGGGGTCATGTGCGACAGCTACTGCCGGGCCGCCCCCGGCGTATGGGCGGCCGGAGACGTCGCCAACTGGCCGCACCCCATGGTGGCCGGGGCCCGCGTGAGACTCGAACAGCGGACCAACGCCGCCCAGCAGGCCATGGCGGTCGTCGCCAACATCCTGGCCGGCGACGAGGGTGCGAAGCCGTACACCCCCGTGCCCTTCGGCTGGACCCATCAGTTCGGGGAGAAGATACAGACCATCGGGTGGTGCCCTCCCGACGCACGGACGGAGATCGTCAGCGGGTCCACCGAGGACCGGGAGTTCGTCGCCGCGTACCACCGCGACGGGGTCCTCGTCGGCGGGCTCGGCTGGAACAGCGCGCGGGGGCTCCGGCAGTGCCGGCAGCTGCTCGGCCGGCCGTCGTCGGAGCTGACCGCCGCCGCGGCAGGCGTCTGAACCCTCACCACCGGGAAGCCGGCGTGGGCCGCCCGGACGTCACCGCGCGCGGTGTCGTACCGTCTCTCCACCTCGGTCTCACACCGGCTCCGCGTACGGCGGACCCCGGGCGTATACGATGCTCTATGCGTGCGTGATACGCATGGAAGGGCTCCTGATGAAGGCAGGCACGACATGACGACTGGCGAAGGAACGAGCACGGAAGGCGTCGGCCTGCCGAACAGCATCGCGGTGCTCTGGGAACTGCGGAACCGGGAACAGCGCACCGCGCGTACCGGCCTGAGCGTCGAGCGCATCGTCACGGCCGCGATCGAGTCGGCCGACGCCGACGGTCTCGCCGGCCTGTCCATGTCCCGTGTCGCCAAGAGCCTCGACTTCGGCACCATGTCGCTGTACCGCCACGTGTCGAGCAAGGACGAGCTGCGGCAGCTGATGCTGGACATGGCCTATGGCACCCCGCCCCGTATCGACACGGCCGACGGCGACTGGCGGGCGGGGCTGGAGCAGTGGGCGCGCGCCTTCCAGGAGGTCTTCCACCGGCATCCCTGGATGCTGCAGATCTCGGTCAGCGGGCCGCCTCTGGAGCCGGGCCAGCTCAGCTGGCTGGAGTGCGGTCTGCGCACCCTGGGCGGCACCACTCTGCGGCCGGACGACAAGCTGTCCGTGATGATGCTGATGATCGGCTACGTGCGCAACAACGTGCAGATGTCGCTCGGTGTCACCCAGGACTTCAGCGAGGCGGACCTGATGGCCAACTACGGTCGCGCGCTGGCCAAGTACGCCGACTCCGCTTCGTTTCCCGCGCTCGCCGAGTTGCTGGAGGCCGGGGCGTTCGACGAGCCGGAGGACGACTTCACCTTCGGGCTCCAGCGGGTCCTGGACGGCATTGAGGTGCTGGTCCGCATCCGTAACGGCGAGAAGCCGCTCACCTGACGCGGCCGCCGCCCGGCGCGGCCGGGCGGACCGCGTGCCGACAGCAGAAGGGGGCTGGTTCCCCACCCGGCCGGGTGGGGAACCAGCCCCCTTCTGCTGCGTGCGGAGCCCCGGCCGGTCAGCCTGCGGTGGGCTGCATGCGCTTGGGCGACGGAACGGTCGCCGGCGCGTCGATGTCGTACGGATCGATCGGCTCGCCCGTCTCGATCGGCACCCTGCGCAGCAGTACGGCGACGATCGTGGCGACCACGACCATGGCGGCGGCCCCGGAGAGCGCCGCCACCTGGAGGCCGTGGGTGAAGGCCTCACGGCTGGTGGCGAGCAGCTCGGCGCCGACCGCGGCCGGCTGCTGGGCGGCGACGGTGGCGGCGCCGCCGATCGTGTTGCGCACCGCCTCCAGGGCCTCACCGCCGAGCCCGGCGGGATTCACCGCGTCCATGTCGTGCCGGTAGATGGCGGAACCGATGCTGCCGATGACGGCGAAGCCGAACGCGCTGCCGAACTCGGTGAAGGTCTCCGAGGTCGCGGTGGACGACCCGGCGTGCTCCTTCGGGGCGGAGGTGACGACGATCTCCGCCGTGAGCGTCTTCGAGGCCGTCATTCCCGCCGCCATCAGCCCCACGCCGACCAGCAGGACGGCGACGCTCGAATCCACCGTGAGGCGGCTCAGCACGCCGAACCCGACGGCCATCACCAGCATGCCGCTGGCGACCAGATAGACCGGCTTGACCTTGCGGGACAGGGCCGAGACGAGGCCGACCGCGATCCCGATCGCCGGCATCACGGCCATGGACCACAGGGCGGCCCGGAAGGGCGTCATGCCCAGCACCATCTGGAGGTACTGGTTGGTGAGGATGCTGACGCCCATGAAGGAGAACATCACCATCAGGTTCGTCAGGATCGCCCCGGTGAAGCCGCCGTAGCGGAACAGCGAGATGTCGATGAGAGGGTGCGACGTCATGCGCTGACGCTGCACGAAGGCGACGAGGAGGACGGCGCCGACACCGGCCCAGATCGCGGACTCACGGGACCAGCCGTCGACGGCCAGCTCCTTGAGTCCGTAGATGAACGGCATGATGCCCGCGATCGACAGGAACGCGCCGAGCACGTCCAGCTTGCCGCGCGAGGGGTCGCGCCGCTCCGGCAGCAGGATCGGGGCCAGGATCAGCACCAGCACCATCACCGGGGTGTTGATCATGAAGACGGAGCCCCACCAGAAGTTGTTCAGCAGCAGGCCGCCCACGACCGGGCCGAGGGCCGCACCGGTGGCCAGGGTGCCGCTCCAGGCGGCGATGGCCGACTTCCGCTGCTTGGAGTCGTGGAACATGTTGCGGATCAGGGCCAGGGAGGTCGGCGTCAGCGTCGCGGCGCCGAGTCCCAGCAGGGCGCGCGAGCCGATGAGCATCTCGGGGGTGTCCGCCGTCGCGGCGAGGGCCGACGCCACACCGAAGACCAGGGCGCCGATGATCAGAAGCTTCCGCCGTCCGAAGCGGTCGCCCACCCAGCCCATCGTGATCAGTGCACCGGCCAGCACGAAGCTGTAGATGTCCATGATCCACAACAGTTGGGTGGCGCTCGGTTTCAGCGACTCGCTGATGGGTGTGATCGCGAAGCCGAGGACCGAGATGTCAATGGCGATCAGCAGGGTGACCAGGACGATCACCACGAGGCCGAGCCATTCCTTGAGCCCCGCCCGGGGCTTGATTTCTGTCATGGCAAACGTCCATGCCTTCCTGCGTCATGACCCTGGGTACGTAACACGCTGAGCGTATCAGGTACGCGTCGGCGTGTCGCGTACCCATTGGAGGCGGACCGAGGCCGGGAGCCTTGCCCCGCCCGGGATTCAGCGAGGCCGGCCGAGCAGTTCGAGCGCGCGGTCCAGCAGGGCGCGGCGGTCGATCTTGCGGTTGGAGTTGAGCGGGAATTCCGTCAGGTGGAAGAAGTGCTGGGGAAGGGCCGCCCGGGGGAGGGTCCGGCTCAGCTCGCGGGCCAGGGCGACGGGCGGCACGCGCTCTCCGGTCTGGAACGCCGCCAGCGTGATGCCCTGCTCGGAGGGCACGGGCACCGCGACGGCGTCGTCCACCCCCGGGCACCGGCGCAGCGCCTCGTCGATCTCCGCCAGCTCGATCCGCACGCCGCGGACCTGGACCTGCTGGTCCAGTCGGCCGAGGTAGAGCAACTGGTCTTCCTCGCCCCGCCGGATCCGGTCGCCCGTCCGGTAGTAACGGACTCCGTCCCGCTCCACGAAGCGGCCCGCGTCATCTGCGGGGTCCAGATATCCGGAGGTGAGCTGCGGCCCGGCCACGCACAACTCGCCTTCCGACGGATCCGGTTCGCCGTCCGTGCCGAGCAGCATCCACGCGTGCCCCGCGTGCACCGGACCGATCGGGACGACACCGGCGACCGAGATCCCGGGTGAGCGCTCGGGAGACCACCGGTGCCGGGTGATGGTGATCGTCAGCTCGGTCGGACCGTAGAGGTTCTCGATGGCCGAGTCCCTCGCCGCACGCTGCCAGTCCGTCACGTCCTGACAGGTCACCGCCTCGCCCGCGAAGAAGCTCCAGCGCAGCGAGGGCAGTGCGCCGCCCGTGAGCCGGCCCGTGCGGCGGATCAGGCCGATCACGCTGGGGGTGGAGAACCAGACCGTGACGCCCTGCTCGGCGACGAAGCCGGGCAGGTCCCGGTAGGCGCCCGCCGGAACGGGCACCAGGGTGGCGCCGGCGCCCCACGCGCAGAACAGGTCGAACATCGCGCAGTCGAAGTTCAGATCGAAGTTCTGGGAGAAAACGTCGTGCGGTCCGAAGTCGTACCGCGCGTCGAGGAGGCCGAAGTAGTGGGCGCCGTTGGCATGGGTGACCGGCACACCCTTGGGCCGCCCCGTGGAACCGGAGGTGAAGAGCACATAGGCGATGTCGTCGGGCGCCACCAGCCGGGGGCGCGCCAGGCGTGAGGCCGGATCGGGTGCGATCACCCCGACGACGTCACCTGCGGCCGCCCCGTCCACCAGTGCGGGAAGTGCGACGCCTTCGGCCCGTAGCTTCTCCAGCGCCGTCACCGCCTCGGCGTCCACGAACAGCGCTTCCACTCCGGCCGCTTCGAGCATCTGGAGGGTGCGGAGCACCGGGAAGGACGGCTGCAGCGGAACCATCGTGATTCCGGTGAACAGGCAGGCGAGGATGTTCGTGTAGGCGTCGAGCCCCTTGCCCGCGAGCACGCCCACCGCGGCCGGGCGCTGCGGCAGTCCGGCCAGCAGCGAGCCCGCCCGGATCAGCGCCCGGTCGTACAGCTCCGTGTACGTCAACGAGGTGGCACCGACACGGACGGCCACCCCCTGCGGGGACCGCGCGAGCCCGCGCAGGAAACGGTCATAGAGGGCGTGGGCCGACGTCTGGTCCATGAGTGGTCCCCGGATGGCGGTGGATGGATGGGGTGGGACGGTGCCCGCTGCTGCCCGCGAGCCGCAGCAGGACCTCGGCGAGATCGGCCCGGGAGCGGGTGGCCGGCGCGTGGTGCAGGGAGACGCGTGGATTCCTCGCCAGCCACTCGCGTACACGCCTGGAGCGAACCGCGCCCGGCCCGTCCAGGAGCACGTGCAGCCGCGGGTAGGGGTGAGCCTGCGCGACCGTGTCCAGGAGGGTCAGGAAGTCGCCCGGTGCGGAGGCGCTGTGGGCCCCCGGTCCGGCCCGGTCGACCAGCAGGGGGCGGAACCGCTCCTCGGCCCGGTGCCCCGCGTGGTCGTCCGCCCGCAGCACCACCGCGTTCCACGACGAGGCGCGGAAGACACCGATCACCCGGCGGTGCGCCCCGGGCGGCAGAGGCGGTACGGAAGGCAGTTGGAAGGTCTCGGGGCGGTGCGGACGCACCCCCCACTTGCGCCACACGCGCGACACCGTGGAGTGCGCGATCCCCAACTCCTCGGCGAGCATGCGCGAGGACCAGTACGGGGCCCGCAGCCGTGCCGGGGGCCTGGCGCCGTCGGCGAGCGTGGCGACGAGCACCGCCACTTCGTCCACCGTCGGCGGACGCCCCGGCCGGGGCAGATCACCCAGCGCCGTGATCCCGGAATCCGCATACCTGGAACGCCACTTGATGACGGTCGGACGGGACACCCGCAACAGGGTCGCGATCTCCGTGTTCGAGAGCCCCGCCGCGGCGAGCAGCACGATCCTGGCCCGTCGGACGAGCCCGGCCGGCGCCGTCGACATGCGGGTCAGGGCCTCCAGCCGGGCCAGGTCGCCCTCCCGGAGACGGAGCGCGGGAACGCTGTGCATGACCCCGGCCCTCAGCGCAGACGTTGCAGTGCGTTCCAGAGCACGTCCGGGGTCTCGAATATCTCCAGGGAGAGCGCCTCGTCGCGGAAGTGCACGTCGTAAGCGGATTCGAGACCGGCGAGCAGCTCGATCATGCCCAGTGAATCGAGACCGAAATCGCGCAGTCGCATGTCCCCCGTGATCGCCTCGTCCGGGGGGAGGAAGGACAACTGCTTCCGAAGGAGAATGTCGAACTGTTCATCCCACATGAGGGCTCCGGTTTCAGGCGCGAAGGGGTGGAGGAATGTTCCGGGATCGCCGGACCGCACCGGGTCCGCGGCTACGGAATCCGACTGCGGGCAGCCGGTCGCCCACGTGCTCGGCAGGAATGGGATACCGGGCCCCGACGCTAGTCCCGGCGGGCCGGAACCAGTACCCCTACTCGCCCCTATGAGGGCGTCGCGCGGAGCGGGCCGGCGGCAGCGGATACCGGGTACGTCCTCCCCGCCCGCACGCTCCCGCGCAGGTGGGGATGGTCGTCCGCACCCCTCTCGCCCGTGCGGCACCTGCGGGGACGGGCCGGCGCCGCCGCCCGGGCTCTGGGGTGACCCGGGCGGGGCAGGGGCCCGATTGTGGGGACCCCGGGCACGACTAAGGGGTGGGCAACAGGTCCACCGGCACCGTAATTTTCCGAGTGGTCCCACACTTCATTCTCTTCATTCCGCTCATTCCGTCATTTGCTCGGGTCCGCGGTCCGCTGAACGTCATGACACAGGAGGGCATGCTCGGTGAGTAACGAGGAAAAACTTCTCGAGTATCTGCGCCGGGCGACAGCCGACTTGCGTGACATGCGCAAAAGGCTTGCTGCCGCAGAACGCAAGTCCAGCGGCGAGCCGATTGCGATCGTGGGGATGGCGTGCCGTTATCCGGGTGGGGTGGGTTCTCCGGACGAGTTGTGGGATCTGGTGGTGGAGGGCCGGGACGGTGTGTCGGCGTTTCCGGTGGATCGTGGGTGGGATGTGGAGGGGCTCTACGATCCGGAGCCGGGGAAGCCGGATCGTACGGTGACGCGTGAGGGCGGTTTTCTGTACGATGCGGCGGATTTCGATGCCGGGTTGTTCGGGATCTCGCCGCGTGAGGCGTTGGGGATGGATCCGCAGCAGCGGTTGTTGCTGGAGGCGTCCTGGGAGGCGGTGGAGAGCGCGGGGATCGATCCCCTCTCCCTGAAGGGCAGCCGGACCGGTGTCTTCGCCGGCCTGATGTACCACGACTACGCGCTGGGCACCGAGGCCGCCGCCACGACCGCCGGCAGCCTCGTCTCCGGCCGCGTCTCCTACACCCTCGGCCTCGAAGGGCCGTCCGTCACCGTGGACACCGCCTGCTCCTCGTCCTTGGTCTCCCTGCACCTGGGCGCCCAGGCACTGCGGTCCGACGAGTGCTCGATGGCGCTGGTCGGTGGCGTGACGGTGATGCCGACGCCGGACATGTTCCTCTACTTCAGCCATCAGCGGGGGCTGGCGGCGGACGGCCGCTGCAAGTCCTTCTCCGCCGACGCGGACGGCACCGGCTGCTCGGAGGGCGTGGGCGTCCTCATGCTGGAGCGGCTTTCGGACGCCCGCCGGAACGGGCACCCGGTCCTCGCGGTGATCCGCGGGAGTGCCATCAACCAGGACGGCGCCTCCAGCAGCATGACGGCACCGAACGGCCCCTCGCAGCAACGGGTGATCCGTGCTGCCCTTGAGGGTGCGGGACTCACCACCGCGGACGTGGATCTGGTGGAGGCGCATGGGACGGGGACCCGGTTGGGTGATCCGATCGAGGCGCAGGCGTTGCTGGCGACGTATGGGCAGGGTCGCCCGGAGGGTGATCCGTTGTGGCTGGGGTCGTTGAAGTCGAACCTGGGGCATGCGCAGGCCGCCGCTGGTGTGGGTGGGGTCATCAAGGCCGTGCAGGCGATTCGGCATGGCGTGCTGCCGAGGACGTTGCATGTGGATGTGCCGACGCCGCAGGTGGACTGGTCGGCGGGTGCGGTGGAGTTGTTGACGGAGTCGCGGGCGTGGCCGGTGCGGGATCGTCCGCGTCGGGTGGGGGTGTCGTCGTTCGGTCTGAGTGGGACGAACGCGCATGTGATCGTGGAGCAGGCTCCGGTGGTGGAGGAGCTGGAGACGGCCGGTGCGGTCGAATTGCCGGTGGTGCCGGTGGTGTTGTCAGCGCGGAGTGAGGCGGGTCTGTCCGCTCAGGCCGGGAAGCTGCTGGAGCGGGTCGGGGCTTCCACGTCTGTGTTGGATGTCGGGTTCTCGTCGGTGGTGTCGCGTGGGGTGCTGGAGCATCGTGCGGTGGTCGCGGCGGCCGATCGTGAGGAGCTGGTGCGGGGTCTGACCGCGCTGGCCGAGGGCGGGGTTGAGGCCTCGGTGGTGCGGGGGACCGCACGCCCGGCGGGCAAGGTCGCCTTCCTCTTCACGGGGCAGGGCGCGCAGCGGCTCGGTATGGGCCGGGAGCTGTATGAGGCGTTCCCGGTGTTCGCCGAAGCCTTTGATGCGGTTGCCGGGGAGTTGGACACGCGCCTGGGTCGTTCGTTGCGTGAGGTGGTGTGGGGCGAGGACGCCGGTCTGCTGAACGGGACGATGTTCGCTCAGGCGGGCCTGTTCGCGGTGGAGACTGCCCTGTTCCGGTTGGTGGAGTCGTGGGGGGTGCGTCCGGACTTCCTGGTCGGTCATTCCGTGGGTGAGATCGCGGCCGCGCACGTGTCCGGTGCTCTGTCCCTGAGTGATGCTGCTGAGTTGGTGGTGGCTCGTGGTCGGTTGATGCAGGGGTTGCCGGCGGGTGGGTCGATGGTGGCGGTGGAGGCGACGGAGGCCGAGGTCCTTCCGTTGTTGAACGGTGAGGTGGGGATCGCGGCGGTCAACGGTCCGCGTTCGGTGGTGGTCTCGGGTACGGAGTCGGCGGTTGCTGACCTGGTGGGGAAGTTCACGGACCGCCGTACGAGTGTGCTTCGGGTGTCGCATGCGTTCCATTCGCCGTTGATGGAGCCGATGTTGGAGGAGTTCGGGGCGGTGGGGGCGGGGTTGTCGTTCGGCTCCCCGTCGATTCCTGTGGTGTCGGGTGTGTCCGGGGATCTGGCCGAGGACTGGGGTTCGGCGGCGTACTGGGTGCGGCATGTGCGGGAGGCGGTGCGGTTCGCGGACGCGGTGTCGTTCGTCGCGTCGCGGGGTGTGACGTCGTTCGTCGAGGTGGGTCCGGACGGGGTGCTGTGTGGGATGGCACAGCAGTCGGTGGACGCGGAGTCGGCGGTGTTCGTGCCGGTGGTGCGCAAGGGCCGCCCGGAGGTGGTGTCGGCTGTGACGGCGTTGGGCCGTCTGCATGTGGCCGGGGTTGCAGTGGAGTGGTCTCGGTTCTTCGAGGGCTCGGGAGCCCGACGCGTCGACCTTCCGACGTACGCCTTCCAGCGTGAGCGCTACTGGATGGAAGCGGAACTCGGCGGCAACGACCCCGCTTCGCTCGGCCTGGGCACGACCGGTCACCCCCTCCTCGGCGCCGCGGTCACTCTCCCCGGGGCGGACGGGCCCGTGCTGACGGGCCGGCTCTCCCTCGACAGCCAGCCCTGGCTTGCCGATCACCGCATGGGCACGTCCGTCCTGTTTCCCGGGGCGGGCCTGGTCGAACTGGCGCTGTGCGCCGGTGCCCAGGTCGGGTGCGACGTGGTCGACGAGCTGACCCTCCAGTCCCCCCTGGTGCTGCCGCCCCGCGGCGGCGTCCAGATCCGGGTCATGGTCGGGCCCGACGACGGCACCGGTGCCCGTAGCGTCACCGTGCACGCGCGGGACGAGGACGACGAAGCGGGCGACGCACCATGGACGCTGCACGCCGACGGTGTTCTCGTCCCGGACGCGGCCGCCCCCGCCTTTGAAGCCGCCATCTGGCCTCCCGAGGGTGCCACGCCCATCGAACTGGGCTCCGTGTACGAGCAGTTGGCCGCCCAGGGCTACGGCTACGGGACCGTGTTCCAGGGGCTCGCCGCGGCCTGGCGGCGCGAGGGCGAGATCTTCGCCGAGGTGGCCCTGCCGGAGGAGGCCGCCGCGGACGCCGAGCACTACGGTCTGCACCCCGCCCTGCTCGACGCCGCGCTGCACGCCTCACTCGTCGACGACTCCGACGCGCTGCCCGGCGACGAGGGAACGGCGCGGCTCCCCTTCGCCTGGAAGGGCGTCCGGCTCCATGCCGTGGGCGCGGCCCGGCTCCGGGTCAGAATCGCACCGGCGGGCGCCGACGGAATCACCGTGGACGGCGCGGACACGGACGGACGCCCCGTGTTCTCCGTGGGCGCCCTCGTCACCCGGCCGGTGGCTCTCGCGGCCACGGCCGGAACGGCGCAGCACGGGGCCCTCTACTCCCTGCGGTGGACGCCGCTCCCGCCGGCTTCCGCCCCCGCCGCCCCCGACGCCGTCGCCGTGGAGTGGGACGACCGGCACAGCGCTTCCGTGCCCGAGGACGCCGTCCTCGTCTGGGAGTGTCCGCCGCCCGTCGGTGACGTGGTGGCGGGTGCCCACGAACTGACCGCCACCGCCCTCGGCGTCGTACAGGAGTGGCTGACGGACGAGCGGTTCGCGTCGAACAAGCTGCTCGTGGTCACCCGGGGAGCGGTCGCGCTTCCGGGGGAGACCCTCGGGCATCCTGCGGCTGCCGCCGTCGCCGGCCTCGTGAGGTCTGCCCAGACGGAGAACCCCGGACGCATCCTGCTCACCGACACCGACGTGGCCGGTTCCCCGGACGTCGCCGCCCTGTCCGCCGCCGGGGAACCCGAGTCGGCGGTCCGGGAGAGTGGTGTGTGGGTGCCCCGGCTGGTGCGTGCTCCGGCGACCCGCGACTCGGCGGACCGCGCCCCGTTCGGAGGGGACGACGCGACCGTGCTGGTCACCGGGGGCACGGGGACCCTCGGCGCCCTCGTGGCCCGGCACCTCGTCACCGCACACGGCGTCCGGCGTCTCGTGCTCACGGGCCGCCGCGGATCCGACGCACCCGGCGCCACCGCGCTGCGCGCCGAACTGGCGGCACTGGGAGCCGAGGTCACGGTCACGGCGTGCGACCTCGCCGACCGGGAGGCCGTCCGCGCCCTGGTGGCCACGCACCCGCCGACTGCGGTCGTCCACTGCGCGGGTGTGCTGGACGACGCCACCCTCGGCTCGCTCACCACCGGACAACTGGCCCGCGTCCTGGCACCGAAGGTCGACGCGGCCTGGAACCTGCACGAACTGACCGCCCCACTGGACCTCTCCGCCTTCGTCCTCTTCTCGTCCGTCGCGGGCGTCCTCGGCAATCCCGGGCAGGCCAACTACGCTGCCGGCAACGCCTTCCTGGACGCCCTCGCCGTCCTGCGGCAGGGGCTCGGCCTGCCGGGTCAGTCCCTCGCGTGGGGTCTGTGGGCCGATGGTGACGGGATGGCGAGCGGCCTGGCCGACACCGACCTGCGGCGGATGAGCCGGTCCGGTGTGGACCCCCTCCCTCCGGCCCGGGCGCTGGCACTGCTGGACGAGGCCGGGCAGTCGGACGACGCACTGCTCCTTCCGGTCCGCCTCGACCTCGGGGCCCTGCGCACGGCCGAGCCGCCGGCGCCCATCCTGTCCGGCCTGGTACGCCGCAAGGCGCGCGCCGCCTCCGCCGCGCCCGTGCAGCAGCCCCGCTCGGGACTGGCCGCCCTGGAGCCGAAGGACCGGCAGCGGGCGCTGCTCGCACTCGTACGGGACCGGGTGGCCTCCGTACTGGGGCACGGCTCGGCTGCCGACGTGGAGCCCGACCGGGCGTTCACCGAGATCGGGTTCGACTCCCTCACCGCGATGGAGCTGCGCAACCAGCTCGCCTCAGGGACCGGGCTCAGGCTGCCCGCCACCCTGGTCTTCGACCACCCCAGCGCCCGTGCCGTCGCCGGGCACCTGGACACGCTGCTCGCGGGCGCCGGGAGCGTCGCCGCGGCCACCGCGGTAGCCGCGCGGCCCGTCGACGACGACCCCGTGGTCATCGTCTCCATGGCCTGCCGCTATCCCGGCGGGGTGCGCTCGCCCGAGGACCTGTGGCGACTCGTCGACGACGGGGTCGACGCCATCACCGAGTTCCCCCGGAACCGGGGCTGGGACCTGGAACGGCTCTACGACCCCGACTCCTCCCGGCCCGGCACCTGCTACGTGCGCCATGGCGGATTCCTGCACGACGCCGCCGACTTCGACCCCGGCTTCTTCGGGATCAGCCCGAACGACGCGCTGACCAGCGACCCGCAGCACCGGCTGATGCTGGAGGTGGCGTGGGAGGCAATGGAGCGGGCGACGATCGATCCCCTCTCGCTCAAGGGCACCGCGACCGGGGTCTTCACCGGCACGATGTACCACGACTACGCGGGCAACAGCGCCGCCGGTTCGCTGGGACCCGGCCGCGTCTCGTACACCTTCGGCCTCGAAGGGCCCTCGCTGGCCGTCGACACCGCGTGCTCGTCGTCCCTGGTCGCCCTGCATCTGGCCGCGCAGGCCGTCCGCTCGGGGGAATGCGGGCTCGCCCTCGTCGGCGGTGTGACCGTCATGTCGACCCCCGAGACGTTCATCGAGTTCGCCCGGCAGCGCGGCCTGTCCCGCGACGGCCGTTGCCGTTCGTTCTCCTCGGCCGCCGACGGTGCGGCCTGGTCCGAGGGCGCGGGGGTGCTCGTGATCGAGCGGCTCTCCGACGCCCGCCGGAACGGCCACCCGGTCCTGGCCGTCCTGCGCGGCAGCGCCGTCAACCAGGACGGGGCCAGCAACGGCCTCATGGCCCCCAACGGCCCGTCCCAGCAACGCGTCATCCGGCAGGCACTCGCGAACGCGGGGCTCGGCGCCGCCGACGTGGACGCGGTCGAGGCCCACGGCACCGGGACCACGCTGGGCGACCCGATCGAGGCGCAGGCCCTGCTCGCCACGTACGGCCAGGGCCGCCCCGACGGCCGGCCCCTGTACCTGGGGTCGATCAAGTCGAACATCGGGCACGCCCAGGCCGCCGCGGGCATCGCCGGCGTCATCAAGATGGTCGAGGCGATGCGGCACGCGACCCTGCCGAGCTCGCTCCACCTGGACGAGCCCTCGGCCCAGGTCGACTGGGAGGCGGGTGACGTCGCCCTGCTGACGGCGGCGCGACCCTGGCCGGAACTAGGCCGTCCGCGCCGCGCCGGAATCTCGTCGTTCGGCATCAGCGGCACCAACGCCCATGTGATCATCGAGTCGCCCGCGGCCGAGCAGACGGAGCAGGCAGCGCAGCCCGCCGGCCCCGGCACCCCCGAGCCGAGTGCTCCCGTGCCGTGGCTCCTGTCGGCCCGGGACCCCGAGGGAACGGCCCGCCAGGCCGGCCGGCTGCTGGCCCATCTGGAGGCCCGGCCCGGCGCCCACGCACTCGACGTCGCCCTTTCCCTCGCCACTACCCGCACCCCCCTGGAACTGCGCGCCGCGCTGCTGGTCACCGACCGGGAACAGGCCATGCGCGACCTGGCCGTCCTCGCGGACGGCGGTACCACCGCCTCACCCGTGGCCGCCCAGGACACCGGCAGCACCGGCGGCGGACCCACCGCGTTCCTCTTCTCCGGCCAGGGCTCCCAGCGCCTCGGCATGGGGGAGCGGCTCCACCGCGCCCACCCCGTCTTCGCACAGGCCTTCGACGAGGCCGTCGCCGCGCTCGACGCCCACCTCGACCGGCCGCTCGCCGCCGTCGTCCGCGACGACGAGGCCGCCCTGAACCGCACCGGATACACGCAGGCCGCTCTGTTCGCCTTCGAGGTGGCTCAGTTCCGGCTCCTGGAGTCCTGGGGCGTCCGCCCCGACTTCCTCGCCGGTCACTCCATCGGCGAACTGGTGGCAGCCCACGTCTGCGGCGCCCTGTCGCTGCCGGACGCCGCACGCCTGGTCGCCGCCCGGGGCCTGCTGATGCAGGCGCTGCCGGAGGGCGGGGCCATGGCCGCACTGCGGGCGAGCGAGGACGAGGTGGCACCGCTCCTCACCGGCGACGTCGCCGTCGCCGCGGTCAACGGCCCCGAATCCGTCGTCGTGTCCGGTACGGCCGCCGCCGTACGGGCCGTGACCGACCACTTCGCGGCGCTGGGCCGCTCGGTCAAACCGTTGCGGGTCTCGCACGCCTTCCACTCGCCGCTGATGGAGCCCATGCTGGCCGACTTCTCGCGCGCGGCCGCCGGGATGACGGTGAGTGAGCCGTCCGTCCCGCTCGTTTCCACCCTCACCGGACGCGTCGTGACGGCCGCCGAACTCGCCGACCCGGCTCACTGGGTGCGGCACGTACGGGAAGCCGTACGGTTCGCCGACGCCGTACGCACCCTCGACGAGGCGGGTGTCACCACCTACCTGGAGATCGGCCCGGACGCGGCGCTGTCCGCCCTCGGTCCCGCCTGCCTGCCCGAGACGACCGCCGCCGCGTTCCTGCCGCTCTCCCGCCGCGACCGCGACGAGGCGACCGAGCTGGTGAGAGCCCTCGCGCTCGCCCACGTGCGTCATGTCCCCGTCGACTGGGCGCAGTTCTTCGCCGGGAGCGGGGCCCGCCGCATCGACCTGCCGACCTACGCGTTCCGCCGCGAACCGTTCTGGGCGCTGCCCGAACGGGCCGGGGCCGACCTCGCCGCCGCCGGACTCGGCGCGACGGACCACCCCCTGCTCGGCGCGGTCGTCGCCCTCCCCGACGGGGGCGCTCTCCTGACCGGCCGGCTGAACCGTGACGAACTGCCCTGGCTCGACGACCACGACCTGCTCGGGACGCCCGTCCTGCCCGCCGCAGCCTTCGCCGATCTCGCCCTGAGCGCCGGGACGGAAACGGGCTGCGCCCGCCTCGACGAGCTGACGGTGACCGCCCAGTTGCCGCTCGCCCCCGGCCCCGGCACCGCCCTCCGGGTCACCGTCGGAGCGCCCTCGGACGACGGCCGCCGTACGGTCGACATCCATTCCAGGACCCAGGGAGCGCGGCCGGAGGACGAGGACGCGGCCTGGGTCCGGCACGCCCGGGGCATCCTCGCCCCGGCCGCCGCCGACCCGGCCGGGAGCACCACGGCCTGGCCCCCGCCCGGCGCGAACCCGGTGGACCCGGACACCCTCTACGACCGGCTGTTCGCCCTCGGCCACGGACACGGCCCGGCCTTCCGCACCATCGCCGCCGCCTGGCGGCTCGGGGACGAACTCCTCGCCGACGCCGTGATCGACGAGGAGACGGCCCGCCGGCAGGGCGCGCCGCACCCGGCCCTGCTCGATGCCGCGGTCCAGCTGGCCCGCTTCGGCGCCCTGCCCGAAGGCGCGCAGCCGGACGACGGCGCGCCGCTGAGCCCCGCCGTCTGGACCGGCGTACAGGTGCACCGCACCGGCGCCACCGCACTGCGGATACGCGTCCGGCCGACCGGCCCGAACCAGGCGTCGTTCGCCCTCGCGGACGGCCGGGGGCGGCCCGTCCTGACCGCCGCGGACGTCGCCTGGAAGCCCGTCACCCGGGCCGAACTGACCACCGGGGCCCCCGTGGGCGCGCTGTACCGGCTGGAGTGGGCGCCCGCGCCCGTCGACATCGCCGACCTCGGCTCCAGGACCGCCGTCCTGGCCGCCGCAGGCCCCCTCGACGACCCGCGGACCGGCCTCCCCTTCCCGGCCTTCGACCCGCGCGACCCCCAGGAGGGGGACGCCCCCGACTTCGTCCTGCTGCCCCTGCCCGCCCCGGCCGGCGACGTGCCGGAAGCCGTGCGTACGTACAGCGCCGCAGTTCTGGCGCACCTGCGGGACTTCCTCCGCCACGCGCCGGAGACGGGAAGGACCAGGCTGGTTTTCGTCACCCGGCACGCCGTCGCGGCAGGGGACGAGGCGCCGGACGTACGGCACGCGGCCGTGTGGGGTCTCGTCCGGGCGGCACAGAGCGAACACCCCGGGCGGTTCGTCCTCGCCGACGTGGACGGGCTGGACGACTCCGCGACCGCACTCCCGGACGCGCTCGCCACCGGGGCCGAAGAACTCGCCGTCCGCGGCGGCACCGTACTCGTCCCGCACCTGGTCCCGGCGGAACCGGCAGCCGAAGCGCTGACCCTCGCGGCCGGGGGCACGATCCTCGTCACCGGCGGGCTCTCCGCGACGGGCGCCGCGCTGATCCGCACGCTCGTCACCGGACACGGCGCGACGCGTGTCCTGATCGCCTGCGGGGAGACCGCACCCGGAGCGGCGGACACGCTCACGGACGGCACCGGTGCGGAACTGGTCATCAGCGACTGCGACCCCGCCGACCGCGCCGCGCTCGCCGCCCTGCTGGCCGGCCTTCCCGAGGGCGCCCCGCTCACCGCCGTCGTCCACACGGGCCCCGCCGGGGGCAGCGCCCCGATCGGCGAACGCACCCCGCACCTCCTCGACGAAGCACTGCGCCGCCACGCCGACGCCGCCTGGAACCTCCACGAACTGACCGCAGACCTCGACCTGCCGGCCTTCGTCCTGCTCACCTCGACCCACGGTCTCGTCCACGGAGCCGGAGAAGCCCACCACGCAGCCGCGCACACGTTCCTGGAGGCCCTCGCCCGGCACCGGCGCACCCTCGGCCTCGCCGCGACGGCGGTCGCCACCGGCCCCGTGGGCGAGACCGTCCCCGGGCTTCTGCCGCTGACCGCCGAGCGCACCGCGGCCCTCCTCGACGACGCGCTGCGCACCGCGACGGCCGCCCCGTTCGCCCTCCACCCCGACCAGGGCGCCCTGCGCAGCCCGGCCCGCCACCTGCCACCCGTCCTCGGGACACTCGTGCGCACCCCCGGCCGCACCGGAAGCCGTCCGGGCGCCGGCCCCTCCGTCGCCGCTGAACTGCACCGGCGCCTCGCCGGCCGGAGTGAGGAGGAAAGGAGCCGCATGCTGCTGGACGTGGTCCGCTCCCACGTGGCCACCCTGCTCGGCCACCCGACTCCCGAAGCGGTCGGCGCCGACCGGGCTTTCCAGGATCTCGGCTTCGACTCCCTGGCAGCCGTGGAGCTGCGCCGCCGGCTCGGCAGCGCCACCGGTCTCAGCCTCCCCGCCAGCCTCGTCTTCGACCATCCGGACTCCCGTGCCGTCGCGGCCCACCTCACCGGCCTGCTGGGCGACGGCTCCGGGGAACAGGACGCCTCCGACGACCTGTTGGGCATGCTCGACCGACTCGACGCGAGCCTCACCGCCGCCCGGCCCGACGCCGGATCCCGCCCGCGCATCACCTCCCGCCTGGAAGCGCTGCTGCGCCGCTGGCAGGACGCCCACGGCGAGGGCGCCGGCGGCACGCGGCCGGAGGACGACGACGCACTCGACTCGGTCACCGACGACGAACTGTTCGACGTCCTGGACCAGGAGATCGGCCTCCTGTAGCGACCACCGACACGGCCGCCGGACCGTGGCCGGCCCCTCCCCGCCACAGGCCCGCCGGACCGACGAGAGCCCTCCGCCCCGTTACACCCCCACCCGTTCGCAAACCCGCCGGTCACGGCACCGGTCCCGCCCGGCACGGCCGACACCCGCACCGAGATTGGTTGAGGTACAGATGGCAACCCAGGACAAGCTTCGCGACTACCTCCAGCGGGCCACCGCCGACCTGCGCCAGGTGAAGCGCCGGCTGCGCGAAGCCGAGGCCCGGGACCACGAGCCGATGGCGATCGTCGGCATGAGCTGCCGCTACCCCGGCGGTGTGACCTCCCCCGACGAGCTGTGGGAACTCGTGGCCGACGGCCGGGACGGCATCTCGGCCTTTCCGGTCAACCGGGGCTGGGACGTGGACGGGCTGTACGACCCCGAACCCGCCACGCCCGGACACACCTACGCCCGCGAGGGCGGCTTCCTCCACGACGCCGACCGGTTCGACGCCGACTTCTTCAAAATGAGCCCCAAGGACGCCCGCGAGACCGACCCCCAGCAGCGCCTGCTGCTGGAGACGTCGTGGGAGGCCCTCGAACACGCCGGAGTGGACCCCCTCTCGCTCAAGGGCTCCCTCACCGGAGTGTTCGCCGGTGTCGTCTACCACGACTACGCCACCGACGGCGGCACCGGCGGCCTGGCCAGCGTCGCCTCCGGCCGTATCTCGTACACCCTCGGACTCCAGGGACCGGCCGTCACCGTCGACACGGCCTGCTCGTCCTCCCTCGTCGCCCTCGACTGGGCGGTCAAGTCGCTGCGCACCGGCGAGTGCGACCTGGCCCTGGTCGGCGGAGTGACGGTGATGGCCACCCCCACCTCCTTCGTGGGCTTCAGCCAGGAACGCGGCCTCGCCCCCGACGGCCGCTGCAAATCCTTCGCCGCGGCCGCCGACGGCACCGGCTGGGGCGAAGGCGTCGGCATGCTCGTCGTCGAACGGCTCAGTGACGCCCGGCGCCGGGGACACCGGGTGCTCGCCGTCGTCCGGGGCAGCGCCGTCAACTCGGACGGGGCCAGCAACGGCCTCACCGCACCCAACGGCCCCGCACAGCAGCGACTGATCCACCAGGCGCTGGCCGCCGCCCAGCTGACCGCCGACCAGGTCGACGCGGTCGAGGCCCACGGCACCGGGACCACGCTGGGCGATCCGATCGAGGCGCAGGCCCTGCTCGCCACATACGGCCAGGGCCGCCCCGCCGACCGGCCGCTGTGGCTCGGCTCGGTCAAGTCGAACATCGGGCACGCCCAGGCCGCCGCAGGCGTCGGCGGAATCATCAAGATGGTGCAGGCCATGCGGCACGGCATCCTGCCCCGCACCCTGCACGTGGACGGTCCGACGCCGAAGGCCGACTGGTCCGCGGGCAACATCTCCCTGCTCACCGAAGCCATGGCCTGGCCCGACCTCGGCCGTCCGCGCCGTGGCGCCGTCTCCGCCTTCGGACTCAGCGGCACGAACGCCCACGTCATCCTCGAAGAGGCGCCCGCGGCCGACGACTCCGGAACACCGGCCCCACCCACCGTGACGGCCGCGCTGATCCCGCTGCCCTTCTCCGGCAAGACCTCCGAAGCCCTCGCCGCGCAGGCGGGCCGCCTCCTCGCGCATATGGAGGCGCATCCGGAGGAGTCGTTGGTGGATGTCGGATATTCGCTGGGGACGACGCGTGCGGTGCTCGACCACCGTGCGGTGGTGGTGGCCGCGGACCGTGAGGTGGCGGTGCGGGCGCTGTCGGACCTGGCGGCGGGACGGGAGTGCGGGGAGGCCGCGACGGCGGCGGGCTCTTCCACGGAGGGCCTGACGGCGTTCCTCTTCACGGGGCAGGGTGCGCAGCGACTGGGGATGGGCCGCGGACTGTACGAGGCGTTCCCGGTGTTCGCGGAGGCCTTTGACGCGGTGGTGGGTGAGCTGGACGCCCGCCTGGGCCGGAGTCTGCGTGAGGTGGTGTGGGGCGAGGACTCGGAGCTGCTGAACGGGACGATGTTCGCTCAGGCCGGGTTGTTCGCGGTGGAGACGGCGTTGTTCCGGTTGGTGGAGTCGTGGGGTGTGCGGCCCGATGTGGTGGCCGGGCATTCGATCGGTGAGGTGACGGCCGCGTACGTGGCCGGTGTGCTGTCGCTGGCCGATGCCGCCGAACTCGTCGTCGCGCGTGGCCGGTTGATGCAGGCCTTGCCGGCCGGCGGGGCGATGGTGGCGGTGGCCGCCTCGGAGGCGGAGGTGCTTCCGCTGCTGGGCGACGGGGTGGGGCTGGCGGCGGTGAACGGTCCGTCGGCGGTGGTGGTGTCGGGGGAGGAGAAGGAGACGCTGGCGCTCGCGGAGCACTTCGCGGGTCTGGGGCGCCGGACGAAGCGGCTGAGCGTGTCGCACGCCTTCCACTCGCCGCTCATGGAACCCATGCTCGACGCCTTCCGGGACGTCGCCGCCCGGATGACGTACCACGCGCCTCGGCTGCCCGTCGTCTCCAACGTGACCGGCCGGCTCGCCGGACCCGATGAGCTCACCTCGGCCGACTACTGGGTCCGCCACGTCCGCGAAGCGGTCCGTTTCCACGACGGCGTACGCGCCCTGCACGCCGAAGGGGCCCGTGTCCTCATCGAGATCGGTCCCGACGCGGCACTCACCCCCATGGCGGCGGACTGCCTGGCGACCGACGACGGCGCCCTGTGCGTCCCCGCCCTGCGCCGCGCCCGCGACGAGGAACGCACGCTGGTCACCGCCGTGGCCCAGGCCCACGCGCACGGCACTCCGGTCGACTGGGACGGCTTCTTCGCGGGCCGGGGCGCCCACCGGGTCACGCTGCCCACCTACCCCTTCCAGCGCCAGGGCTACTGGCTGGAGCGCCCCGGGACCCAGGAGGCCCCCGACAGCGCGGCGGACCCCGCCGGAGCCGCCTTCTGGGAGGCCGTCGAACGCGAGGACGTCACCGCCCTCGCCGACCGGCTCTCCGTCGCCGAGGGCGCACTCGGCGAGGTCCTGCCGGCGATGGCACGCTGGCGCCGGCTCCACCAGGAGAGGTCGGCTCTCGACAACCTCCGCTACCGCGTCATCTGGCAGCCCGTCACCGCACCGGCCGCCACCGGCCCGGTACTTGACGCCCCCTGGCTCGTCGCCGTCGCCGAAGGCCAGGCCGAGACCGCCACGGTCACCGCGATCCTGGCCGCACTCATCGAACGCGGCGCATCCCCCCACGTCATCGAGACGGTCCCCGGCCAGAGCCGGGCCGACCTGGCCGCCCGGCTCGCCGCACAGCCCGCGGCCGGCGTCCTGTCCCTGCTCGCGTTCGACGACCGCTCCGAGCCCGCGCATCCCCACCTCACCCGGGGCCTCACGGCCACCGTCACCCTCGTGCAGGCGCTCGCCGGCATCCCGGACGCCCCGAGGCTGTGGTGCGTCACGCAGTCCGCCGTCGCCGCCTCCCGCTCCACGGAGCTGACCGCCCCGGAACAGAGCCCGTTCTGGGGCCTCGGCGGCGGCCTCGCCCTCGACCACCCCGACACCTGGGGCGGTATCGCCGACCTCCCGGCCGAGCCGGGCCCGGACGATCTGCACCGCCTCTGCGACCTGCTCTCGGGCGCCACCGGCGAGGACGCGGCGGCCCTGCGTTCCGGCGGGATCCTCGCCCGTCGGCTGGTCCGGGCCCCGCTGGGCGACCGCACTCCGGTCCGGGCCAGCCCGTCGCACGGCACCGCGCTGATCACGGGCGGCACCGGCGGCCTCGGCGCGCACGTCGCCCGCATGCTCGCCGCCGACGGCATCGCGCACCTGCTGCTCCTCAGCCGGCACGGAGCCGCGGCCGAAGGGGCCCGCGCCCTGGCAGCCGAACTGGAGGCGTCCGGCACCCGGGTGACCCTCGCGGCCTGCGACGTCACCGACCGTGCCGCACTGGCCCGGGTCCTCGACGCCGTACCCGAGGACCTGCCGCTGACCACCGTCGTGCACGCGGCCGGTGCCATGCAGCGCATGGCACCGCTCACCGAACTGACCGAGGACGAGTTCGCCGCCGTCGGCCATGCGAAGGTCACCGGGGCGCGGCACCTCGACGACCTCCTGGGCGACCGCCCCCTCGACGCGTTCGTGCTCTTCTCCTCGGGAGCCGCTGTCTGGGGCAGCTCCGGGCAGGCCGCCTACGCGGCCGCCAACGCCCACCTCGACGCCCTCGCGCACCACCGCCGCGCCCGCGGACTCACCGCCACCTCCGTGGCCTGGAGTTCCTGGCAGGGCGGCATGGTCGACGCCGAACTCGCCGCCGTGATGGAACGCATCGGCGCCCCCGCGATGGACCCCCGCCTCGCCATCGGCGCGCTGAAGCAGGCGCTGGAGCACGACGAGAGCCACCTCGTCGTCGCGGAGTTCGACTGGTCCCGCTTCGCCCCCACGTACACGCTCGCCCGATCCCGCCCGCTGCTCGACGCGCTCGACGACGTGCGGCAGGTCCTCACCGCGTCGCCCGACGCCGCCGCCTCCGACGCGGACGATCTGATGAAACGGCTCGCCGGCCTGTCCGCCGCCGAACGCGGGCGCGCCCTGCTCGACCTCGTCCGCACCCGCGTCGCGACGCTGCTCGGTTACGACGCCCCCGCCCACCTCGACCCGCAACGCGCCTTCGAGGACCTCGGGTTCGACTCCGTCGCCGCCGTGGAACTGCGCCAGGCCCTGACCGCCGCCACGGGCGCCCAACTGCCCGCGACACTGGTCTTCGACTACGCGACCCCCACCGCGCTCGCCGACCACCTGCACACCCGGCTCTTCCCCGACAGCGACGACACCGCGACGCCGGTCCTCGCGGAGGTCGACCGGTTCGAGGAACTGGTCGGGTCGCTGGACCTCGAGGAGATCCGGAGCAGCCGCATCACCTCGCGGCTCCAGACCCTCCTCGACACGCTGAACACCCTTCAGAGCGGCGAAACGGGGGTGGCCGCCGTGCGGGACTCGCTCGACGAGGCGTCCGCCGAGGACGTCCTCGCCTTCATCGACCAGGAACTCGGCCTCGCCTGACATGGGCACGCTGCCGTCATCTGACCCCAAAGGACTCGGTGAGACCGATATGGCCAACGACGAGAAGATCCTCGACTACCTCAAAAAGGTGACCGCCGACCTGCACCGCACCCGGCGCCGCCTGCAGGACACCGAGGCCGCCGCGCAGGAGCCCATCGCCATCGTGGCCATGGCCTGCCGCTTCCCCGGCGGGGTGACCACGCCCGAGGAGCTGTGGCAGTTGGTGGCCGAGGGCCGCGACGCGGTATCGGGCATGCCGGACGACCGGGGCTGGGACCTCGATCAGCTCATGGGTGAGGACGCCTCGCAGCCGGGCACCAGCTACGTGCACCAGGGCGGGTTCCTCGAGGGCGCGGGCGACTTCGACGCCGGGTTCTTCGGCATCAGCCCCATGGAGGCGGAGGCCACCGACCCGCAGCAGCGTCTCAGTCTCGAAGTGGCCTGGGAGGCCTTCGAACGGGCCGGAATCGACCCGGAGACCGTGCGCGGAGGCCGCGTCGGCGTCTACATGGGATCCGGCATCCAGGACTACGGCGACTTCCCCGAAGGCGTACCGGAGGCCGTCGAGGCCTACATGGCCACCGCACGGGCCGCATCCGTCATCTCCGGCCGCATCTCGTACACCTTCGGCCTCGAAGGCCCCTCCTTCACCGTCGACACCGCCTGCTCGTCGTCGCTCGTCGCCCTGCACCTCGCCGCCCAGGCCCTGCGCCAGGACGAGTGCAGCCTCGCCCTCGCCGGCGGCGTCATGGTCATGTCCACGGCCGCCCCCTTCGTCGCCTTCAGCAAGCAGCGCGGCCTCGCACCCGACGGGCGGTGCAAGGCCTTCTCCGACAGCGCCGACGGCACCGGCTGGTCGGAGGGCGCGGGCATCGTTCTGCTGGAGCGCCTGTCCGACGCCCGCCGCAACGGGCACCCCGTCCTCGCCGTCCTCCGCGGATCGGCCATCAACTCCGACGGAGCCTCCAACGGCCTCACCGCCCCCAGCGGCCCGTCGCAGCAGCGCGTCATCCGCCAGGCCCTCGCCAACGCACGCGTGCCCGGCGCCCACGTCGACGTCGTCGAGGCCCACGGCACCGGCACCACACTCGGCGACCCGATCGAGGCGCAGGCCCTGCTCGCCACGTACGGCCAGGACCGCACCGCCGAACAGCCGCTCAAACTCGGCTCGTTCAAGGCCAACATCGGTCACGCCCAGGCCGCCGCCGGTGTCGGCGGAGTCATCAAGATGGTCATGGCGCTGCGCAACGGCCTGCTGCCCAGGACCCTGCACGTCGAGCAGCCCTCCACCCACGTCGACTGGACCGCCGGCCACGTCAGTCTGCTCACCGAGGCCGAGCCGTGGACGCGCCAGGGCCACCCGCGCACCGCGGGCGTCTCGGCGTTCGGACTCAGCGGCACCAACGTCCACCTGATCCTCCAGGAGGCACCGGACCCGGAACCCGCGGACGCATCCGGCGGCACGGGCGCGGTCACAGGCGCCGGTGCGGTCACGGACCTGACCGGGGGAGAGGGAGCCGCGGCCACGGACGGCCGGACGCTCCCCTTCGCCGCACCCGCCGCCCCCGTCACGCCGTACCTCCTGTCCGGACGCAGCGCCGCGGGGCTGCGCGCCCAGGCGGAGCGGCTGGCCTCCTTCGTACGGGACGGAGCCGGCGCCACCGCCCGCCCCCAGGACCTCTCCCACGCCCTGATCGCCACCCGCACCGCGCTCGAGCACCGCGCCGTCGTCCTCGAAACCGGAACCCCCTCGGGTGCCGACGCCGAAGCCTACGAGCCCACCCCCCTGCTCACCGGCCTCGACGCCGTCGCGGCCGGAGGCAAGGCGCCGCACGTGGTCCGGGGCACCGCCACCGGCCCCGCCCAGGTCGCGTTCGTCTTCCCGGGCCAGGGCTCCCAGTGGGTCGGCATGGCCGTCGAACTCCTGGCGGACTCGCCGGTGTTCGCCGAGCGGATGCGCGAGTGCGCCGACGCGCTCGCCCCCTTCACGGACTGGGACCTGCTCGACGTGGTCCACCAGCGCCCGGGAGCGCCCACCTTCGACGAGGTCGACGTCGTCCAGCCGGTCCTGTGGGCCGTCATGGTCTCCCTCGCGGGCCTCTGGCGCGCCTGCGGTGTGGAGCCGGCGGCCGTCGTCGGCCACTCCCAGGGCGAGATCGCCGCTGCCTGCGTCGCCGGGGCCCTCTCCCTGGAGGACGGCGCTCGCGTCGTCGCCCTCCGCAGCAGGATCATCCGCCAGGACCTCGCCGGACGCGGCGGCATGATGTCGGTCGCGCTGCCCTCCGCGGAGGCCGAGACGATCATGCGCGGCTGGGGCGACCGGCTCCAGATCGCCGTGGTCAACAGCCCCGCCTCCACCGTCGTGTGCGGTGAGACGGAAGCCCTCGACGAGCTGTACACCCACCTGGAGGCCCAGGGCGTGCAGGCCCGCCGGATTCCGGTGGACTACGCCTCCCACTCGGTGTTCGTCGAGGAGATCCGCGACCGCCTCCTGGCCGAGATAGCCGACGTGAAACCGCGCCCGTCCGCCACGACCTTCTACTCCCCGGTGACCGGAGGCCCGCTCGACACGACCGCCCTCGACGCCGGCTACTGGTACGAGAACCTGCGCCGCACCGTGCGCTTCGAGGACACCACCCGAGCCATGCTCGACGACGGTTTCACCCTCTTCGTGGAAGCCAGCCCCCACCCGGGTCTCTTCATCGCCCTCGGCGAGACGATCGCCACGACACCGGCAGCCGCCACCGCCGTCGGATCGCTGCGCCGTCACAGCGGCGACCCGGCCCGGTTCGCGCTGTCGCTGGCCGAGGCCTACGTCCACGGCGCCCCGGTCGACTGGAGCCTCTTCCACGCCACCGCCCCCACGACCCGCGTGGAGCTTCCGACCTACGCCTTCCAGCGCGAGCGCTACTGGGTCACCGCCCCCACCGGCGCGGGCGACGTGCTCACCGCAGGACTCGAACCGGCCGGCCACCCCCTGCTCGGCGCACGGGTCCCGGCTCCGGACACGGACGCGCTCAGCCTGACGGGCCGCCTGTCCCTCGCCACCCACCCGTGGCTCGGTGACCACCGCGTCGGCGACTCCGTGTTCTTCCCAGGCACCGGCCACGTGGAGCTGGCCGGCTACGCGGGTGATCAGGCCGGCTGCCCGGTCCTCGACGAGCTGACCCTGGAGGCCCCTCTGACCGTCCCCGAGCGGGGCGGAACGGCGGTACGCGTCACGGTCGGCACGGCAGGCCCCGACGGCCGGCGCCCGGTCACCGTGCACGCCCGTCCGGAGGACGGCGACCAGCCGTGGACCCGGCACGCGACCGGCGTCCTCGCGCCCGAGACCACGACCCGGGGCGCCAGTGGTCCCGAGGACACCGCCTGGGCTTCCGGGGCATGGCCGCCGGCCGGTGCGGAGCCGGTGGACCTGGAGGGGTTCTACGAGGGCATGGCCGAGGAGGGGCTGCGGTACGGGCCCGCCTTCCGCGGTCTGAGCGCGGCCTGGCGCTCCGACGGCGACCTCTACGCCGAGGCCGTCCTGCCCCCCGCGACGCCCGCGACCGACTTCCGGCTCCACCCGGCGCTGTTCGATGCGGCGTTGCACGGGGTGGCGTTGTCGGGTGCGGTGGGTGAGGGTGCCGCGTTGCCGTTCGCGTGGTCGGGTGTGTCGTTGGGTGCGGTGGGTGCGTCGGTGGTGCGGGTCCGGGTGTCGGTGGTGGGTGAGGGCCGGGTGTCGGTGGCCCTGGCCGACGCGGGCGGCGCGACGGTGGCGACGGTGGATTCGCTCGTGCTGCGCTCCCTGGGCGGAGAGCGGCGGGCGGTGGCCGCGTCGGGTGTGGCGGGTTCCCTGTTCGGGGTGGACTGGCCCGAGGTCGTGCTGCCGGAGGCCGGAGCCGTCGACGGTGTCGCGGTGGGGCGTTGGAGCGATGTGACGGCGACTTCGGGCGAGGTGCCGGATGTGGTGGTGTTCGAGTCGTTGAGGGGTGGGGGTGGGGTGGGTTCTGCTGGTGGTGTGCGGGATGCGGTGTGTGAGGTGTTGGGGGTGGTGCAGGAGTGGTTGGGCGATGAGCGGTTCGCTGGTGCGCGGTTGGTGGTGCGGACGTCGGGTGCGGTGGCGTTGCCGGGTGAGGGTT
>NZ_SSBL01000025.1 GCF_004795105.1 Streptomyces sp. A0642 | reverse complement strand
CCCCGGCCAGCGGCTGCGCGGCGGCGTACTCCTTGCGGATCGACATCAGGCCGGGCATCTCGTGCTCGGCGAGGGTGATCTCCTTGCGGCCGAAGGCCGCGAGGGAGAGGTCGGCGACCTTGAAGTCGTGTCGATTGGCGACCGTCGTCATAACGGGCTGCTCCTCGTGATGGGTCGAGGGTGGGTAGGGCGGCTCTGCGGTACGCGGTGGGCACACGAATGCCCGGGCGGCTCGCAGCGCAGTCCGTCGGAGGCCCTCTCTCCCTCGGCCGGTCCGGCGTACGGACCGATCGACCGCCATCAGCAGCGACGTCTGACACTGCCGACGAATCTACACCGAACGGCCCAGCAGCTCCCAGTCCAACGGTTCGGGAAGCGGCCCTCGGCGACGTATCGGAGGGGGTCAGTGACCGGATTCCGTCGGGTCCGCCGGGGTGTCGGGGGTGTCTCCGGGGGTGCTGTCCGCCGCCGGTCGGGGCGGTGCTCCACCCGGTGCCTTGGCCGGATTGACGCCGGCCGCGGCCGCCGCCGCGTTGTAGATGTCCGGTTCCAGGTAGATGACGCGCGCGATCGGCACGGCCTCGCGGATGCGGGACTCCGCGGCGTTGATGGCGTGGGCGACCTCGGTCGCGGTGTCGTCGTGCTGGACCGCGATCTTGGCGGCGACCAGCAGCTCCTCCGGGCCGAGGTGGAGCGTGCGCATGTGGATGATGCCGGTGACGGTTTCGCCGTCGACGACCGCGGCCTTGATCATGTCGACCTGGTCGGTGCCGGCGGCCTCGCCGAGGAGCAGGGACTTGGTCTCGGCTGCCAGGACGATCGCGATGACGATCAGCAGGATGCCGATGCACAGGGTGCCGATGCCGTCCCACACGCCGTTGCCGGTGCCGAGAGCCAGACCGACGCCCGCGAGCGCGAGGACCAGGCCGATGAGCGCGCCGAAGTCCTCCAGCAGAACGACGGGGAGTTCCGGGGCCTTCGCGCGGCGGACGAACTGGGTCCAGGAGAGCGATCCGCGGGTCGCGTTGGACTCCTTGATCGCCGTACGGAAGGAGAAGCTCTCGGCGATGATCGCGAAGACCAGGACGCCGATCGGCCAGTACCAGGCCTCGATCTCGTGCGGGTCCTTGATCTTCTCGTAGCCCTCGTACACCGCGAACATGCCACCGACCGAGAACAGGACGATGGAGACGAGGAAGGCGTAGATGTAGCGCTCGCGTCCGTACCCGAAGGGGTGCTGGGGGGTGGCCTCGCGCTGGGCCTTCTTGCCGCCGAGCAGCAGGAGTCCCTGGTTGCCCGAGTCGGCGAGCGAGTGGACGCTCTCCGCGAGCATCGACGACGAGCCACTGAACAGGAACGCCACGAATTTGGCCACTGCGATCGCGAGATTGGCGCCGAGTGCCGCCACAATCGCCTTGGTTCCGCCTGACGCACTCATGGGTGCCTGGTGTCCCTTCTTCGGTGCTGCGGCTCCGGCAGCCGCGATACGGCCGGACATTGTTGCAGTCGCTGGTGCGGACGGTACGTCAGGCCACTACGGTGGCGCGGAACAAGGTGCCCGTTCCGGACACTTCGGCCTTCTCCCCCGCCGGTACGAAGACCGACTGGCCCGGCCCGAGTCCGAGCTCGCCGGCCTTCGGCGTGCCCGCGGTGCAGAGCAGGATCTGCGGCGTGGGCACCGTCAGGTCGACCGGGGCGGCGCCCGGTGAGAGGTCGAACCGGGAGAGCCGGAACTCGTCCACCGGCGTCTCGTACAGCTCCTCGCCGGACGGGGACGCCTCAGGACGCAGGATGCCCGGTTCGGTCGCCTCGAAACGGACGATGCGCAGGAGTTCGGGCACGTCGATGTGCTTGGGCGTCAGCCCGCAGCGCAGCACGTTGTCCGAGTTGGCCATGATCTCGACGCCGAGGCCGGCGAGGTAGGCGTGCGGAACTCCGGCACCGAGGAACAGGGCCTCGCCGGGCTGGAGTTGTACGTAGTTCAGCAGCATGGCCGCGATGACGCCGGCGTCCCCGGGGAAGTGGTGGGCGATGCGGGCGTACGGGGCGTAGGCGCCGCCGATCCGTTCGGCGGCGGCCGCCGCGGCGGCGACCGTCTCGGCCATCTCCGCCGGGTCCGCGGTGAGGATCGCGGTGAGGACCTCGCGCAGGGCGGCCTCTTCCGGCTGGGCGCGCAGCAGATCGGCGTAGGGCTTGAGGGAGTCGACGCCCAGCCCCTCCATCGCCTCGGCCGCCTCGGCGGGGCGGCGGAAGCCGCACAGGCCGTCGAAGGGGGTGAGCGCGCAGATCAGTTCGGGCTTGTGGTTGGCGTCCTTGTACGTGCGGTGGGGGGCGTCGATCGGGACGGACCGGCGCTCCTCGTCCGCGTAACCCTGGCGCGCCTGGGCGAGGTCGGGATGGACCTGGAGGGAGAGCGGTGCTCCGGCGGCGAGCAGCTTGAGGAGGAAGGGAAGACGGGGGCCGAACTTGTCGACGGCGGCCCGGCCCAGCTCTCCGGCCGGGTCGGCGGCGATGACGTCGGTCAGGGGCCGTTCGACGGCGGCCGGTGGGGTGGTGGCGTCCGAGGTGCGGGTGCCGGCGGCGGCGCGGGTTATCCGGGAAGGGGCTCCGGGGTGGGCGCCCATCCACATCTCCGCCTGCGGCTCGCCGGTGGGGGCGACGCCGAGCAGGGCCGGGATGGCGGTGGTGGAGCCCCAGGCGTACGGGCGCACAGTGTTGGAGAGCCGGTCCATGGAATTCGTCCTCGTGCGTTGCGTGATGCGGGCTTTGCGTGATGCGCGGTCTGCGGGGGGGTGGCGGGGTCGCGGGTGCTGGGTTCTCGCGGGGCGGTGTCGCCCGGTTCAGGCGCGGGCTGCCGAGGCGAGGGCCAGGTAGACGGCGGCGAAGTCGGTGACGGCGAGGAGTTCGGCGAGGACTTCGAGGCCGGTGCCCTCCTCCGGCTCCAGTTCGCTGATCGCCGTGTCGTGGCCCAGGGCGAGCTCGCGGGCCGCCGGGGCTGCGCTCAGGCCGCCGGTGGGCCGGTCGCGGAGCAGCACGACCCGGGCGTGGAGGGGTTCGGACTCCTCGACCCGGTCGCGGAAGAAGTCGTCGGGGTCGGCCCCGGCGGCGAAGGCCCCGGCCAGCAGAGCCCCGTGGGCGGGAAGCGCCTCGGGGAGTTCGGCCGCCAGGGCCGGACGGCCGGAGAGCTCGGCCAGGACCGCGGCGAACCTGCGCCCGACCGGGCCCGCGGCGTCTCCCTCCGTCCAGACGAGGGGCAGGCTGTCCGCGAGTTCGGCGGCCAGCGTCTTGGCGGGGTTGCTGTACGTGGCGATCGCCGGTCCGCAGCGTTCCGCCGTACGGTCCAGGCGGTCGGCGACGCCCTGCAACGCCTCGGCGGGCGCGGTGACCAGACCGACGCGGTCCAGCAGGGCGAGCAGCGGGGTGAACAACGCCCACAGGGTGCCGGGGCCCGCGGCCGACGTCTCGGCGTCGTACTCGCCGTGCGGGGCGGAGGCCATCGGTACGACGAGACCGTGCACGCCGTCGACCGCCTCGCGCAGGGGCGAGCGGCGGGGCGCCACGGCCACGACGGTGCAGCCGCGGCGGTACGCCTGCTCGGCGAGGAGGGCGAGGCCCGGTTCGGACCCGTCCGCCGTGACGATGAGGAGCAGGTCGACGGAGCCGGCCCAGCCGGGCAGGGTCCATCGCATCGCGCCGGCGGCGGGGGCCACGCCGGTGGGGTGGATGCGCGTGACCGGGGCGGAGGCGCCCGCCAGGGCCGCGATCAGGTCGGCGACGCCGGACGCGGCGGTGCCGGAGCCGGCGACCAGGACGGCGCGCGGGCGGCCCTCCGGGTTCAGCTCGGTGATCCCGGCCTCCGTCGCGTGGCGGGCGGCGGTACGCACCCGCGCCCCTGCCTCGGCTGCGCCGCGGAGCAGACCGCGGCGGTCGGCTCGGGCCAGGGCCTCCGGGGCGTCGAGCAACGACTCGTCGAGCATGGGGACGGTCCTCCGATCACGTGCCGATCACCGTGCGGGCAAGGGCCCGGTTTACGCGCTGCGGGCAGGCCCGGTTACGCGGGGCGGCGGGCCTCGTCGAGGAGGAGGACGGGGATGCCGTCCCGCACCGGGTAGGCCAGGCCGCAGTCCGAGCCGGTGCAGACCAGTTCCGGGCTGTCGGCCGCGGACCGGTCGTCGAGGGGGGAGTGGCAGGCCGGGCAGGCCAGGATCTCCAGGAGGCCGGCTTCGAGCGGCATGAGTGGGTCCCTTCGGGCGCGGGTGCGCGTGCGTGGGTGGTGCGTGTCCTGCTGTGCGGTGCGGCTTTGTTCTTGCCCTGACGGATCGGGCGAGGTCAGCCTACCGCCGGGGTGGCGGGGGCGCGGCCCGGCCCGGCCGGGCCGGGGGTGCGGTGCGGTTGGGGGGTGCGGTTGGGGGCGCGGTGCGCGGGGTGCGGCCGGGCCAGGCCGGGGTCCCGGGGCGGCAAGGTGCGGGGATGCGGCGGCCTCGCCCGGGTGCGCCTGCGGCGGGCCTTTCCCCTGCCCGCCCCTTCCCGAACCGGGGCTCCGCCCCGGACCCCGCTCCTCAAACGCCGGAGGGGCTGGGAACCACGCGGGGGCCCGAGAAACACCGGCCGGACGGGAGGCCAGCGCGCCGGAGCGCTGGGAGCGAGCCGGAAGAGCCGCGAACCATGCCCCAGGGGCTCGGAACAACACCGGAGCGCTGGCAGTGACGCCACAGGGGCTCGGAACATCGCCCGAGCACCGGGAGCACCGCCAGGAAGAGCCGCGAACCACGCCGCAGGGACTCGGAACAACGCCCGAGCGCTGGCAGTGACGCCACAGGGGCCCAGCACATCGCCCGAGCACCGGAAGCACCGCCAATAAGGACCGCGAACCATGCCCCAGGGGCTCGGAACAACACCGGAGCCCTGGGAAGAGGGCCGGAGCAGGCGGCGAACCCCCGCCCCTCCCAGCCCGCCGGGTCAGGCGCCCGCCGCACGGATCAAGGCCAAGCCCTCACCACCCACCGACTCACGCACCCACCGCACGCACCAACCCCCACACCACCACCCGCCAGCTCACGCACCCGCCGCGCGGATCAGGCCCAGGACCTCGTCGCGTACCGCCGTCATCGTTTCCTCGTCGCGCGCCTCGACGTTCAGGCGCAGCAGCGGCTCCGTGTTCGAGGGGCGGAGGTTGAACCACCAGTCCGGGGAGGTGACCGTCAGGCCGTCCAGGTCGTCGGTGGTCACGTTCTCGCGGGGGGCGAACGCCGCCCTCACCTCTGCGGTGCGGGCCCGCTGGTCGTCGACCGTGGAGTTGATCTCGCCCGAGTCCGTGTAGCGGTCGTACTGGGCCACCAGGGACGAGAGGGGCTTCTCCTGGCCGCCGAGGGCCGCCAGGACGTGCAGGGCGGCGAGCATGCCCGTATCGGCGTTCCAGAAGTCGCGGAAGTAGTAGTGCGCGGAGTGCTCGCCGCCGAAGATCGCCCCGTGTGCGGCCATCTCCGCCTTGATGAAGGAGTGGCCGACGCGGGTGCGGACCGGGGTGCCGCCGTGTTCGCGTACGACCTCTGGGACCGAGAGGGAGGAGATCAGGTTGTGGATGACCGTGCCCCGGCCGCCGTTGCGGGCGAGTTCCCGGGCCGCGACCAGGGCGGTGATCGCCGACGGGGAGACGCCCGCGCCCCGCTCGTCCACGACGAAGCAGCGGTCCGCGTCGCCGTCGAAGGCGAGGCCGAGATCGGCGCCCTCGGCCACCACGCGGGCCTGGAGGTCGACGATGTTCGCCGGGTCGAGCGGATTGGCCTCGTGGTTCGGGAACGTGCCGTCCAGTTCGAAGTACATCGGGACGAGTTCCAGGCGCAGCCCCGCGAAGACCGTCGGGACGGTGTGGCCGCCCATGCCGTTGCCCGCGTCCACGACGACCTTCAGGGGGCGGATCGACGACAGGTCGACGAGCGACAGGAGGTGGGCCGCGTAGTCGTGGAGCGTGTCGCGGGTGGTGACCGTGCCGGGGGTGGCGGCCGGCTGCGGTACGCCGGTGTCCGACCACTTCTCGACCAGGGTGCGGATCTCGGCGAGCCCGGTGTCCTGACCGACCGGGGCGGCGCCGGCCCGGCACATCTTGATGCCGTTGTACTGGGCCGGGTTGTGCGACGCCGTGAACATCGCTCCCGGCAGGTCCAGGGACCCCGAGGCGTAGTACAGCTGGTCCGTCGAGCAGAGACCGATCAGGGTGACGTCGGCCCCTCGGGCCGCCGCGCCCCGGGCGAAGGCCATGGACAGCGCGGGGGACGTGGGGCGCATGTCATGGCCGACGACGATCGCGTCCGCGGACGTCACCTCGACGAAGGCCGCCCCGAACTGCTCGGCCAGCGCCTCGTCCCACTGGTCGGGGACGACGCCGCGGACGTCGTACGCCTTCACGAGCTGCGACAGATCTGCGGTCACGGGCCGGTCCTCCTGAGGTCTCTTCGGACCGCCAAACTACCCGGCGGGCGCGGGCCTCTCAGGAGTCGGGGGAGCGCAACACCCGGAGGTGGCCCCTGCGGGCGACCTCCATCGGGTCGGCGGTGCGGGGGCCGCCTCCCCTGGGGCCGTCCCCGCGGTCCTGCGGACGCGCGGCTTCCCGTACGGCGTTGGCCAGCGCTTCGAGGTCGTCACCGCTGGGGCGCGTGGGCGCAGAGGGGTCGGAGAGCCGGACGACCTCCCAGCCGCGGGGCGCCGTCAGGCGCTCGCTGTGCTCGGCACAGAGGTCGTAGCAGTGGGGCTCGGCGTAGGTGGCGAGCGGGCCGAGGACCGCGGTCGAGTCGGCATAGACGTACGTCAGTGTCGCGACGGCAGGGCGGCCGCAAGCGGTGCGCGAACAGCGACGTACAGGGCTCACGATGTTGGACGGTACCGCACTCTTGAGCGGGCTGCGACGACTCTCCCCCGGCTCACCCCACCGTGTCGCCCTGTGACCTCGGGCACAGGGCCCTCCCGGGCGACTGCCCTGACCTGCGGGGGAGGAGAGGGCCACCGGGCGTGACGGCGATGATTCCGGTTACCACTCGGTGCAAAACCTGTCATACGGCAGGACTCCGGCGATCGCGAGCAGGGCCTGAAACGGATCACCCCGTGGCCGGATCGGTCAGTTAGGGACAGGTCTGATGAAAGGTCAGGTGGTGGCGCGACCGGCCGGGTGCCCGTGCCGGCCGTGCTCCGCCCGCACGCCCGGCGGAGGGTTACGCTGCGTCAGTGATGGACAGTCCCGTACCGCCGCCCCACCCGTCCGAGCCCCGACCGAGGCGCCGAGACCGGCATGGCCGCGGCATGCGCGGTCCCGTCGCGCCTCCGCAGGTGCCGCTCTCCGCCAGCAGGGCGGACAGTTTCCGCGATCTGGTGCAGGACTCCGTGGAGCGGCTGGAACGCCGCTGGCCGCAGCTGGCCGAGGTCGACTTCGTGGTCCTCGACGTGCCGGGAACCGCGGAGGAGACCGTGCCGCTGGGCAGCGCGGTGTCCGCGGAGAAGGAGCGGCCCGCGCAGATCGTCATCTACCGGCGCCCCGTCGAGATCCGCACCAAGAACCGTGACGAGCGCGCGCTGCTCGTGCACGAGGTCGTGGTCGAGCAGGTCGCGGAGCTGCTCGGGCTCTCGCCCGAGTCGGTCGATCCCCGGTACGGGCAGGAGTAGACCGCCGAGCCGTGGGGCGGGCCGGTTTCCCGGCCCGCCCCACGGCGTCAGTCGTCCAGTACCGACAGGTCCTGTTCGGCGGCCGGTACCTCGACCGTGCCCCGGTCGTCCGGCAGCGTCTGCACCGTGAACATCGGGATGCCGTCCATCGGGACCGTCAGCGTGCGGGACGCGTGGACCGGGCCGCCCGACTGCGTCTCGACGGTCAGCGCGTACGTGCCCTTGAGCCCGGCCGGTACGGGCGGGGTTATGGCGACGGTCGTCCCGGCGGCGACCTGGTACGTCTTGCTCACCGGGGTGCCGCCCTTGCTGCCCGCGGACGCCGTGACCCTGACCGTGCCCGGGGCGCCGGGCGCGGTGAGCGAGAGGACCGACCCCTTCGCCCGGTTGTCGGCGGCGGTCGCCTGCGCGCCCACCGGGCCGGTGGCCGGGATGTAGCCGACCTCCCGCTTGTCGCCCTTGCCGCGGACCACGCGCAGTGCGGCCACCACGGGGGTGGCCTTGCCGTCGGAGGGGGTCAGGAGCAGGGAGCCGGGCTCGCCCCTGGTCAGGTCCTTCAGGTCGACGCCTGCGGTCATCCGCGACTTGACGTGGAGGTCCTCGTGTCCCGCCGGTGAGATCGCGCCCGTCTTGCCGAGCAGCTTCACCGTGAGGTCGGCGTCGTCGTCGCCGGGGGCGAAGGCCACGAGCCGCACCGAGGTCGCGTCGGCCGGGATGCCGGGCAGGACCAGGGTGCTCGTCGGCTCGGTGGAGGCCGAGATCCAGTCGCTCCCGGTCTCGTCGTCCGCGGCCCTGACGACCGCCCCGACGCGTCCGGTCCTGGTCGTCACGTGGACCGTCACATCGTCCACGGCCTTGCTGGTCAGCGTCGAGATGAGGACGCGGACGCCGGACCGCGCGGGGACCGTGATGCCTTCGCCCACGTCCGACTTGAGCGTGCCGTCGGGACCGTACAGCTCGATGTCGGCGACGGCGGCGGTGTCGTCCGGGTTGGTGAGGTGGACGTAGTCCTCGCGGGACTTCGCCGTGCTCGCGGCCGGGAACCAGAAGCCGGTGTCGGGTGCCGTGCAGCTGACCCCGAGCAGCCCTCGGGCGTCGCCCGCCTCGACGGTGGTGGTCTGCTGGGCGGTCCAGCCGGGTGCCAGCCGGCCGGTGGCGGTGCCGATGAGGGCGGGGGCGTCCGCGCCGGACACCTCGGCGGTGGCCGGCTTGCCGGGCGCCTTGAGGAGGACGACCGGCTTGTCCGGGTCCGCCTTCTTGGTCTTCCCGCCCTTGCTCTTCCCGGCGTCCCCGGCGGCCGTGGAGGACAGGAGTCCCGCCGTGCCGGCGGGTCCCGCCGCGTCACCGCCCCCGGCGGCCGGGGTGAACGACGTGTACTCCGTCTCCGCGAGGTCGGAGAGGCCGGGGGCCGGGCAGAGCAGGCTGGAGCGTTCGACGGGCAGCCGGGCGGCCGGCTTCGCCGTCGCCGTGCCTTTGCCGTCCGGCACGTTGACCGCGGCGAAGCCGGTGACGGCGGCGAGGGCGACGGCCCCGGCGATGAGGGACAGGCTGGTGGACTTCACTCGGACTCGCCTCGCGATGCGTTACGGGTCGGCCACGGGTTCTGGCCCGGGGCGGGGTTCCCGTCGGGGTTCTCTTCGGGGTTCTGCGGGTCGTACGCGCCCTGCTCGCCGTACCCGCCCTCGGCGCCGTACTGACCCGCAGCGTACTGGCCGGCGTCGTACTGACCGGGGGCGTACGGAGCGTTGCCGTACTGGGCCTGGGGGTCGTACGTGCCGCTCCCGTCCTGCGGGGCGCCGCCGTACGGGGCCTGGGCGTACGGGTCGTACGCGCCCTGCTGCTGCGGATAGCCGTACGGGTCGTAGCCGGCGGCGCCGTCGGGCTGCTGCTGCGGCACGGCGCCGTACCGGCCGTCCTGGTACTCGCCCTCCTGGTACTGCTGCGGGTAGCCGGCCTCCTGGTACTGCTGGGCGTCCCACTCGCCGTACTGCTGCTGTGGCACCGCCGCGTACGGGCCGGTGTCGCCGTCCGCCTGCTGGGGCACGAAGGCGCCCTGGCCGTCGTCGGCGCCCAACGGCTCGGAGCCGTCGGTCTGCCCGGCGGGGGCGGGTTCCGCCCCCTCCCCCGCGTCCGGGGCCTCGCCGGCGTCGGCGTCCTCGCCGTCCTCGCCCTCCGCCAGCGCGGCCGCACGCAGTCTGCGCGCCCGGCGTCCCTCTCCGGCGACCGGTTCGGCGGGGACCGCCGCGTCCTCCTCGGGCAGATCGTCGTCGATCTCGCGGCGGCGGCCCGGAAGGGCCAGGACCAGCAGGACCACGGTGAGCGCGACCTGGACCCAGATCCAGACGGAGTGCGTGAACGGCGTCTCGTACGTGACGTCCAGCTTGCCGCCCCCCGTGGGGAGCTCGAAGCCCTGCGCCCAGCCGTCGACGGTCTTGCGGGTCAGCGCCCGTCCGTCGAGCGTGGCCTGCCAGCCCGGGTCGGCGGCCTCGGCGATGCGCAGCACGCGGCCCGCGCCGCCGGGCTCGATCGTGGTGTGCGCCTCCACGGGACCGGAGCCCACCGGGAGCTGCTCGCCGGCGGGGGCCGACGGGACGATCATGATGCGGGCGACCTGGCGGTCCACGCGCCAGAGCGCGCTGCCGTCCAGCTGGCTGAGGCGGCTGAGGCCGGGGGTCGCGTCGAGGACCCTGCTCATCTGCTTCGGGGCCCCGTCCCGGACGAGGACGTAACGGATGGCGAAGCCGCGGAGCTGGCTGCCCTGGTCGGCACCGGAGCCCGCGACCAGATTGGCGACGACCTTGTCGAGGTGGCTGTTGCCCGGGCCCGCCGCGGCCAGTTCGGCATCGCCCAGCCGCGCGCCGGAGCCGCGGACCAGGGTGTAGGCGACGGAGGTCGCCGAGGTGCCGCCGAGCACCAGGGTCCGCGGCTGGTCGCGGGTCCCGCTCTCCTCGGCGACGAACGCGGGCACCTGCACCGGGTCGCGGCGCTCCAGGGGGCCCGCCGCGCCGCCGATCATCCAGCCGGCGGCGGCGAGCACGGGGGCCACCCCGGCGGCCAGCGCGATCAGGACGGCGACCGGCTGGCGCCAGCCGAAGCTGAGCTCGGCGACGCGGATGCGCGCGCCGTCCGCACCGACCAGCGCGGCCGCGATGAGCGCGGCGCCGTAGACGAGGGTGGCGGGTCCCGCCCAGCCGGACCCGTTGGCGAGGCCGGCGAAGGCCAGAGCCACCAGCGCGACCGCCCAGGCGGTCCGGGCGGCGAACTGCCGCTCCCCGCGCAGCAGCGCGGCCAGCGCCGCGAGGACGATGCCGAGGAGCAGGACGCCGCCGGCCGCCTTGGGCCCGCCGGGGCTGATTCCGAGCAGGTCCAGTGCGGAGGCCGAACCCGAGCCGGTCTCCATTCCCGCTTCCTTCAGGAACGACGAAGGGTTCGTCAGGAGCGAGAGCGACCAGGGGGCGAGGACCAGCAGCGGGGTGCCCACGGCGGCGAGGAAGCGGAGGCCGTAGGCCGTGATGTCGTTGCGGCGCAGCACGAGCACACCGATGCCGAGCACCACGGCGAGCGGCCAGACGAGGGGCGTGAAGGCCATCGCGAGGGTGAGCAGCAGGGTGTACGCCCAGGTGGCGCGCCAGCTGCCGCGGCCGTCGCCGCTGCCGCGCATGCCGTGCGCGGAGGCGGCCGCGCGGGCGATCAGCGGGAGGAGGACGGCGAGGACGGCGGTGCCGAGGCGGCCGGTCGCCAGGGCGCCGGTCGCCGCGGGCAGGAAGGCGTACGCGACGCTGGCCCAGGCCCGCAGCAGCCGTGAGGGGAGCAGCGGGCGGGAGACGAAGTAGGCGGTGAGTCCGGCGAGCGGGACCGAGCAGACGAGCAGCAGGGTGAGCGCGAAGCCGGTGGAGCCGAGGAACAGCGCGGACAGGGCCGAGATCACGGCCAGGTAGGGCGGTGCGGTCTGGGTGCCGCCGGTACCGACGGTGTGCCAGCCGTCCGCGTAGCGGCCCCACAGGTCGGAGACGTCGCCGGGCGCCGGCAGCAGGACGCCGCCGGCCAGGGCGCCGCCGCCGAGGAGGCCGCGGCAGGCGACGAGGGAGACCAGGAGCAGGAGGGCGAAGAGCACGGGGCCGGGCTTGCGCCCGACGCGCTTCAGCCTGGCGAACTGGTCGATCTCCAGGAAGTCGGCGTCGTCGCCGCCCGGGCCGGACTCGACGGCTCCGTGGCGCGAGCCGCCGGATTCGGCCTCCGCACTGCCGCCGAAGTTCCCGGCGACCTGTTCGACGGTGGCGCGGACGGTGGCGCCGGGGGCGGGGAAGAGCCCGCGCAGCTCGGCCGGGACGACGACGCCCTTGCCGCGGCTGCGCCGGGCGGCGAGGATCCGGCCGGGGCGCAGCAGGGTTCCGAGGAGGCCGGTGACCTCGTCGACCGCCTGGCCCGGCACCTTGCCGACGAGGTAGGCGAGCGTGCGCAGCAGGGTTCCGAGCACGAGCCGGAGCAGCACCCAGGGCAGCCGTTTGCCGGGGGCGTTGACCAGCATGGTGTAGACGGCGCCGGCCTTGTCGACGTGGTGCGGGCTGGAGACCGAGCGGCCGGCGCAGTCGATGGGGCGGCGTTCGCGGGCGGACGCCTCGGCGTGCCGCAGGACGGCGTCGGGGGCGACCAGCACCCGGTGTCCTGCCATGTGGGCGCGCCAGCACAGGTCGACGTCGTCGCGCATCAGGGGCAGCCTGCGGTCGAAGCCGCCGAGCTCCTCCCAGACGTCCCGGCGGATCAGCATGCCGGCGGTCGACACGGACAGGACGGTACGGATCTGGTCGTGCTGACCCTGGTCCTGCTCGCGCCGGTCCAGTCCGGTCCAGCGGCGTCCGCTGTTGGCGATCGAGACGCCGACTTCGAGGAGTTGGCGGCGGTCGTACCAGCCACGGAGTTTGGGTCCGACGATGGCGGCGTGCTGGTCGTTGTCGACGACGCGCAGCATCTCGGCGAGCGCGTCGGGTTCGGGGGCGCAGTCGTCGTGGAGCAGCCAGAGCCACTGCACCGGTTCGCCGTGCGGCAGGTCCGGCAGGTCGTACGCGTCGTCGCGCCAGGACCGGGTGACGGGGTCCCAGCCGCTGGGGCGCTTCAGGTAGGGCAGGTCGTCCGGGGTGAGGACGCCGGCGGTGCGGCTCGCCTCGTCGACGGCGGTGCCGAAGCTCGTACGCCGCGCGAGGTGCAGCACCCGGTCGGCGCCGAGCGCCTCGGTGACCAGGCGCGCGGAGTCGTCGGCGCTGCCGGTGTCGGCGGCGACGACGTTCTGTACGGGGCGTTCCTGCCCGAGCAGTCCGGCGAGCGCGTCGGGCAGCCAGCGTGCGCCGTCGTGGGAGACGAGCACGGCGGTGACGACATGCCGGGGGAACTCTGGGGCGGCGGCGGCCGCGTACGGCGCCGTTGCTTGGCTGTGCACGGACATCGAGGTACGGGCCCTCCGGCCGGGTCCGGGGGACGTCCCCCGGGGGCTGCATCGGTGTACACGCGCGCCCTGTCGGGTCGTTGGCGCGTCTCGGACGGGGCCCCACACTAACGGTACGGATAACCGGGCCGGCGCGGAGCGGTTGAACGAGGGCGGCGGTACAGCGGTGGAGCCGGGCGCCGGAGGGCCCCGGGAGCCGGCCGGGAGGCCGGAGGAACGGCGATGGCCCGCCGCCTGCGGGCAGGGTGCAGGCGGCGGGCCATGGCCGGCGCCGGTCCGGGACCGGCCCGCTCGGGGGACCGGTCCGGCTGCGTGCGGCCGGGGCGAAGCGGTGCGGGCCGGGTCGGGCCGGGCCCTCCGGAGGCGGCCGGGTCAGACCGCGGCCTTCTTGAGGCGCCGTCGCTCGCGCTCGGAGAGCCCGCCCCAGATACCGAATCGCTCGTCCTTGGAAAGGGCGTATTCAAGGCATTCGGACCGGACTTCACAGGCGAGACAGACCTTCTTGGCCTCGCGGGTGGAACCGCCCTTCTCGGGAAAGAAGGACTCGGGATCGGTCTGGGCGCACAGTGCGCGCTCCTGCCAGCCGAGCTCCTCGTCCGCGTCCTCGACCAGCAGTTGCTGGAACAGCTCGGTCATGTGCGCCCCTCGTCCGTCTCTTGCGTCTGTGATGCGGCCGTCATCGAATCGGCCGAACGACACGAGTGAAATTACAAGTGTGTAGCTTCGGGCCAGTCAAGCTCAGATCTGCTATTGGGCCCGGTATTCACTCTGCGGAACCAAGCGTATGCGTAAAGTGTGCAAATAACCAAAAACCTGACATATGCCACGGACCCCGCCACCCCCCGGCCGCCCCAGGGAAGAACTCCCGGGAGGGCGGACGCGTTGCGATTCGATCACCGAAGCGATCAAGATCACAGTCGGGTCACAGGAGCACCACCGCGTTTGCCGCTGCGGTTGTTGCGCCACTTGACCGGCATCGGGGGTGCATAAACCTTTCTCCGCGTGGAGTAACCGGATGAGGTGAAAGATCGCCGCTCAACCGGCCACCGGGTTGACAGCCGGAGGTTCTTCCGGTTCTCCTTGATGTCATGCCAGTGACCTCAGCGATGCGCGCCACCCACATCCGTGGGTTCCGCAGCACTGTCCAGGCTCGCTGTTGCTGTTCCAGCTGTCTCAGCTGTTGAAGCCCACGCGCTCCAGCCCCGCACAGCTCATCCCGGACCCCCGGACCCTCCCCCCACACGGCCTTCGGCCTCTGCGGTCACCTGGTTCCCCGGTCCTGCGACACCCCCGCATCCGCACAGCACCCCCTGCACCCCTGCCGAGGAACCACCGCACCCATGAACAGCGACAGCGACCTCCAGATCGCCGGGGACCTCCTCGAGGTCCAGCACCTCCTGCGCCCCGCCCGCGAGCACCCCACCACCGTGGCCGAGTTCGTCGGCCTCGCCCGCGCCATCGCCGCCGACCGCGCCCAGTGGGCCCACCTCGTCCGGTACGACACCACCACCCGCTGGTACCACCGCCTCCGCACCGGGCCCGGCTACGAGGTCTGGCTGCTCAGCTGGGTCCCCGGCCAGGGCAGCGGCCTGCACGACCACGGCCTGTCCTCCGGCGTACTCACCGTCCTGGACGGCGAACTGACCGAGCGTACGGACCGGGGGAAGCGGACGCTGGGTTCCGGCGCGCAGCGGGTCTTCGCCCCCGGCTACGTCCACGAAGTGGTCAACGACTCCCTCGAACCGGCCGTCAGCCTCCACGTCTACTACCCGGGCCTGACCGACATGCCGATGCACACCGCGCAGTGCGCCGCGGTGCGCGCCGCCGTCTGACGGCCCGCCGCCACCGGGCGGGCCACGCCTGACAAACTGTCCGCATGCGCATTGTGGTTCTGGCCGGCGGTATCGGTGGTGCTCGTTTCCTGCGTGGCCTCAAGGAGGCCGCGCCCGACGCGGACATCACGGTGATCGGCAACACCGGTGACGACATCCATCTGTTCGGACTCAAGGTCTGCCCCGACCTCGACACCGTGATGTACACCCTCGGCGGTGGCATCAACGAGGAGCAGGGCTGGGGCCGCACCGACGAGAGTTTCCACGTCAAGGAGGAACTCGCGGCGTACGGCGTCGGCCCCGACTGGTTCGGGCTCGGCGACCGCGACTTCGCCACCCACATCGTCCGTACGCAGATGCTCGGCGCGGGCTATCCGCTGAGCGCCGTCACCGAGGCGCTCTGCGCGCGCTGGAAGCCGGGGGTCCGGCTGCTGCCGATGTCCGACGACCGGATCGAGACGCACGTGGCGGTCGACGTCGACGGCGAGAGCAAGGCCGTTCACTTCCAGGAGTACTGGGTGAAGCTGCGCGCCTCCGTCCCGGCCCGGGCCATCGTGCCCGTGGGCGCCGAACAGGCCAAGCCGGCGCCCGGCGTCCTGGAGGCGATCGCCGGGGCCGACGTCATCCTCTTCCCGCCGTCGAACCCCGTCGTGTCCGTCGGGACCATCCTCGCCGTGCCCGGTATCCGGGAAGCGATCGCCGAGGCCGGGGTGCCGGTCGTCGGCCTCTCCCCCATCGTCGGCGACGCGCCGGTGCGCGGGATGGCGGACAAGGTGCTCGCCGCGGTGGGCGTCGAGTCGACGGCCGCTGCGGTCGCCCAGCACTACGGTTCCGGGCTGCTGGACGGCTGGCTCGTCGACACCGTGGACGAGGGCGCCGTGCAGGCGGTGGAGTCCGCGGGGATCCGCTGCCGCTCCGTACCGCTGATGATGACCGACGTCGCCGCCACCGCCGAGATGGCGCGGCAGGCGCTGGCGCTGGCCGAGGAGGTACGGGCGTGAGCGCCGCCGGCCCGGCCCCGTCGTACCGGGTGTGGGCGCTGCCCGGCATGCCCGAGGTGCGGGCCGGGGACGACCTCGCGAAACTGATCGCCGCCACCGAGCCCGGACTCGTCGACGGCGACGTCCTGCTCGTCACCTCGAAGATCGTCTCCAAGGCGGAGGGCCGGATCGTCGAGGCCGCCGACCGGGAGTCGGCGATCGACGCCGAGACGGTACGGGTGGTGGCGCGGCGCGGCACGCTGCGGATCGTGGAGAACCGGCAGGGCCTGGTCATGGCCGCCGCCGGGGTCGACGCGTCGAACACCCCGGCCGGAACCGTCCTGCTGCTGCCCGAGGACCCGGACGCCTCGGCGCGGGCGATCAGGGAAGGGCTGCGCGACACGCTCGGCGTCGACGTCGGCGTCGTCGTCACGGACACCTTCGGGCGGCCGTGGCGCAACGGGCTGACCGATGTCGCGATCGGCGCGGCGGGGGTGCGGGTACTCGACGATCTGCGGGGCGGCAGCGACGCGTACGGCAATCCGCTGAGCGCGACCGTGGTCGCCACCGCGGACGAGCTCGCCTCGGCCGGTGACCTGGTCAAGGGCAAGGCGGACGGACTGCCGGTGGCGGTGGTGCGCGGCCTCGGCCACGTCATGGACCCGGCCGACGCCGCCGGGGCCCGGGCCATGGTGCGGGTCGCGGCGGACGACATGTTCCGGCTGGGGACGTCCGAGGCGGTGCGGGAGGCGGTGACCCAGCGGCGTACGGTCCGCGAGTTCACCGACGAGCCGGTGGACCCCGGGGCGGTGCGGCGCGCCGTGGCCGCGGCGGTGACGGCCCCGGCCCCGCACCACACGACGCCCTGGCGGTTCGTCCTGGTGGAGTCGCGGGAGTCCCGGACCCGGCTGCTGGACGCGATGCGGGACGCGTGGATCGCGGACCTGCGGCGGGACGGCAAGAGCGAGGAGTCGATCGCCCAGCGGGTGCGGCGGGGCGATGTGCTGCGCCGGGCGCCGTATCTGGCGGTGCCGTGCATGGTGATGGACGGCTCCCACACGTACGGGGACGCGCGGCGGGACGGGGCGGAGCGCGAGATGTTCGTGGTCGCCGCGGGCGCCGGTATCCAGAACTTCCTGGTCGCGCTGGCGGGCGAGGGGCTCGGTTCCGCGTGGGTGTCCTCGACGATGTTCTGCCGGGATGTCGTGCGGGAGGTGCTGTCGCTGCCCGCGTCGTGGGATCCGCTGGGTGCGGTGGCGGTGGGGCGGCCGGCGGCGGCTCCGGCGCGCCGCGTGGGGCGCGATGCGGAGGGGTTCGTCACGGTGCGGTGAGGCGGTGGCCGGGGGCTGCGCGCCTGCGGCGGGCCTTGCCCCCCACCCGCCCCTTCCCGGAGCCGGGGGCGCTGCCCCCGGACCCTCGGTCCTCAAACGCCGGACGGGCTTGATGTGCGCCCAGGCCCGTGAGGGAACCGGGCAGGCTTGACCCGTGGCCCGGAGCGCTCACAGGCGGGCGATGTTGCGTGGCTGCATGCGGGGGGCCCGGCGGGGCGGGAGATTGTCGGAGAGCATGATCAGGCGGGTGGCCCGGTGGCGTTGGCCCTCGTACGGGGCGAGCAGCGCCAGCATCTCCTCGTCGTCCGCGTTCCGGTTGCCGGCCAGCGCGTGGCCGACGATTCCGGGGAGGTGGAGGTCGCCGACCGTCACCGCGTCCGCCTCGCCGTTCGCCCGTTGCAGGGTCTCGGCGGCCGTCCAGGGGCCGATGCCGGGGATCGCCTGGAGGCGGGCCATGGCGTCGGTCAGTGTCATGGCGGCGGCCTCCTCCATGCGGCGGGCCACCCGGACCGCGCGCAGGATCGTCGCCGAGCGCTTGCTGTCCACGCCCGCGCGGTGCCACTCCCAGGACGGGATCAGCGACCAGGTGCGGGCGTCCGGCATGACGTAGAGGCCGTACTCCTGCGGGCCGGGCGCCGGCTCCCCGTACGTGCGCACCAGCAGCCGCCAGGCGCGGTACGCCTCGTCCGTGGTGACCTTCTGCTCCAGGACCGAGGGGATCAGCGACTCCAGCACCAGGCCGGTGCGCAGCAGGCGCAGGCCCGGCCGGCGGTGATGGGTCACGGCGAGCAGCCGGTGGCGCGGGGTGAAGGCCGACGGGTCGTCCGACGCGCCCAGCAGGGCCGGCAGCCGGTCCAGCAGCCAGGACGCGCCGGGCCCCCACGCCGCCGCCTCGATCCGGCCCCCGCGGGCGACGACATGGAGCGTGCCGGGGCCCGCGGGGGTGCGGCTGGCCCGGCGGACGGAGCCGTCGGCGGACATCCGGAACGTGGGGTCGGCGGGGCCGCGGCGCAGCGGGCCGAGGACGAGCCGCAGGTCGAGCGGGCCGTGCGGGGTCCATTCCCGGGTCAGCGGCGCCGGGACGGGCGTCGCCGCCGCCTGGTGCGGGACGGCCGCGCGCGGGGCACTGCGGGGAGCGAATCGTCCTGCCACGGGTGAGGTCCTCGGTAGTCGGGGGTGCCTGTCGAGGGTACGGCTGTTTCCGGCCACCCCGGAACTTCACGGGGCGGTGGCCGGTCCGGTCATTCGTCCGAGGAGAACCGTACCGACGCGGCGGGCAGGCGGGCCCCGCACCAGATGCGGACGCCGTCGCGCAGTTCGTTGTCGGCCCCGACCTCGGCCCCGTCGCCGACGACCGCGCCCTCCAGGACCGTTCGGCTGCCGATTCTGGCGCCCGCTCCGACCAGGGAGTCCGTGATCACCGCGCCCGGTTCGACGAAGGCGCCCGCGAGCACGGCGGAGCCGTCGATCCTGGCGCCCGCGCCGATGACGGCGTCCGCGCCGATCACCGTGCCGCCGGAGAGTTTGGCGTCGGGGGCGACGGAGGCGGTCGGCAGGACGAGGCTGTCGCCGCACCGGCCGGGGACGGCCGGGGAGGGGGCGCGGCCGAGGACCAGGTCGGCGGAGCCCCGTATGAACGCCTGGGGAGTGCCGAGATCCAGCCAGTACGTCGAGTCGACCATGCCCTGGAGGTGCGCGCCGTCGGCGAGCAGTCCGGGGAAGGTCTCCCGCTCGACCGAGACGGGACGGCCGGCCGGAATGGTGTCGATGACCGATCTGCGGAAGATGTACGCCCCCGCGTTGATCTGGTCGGTGACGATCTCCTCGGGCGACTGCGGCTTCTCCAGGAACGCGGTGACCCGGCCGGTGCCGTCCGTCGGCACGAGGCCGAAGGCGCGCGGGTCCTCGACCCGGGTCAGGTGCAGGGAGACGTCCGCTCCGGAGTCGGCGTGCGAGGTGACCAGTGCCCGGATGTCGAGGCCGGTGAGGATGTCGCCGTTGAAGATGAGGACCGGTTCGTCCGGGCCAGAGGTGAGCCGACGGGCGACGTTGCGGATGGCGCCGCCGGTGCCGAGCGGTTCGCGTTCGGTGACGTACTCGATGTGGAGGCCGAGCGACGAACCGTCACCGAAGTACGGCTCGAAGACCTCCGCCAGGTAGGACGTCGCGAGGACGATGTGCTCGACCCCGGCGGCCCGGGCACGCGCCAGCTGGTGCGTGAGGAAGGGGACGCCTGCTGCCGGAACCATGGGTTTCGGGGTGTGCACCGTGAGCGGGCGCAACCGGGTGCCCTTGCCGCCGACCAGGAGGATCGCTTCTTTTGCCTCTGTCACAGCACTGTCTCTGCTTCCTGCTGGGGCCGGGCCTGGTGAGCTTATTGGCTGGCCAGTGTATGCAGACCGGTGGAGGGGTCCTCCGGTCAGCAGCCCGCAGCAGGCCTCCGGCGCGTCCGGCGCCGGGAGGCGGCTCCTTTCGCGTCAGCGGCCCTGCAGCCGGGCCGATGCGGTCCGGGCCGTGCCGAGCTTCTTGTAGAGACGCGCTCCGGGGCATTCGGTTGCGAATCCGTCGCGGTGACCGGAGATGACGTTGAGTTTGACCTTCTTGCCCTTCTTGTACTTGTTGCTGCCGCCCGAGGTCAGGGTCACCTTGCCCTTGGGGTTGGCGCCGAACAGTCCGAGCTTCCAGGCGGTGAGCTTGGAGACGGCGGTGACGGCGGCGGCGGGCGGGTTCGACGAGCTGAAGGTTCCGAGCACGGCGATGCCCATGGTGTTGGTGTTGAAGCCGAGGGTGTGCGCGCCCATGACGGCCTTCGTCACGCCTCCGGCGCGGCCCTCGTAGATGTTTCCGCACTTGTCGACGGCGAAGTTGTAGCCGATGTCGCGCCAGCCGCTGCTCTTGACGTGGTAGCGGTAGATGCCGCGCAGGACCGAGGGCGCCTGGGAGCACGTGTAGTTGTTGCCGGTGGCGCTGTGGTGGATGAACGCGGCCTTGACGGTCTTGGTGTACGCGAACCCGCTCTCGCGGAGCTTCTCGTCGGCGCCCCAGCCCTTGCGGGTGATGATGCGCGGCCGGGGTCCGATGTACGGCTTGGCGGCGGGCGCCAGGCCTGCGGCCTCCTCGGTCTCGGCCTTGCTCAGAGCGGGGAGCACGGAGGCGCCGAGCGCGGTGGTGGCGAGCGAGGCGGCGCGGTCCGCGCCTGCCACGCCGGTGGCGTAGGTCTCCGCCTGGTCGGTTCCGGGCGACTCCGCCAGGTCGGTGTCCGGGATCTGCTGGGGGTCCTTGCCGGGATCGACGAGTTCGAGGCGCAGGCCGGCGGGCAGCGGTACGGGAGCCTCGGCGGGGCCGGGGGTCTCGGGGCGCACCCGGACCTCGACGCCGTCGGAGGCGCCGACCCAGAGCGGGGCGGTGGAGCCGCGGGCGGCCCCCGCGTCACGCTCGGCGGTCCCGGCGTCGGCGGAGTGCTCGGCGTTGTGCGTCTCCAGGTCCTGCCAGTCGGACCAGCGGCCGGTGCCGGTGGCGCGGGTGCGGACCTGGGCGGTGCCCTGGAGTTCGGTGTCCACGTCGTCCCAGACGACGCCCACCAGGGAGAAGGGCTGGACGTCGCGCTCGGGCAGCCCTCGTCCTGCGGGGGCCCCGGTGGCTCGTTCGGAGGGGGTGGCCGAGGGGTTCAGGGCCAGGGACTGCGTCGAACCGGGCACTCCGGCCGGTTCGGACGCCTCGGCGGGAACGGATCCCGCGGTGGCCGGATGGGCGGCGGTGTCGGGGGCGGCGCCCGCGGGCGCGGCGAGGGGCAGCGCGAGAGCTGCCACACAGGTGACACCGATGGAGGATGCAAGGAAGGCACGCATACACATGATCCTTGGCATAAGCCCACCACTCCGGCGACCCGGACTTTCCGGGGCAATTGACGACTCGTCTGCCGAACCGGTGTACCCGGGTCCCGCCGTACCCGGCTCCCGTCGGCACCGCCGCGTACCCTTCCTCGAATGAACGCAAGCGACCGCACCCCTGCCGACCTGCTGCGTTCCGCGCTCGCCGCGGACCCGGCCCGTCCCATGGTCACTTTCTACGACGACGCCACCGGAGAGCGCGTCGAACTGTCGGTGGCCACCTTCGCCAATTGGGTGGCCAAGACGGCGAACCTGCTCCAGGGCGACCTCGCCGCCGAGCCCGGTGACCGGCTTTCGCTGCTGCTGCCCGCGCACTGGCAGTCCGCGGTCTGGCTGCTGGCCTGCGCCTCGGTCGGTGTGGTCGCCGATGTCCAGGGTGATCCTGCCGCCGCCGATCTCGTCGTCTCCGGGCCGGACACCCTGGACGCCGCCCGGGCCTGCCGAGGCGAGCGGATCGCGCTGGCGCTGCGCCCGATGGGCGGCAGGTTCCCGCAGGCCCCCGAGGGCTTCGCCGACTACGCCGTCGAGGTGCCGGGCCAGGGCGACCGGTTCGCCCCGTTCGCACCCGTCGCCCCGGACGCGCCGGCGCTCACCGTGGGCGGTGCCGCGTTCACCGGGGCGGAGCTGGTCGCGCGGGCGCGCGCGGACGGTGACGCGCTGGGCCTGGGGCCCGGGTCGCGGCTCCTGTCGGGGCGTACGTACGACACCTGGGACGGTCTCAGCGCCGGGCTCTTCGCGCCGCTCGCCACCGGGGGATCCGTGGTGCTGTGCCGGCACCTCGGGCAGTTGGGCGAGGAGAAGCTGGCCGAGCGCGTCGAGAGCGAGCGGGTCACGCGGACCGTGTGACGGCCGAGGGGGCCGGCACCCCCGGTGCCCCGGTATGACAAGCGGCCCGAGGGCCACCCGTCCGGCCCAGCATGGGCCGAGCCCTCCCGGCGATGCGTCGACTCCGGGCCATGATCTGCGGTACGGACCACTCAAGGCACAACCAAGCGTGAGGTTCAGCCGTCTACTTGTGCGACCGGCGGCCCAGCGCGCTGCCGAACGCGAAGGATGGACGCAGACGTGACCGAAAGCGCCGGCCCCCCGGCCGATCCCGACGACTCGGCCGGGGGCCAGGACCGGGCACCGGACGGTTCGCCCGGCGCGAAGCCCGGCGAGCCCGGTGCCCCGACGGGAGCCCCGGGCGGTGAGACGCGCAGCGGATCCGGCAGCGGACCGTCGCACGGATCACCGCCTGAGGACCCCCGCGGACCCGGACCGGCCCTCGACATCGTCGTCAGGCGCAAGCGCCACTGGGTGCGCTGGACGGCGCTCGGCGCCTCGTTCGCCGTGCTGGTCGCGGCGGGCGCCGGCTGGTGGCTGTACAAGAAGCTGGACGGCAACATCAGGACGGACACCTCCGCGGCCGCCGAACTCAGGGCGTACGAGAAGGAACGTCCCGCCTCCGTCGTCCACGACGCGCAGAACATCCTGCTCATCGGCTCCGACAGCCGGGCCGGAGACAACCGCAAGTACGGCCGCGACGACGGCGGCAGCCAGCGCTCGGACACCACGATCCTGCTGCACCTGGCCGCGAACCGGAAAAGCGCCACGGCCATGTCCGTCCCGCGCGATCTGATGGTGGACATCCCGGAGTGCCACAAGCCGGACAAAACTGTCAGCAAGCCGCAGTTCGCGCAGTTCAATTGGGCCTTCGAGTCCGGCGGGACCGCCTGCACCATCCGCACGATCGAGAAGATGACCGGCATCCGCGTCGACCATCACATGGTCGTGGACTTCAACGGCTTCAAGAGCATGGTCGACGCGGTGGACGGGGTCGAGATCTGCCTCAAGAAGCCGATCGACGACAGCGCCGCGCACCTCCGGCTGCCCGCGGGCCGCCAGAAGCTCAACGGCGAGCAGGCTCTGGGGTACGTGCGGGCCCGCAAGTCCATCGGCAACGGCAGTGACACCGAACGGATGGACCGCCAGCAGCAGTTCCTGGGCGCCCTGGTGAACAAGGTGCAGAGCAACGGGGTCCTGCTCAATCCCACCCGGCTCTACCCGGTGCTGGACGCGGCCACCAAGGCGCTGACGACCGACCCTGGGCTGAACAGCCTGAAGGACCTGTACGACCTGGTGCGCGGCATGCGCGACGTGCCGACCGACAAGGTGCAGTTCCTGACCGTCCCCCGCCAGCCGTACGCCGCCAACCGGAACCGGGACGAACTCGTACAACCCGACGCGGACAAGCTGTTCAGGCAGCTGCGCGACGACAAGCCCGTCGCCGTCGTGCCCGCCGATCAGCTCAAGGGTGACGACGGAAAAACCGCTGACGCCGCCGAGGCCGCCGGCCCGACTCCCACACCCACCTACTCGGGGAACAATGCGGCGACCGACCTGTGCAAGCGGTAAAGCAATGACCAAGCGGACATCGACGTTCGATGTGCAATGGGAAGAATGCCCGGTTGTAAGGGCCGTGCAATATGTCACGCCCGTCGCTCGACAGCGAATGGGACGGATAGTGTGACGCGATCCGGTGCTTGCGGCCGTCAAGCCGCGCACTTCCGGAGCGAAAGACTGAGCGCCTTATCGGGGGAGGCGCCTCGCGTGGCACCGACGGAGGACTCAAGCGACCGTGGATGCACAAGGCCGTGGGCGGGCGGAAGAAATCGATCCCGCAGACCAATGGGTTCTCAACCCGGACACCGGTGACTACGAACTGCGACTGAACCATTCCGGAGGGGATTCAGCCGGCGCGCCGGGGGTCTCGGCCCCGCGGAGTCCCGGACGCACGGGCCGGGGCCGGGAAGGCGCCGGCGAGCGCCGCGGTCCGTCGGGCGAGGGAGCACGCCGCAGCCATGAGGTGCCGCGGCAGGGCGGTCGCCGTTCGGCCTCGGCAAAGCGCGGCCAGGAGGCCGCCGCCGCCGAGAACACCGCGGGCCGCCGCAAGCGCAAGGCCCCCAAGGCCCGCCGCAAGAAGGCGTTGCTCTGGACGGGCGGTGTGACGGCCTTCCTGCTCGTCGTCGTCTCGGCCGGCGGGTACTGGCTGTACCAGCACTTCAACGGCAACCTGAGCACGGTCGACATCGGCGACCGCGGCAACAAGGACGTCGTCACGGCCAACGCGCCCCTCAACATATTGATCATCGGTACGGACAAGCGCACCGGCAAGGGCAACGAGGGCTACGGCGACAAGGGCAGTGTCGGACACGCGGACACCAACATCCTGTTCCACGTGTCCGAGGACCGCACCAATGCCACGGCGATGAGCATCCCCCGCGACCTCATGACCAACGTCCCGGACTGCAAGACCAAGCAGGAGGACGGCTCGGAGAAGACCATCCCGGGCACCGAGAACGTCCGCTTCAACACGAGCCTCGGCCAGGACGACCGCGACCCGGGCTGCACGATGGACACCGTCAAGGCGATCACCGGCCTGACGGTCGACCACTTCATGATGGTGGACTTCAACGCGGTGAAGGAGCTGTCCACGGCGGTCGGCGGCGTCAACATCTGCCTGGCCCACGCGGTGAAGGACGACAAGTCGCACCTCGACCTGCCGGCGGGCCCGAACAAGGTCCAGGGCGAGGAGGCGCTGGCGTTCGTACGGACCCGGCACGCCTACACCAACGGAAGCGACCTGGACCGGATCAAGGGCCAGCAGCAGTTCCTCGGCTCGATGATCCGGCAGATGAAGTCGGACGACACGCTCACGAGCCCGACGAAGCTGTTCAAGCTGGCGGACGCGGCGACCAAGGCGCTGACGGTCGACAAGGCCATCAACTCGGTGTCGAAGCTGAGCACGCTCGCCAAGGAACTCACCAAGATCGACACGAAGAACATCACGTTCGTCACGATGCCGGTCATCGACAACCCGGCGGAGCCGAAGCCGATCACCGTGGTCGTGGACCCCGTGAAGGGACCCCAGCTGTTCTCGATGATGCAGGCCGACACCTCGCTGACCGAGGTCGCCGCACAGAAGAAGGCCGCCAAGAGCAAGCAGAACGCGCTCCTCAAGGGAACCAAGGCGGCAGCCGCCGACGTCCGGGTAGACGTGTACAACGGCGGGGAGATCGCCGGCGCGGCCCAGCAGACCGTCACCTGGCTGCAGAACGACAAGGGCGTCCTGAAGTCCACGAACAAGGCCAACGCCCCGGCGAAGGCCGCCAAGACCACACTCGCGTACGCGCCGAACCAGGCCGACCAGGCCCGGGCGCTCGCCGAGATGATGGGGCTTCCGGCGACGGCGATGAAGCCGGGCACCAAGGACGCCGTGGGACTGGAGGCGATGGTGCTGACGCTGGGGGCGGACTTCAAGGGCGCGGGCACCCCCATCACCGGTCCGGCCAAGATCGACATTCCGAAGGCCAGCGCCGACAAGGAAGTGTGCGCCAAGTGACACCGGGTCACTGAGCGATAACGCGAGTCCGAACAGCAGGGGGGGTCCCGGTGGGACGCAGCAGTATGCCTGGGGAGGGGACGCGACCACGGGCCCCACACACCCGCACTCCGGGGAGGGACGGGGCTCTCCTCACCGGGGGCGGCCCGTCCCCGCGCACCGCCGGAAGCGACATCGGCGACGGCGGGAGCGGCCACCGGCGCGGCAAGGCGCGTAAACGGGCGGCCAAGAAGTCCCGTAAAAGCCGCATATTCCGCGCGATAGCGATCTCGCTGTCGGTGCTGATACTGGGGACGGCCACCGCCGGATACCTCTACTACCGGCACCTCAACAACAACATCCGCAGCAGTGGGCGCAGCGGTGGCGAGAGCGGCGTGAAGAAGGCCGACCCGAACGCCATGGGCCAGACCCCTCTCAACATCCTGCTGATCGGCTCCGACAGCCGCAACAGCGCGGCGAACGTGAAGCTCGGCGGCAGCCGGGACTCCGTCGGTGACAAACCGCGCGCGGACGTCCAGATGCTGCTGCACATCTCGGCGGACCGGAAGAGCTCCTCGCTGGTCAGCATTCCGCGCGACACGATCGTCAAGATCCCCGAGTGCAAGGACGACGAGACCGGCCAGTCGTACGCCGAGACCGTCGACAAGCCGATCAACGAGTCGCTCCAGCGGGGCGGGCCGGGCTGCACGCTGACCACCTGGGAGAACCTCACCGGTGTCTACATCGACCACTGGGTGATGATCGACTTCGCCGGTGTGGTGGCCATGGCGGACGCCATCGGCGGCGTCGACGTGTGCGTGAAGACCGGCGTGTGGGACCGCTCGACACGGATGGTCCGCGGTGGCTCCGGCCTCAAGCTGCCGGCGGGGACCAGCACGGTCAAGGGTGAGGACGCGCTGAAGTGGCTGCGCACCCGGCACGCGTTCGGCAACGACCAGAACCGTGCCAAGGCTCAGCACATGTACATGAACTCGATGCTCCGCACGCTGAAGAAGCAGAACGCGTGGTCGGACGCGGGCCGGCTGATGAACCTCGCGGAGACGGCGACCAAGGCGCTCCAGGTCTCCGACGAGATCGGCTCGGTCAAGAAGCTCTACGACCTGTCGATGCAGCTGAAGAACGTGCCGATCAACCGCATCACCATGACGACGATCCCGACGGCCGAGTGGTCGCAGGACAAGGACCGGCTCGTGCCGATCGAGAAGTCCGCGGACCAGATGTGGCAGATGCTCCGTGACGACGTCGCGTTCGACAAGAACGGCAAACCGAAGGCGAAGGCGTCGGCCTCCGCGAAACCGGCCGGTCCGCCCGCCGCGGCCCCGGGCACCCTCGACCTCACGGTGGTCAACGGTACGGGCCTCGGCCAGGCGCCCCGGGACGGCCGGGCCTCCGAGATCGCCCAGGTGCTGAACGGCAAGGGCTTCGACCTCGCCAAGGCGTCGCGGACCGCGGAGCCGCGCAAGGAAACGGTCGTGCACTACGCGCAGGAGGACAGCGACCAGGGCAAGGCGGACGCGGCCTCCGTGGCCAAGGCGCTCGGACTGCCGGAGACCGCCGTCAAGGCCGACCCGAAGGCCGGCGGGCTGACCCTCGTCGTCGGCGCGGACTGGCGCGACGGGACCGTGTACGAGGCTCCGAAGGCGGCGGAGGCGGGTGACCTCCCGGAAGGCGCCGACGACCTGAACGCCGCCGACGAGGGCACGTGCATGGACGTCTACTCCGTCTACCGGTGGGACGGCGGGAAGAGCTGAAGCGCTCGGCCCGCCCCCCGCGGGTGGGCCGTGCGGCGCGTTTCCGGCGAGGCGCGCCCGGGGTGGGCGCGCGGGTTGTACGCGCACGGAAGCGGGGGGACGGAGCGCGCCGCGCGCTCCGTCCCCCCGCTTCCGTGCGGAGTGCTCAGGCCACCGGCGTGCCCGGTTCGGTGAGTGCCGGACGGCGGCTGGCGATCACGCGCCTGGCCAGCGAACGCGGGCTGGTCAGGAAGCCGTACCCCCACGACATGTGCATCGTCGCCAGCGCCACCGGGATCTGCGCCCGCGCCTTCAGCGACAGGCCCTTGCCCGCCGGGAGGGACCCGGCGACGATGGCCGCGACGTAGCCGGCGGGGACGACCAGCGCCCACGGGGTGACCGCGGCGCCCGCCACGAGACCGGCCGCGATCGCGACGACGGCGGTCGGCGGGGCGAGGTAGCGCAGGTTGATCGAGCCGGAGTGATAGCGGGCGACGACGTGCCGCCAGCGGCCGTAGTCCTTGTACTGCTTGGCGAGCGCCCGGACGGAGGGGCGCGGGCGGTACTGCACGCGCAGCTCGGGCGAGAACCAGATCTGCCCGCCGGCCTCGCGGATGCGGAAGTTCAGCTCCCAGTCCTGGGCGCGGATGAACTCGACGTTGTAGCCGCCCGCCTGCTCCAGGGCCTCCCGGCGGAACACGCCCAGGTAGACGGTCTCGGCCGGACCGGCCTGGCCGCCGGTGTGGAAGGCCGCGTTGCCGACGCCGATCTTCGACGTCATGGCCGCCGCGACGGCGTCCTCCCAGGCGTTCTCGCCCTCGGCGTGCATGATGCCGCCGACGTTCTGCGCGCCCGTCTCCTCCAGGAGCCGGACGGCGGTCGCGATGTAGTCGGGCGACAGCATGCCGTGGCCGTCGACGCGCACCACGACGGGGTGGCGCGAGGCCTTGATCGCGGCGTTGAGCGCGGCGGGGGTGCGGCCGGTGGGGTTGGGCACGGTGTGGACCCGGGGGTCTTCCGCGACCAGCTCGGCGGCGATCTCGTCCGTACGGTCCGTGGACGGGCCGAGGGCGATCACCACCTCCATCTCACCGTCGTACTCCTGCTCCAGGATGTGCCGGACGGAGTTCCGGAGATGCCGCTCCTCGTTGAGCACCGGCATGATCACGGAAACGGCGGTGGGCTGCGCGGCAGACATGTGGTCCTCGGGGAGTCCTCGGGAGCGCCGGGGGTCTCGCACCCCACCAGGCGGCGTCATTCGGCCGCCACGTTACCGCGAACGGGGGACAGCGGCGCGCGCCGCCCACTCGCTTACCGGGATGCAGATCGTATGGGCCTACCGTGCGAACGGTCCCCCTCGCACCGCGGAGGTGTCCCCTCGTGCCCACGCCGCATCGCTCCCCCCGTCCGCCGAGACCCCGTGCCGCTCCCCCGCGGCGCGGACGGCCCAGGAAGCAGGACGAGAGACCTCGCTGGGGCATGCGGATGGCTACCACGCTCTCCGTGCTGGTGCTCGGCGCGGGCGGCATCGGCCACGCCGTGGTGACCGGTCTGGAGTCCGGCATCGACCGGATCGACCCGTTCAAGGACATGAAGAACCGGCCCACGGGCGGCCACGGCATGAATCTGCTGCTGGTCGGCACCGACGGCCGCGACAAGATCACCAAGGACGAGAGGCAGAAGTACCGGCTGGGCGGCGAGCCCTGCCACTGCACCGACACGATCATGCTGGTGCACCTGTCCGCGGACAAGGAGCGCGCCAGCGTCGTGAGCCTGCCGCGCGACAGCTACGCCGAGATCCCCGAGCACCGGGACGCGACCACGGGCCAGGAGCACGCGGCCCACCCGGTGAAACTGAACGCCGCCTACGCCGAGGGCGGCCCGAACCTGACCGTGCGGACCGTCGAGCACATGACGGGCGTCAAGATCGACCACTATCTGGAGGTCGACTTCACCAGCTTCATGACGACGGTCGACACCCTCGGCGGCGTGAAGATCTGCACCGCCCGGCCGATGAAGGACTCCTACACCGGCCTCGACCTCGCCGCGGGAACCCACGAGCTGAACGGCGGGCAGGCGCTCCAGTACGTACGCTCCCGGCACATCGACGGCGCCGCCGACCTGGGCCGCATGCAGCGCCAGCAGAAGTTCATGGCCTCGCTGATCAAGCAGGCGACGAGCAGCGGGGTGCTGCTGAACCCGGTGAAGTTCCGCGACGTCGCCTCGACGATGCTGAAGTCCGTACGCGCCGACAGGGGATTCGGTACGGACCGGATGCTGGAGCTCGGCCAGGCGATGCGGGGCTTCTCCGCCGCCTCGTCCGAGTTCACGTCCGTGCCGATGGGCGACGTCGCCTACCGGGTCAAGGGCATCGGCTCGACCGTCAAATGGGACCCGCGGAAGTCGAAGCAGCTGTTCCAGGCGCTGCGCGACGACAAGCCGCTCACCGCGGCCCGGCCCGAGGAGCCGGCGGCGAAGAAGGTCGACGTCCCGCCGAAGCAGATCCGGATCCAGGTCTACAACGGAACCCCGAGGGACGGGCTCGGCTCCATGGTCGACACCGCGCTGCACGCCACGGGCTTCGACACCACCCGCGCCCCGCTGACCGCACCGCAGCGCGACCTGAAGCGCACCCTGGTCACGTACGACCCGCGCTGGGACCGGTCCGCGAGGACCCTGGCGGCGGCTCTCCCGGGGGCGGAGCTGAGGGCCGTGACCGGACAGGGCAGCACGATGAACGTGACCGCGGGCGCGGACTACCGGAAGGTCGAGCGGGTCCGGGCGGCTGATCCCGCCCCGGGCAGGTTCGGCGCGGTGAAGGGCGACGAGGTGGTCTGCCCGTAGCCGTCCGGCCGGGCCCTCAGTCCTCGATGCCCTCGGCGGCGCGCTTCTCGCGCAGTTCCTTGATCGCGCGGCGCCGGGCCAGCCGGTGGGTGCGCCGGATCTGCGCCTCCTGGTAGCGCCGGTTGTCGCGCTCCGTCCCCGGGATCACGGGCGGCACCCGGCGCGGCCTGCCGTCCGCGTCGACCGCCGCGAACACCAGGTACGCGCTGCCGACCTGCTGGGCCGGGGTCGACTCGTTCCAGCGTTCGGCCATGACCCGGACGCCGACCTCCATGGAGGAGCGGCCCGTCCAGTTCACCTGGGCGCGGACGTGAACAAGGTCACCGACGCGGACCGGCTCCAGGAAGACCATTTCGTCCATCGAGGCCGTCACCGCGGGTCCGCCGGAGTGCCGTCCGGCCACGGCGCCCGCCGCGTCGTCGACCAGTTTCATGATCACGCCGCCGTGCACCGTACCCAGCAGATTCGTGTCGCTGCCGGTCATGATGTGGCTGAGGGTCGTCCGGGAGGCCGCGGTCGGCTTGCCCGGAATGTCGCCCTCCGGGCGCGGGGCCTGATCTGTCATGCCCTCCACCTTATGCGGGGGCCGGGAGCCCGTCGCAATGCATCAGCTTCGCAACAGCCCTGGCCCGATTTCCCTCACCCCCTGTAAGAGCGGTGGCCCACACCTGCACACTGGGTCGCATGAACGATTGGCCCGAGGGCTGGACCGACGACAACCGCAGCGGAAACCGCTACGGGCAGGGCAGCGGGAGCGACCGGCCCGAGAGCGCCCGCTCGATGCCGCACGTCCAGCGCCGCCCCGCCCCGCCCCAGCAGCGCCCCGCGCCGGCGAGGCCGCCGCAGGTGCCGCAGCAGCCCGGCGGCTACGGCGACGCCCCCGAGTACGACAGCGGCTACAACACGGGGCAGGTCTACGGCGGTGGCCAGGGCGGTCGCGGCGGTGGCGGATACGGCGGCGGGCCCGGCGACGGCGGATACGTCCAGGGCCGCCCGACGGCAGCGCCCGACTGGCGCCGCCGGATCAAGATCGGCGCGCTGGCCCTCGTGGTCGTGGTGCTCGCCGTCTCCGTGGGCACGTACTTCTGGGCCGACTCCAAGCTGAAGCGCGAGGTCGATCTCTCGAAGGTCATCGAGCGTCCGAAGGCGGGCGACGGCACGAACTACCTGATCGTCGGCTCCGACAGCCGCGCGGGCATGACGTCCGAGGACAAGAAGAGGCTCCACACCGGTTCCGCCGAGGGCAAGCGGACCGACTCGATGATGATCCTGCACGACGGCTCCAACGGCCCGACGCTGGTCTCGCTGCCCCGTGACTCGAACGTCGAGATCCCCTCGTTCGTCGGCTCCGAGTCCGGCAAGAGGTACGAGGGCAAGGGCCGTACGACGAAGCTGAACGCCGCGTACGCCGAGGACGGCCCCGAGCTCCTCGTCCGCACCGTCGAGTTCAACACCGGGCTGCACATCGACCACTACGTCGAGATCGGCTTCGGCGGCTTCGCCAAGATCGTGGACGCCATCGGCGGCGTGGAGCTGGACATCCCCAAGGCGTTCAAGGACAAGTACTCCGGCGCCGACTTCCAGGCCGGGAAGCAGACGCTCGACGGCCAGCAGGCCCTCGCCTTCGTCCGGACCCGGCACGCCTTCGCCTCCGACCTGGACCGTACGAAGAACCAGCAGAAGTTCCTCGCGGCGCTGGCGAGCCAGACGGCGACGCCGTCGACGATCATCAACCCGTTCAAGCTGTACCCGACGATGGGCGCGGGTCTGGACACCCTCATCGTCGACAAGGACATGTCGCTCTGGGACCTGGGCCAGATGTTCTTCGCGATGAAGGGCGTCACGGGCGGCGACGGCGCGTCGCTGAACATGCCGATCTCCGGCTCCACGGGCAACAACCTCGTCTGGGACAAGGCCAAGGTCAAGCAGCTCGTCGAGCAGCTCAACAACGACGAGAAGGTCACGGTCACCGGCAGCTGACCGCGGACGTCACCCGGGGCCCGGACGGCTGAACCGTCCGGGCCCCGGGCTGTCCGGCCGTCCGTCTACGCCGCCCCGTGGGCCAGCACCGCCGCGTGCGGCAGCACCAACAGGCCGTCCTCGCCCTCGAACTCCCCGCACAACAGGTCGTACTCCCGCTTGGCGGCGGCCACGCCCTCCGGACCGCGGCTGTGGACGAGCTGCCCGATCGCGGCGACCCCGGCCGCGGGCCCCGCCCACCAGTCCTCGGCGTGGGCCCGGTGGTCCCAGTCCACCCGTTCACTCCGTACGTCCCCGAGTCCGGCGGCCGACAGCAGCGCTCCCAGCCCGTCCGGGGTCCGCGGGAAGTCGTGTTCCTCGTCGACCCCGGCCAGCCAGTCCGGCCGGACCAGCCCGGCGGCCTGGGCAGCCCGGCCGATCAACGCCTGGCCCGGGCTCCCCGGCACCTGCCAGATGGTGACGGCGATCCGGCCGCCGGGACGGGTGACCCGGCGCAGTTCGACGAGCGCGTCCAGCGGCCGGCCGACGTGGTTGAGCACGAAGTTCGCCACGACGGCGTCGAACTCGCCGTCCTGGTAGGGCAGCTGGGGCAGCGCGCCGATGCGCACGTCGACTCCGGGCGCCGCCCGCCGGGTGGCCGCGACCATGCCGGGTTCGGCGTCCACGGCCCGTACGAGGGCACCGCGTCCGGCGGCGGCCACCGTCACGCTGCCGCTGCCGCACCCCACGTCGAGCAGGCGCGTCCCCGCGGCGGTGGACGCGGCGTCCAGCAGAGCGGGGACCGTATGGGCGCAGAGGCGGGCGAAGGTGCGGGCGTAGCTCCCGGCGCGGCCGTCCCAGATCCGCCGCTCACTCACGTCGAACGCGGTCACCGGGCTCCTCCCGACGGGCCTTGCGGCTCCACCTCGTCCAGGTCCTCGTGGAGCGCGCCCAGGATCCGCCCCGTCGGCTCCCCCTCCGGCGACAGTTCGGCCAGACGCCAGCCGGGCAACCGCGCCACGGTCTCGGGCGGCAGATCGCCGTCCCCGGGATCGGCCAGCCCGCAGAGGAGCCCGAACGCGGTCTCCCTCGCGACCTCCCGGGCGATCTCGCCCAGCTCGCCGGGCGTCATCCCCAGCCGCAACGCCCGTTCGACGGCCGCGCTCGCCGGACCCCCCTCCCGGTAGGCCTCGACCCATGCCGGAGCCGCCGAGCTCCACGCGTCGATGTCCTGCCACGCCATGCGCAGGAACCTGAAGCGGGCCAGCTGAGGGATGTCCTCCTCGGCCTCCGACTCGGCCCAGCCCGATGCGTCGTCGGCCCCCAGCGCCTGGAACAGGACGGTGAGCGTGTCGATATCCGTCATGGAGAGGGAAGGTACGCCACGGGACCGGGCCGCTCCCGCCCGGGCGTGCGTCGTTCACGCCGCCCGTCACCCTGTTGTTCAGACGCACACCGAGGCGGCGAACAGTGCGGCCGCCACGGCGACAGCACACACCGGGGTGTTCGCGTCCCGTCCGCGCCCGCCCTGACGGGCACCCTGCGGCGGGCGGGTCCGCACCGGTGAGGGCTGGTGAGGGCGCCCGCGCCTCCGTTGCCCTCGCGCCGGCCGGTTCGGCCGGCGGGCCCCCGACCGGGCGTTCGCCGTCAGGCGGACCGGCCGGCGCGGGTTCCGGGCTCCCGAGGCAACGGCGCGCGCACCACCCCTGCCCCACAGACGCCCATCCCGAGGATGCCCACCGCCACCAGGGCGCCGGCCGTCGACGGCCGCACCATGAGCAGCAGGGCGATCGGGCCCAGCGCCCCCGCGGACATCGCTGCGGTGAGGGTCACCGCCCAGCGCACGCCTCGCGGGACGCCGCGCTGGAGCACGATGATTCCGCCTGCCACCGCGGCGATCACGATCGCCGCCACCAGGAGCGTCCCCCACGACGCACCGGGAACGCCGGGTCCGAAGTCCTCCTCACGCCTCGCGCCACTGCTGACGGTCCATATCCACAACGCGGCGCCCAGGGCCGCTTCACCGACCGCCCCGTAGGCGAGGTAGTACCTCTTCGTGTGGCGTACTGCGGTGCTCTTCCCCATGGGTGGTCAGTCCTTCGATCGGGTTCGCGACGAGGGAGCCCTCATACACGGCGAACATCCAGCGGCGGACCGCCGGGGCCCGCGCAGGGCGATCACACCGTACGGTCTGCCGCGCTCGCGCCCGGCGCAGTTCAGCGGGCCGGGCCTCCGGCAGCCGTCGTAGGCTCGGGCCGTACGCGAGGAACGGGAGGTTCCGGTGGCCGGGACGACAGTGGACGCGGTGATGGCCGAGCTCGCCTCGCTCGACGACCCGAAGGCACGCGCGGTCAACGCGAGACACGGCGACGACCACGGTGTGAACCTCGGCAAGCTGCGGGCGATCGCGAAGCGGCTGAAGACCCAGCAGGAGCTCGCCGGCGAGCTCTGGGCGACGGACGACACCGCGGCACGGCTGCTGGCGATCCTGATCTGCCGTCCGAAGGCGTTCGGGCGGGAGGAGTTGGACGCCATGGTGCGCGAGGCGCGCGCGCCCAAGGTGCACGACTGGCTCGTGAACTACGTGGTGAAGAAGAGCCCGCACGCCGAAGAGCTGCGCCTCGCCTGGTCCGCCGATCCGGACCCGGTGGTCGCCGCGGCCGGCTGGGCGCTGACCACCGAGCGCGTGGCGAAGAAGCCCGAGGGCCTCGACCTCGCGGGACTGCTCGACGTCATCGAGGCGGAGATGAAGGACGCCCCGGACCGCCTGCAGTGGGCGATGAACCACTGCCTGGCGCAGATCGGGATCACGCACCCCGGGCACCGCGCCCGTGCCCTCGCCATCGGCGAGCGCCTGGAGGTGCTCAAGGACTACCCGACGCCCCCAGGCTGCACGTCGCCGTACGCGCCCGTATGGATCACCGAGATCGTGCGCCGGCAGCAGGGCGGTTAGGGCGTGTTTCGACAGTAGCGCCGTCCGCCCGAAGGGCGGGCCCCGCGGCGTCTGGTGCGTGCGATCGCAAGGCGTGGACATGGTCTCGTAGCGGAGCTACTAGGGCATTTCCACAACGCGGCGAGCGTGCGTGCCAGGCGTCGCGGGGCAGGCGGGACTTTCAAAACACGCCCTAGGGCCACGACAGCGCCCCGCACCCCGACGTGCGCGGGTGCGGGGCGCGGGAGCCGCCGGCCGTTACGGCAGGTTGCGCGCCATCACGATGCGCTGGACCTGGTTCGTTCCCTCGTAGATCTGGGTGATCTTGGCGTCGCGCATCATCCGCTCCACCGGGTAGTCCCGCGTGTAGCCGTAGCCGCCGAGCAGCTGGACGGCGTCCGTGGTGATCTCCATCGCGACGTCGGAGGCGAAGCACTTGGCCGCGGCGCCGAAGAAGGTGAGGTCGGCGTCGAGGCGCTCGGACTTGGCGGCGGCCGAGTAGGTGAGCTGGCGGGCCGCTTCCAGCTTCATGGCCATGTCGGCGAGCATGAACTGGACGCCCTGGAAGTCGCCGATCGGCTTGCCGAACTGCTTGCGCTCCTGGACGTAGCCCTTGGCGTAGTCCAGCGCGCCCTGGGCGACGCCGAGCGCCTGGGCCGCGATCGTGATGCGGGTGTGGTCCAGGGTCTTCATCGCGGTGGCGAAGCCGGTGCCCTCCTCGCCGATCATGCGGTCGGCGGGGATGCGGACGTTGTCGAAGTAGACCTCGCGGGTCGGGGAGCCCTTGATGCCCAGCTTCTTCTCCGGGGCGCCGAAGGAGACGCCCTCGTCCGACTTCTCGACGACGAAGGCCGAGATGCCCTTGGAGCGCTTGGTCGGGTCGGTGACCGCCATGACCGTGTAGTACTCGGAGACGCCCGCGTTCGTGATCCAGCGCTTCACGCCGTTGAGGACCCAGAAGTCGCCGTCGCGCACGGCCCGGGTCTTCATGCCGGCGGCGTCGGAGCCCGCGTCCGGCTCGGAGAGCGCGTACGAGAACATCGCGTCGCCCTTGGCGAGCGGGCCGAGGTACTTCTTCTTCAGGTCCTCGGAACCGGACAGGATCACCGGGAGCGAGCCGAGCTTGTTCACCGCGGGGATGAGGGAGGAGGAGACGCAGGCACGGGCGACCTCCTCGATCACGATGACCGTGGCGAGCGCGTCGGCGCCCGCGCCGCCGTACTCCTCCGGTACGTGGACCGCGTGCAGGTCGGCGGCGGTGAGGGCGTCCAGCGCCTCCTGCGGGAAGCGGGCCTCCTCGTCGACCGCGGCCGCGTGCGGGGCGATCTTCGCCTCGGCGAGCGCGCGCACCGTCTCACGGAGCATGTCGTGCTCCTCGGCCGGACGGTACAGGTCGAAATCGGTCGAACCCGCCAAGACGCTCACTCCCCAAGATGCTAACTACCGTTAAGTAACCCAATTTTAGGCGTCTCCCCCGGCGTAGGCATACGTGCTGGGGCCGTGAGCTTCGCGACAGCCGGAATGGGACGTTTCAAAGGCAGGACTATGCTCGTTCACCGCACGTCTGTCCGCACCTCACAGGAGCACTACATGGCCCTCAGGATCACTGTGATCGGCACCGGCTACCTCGGCGCCACCCACGCCGCGGCCATGGCGGAACTGGGCTTCGAGGTCCTGGGCCTCGACGTCGTGCCCGAGAAGATCGAGATGCTCTCCGCCGGCCGGGTCCCGATGTACGAGCCGGGGCTGGAAGAGATCCTGAAGAAGCATGTCGCGGGCATCGACGGATCCACCGGGCGGCTGCGGTTCACCACCTCGTGGGAAGAGGTGGCGGAATTCGGCGATGTTCATTTCGTCTGCACCAATACGCCGCAGAAGCACGGCGAATACGCGTGCGACATGAGTTACGTGGAGAGCGCCTTCGATTCGCTCGCCCCCCTCCTGACGCGGCCCGCGCTGGTCGTCGGCAAGTCCACCGTGCCGGTCGGCTCCGCTGCCCGGCTCGCGGCGCGGCTCGTCGAGCTCGCCCCCGTGGGCGAGGGCGCCGAGCTGGCCTGGAACCCGGAGTTCCTGCGCGAGGGCTTCGCCGTCAACGACACCCTGCACCCGGACCGGATCGTCGTCGGCGTGGAGAGCGAGCGCGCCGAGAAGACGCTGCGCGAGGTGTACGCCGGACCGGTCGCGGAGGGCTCCCCCTTCGTGGTGACGGACTTCCCGACCGCCGAACTGGTGAAGACCTCCGCCAACTCCTTCCTCGCCACCAAGATCTCGTTCATCAACGCCATGGCGGAGGTCTGCGAGGCCGCCGACGGCGACGTGGTGAAGCTCGCCGAGGCGATCGGCCACGACGAGCGCATCGGGAAGAAGTTCCTGCGGGCCGGGATCGGCTTCGGCGGCGGCTGCCTCCCCAAGGACATCCGCGCCTTCATGGCGCGCGCCGGCGAGCTGGGTGCCGACCAGGCGCTGACCTTCCTCCGTGAGGTCGACTCCATCAACATGCGCCGGCGCGGCCACATGGTGGAACTGGCCCGGGAGGCCGTCGGCGGCGACTCCTTCCTCGGCAAGCGGGTCGCCGTGCTGGGCGCGACGTTCAAGCCGGACTCGGACGACGTACGCGACTCACCGGCGCTGAACGTCGCCGGGCAGATCCACCTCCAGGGCGCCCAGGTCACGGTGTTCGACCCGAAGGGCATGGACAACGCCCGGCGGCTCTTCCCCACCCTCGGCTACGCCGACACCGCTCTCGACGCCGTGCGCGGCGCGGATGCCGTGCTCCACCTCACCGAGTGGCGCGAGTTCCGCGAGCTGGACCCGGAGGCGCTGGGCCAGGTCGCCGGCCGCCGCATCATCCTGGACGGGCGCAACGCCCTGGACCCGGCGGTGTGGCGCGAGGCCGGCTGGACGTACCGGGCGATGGGACGGCCGAAGGCCTGAGCCGGGAGCCCGCCCCTCAGTCGCGTTTCGCGCGGTACGTGCGCATCTTCGCCCGGGCCCCGCACACCGACATGGAGCACCACCGGCGGCGTCCCCCCGGGCTGCGGTCGTAGTACACCCAGCGGCAGTCCGCCGCCTCGCACGCCTTGAGCCGGGCCCAGGCGCCGTCGGCCGACGCGGCGGCGACGGCCGCGGCGACCCGGGCGGTCAGCCCGGGCGGCTCCTCGACGGGGCGCAGCGAAGCCGCGCCCTCCTCGTCCACCGTGACGCGCAGCGGCGCGCCGGCGAGGAGCCGGTCGAGCACGGACACCGGGGCGGCATCGGACGGGTGGTGGCCGGCATGGGCGAGGCAGGCGGCGCGCAGGGCCTCGCGGAGGACGCGGGCGGCCGGGACGTCCGGCTCGGCGAGGTCGAGCGCGGCGCGTCCGGCGGCCGTGTCGAGGGCGTCCGCACCGGTCTCGACGTTCAGGGTGTTGACCAGGGCTTCGACCAGCGCGAGCCCGCCGGGCGCGGAATCCCTCTCATTCATGGTTGCGACGTTACCTCCATTGCGGGAGCATGCAGTAACGGTGACCGGTTGACGAGCTCAACCGGTAACCACCTGTCCGCACCTGACCGAGGAGAGAACGTCATGGCCGTAGCCAAGCTGGGCTCCGTCGTCCTGGACTGCCCCGACCCCGTCGCCCTGGCCGGTTTCTACGTCGGACTGCTCGGCGGGAGGGCCGAGCGGCACGAGGACTGGGTGGATCTCGCCGGAGTCACCGGCACGCCGCTCGCCTTCCAGGCCGCGCCCGGATTCGTACCGCCGCAGTGGCCGCGTCCGGACGCGTCGCAGCAGTTCCATCTGGATCTGACCGTGCCGGACCTCGACGCGGCCGAGAAGGAGGTGCTGGCGCTGGGAGCGACGGTGCTCGACGCGGAGGACCGGGAGCGGACCTTCCGGGTCTACGCCGATCCGGCGGGGCACCCGTTCTGTCTCTGCGCCGGCTGAGACGCGCGCGGCCGCCCCGAGGGCTCAGGCCCCCGGGGCGTCCAGCTGCTCGATCGTGGCGTGGGACGGGGCGCGGCGGGCCTGCAGGTCCCGGGCCACGTCCTCGGCGGCGCGCAGCACCCGCACCGCGTTCTGCCAGGTGAGCTTGGCGAGGTCGGCGGTCGACCAGCCGCGGCCCAGGAGCTCCGCGATCAGGTTCGGATAGCCGGCGACGTCTTCGAGGCCCTGCGGGAGGAACGCGGTGCCGTCGTAGTCGCCGCCGATGCCGATGTGGTCGGCCCCGGCGACCTCGCGCATGTGGTCGAGGTGGTCGGCGATCGTGGCCACCGTCGCCCTCGGGCGGGGGTGGGCCGCCTCGAACGCGGCGTGGATCTTCATCGCCCGCTCGGTGGTGTCCAGGTGGTGCAGTCCGTGGTCCCGCATGTTGGCGTCCGCGGCGTTCGTCCAGGCGACGGCCTCCGGCAGCACGAACTTCGGCACGAAGGTCGCCATGGCGATGCCCCCGTTGGCCGGGAGCTGTGCGAGGACGTCGTCGGGGATGTTGCGCGGGTGGTCGCAGACCGCCCGCGCCGAGGAGTGCGAGAACATCACCGGCGCGGTCGAGGTGGCGAGCGCGTCGCGCATCGTCGTCGCCGCGACGTGCGAGAGGTCCACCAGCATGCCGGTCCGGTTCATCTCCCGTACGACCTCGTGGCCGAACGGGGAGAGGCCGCCGACGCCCGGGGCGTCCGTCGCCGAGTCCGCCCAGGCGATGTTGTCGTTGTGGGTGAGCGTCATGTAGCGGACGCCCAGAGCGTGCAGGGCGCGCAGGGTGCCCAGCGAGTTGTGGATGGAGTGGCCGCCCTCGGCCCCCATCAGGGAGGCGATCCGGCCCTCGGAGCGGGCCGCCTCCATGTCGTCGGCCGTCAGGGCGCGGCGCAGGTCGGCGGGGTGGCGTTCCAGCAGTTCGGCGACGGCGTCGATCTGTTCCAGGGTGGCGGCGACGGCGGTGTCGCCCGCCATGTCGGACCGTACGTACACGGACCAGAACTGGGCTCCGACTCCCCCGGCGCGCAGCCGGGGGATGTCGGTGTGGAGGTGGGCCGACTGGTCGGTGGCGATGTCGCGGGCGTCCAGGTCGTAGCCGACCTGCTCGCGCAGCGCCCACGGCAGGTCGTTGTGGCCGTCGACGACGGGGTACTCCGCGAGGAGTGCCCGGGCCCGGTCCAGTCGGTCCGTCACGGTTCCTACTTCCCGAAGCCGAAGGTGTCGGGGTTGCCGGCCTTGCTGCGCAGGCGCTTGCCCTTCTCGGTGGCCTGGTCGTTCAGGTCGGAGAGGAACTCCGTCATGCGGTTCCGCAGCTCGGCGTCGTGGGCGGCGAGCATGCGGACGGCCAGCAGGCCCGCGTTGCGCGCGCCGGCGATGGAGACGGTGGCGACGGGGATGCCGGCGGGCATCTGCACGATGGACATGAGGCTGTCCATGCCGTCCAGGTACTTCAGCGGGACCGGCACACCGATGACGGGCAGCGGGGTGACGGAGGCCAGCATGCCGGGCAGGTGGGCGGCGCCGCCCGCACCGGCGATGATCGCCCGGAGGCCCCGGCCCGCGGCGTTCTCGCCGTACGCGATCATTTCGCGCGGCATGCGGTGGGCCGAGACGACGTCGACCTCGTACGGGATCTCGAACTCGTCCAGCGCCTTCGCCGCGGCTTCCATGACGGGCCAGTCGGAGTCCGAGCCCATGACGATGCCGACGACGGGGGCGGAGCCTTGTGCGGTCATTCGGTGATCGTTCCTCGCAGGTAGTCGGCCGCGTGCCGGGCGCGCTCCCGCACGTCCGCCAGGTCGTCGCCGTAGGTGTTGACGTGGCCGACCTTCCGGCCGGGCTTCACGTCCTTGCCGTACATGTGGATCTTGAGCTGCGGGTCGCGGGCCATGCAGTGCAGGTAGGCCTGGTACATGTCCGGGAAGTCGCCGCCCAGCACGTTGGACATGACCGTCCAGGGGGCGCGCGGGCGGGGATCGCCGAGCGGGAGGTCCAGGACGGCCCGGACGTGGTTGGCGAACTGCGAGGTGATCGCGCCGTCCTGCGTCCAGTGCCCGGAGTTGTGCGGGCGCATCGCCAGTTCGTTGACGAGGATCTGCCCGTCGCGGGTCTCGAACAGTTCGACGGCGAGGTGGCCGACGACGCCGAGTTCGGCGGCGATGCGGAGGGCGAGCTGCTGGGCCTGTCCGGCGAGGTCCTCGCTCAGGCCGGGGGCCGGGGCGATGACCGTGTCGCAGACGCCGTCGACCTGGACGGACTCCACGACCGGGTAGGCGACGGCCTGGCCGTGCGGCGAGCGGACGATGTTGGCCGCCAGCTCCCGTGCGAAGTCGACCTTCTCCTCGGCGAGGACGGGGACACCCGCCCGGAAGGGGTCGGCCGCGTCCGCCTCGGAGCGGACCACCCACACGCCCTTGCCGTCGTAGCCGCCGCGCACGGTCTTGAGGATGACCGGGAAGCCGCCCACCTCCTCGGCGAAGGCCGCGGCGTCGGCCGGGTCCTCCACGATGCGGTGGCGGGGGCAGGGCGCGCCGATCTCGGTGAGCTTCGCGCGCATCACCCCCTTGTCCTGGGCGTGCACCAGCGCGTCGGGGCCGGGGCGCACGGGGATGCCGTCCGCCTCCAGGGCCCGCAGATGCTCGGTGGGCACGTGCTCGTGATCGAACGTGATCACGTCACAGCCGCGCGCGAAGGCGCGCAGCGTGTCCAGGTCGCGATAGTCGCCGACGACGACTTCGCTCACCACCTGGGCCGCCGAGTCCTGAGCGGTGTCACTGAGGAGCTTGAACTTGATGCCGAGGGGGATGCCCGCCTCGTGGGTCATACGGGCGAGCTGACCGCCACCGACCATGCCGACTACCGGGAACGTCACTCCTCCAGGGTATCCGCACCCCGCGGGACCGTCGGACGATGCCCCGTCGGCGCCCCGTGGCCGGTCCGGGGGTCCCGGGCGGGCCACGGGTGTGTCACGGCCCCCCGCGCCCGTCCGCGTACTCACGGGCAGCCGACGGGCCGCCTGGTTAGCATGGCTGGGTTGACGGGACCGAACCCGAACTCGAAGCAGGACCGACAGACGGGCTGAGCGATCACCATGAGCGAACGGGGCGCATTGCGGGTCCGGCTGGATCTGCTGGCCCGGGAGGTGGCCAAGTTCGGCGTGGTCGGCGCGGTCGGCCTGGTCGTCAATATCGCCGTTTCCAACCTGCTGTGGCGCTACACGGACATCCCGACGGTGCGAGCGGGTCTGCTGGCCACTCTCGTCGCGATCCTCTGCAACTACGTCGGCTTCCGCTACTGGACGTACCGGGACCGCGACAAGACCGGCCGGACCCGGGAGCTGACGCTGTTCCTGCTGTTCAGCGTGGTCGGTGCGGTCATCGAGACGGGTGTGCTGTACGCGGCGACGTACGGATTCGGCTGGGACACGCCGGTCCAGAGCAACGTCTTCAAGATCGTCGGAATCGGCATCGCGACGCTGTTCCGCTTCTGGTCCTACCGCACATGGGTCTTCCGGGCGCTGCCCGACGGGGAGACGCTGCCCGCCGGAGAGGCGTCGGCCGACGTTCCGCCGGCCGACGGGGAGGCGCTGCCCGACAAAGGCGTCGTGACCACGGAGGGCGTCGCGCAGGGGCGCGCCGTCCCGGTACCCGCTCCTGCCCAGGCCGCCGCCGTACGCGCCGAGGCGGACCCGGCGCGGCGGTAACGGCTCACCTCACCGGGCGTTCCGGCTCCCCCCGGTCCAGGGCCACCTGGCTGAGGAACAGCGCGAAGACCGGGGGCTGCTGCTGGAGCAGTTCGAGACGGCCGCCGTCCGCTTCCGCGAGGTCGCGGGCCACCGCGAGGCCGATGCCCGTGGAGTTGCGGCCGCTGATGGTCCGCTCGAAGATCCGTGCGCCCAGGTCGGCGGGGACGCCCGGACCCTCGTCCGTCACCTCGATGACCGCCTGGTTTCCGGTGACGCGGGTACGCAGCGCGACCGTCCCGCCGCCGTGCATGAGGGCGTTCTCGATCAGGGCGGCGAGCACCTGGGCGACCGCGCCCGGTGTGCCCACGGCGCGCAGCCCGTGCTTGCCGGAGCAGACGACGGCCCGCCCCTCGCTGCGGTAGGCCGGGCGCCATTCCTCGATCTGCTGCTTGATGATCTCGTCGAGGTCGAAGACGACGGCGGAGCCGGTCCGCGGGTCCCGGGCGTTGGTCAGCAGCCGCTGGACGACGTCCGTGAGCCGCTCGACCTGGGTGAGGGCGATGTTCGCCTCCTCCTTCACGGTCTCGGGGTCGTCCGTGACGGAGATCTCCTCGATCCGCATGGAGAGCGCGGTGAGCGGCGTGCGGAGCTGGTGGGAGGCGTCGGCGGCGAGCCGGCGCTCCGCGGTGAGCATCCGGGCGATGCGTTCCGCCGAGGAGTCCAGGACGTCGGCGACCCGGTCGAGCTCCGGCACCCCGTACCGCTTGTGGCGCGGGCGCGGGTCGCCCGACCCCAGGCGTTCCGCGGTCTCGGCGAGGTCGGTGAGCGGCGAGGCCAGTTTGTTGGCCTGGCGTACGGCCAGGAGCACGGCGGAGACGATGGCCAGCAGCGCCACCGCGCCGATGATCATCAGGGTGCGGCCGACTTCGCGGGTGACGGAGGAGCGGGACTCCTCGACGGTGACCTTCTCACCGTGTTCGCCCTCCTCCGTGGCGCTGATCACGCTGCCGCTGGGGCGGTCGCCCACCTCGATGGGGGCGCGGCCGGGCATCTTGATCAGTGCGTAGCGCTTGTCGTCGATCTGCTCGGCCAGCACGCCGGGGTTGATCCGTTCGGCGCCCAGGAGCCGGCTCTCGATCACGCTGATCAGCCGCAGCGCCTCGGAGTCGACGCTCTCCTGGGCGCTGTTGCTGATGGTGCGGGTCTCGACGATGACGAGGGAGACGCCGAAGACGGCGATCACCACGAGCACCACGGCGAGGGTGGAGTTGATCAGGCGTCGGCGCATGACTGCTTCTGTACGTCAGCTCTTCTCGAAGCGGAAGCCGACGCCCCGGACGGTGGCGATGTAGCGGGGATTGGCGGCGTCGTCCCCGAGCTTCTTGCGGAGCCAGGAGATGTGCATGTCGAGGGTCTTGGTGGACGACCACCAGGTGGTGTCCCAGACCTCGCGCATCAGCTGGTCGCGCGTGACGACCCGGCCCGCGTCCCGGACGAGGACCCGCAGGAGGTCGAACTCCTTGGCGGTGAGCTGGAGTTCCTCGTCACCCATCCAGGCACGGTGTGACTCGACGTCGATCCTGACGCCGTGGGTGGCGGGCTGCGGGGCGGGCTCGGTGGAGCCGCGGCGCAGCAGGGCCCGGACCCGGGCCAGGAGCTCGGCGAGCCGGAAGGGCTTGGTGACGTAGTCGTCGGCGCCGGCGTCGAGGCCGACGACCGTGTCGACCTCGTCGGCGCGGGCGGTGAGCACCAGGACCGGCACGGTGTGGCCCTCGGCGCGGAGCCTGCGGGCGACTTCGAGGCCGTCCATCCCGGGCAGGCCCAGGTCGAGCACGACCAGATCGATACCGCCCTGGAGGCCGGCGTCGAGGGCGGTCGGGCCGTCTTCGCGGACCTCGACCTCGTAGCCCTCCCGACGCAGGGCGCGGGCCAGCGGCTCCGAGATGGATGCGTCGTCCTCGGCGAGCAGTACACGGGTCATGGAGTGATGGTAGTCCGCGCGGACGACAACGAGTGAGGTGATCCGGAAGCCCTGCGGGTCTGCGACCCGTTCCTTGTCAGACCTTCGAATATGGGAGTGTGGTTGCGCCCGGACCTGTGATCCATGTCTCAAGTCCTTCCATATGCCGCTCTGTCGTGTCGTATGGTGTTTCAACGCCTGTTGCACTACTGAAGGACCTTTGAGCAGCTATGAGCGCCGAAGGTCCTTCTTCCTGTGCAGGGCTGGTACCCGCCAGTCCGGATTCATTTCAGTGAATGACCTGTGGGCCGGGCCCGGTACGCCGATGAAGGCGCTCCGGGCGTGGATCCCGGCACGGTGGCGTTCCCGTGCCGGTGCCGGCCTCCCCCCACCGGGCGCGTACGGCTCACGAGGCGACGCGTCCCGAGCAAGCAAGGATCGATCATGGCGTCCAGCCTGACGAAGGACCCCGCGAGCACCGCGGTCGGCGAGAAGACCTTCTTCGGCCACCCCCGCGGCCTGGCGACGCTCTTCATGACCGAGATGTGGGAGCGCTACAGCTTCTACGGCATGAAGGCACTGCTCCCGCTGTACCTGATCGCGCCCGGCGGCATGCACATGAATGCCACCACGGCCACGGCCATCTACTCCGTCTACATGGCGATGGTCTACCTGCTCGCCATGCCCGGCGGCTGGGTGGCCGACCGCTTCTGGGGGCCGCGCAGGACGGTCGCCATCGGTGGCGGTGTCGTCATCCTCGGCCACATCACCCTCGCCGTGCCCAACTCGGCCTCCTTCTTCCTGGGACTCGCCCTCGTCGCGCTCGGCTCCGGGCTGCTGAAGGCGAACATCTCCACGATGGTCGGGCACCTCTACAAGGGCCCGGAGGATCCGCGCCGTGACGGTGGCTTCACGCTCTTCTACATCGGCATCAACCTCGGCGCCTTCCTCGCCCCGCTGACCATCGGCAGCATCGGCGAGAACGTCAACTGGCACTTCGGCTTCGCGCTCGCCGCGGTCGGCATGGCCCTGGGTCTCGCCCAGTTCCTGCTCGGCACCCGCCACCTGAGCCCGGAGAGCGATGTCGTCTCCACTCCGGCGACGGAGCAGGAGAAGCGCTCCGTCCTGCGCAAGGGCCTCATCTGGCTGATCGTCGCGGCGGTCCTCTACGGCCTGCTCGCCATCACCGGCAACTTCGCCGACTGGGCCACGGTGCCGCTCAGCATCGCCGGTCTGGTCATCCCGATCGCGGTCCTGGTGCGCATGAAGCGCGACAAGGAACTGACGCACACGGAGCAGTCCAAGCTGTCGGGCTACATCTGGTTCTTCGTGGTCGCCGCCGTCTTCTGGATGATCTACGACCAGAACGGCTCGACCCTGTCGATCTTCGGTGAGCACTCGACGACGAACAGCCTGCTCGGCTTCGACTTCCCGACGTCCTGGTACCAGTCGCTGAACCCGATCTTCATCATGGCGATCGCCCCGGTGGTCGCCTCGGGCTGGCTGTGGCTGAACAAGCGCGGCAAGGAGCCGAGCACCGCCGTCAAGTTCGCCTCCAGCCTCGTGCTGATCGGCATCTCCTTCGTCGTCTTCATGATCCCGCTGATCGACACCGCGGCCAACGGCGGCCGGGTCAGCCCCATGTGGCTGGTGGCGATCTACTTCATCCAGACGGTCGCCGAGCTCTGCCTCTCCCCGGTCGGCCTGTCGGTCACCACGAAGATGGCGCCGGCGAAGTACAGCTCCCAGATGATGGGTGTCTGGTTCCTCGCGGTCACCGCGGGCGACTCGCTGACGGGTCTGCTCACGTCCACGCCGGTCGGGGTCAACCTGGACACCACGGGGGCCGTCGCCTTCGAGGCGGTCCTCGCGGTCATCGCCGGTATCGGCATCTGGATGTACCGCAGGAAGGTCACGCAGCACATGAGCGACGCGAGCTGACCGTCCGGTTCCACGCGTAGGGGCCGCCGCACCGTTTCCACGGTGCGGCGGCCCTTTCGTGTGCCGTGCCATCCGTCTGCGTCCGGGCCGGGCCTTCGTACGCGTACGGGATCCGGTTCAGCTCACCGGCCCGAGCGCAGCCGGCGCCACGGGGTGAACGTGAACACGGCGCCGCCCAGCAGGATCGCCGTGCCGGCGACCAGGCCGAGTGCGCGCAGGGCGCCGTTGTCCTCGGCCCCGGTGGCCGCGAGACCGCCGCCGGACGCCGTGCCGCCCGCCGCCGCTCCGCCGGAGGCCGTGGATCCGCCGCCGGAGGCGCCGCCCTCCTGCGCCGCGGTGTCGAGCACGAGCGACGCCTCGGGGGCGCCCTTGACCGTGCACGGGATGTTGATCTTCGAGCCGCCCAGCATGACGTCGATCGTGAGCGCGCCGGGGGTGAGGCTGGACTTGCCGGAGGCGCCCGGCTTGTACGTGCCGGTCATGTCGGGCAGGCTGACCGGCTTGCCCGTCTCCAGGGGCTCGGGGTTCCCCGGCCCCCTGACGGTCACAGAACCCTTGTCGGCGCCGCCGATGACGATGTTCATGGACGGCTTGAGCGCACCGGCGGGCAGCGGAGCCGGGCTGTCCATCACACCCTTGGCGGTCTTGACCGTCAGCGCGTAGCTCCCGCCCTTCTTCTCGGCATTGATCGTCACCTTGGAGGCGATCCCCTCCTGCGGGCCCGGCGCCTTGCAGGCGAAGTTCACGACGACTTCCCTGCCCGGGAAGTCGGTGGCCCCGCCGCTGCCGCCGGTCGTGCCGCCGGACGTCGTGCCCCCTCCCGTGGTCGTCGTGCCACCGCTGGTGGTGCCGCCCGCCGTCGTACCGCCGGAGGTCGTGCCGCCCGCCGTCGTGCCCCCGGAGGTCGTGCCACCCGCCGTCGTGCCCCCGCTGGTGCCTCCGCCGCCGTCCGTGACCTTGATCGTCGCGCCCGGCTGGACCGTCTCCTTCGGGGAGCACTTGGTGTCGGTGGAGAGGGGCTTGGAGACGTTGATGTTGTACCCGTCGGGCGTCAGCGTCAGCTCGCCCGCCTTCTCCAGCTTCAGCGAGCCCTTCATGTCGGGCAGGAGCATGGGACTGTTCTTGGGGATCGCCGGGTTCTGACGCGGCCCCTCCATCTTCAGGTCTCCGGTGGCGGCGCCGGCCAGCTTGATCGTGCCGGTCGGCTTGACGGTGTCCTTGTCGAGGTCGAGGACGTCGGGGTTGCTGGAGGCGGCCCGGACCGTCTTCCACACGACCTCGACGGTGTCCCCCACCTTGGCCTGCGCGGGCGCGGTCAGCCGCACCTCGGTGGTGCCCTGGACGGGGGGCAGTCCGGAGATGGCCGGGGGGATGCACTCCGTCTTGTACGAGATGTCGGCGGCCTGGGCCGGGCTGGCGGCCAGCAGCATGCCCGCCCCGCCGATCATCATCGCGACTCCCGCCGCGACCGTCCTGCGTTGCGTACTCACGAATGTCCCTTCGTCGTCGGTCTGTGCTCTGACGGTGCGGAGTCAGGGGTGAACCACGGCAGCGCCGCCGCAGTGGTGCCGGGGGACGGCGCCTTACCCGCGGACGGGGCGCTCCGCGGTTTCGGGAACCTCGCGGTCACTCCGGCGCGCGGGGACGGACGCCGGCGGCCCCCGGCGCGGCCGGGCCGCGGACGGGCCCTGTCGACGATCGCCATGCCGATACGGAAGACGGCCGCGGGCACGACGAGGCACAGCAGGATCCAGAAGAGCGTCACGCCCCAGGGGCGGCCGACCCCCCACGGCTGCTCGGCCAGCACCTTCGTGCCGTACTTCAGTGAGATCTGGTAGTCGCCGTGCGCGCCGGCCGTCAGCTCCACGGGCAGTTCGATACGGGCCTTGCGGCCGGGCTCGACGGTCCCGCGCCACTGCCGCTCCTCCCACTGCGCGGCGTAGACGCCGTGCGCGGTGCCGACCCGGAAGACCGGGTCCTTGACCGGTGCGGAGCCGAGGTTGCCGACGGTGAACACGAGCCGGCGGGACGGCGGCGCTCCGAACCACGTCAGCAGCCCGCTGTCACCTTCCAGCCGGGTGGCCGCGAGAACGGCGAGCCTCCCGTCACCGGTCTCCCTCGGCAGCGCGGCGACGGGGTGGCCTGCGACCACGATCACCGCGTCGGCGAGGACCTGTTCCCCGGTCACCGTGGCGACATGGACGACGCACGGGCACGGCACGGGCGGCTCGGTGACGGGCATCTTCCTGGTGAAAGCGCCCTTGTCGTCGGTGGTGACGGCGCGGCCTTGCGCGTTGGCGCAGGAGTTGGTGCCGCCGATCACGCCGCGCGCGGGGGTGGACTGCCCGCAGATCAGCATCATGAGCAGGGTGCCGGGGTGCCACTCCTTGCCCCTGACGGTGACCTCGCCGCCCTTGCCCGCCTCCTTCTGCGAGAGCGTGACCACCGGTTCCGGTTCTGCCGCGGTACGCCCTGCGGCCCCGGCCCCGGTCGCGGTGAGCAGCAGGGCCGGCAGTATCGCGGCCAGCAGTACGGCCATCAGGGTGGCCGCCCGCCCGCGGCGCTCGCTCCGGAATGCCGCCGGTCCGGTCCGTCCCGTCACGATTCCGCTCCCGCCTTCACCACGTGCCTCTCGTCGGAGTGCTGTTCGGGTTCCGGAGCCTGGCCGGCCCCGTCGTCGGCGCGTGGGCCCCGCCGCGTCGCCCGCCGGCGCCGGAGGCCGTGCACACCGGCGGCGACGCCGGCCAGGAGGAGCAGCGCGCCGCCGGTCACCGGCGCCCAGGGCACGAAAGCCGCCGAGGCGGTCGCCTCGGCGTGCGCCCCACCCGCCGCCGTGACGCGGAGCCGTACGGTGACGGAGTCGAGGGCGGGGGTGTCGCCCCACGGCTCGGTGCGCCGGACCCGCTGACCGGGCAGCAGTTCCACCGGAAGGGGGCGGGCGGCGCGGCGCAGCAGGGGGCCGAACGCCCCGTCCACGCTGACGGACAGGCGGGGCACGAGGACCGCGTTGCCCCGGTTGACCAGCGTGTAGTGGAGGGTCCCGCCGCTCACCGTGACGTCCTCCACCGTGAGGGCGGCCAGCGTGGGCCCGCCGACCCGCAGTCGGACCCGTACGCCCACCGAGCGGCCTCCGCTCTCGGCGACGATCGCGCCCGGGTGGTCGCCGGGCAGCGCGTCCTCGGGGACGGTGAAGGAGACCGGCACGTCGGCCCTGGTCCGGCCGGGCACCGTCACCTCGTCCTTCGCCGTCCGCAGCCAGGACCCGGTCCCGGTGGAGCCGTGCGCACCGCGCACGGCGAAGCCGCCGCTGCCCGGGGGGTACGCGTCGGCGCCGCGCAGCCGTACGGTGACCGGTTCCGGTCCCGGGTTGACGACCGAGAGCCGGTCCTCCAGGACGCTGCCAGGAAGGCCCTCCAGGTAGAAGGCCGGTCTGCCTTCGGGCTGCCCGGTGGCGCCCGCCGCGGGCTGCGCCGCCCATACCGGGCCGGCCGGGTGCCCGGTGGCACCGGCCGCCGGCGCCGTGGCGAGGGCGCACCCCAGGGCGGCGAGCAGCGGCAGGGCCCGGGCGAGGCGCCGGGCGGCGGACGGCGGTCCGGCGGCGGGGGCCGGGGAGGACGGCGGTCGGACGTCGGGCGCCTGGGCGGGGCGGGTGGCGGGACCGGTGAACGGCGGCATGGGCGGCTCCCTGGTGCAGGACGGCGGCGTGCGGTTGCGCGGGGCGGCCCGCGGCCCGCTGCCGGCGTCGTCGGCGGCGGGCCGTTCGGGCGGGTGGCCGGCCCCGTGGCCCGCTGCCCGCGACGGGCGGCGGTTCGTGCGGCGGTCAGCCCGTGGCCCGCGGCCCGCGCCTGGTCAGCCACAGGACTCCGGCCGCGCCGGTCAGCAGCACCGTGCCGCCGAGGGTGCCGAGCGCCACGGCCGAGTCCAGCGGGCCCGTCCTGGGCAGTGAGTCGTCGCCGTCCGGTGTGGTCGCCCCGCCCCCCGCGGCGGTGACGTCGAGGGAGAGCGAGGGGCCCGGGCTGTTCGCCGGGGTGCAGGTCGTCGTCGTACCGAGCGCCTTGATGGTGAGCACTCCGGCGGTGAAGTCGACCTTGCCGCTCTTCTTCGGGGTGTACGTCCCCGAGAGGTCGCTGATCTTGATGGGGCTGTTGGCGGGGATGGCAGCCGCGTTGGCGGGGCCCGAGACCTGGACCTGCCCCGGGTCGGCGCCGCCCACCTTGATCACCGCGCTGGGGTTCATCGCCCCCTTCCCCAGCTCGACCGGGCTGGAGGAGACGCCCTTCTGGAAGGACATGGTGAGCTTGTAGCCGCTGCCGCTCCTGACGCTCCTGATGTCGATCGGCGAGACAGCGGCCTTGTCGCCGATCGGGGTCTTGCACTGGTAGTTGACGTCGACGACCGTCGCGTGGGCGGCGGGCGCGGCCAGCAGCACCGCCGCGCCCGCCAGCCCGGACGCCAGCGCGAGAGCTGTTCGCTTCTGGTACGACACCTCGAGTTCCCCTCATGCCGGGAGTCGTCGTGCGCCGCTCCGCGCGGCCCGCATAACTGACGACACATCAGATTGGGCGCTCAAGGTACGCCCGGGGCCTTGTGGAGGGAAGACAAAGAGCGCGCCGATCCGGCGCGCTCTTGGAGGGGCTGACGAGCCCGGGGGGACGAGCAGGGGAAACCTGCGGAGGGGGTTACGCGGGGGCGGCCAGCTCCGCCCAGACGGTCTTGCCGGGTTCGCCCGGCACCCGTGCGACTCCCCAGTCCAGGCAGAGCCGCTGCACGATGAACATGCCGTGACCGCCGGGCCGCCCCGCCCGGTGCGGCGTGCGGGGCGCGGGCTGTCCCTCGCCACCGTCGGCGACCTCGACCCGCAGCGCCTTCGGCGTGCGGGCGATGCGGAACTCGTCGGGGCCCTCCGCGTGCAGACACGCGTTGGTGACCAGCTCGGAGACGACCAGCAGGACGTCTTCGGCGGCGGCCCGGCGGTCGGCGCTCGAGGCGGGCAGCCAGCCCCAGTCGTGGAGCGCCTGCCGGGCGAAATCACGTGCCGTCGGCACGATGCCGCTGACCTGCCGCAGCGACAGGGTGCGCCACTGCCACTCCGCGGGCTCGACGGGCGCGGCGGAGGGAACGCCGGGGCGCGCGTCAGCGCGCGTGCCCGCGTCGGCGCGTGCACCCACGCCTGCGTCCTCCGGCTCGCGGCCGAGGTCGCCCGGTGGATGCTGCCGGGTGGTGCTCATCAGCGCTTCACCTCACCGATTCACCATGTCGCCATTGAACAGATACGAATACTGACGCGGACACCCCTACAGGTACCGCACGAACACGAAGCGTGCAGATCTTCCACGGCCCGCCGGGGTGTCTCCTGCCCGGTCTTGTGGTGACAACACCCACTTCGCCTACGCGGAAAGCGTGACGGGGGCGACGGGAGAGGCGCCCGGGCCTCGCCACACGCCACGATCAAGTGGCCAGGGCCTCTTCGAGGGAGTCGTGGACGGTGAAGACCGCCTCGGCTCCGGTGATCTCGAAGACCCGCGCCACCACGGGCAGCATTCCGGCCAAATGAACCCCTCCCCCGGCAGCCTCGGCCTTGAGGCGGGCACCGAGCAGCACGTTGAGCCCGGTGGAGTCACAGAATTCGAGGCGCGAGCAGTCGACCACCAGGCGCACGCGCCCTTGCTCGACCGCGTGCTCCAAGGGTGCACGCAGCAGCTCAGCCGTGTGGTGATCGAGCTCACCCGCCGGCGTCACAATCTCACTGCGGCCCTCGGTCCGGGTATCGACCTGAAGTCGCCCCCGGTTCGCGCTGCCGACCGTCCCGCGGTCCATGCCCGCCCCTCTTCGCCTCGTCACTGTCTGCATCGAAGTGCATGCAGATGAGTCGCAGCTGTCGCTGACGTCGGTGAAACAGTACGCGTTTCCTACGCCACGCGGTAGCCGAAGACCTCAACAAACCGGACATATGGCCCCATTTGCAGCTTGTAACGACCCGCAAGGACCGGGTAAGGGTAGGGGGACACCCGAACCACGGCCGGCTTTGGAGGCGCCGCTTCACCGCAGGAACACGTATGGGCATCGGCAGCCATATGCCGAGAACGATGGAGGAGACCATGTCACCCCGGCTCGACGAATCGCGTACCCACAACGCGACGTCGGCATGTCCTCAGGGACTGACCGAATCAGACTCCCCTGCTGCGGCCGTCCTGGACGGCACGCGCAACAGCACCACCAGCAGTGGCAGTGACACCAGCAGTACCGAAGGCAGCCGCAGCGCGGAAGACGTGACCGGTCTCGAAGGACTTCCCGAGATCCCGCCCTACGCCGAGGTGGGGGCACTGGATGCCAGGGCCCTGTCGAAGACGCTCTTCGCCCGGCTGGAGGCCCTCGAAGAGGGCACGCCCGAGTACTCCTACGTACGCAACACGCTCGTCGAACTGAACCTGGCCCTGGTCAAGTTCGCCGCCTCCCGGTTCCGCTCGCGCAGCGAACCCATGGAGGACATCGTCCAGGTCGGCACCATCGGCCTGATCAAGTCGATCGACCGGTTCGAACTCAGCCGGGGCGTCGAGTTCCCGACCTTCGCGATGCCGACCATCATCGGCGAGATCAAGCGCTTCTTCCGCGACACCAGCTGGTCCGTGCGCGTACCGCGCCGCCTGCAGGAACTGCGGCTCGACCTGGCCAAGGCGGGCGACGAGCTCGCCCAGCAGCTGGACCGATCGCCCACCGTGGGCGAGCTCGCCGACCGCCTCGGCATCACCCATGACGAGGTCGTCGAGGGCATGGCCGCGAGCAACGCGTACACCGCGAGCTCGCTGGACGCCAAGCCCGAGGAGGACGACAACGAGGGCACGCTGGCCGACCGGCTCGGCTACGAGGACCACGGCCTCGAAGGCATCGAGTACGTCGAGTCGCTGAAGCCGCTGATCGCCTCCCTGCCGGGCCGCGACCGGATGATCCTCTCGCTCCGGTTCGTCGCCAACATGACGCAGTCGGAGATCGGTGACGAGCTCGGCATCTCACAAATGCACGTGTCGCGGCTGCTCTCCCGCACCCTGGTCAAGCTCCGCAAGGGACTGACCCTGGAGGAGTGAGCGAGCACCCGCGCCCCGCGTGCGGGACCGCCGGATCAAGGACCTGCCCCGCCGAGGGGCAGGTCCTTCCGCGTTCCGGGGCTCCCCGCTCCCGTGCCTTCCGTGTCCCGGTCCCTTCCGCGTTTTCGCTGCCTTCCGCGTTTCGGGTCCCTTCCGCGTTTCGGGTCCCTTCCGGGTTTCGGGTCCCTTCCGGGTTTCGGTGCCCGACGCGTTCCTTCGGCGTTTCCGGTCGCCGATCAGCCCGGGTGCGATGCCACGACCCGCTCGCCGCGCCGCCAGACCTCGTGGACCAGGGGTACGCCCGGCCGGTAGGCGAGGTGGACGTGGCTGGGGGCGTCGAGGACCACCAGGTCGGCGCGGGCGCCGGGGGTGATCCGGCCGACGTCCGCGCGGCGCAGTGCGGCCGCGCCGCCCGCCGTCGCGGACCAGAGGGCCTCGTCGGGGGTCATGCCCATGTCGCGGACGGCGAGGGCGATGCAGAACGGCACGGACGAGGTGAACGAGGAGCCCGGGTTGCAGTCCGTGGACAGGGCGACCGTGGCCCCCGCGTCGAGGAGGCGCCGGGCGTCGGGCCAGGGCGCCCGGGTGGAGAACTCGGCGCCGGGGAGCAGCGTGGCGACGGTCTCCGACTGGGCCAGGGCGTCGACGTCGGCGTCGGTGAGGTGGGTGCAGTGGTCGGCGGACGCGGCGTCGAGCTCGACGGCGAGCTGGACGCCGGGGCCGTGCCCGAGCTGGTTGGCGTGGATCCGGGGGTGGAGGCCCTTGGCCCGGCCCGCGGTGAGGATCGCGCGGGCCTGGTCGCCGTCGAACGCGCCCTTCTCGCAGAAGACGTCGATCCAGCGGGCGTGCGGGGCGCAGGCGTCGAGCATCGGGCCGGTGACGAGGTCGACGTATCCGGCCGGGTCGTCCGCGTAGTCCGGGGAGACGATGTGGGCGCCGAGGAAGGTGACTTCGTCGGTGTGGCGGGCGGCGATGCGCAGGGCACGGGCCTCGTCCTGGACCGTGAGGCCGTAACCGGACTTGGTCTCGAACGTCGTGGTGCCCTGGCGCAGTGCCTCGGCCAGGTAGCGGGCGACGTTGGCGGAGAGCTCGTCGTCGGTGGCGGCGCGGGTGGCGGCGACGGTGGTCCTGATGCCGCCCGCGCTGTAGGCGCGGCCGGACATCCGGGCGTGGAACTCCTGGGTGCGGTCGCCCGCGAAGACGAGGTGGGAGTGGGAGTCGACGAAACCGGGGATCACGGCCCGCCCGGCGGCGTCGACGGCCTTGTCAGTGGCGGGTGCTTTGCTTGATTCACCGGTCCAGACGACCCGGTCGCCCTCGATGACGACGGCCGCGTCCTGGATCAGTCCGAGGGGGGAACCGTCACCGAGGGAGGGGTCGTTGGTGACCAGTGCGGAGATGTGGGTCAGGGCGGTCGTCGTCATCGGGGGGCTGCTCTCCTTGCGTGGGGGCGGTCGTGGAGCCACCGCCTGGGTGCTCAGTGGTGCAGGGCCGCGATGGCCTGGGCGAGCGCTCCGGGGACGTCGTCGACCGACGCGTGATGTCCGTCGACGACGAGGTGCCGGCCCGCGACCACGGTGTGGCGCACATCGGCCGCGGAGGCGGCGAATACCGCCGCTTCGGCTGCCAGGCGTGGCACCGGCCCCGCCGTCCTGACGGAGTCGAGGGCGACGGTCACCAGGTCTGCGGGAGCGCCCGGTTCGAGGGTGCCCGCCTCCGGCCTGCCGAGTGCGGCGTGGCCGTCGGCGGAGGCGGCGCGCAGCAGTGCGGCGGCCGTCCAGTGACCGCGGGTCCGGGTGCGCAGGCGTTCGTTGAGCTCCATCGCGCGGGCCTCTTCGAACAGGTCGATCACCGCGTGGCTGTCGCTGCCGAGGGAGAGCGGCGATCCGGCGCGCTGGAGGGCGACCGCGGGGCCGATGCCGTCGGCCAGGTCGCGTTCGGTGGTGGGGCACATGCAGGTGCCGGTGGAGGTCGAGCCGATGAGCTCGATGTCCTCGGCGTTGAGGTGGGTGTTGTGGATGCCGGTGGTGCCCGGGCCGAGGACCCCGTGGTCGGCGAGGAGCCGGGTGGGGGTGCGGCCGTGGGCGGCGAGGCAGGCGTCGTTCTCCGCGGTCTGCTCCGAGAGGTGGACGTGGAGCGGGGCGCGCCGCTCCTGGGCCCACTGGGCGACGGTGGCGAGCTGGTCGGCGGGGACCGCACGTACGGAGTGGATCGCGGCGCCGATCAGGGCGTGCTCGTCGCCCTTCAGCAGGGCGGCGCGCTCCGCCCAGGCGTCGGCGGTCGTGTCGGAGAAGCGCAGCTGGTGCTGGTCGGGCCGCTGGTACTGCGAGGGCCTGCCGCCGAACCCGGCGGCGAGGTAGGCGGTGTCCAGCAGGGTGATCCGGATGCCGGCCTCGCGGGCGGCCGCGATCAGGGCCTCGCCCATCGCGTTGGGGTTGTCGTACGGGACACCGCCGGGCCCGTGGTGCAGATAGTGGAATTCGCCGACCGCGGTGATGCCGGCCAGCGCCATCTCGGCGTACACGGCCCGGGCCAGGGCGTAGTACGTGTCGGGGGTGAGCCGGGAGGCGACCTGGTACATGATCTCGCGCCAGGTCCAGAACGTGCCGGAGCCGACCTGGACGGTGGAGCGCAGAGCGCGGTGGAAGGCGTGCGAATGGGTGTTGGCGAGCCCGGGCAGGGTGAGCCCCCGCAGCGCGGTCGCGCCGGGCGGCGGGGCGTCGACGCCGGTCCGCACCCCGGCGATGCGCCCGCCGGCCACCTCCAGGACGACGTCCGGTTCGACATGGGTGCCGAGCCAGGCATGGGACAGCCAGTACGTCACGGTGACGGGCTTGCCCGTCACTTCCGTCGTCATCGGCACGCGAGACCTTCCAGTACGTCGGCGAGTGCGATCACCCCGGCCACACAGTCGTCCTCGGCGGCGTACTCGGCCGGCGAGTGCGAGATCCCGGTGGGGTTCCGTACGAACAGCATGGCGGTGGGGACCGAAGCGGACAAAATACCCGCATCGTGTCCGGCCCCGGTGCCGAGTACGGGCACGTCGCGCCCGGTGTCCCGCGTGGCGGAGCCCTTGAGGATCACGCCCAGCTCGTCACGCAGGGCGTGCTGGAACTCCACCACGGGGGTGAAGGACTCCCGTACGACGTCCAGGTCGATCCCGGCCCGCCCGGCGTGCTCCCGGGCCGCCCGCTCGATGCCGGCGACGACCGTGCCCAGGGTGTCCTGGTCGGCGGCGCGGGAGTCGAGCCAGCCGCGCACGAGGGAGGGGATGGCGTTGACGCCGTTCGGCTCGACGGCGATCTTGCCGAAGGTGGCGAGGGCGCCGGCGAGTTCCGCCTCCCGGCGGGCCGCGAGCACCGTCTCCGCGTACGTGAGCATCGGGTCGCGGCGGTCGGCGAGCCGGGTGGTGCCCGCGTGGTTGGCCTCGCCCCGGAAGTCGAACCGCCAGCGTCCGTGCGGCCAGATCGCGGAGGCGATGCCGACCGGGTCGCCGGTGAGGTCGAGGGATCGTCCCTGCTCGACATGGAGTTCGACGAACGCGCCGATACGGGCGAGCCGTGCCGGATCCGGGCCGATGGCGTCGGGGTCGTACCCGGCCGCTTCCATGGCGTGCGGCAGCGTGATGCCGTCACCGTCGCGCAGCCGGTGCGCGGCCTCGACGGTCAGCTGTCCGGCGGCGAGCCGGGAGCCGACACAGGCGAGACCGAAGCGGGCCCCTTCCTCGTCACCGAAGTTGGCGATGGCCAGTGGCCGGGTGAACTCCACTCCCCTGCGGCGGAGTTCATCGAGCGCGGCGAAGGAGGACACGACACCGAGCGGCCCGTCGAAGGCGCCGCCGTCCGGTACGGAGTCGAGGTGCGAGCCGGTGACGACGGCGTCCCCGGCCAGGGGATCACCGAGCCAGGCCCACTGGTTGCCGTTGCGGTCGGTCTCGCAGTCGAGGCCGCGGGCCTCGGCCTGCATCCGGAACCAGAGGCGGCAGTCGGCGTCGGCCCCGGTCCACGCGTAGCGCCGGTAACCGCCGGACTCGGCGTTGCGGCCGATGTTCCGCAGCGAGGCCCACATCGCATGGAAGGTGGGGCTCACGCGGCGGTCCCGCCCGTGCCGGACGCGTCGTCCGTGCCACCCTCACGCATGGGCACCCTGACCCCGCGCTCCGCGGCGACCGACTCCGCGATGTCGTATCCGGCGTCCACATGCCGGATGACGCCCATGCCCGGGTCGTTGGTCAGGACGCGGCGGATCTTCTCCCCCGCGAGCTTCGTGCCGTCGGCGACCGTCACCTGGCCCGCGTGGAGGGAGCGGCCCATGCCGACGCCGCCGCCGTGGTGGATGGAGACCCAGGACGCCCCGGACGCCACGTTGACCATGGCGTTCAGCAGCGGCCAGTCGGCGATCGCGTCGGATCCGTCGAGCATGGCCTCGGTCTCCCGGTACGGGGAGGCGACGGAGCCGCAGTCGAGGTGGTCGCGGCCGATCGCCAGCGGCGCCGCGAGTTCGCCGCTCGCCACCATGTCGTTGAACCGCTCTCCGGCCCGGTCGCGTTCGCCGTAGCCGAGCCAGCAGATACGGGCGGGCAGGCCCTGGAAGTGGACGCGCTCGCCGGCCATCTTGATCCAGCGGTGCAGGGACTCGTTCTCCGGGAAGAGCTCCAGCATCGCCTTGTCGGTCTTGTGGATGTCGGACGCCTCACCGGACAGCGCGGCCCAGCGGAACGGGCCCCTGCCCTCGCAGAACAGCGGCCGGATGTAGGCGGGCACGAAGCCGGGGAAGTCGAAGGCCCTCTCGTAACCGGCGAGTTGCGCCTCGCCGCGGATCGAGTTGCCGTAGTCGAAGACCTCCGCACCGGCGTCCATGAAGCCCACCATCGCCTCGACGTGACGGGCCATCGACTCCCGGGCGCGCTGGGTGAAGTCGGCGGGCTTCTCGGTGGCGTACGAGGCCATGTCGTCGAATTCGACGCCGAGCGGGAGGTAGGCCAGCGGGTCGTGCGCGCTGGTCTGGTCCGTGACGATGTCGATGGGGGCGCCCTCGGCGAGCATCCGGGGCAGCAGCTCCGCCGCGTTGCCGAGAAGGCCGATGGAGAGCGGCTTGCGCGCGTCCCTCGCCTCGGTGGCCAGCTGGAGGGCGTGCTCCAGGCTGTCCGCCTTCACGTCCAGGAAGCGGTGCTCGATGCGCCGCTCGATGGCGCGCGGGTCGCAGTCGATGCAGATCGCGACACCGTCGTTCATCGTCACCGCGAGCGGCTGCGCGCCGCCCATGCCGCCGAGCCCGGCGGTCAGCGTGATCGTCCCGGCCAGCGTCCCGCCGAACTTCTTCGCGGCGACGGCGGCGAACGTCTCGTACGTGCCCTGCAGGATGCCCTGCGTACCGATGTAGATCCACGATCCGGCGGTCATCTGGCCGTACATGGTGAGCCCGAGCGCCTCCAGGCGGCGGAACTCCTCCCAGTTCGCCCAGTCGCCGACCAGGTTGGAGTTGGCGATCAGGACCCGCGGCGCCCACTCGTGCGTCTGCATGACACCGACCGGCCGCCCCGACTGGACGAGCATCGTCTCGTCCTGCTTGAGCGTCTGCAAGGTGCGGACCATCGCGTCGAACGAGCGCCAGTCGCGGGCGGCCTTGCCCGTGCCGCCGTAGACGACGAGCTTGTCGGGGTGCTCGGCGACCTCGGGGTCCAGGTTGTTCTGCAGCATGCGCAGAGCGGCTTCCTGCTGCCATCCCAGGGCACTCAGTTCCGTACCGCGCGGTGCCCGTACGGGGCGGGGTCCTGACATGGCGGTGCCTCCTCGCGACTGTGAATTTTCTATTCACATCTTGAGTGGCTGAATAGCTCCAGTCAACAGGGCGGGACGGACGGCCCCGTCAGGCCGGCCGTCCCGGCCCGGGGCGGGGCATTCTCCCGAACCGTCGGCATGTACCGATGGAAAATGCCAGAACCTCCACCTGGAGCGAGCACGTTGCGTAACCTCGGGGTCACAGCCGCACGCAGCGTCGGAGGGGAGTTCGCGTGCCCGGAATCGACGAGTGCCTGCTCGACGTCATGAGACTGCCCGGTGCCCGAGGCGCCGCCGTGGTCGACTGGACGAGCGGTCTCGCTCTCGGCACCATCGGTGACTCGCCGCACGGCGACCACGAGGCCACCGCCGCGGAGACCGCGGAGGTGGCGCGGATGGCGGCCGAACAGCCCGCCTTCGCGACCGGCTTACCCGAGGCGTCAACCGACAGGGACAATAAGGCGGTTACGGGGACACCGCCACCCGTCGAGGACGTCATCGTCACCACCCGCGCCGACTACCACATCCTCCGTTTCGTCGAGACGGACTTCGACAGCAGCGTCTTCCTCCACCTGTGGCTGGACCGCACGGAGGGCAATCTGGCCCTGGCCCGGATACGGCTGGGCGAGATGGCCGAGCGACTGGTCCTGGCATGAGCGCCGCCACCGCCGCCCCCACCCCGGCCGCCGTCCTCTCGCCCATGCTCCAGCGCCTCGCCGCCGAACGGGCCACCGGCGCCCTGATGCGCGACCGCGGCACCCTCTACCTGGCCGACGGCAAGGTCGTGCACGCCGAGAGCCCCGCCACCCCCGGCATCGACGTCCTGCTCACCCGGGGCGGCTCGCTGCACCGCGAGGGCTGGTGGGACGCGGTCGCCCAGGCCGGTGCCGGACAGCGGGTGGGCCGCTACCTCGTGGACAGCGGCCGGGTGCCGGGCGGCGCACTCGAACTGTGCCACCTCGGGGCGCTGTACGACGCGGCGTTCTTCGCCCTCGCTCCGACGCGGACCCCGGCCCGTTTCCGTTACGGGGTCGCCCACTGGATCGGCCCCGTCCGCCCCGTCCCCGTGGACGCCGTGCAGCGCGAGACGCTCCGGCGCCGGGAACTGCTGGACCGGATCTGGCCGGAGGCCGTGACCGACAGCGCCCCCCTCGTACGGACCGGCCGGCCGGCCGACTCCCCCGTGCCGCCCCGCCAGCGCCGCGTACTGGAACGCGTGGACGGAGCGCGTACGGCGACGGACATCGCGCAGGAACTGGGCAGATCGGCCTTCCACACCCTGGTCGACCTGCGCCGGCTGGCAGCGGCCGGACTGGTCGCGGCGGTACGGGAGACGGCGGGCCCGCCCACCGCCGGCCGGATCACGCTCCCCGAGGTCACGGCCGACCCCGACGTCGCCCTGCTGCGTCGGCTCCGAGACGCATTGGAGGCCCTGTGATACGCGCGCTCAGACAGCGTGCCGGGAGGAGACAGCTGATGGTGCCCGAGGCCGAAGTGCAGGATGTCCTGGCCGAACTCCAGCGGTTACGGGCCCGGGTTCCGCTCCTCTCCGGCGCCCTGGCCGCCAGTACCGACGGCCTCGTCCTGGCCCATGACACGCCGGGAGTCGAGGCGGAGGGCGTCGCCGCGCTGACCGCCGCCGCGCTCGGCGTCTCGATCCGGATGACGGACGCGACCGGCCGGGGCGGCTTCCGCGAACTCCTCGTACGCGGCGGGACCGGCTACATCGCGACGTACGCCGCCGGCTCCTCGGCCGTACTGACCCTGCTCGCCGAGGACCGGATCAACGTCGGCCGGCTCCATCTGGAGGGCCGCAGGTCCAGCTCCCGGATCGGCGAACTCGTCGACGCGGCCCTGGAACGCGCGCCCCAGCCCGCCCCCGGCCCACGGGCCCCCGTGCAGCCCCCGCAGCCCCCGCAGCAGCCGGGCGCCCTGCCGCACCGCACCACGTGACCCAGGACAAGCCCGGCACGACCCAGAAACGGAACCGGTCGCCCCGACCGGTCAGGGAAAGGAAACGAGCACTCATGGCGAACACCGAAGCGTCACTGAAGGAAGCGATGTCGTCCATCGAGGGCACCCTCGGTGTCGCCCTCGTCGACTACACGAGCGGCATGGCACTGGGCACCCTCGGCGGCGGCAAGGACTTCAACCTGGAGGTCGCGGCCGCGGGCAACACCGACGTCGTACGCGCCAAACTCCGCACGATGGAGCACCTCGGCATCCAGGACGAGATCGAGGACATCCTGATCACCCTGGGCACCCAGTACCACCTGATCCGGCTGCTCAAGACCCGGGGGAACAACGGCCTGTTCCTCTACCTGGTGCTGGACGGCGGACGGGCGAACCTGGCGATGGCCCGCCACCAGCTGAAGAGGATCGAAGCCGAGCTGGAGGTCTGACCGTAGGGTCCCCTTGCGGGGTGGCGGTGCTCCGCGGTGCTCCGTGCTCCGGCGGGCCGGTTCCGTCCTCAATCGCCGGACGGGCTGTGGTGGTGCGGGTGCGCGGTGTGGTGCGGGTGTTCGCCTCTGTCCGGTGGGTGGGGGTGGGGGCCCTCCGGGGAGACTCCTCAGAAATGGCATGTGCGGGCGGGTGGGAAAACGACCCGAGTCGTACGCCATTTCCTGCGGGGACTCCCCTGCACGCCCCCACCCGGCCTCAGTCGCGTGTGCACACCGGCCCTGCGACTGTCGCAGACGCACGCCGGGCGGGTTCGGGGGCGTGCAGGGGAGTCCCCGCAGGACGACGAACAGATACCCGGGCCCGCTGCGTACCCGCCGAACGTTCGTCGTCCGAGGAGACGCCCCGGAGGGACCCCGAACCCCCCACCCACCCGGGTACCGCGCCTCCGCAACACGGAACACCCGCACCACCCAAGCCCGTCCGGCGATTGAGGACGGAACCGGCCCGCCGGAGCAACCCGCACCCCGCACGGGGCCCGCACACCCCAAGCCCGTCCGGCGCTTGAGGACGGAACCCCGCGCCCCGGAAAGGGGCAACCAAAACAAGACGCCGCCCCCCGCCAGGGACCCGCCCCGGCAAGGGGCAACGTCACTCGACGAAAAGCTGCCGCACCGCGGCACCCGCGTCGAACGACTCCAGGCGGGCCTGCGCGTCGGGCAGGGCGTCGCACATGGCCTCCAGCAGCACCCGCCCCAGCAGCATCGGGCCGCAGGCGGTGTCGAAGGCGAGCCCCGTGCCGACGGCGGCGGGGAGCAGCAGGTCGCTGTGCGCGGCCACCGGGGCGAACGCGGAGTCGGCCACCGACACCACGGCCAGGCCCTGGTCCCGGGCGTAGGCGAGGGCGTCGACCACCTCGCGGGGGTGACGCGGCAGCGCGAAGCAGATCAGTGCGCTCGCACCGGCCCGCCGGGCCGCGTCGATGCGGTCGTGCAGCATGCTGCCGCCCTCGTCGAGCACCCGGACGTCCGGGTGCACCTTGGCGGCGAAGTAGCCGAAGCCCCGCGCCTGCGAGGACGCGGCGCGCAGCCCGAGGACGAGCAGGGGGCGCGAGGCGGCGAGGAGCCGGCCGGCCCGTTCGACGGGCGCGGGGTCGGCGAGCAGTTCGGCGAGGTGGCGCAGATTCTCGATCTCGCCGAGCACCGCCTGCTGGTACTCGTTGAAGACCTCCTCCCCGCCGTCCGCGGCGGTGCCGGCCGGGGCGACCTCCCGCAGGTGCTTGCGCAGCGCGGGATAGCCGTCGAATCCGAGGGCGACGGCGAACCGGGTGACGGAGGGCTGGCTGACCCCGGCCAGTTCGGCCAGTTCGACGCTGGAGAGGAACGGGGCGTCACCGGCCCTGCGCACCATGGAGTGCGCGATGCGCCGCTGCGTGGGCGTGAGCCTGCGGCCCTCGAACAGCTGCTGCAGACGCGCGCCCGGGCTGCTCCCGCTCATCCTGTCCCCTCGGTAGATGCGTCGCACCGGGACCGGCGCCGACGGATCCATTCAGCCAGCAAGCCGTCTGCATGTCCATATGCAGACGGGGTGGGGAAACAGGGGAAACAGGGGGGTTAGCACCACTGACCCGGCCACCCCCCGCTTCGTACGGTGGCCCCATGGACGCATCCGACGCCGAGCTCAAGAAGGAGCTCAACGCCACCCTGCAGGCGCGCAGCGAGCTGGGGGCGGAGTACGAGTCCGCGCTCGTCGAGTCGTTTCTGGAGAAGGTCGAGCAGCGGCTGGACGGCACGCTCGACCGCCGGGTCCGGCGGCATCTCGCGGAGCAGCAGATCACCGTCGCCCGAGGGGCGCGCGCTCCGGAGCAGCCGCTGGGGCACTTCGGGGAACGCTTCGGCTTCGGGATCATCTTGCTGGTCCTGGCGATCCCGCTGTCCGCCATCGGCGTCGCGAACGCGGGCATCGAGGGGCTGGTGGTGGCCTGGCTGGGGATCGTCGGCGTCAACGTCTTCCAGGCGGCCCACGGCGGGCGGCTGTTCGGGCGCCGGGAGGCCGAGCGGCGCCAGGCCTCCGAGTGGGAGGCCTGACCAGGCCGGATCACGCCTGCCGGGTGGGCAGCACGACCACCTGGCGCAGGTTGATGTGGCGCGCGCGGCTGGTCGTGTACGCGATCAGGTCGGCGATCTCGTCGCTGGAGAGGCCCCCGAGCGCGTCGAACATGCCGTCGAGCTGGCCGCTGAGTTCGGCGTTGTCGACGTGTCCGGCGAGTTCGGAGTCGGTGAGCCCGGGCTCGATGTTCGTGACGCGGACGTCGCGCGGGCCCAGTTCGGTGCGCAGCGAGGCCGACAGGTAGGTGAGTGCGGCCTTCGTGGCTCCGTACACCGCGTAGTTGGGGAACGTGACGTGCGCGCCGATGGACGAGATGTTGACCAGGTCGGCGGTGCGCCCCTCGGCGGCGGTGGCCACCAGGTCGGCGGTGAAGGCCCGGATGACACGCAGGGCTCCGGCCACATTGGTGTCGAGCATCCGCTGCCACTCGTCGGCGCGGCCCGCGTCCACGGGGTTCGGCAGCATCACACCGGCCGCGTTGACCACCAGGTCCACCGGTCCGAACTCCGCGTGCACCCGCTCGGCGGCGGCGTCCACGGACGCCTGGCCGGTGACGTCGGTGACGACGGCGAGTGCCTGACCGCCCTCGGCGGTGATCTGGGCGGCGAGCTCCTCCAGCCGCTCCGCGCGGCGGGCCAGCAGCGCCACCCTGACGCCCTGGGCGGCGAGCAGCCGGGCGGTCGCGTGCCCCATGCCGCTGGCGGCTCCGGTGATGACGGCGGTGCGGCCTGCGAGCGTTGCGTACGACATGTCGGGTACTCCTTGAGGCGGTGCCGCCGGGGCGCTTCCCCGGCCTGGGCTCCACTCTGTGACGGCGCGCGGCGGCTACCCAGGGATGCGTCTTTCCTGGGTCCGGCAGTACCAGGCTGGGAAACGGCCGGTCTTCTACGATCGGCGGCATGGACGGCGACCTCGGAGACTTCCTCCGCTCACGACGTGCCCGCATTCAGCCCGAGGAGGTGGGGCTGAACTCGTACGGCCGCAGGCGCGTTCCCGGTCTCCGGCGCGAGGAGGTCGCCCAGCTCGCCGGAGTCAGCGTCGACTACTACATCCGCCTGGAGCAGGGCCGCGGCCCCAGCGTCTCGGACGCCGTCCTCGACGCGATAGCCCGGGTGCTCCGGCTGGACGGGACGGAGCACGCCTACCTGCGTACGGTGGCACGCCCCGCACCGCGCAAGGCGGCACCGGCCGCCGCGCAGCGGGTGCGGCCGGGGTTGCGGGTGCTCCTGGACACGTTCGACCGGGCGCCCGCCTTCCTGCTGGGCCGGCGGATGGACGTGCTGGCGTGGAACGCGCTGGGGGACGCGGTCGTCGGCTTCTCCCGCATGGCCGCCGGTGAGCGCAACATGCCGCGGCAGACGTTCCTGGAGCCCGCGGCGCGGGAGCTGTACCCGGACTGGCCGGCCGTGGCGGCGGAGACGGTCGCGTATCTGCGGCTGGACGCGGGACTTCACCCCGATGACAAGGAGCTCGCCACCCTGGTCGGCGAACTGTCCATGAAGAGCGAGGACTTCCGCCGGCTGTGGGCGGACCACCAGGTGAAGGCGAAGACGTACGGCGTGAAGCGGATCGACCACCCGGTCGTGGGCGCGCTGACGCTGCCGTACGAGACGCTCGGCGTGCCCGGCGATCCCGGCCAGTCGTTGGTGGTCTACACCCCGGAGCCCGGTTCGGAGACGGCGGAGCGCATCGCGCTTCTCGCGAGCTGGGCGGCCTCTCCGCATCCGCGGGACGGGGACGAGGACGGGGCGCGCGGTCGGCGCGCACCGATGTGTCGCGGGGACCGCCGCACCCCCGGTTTCCCAGGGGGCGGGACGACGGCGGTCCCCGCGAAGGACACGGGTCCGGGTCAGGGCCGGTCTCCGCGTCCGGGCGACGGTGGAGGTCCGGGAGCCGCTCCGTAGTCCGTGTCGCCGTTGTGGTGCCGGCGGGTTTCCCTGCCGGCACCCACTAATCTGCCCGACCCGTGTTAAGCGGGTGCTGCGGCCACGTGACGCGCTCGTACCGTTTTCGCGAACCCCGCCGCCGGGTGGCGCCGGTTACGGCTGGGCGGGCGCCGCCGACGCGTCCTTGGCGAGGAAGGCCAGCAGGTCCTGGCGGCTGACCACGCCCTTCGGCTTGCCCTCCACCAGCACGATCGCCGCGTCCGCCGCGCCCGTGCCGCCGAGGACCGCCATCAGGTCCTCGACCGGTTCGCCGGAGCCGACCTGCGGCAGCGGCGGCGACATGTGCTTCTCGAGCGGGTCGGTGAGGGAGGCCCGCTGGGCGAAGAGGGCGTTCAGCAGCTCCCGCTCGACGACCGAACCGATGACCTCGGCGGCCATCACGTCCGGGTGGCCGGCGCCGGGCTTCACGATCGGCATCTGGGAGACGCCGTACTCGCGCAGCACGTCGATCGCCTCGCCGACGGTCTCCTCCGGGTGCATGTGGACGAGGGTCGGGATCGGGCCCGCCTTGTAGTCCAGGACGTCGGCGACCCGGGCGGAGGGGCCGGTGTCCTCCAGGAAGCCGTAGTCGGCCATCCACTCGTCGTTGAAGATCTTGCTCAGGTAGCCGCGGCCGCTGTCCGGCAGCAGGACGACGACGACGTCCTCGGGCCCGAGCCGCTGGGCGACCTCCAGGGCTCCGACGACCGCCATGCCGCAGGAACCGCCGACCAGCAGCCCCTCCTCCTTGGCGAGCCGGCGGGTCATCTGGAAGGAGTCCTTGTCGGACACGGCGACGATCTCGTCGGTGACGGTCCGGTCGTACGCCGACGGCCAGAAGTCCTCACCGACGCCCTCGACCAGATACGGCCGGCCGGAGCCGCCGGAGTAGACCGAGCCCTCCGGGTCCGCGCCGATGACCTTGACGGCGCCGCCGCTCGCCTCCTTCAGGTAGCGGCCGGTGCCGGTGATCGTGCCGCCGGTGCCGACCCCCGCCACGAAGTGGGTGATCTTCCCGTCCGTCTGCTCCCAGAGTTCGGGACCGGTGGTCTCGTAGTGGGAGCGCGGGTTGTTCGGGTTCGAGTACTGGTCGGGCTTCCAGGCTCCCGGCGTCTCACGGACCAGCCGGTCCGAGACGTTGTAGTACGAGTCCGGGTGCTCCGGGTCGACCGCCGTGGGGCAGACGACGACCTCGGCACCGTAGGCGCGCAGCACGTTGATCTTGTCCGTGGACACCTTGTCCGGGCAGACGAAGATGCACTTGTAGCCCTTCTGCTGCGCGACGATCGCCAGGCCGACGCCCGTGTTGCCGCTGGTGGGCTCGACGATCGTGCCGCCGGGCTTCAGCTCGCCGCTCTGTTCGGCGGCCTCGATCATGCGCAGGGCGATCCGGTCCTTGACCGATCCGCCGGGGTTGAAGTACTCGACCTTGGCCAGGACCGTCGCCTGGATGCCGGCCGTCACACTGCGCAGCCTCACCAGCGGGGTATTGCCTACGAGACTGATCATCGAATCGTGGAATTGCACCGTGTACTCCGGGGTCTCCGAGATGGTGCCGCAAGAGTATGCGTACGGGCACGAGATTGGGCGAAGCGATTGAACGACGGTCCCTTGGGGGCAGGTAGCTCTGTGTACGGCGGTACGACGGTTTGGGTGAGGCCGTAAGGCCACGAGGAGGTGGACCGGACTGTGTCGAGGGCAAGGGTGGCACGGCGGATCGCGGCGGGCGCGGCCTACGGCGGTGGCAGCATCGGGCTGCTGGGCGCCGCGGCCGCAGGCGTCCTGCTGGCGGAGGTCCAGCTGGCGAAGCGGCAGGTGGGGGGCGGCACCGCACCGGTCCCGCCGAGTGCGGACGGACGGTACGGGGTGGCGTTCACCGGCCCCGCCGAACCGCTGCGCCTCGGGCTCCTCGGGGACTCCACGGCGGCGGGGCAGGGGGTACGCCGGGCCGGGCAGACCCCGGGGGCGCTGCTCGCCTCGGGGCTCGCGGCGGTGTCGGAGCGGCCGGTGGACCTGCGGAACGTCGCGCAGCCGGGCGCCCGTTCGGACGACCTGGAGCGACAGGTCTCGCTGCTGCTCGCGGACCCGGCCCGGACGCCCGACGTATGCGTGATCATGATCGGCGCGAATGACGTGACCCACCGGATGCCCGCCACGCAGTCGGTGCGGTGCCTGACGACGGCGGTGCGCAGGCTGCGTACGGCGGGCGCCGAGGTCGTCGTGGGCACCTGCCCGGACCTGGGCACGATCGAGCCCGTCTACCAGCCGCTGCGGTGGATGGCCCGGCGGGTGAGCCGGCAGCTGGCGGCGGCGCAGACGATCGGCTCGGTGGAGCAGGGCGGGCGCACGGTGTCGCTGGGCGACCTGCTGGGCCCCGAGTTCGAGGCGAACCCGCGGGAGCTGTTCGGCCCGGACAACTACCACCCGTCGGCGGAGGGCTACGCGACGGCCGCGATGGCGCTGCTGCCGACGCTCTGCGCGGTGCTGGGACTGTGGCCGGAGACCGACCGGCTGGACGGCGCCCGGCGGGAGGACATGCTGCCGGTGGCCAAGGCGGCCTCCCAGGCGGCCAAGGAGGCCGGTACGGAGGTCACGGGGGCCCGGGCGCCCTGGGCGCTGCTCAAGCACCGCAGGCGGCGGCGCCTGCCCCCGGCCACGGAGCCGCACCCGCACCCCCACCCGGAGATGCACGGGGAGGCGGGCGGCTCGACGCGGGTGGAGCGGCGCCCCGGCACCGGCACGGACACCTCGCCGAGGCACGCCTGAGGGGGTTCCGGGCGGGCCCGGCGGACCTCTCCGCAGGCGAACTGAGCGGTTGCTTAGAAAAGAGGCCCGCATCACACGCCCTGTCGGGTGACCTCAGCAGTACGTCCGGGTAACTTCCAGAGCAGTCCTGCCAGACAGCCTTCCAGCCCTCATGGAGCCGCGTGATGCCCGAAGCCGTGATCGTCTCTGCTGCCCGTTCGCCCATCGGCCGGGCCTTCAAGGGTTCGCTGAAGGACCTGCGCGCGGACGACCTGACCGCCACGATCATCCAGACCGCCCTCGCCAAGGTCCCCGAGCTGGACCCGAAGGACATCGACGACCTGATGCTCGGCTGCGGCCTCCCCGGCGGCGAGCAGGGCAACAACCTGGGCCGCATCATCGCCGTGCAGATGGGGATGGACCACCTTCCCGGCTGTACGGTCACGCGCTACTGCTCGTCCTCCCTGCAGACCAGCCGCATGGCGCTGCACGCCATCAAGGCCGGCGAGGGCGACGTCTTCATCTCCGCCGGCGTGGAGATGGTGTCCCGGTTCGCGAAGGGCAACTCCGACAGCCTCCCGGACACCCGCAACCCGCTCTTCGCCGACGCCGAGGCCCGCACGGCGGCCCGCGCCGCGGAGTCCGGCGCGAGCTGGCACGACCCGCGCGAGGACGGCCTGGTTCCGGACGCGTACATCGCGATGGGGCAGACGGCGGAGAACCTGGCACGGATCAAGGGCGTCACCCGTCAGGACATGGACGAGTTCGGCGTACGGTCGCAGAACCTCGCCGAGGAAGCCCTGAAGAACGGCTTCTGGGAGCGCGAGATCACCCCGGTGACGACCCCGGACGGCACGGTGGTCTCCAAGGACGACGGTCCGCGCGCGGGCGTCTCGCTGGAGGGCGTGCAGGGCCTGAAGCCGGTCTTCCGCCCCGACGGACTGGTCACCGCGGCCAACTGCTGCCCGCTCAACGACGGCGCCGCGGCGCTCGTGATCATGTCGGACACCAAGGCACGCGAGCTGGGCCTGACCCCGCTGGCCCGGATCGTCTCCACCGGCGTCTCCGGCCTCTCCCCCGAGATCATGGGCTACGGACCGGTCGAGGCGAGCAAGCAGGCGCTGAAGCGCGCCGGGCTGACGATCGACGACATCGACCTGGCGGAGATCAACGAGGCGTTCGCCGCCCAGGTGATCCCGTCCTACCGCGACCTGGGCCTGCCGCTGGACAAGGTCAACGTCAACGGCGGGGCCATCGCCGTCGGCCACCCCTTCGGGATGACCGGCGCCCGCATCACCGGCACGCTGATCAACAGCCTGCAGTTCCACGACAAGCAGTTCGGCCTGGAGACCATGTGCGTGGGCGGCGGCCAGGGCATGGCGATGGTGATCGAGCGCCTGAGCTGAGACCGGCCGGCGGTCGGGGGCGGCGCGCCGCCCCCGTGACCCCGTCTTCCCGGTGACTCTCCGCATGTGCGCTCTCACCGGGCATCGGCCCCCGCCGGGCCCACACCGGCTTCCGGCCCTCCGGCCGGACGCAGTGGCCGGTTCCGAGCCCCGAACGTGACCGAATCTCCCCCAGGATGTGACCTATCTCCTGGGGGAGAGTCATACCCGCAGGTCACACCCGTACCAGGGTGAAACCCCGGGCCCAAAGACCTGTCCAATTCGTGACGTAATGCACTGACACAGGGTGCCGGTACAGGACAAGCTGATGTAGGAAGTCGGGGGATCGATTGAAACCGGGAGTATGTCAGTGAGCGCCATGCCTCTTGCCCTGTTGCTGACCACCGCCGCTGCCACGGCCGTGGGCGCTGCCGCTCTGCACGCCGCTCACGGGCTGCGTCAGCAGGTCGCCGCCCTCCGGCGGGAGCTGGCCGACAACCGCGCCCACAGTGCTGCCGTACCCGCTCAGGGCCGTCACGACGCCACCCCTGTCGCGGAAATACGCGCGGCGGTCGCCGAGGCGCTGGCCGAGGAGCGGGAGCGTGAGCTCGCCGAGGCCCGGGCCTTCTGGGCCACGCAGGAGGCGCGCGACGCCGCCGCCCCGTCCCTGCTGGGCGGGCTGGCCGGACTGGGCGAGGACGCCCCGTTCTTCATGCCGCGCCAGAGCGACTTCGCCGGGCTCGATGCGATGGACCTCGACGCCACCGAGGCGTTCGAGGAACTGACGGAGCTGGCCGAGCTGACGGAACTGGCCGACATGGCCGAGCTCCCGGAGACGGCCGAGTTCGCGGAGGACTCCCCCGAGCTGGCCGCGGCGCGCCGCCGTCACCCCTCGCACCCCGACTTCGTGCCGGTGCAGACGCCCGTCGTCACCGACCACGAGCGCACGGTGAACCGCCTGGAGGAGCTGGCCGACAGCCGGACGGAACTCTCCGACGTGCGCCCCGGCCCGCTCGGCACGCTCGACGTGTACGTCTTCGCCGACGGCACCACGCTCTGTATGACCCCCGGCCACCGCGAGACGGCCGAGCAGCTGGCCGCGGCGCTGCGGGCCGGCGAACACCCCGTGCTCCTGGGCGGTTCCGGCGTCTCCGGCGCGTACGCCCTGACGTTCTCGTGCGGCACGGACAACGTCTACATACTGGCCGACCGGGTCATCGCGAGCTTCTAGCCCGCGGGACCGGTCTCCGGCCCCGCTCCGGGGCACAGCGGCCTCGCCGGCCGCTGCCGCCGTCCCTCGCGCCCCCTTCGGGAGGCGCGCTCACCCCGGCGCGCACCGCCTACGCGAACGCCCGCGCCGCCGCTTCCTCGACGAACCGCACGGCCTCGTCCAGCTCCACGGACGGGGCCATTTCCAGTGCCACGGCCAGATCCCGCCCCGCGACGGCGAGTTGATCGCCGATGGCGAAGATCCCGGCGTCCGGCATGATCCGCGGCTCCCGGCCGGGCGCCTCGACGCGCTGGGCCCGCACCGCCAGCTCCCTGGCCGCGGCCAGTCCTTCGGCCGCCGCTCCGCGCTGCAGCCTGCTCTGCGGGGCCGAGCGCAGCCGGTCGGCGAATCGGTCCACGGCGGTGATCAGGGGCGTCGTATCGAGCACCCCGCGACCCTACGCGCCCCTCCCGCATGGTTGCCAACGGGCCGTCGCTCGGGCACGGTGTCGGGAAGGACCAGCAACGCGCTCAACGCGTCGGAGGCGCCGATGTCACAAGTCCTGTCCGAAGAGACCCATCGCAACCTGCTCTCCAGAATCCCGCACTGCACCGGTCGTGAGATCTCCGACTGGCTCCGGACCGTGGAGGACGGGCCCGCTCTCCGCTTCGAGGAGAAGGTCAGCTGGCTGCGGAGCGAACACGACCTCGCCTACGGCCACGCGAAGGCACTCATCCACGAGTACGACCTGAGAAGAGCGGCCCGCAAGCTGCTCTAGCGCGGGAGGGCACCGCCCCCCGTCCGCGTACAACGGCAGCGGCCCGCAGGCTCCTCCTCGGAGCCTGCGGGCCGCTGCACGGGTCCGGTCGCCCGGGTCAGTCGTCGCCGCTGAGGATGGACAGCAGGCGCAGCATCTCCAGGTAGATCCACACCAGGGTCATGGTGAGGCCGAAGGCCGCCAGCCAGGACTCCTCGCGCGGGGCGCCGTACGCGATGCCGTCCTCGACCTGCTTGAAGTCCAGAGCCAGGAAGCACGCGCCGAGGACGATGCCGATGACGCCGAAGAGGATGCCGAGGCCGCCGCTGCGGAAGCCCAGACCGTCACCGCCGCCGAACACGGCGAACAGCAGGTTGACCACCATCAGGAGCATGAAGCCCATGGCGGCGGCCATCACGAAGCCGTAGAACCGGCGGGTGACGCGGATCCAGCGCATCTTGTACGCGAGCAGCACACCGGCGAAGACGCACATGGTGCCCAGCACCGCCTGCATCACGACGCCCGGCCCGATGTACGTGCTGACCGCGCTGGAGATCACTCCGAGGAAGACACCCTCGAAGGCCGCGTACGAGATGATCAGCGCGGGGACGGGCTTGCGCTTGAAGGACTGGACCAGCGACAGCACGAAGGCGATCAGCGCGGCGCCGATCGCGATGCCGTACGACTTGCCCAGGTTGGCCTCGTCGACCGGCAGCAGGGCCCAGGCGGCCGCGGCGCCGAGCACGACCGTGCCAAGCGTGATCGCCGTGCGCGTGACGACGTCGTCGATCGTCATCGCGCCGGAGCGCGCCGGCGCCTGCGGGGCGTCGAACCGGGTGTCCTGCTGGGCGTAGGGGTTGGTGGCGTACGGGTTCGGGGCGGTGCCCTGTGCGTACGGGTTGGCACCCGCTGCGGGGGCCCCGGCCTGCGGTGCCGCGGTGAAGCCCGCGTGCCCGTTGTCGCGGCTGAAGCCCCGTCGCGAGAAGACCGGGTTGCTGCTCCTCATCTCACTCCTCCATGGCCACCCAGCGTGGCCTTGGAACAAGAGTAATGGCTAGGCAAAACAATCCGCCTAGTGCCAGGGGAGGATCTTTCCGCTCCTGGCGCCCGGCGGGGCCGGCGCCTCCTGGGTGGCGGCCCAGGAAGCGAGCAGCCGCAGGCCCTCTTCGGAGGGGGAGGCGGGTTCGGCGGTGTAGACGGTGAGGGTGAGGCCCGGTTCGGCGGTCATCTCGAGACCTTCGTAGGCGAGGGTCAGTCCCCCGACGGCCCGGTGGTGGTAGCGCTTGGTGCCGGTGCCGTGGTGGCGGACGTTGTGGGCGCCCCAGCGTGTGCGGAACGCGTCACTGCGGGTGGACAGCTCGCCGACGAGGTCGTGGAGGTCCTTGTCGTGGGGGTTGCGGCCGGCTTCGGTGCGCAGGATGGCGACGACGACGTCCGCGGCCTGGTCCCAGTCGGGGTAGAAGGGGCGGGAGGCGGGGTCCAGGAACTGGAAGCGGGCGAGGTTCGCCTGGTTGTCGGGTGCGGCGTAGACGTCGCTGTAGAACGCGCGGGCGAGCTGGTTGGTCGCCAGGATGTCCATGCGGCCGTTGCGCACGAAGGCGGGTCCCGCCGTGATCGCGTCCAGCGTCCACTGCAGGCTGCGGTGCGCCGTCCACTGCCGGGCGGGGCGGCGGCGCGGGCGGCTCAGGGCGTCGGAGCCGTCGGCGGCCCGGGCCAGAAGCAGCAGGTGGGCGCGCTCGGCGTCGTCGAGCCGCAGGGCGCGGGCGACGGCCTCCAGGACGGCGGGGGAAACGCCGGCGAGGTGGCCGCGCTCCAGCTTGGCGTAGTACTCCACGCTCACGTCCGCCAGGGCCGCGACCTCGCTGCGGCGCAGGCCCGGGACGCGCCGCCGGGGACCCGAGGGCATCCCGGCCTGCTCGGGGGTGATCCTGGCTCGCCTCGACGTGAGGAACTCACGGACCTCTCGACTGTTGTCCACGCCATCGACGGTACGTCCCGGGCGCGGAAGCAGGGGTGTACTGCCGGTACACCTCTCCCTGGTGACTCGCTGAGCGCGCGGAGAGCGGGTTACCAGGAGGACGTGGTGCTTTTTGTCCGGCCGTGAAGGCGGACGGGCAAGTGAGCCCGCCACCGGCCCCCCGGGCGGCGGCTTCCCGCCGCCCGCCGCCGGGCCGGGGACCGCACCCGGCGGCCCGGCACCCCCGGTGCCCTCGCCTCGACACGTAAGGAACCCTCATGCGCGGCGCAGTGATCCACGCCCCCGGCGACGTCCGCTTCGAAACCCTGGACGACCCGAAGATCCTCCACCCGACCGACGCGGTCATCCGCACGGCCGTCACCTGGGTGTGCGGCTCCGACCTGTGGGCCTGGCGCGGCCTGGAGCCCATAGGCGACCCGCACCCGATGGGGCACGAGTACGTCGGCTTCGTCGAGGAGGTCGGCAGCGAGGTCACCTCCGTCAGGCCCGGGCAGTTCGTCGTCGGCTCGTTCGCGACCTCGGACAACACCTGCGCGAACTGCCGCAACGGCTTCCAGTCGAACTGCCTGCACCGCGAGTTCATGAGCACCTGCCAGGCGGACTACGTGCGCATCCCCAACGCCCAGGGCACCCTGGTCGCCACCGACGAGGTGCCCGGCGAGGAACTGTGGCCCGGCCTGCTGGCCGTCTCCGACGTCATGGGCACCGGCTGGTGGGCGGCCGACGCCGCCGAGGTCGGGCCCGGCTCGACCGTCGTGGTCGTCGGCGACGGCGCGGTCGGCCTCTCCGCGGTGATCGCGGCCAGGGAGATGGGCGCGGAGCGCATCATCGCGATGTCGCGGCACGCCTCCCGTCAGGAGCTGGCGCGCGAGTTCGGCGCCACGGACATCGTCACCGAGCGCGGCGGCGAGGGCGTCGCCCGGATCAAGGACCTCACCGGCGGCATCGGCGCCGACTCCGTGCTGGAGTGCGTCGGCACCGCACAGGCCATGGGGCAGGCCCTGCACTCCACGCGCCCCGGCGGCAACGTCGGCTTCGTCGGCGTCCCCCACGAGGTGTCCGTCGACGGCCAGGAGCTCTTCTTCTCCCACGTCGGCCTGCGCGGCGGGCCCGCCCCCGTGCGCCGGTACCTCCCCGACCTGATCGACCGGGTCCTGTCGGGCCGGATCGACCCGGGCAAGGTCTTCGACCTCACCCTGCCGCTGGACCAGGTCGCCGAGGGCTACCGGGCCATGGACGAACGCCGCGCCGTCAAGGCCCTCCTCAAGCCCTGACGCACCGCCCCCGCCACCCGCCCCCCGACACCTGCCGAGGAAGCCCCATGCAGATCACCCGAAGCTCCGTCGACACCCTCAAGGGCCCCGCCGACTGGTTCACCGGCGATGTCTACATCGACCCCGTCGCCGCCGCCCCCGCCCCGTCCCGGGTCACCGCCTCGCTGGTGCACTTCATGCCCGGGGCACGCACCCACTGGCACCGCCACCCGCTGGGCCAGACCGTCTTCGTCACCGAGGGGGTCGGCCTGTGCCAGCGCCGGGGCGGCCCCGTCGAGGTCATCCGGCCCGGCGACCGCGTGCTGTTCGAGGCCGGTGAGGAGCACTGGCACGGCGCGGCGCCGAACCGGCTGATGGTCCACCTGGCCATCAACGAGGGCGACGCCGACCACGACGTGGTGCACTGGCTGACCCCGGTCACCGACGAGGAGTACGGCGCGGCGCCGGCCACCGCCTGACAGCGCTGCCGCGTGTGCGGCCGCTCAGTCGAGGCAGAACTCGTTGCCCTCGACGTCCTGCATCCCGAGGCACGACTCGTTCTCCTCGTCGGCGACCAGGAGCTGTCCGCGTACGGCGCCGAGCGGGAGCAGCCGTGCGCACTCGGCCTCGAGTGCGGCCAGGCGCGCCTCACCCACGAGTCCGGTGCCGACGCGCACATCGAGGTGCACCCGGTTCTTGACGACCTTGCCCTCGGGAACGCGCTGGAAGTACAGCCGCGGGCCCGCGCCCGACGGATCGGCGCACGCCGCGTCCGCCGGCCCCGGCCGGCCGGGGACCTGGGCCCGGTCGAACGCGTCCCAGCTGTCGAAGCCCTCGGGTAGGGACGCGACATACCCCAGCACCTCGGCCCAGAAGCGGGCGACGCGCACGGGTTCCACGCAGTCGAAGGTGATTTGGACCTGCTTGATCGACACCATCGGCCCATCGTAAGGGCGCAGGCGCGGGGAACGGGACGGATTTTTCGACCCGTCCGCGGCCTTCTCCGGCCCCCCACCGGGTCACCGGGCCTGGCCCCCAGCGAGGGCTGACAGTGGGCAGGGAGCCTTACCGACGGAAGCTGGGATCCGTCGCGACGGCCTCCCGGGCCGCCCGCTCCACCCGCTCCCGGTGGGCCGCCCACCAGGCCGCGTCTCCGGGCGCCATGTTGCGCCCCCGCTCCCGCTGGCCCGTGGCCCCGTCGACCAGCTCGCGGACGACGTCGGCGTGGCCCGCGTGGCGCTGGGTCTCGGCGACCATGTGGACGAGGACGCGGTGGAGCGTCAGCTCCCCTCCCCCGGGAAGGCGGCCGGCCGCATCGAGGTCCAGCGCGTCGATCGTCGCGTCGGAGTGGGCCCACACCCGGCGGTAGCCCGCGACGGTCTCCTCGCGCGTCTCGTCGGCCTTCGCCCACAGGTCCGCGTTCGGCTCGGCCTCACCGGTGATCCAGAGCGCGGGCGCGTCCACGGGACGCCCGAAGACCTCACCGAAGTAGAAGGCCTCGGCCCCGGCGACGTGTTTGACCAGCCCCAGCAGATTGGTGCCGGTGGCGGTCACGGGCCGGCGGATGTCGTACTCCGACAGCCCTTCGAGCTTCCACAGGAACGCGTCACGCGCGTCCTGCAGATACACGTGCAGGTCCTTCTTGCGGTCGGCTTCCCGGCCCGTCTTTCCCTCTGTCCCGGTCACGAAGCCACTCTGCCGGGGAGCCGGGTCCGCGCCCAAAGGCTTTTCTCCCCGGCCGGCCCGGCCACGGGTGACGGTCTGCCCGGGTTCAGTCGTCGGCGCGGCGCTCCATGAGGAGCCGGCCGTCCTCGCACGACACCTGCCGGAAGCCCGCCTTCTCCCATGCGCGTACGGCGCGGGCGTTGCCGGCCACCGGGTCCACGGTCACGCGCCGCCACCCGAGTCGGCCGAACAGGTGCGTGACCAGCGCGCACGCGGCGTCCGGACCGAGGCCCCGGCCCCGCGCCTCCGGCGTGAGCACCAGGTCGATGCCGCCTTCGTCCGCCGCGTCGGCATGCCAGTACTGCGCATACCCCACCGGCTCTTCCCGCGACAGCACGAGGTACGACTCCACGCGGGGCCGGCGCCTCCCCACGTACTTCTCGGCCACCACCGCACGCGGTTGCGGCACCCCGCCCCAGTGCTCGACGAATGCCGGGGTGGCGAACCATGCGGCCAGCAGGTCCAGGTCGCCCTCGGCGGCCGGGACGAGACGGGTCAGCACCCCGTCGACAGCCAGGTCATCAGCCATGCGGCACTCTCCTCGTCCTCCCGGTTCCGCGGCGGTCCGCAGGGCCGCCGCTACGCCGCAGCCGCCGCCGACGCCTCCGCCAGGCGCTCGAACGTCTCGTTGAGCACCGCCCTGCGCTCCTCCTTGTACGCGGGCTTCGGCTCCAGCCCGTCGATCGTCGCCTCCCACACCGCCAGGAACTTCTCCTGCCAGCTCCGGATCACCTCGGGGGGCGGAAGGGTCACGCCCACCCAGCCCTGCCGGTCCAGGACGAGCAGCAGTTCGAGGTTGCAGGGGACGGTCACGCCCCCGTACTCGTCCGGTTCGATCCCCACCGGGTCGCCGGCCATGGCCTCCGTCACCTCGGCTGTCAGCCGGCCGGCCAGGTCCCCGAGATGGTCCGCCGCCGTGTCGCTGTCGAAGTTGCCCGCGCCCCACGTGCCCAATGTTCCGCCTCCGCGTGTGCGTCGTCGATTGCGTCCCTCTTGCCTCCGGACTCATCAGACCAGAGGGGACTGACAGTCGGGGGAACAGCCGGTCAGCCGAACAGGTTCTCCGGGAAGTCCGTGAGGAACATCAGCAGCACCAGCCCCATCAGCAGCAGGGAGAGGGCCCCCTCCGTCAGCGCGGCGCGCGGGCTGGCCGCCAGGGTCGCCGTCCGGTGCGGGTCGGCGGGGTCGTAGCGGACCGTCACCCGCGCGCCTTCGTGGAAGCGCTTGGTGCCGGTGTTCCGGAACTCGACCCACTGCCCGTTCTGCGCGGTGAACGCGAAGACGTGCCAGGCCCGCCGGTCGCCCGACGAGCCCGTCGCCGAGTCGCGCTCGTCCACCCGGACGCAGCGGGCCGGGGCCGTCACGCCGGAGCGTACGCCGCGCAGTTGCCGGACGGTCCGGCCCAGGGATCTGAGCGCCGCCAGCGCGACCACACCGGTGATGACGAGCGAGGTGTCCATGGAAACCTTCTAACCGTTGCGCAGCCTGTCGACGAGGAAGCCCACCGCACACCCAACCACCAGGACCACCAGCTGCACCAGGAACGTGAGGACGGTGAGATCGCTTCCCTGGGAGAAGAAGATCACCAGCTGGAGGACGACGGCCGGGGCGAACGCCGCGAGGGAGTGCCGGACCCGCGACTCCCGTGACGCCCCCTGGTGTACGGCCGCCGCGGCCCAGACGCCCAGGGCGATACAGGCGGCGGAGGGCAGGTGCAGCAGCAGGACGGTGCGGACCGGTGAGGCCATGCGGGAGACGTCGTCGCCCGTGATGACGTCCCAGACGAGGACCGCGAGGACCACCTGCGTCACCAGCGTGACCACGATGCCCGCGGCCCAGGGCAGCATGAAGTTCATCAGGCGCGGCCGGTCGTGGGGAGCGGAACCGTACCCGCGGTGTGCGTCGTATCTGGACATTCGGCTGCCTGTTCGTCGTTGCCGGGGGCTCGGGTTGCTACTTCACCTGGATGCTGTCGACGATCTTCGTCCGGTCCGCGTCGCTGAGCTTGCCCTCCTGGGCGTCGATGCGGACGGAGTAGATCTTTCCTTCGGAGTCGACGCCCGTGATGACCACGCCGTCGACCTTCGCGCCCTTCGGGGGTGACTGGGGCACGCCCGTGCCGGTGTAGGTGAAGTCGATGCGCTTGGCATCCTTCGCACCCTCGATGTCCGCGTTCTTCGTGCCCTTCACCTCGGTGGTCGCCATGAGGAGGGCCCGGCCGACCGAGGCGGCGTCGTCACCGGTGGAGGCGTTGGCGAAGCCGCTCTGGATCGACACCTTCACGGTCGGCCGGTCCCCCTCGCTCTGCAGGGCCGCGGCGTCGTTGAGCTTGCCGCGCTCCGCCTTGCTCTGCTCGGTGAGGCCGGGCGGGTAGGCGAGCGACACCGTGGGCCCTGAGAGCTTCTTCCAGCCGCTGGGCGCGGCGGGCGCGGCCGTGTCCGAGCCCTTGCCGCCGCCGCAAGCGGCGAGCGTCAGACCGGCGGTGAGGACGGCGGTCGTGACGGCGACAACCCGTACCGTCCGCCGGACGGAAAGCTTGGTCATGATCGTCTCCTCCTGGTACCTGTGGGTCATTTGGCACAGTAGCTGTAGGGGAAGAACGAGCGCTGGCCACCGGAGGGAGCCCCGAGGAACTCGGCCTTCGTCAGGTTCTTCTCCGACTCGGACGTGGTGTAGGCGCCGTTGATCCCGGCGATCTCCAGGTTGATGTCGAGGCCGATCTCCTCGGACGAGGACGATCCGTCGTACTCCTGCTTGCTGACCTGGCCGTGGTGGAACGCGTAGTGGCCGAACGGGTCGCCCGCGCCGGGGTCCTTGGTCGGCACCGGCGTTCCGGTGAACAGGTAGGTGAAGGCGCTGTTCATGCCCTGGCCGGAGAAGAGCTGGGCCTTGATGGCGTCGGACTCGGCCTGGGACATGTTCTTGTCGTCCAGGGGGACGGTGGTGGTGACGACCTGAGTGGTCGTCCCGCCGCCCTTCTTGTTGCCGTTGACGTCGCCCTTGAGGCCCGCGTTGGCCTCGGCCTTGCCCTCCAGCGTCCGCGTCATCGTGATGCTCTTCACCTTGCCGGTCTTGCTGTCGACCGTGACGGTGATGGCGCCCGCCGCCGAACCCGCGGCCTCAGCGCCCGCCTTCGCGGGACCGGCCTCGCCCTTCGCGTACGCGCCTCCGGTGGCCTTGGCCTGGTAGGTGTACGCGTCGGTGTTGTTGATGTGGTTCTGCGTCAGCGTGACTTCCTGGGCCTCGGAGATCTTGAGGCCGGCCTCGACGGTGGCGCCGGGCTTCGGTGCCGGGGTGGTCGTGCCGTCCGGGTTGGTCGTGTCGGGGGTGTTCATCCCGGCGCCGAACTGGAAGCCGGCCTGGGCGGCGACTTCGAGGCTGATCTTCTGCGTGGTGATGTGCTTGTTGCCGAGCCTGTCCTCGATGTTCTGCTTGAGGCGGCTCTCCTTGGCCTTCGGCCCCTTGCCGAACCAGCTGGCGATCTCGGTCGAACCGCCGACGATCGGGCTGAGGTTGGAGAGCTTGTTCAGCCGGCTGAGCTTCTTGTACTCCTCGAGGTCCTTGCGGAACTGGTCCGCTTCCTCCTGGCTGTCGAAGACCCAGGTGTCGCCCGTGGTGACGGTGAGACCGGCGCCGATCTCCACCTTGTCCTTGCCCACGTTGCCGATCTTGACGCGGGCCTTGGGCTTCTCGGTGCCCTTCACCGAGCCGGCGTCCGTGAAGGTGAGCGAGACCTGCTCGTCCTTGTCGTCGATCTTGCCGTCTTTGTTGACGTCCGTCTTCGCCTTGGTCGTCGTCTCCTCGAAGCCGAATTCGCCGCCGAATTCGATACCGAGCGTTTCGAACGAGACGCCGAACTTGCCGCCCTGGGTGCCGGACCTGGTCACCGTGGCGCAGGTGAGGGGCTCGAACTCGGCGTTGGGATCGCCGCCGGCCTCGCCGCCCTTGCCGGTGCCGCACCCGGCGCTGCCGCCGCCGAGCGACGAGACGAGGCACTGGATCTTGTTGGTGATCTGCCCGCCGAGGCCGGCCACCGCCATACCGCCGATGAGGGACACGACGACCAGGATCGTGCCGAGGTACTCGAACGCGGTGGCGCCCCTGTCACCCCGTCTGCTGCTGGGTATGGTCTCCCGACACCTGGTCCGCCGCATGGCTTGCCCTCCCGTATGGCCTTAGGGCAGGGAGGCTAGGGGAGGTGCACCTGTGGCGGCACGGGCCCGTGGGCCCAAATCAGGGCCCCGATCGCGGGAGCTGTGGGCCGACAGGGCCCGCGTGCCGGGCAGTGGGCCCAGTCGGACATCTTTCCGCACACGGGAGGCTACGGAACGTGGCGAACGGGCCCAACGCCGGTCGCCGGCCGCGCGGCCCCAGGACGACCGGCCAGGGGATTCCGCCTCCACGCCCGGCCATGAATGTCCGCAGCGCGTCACCCGTGCTCACCGGACGGCTACGGGACGGGGGCGAGGCGGGAAACCGTCGGCCCCGCCACTTCCACCGCGCAGTTCACCGGCCCGCCGCCCACGCGGCCTCCCGCCCCCGCCTTCCGCCCCTGTCAGCCGCGGCACCCGAACGCCGAGGGAGCGGATCAGGGCGGCCGATCACGTCGTCCCGCGGCGGGCGTCCGGCCCCCGGGCCCACGCGCGCCCCCGTGCGCGCGGTGGTGCCCGGAACCGGACTCGAACCGGTACGCCCCCGAGGGGCAGCGAGGTTTAAGCTCGCCGTGTCTGCATTCCACCATCCGGGCCTGGCGCGCGGCTCCGCGTTGGCACATGACCCTATCCGGGGGCACCCCTCCACCGGACGGACAGTGGCTCGATGTTGTCCTATTTTATTGATCTCTTGAGGGTGTGTCAGCACACGTGGAAGGCATAGTCACATGCCCGGGCGGGGTAGCGGGCCCGGCGGCCGCGTATCCGGATTGACGGAAAGTCGCCGCACCCGCACAGCCGATTCGCCAGGGGCGCGCCATGGATCGCCAGGGCCGCGCCACCCCTATCGGGTGACCACGTCGTTGACGCAGCGCAACACCGGGTGCGCGCCCAGGGCGTCCGGGTCCGCCAGGACGGCCCCCGTGACCGTGAAGACCGCGCTCTCCCCGGGCAGCAGCGTGACGAGCATCTCGTCCACCTCGGCCGCCGGGTCCAGCCGGTCGGGGAAGAGCGCGAGGTCCCGCAGCAGGGTGCGGGCGGTCACCTCGACGCGGTAGCCGGGCGCCGTGCCCCCGCTCTCCGTGACCGTGACGTCGTACCGGGCCGGCGGCAGCGCGAGGCGGGTGTCCTCCTCGTAGAACTCCACCGCCCGGGTGTCGCCGAGGCACGCGACCAGCAGTTCGCGGGTCCGGTCGGCGGGCTCGGCGACCGACGGCGGCAGCGGGACCCGGGTGACCGAGCGCGCGGCCGTGCTCACCACCACCTCGTCCTCGGCCAGGACCGCCCCGTCCAGGCCGTGGCGGGTCAGGCGGAGCGTGCCGGTCCATGCGGCGGGGGCGTCGTTGACGAGGTGCACGGCTCCGTCGCGTACGGCGATCAGACGGTCCGCGTACACGGCCCGCAGCGCGTACCAGAGCGGCTTGCGGCGGCCGTCCCCGTCGACGGCCGCCCAGGAGACGACCGGCCAGCAGTCGTTGAGCTGCCACACGATCGTGCCCATGCAGTACGGCGTGTGCGAGCGGAAGTGGCGGATGCCGAACGCCACGGCGCGGGCCTGGTTGAGCTGGGTGAGCCAGAGCCAGTCGTCGAAGTCCGCACCCGGCTGCGGCAGGTGGTCGCCCAGACCCCGGAGCAGCTTGGCGTTGCCGTCCTCGGCCTTCTGGTGGTGGGCCACGAGCGGGGCGTCGGGGGTCAGCGGGCCGCTGACGGCGCGGCGCAGGGTGGCGTACGCGGGCGGGCCCTGGAAGCCGAACTCGGCGACGAAGCGCGGCACCCGGTCGGCGTAGGCGCGGTAGTCGGCGCGGTTCCACACGTCCCAGATGTGGACGGTGCCGCTCGCCGGGTCCTGCGGGTGCGCGTCGGGTGTGCCGGAGTAGGGCGAGCCGGGCCAGTAGGGGCGGGTCGGATCGGTCTCGGCGACGATCGCGGGGAGCAGTTCGTGGTAGTAGCCGTACCCCCAGGTCCGGTCGCCCAGTTCCTTCTGCCAGCCCCAGTCGGCGTGCCCCTCCAGGTTCTCGTTGTTGCCGCACCACAGGACGAGCGAGGGGTGCGGGGCGAGGCGGGTGACGTTCTCCCGGGCCTCCGCCGCCACCTGGTCCCACAGCGGCTGCTCCTCCGGGTACGCGGCGCAGGCGAACGGGAAGTCCTGCCAGACGAGCAGGCCCTTCTCGTCGCACAGCTCGTAGAAGTCGTCGCTCTCGTAGAGCCCGCCGCCCCAGACCCTGACCAGGTTGACGCCGGCGGCGACCGCCTGGTCGAGGCGGTCGGAGATCCGCTGCCGGGTGAGCCGGGAGGGGAAGCAGTCCTCGGGGATCCAGTTGACGCCGCGTACGAAGACGGGCTCGCCGTTGACGACGAAGCGGAACGCCTCCCGCTCCAGCGTGACGCCGCGGAAGCCGGTCCTGAACCGCCGGACCTGCCCCCCGAGCCGGACGGTGACGGCGTACAGGGGCTGCTCGCCGTGGCTGTGCGGCCACCAGGGCGCCGCGCCGGGGACGGAGAGGGTCACGGTGGCCCGGTCCTCACCGGCGAGGACGGTGAACGCGGTCCGCTCGCCCGCGGCCTCCACGACGGCTTCGAGGGCCTCCTGGCCGGACCGGTCGACCTCCACCGTGACCGCCAGCCGTGCCACCCCCGCGTCGTCGAGATCCGGGAGCAGGGTCACCGACGCGATCCGCGGCCCGCTCCAGGTCTCCAGGGCGACCGGCCGCCAGATGCCGGAGGTCACCAGCGTCGGGCCCCAGTCCCACCCGAAGTTGCACGCCATCTTGCGGAGGAAGGCGTACGGCTCCGCATACGCGCCGGGGCGGTCGCCCAGCCGCTCGCGCAGCTCCTCGGCGTAGGTGTACGGGGCGGTGAACCGGACGTCGAGGGTGTTGGCGCCCTCGGCCAGCACCGCGCGGACCGGGAAGCGGTGGCCGCGGTGCTGGTTCGCGCTGCGGCCCACCTCGATGCCGTTCAGCAGGACGGTGGCGACGGTGTCGAGGCCGTCGAAGCAGAGGTCGGCGTGGTCGTCCCCGTCCGGGGTCCAGTCGAACGTGGTCCGGTACGTCCAGTCGGTGCGGCCGATCCATCCGAGCCGGTTCTCGTTGTCGTCCAGGTACGGGTCGTCGATCAGCCCCGCCGCGAGGAGGTCGGTGTGGACACAGCCGGGCACGGTGGCGGGCACGCCCCCCGCGGGGAGCCCCAGCGGCACGGGACTCTCGGCGGTGAGCGTCCAGCCGTCGTGCAGGGGCAGGTGGCGAAGGGTCACGCGGAGGTCCTTCCGCAGTCGGGGAGCTGGGCGCAGGCGACGAAGTGGTCCGGCTCGGTCTCGTACAGATCCGTGTCCGTGGCGCCGCCGCCCGCGTGGAAGGCGCAGCTTTCCAGCGGCTGCGGCGGGTCCCACGGGGTGTTGAGCCGGGGCACGGCGGCCAGCAGGGTGCGGGTGTAGGGGTGGAGCGGGTTGCCGAACACCTTCTGGGTGTCGCCGCGCTCGACGACCCGGCCGCGGCGCAGCACCACGGTCCTCTCGGCGAGGTAGGTGCCGAGAGCCAGGTCGTGGGTGATGTAGAGGACGCCGAGGCCGCGTTCCTTGAGGGCGGCCAGGAGGTTGAGGACGTCGATGCGGGTGGAGGCGTCGAGCATGCTGGTGATCTCGTCGGCGACCAGGAAGCTCAGGTCGAGCAGGAGGGCGCGGGCGATGAGGAGGCGTTGCAGCTGGCCGCCGCTGAGCTGGTGCGGGTAGCGGCCGAGCACCTGTCCGGGGTCCAGGCGGACGTCCCGTACGGCCTTCTCGACGCGGTGGGCCCACTCCGTGTCGGACACGCCCGGGTGGTAGGCGCGACGGACGAGGGAGAAGACGCGGTCGGCCCGGAAGACGGGGTTGTAGCAGGAGAAGGGGTCCTGGAAGACGCCCTGGACGCGGCGGTAGAAGTCCTTGCCCGGGCGGACCGGGCGGCCGTCCAGGGTGAGGCTGCCAGAGCTGACGCCGGTCAGGCCGAGGATCATCCGGCCGATGGTGGACTTCCCGCTGCCGCTCTCCCCGATGAGGGAGACGACTTCGCCGGGTTCGGCGGTGAAGGACACCCGGTCCACCGCGGTGACGGAACCGCCGCCGAAGGCTCCGGCGCGGTAGGTCTTGGTGACGTGGTCGAGGGTCAGCATCAGGCCTTCCAGCATGCGACGGAGTGACGGGGGGCTATCTCCACGACCGGTGGTTGTTCGGCGCACTGCTCGTCGGCGAGCGGGCAGCGGTCGCGGAAGCGGCAGCCGGCCGGGGGGTTCAGCAGCGAGGGCGGGGCGCCCGCGATGCCCTTGAGCGGCTTGTCGGCGTACCGGGCGCCGACTTCGGGGAGCGAGCCGAGCAGCAGCTTGGTGTAGGGGTGGCGGGGCGCGGTCGTCAGGACCTTCGTGGGGGCCTTCTCGGCGAGTCTGCCCGCGTACATCACCATGATCGAGTCGGCGATGTGCGAGGTGAGGCCGAGGTCGTGCGTCACGAAGATCATGCTGGTGACCAGGCCCTTGTCGCGCAGCCCGGTGAGCGCGCCGACGACGGCCCGCTGGGTGGAGACGTCGAGGGCCGAGGTGACCTCGTCGGCGATGAGGACGGACGGGTCGAGGAGCGTGGAGATCACCATGACGGTGCGCTGCTTCATGCCGCCGGAGAGTTCGATCGGATAGCGGTTCAGGATGTCGTGGTCCAGGCCCACCAGGTCCAGGCGGCGGTGCAGTTCGGCGGTGTCCACGCTGACGCCGCGCGAGGCGAGCAGTTCGCGGATCATGCGGCCGATGCGCCGGGTCGGGTTGAGGGCGCTCATGGAGTACTGCGGTACGAGCGAGATCCGGTGGAAGCGGAAGGCGTTCATCGCCCGGTCGTCGGCCACGGGCACGTCGTCGCCGTCGAGGGTGACGGTGCCGCCCGCGTGCCGCATCCGGCCGTCGAGGCGGATGAGCGACTTGCCGAGCGTCGTCTTGCCGCAGCCGGACTCGCCCGCCAGGCCCAGGATCTCCCCGTCGGCCAGGTCGAAGGAGACGCCGTCCAGGGCCCGGACCTCGCCGCGCAGGGTGCGGTAGTGGACGCGGAGGTCGGTCACGGTCAGGGTCATGTGCTCAGGGCCTCTCCGGGAGCGGTCACGGTGGAAGTCATGGCTCACGCCTCCCGCAGCTTCGGGTTGAAGACCTCGTCGAGACCGACGTTGGCGACGTAGAGCGCGCCGACGATCGCGGTGATCCCGGCGCCCGGGGGAACGAACCACCACCACATGCCGAGTTGGAGCGCGCTCCACTGCTGGGCGCTCTGCAGCATCATGCCGAGCGAGACGCCCTCGGTGGGGCCGAGCCCGATGAAGTCGAGCGAGGAGGCGATCAGCACCGATCCGCCGAAGAGCAGGATGAACATCATGAAGAGGTACGAGCTCATGTTGGGCGCGATCTCGCGGAAGACGATCCGCCAGGTGCCGCTGCCGCTGAGCCGGGCCAGGTCCACGAACTCCCGGGTGCGCAGCGAGAAGGTCTGCGCCCGGATGGCGCGCGCCGCCCAGGGCCACGAGGTGAGGCCGATGAACAGCCCCTGGACGGGGACCGAGCGGACCCCCAGGTAGGCGTTGATGATCAGCAGCACGGCGAGCGCGGGCAGCACCAGGACCACGTTGGTGAGCATGTTGAGGATCTCGTCGACCGCTCCGCCGCGGTAGCCGGCCAGGAAGCCGACGAGCATCGCGATGACGGCGGCGATGGCCCCGCCGACGACGCCGACGAGGAAGGTGGCGCGCAGCCCGTGCACGAACTGGGCGTAGACGTCCTGGCCGAAGGTCGTGGTGCCCATCCAGTACGTGCCGTCGGGCGGCGCGGCCTGCGGGCCCACGTACTCGTTGGGGTCGGCGCTGTCGAGCAGCGGCGGGCCGATGATGCCGACGAGCAGGAGCAGCACGACGACGGTGAACCCGATGATGAGCTTGGGGTTGCGCACGGCGTAGTGCAGCGTCTCGCGGCCGGGCTTGGCCGCGGCGGCCGCGGGCCCGGGCGCGGGCCCCGCCACGGGTCCGGGCTCGGTGGCCGGTTCGGGCACGGTAGTCATGACTGGCCTCCTGCCATGCCGGTACGGGTCCGCGGGTCGACGACGACGTACACGATGTCGATGAGGAAGTTGGCGATCAGTACGCCGATGACGATGAACAGGAACGCGCCCTGGAGCAGGAAGAAGTCCTGGTTCTGGATGGCGGCCAGGATCAGCGAGCCGAGCCCGGGATAGGCGAACACGATCTCGGTGACCAGGGCCCCGGCCACCAGGACGCCCAGTTGCAGGGCGAGGCCGGTGATCTGCGGCAGCACGGCGTTGCGGAAGGCGTAGCGGCGGATGAGCCGCTGCGGTGCGCCGAGGGCCGACAGGTAGGAGGAGTAGTCGGACTCCAGCTCGTAGATGATCATGTTGCGCATGCCGATGGCCCAGCCGCCGAGCGCGACCAGGAAGAGCGAGAGGAACGGCAGCACCCAGTGCTGGAGCAGGTCGACGGCGAAGGCGGTGGACCAGGTGGGCTGGATGTCGAGGCTGTAGCCGCCGGAGAGCGGGAACCATCCGGCCTTGGAGCCGAGTGCCCAGGCGAGGATGACGGCGATCCACATGTACGGCATCGCGGTCAGCAGGTAGCCCGCCGGCAGCACGGTGTTGTCGAGCACCTTGCGGCGGGCGGCCAGTGCCCCGGCCCAGTTCCCGACGAACCAGCTGAGCAGGACGGCCGGGATCATCAGCCCCAGCGTGTACGGGAGTGCGTCGAGCAGCACGTCGGCGACGGGCTTGGGGAACACCCAGATGGACAGCCCGAAGTCACCCTGCAGCAGTGCGCCCCAGAAGTGGAGGTACTGCTGCCAGACGGGCTCGTCGAAGCCGAAGAGGTCGTTGTAGTAGGCGCGCATGGCCTCGACGGCCTCGGGCTGCGAGACCCGGGCCCTGGACACCATGGCGGCGACGGGATCGCCGGGCATGAAGCGCGGGATCATCCAGTTCACGGTGACGGCGACGACGAACGTCAGCGCGTAGATCAGAAGTTTGCGGGCGAAGTAGCGGCGCAAGGGGGCTCCCCGGAGAGAGCCCCGCCGTGCGAGCGGCGGTCAGGGCGGCGTGCGCACGGCGGGGCGGTCATGGAAGGAGGAGGACCGGCGCGGGGCCGGTCCTTCTCAGAACGGCCGTGTCACTTGGCGGGCTTCAGCTGGGTGAGGGCTTCGAAGCCGCCCATCTCCAGCCAGTTGCGCCACAGCGCCGGCGCGTACTTGGGCGCACCCGCGGCGTCCGAGGGCCAGTTCGTCCAGCTGCCGGTGGTCGACTGGGACCAGAGGCCGTTGTACCAGAGGGGGATGACCGGCATCTCCTTGAGCTGGATCGCCTGGATCCTGGAGATGACCTTCTTCATGCCCTCGACGTCGTCCGTCTTCACCCCGCCGAGCTCCTGGACGAGCTTCCAGGCGTCCTTGTTCTCGTAGCGGCCGAAGTTGACCGTGTTCTGCTGCTTCTGGACGGGCAGCTGGAACATGTACTCGTAGTACGTCCACGGGGTGCTGGACAGCTGGCGTTCGTTGTTGACGATGAGGTCGAAGGCGCCCTTGCCGCGCGTCTCGTTGAGGGCGTTGGCGTCGGGGAACTCGGTGGTGATGCCGATGCCCGCCGCCTTGGCGGACGAGGCGATGACCTTCGCGGCCTCCATCCAGTCGGTCCAGCCGGTGGGCACGGCCAGCTTCAGACTGATCCTGGAGCCGTCCTTGTTCTCCACGAGGCCGTCGCCGTCGGTGTCTTTGTACCCGGCGTCCGCGAGGATCCGCTTGGCCTTGTCGGTGTCGAAGGTGAAGCCCTCCTCGGCGACGAGGTCCTGGTCGACGAACTTGTCCCACTGCGGGAGCAGACCGGTCGGGTTGGCCGGCTTGACCAGCTCCCCGTAGACACCCTTGACGATCTTGCCGGTGTCGACCGAGGCGGCGAGCGCCCGGCGGAAGGCCGCGTCGTTCATCGGCTTCCTGGTGGTGTTGGGCACCAGCCAGGCCGTGTTGGCGGAGAGCATGTAGGGCGGCTTGTCGTAGTACGACACCACCTTCTTGCTCTTGACCAGCGAGGAGGCCCCGGGCAGGAAGTTGTTGCTGAGGTCCAGCTGGCCCTGGCCCAGCTGCCCGATGACCACTTCGTTGCTCGGGTTGGAGACGTCGACGATGTAGCGGGGCGCCGGCTTCATGGAGAGCGCCTTGACGCCCCACCAGTCGTCGCGCCGCTGCCACACGACCCGGTCCTGGGAGTGGCTCTTGAGCGTGTACGCGCCGGAGCCGACGGGCTTGTCGTTGACGCCGTCGAGGATGTCCTTCTCGGAGCGCTTGCTCCAGATGTGCTCGGGGACGACGGGCTGCCCGTAGAGGGTGAAGTCCCACTCCTGGTAGCGGGCCTCCTTGAAGGTGAAGCGGACCGTCGTGGCGTCCACCGCCTTCGCGTCCGACAGCCAGCTCCACAGGGTGTGGAAGGACGAGGCCTCGATCTTGCCGAGCCCGTAGGAGTACGCGACGTCCTTGGCGGTCAGCGGCTTGCCGTCCGACCAGGTGATGCCCGGGCGGATCTTGACCTCGTACGTCTTGTCGCCGGTCCAGCTGCCCGACTCCGCCAGCCAGGGGGTCAGCTTGCCCGCGTTGGGGTCGAAGTGGAACAGCGTCTCGTAGACCAGGCCCTTGGTGCCGGTGGCGTGGTCCCAGTTGTGCAGGGGGTTGTAGTTGGCCGGCGGCCCCCACTGCGTACCGGTGGTGTAGAGCGTCTCGTTGCGCGGGAGCGCGCCGCCCCCGCCACCGCCCGTGCCACCGGAGCCGCCCGCCGAGGAGCCGCCCCCCGTGCACGCGGTGGCGGCGAGTCCGATCACGGCGAGCGTGGCCGCGATCCGTCCCCGGAATCCCGTCCCCATCGTCCCTCCATCTCCCCGCCGTCGCTGCCGAGCGGAGTTACTGAACCGGGTAAGTGACGTGAAGCTAAGGCCGGCGAGTGGGCATGTCAAGGGAACGGGAGCGCTCCCATCCCCTTTATTTTCAAGGACAGTTGGGCCACCATCATTCCGGTGAGGGAGCTTCGTGGAGAGAGGACCGACCCCCAGGGTGTGCGTGTAATACGAACCGGTTAAGCGAGGTCGCATTGCCCAGACACCGCCCCACCATCGCCGACATAGCGCGCCGCGCCGGGGTTTCCAAGGTCGCGGTGTCCTATGCGCTGAACGACCGGCCCGGCGTTTCGGCCACGACCCGCGCCACCATCAAGGCCATCGCCCAGGAGATCGGCTGGCAGCCCAGCAGCGCCGCCCGCGCCCTCACCGGCGCCCGCGCCGACGCCGTCGGCCTCGCCCTGTGCCGGCCCGCCCGCCTGCTCGGCGTGGAGCCGTTCTTCATGGAGCTGATCAGCGGCATCGAGAGCGAACTGGCGCCCCGGGGCTGCGCCCTGCTGCTCCAGGTCGTCCCCGATCCGGCGCAGGAACTGGACGTATACCGCCGCTGGTGGGGCGAGGGCCGGGTGGACGGCGTGTTCCTGGCCGATCTGCGCAGCCCCGACCCGCGGATCGAGGGCGTCGTCGGACTGGGGCTGCCGGCCGTGGTCATCGGCCACCCCTCGGCCGCCGGCGCGCTCCCCTCCGTGTGGTCGGACGAGCACACCGCGGTCCGCGACACCCTCGCGTATCTGACCGCGCTGGGCCACCGTTCGGTCGCCCGGGTCGCGGGGCTGCGCGGCCTCGACCACACCGAGCGGCGCGACCGGGCCCAGCGCGAGGTCTGCGCCGAACTCGGGCTCGGCGAGCCGGTCATCGTCCACACCGACTACTCCGGCCAGGACGGGGCGCACGCGACGCGACGGCTGATCAGCTCCCCGCGGCGGCCCACCGCCGTCCTCTACGACAACGACATCATGGCCGTGGCCGGCCTCTCCGTGGCCCAGGAGATGGGACTCCGCGTGCCGGACGACCTCTCCCTCGTCGCCTGGGACGACTCCCAGCTCTCCCGGGTGGTCCGGCCGCCGCTCACCGCACTGAACCGCGACATACCCGCGTACGGAGCACACGCGGCACGCACCCTGCTGTCCCTGGTCGTCCACGGCACGGCGGCCGGCTACGAGGACGTGCCGGCCCGGCTCGTCCCGCGCGGATCGACGGCCCCGCCCGACCGGCCGTAGGCCGTGTCATACCCCAGGCGTACGCCGGGCCCCGGTGGTGCGACTCAAGGCTGTCCCGGGAACGGGCACCGGGAGTGACGACCCGAGGCCGAACGGCGGAGACGATGGAGCGGTGCCCCTGCCCCGGGCCCCCGCCGCCCGGCGAGGCCGTCGGGCGGGCCCCCCGTCCCGTACGAACCCGACCCTGGAGAATCCCGTGACCACCATGTCCACCGCTCACCGCGCCACCGCGGTGGCCGCCCGCGCCACGGAACTGTCCAAGGTCTACGGGGAGGGTGAGACCAAGGTGACGGCACTCGACCGGGTCACCGTGGACTTCCCGCAGGGCGAGTTCACCGCGATCATGGGCCCCTCGGGCTCCGGCAAGTCCACGCTGATGCACTGCGTCGCCGGCCTCGACAGCTTCAGCAGCGGGTCCGTGCGCATCGGCGAGACGGAGCTCGGGTCCCTCAAGGACAAGCAGCTCACCCAGCTGCGCCGGGACAAGATCGGCTTCATCTTCCAGGCGTTCAACCTGCTGCCGACGCTGTCCGCGCTGGAGAACATCACGCTCCCGATGGACATCGCGGGCCGCAAGCCCGACCAGGACTGGCTGCGCAAGGTCATCGACATGGTGGGTCTCGCCGACCGGCTGAAGCACCGGCCCACCGAGCTCTCCGGCGGCCAGCAGCAGCGCGTCGCCGTCGCCCGCGCCCTGGCCTCGCAGCCCGAGATCATCTTCGGTGACGAGCCCACCGGGAACCTGGACTCCCGCTCCGGCGCCGAAGTCCTCGGCTTCCTGCGCAACTCGGTACGTGAACTGGGCCAGACCGTCGTGATGGTCACCCACGACCCGGCGGCCGCCTCCTACGCGGACCGGGTCGTCTTCCTCGCGGACGGCGCGATCGTCGACCAGATGATGCACCCCACCGCCGACGGGGTGCTGGACCGGATGAAGGCGTTCGACGCCAAGGGCCGCACCAGCTGAGCCCCGGCCCTCCCCGGGCCCCCGGGTCCTGTCCGCGGTTCCCCCCTCCGCGCCCCGCGCGGACGGCGGGGAACTCCCGGCAGGACCTCGTCGCCACCCCATCCGGAACCCCTCCCTCTCCCAGGACTGACAGACATGTTCCGTACCGCCCTGCGCAATGTGCTCTCGCACAAGGCCAGGCTGCTGATGACCGTCCTCGCCGTCATGCTCGGCGTGGCCTTCGTCTCCGGCACCCTGGTCTTCACCGACACCCTCGGCAACGCCTTCCGCAACCAGTCGGCCAAGAGCTACGACGGCATCGCCGTCGCCGTCACCACCTACGCCGACCGGAACGACGAGAAGTCCGGGGCCATCGACGCCGCCACCCTGAAGAAGATCGAGGCCCTCGACGGCGTCGCCTCCGCCACCGGCCGCGTCGACGGCTTCGCCGGCGTCGCCGACCCCGACGGCAAGCTCATCGGCAACGGCTGGTCCAACACCGGGTCCAACTTCGCCCCCGGCAAGGACGGCAAGGACGCCCAGTACACCTTCACCGACGGCTCGGGACCGACCGCCGCGGGCAGCGTCGCCCTGGACGAGAGCACCGCGAAGAAGGGCGAGTACGAGGTCGGCGACAAGGTGCGCGTCTCCACCAACGGACCGGTGAAGGAGTACACCCTGTCCGGTGTCTTCACCACCGAGGACGGTGCTGTCAACGCCGGCGGCAGCCTGGTCCTGTTCGACACCCCCGTCGCCCAGAAGCTGTTCCTGCGGCCGGGCGAGTTCAGGGACGTCACCGTCTCCGCCGCCCCCGGCACCACCGACCAGCAGCTGCTGACCGCCGTGAAGCCGCTGCTGCCCGAGCACGCCGAGGCCAAGACCGGCAAGGCCCGCGCGGACGAGCAGGCCGACCAGACCGAGACCGCCCTGAGCGGCCTCAACAATCTCCTGCTCGCCTTCGCCGGCGTCGCCCTGTTCGTCGGTGTCTTCCTCATCGCCAACACCTTCACCATGCTGGTCGCCCAGCGCACCAAGGAGCTCGCGCTGCTGCGGGCCGTCGGCGCCTCGCGCCGACAGGTCAAGCGCTCGGTGCTGCTCGAAGCCGCCGTGGTCGGGTTGATCGCGTCGGTCGTCGGGTTCGCGCTGGGCCTCGGCCTCGCCACCGGGCTGCGCTCCGCGATGAGCCTGATCGGCGGGAAGATCCCGGCCGGCCCGCTGGTCGTCGCACCGCTCACGGTCGTCGCCGCCTTCGGCGTCGGCGTCCTGATCACGGTCCTGGCCGCCTGGCTGCCGGCCCGCAGGGCGGCGAAGATCCCGCCGGTCGCGGCGATGAACAGCCAGTACGCGGTGGCCACCGTGAAGTCCCTGGTGCTGCGCAACTCGATCGGCGGCGTCCTCACCCTGCTCGGCGGGGCGGCGGTCGTGGCAGGCGCGGCGCAGGCCGGGTCGGACGGTCAGCTCCTCATCGCGGGCGGCGCCTTCCTGGCCCTGATCGGCGTCATCATCCTGATCCCCCTGCTGTCCCGCCCGGTGATCGCCCTGGTCCGCCCGCCGATGCTGAGGCTGTTCGGGGTCTCCGGCAAACTGGCCGCGCAGAACGCGGTCCGCAACCCCCGCCGCACCGGCGCCACCGCCTCCGCGCTGGCGATCGGCCTCACCCTCGTCACCGGCATCTCGGTGCTCGGCGTCACCCTCGGCCAGGCGGTCGACAAGGTGACGACGGACAACATCAAGGCCGACTACATGGTCTCGATGGCCGGCGGCGACTCACTCGACGAGTCGGCGCTCACCGCCCTGGAGAAGGCCGACGGCGTCAGCGCGGTCTCGCCCCAGCAGGCGGTCTGGCTGACGCTCGGCGGCGCCGGGGTCTCGGCGTCCGGCGTCACCCCCGGCGAGGTGCAGAACGTGCTCACGGTCGACACCGTCTCGGGAACGATCGACTCCCTCGGCAGGGGCGAGATCGCCGTCTCGGACAAGACCGCGAAGTCGCACGGCTGGAAGACCGGGGACACCGTCCCGGTCACGTACGAGGACGACAAGAAGGGGACGCTGAAGGTCGGGGCCCTCTTCAAGGAGAACGAGTTCCTCTCGCCCGTCCTGATCCCCCGTGACGTCGTGGCCCCGCACCAGGCCCGTGCGGAGATCCGCGAGATCTGGCTGAAGACCGACGGCGGCGCGAGCGCGGCCAACGAGCAGGCCCTGGTGGACGCGCTGGGCGACAACCCGGGCATGAGCATCATGGACCGCCAGGCCATCCGTGACATGTTCGGCGGTTCCATCAACCTCGCGATGAACATCATGTACGGCCTGCTGGCCATGGCCCTGATCATCGCGGTCCTCGGGGTCGTCAACACCCTGGCCATGTCGGTGTTCGAGCGTCAGCAGGAGATCGGCATGCTGCGCGCCATCGGCCTGGACCGGCGCAAGGTCAAGCGCATGATCCGGCTGGAGGCCGTGGTCATCTCGCTCTTCGGCGCGGTGATCGGCATCGGGCTCGGCATGTTCCTCGGCTGGGCGATCGGCGAGACCGTGGCGGCCAAGATCCCGCAGTACGTCCTGGTCGTGCCGTGGGGCCGGATCGCGGTCTTCCTGCTGCTGGCCGGACTCGTGGGGGTGCTGGCCGCCCTGTGGCCGGCCCGCAGCGCCGCGAAGCTGAACATGCTGACGGCGATCAAGACGGAGTAGTGCCCGCGGGAAGCACGGCCGAGGGCCGGGACCCGCCGATGCGGGTCCCGGCCCTCGGCCGTGTCCGGTGTCAGCCGGTCGCGGACGCCTTCCAGTCGCGGGCGCGCAGAGGCATGCGGGAGCCCCCGCCCTCGGCCGGACGGACCGCGAGGATCTGGTTCACACCGATCTTGTTGT
>NZ_SSBL01000086.1 GCF_004795105.1 Streptomyces sp. A0642 | reverse complement strand
GCAACCGCCAGATCGGATTTATGGGTCGGGCTGGACGCCAGCGCTACATCATCAATAAAGGAATCAACATCACGCGCCGGAAGCAAACAACCTAATGGCGAGACGCGCATCGCTGCGCCGTTGGTCACGCCGTTGTTTTCCAGTTCAGCAACGGGTTTACCGTCGCGAATGGCGTTAAGCGCAATCTTCGAGGTCGGACCTAGTACGTTTTTGTTAAAGGCGTCGAAACGCAGCGCCCAGTCGAGAATATTACGCCCAATCAGATCCGGATCGATCTTGCCTTCACGTTCCAGTAACGCATCCGCCAGACACAGCGCCATCGAGGTATCGTCGGTGAATTCGGCGCGGTTAAAATAACAGGCCGCGTTATTCTCCTTTGGTCCAGGAAGAAAACGGTCAATCCAGCCAAAGTGTGCTTTAACGCGGCTGCGTGGCCAAAGCTCGGAGGGCATCCCCATCGCATCCCCTAACGCCTGCCCATAAAGAGCACCGAGAATACGTTCTGTTTTCATTTAACTTCCCCTTGTGTCAACGCAATATCGCGATCATCGACCTTGATAGC
>NZ_SSBL01000024.1 GCF_004795105.1 Streptomyces sp. A0642 | reverse complement strand
CGCGGTCCTGTTGTTCGGCGGGTTCGGCGCCGGTACGGCGTACGCCATCACCTCGGCGGAGCGCACCGACGTGCCGGGCCTGGCCACCGAGAGCGACGGGCGCTGGGACTATCCCCGGCTGAGCCTGCCCGCCCTCCCGTCCGGCGCGCCCCGCCCCTTCAGCGAGGGCAATACCGCCGAGGTCCACCACGCCGACCTGCGCAAGCTGCTGCTCCCGGCCCCGGCCGGAGCAACGCCGGACAAGAAGCTCACGGGCGGTTGGATCAGCACGGAGCAGTTCGTCTCCGCGTTCGAGAAGAGCTCGCGCGCCGATGTCGGGCAGCAGCTCGAGGAGTCCGCCCTCCGGCACATCGCGGCGCGCGGCTGGACCATGCCGGACGGCACGAAGAGCCGGGTCTACCTGCTCCGGTTCAACTCGACGGCCTTCGCGGAGGCGTTCCGCGACTCGCGCTACATCGGCTCCACGTCAGGGGATCCGCTGCCCGGCGCGGCGAGCATGGACCTGGACGAGACGTGGAAGGGGGGCGGGGTGGTGGACGACACCGTCTCGTACGTGTTCAGCGAGCCGAAGCCCTTCGGGGCGGCGCAGGTCCGGCAGGCGTATCTGATCGCGGGCGACACCGTCGCCCTCGTCGTCCAGTCCCGCGAGGGCGGCGGGGGTACGCCCCGCATCCCCTTCCACCAGACCCTGATCCTGCAGAACCAGCTGCTGGGCTGAGCCGCCTCGCGGCACGCCCCGGACCGGCGGGCCGGGACCCCACCCATTAGGCTGGGGCCCGGCCCTGTACTGCCGCCATACCGCTCGTCCAAGGAGCCCCCGTGCTTGAGGCATTCTTCTCCGCCCTGCTGGTCCTGGTCTGCGTCGGCGTTCTCGCCTTCGCCGGTCTGACCGTGAAGAAGCTGTACCAGGGCCAGCGCTAGTCCGGCGCCCCTGCCTCCCGCCCCGCCTTCCGCCTCACAGATCGATTGAGCCGTTCATGATCGAGATCCCGTCCGACCTCCACCCGGACCTCGTCCCGCTGGCCTTCCTGCTGGGCAACTGGACGGGCGCGGGGGTGTCCGACTTCCCCGGCGCCGAGAAGTGCAACTTCGGCCAGGAGGTGTCCTTCAGCCACGACGGCCGGGACTTCCTGGAGTACGTCTCGCACTCCTGGGTGCTCGACGGCGAGGGCAACAAGGTCCGGCCGCTGGAGTCCGAGTCCGGCTACTGGCGCATCGACAAGGACCGCAAGGTCGAGGTCGTCATGGTCCGCGACCAGGGCGTCATCGAGATCTGGTACGGCGAGCTGGCCGACAAGAAGCCGCAGATCGACCTGGTCACCGACGCGGTGGCCCGGACTGCGGCCTCCGGCCCGTACAACGGTGGCAAGCGGCTCTACGGCTATGTGAAGAGCGACCTCATGTGGGTGGGCGAGAAGGCCACGCCCGAGGTCGAGCTGCGGCCGTACATGTCGGCGCACCTGAAGAAGGTCGTCACCCCCGAAGACGTCGCGGCGATGGCCAAGAGCCTCGGCGACCTGCCGGACGACGGAATCGCCTTCTTCAAGTAGTCACGCCCGTCCACGGCCCTTTCCGGCGGACAGCCGGGCGGCGGGCCCGCCCGGATCTACACTGGGGCCTGTGGTGAGCACCGACTGGAAGACCGATCTTCGGCAGCGCGGCTACCGGCTGACGCCGCAGCGGCAGCTTGTCCTGGAAGCCGTCGACACGCTGGAACACGCGACGCCCGACGACATCCTGTCCGAGGTGCGGCGGACCGCGTCCGGCGTGAACATCTCCACCGTGTACCGGACCCTGGAGCTCCTGGAGGAGCTGGAGCTGGTCAGCCACGCCCATCTCGGGCACGGCGCTCCGACGTACCACCTGGCCGACCGCCACCACCACATCCATCTGGTCTGCCGGGACTGCACGAACGTCATCGAGGCCGATGTCGACGTCGTCGCCGAGTTCACCGAGAAGCTGCGCGGCTCGTTCGGGTTCGAGACGGACATGAAGCACTTCGCGATCTTCGGCCGCTGTGCCGGCTGCACGGCGAAGGCGGCCGGAGCGGGCGGAGGGGCCGCGACGGCCGAGGGGCCAGGGGAGCCGGCGCCCCGTCCGTGACGCGGACCGGCTCCTGGGAGCCGACGCCCGGTTCGTCACCCGGGGCGGGGTCGTACGCTGGTCGCATGAAGAGCCCCCTGCTGTCCCTGCCCGGCGCCGTCCCCGCCGAGGGGCGCGACGAAGGTGTCGCCGCGCACTACGGCGATCTGTTCCGCGAGCAGCGCGCCCTCGCCGACGGTTCCGGTCTGGTCGACCTCTCGCACCGCGGGGTCGTGACCGTCACCGGGAGCGACCGGCTGACCTGGCTGCACCTCCTGCTCACCCAGCACGTCAGCGATCTCGCCCCGGGCCAGGCCACCGAGGCCCTGGTCCTCACGGCGAACGGGCACATCGAGCACGCCCTGTATCTCGTCGACGACGGCGAGACCGTGTGGATGCACGTCGAGCCGGGCACCCAGGGCGAGTTGATCGCCTATCTGGAGTCGATGAAGTTCTTCTACCGCGTCGAGGTCGCCGACCGCACCGAGGACATCGCGGTGGTCTACCTGCCGGCCGGTTCCATCGCCGGAGTCCCGGAGGGCTCCGCCGTGCGGGAGACGCCGTACGGACGCGATCTGTTCCTGCCCCGCGAGGGACTGGAGGCGTACGCGAGGGAGCACGGCCCGGTCGCCGGCGTGCTGGCGTACGAGGCGCTGCGGGTCGAGGGGCACCGTCCGCGGCTCGGGTTCGAGACCGACCACCGCACCATTCCGCACGAGCTGGGCTGGATCCCCGGGGCCGTCCACCTTCAGAAGGGCTGCTACCGGGGCCAGGAGACGGTCGCCCGGGTGCAGAACCTCGGCAAGCCGCCGCGGCGCCTGGTCTTCCTGCACCTGGACGGCAGCGAGGTGCTGCTGCCGGGGCACGGCACGCCGGTGCGGCTCGCCGCGGACGGGGCCGAGGGGCGTCAGCTCGGCTTCATCACCAGTTCCGCCCGCCACCACGAGCTGGGGCCGATCGCCCTGGCCCTGGTGAAGCGCAACGTGGCGGTGGACGCGGAGCTGCTGGCGGGGGACACGGCGGCGGCGCAGGAGACGGTCGTCGAGCCGTAGGCACTGTCATGCGCAGGCACCGTCGTGCGCAGGCCCCGTAGGGCCTGGGCCCGTCGTGCGCGGCCCGCGTCGTGCCCCAGGGCCCGGGGCACGGGCGGTCCGCCGGCTCAGACCTCGACGATGAGGGTGAACGGGCCGTGGTTCGTGAGCGAGACCCGCATGTCCGCCCCGAACCGGCCTGTCTCCACGTGCGCGCCGAGGGCCCGCAACTGCGCCACGACCTCGTCGACCAGCGGTTCGGCGGTCTCGCCGGGCGCCGCGGCGTTCCACGTGGGACGGCGGCCCTTCCGGGCGTCCCCGTAGAGGGTGAACTGGGAAATCACCAGAAGTGGTGCATTCACATCGGAGCAGGACTTCTCGCCCTCCAGGATGCGCACCGACCAGAGCTTGCGGGCGAGCTGGGCCGCCTTCTCCGGGGTGTCGCCGTGGGTGACTCCGACCAGCACGCACAGGCCCTCGCCGATGATCTCGCCGACGACCGCCGGGCCGCCGCCCGCGTCCCCGGGGTCGGCCACCGTGACGCTCGCACCATCCACCCTCTGTACCACTGCACGCATACAGACCAACCTATCTTGGGCTGAACGGGTACAGAGCAACTCCATGGGGCCCCTCGGAGTGGCACGATGCACGGAGGCGGTGTGCCGACGCACCGGTCGAGGGGATGGACACAGCATGAGCATGCATGGAACCGGGCAATCCCCGGGCGCGGTGCCGGTCGCGCGCCCCGGTGTCGACGGCAAGGCCAGTACGGGTGCGAGCACCATGCGCCCACCCGTGCAGCGGACCGGGCACGGCTCCGAGGACGGCCCCGCGGGATCGACGCCGGCCGATCTGGGTGCGCTGCGGCTGCCGGAACTGCGCGCGCTGCGGCGGGACTCGCAGCGTGACGAGGCGGACCTCAGCTATGTGCGGCGGCTCGTCCAGGGAAGGATCGACATCCTGCGGGCCGAGCTGGCGCGGCGGCGGGACCCCGAGTCCCCGGTGGTGGACCGGCTGTCGGAGATCCTCGCGGACACCCCGTCCCTGCACCGCTCCTCCGCACGGCACGTCACGCTCAGCACGCCGCGCAGCGACGAGTACCGGAAGCTGGCGGCGGAGACGCTCGCCGAGGTCGAGCTGTCCGACCTCGACGCCCGGACGGACGAAGAGCTGCACACCGCGATGGGACGCCTGGTCCGCTACGAACAGCAGGTCTCCCGGCGCCGCTCCCGGCTCCAGCGGACCGCGGACGATTGCAGCGCGGAGATCGCCCGCAGGTACCGTGACGGGGAAGCCCAAGTAGACGACCTGCTCGCCTGAAGCGATCCTTCCGGGGGCGGGTCCCGCCCGGCCCCGGAATCCGCGGGCGGGTGCCGCCCGACCCGGAAGGCCACCATGACCTCCAGCGCAGCCGCGTCCCCCTCCTCCCCGTCCGCCATATCCGGCTCGGCTCCCGGCCTTCCCGTCCTGGCGGAGGTCGTCCGGTCGGGATTCGTGGAGGGACACCACCGGGGCTCCCTGGTCGTCCTCGCCGCGGACGGCAGCGTGGAGATGTCCCTGGGTGATCCGTCGGCTCCGGTCTTCCCGCGCTCCTCCAACAAGCCGATGCAGGCCGCCGCGGTGCTGCGGGCCGGTCTCGACCTGTCGGGGGAGCGGCTGGCGCTGGCCGCCGCGAGCCATTCCGGCGAGGGCTTCCACCTCGATCTCGTACGCAAGATGCTCGCCGAGCACGGACTGACGCCCGACGACCTCCAGACCCCGGCCGACCTCCCGCTGGACCCGGTGGAAGCGGAGGCGTATCTCGCCGCGGGCCACGTCCGGGAGCGGATCACGATGAACTGCTCGGGCAAGCACGCGGCGATGCTCGCGGCCTGCCTCCACAACGGCTGGGACACCGCCACGTACCTCGACCCGGCGCACCCTCTGCAGCAGCTGGTCCACCAGGTCGTCGAGGAGGCGGCGGGCGAGCCGGTCACCGCGGTCGGTACGGACGGCTGCGGGGCGCCGCTGATGGCGCTCTCCCTGGTGGGCCTCGCGCGGGCGTTCCGTACGTTCGTCACGGCGGAGCCGGACACGGCCGAGCGCCGGGTGGCTGACGCGATGCGCGCCCATCCCGAGTACGTGGCCGGGACCCGGCGGCCCGACACCTGGCTGATGCGGGAGGTGCCGGGGACGCTCTCCAAGATGGGCGCGGAGGCGGTGCAGGCGGTGGCGCTGGCGGACGGCAGGGCGCTGGCCTTCAAGATCGACGACGGTTCGGCCCGGGCGCTCGGTCCGGTGCTGGCCCGCGCGCTGGGCCTGCTCGGCGTCGACGCCCCGGTGGTGTCGCGGATCGGCCGGGCACCGCTGCTGGGCGGCAGCGCGGAGGTCGGGGAGATCCGGGCGGCGTTCTGACCGCCGCGGGGAAAAGGCGGCGACATCCGCCGCTCTCCGTGTCTAGCGTGGACGGCATGACGACCCTCGACGCCCACTCCCTCGCCGAATCCGAGCTCCACGACTGGCTGCGCGCGGTGAACACCGGTTTCCTGCGGGCGCCGACACCATCGGACGAGGAGGTGACGGGTCGTCTGCCGTACCTCGACCTGGCGCGTACGCAAGGGGTGTTCGACGAGGGCCGTTGCGTGGCGACGTTCCGTTCGTTCGCGCAGGAGCTGACGGTCGTCGGCGGCGCCGCGGTGCCGACGGACGCGGTCACCAACGTCACGGTGTCGCCCACCCACCGGCGCCGCGGGCTGCTGACGCGGATGATGGCCACGGACCTGGCGGCGGCGAAGGAGCGCGGCGACGTGGCGGCCACGCTGATCGCCGCCGAGTACCCGATCTACGGGCGGTACGGGTTCGGCCCGGCGACCTGGACCACCGCGTGGGAGGTCGACGTCCCCCGGACGGGCCTCGACCCCCACCGCAGGGTCCCGTCCGCCGAGGACGGCGGACGGATCGACCTGGTGGACGGCGCGGAGGTGCGCAAGCTCGGCCCGGCCCTGCACGACCGGCTGCGGGCCCGTCAGCACGGCGCGGTGAGCCGCGGCGAACGCTGGTGGGACCTCACCACGGGCCAGGTGCTCTTCCCGCACGACCGCTGGACCGAGCCGTTCTACGCCGTCTACCGGGGCGCCGACGGCAGCGTCGACGGCCTGCTGGTCTACCGCGCCGACGACAACTGGGGCGACGCCAAGCAGCCGCTGAACCGGGCGACGGTGCACAGCATGATCGCGACGACCCCGGCGGCCGAGCGGGCGCTGTGGCACTTCCTCTGCTCGGTCGACTGGATCGCCACGATCAGCACCGGCTACCGCGCCCCCGACGACCTCCTCCCGCTCCTTCTCCCGGACCCGCGCGCGGCCCGTGTGGTGACGCACGCGGACTTCATGTGGGTTCGCGTCCTCGACGTCGTCCGCGCACTGGAGGCCCGTACCTACGCGGTGCCCGGTTCGCTGGTCCTGGACATCCACGACACCACGGGCCTCACCACGGGCCGTTTCCACCTGGACGCCTCCCCGGACGGTGCCACCTGCACCCCGACGACCCGCTCGGCCGACCTGGTCATGGACATAGGCGAGTTGGGCACCCTGTACCTGGGCGACGAGTCGCCCCTGCGCCTGGCGGCCCTGGGCCGCATCGAGGAACGGACACCGGGGGCGGCGGCCCGCGCCGACGGGATGCTGCGGGCGGGGCGGCGGGCCTGGTGCCCGGATGTGTTCTAGCCGGTGCACCCGCGCCCACTGCTGCGCCGCTCTTGAGCCGCGCACGGCGCAAGGTCCCCGTCGTGGTGACCCGTACGGCAGACCGCATGTCTCCCCCGGAGGTCACTGCGGGGGCGGCGGGACGCTGGACTTCCGGGGGTGAGGCACGCGTTCACGGCGTACGTGCGCGCCGAGCGCGAGAGCTGCGCCTCACTAGGATGACCGTCCGACGGAAGGCGGTTCAGGTGGCGGGGGAGAATGGGAGCGGTTCGCCGGGCGGCACCGGTCTGCCGGCCAGCATCGAGGCGGCCTGGGGGTTGCGGCCCCGCCCCGTGAAGGGGCCCCGGCCCGGACTGAGTCCGGAGCGGATCGTGGGCGCCGCGGTGGCGGTGGCGGCGGCCGAGGGGCTCGGCGCGGTGTCCATGGGGCGGGTCGCCAAAGATCTCGGGGTCGCCACCATGTCGCTCTACCGGTACGTGGCGGCCAAGGACGAGCTCTTCGTACTCATGCAGGAGGCGGCCCTGGGGTCTCCGCCACCGCTGCCGGCCCCGGAGGAGCGGGGCGGCTGGCGGGAGGCGCTCTCGCGGTGGGCGCGGTCGCAGAGCCGGGTCTTCCGCGCCAACCCCTGGATGCTCCGCATCCCCCTCGCGGGACCGCCTGCGAGCCCGCATTCGGTCGCGTGGTGGGAGCAGGGGCTTCAGGCGCTCGCCGGCACCGGCCTGGAGGCGGACGAGAAGGTCTCCGTCCTCCTGCTGATCAGTGGTTTCGTACGGAACGACGCGCTGCTGGCGGCCGATCTCGATGCCGCGGCCGCGTCCCGGGGCGTGCCGGTGGCGGAGGTGGTGGAGGGCCGTGCCCGGACGCTGGACCGGCTGGTCGATCCCGCACGTCAGCCCGCGCTCGCGCGGCTCAAGGAGACCACGGCGGTGTGGACCACGGGCGATCCCGGTCACGCGTTCGCGTTCGGGCTCGAACGGGTGCTGGACGGGGTCGGCGTCCTGGTGGCCGCCCGTGCGCGCGAGCATGGAACGGAGGACTCCGGTACGGGTCCGGGCGGCATCTGACGTCAGGATCGTTCGAGGTCGGAAAGGATACGCTTCATGGTCATGAGCGGAGAGAAGCCCGGCCCCCGGACCTCGACCTCGGCCGACGCGGCGGCGGCGGACGGGGCGGAAGCGGCATCGCCGGCCTTCCCCCGTGCGCCGGTGAGCCTGCGGGAGCGGAAGAAGCAGCTGACGTACCAGGCGGTCTCCGAGGCCGCCATCACGTTGTTCCTGGAGCGTGGCTTCGACAAGGTCTCGGTGGCGGAGATCGCGGCGGCCGCGGACGTCTCCAAGCCGACGCTGTTCCGCTACTTCCCGGCCAAGGAGGACCTCGTTCTCCACCGGTTCGCCGACCACGAGGACGAGCCCGCGCGGGTCGTCGCCGACCGGGCGGAGGGGGAGTCCCCGCTGGATGCCCTGCGGCGCCACTACCTGGACGGTCTGGAGCGGCGCGACCCGGTCACCGGCCTGTGCGACGTGCCGCAAGTGCTGGCGTTCCACCGCCTGTTGTACGGAACACCCTCCCTGGTGGCCCGCCTCTACGCGTACCAGAGCCGGTCCGAGGCCGCTCTCGCCCGCGCCCTGGGCGACGCGGTGACGGACCGGCTGGCCGCGGGCCAGATCATCGCGGTCCTGCGCATCCTGTCCCTGGACAACTGGCAGCGGGTCAGCGAGGGCCGGAGCGCGGACCAGGTGTACGGGCACGCGGTCGAGGCCGCCGAGCAGGGCTTCGTACAACTGCGGACGGGGCTGGGGGAGGGGCAGCGCCGGTAGCTCTCGCTCCGCGCCGGTAGCACCTCGCTCCGCTCGGGCCGGGTGGAGGGACAGCAGGGGCAGGACTTCGCTCCGGCCGGACCGTCAGCGGCCCTCCTCGGCGTGCTGCACCGCCTCGGCTATCTCGCGGACCCGGCCGAGGGTGATGCCGGTGCGCTGTTCCACGGCCAGCGGATGATCGGTGGGCTCCAGCTCGATGAGCGGGCGCCGGCCGATCGGGCGGGTGTGCGCGTTGGTCTTGAGGTTGGTCGTACGGGGGGTGTACAGCCCCAACTCCGTGCTGAGCCAGCCGAAGTACGGCTTCTCGGACTCCCGGCCCGGCGTCTCCCACACATCGAGGGCGCGGCCGAAGTTCTCCCGGCTCAAGGACACCCACACGCCCCAGGAGAACGGCTCCGGGCTGCCGATCACGGGTATCTCGATCAGGCCCTTGATGAAGTAGTGCTCGTGCCTGACGATGCACTGGTCCGTCGACAGCATGCTGTCGGGGTCGCTCTCCAGGCTCGCGTCCCAGACGTCGGGCGCCATGGTGGAGTACCCCATCGGAAGTTCCGTGTGGTGTTCGCCGCAGCGGGAGCAGGTGTAGCCGGGGTCGGTAGCCATGGGCGGGATCCTAGAGCCTCCGCTTGCCGCGCACATGGCCCCGGTGTGCCCCCGCCGCCTGCACTCAGCCGGTGGCGGGGATGTCCAGCGCGGTTCCGTACAGCCGCGAGACCCGGATGCGGATCACCACGCGCCGGTCGGCGACCACCTGTGCCAGGAAGGCGGCTTCCGCGTCCTGGTCCTCGAAGCCGGGTGTCATGGAGAGGAGTTCGAGGCTGACCGCGTCCCCCGGTACCGCGGCCGCGGCGGACACCTCCGCCTCACCCTCGGCCACCGCGAAGGAGAACGGGTCCGGGCCCTGGACGTGCAGGGCGGCATGCGGATCGGTACGCAGCTGCCGCGGCTTGAGGCGGTCGGCGGTGCTGGAGACGCGTACCACGCGCTCCTCGGCGTCCCAGGAGTACAGCACCGTCGTCAGGTGAGGATGACCGGTGCTCCGTACGCTCGCGAGGACTCCGAACTGCTGGTTCGCGAGCAGCCGGGAGAGTTCTTCTCCGGTGAGCACGCGCGGGGCGGGGCCGGCGCCGGGCGGGGGCTCGGTCGCGGTGGTGGGAGTGGTGGGGGTGGCGGGAGTGGTGGGGTGTGCGGGCATGGCAGTCCTTCGGTGGCGGGGCGGGCGTGTGGTCAGGTGGACGGGGTGGCGCGGGCCGGGCGTGTGGTCAGGTGGACGCGGTGGCGGTGGTCGCGCGGGTCGGGCGCCTCAGCACCGTGAGGGCGATGAGGAGGGCGGCTGCGAGCAGGCCGACGCCCACGGTGAACGCCAGGTGGTAGCCGCCGGTCAGTGCCTCGGCCGGGCCGCGGCCCGCGGCGGACAGCGCGTCCGTGCGGGAGGCCGCCAGCGTGGACAGGACGGCGACGCCCATGGCCATGCCGATCTGCTGGGTGGTGTTGAACAGTCCGGAGGCCAGACCGGCGTCCTCCTCGCCCGCCCCTGACATGCCGAGCGCGGTCAACGCCGGGAGGGCGAGCCCGAATCCCGCGGCGAGGAACATCACCGGAAGCAGATCGACGGCGTAGTGCGCGTGGACCGGGAGGCGGGTCAGGAGGCCGAGCATGGCGACCAGCAGGCCCAGCCCGAGCACCAGGACGTTGCGGTCGCCGAACCGTGCGCTCATCCGGGCCGAGATCCCGAGCGAGACCGCGCCGATGACCGCGGCGGCCGGCAGCATCGCGAGTCCGGTGGCGGTGGCGCCGTAACCGAGGACCCGCTGGAGGTACAGCGCGACCAGGATCTGGAACGAGAACAGCGCGGCCACCATGAGGATCTGGACCAGGTTGGCGCCCGCGACACTGCGCGACCGGAGGATCCGCAGCGGCAGGAGCGGGGCGGCGGCGGTGGCCTGCCGGACGGCGAACAGGGCGAGCAGGGCCAGCGCGAGGGCCCCGAGGCCGATCGTGTGCGCCGACAGCCATCCGTACGACTCGACCTCGACGACGGAGTAGATGCCCAGCATCACGCCGGCGGTCACCAGGAGCGCCCCGAGGGCGTCGGCCCCGGCGGAGAGGCCGGGCCCGCGGTCGGCCGGCAGGACGCGTACCGCGATGAGGAGCACCGCCAGGCCGATCGGCAGGTTGATGAAGAAGATCCAGTGCCAGCCGAGGGCGTCGGTGAGGACCCCGCCGAGCACCTGGCCGAGCGAGGCGCCGGCCGCGCCGGTGAAGCTGAACACGGCGATGGCGCGGGCCCGTTCGCGGTTCTCGGTGAAGAGGGTCACGAGAATGCCCAGACCGACGGCGGACGCCATGGCACTGCCGGCTCCCTGGAGGAAGCGGGCGGTGATGAGGAGGGCGGGGGAGCCGGCCGCCCCGGCCAGTACGGAGGCGGCGGTGAAGACCGCCGTGCCGGCCAGGAACATCCGCCGGCGTCCGAGGAGGTCCCCGAGGCGCCCGGCGAGCAGCAGCAGTCCTCCGAAGGCGATCAGGTAGGCGTTGACGACCCAGCTGAGGCCGGCGGGCGTGAACCCGAGGTCGTTCTGGATGGCGGGCATCGCCACCGTCACGATCGAGCCGTCGAGCACGGTCATCAGCAGGCCGGTGGCGATCACGCCGAGGGCGAGACGGCGGGAGCGGCCGGCGGCCGGGGGACTGGTCCGGACGGGGACGGTGGGCGCGGACGCGGTGGCAGACATCGGGCTCTCCTGTCGGTTGGTTCGACAAGAGAGAACGTAGCAGATGGTTTTGTTGCAGACTATTTATTTCGGTTCTAATTTCTGCGGATGATGCGGGTTCCCCTTGCGGGGTGCGGTGCCTTGTTGTGGTTGCCCCTTGCCGGGGCGCGGGGTTCCGTCCTCAAGCGCCGGACGGGCTGGGGTGGTGCGGGTGCTCCGTGGTCCCGAGGTGCGCCGGCTCGGTGGGTGGGGGTCCGGGGGCCCTCCGGGGCGTCTCCTCGGACGACGAACGTGCGGCGGGTACGCAGTCGGACCCGGGTCGATGTTCGTCGTCCTGCGGGGACGCCCCTGCACGCCCCCGGACCCGGCCGTCTCGCGTCTGCGGCCGTCCAAGGGCCTGTGTGCAGACGCGGCTGCTGCTACTTCTGGCTCTGGCGCGCGCGCCGGACCGGGCGTGGGTTCTCCGCCGGGGTGGCCAGGTGCTCACCCGCCAGTTGGTTCAGGGCGCGCAGCAGGGTCTCCCGGTCGGTGCGGGCCAGGCTGCTCAGCGCCTCCTCGTGCACCCGGTCGACGATCTCCTGGCTCCGCGCGGCGAGGGCGGCGCCCCGTTCGGTGACGGCGATGATCCGCGCCCGGCGGTCCCGGCTGGAGGGCCGGCGCTCGGCGAGGCCCGCGCTCTCCAGGGCGTCGACCGTCACCACCATCGTGGTCTTGTCCATGTCGCCGATCTCGGCGAGCTGGATCTGGGTGCGCTCCTCCTCCAGGGCGTGGACGAGCACGCAGTGCATGCGCGCGGTGAGCCCGATCTCGGCGAGCGCCGCCGACATCTGGGTCCGCAGGACGTGGCTGGTGTGGTCCAGGAGGTACGAGAGGTCGGGTGCGGTGCGGGTGGGCGCCATGGCGGTCATGTCCGCCAGCGTAACAATTCGGTCTGTGGTGGATCGTCCGCAAGCAGACTTCTGGATCCCGGCCGCTCCCGTGCGCCGGGAATATTCGCTGGCCGACCGTCCCCGGCACCCGCACAGTGGCGGAATGACCCCTGCCGAACCCGCTTTCCTGCCCGGTCTGGAGCTCTCCCGGATTCTGTACGAGGAGGCGGTGCGGCCCGTCCTCGACGACGCCTTTCCCGGTCTGCCGTACGCCGCCGCGCGGATCGGCCCCGGTTCGGAGGTGCTCGGTTTCGACACGGCCCGGTCGGCCGACCACGACTGGGGGCCGCGCCTGGACCTCTTCCTCGCGCCGGACGACGCGGCGGCGCACGGCGGGGCGATCCGGCGGCTGCTGGCGGATCGGCTGCCGAAGGAGATCCGGGGCTGGCCCACCCACTTCCGCCCGGCGGCCGACCCGCTCGACCCGGCCGCGCACATGGCGGCGACCGACGGTCCCGTCGACCACCGCGTGTTCCCGCACGACATCGGCGCCTGGCTGACCCAGGAGGCGGGCTTCGACGCCACCGCCGCCGAACCGGGCGTACGGGACTGGCTCGCCATGCCGCAGCAGAAGCTCGCCGCGATCACGGGCGGCGCCGTGTTCCACGACGGTCCCGGCCTCCTCACCACCGCACGCCGGCGGCTGGCCCGCTACCCCGACCAGCTCTGGCGCTATGTGCTGGCCTGCCAGTGGCAGCGGATCTCCCAGGAGGAGGCCTTCGTCGGGCGCTGCGCCGAGGTCGGCGACGCACTGGGTTCGGCCGTCGTCGCCGCACGGCTGGTCCGGGACCTCATGAGGCTCAGCCTGCTGCTGGAGGGGCGCTATCCGCCGTACGGCAAATGGCTGGGCAGCGCCTTCGCCCGGCTGGAGGCGGCCGAGGCACTGACACCGTCTCTGCTCGGCGCGATGACGGCGACGGACTATCCGGAGCGGGAGCGGTCCCTCTGTGCCGCGTACGAGGCGGTGGCGATCCGCCAGAACGCGACCGGCCTGACCGATCCGGTGGACCCGGCCCCGCGCTCGTACTACGGCCGTCCCTACCTCGTCCTGCACGCGGAACGCTTCGCCCGCCCGCTGGCCGCCTCGCTCACGGACCCGTATCTGCGCGGCCTGCCGCTGACGGGGGTCGTCGACCAGTGGGCGGACAGCACGGATCTGCTCATGGGGAGGGACGGGCAGGCGCTGCGGGCGGCAGGTGCCGCGGTGGGCGGACGCTGAGGCGCGACGCACGGCGGGCGGGTTCAGTGTCCGCGCGCCCACCACCGGCGAAGGCCGCGCAGCGGGCGCCGGGTCCCGCGCGTCCCGTTCCCCGGCCGTGGTCGGCCCGCCGCCCGGGCGTGCGCCGGACGCCACGGGCCGTCGGGGGAGGCCATCGGCGCCTGCCGCTCCCGCTGCGCCTGCATCTCGTGGTACGAGTCGTGCGCCGTCACCCGGAACGCCTCGTCGTAGGACGCCATCGCGGCGCGCATCGCCGACCCGGCGAGACCGCGCTTGCGGACGCGCGCGGCCAGCCACGCGAAGCAGCCCAGGACCGCGGCGAGAGTGCCGGTGAACGTCAGGAACGGCAGCAGCTCATCCATGCCGCCGAGCGTACGGCCGCGGGGGCGGACCGAGGCGGAGTCCGCGAGTCCGGCCTCAGGCCGTGCCTGTCAGCCGGTCGCGCTGGATCCGGTGGGCGAGGACGCGGCGCACGGAAGCCTTCCCCACCGGGGCGGCGGCCCGCCCGGACGGCACGTCGAGCCCGCGGCTGATCTCGTCGTACGCCCGGCGGTGCCCGCCGGGCAGTTCGGCGGCGTGCGTGCGCAGGTCCTCCTCGACGAGTCGGCGCAGCTCATCGACGTTCCCGGGAGTGAAGGGCTTCTTCCCCCGGGCCAGCGCACCGACGCACCGGGTGCAGCGGGCAGAGTCGCCGTACGTCTCCGAAAGGTCCTCGGCGAGACCCCACAGGCGCCCTTCGAGCCACGGCGTGTCGGACTGGTCGAGGGAGAGGTCCATCGGCGGCGCCGGATCGGCGTCCCGGTACTTCGTCACCTGCTTGGACACGGCGGGCTGGCTCATGTCCGTGAGCCGGGCGATGCGGTCCTGGGTCCAGCCGAGGCCGATGAACACCTTGATCATCTCGGCGCGGAGCTTCCGCATTTCCTCGCCGGCCCGGATGACGTCGTTCATCCCGGCGAGCATCCGCTCCGCCTGCTCCTCGGTCAGCGCCGCGGGGTGCGGGCGTGCCTGGTTCCGCTGGGTGTTGTCTCCGGCTGCCACACCTCAGTTATATACCGGGAGAGCGTCGTAATAACCAGGTTGTATAACTGGGTTATGGGTGTCACGATGCCCGCATGGCCACTTTCAGCGCATCCGACGGAACCCGGCTCGCCTATCGCACGTACGGAGAGGGCGAACCGGTCGTCTGCATCCCCGGAGGTCCTGCGGACTCCCGCTACCTCGGCGACCTCGGCGGCCTGTCCGCCCACCGCCGCCTGATCGTCCCCGACCTGCGCGGCACCGGCCGCTCAGCGGTCCCCGACGACCCCGCCACCTACCGCTGCGACCGCCTCGTCGACGACATCGAGGCGCTGCGCCACCACCTCGGCCTTCCCCGTACGGACGTGCTCGGTCACTCGGCGGGCGCGAACGTCGCGGCGCAGTACGCGGCCCGCCACCCCGGACGCGTCGGCAGGCTCGCCCTGATCGCCCCCGGCGCGCGGGCCGTCGGCATCGAGACCACCGGTGAGGAGCGCCGCGAGCTCGCACGGCTGCGGAGCGACGAGCCGTGGTTCCCGGACGCGTTCGCCGCGCTGGAGGCCGTCACCCGGGGGGAGGACGCCGACTGGTCGGCCGTCGCCCCGTTCTTCTACGGCCGGTGGGACCGGGCGGCCCGGGACCATCACGCGGCGAGCCGGCCGGAGAACCCGGAAGCCGTCGCCGGGTTCGGGGCGGAGGGCGCCTTCGACCCGGCGGCCACCCGTGCGGCGCTGGCCGCCTTCGGGGCCCCCGTCCTGCTGCTGGCCGGCCAGTTCGACCTGAACAGCACGCCCTGCTCGACGGCCGCCTTCGCGGGGCTGTTCCCCGACGCGACACTCGTCGTGCAGGAGGGGGCGGGGCACAGCCCGTGGGTCGACGACGCCGAGCGTTTCACGGCGGAGGTGTCGGCGTTCCTGGCGTGAGACCGGGAGGCGGGCCCTTCGTCCGTGGGGTCGGTCCGCCCCGTGTCAGACGGCCGGAAGGCCGACCGTCACGTGCGGGGCGAGCGCGCGGAGGAAGTCCGCGGCGTCGAACATCGCGCCGGCGGAGGCCACCCCCGTGGTCCTGGTGCGGCCGGTCAGGATGCGCGCGACGGCCTCCACCGCCAGGGGCGCGGTGACCGCGTAGATGTCCTGACCGCGCGCCGTGGCGCGGCGCTCGACGCCGCCGGCGCGGACCAGGACGTCGACCACGAACGTCTGGTCCGAGCGCCCCAGCGCGTCGACCGCCTCCGGAGCCGGCGTGTCCGTGCCGGCCAGGTCGCCCGCGGCCTCGACGGACATGTGGGTGCGGACCTCGGGCACCTTCACATGGCTGGGCACGGTCACGACATCCGCCATCGTGAACTCCGCGATGACCGCCTGCCGTCCCAGCGGCTCGGGGAAGACCCACTCGTCCCGCGCCACCTCGTCCTCGTGGTACCGCAACTCACCGTCCGCGAACCGCACCCGCTTGCCCGCGCGGCGGTCGTGGGACACCCGCCCCGCTTCCCGGGTGCCCGCCGTCGGACGCCAGCTGCTCAGCCCGTACGCCACGTCCACCGAGTCGGCGGCCGTCCACTCGCCCATGGCCGCGGTGACCAGCAGGTCGCCCAGTCCGCCGTAGAAGGCCATCGCCGGGACCACGGGAGTGCCCGCCTCCAGGGCCGCCTCCGTGTAGCCGGCGAACATCGCGACGTTCGCCTCGATCTCCGCCGCGACGTCGACGTACGGAATCCCCGCCCGCAGGGCCGCCTCGACGACCGGACCACCGGTCACCGCGAAGGGGCCGGCGCAGTTGATGACCGCCACCGCTCCGGCGAGGGCCCGGTCCAGCGCGGCCGGGTCGTCGGCGCCGGCCGGCCGCACCTCCACGTCACCCCACTCGGCGGCCGCCGCCGCCAGCCGGGCCGCGTCCCGGCCGGAGGCCACGGGGGTGAACCCGCGCCGCCGCAGCTCGGCGACGACGAACCGGCCGGTGTGCCCGGTCGCCCCGTAGACCACTACCGCAGCCGCTGTACTCATGGTTCCCCGCTCTCGATGTCGCGACGCGATGGGCGTCTCGATGTGGTGACGTGATGTGGCGTCCTGGTGTGGTGAGGACTCCAGTCTCGGCGCGGACGGGGGCCGGCCGTGATGGTCCGAACCGACAGCATGCGCACACTTTCGGACATGCCAACTGCCGGGCTGCTGAAGGCCGGTGGTTGGCCGCCGTTCGACGGGGGCGTGGTGCACGAGAGCTTCGGTCCCCGCCGCGCGAGACGCCGGAGGGCCGGAACGAGGTCCTGCTCCGCGGCCCGGGAGGCCGCCGACGGAAGCGTCGAGGGGGTCGCGGACGCCGTCGGCAGGGGGACCGCCATGACGCCGCGGCGCCCGTGCGAGCGGAGCGTCGCCGTCCCGCCGGCCGGCTACCGCGGCGCCCGCCCCGCCCGACGCCGGCTCCGAGCCCTGCCGGGGGCCGGCCTCCGGCCCGGATCGGGCTCGTTCAGGCGGCCTCGGGCCTGCGGAGGATGAGGAAGGCCTGTCGGCCCTGGTGCGGCTTCTCGCTCTCGTACGGTTCGCGGATCAGCTCGGCGGTCGGGACGAACCCGGCCCCGCCCAGGAGGCGTGCGACGCGCTCGGGGGGCGTCCAGGGCAGGAGACGTCGAGCGAGAGTTCGTCGCGCAGCAGCCTCTCGTAGTCCACGGCCACGGTGTCGTACGCCGCCCGCGTGGAGTGCGGGTAGGCGGTATCGGTCATGCCGTACGACCCTGACGCGAGCGGACCACGCCCTCGATCTGGTCGAGCTGGGCAGCGAGGAGTTCCTCGAACACGGCCCGGCGGTCCGCCCCCAGGGGGTGGATGTCGCGCGCGAAGTGGGCCAGGGCCGGGAAGCGTTCGGGGTCGGCGCCCAGGACCGCCACGCGGAACAGCTCCATGCCCTGCTCGTGCTCTTCCGGGGCGACCGTGACGGCCCCGGCCTCGGAGGCGATCAACGCGGCGATGAGGACCGCGATCCGGTGGTAGCGCACGGGGATCTCCGCGTCGGGCAGTCCCGACGCGCGCAGTGCCTGCAGCACCTCCTCCATGACCATGCGGGAGCCGGTGCCGCTCGACGCGTACCGGCCCCAGACCGCGGCGAGCTGGGGCTGCCGGCCGAATGCCTCGCGCAGGTGCAGGGCCAGGGCCGTGAGGCGCCGCCTCCAGTCGCCCTCGGCGCGGTGGTCGTCCATGGCGGCCAGCAGGACCCGGTCGGCGACCGCGCGCAGCAGTTCCGTCTTGCTGCGGAAGTGCCGGTAGAGGCTGGAGGAATCGGTCCCGAGGGCCGCCGCCAGCTTGCGCACGCTGAACGAGTCCGCGTCGCTCGTGCGCAGCAGTTCCGCCGCCGCGTCCAGGATCTCGTCGGTCGTCCAGCGCCTTCTGCCTGCCATTTCGCCCCTCTCGCAGAAGCTCAGCCTAACGTATGCACTTGGTGTTGCACGCACCGCGTGCATAATGAGGACATGGGGGTGCGGCACGTCGGGGGAAGGCGGACCGCATGCCTCTCGTGCCCTGTCAGCCGGGCTCTTTCCATCGATGCGGAAACTCGTCCCGGCTCATCCGAAAGGACGCATGACGTGAAGAACACACTGGACACCGCCGCCCTGGGTGCGGCCCTCGACCACGTCCACCGGGCCGGGATGCCCGGGCTGTTCGCCGAGGTGCGGGACGGCGAGCAGGTCTGGCGCGGCGCCGCGGGCACTGCCGACGTGTCGACCGGCCGCCCCGTCACCACCGGCATGCGGCACCGCGTCGGCAGCATCACCAAGACCTTCACCGCCGCCGCGGTCCTGCAGCAGGCCGAGAGCGGCCGGATCGGTCTCGACACACCCGTCGGCCGGTACCTCCCGGAGCTGGTGCCCGGAGAGCGCGGTGAGGCGATCACGGTCCGGATGCTGCTCAACCACACCAGCGGCCTCGCCGAGTACCTCCCGTACGCCTATCCCTCGCTCAAGGCGTTCCCCGTCCTCGCGGAGACGGGGCCCGAGAGTCTGGACGACCTCCGGTTCACCCGCTTCGACCCGCTCGAACTGATCGCGATGGGCGTCGCCGCACCTCCCGTCGGGACCCCGGGTGGCACGCCGGGTGTGTACTCCAACACCAACTACCTGCTGCTCGTCCAGCTTCTGGAACTGGCCGCGGGCACCACGGCCGAGCGCTACATCACCCGCAACGTCATCGAGCGCGCCGGGCTCCGGCACACCGGACTCCCCACCGGGCCGCACGTGGAGGGCCCGCACTCCCGGCTCTACGAGTCCTGGTTCGGCATGATCGACCCGCCGCGCGACTACAGCGTCTTCGACATGTCCTGGGTGGGCCCGTCGGCTTCGCTGATATCGACGGTCGCGGACCTCAACCGCTTCTACGGCGCACTGCTGGCCGGACAGATCGTCGGCCCGTCGTCGCTGGAGCAGATGCGCCGGACCGTCCCGGTCGTCTCCCAGGAGGGGAGGCTGATCGAGTACGGTCTCGGCCTGCACCCGATGGAAGGCCCGGCGGAAGACCCCGGCCGCACCTTCTGGGGTCACGGCGGGACGGTCTGGGGCGGCGGTGCGCTGGCGATGACCCGCGCCGACGGCGGGCGCCAGATGGCGATCGCGGTGAACATGCAGAGGTGGAACAGGCTCGACGCCACGGGCCGGCCGCAGCCGCATCCGATCGACGCCGCGCTGATGGATCTCTACCGGGTGGCGATGTACGGGGACCGGTGACCGTCACTCCGTCGTCGGCGGTGCGGGGTTCGCGGCGGTGCGATCCGGTTTTCCGGAGTCGGGTGGTCCGAGGATGTCGAGAACGTGCCACCGGCTCCGTCCCAGGGACGTCGGCGGCAAGCGGCCGCCACCGGCCGCACGAGGAGCAGGGAGAGAAACGGCATGGGCATTCAGCGGATGGACAACGTCGGCATCGTCGTCGAGGACATGGACGCCGCCGTCGCGTACTTCGTGGAACTCGGCATGGAGCTGGAGGGAAGGACGGAGGTCAAGGGCCTCGTCGCCGACGAGTGCACCGGACTCGACGGCGTGCACTGCGACATCGCGATGCTCAGGACCCCGGACGGTCACAGCCGGCTCGAACTGTCGAGGTACCGCACCCCCGCGGCGACCAGCGACGGCCCGCGCGACCGGCCGCACAACATCCTGGGCACGCACCGCGTCATGTTCGCCGTCGACGACATCGAGGACACCGTGGCCCGCCTGCGCCCTCATGGCGCCGAACTCCTCGGCGAGATCGCCCGGTTCGAGGACGTCTACCTCCTCTGCTACGTCCGCGGCCCGGAGGGCGTCATCGTCGGACTGGCGCAGGAGCTGCGCTGAGCATGCGACGCCGTGGGCGTCGTTCCACGTGATGCGGCGTCAGCGAGGATCGACTGGAGCCGGGCCCGGCATTCGGCGACGAAGGCCGGGAAGGTGTGCCGGTAGTACGAGATCCCGCTGACGCCCACCGCGACAGCCCAGGCGCGGGCGCGGGTCCAGGTCGCGTCGTCGAGGTCCAGGGCGTCCCAGTACGCGTGTCGTGCTCGGGGCGGCAGGTCCCAGACCGTGGAGTGCTCGGCGTCGGGGAAGCCGACCGACAGCCCTCCGAAGTCGATGACGGCGTGCAGTCGGCCTCCCCGGACCAGGAGGTTGCTCGGCTTGAGGTCGCCGTGGAGCCACACATGAGGCCCGTCGGGCTCGGGGAGCGCGAGCGCGCCCCGCCACAGGCGCTCCAGAGTGTCGATGTCGAGCTCCGCTCCCACGATGGCCCGGCAGTCGTCGAGACACGTGCTGATCCACTGGTCGCACGGCCCCAGCCCGCCTCCGCGATACCAGCTGAGGCCGTCTGCGCGCGTCGCGCCCATGAGGTCGATGCGGTGGAGTTCCCCCACGACCGCCGCCAGGTCGGCACCGAAGGCGGCCCAGTCGTGGACGGTGTCGGGGCCGGCCTCGTCCCCGTCGATCCAGCGATGGACCGACCAGGCCAGCGGGAAGACGTCGGCGGGCGTTCCGGCGTGGACGGGCTCGGGGATCGGACAGGACAGGAGGGGTGCCAGGCGGGGAAGCCACTCCTGTTCCTTCCGTACGGAGCGTCCGTTGTCGGCGGTTCGCGGGAGCCGTACGAGGAGCTCGTCGCCAAGCCGGTACATGGTGTTGTCCGTGCCCTCACCCGCCGGCGACAACGGCAGGCCGGCCCACTCCGGACGCTGCGCCCGCAACAGCGCCCGGACCAGAGTCTCGTCGACCGGGATCTCGTTCTCATGCAGCGTCATGCCGGAAGTCTCACCGCTGGGTGGGACGGGAAGCGAGTGACTTTCCGCCGGCGGAGCAGGGGCGCCGCCGGCGAACGCCGCCGCAGGGCCATGATCAGGGCGAACGCGGCCCGAGGCCAAGGGCTTTCCCGCAGGAAGTGCGGGACAGCCTCAGGAAGGCCCGGCGGTGTCGAGGGCGTGTTCCTTGAGGAACGCGCCCGCATGGGCCGCTGCTTCCTCCGCGGTCGCGCAGCGCGCCCCGTCCCCTGTCCCGGCGGATGCTCCGTCAGCGCCCACGCCTGCCCAACTCCACTCGCCGGACGGCGCCTGCACCAGCTCGGCGGTCCCCCCGAAGAGCGCCAGCGCGCTCCGGCCGGCGGCCGCGGGCGCCGGACGGCTGACGGCCTCGGGCCACTTCTTACGGGCCCCCTGCCGGGTGATTCCCCAGACAGCCCCCATCTGCTCGTAACTGGCGCCGTAGGAACCGGCGGTAGCCGCCGCCTGTGCGGTCAACCGCTTGACCTCGGCATCCACCACCTTCCAAGCGGCCAGCACGGACAGGGTCACCTCGATGGGATCCGCTTCCCACATGCGGTCCGCGGGCAGGCCGGTCTGCCGGGAGCGAATCGCCGAGGCCAGTGGATCCAAGGCGTCGTACAGGGCCTTGGCGAGTCCAGTCTGTTCGTCCGGGGTGATCTCGAAGGAAGGCATGCGGCAACTATAGTTTCCGCAGTCGTCGATGGAAACTAAAGTTTACGAACATGCTCCGCGCATCGCCCGTCCGAGTGGTTCCAGACACTTTTGCAAGCAGGCGCTTGCAAAAGTTAGCAACGGGGTCCACCATCGGGACATGGCCTCACTCAACGTCGGCAATCTCGGCGAGTACCTGCGCGAGCAGCGCCGTACCGCGCAGCTGTCGCTGCGGCAGCTCGCCGAGGCCGCCGGGGTGTCCAATCCCTATCTCAGCCAGATCGAGCGCGGGCTGCGCAAGCCCAGTGCCGAGGTCCTTCAGCAGGTCGCCAAGGCGCTGCGGATCTCTGCCGAGACCCTGTACGTACGGGCCGGGATCCTGGATGAGCGGGAGCGGGAGGAGCTGGAGACGCGGGCGGTGATTCTGGCCGATCCGTCGATCAACGAGCGGCAGAAGAGCGTGCTGCTCCAGATCTACGCCTCCTTCCGCAAGGAGAACGGGTTCGAGGACGAGCCCGTGGACTCCGCGGACGAGGAGGGGCGCGCGTCCGGTGCGGATGCGCCCTTCAGTGCCGACGGCGGTGCTGCCGATACAGATACAGGTTCCAAGCCTTCAAAACCCTCACACTGAGTCTGATGATCCGGGAGGACCACAGTCATGGCCATCACCGATGACCTGCGCAAGACCCTCACCGACCCCACGCCCCTCTACTTCGCCGCCGGTACGGCCGATCTCGCCGTGAAGCAGGCCCGGAAGGTTCCGGCCCTGATCGAGCAGCTGCGGGCCGAGGCGCCGGAGCGCATCGAGGCGGTGCGCAACACCGACCCCAAGGCCGTGCAGGAGAAGGTGGCCGAGCAGGCCAAGGAGGCGCAGGCCACCCTTCAGGCCAAGGTCAGCGAGGTGATCGGCGCGTTCGACACCGACCTGAAGAAGCTGGGCGAGAGTGCCCAGGACCTGGCGCTGCGCGGCGTCGGCGTGGCCGCGGAGTACGCGGTCAAGGCCCGGGAGACGTACGAGAAGGTCGCCGAGCGCGGCGAGCAGAGCGTGCGGACGTGGCGTGGCGAGACGGCCGACGAGATCGTCGAGATCGCCGTCGTCGTCGAGCCGCGCAAGGAGTCGAAGCCGGAGACGGCGAAGACCGAGCCGAAGCCCGCCGCGAAGCCGGTGGCCGCCAAGCCCGCGCCGGCCGTCAAGCCCGCGCCCAGGACCGTCAAGGCCGAGGACAAGCAGTCGCCCGCGGCCGCCAAGAAGGCGCCCCTGCGCAAGCCCGCCGCGAAGAAGACCACGCCTCCCACCGCCAAGTAGCCCCACGATGCCCGGCACGTGTGCCGGGGCGGCGGGCGGGCACCTTTCGGGGTGTTCCGGTCGTTGTCCCGGTACCTTGGCCGCGAGGCGCTCATCCACTCACTAGGCGGTGCACCCCATGTTGCTCGAAGGCTTCAACTCCATCCTCGGGCTGATCTTCACGGCCATGACCGTTCTCGCCGTGGTGGCCTTCGTCATGGCCGCGATCGCCCGTGAGGACGCCTACCGCGCCGCGGACAAGCAGAAGAAGTCCTTCTGGCTGATCATTCTCGGCATCGCGGTGGTGGTGAACCTCTGGGTGCCGATGCTCTTCCTGCAGATCGCCGGGCTGATCGCGTCCATCGTGTTCTTCGTGGACGTACGGCCCGCGCTCAGGGCCGTGTCGGGCGGCGGCCGCCGGCGGGGCGGCTCCAGCAGCGACGGTCCGTACGGGCCCTACAACGGCGGGCGTTGAGCGCCTGCGGGTGACACCTGTCCGGGGCGGGGGCGCGGGATGCTCCGGCCCCGGTCGCCGTTGCGCGTCCGGTTGCGCACGGTGTCCTGGTCGCGGTCGAGCAGCAGGACCGCGACGTCGTCGGTGAGTTCGCCGCCGTTGAGGTCGCGGACGTGCGTGACCGCCGCCTCCAGGAGGTCCTCGCCGGTCAGGCCCTCGGCCAGCTGACGATTGATCATCGCGACCATGCCGTCCTGGCCGAGACGCTGTGTGCCGTCGCCGACGCGGCCCTCGATCAGCCCGTCGGTGTACATCATCAGGCTCCAGGAGCCGCCCAGTTCCACCTGCCGGCGCGGCCAGCGGGCGCGCGGCAGCAGGCCCAGCGCCGGGCCGCCGTCGTCGTACGGAAGCAGGTGCGCGGCCCGGCCCTGGCGGGTGATCAGCGGTGCGGGATGGCCCGCCAGGCACAGTCCCGCGCGGCGGCCGTCGGGGGCGATGTCGACCGTGCAGAGCGTCGCGAAGATCTCCTCGCTCTGCCGTTCGTGCTCCAGGACCTGCTGGAGCGTGGAGAGCAGTTCGTCGCCGCAGAGCCCTGCCAGGGTCAGCGCGCGCCAGGCGATCCGCAGTTCCACGCCGAGTGCCGCTTCGTCCGGGCCGTGGCCGCAGACGTCGCCGATCATCGCGTGCACGGTGCCGTCGGGGGTGCGGACCGTGTCGTAGAAGTCGCCGCCGAGCAGCGCGCGGCTGCGGCCGGGGCGGTAGCGGGCCGCGAAGCGCAGATCGGAGCCGTCGAGCAGCGGGGTGGGCAGCAGTCCCCGCTCCAGGCGGGCGTTCTCCTGGGCGCGCAGCCGGGACTCGGTGAGCTGGTGCTGGGCGACGTCGGCGCGTTTGCGCTCGACGGCGTAGCGGATGGCGCGGCTGAGGAGCCTGCCGTCGAGCTCGCCGCGGAAGAGGTAGTCCTGCGCCCCCACGCGTACGGCCTCGGCGGCCAGCTCGGCGTCGTCCTCGGCCGTGAGGGCGAGCACGGCGTGCCGGGGCGCGATCCGCAGCACGTACTTGAGGGTGGCGAGCTCGTCGGGCTCCGCGTCCGGTCCGCCGCGCGTCTCGGCGCCGGACGGCAGCGCCAGGTCCAGCAGGATGCAGTCCACGTCGTCGGTGAGGAGCCGGCCCGCCTCGGTGAGGTTGCGGGCGGCGCGGATACGGACCCGGGCACCGGCCGCCGCGGAGAGCTCCGGGACGTTGAAGGTGCCCGCCGGGTCGTCCTCGATCACCAGCAGGGTGAGGTCGGTCCCACTGCTGGTTTCCGCAGCGGAAACGGGACGCTGCTGCGGCACGGGTACGGATACGGGCATCGGTTCGGGTTTCCTTCCCTCCCCCCGAGGGCGCGGCGGGACGACGATCGACGACCCGCCAGTCGGGGACGATAGCGGTACGGGACGCGGGAGCGGAATGGTGCACGGCACCCGGCCTCCGTCATATGCACCGCCATAAGCCGCGTCAGGTCACGGATCCGGCGCGATGCGGCGCCCGGGGGCGTCCAGGGCGGCATGACAAAGGTCACGCCACCCGCCAGGGGCGGAGTGGCGCCGCTCACGCGGGCGGCCGCGGTTGCGTGCCGCGGGCGTTCGCGGTGCGTGGCCGGGCGGCCCGCGGAGGTCTCCCGGCCGGGCTGCGGGCGGGGGCGCAGGGTCGGTTCCGGGCGGGGGAGCAGCCGGCTCCGGGCCGGCCCGCCGGTCGTGGCGAGCACCGGGAGGCCGGCCCCCGTTCGTTCCGCGCCGGTCGTGGCGAGCGCCCGGAGGCCGCTCCGCGCCCTGCCGGTGGTGACGAGCACGCAGAGTCCGGCCCCCGCCCCTACCGGTCGGGGCGGACGACTCCGAGGATCTCCATCGAGCCCGCCCCCGCGAGCGTGACGTTCCGGCCCGGGCGCGGGGCGTGCACGATCGCGCCGTCCCCGATGTACATCCCCACGTGGCTGGCGTCGCTGTGGTAGATGATCAGGTCGCCGGGGCGCATGTCCTTGATCGCGATGTGCGGCAACAACCGCCACTGCTCCTGCGAGGTGCGCGGGATCGGCCGCCCGGCCGACGCCCACGCCCGGGACGTCAGTCCGGAGCAGTCGTACGACTTGGGGCCCACGGCCCCCCATTCGTACGGCAGGCCGATCTTGGAGGTGGCGAAGGCCACCGCCTTCCTGCCGGTCGCGCTGGCCTCGCGGTTGATCTCCTTCAGCGCACCGGAACCCAGCCAGGCGGTCTGCGACGCGTACTCCGCCTCCTGCTCCAGCCGGAGAAGCCGTTCGCGCTCCTTCTTCTCCAGCTGGGACTCCAGCTTCTTCGCCGCCGCTATCTGCGCGTTGATCTTCTTCTTGGCCTTGGCCTGCTTGACGCGATTGGCTTCGAGCTTGGTCCAGTTGGTGCTCGCGTCCTGCGTGTACGTCTCCAAGTCCTGCTGGGTCCTGTTCAGTTCCCCCAGGAGCCCCTTGGCGGCCTTCTGGCCCTGCCGGGCCCGGCTGACCCCGTCCAGGAAGAGGCTCGGGTCACCGCTGAGCATCAGGCGGGCGCCCGGCGGCAGTCCGGCGTTGCGGTACTCCTCGCGGGCCTGGGCGCCCGCCCGGCTCTTGAGCTCGGCGATCTTCGCCTGGCCCTCCACGATGGCCTGGGCCAGCTTGACGATCTCGCCCGACTGCTTCTCGGCCTTCTCCTCGGCGAGGTTGTACGCGTCCGTGGCCGATCCCGCGGCGCGGTAGAGGGCGTCGATCTCCTGACGGACCTCTTCGAGGCTCTTCTTCACCGGCCGGTCCGTGGCGGGGGGCGTGGGTGAAGGGGGCGCGGGTGCGGCAAGGGCCTGGACCGGTGAGGCCAGGACCGCCATCGCGCAGACCAGAGTGATCGCGGCAGCGGCACAGTGGCGTCGGTACACGAAGCTCCCCCTCCGGACGGATCCTGTGGATCTGACTGGAATCTGATTTACCGTCAGTAACTTATGGCGCCGACGAGATCGTGCCATGCCCTACCGAAAAGCAACAGAGGCAGACACATCTCCGGGGCCCCCGGACCGCCGCAGCGCTCCCCGGGCCCGGCCGCCCCCTCGGCCCGGCACCCGGGCCCGCCCCCTGGAAGGGCCCCGGGTCCGGCCCTGGTTCAGGCCCCCTGTTCTGGGACGAACGATGCCGTGCCGGCGTTCCCGTCGCCGGAGGAGTTCACCCTGCGCTCCGCGTGCCGGGGCCCCGCGTTCTCCGCGTGTGGGTCACCGTGCGGGCCGCAGCGCATCCCACTCCACCGTCACCTCGCCCTGGCGCCACCGCCGTACGCCGTCGGTCAGCGGCCACTCGCCCGACAGGGCCCGTACGGCGGTGATCCACCGCTGCCGGGCGCCCAGCGCGGCGTACGGAGAGGCCGCCGCCCAGGCCCGGTCGAAGTCGCGCAAAAAGGCGTGGACGGGCTCACCCGGCACATTGCGGTGGATCAGCGCCTTGGGCAGCCGCTCGGCGAGGTCGGAGGGGCGGCCGAGGGAGCCGAGCCGGGTCGCGAAGGTGACCGTGCGAGGGCCCTCCGGGCCCAGCGCCACCCACACGTGGCGCCGCCCGATCTCGTCACAGGTGCCCTCCACCAGCAGGCCGCCCGGAGCGAGCCGGGCGCACAGGCGCCGCCACACCACGGCGACCTCGTCCTCGTCGTACTGGCGCAGGACGTTCGCCGCCCGGATCAGATCGGGCCGGCCGGGCAGCGGGATCTCGAAGCCGCCGTGGAGGAAGGTGAGGCCCTCGCGCTCGTACGGGCGGGCCGCCTCGACCCGCTCGGGGGAGATCTCGATGCCCGCCACGGACGTGCGGGGCTCGACGGTGCGCAGGCGCTCCAGCAGCTCGACGGCGGTCCACGGCGCGGCGCCGTACCCGAGGTCGACCGCCACGGGGGCGTCGGCGCGGCGCAGGGCGGGGCCGTGCGTGGCGGCGATCCAGCGGTCCATGCGGCGCAGCCGGTTCGGGTTGGTGGTCCCGCGGGTCGCGGTGCCGATCGGGCGCATGACACAGAGCGTAACCACTCGCACGAGTCGTCGGCCGTCGCCCGCGGCGCGCCGGGGTCGTACCGTAATGATTTGGCAAAACGGAAATGAAAGGAGGAGTTCCGCTGTTCCAGCCTTCCGAAAGGGACCGCGCGCCCCTTCGGTGCCATGCCTGAACGAATGTCTGAACGAAGCCGGTACCAGGGCCATGAGCGAGGAGGACCGGACGACGTGAGCCAGTACGTCTCCCGGCTCGGCAGCAGCCGGGTCGCGCCGCGCCTCAGGTTCCCCGCAGGCTTCACCGGCTCCTTCCCCGGCGGACACCGCAAGCCGCGCCGCGTGGCGATGCTCTCCGTGCACACCTCCCCGCTGCACCAGCCGGGAACGGGCGACGCGGGCGGCATGAACGTGTACATCGTGGAGCTCGCCAAGCGTCTGGCCGCGATCAACATCGAGGTCGAGATCTTCACCCGTTCGACCACCGGCGCCCTGCCTCCGGCCGTCGAGATGGCGCCGGGCGTCCTGGTCCGCCACGTCGACGCGGGGCCGTACGAGGGTCTGGCCAAGGAGGAGCTGCCCGCCCAGCTCTGCGCCTTCACGCACGGCGTGATGCAGGCGTGGGCCGGACAGCGCCCCGGCTACTACGACCTGGTGCACTCCCACTACTGGCTCTCCGGCCAGGTCGGCTGGCTCGCCGCCCAGCGCTGGGGCGTCCCGCTCGTCCACGCCATGCACACCATGGCCAAGGTCAAGAACGCCGCGCTCGCCGAGGGTGACACCCCCGAGCCCGCCGCCCGCGTCATCGGCGAGACCCAGATCGTGCACGCCTCCGACCGGCTGATCGCGAACACCGCCGAAGAGGCCGGAGAACTGGTCCGCTTCTACGAGGCGGACCCGGGCGCCGTCGCCGTCGTCCACCCCGGCGTCAACCTGGACCGCTTCCGCCCCGCGGACGGCCGCGCCGCGGCCCGCGCCCGCCTCGGACTGCCGCAGGACGCCCTGATCCCGCTCTTCGCGGGCCGCATCCAGCCGCTGAAGGCCCCGGACATACTGCTGCGCGCCGTCGCCGCCCTGCTGGACCGGGACCCCTCCCTGCGGTCCCGGATCGTCGTGCCCGTCGTCGGCGGCCCCAGCGGCAGCGGGCTGGCCAAGCCGGAGGGACTCCAGAAGCTGGCCGCCCGCCTCGGCGTCGCCGACGTGGTGCGGTTCCATCCGCCGGTCGGGCAGGACCAGCTCGCCGACTGGTTCCGGGCCGCGTCCGTGCTGGTCATGCCCTCGTACAGCGAGTCCTTCGGCCTGGTCGCCATAGAGGCCCAGGCGGCCGGCACCCCGGTCGTCGCGGCGGCCGTGGGCGGTCTGCCGGTGGCGGTCCGGGACGGGGTCAGCGGCTTCCTGATCCCCGGGCACGACCCGGAGGCGTACGCGGAGGCGCTGGCGCGCTTCGCGAACGCGCCGGAGCTCGTCGAGCGGATGGGCGGCGCCGCCGCGGCGCACGCGCAGCGCTTCGGCTGGGACACGGCGGCTGCGGCGACCGCGGACGTGTACTCCGCGGCGGTGCAGGAACACCGGCGCCGGGCGCGCACGCACCACGGGTGAGAGCGCGGGCGAGCGACGCCTGCCGCGCCGTCCGCCCGGGACCCCGGCGTGCGCCTGCCGGAACCCGTGGCGTGCGCCTGCCTCACCGCTGACGTACGCCCGCCCACCGCTGACGTACGCTCGCCTCATGGCTGACGTACCAGAGGAAGCGGCGACGCCGCAGGTCACACGGGTCGCGCAGGTCATCGAGGCGACGCTGGAGGATGCCGGGCTCGACTGGGAGAGCCCCGGGCCCGGCCATTACGTCGTGCAACTGCCCGGCACCCGCAAGCTCGCCACCACCTGCTCGCTCATCGTCGGCGCGCACGCGCTGTCCCTCAACGCCTTCGTCATCCGCCACCCGGACGAGAACGACGCGGCGGTGCACCGCTGGCTGCTGGAGCACAACCTCCGCCTCTTCGGCGTGAGTTACGCGATCGACTCGCTCGGGGACGTCTACCTCGTCGGCAAGCTGCCGCTCTCCGTGGTGACGCCCGGCGAGCTGGACCGGCTGCTCGGTGTCGTGCTGGAGGCCGCCGACGGCGCCTTCAACCCCCTTCTGGAGCTCGGTTTCGCCGGCGCGATCCGCAAGGAGTATGCCTGGCGGGTCTCGCGCGGCGAGTCCACACGGAACCTGGAAGCGTTCACCCATCTGACCCAGCGCCCCGCGGACTGACGGGCAGCACGCCCACGCCACCGGCCGAGTCCGGCTGAGGATTTACCCGGTGCACGACCCTTTCGCCGTGCACCGGGCTCGTGGCATGCTCACCGCCGACGCAGATATGAACATCGTTCACATCCGTGATGGACAGGAAGGTGGGCCGGGCTCATGGCGACCAAGGGGACCGACGCGACCCAGGGAAGCGTCAGCAGGCGTGGACTGCTCGGCAGCGCGGTGGCCGTCGCCGCCGCCGCCGCGACGGGAACGCTGAGCGGCGGGACGGCCCTCGCCGCGGGCGGCGACACGATCGCCGCCGGCGGCCGGGCCCGGTTCACGCCGCTGTGGCGGGAGTTCGCCGCAGCGCCCTTCACCCACCCGCAGATCCCGTTCATCGGCCGGGCCGGCTACCGCGCCGGCTCCGAGCTGCCCCGCCCCCGCCCCGGCCACGGCTTCACCGCCGACGTCCTGCACTACGGCGCCGAGCCGGACGGCTCCGCCGACGCCGCCCCCGCGATCAACCGTGCCATCGCCGCTGCCGGACGACGCGGCGGTGGCACGGTCCTCATCCCCGAGGGCACGTACCGCATCGACGACGTCATCCGCATCGGCCACAGCAACGTCGTGGTCCGCGGCGCCGGCAGCGGCCGCACCACGCTGCACGCGACGAAGAACCTCACCGAGCTCATCGGCGTGTACGGCAGCCGCTACGGAGGTGACAAGTCCAGCTGGTCCTGGGCGGGCGGTCTCATCTGGCTCTGCCCCGAGGCCCGTTGGACCTCGCTCACCGACGCCATCAAGGCGAAGGCCTGGCCGTTCGAAGGATGGACGGGCAACAGGCGCGACGCCTGGCAGACCCTGACCACCGTCGCCCCCGCCCGGCTCGGCGACCGCACGATCACCGTCGACGACACCCGGAGGCTGAAGCGCGGCGCACTCGTCCTCCTCCGCCTCGCCGACGACTCCGCCCACACCCTCCTGGAGCACATGGCGGGCGGCGGCGCCGGTGCCGCGGCGTACTACTGGGACGACAAGACCAAGCTGACGTCGTACGTCCCCTACGAGTGGCCGGTCCGCATCACCGCCGTGCACGGCCGCCGGGTCACTCTGGAGCGGCCCCTCCCCCTCGACGTCCGCCCCGAGTGGGACCCGCGCCTCACCACCCTGGCCACCCCGCTCACCGGCTCGGGCGTCGAAGGGCTCACCCTCGAAGCGGTGGAGACCCCGCAGTCGCCGCACCTGCTCGACCAGGGCTACAACGGCGTCGCGTTCCAGTGCGCGTACGACTGCTGGGCCGACGACGTCACCGTCCGCCACGTCGACAACGGCTTCGGCCTCATCGGCGCGTCCGCCTGCACCCTGCGCCGCACGAAGGTCGCGGGGCGCGGCTCGCACCACCCGTACTACTGCCGCGAGGGCAGTCACGACAACCTGATCGAGGACTTCACCATCGAGCAGCGCACCGTGCCGGCACCCTCCGGGACGCAGCTGCACGGCATCAACGTCGAGGGACTGTCCAGCCACAACGTCTGGTCGCGCGGCGTGATGGAGATGGGCACCTTCGACTCGCACCGCGGGATGCCGTTCGCGAACGTCCGCACCGACATCACGGTGAACAACAACGGGCGCCACGGCGGCGACGCGAGCGCCGGACCGCTGTTCGGCGCCCGCTTCACGCACTGGAACATCCGCGTCACCAACGGCCGGGCCGGCCTGATGCGGATCGACGGCCTCGCCCCGTACAGCGCGACCGTCGGGGTGAGCGAGGTGAAGGAGTTCGACCAGACCGACGTCCCCGACTTCACCGGCGACCTGCACACCCGCCTGGAGGCGTACGGAACTCCGCAGGCCGTGAGCCCGCACAACCTGCACGACGCCCAACGGGCCTTGGCGCGCCGGATCTGAGGGCTGTCCCGCGATTCCTGGCGGGCGCCCGACGACAGCTACGGCACCTCGCCGCGTTGTCGGAACGCCCGCATACATCCAGTATGCGGGCGCCTCTCCGTCTTGCGATGCACCGCATCTGACGCCGCGCGCTGATCCACCAGGAATGGCGGGACAGCCCTCAGAGGGCTCCGGCACCGCGGGCCACGGTCACCCCCGGGCCCGCAGCGCCGACTCCACGTCGTCGAGCGCCGCTTCGAGCCGCGGTGCCACCTCGTTCCACGTCCCTTCCAGCTGCTCGCCGGACGTCTTCCGGGGCACCGTCTCCACCAGCATGATCAGGTAGAGGTAGGCCCGGTACAGCGCGAGCCGCAGCCGCAGCGAACCGTCGAACTGCACCGGTCCGCCCGGCGCCGCCGACCCGTACCCGCTCAGGAAGTCCTCGTCCTGCTCCACGTTCCCGAACAGGGCGAGCGAGACGAAGTCGGCGGCCGGGTCGCCCCAGAACATCCGCTCCCCGTCGATGATCCCGCCGATCCGCCGCGCCCCCGGCTCCCCGGCGACCAGGACGTTGCCCTGCCACAGGTCGAAGTGGACCAGGGCGGGCCGGGAGACGTCGTCCAGTACGTACGAAGCGGCGCCGAGCCGGCGGGCGATGTCCTCGGGCGTACGCGGCAGCCGCGCCCCGTACGCCCGCGCGTCGTCCAGCACGGCATCGGTCATCGCGGTGAACGCCTCGCGCCACGTGGCGGCCAACGGGCCGAGGGCGGTGGAGGGATAGCCGAAACCGCCCGGCCCGGGCACGGTGTGCAGCCGGCCGACGACCCGCCCGAGCTCCGCGCGCAGCCGGCGCTCGTCGGCACCGGTCAGGACGCCGGCGATCTCGTGCCAGGGCCGCCCGGGACGCTCCGTCATGATCACGTACGCGCCCCCGGGGGCGGCCGGGTCGAGCCCGTGGTGCACGACGGCGGGGACGGCGGACTCCCCGGCGAGCGTGGCCGCGGCTTCGTAGAACGCGACCTCGTTCACCAGCAGATCGCGCTCATACCGCAGACGCTCACCGTCCGGCGGCGGCGTCTTCACCACCCACCGCCTGCCGTCGGCGAGCGCCACACGGGTGACGGAGTTGTAGGTGCCGCCGGCCAGCGCGTCACACGAGGCGACCAGCTCCGGAGCCACGCCCACGGAACCGAGCACGGCGGACAGGGCGGAACTCATCGCCATCAGGACCCCTTCGCAAGCGGCCACCCCCTGACGTGTTGCTGCCATCTGGGGCAATTGCCCAGTTCAGAGCCTTCACGAGGTGATCACGACGTCGTCACGATCACGGGCGATGCCCGCTATGACGGATTGCCAAACCACAGCGGGCTCATAGAGTTGGCAAACCCCACGATTCCTCATTGCCGCGCCGAACCCGGCGGCGGCCGCTCTCGTGCGGGTGGAACATCCTGAGACAGAAGGACGGGCCATGCGACCCACTGCCATACGCCGTACCGCCGTTGCCGCCACCGTGATGTCCCTGGCGCTGCTCACCGCGGCCTGCGGGTCGGACTCCGGGGACAGCGCCGGCAAGGACGACGGCAAGGGGGGCGCCACCTCCTCCGCCGAGCCCGCGGACAAGGGCGGCGACACGTCGTCCGCCAAGGCGCTGACCGCCGCCGAGCTGGAGAAGGTCTCGCTGGCCCAGGGTGACGTCAAGGGCCACAAGGTAGCCAAGGCCGGCCCCGCCGACTCGATCACCGGCGACGCCGTCACCACCGACAAGGCCGCCTGCGACGTCTTCGCCGACGCGCTGATGGGCGCCAAGTCCGGTACGCCTGCCGCGTCCACGCAGCGCAGGATCGCCAACCAGCCGAAGAAGGGCGGCGACAAGGAGAGCGACGACCCGGCGGAGGCGTTCAAGGCGGCCTTCGACATCACGACGACGCTCGACACGTTGTCCTCGTACGACGGCAAGGGCGCCGAGGAGGCGCTGGCCGGCCTGCGCACCGCCGCGACCGGGTGCGCCTCCGGCTTCACCTTCACCGCCGCCGGATCGAAGCAGAAGGTCCTCAAGATCGCGGAGGTGCCGGTCAAGGGCGGCGAGGAAGCCGTCGCCTGGACGGTGACGGTCGAGGCGGAAGGCGAGAAGAGCGCCATGAAGCTCATCGAGATCCGCAAGGGCACCACGCTCGCCTCGCTGACCGCGCTCAACCTCGGCGCGTCCGGCGCGGGCGGGGACTTCGAGCTGCCGACCGCCGTCATCGACGCCCAGGCGGCGAAGCTCGGCTGAGGACCGGTCAGGGCGCTGGGGCGCGCCCGGCACGGGCGTGACGGCCGCACCACGGTGACGACCGGTCAGGGCAGCGGGACCAGCCGCACCACGGGGCCGTTGTTCACGGCAGTGGGACCGGCTGCATCTCGGTGAAGGTCGCTCAGGGCAGCGGGACCAGCCGCACCACGGTGACGGTCAGGACCGACCTGGAGACGTAATAGAGCACGATCGCCCCGGCGACCGTCGCCTCGCGGCGATCGTGCTCGTCCTTGACGGCGGACGAGCCGTGCCCGTACGGCGCGCGCCCCAGCGTGCGCGCCATCTCGTCCCGGAAGGTCTCGCCGTCCCGCATCTTGGCCAGGGTGTCGTCGGCGGGCGGCGCGTAGGAGATCCGGAAACTCAAGCGACGCTCCGCCTCTCGGCCTCGTCGCGAGCGAGCCGGTCCAGGATCCGTTCGGCCTCCGGATCGGGTACGGCCTCCAGCATCCAGTGCCGCATCACGGCCTGGATCTCGTTCACCCCGGCCTCGTTGATGGCACGGTCGAACTCCTCGCGCAGCGCCTCGGGCAGGGCGTCGCGGATGGCCGGGATGCTGTTGGGCACCTCGACCTCGGCGCCGCCGACAAAGGTCTTCAGGGGCTCACTCATGGCTGCTCTCCCCGCTCTCCCCGCATGCGCCACAGAGTACGACGCGGCGTGAGGGGCGTCACTCCCGGCCACGCCGCATCCGCATCGGCGCGGATCGTCACGGCAGTCGCGGTGCGGCCGGGGCCCGGAGCGCGTGTCAGCGCCGGGCCGGGCCGAAGCCCTGCTCATCGGGGTCGGGGAGGTCGAGCAGGGACTGGGCGCCGCCTTCGAGCGACCGGGCGATCGCGGCCGAACGCGGCAGCATCGCGCTTTCGTAGCGGCGGACGGCGTCGTCGACGGTGGCGGAGTGCGCGAGTGCGAGCGCGAGTTCGCTCGCGTCGAGCATGGCGAGGTTGACGCCCACGCCCAGCGGCGGCATGAGGTGGGCGGCGTCTCCCAGGAGCGTCACGCCGGGGGAGTGCTCCCAGGTGTGCGGCACCGGCAGGGCGAGGAGCGGTCGGTCGACGTAGGGGCCGTCGTTGTCGGTGATCAGGCGGAGCATCCGCGGTGACCAGTCCGCGTACTCCCTCAGCAGGTGGGCGCGGATGGCCTCGGTGTCCTCGGGACGGAGCCCGTGCGCCGCGATCCAGTCCGCGGGGACGCACTGCATGAGGTAGACGCGCATGTGGCCGCCGCTATTCCGTTGCGCGAAGAGGCCACGCTTCCCGTCGGCCGCGTGGGCGCTGCCCTTCCCGACCAGTTCGGACACTTCGGGGTGTGCGGTCTCCATGGCGTCGAACCACGCCTCGAGGAAACCGACCCCCGTGTAGGCCGGTGTCGCGGGCGACACGGCGGGGCGGACACGGGAGAAGGCGCCGTCCGCCCCGATCACGAGGTCGGTCTCGACGGTCGCTCCGTCCGCGAACGTCAGCGTGCGTGACCCGTTGTCAGGTCCGCTCACCGAGTCGAGCGGGCGGCCCCACTGAACCGTTCCCTCGGTGAGCGAGCGCAGCAGGAGGTCGCGCAGTTGTCCGCGGTCGATCTCGGGGGCGGCCGTTTCGCCCTCGTCCGGGACGTGGTGGTCCAGGACATTCCCCGCCCGGTCGAGGCGGCGCATCTCCTGGCCCTCGAACCTGGCGAGCGCGAAGAACTCCTCCAGCAGCCCGGCCTCGCGGAGGGCGAGTTGGCCGTCATCGTCGTGCAGATCAAGTGAGCCTCCCTGGTTCCTGGAGTGGGCGTCAGGGTCGCGGTCGTAGACGGTCACCGCGATGCCGTGCCGTTGAAGGACGCGTGCGCAGGTCAAGCCTCCCGGGCCGGCCCCGATGATGCTGATGCGCGCGCTGGAGGGCGTCGGAGCGTTCATGGTGGTTCCCCTTCGGAGGGTGGAGGGCCGGGGCGCTGACGGCGCCCCGGCGTGGCGATGCCGCGATGCGGTGGGTGCCGCCGCGAGGGGCGACAGCCCCGCCGGAACCACCAAAGCAGAAACGACTAAGAAACTGCAACCGTTCCAGTTTCTGCTTCGTTCCAGTAATGGGATACGGTGACGGCATGTCCGACACCCCGGCCGTTGGCCGCCGCGAGCGCAAGAAGGCCGCGACCAGGCAGGCCATCGCCGACGCCGCCCTGGAGCTCTTCCTGGAGCACGGTTTCGAACGAGTGAGCGTCCGAGAGGTGGCCGAGAGGGCCGACGTGTCGACGACGACCCTCTTCGCGCACTTCCCGAGCAAGGAGGCGCTGGTTTTCGACCGCGAGGCGGAAGTCGAGGCCGAGCTGGTCGCAGCCGTCAGGGACCGGCCCGCCGGACAGGACGTGGTCGAAGCGCTCCGCGCTCACGCGCTCACGTCCTGGGGGCGGCTCGCTTCGGACCCCCGCCGGGCCTCGTTCACCGCGCTGGTGGACGGGAGTCCCGCCCTGCGTGAGTACGGGGAGCGCATGTGGATGCGGCACGCGGGGGCCCTCGGCGAGGCGATCGCGGAGGAACTCGGCCGGGGGCCCGACGACATCACCTGTGCGGCCCTCGCCCGCTTCGTCCTGGAGGTCCCCGCGCTGGCTACGGGACGACAGGATTCGCGCGCGGCCGTCGACGCGGTCTTCGACCTGCTGACCCATGGATGGCAGCCGTCCGGGCCCGGCTCGCGGGATGCGGCCGGAGGGCCCCACGGGGACTGACGTGCCGGACCGCCAGGCAGATGATCGTCAGATCCGGCAAGTCGCTGATTAGGCTGGTCGGACCCTTTTGTCCCCGGTATCCGTTCCCCGCACGCGTCGAGGCGTTGTGACTGGCGTGGAACCACGTGAATTCTGGGAGCGGCACACCGTCCTGGCGCAAGCCTTCCTCGCCAACGACGAGGAGATGCGTCAGGCGCAGGAAGTACTCGACGAAGCGCAGGCGGCGCGCAGCCGTACCCTCGCGGCGTTCGCCGTCACGGTGGGCGACGACGGGGCCATCGCCGAGCTGCTGGGCCTGAACGAGCGCGAGGTGCGTCTGGCGCGCCGCACCGTGGGGCGCAACGACGCCCGATCGGTTGCCGAATCCCTCCTGAGCAACCCTCCACAGCCACAACCGGAACCCGCCGGCGGCCCACCCCCCTCCCTGGACGGCCTGCCCCACCCCAGGGAGGAACTGCCCCTCCCCGCCGCCGACCCGCCCCACCAGACTCCGGTGCCGCCCCAGATGACGCCGTCCGTCCCGCACGCCCCGATGGAGGCCGCCGCCTGGACGCCGAGCATGGATTCCGTACTGCTGTGGAGCTGGGAGTCCGGCGTCGACCTGCAGACGGTGGCGAGCGAACTGGGCGTGAGCGTGCGGGCGCTGCTGATCCGGGTGCAGGCCCTCGCCGACGACGGCATGCTCACGCTGGCCACCCCGGTCACCGAGGTGGGCAGGAACGGCCGCCACCGCCGCCAGCACGATGAGACGAGCGCGGTCCTCTTCGGCCCCGCCACCGTCCCGGGCTACATGCAGTACTGAGTCCGTTGCCCTGACCGTCCGTGGGTCTCCGCCCTCCCGGCGTTTCCGCCGGAATGGCGGAGACCCCCAGGGACCCCGGACACACGGCGGCCCCCCACCACGCGGAAAACCCGCAGGTGGGGGGCCTCTTCGGTTCTGCTTACTTCTTCTTGCCCTGGTTCTTCACGGCCTCGATGGCCGCCTTCGCCGCGTCCGGGTCGAGGTAGGTGCCACCCGGCTTCAACGGGCGGAAGTTCTCGTCCAGTTCGTACGCGAGCGGGATGCCCGTCGGGATGTTCAGGCCCGCGATGTCGGCGTCCGAGACGCCGTCGAGGTGCTTGACCAGGGCCCGGAGGCTGTTGCCGTGGGCGGCGACCAGGACCGTGCGGCCGGTCAGCAGGTCGGGGACGATGCCGTCGTACCAGTACGGCAGCATGCGGATGACGACGTCCTTCAGGCACTCCGTGCGCGGGCGCAGCTCCGGGGGGATCGTCGCGTAGCGGGCGTCGTCGCTCTGCGAGAACTCGGTGCCGTCCTCGAGGGCGGGCGGCGGGGTGTCGTACGAGCGGCGCCAGAGCATGAACTGCTCCTCGCCGAACTCGGCGAGCGTCTGCGCCTTGTCCTTGCCCTGGAGGGCGCCGTAGTGGCGCTCGTTGAGGCGCCAGGTGCGGTGGGCGGGGATCCAGTGGCGGTCCGCGGCCTCCAGCCCGAGCTGGGCGGTGCGGATGGCGCGCTTCTGGAGGGAGGTGTGCACGACGTCGGGGAGCAGGCCGGCGTCCTTGAGCAGCTCACCGCCGCGGACCGCCTCCTTCTCGCCCTTGTCGGTGAGGTCTACGTCCACCCAACCGGTGAACAGGTTCTTCGCGTTCCATTCGCTCTCGCCGTGGCGGAGGAGGATCAGCTTGTACGGTGCGTCGGCCATGGGTCCGAGCGTAATCGAACCCGTGAGGGCGGCGCGCGCCCGGCCACAGGGCGGACAGCGCGGGGGGCGCGCCGGGGTCGGGGCGGCTGCCGATTGACGGCAGGCGTCAATTGAGTGGCAGGGACGAGCCCTGGATTCGTAATGTTCGGACCGTTGGCGGACCACTTACCGCCTGTATGCCGCACCATGACGTCCCCGGGGGGAAACCGCATGTCTGTCGCCGGTCTCAGGCGGGCCGCCCGGGAAGCCGTCTCCGGTTTCCCCAGGGAGTTCTGGTGGCTGTGGACCAGCACCCTGGTCAACCGCCTCGGGGCGTTCGTCGCCACCTTCATGGCCCTGTACCTGACCCTGGACCGGGGCTACTCCGCCTCGTACGCCGGTCTGGTCGTGGCGTTGCACGGGCTCGGCGGGGTGGTTTCCTCGCTCGTGGCCGGGGTGATGACGGACCGTTTCGGCCGGCGGCCCACGATGCTCGTCGCGCAGCTCTCGACGGCCGTCTCGGTGGCTGTGCTCGGCTTCATGGTGCACCCGGTGGCGATCGCCGCCGTCGCCTTCGTCGTCGGCATGGCGAGCAGCGCCTCCCGCCCCGCGGTCCAGGCGATGATCGCCGACATCGTTCCGGCGAAGGACCGGGTGCGGGCCTTCTCGGTCAACTACTGGGCGATCAACCTGGGATTCGCCGTCTCGTCCGCCGGGGCCGGGTTCGTCGCCGAGTACAGCTACCTCGCGGGCTTCGTCGGCGAGGCGGTGATGACCCTGATCTGTGCGGTCGTCGTCTTCATGAAGGTGCCCGAATCCAGGCCGCAGGAGGCCGGCTCCGCGCTGCCGGACGCCACGGCCGCCGACGGCGTACGGCTGGGGACGGTGCTGCGCGACGGACGGTTCATGGGCGTCGTCGGGCTGTCGTTCGTGATCGCCCTGATCTTCCAGCAGGGGTACGTGGGGCTGCCGGTGGCCATGGGGGCCGACGGGTTCAGCAGCTCCGACTTCGGTGCGGCGGTCGCCGTCAACGGCGTCCTCATCGTCGTCCTGCAGATTCCCGTCACCCGGTTCATCCAGAGCCGCGACCCGCGCCGGCTGCTCATCGTGTCGTCCCTGCTCGCCGGGTACGGGTTCGGGCTGACGGCCTTCGCCGGCTCGGTGGGGGTCTACGCGCTGACCATCTGCGTCTGGACCGTCGCCGAGATCGTCAACGCACCCGTGCAGAACGGGCTGGTCGTCCAGCTCTCACCGGTGCACGGCCGGGGCCGCTACCAGGGCATGTACGCCCTGTCGTGGTCGGCGGCGGCGCTCGTCGCCCCGCTGATGTCCGGTGTGGTGATCGACCGCTTCGGGGCTGGGTGGCTGTGGGGGACCTGCGCGGTCCTCGGCACCGCGGCGGCGTTCGGGTACTGGCTGCTGATGCGCAATCTGCCTCGCGACGACGTGGCGTCGGCCCCCGCGGTCTCGGGCGGCAGCCCGGTCGTGGGTTCCGAACCCGCGGTGGAGAAGGCGGCCTGAGTCCGGCGGCGCCCCGCGCGGACGGTTCCGCGCGGGGCGCCGCCGTCGCTGCGCGCGCCCGTCAGCCGGAGCAGCCGCCGCACTGGCACGGCGCACCGGACTGGCAGCCGCACCCGCAGCCCGAGCCGCAGCCGCAGGCGCCGAGGACGCCCCCGTGCGCCACGTCGGCGGGTGTCTCCTGCTGGGGTTCGGTCGTGGGGGAATCGGCCATGGTTCCTCCTCAAGGTGTACGAGAGGCCGCACGCCCGCCCGGGGCCCACGACCGGGGCGGTACGGAAAGGTCGTGCCGCCCCACCCCATTGCATGCCCACCCGGACGGGCGCATCAACGGCGCACACGCGCAGGAACGCCTGTGCGAATCCATGCCCCGGGTCCGTCCCCCGCGGCTGCGGCCCCCTACGCGCCCTCGACCGGCGTCGGCTGCTGGAGGTCGTCCGCGTGTTCGCCCGTCACCAGGTAGACGACGCGCTTGGCCACCGACACGGCGTGGTCCGCGAACCGCTCGTAGTAGCGGCCGAGCAGGGTCACGTCGACGGCCGTCTCGATGCCGTGCTTCCAGCGGTCGTCCATCAGGTGCTGGAACAGCGTGCGGTGCAGCAGGTCCATCTCGTCGTCGTCCTGCTCCAGCTGGAGCGCCAGGTCGACGTCCTTGGTGATGATCACCTCGGCGGCCTTGGCCATCAGGCGCTGCGCGAGCTGGCCCATCTCCAGGATGGTGGCGTGCAGGTCGTGGGGGACCGCGGACTGCGGGAAGCGCAGCCGGGCCAGCTTCGCGACGTGCTGGGCGAGGTCGCCCGAGCGCTCCAGGTCGGCGCTCATCCGCAGCGAGGTGACCACGATCCTGAGGTCGGTCGCCACCGGCTGCTGGCGGGCCAGCAGCGCGATGGCCCTGGCCTCCAGGTCGTGCTGGAGGTCGTCGACCTTCTGGTCCGCGGCGATCACGGTCTCCGCGAGCTTGAGATCGGCGTCGAGCATGGACGTCGTCGCCCGGCCGATCGCCGACCCGACGAGCCGGGCCATCTCGACCAGGCCCTCGCCGATCGAGTCGAGTTCCTCGTGGTACGCGTCACGCATGGGAAGTCCCTCTCCAGTCCTGAACCGAGTCCGGGGCCGCTCTGAACCCCACCGTGCCACCGTGACGGCCGTACGCGTCGGGTTCCGGCCGACCAAGTGAACCGGCCCTTGCCCCTCGGTGAACTCTGGGCGACGAGTGTTCGGACAGGCACCCGGACGGCTGGGAGAGTGTCCGTCGGGCCGCATAACCTGGAGCCATGGACGTGAACGCGGCGGTCGCCGCAGCTGCAGCGATCGCCGGGGTGTGCACCGGTGTGATCGCCATGCTGGCGTTCCGCTGGAGCGAGCGCGACCAGAAGAAGCCCACGCGTACGTCCCTGCGGCCCGACAGCGGCGCCCCCCTTCCCCCCGGCGTCGACACGGTCCTGTCCGTGCTCAGCTCCTCCGCCGTCGTACTCGACGAGAGCGACAGCGTCGTCAAGGCCAGCTCCGCCGCGTACGCGCTGGGACTGGTCAGGGGAGGGCGCCTGGCCGTCGAGCCGATGCTGAACATGGCCAGGGACACCCGCCGCGACGGGGAGATACGGCAGGTCGAACTGGACCTGCCCCGGCGCGGCACGGGCCGGGGCGAGGCCCTCGCGGTCTCCGCCCGGGTCGCCCCGCTGGGCTCCCGGCTGGTGCTGCTGCTGGTCGAGGACCTCACCGAGGCCCGCCGCATCGAAGCGGTCCGGCGCGACTTCGTCGCCAACGTCAGCCATGAGCTCAAGACCCCGACCGGCGCGCTGTCCCTTCTCTCGGAGGCCGTCATGGACGCCTCCGACGACCCGGAGGCGGTGGAGCGGTTCGCCGGACGGATGCAGATCGAGGCGACCCGGCTCACCAACCTCGTACAGGAGCTCATCGACCTCTCCCGGGTGCAGAACGACGACCCGCTGGAGGACGCCGAACCGGTCCGGGTCGACGAGCTGGTCGCCGAGGCCATCGACCGCTGCCGGCAGCAGGCCGGCTCCAAGCAGATCACCATGGCCGCGGGCGGCACCGCCGAACTCCGCATATGGGGCAACCGCGGCCAGCTCGCCGCGGCCCTCGGCAACCTCGTCGAGAACGCCGTCAACTACAGCCCCGCCCACACCCGCGTCGGCATCGCCGCCCGCCGGGTGGTCGCGTCCGGGGGCGACGAGATCGAGATCGCCGTGACCGACCAGGGCATCGGCATCTCGGAGAAGGACCGCGAGCGGGTCTTCGAACGCTTCTACCGCGTCGACCCGGCCCGCTCCCGCGCCACCGGTGGCACCGGCCTCGGCCTCGCCATCGTCAAGCACGTGGCCGCCTCGCACGGCGGGGAGGTCACCGTCTGGAGCTCGGAGGGACAGGGCTCCACCTTCACCCTGCGGCTGCCCGAAGCGGGCTCCGTGCGGGAACGGGACCGCACCGCCCACGGCCCCCTCATCGTCAACGGCGACCAGGCGTCCCACCCGGACGCCGCACCCGAAACCTTTGATTCATTCCCTGCCCCGGAGGCTCTTCCGTGACCCGAGTGCTTGTCGTCGAGGATGAGGAATCCTTCAGCGACGTCCTGTCCTACATGCTCCGCAAGGAAGGCTTCGAGGTCGCCATCGCGGCCACCGGACCCGACGGTCTGGACGAGTTCGAGCGCAACGGCGCCGACCTCGTGCTCCTCGACCTGATGCTGCCCGGCCTGCCCGGCACGGAGGTCTGCCGGCAGCTGCGCAGCAGGTCCAACGTCCCCGTGATCATGGTCACCGCCAAGGACAGCGAGATCGACAAGGTCGTCGGCCTGGAAATAGGGGCCGACGACTACGTGACCAAGCCCTTCTCCTCCCGCGAGCTCGTCGCCCGGATCCGCGCGGTCCTGCGCCGCCGCGGGGAGCCGGAGGAGGTCACCCCGGCCGCGCTGGAGGCCGGACCGGTGCGGATGGACGTCGACCGCCACGTCGTCACGGTCTCCGGCGGCAAGGTCGACCTGCCGCTGAAGGAGTTCGACCTGCTGGAGATGCTGCTCCGCAACGCCGGACGGGTGCTGACCCGGATGCAGCTGATCGACCGGGTCTGGGGCGCGGACTACGTGGGCGACACCAAGACGCTCGACGTCCACGTGAAGCGGCTGCGCGCCAAGATCGAGCCGGACCCGGGCGCCCCGCGGTTCCTCGTGACGGTGCGGGGCCTCGGGTACAAGTTCGAGCCGTAAACCGGCCCGGAGCCAGAAGGACAGAAGGTACGGCCGAGGCCGCCTCCCGGCAGGGAGGCGGCCTCGGCCGCGTGTGCGTGTCGTGCGGGGTGCGGTCAGCCCGGCTGCTGGGAGTCGGACGCCGCGTCGCTCGGGGTGGTCGTGCCGCCCTCCGCCTCCGAGCCGGTCGTGGCGCCCGCGGTCTCGGACGCGGAACCGGACGGCGTCGCCTCGGGCGACTTCTTCGACTTCTCCGGGTTCTTCGGGGGCTCCGGCTGCGTGCTCGGGCCGAAGTCCTTGAAGTAGCCGGCGGCGGGGACGACGGTCGCGCCGAGCGCGATGTCGCCGGTCCGGCTGAACTTGAAGACCAGCGTCTGCACGTTGCCGTTCTGCGTGGCCTCGCTGCCGTTCTCGATCACGGCGGCGGCATTGCCCCGGCCGCCGAGGATCACCGTGCCGCCGGCCGGCACGACCAGCGGTCCCGAACCCTTCGCGGGGTGCAGCGTCACGGAGCCGCTGCCGCCCGCCAGGGTGACGGCGTCGAGCGTCTCGGCCTTGGTGCCGCCGTTGAACAGCGTGGCGGTGACGACGGCCGGGCCCTTGGCCTCGCGCTCCGGCTGGGTGACCACGTTGGCGTTCTGGATCTTGATGTCGCCGGACGACGTGGCGGCGTTGTCAGGCCTGACTTCGAGCGTCTGCGCGTCCTTGCCGGCTCCGCATGCGGAAAGCGTGGCGATGGAGAACACGAGGGCAGTGGCGGCGAGAGCGCCGTGTCGAAGGCTGCGGCTCACGGCGGCGGCAACTCCTTGAACGAGCGGACGTGCGGACGGGTCGGGCGAGCGGCGTAAAGCCGCCCTAAGGGTCTGTCAGCGGCCAGGTTACCGAGCCCCGGTCCCCGCCCCGCACCCGACCCGCCCCTGACGGCCCCGGGGATCGGCGGACCCTCTTCCGCGAGATCATTTCGCACGCCGTTCACATAACGCGCTTGATCAATTCCACCGCGGGTTCGCCCCGCGCTTCGCGCCCCTGTTCACGGTCGTGCGGCGCATTCATTGCCACATAATCCGCACGCCGTCCGCCGTTGATCAATTTCATTGGCCACCGGCCCCGAGGGGCCGGACCACCCAATTGCCGGACGCGCTTGCCGCCGTACGAGTGATCGATCACCGAACGGAGTACGGAATGTTCATCACCTGGAACCCGACAAAACGGGACGTCTCGTCATTTCCGAGCGGGTTCCGGTAGGTGTAACGTCCGCGTTTCTCCCCGCCCGTACAGCCGCTCCGACCTGCGAATACCCTCCTCCTGGAGCCTTCCGCAGCACGTCCGTGTTGCAGTTGTCAAGCCCCGAGATATGCCCTGACCTGCGAAAACGCCATTCAGGAGAAGCAGTTCTCGTGTTACTCTTGATAGCCACGGAAGGGGTACCTGTCACATGACGTTCAAGGTTGGCGACACCGTGGTCTATCCCCATCACGGGGCCGCGCTGATCGAGGCTATCGAAACTCGCCAGATCAAAGGCGTGGACAAGACCTACTTGGTGCTCAAGGTCGCTCAGGGCGACTTGACGGTGCGTGTACCGGCGGACAATGCGGAGTTCGTGGGTGTGCGCGACGTGGTCGGGCAGGAAGGGCTGGACCGGGTCTTCGAGGTGCTGCGCGCACCGTATGCCGAGGAGCCGACGAACTGGTCCCGACGCTACAAGGCAAATCTCGAGAAGCTCGCATCCGGCGATGTCATCAAGGTCGCGGAAGTGGTTCGCGACCTGTGGCGTCGTGAGCGCGAGCGTGGACTCTCCGCAGGTGAGAAGCGCATGCTCGCCAAGGCTCGCCAGATCCTGGTGAGCGAGCTCGCTCTCGCGGAGAACACGAACGAGGACAAGGCCGAGGCTCTTCTCGACGAGGTCCTCGCGTCCTGAACCGGATCGCACCGGTCGTAAATAATGTGCCGCGGTGCCCGCTGACCAGCCGTATACACGGTGTGTCGTCGGGCGCTGCGGCATGCCCGGGTGCGGTCTCCGGCGTGCTCACCGCCCCTGCGTGCGCCCGCCTCGCCCGCGGGAAGCCCCGCAGTGCTGGGGAACGCGGGCCGGGAGCCGCAGCCGGCGGACGCCTCCGGGCGGCGTGGCCCGACGCATCCGGATGTTCTCCCCGATGCGCCGATGCGTTGGCCTCATCGACGATCCCCCGGTACTTTGCTCGCGATCTTGTGAAGTCGACGTGTCAGGCCGATCCCGAGCGGCCCGGGCGGTACCCGTCTCGCCGGGGGGCACGGAAAGGGTCCCGGTCGAGTCATGGCGTGGCGCCCGGCTCGCTTGTGGCCATACCCACGCCGGCCGTGAAGACAAACATGCCGATGCTTCGGAGTGCAACCGATGTCTGATCAATCGCGTCCTTACCGCACCGCCGCCGTGATTCCCGCGGCCGGCCGCGGCGTACGGCTCGGCCCGGGCACCCCCAAGGCGCTCCGCGCGCTGGGCGGGACGCCCATGCTCATCCACGCCGTACGGGCCATGGCGGCCTCCCGCCACGTCTCGCTGGTCGTGGTCGTCGCACCGCCGGACGGGGCGCCCGGGGTGAGGCGTCTGCTCGACGAGCACGCCCTGCCCGAGCGCACCGATTTCGTGGTCGTGCCCGGCGGTGGGACCCGGCAGGAGTCGGTGAGACTCGGACTCGACGCGCTGCCCGCCGATGTCTCCGCCGTCCTCGTCCATGACGCGGCCCGCCCCCTCGTGCCCGTCGACACGGTGGACGCCGTGATCGAGGCCGTACGCGACGGAGCGCCCGCCGTCGTCCCCGCGCTGCCGCTGGCCGACACCGTCAAGGAGGTCGAGCCCGGTGCGCCGGGGGAGCCCGAGCCGGTGCTCTCCACTCCGGTACGGGCCCGGCTGCGCGCGGTGCAGACCCCGCAGGGCTTCGACCGCGCCACGCTGGTGCGCGCCCATGAGCAGGTCGCCGTCAGCGGCGAGGGTGCGACCGACGACGCCGGCATGGTCGAGCAGCTGGGGGCGCCCGTCGTGGTCGTCCCCGGCCACGAGGAGGCGTTCAAGGTGACCCGGCCGCTGGACCTGGTCCTGGCCGAGGCGGTACTCGCACGCAGGAGGGCGAACGATGGCTTCTGAGGCAGCCGGCCCCGCGCCTGTGATCCCGCTCGTCGGGATCGGCACCGACATCCACGCCTTCGAGGAGGGCCGCGCGCTGTGGTGCGCGGGCCTGCTGTGGGAGGGCGAGGGTCCCGGTCTCGCGGGCCACTCCGACGCCGACGTCGTCGCGCACGCCGCGTGCAACGCGCTGTTCTCCGCCGCCGGTCTCGGCGACCTCGGGCAGCACTTCGGCACCGGGCGCCCCGAGTGGTCGGGCGCCGCGGGCGTCACGCTGCTCACCGAGGCGGCCAGGATCGTCCGGTCCGAGGGGTTCGAGATCGGCAACGTGGCCGTCCAGGTCGTCGGCGTACGGCCGAAGATCGGCAAGCGGCGGGACGAGGCGCAGAAGGTCCTCTCCGCCGCCGTGGGCGCGCCCGTCTCGCTCTCCGCGGCCACCTCCGACGGGCTCGGCTTCACCGGCCGCGGCGAGGGCATCGCCGGCATCGCGACGGCCCTGGTCTACCGCACCCGCTGAGCCGCCCGGGGCCCCGGAGGCGACGGGTCCGTCCCGGCGGCCCCGGGGCCCGCCACCTTGTTGCACATCATGCGCAGGTACGCTCATGCGGCAATGATGTGCGTGGGTGGCGAGGGAGGGTGGAGCTCCGGGATGAGCACGACGACGACCGCTCCGGTGCGGACCGAAGGCGACGGGTATGTCGTGCGCACCGCAGGGCCCGCGGACATCGGCGGGGCGCGGGCCGTCATGCTCGACACCGTCTACCGCGACCTGCGCTCCGGGTACGTACCGCGCTGGCACGCCGACGTCATCGACCCCGAGGCCGCCTATCTGCGCCCCGCTCGCTGCACGCTGCTGGTGGCCGAGCGCGACGGCGAGATCGTCGCGACCGGGGCCGTGCGCGACCGGGGCCCGCAGGCGCCGCCCAACCCGCAGCGGGTCGCGGACCGTTTCCCCTCCGGCACCACCGCCCAGCTCTGCCGGATCTACGTGCGGCCGGAACACCGCAGGCGCGGGCTCGCCCGGCGGATGGTGCGCGAGCTCCGCGACTTCGTCGCCGGGGCGGGCGGATACGAGGCGGTCTACCTGCACACCGACCCGGCCGTCCCGGGCGCCGAGCCCTTCTGGAGGTCGCTGGCGCGGGAGGTGTGCGACGAGCGCGCGCTGCCGGGCGGCCAGGGCATCGTCCACTTCGAGCTGCCGCTGTCCGGGGCCGGACTGGCGATCCCTGGGGCCGGAAGCGGCACCGGCACCCCGTTTCGTAAATGACAATCGTTTTCATATAAGGTCGCTGCCATGCCCACGCCCCGACGCCGTCGCTCCGCGCTGCCGCTGACCCTGTCCGCGACCGCCCTCCTCGTCCTGCTCGCCACCGCCTGCTCCGGCGGCACGTCCGACGCCAAGGGCGCGGCCGACGGCGGAAAGCGTCTGCGGGTCGTCATGGCCTTCCCGCCCGCCCAGGCGATGTCCCCCTACGGCGACGACGCCGTCACCCTCAGCCGGCTCGCGGTCGTCGAGGGCCTCACCACCCTCGACCGCGACGGCGCCGCCAAGCCCGCACTCGCCGCCTCCTGGAAGCGCGACAGCGCCAAGGAGTGGACCTTCACCCTGCGCAGGGCCGCCTTCCAGGACGGCACCGAGGTCGACCCGGCCGCCGTCGTCCGCTCGCTGACCGCGGCCCAGAAGGCGTCGCCCAAGCCCCGCGTCCTGTCCGACACCGCCCTCACCGCCACGGCCCGGGGCGCCGACACCGTACGGATCGTCACCGACGAGGCCGACCCGCTGCTGCCCCAGCGCCTCGCCAATCCCTCCCTCACGATCCTGTCCGCCGCCGCCTACACCGGCACCAGGACCGACCCGGCCGGACACGCCACCGGCCCCTTCACCCTCGCCCGGGTCAACGGCGCCGTCAGCGCCACCCTGGAACGCAACGACACCTATTGGGGCGCCAAGGCCAAGGCCCCCGGCGCCGACGTCACCTTCGTCGCCGACGGCACCGCCCGCGCCAACGCCCTGCGCACCGGGGCCGTCGACGTCGCCGAATACATACCCGTCTCCCAGGCGTCCCTCCTCGGCGACGGGCTCGTCCACGCCTTCCCCTCCGCCCGCACCAACGGCCTCTCCCTCAACACGGAGCGCGGCGTCTTCGCCGACCCCGCGATGCGCGCCGCCGCCCGCGAGGCCATCGACTCCGAGGCGCTCGTCGAGTCCGTCTACGAAGGCCGGGCCGACACCGCGCGAGGACTGCTCGGCCCCGGCGTCCGCTGGGCCGCCGGCGTACGCACCGCCCCCACCGGCCGGGCGAAGGCCGCCGGCAAGGCTCAGGTCGCGAGGACGAAGGAGATCGTCCTCGCCACGTACACCAACCGGCCCGAACTGCCCGAGTCCGCCACCGTCGTCCAGCAGCAGCTCACCCGGCGCGGCTTCACCGTCAAGCAGGTCGTGCGTGACTACGCCCAGCTGGAGGCCGACGCCCTCGCCGGGAAGTACGACGCCTTCATCCAGGCCCGCAACACCCTCCTCGACACCGCCGACCCGGTCTCCTACCTGGCCTCCGACTTCACCTGCGACGGCAGCTTCAACATCTCCCAGCTCTGCGACAGGAATGTCGACGCCGCCGTGGCCGAGGCCGCCGGCGCCACCACGACCGCCGCCCGCCACGCCGCCGCCGCGGCCGCCGAGGCCGACGTCCTCGGAGCCGACGCCCTCGTACCGCTGCTCCACGAACGCTTCCTCCAGGGATACGACGACAGCCGCGTCCAGGGCGTCGCCCTCGACCCCCTGGAACGCACCCTCATCACCGCTGACACCCACGTCGGATGACGCGGTGAGACACCTCGCCGGCCGGCTGACCGCGCTCCTCGCGGTCGTCGCCGCCATCGGCCTGCTGCCCCGGCTGACCCGCACCGACCCCGCCCTCACGATCCTGCGCGCCCGCTACGCCGACCGGCCGCCCACCCCGGAGACCCTCGACGCCATCCGCGCCGAGACCGGCCTCGACGGCAGCCCCCTGGACGCACTCGCCGACTGGCCGGCCCGGCTCCTGCGCGGCGACCTCGGCACCTCCTGGGTCTCCGGGCAGCCCGTCGCACCCGACGCGATATCCGCCCTCGGGGTCTCGCTGACCCTCATGGGCGCCTCCCTCGCCGTCAGCCTGCTCGTCGCGGCGGCCCTCGCCACCCCCACCCTGCGACGCGGGGCCCGGCACCGGAACGTGACCGCCGGGGCCGGCACCACCGCCGCCGTCCTCGCCGCACTCCCCGAATTCCTCATCGCCGCCGTCCTCGCCGCGGTCGTCGCCGTCCGGCTCGACCTGCTCCCCGCACTCGGCTGGGGCACCCCCGCACACGCCGTGCTGCCCGCCCTCGCCCTGGGCGTCCCCGCCGGCGCCCTCCTCGGCCGGCTCCTCGACGACGCACTGCCCGCCGCGTTCGCCGAACCCTGGGCCCGCGCCGCCTCCGCCGCCGGCCTCCCCGGACACCGCACCGCACGCCACGCCCTGCGCCGCACCCTGCCCGGCCTGATGCCCCAGCTCGGCCTGATCGTCGTCGGCCTCACCGGCGGAGCCGTCGCCGTCGAAACCCTCTACGCCATCCCCGGACTCGGGGGCACCGCCCTGGCCGCCGCCCTCGCCCAGGACCTCCCCGTCCTCCAGGGCTGCGTCCTGCTCCTGCTCCTCCTCGGCACGGCCGCCGGCCTCGCCGCCCGCCTCGCCTCCCGCACCCTGCTCGGCCCGGCCCTCGACGACGGCGCCCTGCCCGCACTCGTCCCGCCCGCCGCCCGCGCACGCCGGTCCCCGGCCGTCGGCGCCCCGCTCCTCGCCGCCCTCTTCGCCGCCGTGGTCCTCGCCGGACTCCTGCGGGATCCGCTCCACATCGACGCCGCCGCCCGCCTCGCCGGACCCTCCACGGCCCACCCCTTCGGCACGGACTCCCTCGGCCGCGACATCCTCGCCCGCCTCGCACACGGAGCGGCCCGCACCGTCCTGACCGCCGTCGCGGTATCCGCCGCCACCCTGCTCCTGGGCCTCGCCCTCGGAGCCGTACGGGCCGGAGCACTCACCGAGACCGCCAACGCCCTCCCCGCGATCCTCACCGGCCTCGTCGTCGCCGGCATCGCGGGCCCCGGCCCCTGGAGCGCCGCAGCGGCCGTCACCGCCGTCGCCTGGGCCCCCCTCGCCGCCCACACCGCCGCCCTGTACGCCCAGGAACGCGCCGCCCCGCACGTCGCGGCCGCCCGCGCGCTCGGCGCCGGACGGCTCCACCTGCTGCGGCGCCACGTGCTGCCCGGCGTCCTGCCGCCCGTCGCCCGCCACGCCGCCCTGCGCGTCCCCGCCCTCGCTCTGGCCCTCGCCTCCCTCGGCTTCCTCGGCCTCGGCGCCGCGCCGCCCTCACCCGAATGGGGGCGCATGCTCTCCGAAAACCTCCCTTACGCCGAACGCGCCCCCTGGTCCGTCCTCGCCCCCGCCACCGCCCTCGCAGTCCTCGGCGCCCTGGCCGCGCTCACCACAGCGGCCGTACGGGGCAGGAGTCCGCGGAAGACCACCGCGCCGGGATTGGGGTAGGTGTGGAAGCCCCACCGAACCGCTCAGGAGGACGTACGCCATGACCGCCGCACTCTCCCCCGAACTCAAGGCACTGCTCGACACCCCGGTCTTCGTCACGGTCGCCACCATCCAGCCCGACGGCAGCCCCCAGGTGTCCCCGGTCTGGGTGAAGCGGGACGGCGACGACGTCCTCATCTCCACCACCACCGGCCGCCGCAAGGAACAGAACCTCGCCCGCGACCCCCGCGTCTCCGTCGTCGTCCAGCCCTTCGACGCCCCGTACACCTACGCCGAGATCCGCGGCACCGCCACCCTCACCACCGACGGCGGCCAGGAACTCATCGACGAGCTGTCCCTGAAGTACACCGGCAAGCGCTACGCCGACTTCAACCCCGCCTCCGGCGACGACGACCCCCGCGTCGTGGTCCGGATCACGCCCCGCAAGGTCGTCGGACGCCTCTGAACCCCCGGGACGATCACCGCTCACGGCCCCGGCCCGCCCGGAGCCGTAACAACTGGCACGCAATACCCCAACGGGTCGCTGGGCACTGGTGCGCGCCCACTACCCTTGAGGCGTGACTATTCGCCTGTACGACACCAGCGCCCGGCAGATCCGTGACTTCGTCCCGCTCACAGCGGGCTGCGTCTCGATCTACCTCTGTGGCGCGACCGTCCAGGCCGCCCCGCACATCGGGCACATCAGGTCCGGGCTGAACTTCGACATCATGCGCCGCTGGTTCGAGTACCGCGGCTACGACGTGACGTTCGTCCGGAACGTCACCGACATCGACGACAAGATCATCAAGAAGTCGGCCGAACAGGGCCGCCCCTGGTGGGCCATCGGCTACGAGAACGAGCGCGCGTTCAACGACGGTTACGCCGCGCTCGGCTGCCTGCCGCCCACCTACGAGCCCCGCGCCACCGGCCACGTCCCCGAGATGATCGAGATGATGCGCGGCCTCATCGAGCGCGGACACGCCTACGCGGCCGACGGCAACGTCTACTTCGACGTCCGCTCCTTCCCCGGCTACCTGGAACTCTCCAACCAGGACCTCGACGACCTGCGCCAGCCCTCCGGTGACAACGAGACCGGCAAGCGCGACAAGCGCGACTTCGCGATGTGGAAGGCGTCCAAGCCCGGCGAGCCCAGCTGGGAGACCCCCTGGGGGCGCGGCCGCCCCGGCTGGCACCTCGAATGCTCCGCCATGGCGCACAAGTACCTCGGCACCGCCTTCGACGTCCACGGCGGCGGCATCGACCTGATCTTCCCCCACCACGAGAACGAGATCGCCCAGGCCAAGGCCTACGGCGACGACTTCGCGAAGTACTGGGTGCACAACGGCTGGGTCACCATGGCCGGCGAGAAGATGTCGAAGTCGCTCGGCAACTCCGTCCTCGTCGCCGACATGGTCAGGGCCTGGCGCCCCATCGTGCTGCGCTACTACCTCGGCACCCCGCACTACCGGTCCATGATCGAGTACAGCGAGGAAGCCCTGCGCGAGGCCGAATCCGCGTTCGCCCGCATCGAGGGCTTCGTCCAGCGCGTCACCGAGAAGGCCGGCGAGACCGTCGCCCCCGCCGCCGAGGTGCCGCCCGCCTTCGCCGAGGCCATGGACGACGACCTGGGCGTCCCGCAGGCCCTCGCGATCGTCCACACCACCGTCCGCCAGGGCAACTCCGCCCTCGCCGCCGACGACAAGGAAGCCGCCGTCGCACGCCTCGCCGAGGTCCGTGCCATGCTCGGCGTCCTCGGCCTCGACCCGCTCGACGAACACTGGGCGGCCGAGAGCGACCGCGGCGACGACCTCCACGGCGTCGTCGACACCCTCGTACGCCTCGTCCTCGACCAGCGGCAGTCGGCCCGCGACCGCAAGGACTGGACCGCCGCCGACGCCATCCGCGACCAGCTCAACCAGTCCGGGCTCGTCATCGAGGACAGCCCCACCGGACCACGGTGGACACTCGGCCCGCGCCAGTAGTCCTCCCACGTGCCGCCCGGCCCCCCGGGCGGCACACTTTCACTTATACGTACGCACGTCTGAAGCAACGAAACAGGTAGGTCATGGCCGGGAACAGCCAGCGCAGGAACCGCCGCACGTCCAACAAGAAGGGCATGCAGGTCGGCAGCGGTGGCCAGCGTCGCCGTGCCCTCGAAGGCAGGGGGCCGACGCCGCCCGCCGAGGCCCGCAAGAAGCACAAGAAGAACCGCATCGCGACCGCCAAGGCCAAGCAGGCCGCCAACCGCCGCCCCGCCCCCCGGCGCGGCGGCGTCAAGGGCACCTCCGAGATGGTCGTCGGCCGCAACCCGGTCTTCGAGGCCCTGCGCGACGGCGTGCCCGCCACCACGCTCTACGTCCAGCAGTACATCGACAACGACGAGCGCGTCCGCGAGGCCCTCCAGCTCGCCGGCGAACGCGGCAACATCAACCTGATGGAAGCCCCGCGCCCCGAGCTCGACCGCATGACGAACGGCCTCAACCACCAGGGCCTCGTCCTCCAGGTCCCGCCGTACGAGTACGCGGACCCGCAGGACCTCACCGCCGCCGCCTACGACAACGGCGAGGACCCGCTCATCGTCGCCCTCGACGGCGTCACCGACCCCCGCAACCTCGGCGCCATCGTCCGCTCCGTCTCCGCCTTCGGCGGCCACGGCGTCGTCGTGCCCGAGCGCCGCGCCGCCGGCATGACCGCCGGAGCCTGGAAGTCCTCCGCCGGCACCGCCGCGCGCACGCCTGTCTCACGGGTCACCAACCTGACCCGCGCGCTGGAGGCGTACAAGAAGGAAGGCATCGCGATCGTCGGCCTCGCCGCCGACGGCGAGCACACCGTCGAGGACCTCGAAGCCCTCGGCGGCCCCGTCGTCATCGTCATCGGCAGCGAGGGCAAGGGCCTCGGCCGCCTCGTCGGCGAGACCTGCGACTACCGCGTGCGCATCTCGATGCCGGGCGGCGCCGAATCCCTCAACGCCGGTGTCGCCGCGGGCATCGTGATGTACGAGGTCGCGCGCCGGCGCGCCTGATCCGGTACGGGGCGGGGGCCCGCGCCCCGGCGCGCAGAACCACCCGCGAGGGCGGCGTCCGACGGAGGAGACTCCACCGGACGCCGCCCTCCCCAGGCCCCGTCCGGGGGCGCGTCCCGCGCACGCGCGCGCCCCGCCGCACCCCGCCACCACCTGTTGACGGGCCTCGGACACTTCGGCACCGTCAAGGCAGTGTCCTAAACACACATCACTCGGTTAGATGAGTGTGGACACCAGAACGCCTCGGTTCGACGAACAACCCGCCCTGAGCATGGCCAAGGTGGACTGCGACCCCGCGCAGGTCATCGTCAACCACGCCAGCTTCCGGGTGCAGCTCGCCCCCGGCCAGCGCAGCCGGCTGCGCGGTGTGGCACCCGCCGGAGCACCCAGGATCCCCGCCATGGGCGGCGCCGGAGCCGGGCGCGGCCGACGCGCCCCCGTCGTGTGGAGCGGCAAGTCCGCCCCCGGCGACCCGGGCGCCGGCGGACTCCTCCAGGCCGTACGGAACTCCACCGCGGCCCGCCCCGACACCGCCTACGACCCCTACGAGCCGTACGCCTCCTACGAGTTCGACAGCGGGAACGACGGCACCGGCACCCAGCTCGTCCCGCGCCTCGAAGAGACGCAGCCCAACCCCGTCATCACCGCGCCGCCCCCGCGCCGCCCCGGCGGACCGCTGCTGCCCCCGATGCGCCAGGCCGTCGGCGCCTACGACCAGGTCGAGCCCGGCCGCCACGACTCCGACACGTACGACTCCGACGCGTACGACGGCGACGACTACGACGGCGACGACATCACGGACACCCGCGAGCGGCGCTCCGGCGACAGCGTCCGGCACGCGTACTACCCGGGCCGCCGCATGAACCTCGGCGTCGTCCTCCTGCCCCTGCGCGTGTTCCTCGGCTTCATCTCCATCTACGCCGGCATGGGCAAACTCTGCGACCCCGTCTACTTCGACGGCGGCGACCGCGGCTCCATGGTGAAGTGGCTGACCTCGCTCCACCCCTGGGCACTCGCGGAGCCCCTGCGCGACTTCGCCCTCTCCCACCCCGTCGGCGCCGGCCTCACCATCGCCTTCCTCCAGGTCGTCGTCGGCGTCCTCACCGTCCTCGGCCTGTGGCAGCGCGTCGCCGCCTCCATCGGGGCTCTCCTGTCCGCCGCCCTCCTGGTCACCGTCAGCTGGCGCACCGTCGCCGTCTACGACGCGCCCGACATCATCTACCTCGCCGCCTGGAGCCCCCTGATCATCGCGGGCGCCCCCGTCTACTCCGTCGACGGACGCCTCGCGGGCGAGGCCTGGCGGAAGCTCGGCCCCCGCTCCGAGATCTGGGACCTCCGCCGCCGCGTCCTGCGCCGCGGTGCCATCGTCGCCACCGTCGTCGTCGGTACGACCCTGCTCATCGGCTCCGTGCTCGGCGGCGCCGTCCGCTCCTCCGAAGTCGTCACCGTCCCCGGACCGGACGGCATCCCGACCAACCAGCTTCCCGGCTCCCCGCTCCCTGAGCAGTCCCGCAGCGGCAAGGCCTCCCACCACACCCCGAGCGGACAGCGCCCCACCCCCTCCCGCACCACCGCGCCCCGCACTCCCTCCGCCGAGACGTCTTCCACCCCGGCCACGGGAGGCGTCCGTGAGACGGGCCAGGCCGCCGGCGCCGGACAGCCCAGCCAGACCCAGGGCACCCGACAGAGCACCCCGCGCCGGACCACGCCCCAACAGCCCCCCGCCAGCAGCAGCTCCGGCCCCAGCTCGTCCGGCCCCACCGGCGGATCCACCACCGGCGGCACGGATCCCGGCACCGGCTCCACGGGCGGCACCGGCGGCGGGGACGGCGGGGGCGGCGGTCGCAACCCCATCGGCGGCCTCCTCGGCTGACAGCACCACGCCAGACGGAAGGGGCGGGCCCCGGAGACTTCTCCGGGGCCCGCCCCTTCTTCCGCCTCACGCGCCGTGCGCCGGCCTAATGCCCGTCCAGCTCCTTCGCCGCCTCCGTCAGGTCCTTCGCCGTGTCGATGGCCCGCCAGTACGCCCCGTGCGGCAACGGATACCCGGCCAGCCTGCGCTCGCGCGCCAGCCTCGGGAACGTCGTCCGCTCATGGTCGCCCCGGTCCGGCAGCATCGTCGTGAACGCCGGAGAGAAGACGTACACACCCGCGTTGATCAGATACGGCGACGGCGGGGACTCGATGAAGTCCGTGATGTGCCCGAACGCGTCCGTCTCCACCGCACCCCACGGAATGCGCGGCCGGGCCAGCGCCAGCGTCGCCGTCGCATCGCGCTCCGCATGGAACGCGGCCATCTCGCGCAACGAGAAACGGGACCAGATATCGCCGTTGGTGGCGTACCAGGGCTCCCCGGGATCGGGCAGCCGGGCCGCCGCGTACTTCAGCCCGCCGCCACGGCCCAGCGGTTCGGACTCCACCACCGTCGTCACCCGCAGCGGCAGCACCGCCGCGTCCAGCCACTCCTGCAGCACCTCGGCGAGGTGCCCGCACGACACCACGGCATCGGTGACGCCCTCGGCGGCCAGCCAGGCAAGCTGATGGCCGATGATCGGCGTCCCGGTACCCGGGATCTCGACCATCGGCTTGGGGCGGTCATCGGTGTACGGGCGCAGCCGTGACCCCTGGCCACCCGCCAGGATCACGGCCTGCGTCGGAAACGTATGCATGCCAGGCACGATATGCCGTGCCCGGCCGGGTCGGTCAGCTGAACTGCGCGACACCCGAGGCGAACGACGTGTCGCAGACCGGGCGGGAGAAGCGGTGCGCGCGCGTCGGGCCGTACTGCGCGACCGCCGCCTTGCCCAGCGCCTTCGCGATCGACATGCAGTGCCGCGCCAGCGACGGGCGCCCCTCCACGGCGCGCTGGAGATCCGTCAGCGCGACGCCGGGGTCCTTCTCCTGGAGTTCCAGGAGAAGCTTGTCGCGCAGGATGTCCTGCGGGGCGCGCGGCTTGGCGCGCTGGGAGACGGTCTGGGCCGACGCGGTGAGGATCGTCGACTCGGAGTTGTCAGCTGCCCACGGCACGGCGGTGACCGCGAGGGTCCCGGACAGGACCATGACGACAGGCAGTACGAAAGCGAGAGTTCGGCCGATACGGCGCGCGGTGTGGGTCACGCAGCGAGCGTAGCGGCCGGTGATGATTCGGCGACATTACGTCACTCTCGCGAGGGATCGTTCGAGTGTGCTTTTCGAATCCCGTGTTGACGCCGCGGAGTGAAATGCCCGTTGTGCCGGGGAATCCGGCCTGGTCGCGCAAACCCCCGGACGCGCGGTGGCCCCGCACGCGGAACGTGCGGGGCCACCGTACAGCTGGTGAGCGATCAGTCGGTGAGACGCTCGCCGGTCGACGTGGCGAAGACGTGCAGCTCGTCCGGGCGGGGCACGACGTGGAGCTTGGTGCCCTTCTCCGGGACGGCACGGCCGCCGACGCGGACGACCAGGTCCTTGTGCTCGCCGCCGACCTCGGCCGCACCGTAGACGAAGCCGTCGGCGCCGAGCTCCTCGACGACGTTGACCGAGACGGCCAGGCCGGCCGGGGCGTCGGCGGAGTCCTTGGTGAGGGTCTTCGCGGCGGCGCCGCCGTGCTCGACGATGTCGAAGTGCTCGGGGCGGATGCCGACCGTGACGGTGCGGTCGCCGCGGTTCGCGGCGGCGGTGAGCGCCTCGCGGGAGACCGGGACGACGCTGTTGCCGAACTTCACGCCGCCGTCGGTGATCGGGACCTCGACCAGGTTCATGGCCGGGGAGCCGATGAAGCCGGCGACGAAGAGGTTCGCGGGGCGGTCGTACATGTTGCGCGGCGAGTCGACCTGCTGGAGGAGGCCGTCCCTGAGGACCGCGACGCGGTCGCCCATGGTGAGGGCCTCGACCTGGTCGTGGGTGACGTACACGGTCGTGATGCCCAGACGGCGCTGGAGCGAGGCGATCTGCGTACGGGTGGAGACACGGAGCTTGGCGTCGAGGTTCGACAGCGGCTCGTCCATGAGGAAGACCTGCGGCTCACGCACGATGGCACGGCCCATCGCCACACGCTGACGCTGACCACCGGAGAGCGCCTTGGGCTTGCGGTCCAGGTAGTCGGTGAGGTCCAGCATCTTGGCGGCCTCTTCGACCTTCGCGCGGATCTCGGTCTTGTTGATACCGGCGATCTTCAGCGCGAAGCCCATGTTGTCCGCGACGGACATGTGCGGGTAGAGCGCGTAGTTCTGGAACACCATGGCGATGTCCCGGTCCTTCGGCGGCAGGTGCGTGACGTCGCGGTCACCGATGCGGATGGCGCCGCCGTTGACGTCCTCGAGACCCGCGAGCATGCGCAGGGAGGTCGACTTGCCACAACCGGAGGGACCGACGAGGACGAGGAACTCACCGTCCGCGATGTCGATCTCGAGCTGGTCGACGGCCGGCTTCGTGGAGCCGGGGTAGACGCGGGACGCCTTGTCGAACGTGACACTGGCCATGCTGAATCTTCTCCTCAACCGGCAGGAACGTGCCGGACGATCCGTTGTAAAGGGAGTGGTCTGGTCCACCTGGGTGAACCTTCAGCGACGCTACCTGGCGGTTCGGGATCTGTCAGTAGTTCCCGGGGGAGCAAAATCTCGCAGCAGTCAGTCGGGTGTGGTCGGGACAGCGACTCGCTCGCCCCTGGGGCAGAGCACCGCACTTTTGACCCTTGTCACTGTTGTGACACTTCCTGCTTCCACGCCCCTGCCGTCTCGGCACACCCCTGAGGGGTGGACCGGGCCGGTCTTATGCGGGCTCCACAGGCATGACGGCCGACGGCCCGTCGGTCCGTACCGCAGTCCTTCACTTCTTCATGCAGCCAGCAGTACGTCTGCCGGCTCCGATGCCTTGATCACAGACGGAGGCCTCCGCCCCGGCGGGAGCGCGGAGGCCACCAGCCAGTACAGCCGCATGCCTTCCTCCTGAAGGTTCCGCGCCGCATTCACGTCCCGGTCGTGCACAGCGCCGCACTCAGCGCACGTCCACTCACGTACCGACACATCGAGCGACGGCCCCTTCGCGTGACAGCCGGAACACCGACGCGTCGACGGAAAGAAGCGGTCCACGATCACCAGCGTTCGCCCGTACCAGACGCACTTGTAGCGGAGCTGCCGAAGCAGCTCACCCCAGGCCGCGTCGATGATCGACCGGCTCAGCCGGGCTTTGCGCCGACGTCCCTTGCCCACAGCCGGGCGGAGCAGATTCATGATGGCCAGGTCTTCCACCACGAGCACTTGGTTCTCGCGCACGAGGCGGGTGGTCAGCTGGTCCAGCGTGTCTCTGCGCACGTCGCTGATCAGCGCGTACAGACGAGCGATGCGCTGTCGGGCCTTCTCCCGGTTCTTGGAGCCCTTCGTCTTGCGATGCAGCCCTCGCTGCAGCCGCGCGAGTTCCCTTTCGTACTTCTTCAGCAGGCGTGGGTGATCCACCTTCGTTCCGTCGTCCAGCGTTACCAGCGCGGCCAGTCCCAGATCGATCCCCACCGCTTTCGGCGCCCGTTCGCCCGGTACGAAGGCGGCGGGCAGCGGCTCGATCCGTTCCTCCACCAGCACAGCGAGGAAATAGCGGCCCGCACGGTCCCGTGTCACTGACACCCGCACCGGTTCGGCTCCGGCCGGCAAGGGCCGCGACCACCGCACGTCCAACGGCACCGTCTGCATGGCCAGCGTGACCAGCCCCGTACCGGGCAGCTCCGGATTCTCCGCCCACCGGAAGCCAGTCCGGACGTATGTCGCCGAATCCCGCGAGCGGTGCTTCGTCTTCCGCTGCGGATGTTTCGCCAGCTGCTTGAAGAACCGTGTGAACGCACCGTCCAGATGCCGCAACGACTGCTGCAGCACCGTCGACGACACCTCACGCAACCACGATGTCTCCGACGACTGCCGCCACCCCGTCAATGCCCGGCACGACTCGGCGAACCCCACCGAAACCCGATGACGCTCCCATGCCCCCACCCGGAGCTCCAGCCCTTCGTTGTAGACCCAGCGACAGGCTCCGAAGGTCTTCTCCAACTGCTCGGCCTGCGACGGTGTCGGGTAAAAGCGGTACCGGTACACGCGCTGCTGCGTGTCGGGCGCCTTGGCCCGGCCCTTCATGGCGGTCGCCGCCCGACCGTGGTGCTTCTTGCGGTCGGCGATACCCAGTGCCTCGCGCTTGATCCGCTTGGCCTCGTCGCCGTTCACGCGTGTCGGCTGGTCTGCGAGGTCCTTCATGCTTCCTTTCCCCGACTGTCCGATATCCGGATCAGTACGTCAGTGTTTTTAACGCACGGGTGCTCGGACGGTTACGGGGCGGGAGGAACTTCCTGGATCGGCGAGTGGGGCGCTGTGTAGAGTGAGGGCTCGCGCGCGTGCTTGCTTCAACCGCGTGTGTTGCCGCCTTAGCTCAGTTGGCTAGAGCAATTGATTTGTAATCAATAGGTCGTCGGTTCGAGTCCGACAGGCGGCTCGAAGTCCCAGTTCAGCGTATTGCTGACCTGGGACTTCTTCTGTTCCCGACCCCGCTCAGCCCCGCCCGGACAGCCGGTCCGCGATCTTCGCGATGCCGTCCGTGGCGGGGCGTGGCGAGGTGCGTTCCCGGCGGTCGGCGGCCCGGTAGGCGGCGTACATGCCGTGGACGCCGAGCCAGCGCAGGGGTTCGGGTTCCCAGCGGCGGACGCGGTGGTTGACCCAGGGGAGGGCGGTCAGTTCGGTGGGGCCGGACTGGCCGGAGTCCTGCTGGATCAGGTCGCGCAGGGTGCGGGCGGCGAGGTTGGTGGTGGCGACGCCGGAGCCGACGTAGCCGCCGGCCCAGCCGAGGCCGGTGGAGCGGTCGAGGGTGACGGTGGCGCACCAGTCGCGGGGGACGCCGAGGACGCCGGACCAGGCGTGGTCGATGCGGGCGCCGGCGGTGGTGGGGAAGAGGCGGATGAGGAGTTCGCGCAGGGCCTCGATGGTGGCGGGCTGGGTCCGGCCGTCGTTGTCGGTGGCGGAGCCGTAGCGGTAGGGGACACCGCGGCCGCCGAGGGCGATGCGGTCGTCGGCGGTGCGCTGGGCGTACATGTAGGCGTGGGCCATGTCGCCGAGGGTTTCGCGGCCGTCCCAGCCGAGGGTCTCCCAGACGGAGGCGGGGAGGGGCTCGGTGGCGATCATGGAGGAGTTCATGGGGAGCCAGGTGCGCTTCTGGCCCTTGAGTCCGGCGGTGAAGCCCTCGGTGCAGCGCAGGATGTAGGGGGCGCGGACGGTGCCGTAGGGCGTGACGGCGTGCTTGGGCCTGATCTCGGTGACGGGGGTCGACTCGTGGATCGTGACGCCGAGCGCTTCCACGGCGTCGGCGAGGCCGGTGACGAGTTTCGCGGGGTGGAGTCGGGCGCCGTGCGGGGTCCAGGTGGAGCCGACGGCGCCGCTGACGCGGACGCGTTCGGCGGTCTCGCGGGCGCCGTGCAGGGTGCGGTCGGTCTCGCCGAAGGCGATCTCGACGGCGTGGAAGTCCTTGAGGCGGGCGAGTTGGGCCGGGGTGCAGGCCACTTCGAGGACGCCGCCCCGGTGGATGTCGGCGTCGATCTTCTCCTCGGCGGCGACGCGGACGACCTCGTCGACGGTGTCGTTCATCGCCTTCTGGAGGCGGACGGCGGCGTCGTGGCCGTGGAGTTTCGCGTAGCGGTCGCGGCCGGCGACGCCGTTGTAGAGCCAGCCGCCGTTGCGTCCGGAGGCGCCGTAACCGCAGAACTTGGCTTCCAGCACGGTGATGTTGAGGAAGGGGACGGCCTTCTTGAGGTAGTACGCCGTCCAGAGTCCGGTGTATCCGCCGCCGACGATGCAGACGTCGGCGGTGCTGTCGCCGGGCAGGGGTTCGCGGGGGGCCGGGGTGCCCTGGTGCGCGTACCAGAAGGATATGCCGCCGTTGACGGTGCTGACGGTGCTCATGTTGCCCCTGCTTGTCCGTGTGGCCGGGTGGCTGTGTGGCTGTTGTGGCGGGAGGTTACTGGGCGGGGGTGGGTTTCGTCTCGGGGCGGGTGCGGGTCAGGGGGTAGCAGGCGAGACCGATCAGTACGCCGGTGAAGTGGCCGATGTCGGTGAAGGTCGCGCCGGTGACGAGGGGGACGGCGTAGATGACGAGGACGGCGAAGAGGTAGACGTACCGCCAGGGGTGCGCGATGTAGTAGGTGAGGACGGCGACGACTCCGGCGAGTGAGTAACTGACGCCCACATCGAGGGTGTTGACGGCGGTCTCCTGGGCGTGGCCGTGCTGGATGGCCCACGCGAGGACCCCTTCGCTGACGAGGGTGGCGAGGACGTGGGCGGCGGCGACGACGATGAACCAGCGCAGGGTGCCGAGGCGGCGTTCGGCGGGGGCGTGGAAGACGGTGTAGAGGAGGGCGTAGGGCAGCCATTTCCCGCTGTCGATCCAGAAGGCGCTGCTGATGAGGACGCGGACCGGGTTCTGGGAGAGCTCGTGGATGTTGGTGGAGCGCTGGCGGAGGAATTCCTCCTCGAACGCGGGTGACATCTGGTGGACGATGACCGTGGTGACGAAGAGCGCGGTCAGCCAGAGGTACGTGCCGGGGGCGCTGCGGATCCATGAGCCGGCGCTGCGGATCCACGCGGCGGGTGCGGGGCGGGGCCGTGTGGGCGGGGCGGGATGGCTCGGGGTCATAGCCGATTGACGCACGCTCCTAGGATCGGCGGCGTGATTGACATTCCGGATGCGCTGATCGCCACACAGTCCAGGTACAACGGCGAGGCCGGCCGGGCGTTCATCGCCGCGCTGCCGGGGATGGCGGCGGACTTCCTGGGGCGCTGGGGCCTGGCCCGGGACGGTGATCCTCTCTACGGGGTGTGCGCGCTGGTCCTTCCGGTGGTGCGGGAGGCGGACGGGCGCCGGGCGGTGCTGAAGTTGCAGCCGGTGGATGGGGAGACGGCGGGGGAGCCGGTCGCGCTGCGGGTGTGGGGGGAGGCGTCGGCGGGTGCGGTGGAGCTGTGGGAGCACGACGCGGCGACGGGGGCGATGCTGCTGGAACGCCTCGACGGGCGGCGTGCGCTGTCCGGGGTGGCGGACGTGTGGCAGGCCGTGCGGGTGGTCGCCGAGCTGCTGGCGGGTCTGACGGCGGTGCGGGCTCCGGAGGGGTGCGGTCTGCGAGGGCTGGGGGAGGTCGCGGCGCGGGTGGTGGGGGCGGCGTCCGGGGTGGCGGACTCGCTGGCCGACGAGGCGGAGCGGCGGCTGGTGCGGGACTGCGCGGCGGCGGTGCGGGAGGTGGCGGGTGAGCCGGGGGACCGGTTGCTGCACTGGGATCTGCATTTCGGCAATGTGCTGGCGGGCCGCGGCGGGCAGTGGGTGGCGATCGATCCGAAGCCGCTGGCCGGCGATCCGGGGTTCGAGCTGTTGCCGGCGCTGGTCGACCGGTTCGACGCGGCGGGGGTGGGGCGGCGGTTCGATCTGCTGACGGAGGCGCTCGGCCTGGACCGGGGGCGTGCGCGGGCGTGGACGCTGGGGCGGGTGCTGCAGAACGCGTGCTGGGGCGCCGAGATGGGTGAGCGGCGGCTGGCGCCGGAGCAGGCCGAGGTGGCTCGGCTGTTGCTGGGGCGGGGGTAGCGCGCGGGCGGGCAGAAGGGTGCTGTTTACGCTGCTTCCATGATTCGTCACGCTACCGCTGCAGATGTCCCTGCCATTCACGGGATGGTCCGGGAACTGGCCGACTACGAGAAGGCTCTGGACGAGGTCAGGGCCACGGAGGCGCAGCTGCACGAGGCGCTGTTCGGTGAGCGCCCTGCGGCCTACGCGCACATTGCCGAGACGGACGACGGCGAGATCGTCGGATTCGCCCTGTGGTTCCTCAACTTCTCGACGTGGCGCGGGGTGCACGGGATCTACCTGGAGGACCTGTACGTGCGTCCGGAGTCCCGTGGCGGCGGGCACGGGAAGGCGCTGCTCACGGAGCTGGCGCGGATCTGTGTGGAGCGTGGTTACGAGCGTCTGGAGTGGTCGGTGCTGGACTGGAACGCCCCGTCCATCGCCTTCTACGAGTCGCTGGGCGCGCGGCCGCAGGACGAGTGGACGGTGTACCGGCTGACGGACGGGGCGCTGGCGGAGCTCGGCGGGTGACGGACGGGGGTGGGCGGAGCTCTGCGGGTGACGGACGGCGCTGGCGGAGCTCGGCGGCCGACCTGCGGGTTCACGGGGTGACGGTGGCGCGGGCGCCGAGGGCGAGGAGGGCCGCCTCGATGCCGCTGGTGAAGGACACCTCGCTGAGGAGGCCGGGGGCCGCGACCTGGTCCCCGGCGAGGTAGACGCCGTCGCCGCGGTCGATGGCGGGGCGGTCGCGCCAGGTGGTGCCGGGGTGGTCGACGGCACCGGTACGGCCGGAGGCGAGGGAGTCGCGGCGCCACACGGTGCGGTCGCGCCAGCCGGGGAATCCCAGGTCGAGGAGGGCCTCGGCGCGGGTGGCGCCGGCGGCCCGGGCCTCGTCGGGGGCCACGGGGAACTGGCCCTGGACGAGTTGTTCGCCGGCGGGGGCGAGGGTGCGGTCCTGGGCGGTGAAGCGTTCGATCCAGCCGGGTGCGTCGAGGTCGGAGACGGCGAACGCGTCGCCGCGGCGGGTGCGAACGGCCAGGTCGACGAGGGCGGTACGGCCGGAGGGCCAGGTGAGGGCGGGGTCGCCGAGCAGGGTGCGGGCGGCGTCGAGCGAGGTGGCGACGACGACCGGACCGGTGCGGGCGAGGGTGGCGAGGCCGGCCGGTTCGATGCGGGACGTGGTCTCGATGCGGACGCCGAGGTTCCAGGCGCGGGAGGCCATCCGGTCGATGATCCGGTACCAGCCGCCGACGGGGTAGCGGGCCTCGGGGGGCAGGGCGGCGGCGCGTCGGAGCCGTTCCTGGACGAAGGCGGCGGAGAGGCTGCCGGGGTCGTGGTGGTAGAGCGCGACGGCGGCGTAGTGCGCGGCGGCGCGGGCGCCCTCCTCGCCCACCTGTGTGACGGCCCATGCGTGGAAGTCGGCGTCGACCGGTGCCCGGGCGGCGTCACGGCGGCTGAGGCGCAGGACGGCGAGCGGCGGGGTGCGGCGCAGGGCGCCGTGGTGGCGGAAGCGGAGGCGATGGGCTTCGAGGGGTGGCACGGTGACGGTGTCGCCGAGCAGGTTGCGCCGGTGGAGCCAGGTCCAGTGGGGGCCGTGGCGGTAGAGGGCGTGCGGGCCGTGGTTCGTGCGGTAGGGGCCCTCGGCGGTTCTGGCCCGTCCGCCGAGGGTGTGGTGGGCCTCGTGGACGGTTGTCCGGGCGCCGGATTCGGCTGCGGTGATCGCCGCCGTGAAGCCGGCGAGGCCGCCGCCCACGATGTGGATGCGCTGCATGGTCCCGGTCTCCTTCGGTTCCGTTGGAGGTGTCTCTGGTGACGGGACGGCCGGCGGGGGCCGGGATGTGACATCGGCGGCGGGCGTTGTCAGTGGCGTGCGTCACGATGGGGGGCATGGTGCGCAGCGGCGGTAGTGGTGGCGGTACGGGCAGGGGCGGCAAGGGCGGTGTCGCCGAGGCCCGGCGGCCGGAGGTGCGGCTGCCGCCGCTGGTGGCGTTCGAGGGGGGCGGCCTGGAGCCGGACGGGGACTACGACGGCCTGCGGTTCGACGCGGTGGACCTGGCGGACGCGTCCGGTCCGGGCGCCCGGTTCATGGACTGCGCTCTCGACGGCTGCGCCCTGGACCGTACGGATCTGGTCAGGGCCCGGTTCATCGACTCCGTGCTGACGGGGGTACGGGGGGTGGGCACCGATCTCGCTGAGGTGTCGTTGCGCGATGTGGAGATCGTGGACGCGCGGCTGGGCGGGGTGCAGATGCACGGGGCGGTCCTGGAGCGGGTCCTGGTCCGGGGCGGGAAGATCGACTACCTCAATCTGCGCAAGGCCCGCCTGAAGGACGTGGTGTTCGAGGGGTGTGTGCTCTCGGAGCCGGATTTCGGGGGCGCGCATTTGGCCCGGGTGGAGTTCCGGGACTGTGTGCTGAAGCGGGCCGATTTCAGTGCGGTGCGGATGGAGGCGGTGGATCTGCGGACGGTCGCCGAGCTGGACATCGCGCGGGGTGTGGAGCGGCTGGCGGGTGCGGTGATCAGCCCGTCACAGCTGATGGAGCTGGCTCCGGCGTTCGCGGCGCAGATCGGGGTGCGGGTGGAGGCGTGAGGGGGGTGCACCTCGGGGCGGGGACGGGCGCCTAAGTCCCGGGGGGTGCGGGGGTCCCGGTGGCCTAGGGGGCGGCCCGGTCGGAGGCGGGTGAGGCCCGAATCCGGGGGCGGCGCTACCGGTCGGAGGGCTCGGGGGCGCGGGGCGTCCAGGTCCGGGGGCAGCCCGGTCAGGCGCGGGCGAGCGCCCCGGCTCCGGGTGCAGCCCGGCCGGACGGGGGATGCCTGAATCCGGGCGCGCCCCGGTCAAGGGCGGGCGGGCGCCCCGGCTCCGGGGGCGGGACCGGTCAGAGGCGGGGGAAGCGGGACTGGAGGTCCCAGATGGTGGGGTTGTCGGCGAGGCCTTCGTGCATGTCGGCGAGGTCGGCGATCAGGTCGTGCAGGAAGTCGCGGGCCTCGCGGCGCAGCAGGGAGTGGCTGAAGGTGAGGGGCGGTTCCTCGGCGGGCATCCAGTCGGCTTCGACGTCGACCCAGCCGAACCGGCGCTCGAAGAGCATGCGGTCGGAGGACTCGGTGAAGTCGAGTTCGGCGAACTGGCGGCGGTGCGAGCGATTGCCTCGGGGGTCCTGGTCGATCTTTTCGACGATGTCGCACAGCGCCCAGGCGAAGTCGAGCACCGGCACCCATCCCCAGGCTGTGGATACCTCGCGGTCCTCCTTGGTGTCCGCGAGGTAGACGTCCCCGGAGAACAGATCGTGGCGCAGCGCGTGGACGTCCGCTCGGCGGTAGTCGGTCTGCGGGGGATCGGGGAAGCGTCGGGAGAGGGAGTAGCCGATGTCGAGCACGGTTCGATGGTGTCATGCCCGGCGGACCGCTCCCGCCTCAGCGGATGCGGAGGCGGGGCCGTGGGCGGACGACGGGCCCCGCCGAGTGATCCCGCCCAGCGGGCCGGGGGGCCCGGAGGCGCGTGCGCCGGGCGGAGCCGTGGCGCGGGTGGGGCGCGCGGGGTAGGGCGGGGTGTCAGGGCAGCAGGCGTTGTTCCTTGGCCACGGACACCGCACCGGCGCGGGTGTCGACGCCGAGCTTGTCGTAGATGCGGCCCAGGTGCGTCTTGACGGTGGCCTCGCTGATGAAGAGGGCGCGGGCGATGTCGCGGTTGCCGAGGCCCTGCGAGAGCTGGCCCAGGATGTCGCGTTCGCGGTCGGTGAGCGCCGGCCGGGGTGTGCGTATGCGGGCCATGACGCGGCTGGCGACGGGCGGGGACAGGGTGGTTCGGCCCTGGGCGGCGGAGCGGATCGCGGCGAAGAGTTCCTCGGGGCGCTCCGCCTTCAACAGGTAGCCGGTGGCGCCCGCCTCGATGGCCCGGGTGATGTCGGCGTCGGTGTCGTACGTGGTGAGGACGAGGACGTGGACGCCGTCGGTTCCGGCCACGATGCGGCGGGTCGTTTCGACGCCGTCGATGCCCTCGCCCAGCTGGAGGTCCATCAGGACGACGTCGGGGGTCAGTTTGGCGGCCAGGGCGACGGCCTCCTCGCCGCTGCCCGCCTCGCCGACGACCTCGATGTCGGGCTCGCTGCCGAGGAGGGCGAGGAGCCCGGCGCGGACGACCGCGTGGTCGTCGCAGAGCAGGATCCGGACGGGCGGGGGCGCGGTCGTCATGCGGGGTCCTCTGGGGTGAGGGGGGTGCCGGAGCCGGCGGGTGTGCCGGGCAACGGGGTGCCGGCGCCCGCCGGCAGGTCGGTGAGCGGGGCCGCCGGGCCGCCGGGACCGCCCGGTGCGGCGGGGACGGCGGTGACGGGGACGGCGGCGGTCACCACGGTGCCCTCGCCGGGAGCGGACTCGATGGCCAGGGTGCCGCCGAGCTGCCGGAGCCGGGCGCGCATCGCGGGCAGCCCGTGTCCGCGCACCCCGGCCGGCGGTGCGGTGCCGGTGGCGGGGGTGAAGCCGTGGCCGTTGTCCGCGATGTCGAGGACGGTCCGGTCGTCGAGGTGGGTGAGGGTCAGGGCGGCCTCGGAGGCGCCCGCGTGCTCGGTGACGTTGGCCAGGGCGCCCTGGGCGATCCGCAGCAGGGCGGACTGAACGCGGTCGGGCAGGGCGGCGTGCGGTGTGCCCTCGACGTGGCAGCGGACGGTGAGCCGGCCCTGCGCCTGCACGGTCTCGCGGGCGGCGAGGGCGTGCAGCGCCGCCTCCAGGCCGCCGCCCTCGGCGAGGTCGGCGGGGGCCAGGTCGTGGACGAAGCGGCGGGCCTCGGCGAGGTTGTGTTCCGCGATGCCGGTGGCGGTGCGGACGTGGCGGCGGGCCGTCGCCGGGTCGGTGTCCCAGGTGCGGTCGGCGGCCTGGAGCAGCATCTGCTGACTGGACAGGCCCTGGGCGAGCGTGTCGTGGATCTCCATGGAGAGCCGCTGGCGTTCGGCGAGGGTTCCTTCGCGCCGTTCGGTCGCGGCCAGTTCGCGGCGGGTGCGCAGCAGGTCGTCGATGAGTTCGTCCTGGGTGGCGGCCTGGCGTTGCATGTGGACGAAGACGGCGGTCGCGACGGCGGCGACGGCCGGCGGGGCGAGGACCAGGTTCGGGTCGAAGCCGTCGGCCAGCCGCAGTTGCGCCGCGACGACGAACAGCGTCAGCAGCGCGACGAGCGCGAGCGCGGCCCGCGGCGGCAGGATGCGCAGCCCGGTGTAGAAGAGCGGGACCGCGCACCAGGCGAAGCTCGGCGCGAGGACGACCAGCACCATCCACACGGCGACCAGCACCCCGAGCCAGGCCAGGCTCCGCGGTGTCGGCCGGGAGCCGAGGACGGGCCCGAGCAGGTACAGCGCGGCCAGGGCCACGGACAGGCCGATGATCCACGGGGTGCGTGTCTCGCCCGGGTGCCGCAGCAGGAACCGGGTCAGCGAGGCGCCCAGCAGCAGGAAGAACGCGGCGTGCATGAGCAGCGCGAGTCCTCGGGCGCCGGGGTCGCCGACCTGTCCGGCGCCGGACGGCGAGGGGCTTCGCCGCTTCGCCTCGTACCTCTGCTCCACCTCGTACTCCTGCTCCTGACCTGCGCGGACCTTCATCGTCGCCCCGAACGGGCGGCCCCGCATCAACCGATCGGCTGATGGGGCCGTCAGCCGTTCAGCGCGAGGCGTCGAGCCGGTACGACGACCGTAGGGGCCCGGACCCGGCCCGAGGATGGAAGACGGAACGAGGCAACCAGCCCACCACCACCCCACACCGCACCAAGGAGCCCGCCATGAAGAAGATGTCGCTGCGCACCCGCGTCCTGACCGGTGCCGTCGCCGCCGCCGCCCTCGGGGCCGGTACCTTCGGCGCCGTGTCCGCCAGCGCCTCCGCCCCGGCCGCCGCGCCCGCCACCACCGTCAAGGCGGACACCGCGAACGGCAACCTCCAGCAGACCACGCACCTGACCGTGGACGCCGCCACGAAGGCCGCGCAGGCCGCCCTCGACGCCGCGGCGAAGGAGAACCAGCGCGTCGCCGTCTCGGTCGTCGACCGCAACGGCAACACCATCGTGACGCTGCGCGGTGACGGCTCCGGCCCGCAGGCGTACGAGTCGGCCGAGAAGAAGGCGTACACCGCCGTCTCCTGGAACGCCCCGACCTCGGTCCTGGCCGGGCGGCTCGCCCAGGCCCCGAACCTGAAGGACATCCCCGGCACCCTGTTCCTCGCGGGCGGGGCCCCGGTCCAGGTCAAGGGCGCTCCGGTGGCGGGCATCGGTGTGGCCGGCGCGCCCAGCGGGGACCTCGACGAGAAGTTCGCCCGGGCCGGCGTCGCCGCCCTCGCGAAGTAGTCGCACCGACGGACGGGAGACGGGTATGAAGGCCCTCGACCAGCACCTGCTCGACGCCGCACGCACCGGCGACACCGATGCCGTGCAGAGGGCGGTCGAGGGCGGCGCCCGGGTGGACGTCCGTGACGAGGAACTGCGCACCCCGCTGCTCCTGGCCGTCCACGGCGGCCATGTGGAGGCCGCCCGGCTGCTCGTCGCGGCGGGCGCGGACCCCGACGCGCAGGACAGCCGGGAGGAGAGCCCCTGGCTGGCCACCGGTGTGACGGGCAGCGTCGCGATGCTCCACGTCCTGCTGCCGGCCGGGCCGGACCTGAAGCTCCGCAACCGGTTCGGCGGCATCGCACTGATCCCGGCGAGCGAGCGCGGCCACGTCGGTTACGTACGGGAGCTGCTCCGGGTCACCGACATCGACGTCGACCACGTCAACCGGCTGGGCTGGACGGCCCTGCTGGAGGCGGTGATCCTCGGCGACGGCGGGCGGGCGCACCAGGAGATCGTCGGACTGCTGCTGGCCGCCGGGGCGACACCGGGGCTGCCGGACGGCGACGGCGTCACGGCCCTGGCGCACGCGCAACGCCGTGGCTTCGTGGAGATCGCCGCTCTGCTGCGGGAGGCCGCGGACCGCCGGGACGGCCCGTGACCGCCCGCCGTGTCGCGCCGGTGCTCGAGGCGCTCGCCGCCGGGGCGGCGCCGGCCGGCTGCGCCACGGAGCCCGCGGACACGCCGGACAGCCCGGCCGCCGCACGGAGCGCTCCGTCACGCCGCTCGTCGTCCGCGCCGGACGCCCCGTCGGCGGCGGCGCGGCTCGTCGTCCGCGGCGGGGAGAAAGCCCCGTCAGACATCTGAGAGGGCGAACAGGCCCAGCTGCCGGGGAACACGACGGCGGTGAAACGGACCGGCGCGTGCGCGAAACCGGGGTGCTTCGCCGGGGACCGGTCGGGTAGCGTGCGGCGCATGTCGAGCCCTGAGGCAGCCAAGGCGGGGGCTTTCGGTCACGCCGTCAGCTCCCTGAACCACTGAGTTCGAAGTCCCTGTCGTCCCGCCGCGTTCCGCGGCCGGACGCGTGCGCCCGTGGGCGCTGACTGCGGTGACGAGACGTCTTCCTGTCGTGCTTCTCCTCGTCCCGGAGCCTTTCGATGCCTCTCCCGCTGTATCTGCTCGCCCTGGTGGTCTTCGCCATGGGCACCTCGGAATTCATGATCGCCGGTCTCTTGCCGGACATCGCCTCCGACCTCGACGTGTCCGTCGGGGCCGCGGGCACCCTCACCTCGGCCTTCGCGATCGGGATGATCGTCGGCGCCCCCCTCGTGGCCGCACTCGCCCGGAACAGGCCGGGGCGGAGCAGCCTCCCGGGCTTCGTCCTCGTGTTCTCGGCAGCGCACGTCGTGGGCGCCCTCACCACGAGTTTCGCGGTCCTGTTCGCGACCCGCGTCGTCGCCGCGGTGGCGAACGCGGGGTTCCTCGCCATCGCCCTGACCACCGCCGCCGGGCTGGTTCTCCCCGACAGGAAGGGACGTGCGCTGGCGGTCCTGCTGTCCGGCACGACGGTGGCCACGGTCGCCGGGGTCCCGGGGGGATCCCTGCTCGGCACGATGCTCGGCTGGCGGGCCACCTTCTGGGCTGTCGCCGTCCTCTGCCTGCCCGCAGCCCTCGGCATCCTCAGGGGACTCCCCACCCGTCCGGGACAGCCGCACGCAGCCGACGCACGGGCCCTGCGGTCGGAGATCGCGCAGCTCAAGCGCCCGCGGCTGCTCCTGGTCATGCTGCTCGCCGCGCTGATCAACGCGGCGACCTTCGGCAGCTTCACCTTTCTGGCGCCCCTCGTCACCGACGCCGGACTGGCCCGGCCGTGGATCTCGGTCGCGCTGGTGGTCTTCGGGGCCGGTTCCTTCGTCGGTGTCACTCTCGCCGGACGGTTCTCGGACCAGCGCCCCGGTCCGGTCATCGCGGTCGGCGGCCCCCTGCTGCTCATCGGCTGGCCGGCTCTCGCCGTACTCGCCGAAACGCCGATCGCTCTGTTCGCCCTCGTACTGGTGCAGGGCGCGCTGTCCTTCGCGGTGGGCAGCACGTTGATCACGCGGGTCCTTTACGAGGCGGCAGGAGCCCCCACGATGTCCGGGGCGTACGCCACGGCGGCACTCAATGTCGGGGCCGCCGCCGGCCCTCTCGTCGCCGCGGCCACCCTCGGCACGGTCGGGAACCGTGGGCCACTGTGGGCCAGCGGGCTCCTCGTCCTGCTCGCGCTGCTCGCCGCCCTCGCCTTCCGCGAAGTGATGGCACCTGCTCGGAGTCGCGAGGTGCTCCAGTGAATCCGCGCCCTGACGGGGGAGCGGCCGCCGGGCATCGCGGTGCTCTGACGGCCGGAGCCGCCGTGTCCGGTCCCGGAGCCCGCGGAGTCCGACATTCCGCACATAGGATCACCGGTGTGGATCACCGACCCCCGGCACACGGCATGCCCAGCGACACGGCGAGCGGCACCGCACCCACCACCGCACACGCCCCCCGCCGAACGGCCGGGGCCGCCGCGCTGCTTCTCGCCCTCGCCGTCCTCGCCCCCGCCTGCACGGCCGACACCGGCGCGGTGGAGGGCACACCCGGCGCCTCCGGGGTCCGTGATCCTTACTTCCCCAAGCTCGGCAACGGCGGCTACGACGTGACGCACTACGACCTCACGCTCGACGTCGACCCGGACGAGCAGACCCTGCGCGGGACCGCCGTGATCACCGCGCGGGCCACCCAGGACCTGAGTTCGTTCAACCTCGACCTCGCCGGCCTGACCGTGGATTCGGCGACCGTGGAGGGGCGTCCGGCCGCCGTCAACCGGGCGGGAAACGAGCTGACGCTGCGGACGGACGCGAAGGTCGAGGACCGGCTCCACAAGGGCGAGACGTTCCGCACGGTCGTGCGCTACTCCGGCTCCCCGAAGACCATCACCGATGCCGACGAGTCCGAGGAGGGCTGGCTGCCCACCGACGACGGCGCGCTCGCCCTCGGGGAGCCGGCCGGCTCGATGGCCTGGTTCCCGGGCAATCACCACCCGGGCGACAAGGCCGCGTACGACCTGGAGGTCACCGTCCCCAAGGGGCTGACGGCGGTCTCCAACGGGGTGCCCGCCGGACCGCCGACGACGGCGGGGGAGCGCACCACCTACCGCTGGCACACGGCCGAACCGATGGCGAGCTACCTCGCGACCCTGGCTGTCGGCCGGTTCACCACGAAGGCCTCGACGATGGCGGGCGGGATCACGGTGTTCACCGCCGTGGACCCGCAATCGGCGAAGGCGAGCGCGCGGACGCTGGCCCGGGTCCCCGAGGTGGTGGCGTGGGAGGCGGAGCACTTCGGTCCGTACCCGTTCTCCGTGACGGGCGCGATCATCGACCGCAAGGACGACGCCGGGTACGCGCTGGAGACGCAGAACCGGCCGTTCTTCCCGGGGCCGCCGGACATGGACCTGCTGGTCCACGAGATGGCGCACCAGTGGTTCGGCGACTCGGTCACGCCCGCGACCTGGCGCGACATGTGGCTCAACGAGGGCCTGGCGACCTACGCGCAGTGGCTGTGGGCCGAGGAGAAGGAGGACGTCCCGGCCCGGGAGTCGTTCGACGAGGCGTACGAGGACGAGGACAACTGGGCGTTCCCGCCCGCCGATCCGCCGAGCGCGGCGGACATCTCGGAGTCGCCGGTGTACGGACGCGGGGCCATGGTCATCCACAAGATCCGCGAAGTGGTCGATGACGACGAGGACTTCTTCGCGCTGCTCGCCGGCTGGACGAAGGCGCACCGGCACGGCAACGCCTCGACGGCGGACTTCACCGCGTACGTGGAGGAGGAGACCGGCGAGGACCTGTCGGACCTGTGGAAGAACTGGCTGTACGGCAGCAGCCGGCCGGCCGCGGACGACTGACCGGCTGCGTTCGCCTTGTGGAGCCTGCCGGCCGAGGGACGACCGGCCGGCTCAGAGCGCCGTCGTGCGGAGCCGGCCCGCGGTGGACGAGGGCGGACCGGCTCCGGTGGCGGTGCTGCGGAGCCGGTCCGCCGAGTGCGACGGCTGCCCGGCTCCGCATTCCGTACGGCAGGTGCTACTTGACGTTGACGCCGGTCCAGGCGGCGTCCACGGCCTTGAGTTCGGCGCTGTCCGCCCCGTACAGGTCGGTCGCCGCCTTCTCCGTCGCGACCCGGGCGGCCGCGTAGTCGGTGGTCGAGGTCATGTACTCGGAGAGGGCCTTGTACCAGATCTGGACCGCCTTGTCCCGGCCGATGCCGGTGACGGTGGAGCCGTCGGAGGTCGGGGAGTCGTAGTCCACGCCGTTGATGGTCTTCGCGCCGCTGCCCTCGGCCAGCAGGTAGAAGAAGTGGTTGGCGACGCCGGAGGAGTAGTGCACGTCCTGGTCGCCGACGCCGCTGCTCCAGTAGTCGGCCGAGCCGCCGTCCTTGCTGGGCTTGTCCATGTAACGCAGCGGGGTGCCGTCGCCGTTGATGTCGATCTTCTCGCCGATGAGGTAGTCGCCGACGTCGGTGGCGTTGTCGGCGAAGAACTCCACGGAGGTGCCGAGGATGTCGCTGGTCGCCTCGTTGAGGCCGCCGGACTCTCCGGCGTAGTCGAGGTTGGCGGTGGCGGCGGTCAGGCCGTGGCTCATCTCGTGGCCGGCGACGTCGAGGCCGGTGAGGGCGCTCTTGTTGTCGGCGCCGTCGCCGTAGGTCATGCAGAAGCAGCTGTCGTCCCAGAAGGCGTTGACGTACGCGTCGCCGTAGTGGACCCGGGAGTAGGCGGCCTTGCCGTCACCGGCGATGCCGTCGCGGCCGAGGGCCGACTTGTAGAAGTCCCAGGTCTTCGCGGCGCCGTAGTGGGCGTCGACCGCCGCGGTCTGGCGGTCGTTGCCCGTGCCGTCGCCCCAGGTGTCGTCGTCGTCGGTGACGAGGGTGCCGGTGCCGCTCTCGCCCTGCCCCAGGTCGTACGTCTTGTGGCCGCCGCGGTCGCCGTCCGTGAGCTCGAAGCCGGAACCGGCCGCGGTGGTGGAGAGGTCGACCTTGCCGCTGTACTGGCTGTTGCCGATACCGGCCGTCTCGACCGCCTCGTAGCTGTGCAGTTCCTTGCCCGTGGTGGCGTCCGTGATGATGTGCAGCCGGCTGGGCGTGCCGTCCTTCTGCACACCGGTCCTGACGGTCTCGAAGGCGAGCACGGGCGTGGTGCCGCGCGCCCAGATCACCTTGCGGGCGTTCGCCGCCGTCTTGATCTTCGCCGTCGTGGACGGCACGGATATCCGGGCCTTCGTCGCCTTGGTGACGCCCTTGAGCTTGCCGCTGCTCGCGGTGTGGGTGACGAGGTCGCCACCGAGGACGGGCAGGCCGGCGTAGGTGCGCTCGTAGCGCGTGTGGACCGTGCCGCCGGCATCCTTGATCACGTCACGGACGATCAGCTTCTCCTGGGAGCCGAGCCCCAGCGAGCCGGCCGCCGAAGGGGCTTCGGTCTGAGCCGACTTGATGGCGGTCGTGCGTGCGGAGGCGCTGTTGAAGGCGGGTGATGCGGAGCGGGGGGAGGCGGAGGAACCGTGGTCCGAGGCGCCCGGGGTGGCGTTCGCCGCACCGGTCTGCACTCCGACGACGACCATCGCGGCCACGGCGGCCAGGGCTGCGGCGCGACGGGTGTTCATGTGGGGGGTCATGCGTACTCCGTTGCTCGTTCCGTGGGGGGTTACGAGCAGGGAGCGTGCCACCGAATGACTAATTTTGACGGTGTGCCGACAATTACCTCACAATTCTTTGACCGTTTCTTGTCCGACTGGAAGACGTTCGTGTTCGCTATCCGGCGAAATTCCATCGATCGGACAACGCCGCGTGTACTGCGGCCCGTTGGGCGCGCTCAGTGGTATGCGGACACGGTCCCGAGGACATGCGGGAGCCCCCGGCCGCAGGACGTTCGGCCGGGGGCTCCTGTGTCAAGCGCAGGTGTCGGGCGTCAGAGGTTGACGCCGAAGTCCTGCGCGATGCCGCGCAGACCCGAGGCGTAACCCTGGCCCACGGCGCGGAACTTCCACTCCGCACCGTTGCGGTACAGCTCGCCGAAGACCATGGCGGTCTCGGTGGCGGCGTCCTCGCTCAGGTCGTAGCGCGCGATCTCGGCGCCGCCGGCCTGGTTGAGGATGCGGATGTAGGCGTTGCGCACCTGGCCGAAGTTCTGGCTGCGGGTCTCGGCGTCGTAGATCGACACCGGGAAGACGATCTTGTCGATGTCGGCCGGCAGGCCCGCCAGGTTGACGTTGATCTGCTCGTCGTCGCCCTCGCCCTCACCCGTGACGTTGTCACCGGTGTGCACGATGGTCTGGTCCGGCGTCGCCTTGTTGTTGAAGAAGACGAAGTGTGCGTCGGAGAAGACCTTGCCCGCCGCGTTGACCGCGATCGCCGAGGCGTCGAGGTCGAAGTCGGTGCCGGTGGTGGTACGGACGTCCCAGCCGAGGCCGACCGTGACGGCGGTGAGGCCGGGGGCCTCCTTGGTGAGGGAGACGTTGCCGCCCTTGGACAGGCTTACTGCCATGGGAAGTCCCTTTCATCTGTCATGTGCGGGCTTCGTGCCATCACGAAGCTACCGTCACAGTCCATAACGCAGGCAGGGCCCCGCGAGGTTCCTGCCGCCTTTACTTTCTTTACCGAAGTGATGACGGTGCGCGGGCAGACGGAGGAAGGGCCGGCGTCAAAAGGAGGTGACGAACCCCCGGTGGGCCGGGGAACATGGGTGTCATGTCCGGGCCCTATGTCATCCGCGGTGCGGTCTCCCTGCCGGAGGCCGAGCTCATGTGGCGTTTCTCGCGGTCCTCCGGGCCCGGCGGGCAACACGTCAACACCAGCGACTCCCAGGTGGAGCTGCGCTTCGACCTGGCGGCGACCGAGTCGCTGCCCGAGGTGTGGAAGGAGCGCGCGCTGGAACGGCTGGCGAACCGGCTGGTCAACGGCGTGGTGTCGGTCCGCTCCTCGGAGCACCGCTCGCAGTGGCGCAACCGGGAAACGGCCGCCGTGCGGCTCACGGCCCTGCTGGCCGAGGCGACCGCCCCGCCGCCCAAGGCGCGCGTGAAGCGCAAGATCCCTCGCGGGATCAACGAACGCAGGCTGCGGGAGAAGAAGCAGCGCGGCGACACCAAGCGCGGCCGCTCCGGCAGGGACTGGTAGCCGCCCGCCGCGTGGGAGCCGAGGCCGCTCCGGCCGCGGCCGGCGGTCACCCGCCGCCCTGCATCAAGGCCGCCGGGACCGGGGCCGCAGTCGTTCGCCGCCCCGAGCCGAGGCCGCTCCGGCCGGGACCGGGGTTCTGGCCTCCCGCCGCCCGGAGTCGAGGCACTCGCGCCGGGACTCTTAGTGCCGCCGCACCGCACCGCACGCCGGCCAGTCGGTCTCAGTCCAGCTGGCGGTAGCGCCCGCGGAAGTACGTCAGCGGGCCGCCGTCCCCGGTCGGCAGCTGCGCGCCGAGCACCCGGCCGATCACCAGCGTGTGGTCACCCGCCGTGATCCGCTGCTCCGTGCGGCACTCCAGCGTCGCCAGCGCCCCGCCGACCAGGGGTGCGGCGGTGACCTCTCCCCGTACGTACGGGATGTCCTCGAAGAGCAGCCGGTCGCTGATCCGGCCCTTCATGGCGAACCGTCCCGCGATGTGCCGCTGGCTCTCCGAGAGCACGGACACGGCCCACAGCGGCTGCTCCGCCAGCAAATCGTCCATCCGGGAGTCGTTGCGCACGCTCACCATGACCAGCGGCGGGTCGAGCGACACCGACATGAAGGCGGTCGCCGTCATGCCCACGTCCTCGCCGCGTCCGTGCTCGTCGAGCGGGGGCTCCTGCGCGGTGATCAGGACCACTCCGGCTGCCAGCCGGGCGAGGGCGCCGCGGAACTCGTCATTGCTCACCCCCTCAGCATGGGGGACGGCTTCGGTACGCGGGGTGGGGGGCTTCGTCTGCAACACACCGGGAACGCTAGCCGCGTACGGTGGTCCCCCGCATCGGGCCAAGGGACCAGCCGGGTCCTAGGACCGGTCGCCCCGGGCCGCCGACGACGGCGGGGATTTGCGTTTTGCGTTCAAGAAAAGGACGGACCGCTCAAGCGTGGCACTTCTGACCCTTCATCACCTGTTGTGACTTAAGTCACAGAGTGCAGTATTTGTTGACCCTGTGTACCGGGTGCACAGCTCACTGTGATTCAGTGGCCGTGACACTGCAGTCAGTACGTCAAGTACGTCGATATGAAATCTGGAGTGCTGTCGAGGTCTCGGGGAGTGCGAGCAATGGAGGCCGAGTCGGAGCCGTACGTCCGTCTTGCGACGATGCGGCAGTTGCACCAGGCCGTCGCCGATCTCAACACGGCGCGGAGCCTGGCCGACACACTGCAGACCGTCGCCGACGGAATCGTCGCCGGTCTCGGATACGAGCTTGCCTGCGTGAACCTCGTCCGTCCCGACGGTGATCTCGTCGTCGCCGCCTTCGCCGGCAACAGCGCCGCGGAGGCCCTCATCACCGGCCGTGTCGGCTCCCGTATCTCCTGGGAGCGCAGGCTGGCCATGGGCGAGGTCTGGGACGAGCTCCGCTTCATACCCCACACCGACGGCTGGGTCCTCCTCGACGACGACGTCCCGCAGTGGCACACCGAGGGCCCCGAGCCCCGCTTCGAGGACGAGTGGCACCCGCAGGACCGGCTCTACGCCCCGATGTACGCCTCGGGCGGCGGCAGCGACCTCCTCGGCGTCATATCCGTCGACCGCCCCCGCAACGGCCGCCGGCCCGGCGCCTGGGGCCGTGAGGCCCTCCAGATGTACGCCTCCCAGTCGGCCATTGCGATCAGCAACGCCAGACTCCGAGCAAACATGCAGCGCGCCCTGGTCCGCCTGGAGCGGGAACAGCAGGCGCTGCGGGCCAGCGAGGAATCCTTCCGCCAGGCCTTCGAGTACGCCCCCAGCGGCATGGCCATCGCCGAGATGGGCGGTGACCAGCACGGCAGGCTGCTGCGCACCAACGACGCCCTGTGCCGGCTCCTGGGCCGCCCCGCCTCGGTCCTGCGCCGCTACTCCTTCGCCGACCTGGTCCACCCCGAGGACATCGGCACCCTGCTCCGCACCTCCGCCGAGGGCGGCCGGGCCGAGCTCCGGCTGGGCCGCCGGGACGGCACCTATCTGTGGGTCTCCCTGCGCAACTCCGTCGTCGCGGACACCGCGGACGGCCCGCGCTTCCTCCTCACGCACGTGGAGGACATAGAGGAGCGCAAGCGGCACGAGCTGAACCTCGCGCACCGCGCCTCGCACGACGCCCTGACCGGGCTCCCCAACAGCGCGGAACTGCGGGCCCGGCTCAGCGCCCGGCTGTGCGAGCGCCCGCACGCGGTGGCGTCGACCGACGTGCAGGCGCTGGACGCGGCGTACGGCGATGTGGACGAGGCCCGGATGCACGGCTACCCCGCCGAGGGCTTCGACGCCGGCCGGGGCGTCGGACCGTACGACCACCATGTGCATTCCGTCGCACCGGACACGGGGAACGACGACGGCTCGAAGGGGCTCGCGGTCCTCTTCTGCGACCTCGACGGCTTCAAGTCGATCAACGACCGCTTCGGGCACCACACGGGTGACGCGGTTCTCATCGAGGTCGCCCGTCGGCTCACCACGTGTGTCCGGGACGGTGACACCGTCGCCCGGCTCGGGGGTGACGAATTCGTCGTTCTCGCGGACGGTCTGGGGAACGCGGACGCCGCGGACCTGGCCGTACGCCTGCGTAACGCCATCATTCCGCCCATTCGGGTCGACGGCCGGGCGGTGCGCGTCGGGGCGAGTTTCGGTATCGGCTGGGCGGCCTGCGGGATGACGGCCGAAGAGGTGCTGCGCTCCGCCGACCAGCGGATGTACGTCGAGAAACGGTCCCGTTCCAAGGTTCACCGCAGAGCCGGCTGACGTTCGCCGCGCCGTGGTTCCGCGGGCACGCGGCTCCTCGGGTCCCCGCTTCCGGCAATTCTTGGCGTGCTCCGTTCGGGGTAGGCTCGGCCGGTCGGCGACGACTGGCGATATTCGGCGACGGCTGGCGACATGGTGAGGAGTGACCCAGGGATGGCCGGGAACAACGGCGCGAGCACACCCGAGGACGACGATCCGTTCGGCTACCTCTACGAGGACGGGCAGGCAGCCGGTGCGCAGCCGCCGGGACAGGGCGGCTACGGCTACCCGGGACCCGCCGCGCAGCCGGGAGTGCCCCGGACCTCGTACAACCAGGTGCGGACCGTCGGTGAGCGCCAGTACGGCCAGGTGCCGCCGCAGCAGGCGTACGGGCAGCCCCAGGCGCCGTACGGTCAGCCGCGCGCCCCGTACGGCCAGCCGAGCGCCCAGTACGCGGCCCCGGAGACGTATCCCGGTGGAGCCACCGCGCAGGTGCCGCACCAGGGCGGCCGCGGCAGTGGCGGCGACCCCGGCCGGGGCGGTCCCAACACCAAGGGCCTGCTGATCGCGGCGGTCGCGGTGGTCGCGGTCGTGCTCATCGGCATCGGTGTCGCGCTGATGACGGACGACGACGGCAAGGACAAGAACAAGGCCGAGGCCACGTCCTCCTCCGGCCCGGCCGGTGAGGTGGAGCAGTCGCCGACGCCGAAGCAGAGCGCGAGCTCCGACGCCCCGGCGGAACTGCCGAAGCAGGACGCGGCGTCTCTGAAGCTCGGCGGCGACGCGGCGCTCGACAACACCGTCAAGGGCGCCAAGAGCAACAACGGGCAGTACATCAACCTCAACGCCGTGGGCAGGTCCGCGACCTGGTCCGTCGACGTGCCGGAGGCCGGCGAGTACACGCTGTTCGTGACGTACGGGGTGCCCGGCAAGGACGCCAAGACGTCCCTCACCGTCAACGCCGAGGCCCCGCGCTCCATCAACATGACGAACTTCGCCCAGGCGCCCGAGGGCGATCTGGAGAAGGGGTGGACGACGACGTACGCCTACGTCAACCTCACCAAGGGGCAGAACACTCTGATGATCTCCTGCAACGAGGGCGACCAGTGTGACGCCAACCTGGACCAGCTGTCCCTGAAGGCCGGTCACCAGGGGCGCTGACCCGTCCTGCCCTCACGCCTGCGCGTTCCGGCCCCCTCGCCCTGCGGCGAGGGGGCCGGTCCGTTGATCAGCCCATCAGGGCCAGGAAGCCGGCCACCGTCGCGGCCATCGCCTCGCGGCCGGGAGCGAGGTACTTGCGCGGGTCCACGCCCGTGGTGTGCGCGGCCAGGTGGGCGCGCACGGCCCCGGTGAACGCGGTGTTCAGCGCCGTTCCCACGTTGATCTTGACCATGCCGGAGGACGCGACGGCCCGGCGGATCTCCTCGTCGGGGACGCCGCTGGAGCCGTGCAGCACCAGCGGGACGGGGACGGCGTCGCGGAGCCGGCCGATCAGCTCGTGGTCCAGGGCGGCGGTGCGCTCGGTCATGGCGTGCGAGGAGCCGACGGCGACGGCCAGGGCGTCGACGCCGGTGGCGCGGACGTACGCGGCGGCCTCGGCCGGGTCGGTGCGGACGCCCGGGGCGTGGGCGTCGAGGGGGGCCTCGCCCTCCTTGCCGCCGACCTTGCCGAGCTCGGCCTCGATCCAGACGCCGCGCTCGTGCCCCCAGGCGACCGCCGCGGCGGTGGCCCGCACGTTCTCCTCGTAACCCAGCTTGGAGGCGTCGAACATCACCGAGCCGAAGCCCTCGTCGTGGGCCCGGTGCAGCAGTTCCACGGACTCGACGTGGTCGAGGTGCAGGGCGAGCGGGGCGTCCGAGGCGCGGGCCACGGCGGCGGCCGCGGCGGCGATGGGGGCGAGCCGGCCGCCGTGGAACTTCACGGCGTTCTCGGAGATCTGGAGGATGGCGGGGGCGCCGGCGCGCTCGGCGCCGGCGGCGATGGCCTCGGCGTGTTCCAGCGTGATGACGTTGAAGGCGGCGATCCCGCGTCCCCGCGCCTGGGCGGCGGAGACGAGTTCACCGGTGCTGACGAGCGGCATGCTGACCTCTGTGGCTTCCTCGGGCCCCGGCGGGCGGGTCCCGCTGGGGGCGCGGCGCTCTCAGGCCGCGTCTGCGTGTTTCTCGATACCGACGCGCGGCAGCAGCTCCTCGTACGCCGCACGGTCGAAGTCACCGGCGGTGGGCGAGAGCACGGTCGCCGTCGACAGGGCCACCGCCCGTCGCAGCCGGTCGGGCCAGTCCAGGCCCTCCACGAGTCCGGACAGCAGCCCGGCCACCGCGGAATCACCGGCTCCGGTCGGATTGCCCTTCACGGCCGCGGGCGGGCTCGCCTGCCAGGTGCCGTCGGGGGAGACCGCCAGCATGCCGTCGGGCCCCAGCGAGGCGATGACCCCGTGGGCCCCGCGGCGGCGGGCGTCCCGGGCCCCGCGCAGGGGTTCGCGGGCGCCGGTGAGCTGGGCGAGCTCGTCGGCGTTCGGCTTGATCAGGTCGGGGCGGGCGGCGATGCCCCGGCGCAGCGGTTCGCCGCTGGTGTCCAGGAGGGCGGGGACCCCGGCGGCGCGGGCGAGGCGGACCAGCTCGGCATACGCGCCGACGTGGATGCCGGGCGGCAGGCTGCCGCACAGGGCGACGGCGTCGGCGGCCCCGAGCAGTTCGCCGTACGAGCTGAGGAAGACGGCCCACTCGTCGGCGGTGACGTGCGGTCCGGGTTCGTTGAACTGGGTGGTGTCCCCGGTGGCGCGGTCCACGACGGCCAGGGTGCGGCGGGTGTCGCCGGCCACGGGCACGAGCGCGTCGGTGACGGCCGCGGGACCGGAGGGGAGTGCGGCGAGCCGTTCGCGCAGGACGGCTCCGGTGGTGCCTCCGGCGAAGCCGGTGACGACGCTGTCGTGGCCGAGGGCGGCGAGGACTCGGGCGACGTTGACGCCCTTGCCGCCGGGGCGCTCGGAGAAGTCGGTGACGCGGTGGCTGGTGTGCGGGACGAGCGCCGGCACGCCGTACGTCAGGTCGAGCGCCGTGTTCAGCGTGACCGTGAGGATCACCTCGGCTGCCCCCTCGATCCGTGTGGAGCGCGGATCCCTTGCCAGAACGCGCTTTCCCTGCTGGTTTCCCAGGTGATCATGCCAAAGAGACGGCGGTCGGCCCAGACGTCGGGGTCAACCGCCGTCTCTTCGTTACGCGGAGCGCGGGGGACACGTGCGGATTCAGCGGGTCTGCGGCGGCCGGACGATCCACTCGCCCCGGCGCATGACGCCCGTGAGCCGGAAGTCCTCGTCCAGGACGACGAGGTCGGCGTCCTTGCCGGGCTCCAGGGACCCGACCCGGTCGTACACGCCGAGGAGCCGGGCCGGGTTGGCGGAGATGGACTGCACCACGTCGCCCACCGGGATCCGGTCGATGGTGACGGCCCGGTGGAACGCGGTGTCCAGGGTGAGGGTGGAGCCCGCGATGGAGCCGCCCTCGACGAGCCGGGCGACGCCGTCCTCCACGTCGACGGCGAGCGGGCCGAGCTGGTAGCGGCCGTCGCCGAAACCGGCCGCGTCCATGGCGTCGGTGATCAGCGCGACGCGGTGCGCGCCCGCGTGGTGGTAGGCGAGCTCCAGGGCGGCCGGGTGCAGATGCGTGCCGTCGTTGATGAGCTCGACGGTGATCCGCTCGTCCTCCAGGAGGGCGGCGATGGGGCCGGGTGCGCGGTGGCCCAGGGCCGGCATCGCGTTGAACAGGTGCGTGGCGACGGTGGCGCCGGCGTCGATGGCCTCGACGGTCTGCTCGTACGTGGCGTCCGTGTGCCCGATCGCGGCGATGACGCCGTGCTCGGCGAGCAGCCGTACGGAGTCGATGCCTCCGGGCAGTTCGGTGGCGAGGGTGAACATCTTCGCGGTGCCGCGCGCGGCGTCCATCAGCTTGCGGACCTCGGCCGGGTCCGGGTGGCGCAGCAGGCCCTCGCTGTGGGCGCCCTTGCGGCACGGGGAGATGAAGGGGCCCTCGAAGTGGATGCCGGCCAGGTCGCCCTGTTCGACCAGTTCGGAGAGGATGCCGGCGCGTTCGGCGAGGAAGTCCATCTCGCCGGTGACGGTGGAGGCGACCAGGGTGGTGGTGCCGTGCTCGCGGTGGGTGCGGACGCCGGTGAGGACCTCGTCCACGGTGCCGGAGGTGAAGGACGCGCCGCCGCCGCCGTGGTTGTGCATGTCCACGAAGCCGGGAACGATCCAGTGGCCGGACAGGTCGATGGCCGGGGCGCCCTCCGCCGTGCTTCCGGCGATGCGGGCGCCTTCGACGATCACCCGGCCGTTCTCGACGGTGCCGGTGGGGAGTACCACCCGGCCACCTGCGAGAACGGTGCTGTCTGCGCGTCCGGCCATCAGGCGGATACCTCCGTGGAGAGAAGATCCCAGGCGAGCAGCCCTGCGCCCAGGCATCCGGCGGTGTCCCCGAGGGCCGCCGGGACGATGTGGGGCAGCTTCTGGAACGTGACGCGTTCCTCGACGGCCGCACGGAGTGGTGTGAACAAGGTTTCCCCGGCCTCGGCGAGACCGCCACCGATGATGAGGGTGCGGGGGTCGAGCAGGGTGAGCGCGGTGACGAGTCCGGCCGCGAGCGCGTCGACGGCGTCGCTCCAGACCCCGACGGCCTTCGGGTCGCCCGATTCGACGGCCTTGGCGCAGTCGGCGGCGTCGGCCTTCGCGTCGCCGGAGGCCTCCGCCCAGGCACGGCTGACCGCGCCCGCGGAGGCCAGCGTCTCGAGGCAGCCGCGCTGGCCGCAGGGGCAGTCCGGGCCGTCCGGCCGGATCACGATGTGGCCGATCTCGCCCGCGTAGCCGTGGGCGCCCGCCTCGATCGCGCCGGCGATGCCGATGGCTCCGGCGATCCCGGTCCCGAGCGGCACGAACAGGAAGCGGTCGGCGCCCTTGCCGGCACCGATCCGGCCCTCGGCGAGCCCGCCGGTCCTGACGTCGTGGCCGAGGGCCACGGGTACGCCGCCGAGCCGTTCGCCGAGGAGTCGGCGCATGGGTACGTCGCGCCAGCCCAGGTTCGCCGCGTAGACGGCGATCCCGTTCACGGCGTCGACGATGCCGGGCACCGCGACGCCGGCCGCGAGAGCGCTCGCGCCGAAGTGCTCCTGGCCGTACGCGCGCAGGTCCGCGGCGAAGCCGAGAACCGACTCCACGACGGCGTCGGGGCCCCGCTCTCTGCCGGTCGCGCGCCGCGCCTCGTACAGCAGGGTGCCGTCGGCCCCGACCAGTGCGGCCTTCATTCCGGTGCCGCCCACATCGAGGGCGATGACGTGTTTCACGGGAAACAGTTTCGCCCGGCGAAGGCAAAAGGTCTAGTCCACTATCGCTGTTTGTTGCGCATCCATACAAAAGCGGGGGCGCAACCGGCGGCAAGCGGTGGCAACCGGCGGCTACCGGGGCCAACCGGCACGACCGGCGACAGTGAGGACGCCCGTCGCCGTGCGGAGCGGCCGCGCAGGACGCCGGAGTCCGGCGGGCGGCGGCACGACGGGCCGCCCGCCGGCGACGGCGCTACTCCGGAAGGATCACGCTGCGCGACAGGTTGCGGGGATGGTCCGGGTCGTAGCCCTTCGACTCCGCGAGGACCACGGCGAGCCGCTGCGCCCGGATGAGGTCGGCCATCGGGTCCGCCGACCGGTGGGCCACGAGCGTCCCGCCGACCGCGGCGACCTCACCGGCGAGCCCCTCGGGCAGCGGGCCGAAGACCCAGGCCACCCGGTTCGGGCCGGTGATCGCGATCGGGCCGTGCCGGTACTCCATCGCGGGGTACGACTCCGTCCAGGCGCCCGCGGCCTCACGCATCTTCAGCCCGGCCTCCTGTGCCAGGCCGTACGTCCAGCCACGCCCGAGGAACGTCCACTGCTCGGCCGCCACCACCGCCTCGTCCAGCGGCTCGGTCACCGCCAGCTCCGCGTCGACGGCGGCCTCGGCGACCGTCTTCACTCCGGCCGGGAGCGGTCCCGCCGCCTCCAGGCCGGCCCGCAGGAAGGCGAGCGCGGTGGTGGCGAACCGGGTCTGGACGACCGACTCCTCGTCCGCCCAGTCCAGTACGGCCACGGTGTCGGCGGCCTCCATGACCGGCGTCTTCGGGTCGGCGGTCAGCGCGACGGTGGCCGTCCTGCCGCGCAGCTCCCCCAGCAGCGCCAGCACCTCGCTCGTCGTACCGGAGCGGGTGATCGCCACGACCCGGTCGTACGTCCGGCCGGCGGGGAACTCCGACGAGGCGTACGCGTCCGTCTCGCCCTGCCCGGCCGCCTCCCGCAGCGCCGCGTAGGCGATGGCCATGAACCAGGAGGTGCCGCACCCGGTCACGGCGACCCGCTCGCCCGGACGCGGCAGCCCCTCGAAGGCCGCACCCGCCTCTGCGGCGCGGCGCCAGCTGCTGGGCTGGGTGGCGATTTCTGCTGCGGTACGGGACATGCTGGACGGCTCCTTGCGGCTGGGCGGTGGCTGGGGCGGCCCGGTGGCACCGGGTGCGTGCGGACGCGCCCGACAGGGCGGAGACGGGGTACGGAACAGGGCGGGACGGGGCCAGGTGCTGCCCGGCCGAGACCTCCTTAGCAGTCGCTCCACGTCCCGTGCAATGCTGCTGTGCTGCGGAAGCGATACCCCGGTGGTGTAGACCTCCTGCCCGGAGTGGTGCAAAATCGCAGCTCACCCGTAGGGCCCATGCGGACATGGGTGCCACGGGTGACGTAATCAACGAGGACGGACTGAGCTGTGCAGCGGCGTTACTTGGGACTGACGGCGGCTGTCGCCGCACTGGGGATGACGGCCACGCTGGCGGGCTGTGGCGGCGGCGCCGGCTCGGGCGACGTCACGCTCAAACTGGTCGCGGCCGACTACGGCACCGGTGAGGCCAACAAGTCGCAGACGTACTGGGACGACGTCGCCCGGAGCTTCGAGGCGTCCCACCCCGGGATCAAGGTGGACGTGACCGTCTACCCGTGGACGGACGTCGACCGCAAGGTCGCCGAGATGGTGAAGGCCGGGAACGCCCCGGACATCGCGCAGATCGGCGCGTACGCGGACTACGCCAAGGCCGGCAAGCTCTACTCCGCCGACCAGATGCTCAGCATCCCGACCCAGGCCAACTTCCTGCCGAAGCTCGCGGACGCCGGACGGGTGAGCCGCATCCAGTACGGGCTGCCGTTCGTGGCCAGCACCCGGCTGCTCTTCTACAACAAGGACCTCTTCGCCGGGGCGGGCATCAAGGCCCCGAAGACCTGGGACGACATAGCCGCCGACGCCGCGGCACTCAAGCAGCGCGGGGTGAAGTACCCGTTCGCGCTGCCGCTCGGCCAGGAGGAGTCCCAGGCCGAGACCCTGATGTGGCTGCTCAGCGGCGGCGGTGGCTACACCGACGACGTCGGCTCGTACGACATCGACTCGGTCGACAACGTCAGGACGTTCAACTGGCTGAAGTCGAACCTCGTCGACAAGGGGCTCGTCGGCCCCGTCGCCCCCGGCAAGCTCGACCGGGCCAAGGCCTTCGCGGCGTTCACCAAGGGCGACGTCGGCATGCTCAACGGCCACCCGACCTTGATGGAAGAAGCCCAGAAGCAGGGCGTCGACGTGGGTATGGTGAAGCTGCCCGGCGCCGACGGCCCCACCGAGGGGTCGATGGGCGTCGCCGACTGGATCATGGGGTTCAAGCAGAACGGCCACCGGATCGAGATGGGCAAGTTCTTCGACTTCATGTTCAGCGACAAGAACGTGATCGAGTTCGCCGACAAGTACGACCTGCTGCCGGTCACCGACTCCGCCTCGGCGTCGATGGAGAGCGACCCCAAGTTCAAGCCGCTGCGGAAGTTCCTGGCAGCGCTGTCCAGCGCGGAGTTCTACCCGTTCGGCAAGACGTCCTGGGCCCAGGCCAGCGAGTCGATCAAGGAGAACATCGGCAAGGCGGTCGAGCCGGGCGCCAACCCGGAGAGCGTGCTCCAGCACATCGCGCAGGAGTCCACGGCGGCGGAGACCGCGGAGTAGCGGCCCGCGGGCACGGTCCGCCGGCCGGCGCCCCACGACCCGCGGACCGCGCCATATATTGGCTGATATGACCGCCCTCCCCCCGAACGGCCCCGACGAGCCCGCCCCTCCCGCCGGACTCTCCGACCGGGACCGCGCGGTCCTGGCGGTCGAGCGGCAGTCGTGGGCCGGGCCGGGGGCGAAGGAGCGGGCGATCAGGGAACAGCTCGGCATGTCCCCGACCCGCTACTACCAACTCCTGAACGCCCTGCTGGACGACCGGCGCGCCCTGGAGGCGGACCCGGTGACGGTGAACCGCCTGCGCCGCGTGCGTGAGGCCCGCCGCGGACGCCGATGACCTCGGGGCGCTGCGCGACCGCCGGCGCCCCTGCACGCTGCGGCGCGCCGGGTTCGGGAGGTGCGGCGCGGCCGCCGGAGCTCCCGGGGCTCCGCCCCGAACCCCGCGCCTCAATCGCCGGCGGGGCTGGGTGCGTCGTGGGCGACCGCGCACAGCGGTGCCCGCCGGGTGTGCGTCAAGCCCCATACGGGCAAACCCAAGCGCAGCCGGGCAACACCGGCGCAGTCAGGGCAGAGCCCAGCCTGGTAGATGCGGGCGCGGGCGGGGGCGGGCCCAGCGGGGTAAATGCGGGCAGGGGCGGGCCCAGCCGGGGTAAATCCAAGCGCGGGGCAGGCCAGAGCCAAGCCGGGCCAATTCAAGCCCCTCCGGCGATTGAGGAGCGGGGTCCGGGGCAGCGCCCCGGGAGCACCCGCGCCCGACGGCCCCCCGCCCCGGGAGCACCCGCGCCCGACGGCCCCCCGCCCCGGGAGCACCCGCGCCCGGAAGGTCCCGCCCCTCCCGGGGGTAACCGCCCCCCGGGAGCACCGCACTCGCACCCCGCCCCGGCACCGCGTCCAGGCCACCGCCTATAGGCTCGGGGCATGGGCAGCACTCCGCACACCCCGCCCCTGCCGGCTCCGACCACCCCCGCCGGCCAGGAGGGCCTCGCCGCGCTTCTCGCGCGGCCCGACCGCGCCGTCATCGCGCTCGATTTCGACGGCACGCTCGCCGACATCGTCCCCGACCCCGAACAGGCCCGCGCCCACCCCGGCACCGTCGAGGCGCTGGCCGCGCTCGCCCCCAAGGTGGCGTCGATCGCCGTGATCACCGGCCGCCCGGCCGGTGTCGCGGTCCGCTACGGCGGCTTCGCCGGCGTCGAGGGGCTGGACCGGCTCGTCGTCCTGGGCCACTACGGCGCCGAACGGTGGGACGCCGTCTCCGGCACCGTCCAGGCCCCAGCCCCGCACCCCGGCGTCGCCGCCGCGCGGGCCGAACTCCCCGGCGTACTGGACAGGTTCGACTCCTGGCACGGCACCTGGATAGAGGAGAAGGGGCAGGCGCTCGCCGTCCACACCCGCCGCGCCGCCGACCCGCAGGCCGCCTTCGACGCCCTGCGCGGCCCCCTGGGCGAGCTCGCCGCCCGCCACGGGCTGATCGTCGAACCGGGCCGCCTGGTTCTGGAGTTGCGGCCCCCCGGCATGGACAAGGGCGTCGCCCTCACCCGGTACGTGCAGGAGACCGGCGCCGCGTCCGTGCTGTACGCGGGCGACGACCTGGGCGACCTCGCCGCGTACGCCGCCGTCGACAAACTGCGCACCGAGGGCCCCGAGGGCACCCCCGGCCTGCTGGTCTGCAGCGGCGCGGAAGTGCCCGAACTGGCCGAGCGCGCCGACCTGTCGCTGCCCGGCCCGGGAGCCGTCGTCGCGTTCCTGTCAGCCCTGGCGCAGCGCCTCTAGCTGGTCCAGGAACCACTGCTGCGGCGGCAGCGCGGTGGCCGCCGCGGCCAGCCGCTCCGTGCGGGCCGTCCGCTCGTCGTCCGCCATCGTCAGCGCCTCGTGGAGGGCCGCGGCGGTGGCGGACACGTCGTACGGGTTCACCGTGATCGCGTCGGCGCCCAGCTCCTCGTACGCCCCCGCCTCCCGCGACAGCACCAGCGCGCAGCCGGCGTCGGAGACGACCGGGACCTCCTTGGCGACGAGGTTCATCCCGTCGCGGATCGGGTTGACGAGCGCCACGTCCGCCAGCCGGTACGCCGCGAGCGAGCGGGCGAAGTCGTCCTTGACGTGGAGGACGACCGGGGTCCAGTCCGCCGTCCCGTACGTCTTGTTGATCCCTTCGGCGACGCGCTGCACCTCGGCCGTGTACTCCCGGTAGACCGCCAGGTCCTGCCGCGAGGGGTAGGCGAACGCGATGTGGGCGACGCGCCCGCGCCATTCGGGCCGCTCGTCGAGCAGGGCCCGGTAGGCGTGCAGGCCGCGGACGATGTTCTTGGAGAGTTCCGTACGGTCCACCCGCACGATCGTCTTCCGGCCCGGGCCCACCTGCTCCCGCAGCGCCGCCATCCGCTCGTCCACATCCGGCTCGTGGGCGCGGCGGCGCAGGAAGTCCGCGTCGGCGCCGAGGCCGTGCACCCCGATCCGGGTGCGGCCGGTGCCGCCGAGGATCTCCGTGCAGCAGCCGATGAACGCGTCGGCCCAGCGGCGGGTCAGGAAGGCCGCCCGGTCGGCGCCGAGGATGCCGCGGAGCAGCTTCTCGGCGATGTCGTCGGGCAGCAGCCGGAAGTAGTCGACGGGCGCCCACGGGGTGTGGGAGAAGTGGCCGATGCGCAGGTCGGGGCGGAGTTCGCGGAGTATGCCGGGCACCAGCGACAGGTGGTAGTCCTGCACGAGGACGGCCGCGCCCTCGCCCGCCTCCTCGGCGAGCGCCTCGGCGAAGGCCCGGTTGTACGTCTCGAAGGACGCCCACTGCCGGCGGAACTCCGCGTCGAAGACGGGCTCGACGGGCGTCTGGTAGAGCAGGTGGTGGACGAACCACAGCACCGAGTTGGCGATGCCGTTGTACGCGTCGGCGTGCACGTCCGCGTCGATGTCGAGCATCCGGACGCCCGGCTCGCCGACCCCGCGCCGCACCGCCTCCCGGTCACCTTCCCCGAGGGCGGCGCAGACCCACATCTTGTCGTCCACGGCGCTCAGTCCGGAGACGAGTCCGCCCCCGCCGCGCTTGGCGTCGAGGGAACCGTCCTCGCGCAGCGCGTACGAGACGGGGCCGCGGTTGGACGCGACGAGTACCTGGGCAGCGGGCTGGGGGGTGTGGGCGTGCTCGGAGACCATGGGCGGAATCTAGCCCGATCACGAACCGCCCAAACGTGCGAAGTCAGACCGGCTCAGGCCGCGCGGCGTGAAACGTACTCCTCGATCTCGCACATCGGCGGCCGCTCCTCGGTGTCCACCGGGTAGGTGTGCGGGACGAAGCCGTGCTCGCCGCGCTCGAACTGGGTGATCGACGGACGGACCAGAGGGCCGCGGGAGAGGCGGAGTTGGGCGGTCCGGTAGATGGTGGCCGCCATCCGGCCGAGCGCCTGGCCGTCCTGGTGGCGGTGCTTCCTCACGCCGACGTCCACCTGGGCGAGGGCGTCCAGGCCGACGGTGTGCAGGGAGTCGACGAGCAGGCCCAACTCCACTCCGTAACCGACCGGGAACGGGAGGCGCTCCAGCAGCGAGCGGCGCACGGCGTACTCGCCGCCGAGGGGCTGGACGAAGCCGGCCAGCTGGGGCCAGTGCAGATTGAGCAGCGGGCGTGCCACCATCTCGGTGACCCGGCCGCCCTGAGCAGTGGTTCCGTCGAGCGGGCGGTCGTACATCGCCTTGACGAACTGCACCGGGGGATCGGTGAGCAGCGGGCCCACGGTGCCGGAGACGAAGTCGGCCGAGAAGTCCTTCAGATCCGCGTCGATGAAGCAGACGATGTCGCCGCTCGTCACCAGGAGTGACCGCCACAGCACCTCGCCCTTCCCGGGGACGGCGGGTATGCGGGGCAGGATCGCGTCCCGGTGGACCACCCGGGCGCCGGCCCGGCGGGCGACCTCCCCGGTGGCGTCCGTGGAACCGGAATCGATGACCACGAGCTCGTCGACCAGCCGGACCTTCTCCATGAGCTCGCGCCGGATCGTCGTGACGATGTCCCCGACCGTCTCCGCCTCGTTCAGCGCGGGCAGCACCACGCTCACGCGCGAGCCGTGCGCCTCGTTCCTGGCGTCCAGCAGACGGTCCAGCGGACGGTCGTCGGCCGACCAGGAACGCCTGGTCAGCCAGCGTTCGACCTCTTCGAGCACGGTCGATACTCCCTGTATGTGATCCATCTCGCGGTACGGACGACTATCTCAACAGTCCGGTGCTTCGGTTACAGTCTGAACAACGCGGACGACCCTCGCATGCCGGGGTCGGTACGCCGATAAACGCCTGGATCCATGGTCCAGTGCCATAGCGCTCATCCAGAGGGACAGAGGGAACGGCCCGTTGAAGTCCCGGCAACCCTCCCGCCGACCGCGAGGTCAGGTGGGGAAGGTGCCAATTCCGTCTCGTGACGAAATGCGTCGCGAGGAAGATGAGGAGAAAGGGCCTCGCCATCATGGCTGTTGAGACTGTTGCAGCACACACCGAATCTTCCGTGGACCTCGGTCCCGCCGCGGCGCTTTCCTGCCGCGAATGCGGAGAGCGATTCGCACTCGGTCCCATTTTCGCCTGCGCCTCGTGTTTCGGGCCGCTCGAAGTGGCATACGACCTGCCGAGCGGCTCCCCGGACGAGCTGAAGAAGCGCATCGAGGCAGGACCGGACAACATCTGGCGCTACGCGCCGCTGCTGCCGGTCCCCTCCGACGTCGCTGACAAGCCCAACCTCAACCCCGGCTTCACCAAGCTGGTCAAGGCCGACAACCTCGCCCGCGAGCTGGGCGTCACCGGCGGCCTGTACGTCAAGGACGACTCCGGGAACCCGACGCACTCCTTCAAGGACCGCGTCGTCGCGATCGCCGTCGAGGCCGCCCGCGCCTTCGGATTCACCACCCTCTCCTGCTCCTCCACCGGCAACCTCGCCGGCGCCGTGGGCGCCGCCGCCGCCCGGGCCGGCCTGCGCTCGTGCGTGTTCATCCCGCACGACCTGGAGCAGGGCAAGGTCGTCATGGCCGCGGTGTACGGCGGCGAGCTGGTCGGCATCGAGGGCAACTACGACGACGTCAACCGCTTCTGCTCCGAGCTCATCGGCGACCCGCTCGGCGAGGGCTGGGGCTTCGTCAACGTCAACCTGCGCCCGTACTACGGCGAGGGCTCCAAGACCCTGGCGTACGAGATCTGCGAACAGCTCGGCTGGCAGCTGCCCGACCAGATCGTCATCCCCATCGCGTCCGGCTCGCAGCTCACGAAGATCGACAAGGGCCTCCAGGAGCTGATCAAGCTCGGCCTGGTCGAGGACAGGCCGTACAAGATCTTCGGCGCCCAGGCCGAGGGCTGCTCCCCGGTCTCCGCGGCCTTCAAGGCCGGTCACGACGTCGTCCGGCCGCAGAAGCCGAACACGATCGCCAAGTCCCTGGCGATCGGCAATCCGGCCGACGGCCCGTACGTCCTGGACATCGCCCGCCGCACCGGCGGCGCCGTCGAGGACGTCAACGACGAGCAGGTCGTCGACGCGATCAAGCTGCTGGCCCGCACCGAGGGCATCTTCGCCGAGACGGCGGGCGGGGTGACGGTCGGCGTGACGAAGAAGCTGATCGACGCCGGCGTGCTCGACCCGACGCTCACCACCGTCGTCCTGAACACCGGTGACGGCCTCAAGACGCTGGACGCCGTGGCGGCCACCTCGCAGGCCAGTGCCACGATCCGCCCGAGCCTGGAGGCCTTCCGCGCCGCGGGCCTCGCCACCAGCTGACCACCCGACACCAGGAAGGGCACCCACCATGAGCGTCAAGGTCCGTATCCCCACCATCCTCCGCACCTACACGGGCGGCCAGGCCGAGGTCCCGGCCGAGGGCGCGACCCTCTCCCAGGTCATCGAGTCCCTGGAGAAGGACCACCCGGGCATCGCCGCCCGCGTCCTGGACGACCAGGGCAAGCTGCGCCGCTTCGTGAACGTGTACGTCAACGACGACGACGTGCGCTTCGAGGGGGGCCTTGACGCGGTCACGCCGGACGGCGCCGGCGTCTCGATCATCCCGGCCGTCGCCGGCGGCTGCTGAGCCGCGGGCGCAGACCCTCTCGTTCGGATCAGGCCGGGCTCGCGGGGTCCGGCCTGATCCAGACGAAAGGACCTGCCCTTCACGGGGCGGGTCCGACTTCACCGTGTCACCGGAGTTGCCCCCTCTGCGAGAGAAGCGGAGGGGGCAATTCTGCATGGTTGAGCGCGGTACAGTGTGGGAAGTCCCCTCCGCTGCCCGTGCCGCCCGCATATGAGAATGCGCCCGGCCACGACAAGATGCAGCCAAAGTCGCTGAGCTCCTTGCGCCATAAGTCACCTTTGCCTGGCCCGACTTGCCCAGGAATCCCCTCACTTCCCCGCATTCGGGCGATCGATGCTGCTCAGAATTCTCGTCCGATTGACCTGTTGCAGAGGGCAGTTGGGCAGATACATTCGGCCGCGGTCGACGCGTTCCGGCGCACGAGCCCTCTCCTGTCGGAGGGTGAGTTCTGACCCGGGCCCGCGAAGTGCGGTCCTGTGCAAGGGCCAGTAATAGGGGAGTTAGGCATGGCTCAGGGCACCGTCAAGTGGTTCAACGCGGAGAAGGGGTACGGCTTCATCGCGGTCGACGGTGGTGCGGATGTTTTCGTCCACTACAGCGCGATCCAGATGGACGGATACCGCACCCTCGAAGAGGGTCAGCGAGTTGAATTCGAGATCTCGCAGGGCCAGAAGGGGCCCCAGGCCGACATGGTCAAGCTCGCCGTCGGCTGAGCCCGGCCAGCCGCCGCACAGCCGGCCGACGTCACTACTCACGCACGAAGGGTCCGTACCCCTGGGGTACGGACCCTTCCTGCGTCCCGGGGGCGCCGCGGCGGGGGCGTGCTCGTGTCCGCGGGTGCTTGCGCGTCCCGCTCGGCCGCTGTCCACACTCCGAGGGCGACGCTTGCACTCTCGGGGGTCGAGTGCTAATTATTGGCTTAGCACTCTCTGGGTGAGAGTGACAGAAACTTGGACCGGGCCGGTGAGGCCCGCAGGTCTCCGGGGCAAGGAACCGGCAGACACGCAGGCCGTCCGTCGCGGGCGCCTCTCGGTCCGGAGAAATCCACCCCTGTCCGGGAGGACCACTTCATATGGCCAAGATCATCGCCTTCGACGAGGAGGCCCGGCGCGGTCTTGAGCGCGGCATGAACCAGCTCGCCGACGCCGTCAAGGTCACCCTCGGCCCCAAGGGCCGCAACGTCGTCCTTGAGAAGAAGTGGGGCGCCCCCACGATCACCAACGATGGTGTTTCCATCGCCAAGGAGATCGAGCTGGAGGACCCGTACGAGAAGATCGGTGCGGAGCTGGTCAAGGAGGTCGCCAAGAAGACGGACGACGTCGCCGGCGACGGTACGACCACCGCCACCGTTCTCGCTCAGGCGCTCGTCCGCGAGGGTCTTCGCAACGTGGCCGCGGGTGCGAACCCGATGGCTCTCAAGCGGGGCATCGAGAAGGCCGTCGAGGCCGTCTCCGCCGCCCTCCTGGAGCAGGCCAAGGACGTGGAGACCAAGGAGCAGATCGCTTCGACGGCCTCCATCTCCGCCGCCGACACCCAGATCGGCGAGCTCATCGCCGAGGCCATGGACAAGGTCGGCAAGGAAGGCGTCATCACCGTCGAGGAGTCCCAGACCTTCGGTCTGGAGCTGGAGCTCACGGAGGGCATGCGCTTCGACAAGGGCTACATCTCGGCGTACTTCGCCACGGACATGGAGCGCATGGAGTCGTCCCTCGACGACCCGTACATCCTGATCGTGAACTCGAAGATCAGCAACGTGAAGGACCTCCTTCCGCTGCTCGAGAAGGTCATGCAGTCCGGCAAGCCGCTGCTGATCATCGCCGAGGACGTCGAGGGCGAGGCCCTGTCGACCCTGGTCGTCAACAAGATCCGTGGCACCTTCAAGTCCGTCGCCGTCAAGGCTCCGGGCTTCGGTGACCGCCGCAAGGCCATGCTCGGCGACATCGCCATCCTCACCGGTGGCACCGTCATCTCCGAAGAGGTCGGCCTCAAGCTGGAGAACGCCGGTCTCGACCTGCTCGGCCGCGCCCGCAAGGTCGTCATCACCAAGGACGAGACGACGATCGTCGACGGCGCCGGTGACAGCGACCAGGTCCAGGGCCGCGTCAACCAGATCCGTGCCGAGATCGAGAACTCCGACTCGGACTACGACCGCGAGAAGCTCCAGGAGCGCCTCGCGAAGCTGGCCGGCGGCGTGGCCGTCATCAAGGCCGGCGCCGCGACCGAGGTCGAGCTCAAGGAGCGCAAGCACCGCATCGAGGACGCGGTGCGCAACGCCAAGGCCGCCGTCGAGGAGGGCATCGTCGCCGGTGGTGGCGTGGCTCTGCTCCAGGCCTCGGCCGTCTTCGAGAAGCTCGAGCTCTCGGGTGACGAGGCGACCGGCGCCAACGCCGTCAAGCTGGCGCTGGAGGCCCCGCTCAAGCAGATCGCCGTCAACGGTGGTCTCGAGGGTGGCGTCGTCGTCGAGAAGGTGCGCAACCTGCCGATCGGTCACGGCCTCAACGCCGCGACCGGCGAGTACGTCGACATGATCGCCGAGGGCATTCTCGACCCGGCGAAGGTCACGCGCTCCGCCCTGCAGAACGCCGCGTCCATCGCCGCGCTCTTCCTCACCACCGAGGCCGTCATCGCCGACAAGCCGGAGAAGGCCGCTGCCGGCGGCGCTCCGGGCGGCATGCCGGGCGGTGACATGGACTTCTGATCCTGACGGATCGGTAGTTCTCGCACAGCAGTTCACGACACCGGCCCCCGGGGATGCGTCCCCGGGGGCCGGTGTCGTCGAACGTTGCGCTCACGGTGACGCGCTCGGGCACGGCCCACCGTCCGGCGGCCTTCCGCCCCTGTGCCGCCGCACGGCCCACCGTCAGGCGGCCCTCTGCCCCCATGCCGCTCCACCCGCACCTGCGGCCCCAGCGGGAACGTCAGGAGCTCACCCGCTCCGGCCGCCCCGGCGGGAACCTCAGGAGTTCCACCCGCACCTGCGGCCCCGGCGGGAACGCCAGGACGCCCGGCGCGGCCACGAACCCCTAACCCAGCGCCTCCACGACGACGCGGGGGAGGAAGGTGGAGGTCGGGACGCGGACCTGCTGGCAGTAGTCCGACAGTTTCATTCCGGAGGCGTCCGTATCGAGCTTCCGGTTCTGGTAGATGTTCTTCTTCACCCGGTACCGTCCGGTCGCGGTTTCCTCGGCGGGGACCGATCCCGCGTACCCGGGCAGGGTGAGGGACCCGTTGTCGAACTCTCCGCCCGCGGGCAGATCGAATTCCACGTCCCCGCCGACCGCCTGGGCGTTGGGCAGGAGTTTGGCGAGTGCCACCTTGTCCTTCGTGACGACCGTCTCCTGCGCCGTGTTCAGCTTGATGTAGAGGAACGACCCCTTGATCTCCAAGGGGCTGATCGGCTCTCCGAAGTAGAAGAACTTCGTCTTCTCCTCGTTCTGGGAGATCCCGGTGTACCTCCCCTTCGCGACGTCGTCCATCCGCATCATGAAGTAGGTGTAGTCCCGCATGTGGTCCCGGCCCAATGCGACGGCCAGCCGGTCCACTTCACCCACCGACGTCACCTCGGTCCAGGCCGAGGCGTCGAACGGGCGCGGGGTGGCGTTCACGGTGATGCGCAGGATGTCGTGCAGGAGCCGGGTCTGCTTCTTCTTGTCCCGGGCCGCGTTCGCGGCCTTCAACTCGTCTCCCAGGGCGATGAGATCCGCGAACCGGTCGCCGAGCGGTGAGAAGGCCTGGCCGTCGTAGTCCGTGTCCTCCCCATGACCGGTCGGTTCCGCGCGGATGCTGGTGTTGGGCCCGAGGAACTGATTGCCGCCCTGCCACTCGTAGAAGGCGTAGCGGATCTCGTTGAGGTTGTTCCCCAGGAACTCGGCCTTGTCGCCCCCGCCCGGCTTGACCAGTGCGGCGCGGAACCTCTTCCTGAAATCGTCCCGGTTCATGTGCGGCGGAATCTCGACCTTCAGATTCGCCAGCATCGTGTCGGTGATCTCTTCGGGAACGGCTTCGCGCAGCAGGACCGCCCGCTTCCCGGGGTCCACGGAGTCCAGTGCCCCGGTCAGCTGGGAGTGCGCGACGACGTGGTGCGCGGTCAGCTCCCACCCGTTGTGCGCGCCGCCGGAGGCGTGGGGGTTGTCGCTGCGCATCCGCTGCACGGACGGATCGCCGGAGCCGGGCGAGGCGGTCGTCGCCTCCGCCGCTTCACGAACCGGGGCACTGCCGGACAGGACGCGCCTCGCCTGTGCCTCCGCCTCGCGCTCGAACCGGTCGGAAGGGTCGGAGACCCGGAGACCGCCGCCGTTGTCGGTGCCGCTCACCGGGCCTTGGCGCTGCTGGATGACGTGGGTCAGCTCGTGCGCCAGCGTGTGCCGGTCGCCCCCGCCGTCGCCCAGCACGATGTGGTTCCCCGAGGTGTACGCGCGGGCCCCGATCTCGGCGGCGGAGGTGCGGGCCGCGCCGTCCCTGTGGACGCGTACATCGGCGAAATCCGCGCCGAACCGGGCCTCCATGTCCGTACGGGTCCCGCTGTCCAGGGGCTGCCCGGCGGAGCGCAGCACGTCGTGGACGGCGGAACGCTGTACGTCGTGGGCGGCGGCGGGCGGCCCGGACACCTGCCCGCCCTCGCGCTGATGCGCCTCCTCGGCCCCGGGGTGGCCCGCCTGCCGCAGCAGCTGGACCAGGGCCGCGTTCCCCGCCGCCCGGGGAAGCGGGAACAGCCCGTGCGGGGCGGCGCTCCCTTCCCTCTCCGACGCCTGCGGAGGCTTGCGCGCCGCCGGACGCTCGGTCTCGACGCCGTCGTGGGCGGGCTTGGAGGCGTGCGGGCGCATCCGGGTGACCTTCCGGGCTGGGCGGAGCGAACCTTTCCTGTATACCCGGGGGGTACGGGAGGGGGCCAGGTCCCTTGGGGCAGAGAGCGTTGCCCGGCGGGGCGGGGTGTCAGCGGCGTCGGAGCCCCGGGTCGAGCAGCGCGGGCGGGGTGTCGTTCTTCTCGTGCGCGGCCAGGTCGGTGCCGGGAGCGACGATCGCGTCGATCGCGTCCAGCACGTCGGCGGAGAGCACGGTATCGGCGGCGGCGAGCTGTGTGTGCAGGTGGTCCAGGGTGCGGGGACCGATGAGCGCGCCGGTCACGGCGGGATGCGCGGTCACGAATCCGAGCGCGAGCTGGATCAGGGTCAGGCCCGCCTCGTCCGCGACGGTGGCCAACTGCTCCACGGCGTCGAGCCTGGCCCGGTTGGAGGGGATGGCGGTGTCGAAGCGTTGCGGCATGAACGTGGAGCGGCTGGTGGTCACCTCGCGGCCTTCGCGGATCGCGCCCGACAGCCAGCCCGATGCCAACGGGCTCCACACCAGCACGCCGAGCCCGTACTGCTCGGCCACGGGCAGCACGTCGCCTTCGATGCCGCGCTGCAGGATCGAGTAGCTCGGCTGCTCGGTGACATAGCGGCTCAGGTGGTGCTCGCGAGCTGCCGACTGGGCCTGCACGATGCGGTAGGCGGGGAACGTGGAAGAGCCGAAGTAGCGGATCTTCCCGGCACGTTGGAGGTCGGTCAACGCCGACAGCGTCTCCTCGTCGCCGGTGCGCGGGTCCCACCGGTGGATCTGGTAGAGATCGACGTGGTCGACACCGAGACGGCGCAGGCTGTTGTCCAGCGCGGTGGTCAGCCAGCGGCGCGAACCGCCCCGGTGGTTGCGCTCGTCGCCCATCGGGAGGCCCGCTTTCGTGGCCAGCACGATGTCGTCGCGGCGACCGGCGATGGCCTTGCCCACCAGCTCTTCCGACTCTCCGTTGCTGTATACGTCGGCGGTGTCGATGAGGTTGACGCCGCTCTCGACAGCGGCGTCGACGAGGGCGGTGACCTCGTCCTGCGTGGTGCGTCCCATCGTGCCGAAGTTCATCGCGCCGAGCGCGAGGGAGCTGACCTGCAGACCGGTACGGCCCAAGGTGCGGTACTGCATGACGATGTTCCTCCGTTGCTGGTGGAGTGGGGACAGCGCGGGGGGCGGCCATGGCTTGGCTGCCGGCCCCTGCTCTGACATCATGAGAAACGGAACGCTGTCCCGTTTGAAGATACGGAACGGTGTCCCGTTTAGCAAGCATGGGCGACGGAGAGAGTGACGCGATGCATGACGGCGACCCGGGCACAGGGCCTTCGGCCCCGCCCCAACGGGCGGACGCCCGGCGCAACAAGGAGACCCTGCTCGATGCGGCCGCCATGGTCTTCGTCGCGTCGGGCGTGGAAGCGCCGGTACGCGACATCGCGGCCGAGGCGGGCGTGGGCACGGCCACGATCTACCGCCACTTCCCGACGCGAGCGGATCTCATCATCGCCGTCTACCGTCACCAGGTCGACGCCTGCGCCGAGGCCGGCCCGGCCCTGCTGGCGACCGGCCCGACCCCTCATGCCGCACTGGAGCGCTGGCTGAACCTCTTCGTCGACTTCCTCGTCACCAAGCACGGCCTCGCCGCCGCGCTGCGGAACGGCAACGCCGACTTCGAGACGCTGCACACCTACTTCCTGGACCGTCTTCTCCCGGTGTGCACCGAGCTCCTCGACGCGGCCACCGCGTCCGGCGAGATCCGTTCCGACCTCGACGCGTACCAGCTCATGCGCGGCATCGGGAACCTCTGCATCGGCGCCGACAGCGACGCGCGCTACGACGCCCGCAGACTGGTCGCCGTCCTCGTCGCAGGACTAGGCAGTGTCTTCAAATGATCGTCGCTGGTGGATCATGGTGTCGTGATACGTCGCCATGAGCTGTCCGATGCCGCTTGGGAGTTCCTCCGGCCGTTGCTGCCCGAGTCGTTGCGGGGATGGGAGCGGCTGGACGATCGCCGGGTCCTGAACGGGATCGTGTGGAAGTTCCGGACCGGGACGGCCTGGCGGGATGTGCCCGAGCGTTACGGCCCGTGTGCCACGCTGCATAGGCGTTTTCGCAGGTGGGCGGCGGACGGGACGTTCGACCGGATGCTGCGGGCCGCCCGGGCCAAGGCGGATGCGGCGGGCGACATCGACTGGCTGGTGTCGGTCGACTCGACGGTCGTCCGGGCCCACCAGCATGCGGCCGGGGCCCGAAAAGGGGGCTCCGCGACCCGGCCCTCGGCCGGTCCCGGGGCGGGCTGACCAGCACGATCCACCTGGCTTGTGACGGCCGGGGCCGTCCGCTCGCCTTCGTCGTGACGGGCGGCAACACCAGAAGGTGACGGCGGCGAAGTTGCCAACCAGCTCACGGCCCCGTTCTGAGACAGGGGCCTGGCCATCGTTGTGAGGCGGTCTGCAGCGCCGCAGGTCACGGCTCCGCGATATGACGTGCGTGCGGTGGTCCCACACGTGTGGCGGGGTCCGCTGGATCAGTGCCGGTGTCCGCCACGGCGTGCTCCAGGCCGAGGCGGTGTGCGTCGCGCTCCGGCCGGATGGCCGTCAGGGCGAGGGCGCCGGCGGTGACCATCACCGCGGCGGCGGTGAGGAACGCGGTGGTGTAGCCGGCGGCCGGGCTGTCGGCCGCGTCGATGAAGTGCCCGGTCAGGAATGGCGCGATGAGGCCGGGCAGGGTGCCAGTGGCGGCGACGATGCCGAAGACGGCGCCGCGCTGTGCAGGCGGGACGACCTCGGCCGTCGTCATGTAGTGCAGGGGGACGGCGATCGCGGTCCCGCCGAAGGCCAGCGCGATCAGGGCGAGGCGCAGACCGGACGCATCGACGAGCGGGAACGCCGCCATCGCACAGCCCGACACGCACACGGCGATGCCCTGTGCCGCCCCGCTGGACCAACGACTGCTCACGCCCCGGGATTTCAGCGCGTCCACGAAGGGCGAGACCGCCAACAGAAGCACCAGGCCGAAACCGGAGATGACGCTGATGACGGTGGCGGCGGTCTCGGCCGACATGTCTAGCTGGTTCCTGAAGTAGGTGGGCAGCCAGGCGTGGCTGAGGGACAGCGCCCACTGCGCGCCGAAGGCGCTAGAGACGCTGCCGAGGACGGTGCCGGTCAGCAGGATCCTGCGGTACGGCAGTCTGAGGCCGGGGCCGCCCACGGAGCCGGCGCGCGTGTGGCCGTAGGGTCCGTCGTGCCCGATCCGCCACCACGCCAGCGCCCATGCCGCGCTGACCGCGGCGAGGACGGCGTAGGCCGAGCGCCAGCCGAAGCCCTCGATCAGCCAGGTGACCAGGGGTGCCGCGAGGAGCATGCCGAGCGCCGCTCCGCCGATCTGGAGGGCCGAGGGCAGGCCGCGGCGCTCGGGCGGGAACCACTTGTACAGGGCGTGCATGGACATCGAGGCCGCTGGTCCCTCAGCGGCGCCCAGCAGGATGCGGCTGGCCATGAGGGTGGGTATCGAGGCCACGGCCAGGACCGGAAGCTGGGCCACGGCCCACAGCAGCGTCATGCCGAAGAGCAGGATGCGGCTGGAGATCCGGGTGGAGAGGAATCCGACGAGCAGTCCGGAGAGACTGAACAGGAAGAAGAAGGAGCTGGAGACCAGTCCGTATGTGCTGTTGCTGAGGTCCAGCTCTTCCATGATCGGTACGGCGGCGAGGCCGAGGACGGACTTGTCGGCGAAGTTGATCACCATGAAGGTCACGATCATGGCCGTGATCAGCCAGGCCCTGCGGCCAACGGGTGCGGGGGCGGCGTTCTCGCGCCGGGCCGAGCGCGCAAAGGGGTTGGGCGTCATGGGCGACTCCTGCGGGTGCGGGTGGGGCAGGGGGCCGTGCAAACAGGGGCGGATCCCGTGGGGCCGCAAACCCCCGCCTGCGAGGGTCTGCGGCACCGCCCTGGGACACCAAGGGGGTGGGGTCAGATCAGACCCTTGGCGATGGCGTTCTTGTGGATCTCGGTGGTTCCGGTGACGATCCGGAACATCCGCAGGCTGCGGAAGATCTGCTCGACCTCGTTACCCCGGGTCAGCCCGGCCTTGCCGTGGATCTGGACGGCCTGGTCGGCGACGCGGAAGCACGCCTCGGAGGTGAACAGCTTGCACATGTTCGCCTCGACGGAGACGTTGTCGCCCCGGTCGGCCTTCGCCGCCGTCGCCATCACCATCGAGCGCGCGGCGTAGATTTCGGTGGCCATCTCGGCGATCTTGTGGTGAATGGCCTGGTGGGCGAGCAGGGGCTGACCGAAGACGGCGCGGTTCATCGCGTAGTCCAGGGACAGGTCCCAGGCACGACGGGCCGCGCCGATCAGGGACGGGCAGTGCAGGAGGCGGTTGAGGGTGATGCGGCCGATGCCGATGCGCAAGCCCTGCCCGATCTCACCCAGCAGATTGGCGGCCGGGATTCGGCAGTCCTCGAAGAGCAGGTCGCCCTCCATCTGCTGTCCGGACATGGGGACTTCGCCGTCCAGGACCTGGCAGCCGGGGGTGTCCAGGTCGACGAGGAAGGCGCTGTACGCCTCCTCCGTGCTGGCCATGCGGGCCACGACGATGGCGAAGTCCGCGAACGGGGCGGCGGAGCTGAACACCTTCTTGCCGTTGAGAACGTACGTGTCGCCGTCCGGGGTGGCGGTGGTCGTCATCCGGCGCACGTCGGAGCCGGCGTCCTCCTCCGTGATGGAGAAGCAGCATGCCCGCTCGCCCCGGACGACGGGCATCAGGTAGCGCTCCCGCTGTTCCTCGGTGGCGTACTTGACGATCGCGCCGACGCGCAGCGGGCCTCCCATGTCGCCGAGGACGGAGTGGGAGAGGGCGGCTCCTGAGGCGGTCAGCTCCTCCTTGAGCGCGCACAGCTCGGAGAAGCTCAGGCCCTGGCCGCCGAGCTCGGGGGGCAGGCTGATGCCGTAGAAGCCGAGTTCCGCGCTGCGCTTCCAGATGTGTTCGAGGATGGTGCGGTCGAGCTTCGTCTCGGCGGTGATGCCGTGCTCGAGTTCGTACGGGATGAGCTCGTCACGCAGGTAGGAGCGCAGGCGGACGATGAGGTCCTGAAGGCGGGGGTTGTCGTCGTAGGAGGGTTCGAGGGTGAAGGTCATAAGGGTGCTTTCTGTTCAGTTGACGCGGCGGTCGGCGCCCGCCCAGTAGTGGTCGCGGATCGCGCGGCGGTCGATCTTGCCGTTGGGGTTGTGGGGCAGCGCGGCGACGAAGTCGACCGAGCGCGGCTTCTTCATGCGGGCCAGCCGGTCGGCGCAGAAGTCGACGAGGTCGGACTCGGCCGGCGTGGCTCCCTCGCGCAGAACGACGACCGCCTTGACCGCCTCGCCCCACTGCTCGTCGGGGACGCCGACGACGGCCGCCTCGTAGACGTCGGGGTGCTGGTGCAGGACGGACTCGACCTCGACGGCGTAGATGTTGAACCCGCCGGAGACGATCATGTCCTTCTTGCGGTCGACGATGAAGACATAGCCGTCCGCTCGGCGACGGGCGAGATCGCCGGTGAGGAACCAGCCGTCACGGAAGGAGGCGGCGGTCAGGTCGGGCGCGCCCAGATAGCCGGGGACGACGTCCGGTCCGCGCACGGCGATCTCGCCGATCTCCCCGTCGGGCAGGGGGGTTCCGTCCTCGTCGAGGATCGCCACCTCGGCCTCGGCGAGCGGGCGCCCGCAGGACAGCAGCAGTTCCTCGTCCTCGCCTTCGATGGCTCGGCGGTGGTCGTCGGTCGACAGGAACAGCACCCCGGAGGTCGTCTCGCCGCAGCCGTAGCCCTGGGACAGCACCGGTCCGAAGAACTCCCATGCCTCGCGGATGCGTTGAGCGGACATGGGTGCGGCGCCGTAGATCAGCTGACGCAGGCTGGAGGTGTCGTAGGTGCGGGCGTTGGGCAGCGCCAGCACGCTGTTGACCATCGTCGGGACGACGAACGCATGGGTGGCACGCTCGCGCTGGACGGTGGCGAGGAACTCCTCGGGCTCCCAGCGCGGCAGGATCACCGCGCAGCCGCCGGTGAAGAAGATACCGAGCAGCGGCATGCCGGAGGCGTGCGTGACGGGGCCGGCGAGGATCTTCTTGTCGCCGGGGCCGACCCGGGTGTCGGCGCTCATCACCATCTTCCGCAGCAGGGCCAGACGGTTGCCGTACGTCTGGATCGCGGCCTTGAGCTTGCCGGTGGAGCCTGAGGTGAAATGCAGAACGGCGGCGTCGCCCTCAGCGCACTCGACGTCGACAGGTTGCGGAGCATTTCCAGACAACATGTCCAGGTAGGCGGGCCCGAGGTCGCTAGGGCCGTCGTAGCCGATGACGGCCCTCGTTCCCGTGTCGGGCACGGCGACCCGTACATCCTCCAGGTGGGCGGCGTCCGTGAGCAGCACCCGCGCATCCGACTCGCGGAGGAGGTGGGACACCTCATGGGCGCCGAGCCGCGCGTTGATCGGGACGCGCACCAATCCCGCCTTGTACAGGGCGATCTCTGTCACGACCAACTCGGCCCTGTTGCCGGCGAGTGTCGCCACGCGCTCGCCCTGACGCAGGCCCAGTCCGCGCAGCGCGACCGCGAGCCGGTCGCTGTGGTCGTCCAGTTCCGCGTACGTGAGCCGACTCGTGCCGCAGACCACGGCTTCGGCATCGGGCTGGTGGCCCGCTGTCCGGCGGATGTAGCGCCCCAGGTTCATCGTCACTCCACACCGAGTTACTGAACAGACTGTCTGATATCTAGCTTGGTGTTCAGCAACGTAAGGCCAGCGTTAAGGTCAGGTCAACGGTCCGGACGAGAAGGAGACACAGTGGAAACGAAGCCCGTCGGCGACCGGCGCGTCCGCCGGACCCGTGCCGCCCTGCGCACGGCGCTGGTCGATCTGGTCCTGGAGAAGGGGTTCCACGCGATCACGGTCGAGGAGATCACGGAACGCGCGAACGTCGGACGCGCCACCTTCTACGCGCACTACCGCGACAAGGAAGACCTGCTCGTGGGGATCGTGCGGGACCTCTCCGAGGACCGTGAGCGGCTCCTGCCGGCCGTCGAACAGGCCCAGGACAAGGGCTTCACCGGCCTGCCGGTGCTGTACGTTTTCCAGCATGCCGAGCAGGAGCGGCCCGTCTACCGGGTCATCCTGCGCGGTGAGGGCGACGGACGGGCGCTGCGCGAGTTCACCGGGATCATCTCCGCGCAGGCCGAGAGGGTCTTCCGTACCCGCGCCGAGCAGCTCGGCGTCACGCCGCGCGTCCCGCTCGATGTCGTCGCCCGCGCCTGGACCGGTGAACTGATCGGCCTGCTGTCCTGGTGGGTGGAGCGCGACACCGGCTACAGCGCTGAGGAGATCACCGCACATCTGCGGGACCTGTCCGTGTACGGCCGGGTCTGGGCCACGGGGCTCACCCCCGCGGACGCTCCCGGAGCCGTGGACCTGGCGCGTCCGTAAGTGGCTGCCGGGGCTCAATTTCCATACATGCTGTCTGGTACGTGCGGCGGACTGCGAGGTCTGCCACCTTCCGGGAGACAGACCCCCGACGACGGCGCCAGGGCGCTGGGCGCCGCCGCTCCACACGCACTGACCGCCTGGATCGCGTTCAGCGGGTCCATTCCCGTGGTCGGCCCCGCGGTGGCAGTCAGCTTTCGAGGTGAGGTTGGCCTCGCTCTTCCCGCAGTGGTCGTCGGGCCCGCCGCTGATGTTGCCCCGGCAGTTGTTCGTCCGGATGCCGGGATGGATCTCCGGTATCGCCCGCTACTCCCCGGCTGACGTGCCCGCGTCGCTGTGCGTACGCGTATCCGAGCGGCGGTTCTTCGCCGCACCCGAGGCATCCGCCTGACGATTGGTCAGGACTTGGAGTATGAGCGCGCCCACGCACAGCAGGGAGCCCAGTCCCCAGATCGTCAGATAGGCGGAGAGCGCGGGGACGTCCGTGTCCCTGACGACCAGGGTGCCGAGGACGACGGCCGAGCCCGCGCCCGCGAGGCTGCCGCCCAGGGTCTTGAGGTTGTTGTAGACGGCGGTCGCGCTCGCCGTGCGGTCCGGGGTGCTGCGCTCCGCGATCAGGGTGGGCAGGCCGCCCATGGCCAGGCCCATGCCGAAGCCGGAAATTGCGGAAGCGAGGGCGAACAGCGGCAGCGTGGTGTGGGCGGCGATCATTCCCGCGTTGCCGGCGGCCATCAGTGCGAAGGCGAGCAGCAGGACGCGACGGTAGCCGGTGCGGGCCGCCACTCGGGCCACGAGGCTCGCTCCGGCGAAGGCCAGGACGTGGGGCACCGCGCCCCACGCGCTGATCTCCCAGGTGGTGAGCCCGAATCCGTACCCCTCGTCGACCGTCGATGCGGCGATGTAGGAGATGGCGACTGCCTGCCCGCCCAGCATCACGGCGCCGAAGACGAAACCGGAGACGTAGTACGGCGCGGACCGGGGGTGGGCCACTGCCCGGACGTCGACCAGGGCGTGCGGCCGGTCCCGTTCGAGCCGGATCCACCAGGCGAGGAGGGACAGGGAGAGGACGAGGCCGCCCAGGGTGAGCGGTGAGGTCCAGCCCCAGGTCTGGCCGCGCGCCGTCGTGCCGAGGAACAGCAGCAGCGAGATGCCGAGCAGCAGTGCCCCTGTCCAGTCCATCCGGCCGGGCGCGCGTGTCCGGGACTCGGGGATCGCGCAGTACGAAAGGGCCACACAGGCGCAGGCGATTGCGGCGAGGACGCAGAGCGTCGCTTGGACGCCGCCGGTGAGTTCGAGCAGGGGGCCCGCCAGGCCGTGGCCGAGGAGCGAGCCGAGGGTGAGCGCGCCGACGAGAAGCCCTACGGCCCGCCGCGCGCCCTCGAGGTCGAGCCGGTCCCGTACGAGACCGATCTCCAGCGGCAGCAGCGCCGCCAGCGGCCCCATCAGGGCTCGACCCACCAGCAGTACCGTCAGATTGGGTGCGAGGGCCACCAGGACGGTGCCCGCCGCGACACAGATCAGCGCGATCCGGACCAGTTGGCGGTGCCCGTACAGATCGCCGAGGCGCCCGAACACCGGCACCCCCACTGCGGCGGCCAGGAACTGGACCGCCATGTACCACTGCGCCTGCGACGCGCTGATGGACTGCCAGTCCTGCACGGCGGGCACCAGCGCCGGGCCCGACCCCTGGAGGAAGCCACTGACCAGCTCGAAGACGACCAGCAGACCCACGACGGCGGTGACCCGGGGCGCCGCCACCTCCGTCCCGCCAGGCGCCCTCACGCGGATGTCCCGGCGGCGAGCCGCCGCTCCGCGAGCTCGGCGAGCAGCGCGGCCTGGCGGTGGAGCACCCGGTCGTCGAACATGGCCCGCGGGGAATGGTTCTGCGGCGCCTTCTCCACATTCACGCCCTCGGGTGCCGCGCCGACGAGCAGCATCGCGCCGGGCACCTTGTTCAGCACCAGGGAGAAGTCCTCCGAACCGCTCGCGGGCTGGGGGGCGTGCCACACCTCGCCCGGGCCGAACAGGTCGCGCGCCGTCTGAAGGGCGAACTCCGTCGCGGCCGGCTCGTTGACCGTGACCGGGTAGAGCATCTCGTACTCCACCTCCGCCTCCAGGCCGTGCGCGGCCGCGATCCCGCGCACCAGGCGCGGCAGCCCCTGGGCCAGCCGCTCGTGGTTGGCTTCCGAGTAGCTGCGTACGGTCGCCTCGAACTCGGCCGTGTCCGGGATGACGTTGTGCTGCGTGCCGGCGTGCAGCCGTCCGACGGTCACCACCACCGGGTCGAAGATGTCGAAGGTGCGCGTCACCCAGTTCTGCAGCGCGGTCACCATCTCGCAGACCGCGGGCACCGGGTCCTTGGCGTGGTGCGGAGCCGAACCGTGCCCGCCCTCGCCCCGTACCGTCACCCGCAGGACGTCGGATGCCGTCATGACGGTGCCGGGCCGGGACGCGACCCAGCCGCCGGGCAGGCGGTTGGCCGACACGTGGAGCGCGAAGGCCGCGTTGAGGGGCTTGCCCGCCGCGTCCAGGACACCCTCGTCAATCATCGCGCCCGCGCCGTTGTGCCCCTCCTCGCCCGGCTGGAACATGAACACCACGTCGCCCTGGAGGCTCTCCCGGCGATCCGCGAGGAGCGTCGCCGCGCCGACGAGTCCGGCGGTGTGCAGATCGTGCCCGCAGCCGTGCATCCGGCCCGGCACCTCGGAGGCATACTCCACCCCGGTGAGCTCGTCCACCGGCAGTGCGTCCATGTCGCCCCGCAGCAGGACCGCCCCACCGGGACGGCCACCTCGCAGCACGGCCGTGACGGAGGTCAGCTCCCGGCCGAGCGTGATGTCGAGCGGGAGACCGTCGAGCGCGGCGAGGACCTTCTCCTGCGTACGCGGCAGCCGCAGACCGAGCTCCGGCTCACGATGCAGCGAGCGGCGCAGCCGCACGAGATCGGGCTGGAGTTCCCTGGCGCGTTCCAGTACGGACATGCTGCGTCAACCTCCTGGTACGGTTCCGGCTTTCGGTGGGGCAAGACTGAAGTACTCACCCTCACGTTGGCTCTGAATCGCAGGAAACACGCAAGGGGCATCGAATGACGCAGCATTCCGCACACGGCGTGGTACGGGCGCTCGACGACGTCGACCAGGCCCTGGTGCACGCACTGCAGATCGCCCCGCGGGCCGGGTGGAACGAGATCGGCGCCGTACTCGGCCTCGACGCCGTGACCGTGGGCCGCCGCTGGCACCGGCTCACCGAAGCCGGCGCCGCCTGGATCAGCTGCTCCCCGTCGCCCGCCCTCGCCTCGGCGGGACAGGGACTGCTCGCCTTCGTCGAAGTGGACTGCGCCGGCGGCAGCCTGCTGGCCGTGGCTCAGGCCCTCGCCCGGCTGCCCCACGTCACTGCCGTCGAACACGTCAGCGGAGACCGCGACCTGCTGCTCACCGTGATGGCCCCGGACCTCGCGGCACTCACCCACTGGATGACCCGCGGCATCGGCGCGATACCGGGCGTCGTCGCCAGCCGCACCCACCTCGCGAGCACCGTCTACACAGAGGGCAGCCGCTGGCGGCTGCGCGCCCTCGACCGCACCCAGATCGCCCGCCTCGCCGACACCGACACCGCCCGCACCGAGGCACCCGTATTCCCACTCACCGACCTGGACCACGCCCTCATCGCTGCCCTTTCCATGAACGGCCGCGCCACCTACCGCGCGCTCGCCGACGCTTGCGGGGCGAGCCCGGACACGGTCCGCCGACGACTCGGCCGGCTCTTTGCCGCCGGCATGATCCAGACCCGCTGCGAGGTCGCACGCCCCCTGTCGGAGTGGCCGGTCACGGTGATCCAATGGGGGCGGGCGGCCGCGGGCGAGCTGGAACGCGTCTCGCGCGGAGTCACCGGTGCCCGGGAGGTACGGCTGTGCGCCGGCGTCACCGGCCGGAACAACGTCCTCATCATCGCCTGGGTGAAGTCCCTCACCGACGTGCAGCGCTTCGAGGTACGACTCGCCCAGCGCGTTCCCGGCCTGGAGATCACCGACCGGGCCGTGGCACTGTGGCCGCTGAAGCTCAGCGGCCATCTCCTCGACGAACAGGGCTACCGCATCGGAGGCGTCCCCCTGGACGTTCGCACGGCCGGAGCGAGCACCTGGCCCTAGGCGATGTCTTCAAATGATCTTGCCTGGGGATCATAGTGGCGTGATACGTCGCCATGAACTGTGCGATGCCGAGTGGGAGTTCGTCCGGCCGTTGCTGCCCGAGTCGTTGCGGGGGCGGAGGCGGCTGGACGACCGCAAGGTCCTGAACGGGATCGTGTGGAAGTTCCGGACCGGGACGGCCTGGCGGGACGTGCCCGAGCGCTACGGCCCATGGGCCACGCTCCGTACCCGTTTCCGCAGGTGGGCGATGGACGGAACGTTCAACCGGATGCTCCGGGCCGCCCAGGCGAAAGCCGATGCGGCGGGTGACGTCGAATGGCTCGTCGCGGTCGACTCGACCGTCGTGCGTGCCCACCAGCACGCGGCCGGGGCCCGAAAAGGGGGCTCCGCGACCCGGCGCTCGGTCGCTCCAGAGGCGGTCTGACCAGCAAAATCCACCTGGCCTGCGACGGCCGGGGCCGTCCCCTCGGCTTCGTCGTCACCGGCGGCAACACCAACGACTGCACCCGGTTCATCACCGTGATGGAAGCGATCAGGGTGCCCCGGATCGGACCGGGACGGCCCCGCGTCCGGCCCGATCACGTCCTGGGCGACAAGGGCTACAGCTCGAAGGCCATCCGCGTCTGGCTCCGCCGCCGCGGCATCCCGCACACGATCCCGGAGCGGGCCGACCAGGTCCGCAACCGGGCCCGGCGCGGCAGCCACGGAGGCCGCCCGCCGGCCTTCGACCGCGAGGCGTACAAACGCCGCAACGTCGTGGAACGGTGCTTCAACCGCCTGAAGCAATGGCGAGGGATCGCCACCCGGTACGACAAGACCGTCGAGTCCTACGAAGCAGCCGCCACCCTCGCCTCACTCCTGATGTGGGCGTGACATTTGACGACAGAACCTAGGCCGACCGAGCTGACCGTGGCGGACGGCACCGGCGAGGACGTCCGGCCCGTCCCGCGGCCGTCAAAGCCCGGCCCGCGCCGCCCCGCGGCCCGTCAGGACCCGGCCCGCTCCCTCCGGGGCACCAGCCCCGCCCGCACCGCGCTCATCCGGGCCCGCACGCCTTGTACGGGCACGGCGCCCGCCGGACCCCTGGGTGTGTCGCCGGGCTTGCCCCGGCACGCTCCGCACACGCCGCCCCGCATCGCCTCTGGGCTGCCGGGTGCCCGGCACTCCCGGCATTCCAGAGTCCGCAGGACGACTTCTCGTACGGCGGCGATGCGCGCGGGCGGCAGTTTGTCGAGCAGCCTGCGGCCGACGAACGCGACGGGGCTGTACACCTGGGCCGGGAGTCCCTGGGTGAGCGCGCACAAGATCTCGGCCTCGGTCGCGCCCCGCTCGAACCACTCGCTGACCTGCGGTTCCAGTTGCACACAGCCCGCTTCGGGCAGTTGCAGCGCTGGCGCTGCCTTCCCGAGGGCGGCGAGCAGGATGAAGGACCGCGACCGGGTGGGCCGTTGCCGCTCCTGCGGCACGTCGCCCCGGGTGAACGCCGCCCACCAGTCGTCGTCGCGCGCGGTACGGGAGAAGAACGTGCGGGTGACCCAGATCAGCGCTTCCTCGGTCGCGACGCATTCGCTGCCCCGGCGCAGATGCCCCGCCTCCTGGAGCCGGTTCAGGCTCGTCCGCAGTGCGCACTGCCCGTACGGCAGCACCTTGGCGAGGGTTTTCACGGAGATGTCGGCCCCCTCGCACAGCCCGTCGATGTACGTGGCGATGGCCGCGTCGCGGGGGAGCAGGTGCGCGAAGTCGTGGCCGGCACGGGGGCGTTGATCCGGTGCCGAACGCTTGCCGTATCCGGGATTGGCCATCGGATGGTCGAGCGTGGGCACGGGGCAGGGCTGGGAAACAGGGGCAGCACTAAACTGGTCGGCAGCCATGAGATCGCTCTTTCGATCGTCGTGGTCAGGCCCCTGCTCGGTGTTTGCGCACCGGCGGGGGCCGTCGTGTCGAGGCTGACGCTAGAGCGTCGCTACCCTCCGTCGCAAGTCGGTCGCGAAAAGTCAACCCGCCAGGCAGGGAGGGTGGGTGGGAATCAATCCCGCCATCCATTCCGCTGAAAGAGCGCTCGGATCTCGACACTTGAGCCCCGAGCGATGACGGGCCTCGGCGGGAGCGCGAGCGGGTCAGTGCCAGTAGGAGGGCGAAGACGAACCAGATCCGGAGGCGTTCCAGGTGAGAACCAGGAAAGTGACGACGATCGCCACCCCGATCGCGACGAGCAGGGCGCACCCGATGGCGCCGGGCAGGTTCTCCCTGCGGAGGCGCTTATCGAGCAACTTGGCCTCGGGGGTGTCGTTGCGCCAGTGCGGCTGGAGCTCCGCGGTGCCGTCGGCGATCGCCGCTGCCACCCGGGCGACGTCTGCGGGGTGGTAGCCGCGCCATCTGAGCTCGCCCCACGTGGAGTGTGACACGTGGTGGTTGTTGCGGACGCCGTTGGCCCTCGCGGTGGCGTCCAGGCACGTCGCCCGGATGGTCGGCCAGGCTCGGGCCAGCTGCCTCTCGCTCATCCAGGCGACGTTCTCCGGTTCGGCTGCTGGCACGGGCGCACCTGCTTTCGGCTCACCAGTAGTCTCCCCCAGCGGCGACTGGGTGGGCAACCGCCTTGCGGTATAGGCGACTTGGTTCAAGCCGAGCTTATGCGATCGGCAGGCCTCATCAGGGTCGGCGGAGGTGCGTCTGTAGTGACAGGGGTCCGACAGCAGGGTGCCGACGCTCGAGCTCCGAGGAGGGTGGGCGCGTCTACTTCTTCAGCCCGGCCACGAACGTCGACCAGGCCGCCGCGCGGAACACCAGCGCCGGGCCGTCCGTCACCTTGGAGTCGCGGACGGGGACGATCTCAGGCACGCCGTCGAGGACTTCGAGGCAGTCCCCGCCGCTTCCGCCGCTGTACGTGGACTTGCGCCAGGTGCCCATCTCCAGGCAGTCGCCGCCGTCGCCGCCGCTGTGCGAGGACTTGTGCCAGATCGCCGTAGAAAGGTCGTAGTCAGAGCTGCTGAGTTTCATGGTCGTAACCCTCCGCCACCGATTCGATCAAGGCCAGGGATGCTGCCGGGGAGCACGCACTGGCTGTCAGTAAATCGTAGGTCAGTTCGTATTGGCCGACTGTGGCCGGATCGTCCTGCAACTGTCCGGTGCCCAAGCCCTGGAGGTACGCGAGTGGGGGAGCGTCCGGGAACGCCATCAGCTTGAGTGGCCCTTCCAGAGCCATGTGAGCGCCCTCCGAGAATGGCAGAATCTGCGCGATGATCCGGCGCTGTCTGACCAGGCCCGCGATATGCCGGAGCGCCGCCGCCATTGCCTGCGGCCCCGCCACCACTCGGCGTAACACCGCCTCCTCCAGCACCACCCACAACAGTGGGGATGTTGGATCGGTGAGGATCCGGGCACGTTCCAGACGGGTCGTCACCAACTCGTCGATCGCGCTCTCCACTGCTGTCGGCTGGTACGCCCGGAACACCGCCCGCGCATACGCCTCCGTCTGCAAAAGCCCCGGGATGAGCTGAGGCGCGTACTCCCAAATGGCCTCGGCGGCCTCCGCGAAGTGTTCCGGGTACTTCGACGTCTTCAGCGCCGCGCAGTTCCGTACGAAGAAGCCGTCCGCGCCCAGGATCTCGTCGAACTTCTCCGCCTGGTCCATCTGCATCCGCCGGACTCCAGCTGCCCGATGAACGAGCCGCTGACGAAGAGCGGGGCGCCGAGTTCGGCCTGGGAGAGGCCCGCGTCCTCCCTTAGGTGGCGGAGTTCCGCGCCGAGAAGGGCGCGCGGAGAGGAGGAGGGGTCGAGCTTTCTGGGACCTGGCATGACAACTCCCTGTGGCACACGTGCGGTTGTTGGAACGGCACCTCTTCCAGGCTAACGAGATATTGACCACGCTGGGTATGCATTGACACTACGCAGAGTGGAAGGAATGGATCATGACGACTACGGAGCGGCGCAAAGCGGTAGCGGGCAGGGTGCGGGAGGCCGAGGAGCTGGTGGCGCGGTTGCGGGGAGGGTTCGCGGGGGTGGGGATCGTGCTGCCGTCGCTGCGGCTCGACCCGGTCTCGTTCGCGGGCGACGATCCCGTCGTGCTCCTTGACCTGGGCCGCTGCAACCTCGATACGGCTCTGCGGCTGACCCAGGTGCTCGAAGGCAAGGCGGCGGGGCATGGTGGCTGACGCCGGTGGGCTGGAGGCGTGTACGCCGGAGCCCGGTTCCTTCGCGGTCGATGAGCGGGACGGGCGGGTGGGCCGGGTGATGGGGCGGGTCGGCCCGTACGTGCAGCTGCGGCCACCCGGCGGCGGCGCGGAGTGGGACTGCCCGCCCGACCGGGTCAGTCCGGCGCCGCCGGGGCTCGTCCTGCGGGCGAGGGTGACGGAGGTCAACCGGGAGGGGCAGCTGCCTCGGTGACGCGGAAAGGGGTGCGGTCAGTCCTCGAGCTCGTGGCGGACGCGTCGGGAGGGGGCGAACGTGTACAGGTCGAGGACGTCGGGCGGCTCGGCGAGGCCGGGGCCGCCGTTTCGGACCCAGGCGGCGATGTCGGCGGCGGCGTCGGGGTCGTTGACCTGCCCGAGCCAGACCGGGCGTCCCCCGGCCCTGCGGCCTTCGGCGGACGGCTGGATCACGACGACGTTGGCGCGCTCGCACGCGTCCAGGCAGTCGGTCCGACGGACCATCGCGACCCCGGCCAGCAGGGTGCGCAGGTCGGCGAGCTGGGCTTCGTGGTCCAGGTGCGGCACCTTCTCCGGGGTGCCGCAGCAGCAGCCGCGACAGACGGTGACGGTGGGCCGGGGCGCTTGCGGCGTGGAGGTGGCCTTCCCGGAGGCTGCCTTCCTGGTGCGGCGGCTCACCGGATGTCCTGCGCGGCGCGGTTCCAGGCGGCATCGCGCAACAGGCGCAGGCCGTTGAGGCCGACGATGACGGTCGACCCCTCGTGGCCGAGCACGCCGAGGGGCAGCGGCAGGTGGCCCGCCAGGTCCCAGACGACGAGCCCGGAGATGAACGCCGCGGCGACGGCCAGGTTCTGCACCACCAGGCGGCGGGCCGCCCGCGAGAGGGCGATCACGGTGGGGACGGTGGCGAGTTCGTCGCGGACGATGACGGCGTCCGCGGTCTCCAGCGCGAGGTCCGAGCCGGCTCTGCCCAGGGCGATGCCGGTGTGGGCGGCGGCCAGGGCGGGGGCGTCGTTGACGCCGTCCCCGAGGAACAGCACCTTGCGCCCTCGGCCCTCCAGACGCCGCACGGCTTCGACCTTGTCCTGGGGCAGGAGGCCGGCGTGGACGTGGTCACGGGTGATGCCGGCCTCGGCGGCCAGGCGGGCGGCGGCGCGGGGGTTGTCGCCCGTCACCAGGATCGGGGCGCTGCCGGTCAGGGTGGTCAGCGCCGCGGTGGTTGCGGCGGCGTCGGGCCGCAGCCGGTCGGCGAGGCCGAGGACGCCGATGGGGGAGTCGCCGCGCAGCACCAGGACGGCCGTGCGGCCGCTGTCCTCCAGCTCTGCCGCGACGCGGGCCGTGGTGGCGTCGCCCCTCCCGTCCCGGCTGCCGGGCAGGCGGGCGGGCGTGCCGACCGTGATCCGGTGGCCGTCGACGGTCGCGGTGACCCCGACGCCGGGCGTGGAGGTGAAGTCGCGCGCGTCGGCGAGGACCAGGCCCCGGGCGCGGGCGGCGTCCACGACGGCGCGCGCCAAGGGGTGCTCGCTGGGGTGCTCGGCGGCGGCCGCCAGCGCCAGCAACGCGTCCTCGGTCAGCCGGGAGCCGTCCAGGGGGCGGATATCCGTGACGCGGGGGATCCCCTCGGTGAGGGTGCCGGTCTTGTCCAGGGCCACCGCGTCGACCTGCCCGAGACGCTCCATGACCACGGCGGACTTCACCAGGACCCCGTGACGTCCGGCATTGGCGATCGCCGACAGCAGCGGCGGCATCGTCGCCAGGACCACCGCACACGGCGAGGCCACGATCATGAAGGTCATCGCCCTCAGCAGCGAGCCGGTCAGGTCCGCGCCGAACGCGAGCGGGAACAGGAAGACCGCCAGGGTCGCGACGACCATGCCCAGGCTGTACCGCTGCTCGACCTTCTCGATGAACAGCTGCGTGGGCGCCTTGGTCCCGGAAGCCTCCTCGACCATGGCCACGATCCGCGCGATCACCGAGTCCGACGGGTCCCGTCCGACCCTCACCCGCAGCGCTCCCGTGCCGTTGAGCGTGCCGGCGAAGACCTCGTCCCCGGCCTCCTTCGCGACGGGCAGCGGTTCCCCGGTGATGGTGGCCTGGTCCACCTCGCTGGTCCCGGTGAGGACGTGGCCGTCCGCACCGACCCGCTCGCCGGGGCGGACGAGGACGGTGTCGCCGACCGCCAGCTCCCCGGTGGGCACGGTCGACTCGCTCCCGTCGTCGGCCAGCCGGGTGGCCGTGGCGGGCGCGAGGTCGAGCAGACCGCGCACCGCGTCCTGGGTGCGGGCGGTGGCCAGCGCCTCCAGCGCCCCGGAGGTGGCGAAGATGACGATCAGCAGCGCACCGTCCATCACCTGCCCGATCGACGCCGCCCCGAGCGCGGCCACGATCATCAGCAGGTCCACATCCAGGGTCTTCTCCCGCAGCGCCCCGAGCCCGGCCCAGGCCGGCTCCCACCCGCCGGTGACATAGGCGGCGGCGTACAGCGGGCCCCAGGCCCAGCCGGGTGCGCCGGTCAGCTGGAGGGGCAGCGCGAGCAGGAACAGCGCCAGCGCCGCCGTGGCCCAGCGGGCCTCGGGGAGGGCGAAGACCCGGGTGCGCCGCCTCGGAGCCGTGGGTGCGGCGGCCGGAGCAGCCCTTTCGGGCCGCTGGAGCAGGTCGGAAGGCATGGCAGGGCAACCTCTTCGGGCGGAGGGCGGCAACGCGTCCACCGTACAGGAACATCTGAACAGGTTTTCAGGTGTCGCCGGTAGGATGGACATCATGGGTCACGGAGTCGACGACACGCACCACGCCACGCCCCGCGAGCGCCTGGACGCGGCGGGCGCCACCGACGTCGCCGCCACCCTTCAGGCCCTGGCCACCCCTTCGCGGCTGTACATCCTGGCCCGGCTCCAGGAGGGGCCCTGCTCGGTCGGCGACCTCGCCGAGGCCGTGGGCATGGAAGCCTCCGCCTGCTCCCACCAGCTCCGCCTGCTGCGCAACCTGGGACTCGTCACCGGAGAGCGCCGGGGCCGCTCGATCGTCTACGCCCTGTACGACAACCATGTCGCCGAACTTCTGGGGCAGGCCCTCTTCCACGTCGAGCACCTGCGGCTCGGTCTGCGCGACACCCCGTCCGGGGAGTCCGCCTCCGGGCCCGCCCGGTCCCAGGCCCCGGCGCGGGCCGCGGCCCAGGGCCCGGTGCAGACCCCGGCTCAGCGGTAGCCGATTACGTCCGCACGTCGCTCCTTGGTGCAACCCTGCCCGGATCACGGGTTTCCGTGCGGCCCCTCCCTGGCGGACTGCCGCAATGACGCCGCTGCTGGACGCAAAAAGACGATGAGGCAGCGCAGTTATTCGTCAGTCTCTCGAAATCTGCTCGCAGAACTCTTGTGGGGCATGTCGTGCGCGTCCTACTGTCGCCTCACCTTCTCGGCGGCCGCCTCACCCGGACGCCCCGGTCTCCTCGCCCCCTCCTCAGAGCTCTTCAGGTCTCCTCGGACCTCCTCGGACCGCCTCAGAGAAACGAGCCCGCGATGTCACGGAAGATCAGCGGTTACGGAGCGACCAGTGCGCGAAGACCGCGGCGAACGGGGCTGTACGCGGCCGCCGTCGCCTCGATGACCGCGGCCGCCGTCGGCCTCGGGGTGATGGCCGGTGCGCCCGCGGGGGCTCGCCCCGCTGCCCCGGTGCCCCCTGCCCCGGCCCCCGTCGTCACCCGGGCCGCCCTCGACCCGGCGCTCGTCGCGGGCCGGGGCGCGAAGGTGGCGTTCGCCGAGCAGGAGGCCGAGAACGCGGCCACCGACGGCACGGTCATCGGCCCCGACCGCACCGCGTACACGCTCCCGTCCGAGGCGTCCGGCCGGCAGGCGGTCCGTCTGGAGCCCGGGGAGCACGTCGAGTTCACGCTGCCGAGCGCGGCCAACGCGATCACCGTCCGCTACAGCATCCCGGACGCACCGGGCGGCGGCGGGATCACGGCGCCGCTGGACGTCGCGGTGAACGGCAAGAAGCGTTCCACGATGACGCTGACCTCGCAGTTCTCCTGGCTGTACAACCAGTACCCGTTCTCCAACGACCCGGGCGCGGGGCTGCTCCACCCCGACTGGTGGATCACCGAGTGCTCCTGCGTGCCCGCCGCCACGACCCCCGTACCGGCCCTCGCCAAGCCCTTCCGGCCCAGCCACTTCTATGACGAGCAGCGCCTGTTGCTCGGCCGGACGTACCGCGCGGGCGACACCGTACGGCTCACCGCCCCCGCCGGGAGCAGGGCCGCGTGGACCGTCGTCGACCTGCTGGACTCGGAGCTCGTCGGGCGTCCGCACGTCGAACTCCGCGCCGCCGACGTCCTCGCCTTCGGGGCCGACCCGACCGGTCGGCGCGATGCGGCGGGCGCGATCGAGAAGGCCATCGCCTTCGCCCGGCGGGCTCACCTCAAGGTGTACATCCCGCCGGGTACGTACCGTGTGGACCGGCACATCGTCGTCGACGACGTCACGATCACCGGAGCGGGCGACTGGTACACGAAGATCAAGGGCCGCGAGGTGACGCTCGCTCAGCCGGCCGCCGACGGATCGGTCCACACCGGCGTGGGGTTCTACGGAAAGTCCGCCGCCGACGGCGGCAGCCGCAACGTCCACCTGTCCGGCTTCGCCATCGAGGGCGACGTACGCGAACGCGTCGACACCGACCAGGTCAACGGCATCGGCGGCGCGCTGAGCGACTCGACCGTCGAGGGGCTGCACATCAGCCACACCAAGGTCGGCATGTGGTTCGACGGGCCGATGAAGAACCTGCGGATCAGCGGCACCACGATCGTCGACCAGATCGCCGACGCCCTCAACTTCCATACCGGTGTCACCGATTCACGGGTCACGAACACGTTCGTGCGCAACTCGGGCGACGACGGCCTCGCCCTGTGGTCGGAGAAGACCGCGAACGCCCGCAACATCTTCGACCACAACACCGTTCAAACGCCGGTCCTCGCCAACGGCATCGCGCTCTACGGCGGCACCGACAACACCGTGTCGAACAACCTGGTCGCCGACCCGGTCCGAGAGGGCAGCGCCCTGCACATCGGCTCCCGCTTCGGCGCGGAACCGTTCACCGGAAAGCTGGACCTCCACGACAACACGACGGTGCGCGCCGGTACGTACGAGCTGAACTGGAAGATCGGGCTCGGCGCGCTGTGGGTCTTCGCCCTGGACAAGAGCATCGACGCGGCCGACATCCGGGTCACCGGCGACCACTACCTCGACAGCACGTACAACGCGATCATGCTCGTCTCCGACTGGGCCGTGAAGGACCAGTACGACATCGAGGGCGTCCACTTCAAGGACATCAGGGTCGACGGCACGGGCACCTCGGTGCTGAGCGCCCGCGCGGCGGGCGGGGCGAGCTTCGAGAACGTGGACGCGCGCCACGTCGGCGCGGTCGGCGTCAACAACTGCGGGTCCTTCCACTTCCCCGCGACCGGTTCGGAGTTCTCCCTCACGGACCTGGGCGGCAACGACGGGGACTGGCTCGCCCCCTGGCTGCTGCCCAACACGATCACGTGCGACGACCGGCCCGTGGTCGTCCCGCCACCGGCTCCGGGCGGGTGGTGAGGCACGGGGCCGGCACGCGCGGTAAGGGGCGGGCGCGGTAAGGGAGGGGCGCGGTAAGGGAGGGACGCACGCGGCGGCCGGCATCGACTCGATGCCGGCCGCCGCGTGCGTCGAAGGGGCCTGCGCGCCCGCCCGCCTGCCGGTTTCGGTGCGGGCGGCCGGTGATCAGATGTGCGCGTCCTCGGTGACGTCCGCGGCGGGTACCGGGGTGTCCCGGATGCCGTTGACCAGGGTGGCGATGCCCCAGGACATGCGCTGCTCCGCGGTGCCGGAGACCAGCTGCGCGGCGACGCCGACGAGATGCGGGTGGGTGAGCGCG
>NZ_SSBL01000085.1 GCF_004795105.1 Streptomyces sp. A0642 | reverse complement strand
CTTCCGTGCCCATTCGAAGAGGGCACGGAAGAACACTTATATTGCGCTGGGGAATATGCTTACGGGCGCGGCGATGCTCGGTATCGATTCCTGCCCCGTTGAAGGCATGGACTACGATGCGGTCACCCAGCTCCTCACCGAGGAGGGGCTTTTCGACCCTGAGGATTACGGCGTATCCGTTGCCGCGACCTTCGGCTACCGCTCGCGCGAGATCGACCCGAAGCCGCGCAAACCGCTCGATGAGCTCGTTGTGTGGGCCAAGTAGTCTGCTCTCTTTGAGTTCCCACGCGGGGCTCTTATCTGGGGGCCGGGTATCAGGTACTTAGCAGCCTGCCCGGCCCCCTAATTTACCCAGTTTTTGCGCTCTCTGGGGGCGCCTTGCCCTAGCGCTTCACCCATGGAACGAATCGGTGTTGCATTCCGTGCCGCTGGCGCATGAACACGGAATTTCCCCGCTAACCCCACTTTTGAGGCAGGTTTTCGATGCGCACACGGCCACCAAAGACTGGTTCGCCGGATAGCTTCCCGTCCGGTCTCTTCGTAGCGGCCAGCTATTCTTCGCGGTGTTCCCGG
>NZ_SSBL01000023.1 GCF_004795105.1 Streptomyces sp. A0642 | reverse complement strand
GCGCGGGGGCCGCAGGGGCGTGCGGCTGAGGGGCTACGGGTGCGTGTGCCAGCGCCTCGGGCCCGGGGACGTACCCCATCGAGGGGCCCGGCCCGGTGGTGGCGTACGACGCACCGCGCTCCAGCCGGTCCAGCCTGGCCTGGAGGGATCGCTCGTCGTCGAAGGCCGCGGGCAGCAGGACCCGGGCGCAGATGAGCTCGACCTGGAGCCGCGGCGAGGTCGCGCCCCGCATTTCCGTGAGGCCCTCGTTGACCAGGTCGGCGGCGCGGCTCAGCTCGGCGGCGCCGAAGACGGACGCCTGGGCCTGCATCCGCTCGACGACATCGGCGGGTGCGTCGATGAGTCCCTTCTCGCCGGCGTCCGGCACGGCGGCGAGGATCACGAGGTCACGCAGCCGCTCCAGGAGGTCGGCGACGAAGCGGCGCGGATCGTTGCCGCCCTCGATCACCCGGTCCACGACCTCGAAGGCCGCCGCCCCGTCGCCCGCCGCGAAGGCGTCCACGATCGAGTCGAGCAGGGAGCCGTCCGTGTAACCGAGCAGGGACGTCGCCATGGCGTACGTCACACCTTCGTCGCCCGCACCGGCCAGCAGCTGGTCCATGACCGACATCGAGTCACGCACGGACCCGGCCCCGGCCCGCACGACGAGGGGGAGCACCCCCTCCTCGACGTAACTCTTCTCCTTGTCGCACACCTCGGCGAGATACTCGCGCAGCGTCCCCGGCGGCACGAGCCGGAACGGGTAGTGATGGGTACGCGACCGGATGGTGCCGATGACCTTCTCGGGCTCCGTGGTCGCGAAGATGAACTTCAGGTGCTCCGGCGGCTCCTCGACGACCTTCAGCAGGGCGTTGAACCCCGCCGAGGTGACCATGTGCGCCTCGTCGATGATGTAGATCTTGTAACGACTCGACGCCGGCCCGAAGAACGCCTTCTCCCGCAGGTCACGGGCGTCGTCCACACCACCGTGCGAAGCGGCGTCGATCTCGATCACGTCGATCGATCCCGGCCCGTTGCGCGCGAGGTCCTGGCAGGACTGGCACTCCCCGCAGGGCGTGGGCGTGGGCCCCTGCTCACAGTTCAGACAGCGGGCGAGGATGCGCGCGCTGGTCGTCTTGCCGCAACCGCGCGGCCCGCTGAACAGGTACGCGTGATTGACCCGGTTGTTCCGCAGGGCCTGCTGCAGCGGGTCAGTGACATGCTCCTGACCGATGACCTCGGCGAACGACTCGGGGCGGTAGCGGCGGTACAGCGCAAGGGACGACACACCTACGAGGTTATCGGGGCGGACTGACAACCGGCCCCGTCCAAGCGCACCACCGGCTGCGGGATACCTCACCCCGGCGAGCCCGGGCGTCGTCGCGGACCGCCCCCGGACATACAAGGGCCCCCCACGCACCCGCCAGAGCCAACCTACCCTTGCTGCCTTCCGGCCCTGGGGGAGTTCAGTCAGATAGCGCCACGTGAGGGGCTGACGCCCACCTTAGCCGATCCCCACCCCCGCAAGTCCACCTCCCCCACCCCCGGGCGCCCCTCCGAGACCGCCCGCGGAGCGCCGGAGCGGAACGGGTTCGCGAGCACTCCTCAACGTCTTGTATTGTTTGCCGCGGAGGATTCGCCTAGTGGCCTAGGGCGCACGCTTGGAAAGCGTGTTGGGGGCAACCCCTCACGAGTTCGAATCTCGTATCCTCCGCCATTGCTCTCACCGGGCAATACGTCGAAGGCCCCGACCGGGAAACCGGCCGGGGCCTTCTGCGTTCTCCGGGCGCGAGGGTCACGCGGCAGCCCTGTCGGGGTCTGGCGCGGCGGCTGTGCGCGGGCGTGCCTGGGGGCCCGACGTCACCTCGGCCCCCAGGCACGTCGTGCCCTGGGCGGGGATCAGCGGCACAGGGCGGTGTCCACCGCGCGTTCGAGATTCCTCCGGGCCGCCTCGCCGGTGAGCTGCAGGGTGACCGCGACGTTGACGGCTCGGCCGTCGTCGGTGACGCCGCCGCGGGTCTCGTACCCCGGGAAACTGCCGCCGTGGCCCCAGGCCAGGCCGCCGCACGGCAGCGGCCTGCTGACGAGCCCCAGGCCGTAGCGGGCGCCCGGGCCGAAAGTCGCTTCGGCGGGGACGGTGGAGCGCATCTGCGCGAGCTGGGCCGCGGGCAGGAGGCGGCCGGCCAGGAGCGCGGTGAAGAAGCGGTTGAGGTCGGAGTTGGTGGAGATCATCTGCCCTGCCGCCCAGCCCCAGGAGGGGTCCATCTCCGTGATGTCGCGCAGGGACGTCTCCGGCGGCTCCTGGTAGTAGCCGTGGGGGTGCGGCTCCCGGATGCTCGCGTCACCCGGGGCGGGGAAGTAGGTGTGGCGCAGTCCGGCGCGTCGGACGACGCGCCGGTCGATCTCGTGGGCGAGGGGGCGGCCGGTGACCTTCTGGATGATCAGGCCGGCGAGCACGTAGTTGGTGTTGCTGTACTTCCAGCTCTTCCCGGGGGCGAACTCGGCCGGGTGCCCGAGGGCCTTGGCCACCAGTTCACGAGGGTCGTAGTACCGGACGTCGTCCCCCAGGTCGTTGGTGTAGTCGGGGAGCCCGCTGGTGTGCTGGAGGAGCCGGCGGACGCTGATGTCCCGTCCGTCGATGCCCTTTCCGCGGACGAGACCGGGCAAGTAGGTGTCGACGTCGGCGTCCAGGTCCACTTTCCCCTCCGCCACGAGCTGGAGCACGACGACGGCCACGAAGGCCTTGGTATTGCTGCCGATCCGCACCTGCCCGTCGACGGGCACGGGCCCACCTGTGGCCAGGTCACCGAGCCCCGCGGTGTAGGTCCGGGTGCGGCCGCCAGGTCCCTTGACGCTCGCCAGCGCGGCGGGCGTCCCGCCGTCGCGCACCAGAGCGTTCAGGCTCTGCTGGACGGCGTCCGGCCCGGCGGCGGCCGAGGCGGCGGGCGGCACGAGGGCCCCCAGGGTCATCGCACCGATGGTCACCGCGGCTGCGGCGGCCAGTGTCTGTCGCCGCGTGCCGTGCGGTCGGCCCGCCCAGCGCAATACGCGCCGCTTCTGTCCACGCATGGGTCCACTCCCGAGAAATCGCCGGATCGTCGTTCGGATTGCTGGTCACTGGTCGCCGGTTGTCGGTCGTCGGGCGTCCAGTTGGGGGTCGCTGGTCGCCGGTTGTCGCTCGCTGGCCAACCAGTTGGGGGCGCTGGCCCCTGGTCGTCAGTTGTGGGTCGCTGGCCGCCGGGGGCGTGTTCAGCCGCACAAGGCCCTGTCCACGGCGTCGTTCACGTGCCGTGCGGCCGTCCCGTCCGTCGGGATGCTGGTGACGGCGACGTTGGCGGCGCGGCCGTCGTCGGTGACGCCGCCCCGGGTCTCGTAGCCCGCGATGTCACCGCCGTGGCCCCAGTAGACGCCGCCGCACGACAGGGGCCTGCTCGTGAGTCCCAGCCCGTAGCGGAGGCCGGAGGTCCCGGCGGGGACGGTCGTGCGCATCTCGGCGAGCTGGGCCGCCGGGAGGAGGCGGCCGCCGAGGAGCGCGGCGAAGAAGCGGTTGAGGTCGGAGTTGGTGGAGACCAACTGGCCTGCGGCCCAGCCTGCGGAGGGATCCATCTCCGTGAAGTCGCGCAGGGGTCCGTCCGCCGGGCTGCGGTGGTAGCCCCGGGGGTGCGGCTCCCGAAGGGTCATCTCGCCGGGGGCGGGGAAGTACGTGTGGCGCAGGCCGGCGCGCTTGATGATGCGCCGGTCCATCTCCTCGACCAGAGGGCGGCCGGTGACCTTCTGGACGATCAGGCCGGCCAGGACGTAGTTGGTGTTGCTGTAGCCCCAGGTCTTCCCGGGAGCCGCGTCGGCCCGGTGCCCGAGCGCGAGGTCGAGCAGCTCGCGGGGCTCGAAATAGCGGTTCCTGATCTCGTCGTCGTCGAGGTGGACGCCGTAGTCCGGGAGTCCGCTGGTGTGCTGGAGGAGCTGGCGGACGGTGATACGCCGCCCGTCGATGCCCTCCCCCCGGACGAGGCCGGGCAGGTAGGTGTCCACGAAGGCTTCGAGGTCGATCTTTCCCTCGCCGACGAGCTGCAGCACGACGACCGCCGTGAACGCCTTGGTGTTACTGCCGATCCGCACCTGGCCGTCCCTGGGCACCTTCGAGCCGGCGGCCAGGTCGCCGACTCCCGCGGTGTAGGTACGGGTGCGGCCGTTCCGGTCCTTGACGCTCGCCAGCGCGGCGGGCATCCCGTCCACGCGCACCAGTGTGTTCAGGGCCCGCTGCACGGCGTCCGGACCGGCGGCAACACCGGTCGGGGCAGCGGAATCGGAGGCGGCGGGCGGGGCGAGGGCGCCCAGGGTCATGACGCCGATGGCCACAGCGGCCGCCACCGACACGGCTTTCCGCCGCCGGCCGCCCTGCCGGGCCGGAGAACCGAGGCTCTGCCCTGTCCGAGTACGCATGAGTCAACTCCTGGGAGATCGTTTCGTCGAGGGACGATCGTTGCTTCCAGGGCCCTCCGGCCGCATCGCGGGAAAGCGGGAAAAGTCGCTCCCCCGAACGGGGGAGGCCGCAGGGGGGCGGCCCGGCGATACTGGCGATCATGAACAGGGGAATTCGGCTGCTGCTGCGCGGCTCCACGTACTCAGGTGTGCTGTTCGCCTATGGCGGGGCGTTGGCGAGCCTTCCGCTGCTGCCCTTCGCCCTGTTGCCCGCGCTGTCGTGGCGATCCGCCCCCGAGAGCGTGCAGTTCGCCGCGGTGCTGCTGGTCTGGGCGGCACTGGTCGGCGCGGTCGGACTGGCGCGTCCCGTACGGCGGGCCCTCGTCGTCTCCGCCCGTCGGCTGCTGCAGGTCTCACTGCCGAACCCGGCAGCAGCTCGCGGGACCTCCGTTCCGCTCGGCCTCGACCGCTGGCGGACCCCGCTCTGGATGGTGCTGCACGCAGCCGTCGGATGGACGGGGGCACTGGCGAGCGGGGTGCTGTTCCTCATGGGCCTCTCCCTGCCCATGAACTGGCTCGGCGGCGAGGTACGGGCGAGCCTGTTCGGCACGTCGGTCCGGGTCTCGGGCGGATGGAGCTGGGTGGCGGCTGCCGCTTGCGTCCTGCTGGCGGCAGGCGTCTGCGTACTGGTCACGAAAGCCCTGCGGTGGTCGGCACCACGGTTGCTGGGGCCGTCGGCGGCCGAACGGCTCGCGCTGGCTGCCGAGCGGGAACTGCTGCTGGCCGAACGCAACCGGATCGCCCACGAGTTGCACGACTCCATCGGGCACACGCTGACAGCGGCCACCATCCAGGCGGCGGTGGCGGGCGAGGTCCTCTCCACCGATCCGGCCGCGGCACGGGCCGCCATGCGCAGCATCGAGGACTCGACGCGGACCGCGTTGGAGGACCTGGACTACGCGCTCGGAGTGCTGCGCGAGGAGCAGTCCGGCACGGCGCCGACCCGGACCCTGGCCGGCCTCCCCGAGCTGCTGGAACGCCTGCGGCACACGGGGGCGGTGGTGGAACCGGAGCTGTCGGGTGATCTGGAGCAGGTGCAGGGAACGCTCTCCCGGGCGGCCTACAGGATCCTCCAGGAGGGGCTGACGAACGCGCTGCGCCATGGGGCGGGCGGCCCCATCGAGGTCCGGGTGGCGGCCGGACCGGACGGACTGGACCTCGCGGTGGTCAACCGGACCGGAGCGCGGACCGGACCGGACCGGGGGTCCTTCTCGACGTCCGGCCATGGCCTGCCCGGCCTGGCCGAGCGCGTCCGGCTGCTGCACGGCGAGTTCGCGTCCGGCGCGGACGGGACGGGGCACTGGCGGCTGGCCGTCCGGCTGCCGGTGCGGGCGTCGGCGTGAGTGGAACCGACGCGGACAGAGGCGTGGCCCCTCCCCCACACGCCGGCCCCGCCGTATCCCTCCTGGTCGCGGACGACGACGAGGTGACCCGCAGCGGTCTGAGCATGCTGCTCGCCGCTCAGCCGGGGATCTCGGTGCTCGGCGAGGCCGCCGACGGCCTCGAGGCGGTCGAACGCGCGCTGAGGCTGCGACCGGACGTGGTTCTGATGGACGTCCGCATGCCCCGTTGCAACGGGATCGACGCCACACGCCGGCTGCTGGCCGAAGCGGCCGACCCGCCGAAGGTCGTGGTGATCACCACCTTCGAGAACGACGGTTACGTCACCGCCGCCCTCAGGGCTGGTGCCAGCGGCTTCCTCCTCAAACGGCTCCCGGTCCGCCGGATCGCCGAAGCGATCCGGGTGGTGGCGGCAGGCGAGGCGATTCTCTTCCCGGCCGCACTGGGCCGCATGGTCGCCGCCCGCCCGCTGGTCTCCGCGGAGGCCCTGCCGCAAGCCGCCCTGACCGGCCGGGAGGAGGAGGTACTGCGCCTGATGGCCACGGGTCTCTCCAACCCGGAGATCGCGGAGTCCCTCACGGTGAGCCTGGAGACGATCAAGACCCACGTGGGGAACGTACTGACCAAGCTCGGTGCGCAGAACAGGACCCATGCGGTGGTCATCGCCTACGAGTCCGGTCTGGTGGTCCCGGGCTTCGCCGGCTGACCGGTGTCCGCTCCTCCTCACGGCCGTCCGCAAGGATCGCCGGTCCGGGTTCCGGTCCCGGTCTCCGCCACCTCGCACGCCGGGGTGGCGCCCAGCCGAAGCCGTCTCCCCTCACAGGGGAGCCGTCGGGTGGGAGGGCAGTGCCCGAGAACCCGAGCGGCGACTCCTCCCAGCGCCCCGCCCCGAGCGGCGACTCTTGTCAGCGCCCCGCCCCCGCGAGTGCCGGGAGTCGAGCGGTGCCTGCGCGTCGCACTGCGGGCGGGTCGGGCCCGGTGCCGAGCCGGGCTGCGCCCTTGGTTGTCAGTGCCCGGTGACAGGATCGGAGGGTGCTGATCAAGGGGTACGAGGATGGCCCGCTGGTCGCCGGCGAGGCCCTGCCGGCGCGCCGGGGCTTCTGGTCGAATCACCTTCTGGCGATGTGCAGTGACGGGGCATGCACCGAGCGCCCGGTTCCGGAGTGGTTCGGCGAGGACGGCGCCGATGCCGACGCGATGTCCGAGGTCCTCTTCGATCCCGACCACTGGCCGACGTTCCGAGTGCCGGCCGAGGACGGTCCCGGAGTTGTGGTGATCTACCGAAACCTGGTCGGCGACCAGGGCACCGACTACCTCCTCACCCACCCGGGCACAAGCCACGCCCAGCAGATCGCCGGCTGGGAAGGAGATTTCCCGGGGACCGGCCTGACGTGGCAAGAACTGGTCCGCCTCGCGGACGGCCCTTCCGCCGCGACCGCAGGAATCCAGGACGAGTCCGCTCGCCTGCTGCTCGCCCTCCCCCTCCTGACGGACATGGATCTGCCGGAGACGGCCCCGGCACGGATCGCCGCCGCACTGACCGCGGTCGGCGCGCCGCACGAGACCGCCTCGACCGCGGCGAGGCACCTGCTTGCCCATCTGGAGAGAAGGCCCCGCCATGATTCCACGTGGGAGTCCCCCCTGAGCGGCAGCTGAACGCAGGTCACCCCACGGCCTCCTCCGCCGGGGCGGACCGGCGCCCTGCGGGGTGCCCGGTGGCGCGGACAGCCCGGATGGTGCACGAAATGTTGGCTGCCCCGACCGCCCCCGGTGACGCTGGGCGGGACGCCGCCGGCACCAGCGAGCGCGGACGGATCCGCGCCGGCCCCGGTGTGACAGAGGGAGCCAATTCATGAGGGTCATGCTGCGAGCCCAACTGGACACCCAGCTCGCGAACGAGGCGATCAAGAACGGCAGCCTGCCGAAGATCATGCAGTCGCTCACGGAGCAGCTCAAGCCGGAGGCGGCGTACTTCGGGCCCTGCGAGGGAAAGCGGTCCTGCACGTTCGTCTTCGACATGCAGGACAGTTCGCTCCTGCCCTCCATCGCCGAGCCTCTCTTCGAGAGCCTGGGCGCGAAGATCGAGATCCAGCCGGTCATGAACACCGAGGACATGCAGAAGGGCCTCGCCGCGCTGCGACAGGGCTGATCCGGGCCGAAAGGGCCGGCGTGGGCACTTCACCACCGCTCACGCACGAGCCGGGGCAGGAGTGGCCGGCACCGGCACTCCACCGCCGGTCAGGCGCGGCATCCACCGGACCCCCGGACGCCCCTATGAAAGCGTTCTGACGCTCCTGGACCGCCTCACCTCCGCCCAGCCACGCCCGTGCCCGGCCCGACCGCGGCTGACAGCGTGCAGCCGCAGGCGGGCGGGAGTGGCCGGGCGGTCCGGGGCTCTACGCGTCCGGGGCTCTACGCGTCGGAGAGCAGCGGATCGTACGGCGTCGAACGCTGACGACCGGACATGAAGGACAGGAAGTCCCGAACGAACGCGCTTCGGGAGTAACGGCCTTCGGCATCCAGGACGGACCGTCCGAAGCCTCTCCTGAACAGGGCCCGGTACTCGTCGGCGTCGATGAACTGATCGCCGTTCGCGTCGGTGGCGTCGAAGAGGGTTTCGGCGACCCTGATCAGCGCCGGCCCCGCGAGGGACGGGGCTGCGGCCACGTACTCCTCCTCGCTCACCCGTCCGTCCCCGTCGGTGTCCAGAGCCGCCTGGAGTTCCCTCCACCACGCGGCGAAGGCGTCGTACAGGCGGGTCTCCTCCGGCTCGTCCAGATCGAGACGGGAGCAGAGCTCCCGGGCCATGGCGGCAAGATCGGGCCAGTCCAGAGAGCCGTCCCCGGTCTGGTCCAGGACGTCGGTGAAGAACGCGCGGGCGCCTCGCCGGCTCTCGTCCCCGTCCGGACCGTCCGTGGCGCGCGGTTGTGGCGGCACCGGTGAGATCAGCCGGAAGAGCGCCCCGGCCCGCTTCGTCCGGTCGCGCAGAGTGGTGAGGGTCTCGGCCCAGGGGCCGTCGCCGTCGGGTGACAGATTGAGCAGACCGACGACGTTGTCCGCCTGGAGCCAGTTGTCGGGCAGGGCCCGGGCCAGACGGGCCGCCATGTAGGCGCCCTGCATCAGCGTCTGCGCACCGGGGACCTCCGGCAGGCCTGCCCTGCGGCGGAAGACCTCGGGGAGGGACGCCACGGTGACGGTGCCGATGACCGGCCCGGCGAGCGCACGACCGGCCGCCCAGACCGTGGGCATGCCGGCGAACAGCGGCGGTGCCGGCAGATGCTCGAAGAGCCTGTAGAGGATGATGCGCAGCGCCTCCGTGCTCTGCAGTTCCTCCGCGACCATGCGGTCGTAGTACTGCCAGAACTCGGGCAGAGTGGGCGGCAGATGCCCTGCACGGTCCCCCAAGGCCGCCAGGAACGCCTGGAATTCGGCGTAGAGCCGCTCCATGGCTTCCTGCTCCAGCGGCTGTCCGCTCAGCCGGCACATGGTGACCGAGCTTTCGAAGAGCGTCGCGACCACCCACGCCCGCACCTCGGGGTCCATCGCGTCGTAGGGCTGGTTCCTGGCATCCGTACCGCTCAGCCGCGCGTGCATACGGTTGAGCCGTGCCGCCTCCCTCCGCCGAACCTCTTCGTCGGCTCCGAACATGCGCTGCAGGCTCACGAGGGTGTTGTTCAGCCGTCGCCACGGGTGCACCACGAAGGAGGAGTTGTCGGCCAGCGCCGCGCCGATCTGCGGGTGGGCGGCTTCCAGCACGGTGGCTCTGACGACGGCCAGGGCCCAGCGGGGATCGTTGAAGAAGCGGTGGAACTGCGAACCGGGGCCGAACAGGGATCCGGCCGGTGGTTCGGTGGTCTCGTGGCCGTCGCCTTCGTACGGAATCCCGGTACCGGGCCCGGCCTGCGCGACGTGGCTGCTGTCCGCGTCCTTCACCTTTGAGGTCCTCCCCTCGCTTGCGGTGCCACCCCGCCGAAGCGGCGGTCGCGGCGCCGGTACTCGTGCAGGCACTCCAGAAGGTGCGCCGCACGGAAGTCGGGCCACAGCACCGGCGGAAAGATCCACTCGGCGTAGGCCACCTGCCAGAGCATGAAGTTGGAGATGCGCTGTTCACCGGACGTACGGATCACGAGGTCCACGTCAGGCGTGTCGGGGACGGGCAGATGCGCGGCGAAGCACGCCTGGTCGACGGCGTCGGCAGGCACTCCGGCGCGAATGAGGGAGCGTGCAGCGGCGACGATGTCCTGACGCCCTCCGTGGTCGAACGCCACGGTCAGCGTCATGCCCCGGTTGGCTTCGGTGAGCGTCATCAGGTCCGCGAAGTCCCGGGCGAGAGGCCCTGGAATTCTCGGGTCCTCGGCTCCCAGGAGCCGGCACCGGATGCCCCGTGCGTGCAGCAGCAGTGCGTGTTTGCGCACCACGCGACGGACCAGACGCATGAGGAAGTCGATCTCCTCGCCCGGCCGCCGCCAGTTCTCGGTGGAGAAGGCGTACAGGCTGAGCCATTCGACCCCCGCCGACCGTGCCGCCTCGATGACGTCGATCACCGTCGCCTCCGCCGCACTGTGCCCGGAGGTACGCGGAAGGGAGCGCTGCTGCGCCCATCGCCCGTTCCCGTCCATCACGCACGCGACATGCCGGGGCACCGGCCGCTGCCTTTCCCCGCCCGGCACGCGGCCCTGCGGCTGCACCGGAACCGAAGGGGAAAAGGGGCCCTCCGGGGGCGGGCCAGGGCCACCGAACGGCATCCCCCTCGCCTGCGCCTGCCCGGACGGCCCTGCCGCTCTGGAAGTCATCGAAGCGCCCCCTCGACCCGCGTCCGCAGGTACCGGGGCGGGATGACGCCTCCCCGGTGATCCTGACCTTGAGCAGCGTGCCCATGCAGGGGCCCGGACGCACCGTGATGCGGGCTTGTTCACCCGTCGCACGTCAGTCGGAGCGGCTCGATCGAGCCGGAGTCCCGCCCCTTACCCGCTCTGACCTGACTCAAGGATGCGGAGTTCATGATTCCTTCACGAGTACTCCATCTGGGCGATACCGTTCTCCTCGTGTGCGGCGGATTGCGCTGCGTCACGGATCAACACATGCTGCCGCCAGGGCGCCACCCGACACGGCGGCGCGTCTGGGGGACTGTATGCGCGAGATGACCAAGGGTGCCAACGTCGGCCTGGCAGACCTCAGCGACGACGCCGGATCGGTCATCGCGAGTCTGAGCTGGAGCAGCACCACAGGGGACGGCGACGCCGATGTGTCCGTCCTGCTGCTGGACGGCGTAGGCAAGGTCCGCAGCGACTCGGATTTCTTCTACTACAACAACCCGGCGGCGGCCGACGGCAGCGTGCAGCTGCTGGGAAAGACCCCGACCGACGGCGGCAGCGAGGACCGCATCAGCCTCGATCTGACCGCCGTGCCCGCTGATGTGGAACGCATCGTGGTGGCCGCGAGCCGTTACGGCGGGTCGCGGTTCGGTGATCTCGAGGATCTTCGGATGACGGTGTCCGACCGCACCGGAGACGTGCTTTTGGGGTTCTCGATCGCGGATGCCGGGGTGGAGAGCGCCTTCCTGTTCGGCGAGCTGTACCGGCGCGGCACGGAGTGGAAGTACAGGGCCATCGGACAGGGGTACGAGACCGGACTGGCCGGCCTCGCCACGGACTTCGGCATCGATGTCGACGACGACGAGGGAGAGGCCGAGGGCCCGAGCGAGAGCACGGTGGCGGGGCGGGTTGTGGAGGCGCCCGAGGCCCAGGCTGTGCCCGCACTCGGTGAGGATGCGGCGCCGCCCGTCGTCCAGGATCCCGCCCCCGTGCCACGGCAACCTGTCCGCGAAGCCGGAAGTCCGGCGGCCGGGCCAGAGGGCACGGGTACAGGAAGTCCGGCGTCCGGAGCAACGACTTCGGATCCGGTTGCCGCCCCGCCCAAGCGCGCCCGCGGCCCCCGCACCGCGAAGAAGAAGGTGACCCTCCCGGCCGTCGTCAAGAAGTCGCTGGCCGAAAACGACGCGTGGAGCGCCGCACGGCTCTTCCCCGCCCCGACGCTCAAGAGCGACAAGGAGCGGGAGGTCCGGGCCACCTCCGTGCTGCTATCGGTCATGGCCCAGGTTCCGGAGTTCGGGCGACGGCTGACGGCGGGTTTCGGCGCTCCGGCCGGCCGCATGGAGACCTTCACAGAGGTCTCGCTCCCCCACGGCGACACCCCCAAGCGCCCGGACGGCGTGATCCGGGTCGAGCGGGCGGGAAAGCTGTGGACCGCCCTGGTCGAGACGAAGACGAACGGGAACGTACTGCGTTCGGAGCAGGTCCAGAACTACATGGACATCGCCGCCCGGCGCGGGTACGAGGCCGTGATCACGCTGTCCAACGACGTGGCCCTGGAGGGCAGTCCCCTCGTCGACGTCAAGACGGACGGCCGGCGCAAGCACAAGGTCGCGTTGCGGCACCTGTCCTGGGCCGAGGTGGCCCATCAGGCACACATGTTGATCCGGCACGAGGGCGTCGGCAACGCCGCCCACGCCTGGCTCCTCCAGGAGCTCCTGCACTACCTCCAGCATGAGAACTCCGGCTGCCACGGCTTCCAGAACATGGGCCCCTCGTGGATCCCCGTACGCAACGGCATCGACACGGAGACACTCAGCCAGGGCGACGCGCGTGCCGTCGAGGTCGTGGAGAGCTGGGAGCGCCTCATCCGTCAGGTCTGTCTGCGGCTCGGCGGTGAGCTGGGCCAGAAGACGCTTCCCGTCCAGCGCGCCCAGCGCGGCACCACTCCGCAGTCGCGACGGGCGGCACTCGCCGACCAGCTGTGCGAGGAGGGCCGGCTCACCGCCGGCTTGCGGGTCGAGGACTCGCCCGGCGTCATCACGATCGTCGCCGACCTTCGGACCGGGAAGCTGCGCACCTCGGTGGAGATCCCGGCGCCGGAAGGCGCGTACCCCCTCGCCTCCGCCAAGCGGCTGATGCGGCAGCTGGCCGATGCGCCGGCCGACCTCCACGTCGAAACGCTGCTCGACGGCCGCAGCGGTCCGCGCGGCACGCTGGAGCGGCTCCGTCCGGAGCCCGGCGACATGCTTCCCGCCGACGGCAGCCGGATCACCGGCTTCCGGCTCTCTCTCTTCAAGGGCATGGGCCTCTCCCGCGGCAACGCCGAGTCGGGCTTCATCCGCAGTGTCGATGATGCCGTCGACCGGTTCCACGCCCATGTCATCGCGCATCTTCCCGCGGCAGACCGCCGCACCGCACGCCGACCACAGGAGGGTACGAAGGGGGCGGCATCGGAGGGCGCGCACGTAGCAGCGCCTGCATCGGCGGTTGCGGCCGACGCCCCGGTGCCCGCCTGAACCCGAAAAGCGTCACCCCGGCGTCCGTCCCTCCTGGGCCGTTCCGGGAGTTCTCGGGGTGTCCGGGAAAGATCTGCGGCGCGGTGTCGAGATCCGCCGCCCCGCTCCGACGTCCCCTGTGAGAGTCGCCCGCGAGGGGCGGCAGGGACGCATCGAGGAGCGGAACCATGAAGTACCTGGTGATGGTGCAGGGCTCACAGGCCGATTACGAGGCGATGCGCGGGAACGCGTCCGCCGGCAGTCCGGCCTGGAGCGAGGAGGACGTGCAGGCCATGTTCGGGTTCATGGGCGCGGTCACCAACGATCTCGCCGAGTCGGGTGAGCTCATCGACGCCCAGGGCCTGGTCGAACCGGCGAAGACCCGGCTCGTCACCGCGGGCGAGGACGGCCGGCCGGTGATCACCGACGGTCCGTACGGGGAGACGAAGGAAGTGCTCGCCGGGTACTGGGTCCTCGAATGCGAGAGCCTGGAGCGGGTCACCGAGGTCGCCGCGCGCGTCACCCGGTGCCCGGCGCCCGCGGGCGCGCCCGTCCGTCCGGTGGTCATCCGGGCCATCGACAGCGGTGGGGGCGATGTGTGAGCGGAGGCGGTGCGTGAGACGGACCACCGAGGTCGAGGACCTGCTGCGGCTGCACGCCCCGCAGGTCCTCGGCGCGCTGGTGCGCCGGTACGGGCACTTCGACCCGGCCGAGGACGCGGTGCAGGAGGCCCTGATCGCCGCCGCGCGGCAGTGGCCCGGGCAGGGGGTGCCCGACAATCCGCGGGGCTGGCTGATCAAGGTCGCCTCCCGGCGCCTCGTGGACCGGCTCCGCAGCGACGCCGCCCGGCGCGTGCGGGAGGAGGAGGCGGCCGCGCTCACGCCGCGGGACGCGTTCACCGCGCCGGCGCCCGACGCGTCCGTGCCGGGGGGTGGCCGGGGGCCCTCCGAGGACGACACCCTCACCCTTCTCTTCCTGTGCTGCCATCCGGACCTGGCCCCGGCCGCGCAGGTCGCCCTGACGCTGCGGGCGGTCGGCGGGCTGACCACGGCCGAGATCGCCCGGGCGCATCTGGTGCCCGAGGCGACGATGGCGCAGAGGATCAGCCGCGCGAAGCGGAGGATCCGGGGCGCCCCCTTCGTCCAGCCGGTACCGGCCGACCGGGACAGGCGGCTGGCGGCCGTGCTCCAGGTGCTCTACCTGATCTTCAACGAGGGTTACACGGCCACCTCGGGGCGGTCCCTGCACCGCGCGGGGCTGGCCCGGGAGGCGATCCGGCTGACCCGTGCGGTGCGCCGGCTGCTGCCCCGGGACGGCGCGGTGACCGGGCTCCTGGCGCTGATGCTGCTGACCGATGCCCGCAGCGCCGCCCGCACCGGCGCGCACGGCGAGCTGATCCCCCTGGACGAGCAGGACCGCACCCGCTGGGACCGGGCGGCCGTCGCCGAGGGCCTCGCCCTGGTCGAGGAGGCACTGGGTGAAGGCCCTGCCGGGCCGTACCAGGTGCAGGCGGCCATCGCGGCCCTGCACGACGAGGCGGAGCGCGCCGAGGACACCGACTGGCCGCAGATCCTGGCGCTGTACGACGTCCTCGTACGGATCGCCCCGGAGCCGATGGCCGCCCTGAGCCGCGCCGTCGCCGTCGCCATGGTCCACGGGCCGCGGGCCGGGCTGGCCGAGGTCGACGCCCTCGCGGAGCGGCTGGCGGGCCACTACCGCCTGGACGCCGTCCGCGCCCACCTGCTGGAACGGGCGGGGGACACGGAGGGCGCCCGCGCCGCCTACCGTTCGGCCGCCGCCAAGACCCTGAGCCTCCCGGAGGCCCGCTATCTGTACGGGCGCGCGGACCGCCTCGGCCGCTGACGGACCTCGTCTCCTCTCCGGGACGCCAGGGAAGCGACGAAAACGGCGCGGAAGGTCGGCAAACGGCTGCAAACAGTCGCACGGGCGGTGGTGCCACTGGCCGTCGCCCGTCCGGCTCGCAATCATCGGGTCCATGACCAACAGTCACCAGGGCCAGGACATCACCCTCCGGATCGCTCAGCAGCCGGAGGCGGACGAGCTTCTCGCACGCAGCCCGCTCGCCGCCCTCGTCGGCATGCTGCTGGACCAGCAGGTGCCGATGGAGTGGGCGTTCTCCGGCCCGTACGCACTGGCGCAGCGGATGGGAGGGGACGATCTGGACGCCCATGAGATCGCCACGTACGACCCCGAGGCCTTCGTCGCGCTCTTCACCGACAAACCCGCCCTGCATCGCTACCCGGGTTCGATGGCCAAGCGGGTGCAGCAGCTGTGCCAGTACCTGGTGGCGCAGTACGACGGCGAGGCGAGTGCGGTGTGGACCGGCGCCACCACCGGCGCAGACCTGCGGAAACGGCTCAACGCCCTGCCCGGGTTCGGCACCCAGAAGGCGCAGATCTTCCTGGCGCTCCTGGGCAAGCAGTTCGGGGTCCGCCCGCCGGGCTGGCGGGAGGCGGCGGGACCGTACGGAGAGGAGGGCTCGCACCGTTCGGTCGCCGACATCACCGGCCCCGAGTCGCTGGCCGAGGTCCGCGCCTTCAAGCAGGAGGCCAAGCAGAGCGCGAAGGCCGCGAAGGCGGCGGCCAAGGGAAGGTGAGCCCCGCCGGGGCCTGCCGCTCGCGCGCCCCGCGCCCTCGTCCCTCGCGAGCGCGCCCCGCGCCCTCGTCCGTCACGGCCTCAATTCCGGAATGGGCGCCCATATGCCTCCCCGGCCGGCGTCGCAGTCACCCGCCATGGCTGCGCCCGGAGGCCCTTGACCGGTAGGCTTTCCGTGTGATCTTCAAGCGCATCGGAAATGGACAGCCCTATCCCGACCACGGCCGGGAAAGCACCCGGCAGTGGGCGGATGTCGCGCCGCGCCCGGTCCGCCTCGACCAGCTCGTCACCACCAAGGGCCAACTGGACCTCGAAACGCTCCTCGCCGAGGACTCCACGTTCTACGGCGACCTGTTCGCGCACGTCGTGAAGTGGCAGGGCGACCTCTATCTGGAGGACGGGCTGCACCGCGCGGTCCGCGCCGCGCTCCAGCAGCGCCAGGTCCTGCACGCCCGCGTGCTCGACCTCGGCTGAGGCGCCGCACCGGTCACGACCGGCTGCCGCCGGGGTCGGCCGGGCACCGAGGGGCACTGACGGGGGTCGTTCGGGTGCTTTCGTACTCGGACGGGTGCGATCCGTCGATCATCAAATAGTCATCATCACCAGGTCGCACTACGCTTCGTCCATGAGCATGCTCACTCCCCCCGGCATGGGCGGAAAGTACCGCATCACGGGTGACAAGTACCCGCGTATGCGGCGCCCCCGCCGCCGCAGCAAACTGGTCCTCGCGACCGTCGCCTCCGTGGCCGCCCTCGGGCTCGCCGGATGGGGCACGCTGCAGCTCATCGATGTCTTCACGGGTGGCGACAAGCAGGCCAGTGCCGCCGACCGCAAGGCGGACTGCCCGAGCGCCAAGGCGTCCGCGCCCGCGCCCGCGAAGATCCTGCCGAAGCCCGCCAAGATCACGGTCAACGTCTACAACGCGACCCCGCGTGGCGGACTGGCCAAGGCGGCGGCCGACGAGCTGAAGAAGCGCGGCTTCACCATCGGCAAGGTGGGCAACGCCACCGCCGCGTACGACAAGAAGGTCCCCGGCACCGGTCTGCTGCTGGGCGCCCCGACCGCGGCCAACGGCACGTTCCCCGTACTCGGCACGCAGTTGCCCGGAGCGGCGACGAAGACCGACGCACGCAAGAGCGGGGACGTCGATCTGATCATCGGCACGAAGTTCAAGGCGTTCAGCACCCCGCAGGCGGCCGCCACCGCGCTGACCGCGCTGACGAAGCCGGCCCCGGCACCGTCCTCCTGCTGAGGCCCGCACCGGGCGGCCGGACGCGACGCCCCGGGTGCTCCTGGACGGCACGCGGCGGACGGGCCTGACACGGCCCTGCCCCGGGGCAGGGCAGGAGCGCCCGGACGAACACGTCGGCCACGGGACTCCCGGAGCGCCCGGACGAACACGACGGCCGGGACTCCCGCAGTGCCCCGACGAACACGACGGCCGGGGTGCTCCTGGAGCGCCCCGGCCGTCGCCGTCCCACATGCTGCTGACCGCTATCCGGCGGTGCCGTACATCCGGTCCCCCGCGTCGCCCAGGCCCGGCACGATGTAGCCGTTCTCGTTGAGCCGCTCGTCGACCGAGGCGGTGACCACGGTGACCGGCGTCCCCGCCAGCTCGCGCTCCATCACCTCGACGCCCTCGGGCGCCGCGAGCAGCACGACCGCGGTGACGTCGTCCGCACCCCGCTTGATCAGCTCCTGGATGGCCGCGACCAGGGTGCCGCCGGTGGCGAGCATCGGGTCCAGGACGTACACCTGGCGGCCCGAGAGGTCCTCCGGCATACGGGTCGCGTAGGTGGACGCCTGGAGCGTCTCCTCGTCGCGGATCATGCCCAGGAAGCCCACCTCGGCGGTCGGCAGCAGGCGCACCATGCCGTCGAGCATGCCGAGACCGGCCCGCAGGATCGGCACGACCAGGGGCCGCGGGTGCGACAGCTTCACGCCGGTGGTGGCCGTCACCGGGGTCTCGATGTCGACCTGTTCGGTGCGCACATCGCGGGTGGCCTCGTACGCGAGCAGGGTGACCAGCTCGTCGGCGAGGCGCCGGAAGGTCGGGGAGTCGGTGCGCTTGTCGCGCAGGGTGGTGAGTTTGTGCGCGACCAGCGGGTGGTCGACGACGTGGATCCGCATGGCACCAACAGTAACCGCGCGGCCCGTGCCCGTGCGCTGGCATCAACCGCACCTTCGGAGGGAAGGTGGGGGCATAAGGACCCAGCCTGGGGGTGATGAGCCGATGCCGGACGGGGCGAAGCAGCAGCGGGGCGGCCCGGACCCGCAGGAGGCGCAGGACGCGCCGGAGACAGAGGCGCAGGACGCGCCGGAGACAGAGGCGCAGCGACGCAGACGCCGCGCCCAGTTCCTCCGCGAGCTCAACGAGGCCAAGGCGCTCCGCGACCGGGTCCAGCCGCGCCGGGTCAAAGCCGCCAGAATGCGCCAGGCCATGCGGATGCGGACGTTCCGCTGGTAGGCGTCCGACCGCCGGAGAAACCCCCAGGTGGCGGCGTCGGAGAGAACTGATGGCCGACGCAACGGCGGAACTGCTCTCGCGGAGCCCTCGTATCTGCCACGATTCCGATGGGCGGGACGCAGGGCAGCCGGAGCACCGACTGCCTCCCGCCGGACCGACACACCCAGGGTCTTTCGTTGGGATCGGACTCCGCTGCGTGATCCGGCCCGATCCGAACGAGAGCCTCTCAGACAGTGGGAGAGTCACGGTGTACTTCGCCGCACTGCTCGCGCGCACCGAAGACGGGTGGGAAGCGAGCGACACGGAGCTGGACGATGTGGAGACCCTGTCCGACCTGACGGATCTGGCCCGTGACGCCTCGATGGACGAGGACACGGTGCTCGTCTACATCGAGCAGGAGGACGCCTGGTTCGGCGTCGTCCGGGTGGACGGTGAGGAGGACCCGCGCATCTTCGTCTCCAACGCCTCCGCAGCCGCCCGCTCCTCGTACGGGGAGATCCTGCTCACCGATGAACTGCTCGGCCGCGAACCCGAGGCCGAGGACTCGATCGCCGCCCTCGAGGAACTCGTCGGCCTCGACGGTACGGAGGACGGCGAACCCGGACCCCCCGGCCATTCCGACACCGACACCGACCACGCCACCGACGACGATGACGACGGGCCGGACGCCGACGCCGTACCGGCCGGTCCGCTCGGCGACACCGGGGTGCTCTCCGACCTCGGGCTGCCCGAGGCGGAGCTGCTGATGCTGCGGACGGACGCCCTGGCGGAGATCGCGGACGCGCTGGGAGCGGCCGAGGTCCTGGAGACCGTCCGTTAGGGTCCGCGGGTGACCGAAGCACCGCACCCGCACGACCCGTCCCCAGCGCAGCACCCCTTGCACGATCCCGTACGGGACCCGTGGCGGGCGCCCATGCGCCGCGCCCTGGACGAGGCCGCCCGGGCGGCGGCGGCCGGCGATGTGCCGGTCGGCGCCGTCGTCCTCGCCCCGGACGGCGCACTGCTCGCCACGGGCCACAACGAACGTGAGGCGACCGGCGACCCCACCGCGCACGCCGAGGTCCTCGCGCTGCGCCGGGCCGCCGCCGCCCTGGGCGCGTGGCGGCTGTCCGGATGCACCCTCGTCGTCACCCTGGAGCCCTGCACGATGTGCGCGGGCGCCCTGGTGCAGTCCCGCGTGGGCCGGGTCGTCTACGGCGCCCGGGACGAGAAGGCCGGAGCGGCCGGCTCCCTCTGGGACGTCGTACGGGACCGCCGGCTCAACCACCGCCCCGAGGTGATCCACGGCGTCCTGGAGACGGACTGCGCGGCGCTCCTGACGGCCTTCTTCCGCGACCGCTGACCTGCGCCCACGGCATCGCCGCGGTCGTGCGGGGAATCGGATTTCGACGGACGGCCGAGATGGTCTAAGCTCTCTCTCGGTAGCGTGTCCGAGCGGCCGAAGGAGCTCGCCTCGAAAGCGAGTGTGGGGAAACTCACCGAGGGTTCAAATCCCTCCGCTACCGCTCTTATGAAGGGCCCGACGCACAGCGTCGGGCCCTTCGAGTTTTCCGCCCGTGCCGCTGGCGGCCGTGCCGCTGACGCTGACGCCCGGCCGATCGCGCCCGTACCGGCGCCGCCCGCACCGCTGGCTCCCGGAGCGGGGCCGCCCGGCCGCAAGCGCCCGGCCGATTCCGTCCGGCCGGCGTGCGGCGGGTACGACAGTGGCCCCGGGTCCGACGGCGGTCGGGTCCGGGGCCATGGCCGTGGATGCAGGTCGGGGGAGGCGGCATCGGGGGGACAAGCCGCCTCCCCCGGTGAGAACAGGACCTGCCGGTCCTTGCCGCGATCGGGGGAGGCCGCGGCGGGACCCACAGTGAGGTCCTGTTCCTCGCCCCTCGGATTCCTGCCGAATCCGCTGGGCTCACCTCCATCCTGCCGCGGCGCACAAGCCGCGCGGGCGGGCAAAGGGCCCCGATCGCCGGGTCCTTGGTCCTTAAAGACCGCATGAGTGATCGGAAACAACAGGCCGATACGGCCATACGTGCGGATAGACTCGCCCGACCGCACAGGGGATCGAAGGGGAGTCAGGGGCTGATGGTGCAAGCGAAGAAGATCGCTCTCTACGTGATAGTCGTCTTCGTGCTGTACACGATCATCACGTCCCCCGCCCGGGCCGCCGACCTCGTCCAGGTAGGGTTCGAAGGCGTTTCGGACGCCGCACAGGGCGTCGGCGACTTCATGTCCGAGCTCGTGAAGTAGGAGTAACCCCATGATCCGCCATCTGGTCCTGTTCAAGCTGAACGACGGCGTCGAGCGGGACGATCCGCGGGTCGTCGCGGGCGCGGAGGCCTTCCGGGGGCTGGCGGACAAGGTGCCCGGGCTGGAGTTCTGGGAGTGCGCCTGGAACATCACCGACCGGCCGATCGCCTACGACTTCGCCATCAACTCCGCCGTCGCCGACGAGGCCGCGCTCAAGAGCTACATCGAGCATCCGGCCCACCAGGCCGCCGCCGCGCAGTGGCGTGAATTCGCCACCTGGGTGATCGCGGACTACCCGTTCTGACGGCTTCGGCCCTGCGAGCCCCTCACCATGGCGGTGAGGGGCTTTCTTTGTGTTTAAACCGATTCGAGGTCAACACGGCGCTATGGGGTGCTTGCACATAGTGGACATGTCTTGTGATGCTATGACCGCTTTTGACGGATGAGTTGACCGAAGTTGACCGCGAAGGGGTGGCGTCACCGTGCCGGCCAGTACAGCGCCTCAAGTGCCTCCCCAGACCGTCCAGGCGGCCCAGCCGATCCAGGCGGGCCAACCGGTCCGGACGGCCCAGGCCGCCCAGACCGCGACCGCCCGGACGGTCCAGACCGCACAGACCGCACAGGCGGTCCAGACGATCCAGACCGAGACGCCCGACGACACCGTCGCACCCGCCAGGACCCGGGGCGCCGACACCAGGGCGCTCACCCAGGTCCTCTTCGGCCGGCTCCAGGGGCTGGAGCCGGGCACCGCGGAGCACGGGCGGGTCCGGGCGGCGCTGATCGAGGCGAACCTGCCTCTCGTGCGGTACGCCGCCGCGCGGTTCCGGAGCCGCAACGAGCCGATGGAGGACGTCGTCCAGGTCGGCACGATCGGCCTCATCAACGCCATCGACCGGTTCGACCCCGAACGCGGGGTCCAGTTCCCCACCTTCGCGATGCCGACCGTCGTCGGTGAGATCAAGCGGTACTTCCGGGACAACGTGCGGACCGTCCACGTACCGCGCCGGCTGCACGAGCTCTGGGTCCAGGTCACCGGTGCCACCGAGGACCTGACGACCGCCCACGGCCGCTCCCCCACCACCGCGGAGATCGCCGCGCGGCTGAAGATCTCCGAGGACGAGGTGCTGGCCTGCATCGAGGCGGGCCGCTCGTACCACGCGACCTCGCTGGAAGCCGCCCAGGAGGGCGACGGGCTGCCCGGCCTGCTGGACCGGCTCGGCTACGAGGACCCGGCCCTGGCCGGCGTCGAGCACCGCGACCTGGTCCGGCACCTGCTCGTACAACTGCCCGAACGCGAGCAGCGGATCCTGCTGCTGCGGTACTACAGCAATCTGACGCAGTCCCAGATCAGCGCCGAACTCGGAGTCTCCCAGATGCATGTGTCAAGACTCCTGGCCCGAAGTTTCGCCCGACTTCGATCCGCAAACAGGATCGAAGCGTAGCTGGATCGGGTAGACCGGTCCTGGAGCAATCCGCGCGCGCCAAAAGCCGCACACCCCTTGTTAACTGGGCGTACACCCCCAGAACTTGTCGACAAGTCACTACAGCGTGTTGCCGACATGTGACATTCTGCGGGAACCGCGTTTGCCGCTGCCTCCCCTCCGGTATTCAGGTGGAGGCAGCGTTCCTCCGATGGTCGCGGCCACCGCGACCGTCCGCGACCTCAAGGGGGTGGCATGTCCGCAGAACAGGGCAGCTCGAAGGTGCTCACGCTCACGAAGAGCGCACCCGCACCCGTTGTGCTCACCAGCTCGTCGGAAGCCATCGACACCCGCACGCTGTCCCGCTCCCTGTTCCTGCGGCTCGCCGCGCTGGGCCCCGCACCGGGCCCGGATGGAACGGACACTCCGGAGCGCGCCTATGTGCGGGACACACTCATCGAGCTCAACCTGCCGCTGGTGCGTTATGCCGCGGCACGGTTCCGCAGCCGCAACGAACCCATGGAGGACATCGTCCAGGTCGGCACGATCGGCCTGATCAAGGCGATCGACCGGTTCGACTGCGAACGCGGAGTCGAGTTCCCCACGTTCGCGATGCCCACCGTCGTCGGTGAGATCAAGCGCTTCTTCCGCGACACCTCGTGGTCGGTGCGGGTGCCGCGCCGGCTCCAGGAGCTGCGGCTCGCCCTCACCAAGACGAGCGACGAGCTCGCGCAGAAGCTCGACCGCTCGCCGACCGTGCCGGAGCTGGCCAAGGCGCTCGGAGTCTCCGAGGAGGACGTCGTCGACGGCCTGGCCGTCGGAAACGCCTACACGGCCTCCTCGCTGGACTCGCCCTCGCCCGAGGACGACGGTGGCGAGGGCTCGCTGGCCGACCGGCTGGGCTACGAGGACGCGGCGCTGGAGGGCGTCGAGTACCGCGAGTCGCTCAAGCCGCTGCTGGCCAAGCTCCCGCCACGCGAACGCCAGATCATCATGCTGCGGTTCTTCGCCAACATGACCCAGTCGCAGATCGGCGAGGAGGTCGGCATCTCGCAGATGCACGTCTCGCGTCTGCTGACCCGCACGCTCGCCCAGCTCAGGGAGGGGCTCATCGCCGACTGATCCGGACACCCCGCTCAGGGGTTCCGAATTGACTAACCGTCAGACACACTGTCGCGATGCGACGTCAGACGTTCGGCCGGCCCGGCCGCCGGGGCACAGCGATCGCCGCCTCGGCGGCCGTGCTGTGTCTGGGCGGCGTCCTGGCGGGCTGTGGAGACGGGGCGGGCGACGGCTACACGGCGGTCGGCGCGGCCGCGGCGGGCCGGGGCCGGTCGCCCTCCGGCGCGGTGGCGCCCTCGGGGAAGGTCACTCTGATCCCGCTGGACGGGGCCGGTGACGGAGGCGGGAAAGGGGCGGGGGAACCTTCGGGCGGCTCGCCGTCGCCCGGATCCTCGGCCGGCGCCTCGGCCGGTGCCACCGCCGGCGCCTCGGCGCGGGACGGCGGTACGGGAGCTTCCGGGGGTGCCGGTACGGCGCCCGCACACCCCGGGGCGTCCGGGCGCCCGGCAGGGACTCCGGCGGCCCCAGGAGCCCGTCCCACGAGCGGTACACCGCCGAGGAGCTCCGGTCCGTCGGGCGGCTCCGCGAACTCCACGCCGCCCGACGCCCCCGCGTCCCCGTCCGCGCCCGGCTCACCCGCCCCCGCCGGGCCCGCCGTCGTCGTGGCCGGCGTGCCCGTGCGCGCGGCGGCGGACGAGCGGTGGTGCGAGAAGGTGACCCTGGAATTCCGCAACACCGGCGGTTCACCGGCACGCTCGGGCACCGTCACGTTCGCCACGCACATCATCGGCGCGCTGGGGATCGACTGGGCGACCCGGGAATCGACAGCGCCGCTGCCCGTGCCGATCGGCGCGGGAGCGGCGCGGAAGAGGACGTACACCGTCTGTGTGGACGCCTGGCGGGTGCCCCTGGGCATGCGGGTCGAGACCCGGGACGTGACCGCCGTCTGGAAGTGACGGGGGACTGCGACGCGGCCTGAGGGCCGGTCAGCCGAGGGCGAGCCAGGCGACGGCGCCGAGCACGACGATCACGGCGACGATGCCGACGATGAGCCCGGTCCTCGGTCCGGAGGACACGGCGGCGGGCTGCTGCCGGCGCTGCGGCTCGCCCTCGTCGACGAAGGCGCGGAACATCTGGGTGTTGCCTGCCGGGTCGCTGTTGCCCTCGGGACCCTGCGGAGCGTGGGGATTGTGTGCCATGTCGCAGGACCCTAGCGAACTCGGCGCAACGGCCCAACCCCCGGGCGGTGAAGGCGCACGGCCATAACCGGGGAACCGGTGAAGGAGAAGGACGGAGAAGTAAGGAGGAGTACGGAAGACGTCCGGCCGAACGCAGGCCGCACGGACCACCCCCGGCAACCGGCAGCGCCGGCCCCGAACCAGCCGCACGGGCCACCCCGGACACGGACACCCGGCGACGTCGACCCGCCCCGGCCGCACGGGCACCCGGACCCCCGGACACCCGACGGGGCCGAGCCCCACCGCACGGGCCACCCCGGACACGGACACCCGGCGACGTCGACCCGCACCGGCACCCGGACCCCCGGACCCCCGGCGACGTCGACCCCACCCCACCCCACGGGCCACCCCGGACCCCCGGCAGCGTCGACCCCACCCCGCCGCACGGACACCCCAAGCAGCCGGCGGCGACGGCCCCGACCCGGCCGTCGAAGCGCCCCCCGCTCCTCCCCCGAGGTGGCGCACGCCACATCCGGCGCACGCGCACCGCACACGCTGGGTGTTTGACCCGCGCCCTACACAGCCTTTTGCCTTCCTTTACTTCTGCAAGCCCCTCTTCGTTTGCCTGCAGCAACCAACAGCTTCTATGGTTGCCCTAAGCAACAAGATGACCGGCGAGATGTCTGGGGGTCCCGTGGCCGCGCGGAGTCAGTACGAAGAACTGGCCCGGCAGCTCAGCGCAGTCGGCGCCGTCAAACGGGGCCTGGCCCGCATCCTCCCCGCCGAATGCCCCGCCGGCTCGGCGGCCGTACTGGCTCTGCTGAGTCAGCACGGCGAGATACGGATCAGCAGACTGGCCGAGCTCCTCGCCGTCGACATGTCGGTGACCAGCCGGCACGTCGCCCATGTGGCGGAACGCGGCTGGATCGAGCGGTCCCCCGACCCGGCGGACAAGCGCTCCCGCATCCTGCGGCTGACGCCCGCGGGCGAGGGAGTGCTCGGTGAGCTGAACTGCCGGACGACCGAGATGTTCGCCCACAACCTTCAGGACTGGTCCGACGACGAGGTCGGACAGCTCAACACGTTGCTGGCCCGGCTGCGCGACAGCTTCTCCTGTCGCGGCGCCGGCGGGTGTGCCCCGGGGAAGCACAGCGGCGACTGCCGCCCCCGGCCCACCGACAGCCACGACGGCTCGTACACCCGTACACCCGTGTAACAGAAGCAAAGACAAGGATTTAAATGGCTACGACCACACCAACCGGTGTGCGGGGCGGCCACGCCAAGCACGGGGGGAACGACCCCTCCAACGGCGTGCCGATGACACACCGGCAGATCATGGAAGCGCTCACCGGGCTGCTGCTCGGCATGTTCGTCGCGATTCTGTCGTCCACCGTCGTCACCAACGCCCTGCCGGAGATCATCTCCGACCTCGGCGGCGGCCAGAGCGCCTACACCTGGGTCGTCACGGCCTCGCTGCTGGCCATGACCGCGACCACCCCGCTGTGGGGCAAGCTCTCCGACCTGTTCAGCAAGAAGCTGCTGGTCCAGATAGCCCTCGTCATCTACGTCGCCGGATCGGTCGTCGCCGGTCTCTCGACCAGCAGCGGCATGCTGATCGTCTGCCGTGTGGTGCAGGGCATCGGCGTCGGCGGTCTCTCCGCCCTCGCCCAGATCGTGATGGCCGCGATGATCGCCCCGCGCGAGCGCGGCCGCTACAGCGGCTACCTCGGCGCGGTCTTCGCCATCGCCACCGTCGGCGGCCCGCTGCTCGGCGGTGTCATCACCGACACCAGCTGGATGGGCTGGCGCTGGTGCTTCTACGTGGGTGTGCCGTTCGCGGCCATCGCTCTCGTCGTGCTCCAGAAGACCCTGAAGCTCCCGGTCGTCAAGCGCGAGGTCAAGGTCGACTGGACCGGCGCCTTCTTCATCAGCGCCGCCGTCTCGCTGCTGCTCCTCTGGGTCACCTTCGCGGGCGACAAGTACGACTGGATGTCCTGGCAGACCGGCGCGATGCTCGCGGGCTCCGTGGTCCTGGGGCTGCTCTTCGTCTTCACCGAGTCCCGGGCCAGTGAGCCGATCATCCCGCTGCGGCTCTTCCGCAACCGGACGATCACCCTGGCCTCGCTCGCCTCGCTCTTCGTCGGCGTCGCGATGTTCGCGGGCACCGTCTTCTTCAGCCAGTACTTCCAGCTGGCGCGCGGCAAGTCGCCGACGATGTCCGGTGTGATGACGATCCCGATGATCGCGGGTCTGTTCCTGTCCTCGACCGTGTCGGGCCAGGTCATCACCAAGACGGGCCGCTGGAAGGCCTGGCTGGTCAGCGGCGGCTTCCTGATCACGGCCGGCCTCGGCCTGCTCGGCACCATCCGGTACGACACCGAGTACTGGCACATCGCGATCTTCATGTTCGTGATGGGTCTCGGCATCGGCATGATGATGCAGAACCTGGTGCTCGCCACGCAGAACCAGGTCGACCCGGCGGACCTCGGTTCGGCCAGCTCCGTCGTCACGTTCTTCCGTTCGCTCGGTGGCGCCATCGGCGTCTCCGCGCTGGGCGCCGTGATGGCGAACCGGGTCACGCACTACGTGAAGGACGGTCTCGCGGACCTCGGCCCTCAGGGCGCGGCCCTGGGCCACGGCGGCACCGGCGGCGGGGGCATCCCCGACCTGGACGCGCTGCCCGCGCCGTTCCGCACGGTCGTGGAGGCCGCCTACGGGCACGGCGTCGGTGACGTCTTCCTGTACGCCGCTCCGGCCGCGCTGGTCGCCTTCCTGATCACGATCTTCATCAAGGAAGTCGCGCTGAGGACGAACGCGGCCAACGACGCCCCGGCTCCGGCCGAGACCGTGGAGCTCGCCAAGGCTCCGTCCGGTACGACCGGGCAGGTCTCCGAGGCAGCCGCCGGCGTCAACGCCGTGGCCACCCAGGAGGACGCGCCGGCAGCCCCGCCGGCGGCCGTGCAGGGCACCGCGGTCCGCGGTGTGGTGCGCGGCGCCGAGGGCGCGCCCGTCGACCGGGCGGCCGTCACGCTGATCTCGCTGGGCGGCCGGCAGCTGGGCATCTCCGCCGCGCAGGCCGACGGCAGCTACGGTCTCGACGCCCCGGGCGCCGGTTCGTACGTGCTGATCGCGTCCGCCGACGGCTTCCAGCCGCAGGCCTCGACCGTCGTCGTCGGCGACGAGCCGCTCACGTACGACATCCTGCTCGCCGGTACGAGCGGCCTGGCCGGGACCGTGCGGGCCGCCGAGGGCGGTACGCCGGTCGAGGGCGCCATGGTCATCGTGACCGATGTGCGCGGCGACGTGCTGGCCACCGGCAAGTCGGGCGACGCGGGCGAGTTCACCTTCGGTGAGCTGGTCCCCGGAGCGGTGACCGTCGCGGTCAACGCGGTCGGCTTCCGTCCGCTGGCGCTGCCGGTGGAGATCGGCGGCCAGGGTGTCACCCGGGTCGACGTCGCGCTCCAGTCCGGTGCGCTGGTGCAGGGCGTCGTGCGCGCCGGTTCCGGTCGGCGGCCGCTGCCCGACGCGCGGGTCACGCTCGTCGACGCGGCCGGCAACGTGGTCGCCACCTCGACGACCGGGGACGACGGGGCGTACGCCTTCGCCGACCTGGACGCGGGCGAGTACTCGGTCATCGCGACCGGCTACCCGCCGGTGGCCGGCTCCCTGACCGTGGCCGGTCGCGGGGTCGACGGCCACGACATCGAGCTCGCCCACCCGGGCGAGTGACCCGTCCGGGGACACTCCCGGACACGTAGGACCCCTGGCGGGACGGCACTTCGAGCGGAGAGGCTGTCCGGGCCGGCGGAAAATGGGCCCCGGCGGTGGGGACGGCAGGCAGGGGACGGCCTGCCGTCCCCGCCCCGGGGCCCGACTCATTGAGTGACCCGTTCCGGGAGCGGGCGGGCCATTGAGCAAGGACGCAAGGAGAGAAAACGGGATGGGACTTCGCGCACAGGTACGCACGCGGGACGGCTGGGCCGTCCAGCACGCGGTCGTGACGGTCACCGACATGACCGGTACGCAGGTGCTGCGGGCCGCCGCCGACGAGGACGGGGCGGTGCGCACCGACGGGCTGCTGTCCGCCGGGGCGTACACCGTGATCGTGACGGCGGTCGGGTACGCCCCCGCCGCCTCCACCGCCCTCGTCACGGCGAGCGGCCGGGTCGAGGCCGGCACGGTGGTGCTGGCGCGCCAGGGCGGCGTGGAGCTGCCGCCGCCGGGCGCCTGGTCGCTGGATCCGGCGCACTCCTCGGTGGGCGCGGTCGCCCAGCACCTCGGGATCTCCAGCGTGCACGGCCGGTTCACCGATTTCGGCGGCCGGATCGAGATCGCCGAGGACGTCGCGCACTCCCGCGTGGACGCGGTCATCGACGCGGCGAGCATCGACACCGGCAACGGCATGCGGGACAAGCACCTGCGGTCCCCGGACTTCCTCGACACGGACCGCTTCCCGGACATCACCTACCGCTCCAGCGGTCTGACCCCGGCCGGCCCCGACCGCTGGACCGTGCACGGCGCACTGTCGCTGCACGGCGTGGAGCGCCCGGTCGACCTGGACCTCAGCTACCTCGGCACCGGCCCCGATCCGTGGGGCGGCGTCCGCGCGGCGTTCCGCGCCACGGCCGAGCTGCGCCGCGACGACTTCGCGATGAACTACAACCAGGTCGTCCAGGCGGGCATCTCGGCGATCGGCACGACGCTGCGGGTGGAGCTCGACATCCAGGCCGTGCAGGGCGATTCCCTGCCGGCCGTCTGACCGGCGGTCGTAGGGTCGGGTCCATGGCATCGAACATCGCGACCAACACCGCCGTGGGACTCGACGACCTGCTGGTGTTCGTACGGCCCCGGCACCGGGCGATCCTGCTGACCACCCGGTCCGACGGCCGCCCCCAGGGCTCCCCGCTCACCTGCGGCGTCGACGACGCGGGCCGGATCGTCGTCTCGACGTACCCGGAGCGGGCCAAGACCCGCAACGCGAAGCGGGACGAGCGGGTGAGCGTGATCGTCCTGTCCGACGAGTGGAACGGGCCCTGGGTGCAGATCGACGGCTCGGCCGAGGTGATCGACTCCCCGGATTCGGTCGAGCCGCTCGTGGAGTACTTCCGGAACATCTCGGGGGAACACCCCGACTGGGACGAGTACCGGGCGGCGATGGTGAAGCAGGGCAAGTCGATCATCCGGATCACCCCCGAGCGGTGGGGGCCGATCGCCACGGGCGGCTTCCCGGCGCACCTGGCCTCGGACGGCTGACCGGGTGGCTGTCTCCGCGCCGCCGCCCGGACTGCTCGCGCACACCCGCCTGCTGGCCGGCCCCGAGGTCGGCCCCGAAGCGGCCGAGGCCCTGGGGCGGGCGGCCGGGCGGCCCGTGGAGCGCGACGGCTCCGCCGACGGCGGTCCCTATGTGTACGTGGGGGCCGCACTGCCCGACGCGCTGCGTGGGGACGGCCTGGTGTGGTTCCACAGCGTGAACGCCGGTACCGACGCTCTGCTGGGCGCCGGACCGTGGCCCGCCGACGCGCTGCTGACCCGGACGGTGGGCCGGATGGGCGAGCGGATCGCGCAGTACGTGCTGGCCTGGGTGCTGGCCGAGTGCCAGTCGGTCCCGGAGTTCGCCGCGCAGCACGCCCGTGGCGCTTGGCGCCGCATCCCTTCGGAGCTCGCGGCCGGGCAGACGGCGGTGGTGCACGGCACCGGACGGATCGGCTCGGCCGTCGCCGGGCTGCTGCGGGCCTGCGGCATCCGGACGGTGGGCGTGGTCCGCACCCCGCGCGAGGCGCCGCCGGGCTTCGACGCGGTCGCCGTGGCGGACGAACCGGTGTCCGCCCGCTGGGTGATCGCCGCGCTGCCCCTGACGGACGCGACGGCCGGTTACTTCGGGGCGGACCGGTTCGCGTCCATGGGCGGGGCCACCTTCGTCAACGTGGGCCGGGGGGCGACCGTGGACCTGGCGGCGCTGGAGGCGGCGCTGCACGCGGGATCGGTGGGGCGGGCGGTGCTCGACGTGCTGCCCGAGGAGCCCGCCGCGCCCGGGGACCCCTGCTGGCGGCTTCCCCGTACGGTGATCACCTCGCACTCCGCCGGCATCACGGCGGACGAGGACGTCGTCACGGACTTCACCGCCTGCCTGGCGGAACTGTCGGCGGGACGCCTTCCGGCGCTCGCCGTGGACACGGAGCGCGGCTACTGACGGGGGCGGGTACGGTCCTCGTCCGCCTCCGGTGACCGCTCCCGCTCGCGCATCGCGTCGATCCCCGCGATCAGCAGGTCGAGCGCGAACGCGAAGTCGCGGTCCTGCATCTCCTGGACGGTGTCGGCGCCGCGGGCCGCGATGAGTTCCTGCGAGTTCTCCACGATCGGGCCGAACTGCGGCTGTCCCTGGATGGCCGACATCGCCTGCTGGAAGTACTCGTCCTGGCTGAGCCCCGCCTCGGCGCTGCGCTGGGCGAACTGGCCCTCGACGGTGCTGAATCCGTAGACGAACTGGAAGACCGCCGAGAGCGCGCCGGTCTGCCGTCCCAGGGGGAGGCCGGTCGCACGGATCACGTCCTGGAGCGCGTACGCCATGAGCATCGCGTGCGGACCCATGTTGAGGAACTTGCCGATGAGCGGCGAGACCCAGAGGTGCCGGACGAGCAGCTGCCGGTAGGCGGTCGCCAGCGCCCGCAGCCGGGTCTCCCACGGGCCCTCGTCCGAGGGCGGGTCGATCTCGCTGAAGACCGCGTCGAGGGCCAGTTCCAGCAGGTCGTCCTTGGTGTCGACGTACCAGTACAGGGACATCGCCGTGACCTTCAGTTCGGCGGCGAGCCGGCGCATGGAGAACTTGGCGAGGCCCTCGGCGTCCAGCAGCCGGACCGTCGCCGCGGTGATCCTGTCGCGGTCGAGACCTGCGGGCTGGTCCGATTTCCGGGCGCGCGACGGTGGCCGGTGGTTCAGCCACACGCTGGTCCGGGCAGGGTCCTTCGCGCGGTCGGCCGCGGACACCATGGCGCACTCCCTCGTCTCGCCGGCGGGCCCACCGGATGCGTACCGCCTGCCCACAAGCGGAGCAGAACAGTCCGGTAGGCCCCGCCTGATGCTATGCCGCCGCCGCGGCCGGTTGAGCCCGGTCCGATTCTCCCCGCTCGGCCCGGCGCAGCAGCACCGCGGCCAGCAGACCGCCGGCCAGGACGGCCACGGCCCCGGCCAGCATGCTGGTCTCCAGGCCCGAGGAGAAGGCGTCCGTGATCCGCTGCCGCTCGTCCTCCCCGCTCGCGGCGGCCAGGGCGGCGGGCAGCGAGGCGGCGCCGACGGCCGACGGGACGAGCGCCGCGAACCGGGAGTTCAGGACCGCGCCGAGGACCGCGACACCGAGGCCGTTGCCGCATTCGGCGAGGGTGCCGTTGACGCCGGCGCCGACGCCGGCCTTCTCGGGCGGGATGGCGCTCATGATCGCGTTGGCCATGGCGGGCATGGCGAGCGCGATGCCCGCGCCCATCACGACGAGGCCGAGGAGTGTCCCGCCGTAGCCGTCCCCGCCCAGCAGCGCGACCGCGGCCAGTCCCGCGGCGAGCAGCCCCATCCCGCAGGCGATGGTGACGGGCGTGCCGAGCCTGGGCACCAGCCGGGCACCCAGCCCGGTGAGGTTGAGCGCGACGACGCTCAGCGCCAGCGGTGCCGTGCGCAGGCCGGCCTCCAGCGGGCCGTAACCGAGCACGAACTGGAGCTGCTGGGTGAGCAGGAAGAGCGAGCCGCCCATCCCGAACGCGACGAGGATCGCGCCCGCGACGGCGCCGATGAACCGCTGGTTGCGGAAGAAGTGCATGTCCAGCATCGGGTAGGGGATGTGCAGCTCCCACAGCACGAAGCCGGTGAGGACGGCCACGCCGACGAAGGCGGTGAGCAGCACCCGGCCCGACGTCCAGCCGTGTCCCGGTCCGGAGATGATCGCGTACACGACCGCGGCCATCCCGACGGTGGAGAGCAGCGCGCCGAGCAGGTCGGGGCGCTCGCCGCTCGGGTTCTTCGACTCGGGGACCAGCCGCGCGACGGCGACCAGGCCGATCACCGCCACGGGGATGTTGATCAGGAAGATCGCGCCCCACCAGAAGTGGTCCAGCATGACCCCGCCGATCAGCGGGCCGACGGCGAAGCCGAGCGAGCTGACGGTCGACCAGATGCCGATGGCCTTCACCCGCTCGGTGGCGTCGAAGATCTGGACGACGACGGCCAGGGTCGTGGTCATCAGCAGCGCTCCGCCGATGCCCATGCCGGCGCGGGCGGCGATCAGTTGCGCGGACGACTGGGCGAGCCCGGCGACCAGCGAGCCGATCCCGAACAGGGCGAGCCCGGCGATCAGCATCTTCTTGCGCCCGTAGCGGTCGGCCGAGCTGCCGGCGGTCAGCAGCAGTCCCGACTGGACGAGCGAGTAGGCGTTGATCATCCACTGCACGTCGGCGGTGGAGGCGTCCAGTTCCCGGGTGAGGGAGGGGATCGCGACGTTGAGGACGGTGTTGTCGAGCAGCACGGTGAGCTGGGCGAGGCAGATGACGCCGAGGATCAGCCAGCGTTGCGGATGGCTCGGCGCCGAGAGGTGGTTCGGCTCGGCCGAGGTTGCTGTCATACGGACTCCCAGACGGTTCGGACAGGGTCTTATACGGTGTACAGGGCAAGCGCTGTACACCGTATAGCTGTGCCGGGTACGCCTACAACCGGCTTTTGCGCGGTAGGTTTCCGGTCGCTGATCCGACAAGGACTGGAGTGGTATGTCACTGCGTCGTCGTACGGTGGAAGTCCTGCTGGTCACCGGCCTGTTGGGGGCGGCCCTCGCGCCTCCCGCGGCGGCCGCGGGGCACGGTCGGGGGCAGTCGGTCCCGCTGCGTGTCGTCACGTACAACATCCATGCGGGGGCCGGCATGGACAACGTCTTCGATCTCGACCGGCAGGCGGCCGAGCTCCGCTCGCTGGACGCGGATGTGATCGGGCTCCAGGAGGTCGACGTCCACTGGGGCGACCGCAGCCAGGGCCGCGATCTGGCGGCCGAACTGGCTCAGCGGCTGGGCATGCAGGTGTCGTTCGCACCGATCTACAGCCTCGACCCGGCGGCCCCGGGCGCCCCGCGACGCGAGTTCGGCGTGGCGGTGCTCTCCCGGTACCGGATCGTGAGCGCGGAGAACCACGACATCACCCGGCTCTCCACCCAGGACCCGAACCCGGTCCCGGCTCCCGCGCCCGGCTTCGGCGAAGTGGTGCTCCGGGTGAAGGGAGTTCCGGTGCACGTGTACGCGACGCACCTCGACTACCGAGGTGACCCGTCGGTCCGGACCGCCCAGGTGGCCGACACCCGCCGGATCATGGCGCAGGACCAGGAGTCGGAGCGGCGGCCCGTGCACCAGATCCTGCTCGGCGACTTCAACGCGGCGCCCGCCGCGCCGGAGCTGGCCCCGCTGTGGGAGACCCTCGACGACGCCGAGCCGGGCGGTCCGACCTACCCGGCGCTGAACCCGGTGAAGCGGATCGACTACGTGGCGGTCTCGAAGAACACCGTGCGGGTACGCGACGCGGCGGTGGCCGGGACACTCGCCTCGGACCACCGCCCTGTCGTCGCGGACCTGCTGCTGAGGCGCTGAGCCCCGGCGGCTGTCGGCCGCTCCTCGTACGTCAGCCGCTCCCCGTGCGTCAGCGGGTGCCCGGTCGGCAGCCGTGACCCGGTCCGCGGCCGTTCTTCCGTGGTCAGCCGGTCTTCGGCCGGGTCAGGTCGTAGAAGGTGGCGCTGCCGGCCGTGACCTCCTTGAAGTTCTCCTCCACCCACAAGGAGATCTGCGACGAGCTTCCGCTGCCGCCCATGCCGCCGCCCTGGCCGCCGGAGACGAAGTAGTGGATCCGGCCGTCCTCGACGTACTTCCTGAACTGGGAGAGCGTCGGGGACGGGTCGCTTCCGTTGAAGCCGCCGATCGCCATCACCGGCTCACCGGTGGCGAGTTGGTAACTGGCGGCGTTCTGCGAGCCGATGGCCGCCGCGGCCCAGGTGTAGTCGTCGGCGTCCGTCTCCAGGAGCTTCTTCGCCCCGGCGCCGACCGACGCGCCGTTGAGCAGTCCGCCCATGCCGCCGCCTCCGCCGGTGCGCTCGCCCGTGCCGGGCATGGCGCCGGGCTGCTGCCCCGTCCGCGTGGTGCCGGCTCCGCCGCCCTGCGTCTGTCCCCCGCCTCCCACCTGGCCGGGCGGGGTCCCGGTCGGCGGCTGCCCCATGCCGCCGGCCGGCTGGGCACCCTGCCGGTTGCCCTGCCCGGGAGGCCGCACACCGCCCCCGCCACCGGGGCCTCGGCCGCCGGGTCCGCCCATTCCTCCGGAGGACGGCCCCGCCGTGACGATCGACCCCTGGTGCCCGGTGTTCAGCGTGCTCACGGTGTACGAAACCGGCCCCGCCAGCGACGCGGCAAAGCCCAGACCGACGGCGGCGAGCGCCAGTCGGCGCCCCAGCCGGGACACGAGCAGCAGACCGAGCGCGGCGGCGATCCCGGCGACGAGCACCGTCGGCCGCAGCCACGGCCGGTAGTCCGGGGTCCGCCCCAGCAGCACGTACGACCAGTAAGCCGTCGCGCCCACCGTGACCGCGAGCGCGGCACCCGCCCACCAGCGGGCCCGCTCCTCCCAGAGCACCGTGGCGCCCATGCCGGTCAGCGCCGCGACGTAGGGGGCCAGGGCCACCGTGTAGTACTGGTGGAAGATGCCGGCCATGAAGCTGAACACGGCCGCGGTCATCAGCAGCGAGCCGCCCCAGGCCAGGAAGGCCGCCCGGGCCGTGTCCGTCCTCTTCGTCCTCCAGGTCAGCCAGACGCCCGCGGCCAGCAGGATCAGCGCGGCGGGCAGCAGCCAGGAGATCTGGCCGCCGATCTCGGAGTTGAACATCCGGCCGATGCCGGTCGCGCCCCACTGACCACCACCGCCGCCACCGCCACCACCACCGCCGACGCTGCCGGTCTCCTCGCCGTTGATGCGGCCGAGCCCGTTGTAGCCGAAGGTCAGCTCCAGGAACGAGTTGTTCTGCGAGCCGCCGATGTACGGACGCGAGGAGGCGGGCCACAGTTCGACGATCGCCACCCACCAGCCGCCGGCCACGGCCATCGCGAGCGCCGAGAGGCCCAGCTGGCCGAACCTCCTGCGGACGGGGACCGGTGCGCACACCGCGTACAGCACCGCGAGCGGCGGCAGGATCAGGAACGCCTGCAAGGTCTTCGACAGGAACGCCAGACCGACCGCGACACCCGCCCAGACCAGCCACTTCGTGCGGCCGTTCTCCATCGCGCGCAGCACGCAGCAGACGGTGACGGTCATCAGCAGCGCGAGCAGCGCGTCCGGGTTGTTGAAGCGGAACATCAGCGCGGCGACGGGCGTGAGCGCGAACACCGCCATGGTGATCAGCCCGGCGGCCGCGCTGAACCGGCGGCGTACGGAGGCGTAGAGCACCCCGGCCGTCGCCGCCCCCATCAGGACCTGCGGGGCGAGGATCGCCCAGGAGCTCAGGCCGAAGATCCGCACGGACAGCGCCATCGGCCAGAGCGTGGCCGGGGGTTTGTCGACGGTGATGGCGTTGGCGGAGTCCAGCGAGCCGAAGAAGAACGCCTTCCAGCTCCGGCTGCCGGCCTGCACGGCGGCGGAGTAGAAGGAGTTGGCGTAGCCGGAGGCGCTGAGGTTCCACAGGTACGCCAGGGTGATGACCAGCAGCGTGGCGAGGAAGACCGGGCGCACCCAGCGGGGGTCCTCGGGCCTGCCGCGCCACACGCGGTGCGCCAGGGAGGGGCCGGTGCGTGCGTGGCCCGCCGCGCTCTGGGGCGGGGCCGGGAGGTGGTCGAGCGTGGTCATCGGACGTTCCTCGGTTCGTGGTGGGTGTCGTCGGCCGGGCTGTTTGCCGCAGCGGCGGGGCGGGGTGCCGGGCCGTCCGCCCGGTGGGGCGCGTCACCGCCCCGGTCGCGGTCCGGGAAGACCCAGGCGCGGAAGAGCAGGAACCGCAGCACCGTCGCCGCGAGGTTGGCCGCGATCAGCACGGCGAGTTCGGTGCCGTGCGACGGCGACCCCGACGCCGCGCCGAGGGCGGCGAGCGAACCGCTGGTCAGCGCGAGGCCGATGGCGAAGACGACGAGGCCCTGCGCCTGGTGGCGTACGGCCCCGCCCCGGCCGCGCACCCCGAAGGTGAGCCTCCGGTTGGCTGCCGTGTTGGCGACGGCCGACACCAGCAGCGCGCCGCCGTTGGCGCTCTGCGGGCCGGCGCCCTGCCGGAAGAGGGAGTACAGGATGAGGTAGCAGAGCGTCGAGAGGGCTCCCACGACGCAGAAGCCGACCAGCTGCCGGGCCAGCCCGCGCGGCACCCCGCCGATCCCGCGGTCGCGCGGGTCGTCGCCGAAGGGCCGCGCGAGACGGTCCAGCGGCAGCGCCCCGACGGCCAGGGCGCGCCCCACCCGCCACACGCCCTTCAGGTCCTCGGTGGCGGTCCGCACGAGGTGGACCGTCGTGTCGGGGTCGTCGACCCAGTCGACCGGCACCTCGTGGATGCGCAGCCCGGCCCGCTCGGCGAGCACCAGCATCTCGGTGTCGAAGAACCAGCCGGTGTCCTCGACCATCGGCAGCAGCCGCTGCGCGACCTCCCGCCGGATCGCCTTGAATCCGCACTGGGCGTCGCTGAACCGGGCGGCCAGCGACGAACGCAGGATGATGTTGTAGGCCCGCGAGATGAACTCCCGCTTCGTCCCCCGCACCACCCGCGAACTGCGCGCCAGTCGCGAGCCGATGGCCAGGTCCGAATGACCGGAGATCAGCGGCGCGACCAGCGGGAGCAGCGCGTTGAGGTCGGTGGACAGGTCCACGTCCATGTAGGCGAGGACCGGGGCGTCGGAGTGCGACCAAACGGTGCGCAGCGCCCTCCCGCGTCCCTTCTCCTCCAGCCGGTGGGCGCGCACCCGGGGCAGCGAGCGGGCGAGCCGCTGCGCCACCTCGGGCGTCCGGTCGGTGCTCGCGTTGTCCGCGACGGTGATCCGGAAGGCGTAGGGGAAGGTGCGCGTCAGATGCTCGTGCAGCCGCAGCACGCACGGCTCCAGGTCCTTCTCCTCGTTGTAGACGGGGACCACCACATCGAGTACGGGGGCGCCTGCCGCGTCGTCCGCGCCGGCCAGGAGGTGGTCCCGGGCCGGCAAGGTGCTCCAGGGGGTGTCGGTTCGCATGGGACCGACACTCGCCAACCGCGCTGTCACGCCCGTGTGGTGAGCCTGTGGTCCGGCTGTGAGTACGGACCGGCCGCCACCCGGGGGACGCCGTCCGCGGGCAGGTGGACGGCGAACACCGTGTCACCCGGCGCCGAACGCACCTCGGCGGTCCCGCCGTGCGCGGTGACGACGGCCCGCACGATGGCGAGCCCGAGCCCCGTCGACCCGGCGTGCCGGGAGCGCGAGGCGTCCCCGCGCGCGAACCGCTCGAAGACGTGCGGCAGCAGCTCCGGGGAGATGCCCGGTCCGTCGTCCCGGACCTCCAGGGTCACCCAGGGGTTCCCGGCCTCCGCGAGCACCCTGGCCGTGACCGTGGTCCCGGGCGGGGTGTGCGTACGGGCGTTGGCGAGCAGGTTGACCAGGACCTGCTGGATCCTGGTCGGGTCGGCGCGTACGGTCGCGGGCGTCTTTGGAAGCTCCAGCCGCCAGTGATGAGCGGGACCGGATCCGTCCCCGGCGGCGGCGCGCCCCGTGACACGGGCGTCGCTCACCGCGTCGACGACGAGCGGGAGGAGATCCGTGCTCTCGTAACTGAGCGGCCGGCCCGCGTCCAGCCGGGCGAGCAGCAGCAGATCCTCCACCATGCCCGTCATGCGCTGCGCCTCGGACTCGATCCGCCCGAGTGCGTGCCGGGTGTCGGGACCGGTGTTCTCCCTGCCGCGCCGGGTGAGTTCGGCGTACCCGCGGATCGAGGCGAGCGGGGTGCGGAGCTCGTGGCTGGCGTCGGCGACGAACTGGCGTACCCGCATCTCGCTCTTCTGCCGCGCGTCCAGGGCCGAACCGACGTGCCCCAGCATGCGGTTGAGGGCCGCGCCCACCTGGCCGACCTCGGTGCGCGGATCCGCCTCGGCGTCCGGGACGCGCTCGAGGAGCGCCACCTCACCGCTGTGGAGCGGGAGTTCGGAGACGCGCGTGGCCGTGGCGACGACCCGGCGCAGCGGCCGCAGGGCGACGCCGACCATGGCGGCGCCCGCGATCCCGGCGGCGATCAGCCCGGCCCCGGTGACGCAGACCTCGACGAGGACGAGCGTGGTGAGGGCCCGGCTCACCTCGGTGGTGGGGATGCCGACCAGGACCGTCGTACCGTCGCTCGCGGGGGCGGTGACCCGGACCCGGTAGCCCCCCAGGCCGGGCAGCTCGACGTCGTGCGCCTCGCGGTCCGCGGGGACGTGGGCCGCCTCCAGGGCGGCCTGCTGCGCGGCGGTCAGGGGCGCGGTGTTCTCCCTCGCGTCGGGCCCGCCGTCCTTCACGAGCACCGAATCGGTGACGTCGCCGTGGTCGTAGAGCGCGCCGAACGTCTTGAGCGGCTGGCCGCCCATCCCGATGAAGCCGAGCGGTTCCCTGTCCTTGGGCCCGCCGGGAAGGGGCGCACCCGGCATCCGCTCGGCCCGGACGGCGATGTCGCGGAGCTGGCCGTCCAGCTTCCCGTACATGTAGGTGTGGAAGGCGATGGCGGTGACCGTGCCGATCACGGCCGCGACGACCGCGATCAGCGACACCGCGGAGACGACGAGCCGGGTCCGCAGCGTCCACGGTCCCCTCCGCAGCCGTGCCACGCGGCCGCTCCCCGCGCACCGGTGGTGCACGCGCCTACTCACCGGGCTTGATCAGATACCCGGCCCCTCGCCGGGTGTGGATCATCGGCGTCCGGCCGGCATCGATCTTCTTGCGCAGGTAGGAGATGTAGAGCTCGACAACGTTGGCCTGGCCCCCGAAGTCGTAGTTCCACACCCGGTCCAGGATCTGCGCCTTGCTCAGCACCCGGCGCGGATTGCGCATCAGGAAGCGCAGCAGCTCGAACTCGGTCGCGGTGAGGTGGATGTTCGCGCCGCCCCGGCTCACCTCGTGGCTGTCCTCGTCCAGCATCAGGTCGCCGACGACGAGCGTCGACTCGCTGCGTACCGCGGCCGTGCCGGACCGCCGGATCAGTCCCCGCAGCCGGGCGACGACCTCCTCCAGGGAGAACGGCTTGGTGACGTAGTCGTCGCCGCCCGCCGTGAGTCCGGCGATCCGGTCCTCCACGGAGTCCCGGGCGGTCAGGAAGAGCACGGGCACCTCGGAGAGCTCCCGGCGCAGCCGGCCGAGCACGGCGAGCCCGTCCGTGTCGGGCAGCATCACGTCGAGGATCACGGCGTCCGGCCGGAACTCCCGGGCCGTGCGCAGGGCGCCGGCCCCGTCCCCCGCGCTGCGGACCTCCCAGCCCTCGTAGCGAAGTGCCATGGAGAGGAGTTCGGCCAGCGGGGCCTCGTCGTCCACGACCAGGACCCGGACGGGGGTCCGGTCCGGCCTGAGCAGTTCGGTACGCCCCTGGGGCGAGGTCGTCGTCGTCATGGGCACAGCCTCTGAGACGCCCCTGAGAGAGTTCTTTCCCGAGTCTGTGAATTCCCTGAGAAAGGCAGCAGACTCCGGCACGCGCGCGCCGGACCCGCGGCCTCAGCAGTCGAACAGCGCCTTCGCGTTGTCGTGGCAGACCGCGCGCAGCCAGTCGTCCCCGAGCTCCAGCCGCTCCAGGGCGTGCAACTGGTGGGCGTACGGATACGGAATGTTCGGGAAGTCGGTGCCCAGCAGAATCCGGTCCCCGAGCGCGGCGAGCCGCCCGCGTGCGGCCGCCGGGAAGGGGCTGAAGCCCTCGCTGAAGTCGGTGAACGCCATCGTCGTGTCGAGCCGCACCTCCCGGTACGTCTCGGCGAGCGCCAGGAACTCCGCGTACTCCGGCATCCCCATGTGCGCCACGATCAGCCGCAGGCGGGGGTGGCGGGCCAGCAGCCTGCCGACCGGTTCCGGCCCGGTGTGCCTGCCGGGCGCCGGCCCGGACCCGCAGTGCATCACGACGGGGACGCCGGCCTCGGCGAGCAGCCCCCACACCGGTTCCAGCAGCGGATCGTTCGGGTCGTACGCCCCGACCTGGAGGTGTGACTTGAAGACCCGTGCCCCCGCCCCGAGGGCCTGCGCCACGTACTTCTCCACGCCCTCCTCCGGGAAGAAGGTCGCGGTGTGCAGACAGTCGGGCGCCCGGCCGGCGAACCCGACGGCCCACTCGTTGAGCCAGGCGGCCATGCCCGCCTTGTGCGGGTAGAGCATCGAGGTGAACCGGAGCACACCGAACGAACGCAGCAGCGCGAGCCGTTCGTCCTCGTCCTGCCGGTAGGTGATCGGCCACTCCATCCCGGTCAGCGGCCCGACCGCGTCGAAGTACGCCCAGACCTTGCGCAGCACCTGCTCCGGCATGAAATGCGTGTGCACGTCGATGAGCCCGGGAAGCCCGAGCTGCTCCCGGAACCGCACCACGTCATCGCGTTCGTCACTCATCCGGCGCGCTCCCCTCGTCCGATGACACCCCGACGATGTCAGAACAGCCCGCTCTGCACGGCCTCGCCCCCCACGATGACGGTCGGCACGCTCACCCCGGCCCCCTCGTCCGCCGCCTCCAGCGACCAGCCGGTCATCAGCCGGGTGTCCACGACGACGATCCCGTCCGCGCCCGCGTCCAGATGCAGATCCGGCCCGGCCGCCGCGACCAGCCGCCCGGCGACCGCACCCCCGTCCAGGAGCCCGGTCACCGCCCGCACCGGGCCGCCCGGCGGGTCCATCGCGGAGAGGCCGAAGATCCCCGCGTGGTCGACCGCCTCGCACGGCAGTCGCTCCAGCGCCTCGGGCCAGCCGCGCCCTTCGAGGGCCACCGCCCGCCCGTACAGCTCCGCCACCTCGGCGGCCCGCTCGGCCGGGTCCGGAAGGTCCAGCCGTACCGCCCGCTTGCGCGCGTACGGAATCCGGTCCGGCACCCCGAGGGCCGCCCGCAGCACCTCCTCGGCCCGTCGCGCGGCCATCAAGGGCCCCCGCCCCAGCCAGCTGAACACCACCGCGCCCTGCTCCCGCAGCCGGGCCGCGCCCCGCTCCTCGGCGGTGATCCCGACCTTCACCATCCCGGCCCCGAACCAGGCGAGATACACGCGGTACGTCCGGGGGTCGTCCGGAATCGTGTCGGCCGCCACCGAATGCGCCCGGTCCAGCCGCCCGCACTCCGCGCACCGCGCGCCCGTGCTCCGCTCCGGAACCGGGGCCGCCACCGGGCAGGCGTTCCCCCGCGCCCCGACGCAGGTCCGCGCCCCCGAGGCCCGGAATCCGAGCTCGGCCCCGTACGCCAGAGCGCTCCCCCGCGTCCGCGGGCCCTTGTGCCAGCCGAGCACGGGCCCGCCCCGCTCGTCGGGCCAGCGGAGGCCGGCGCACTGCCATCCCATGGGCGTACTCCCGGACTCCTGGACGTGGATACGGACGGACGAACCCGCCATGCTCCCACACATGGCCCACCCATGTGATCCGGGTCACACTGGAAGGTGGTGGATTCGATCCCAGGGTCTCAGAGGTGTTCGACCATGACCAGCATCGACGGCACTGCACTCGACAGCCTGCGCACGACCTTGCGGGGGCCGGTCCTCACGCCGGGGGACGAGGACTACGACGAGAGCCGCAGCCTCTACAACGCCATGATCGACCGCCGCCCCGCCGCCCTCGCCGGATGCGTGGACGCCGCGGACGTACGGGCCACCCTCGCGTTCGCCCAGGACCAGGGCCTCGACCTGGCCGTGCGCGGCGGCGGACACAGCGGGCCCGGCCTGTGCCTGATCGAGGACGGCCTGACCCTCGACCTCTCCCCGATGCGCTCGGTGCGCGTCGATCCCGGCGCCGGGACGGCGCAGGTCGGCGGCGGCGCCCAGCTGGGCGACCTGGACCACGCGACCCACACCTTCGGCCTCGGCGTGCCGGCCGGAATCATGTCCACCACGGGCGTGGGCGGCCTCACCCTGGGCGGCGGGCACGGCTATCTGACCCGCGCCTACGGACTCACGATCGACAGCCTGACCGCCGCGGACGTCGTCCTCGCCGACGGCACCTTCGTCACCGCGTCCGAGACCGAGCACCCCGACCTGTTCTGGGCGCTGCGCGGCGGCGGCGGCAACTTCGGCGTGGTCACCTCGTTCACGTACCGGCTGCACCCGGTGAACACGGTCGGCGTCGCGGTGACCGTCTGGCCGGTGGACCGCACGGCCGAGGTGCTGCGCTGGTACCGCGACTTCCTGCCCGCCGCACCGGACGACCTGTACGGCTTCTTCGCCCTCCTGGCCGTCCCGCCCGCGCCTCCGTTCCCGGAGGAGATCCACGGGCAGAAGATGTGCGGCGTCGTCTGGTGCTACACGGGCGACCCTGCGTCCGGCCACCTGGAGGAGACGCTCTCGGCGGTCAACGACCCGGCGCCCCCGGCCTTCCACTTCACCAGCCCCATGCCGTACCCCGCCCTCCAGACCATGTTCGACGGCCTGATCCCGAAGGGACTCCAGTGGTACTGGCGCGGCGACTTCTTCGACGCCATCTCCGACGCGGCGATCGAGGTGCACGCGAAGTACGGCCGCGAGCTCCCCACCGGCCTGTCGACGATGCACCTGTACCCGGTGGACGGAGCGGCCCACCGCGTCGCCCCCGACGCCACACCCTGGGCCTACCGGGACGCCACGTGGTCCGGTGTCATCGCGGGCATCGACCCCGACCCCGCCAACGCCGACCTGATCCGTCAGTGGTGCGTCGACTACTGGACCGAGCTGCACCCCCACTCCATGGGCGGCGCGTACGTCAACTTCCTCGGCGAGGCCGAGGCCCCGGACCGCGTCCGGTCCACGTACCGCACGACCTACGACCGTCTGGCCGCGGTCAAGCACACCTACGACCCGGACAACTTCTTCCGCGCCAACCAGAACATCCGGCCGACCGCCGCGTGACACGCCCGGGGGCGCGGGGGCCGCCGGGGAGGTGCGGGCTCCCGAGGCCGGAGAGCGCGGGTCCCGAGGCCGGCGCACCCCGTGCGCGTTAGGATCCGGGCCATGCCCCTGACCGCGCAGGATGTGGAACGGTTCGAGGCCGCAAGGCCGCGCCTGGAGGCCATCGCTTACCGCCTCCTCGGCTCCGCGAGCGAGGCCGAGGACGCGGTGCAGGACACGTTCCTGCGCTGGCAGGCCGCCGATGTGGACCGGATCGAGGTCCCCGACGCCTGGCTGACGAAGGTCCTCACCAACCTGTGCCTCAACCAGCTCACTTCGGCCCGGGCCCGGCGCGAGACGTACGTGGGCCAGTGGCTGCCCGAGCCGCTGCTCGCCGGAGACCCGATGCTCGGCCCGGCCGAGACCGTCGAGCAGCGCGACTCGGTCTCGTACGCCGTCCTCACCCTCATGGAACGCCTCTCGCCCAACGAGCGCGCGGTGTACGTGCTGCGGGAGGCCTTCGGTTATCCGCACCGCGAGATCGCCGAGATCCTCGACCTCACCGAGGCCGCCACCCAGCAGGTCTTCCACCGGGCCAAGACACACATCGCGGACGGCAGGACCCGGACGGAGATCGACGAGGCGACCGCCCGCCGGATCGTGGAGGAGTTCCTCGCCGCCGCCACCAGCGGCAGGACCGAGCCGCTCGTACGGCTGCTCACCGAGGACGCCGTCGCGGTCGGCGACGGCGGCGGCAAGATCCCGGCCCGCGCCAAGGCGTTCGAGGGCGCGCTCGCGGTCGCGAAGTTCATGCGCGGCCTGTTCAAGCCCAGCAAGGCCAAGCGCGACATCGCGGGCGGCTCCCCCGACGTCCACGTCACGACCGCCAACGGCCTCCCCGCCGTCGTCGCGGTCCTCGACGGACGGGTCATCGGCGTCATGTGCCCGGAGATCACCCCCGAGGGCATCGCCGCGTTCCGCAACCAGGTCAACCCCGACAAGCTCGCACGCGCGACCAGGCGCTGGGCGGCCTCCGAGCACGGGGAACCCCTGTTCACCGCCTTCTGACCCCGCCGTGACGCGGCTCACATCCTCCACCTGTCAGGAATCCGCGGGCTGCCCGGTTCAAGGGGCGGAAACCGCGCGAGACAGGAGCAGGGAAATGCAGCAGCAGCACCGCATCATCGTCCTCGGAGCCGGATACTCGGGTGCCATCGCCGCCGGCCGCCTCGCCAAGCGGCTGCGTCGCGAAGACGTCGCCCTCACCCTCGTCAACGCCGAACCCGACTTCGTCGAGCGTGTCCGGATGCATCAGCTGGCGGTCGGTCAGGAACTCAGGCCCCGGCCCTTCAGCGAGATGTTCGCGGGCACCGGAGTCTCCCTGAAGTACGCGAAGGTCACCGGCATCGACGCCGACCGCAGGACCGTCACCGTGGCCGACGCGGAGAGCACGGAGGAACTGGCTTACGACACCCTCGTCTACGCCCTCGGCAGCGGCTGGAGCACCCAGGGCGTCCCCGGCGCCGACGAGCACGCCCACGAGATCGCGGACCGCTCCGGCGCACTCCGGCTGCGCGAGCGCCTGGCAGCCCTCGCGGCCGGGCAGCCCGTGGTCGTCGTCGGCGGCGGCCTCACCGGCCTGGAGGCCGCGACCGAGATCGCGGAGGCCCGCCCGGACCTCGACGTCCACCTCGCCGCCCGCGGCGAACTCGGCGACTGGCTCTCGCCCAAGGGCCGCACGCACGTGCGGAAGGTCTTCGACGGGCTCGGCATCACCGTCCACGAGCACAGCGCCGTGACCGAGGTGGCGCCCGACCGCGTCACCACCGCCGACGGCGCGTCGCTCCCCTCGGCGGCCACCGTCTGGACGACCGGCTTCGCGGTCCACCCGATCGCCGGGGCCACCACCCTGGAGGTCTCCGGCACCGGCCGGATCGTCGTCGACGCGACCATGCGCTCGCTCTCGCACCCGGACGTGTACGCCATCGGCGACGCCGCCCTGGTCGCAGGCCCCGGCGACAAGCCCCTGCGGATGTCGTGCGCCTCCGGCGTCCCCACCGCCTGGCAGGCCGCCGACGCCATCGCGGCCCGCCTCACCGGCACGAAGGTGCCGAAGACCCCGATCCGGTACTTCAACCAGTGCATCTCCCTGGGCCGCAAGGAAGGCCTGATCCAGTACGTCACCGCCGACGACCGCGCCAGGAGCGCGGCCCTGACCGGCCGGCTCGCCGCCGTCTACAAGGAAGTCATCTGCAAGGGCGCGGCCTGGGGTGTCGCCCACCCCACCCTCGGCGCTCCGGCCAGGCGCCGGCCGGTCGTGCGGACCGGCCCCCGGCCCGCGCCCGTCACCGGGACCCCGGCGACCGCCCAGGCTGCCGAGCGCGGTTGATGCGTGTCGGGGGAGAGGGCCCGCCCGGGCGGACGGGCGGGGCCGCTCTCCCCCGCGCGGGCGCCTCCCCCCGCGTCCCGATCGGGATCCCCGACCGCCGCAGGAAACCCCGATCTCACCCGAGAAGCGCGGTCGCTTCGACCTCCACGAGAACGTCCGGCTCGAAGAGGTACTCGACGCCGATGAGGGACGCCGGGGGCAGGGGAAGACGGAGTCCGATCTCCTCGGCGACGGACTCGATCCCTGCCATGAAATCGCCGGACTTCTCCGGGCTCCACCCGGTCACATAGAACGTCAGCCGCAGCACATCCGCGAACGACGCACCTGCGCCCGTGAGGCCGACGGAGGTGTTGCGCAGGGCCTGGGCGACCTGCCCGGCCAGGTCGCCGGGCGCGACGGGGGTCCCATCGGCCTCGCGTGCGATCTGGCCGCTGACGTGGACGTGCCTCGTTCCCGTGCCCACGGCGACGTGGTGGTACGGAACCGGCTGCAGCATCCCGTCCGGGGTGAAGTGCTGAACGGTCAAGGCTCTCTCCTCCGAAGCAGACGTCCTGGTAGGTATCCGTAAGCTACTTAGTAGCCAAAGGACACTTCAACGAGACCAGGTTTCGCCATGGATACCGCCGACGAGTTCCGCATCGACGCCCCGCACCGCGAACTGCTCGACCAGATCCTCGACAAGTGGTCGCTCAGCGTCCTCAACGAGCTCTGCGAACGCCCGTGCCGCTTCAACGAACTGCGCCGGGCCATCCCCCAGGTCACCCAGAAGTCGCTGACTGCGACGCTCCGGCGACTCGAGCGCAATGGCGTGATCGAACGCGAGGTCGTCTCCACCCGCCCCGTGGCGGTCCGCTACCGGATCACCCCGCTCGGCAAAACCCTGCGGCACCCCGTCGACGTGCTGCTGGCCTGGGCCTCGCAGAACATGCCCGCCATCGCCCGCGCCCGGGAAAGCTTTGACACGAGGGAAGAGATCCCCGCCCGTTGACGCCCTCCCGAGCCGGTGGCCGCCCAGGACTCACCGTCGCCGCGCACCGCTGAACTCGTACAGCTGCACCTCGTCCACGAGCCGGTTCGTGTACAGCCGGCGGGTGTCGCGCTCACCGAGGTTCTCCAGGGCGGCGAGCACCAGCCCGGGGTCCGTCGCGGCGGCCGAACGCAACTGGACGACCTCGCCACGGGTCAGCCCTTCGATGCCGTACGTCGGACCCTCGGCCTCCACCACGGCCCAGGGCTCCCGCGCATCGGCCACGGCGCGACGGAACGCCTCGGGCGGGTCCGTACGCCCCTGGCCCACCGGCTCCTCCCGATCGCGTCCCAGAGCCGCGGTGATCCATGCCGCCGGGCGGGCGGGCCGCCATCCCGCAGCCAGGCCGTGGAGCTCCGCTGCGATGTCGCGGGCGTCGAGGCCCCGGTCGATGAGCGGACGCAGCGCGTACGCGAGGCGGCGCAGCCCTTCGTGCTGGGTCCAGCCGACGAGCGGTCGCACCTGCCGGGCGACGGCGATGTCGCGGGCGACCTGGAGCGGAGACCGCCGCGCCGCCCGGCCGGATGTCGCGCGCCCGCGCGAGGTGTAGTTCGACTTCCCCCTCGTATCAGGCTTGCGTACGTCGTGGCGCGGCCTGGAAGAATGGGGCGCACGCCCGCCTGAACTGCGGCTTTCCACAGGCGAGTTATCCACAGGCCGACACGCCCGCACGGCTTCGACCGCAACGCTCCGGCCCGCGTCCGTCACCCCGCACACGCGCGCCCGATAGCCCGAGCCCTCCAGCCGGTGGCCCATCGCCGAGTCGTACGCCGCCGGAATGGTGGCGGCGTAGACCGTCGCCGTACCCGCGTACGGGCGGCCGGGCAGGTGGAGGTTCCGCTTCGTCCCGTGGCGCTGCCACACCAGGGCGCCCAGTTCCCGTAACACCCGGACGTGGCGCTTCACCGTCGCCACCGACACCCCGCACCGGACGGCGGTGCCTTCCAGGTCGTACAGCACGAACCCGAGCCGGAAATCCATCCGCCCGGCCAGATCCCGCGCGACGGCCAACGTCGTCGCCCCCGCCCGCCGGTGCAGTCCGGCCTCGACGAGCCACACCACCGCCCGCAGCCATGCCCGCGGCCGAGCCCGCCGGGAGGCGGTCGAGTCGAGTTCCTGGAGGGGGCGGGAAACGGGGGCCCATGCCGGATCCGGGCATGACGGTGGAGCGCAGCACGAAGCCGCGCCGTTGGGGTGGCGCATCACAGTCCGTGGGGTGAGGGGCGGCCCGTGGGGCCGCGGAGGTCGCGGGAAGCGGAGCCGTTTCGGGCGGCTCAGGGCGCGGGAGTGGTCACCACGCGAGTACCGGGCCTAGGATCGAACGCGAATCCTTCTCTTCACATGGGTGGATTTCGGATCGGCGGGGTGATGACCCGCTGGTCACTACGGCCGGGCGGTCTCTACACCGCTCGGCCGTTCTCATCCGGCAGCGGGCCCTTGCGCTTCCCGGTCGGCCCGACGGCGTTGCGCCCCGCTCTGGCCCTTGCCGATCTGCTGGGCACGGGCCGCAGAGATGCCTCCGAGGAGCTGCCCGATGTCCTTCCAGGTCCTGCCTTGCTCCTTCAGGGCCTTGACACGCTGCTGGCGCAGCTGTCGGAGCTTCGTCTGGTAGCCGGGCCACTCCTCCAAAGCCCGCGACACGGCCAAGGCGCACGCCTCGTCGTCCTCGATGTCCCTGAATGCCGCGATGGCTTCCACCAGGCGTTTCACCTCCTGGATCTGCTCAGGGTCATTCGCCATCCCCGCGCTCCCTCCTGCGGCGCGGCCAGCACGACTGTAAACCCCGGGCTTGACGTCATTCAACCCCGGGGTTTAACTTCGTTCTCGCGAGGCCGGCCAACGGTCCCGTAGCAACAGAACGGCCCCGGCCCGGAGTTCGCACCTCCGCTCGGCCGGGGCCAGTCAGAACCTGAGATCACCAGGAGACCGACCATGCGCCATCCTTCCACCCCGCCCCCTCCACCCGACAGGCGGCTCGGCGCGCTGCCTCCGGTCGGGACGCTGTCCGCCCAGCAGCTCCGAGGTGTGCACTGCGTCTTCTGCGGTACGACCCTGCACACCGGGGCTGTCCGCGACCTCGGCCCGCAACTGACCGAGGCGCACGGTTCGGTGGTCCGCTGGTTCCCCCGCAGCTGTCACGGCTGCCCGAAGGAGCAGGCGTGCCCGGTGACGTGCGACCGCTGCGGCACGCCGATCGCCCCCGGCGCCGAGGAACGCGTGACGGTCCACGGCGCGTCAGGGGCGGGCGGCACGGTCATCGTGCACGCGGCGCACTGCCATCCCTCGCGTGGCCTTCGCCCGGCCTCGCCCCCGGCGGGACAGCACGGTGACCGGAACGAGGAGCACCGCGCCGAGGAAGAAGTAGCCGTTGATCACCATGCCCTTCCAGAAGTCCCATGACCTGGTGTCGACGGCCTCCTTGTCCAACCCCAGCAGGCCGTGCGGGGTGAGTCCCGTGACCGTGGTGACGTTCTCGACGAGGCCGGGCACGCCCCGCACCGTCAGTACCGCGCAGCCGATCCACAAGGGCACGCGCACCAGCCGGGACGGCACACGTCTGCCCCATGGTCCGACCGTGGCCAGCACACACACCACGCCCACGGCCGACAAGAGGACGATGAGGGCGTCGTAGGCGAGGAAGAGCCACACCGGAGCGACGCTGTCGGGACCCGTCGAGTCCTCGTACATGACACCCATCTGCACGTGCCATACGAAGCTCACCACCAACCAGGCGACGGCAGCGTATGCCCAGCGAAGGAGCGCTTTCCCGCGTTTGGATCGCATGCCTTCGACGCTAGGGGCCGGAGCCTGACGAGGAGTCGGCCCCTCGGAGGAGCACGTCCGCCGCACGGGGGAGAGACGCCGACGTCGAGCGGGATCGGTGGCCCGAGCCCGGACCAGCGCGGCCGGCTCAAGCTGCCGGGATACCGGAACACACCCAGCACCTCGCGCCCCCGCCCGAGGCCCGAGGCCGGGACCTGGGCCGCGTCCCCGTCGGCTGCCAAGTCGCCGCCCGCACTGCCGCACGGGCAACGCGAAAGGCCCCCAGGATTTCTCCTGAGGGCCTCTGGCCTGCTGTGCACTCGGCAGGATTCGAACCTGCAACCTTCTGATCCGTAGTCAGATGCTCTATCCGTTAAGCTACGAGTGCTTGTGCGTCCCGGGCTTTTTTCTGCCCCGTCGGCGTTGCGAGAACAACATTACATGACCTGCGCCGTGACGCGAAATCCATTAGCCGCACCGACGCTGAGCTGCGAGAACACCGGTTCGAGCCGCCCCCGCACAGCCCGGTCGCGGGGCGTCCCCGCCCGGGAACGACCGAAGCCCCGTGCCAGTGGCACGGGGCTTCGGTGATCAAGCGGAGGCGGAGGGATTTGAACCCTCGATGGGCTTTAAGACCCAAACCGCATTAGCAGTGCGGCGCCATAGACCGGACTAGGCGACGCCTCCAGCACACCCCACGCGAGCGCGGGTGGTGCGTGCAGATGATGACACAGTCGAGCGTTGCGTCACCAATCGATAGCTACGGTACTAGGCAGTCGGCCGCGAGGGCAAAGCGCCTCCGGTTGCGCAACGCCGTGGCGTGCGGAGCGTTAGTCATGCGGGGCACCCGCCCCTCGATTCCGTCCGTCGCCGGCTTCGGGCCGGCGACACGCACGACCACTGGAGCCCGCAATGATGCGTCGTCTTGCCCTCACCGCCGTCGTGTCACTGGCCGCGCTGGCCGCCGCCGCACCCGGGGCCACGGCCGCGGCCGGTCCCCTTCCGCTGCCTCTGCTGCCGCTGCCGGTACTGCAGAACGACGACGCGGGCACGCGGCTCACCGTGATCGTCTCCGGGTCGGGGAACCCGGAGGCCGACGGCAGGTACGAGCTGGAGTGCGACCCGGCGGGCGGCACTCACCCGGTCGCGCAGCAGGCCTGCGACCGGCTGGCGCAGCTGCCGGGTGAGAGCGCGGACCCGTTCACGCCGGTGTCCCGGAGCGCGATGTGCACGCAGCAGTTCGGCGGGGGAGCCACCGCCCGGATCACCGGTACCTGGCAAGGGCGAAGCGTCGACTCCACGTTCGAGCGGAGCAACGGGTGCGAGATCGCGCGCTGGAACAGCCTGCGGCCGGTGCTCCCGAACGTGCGGTGAGCTGCGACTGCACCGTTCCGGGGCGGCCGGCGGAGCCCGTGACGGGTCGGAGTCGTACACCGTATGTACAGAACCTTGGTGAGAGCTCCCCCTCATCCGCCGTCCCTCGCCCCTCCCCAGCCTTTAGACTCCTCAGTGACAGCCTGAGGCCCGAGGGGCAAGATGGGGCCCGCTGTCGGCAAGGTGCAGTAATCAGGGAGGAAGCGTCGTCGTGAGCAGCAGGCCATCTCGAGGCGCTGCTCGCCTCGCAGCCATACTCGACGCCCTTCCGGACGGGCTTCTGCTCGTCAACTGCAACGGTACGGTCGTCAACGCCAACACCATCGCCCTCGAAATGTTCGAGACGCCGGGCACCGCGCTCGTCGGTCGCGGACTGCTCGATCTGCTGCCGGAGTTCGACTCCAAGCTGATCCCGGGGTCGATGCGGAGGCCGGAGGCTGCGGACGAGCGGGGCCGGACCAAGCCCACGCGCATGACCGCGCGCCGGACCGACGGCAACGAGTACCCCGTAGAGGTGACGAGCGCCAGCCTGGAGGACGGGCAGGCGGCGTACACCGACGCCCAGAACTCCTACAGCGGCAGCTATACGGGTGACGAGCTGCTGATGCTCGTCGTGCGCGACCTGTCGGGCACCGTCGACACCGAGGCCGAGCTGGCCCGGTCCCAGCGGCAGACCGAGATGATCCTGCGGGCCGCCTCCGAGGGCGTCGTCGGCACCGACACGGACGGCCGGGTCGTCCTGGTGAACCCGGCCGCCGCGCAGATCCTGGGCTTCCGCGCCAGTGACCTGGGCGGTCAGGAGCTGCATCCGCTGATCCTGCACTCGCGGGCCGAGGGCGAGCCCTTCCCGTACGAGGAGTCGCCTCTCGCCGACACCCTCAAGTCGGGGCGCAAGCACCGGGTGCGCGGACAGGTGCTGTGGTCCAAGAGCGGTGCGCAGGTGCCCGTCGACCTGACCACCGCGCCCGTGCGCGACGGCGACCAGCTCGTCGGCGCGGTCATGACCTTCACCGACCGCCGGCCCTACGAGGAGCTCGACGAGCAGCGCAGGACCGTGGTCGCCGAGCTGACCGCGGGCCACACCGCCGCGATCACCGAGCTGACCGAGCGGCACGCCGCCGAGATCACCGCACTGACGGACCGGCACGCGGCCGAGCTCGCGGACCGCACCGAGCGGTACGCCTCCGAGCTGGAGGAGCAGGCCGAGCGGCTGGAGGACCTGTCCGCCCGGCACACCCAGCTGACCGCCGTGCTCGGCGAGTCCCTGCGCGGGCCGCTCCAGGAGCTGCGCGGTGAGCTGTCCGCGCTCGCCGCCGACCCCGGGGGCCAGCTGTGGCCCGAGGCCAACCAGATCCTGCACCACCTGGCCGCGGGCTACGCGCGCATGACGACGCTCGTCGACAACGTGCTGAGCTACCAGCGACTGGACGGCGGCTCCGAGGCGCTCCTCAAGACGAACGTGCTGCTCGACGGTGTGGTGACCGCCGGCATCGACGCCGCCGTCGAGCTGATCGGTCCGGGCCGTGCCCAGTTCGCCGTGCACGCGCCGCCGATCGAGGCCGAGGTCGACGCGGGGCGGATGGTGACCGCGCTCGCGCACCTGGTCGCGGACGTCGCCGGGGTCGACTCGACCGGCAAGGCCCGGCTGGTGCCGGGCGGCGGTTACGTCGACTCGACGGTCGTCGTGGCGGCGGCTCAGCGCGGTGATGTCGTACGGATCGAGGTGCGCGGGCCGTTCGCCGGGGGAGACCCGGTGCACGAGCCGATCGTGCGCGGCATCGTGCGGGCCCACGGCGGTGTGCTCCAGACCCACGAGATGCCCGGGATGAGCGGCAGCGCGTACGTGCTCGAGGTCCCGCTCGGCGCGGGTGCGGGGACCGTGGTCCCTGTGGAGCCGTCCCTGCCGCCGATGGCCGGCGAGGTCGGCGTCGCCGATGCAGGCGTGGCCCCTGATGCGGGCGCGGCCGCCGACGTGGCCGTGGTCCCGTCAACGCCTCAGGGCCCGGGTGGTTCCGGGGCTTCCGGCGATGTCGCGCTCACCGAGGGCGGCAGGCGGGGGCGCCGGGCGCGCAGGGGCTCCACGGATGCGTTCCTGGGCACGCCGGTGGGCGGGTCCGACGGTACGGGTACGGAGCTCGCCGGCGCGGAGTCCGGGGTCGCCGGTGCTGGGGTTGCCGGTGCTGGGGTTGCCGGAGCTGGGGTTGCCGGTGGCGGAGCGGCCGAGCCGACCGGCCGCCGGCGTGCGCGCCGGGAGGCGGGGGCTGTTCCCGCGCCGGAGTCCGGCGAAGCGCCCGGCGCTGTGCCCGCGCCCTTCGCAGCGCCCGCGGCCGAGGTGGCGGGCCCGCACGAACTCGTTCCCGGCCCGCAGAGTGGCGGCTCGGGCCGCAGGCGTGGCCGGCCCAGCCCGGCGGAGAGCGGTGAGTCGGCGGGCGCCCGTACGCAGGCGCCGGGGCAGGCTCTCGCGCTGCCCGCGGGGCCCGCGCCCTCGGAAGGGTCGGTCGTGACCGCCGCCGAGGGGGCTCAGGGTGCCGGTGGCCGGCCGCAGCGCGGGCAGACCGTCCCGCCGCAGGGTGTTCCGGCCGAGGCGCCGATGCCCGTGCCGGCGGGCGGACGCCGGGCGCACCGGGGCGGCGACAACCAGCTGGCGCTTCCGGCCGCCGGGAACGTCAGGAACGTGGGAACCGCCGTGGCGCCCGCCGGCCCCGCAGCCTTCCCCGGCCACGACGACGCCGCCCGGACGCACGGGGAGCCGGCGCCTGGTGACGCGGCCCCGGGGCAAGCGGCCCCTGGGCTCGTACCCCCCGAAGAGGCGCAGGGACCCGCGCCGGCGCAGCAGCCGAGCGGTCGGCGCGCCCGACGCGCCCTGTCGGCGGCCCAGGACCGGGCCGCCCAGGCCGAGGCCGGTCCGCGCGTCCCCTTCGCGCTTCCGCCGGCGGACGCCGACCGGGTGCCGCCCCCCGCCGGTGAGGCGGACGCCTCGCCGGCCGGGCGCCATGACGCGGTGTCCGGCGCGCCGGACCTCGACCACACCCCGCCGCAGGCGCACCCGGTCCCGACCGGACGACGCCGGGCCCGGCACGCCGACGCGCCTCAGCCTCCGCAGCAGGGACCCGCCGTGCCCTCCGACCAGCCGTCGCCTCCCGCGCAGCCGGGAGGCTGGGGGACGGACGACGCGTCCGGTCAGGGCCCCGCCGCCCAGGGCCCCGCCGCTCAGGGCCCCGCCGCTCAGGGCCCCGCCGCTCAGGAAGGGCCCGAGGCCGGCCCCGGCCTGCCCGCGTCCGGCCTGCCCGCGTCCGGCCTGCCCGGCCCCGGCCTGCCCGCGTCCGGTCTGACCACGCACACCACGGGCACGGCCGCGGCCGGCAACGCCCGCGGCGCCGCTCCCGAGGACGCCGACGGCCCGGCGGGCCCCGCGGACCCGCACGCGCACGACGGAAGCCGGCCGCGGAGGCTCTCGCCCGGTCCGGACGCGCGGCGGCAGCCGCTGCCCGCCGAGGCGCCCATGCCCGGAGGTTCGGACTCGACGCAGGGGCGTGCGTTCAGCGTGCGGACGCTGGGCCAGGGCGTGCCGTTCGCCCAGCACCTCGCGCACCAGCAGAACCAGACGCTCGGTGGCGGTGGCGGTGCCGGGCGGCGCCGTAAGCTCGCCGCCCCGCCCGAGGCCGACCCCGCCGACCGCGCCGTTCCGTCGGCGGCCACCCCGCCGACCACCGCCGCCCCGGCCCCCACCGCGTCTCAGCCGCCCGCCGCGCAGACCGGCCCCGGTGGCACGGCCGGCGGCCCGGCCGGCACGATCGGCCCGGTTCAGGGCCAGGGTTCGGGGCAGCTGATCGCCCCGCCGGCGGCCGAAGGGCGCGCGTACGCCATAGGGGCGCCCGACGAGGGCGCCGCCGAGGGACCCGAGCCGCTGGACGGGCCCGGTGGCGCCGTCGAGGTCGACAACCGTCCGTCCCCGCAGCCCGTCGACGACGAACTGCCCCCGGAGCCCCTGGACAACCCGCGCCGGCTCCTCGTCTGGCCGGCCCCCGACGTCTCCACCCAGCAGGCGCTCAGCGACCGCGGCTACCGGCCGGTGATCGTGCACTCCCGCGAGGAGGTCGACGCGCAGATCGCGGCGTTCCCCGCCGCGCTCTTCGTGGACCCGCTGACCGGCCCCATCACCCGCAAGGCCCTGCAGTCGCTGCGCCAGGCGGCGGTGGCGGCCGAGGTGCCGGTCCTGGTGACCGCCGGTCTGGGGCAGGCCTCCCGGGAGGCGGCGTACGGCGCCGACCCGGCCGTACTCCTGAAGGCCCTCGCCCCGCGCGACAGCGAACAGCATCCGCCCCGCGTCCTGCTCATCGAGGAGCACGAGGAGATCGCGTTCGCGCTGACGCAGACGCTGGAACGGCGCGGCATGCAGGTCGCCTGCGCCGCGACGGACAGTGAGGCGGTCGCCCTCGCGACCCGGATGCGGCCGAACCTGGTCGTGATGGACCTGATGCAGGTACGCCGTCGCCGCGCCGGGATCGTCGACTGGCTGCGGGCCAACGGCCAGCTCAACCGCACCCCTCTGGTCGTCTACACCTCGGCCGACATGAACCGCTCGGAGCTGCCGATGCTCAGTTCCGGCGAGACGGTCCTCTTCCTGGCCGAACGCTCGACGAGCGACGAGGTGCAGTCCCGCATCGTCGACCTGCTCGCGAAGATCGGCACGAACTGACCGCAGGCCGGCGCGCATGAAGACGACGTCGAGGGCGGTACGGAAGGGGCGGTACGGGACTCCCGTACCGCCCTCGTCATGTCATCCGCACACGGTTCAGAGCTGGGTGATGTCCAGCTCGCCCGCCGCGTACTGCTTGCGGATCACCTTCTTGTCGAACTTTCCCACACTCGTCTTCGGTACGGACGCGATGACCGACCACCGCTCCGGCAGCTGCCACTTCGCGATGCCCGACTCGGCGAGGAACGCCTTCAGCGCCTCGTAGTCGGCGGTGGCGCCTTCCTTGAGCACGACCGTCGCGAGCGGACGCTCGCCCCACTTGTCGTCCGGGACGGCCACGACGGCGGCCTCGGCCACGTCCGGGTGCGCCATCAGGGCGTTCTCCAGCTCGACGCTGGAGATCCACTCGCCGCCGGACTTGATGACGTCCTTGGCCCGGTCCGTGAGCGTGAGGAAGCCATCGGGGCTGATCACACCGACATCGCCGGTCTTCAGCCAGCCGTCCTCGCTGAACTTGTCCTCCGGCCGCAGCGCCTCGCCGTCGGCGCCGCCGTAGTACGCCCCGGCGATCCAGGCGCCGCGCACCTCCAGCTCACCGGCCGACTCGCCGTCCCATTCCAGGTGCTCACCGGCCGGCCCGACCAGCCGCGCCTCGACGCCGGCCGGGAAGCGGCCCTGCGTGATGCGGTAGGGCCACTCCTGCTCCTCGGTCAGCCCGGCGGGCGGGTTGGCCATCGTGCCGAGCGGCGAGGTCTCGGTCATGCCCCAGGCGTGACAGAGGCGGACGCCGAGCTTGTCGTACGCCTCCATGAGCGAGGGCGGACAGGCGGCGCCGCCGATGGTGACGCGGGCCATCGAGGTGAGGTCGCGCGGGTTGGCCGTGACCTCGGCGAGCAGCCCCTGCCAGATGGTGGGGACGGCCGCGGCGTGGGTGGGCCGCTCACGCTCGATCATGTCCGCGAGCGGGGCGGGCTGCAGGAAGCGGTCCGGCATCAGCATGTTGACGCCCGCCATGAAGGTGGCGTGGGGCAGGCCCCAGGCGTTGACGTGGAACTGGGGGACGACCACCAGGGTGGTGTCCTTGTCCGTCAGGCCCATCGACTCGGTCATGTTGACCTGCATGGAGTGCAGGTAGATCGAGCGGTGGGAGTAGACGACGCCCTTCGGGTCCCCGGTGGTCCCGGAGGTGTAGCACATGGCTGCGGCCTGGCGTTCGTCCAGCTCGGGCCAGTCGTAGCGGGTGGGGCGGCCGGCGATCAGCTCCTCGTAGTCGTGCACCCGCACCGAGGCGCCGTCCAGGACGGAGCGGTCACCGGGTCCCGAGACGACCACGTGCTCCAGCGACGTCAGCTGGGGGAGCAGCGGGGCGAGGAGCGGCAGCAGGGAGCCGTTGACGATGACGACCTTGTCGTCGGCGTGCCTGACGATCCAGACCAGCTGCTCGGCGGGGAGGCGGAGGTTGAGCGTGTGGAGCACGGCGCCCATCGACGGGATGGCGAGGTACGCCTCCACGTGTTCCGAGTTGTTCCACATGAGGGTCGCGACGCGCTGGTCCCCGTCGACGCCGAGCTCGTCGTGCAGCGCGTGGGCGAGCTGGGTGGCCCGGCGGCCGATCTCGGCGAAGCTGCGCCGGTGCGGCTCGGGCTCTCCGGTCCAGGTCGTGACCTGCGACTTCCCGTGGATGGTCATCCCATGGGTCAGGATGCGGGTGACAGTCAGCGGTACGTCCTGCATGGTGCTGAGCACGGCGTCCTCCCGGTGGGCGCTACGCGGCAGTAAGGTTCCGCTGATTCTGCGCACATACCGCGCGGTATGTCACTACTCCGGGGGGAACGAATCGGTGTCGTCAGGCACATTCACCCCAGGGCGACGGGGGGAGAGGGCGTTCGCGGTGCGCGTGAGCCGGGGACGGGCGGGTGTCATCGGACAGGGGCCAGCTCCGGGTCCTGACGCAGCTTGCCGAGCGCCCGGGAGACCGCGCTCTTGACCGTGCCGACCGACACCCCGAGCACCTCGGCGGTCTGTGCCTCGCTGAGATCCTCGTAGTAGCGCAGGACGACCATGGCCCGCTGGCGGTCGGGGAGCTTCAGTACGGCGCGCCACATGGCGTCGTGCAGCGTCTGGTGCTCGGCCGGGTCCGGTCCGGGCACGGTCTCCTGCTCGGGCAGCTCGTCGCAGGCGAACTCGTCGACCTTGCGCTTGCGCCACTGCGAGGTACGCGTGTTCAGCAGGGCCCTGCGGACATAGCCGTCGAGCGCCCGGTGGTCCTCGATCCGCTCCCAGGCGACGTACGTCTTGGTCAGCGCCGTCTGCAAAAGGTCCTCGGCGTCGCTGGGATTCGCGGTGAGCGAGCGGGCGGCGCGCAGCAGCACCGGCCCGCGGGCCTTCACGAAGGACGTGAAGGACGGGTACGGAACGTAGGGCGCACGCGCACCGTAGGACGAGCGCGCCGTAACCGGGGTGCGCTGAGCCGCGGGGGTCCGCTGGGCCGCGGGGGTCCGCTGGGCCGCGGGGGTCCGCTGGGCCGCAGGGGTCAGCGGCAGGGCGTGGGGAGCCAGCGGCGAGCGCGGCGGGTGCGCGGCGGTCGGTGTGTGCCGCCCGCGCGGCGGAGGCCCGGGGTGCGTCGGCGCGTACGGGCCGCGCTGTGCGTCCGGGGTGGTGGCAGCGGCTCCCCTGGAGGCGCCCGTGCAGACTGACGTGGTCATATCTCCACGCTAGGAGCGGGCGCCGTCGCGGGGATCGGCCCCAGGTCCCGAAACGGCGTCCGCCTCAGGGTGTAGGGGTGGGGCTGTCTCCACCTCCTGTAGGTGGAGGTGCCGTCCTCCCGTACTCAGGGTCGCTGCTCGCCCCTGGCCTGGACCTGCCCCGGCCGTCCCCCCGCAGGGCGGGGCCGGACTCCGGGGGGCGGCCTGGGGCAGAGGTCCAGCAGCGCGGCGGCGTTCAGCCGTCCTGGCCCAGCACGAGGCCCGAGGTCGGCACCCCCGTACCCGCCGTGACCAGGGAGGTGGCCGCGCCGGGTATCTGGTTCACCGAGGTGCCCCGGATCTGGCGAACCGCCTCCGCGATGCCGTTCATCCCATGCAGATAGGCCTCCCCCAGCTGACCTCCATGGGTGTTCAGCGGCAGTGCGTCCGCGGCCACGAAGTCCGCCGCCTCTCCCGGTCCGCAGAAACCGAACTCCTCCAACTGCATCAGGACGAACGGGGTGAAGTGGTCGTACAGGATCGCCACATCGATGTCGGCGGGGGCCAGGCCCGAGGTGCGCCACAGCTGGCGGGCGACGACGCCCATCTCCGGCAGCCCGGTCAGATCGTCACGGTAGAAGCTCGTCATCTGCTCCTGCGCCCGGCCGGCGCCCTGGGCCGCCGCGACGATCACCGCGGGCGGCTGCCGCAGGTCACGGGCCCGTTCCGCACTGGTGACGACGATCGCCTGCCCCCCGTCGGTCTCCTGACAGCAGTCGAGCAGCCGCAGCGGTTCGACGATCCACCGGGAGGCGGCATGGTCGGCGAGGGTGATCGGCTTCCCGTAGAAGTACGCCGCCGGGTTGTTGGCGGCATGGCGCCGGTCGGTGACGGCGACATGGCCGAAGGCCTCCGGCGTCAGCCCGTACGCGTGCAGGTAGCGCTGGGCCGCCATGGCCACCCAGGAGGCGGGCGTGAGCAGCCCGAAGGGCAGGTTCCAGCCGAGGGCGGTCCCCTCGGCGGTGGGCTCCCGCTGCTGCACTCCGGAACCGAAGCGGCGCCCGGAGCGTTCGTTGAACGCCCGGTAGCAGACGACCACGTCGGCCACCCCGCACGCGACGGCGAGGGCCGCCTGCTGGACCGTGGCGCACGCCGCCCCGCCCCCGTAATGGATGCGCGAGAAGAACGACAGCTCACCGATGCCGGCGGCCTGGGCAACAGTGATCTCGGGGCTGGTGTCCATGGTGAAGGTGACCAGCCCGTCGACGTCGGCGGGCGTGAGCCCCGCGTCGTCGAGCGCCGCGTGCACCGCCTCGACGGCCAGTTTGAGTTCGCTGCGGCCGGACTCCTTGGAGAACTCGGTAGCCCCGATTCCGACCACCGCCGCCTTGCCACCGAGCGAATCGGCCCGGAGCACGCTCATGGCGCCCCCTCCCCAAGCCCGACGGTCACCGTGCCGGTCACATGTCTGCCGATCCCGTTGACCCCCAGGACCGCGACCTCGGCCGTCCCGTCGTCGTCCACCGACGTGACCGTGCCGCTCAGCACCATGGTGTCGCCGGGGTAGTTGGGGGCACCGAGCCTGATGGCGACCCGCCTGAGCACGGTCGAGGGCCCGAGCCGGTCGGTGACGTACCGTCCGACCAGCCCGTTGGTCGTCAGGATGTTCATGAAGATGTCCGGCGACCCCTTCTCCCGTGCCAGTTCCGCGTCGTGGTGCACGTCCTGGTAGTCGCGGGAGGCGATCGCGCCCGCCACGATCAGTGTGCGGGTCACCGCGATCTCCAGCGGCGCCAGTTCCTCACCTGCCTTCATGCCGGTCCCTCCTTCACCAGCAACTCGCCGAGCTCCTGAAGTACCGTGCCGCTGCCGCCGAGATGGGCGTCGAGCTGACGCCCCCAGAGGAAGTGGCGGTGTACGGGGTGGTCGAGGTCGGCGCCCGTTCCACCGTGCAGATGCTGGCCCGCGTGGACGACCCGCCTTCCGGCCTCGGACGCCCACCACGCGGCCGTCAGCGCCTGTTCCCCGTACGGCAGCCCCTCGTCGTGCCGCCATGCCGCTTCGTATGCCGTGACGCGGATCGCCTCGGTGTCCATGTAGGCGTCGGCCGCCCGCAGGAGTACCGCCTGGTTGGTCGAGAGCGGACGCCCGAACTGCTCGCGCGTGCTGGTGTGTTGGACCGCGCGGGCCAGTGAACCGGCGCACACGCCCGCCTGCACTCCGGCGAACGCCGTCCGGGCGGTGGCCAGCACCTCCCCGTACGCCCCCGAGCCGCCCAGCCGCTCCGCCGGCGCACCCTCCAGCACGAGCCGCCCGGCGGACCACGGGGCCGTGGTCTCCACGCGTTCGGTCACCACTCCCGGGCCGGGGGTCCGCACGATCCAGAGGGTCCGGTCCCCGGCCGCGACCAGGACGTGGGTGGCGTCCCGCAGCCACGGCACCACCGGCACCACGCCGTTCAGCCGTCCGTCCGCCTCCGCGCGCACCGCGGCGTGGGCAGGGAACGCACCGGCCGCCACCGCCGTCCCGTCCCGGAGCGCCGGCAGCAGTCGCCCGCGCTGTTCGTCCGTACCGTGCTCGGCGACGGCGAGGAGCCCGTACACGCAGCTTGCCGCGAACGGCACCTGCGCGGTCGTACGCCCCTGCTCCTCAGCGAGGAGCACCAGCCCGAGGAGCCCGGTCTCCTCGGCCGCGCCGGGCAGCCCGGCCGCGCAGAGCTCCTTCCAGAGTTCCACGTCCGCACCGCTGCCGGCCGCGGCCAACCGGTCGGGGGTCGACAGGTCACCGAAGATCCGGGCGGCCAGCCCCTGTGCCGCGGCCTGTTCCTCGCTCGGCGTGAAATCCATGTCAGCCCTCACTCCCCCGGAAAACCGGCAGGACCAGGTCGGGGTCGGTACGCAGGAACTCCAGCCGCACCGGCATGCCCACCCGCACCTTGTCGCAGGGCACGCCGACGACGTTGCTGACCATCCGGACGCCCTCCGCGAGCTCTATCAGCGCCACCGCGTACGGGCCGCCCTCACCGTTCTCGCTGAACGCGGGGAAGGGCGGGTGGTGCATCACGACATGACTGAAGACGGTGCCCTCACCCGACGCCTCCACCGTGTCCCACTCGGACGATCCGCAGGCGTTGCATCCCGGCAGCCACGGGAAGCGTGGGAGGTCACACGCCGTGCAGCGCTGGATCAGCAGCCGGCGGGCGGCGACGCCTTCCCAGAATCCGGCGTTGTCCCGATTGACGACGGGCCGGGGGCGCAGCGCGGGCGGCTTGCTCCCCTTCGCCCCCTTCACCGTCGCGGGCCGGTACTTGAGGATCCGGAAGCGGTGCCTCCCGGCGGGTTCGCCCTGGGCCCGGATGTCCATGCGCGTGGTGACGAAGTAGCCCGTCCCCAGCTTCGTCGTCTTGCGGCCCGACACCGCCTCTATCACCGCGTCGAAGGTGATCCGGTCCCCGGGCCGCAGAGGGCGCAGGTACTCCTGCTCGCAGTCGGTCGCGACCACGGAGGTGTACCCGGCCCCGTCGAGGAGGCCGAGCATGTCGTCATAGGCCCCGTTCCGGTCCGTGTGCCCGGACAGCCCGCCCATCGTCCACGCCTGGAGCATCGTCGGCGGAGCGACTGCGCCGGGCCCGCTGTAGGCGGGGTGCGTGTCCCCCATCGCCTCGCACCAGTGCCTGATCATCGACTCGTTGACCAGGTCCTTGCCGACGCCCGCAGTGGCCGCCACCCGGCCCTCGTACGCCTTCAGCCGCTCATACAGCTCGTCCCGACCGCCTGGCCGCTCGCCCGGACGCTCCCCCCGCCGGTCGCGCGGCTCCCCCCGGCCGCCCGGCTGCTCCCCGGTCGGCGCATGCGGCTCGTCCCGGGCACCCCGCCCGGCCGTCACCGCTTCCCCCTCTTCATTCCGAGCCGCATCGTCGCGACGATCTCCCGCTGCACCTCACTCACCCCTCCCCCGAAGGTGTTGATCTGAGCCGCCCTGTTCATCCTCTCCAGCTCCCCGTCCCCGAAGGAGCCGGGCGAGCCGCCCCGGACCGTCCCGGCGTCACCCGTGACTTCCTGGCATATTCGGTAGACCTCTACGGCGCTCTCGGTCCCCGCGAACTTCACGCCGCTCGCGTCGCCCGGAGCCAGCGCCCCCGCGCCCACGGCCCCCACCAGGCGCCAGTTGAGCAGGCGCGTCGCCGCCAGGCGGGCATGCGCCTCGGCCAGCCGGGAACGGACCCACGGCTCGTCGGCGGGTCTCCGCCCCGTCATGGGATCGCGGGTGCGCGCCAGGGCCAGCGCCTCTTCGTAGAAGTCCTCGGCCTGCATGCCGATCGCGGCGAGAGCCACCCGTTCATGGTTCAGCTGGTTGGTGATCAGCCCCCATCCCTCGTTCTCCGCACCGACCAGCGCTGTCGCGGGCACTCGCACGCCGTCGTAGTACGTGGCCGTCGTGGTCAGGCCGCCCACGGTCTCGATGGGCGTCCAGGTGAAGCCCGGAGCGTTTGTCGGTACGAGGACGATCGAGATGCCCCGGTGCTTGGGCGCGTCCGGATCCGTACGGCAGGCGAGCCAGATCCAGTCCGCGTTCTGCGCGTTGCTCGTGAAGATCTTCTGTCCGTCGACGACCCAGGAGTCGCCGTCGCGTACGGCCCTGGTGCGCAGCGCGGCGAGGTCGGTACCGGCCTCCGGCTCGCTGTAGCCGATGGCGAAGACGAGCTCGCCGGCCAGGATGCGCGGCAGGAAGTATTCCTTCTGGGCCTCCGTTCCGTACTTCATGAGTGTCGGGCCGACTGTGTTGAGGGTGACCATGGAAACCGGGGCCCCGGCCCGGTAGGCCTCGTCGAAGAACACGAACTGCTCGTCCGCGCCGCGGCCCTGCCCGCCGTACTCGACGGGCCAGCCGAGGCCGAGCATCCCGTCGGCACCGATGCGACGCAGCAGCCGCCGCTGTGCGTCCGGGTCCTGGCCGACGGGGCCGGTCCGCCCGCCGTCGGCGGGCATCACTTCGCTGAAGTAGGCGCGGAGTTCGGCGCGCAGGTCCTGCTGGCGCTGGGTCGGTGCCAGGTGCACGTCGAATGCCTCCCGTGAACGGGCCTGGTTTCCAGGGTTTCTGACTGTCCGTCAGATGCGAGCCGGCTGTCAAGGCACCAGACAGCCGAACCCGCCTCGAACCCGCTCTCACCCCTGGAGACCTCGCGGGCTGCACGCGGCCACCGCACCGGCACCCGCAGCCCACCCTCGCCCCCACCGCGGCCCGCCCCCCCCGACCGGACCGCGGCAGGCACCGGCTCACCACAGCTTCGTGAAGTTCACCACCACGTTGTACGTGGACTGGTCGATGAAGGTGAACGGGGAGCCGTTCACCTGCGCGGAGTGGCTCTGATTCGATGCCCCCGCCCCGGTGGCCTGCTGCTGCGAGGTCGACGCATTGCCGAAGTTGTCCCCGCCGACCCCGCTACCGCTGATCGTGGCCACGCCCGCGTTCGATCCGCTGTTCGCGAGCGCGCCGTTGTCGGCCTGGGCCACCCCGCTGAAAAGAACGGCCGCGAGAGGCAGAGCGGCGAAGACGGCGAGGCCACGAGCGGTACGGATGCTTGCCATGTCTATTCCTCCAGGAGCCGAAATGAGCCTGAATCCGGGCCAGTTGGCCGACCGCCCGGTGATGATCACGACGTCGCTGGATCAAGGCTGCCCAGCACCGCACCGGCGAATCACTCACACGATCCGATTCCCCCGCAAGCATGAGGAAGCGAAGATAAACCCACAGACCTCACGAACTCGCAGGTCAGTTCGGTTCGCGACGAGAGCCGCCCCTCGCGGGCGAAGAAGCGTTCCGCCACCGGACCCCGTCGGCGCTCACGCATCCTCCCCTCTTCCTTTATTCGAACATCCGTACGAACATAGAAGCATGGCCACCACCGACCGGCGAACCGCCACCCTGGCCCTGGCCCATGCGCTCTCCGCCGCCGAGCACGGGCTCCCCGTCATCCCGCTGTCCGCCACCAAGCTCCCCGCCCTGCGCTCCCCGCACCACGGCGAGACCCGCCCCTCCGGCTGCCGTGGCGCCTGCGGACAGCCAGGCCACGGGGTCCACGACGCCACCACCGACCCCGCCGCCGTACGCGCCCTCTTCGCCGCCGCGCCCTGGGCCACCGGCTACGGCATCGCATGCGGACGCCCTCCGCACCACCTCATCGGCGTCGACCTCGACGTCGACGCAGAGGGCCGGACCGATTCCGTGGCGGCTCTGCAACAGCTCGCCCTGCAGCACCTGTTCACCATCCCGCCGACCGTCACGGTGCTCACCCCCAGCGGCGGCCGGCACATCTGGCTGTCCGGCCCGCCCGACGTGGCCGTACCGAACTCGGCCGGCCGCCTCGCCCCCGGCATCGACATCCGCGGCGCCGGCGGCTACCTGGTCGGCCCCGGGTCGGTCACCGCCCACGGCGCCTACCGCCTCGCACCCGGCACCGGCACACTGCCGGCCGCCCCCTGCCCCAGCGCCCTCCTCCACCTGCTGACGCCCCCGGCACCACCACGGCACCGGCACAGCCACCCCGACCAGGGCAGCGGCCTGATCCGGTTCGTCCTGGCCGCCGGCGAGGGCCAGCGCAACACCCGGCTCTTCTGGGCGGCCTGCCGCGCCTACGAACACGGCTTCGGCGACGCGCTGGCCGAGGCCCTCACCCGCGCCGCCGTCCGCACCGGCCTGCCCGCACACGAGGCCCGGGCCACCATCGCCTCGGCCGCCCGCCTCACCGCGACCCGCTGCGAACCTCCGGGCTGACTCGCCGGGCCGACGGCGTCCGGCGAGCGTCCGCTCGCCCCGAGACCCGGCAGCGGACGGAGCCCGCCGACGGCCGACGTTCGTACAGTGGCGCGCTCTGCCTGGACGCCAGGAACCACCCGCTCCACCGCGGGCAGGCGGGCGGCGGACGGGATGGCAGCCGGGGACACGGGTGCGCTGCGGCGGCCTGGCGGACCCGCGCTAGCCATGGGCGGCGAAGCCGGCGAGCAGCCCTGCTCCCACTCCCAGGACAATCAGTTGCACGACGCCTGGAATGCGCCAACCCAGGGCGAGGAGACCACCGCCGGTAACCACCGCGCCGCCGATGAGGAGCCACATCCCCCGCAACGCCTCCCCAGGCGCATCGGGCGGATTACCGCTGTCATAGGCGTCAGCCCAGCCCGCCATCCCGTAGCGGATGAACACCAGATAGGCGATCACCATCAGGTCGATGACGAGAAACGCCGCACCGACCCCGACCTGCTCACCGGTCGACGGCCCATCTGTCGACGGCCCACTCCCGCGCCTCATTGCCGTCCCCGCTGCCTCTGCCGGTGACATCCCGTTGATCGCATGCCGCCCAGCATCCTGACGTGACAGGTACGGCACATGAGCACCGCTACTCAGATCCGCCGCCCGTCGGAACCGTCCGGGGACGGGGCGACCGTGCCCAGCCGTGCCCGGGCAAGCGGGAAGCGGGAAGCCGGGGGGAACAGCGGGCGGTCACGGGGTCCGGACATGAGAAGGGCCCCCGACCGAACACTGGTCAGGGGCCGTTCACCTGCGGTGGGTGTGGGATTTGAACCCACGGTGACTCGCGCCACGACGGTTTTCAAGACCGTTCCCTTAGGCCGCTCGGGCAACCCACCTTCGCCACCGCCCCCCAGGGGCGGAGCGGGTACAGCCTACCCGGCCATCCGCCTCGCACAGGGTCCATGGTCCAGACGGGGTCCACCGGCTCTACCCGGGCGCCCCCTGGGGGCGAGCCCTCGTTCCCTGCGCGAGCCAACCCCGTGGAAACTCGGTGTCGCGCCGACCTCACCGTAGATCACGGGTTCCGCCGGCTCGCGCATCCGGTCACCCACCCCGCCTCCAGGCCGTACGGGCCGGAGCGCAGCCAGTCACATATTCAGTGGTCACGCTAGAAGAACCCAACTGACGCTCCGGAGGTCGTGTTGCTGACCAATCGACTCCTGAAGACCGCACACTGAAGTCGTTCATCGAATTCTGCAGAGGAAAGGAAGCCCACATGGCCGGCCAGCCCATTCTGTTGTTCGACGGAGACTGTGGTTTTTGCAGCAGAAGTATCGAGATTGCTCAGCGCGTCATTCAGCCGCGTGTGCAGTTCATCCCCTGGCAGTTCGCCGATCTCGCCGCCCTGAACGTCACCGAAGACAGAGCCGACCGTGAAGTCCTCTGGATCAGCGCTGCCGGCGGCAACGTCTACGGTGGTGCGCGGGCCCTGGCTGCTGTTCTGATGAGTGGACGAAGGCGCTGGTGGTGGCTCGGGATTGTTCTTCGGCTGCCGCCTGTCAGCTGGGTGGCGCGTGTCGCCTACCGGGCGGTCGCGAAGAACCGCCATCGCCTGCCGGGCGGCACAGCCACCTGCTCACTCCCGGCGCATGCGCGAGCGAAAACAGACTGCTGATCCCTACTTCAGTGAGGTCTGCGGCGGTACCAGAACGGGTGTCGTCCCGGCCGGGGCTTCGGCCCCCATGCCCCCTGTGCGCTGGAAAGCGCGCCGCCCCAGTCGTCCCAGAGCGCGGTAGAAGCGGTCCGGCAGGAATGCCGCATCGGCGACGATCATCGCGCCGGAGAAGAGGGGCAGCCCCATGAGTACCGCGATGTTCACGTGCATGCCGAACAGCAGAATCAGGACGGGGTACTTCACCCTGCTGAACAGGGTGAACGGAAAGGCGACCTGCACCAGCACCGTCAGGTAGGCGACGACGGCGATCAGCACATGATGACCGGCGACCATCTGGGACAGTTCGGGCCAGGGGCGGAACAGGTCGATGTTCAGGACGTAGTGGAGGGCCGTGCCGTCGCTCCACTTCGCGCCCTGCACCTTGTACAGGCCCGCGCATCCGTAGAGGAAGCAGACTTGGGCGGCGATGACGAACATGCCGCAGTTGTGCAGCACGGTCGTCAGGATGATTCGGATGTCGCCGAGATGCTGCCGGAGATCGCCGGCCCGCAGGCCTGTCGTCCTGGCCGCCGACGCCTGGAGCCGGGTCCTGCGGGCATCGAGGGACCAGCGCCGGCCGCACGCGGTGAAGACGAGGTAGACAACCATCAGGACCATGAGGTTGTCCCCGCCGTCGGCCAAGTAGAGCGCCCTGGCGTGGAATGACACCACCACGACCGCGAACAGCACACCTACCGCCCGCGTCCGCCATCCCAGCAGGAACAGCGCACACGTCACCAAAGCCGCGGCGTAGCAGGCCTCGAAGTACACCTGGCTGTCGGACAGCGTGAGGAGACTGACCCACCCGCTCTGGTCGAACATCTGCCTGGCCAGCGTGGGCGTCCACGGAGCATCCGGGCCCCACATGTCGTGGCGGTGGGGAAACTCGCGGAGCAGGAAGACGAGATAGAGAAGCCCGTACCCGATGCGCAGCACCGCCGCCGCGTACAGGGACACCGGTCGCTCGGTCAGGAGGGCAACGAACGCCTGCGGCCGGTCGAGTACGCGCCGCGGCATGCGAACGGTTTGCAGCTCGGACGCCATGGGCGCCGCGGCCGGCCTCTGTTCAGTCCGTTCCATGAGAGGCCACCTTCCACCAGGGCAGCTGCCGCGTTTCCGTCCGTGACGGTGCCGTAGTGGCCGGGAGAGTTCCGCCCGCCGCGCCGGGCGCGGCAACAGGCCTGGATGCCACGCGCAGTTGGATGGCATCAAAGGTGCCGTCTCGTCGTTCGGCGACGCGTTCCGCCGCGATGTTGCGCAGATACTTTTCGATCATCAGAGCCCGCTCCGAGTGCGGCCGGTTGTCGCTGCCGTGCGTCTTCAGATACGCATTCCACGCCTGGCGCAGCATGTTCTGCGTCGTGTGGCTCGGAAAGACGTTGTGCTTGACAGCGGCATCGTCCGCGGCACTCAGGTCGATCCAGCTGCTCACCCGTGTAGAGCCGTCCGGTGCCGTCTCCCTGGTCCTGGCCGAGATCTGCCGGTTGGCGGACTGCGGGTTCGGGGCGAAGAGCCGCCAATTCTGCTCGAATACGGGCCGGACCCATGCGTCGACCTGTCGGCTGTACGTCTGCGAAATGACGTTCGGAGGTGCCACGTACAGAAAGACCAGGAGTACATGGACCAGTGTCACCGCCAGGCACAAGGCCACCGCGATTCCCGTCACGGCACTCAGCGGGCGAGGTAACCCCGGAGTCTCCTGGGAGCCGATCGGTCCCCTGTCACCGTTCTGCGCCACCGATTCGGCATCGGCCTGTTGCGCGTCCTTCACGTCTGTCGAATCAGCACCGTTCAGCACGGCCCCCACCCGGTTCTTTCCATCCTGACTGCTCACACCCGCTGCTCCTGCTTCCGTAAGCGGCACGCGACGGATTCAATGACGATCCGCCGCGCGCCACTCGTCTCACGTTCAGTGCTGGAAAGTCATCTCGGGCACGCTGGAAATCCGGTACTTGCCCGACCCTTCGCCGTGGCCGTGCTTCACCGGCTTGTGGCCGTGGCCGTGCTTCACCGGCTTGTGGCCGTGGCCGTGCTTCCCCGGCTTGTGGCCGTGGCCGTGCTTCCCCGGCTTGTCGCAGCCGCACTCGTGGCCGCCAGTGGCGTCGCCCGTCGCAGCGTCGCCCGTCGCAGCGTCGCCCGTCGCAGCGTCACCGGTCGCAGCATCACCGGTCGCCGCAGCGTCACCCGTCGCAGCATCACCGGTCGCCGCAGCATCACCGGTCGCCGCAGCATCACCCGTCGCAGCAGCGTCACCCGTCGCAGCATCACCGGTCGTCGCAGCATCACCGGTCGTCGCAGCATCACCGGTCGCCGCAGCATCACCCGTCGCAGCAGCGTCACCCGTCGCAGCATCACCGGTCGCCGCAGCATCACCCGTCGCCGCAGCATCACCCGTCGCAGCAGCGTCACCCGTCGCAGCATCACCGGTCGTCGCAGCGTCACCCGTCGCAGCATCACCGGTGGTCGTGGTCGTGGTGTCGCACTCCGGCCTGGTGATCACGTTGTTGTTCAGCGTCACGGCCGCGTTGCGAGCCAGCACCCGGCCCTGGACGGTCGCCCCACTGTTGACGGTGATCTGGGTGAGTGCCATGAGGGTGCCCACGAAGTTGGAGTCCGATCCGAGCGTGGCCGATTCGTCGGTCACCCAGAACACGTTGCACGCCTGGGCACCGTTCTGAAGGATGATGTTGCTCCCGGACGCCGTCGTCAGGCCCGCCGGAACCTTGAACACCCAGACGGCGTCGGGGTCGCCCTGGGCATCGAGGGTCCACGTGCCGGTTACCAGAAGACCGGAGTCGACGGCGTAGGTGCCCGGGATCAGCGTGGGTGACACGGGCGCCGCGGAGAGGGTGAATTCCGTGGGCTGACCGAAAGCGTTGTCGTATGCCGTACCGAGGTCGGCCTGCGCTCCTGCCGCCGCCGCTGCTGTGTAGATCGACCCGTCGTTGACCGTTCCCGGCGGGAATCCGGTGACGGCTGTTCCCGGAGACACACCTACGTCTCCGGTGACCACAGAAGGACCTGTGTTGGTAACCGTCGAACCGGCCAGTACGGCGTAGCTTTCCGCGGTGCCCAGATCGACGAAGGTCGCCGCGTCTGCTCGCGTGGGTGTGATGGCCACAAAGGCGGCGGCAATCAGCAGAGTGAGGGCCCCTGCAATCCAGGCCATCAATGTGCGCCGTTGTGGGAGATCGGACATGTTGAGTGTCATCGATTTTTCAACTCCTGTGGGGGGATCCGGCGTTTGACTTCGATCAGAATCGCCTCTTCCGTCTGCGGCATATTACGCAGGCATCTGATACCGGTGATGGCCCACTCGCGCGGTTTCGCCGAAATAGATCAACATGCACCATGCACCGCACTATGCATGTTGGGCCGAATGACCGTCCCCCATTCGAGCGGAAAGCCACCGCAGAGCTGGCACTTCGCCCGCTGCAGCACGCTCTCTTCAGCGTGGCCACTGACCGGGTGACGGTCGAAGGGTGTGCGACGCACGAAGCCCCCGTGCCTTGAGGAAAGTATTCGGCGTTTCAACACACCGCAGCGGGAGTCTTATGGGAGGCAGTCCTCCCGCTCCTCAACCGCCTTCGCGCTCTGGTCAAGCGGGTCGCCATGCTGATTGCGATCCGCGAGGTGGACCACCGCTGCGAACCAGCCCGCGCCAGCGTGGATGCCTTGGCGTACGTGCGCGAACACGGCACCCTTGCGCAGCCCGCTTCCGGTTTCGGCATCGCCCGCAAACGCATCCGGCCCTACCGGCCGCAGACGAACGGCAAGTTCTCAAGACAGCTAGCCGGCCGGAGTCATGCCGGTTGCTCAGGCCCAAGCTGGGCTACGGCTGCTCAACAACGCGACGGAGCCGGACCCGGGTGGGACGGGCCTCATGCAGAAGGGGTGCCCCTCTCTGAGGGGCACCCCTTCTGGACAACACGGCTCCCACCTGCGGAGACGCTGGGATTCGTACTTACGGTGACGCTCTCACGCCACTACGGTTTTCAAGACCGTTCGCTTATTAATGCGCTCGGACAAACCACCCCGCGTCAACGGTCCGCGAAGACCGCTTCGACGCGGGACGATCCCGTACTCCAGCCGCAGATCGTGATCTTCATCGACGAGCGGATTGCTGTCGTTGGCATCGACGAGCGGATTGCTGTCGTTGGCAGGCGAGTGCACGAGTGCTGACGGCACCGCCTGACTGTCACTCCGTGCAGGTAGCATCACCCGACCCGTGCATGACGTCCGCGTTCGGGGCCGGGCGTCCCCGCCCGGCAAGGAGGCCACATGAGCGAGGCGTACTCGCCCATCCCGGAACTGAACTTGCTCAAGAAGTTCGAGGACCGGATCGGTCCGGTCTCCTACTCGGAAGGTTTCGAGCTGCGCGAGTACGGCTCGGACGCCGGCCTCCACACCTGGTCGGAGCACCCGGAGTTCCTGAGCCGCTTCATCCCCTTCGCGCGGGCCAACCGCACCGGCTCCGACTACGCCCTGTGGCGGTGCGACGATCTGACCGATCTTGCCCTTCTGCCCGTTGTCTTCGTCGGCGATGAAGGGGACCTCTATGTGATCGCGCGGAGCCTGACGGAGTTGCTTCAGCTTCTCGCTATCGACAGTGAGCCCTTCTCTGATTGCGGGTTCCTTGACCCCGAAAGCGTCGAGGAGCACAGCGAGGGCCGGCAGGAGTTTCTGACCTGGTTGGACCAGAACTTCGGTTTGGGACCACCTGAGGACCTGCATGCGCTTTGGGCTGAGCGGCAAGAGGTTGACGATCGGTTCAAGACATGGGCGAGCCAGTTCGTCGAGTCGGGTGATTAATGACGACCCACCGCATTGTGTGAACTCCATGGCTGTGCGCCTTGCCGCCGGTAGGGGCTGGCCTGGGCGCGAGCCCGGTGGCGACGTCGCCGGCCGGACCAGCCGAGCCAGTGGACCGTGTCGTGGATGGACTGGACGACGAGGGTGATGAACGGGTGCTGGATTTCATTGCAGGTGAGCGGTACGAGGGTGCCTGGTGCAGGGTTGCAGCAGCGGCCGTGCGGGATTGCCTCCCCGGCCCACTCGGCGACCGTCCAGCAGTTCTTGCGCGGCAGGTCCGACAGCCCGGGCACCACCCGCCCCGCCCGACGCCGGGGTTCGACCCCAGCGAAGTGGCCCGCGATCCGGCCCATCAAGCCCTTGAACGCATCCCGCCAACGGGTGGGATCCACGCTGTGCCCCGCGGCCACCGTCTCTTCGTCAGTCCACACACATCACGATGATCAACGGTGGCCGCACCCATGCCCGCACCAGACCTCACCAGCAAGATCAGGATCTACCGCTGGAGTACGAGCCGGTCAGCTGTCGCCCTTGCGCTCGCCCAGGGTGACTTCCACCGTCGAGGTCTTGCCGCCGCGCTTGTAGGTCAGTGTGACCTTGTCACCCGGCTGGTGGGTCCAGATTTCGCCGATCAGGGTCGGGCCGCTGTCGACGACGGTGTCGTTGAACTTCGTGATGACGTCGCCCGCCCGGAGGCCGGCCCGCGCCGCGGGGCCGCCCTTCGTGACCGCTTCCGTGCCGCCCGCGCCCTGCTCCGAGATGACCGCGCCGCCGGTCTTCTCGTCCATCGTCACCGTGGCTCCGATGACCGGGTAGACGGGCTGACCGGTCTTGATCAGCTGCTGGGCGACGTTCTTCGCCTGGTTGATCGGGATCGCGAAGCCGAGGCCGATGGAGCCCGCCTGGCTCTGGCCTGTGCTTCCGGTCGACTGGATCGCCGAGTTGATGCCGATGACCGCACCACCGGCACTCAGCAGCGGGCCGCCCGAGTTCCCCGGGTTGATCGAGGCATCGGTCTGCAGCGCGCTCATGTAGGAGTTGCTGCCACCGGAGCCGTCACCGGAGGCGACCGGGCGGTTCTTCGCACTGATGATGCCCGTGGTGACCGTGTTGGACAGGCCGAACGGGGCGCCGATCGCGATCGTGGAATCGCCCACCGCGACCTGGTCCGAGTTACCGAGCGGCAGGGGGGTGAGTCCCTGCGGCGGGTTCTTGAGCTTCAGGACGGCCACGTCGTAGCCCTGGGCCCGGCCGACCACCTCGGCGTCGTACTTCTTGCCGTTGGAGAACGTCGCCGTGAGCTGGCCGCTGTCCGCGGCGGAGGCCACCACGTGGTTGTTCGTGAGGATGTGGCCTTCCTTGTCGTACACGAAGCCGGTGCCGGTGCCGCCCTCGCCGTCACCGCCCTGCGCGTCGATCGTGACCACGCTGGGGAGCGCCTTGGCCGCGACGCCCGCGACCGTGCCCGGGTCGCGCTTGAGGTCCTGGGGCGTGCCCGACGCGGCGACCGTGGTCGAAACGGAGGAGTCGGAGCCGTTGCTGTCCGCGGCCCAGAAGCCGAGGGCTCCGCCGACGCCGCCCGCGACGAGTGCCGCCACGGCCACCGCGGCCACCAGACCGCCCGCGCGGCGCTTGCGCGGCGCGTCGGATGTCTGCGGCTGGCCGGGCGGGCCCCACACCGGGCCGCCGCCCTGCGCCCCGTGCCCATGGGCGTACGCCGGGACCGCCGGCGGGGGCGGGGGCCAGCCGGCGTCGGCCGCTGACTGCGGCGCGGGCGGGGGCGCGTACTGCGGCGCACCCGCCGGGACCGGGGCCATGGGCGTGGTCGCGTGGTCCTGGGCCGGGGCGGCCGGCTGCTGCTGCTGTGGGGCCGTCGCGTCGTGGTGCGGCGGGGCGGCGGGCGCGCTCCCGGGGAGCCCCTGCGGAGCGTCGGCCGGCACGGGAGGTGCGGACGGCACGGACGGGGCGGCCTCGGCCGCGGTTCCCTCGTTGCCCTCGTTCTCTGTGCTCACAGCTCTTTACTCCTCGGTTCCACATCATCATTCGGCAAGAGATCCGCTGTGTACGTGTCTGGAGTCAGCTTTTCCCACGGCACGTCAGGCCACTGTAAGCAGGACCTGTGCATCCGCGCACCGGCCCTTACACCGGACAAAACGGTCTCACGTCACAAGGTGCGCGCACCCGCCGCCTCCCGGTGACACCATGACGCGGTGACCCAAGCACGGCAGCAGCGCCCCAGCCAGCATCCCATCCAGGTCATCGCACACCGGGGCGCGTCCGACGACGCCCCCGAGCACACCCTGGCCGCGTACCGGAAGGCGATCGAGGACGGCGCCGACGCCCTGGAGTGCGATGTACGGCTCACGGCCGACGGCCATCTCGTATGCGTACACGACCGCCGGGTGAACCGCACCTCCAACGGCCGCGGCGCGGTCTCCGCCCTGGAGCTCAGCGAACTCGCGGCCCTCGACTTCGGTTCGTGGAAGGACCACGAGGAGGCGGAGTCCCCGGACTGGGACCCGGTGCCGGGCGAGCTCACCTCCGTACTCACTCTGGAACGGCTCCTCGAGCTCCTCGTCGAGACGAGGGCCACCGGCCGTCCGCTGCAGCTGGCCATCGAGACCAAGCATCCGACGCGCTGGGCGGGGCAGGTCGAGGAGCGGCTGCTGCACCTGCTGAAGCGCTTCGAGCTCGACGCACCGCCGTCCGACGCCCCCTCGCCGGTCCGCATCATGAGCTTCTCGGCCCGCTCGCTGCACCGCATCCAGGACGCCGCGCCCGACCTGCCCACCGTCTACCTGATGCAGTTCGTCTCCCCGCGGCTGCGGGACGGACGGCTGCCGGCCGGTGCCCGGATCGCGGGGCCGGGGATGCGGATCGTACGCAGCCACCCGGGGTACATCGACCGGCTGCACCGCGCCGGTCATCGCGCGCATGTCTGGACGGTCAACGAGCCCGAGGACGTCGAGCTCTGCATCCGGCTCGGGGTCGAGGCCATCATCACGAACCGGCCGAAACAGGTCCTGGCACAGCTGGGGCGCGCGTAAGGGCGCGGTCCGTCCGAACCGGGCCGTCCCGGGGAGCGGCCGGCGGGCGGGCGGCGGGGAGCGCGCCCTTTTCTGCTGGTTACAGGGAGTACACCGGCGCATTCACCCCGTGCCCAATCGTTACGAGTGCGTCACTCGTGGGCCATTGGCCGGTTTCCGGTCCAGTCCAGAGGGGCATCCACTCCCTGGCGTGGGGCAAAGGAGGTCTCGGGGGTGGCGTTGGTGGTGGCACAAGAAGTGCCCACGTCGTCGAGCATGGCCGTACCCCATGGTCCTGCGGGCGTGGGTCAGGCACGGCACCGGATGCGTGAGCAGCTGCGCAGTCACGGGGTGCCGGATTCGGTCGTCGACGATGCTGTGTTGATCCTTTCCGAACTGCTCAGCAACGCCTGCCGGCACGGCAGGCCGCTGGGCCGGCACACCGACGTGGGAGACGGCGACGTGCGCGCCGCCTGGCACGTCGACAGAACGGGCGGGCTGACCGTCGAGGTGACGGACGGAGGCGGCCCGACCCGGCCGGTTCCGGCCACTCCGTCGGTGACCGCTCGCGGCGGCCGGGGGCTCAACATCATCAGCGCCCTTGCCGAGGAGTGGGGGGTACGTGACGACTCGTCCGGCGAAGTCACCGTCTGGGTGCTGCTCCACGAGGGGCACGGCGTCCCCGGCGAAGCGCCCGGCACGCGGGGCAACGGGCGGGCGCCGGGAGTGACGAGGCTGCCGGGCGGCAGTGCGGGAGTGACGGCTGCGACGGGCCTCGACGGGCTGGATTTCGCCGACGCCTTCGACGACGCGGGCTGAACCGGGGCGGCGCGGCCGGCCGCGCCGGGCCGGGCGACAGCGCACCACGGAGCCCCGTTGGCCGACGCCGTGTCCGTCGTGAGCGGGCCGCCGTTACGGTCGGCCGTGCCTGCGGACCGCGCACGGGGGGCTAGGCTCGCGGCCCAGACCGCACTGTCGCAATCGGGAGAAAGCCCACCATGGCGAAGAAGCGCCCTCAGACCAAGGCCGGGAAGCAGCAGCTCACGGACGGCGAGATTCCGGTGGTCGGGGCTCGCGAGCCCTGCCCGTGCGGTTCGGGCCGCCGTTACAAGGCCTGTCACGGCCGCGCCGCCGCCCAGGCCGTGGCCGAACTCGTCCAGCGCCCCTTCGAGGGGCTGGCGGGCGAATGCGACTGGGTCGCGCTGCGCGAGCTGGTCCCCGCCGCCACGGCCGAACTGACGCTGAAGGGCGGACTGCCCGAGGGCGTGCCGTCCGTGACGCTCGCGACCGTTCTCCCGATGGCATGGCCCGCGCTGCGCCGCGACGACGGTTCGGTCCTGCTCGCCCTGCAGAACGACACCTCGTCGGGCGACCTCAGCCGCGACCTCGCCGACACGCTCCAGCGCGCGCTGGAGGCCGAGCCCGGCTCTCCCGTCGCCGCCCGGCGCGTACCGGCCGAGGGACCGCGTCTCCAGGACCTCCTGGACGCCGACGCCCCGTTCACGCCCGTCGTGCACCCGGGCTTCGAGTTCTGGGTGCCGGACGCGGAGAACGCCACCGCCGAGGTGACCGCGTCCCTGGAACGCGCCAACGACGCGGCACTCCCGACCGTCCTGCTGTCGGGCGTGGACGCCGCCTACTGGTGCGAGACCCCGGAGAAGAACCACCTGCGCTGGGTCATGCCGCACCCCGAGGAGCGGCTCCTCGACGCACTCGCCCGGCTGCACGCCGCCGGCACCTCGTCGCTCGGCGAGGGGACCCGGCTGGTCGGTTCCTTCCGCGCGCACGGCCTGATGGTCCCGGTCTGGGACCTGCCGACCTCCATGAGTGCCGAGGAGTGCGAGAAGCCCGCCGTCGCGTTCGCGGAGCGGCTCGCGACCGCGCTCGCGTCGGACGCGCCGCTCACCGCCGAGGAGCGCCGGGCACGTGGCGGGCTCACCAACCGCCAAGTGACCCTCAGCTGACAGTGACCATCATCCCGCCCGTACGGTGACGCCTGTCACAATCCACCGTACTGACAGGTAAATCGCTGTCCGAATACGCGAGATCGAATTTGCGAACGGCAGATCTCTTGTTACCGTTCTAGAAGCCCGGTCGCTGGTGCATCCCCCGTCGCCAGCGATCGGGCATCCTCATGCCCGGGCACGGCGCGCGACGGCGCACCAGCGGGCGCACGAGCCGCGCACAGGCCCTGCACAGCCGCCGGTCGCGCACCGCCGCTCTCCGCTCGCCCCGTCCCGCCCTTGCCGTCCTTCCAGCTTGCCCGGCGACGACTTCGGCGTGAGCCGACGTCAACCCTCCGTCGTGGAAGGCCCGTTGGGCCGGGTGTCGACAACCGCACCGCACGGTCGTCGGACCGCTGGATATCGGACAGATGCCATCGGCCCGGCTCCTTTTCCGATTGCGTGGCGGAAGATCCCCCGAAGAGATCTTCGACGGCCGTTCGAACGGCTTCGGAAAGGGCATCAGAATGCCGGCCCGGGCGGCCTTTGCATCGGCAGACTTTGCATGACCCAAACCGCCTTCACGAAATGACCGGAAAATCCCTCGCCGACCACCTCACCCAGAAGTGATACGCCGGGGATCCGACAGCGCTCGGTAATGAGGACGGGCCGCGAAGGTCAGAATGCGGGTCGAGAACGGAAGCGGCACCGCACGCGCCACGGCAGCACGGAAAGACCGGGCGGCAGCACGGAGACAGCGCGCCCGGCCTCGGCCCGCCGGTCAGTACGCGAGCCGGCTCCCGCCGTCCGGCGCACTGGAGCTCGCCGCGACCAGCGCGTCCAGAACCACCCCCACGTCCGGCAGCCACGGCGACGCCACAGCCCGGACCGGCGCCCCGCCACCGGGGCCGGGCCGGGAGACCTTGTCCGGCGCCCGCTCCCAGCGCACCTGCCCCGTACCGATCTCGGAGGGCGGAAGGACGAGATAGCCGCCCTCGCCGTGGAAACGCAGCGAGGAGGGCACCCAGTCCTGGGCGTGGAGCAGTTCGCCGAGCCGTTCCAGGGTGTACGGGGCGACCAGCAGCGACCACCGGGTCGGCGTCGCCACCACGGGGCCCAGCCGCAGGCCCGTCCGGTCGAGCTCGGCCAGGGCGCGAGCACCGGCCACCGCCGGCAGGCTCAGTGCGCACGGCGCGAGCCCGCCCGTGGCCAGCAGGACCGGCGCGGCGGGCCGGTTCGTCCACCACCAGCGCACCATGCGGGCGTCGGTGGTCGCGGCGAGCAGCCCGGGATCGGAGGGGTGCGCGCCGGGCACCGCGCACTCGGGGTCGGGACAGGCGCAGGCGCGGCCGCGCTCACCACGGCCGCCGGCCGCCTGGAGCCCCACCCCCGGGAGCACGGGCCACTGCCAGGCGGTGGCACAGGTCAGGGCCGCGTCGAGCCGGGCGGTTCCTCCCCTGCGCCCGAACCGGAGCCTGCGTCGCCTTCCGAGGATCTCGCGCATGAGCGCTCGTTCCTTTCCGTTGAACGCCGAGGGTCCACATCACACCACGCGCGCGTCACAACACGTGTGCGGATCGTCACTGTGTGTACAAGCCCGCCGAGCCTGCGGTACGGGTTGTTCTTCGGTACCGAGCCTGAGCTGTGCTGAGCCGAATCGAGCCGGTTCCAGTCGAAAGCGTGTCGAGGTGCAGGGCGCGTCACGCGCCTGCCGTCCGTCGTACTGCCTCGCCACTCGGGGAGGGGGCGTGGCCGTCACAGGTGAGGACGTCCGGGGCCGCCGCCAGGTTCCGGAGGCGGTCCGAACCGCCTCTGGCCATCTACTGATGTACGTACCCAGCGCGCCCGGAATGACGCTCCCCCTGGGATGTGCCCCGGGGAGCAACGCCCGGTCGAGCAGACCCAGTCGACCGTGAATGACTGCCGCAGGGTGCATTTTTTGGCCAAGTTGCTCGCCCCTCGGACACCATAAATCCGGTGGGGACAATGCTGGACATCGCCTTACTTGTGCGTGTACATGTGGATGCACTGGTAGCGGCGCAGAATGACATGGGGGTTTGCGATGCTATTCGACGAAACAAACCAGTCGGAAAGCCGGCAACCATGAGCGCCCCACACCTGCCGAAAGTGGCTGGAATCGATCCACAAGTTCCGGTTTCGGCGCACACTGCCGGGCCCCTCACCGAGGTACCCGCCGCTCCCGGCGCCTTCCTCCAGGACCGTCTGGCGGGCTGGGTATCCGACCTCACCACGCTGCACGAGCTCACCGAACGGCTGGCGAGAACCAACACCCTCGACGACGCCCTGCACGAACTGCTCGACGCCGGAGCCGCGCTCGTCGGCGCCCGTCGCGGACTGATCGCCTTCGAACCCTCCGACCTCCGTGGTCCCGTCAGCACCGTCGGCCTCGGGCTGGCCCACGGGGAGCTCGGCCAGATCGAGACGGTCCCGCGCAGCGCCACCTCCTACGGCCGCATCCTGGAAGGTCTGCCGAACCCCGACGGCGCGTCGGCCACCCCCGATCTGCTCGGCGACACCGGACTGGACCCCCGCAGGCGTGAGGTCGCCGCCCGCCTCGGCTACGCGGCCAGCTACGCACTGCCGATCACCACCGAGCGGACCGGACGTCTCGGCGCCGCGGTCTGGCTCTACGACGAACCCGCCGAGCCGCTGGAACGCCAACGCCATCTCGTCGGGCTGTACGCCGGGTACGCCGCCGAGCACCTGGCCCGGCTGCTGGAACTGGAGCGGGCGAGGACCGACGTCGCCACCATCGCCGAGGAGCTCCTGCCCAGCCGGCTGCCCCGCGTCCCCGGTGTGCAGTTGGCCGTACGCCATCACGCCGCACCGCAGAGCGGCAGCGACTGGTACGACGCGCTGGCGCTGCCGGAGGGCGCGCTCGGTCTCGCCGTGGGTTCGGCAGGCGGCTCCGGACCCAGCGCCCTGGCCGCCATGGGACGACTGCGCGCGGGCCTGCGGGCGTACGCGGTGATGGAGGGCGAGGACCCGGTCGCCGTGCTCTCCGATCTCGAACTCCTGATGCGGCTGACCGAACCGGCCCGTTCCGCGACCGCCCTCTTCGCCTACTGCGAGCCCGCCCGCCGCAAGATCCTGCTGGCCGGCGCCGGGCACACCCCGCCGCTGCTCGTCGGCGACCGTCGCACCGAGTTCATCGAGACCACCCTCTCCGCCCCGCTGGGCATGCTGGCCTGCTGGGAGGCGCCGAGCGTGGAGATCGCACCGGCGCCCGGCGAGACGGTCCTGCTGTACACCGACGGTCTGCTGCGCCGCGCCGGCGACTCGATGGACCGGGCGTTCGCACGGCTCCACTCGGCGGCGGCGAGCGTCCCGAAGGCCCTGCGCCACGACGCCGGATCGGTCGCCGACCATGTGGTGCGCACCGTGCTGCCCGAAGGAATCGACCGGGGCGACCCCACGGAGGACGTGGTCCTGCTCGCCGCACGCTTCGACTGATCCGCCCCGCACCCGCCGGCAGCGGCGGGCCACCCTGTGTAAGAGGCCTTCCGGCCCTGGGCCCCCTTCCGTACGCCCGTACGATGGAGGGGGTCCAGTGTCGTATCAAGGAGAGACAAGCCGTGTCTGAGGAGCCCACCCCGGAGAACCCGGAGACCGAAGAGGCAGAGCCGGTCAAGCAGCGGAAGAACGGCCTGTACCCGGGCGTCTCCGACGAGCTCGCCGCGAACATGAAGTCCGGCTGGGCCGACACCGAGCTGCATGGCCTGGAGCCGATCCCCCAGGCCGCGCACACCGCCGATCGCCGCGCCGCGCTGTCGGCGCGCTTCCCGGGCGAGCGGCTGGTCATCCCGGCCGGCCGGCTGAAGACCCGGTCGAACGACACCGAGTACGGCTTCCGCGCGTCCACCGAGTACGCGTACCTCACCGGCGACCAGACCCAGGACGGCGTCCTGGTCCTGGAGCCGAAGGACGACGGCCACGAGGCGACCGTCTACCTGCTGCCGCGCTCCAACCGGGAGAACGGCGAGTTCTGGCTCGACGGCCAGGGCGAGCTGTGGGTCGGCCGCCGTCACTCGCTGACCGAGGCCGAGCAGTTGCTGGGCATCCCGGCGAAGGACGTCCGCGAGCTGCCCGCCGCACTGGCCGAGGCCACCGGCCCCGTCCGCAACGTCCGCGGTCACGACTCCGGCATCGAGGCCGCGCTCACCGACAAGGTGACCGCGGAGCGCGACGAGGAACTGCGCGTGTTCCTCTCCGAGGCCCGCCTGGTCAAGGACGCCTTCGAGATCGCCGAGCTGGAGAAGGCCTGCGACATCACCGCGCGGGGCTTCGAGGACGTCGTGAAGGTCCTCGACAAGGCCGAGGCGACGAGCGAGCGCTACATCGAGGGGACGTTCTTCCTCCGCGCCCGCATCGAGGGCAACGACATCGGCTACGGCTCGATCTGCGCCGCCGGGCCCCACGCCACCACCCTGCACTGGGTGCGCAACGACGGCGCGGTGCGTTCCGGTGAACTGCTCCTGCTCGACGCCGGCGTGGAGACGAACGACCTCTACACCGCCGACGTGACCCGCACCCTTCCGATCAACGGCACGTTCACGCCGCTGCAGCGGAAGATCTACGACGCGGTGTACGAGGCGCAGGAAGCCGGCATCGCCGCGGTCAAGCCCGGCGCCGACTACCGCGACTTCCACGACGCCGCCCAGCGCGTGCTCACCGAGAAGCTCGTCGAGTGGGGTCTGCTCGGCGACCTGTCCGTGGACAAGGTCCTGGAGCTGGGTCTCCAGCGCCGATGGACGCTGCACGGCACCGGCCACATGCTCGGCATGGACGTCCACGACTGCGCCGCCGCGCGGACCGAGACGTATGTCAACGGGACGCTGGAGCCGGGCGTGTGCCTCACCGTGGAGCCCGGTCTCTACTTCCAGGCCGACGACCTGACCGTTCCCGAGGAGTACCGCGGCATCGGCGTCCGGATCGAGGACGACATCCTCGTCACCGAGGACGGCAACCGAAACCTCTCGGACAAGCTGCCGCGGCAGGCCGACGAGGTCGAGGCGTGGATGGCCGGGCTCAAGGGCTGACCGTCCACCCCGTCGTCGCGTCGGAGGGCGCCCTGCTCAGGACACCATGAGCAGGGCGCCCTCCCGCCATTTCAGGACCTTGTCGAAACTCACCACCGCCCCGCCGCGCCCCGGCCGGTTGCCGAAGTGGACGTGATCGGCGAGCTGCTCGATCAGGCAGAGACCCCGCCCGTCCTCCGCGGTGAGCGACGGGTGCTCGGCGTACGGCTGCCATGTGCCGCCCGACGGGGCCGCTTCCTGGTGCTGCGCTTCGTGGTGCTGCGGTTCATGCTGCTGTGCTTCGTGGTGCTGCGGCTCGTGCTGATGCGCTTCGTGGTGCTGTGCGGCGGTGCGAAGTGCGCGCCTGGCGGGGAACCCCGGTCCGGAATCGGCGACTTCGATACGGCATTTCTCGCCGTCCAGATAGGCGGTGACCCGGTACTGCCCGCAGGCGGCAGCGGATGGTTCCTCCCAGGCATCCCAGCTCTCCGGAGTCCCACCCGGGACACCGTGCGCCCCGCCGTGCTCGACGGCGTTCGCACACGCTTCGCTCAGGGCGAGAGACAGATCGAAGGAGACGTCCGGGTCCACACCCGCGGATTCCATCGTGCCGAGTAGGAACCGACGGGCGAGCGGAACGCTCGCAGCTTCGCGCCGCAAATGGAGTGACCACCAGATGCTCATGCTCCAGCCTCCTGGCTGCGGCTCGACATACCGATACGTATTGCCGCCCGAAGCGGTTCGTAAGCACGACCGGGGTGTGAGACCGCTCATTCGGCGGATACCCGCGCTCGCCACACCTGTGCTTCCCAAGCTCACAGAACCGTCGTGCCCCGTCCGCAACCGGTCCGAACGGCCCGGCTCCCGTCCTTTCGGGCGGAAGACGACCTTCCGGACCTGCCGTACAGAGGCAGGGCGCGCAGTGGGATGATGTCTCGGCCATGACTACGTCGGTGGGACGTGCCGGAGCCGGTATGCGGCTGCTGAGGGCCGCGGTGTTCGCCGCGGTCTGCGTCGCGCTGTCCGCGGCCGGGCACACGCTGGCCGCCTGCGCGGCCGTCCCCTGGTGGACCCTGCTCGCCGGATTCCTCGGGATCCTCGCGGTGGCGGCCCCCCTCGCCGGACGCGAACGTGCGCTGCCCTCCATCGCCGCGGCCTTGGCGGGCGGACAGATCGTCCTGCACACGCTCTTCGGCGTGGGCACCCACACCGCCTCGCCCCGGGTCCCGGCCGGCGAGGACGCGCTGATCCGGTTCGCGGCCGGTCTCGTCTGCGGTGCCGGGCCCGACCGGCTGAACGCCGCCGACGCCCACCGCATCGTCACGACCGCGGGCATCGACCCGGCGTCCGTGACCGGCCAGACCCACCAGCACCTGATGGCCGCCCCCTCCGGCGGCGCAGCCGGTCTCGCCGGGCTGCTGCCCAGCCTTCCGATGGTGCTCGGCCACCTGCTGGCCGCACTGGCCGCCGGCTGGCTGCTGCGGCGGGGCGAAGTCGCCCTGTTCCGCCTCGCCCGGCTGTCGGCCCACGGCGCCCAGCAGGTGGCGGCCGGGGCCCGGCTGCGTGCGCTGCGCGCCGCGCTCGCACTCGTGGCCGCGCTGCGCGCCGGGCTTCCCGGCGGCCCGACGACCGGGCCGCGCATCTCCCGTACCGCCGTGGACGCACCTTCCCCGGTCACCGGGGATCCCTTGCAGCACATGGTGATCAGGCGCGGGCCGCCCCCCGTATTCACCCTCGCAGCCTGACGCGACGCCCTCCACGCGATGCCGCGCGCGATCCCTGCCACGCACCCCCGCGGTGCCGGTACGGGTCCTCGTACGCACGCAGTCGTGGGGATGGGGTGTCGCGATCCCGTCGCGCACCCGCGCGCCGGAGCACCCTTCCTTCGTGCATCTGTGGAGTGATCCCTGTCATGAACGTTTCCCGCATCGCCCTCGCCGGCGGCGTCGCCGCGTCCACCGTGCTGATCCTCGCCGGTACGGCCTCCGCCCACGTCAGCGTCCAGCCGCAGGGCGAGGCCGCCAAGGGCGGTTACGCCGTCATCAACTTCAAGGTCCCCAACGAGCGCGACAACGCCTCGACGACCAAGCTCGAAGTGAATTTCCCGGCCGACCACCCGCTGGCGTCCGTCATGCCGCAGCCCGTGCCGGGCTGGGACGTCGAGGTGACCAAGAGCAAGCTGGCCAAGCCGCTCGACATGCACGGCAAGAAGATCGACGAGGCCGTCTCCAAGGTCACCTGGACCGCGGACGGCGGCAAGATCGAGCCCGGCCGTTTCCAGCAGTTCCCGCTCTCGGTCGGCCAGCTCCCCGAGGACGCCGACCAGTTGGTGTTCAAGGCCGTCCAGACGTACGACAACAAGGAGGTCGTGCGCTGGATCGAGGAGCAGAAGGAAGGCGCGGAGGAGCCCGAGAGCCCCGCCCCGGTCCTCAAGCTGACCGCGGCCGCCGGCGACGCCCACGGCGCCACCGCCGCCTCCGGCTCGGACTCCGCCGACAAGGACGCCACGGCCGGCCACGCGAAGGACGGGCAGACGACGGCCGCGGCCTCCTCCTCCAGTGACACCACGGCCCGTGTGCTCGGCATCGTCGGCATCGTCATCGGCGTCGCGGGCGTCGCCTTCGGCGTCCTGGCCGGCCGTCGCCGTATCGCCTGATCACCGCCCTTCCCGTCCCACCCGCTCCACCGACCCACCAGGAAATGTGCTCCATGGTTAAGAAGTCAGTGCTGGCCGCGGCGCTCGTCGCCGCGGCCGCGCTCACGCTGTCCGCCTGCGGCGGCAGTGACAACGACAGCAAGAAGCCGATCGCCGACGTCTCGGTCGAGGCGAAGACCCAGGCAGCAACGGTGCTCGACCAGCCGTTCACCAAGCCGGATCTCGTCCTGACCGACACCCACGGCAAGAAGTACGACCTGCGCGAGAGGACCAAGGGCAAGCCGACGCTCATCTACTTCGGCTACACCAACTGCCCCGACGTCTGCCCGCTCATCATGAGCAACATCGCCATCGCCAAGAAGGCGCTGCCGAAGGCAGACCAGGAGAATCTCCAGGTCGTCTTCGTCACCACCGACCCGGAGCGGGACACCCCGGCCTCGCTGGGCACCTGGCTCAAGTCCCAGGACCCCTCCTTCATCGGTCTCACCGGCGACTTCCCGACCATCCAGGCGGGCGCCCGGCAGATCGGCATCGGCATCGACGCACCGAAGAAGGAGAAGGACGGGACGGTCGTCTCGATGCACGGCTCCCAGGTCATCGCGTTCTCCCCGAAGACCGACCAGGGTTACGTGCTGTACAGCGAGGACACCACCCCCGAGGACTACACCAAGGACCTTCCCAAGATCGTCAAGGGGGAGAAGCCGTGAACCGCCGCACCACCCTCGCCGGCGTCCTGGCCCTCTCCACGGGCCTGACGCTGGCGGGGTGCTCGTCCTCGGGCGGCGCGCCGGAGCTGAAGGTCATGGGCGGTTTCATGCCGCAGCCCGTCAACGACATGGCGGCGGCGTTCCTCGTCGTGCGGAACGACGGCGGCAGCTCCGACCGGCTCACGTCGGTCACCAGTCCGCTGTCGGACGACGTCACGATCCACGAGACGAAGAATCAGGCCATGCGCATGGTGACGTCCTTCGACGTACCCGCGGGCGGCGAGCTGGATCTGGAACGCGGTGGAAACCACATCATGTTTATGAAACTCAAGCAGCGGCCCAAGCAGGGCGAGACCGTGTCCGTGGAACTGCACTTCGAGAAGGCCGGCCCCATCGAGGTCGACCTTCCCGTGAAGGAGACCACCCACAACCCGAAGAAGCAGTGAGGGACTGACGCCATGACAGCCACCGCCCCGCCCTTCGGGCCCTCCCCGTCCGCCTCCGTCCTGCGCCGGCCGCTCGCCCTCACGGGGGTGCTCGCCGCCCTGGCCGGCGTGGTGTTCGGTCTGCTGCTGGCCGTCGCGGCCCCCGCGTCGGCCCATGCCGCGCTCACCGGGAGCGATCCGCAGGACGGGGCGGTGGTCGCCACCGCCCCCAAGGCAGTCACGCTCACCTTCTCCGAGCAGGTCGCCATGGGGGAGGGCTCCATCCGGGTCCTGGACCCTTCCGGCACACGCGCGGACACCCAGGAGGCTCCGCGCGATCTGCACGGCGGGGCCACCGTGAAGTACGGCGTCTCCTTGCACACCGGACTGCCGGACGGGACGTACACCGTTGCGTGGCAGGCCGTCTCCGCCGACAGCCACCCCGTCTCCGGGGCCTTCACCTTCTCCATCGGCGCACCCTCCGAGACCACCGTCGCCCTCCCGGACACCGAGGCGGGCGGCGGCCTGGTCGGCACGCTCTACGGCATCGCCCGCTACGCCGCGTACGCGGGCTTCATCGTGCTGGCGGGCGGCGCCGCGTTCGTGCTGGCCTGCTGGCAACGCGGGGCGGGCGCCCGCCCGTTGCAACGCCTCGTCGTCCGCGGCTGGATGACCCTCACCGCGGCCACGCTCGTGATGCTGCTGCTGCGCAGCCCCTACACCGGTTCCGGGAAACTCGGCGACGCCTTCGACCTCGACGGCCTGAAGGCGGTCCTGGACACCAAGCCCGGAGCCGCCCTCGTCTCACGGCTGCTGCTGCTCGGCGCCAGCGCGCTGTTCATCGCGGTGCTGTTCGGGGCGTACGCGAAGCGCGAGGACGCACGCGAGAAGAAGGACCTCACCTTCGGCCTCGCCCTCGGCGGCACCGTCGTCGCCGCCGGGATCGCCGGGACCTGGGCCCTCGCCGAGCACGCGTCGACCGGGACCCAGCCGGGCATCGCGATGCCGGTCGACGTGCTCCATCTGCTGGCCGTCGCGGCCTGGCTGGGCGGGCTCACGGCCCTCCTGGTCGCGCTGTACCGCACGCCCGACATCACGGCGGACGCGGTACGCCGCTTCTCCCGGATCGCGTTCATCAGCGTGGTGGTGCTCGCCGTGACGGGGATCTACCAGTCCTGGCGACAGGTCGGCTCCTGGTCGGCGCTGACCGGCACGGGGTACGGGCAGCTGCTGCTCGTGAAGGTGGGGCTCGTCGCCGTCCTCGTCGGAGTCGCCGGGGTCTCTCGCCGGTGGACCGCCCGGCTGGCCACGGGCGGGGGAGCCTCCGCGCCTGCCGCTGCCGGCACGGACGAAGCAGACGACGTGGAAGAAGGGGCCGACACGGCGGCTCCCGTGGCAGTCACCACCGAGCAAGCCGCGCGAGCCGCCCACGAAGAAGAGGCGGACACGGCAGCTCCCGCGGCGGTCACCACCCAGGATCCCGCGCGAGCCACCCAGGATCCCGCGCGAGCCGCCCAGCTCGCGCGCCAGCAGGCCGCCGTGGCAACCGCGGAGAAGAAGCGGATACGTGACGCCGACCCCGACCGGTCCGGCCTGCGCCGCTCGGTACTGGCCGAAGTCGGAGTCGCGATGGCACTCCTCGCGGTGACCACCATTCTGACCTCGACCGAGCCGGGCCGTACGGAGGAGGAGGCGCGCTCCTCCGCACCGGCCGCCGCCCCGGCGGCGAGCGGCCCCGTCAATCTCACCCTGCCCTTCGACACCGGCGGCGAGAGGGGCAAGGGCACGGTCCGCATGGACCTGGATCCCGGACACATCGGAGCCAACGTGGTGCACCTCTGGATCGACGACATCGACGGGAAGGCCATGGACGTCCCCGAGGTGAAGCTCGCCTTCACCCTGAAGTCCAAGGACATCGGGCCCCTTCCCGCCGCCCCCGTCCGGCTGACCGAGGGCCACTGGACCTCCACCGGCGTCCAGATCCCGATCGCCGGCGACTGGAACGTGGCGGTCACCGTGCGCACCTCGGACATCGACCAGACCACGGTCGACAAGAACGTCAAGATCGGCTGAGCAGGACCGTGAGCGGAAACCGGACAGACAGCACAGACATGCCGAGCAGTGCGGGCGGCAGGAACAAGCGCACCGACGGCCGTGGCGCCGCCCCGGCGACCGGCGTGATCTCCCGACGGAGGCTGCTCGGCACCGCGGGAGCCGCCGGTGCCGCCGGCCTCGCCCTCGGGGCGGCCGGCGGCGCCACCGGCTATGCCGCGACCCGGGACGAGGCCCCGACCGCACTGACCTCGGTCGGCTCGACCGAGGTGATGTTTCACGGGAAACATCAACCGGGGATCACCACTCCGCTTCAGGCCCGCGGCCATCTCATCGCCTTCGACCTGGCCCCCGGGGCCGGGCGCAAGGAGGCGGCGGCCCTGATGCGGCGCTGGTCGGCCGCGGCCGAGCGGTTGATGGCCGGTGAACCCGCCGGTGGTGCGGCGGACGGCACCGGACACGACACCGGCATCGCGCTGGACGCCGGACCGTCCTCGCTGACCGTCACCTTCGGCTTCGGCGCCACCTTCTTCGAACGGACGGGCCTGACGGGCCACCGTCCGCCCGGGCTCGACCCACTGCCGCCGTTCTCCGCCGATCACCTCGACGCCCGCCGGTCCAACGGCGACCTCTGGGTGCAGATCGGTGCCGACGACGCACTCGTCGCGTTCCACGCGCTGCGGGCGCTACAGAAGGAAGCCGCCTCGACGGCCACCGTGCGCTGGCAGATGGACGGCTTCAACCGCACCCCCGGCGCCACCGCGAAGCCGATGACCGCCCGCAACCTCATGGGCCAGATCGACGGCACCGGCAACCCGAAGCCCTCCGACCACGACTTCGACCGGCGCGTCTTCGTCGCGGCGGGCGACGGCGACGCCGCGCACGACTGGCTGGCCGGCGGCTCGTACGCCGTCGTCCGCCGGATCCGGATGCTGCTCGACGACTGGGAGAAGCTCCCGGTGGAACATCAGGAACGGGTCATCGGGCGGCGCAAGTCGGACGGCGCTCCCCTCAGCGGCGGCACCGAGACCACCGCGATGGACCTCGACAAGGCGGGCCCCGACGGCAAGCTGCTGATCCCCGACAACGCCCATGCCCGCATCTCCTCCCCCGAGCGCAACGGCGGTGCCGCAATGCTGCGGCGCCCGTTCTCGTACCACGACGGCATCTCCTCGGACGGCACACCGGATGCGGGACTGCTGTTCATCTGCTGGCAGGCGGATCCGCTGCGCGGCTTCGTCACCGTGCAGCGGAAACTCGACCGGGGCGATGCCCTGTCACCGTTCCTCCGTCACGAGGCGAGCGGACTGTTCGCGGTGCCGGGCGGTGCGGCCGAGGGGGAGTACGTGGGGCAGCGGCTCCTGGAGGCGTGAACCACGGAGGGGCGAGGCAGCGCAATGCGGGGATGCCGTGCCACCCCGGCGCATTAGGGTGACGGTATGTCCGCCACGCGCTACGCCTATCTCGGTCCCGAGGGCACCTTCACCGAGGTCGCCCTCCGTACGCTCCCGGAAGCCGCCACCCGCGAACTCGTCCCGATGGTCTCCGTACCGGCGGCACTGGACGCGGTGCGCAACGGCACGGCCGCCGCGGCGCTCGTACCGATCGAGAACTCCGTCGAGGGCGGCATCACCACCACGCTCGACCAGCTGACCAGCGGCGAACCACTGATGATCTACCGCGAAGTGCTGCTCTCCATCACCTTCGCGCTGCTCGTGCGTCCCGGCACCAAACTGTCCGACGTCAAGACGGTCACCGCGCACCCGGCCGCACAGCCGCAGGTGCGCAACTGGATGGCGGCCCATCTCCCCCAGGCGGTCTGGGAGTCGGCGGCGTCCAACGCGGACGGCGCCCGGCTCGTGCAGGAGGGGCGGTACGACGCCGCCTTCGCGGGGGAGTTCGCGGCGGCGACCTACGGGCTCGAACCGCTGGTGACCGAGATCCACGACGCGGAGAACGCGCAGACCCGTTTCGTGCTGGTGGGCCGCCCCGCCCGGCCGGCGGCGCCGACCGGTGCGGACAAGACCTCCGTGGTCATCTGGCTCGGGGACGACCACCCCGGTGCGCTGCTCGAACTGCTCCAGGAGTTCGCGGTGCGCGGGGTGAACCTGATGCTGATCCAGTCCCGGCCGACGGGGGCGGGCATCGGCAACTACTGCTTCGCCCTGGACGCCGAGGGCCACATCTCCGACCGCCGTGTCGGGGAGGCGCTGATGGGTCTGAAGCGGATCTGCCCGAACGTCCGGTTCCTCGGCTCCTATCCGCGGGCCGGTGTGACGCCGTCGGACGTACGGCCCTTGCGAGCGGGTACCTCGGACGCGGAGTTCACCGAGGCCTCCGACTGGCTGGCCCGCAATCAGGACGGCCGGGCCTGACGGCTCGCCCTCCGAATGCCGCTCGCCCTCCGAAAGCAGCTAGGCCGGCCCTGACGGCTCGCGCCCCGGCGGCCCGTGCGGTCGGGCTGAAGACGCGCGCCTCGCCATGGCTCCCCCATGTCCGCATCGCCGGTGCGATCAGCCGATAGTCGCCAGCGGGAAAGTTATCCACAGGGGCTCCTCTCGGCCTGGGGACAAGTCGACACCGCAATGCGACATGGTCGACAAATCGTCCCAGCCCCCTCAGACCGGCCCACAGGCCACCGGGTCCTCTGTTGTCAGCTCAATTCCATTGATCAACTCTTTAGGGCGAGGAATTCCCACCCGAACGAGCGCGCGAAGGAGGTTTGAACCGCGAATCCAGCAGTCGGCATGCGGCTTTCGGAATGATCTCCTCCGTGTCCACAGAACTTCCTCACAGCCTGTGGATAACTTTGCCCGTTCACCCTTTCCTGTGGACAAGTGGCGGCCAACTCCCCGTACGGACAAGGCCGATGCGTCAAGACACATAACCCTTCTGCCCCATTTAGGGGAGTAGAGAGGCTTTCCCGATCCCCTCACTCCGTGACTCCTGCGGATTCCATCCTCAGCATTACCAATACCGGCAATTCGGGCAAAGTGACACGCTCGGCCATATCGGTTCGAAGGACCGAAGCCCGCACCGGTAGCCTGGAGGGGTGATTGACCTTCGCCTGCTTCGTGAGGACCCCGACCGTGTTCGCGCCTCCCAGCGCGCCCGTGGAGAGGACGTCGCCCTCGTCGACGCCCTTCTCTCCGCCGACGAAAGGCGCAGGTCGTCCGGCGTTCGGTTCGACGAACTCCGTTCCGAGCAGAAAGCGCTCGGCAAGCTCATCCCCAAGGCCTCCCCGGAGGAACGCGCCGAGCTCCTGAAGAAGGCCGAACAGCTCAAGGCCGACGTCAAGGCAGCCGACGTGGCACAGGGAGAGGCCGACGAGGAGACCAAGAGCCTGCTCCTGCGACTGGGCAACATCGTCCACACGGACGTGCCGGTCGGCGGCGAGGAGGACTTCGTCGTCCTGGAGACGCACGGCACCATCCGTGACTTCGGCGCCGAGGGGTTCGAGCCCAAGGACCACCTGGAGCTCGGCGAGGCGCTCGGCGCGATCGACATGGAGCGCGGCGCCAAGGTGTCCGGGTCGCGCTTCTACTACCTGACGGGCGTCGGCGCGCTGCTGGAGCTCGCCCTCGTGAACGCGGCGATCGCCCAGGCCACCGAGGCCGGCTTCATCCCGATGCTCACCCCGGCGCTGGTCCGCCCGCGCGCCATGGAGGGCACCGGCTTCCTCGGCCAGGCCGCGGAGAACGTCTACCACCTGGAGAAGGACGACTACTACCTGGTCGGCACCTCCGAGGTACCGCTCGCCGCGTACCACATGGACGAGATCATCGACGCGGAGAAGCTGCCCCTGCGCTATGCGGGCTTCTCGCCGTGCTTCCGCCGCGAGGCGGGCACGTACGGCAAGGACACCCGCGGCATCTTCCGGGTCCACCAGTTCGACAAGGTCGAGATGTTCTCGTACGTCGATCCGGCGGACGCCGAGGCCGAGCACCAGCGTCTCCTGGACTGGGAGAAGCAGTGGCTCACCGCGCTCGGGCTGCCCTTCCAGGTGATCGACGTCGCCACCGGCGACCTGGGCGCCTCGGCCTCCAGGAAGTTCGACTGCGAGGCGTGGATCCCGACGCAGGGCAAGTACCGCGAGCTGACCTCCGCGTCGAACTGCGACGGCTTCCAGGCGCGCCGCCTGTCCGTCCGGATGCGGGACAACCGGGACGGCAAGAAGGTCCTCAAGCCGCTGGCCACGCTGAACGGCACACTCTGCGCCGTACCCCGGACGATCGTGGCGATCCTGGAGAACCACCAGCTCGCCGACGGTTCGGTTCGGGTGCCCGAGGTGCTGCGTCCGTACCTGGGCGGGCGTGAAGTGCTGGAGCCGGTCGCCAAGTGACCTTCCCCTACAAGCTCGTCGCGACCGACCTCGACGGCACGCTCCTGCGTGACGACGACACGGTCTCCGGGCGCACGCGTGAGGCACTGGCCGCGGTCACCGCGGCCGGTGCGGCGCACATCATCGTCACCGGACGTGCCGTTCCGTGGACCCGGCACATCCTGGACGACCTGGGCTACGACGGACTGGCGGTCTGCGGCCAGGGTGCGCAGGTCTACCACGCGGGCGAGCAGAGGCTGCTCACCTCGCTGACGCTCGACCGGCAGCTGGCCGGACTCGCGCTCTCCAAGGTCGAGGCGGAAGTGGGTCCGCTGGCGCTGGCCGCCAGCCGCGACGGGCTCGAGGGCGAGGTGCTGGTCGGCCCCGGCTACCGCGTTCAGGAGGGGCCGCTTCCGTACGTCTTCGTGCAGGACCCGGCCGAGCTGTGGTCCGCCCCGCTGAACAAGGTCTACCTGCAGCACCCCGACCTGGACGACGACACGCTGGCGAAGGCCGCGCGGGCGGCGGTCGGCAATCTGGTGGACGTGGTCATGGCGGGCCCGGGCGTGGTGGAGATCCTGCCCCTGGGGCTCAGCAAGGCCACCGGCCTCTCGCTGGCCGCGCGCCGGCTGGGCGTGAAGGCGGCGGACACGATCGCCTTCGGTGACATGCCGAACGACATCCCGATGTTCGCCTGGGCACGGCACGGCGTCGCCATGGCCAACGCGCACGAGGATCTGAAGGCCGTCGCCCAGGAGATCACCGCGTCGAACGAGAACGACGGCATTGCCGTGGTCCTGGAGCAACTGCTCCCGTGACGTGACCGGCCGTGTCGCCCCTGGGGGCTTGCCGGCCGCGTCCCCGGTGCCCGGCCACACTCGGTCAAGGGCGGCGCCGGGCACCAGGGGTTCGTCAGCGGTTCCGGTTGCGGCGGTTCAGGTCCTTCAGGTTGCGTGCGAGCTCATCCATGCGCCCGTCGAGCCGGACGATGTCCTCGGAGACGTCGCCCAGTCGCACGCTCATCGCACCGACCACTTGATGTGTCACCTCCATCCTGCGGTCGAGGCTGTCGAGGCGGTGGGACATCCGGTTCAGGACCGGCCCGAGCTCCTGCAGGGCGCTGCCGACACCGGCCAGGCAGCTTTCGACCCGGGTGACGCGGTGTTCGAGCGAGGCGTATCCCGCACGCAGGTCCTGCTCGGCGTCGAGGAGGTACGTACGGACGCAGCGGGCGATGTCGCTGTCGCGAAGAAGCATCGCGACGTTGAGGACGGTTCGGCGGGTGTAGAGACGGAGCTGAGTGGCCGCCTGTGGATAACTTTCGGCACCGGCACCACCCCATAGCGACAGCATGTCGCTATGGAAGGCCCTCAGGTCAGACCCTCGGAGCACGCGCATCCCGTTCTGCGAGAGCTCGTCCTGATGGCGGTCGGTCAACCTTCTGACGGCGCCTGTGGATACTTCGAAGTACCGCGCCACGTCCTCGGTGCGGACGTGAAGTCCGTCCGGGAGCATGACAAGGCACTTCACCTTGTCCAGGGCGTCGACGCGCCCCATCTGTTCGACACGCAACGCGCGTGATTCGAGCAAGGCGACTTCCGTGGGCATGAGCATGCCTTCCGATCGTGAGCTGGAGCGGACAGCCCTCTCCCCGGGCCTCAGGGGCGGAGGACGCTCACGGTTGCCACTCACTCAAGGACCGACCGAGGGGGTAATGCCCCGCCGCATCGGCTATCCGGATTTCACGAAAGCTACGACGCCACAGATTCCAGTTGCCTCCACGCACTACGGACAACGAACCGATAACCGTACAGTTACGCGTAAGACTGTCCGAAATACGGCAACCCCCGTTCTCGGAACGGGGGTTGTCACATGTCTCGGGCGCTCGCGTTCACTCCTCGCCGGCGAGCTTCAGCGTGCGCAGCTTCTGCCCGGCGTACCAGGTCGCCACCACCGTGACCGCCGCCAGGAGCACCGTCGCGAGCGGCAGCCCGACGTCGGAGGTGATCGCGCCGCCCCCGGCGGTCTTCTCCGCCACCGCCAGGGACCACTGCTGCACGCTGAGCGTGCGCGCACCCGGCACGAGGCTGCCGAACAGCGCCTCCCACACGAGCGCGTAGACGAGTCCGAGGACCACGGCGTGTCGGCTGACCGTTCCCAGCAGCAGGAACAGCGCGCTGTAGGCGATCGAGGCGACCAGCGCCGCGATCGTGTACGCCACCGCGATCTGCTGGCCGTTGCCGTTGAGGATCACTCCGGCGATCATGGTCGGCACCGCCGAGAACACCATCGTCACCGCGATCGCCACGATCAGCTTGGTGAAGATGATCGTCGGCCGCGTCACCGGCTTGGCCAGCAGGTAGACGATGGAGCCGTCGTCGATCTCCGGCCCGATGGCACCCGTTCCGGCGATCACACCGATCAGCGGCACCATGGTGGCGATGGCGAATCCGCCCAGCACATCCGAGGCCACCTGGTCGTCCGCCCCGGCGAACATCCGTACCGCCACCGCGATGACGATCAGGAGCGCGGGCAGGATGAAGAGGATGGCGGCCCGGCGCCGGCCGAGCAGGGCCCGGTAGGTGAGCCGGGCGACTGTGGGGTCGTACATGACGTCACAGCTCCTTTCAGGCCACTACTCAGGCCGCTACGAGATAGGAAAAGACCGATTCGAGGGACTCGTCGGACGGCGAAACGGTCAGAAGTCGAATGCCCTGTTCACGCGCCACCTTCGGCAGCAGCGTCGTGAACCGGCCGAAGTCGACGGCCTGGATGCGCAACGCGTTCTCGCCGAGGTCGACCTCGATTCCCGCCGTCGAGGGGTCGGCGATGAGCGCGGCGGCGAGGGCCCGGTCGTCGCTGGACCGTACGAGATAGCGGTGCGGGCGGTCCGTCATCAGCCGGCGGATCTTGCGGAAGTCACCGGACGCGGCGTGCCGCCCGGCGACGATCACCTCGATGTGCGAGGCGAGCTGCTCCACCTCTTCGAGGATGTGGGAGGAGAAGAGGACCGTGCGTCCCTGCGCTCCCATCTGGCGCAGCAGCTCCATCAGCTGCATCCGCTGGCGCGGGTCCATTCCGTTGAACGGCTCGTCGAGCAGCAGCACGGACGGGTCGTGGACCAGCGCGGAGGCCATCTTCACGCGCTGGCGCATGCCCTTGCTGTACGTGGAGATCTTGCGGTCCTGCGCGTACTCCATCTGCACGGTGGCCAGTGCGGTGGCCGCCTCGGCGGCGCCGAGACCGTGCAGTTCGGCGTTGGCGACGACGAACTCACGACCGGTGAGGAAGTCGTACATCCCCTCCCGCTCCGGCACGATGCCGATCTGCCGGTAGACGGACTCATTGCGCCAGATCGGCTTGCCGTCGAGCATGACCGTGCCCGTCGACGGGGCGAGGAATCCGGCCATCATGTTGATCAGCGTGGACTTGCCCGCGCCGTTGGGGCCCAGCAGACCGGTGACGCCCGGGCCCACGGTCATGCTCACGTCGTTGACTGCGACCACATTGCCGAACCAGCGGGACGTGTGGTCGATCTCGATGGTGGTCACAGGCCGACCCTCCGGTAGCGGCGCATCAGTACGGCGTACGAGCCGGCGACGAGCGCGAGGACAACGATCAGGTAGACCACACCGGCTCCGGCACCCGGGCCTTCCCCGCCGGGGAAGGCGGAGGTGGCCCCCAGGTACGCGGTCTGCACCCCGTCGATGAGCGTGATCGGGGAGAAGAGCCCCAGCCACGGCACCGCGCCGGATGACCCCGTGGACCAGGCGATGCCCTGGAGCGTGCTGACCGCGCCGTACGTGATCGTCAGCACGGCGATCACCGCGGCGACACCGAAGCCGCGCCGGGGGGTGAGTGCGGCCATCACGAGGCCGAGACCGGCGAAGAGCACGGACAGCAGGGCCACCGAGACCATCCCCTGGGCGAACCACTTGGTCTGGTCGGCGAAGTCGAACTTCCCCAGCAGCGCGCCCACGTACAGGATCACGAGCGGCGCCCCGGTGAGGATGAAGAGCGCGGAGACCATGGCCGCGAACTTCGCGAGGACGTAGTCGCCCCGCTCGATCGGCCGGGAGAAGTAGAGCGGGATGCTCTTGAACCGGAGGTCCCTGGAGACCGACTGCGGTGCCTGGGAGGCCAGGAACAGTCCGATGACGGCCTGGAGATAGACCGCGTACGAGGTGTACTCGATCGGCAGTTTCGTCGAGTTGGGGATGTTGATGGCCACCGCCACGATGATCGCCGCGACCAGGCACATCACGCCGAACAGCAGCATGGGCAGCACCTTGGACTTGGCCGAGCGGCCGAGTCCGAAAGAACCGCGCAGGGACTGCGAGTAGAGCGAGCGGCGGGCGTAGGCACGGCCGAGCCGCGGACCTTCGTAGGCGCGGTAGCCGATGTTGTGGATCCGGGAGGTCTCGCTCCCGGTCGCGGCGCCGGTCTCAGTGCTCATCGCGACCGCTCCCCTTCTGCTGTACGGCTCCGGCGGCCACGGACGCGGTCCGCGCCTCGGGCTGCGCGGCCGGCGCCTCTTCGGTACGGAAGACCTCGGCGATGTGGTGGCGGCGCTGTTCCATCCGCACGAGGCCGAGCCCGAGGCCGGCGACGCTGTCGCGGACGAGGTCGTAGGTCTCCTCGCCGGTCGCCTCGATCAGCAGGATGTGGCCCGCCCCGGGCAGCCCCTCCGCGTCCAGTCCGTCGAGTCCCACCAGCTTGATTCCCGCCCCGGTGAGGACCTTGCGCAGGGCGTCGGTCCCGTCGGGATGGGTGTCGCTGTCGGTGACCTCGACCGCGAGGGTCGTGGTGGTCTGGGTGAAGTCGCTGGTGGAACTGGAGCGCAGCAGTGAGCCGCCGTCGATGACGACGACGTGGTCGCAGGTGCGTTCCAGTTCGCCCAGGAGGTGCGAGGTGACCAGGACCGAGATGCCGAAGTCGGTGTGGATACGCCTGATCAGGCCGAGCATCTCGTCGCGGCCGACCGGGTCCAGTCCGTTGGTCGGCTCGTCCAGAAGGACCAGCTGCGGGTCGTGGACCAGAGCCTGGGCCAGCTTCACCCGCTGCTTCATGCCGGTCGAGTAGCCGCCGATGGGCCGGTAGCGCTCCTCGTACAGCCCGACGTGCCGCAGCGTGTCCGCGGTGCGTTCGCGGGCAGCGGTCGGGGGCAGACCGGACATCCGCGCCATGTGGACGACGAACTCGGTCGCGGAGACGTCCGGCGGCAGGCAGTCGTGCTCGGGCATGTAGCCGACCCGTTCCCGGATGGCGGCGCCGCTGGTCGACACGTCGAGTCCGAGCACCGCGGCCCGGCCCTCGGTCGCGGGGGACAGACCCAGCAGGATCTTGATCAACGTGGACTTGCCGGCTCCGTTGGCGCCCACCAGCCCGGTCACACCGGGGCCGATGTCCAACGAGAGCCGGTCAAGCGCGGTCACCCGGGGGAACCGCTTGCTCAGGCTTTCGGTCGCAATGACAGTCACACCATCGACCGTAGTGGCGCGGACCACAGCGGTCGTCAGACCTGAGGCCCGATTCCCGTCAGACTCCAGATGTACGGACCCGTAGGGGGACCGCATCCGGGGGGACCGCGGGCGGGAGGACCGTGTCCGGGAGGACCGCAGCCGGGAGGACCGCGGGCGGAACGGCTTGTCCGGACCGCCGGGTGGCCGGCGCGGCTTGCGCCGCGGGACACCTGAGCGGGTTCCGCCGGAGGACGGCGCCCGGCGCGATGACCGCCGCACCGGGGGAGTTGTCCACAGGCCCCGCACATCCCTTGACGTAGCCGCCGGACATTGTCACATTCATCAGTGTCACGTTACGGGCACGTACCGCACACGGCAGGGAACGGACGGTGGCATGGCCTCGCGCGTCAAGGACGAAGGGCCCCCGGAGCTCCAGGGGTTCAGGGAAGTGCAACGTCTCGCGTACGCCTGCGCGGAGGCGGTCGCGGACCGCCTGAAACCGGGGGTGACGGAGCGCGAGGCGGCGCGGATGCAGCGCGAGTGGCTGCGCGAGCGCGGGGTGCGCGACTGGTTCCATCTCCCGTTCGCCTGGTTCGGGGACCGCACGGCGTTCACCGGGTTCAAGGTGCCGCTGCAGTTCTTCCCCACCGATCGCCGCCTGGAGCCGGGGATGCCGTTCATCCTCGACATGGCCCCCGTGTACAAGGGATTCACGGCCGACATCGGATATTCGGGCTGCCTCGGGCTCAACCCGCTGCACGACCGCCTGCTGGCCGATCTGGAGGCCCACCGCGAGCTGATCCTGCGCGAGGTGCGCGAGCGTCGGCCGCTGCGTGAGATCTACGAGGACGTCGAGCGCCTCATGGTCGGACAGGGCTATGCCAACCGGCACCGCGCCTACCCGTTCGGGGTCATCGCCCACAAGGTGGACCGGGTCGCCGAACGGCGCTGGTCGCCGCAGGTGTTCGGGTTCGGAACCCAGTCGCTCAAGGGGCTGCTGAGCGACGCGGTACACGGTCACCGGGAGGGATGGTCGCCGCTCTGGAGTCCGTACCGCTTCTCCGACCACCCTCCGCAGCCGGGTCTGTGGGCGGTGGAGCCCCACCTCGGATTCCGGGGCACGGGTGCGAAGTTCGAAGAGATCCTGGTCGTCACCGACTCCCGTGATCCGGCGGAGAGCGCCTTCTGGCTCGATGACGATCTGCCGCATGTGCGGCGCTGGGCCGAGGAAAGGGTGGCGGCATGAGTCTGCGAAACCTGCCGGGGGCGCGCGAGCGCCGGGTGTCCACGGGCGGAATCGACCTGTGCGTCGTCGAACTGGGCGACGCCACGCGGCCCACGATCGTGCTCGTGCACGGCTATCCGGACAGCAAGGAGGTCTGGACCGAGGTCGCCCGGCAGCTCGCCACTCAGTGGCACGTCGTGTTGTACGACGTGCGGGGACACGGCCGGTCGACGGCTCCGGTTCCCCTGCGCGGCGGCTTCACCCTGGAGAAGCTGACCGACGACTTCCTGGCCGTCGCCGACGCGGTGAGCCCGGACCGGCCGGTGCACCTGGTCGGGCACGACTGGGGTTCGGTACAGGCGTGGGAGTTCGCCACGGTCAGCCGTACCGAGGGCCGGATCGCGTCCTTCACCTCGATGTCCGGCCCGTCGCTGGACCATTTCGGACACTGGATCAAGCAGCGGATGTCCCGGCCCACCCCGCGCCGGGTCGCTCAGCTACTGGGCCAGGGCGCCAAGTCCTGGTACGTGTACATGCTGCACACCCCCGTGCTGCCGGAGCTGGCCTGGCGGGGTCCGCTCGGGAAACGGTGGCCCCGCATCCTGGAGCGGCTGGAAAAGGTGCCTCCGGGCGACTACCCGACACCGTCGCTGCCCGACGACGCGGCGCACGGGGCCTGGCTCTACCGGGACAACGTCCGCTCCCGGCTGCTCAGGCCGCGCGCCGACGCGTTCGCGCACGTACCGGTCCAGCTGATCACCCCGACCGGCGACATCTTCCTCTCGGAACAGCTCTACGACGGACTCGACGCCTGGGTACCGCAGTTGACGCGGCGCTCGCTGCCCGCCAAACACTGGGTCCCCCGCACCAGGCCGGACCAACTGGCTGCCTGGATCAGCGAGTTCGCCATGGCTGCCGAGGCAGCCCTGCAAGGCGGTGCACCCGTGCGGGACACCGCGCCGAAGGGGGCGTACGCGGACCGGTTCGGCGGCCGCCTCGTCCTCGTGACGGGAGCGGCAGCCGGGATCGGGCGGGCTACCGCCTTCGCGTTCGCCGAGGCGGGCGCCCGTGTGGTGGCCGTGGACCGGGACGGGCAGGGGGCGGCCCGGACCGCGGAACTGGCCAGGCTGATCGGCGCGCCGGCCGCCTGGGCGGAGACGGTCGACGTGAGCGACGAACAGGCCATGGAGAAGCTCGCCGAAAAGGTGGCCGCCGAGTACGGCATCGTCGATGTCCTGGTCAACAACGCCGGTATCGGGATCTCCGGTTCGTTCCTGGAGACGACCGCCGAGGAGTGGAGACACGTCCTCGACGTGAATCTGTGGGGCGTCATCCATGGCTGCCGGCTCTTCGGCAAGCAGATGGCCGACCGGGGGCAGGGCGGTCACATCGTCAACACCGCCTCGGCGGCCGCGTACCAGCCGTCCCGCGCACTGCCCGCCTACAGCACGTCGAAGGCCGCCGTGCTGATGCTCAGCGAGTGCCTCCGTGCCGAGCTCGCCGGGAAGTCGATCGGGGTCAGCGCGATCTGCCCCGGCATCGTCAACACGAACATCACCACGACCGCGCGCTTCGCCGGGGCGGACGCCGCGGAGGAGACGCGGCTGCGAAGAAGGACGAGCAAGCTGTACGGGATGCGCAACTACCCCCCGGAGAAGGTCGCCGATGCGATCCTCCGGGCCGTCGTCCGCAACCAGGCCGTCGTTCCGGTGACACCGGAGTCGCATGCCGCCCGCTTCCTGGCCCGCCTCAGCCCGGCTGTGCTGCGCGGCATCGCCCGGCTGAAGCCGCCGCTGTGAGCGCCGCCGGGCCGCCGGCGGCCGGCCGGGCAGTCGCCGAGTACCGGATCGAGGACCTCGCGCACGCGAGCGGCGCCACCGTCCGCACCATCCGCGCCTATCAGGACCGGGGGCTTCTGCCGACCCCGGAGCGGAGGGGCCGGGTGAATGTGTACGGGGACACCCACCTCGCCCGGCTCCGCCAGATCGCGGACCTGCTGGACCGCGGCTACACCCTGGCCAGTATCAAGGAGTTGCTCGAGGCATGGGACACGGGCCGCGGCCTCGGCGGCGTCCTGGGGCTCGTCGCCGAGGTGCACGGGCCGTGGACGGATGAGCGGGCCGACCGCATCACCCGGGCGGACTTGGAGGCCAGGTTCGGCGGGCATTCGGACGACGCGGCGATCGCCGAAGCGGTGGAGCTGGGGATTCTGGAACGGATCCCTGGCCGGGACGACGAATTCGTGGTTCCGAGCCCACAGGAGCTGTCGGTGGCAGCCGAGTTGTACGCCGCGGGCGTTCCGCTGACCGCAATCTCCGGCCATCTGAGGGAGCTTCGGGAGCAGGTCGAGCAGATAGCCTCTCGTTTCCTGGAGTTCACGACGGAGCACGTCTTCGTCCGGTACCTGGGCCATCGCCCCCCGTCCGACGCGGACGCCGCCGAGGCGGCCTCGATGGTCCGCAGGCTCCGACCGCTGGCCCAGCAGACCGTCGATGCCGAACTGGCGCGTGCCATGAGGGCGTTCGCCACGCGTCATCTGGAACACCATCTCGCCGCCGAGGAGCCCTACCCCCCGCATCCGACCGGCGGCACACGGAGGCCGGTCGATCTGGCGGCCGATACGGTTCGCGCTGTGGAACGGCTGGTTGGGCGCGAGAACGCCGGGCGCTTCATCTCCGCAGCCGCCGAACGGGAGCTACAGACAAGAACCTTGGACGCACTTGCCGCATCTCGCCAGATAGCGCGTGAAGTTGAGTAAAAGCCGCAATGCGCAGCTCAGTTATCCACAAATTCGCCAATGAGCCTGTGGATAAGTCGAGTTGGCTGTGGATCAAACCCGCTGTCGAAAATTTCCGGGTGAAGCCGAAGCCAAATCCGGATGCGCCGGAGCCGAGCTCACGGGCAGGCTGTCGGGATGGACGAAAGACGCACCGTCAAGGTGTCCAAGTACCTCTCCAAACACCTCCGCCATCAACCCGAACGGATCGGTCTCACGCTGGATGCCCACGGCTGGGTGCCGGTCGACGAGCTGCTCCGGGCCCTTGCCCGCCACCACTTCCCGCTCACCCGCGCCGAACTCGACCATGTGGTCGCGTCCAACGACAAGCAACGGTTCGCCATCGAGGGGGACCGCATCCGGGCAAGCCAGGGGCACACCGTCGACGTGGACCTGGACCTGCCGCCGGCCGAGCCGCCCGCGTACCTCTATCACGGCACGGTCGGCAGCTCCCTGGACGCGATCCGCACCGAGGGACTGCGGCCGATGAACCGGACTCACGTCCACCTCTCGCCCGACCGCGAGACGGCGACCCGCGTCGGAGCCCGGCGCGGCCGGCCCGTCGTCCTGCCGGTGGACGCGGGCGCCATGCACCGGGCGGGACACGTCTTCTACGTCAGTGCCAACGGGGTATGGCTCACCGCCGCCGTACCGCCGGAATTCCTGCGCCTGCCCGGCTGACACGGCGGCCGCCCCCGCCCCGGTTGCGGGCCCTGCCCGGGGTCTGGTCGTCAGCCCGCGAGCTGGCCCAGTCCCTGCGTCACGATCTGCTCGAACAGCTTCTCGTCCGACACCGCCGCGGAGAACTCGGGGCTGCCGTCGGGCACCGGTGCGTGGATCACGAGCTCGGTGAAACCGAGCTCCGCATACCTGCCGGCGAAGTCCACGAAGGCGTCCACGGACGCGAACGGCCCGATCCGGCCACCGGTGAGATCAGGGTTGAACTCCGGCGTGAATCCGGTGAGCAGGATCTTGTCGAGTTCCGCCACGTTCCGGCCGCTCTCCTCGCAGGCCTTGCCCAGCCTCGCCACCTGACCACGGACGGCGTCGAGCGACTCCGCCGCACTGCCCGCCTCGTACAGCTTCGGATCACCCGTGGTCACCCACGCCTGCCCGTACTGAGCGGCAAGCCTGAGCCCGCGCGGTCCCGTCGCGGCGACGGCGAACGGCAGCCTCGGCAGCTGCACACAGCCCGGCAGGTTCCGCGCCTCGGTGGCCGAGTAGAACGCGCCTTCCGCTGTCAGCCCGGCCGGCTCGCGGAGCAGTCCGTCCAGCAGCGGTACGAACTCGCCGAACCGGTCGGCCCGCTCGCGCGGAGTCCACGGCTGTTCGTCCGCCGGCAGCAGCGTCGTCGCGTCGAAGCCATTGCCGCCGGCGCCGATCCCCAGCGTGAGGCGCCCGCCCGAGATGTCGTCGAGCGAGATGAGTTCCTTGGCCAGCGTGACCGGGTGCCGGAAGTTCGGCGAGGTCACCAGCGTCCCGAGCCGCAGGCGCGAGGTCACGCCGGCAGCCGCCGTCAGGGTGGGGAGGGCGCCGAACCACGGCCGGTCCCGGAAGGCGCGCCAGGCCAGGTGGTCGTAGGTGTACGCGGCGTGCAGGCCCAGCTCCTCGGCGCGCTGCCACTGCGAGCGTCCGCCCTCGTGCCAGCGGCGGACGGGCAGAATGACAGTGCTGAGGCGCAGAGGGGTGCTCATGGCTCCAGAGTTTACGGGGGCGCGCCGACCCCACCTTTTGCGACCGGACCGATCGGCCCGGTCGGCCGGGCGACTTCGAGCGGATCTCGCGAACGACTCAAGGGCCCGTGCGGCACCGGGGAACCTCCGACATATGCCAGGGGAATGTTCCCCAGCTCAGAGGCGCGCGTACTCAAATGTGCGCCCCTGCGCACGCCCGTGCGCGCTGGTACGCGAGAATGGAGCGGTGACCTCAGCTACCGAACAGCCCGTTCCTGCCGCTCCACGGCTGATCGCCACCGATCTGGACGGCACCCTCCTGCGGGACGACAAGACCGTCTCCGACCGCACGGTCGCAGCGCTCGCCGCCGCCGAGGAGGCGGGTATCGAGGTCTTCTTCGTCACCGGCCGCCCCGCCCGCTGGATGGGTGTCGTCAGCGATCACGTACACGGCCACGGTCTGGCGATCTGCGCGAACGGAGCCGCCGTCGCCGACCTGCACGCCAACGGCAGGCTGCTGAAGGTGCGGGCCCTGGAGCGGGCGGTGGCCCTGGACGTCGTGCACACCCTGCGCGCAGCCGCCCCCGGCACCTCGTTCGCCGTCGAGCTGGCCACCGGCATCCACTACGAACCCGCCTACCCGCCGTTCTTCCTGGACCCCGGCGCCACGGTGGCCGTCGCCGAGAAGCTGCTCCACGAGGAGACGCCGGGAGCCGGCGCCCCCGTGCTGAAGCTTCTGGCCCACCACGGCGAACTGGCCCCGGACGACTTCCTCACCCTGGCACGCACGGCCGCCGGTGACCGGGCGTCCTTCACCCGGTCCAGCCCCACCGCGCTCCTGGAGGTCAGCGGGCCCGGCGTCTCCAAGGCCAGCACCCTGGAACTGTGCTGCGCCGAACGCGGCATTTCCTCCGAGGAGGTCGTCGCCTTCGGCGACATGCCCAACGACGTGGAGATGCTGAGGTGGGCGGGCACGTCGTACGCGATGGGCAACGCGCACCCGGCGGCTGTCGCCGCGGCCTCCGGCCGCACGGTCACCAACAACGAGGACGGCGTCGCCGTCGTCATCGAGCGGATCATCGCCGAACGTGCCGGCCTCGGCGTGGAGCGCTGAGACCGGCTGCGACGGGAGGCGCACCGAGGCCCGGCTCGCGGGGGTCAGAGCGGAGGCCCGGCTCGCGGGGGTCAGAGCGGAGGCCCGGCTCGCGGGGGTCAGAGCGGAGGCCCGGCTCGCGGGGGTCAGAGCGGGGCCTGCCACACCACCGTCGTACCGGTGCCGCCCTCTCCGATCCCGGGCCCGAACCAACTGGCCCCGCCGAGCGATTCCGCCCGGCGGGCAAGGTTCCGCAGCCCGCTGCGCCGCCCGCCCTCCGGAATGCCCACTCCGTCGTCGGCGACCGACAGCCGCACCGCGTCCTGCCCGTCGGGCAGCGTGGCGGTCGCGTCGACGACCACATCGATGCGCGCCGCGTCGGCGTGCCGGAAGGCGTTGGACAGCGCCTCCCGCAGAGCCGCGATCAGATTCTTGCCGGTCAGCTCGCCCACCAGTGAGTCGACCGGTCCGAGGAAGCGGTGGGACGGTTTGAAACCCAGCGGAACCGCCGCCATGTTGATCTCGCGCAGCACGCGGGTACGCAGTCCGGAGGGCGCCTCGGCCGGCTCCTGCTGCAGCGCGAAGATCGCGGTACGGATCTCCTGAATGGTCACGTCCAGTTCGTCGACCGCCCTGCCGACCCCGGTCTGCACCTCCGGCACGTCCGACCCGCGCTGCGCGCTCTCCAGCATCATCCCGGTGGTGAACAACCGCTGGATGACCAGGTCGTGCAGGTCACGGGCGATGCGATCGCGGTCCTCGTAGACCGCGAGCCGCTCCCGGTCGCGCTGTGCCTCGGCCATCATGAGCGCCAGGGCTGCCTGCGAGGCGAACTGGGTGGCGAGGGTCCGCTCGTTCTCCGTGAACGGCCGGCCGCCCCTGGCGCGCGGAGTGGCGAGCGCGCCGAGGACGCGGCCCCCGCTGTGCAGCGGCAGCATCATGCTCGGGCCGAAGCGGTCCGCCAGCCTGGTGATCATGCGGAAGTCGCTGGCCGAGTCGTCGACGAAGACGGCCTCGCCGTTCAGAAGCTTCGCCACCACCGGGCTGTGCGCCGGAATGATCAGCCCGAGCGAGGTGGGCAGGTCGTCCGCGGAGACGGCGACGATCTCCAGTCCCCCGTCGGCGGCGGGCAACAGCACGATGCCCGCCGCCGATCCTGCGAGACGCCGGGCCTGTTCAGCAACGACGGAGAGCGCGTCGTCGGCGTCCCCGCCGGACAGCAGAGCGGTGGTGACGGCCACCGACCCGTCGATCCAGCGCTCGCGCTGCCTGGCCGCCTCGTACAGCCGCGCATTGCCGATGGCGATGCCGGCCTCGGTGGCCAGCACCCGGACCATGTGCAGGTCGTAGTCGTCGAACTCGCCACCGTCCGTCTTCTCGGACAGGTAGAGGTTGCCGAAGATCTCGCCCTGGACCCGGACCGGGACGCCGAGGAAGGTGCGCATGGACGGGTGGCCGGGCGGGAAGCCGGCGAAGCGCGGGTCGGACGTCAGGTCGGCCAGCCGCAGCGGGCGCGGATCGTCGATCAGGGCGCCGAGCAGCCCCCGGTGCCCCTCCGGCCGACGCCCGATGCCGCGCTCCACGGCGTCGGAGACTCCGTACGTGACGAAATCGGTGAGACCTTCGCCCTCCTCGTCCACGACACCGATGGCCGCGTAGCGGGCGTGGGCCAACTCGGCAGCGGTCTCACAGATCCGGTCGAGCGTGGAGTGGAGTTCGAGACCCGTGCCCACCGACCGCATGGCTTCCAGCAGCCGTGGAACGCGGGCGGTGAGTTCGGTGGACAGACCCCCCAGACTGCGGGTCGCCTCGGTCACGGCGTCGAGCGCGTCCGTCGGCCGTATCGCATCCTTCGCGTCCGCCGCATGCTCCGGGTGGTTCGGGTCCTGCTCAGCCATACCCAGAGCGTAATTAGTCGTTTTTAAGGGGGAAAGTCGAGATTTCCCGTCGTACGGACATCTCAGGCATGCGTGACCACCAGCTCACCTGAATCGGCTGTGGTCTCCCGTTCGCGCTCCAGCATCCGGCGCAGCGGCCCGTCCACCGCTGCGAGGGCCTGGTATGAGCCGCGCTGCACGACGGCGCCCGCCTCCAGCACCATCACCTCGTCGACCGCCTCCAGTCCTTCGAGGCGGTGAGTGATCAGTACGGTGGTCCGCCCCTGGGTGGCTTCCAGCAGATCCGCGGTCAGGGCGTCGGCCGTCGGCAGATCGAGGTGCTCGGCCGGCTCGTCCAGGACGAGCACGGGGAAGTCCGTGAGCAGCGCCCTGGCCAGTGCGAGCCGCCGGCGCTGGCCACCGGAGAGGCGGGCGCCGTGCTCGCCGACGAGCGTGTCCAGACCGTCCGGCAGCTCCTGCACCCAGTCGAGCAGCCGGGCCCTGCCGAGGGCGTCACACAGTTCCCCGTCCGTCGCGCCGGTACGGGCCAGCCGCAGGTTCTCCCGGATGGAGCTGTCGAAGATGTGGGCGTCCTGCGCACAGAGGCCGACGAACCGCCGGACCGTGTCCCCGTCCAGGGCTGACGCCGCGACCCCGCCGATCCGGTACGTCCCCGACCGCGCGTCCAGGAAGCGGAGCAGGACCTGGGCGAGTGTGGTCTTCCCGGAACCCGACGCACCGACGACCGCGATACGCCGGCCCGCTTCCAGGGTGAGGTCGACGGATTCCAGGGCGTCGCGCCCGGCTCCGGCGTAGCGCGCGGACAGGCCCCGGACCTCCAGGGGGAAGGGCGACGCGGGAGCCTCGGCGGGGACGGCGGGCTCCCGCACCGGCACCGGGGCGGCCAGCACCTCGAACACCCGCTCCGCACTCCGCTTCACCCGCTGCCGGTACTGCACGGCGAGCGGCAGACCGTTCACGGCTTCGAAGGCGGCCAGCGGGGTGAGGACGACCACGGCCAGCTCCACTCCGGCCAGCCGGCCGTCGGCCACGGCCGGAAGGGCGACGAGGGCGGCGGCGACCACGGTGAGACCGGCGACCAGCGAGCCGAGGCCGCCGCCGAGCGCGGTGGCGGTCGCCGCCCGGGCGGCGATCCGGGTCAGCGCTCCGTCCGCTTCGCTCGTCCGCGCCAGACGGGCCGGAAGGGCGCCGGCGACGGTCAGCTCGGCGGTACCGCCGAGCAGGTCGGTGATCCGGGTGGCCAGATCGGCCCGCGCGGGCGCCAGGCGGCGCTCCGCGTGCCGGGCACAGGCGCCGCTGACGAGCGGGACCCCGACCCCGGCCAGCAGCAGTCCGGCGGCCAGCGCGAGGCCCGCCTCGGGGAGGAGCCAGCCAGTGAATCCGGCGGCTCCCGTGCCGACGACGACCGCGGTCCCGACGGGCAGCAGCCACCGCAGCCAGTAGTCCTGAAGGGTGTCCACATCGGCGACGAGCCGCGAGAGCAGGTCACCCCGCCGGGTACGGCGCAGGCCCGCGGGTGCGATGCGTTCCAGGCTCCGGTAGACACCGACGCGAAGCTCCGCGAGCATCCGGAGCACGGCGTCGTGCGAGACGAGGCGCTCCGCGTAGCGGAAGACCGCCCGCCCGATGCCGAAGGCGCGGGTCGCGGTCACCGCCACCATGAGGTACAGCACGGGGGGCTGTTCGGAGGCGCGGGAGATCAGCCAGCCGGACACGGCCATGAGACCGACGGCCGAGCCCAGGGCGAGGCTTCCGAGCAGCAGAGCCAGGAGCAGCCGGCTGCGCTGTGCACCCGCGGCATCCCTCACCCGCCTGAGGACGTGCCCGGCCCGCGCCGCGGTGTCCCGCACCTCCCCGGCCTCACCCGACGACCGGGTCACCACAGCCGTCGTCCCCGCGTGCCCCGGCTCCGACAACAGCGCGGCTGTCTGCGCCCCCTCCCGATCGGTCCCCGCAACCGGGAGCCGCTCGCTCACTCCTGCCGGTGCCGGCGGCACCACCCGATCCACCCCCGCAGCCGGCACCCGCCCGCCCGGTCCTCCCGGGACCAGCGTCACGACCCGGTCCGCCACCGACAGCAGCGCCGGCCGGTGGACCACCAGCAGCACGGTCCGGCCCGCCGCCAGCCGCCGTACCGCCTCGACGATGCCCGCCTCCGTCTCCCCGTCGAGATTCGCGGTCGGTTCGTCCAGCAGCAGGACCGGCCGATCGGCGAGGAAGGCACGGGCCAGCGCGAGACGCTGGCGCTGGCCGGCGGAGAGTCCCGCGCCGTCCTCGCCGAGGAGCGTGCGGGAGCCGTCCGGCAACGCGGCCACGAAGTCGTACGCCCCGGCGTCCCGCAGCGCGGCCGTCAACGCGCTGTCGTCCGCGCCGGGCCTGGCCATCCGGACGTTCTCCGCGATCGTGCCCGCGAAGAGGTGCGGGTGCTGCGGCACCCAGGCGATCCGTTCGCGCCAGCGCTCGGGGGACAGGTCCGCCAGATCGGTCCCGCCGACCCGCACCCGGCCCTCATCGGGCTCCACGAATCCCAGCAGCACGTTGAGGAGAGTGGACTTGCCGACGCCGCTCGGGCCGGTCAGCGCGACGGTCTCCCCCTCGTCCACGACCAGCGAGGCCCCCGCGAGCGAGGGCTGGGCACGCCCGGCGTGCCGGACGGTCACTCCTTCCAGCTCCAGCCGCAACGAGCCGGGGACGTCCTGCGTACCACCCGTGCGCGGCTCGGTCTCCAGGACGGCGAAGATCTCGTCCGCGGCCGAGAGCCCCTCGGCCGCCGCGTGGTACTGCGCACCCACCTGCCGGAGCGGCAGGTAGGCCTCGGGCGCGAGAATCAGCACCACCAGACCTGTGGAGAGGTCGAGTTCGCCGTGCACCAGCCGCATGCCGATGGTGACGGCGACAAGGGCCACCGACAGCGTCGCAAGGAGTTCCAGGGCGAACGACGACAGGAACGCGATCCGCAGAGTCCTCAGGGTGGCCTGCCGGTACTGCGAGGTGATGGTGCGGATGGACTCGGCCTGCGCCTTGGCCCGGCCGAAGACCTTCAGCGTCGGCAGCCCCGCGACCACGTCGAGGAAGTGCCCCGAGAGCCGGGAGAGCAGCCGCCACTGCCGGTCCATCCGCGACTGGGTGGCCCAGCCGATGAGAATCATGAAGAGCGGGATGAGGGGGAGTGTGACGACGATGATCGCGGCCGAGATCCAGTCCTCGGTGACGACCCTGGCCAGGACGGCCACCGGCACCACCACGGCGAGCCCGAGCTGCGGAAGGTAGCGCGCGAAGTAGTCGTCGAGCGCGTCGATCCCCCGCGTGGCCAGAGCCACCAGTGAACCGGTGCGCCGGCCGCTCAGCCAGTCGGGCCCCAGCTCCGCCGCGCGGGCGAGAAGACGCTCGCGCAGTTCGGATTTGACGGCCGCCCCGGTCCGGTAGGCGGCCAGTTCGGTGAGCCAGGAGACCAGGGCCCGGCCGAGTGCCACCGCGGCGAGCAGAAGGAGCGGCGTGCGCAGCTCCGTACCAGTGAGGCCGTCCTCGAAACCGCCCACCACCACCTCGGCGACGAGCATGGCCTGGGCGATGACCAGCGCCGCTCCAGCGACTCCGAGTGCCACCACCGCTGCCAGGAACAGCCGGGTGGCACGGGCGTGGCGGAGCAGACGCGGATCGATCGGTTTCACGTGAAACACCCCATGAGGCTCGGCTCGGTCAAGGCACTCTCACTGCGCTCAGTGCGCGTCGGCGATGTGCTGCGTACCGATGCGCTTGCGGAACACCCAGTACGTCCAGCCCTGGTACAGCAGCACGACGGGAGTGGCGATCCCCGCACACCACGTCATGATCTTCAGCGTGTACGGGCTGGACGAGGCGTTGGTGACCGTGAGGCTCCATCCGTCGTTCAGGGAGGACGGCATGACGTTCGGGAAGAGTGTCAGGAACAACATGGCAACCGCGGCCGCGATGGTGACCCCGGAGAAGGCGAAGGACCAGCCCTCACGCCCCGCCGCGACGGCTCCGATTGCTGCCACCAGGGCCACCACGGCGACGAGCATCGCGATCAGGCTCCAGCCGTCCCCGTTGTCCGCCTGGGTCCAGATCAGGAACCCCAGAGCGAGAACCGCGGTGACCACGCCCAGCTTCAGCGCCAGCCGGCGCGCCCGGACCCGGATGTCCCCGACCGTCTTGAGCCCGGCGAAGACCGCTCCGTGGAAGGTGAAGAGGAAGAGCGTGACCAGTCCTCCGAGGATCGCGTACGGGTTGAACAGGTCCCAGAAGCTGCCCACGTACTCCATGTCGGCGTCGATCTTCACCCCGCGGACGATGTTCCCGAAGGCCATGCCCCAGAGCAGGGCCGGGATCAGCGAGGTCCAGAAGATCGCGTGCTCCCAGTTGGTCTGCCACTTCGCCTCGGGACGCTTCGCCCGGTACTCGAAGGCGACGCCCCGCACGATCAGGCAGAGCACGATGATCAGGAGCGGGAGGTAGAAGCCGGAGAACAGCGTGGCGTACCACTCGGGGAACGCGGCGAAGGTCGCTCCGCCGGCGCTGAGCAGCCACACCTCGTTGCCGTCCCAGACGGGCCCGATCGTGTTGATCAGAACCCGTCGTTCCTTGCGGTCCCGCGCCAGCAGCTTGGTCAGGACACCGATCCCGAAGTCGAATCCCTCCAGGAAGAAGTAGCCGGTCCAGAGAACGGCGATGAGCACGAACCAGACGTCGTGGAGTTCCATCTCTCTGCTCCCTGCGCTCTCAGTAGGAGAAGGCCATGGGCCGGTCGGCGTCGTCGTGGTCGCCGCCGATCCTGGTGGGCGGATTGAGGTCGGCTTCGGTGAGCTCCGGCGGCCCGGCCTTGACGTACTTCACGAGCAGCCTGACCTCGATGACGGCGAGCACCGCGTACAGCGTCGTGAAGAGGATCATCGAGGTGAGCACCTCGCCCTGCGAGACACCGGGGGACACCGCGTCACGGGTCTGGAGGACGCCGTAGACGACCCAGGGCTGGCGGCCCATCTCGGTGAAGATCCAGCCCCAGGAGTTGGCGATCAAGGGGAAGAGCAGGGTCCACAGCGCGACGATCCAGTAGCACCGGGTGAGCTTGGGGCTCAGCGCCTTGTTCTTGAACAGGACAAGATGCGGGACCTCGTCCTCACCCGTGCGCATCCCCGGCGGCAGCATGAACTTCTTCCGGGTCAGCCAGAGGCCGAGGATCCCGAGGCCGAAGGACGCCATGCCGAAACCGATCATCCACCGGAAGCTCCAGAAGGCGACGGGGATGTTGGGCCGGTAGTCCCCGGGCCCGAACCGTTCCTGCTCGGCCTTGTTGATGTCGTTGATACCGGGGACGTAGGAGTTGAAGTTGTCGTCGGCGAGGAAGGACAGCACGCCGGGAACCGAGATCTCGACCGAGTTGTGCCCCTTGCTGACATCTCCGTACGCGAAGATCGAGAAGGGTGCGGAGTTCTCCCCGTCCCACAGCGCCTCGGCCGCCGCCATCTTCATCGGCTGCTGCTTGAACATCACCTTGCCGAGCTGGTCCCCGCTGACGGCGGTGAGAAGGCCCGCGATCACGACGGTGATGAGCCCCAGCCGCAGCGAGGTCCGCATCACCGGGATGTGCCGCTTGCGCGCCAGGTGGAAGGCGGCGATACCGACCATGAACGCCCCGCCGACGAGGAAGGCCGCCGTGATGGTGTGGAAGAACTGGGCGAGCGCGGTGTTCTGCGTGAGCACGTGCCAGAAGTCGGTGAGCTCGGCCCGTCCGCGTTCCTTGTTGATGCGGTAGCCGACCGGGTGCTGCATCCAGGAGTTGGCCGCCAGGATGAAGTAGGCGGACAGGATGGTGCCGATCGACACCATCCATATGCAGGCCAGATGGATCTTCTTGGGCAGCTTGTCCCAGCCGAAGATCCACAGGCCGATGAACGTGGACTCGAAGAAGAACGCGATCAGCGCCTCGAACGCGAGCGGAGCGCCGAAGATGTCGCCGACGAACCGCGAGTAGTCGGACCAGTTCATTCCGAACTGGAACTCCTGGACGATGCCCGTGACGACGCCCATGGCGATGTTGATCAGGAAGAGCTTTCCCCAGAACTTGGTGGCCCTGAGGTACTTCTCCTTGTTGGTCCGCACCCAGGCGGTCTGCAGGCCGGCGGTGAGCGCGGCGAGAGAGATCGTCAGGGGAACGAAAAGGAAGTGGTAGACGGTGGTCGTTCCGAATTGCCATCGCGCCAGGGTCTCCGGCGCCAGAGCTAGCTCCACGTCGTCTTCTCCTTACGTCGCCGTCACTGAGCCGGGCTTTTGTCCTTTGAATCCGGCTGATCATGGGAGAAAGCAGGACACGCTTGTGAACGCGTTCACATTCACAAGCAAAAGTATGACGCACAGACTTTCGGGCCATCCGACCGGGGGTCCCCCTCCCCGAGGTCCCACCGGCTCCGCCGTGCCGACACCCCCGCCCCGCGCCCGCCCCACGCGAACGGCCCCGCATCTCACGGACGAGATACGGGGCCGGGCGACCGGTGGACCGGGGCAGCCGAAGAAGCCGGAGATCCGGAGATCCGATGAGGGGAGCCGCTACAGCTCCTTGCGGTACGACTCCGTCACCTTCAGGAACAGGTCGTTCGCCTCGTCCTCACCGATCGAGACCCGCACGCCCTCCCCCGCGAACGGCCTGACCACCACACCGGCCTTCTCACAGGCCGCGGCGAAGTCGACCGTACGGTCCCCGAGGCGCAGCCAGACGAAGTTCGCCTGGGACTCCGGCACCGTCCAGCCCTGCCGCACCAGCGTCTCGTACACCCGCTGCCGCTCGCAGACCAGCGATCCCACCCGGCCCAGGAGTTCGTCCTCGGCCCGCAGCGAGGCCACCGCCGCGTCCTGGGCGAGCTGACTGACGCCGAAGGGCACCGCCGTCTTGCGCAGCGCGGCCGCCACCGGCTCGTGCGCCACGGCGAAGCCGACCCGCAGCCCGGCCAGGCCGTACGCCTTGGAAAACGTCCGCAGCACCGCCACGTTGGGCCGGTCCCGGTAGATCTCGATGCCGTCGGGGACCTCGACGTCGCGGACGAACTCCTTGTACGCCTCGTCGAGCACCACGAGCACATCCCCCGGCACCCGGTCGAGGAACCGCTCCAGCTCCGCCCGGCGCACCGCGGTGCCGGTCGGGTTGTTCGGATTGCAGACGAAGATCATCCGGGTCCGGTCGGTGATCGCGTCCGCCATCGCGTCGAGATCGTGCACGTCACCGTCGGTCAGCGGCACCTTCACCGACGTCGCACCGCTGACCTGCGTGATGATCGGGTACGCCTCGAACGACCGCCAGGCGTAGATGACCTCGTCGCCCGGGCCCGAGGTGGCCTGAAGCAGCTGCTGGGCCACGCCCACCGAACCGGTACCGGTGGCCAGGTGCGAGAGGGGCACGCCGAAGCGGTCCGACAGCTCGTTCATCAGGCCGGTGCAGGCCATGTCCGGGTACCGGTTGAAGTGCGCGGCCGCCGCCAGCGCCGACTCCATCACCCCGGGCAGCGGCGGATAGGGGTTCTCGTTGGAGGACAGCTTGAACGCGACCGGTCCGTCCGCCGCGGCCGGCTTGCCCGGCACATAGGCGGGGACGCCATCCAGTTCGGCGCGCAGCTTGGGGCTCGTCTCGCTCACCGCAGGTCCTCCTCGACCGTCCGTACACATCAATACTGCTCACCTTATGAGGATTGGGCGCCCCTGCGAATGGCGGGACCGCGGATTCGCCGGGTGAGCCCCGGAATGAGGGGGGCGCTCGGCGCCATGGCGCGCGCCAGTGGCTCACTCCGTGGCGCGCGTCCCCCGAAGAGGTGAGTTGAGACCTCTTCGAGACCTCCCCCTTTCGGCAGGCCCAGCCGGCCCCATGGGTGACACATGATGGTCCGATCTGACAACTACCTTCATTCACAAGGCGATTGACCGTTGATGACCATGCAGAAACGTGCCTGTCACTGGGTGAATATGCGACCGGACCAAGTGTCCGTCCGAGCCCTACTATCGGCTCGCCATGACAGCAGCAGGGAAGCACCAGGTGAGCCGGACGGAGACCCCCCGGCGCGGCGGCCGACAGGGTCGAGCAGGTATCCGTGACGTAGCCGCCGCCGCCGGGGTCTCCATCACGACCGTCTCCGACGCGCTCAACGGCAAGGGCAGGCTCCCGGACGCCACCCGCAGCCATGTCCGCGAGGTCGCCGAGCGCCTGGGCTACCGCCCTTCCGCCGCGGCCCGCACGCTCCGTACCGGCAAGTCCGGCCTCATCGGCCTGACCGTGACGACCTACGGGGATGAACCTTTCACCTTCACCGAGTTCGCCTACTTCGCCGAAATGGCCAGAGCCGCCACCTCGGCCGCGCTGGCCCGCGGCTACGCCCTCGTCATCCTCCCCGCCACCTCACGCCACGACGTCTGGTCGAACGTCGCACTCGACGGCACCGTCGTCATCGACCCCTCCGACCAGGACCCTGTCGTCACCGAACTCGTGCGCCAGGGGCTCCCCGTCGTCTCCGACGGCCGCCCGGCCGGGACCCTCCCGGTCACCGCATGGGTGGACAACGACCACCGGGCCGCCGTCCTCGACCTCCTGGACCATCTCGCCGCCGCCGGGGCCCGGCGCATCGGCCTGCTCACCGGCACCACCACCGACACGTACACCCGGCTCTCCACCACCGCGTACCTCCACTGGTGCGAGCGCGTCGGCCAGGACCCGGTCTACGAGTCCTACCCCGCGCACGACCCGTGCGCGGGCGCGGTGGCAGCCGACCGCCTGCTGGCCCGCCCGGACCGCCCGGACGCCGTCTACGGCCTCTTCGACCCCAACGGCACGGATCTGCTGGCGGCCGCCCGCCGCTACGGCCTGCGCGTCCCGGAGGACCTGCTGCTCGTCTGCTGCAGCGAGTCCACCGTCTACGCGACGACCGAGCCGCCCATCACCACGCTCTCGCTCAAGCCGAGGCGGATCGGTACGGCGGTCGTCCAGCTGCTCATCGACGCCATCGAAGGCGTCGACCACGACGGGCCGGTGGAACAGGTCATACCGACGGAGCTCATCGTCCGGACGTCCTCGCAACGCCGTCCACCCCGCACCACGGTCAGCGCGCCGCGTTCCCCAGCGGGGGATTGATCAGGCCAATTAGGACCAATCGACCGACGAACCTGGTGTGCGCGCGGATTCACCACCCCTGGTGCGTCACAGAGGACGATCCTCATTCCTATGATGGGCGCACGACACCGCGGACCACCCCGACCAGCAGGGCCCGTCAGGTGTACGGCGGCGCGACGGTGGTGGAGGGGTCGATGACACAGGGGGCCGGTCAGGAACCCGTGGTGCGGACGGCGACGTTGCGCGACTTCCGCGTACCGCCCTATGCGCAGTCGCCTGCGCCGCCCGCCCCGCCGCACCCGGGCAACGCCTTCCCGGAGGGCGAACCGCCGGAGGGGTACACCCCGACCGCGCGCGACCTCCCCGTGATCAGCCGCGAGGACACGGTCCAGGTGCACACCGTGCCCGACCCCCGGCCCGCCCGCGAACCGGGGCTCGGCCCGCTCTACGTCGTCGGTGACGTCCACGGCTATCTGGACGAGCTCCTCGCCGCCCTCACCGAACAGGGACTGGTCGACTCCGAGGGCAACTGGTCCGCGGGCAACGCGCGCCTCTGGTTCCTCGGCGACTTCACCGACCGGGGACCCGACGGAATCGGCGTCATCGATCTCGTGATGCGGCTCTCCGCCGAGGCCGCCGCCGCCGGCGGCTACTGCAAGGCCCTGATGGGCAACCACGAACTCCTGCTCATCGGCGCCAAGCGGTTCGGTGACACGCCCGTCAACTCCGGAGCGGGAACCGCCACCTTCCAGGCCGCCTGGCTGCTCAACGGCGGCCAGAAGACGGACATGGAGCGGCTCCAGGACGTCCACCTCCAGTGGATGTCCCGCCTCGACGCCGTCGTCGAGGAGGACGGGCACCTCCTGATGCACTCGGACACGACGGCGTACCTCGACTACGGATCCACCATCGAGGACGTCAACGACACGGTGCACGCCATTCTCACGCGGAACGACGCCGATGAGTGCTGGGACCTCTTCCGCAAACTGACGAAGCGGTTCGCCTTCCGCGACGAGTCGGGCCCCCAGGCCGTTCAGGAGCTCATGGCGGCCTACGGCGGCCGGCGCGTCGTCCATGGTCACAGCCCCATTCCCTACCTTCTCGGCGAGGTCGGCTCCGAGGACGGCGAAGACAGGTCGGGGCCGCTCGTGGACGGTCCGCACGTGTACGCCGACGGCCTCGCCATCGCCATGGACGGCGGAGTGACCATGGCCGGAAAGCTACTGGTCGTCCAACTCCCGCTGCATGACTGACGCTCGTCGGGGAAGACGCATCCCGACCTGAATACGCCGCGCACTGGGCCTATTTCCGGAAACCCCCTGTCACCCCGTGCCGTGGGCGCTCTACCATCGGCGTACCAGTAGCAGGCTCTCCTCCGTTTCCGCCCGACTGCCCGGTTCGAGCGGGCACACAGGCCCTACGGAGCATCGGGGGATGCACATGAACAGCGCTCCGCACCTGCTGACCGAGGACCGGCCCGAGTACGAGCGGATCCTCGACGACGCACTGCGTCACGCCCATGAACGACCGGATCTGGCCGCTGTCGGTGAACGGCTCAATCCGGTGCAACTGCGCACCATGGCGATGGCGGCCACAGCTCTGATCACCGCGGCGGCCGCTACCGAGTACGAGCATTACGTGAAGGCCCGCGAGGAGATCCGCGCCGCGGCCGCCGGCCCGGACGAGGACGGAGCCCTCGACGCAGGGATCAGCGCCCCGCAGTCGGGCGCCGGCATAGGTGTCGTCATCACCGTCCTGGCCCCGGTGCTGGCGGGCACCGCCTCGGTGATCTTCCTGCTCATCGGCTATGTCCTGAAGGCGCTCGACCCGCCCCCGTCGTTCGCGCGCACCATGGTCGGCGCGGGCTGGTTCTTCGCAGCGGCGACGGCGGCCGCCATCCTCGTGGCCGGCGTGGGCCTCCTCGTGACGGCTCTGCGCAACGGCTCCACGTCCGTGGCGGCCGACGAGCACGGCGAGGAACTGCCGGAGGACGTGGCCCGCGCCAGAGAGGCCTGGCGCCACGCCCTGCTCGAACGGGGCATCCTGCCGTTCCTGCGGGACGCCCTCGCCGACCCGGGAGCCGCCCCGGCAGCGCGCACTCCCTACCGCTCCGCCAACCGCATCCCGAAGATCGGCTACAGCAGGCCGGACTTCTCCAGCCCGGACGACGGCCCGGCCGCGGCGCCCCGTCCGACGTTCACCAGCCCGGACTTCACCAGCCCCGACTTCGGCGGCCCCGAGCACGAGCTGGACTGACCGGGGCCGAACCGGGAGGCCGGCACCGGGCCTCCCGGGCTCGGGAGCGGCAGGGCGCGGACCTCGCGCATGCCGCTCCCCGCCGGACCTACTCCGCGATCGGCAGATAGACCCGGTTGCCCGCCGCCGCGAACTCCTTGGACTTCTCCGCCATGCCGGCCTCGATCTCCGACTGAGAGCCTCCGTGCTCACGCCGGATGTCCTGGGAGATCTTCATCGAGCAGAACTTCGGGCCGCACATCGAGCAGAAGTGCGCCGTCTTCGCCGGCTCGGCCGGCAGCGTCTCGTCGTGGAACTCCCGTGCGGTGTCCGGGTCGAGGGCCAGGTTGAACTGGTCCTCCCAGCGGAATTCGAACCGGGCGTCCGACAACGCGTCGTCCCAGTCCTGTGCTCCCGGGTGCCCCTTGGCGAGGTCCGCCGCATGGGCCGCGATCTTGTAGGTGATGACCCCGGTCTTCACGTCGTCCCGGTTGGGCAGACCGAGGTGCTCCTTGGGCGTCACGTAGCAGAGCATCGCCGTCCCCCACCAGGCGATCATCGCGGCGCCGATGCCCGAGGTGATGTGGTCGTACGCCGGTGCCACATCGGTCGTCAGCGGGCCGAGCGTGTAGAACGGCGCCTCCTCGCAGATCTCCTGCTGGAGGTCGATGTTCTCCTTGATCTTGTGCATCGGGACATGGCCCGGGCCCTCGATCATGGTCTGGACGCCGAAGCGCTTGGCGACGGTGTTCAGTTCGCCGAGCGTGCGCAGCTCCGCGAACTGGGCCTCGTCGTTGGCGTCCGCGATCGAGCCGGGGCGCAGCCCGTCGCCCAGGGAGTACGTGACGTCGTACGAGGCGAGGATCTCGCAGAGCTCCTCGAAGTTCTCGTAGAGGAACGACTCCTTGTGATGCGCGAGGCACCACGCCGCCATGATCGATCCGCCCCGGGAGACGATGCCGGTCTTGCGGCGGGCGGTCAGCGGCACGTACGGCAGGCGCACGCCGGCGTGGACCGTCATGTAGTCGACGCCCTGCTCGGCCTGCTCGATGACGGTGTCCTTGTAGATCTCCCAGGTCAGCTCCTCCGCCCTGCCGTCGACCTTTTCCAGTGCCTGGTAGAGCGGCACGGTGCCGATCGGCACGGGGGAGTTGCGAAGTACCCACTCACGGGTGGTGTGAATGTTGCGGCCGGTGGACAGATCCATGACCGTGTCGGCGCCCCACTTGGTCGCCCAGGTCATCTTGTCCACCTCCTCCTCGATGGAGGACGAGACCGCGGAGTTGCCGATGTTGGCGTTCACCTTCACCAGGAACCGCTTGCCGATGATCATCGGCTCGATCTCCGGGTGGTTGACGTTGGCCGGCAGTACCGCCCGGCCTGCGGCGATCTCCTCGCGCACCACCTCGGGCTCGACGTTCTCCCGGATCGCGACGTACTCCATCTCCGGGGTGATCTCGCCCCGGCGGGCGTACGCGAGCTGGGTGACGGGACGGCCGTCCCGGCTGCGCCGCGGCTGGCGGGGGCGGCCGGGGAAGACGGCGTCCAGATTGCGCAGCCCACCGCGCGGTGAGGTGTGCTTGAGTCCGTCGTCCTCGGGGCGTGCGGGACGTCCCGTGTACTCCTCGGTGTCCCCGCGGGCGATGATCCAGTTCTCCCGCAGCGGTGCCAGGCCGCGGCGGACGTCGGTCTCGGCCGATGGATCGGTGTACGGCCCCGACGTGTCGTACAGGGTCACGTCCTTGCCGTTGGTGAGGTGCACCTGACGGACCGGCACCCGGAGGTCAGGGCGCGAGCCCTGGATGTACCCCTTGTGCCAGCCGATGGACTTCCCGGCCTCGTCGTTCTGCTTCGAGGCAGGCGTGCGTGCGTCCGCTGTGGTCATGAGACCTACTCCCTACGCCGGCATTACCCGGTAACAGGTTCGGCGGTCGGCGCAGCCTGTCCCGTACGGACGTACGGAGATCAGCGCCCTCTCAGCCCGGTGCTCCGAGCTCCCGCGTGTGCAAAGGTGCCACCACGCTAGCGCCCTTGTCGGTGAGCTGGCCAGAGGGCCCCTGGCTTCTTGCGATGATCGGCCGGTGACGTCCCCTCATAACGACCTTCAACCGCAGGGTCATCAGCACGCGCACTCCCACAGCCACGGCCCCGCCGCTCCTGTCTCCAGCCATCTGCGCAAAGTGATCGCCGCCGTGCTGATCCCGGTCGCGGCCGCGGTCGTCGTAGGGCTCGTGGTGCTCTGGCCCGGCGGTGCGCCGGCACACGAACGAACCGGTGTCGGATTCGACCGGCAGACCCACCAGGGGAAGGTGGTGAACATCGACAAGGTGGACTGCAAGGACCTGAACGCCTCTCAGCTGCCCGTCAGCGGCGAGCCCGCGCCACCGGCGCGCGGCGGGACCACCGGCGACGGCGGGGCGGCCCTCTGCAAGAAGGCCACCGTCGAGGTCACGAGCGGCCAGGACAAGGGCCGCACCTTCATCGAGGTCGTCCAGCCGAACGCACCCCGGCAACTGCGGAAGGGTCAGGGGGTGGTCGTCGCATACGCCCCTGACGCGCCCCATGACCTCCAGTACTCCGTGACCGATATCAACCGGAGGTTCCCGCTGCTGCTGCTTGCCGGAGTGTTCGCGCTGGTGGTGGTCGCCGTGGGCAGAATGCGGGGGATCATGGCGCTGGTGGCGCTCGCCCTGTCGTTCGCGGTCCTGACCCTGTTCATCCTTCCGGCCATCCTGCAGGGTTCGAACCCGCTGATCGTGGCCGTGGTCGGGGCCGGGGCCATCATGCTGATCGCGCTCTACATCTGCCATGGCCTGACGGCCCGCACCTCGGTCGCCGTCATCGGCACCTTGATCTCACTGCTGCTGATCGGGCTGCTCGGCTCGCTCTTCATCGGCTGGGCGAGTCTGAGCGGGAACACCGACGACAACACCGGCCTCATCCACGGCCTCTATCCGCACATCGACATGAGCGGACTGCTGCTGGCCGGCGTCATCATCGGTTCCCTGGGGGTGCTCGACGACGTGACGGTCACCCAGACGTCAGCCGTCTGGGAACTGCACCAGGCGGACCCGACGATGGGTGCGAGGAAGCTATATCAGGCGGGGATCAGGATCGGGCGCGACCACATCGCCTCGGTGGTCAACACCCTGGTGCTCGCCTATGCGGGCGCCGCGCTTCCGTTGCTGCTGCTGTTCTCGATCGCCCAGAGCGGCGTGGGGACGGTGGCGAACAGCGAACTGGTGGCGGAGGAGATCGTGCGCACCCTGATCGGCTCGATCGGGCTGGTCGCCTCGGTGCCGGTGACCACCGCGCTCGCGGCCCTGGTCGTCTCCGCGGACCGCACGGGGCCGGCTGGGGATTCCGTAGCTCCGGCACTCGTGCGGAGCGGCAGGGGACGTCGTCGCCGGGCGAAGTCCTGAGTATTCGGACACGGAGAGTGATTCACTCTTTCGGCAGGTGTGCTGTTCGACCCGTATGCAGGCCAGGGACACGGGCTTCGTCAACCAGCGTTCTGTTCCTCGGCCAGAATCCGCCCCAGTGCCTCTTCCAGATTGCCCTCGAAGTCACCCAGCGTGCACTCCTGCCCGAGCGGAACGAGCTTGTCCGTCCGGTCGAGAAAGGCCACGAGAGGTGCCGTGCCGGCCCGGAAGAGTGCACGGTCGGCCCCCACCTGGAGCCGGATGTGGACGTCGGAAAGCCCTTCGGGTTCGGTCGGCCCGATGTGTACATCGCCGTCACCGCTGGGGCTGTTGAGACCGTCGAGCAGCAGCTCACGGCCGAAAGCCCAGGTGACGGGGGCGTCGCCGGGCAGATGGAAGGTCATCCGGATCGCGTACGGATCGCACACTTCGTACCGGAGCTCCACCGGGATACGGAAAGAGAGCTCCTCGGAGACGAGGAAGCTCATCATGACCTCAGCTTGAACCGACTCGCGCATCGTTCAACCCCGCAGTAGATGAATCTGGCCAGGAATGATCCCCCGTGGCCCATTGACGCCATCGTGGTGCACGCGATAGCAGATCACAAGGAGTGATTTTTCAGATACTGATAGAGAACACGAACGAACGCAAGAGGCTGGCCACTTCAGCGCGTAGTCGTTCGACTGCGGGGAGCAACCGTTCTGACTGGTCGAAAGGGACAGAAATGGCCACCGCGGCGGCGGTGAATCCTGCCGCGATCGGGATGGCCGCGCAGACCGTGCCGAGGGCGTACTCCTGTCGCTCGACGACGGGTTCCGTACGCTCCCTCGACCGCAGCCGCTCAAGGAGTTCCGGACGGTCCCGCGCGGAGTAGCGGGTCAGCGGGCGCACCGGGTGCCGGTCCAGGTGGTCCTCGCGTGCCCGCTCGTCGAGCTGGCTCAGCAGGCACTGGCCGATCGCATGGGCATGCCCGGTCTCGCCGAAGGCCGCCCACTCCTCCACCGCGGGTGCCTGCGGGGTGTCCGCGACCGCGACGAGCTCGATCTCGCCCTCACGGTAGACGGCGCAGTACACAGGGGCGCCGATGAGGTCCCTCCACCGCCCCAGGGACTGGGTCATCCGGCTGCGGCGGTTGTGCAGCGCTCCGTCGTCCGCCAGCCGCTCCGCGGCGGCGCCTAAGAGGAAGACACCGTTCTCCCGGCGCAGATATCCCTCGTGGGTCAGTGTGCGCAGCAGGTGGTAGGCGGTGGGGAGGGGAAGCCCCGCTTCCCGCGCGAGCTGCTTGGCCGGGGCCCCGTCGCGATGAGTGCCCACCGCCTCCAGCAGCCTCAGCGCCCGCTGCACCGATCCGATGAGCGTCGGAGCAGAGGTACTCGATGCCGTGGTCAACGGTCACCCCCAGGCATGGTGACGGGCAGTCAACCCGCCTGTGGGGGCCGCCCCCACAGATCTGCCGCAGGCCTGGGGTCCAGAAGGCCGGATGCCGTACAAGCCACTGTTCAGGGTGGCAACTGGCGGTGTTTTCCCAGGTAGTGGCAGCGAGCTGCCACTGTATCGGGAGCATCCGGACAGGGCGCCGTTTCGCCCTCCGCTTAGCTCAGCTGGGCTAATCGCCCGGCCGGTCGTCGTTACCAGTCGCTTCGCGAGGAAGAGGATGACATGAACTTCCGTACGACGAACACGACGCCGCCGACCAGGATCACGAAGAGCAGGACCTTGAACAGCAGTCCGATCACGAAGCCGACGACGCTGGCGATCAGACCGCCGAACACGACGATCGCGATGACGGGCACCGCGATCCATTTCACCCACCAGGGCATTCCCGCGAATATCTCCCGCACGGCCATCGTCCTACCTCGTCTCTGTGAGTTCCTGCTTCGATGCTAGAGGCGTCCGGACGGGCTGCGGGGCCCGCGATCCCTTGAACTCCCCTGATCGAACCCTGAGGGATCCCCGAGACGCGCCCCGCCCTCCACGCGACGCGGCTCAGCCCTCGGGCGGCGAGAAGACCACCATCACGCGCAGGTCCTCGGTGATGTGGTGGAACTTGTGGGCGGCGCCGGCCGGTACGTACACGACACTTCCTCTGGCCACCTGGGTCGTCTCCATGCCGACGGTGATCGAGGCGCGTCCGCTGACGACGAGGTAGACCTCGTCCTGGTTGTGCGGCTGCTGCGGGTCGAGTTCACCGGCGTCCAGGGCGTACAGACCGACCGACATGTTCCGTTCGCGGACGAACTGGAGGTAAGCGCCGTCGTTGGCGGCCCGTTCCGCCTCCAGTTCGTCCAGCCTGAATGCCTTCATGGCCCGTCCGTCCCTTGCCTCTGTCCAGCCGGTGTCCGCCACCGATCATGTCTGCCACGATCAGACACATGAAGAATTTCCTAGTCAAGACGATCGCCAACGCGGGTGCGCTGGCCGTGGCCATCTGGCTCCTCCACGACATCACGCTGACCGGCGGCAGCACCGGGCGCAAGGCACTGACCCTGATCCTGGTCGCGCTGATCTTCGGCTTGGTCAATTTCCTGGTCAAGCCGGTGGTGAAGCTGCTCACGCTGCCGCTCTTCATCCTGACGCTGGGGCTGATCACCCTGGTGGTGAACGCCCTGATGCTGTTGCTGACCTCGTGGCTGGCCGATGTGGTGAACCTGAGCTTCCACGTCGACGGCTTCTGGACCGCCGTCCTCGGTGGTCTGATCATTTCGATCGTGTCCTGGGCCCTGAACGTCGTCCTGCCCGACGAGGACTGAGCCCCGGGCACCTGAAACAGTGACGCTAAGGCCGGCGAGAGACCGGGGAGAGAAGCGAGGACACACATGAGCACCATGGGCGACGGAACACGGGCAGTCCGTGCGGGCCTCCCGGAACCGCAGCAATACGAGCCCACTCTCCCCGGCCCGGTCTTCGCCGCGCACTACCACCTGTCGGGCGAGCCGACCGGGCCCTACACCTACGGCCGCGACACCAACCCGACCTGGACCCACCTGGAGCGGGCCATCGGCGAACTCGAAGCTCCGGGCGAGGACGTCGAGACGACCGTCTTCGCCTCCGGCATGGCGGCGATCTCGGCGGTCCTGCTGTCCCAGGTACGCACCGGCGATGTCGTCGTGCTGCCCGATGACGGCTACCAGGCACTTCCCCTGGTCCGGGCCCAGCTGGATGCCTACGGCGTGAGGGTGCGCACCGCCCCGACCGGGGGCGACGCCCAGCTGGCTCTGCTCGAGGGGGCGCGGCTCCTGTGGCTCGAGACCCCGTCCAACCCCGGCCTCGATGTCTGTGACGTGCGCCGGCTCGTCGACGCGGCGCACGCGGGCGGCACCTTGGTGGCCGTCGACAACACCCTCGCCACCCCGCTCGGCCAGCGCCCGCTGGAGCTCGGCGCCGACTTCTCGGTGGCCAGCGACACCAAGGGCATGACCGGTCACGGTGACGTCCTGCTCGGCCATGTGACGTGCAGGGATCCCGAGCTGGCGGCGGGCGTGCGCCGCTGGCGCAAGGTGGTGGGAGCGATTCCCGGGCCCATGGAAGCCTGGCTCGCTCATCGCTCCCTGGCCACGCTGGAACTTCGGATCGAGCGGCAGTGCGCGAACGCCCTCGTGCTGGCCGAGGCCCTCGCCGAGCGCCCGGAGGTGAGCGGGCTGCGTTACCCCGGCCTGCCCACCGACCCCTCGTACCCCACCGCCGTGCGGCAGATGCGGCGCTTCGGTTCCGTCGTGTCGTTCGTGCTGGCGGACCGCGGGACCGCCGAGCGCTTCCTGTCGGCGCTGCGTCTCGCCGAGGACGCCACCAGCTTCGGAGGCGTACGTTCCACTGCCGAGCGCCGGGCCCGCTGGGGCGGCGACGCCGTGCCGGAAGGCTTCATCCGCTTCTCCGTCGGAGCCGAGAACGCAGCGGACCTGGTAGGCGACGTGGCACGGGCGCTGGACGAGGCCGGCACCGGGAGCTGAGTACCCGCACCGGTGGTACGGGCGGTCCGAGCCTCCCCCCTCGTGGCTCGGACCGCCCCGGTTCTCCGCCTTCTCCACGCGAAGCACCGCCACGACAAGGCTAGTTGACTCAGCGTCAGTGTCCAATCACAGTAGCGACAGCGACCTATCGACATATTTATCGTTGTCCGGGTCCGAAG
>NZ_SSBL01000022.1 GCF_004795105.1 Streptomyces sp. A0642 | reverse complement strand
GCACCGGGGAACGCGGCCCGGACGCACTCTGACCGACTGTTCCGCACACGGAAAGGCAGCTGGGTGACGAGCATCGAAGTGACCACCGAATCAGAGGACTCGGGACCCAGCGGCTACGCGGCGGCCCGGCTGCTCCTTCTCCAGGAGAAGGAGCAGTCCGGGCCGCCGCGCCGTGCGGCCCTCGCCACGCTCACCGACACATGGCTGACCGCCCTCTTCGCCGCGGCCGCCGAACACGCCGGCGTCCGGGGCGCCGCCCTCGTCGCCGTGGGCGGCTACGGCCGGGGCGAGCTCTCCCCGCGCAGCGACCTCGACCTCCTGCTCCTGCACGACGGCACCGCCGACGCCGGAGCGGTCGCGGCCCTCGCCGACCGCATCTGGTATCCGGTCTGGGACCTGGGCCTCGCCCTCGACCACTCCGTACGCACCCCCGCCGAGGCCAGGAAGACCGCAGGCGAGGACCTCAAGGTCCAGCTGGGCCTCCTCGACGCCCGGCCCGTCGCCGGAGACCTCGGCCTCGTCGCCTCCCTGCGCACCGCGATCCTCGCCGACTGGCGCAACCAGGCCCCCAAGCGCCTGCCCGCACTCGACGAGCTCTGCCGCGAACGGGCCGAGCGCCAGGGTGAGCTCCAGTTCCTCCTGGAGCCCGACCTCAAGGAGGCCCGGGGCGGGCTGCGTGACGCCACCGCCCTGCGCGCCGTCGCCGCCTCCTGGGTCGCCGACGCCCCCCGCGAGGGCCTCGCCGAGGCCCGCCGCGTCCTCCTCGACGCCCGCGACGCCCTCCACCTCACCACCGGCCGCGCCACCGACCGCCTGGCCCTCCAGGAACAGGACCAGGTCGCCGCCTCCCTCGGCCTCCTGGACGCCGACGCCCTGCTGCGCCAGGTCTACGAGGCCGCCCGCACCGTCTCGTACGCCACCGACGTCACCTGGCGCGAGGTCAACCGGGTACTGCGCGCCCGCTCGGTCCGCCCGAGGCTGCGCGCCATCCTGGGCGGCGGCCGTGCCCCGGTCACCGAGCGCACCCCGCTCGCCGACGGTGTCGTCGAGGCCGACGGCGAGGTCGTCCTCGCCCGCACCGCCCGGCCCGAGCGCGACCCGGTCCTCGTCCTGCGGGCCGCGGCCGCGGCGGCCCAGTCCGAACTCCCGCTCTCCCGCCACGTCGTGCGCCACCTCGCCACCGCCGCCAAGCCGCTGCCGGTGCCCTGGCCCGCCGAGGCCCGGGAGGAACTCGTCACGCTCCTCGGAGCGGGCGAGGCCACCGTCCCCGTCTGGGAGGCCCTGGAAGCCGAGGGGCTCATCACCCGGCTCCTGCCCGACTGGGAACGGGTCCACTGCCGGCCCCAGCGCAACCCCGTCCACACCTGGACCGTCGACCGCCACCTCGTCGAGGCGGCCGTCCGCGCCTCCTCCCTCACCCGCCGCGTCGGACGCCCCGACCTCCTGCTGGTCGCGGCCCTGCTCCACGACATCGGCAAGGGCTGGCCCGGCGACCACTCCGTCGCGGGTGAGGTCATCGCCCGGGACATGGCCGCCCGGATCGGCTTCGACCAGCACGACGTGGGCGTCATCGCCACCCTCGTACGCCACCACCTGCTGCTCATCGAGACCGCCACCCGCCGCGACCTCGACGACCCCGCCACCGTCCGCTCCGTCGCCACGGCCGTGGGAAGCGCCGCCACCCTGGAGCTCCTGCACGCACTCACCGAGGCCGACGCGCTCGCCACGGGGCCCGCCGCCTGGTCCACCTGGCGCGCCTCCCTCGTCACCGACCTCGTCAGACGCGTCGCGTCGGTCCTCGCCGGCGAGGCGCCGGAGGAACCCGCGCCCGAGGCGCCCAGTGCCGAACAGGAGCGCCTGGCGGTCGAGGCCCTGCGCACCGGCGAACCCGTCCTCGCCCTGCACACCCAGCCCGAGCCGCCGCACGAGGACGGCGGTCCCGAGCCCGTCGGCGTCGAACTCCTCATCGCCCTCCCCGACCGGCCCGGCGTCCTGCCCGCCGCCGCCGGGGTCCTCGCCCTGCACCGCCTCACCGTCCGCGCCGCCGACCTGCGGGCCGTGGAGCTGCCCACGGAGCTCGGCGAGAGGGCGGACCTGCTGCTCCTCAGCTGGCGCGTCGCGGCCGAGTACGGGTCCCTGCCCCAGGCGTCCCGGCTGCGCGCCGACCTCGTCCGCGCCCTGGACGGCTCGCTGGACATCCAGGCCCGGCTGGCCGAGCGGGAAGCGGCCTACCCGCGCCGCCGCGGGGTGAAGGCGCCCCCGCCGAGGGTCACCGTCGCGGCGGCCGGCTCACGGCTGGCCACCGTCATCGAGGTGCGCGCCCAGGACGCACCCGGCCTGCTGCACCGGATCGGCCGGGCGCTGGAACAGAGCGCGGTACGGGTGCGCAGCGCGCACGTGTCGACGCTGGGCGCGAACGCGGTGGACACCGTCTACGTCACCGACGAGGACGGCGAGCCGCTGTCCGCGGAGCGGGCCGCGCAGCTGGCAGGGGAGATCGAGAAGGCGCTCGGCTGAGCGGTGAGGCCGCCCTCGCCCGTCACGTAAACCGGGCGAGGGCTTTGCGTTCTCCGGCGTCCGGATACCCTGGGGGACGACCAGCTGACCCGCCCCCGACCCTGAGGACCGACGAGCGCCGTGTTCGATACTCTCTCCGACCGCCTTGCCGCGACTTTCAAGAACCTCCGGGGCAAGGGCCGCTTGTCCGAGGCGGACATCGACGCCACGGCACGCGAGATCCGTATCGCCCTGCTGGAAGCCGACGTCGCGCTGCCCGTCGTCCGGTCCTTCATCGCCAACGTCAAGGAGCGGGCGCGCGGCGTCGAGGTCTCCCAGGCGCTGAACCCCGCCCAGCAGGTCGTCAAGATCGTCAACGAGGAGCTCGTCTCCATCCTCGGCGGCGAGACCCGGCGGCTGCGGTTCGCCAAGACCGCCCCCACCGTGATCATGCTCGCGGGCCTCCAGGGCGCCGGTAAGACGACGCTGGCCGGAAAGCTCGGCGTCTGGCTCAAGGGCCAGGGCCACTCCCCGCTGCTCGTCGCCTGCGACCTCCAGCGCCCCAACGCCGTGAACCAGCTGAGCGTCGTCGCCGACCGCGCCGGTGTCGCGGTGTACGCCCCCGAGCCGGGCAACGGCGTCGGTGACCCGGTCAAGGTCGCCAAGGACTCGATCGAGTTCGCCCGGTCCAAGCAGTACGACATCGTCATCGTCGACACCGCCGGCCGCCTCGGCATCGACCAGGAGCTGATGCGGCAGGCCGCGGACATCCGCGACGCCGTCAGCCCCGACGAGATCCTCTTCGTCGTCGACGCGATGATCGGCCAGGACGCGGTCAACACCGCCGAGGCCTTCCGCGACGGCGTCGGCTTCGACGGCGTGGTGCTCTCCAAGCTCGACGGTGACGCCCGCGGTGGTGCGGCCCTGTCGATCGCCCATGTCACGGGCAAGCAGATCATGTTCGCGTCGAACGGTGAGAAGCTCGAGGACTTCGACGCCTTCCACCCCGACCGTATGGCGTCCCGCATTCTCGACATGGGTGACCTGCTCACCCTGATCGAACAGGCGGAGAAGACCTTCAGCCAGGAAGAGGCCGCTCAAATGGCCTCCAAGCTGGCGTCCAGCAAGGGCGGGAAGGACTTCACGCTCGACGACTTCCTGGCCCAGATGGAACAGGTCCGCAAGATGGGCTCCATCTCCAAGCTGCTCGGGATGCTGCCCGGCATGGGGCAGATCAAGGAGCAGATCAACAACATCGACGAGCGCGACGTCGACCGCACCGCCGCGATCATCAAGTCGATGACCCCGAAGGAGCGCGCCGAGCCCACGATCATCAACGGATCGCGGCGGGCCCGTATCGCCAAGGGTTCCGGTGTCGAGGTCAGCGCCGTGAAGAACCTGGTCGAGCGGTTCTTCGAGGCCCGCAAGATGATGTCGAAGATGGCGCAGGGCGGCGGCATGCCGGGGATGCCCGGGATGCCGGGCATGGGCGGCGGCCCGGGCCGGCAGAAGAAGCAGGTCAAGCAGGCCAAGGGCAAGCGCAAGAGCGGCAACCCGATGAAGCGCAAGGCCGAGGAGCAGGCCGCTGCGGCCCGCCGCGAGCAGGCGGCCCAGGGGGGCGCGCTCGGCCTCCCGGCCGGTCAGGACGGCCGGCCCGCCGAAGATTTCGAGCTGCCGGACGAGTTCAAGAAGTTCATGGGCTGAGCAGCCCGCCGAGTCACGGCCCGAGGGGGCGCCCGCGTCGCAGCGGGCGCCCCCTCGGGCGTTCTCGCGAGACCTCTGCCCAGGAGCCCTACGTGGTGCAGATGAGGTAGCGGAACACGTTGGGCATCCAGACCGTGCCGTCCCGGAGCAGATGGGGATGCAGCGCCTCCGCCACCTCCTTCTCCACCTGGGACCGGTCCGTCGCCCGCACCGCCGCGTCGAAGAGCCGCGTCGACAGCAGGCCCCTCACCGCACTGTCCACGTCCGCGTAGCCGAACGGGCACGCCACCCGCCCCGAGCCGTCCGGCTTCAGCCCGGACCGGAACGCCACGTTCTCCAGGTCGTCCCTCCGCGCTCCGCGTCCGCTCGCGCCCCCCGCCGGCTCCGAGCCCTCCGCCAACCGGGTGGCCACCCGCAGCACGGCATCGGTGGCGCACCGCTCGGGCGGCCCCCAGCCGGTCAGGACGACCGTGCTGCCCCGGGCCGCCGAGGGCACCGCGGCCCCGAGCGTCCGCACCAGCTCGTCCGCGTCGTCCGGGGAGCAGCCGATCGGGGTGAACGCGGTGATCAGGCTGTAGGGCTCGTGGCCGGCCGCCGGCGCCGGAAGGGACTCCAGGAGCCGCGGACCGGCGGAGCCGGGTCCGCCCTCGCCCTCCGGACCGGGCAGCAGCCGCATCCGGGCGAGAGCCAGGCGTTCGAGGTCGGTGTCGACGCCGGTGACGTGCGCCCCCCGGGCCGCCGCGATCAGCAGTGCGAGCCCGGAGCCGCAGCCCAGCGAGAGCATCCGCGTGGCGGGTCCGACCTCGAGCCGCGTGTACACCGCCTCATAGAGCGGAGCGAGCATCCGCTCCTGGATCTCGGCCCAGTCACGGGCGCGGGACCCGGTGTCCACGGACGCGGACGGCTCCGCCTGCGTGTGGTGCCGGACGAGCGTAGGTGTCATGGAATGCGCCCCAATCCGCCGAGATGCCGGTCAAACCGATCGGTGTGCTGATGGACGATCTCCCCGTGGCCGTACGTCCGCGCTTCCCCCGTATGCCAGAGAACTGCGCATCCGCCGCCGCGTCCAGGGGTCTACGGGCAATGGTTGCCCGCGGCGGCGGCCGGCGATGCGCCCGGGGCGGGACGCCCGTGGGACATGGGCGCCCGGAGGTTCTGCTTTCCCGCGCTGCGGTACCAGTTTCACCCGGCGCGCGAGGGTGGGCACGTCGAGCGCTCCCGGCCGGGCCCCGCGGTGCCTGCGGCGCTGCTGGGGAGGGTCCGCGGGGGCGCGCGGACCGCTGGGTAGTGTCGGTGTGCGCGCCCCGCGCCCACCCCCTCGACGGGCGGGCGTACGCGCCGTCTACGCGCCGGGGCGTACACGGCGCTACGTACCACCTTGGTGGGAGCTGTGCGTCTTCTCCGCAGATCAGCGCACCCGCCCTCGTCAGGACGCAGGAACGGCAACTGACTGGTACGTGCAAATTATTTGGGATGGCCCGGAATCGGAACACCGGGGCACTCGCGCTCGTTGTCACGACGTGAGCACGACACCACCTGTACTTGCCGCAGAGCTGGCACAGGCGTGGGCCGACATTCAGCGGTACCACTCCGAGCTGCCCGATCTCGCCGCACCCGAGTCCCTGATCGGAGAGTCCTCGTCCGCCTGTGGCGCCGAACTCTCCTTCGAGCGACTGCTCCATGAGGCAGTCCACGGCATCGCCGCCGCCCGAGGTGTCCGCGACACCTCCCGCGCCGGCCGATACCACAACCGCCGATTCCTCGCGATCGCCGAGGAGTTGGGCCTCGATCACGCCGAGGAGCCCCACCCCAGCAGTGGGTTCTCGCTGGTCACGCTCAACCCCGAGGCCAAGCGCCGGTACCGGCCGACGATGGAACGGCTGCAGCGCGCCCTCAAGGCGCACACCGTGGCCACGGCCGCCGACACCAAGCGCTCCTTCCGCGGGCCCGCGGCCCGGCACGGTTCCTCCGGGGGAGGCGTGCGGGTCAAGGCCGTCTGCGACTGCGGTCGCAACGTGCGCGTCGTCCCGTCGGTCCTCGCCCAGGCCCCGATCGTCTGCGGCGGCTGCGGGAAGCCGTTCCGGATCCCGGAGGCAGTGGTCGCGGTGGGGTGAGGCGATGGGGTGTGGCACAATGGCTAGCTGTACTCGACAGTCGCATAGGACCCCTCTCTCCTCCGGCTGACGCGTCCATCGGGCACCCCAAGTACCGCAACCCCACGTGGCATCTAGTTGTGCCCAACCACGTCAGAGACCAGGAGACACCACTTCCGTGGCAGTCAAGATCAAGCTGAAGCGTCTGGGCAAGATCCGTTCGCCTCACTACCGCATCGTCGTCGCCGACTCCCGTACCCGCCGTGATGGCCGGGCCATCGAGGAGATCGGCCTGTACCACCCGGTACAGAACCCCTCGCGCATCGAGGTCAACGCAGAGCGCGCGCAGTACTGGCTGTCCGTCGGCGCCCAGCCGACCGAGCCGGTTCTCGCGATCCTGAAGCTCACCGGTGACTGGCAGGCGCACAAGGGCCTCCCGGCCCCCGCGCCGCTGCTGCAGCCGGAGCCCAAGCCCGACAAGCGCGCCCTGTTCGAGGCCCTCACCAAGGACGCCGGCGAGGAGTCCAAGGGCGAGGCCATCACGCAGAAGGCGAAGAAGGCCGACAAGAAGGCGGACGAGGCTGCTGACGCTGCCGCGCCCGCCGAGTCGACCGAGGCCTGAGCATGCTCGAGGAGGCTCTCGAGCACCTCGTGAAAGGCATCGTCGACAACCCCGACGACGTGCAGGTCGCCTCGCGTGATCTGCGCCGTGGACGTGTGCTCGAGGTTCGGGTCCATCCCGATGACCTCGGTAAGGTGATCGGCCGCAACGGTCGCACCGCACGCGCGCTGCGTACCGTCGTGGGCGCCATCGGCGGCCGTGGTATCCGCGTCGACCTCGTCGATGTGGATCAGGTTCGCTGACAGAGTTGAACACCGGCACGGGCCGGGGAGGGCCATGCGCCCGCCCCGGCCCGTCGTCGTACGACAGGAGAGACACAAGGTGCAGTTGGTAGTCGCGCGGATCGGTCGCGCCCACGGCATCAAGGGCGAGGTCACCGTCGAGGTGCGCACGGACGAGCCGGAGCTCCGGCTCGGGCCCGGTGCCGTACTGGCCACCGAGCCGGCTTCTACGGGGCCGCTGACGATCGAGACCGGCCGGGTGCACAGCGGCAGGCTGCTGCTGCGCTTCGAGGGCGTACGGGACCGTACGGCCGCCGAGGCGCTGCGCAACACGCTGCTCATCGCCGAGGTCGACCCGTCGGAGCTCCCCGAGGACCCCGAGGAGTTCTACGACCATCAGCTGATGGACCTCGACGTGGTCCTCGCGGACGGCACCGAGATCGGCCGCATCACCGAGATCACGCACCTGCCGTCCCAGGACCTCTTCATCGTGGAGCGTCCCGACGGCACCGAGGTCATGATCCCGTTCGTCGAGGAGATCGTCACCGAGATCGACCTGGAGGAGCAGCGCGCGGTGATCACGCCGCCGCCGGGGCTGATCGACGAGAGCGAGGCGATCGTGGTGTCCTCGCGCGACGAGGACGCGGCGGCCGACGGTTCCGCGGAAGGCCCGGCCGGCTCATCCGGGAAAGACGACTGATGCGCCTCGACGTCGTCACGATCTTCCCCGAGTACCTGGAACCGCTGAACGTCTCGCTGGTCGGCAAGGCCCGCGCCCGCGGGCGCCTCGACGTGCACGTGCACGATCTGCGGGAGTGGACGTACGACCGCCACAACACGGTCGACGACACTCCCTACGGCGGCGGCCCCGGCATGGTCATGAAGACCGAACCGTGGGGCGACGCACTGGATACGACCCTGGCGGACGGATACGAGGCCGGGGCGCACTCCCCGGTGCTCGTGGTGCCCACGCCGAGCGGCCGGCCGTTCACCCAGGAACTCGCCGTCGAGCTGTCCGAGCGGCCCTGGCTGATCTTCACCCCGGCGCGTTACGAGGGCATCGACCGGCGGGTGACGGAGGAGTACGCCACCCGGATGCCGGTCGTCGAGGTGTCCATCGGCGACTACGTGCTGGCCGGCGGCGAAGCCGCGGTGCTGGTGATCACGGAGGCGGTGGCCCGGCTGCTGCCCGGCGTTCTCGGCAACGCCGAGTCGCACCGGGACGACTCCTTCGCCCCGGGCGCGATGGCGAATCTGCTGGAGGGCCCCGTCTACACCAAGCCGCCCGAGTGGCGTGGCCGGGGCATCCCGGACGTGCTGCTCAGCGGCCACCACGGGCGGATCGCGCGCTGGCGCCGGGACGAGGCGTTCCGTCGTACCGCGCTCAACCGCCCCGATCTGATCGAGCGTTGCGAGGCGAGCGCCTTCGACAAGAAGGACCGCGAGATGCTCTCGATCCTCGGCTGGTCACCGGAGCCCGGCGGCCGATTTTGGCGCAGGCCCCCGGCCGTGGAAGAATAGGCCGCTGCTGTACGTCCGCGTGCGCCCCTGCCACAGGGGGAACGACGCCCGTCCGACGCGATCAGCACCCTCATTCATCACTCTCCCGTCGATGACCTGTGGCATCGGCGAAGAAAGCAGACACCATGGCTTCCCTGCTCGATGACGTCAACGCCGCTTCGCTGCGCACCGACGTCCCGGCGTTCCGCCCCGGCGACACCGTCAACGTCCACGTCCGCGTGATCGAGGGCAACCGCTCCCGTATCCAGCAGTTCAAGGGCATTGTCATCCGCCGCCAGGGCGCGGGCATCAGCGAGACCTTCACGGTCCGCAAGGTCTCCTTCCAGGTCGGCGTCGAGCGCACCTTCCCGGTGCACAGCCCGATCTTCGAGAAGATCGAGCTCATCACCCGCGGTGACGTGCGTCGCGCCAAGCTGTACTTCCTCCGTGAGCTGCGCGGCAAGGCCGCGAAGATCAAGGAGAAGCGCGACCGCTGATCTGACTCCCTGGTCCACAGGACGGCCGGATAAGCTCTGGCTCCGATGGACACGGAAGCAGAACCCCTGGAGCGCGACCGCTCCTCCGCACCCGCTACGGGAACGGAGGAGGGGTCGCGCTTCTCGCGTATCCCGAGCCGTTTCGCCGCCTCCACGTCCTGGCGGCGGACCCTTGCGCTCGGCGCCGTCTGCGCGGTCGGCGTATTGCTCTTCAGCAGCTTCGTGGTGCAGCCCTTCCTGATTCCCAGCGGCTCGATGGAGTCCACGCTGCGGGTGGGGGACCGGGTGCTCGTCAACAAATTGGCGTACCGTTTCGGCTCCGCGCCCCGGCGCGGCGACGTGGTGGTCTTCGACGGGACCGGCTCCTTCGTCCAGGAGACGCCGCCGGAGAACCCCGTGACCGGACTGTTGCACGGCGCGGCGGCCTCTCTGGGGCTCGCGGAGCCCGCCGAGACCGACTTCGTGAAGCGGGTGGTGGGTGTGGGGGGCGACCGGGTGGTCTGCTGCGACAAGCGCGGGAGGGTCGAGGTGAACGGCCGGCCGGTGGACGAGGAGTACCTGTTCGCGGGGGACCCGCCGTCCCGGGCACCCTTCGACATCGTCGTGCCCGACGGCACGCTCTGGATGATGGGCGACCACCGGAGCAATTCCCGCGACTCCCGCGATCACCTCGGCGAACCGGGCGGCGGCATGGTGCCCGTCGACAGGGTGATCGGCCGGGCCGACTGGCTCGGCTGGCCGCTGGGCCGGCTGGGGTCCGTTCCGGACACCTCGGCCTTCGACGGCGTACCCGCTCCCGGTCCGGCGCATGGGTAACCGCGGGCGGAACCGCGGCGCGGCGGACCCGGAGATCCCGCTGCCCACCGGCACCCGGCCGACGGCCCCGCGTTCACTGCCCACCCGCGCCGAGCGGCGCAAGCTGGCGCGCAAGGTGAAGCGGAAGCGGCGCAGGTCGGCGGTCAAGGAGATCCCCCTTCTCATCACCGTGGCGCTGCTGATCGCGCTGGTGCTCAAGACCTTTCTGGTGCAGGCCTTCGTGATCCCGTCGGGGTCGATGGAGCAGACCATCCGGATCGGGGACCGGGTGCTCGTGGACAAGCTGACGCCCTGGTTCGGGTCCAGGCCGGAGCGCGGCGACGTCGTGGTGTTCAAGAACCCCTCGGACTGGCCGCCGCCGAACCCGGTGGAGGAGTCCGAGGAGTCACCCGTCGTCATCAAGCAGATGAAGGAGGCGCTGACCTTCATCGGGCTGCTGCCCTCCGCCGACGAGCAGGACCTGATCAAGCGGGTGGTCGCCGTCGGCGGCGACACGGTGAAGTGCTGCGAGCAGGACGGCAGGCTCACGGTGAACGGTGTGGCGGTCGACGAGCCCTACATCCATCCCGGCGATTCGCCCTCCACGATCAAATTCGAGGTAAAGGTTCCACCCGGAAGAATCTTCGTGATGGGGGACCATCGCTCCAATTCGGCCGATTCGCGATTCCACCTGGACAAGACGGGGCACGGCACGGTTTCCGAAGACGCGGTAGTGGGACGGGCCGTGGTGATCGCCTGGCCCCTCGGACACTGGCGCGAGCTGGAGGAACGTTCGGCGTTCTCCTCGGTCCCGGACGCGCGTGCCGGGGCGGCTGCCGGAGCCCGGCAGTCGAATAGTGTGTCCCAGGATCCCAACGGATTGACCCGTCTCCCGACCCCTGCGGAACTCCCGCTCGTTATGGGAGTGGTGGGCCTGCACCGGCTAGGGCGCAGGCGGTGGCACGGAATAAGGAGTGGATGTGGGGGATTTGGCGGTCGGCGCGCGATCCGGACACGACGAACCCGAGGACCGGCCGGACAATCCGGGCCATGCCGAGCCCGCCGGGACGGCAGCGGACCCGGCGGAGGGTGAAGGCGGCTCCCAGGGCAGTGGCAGCACGGCGCGGAAGAAGCCCCGCTCCTTCTGGAAGGAACTGCCCCTCCTCATCGGCATCGCGCTCATTCTGGCGCTGCTGATCAAGACGTTCCTGGTGCAGGCGTTCTCGATCCCTTCGGACTCGATGCAGAACACGCTGCAGCGGGGCGACCGGGTGCTGGTCGACAAGCTGACGCCATGGTTCGGCTCCGAGCCGGAGCGGGGCGAAGTGGTGGTCTTCCACGACCCGGGGGGCTGGCTGGAGGACACCGCGGCGCCCGACCCGAACATGGTGCAGAAGTTCCTGAGCTTCATCGGCCTGATGCCGTCGGCCGAGGAGAAGGACCTGATCAAGCGCGTGATCGCGATCGGCGGTGACACGGTCGAGTGCAAGAAGAACGGCCCTGTCACGGTCAACGGCAAGGCGCTGGACGACAAGTCGTTCATCTTCGAGGGCAACACGCCCTGCAACGACGAGCCGTTCGGTCCGATCAAGATCCCCAAGGGCCGTATCTGGGTGATGGGCGACCACCGCCAGAACTCCCTCGACTCGCGCTACCACCAGGAACTGCCGGGCGGCGGCACCGTCTCGACCGACGAGGTCGTCGGCCGGGCCATCGTCGTGGCGTGGCCGGTCAACCGGTGGGCGACGCTGCCGGTGCCGAAGACCTTCGACCAGCCGGGGATCAACGCCGCGGCGGGGCTGGCGCCGGGAGCACTCGGTGTAGCCGGGGCGCTGCCCCTCGTGTTCTGGCGGCGGCGGAGGCTGACCGGCGGGCGTACCGCCGGGTAGGGTGCCGACTCGGATCAGCGATTGTCGATCTCCGATGGGGGACGCTGCGATGAGTGCAACAGGACGTACGGGAGACGGCCACGGCCGGCTCGGCAGCAAGCTGTCGGGGCTGGCCGTGGCCGTCGGCTGTGTGCTCTTCCTCGGCGGCTTCGCCTGGGCGGCCGTGGTGTACCGGCCGTACACGGTGCCGACCGAGTCGATGACCCCGACGGTGAACGCCGGCGACCGGGTCCTCGCCCAGCGGGTGGACGGCAGCGAGGTGCGCCGGGGCGATGTGGTGGTCTTCACCGACAAGGCCTGGGGTGACATGCCGATGGTGAAGCGCGTCGTGGGGATCGGCGGCGACAAGATCGCCTGCTGCGAGAAGGGCGGCCGGCTCACGGTCAACGGCATACCCGTCGACGAATCGTATCTTCCGGCCGGTGACCCCGCCTCGGCGAACGACTTCACGGCCGAGGTCCCGAAGGGCAAGCTCTTCCTCCTGGGTGACGACCGCAGGTCCTCGCTGGACTCCCGGGTCCACCTGGAGGAGGGCGGCCAGGGCTCCGTGCCCCGCAGCGCCGTCCAGGCCCGGGTGGACGCCGTCGCCTGGCCGCTGGGCGGCATGATCGGACGGCCCCGGACCTTTGCCGCGCTGCCCGGCGGGGTGTCCTCCGAGGGACCGCTGAAGCTTCAGCTCTGGGCCATGGCCGGCGGGGTGGCGCTCATCCTGGGCGGTGCGGTGTACGGGCCCCTCGCGGGACGGTCCGCCCGCTCGAAGCGGAACAAGCCGGAGAGGGCGACCGCGGGTGCCCGCTGAGAGGCGCAAGGTCGCCCGCCTGGTGCTCCTCGATCCGGAGGACCGCATTCTGCTGATGCACGGGTTCGAACCGGAGGACCCGGCGAGCACCTGGTGGTTCACCCCCGGCGGCGGCCTCGAGGGCGACGAGACGCGCGAGCAGGCCGCCCTGCGCGAGCTGGCCGAGGAGACCGGGATCACGGACGTCGAGCTGGGCCCGCTGCTCTGGCAGCGGATGTGCTCCTTCCCGTTCGACGGGCGGCGCTGGGAGCAGGACGAGTGGTACTTCCTGGCCCGGACGACGCAGACCGCGACGGACACCAGCGGGCAGACCGGGCTGGAACGCCGCAGTGTCACGGGGCTGAGGTGGTGGACCTCCGCCGAACTGTCGGCGGCGCGTGAGACGGTGTACCCGACCAGACTCGCCGAGCTGCTGCGCACGCTGCTCGACGAGGGTCCTCCGGGTACGCCGCTGGTGCTGACCCCCGAAATCGCCTGAGCGACCGGGGACGCAGGGCCCTGGCGCACAATGGGGGAACGCACGGCTGAAGGGGAACATGCCAATGAGCGCCGAGGACCTCGAGAAGTACGAGACCGAGATGGAGCTGAAGCTCTACCGGGAGTACCGCGATGTCGTCGGTCTGTTCAAATATGTGATCGAGACCGAACGGCGCTTCTACCTCACCAACGACTACGAGATGCAGGTGCACTCGGTCCAGGGCGAGGTGTTTTTCGAGGTGTCCATGGCGGATGCCTGGGTCTGGGACATGTACCGGCCCGCACGTTTCGTCAAGCAGGTACGGGTCCTGACGTTCAAGGACGTCAACATCGAGGAGCTCAACAAGAGCGATCTCGAGCTTCCGGGTGGCTGAGTTGTCCACAACGGTGAAGTTGTCCACCAAGATCCACTAGCCCGGGGCGGACGCGTCACAGTCGGTGCCGGAGGTGGTGCCGATATGAACGCACGGGGGGCACTCGGGCGGTACGGCGAGGACCTGGCGGCACGGTTGCTGACCGATGCCGGCATGTCCGTACTGGAACGGAACTGGCGCTGTGGCGCCGGTGAGATCGACATCGTCGCGAAGGACGGTGACGCGCTCGTCATCTGCGAGGTGAAGACCCGCAGGGCGGGGGCCTTCGAGCACCCGATGGCCGCGGTCACCCCGGTCAAGGCGGACCGTCTGCGGCGGCTGGCCGAGCTCTGGGTGGCCGGGCACGGCGGTCCGCCGCCCGGCGGGGTGCGGATCGACCTGGTCGGCGTGGTCCTGCCCCGGCGCGGCGCGCCCGTGGCGGAGCACGCCCGGGGGGTGGCCTGATGGCGTTCGCCCGGGCCTGCTCGGTGGCCCTCGTCGGCGTCGAGGGTGTGGTGGTCGAGGTCCAGGCGGACCTGGAGGCCGGAGTCGCGGCATTCACCCTGGTCGGACTGCCGGACAAGAGCCTGGTGGAGAGCCGGGACCGGGTCAGGGCCGCCGTGGTCAACTCCGGTGCGGAGTGGCCGCAGAAGAAACTCACGGTGGGACTGTCACCGGCCTCGGTGCCCAAGGGCGGATCGGGCTTCGACCTGGCCGTCGCCTGCGCCGTGCTCGGCGCCGCGGAGCGGATCGATCCCGCCTCCATCGCCGATGTCGTGATGATCGGGGAGCTGGGGCTGGACGGCAGGGTCCGGCCGGTGCGCGGCATCCTGCCCGCCGTCCTGGCCGCGGCGGAGGCCGGATACCGGCAGGTGGTCGTCCCCGAGCAGACCGCCGGCGAGGCCGCGCTGGTCCCCGGGGTCTCCGTGCTCGGGGTCCGCAGCCTGCGGCAGCTGATCGCCGTGCTCTGCGACGAGCCGGTGCCCGAGGAGCCGGAGGCCCATGACCAGGGGCGTCCCGACACCATGCTGGCCGGGCTGATGGTGCCCGGCGCCGGTATGGGCACCGGGATCGCCAGGGGCTCCGCGCAGGGCGAGGGCGGCCGGCCGGATCTGGCCGACGTCGCGGGTCAGGAACGGCCGCGCATGGCTCTGGAGGTCGCAGCGGCGGGCGGCCACCACCTCTTGCTGTGGGGACCGCCGGGCGCGGGCAAGACCATGCTGGCCGAACGGCTGCCCGCCATTCTGCCGCCCCTGACCAGGCAGGAAGCCCTGGAAGTCACCGCGGTCCACTCGGTGGCGGGCATCCTGCCACCGGGCGAACCGCTGGTCTCCCGCCCGCCCTACTGCGCGCCGCACCACTCGGCGACCATGCAGTCGCTCATCGGCGGGGGCAACGGACTGCCGCGCCCCGGAGCGGTCTCGCTCGCACATCGCGGGATTCTCTTTCTGGACGAAGCGCCGGAGTTCTCGGTACGGGCGCTGGACGCGCTGCGTCAGCCGCTGGAGTCGGGGTGTGTCGTGGTGGCGCGCAGCGCCGGAGTGGTGCGGCTTCCGGCCCGCTTCCTGATGATGCTCGCCGCCAATCCGTGCCCGTGCGGCCGGCACACCCTGAGCGGGGCGGGCTGTGAATGCCCGCCCTCGGCGGTCCGGCGGTACCAGGCCAGGCTCTCGGGGCCGCTGCTGGACCGGGTGGACCTGCGGGTGACCGTCGACCCCGTCAGACGCGAGGACCTCATGGGCCGGGGCGGGCCGGGCGAGTCGACGGACGTGGTCGCCGGCCGGGTTATCAGGGCCCGGGAGCGGGCGGCGGAGCGGCTGGCGGGCACTCCGTGGGCCACGAACAGCGAGGTGCCGGGACATGAGCTGAGGACCAGGCTGGCCGCGGCCCCGGGTGCCCTGATGGCGGCCGAGCGGGACATGGAGCGCGGTCTGCTCACGGCGCGCGGCCTCGACCGGGTGCTGCGGGTGGCGTGGACGGTCGCGGATCTGCGCGGAGCCGGCCGCCCGGACGCCTCGGACATCGAGGTGGCCCTGGAGCTGCGCACCGGGATTCCGCGCGGAGCCCGGATGGGCGCGGCGGCGTCATGACCGGCCGGGGGCGGGAGGAGTGTGCGGCCGCCGGCGGACCGGGCGCGACGGCCGGACCGCGAGGGCCCGCGGCCGACGACCGGAGGCCCGGCCGCACGGGCGCCCGCGGTGGCGCGAGCGACCGGGAGCGGCTGGCCCGGGCGGCGCTGACCCGGGTCCTGGAGCCGGGGGACATGCGAGGCGGGCGCTGGCTGCGGGAATGCGGTGGCGCGGAGCTGATGCGGCGGATCACCACGGCGGACGGCTCGGCCGAGCGGCTGAGCGGGATGACCGCGAGGCGGCTCGCCGCCTACCGGCTGCGGGCCAGGACCGTCGAGCCCGAGCGGGACCTTGCGGCGGTCGCCGCGGCGGGCGGGCGATTCGTCTGCCCCGGCGACCGGGAGTGGCCGAGCCAGCTCGACGACCTGGGCGACGCGAGACCGACGGGACTCTGGGTGCGGGGCACGCCCGATCTGCGGCTCTGGGCGCTGCGCTCGGTCGCCGTGGTGGGGGCCCGGGCCTGCACACCGTACGGGGCCCACATGGCGACGACGCTCGGCGCGGGCCTGGCGGAGCGGGGGTGGGTGGTCGTCTCGGGGGCGGCCTTCGGCGTCGACGGGGCGGCTCACCGGGGTGCCCTGGCCGTCGGCGGGGCGACGATGGCGGTCCTGGCCTGCGGGGTGGACGTCGCCTACCCCCGCGGCCACGCCGAACTGATCGGACGCATCGCGGGACAAGGGCTCGTCCTCGGTGAACTGCCACCGGCCGACCACCCCACCCGCAGCCGGTTCATCCTCAGGAACCGGGTGATCGCCGCATTGACGCGAGGCACGGTCGTCGTCGAGGCCGAGTACCGCAGCGGCTCACTGGTCACCGCCCGGTGCGCGCAACGGCTCGGCCGCCACACCATGGGGGTGCCGGGCCCCGCCACCAGCGGTCTGTCGGCGGGCGTCCACGAACTCCTGAGAGGCGAAGGGGTGCTGGTGACGGATGCCGCCGAAGTCGCGGAGATGGTGGGCGACATCGGAGATCTGGCCCCGCCGAGACGTGGTCCGATGCTGCCGCGCGATCACCTGGACCCCGTCTGCGCCAGGGTGCTTGACGCCCTGCCGGCCCACGGCTCCGTCAACGGACGGGAGGTGGCGTGTGCGGCGGCGACGAGCGAGGACGAGGCACTCGGCAAGCTGTACGAACTGCACTCACTGGGGTTCGTCGAACGCGAAGGCGACGGATGGAGGTTGACGAAGCGGCCGACATGCAATGACGACGCGCGGCGAGGCGGTTCTTGACCTGGGGCATACGGGTGAAAAGGTGATGCCGATGACCCCGGTGGATCCTTCGGCGACGCCTCCGGGGCCGGCGCGCGACGCGACGGCCTCGGGCACCTGTCGTGTCCTCGCTCAGCTGCGCGGTCGTATCCGCCACCCTGTCCTGCTCCAGGTCCGTGCGCCGGGAAGCGCCCAGCCCCGAACCCCCGTCCTGCGCGGACCGCGACGCCTCAGTCACGCTACGCTCACAAGGATTCCGGCCCAGACACACGTCCCCCAGCACTTCACGGCAGAACGGCTCAAGGCACCACATGCCCCAGCACACCTCCGGGTCTGACCGCGCGGCAGCGCCACCGGCTGCGCGTGGCACTGTGCGCCCGCCCGCCCCCTCCTCGCTCGACGAGCTGTGGCGCTCGTACAAGACCACGGGCGACGGGCGGCTGCGGGAACAGCTGATCCTGCACTACTCGCCTCTGGTGAAGTACGTCGCCGGCCGGGTGAGTGTGGGTCTGCCGTCCAACGTCGAGCAGGCGGACTTCGTCTCCTCGGGGGTCTTCGGACTGATCGACGCGATCGAGAAGTTCGACATCGAGCGCGCGATCAAGTTCGAGACGTACGCGATCACCCGCATCCGGGGCGCGATGATCGACGAACTGCGGGCGCTGGACTGGATCCCCCGCTCCGTGCGCCAGAAGGCGCGGGCGGTCGAGCGCGCCTACGCCACCCTGGAGGCGCAACTGCGGCGTACGCCCTCGGAAGCGGAGGTCGCCGCCGAGATGGGCATCGCGCTGGAGGAACTGCACGCGGTTTTCAGCCAGTTGTCGCTCGCCAACGTGGTCGCGCTGGAGGAGCTGCTCCATGTGGGCGGTGAGGGCGGCGACCGGCTGAGCCTGATGGACACGCTGGAGGACACCGCCGCCGACAACCCGGTGGAGGTGGCCGAGGACCGTGAGCTCAGACGGCTGCTCGCCCGCGCGATCAACACCCTCCCGGACCGTGAGAAGACGGTCGTCACGCTCTACTACTACGAGGGACTGACCCTCGCCGAGATCGGCAACGTCCTCGGGGTCACCGAGAGCCGCGTCAGCCAGATCCACACCAAGTCCGTGCTGCAACTGCGTGCGAAGCTGGCCGACGCCGGACGCTGAGCAGCCCGGACCGACCGCCCGGACGGACCGGATCGGCCCACGACGGGCAGGGCCTGGAGCCGGGCAGCCCCGGAGCGACCGCCCGGACGGCCCGGGTGGGCCCACGAGGGGCAGGGCCTGGAGCCGGGCAGCCCCGGAGCGACCGCCCGGACGGCCCGGGCCGGCCCACGACGGGCAGGGCCTGGAGCCGGGCAGCCGCCGGCGGCGGGCGCTCCGGCCGACGGGTCTACCCGCCCGCCCTCCTCGTGAACACCGGCCGCCGTAGAGTGGTCGTGTGCCCAGGATTCGAGCGGCCTCCGTGGCCGAGCACCGGACCATGCAGCGCGGCGCCCTCCTGGACGCAGCGCGCTCCCTGCTGTCCGAGGGAGGGACGGAGGCGCTGACCTTCCCCGCCCTCGCCGAACGCACAGGTCTCGCACGGTCCTCCGTCTACGAGTACTTCCGTTCCCGCGCCGCCGTCGTCGAGGAACTCTGCGCGGTCGACTTCCCCGTGTGGGCGGCCGAGGTCGAGAGCGCCATGCAGCGGGCGGGGACGCCCGAGGAGAAGGTCGAGGCGTACGTCCGGCGGCAGCTCGATCTCGTCGGGGACCGGCGTCACCGGGCCGTCGTCGCGATCTCCGCCAGCGAGCTGGACGCGGGCGCGCGCGAGAAGATCCGGGCGGCGCACGGCGGTCTGATCGCCATGATCGTGGAGGCCCTCGGAGACCTCGGACACGAGCAGCCGCGGCTCGCGGCCATGCTGCTCCAGGGCTCCGTGGACGCGGCGGTCCGGCGTATCGAGCTGAGCGTGGCGGAGGAGCCCGGAGTGATCGCGGACACCGCCGTCGCCATGATCCTGAACGGCGTCCGGGGCATCGGCGGCGACCAGGGCTGACGCCCTGCGCGCGACGCGGCCCCGGTCGACGAGGGGGCGGGTACGGGCACGCCCGACACCGGCAGCAGCCGCGAAGGGCCGCGCCGCAGCAGGGACGGCGGCAGCAGCGACAGCGGGTCCACATAGGCTTCCGCGCGCCGCAGGCCCCAGTGCAGACACCCGGACGGGCAGTGGGACGGCCCGCCCGACAACACCGCCACCACCTGACCCGCCGCGACCTCGTCGCCCTTCTCGACCAGCGGGCGCACCGGTTCGTAGGTGGTCCGCAGCGGCGGATCGCCCGTCCCCGCCAGCTCGATGACCACCACTCCGCGCCCCGCGACTCCGCCCGCGAAGGACACCCGGCCCGCCGCGGCCGCGAGGACCCGCGCGCCGGGAGGGGCGCCGAGGTCGACGCCGCGGTGCCCCCGCCCGTACGCGGTGGCGGGCGGCTCCCACCCGCGCAGAACCGGTGGGCGCCCCTCCAACGGCCAGACCCGGCCCCCCGCCGGATCATCCACAGCGCCCGGATCAACCACGGCCCCCGGATCACCCACAGCCTCCGGATGATGCGCGGCCCCCACTGCACCCACAGCCCCTGGATGATTCGCAGCCCCCACTGCGTCCGCGGCCCCCGGATCACCCGCAGCCCCCACTGCAACGGCCACGTTCGGCGGGGGCCATGGTGCCGCCGGCGCGTACAGCCCGCCGCCCCCCACCGCGAGCAGCACCATGAGGAGGAGCAGCGCCATCGGCAGCAGCCCCGACGCGGCCGCCGCACCTCGGCGGCCCCGCCGCGCCGTCACGCCGGTCCCGGTCCCGTCGGTCCCCGCACCTTGGCGGGCCCCCCGCGCCGTCCCGCCGGTCCCTGTTCCGTCGGCCGCCGCGCCTCGGCGGCTGCCGGCACGGCGTCGCCGGCCAGCGAAACCACGGCCTCTCCGGCTCCCGGAACCACAGCCCCGTTCAGATGTGAGTCGCATGCCGTCAGCGTCCCCCGGGGCCCCGTTCCGGGGGGATCATGGACCGGATCTGTGGACTACCGGCCGGTTGTGGACAGCGCCGTCACCCGGCACCCGGCCGGTCCCGTACACTTTCTCTGGCGATCCGGGTCACCGGGTCGACTTCGCACGCCCCGCCACCTCCCTCTTCGGGGGTGGCCGCGCTCCTCGGTCCTTCGTGGCACGGCGCGTCGGGGCGTCAGGCGCGACAGCAAACCTGCGGTCGCGATAACCGAGCACCTCAAGGAGTACGGCCATGGCCGTCGTCACGATGCGGGAGCTGCTGGAAAGCGGCGTCCACTTCGGTCACCAGACCCGTCGCTGGAACCCGAAGATGAAGCGCTTCATCTTCACCGAGCGCAACGGCATTTACATCATCGACCTGCTCCAGTCGCTGTCGTACATCGACCGCGCCTACGAGTTCGTCAAGGAGACCGTCGCCCACGGCGGCTCCATCATGTTCGTGGGTACGAAGAAGCAGGCCCAGGAGGCCATCGCCGAGCAGGCGACGCGCGTCGGCATGCCGTACGTCAACCAGCGTTGGCTCGGTGGCATGCTCACCAACTTCTCCACCGTCTACAAGCGCCTTCAGCGTCTGAAGGAGCTCGAGCTCATCGACTTCGAGGACGTGGCCGCCTCCGGCCTCACCAAGAAGGAGCTCCTGGTCCTCTCCCGCGAGAAGGCCAAGCTGGAGAAGACCCTCGGTGGTATCCGCGAGATGCAGAAGGTGCCGAGCGCCGTCTGGATCGTCGACACCAAGAAGGAGCACATCGCCGTCGGTGAGGCGCGCAAGCTCCACATCCCGGTCGTCGCGATCCTGGACACCAACTGCGACCCCGACGAGGTCGACTACAAGATTCCGGGCAACGACGACGCGATCCGCTCCGTCACCCTGCTCACCCGCGTGATCGCCGACGCCGTCGCCGAGGGCCTCATCGCCCGCTCCGGTGCCGCGACCGGCGACTCGAAGCCGGGCGAGAAGGCCGCCGGCGAGCCGCTCGCCGAGTGGGAGCGCGACCTGCTCGAGGGCGACAAGAAGGCCGACGCCGAGGTCCAGACCTCCGCCGAGACCGAGAAGGTCGCGGACGCGGAGGCCGCCGAGGCCCCCGCCGCCGAGGCTGCCGCCGAGACCCCCGAGGCCGAGGCTCCGGCCGCGGACGCCGAGCAGGCCTGACACCCGTCACGGCTGAAGACGGCGGGGGCCGGTGCCACAGGCACCGCCCCCGCCGTTCACCCGTAGATCTTTCAGACTTCGAGAGAGAAATACAGACTCATGGCGAACTACACCGCCGCTGACGTCAAGAAGCTCCGTGAGCTCACCGGCGCCGGCATGATGGACTGCAAGAAGGCGCTCGACGAGGCCGACGGCAACGTCGACGGAGCCGTCGAGGCGCTCCGTATCAAGGGCCAGAAGGGCGTCGCCAAGCGCGAGGGCCGTTCTGCCGAGAACGGCGCCGTCGTCTCCGTCGTCTCCGACGACAAGACGTCGGGCGTCCTGCTCGAGCTGAAGTGCGAGACGGACTTCGTCGCCAAGGGCGACAAGTTCCAGGCCGTCGCCAACACGCTCGCGCAGCACGTCGCCGCGACGTCCCCGGCCGACATCGAGGCGCTCCTCGCCTCCGAGATCGAGCCCGGCAAGACCGTCCAGGCGTACGTGGACGAGGCCAACGCCAACCTCGGCGAGAAGATCGTCCTGGACCGCTTCGCGCAGTTCGACGGCGCCTACGTCTCGGTCTACATGCACCGCACCATGCCCGACCTGCCCCCGCAGATCGGTGTTCTGGTCGAGCTGGACAAGGCCGACGCCGAGCTGGCGAAGGGCATTGCCCAGCACATCGCCGCCTTCGCGCCGAAGTACCTGTCCCGCGAGGACGTCCCGGCCGAGGTCGTCGAGGCCGAGCGTCGTGTCGCCGAGGAGACCACGCGCGCCGAGGGCAAGCCCGAGGCCGCGCTCCCGAAGATCGTCGAGGGTCGCGTCAACGGCTTCTTCAAGGAGGCCACCCTCCTCGGCCAGCCGTACGCGCTGGACAACAAGAAGTCCGTCCAGAAGGTCCTGGACGAGGCCGGTGTCACCCTGAAGCGCTTCACGCGCATCAAGGTCGGCATCTGAGTCCGTCCGCGAAAAACGGTGGACCCCGATAGGGTCTGGTGCAGTCGACGGCCGCACACCGCCGTACGACCGCAGATCTGACGAGGAGGCCATTGCCGCTGAGGGACATCGGACCCACCGGCAATGGCCTTCTTCGTATGTGCACGAGGAGAATCTCCATGAACAAGGGCGCGGACGCCGCCACAGGTGACCACAGGCGCGATGACGGCAAGGTGCGCGGACGCTTCATGCTGAAGCTGTCCGGAGAGGCGTTCGCCGGCGGCGGGGGTCTCGGCGTCGACCCCGACGTCGTGCACACCATCGCCCGCGAGATCGCGGCAGTCGTCCGCGACGGTGCGGAAATCGCGGTCGTCATCGGCGGCGGCAACTTCTTCCGCGGTGCCGAGCTCCAGCAGCGCGGCATGGACCGGGCGCGGTCCGACTACATGGGCATGCTCGGCACCGTCATGAACTGCCTCGCTCTCCAGGACTTCCTGGAGAAGGAGGGCATCGACTCGCGCGTCCAGACGGCCATCACCATGGGCCAGGTCGCGGAGCCGTACATTCCGCTGCGTGCCGTACGGCACCTGGAGAAGGGGCGCGTCGTCATCTTCGGCGCCGGCATGGGCATGCCGTACTTCTCCACCGACACCACCGCGGCACAGCGCGCCCTGGAGATCGACGCCGAGGCGCTGCTGATGGGGAAGAACGGCGTGGACGGGGTCTACGACTCCGACCCGAAGACCAACCCCGGCGCGGTGAAGTTCGACGCGCTGGAGTACGGCGAGGTGCTCGCCCGCGATCTCAAGGTCGCCGACGCCACCGCGATCACGCTCTGCCGTGACAACCAGCTGCCGATCCTCGTCTTCGAGCTGACCGCCGAGGGCAATATCGCCCGCGCGGTCAAGGGTGAGAAGATCGGCTCGCTCGTGAGTGACCGGAGCACCCGGGCCTGAGAACCGGGGGACCGGTCCGGGGGCACCCGGGGCGTTCCCGGGGGCCCGCTGGACGGCCACGAAGGATGGACAACGGCCTGCCGGTCGGACACCGTGCAGGTGAGGACGCGACGCAGGACCCGCCGGGCCCGAGCACGCCGGGCCCACTCAAGACACGCAGGAGCACGTGGTGATCGAAGAAACCCTCCTCGAGGCCGAGGAGAAGATGGAGAAGGCCGTCGTGGTCGCGAAAGAGGACTTCGCCGCGATCCGCACCGGCCGTGCGCACCCGGCGATGTTCAACAAGATCGTCGCCGACTACTACGGCGCGCTGACCCCGATCAACCAGCTGGCCTCGTTCTCGGTGCCCGAGCCCCGTATGGCCGTCGTGACGCCGTTCGACAAGACCGCGCTGCGCAACATCGAGCAGGCCATCCGCGACTCGGACCTCGGCGTCAACCCGAGCAACGACGGCAATATCATCCGGGTGACCTTCCCCGACCTCACCGAAGAGCGCCGTCGCGACTACATCAAGGTCGCGAAGACCAAGGCCGAGGACTCCAAGATCTCGATCCGGGCCGTCCGCCGCAAGGCCAAGGAGACGCTCGACAAGCTGGTCAAGGACAAGGAGTCCGGCGAGGACGAGGTGCGCCGCGCCGAGAAGGAGCTCGACGACACCACCGCGAAGTACGTCGCGCAGGTGGACGAGCTGCTGAAGCACAAGGAAGCCGAGCTGCTCGAAGTCTGATGAACGACTCTTCCCGGGGCGTCCCGCAGGGCGCCGGCCACAGGGCTGCGCCCGAGATGCGGGCCGCTCCGGCGGGTCCTGCATACGATGTGCATGACGCCCAGCAGACTCGGCCCATGCCCATCGTGCCGGACGTTCCCGACGCAGGTAGAGACAGTGACGATGACGGGGACCGGGGAGCCGCCGCACGCCTGAGCGGTGGCCCCCTGTTCCGCGACGAGAAGCCGCAGGAGCCCATGTCCACCGCGCCGCCACCCCCGCAGAAGAAGCGTGCGGGCCGTGATCTGGGATCCGCCATAGGGGTCGGCGTCGGGCTCGGTGCCGTCGTCGTCGCCTCGCTCTTCATCGTCAAGGCCGTCTTCGTCGGCGTGATCGTGGTCGCCGTCGTCGTGGGTCTGTGGGAGCTCACCTCCCGGCTGGAGGAGCGCAAGGGCATCAAGGCGCCCCTCGTGCCTCTCGCGATCGGTGGCGCGGCCATGATCGTGGCCGGTTACGCCCGCGGAGCCGAGGGCGCGTGGATCGCCATGGCGCTGACCGCCCTGGCGGTGCTCGTCTGGCGGATGACCGAGCCGCCCGACGGCTACCTGAAGGACGTCACGGCCGGGGTCTTCGCCGCGTTCTACGTGCCGTTCCTGGCGACCTTCGTCGCCATGCTCCTGACAGCCGACGACGGACCGCAGCGGGTCCTGACCTTCCTGCTGCTGACGGTGGTCAGCGACACGGGCGCGTACGCCGTCGGCTGGCGGTTCGGCAAGCACAAGCTCGCTCCGCGCATCAGCCCCGGCAAGACCCGCGAGGGCCTGTTCGGAGCGGTGGCCTTCGCGATGGTGGCCGGTGCGCTGTGCATGCAGTTTCTGATCGACGACGGCTCGTGGTGGCAGGGCCTGCTGCTCGGCCTCGCGGTCGCCGCCAGCGCGACCCTGGGCGACCTGGGCGAGTCCATGATCAAGCGCGACCTCGGGATCAAGGACATGGGGACGCTGCTGCCCGGCCACGGCGGGATCATGGACCGGCTGGACTCCCTGCTGCCGACCGCACCGGTGGTCTGGCTGCTCCTGGTGATCTTCGTCGGCTCCGGCTGAGCGGCTCCAGGCGCTTTTTCTGCGTGAGGGCCCGCCGTCCACCGGACGGCGGGCCCTCACGCATCTGCGGGGGAGGGCGGACCGGCCGCGACGACGGCACCCGTCAGCTCGGGTCGCGGAGGGCCGAGCGCATGTGGTGGTGGATCTCCATGGCCCGGCGGCGCATCCACAGGATCCAGAGGCAGAACGCGGCCACCGCGACCGTGAAGACCAGCGGAAACACCAGCGAGCCCGTGGTGGCGCCGAGGACGAGCATGCCGACCGCGCTGAGACCCATGAAGCCCAGCCAGTACGGCAGCCACCGGCCACCCCGCTCCATCTTCCCCAGCTGATCGTCCACCAGCCGCCGCATCATCGCCCGCTCCTCGGGATCCCGAGGCACTTCACCATGCCGGATCCTGCGGTTGAGGCTCACGACCGTGCGGGGGTCGGCACCGGTCGCGCGGGCGGTTCTGCGGCGCTGAGCAGCGAGGACCCCGATGATCACCACGCTGTAGAGCAGGCTCTGGACCACCCATAAGCCCGGATGGTCGTTCCGGCGGAACACGGCGCTGAAGCCCATACCCAGCACGAAGACCACGAGTGCCTGCCCGGCCAGGCTGTGACTGAACCAGTTCTTCACGGTGTGCACGGCACGTACCTCCTGCGCATGGGGCGGAATGTCCTTCTCGGCTCCCGGATACCCCGCCCGCCCCGATCCATCGGCACCGTGGCCGCCCGCCTCGCCGCTCGCGTACCGCCTTCCCCGGGAGGCCGCACGGGCCCACCTGTGCGCGCGCAGGGCCGTCGCGGAGCCGGCCGCCGGAGTGCGATCGCTCACTGCCGTGCGTGCGGCCGGGGCCGTCGCGGGGCCGTCGCGGGGCAGTCGGCGGCGGCCCGATGACCGCCCTCCTCGGTGACGACCGCAAGCACCACGGCGTGTCTGCGACACTGGAAGAACCATGCCTAAGCCCGGAGAACTCACTTTCGTCGCGCCCCGCGGAGCCAAGAAGCCGCCGCGGCACCTCGCCGACCTCACGCCCGCCGAGCGCAAGGAAGCCGTCGCCGCGATCGGCGAGAAGCCCTTCCGCGCCCAGCAGCTCTCGCAGCACTACTTCGCGCGGTACGCGCACGACCCGGCGGAGTGGACCAACATCCCCGCCGCGTCGAGGGGCAAGCTCGCCGAGGCGATGTTCCCCGATCTGATGTCCGTGGTCCGCCACATCAGCTGCGACGACGACACCACCCGCAAGACGCTGTGGAAGCTGCACGACGGGACCCTGGTCGAGTCCGTCCTGATGCGCTACCCCGAGCGCGTCACGATGTGCATCTCCTCGCAGGCCGGCTGCGGCATGAACTGCCCGTTCTGCGCGACCGGCCAGGCCGGTCTCGACCGCAACCTGTCCACCGCCGAGATCGTCCACCAGATCGTCGACGGCATGCGGGCGCTGCGCGACGGCGAGGTCCCCGGCGGGCCCGCCCGGCTCTCCAACATCGTCTTCATGGGCATGGGCGAGCCGCTCGCCAACTACAACCGCGTCGTGGGCGCCATCCGCCGCCTGACCGACCCCGAGCCCGACGGCCTCGGGCTCTCGCAGCGCGGCATCACGGTCTCCACCGTCGGTCTCGTCCCCGCGATGCTCCGCTTCGCGGACGAGGGCTTCAAGTGCCGTCTCGCGGTGTCGCTGCACGCCCCGGACGACGAGCTGCGTGACACGCTCGTGCCGGTGAACACCCGGTGGAAGGTGCGCGAGGTCCTGGACGCCGCGTGGGAGTACGCGGAGAAGTCCGGCCGCCGCATCTCCATCGAGTACGCGCTGATCCGTGACATCAACGACCAGGCGTGGCGGGGCGACCGGCTCGGCCGGCTGCTCAAGGGCAAGCGGGTCCACGTCAACCTCATCCCGCTGAACCCGACGCCCGGCTCCAAGTGGACCGCCTCGCGGCCCGAGGACGAGAAGGCGTTCGTCGAGGCGATCGCCTCCCACGGGGTGCCGGTGACCGTTCGCGACACCCGCGGCCAGGAGATCGACGGGGCCTGCGGACAGCTGGCGGCCTCCGAGCGCTGAGGCCGAAACCGGGCGTGTAGCCTGGGCTCGAAATCAACTTCATATTCCGACAGGGGAGCGCCACAGCGCTGAGAGTGCGGCACCGAGGACAGGCTGGCCGCAGACCCTCTGAACCTCGCCCGGGTCATTCCGGGTAGGAAGTTCGGACCTTACTCAAGCTGTTGCGCCCTGCCCGCTTCCGGTTTCCCCCGGAAGCGGGCAGGGCCGCGTCTCTTCCTGGTCATCCCAGGAGGAATCACATGAGCACCACCAAGAAGATCGCGGCGACGGCCGTCGCCGCCGCGCTCGGCGCGACCGCGCTGGCCGGCTGCGGAAGCTCCGACGACCCCGCCTCCGGCAACGGCGGCACCGAGGGAACGGGCTCCAAGACCGTCACCCTCGTCAGCCACGACTCCTTCAACGCCTCCAAGGACGTACTGAAGGAGTTCACCCGCGAGACCGGCTACACCGTCAAGGTGCTGAAGAGCGGTGACGCGGGCGCAGCCCTCAACCAGGAGATCCTGACCAAGGGTTCGCCCCGCGGTGACGTGTTCTTCGGCGTCGACAACACCCTTCTCTCGCGCGCCCTCGACCACGGTCTGTTCACCCCGTACGAGGCCAAGGGGATCGGCCGGGTCGCGGCCGATGTCCAACTGGACGCGGACAAGCACCGGGTCACCCCCATCGACACCGGCGACATCTGCGTCAACTACGACAAGAAGTACTTCGCCGACAGGAAGCTCGCGCCGCCGAAGACCTTCGAGGACCTGGCGAAGCCCGCGTACAAGAACCTGCTCGTCACCGAGAACGCGGCGACCTCCTCGCCCGGCCTCGGCTTCCTCCTCGGCACCGTCGCCACCTATGGCGACGACGGCTACCAGGACCACTGGAAGAAGCTGAAGAGCAACGGCGTCAAGGTCGTCGACGGCTGGGAGCAGGCGTACAACGAGGAGTTCTCCGGCTCCGCGGGCGGCAAGAAGGCCAAGGCCGACCGGCCGCTCGTCGTCAGCTACGCCTCGAGTCCGCCCGTCGAGGTGCTCTACGCGGACCCGCAGCCGAAGACCGCCCCCACCGGCGTCGCCACCGGGACGTGCTTCCGGCAGATCGAGTTCGCCGGCCTGCTCGACGGGGCGAAGAACCCGGCGGGAGGCAAGGCCCTGCTGGACTTCCTGATCGGCAAGAAGTTCCAGGAGGACATGCCGCTCAACATGTTCGTCAGCCCGGTCACCAAGGGCGCCAAGGTGCCGGACCTCTTCACGAAGTTCGGCGCCACGGTCGGCAAGCCGACGACCGTCGCCCCGGACGAGATCGCCAAGAACCGTGAGCAGTGGGTCCAGTCATGGTCCTCGCTCGTAGTGAAGTAGCGAAGACTCCCGTACGCGGACCGGGCGCGCGCGGGAAGGCCGCGCGCGCCCGGTCGTTGCGCGGGGGCGCGCTACGGCTCGGTCTGATGGCCGTGCCCGTGGCCTTCTTCGCGGTGTTCTTCGCCTATCCCGTCGCCGCGATCGTGGGGCGCGGGCTCAAGGCGGACGGGGTGTGGCAGTTCGGGCGGTTCGGCGAGGTGCTGAGCCGGCCGGACATCGGGGGCGTGCTCTGGTTCACCCTCTGGCAGGCGTTCGCGTCCACCGCGCTGACCCTGCTGATCGCGCTGCCCGGCGCCTACGTCTTCGCCCGGTTCGACTTCCCGGGCAAGCAGCTGCTGCGGGCGATCGTCACCGTGCCGTTCGTCCTGCCGACCGTCGTCGTCGGCACGGCGTTCCTCGCGCTGCTCGGCCGCGGCGGCTTCCTCGACGAACTCTGGGGCGTCCGCCTCGACACCACGGTGTGGGCGATCCTGCTGGCCCATGTGTTCTTCAACTACGCCGTCGTCGTGCGCACCGTCGGCGGACTCTGGTCCCAGCTCGACCCCCGGCAGGAGGAGGCCGCGCGGGTGCTCGGCGCCGGACGCTTCGCCGCCTGGCGCCGCGTCACCCTCCCCGCCCTCGGCCCCGCGGTGGCCGCGGCGGCGCTGATGGTGTTCCTCTTCACCTTCACCTCCTTCGGTGTCGTACAGATCCTCGGCGGCCCCGGCTTCTCCACACTGGAGGTGGAGATCTACCGGCAGACCGCACAACTCCTCGATCTGCCCACCGCCGCCGTGCTGACCCTGGTGCAGTTCGTCGCGGTCGGCGCCGTACTCGCCGTGCACGCCTGGACCGTGCGGCGCAGGGAGAGGGCGCTGAAGCTGGTCGATCCGGCGCAGACGGCCCGCAGGCCGCGCGGCGCTGCGCAGTGGACGCTGCTCGGCGGTGTGCTGCTGACGGTGCTCGTGCTGATCCTGCTCCCCCTCGCCGTCCTGGTGGAGCGGTCGCTCGACGTGTCCGGCGGTCACGGTCTCGCCTACTACCGCGCGCTGGGCTCGGCGGAGGCGAACAGCGGTACGTTCCTGGTCGCCCCCATCGAGGCGATCGGGAACTCACTGCGTTACGCCGTGGTCGCCACCCTCATCGCGCTGGTCGTCGGGGGACTGGCGGCCGCGGCCCTGACCCGGAAGGCGGGCCGGCTCGTCCGGGGCTTCGACGCGCTGCTGATGCTGCCGCTCGGCGTCTCCGCCGTGACCGTGGGCTTCGGTTTCCTGATCACGCTCGACAAGCCCCCGCTGGATCTGCGCACGTCCTGGATCCTGGTGCCGCTCGCCCAGGCGCTGGTCGGGGTGCCCTTCGTCGTCCGCACGATGCTTCCGGTCCTCAGAGCGGTGGACGGGCGGCTGCGCGAGGCGGCCGCGGTGCTCGGCGCCTCGCCCGTGCGGGCCTGGCGCGAGGTGGACCTGCCGCTGGTGCGCCGGGCGCTGCTGGTCGCCGCCGGATTCGCGTTCGCCGTGTCGCTGGGCGAGTTCGGGGCCACGGTGTTCATCGCGCGGCCCGACAATCCCACGCTTCCGGTGGCCGTCGCCCGGCTGCTGGGCCGGTCGGGGGAGCTCAACTACGGGCAGGCGATGGCGCTGAGCACGATCCTGATGCTCGTGTGCGCGGCGTCGCTGCTGCTGCTCGAACGTATCCGCACGGACCGGTCCGGGGAGTTCTAGAGATGCTGACACTGGATTCGGCCACCGTGCGCTTCGGCGACCGGGCCGCGCTGGACGCCGTGGACCTGGAGGTCGCCGCGCACGAGATCGTGTGCGTCCTGGGGCCGAGCGGCAGCGGGAAGTCCACCCTGCTGCGGCTCGTCGCCGGACTCCAGCAGGCCGACGGCGGGCGGGTCCTGCTCGGCGGCGAGGACCAGGACGGCGTTCCGGTGCACCGGCGCGGGCTCGGCCTGATGTTCCAGGACCACCAGCTCTTCCCGCACCGCGACGTCGGCGCCAACGTCGCCTTCGGGCTGCGGATGCACGGCGTGAAGCGGGACGAGCGGGACCGCCGGGTCGCTGAACTCCTCGACCTGGTGGGCCTGCCCGGTGCCGAACGGCGGGCCGTCGCCGCGCTCTCGGGGGGCGAACAGCAACGCGTCGCCCTCGCCCGGGCGCTCGCCCCGCGGCCCAAGCTGCTGATGCTGGACGAGCCGCTGGGGCAGCTGGACCGGAGTCTGCGCGAACGCCTCGTCGTCGAACTGCGCACGCTCTTCGGCCGGCTGGGCACGACGGTGCTCGCCGTCACCCACGACCAGGGCGAGGCCTTCGCGCTCGCCGACCGGGTCGTCGTGATGCGCGACGGACGCATCGCCCAGGTGGGCTCGCCGCTGGAGGTCTGGCAGCGCCCCGCCTCGGCCTTCGTCGCCCGCTTCCTCGGCTTCGACAACGTGGTGGAGGCGACGGTCACCGGCGAGGTGGCGGCCACGGAGTGGGGCAAGGTGCCGGTGCCGACGGGATCGCCGCAGGGGGCGTGCGATCTGCTGGTGCGTCCGGCCGGGGTCCTGATCGGCGGCCCGCAGGACGGCCTGCGCTGCACCGTGGGCGCGCGCACCTTCCGCGGCAACCACGTCGCGGTGAAGCTGCACCCCGAACGGGGGCCGGTCCTGGAAGCGGAGTGCGCGCTGAACAGCACTCCGGACGAGGACGCGCGGGTCGGCGTCACGTTCGCCGCGGCGGAGAGCGTCGTGCTGCCCGTCGTGTGAACGGCCGTCTCCTGGCCCGCTCCGCGTGCGCGACCGGCGCGACGCAACCGGCCCGGGCGGCTGCGGGCCGTCAGCACCGGGCCGCCGCCCGGAACATGCCTTCCCGAGCGTGCCGCGCCACCGTGCGGGCCCTTTGGACGTGCGTTCACTCAATCTCGCAGATTTGCTTACCGAATCTCCCCGTCACGCTCGTTTGCGAACTGCCGGCACCCCGCCGAGGCCGTCATCAGGCAGGTCGGAGCTCTGAGGACGTTCCCCGGCCACGCCCGGCGCTCGTAGGGACGCGCTGTCGTCGCACGCCGTTTTCCACGGGATTGTGTTTGTTCGCGGATCGGGGGCAGACGCCATGGGTGGGTCCTGTCCTGGCAGCCTGTGCACAATGGCTCGTCAGGCGAACACACTTTCACTTTTCTCAACCCGAGTGACGTGGAACGTCCTTCTACGATTGCGAACGTCTACTTGCCAGCACATCCAAGACACCTGGTGACCCCCTCACCATGTGCACAACCCGCTCATCCCCGCCCCGTTGCCGCCCGGCGTCTGAGGACGCGCCCGCGCCTCGCGCCCTTCGGGGGCCGGTCGTGACATCGGCTCCGCTGACAGACCGGGAGATCTCCCTGGTACGTACGAGTCTGGCGGTGGTCGCACCCCAGGCCACGGAGATGACCGTCTACTTCTACGCCATCCTCTTCGCCCGGCACCCCGAAGTGCGGGGGTTGTTCCCCGACAACATGGACGTCCAGCGTGACCGGCTGCTGCGTGGACTGCTGCGCATCATCGATCTGGTCGACGACGTCGACAACCTCGTGCAGTTCTGCTCCCGGCTGGGCCGGGACCACCGTAAGTTCGGAGCCCTGGAGGCCCACTACCCCGCGGTGGGTGACTGCCTGCTGGCCTCCCTGGCCCGCTACGCGGGAACCGCGTGGAACGCCGAGACCGCCGCGGCCTGGAGCCGCGCCTACACCGTCGCCGCCCAGGTGATGACCGCAGCCGCCGAGGACGACACGCGCCTGCGCCCGGCTGCCTGGGAAGCGCAGATCGTCCGCCACGAATACCGCGGCAGCGGCATCGCCGAGATCACCGTGCAGCCCGACCTGCCCTACGCCTACACCGCCGGGCAGTACGTGAGCATGGAGACCCCCTGGTACCCGCGTACCTGGCGGCACTATTCCCCCGCTCACCCGCCGCGCACGGACAACACGCTGACGTTCCACGTCCGGGCCGTCCACGGGGGGCAGGTCAGCAACGCGCTGGTTCACCACGCCGCCCCCGGCCACCGGGTGCGGCTCGGGCCTCCCCAGGGCGAGATGACGCTCGCCGCGGCAGGCGACCGCGACCTGTTGCTGGTGGCCGGCGGGACCGGTCTGGCGCCGATCCGCGCCCTGATCGAGGAAGCCGCCGCCCTGGACATGCGCCGCTATGTGGAGCTGTTCGTCGGAGCACGGACCGCTCAGGAGCTGTACGGGCTCGACGACATGCTGCGCCTGGCCCAGCGCCACTACTGGCTGACCGTCAGGGCCGCGGTCTCGCACGAGCACATCCCCGGGCAGCAGGGCACACTCCCGCAGGTGCTGCGCGAGTTCGGCCCCTGGTACCGGCACGAAGCCTTCCTGTGCGGTCCGCCCGACATGGTCACCACGGCCGTGCGTACCCTCCTGCAGCAGGGCACCCCCCAGGCCCGCATTCACCACGACCCGCTCGACACACCCGTTCTCACCGCCCCCCTCACTCCGCCCCGACCCCGTCAGGAGATCGACCAGCCGTGACCCGCCACGACGCCACGCCTTCGCACGGGGAGCGCCTGCTGCAGGCCCATCTGGGCACCAGCGAACGCGCCGACGCCTTCTACGACCGGCAGGTCCACCCGCATCTCACCACGGCCATGCGTGACTTCATCCGCCGCCAGTCCATGGTCTTCCTCTCCACCGCCGACGCCCGTGGCCACTGCGACGCCACCTTCCGCGCCGGCCCTCCCGGATTCGTCTCCGTGCTGGACGACCGCACCCTGGCCTACCCCGAGTACCGCGGGAACGGCGTCATGGCCAGCGCCGGCAACATCGCCGACAACCCGCACATCGGTCTGCTCTTCATGGACTTCACCCGGGACCACATCGGACTGCACGTCAACGGCTCGGCCCAGCTCGTCAGCGACCAGGAACTGCGCGCCGCCCACCCCTGGATACCCGTCGAGACCGCCCCGGGGCGGATCCCCGTGCTGTGGACGCACATCACCCTCCACGAGGCCTACGTGCACTGCTCCAAGCACATCCCCCACCTCGAGCCCGCCCCCCGCCCCCTGGGACTGGCGCGCAGTCGCCCCAAGGACGCCGACTACTTCCCCGAACCGGCCGCGCAGGCCGTGGCATCCGGCCCGAGGCCGGATCTGGCACCGGAGACGTCCGGCCTCTCCGACCCCGTCCACGCCCCTTCGGCCGCGCATCCGCTGATCGGCTCACGCGACCGCTGAGACGCTCCGTCACGGTATCGGCCCGGCTTCGCCGGGCCTCCGTCGTGGACAGCCGTCGGCATCAGCGCCCCCCGGTTCCACCAGCGCGGCGCCGACCGGCCGTCACCCGCCAGCGGCGCCCTGCGTCGAGGACAGCCGCGCGAGCGCCTCGGGCGCTTCCTCCACCGAGTCGACGAGCGCGATGCGGGACTCCATCGGCCGGCCCGCCGCGAGGGCCTGGAGCAGCGGCCAGGCCGGCAGCTCCCGCGTCCAGTGGTCCCGGCCGACCAGCACCATCGGGGACGGATCGCCGCGCGAGCCGTAGTAGTTGGGGGTCGCGCTGTCGAATATCTCCTGGACCGTGCCGGCCGCGCCCGGCAGGAAGATCACGCCCGCGGTCGAGCGTGCCAGCAGCCCGTCCTCGCGCAGGGCGTTGGCGAAGTACTTCGCGATGTCCCGGGCGAACGGGTTCGGCGGCTCGTGCCCGTAGAACCAAGTGGGGATCGACACGGAACGTCCGCCGTCGGGCCAGCGCTCGCGCACGGCGAACGCGGCCATCGCCCAGTCGGTGACGGAGGGAGCGAAGGAGGGGACGGCGCCCAGGAGTTCGCACGCCTTGTCCAGCATGGCGTCGGGGTGCGGGGCCGCGTAGGCGCCGAGGTTCGCCGCCTCCATCGCGCCCGGCCCGCCGCCGGTGGCCACCGTCAGGCCGCTGCGGGCCAGGGTCCTGCCGAGGCGGGCCGCCGCCGCGTACGAGGCGCTGCCCCGGGGCGTCGCGTGACCGCCCATCACGCCGGCCACCCGCGCCCCGTCGAGGAGTTCGTCCAGCGCGTCGGAGACCGCGTCGTCGTGGAGCGCCCGCAGCATCGAGGCGAAGACATCGCCGTCGGAGCGGGTGCGGTTGAACCAGTGGTAGGCGCGGGCGTCGGGCGTCGCCTCGTAACCGCCGCGCGCCAGCCCGTCGTAGAGGGCGTCGGGCGAGTAGAGCAGACCGCGGTAGGGATCGAAGGGCAGACCCGGCACCGGAGGGAAGACGAACGCGCCGTCGGCCCGCACCTTCTCGGCCGCCGCCGGCTCCATCGGGCAGCCGAGGAAGACGGCGCCGGAGGTGTCCGTCGCCAGCAGCGCCGCGCCCCGGTCCGTCAGATCGAGGGACTGGAGGCGCAGACCCGCCAGGGAACCGGCGGCGACCGCCGCGTCGAATGCGGCGAGCGACTCGATCTCGGCGCCGGGTGCGGGTGCGGGTGTGCTGGCTTCCGGGGTTTCCACGCCCTCATGCTACGGACCGGCCGGGGAGACTCCCCGGCCGGTCCGTTCGAGCGGTCGGCGGCGGTTCAGGGGGTCAGCGGCAGTGCGGCCAGCTCGGCGATCGCCCAGGTGAGCGGGGCGAAGACGAGCAGCAGCGCGGCCGCCCGCAGCGCCGTCGCCGCGCGCAGCGCCGAGGCCGGTGCGCCGAGGCGCAGCAGCGCCCGCGCGGTCTCGGCGCGCGCCTGCTTGGCCTCCAGCGCCGACGTCAGGAGCGTCGCGGTGGTGCAGCCGATGACGAGGACGGCGCCGAGGGCGGTGAGCGGGCCGAAGGGCCGGGGCCCCGTCCCGTACAGCGCGTAGACGGCGACGACGGCGGAGAGAACCGCGCAGACGATTCCCAGGGGGCGGCCGATCCGGTGCGCCTCGTCCATCAGGACCCGGCCCGCCAGCAGGCGTACGGCTCCGGGCCGCACCGCCTGCACCAGGCGCCCGCACAGGTAGGTCAGCCCCGGCCCGGCCGTGGCCAGACCGATCGCCGTCAGGGTCCAGCCGACGAGCACCCAGGCCGGTGTGGAGTCGAGCTTGCCGGGGAGCGGGAACGGGCTGCCGGCCGAACCCTGGTTCGCGTACGCCTCGACGGCGAGTCCGGCGGCCGTCAGGGCGACGCCCCAGGGCAGCCCGGTGGGCGGTGCCGCCGGGGCCGGGATCTGCTCCTCGGGCGGCAGGTCCTCGGCGTCCTCCGCCGTGCCCGCGGCCCGCACCGGAGCGGTGCGCAATGCCAGCGCGCTCGCCGTCGCGGCGGTCACGGGCACCAGGGCCAGCAGGACGAGGACCGCGGCCACGGGCAGCGGCGCCTCGGCGCCCAGCAGTCGGGCCGCGGCGCCGTCGAACGGCAGCCCGGACAGATCGCCGCGCAGGTGGAGGAAGAAGAGCAGCGCCACCATCGAGCCGAGGGTGCACGAGACGGCGGTGGAGACCGCGGCGAGCACGCTGAGCCGCACCGGCCCGAGACCGACGGCGGACAGTCCGGCGCGCGGGCGGGTGCTCGGGTCCGTACGCGCCACCGCGACCGCGAACTGCACCGTGGCGGCCATCGGCACCAAGCACCACAGCAGCCGCAGTACGGAACCGGCGGAGTGCGCCGGGTGCCCGGAGGCGTAGCCGAGCGTGCACAGCAGGAGGAAGCCGACCCCGGCGGACGCGGCCGCGACCAGCAGCCGCCGCATCAGGACCAGCGGATGGGAGCCGCGGGCTAGACGGAGAGCGAGCACGCCGCGCGGCCCTCCGTATCGGTCACGGCGGGCAGGGCGACCGTGGCGACCCGGCGTCCGTCCAGCAGCGGCACCACGCGGTCGGCGAGGGTGGCGATCTCCGCGTCGTGCGTGGCCAGGACCACCGTGATGCCGTGCGAGCGGGCCGCGCTCGTCAGGGTGCGCAGCACATGGGCGCGGTCGGTGCGGTGCAGCGTCGCGGTCGGCTCGTCCGCGAAGATCACCGAGGGCGAGGCGGCGAGTGCGCGGGCCACCGAGATCCGCTGCCGCTGGCTCTGCTGGAGGGTGTGCGGGCGCTTCCGCGCGCACATGCCGATGTCGAGGCGCTCCAGCCACTCCATGGCGGCCTTCTTGGCCTCGCGGCGCCCGGTGCCGCGCAGCATCAGCGGCAGGGCGGTGTTCTCCCAGGTGTTCAGTTCCGGGACGAGCTGGGGTTCGGGGGCGATCCAGCCGAACTTGTCGCGGCGCAGCCGCTCGCGCAGCCGGGGGCCCATGGTGTGGACGGGGACGCTGTTGAACCACACCTCGCCCTGCTGGGGCACGAGCTGGCCGGAGAGGCAGTGCAGCAGGGTCGTCTTGCCGCTGCCGCGCGGGCCGGTCACCGCGAGGATCTCGCCGTCGCGGATCCCGAGGGAGACTCCGCCGAGCGCGGGTGAGCCGTTGTGGGAGTGCTGCAGGGAACGCGCCCAGATCACGTCGTTGTCCGGCGGGGCCACCATGGCGTACACCTCGGTTCAGATCAGAAATCCCGTTCCCCCGTACGGGGGAACGAAGGCGGGGCCGATCGGTCACTCGGCACCGTAAGGATTCGGATCGCGGTGTGCGCACAGCACGCGGCCCGGGTGCGCTTCTTCCCACTCGAATGGGCGCATCCGGGCCGTCTGGACCGTATGAAATGACCGCCGGAGGGCCGTCGCGGGACGGTCAAGCGGTGGTCAAGCCGGGGCCGGCCGGTGGGCCGTCCGGCCTAAGGCCTGCAGGGAGCCCTCCCGCGACGCCGCGGGCCGACTCCGTACAGGCCCCGGGCGGTCAGAGCTTCGTCCAGGCCTCCGTCAGGACGGACCGCAGGATGCCCTCGATCTCGTCGAACGTGGACTGGTCGGAGACCAGCGGCGGCGCGAGCTGGACGACCGGGTCGCCGCGGTCGTCGGCCCGGCAGTACAGGCCGTTGTCGTACAGCGCCTTGGAGAGGAACCCGTACAGGACGCGCTCGGTCTCCTCGTCGGTGAAGGTCTCCTTGGTGACCTTGTCCTTCACCAGCTCGATGCCGTAGAAGAAGCCGTTGCCGCGGACGTCGCCGACGATCGGCAGGTCGTGCAGCTTCTGCAGCGTGGTGAGGAAGGCGTTCTCGTTGTCGAGGACGTGCTGGTTGAGGCCCTCGCGCTCGAAGATGTCGAGGTTGGCGAGGCCCACGGCCGCGGACACCGGGTGGCCGCCGAAGGTGTAGCCGTGCAGGAAGGTGTTGTCACCCTCGTAGAACGGCTCGGCGATCCGGTCCGAGACGATGCAGGCGCCGATCGGCGAGTAGCCCGAGGTCATGCCCTTGGCGCAGGTGATCATGTCCGGCACGTAGCCGAACTTGTCGCAGGCGAACATCGTGCCGAGGCGGCCGAAGGCGCAGATGACCTCGTCGGAGACGAGCAGCACGTCGTACTTGTCGCAGATCTCGCGGACCCGCTGGAAGTAGCCGGGCGGGGGCGGGAAGCAGCCGCCCGCGTTCTGCACGGGCTCCAGGAAGACGGCGGCCACGGTGTCCGCGCCCTCGAAGAGGATCTCCTGCTCGATCTGGTCGGCGGCCCAGCGGCCGAAGGCCTCCGGATCGTCGCCGTGGATCGGGGCGCGGTAGATATTGGTGTTCGGCACCTTGTGCGCGCCGGGGACCAGCGGCTCGAAGGGGGCCTTGAGGGCCGGCAGGCCGGTGATGGACAGGGCGCCCTGCGGGGTGCCGTGATAGGCGACCGCACGCGAGATGACCTTGTACTTGGTCGGCTTGCCCTTGAGCTTGAAGTACTGCTTGGCCAGCTTCCAGGCGGTCTCGACGGCCTCGCCGCCACCGGTGGTGAAGAAGACCTTGTTCAGGTCGCCCGGGGCGTAGTCCGCGAGGCGCTCGGCCAGCTCGACGGCCTTCGGGTGGGCGTAGGACCACACCGGGAAGAAGGCCAGCTCCTGCGCCTGCTTGTACGCCGCCTCGGCGAGCTCGTGACGGCCGTGGCCGGCGTTGACCACGAACAGGCCGGACAGCCCGTCGAGGTAGCGCTTGCCCTTGTCGTCGTAGATGTAGGTGCCCTCGCCACGCACGATGGTGGGTACGGGCGCGTTCTCGTAGTCCGACATGCGGGTGAAATGCATCCACAGGTGGTCGTACGCGGTCCGGCTGAGGTCCTTGCTCACGGCTATCGGGTTCCCCACATATAGGTCTGCTTCTTGAGCTTGAGGTAGACGAAGCTCTCGGTGGAGCGCACGCCGGGAATGGCCCGGATGCGTTTGTTGATCGTCTCCAGCAGGTGGTCGTCGTCCTCGCAGACGATCTCCACCATCAGGTCGAAGGAGCCCGCGGTCATCACCACGTACTCGCATTCGGTCATGGCCGACAGGGCCTCCGCGACGGGGTCGAGGTCGCCCTCCACGTTGATCCCCACCATCGCCTGCCGCCGGAACCCCACGGTGAGGGGGTCGGTGACGGCGACGATCTGCATCACGCCCTGGTCGAGCAGCTTCTGGACGCGCTGCCGCACGGCCGCTTCGGACAGGCCCACGGCCTTGCCGATCGCGGCGTACGGACGACGCCCGTCCTCCTGGAGCTGCTCGATGATTGCGAGGGAGACGGCATCGACCGCTGGGGACGATCCGTTCCCGTTCCTGGAGTCTGCGCTGCGACTGGCCACGGAGCCACTCTGCACCGGGACTCGTCTGTCTTGCAACCCTCAATCGATGTAATTCGTTGTCGTGAGGCTCAGATCTCACCGAATCCGAAGTTCGCGGCCTGTGGGTATGTCGAAACCGTTACCCAAGCGGTTACGCTGGACGTCTCACCCATTGGACGTGTCGACAGGAGGGGTGGTTGTGACCACCGAGGTGCGCCGTCTGCGCAACTACATCAATGGCGAGTTCCGGGACGCCGCCGACGGGCGGACCATCGATGTGGTCAACCCGGTGACGGAGGAGGTCTACGCGACCTCCCCGCTGTCCGGCGAGGCCGACGTCGATGCCGCCATGGCCGCCGCCGCCGCTGCCTTCCCGGCGTGGCGCGATGCCACGCCCGCCGAGCGCCAGCGCGCCCTGCTGAAGATCGCGGACGCCTTCGAGGAGCGGGCCGAGGACCTCATCGCGGCCGAGTCCGAGAACACCGGCAAGCCGCTCGGGCTGACCCGCACCGAAGAGATCCCGCCGATGGTGGACCAGATCCGCTTCTTCGCGGGCGCCGCCCGGCTGCTCGAGGGCCGCTCGGCCGGCGAGTACATGGAGGGGCTGACCTCCATCGTCCGGCGCGAGCCGGTCGGTGTGTGCGCGCAGGTCGCGCCGTGGAACTACCCGATGATGATGGCCGTGTGGAAGTTCGCCCCGGCGCTCGCCGCGGGCAACACCGTCGTCATCAAGCCGTCCGACACCACCCCGGCGTCCACCGTGCTGATCGCCGAGATCATCGGGCAGATCCTGCCGAAGGGCGTCTTCAACGTCATCTGCGGCGACCGCGACACCGGCCGCGCGATGGTCGAGCACCGGACGCCGGCCATGGCCTCCATCACCGGGTCGGTCCGGGCGGGCATGCAGGTCGCCGAGTCCGCCGCCAAGGACGTCAAGCGCGTCCACCTGGAGCTCGGCGGCAAGGCACCCGTCGTCGTCTTCGAGGACACCGACATCGCCAAGGCCGTGGAGGACATCTCGGTTGCCGGCTACTTCAACGCCGGACAGGACTGCACGGCCGCGACCCGCGTGCTCGTCCACGAGTCGATCCACGACGAGTTCGTGAGCGCGCTCGCCAAGGCCGCCTCCGACACGAAGACCGGGCAGCCGGACGACGACGACGTGCTCTACGGCCCGCTCAACAACGCCAACCAGCTCGCCCAGGTCAGCGGCTTCATCGAGCGGCTGCCCGCCCACGCCAAGGTGGAGGCCGGCGGCCACCGCGTCGGCGAGAAGGGCTACTTCTACGCCCCGACCGTCGTCTCCGGGCTCAAGCAGGACGACGAGATCATCCAGAACGAGGTCTTCGGCCCGGTCATCACCGTCCAGTCCTTCGCGGACGAGGCGCAGGCCCTGGAGTGGGCGAACGGCGTCGAGTACGCCCTGGCCTCCTCCGTCTGGACCAAGGACCACGCCCGCGCCATGCGGATGTCCAAGAACCTCGACTTCGGCTGCGTGTGGATCAACACCCACATCCCGCTCGTCGCCGAGATGCCGCACGGCGGGTTCAAGAAGTCCGGCTACGGCAAGGACCTCTCCGCCTACGGCTTCGAGGACTACACCCGCATCAAGCACGTCATGACCTCGCTCGACGGCTGACCGTCGCGGCATTCGGTACGCAGACGGCCCCGGGCACCCGCCCGGGGCCGTCTCCGTACCGCCCGGCACGCCCCCGATCCGTGTCTCCCGGCCCGCTCACGCCTCGACAGGCTGTGTGCAACCGGCGTGCGGCGCTGGACGGTTGGTCCATTGTCCGCCGCACGCGCAGACCGGCATCCTGCGCAGGTGAGAGCGATCCGGAACCACCCCATGTCCCGCCGGTCCCTGCTGCGTGCCGCCGGGGCGGGAGCGGCCGGCGCCACGCTGGCGGCCTGCGGGGTCCCCGCCGCCTATGTGGAGCCGGGCGACCGTGCGGGCCGCGACTACTCCGCCGGCGATCACACCCTCCACTTCGCCAACTGGCCGCTCTACATCGACACCGACGACGAGGACGAGTCGCGGCGGCCCACCCTCGACGCGTTCGGCGAGCGGACCGGGATCTCCGTCGCGTACACCGAGGAGATCAACGACAACGACGAGTTCTTCGGCAAGATCAGCCCGGCCCTGATGAACCACCAGCAGACCGGCCGCGACCTGGTCGTCATCAGCGACTGGATGGCCGCGCGCTTCGTCCGGCTCGGCTGGGTCCAGGAGATGGACCGGGGCAAGCAGCCCAACGTGGCGAAGCACCTCGACCCGCAGCTCCGCTCGCCCGCCTTCGACGAGGGGCGGACGCACAGCGTCCCCTGGCAGTCCGGCATCACCGGCATCGCGTACAACCGCAAGAAGCTCGGCCGCGAGATCAAGCACACGAGTGACCTGTGGGCGTCCGACCTGCGCGGCAAGGTCACCCTGCTGTCCGGGCTCGACGAGTCCTTCGCCCTGCTGATGCAGGGCAACGGCGTCGACATCACCCGCTGGAAGAGCGACGACTTCCACGACGTCTGCGACCAGGTGGAGAAGCTGGTGAAGAGCCGGCACATCCGTCGCTTCACCGGGAACGACTACATCAAGGACCTCTCCACCGGAGACGTGCTCGCCTGCCAGGCCTACTCCGGCGACGTCATCCAGCTCCAGGCCGACAACCCCGAGATCGAGTTCGTGGTGCCCGAGGAGGGGGCCGAGCTCTGGGCCGAGTCCCTGATGATCCCCAACCTGGCCCGCCACAAGCGCAATGCGGAGAAACTCGTCGACTACTACTACGAGCCCGAGGTCGCCGCCGAACTCGCCACCTGGGTCAACTACGTCTGCCCCGTCCCTGCCGCCCGGGACGTCCTGGCCTCCTCCAAGGACGCGGAGACCGCCGCGCTGGCCGAGGATCCGCTGATCTTCCCCGACGACGGCATGCGCGAGCGGCTGGCCATCGCCCGCGACATCACCTCGGACGAACGCGCTGGCTTCGCCAAGAAGTGGAACGCCGTCGTCGGCCTGTGAAGGCGCCTTTGGGGTGGCGTGAAGGGCCGGTGAACGTGGGCGTACGCTGCGGGCATGAGCGAGCGACGCGCCCTGCAGAGGCGTATCCGCGTGTGGTTGGCCGCCTTCCTCGTCTGCCTGGTACTGAGCGGGCTCACCGCCTTTCCGCTCGTCCACGAGCTGCACTGGGCCGAGGAGCTGCTGAAATCCTCGGCGTCGCCCGTCCCCGAGCACTTCCCGGCCCTGATGGAGTGGATCACCCGGGTCCGCACCGGCCTGGACGAGGCGGATGCCGCGTACCCCTTCGTGCTCTACGGCACCGACTGGCTGGCCTTCGCCCATCTCGTGATCGCGGTCGCCTTCTACGGGCCCTACCGCGATCCGGTCCGCAACATCTGGGTCATCGAGTTCGGCATGATCGCGTGCGCCGGGATCATCCCGCTCGCCCTGATCTGCGGTCCGATCCGCGGCATCCCCTTCTGGTGGTCGGTCATCGACATGTCGTTCGGCGTCCTCGGTGTGATCCCGCTGCTGATCGTCCGCCGGATGATCAAGCGGCTGGAGGCCATGGAGCGGGCACCGGAACCGGCGCCCGCCGGAGCGTCCGTTCCGGCGGTCTGAGTCACCCGGCGGACGGGCCCCCAACGCCGCCACCACGATGTTCGTCGCCGTGGCGTTCCTGTCGCCGCCTTTCGCGTCCGTCGCGTTGACGCTGTGGACGAGGGTCCGGGACAGGGCGCGGGGTGGCCGCGATGGCCGTGCTGTACCCCCGGCGGCCACCTGTCCCGCCCCAGACCTGGCGTCCGCCCGGCGTCATCACCGAGAGACCCGCGCCGAACGCGGCGGGCCGGCCCGTGCCGTACTCCCGCACCGAGGCGCCGGGCGGTGTGAGCCTCGCCTCCAGCAGTCATCAGGCTCACCGCATGGGACAGGATGCCGTGCATCTCCCGGGCGATCCGGGCCCGTTCACGGGCCGCGGCCTCAGGGCTTCCGTGCCACCACGCCGAACTGGGCGACCTCCGCGTCACGGGTGCCGGGTGCGGGCCGCCAGCGGGCGCACGAGACGATGCCCGGATCGACGAGGTCCAGGCCGTCCAGGAACGCGGCGAACTCGAAACGGCCGCGGGCGGTGATCGGGGGAGTGGCGTTCTCGTTCCAGAACCTCATCGCGGCCTCGTTGCCCTCGCCGCCCAGCTCCAGCGTGGGATGGGTGAGGACCAGGAAGCTGCCGGAAGGCACCCCGGCCATGAGCTTCCGGACGATGTGCAGCGCCTCGTCCGTGTCGAGGACGAAGTTCAGGATGCCCAGCAGCATGACCGCGACCGGGCGCTCCAGGTCGAGGGTCGGCTGGGCCGCCCGAAGGATCTCTTCCGGGCGCCGGGCGTCCGCCTCGATGTACTCGGTGGCTCCTTGGGGCGAGCTGGTCAGCAGCGAGCGGGCGTGGGCCAGGACGATCGGATCGTGGTCGACGTAGACGACCCGGGCGTCGGGCGCGGTGTGCTGGGCGACCTCGTGGGTGTTGTCCGCTGTCGGCAGGCCGGAGCCGATGTCGAGGAACTGGCCGATGCCCGCGTCACCGGCCAGATACCGCACCGCCCGCCCCAGGAACGCCCGGTCCGCCCGGGCCACTTCGCCGATGCTGGGATACAGGTCCGTGACGTGGTCGCCGACCGCCCGGTCCACCGGGAAGTGATCGTGGCCGCCGAGCCAGTAGTTCCAGACCCGGGCGTTGTGGGCGACGTCGGTACGGACTCGGGCGGGCAGGGAATTGCTGCGGGGGGCGGTCACGTCTGGCTCCTTGGCGCCGGCCTGTCATCGGGGCGATGAGATCGGGTCCATGATGCCGGACCGGTCAAGCGCCTTGTTTCGCTGCGGAGTTGCGGATGACCTTGTGCAGGACGTCGATCCGGTTGGTGGTGAGGGAGTCCACGCCCAGCCGGATCAGCCTGCGCATCGTGCGGCCGGTGTCCGCCGTCCACGCCGACACCAGCAGCCCGTCCCGGTGGTTGCGGTCGGTCAGCTCCCTGCTCACGAGACCGAACCGGTAGTTCAGCCAGCGCGGCCGCACCGCGTCCAGCAGCGCCTTCCGGGGCGGCGCGAGCGTCGTCCAGGTCATCGCGATCTCGGCGGACGGGTCGGCGGCCCGCACCCGGAGCATCGCCTCGGGTCCCGCGCAGTAGTAGACGCGCTCGGCGGCCCCGCACTCACGGACCACGCCGACGGTCCTGCGTACGGAGTCATCGGTGGACCCGGGCAGGTCGAGCATGAGGCGGTGCGCCCCGGGGAGGAGCAGGGCCTCGCGGAGCGTCGGCACCGAGCCCGCGGTCAGCCCGGTCAGGTCCTGGTGCGTGATCCGGTCCAGTCGCCGGTCATGGCCCCACAGCCGCTCCAGCGTGGCGTCGTGCAGCAGGACCGGCACCCCGTCGCGGGTGACCCGGACGTCGATCTCGACCGCGTCCGCCCCCCGTTCGAGGGCGGAGCGGATCGAGAGGAGGGTGTTCTCGCGCACGCGATAGGGATCGCCGCGGTGCGCGACGGCGGTGACAGGGGTGAGGGGGGTGGCCATGGGGCCATTGTCACCGCTGAGGGATCACCGGCCGGTCTGCTCCAGCCAGTTCGTCGTGTACGTGTCGATCTCGGCGGACAGCGCGCGCTTGCCGGCCGCGTCGAGGAAGGACGCCTCCACGGCGTTCCTGGCGAGCGCGGCGAGGCCCCGCTCGTCGAGGCCCAGGAGGCGGGCGGCCACCCCGTACTCGTTGTTGAGGTCGGTGCCGAACATGGGCGGGTCGTCGCTGTTGATGGTGACCAGGACGCCGGCCTCCACCATCTCCCTGACCGGGTGCTGCTCGATGTCCTTGACCGCCCGGGTCGCGATGTTGGAGGTGGGGCACACCTCCAGGGCGATGCGGTGCTCGGCGAGATGCGCCAGCAGCTTCGGGTCGCCCACCGAACTGGTGCCGTGGCCGATGCGCTCGGCGCGCAGCGAGGTCAGCGCGTCCCAGACCGTCTGCGGTCCCGTGGTCTCCCCGGCGTGCGGCACGGAGTGCAGGCCCTCGGCGATCGCCCGGTCGAAGTACGGCTTGAACTGCGGCCGCTCCACGCCGATCTCCGGGCCGCCCAGCCCGAAGGACACGAGCCCCTCCGGGCGCAGGTCCACGGCGAGGCGGGTGGTCTCCTCCGCGGCCTCCAGACCGGCCTCTCCCGGAATGTCGAAGCACCAGCGCAGGACCAACCCGAGCTCGGCCTCGGCGGCCTTGCGGGCGTCCTCGATGGCCTCCATGAAGGCGGGCCCCGGGATGCCGCGGCGGGTGGAGGAGAACGGGGTGACGGTCAGCTCCGCGTAGCGGATGTTCTGCCGCGCCATGTCGCGGGCGACCTCGAACGTCAGCAGCCGGACGTCCTCCGGGGTGCGGATCAGGTCCACGACCGAGAGGTACACCTCGATGAAGTGGCCGAAGTCCGTGAAGGAGAAGTAGTCGGCCAGCGCCTCGGGGTCGGTGGGGACCTTGGAGTCGGGGTGGTGCGCGGCCAGTTCGGCCACGATGCGGGGGGAGGCCGAGCCGACATGATGGACATGGAGCTCGGCCTTGGGCAGCCCCGCGATGAAGGGGTGCAGATCGGTCATCGGATCCTCCGGGGGCGTGGGGTGATGCGGGGCCCGGTACGTCGGGGGCCCGGGCAGGGGACGGGAGTCATCGTAGGACGGGGCCCGCCCGTACCATGACGGGGATCACGATGGGGGAGGCCCATGTCAGACAACTCAGAGCGGCCCGCTGACGAGGGGGCGGCGCCGCGCGATCCGTGGGCTCCGCCGGAGGCCCGGGTGCCGTTGGAGAAGAACACCGCGGACACCCGCCCGCAGACGGACGCCGGCGCCGGACAGGCCGGCCCGCCGCCCGTGCACGACCAGCAGACGGTCACGTCGATGCCGAACGCCGGGACCGGCCCGATACCCACGGCCGGATTCGGCCCTCCCGACCAGGGACAGCCGGCCGGACCCTGGCAGGACCCGGGCTCGGTGCCGCCCCCGCCGGTCGGCCCGCACGGTCCCGGCCAGCCGGCCCCGCCGCCCCTGGGGCAGTACGGCTACCCGGGCCCGCAGCAGTCGCAGTACGGCTACCCGGCCGCGCCGGGCCAGCAGCAGTACGGCGGCTACCCCGGCTACGGCGGCCAGCCCGCCTGGGGCGCCGGGCCCGCCAACGGCATGGGCACGGCGGCGATGGTGATGGGCATCCTGGCCGTCTGCCTGTTCTGCGTGTACGGCATCCCCAGTCTCGTCCTGGGCACGCTGGCGCTGATCTTCGGCATCATCGGGCGCAAGCGCGCCGCCCGCGGAGAGGCGGACAACGCCGGGCAGGCGCTGGCCGGGGTGATTCTGGGGTCGATCGGGATCGCCATCGGCGTCGTGATCATCGGGGGCCTCATCTGGCTCTTCGCCTCGCACGCGGACGACTTCAACGACGTCGACACGTACGACGGCGACACCTACGGGACGTCGCTGTTCGTCGAGGACGCGCGATGACCACCCCGTCCGCCCCGGGCACGGCCCGATAGGCGGACGGGAGCCGGGCCCGCGGGCCGTGGGGCGCACCCCACGGCCCGCGGGCCCGTTTCATATACCGTCCGCCCCGTCCCTCAGCACGGCCCGCGCCTCCATGAGCGCGAACCCCAGCAGATTCAGGCCACGCCATGCCGCCGGGTCCTGCGCACGCGGATCGTCCGCCGCCAGTCCGATGCCCCAGATCCGGTCCATCGGGCTCGCCTCGACCAGCACGCGGTCGCCCGTCCCCAGCAGGAAGCCGCCCAGCTCGGGGTTCTGAGCGAACTTGTGGACGCTGCCCGCCACCACCAGCCCGTACCGCTCGCGCTCCCAGACGGTGTCGTCGAAACCGCGGACGAGCCGGCCCACCTTCTTCGCGGCGGCCGGACTCTTCGCCGCCACGGCCTGCTCCTCGGCCTCCGCGCCCCCGAACAGCCTCGCCTTGCCGGCCATCATCCAGTGCTCGGCCGACGCGTACGTCACCCCGTCCGCCGTGAACGGCGACGGCCACCACTGGCTGAGACAGCTCGCGCCGATCCGGCCGTCCGGGCGCGGCCGGTGCCCCCAGAACAGCAGGTACTTCACCGTGTCGCCCCGGCCCGCCCGCGATACGAGCGCGCTGACGTCCCGGACATCCCCCATGTGTTCCATGGCACCCGAGTCTGGCATCCGCCACTGACACTCCGTACCGGTAATTCCGCATCGACGCGACACATGGTCGACAGATTCCGTCGCGTAACCAAAAGGCAACAACGGAATCACTTGTTGGGCTCCGCCTCCTCTGTCAGGATCGGCACTCAAATCCAGCAGGAGCTACGCCGCCCTCCCTCTCGGGGCAGCGGCGGAGGAGAGCGTGATGGGCAACAGCTTCCAGGTCCAGGACCGTTTCGCGGACGGCGCGCAGTACATCGGCGGAGGACTGCGGCCCGGCACTTCGGGACGCACCCACGACGTGGTGAATCCGGCCACCGGCGACACCGTCCACACCTACGAGCTGGCCGGCACCGCCGACGTGGACGCGGCGGTCGCCGCCGCCCGCGAGGCGTTCCCCGGCTGGTCCGGAGCCACCCCTGCCGAGCGGTCCGAGGCCATGCACCGCTTCGCCGCCGTCCTCGCCGAGCAGGCGGACGACTTCGCGTACGCGGAGTCCCTCCAGTGCGGCAAGCCGGTCAAGCTCTCCACCGGGTTCGACGTCCCGGGCACCGTCGACAACACCTCCTTCTTTGCCGGCGCGGCCCGGCACCTGGAGGGCAAGTCCGCCGCCGAGTACGACGGCGACCACACCTCGTACGTACGCCGTGAGGCGATCGGGGTCATCGGTTCCATCGCCCCCTGGAACTATCCGCTCCAGATGGCGGCCTGGAAAATCCTCCCGGCCATCGCCGCCGGGAACACCATCGTGCTCAAGCCCGCCGAGATCACCCCGCTGACCTCCCTGATGTTCGCCCAGGCGGCCACCGAGGCCGGCATCCCGGACGGTGTGATCAACATCGTCACCGGCGCCGGCCAGGACGCCGGCGAGCACCTCGTCGGACACCCGGACGTCGTGATGACCTCGTTCACCGGTTCCACCGCGGTAGGCAAGCGGGTCGCGGAGATCGCCACCTCCACCGTCAAGCGCCTCCACCTCGAACTCGGCGGCAAGGCCCCGTTCGTGGTCTTCGACGACGCCGATCTGGAGGCCGCGGTCCACGGAGCCGTCGCCGCGTCCCTCATCAACACCGGCCAGGACTGCACCGCCGCCACCCGGGCCTATGTCCAGCGCCCGCTCCACGACGCCTTCGTCCAGGGCGTCGCCGCCCTGATGGAGACCGTCCGGCTCGGCGACCCGTTCGACCCGAAGACCGACCTGGGCCCGCTGATCAGCCACGCCCAGCGCGACCGGGTCGCCGGGTTCGTCGAGCGCGCCCGCGCCTACGCCACCGTCGTCACCGGCGGCGAGGCCCCCGGCGGCGCACTGGCGGACGGCGCCTACTACCGGCCGACCCTGGTCACCGGGGCCGCACAGGATAGCGAGATCGTCCAGTCCGAGATCTTCGGCCCGGTCCTCGTCGTGCTGCCCTTCGACACCGACGACGAGGGCATCGCCCTGGCCAACGACACCCCCTACGGACTCGCCGCCTCCGCCTGGACCCGCGACCTCTACCGCGCGGGCCGCGCCACCCGCGAGATCAAGGCCGGCTGCGTGTGGATCAACGACCACATTCCGATCATCAGCGAGATGCCGCACGGCGGATACAAGGCCAGCGGCTTCGGAAAGGACATGTCGTCGTACTCCTTCGAGGAGTACACGCAGGTCAAGCACGTCATGTACGACAACACCGCGGTGGCCCGGAAGGACTGGCACCGCACGATCTTCGGGGACCGATAACCCTGCCGGTCCGGCCGGCACACCCACCCGAAAGGGCAACGCGTATGGAGCAGTACGAGCCCGAGCGTCTCTCGGCGGCCCAGCTGGCCGCGATGCGCCGGAGTCTGACCAACGGCAGGGGAGCCCTCACCCGCCGATCGCTGCTGCGCGCCTCAGGCATGGGCGCGCTCGCGATCGGCGGACTGGGGACGCTGAGCGCGTGCGGCATCCCGCCCGCCCAGCGTGAGGGCGACGCGGCGGCGGCCTCGGACGACCACTCGGCCAAGGAGAAGCAGATCAACTTCTCCAACTGGACCGAGTACATGGACGTCAGCGAGGACGAGAAGCACCGGCCCACCCTGGAAGCGTTCACCGAACGCACCGGGATCAAGGTGAAGTACACCGAGGACATCAACGACAACGTCGAGTTCTTCGGGAAGATCAAACCGCAGCTCGCGGCCGGCCAGGACACCGGACGCGACCTGATCATCGTCACCGACTGGCTGGCCGCCCGCATCATCCGGCTCGGCTGGGCCCAGAAGCTGGACCCGGCGCACCTGCCGCACGCCTTCGCCAACCTCTCGCCCCAGTTCCGCACCCCCGACTGGGACCCGGGCCGCGCCTACTCCTATCCGTGGACGGGCATCCCGACCGTCATCGCGTACAACTCGAAGGCGACCGGCGGCCGCAAGGTCGACTCCGTGACGCAGCTGCTCGACGACCCCACGCTCAAGGGCCGGGTCGGCTTCCTCTCCGAGATGCGCGACTCCGTCGGCATGACGCTGCTCGACATGGGCAAGGACCCGGGGAAGTTCACCGACGCCGACTACGACGCGGCGATCGGCCGGCTCCAGAAGGGCGTCGACAAGAACCAGATACGCCGCTTCACCGGCAACGACTACACCGCCGACCTCGACAAGGGCGACATCGCCGCCTGCGTCGCCTGGGCGGGCGACATCATCCAGCTCCAGGCCGGAAACCCGCACATCAAGTTCGCCATCCCGGCCGCCGGATACATCACCTCCAGCGACAACATGCTGGTCCCGGCCAAGGCCCGGCACAAGACCAACGCCGAGAAGCTCATGGACTACTACTACGAGCCCCCGGTCGCCGCCCAGCTCGCCGCGTACATCAACTACGTCTGCCCGGTCGAGGGGGTCCGCGACGAGCTCGCCAGGATCGACGAGGCGATGGCCGCCAACACGCTGATCCTCCCCGACAAGGCCATGGCCGCGAAGTCGCACGCCTTCCGCTCCCTCACCGCCGAGGAAGAGACGGCTTACGAGGAGAAGTTCGCCAAGCTCATCGGCGCCTGACGCCACGCACCGCCTCCTCCGACCTCCCCCGATCTTCCCCTGACACCACTGGGACTGCGATCCATGACACAGCAGCAGACAGGCGGCGACGTCCGCCTCACCGGGATCAGCAAGACGTACGGCTCCTTCGCGGCCGTCCAACCGCTCGATCTGACCGTCCCGCAGGGATCCTTCTTCGCGCTGCTCGGCGCGTCCGGCTGCGGCAAGACCACCACCCTGCGGATGATCGCGGGCCTGGAGGAGGCCACCACCGGCACGATCGCGCTCGGGGGCCGGGACATCACCGACCTCCCCCCGTACAAGCGGCCCGTCAACACCGTCTTCCAGAGCTACGCGCTGTTCCCGCACCTCGACATCACGGAGAACATCGCCTTCGGGCTCCGCCGCCGCGGCATCAAGTCGGTCAAGAAGCAGGTCGACGACATGCTGGACCTCGTCCAGCTCGGCGACTTCGCCAAGCGCAAGCCCCACCAGCTCTCAGGCGGCCAGCAACAGCGCGTCGCGGTCGCCCGCGCCCTGATCAACCACCCGCAGGTGCTGCTGCTCGACGAACCGCTCGGCGCCCTCGACCTCAAGCTGCGCCGCCAGATGCAGCTCGAGCTCAAGCGCATCCAGACCGAGGTCGGCATCACGTTCATCCATGTCACCCACGACCAGGAAGAGGCCATGACGATGGCCGACACCGTCGCGGTGATGAACGCGGGCCGGGTCGAGCAGCTCGGCGACCCCGCCGACCTGTACGAGAACCCGCGGACCACCTTCGTCGCCAACTTCCTCGGGACCTCCAACCTCATCGAGGGCGAAGTCGTCTCCACCGGCACGGACATCGTCGTGGCGGCCGGCGGCGGCAAGCTGCGGCTGCCCACGGACCGCTGTCAGGCGCCGGCCGTCAACGGCGGCAGGGTGCTGCTCGGCATCCGCCCCGAGAAGATCTCGCTCGCGCACCGCGACGAGGCGGACGCGATAGCGGAGGGCCGCAACCGGGTCACCGGCCGGATCGTCGACTCCAGCTTCATCGGGGTCTCCACGCAGTACGTGGTGGAGAGCCCGGCCGGCACCTCCCTCCAGGTCTACGAGCAGAACGTCGAGAGGCGCGCGGGGCTCACCCACGGAGCCGAGGTCGTCCTGCACTGGAATCCGGCGCACACCTTCGGCCTCGACGCCGCCCAGGACATCGACGCCGGTGTGGAGACGGTGGAGGACGCCGCGTGACACTCACCGAGGAGGCGCCCCCGGCCTCCGTCACCGCCCCGGAAGCGCGCAAGCCCGCCACCCGCAAGCGCCTCGTCCCGTACTGGCTGCTGCTGCCGGGCATCCTGTGGCTCATCGTCTTCTTCGCGCTGCCGATGGTCTACCAGGCCTCGACCTCCGTGCAGACGGGATCCCTGGAGAAGGGCTTCGAGGTCACCTGGCACTTCCAGACCTACTGGGACGCGCTGACCGACTACTACCCGCAGTTCATCCGGTCCCTGCTCTACGCGGGCACCGCGACGCTCCTGTGCCTGCTCCTCGGCTACCCGCTCGCCTACCTCATCGCGTTCAAGGCCGGCCGCTGGCGCAACCTGGTCCTGGTGCTGGTCATCGCCCCGTTCTTCACCAGCTTCCTGATCCGTACGCTCGCCTGGAAGACGATCCTCGCGGACGGCGGCGCGGTCGTCGACGTACTGAACACGCTGCACGTCCTGGACGTCACCAGCTGGCTCGGCTGGACCGAGGACAACCGGGTGCTGGCCACGCCGATGGCCGTGGTCTGCGGTCTCACGTACAACTTCCTGCCGTTCATGATCCTTCCGCTCTACACCTCGCTGGAGCGGATCGACGGCCGGCTGCACGAGGCCGCGGGGGACCTGTACGCCACCCCCGCCACGACCTTCCGCAAGGTGACGTTCCCGCTGTCCATGCCGGGCGTCGTCTCCGGGACGCTGCTGACCTTCATCCCGGCGAGCGGCGACTACGTCAACGCGGAACTCCTCGGCTCCACCGACACCAAGATGGTCGGCAGCGTCATCCAGACCCAGTTCCTGCGCGTCCTCGACTATCCGACGGCGGCCGCGCTCTCGTTCATCCTCATGGCGGTCGTCCTGATCATGGTCACCGTCTACATTCGCCGCTCCGGGACGGAGGACCTGGTCTGATGCCCGTACTGCGCCGGCTGCGACGCCATCTGGTCGTCATCGCGGGTCTGCTGACCCTCGCCTACATGATCCTTCCGAACATCGTCGTGATGGTGTTCTCCTTCAACAAGCCCAACGGGCGCTTCAACTACTCCTGGCAGCGCTTCTCGCTGGAGGCGTGGAAGGACCCCTGCGGAGTCGCCGACATGTGCGGCTCCCTGTCGCTCTCCCTGCAGATCGCCGTCTGGGCCACCATCGGTGCGACCGTGCTCGGCACGATGATCGCGTTCGCCCTGGTCCGCTACCGGTTCCGGGCGCGCGGCGCGATCAACTCCCTGATCTTCCTGCCGATGGCGATGCCCGAGGTCGTCATGGCGGCCTCGCTGCTCACCCTGTTCCTGAACATGGGCGCGCAGCTCGGCTTCTGGACGATCCTCATCGCGCACATCATGTTCTGCCTCAGCTTCGTCGTGACGGCCGTCAAGGCGCGCGTCATGTCGATGGACCCGAGGCTGGAGGAGGCGGCCCGCGATCTGTACGCGGGACCCGTGCAGACCTTCGTGCGGGTGACCCTGCCGATCGCCGCACCCGGAATCGCCGCGGGAGCGCTGCTCGCCTTCGCGCTCTCCTTCGACGATTTCATCATCACCAATTTCAACGCGGGCTCGACCGTCACCTTCCCCATGTTCGTCTGGGGCTCGGCGCAGCGCGGCACGCCCGTACAGATCAACGTCATCGGAACGGCGATGTTCATCATCGCGGTGCTGGTGGTTCTCGCCGGCCAGCTGATCGCGAACCGGCGCAAAAACGCACGACCCTGAAAGCCCCGAAGGAGTTGGAAACCATGGCCCCAGCTGCCATGCGTACTGCTGCACGATCACTCTCCGACGCCAAGCCGGTGTCGTTCTGGCTGGACGACCCGGGCAGGCCCGAGGCGCTTCCCGCGCTCACCGGCGACGAGCATTGCGATCTCCTCGTCGTCGGCGGCGGCTACAGCGGGCTGTGGACCGCGCTGCTCGCCAAGGAGCGCGAACCGGAACGTGACGTCGTACTGATCGAGGGGCACGAGACGGGCTGGGCCGCCTCGGGCCGCAACGGCGGGTTCTGTGCGGCCTCCCTCACCCACGGCCTGCCCAACGGGCTGGAGCGGTGGCCGGCCGAGATCGCGAAGCTGGAGGAGCTGGGCGCCAGCAACCTCGACGCCATCGAGGCGGCGGTGGCCCGGTACTCCATCGAATGCGAGTTCGAGCGGACCGGCGAGATCGATGTCGCCACCCAGCCCCACCAGCTCGAAGAGCTGCGGGAGTGGCACCAGGAGGCCGAGCGGCACGGCTTCGGCGGGGCCGAGTTCCTCGACCGCGACGCGCTGCGGGCCGAAGTCGACTCACCGACCTTCCTGGGCGGTCTCTGGGACCGGAGCGGGGTCGCGATGCTCCATCCGGCCAAGCTCGTCTGGGGTCTGAAGCAGGCCTGCCTGGACCTCGGCGTGCGGATCTACGAGCACACCCGCGGGCTGGAGATGGCCCGGACCGGAACGGGAATGGCGGTCCGCACCCCGTACGGAAAGGTCCTCGCCCGCCGGGTCGCCCTGGGCACGAACATCTTCCCCTCGCTCGTCAGGCGGGTCCGTCCCTACACTGTTCCGGTCTACGACTACGCGCTGATGACCGAGCCGCTGACCGAGGACCAGCTCGCCGCGATCGGCTGGAAGAACCGGCAGGGACTGGGGGACAGCGCCAATCAGTTCCACTACTTCCGGCTTTCCGCGGACAACCGCATTCTGTGGGGCGGATACGACGCCGTCTATCCGTACGGTGGCCGGCTCAGTGCCGGACTCGACCAGCGGCCCGAGACGTTCCTGAAACTCGCCGGACAGTTCTTCGAGTGTTTCCCGCAATTGACGGGTCTGCGTTTCAGTCATGCCTGGGGGGGTGCGATCGACACCTGTTCCCGCTTTTCCGCGTTCTTCGGTACGGCCCACCAGGGCCGGGTCGCCTATGCCGCCGGATTCACCGGACTCGGGGTGGGGGCCACCCGGTTCGGCGCGGACGTCATGCTCGACCTCCTGTCGGGCGAGCGGTCCGAACGGACCGCCCTGGAGATGGTGCGGACCAAGCCGATGCCGTTCCCGCCGGAGCCCTTCGCCTGGGCCGGGATCGAGCTGACGAAGCGGTCACTGGCCCGCGCCGACAGCAACGGCGGCCACCGCAACCTGTGGCTGCGGACGATGGACCGCCTGGGGCTCGGGTTCGACAGCTGACAGAGGTGTGACCCAGCTCACCGACGAGGGGTGGCCGAACCCGCGTAAGGGATCGGCTCCACCTCGCTCTCCCTCGTGAACGCGCCGGCGGCCGGATGCCGGCGCACAACGGACGGAGGCGGCCATGACGGGCTCGGGGGTCAAGGCGGCGGTCGAGTGGCTCGCGGCGGCGGCACCGGATCCCGGCGCCTGCCGGCGGGAGTGGGAGCGCGATCCGCGGGGGATCGCGCTCCTGCCCGCAGGGCGGCGCTGGGACGTGCTGATCCTTCCGGGGCGGCTGGGCTATCCGACGCTGGACGTGCTCACCCGTCTCATCGACAGGCCGGGGCCGGTCCTCTCCGACTTCGGCGACGCCCGCATGGGCTTCTTCGTGCCGCCGGGCACGGTCGCCCGCTGGGTGGGGACGGGGGTGCGGGGCGCGGGCCGCGGCACCTGGATCGTCGTCCCCCACCCGGGACGGGCCGCCTTCGGCGGGGTGCGCTGGCTGATCCCGCCGGACGGGTCCGGCACGCTGACCGACGCCACGCTGCTGGAGCTGGCGATGCATGAAGCCGCGGCGGCCGGGCGGGACTGAGCCGGCGGCCGGGCGGGACCGGGGTGTCCTCAGGGCCTCTCGATGCCGGGTTCGCGGGGCCGGCACGCACGTCTGCGGCGTTGTCACCGCCGGCCGCCCGGGGTCCGCGGCGGCTCCCTGCTCCGCCTCGCCGGCGCGTGCGACGGATGCTGCTCACTCGTCCGGCCTGCTCCGAACGGAAGACGGCGGGTGCCAGAGGTCTTGACAACCTGATTGGTCTGGACCATGTTGTGCGCCACGTTCAATTCCCCCCTGCACGGAGGCCGTTGTGGAACGCACGGGACCCCCCACCCGCATGACCGGACTTCTGGCCGCCTTCTCGGCCGCCCTGCTGGCCGTCGGCGGCCTGGCCGCCACGGCGCCGGGCGCCCGTGCGGCCGATGCCGAACTGGCGCGCAACGGCACCTTCGAGGCCGGTCTGACCGGCTGGAGCTGTACCGGCGGCAGCGGAGCCGTCGTCGGCTCGCCCGTACACGGCGGCACCTCGGCGCTGAAGGCGACGCCGGCCGGCAGCGACAACGCCAAGTGCTCCCAGAGCGTGACGGTCAAGCCGGACTCCACCTACACGCTGAGCGCCTGGGTGCAGGGCAGTTACGTCTATCTGGGCGCGGAAGGCACCGGCACGACGGACGCCTCCACCTGGACGCAGTCCGCCGGAGCCTGGCAGAAGCTCACCACCACCTTCAAGACCGGTGCGTCGACCACCTCGGTCAAGGTCTACACGCACGGCTGGTACGGCACCCCCGCCTACTACGCCGACGACCTCAGCCTCGTCGGCCCCGGCGGCGACCCCGTTTCGCTCCCGGCGGTCCCCGCGGGTCTCAGGGCCGGCACACCCACCTCGTCCTCGGTCCCGCTCTCCTGGACCGCCGCCGCGGGAGCCACCGGCTACAACGTCTACCAGGGCGGCACCAAGGTCCTCTCGGCCACCGGCACCTCGGCGACCGTGACGGGCCTGGCCGCCTCGACCGCCTACAGCTTCCAGGTCACCGCCACCAACGAGGCGGGCGAGTCCGCGAAGTCGGCCGCCGTCTCCGCCACCACCACGGCGGGCGGCGGGGGCGGCGGCTCCGGCCTGCCGGCCCACGCGCTCGTCGGCTATCTGCACTCCAGCTTCGCCAACGGCTCCGGCTACACCCGGATGGCGGACGTGCCGGACTCCTGGGACGTCATCGACCTGGCCTTCGGCGAGCCGACCTCCGTCACCTCCGGCGACATCCGCTTCTCGCTCTGCCCGGTCACCGAATGCCCGAACGTCGAGTCCGTGGCCGAGTTCAAGGCGGCCATCAAGGCCAAGCAGGCCGCCGGGAAGAAGGTGCTGATCTCCATCGGCGGCCAGAACGGCCAGGTGCAGCTCGCCACCACCGCCGCCCGGGACACCTTCGTCTCCTCGGTCAGCAAGATCATCGACGAGTACGGCCTGGACGGGCTGGACATCGACTTCGAGGGCCACTCGCTGTCGCTGAACACCGGTGACACCGACTTCCGCAGCCCCACCACGCCCGTCGTCGTCAACCTGATCTCCGCGGTGAAGACCCTCAAGGCCAAGTACGGCGCGAAGTTCGTCCTGACGATGGCCCCCGAGACCTTCTTCGTGCAGCTCGGCTACCAGTACTACGGCTCCGGGCCGTGGGGCGGCCAGGACCCGCGCGCCGGGGCCTACCTCCCGGTGATCCACGCGCTGCGCGACGACCTCACCCTGCTGCACGTCCAGGACTACAACTCGGGCTCCATCATGGGTCTGGACAACCAGTACCACTCCATGGGCGGCGCCGACTTCCACATCGCGATGACGGACATGCTGCTGACCGGCTTCCCGGTCGCGGGCGACCAGACCAAGGTCTTCCCCGGTCTGCGCCCCGACCAGGTCGCGATCGGCCTGCCGGCCTCCACCCAGGCGGGCAACGGACACACCTCGCCGGCCGAGGTCGACAAGGCGCTGAACTGCCTGACGAAGAAGACCGACTGCGGCTCGTACGCCACGCACGGCACCTGGTCCGGGCTGCGCGGCCTGATGACCTGGTCCATCAACTGGGACCGCTTCAACAACGGGGAGTTCTCGAAGAACTTCGACGCCTACTTCGGCGGCTGAGCAGCCCCGAAGCCCCGAGCGACGCGGCGGCCGAGCACCCGCAGCGCCACGAGCGGCACTCCGCACAGGCACCAGCCGGCGGTCACGTCGAGCGGCCAGTGGTAGCCGCGCAGCACCAGACCGATGCCCGTCGCCACCGTCAGCAGGACGGCGGCGACGGGCATCATCCATGCGCGCCGCACGTACGGGGAGAGCAGGAAGGCCGCGGCACCGTACGCGACCGCGGCGGTCGCCGCGTGGCCGGACGGGTAGTAGCCCACGGCGTCGGTCAGCGGCCCCGGACGGGCGATCCACTCCTTGAGCGGTACGACCAGCAGGGGCACCGCGGCCATGGCCAGGGCGGCGAGCAGAGGAGCCCTGCGCTCCCCGCGCACCAGGGCCCAGACGATCGCGCAGCCCAGGGCGGGCAGCGCGACCTGCATGTTGCCGAGATCGGCCAGGAATTCGGTGAGCCCCGCGGGGCCGCCTCCGGCGAGGGCCCGGCCGGCGCGCTCGTCCAGGCGGCGCAGCGGCCCGTCGGCCGCGATCTGCCAGGTGGTGAGGGCGAACACGGCCGACAGGCCGGACACCAGCGAGACGAAAAGGGCCGTCCGGCCCGGGACAGGGGGGGTTGTTCCGGGCCGGACGGTGGGATCGGGTCGCCGCGCGCCCCGGGGGGTGTGGGGCGGGCGGCCATCCGATCGGTGAGGAGTTCCGGAGCCGGAGGCCCCAGTGGCGTGCGCGAAGGCACAACCAGGACGGCGCTGGGGAAGCTCCGGCCCGGCGTCGCCCGCAGTCCCCTGCGGGCGGGGTGTTTCTCTCATCTGCGGAAACCGTACGTCAGGCGATGGGTGACCGACAGCGGGAACGGTATCCCGCCATCGCCCCCGCACACGTTCTTCACAGACCCTCACGCGGGCGGGGACATCCCCGGAGGAAACGCCCGGGGGCGGGCCGGTGGATCAGACTCCGGCGAACGCCTGCTCGAGGACGTCGAGGCCCTCGTTCAGCAGGTCCTCACCGATCACCAGCGGCGGCAGGAAGCGCAGGACGTTCCCGTACGTGCCGCAGGTGAGGACGAGGACGCCCTCGGCGTGGCAGGCCTTCGCGAGCCGCGCGGCAGCCTCCGGGTTCGGGTCCTTCGTGCCGGACTTCACGAGCTCGATCGCGATCATCGCCCCGCGGCCGCGGATGTCGCCGATCAGGTCGCCGTTCGGCAGCTTCGACTGCATCTCGGCGAGCCGGCCCTTCATGACCTCCTCGATGCGCTTGGCCTTGCCGTTCAGGTCCAGCTCGCGCATCGTCTCGATGGAGCCGAGCGCGCCCGCGCAGGCGACCGGGTTCCCGCCGTACGTGCCGCCGAGGCCGCCGGCGTGCGCCGCGTCCATGATCTCGGCGCGGCCGGTCACGGCCGACAGCGGAAGGCCGCCGGCGATGCCCTTGGCGGTCGTGATCAGGTCCGGGACGATGCCCTCGTCCTCGCAGGCGAACCACTGGCCGGTGCGGCAGAAGCCGGACTGGATCTCGTCGGCGACGAAGACGATGCCGTTGTCCTTGGCGAACTGCGCGATCGCCGGCAGGAAGCCCTTGGCCGGCTCGATGAAGCCGCCCTCGCCGAGGACCGGCTCGATGATGATCGCGGCGACGTTCTCCGCGCCGATCTGCTTGGTGATCTCGTCGATGGCCTGCGCGGAGGCCTCCGCACCGGCGTTCTCGGCACCGGTCGGCCAGCGGTAGCCGTACGCCACCGGCACGCGGTAGACCTCGGGCGCGAAGGGGCCGAAGCCCTGCTTGTACGGCATGTTCTTCGCCGTCAGCGCCATGGTGAGGTTGGTCCGGCCGTGGTAGCCGTGGTCGAAGACGACGACCGCGGTGCGCTTGGTGTAGGCACGGGCGATCTTCACCGCGTTCTCGACGGCCTCGGCGCCCGAGTTGAACAGGGCGGACTTCTTCGCGTGGTCGCCCGGGGTGAGCTCGGCGAGCTGCTCGCAGACCTCGACGTACCCCTCGTACGGCGTGACCATGAAACAGGTGTGGGTGAAGTCCGCGAGCTGGGCGGAGGCGCGGCGCACGACGGCCTCGGCGGAGGCGCCGACGGACGTCACGGCGATGCCGGAACCGAAGTCGATCAGACGGTTCCCGTCCACGTCCTCGATGATCCCGCCGCCCGCACGGGCCGTGAAGACCGGCAGGGTGGAGCCCACACCTGCGGCGACCGCCGCGAGGCGGCGGGCCTGCAGCTCCGCGGACTTCGGGCCGGGAATGGCGGTGACGACGCGGCGCTCCTGCGGAATTGCGGTCATGCGGGGCTCCTGGGGGGTGTTTCGGACGCTTCTGTTTCTGCAGGCTAGGGGCGGGGAGGGGGGTCCGGCATGCTCCGAACGGGAGTGGTGGAGCGCGTGTCCTTGTCCGCGACGGACAGAAGGCGGGACGGAGGGCCCGGGAGGCCGTGCCGGGCGGCGGGGACTGCGGTAGGCGGGCGGTACGGAAGAGGGCCGGCCGCCCGTCTCCTTCCACGGTCCGGGCGCATTCCTCAACGGACCCTGTCCAGGCACTAGATTGAGCGGGCAGCGGTCGGACCCGGGCTGGTCAGGGGGCAACGGTTCATGGACAACGAAGGCACGCACGGCACCCGGGGCACGCGGGGTGCGCAGCCGCCGGACGGCCGGCCCGGGAGCTCCGTGCCCCACCCGGCCGGTCCGCCGCCCGCAGCCCCGCCCGCGTTCCCTCCGGCCGTCCCCCCGCCCGCCGCCCGGTCCGCCGTCCCGGAGCGGCCGGCGACGCCCCCGGGACAGATCCGGCCGGCCGGCCCGCGTTCGGCCACGGCCGAGTGGCTGAACGCGCCGCGCCCCGCGGCCGAGGCGGGCGTGTGGCGGTACGCGCACGCGCCACGGCCCGCCGAGCGGCCACCGCGCCCCTCACTGGTGGGCCCGGCCGCCACGATGGCCCTGTGGCTCCTGCTGTGGCTGCTGCTCACGGAGCGGGCGGTTCCCTACGTCTCCAAGCCGATCGAGATCATCACCGGCCCCGAGTGGTGGTCCTTCGGAGGACTCAAGGAGGACGCGCCGGCGCTGGTGGTCAACTCCACCACGCTCTACTACCAGGTCCTCGTCCTCGGCCTGGGCTTCTGGGCCGCGCGGATCGGCGGCTGGGCCCACGTCTTCCGGTACTTCGCCGGCCCCCGCCTGGACCGGGCCAGGCTGCTGCTCTCGGCGTCCGGCGCGGTACTCGCCGTCTGGCTGGTCTGGACGCGGCGGGTGCCGCTCGCCGACATCGTCCTGCCCGCGGTGCCGACCAGCTGGATGCAGGGCGGCGGCAACCAGTACGTCGCGCTCTTCGTCTCGATCGTGGCCTACGCCGTGATCGGCACCGCCATCGTGTGGCCCTTCGCCAGAACCGGCCAGTGGCCGACGGCGCTCCGCACCCTGCGAGGGCGCGGGGAGCACGCTCCGCAGCAGCCGCTGACCTCTCCCGCGCAGGCCGGCCCCGACCGCGCCGGCTGGCCCGAACTGCGGGCCGCCGGCAGCACGGAAGCGGCCGAGGCGCTCACCGCCGCCGTGCACGCCGACCGGCTGAACGACATCGACTGCGTCCGGCTGCGCCACGCCTGGGGCGCCGCCCGGGCCCACTCCGACCTGCGCGCCTCCTTCACGGAGACGGTGCTGCGCAAGGGCGCCGACGCCTTCCTCCACCCCTCAGGGCGCCGTGACCTGCCCCGGCGGACCGCCGTACACGATCCGCTCACCGGCCAGGTCCGGATCGGCGCCTGCGCCGACGACCCGCGCAACCCCTACGCGCGACGCGGCACGGGCATGGCCCTGGAACCCGCGTCCCTGGGCACCTCGCTGCTGGTCGTCGGACCGCCCGGCTCGGGGAAGACGGAACGGGTCGTGCGGCCCGTCGTCGAGTCCCTCGCCCTGCGGGCGCTCACCGGCCAGGCGGCCGTGCTCGCCGTCGGCGGGGCCGGCGACCGGCTCGGGCCGGACGGGGCCTACGACGTCGTCATCCGGATCGGCGACCCCGCGTCCGCGCACGACTTCGACCTGTACGGCGGGACGACCGATCCCGACGAGGCGGCGGCCGCCCTCGCCGAGGGACTCGCTGGCGACCTGCCCGCCCTGGACACCCGGCGGGCGGCGACCGCGCTCGGCCAGCTGCTCGGCCCCTACCGCGCCGTCCACGGCGTCTTCCCCGCCGTACCCGAACTCCGCGAACTCCTCGAATGCTCCGCGACCGCGCTCGGCGGACTGCGCGAGGCCCTGGAGGCGGCGGGTGACCGCGCGATGCTGCGCGAGCTGGACGCCCGGCAGCGGCAGGCGGCCGGCGCCGGCGACCCCGCCGCCGTCCTCGCCGACCGGATCGCCGTGCTCGACCGGCCCGCCTTCGCCGGGTTCTTCGCCACCGGGCCCGGCGCCCGCCCGTTCTCGCTGCGCTCCCTGGAACGGCATCCCCTGCGGGTCCGCATCGAACTGCCGGAACGCGCCCACGCCGAGGCTTCCCGGGTGCTGGCCCGGATCGTCCTCGCCCAGTTCCACGCGATCACCGCGGCCCGCTCGGATCGTTCGCTCTTCGTCTGCCTGGTCCTGGACGACGCGACCCACACCCTCACCGCCGAAACCGTCCGGCGCATCCGCCGGCTGCGTTCCGTCAACGCCGGGGCCGTCCTCACCCTCCGTACGCTCGACGACGTCCCCGAGGAGCTGCACACGGCACTGCTCGGCGCGGTCGGCTGCACCATGGCCTTCCCCGGCGTCACCACCTGGGACGGCAAACGCTTCTCCGAGGCCTGGGGCAAGGAGTGGGTGGAGGTGCGCGAGGTCGCCCAGCACGGCGTCTTCGCCGACCAGCCGCTCACCCGCGCCCTGCACGCCCTGCGGAAGCTGGCCACCGGCAAGGCCGTCACCACGGACGCGGTGACCGTGCGCCAGGTCGAGCGGGAACGGTGGTCCGCCTCCGGTCTGGCGTACGAGCTGCCCGTCGGCCACGCGGTCCTCTCCCTCACCACGGTCGACGGCGAACACGCGCCGCCGCTCCTGGTGCGGCTGGGCGGATGACGGCCCGCACGGCGGGAGCGGTGACGGCGGGCTCGCCGCCCCGGCTGAGCTGACCGAGGCCGCCGGGTCCGTACGGCGGTGACGGGGACTCTGCCAACCTGGCAGAATCGGTGGTGGCCGTTCATACGGGACGGCGAAATCTCCCCCTCCCAAAGGCCCCCGGATCCCATGCCCCCCACTCTCGCCTCGCTCGTCCAGCACTCGGCGCTCAAACTCACGGTGCGTGCGGGGGCGGACCGGCTCGACGCGCCCGTGCGCTGGGCGCACGCCAGTGAGCTGGCCGACCCCGTCCCCTACATGGAGGGCGGGGAGCTGCTCCTGGTCACCGCGACCAACCTCGACGCCGAGAACCCGGAGGTCATGCGGCGGTACGTGCGACGGCTGGCCGGCGCCGGAGTGGTCGGGCTCGGCTTCGCCGTCGGGGTGAACTACGACGACGTGCCGCAGCCCCTCGTCGACGCCGCCGAGGAGGCCGGGCTGCCCCTGCTGGAAGTGCCGCGCCGCACGCCGTTCCTCGCCATCGCGAAGGCCGTCTCCTCGGAGATCGCCGCCGACCAGTACCGGGCCGTCACCGCGGGTTTCGAAGCCCAGCGGGAACTCACCAGAGCGGCCCTCGCCGGGGACGGCCCCGCCGAACTCCTCACCCGTCTCGCCGCGACCGTCGACGGCTGGGCCGCGCTCTACGACGCCTCCGGCGCCGTGGTGGCCGCCGCCCCCGACTGGGCGGCCCGCCGCGCCGCCCGGCTCACCGCCGACGTGGAACGGCTGCGCGAGCGCCCCGCGCCGGCCAGCGTCGTCGTCGGCGACACCGACGACCGCGTCGAGCTCCAGTCCCTCGGCACCGGCCGACGGGTCCGCGGCGCACTCGCCGTGGGCACCGGTGCGGCGCTCGGCACCGCGGAGCGCTACGCGGTCCACTCGGCCGTCGCCCTGCTCACCCTCACCACGGCCCGCTCCCGCTCCCTCCAGGGCGCCGAGCAGCGACTCGGCGCCGCCGTGCTGCGCATGCTCCTGGCCGGCCAGCCCGACCACGCGCGCGGCGTCGCCGGGGACCTGTACGGCGGGCTGCTCGACGCGCCCTTCCGGCTGCTCATCGCCGAGGCCGCCGAACCCTCGACCACCGGTCAGCTGACCGAGGCCATGGAGACCGCCGCCGCCCGGTCCGGCGAGACGCTGCTGATGGTGCCCGAGGGCGACCGCCTCGTGGTGCTGGCCGCCGACGGAGGCGCCGCGGTCGCCGCCGTCGCCGCCTACGCGGAGGCCCAGGAGGCCGCGCCTTCGCGCGAGCCGTCCGCGCAGGACGCGGAAGTGGTCGTCGGCCTCTCCGCCCCGGCGGGACCGATCGCCGTCTCGGCGGCGTACAAGCAGGCCGAACAGGCACTCTCGGTCGCCCGCCGCCGGGGCAGGGCCCTGGTCGAGCACGAGGAGCTGGCGGCCGGTTCCGTGCTGCCGCTGCTCGCGGACGACGCGGTCAGGGCCTTCGCCGACGGCATGCTCCGCGCGCTGTACGAGCACGACGCCAAGGGCCGGGGCGACCTCGTGGCCTCCCTGCGGGCCTGGCTCGCCCACCACGGCCAGTGGGACGCGGCCGCGGCGGACCTCGGGGTGCACCGGCACACCCTGCGCTACCGCATGCGACGCGTGGAGGAGATCCTCGGCCGCTCGCTGGACGACACGGACGTCCGGATGGAGCTCTGGCTCGCCCTCAAGGTCGCGAGCCCCCCGGCAGCCCCGTAGACCGTGTCCGCCAAACCGGCGCACCCCGGCTCCCGCGTGCTCCATGCCGGACAAACGCCAGGTGGACGGGTCGGCCCTACGGTGGGGAACGGAAACACCCCACGACATCGAAGGGCCGGAACCTCCATGACCTCCACCCACGCCTTCTGGCTGGCCGGCCGAGAGGCCACCGGCGAGGAAAGCTTCGACGTCACCAACTCCTGGGACGGGCGTCTCGTCGGCACCGTCAGCGTGCCCACCGAGGCCCAGGTCGAGGAGGCCGTCGCCGCCGCACACGCCGTGCGCGAGGAGTTCGCCGCCACCCCGGCCCACGTCCGCGCCGCCGCGCTCGACCACGTGGCCCGGCGCCTGACGGAGCGCACCGAGGAGATCGCCCAGGTGATCTCCGCCGAGAACGGCAAGCCGATCAAGTGGGCGCGCGGCGAGGTCGGCCGGGCCGTCTCCGTGTTCCGCTTCGCCTCCGAGGAGGCCCGCCGCTTCAACAGCGGTGACGCCCAGCGCCTGGACACCGACGCCGGCGGCACCGGCCGTCTCGGCCTGACCCGCCGCTTCCCGCGCGGCACGGTCCTCGGCATCGCCCCGTTCAACTTCCCGCTGAACCTGAGCGCCCACAAGGTGGCCCCGGCCATCGCCGTCGGCGCCCCGATCATCCTGAAGCCCGCACCGGCAACGCCGATCTCGTCGCTGATCCTCGGCGAACTGCTGGCCGAGACCGACCTGCCCGCGGGCTCCTGGTCCGTGCTCACGGTCCCCAACGACCGCATGCCGGCCCTCGTCCAGGACGAGCGCCTGCCCGTGATCTCGTTCACCGGGTCCGCTCCGGTCGGCTACTCGATCATGGACTCGGTGCCCCGCAAGCACTGCACCCTGGAGCTCGGCGGCAACGGCGCCGCGGTCGTCCTCGGCGACTACGCCTCCGAGGCGGACCTGGACTGGGCGGCGACCCGCATCGCGACCTTCTCGAACTACCAGGGCGGCCAGTCCTGCATCTCGGTGCAGCGCGTCATCGCGGACGCCTCCGTCTACGACCGGCTCGTGCCGAAGATCGTCGCGGCCGTCGAGGCGCAGGTCACCGGTGACCCGTCAGACGCCACCACCGACGTCGGCCCGCTCGTCGACGAGAACGCCGCCAAGCGCGTCGAGTCCTGGGTCGACGAGGCCGTGGAGGCCGGCGCCCAGCTGCTCACCGGCGGCAAGCGCGACGGGGCGACATACGCGCCGACCGTCCTCGCCGAGCTCCCCGAGGGTGTCACCCTCTGCCACGAGGAGGTCTTCGGGCCGGTCCTCTCGGTGCAGAAGGTGGACGGCGAGGCCGAGGCGTTCGCCTCCGTGAACTCCTCCAAGTACGGCCTCCAGGCAGGCGTGTTCACCCACGACCTCCAGACCGCCTTCCGCGCCCACCGCGCGCTGGAGGTCGGCGGCGTGATCATCGGCGACGTCCCCTCGTACCGCGCCGACCAGATGCCCTACGGCGGAGCCAAGCAGTCCGGCGTCGGCCGCGAGGGCGTCCGGTACGCGATGGACGACTACACCTACGAGCGCGTCCTGGTCCTCACGGGCCTCGCCCTGTAATCACGGACCGGCCCCGGAGGGGGCGACCGAACGACGGCTGGGGCCCCACTGTGCGGGGGGCTCCAGCCGTTTCGGCATCCCGCACGCCGCGGCGGGCAGTGGAGTGGCGAGCGACCCGATCGGCGCCCGAAGGCTGGTGACACCGGCAGGAATCGGGTACATACGGACGAGTAGAACCGATAGGTACGCACGGGCGGACACTTCCCCGGCCGCCGCTGACCTAGCGGGACCACCCACCCCACGAAGCGGCGAGGTGAGCTCCTCATGTCCGCACCATCCGCACAACGTCCGTCCGCACAACCGCACACGCCCAAGGTGACCGAGCGCGAAGCGCGACAGGTGGCCGAGGAAGCGCGCGAGCAGGACTGGCGCAAACCCAGTTTCGCCAAGGAACTCTTCCTGGGCCGCTTCCGGCTCGACCTGATCCACCCGCATCCGCTGCCCGCCGCCGAGGACGTCCGGCGCGGCGAGGAGTTCCTCGCCCGGCTCCGCGACTTCTGCGAGACCCGGATCGACGGAGCCCTGATCGAGCGCGAGGCCAGGATCCCCGACGAGGTGGTCAACGGCCTCAGGGAACTCGGCGCGCTGGGCATGAAGATCGACGTGAAGTACGGCGGTCTCGGCCTGACGCAGGTGTACTACAACAGGGCCCTCGCCCTGGCCGGCTCCGCCAGTCCGGCGATCGGCGCCCTGCTCTCCGCCCACCAGTCCATCGGTGTGCCGCAGCCGCTGAAGACCTTCGGCAGCCAGGAGCAGAAGGACGCCTTCCTGCCCCGGCTGGCCCGTACCGACATCTCGGCGTTCCTCCTGACCGAGCCGGACGTCGGCTCCGACCCGGCGCGGCTGGCCACCTCCGCCGTTCCGGACGGGGACGACTACGTCCTGGACGGCGTGAAGCTGTGGACCACCAACGGGGTCGTCGCGGACCTGCTGGTCGTCATGGCGCGCGTACCGAAGTCGGAGGGGCACAAGGGCGGCATCACGGCCTTCGTCGTCGAGGCCGATTCCCCGGGCATCACCGTGGAACACCGCAACTCCTTCATGGGCCTGCGCGGCCTGGAGAACGGCGTCACCCGGTTCCACCAGGTGCGCGTCCCCGCGGCGAACCGCATCGGTCCCGAGGGCGCCGGGCTCAAGATCGCCCTCACCACGCTCAACACGGGCCGGCTCTCGCTGCCCGCGATGTGCGTCGGCTCCGGGAAATGGTGTCTGAAGATCGCCCGTGAATGGTCGGCCGTCCGTGAGCAGTGGGGCCGGCCCGTGGCCCGCCACGAGGCCGTGGGGGCGAAGATCTCCTTCATCGCGGCGACCACCTTCGCCCTCGAGGCCGTGGTCGACCTCTCCTCGCAGATGGCGGACGAGGACCGCAACGACATCCGGATCGAGGCGGCGCTCGCCAAGCTGTACGGCTCCGAGATGGGCTGTCTCATGGCCGACGAGCTGGTCCAGATCCGCGGCGGCCGGGGCTTCGAGACCGCGGACTCGCTCGCCGCCCGCGGGGAGCGGGCCGTCCCCGCCGAGCAGATGCTCCGGGACATGCGGATCAACCGGATCTTCGAGGGCTCGACGGAGATCATGCACCTCCTGATCGCCCGGGAGGCGGTCGACGCCCACCTCAAGGTCGCGGGCGACATCATCGACCCCGACAAGCCGCTCTCCGCCAAGGCCAGGGCCGGGGCGAACGCGGCGGGCTTCTACGCGAAGTGGCTCCCGAAACTCGTCGCCGGGCCGGGACAGCTCCCGCGCACCTACGGGGAGTTCCACCCGTCCGGCCACGCCGACCTGTCCGGCCATCTGCGCTACGTCGAACGGGGCTCCCGCAAGCTGGCCCGCTCGACCTTCTACGCCATGTCCCGCTGGCAGGGCCGGATGGAGACCAAGCAGGGATTCCTCGGCAGGATCGTCGACATCGGCGCGGAACTCTTCGCCATGAGCGCCGCCTGCGTCCGGGCCGAGCACCTGCGCGTCGAGGGCGACCACGGACGCGAGGCGTACCAGCTGGCCGACACGTTCTGCCGGCAGTCCCGCATCCGGATCGAGGAGCTCTTCACCCGGCTCTGGTCCAACACCGACGACCTGGACCGGAAGGTGGTCGACGGAGTGCTCGCGGGCACGTACACCTGGCTGGAGGAGGGCATCGTCGACCCGAGCGGCGAAGGCCCGTGGATCGCCGACGCCACCCCGGGCCCTTCGACACGGGAGAACGTGCACCGGCCGATCCGCTGAGCCCGTGACGCCGGACCGGCGGGGCGCGTCCACTCGCTGGACGCGCCCCGCCGCGACGTGGCCGCCACGGCAGGATGGGTGTCCGTGACCGTCATCCATGTCCCCGGTTCCAAGTCCGTCACCGCGCGCGCCCTCTTCCTGGCCGCCGCCGCGAACGGCACCAGCACCCTCGTACGCCCCCTCGTCTCGGACGACACCGAAGGCTTCGCCGAGGGGCTCACCGCGCTCGGCTACGCGGTGGACCGGGAGGCGGACGCCTGGAGCATCACGGGCCGCCCGTCCGGGCCCGCCGCCACCGACGCCGACGTCTACTGCCGCGACGGCGCCACCACGGCCCGGTTCCTGCCGACCCTCGCGGCGGCCGGCGCCCGCGGCAGCTACCGCTTCGACGCCTCCGCCCAGATGCGCCGCCGTCCCCTCGCCCCGCTCACCGAGGCGCTGCGCACGCTCGGCGTCGACCTCCGCCACGAGGCCGCCGAGGGCCACCACCCGCTGCGCATCGAGGCCGCCGGCATCGGGGGCGGCGAACTGACCCTGGACGCCGGGCAGTCCAGTCAGTACCTCACCGCGCTGCTGATGCTCGGGCCGCTGACCTCGCGGGGGCTCACGATCACCGTCACCGATCTGGTGTCGGCGCCGTACATCGAGATCACCCTCGCGATGATGCGCAGCTTCGGCGTCGAGGTCACCCGCGGCGGCCCCGGCAACGCCGTCTTCACGGTGCCGCCCGGCGGCTACCGTGCCACCACGTACGCCGTCGAGCCCGACGCCTCCACCGCGAGCTACTTCTTCGCCGCGGCGGCGCTGACGGGCCGCGAGGTCACCGTCCCCGGCCTCGGGCAGGGCGCCCTCCAGGGCGATCTGCGGTTCGTCGACGTGCTCCGCCGCATGGGCGCGGAGGTGGACATGACGGCCGACGCCACGACCGTCCGCTCCACCGGTGAACTCCGCGGCCTCACCGTCAACATGCGCGACATCTCCGACACCATGCCCACGCTCGCGGCGATCGCCCCCTTCGCCTCGGGCCCGGTCCGTATCGAGGACGTCGGCAACACCCGCGTCAAGGAGTGCGACCGGCTGGAGGCGTGCGCCCAGAACCTGCGGCGGATGGGCATCACCGTCACGACCGGTCAGGACTGGATCGAGATCCGTCCGGGCAGCCCGAGGCCCACGGAGATCGAGACCCACGGCGACCACCGCATCGTCATGTCCTTCGCCGTCACCGGTCTGCGGACGCCCGGCATCACGTACGACGACCCCGGCTGCGTACGCAAGACGTTCCCCCGGTTCCACGAGGTTTTCGCCGGGTTCGCCGGGCTCCTGGAGGGGCGGGTCCCGGCCGGTCCGGGGCGATAGGCTCCCCCGGACGCCGGCAGATCAGCGAATGGGGACACGCATGTACGGGGTGAGGGACCAGCGGAGCCGACGGCGCCGGCTGGTGGCGGTCGGGATCACGGCCGTGCTGGCGCTGGGCGTGTCCGCCTGCGGCGGTGACGAGGACGGTGCGGGCGGCGCCGCCTCGGGCGGCAAGAACACCGAGGCGCCGGCGGCCAAGCCCTCCGCACCCGACGAGGCCCGGCTGAAGGCCGCCTCCTTCACCGACGGCGAGAAGGTCGGGGCGTACACCGCGTCCGAGTACGTCCTCGACGGCCCGCTCGGTGACGCGTACACCGCCGTCCCGGACGGCTGCCAGCCGCTCGTCAGCCTCTCCGGAGAGGTCAGCGACCCGGACCCGGCCGCCGAGGTCCAGCGCAAGGTCGACGTCCCGGACGAGATGCTCGGCGTCTCCGTCGACGTGACCCTGCGCAGCTACGCGAACGGGGGCGCCGCCTCCGTCATGAAGGCCCTCGACAAGGCCGGCCGGGACTGCGCCGGAGGGTTCACCGAGCAGCGGGCCGTCGCCGCCGCGAAATACCTGAAGGCCGAACCGGCCAAGGCCCCCGCCTTCGCGGCCGAGGCCGACGAGGCGAAGGCGTACCGCTTCACCATCCTCGACGTGAAGGGGCAGCAGAAGCTGTACGAGTACCTCACCGTCGTCCGCGTCGGCTCCACCACCCTCGCCTTCCGGGCGGAGATCACCTCCACCAAGGACATCGGCGGGGTGCCGCCCGAGGTCATGGCCGCCCAGTGGGCCAAGTTCCGCGCGGCGAAGGGCTGAGAGCCGATGAGCGGACAGCCACGACGCGGCGCGGGGGGCGCGCCGTCCACGCGCACAGCCGATGCGGTGACAATGGGGGGCATGAGCGACAGCCCCGCCCCCCTCGCCGACCCGCACCTCGTCTTCGACGCCGTGGAAGGCCGCCGGGATCTCGTCATCCTCGGCTCCACCGGGTCCATCGGCACCCAGGCCATCGACCTGGTGCTGCGCAACCCCGACCGCTTCCGCGTCACCGCGCTCTCCGCGGCGGGCGGCCGGGTCGCCCTCCTCGCCGAACAGGCCCGCCGGCTGAGGGTGCACACGGTCGCCGTCGCCTCTCCGGACGCGGTGCCCGCCCTGCGCGAGGCGCTGCGCGAGGAGTACGGAGCGGGGGAGCAGCCTCCCGAGATCCTGGCCGGACCCGACGCCGCCGCGCAGCTGGCCGGCAGCGACTGCCACACCGTGCTGAACGGGATCACCGGCTCGATCGGTCTCGCGCCCACCCTGGCGGCGCTGAAGGCGGGCCGCACGCTGGCGCTCGCGAACAAGGAGTCACTGATCGTCGGCGGCCCGCTGGTCAAGGCGCTCGCCGCCCCGGGGCAGATCATCCCGGTCGACTCCGAACACGCCGCGCTCTTCCAGGCGCTCGCGGCCGGCACGCGCGCCGATGTGCGCCGGCTCGTCGTCACCGCGTCCGGCGGCCCGTTCCGGGGACGTACCAGGAGCGAGCTCGCCGACGTCACGCGGGAACAGGCGCTGAACCACCCGACGTGGGCCATGGGCCCGGTCATCACGGTGAATTCGGCCACCCTGGTCAACAAGGGTCTTGAGGTCATCGAGGCGCACCTCCTCTACGACATCCCCTTCGACCGGATCGAGGTCGTGGTCCACCCCCAGTCCTACGTGCACTCCATGGTCGAGTTCACCGACGGCTCCACCCTCGCCCAGGCCACCCCGCCCGACATGCGCGGACCGATCGCCATCGGCCTGGGCTGGCCGCAGCGCGTCCCCGACGCGGCGCCCGCCTTCGACTGGACGAAGGCCTCCACGTGGGAGTTCTTCCCGCTCGACACGGAGGCCTTCCCTTCCGTCGGCCTCGCCCGGCACGTGGGCACGCTCGGCGGCACCGCCCCGGCGGTGTTCAACGCGGCGAACGAGGAGTGCGTGGCCGCGTTCCTGGACGGGCGGCTGGCGTTCAACGGCATCATGGACACGGTCACCGCGGTGGTGTCCGAACACGGAACGCCCGCGACGGGAACTTCGCTGACGGTCGCGGACGTCCTTGAAGCGGAAGCCTGGGCACGGACCCGGGCCCGGGAACTCTCGGCCAAGGCCACCGCGGAGGCGCGCGCATGAGTATGACGACGATCCTGCTGACGATTCTCGGCATCGCCGTCTTCGCCGTCGGGCTGCTGTTCTCCATCGCCTGGCACGAACTGGGCCACCTGTCGACCGCGAAGCTGTTCGGCATCCGGGTCCCCCAGTACATGGTCGGTTTCGGCCCGACCATCTGGTCGCGGAAGAAGGGCGACACGGAGTACGGGTTCAAGGCCATCCCCGCCGGCGGCTACATCCGCATGATCGGGATGTTCCCGCCGGGACCGGACGGGAAGCTGGAGGCGCGGTCCACCTCGCCGTGGCGGGGCATGATCGAGGACGCCCGATCCGCCGCCTTCGAGGAGCTGGAACCGGGCGACGAGAAGCGTCTCTTCTACACGCGCAAGCCGTGGAAGCGCGTCATCGTCATGTTCGCCGGACCGTTCATGAATCTGATCCTGGCCGTGGCGATCTTCCTCGGTGTGTCTATGACCTTCGGGTTCCAGACCCAGACGACCGATGTCGCCGGCGTCCAGAAGTGCGTGATCTCCCAGAGCGAGAAGCGGGAGACCTGCAAGAAGTCCGACCCGGTCTCACCCGCGAAGGCGGCGGGCCTGAAGGTGGGCGACAAGATCGTCGCCTTCAACGGCCAGAAGATCGACGAGTGGTCCACTCTGTCCGACAAGATCCGCGACACGATCGGCCCCGCCACGATCACGGTGCGGCGCGACGGGCAGGAGCAGACCCTCCACGCCGTGCTCAAGAAGAACGCCGTGGCGAAGAAGGACTCCGACGGCGAGGTCGTCCCGGGGAAGTTCGTCTCCGCCGGCTACCTCGGCTTCGCGGCGAAGACGGAGATCGTCCCGCTCTCCTTCGGCGATTCCGTGGTCCGCATGGGCGACATGCTCGAGAACGGCGTCGATTCGATCATCGCGCTGCCGTCCAAGATCCCGGGCCTGTGGAACGCGGCCTTCAGCGACGGGGAGCGCGCGGACGACTCCCCGGTGGGCGTCATCGGCGCGGCCAGGATCGGCGGCGAGGTGATGACGCTGGACGTACCGGCGCAGAACCAGGTCGCGATGATGCTGTTCCTGCTGGCCGGCTTCAACCTCTCGCTGTTCCTCTTCAACATGCTGCCGCTGCTGCCGCTCGACGGCGGCCACATCGCGGGCGCGCTGTGGGAGGCGCTGCGGCGGAACACGGCACGTGTCTTCAAGCGTCCCGACCCCGGCCCGTTCGACGTGGCCAAGCTGATGCCGGTCGCCTATGTGGTCGCCGGGGTGTTCATCTGCTTCACCCTGCTCGTCCTGGTCGCCGACGTCGTCAATCCGGTCAAGATCTCCTGACCGGCCCGTCCGAGCGCCGCACGTACCCCGAGTGACGGCGGATGCGCACGGCGCGTCCGGGACCCCATATTTTGCCCGGGTTCCCGGACGCGGTGTGCTCCACGCCGTGCTCGGTGCCGTAACCTCGAAGGCCGGAGCCCGCCGACTTCGGGACCTTGATCCACACCTTGGGGATGCTCAGCGCATGACTGCGATTTCTCTCGGAATGCCCACCGTTCCGACCCAGCTCGCCGTACGGCGGGTCAGCCGCAAGATCCAGGTCGGGTCGGTGGCGGTCGGTGGGGACGCGCCGGTTTCGGTGCAGTCGATGACGACGACGCGTACGTCGGACATCGGTGCGACGCTCCAGCAGATCGCCGAGCTGACCGCCTCGGGCTGCCAGATCGTGCGGGTGGCCTGCCCGACCCAGGACGACGCGGACGCGCTCGCGACGATCGCCTCCAAGTCGCAGATCCCGGTGATCGCCGACATCCACTTCCAGCCGAAGTACGTCTTCGCCGCGATCGACGCGGGCTGCGCGGCCGTGCGGGTCAACCCCGGCAACATCAAGCAGTTCGACGACAAGGTCAAGGAGATCGCGCGGGCGGCGAACGACGCCGGGACGCCGATCCGCATCGGCGTGAACGCCGGTTCGCTGGACGCGCGGCTGCTGAAGAAGTACGGCAAGGCGACGCCGGAGGCCCTCGTCGAGTCGGCCCTGTGGGAGGCGTCCCTCTTCGAGGAGCACGGCTTCCGGGACATCAAGATCTCGGTCAAGCACAACGACCCGGTCGTCATGGTCAACGCCTACCGGCAGCTCGCCGCCCAGTGCGACTACCCGCTGCACCTCGGCGTGACCGAGGCGGGCCCCGCGTTCCAGGGCACCATCAAGTCGGCCGTCGCCTTCGGCGCCCTGCTCAGCGAGGGCATCGGTGACACGATCCGCGTCTCGCTGTCCGCGCCGCCGGCCGAGGAGGTCAAGGTCGGGCTCCAGATCCTGGAGTCGCTGAACCTGAAGCAGCGGCGGCTGGAGATCGTGTCCTGCCCGTCGTGCGGCCGTGCGCAGGTGGACGTGTACAAGCTGGCGGACCAGGTGAGCGCGGGCCTCGAAGGCATGGAGGTCCCGCTGCGCGTCGCCGTGATGGGCTGTGTCGTCAACGGCCCCGGCGAGGCTCGCGAGGCCGACCTGGGCGTGGCCTCCGGCAACGGCAAGGGCCAGATCTTCGTCAAGGGCGAGATCATCAAGACCGTGCCCGAGTCGAAGATCGTCGAGACGCTCATCGAGGAAGCCCTCAAGATCGCCGAGCAGATGGAGAAGGACGGCATCGCCTCCGGCGAGCCCCAGGTCTCCATCAGCTGAGCCATGACATCCCCTGGCTGACCCATGACATCCACGAGAGCGCCCCGCCGGAGGAACCCTCCGCGCGGGGCGCTCCTCGTGAGCCGGGTCACCGGCCTCCGCACGGGCTGTTCCCGGGCACGAGCGGCGTGTCCCATCCTCTTTGGGTACAGTGCGGAAATCAGCAGACCGTATGGTGAGGCCCCCTCGTGTTGACGCAGACCACCACCCGGGTCCTCGAACCCAGCGACCTCGGCGCCGCTCTCGCGGTGCTGGAGAGCGAACCCGTAGCCAACGCCTTCGTGACCTCGCGGGTCCGGATCGCGGGCCTCGACCCCTGGCGCCTCGGCGGCGAGATGTGGGGCTGGTACGCGGGCGGACAGCTGCGCTCCCTCTGCTACTCGGGAGCCAACCTCGTCCCCATCTGCGCCACCCCCGAGGCCGTCCGGGCCTTCGCCGACCGCGCCCGCAGGGCAGGCCGCCGCTGCTCCTCGATCGTGGGGCCCGCCGAGCCCACCGCGCAGCTGTGGCGGCTCCTCGAACCGGGCTGGGGCCCCGCGCGCGAGGTCCGGGCCAACCAGCCCCTCATGGTCACCGAGAGTCCTTCCGCCGACGTCGCGCCCGACCCCCTCGTCCGGCGCGTCCGCAAGGACGAGATGGACGTCCTGATGCCTGCCTGCGTCGCCATGTTCACCGAAGAGGTCGGCATCTCCCCGCTCGCCGGGGACGGCGGACTCCTCTACCAGGCCCGCGTCGCCGAACTCATCGCCGCCGGCCGCTCCTTCGCCCGGATCGAGGACGGCAAGGTCGTCTTCAAGGCCGAGATCGGAGCCACCACCGCTCAGGCCTGCCAGATCCAAGGGGTCTGGGTCGCGCCCGAATTCCGCGGCCGCGGCCACTCCGAGACCGGCATGGCGGCCGTCCTGCGGTACGCGCTGGCCGATGTGGCACCGATCGTCAGCCTGTACGTGAACGACTACAACACCCCCGCGCGCAAGGCCTACCGCCGCATCGGCTTCCGTGAGACCGGCGCGTTCATGAGCGTGCTGTTCTGAGCCGCAGGGGCGCGCTGCTGGGCGCCCGCACGAGCGTGCTGTCGGGGGTCCACACGGCGTGCTGGGGTGAGCCCCCGCGGACATGCCCTCCTGGGCCCGCACGACCGCGCTGTTCCGGTCCGCCGCCGCCGGCCCCTCCCGGCCCGTACCCCCTGCCCCGTCCCGGACAGTAGGGTCGGCTCATGGCAGCAGCTTCCGGGGAAGGACCCCACACCCCCAGCGTCCGGATCGGCCCGATCGATCTCGCCGCACGCGTGGACGAGGCGCTGGCCGTGCAGGCCCTCGCCTTCGGACTCGGCCCCGAAGAGGTCGAAGTACGCCGCCACATCGTCCTCAGACACCTCGACCACCCCTGCGCACGCGCGCTCGGAGCCGTCACCCCGGACGGCGGCCTCGTCGGATTCGTCTACGGCATGCCCAACGAGCGCGTCCACTGGTGGTCCACCGTCGTCGAGCCCCATCTGCGGGCCAACGGCACGGCCGGCTGGCTCGACGACTCCTTCGTGATCACCGAACTCCACGTCCACCCGGAGTTCCAGAACCGCGGCATCGGCCGGACCCTCATCACCACCATCACCGACGCGGTCGACCAGCCCCGCTCGATCCTCTCCGCCATCGACACGGAGAGCCCGGCCCGCGGTCTGTACCGCTCGCTCGGTTACCGGGATCTGGCCCGCCAGGTGCGCTTCCCCAGTGCTCCCATGCCGTACGCGGTGATGGGAGCACCGCTTCCGCTGCTCCGCCGCACCCCCGCCTGAGACCGGCCGTCCCATGGGGCGACGCTGCGGGGCTGGGCACGCCCCCTCCCGGCTCGCGGCTTCGCTCGAACCGGGAAGGGCCCCCTCCGGCATGGTCGTCGATCACCATGGCCCCCCGTGCTCCCGGGTTCGCCGGAGTTGGGGGAGGCCACCTGCGCCATGCCTCGGTCCTCCGCCTCGCGGCTGCACGCACCCAACCCCGCCGGCTCACCCGCCCCCCGTGTGGCGGCCGGTCCGGGACAATCGATTTCCGCCCGCCGGTGCCGCCCGGCTAACCTCGGGCCCATCACCCTTCCGAGCAGGAGTTCATCATGGCCCAGGTCCAGCGCATGTCCCGATTGATGATCAAGACACTGCGCGACGACCCGGCGGACGCCGAGACGCTCAACCACAAGCTGCTCGTCCGCGCCGGGTACGTACGCCGCACGGCGGCCGGCATCTGGTCCTGGCTGCCGCTCGGCAAGAAGGTCCTGGAGAACATCACCCGCGTCGTCCGCGAGGAGATGGACGCCATCGGCGGCCAGGAGGTCCTGCTCCCCGCGCTGCTCCCCAAGGAGGCGTACGAGGCGAGCGGCCGCTACGACGAGTACGGCGACCTGCTGTTCCGGCTCAAGGACCGCAAGGGGGCCGACTACCTCCTCGGCCCCACCCACGAAGAAATCTTCACCCAGATCGTCAAGGACATGTGCTCGTCCTACAAGGACCTGCCCGTGATCCTGTACCAGATCCAGACCAAGTACCGCGACGAGGCCCGCCCCCGTGCCGGTGTGCTGCGCGGCCGCGAGTTCCAGATGAAGGACTCGTACTCCTTCGACACCACCGACGAGGGTCTCGCCGAGGCGTACCAGCTGCACCGCGCCGCCTACATCCGGATCTTCGAGCGGCTCGGCCTCGACCACCGCATCGTCTCCGCGGTCTCCGGCGCCATGGGCGGCTCGGCGTCCGAGGAGTTCCTCGCCCCCGCGCCCGCCGGGGAGGACACCTTCGTCGACTGTCCGAACTGCGACTACGCCGCCAACACCGAGGCCGTGACCTACAAGGCCACCCCGGTCGACGGCTCGGCGACCGCCCCCGTCGAGGAGCTCGACACCCCCGACACCCCGACCATCGAGACGCTCGCCGCCCATCTCGGCGTCCCGGCCTCCGCGACGCTGAAGAACCTCCTGGTCAAGGTCGACGGCGAGATCGTGGCCGTGGGCGTGCCCGGCGACCGCGAGGTCGACCTCGGCAAGCTCGGCGAGCACCTCGCCCCGGCCGTCGTCGAGCTCGTCACCGCCGAGGACTTCGTGGGCCGTCCCGACCTGGTCCGCGGCTACGTCGGCCCGCAGGGGCTGGAGAAGGTCCGCTACATCGCCGACCCGCGCGTCGCCGCCGGCACCGCCTGGATCACGGGTGCCAACAAGGAGGGCAAGCACGCGAGGAACGTCGTCGCGGGCCGCGACTTCGAGGTCGACGACTACCTCGACGTCGTCGTGGTCGAGGCGGGGGACCCCTGCCCGAACTGCGGCGCCGGCCTCCAGGTGGACCGCGCGATCGAGATCGGTCACATCTTCCAGCTCGGCCGCAAGTACGCCGACATCTTCTCCCTCGACGTGCTCGGCCAGCAGGGCAAGCCCGTCCGCGTCACGATGGGCTCGTACGGCATCGGCGTCTCCCGCGCCGTGGCCGCCCTCGCCGAGCAGACCGCCGACGACAAGGGCCTGTGCTGGCCCCGCGAGGTCGCCCCGGCCGACGTGCACGTCGTCGCCGCCGGCAAGGCGCTCCAGACCGAACTCGCGCTCGACGTCTCCGAGAAGCTGAACGCCGCCGGCCTGCGCGTGCTGGTCGACGACCGCCCGGGCATCTCGCCCGGCGTCAAGTTCACCGACTCCGAGCTCATCGGCGTCCCGAAGATCCTGGTCGCCGGCCGCCGCTCGGCCGAGGGCGTCCTGGAGCTGAAGGACCGGCGCACCGGCGAGCGCGAGGAGCTCACGGTCGACGAGGCGATCGCCCGCCTCACCGCCCAGGACTGATAGCCCGTCATACGCCGAAGGGCCCCGCACGGATCCGAACCCGGGATGCGTGCGGGGCCCTTCGGCGTGAGGGACCGAGGATGCGTGCGGGGCCGTTTCGCCAGGAGAGACCGAGGATGCGCGCGGGACCTTTCGGTATCGGTCCCTCAGAGCCAGCCCGCGAACTCCAGCGTCACTTCGCCCTCCTGGCGGCGCCCGGCCGCCAGCGCCCGGGTTCCGGACTCCACGGCGCGGAACAGCGTCCAGCCGTACAGCCGTTCAGGGTCCACGTCCAGCGCGTCCGCGAGCTTCTTGATCCTGCGCCGGGCGGTCATCGCGCCACCGGGCGAGGCGATCAGGTCCTCGACCCGGTCCCGCACCAGGCGCGCCAGATCGTAGGCCCGCTCGCCGACCACCGGCTCGGGGCCGACCGTGAGCCAGGGCGTGCGTTCGCCCGAGAGCACCTTGCTCTGCCGGAAGTTGCCGTGCAGCAGCAGGGTCTCGGGGGAGTGGGCGACCAGTTCCTCGCGGGCCGCCAGCGCCGCCGAGACCAGGGGCTCCAGCGCCGGATCGGCCGCCGCGGACGCCCGCATCGCGTCCACGCGCAGCCCGGTCCGCCCGGCGACCGTCTCGAAGGAGTGCCCCGCCGGCGGGTCGACCCACAGCCGCCGCACCGTCCCGGCCGCCTCCAGGAGCGCCTTCGCCTCCGGGAGCGAGCGCAGCGACACTTCGGGGTGCAGCCGTTCCAGCAGCAGGGCGCCCCCCGCGGCCCCGGAGGGGGACGCGATCAGCTTCACCGCGCCCCAGCCGTTCCAGTGCGCCAGCGCGGCCCTCTCGAGCTCCGGGGCGGCTCCGGCGGGGGCGAGCTTCAGGGCCGCCGGGGTGCCGTCGGCGTCCCGTACCAGGAGGACCAGGCTGCTGCGCCCGCCCGGGGCGGCGACCCGTTCCACGGTCGTCCCCCGGCCGGTCGCGGCCAGCGCCTGCTCGGTCAGCCCGGGAAGCCCCGCGAGCCAGTCCCCGGCGGCCGTATCCCCGTACGACTCGCCGAGCGCTCGCACCAGACGCTGCGGCGGTTCAAAACCCATACGTGCCGTGTTCCCTTTCAGAGCCTTCTCAGTGCGCCGGGCCGGCCGGCCCGGCGTCGGGCCCCGCTTCCGCGCCGGCCTCCGCCGCCTTGTCCGCCGGACCGGTCCCGTCCGTGCGGGATCCGTCCGCGGCCCGCTCGGCGAGCCCGGGAAAGGGTACGCCGCTGCCGCGCCAGCGGACCGCCCGCACCGCTGCCTCCCGCAGCGCGTCCGCCGCGGACCGCCGCAGCGGGCCCTCGGAGGCCCGTACGAGGTCGGAGTACACATCGGCGACCCGGTCCTCCAGCACGGCGGCCAGGCGCACGGCCGCGGCGGCGTCCGGTACGGCGAACGGCAGGGCGTAGGCAGGGCCCGCGGCCACCGGCTCACCGCCCAGGTCGCGCACCGTGCGGACCAGCGCGTCGCGTCGCGCCCGGTGGGCGTGGTGCGCGGCGGTGGCCTCGGCGCGGCGGTCGGACGGGACCCGGGCGCCCGCCACTCCGTACCCGTACACGGTCGCGTGTTCGGCGGCCAGGGCCGCCTGTGCGCCCTCCAGCGTTCCGTCCTCGCTCATGCCTTCGTCTCCTTGGCCAGTGCGGTCAGCAGATAGGCGTGGGCCGAGGCCGCCGCCGCGACCGACGCGAGCAGCCGGGCGAGCTCCGGCGGAGCCTTCATCAGCGCCTCGGTGTGCGAGGCGGCGGCGCGGCGTTCCGCGGCGGCCAGCTCCCTGACCGCCGCCCCGGCGCCACCGGTGCCGGGCCGGGTCCGGACGAGACCGAGGGTGTCACCCGGACCGAGGGCCGTGATGTGGGCGCGCACCGCGTCCCGCAGCGGGGTGAGCCCGGCCGCGGTCTCCGGATGGGCCGCGACCACGGCCTCGTACTGGGCGAACAGCGCGGTGCTCACGGAGCGGGCGGCCGCCCGCAAGGACACCTCCGCCGGGGAACGGTCCGCCGCGGTCCGGGCGCCGGGCCGTGCGGACTTCTCGGGCCCGGCGCGCCCGTCATCGCCGCCGCACCCCGCCAGCACCGCCCCCATGGCGATCGCTCCCGTCGCGGTCAGCGCTCCCCTGCGCGTCGTCCCCGTGCGCCGCACTTGTTCTCCTTCGGGCCTGGACCTGTCTTGACTGGATCTGTCCGGAAGTGATCACTGTTGGTGAGCGTACCCGCGCCCGGAGGGCCGACGGACAGCAACACCCCTTGGGACCGGATACCCTTTGACCAGACACACGAGGATCCCCACAACAGCACACGCGGCCGAGGAGTCACCCGGATGAGCACCACCCAGAGCGAGAGGCTGCGCGGGCTGGTAGAACCGCTCGTCAGCGCGGAGCAGCTGGATCTGGAAGAGATCGAAGTGTCCCGGGCCGGCCGCCGCCGGGTGCTGAGAGTCATCGTGGACTCCGAGGACGGCGTGGAGCTCGACGCCTGCGCGGATCTGAGCCGCGCGATCTCGGAGAAGCTCGACGAGACCGACGTGATGGGCGAGGACGAGTACGTCCTGGAGGTCAGCTCTCCCGGTGCCGACCGCCCGCTGACGGAGCACCGCCACTACGTACGCGCCACCGGCCGCCTGGCCCGGCTGACCCCGGTCGAGGGCGACGAGTTCGTCGCCCGCATCCTCGCGGTCGACGAAGAAGGTCTCGATCTCGAGGTGCCGGGCGTCAAGGGCCGCAAGCCCACGTCCCGCCGGATCGCCTTCGCCGAGATCGCCAAGGCGCGCGTGGAGCTGGAATTCAACCGCAAGGACAAGAAGGAAGAGGAGGCGTAGCCGTGGACATCGATGTGAAGCTTCTGAAGGGCTTGGCGCAGGACAAGGAGATCCCGTTCGACGTGCTCGTCGGGGCGATCGAGTCGGCCCTCCTCATCGCGTACCACCGCACGGACGGCAGCTACCGCAAGGCGCGCGTGGAGCTGGACGAGCGCGGCCATGTGACCGTGTGGGCCAAGGAGGACCCGGCCGACCTCGAGGAGGGCCAGGAGCCCAAGGAGTTCGACGACACCCCGTCGGGCTTCGGCCGGATCGCCGCGACCACCGCCAAGCAGGTCATCCTGCAGCGGCTGCGCGACGCCGAGGACGACCGAACCTTCGGTGAGTACGCGGGCCACGAGGGCGATGTCGTGACCGGCGTCGTCCAGCAGGGCAAGGACCCGAAGAACGTCCTGGTCGACATCGGCAAGCTCGAAGCCATCCTGCCGGTGCAGGAGCAGGTCCCGGGCGAGGAGTACACCCACGGCCTGCGGCTGCGCACCTACGTGGTCCGGGTCGCCAAGGGCGTCCGGGGCCCCTCCGTGACGCTGTCGCGGACCCACCCCAACCTCGTGAAGAAGCTCTTCGCGCTGGAGGTCCCGGAGATCGCCGACGGATCCGTCGAGATCTGCGCGATCGCCCGCGAGGCCGGCCACCGCTCCAAGATCGCCGTCCGCTCCACCCGCTCGGGCCTGAACGCCAAGGGCGCCTGCATCGGCCCGATGGGCGGACGTGTGCGCAATGTCATGGCCGAGCTGCACGGCGAGAAGATCGACATCGTGGACTGGTCGGACGACCCGGCCGAGATGGTCGCCAACGCGCTGTCGCCCGCACGGGTGAGTGAGGTCGAGGTCGTTGACCTCGGCGCGCGCTCCGCCCGGGTCACCGTGCCGGACTACCAGCTGTCGCTGGCGATCGGCAAGGAGGGGCAGAATGCCCGTCTCGCCGCCCGCCTGACCGGCTGGCGCATCGACATCCGCCCGGACACCGAGACCGACGCCGAGCGCGACGTCGCGGACCGCGAGCGGGCCGAGCGGGCCCGGGAGCGCTCCGAGCGACGCTGAGCCATGACGGTCCGGACGGGTCCGCCCGGACCGGACCGACGGCGCGGCAGGGAATAGATCTCGTCGCCACGCCGCTGAGATCACGACAACATCCGTTCGATTCTTGCCCCAAAGGGGTGAGGTCGGTGCGGGGAGGTAGACTTAAAGGTGTCTGGCCGGACGCACGCCCGCGCTTGCCCCGAGCGAACCTGTGTGGGATGCCGGGAGCGAGCGGCCAAGAGCGAGTTGCTGCGCATCGTGGTGGACGAGGATGCATGCGTCCCCGATCCTCGCGGTACGCTGCCCGGCCGGGGTGCCTATGTACACCCCGTCTCTGTCTGTCTGGACCTGGCGGTTCGCCGCCGGGCCTTCCCCCGGGCCTTCAAGGCCAAGGGGCCGTTCGACGCCGCTGCGGTGCAGCGGTTCGTCGAGCGGGTGACACCGTAAGAAATTGAACGGCACGGGTCCCCGTGCGGTCAGGTACCTCGCGAGTTGGAAGTAGGTCGAGATTGCGATGAGCACTCGATGAGTACGCGATGAGTACGCCCATGAAGTAGCGACGGTCCGGCGGTAACCCGGACCTAAAAGGAGCGAAGTGGCTAAGGTCCGGGTATACGAACTCGCCAAGGAGTTCGGAGTGGAGAGCAAGGTCGTCATGGCCAAGCTCCAAGAACTCGGTGAGTTCGTACGTTCGGCGTCCTCGACGATCGAGGCGCCGGTTGTACGCAAGTTGACTGACGCACTGCAGGGGCCCGGCGGCAACGCCGGCAAGTCCGCTGCAAAGCCTGGCGCGCCCCGTAAGGCCGCCCCTGCCAAGCCCGCAGCGCCCTCCCCGGCCGCCGCGGCACGTCCCGCTGCCCCGAAGCCCGGCGTCCCGGCCCCCAAGCCGGCCGCCGCCGAGGCCCCGAGCAGCACCCCCGCCGCACCTTCCGCACCGTCTGCGGGCCCGCGTCCGGGCCCGAAGCCGGCGCCCAAGGCCGCTCCGGTCACCCCGGTCCCCGCAGCCGAGTTCTCGGCTCCGGCTCCGGCCCAGCCGGCAGCGCCGCAGCAGCAGGCCCCGCGTCCCGCGGGCGCCACCCCGGGTCCCCGTCCCGCCACCCGTCCGGCCCCGGCCGGCGGTCAGCGCGACGGCGGCCGTGACGGTGGCCAGCGCGACGGCGGCCGTGGTGGAGAGCGTGGCGCCGAGCGTCCCGCCCGCCCCGCGGGCCAGGGCGCCCCGCGCCCCGGCGGCGCCCGTCCGGCCGGTCCCCGTCCGGGCAACAACCCCTTCACCTCCGGTGGCTCGACGGGCATGGCCCGTCCGCAGTCCCCCCGTCCCGGCGGCGCCCCGCGTCCCGGTGGCGGCTCGGAGCGCCCCGGCGCCCCGCGTCCGCAGGGCGGCCCCGGCGGCGCCCCGCGCCCGCAGGGCCAGGGCGGTGCACGTCCCTCTCCGGGCGGCATGCCGCGCCCGCAGTCCCCTCGTCCCGGCGGCGCCCCCGGCGCCGGCGGTAACCGTCCCAACCCGGGCATGATGCCGCAGCGTCCCGCTGCCGGCCCGCGTCCCGGTGGTGGCCCCGGCGGTGGCCGTGGTCCCGGCGGCGGCGGCCGTCCCGGCGGCGGTGGCGGCGCAGGCCGTCCCGCGGGCGGTGGCTTCGCAGGCCGTCCGGCCGGTCCCGGTGGCGGTGGCGGCGGTTTCGCCGGTCGTCCCGGTGGCGGCGGTGGCGGTGGCGGCGCAGGCCGTCCCGGTGGTGGCGGCGGCTTCGGCGGTCGTCCCGGCTTCGGCGGCCGTCCCGGCGGCCCCGGTGGCCGTGGTGGCACGCAGGGCGCCTTCGGCCGTCCCGGCGGCCCCGCGCGTCGTGGCCGCAAGTCGAAGCGGCAGAGGCGCCAGGAGTACGAGGCCATGCAGGCCCCGTCGGTGGGCGGCGTCATGCTGCCTCGCGGCAACGGACAGGCCGTCCGGCTGTCGCGCGGTGCCTCCCTCACCGATTTCGCCGAGAAGATCAACGCCAACCCGGCGTCGCTCGTCGGCGTGATGATGAACCTCGGCGAGATGGTCACTGCCACGCAGTCCGTCTCCGACGAGACGCTGAAGCTCCTCGCGGACGAGATGAACTTCGTCCTGGAGATCGTCAGCCCGGAGGAGGAGGACCGCGAGCTGCTCGAGTCCTTCGACATCGAGTTCGGCGAGGACGAGGGCGGCGAAGAGGCCCTGGTCTCGCGTCCGCCGGTCGTGACCGTCATGGGTCACGTCGACCACGGTAAGACCCGACTGCTGGACGCGATCCGCAAGACGAACGTCATTGCGGGCGAGGCCGGCGGCATCACGCAGCACATCGGTGCGTACCAGGTCGGCGCCGAGGTCAACGGCGAGGACCGCCGTATCACCTTCATCGACACCCCGGGTCACGAGGCGTTCACCGCCATGCGTGCACGTGGTGCGAAGTCCACCGACATCGCGATCCTCGTGGTGGCGGCGAACGACGGTGTGATGCCCCAGACGATCGAGGCGCTGAACCACGCCAAGGCGGCCGACGTGCCGATCGTGGTCGCGGTCAACAAGATCGACGTCGAGGGTGCGGACCCGACCAAGGTGCGCGGTCAGCTCACCGAGTTCGGTCTGGTGGCCGAGGAGTACGGCGGCGACACGATGTTCGTCGACATCTCCGCCAAGCAGGGCCTCAACATCGAGGCTCTTCTGGAGGCCGTCGTCCTCACCGCCGACGCCTCGCTCGACCTGCGGGCCAACCCGGAGCAGGACGCGCAGGGTATTGCGATCGAGTCCCACCTCGACCGCGGCCGCGGTGCCGTCGCGACCGTCCTGGTCCAGCGAGGCACGCTGCGGGTCGGCGACACCATGGTGGTCGGCGACGCGTACGGCCGAGTCCGCGCGATGCTCGACGACAAGGGCGAGAACGTCGAGGAAGCGGGTCCCTCGACCCCCGTCCTCGTGCTGGGTCTCACCAACGTCCCGGGCGCCGGCGACAACTTCCTGGTCGTCGACGAGGACCGCACGGCCCGTCAGATCGCCGAGAAGCGTGCTGCGCGTGAGCGCAACGCCAACTTCGCCCGCAAGGGTGTCCGGTTCTCCCTGGAGAACCTGGACGAGGCGCTCAAGGCCGGTCTGGTCCAGGAGCTCAACCTCATCATCAAGGGCGACGCGTCCGGTTCGGTGGAGGCTCTCGAGTCCTCGCTGCTCCAGCTCGACGTCGGTGAAGAGGTCGACATCCGGGTCCTGCACCGCGGTGTGGGTGCGGTCACCGAGTCGGACATCGACCTGGCGACCGGCTCCGACGCCATCGTGATCGGCTTCAACGTGCGCGCCGCAGGGCGTGCCGCGCAGATGGCCGACCGCGAAGGTGTGGACGTCCGGTACTACTCGGTCATCTACCAGGCGATCGAAGAGATCGAAGCGGCCCTCAAGGGCATGCTCAAGCCGGAGTACGAAGAGGTCGAGCTCGGTACGGCGGAGATCCGCGAGATCTTCCGCTCGTCCAAGCTGGGCAACATCGCCGGTGTGCTGGTCCGGTCCGGCGAGGTCAAGCGCAACACCAAGGCGCGCCTGCTGCGCGATGGCAAGGTCATCGCGGAGAACCTCAACATCTCCGGTCTGCGCCGCTTCAAGGACGACGTCACCGAGATCCGCGAAGGCTTCGAGGGCGGTATCAACCTCGGAAACTTCAACGACATCAAGATCGACGACGTCATCGCGACGTACGAGATGCGCGAGAAGCCGCGAGGCTGACCCGTACCTCAACAGTCGGGGCCGGTCGACGGGACGTATATCCGTCGATCGGCCCCGGCCGTTCCGTGTACGGTTCTTGTGTCCCTGCCAATCACCGGCGGGGCGCGAACCCGAACCGGCGGGACATCCGGACATACATGTATGTGGGGACACTGTCCTTCGATCTGCTTCTCGGCGACGTACGGTCGCTGAAGGAGAAGCGTTCCATCGTCCGTCCGATCGTTGCCGAGCTCCAGCGCAAGTACGCGGTGAGCGTGGCGGAGACGGGCGGGCAGGACCTCCATCGCAGGGCCGAGATCGGCCTCGCCGTGGTCTCCGGGGAAACCGGACACCTCACAGACGTGCTCGACCGGTGCGAGCGGTTGGTCGCCGGCCGGCCCGAGGTGGAACTGCTGTCCGTACGACGGCGGCTGCACAGCGACGAAGACGATTGAGCAAGGAGACGGACCAGTGGCCGACAACGCGCGGGCTAAGAAGCTGGCGGACCTCATCCAGGAGGTGGTCGCCGAGAAACTGCAGCGTGGAATCAAGGATCCGCGCCTGGGTACGCACGTGACCATCACGGACACCCGCGTCACCGGCGACCTGCGGGAGGCCACGGTCTTCTACACGGTCTACGGCGACGACGAGGAGCGGGCGAGCGCGGCGGCCGGCCTGGAGAGCGCCAAGGGCATCCTGCGCTCCGCGGTCGGTTCGGCGGCGGGGACGAAGTTCACCCCCACCCTCACCTTCGTGGCGGACGCGCTGCCCGAGAACGCCAAGGCGATCGAGGAACTCCTCGACCGCGCGCGGGCCTCGGACGCCAAGGTGCGCGAGGCGTCCTCGGGCGCCGCGTACGCGGGCGACGCGGACCCGTACCGCAAGCCGGAGGACGAGGACGAGGACTCACCTTCCGCATGACGCAGAACAAAACGCCGGACGGCCTTGTCATCGTCGACAAGCCGTCCGGCTTCACTTCGCACGACGTCGTCGCCAAGATGCGCGGCATCGCCCGCACCCGCCGCGTCGGCCACGCGGGCACGCTGGACCCGATGGCGACGGGCGTGCTCGTGCTCGGCGTCGAGAAGGCCACCAAACTCCTCGGCCACCTCGCGCTGACCGAGAAGGAGTACCTCGGTACGATCCGGCTCGGCCAGGACACCGTCACGGACGACGCGGAGGGCGAGATCACCTCGTCCACGGACGCCTCCGGGGTGACGCGCGAGGGCATCGACGCGGGTGTCGCCGCTCTGACCGGCGCGATCATGCAGGTGCCGTCCAAGGTCAGCGCCATCAAGATCGACGGCAAGCGGTCGTACGCGCGCGTGCGCGGCGGCGAGGAGTTCGAGATCCCGGCCCGGCCGGTGACCATCTCGTCCTTCCACGTCTACGACGTCCGTCCCGCCGTCGCCGAGGACGGCACCCCGGTGGTCGACCTCGTCGTCTCGGTGGTCTGCTCCTCCGGTACGTATATCCGGGCCATCGCGCGCGACCTCGGCGCCGGGCTCGGCGTGGGCGGTCATCTGACCGCTCTGCGGCGTACCCGTGTCGGCCCGTACGGCATCGACGCCGCCCGGACGCTCGACCAGCACCAGGAGGAGCTCGTCGTCATGCCGGTGGCCGAGGCCGCCGACTCGGCGTTCCCCCGCTGGGACGTCGACGAGAGGCGGGCCAAGCTGCTCCTCAACGGGGTGCGGCTCGACATGCCCGCGTACCCGCCGGGTCCGGTCGCGGTGTTCGGGCCCGACGGCCGGTTCCTGGTCCTCGTCGAGGAACAGAAGGGCAAGGCCAAGAGCCTCGCCGTCTTCGCCTGACCCTTCCGGGGCCTGCGGGTCCTCCCGTGGAGCGGGCAGTGCCCCCTGTGCCCGCTCCACGACCCCCCACCGGATTCTGTCCGGCGAACGCCCTCGATTCACCCCAACGGGCAGGCGCTCGGAGTGAATCGGGGGTGCGCACGGGGCGCTTTTACCCTGATCGCTTCTCGTGTCGATCACCGCGGCCCTAACGTCGGATCATGGGATGCGGGGACCGGGCGACGCTGGTACGACTGTGCGATCCGGCGGGCCGGCCGCGGGGGACGGGCTTCGTCGCGGACGACCGGGGCACGGTGGTGACCAGCCACGAGGCGGTCGCCGGACTCCCTCACCTCCTCCTGCACGGCGCCGACGGCCGCACCTGCCGCGTCGAGGCCTCCGGCCTCGCCGCTCTGCCGGAACTCGGCCTCGCGCTCCTGCCCACCGGCGGGCCCGAGTCGCTGGGCGTACCGCCCCTGCCGATCGCCCTGCGGGAGCGGATCGACGCCGGTACGTATGTGTCGATCGCCGCGCACGGCTGGCGCGAAGCGCGCGTGCTCGGCACGGCCCAGGCGACCTACACCGCCGACGGCCGCACCCACACCATCGGCAGGGCGCTGGAACTGGCCCTCGGCACGGACGGCAGCGACGCGCTCCGGCTCGGCGGCGCGGCCGTCGGGGGGCCCGTCCTCGATCCGGACAGCGGCGCCGTCATCGCGGTCCTGGGCACCGCCCTGCGTACCGGGCAGGCCGCCGCGGGATGCGCGGTGCCCCTGGCCGGCCCGGACCGGGACGGCCCGCTGGGCGCGTTGCTGGAGCGCAACGCGCGCGGGGTGCCCGGGTACGGCACCGACCTGAACGTGGCGGGGGCGCTCCAGCTCACCGCCATGTCGGCCGGCTTCGCGGAGGGACCGCCCGCAGGGCTCGACCCGGTGGAACGACCCCACGTGGCCGCGGAGTCCGACGCCTTCGCGACGGCCGGCCCCACCGCCGACGGACAGGCGGCGCCGGTGGTTCTGGGGCTGGTCGGAGCGCCTGGCACCGGCCGCACCACCGAGCTCGCCGCGCTCGCCGCACGCCGGGCCGGAGGCCCGGTGCCCGCGCTCACCCTGTGGCTGCGCGGCGCCGATCTGCTCGCCGACGACACCTCGGTGGCCGACGCGATCGCTCGCACGCTCCAGCAGGCCGGGCGCATCGTCACCGCCGCCGGGGCCGTGGGCGACATGGCGACCGCCACCCCCGAACGGGTGGCCAGGCTGGCCGCGGACGCGGGCAGCCCGCTGCTCGTCCTGCTGGACGGCCCCGAGGAGATGCCGCCCGTCCTGGCCCATCGGCTGGCCCGGTGGACGGCGGGCACGGTCGGCTGGCTGCGGGACCACGGGGCGCGGCTCGTCGTCGCCTGCCGGCCCGAGCACTGGGAGACCGCAGGCGCGCTCTGCCCGCCCGGCGCGCTGCACCGTCCCGCCCGCCCCGCCGGGCGGCTCCCGTCGGCCGTCCGCATCGGCGACCTGACCGTGGGCCAGGCCGAACGGGCCCGGGAGCGGTACGGTCTCCCGCCCGACGCGCTCGCCCCGGGCCACGACCGGCATCCGCTCACGCTGCGGCTCCTCGCGGAAGTACGCGAGGCCCTGCCGGCGGACGCCCCCGGCCGGCCCGGCACCGAGGAGGTCTTCGGCGCGCACATGGACCTCATGTGCCTGCGCATCGCGGTCCGGATCGCCGCCCAGTGGCGTCCCGCGCCGCACGGGGCGGCGGTGCGGCGGCTGGCGGCGCGGGTGGCGGGCCAGGTCCACGAAGCGGCCCGGCGCTGCCTGGGGCCGGGGCAGGGGGAGCTGGACCGGGCCTCGTTCGAGGAGGTCTTCCCGTGGCGCACGGGCTGGGCGCCTGCGGTGCTGACGGAGGGGCTGCTGGTCCCGGCCGGGGCCGGATACCGGTTCGCCCACGAGGAGCTGGGGGACTGGGTCCAGGGGGCGCATCTCGACCTGGACGCGGCGCTGCGGGCACTGGTGCACCGGTGGCATGCGGAGGCCGGGGCGGGTGCGGCCGCGGTTGCGGGGGAACGCGGCGGCCGGGTGCCGCACCCGCGCCGCCCGGGCGGGCAGGCCGCACGCGGGGCGCCGGCAGAGGGAGCGCGGACCGAGGGAGCGCGGACCGAGGGAGCGTCGCTACCGGACGTGCCGGTGCAGGAGGCGTCCGCACCGGAGCAGCCGCACAGGCTTCCCGTGCCACGCCACCGCATCGGCCCGGTGATCGAGGCGCTCCTCCTCCTGGGCCGCCGCCAGGGACCGGCCGCGCTGGCCCACCGGCTGGCCGACCTGATCGGCGCGCTGGACCGGCTGTCCGCCAAGGAGCGGGCAGGCGCCGCGGGGCCCGTGGAGGCCCTGGCGCGCCCGGGTACCGCACCGCCCGCGAGGTCCCGAGTGCCCGCCGGCTCCACCGAGCTCCCAGGCCCCCGAACGTTCCCAGGCACGACCGAGCCCGCCGGGCCCCGAAGGTCCGCAGGGTCCACGACGCCCGCACAGTCCCCCGTGCCCGCACACGCCCCCGAGCCCACCGAAGCCGCCCCGGTCCGGGCCCTGCCCCATCCCGACGCGCTCTGGTGGGCCGGGCGCCTGCTGTCCGAGACGTTGCTGCGGGTCCCCGACGCCCGGCCGTACCTCGGCGTGCTCAGGCTGCTGGCCGGGCGCATCGTCGGGAGCTCGGCCGGCGGAGGCGGGGCGCGGGGCGCGTACGCCGAGTTCGGGCCGTGGTTCTGGCGACGGCTGCGGCTGCCCGAGGCCGACCGGATGGATCTGTTCCGGCGCCTCGTCCCCGCCGACCCGCCGCCGCGCTCACGCACCGACGCCGAGACCGCCGGAGTGACTGACGTCGAAGCCGCCGGTGCGACGGACGCCGAGACTTCCGGCGTGACCGGGACCGCCGGTGCGACCGACGCCGAAACCGCCGGAGCGACCGAGGCGGAAACCGCCGGCGACCGCGACGGCGGGCGGTTCCTGGACGCCGTGGCCCGAAGGCTCGCCGCCCAGCCGCGGACGGTCCAGCCGCTCCTGTGCGCCTGGTTCACCGATGAGCACCCGCTCGCGGCCGAGCCGGGAACGATCCCCCGGCCCACTGTGGCGGCGGCCGCGCAGGCCCTCCTCTACGCCCGTCGGGGCCTGGCCGTGGACGAGCTGACCGACGCGCTCGTCTCCTCCGGCCACCCCCGCGCCGACGAGCTGCTCGCCGCGCTGGCCGAGGACGAACCGGCCGCCCTGTGCCGGGCCGTGGAGCGCTGGTCACGCGACGACGACCGCCGCGCCCGCCGGATCGCGGCGGCCTCCTACGGAGCGCTCGTGGCCGGGCATCTGACCCGGGACACGGACCGCGCCCTGCTGCGCCGCGCCGCCCTCGCCCTGCTGGGCCGCCCCGCGGACACCGATCTGCACGGACCCGCGCTCGCCCTGCTCGTGGCCGATCCGCAGACCCGGGACCGCTATCTGCCGCAGGCCCTGCGGGCCTTCGCCGCGGACGGGCCGGACATCGACGCCGCCGCGCTCGCCGTCGCACTGCCGACCCACCCGGAGGCGGTGCTGGCCGCCTACCGGGAACGGCTCGTACGGCCCGGGGACGGTGCGGGCGAGGTGCTGCGCGCGCTCGCCGGGATCGACGCTCCCGCGCTGGCCCTGCACGCCGCCGGACTCGTGCGCGCCTACGTCGGCGGCCACCCCGGGGACACCTCGCACGCCGCCGCCTACCTGGAGCGCAGGCTGGAGCACGGGCCGGCCGCACGGGCCCTGCTGCTTCCCCTGCTGACCGGACTGCTCAGGGAGCGCCCCGCGCCGGCGCCGGTCCGGGGCTCGATCGCCGCGGTGCTGGCCTCGCCCGGCAGCCCCGCGTCCCAGCCGCTGCGGGACACGCTGCTGGAGGTGCTGCTGGACTTCGAGCAGGGCGGCGGCCACCGGGACCCGCTCGTGCTGGAGCCGCTGCTGCGCGCCGCCGCGACCGGCTGCGCCGGGCGGTCACCGGCCCGCACCCGGGCCCTGGTGCACCGCACCGGGATGCTGCTGGTCCGTACCCCGGAAGGGGCCGCTCTGTTCGACCGGCTGCTGGTCGCACTCGCCCGGGACGTACCCGGGTTCGGCGCCCTCGTCATCGGGTGGCTGGCCGACGCCCCGCAGGAGTGGGCGGTGGTCGTCGGCCCCAGCGCGCGGCGGACGGTGGAGGCCCTGGAGGGCACCCCGGCGGACGACGACAAGGCCCCCGGAGCCCCGATGACCATGCCGATGCAGGCCGCAGGGCGTGAGCATGGCAGTCTTAGACCTGCGTAAGAGACACACCCACGTACACAGGTTCGGGCGAGGAGCGGTCAGAGTGCAGCGCTGGCGTGGCTTGGAGGACATCCCCCAGGACTGGGGACGCAGCGTCGTCACCATCGGCTCCTACGACGGGGTGCACCGCGGACACCAGCTGATCATCGGCCGGGCCGTCGAGCGGGCCCGCGAGCTGGGGGTCCCCTCGGTCGTCGTGACCTTCGACCCGCACCCCAGCGAGGTCGTCCGGCCCGGCAGCCATCCGCCGCTGCTCGCCCCGCACCACCGCCGCGCGGAACTGATGGCCGAGCTCGGCGTGGACGCGGTGCTGATCCTGCCGTTCACCACCGAGTTCTCGAAGCTCGCTCCGGCCGACTTCATCGTGAAGGTGCTCGTCGACAAGCTGCACGCCCAGCTGGTCATCGAGGGACCCAACTTCCGGTTCGGCCACAAGGCCGCGGGCAACGTGCAGCTGCTCACCGAACTCGGCGACACCTACGACTACCGCGTCGAGGTCATCGATCTGCGGGTGCGCGGCGAGGCCGGCGGCGGCGAACCGTTCTCCTCGACCCTCACCCGACGCCTGGTCGCCGAAGGCGACGTGGCCGGCGCCGCGGAGATCCTCGGCCGTCCGCACCGCGTCGAGGGCATCGTCGTCCGCGGCGCGCAGCGCGGCCGCGAACTCGGCTTCCCCACCGCGAACGTGGAGACCCTGCCGCACACCGCGATCCCCGCCGACGGCGTGTACGCGGGCTGGCTGCACGTGAACGGCGAGGCGATGCCGGCCGCGATCTCGGTCGGCACCAACCCGCAGTTCGACGGCACCGAGCGGACGGTGGAGGCGTACGCGATCGACCGCGTCGGCCTCGAGCTGTACGGCCTGCACGTCGCCGTGGACTTCCTCGCGTACGTACGCGGCATGCTGAAGTTCGACTCGATCGACGACCTGCTCGTGGCGATGGCCGCCGATGTGAAGCGGTGCAGCGAGCTGATCTCCGCGTACGACCGGGGCTGAGGGCTTCCCCTCCGCCCCGGCACCGCCCTTCTACGTCCGCACCGCCGCCGTCGCCGCGGCCCAGTGGCACGCCACCTGGGCCGCGCCGCCGCCCGCGAGCACCGGCAGGTCCTTCGTACGGCAGGCGTCGGCCACCCCCGCCCGCTCCGCCTCGCCCGAGGCGAGCACCTGGCAGCGCAGATGGAAGCGGCAGCCGGACGGCACCTTGGAGGGGTCCGGCGGCTCGCCCGTCAGCACCACGGGCTCGCCCTCGGCCTCCGGAAGGACCGACAGCAACGCCTGGGTGTACGGATGCCGCGGGGCGGTGAGGATCTGCTCCACGTCCCCCGTCTCCACGATCCGGCCGAGGTACATCACGGCCACCCGGTCGGCGATGTTCCACGCGAGGCCGAGGTCGTGCGTGACCACCAGCGCGGACAGACCCAGTTCGTCCCGCAGGCGCAGCAGCAGGGCGAGGATCTCCCCGCGGACGGAGGCGTCCAGCGAGGCCACCGGCTCGTCCGCCACGATGAGTTCCGGCTCCAGGACCAGCGCGCCCGCGATCACGACCCGCTGACGCTGACCGCCCGACAGCTCGTGCGGGTAGCGGAGGAAGAACCGCTCCGGAGGCCGCAGTCCCGCCCGGGAGAGCGCGTCGGCCACCGCCTTCCGCTCGTCGCCCGGGTACCGGTGGATCCGCAGGCCCTCGGCCACCGCGTCGTACACCGTGTGCCGCGGGTTGAGCGAGCCGCTGGGGTCCTGAAGCACCAGCTGGACCCGCTTGCGGTACGCCTTCAGCGCTCGGCTGCCGTAGTCGAGCGGCTTGCCGTCGAAGGTGACCTGCCCGGCCGTCGGTGGGACGAGGCCCAGCAGCGAGCGCGCCAGCGTCGTCTTGCCGCACCCCGACTCGCCGACCAGGGCGACGATCTCGCCCGGCCTGATGTCCAGGTCGACCCCGTCCACGGCGCGGGCCGGGTCGGCTCCGTGCCTGCCGGGGAAGGTGACCTGGAGCTCCCGCGCGCTGAGCAGGTCCGTGGTGGTGGTCATGATGTGCTCCTTGCTTCCTCGGCGCCCCGCGCGACCGCGGCGTCCGGCCCGGCCAGCACGCAGGCGGCCTCCCGTCCCGGCCCCGCCACCCGCAGCACCTGGTCCTGCGTGGCGCAGGAGTCCAGGGCCACCGGGCAGCGCGGATGGAAGGTGCAGCCGGCCGGCAGCGCCGACGGGTCGGGCGGGTCGCCCGGCAGCCCCCGGGGCGCGAACCGCGAGGCCGGGTCCCCGATCCGGGGGAAGGCGCCCGAAAGGGCCTTGCTGTAGGGGTGGTGCGCCCGCTCGTAGACCTCGGAAGCGGGCCCCTGCTCCACGACCCGCCCCGCGTACATCACCGCGAGCCGGTCGCAGGTCTCCGAGAGCACCGCGAGGTCATGGCTGATCATGATCAGTCCGAGGTCCTGCTCGGAGACCAGCTGCTCGATCAGGCGCAGGATCTGGGCCTGGATCATCACATCGAGGGCCGTCGTGGGCTCGTCGGCGATGATCAGGCCAGGGTCGCAGGCGAGTGCCATCGCGATCATCACGCGCTGCCGCTGCCCGCCGGAGAGTTCGTGCGGATAGGCGTCCGCCCGGGCGGCGGGCAGTCCCACCTGCTCCAGCAGCTCCCCGGCGCGTTTGCGCGCGGCGGCCTGCGTCGTCCTCGCGTGCAGCACGATCGGCTCGGCGATCTGGTCGCCGATGCGGTGCACCGCGTTCAGCGAGTGCATCGCGCCCTGGAAGACGATCGAGGCGCCCGCCCAGCGCACGGCTCTGACCTGGCCCCACTTCATGGCGAGGACGTCCTCGCCGTTCAGCAGGATCTCGCCGGTGACCTTCGTGCCCGCGGGCAGCAGCCGCAGCAGGGCGAGGGCCAGCGTGGACTTCCCGCACCCCGACTCCCCGGCGATCCCCAGCTTCCTGCCCGCCTCGACCTCCAGGTTCACCCCGCGTACGGCCTCCGCCCCGCCGGCGTACGTCACCGTCAGGTCGCGTACCTCGAGAAGAGGCGTCTCGCGGATGTGCGTCGTGCTCAACGGGTCACCCCCAGCTTGGGATTGAGGACGGTCTCGATGGCACGGCCGCACAGCGTGAACGCCAGGGCCACCAGTGCGATGGCGATGCCGGGCGGCGCCAGGTACCACCAGTCGCCCGCGCTCACCGCGCCGGCCTCGCGCGCGTCCTGGAGCATGCCGCCCCAGGAGGTGATGGTCGGGTCGCCCAGACCGAGGAAGGCCAGCGTGGCCTCCGTCAGGATCGCGCTGGAGATCACCAGCGTGGTCTGCGCGAGGACGAGCGGCATCACGTTCGGCAGGACGTGCCGGAGCATGATGTGCCCGTGCCCGCCGCCCAGCGCGCGGGCGCGCTCGATGTAGGGGCGGGACTCCACCGCGAGGGTCTGCGCGCGCACCAGCCGGGCCGTCGTCGGCCATGTCGTGACGCCGATCGCGATGATGACCGTCCACAGGGAGCGGTCCATCACGGTGGCGAGCGCGATCGCCAGGACCAGGGTCGGCATGACCAGGAACCAGTCGGTGACCCGCATCAGGACCGTCGCGTACCAGCCGCGGAAGTGTCCGGCGACGATCCCGACGACCGTACCGATGGCCACGCAGAGGAACGCCGCGAGCAACCCCACGGTGAGGGAGACGCGCGCCCCCCAGATCAGCAGGGCGAGGACGCTGCGGCCGAACTGGTCGGTCCCGAGGGGGAACTCCGCGCTCGGCGACTCCAGCGCACCGCCCGGCGCCTCGGTCACGCTCTGGGCGTCCGAGCCGGTCAGCGCGGGAGCGAACACCGCGATCAGTGCGATCAGCGCGAGTCCGGCCAGACCCCACAGACCGCCCCGGTGGCTGCGGTACTCCCGCCAGAACCGGGCCATGGAACGCCGTTTGCGGGCCCGGGCCAGCGCGCCCGGGCTCTTGGCCGCCTCCGGCCCGGATTCCCCGGGCGCGGGGGCCTCGGCCCCCGGCGTGGACGTGGGCATGGATTCGGTCGTCATCGGCCCACCCGGGGATCGAGCAGCGGATACAGCAGATCGGCCAGGGTGTTCGCCAGGATCACCGCGGTGGCGAAGACGAAGAACAGCGCCTGGACGAGCGGAAGGTCGGGGACGCTCAGCCCTTGGTAGAAGAGGCCGCCGAGACCCGGCCAGGAGAACACCGTCTCGACCAGGATCTGTCCCGCGACCACATGGCCGAGGTTGACGAACATCAGCGTGAACGTCGGCAGCATCGCGTTGGGCACGGCGTGCCGGCGGCGGACCGTGTCGTCACGCAGCCCCTTCGCGCGAGCCGTCGTCAGGTAGTCGCTGCCCATCTCGTCCAGGAGCGAGGAGCGCATCACGAGGAGCGTCTGCGCGTAGCCGACCGCGACCAGGGTGATCACGGGGAGCACCATGTGGTGCGCGACGTCGAGCACGTACGCGAAGCCCGTCTCGTTGCCCGACTCCAGGCCGCCCGTCGGGAACATGCCCGGGATCGGTCCCACGCCCACCGAGAAGACGATGATCAGGAGCAGACCGAGCCAGAAGGAGGGCACGGAGTAGAGCGTGAGCGCGAGCGCGGTGTGGAAGCGGTCGCTCTTCGACCCGTTGCGCCAGGCGGTACGGGTGCCGAGCCAGATGCCCAGCGCGCTGTAGAGGACGTACGCCGTTCCGGTGAGGAGCAGCGTCGCCGGGAGGGCTTCGGTGATCTTGTCGATGACCGGGGCGTGGTACTGGAACGAGGTGCCGAAGTCGCCGGTGAGGGCGTCGCCCACGTAATCGGTGAACTGCTGCCACATCGGCTGGTCGAGGCCGAACTGGTGGCGCAGCGATTCGAGTTGCTCGGCGGAGACGCGGCGGCCGCCGGTCATCTGCTTCACCGGGTCGCTGGGGATGAGCCGGAAGAGGAAGAAGCTGGTGACCAGTACGGCGAAGAGGGAGACGGCCGCGCCGACGATCTTGCCGGCCACGTACGTGAGATAGGCCTTGGTGTTGCGCGCCCGTGGGCCGCGGGCGGCCGAAGGCGCGGCCGTAGCCGGACCGTCCGTGTCCGCATCCGCCTGTTTCACGAGCGCCGGAGTGCTGTCAGCTGTCATAGGAACTCTCGTTACTCGTGTTGCGTGTGGAGGGACGGCCGACGCGCCCGGTGCTGCCCGGGCCCGTCGGCCGATCGCTCTCATCCCGTCCGCGGGAACCAGCCGCGGTCCGCGGTGCTACTCGCGCTCGTCCGCGGTGGTGCGGCGGCGCCTGGAGAGGAGGAACCCGCCACCGGCGAGGACCACCACGGCGACGACGATGCCCACGACGATGCCCGTGGAGCTCGAACCGGAGCCGCTGTCGCTGTCCCCGTCACCGCTGCCGGCCGGAACGGCCGACCACCAGCTCCAGTACCCGTCCTGCCCGTAGATGTTGCCGGCCGCCTCGGGCATGGTCGTGATCGACTTGATCTGGTCGGTGCGGTACGCCTCGACGGCGTTGGGGTACGCCAGGACGTTCATGTACCCGGAGTCGTACAGCCACGACTGCATCTGGCCGACGAGGTCTGCCCGCTTGGCGGGGTCGTACTCGGCGAGCTGCTTCTTGTACAGGCCGTCGTACGTCTTGTCGCAGATGAAGTTGTCCGTGGCCGCGCTCGCCTTGGCCTTGGCCGGCAGGGCCGCGCAGGTGTGGATGCCGAGGACGAAGTCCGGGTCCGGGTTGACGGACCAGCCGTCGAAGGCGAGGTCGTACTCACCGGCGTACCAGGGCACGGAGACGTCGTCGAGGCAGTCGACCTTGAGGCCCACGCCGAGCTTGCCCCACCACTCCTTGAGGTACTTGCCGATCGCCTTGTCGTTCGGGTCCGTGGCGTGGCACAGGATGCGCAGGTCGAGCGCCTTGCCGTCCTTGCCGACGCGCTTGCCGCCCTTGAGTGCGTAACCCGCCTGGTCCAGCAGCCGGCCGGCCTTCGCGGGGTCGTAGGCGAGGCTCTGGCTCGCCGACGGCTGCCAGCTGTACTCGGAGAAGCGCGGCGGGATGTACCCCTGGCCCTCGACGGCGTGGCCCTGGAAGACCTTGTCGATGATCGTCTTGCGGTCGATCGACAGGAACAGAGCCTGGCGGACCTTCTGGTCCAGCAGTGCCTTGTTGCCGTTGCCGAACTTCTTGCCGTCCTTGGTCTGCGCGCCCGGGTTGGTGGCCAGCGCGAAGAAGCGGCGGCCCGGCCCCTCGTTGACCTTGATGTTCGCCTCGCCCTTGAGCGAGTTGGCCTGGGCGGGCGTCAGCGCGGGCGAGCCGGCGACGAAGGAGACCTCGCCCTTGCGGAGCGCCGCGACCGCGGCGTCCTGGTCCTTGTACGTCTTGAAGACCAGCTCGTCGAACTTGGGACTGCCGCGCCAGAAGTCCTTGTTGGCCTTGAGCTTCACGTACTGGTCGACCTTGTAGTCGCTCAGCACGAAGGGCCCGTTGCCCACGACGGGGAAGTCCGTGTCGTTGTTGAACTTCGAGAAGTCCTTGACCTTCTCCCAGACGTGCTTGGGGACGATCGGCACATCGAGCGCGGCCATCGTGGCCTGCGGTTCCTTGAGCTCGATGACCAGCTTCGTCGGGCTCGGAGCCGTCACCTTCTTGAAGTTGGTGACGAAGCTGCCGTTCGCCTGGGCGGCGCCCTCGTCGGTCATGATCTTGTTGAACGTCCAGGCCGCGTCCTCCGCGGTGGCCTGCTGACCGTCCGACCACGTGGAATTGGGCCGAATGGTGTACGTCCACGTCAGCTTGTCGGCTGACGGCTCCCACTTGGTGGCGAGACCGGGGACGGCGTGATTGTCCTTCGGGTCGTAGTTCGTCAGGAAGTCGTACATGAGCCGGGAGACGCTGGTGCTCAGCAGCTTCTGGGCGAGGAACGGACTCAGGGAGTCGACGCTCTGTGCGACCGCGACGGTCAGCGTCTTGTTGCCGCTGTCGGCGGCCTGCGCCTGCTGGGGCGCAGGCCCGAAGGGCACACCGGGCACGACGGACCCGGCTGCGAGAGCGAGGGCGGCGGCGCCGGAGGCCAGGAGGACACGCGGACGTGAGCGTGGCTGGGCTGAGGGCGGTGGGACTCTTTCGACCATGGTCAGGGACCTCGCGTCAGGACTCGCACGGAGAAGGCGGGTTGATCTCTGGTTCGCCAGCTGGTGAAGCGAAGGTTTATCAGCGGTGGTCGAGCCGCGTCAACGGTCACCGAAACGGCGTGTGGTCTGCGGGAATGCAATGAGGGTCCCCATCGCCGGAGCGATGTGGACCCTCATTGGTCGAGACCTCTGACGCCTTACTGCTGAGGCGCTGGCGGCGGCTGCGGAGGGTGCTGCTGCCACCCCGCCGGCGGCACCGGGCCCTCGAGTCCGGGATGCGCGGACTGCCCCGGCTGACCAGGCTGTCCGCCGTGCTGCTGCGGTGGCGGCGGGCCGGCCTGACCGGCCGACGACTGTGCCTGCGAGGGCGGCGACTGCTGCCAGTTCTGCCCGGCGCCGGGTGCCTGCTGCGGGGGGTAGGGCTGCTGCGGCTGCCCGCCGTAGGGCGGCTGCTGCTGCGGGAACGGCTGCTGGGGCTGGTGGGGTGCGTACGGCTGCTGGCCGGGCGCCGGCTGGCCCGGCATCTGCTGACCGGGCATCGGAGGGGCGTACTGCGGCGGCGGGTTGCCGCCGTTCGCCGTCCACAGCCCCTGCTGCTGCTGGGCGCGCGCGAAGTCCTCGGCCACGAGGGCGGAGAGGTGGAAGTACGCGTCCCGGGTCTTCGGGCGCATCATGTCGAGATCGACCTCGGCGCCGGCCGACAGGTGCTCGTCGAACGGGACGACGACCACCCCGCGGCAGCGCGTCTCGAAGTGCTGGACGATGTCGTCGACCTTGATCATCTTTCCGGTCTCGCGGACCCCGGAGATGACGGTGAGGGACCGCTGGACCAGTTCCGCGTATCCGTGCGCCGACAGCCAGTCCAGGGTGGTGGAGGCACTTGACGCACCGTCCACCGACGGGGTGGAGATGATGATCAGCTGGTCGGCGAGGTCCAGCACCCCGCGCATCGCGCTGTAGAGGAGTCCGGTGCCGGAGTCCGTGAGGATGATCGGGTACTGCTTGCCCAGCACCTCGATCGCGCGACGGTAGTCCTCGTCGTTGAACGTGGTCGAGACCGCCGGGTCCACGTCGTTGGCGATGATCTCCAGGCCGGAGGGCGCCTGCGAGGTGAACCGCCGGATGTCCATGTACGAGTTGAGGTGCGGGATCGCGTGGACCAGGTCGCGGATGGTGGCCCCGGTCTCGCGGCGCACCCGGCGGCCCAGCGTGCCGGCGTCGGGGTTGGCGTCGATGGCGAGGATCTTGTCCTGCCGTTCGGTGGCCAGGGTCGCTCCCAGAGCGGTGGTCGTCGTGGTCTTGCCCACGCCGCCCTTGAGGCTGATCACCGCGATCCGGTAGCAGGAGAGCACCGGCGTGCGGATCAGGTCGAGCTTGCGCTGCCGCTCGATCTCCTCCTTCTTGCCGCCCAGCCTGAAGCGTGACGCGCCGGAGGGGGTGCGGCTGCTCTTCGCCTTCTGCTTGCCCCGGACGAGCCGGTCCGAGGAGAGCTCCACGGCGGCCGTGTAACCGAGGGGCGCGCCCGGCACCGAACGCTCGCGCTGGTCATGGGTGACCGGCATGGGCCACGCGCTTCCGGCCCGGGGGTCGGGGGGCGGGCCCTGCGGCGCTCCCTGCGGCGCTCCCTGGGGCGGGAGTTGCTGCGGGTACGGCTGCTGCGCGTGCTGCTGCGCGGGCAGATTCGGGGTGGGCTGGGCCGGCGGCTGGACGCCCTGGGGGAATCCGTAACCGCTCTGCGGCTGCTGCTGCGGCTGCTGCGACGGTTGGGGCTGCGGCTGCTCGGGGGCCTGGGGCAGCTGAGGTGGCTGAGGTGCCGACGGGGGCAGTGCCGCGCCCTGCTGGCCGGACCACTGGTGGGCCTGCGGCGGCTGCGGCGACTGGGGTGCGGGCGACGGCGGGAGCTGTGCCGGAAGCGCTCCGCCCGGCAGGGCCTGCGGGGGCTGCTGCTGGGGGAAGCCGTAGCCCCCCTGCGGCCCGGGGGCTGCCGGCTGAACCGGCTCAGGCTGCTGCGGCTGCTGGGGGAAGCCGTAACCTCCCTGCGGCCCGGGGGCTGCCGGCTGAACCGGCTCAGGCTGCTGCGGCTGCTGGGGGAACGGGGGAGCCTGGGGGCTCTGCGGCGTCTGGGCCGCGGGAGCCTGCGGGAAGCCGTGGCCGCCCGCTCCTCCGTCGACCGGGGCCGACGGAGGCCAGTGGGAGGCGGGCTGCGGTGCCGCGGGCTGCGGCGCCGCCGCGGGCTGGAACGACGGCGGCAGCGGCGGCAGTCCGCCCGAGGCCGGCGCCGGGGTCCAGGGGGCGGGCGCCTTGTCCTGGGGTGCGCCGGCCGACGGTTCGTCGAGGGCGGCCGCAGCCGGGAGGGCGGCCGGGGGCACGGCATCCGAGGGTTCCGGGTGCGTGGGTGCCGCGTCCGTGGGCACGGCGTCGGCGGGCTCGTCGGCGGGCGCGCCGTCGTCGGAGGCGTCGGGGCTCGCGGAGCCGGCTGCGGACGCGTCACCGTCGGCCTCAGGGGACCCGTCCCCCGGCACGGAGGAGGGGGACGCGTCGGAGGGGACGGCGTCGGCGGGAACGGGAAGGGCGTCGGACGGCGCGAAGGCGGACGACGAGGACGAGGAGGAGTCCGGATCCACCCCGGCCTCCCCGCCCTCCTGGGAGCCGCCCTGCGCGGTGGCCGCCGCATCCGCATCCGCACCCGCGCCGGCCTCTTCGCGTCCGGAACCGGCCGCCGTGCTGTCGTCCGCCGGCTCGGCACGGGTCTCTGCAGTGCCCTCGGCGTCGGCGTCCGCCGCGGCCTCGCGCTCGGCGATCTCCCGCTTCAGTGCGGCGGACGAGAACCGCATGGTCGCGCCGCTCTCCACGTCGCCGCCCCCGAAGGGGTCGGGAGCGCTGCCCCGGCCCGGCACCGAAGGCTCGGCGGCCGCGCCCTGGACCGGTGCCGGCGGCGCCGGAGTCCAGTCGGGCTCGAATCCGCTCCCGGCCGGCAGCCCGGGCACGGACACCGGGGCGCCGGTGGGCGGCGGGGGCGGTGCCAGGTGCGTACCGGCGCCGCCCGAGGAGTCGCCCGGCGCATTCTGCGTGTACCAGGCGGGCGGGGTGTAGTCGATGGTGAACTCACCCGTCATCTCGGCGGGCTCCGCGTCGGACGACTCGTCGACGGGCTTGTTCCAGCCCCCGCGCATCTCGTCCCGATCGCCGTTCACTTTGCCTCCTGGTGTGGTCGAGCGCCCTTGTGCCGTGGTGGGTGGGGGCGACCGTTCCCTCAGGTCCCGCCCGGAGTTCCCCCGGACAGGGCCTGGTGCGAACCGCCCGGCTCTCCCCCTGGGACGCGCACTGTCTGCCCGCAGGTTCTCTGCCGCGCCCGGACCCACCCTAATCGTCATCGGGCTCGCCACGGCAGGCCGTACGGCACCGCGGCCGCTGTCCCGTACGTCACGTACTGCTCCCAAGTGGGCTGAGTACGGCGGGGAATGAGGCGTAAAGCGGTCAAACACGCACATCTGCGCAGGGAAACTCGACCAATTCGCACACGGCGGGGCAGGGCATCAGTCCATCCGGCGGGCGCTGCCCAGCAGTCCCGATTCCGCGTCGGTCGCCCGGATCATCACGAACTGCCGGTCCCTCCGCGTGCACCAGAGGGTGACCCCGTCCGTCAGCGTGGACAGGGCTCGGGTCTCTTCGGGTCCCAGACCCATGAGATGCCCGATCTGCGCGGCTTCGTCGGGCGAGACCCGTTGGATGCCGACCAGGGAGGACTTCTCCATGAGGCCGGCCGCCACCGGACTCAGGTACGGCAGCAGGGTCACCACCGACTGCCACGGTGCGGACGCCAGCCGGCCGCGCGGCGGCCTTATGCCGCAGTCCCGCACGACGACGACCGGCGCTCCGGCCGAGGGGCCCTGCGGTGGCACCCGCCCCACCTCGTGCAGCGCGATGCCGCAGCCGTCACCGCCCGCGGCCCGCACCAGCCCCTCCCAGGCCGTGGGCCGGCCCGTCTCGACCACGATCCGGGCACCGGTCGCCGCCATCCGCAGCGCGAGCACCTGGGCCGTCCAGAGCCCGCCGATCAGCGTGACGTCGTACGGAGTGGGCCGGATGACGCCGAGCACGGCGGGGCGTCCCCCGCCGTCCACGCCGATCACCACGCCGTCGTCGCCGACCGGCAGGGCCAGCGATGCCAGTTGCCCGGGGCGGACCGTGTGCCGGGGCCGGCGCGGGCCGGTCAGCCCGAACCCCCGTCGGCCACGGCCCGGTACGGGTACGGACATCAGCGGGTACCTCCGAGGGGCAGGGTGGCGAGCACTCCGGGCAGCTGCTGGTGGTCCAGCCGCACCAGCGAGGTCTTCACGCCGCGCGCCGTGCGCTCCAACTCGTGCCGAGCGGCCAGGAGTTCCCGGTCGTCGCGGCCGGTGACGCGGATGTGTCCGGTGACCGTGATCTCCTGCCGGTCCCCGTGTCCCAGGGTGAGAGCGAACGTCGTGGCCAGGGCCGGGACCGAGGTGAGCAGCGCGACGAGCTGCGGCATCGGGGCCCCGCCGCCCAGCTCCGGCCAGCGGCGCACCCAGTACGTGGTGTGCAGCCGGTCGTCGCACTGCCAGGTGCGCGAGGTCTCCCGGGTGCGGCGGGCCCCGGCCCCGTCCCGGCCCGCCCGCGCCGTGACCGACGGATCCGCGCAGGCGGACGTGGCGAGCGCCGCGCAGAGTTCCTGCTCCGTGAGCACCGTCGCGGACAGCCCCGCCCCGCTCAGCCGGCCGGCCAGCTGGTCGGCCGCGCGCACCAGGCACTTCTGCGCACCGGTGAGGCCGCCGCCCCGCGCCCGTACGGCCTCCGGGCAGAGCTCCGGGGCCAGCTTCAGCGCGATCCAGGTGATCCGGACCGCCGGGGTGCCCGCCTGGGCTTGCAGGGGTGCGTAGTTCCGGGTCACGAGCGACTGTTCCGGCAGCCGCGGCGCGGGAGCCGGCTGGGTGTGCTGCACGATCTGCGCCGACTCCAGCAGGATGCCGTCGACGTCGAGCGCGTCCCCCACGAGCGCCAGGGGGAGCGGCCTCGCGGACCGGTCCGGACGCAGCGCCGTGCCCTCCGCGTCGATCCTGAGGACGGCCGTCAGATACGTACCGTCGCCGGCCATGCCGACCGGACGCCGGTCGCGGCCCTCGAACGCGTACGTGCGCAGCGCCGGTTCGCACTCGACGACGGGCGCGATGCCCGGTTCCGTACCGGGGGCCGGTCGTGACGACTCCGCCCTGCGCCTGCGGGCACGCAGCGCGAGGACGGAGTGCAGCAGCGCGGGGAGGGACCGCCGGCGCCGCCGCACGACGGCGAACACCACGAGCAACGCGGCCGGCGCCGAAGCGGGCGCCAGCAGCAGCGGGTCGACGACCCACGCGCAGAGCAGCAGCGCCCCCGCGATCTCCAGCAGGACGAGCTGGTGCAGCCGCAACGGCCCGAACGATCCCGTCCGCCCGCCCCACCGCGCGAGGCGCCCGCCGCCGCCGGCCGGCGGACCGGGCGCACCGGCCCGGGGCGCTTCGGGAGGCCGGGTGTCCGGGGCCGGAGCCGTCCGCGTCGCGGAAGCCGTCATCGCGGCATCCCCCCGTTCATCCGGCCCGGTGCGCCTCCCGGCGCGACCCGCGCCGGGCCCGTCCCACCGAGGTCTCCGGCGGGGTGGATCACCCTACCCGGCCCACAACACCGCTGGATCTACAGGCATAGTAGGGAGCCGGTCCGGCATCGGGGGTCCGGTACGGGACGCCGGCCGCGGCCGCTCCCGGTGCCGTGCGGTCGGACACGGGAGACGGACGGGCTCATGGCATCGCGGCGCGACGACCTCAACGCGTACACCTTCGCCAAGCGGCGCATGGTGGCGGCGTTCCTTCAGCCCTCGCCCACCGGCTCCGACGAAGGCGCCCCGCGCCCCCTGCGCGCCGTTCTCCCGGGGCTCGTGGCCGGCGCCCTGATCCTCGCGGGCTTCGGCGCCTACGGCATGTTCCGGCCGGCCGCCCCCGAGGACTGGGACAGCCCCGGCGCCAAGGTGATCGTCGGCAAGACGTCGACCACCCGCTACGTCGTGCTCACCACCGGCAAGGGCGCCGACCGCAGGACGCAGCTGCACCCCGTGCTGAACCTCGCCTCGGCCCGGCTGCTGCTGAACCCGCAGAACTACGGCGTCATCCAGGTCGCCGACGAGATCCTCGACGCGGGGAAGCCCCCGCGCGGGCCGGTCCTCGGGATTCCGTACGCCCCCGACCGGCTGCCGGAGGGGGAGGACGCGGGCACCGCCAAGCGCTGGGCCGTGTGCGTCCAGCCCGGCGGCCGGGGGAACACCGTGCAGAAGGCAGCCTTCGTCCTCGCCGCGCGCGACGACCGGCTGACCGAGGGAGCAGGCCGGCTCACCGGCGGCCAGGTCCTGTACGTCAGGGGACAGGACCGCACCCGCTATCTCGTGGACGCACGGGGCACCAAGTACCGCATCGACGAGAGCGCCGCGGACCTCGGCCACCTCACCGCCGCCCTGGTCGGCAGCGCGCAGCCGCAATCCGTCACCGACGACTGGCTGGCCACCCTGCACGACGGCAGCCCGATCGCCTTCCCGAGGGTCCCCGGCGGTGTCGGGGCCCCGGCGCACATCGAGGGCCACCTGTCCGCGCGCGAGAACCGCGTGGGCACCGTGCTGCGCACCAGGGACGGAGGGGGCACCGCCCACTACGTCGTCCTGGACGGCGAGGTCCGGAAGGTCTCCGAGTTCACCGCCTGGCTGCTCATCAACTCCCCGCAGACGGCACGCCTCGACCTGGCCGGGCAGGCGCGTCCCGCCGGCCTCCAGGACTTCGTCCCCGCCGCCGGGCCCTTCGCGGGCCAGGCCGCGCACTGGCCCGCGCACCGAGCGGTCCGCGTCAACGCCACCGACGCGGGCGCCACCGGCCGCGACACCGTCTGCAACGTGCTGCGCCGCACGGACGGCAGGGGCCGGACCACCCTGAGCACCTGGGCCGGCACCGGATACCCCGCCTCCGTAGGCGCCGGCGGCACGAGCACGTACGTCACCCCGGGCAGCGGTCTGCTCTACACCCAGGTGAGGGAAGGCCAGACCAGCCGCGACGGATCACTCTTCCTGGTGACCGACACCGGGCTGCGGTACGCGGTCCCGGCTAACGGTGACAGTGACGCCGAAGGGACCCGCACCGGCACCGGCGAGGCGGGGGACGGCCCGGAGAGGCGGCCCCGTCCCGGCCCGGCGCAGATCAGGCTCGGCTACGAGAAGACGACACCCGTCCTCGTCCCGATCGCCTGGTCCGAGTTCCTCGCCAAGGGCCCCCGGCTCGACACCGACGGCGCTCGCCGGCCTCAGGGTTCCTGAGAACGGCCGGACAGGGCCGCGGGGCACACCAGCCGGCCGATCACCAGCCAGGCGGACACCACTGGACACACGCGGGGGAGAGAGCGCGATGCCGTACCGGACAAAGGTCCTCCTGGTGGCGGCGTCGGCACTGGGCGTCCTCGCGGGGCCGCAGGCCGCGTACGCCGTTCCAGGTTCGGACGGCCTGCGCCCGGACGGCGTCGGCGCGTGCGACTTCCCGATGAAGGAGCAGTTCGAGGGCCGCCCGTGGCCGCTCCAGCGGGTGCTCCTCGACGAACTGTGGCAGGACACACGGGGCAAGGGGATCCGCGTCGCCGTCATCGACACGGGGGTGGACGACACCAACCCTCAGCTCAGGGGCGCGGTGGACGCCTCCGCGGGCATCGACTACACCGACGGCGGCGGCAGCGACGGGACCGTGGACGAGGTCGGCCACGGCACCAAGGTCGCCGGCATCATCGCCGCCCGCCCGCGCACCGGCACCGGGTTCGTCGGCCTGGCCCCCGAGGCCACCGTCATCCCGATCCGCCAGAACGACGGGCGGCACAACGGCGAGGGCAGCACGATGGCGGCCGCGATCGACCACGCGATCGCCGAGGGCGCCCAGGTCGTCAACATCTCCCAGGACACCACCAGGCCGCTGGCCGACGACTCCGTGCTGGGCCGGGCGGTGGCACGCGCGGTCGCCGAGGACATCGTGGTCGTCGCCTCCGCGGGCAACGACGGCCGGGACGGCAGACGCCGGAGCACCTACCCCGCCGCCTTCGACGGCGTCCTCGCCGTCGGCGCTTCCGACCGCAACAACGAACGCGCCCCCTTCTCCCAGGCAGGAGATTTCGTGGGCGTGGCCGCACCCGGGGTCGACATCGTCTCCACCGTCCCGGGCAACGGCCAGTGCACCGACAACGGCACCAGCTTCTCCGCGCCGTACGTCTCCGGGGTCGTCGCGCTGATGCGCGCCAAGTACCCGGACTGGACGGCGGCGCAGATCATCGCCCGCGTCGAACAGACGGCAGAACGCTCCGTCAACGGGCGTGACCCGTTCGTCGGATGGGGTGTAGTCGATCCGGTCCGCGCCCTGTCCGGGGACGACACCCCGCAGGACGCCCCTCGCTCGGACGCACCGCCCGCCGCCGCCCGGGCCCCCGAGCCCGCGGACCTGTCGACGGGGGAGACCCCGCAGCAACGGAGCAAGCGCTACGCGGCCTACGCACTCGCCGCGGCGGCCGTGCTCGTCGGTGTGGTGGCCGGCGCCGCGACCGTGGCGCGCGACCTCCGCAGGCGCCGCGTTCCGCACCGTCGGTGACCCGCCGAAGCGGTTCCACGACGCTCGGGCGGACCAGCGCGACGCGGTGAAGTGGCTAGGGTGATCAAGGACTTCAACGGGTGACGGGCAATCAGGAACCGGCCGGAGCGACGTGGCCGCAACCGGTGCGACCATCCCTGCCCGCACCCCTCAGCGAACCGAGAGAGGACCTCCGCATGACCAACCCCGCGGGCGGTTTCGGACTTGCCGACGATCCGGTCATCCAGGCCAGGAACAAGATCGTCAAAACCGCCGAGGCGGTCTCCACGCAGTCCAGGGAACTGGCCGACATCCTCGCGACGGCCGGAGCGGGGTGGACCGGAGCCGGCGCCTCGGGATTCACGTCCGCGCAGCTCGTGATCAACGAGGACCACGACGAGATCCGACGGCTGCTGAACGTGCTGCTCCACGCCGTGGGCAGCACAAGAAACCTCAGCAACGCCAACGACGAGGAGGTCCGCGCGGCCTTCCACGTGGTCAGGACACCCGCCTCGGGGCTCGACGGCGTCTGAACCGCCTCGATTCCCTCCCCCCCGCAGCCGAGTCAGAGGAGAAACCGGATGGGGCACGACCCGCACACCAAGGTCAGGTACGAGAGCGTCCAGGAGATGGCGAACCGCATCCGCGCCGTTTCGCAGAACATCTGCCGCGACCTGGAGGAGATGGACGGCGCGCTCAAGGTGGTCACGGACACCTGGGACGGCGAGGCGCACACCGCGTACGTGGTGCTCCAGCGCAAGTACCGGGGCAAGGCCGACGACATGAAGGGCCGACTGGAGCACGTCGCGAGGATCATCGAGTCCGGCAAGGACAACTACCGCGCCACGGACCTCAAGGCCTCACGCCTGTTCACCGAGGCGTACTGAACGCCGGCGGCCGCGCCGCGTGCCGCAGGAGGGGCATGTTCACTCGAACGTGCCCCTCCCCGCTGTGCGGGGAGCACGTTCCGGTGCGCGTGCCCCTCCCGCACGCCGCCCAGACCTACGTCAGGTCGAACTCGCCGTCCCGGGCCCCCAGCACGAACGCACGCCACTCCGCCTCCGTGTACCGCAGCACGGTCTCCGGATCCAGCGAGGACCGCATCGCCACGGCCCCGCCCGGAAGGTGCGCGATCTCCACGCGCTCCTCCGCCTCCTCGGTGCCGGGCGCGCTCAGCCATTCCACCCCCGAGATGTCGAGTGCGTACAGCTCGTCCTTCTCCGCCTGCGTTCCCATGGTCAACGGTTCCTCTCCGTACGTGGCTCTGCACGGCACCGTACAGGCCCCGCCGCGGCCTTTGGCCAGGTCGCCGAACTCCCGGCGAACGGCGCCCGTCTGTGCTTCCGTGACGCCGCGCGCGGCTGTCGCCGGCTCTCACGGCCGCTCCGGGAGCCTGCCCGTCTGCACCAGCGCACTGCCCCGCCGCCGGGTGGCGAAGTACCCGCGCCCCGGCGGCATCGGATGCCCGCGCACCGCCCCGATGAGGTCCCCCTCCGCCGGGTTGCCGGACAGCACCACGCCCTGCGCCCCCAGCTCCTTGATCCGCTGCATGAACGTCTCGTACATCGCACGCGACGCCCCCGCCGAACTGCGTGCGATCACGAAGCGCACCCCGGTGTCCCGGGCGAACGGCAGATACTCCGCCAACGGGGCCAGCGGGCCGCCCGCGCCCGTCGCGACCAGGTCGTAGTCGTCGACGACGATGAAGATCCGCGGACCGGTCCACCAGCTCCGGTCCCGCAACTGCCGCGGTGTCACGTCCGCCGGGGGCTGCCGCCGGGCGAAGACACCGGCCAGCGCCTCCATGTGCCGCCCCAGGGCGTCCGCCGTCGGCGCGTACTCCAGCAGATGGCTCTCCGGCAAGGCGCCCAGCAGCCCCCGCCGGTAGTCCCCGACGACGAACTTCGCCTCATCGGGGGAGTACCGCTCCGCGATCTGCTTCGTGATCAGACGCAGCAGATTGGTCTTGCCCGACTCGCTCTCGCCGAAGACCAGGAAGAACGGGTCGGTGTCGAAGTCGACGAACACCGGTTCCAGATCCGTCTCGGCGATCCCGATCGCGACGCCCCGGTCCGGGAACTCGAACCCCTTCGGCAACCGCTCCGCCGGCAGTTTCAGCGGGAGCAGCCGTACGGAAGGCGCCGGCGGGCCGGGCCAGTCGGCGCGCACCGTTCCGACGAGCGCGGCGGTCGCGCCGGCGAGGCCCGTCGCGTCGGTCACCGAGTCGATGCGCGGCAGCGCGGCCATGAAGTGCAGCTTCTCCGCCACCTGGCCGCGGCCCGGCACCCCGGCCGGCACCCGGGCCGCCACCTTCCGGTCGAACTCGGAGTCCATGACGTCGCCGAGGCGCAGTTCGAGCCGCCCGAGGATCTGGTCCTTGAGCGCCGCCCGCACCTCCATGTACCGCGCCGCCGAGAGCACCACATGGACCCCGTAGCCGAGACCGCGTGCGGCGATGTCCGTGACGACCGGTTCCAGCGACTCGTACTCGGCACGGAACCCGCCCCAGCCGTCGATGACCAGGAACACGTCCCCCCACGCCTCGTCGGGCAGCTCGCCGAGAGCCCGCCCGCGCCGGTAGGCCGCGATGGAGTCGATGCCCCGGGCCCGGAAGAACTCCTCGCGCCGGGCCAGCACCCCCGCCACCTCCGCGACCGTGCGCCGCACCCGCTCCGGGTCCAGTCGCGAGGCGATCTGGCCCACGTGCGGCAGCTCCGCCACCGGGGCGAGCCCGCCGCCACCGAAGTCGAGCCCGTAGAACTGCACTTCCCCGGGTGTGTGCGTGAGCGCGAACGAGGCGATGAGCGTCCGCAGCAGCGTCGACTTGCCCGACCGCGGCCCGCCGACCACCATCAGATGCCCCGCCGCCCCCGAGAAGTCGCGGTACAGCACCTCGCGCCGCTGCTCGAACGGCTTGTCGACCAGACCGAGCGGGACCGTCAGCCCGCCGGGCCGGGTGTACTCCGTGGCGGTGAACCCGCGCCCCGCGGCGGGTGCGAGCCCGGGCAGCAGCTGGTCCAGCGCGGGAGCCCGGTCCAGGGGCGGCAGCCACACCTGATGGGCCGGCACCCCCCGACCCTCCAGTCGCCGCACGACCACGTCCAGCACCGTCTCGGCGAAGGCGTCCTCCCGCCCCGGCGCCGGCCCGGCCGGAGACGCGCCGTCCGCCTCCGGCACGGGGACCGGCATCGCACGGAACAGGGCCGCCCGCCGCGCGGCAGGCGCCTGCCCCGCCGCCGGCGCCCGACCGCCCGCACGGTACGCCCCCGACACGTACGCCGCCTTGAACCGCGTCATCTCCTCCGTACCGGACTTGAGGTAGCCCGACCCCGGCACCGACGGCAGGTGGTACGCGTCCGGGATCCCGAGCGCCGTCCGCGACTCCGCGGCCGAGAACGTCCGCAGCCCGATCCGGTACGAGAGATACGTGTCCAGCCCGCGCAGGCGGCCCTCCTCCAGGCGCTGCGACGCCAGCAGCAGATGCACGCCCAGCGAACGGCCGATGCGGCCGATCTGGAGGAACATGTCGATGAAGTCGGGCTTCGCGGTGAGCAGTTCGGAGAACTCGTCGATCACCAGCACCAGCGAGGCCAGCGGCTCCAGCGCCGCACCTGCCGCCCGGGCCTTCTCGTAGTCGTGGACCCCCGCGTAGTTGCCCGCAGAACGCAGCAGCTCCTGCCGGCGCTGGAGCTCACCGCGGATCGCGTCGCCCATCCGGTCCACGAGAGCCAGGTCGTCGGCCAGGTTGGTGATGACCGCGGCCACGTGCGGCAGCTGCGCCATACCGCTGAACGTCGCCCCGCCCTTGAAGTCCGCGAGCACGAAGTTCAGCGTCTCGGAGGAGTGCGTGACCGCGAGGCCCAGCACCAGCGTCCGCAGCAGCTCCGACTTGCCGGAGCCCGTCGCGCCGACGCACAGCCCGTGCGGCCCCATGCCGTCCTGCGCCGCCTCCTTGAGGTCCAGCATCACCGGCAGACCGTCCTCGCCGACACCGATCGGCACCCGCAGCCGCTCCGAGGCCGGCCGCGGCCGCCAGGTGCGCGCGACGTCGACGGCGTCCGCGTCGCCTAGGTCCAGCAGTTCGGTGAAGTCCAGGTCGGAGAGCAGCGGTTCACCGTCCTTTCCGCCGCCCGTCCGCAGCGGCGCCAGCTGCCGGGCCAGCGCCTCGGCCGCCGGCAGCGAAAGGCCGTCCGGTACGCCCTCGTACGCCGCACCCGCCCCCGGCTCCAGCCGCAGCAGCCCCGGCCGCACCCTCACCGTGAGCCCGCCACGGGATGCGGGGGGTTCACCTTCCACCACCTCGACGACGGTCACGCCCTGCACTCCCTCCGGCCCCCCAGGCACCGGCCCCGTCCGGCCCCCGTCCACCACCACCACGATGTGCGGCTGGTCCGACAGGGGCCCGCCCTCCCGGCCGAACCGCGGCCGTCCCTCCAGCCGGTCCGCGAGCAACGGCTCCAGATCGGCCGGGTCCGCCACGAACAGCCGCTTCGAGCCCGCCCCGTCGGCCTGCCCCGGCACCTGCGTGTGCGGCAGCCACTTCGTCCACTCCCAGTGCCCCACCGCCTCCGGGCCCGCCACCACGGCGACCACCAGATCGTCCGGCGCGTGCAGCGTCACCAACTGGGCCACCATCGCCCGTGCGGCCGACCGCGCCGACTCCGGCGGACCGCACACCGCCACCCGGGGGAACGCCCGCACCGGGAACGCCACCGGGAGCCCGTCCAGCGCACTGTGCGCCGCCAGGAACCGCCGCAGCGCACCCGCGCACACCGGCTCCGGCTCCTCGGCCGGATCGCTCTCCGGCGCCGACAGGGGTGTCGACAGGCCCTGAACCCCGAGCCCGATCCGCACCTGCCCGAAGTCGGCGTCACCGGCCCGCCGTTCCCAGACCCGGGCGCCCTCCGCCACCACCGACCACAGCTGGTCCGGGGCGGGATGCAGATACCACTGCGCATCACGCTGGGCGCGCGCCGTCCGGCGCACCGTACGCCTGATCTGCGCCAGGTACGCGAGGTAGTCGCGGCGGGCGTCCGCCAGCTGTCCCTGCGTCCCGCGCCGGTGCCGGACCAGCTGGGCGGCCACCATGGCGAGCGTCGACACCAGCATCAGCACACCCATGATCCGCATGAACGGCGGCGCCTGCGGCGAGAAGAAGAAGACCACCGAGGAACCCATGCCGAGCACCGGCAGGACCTGCATCAGCAAGCCCTCGCGCTGCCCGCGCGGCAGCAGCGGAGGAGCCTTCAACACCAGCCCGTCCGCAGGCAGTTCCGGCGGCAGGGCCCGCGGCGGACGCTTCACGACGATCTGGCTCACCGGTGCATCAATCCCTCGGTACGGACGGGCCGGGGGCCGGGCGGCCCCGCACCGGCGCCCCCGTGGCTGCCTCCGCCCGCGGACTGGCCTCCGCGCGACCGCGATCCTACTTCCCGGACCCCGGCCGGGATTGCGCGTTCCCGCGCCCGGACCGCCGGGATCCACCGCCCCGGTAGGGTGGCGCGCGCATCGTGCGCGACCGCGAAACCGGGGGACCGGACCCGCATCCGCGCGCAGCCGCCGACCGGGGGGACCAGCACACGTGAGTACGACCGCAGCGACCGGTTTCTGCCGCGTCACCGTCGTGGCCCCCGACAGCCGGATCGACGTCGCCCTGCCGGAGGACCTCGCCGTCGCCGACATCTGCCCGGAGATCCTCCGCCTCACCGGCCGGACCCAGCCCGTCGCCACCCCCACCGGACACCACCTCGTACGACGCGACGGCACCGTCCTCGACGGGGCCCGCACGCTGGCCGCCCAGCAGGTGCTCGACGGCGAGATCCTCTCCCTGCGTCCGTTCGCCGAATCACTGCCGCCCGCCGTGTTCGACGACGTCCCGGACGCCGTCGCCTCCGCCGTCGCCCGCGACCGCCACCTGTGGAGCGACGACCTGCTGCGCGGCGCCGGCCCGGCGGCCGCCGCGACCCTGCTCGTCCTGCTCGGCTTCGTCCTCTGGTCCGCCGACCCGGTCCGCCACGACATGCACGGCCTGCCCGGCATCGTCGCGGGCGCCGCCGGCGTCCTGCTCACCGCCTTCGCGGGGGTCCGGGCGCGTGTCTACGGGGACCGGGGCACGGCCGCCGCGCTCGGCCTCGGCGGGCTGCCCCTGGTCCTCCTCGCGGGCTCCGGCATCCTCGGCCCGGACGCAGGACAGGGACCGGGCAGACTCCAGCTCCTGCTCGGCTGCGTCGCGGTGCTGGTCGCCTCGGTGGCCCTGGTCGCGGTCACTCCGGGCGGCGACGCCCCGTTCGTCGCCGCCGTCCTGCTCGCCACCGCGGGCACCCTGGCCTCCTTCGCCGCGATCCTCACCGAGTCCTCGGCCGCCTCGGCGGCCGCCGTCTGCGCCCCGGCCGCCATCGGGCTCGTCGCGTTCCTGCCCGGCCTCTCGGCCCGGTTCGCCCGGCTCCCCATCGGATACACCCCGCAGCGCACCGCGCCGACCGGCTACGACGACACCTGCGCCGGTCCCTCCGCCGACCCGGACGCCGGCCACCGGGACGCCCCCGTCGACGCCGCGTACATCGCCGGGCGGGCGCGGCGCGGCCACGAACTCCTGCTCGGTCTCGTCGCCGGCTGCGCGGCCCTCGTCGTCGCGTCCGCCGCGGTGCTCGGCTTCTCCGGCGACACCTGGGCCCAGCTCCTCGCCCTGGCCACCGGCCTGGCCATGCTGCTGCGCGCCCGGCTCTTCCGCTACACCTCGCAGGTCGTCTGCGTGCTCGCGGCGGGGCTCGGCGCCCTCGCCCTGCTCATCCTCGGCCTCGCTCTGCACCCGCCCGCCGACCTGGTCGCGGCACTCGTCCAGTACGGAGACCGCGGCTCCCTCGACCTCCGTACCGTCTGGCTCTCCGCGGCCGTCGCCGCCGGTGCGGCCCTGCTGACAGCGGCCGGCCTGATCGTGCCCCGCAAGGGACTCTCCCCCTTCTGGGGCCGGGCCCTGGACCTCACGGAGAGCGCCCTCCTGCTCTCCCTGGTCCCGCTCTGCCTGGCGGTCCTCGACGTCTTCGCGCGCGCGAGGGCCCTCACCGGCTGAGGCCCGTCAGGGGCCGCGTCCGGCGGCTGGTAGTCTGGCGGTGGCCGTTTGTGTACGCGTTCCCGGTTGACTCTGGGAGCTGCGCTCATCGGACCTTCGCTCCCGAGTCACTCAAGCTCCCCTGAGATCAAGACCAGGGGCACTCGTGGGCGCATCGAAGACCAAGAGGAGTACCGCGTGCCGCTCGACGCCGCTACGAAGAAGCAGATCATGACCGAGTTCGCGCAGAAGGAGGGCGACACCGGTTCCCCCGAGGTTCAGGTCGCCATGCTTTCGCGCCGTATCTCGGACCTGACGGAGCACCTCAAGACGCACAAGCACGACCACCACTCCCGTCGTGGTCTGCTGATCCTGGTCGGCCAGCGTCGCCGCCTCCTGCAGTACCTGGCCAAGAAGGACATCCAGCGCTTCCGTGCGCTCGTCGACCGCCTCGGCATCCGCCGTGGCGCGGCCGGCGGCGCCAAGTAAGCACGCTGTGAAAGGGAGCGGTTCCCACCTCTAGTGGGCCCGCTCCCTTTGCCGTACGTGCGGTACCGGGGTCAACCTCAGTAACCTGGACGTACGACAACAGACGAGGAGAGGCGCGCCACGGCCGCCGCCGGTCCTCGGTAGTGGCCCCCGGGACAACGCCCGGGAGCTTCGATCGAAGACCGGCCCCGCACACACGGTGCGCTTCTCCGCACCGTCCTGCGCCACACGGGCGACAGGACGAAAGACGACGAGTATGGAGAAATCACTAGTGGAGAACGAGACCCACTACGCCGAGGCCGTTATCGACAACGGAACCTTCGGCACCCGCACCATCCGCTTCGAGACGGGCCGCCTGGCCAAGCAGGCCGCAGGCTCCGCCGTCGCGTACCTGGACGACGACACCATGGTGCTGTCGGCCACCACCGCTTCCAAGCGGCCCAAGGACCAGCTCGACTTCTTCCCCCTCACGGTGGACGTCGAGGAGCGGCAGTACGCCGCCGGCAAGATCCCCGGCTCCTTCTTCCGCCGGGAGGGCCGCCCCTCCGAGGACGCGATCCTCACCTGCCGCCTGATCGACCGGCCGCTGCGCCCCTCCTTCAAGAAGGGCCTGCGCAACGAGATCCAGATCGTCGAGACGATCATGGCGCTCAACCCCGACCACCTGTACGACGTGGTCGCGATCAACGCAGCCTCGGCTTCCACGATCCTGGCGGGCCTGCCCTTCTCCGGCCCCATCGGCGCCACCCGCGTCGCCCTGATCAAGGGCCAGTGGGTCGCCTTCCCGACGCACACCGAGCTCGAGGACGCCGTCTTCGACATGGTGGTCGCCGGTCGCGTCCTGGAGGACGGCGACGTCGCGATCATGATGGTCGAGGCCGAGGCCACCGAGAAGACGATCCAGCTCGTCGCGGACGGCGCGGAGGCTCCCACCGAGGAGATCGTCGCCGCCGGCCTCGAAGCCGCGAAGCCCTTCATCAAGGCGCTCTGCAAGGCCCAGTCGGACCTCGCCTCCAAGGCCGCCAAGCCCACCGGCGAGTTCCCGGTCTTCCTCGACTACCAGGACGACGTCCTGGAGGCGCTCTCCAAGGCCGTCAGCACCGAGCTCTCCAAGGCGCTCACCATCGCCGGCAAGCAGGAGCGCGAGGCGGAGCTGGACCGCATCAAGGAGATCGCGGGCGAGAAGCTCCTCCCGGCCTTCGAAGGCCGCGAGAAGGAGATCTCCGGCGCCTACCGCGCGCTGACCAAGAAGCTGGTCCGTGAGCGCGTCATCAAGGACAAGGTCCGCATCGACGGCCGCGGCGTCACGGACATCCGTACGCTCGCCGCCGAGGTCGAGGCCATCCCGCGCGTGCACGGCTCGGCGCTGTTCGAGCGTGGCGAGACCCAGATCCTGGGCGTCACCACCCTCAACATGCTCCGCATGGAGCAGCAGCTGGACACCCTCTCCCCGGTGACCCGCAAGCGCTACATGCACAACTACAACTTCCCGCCGTACTCCGTCGGTGAGACCGGCCGCGTGGGCTCGCCCAAGCGCCGCGAGATCGGCCACGGCGCGCTCGCCGAGCGCGCCATCGTGCCGGTGCTGCCGTCGCGCGAGGAGTTCCCCTACGCGATCCGCCAGGTCTCCGAGGCGCTGGGCTCCAACGGCTCGACGTCCATGGGCTCGGTCTGCGCCTCCACCATGTCCCTGCTGAACGCCGGTGTGCCCCTCAAGGCCGCCGTCGCCGGTATCGCCATGGGCCTGATCTCGCAGGAGATCGACGGCAAGACCCACTACGTCGCCCTCACCGACATCCTCGGCGCCGAGGACGCGTTCGGTGACATGGACTTTAAGGTCGCCGGTACGAAGCAGTTCGTCACCGCGCTCCAGCTCGACACCAAGCTCGACGGCATCCCCGCCTCGGTCCTGGCCGCCGCGCTGAAGCAGGCCCGTGACGCGCGCCTCCACATCCTCGACGTGATGAACGAGGCCATCGACGTCCCGGACGAGATGTCCCCGAACGCCCCGCGGATCATCACGGTCAAGATCCCGGTGGACAAGATCGGTGAGGTCATCGGCCCCAAGGGCAAGATGATCAACCAGATCCAGGAGGACACCGGCGCCGACATCACGATCGAGGACGACGGCACCATCTACATCGGTGCCCAGCAGGGCTCGCAGGCCGAGGCCGCGCGCGCCACGATCAACGCGATCGCCAACCCGACCATGCCGGAGGTCGGCGAGCGCTACCTGGGTACGGTCGTCAAGACCACCACCTTCGGTGCGTTCGTCTCCCTGATGCCCGGCAAGGACGGCCTGCTGCACATCTCGCAGATCCGCAAGCTCGCCGGTGGCAAGCGCGTGGAGAACGTCGAGGACGTGCTCGCGGTCGGCTCCAAGGTCCAGGTCGAGATCGCGGAGATCGACTCCCGCGGCAAGCTCTCCCTCATCCCCGTGATCGAGGGCGAAGAGGCCGACGAGAAGGACGACACCGACAAGTGACGTCCCGTAGTTCCGTGACGACGGCCCGCCCCTCCTCGGAGGGGCGGGCCGTCGCCCGTACCCAAACGCTTCTCAAGGGCAGCAACGGCATCGGCACGGTCCGCCGCACGGTCCTCCCCGGCGGCCTGCGCGTCGTCACCGAGACCCTGCCCTCCGTACGCTCCGCCACCTTCGGCATCTGGGCCAACGTCGGATCACGCGACGAGACCCCGACGCTGAACGGCGCGACGCACTACCTCGAACACCTCCTCTTCAAGGGCACCGCCCAGCGCAGCGCCCTCGACATCTCGTCCGCGATCGACGCGGTCGGCGGCGAGATGAACGCCTTCACGGCGAAGGAGTACACCTGCTACTACGCGCGGGTCCTCGACACCGACCTGCCGCTGGCCATCGACGTCGTCTGCGACATGCTGACCGGCTCCCTGATCGCCACCGAGGACGTCGACGCCGAGCGCGGCGTCATCCTCGAAGAGATCGCGATGACCGAGGACGACCCGGGCGACTGCGTGCACGACCTGTTCGCGCACACCATGCTCGGGGACACCCCGCTCGGCCGCCCGGTCCTCGGCACCGTCGACACGGTCAACGCCCTGAGCCGCGGCCAGATCGCCCGCTTCTACAAGAAGCACTACGACCCCACGCACCTCGTCGTCGCCGCGGCGGGCAACGTCGACCACGCCACGGTCGTACGCCAGGTCCGCAGGGCCTTCGAGCGCGCCGGTGCGCTCTCCCGCACCGACGCCGTCCCGACGACGCCGCGCGAGGGCGCCCGCACGTTGCGCGCTGCGGGCCGGGTGGAGCTGCTGAACCGCAAGACCGAGCAGGCCCATGTCGTCCTCGGCATGCCGGGACTGGCCCGCACCGACGAGCGCCGCTGGGCGCTCGGCGTGCTCAACACCGCCCTCGGCGGCGGCATGAGCTCCCGCCTCTTCCAGGAGGTACGGGAGAAGCGCGGCCTCGCCTACAGCGTCTACTCGTACACCTCGGGCTTCGCGGACTGCGGACTCTTCGGCGTGTACGCGGGCTGCCGGCCCAGCCAGGTCCACGACGTCCTCAAGATCTGCCGCGACGAGCTCGACCGCGTCGCGTCGGACGGACTCGCCGACGAGGAGATCAGCCGCGCCATCGGCCAGCTCTCCGGCTCCACCGTCCTCGGCCTGGAGGACACCGGCGCCCTGATGAACCGGATCGGCAAGAGTGAACTGTGCTGGGGCGAGCAGATGTCGGTCGACGACATGCTGGCCCGCATCGCGCAGGTGACGCCGGACGACGTCCGCTCGGTGGCGGCCGAGGTCCTCGGACACCGGCCCTCGCTCTCCGTCATCGGCCCGCTCAAGGACAAGCAGGCCGACCGCCTCCACGAATCAGTCGCCTAGCCCTGGTCGCTAGCCGCCCAGTCACCCGAAAGAAGCAAGCATGAGCAAGCTGCGCGTGGCCGTACTCGGTGCCCGGGGCCGTATCGGCTCCGAAGCGGTACGAGCGGTCGAGGCCGCCGACGACATGGAACTGGTGGCCGCACTCGGCCGCGGCGACAAGCTGGAGACCCTCGCGGACTCCGGCGCCGAGGTCGTCGTCGAGCTCACCACCCCCACGTCGGTGATGGACAACCTCGACTTCTGCGTCCGGCACGGCATGCACGCCGTGGTCGGCACCACCGGCTGGACCGACGAACGGCTCGCGCAGCTCACCACCTGGCTCTCCGGCTCGCCGGAGACCGGTGTGCTCATCGCGCCGAACTTCTCCATCGGCGCGGTCCTCACGATGAAGTTCGCCCAGCAGGCCGCCCGCTACTTCGAGTCGGTCGAGGTCATCGAGCTGCACCATCCCAACAAGGCCGACGCCCCTTCCGGCACGGCCGCCCGTACCGCACAGCTGATCGCCGACGCCCGGCGCGAGGCGGGCTGCGCACCCCAGCCGGACGCCACCGCGACGGCACTGGCCGGAGCGCGCGGCGCGGACATCGACGGGATCCCGGTCCACTCGGTCCGGCTCCGCGGACTCCTGGCCCACCAGGAGGTGCTGCTGGGCGGCGAGGGCGAGACCCTCACCATCCGGCACGACTCCCTGCACCACAGCAGCTTCATGCCGGGCATCCTGCTCGGAGCGCGCCGCGTGGTGTCCACTCCGGGTCTCACGTTCGGCCTGGAAAACTTCCTCGACCTGAACTGACTGAGCCACCGCCATGCGCGCAAAGATCACTTACATCGTCACCGCCGCCGTCCTGGTCTTCTACTTTCTCCTGGTCGGCAGCCGAGGCGTCCTGCTCATCAAGCACGGCACGCTGCTGACGGTGACCTTCGGGGTCGCCGTGCTGGTCCTCCCGGCGATCGGCATCTGGTTCCTCTGGAAGAACACCCAGTTCGTCCGGAGGGCCAACGCTCTGGCCGCCGAGCTCGACGCCGAGGGCGGCCTGCCCGTCGACGAACTGGTCCGTACCCCGAGCGGGCGTATCGACCGGGACTCCGCCGACGCGGTGTTCGCCCGCCGCCGGGAGGAGACGGAGGACACGCCGGACGACTGGCGCTGCTGGTTCCGTCTCGCCGTCGCCTACCAGGACGCCCGGGACACCCCCCGGGCCAGGAAGGCCATGCAACGGGCCATCGCCCTCCACGGCCGCCCGGCCCCGGCGCCCTCCTGCGCCGCGGTCCCACCGGGCACCTGAGGTCCGGCGGGCTCACCCGGGCTCACAGGGCCCCTCAAGGCGTACAGGCACACATCAAGCCGGACGGGCACATCAAGCCCGTCCGGCGACTGAGGTCACATCTCTTGAGCCTCTCCGGCGCTCGAGGACACGCGTGCCGGACGAACCCTAGGCGCTTCGGTACTCGTCCCCCCACGCCTCGATCGTGTCGGCGGCCCTGTCGAACGCCTCACCCCGGGCCAGGAAGTCGGCGTTGGAGTCCGTGAGGAGCGGCGGCACCGCGTCGCCGCCCTTGCGCACCACGATCAGGGCCTGGCCCTGCACCGTGCGCGGGAACCCGAGCCACTTGACCGGCTGCTGCACCGTGCGCACCGCGGCGGCGCGGTTCCACGGCACGGTCGTCGTCCGGAAGAAGCCCACGCGGCGCACACCGTGCCGGCTCACCCAGGCGCCGACCCGCAGCATCCGCAGGGCGCAGATGATCACCGCGAGAGCCAGGGCCAGGCACGCTCCGGCACCGGGCAGCGCGCCCGCGAACGCCGTGATCATCCCGGCGAACAGGATGAACGAGGCGAGCAGCAGCAGTCCGGCCGCGGCCGCCACACGCCAGGGACCGGGGCGGTAGGGGCGCCGCCAGCTGTCGTGGTCGTCGAACGGCAGCGCGACATCCTCAGCGCTCGCGTCAAATGCGCGGTCGGCCGTCAGGAAGGGCAGGGGCACGACTGATCCTCACTCACAAGCACGCTCGATTGCTGTGCCCGGTGAGGCTACCGAGCAGGCTACCGGCCGGACCACCCCAGGGGGCCCGTACGGGTCAGCGCCCGTGTGACGCCTCGGTCTGCTGGCTGTGCTGCGCCGACTGCTCGGGGGCCAGGGCGGGCAGCCCGAGCAGCAGCGATCCGACGAGTCCCGCGACCACGACGAGGCCGGTCAGGATGCTTCCGGCCCTCTCGGAGAGGGAGGCACGCTCGCGCGGGGGCGGTGTGACGTTACTGCGGAATCGGTCGGCCTCGGCGACGAACGAGAACGGGACGGATTCACGCCGGCGGAACATGAGGTAACTCTCCTTGAACTCTGATTCGGGTGGTGCTACTGAGTCAGACGCACGGCGAGCCCGATCGGTGCCCCGAATCGCCGGATTGGCCGAAGAAATCCCCGGGCGGGCGGTGCATCGGGCATGAAGCCACGGCCCGTAGAGTGGGCGCCGACCGAGCGAAGCCATTGGAAGGACCCCCGCCGGTGACCGACACTCCCGAGCCTACGAAGGCCCATTTCCGCAGCGATGTCACCGTTGACCTGGTGAAATCCGCCGCCGGCGACTCCGATGTGCTGTTCGCCGCTCGCGTCTCCACAGCCGGTGAGCAGTCTTTGCAGGAGATTGCCAAGGACCCTGAGCGCTCCAAGGGGCTCATCAACTATCTGATGCGGGACCGGCACGGAAGCCCGTTCGAGCACAACTCGATGACCTTCTTCATCAGCGCCCCGATCTTCGTGTTCCGCGAGTTCATGCGGCACCGGGTGGGCTGGTCGTACAACGAGGAATCGGGCCGCTACAGGGAGCTGGAGCCGGTCTTCTACGTCCCGGGGGAGTCCCGCAAGCTCATCCAGCAGGGGCGCCCTGGCAAGTACGAATTCGTTGAGGGCACGTCCGAGCAGCACGCGCTTACGAGCCGCGCGATGGAGGAGTCCTACCGCCGCTCCTACGAGGCCTACCAGGAGATGCTGGCGGCGGGAGTCGCCCGTGAGGTGGCCCGCGCGGTCCTCCCGGTCGGCCTGTTCTCCTCCATGTACGCCACGTGCAACGCCCGCTCGCTGATGCACTTCCTCGGCCTGCGCACCCAGCACGAACTCGCGAAGGTTCCGTCCTTCCCGCAGCGGGAGATCGAGATGGTGGGCGAGCAGATGGAGGCGCACTGGGCGAGGCTCATGCCGCTCACCCATGCAGCCTTCAACAAAAACGGACGCGTTGCCCCGTAGGAGGTGTCCGTATTGCGGCGTTTCGAGAAGTTCATCTAGGCTGATCAAACGGACCCGGCACTGCTTGAACCCCCGAGCAGGCAGTGCCGGGCTCCTCTTGCTTGTCCCCCCGAGGGAACAATGGACGCCGAGCAACGAGTAGCGTGTTACCCATGGCTCCGATCTCCACTCCGCAGACCCCCTTCGGGCGGGTCCTCACCGCTATGGTCACGCCGTTCACGGCGGACGGCGCACTCGATCTCGACGGCGCCCAGCGGCTCGCCACCCATCTGGTGGACGCAGGCAACGACGGCCTGATCATCAACGGCACCACCGGCGAGTCCCCGACCACCAGCGACGCGGAGAAAGACCAGCTCGTACGGGCTGTGCTGGAGGCGGTCGGAGACCGCGCGCACATCGTCGCCGGCATCGGGACCAACGACACCCGCCACAGCGTCGAGCTCGCCCGCACGGCCGAGCGCACCGGCGCCCACGGCCTCCTGGCGGTCACGCCCTACTACAACAAGCCGCCGCAGGAGGGCCTCCTCCGGCACTTCACCGCGATCGCGGACTCCACGGGTCTGCCGGTGATGCTCTACGACATCCCCGGCCGCAGCGGTGTGCCGATCGACACGGAGACCCTGGTCAGGCTGTCCGAGCACCCGCGCATCGTGGCGAACAAGGACGCCAAGGGCGACCTCGGCCGCGCGAGCTGGGCCATCGCGCAGTCCGGTCTGGCCTGGTACTCGGGTGACGACATGCTGAACCTGCCGCTCCTGTCGGTCGGCGCCGTCGGCCTGGTCTCCGTCGTCGGCCACGTCGTCACCCCGGACCTGCGGGCCCTCGTCGAGGCCCACCTCGGCGGGGACGTGCAGAAGGCCACCGAGATCCACCAGAAGCTGCTTCCGGTGTTCACGGGCATGTTCCGCACCCAGGGCGTGATCACCTCCAAGGCCGCGCTGGCCCTCCAGGGCCTTCCGGCCGGCCCGCTGCGCCTGCCGCTGGTCGAACTGAGCGCACAGGAAACGGCGCAGCTCAAGATCGATCTCGCTGCCGGTGGGGTACAGCTGTAACCACGGACTTCACAACTGAATACGCGGACAACGTTCGCGACCGAGCAACACCCCAAGACAACAGCAAGTGCACGAATGACATGCGCGCCACGTGCCCAAGCGGTACGTGGCGTGCGTGGTAAGGAGAGTCTTTTGAGTCATCCGCATCCTGAACTCGGCACCCCGCCGAAGCTCCCGAAGGGCGGCCTGCGGGTCACCCCGCTGGGCGGCCTCGGCGAAATCGGCCGGAACATGACGGTCTTCGAGTACGGCGGCCGCCTGCTCATCGTCGACTGCGGCGTCCTCTTCCCCGAAGAGGAGCAGCCGGGAATCGACCTGATCCTTCCGGACTTCACCACCATCCGGGACCGCCTGGACGACGTCGAGGGCATCGTCCTCACGCACGGACACGAGGACCACATCGGTGGTGTCCCGTATCTGCTGCGACTGAAGCCGGACATCCCGCTCATCGGCTCCAAGCTGACCCTCGCGCTCATCGAGGCCAAGCTCCAGGAGCACCGCATCCGCCCCTACACCCTTGAGGTCAAGGAGGGGCAGCGCGAGCGCATCGGAGTCTTCGACTGCGAGTTCATCGCGGTCAACCACTCCATCCCGGACGCCCTCGCGGTCGCCATCCGCACGCCCGCGGGCATGGCCGTCGCCACCGGCGACTTCAAGATGGACCAGCTCCCGCTGGACGGCCGCCTCACGGACCTGCACGCGTTCGCCCGGCTGAGCGAGGAGGGCATCGACCTTCTCCTCTCGGACTCCACGAACGCCGAGGTCCCCGGCTTCGTCCCGCCCGAGCGGGACATCCAGAACGTCCTGCGCACGGTCTTCGCCAACGCGCAGAAGCGGATCATCGTGGCGAGCTTCGCCAGCCACGTGCACCGCATCCAGCAGATCCTCGACACGGCCCACGAATACGGCCGCAGGGTCGCCTTCGTCGGACGTTCGATGGTCCGGAACATGGGCATCGCCCGTGACCTGGGCTACCTGAAGGTCCCCGCCGGCCTGGTCGTCGACGTCAAGACCCTCGACGACCTCCCGGACGACGAGGTGGTCCTGGTCTGCACGGGATCGCAGGGTGAGCCGATGGCGGCCCTGTCCCGGATGGCCAACCGCGACCACCAGATCCGCATCGTCCAGGGTGACACCGTCATCCTGGCGTCGTCGCTGATCCCGGGCAACGAGAACGCGGTCTACCGCGTGATCAACGGCCTGACCCGCTGGGGCGCCAACGTCGTCCACAAGGGCAACGCCAAGGTCCACGTCTCGGGCCACGCGTCGGCCGGCGAGCTGCTGTACTTCTACAACATCTGCAAGCCGAAGAACCTGATGCCGGTCCACGGCGAATGGCGCCACCTCCGGGCCAACGCCGAACTGGGCGCCCTCACCGGTGTCCCGAAGGATCACATCGTCATCGCCGAGGACGGCGTGGTCGTCGACCTGATCGACGGCAAGGCCAAGATCGTCGGCAAGGTCCAGGCCGGTTACGTGTACGTCGACGGTCTCTCCGTCGGCGATGTCACCGAGACCTCCCTCAAGGACCGCCGCATCCTGGGCGACGAGGGCATCATCTCCGTCTTCATCGTGGTCGACAGCAGCTCCGGCAAGATCGTGGGCGGGCCCCACTTCCAGGCCCGGGGCTCCGGCATCGACGACGCGGTGTTCAGCGCGGTCGTCCCCAAGGTCGAAGAGGCGCTCAACAAGTCGGCGCAGGACGGCGTCATGGAGCCCCACCAGCTCCAGCAGCTCGTCCGCCGCACGGTGGGCAAGTGGGTCTCCGACACCTACCGCCGGCGTCCGATGATCCTTCCCGTGGTCGTCGAGGTCTGACCCCGACAGCCGCGAACTCTGGAGCGGGGCCCCCGATTTGCATCGGGGAGCCCCGCTCCAGTACGTTTACGTCTCCGCCTCACGGGGAAGCACCGCGCACACATGTGCGCCGGGGGCGTCCAAGAGGGGCGGGATTTCCGACTCAGAACTTCTGATAATGTCGGATCCGCCGAAAGGCAAGGCCCTTTCAACGGCCACTGGAATTCAAATTCGAACCGGAAACGGAACGAACTGGGTCTGGTAAGGTTGAAACCGCTGGAAAGGGAAAGCGTGAAAGCGAAGAACTGGAAAGCGAAAATGCGAGACCTGCTTCGACCGGGAATCGGACACGAAAGAGTCTGATAGAGTCGGAAACGCAAGACCGAAGGGAAGCGCCCGGAGGAAAGCCCCAGAAGATGTTCTGCGGGTGAGTACAAAGGAAGCGTCCGTTCCTTG
>NZ_SSBL01000021.1 GCF_004795105.1 Streptomyces sp. A0642 | reverse complement strand
CGTCCGTACGAGAACAGCCCGCTGTTCGCCCGGGCCCTCGGCAGCGGACTCGCCCCCTCCACCCCGGCACCCTCCGCGGAGCCGTCCCGGACGCCCACCACGGCCGCGGGAGTACCGGCCGCCGCCGACCACGGCCTGCCGCTTTCTCCCCGCCGCTGAGGAAGGTCTGGGTACGGGGCCGCGCAGGGCATCCGTAAACCTGGTTGAATTCCGGCAGGATTTCCGGAGGGCCGCCCCGTCGGGGGCGTGCGGAGGCCGGATACGGCAGTTGCGGGGAGAGCATGGACGACGGGAAGACCACCGAGCCGAAGGCGAAGTGGTGGAGCCGGCCCGCGCCGGGGCGCAGCACCCGCACGGCGCCCGAGGAGCCGTCGCCCGTCGAGGACGCGATGCCCCCGGCCGCCGCGCCCGCCGTGAGCGAGACACCCGACGACGCGCCGCCGTCCGCGGCCGCCCCGGCCGAACCCCCAGCCGTGACCCCGGCACCCGAGCCCGTGGCCCCAGCGGCCGCGATGTCCGAAGCCCCGGCACCCGGGACCGTGACGGGCGAGACCCCCCTGCTCGAAGCGGCGGCTCCGGTGAACGCGCCGCGGGCCGGGCAGCCGCTGCACGAGCCCGACCCCTACGGCACCCCGCCCTACGGCGGCCCCGGCCCCTGGGCGCCCGCGCCGCCCGTGCAGCGGCCGACCCCGGCACACGGCACCCCCGTACCCCCGCCGTACGCGGGCACGAACGGCGCCGGGCCGACCGTGCCGCCCACCCCCGCGCCCGCCTTCCAGGCCGCGCCCCCACTGCCGCCGCACCCGCAGGCCCAGCCGCACGGCCCCCACCCCCAGGCCGGCCCCCCACAGCCCCAGCAGCACAGCCAGCAGCCCCCGTCGCCGCAGTGGCTGCAGTACGACCCCTGGAGCGCTCCCCGGCAGCCGCTCCTCACCCAGCCGGGACCGCCGCTCGGCCCCGACGGCCGCCGGAAGAAGCGGCGCGGACGCGTCCTCGTCGGCGCGCTGCTCCTCGCCCTGGTCGCGGGCGGTGTCGGCGGCGGCATCGGCGCCTACGTGGAGCGCAACGGGGGCCTCACCGCGATCGAGCTCCCGCAGGACGAGCGCAACGGCGGCGGACGCGCCCCCGACAGCGTCGCCGGCATAGCGGCGAGCGCCCTGCCCAGCGTGGTCACCCTCCACGTCAGCGGCACCTCCGAATCGGGCACCGGCACCGGCTTCGTCCTGGACGACCGCGGGCACATCCTGACCAACAACCACGTGGTCGCCCCGGCCGGTTCCTCGGGGGAGATCACCGTGACGTTCAGCGGCGGCGAGACCGCGAGCGCCGAGGTCATCGGCAAGGACAGCGGCTACGACCTGGCGGTGGTCAAGGTCAGCGGTGTCTCCGGGCTGAAGCCCCTGCCCCTGGGCAACTCCGACAACGTGCGGGTCGGGGACCCGGTCGTGGCCATCGGCGCGCCCTTCGACCTGTCCAACACCGTGACGTCCGGCATCATCAGCGCCAAGGACCGGCCGATCACCGCGGGCGGCGAGAAGGGCGACGGCAGCGACGTCAGCTACGTCGACGCGCTCCAGACCGACGCCCCGATCAACCCCGGCAACTCCGGCGGCCCGCTGGTGGACACCGACGCGCACGTCATCGGGATCAACAGCGCCATCCGCGCCGCCGACACCGGTTCGACGACGGAGGGCGGCCAGGCGGGTTCCATCGGTCTCGGCTTCGCCATCCCGATCAACCAGGGCAAGCGCGTCGCCGAGGAGCTCATCAACACCGGGAAGGCCACCCACCCGGTGATCGGTGTGAGCCTCGACATGAAGTACACGGGGGACGGAGCCAAGGTCGGGCCCAAGGGTGCCGACGGCAAGTCCTCCGTCACCGCGGGCGGCCCCGGCGCGCGGGCGGGCATCCGTCCGGGCGACATCATCACCGAGGTGGACGGCAGGCGGGTGCACAGCGGGGAGGAGCTGATAGTGAAGATCCGCTCGCACCGGCCGGGCGACCGGCTGGAGCTCACCCTGACCCGAGGTGGTAAAGACCTGTCCATGACTTTGACTCTCGGCTCGGCAACCGGCACGTGACGGCCACGAGGAGCTACCGCCCGGACAGTTTCGCCGGGTACCGTGGTCGGTGCCCGGGCCCCATCCGACCTGGTCGCGGAGAACACGAGGAGCCGCAAGGTGTTCAATGACATAGGCCCACTGGAGCTGGTGGCGCTCGCCATCATCGGCGTACTCGTCTTCGGTCCGGACAAGCTTCCCAAGGTCATCCAGGACGCCTCGCGCTTCATCCGGAAGATCCGTGAGTTCTCGGAGAGCGCCAAGGCGGACATCCGCACGGAGCTCGGACCGGAGTTCAAGGACTTCGAGTTCGAGGACCTCAACCCCAAGACGTTCGTCCGCAAGCAGCTCATGGACGGCAACGACGACCTGGGGCTGAAGGAGATCCGGGAGAGCTTCGATCTCCGCAAGGAGGTCGCCGAGGTCACCGACGCGGTGAACGGGCGCGGGGGTTCCGCCGTCGAGGCGAAGAGCGGCGTGTCGGGCGGTTCCGCGATCACGGCGGCCAACGGCTCGGCGGGCGCCCCCGACCTGCTCAAGAAGGGCGAGCAGCCCCCGAAGGCCGACCACCCGCCGTTCGACGCAGACGCCACCTGACACACGTCAATCCCGGCGCGTCCGGACGGTATGGCTATTCTCCATCTGTCCGGTGATGCGTACGCCCGTGGGGGGCAGGCCGCTCCGGACCTTGACGATCGAGGAGGCGGCCGGGCAGATGGAGACAACGAGTCGGGTGGGCGCGGATGGTGCGCCGGACACAACCACGGCGGAGGGGGTGCCGGCGGCCCGGCTCACGGTCGACGGCTATCTGCGGGCGCCCTTCCCCTGGTACGGACTGGACGAGGCCTTCACCGGGCGCCGCTGGCTGATGCAGGTGGGCACCGCGGCGGACGGCACGGTGCAGCACGGCTCCACCGGTCACGGTGACGAGCCCTCGGTGCGGGGCGGCGGCGACGCCGCTGCGGACAAGCAGCGCTTCGCGGTGGTCGTGACCGTGGCCAGCAGCCCGGTACGGCGCAGCGGCGACGGGACGGGGGTCCTGGACGCGACCACGGTCTCCTCCGCGGCCTGGCTGGCCGGCTCGGGCCTGCTCGCCTGCACGTGGCCGCCGCAGCTGGACCACACCCTGCGCGACGACTGGCTGGACCAGCAGACGGAGACGGCGTTCGCACTCGCCGACGACCTGGACGGCCCCGCCTGGTCGGCGCTGTCGCTTCCGGTCGACGGCGTTCCGGTGCCCTTCCACTACCGCGAGTCCGAGTTCGGCTGGGTGCTGGCGGGGTCGGCGCAGGGCGTGCACATCGGTGCGTACGGGCGGGGGATGAGCGCCTACGGGCTGGGCTTCTCGGTCGTCGAGGACATCACCTCGTACGACGCGTAGATCTCAGGCCTCGCCGGCGTCCGAGGCGCGAGGGACGGGGCGGCGCCCCGGACCCCGCGCCTCGAACGCCGGCGGGCTGATCCTCAGAACTTGTTGCGCGGGGTGATGCCCAGCGACATGCCCGACAAACCGCGCTGACGGCCTCCCAGCTTGTCCGCGATGGACCTCAGGGCCTTGCCGGCCGGGGAGTCGGGATCGGACAGCACGACGGGCTTGCCCTCGTCGCCGCCCTCGCGCAGCCGTACGTCGATCGGGATGGAGCCGAGCACCGGCACCTCGGCGCCGACCGTCTTCGTCAGCCCCTCGGCCACCCGTGCGCCACCGCCCGAGCCGAACACGTCGACCATCTCGTCGCAGTGCGGGCACGGCATGCCCGACATGTTCTCGACCACGCCGACGATCTTCTGGTGGGTCTGCACGGCGATGGAACCGGCGCGCTCGGCCACCTCGGCCGCGGCCTGCTGCGGCGTCGTGACGACCAGGATCTCCGCGTTCGGCACCAGCTGGGCCACGGAGATCGCGATGTCGCCCGTGCCCGGCGGCAGGTCGAGGAGCAGGACGTCCAGGTCGCCCCAGTACACATCGGCGAGGAACTGCTGGAGCGCGCGGTGGAGCATCGGTCCGCGCCACACCACGGGGGTGTTGCCCGGGGTGAACATGCCGATGGAGATGACCTTCACGCCGTGCGCCGACGGCGGCATGATCATGTTCTCGACCTGGGTCGGCTTGCCGTCCGCGCCGAGCATCCGGGGCACGCTGTGACCGTAGATGTCCGCGTCCACGACGCCGACCTTGAGACCGTCGGCCGCCATCGCCGCCGCGAGGTTCACCGTCACCGAGGACTTGCCGACGCCGCCCTTGCCGGAGGCGACCGCGTACACCCGCGTCAGTGAGCCGGGCTTCGCGAACGGCACCTCGCGCTCCGCGGTACCGCCGCGCAGGGAGGCCGCGAGGTCCTTGCGCTGGTCGTCACTCATCACGTCGAGCGTGACCTCGACCCGTGACACCCCCTCGACGAGGGCCACCGCGTCCGTCACGTTCCTGGTGATCGTCTCGCGCATCGGGCAGCCGGAGACGGTGAGATACACCGTGACAGCGACCACACCGTCAGGATCGATGTCGACCGATTTCACCATGCCGAGTTCGGTGATCGGGCGGTGGATCTCCGGGTCGTTCACTGTCGCCAGTGCCTCAAGCACCGCGTCTTCCGTAGCCATACGGACGATGGTACGGCGCTCGGTCCTACGCGTGGGTGGCCCCGTCAGCGGTCTTCGTCACTCTCGGCGGTCTGCAGCGCCCGCCGCTCGTCCAGGTCCTTCACCAGGACCTCCAGTTCGGAGCGGATCCAGTCGCGGGTGGCGACCTCTCCGAGGCCCATCCGCAGGGCGGCGATCTCCCTGGTCAGGTACTCGGTGTCGGCGATGGAGCGCTCGTTCTGCTTGCGGTCCTGCTCGTGGGTGACCCGGTCGCGGTCGTCCTGCCGGTTCTGCGCGAGCAGGATCAGCGGGGCCGCGTACGAGGCCTGGAGCGAGAGCATCAGGGTCAGGAAGATGAACGGGTACTCGTCGAACCGCAGCGGCTCGGGCGCGAAGATGTTCCACACCACCCACAGGATGATGATCAGCGTCATCCAGACGATGAACCGTCCGGTGCCCAGGAAGCGGGCGATCCGCTCGGAGAACCGGCCGAACGCCTCGGGGTCGTACTCCGGCAGCAGCCGCCGGCGCGGGGCCTTCGGCAGGTCGAGCCGGGCCCGGGCGGTGCGGGTCAGCGCCGTGGAGCCGTTCGACGCCCTGGAGCGGTCCTCACCGGTCACGGAACACCCCCTCCCGGCCCTGGAAGTCGGTCTCCCGCCAGTCCTCGGGCAACAGGTGGTCCAGGACGTCATCGACCGTCACCGCGCCCAGCAGCGAACCGCTCTCGTCCACCACGGGCACCGAGACCAGGTTGTAGGCCGCCAGGTAACTGGTCACCACCGACAGCGGCGTCTGGGGCGTCAGGGACACCAGGTCGCTGTCGACGATCGAGCTGACCAGGGTGAACGGCGGGTCCCGCAGCAGCCGCTGGAAGTGCACCGTCCCGAGGTACTTCCCCGTGGGCGTCTCGTCCGGCGACCGGCATACGTACACCTGCGCGGCGAGCGCCGGGGACAGGTCCGACTGGCGCACCCGGGCCAGTGCGTCGGCCACCGTCGCGTCCGGACGCAGGATGATCGGCTCGGTGGTCATCAGACCGCCCGCGGTGCGCTCCTCGTACGACATGAGGCGCCGCACGTCGGCCGCGTCGTCGGGGCGCATCAGCATCAGCAGCCGCTCCTTGTCCGCCTCGGGCAGCTCCGAGAGCAGGTCGGCGGCGTCGTCCGGGTCCATCGCCTCCAGGACGTCTGCCGCGCGCTCCTCCTTGAGCTTGCCGATGATCTCCACCTGGTCGTCCTCGGGGAGCTCCTCCAGGACGTCGGCGAGCCGGTCGTCGTCCAGGGCGGCTGCGACCTCCGCGCGGCGCTTCGGCGAGAGGTGGTGCAGGGCGTTGGCCACATCGGTGGGGCGCAGCTTCTCGAACGTGGCCACCAGCGACTCCGCGCCCTGCCCGTGCTCCTCCAGCGAGAAGCCGCTCACCGCCGACCACTCGACGGTCAGGGTCTCGCCCTTGCGGCGCAGCGCCCCGCCACGGCCCTTGCGGACGAAGTACTTGTCGATCTCCCAGTCGCGGCGGGCCGGCAGCTGCTGGATGGCCACGTCCAGGATGGTGACCTCCTCACCCGTCTCGACCAGGCTGACCCGCCGGTCGAGGAACTCGCCGAGCACCAGCCGTTCGGTGGGCCGCTGTTCGAAGCGCCGCATGTTGATCACACCGGTGGTGATGACCTGTCCCGACTCGATGCCGGTCACCCGCGTCATCGGAAGGAAGATCCGCCGCCGGCTCAGCACCTCGACGACGATGCCGAGCAGCCGCGGCGGCCGGCCGCCGACCCGGAGCATCGCGACCAGGTCCCGGACCCGGCCCACCTGGTCGCCGTGGGGATCGAAGACGGGTACGCCGGACAGGTGCGAGACGAAGACACGGGGCGTGCCTGGGGCCATGCGTGCGCCTCCTCGTTCGCCGCCGGCGGACGTGTCCGGTCTGTTGACGCGTTCGGCCTGTTCCGACAGTTCTTGCAGCCTTATGACGTGATCAGGCTAGCCGGTACCGCTCCGTGACGCCCCGGCGAGCCGTCCGTACGGCTCTCTGCCGGAAGACGTAGGCCGCACGGGTACGCTGCCGTCTGCCACCCCCGCCATGCAGATGAGAGGCAGTGCGCCTGTGACCTCTTTCGTCCCGCCCGTCCGGGCCCGCCGCCGGACCGCCGCCCTCGCCCTCGTGCTCTGTGCCGGGGTGACCGCGGGCCTGACCGCGTGCGCGGGGGAGGATCCGGACCAGGGGACCAATGGCGTCGGCAGACTGACCGGGCCGGAGATCGAGAAGAAGGCCCAGGCGGCGGCGGACTCCGCCGACGCGGTCCGGCTGGCCGGCACGCTGGTCAGCAAGGGCGGCACGTACAAGATCGACATGAAGCTCAAGAACAAGGGCGGTGCGGGCTCCGTCACCTCGAAGAACAGCACCTTCGAGCTGCTGCGGATCGGCGACGTGCTCTACCTCAAGGCCGGCGCCGGGTTCTGGGACCACGACGACGACAAGCACGCGGGCGGCACCGCCGCCGGCAAGCTGGACGACAAATACGTGAAGGTGCCCGAGGACGACCCGACGTACAAGCAGCTGCGCGGCTTCACGGACAAGAAGGTGCTGCTCGACGGGCTGCTCACGCTGCACGGCAAGGTCGGCAAAGGTGACCGTGACGAGGTCCGGGGGACGCGCTCCATCCGGATCCTGGGCGGCCAGGGCGAGGGCGGCGCCCTCGACGTGTCCCTGGAGGGCACCCCCTTTCCGCTGAGCTTCGCCCGCGGCGGTGGCGGCGGCGTCATCACGCTCACCGACTGGGGCGAGGACTTCGCGCTGACGGCCCCGGCCGAGGACGAGACGGTCGACTACGGGCAGCAGCTGCCGAAGTCGTCGTAGCGCCGGCGGGGTCGAGGCGGGCGGCGCGGGGGCGCTTGCGCGCGGCCACGACCGGCGCGGGGAAGGGCTGCCCCTGGCCAGGACCGGCGCGGGGGCACGTGCGCGCACCTACGACCGGCGCGGGGACCGTTTGTCCGCAGCTACGACCGGCGCAGGGACCGCTTCAGCAGCCGCGGCAGCCCCGCCGGCACCGGCAGCCGCGTCGTCGCGGTGGTGGGCAGCGGAGCGGCCGCCCCCGAGGTGTCGGGCATGTCCGTACGCGCGTCGAGCGGCGTCAGCCGGATGATCCGGCACTCGCGGGCCCATCGCTCGGGCATCTGCTCGGCATCCGGCGCGTTGAGCCGCTTTCCCTTGAGCTCGGCGACCGCTGCCTCCCACTCCTCGGAGTGCGGGGCCAACTGCACCACCGAGGCCGGCCAGGCGACGAGCCGGCCGCCGTTGTCCTTGCTGCGGACGGTCACCTCCGCGGTGGCGCCGTCGGTGAGCCCGGCCGGGAGCGGCTGCTCGCCGGGGCCGTCCCCGACGAGGTGCGCCGCCCCCTCGTGCCACACGTGCCACAGTGCCCGGGCGGGACCGGTGCCGCGCACCCAGATGAGGCCCGACTTCTTGGTGGCCTCCTCGACGAGGGCCGGCCCGAGCAGCGTGTCAGCAGCAGTCATGGGGCAGAGCTTAGACCGGCTTGCACGGACCGGCCGGTCCCGGACCGGTCCACCGGATCACAGCCAGCCGTTGCGCTTCAGCATGCGGTGGATGGAGAAACAGACCACGCCGATGAAGCCCAGCACCATCGGGTAGCCGTACGTCCAGCGCAGCTCCGGCATGTGCTTGAAGTTCATGCCGTAGACGCCGCAGATCATCGTCGGTACGGCGATGATGGCCGCCCAGGACGTGATCTTGCGCATGTCCTCGTTCTGCGCGACCGTCGCCTGGGCGAGGTTGGCCTGGAGGATCGAGTTCAGCAGTTCGTCGAACCCGATGACCTCTTCCTGCACCCGGACGAGGTGGTCGGCGACGTCCCGGAAGTACTTCTGGATGTCCGGGTCGATCAGCCGCATCGGCCGCTCGCTGAGGAGCTGCATCGGGCGCAGCAGCGGCGAGACGGCCCGCTTGAACTCCAGCACCTCGCGCTTGAGCTGGTAGATCCGGCCGGCGTCCGAACCGCGCGGACTGCCCTTGTCCGGGGTGGAGAAGACCTCGATCTCCACCTCGTCGATGTCGTCCTGCACGGCGCCCGCCACCGCGATGTACCCGTCGACGACGTGGTCGGCGATGGAGTGCAGGACCGCGGACGGGCCCTTGGCGAGCAGCTCGGGGTCGTCCTGCAGCCGCTGGCGCAGCGCACGCAGCGAGCCGTGACCGCCGTGCCGCACGGTGATGACGAAGTCCCGGCCGGTGAAGCACATCACCTCGCCGGTCTCGACGACCTCGCTGGTCGCGGTCAGCTCGGCGTGCTCGACGTAGTGGATCGTCTTGAAGACGGTGAACAGGGTGTCGTCGTACCGCTCGAGCTTCGGCCGCTGGTGGGCGTGGACGGCGTCCTCCACGGCGAGCGGGTGCAGCCCGAACTCCCGGGCGATGCCCGCGAACTCCTCCTCGGTCGGCTCATGGAGGCCGATCCAGGCGAAGCCGCCCTTCTCCCGTACGCGCAGCATCGCCTCGTGCGGCGTACGGCAGGTGCCGTCCTGGTCGGCGATACGGCGGCCGTCGCGGTAGACCGCGCAGTCGACGACCGCGCTGGAGGCGGACGGGTCGCGGGTGGTGTCGTAACCGTTGTGCAGGGTGTTGGTCTTGCGCAGGGACGGGCGCACCACGGCGCGCAGGTCACGGATCATCGACATGGCTGGCTCCTTCACGGAGGGCCGTCTGCGCAGGCGTGGAACAGCCCGGAATGGGGACGTGGGCTCACGTCCGCAAAGCGGGCGGCACCGCGGAGGCACGACGACGGCGTTCGCTACAGACAGGCAAAAAAGGAGTGCTCTTCCGTCGTGCGAAATGCCATGCGCCTTGACCGAGAAGGCGTCAGATCACAGAAGAAAGGTGTCGAGCGGAAGAGCGGTTGGTACTGCACGGTCGACTTGGATCCACCGCAGCCCCACCTCCTCCGGTCGGTCCCCCGTAGGGGATGACGTTTCGTCGGGACTTGAGAGCGACGCTTCTGCGTGCTGTCCCGGCCGGCACCCCAGGCTAGCAGCCGGTGCAGGGCCAATCCCTTACTTTGCCCGTTCCATACGCGTCCTATGCTCGCCGCATGGCAGAAATTCTTGCTCTGGTCGAGGCACGTCTGCGGACGGCCCTGGGTGAACCGGACGCACGCGCGGCAGTGACCTTTCTCGGGACGGACCGGATCGAGGTGCTCCGGTTCATCGACGGCGACGTGGTGAGGTACGCCACGCTCGGCATGTCCGGCCAGCCGATGGCCGATCCGGCCGCCACGCTCGCCGACCCGGTCAAGGGCCCGCGCGCCGAACTGGTCCTGTCCGTGCGGGCCGGCCTCGCCGACACCGACCAGGTGCTGCGCAAGCTCGCCGTGCTGGCGGCCTCGCCGCAGGTGGAGGGGGTGATCGTGGCGCCGGGCGCCTCCCTGGACGTGGGTGAACCCCTGTGGCCCGGCGCCCCGTTCAGCTCCGTGCTGGTCGCCGAGTCCGGAGGGCTCGTCGAGGATCTGCCGCTGGAGGAGCCCCTGGAGCCCGTGCGGTTCCTGCCGTTGCTGCCGATGACGCCCAACGAGGCGGCGTGGAAGCGGGTCCGCGGTGCGCAGGAACTCCAGGAGCGGTGGCTGTCGCAGGGCACGGATCTGCGGGATCCGCTGCGGGCCTCGGTCGCCCTGGACTGAGACGGACGGCAGGGGAAGGCCCCGCCGCGCGGCCAGGAGGGCGAGCCGTGGGCGGGGCGGTACGGGGCCGGGTGCCGGCCCGTCAGCCGGCGAAGACCGTGACGCCGTCCTCGGTGGCGTGCTTCGGTTCCAGTTCTTCCGCTTCGTGCGTCAGTGCCGAGCGCCGGGCCCAGACGACGACCGCGCCGACGACCGCGGCGGCGGCGGCGACCACGAAGGGGATGTGGATGTCGCTCCACTCCTCGATCTTCGGGGCCAGGTACGGCGCGGCGGCGGCCGCGAACCAGCGGACGAAGTTGTAGCCCGCGCTGGCCACCGGGCGAGGCGCGTCCGAGACGCCGAGCGCCAGCTCCGTGTAGACGGTGTTGTTCATGCCGATGAAGGCGCCGGAGACGATGGTGCAGACGATCGCCGTCGTGTGGTCGCCGTACCCGAGGATCACCAGGTCCGCGGCGAGCAGCACCAGTGAGGCGCCGACCACCTTGAGCGAGCCGAAGCGCTTCTGGAGCCGCGGTGCTACGAGCACCGAGAAGACCGCCAGCAGCAGGCCCCAGGCGAAGAAGACGGCGCCGGACTTGTACGGGGTCATGTTCAGCACGAACGGCGTGAAGGCCAGGATCGTGAAGAACGCGTAGTTGTAGAAGAACGCCGAGGCCGCGACGGAGGCGAGACCGCGGTGGCCGAGGGCCTTGAGCGGGTCGAGCAGGGACGTCTTCCGGGCCGGCCGGGGCTGTTCCCCGAGGAACGCGGTGATGCAGACGAAGCCGATCGCCATCAGCGCGGCCGTGCCGAAGAACGGATACCGCCAGCTGGCGTCACCGAGGAGCGCCCCGAGCAGCGGCCCGCACGCCATGCCGAGGCCGAGCGCCGATTCGTACAGCAGGATCGCCGCGGAGCTGCCGCCCGCCGCGGCTCCCACGATCACGGCGAGTGCCGTCGAGACGAAGAGCGCGTTGCCCAGGCCCCAGCCGGCCCGGAAGCCGACGAGTTCCGCGACGGAGGAGGAGGTGCCGGAGAGCGCGGCGAAGACCACGACGAGCGCGAGGCCGGCCAGCAGCGTCCTGCGTCCCCCGATGCGGCTGGAGACGAAGCCGGTGACGAGCATGGCGACGGCCGTGATCAGGAAGTACGAGGTGAACAGCAGGGACACCTGGCTCGGCGACGCCTCCAGTCCCTTCGCGATGGACGGGAGAATCGGGTCCACCAGGCCGATTCCCATGAACGCGACCACGGAAGCGCCCGCTGTGGCCCAGACGGCCTTCGGCTGGCGCAGGATGCTCGCCGATCCCTGTTCGAACGGATCCTCTCCCTGCATGGGACTTCTCGCTCTCCACTAGTCCGGTGTGTTGTGCACAGAATAAGTTAGAGCGTCTAATAAATGCAAGCTACATCTAAATCTCCTGGTCGGAGCCACGCTGCGGAAGGGTGATCGTCCTTGACGCGGCGACGACCGGGGAGGACCGTTGGTCCTTATGAGGGGCGAACCCAGTTGCCCGAAGTGTGGAGGCCGGGTCGCGGCGCCCGGTCTCTTTGCCGATACGTGGCAGTGCGACGCGCACGGCAGCGTGCACCCGCTTCAGCCGGTCATCCCGCCCAGCGTCGAGGCGCTCGGGGTGGTGGTGCACCGGGCGCAGGTGCCGGTGTGGATGCCGTGGCCGCTGCCGGTCGGATGGCTGTTCACCGGGGTCGCGGCAGCCGGGGACGACCGCAGCGGGGGACGGGCCACCGCCGTCGCCTGTTCCGGGCCGGGGCCGCTCGGCGGACTCGGTGAGCTGCTGCTGGTCGCCGAGGAGCTCGGCGTCGGGCTCGGGGCGCGGTTCGCCGGGATCGACGGCCCGGATCCGGGCCCGCTGCTGCGGGTCGACGGGCCGCCGGACGCCAAAGTGCTCGCCGCCGGCCGCCCCACCCCGCTCTGGCACGTGAAGGACGCCCCCGTCGACCGCGCGGTCTTCGCCGGTGAGGCGCGCGGGCTCTGGCTCTGGGCGATCGTCTGGCCCGAGCAGTCGGGACTCCTGATGTACGACGAGCTGGTGCTGACCGATCTGCGCGACGCCGGGGGAGAGGTCGACCTGGTGCCCTGCGGGGCGCTCACGCCCCGGCTGCTGGCGGGACCCTGAGCGGGCCGGAGCGGGCCCGGGCGCCGGTTATCCTTGAGCGTCCCCCACCTGGCTGCGAGCACTGGAGTACGTGTCGTGCGCATCGACCTGCACACCCACTCCACCGCGTCGGACGGCACGGACACCCCCGCCGAGCTGGTGCGCAACGCGGCCGCCGCCGGCCTCGACGTCGTCGCCCTCACCGACCACGACACGGTCCGCGGTCATGCCGCGGCACGGGCCGCGCTCCCCGAGGGCCTCACCCTCGTCACCGGAGCCGAGCTCTCCTGCCGCATCGACGGCGTCGGGCTGCACATGCTGGCCTACCTCTTCGATCCTGACGAGCCCGAGCTGGCGCGCGAGCGCGAGCTGGTGCGCGACGACCGGGTGCCGCGCGCGCAGGCCATGGTGCGCAAGCTCCAGGCCCTGGGCGTCCCCGTCGCGTGGGAACAGGTCGCGCGGATCGCCGGGGACGGCTCGGTCGGGCGGCCGCACATCGCCACCGCCCTGGTCGAACTGGGCGTCGTCGCGACCGTCTCCGACGCCTTCACGCCCGAGTGGCTCGCCGACGGCGGGCGTGCGTACGCGGAGAAGCACGAACTCGACCCCTTCGACGCGATCCGGCTGGTCAAGGCCGCCGGCGGCGTCACGGTCTTCGCCCATCCCGCCGCCGTGAAACGCGGCGAGGTGGTCCCCGAGTCGTCGATCGCGAAGCTCGCCGCCGCGGGCCTCGACGGCATCGAGGTCGACCACATGGACCACGACGAGCCGACCAGGGCCCGGCTGCGCGGACTCGCCCGCGAACTCGGCCTGCTCACGACCGGGTCGAGCGACTACCACGGCAGTCGCAAGACCGTGGAGCTCGGCGCGTACACCACCGACCCGGAGATCTACGGCGAGATCACCCGGCGTGCCACGGGCGCCTTCCCGGTGCCGGGAGCCGGCGGACCCGTCACCTCGTAACACCGCGCGCCCCCACGGGGCGCTCCTTCCCCCACGCCCCGGTCGCCCGCGGCTGCCGTCGGACTGTCCGACGGCAGCCTGCCCCGGCAGGACCGCGGTGCGTTGCTCCCCGCCGCATTTCCGCTCTCTCCTCGCAAGGCTCACTGTGTTCGACGTCGCTGTCTTCGGATCCCTTTTTCTCACCCTTTTTGTGATTATGGACCCGCCCGGGATCACCCCGATCTTCCTCGCCCTCACCGCCGGCCGTCCCGCCCGGATGCAGCGCAGGATGGCGCTCCAGGCGGTCGCCGTCGCCTTCGGCGTGATCGCCGTCTTCGGCGTGCTCGGCCAGCAGATCCTGGACTACCTGCACGTCTCCGTCCCCGCGCTGATGATCGCGGGCGGACTGCTCCTGCTGCTGATCGCGCTCGATCTGCTGACCGGCAAGACCGACGAGCCGACGCAGACCAAGGACGTCAACGTGGCGCTCGTCCCCCTCGGTATGCCGCTGCTCGCCGGCCCGGGAGCGATCGTCTCGGTGATCCTCGCGGTCCAGCACGCCGACAGCTTCGGCAGCCAGGTCTCCGTCTGGTCGGCCATCATCGTCATGCACGTCGTGCTCTGGCTGACCATGCGCTACTCGCTGCTGATCATCAGGGTCATCAAGGACGGCGGCGTCGTACTGGTCACCCGGCTCGCCGGCATGATGCTGTCCGCCATCGCCGTCCAGCAGATCATCAACGGCGTCACCCAGGTCATCCAGAACGCCTGACCGGACCCGGACACCACAGCGCCCCGCACGGATCTTCCGTGCGGGGCGCCTCGTCTTTGTCACGCCGGCGTCATCGCCTGCCGGCGTCGTCCACGTCCGCGAAATGCGTTACGAAGCCGAGTTCTCGGCCGGGCGGATATAGATGCGCTGGCCGATTGCCGCGGCCTGCTGCACGATCCGGTTGACGGAGGCGGCGTCCACGACGGTGCTGTCCACGGCGGTACCGTCGACATCGTCGAGTCGCATGATCTCGAAGCGCATATGGCTTCCCTTCGTCTGATCCTCCTGCTGGAGAACTACTGGGAGGACGGGTGGCCCGTCCGCAAGGATGAGGAGCGCAGGCATCTCTGTCTTGCGCCCCACAGGGAGTACAACGGCTTGCCCTCGGCAATCATTCCCTACGCTAAGGAAATTTTTTGGATGTCTAAGTACCAGCAGGTAATCGACCATGCGCGGACGACGGTCTCCGCGACGAGGCCCACATGAGCGAGGCAGAGATCGCCGACCGCCTGGACCGCACCAACGCACTGCTCCAGCGGGTGCTCGCCGAGGTGTCGAAGACCCCGTCGACCCACGCGATCTTCGTGGACGCGGGCTATGTGTACGCCGCGGCCGGGCTGCTCGTCACCGGGACCGAGGACCGGCGCTCCTTCGACCTGGACGCAGAAGGGCTGATCGAGGCCTTCATCGACAAGGCCCGCACCATCTTCGCGGACAGCAGACTGCTGCGCGTGTACTGGTACGACGGGGCCCGGCGCCGGATCCACACCGTCGAGCAGCAGTCCATCGCCGAACTCCCCGACGTCAAGGTCAGACTGGGCAACCTCAACGCCAACAACCAGCAGAAGGGCGTCGACTCGCTCATCCGCACCGACCTCGAATCCCTCGCCAGGCACCGCGCCATCAGCGACGCCGCGCTGGTCGGCGGCGACGAGGACCTGGTGTCGGCCGTCGAGGCCGCGCAGGGCTACGGGGCCCGGGTGCACCTGTGGGGCATCGAGGCCGCGGAAGGCCGCAACCAGGCAGAGCCACTGCTCTGGGAGGTGGACAGCCAGCGCACGTTCGATCTGGACTTCTGCCGCCCCTACGTGACCAGACGCCCCGTCACCACCTACGAGGACGACACCCCCGCGCCCTCGCGCGAGGACGTCCGCTTCGTCGGTGCGCAGATCGCCGCCACCTGGCTCTCCGCGCGCGGCCGGGAGTCCCTCGCCGACCTGCTGCCGGGACACCCGTATCTGCCGGGCTCCGTGGACCAGGACCTGCTGGTCGAGGCCGAGCGGCTGCTCCAGCACTCGCTGCGCGGCCACGCCCCCCTGCGCCGGGCGCTGCGCGACGGGTTCTGGCAGCACCTCCAGGCGCAGTACTGACGACCGCCTGCCCCGTGGGACGCCGCCGTCGCCCCGGTGCCGCCTACAGGCTGTCCCAGAAGGAGACGAGTGCGGCGGCCGTCGGCTCCGGCCGGTCCGTGTTCGGGGAGTGCTCGGCACCCTCGATCCGGGTCCGGCGCGCGCCGAGGCGTACCGCCGTCTCGTCGAGGAGGGGTACCGGCCAGACGTCGTCGCGCTCGCCGGAGATCACATGGACGGGCAGTCCCGTGGCGGCCAGCTCCGCCACCCGGTCCGGCTCGGCGGCCAGCTGCCGGCCGGTGGCGATCAGCTGCGCGGGCCGGTGGCGCAGCCAGCGCCGCCGCAGGTCCTCGCCGCCCGTCTCCGCCTCGGCCGGCGGTTCGAAGGCGCGCATGGCGTCCCAGACGTCGTCCATGCTCATCGTCGCGAGGGCGTCACCGAGGATCTTCAGCTTGACCTTCTGGGCCTCGACGACCTCGGCGGGGCCGGAGGACATCAGGGTGAGCGAGCGGAAGGGTGCGGGGTCCAGGAGCACGGCCGCACGCGCGATCTGCCCGCCGAGTGAGTGGCCGAGCAGGTCGACCGCGCCGTCGCCGAGGCCGAGCGCGGCTGCCTGGGCCAGTACGTCGCGAGCCAACTCGCCCTGCGCGTACGTCTCTTGACGGTCAGTCCCGTCGGTCTCGTACTGCCCGCGCCCGTCGACCGTGACGGCCCGGTAGCCGGCGTCGGCGAGCGGCTGGAGCAGCGCGATGAAGTCCTCCTTGCTGCCGGTGTACCCGGGCAGCAGGAGGACGGTGCCGCGCGGGGGCGTACGCGGGACCGCGTCCAGCACGGCGAAGTCCCCGCGTTCGGTGCGCAGCGCACGGGAGCGGGCGCAGGGGGGCGGGATGAAGGTGGGTGGCCTGCTCATGGCACGAGGTTACGGCTCCGGCGGGCGGCCGTTGCCGTCACACGGGCGCGGGACGGGCCCGAGTCCGGCGTCCGTCCGTTGCGCGGGGCGGGGGCAGGGCGGGCACCCGGGCCGGGCATGCCGTGTACGCCGGACGGCACTCGGGGCCACGCCGGGATGGCCGGGGCGGGCCCTCCACGCGCGCCGGGAACGCCGGACGGGCCCGAGGGAATCCCTCGGGCCCGTCCGGCAGTCGTCACACGGGGTGCGCTCAGCCCTCGGACTTCGCGGCGGCGGCACGCGGGGCCCGGCGGCGGCGCGGCTTGGCCTCGCCCTCGGTCAGGGTCTCGGCCACGGCCTCCGTCTTCGGCTTCGCGGCCGTACGGGGGCGACGGCGCGCCCTGGAGTCCGGCTCGGGCTCGGCGATCGGCGCGATCTGGAAGTCGACCTCGTCCTCGACGGGCTTGATCACCCGGGTGCGGCGGCGGGGCTTGGTGACCGCCACCGCCTCGACCACGGTCTCGGCCACGGGGGCGGTCTGGAAGCCGGCCTCCTCCGTCACCGGCTTGGCGGCCCGGGCACGGCGGCGGCGCGGCTTGGCCTCGCCCACCGGCTCCGCCTCGGGCGCGGCGTCGGCGACGACCTCGGCCACGACCTCGGCTGCGGCCTTGGCCGCCCTGGTCCTCGTCCGCTTCTTCGGCTCGGCCTCGGCCTCGGGCTCGCTGACCACGGCGGGAGCGTCCACCACGGCCACCGCTGCCTCGGCGGCGATGTCCGCGGCGCCGACCCGGCCGCGCCGGCGGCGGCGCGGGGTGCGCGCCTCGGACGGGCTGTCGGTGGCCTCGGGAGCCTCCACGATCTCCGTGGACGGAGCGGGCACCGTCACGGCGCCCTCCTCCGCGGCAGAACCGCCCCGGGTGCGACGACGCTGACGCGGCGTACGCGGGGGCCGCTCCTCGCGGACCGCGGGGGCCGCCGCGGCGGCGGACTTGCGGCCGCGGCCGCCCGTCTCGCCCAGGTCCTCGATCTCCTCGGCCCGCAGACCCGCACGGGTCCGCTCGGTGCGCGGCAGGACACCCTTGGTGCCGGCCGGGATGTCGAGCTCCTCGTACAGGTGCGGGGACGTGGAGTACGTCTCCGGCGGGTCCGGGAACTTCAGGTCCAGGGCCTTGTTGATCAGCTGCCAGCGCGGGATGTCGTCCCAGTCGACCAGCGTGATCGCGATGCCCTTGGCACCCGCGCGGCCGGTGCGGCCGATCCGGTGCAGATAGGTCTTCTCGTCCTCGGGCGACTGGTAGTTGATGACGTGGGTGACACCCTCGACGTCGATACCGCGGGCCGCGACGTCGGTGCAGACCAGAACGTCGACCTTGCCGTTGCGGAAGGCGCGCAGCGCCTGCTCGCGGGCGCCCTGGCCGAGGTCGCCGTGGACGGCGCCCGAGGCGAAACCGCGCTTCTCCAGCTGCTCGGCGATGTCGGCCGCGGTGCGCTTGGTGCGGCAGAAGATCATCGCGAGCCCGCGGCCGTTGGCCTGCAGGATGCGCGAGACCATCTCGGGCTTGTCCATGTTGTGCGCGCGGTAGACGTACTGCGCGGTGTTCTTGACCGTCGTGCCCTCGTCGTCGGGCGACGTGGCGTTGATGTGGGTCGGCTGCGACATGTAGCGGCGCGCGAGGCTGATGACCGCGCCCGGCATGGTCGCCGAGAACAGCATCGTCTGGCGCTTCGCGGGCAGCATCGTGATGATGCGCTCGACGTCGGGCAGGAAGCCCAGGTCGAGCATCTCGTCGGCCTCGTCGAGGACGAGGGCGCGGACGTGCGACAGGTCGAGCTTGCGCTGGCCGGCCAGGTCGAGAAGCCGGCCCGGGGTGCCGACGATCACGTCGACGCCCTTCTTGAGGGCCTCGACCTGGGGCTCGTACGCACGGCCGCCGTAGATGGCGAGAACGCGGACGTTACGTACCTTGCCGGCGGTCTGCAGGTCGTTGGTGACCTGCTGGCAGAGCTCGCGGGTGGGGACGACGATCAGCGCCTGCGGGGCGTCGGTCAGCTTCTCGGGCTTGGCCCGGCCGGCCTCGACGTCCGCGAGGACGGTGACGCGCTCCAGCAGCGGCAGGCCGAAACCGAGCGTCTTGCCGGTGCCGGTCTTGGCCTGTCCGATGACATCGGAGCCGGAGAGCGCTACGGGGAGCGTCATCTCCTGGATGGGGAACGGGGACGTGATGCCGACCGCCTCAAGGGCTTCGGCCGTCTCGGAAAGGATCCCGAGGTCTCGGAACGTAGTCAGGGTGCTGCCTCTTCTGTGAAACGCGGTCCGAGGCGAACGAAGGGGGTCGTACCGTGCCGGGGTTGGTCATCCGGCCGTGGAGGGGCCGGGTGGCGCGGGACCACTGCCGTCGCTCGAGCGCTCGTGCCGCTGAGGGGACCCTCAGCGGCGGTCGTACGTGTCGTACGCACCGCGTGGAGGGCTGTCGGGTCGGAGCCGATCGGGCCTCCGACCGGGCATCCTCATTCAATTTCGCGCAACGAGCAGTTGCAAAATGCTCAGTAAGCGCAATACCACTGTACCCCGGATTCGCGCATCTGTGTTGGGCGAATTCATCGGAACGGTGTGAGGCCGGTCGGCGGCCGGACCCCTCCACCCCGCGACGGGCGGGCTATTCTGCGGTTCATGGAGACGCCTGACAACGCCACTGAAGCCCCCGCATCCACCAGAATCGCCGACCAGGACTGGGCCACCGCGTCCGCCGAGCCCCAGTACCGGGCCGCCGTCGTCGATCTGCTGGGAGCGCTCGCCTACGGGGAACTGGCGGCCTTCGAGCGGCTCGCCGAGGACGCGAAACTGGCGCCGACCCTGGCCGACAAGGCGGAGCTGGCCAAGATGGCGGCCGCGGAATTCCACCACTTCGAGCGGTTGACGGACCGGCTGACCGCGATCGATGTGGAGCCGACCGGAGCCATGGAGCCCTTCGCCAAGGCCCTCGACGACTTCCACCGTCAGACGGCGCCCTCGGACTGGCTGGAGGGCCTGGTGAAGGCCTACGTCGGCGACTCGATCGCCAGCGACTTCTACCGTGAGGTCGCGGCCCGGCTCGATTCGGACACCCGTTCCCTCGTCCTCGCCGTCCTCGACGACACGGGGCACGGCAACTTCGCGGTCGAGAAGGTGCGTGCGGCGATCGAGGCGGACCCGAGGCTCGGCGGCCGGCTCGCGCTGTGGGCGCGCCGGCTGATGGGCGAGGCGCTCTCGCAGGCCCAGCGCGTGGTGGCCGACCGTGACGCGCTGTCGACCATGCTGGTGGGCGGGGTGGCCGACGGGTTCGACCTGGCCGAGGTCGGCCGGATGTTCTCCCGGATCACCGAGGCGCACACCAAGCGGATGGCCGCCCTGGGGCTCGCGGCGTAACACCCCCGCGGACAGCCGGGGGCCTTCCCGGGCGGGCGTCAGGCCGCCGCCGACCGGCTGAGCCGGCGGCTGCCGCGCGGCCTCAGCAGCAGGGACAGCGTCACCGCGGCGATCAGCACCGAACCCACCAGGGTCGCCGCCTCGTGCCCCGGCCCCAGCACCGAGTGCGTGAGCCAGGCCCCGAACAGGGCCCCCAGCGCACCGGTGCCGAGCACGACGCGGCGGGACGGGAGACGGGGCGAGAGGGCGCGCAGGGCCGTCCAGGCGAGGACGAGTCCCAGCACGACGGAGCCCAGGGTTTCCAAGATCACAGACGATCACCTCGCAGGTGGGAGGGCGGGCAAATCGGTCGTAGGCCGTACTACCCCCGGGCGGCGGCGGACAACCCTCCCGCGCACAGGCTTCGCTCGGCCGCCGCACGGAAACCCGCGCGCAACGGAAAGCGGCCCGGCGGGGAGAATCCCCGCCGGGCCGCTTCCACGGTCTCTGATGTGCCCGGACGTGCTACAGCGCGCCGAACCCCACCCGTCGCGTGCTGGGCTCGCCGATCTCCACGTAGGCGATCCGGTCGGCCGGCACCAGGACCTTGCGGCCCTTCTCGTCCGTGAGGCTGAGCAGCTGCGCCTTGCCGGCGAGAGCCTCGGAAACCGCGCTCTCGACCTCTTCGGCGGAAAGCCCGCTCTCCAGAACGATCTCCCGGGGCGTGTGCTGCACCCCGATCTTGACCTCCACGGCTATGTCCCTCCGACGGTCAGTCCCTGCGCGGTGAACCGCGCCGTACGCAGCACACATTAGCCCGCTGAGGGGACCGGGCAGGGCGCCGCGGGCAACGCCCGCAGCGAACACCGGCTCCGGCCGCCCGCTCAGTGCTGATCGAGACCGTGCAGCGGGAAGCCCGCGATGCCCCGCCAGGCCAGCGAGGTGAGGAGCTGCACCGCCGTGTCGCGCGGGATGGCGGACCGGCTGGAGAGCCAGTAGCGGGCCACCACCTGGGACACCCCGCCCAGCCCGACCGCGAGCAGCATGGACTCGTCCTTGGACAGCCCCGTGTCACCCGCGATCACGTCGGAGATCGCCTCGGCGCACTGGAGGGAGACCCGGTCGACCCGCTCACGCACGGCGGGCTCGTTGGTCAGGTCCGACTCGAAGACCAGGCGGAAGGCGCCGCCCTCGTCCTCCACGTACGCGAAATAGGCGTCCATCGTGGCGGCCACGCGCAGCTTGTTGTCGGTGGTCGAGGCCAGGGCCGTGCGCACCGCCAGGAGCAGCGACTCGCAGTGCTGGTCGAGCAGGGCCAGATAGAGCTCCAGCTTGCCCGGGAAGTGCTGGTAGAGCACCGGTTTGCTGACCCCGGCCCGCTCCGCGATGTCGTCCATCGCCGCGGAGTGGTACCCCTGGGCGACGAAGACCTCCTGCGCGGCCCCCAGAAGCTGATTGCGTCGGGCGCGGCGGGGCAGACGAGTGCCCCGCGGGCGCGCCGCCTCGGTCTGCTCGATGGCTGTCACGCCGCCTCCCAAAATTGTGATCGGACCCAGCAGTTCGGTGCACGCTGCGCCATACCGACATCGTACTTTTGGGTAACCCGGGTATGCGCGGCGCGGACGCAGAATTTCACGGACCGGACGCCCGCGGTAGCCACAGTTTCCGCACCCCCTGCCGCATAGCGGGGCGTATCAGCGGTAATCGTCCTCGTCCTGGGGGACGACGCGGGCCTGCTCCGCCGCATCCGCCTCGTTCGCGCGGTCCCGCTGGACGTCCGTGAGCGGTTCGTCGTCCTCCGGACGCAGATCGGCCTGCTGTTCGGCGGCGTCGGCGTCGGGCGCCTCGGGGCCGGGTTCGTCCGGCTGGACGTCGTCGAAGGTCTCCGGGTCACTGGGGTCGACCGTCATGGGGACTCCCTTCCTTGCCTCCGAGCCTAGGAGGTACCCCCAGAAGCCGCCATGCGATCTGTGACGGCGAACACATGAACCAGGGTGTGATCGTCTCGTAACATTGCCGCATGTCTTCGACCGAGCTGCCGGGAGTCCGCGCCGCCGCCGCAGCGGTGGCCCCCACGGTGAGCGCCGTCAGAGTGGCGGAGGGGGAGAGGCTTCGCTCCGTCACGCTGCCCGGGCTGACGCTGACCGTCCGTTCGAGGCCGCCGGAGCGGGCCGGGCTGCCGCCCGCGCTCTTCGTGCACGGACTCGGCGGCTCCTCGCAGAACTGGACGGCGCTGATGCCGCTGCTCCAGGACGTGGTGAACTGCGAGGCGGTCGACCTGCCCGGATTCGGCGACTCCCCGCCGCCGGACGACGGCAACTACTCGGTCACCGGCCACGCCCGCGCGGTCATCCGCTTCCTCGATGCCGGAGGCCGCGGTCCCGTCCACCTGATCGGCAACTCGCTGGGCGGCGCGGTGGCGATCCGGGTCGCCGCGGTCCGTCCCGACCTGGTGCGCACCCTCACCCTGATCTCGCCCGCGCTCCCCGAGATCCGGGTACAGCTGTCGGCCGCGCCGACCGCGCTGCTCGCCGTTCCGGGAATCGTGTCCCTGTTCGCCCGGATGACCCGGGACTGGGGCGCGGAACAACGCACCCGCGGAGTCATGGCACTCTGTTACGGCGATCCGGCACGTGTCTCCGCGGACGGCTTCCGTGACGCGGTGGCCGAAATGGAGCGGCGGCTGGCGCTGCCGTACTTCTGGGACGCGATGGCGCGCTCGGCACGCGGCATCGTCGACGCGTACACGCTGGGCGGGCAGCACGGGCTGTGGCGTCAGGCCGAGCGGGTGCTCGCACCGACCCAGCTCGTGTACGGCGGACGGGACCGGCTCGTCTCGTTCCGGATGGCACGCAGGGCGTCCGCGGCCTTCCGCGATGCGCGACTGCTGACACTGCCCGACGCCGGGCACGTGGCGATGATGGAGTACCCGGAGGCGGTCGCCCAGGCGTTCCGGGAACTGCTGGACGAATGCGGCGGGAGCTGATCCGGGGCGTGGGACGACACAGCCGAAGGGGCCCTGGGCCCGGGGCGCCCGAGAGCGGGCCCTCCGAGGCGAACGCGGAAGCGGGGCGCGAGGGCGCCCGGCCCGCGGCAGGCAGCGGCCGGCGTAGACGGCCGGGCGACACGGCTCCGGGCACGGACGGGCACACCCCGTTCCAGGGCACGCCCCAGGTGCGCGGCGGCCACCCCGAACAACGCGAATCCGGCGGCGGCTGGGGAACCGGCCCCGTCGGACGGCCCGGCGACCGGCCGGCCCCGGCGCAGGGCGCCGGACCGGGCCGCAGCGGCGACCAGTCCCAGGCTCCCGCACGGCCGCAGGGGCCGCAGGTCCGGCGGAGTCCGCAGGCGGCGCGCAACGCGCAGGCGACCGCTGCCAGGCCGCTGATACCGGGCCCGCGGCGCGAGTTCGTGGAGGCCTTCGACCGGCCGCCCGCTCCGTCCGCACCCCGCGGACCCGCCACCGCTCCTTCCGGACCGGCCGGCCCCGGCCGGTCCGCCACCGAGTCGGACGAGCGCCCGCCGGGTGCGTGGGAACGCCCGGCAACTCCCTCCGAAGAAGCCACCGGTGAGGCCAAGGGCGGCAAGGGCCGCACCTTCACCGGCATCGCCGCGGCCGCCGTGACCACCGTGCTCGCGGTGATCGTGGCCGGCCAGGTCGCGCACGACAGCGCCGGCCGGTCCGGTGCCGCGCAGGCCGCGGGCGTCGACCGGGACGGCCGGAACGACGCCTCCCGCTCCGACGTCCGCAGGACGCCCGCCCCCGAGGTGGTGGCCGTCAAGCCCCTTTCGTACGAGCAGAAAATGGCCAAGGCGTATCCGCTCGCGCCGGAACTCACCGCGTCGGGGAAGTTCGAGACGGTCGCCGGGACGGCGAAGGCTCCGGGCAAGGGGCACAAGTACCGCTACCGGATCGACGTCGAGCACGGGCTCCGGCTCGACTCCGCGCTGTTCGCCCAGGCGGTCCAGGCCACCCTGAATGACGACCGGAGCTGGGCCCACGACGGCGATATGACCTTCGAACGGATTTCCACCGGGAAGCCCGATTTCGTGATCACGCTGGCCAGCCCGGGAACCACGGGCGAGTGGTGCAAGAAGTCGGGGCTGGACACGCTGGAGGACAACGTCTCCTGCGACTCCGCCGCCACCGAGCGCGTGATGATCAACGCCTACCGCTGGGCCCAGGGCTCGTCCACCTTCGGTCCGGACAAGCTCTTCGCCTACCGGCAGATGCTGATCAACCACGAGGTCGGCCACCGGCTGGGTCACAACCATGTGAGCTGCGGCACGAAGGGCGCCCTCGCCCCGGTGATGCAGCAGCAGACCAAGTCGCTCGACATCGACGGCATCAAGTGCCGCCCCAACGCCTGGGTGTATCCGGAGGGTTGAGCCCCGGGCGGGACTGCGGGACCGGACGCAGGGCCGCCCCGGCAGTCCCGTCGGAGCCGGTCCGCGGGACGCGTGCACCGAAGGGGTGTCCGCATGGCGAGACGGCTGTCTCATATCGCGTTGACATCGTGCGAGCCGTGATCCATATTTCTCGGCATGTCACACAGCCCCCTCACCACCGATCGCGCAGCCATCGAGCTGGCGCTCATCGGCGTGACCGGGCACAGTGTCGCCGACATCGACTGTTGCTGACGCCTGCCCGCGTGCGCGTCGGTCACCCGTCCGAGCCCTGAGGGCCCGGGCCCCCTCCTTCCGGCTGCCGCACCCGGGCGTACTCCGCCCGCAGGCGCGGCAGTTCCCGTGTTCCGGTCTCCTTCACCAGGCCCGACCGGCCGTGTGCACATGTCTCTCGTCGCCGCCTGCCGCGGAATCACTCGCTGTTTCCCTCATTCAGGCAGTTCTCCGAGAGGTCATCTTCCGATGCGTCATCCGTCCGTCATATCGCGCCGCGTAGCAGCGGCCGCCGCAGTGCTCGCCGTGGCCGCGGGAGCCGCGGCCTGCGGGCCCGAGGGCAGCAGCAAGGGCGGCGACGGCACGTCCGGCGCGGCGGGCGCGCCCAAGAAGGGCGGCACGCTCACCGTCCTCAACAGCAGACCGCAGGAGGACTTCGACCCCGCGCGGCTCTACACCTCCGGCGGCGGCAACGTCCCCTCCCTCGTGTTCCGTACGCTCACCACCCGCAACCGGGAGGACGGCGCGGCGGGCGCGAAGGTCGTCCCCGACCTGGCGACCGACCTGGGCACGCCCAGCAAGAACGCCACCGTCTGGACGTACACCCTCAAGGACGGCCTCAAGTTCGAGGACGGCACCGCGATCACGAGCGCCGACATCAAGTACGGCATCGAGCGCTCCTTCGCCGCCGAACTCTCCGGCGGTGCGCCCTACCTGCGCGACTGGCTGATCGGCGGGGCCGGCTACCAGGGCCCGTACAAGGACAAGAAGGGCCTCGACTCGATCGAGACGCCCGACGCGAAGACCATCGTCTTCCACCTCAACAAGCCCGAGGGCGAGTTCCCGTACCTGGCCACCCAGACGCAGACCACCCCGGTGCCGAAGGCCAAGGACACCGGCACCAAGTACGAGGAGCACCCGGTCTCCTCGGGCCCGTACAAGGTCGTCAGGAACGAGGGCGACGGCGAGCGGCTGGTCCTGGAGCGCAACACGCACTGGTCGGCCGCCACCGACGAGGAGCGCAAGGCCTACCCCGACCGGATCGACGTCCGCTCCGGCCTCGACTCCGCCGTCATCAACCAGCGGCTGTCCGCCTCCCAGGGCGCCGACGCCGCGGCCGTCACCACCGACACCAACCTCGGCCCGGCCGAACTCGCCAAGGTCAGCGGCGACAAGAAGCTCGCCGCCCGCGTCGGCACCGGCCACTTCGGCTACACCAACTACATCGCCTTCAACCCGAAGGTGAAGCCGTTCGACAACCCCAAGGTGCGCCAGGCCATCTCGTACGCCGTCGACCGCACCTCCGTGGTCAACGCCGCGGGCGGCTCCTCGCTCGCCGAGGCCGCCACCACCTTCCTGCCGAACCAGCCCTCCTTCGGCTACACCCCGTACGACGCCTTCCCGGCCGGGAAGAGCGGCAACGCGGCCAAGGCCAGGGAACTGCTGAAGGAGGCCGGCTACGCGAACGGGCTGACGGTCACCCTCACGCACAACAACGACAAGAACTTCGAGACCAGCCCGGAGATCGCCACCGCGCTCCAGGAGGCGCTGAAGAAGGCCGGCATCACCGTCAAGCTCCAGGGCCTGGAGGACAACGCCTACTCGGAGACCGTCCACACCCTGAAGAGCGAGCCCGGCTTCTTCCTCACCGGCTGGGGTGCCGACTGGCCCTCCGGCGGTCCCTTCTTCGCCCCCATTTTCGACGGACGCCAGATCGTCAAGGCCGGGTACAACTTCAACACCGCCCAGCTGAACGACCCCGCGGTCAACAAGGAGATCGACGAGATCAACAAGCTGACCGACCTGAGCGCCGCCGCCAAGCGCTGGGGCGCGCTCGACAAGAAGGTCGGTGAGCAGGCGCTGACCGTGCCGCTGTTCCACCCGGTCTACAAGCGCCTGTACGGCGAGTCGGTCAAGAACATCGTGATCAGCGACTGGACCGGCGTGCTCGACATCTCGCAGGCCGCGGTCAAGTAGCCATGGCCGAAGCACTGCTGGTCAAGGAGGCGGGGGCCGTCACGGCCCCCGCCCCCGGGGCCCATCCGTTCTGGCGGCGGCTGCGCGGCCGCCGCGCCGCCCTCGTGGCGGCGGCCGTCGTCGCCCTGCTGGTCCTCCTCGCGCTCGCCGCCCCCCTGCTCGCCGGCATCGAGGGCCAGAACCCCACCACGTACCACCCCGGTCTCGTCGACTCCGCCACCGGCGGGGTCCCGATCGGTTCCTTCGGCGGTATCAGCGCCGAACACTGGCTCGGCGTCGAACCGCTCACCGGACGCGACCTCTTCGCCCGGGTCGCCTACGGCGCCCGGGTCTCGCTCGGCGTCGCCCTCGGCGCGACCCTGCTCCAGGTGGCCGTCGGCGTCCTCATCGGCCTCTCGGCCGGACTCGGCAACCGCTTCGTCGACCAGGCGCTGAGCCGGGTCACCGACGTCGTGGTCGCCCTGCCGGTCATGGTGACCGCGCTCGGCGCGCTCGCCGTCGTCCCGGCGGGCTTCCCCCGCCCGGTACTGATCTCCGTGATCGTCGGCCTGGTCGGCTGGTCCGGCATCTCGAAGATCGTGCGCGCCCAGACCCTCTCCCTGAAGTCGCGCGACCACGTCGCGGCCGCCCGGCTCAGCGGCTGGGGCCCCTGGCAGATCGCCCGCCGCGAACTGCTGCCCTCGCTGGCCGCGCCCGTCATCACCTACGCCGTCCTGCTCTTCCCCGCCAACATCGTCGTCGAGGCGGCCCTGTCCTTCCTCGGCGTCGGCATCAAGCCGCCCACACCCTCCTGGGGACAGATGCTCAGCGACGCCGACACCTGGTACCAGGCCGCGCCCACCTACCTGCTGATCCCAGCCCTGCTGCTCTTCGTCACGGTGCTGGCGCTCACCGTCCTCGGCGAGGGCGTGCGCACCGCGCTCGACCCGCGCGCCGCCTCCCGGCTGCGGATCGGCACCGGACGCAAGAAGGAGGCCGGAGCATGAGCGGATTCCTGCTGCGCCGCCTCGGCGGGGCGCTCCTGGTCCTCCTCGCCCTCAGCGTCGTCGTCTACGCCGCCTTCTACGTCGCCCCGGGCGACGTCGCGCAGATCGCCTGCGGACCGCGCTGCTCGCCCGCGCAGGTCGCTCAGGTCAGCGAGCAACTGCGCCTCGGCGACCCGGTGTACGTGCAGTACGCGCACTTCCTCCAGAGCCTGGTCGCGGGCCGCGACTACTCGACCGGAACCGGTGTGGTGCACTGCCAGGCCCCGTGCCTGGGACTCTCGTACCAGAGCGGTCAGCAGGTCACCCAGCTGATCCTCGCCAAGCTGCCCGCCACCGCCTCGCTCGCCGTCGGCGCGTTCGTGCTGTGGATGCTGCTCGGTGTCGGTACCGGACTGCTCTCCGTGTGGCGGCGCGGCCGCGTCACCGAACGCATCCTCACCGGGATCACCCTGGCCGGCATGGCCACGCCCGTCTTCGTGATCGGCCTGCTGCTGATCATCATCTGCGTCACGGCGCTCCAGATCCTGCCTTTCCCGGACTACGTCCCCTTCACCGAAAACCCGGAGCAGTGGGCCTGGAACCTGCTGCTGCCCTGGATCTCGCTCGCGCTCATCACCGCCGCCCCGTACGCCCGGATGACCCGGGCCTCGATGCTGGAGACGCTGGCCGAGGACCATGTGCGCACCTTCAGGGCGTACGGGGTCAGCGAGCGGACGATCGTCGGACGGCACGCGCTGCGCGGGGCGCTGGCCCCCGTGATCGCGCTGGGCGCACTCGACGTCGGCTCGATGTTCGGCGGTGCCGTGCTCACCGAGTCGCTCTTCGGGATCCCCGGCGTCGGCCGCGAACTGGTCGAGGCCGTCAAGCAGGTGGACCTCCCGGTCGTCGTCGGGCTGGTGCTCGTCACCGGAACGTTCGTCGTCCTCGCCAATGCCGTCGCGGACATCCTCCAGGCGATGGCCGACCGACGGGTGGTGCTGTCATGAGTCTCGTCGAGGTCACCGATCTCTCGATCTCGTTCGGCGACGTACAGGCCGTGCGCGGCCTGTCCTTCTCACTGGAGGCGGGCGGCGCGCTCGGCGTCGTCGGCGAGTCCGGCTCCGGCAAGAGCGCATCGGCGTACGCCCTGCTCGGCCTGCACCGGGGGACCGGTGCGAAGGTCGGCGGCTCGGTCCGGGTCGCGGGCGTGGACGTCCAGGCCGCCGGTGACGCCGAACTGCGCGGGCTGCGCGGGGCGAAGGCCGCCATGGTCTTCCAGGACCCGCTGTCCTCGCTCGACCCGTACTACGCGGTCGGCGACCAGATCGCCCAGGTGTACCGCGTCCACCACCGGGTCTCCCGGCGGGCGGCGCGGGCCCGGGCCGTCCAGGTGCTGGACCGGGTCGGGATTCCGGACGCGGTACGCCGCTCACGCTCCCGGCCGCACGAGTTCTCCGGCGGAATGCGCCAGCGTGCGCTGATCGCGATGGCGTTGGCGTGTGAGCCCCAGCTGCTGATCGCCGACGAGCCGACGACCGCGCTCGACGTCACCGTCCAGGCCCAGATCCTCGACCTGCTGCACGACCTGCGCCGCGAGACGGGGATGGGACTGCTCCTCGTCACCCATGACGTGGGTGTGGCGGCCGAGTCGGTGGACGACGTGCTCGTCATGCGCGCGGGCCTCGCCGTGGAACGCGGCCCGGTGGCCGACGTGCTCGGCGCGCCCCGCGAGCCGTACACGAAGGCCCTGCTGGCGGCGGTGCCGCGGATCGCTCCCCAGGCGGCCCCGCGCGCGCCGGAGCGGGGCGCCGACGACGGTGAGGTGCTGGCCGAGGTCGAGGACGTGCGCCACGTCTTCGGACGGGGCGGGTCCGCCCTGGCCGCGGTCGACGGCGTCTCCCTGACGGTCCGCCGCGGCGAGACGCTCGGCATCGTCGGCGAGAGCGGCAGCGGCAAGACCACCCTCGGACGGATGCTCGTCGGCCTGCTGGAACCCACGTCCGGCCGGATCGGCCGGACGGCCCGGGTGCAGATGGTCTTCCAGGACCCCGTCTCCTCGCTCAACCCGCGCCGCTCCGTCGGCGAGTCCGTCGCCGACCCGCTGCGGGCGCGCGGGGAGCGCGACGAAGGGGTGATCAGGGCGCGGGTACGGGATCTGCTGGAGCGCGTCGGACTCGACCCCGACCAGTACCACCGCTATCCCCACGAGTTCAGCGGCGGCCAGCGCCAGCGCGTGGGCATCGCGCGGGCGCTGGCCGCCGAACCCGAACTCATCGTCTGCGACGAGGCCGTCTCCGCCCTCGACGTGACGACCCAGGCCCAGGTGACCGCCCTGCTGGCGGAGCTGCAGCGGGAACTGGGGCTCGCCCTGGTCTTCATCGCCCACGACCTCGCCGTCGTACGGCAGGTCAGCGACCGGGTCGCCGTCATGCGGCGGGGCCGGATCGTCGAGGAGGGCCCGGTGGAGCAGGTGTACGCGGAACCCCGTGACCCGTACACGAAGCAGCTGCTGGCGGCCGTGCCCGCCCTCGATCCGGCGCTCGCCGCGGTGCGCCGCGCGGCCCGCAAGGAGCTGGCCGCGGCCTGACCCTGCGTAACGGAGTGCCTCTATAGCGCGACCGAACGCTACCGGAGCGCGAAAGTTACGGCGGTTCACCCCTTTCGGTGGTGCGACGGACAACCGTCCGTCGTACCACCGGCGAATCCGCTTACGGTCGTCCCGCCGCAAGTCGCCGATCCAACGGCGGCCGCTCACAAGGGAGATCGGGGGTGTGCTCGTGCGGATCGGACTGCTCACCGACGGTGGTTATCCGTATGCGTCCGGTGAGTCCAGACTCTGGTGCGACCGCCTGGTGCGCGGGCTCGCGCAGCACGAGTTCGATCTCTTCGCGCTCAGCCGCAGCGCCGAGCAGGAGGCCCGGGGCTGGGTCCAGCTGCCGCCCCAGGTCAGCCGGGTCCGGACCGCGCCCCTGTGGACCGCCGACGAGGAGACCCTCGGCCTGCACACCCCCAGAGGGCTGCTCCCGCGGCTGCTGACCGGCGGGGGCGCGCGGACCTACGGGCGGCGTGAACGGCGGCGCTTCGTCACCCACTTCACGGCGCTCGCGACCTCCGTGTGCGTCGCGGGTGCGACGGGCGGCGAGCAGGGAGGCCTTCGCGGTGCGGACGAGGGGTTCGCCGGGCAGCAGCCCATGGACGGGCGGCTCCAGGACGCACGCTTCACCGACGGCCTCTACGGCCTCGCCGAACTGGCCTGCGAGCACGGCGGACTTCCCGCCGCCCTGCGTTCCGAGACGGCGGTGCGGATCCTGGAGGCCGCCTGCCGTGCGCCCGGCACCGGCCGTACCGTCCAGACCGCCACCGTCCCCGATCTCCTCGCCTTCGCCGCCGAGCTGGACCGGGTGCTGCGCCCGCTCTCCCTCGACTGGTACGACGAGGAGGGCCTCGGCGCCGTCGACCTCTGCCACGCCGCGTCCGGCGGCGCCGCCGCGCTGCCGGGACTGCTGGCCAAGCGCTTCTTCGGGGTGCCGCTGCTCGTCACCGAGCACGCCGTGCAGCTGCGCGCCCACTACCTCGCGGGCAGCGGTACGCCGGTGAGTGCGCCGGTACGCGCGCTGCTCGCGAACTTCCACGGGCGGCTCGCCACCGAGGTGTACCGGCAGGCCGCGCTCGTCACCCCCGGCAACACCCACGCCCGGCGCTGGCAGGAGCGCTGCGGCGCCGAACCCGCCAAGGTACGCACGGTCTACCCCGGCATGGAGTCCGGCCGCTTCACGGCGCTCGGCGAGAGCGAGGACGGCGGCGGCCCGGACACGCTGGTCTGGGTCGGCCGGATCGAGCCGGCCAAGGACCTGATCGCCCTGCTGCACGCCTTCGCCGAAGTGCGCCGGGCCGAGCCCGACGCGCGGCTGCGGATCATCGGCGCCGCGGCCCAGGGCCCGGAGGGCGCCGCCTATCTCGCCCACTGCCGGGCGCTCGCCGCCCAGCTGTTCCCCGACGAGGCCGCGGACGCCCACGCCATCGGTGACAGCCCCGTCTCCTTCGAGGGCATCGGCGGGGCCGAAGTCCCCGATCTCGCCCAGGCGTACGCGGCGGGTGGGGTCGTCGTGCTCTCCAGCGTGGTCGAGGGCTTCCCGATCAGCCTGGTCGAGGCGATGTTCTGCGGCCGGGCGACGGTGTCGACGGACGTCGGCGCGGTCGTCGAGGTCATCGGCGGCACGGGACTCGTGGTGCCGCCGCGCAACCCACGGGCGCTCGCGGACGCCTGCCTGGCGCTGTTGCGTGACCCGGAGCGCCGTGCGCGCCTGGGAGCCGCGGCGCGTGCCCGCGCACTCGAACTCTTCACCGTCGAACAGAACCTCGCGGCATTTCGCGGCATTTACCTGGAGCTGATCGCGCAGGCCCCGGTGCGCCGGCAGCCGGCGCGGGACGCCGACGCCGGGCCTCGCCCCTTCGCCACTCCGCCCGAGGCCCACGTGCTCGGCCTGTGGCCGGAGCCGGGCGACAGGCCCGGTCCGCGGCCGGCCGCGCGGACACCCAGCTGGGCCGTGCGGGTCGGCGCGGGAGCGCGGGGCGCGGGGGACGGCGATGTCTGACCGGAAGGCGGCCGCGCCGCGCCGCCCCGACCGGCCGGGTCCGTCCGGTGCACCGGGTGCACCCGGGGGGATCGGCGCCCCTGGCGTGCCGAGCGCTCCCGTGGAACCGGCGCATGCGGCGAAGAGCACGGAGGAACGACGATGAGCCCGGAATCCGATGACACGCTGACCACCGCCGGGGCGGTGGCATCCGCGGGCGGTCCCGCGCCGACCACGGCCGCGAGCCCCGCGCCGACCACCGCCGAGGCTCCGGCGCGTCCGGGCGGTCCCGCGTCGGTGACCGCCGGGGATCCGGCGTCCGCCGTGGACCCGGCGCCTCCCGGCGCCCCCGCCCCGACCAGGGCCGAGGCCCCCGCGCCGGCCGTGGCCGAGGGCCCGCCGCCGTCCGGCGGCTCCGCGCAACGGGCCCCCGAGATCGCCCACACCGCCCCGGCGCGCAAGCTCGCCACCGGGCGGCGCGGGCCCGCCGACCCGGTGACCTCCCTCATGTACCGGCACCGCGAGCTCTGCGAGCGCGCCGTCGACCCCCTGGAGATCGCCGCCGGGCTGGAGGCCCACGGGGTCACCGACCGCACCGCCGCCCGCTACCGGCACCGGGACGTGTTCTCGCTCGCCGAGGAACTGTTCGCACGGGTGCCGGGCGTCCCGGGGGAGCCCGTGGGGGCGGTGTGCACCCCGGCGCGCGACATCGGGACACGCGCCGCGTGGTCGCTCCGGGCCCTGCTGCCGGGCGCCGCCTGCCTCGCGACCCTCATCGCGCTGCGGCTCGCCGAGGGACTCCTCGACGGCGGGTCGCGGCTCGCCGTCGGCACCGGGGGCGGGCTCCTCGCGCTCATCGGGCTCGCCCTGGCCCTGCGCACCGGGCCGCTCCGCGCCGAAGGGCGTTCGCCGGGCGCCGCCGGACTGTCCGTGTGCTGGCTGCTCGGCTACGTCCTGTACGGCGACGCCCTGCTTGACCAGGTCCTCAGCGGCGGCCCCGAAGGGCCCTGGGACATCACGCCGGCGCCGCTCCTCGGGCTCGCCGTCGCGGTCGCCCCCGCGGCCTGGTGCGCCCACCTCTTCGCCGTACACGCGCACCGCAGACTCCACGGCAGCCGCGCACTGGAGGAGTTCGCCGCGGGCGTGCGCCCCCTGCTGTTCGCCGCCGTCGCCTCCTTCCTCTGCGTCCTCGGCGGGCTGCTGTACCTGGCCCGCCTCGGGATCGGCCCGGGCGGCGCCCACGCCGGGGCGGCGGCGCTCGGCGTGCTCCTCCTGCTGGCCCGGCTCCTCACCGTCCACGGCTTCCCCGAACCGGCCGCCACCGGCCTCGCCGCCGCCTGCGCCGTCGAAGCCGCCACCCCCGCCCTCCTCCTGGCCGGCCGGCTGCCCGGCCTCCACCCCCTCGCCCGGCCCGTCGAGGCGCTCGTCGCCGCCGGCGGCACCGGGGCCGTACCCGCCCTCGCCTGCGGCGCCGCCGCGCTGGGGCTGCTGGCCACCGCCACCGTCGCCCTCTCCCGGGCGTCCGCCCACACCGCCGTCTGACCGGCGCCCACGCCACACACCCCTGCGGAGCCGACGCCGCGGGCCCCTTCCCGTACCGAACCCAACCGCCCCAAGGAGACACCGGACATGACCCACCGATCCCCCGCACCGGCAACCCGCCGTCGGCACCGAGGGGGCGCGCGATGAGGGTGCTGCTGCTCGGAGCCAACGGCTTCCTCGGCCGGTTCGTGGCCGACCGGCTGCTCGCCGACCCGGCCGTCCACCTCACGGCGCTCGGCCGCGGCGACGACGCCGACGTGCGGTTCGACCTCGCCGGCGGCAGCCCCGGAGCGCTCACCCGCTTCCTGGACGCCGTCCACCCCGGAGTCGTCGTCAACTGCGCCGGCGCCACCCGGGGCGGGGCCCGCGACCTGACCCGGCACAACACCGTCGCCGTCGCCACCGTCTGCGAGGCGATGCGGCGCAGCGGCTGCACCGCCCGGCTGGTCCAGGTCGGCTGTTCCTCGGAGTACGGGCCCTCGCAGCCCGGATCCTCCACGGCCGAGGACGCCATCCCGCGCCCCGGCGGCCCGTACGGGGTCAGCAAACTCGCCGCCACCGAACTCGTCCTCGGCTCCGGCCTCGACGCCGTGGTGCTGCGGGTCTTCTCGCCGGTCGGCCCGGGCACCCCGGCCGGATCCCCGCTCGGCCGGCTCGCCGAGGCGATGCGCCGCGCCATGCAGTCCGGCGACGGCGAACTGAAGCTCAGCGGTCTCGGCGTCCAGCGGGACTTCGTCGACGTGCGCGATGTCGCGCGCGCCGTGCACGCCGCCTCGCTCTCCGCCGCGCAGGGCGTCGTCAACATCGGCACCGGCCGGGCCGTGCGCCTGCGCGACGCCGCGGCCGTACTCGCCAAGGTCGCCGGATACGCCGGCGCTCTCCACGAGCTGGACACGCCCCCCGCCCGCCTGCCCATCGGCGCCCCGCGCACCTCCGCGGAATCGGTCATGGAACACCTGTCCGTCACTCCGTCCCCCTACCCCGACGGCTGCGGAGCCTGGCAGCAGGCCGACGTCCGCACCGCCAGGGACCGGCTCGGCTGGCGCCCCCGGATCAATCTGGAGGAGTCCCTCGCCGACATCTGGATGGAGGCGGCGTGCCGTATCTGACCAGCACCGGCACGGCCCGCCGGACCAGCGGCGCCGGGCAGCTCGGCTTCGGCGTCCCCGGCTGCGCCCACCCGCTGCTCGCCCCCGCCGAATGGGCCGAACTCAGCCGTCCCGGTACCCCGCTGCACTGGGCCGTCCTGGACATCGACAACGGCCCCGGCACCCGCCCCGACCCGCACTGCCTGGAAGCCGCGGGCCGGCTCCGCAACGCCCGCGAACGGGCCGTGCACGGCGAGGAGCCGCTCGACTCCGTGCGGGCCTCGGGCGGCCGGCTGCTCGGCCGGCTCGACCTGGCCCACGGGCAACGGCCCTTCGGCGAGCTCATCGCCGACGCGCGGTCCTACCGGGACTGGTACCGCGTCGACGGCTTCTACCTCGACCGCTGCCCGGCCGGCCGCCCGGACCTCCCCGCCGTCCGCCGCCTCACCGGTGCCCTGACCGCCCTCCTGGCGGACAGCGGCCGCGGGCGGCGCGGTGGCTACCTCGTGCTCGGCCACGACACGCACCCGTACCCGGGCTACGCGGAGGCCGCCGACCAGCTCGTCACCTTTCGCGGGGCGTGGACCGACTACCGCTGGTCGCAGGTCGCGGAATGGACCGCCGCCTATCCGCCCGGCCGTTTCGCCCACTTCGTCCACGGTGTCCCGCGCACGCACCTGGAGGAGGCGATGCGGATCGCCCGCTGGCAGGGAGCGGGGACGATCTTCTTCACGGACCGCACCGGCGAGGCCGATCCCGTCAGCGGACGCGGGCAAAGCGATCCATTTGCGACACTGCCCAGGTACTGGGACGAAATCGTCTCGCGGATCGGACCGGCTATCTCGGAATGAGAGGGGGCGTGGCAGTGTTACGGCAAGAACAACCGTACGTAGCCGAAGTACGTAGAAACCGACCACCTGCATTGTTGAGGTTCCTGTGTCGCTGCCACCCCTGGTCGAGCCAGCTGCTGAGCTCACCGTCGACGAGGTCCGCAGGTACTCCCGCCACCTGATCATCCCGGATGTCGGGATGGACGGACAGAAGCGGCTGAAGAACGCGAAGGTGCTCTGTGTGGGCGCCGGCGGTCTCGGCTCCCCGGCTCTGATGTACCTGGCCGCCGCCGGTGTCGGAACGCTCGGCATCGTGGAGTTCGACGAGGTCGACGAGTCGAACCTGCAGCGCCAGATCATCCACAGCCAGGCCGACATCGGCCGGTCCAAGGCCCAGTCCGCCAAGGACTCGGTGCTGGGCATCAACCCCCTGGTCAACGTGATCCTTCACGAGGAACGGCTCGAAGCCGAGAACGTGATGGAGATCTTCGCCCAGTACGACCTGATCGTGGACGGCACGGACAACTTCGCCACCCGCTATCTCGTCAACGACGCCGCGGTGCTCCTGAACAAGCCCTACGTCTGGGGCTCGATCTACCGGTTCGACGGCCAGGCGTCCGTCTTCTGGTCCGAGCACGGTCCCTGCTACCGCTGCCTCTACCCGGAGCCGCCGCCCCCCGGCATGGTTCCCTCCTGCGCCGAGGGCGGTGTCCTGGGCGTGCTCTGCGCGTCCATCGGCTCCATCCAGGTCAACGAGGCCATCAAGCTGCTCGCCGGCATCGGTGACCCGCTCGTCGGCCGGCTGATGATCTACGACGCGCTGGAGATGCAGTACCGCCAGGTCAAGGTCCGCAAGGACCCCGACTGCGCGGTCTGCGGCGAGAACCCGACCGTCACCGAGCTCATCGACTACGAGGCCTTCTGCGGCGTCGTGTCCGAGGAGGCCCAGGAGGCGGCGCTCGGCTCCACGATCACTCCCAAGCAGCTCAAGGAGTGGATCGACGCGGACGAGAAGATCGAGATCATCGACGTCCGCGAGCCGAACGAGTACGAGATCGTCTCGATCCCCGGCGCGAAGCTGATCCCGAAGAACGAGTTCCTGATGGGCAACGCCCTCCAGGACCTCCCGCAGGACAAGCGCATCGTGCTGCACTGCAAGACCGGTGTCCGCAGCGCCGAGGTCCTCGCGGTCCTCAAGTCGGCGGGCTTCGCCGACGCGGTGCACGTGGGCGGCGGCGTGATCGGCTGGGTCAACACGATCGAGCCCGAGAAGCCGGTGTACTGAACGCCGTATGTTTCGAAGGGGCCGGCCCGCATGATGCGGGCCGGCCCCTTCGGCGTGCGGTGCGGCCGCGCTACGAGCAGGTCTTGCCGTCCGCCGGCACCTTCCCGTCCAGGAAGTACGCGTTCACGGTCGACGTCACACAGCTGCTCACCCCATAGGCGCCGTGCCCCTCGCCCTTGTTGGTGAGCAGGACGCCGACGCCCTCGCCCAGCTCGTCCGCCATCTTCCGCGCACCCTCGTACGGCGTCGCCGGGTCGCCGGTCGTCCCCACGACCAGGACGGGTCCGGCGCCGGGTGCGCTCGCCTCCGGGGTGTCGTGCTCGCCGGCCACCGGCCAGTGGGAACACCAGCCCGCGGTGTCCCAGGCCAGGAACGGGCCGAACACAGGGGAGATCCCGGTGAACTCGGGCAGCAACGCGCGCGCCTCGGCCGCCGTCGGCCTGGCCTTGCTGTCCGCGCAGGAAATCGCCCGCTGGGAGTGGTTCTGGGTGTCGTAGTGGCCCTTCCCGTCACGCCCGTTGTACGAGTCGGCGAGCTGCAGCAGCGTGGCGCCGTTTCCGTTCTCCGCCTCGTCCAGGGCCTGCGTGAGCACCGGCCAGTTGTCCTTGGAGTACAGCGGCAGCACGATTCCGGTGATCGCCAGCGACTCGTTGAGCTTGCGTCCCGTACCGGTCGGCAGCGGCCTGGCGTCGATCCGCTTCAGCAGGGCGGCGATGCGCCGCGTGCCCTTCCCGGGGTCCTGGCCGCGGTCCTTGAGGTAGTTCTCCAGTGCCCGCTGGAAGCCGGTCGTCTGGTTGCGCGCGTGACCCGTGGAGTCCGCGGTCGGGTCGACGACGGCGTCGAACACGGTGCGGCCGACCTTCGCCGGGAAGAGGTGCGCGTAGGTGCCGCCCAGCTCGGTGCCGTACGACATGCCGAAGTACGTCAGCTTCCGGTCGCCGAGGACCTCGCGGATCAGGTCCATGTCCCGGGCGGCGTTCGTCGTGCCGACGTGAGGCAGGACCTTGCCCGAGCGGCGCTCGCAGCCGGCGCCGAAGCCGGCGCCGTCCTTCATGAACGCCTCCTCCTCCGCCGCCGTGTCCGGCGTCATGTCGACGTCCCGGTTGGCGGTGTCCTGCTCCTTGTCCGTGCGGCACCGCACCCCGGCGCTCCGCTCCACCCCGCGCGGATCGAAACCCACCAGGTCGTAGCGGGAGTTGAGCGTCCCGTACGAAGCGGCGGCGCGCGGCAGTATGGAGACGCCCGAGCCGCCCGGCCCGCCGAAGTTGAACAGCATCGAGCCGAGCCGCCGGCCCTTGTCCCGGGCCTCCTTGCGGATCAGCGCGATCCCGATGGTGTCGTTCTCCGGCTTCGCGTAGTCCAGCGGGACCCTGACCGTCGCGCATCGCCAGGCCGGCCCCGGAGCGGTTTCGCCCTCGGGGGCCTTGCAGCGCTTCCAGTCCAGCCGCTGCGAAGTGAGGGCCGTGGGCGGGGGCTTGGGGCCCGCGTCGGCCGAGGGGGCGGCGGACGACGGCTCGGCGGACGAAGCCGTCGTGCCGTCCAGCGGCCCGCCCGCCCTCCCCGGCTTGTCGTCCGCGCCGTCCTCGCAGCCGGCGAGCGCCCCTGTCAGCAGCAGTGCGGCAGCGGCCAGCGCCCCGGCCCGTACGTAAGCGCCCACGTGTACGTCCCTCCCCGTCGTGCCTGCCCGTCCGGCAGTGCGCCCATGGTAGGCGGGCGCCGGTGAGGGCTAACCGCAGACGGTTCCGTCCGCCGGGACCCTGCCCTCCAGCAGGTAGCCGCCCACCGCCTTCTGCACACAGGAGTTGCCGCTGTTGTACGCGCCATGGCCCTCGCCCCTGTACGTCATCTCCACGCCCACGCCCTCGCCCAGTTCCTCGGCCATCGCCTTCGCGCCCGCGTACGGAGTCGCCGGGTCGCCCGTGTTGCCGATGACCAGGACGGGGGCCGCGCCCTTCGCGCTCACGTCCGGGGTGTTCCAGGCGCCCGCCACCGGCCAGTCCGTGCACGCCATCAGGCCCCAGCCGAGGTAGTCGCCGAAGACCGGTGAGGCGTCGCGGAAGGCGGGCAGCTTCGCCTTGGTCTCGTCGAGGGTGAACCGCTCCTCGGAGTCCGCGCAGTTGATGGCGGTGTTGGCCGCGGCGGAGTTGTCGTAATGGCCGTCTTCGGAGCGGCCGTTGAGGGAGTCGGCGAGTGCGAGGAGCAGGGCGCCGTCGCCGCCGTCCGCCTCGTCCAGGCCCTGCTCGAGCAGGGGCCAGGTCTCCTTGGAGTAGAGCGCCGCCGCGATGCCGGTGGTGGCCTGCGTCTGCGTGAGCTTCCGGGAACCGATGCCCGGCACGGGCTTCTTCTCCAGCTGCTCCAGGAGCCCGGACACCCCCTGCTCGATCTCCTTCGCGGTGGAACCGGGCAGCTTGCAGGCGTCGCCCCGGTCCACGCAGTCCTTGGCGAAGTCGTCCAGCGCGAGCTGGAAGCCCTTGGCCTGCCCGAGCGAGGACTGCTCCGCGTCCTCCGTCGGGTCGACCACCGCGTCCAGGACCGCCCTTCCGACGTGCGCGGGGAACAAGTGCGCGTAGACGCCGCCCAGTTCGGTCCCGTACGAGATCCCGAAGTAGTGCAGCTTGTCGTCGCCCAGGGCCTGGCGCATCAGGTCCATGTCCCGGGCCGCGTTCGTCGTCCCCACGTACGGGAGGTCCTTGCCGGAGTTCTTCTCGCAGGCGGCCACATAGGTCTTCGTGTCCTCGGTGAACCGCTTCTCCTCCGCCGCGTCGTCGGGCGTGCCGTCCTCCTCGTACCGTGCGTCCAGCTGCGCGTCGTCCTCGCATTCCACGCCGGCGCTGCGGCCGACTCCGCGCGGGTCGAAGCTCACCAGGTCGTAGCGCGTGCGGAGCTTGTCGTAGTCCGTGCCGAACGCGGGCAGGGTGGCGACACCGGAGGCGCCGGGGCCGCCGAAGTTGAAGATGAGCGAGCCGATCCGCTTCTTCCGGTCCATGGCCTTCGCGCGGATGAGCGCCAGCTCGATGGTGTCGCCCCCGGGCTTCGCGTAGTCGCGCGGGACCTCCATGAACGAGCACTCCCAGACGGCCCCGCCGGGCAGCGGGGTCGGCGAGGCCCCGCCGCCCTGCGCCTGGGAAGGCGCCGGGCACGGCGACCACTTCAGCTGCTGGGAGGTGAGGCCGGCGGGGGTGGTGGCCGCGGCGGCCTCGGCCGCCCGCGGAGTGCCCTGCGAGCTGCCGGCCGACTCCGCGTCACCCCCGTCCGAGCAGCCGGCGAGGGGAAACAGCACGGTCACGGTGGCGGCGAGGGCCGCGGCGCGCAGGGCAGGCGAGGTCGGGGCGGGGGAGGTCCTCATCGCTCCATCGTGCGGGGGTGTGCCGGGGGCTGCACGGGGCGCCGGTCCAAGCGGGTGGACAGGCTCGCGGAGCGAGGGCTCCTCAGGGCTGCCCCGCAATTCCTGGCGGGCGCGCGACGGCGGCTACGGCACCTCGCCGCGTGGTCGGAACGCCCGAATGCACCCCGTATGCGGGCGCCTCTCCGCCTTGCCATGCACCGCACCGGACGCCGCGCGCCGATCCACCAGAAAGGGCGGGACAGCCCTCAGAGTTCGCCCTTGCGCGTCAGATGGTTGAAGCAGAGCCAGCCGGGCAGCACCGGCAGCCACAGCGTCAGCAGCCGGTACAGCAGCACCGCCGGCGCCGCGACCTCCTTGGGCAGGCCGACCGCGATCAGGCCGAGGGTCAGCGCGCCCTCGACGGCGCCCATGCCGCCGGGCGTCGGCGCCGCCGAGCCCAGCGCGTTGCCCGCGAGGAAGACCACCGCGATGCTCGCGTAGCTGAGGTGGGGCGTGTCCGGACCGCTGAACGCCCGGACCGACGCGTCCAGGCACATCACGAACAGGCCGGTCAGCAGCAGCATCCCGCCGATGCCGGTGAACAGCTTCTGCGGCCGCTGCACGACGTCGAGCATGCGGGGTACGACTCCGGCGAACAGCGACCGCACCCGGGTCACCACGAACTTGCGCAGGAACGGGATGGCCGTCACCACCAGCACCAGCACGGCGACCGTCAGCAGCCCGGCGATCACCGTCCTGGACGGGGTGAGCGAGGACGGCGTCTTCTCCGTACCGGTCAGATAGCCGAACGCCGCCAGCAGCAGGATGTGGCAGCCGAGGCCGAACAGCTGCGAGGCCCCGACACTCGCGACGGCGAGCCCCGGACGCACGCCGGCCCGCTGGAGGAACCGGGTGTTCAGCGCCACCCCGCCCACCGCGGCCGGAGCGACGATCTTCACGAACGAGCCGGCGACCTGGGCCAGCACCGTCTTGCCGAACGGCACCCGTTCGGGCACGAAGCCCAGCAGGCTCATGGCCGCGGCGATGTAGCTGAGCGCCGAGAAGCCGAGCGCGGCGGCGACCCAGCCCCACTCCGCCTCCTCGACGACCGCACCGAAGTCGGCCTCGGTCACCTGCGAGATCAGGAAGTACGCGGCGATGGCGCCGGCGATGAAGCTGAACAGGGTGCGCGGCTTGATGCGCTCCAGGCGGACGGGCTCGACCGGGGCCTGGGGCCGGATGAGCAGCACCTCCTGGCGGATCCGGGAGAGCAGATCCTCCTCGCGGGCCTCGTCGAGGGCATCGTCCAGGGCCCGCTTCTCGGCCTGCTTCTCGGTGCGCTGCGACTTGCGGGCGCTCTTGCGCCCCGCGTCGTGGGCCCGCTCCGCCTCCTGGGCCCGGGCCCGCTTCGCCGCGTCCGACGCGTCCAGCACGGCCTCGCGCTCGCGCTGCGACCGTTCGCGGGCGAGCCTGCGCAGCTGGGCGCGGGTGGAGCGGCTGAGCGCGATCGGCTGGAGCAGGGGCAGGCAGTCCGCGACGGCGTCGGGCCCCAGCACCGCCAGCGCGGCCGCCACGGCCCGCTCGGGGCCCACCCGCAGGCCCGTGGTGGTGAGCAGCTGGGCGATGTCCATGCGCAGGACCAGGTCCCCGGCCGCGATCTCGCCACCGCGCAGATCCGTGACGAACACCTTGCCGGAACGATCCACCAGGATGGCGTCACCGGTGAGCCTGCGGTGCGCGATCCGCCGCGACTGGAGCGCCCGCACCTGACGCCAGGCGCCGCGCACCAGGTCGTCGGTGATCTCGGAGTCCTCCACCGCGTCCAGGGAGCGCCCGCCGATGTGCTCGTACACCAGCATCACGGCGTCCGGACCGAGCTCGGAGGTGGCGATCAGCTTGGGGGCGTTGGCGCCGGCGGCGATGGCCGCGTACGCGAGCAGCGCCTCCTGCTCCAGGGCCTGGCGCAGCGACTGGATGGAGCGCCGCTGGGTGATGCCGCGCAGGGTGAGCCTGCGCCACACCCGGTAGAAGAAGCCCTGCGCCTGCTGTTCGCGGTCCACGACCGTCACGTCGAGTGGCGGCCCGTCCTCCAGGGAGACCACGTACCGGCGCCCGCGGTCGTTCTGGTCGCCACCCGCGTCGGGCGCGTCATCGGCCCGCATGGCGGTGACCGGCCGGAAGCCGACGTGCCGCAGACCGGCCATCAGGTGCTGGCCGGTCGGCCGGACGTTCGGCGAGCCGACCGCGTACAGCGTGCCGTACGCGACCGTCCAGCCGATCAGTACCGTGAGGATGATCGAGAGCGGGGTCGTGTACCCGCCCACCAGCATGGTGAAGGCGTCGAGCAGCAGCACCACCCACAGCACGACCCGCCAGCGCGGCCGTCTCGCCATGCCGACCGCCGTCATGTAGGCGATCACCGGAGCGAGGTAGCCGTGTACGGGGTCGGTGAGGGCCTGACCGGGCTGCGGCTGGGTCAGGGCGTCCTGAATGGTGCCGGGCGCGGAGTTCGACACCCACAGATCCGTGGCGAGCGTCACCCCGTGCGCGAGCACGGCGGCCAGTACGCCGTCCGCGATCCGCAGCCCGTCGCGTTTGATCAGCCGCTCGATGGCGAAGGCCACCGGGACGAGCAGCACGGCGATGCTGGAGACGAGGCCGGCGATCTTGATGAGCAGATCGGGCGCCTGTCCGGTGCCCTTGTTGATGTCCTGTTCGAGGCCGGCCGTGGTGCCGTGGGCGAAGGCGGCGACGGCGAACAGCACGACGACCGCCAGGACGCCGATGAGCAGCCGCATCAGGTCGGAGGGGCGGTGCACCCGGGCGGGGAGCAGGGGCTCGTCCCCCGAGACGCGCTCGGACGGCGCCGCCTCGGAGGTCGAGAGGGTGGAGCCGGCCGGGTGGTCCGGGGGTGTGCGCGGGCCGGCGCCGGGCTCCTGTCCGCCCCCCTCGGGGCGCGGCTCGTCATCAGAGGCGTCGGCCGCCTTCGGTGGCTGCACGCCCTGCTCCTTCGTCGCCTCTGATTGGTCTTCGTGTTCTCGTATCACCGGTCACCGCCCGGATGATGGTGGCACGGCCGGAGCGCGGAGGGGGGCATCAGGGTGCGATGCGGGGGCGCGCGATGGGCAAGATACGCCCCAATCCCCGCGTGCGCACACTCCGTGTGCGGCCGTGCACGCAAGGGGCCGCACTGTCGGTGGCGTACGGCAGGATGGGCCGGATGAGCGAACACCCGACGAGCGACGCGTTGCCGGAGTACGCGGAGCGCGTGCTCGACGTCGCCGAACTGATCCCGCCCGGCCGCGTCATGACCTACGGCGACATCGCGGAGTGGCTGGGGGAGGGCGGACCGCGTCAGGTCGGCCGGGTCATGGCGTTGTACGGGGGAGCGGTGCCGTGGTGGCGCGTGGTGCGGGCCGACGGCGCGCTGCTGCCCGGCCACGAACTGCGTGCGCTGGATCACTACCGGGCGGAGAGCACCCCGCTGCGCGAGGCACCGCGGTCCGCGGAGGGGCATGTTCCGCGTCTGGACATGCGACGTGCGCGGTGGGACGGCCGGCCCGTCGGGCCGGCGGGCGGGCCGGGCCCGGAGGGCGACGACGGCGGGGGAGCTCACACCTGACAGCTTCGGCCATCCGGCGGCGCATCGGGCGGAGCCGGGCCCGTACGACGTACGGGCGACGGGGAGCGGAAGCCGCACCCCGCCGTTTCGAACCCTTACGCCCTTTTCGTCCGCTCTGTACGTTCCGCCCGGTGGAACGGTGGAACGTGACGATCGACGCAGCCGTCCCGCTCCGGCCGGCGGCCTCACCGGAGTAGCGTCGTCAGTTCGCGGCACGCTCCCGCGCCCGCGGCGCACCGGAGTACCGTCGTCGGTTCGCGGCACGCGCCGCCGCCCCACCCTCCGCACCTCCAGCACACCCACCAGGACCGGCGACCCCAACGTGAGCTCCTCCTCCACCACCCGGAACAGTCCGCACCGTCAGGCACGGCGGGGGACCACGGGCGCGTACCGGCTGGTGCGCACCCTGCCGGGCTCCGTGGACCCCCCTCTCCTGGACGCGGCGCAGCGGGCGGTGGTTGACCACCCCGGCGGCCCGCTGCTGGTCCTCGCGGGGCCCGGGACCGGCAAGACCACCACGCTCGTCGAAGCGGTCGCCGCCCGGGTCGCCCGGGGCGCCGACCCGGCCCGCATCCTGGTCCTCACCTTCAGCCGCAAGGCCGCCGTCGAGCTGCGCGACCGGATGGCCGCCCGGCTCGGGTCGGCCCGCGGACCGCAGGCCACCACGTTCCACTCCTTCTGTTACGCCCTGGTGCGCGCCCATCAGGACGCCGACCTCTTCGCGGACCCGCTGCGGCTGCTCTCCGGACCCGAGCAGGACGTCACCGTCCGCGATCTGCTGGCGGGCCAGCTCGACCTGGAGAAGGAGGGGCACGCCCACATCCGGTGGCCCGACGAGCTGCGGGCCTGTCTGACCACGCGCGGCTTCGCCGACGAGGTGCGGGCCGTCCTCGCCCGCAGCCGTGAGCTGGGCCTCGGCCCGGACGCCCTGGCCGACTTCGCCCGGCGCACCGGCCGGCCCGACTGGGGTGCGGCCGCCGCGTTCCTCGCCGAGTACCTGGACGTGCTGGACGCCCAGGGCGTGCTGGACTACGCGGAGCTGGTCCACCGCGCCGTGCTGCTCGCCGAGCGCCCCGAGGTGTCGGCGCTGCTGGCCGGCAGCTACGACACCGTGTTCGTCGACGAGTACCAGGACACCGACCCGGCGCAGGTACGGCTGCTGCACGCGCTCGCGGGCAACCGGGGGAGCGCGCCGGGCGGCGGCGGAGGCCGGAACCTGATCGCGTTCGGCGACCCGGACCAGTCGATCTACGCCTTCCGCGGCGCCGATGTGAACGGCATCCTCGACTTTCCCGAACTGTTCCGGCGCGCGGACGGCGGCCCGGCCCCCGTCGGCGTCCTCACCACCTCCCGCCGCTCGGGCGACCGGCTGCTCGCCGCCACCCGGCTCCTCACCCGCCGGATGCCGCTCACCCGGCTGCCGTCGGCCAAGGTGCGCGCCCACCGGGAGCTCGGCGCGGTCCGCGAGGGCGGCAGCGTCGAGACGTACACCTACCCGACCGCGTCCACCGAGCTCGACAACATCGCCGACCTGCTGCGCCGGGCACACCTGGAGGACGGGGTGCCGTGGCACGAGATGGCGGTCCTGGTCCGGGCCGGCGGGCGCACCATCCCCGCCGTGCGCCGGGCCCTGACCTCGGCGGGCGTTCCGCTGGAGGTCGACGGCGACGACCTGCCGCTGCGCCACGAACCGGCGGTGGCCCCGCTGCTGACGGCCCTGCGCACGGTGGCCACGGCGGCGCTCCGCCGGGGGGCGGACGCGGAGGAGGGCGCCGCGCCTGCCTCCTGGCTCGACACCGAGACGGCGCTCACCCTCCTCGCCTCCCCCCTCGGCTCCATGGACGCCGCGGACCTGCGCCGGCTCGGCCGGGCCCTGCGCGACGAGGAGCGCGCCGCCGGCAACCGCGTGCCCGCGCCCTCCGGCGAACTGCTCGCCCGCGCGCTCGCCGAACCGGAACGGCTCGTGGCGCACGATCCGGCGTACGCCCGCGGCGCCCAGCGCCTCGGGGCGCTGCTGCGCACGGCGCGCGAACTCCTCGAAGGCGGCGGCACCGCCGAGGAGGCGCTGTGGGCGCTGTGGTCGGGCACGCCCTGGCCGGCCCGGCTGGAGCGCGCCGCGCTGCGCGGGGGCGCGGGCGGGCGCAACGCCGACCGCGACCTCGACGCCGTCTGCGCCCTCTTCGACACCGCGGCCCGCGCGGAGGAGCGCACGGGCGGCCGTGGCGCGCTCAACTTCCTGGAGGAGGTCGACGCCCAGGACATCGCGGCGGACACGCTCTCCCGCCGTTCCGTGCGGCCCGATGCCGTACGGCTGATGACCGCGCACCGCTCCAAGGGCCTGGAGTGGCGCCTGGTCGTCGTCGCCGGAGTGCAGGAGGGCCTCTGGCCCGACCTGCGCCGCCGGGGCTCGCTGCTCGAAGCGGACCGGATCGGCCGTGACGGACTCGCCGAACCCCTCACCCCGGGCGCCCTCCTGGCCGAGGAGCGCCGGCTCTTCTACGTGGCGGCCACCCGCGCCCGCGAGCGTCTGATCGTGACCGCGGTCAAGGCCCCCGCCGACGACGGCGACCAGCCGTCCCGCTTCCTCACCGAACTCGGTGTCGAACCCCGTGACGTCACCGGACGGCCGCGCCGGCCCCTGGCCGTCGCCGCCCTCGTCGCCGAGCTGCGCGCCACCACCGTCGACCCCGCCGCCTCCGACGCGCTGCGCGAGGAGGCCGCCCACCGCCTCGCCCGCCTCGCGGCCCTCAGCGACGACGAGGGCCAGCCGCTCGTACCGTCGGCCCACCCCTACCGGTGGTGGGGCCTGTACGAACCGACCCGCTCGGCCGTCCCGCTGCGCGACCGGGACCAGCCCGTCGCCCTGTCCGGCAGCGCGCTCGACCAGCTCGCCAACACGTGCGCGCTCCAGTGGTTCCTGGGCCGCGAGGTGAAGGCCGACGCCCCCGCGACCGCGGCCCAGGGCTTCGGCAACGTCGTCCACGTCCTGGCCGACGAGGTGGCCTCCGGCCGGACTCCCGCCGATCTGGCCGTCCTCATGGAGCGGCTCGACTCGGTCTGGGACGGGCTGGTCTTCGACGCGCCCTGGAAGTCGCAGCAGGAGAAGGAGCAGGCCCGCGTCGCCCTCGAGCGCTTCCTGCGCTGGCACGTCATGGACCGCACCGGCCGCACCCCGGTCGCCAGCGAGCACGATTTCGACGTGACGCTGGAAGCGGGGGAGTACGAGGTGCGCATCCGCGGCTCGATGGACCGCGTCGAACGCGACGCCGAGGGCCGGGCCTACGTCGTCGACTTCAAGACGGGCAAGCAGTCCCCGACGAAGGACGAGGTCGCCCGCCACCCCCAGCTCGCCGTGTACCAGCTGGCGGTCCGGTCGGGCGCGGTCGACGAGGTCTTCGACGGCACGCGTCCGGAATCCGGCGGCGCCGAACTCGTACAGCTGCGCCAGCCCGCCCCCAAGAAGGAGGGCGGTGACACCGTGCCCAAGGTCCAGGCCCAGCAGCCGCCGGAGACCGAGTGGGTCTCCGATCTGCTGGCGACCGCCGCCGGGCGGGTCCTGGACGAACGGTTCACCCCGTCGACCGGCCAGCACTGCACCCACTGCGCCTTCAGGGCGTCGTGCAGCGCGCAGCCGGAGGGGCGCCACGTCCTGGAGTGAGCGGGGACGGCCTCCGGGTCTTTCAGCGCTTGCGGGCCATCACCCCGTACACGCTGACGTCCGCGTCGGTGACATCGTCGATCCGCTGGTAACGCGTACGGTCCAGCTCGTCCAGCCCCGCCACGAACTCCGGATCCGGGTCCGCGGCCTCGGGCAGATCGACGACCGGCTCGGGCCGCCAGCGGTGCACCGGGACGACGCCGGGGTCGAGCAACTCCAGACCGTTGTCCGTCACGAAACGCCCGACCTGCGCGCGGGAGCGGCGGACCATGGCGAAACCGCGCTCCTGGAAGGACTTCGTGATCCGGCCGACCTGTTCGGGATTGAGGTCCGAGCTGACGTTGCTCAGTACGAGGCAGCTGCCGGGCGCCAGCGCGTCGAGAAGCTGCTCGACGACCGGGTACGCCTCGTCGTCCTCGATGAAGTGGAGCACGGCGGCGAGGACGAGGGCCACGGGCCGGTCGAGGTCGAGAGTGCGGCGGGCGGCTTCGAGGATCTTGGCGGGGTCGCGGAGGTCCGCCTCGATGTAGTCGGTGCGGCCCCGGGGTCCGCTGGTGAGCAGGGCCTGGGCGTGGACGAGGACGACCGGGTCGTTGTCGACGTACACCACGCGCGCCTCGGGCGCGACGGCCTGGGCGATCTGGTGCACGTTCTGCTGCGTCGGCAGACCGGTGCCGATGTCGAGGAACTGCCGGATGCCGTCCTTCGCCGCGAGCGTGACCGCCCGCCGCACGAAGTCGCGGTTGTGCCGCACGGTGAGGTACCCGCGGGGGTTGGCGGCCAGGGCCATGGCCGCGGCCTCGCGGTCGGCCGGGTAGTTGTCCTTGCCGCCGAGGAAGACGTCGTAGACCCGCGCCGGGTGCGCCTTCGTCGTGTCGATGCGCTTCCTGAGCTCTTCGGCGTCAGGGGCGGGGGCGTCGGCGCTCATGGGTCCGTCCTTATAAGGATGCTGATGCGTTCAGAGGCGCTCGATGGTGATCAGGCCGTGATCGGAAGCGATCGTCTACAACCTAGACCGGGGACGGGGCCCCGGGAGGCACTTCCCGGACTCCTTGACGACGGCGGGGAAGGGGGACGCGCAGGCGGGAAAAGGCGCGGGGACGGGCGGGCGGCCGGCGGTCCGGCGTGGACCCCGTCACATCCCGGACGGCCCCTCCCCACGGCTTCGTGGGTTGTCGGTCTCTCCGGTTAGCCTCTGTGGAGTGTCCTCACGCCTCACCGATCCCGAGCAGCTCAAGGAGCTCCTCGGGATCCCCTTCACCCCGGAGCAGACGGCGTGCATCGTCGCGCCGCCCGCCCCGCAGGTGATCGTCGCCGGGGCCGGGTCGGGGAAGACCACGGTGATGGCGGCGCGCGTGGTGTGGCTGGTCGGCACCGGCCAGGTCGCCCCCGAGCAGGTCCTCGGCCTCACCTTCACCAACAAGGCGGCCGGAGAGCTCGCCGAGCGCGTCCGCAAGGCCCTGATCGCCGCCGGGGTCACCGACCCGGACGTCATCGACCCGGACAACCCCCCGGGCGAACCCGGCATCTCCACGTACCACGCCTTCGCCGGCCGGCTCCTGGCCGACCACGGCCTGCGGATAGGACTCGAACCCGCCACCCGCCTCCTCGCCGACGCCACCCGCTACCAGCTCGCCGCCCGCGTGCTGCGCGAGGCGCCCGGCCCCTACCCGGCCCTGACCAGGTCGTTCCCCACCCTGGTCAGCGATCTCCTGGCGCTGGACGCCGAGCTCGCCGAACACCTCGTACGGCCCGAACAGCTCGCGGAGTACGACACCGAGCTGCTCCGCACCCTGGAGAGCGCGAAGCTCAGCAACGCGGAACTGCGCAAGATCCCCGAGGCCGCCGAGGCCCGCCGCGAACTGCTCTCACTGACCCGGCGCTACCGGGAGGCGAAGCGCAGCCGCGACCTCCTCGACTTCGGCGACCAGATCGCCCTCTCCGCCCGGCTCGCCCTCACCCGCCCCGAGGTCGGCGCCATCCTGCGCGACGAGTACCGGGTCGTTCTGCTCGACGAGTACCAGGACACCTCCGTCGCCCAGCGCCTCCTGCTCTCCGCCCTCTTCGGCAGCGGCCCCGACGGCACCGCGTCCGGACACGCCGTCACCGCGGTGGGCGACCCCTGCCAGGCCATCTACGGCTGGCGCGGCGCGTCCGTGGCCAACCTCGACGACTTCCCCAGCCACTTCCCGCACGCCGACGGCACCCCGGCCGCCCGCTACTCCCTCAGCGAGAACCGCCGCAGCGGCGGCCGCCTCCTCCACCTCGCCAACGGGCTCGCCACCCCCCTGCGCGCCATGCACGAGGGCGTCGAGGCCCTGCGCCCCGCCCCCGGCGCCGAGCGCGACGGCCTCGTCCGCTGCGCCTTGCTGCGCACCCACGCCGAGGAGCTCGACTGGCTCGCCGACTCGATCGCCCACCTCGTGCGCACCGGCAAGGCCCCCGGCGAGATCGCCGTCCTGTGCCGCACCGCGGGCGACTTCCCCGGGATCCAGGCCGCGCTTGTCGCCCGGGACATCCCGGTCGAGGTCGTCGGCCTCTCCGGGCTGCTCCACCTCCCCGAGGTCGCCGACCTCGTGGCCGTCTGCGAGGTCCTCCAGGACCCCGGGGCCAACGCCTCCCTGGTCCGGCTGCTCACCGGCCCCCGCTGGCGGATCGGCCCCCGCGACCTCGCCCTGCTCGGCCGCCGCGCCCGCCTCCTGGTCCACCGCGCCGCCCACGGGGACGACGACGACTTCGACCCCGACCGCCGCCTCGCCGAGGCCGTCGAGGGCGTCGACCCGGCCGAGGTGATCTCGCTGGCCGACGCCCTGGACACCTTCCTGGACTCCGGCGGCGAACAGGACGACCGGCTGCCGTTCTCCGCCGAGGCCCGCATCCGGTTCGCCCGCCTCGCCACGGAACTGCGCGACCTGCGCCGCTCGCTCTCCGACCCGCTGATGGACGTCCTGCACCGGGTGCTCGCCACCACCGGCCTGGAGGTCGAGCTGTCCGCCTCCCCCCAGGCCCTGGCGGCCCGCCGCCGCGAGACCCTCGCCAACTTCCTCGACGTCGCCGCCCGGTTCGCCGCCGTCGACCCGGAGGCGACGCTGCTCGCCTTCCTCGGCTTCCTGCGCACCGCCGCGCAGTACGAGAAGGGCCTGGACAACGCGCTGCCCGGCGGCGAGAACACCGTCAAGGTCCTCACCGCCCACAAGTCCAAGGGCCTGGAGTGGGACGTCGTCGCCGTGCCCGGCCTGGTGGCCGGTCAGTTCCCCAGCGGCCGCTCACGCGAGGCCTGGACCTCGCAGTCCCAGGTCCTCCCGCACGCCCTGCGCGGCGACGCCGCCACCCTGCCCGTCCTCCACGCCTTCGACGCCAAGGGCCTCAAGGGCTTCAAGGAGGAGCTGACCGAGCACCAGCACACCGAGGAACTCCGCCTCGGCTATGTCACCTTCACCCGGCCCCGCACCCTCCTCCTCGGCTCCGGCCACTGGTGGGGACCGAGCCAGAAGAAGCCGCGCGGCCCCTCCGCCTTCCTGGAGGCGTTGTACGAGCACTGCGCGGCCGGGCACGGCGAGATCGAGGCGTGGGCGGACGAGCCGGCACAGGACGAGGAGAACCCGGCCCTCGGCGAGGCCACGGCCGACCACGCCTGGCCGCTGCCGCTGGACACCGCCGCGCTGGCCCGCCGCCGGGCCGCCGCGGACACGGTGATGGCCCATCTGGAGGCGCTGGCCCTGGCGGGCCCGGGGCCGGGCGGGAACGCGACGGCGGAGCCGGGGCCCTCCTCGGACGCCGTCCACACCGGTGACGAGCTGTTTCCCGAGGGCGAGCCGTTCCCGGACGAGGAACCGTTCCCCGAGGACGACCCCTTCCTGGACGACGAACCGTTCCCCGACGACGACCCCCTCCCGGGCGAGGCCCCCTTCCCGGCGGACGGGCCGCGAGGGCTCCCCGACGACCCGGTGGCGCCCGCCGCCCCTCACGTCCCCGCCGCCCGTACCCCCGAGCAGCTCCCCGCGCGCCTCACCCCCGAGGAGTCCCGGACCCTCGCGTCCTGGGACCGCGACCTCGACGCCCTCGCCGGGGAGCTGCGCCGCGCCCGCGCCACCGTGCGTGAGGTGCTCGTGCCCGCCTCGCTCTCCGCCACCCAGCTGCTGCGCCTCGCCGACGACCCCGACGGCTTCGCCCAGGAACTGGCCCGCCCCATGCCCCGCCCCCCGCAGCCCGCCGCCCGCCGGGGCACCCGCTTCCACGCCTGGGTCGAGTCCCGCTTCGAGGAGCTGCCGCTCCCCATGCTCGGCCCCGACGAGTTGCCCGGCGGCGACGAGAGCGACGCCGACATCGCCGACGAGCGCGATCTCGCCGAGCTCAAGGAGGCCTTCGAGCGCACCCCGTACGCCCGCCGCACCCCGTACCGCGTCGAGACGCCCTTCCAGATCACCCTCGCCGGCCGGGTGATCCGGGGCCGCATCGACGCGGTGTACCGCACGGGGAACACGTACGAGATCGTCGACTGGAAGACCAGCCGCACCCACACCGCCGACCCCCTCCAGCTCGCCGTCTACCGCCTCGCCTGGGCCGAGCTGCACGGGCTGCCGCTCACCGACGTCACGGCGACGTTCCTGTTCGTACGCAGCGGCGAGAGCGTCCGCCCCACCAGCCTCCCCGGCCGTCGGGAACTGGAGCGCATCCTCCTGGACGAGCCACCTCCCGTGGGCGGATAAGCTGAAGGTCATGAGCGACACCCCGGACAGTGCCGTCCGTACGTACACCGAGCAGCACCGCGCGGCCTTCCTCGACGACCTCGCCGAGTGGCTGCGCATCCCCTCCGTATCCGCCCAGCCGGAGCACGACGAGGACGTACGGCGCAGCGCCGCGTGGCTGTCCGCCAAGCTGAAGGAGACCGGGTTCCCGGTCTCGGAGATCTGGGAGACGGACGGCGCGCCCGCCGTCTTCGCCGAGTGGCCCTCCGACGACCCGGACGCCCCCACGGTCCTCGTGTACGGGCACCACGACGTGCAGCCCGCCGCCCGTGAGGACGGCTGGGACACCGACCCCTTCGAACCGGTGATCCGGGACGGCAGGATGTACGGGCGCGGCGCGGCCGACGACAAGGGGCAGGTGTTCTTCCACACCCTCGGCGTCCGGGCGCACCTCGCCACCACCGGCCGCACCGCCCCCGCAGTCCACCTCAAACTCCTCGTCGAGGGCGAGGAGGAGTCGGGCTCCCCGCACTTCCGCGCGCTGGTCGAGCAGCGGGCCGGCCGCCTCACCGCGGACGCCGTGATCGTCTCCGACACCGGCATGTGGGACGAGACGACCCCGACCGTCTGCACCGGCATGCGCGGCCTCGCCGAGTGCGAGATCGAGCTGCACGGACCGGAGCAGGACATCCACTCCGGATCGTTCGGCGGCGCCGTCCCCAACCCCGCGACGGAGATCGCCCGCCTCGTCGCGGCGCTCCACGACTCCGACGGCCGGGTCGCCGTCCCCGGCTTCTACGACGGCGTGGCCGAGCTCACGGACACCGAACGCGCCCTCTTCGCCGAGCTGCCCTTCGACGAGGCCACCTGGCTGCGCACCGCCAGGTCGGGCGCCGCCTCGGGCGAGGCCGGATACTCCACGCTGGAGCGGATCTGGGCCCGTCCCACCGCCGAGGTCAACGGCATCGGCGGCGGCTACCACGGCGCCGGAAGCAAGACGATCATCCCGGCCTCCGCCCTGGCGAAGATCAGCTTCCGCCTGGTCGCGGGGCAGGACCCGGACCACGTCCGGAAGGCCGTCCTGGCCTGGGCCGAGGACCGCATCCCGGCCGGAATCCGTCACAGGATCACCTTCCTCCCGGCGACCCGCCCCTGTCTGACGCCCCTGGACCACCCCGCGCTGCAGGCCGTCGCCCGCGCGATGGGGCGGGCGTTCGGCCAGAAGATCCTCTTCACCCGCGAAGGAGGCTCGGGACCCGCCGCCGACCTGCAGGACGTGCTCGGCGCACCCGTCCTCTTCCTGGGCATCTCCGTACCGTCCGACGGCTGGCACGCCCCCAACGAGAAGGTCGAACTCGACCTGCTGCTGAAGGGCGTCGAGACCACCGCCCACCTCTGGGGCGAGCTGGCCGCCGCACTCCGCTGAATCCTCTGAACACCCGATCCATCCCGGGGGAGTAGGAAGCACCTGTGAGCACCTTCGACAATGCCACCACGGACCGGCCCATCGGTCTGACGGCGCCGAGCGGCATCGACCGCGCGGCGCACCACCGCCTCGACGAGGCCTGGCTGGCCGCTGCGTGGAGCCACCCGACGACGCGGGTCTTCGTCGTCTCCGGCGGGCAGGTGCTGATCGACGACACGGCCGACGGCACCGAACTCGTGATGACCCCCGCCTTCGAGGCTCCGGTCACCGAGACCCACCGCTACTTCCTCGGTACCGACGAGGACGGCGTCAGCTACTTCGCGCTCCAGAAGGACTCGCTGCCCGGCCGCATGGACCAGTCGGCCCGGCCGGCGGGGCTGCGCGAGGCGGGCCTGCTCCTCGGCGCCCGCGACGCCGGTCTGATGGTGCACGCGGTGGCGCTGGAGAACTGGCAGCGGCTGCACCGCTTCTGCTCCCGCTGCGGCGAACGCACGGTCATCGCGGCGGCCGGCCACATCCGCCGCTGCCAGGCCTGCGGTGCCGAGCACTACCCGCGCACCGACCCCGCGGTCATCATGCTCGTCACCGACGACCAGGACCGCGCCCTGCTGGGCCGGCAGGTCCACTGGCCCGAGGGCCGCTTCTCCACGCTGGCCGGTTTCGTCGAGCCGGGCGAGTCGATCGAGCAGTCCGTGGCCCGCGAGGTCTTCGAGGAGGCGGGCATCACGGTCGGCGAGGTCGAGTACATCGCCAGCCAGCCCTGGCCGTTCCCCTCCAGCCTGATGCTCGGTTTCATGGCACGGGCCACGACGTTCGACATCAACGTCGACGGCGAGGAGATCGAGGAGGCCCGCTGGTTCTCCCGCGAGGAGCTGACGGCCGCCTTCGAGTCGGGCGAGATCCTGCCGCCGTTCGGCATCTCGATCGCGGCCCGCCTGATCGAGATCTGGTACGGGAAGCCGCTCCCGAAGCCGGTCCGGGCGGCCTGACCCGGGCGGCCCGACCCGGGCGGCCACGGGCTGCCCCGGGGCGTCCGCCGTTTGACCCGGCCGGCCACGGGCTGGCCCGGCGGTCGCCCACGGTTTGCCCCGGCCGGCCACGGGCTGACCCGGCCGCCCACGGTTCGACCCGGCGCTCGCCCGGACCCTCCTCGCGGTGAGACCGTGCGGCCATGATCGGTTCGTGCCGACTGGCGACCGGAGTGCGAACACCCGCCGGCGCAAGCCCGCGCGCACACGGCAACGCCCCCTCCGGTGGTCTCCACCGGAGGGGGCGTTCGGCGCGGGGCCGTCAGGCGGAGAGTGCCTGCTTCACCTGAGCCAGGCTCGGGTTCGTCATGACGACGTCCTCACCACCGCCGGAGGGGGCCACCAGAACGGTCGGGACCGTCTGGTTCCCGCCATTCGCCTTCTCGACGAACGCCGCCGACTCCGGGTCCTGCTCGATGTTGATCTCGGTGTACGCGATGCCCTCGCGGTCCATCTGGCCCTTGAGCCGACGGCAGTAGCCGCACCACGTGGTGCTGTACATCGTCACAGTGCCCGGCATGTCTTCGCGCTCCTCTGTCTCATCGGTCACGGCAGTCCCGTCACGTCCCGTCGCGGTCTCGTCCGTCACACTCCTCCGCCGGACCGAGATCCCGCGGAGAGGCCGGGCCGTGCGTCGCCGCACGGAAGGGGAACGTACGTGACCTGGCCACCATTCCCGGACCACTCCCGTTCCGGGTGGGCCGCCCCTGTACCGCTGCGGACCGGCCACCCCCGTATTAGTACGACAGTCGTGACTCCCCTGTGGACAACTTCCGCGGCCGCCCCTTTCGACCTGGCAGCATGGCGGGGTGACATCAGCAACGCATTCCACCCTCTTCCCCCAGGTCCCCGACTCCGCCGACGCCGTCCTCGACGGGCTCGACCCCGAGCAGCGCGAGGTCGCCATGGCCCTGCAGGGCCCGGTATGCGTGCTGGCCGGAGCCGGTACGGGCAAGACGCGGGCCATCACGCACCGCATCGCCTACGGGGTGCGCGCGGGGATACTCCAGCCGTCGAGTGTGCTTGCCGTCACGTTCACCAACCGTGCCGCCGGCGAGATGCGCGGACGCCTGCGCCAGCTCGGCGCGGGCGGGGTGCAGGCGCGGACCTTCCACTCCGCGGCGCTGCGTCAGCTCCAGTACTTCTGGCCGAAAGCAGTCGGTGGCGATCTGCCCCGGCTGCTGGAGCGCAAGGTCCAGCTGGTCGCCGAGGCGGCGGCCCGCTGCCGCGTCCGGCTGGACCGCAACGAGCTGCGCGACGTCACGAGCGAGATCGAGTGGGCCAAGGTCACCCAGACCGTGCCCGCCGACTATCCGGCCGTGGTCGCCAAGTCCCAGCGGGACGCCCCGCGCGACCCGGCGGAGATCTCCCAGATCTACGCGATGTACGAGCAGCTGAAGCGCGACCGCACGGTGATCGACTTCGAGGACGTGCTGCTCCTCACCGTCGGCATCCTGCAGGACCGCCATGACATCGCCGACCACGTCCGCCGCCAGTACCAGCACTTCGTGGTCGACGAGTACCAGGACGTCAGCCCGCTCCAGCAAAGGCTCCTCGACCTCTGGCTCGGTGACCGGGACAACCTCTGCGTCGTCGGCGACGCCAGCCAGACGATCTACTCCTTCACCGGAGCCACCCCCGACCACCTGCTCAACTTCCGCACCCGTCACCCCCGGGCCACCGTGGTCAAGCTCGTCCGGGACTACCGCTCCACGCCCCAGGTCGTCCATCTGGCCAACGGCCTGCTCTCCCAGGCCCGCGGCCGGGCCGCCGAGCACCGGCTCGAGCTGGTCTCGCAGCGCGAGTCCGGCCCCGACCCCTCCTACCTGGAGTACGCGGACGAGCCCGCGGAGGCCGAAGGCACCGCCCGGCGGATCCGGGATCTGATCGCCGAGGGCGTGCCGGCCGGCGAGATCGCCGTGCTCTACCGGGTCAACTCCCAGTCCGAGGTCTACGAGCAGGCCCTCGCGGACGCGGGCGTGCCCTACCAGCTCAGGGGCGCCGAGCGGTTCTTCGACCGCCCCGAGGTGCGGGAAGCGGGCGTGGCCCTGCGCGGGGCGGCCCGGGCGGGGGGCAACGACTCCCTGCTGGACGATGCGGAGGGCCTCCCCTCCGAGGTGCGGGCCGTGCTCTCCACCAAGGGCTGGAGCAGCGAGCCGCCCGCCGGATCAGGGGCGGTGCGCGACCGCTGGGAGTCCCTGGCCGCCATCGTCCGGCTGGCCGAGGACTTCGAACGGGCCAGGCCGGGCGCCACCCTCTCCGACCTGGTCGCCGAACTGGACGAGCGGGCCGCCGCCCAGCACGCCCCCACGGTCCAGGGCGTCACGCTGGCCTCACTGCACTCGGCGAAGGGCCTGGAGTGGGACGCCGTGTTCCTGGTCGGGCTGACCGAGGGAATGATGCCGATCACCTACGCCAAGACGGACGAGCAGATCGAGGAGGAGCGCCGGCTCCTCTACGTCGGGGTCACCCGGGCCCGCTTCCACCTCTCGCTGTCGTGGTCGCTGGCGCGCTCACCCGGCGGCCGGGCGGGCCGTCGGCCGAGCCGGTTCCTGAACGGGCTGCGCCCGGGCTCGACGCCGCTCGGCGGGCGGGCGACGGCAGGCGGCAGCGGCGGGATCGAGCGCCCGGCCGCCGCGGCCAGGCGCAAGCGGCGGGGGCCGGCCCTGTGCCGGGTCTGCGGCAAGACCCTGACCGACGCCGGCGAGATGAAGCTGATGCGCTGCGACGACTGTCCGTCCGACATGGACGAGGCGCTGTACGAGCGGCTGCGCGACTGGCGTGCGGCCCGCGCGCAGGACATCGGCCAGCCCGCGTACTGCGTGTTCACCGACAAGACGCTGATGGCCATCGCCGAGGCGGTGCCGGCCACCGAGGGCGAACTGGCCTGTATCTCAGGGGTCGGCGCACGGAAACTGGGCCGGTTCGGCGCTTCCGTCCTGGACATCTGCGCAGGTGGGGACGGGTCTGAGGAGGTCCCGGCGGCCGACGAGGAGATGTGAGAAAAACTCGTCGGGAAAATAGTTTGCGCCCGCCCCAGTCATCACCATAGGTTCTTAACCACGGGAACAGCGACTTCTCTGAAGCCCTGACCCTGTGCTGTACTTATCCGAATACGCAGGACCGGCCCGCCGGTCCCCAGAGACGCCGAGAGGAGGCGATTGAAGTGATCAGCATCATCAAGACCGACAAAATGACCGATCTTTCGGTCGTCTCCGCCTGCTCGCTCGGCCTCACCCGCTCTTCGGCTTCCTCGCTTCGTGGCACCGGTATGTCCGGCATCTCCGCCGTCAGCCCGCTGTCCCTGGCCAGCCTGCCCGTGCGGGAGCGCAATGAGCGACCGACCCAGGCACCGGCAGCAGCAGTAGCGAAGGGACAGGCCCAGGCCTATGCCTTTGCGGCCGCCGGTGCGGGAGCGGAAGCCAAGAAGCAGACGACGCACCACCACACGATGTGGGCCTTCCGTGGGCCTGAACCCTGGAGTGATCCAGCCTGATCGATGATCAGGCCGGCGCCTTCAGGGCCGCGGAACCCCACTCGGGATCCGCGGCCCTTTTGTTTTGTCCAAACGGATGAGACAGCGCGAAGGAGCCTCGGACAAGCAGGACCTGGTACCAGCCGCCCCCCGGCCAACAGGCCGGAAACGACCAGACGAGGACACCACCACCGTGCAACTCGAAACGCACGCCCCGTCCGTACCGCCTTCCGACACGATCTCCCCGCCCGGCCTCACGGAGGACTCCACCTTGATCCCCCTCACCGCGCTCACCGCGCTCGACGACGCCATCGAGAACCTCGGCGTGCCCGTCCCCTGCCGTTCCTACGACCCCGAGGTCTTCTTCGCCGAGTCGCCGGCCGACGTCGAGTACGCCAAGTCCCTCTGCCGCACCTGCCCGCTCGTCGAGGCCTGTCTCGCCGGCGCCAAGGAGCGCCGCGAGCCCTGGGGCGTCTGGGGTGGCGAGCTCTTCATCCAGGGCGTCGTCGTCGCCCGCAAGCGGCCGCGTGGCCGTCCGCGCAAGAACCCGGTCGCGGCGTGACCGCCGACCTGGGAGTCAACGCCCCCAAGCCCATGAATCGCCTCGGAACCATCGACCGTCCCCTGACCCACGACCCACGAAACCAGGCACCCATGTCCATCCCCACGAGGGAGCCCGTCGGCTCCGCGACACCGGACGTCACCATCAGCGGCGCGAACGACTCGCGTCAGAACAGGACCCGTGAAATGCAACTCATCCCAGAAGCCCTGGCCCGTGCGCATATGCACGACCGCCTGCGGGAAGCCGACGCGGACCGTCAGGCCGTGCGCCTGATCACCGCGCGGCGGATGCAGCGCAGGGCCGAGCGCGCCTCGATGCGCGCCCGCCGTGCGCTCGCCATGGCGGTCATGCACTGATCCCAGCAGGGCCGCACGACGGCAGTAACCGCCGAGGGGCAGCCGCTCTCTGCTCCCCGGCAAGCACTCCCCACAGCAGAACCCCTACCGCGGGGCCGGTCCGATGGACCGGCCCCGCGGTCGTGTCCGGTGGCGCGAACCCGGGGCGCCGCCGGGCGGGGCAGCGGCTACGTCACGATGTCCTCAGGTGTCGCCGCGCCGCCCAACGCCTCTTCCTCCGCCGCTCCTTCGTGCACCGCTCCTTCGCGGACCGCCGGCCCGTCCTCGGCCGTTGTCTCCTCGCCGGGTGGTGCCTGCTCCCCCTCGTCCGCGGGAAGGAACCCCGGCACCCAGGACTCCAGTTCCTCACGCAGCCGGACCGTGGCGCCGAGCTGGCACAGCACCCCGATCGTGCTCAGCGTCACCCGGTGTATCAGCAGGTAGGAGGGCGGCAGATTCAGCTGTTTGCCCAGCTGATGCGCGGGAGAGCGCGGATCCGCTATGCGCGCGGCCTGATTGCGCATCCAGGTCCGGCTGAAGGTGAACTCCTCCACCTGGGCCGGTTCGATGATCGGAAGGAGATAGTCGAGCACCGCGTCCGGTGCGAGGTCGATCGAGTCCTTGACGAACCCCTCCGCACGCAGCAGTTCGTACACGGACTCCGCGTCACCCTGGAGCGTCAGCCGCAAGGAGTCCCCGATGGGCTGCGGCAGCCCTCCCGGCAGCCGGTCCACCGTCCCGAAGTCCAGTACCCCCAGGCGCCACTGAGCCGCACCGGCACTCACGCCGTCGCCCTGACCGGCCTCGCCGTCCGCCGCGAAGGGCGGGTCCGCGGGCAGCAGCCGGAAGTTGCCCGGGTGCGGGTCCGCGTGCAGCAGCCCGGTGCGCGCCGGGCCGGAGAACAGGAACCGGGCAAGCAACTGCCCGGCCCGGTCCCGCTGCTCGGGGGTTCCGTCGGCGATCACATCGGCCAGCGGAACCCCGTCGATCCATTCGGTGACCAGCACCTGATCGGCCTGGTGGACCACCCCTGGAACCACGACATCCGGGTCGTCCGCGAACTCCTCGGCGTGCTCCCGCTGCGACCGCGCCTCCTGTTCGTAGTCCAGTTCCTCCGACACCCGGTCGCGCAGCTCCGTGATGAGCGGCTTGATGTCCATGCCGGGGATCAGCGGGCCGAGCAGCCGGGCGAACCGGCTGAGCTGGGTCAGATCCGAGAGCAGTGCCTCACCCGCGCCGGGGTACTGCACCTTCACGGCGACATCCCGGCCGTCGTGCCACACCGCCCGGTGCACCTGCCCGATCGACGCGGCGGCCGACGGCTTGTCGTCGAATTCGGTGAACAGGTCCCGCCAGTCCTCGCCGAGCCGCTCCGCCAGCACCGCGTGCACCGTGGCGCTCGGCAGGGGAGGGGCGGCCTCCTGCAGTTTCGTCAGGGCCGCGCGGTACGGGCCCGCGATCTCTTCCGGCAGGGCGGACTCGAAGACGGACAGGGCCTGTCCGAGCTTCATGGCCCCGCCCTTCAGTTCGCCCAGCACCTTGAAGAGCTGATCGGCGGTGCGCTGCTGGACCTCACGGGCCACCAGTTCCGCGGACTTCCCGCCGATGCGCTTGCCCAGCCCCCACGTGGCGCGGCCCGCGAACCCCAAAGGCAGCGCGGCCAGCTTGGCGGTTCGGGTGACCGCCTTCCGGGGAAGATCAGACATTTGCCCCTCCAAATCCCAGACTGCCGCGCTGCGTGCGGCGGTTACCCGGCCATTGTGTCGTGCGCCGTGCCGGCCCCGGAGGTGCGCACCCCCTCAGTGTGCCCACCCGCTCCACAGGAACAGTCGACGTGCGCCCGGATCGGCTCCGACCGCCAGTCCAACAGCGGCAGTGCCGCCTCCCAGCGGGCCCCGGTACTGGCCGGCAGTTCGCCGTCGAGGAAGGCCAGCGCATGGGACGCCGCAAGCCCCGCCACCGCCGTCGCGAGTCCCAGGTCACACGCCTGCACGGCGGTGCGCCGCCCGGACTGCCACTGGGCAAGCATCCGCGGCCACTGCGGATCGCGGTCCCGCCGGTTCAGATCGACGCAGCCCGCACAGCCCGTGCCTCCCGGCAGCACCAGTGGTCCGACGACCCCGGTGGCCTCGATGACTCCGGCGTACAGATGGGGTGTGCCCGAGGCGATCCACGGCTCGGCGGTGCGCGGATCGGGCACGTACACGGACAGACCGTCGCGTGGGGCGACGACGATCAGGGACAGGCCGGGCTCACCGTTGGCGCAGCCTGCCGCCGGGTGCACGGTCCGAGGCGCGGAACCGGGGGAGGAGCGGCGGACCAGCTGGCGCGCCGCCGAGTCCCGGCGCTCGCCCACCGCCGAAGCCGGCAGGCCCCCGGGCGCGACGTCGCACGGCTCGGCGCATCCGCCGTCCAGTACCTCGACCCTGCCCACGCCGGACCCGGAGAGCACCGCCGCGATGGATGCCCCGACCCGGCCGGCTCCCCGCACCTGGACACGCATGGAGCGGCGGGCCGCCAGCCGTCGCATTCCCCCGCCGGGTTCGGGATGCACGACGGAGAGTGACGCCAGATCGGGCCGCTGACGCTCCAGCGTCTCCACCCGGGTGCGTAGCGCATCGGCTTCCGGTCCGCCCGCCCGTACGTCGTCGATGAGTCCCGCGTCCATCAACCGCGCCACGAGCGTGTCCACCTGATGATCATTCAGGTCCAGTGCGCGGGCTTCATCGCGCAGGAGGGGCATCCCGCGCGTTCCGTCGAGCAGTTCGAGGAAACAGCCCGTCGCGATATCCATCGGGCCGACCTTGACCGCATGTGCGGGCGTCACGCCGAATTGCACGGTGCCGCTGCCGCGCCATGCGCGGCGCAGTGCGGGCTTCAACATCGGATGCACGGCTTCCCCCGGTCTGTATGGCTGCATGAGATCCATTGCCAGAATGAGGTGCGGTGCCGAACCGTGCGAAAAGTTATCCACAGGCGGGGGGTATTAGTCGTTCAAATGGTGCACGCCTGGGGGTGGATCATGTGTGAACCGCCTCGGAGGCGGGACTTCCCCCACTGACAGCGGGTAACGTCGTGGCGTGCCCGCCGACCCGTCACCCGGCTTCGCCGGGGAGACCTCCGCGCACGGTGCCGGAACCCACCGGCGCAGTGCGCCCGACCATCCGCCCCGTGTCCCGGTGACGAGCGCGGTCGAGGTCCGCAGGAGCGCCCGCCGCAGCAGAACGGTCTCGGCCTACCGGGAGGGCGACCGTACGATCGTGCTGATCCCCGCCCGGATGTCCGAGGCCGAGGAGCAGCGCTGGGTGGGTGTGATGCTCGACAAGCTCGCCGCCCAGGAGAGCAAGCGGATCCTGGGCGACAGCGAGCTCGCGGAGCGGGCGGAGCGGCTGTCGGCCCAGTATCTCGAGGGCAGGGCCAGGCCCCTCTCGGTCCGGTGGGTGACCAATCAGAACACCCGCTGGGGGTCGTGCACCCCGGCCGAGGGCAGCATCCGGCTCTCGCACCGTCTCCAGGGCATGCCTGAGTACGTCGTCGACTACGTGCTCGTCCATGAGCTGGCCCATCTCCTGGTGCCCGGACACGGACCGCGGTTCTGGAGGCTGCTCGACGCCTACCCCCGTACCGAGCGGGCCCGGGGATATCTCGAAGGGGTGGTGGCGGCCGACCGGCTGCCGCACCTGCCCGCCGCGCGCGGCGAGTGACGTTCGGGGATTTTGTACCGGGTCTGTACCGGCTTGGTCCAATGCCGGACTTTGCGGTTAGCCTGGCGCGACGCATTCAGCTTCCGGATGGGGGACGGTCGTTACGCATGGCCAGGGAATTCCAACGCGGCCACAAGGCCAAGATCAGCGATCTCACGCCGGGGACGGACCTGTACGTAGGTGTGCAGATCGCCGGCCCGGGCCTGACTTTTGACATCAGCTGCTTCGGTCTCGATGCCAATGAGCAGCTCTCCGACGACCGTTATTTCATCTTCTTCAATCAGCCGAAATCGCCCGAGGAGTCCATTCAGCTCCTCGGCGCGCAGGCCGGTGACACGGAGTCGTTCCGCGTCACGCTGGACCGCGTTCCGGCGAACATCCACAAGCTGTCGTTCACCGCGACGCTGGACGGCGCCGGACAGATGTCGCAGGTCGGTCCCGGGTACATCCGGATCGTCGCGGGCGGCGAGGAAGTCGTCAGGTACGCCTTCACGGGCTCGGAGTTCACCACCGAGCGCGCGGTGATGCTGGGCGACTTCTACCTGAAGGACGTCTGGCGGTTCGCCGCCGTCGGCCAGGGCTTCGACGGCGGTCTCGACGCGCTGCTGAAGAACTTCGGCGGCGAGGTCGCCGAGGAGGCCCCCGCCGCTCCCCAGCCGCAGTCCCCGGCCCCGTCCTTCGCCCCGCCCGCCCAGGCCCCGCAGCCCGCGCCGTCGTTCGGTGCCCCGGCCGCACCGCAGGCCCCGCAGCCCGCGCCGTCGTTCGGCGCCCCGGCCGCCCAGGCACCCACGCCGCACCAGCAGATGCACGCGGCGCCGACGATAGCGGCGCCGCTGGCCCCGCAGGGCGGCAGCGTGCCGCCGCCGCCCGGACCCGCCCCGTACGGACAGCCGCCCCAGCAGCCGCAGTTCGGACAGGTCCCCGCCCAGGCGCCCGGGTCCTTCGGCCAGCCGGCCCCCGCGCCGTACGGGCAGCCCGCTCCGGCGCCGTACGGACAGCAGCCGCCGGGTGTCCCGCAGGGCGTGCCCCAAGGCGTCCCGCAGGCCGGCCCCGGTCTGCAGGCCGCACTCCAGCCGTACAAGGAGACCGCCACCGGTCAGCGCTGGACCCCGCAGAACCGGCAGCTCATGCGCGTCGACCTCACCATGGGCGGAAGCGGAGTGCTGGCCCGGCAGGGCAGCATGGTGATGTACCAGGGCAAGGTCGACTTCGGCTACAAGGGCGCGGGCTTCGCGGGCCGGATGGTCGGTAACGCCACCGGTCAGGAGATGCAGCTGATGCGCTGTACCGGCCGGGGGCAGGTCTTCCTCGCCGAGGACGGCTCCCATCTGCACGCCGTCGAGCTCCAGGGCGACGGCATCTGCGTCTCGGCGGAGAACGTCCTCGCCTTCGACGAGTCACTGCAGTACGAGGTCCGCAGGATCGAGGGCCACGGGATTCCCGGCGGCGCCCTGTTCACCATGCAGTTCCAGGGCACCGGCACCGTCGTCGTCAAGACCCACGGCGTCCCCGTCGTCCTGCCGGTCACCCCGACCACCTTCGCCGACTGCAACGCCGTCGTGGCGTGGTCGTCCGCGTCCCAGGTGATCGTCTCCAGCCAGGTCCGGCTGCGCCGCAACGCGTACCCCGGGCACAGCGGGGAGACCGTGAACCTCCAGTTCCGGGGCGCCCCCGGAAACTTCATCGTCGTCCAGCCCTACGAGGTCTGAGGGAGCCCGTCATGAACCAGCAACTCGCGGGCTACGCCCCGACCCCCGTCACGGCCCGGATGGAGAACCACGGCCATTCGATGCTGAAGGTCGCCATGGCGACCGGCCAGGACCTGTACGCACGCACCGGCTCCATGGTGGCGTACGAGGGCTTCATCCAGTACGAGCCCAACCCGCCGGCCGTCCGTCAGATCGCGTCGCAGTGGATCACCGGCGAGGGCGCCCCCCTGATGAAGTGCGCCGGCGACGGGCTGCTCTACCTCGCCGACTACGGCGCCGACGTGGTCGTCATCAATCTCAACAACGACTCCCTCTCGGTCAACGGCACCAACGTCCTCGCCTTCGACGGTCACCTCAACTGGGGCGTCGAAAGGGTCAAGGGGCTGGCCAAGTTCGCCGGCCAGGGCCTGTGGAACGTCTGCATCTCCGGCACCGGCTGGGTCGCGATCACCTCGCGCGGCACGCCCATCGTCGTGGACTGCGGACGGGGCGAGGACGAGACGTACGTCGATCCGGACGCCCTCGTGGCGTGGTCCCCGAACCTCAAGGTGAAGGGCAAGCGCAGCTTCAAGGCCTCCTCGCTCATCGGGCGGGGCAGCGGCGAGGCGTTCCAGATGGCCTTCTCCGGCCAGGGGATCGTCGTCGTCCAGCCGAGCGAGGACAGTACTGACCGCCTCCGGGTCCGGAACTGACGGGGAGGGAGAATCACCATGCAGAGTCCGCTTTTCAGCCACACGGAACAGCAGTCCCAGGAGCGGTACACGGTCCAGAACCCGCAGATGCTGCGGGTCTCGCTGACCGGCCACGACGACGTCCTCGCCCGCAAGGGGGCCATGGTCGCGTACCAGGGCCTGATGGAGTTCGACGGCGAGTACCAGTCGCACGGGCAGCGCCGCGCCCGCGCCACCACCGGTGAGGGCCTCGACCTGATGCGCTGCTCCGGGCAGGGCACCGTCTTCCTCGCCAACCTCGCGCAGTACGTCCACGTGGTGGATGTCGACCGCGACGGTCTGACGGTGGACAGCTCCTACGTCCTGGCGCTCGACTCGTCCCTCCACACCGAGGTCATCGCGGTCGACAGCCAGTACGGCATCTCGGGCACGGGGAAGTACCAGCTCAACATCTCCGGCACCGGCAAGGTCGCGCTGATGACCTCCGGCCAGCCGCTGATGATGCAGGTCACGCCCGACAAGTACGTCAACGCCGACGCCGACGCCATCGTGGCCTGGTCCAGCTCCCTGCGCGTGCAGATGCAGGCCCAGACGCACTCCTCGGGTGTCTTCCGCCGGCGCGGCAACACGGGCGAGGGCTGGGAGCTGAGCTTCCTCGGCCAGGGCTTCGCCCTGGTGCAGCCCAGCGAGGTGCTGCCGCCGCAGAACGCCCAGATCGGCCAGGGCCTGGGGGCCCAGTTCGGCGTGGGCCAGCAGGGGGCCCACGCGCAGAACCAGAACAACGCCTGGAACTGAGCGGCACACCCGCGCCCTGGTGCACGAGGGCGGTGAAGGGTGCGATGTCGTAGAGGGTGAGGGGCGGTCTCCATGGAGACCGCCCCTCACCCGTGCGGTGCTACCGGCCGCCGTCCAGCACGTCGCGCGTCCGTTCCAGCAGACGGACCACAGAGGCGTCGGCGACCCCGGCGACCTCGTCGTACGCGAACCAGCGCAGATCCAGTGACTCGTCGCTGATCCGCTCCGCCGCGCCCGGCGGCGCCACCGCGGCGTACTGGACGTCCAGGTGCCAGTGGCACGGTGCCGGGATCGGATGGCGGTCGAGGACCACCGGGCCGCCCCCCAGCAGGGCCAGGCCGGCGATGCCGGACTCCTCCGTCGCCTCGCGCAGCGCGGCGGCGGCCAGGGTGGCGTCCCCCGGCTCGCAGTGCCCGCCCATCTGGAGCCACATGCGCAGCTTCCGGTGCAGGGTGAGCAGGACCCTTCCGCGCTCCGGGTCGACGACCAGGGCGCTGGCCGTCAGGTGCCCGGCCCCGCAGGTCTTCCACATGCCGTCGGGATACCGCGCCAGATGGTGCAGGTACGTCTGGCGGAGCTCCTCCTGGGCGGCGTCCGCCCCGGTGTCATAGCCCTTCAGTACGAGGACGGCGTCATCGTGCAGGCTCACTTGGCGGTGTCGTCCTTGCCGTCGTCGTCACCGGAGTCGTCGTCACCCGCGGCGGCGTCGTCCGCAGACCCGGCCGCGGGCTTCCGCGGCCCGTTCGCCGCCTCACCGAGCATCTTGTCCAGCTCGGAGAAGTCCAGCTGCTCGTGGTGGACGAAACCGTCCGGGTCGTCCAGGTCGTGGGCGGTGGGCAGCATGTCGGGGTGCTCCCACAGCGCGTCGCGCCCTTCGAGGCCCCGGGCGTCCGTGAGCGACGCCCACAGGCGCGAAGCGTCGCGGAGCCGGCGCGGACGCAGCTGGAGACCGATCAGCGTGGCGAAGGTCTGCTCGGCGGGCCCGCCGGAGGCGCGGCGCCTGCGCATCGTCTCGCGCAGCGCGTCGGCGGAGGTCAGCCGGGACTTCGCGGCCTCGTGGACCACGGCGTCCACCCAGCCCTCGACGAGCGCGAGCGCCGTCTCCAGGCGGGCGAGGGCGGCCTTCTGCTCCGGGGTCTCCTCCGGCTGGAACATGCCCTGCTGAAGGGCGTCCTGCAGCTGCTCGGGCTGCGAGGGGTCGAACTGGCCGACCACGTCCTCCAGCTTGCTGGTGTCGACCTTGATGCCGCGTGCGTAGCCCTCGACCGCACCGAACAGGTGCGAGCGCAGCCACGGCACATGGGCGAAGAGCCGCTGGTGGGCGGATTCGCGCAGAGCCAGGTACAGCCGCACCTCGTCCTGCGGCACGCTCAGGTCCTTGCCGAACCGCTCGACGTTCAGCGGAAGGAGAGCGGCCTTCCCGGCCGGGCCGAGCGGCAGCCCGATGTCGGTGGAACCGACCACCTCTCCGGCGAGCACGCCGACGGCCTGCCCGATCTGCTGACCGAACATCGCGCCGCCCATCGACCGCATCATGCCGATCAGCGGGCCCGCCATCGCCTGCATCTCCTCGGGCAGCACCTCACCCATGGCGAGGCCGACACGCTCGGCCACCGGGTCGACCAGCTTCTGCCAGGCGGGGAGGGAGGCCTCGACCCACTCGGCCCGGCTCCACGCCACGGTCGAGACGGAACCGGAAGGCAGCGACGTCACGCCGTCCAGCCAGAGGTCCGCCAGCCGCAGCGACTCGTCGACCGCGGCACGCTCCGACGGGCCGACGCTCGCGTCCTTCGTGCCGTCCGCGTTGCCCTGCGAGACCGTCTGGCGGGCGATCTGCTTGGCCATGTCCCAGTTCACGGGACCGCCCTCGTAGCTCAGCATCTGGCCGAGCTGCTGGAAGGCGGCGCCCAGGTCGTTCGGATTCATCGAACCGAACATGGCGGCGAAGGGGTTGTCACCGCCCGCGCCCGGGCCGAAGCCGAAGGGGTTCGCCGGACCGCCCGAACCCTGCCCACCTCCGGTGGGGTCGTTCTTCTTGCCCTTGTCGCCGTCGTCCGGCTCCTCCGGCGGAAGGCCGAATCCGAATGGGGTGTCACTCACGGGTTTCCTCGGCTCGTAGGGCCGCCGGCTCGAACCGACGGCGACTGCCCGACATCACCATCCAGCGTAGACACCAAGTCCGCTCGGGGCCTCAGTGCTCCGCCTGCTCCCGGCCTGCGGCAGGATGGACGCCACCTGGTACGTACGCGTCATTCGGGTACGTACTGAAGACAACCGCTGGAGACGCCCGGTGAGTTCCCCAGATCCTCAGGTTCGCGCAGCGCGAAACCTGGCCGCCCTTTCCTCCGAGAACGAGCCCGAGAACGAGCCCGAAAACAAGCCCGTCCGCAGCCGCCTCGGAAACCGCGGCCCCGTCGTGGCCGTCACCGGAGCCGCGACGGGTGTCGGTGAGCTGCTCACCGCACGCCTGGCGGCCTCCGAGGAGATCAAGCAGGTCATCGCCATCGACGAGCGCCGCGGGGAGGTCTCCGACGCGACGTGGCACATCCTCGACGTGCGTGACCCCGCCATCGCGGAGAAGCTGCGCGGCGCCGACGTGGTGGTCCACCTGGCGCTCGATCTCGACCTGGAGACCGATCCCGCGGCCCGCTCCGCCTACAACGTGCGCGGCACCCAGACCGTGCTGACCGCGGCCGCGGCCGTCGGGGTCCACCGGGTCGTGCTGTGCACCTCGGCGATGGTCTACGGCGCGCTGCCCGACAACGACGTCCCGCTCGCCGAGGACGCCGAGCTGCGCGCCACGGCCGAGGCGACCGGCGTGGGCGACCTGCTGGAGATCGAACGGCTCGGCCGCCGCGCGCCGCGCGCCCACCCCGGACTCCAGGTGACCGTGGTCCGTCCCGCCGTGCTCGTGGGCGGTACGGACACGGCGCTGACCCGCTACTTCGAGTCGCCGCGCCTCCTGGTCGTCGCCGGGTCGCGTCCCACCTGGCAGTTCTGCCACGTCGACGACCTGGTCACGGCGCTGGAGTACGCCGCGCTGGAGAAGATCGACGGCGAGTTCGCGGTCGGCTGCGACGGCTGGCTCGAACAGGCGGAGGTCGAGGAGCTGAGCGGCGTCCGCCGCATGGAGCTTCCCTCGGCGGTCGCGCTCGGCGCCGCCGCCCGGCTGCACCGGATCGGCCTGACCCCCTCCCCGGCCGGCGACCTGGCGTACACGATGCATCCCTGGGTGGTCAGTGTGAGCCGGCTGCACGACGCGGGCTGGCGCCCGAGGTGGACGAACGAGGAGGTGCTCGCCGCACTGCTCGAGGAGGTCGAGGGTCGGCACACGGTCGCCGGGCGCAGGCTCGGCCGCAAGGACGCGACCGCGGCGGGAGCCGCCGGCGCGACCGTGGCGCTGCTCGGCACCGCGGCCCTGGTACGCCGTGCACGCAAGGCCCGCCGCCGCTTCTAGCGGTGCGCGGCCGGTTCCGGGGTGTCCGGCCGGTTCCAGGGGCGCCCGGGGCGGGGAAGGGCCGGGGTGCCCGGCGCTCGGGCCGGCGGCTGTAGGAGGCTCCAAGGCGGCGCGCGGCCCGCCGGGTGAAAGCCGCATTCCGCGAGGGAGCTGCGGTACGGCACGATGGTGGGCATGGCACCCACGTATGACCACCCCGGCGAGCAGGCGGCACAGGACCCCATCCGGCTGCTGGAGATCCGCGACACACCGCTGTCCGTCGACGAGGTCTTCCGCGCCGTCGGCGACGCGGCGGCGGGCGGCACCGCGCTCTTCGTCGGCACCGTGCGCAACCACGACAGCGGTCAGGACGTCGGGGCGCTGGGCTATTCCTGCCACCCCTCGGCGCAGGACGAGATGCGCCGGGTGGCGGAGAAGGTGGTGGCCGGGTTCCCGGTCCGGGCCCTGGCCGCCGTCCACCGGGTGGGTGAACTGGAGGTGGGGGATCTGGCGGTGGTCGTGGCGGTCTCCTGCCCGCACCGCGCGGAGGCCTTCGAGGCCTGCCGCAAGCTCATCGACGACCTGAAGCACGAGGTTCCGATCTGGAAGCACCAGCGCTTCTCCGACGGCACGGAGGAATGGGTCGGCGCCTGCTGAACGCAAACCGTACGGGCGGGCATCCACCCCGATTTGCGTAACCGCACCCCTGCCATGAGCGTTGGTTCAGCAGATGGTTAATCTGCTGATCATTCGGTTGCGGTCGCTCATGGGGCAGGGAGGTCGTCATGGCAGCACTCGCCTGGTTGTTGATTCCGCTTTTCGCTGCGCTCGGTGCTGCGATATGGGGGAGCTGGGCTGCCCGTAATCGTACGACCGGCGATGTCACGGAACTCGCCGGCTACGCCCGGTTCCGGGAAGCGATGGAGCGGTCGCACTCCGTTTCCGAACCGGTCGAGCAGATATCGAACGTCTGACGCCCCACCGCTCGTACGCACTCGCCAACACTCCGCCCGGCAGCCGGCGGAACCGCCGCCCGGCGTCCTCGCCACGCCAGGCCACGGCGCTCGTACGGACCGGCCCCGACCGTGCACGGACAGGCCCTTCCCGTACTGTCGTTCCATGCCACGCCGCACCGCGACGATGCTCGCCTCCACCCTGATTCTGATCGCGCTGCTCTGCGCAGGCGTGCTGATCAAAGTGCCGTACTCGGAGATGTCCCCCGGGCCGACGGTGAACACCCTCGGCAAGGTCGACGGCGCGCCCGTCCTGCAGATCACCGGGCACAAGACGTACGAGACGTCCGGCAATCTCAACATGACGACGGTCCGGGTCACCGGCGCCGACTACCACATGAACCTCGTCGAGGCCGTCTACGGCTGGCTGGGCCACGACAGCGTCGTCGTGCCGCACGACACGCTGTACCCGGACGGCAAGACCGAGGAACAGTCGACGCAGGAGAACGCCGAGGAATTCAGCCAGTCCCAGGAGAGCGCCAAGGTCGCGGCCCTCACCGAGCTGGGCATCCCGGTCTCCTCGCGGGTCGTGGTCTCCACGGTCCTCAAGGACAGCCCCTCCCAGGGCAAGCTGCACGCGGGCGACGTGATCAAGGCCGTCGACGGCACCGCGGTCAAGCAGCCCGAGGACGTGGCGAAGCTCGTCACCCGGCACAAGCCGGGCCAGGACGTCACCTTCACGATCATCCCCGCCAAGACCGCGGCAGCGGCCGAGAAGGCGGGCAAGGAGCCCGAGGGCGCCGAGAAGATCACCATCGCCACGGAGAAGGCCCCCAAGGAGAACCGGGCGATCGTCGGCATCCAGGCGGGGACGGACCACACCTTCCCGTTCGAGATCGACATCAAGCTCGCCGACGTGGGCGGCCCGAGCGCCGGCCTGATGTTCTCCCTCGGGATCGTCGACAAACTGACACCGGGGCAGCTGACGGGCGGCAAGTTCATCGCCGGCACCGGGACGATCGACGACAAGGGCAAGGTCGGACCGATCGGCGGGATCAACATGAAGCTGGTCGGCGCGCGCAACGCCGGCGCACGCTACTTCCTGACCCCCGACGAGAACTGCAAGGCGGCCGCTTCCGACACCCCGGACGGGCTCACGCTGGTGCGGGTCAAGACGATCGACGACGCCAAGAAGTCTCTGGACAGGATCCGCACCGGGGACGCGGCCGCGCTGCCGAGCTGCTCGGCAGGCTGACCGCGTCCCCCAGGGGCGGGACGGCGGGGTCAGGACTCGAAGGTCGCGGCCAGTGCCTCGGCCAGCCCCGGCACCAGGCCGGCGCCGGTCAGCACCTCGTTCGGCGAGTCCTTCTCCCGCAGGCGTACGGCCGACTCGCGGGCGCCGTCCCGCAGGACCGCCACGGTCATCCGCACCTCCTGCCGGTCGGGGTGTCCGGCGACCCACTTGGTCAGCTGGGCGTCATCGAGACCTTCCGGTACGGAGGCCTCGGCGGACGGCGGCAGCATGAGCCGCTCGACGGTCATGGCGCAGCCGACGACCGCGTCGGGCCAGGCGATCGTGGCGAGGAACTCGTCCAGTGCGGTACCTGCGGGAAGCTCCTCCTGCTCGATAGGGGTGAGTGCGGCGGCCTTCGAGCCGTCGTCGTCGAGGCCGAGCTGAGCGGCGAGTCCGGGCTCCTGGACCCGCAGCCGCGCGGTGTCGACCAGGGCGAAGAGCCGGGCGGGCTGGTCCCAGCCGAGGCCGGAGATGTACTCGTCGATCTCGAGCACGGCGACGGTGAGGGGGCTCGCGGCCATCGGGGGGCCTGAGGGGGAAACGTTGGGCATGGACGACATCCTGCCTCCTTCCGCCCCGGGAACGGGAACTAGGTAAAGCCTCAGTAAGTTGCATAGGTGGGCTCTACGATCGCTGGGCCCGCTCCACACGACCGCGAACTTCGAGGTGCGCACGTTGGCTTTCCAGATGCCGGACCGCGGCGGAGGCCCGACAGGGCCACGGATCAGAGTCGGCCGCCCGTCCCGGCGCGCCCGAACCCTGCTCATGACACTGGGCGTCCTGGCGATCCTCGCCATGGCGTTCGTCATGTTCGCGGGGTTCTGGACGGACTGGCTCTGGTACAGGTCGGTCGCGTATTCATCCGTCTTCACCACCACCCTGTGGACCAAGATCGGACTGTTCCTCGTCTTCGGACTGCTGATGGCCGTCGCCATCGGTGTGAACATCTGGCTCGCGCACCGGCTCCGGCCGCCGCTGAGCGCGATGTCGCTGGAGCAGCAGAGCCTGGACCGCTACCGGATGAGTCTCGCCCCGTACAAGAAGTGGGTGCTGCTCGCGATCACCGCGCTCGTCGGTCTGATCGCCGGAGCATCCGCTTCCGGCCAGTGGCGTACCTGGCTGATGTATGTGAACGGAGTCTCGTTCGGCCAGAAGGACCCCCAGTTCCACCTGGACGTGTCCTTCTACGCCTTCGACCTGCCGTGGTACCGCTTCCTGCTGGGCTTCGGCTTCGCGGCGACGGTGCTCGCGCTGATCGCCGCCGCGCTGACCCACTACCTGTACGGCGGGCTGCGCATCACCAGCCCCGGCGCGCGGGCGACGGGTGCGGCCACCGGACACCTCTCCGTGCTGCTCGGCATCTTCGTCGCGCTGAAGGCCGTGGCGTACTGGCTGGACCGCTACGGACTGGCCGTGAAGTCGAGTGACTTCAAGGCCACCGACAACTGGACCGGCCTGCGGTACGTCGACGCCAACGCCTACCTGCCGGCGAAGACCATCCTCTTCTGCATCGCCGCGATCTGCGCCGTGCTGTTCTTCGCGACGCTCTGGCGCCGCACCTGGCAGCTCCCGGTGATCGGGTTCGGACTGATGGTCCTGTCCGCGATCCTGATCGGCGGGCTCTACCCGGCGATCGTGCAGAAGTTCCAGGTCCAGCCGAACGAGCAGGCCAAGGAAGCCCCGTTCATCCAGAAGAACATCAAGGCCACGCGGGACGCCTACGACATCGATGACGCACAGGTCACCGACTACGCGGGCAAGTCCACCACGGACGACGAAGCGAAGCTCCGCGCGAGCGCGGACGCCGCGGCCAGTTACCGGGTGATGGACCCCAACGTCGTCTCCCCGGCCTTCCAGCAGCTCCAGCAGAAGAGGAACTACTACCAGTTCCCCAAGACGCTGGACGTCGACCGCTACGAGGACGCGGCCGGCAAGGAGCAGGACACGGTCATCGGTCTGCGCGAGCTCAACCTCCAGGGCATCCCCAAGCGCAACTGGATCAACGACCACTTCACCTACACCCACGGCTACGGCGCGATCGCGGCCCGGGGCACCACCACCGGAAAGAACCCGAAGGGATCTCCCGACTTCACCGAGTCCGGCCTGCCGACCACCGGCGAGCTGGGCCAGTACAAGCAGGAGATCTACTACGGCGAGAAGACCGAGCAGTACTCCATCGTCGGCGGGCCCCAGAAGGAGCTCGACTACGAGGAGGACGGCGAGAAGACCACCAGCTACCGGGGCAAGAGCGGGGTCAGCCTCTCCAACGCCTTCAACCGCGCCGCCTACGCGGTGGCGTTCAGCGAGCCGCAGATCCTGTACTCGGGGGCCATCGGCGACGGTTCGCGGATCCTGTACAACCGCACGCCGAAGGAGCGCGTCGAGGCGGTCGCCCCGTGGCTGACCATCGACGGCGACGCCTACCCGGCCGTGGTGAACCACCGCATCCAGTGGGTCGTCGACGCGTACACCACGACCAACGGCTACCCGTACGCCTCGCGCACGACGCTCGGTGACACCACGGCCGACTCGCTGACCACCAACCAGCGCGCGGTCGTCGCCCAGCAGAACCAGGTCAACTACATCCGCAACTCGGTGAAGGCCACCGTCGACGCCTACGACGGCAAGGTCACGCTGTACGAGTGGGACACCGAGGACCCGGTCCTCAAGACCTGGCGCAAGGCGTTCCCCGGCACCGTGAAGTCCAAGGCGGACATCCCGCAGGACCTCATGGACCACCTGCGCTACCCGCAGGACCTGTTCAAGGTGCAGCGCGAGCTGCTCACCCGCTACCACGTCACCAGCCCCGCGCAGTTCTACAGCGGCAGTGACGCGTGGCAGGTCCCGGACGATCCGACCAACAAGGAGTCCGGCGCCGTCCCGCCGTACTACCTGAGCATAAAGATGCCGGACCAGACGGCTCAGAAGTTCTCGCTGACGACGACCTTCACCCCCAAGGGGCGGCCCGACCTCGGGGCGTTCATGGCGGTGGACGCCGATGCGGCCAGCAAGGACTACGGCACGATAAGACTGCTGAGAGTCACCACCACGGTGAAGGGTCCCGGCCAGGTCCAGAGTGAGCTCAACGGCAACGACGACGTCGCCGAGTTCGTGAGGAACCTCAAGGGCACCGACTCCGACATCGAGTACGGCAACCTGCTCACGGTGCCGCTCGAAGGCGGGTTCCTCTACATCGAGCCGGTGTACACGCGCGGTGGCACGCAGAACTACCCCCTGCTGCGCAAGGTCGCCGCTTCGTACGGATCGAAGATCGTCTTCGAGAACAGTCTCGGGGAGGCGCTCAACGCGGTCTTCGGGGTGGACGGCTCCGATACGACCGAGCCACCGGCCGACACGACGCGGCCACCGGGTGACACCACGGAACCGCCGGCCACCGGTGACGCCGCGCTGAAGAAGGCGATCGCCGATGCGCAGAAGGCCTACACGGCAGGTGAGACGGCCCTGAAGGAACAGGACTGGACCGCTTACGGCAAGGCTCAGGACGACTTGCAGGACGCGCTGGAGCGGGCAGCGGCCGCCCAGCCCAAGTCCGGGAGTCCGAGCGCGACGGGTGAGAAGAAGAAGCCGGCGGCGTCGGCGAGTGCCGACAGCGGCGGCTGAGTAACCCGGTAAAGCTTCACCCCCGCGTCGTGATACGGTTTGAACACAACGACGCGGGGTGGAGCAGCTCGGTAGCTCGCTGGGCTCATAACCCAGAGGTCGCAGGTTCAAATCCTGTCCCCGCTACTGAAAAGCGAAGGCCCGGATCCTCCAGAGGATCCGGGCCTTCGCCATGTCACGGCGACGTTTTTGTGCAGTCTGCGTGAAGTGCGGTTCGTGGGCCGCGAGTTGGGCAGGAGCGTGTTTGACTTGTCTCTCTGTGGGCATGTCGACAAAACGCTGAAGTGACCTCACTGGCCGCGATATACCAGGTGTACGCGGGTTGCGGGTGGTGCGACGATGGTATTTATGGGGGACAGGGCAACTCTGTTGGAGACAGGGCGGTTTGTGCAGCAGCGCGTCCATCCGGCGGAAAAAGTGGCGGATGTGGCATTTGCTGCTGCCGCCGCGCAGTACAACGACCACATCGAGACCGCCGAGACTGCGGGGTGTGCCGCGACCGTCGAGAGTGCAGAGACCGCCGAGACCGCCGACGGCGTGGAGAACGCCGAGAGCGCGGAGACCGCTGCGAGTGCGGACAACGCCGAGAGCGAGGCACGCCACCGCCGTGCCGCCGACGCCGGAGACACGGCGTCGATGAGCATGCTCGGCGCGCTCCTGCTGCGCCGGGGCGACCTGAGCGGCGCCGAGCGCTACCTGCGCGCGGCCACCGCCGACGGCGACCGCGCGGCGGCCAACAACCTGGGCGTCCTCCTGCACCAGCGCGGCTACGCGGACGAGGCGGCCGGCTGGTGGCGGATCGCCGCCGTCGCCGGGTCCGCCGCGGCCGCGCACTCCCTCGGACGCCACTACCGCGAGCGCGGCGACGAGCCCGGGGCCGAGTACTGGCTGCGCCAGTCCGCCGAACAGGGGCATGCGCTGGGCGCGTACGCCCTGGCCGATCTGCTGGAACACCGCAGCGACGTGGGCGCCGAGCGCTGGCTGCGCGCCGCGGCCGAGCAGGGGCACCGCGAGGCGGCGTACCGGCTGGCGCGCCTGCTGGAGCGCAACGCCGCGGACGACGCCCACGACGCGTTCGGCCGTCCCGGCCTGGGGCGGCGCACGGGACCCGAGTCCGAGGCGGCCGCCGGACCGCACGGGGAGGCCCTGCGCAAGGACGACGGCCCGGTCGCGGGCCCCGACGTGGGCCGCATGGGCGAGGCCGAGCAGTGGTACCGGCAGTCCGCCGCCCGCGGTCACCGGCGAGCCGCCCTGCACCTCGGCGCGATCCTCGAGCAGCGCGGCGAGCTCAAGGAGGCCGGCCGCTGGTACCTCATCTCCGCCAAGGCGGGCGAGGCGCGGGCCGCCTGCGCGCTCGGCTTCCTGCTGCGCGACGCGGGCGATCAGGAGAGCGCTGCCGTGTGGTGGCTGCGGGCCGCCCAGGACGGAGACGGAAACGCCGCCAACGCCCTCGGCGCGCTGCACGCCGCCCGGGGCGAGCAGCAGACCGCGGAGCGCTGGTACCGCGCGGCGATGGACGCGGGCGATGTGAACGGCGCGTACAACCTCGGGCTGCTCTGCGCCGCCCAGGACCGCACGCCCCAGGCCGAGCAGTGGTACCGGCGCGCCGCCTACGCGGGACACCGCGAGGCGGCCAACGCGCTGGCGGTGCTCCTGCTCCAGGCGGGCGACGCGACCGGTGCGGAACCCTGGTTCTCCAAGGCGGCCGAGGCCGGCAGCGTCGACGCCGCCTTCAACCTCGGCATCCTGCACGCAGGCCGGGACGAGGACCGTACGGCCCTGCTCTGGTACGAGCGTGCGGCGGCGGCCGGGCACACCGAGGCCGCGCTCCAGGTCGGCATGGCGCTCCTGCACCACGGCGAGGAGCGCGAGGCCGAGCGGCATCTGCGCTGCGCGGCGGGCGGCGGCAGCGCGGAGGCGGCCTTCCGGCTGGCGGGGCTGCTGGATGCCCGGCAGCCGCCGCCCGGACCTCCCGCCCTGGGTGAGCCCATGCCGGACAAGACCGAGTGCGAGGAGTGGTACGAGCGCGCCGCCGAGCAGGGGCACCGCCGCGCCCAGGTCCGCGTCGGCATGCTCGCCGCGGCCCGTGGTGACGTGGAGAGCGCCGGCCGTTGGTACCGGGAGGCCGCCGAGGCGGGCAGCCGCAACGGGGCGTTCAACCTCGGGCTGCTGCTCGCCCGCGAGGGCAGCGAGCGCGAGGCCGCGCTCTGGTGGAGCCGCGCCGCGAACGACGGGCACGGGCGGGCCGCGCTGCGCCTGGCCCTGCTGGCCGCCCGTCGCGGGGAGCTCACCGAGGGGCAGCGGTGGTGCGCGCGGGCCGTCGAGCTGGGCCCGGCGGAGGTCGCGGAGCGGGCGGGGCGGCTGCGCGAGGCGCTGCATCAGGAGCTGACCGCGTAGCGGAGCTACGCCTGCGGGGCCCGGCGGCGACCGCTCCGGGGCCGCCCGGCCCGGCGGTCGGCGGGCCCGTGGGAAGGGATTTGCGCTGGTCCAGGGCGTGACGTACTGTGGGGATCACAACGACGCGGGGTGGAGCAGCTCGGTAGCTCGCTGGGCTCATAACCCAGAGGTCGCAGGTTCAAATCCTGTCCCCGCTACTGAAGACAGAGGGCCGGATCCTTTCAAGGATTCGGCCCTCTGTGCATGCTGTGCCCCCTCTGACGCGTCCTCCTCCTGAGTCGTAGCCCAGCAGAACGCCCCCACCGGAAGGCCGGTGAGGGCGGAGGGCAGAGCCGCCCGAACGGTGCCCGTCGGGCAGTCGCCGAGGCCGCTCAGGCGCTCGCGGAGCAGTTCGGGCAGATGCCGCGGTACGTCATCTCGACGCCGGAGATCATGAAACCGAAGCGCTCGCCCGCCGGCAGGTCGGCCAGCGGGTCGCCCGCCGGGTGCACGTCACGGATGGCGCCGCACTTCGCGCATACCAGGTGGTGGTGGGGGCGGTGTGCGTTCGGGTCGTAGCGCTTGGCCCGGCGGTCGGTGGACACCTCGATGACCTCACCGAGGGTCACCATCTCGCCCAGTGTGTTGTAGACGGTCGCCCGGGAGATCTCTGGCAGCTTCGCCACGGCCCGGGCGTGGACCTCGTCGGCCGTCAGGTGGACGTGGTCTCCGTCGAGGACCTCGGCCACGACGCGCCGCTGCGCAGTCATGCGCCAGCCGCGTCCTCGGAGTCGTTCCAACAGGTCACTCATGGCTCAAGCCTAGCAGCGGCAGGGGACAGGTCCTGAACGAGTGTGGCTTTGGATGGCAGCTTGACTTGGACTTAGTCCATTGTAGGATCAGGTCACGACATAGGCCAGGGACAGGCTGTGCTCGCCGCGGCGCCACGGGCGTGGCGTATACGCAGGAACGACGCAGGAGGCGCACGTGACACAGGGACCGCTCACGACGGAGGCCGGCGCACCGGTTGCCGACAACCAGAACAGCCAGACCGCGGGCGTCGGCGGTCCCGTCCTGGTGCAGGACCAGTCGCTGCTGGAGAAGCTCGCGCACTTCAATCGCGAGCGCATTCCGGAGCGCGTCGTGCACGCCCGCGGCGCCGGCGCCTACGGCACTTTCACGCTGACCCGTGACGTATCGCAGTGGACGCGGGCGAGGTTCCTCTCCGAGGTCGGCAAGCAGACCGAGACCTTCCTGCGTTTCTCCACGGTCGCGGGCAACCTCGGCTCCGCCGACGCGGTGCGTGACCCGCGAGGCTTCGCGCTGAAGTTCTACACCGAGGACGGCAACTACGACCTCGTCGGCAACAACACCCCGGTGTTCTTCATCAGGGACGCCATCAAGTTCCCCGACTTCATCCACACGCAGAAGCGCGACCCGTACACCGGCTCGCAGGAGGCGGACAACGTCTGGGACTTCTGGGGGCTGTCGCCCGAGTCCACCCACCAGGTGACCTGGCTCTTCGGCGACCGGGGAATCCCCGCCACGCTGCGCCACATGGACGGGTTCGGCTCGCACACCTACCAGTGGAACAACGAGGCCGGCGAGGTCTTCTGGGTCAAGTACCACTTCAAGACCGACCAGGGCATCAAGAACCTCACCCAGGCCGAGGCCAACAAGCTCGCCGGTGAGGACCCGGACAGTCACCAGCGCGATCTGCGCGAGTCCATCGAGCGCGGCGACTTCCCGTCCTGGACCGTGCAGGTCCAGATCATGCCGGCGGCCGAGGCGGCCACGTACCGCTTCAATCCGTTCGACCTCACCAAGGTGTGGCCGCACGGGGACTACCCGCCGATCGAGATCGGCAAGCTGGAGCTCAACCGGAACCCGGAGAACGTCTTCGCCGAGACCGAGCAGTCGATCTTCAGTCCCGCGCACTTCGTGCCCGGCATCGGGCCGTCCCCGGACAAGATGCTCCAGGGGCGTCTCTTCGCGTACGGCGACGCGCACCGCTACCGCGTCGGCATCAACGCCGACCACCTGCCCGTCAACCGTCCGCACGCCACCGAGGCGCGCACCAACAGCCGTGACGGCTACTTGTACGACGGCCGCCACAAGGGTGCGAAGAACTACGAGCCGAACAGCTTCGGCGGGCCGGTCCAGACCGGCCGTCCGCTGTGGGAGTCCACCCAGGTCACGGGCGGCACGGGAACCCACGAGACGCCCAGGCACGCAGAGGACGACGACTTCGTGCAGGCGGGGAACCTCTACCGGCTCTACTCCGAGGACGAGAAGAACCGGCTGATCGACAACCTCGCCGGGTTCATCGCGAAGGTCTCGCGTGACGACATCATCGAGCGCGCGATCGGCAACTTCCGCCAGGCGGACGCCGACTTCGGCAAGCGCCTGGACGCCGCGGTCCATGCTCTGCGCGCTTCGTAGAGCCCTCGCGTCCGGAGGCGGCCGGTTCCCGGGTCCGGGGCCGGCCGTTCCGCTGTCCGGAGACCGCCCCGGGTCCGTTTCCGGACCCGGGGCGGTCGGCTGTCCGGCTCCCTCAGACGACCAGCTCCACCGGATGGCGCCTGGCACGCGTCCAGCAGCGGATGATGTCGCGCACCGAGACAATGCCGGCCGGCCCGTCACCGTCCAGCACGATCAGATGCCGGAAGCCGCCGTGCGTCATGGCCTCGGCGGCCTCCTCCAGGGTCCAGGCGGGCGCGGCGAAGACCACATCGGTCGTCGTGTGGGTGGAGGCGGTCTCGACGTCGGGGTCCTGCCCCGATCCGACCGCGTTCAGGATGTCGCGCTCGGTGATGATGCCGAACCCGCAGGTGTCCGGGTCGTGGACGACGGCTGCTCCGATACGGCGCGCCGACATCAGCCGGGCCGCCTGTCGGAGGGTGTGGTTCGGGCCGATGGTGAGGACCACCGTGCTCATGGCGTCACGGACGAGCATGAAGGGAGCCACCTCCTCGGTGAAGCGACCGCGTGAGCCGATTCACAAGTTCACAAGTGGGGGAACTCTCAGAGTCGCACCGATGCGGGATGGCAACAAGGGGGAGCGAAGATCGTTCGAGGGGCGTGCGGTGGTGCGGCACGCCCCTCGTGGGTTCCCTGTGCATGCTCAGGCCCCGTGGGGCCCGGCGCGGCTCGGTCAGTAGCGCTGATTCAGGTAGCCCAGCAGTTCGTGGTGGAGGATCCCGTTCGAGGCCGCCGCGTTTCCGCCCCCCGGTCCGCTGACCCCGTCCAGGCTGGTGAACCGGCCCCCCGCCTCCTGGACGATGATCGCGTTCGCCGCCATGTCCCAGAGCGAGAGCTCCGGCTCGGCGCAGATGTCGACCGCGCCCTCGGCGACCATCATGTACGGCCAGAAGTCCCCGTACCCCCGGGTGCGCCAGCAGGCCCGCGTCAGGTCCATGAGGCCGTCCAGCCGGCCCTGCTCCTCCCAGCCGGTCAGCGAGGAGTACGCGAACGAGGCGTCGGCGATGCGCTCCACCTTCGAGACGTTCAGCCGGGTCGCCGACGTGAGGCTGCGGCCCGAGAACGCGCCCGCTCCCTTCGCCGCCCACCAGCGCCGCTGCAGCGCCGGGGCGGACACCACACCGACCACCGGCTGGAAGCCGTCCTCGCCCGCCTCCATGAGCGAGATCAGCGTCGCCCAGACCGGCACGCCGCGGACGTAGTTCTTCGTGCCGTCGATCGGGTCGATCACCCAGCGGCGCGGGCCCGTGCCCTCGACCCCGTACTCCTCGCCGAGGATCGCGTCGCGCGGCCGCGCCCGATGGAGGTGGCCGCGGATCAGCTCCTCGGCGGCCTTGTCGGCCTCGCTCACCGGCGTCATGTCCGGCTTCGTCTCGACCTTGAGGTCCAGAGCCTTGAACCGGTCCATCGTCGTCGCGTCGGCGGCGTCCGCCAGCACGTGGGCGAGGCGCAGATCATCGTGGTAATCGGGCATGCCGTCACAGTATCCACCGCGGGTGGACGGAGCCACAGGGCCCCGGAGGCGCGGGAAGCCTTGACAGTGCGGGGGAGCGCCTCAACTCTGAAACGCAGAGCCCTGGGTGCGGGAGGCGACGATGCCGACAGCGCGGGAAGCACTGCTGGAAGCGGCCCACGCGGCGCTGGCCGTCCGGCCCTGGCCCGTCGTGCGGATGGTCGACGTGGCGGCGGCCGCCGACGTGTCCCGCCAGACGCTCTACAACGAGTTCGGCAGCAAGGACGGGCTGGCCCGGGCCCTGCTCCGGCACGCCGCCGACAGTTATCTGGCCGGTGTCGAAGGGGCGTTGGGATCCGCCGGCGCTACCGGCGACAGGCTGGCCGCCACCGCCGCCTGGACGGTCCGCGCCACCCGGGCGAACGCCCTGGTCAGGGCCTTGCTCACAGGATGCTGGAGCGAGCGGTTACCCCACCCCGCCACGCTCGGCCCGGTACGCCGTCCCGCCTCAGCCGTGCCGGCCCAGCGCCGGGCCGACGCCGGAGCGCCGACCCCCGCCGACCTCCTCCGCCAGGTCGGGGACCGCGCGGTGGCGGCACTGGACGAGGGGCGTCCGCCGCACGAGCGGGAGGCCCTGGCCTCGACCTGCGAGCTCGTGCTGCGGCTCGCCCTGTCCTACGCGCTGGTCCCCCCGCCCGCGGGCGGGCCTGAGGACGGAGTGCCGCTGGTGCGGGACGTGGTGGAGCGGGCCGCGGGTGCGGCTCCGTGAGCCGGCCCGCCCTGGTGCGGTCCGTGCCGGCCGGGTGCAACGCGTCAGGGTGACCGGACCGCCAGGCTTCTTCCCCGTAGGGCGGAAGGGGGTCGGCATCGGCCGGCTGCGGCGGTGTGAGTCCAGGAGGCGTCGGGAAGCCGGTCCCGGTCAGTGCGACGAGCCGGAGAGCTGGAGCCCGATCACGCCGAGGATCACCAGCGAGATCGAGACCAGTTTGAGCGTGGAGACCACGTCGTCCAGGAAGACCATGCCGTAGATCGCGGTGCCCGCCGCGCCGATGCCGGTCCACACCGCGTAGGCGGGGCCGACGTCGAGCTTCTTCAGCGACAGGGTCAGCAGTCCGAAACTGCCGAGGGCGAAGATGCAGAAGGCGATGGTCGGCCAGAGCCGGGTGAAGCCGTGCGAGAGCTTGAGGCAGACCGCGAATCCGGTCTCCAGAAGTCCCGCGACCACGACCAGCAGCCACGCCATCGTCCGTGCCCCTCCCGCGTAGGTGACCGCCTCGTACCGCTGGGTGCGATTATGCACTTACCAGCGACGGGTGATCGCAAACGTGGCGGGCCGGACCGCCACGCGTCGGCCCCAGGGAGCCGGGTGCCCCACGCCGGCCGGGCGCCGGGCCCCGACGACCGGGCACCCGGCGGTCAGTCGCCCTCGCGCCGTTCCCGGGTCGACAGCAGCCGCCGCAGCGAATCCAGCCGTGCCGGATCGGCGTGCCCCGCCTCCACCCAGGCGTCCAGCGCGCATTCCGGTTGCTGGCTGTCGTGGGTGCAGCCGCGCGGACACTCCTCGGTGCCGGGCTGGAGGTCGGGGAAGGCGTTGATGACCCGGGACGGGTCGATGTGGTTCAGGCCGAAGGACCGCACACCGGGGGTGTCGATCACCCAGCCCCGGTAGTCCGGCAGCGGCAGCGCCAGCGCCGAGGTGGTCGTGTGCCGGCCGCGGCCGGTGACCGCGTTGACGACCCCGGTGGTGCGCCGCCTGTCCTTGGGGACGAGGGCGTTGACCAGGGTGGTCTTGCCGACACCGGAGTGGCCGACGAAGGCGGTGACCCGGTCGTGCAGCTGCTCGCGGACCCGCTCCGCCGCGTCGCCGTTCTCCAGCTCCTCGCGGTTGGTGACGATGAACGGCACGCCCAGCGGGGTGTACGCCTCCAGCAGCTTGTCCGGGGAGGCCAGGTCGGACTTGGTCAGCACGAGGAGGGGGGAGAGCCCGCCGTCGTACGCGGCGACCAGACAGCGGTCGATCATGCGCGGGCGGGGTTCCGGATCGGCCAGCGCGGTGACGATCGCCAGCTGGTCGGCGTTGGCCACCACCACCCGCTCGAACGGATCGTCGTCGTCCGCCGTCCGGCGCAGCACCGAGCGGCGCTCACCGATCCGGACGATCCGCGCGAGGGTGTCCTTCTCGCCGGACAGATCGCCGACGATGGAGACGGTGTCACCCACCACCGCGGCCTTGCGGCCCAGCTCGCGGGCCTTCATCGCGGTGACCGTGCGGCCGGCGACGAGGCAGGTGAGGCGGCCGCGGTCCACGGTGAGGACCATGCCCTCCTCGGCGTCCTCGTGCTTGGGACGGGTATGCGTACGAGGCCGGTTGCCCTTGGGGTTGGGGCGGACCCGGATGTCGTCCTCGTCGGGGTTCTTGCCGTAGCGGCGCATGTCTCAGGCCCCGAGCATTCCGGTCCACATCTGCGGGAAGTCGGGCAGTGTCTTGGCGGTCGTCGCCACGTTCTCGATCTCCACTCCGGGGACGGCAAGGCCGATGATCGACCCCGCGGTGGCCATCCGGTGGTCGTCGTACGTATGGAAGGTACCGCCGTGCAGCGGCTTCGGCCGGATGTGGAGGCCGTCGGCGGTCTCGGTGACGTCGCCCCCCAGCTCGTTGATCTCCTTGGTGAGCGCGGCCAGCCGGTCCGTCTCGTGCAGCCGCAGATGGGCGACGCCGCTCAGGGTCGAGGGGGAGTCGGCCAGGGCCGCGACGGCCGCGATGCCCGGGGTCAGCTCGCCGACCTCGCCGAGGTCGACGTCGATGCCGTGGATCCGGCCCGAGCCGGTGAAGGTCAGTCCCTGCTCGGTCAGCTCGCAGCTGCCGCCCATCGCGGTGAAGATCTCGCGCAGCGCGTCACCGGGCTGCGTGGTGTGCAGCGGCCAGTCCGGAATGGTGACGCGTCCGCCGGTGACCAGCGCCGCGGCCAGGAACGGCTGGGCGTTGGACAGGTCGGGCTCCACGGTCAGGTCGCGGCCCAGCAGCGCCGAGGGGGAGACGCGCCAGACGTTCGGCTCGCCCCCCGTCTCCGGCTCGTCCACCTGGGCGCCGACGGCCCGCAACATGTCGACGGTCATCCGGATGTGCGGCATCGAGGGGAGCCGGGCGCCGGTGTGACGCACCTCCACCCCCTGGTTGAAACGCGGCGCCGACAGCAGCAGCGCCGAGACGAACTGGGAGGACGAGGAGGCGTCGATGGCCACCGGACCGCCGTCCAGCGCCCCGCCGCCGTGCACGGTCATCGGGAGGGAGCCGCGGCCGTCGTCGTCGATCCGGGCGCCCAGGACGCGCAGGGCGTCGATCACCCCGGTCAGCGGGCGCTCGTAGGAGCGGGGGTCGCCGTCGAAGTGGACCGCGCCGCTCGCCAGGGTCGCCACCGGCGGCAGGAAGCGCATGACCGTGCCGGCGTTGCCCACGTCGATGGTCACGGGCCCGTGCAGACCGGCCGGGATGATCCGCCAGGCCTCGCCCGACCCGTCCGGGCCGCCGGCGACGGCCGAGCTGGAGGACACGGTCTCCTCGATGCCGACACCCATCGCGCGCAGCGCGTCGGCCATCAGCAGAGTGTCGCGGGAGCGCAGCGGCCGGCGCAGCCAGCCGGGTTCCGACGACAGCGCGGCGAGCACCAGCGCACGGTTGGTGACCGACTTCGATCCGGGCACGGTGACGGTCGCGTCGACGGCTCCCCTCGCGGTGGGGGCGGGCCAGAGGGCGGGCTGCACGGAACTTTCGGTCATGGGGCTCACTTTAGTGGCTCTGCACGCGTCTGGATTTTGACCAAACGGCATGAAACCGGGATGTAACGCTAGAGGGGGAAGGCGGCCGGGTCACAGCCCCAGCAGCCAGCGGCCGCCGCCGATGAGCGAGCAGAGCGACACCGCGTGGAACAGGAACAGCCACAGCGCGGCCGGCACGTCCGTCAGCCGGGACAACTGGTCCGCGTCCGAGTCGGGCGCCCCGCCGTGCCGTCGCTTGGACTGCAGCTCGAACACCGGCCGCACACCGCCCAGCAGCAGGAACCAGACCGCGCTGTAGGCGAACAGCGACTGCCAGGCGGGCGAGGCCAGCCACGACACCAGCAGGAAGAGTGAACCGGTGAGGATGACCGTGAGCGCCCCGTACACATTGCGGATCATCACCAGCATCACCGCGAGCAGTGCCGTCGCCACCCACAGCAGCAGCGTGATCCGGCCGTTCACCAGCAGCCAGGCGCCGCCCAGACCCAGCAGCGAGGGTGCGGTGTAGCCCGCCGCCGCCGTCAGGACCATGCCGATCCCGGTCGGCTTGCCCCGGCTCACCGTCAGCCCGCTGGTGTCCGAGTGCAGCCGGATGCCCGAGAGCCGGCGCCCGGTGAGCAGGGCGACCAGCCCGTGCCCGCCCTCGTGGGCGATGGTGATCGTGTTGCGCGCAAGCCGCCATAGGAAGTTCGGCACGACGGCGATGAGCGCGGCCGTGGCCGTCACCACGACCAGCCACTGCTCGGGGGCGGGCTGGGTGCCGAAGACGCGGTCCCACAGAGTGCCGAGGTCGGTGCTGTCCATGGTGTGGGCGGCTCCTTGCGGTAGGGGCGTCCGGCCGGCTTGACGGTCGTGGCAGTCTGGCATCTATGTGCGGACGGTATGCAGCGAGTCGGCGGCCCGAGGACCTGACCGGACTCTTCCAGGTGGAGAAGTGGGAACCGGCCGAGACGCTGGAACCCGATTACAACGTGGCGCCGACCAAGGAGGTCTACGCCGTACTGGAACGTCCTGTGAAGGACGCCGGCGACCAGCGTCCGGTTCGCCAGCTGCGCGCCCTGAAGTGGGGGCTCGTCCCCTCGTGGGCCAAGTCGCCCGAGGGCGGGGCCCGGATGATCAACGCCCGCGCCGAGACGGTCCACGAGAAGCCGTCCTTCCGCCGCCCCTTCGTCTCCCGGCGCTGCATCCTTCCGGCCGACGGCTATTACGAGTGGGTGACCGGGGCCGAGGAGCGCCGGCTGGAGGAGAAGGGGCGCACGAAGAGGCCCCGCAAGCAGCCGTACTTCGTGACGCCCGCCGACGGATCGGTCTTCGCCATGGCCGGTCTGTACGAGTTCTGGCGCGACCGGACCCTGCCGGACGACCACCCCCAGGCGTGGTGGGCGACCTGTTCGGTGATCACGACCGAGGCGGAGACGAGCCCGCTCGCCGTCGCCCCCGCCGAGGGCCCCGGCGCGCTCGCCGACATCCATCCCCGGATGCCGCTGATGCTGACCCCGGACCGCTGGGACGACTGGCTGGACCCCTCCCGCACCGACGTCGAGGAGCTGCGCGGGCTGCTCGCGCCCCCGCCCGGCGGGCTGATGCGCGCCTACCCCGTGGCCACCGCCGTCAGCAACGTGCGCAACAACGGCCCCGAGCTGCTCGACGAGCTGGCCGCCCCCGAGGTCGGCACCCTCTTCTGAGCCACGCGCCGCACCCCGGACGGTCCGCCGCGGATTGGTTGGATGGGGCCGTGAAACCCAACGAGAACGCACCGCACACCGAGACGGTCGACACCGGCACCGGAACCGCCCGGATCACCTGGTTCCCGGCGCGGGAACCGCGCCTCCTGCTCGCGCTCGGACACGGCGCCGGCGGCGGCATCGAGGCCAGGGACCTGCGCGCCCTGGCCGGCGCCCTGCCCGCCGGCGGCGTCGGCGTCGCCCTGGTCGAGCAGCCCTGGCGGGTCGCCGGGAAGAAGCTCGCTCCCGCCCCCAGGACCCTGGACACGGGCTGGCGCGGCCTGTGGCCGGCGCTGGCGGCCCCCGGGCTCCCCGTCGTCGCCGGCGGGCGCAGTGCGGGGGCCCGGGTCGCCTGCCGCACGGCGGCCGGGCTCGGGGCCCGCGCGGTCCTCGCGCTCAGCTTCCCGCTGCACCCGCCGGGCCGCCCGGAGAAGTCCCGCGCCGACGAGCTCCTGGGCTCCGGCCTCCCCACGCTCGTCGTCCAGGGCGGGAACGACCCGTTCGGCAGGCCCGCCGAATTCCCTCCCGGGGAGTACCGCATCGCCGAGGTGCCGCACGGGGACCACGGCTTCGCCGTCCCCAAGCGGTCCGGGCTGACCGAGGCTCAGGCCATGGAGATCCTCACCACATCCGTGACCGCCTGGCTGGCCGGAATCACGTGACGCGCACCCCGGGAATGCGGGACGGAGGGCCGCTGTTGTTCGGGACGTCGGTACACCAACGTCGTATGTGGAGAGGGAGTCCGTCGCATGGGTTCGACCATCTGCCCGCGTCGCTCGAACGCCGCTGACCTGGAGTGGACGGTGCTGCATGCGGCCAAGACCACTCCCGAGCGGGCACTGAGCGGATCGGATCGACTGCCCGCGTCGGACCAAGGTCGACTATTCTCCGATTCGAGCGGGTCCGGTTTCGGCTCCGCCACAGCGTTGGAGGAGGTGGGTCCGGTCACTGGGACCGACACAGGGACCGACGACGGCCGCCCGCAGGAGACGACGGCCGAGCGCAACGCGCGTTTCGAGCGCGACGCCCTCGGTTTCCTCGACCAGATGTACTCGGCCGCGCTGCGCATGACGCGCAACCCCGCGGACGCCGAGGACCTGGTCCAGGAGACGTACGCCAAGGCGTACGGCTCCTTCCATCAGTTCCGTGAGGGCACCAACCTCAAGGCGTGGATGTACCGCATCCTCACCAACACCTTCATCAACTCGTACCGCAAGAAGCAGCGCGAACCCCAGCGCAGTGCGGCCGAGGAGATCGAGGACTGGCAGCTGGCCCGCGCCGAGTCGCACATGTCCACCGGTCTGCGCTCCGCCGAGTCACAGGCCCTCGACCACCTGCCCGACTCCGATGTGAAGTCTGCGCTGCAGGCGATCCCCGAAGAGTTCCGCATCGCGGTGTACCTCGCGGATGTAGAGGGCTTTGCCTACAAGGAGATCGCGGACATCATGGGGACTCCCATCGGTACGGTGATGTCCCGACTGCACCGGGGCCGCCGTCAACTGCGCGGCATGCTGGAGGACTACGCCCGTGACCGCGGGCTCGTCCCGGCCGGCGCCGGTGAGTCGGACGATCGGAAAGGCTCGGGCTCATGAGCTGCGGAGAGCCGCACGAGACGGAGTGCGCCGAGGTACTCGATCACCTCTACGAGTTCCTCGACCGGGAGATGCCCGACAGTGACTGCACCAAGTTCGAGGTGCACTTCGGCGAGTGCTCCCCCTGCCTGGAGAAGTACGGCCTGGAGCAGGCCGTGAAGAAGCTGGTCAAGCGCTGCTGCGGTCAGGACGACGTCCCGGCCGACCTGCGCTCGAAGGTGATGGGCCGGATCGACCTGATCCGGTCGGGGCAGGCGGTGCCGGAACAGGACGTCACGGTCTCCGACACCGAACAGCGGGCCACCGCCGCGGAGTGACGCATCACCCGAACGTGCTAATCGCAGTCGTCGGCACTCAGCCGGGACGCCCAACTCGCTAGCCTGACGCCTCCATTGGCGATGCTGGGGGGCGGGCGGAACGGGTGAGAGCCACACGTGGCGCGGCGCGGGCGTACATCCTGACCGTCGCGCTCGGCGCCGCTCTGTGTGTGCTGCCCGCGCTGCGTCCCGGCGCGCAGACCCCGTGGACCACCCTCGGACTGCTCGCCGGGCTCTATCTCGTCTGTGAACTGCCCGGCCGCTGCCCGTTCTTCGGCAGCTCCGTGCCGATCAGTGCCGGATCGTTCTTCCCCCTGCTGCTCGCCGCGGCCTTCCTGCTGCCGCCTCCGGCCGCCGCGCTGGTCGCGGTCCCGGGCTCGCTCGCCGGCCGCGCCGAGAAGCCGCCCGCCGCCGCCCGCCGGATCTGGCGGGCCGGCCAGCTGCCCGTCACCGTGTGGGCGGCCTCGTCCGTGTACGCCCTGCTCGGCGGTCCCGCCGCGCTCGGCGGCCCCGGGCCGGGCGTGCTGCCCGACCTCCCGTACGCGCTGGTGCCCGCCTGCGCGGCGGCGCTGGCCTTCAGCCTCGTCCTGACCGCCCTGGACGGGTCCATCCTCGTGGTGGCGGAACAGCTGCCCCCGCGGCGCGCCTGGAGCGGCCTGCTGCCCCGTTCGCTCGGGCCGCACCTGGTGCACGGTCTGGCCGGGCTGATGATGGCGATCCTGTGGACGAGCTCGTACGGGCCGCTGGCCGCGCTCTTCGTCCTGCTGCCGATGTACATCTCCTGCTGGGTGTTCGCCCAGTACCACCGCGAGCACGCCGCGCACCGCGCCACGATCAGGGCCCTGGTGCAGGCCGTCGACATCAAGGACACCTACACCCGGGGCCACAGCGAGCGGGTGGGGCACGCGTCCGTGCTCATCGCCCGGGAGCTGGGCATGGCGCAGGAGCGCATCGAGGTGCTGCGGTTCGCCGGGATCCTGCACGACGTCGGAAAGCTCGGGGTGCCGACGCGGGTGCTGCGCAAGGAGGGGCCGCTGACGCCCGAGGAACGCCGGGTCATCGAGCTGCACCCGGAGTACGGGCACGAGATCGTCCGCGGCATCGGCTTCCTCGGCGAGGCCCGGGCCGCGATCCTCCACCACCACGAACGGCTCGACGGCAGCGGGTATCCGTACGGGCTGGCCGGCCGCAGCATCCCCGAGTTCGCCCGCGTCGTCGCCGTGGCCGACGCGTTCGACGCGATGACCTCGACCCGCTCCTACCGGCCGGGGCGCCCGGTCCCGGTGGCCGTGGAGGAGCTCAAGCGGTGCGCGGGCACCCAGTTCGATCCGCAGATGGTACGGGCGCTGGCGCGGGGGCTGGAACGGCACGGGTGGTCGGGGGCCGTGACGGCGGACGACGTGCCGGTTCCGCCGCCGCGGGGTGAGGGGGAGGGCGCCGGGTCCCTCCCGGGGCCGGTTCGTCCTCGACCGCCGGACGGGCCCGATGCCTGCGCGCCGGCGCCGGCGTCGGCGCGGTCGTCCAGGACGCCGGACCGTCCCCGGTGAGCCCCCGGTGGGCCCGGCTGTCCCCCGTCGTCCTGGCCGTTCGCGGCGCCGCCCTCGCGCTCACCGCCGCCGCGCTCGGACACACGCTCTGGCACGGCGTCCGAGAACCGGGGCACGCCCTCGCCTTCGGGGTGCTCATCACCATCGGTGAGCTGGCCCGCTGGGGCGCCCGGCCGGGGGAGCGGGAACCCGCGCCGCTCGGGGCCGCCGGGGCGCTCGCGTACGCCCTGCTCGGCCGCAGTGGCGGGGAGCCGACCAGCCACGGGATGCTCCAGGTGCTCACCGTGCTCGTCGCGGCGCAGCTCGCCGCCTCCGTGCCCCACGTCGCGCGCGGCAGCGGACCCGGCCCCGACCAGGTGGCCCGGCGCGTCCTGACCGTCGCCTTCGCCGCCGTCTGCTTCCAGCCGCTGTACAACTCCGGCCGGTCCGAGAGCTGGTTCGGCGACGGCCCGTACTACGCGGCCTTCCTGCTCGTGCTGCTCGGCCTCACCGCCCTGTGCGACGCGGTACTGGGCGCCCTGCTGCTGCGGGCCCGCACGCTGCCCCGCAGCCTCCGTGCGGCAGGCGCCACACCCGTACCGTACGGACCACTGCTCCGCGACGAGCTGAGGGCGCTGCGGGGCATCGGATCGGCGGTCTGCGCCACCGGGGCCGTGATGGCGCTCGGGGTCGCCGTCGCCGGGCTGTGGGCGCTGCCCGTGCTGTGCGTACCGCTGCTGCTCGCCCAGATCTCCTTCCGCCGGTTCGCCGCCGTACGGACCACCTACCGGCAGACCATCGCCTCGCTCGCCCGGTCCACCGAGATCGCCGGGTACACCCGGCACGGCCACGCCCGCCGGGTGGCGGTGCTCTGCGCGGCCGTCGGGCGCGAGATGGGCCTCTCCGGACCCGAGCTGACCGTCCTGGAGTACGCGGCACTGATGCACGACATCGGCCAGCTCTCGCTCGTCGACCCGGTGCCGGACGGGGCGACCGCCCTGCTCCCGCCCGCCGAGCAGCGCCGGATCGCCCTGCTGGGCGGCGCGGTGGTCCGCCAGACCGGAGTGGACACCGAGGTCGCCGTCGTCGTGGAGCGGCAGGCCGACCCCTACCGCGAGCAGCCGCTGTCCGCCAGGATCGTCCGGGCGGTCAACGCATACGACGACCTGTGTGGGGAAGGTCTCAGCGGGCCGCTCGGCGCACTGGAACAGCTCAGGCTCGGGACCGGCCGCGACTACCAGCCCCAGGTCGTGGAATCGCTCGCCAGGGTTCTGGCCAGGGGCGGTCTGACCCCCGTCCCACCTGGGTAACCCATGGGTAATGAGCGGGCGTCCGGCCGGGCATGGTTGGATGCGAAGAGAGCGGAAATACGAGGGTGTCCAGTCGGGACAGGCGGGAATCGTGAGGATCTTCGGGAAGGTACGGCATCGGCCCTCCGCCTCTTGGCGGCAGGCCACGGACCGCGCGTTCACGCTGATCGGCGACGGCCGGTACGAGGACGCGGGCGCACTGCTGACGCGTGCGGCGGATCTGGAGCCCTGGCTCTCCGAGTCGTGGTTCAACCTGGCGCTGCTGCACAAGTTCCGGCACGACTGGGAGCAGGCGAGAGCCGCGGGCCTGCGGGCCGTCGCGCTGCTCGACAAGGAGTCCGGCGCCCCCGACTGGTGGAACGTCGGGATCGCCGCCACCGCGCTCCAGGACTGGCCGCTGGCCCGCCGGGCCTGGCAGGCGTACGGGCTGAAGGTGCCCGGCGGCGGTCAGCAGACCCCGGCGTCGGGCAGCGAGCCGGTCGGCATGGAGCTGGGAAGCGCGGCGGTGCGGCTGTCGCCCGAGGGCGAGGCCGAGGTCGTCTGGGGCCGCAGGCTGGATCCGGCACGGATCGAAGTGCTGTCGATTCCGCTGCCGTCGTCCGGGCGGCGGTGGGGCGAGGTCGTCCTGCACGACGGGGTGCCGCACGGTGAGCGGATCACCGCGGCCGGGCCCTCCTACCCGGTGTTCGACGAGATCGAGCTGTGGGCCCCGTCCCCCGTCCCCACCTGGGTGGTGCTCCTGGAGGCGGCCACCGAGGCGGACCGGGACGCGCTGGAGCAGCTGGCGTCCGACGCCGGTTTCGCCGCCGAGGACTGGTCGTCGTCCGTCCGGCTGCTGTGCCGGGCCTGTTCGGAGAGCCGGATGGAGAGCGACGAGGGCGACGGCGAGCACCTGGACCCGCACGACCACAGCGAGCCGGGCCATCCCGGTCCGCTGGGCCACCGCACGGCCGGCGAGCTGTGGGTGCCCGAACGCGAGTGCGGCCTCGCGGCGCCCTCGGGGCTGGTGCGGGGGCTGCTCGACGGCTGGGTCGCGGACAGTCCGGACAGCCGCGAGTGGCGGGATCTGGAAGAAGTCTGCTGATCGGTGCCGAGCGGTGCCCGTAGGCTGTACGCGCACCGATTCCGGTGCTCGGGCGCCCCGGTTCCGGTGAGCCGCGGATCCCGGGTTTCACGTTGTGAGGAAGGCGTACGGCGGACATGGCGCAGCAGGAGACGGACGAGCAGATCAGCGTCGACGAGGACGGTTTCCTCATCGACACCGAGGACTGTGAGGCGCGTGAGGCGGCCCACCGCGAGCGCGGCACCTCCCGCCCGATCACGGTCGTGGGCAACCCGGTCCTGCACAAGGAGTGCAAGGACGTCACCGCGTTCGACGACGAGCTGGCCCGGCTGATCGACGACATGTTCGCCAGCCAGCGCACGGCGGAGGGCGTCGGCCTGGCCGCCAACCAGATCGGGGTCGACCTCAAGGTCTTCGTCTACGACTGCCCGGACGACGACGGGGTCCGCCACACCGGCGTCATCTGCAACCCGGTGCTCGAGGAGCTGGCGCCCGAGGAGCGCGTGCTGGACGACTCCAACGAGGGCTGTCTCTCGGTCCCCACGGCGTACGCCTCGCTGGCCCGCCCGGACTACGCGGTGGTGCGCGGCCAGGATGCCCGGGGGAACCCGGTCAAGGTGCGCGGCACCGGTTACTTCGCCCGCTGCCTCCAGCACGAGACGGACCACCTGTACGGCTACCTGTACATCGACCGCCTGTCCAAGCGCGACCGCAAGGACGCGCTGCGGCAGATGGCGGAGAACACTCCGCGCTACGAGGTCGTCCCGAACGACTGACCGGGCCGGCGCGCCTGCCGCGAGGGCTCTGACCCGGTACGCCGGGTCAGGGCCTTCGTCGTCAACTGATGTACCTTCACGCGTAGTTGACGCGCGTCGACTCGTCCGCCAGGCTCACCCCCACACCTTCACCGTGGTAGGGAGCCCCCATGCTCAGACGTTCCGCACGCCTCCTTCTCGGCCTTGTCATGACCATGGCTTTCGCCTTGGGCGGGGCGGTGGTCACCGCAGGCACCGCGCACGCCGACGGCTGCTACACCTGGACCCGCACCCTGTCCCCGGGCGCCACCGGCAACGATGTCGTCCAGCTCCAGATCCGGGTGGCGGGATACCCCGGCTACAACTCCGTACTCGCCGTCGACGGCTCCTACGGGCCCGCCACCACCGCCGCCGTCAAACGCTTCCAGGCCGCCTACGGACTGGCCGCCGACGGCATCGCGGGCCCCGCCACCCAGTCCAAGCTCTACGCCCTCCAGGACGACGACTGCACGCCCGCCCACTTCACGTACGCCGAGCTCAACCACTGCAACAGCACCTGGGCGGGTGGTGCCGTCGCGGCGGGGACGGCCAAGGCCAACGCGCTGAGCACCATGTGGAAGCTGGAGGCGCTGCGCCACGCCCTCGGTGACCGTCCGATCACCGTCAACAGCGGCTTCCGCTCCGTCTCCTGCAACAGCGCGGTCGGCGGCGCCTCGAACAGCCGCCATCTGTACGGCGACGCGGCCGACTTGGGCGGCATCGCCTTCTGCACCCTGGCCCAGCAGGCCCGCTACCACGGTTTCAACGGCATCCTCGGCCCGGGCTACCCCGACCACAACGACCACGTCCACGTGAACCAGGGCCCCAGCCACTACTGGTCCGCGCCCAACTGCGGAATCTGACCCGCACCGGCCGGTGCCGCCGGTGACGGCGGGCCGGCCGGACGCGTGACCGCCCGGCGCCGCCGCGGCCGGCTGCCGGGCGGCTTCGGCCGCCCGCGGCCGGTGAATCAGGCGACTTCGGTCAACGCGGCCGGCCCTCGGAAGGTCCGCCGGTACGCGTTCGGCGTGGTGCCGAGGGAACGTACGAACTGGTGCCGGAGCGCGGCCGCGTTCCCGAAGCCGGTCCGGCCGGCGATCGTGTCCATCGTCTCGTCGGAGGTCTCCAGGAGGTGCTGGGCCAGCAGCACCCGCTGGCGCAGCAGCCAGCGGTACGGCGTGGTGCCCGTCTCCTGCTGGAAGCGGCGGGCGAAGGTGCGCGGTGACATGTGCGCCTGGGCCGCCAGTTGCTCGACCGTCATCTCCTGGTCGAGGTGCCGTTCCATCCAGGCCAGGGTGTCGCCGACCGTGTCACAGCGGTTCCGGGGCAGCGGGCGCTGGATGTACTGCGCCTGACCGCCGTCGCGGTGCGGCGGCACCACCATGCGGCGGGCGATGGTGTTGGCGGCGGCGGTGCCGTACTCCTGGCGCACCAGATGCAGGCAGGCGTCGATCCCCGCGGCCGTCCCCGCGGAGGTGATGACGGAGTCCTCGTCCACGTACAGCACGTCCGGCTCGACGATCGCCCGCGGGAAGCGGCGGGCCAGCTCGTCCGCGTGCCGCCAGTGGGTGGTGCAGCGCCGGCCGTCCAGGAGGCCGGCCGCACCGAGCATGTACGCGCCCGAGCAGACGCTCAGCACCCTGGCCCCCCGGTCCACGGCCCGGCGCAGTGCGTCCAGGGCCTCCTCGGGGAACTCCCGGTCCCCGAAGCGGCTGCCGGCCGGGATGGCGATGAGGTCGGCCTCCTCCAGGCGGTCGAGGCCGTGCGGGGTGGTGAGGGTGAACCCGGCGTGCGTGCGCAGCGTCGGCCCCTCGGCGGAGACCACGGCGAAGTCGTGCACCGGCAGACCCTCGTCGCTGCGGTCCAGGCCGAACACCTCGCACAGGACGCCGAGTTCGAAGGGGTGGACCTCGTCGAGCAGCAGAGCGGCGACATTTTTCAGCATGTCCCCAGTGTGGCAGTAATTCGATGCTCCATGACAGTCCTGCCACTGCCGCGATCGGCCGGAACCGACGACAGTAGAGACATGAACACATTCCTGAACTACCTGGCCGTAACAGTCGTTTTCACCCTCTTCCTGGCGCCGGTGCTGGTCGGCATCGCCCGCGAACGCCGCATCGACCGCCGGCTGCGGGAGGCGGAACGGGCCCGGAGCGCCCGGCCCCCGCAAACGGCGGACGCCGCGCGGCCGGTGAGGGCCGCACGGCGTCCGTACGTCAGGAGCTGGGCGAGAATCTGACGCCCGGGCCCGGGGACTAGAAGTCGTCGTCGAAGCCGACCGTGCCCTCGACGGCCACCTGGTAGGCGGACGGGCGGCGCTCGAAGAAGTTCGTCAGTTCCTGGACGCCCTGGAGCTCCATGAACGCGAACGGGTTCTCCGACCCGTACACCGCCGGGAAGCCCAGCCGGGTGAGCCGCTGGTCGGCGACGCACTCCAGGTACTGGCGCATCGACTCGGTGTTCATCCCGGGCAGCCCGTCGCCGCACAGGTCGCGGCCGAACTGCAGCTCCGCCTCGACGGCCTCCTTCAGCATGTCGGTGACCTGCTGTTCGAGGGCGTCGTCGAAGAGGTCGGGCTCCTCCTTGCGGACGGTGTCCACGACCTCGAACGCGAAGTTCATGTGCATCGTCTCGTCACGGAACACCCAGTTGGTGCCCGTGGCGAGGCCGTGCAGCAGCCCGCGCGAGCGGAACCAGTACACGTAGGCGAAGGCGCCGTAGAAGAACAGCCCCTCGATGCACGCCGCGAAGCAGATCAGGTTGAGCAGGAAACGGCGGCGGTCGGCCTTCGTCTCCAGCCGGTCGATCTTCTCGACCGAGTCCATCCAGCGGAAGCAGAACTGCGCCTTCTCGCGGATCGACGGGATCTCCTCGACCGCGTCGAAGGCCGCCGCCCGGTCGTCGGGATCGGGCAGATACGTGTCGAGCAGCGTCAGATAGAACTGGACGTGCACGGCCTCCTCGAACAGCTGCCGCGACAGGTACAGCCGTGCCTCGGGGGAGTTGATGTGCTTGTACAGCGTCAGCACGAGGTTGTTGGACACGATCGAGTCGCCGGTCGCGAAGAACGCGACCAGCCGGCCGATCAGGTGCTGCTCGGCGGGCGTCATCTTGGCGAGGTCCGCCACGTCGGAGTGGAGGTCGACCTCCTCCACGTGCCAGGTGTTCTTGATCGCGTCGCGGTAGCGCTCGTAGAAGTCCGGGTAGCGCATCGGCCGCAGGGTCAGTTCGAAACCCGGGTCGAGCAGGTTCTTGCCGGTGTCGGTGCTCATTACTGACAGGCCTCGCAGGACTCGGGGTTCTCCAGGGAGCAGGCGATCGCGTCCGCGTCGGGCGCGGACGCCTGCGCGGGCACCGGGGCGGCGGACGCGGCGCGCGCGATCCGGGTCGCCGGGCGCGAGCGCAGGTAGTACGTCGTCTTCAGCCCCTGCTTCCAGGCGTACGCGTACATCGAGGAGAGCTTGCCGATCGTCGGCGTCTCCAGGAACAGGTTCAGCGACTGGCTCTGGTCGAGGAACGGCGTACGGGCCGCGGCCATGTCGATCAGACCGCGCTGCGGGATCTCCCAGGCCGTGCGGTACAGCGCCCGCACCTCCTCGGGGATCCAGGCGAAGCCCTGCACGGAGCCGCTCGCCTCGCGCAGCGCCTCGCGGGTCCGCGCGTCCCACACGCCGAGCTTCTTCAGCTCGTCCACCAGATAGGCGTTGACCTGGAGGAACTCACCGCTGAGCGTCTCGCGCTTGAACAGGTTGGAGACCTGGGGCTCGATGCACTCGTACACGCCCGCGATCGAGGCGATCGTCGCCGTCGGCGCGATGGCCAGCAGCAGCGAGTTGCGCATGCCGGTCGTGGCGACCCGCGCCCGCAGCGCGTCCCAGCGCTCCGGCCAGTGCAGCTCGGTGTCGTAGTGGTCCGGGTGCAGCACCCCGCGGGCGGCACGCGTCTCGGACCAGGCGGGGAGCGGACCCGAGCGCTCGGCGAGATCGCAGGACGCCTCGTACGCGGCGAGCATGATCCGCTCGGAGATCTTCGTCGACAGGGCGCGGGCCTCGGGGGAGTCGAACGGCAGCCGCAGCTGGAAGAAGACGTCCTGGAGGCCCATGGCGCCCAGGCCCACGGGCCGCCAGCGGGCGTTGGACCGGCCGGCCTGCTCGGTCGGGTAGAAGTTGATGTCGACGACCCGGTCGAGGAACGTCACGGCGGTACGGACCGTGGCGTCCAGGCGCTCCCAGTCGATCGTGCCGCCCTCGACGAACGCGCCGAGGTTGACCGAGCCGAGGTTGCAGACCGCCGTCTCGCCGTCGTCGGTGACCTCCAGGATCTCCGTGCAGAGGTTCGAGGAGTGCACGACGCGGCCGGGCTCGGCGGTCTGGTTCGCGGTGCGGTTGGAGGCGTCCTTGAACGTCATCCAGCCCTGGCCCGTCTGGGCGAGGGTCCGCATCATGCGACCGTACAGCTCGCGGGCCGGCATGGTCTTGCGGGCCAGGCCCTTGTCCTCGGCCGCCCGGTACGCGGCGTCGAACGCGTCGCCCCACAGGTCGACCAGCTCGGGCACGTCGGCCGGGGAGAACAGCGACCAGGAGCCGTCCGCGTCGACCCGGCGCATGAACTCGTCGGGGATCCAGTGCGCCAGGTTGAGGTTGTGGGTACGCCGCTGGTCCTCGCCCGTGTTGTCGCGCAGCTCCAGGAACTCCTCGATGTCCGCGTGCCACGTCTCCAGGTAGACGGCCGCGGCGCCCTTGCGCCGGCCGCCCTGGTTGACGGCGGCGACGGAGGCGTCGAGCGTCTTCAGGAACGGCACGATGCCGTTGGAGTGCCCGTTGGTGCCGCGGATCAGCGAACCCCGGGCGCGGATACGGGAGTACGAGAGGCCGATGCCGCCCGCGTGCTTCGAGAGGCGCGCCACCTGGTGGTAGCGGTCGTAGATCGAGTCCAGCTCGTCCAGCGGAGAGTCCAGCAGGTAGCAGGAGGACATCTGCGGGTGGCGGGTGCCGGAGTTGAAGAGCGTGGGGGAGGAGGGCAGGTAGTCCAGCCGGCTCATCAGCCCGTACAGCGCCGCGACCTCGTCCAGGGCCCGCGCGGAGGTGTCCTCGGCGAGGCCGGCGGCGACGCGCAGCATGAAGTGCTGCGGCGTCTCGATGACCTGACGGGTGTGCGGGTGGCGCAGCAGATAACGGCTGTGCAGGGTGCGCAGACCGAAGTAGCCGAAGCGGTCGTCGGCGCCGTCGGCGAGCGACCGCGCGACCAGCGCGTCCAGGGTCTCCGCGTGCAGCGTCACGAACTCGGCGGTGCGGTCCGCGATCAGCCCCTCGCGGTGCCCGACGGCGACGGAGGCGGAGAACGACGTCGCGCCCTGCCCGGCCGCCTCGTCCGCGATCGTGCGGGTGAGGAGGCGGGCGGCGAGCCGGGAGTAGGCGGGGTCCTCGGAGATCAGGCCCGCGGCGGCCTCGGTGGCCAGCGAGCGCAGCTCGGCCTCGTCCGACCGGGCGTTGCGGCCGCGCAGCGCGGCGGCGGCGACGCGTCCGGGGTCGGTGTCGGGCAGATCGGCGGTGAGGCCGGTCAGGGTCCGCAGCAGTGCGGTCCCCGGTCCGTCGCTCGTGCTTCCCGTTGACTCGGCCACGGAAACCGGATCGGCTGGCGCGATGGTCACGCGGTGCTCTCCCTCGCTCGGCTCGGGGCCTTCGGGGAGCGGGGGCAGCCGGGCGGAGCGGGACCCGGCGGGGCAGCGCTCCGTGCGGCGTCCACCGGCCCATCCACGAGGCCCGGACGTCTGGGCATCCGGATCGGTCGAACCGGATGCGCTGTCGGCAGGACCTCGGACTCGGGGGTGCGCAAAAGCGCACCGAACACACCGTTGCGGGACAGTTCCGGATTCGCACCGGATTTCCCTGCGGCGACAGCGAGCATGAGCATACATGTGGGGGCTGCCGGATACGGCAGCCCCCACATGTTGTGTCGTGCTCGCTGTCAGCTCCTAGTGAGCGGCTCCGGTCGTGCGCGCTGTCACGCCGGAGGGAGCAACTCCAGCCGGTAGGCCAGCAGCCTCAGGTCGTCGATGGGGTCCCAGTCCCTCTCGGGGGTCCGTACGAAGCCGAGGCGCTGGTAGAGCCTATGGGCCCCGTGCATCGCGGGCTGCGTCGACAGTACGAGCCCGGTGACCCCCGGGGTGGCCCGTGCGCGGTCGATGCAGGCCCGCACGAGCGCCTCGCCCGCCCCGGCGCCACGGGCCTCGCGGGAGACCGCCAGCATCCGGAACTCGGCCTCGTCCGCCGCGGCTATGTCGGCCCACGGGTTGCCCGGCGGGGCGTAGGTGACCCCGCCCAGGACGCGGCCCCGCGCGTCGGCGGCCACCAGCACCTCCGCCTCGGCCGCGCGGCGGGGGACGTCGCGGAGCTTCTCCAGGTACGGATCGCCGATGCCGAAGTCCAGGAGCCCGTCGCCGAGATAGGCCTCGGCGGTGATCTCGCCGAGGAGTGCGTAGTCGGCGGGCTCGACCGGCCGGATCGTCATGTCCATACGGTGCAGTGTGCCGCACGCCGGGGCCGTGGCCGCAAGGGCTTTTCCGCCGTACGCGCGAACGGGCCGTCGCATCCCTACCGGAGGGATGCGGCGGCCCGTTCCGTTCACGTACGCGTCGGTCAGTGGCCGCCCGGCGCACCGACGGTGGCCGGCGGGAGCTCCGTCACCACGCCCGGGTCGCCCGCGTCCGCGGTGTAGTCGCCCGGAGAGGTCTCGTCGATCCCGGCGGGCGCCTTCACGGCGTTCAGGACGAAGGTGAGGACGACGACGACCACGACGTTCAGCACGAAGGCCGTGAGGCCGATGTAGCCGATCTCGCCGATGCCCGGGATCTCCTTGGAGGACCCGCCGAAGTGCTTCTGGGTCGGGCTGGCGACCCCGTAGGCGGCGAGCGTCCCGTAGAGCATGCCGGCCGCCCAGCCCGCGAGCAGCGCCCAGCGGTGGAACCACCGGGTGAACAGGCCGCCGACCAGGGCCGGCATCGTCTGGAGGATCCAGATCCCGCCGAGCAGCTGGAAGTTGATCGCGACCGTCTTGTCCATGGTGAGGACGAAGGCGAGCGCGCCGACCTTCACCAGCAGCGACACCAGCTTGGAGACCTTGGTCTCCTGCGCGGGTGTGGCGTCCGGCTTCAGGAAGTCCTTGTAGATGTTGCGGGTGAACAGGTTCGCCGCGGCGATCGACATGATCGCGGCGGGTACCAGCGCGCCGATGCCGATGGCGGCGAAGGCCACGCCCGCGAACCAGTCGGGGAACATGTTCTCGAACAGCTGGGGGATCGCCAGCTGACCGTTGTCCACCTTGACTCCGGCGGCGATCGCCATGAACCCGAGCAGTGCGAGCAGGCCCAGCATCAGCGAGTACAGCGGCAGGATCGTCGTGTTGCGGCGGATCACGTCACGGCTGCGGCTGGAGAGCGTCGCCGTGATCGAGTGCGGGTACATGAACAGCGCCAGCGCCGAGCCCAGCGCCAGGGTGGCGTACCCCCACTGCCCGGCCTCGCCGGGGGCCAGTCCGGCCACCGGTTTGCCGGCCGCCTCGTTCTTCGCCGAGAAGGCCTCGCTCGCCTTGGTGAAGATGTCGTCGAATCCGCCGAGCTTGATCGGGATGTAGATGATCGCCACGGCGATGACCAGGTAGATCAGGCCGTCCTTGACGAAGGCGATCAGCGCGGGTGCGCGCAGCCCCGAGGAGTAGGTGTACGCGGCGAGCACCGCGAACGCGATCAGCAGCGGCAGGTCCTTGATGAACCAGTGGGTGTTCTCGCCGCCGCCGACGCCCATCACGTCCAGCACCGCCTGGATGCCGACGAGTTGCAGGGCGATGTAGGGCATCGTGGCGAGGATGCCGGTGACGGCGACCGCCAGCGAGAGCCCCTTGGAGCCGAAGCGTCCGCGGACGAAGTCCGAGGTGGTGACGTAACCGTGCTTGTGGGACACCGACCACAGGCGCGGCAGGAACGTGAAGATCAGCGGGTACACCAGGATGGTGTAGGGCACCGCGAAGAAGCCGGCCGCGCCCGCCGCGTAGATCGCCGCGGGGACGGCGACGAAGGTGTACGCGGTGTAGAGGTCGCCGCCGAGCAGGAACCAGGTGACCCAGGTGCCGAACGACCTGCCGCCCAGGCCCCATTCGTCGAGGCTGGCCTCGTTCTCGGCCTTGCGCCAGCGGGCGGCCATGAAGCCGACGACCGTGACGGCCAGGAAGAAGAAGATGAAGACGCCGAGCGCGACGCCGTTCACGCCGTCCTTCATGCTGACGCACCTCCCTTGCGGGAGCGCTGGTCACGCTGCCACAGCTTGTACGCGACCATGGTGAGCGCGGTCGAGATCAGCACCCAGAGCATCTGGTACCAGTAGAAGAACGGGATCCCGATGAAGGCCGGATCGACCTTGGCGTACGAACTCACCCAGAGCATCGCCACGAACGGCGCGACGAGACAGAGGGCGATGACCACCCGCATCGGTGTGACGGTGGGTGGTTTTCCTTCTGGGGCTGCTGGCATGGCGGCGACTCCCTCGCTGATCACCTCGTGTAATGCGCACGAAATCTAGGCGAGGGTCCCGCCCACCGTCACCCCCTGTCCGCATTGCGGTCCGGCAACGGTCCTGTGGCCTCGGGCGCCTGACCGAATTGACGTCAAACGTCGGGGGGTTGGTCCAGGCCAAGCGCCCAGGGCGCGGCCCCCGTGGGAACGCTTCCACGGGGGCCGTGCGGGCGTGCGGCGGTGCGGGTGGCCCGTCCGGTGGCCGGATCAGTCCAGCGGCCGCTTCAGGCGGGCCACGAACTTGTAGCGGTCGCCCCGGTAGACCGAGCGGACCCACTCGACCGGCTCACCCTGACCGTCCACGGAGTGCCGGGACAGCATGAGCATCGGCAGCCCCACGTCCGTACCGAGCAGGCCGGCCTCGCGCGGGGTGGCGAGGGAGGTCTCGATGGTCTCCTCCGCCTCGGCCAGGCGCACGTCGTACACCTCGGCCAGGGCCGTGTAGAGGGACGTGTACTTCACCAGCGAACGCCGCAGCGCGGGAAAGCGTTTGGCCGAGAGGTGGGTGGTCTCGATCGCCATCGGCTCACCGCTCGCCAGGCGCAGCCGCTCGATCCTGAGCACCCGCCCGCCGGTGGTGATGTCGAGCAGTCCGGCGAGGGTGTCGTCGGCCGTCACATAGCCGATGTCCAGGAGCTGGGACGTCGGTTCCAGTCCCTGGGCCCGCATGTCCTCGGTGTACGAGGTGAGCTGCAGGGCCTGCGAGACCTTCGGCTTGGCGACGAAGGTCCCCTTCCCCTGGATGCGCTCCAGCCGGCCCTCGACGACCAGTTCCTGGAGCGCCTGGCGCACGGTGGTGCGCGAGGTGTCGAACTCGGCGGCCAGGGTCCGCTCCGGGGGCACGGGGGTGCCCGGCGGCATCGTGTCCGTCATGTCGAGGAGATGGCGCTTCAGCCGGTAGTACTTCGGGACGCGTGCGGTGCGCGTGCCCGCGCCCGTCTCGTTGCCCGCACTGCCCCCGTCGGCACCCATGGCCCGCCTTCCCGACTGCTGCGTTGCTGCCGTCACCGGCTCCTCCGTCTGTCGCGGCTCACATGGTGGCACGGTCCGGTCACGGCTCGTCGCCCTCCCTCAGGTGTCGGTCCTGTAACGGACGCGAGTGCACTTCTTATACACCCTTGACACCCCTAAAGGTCTAGGCCAAGCTCCCGGTACTGGTCTAAACCATTAAAGACCAGGTCCCAGCCCCACGGGCAGTACCCGTCGCCTCATTGTGCGACGGTGGGCGTTCTCGGGTGGTGGGGGGAATTCTCTTGCATCCCTGAGGAGGGTGTCGTGAAGCGCGGACTCATCGCGGCCATTGGCGTCGTGGCTCTGTTGGCCGGTGCCACTGCGTGTGGCTCGGACGACAAGACCGACAGCAGCAGCAAGAAGACCGGCCCCGACAGCTACAAGGGCCAGACGCTGACGGTCTGGGCCATGGACGGCTCGACGCCTCCCGGCTGGACCAAGGACCTGACCGCCGCCTTCGAGAAGAAGACCGGCGCGAAGCTGAAGTTCGAGACCCAGAAGTGGGACGGCATTCAGCAGAAGATCACGACGGCGCTCTCCGAGTCGACCCCGCCGGACGTCATCGAGGTCGGCAACACCCAGACCCCGGCCTACGCGGCGACGGGCGGCCTCTCCGACCTGAGCGAGCTCAAGAAGGAGATCGGCGGCGACTGGGTCGAGGCGCTCAACGAGTCCTCGGTCTTCGACGGCAAGCAGTACGCCGCCCCGTGGTACTTCGCCAACCGCGTCGTCATCTACAACAAGAAGGTCTGGGCCGACGCCGGCATCAAGGACACCCCGAAGACGCGGGACGAGTTCTTCAAGGACCTGGAAGCCATCAAGAAGAAGGGCAAGGCCGAGCCGATCTACCTGCCCGGCCAGAACTGGTACTTCTTCGACGGCCTGACCATCGGCCAGGGCGCGGACCTCGTGAAGAAGGAAGGCGACAAGTACGTCTCCAACCTCTCCGACCCCAAGGTCACCGCGGCCATGGAGCTCTACAAGAAGTACCAGGCCTACTCCAAGGCCCCCAAGGACAAGGACGAGGCCACCCCGCAGCAGGCGGAGGTCTTCGCCAAGGGCAACGTGGGCGCCTTCATCGGCATGGGCTGGGAGGCCGGCACGGCCATCGCGGCCAACAAGAAGATCGAGAGCGACATCGGCTACTTCACCATCCCGGGTGAGACCGCCGACAAGCCCGAGGGCGTCTTCCTCGGTGGCTCGAACTTCGCGGTCGCCGCGGGGAGCAAGAAGCAGGACCTCGCCAAGGAGTTCCTGAAGCTCTCACTGTCCGACCAGTTCGAGGGCCAGCTGGCCAAGGAGAACGGCGTCATCCCGAACAAGGAGTCGCTCAACTCCAACCTGACCGGAAACGGAGCCGCCGAGGCCGCCGCCCCGGCCGCCGCCGCCGGTGGCACCACCCCGCTCATCCCCGAGTGGGCCGCTGTCGAGAACGCGCCGAACCCGATCAAGAGCTACATGACCGCGGTTCTGAACGGAAAGTCCCCGGCCGAAGCCGCCAAGGCGGTCGAGGCGGAGATCAACAAGCGTCTCTCGCAGAAGAGCTGATCGCACGCGCCGGGGGGCGGGCAACCGCCCCCCGGCGTACTCGCGTGACTCGACCGTACGGCCCAAGACAGAGATGGCGAGCATGTCAGTGCAGACCGAAAAAGTGGACTCGGTCCCGGCAGCCGGCGTCCGCAAGGATGACGCCCCCTCCGGTGGCCCCGTCGCATCGAGCAAGGAGCGGTCCGGTGGCTCCGCGCCCTACCTCCTCCTCGTGCCCGCACTGCTCGTCACAGCGGTGCTCCTGGGTTACCCCCTGGTCAAGAACGGCATGCTGTCGTTCCAGAACCTCAACCCGCGCCAGCTGATCCTCCACCTCACCGAGTGGAACGGCGTCGACAACTACAAGGAAGTCCTCGGCAGCTCGGACTTCTGGAGGGTCGTCGAGCGGTCGGTCGTCTTCACCGCCGCCAACGTCGTCCTGATCATGGTGCTCGGGATGATGGTCGGCCTCCTGCTCGCGCGCCTGGGCAAGAAGATGCGCCTGGTGCTCATGCTGGGCCTGGTGCTCGCCTGGGCCATGCCCATGATCGCGGCCACCACGGTCTACCAGTGGCTGTTCGCCCAGCGGTTCGGAGTCGTCAACTACGTCCTCGACAGCCTCGGCTGGCACTCGATGGCCGACTTCAACTGGACGAGCAGCCAGCTCTCCACCTTCTCGCTGGTCACCCTGGTGATCGTCTGGCAGTCCATCCCGTTCGTGGCGATCAACCTGTACGCCGCGTCGACGACGATCCCCAAGGAGCTGTACGAGGCCGCCTCGCTCGACGGCGCCAACTCCTGGAAGAGCTTCACCCTGGTGACGCTCCCCTTCCTCAGGCCGTTCCTGCTGGCCACGACGTTCCTCGAAGTCATCTGGGTCTTCAAGTCCTTCGCCCAGCTCTTCGCGATCAACGGCGGCGGCCCGGACCGGCTCACCGAGACCCTGCCCGTCTACGCGTTCGTCGAAGGCGTCGGCAACCAGCACTTCGGCATGGGTGCGGCCATCTCGTTCCTGACGATCATCGTCCTGCTGGCGATGACCGCCTACTACCTGCGCACCGTACTCAAGCAAGAGGAGGACGAGCTGTGAAGCGCTCACTGTTCGGCCGGATCTGGCCCAACCTGACTGCTGTCGTCCTCTTCATAGGCTTCGCCTTCCCCGTCTACTGGATGTTCAGCACGGCCTTCAAGCCGACCGGCGACATCATCACCGACACCCCCGTGTGGTTCCCGACCGAGATCACATTCGAGCACTTCAAGAAGGCCATGGCGGCCGACCACTTCTGGACCCTGGTCGGCAACTCCTTCACGGTGACCATCGTCTCCGTGGTCGCCTCGCTGGTGATCGCGCTGCTGGCGTCCTTCGCTATGGCGCGCATGCGCTTCAAGGGCCGGCGCGGCATCCTGCTGACGTTCATGATCGCGCAGATGGCCCCCTGGGAAGTCATGGTCATCGCGATCTACATGCTGGTCCGCGATGCGGACATGCTGAACAGCCTGGTCCCGCTGACGGCCTTCTACATGATGATGGTCCTGCCCTTCACCATTCTGACGCTGCGCGGCTACGTCGCCGCCGTGCCCAAGGAGCTGGAGGAGTCCGCCATGGTCGACGGCTGCACCCGGCCGCAGGCGTTCAGGAAGGTGATCCTGCCCCTGCTCGGTCCCGGGCTCATGGCGACCTCGCTCTTCGGCTTCATCACCGCCTGGAACGAGTTCCCGCTGGTCCTCATCCTCAACAAGGACATCGAGTCCCAGACCCTGCCGCTCTGGCTCTCCCAGTTCCAGACCGCGTTCGGGGACGACTGGGGAGCGACCATGGCCGCCTCCTCGCTCTTCGCGATCCCGATCCTGATCCTCTTCATCTACTTGCAGCGCAAGGCCGTCAGCGGTCTTACCGACGGCGCAGTGAAGGGATAACGCCTCCCATGACCACCCTGATCTCCACCACGGACACCGTCACCCGCGACGCTCTCGCCGTCCTGCAGCCGGGCTTCACCGGCACCACCGCACCGGACTGGCTGCTGCGCCGCGTCGGTGAGGGCCTCTCCTCCGTCGGCCTGTTCGGCCGCAACATCGAGACGCCCGAGCAGCTCGCCGCGCTGACCGCCCAGCTCCGTACCGAGCGGGACGACGTGCTCGTCGCGATCGACGAGGAGGGCGGCGACGTCACCCGGCTGGAGGTGCGCCACGGCTCGTCCTTCCCCGGCAACCTGGCGCTCGGCTCCGTCGACGACGTCGCTCTGACCCGCGCCGTCGCCCAGGAGCTGGGCCGCCGGCTCGCCGACTGCGGGGTCAACCTCAACTGGGCGCCGTCCGCGGACGTCAACTCCAACCCCGGCAACCCGGTGATCGGGGTGCGGTCCTTCGGCGCCGACCCCCACCTGGTCGCCCGGCACACCGCCGCGTACGTCGAGGGCCTGCAGGCCGCCGGCGTCGCCGCCTGCACCAAGCACTTCCCGGGACACGGCGACACCGCGGTCGACTCGCACCACGCGCTGCCGCGCATCGACGTGGACCTGGAGACCCTGCACGCCCGTGAACTGGTGCCCTTCCGGGCGGCCATCGCGGCGGGTTCCAAATCGGTGATGAGCGCGCACATCCTGCTCCCCGCACTGGACCCGCACCGCCCGGCGACCCTCAGCCCGCAGATCCTCACCGGTCTGCTGCGCGAGGAGCTGGGCTACGACGGCCTGATCGTCACCGACGCCGTGGAGATGCAGGCCATCGCCTCGACGTACGGCATCGAGCGCGGCTCGGTCCTCGCGATCGCGGCCGGTGCCGACGCGCTCTGCGTCGGTGGTGGTCTCGACGACGACAGCACGGTCCTGCGGCTGCGCGACGCGTTGGTCGCGGCGGTACGGGCCGGCGAACTGCCCGAGGAGCGGCTGGCCGACGCCGCGGCCCGGGTACGGTCCCTCGCGTCCTGGACGCGGCGGGCCGGGGGGGCTGCCCCGGAGCCGGGCGCGGCAGCGCAGGAGGGGACCGCGCCCGGCACCGGACACAGCACGGGCATCGGCTCGGACATCGGCCTCGTCGCCGCGCGCCGCGCGGTGAAGGTGACCGGCACGGGCGAGCCGCTCACGGGACCGGCGTACGTCGCCGCGTTCACCCCGCTCGCGAACATCGCCGTCGGCGACGAGACCCCGTGGGGCGTCGGAGCGGAACTGGCCCGGCTGGTGCCGGGTACGGACACCGGCACGTACAGCAGCGAGACCGAGGACTCCGCGGCCGGTGTGCTGGGGGCCGCGGGGGAGCGCCGCATCGTCGCGGTCGTCCGCGACGAGCACCGCCATCCGTGGATGACCGAGGCCCTCGACGCGTTGCTCGCGGCGCGCCCGGACACGATCGTGATCGAAATGGGCGTCCCCCAGGCGCCCCCCAGGGGCGCCCCGCACATCGCCACCCACGGCGCGGCCAGAGTCTGCGGCCGAGCGGCGGCGGAAGCGATCGTCTGACCATCCCTCTGGTTCCGGCCCACCCGCCCAGCGCCTTCAAGCCGGTCCGGCGTTTGAGGACGAAGCCTTGCGCTGGGTGGGGGATGCCGGTTCGTCCGAGCCCGCTCTTTCACGCCCGTCCGGCGCTTGAGGACGAACCCGCACCCGGTGTGGCACCGGAAGGGTCGAGCCGGCCCGGCGATTGAGGGCAGAGCGCCCAGGGGGGCGCCCCGCACGGCGTGGGGCCGGGACACCACACGGTGCCCCGGCCCCACGCCGTACCGGCAGAACTACAGACCCTGCCACAGCGGCTTCGCCGCATACGTGGCGCGGAAGTAGTCCCCCAGCTTCAGCTTCGACGCCGCCGCCTCGTCGACCACGACCGTCGCATGCGGATGCAGCTGCAGCGCCGACGCGGGCACGATCGCCGCGACCGGCCCCTCGACCGTCTGCGCCACGGCGTCGGCCTTGCCCTCGCCCGTCGCGAGCAGGATCGGGTGGCGGGACTCCAGGATCGTGCCGATGCCCTGGGTGATGACGTGGTGCGGCACCTGTTCGATGTCGTCGTCGAAGAAGCGCGCGTTGTCGATCCGGGTCTGCTCGGTCAGCGTCTTGATCCGAGTGCGCGAGGCGAGCGAGGAACACGGCTCGTTGAAGCCGATGTGTCCGTCCGTGCCGATGCCGAGCAGCTGGAGATCCACCCCGCCCGCCTCGGCGAGCGCCTTGTCGTACGCCTCGCAGGCGGCCTGGACGTCCTCGGCGGAACCGTCCGGGCCCATGAACGACGCCTCGGAGAGCCCGAGCGGCTCGACGACCTCGCGCAGCACCACCGAGCGGTACGACTCCGGGTGGCCCGCCGGCAGGCCGACGTACTCGTCGAGCTGGCAGATGCGGGCGCGCGACGCGTCCACCGCGCCGGAGCGGACCTTCTCGGCCAGCGCCTGATAGATGGGCAGCGGGGTCGATCCGGTGGCAACGCCGAGAAGGGCGTCGGGCTTACGGCTCAGCAGGGCGCCGATGGCCCCCGCGATCAGTTCGCCGCCTGCCTTGGCGTCCGGGACGATGACAACTTCCACGCGGGGCCTGCCGATCTGGAGTGAAGAAAAGGACCTGTGGTATAGACCAATCTAGGTCCCAATCTAGCAGAACTCGCGCCCCCGGACACGGCTCCCGGCCGCCCGGCGCACAGACGTTTCGGGACCGCCCGGCCCCGCCCGCGCCGGGGTCGTCCGCTGGCGGCCCCGCGGTGCCCCGTGTTCGACTTGACCGACGCAACGCGACACCCGGGAGGCACCAGACATGTCCGTCACGTACCCGGCCGGCGAGGGCGAGCAGCCGGGCCGGATCATGTCCGGCGAGATGGCCGAGCAGCCGGGGACGTTCCGGCGCATCCTGGACCGCGGGGCGCCCGCCATCCGGGCGGTGGCCGCCGAGATCGCCGCCAGGAGGCCGCGCTTCGTCCTGCTCACCGCGCGCGGTACGTCGGACAACGCCGCGCTGTACGCGAAGTACCTGCTGGAGATCACCCTCGGCCTGCCCTGCGGCCTGGCCTCGATGTCCACCACCACCGCGTACGGCGCGAAGCCGGATCTCAGGGACGTCCTGGTCATCACCGTGAGCCAGTCCGGCGGATCGCCCGACCTGGTGGCCTCGACGCAGGCGGCCCGGGAGGCCGGCGCGGTCACGCTGGCGGTGACCAACAACCCGGACTCCCCGCTCGCCGCGGTCTCCGAGTACCACATCGACATCCTGGCGGGTCCCGAGAAGGCCCTTCCGGCCACCAAGACGTACACCGCCTCGCTGCTCTGCCTGTACCTCTTCGTGGAGGGCCTGCGCGGCGGCGACGGCGCGGCGGCCGCCGTGCTGCCGGACCTCGCCGAGGCGATCCTGGCCCGGAAGGACGAGGTCAGGACCCTGGCTTCCCGCTACCGCTTCGCCGAGCGCATGGTCATCACCTCACGCGGCTACGGCTACCCCACGGCCAAGGAAGCCGCCCTGAAGCTGATGGAGACGAGCTACATCCCCGCCCTGTCCTACTCGGGCGCCGATCTGCTGCACGGCCCGCTCGCCATGGTCGACAACATCTCCCCGGTGATCGCCGTGGTCACCGACGGCCGGGGCGGCGAGGCCCTCCAGCCGGTGCTCGACCGGCTGCGCGGCCGCGGGGCGGACCTGTTCGTGGTCGGCCCGAAGGCCCAGGTGGAAGCGGCCTCCGCGGGCTTCGTGCTGCCGACGGCCGGGGTCGCCGAGGAGATCCAGCCGATCCTGGAGATCCTGCCGTTGCAGATGCTGGCCTACGAGGTGACGATCGCCCGCGGTCAGGACCCGGACGCGCCGCGCGCACTCGCGAAGGTCACGGAGACCCGCTGAAGGGCTGTCGGCCGGCGGAGTCGGGCGCCCGGCAAACAACCGCGAGTGCCCGGAGAACACCCGCGGGCCGCGGCGCCGGGCCGGGACCCTCAGCCCGACCAGCACCGCAGCCCGGAGCAGGACCGCCCGCGAGGGGCGATCGGATCGGCCGGCGGTGTGCGGTGCCCCCGGCCGGGGGAGGTGCCCGCGCAGTCAGGGCAGAGAGCGCGGGTACCTCGTTCCGCTCTCCTGTGCGGGGAGAGCGGAGGCTGTGTCTTGAGCATTGTGGACTAGACCATTACCGGTGTCCATCCGTGAGGCATGACGATTTCCGGTCCTTCTGCTTGCACGTACGCGCGGGCCGTCCGGTTCGGAACCCGTGCACATCCACAGGTACGCTCGCACACGTGCCCTCCATGAACGACCTCGTCCGCCAGCACACAGCCCTGAGTGACACCGACCTCGAGTGGCTCCATCTGCTGGTTTCGGAGTGGCAACTGCTCTCCGACCTGTCCTTCGCCGACCTCGTGCTCTGGGTCCCCACCCGTGACGGTACCCGCTACGTGTCCGTCGCTCAGATGCGGCCCAACACCGGCCCCACCTCCTACCAGGACGACATGGTCGGCCATCTGGTCCCGCGCGGCCGCCGTCCGCTGCTCGACGCGGCGCTGGACGAGGGCCGGATCGTGCGCGAGGGCGACCCGGAGTGGCGTGAGGAGGTCCCCGTACGGGTGGAGTCGATCCCCGTACGCCGGGAGGGCCGCGTCCTGGGCGTCATCGCGCGGAACACCAACCTGCTCACGGTGCGCACCCCGTCCCGGCTGGAGCTCACCTACCTCCAGTCGGCCTCCGACCTCGCCCAGATGATCGCGGCCGGGTCCTTCCCCTTCCCCGGCCAGCAGGTCGACATGGACGCCTCGCCGCGGGTGGGCGACGGGCTGGTCCGCCTCGACGCGGACGGCGTCGTCCAGTACGCCAGCCCCAACGGCCTCTCCGCCTACCACCGCTTGGGCCTCGCGTCCGACCTGGTCGGCCAGCACCTCGGCGGAATCACCGCGGAACTCGCGCCCTCCCGCGGCCCGGTGGACGAGGCGCTGGTCAAACTGGCCAGCGGTTACGCGCCCCGGGAGTTCGAGGTCGAGTGCGCGGGCGGCGTGATCCAGCTCCGCGCGATCCCGCTGAAGCCCAAGGGCGTCCGCATCGGCTCCCTGGTCCTGCTGCGCGACGTCACCGAACTGCGCCGCCGAGAGCGCGAGTTGATCACCAAGGACGCCACCATCCGGGAGATCCACCACCGGGTGAAGAACAACCTCCAGACCGTTGCCGCCCTGTTGCGCCTCCAGTCTCGCCGGATGGACTCCCCGCAGGGCCGCGAGGCGCTCAACGAGGCCGTACGGCGCGTCGGTTCGATCGCCATCGTCCATGAGACGCTGTCCCAGAATCTGGACGAACGGGTGGAGTTCGACGAGATCGCCGACCGGGTCATCGCCATGGTCTCCGAGATCTCGCCGGGCAAGGTCACCTGCCGCCGCACCGGGCGCTTCGGCATCCTCGACGCCGAAGTGGCCACACCCCTGGCGATGGTCCTCACCGAGGTGCTGCAGAACGCCCTGGAGCACGCGTTCGGCGTGGCCGAGACCGGCACGGTCGAGGTCTCGGCGGTGCGTGGCGGTTCGCCCGCCGAGGGACGCTTGCTGATCACCGTTCAGGACGACGGCTGCGGTCTGCCCGAGGGGTTCGACCCGCAGCGCGCCGGAAACCTGGGACTCCAGATCGTGCGGACGCTGGTGGAGGGCGAACTGGGCGGCTCGTTCGGCATGGTGCCGGCGCCCGAACGCGGCACGCAGGTGGTCCTCGACATCCCGGTCCGCGCCGACAAGTAGCAACCCCCGCGCGCAGCGGAGCGCCGGCACAGCAGAGAGCCCGGACCGTGGGTGAACGGTCCGGGCTCTCTGGTCAAGCATGCGCTTCGGGGGTACTGCGCGCTGCGACTCGGGGGGCGGGGTGATGCGTACGCTCTGTACGCGCCGCCTGGCTGAGGCTCGTAGCGGTGGCGTCGGTCAGGCGCTGGCGTTGCGCGCCCGGTTGCGAGCGGCGCGGCGCTTCATTGCGCGGCGCTCGTCCTCGCTGAGGCCACCCCAGACGCCGGAGTCCTGGCCGGACTCGAGCGCCCACTGCAGGCACTGCTCCATGACGGGGCAGCGACGGCAGACGGCCTTGGCTTCCTCGATCTGCAGCAGCGCAGGACCGGTGTTGCCGATGGGGAAGAACAGCTCCGGGTCTTCCTCACGACAAACGGCGTTGTGACGCCAGTCCATGGCTGCTACCTCTCCTTGGTATTACGTAACGGTGGCTTGTGAATGTGAACGCTTTCACGAATCCCCCCACAAGTGTCGGGCCGACGCCCAGATGAACTGGTTGTGGTCCTGTGCAGTGAGGAGGGGTTCTGGCTTTCAGTGGAGGCCGTTGTTGCGGGCCGTCCCGATCGCCATGTAGAGATTCGCAAACCTCGGCGGCGGATACAACCCCTTCTGGAAAGTTTTTTTTGATTCCTCGGTGTCGGCTAGGTCACAGCCGTACTTCTAGAGGGTGGAAGCCAGTCCAAACGTTCGAGTTAAAGGACTTTGGTCCCTTCCACTCACACAATCACACGCAGTGCACGGCGTACGCCTGTGAACGTCACACTGGTACGCAGCCCCAGGTGGTCACCGTCCATCTGGAAGGGCAGTGGAGCCTTTGAATGCAAGGTGAAGTCCGTGAGGTCATGCAGTGAAACCGCGTGCTTGCCGCGTGGACCCTTTTCCGGACTCGACGTGAGCAGCTGGGTGGCGTACCGGGTGACCGCGGCGGTGGACAGACGCTGCAGGCCGAGGACGTCCAGGGCGGTGTCGAAGGAGGCCTTCGGGGAGGCGTACATCGGCCGGTTCCCCAGGTAGGTCCAGGGGGCCGTGTTGCAGATTATGGAGAGCGCGAGGTCGGTGACCGGGTCCTGGCCGGGCACCTCCAGCGTGATCAGTCCCTGTCGCCGGTGCGGCTCCTCCAGGAACTGGCGCATCACCTGGCGTACGTACAGCGCGTGGGTCGAACGCTTGCCGCGCTCACGCTGCTGTTCGACGCGGCCGATCACGCCGGCGTCGAATCCGAGGCCGGCGCAGAAGGTGAACCAGCGCTCCGGGACCGATTCGTCCTCCGTCCCGGGGGTGCCGGCCGCCAGGCCGAGGCCCACGGTCCGCTCGGTGCGGTTGGCCAGTGCGTCCAGGATGGCGCCGGTCGCCTCCACCGCGTCGTTCGGGAGGCCGAGGGCGCGCGCGAAGACGTTGGTCGAGCCGCCGGGGACCACGGCGAGTTTCGGCAGGTTGTCGAGGTCGGGGCCGTCGTGGAGCAGGCCGTTCACGACCTCGTTGACCGTGCCGTCGCCGCCGAGCGCCACCACGAGATCGATGTCGTCGCTGTCGGCGGCCCGTCGCCCCAGGTCACGGGCGTGGCCGCGGTACTCGGTGGTGACCGCCTCCAGCTTCATCTCACTGGCCAGCGCGTGAATCAGCACGTCACGGGTCCGCGCACTGGTGGTGGTAGCAGCTGGGTTGACCACAAGAAGTGCGCGCATGTCCGCCAGACTACCTACCGCGAGGTATCGGCCTGAAGTCCTGCCCGGACGCCTTCACGCTGAGTGACGAATCGGGCGCGGTGCGCCGGTCGCCGTGGGGCGTTGCCCGGCGACCGGGCGGCGTTTCGACCCCGGCTTCGCTTTCGTGTGCCCGGGATGCCAACCTGCAAGGGTGAGTACTCAGCAGAACGCGCCCTCGTCGATGCCCTCGGCCGAACCGCCGAAGCCGGCCAGGCTCACGCTGGTGGCCGGGATCAGCGCCCTCGAAGGCGTGGCCCTCGTCGCCGGCGGTGTCCTCATGCTGGTGATGGGGCTGCTCGGCCGCCCCGACAGCCCGCAGCAGGCCGAAATGGGCGGTCTGACGGTGATCGCGCTGGGGCTGATCCCGCTCTTCGCCGCCCGCGGGCTGCTCCGGCGGCGCAGCTGGAGCCGCGGACCGGCGCTCATCACGCAGATCATCGCGCTCCCGGTGGCCTGGACGCTGCTGCGGTCCCACGGGGCGCTGATCCCGGCCGGGATCGTGCTCGCCGTGGTGGCGGTGACCGCGCTGTATCAGCTGGTGAGGCCGGCGACCATCGAGGCACTCGGCATCCGCAGGCCGGGCACGGCGCCCGACGCGGACGGCGCCGACGCCTGAGGGTGCGGCGGCCCGGCGGCCCCGGGGCGCCGGACGGACACCGTCCGGCGCCCCCGTGCCCGCCTACTCCTCGACGAGCAGTCGCTCGCGCAGCTGGGCCAGGGTGCGGGCCAGGAGCCGGGAGACGTGCATCTGCGAGATGCCGACCTCCTGGGCGATCTGCGACTGGGTCATGTTCCCGAAGAAGCGGAGCAGGAGAATCCGCTTCTCTCGCGGTGGCAGGTCCTCCAGCAGCGGCTTGAGCGACTCCCGGTACTCGACGCCCTCCAGGGCCTCGTCCTCGGAGCCGAGCGTGTCCGCGACCGCGGGGGACTCGTCGTCCGTGTCCGGGACGTCCAGCGAGAGCGTGCTGTACGCATTGGCTGATTCCAGACCCTCCAGGACCTCTTCCTCGGAGATGCCGAGGCGCTCCGCCAGCTCGTGCACCGTGGGCGAGCGGCCGTGCTGCTGGGAGAGCTCCGCGGTCGCCGTGGTCAGGGAGAGCCGCAGCTCCTGGAGCCGGCGCGGCACGCGCACCGCCCAGCCCTTGTCACGGAAGTGCCGCTTGATCTCGCCGACGACCGTGGGCGTCGCGTACGTCGAGAACTCGACGCCGCGCTCCGGGTCGAACCGGTCCACCGACTTGATCAGACCGATCGTGGCGACCTGGGTCAGATCGTCCAGCGGCTCGCCGCGGTTGCGGAACCGCCGCGCCAGGTGCTCCACCAGCGGCAGGTGCATCCGCACCAGCCGGTTGCGCAGCTCCGCCTTCTCGGGTGACCCGTCCGGCAGCTTGCCCAGCTCGATGAACAACGCCCGCGCCCCGCTGCGGTCGTGTGGATCGTGGTGCCCGTGCTCGCTCATCTGGCCTGCCCGCTCCGCCTGCGACTGCTCCACCGCGACCGTAATGCCGGCGGGCCCCTCCGCCCCGTCCACCGCACGGGGCAGATCCGCCTCGTCCACCGGATGAGGCAGGGCCTGCTGTTCCGGGATGCCTGCTGCGCGCACCACCCCTGGTCGGATCGTCTCGTCCCGCACAGGACCGTCCCCGTTCCCGTTGCTCACGCCGGCCCGGGTCCCGCGCCGCGCTGTTTGTACAGGCTGATGCTGACCGTACGGTCGTCGGCGACCGAGGAGTCGACCTTTCCGGCCAGTGCGGAGAGCACCGTCCAGGCGAACGTGTCGCGCTCCGGGGCCCGGCCGTCCGTCGTCGGGGCCGAGACCGTCACCTCGAGAGAATCGTCGACGAGCCGGAACACGCAGCTGAGGACGGAACCGGGCACGGCCTGCTGGAGCAGGATCGCGCAGGCCTCGTCGACCGCGATGCGGAGATCCTCGATCTCGTCGAGAGTGAAGTCCAAACGCGCTGCGAGGCCGGCCGTGGCCGTACGCAGCACCGACAGGTAGGCACCCGCAGCGGGCAGCCGGACCTCTACGAAGTCCTGATTCCCGGGCTCGCCTGCGATCTGGGACACCCTCACCTCCAAGGTGGCACAAACTCTTCGAGGATCCGGGAAGGGTCGCCCGGAGCCATGCGGTACGTCTTCGGTTCTGGTCCGGCGACGCTATCGCGATCCATGATGCCGTGTCGCCGAGACCCCATCCCATGACTGTCACTCATGGTAGGCCCATGAGTACACACAGTGGCTAGGGGTCTGCGGCGCTCAATTACGAACAACAAGCGCCGGTTTGACGTACCCAGACGTCAGACGATCGAACCGTCCTCGAAGCACCAGCGCCAGCTTTCGCCGGCCTCGAAGCTCCGCATCACCGCGTGGCCGGTCTCCTTGAAGTGCGCCGTGGCGTCCCGGCGGGGTGACGAATCGCAGCAGCCGACGTGGCCGCAGACCAGGCAGAGTCGCAGCTGCACGGGATGGGTGCCCGCCGCCCGGCACTCGAGACACGTCTCGGAGAGGGGCGCGGGCTCGGGGCGCGGCAGGTCCGGTACATGCGGGCACTCGCTCATGATGGCCAGGTTACGACGGATGAGAGGATCATGGGATGGACGCATTGCCCCTGGTGGCACTGGTCGCGGCCAGTGCCGCAGTGGCGGGTCTCGCCCGCCGCACCCCGGTGCCGGCCCCTCTCCTTCTAGTGGTCCTCGGACTCCTCGGCTCGTACCTGCCGGGAGTGCCCGCGTACACGCTGGACGCGCACATCGTGCTGCCGCTCCTGCTGCCGCCGCTGCTGTACACGGCCGCCGTGGACAGCTCGTACCTGGACCTGCGGGCCAACATCCGCCCCGTCGCCCTGCTCTCCGTCGGCTACGTGCTGTTCGCCACCGTCGCGGTGGGCTGGCTGGCGTACCGGCTCGTGCCCGACCTGCCGCTCACCGCGGCGCTCGTGCTGGGTGCGGTCATCGCCCCGCCGGACGCCGTCACCGCCGCGGCGATCGCGCGCCGGGTGGGGCTGCCCGCCCGGGTCACGACGATCCTGCAGGGTGAGTCCCTGGTGAACGACGCGACCGCGATCACCGCCTACAAGGTGGCGCTCGCGGCGGCCGTGGGCGAGGGCATGAGCTGGGGCGCCGGGATCGGCGAGTTCCTGCTGGCCTCGGTCGGCGGCGTCGGGGTCGGGCTCGTGCTCATGGTCCCGCTGCACTGGCTCCGTACGCACCTCAGGGAGCCCCTGCTCCAGAACACCCTGTCGCTCCTGATCCCGTTCGTCGCGTACGCCGCCGCCGAGCGCGTGCACGCCTCCGGGGTCCTCGCCGTGGTCGTCGTCGCGCTCTACCTGGGTCACCGCTCCTGGCAGGTCGACTTCGCCACCCGGCTCCAGGAGGCCGCCGTCTGGAAGATGGTCGCCTTCATCCTGGAGTCCGCCGTCTTCGCCCTGATCGGCCTCCAGCTGCCCTTCGTGCTGAAGGGGCTCGGCACGTACGCCGTCGCCGAGGCCCTCTGGTACGCGGTGGCGGTGTTCCTCGCGGTCGTCGTGGTCCGGTTCCTCTGGGTCTATCCGGCGACCTACGTGCCCCGCCTGCTGTCGAAACGCATCCGGGAGAGGGAACCCGAGACCAACTGGACCTCGCCGCTGATCGTCGGCTGGGCCGGGATGCGCGGCGTCGTCTCGCTCGCCATCGCGTTCTCCATCCCGCTCGTCGCGAGCGACGGCGAGGCCTTCCCGGCGCGCAACCTGGTGCTGTTCCTGACGTTCACCACGGTCATCGGCACGCTCGTCGTCCAAGGGCTCACGCTGCCCGTCCTGGTGCGCGTGCTGAAGCTCCCGGGGCGCGACCGGCAGGCCGAGACGCTCGCGGAGGCGCAGGCCCAGAGCGAGGCGTCCACGGCCGCCGAGGCGCGTCTCGAGGAACTGCTCACCGACCGGCGCAACTGCCTGCCCCAGCCGCTCACCGACCGCCTCCGGACCGTCCTGGAGCGCCGCCGCAACGCCGTCTGGGAACGGCTCGGTGCGGCAAATCCGGTGACGGGGGAGTCGGCGGACGACACCTACCGGCGACTGGCCGGCGAGATGATCGAGGCCGAGCGCGAGGTCTTCGTCCGGCTGCGGGACGAGCGCCGCATCGACGACGAGATGATGCGGACCCTGCTGAGGCGGCTCGACCTGGAGGAGGCCGCGGCCTACCGGGAGGAGTCGGACGGCTGAGCGTCGGCGGGCGTGTCCGGGGCGGCGTCCGGGCGCCCCGTGACCACGGCCGCGACGGCGGTTCCCGGGGGGAACGCGCCCTCCCCGGCCAGCGCGGTGAGCGCGTACAGGAGTTTGGCCACATAGAGCCGCTCGACCGGCAGCCCGTGGCGGTCCTCGAAGTCGTCGGCGAAGGCGTGGAGCTCCGGCGTGGTGCGGGCGTACCCGCCGAAGTGGAAGCGTTCGTCCAGGGACCACGCCCCGGCCGGGCCGCCGAACGCCTCCCGCTGCAGGTTCGCTACCGCGTCCCCCAGGAAGCCGCCGCGCAGGACCGGGACGCCCAGGGCGCGTTGTTCCGGCGCCAGGCCCGCGGCGAGACCGGCGAGGGTGCCGCCGGTGCCGCAGGCCACCGCCGCCACGTCGGCCGCTCCCCGCAGCTCACGGCCGAGCTCTGTGCAGCCCTGTGCGGCCAGGGCGTTGCTGCCGCCCTCCGGGATGACCTCGCACTCCCCGTGGGCGCTCAGCAGGGCCGCCAGGACCTGAGGATCGGCCTTGTCGCGGTACGTCCGGCGGTCCACGAAGTGCAGGTGCATGCCGTCGGCCGCGCACCGGGCGAGCGAGGGGTTGAGCGGACGGTGCGCGAGTTCGTCGCCCCGGACGACGCCGATGGTGCGGAAGCCCAGCAGGCGGCCCGCGGCGGCCGTGGCCCGCAGATGGTTGGAGTACGCCCCGCCGAAGGTCAGCACGGGGCGGCCGGCCGCGGCACGGAGGTTGGGCGCGAGCTTGCGCCATTTGTTGCCCGGCAGGTCCGGATGGATCAGGTCGTCACGCTTGAGGAGCAGCGTCACGCCGTGACGCGCGAAGCGCTCGTCCTCGGCCGGCTGCAGCGGCGACGGGAGCACCGGCCGCAGCCCGGAGAGGCCGAGCGCGTCGGGGGGCGAGGAGGGCATGCCTCCATTGTGGCCGCCCGCGGCAGAGCGGTCCGGGGCGGTGCGGCCGCCCGCGCCCGGAGCGGTCCCGGGCTACTTCAGGCGGTCGTGGATCCGCGCCCGCATCGCGGTCATCGAGAAGCCCCGCGGGTCGACCTTGCCGGGCTGCCACTCGCGGTGGCCGATGACCGACCGGGAGGTCCAGTGGTGGTGGCGGCAGATCGCGGCCGCGGCCTTCTCGATGGCTTCGAGCTGGGCGGGGGGCCACGGGTCCTCGCCGTCGCCGAGGTTCTCGCACTCGAAGCCGTAGAAGTGCCGGTTCCCGTCGGTGTTGGCCTCGTTGTCCGACGGCAGGCGCTTCTCGGCGACGACGGCGCGCAACACGTCGTCGTCGCCGAGCCCCGCGTGGTTGGTCCGTCCGTAGCCGACCAGGTGGACCCGGCCGTCCTTGGCGATGACGCCGTGGCACAGCGGCCCCGGCAGTGAGGGGTAGCCGTCACGGCAGGTGCGGACCGTCGCGGCGGTCCCCCGGGTGACGGTGTGATGGATCATCACGCCGTTGACCGGCCCCCAGGGGCCCTTGTGGTTGCGGTTGTGGGTGCGCCAGGCGCCGACCTGGACGACGGTGAGTCCTTCGTCCTTCAAGGCGTCGAGAAAGGTGCTCGCGGACATGGGTGAGGACATGGCCGGCTCCTTCGTGCGTGGGGGGATGTGTCCTTACAGCGCTTGTACCCGACGCACCGGGTCGCGGACCATTCACGGGAGGCATCCGGGGCGCTGTTCGGACGGTGTGCGAGCCGATCCGGACAATTCCCCGGGCACCGTCCCCGGTTCACCGCCGGCCGGCTCTCCGCTCAGCCCTGGGCGAGCCACAGGTCGGGGCCGAACACCTCGTAGTGGATGTCGGCCGCGGGGACGCCCTTGGCGAGCAGCTGGGTGCGCACGGCCCGCATGAAGGGCAGCGGACCGCAGAGGTAGGCGTGGGTGCCGGCCGGGATCACGACGCCGGTCAGGTCGACCAGGCCGGTGCGGTCCGCCGGGTGGCCCTGCTCGGGGCTCTCGTACCAGAAGTGGGCCGTGGCGTCGGGGAGTTCGGCCGTGAACAGGGCATGGTCGGCCCGCAGGGCGTGGTCGGCGGGGGAGCGGTCGCCGTGCACCACGGTCACCGGCGCGCGGTGGCCGGAGTTCGCGAGGTGTTCCAGCACCGACAGCATCGGGGTGCAGCCGATGCCCGCGGAGGCGAGCAGCAGCGGGGCGTCGGCGGACTTCAGCGCGAGGTCGCCGTACGGGGCAGAGACGCGGAGCCGGTCGCCCGCGCGGACCTCTGCGTGCAGCAGGCGCGAGACCTCGCCGTCGGGGGCGCCGCCGCCGTGCACCCGCTTGACGGTGAACGAGCGGAGTGCCGCACCGGGGGCGCTGGAGAGGCTGTACTGGCGTATCTGGCGGGCGCCGTCGGGGAGTTCGACCTGCACGGACACGTACTGGCCGGGGCGGAAGGCGGGGGCGGGGGCGCCGTCGGCCGGGCGGAGCCGGAACGTGGCGACGTCTGCGGTCTCCTCGGTGCGCGAGACGACCTCCCAGTCGCGCCAGACGTCGCCGGCGACGACGCCCTGCTGTGCGTACAGCCGCTCCTCGATGGCGATCAGGGCGTTGGCCATCAGCCAGTAGACCTCGTCCCAGGCGGCCGCGACCTCGGGGGTCACCGCGTCGCCGAGCACCTCGGCGATGGCCGCGAACAGGTGCGTGTGCACGACCTCGTACTGGCCGGCCGTGACGCCGAGAGAGGCGTGCTTGTGCGCGATGCGTTCGAGCATCACGTCGGGCCGGGTGCCGGGGTGCTCGATCAGCTGGGTCGCGAACGCGGCGATGGAGCCGGCGAGCGCCTGACGCTGGGCGCCCGACGCCTGGTTGCCCCGGTTGAACAGGTCGCGCAGCAGCTCGGGATGGGCGTCGAACAGCTTGCGGTAGAAGAGGTCGGCGATGTCTCCGATGGCCGCCCCGACGGCGGGGAGGGTGGCACGGACGGTGGCGGTCGACGGCTCGGAGAGCATCGGTGACTCCTCGGATTCAGAATTGGTATCTGAGATGCGTATTTAAAGTCAGTGTAGGAACCGGGCCGGGGGCCCGGTGTGGCGGGGGTGGGTCAGACGTCCGCCGGCGGCCTGCCGCTGAGGCTGATCAGCAGCGGCCCGGTGGGGGAGGAGACCAGCTCGGTGACGGTGAGCGGGTCGAGCGAGGCGTAGAAGGCCTCGGCGGCCGCACGCAGGGCGTTGCGCAGTCGGCAGTCCGACCGCAGCGGGCAGGGAGCGGCCCCTTCGCACTCGACGACGTCGCCCGGTCCTTCCAGTTCGCGGACGAGGCCGCCGACGGAGGCGGAGCGGCCGGCGGCGGTGAGGGCGAGTCCGCCGCCACGGCCCCGCCGGGCCTCGACCAGACCGAGGTGCTGGAGGCGGGCCACGACCTTCGCGGCGTGGGAGTACGGCACGTGCATGGCCGCCGCCACCTCGCGGGTGGTCGGCGGATCCTCGTGCTCCACGACGGCCAGACGCATCAGCACGCGCAGGGCCACGTCCGTGAATCTCGTCAGCCGCATGACGGTCACGGTAGGTGAATGCGCATTCCAGATGCAATTGAGCGGGCGGGCGGGCATCGCGCAGCGTTGTGCCCAGCCCAAAGCCCGATTAGTCACACTCTTTTGTGTAATGGCGCGCCGAGTCACCATGCTGAAAGGTTGTTCTCGCAGGTCAGCCGATGAATCGAGAGGACCCCAGATGTCCGTTGGTGAAGAGGTTCAGAACGCGCAGGTGCCGCCGCAGCAGAGTCTGGGCACGGCAGCCGCGCGGAACCTCGCGACGACCACCAAGTCCGCTCCGCAGATGCAGGAGATCACCTCACGGTGGCTGCTGAAGATGCTGCCGTGGGTCCAGGTGCAGGGCGGCACGTACCGGGTGAACCGCCGGCTGAGCTACTCGGTCGGGGACGGCCGGGTCACGTTCGTGCAGACCGGGGACCGGGTTTCGGTCATCCCCGCCGAGCTCGGTGAACTCCCGGCCCTGAGGGACTTCGGGGACGAGGAGGTCCTGGCCGAACTGGCCAGGCGGTGCGAGCAGCGCGACATTCCCGCAGGACAGCTCCTGGCCACCGCCGGAGAGGCCGCGGACCGGGTCTTCCTGCTGGCGCACGGAAAGGTCGAGAAGATCGGCACCGGGCCCTACGGGGACGAGACGGTGCTCGGGGTCCACGCGGACGGGGCCTACTTCGGAGACCACTCCCTGATCGAGGGAGACGCCCTCTGGGAGTATTCGGCCCGTGCTGTCACCGCGTGCACCGTCCTGACCCTGAGGCGGGCCGATGTGCTCAACCTCGCCGAGCGCGCGGAATCACTGCGCACCCATCTCGCCGGACTGCTCGCCATCCCGCACCAGCGCACCAACAAGTACGGCGAGGCGGAGATCGACCTCTCCGCCGGCCATGTCGGCGAGGCCGTCGTCCCGCACACGTACGTGGACTACGACGCGGCGCCCCGCGAGTACGAACTGAGCGTCGCGCAGACCGTTCTGAAGGTCCACAGCAGGGTCGCCGACCTCTACAACCAGCCGATGAACCAGACCGAGCAGCAGTTGCGGCTCACGGTCGAGGCGCTGCGTGAGCGCCAGGAGTACGAGCTGATCAACAACCGGGAGTTCGGCCTGCTCAACAACTGCGACTACGGGCAGCGGCTCCAGCCGCACGACGGGTCGCCCACCCCCGACGACATGGACGAACTGCTGTCGCGCCGGCGCGGATCGAAGCTCTTCCTCGCCCACCCCCGCGCCATCGCCGCCTTCGGCCGGGAGTGCAACAAGCGGGGTCTGGTACCGGAGAGCGTGGACATCGGCGGACACCATGTGCCGGCCTGGCGCGGCGTCCCGATCTTCCCGTCCAACAAGATCCCGGTCACGGACGCCCGCACCACGTCGATCATCTGCATGAGGACCGGCGAAGCCGAACAGGGCGTCATCGGCCTCCAGCAGACGGGCATCCCGGACGAGATCGAGCCCAGCCTCTCGGTCCGCTTCATGGGAATCGACGAGCAGGCGATCATCTCCTACCTCGTGACGGCCTACTACTCCGCGGCCGTACTGGTCCCGGACGCCCTCGGTGTCCTGGAGAACGTCGAGGTCAGCCGCTGGCGGTGAGTCCACGGGGTCCCGGCCCCGCCGGGTCCGGGACCCCGTCGGCAGCAGCCGGCGCACCACAGCAACCACGTCCCGGCCCCGGGGCGACAGTCACCGGGGCCGGGACGGCAATGACCGGGGTGACCGATTGACCATGACCCGTACCGACGCCGCCGCCACCGAGGGCAACGAGGCCGCGGCGCTCCTGGAGTACACCCGGACCCTCGTCGATCCGCATCTGAGGGCCGCGATCGCCTCACTGCCGGGATCGATCCGGCGTGTCGCGATGTACCACTTCGGCTGGGAGCACGCGGACGGCAGCCCTGCCGCCGGCGGCGCCGGCAAGGCGATCAGACCCGCGCTCGTCCTGGCCGCCGCCCGGGCGCTCGGCGGTGACCCGAGGGACGCCGTGCGGGCGGCCGTCGCCGTGGAACTGGCCCACAACTTCACCCTGTTGCACGACGACGTCATCGACGAGGACCGCACCCGGCGCCACCGGGCCACGGCCTGGACGGTCTTCGGCATCCCCGACGCGGTCATCGCGGGTGACGCCATGCTCGCTCTCGCCCAGCGTCTCCTCGCCGAGGACGCCCGCACGGTCTCGGCCTGCGCCTCGGCCCGGCTCTCCACGTGCGTCATCGAACTGTGCGCGGGCCAGCAGGCGGACTGCGCCTTCGAGGAACGCGGTCCGGACGAGGTCTCGTTGGACGAATGCCTCGCCATGGCGACGGCGAAGACGGGAGCGCTGCTCGGCTGCGCCTGCGCCCTGGGGGCGCTCTACGCGGGCGTGGACGAGCGTGCCGTCGGAGCGATGGACGGTTTCGGCCGGGAGGCCGGGCTCGCCTTCCAGCTCATCGACGACCTGATCGGCATCTGGGGTGACCCGGCCCAGACCGGCAAGCCGGTCGGCGCGGACCTCGCCGCACACAAGAAGTCGCTGCCCGTGGTCGCCGCGCTGACCTCGGGCACCCCGGCGGCGGCGGAACTCTCCGCGCTCTACCGGGGCCCCATGAACACCGTGGGCGAGGTGAGCCGTGCGTCCGAGGCCGTGGACCGGGCGGGCGGCCGCGACTGGGCGCAGGTCTGCGCCGCGGACCGGATGGCGCGCGCGGTGCACCACCTGTCGCGGGCCGTGCCCGACCTGTCCGCGGCGGGCGATCTCCTCGCCCTGGCGGAGTTCGTCACCCGCAGGACTCACTGAGCGGAACGGAATCGAACGGAAGGGAACCGAACGGGGAGAAGGGAACGGAACGGAAGGGAACGGGAGGAAGGGAAGGGATGGGATAGGCCGAGGTCACAGGGGTGGAGCGGCTAAGCGGAGGGCGGCACCGGGAGTGTCCGAGCCACGGGCTACAGTCCCTGCCCATGACAGATGAGTCGTGGGCAGGGTGGTACCGGGACCGACAGGGCTCCGATGCCGTCATCCTCACCACCGACGGACAGCAACTCCGCCTTCGCGTCAGGGGAGTCGATTTCGAGGGCGAGAGCTTCGACGGCCTGTGCCCGGTCGCGGGCATGCCGCCGGAGAGCGGGATGTTCGCCCTCGCCGACGGGATGCTCAACGACTGCGTCCTGGAGTGGGACCTGCCGTTCCCCGTCACCGCGGACGGCGAGGTCCACCAGGCCACGCTGAGCTGCCTGTTGTCGTTGCGCCGGCCGGACCCGTACCTCTCCCTTGAGCTGCGGTACGGCGGCGCGTCCTTCAGGTCCCACCGGGCCGAGAGCGACTTCGGCGCCGCACTCGCCACCGTCCAGCGGTCGCTCCCGCCCGGGATCCGGCTCCAGACGTGCATCGCGTGCGCCTTCTCGGACTACTTCCCGGCTCCCGGTCGCGGACTCTCCGGCGGTCTCGCCTGCTTCCGGGGAGCCAAGGACGCCTACCGCGGGGCGGCCGGCGAGGACGATGTCCTCGACCTGTGGGACCGGCGCAGCGGATTCGTCCAGGAGATCTGGAGCTGCCGCGAGTTCGAGCCCCGGCCGGAGGCGGGCGCGGGCACCGGCCACCGAGGCGCGTTCCCGCTCGAAACGGCCTGACCGCACCCGGCGGGCGGTCCCGTCGCCCGATGTGCCGCCCCGGCCGGCTTGACGGCTCGGCACCGTCGGGCCGGTCCGTCGTTGCCGCGGTACCGCCGCGTTGTTCAGCCGAGAGCGAGGACCGGCCCGGACCGGGACGCGAGCGGGCAGAGTTCGGGGCATGAGGCTTCTGATCCTGGGTGGTACCGAATTCGTCGGCAGGGCCGTCACCGAGGCGGCGCTCGCGCGTGGCTGGGAGACCACGGTGTTCCATCGCGGCCGTCACGCACCGCCGCCCGGAGTGGCCGAACTGCTCGGCGACCGCACCGCGGAGGGCGGCCTCGCCGCGCTCGCCGGGGTCGCGGAGCCGGGCGACGGGTCGTACACCTGGGACCTGGTCGTCGACACGTGGAGCGGTGCGCCTTCGGCCGTACGGGACGCGGCCCGGCTGCTGTCCGGCCGGGCCGCGCGGTACACGTACGTCTCCAGCCGGTCGGTGTACGCCTACCCGACCCCGGCCGGCCTGCCCGAGGACGGCCCGCTGGTGGAGGGGGCGTCACCGGACGCCGACGGCGACGTCCCGTACGCCCTGGCCAAACGCGGCGGTGAACTGGCCGTGCTGGACGCCTTCGGGGACCGGGCGCTCCTGGGGCGCGCGGGGCTGATCATCGGCCCCTGGGAGAACGTCGGCAGACTGCCGTGGTGGCTGACCAGGATCGCCCGCGGAGGCCCGGTGCTCGCGCCCGGCACACCGGGCGTGGACTTGCAGTACATCGACGTCCGCGACCTCGCCGGATGGCTGCTCGACGCCTCCGAGGAGGGGCTGCACGGCCCGTACAACCTGGTCAGCCGCCCCGGTCACACCACGATGGGCGGGCTGTTGAACGCCTGCGTGCGCGCCACCGGTTCCGATGCGGAGCTGCGCTGGACGGACGCCGGCCGGATCCTCGCGGCGGGCGTCGAACCCTGGACGGACCTGCCGGTCTGGCTGCCGCCGGGGGAGCTGTACGACGCTCTCCACCAGGGCGACGTCCGCCGGGCGTACGGAGCGGGGCTGCGCTGCCGGCCGGTCGAGGAGACGGTCGCCGACACCTGGGCCTGGCTCCGCGAGATCGGCGGTACCGCCCCGCAGCGCGCCGACCGGCCGCTGAAGGGCATCGACCCGGCGACCGAGGCGAAGCTGCTGGCGGGCTGACCACCGCCTGCCGCCGGAGGAACACGGTCTGATGACGGTGGCCGGCGGAACGGTCCGGCTTCCCGGCGTGGCACGCCTCCCGGGTTCCCCTCACGCTGCATATTGCGCAGCATGGGATCAAACAAGCGCACAAGGGGCAAAAGGAGCCACGTGGCCGCGACGGTCGTGGCGGCGACGGCCATGGTGGGAGCCCTGGCGCCCACCATGGCCGCCGCCGATCCGCTGTCCGTCGACGGCGGCTACCTGGTCACGGCGGTCGCCTCCGATGCGGGGGAAAGGATCGTCGCCCCCGGGAAGTCCGACCCGGCGGAGCGGGGCGGCGCCTCATGGACGGCCCCCGGAGGGCGGCTCCCGGACACGGGTTCGCGCGGGGGTGAATGGGTGATCGGCGGGATCGGGGCGGCCCTGCTGATCGCCGGCACGGCGGCCACGCTGGTGGCCCGCAGGGCGCGCCGGCGCGGCTGAGGGCTGTCCCGCCACTCCGGGCGGGCCCACGACGAGGGCCCCGGCGCCTCCCCGTGTGGCCGGAGCGCCCGCACGCGTCCCGTGTGGGGGCGCCTCTCCGCCTTGCGATGCACCGCATCCGAAGCCGCGCGCTGATCCACCGGGAATCGCGGGTCAGCCCTTAGTTTTGACGCATGGCCGAACTGCTGCACCTGACGGAACGCCCGTTGTGGGAGGCGGCTCGCGGGATCGGGACGTACGAGATGTCCACCCGCGGCCGCACCCTGCACGAGGAGGGCTTCATCCACTGCTCACTGCCGCACCAGCTCGCCGGTGTGGCCGAGTTCCTGTACGGCCCCGGGAGCCGGGCCGGGGCCGGTGACCAGGACCTGGTGGTGCTCGTCATCGACACCGATCGGCTGGCCGCCCCCGTGCGTTACGAGTCGCTCCCGCCCGGCGGCGAGGAGTTCCCGCACATCTACGGACCGGTTCCGGTCGAGGCGGTCGTGGAAGTGCGCCCCTGGCCGCACGAGGAAGGCGACCCCGCATGAACCCCACCGACCGCACACAGAGTTCCGGCGGAGCCTCGAACGGTCCCCTCACCGCCGTCACCGGAGCGAGCGGGGCGCTCGGCGGCCGGGTCGCGAGGCGGCTGACCCGGGCGGGCGTTCCCGTACGGCTCCTCGGCCGCGACCCGTCCCGGCTGCCCGGACTGCCCGGCGCCGACGCCGCACCGGCCGCCCCGTACGGGGACGGGGAGGCCATGCGCCGGGCCCTGGCCGGGGCGCACACCCTGTTCCTCGTCTCCGCGCACGAGAGTCCGGACCGGGTGCACGAGCACACGACGGCCGTGGACGCGGCGGTAGCGGCGGGCGTCGAACGGATCGTGTACGTCTCCTTCCTCGGCGCAGCGCCCGACGCGACGTTCACCTTCGCCCGGGACCACTGGGACACCGAGGCCCACATCCGGGTCTCCGGCGTCCGGCACACCTTCCTGCGCGACAGCTGGTATCTGGCCGGCCTGCCGGCGATGACCGGCGCCGACGGTGTCCTGCGGGGACCGGCCGGTGACGGCAGGGTCGCCGCGGTGGCCCACGAGGACATCGCCGACGCGGCGACCGCCGTCCTGCTGTCCGGCGCCGACCCCTCCGGCCCCACGCACGACGGGAAGACGCACGAACTGACCGGGCCCGAGGCGTTCACCCTCGCCGAGGCCGCCGAGGAGCTGAGCCGGGTCACCGGACGGGCCATCACCTATGTGCCGGAGACGCGGGAGGAGGCCTACGCCTCGCGGTCCGGTTACGGCGCGCCGGACTGGGAGGTGGCCGGCTGGGTGACCTCGTACGAGGCCATCGCGGCCGGGGAGATGGCCACCGTCTCGGATGCCGTGGCCACCCTCACGGGCAGGCCCCCCATGAGCCTGGCCACGTACCTCCACGAACACCCGGACAGCTACCGCCACCTCCTCACCGGCGGCTGAACCTCCGCTCCGAAGGGGGCCGGGGCCGCGGAACCACGGGGCCCCGGGCCGGGTTCCGCGGCCGGCGAAGCGGCAGCCGACGAACCGGTGTCCGTGCCGACAGCCGACGAACCGCAGCCGTGGGGCCGTCAGCCGTCCGCCCGGCAGCAGGCGCCCCCGTCAGCGGGCGCGATCCGTCAACCGACGACCCGACAACCGACGAACCGAACCGGCGGGAGCCCTCATGCCCCCGATGCGCACGGAGACTCCCTGGGGTCCCTGGGAGCCGATGTCCCTCCCCGAAGCCGTACGCCTGCTCTCCCCCCTGGGCGCGCCGTGGTGGATCGCGGGCGGGTACGCGGTCGAACTGGCCGTGGGCCGCGCCTACCGGGACCACGGCGACATCGACGTGCTCCTGCTGCGCGGCGACCAGCTCGCGGTTCAGCGGCTGCTGCCGGACGGTCAGTGGTGGGCCGCCGATCCGCCCGGCACGCTGCGGCCGTGGCTTCCCGGCGAGCTCCTGCCGCCACAGGTGCATGACATCTGGTGCCGGCCGGGCGCGGGCGAACCGTGGCGGGTGCAGTTCATGCTCGACGACGCGGAGGACGGCGACTGGGTGTTCCGCCGCGACCCGAGGATCCGCCTTCCGCTGGAGCGGCTCGGCAGGGTCTCCGACGACGGCGTCCCCTACCTCGCACCCGAGGTCCAGCTCCTCTACAAGGCGAGGTCCCGCCGCCCCAAGGACGAGCAGGACTTCGAGGCCGCTCTGCCCGTTCTCGGCGAGGACGGGCGCGCCTGGCTGACGGAGACGATCACCCTGGCCGAGGGCGCGGGCCACCCCTGGGCTGCCCGGTTGCGGGCGGGCTGACTTCAGCGCACGTACGTACCGGCCTTCGCCGCCACGACGGCGGCCTCGGCGGCCCGGTCGGCGGCCGCCTCGTCGAGCGGGTCGCCGCTGGCCAGCAGCCGGTAGTAGAGGGGGGCGGAGACGGCGCGGATCACCTCGTCCGCGTCGGTGCCGACGGGCAGTTCGCCGCGTTCCACGGCCTCGGTGACGCAGCCCGCCCACTCCTGGATGCGGACCGCGTAGAACCGGTGCAGAGCCTGCGCCGTGCGCGCGTCGCACGTGGCCGCGGCGATCACGGAGCGGAACAGGGCGCCCTGGCGCGGGTCGGTGAGCGTCGACAGCACGAGCCGGGCGTTGGCCCGGAGGTCTTCGGACAGCGAGCCGGTCCGGGCGCGCGGTGAGGACTGCGCGGCCATGTCGTCGAGGAGGTCGGCGATCAGGCCGGTGGTGGTGGACCAACGCCGGTAGACGGTCGTCTTGCCCACCTCCGCGCGGCGTGCGACATCGGCGAGGTCGAGCCGGTCGAAGCCCTGCTCGGCGAGGGCGTCACCCGCCGCACGCAGGACGGATTCGCGGACCCGGGCGGTGCGTCCGCCGGGCCGGACCGTACCGGGTTCCACGTTCTCAGGGCTCTCCGACGTCATAACGGGTCTCCAGTTCCATTAATGAGCGATCCTCTGCTACGGTCATTCCATCTTAACGGGACCAGAGACCCGTTAAAACCTCCGTCCGAGGAAGGACGACCATGTCCGCACCCAGCCGGCCCGCACTCCACCCCCCTGTCGAACAGGCCGGGACCCCGCACGCCGACTCCCGTATGACCGGACGGCAGAAGCTCGTCCTCGCCCTTCTCCTCGGCGCGCAGTTCATGATCGCCGTGGACTTCTCGATCCTGAACGTCGCGCTGCCCGTCGTCGGCGAAGGACTCGGCTTCTCGCTCCCGAACCTTCAGTGGATCGCCACCGCCTTCGCCCTGGCCGCCGCGGGCTTCACCCTCCTGTTCGGCCGCATCGCCGACCTCGTGGGCCGCAAGCGCCTCTTCGTGGGCGGCATGGTCGTCCTCGGCCTCTCCTCGGCGCTCGGCGGACTGGCGACCTCTCCCGAGGTTCTGCTCACCGCCCGGGTCCTCCAGGGGCTCGCCACGGCCGCCGTCACCCCGGCCGGACTCGCCCTGCTGACCACCGCGTTCAAGGAGGGCCCCCTGCGCGAACGCGCCCTCGGCCTCAACGGCGCCCTGATGTCCGCGGGCTTCACCGCGGGCGCCATCCTCGGCGGACTCCTCACCGATCTGCTCTCCTGGCGCTGGGCCTTCTTCGTCAACGTCCCCGTCGCCGCCCTCGTCGTCGCCCTCGCCCCGTCCGTCATCACCGACTCGCGCCCCGCCGGCCGCCCCCGGCTCGACATCCCGGGCGCCGCGACCGTCACCGGCGGGCTGCTGCTCCTCGTCTACGGACTGACCCAGGCCGGCGCGACCGGCTGGACCACGCCGACCACCCTGACCGCACTGCTCGCCGGCGCCGCCCTGCTCATCGCCTTCTGGTTCGTCGAGAAGAGGGCCGCCGCGCCGCTCGTTCCCGTACGCATCCTCAAGCGCCGCAGCGTCATCTGGGGCAACGCCACCGGTCTGATCGCCTTCGTCACCGAGACCTCGCTGGTCTTCCTGCTGACGCTCTACCTCCAGGAAGTCCTCGGCTACTCGCCGCTGGCGACGGGTCTCGCCTTCGGTGTCCTGGGCGTCGGGACGGTGATCGGCGGCACGCTCGGCGGCCGGGCCGTCGGCCGCTTCGGCAACCGGGCGACCATCGTGACCGGCGGCCTCGTCCAAGCCGTCGCCACGCTCTCCCTGGTGGCGCTCGGCACCTCGGGGGCGTGGATCTGGCTGCTGCTGGCGGCCACGTTCATCGGGGGCATCGGCAACATGCTGATGATCGTCGGCTTCATGGTCACGGCCACCTCCGGCCTCCCCGACGACGAGCAGGGCCTGGCCACCGGTCTTGCCACGATGACGCAGCAGGTCGGCATCACCATGGGCATCCCGGTCATGAGCGCGATCGCCACGGCCCGGATGTCCGCCCTCGGCGACGCGGGCCCCGACGGCGTCCTCTCCGGAGTCTCGCTCGCCATCCTGGTCAACTCCGCCCTGGTCCTGGCGGGAGCCCTGCTGGCCGGAGCGTTCCTGGGGCCGCGGCGGGCGCGGGGCGGCGCGCGGGAATGACGGTGGGGGCGTGGGCGCGCTGTCCGCAGCCCCATGGACCGAAGACGCGAGGCCACAGGGGCCTCGCGTCTCTGGTCGCTCGCGACCCAGGCCGCGGCCGGACCCCGAGCCCCACCGCTCGTTCCGAAATGTAAGACGTATCGTCTCGCCTATCGATATCGGGTTTACGGTCGGCCTGCTCGGCGACCGGATCGAACGAACGGAAGAGGCGGCAGATGCCCAAGACGGTCATTCACGTGTTCCACGACGACGACCACTCGATCACTACGGGGACGCGCGTGGCCCAGCGCATCCACGAGGTCGCGTCGGACCACGACTGCGTGGTCGAGGTCCTGTGCTTCGGGCCTGCCCAGCGCCGCCTGACCGACGGCGGCGCCTCCGAGGCGGGCGTCACCTACAACCGCCAGATCGACGAGTTGATCGCCGCAGGCGTCGCCGTCGGTGCGTGCGTCAACGCGGCGCGCGCCGACGGAGTCGAAGCCGAACTCGTACGACGCGGGCTCAACCTGCGGGTGGCGCGCGACGAGTTCCTGCGCTTCACGCTCGAACAGGCCACCGTCATCACGTTCTAGCCGTCACGTCGCGGCTCCCGCGCCCGCAGCCGGCCGAGTGCCGGCGCCGGGCGGATCAGGCGCGGTCGTGGAGGGTGACGTGGTAGCCGTCGGGGTCGGCGAAGGTGAAGGTCCGGCCGAAGGGGCCGTCGACCGGTGCGGAGACGATGGTGTGGCCGTCAGCGGCGAGAGCGTCGTGGATGGCCTGGACGTCGGTGGCGTGGAGCCAGATCGCGGCGCCGATTCCGGGCTGGGCGGCGGAGGCGAGGTCGGTGCCGGGGACGACGTCGCGGAGCGCGAAAGAGATCGGCTTCGTGTCGAAGACGACGGCATGCGGAGGTCCGGTCCGTGAGCGGACGAGGCCGAGGTACTGCTCGTAGAACGCCTGTGAAGCGGCGAGGTCGCGCGCCTGGAGCGAGAGGAAGTCGGGGCCGGTGGCGGGCATGGGCGTGCTCCTTCTCTTCGTGTCAGATTCCTGACACGCGCCACGCTATGTCAGAATCCTGACATGAGTCAAAAGGGTGTCGGCATCGACCTGGACAAATCGCTGGGCTACCTGCTGAAAGAGGCGTCGAGCGCCCTGCGCGCCGCCATGGAGGAGGTGTTGCGGCCCCTCGGGATGAGCGTGACGCACTACTCCTGCCTCGAACTGCTGGCCCAACGGCCGGGCTTGTCGAACTCCGAGCTCGCGCGGGGGGCGTTCGTGACGCGGCAGTCGATGAACGTACTGCTCCAGACCCTGGAACGGGACGGTTACGTGACCAGGCCCGCGGAGGCGCCCGTCGGAAAGGTTCTTCCCGCTCGCCTCACACCACGCGGCCGACAGAGCCTGGAGAAGGCGACCGCGGCGGTCCGGTCCGTCGAGGTCAGGATGCTGGCGGGGCTGACCGAACCCGAGCAGGCCGGCGCGTTCCGGATCCTGCAGAGCATGATCCACTCATTGCGCGAGAGCGGCGACGGCGCATAGCCCGCCCCCGCCCGGCTCGAAGGGCCGGCGTCACGCGGTCCGGGTGCGGTCAGGTGCGGGCGACGCGACCTGCGGCAGCGCAGGTCAGTCGGCCCGACCGGAGATCAAGCCTTCTTGGTCTCCTAGTAATCGGCCAGGTCGGTGACCTGCGGGGATTGTCCCTCTGGGGCGCTGACCTGGCCTTTTGCTGATGGCTGGCGAGGGGGTGCGGCGGTCGTGAACGGGTGTCCTGCGGACTGCGTGCGGACTGGCTCCCGCTGTGGCGTAGCTTCCCAAGCTGAGGGCGCCATTTCGATTCGGGTCAGCCAATCCAGTTGAACCCCCCGGCCGGCAGCCCGGGGGGGCGTTTGTTGTCCAGTCCAATCAGTACGGTCGTGCGCCCTTCATGCTTGACCTACCACCGGGCTGTGGGTGTGCCATCTGGGTCAAGCCCATGCGGCCACCAGCGGTGTCCAATGGCGTTCACCCGACTGTCGCCGATGTCGGCGGCTTGCCGATAGAGCGCTTCAGCGCTTGCGCGATCACCTGCCTGCTCTCGTTCCAGCGCCAGGTCGAACAAGGCGTCGCTATCCCCGGAAGCGACGGCTCTTCGGTAGAGCGCTTCGGCACCGTCGAGGTCGCCAGCCTCCTCCCGCTCCCAGGCAAGTTGGGATAGGACACCCAAAAGGCCGGTGGAGCCTGCTTCGAGGGCGCGTTCGGCAAAGGCATCGGCGCCATGGCGGTCCCCGACCTTTTCCTTTATCACCGCCACCAAAGCCAGGGCGTTGGCGTCGCCGATTTCAACGGCACGCTGGTAAAGGACTTCGGCCTCGTCGAGGTCCCCTTCGAGCTCCCGCATCATCGCCAGACGAACCACGGCTTCGGTACTGCCCGCCTCAACAGCTTGCCGGTAAAGGGCTTCGGCGCGGTCCCATCCACGCATCACCGCCAGGTCTAGCAGCCCGTCGGTGTTGCCATCGTTGGCAGCCCGCTGTGCGAGGGCTTCGGCACCATCACTGTCCCCGGCTGCCTCGCGCATTCTCATCAGTTGGACCATCGCATCGGTGCTGCCTGCATCGATGGCTTGCTGATAGAGGGCTT
>NZ_SSBL01000020.1 GCF_004795105.1 Streptomyces sp. A0642 | reverse complement strand
ATCGGGTGTTGGGGGCGAAGGCGGATGGTGCGTGGTATTTGCATGAGTTGACGTGTGAGCGGGAGTTGGCGTTCTTCGTGATGTTCTCGTCGGCGGGTGGTTCTGTGCTGGCGGCGGGTCAGGCGAATTATGCGGCGGCGAACGTGTTCCTGGACGCGTTGGCGGTGCGGCGCCGGGCGGAGGGGCTGCCGGCCACTTCCCTGGCGTATGGGCTGTGGGCGGGTGCGGGGATGGGGCAGTGGCTGGGTGAGGCGGATCTGGAGCGGATGAGGCGGCAGGGGCTGCCGGCGTTGGAGCCTGAGCAGGGGCTCGCGTTGTTCGATGCGGGGCTGGCGTCCGGCCGGGCCGCTCTGGTTCCGTTGCCGATGGATGTCGCCGCGCTCCGGTCCCGTACCGACACCCTCCCCGCCCTCCTCCGCGACCTCGTCCCCACCACCAGGCGGCGCAGTACGGTCTCCAGAGCCGACGCGGCCTCCCTGCGGCAGCGGTTCGCGCAGGCCGACGGGACCGGGCAGGAGGACCTTCTCCGGGCGCTCGTCATGGAGCGGGCCGCCGCGCTCCTCGGGCACAGCAGCGCGGACGCGCTCGATGCGGAACGGGACTTCCTGGAAGCCGGGTTCGACTCGCTGAGTGCGATGGAACTCCGCAACGCCCTGATGAAGGACACCGGACTGAAGCTTCCCCCGATGGTGGTCTTCGACAGCAAGAGCCCCGCGGAACTCGCCCGGCTTCTGCGTACGGATCTCCTGGCCGCGGGCCCCCTCGCGACCGGTGACACCGACGAAGCAGCGCGACCGGCCGACGCGCACGCCGGGCCGGAGAGCGGGGCCGCCCCTCAGTCGGCCGGCCGGCCGCCCGAGACGCTCCGCGACATGTTCCACGGCGCCGTCGTCTCCGGGCGTGCGGACAAGGGCTTCGCACTCCTCCAGGCGGCAGCCGACGTGCGGCCGGGATTCGGCTCGGTGGACGAGCTCGACCGGCTTCCCGCCGCCGTCCGTCTCGCGGACGGACCCGAAGGCCCGCACCTCATCTGCCTCAGCACCCCCATGGCCACCGGGGGCGTCCATCAGCACGCGCGTCTCGTGTCCCACTTCGGAGGCAGGCGCAGGATCTCCGCACTGCCCGTCCCCGGATTCGTCGCGGGGGAGAGCCTGCCCACGTCCTCCGACGCCGCCGTTCAGGCGCTCGCCCGGAGCGTGCTGGAGGCCGCCGACGGCAAGCCGTTCGTCCTGCTCGGCTACTCGTCCGGGGGAACCCTGGCCTACGCCACCGCCGGACACCTGGAACGGGAATGCGGGGTGAGCCCGGCAGGTGTCGTCCTGCTGGACACCTTCAAGGTCCACGACGGCGGCAGCGAGGGCGTCCCCCTCGACGGCCTCGCCCTCGGCATGTTCGACAAGGAAGCGGTCTTCGGGCGGTTCGACAGCAGCAGGCTCTCCGCGATGGGCCGCTGGGTGGAACTGGTCCCGCGACTCCCCCTCACCCCGGTCGAGGCCCCGGTGCTGTTCGTCCAGTGCACCCAGTCCTTCGTCCCGGACGGGGACGACGCATCCCCCGACCTGGTCAGCGGCCGTGCCGAGCCCTGGGAGGCCGCTCACACCCTGCGGACCGTCCGCGCCAACCACTTCACCCTCGTCGAGGACCGTGCCGAGGAGACCGCGCAGGTGATCGGTGAATGGCTGGAGTCGCACGACGCGGCGGCCGGCACAGGAGCGGCCGAATGACCGGACCGGACCGGGAGAAGACAGATCCGGAACGCACCCCACCCGACCACAGCGAATCCAATCGAAGCGAGGCGAAGTGACGTGACCGTCGCACCCAGCGACAAGGGGACCCTGCCCTTCGGCGAGTACGAGACCTGGTACCGGGTGACGGGCGACCTTCGCTCCGACCGGCCCACGCTCGTCGTCGTGCACGGAGGCCCGGGATCCACCCACGACTATCTGCGGAACCTCTCCGACCTGGCCGACGACGGCTGGTCCGTCGTGCACTACGACCAGATCGGGAACGGCGGATCGACCCATCTGCCCGACCGCGGGGCGGACTTCTGGACGGTGGAGCTGTTCGCCGCGGAACTCGACAACCTGCTCACGGGTCTCGGGATAGCCGACAACTACGTACTGTTCGGCCAGTCCTGGGGCGGCATGCTCGTCACGCACCACGCCGCGGCACGGCCGGCCGGCCTGCGCGGCCTGGTGATCGCCAACTCGCCCGCCTCGTATCCGCTCTGGCTCCAGGAGGCCAAGGTCCTCAGGGACCAGTTGCCGCCCGGGGTCAACGAGACGCTGCTCCGGCACGAGGCCGCCGGAACCACCGAGACGGACGAGTACCACGCGGCCATGCGCACCTTCTACGAGCGGCACGTCTGCCGGCTCAAGCCCTGGCCCCGTGACTACCTGGCCTCGTTCTACGAGGTGTACAACGACCCCACCGTCTACTACGCGATGAACGGCCCCAGCGAGTTCCACGTGGACGGCACGCTGCGCGACTGGTCCGTCATCGACCTCTGCCCCGACGTCGCCGTGCCCACCCTGCTGATCTCCGGGCGGTACGACGAAGCCACCCCGGCGACGGTCCAGCCGTTCCAGGACCTCATTCCGGGCGCTCGCTGGGAGATGTTCGAGGAGTCCAGTCACCTGCCGCACCTCGAGGAGCCGGAGCGCTTCCGTCAGGTGATGCGGACCTTCCTCGACGAGGTGGACCCGCCCGCGGGCCGGCCGGGGCCTGCCGGCCCGGCCTCCTGACCGCGGACTCCCAGGCCGCGGGCGGACGGCTACGGCGCCGCGGCGAAGGTCCGGACACCGTCCGGAGGGCAAGGGCGTCCGGGACGCTAGGGTCAGGGTCAGGTAGTCGCAGGGCGTGTCCGGAGTGGGTGGACGGGTTCCGGCGTAGTGCGACAGGGGTGTCCCGGACACGGGTCCGGGACTTGTTGAGAGGGTGTTTCCGATGGTCTTTGGTCGCGTGGTGCGTTTCGACGGCGCGAAGGGTTACGGGTTCATCGCCCCCGACCACGGGGGTGAGGACGTCTTCCTGCACGTGAACGACCTTCGCATGGCCGAGGAAGCCCTCCGGCCCGGTCTGATGGTCGAGTTCGAGATCGAGCAGGGCGACCGGGGGCTGAAGGCGTCCTCGGTGCGTCTGGCCGCGGGCAGGGCCGCGGAGGGCGCGCCGGTTCCGGCGTCCGTCTTCACGCAGCGCTCGGAGTCCCCGAGCAGGCAGGCCGCGGACGGCGACGACGTGTTGTGCGACGTGCTCAACGCGGAGGAGTACGTACGGGACGTCACCGAAGTCCTGCTGGAATCGGCCCCCGGGCTCACCGCGGCGCACATCCTCCAGGTACGCCAGGGGATGCTCCAGTTCGCCAAGAACCACGGCTGGATCGAGGGCTGAGCCGCCGGGGCCCGGGACGACGGCCCCGGGCCCCGGCCGGTGTCCCGTTGTGACGAACCGCACCGGCCCCGGCCCGTCCGGGCCGGTGTTAGCGCCGGTTAACCTGCCTCCCATGACCGTAACCCTCGAAGTAAGCGGCGGCGTGGGCACGATCCGGCTGGACCGTCCCCCGATGAACGCCCTGGACATCGCCACCCAGGACCGGCTGCGCGAGCTCGCCGAAGAGGCGTCCCGGCGCGACGACGTGCGCGCCGTGGTGCTCTACGGCGGCGAGAAGGTGTTCGCGGCCGGCGCGGACATCAAGGAGATGCAGGCGATGGACCACCCGGCGATGATCGTCCGCTCCAAGGCGCTGCAGGACTCCTTCACCGCGGTGGCCCGGATCCCCAAGCCGGTCGTCGCCGCCGTCACCGGCTACGCGCTCGGCGGAGGCTGCGAGCTGGCCCTGTGCGCGGACTTCCGGATCGCCGGGGACAACGCCAAGCTGGGGCAGCCGGAGATCATGCTCGGGCTGATCCCGGGGGCGGGCGGCACCCAGCGCCTCGCCCGGCTGGTGGGCCCCGCGAAGGCCAAGGACCTGATCTTCACCGGCCGTCACGTGAAGGCCGAGGAGGCCCTGACCATGGGCCTGGTGGACCGTGTGGTGCCCGCCGCCGAGGTGTACGAGCAGGCGCACGCCTGGGCGGCCAAGCTGGCGAAGGGCCCGGCGCTCGCGCTGCGTGCCGCCAAGGAGGCCGTCGACGCGGGACTGGAGACGGACATCGACACCGGCCTCACCATCGAGCGGACCTGGTTCGCGGGCCTCTTCGCCACCGAGGACCGCGAGCGCGGAATGCGCAGTTTCGTGGAAGAGGGTCCGGGCAAGGCCAAGTTCCTCTAACCGAACGCCAGTTGGGAACGGCTGGGCGCGCGTTCATCCGTGTGGGCGGATTAGCTGAGCCTTAAGGCAACCTTAAGGCTCAGCCGCTCACCCCTTCCGGCGAACCCGCTCGGCTTCGGCATACGGGCAGGTCAGCGCGGGTGTCCAACGATGCATTCTGCCAACGGCATATGCCCGGAGCCTGCCACGGAAGGCCTGATTCCGGGTCAGGGATTCCCGCGGAACGGCCACGGAGCGTCCGCTGGGCAGCCATGATGGTGTCCATGGCGGGCCTGGAGGGTGTGGAGCAGCCGCGACAGCGCAGCAGCGCGACCGCGGCACGGAGGATGCCGGCCGTCGAGGACGAACAGGCGTTCCAAGCGCTGGAGTTGTTCGGAAATCCGACGGAGGACGAAGTCCGGCTGCCCTCCCGTCCGGAGTCGGCCGCCACCGCCCGCAGGCTCACCTCCTGCGTGGTGCTGCGCCAGTGGGCGCTGTCCCCGCAGACCGCCGAGCATGCCGTTCTGCTGGTGTCCGAACTCGTCGGGAACGCCGTGCGGCACACCGGCGCCAGGGTCTTCGGCTTACGGATGATGCGCCGTCGCGGCTGGATCAGGATCGAGGTGCGTGACCCCTCGCGCGGACTGCCGTGCCTGATGCCCGTCCAGGAGATGGACGTCAGTGGGCGCGGGCTCTTCCTGGTCGACAAGCTCTCCGACCGGTGGGGCGTCGATCTGCTGCCGCGCGGCAAGACCACCTGGTTCGAGATGCGGATCTCCGACCGCTGACCCCGCCGGAGCCCCCGTCCGTGGAGCGGACGCACAGAAGCCCCCGGTCGGCCGGGGTGCGGCGCTGCGGGGGCTTCTGTGTGGGGGCCGTGAAATGGGGGGTGTGTTCACGGCCGCTTATGACGACCTGGCCCGGGTCAAGGGGGTCGATGTCTCCGACTATGGCAGACCGACGACTCCACCGCCAAAGCCGCAATGCGGACAAACGGGTGTTTCTCTGTGTATTTCTTGGATGAATCACAGGTGTGTTGGGTCACTTGCCTGGCAAACGGTGCATGCGTGGGGGATTCCCGGGGTGATTCATTGATCACCGGAGAAGCGAGGGTGCGCATCCGTGTGACCTTCCCCGGTCATCGTGGGTCAGAAGGTAATTTCCGTACATAACGCACTTAATGTTCTGCGCATGAACGCCTCCGACAGACCGGTGCACCGCCGCAGCACCCTGCGCGCCGGAGCCGGCGCCGCCCTCGCGGCCGCTCTCGCCGCCGGCTGCGGGGACCCGGACGCCGACGGGGCGCCGGCGAAGCCCCCCGCCCGCCCGGAACCGAAGAGGCAGGCCGCCACCACCGGCGCGCACGCCCCCGCGCCCGCCCCGCACCGCATCCCCGGGCAGCCCGCGCAGATCGACCACGGCCCCCGCGACCGGGCACGCGTCGCCCTCACCTTCCACGGCCAGGGTGATCCCGCCCTCGCCCGCACCGTCCTGGCACACGCCGAACGCGCCGGGGCGAGGGTCACCGTCCTCGCCGTGGGCAGCTGGCTGGACGAGCACCCCGAGATGGCCCGCAGGATCCTCGACGGCGGCCACGACCTCGGCAACCACACCCAGCACCACGTCGACATCTCCTCGATGGACGAGACGCGGGCGTACGCGGAGATCACCGGCTGCGCCCAGCGGCTGCGCAGGCTCACCGGCTCCATCGGCACCTGGTTCCGGCCCTCGCGCACCCGGTACGCCACCCCGCTCGTCCAGCGGCTCGCCGCCCGGGCGGGATACCCGCACGTCCTCTCGTACGACGTGGACTCCCTCGACTTCACCTCGCCCGGCGCCGCGGCCGTCACCCGCAAGGTGGCCGGAGAGATCCGCAACGGGTCCGTGGTGAGCATGCACTTCGGCTATGCGGACACCCTTGCCGCGCTGCCCCTCCTCCTCACCGAACTCGACCGTCGCCAACTGCGCGCGGTGACGACCACGGAGCTGCTGACCTGATGTCTCCCTCCACCACACGCACCGCGGCCCTCCTCGGGGGCGTCCTGCTCGCCGTACTCACCGGTTGCGGCACGCCGGCGGACCGCGGCGCGTCCGACGCCGCCACCGAGGCCGCCGCCCCGCCCGCCAAGCGCGTCACCCCGCCCGCCCCGCCGGGGCTGGCCGGAATGCCGCCGGTGCTCGACGCCGCGAACGTGTACGCGGCCGACGCCCCCGGCAAGCTGTCGCCGGTCGTCAAGGACTTCCCGTCCCGCGTGTACGTCCCCAACACCAACTCCGACACCGTGTCGGTCATCGACCCCGCCACGTACAAGGTCATCGAGACGATCCCGGTCGGCCGCCAGCCGCAGCACGTCGTCCCGTCCTGGGACCTGAAGACGCTCTGGGTCAACAACGACGTCGGTGACAGCCTCACCGCCATCGACCCGGCGACCGGGAAGGCGGGGAAGACGGTCGACGTCTCCGACCCGTACAACCTCTACTTCACGCCGAACGGCAAGTACGCCGTCGTGATGGCCTCCATGGACCGCGAACTGGTCTTCCGTGACGCGCACACCATGAAGACGGCCAAGGCCGTCCCGGTGAGCTGCGCGGGCGTCAACCACGCCGACTTCTCCGCGGACGGGCGCTACTTCATCGTCTCGTGCGAGTTCTCCGGCGAACTCCTCAAGGTCGACACCGCGAAGATGAAGGTCGTCGGGCAGCAGAAACTGCCGTTCCAGGGCGCCATGCCGCAGGACGTCAAGCTGTCACCCGACGGCAGCACCTTCTACATCGCGGACATGGTGGCCAACGGCGTGTGGGTGCTGGACGGGAAGAAGTTCACCACGCCGGAACTGCTGCCCACCGGCAAGGGCTGCCACGGCCTCTACGTCAGCCGCGATGCCAAGGAGATGTACATCTCCAACCGCGGTGAGGGCTCGGTCTCCGTGTTCGACTTCGCGCGGAAGAAGCTGGCGAAGAAGTGGCACCTGCCGAACGGCGGCAGCCCGGACATGGGCGGGGTCTCGGCCGACGGCAAGGTCCTGTGGCTGTCGGGGCGCTACAACGCCGAGGTGTACGCGATCGACACCACCACCGGCAAGCAGCTGGCCCGGATCCCGGTGGGCAGCGGACCGCACGGCCTCGCCGTCTACCCGCAGCCGGGCCGCTACTCCCTCGGTCACACGGGCGTCTTCCGCTGAGCCGCCCCTCGCGGGCCCACCGGCCCGTGGCTCATCCCGCGACCAGCAGGGCCTCCGAGCCCACCGGCCGGTAGCCCGCCGCCTGGAACGTCCGCACACTGCGGGCGTTCCCCGGCGACTGCTGCGCCCACACCACCGCGTCCGGCACCAGCAGGCGGGCGGCCCGCGCCAGCCGCTCGCCGAGCCGCCGGCCCCGCGCCTCCTCGGCCACCTCGACGGCGGTCTCCCAGCGCCCCGCCACACCGCGGCCGAGGATCAGCACACCGCCCTCGGCGCCCCAGACCCGCACCTCGTCGCGGAACCTCATCGCCCGTGCCACCCGGGGGTGCTCCGGGTCCCGGATCTCCCGCAGGTCCAGGTCCGGGACGCCCGGCAGCGCGGGTGCGACCGTGAGCAGGTCGATCGTGTTCATGTGCCGGCCGGTCCGGGCCGTCAGGGCACCGAGGAAATGCGGGTTCATCGTCGCGGCGAGCGCGTCGCCGGGGGTGGCGGCGAGCGTGTCCCGCACCCACTGAGGGTCCTCCTCGGTGAAGACCACCGAGTGGGCGGTGAACGCCAGCACTCCGGCATCCCGTGCGTTCGGCTGCCGCACCACGGTCGTGGACCCGTCCGCCGGCGGGAACCGCCCGTGCGCCGCGGCGTCCAGGATCCGTGCCAGTGCCTCGCTCATCGCGCCGTGTACTCCCCGCTCGGGCCCCGGCCACCGGGCGGTGGACGGCCCACCATGATCGACGACCGGCCGCCGCCGGGGCCATCCGTCGCGCCGGTTAATCTGACCTCCGTCAGACAGTCATACGAAGGGGCGGAAAAGTGGCGGACATCGAATCGGCGCGCAAGGCGTTCGAGCGGTTCGACCTGAACGGCGACGGGCTCATCTCGGCGGTCGAGTACAAGAGCGTCATGGCTCAGCTGGGTGACCCGTACGTCACCGAGACGGTCGCGCAGGCCGTGATCAACTCCCACGACGCGAACGGGGACGGGCTCCTCACGTTCGACGAGTTCTGGGCCGCCCAGAACTGACGTCCGCACGACCCCCGGCCGACGGGCCGGGGGCCGCGCTCCGGCGTGTGCTCAGGGGACGGCCGGGGCGGTGAGCTCCGGCGTGTGGTCAGGGGACGGCCGGGGTGGTGAGCTCCGGTGCGCGGAAGACCTCGTCCGGGGTGGCCACCGGGCCGAACAGATCGTGCAGTCGGCCGGCCCGCAACAGGCGCAGGATCCGGGGACAGGCGCAGACGAGCCAGAACCGCCCTTCGCGGTCCAGCACACGCCGGCGGGCCCGGCACAGCAGCGTGAGCCCCGAGCAGTCGAGGAAGCTCACGTCCGTCAGGTCGACCACCAGCCGGGGCGAGCCCTCCGAGGTCGCGCCGTCCAGGGCCGGTGCGATGAGCGCGGCGGTCGCGATGTCGATCTCGTCGCGCAGCGCCACCACCGTGCAGCCGTCCCGGCGGTACATCCGGCCGCACGGCTCGGGCAGCAGGGCCTGCACGGCGGTTGCCGTGGGGGCAGGCGTCTCGGTCATGAATGCCTCTCCGCAGCGCCGGGCCCCGAGGACGTACCCGGGGCCCGCAGGACAGTCGGTGGGGGGACGGTCGGTGAGGTGACAGTCGGTGAACCTAACCCGAGGGTCCGCCAGGTCGCGCCGCAGAAACGTTCGCGCTTTCTCCAATGCCCTCTTCCGGGTGAACATCCGGCGTTCGCGAGGACCTCGGGGGACCGGCTCAGTTGACCCCGGCCCGAGCGCGAGGAGGGTGTCTGGCTGCCGGAGGGTGGCCGGTTCGGGCGGCACGGCTTTCCGGCCGCTGCGGAGCGACCGGAGAGCCGGGTGTCGCATCGACGACAAATGGCCGGAACTCGCCATTCTGAACGGGCGGTCCGCCGCCTCCGTCCCTCAGGCGGCGAAGTTGCGGGACATGGAACCCTGTTCGTCGATCTCCATGAGGTCGGGACGGGTGTAGCGCTCGGCGCGCGCGTGGTAGTCGAAGTCCCCCCGTACGAGCCCCCGGTAGTCCCTCACGCACCTTTCCAGTGCGCGTCGCGCGGGCCCCCCGATGCCTGCCGCCTCGATCTCCTCGACCAGTTCCTTCTCGGCCCGCTGAACCCGGTCGACGATGCGGGCCAGCAGAATCCCGGCCTCGTCGACGGCCTCCTGGAGTGTGCCGCCGCGGTCCCGCTGGATGAGCCGGACGGTGTTGTGCTCGTATCCGAGTACCGCCTCCTTCTCGAAGGAGCAGATGTCGTTGCAGAGCCCCGAATGGTCGGCCACCGCATTCCGCAGAGCGATATAGGCGGGAAGGCTCCGGGCCGATTCCGGCAGGTCGATTCCCGCCGTGAGTTCGTGCAGGTCGAGAAACGGCTGCATGGCCACCGAATCGCGCCGGTGCTTCACGAAGTCGGCGGTGCTCGGAACATGCCCGGCGGCCCGGTCGACCGCCTCCGCGTAGTAGGTCCACAGCCAGGCCGCCGTGTCACGGCGGAACTGCCGGACCCAGTGCGCCGGCCTGCCCGTGCAGGTGCGGGCCAGGAGGTCGTCCAGGGCGTGTTCCATGGGGCCGACCGGCGCCCGTGCGCCGTCGAGCACGTCCACGAGGCGGGCGATGGCGCCCTCGCACAGCTGCGGGTCGCGGCCGGCCGGGCCGTCGTCGAACTCGTCGTCCACGAGGAAGGCCCAGAACAGCCACTGACAGAAGAGGTCGAGGTGTTTCTGCGACGCCTCGGGGAATATCAGGGATATCCAGAGTTCGGGGCGGGTCCGGATCATCTTCTTGCGGGCCACCGGTGACAGGACGAGATTGCCGGCCGCCGCCCACTCCCAGGCGGCTTGCTTGGTCTGTTCGACTCCCGGATGACATCCCGCGCTCTCGAACGGCATGTGGAATTCTGGAAGCGCCAACTGCTTCATGGTGCACCTCGTCTGAACGATACGTACAGGGAAGGGGGATGCGCGGCAGGACCGCGCACGCACAGACCGGTGCGGCAGACGGTGAACGCGAGGTTGTCGATCGGCGCTTCGGCAAAGCCGCGTCATCGGGGACAGTCGTCCGCACCGGCGTCGGAAACGGGCGGTGCCGGCAGTGGGCCGGCTGCGGCGATCGCCGCAGGACCGGATCAGGACCGGCGGGGCGGACGGTCGCACCGGGCGACCCGCGGCACGCCTCCCGCCCCGTGGCCGGGCCGGACGGCCGGATCCCGCCGAAGAGGCGTCACGGGAGGGGCGGCTGTCATCGCTGTCCTCTTTCCTCCGCAGGGCCGGGCCGTCGAAGCGGGGCCCCGCAGGGCCCAGGGCCCAGGGCAGCGGACCGCCTGACGTGCACGGCGATCGCGTCACCACTCGTCACGACCAGTGAACTCCCAGTATGGGGAGGAGGGAAGCTGCTGGTGACCGAAAATGTGTGTTCGCCATGAACTGCTGCCCAGTTATGAGCAGTTGGTGCACTCCTGGGGTTGACCGGGTCGAGTGACCGCGGCCCCGATTCTGGCCGATTCACCTCCGGATGCGGGGGAGCGGCCCGGCCTGTGGCCGCCTCGTCGACCGGGCCGTAGCGGGACGACGGGCGGCCCGGCCTGTGGCCCCCTCATCGGCCGGTCCCTAGCCGGACGACGGGCGGCCCGCACACCCTTCGCGGGTGTGCGGGCCGCCCTCGTGCGCCGGTCAGTTGTAGCCGAAGCCCGCCGGCAGCGGGGTCTGCCGGAACAGGCGTGCGGGGACGGCGCCGGCCAGGGCACGGTAACCCGCGGGGTTCAGATGGAGATGGTCGCCGACGTCCCAAGAGTCGCGGAGCGCCCGGGGGTTCTGCGGGTCGCGGGCGGCCCGGTCGAAGTCGAGCACGTCGTCGAAGCGGCCGCTGGTGCGGATCCAGGCGTTGACCGTCTGCCGGCTCCCCTCGCGGTACCCGTCCGGGTCGTCATACCCGGTGTTGCCGCCGAAGGGCGTCAGCGTCGCCCCGTACACCCGGATCCCCAGGGCGTGCGCCCGGGTGATGATCTGGTCGTACGCCGCGATGACGTCGTCCGCCGTCCGCTTCTGGGCGGCGGGGGTGGCGGCCGCCGTCCCGATGTCGTTGACGCCCTCGAAGACGATCAGCCGGTCGACGCCGCTCTGGGCCAGTACGTCCCGGTCCAGCCGCGCCAGTCCGTTCGGGCCCAGGCCGTCGTTGAGCAGGCGGTTGCCGCCGGCCGCCTGGTTGACGACCGAGGTCCGTACCGGGCCCGTACCGGCAGCCAGCCGCTGCTGGAGCACGTCCGGCCAGCGGTCGTTCCCATTGGTGGTGGAACCCCGGCCGTCGGTCAGCGAGTCGCCGAGCACCGCCGTCGCCGAGGTGCTGCTCCGGGACCAGACCTCGACGCCGCTGAGGAGGTACCAGTGGTCGGTGGTGGTGGCCCCGGGGAGGTCCGCGTCCTCGACGTGGTCCCCGGACCGGAGGTACGAGGTCGTACGGGAACCGGGATGCGAGGTGAGAGCGGTGGACGCCTGCCCGGTGGCCAGGTAGACCGTCGCCGTCAGGTTGGTACCGGGCTCGACCCGGAAGTCGAGGGGGTCGGAGACGGCCTGCGCTCCGGCCGGCACGGTCACCGAGGAAGCGCCCCCGAAGGTCACCCGGCGCGTGGTTCCCTCCCGGACGGCCCCCGTTCCGGCCCGGCCGTCCAGCGGCAGGGCCACGGACACCTTGGTGAGGGGCAGCACCGCGCCGCCGAACGCGTTGGAGAACCGCAGCCGGATGTGGTCACCGCCCGCCGAGACGTGGACGGTCTGCCGCAGTGTCGTGTCCGCCAGGACGGAATCGGCCTGGGTGAACGGTGCCGGCGGCATGTTGGACGGCTCCGTCAGCTGCGGCATCGACGTCCACGCGGCCACCCAGTGGGCATTGCGCTCATGGGCTCCCGGCGCGTGGTCCGCCGCTGCCGCCTCTCCGGCCCCTGCTGCCTCTGCGGCCCCGAGGGCGGGTGAGACGGCGGCGAGCGAGGCGAGGAGCGCTCCTGCCGCGATCAGGCTGATCAGTGACGATCTTCGGTTCATGGATGTGTTCCCTCTGTGCGGTGGGGAAACGAAACGGCGCGCAAAGTGTCCACGTACACGGACGGCGTTCCCGTCCATGTGTCGCGGGATCACGCGGCAGGCTAGCCCGTCCGATAGTTGCGGTCAACGGTTCGAAAGGTTTCGCCTCTGCTCGCCCGTGAGGCCGGAGCCTCGGTCCGCGCCCGGAGACGCGAAAGCGCCGGTCCCCGTGCGACACGGGAACCGGCGCCGTCTGCGTCAGCGGTTACGGGTTGACACAGCCGATCGAGCCGACGGGGAAGTTGTTGCCGGTCGAAGTGGCGGTGAATCCGAAGGTGACGCTGCCGTCCGGTGGGATGGTCCGGTTGTAATCGGCGTTCCTGACGGTGACCGCACCGTCGGAGCCCGTGGTCAGCACGCCGTTCCACACGCTGCTGACCTTGGCGCCGGCGCCGGGCGTCCACTTCACGGCCCAGCCGTCACGCGCCGCCGTGCCGTGGTTCATGACCTCGACGGAACCCTGGAAGCCGCCGCCCCAGGAGTTGGTCACGCTGTAGACGGCCATGCAGCCGGTGTGCGGGTCAGTGGGGTCGGTCGGGGTGGGCGTGGGGTCGGTCGGGGTCGGGGTGGGGGTCGGGTCCGGAGTGCTGCCCGAGCCGCGAATGCCGGTGACCTCGCCGTTGCCGCCGTCGAAGACGACGTCGGAGCAGGAGAAGAAGTTCTCCTGGCTGTCCGAGCGCACCCACTGGATGAACATCACCGCGTCACCCGAGCGGCCCGAGGGCAGTGCCAGGTTCCAGTAGTAGTGGCCGCCGTCCGTGCCGGGCGAGCCCGTCTGCGCCGGATTGGTGACGGTCTGGATCAACTCCAGGTCGTCCCAGCCCAGTTCGGTGCTGGGGGAGTAGCCGGGCTTGGACAGGTAGACCCGGAACGAACCGGGGTGCGCCGCCCAGTTGCTGTGCTGGACCTCGATGGTCTTCCCGGACGTCAGGTGGGTCCGGGGCCAGTCGGAGCGTGCGGCGTTGTATCCGGTGAAGTTGTACGGGGACCGGTCGCCGGCGCTGCAGAGCTTGCCGTCCGGGACGTAACCCGCCCCTCTCCCGCCCGCGTTGGAGTCGAGCACGGCGAACCAGTTGTACAGCGAGGTCGCCCCGCTCTCGTTGAGCGCGGCCTTGCACGCCGGGTTGGTCGGATCCAGGGCGCCGGTGCTGGTCTTGGCGTCCAGCATGCAGAGGTACGTACGCGATCCCGGTGTCATCGTCACGCCGTGGGCCTGCGCGCTGCCCTGGCCGAGGAGCGTCAGGGCGATTCCGGCGAGCAGGGTCGCGAACGCCGCTAAGAGGGCGGTGAGTTGCTTCTTGCGTCGAGCCATGGTCTCTCCTGTGCCTGTGTGGGGACTGCCTTCCGGCCGGACCCGTCTGTCTCCTGCGGTCACCGTCCGGTGAGCGAACCCTGCGGGTGGTCCGCACGGACCGGGGCCGGCGGTGCGCCCGGGGGTGGGAGCGGCGGCAGGCGTGGGGATGGGGCGGGCGGTGGAGCGCTCGGTCGGGCGGCTCTGGGAGCGCTCCCATGTGTGGGTTGGTAGGGACTGTAAGAGTGGGTCGTGTCCCTGACAACCCCTTGGACCGAAAGTGTCGGCAGGATTTCCGACGAGGCGCGTTCCGGTCGGCGGTGAGCCGGGGAGGTGTGCCAGCGGTGCGGGCATGGCCACCTGGGAGCGCTCCCCCCTCTGGCGCGGGACTTCCCGGTCACGCGCGCGGGAGTCTCGTGCCGCTCCCCGGGAAGGGCCGCCCGATCCCTCGGCCCGGCTCGCGGCACGGGCCGCGTGCACGGATGGCGAAACCGCCGTACGCCCCCTCCGCCCGAGTCGCGGCACGGCCTGCGTTCGCCGGCACGGATGGCGAAACCGCCGTACGCCCCCTCCGCCCGAGTCGCGGCACGGCCTGGGTTCGCCGGCACGGATGGCGAAACGGCCGTACGCCCCCTCCGTCGGTCGCGGCACGAGATGCATGCGCCAGTCGCAGGACGAGCGGCCGCCCGCCCCCTCAGGCCGAGTCGCGCACCACCAGCTGCGTTCGCAGGGTCACATGGCGCCAGGCCACCTCCGGCTGGTCCATCTCCTCCAGCAGCAGCCGCACCATCGTCCGCCCGATCTCCTCCATCGGCTGGCGGACGGTCGTCAGCGCCGGCTCCGTCTGCTCGGCCAGCTCGAAGTCGTCGAAGCCGACCACCGCCACGTCCTCCGGCACCCGCCGTCCCGCCGCGTGGAGGGCGGCCAGCGCCCCCGCGGCCATGCTGTCCGATGCCGCGAAGACGGCGTCGACCTCCGGGTGCTCGGCGATGAGCCCGGTCATCGCCCGCCGCCCGCTGGCTTCGGTGAAGTCCCCCTGGACGACCAGGGAAGCCACCTCCCCGAGACCCGCGTCCTCCAGCGCCTCCCGGTAGCCGCGCAGCCGGCACTGGGCGACGTACATCTCGGGCGGGCCCGTGATCGTGGCGATGGCCCTCCGCCCGCTCCGCGCCAGATGGCCGACCGCGGCCCGCGCCCCGCCGATGTTGTCCGCGTCCACATAGGTCACCCGCTCGTCCTGCGAGCGCCGGCCCAGCAGCACCGTGGGCAGCCCGGCGTCGGCGAGCATGTCCGGCAGCCGGTCGCCCGCCGGTACGGACATCAGCAGCGCCCCGTCGACCCGGCCGCCGCGCACGTACTCCACGAGCCGCTGCCGTTCCTCGTCGGTGCGCACGAGCGTCAGCATCAGTTGCACGCCCGCCTCGGTCAGGGCGTCCCCGACCGCCCGCGCGACCTCCGAGAAGAACGGCTCACCGAACAACCGCCAGTCCGACTGGGTCATCACCAGCGCGACGGCGTCCGCGCGCCGCCCGGCCAGTGAGCGAGCGGCCAGATTGGGCACGTAGTTCAGCTCGTCGATGGCGCGCTGCACGGCACGGCGTGTGGACGCCTTGACCCCCGACGCGTTGTTGATCACCCGCGAGACCGTGCCCCGCCCCACTCCGGCAAGGGCTGCCACTTCCTCCAGCGTCGGTGTGCCGGAACCCCGCTTCAGCATGTTCCCACCCCCATGAGGACCCGATCCTACGGCCCGACCGGCGCCGGGGTCCTGGCCCGGCTCGCCGGGCGAATCCTGTCGAACGGCTTGACGGCACGTCGCCCGACCCCCAAATTGGGAGCGCTCCCATTTCAGTGGTGCCCAATCGGCCAACCCTGACACCGGATCGCGCCGATGCCGCTCCCGCTCACCAGGCGGGGCTCGGCCCCGTCCGTGGCCGACGGCTTCGGGAGCGCTCCCAGCGCGTATTCCCATTTCATCCATGGAGGAATGCTGTGAAACGCCTATTGGCTCTACTGGCGACCTGCGCGACGATCCTGGGCCTCACGGCCCTGTTCAGCCCTCCGGCGATGGCCGCCTCGGGATGCAAGGTCGACTTCACGGTCACCAGCCAGTGGCAGGGCGGCTTCCAGGCCGGAGTGAAGGTCACCAATCTGGGTGATCCCGTCAACGGGTGGACGCTCAAGTTCGCTCTGCCGGACGCGGGCCAGAAGCTCGTCCAGGGCTGGAACGCGACCTGGTCGCAGTCCGGTTCCACGGTCAGCGCCGCCGGCATCGACTGGAACCGCACGCTGGCCACCGGCGCGGCGGCCGACCTGGGCATGGTCGGTTCCTTCACGGGCGCCAACCCGAAGCCCACGGCGTTCACGCTCAACGGCGTCGCCTGCACGGGCTCCGTGGACGGCACCACCCCGCCCGACCCGGGCGGCGGCACCACCGGTACGCCCGTGGGCGTCAACGGCCAGCTCCACGTGTGCGGGGTGAACCTCTGCAACCAGTACAACCGCCCCGTTCAGCTGCGGGGCATGAGCACGCACGGACTCCAGTGGTTCAGCAAGTGCTACAACAGCGCGTCCCTCGACGCGCTGGCGAACGACTGGAAGGCCGACCTGCTGCGGGTCGCCATGTACGTGCAGGAGAGCGGGTACGAGACCGACCCGGCGGGCTTCACCAGCCGCGTGAACGGCCTCGTCGACATGGCCGAGGCGCGCGGCATGTACGCGATCATCGACTTCCACACCCTGACGCCGGGCGATCCGAACTTCAACCTCGACCGCGCGAAGACGTTCTTCGCGTCCGTGGCGGCCCGCAACGCCGCCAAGAAGAACGTGATCTACGAGATCGCCAACGAACCCAACGGTGTGAGCTGGGCGGCCATCAAGAGCTACGCCGAACAGGTCATCCCGGTGATCCGCGCCGCCGACCCGGACGCGGTCGTCATCGTCGGCACCCGTGGCTGGTCCTCGCTCGGAGTCTCGGACGGCTCCAGTGAGACCGAGATCATCAACAACCCCGTCAACGCGACCAACATCATGTACACGTTCCACTTCTACGCCGCCAGCCACAAGGACAACTACCGCGCCGCGGTGAGCCGCGCGGCGTCCCGACTGCCGCTCTTCGTGACGGAGTTCGGCACGGTGAGCGCCACCGGCGGCGGTTCGATGGACCGGGCGAGCACCACGGCCTGGCTGGATCTGCTGGACCAGCTGAAGATCGGCTACGCGAACTGGACCTACTCCGACGCCGACGAGAGCAGCGCCGCGTTCCGGCCCGGCACCTGCAACGGCAGCGACTACAGCAGCAGTGGTGTGCTGACCGAGTCGGGGGCGCTGGTCAAGAGCCGCATCAGCACCTCGGACAACTTCCCCACCAGCTGACCGAGTGCGGGGCTCCGCACGTGCGGAGCCCCGCCCCGGGGGGCGGGCCGGCAGCTCGGGGGCCTGGCTTCAGACGTTCGTCCAGGCTTCGAGGAAGGCCTTTCGCCCAGCCGGATCGCTCGACCTGCCGTCGGCGTGCAGCACGTGCCAGGCGGTGAGTTCGAGATCGCGGAGCCAGAGTTCTCCGATGACCTGCGTCTTGAGCTCGGGGAGGTGGTCGGACTCGGCGAGGGCTTGGCCGATCACCTCGCCGGCGGCCACGCGCTGGGGCGGGGTCATCTCGTCGACGGCCGAGAGGATCTGCCGGGCCAGGGCCGTTCCTTCGCCCGTCAGCGACTGCAGTACGGCGGCCTTGATGGTGGCCGGCAGCAGGTAGGCGGTACCCGAAGACCTCCACAGGTCCGACCAGAAGCGTTCTCCTGCCTCGGCGGGGGCGGGGAGCGCGGCCAGGAGCCCGAGGAGATGGCCGATGGCCGCGTAGCCACCGGAATGGGCAGCCGCGACGACTGCGATCCCTGCGACGCGCTTCACGTCGAGCCGGCCGGCTTCGCGGTCCGGAGCCGGGCCCAACTGCTGTTCCAGCTGGTCGGCGAGGGAGGCGGACATGTGGGGGTGAACCTCAGGAAGCATCGGCGTCCTTGCGGGTAGACGAGCGGAGGTGCCCGTTCGGAAGCTCTCATCGTTCCCCACGACCAGCTGGTCTACTCAACTTCGGGAGACCCGGATGACGGCGGATCGAGGGGCCGCGCCCCCCAGGGCGGCGCGAAGGCCCGCGGGGGCGAGGCGGTCGTTCCTCCTGTGAGCTGTGCTCCGGGTGGACCAATATCTACGGCCGCGAAATGAGGGTTCACCGCACCACGCCGGGAGTGTTTTTACCGCTGCCGAGAGAGCGGAATTATTCACCGTACGCGGGCCATTACGGCATGCTACTGTCGATCTCAGTTGCAGTTGTGGTTCCCAAAACTTCAGGCTTCTCCCCCGATTTTTCGGCCGGGAAAGCTTCATTGTATTTCCGGTTTCCTCCGGGCGGGGCATCATCGCGGCGACGCGGGGTCCGTGCATCACGGACCCCGACGTACTGCCCCCCAAGGAGACATGGCATGGCATCAGGCACTGTGAAGTGGTTCAACGCGGCCAAGGGTTTCGGCTTCATCGAGCAGGACGGTGGCGGCCCCGACGTGTTCGCCCACTTCTCGAACATCGACGCCGAGGGCTTCCGCGAGCTGCTCGAGGGTCAGAAGGTCACCTTCGACATCGCACCGGGCCAGAAGGGCCCGACGGCCGAGAAGATCATCCCCGCCTGACGCCGGCGTACCCTCCGTGGCCGGGGCCCGCACCCCTCGGGGCCCGGGCCCCGGCCACGGGCATTCCCCGCAGTGACGTGACCTGCGGGGCAACCGCCTCCCGTGGAGTCCTCTCCGCGGGTGACCGCGCCTTCGGAGCCGCACCCGGGCGCCGTCCTGGATTCGCCGCCCCGTGACATCCCCCTTTCACGGCCTGTACCCCGCTCCGGAATAAACCGTGAGCCGGGCCCCCTTTTGCATTCTCTCCGGCCCGTTCTTGTGAGTTCCCTGCGCTGTCATTCCGCTGCGGGAATTCCTTGATACGTGCCGTATCAAGGAAGGTTCTTCATGAATCCCACAGGTACGAACGCCCGATCCTCCCGCAGCCGCACCGCCGCCTCCGCCGCGGGTTCCGCGCGGAGCAGCCGCTCCGGCTCCTCCGCCCCGAAGGGGTCCGGCGGCCCGGGCCGTGCGGGCGGCCAGGGACGGAGGCCCGCCACCGTCCAGGGCGAGTTCGCCCTGCCGGTCACGAGCACTCCCGCGCTGCCCGCGGTCGAGGCGTTCGCCGACCTCGACCTGCCCGCACCCCTGCTGGCCGCGCTGACCGCACAGGGGTTGAGCGTTCCGTTCCCGATCCAGGGGGCGACCCTGCCGAACACCCTCGCGGGCCGCGACGCCCTGGGACGCGGGCGGACCGGCTCCGGCAAGACCCTCGCCTTCGGCCTGGCTCTGCTGGCCCGCACCGCCGGTCAGCGCGCCGAGCCGCGCCGGCCCCTGGCGCTGGTCCTCGTGCCGACGCGTGAGCTGGCTCAACAGGTGACCGACGCCCTGACCCCCTACGCCCGCTCGGTGCGGCTGCGCCTCGCCACCGTCGTCGGCGGAATGTCGATCGGGAGGCAGTCCCGCGCGCTGCGTGACGGCGCCGAGGTCGTCGTCGCGACACCGGGCCGGCTCAAGGACCTCATCGACCGCGGTGACTGCCGACTCGACCAGGTCGCGATCACCGTCCTGGACGAGGCGGACCAGATGGCCGACATGGGCTTCATGCCCCAGGTCACCGCGCTCCTCGACCAGGTCCGCCCCGAGGGCCAGCGGATGCTGTTCTCCGCCACCCTCGACCGCAACGTCGACCGCCTGGTCCGCCGCTATCTCACCGACCCGGTAGTCCACTCCGTCGACCCGTCCGCAGGCGCGGTCACCACGATGGAGCACCACGTCCTGCACGTCCACGGCGCCGACAAGCACCGGACGACGACCGAGATCGCGGCGCGCGAGGGCCGGGTGATCATGTTCCTGGACACCAAGCGGGCCGTGGACAAGCTCACCGACCACCTGCTGGCCAGCGGTGTCCGGGCCGCTTCCCTGCACGGGGGGAAGTCGCAGCCGCAGCGCACCCGGACCCTGGCCCAGTTCAAGACCGGGCACGTCACCGTGCTCGTGGCCACGAACGTCGCCGCCCGCGGCATCCACGTCGACAACCTCGACCTCGTCGTCAACGTCGACCCGCCGACCGACCACAAGGACTACCTCCACCGCGGCGGGCGTACCGCCCGGGCCGGGGAGTCCGGCAGCGTCGTCACCCTGGTCACCCCTCACCAGCGCCGCGACATGACCCGCCTCATGGCCGCCGCCGGCATCGTGCCCCGGACCACCCAGGTCCGCTCCGGCGAAGAGGAGCTCGGCCGGATCACCGGCGCGCAGGCACCCTCCGGTATTCCCGTGACGATCACCGCCCCGGTCGTCGCGCGTCGTCAGCGCGGCGTGTCCTCACGCGGACGGCGCAGCCCCGCCTCGGCCGCCCGGCGCGTGACCGCCCATCAGTCCTCCTTCGACGCGGCCGCCTGAGGGCTCTCCCGTCACCAGGAAACTGACCCACCACCGCAGGAGACACACGTTGACGCTGGTTCAGATGCGACCCCGCTCGGCCACGGCCCCCACGGGGCGCACGGCGGAGGCCGACGCCGGGAGCACGGGCGGACCCCAGGTCTGGGACGACATGACCGTCGAGGTCGCCCTGTCGGTCATGGCCAGTGCCCGCACCGGGCACCTGCTGGTCTGCGACCCCTACGGCCCGGGGACCCAACTGGTCACCTGGGCCCGGCTCGCCGCGGTACGCGACAGCCCCGACTACACCGACCGGCTCCAGTTGCGCGACATCCTCGGCGACCACAGGCCGCCCACCGCGCCCGTGAGCACGATGCCCCGGGCCGAGCACGCAGCGCGCGGCGGCTCGCCCTGGGCGCTGCCCGCCGCCGACGCACACGGCAGCACTCCGCGCATCCTCGCCCTGGCCGGCTGAACCGCCTCACCGCGACACGACCATCTCCCCGCCCCTCCGTCCCCGTGAGGCATCATGCGCTGTGTCATCGCCCGTTTCCCGTTCGACCTCACCAGGAGCGGCGTCCTGGATTCGATGAGCGGCATCAAGCCCGAGAAGGTTTCCGGCGAGTCGGTGATCATCGGCCGGCGCACCTACCCCGTCAAACAGGTCGGGCAGGTCGTCACCCGCCAGGACCGCCGTGACTTCAGCGCCGGCGAAGTCCTTCGGGCCATGGCCCAGCTCGGCTTCACCTGCCGCGGCCTTCCCCAGGCCCCGGCACCCGTCCGCGTGCTCGACCCGCTGACACACGCGTCCGCGATGCTCGGCGGCCCCGTGGCCGCCTGACCGGCGGGCAAGCAGCGGTGAGGGTCCGACCGGCGCAGCCGGTCGGACCCTCACCGCGTGCCGGGGTCTGTCCGGCGCGGCGGTAGGTCAGTGGTCGGAGTAGCTGAAGTCGCCCATGGTCCAGGCGCTGACGTCTTCGATCGCCACCCGGTACATCCCGCCTGTCTCCGGGATTCCCACTGTGCCCTGCAGAATCCGGGCCACATGGAAGTGCAGATGCGTGGGGGGTCCTTCCTCGGGTGCCGGGGTGGTGAACACGGCGGAGAAGTCGCTCAGGCGGGCCGAGTCCGCCAGGACCTCCGACACCCGTTGCCTCCAGACGGCTTCGGGAGCCAGCCGGCCCGTGATGACAGCACCACCGGCGACCACGGTCAACGACATCTGATTGCTGTGCCCGGATTCGACCAGGGCGACAACGTCAACAAGCAGAGAGTCAGGCTTCGACATGGGGTCGATCATATTCGTCGGCCGTCGGGCTGCCTCTCCGCGGTGCCGGTTCCGGGTGGGAGCGTGCTGAAGTCTTGACGCCGGAGCCACCGGGGCGCGGGTGGGCGGACGGCTCCCGGGTTCCCTCGCGGGCGGTCGGCCGGAGGTCCCGGGCGGCGCCCAGGCCCCGGCCGGACGGCCTCGGGCGGACGTGGCGGGCGACCTCACCGCCGGGGGTCCGCAGCCCCTGGGGGTGCGGTGTGCTGGACGGCCGCGGGAGAGGCGTCGGTGACGTCGGCACCGTGGTCGGCGTCGCGGCGGGTGGACTCGGTGCCGTACCAGTCCAGGCACATCACGGTGGCGTCGTCGTGCAGGACGCCGTCATGGGCGTCGACGACGTGCTCGATCAGCACACGGGCGGCCTCCCGCGGGTGCAGGTCCTGCGTGCTCTCGATGAGGCCGGGCAGATCGAGATGCGCGGCGCTGCGCTCCTGCATTCCGTCGGTGAGCATGATCAGCCGGTCCCCCTTCCTCAGGTCCAGGCGCTGGACCGTGTAGGTGTGGGGGGCCAGGAAACCGAAGGGCATGTCGATGGCCGGTGCGATCTCCTCGGCCTTCCCGGCGCGCAGGCGCAGGGGCCAGGGGTGGCCGGCGTTGATGAACTCGGTGCGACCGTCGTGGAGGCTGATCCGCAGCAGTTGTCCGGTGGCGTAGCGGCCGCCGCTGTGCTCGGCCACGGCCAGGTCGGCGGCCCGTGCCTGTTCGGCGAGGTCGGCTCCCTGTCTGCGGGCGCGGCGCAGTGCGCCGACGAGCAGGGTGGCCAGGAGGGCGGCGTCGACGTCGTGGCCCATGGCGTCGGTGACGGACAGCTGCACGTGGTCGCGGTCTATGACGTAGTCGAAGGTGTCGCCGCCGACGTGCTCGGCCGGCTCCAAGGCCCCCGCGACCGCGAACTGGGCGGCCTCGCAGGCCAAAGAGGTCGGCAGCAGCTGGTACTGGATCTCGGCGGCCAGGCTCAGCGGGGCGGTGCGGCGGCCCCACTGGTACAGGTCGGTGAAGGGCCGGTTCGCGATGACGATGTAGGACAGGGCGTGGGCGCTCCGGCTGATCTTCAGCAGGGTGCCCGGGCCGGGGTGGTAGGGCAGATGAAGCTCCAGCAGCCCGAGCGCGTCGCCGCGATTGGTGACCGGTGCGATCACCCGGGTCCAAGCGCCGCCCGCTATGGCCTCCACATGCGGTTGCTGGGCCCGTATCACCTTGTCGTAGACGGTGCCGGAGACAGCGATCGGATCTGCGGGACACTCCACGTCGATGTCGTCCGCGGTGCCCAGGCGGACGACGGAGGCACCCGTGTAGTCGGTGATCAGGAACGACACCGACCGGGCCCCGAGCTGTCTGCGCAGAGTCGCGGCGATGACGTCGACGGACTCCACCGGCGGCGCGGCCTCCGCAGCGGCCAGCGCCTCACCCAGTTCGTCCATTCCGCTGTCCCGCATGGAAGAGCCCTTCCCCCGGCACGCCCGCCCCACGTGAATGGCCGGCGGCACATGCTGTCGCTCGAGTACGGAAAGGCAAGCTACCCCACTGCACGCCAGGCTCCCCTGTCCGGTCGCGCGAGGTGCTGCCGTGAGCCCGGCGCGTGCACGCCCCGGCGGTCGTCCTCCCCCCGGGGCGGCCCCGCACCGCGAGCCGGCCGGAGGGATGCGCGCGGGCCCCGCCGGTCATGGGGAGCCGCAGGGGCTTTCCGTGCACGGGCAACGCAGGCAGCGTCCGCCCTGAACGGTGGAAGAGCGCTGGCCAGGCGCGGATAGCCGAGGGACGGGCCGCCCGCCCGGAGTCTCAGCACTCGATGATGTTCACCGCGAGACCGCCCCGGGCGGTCTCCTTGTACTTCACGCTCATGTCGGCGCCCGTCTCCTTCATGGTCTTGATGACCTTGTCGAGGGAGACCTTGTGGCTGCCGTCGCCGCGCAGCGCCATCTTCGCCGCGGTGACGGCCTTCACGGCCGCCATGCCGTTGCGCTCGATGCACGGGATCTGGACGAGACCGCCGACCGGGTCGCAGGTCAGGCCCAGGTTGTGCTCCATGCCGATCTCGGCGGCGTTCTCGACCTGCTCGGGGGTGCCGCCCAGGACCTCGGCGAGGGCGCCCGCGGCCATGGAGCAGGCGGAGCCGACCTCGCCCTGGCAGCCGACCTCGGCGCCGGAGATGGAGGCGTTCTCCTTGAACAGCATGCCGATGGCGCCGGCCGCCAGGAGGAAGCGGACGACGCTGTCGTCCTTCTCCGCCTCGGTGGCCCCCCCGGCCGCGAAGTTCATGTAGTAGTGCAGCACCGCCGGGATGATGCCGGCAGCGCCGTTGGTCGGGGCGGTGACGACGCGGCCGCCCGCGGCGTTCTCCTCGTTGACCGCCATCGCGTAGAGGGTGATCCACTCCATCGCGTGGGTCTGCGGGTCGCCCTCGGCGCGCAGCTGGCGGGCGGTGTTCGCCGCGCGGCGGCGGACCTTGAGGCCGCCGGGCAGGATGCCCTCGCGGGACATGCCGCGCGAGACGCACGACTGCATGGCACGCCAGATGTCGAGCAGCCCGGAGCGGATCTCGTCCTCCGTGCGCCAGGCGCGCTCGTTCTCCAGCATCAGGGAGGAGATCGACAGACCGGTGTCGCGGGCGAGGCGCAGCAGCTCGTCGCCCGTGCGGAAGGGGTGCTTGAGGACGGTGTCGTCGGGGACGATCCGGTCCTCGCCGACGGCGTCCTCGTCGACGACGAAGCCGCCGCCGACCGAGTAGTAGGTCTTCTCCAGCAGCAAGGCGCCCTCGTGGTCGTACGCGAAGACGGTCATGCCGTTGGCGTGGTACGGAAGCCTCTTGCGGCGGTGCAGGACCAGCTGCTTGTCGGCGTCGAAGGCGATCTCGTGCATGCCGAGGAGATTGATCCGGCCGGTGCTCCGGATGGCGTCGACGCGGGCGTCCGCCGTTTCGACGTCGACGGTACGGGGGGACTCGCCCTCCAGGCCGAGCAGGACGGCCTTGGGGGTGCCGTGGCCGTGGCCGGTGGCGCCGAGGGAGCCGAAGAGTTCGGCGCGTATCGAGGCGGTGTGGGCCAGCAGGCCCTCGTTCTTCAGCCGGCGCGCGAACATACGGGCCGCGCGCATGGGGCCGACCGTATGGGAGCTGGACGGGCCGATGCCGATCGAGAACAGGTCGAAGACCGAGATGGCCACGGGGGGACTCCTAAGGGTTGGTAGACGCCGTTGTCTGCCGGGTGGTGCGGTACGGGCGGGGTGGGCCCGAAGAGCGGGGACAAGGGATGGGGCACCGCGCTCACTGTTCAGTGTGCGCGGTGCCCCTCCCCAACGTGCAAATACGCCGGTTCGACTACTTCACACCGGGGTACAGCGGGAACTTGTCGGCGAGCGCGACGACGCGGGCCTTCAGGTCGTCCGCGTCGTACGACGGCTTGAGGGCCGAGGCGATGATCTCGGCGACCTCGGTGAAGTCCGCCGCCTGGAAACCGCGGGTGGCGAGCGCCGGCGTGCCGATCCGGAGGCCCGAGGTGACCATGGGCGGCCGCGGGTCGTTGGGGATGGCGTTCCGGTTGACCGTGATGCCCAGCTCGTGGAGCCGGTCCTCGGCCTGCTGGCCGTCCAGCTCGGAGTTGCGCAGGTCCACGAGGACCAGGTGCACGTCCGTGCCGCCGGACAGGACGGAGACGCCGACCTCGGTGACGTCCGGCTGCACCAGGCGCTCGGCGAGGATCCGGGCGCCGTCCAGGGTGCGCTGCTGGCGCTCCTTGAACTCATCGGTCGCCGCGACCTTGAACGAGACCGCCTTGGCCGCGATCACGTGCTCCAGCGGGCCGCCCTGCTGACCCGGGAAGACCGCCGAGTTGATCTTCTTCGCGAGCTCCTGCGTGGAGAGGATCACGCCGCCGCGCGGACCGCCGAGGGTCTTGTGCGTGGTGGTCGTGACGACGTGGGCGTGCGGCACCGGGTTGGGGTGCAGGCCCGCGGCGACCAGACCGGCGAAGTGCGCCATGTCGACCATCAGGTACGCGCCGACCTCGTCCGCGATGCGGCGGAAGGCGGCGAAGTCCAGCTGGCGGGGGTAGGCGGACCAGCCGGCCACGATCAGCTGCGGCTTGGACTCCTTGGCGAGGCGCTCGACCTCGGCCATGTCCACGGTGCCGGTGTCGTCGACGTGGTACGGGACCACGTTGTAGAGCTTGCCGGAGAAGTTGATCTTCATGCCGTGGGTCAGGTGACCGCCGTGCGCCAGGTTCAGGCCCATGATCGTGTCGCCCGGCTTCAGCAGCGCGAACATCGCGGCGGCGTTGGCCTGCGCACCGGAGTGCGGCTGCACGTTCGCGGCCTCGGCGCCGAAGAGCGCCTTGATGCGGTCGATCGCGATCTGCTCGACCACGTCGACGTGCTCACAGCCGCCGTAGTAGCGGCGGCCGGGGTAGCCCTCGGCGTACTTGTTGGTCAGGACGGAGCCCTGCGCCTCCATGACCGCGACGGGAGCGAAGTTCTCCGAGGCGATCATCTCGAGGGTGGACTGCTGACGGTGGAGCTCGGCGTCGACAGCGGCGGCGACGTCCGGGTCCAGCTCGTGGAGGGAGGAGTTGAGAAGCGACATCAGGTGGTCCCTTGGGGTCTCAGTTGCCGGAGAACTCGGTGTACTCGTCGGCGGAGAGCAGGTCCTTCGGCTCCTCCGCGACGCGTACCTTGAACAGCCAGCCGCCCTCGAACGGAGCGGAGTTCACCAGCGACGGGTCGTCCACGACGTCCTGGTTCGCGGCCGTGACCTCGCCCGTCACCGGCGAGTACAGGTCGCTGACCGACTTGGTCGACTCCAGCTCGCCGCAGGTCTCGCCCGCGGTCACCGTGTCACCGACCTCGGGGAGCTGGACGTAGACGACGTCACCGAGCGCGTTGGCCGCGTGCTCCGTGATGCCGATCGTGGCCACACCGTCCTCGACGGCCGACAGCCACTCGTGCTCCTTGCTGTACCGCAGCTGCTGGGGGTTGCTCATGACCTGAATTCTCCTGTACGCGGGGGAGTGCTGATGAACGGTGGTCTTACGGTGTGAGATACGACTGCGTCACGTGAGCCTTGCTCCGTCACGCCCGTGGCGCTACTTACGGCGCTTGTAGAACGGCAGCGCCACGACCTCGTACGGTTCGTGGCTGCCCCGGATGTCCACGGCGACACCCTCGGTGCCGGGCGTGGCGTGGGCGGCGTCGACGTACGCCATGGCGATCGGCTTGCCGAGGGTGGGCGAGGGCGCGCCCGAGGTGACCTCGCCGATGACCTGGCCGTCCGCGACGACCGGGAAGCCCGCGCGCGGCACCCGGCGCCCCTCGGCCACCAGACCGACGAGCTTGCGGGGCGGGGCGGTCTCGGCGCGCTCGGCGGCGGTCTCCAGGGCCTTGCGGCCCACGAAGTCGCCCTCCTTCTCGAACTTCACCACCCGGCCCAGACCGGCGTCGAACGGCGTCAGCGCGGTGGTCAGCTCGTGCCCGTACAGCGGCATGCCCGCCTCCAGGCGCAGCGTGTCGCGGCAGGAGAGCCCGCACGGGATCAGGCCACGGGAGGCGCCCGCCTCGGTGAGGGCCTTCCACAGCCGCTCTGCGTGCTCGGGGGCGACGAACAGTTCGAAGCCGTCCTCGCCGGTGTAGCCGGTACGGGCGATGAGCGCGGGAACCCCGGCGACCGTGCCGGGCAGGCCGGCGTAGTACTTCAGGCCGTCCAGGTCGGCCTCGGTGACCGCGGCCAGGATGGCGGGGGACTCGGGGCCCTGGACGGCGATCAGCGCGTACGCGTCACGGTCGTCGCGCACCTGGGCGTCGAAGCCCTCGGCCCGCGCGGTGAGCGCGTCCAGCACGGTCTGCGCGTTGCCGGCGTTGGCCACCACCATGTACTCGGTCTCGCCGAGCCGGTAGACGATCAGGTCGTCCAGGATGCCGCCGTCCTCGGCGCAGATCATCGTGTAGCGGGCGCGGCCGACGGAGACGGTGCCGATGTTGCCGACGAGCGCGAAGTTCAGCAGCGCCACGGCCTCGGGACCGGTGACGGTGATCTCGCCCATGTGGGACAGGTCGAACAGGCCGGCCTTCGTGCGCACGGCGTTGTGCTCGTCGCGCTCACTGGCGTACCGCAGCGGCATGTCCCAGCCCGCGAAGTCGGTCATGGTCGCGCCCAGCGAACGGTGCAGGGCATCGAGGGCTGTGAGGCGGGGGGCGGTGCTCATGGATAAGGCTCCCAGGGCATGACGACGTGGACGATCCCTCCCCATCTGTCATCGGAACCTGAGAGGTTCGCCGAGAGGCCCCGGAGGGGTTCGGCTTGCACCTTGGGTGGAGCCGCAGGGCGGCTCGCTTTTCAGATCTGCCTCATCCACGCGGTACGGGGCCTGAGAGATTCAAGGGAGGATCTTGCTCCTTCGGCGCCCGGCACGGTGACCGGGACTCTCCCGCGCGGATTCGAGCGGCCTTTATGCAGTTGACGGGGGTCATCATCGCACGCATTGCGGGAGAGTGGGGGGTCGGTACCGATCCCGGTCTCTCGCGGGATCGGGCGGGTCGGACGGTTGTGCCGCATTACCTTTTCTTTACACTTCTCGGGACAGGTGTGGGCCGGTCGGCAGGGGGAGGGCGATGACGTTGCAGCGGTACGTGACGACCGCGGGGGTCGCACAGGGCGCACTCCCCGCACAGCAGGGTGTGCCGGCCAGGGAGACGCTGGGCCCGCACGCGCCCGTCGTACGGGATCTGCGCAGGCGGGAGGGGCGCAGCCCGCGCGGCCTGCACTTCGCGGCGGGCGACGTGGTGGTGGTCTCCGGACTGCCCGGAAGCGGAAAATCGACGCTCATCCGGCGGGCCGTCTCGGCCCGGTCCATCGACTCCCAGGACACCAGGGACCGCTGGGCCGCCCTGCTGCCCCGCTTACTCCCGTACGCCCTCTACCGCCCGCTCGTCCGCGTCGCCCACTACTGGGGACTGTGGCGGGTGCTGCGCTCCGGGGCCTCCGTCGTCGTGCACGACTGCGGCACCCAGTCCTGGGTGCGCGGCTGGCTGGCCCGCGACGCCCGGCGCCGTGGCCGCACCCTGCACCTCGTGCTGCTCGACGTGACCCCGCGGACGGCGAGGGAGGGGCAGCGCGAGCGGGGGCGCGGAGTCTCCGGCTACGCGTTCGCCCGGCACCGCAGGGCCGTGGGCCGGCTGCTGCGGGACACCGAATCGGGCCTCCTGCCGCTCGGATGCTCCTCGGCGGTGCTGCTGGACCGGGAGGCGGCGGGCCTGCTGAAGCGGATCACCTTCGCAGACGCACAGGGTGAGGCCTGAAAGAGAGCCGTCCGATGGCTGGACAGCGGGTGTGCGGGCGGCGGGCCTGCGCGGGCGCGGCGTTAACCTCTTGCTGCACGACATGGGGTGAGAGAGGGAGACAGTGGACATTCCGGCACCGGCCCGGACCCATCCGCAGGGCGGATGGCCGGCCAACGAGCTCGAAGAAGTGCTGAGCGCCTCGCTCGGCAGCCCCGAGGCGGGCGGCCGCCTGGTGGAGGTGCTCGGCCGCAGCCACCTCTGGGTGCCGCTGCCCAACGGCGGCTCCCCGGACGCCACCGACCTGGACCTGCCGACGCTGGACGTCGAGGGCGCGCCCTACGTCCCCGTGTTCAGCTCCGAGCAGCAGTTCCTCACCTGCGTCGGCGCCCATATGTCGTTCACCGTGGCGCCCGCGCGCGAGTTCGCGCGCGGGCTGCCGCCGCAGCTCGGGATCGCGGTGAACCCGGGCGGCGCGGTCGGCGTGCCCCTTCCCCCGCCCGCCGTCGCCGAGCTCTGCCGGGCCGGCCGCACCGTGCTGGACGGACCGGCCAGCGGCGGCCGGGTCCGGCTGTACGAGCCGGACTGGCAGGAGGACCCCGTCGACTTCCTCTCCGCGGCGGCCGGCGAGTTCGAGGAGAGCGGCGTCGTCCTCAGTGCCCGGCGCGCCCTGGCCAGCATCGAGGGCGGCGACCCCGTCCTCTTCGTCGGCATCGAGTTCTCCACCTGGGACGGAGCCGGGCGCAACGCCCCCATGGACGCCCTGGGGCGGGCGCTGGGGCGCGTCGAGGTGCCGTGGCCGGTCAACCTGGTGCTGCTCGACGTCGCCCAGGACCCGGTCGCCGACTGGATGCGGGCCCGGGTGCGGCCGTTCTATCAGCGCCCCGCCGAGTAGCGGCACGGCAGGAACCGCGGCCCGGGACGACGGCCCGGGCCCGTGGAGTCAAGTCGGTGTCAGGGCCGCCGCATAAGCTGGTTTGATGGCGGGTGCTCGGCACCGCGCCGTCCCCGAGAGCCCCGGGAGCGGCAGGCCGACACGTTGGATCGAAGAGGGGCGGGACCCAGGGTGAGTGCGTCAGGCATGGGGGCGGCCGATGGGGTCTCCGCTGCTCGAGCGGAGCCGAGTGCCCGGGGAAAGGTCGAGCACATGCTGCGCCAGGTGACGCCCGGGCGCTACGACGCGTACGAGGCGCTCCTCCAGGCGCTGGCGGCCGACCGGGTCTGGATGCTCCTCTGGCACGGCCGGGCCGGCTCACCCGACGCCCAGTACGGCAACATGGAGGTCGACGGCCTCGGCTACGCCCCCTGTGTCACCTCGGCCCAGGAGCTCTCCGCCAGCGGCTGGAACCGGGACCACGAGCTCGTGAGCGGCCGCGACATCGCCCGCGCCCTGTTCCCCGACCGCTGGGGCATCTGGCTGAACCCGCACGCCCAGGGCGGGGGCGTGGGCATCCCGTGGCTGGACCTGCGCCGGATCGCCACCGGTCTGGACAGGATGCCGGCGGGCCCGCTGCGGATCAGCGCCCCCGCCGTCGAGATCCCGCAGTTCTACGCCCAGCTCACGCAGAACGCCCACCGCACCCCCGCGATCCGCTCGCTGCGCCGCGCCTGGGTGCAGCCCGCGCTCGGCGTCCCCTACCTCGCCATCGGCCTCGATCTGTACGACACGAGCGGGCCGTCCGTCGACGCCGTGCGGGCGATGATGCAGCAGTCCATCGGCGCCGTCCCGGAGGGCCTCCCGGTCTCCACGGTCGCGATGTCCGACGAGTACGACCCGGTCGCGATGTGGCTGCGCGCCAACTCCCGGCCGTTCTACGACCGCGAGCCGCACGCCCCGGCCGGCGGTGGCGCCGTCGTCGCTCCCGGTTACGGCTACCCGCAGCCGCCCGGTCCCGCCCCGCGCGCCTACTAGGCCCGCCCGCGCCCGTCCGGCGAACGGACAAACGACTCCCGGACGGACAAGACGTCCGCCGCGCTCACCCAAATCGCCACCCAATAGCGCTCGTTGGGCGGCATGTCCGTTCTGGTGGATTAGCGGCCGAGTAGTCCGCTCACTCGATCAAGCTGTCCGGATAACGGAAGCTCACTGACCGCATCACGGTTGAGCAAACATTCCCCGTCAGGTCTGGCGGGTGATCGCGATCGCATTGAAGACTCCCGGCTAGTGGGGATCGTCCGCCCTTTGTACGAGGTTGCACCGGCGGTCATTTCACCGACGTATCCATCGCACCGAACACATCAGCCGGATCAAGCATCCCGGCTGACACGCGCCAGGCCGTTACCGCGGCGAGTAGGGGCCGGCCACCGCCGGCGGGAGGGGTCAGAGGCACTGTGACCGCACCGATCGAGACCACCGGTTCGGCTGCCGAGGCGCAGCCGGAGGCAGTACTCACGGGAGTCAAACAGAGCCAGATCGAAGGCCGTTCGCTCGGACAGATCGCCTGGACGCGCTTCAAGCGCGACAAGGTGGCGGTGGCGGGCGGCATCGTTGTCATCCTGCTGATCCTGCTCGCCGTGCTCTCCAAGCCGATCCAGGCCGTCTTCGGACTGGACCCCAACGAGTTCCACCAGGACCTCATCGATCCCGCGCTGCTGGCCCCCAAGGGCGACTGGGGCGGCATCAGCTGGAGCCACCCCTTCGGCGTCGAGCCCCAGTACGGCCGCGACATCATGACCCGGATCATCGAGGGTTCCTGGGTGTCCCTGGTCGTCGCGGTCGGAGCCACCCTGCTCTCCGTGGTGATCGGCGTCTTCTTCGGCGTGGTGTCGGGCTTCTACGGCGGCTGGGTGGACACCCTCATCAGCCGCATGATGGACACCTTCCTGGCGTTCCCGCTGCTGCTCTTCGCGATCTCCATCTCGGCGGCGCTGCAGGACGGCGCGTTCGGCCTGGAGGGACTGCCGCTGCGGATCGCCGTACTGATCTTCGTGATCGGCTTCTTCAGCTGGCCGTACATGGGCCGTATCGTCCGGGCCCAGACCATGAGCCTGCGCAATCGCGAATTCGTCGAAGCCGCACGGTCGTTGGGCGCACGCGGGCCCTTCATTCTCTTCCGGGAGCTGCTGCCGAACCTGGTGGCGCCGATCCTGGTCTACTCCACGCTGCTCATCCCCTCGAACATCCTCTTCGAGGCGGGGCTCAGCTACCTGGGTGTCGGTATCGCGCCGCCGCAGTCCTCCTGGGGCGGGATGCTCACCAACGCGATCGACTTCTACGAGAACGACCCGATGTACATGATCGTGCCGGGCGTGGCCATCTTCGTCACGGTCCTGGCGTTCAACCTGCTGGGAGACGGGCTGCGTGATGCCCTCGATCCTCGTAGTAAGTAGTGCCCGGGTGATCGTCACAACGTGGTGCGACAAGCCACGGCAACCATCGAATGAGGGGGATTTCCTCACGTGAAGACCAGAAAAACGACAGCGGTGGTCGCCACAGCTGTGGTCCTGATGCTCGGAGCTTCCGCGTGCGGCGGCGGGGACGACGACGGTGCCGCCAAGGGCGGCAAGGGCGGCAAGGGCGCGACCGACGCGGCGCTGACGTCCATCGTCAACAAGTCGGACAAGAAGGGCGGGACCCTCAAGCTCGAGATGTCGGACGAGCCCGACTCCCTCGACCCCGGCAACACGTACTACGGCTGGGTGCAGAACTTCTCCCGCCTGTACGGCCGGACGCTGACGTCCTTCAAGCCGGCTGCCGGCAAGGAGGGCCTCGAGGTCGTCCCGGACCTCGCCGAGAGCCTCGGCAAGGCGAGCCCGGACGCGAAGACCTGGACCTACACGCTGAAGAAGGGTCTCAAGTACGAGGACGGGACCCCGATCACCTCGAAGGACGTCAAGTACGCCGTCGAGCGCTCCAACTTCGCGCCGGAGGCCCTGTCCAACGGCCCGACGTACTTCAAGGCCCACCTCATCGGCGGCGACAAGTACAAGGGTCCGTACAAGGACAAGAACCCGGCCGGCATCGCCTCCATCGAGACGCCGGACGACTCCACGATCATCTTCAAGCTGAAGGACGCCTTCGCGGACTTCGACTACCTGGCGACCTTCTCGCAGACGGCCCCCGTGCCGGCCGCGAAGGACAAGGGCGCCGACTACGTCAAGAAGATCGTGTCCTCGGGCCCGTACAAGTTCGAGTCCTACGACGAGGGCCGCGGCGCGACCCTCGTGCGCAACTCGAACTGGGACGCCAAGACGGACACGCTGCGCCCGGCCCTGCCGGACAAGGTGACGATCCGCTTCAAGGTGAAGCAGGAGACGGTCGACAACAACCTGCTCTCCGACAACATCACCGTTGACGGCGCCGGCACCGGTGTCGCCCCGGCGACCCAGCCGAAGGTCCTCACCAAGGCCGACCTGAAGAAGCAGACCGACAACTCGTACGCGGGCGCCACCTCGTACATCGGTCTGAACGTCAACGTCGCGCCGTTCGACAACATCCACTGCCGCAAGGCCGTGCAGTGGGGCATCGACAAGGCGTCGATCCAGGCCGCGCAGGGTGGCGACCCGAAGGGTGACGTCGCCACGACGCTGCTGCCCCCGACGGTCAACGGTTACGCGAAGTTCGACCTGTACGAGTCCGCCGGCCACAAGGGCGACGAGGCGAAGGCCAAGGACGAGCTGAAGCAGTGTGGCAAGCCGAACGGCTTCGCCACCAAGATCTCGGCCCGTTCCGACCGCCCCGCCGAGATGGCCATGGTCACCGCGGTGCAGGCCTCGCTGAAGAAGATCGGCGTCACCGCCGAGATCAAGACCTTCCCGGCGGGCAAGTACTTCCAGAACTTCGCGGGCAACCCGAGCTACGTGCACGCCAACAAGCTCGGCATGATCATGAGCGCCTGGGGCGCCGACTGGCCGACCGGCTTCGGCTTCCTGGACCAGATCATCAACGGCTCGGCCATCAAGCCGTCCGGTGGCAACAACGTCCAGGAACTGAACGACCCGAAGATCAACAAGATGCTCAACGACGGCATCGCCACCACCGATGACGCCGCCCGCGCCAAGGCCTGGGGCGACATCGACAAGGCGGTCGCCGAAGGCGCCACCGCGGTGCCGCTGATCTACCGCAAGAACCTGCTGCTCCGCCCGGAGTCCGCGACGAACGTCACGGTCACCCAGGCCTACCTCGGCATGTACGACTACGTGCTGATGGGTTCCGCCAAGTAGTAGGAACGGCCCCGCTCCCCGGGCCGCACACGCGGCCCGGGGAGCGGCCACCGGACTCCCTCAGAATTGTCCCGAAAGGCAGGTGAAGGCACGGTGTCCGCACGCATGGGTAACCCCCGGCGGGCTGATACCGGCGCCGGATAGCTGTGGCTGCGTACATCATCCGACGCGTCTTCGGCGCGGTACTGCTGCTGTTGATCGTCAGCGCAGTCACCTTCGCGATCTTCTTCCTCGTCCCCCGCCTGGCCGGGCAGACGATGGACCAACTGGCGGCCCAGTACGTGGGCAAGGACGCCAATCCCCAGTCCATCCTCGCGGTCAAGCAGAACCTCGGCCTCGACCAGCCGCTCTACATCCAGTACTGGCACTTCCTCAAGCAGCTGTTCGTCGGCGCCGACTTCCAGTTCGGCCCGGAGGCCACGCACTGCGGTGTGCCGTGCTTCGGATACTCCTTCAAGCGTCACATCGAGGTGTGGCCCGAGCTGACCGCGCGCATTCCGGTCACGTTCTCGCTCGCCATCGGCGCCGCGGTGATCTGGCTCATCAGCGGTGTGGCCATCGGTGTCGTCTCCGCGCTGAAGCGGGGCTCGATCCTCGACCGCTTCTTCATGGGTGTCGCGCTCGCCGGCGTCTCCCTGCCGATCTTCTTCACCGGCATGCTCGCCCTGGGCGTGCTGACCGTGCAGTGGCCCATCTGGGAAGCCATCACCTACGTCCCCTTCACGGAGGATCCGCTGGAGTGGGCGTGGAACATGCTCATCCCGTGGTGTTCCCTGGCCTTCCTCTACTCCGCGCTCTACGCCCGCATCACCAGGGCCGGGATGCTGGAGACGATGGGCGAGGACTACATCCGTACGGCCCGCGCCAAGGGCCTCAAGGAGAGCCGCGTCATCGGCAAGCACGGTCTGCGGGCCGCGCTCACCCCGATCGTGACCATCTTCGGCATGGACTTCGGCCTGCTGGTCGGAGGCGCCGTCATCACCGAGACCGTGTTCTCCTTCCCCGGGCTCGGCCAGTACGCCATCAAGAGCGTGCAGGAGAACGACCTTCCGATCGTCATGGGCGTGACGCTCGTCGCCGCCTTCTTCATCGTCGTATGCAATCTGCTGGTGGATCTGGTGTACGCCGCCATCGACCCCAGGGTGAGGCTCTCGTGACTGAGGTTTCCAAGACCGAGGCGCCGGGCGAGCCGGTGGCCGGCCCGCGTTCCGACGAGGCCTTCCTCTCCGTACGGGATCTGCGCATCCACTTCCAGACCGATGACGGCCTGGTCAAGTCGGTCGACGGCGTCAGCTTCGACGTGAAGCCCGGACAGACCCTCGGCATCGTGGGCGAGTCCGGCTCCGGCAAGTCCGTCACCTCGCTCGGCGTGCTCGGTCTGCACCGCACCGCCCCCAACGCCCGGATATCCGGCGAGGTCTGGCTGGACGGCGAGGAGCTGCTCGGCGCGTCCGACGCCCGGGTGCGCGAGCTGCGCGGCCGCAAGATGGCGATGATCTTCCAGGACCCGCTCTCCGCGATGCACCCGTACTTCTCGGTCGGCGCGCAGATCGTGGAGGCGTACCGCGTCCACAACAAGGTCAGCAAGAAGATCGCCCGCACCCGTGCCATCGAGATGCTCGACCGTGTCGGCATCCCCGAGCCGCACAAGCGGGTCGACTCCCACCCGCACGAGTTCTCCGGCGGTATGCGCCAGCGCGCCATGATCGCCATGGCCCTGGTCAACAACCCGGAACTGCTCATCGCCGACGAGCCGACCACCGCCCTGGACGTCACCGTCCAGGCGCAGATCCTGGACCTGATCCGGGACCTGCAGAAGGAGTTCGGCTCCGCCGTCATCATGATCACCCACGACCTGGGGGTCGTCGCCGAGATGGCCGACGAGCTCCTGGTGATGTACGGCGGCCGGTGCATCGAGCGCGGCCCGGCGGAGAAGGTCTTCTACGAGGCCCAGCACCCGTACACCTGGGGCCTGCTCACCTCGATGCCGCGCATCGACCGCGAGCAGACCGAGCGGCTGATCCCCGTCAAGGGCCAGCCGCCGTCGCTGATCAACGTCCCGAGCGGCTGCGCCTTCAACCCGCGCTGCCCGTACGCGGACATTCCCAAGGACAACGTCACCCGCACGACGCGTCCCGAACTGGAACTGGTCGGCGACGGCCACTTCTCCGCCTGCCACATGGCACCGGAGGAGCGGACCAGGATCTGGACCGAAGAGATTGCGCCGAAGCTGTGAGCGAGGCGAGTGAGGTGAGCGACGTGAGCGAGAAGAAGGATCCCCCGGTGCTGGAGAAGGACGTGAAGATCCCGGAACAGGCGACCTCTTCACGCGAGCCGCTGCTCAAGGTCGAGGGCCTGGTCAAGCACTTCCCGATCCGCAAGGGGCTGCTGGGACGGCAGACCGCCGCGGTCAAGGCGGTCGACGGCATCGACTTCGAGGTGTACCCGGGGGAGACCCTGGGCGTCGTCGGCGAGTCCGGCTGCGGCAAGTCGACGATGGGCCGGCTCATCACCCGGCTGATCGAACCGACGGGCGGGAAGGTCGAGTTCGAGGGCCGGGACATCACGCACCTGTCCATGGGCAAGCTGCGGCCGATGCGCCGCGACGTCCAGATGATCTTCCAGGACCCGTACTCCTCGCTGAACCCGCGGCACACGATCGGCACGATCGTCAGCGCGCCGTTCAAGCTCCAGGGCGTCGAGCCCGAGGGCGGTCTCAAGAACCACGTCCAGGAGCTGCTGTCGCTGGTCGGGCTCAGCCCCGAGCACTACAACCGCTACCCGCACGAGTTCTCCGGCGGTCAGCGCCAGCGCATCGGCATCGCCCGCGCGCTGGCCCTGCGCCCGAAGCTCGTCGTCGCCGACGAACCGGTCTCGGCGCTGGACGTGTCGATCCAGGCCCAGGTGGTCAACCTGCTGGACGACCTCCAGGACGAGCTCGGGCTCACGTACGTGATCATCGCGCACGACCTCTCGGTCATCCGGCACGTCTCGGACCGCATCGCGGTGATGTACCTGGGCAAGATCGTCGAGCTGGCCGACCGCAAGTCGCTGTACTCGGCGCCCATGCACCCGTACACCAAGGCCCTGATGTCCGCGGTGCCGGTGCCGGACCCGCGGCGGCGCGGGGCGAAGAGCGAGCGCATCCTGCTCAAGGGCGACGTGCCCTCGCCGATCTCGCCGCCCAGCGGCTGCCGCTTCCACACCCGGTGCTGGAAGGCGACGGAGGTCTGCAAGACGCAGGAGCCGCCGCTCATCGCGCTGAAGACCGGCCACCAGGTCGCCTGCCACCACCCGGAGAACGCTCCGGACCAGGTGCCGGGGGAGCAGGTGCTGGCCGGGGCCCGGGAGGCGGTCGAACTGGTGGCGAAGGCCGCGCCGGTCACGGTCGCGGAGGCCGTCGAGCCGGACGTGGAGGCGGTCGCGGTCGCCGGACCGGCCCCGGAGCCGGTCGCCGAGGAGGCCCCCGAGCCGGTCGCGGAGGCGGAAACGGCCGCCGAGCCGGTCGCGGAGGCGGACACGGTCGAGGAAGTCGCCGAGCCGGTCGCGAAGGCCGCGCCCGAGACCCCCTCGGAAGCCTCCGGGACCTCGGGGGACAACCCCAAGGAGTAGGACCGGCACAATTGCCCGGTGCTCAACGAACTGTTCACGCCCTCCGTCCAGCATGCGCTCGACATCGTCGGAATCTTCGTCTTCGCGATCTCCGGCGCTCTGCTCGCCGTACGCAAGAACTTCGATGTCTTCGGCATCGCGGTGCTCGCCGAGGTGACCGCGCTGGGCGGAGGGCTGTTCCGTGACCTGATCATCGGCGCGGTGCCGCCCGCCGCCTTCACCGACCTCGGGTACTTCACCACCCCGCTGCTCGCCGCCGGCCTGGTCTTCTTCCTGCACCCGCAGGTCGAACGGATCCAGGTCGGCGTCAACGTCTTCGACGCCGCCGGCCTCGGCCTCTTCTGCGTCACGGGGACGGTGAAGGCGTACGACTACGGCCTCGGGCTCACCGCGTCGGCGGCGCTGGGCCTCGCCACCGCGGTGGGCGGCGGTGTACTGCGCGACGTCCTGGCCAACGAGGTGCCGTCGCTGCTGCGCTGGGACCGCGATCTGTACGCGGTGCCCGCCATCGTCGGGGCGACCATGACCGTGCTGTGCATCCGCTTCGACGCGCTCAACGCCGTCACCAGCGGCTGCGCGGTGATCACGGCCCTCGTCCTGCGGCTTCTGGCGCTGCGCTACCACTGGCGGGCCCCACGCGCCTACAACCGGCGCTCGGCGACGGCGGACGAGGCGTAGGCCGCTCCGCGTTCGGCGGCCGAACGAGCTGCCGCCTTTCGCCGGCCGAAAGAGCCGCCGACTGCCCCACCGGCCGAAAAAGCTGCCGCTCCGGAAAAGCTACCGCTCAGTAATAGGATCGGTGTACGGTGCGTTGCATGGCACAGGCAGCAACGCAGGCGGCACCGGCCGCGCAGGCATCCATCGGTGACAGCGAGTTCGACCGGGACACCGCCGTCACCCTCCGCGAGGAAGGCGTCTACGACGCCGAGCTCTCGGCGGGCTGGACGATCATCCACGCCGTCAACGGCGGCTACCTGCTGGCCATGCTCGGCCGCGCGCTCAGTGAGGCCCTGCCGCACGCGGACCCCTTCTCGGTCTCGGCGCACTACCTCACCGCGTCCGTCCCCGGCCCGGCGGTGATCCGTACCCAGACCGTCCGCAGCGGACGCACCCTCTCCACCGGTCAGGCATCCCTCTTCCAGTACGCCGAGGACGGCACGGAGGTCGAGCGCATCCGGGTCATCGCCACCTACGGCGACCTGGACGCCCTGACCGACGACATCCGCACAGCGGCCGAGCCGCCGGTCATCCCGCCCCGCGAACACTGCCTCGGCGCGAGCGACGGCAACGCCCCGATCCCCGGCAGCTCCGCCATCACCGAGCGGCTCGACATCAAGCTCGACCCCGCCACCGTCGGCTGGGCCGTCGGGCAGCCGTCCGGCAAGGGTGAGATGCGCGGCTGGTTCGGGCTCGCGGACGGCCGCGACGCCGACCCGCTCTCGCTGCTCCTCACCGTCGACGCGCTGCCGCCGACCTCGTTCGAGCTCGGGCTCAAGGGCTGGACCCCGACCATCGAGCTCACCGCCCACATCCGCTGCCGCCCCGCCCCGGGCCCCCTGCGGGTCTCCATCACCACCCGCAACCTGGCAGGCGGCTTCCTGGAGGAGGACGCCGAGGTCTGGGACAGCGCGGACCGGCTGGTCGCCCAGTCCCGCCAGCTCGCCCGCGCCCCGCGCAGCTGACACCGGTACGGGCGGGGCCGGCCACGGCCGACGGCCGTACCCGCTCGGCCCGGGGGATGCTGGACCGGTGAAATCCGACCGGCTGCTCTCGATCCTGCTGCTGCTCCAGACCCGGGGGCTCGTGCCCGCCACCGAGCTGGCCGAGCGCTTCGACGTGTCCGTACGCACCATCTACCGGGACGTCGAGGCGCTCTCCGCGTCCGGCGTGCCCGTCTACGCCGAACGCGGCCGGCACGGCGGCATCGCCCTGCTGCCGGGGTTCCGCACGGACGTCACCGGGCTCACCGCCGACGAGGCGCGCGCCCTTTTCGTGCTGGCCGCGGACGGCGCCCACGCCGCGCTCGGACTCGACGAGGCGATCGGATCCGCCCTGCGCAAGGTGATGGCCGCGCTGCCCGCCCCGCACCGGCCCGCCGCCGAGCTGACCAGCCGGCGCATCCTCGTCGACCCCGTGCGCTGGATGGGCGGGAAGCCCGCCACGGTCGACATCGGCGATCTGCACGACGCCGTGTTCGCCGACCGGCGGCTGCGGCTGCGCTACCGGCACAGCGGTACGCGGACCGCCCGCGCCTACACCGTCGATCCGTACGGCCTGGTGGTGAAGGCGGGCGTCTGGTACCTGGTCGCCGACCGGGACGGGGAACCGCGGCTCTTCCGCGCGGACCGGGTGCGCGAGGCCGTCCCGACGCGGGAGCCGGTGGTCCGCAGGCCGGGCGTGGAACTGGCGCAGGTCTGGGAGGAGCTGCGCCGGCAGGTCGAGGAACGGCAGGGACCGGTGATGCTCCGGGTGCGGGTGCACCGCTCCCGGCTGGACCTGTTCCTGCGCCTGAACGCCGGCGTGCTCACGGGGGAGCCGAGACCCGAGGAGCGGGAGGGCGCGTGGCTCAGGGCCGATCTCGCCGTGGAGTCGGTGGAGTGGGCGCGCTCCCTGCTCTCCTTCGGTCCGAACGTGGAGGTGCTGGCGCCGCCGGAGGCCCGTGCGGTGATGGCCGCGCACGCCGCCGCGGTGATGGCGCTGTACGGGGAGGGCGGGGGGTGAGCGTGGGGGCGGTGTCCGGCCCGGGGGGCGTGCCTCAGGACCCGGCGTCCGGCGAGGGGGCCTGGGGGCGGTGCCCGGCCCGGGGAGGATGCCTCAGGAGCCGGCGTCCGGCGAGGGGGCGTCCAGCCAGTGCAGGCGGCCGAGGGTGACCAGCCGCAGGCGGCGCCGGGCGGTCCTGGCCACCTGCGTGTCGCCGTCCGGGCCGGCGTCCAGCATCGCCGACGCGGTGATCACCATGTGGTCGACGTAGAGGCCGCCCAGCATCAGCAGATCCTCCTCGTGCCAGCCACGTGACTCGGGTTCGTCCGCGAGCGCCGCCGCCACCTCCTCGGCGAACAGCCGGAGCTGTGCCGCTATGGCCTCGCGGACCGGGCCGACCCCGCCGTGCTGCTCGCGGGCGATGAAGCGGAAGTGGGCGGGCTGCTCCCGGACATGGCGCGCTATCAGGTCGACGCTGCGGTCCAGCCGCACCTCGCTGTCGCCGGTCTCGGCGAGGATCGCGCCGATCATTCCGTGCAGGCTGCCGAGCGTCTGTTCGACTAGGGCCACACCGAGCGAGGCGATGTCGTCGAAGTGCCGGTAGAAGGCCGTGGGGGTGACGCCCGCGGTCCGTGTCACCTCGCGCAGGCCCAGGCTGCTCAGGCTCTGGTGCTCCAGCAGGCCGAGAGCGGCGTCGAGCAGGGTCTGACGCGTCTTCAGCTTCTGTGCCTGGCGGATGCCGGCGGTGTGACTCATGCCATTCAGTAAACAACTGTTTTCCGAAGGGGGGAAGCGGGGTAGAGGTCTAGACTGAGAAGTCAGTGAACAGTCGTACTCCCAAACGTGGAAAGGCCGACCATGATCGTCCTCGTCGCCGCCCTGCTCCTGCTGGGGATCGTGCTGGGAGCGGTGGTCCAGATTCCGCTTCCGCTGTCCCTCACGCTCGGAGCCCTGATCGGGTGCTGGCTGCTGGTCTTCGCCGTGCGCGAGCGGACCGGCGTCCGTCGCCGCTCCCGGTGACCACCCCCCGCGCCGCCCGGCCCATCCAGACCCACCCAGAGCCGAAGGAGTCCGCACGATGACACTCACCGCATTCACCCGCCGCTCCGAGACCACCGCCCCGCCCCCCGCCGGCGCCACCGCCCAGGACACCCCGGCCGAGCGGTCCACCCGGGACGCGGACGGTCTCGCCGTCGCGTCCTTCGTGCTCGGTCTCGTCGGCCTCCTGGTGATGAACCTGGTGCTCGGCCCGGCGGCCATCGTCATGGCGGTCGTCGCGCTGGCCCGCTCCACCGCCCGTCGCGGCCGCGCCCTGCTCGGGCTCGCCCTCGGCGTCGCCGACCTGGTGATCCTCGCCTTCCTGGTCACCGGGAACGGCGTCGTCGCCTGGAACTTCGGCGGCTGACGGAGCACCTCGTCGTGACCCACCCCACCGGATCGGGCTCCGGATCGGGGCGGCCCAGGCCGCGCGTTTCCGGGTGCGCGGGTCCCGGGAGACCATGCGCCCGCCGTACGCCCCGCCGCGGGCTCGTAGAATCGAGCCCACCATGGCTTACCTCGACCACGCCGCGACCACGCCGATGCTTCCGGAGGCGATCGCGGCGATGACCGCGCAGCTCGCCGTCACCGGCAACGCGTCCTCACTCCACGCCGCCGGGCGCCGGGCCCGCCGTACCGTCGAGGAGTCCAGAGAGACCCTCGCCGACGCCCTCGGCGCCCGCCCCAGCGAGGTGGTCCTCACCTCCGGCGGCACCGAGTCGGACAACCTCGCGGTGAAGGGCCTGTACTGGGCCCGCCGCGACGCCGACCCACGCCGCACCCGGATCCTGGCCAGCCCCGTCGAACACCACGCGGTGCTCGACGCCGTCGACTGGCTCGCCGAGCACGAGGGGGCGACCGTCGAGTACCTCCCCGTCGACCGCCACGGCCGCGTCCACCCCGACGTGCTGCGCGAGGCGCTGGTCCGCGACCCCGACGATGTCGCGCTGATCACCGTGATGTGGGCGAACAACGAGATCGGCACCGTCATGCCCGTACGCGAACTCGCCGCGGTGGCCCGCGAGTTCGACGTGCCCATGCATGCCGACGCGGTCCAGGCGTTCGGGCAGCTCGAAGTCGATTTCGCCCGCTCCGGACTGGCCGCGATGACCGTGAGCGCGCACAAGATCGGCGGGCCGTCCGGCGTCGGCGCGCTCCTGCTCGGCCGTGAGTACACCCCCGTACCCGTACTGCACGGCGGCGGCCAGGAACGCCATGTCCGCTCCGGCACCCTGGACGTGCCCGGCGTCGCCGCGTTCGCCGTCGCGGGGCGGCTCGCCGCCGACGGGCGTGAGGTCTTCGCCCGGGAGATCGGCGGCCTCCGCGACGAGCTGGTCGCGGCCGTCCTGGCGCGGGTGCCCGACGCCGTCCTGGGCGGTGACCCGGCACCCGGCGGACGCCTGCCGGCCAACGCCCACTTCACCTTCCCCGGCTGCGAGGGCGACTCCCTCCTGCTCCTGCTGGACGCCCAGGGCATCGAATGCTCCACCGGTTCCGCCTGCACGGCCGGGATCGCCCAGCCCAGCCACGTCCTGCTGGCCACCGGCACCGATCCCGACCTGGCACGCGGCACCCTGCGCTTCTCGCTCGGCCACACCACGACCCGGCAGGACGTCGAGGACGTGGCACGGGCGATCGGCCCGGCGGTGGAGCGGGCGAGGACGGCGGGGCTCAGCTGACTCCGGGGGCCGGCCGGGGCCCGGGACATCACTGACCCGGCACGCGGGGGCGGGCGTCGCCCCCGGCCTCAGGCCTTCGCCGCGCGCACGAGCTTCATGTAGCGGTCCCAGTCCCAGCCCTTCCCCGGGTCCGTGTGGTCGGCCCCCGGCACCTCCACGTGCCCGATGATGTGCTCGCGGTCCACCGGGATGTCGTACCGCGCGCATATCGCCGCGGTGAGCCGGGCGGAGGCCCCGTACATCGCGGCGGTGAAGCCCTGCGGCCGTTCCACGAACCCCTCGTGCTCGATGCCCACACTGCGTTCGTTGTAGGAGCGGTTGCCCGCGTGGAAGGCCACGTCCAGCTCGCGGATCATCTGCGTCACATGACCGTCCTTGCGCACCACGTAGTGCGCCGCCGCCCCGTGCCCCGGGTCCTGGAAGACCCGGACCGCGCTGTTGAAGCTCCCCTGGGTGACATGGATGACCACGCGGTCGATGCCGTAGTCGTCGGGCCGGTCCGCCCGCCGCCAGTTCGCCTCGGAGGCCGCGGTCCAGGTGGCCCGGGCGTAGTCCACCTCGCCCGGCGTGCGCGGCTTCTCCACGCCGGGCAGGCGCCACCAGGCGCGCTTCAGCCGGTCCCGGGCCAGCGCCGCGGTGCCCGCCGCCGTGACGGCGCCGCCGATCAGCACCGCGCGTCGGCTGATCCCGCTGCCGGTCCCCGATCCCGCGGGGCCCTTGGCGCCCGCCGTCCCCTTGGTCCCCATGTGATCGTCAACGCATATCCGCGAGCTTTCGGTTCCCGGCGACCCGTACCCTGGGGGAGCTATGACTCAGACTTCCCAGCGCCCCCTCCGTGTGCTCGCCGCCATGTCGGGCGGTGTCGACTCCGCCGTCGCGGCGGCCCGCGCCGCCGAGGCGGGGCACGACGTGACCGGTGTGCACCTCGCCCTCTCGGCCAACCCGCAGTCCTTCCGGACCGGGGCCCGCGGCTGTTGCACCATCGAGGACTCCCGTGACGCCCGCCGCGCCGCGGACGTCATCGGCATCCCCTTCTACGTCTGGGATCTCGCGGAACGTTTCCGCGAGGACGTGGTGGAGGACTTCGTCGCCGAGTACGAGGCGGGGCGCACGCCCAACCCGTGTCTGCGCTGCAACGAGAAGATCAAGTTCGCGGCCCTGCTGGACAAGGCGCTGGCGCTCGGCTTCGACGCGGTGTGCACCGGCCACTACGCCACCGTCGTCCTCGCCGAGGACGGCAGCCGCGAGCTGCACCGCGCCTCCGACATGGCCAAGGACCAGAGCTACGTGCTGGGCGTTCTGGACGAGCGCCAGCTCGCCCACGCGATGTTCCCGCTCGGCGACACCCTCACCACCAAGGACGAGATCCGCGCCGAGGCCGAGCGCCGCGGTCTCGCGGTGGCCAAGAAGCCCGACAGCCACGACATCTGCTTCATCGCCGACGGCGACACCCAGGGCTTCCTGGCGGACCGCCTCGGCGGCAAGGCGGAGGGCGACATCCTCGACGAGTCCGGTACGAAGGTCGGCACCCACGAGGGCGCCTTCGGCTTCACCATCGGCCAGCGCAAGGGCCTGCGCATCGGCCACCCGGCCCCCGACGGCAAGCCCCGCTACGTCCTGGACATCTCCCCGGTGAACAACACGGTGACCGTCGGCCCCGTCGAGGCCCTCGACGTGACCGCCCTCACCGCGATCAGGCCCCGCTGGTGCGGCACCCCGCCCTCCGGCCCGGGGACGTACACCGCCCAGCTCCGCGCCCACGGCGGCGAGACCGAGGTCGGCGCCGAGCTGGTGGACGGGACGCTCCACGTCACGTTCACCGAGCCGGTGCGGGGCGTCGCCCCCGGCCAGGCGGTCGTGCTGTACGACGGGACGCGCGTGGTCGGGTCGGCGACGATCGCGACGACGGAGCGGCGGGAGACCGCCCCGGCGGGCTGAGGCGGCCCGCCGGGGCCCAGACGCCCCACGGGCCGGGCGGCCTGCTCGGGGGAGAGGGCGGCCCCGGGCGGCCCGCCCTGTCGTTCCAGCCCCCGCGCGGGAACGCCCGACCCCTGTACGGGCGTGGCCGCGCGGGGTGTCCATCCCCCCGGCCCCGCCCGTGTGCCGCCTGGGCTGTCAGGACGCCTGACGTGCGTAGGCGTCCCGGGTGAAGAACTCCGCCAGGACCGGAGCGATCACCTGGGGCGCCAGCTCCCGCGTCTGACCCGTCAGGGTGCGGTGCCGGCCCCGGGGGAGGGCGTCAGCCAGCAGGCGGGTCGCCGTCCACGCCGAGGCGGAGCTGAAGCCGCCGCAGACCACCAGGGTCCGCGCCGTCACCGAGGCGAACCGCTCCGCCGGAACCGCGCCGTCGCCCAGCACCGCGTCGTCGTAGGCGAGCGTGTGCGCCACGGATTCCAGGGTCCGCCACAGCGGCGCCTTCCGCATCCTGGAGATCATGTCGGCCGCGACCCCCGTCACGGTCAGGAACAGCTCCACCGCTCCGCCCCGGTCCCCGGCGGACAGCAGCCGGTGCAGCCGGGCCGTGCAGTCGGCCTTGAACAGCAGACCGGCGGCGCCCGGAGTGTAGGGCGGCTGGTACACCGCGAGCCGGTCGGCCGGGAGCCCGGCGGCCTGCGCCTCCAGGGCCAGCGCACCGCCGGCCCCGACGCCGAACACCGAGGGCCGGCCGCCCACCGTGTCCGCGAGCGCGGCCAGGTCCTCGATCTCGCGCTCCACCGCGTAGGGCGACCCGTCCCCGCTGGCGCCCCGGCCGCGCCGGTCGTACGTGACGACCTCGAAGCGCGGCGCGAGGAGACGCGCCAGCGGCTCCTCCGTCTCCGCGGTGCACAGCGCCCCGCCCACGAGGATCAACGGCGGTCCTTCGCCCCGGCGCCGATAGGCGATCAGAGTGCCGTCGCGCGAGAGAGTCTTGTCCATGTGGAGGTGGACTGCCGGGTCCCCGGAAACTCATCGCTCTCCGCGAGCCATTTCCGAAGTTTCTCTTCTCCGCAGCTCGGAAGGGGTGTTGACGCCGTGCCGGCTCTCAGTCGGCCAGCCTTTCGGTGTCGTAGAAGCAGAAGTGGTCCTTGATCGCGGCCACTTCGGCCTTCGGCTCCGGATACGCCCACACGAGATCGTCCGCTCCCGGCAGCGACCAGTAGGAGGCGTCGCCCTTGAACGGGCAGTGGGTGTGCGTCTGCGACGCCGTCAGCAGCTCGGTGCGGACGTCCTCGGGCGGCAGGTAGTAGCGGACCGGACAGCCCGTCTCGCGCAACACGAGCGGGCGGCGGCTCTCGGCGAGCAGGAGACCGTCGCGGACCACGCGCACGTGCTCGGTGCCGCGCTCGACGGTGATGTGGTGCCCTCGGGTAGCAGTCATGCTCTGTTCAGCCCCGCCGTCCGCCGGATTCTTCCCCGGATTCCCCCCTGTCGGTGGAGGGACCTAACGTGGCGGTCATGAAGATCTGCGTTTTCCTCTCCGCCGCCGACCTCGACGACCGCTACACCGTGCCCGCCCGTGAATTCGCCGAGCTGATCGGCCGCGGGGGGCACACGCTGGTCTGGGGCGGCTCCGAGAGCGGGCTGATGAAGGTGGTGGCGGACGGTGTGCAGGAGGCCGGCGGGAAGCTGGTCGGGGTCTCGGTCGACTTCCTGGCCGCGAAGGCGCGGACCAACGCGGACGAGATGGTGATCGCAAGGGACCTCGCCGAACGCAAGGCGCTGCTCCTGGAGAAGTCCGACGCGATCGTGATCATGGTGGGCGGCACCGGAACGCTGGACGAGGCCACCGAGATCCTGGAGCTGAAGAAGCACGGCAAGCACACCAAGCCGGTCGTGCTGCTCAACACCGCGGGCTTCTACGACGGCCTGCGCCAGCAGTTCCAGCGCATGGAGGACGAGGGCTTCCTCCCGGTCCCGCTGACCGAGCTGGTGTTCTTCGCGAAGGACGGGGTCGGCGCCCTGGCCTACCTGGAGGAGTGGGCCGGCCTGCAGTGAGGCGCCGACGCCGATGTGCGGGCGGTGGGAGGGGCGGTGCGACGATGGGGGCATGCCCACTCACCTCATCACCGGTGCCGGTTCCGGCATCGGCGCAGCCGTCGCCCGCCGTCTCACGGAGCGGGGGGACGACCTCATCCTCCTGGCCCGTGACGCGGGCCGCGCCAAGGAACTGGCCGCGCTCCACCCCGGCGCCCGCACGCTCGTCGGCGACCTGTCGAACCCGGACCGGCTCTCCTGGGCCTTCGGGCAGCAGCCGATGCCGGAGCGGCTGGACTCCCTCCTGCACATCGCGGGCGTCGTCGAGCTCGGCCGCGTCGGCGAGCTCACGCCCAAGGCCTGGCACTTCCAGCTCAACGCCAACCTGATCGCCCCGGCCGAACTGACCCGGCTCCTCCTGCCCCAGCTGCGCGTCGCCGAGGGCCACGTCCTCTTCGTCAACTCCGGTGCCGGGCTCGCCGCCCACGCCGAGTGGGGCGCCTACGCGGCGAGCAAGCACGGCCTGAAGGCGCTGGCCGACTCGCTGCGCCACGAGGAGCACGGCAACGGCGTCCGCGTGACGTCCGTGTACCCCGGCCGCACCGCCAGCCCCATGCAGCAGAAGGTCCACCAGCAGGAGGGCAAGGACTACGACCCCGCCCGCTGGATCGACCCGGAGTCCGTCGCCACCACGATCCTGATGGCGCTCGACCTGCCGCGCGACGCCGAGGTCAACGACCTCACGGTGCGCCCCGGCCGCTGACGGGCCGGACGGGGGGGTGCGGTCCGGCGGTCCCGCGGGGTTGCGGTCCGCCGGCCTTGCGCTCCTGTGGTCCCGCGGCGCGCCCGGCCGCTGACGCCCCGGGCGGGGACCGGCCGTAGGCTTCCCGCGTGAGCGAGAAGAGCAAGTTCAGCGGGTGCCCGGCCACCGGAATCGGATCGATGCCCGGAGGGGACGCACGGGAGGCGGCGAAGACCGTCACCGGTTCCTTCGGGGACGGACAGGGCGTGCCCTACCTGGCGGAACTGCCCGCGCGCGGTCCCGGTGCGGACATGATCGGGCGGACCATCGGGCTGCTCGTCGAGATGTACGGACACGTCGAGCCGAGCGGCTGGCGCATCAGCGACCGGCCGGGGCGCGACACCCGCCGGGCCCGGTCCTGGCTCGGCGAGGACCTGGACGCCCTGGAGGAATTCACCCAGGGGTACGAGGGCCCGCTCAAGGTGCAGGCCGTCGGACCGTGGACGCTGGCCGCCGCGCTGGAGCGCCGGAGCGGCGAGGCGGTCCTCGGCGACCCCGGCGCCTGCCGCGACCTGGCGGCCTCACTCGCGGAGGGGCTGCGCGACCACCTCGCCGAGGTGCGGCGCCGGATGCCCGGTGCGCGCGTGATCCTCCAGCTCGACGAACCGTCGCTGACGGGGGTCCTGCTCGGGCGGATCAGGACGGCGAGCGGCTACCGCACCTACCGGGCCGTGGACCGCCAGGTCGTGGAGGACACGCTGCGCGAGGTGCTGGGCGTGGCCGGCGAGGCCGCCACCGTCGTGCACACCTGCGCGCCCGACGTGCCCTTCGCCCTGCTGCGCCGCGCCGGGACCGACGGGATCTCCTTCGATTTCTCTCTGCTCACCGAGCGTGAGGAGGAAGCGATCGGGGAAGCGGTCGAGGGTGGGACCCAGCTGTTCCTCGGGGTGGTGCCGGGCACCGACCCGGCCTCGGGCGGATTGTCCGACCCGGGCGGTAGCGTCATGGGTGTCAGGACGCTGTGGCGCAGGCTGGGGCTGAATCCGGGGACTCTGACCGAGTCCGTGGCGATCACCCCCTCGTGCGGTCTCGCGGGTGCCTCGCCCGCGTACGCACGAGCCGCGCTCGCCCACTGCGCCCGGGCCGCGAAATCGCTCGCAGACAACCCTGAGTAACGGGTACGGGTAACGGGAGGACGGGACGATGGCCGGCGAACAGCAGACCGCGGTGCCAGCGGAGGCGCAGGAGAGGCACAAGCTCCTCGCCGAGCAGATCGAGGAGCACCGCTTCCGTTATTACGTGAACGACCAGCCGGTCGTCAGCGACGCGGAGTTCGACCGGCTGATGCGTGAGCTGGAGGGCCTGGAAGAGGCCCACCCGCAGCTGCGCACCCCCGACTCGCCGACCCAGAAGGTCGCGGGGCCCTACCGGACGCAGTTCACGTCCGTCGCGCACCGCGAGCGGATGCTGTCCCTGGACAACGCCTTCGACGACGAGGAGCTGACCGCCTGGGGCGAGCGGGTCGCCCGGGACGTCGGCGCCACGGGCTACCACTTCCTGTGCGAGCTGAAGGTCGACGGCCTCGCCGTGAACCTCACCTACGAGCACGGCCTGCTGACCCGGGCCGCGACCCGCGGCGACGGCCGCACCGGCGAGGACATCACGCCCAACGTCCGCACGATCGCGGAGATCCCGCACCGGCTGAAGGGCGACCGGATCCCGGAGCTCGTCGAGATCCGGGGCGAGGTCTTCTTCCCGATGGACGGATTCGAGGAGCTGAACGCCCGGCTGGTGGAGGCCGACGACAAACCCTTCGCCAACCCGCGCAACGCGGCGGCCGGTTCGCTGCGCCAGAAGGACCCCAAGGTCACCGCCACCCGGCCGCTGCACATGGTGGTCCACGGCATCGGCGCCCGCGAGGGCTTCGACATCGACTGCCTCTCGCACGCCTACGAGCTGCTCCACGCGTGGGGACTGCCCACCGCCAAGCACAACAGGGTGGTGGACTCCCTCGACGGGGTAAGGGAGTTCATCGCGTACTTCGGCGAGCACCGGCACTCCGTGGAGCACGAGATCGACGGCGTCGTCGTCAAGCTCGACGAGATCCCGCTCCAGGGCCGGCTCGGCTCCACCTCCCGCGCCCCGCGCTGGGCGATCGCCTGGAAGTACGCGCCGGAGGAGGTCAACACCAAGCTGCTCAACATCCGCGTCGGCGTGGGCCGCACCGGCCGCGTCACCCCGTACGCCCAGGTCGAGCCGGTCGAAGTGGCGGGTTCCGAGGTCGAGTTCGCCACCCTGCACAACCAGAACGTGGTCCGGGCGAAGGGCGTCCTGATCGGCGACACCGTCGTGCTCCGCAAGGCCGGCGACGTGATCCCGGAGATCCTCGGCCCGGTCGCCGACCTCCGTGACGGCACCGAGCGGGCGTTCGTCATGCCCACGCACTGCCCCGAGTGCGGGACGGAGCTGAAGCCCATGAAGGAGGCCGATGTCGACGTCCGCTGCCCCAACGCGCGCACCTGCCGGGCGCAGCTGCGGGAGCGGGTCGCCTACCTCGCGAGCCGCAAGTGCCTGGACATCGACCACTTCGGCTACGTCGCCGCCGCCGCGCTGACCCGGCCGCTGGAGCCCGTCGACCCGCCGCTGCGCGACGAGGGCGATCTCTTCGGGCTGACCGTCGAGCAGCTGCTGCCCATCCGCGCCTACGTGCTCGACCCGGACAGCGGGCTGCCCAAGCGGGACCCGAAGACCGGTGAGGAGAAGACCGCCCTGGTGTTCGCCAACCAGCAGGGCGAACCCAAGAAGAACGCCCTCGCCATGCTGGAGGCCATCGCCGAGGCGAAGAAGGCCCCGTTGGCCCGGATCCTCACGGGCCTCTCCATCCGCCACGTCGGGCCGGTCGCGGCGCGGGAGCTGGCCCGCCAGTTCCGGTCCATGGACCGGATCGAGGAGGCCACGGAGCAGGAGCTCGCCGACGCCGACGGGGTCGGGCCGATCATCGCCGCCTCGGTCAAGCAGTGGTTCGCCGAGGACTGGCACCGCGAGATCCTCGGCAAGTGGCGGGAGGCCGGGGTCCGGATGGAGGACGAGGGCGCGGGCGAGGAGGAGGGGCCGAGGCCGCTCGAAGGACTCACCGTCGTCGTCACGGGCACTCTGAGCAGGCACACCAGGGACGGCGCGAAGGAGGCCCTCCAGAGCCGCGGGGCGAAGGTCACCGGTTCTGTCTCGAAGAAGACCTCCTTCGTCGTGGTCGGCGACAACCCCGGGTCGAAGTACGACAAGGCCATGCAGCTGAAGGTGCCCGTGCTCGACGAGGACGGCTTCGCGGTGCTGCTCGACGAGGGCCCCGACGCGGCGCGCGAGGCCGCCGTCACGCCCGGGGAGGAGTAGGGGGGCGCCGGCGGGGACCGTACCGGACGGCGCGGGGTGGGGAAGGGGTGACGCACCGTCGGATTCACCCCAACGGCGCATAGCAGATGCTGACGGGTGGTCGGTTTGCATTCGGGCAAGAGCGGCAGACCGCTGCCCGTGGAGCCCTTCGGCGGCCTACTGTGGGAAGACGCGCCTGCCGTACCCGCCCACGGGCCGGCGGGGGCGTGGTGGCACGCAACGGAACCATCAGGTGATATCGGCACCGCCGGCTGTGAGAGGGACGGAATGAAACCGACCGAGAACGCCGCACCGGTGTCGCGGCTGCAAGGTTTCGCCGGCCTCACCTCCAAGGTCGGCGCGGTCGTCGTGGCCCTCGCCACGGTGCAGCTGGCGGCCGGTTTCTACCGGACCCTGAGCAGTGGGCACGCCCTCTTCCCGGACGAGACGGCCGGCTGGTCGCTCGCCGTCCTCACCGGGATCATCGTCGGTCACCTGGTCGCGCTCGGCCGCGACCGCTGGTGGGGCGGCACCGGTTCGGGCGCCGCCCTCACCCTCGCGGTGCTGCTCCTGTACGGCTGGGTGCCCGCGGGCCTGGTCAGCCTGGTCGTGGTGGTGCTCGTGGGCGTGGCCCGCCGGCACCGCTGGCGGCAGGGGCTGCTGCACGGGGCGGTGGACATCCTCGGCGTGGGCGCGGCCGCGCTGGTCCTGGCGGCCTTCGGCGAGGTGCAGACCGTCGAGTCGCCCTGGCAGCCACTCGACTGGGGCATCGACGCCGTCCCGGAGGTCCTGCTCGCGGCCTCCACGTATCTGCTCGTCACCCGGGTCCTGCTGTGGTACGCCCGGTCCCCGCAGGGCGGCGGAATGCCCACGGTCGCCCGCACCGCGCTCCTGCGGCAGGGACTCGTCGCCGTCGCACTCCTCGGGATCGCTCCGCTGATCTGTGTCGTCGCGATGGCCCTGCCCGTCCTGCTGCCCCTCTTCGCGGTCCCGCTGGTCGCGCTGGACTCCACCCTCTGGATCGCCCGCGCCCGCGCCGAGGAGCAGCTGCGCGACCCGCTGACCGGGCTGCCGAACCGGCAGTGGCTGCTGGAACGGACCTGGACGGCTCTGGAGGAGGCCGAGAGCGTCGGCACCCGGGTCGGCCTCGTCCTGATCGACCTCGACCGCTTCCGGGCGGTCAACGACACCCTCGGCCACCTCGCCGGGGACCGGCTGCTGCTGCAGATCGCGGACCGGCTGCGGCTCGCCCTGCCGCGCGGCGCGGAGGCGGCCAGGCTCGGCGGGGACGAGTTCGCGGTCCTGCTGCCGACCGCGGACTCCACGACCAGCGCCCAGCGGGTCGCCCGCCATCTGGTGGCCGCACTCTCCTCGCCGCTGGACCTCGACGGACTCACGCTGGTGCTGGAGGCCAGTGCCGGCGTCGCCGTCCACCCCGACCACGCGCTGGACGCGGAGGGGCTGCTCCGGCGTGCGGACGTGGCGATGTACCAGGCCAAGCGGGACCGGACGGGCGTGGAGGTGTACGAGTCGAAGCGCGACAGCAACACCCCGGACCGGCTCGGCCTCCTCGGCGATCTGCGGCGCGCGCTGGACGCCGGCGAGGTGGAACTGCACTACCAGCCGAAGGTCCGCTTCGACGGCCAGGTGGCCGGCCTGGAGGCGCTGGTCCGCTGGGTGCACCCGGAGCGGGGGAGGGTCCCCCCGGACGAGTTCATCGCCATAGCCGAGTCGTCCGGGCTGATGCCGCACCTCACGGAGTACGTCCTGGAGACGGCCCTGGCCCAGGTGGCCCGGTGGCGGGCGCAGGGTCTCTTCGTCCCCGTCGCGGTCAACGTGTCCCCGCGCGACGTACACACCCCGGGGTTCGCGGGCGGTGTCGCGGCCCGGCTGGCCCGGCACGGCGTCCCGGCCGCCGCGCTGCAGCTGGAGATAACGGAACACGTGCTCCTGGAAGACCCGCAGCGAGCGGCGGACACGCTGGCCGGCCTCACCGGACACGGCGTGAAGATGTCCCTGGACGACTTCGGTACGGGCTACTCCTCGCTCGTCCACCTGCGCCGGCTGCCGGTCAGCGAGCTCAAGATCGACCGGTCGTTCGTCGCCCGGCTCGCCATCGACCACGAGGACGCGGAGATCGTCCGCTGCACGATCGACCTGGCCCACTCGCTCGGCCTGCTGGTGGTCGCCGAGGGCGTCGAGGACGACGAGACCTGGGAGCGGCTGCGGGACCTGCGCTGCGACGCGGTGCAGGGGTGGCTGGTGGCGGCCGCGATGCCGCCCCAGGAGACGACCGCGTGGCTGCGGGCGCGCGGCGAGCACGGGTGGCGGCGGCCGGCGGAGCTGGCCGCGGCTGCCGCGGCGGCCGCCGCCGCGAGCGCCGGGGCCGCCGCCAAGGTGACGCCCGAGCTGGAGCAGCGGCCGTCCGGGCGGACGATCGACTCGCGGCCCGCGACGACGTAGGGCGGGCCGCGGCGAGGAGCCCGGTGGCCGTTGCGTCCTCGATCTCCCCCAGGGCCCGAAGGGCATGGGGGGACCCCACGAGGGGCTGCTCGACGGCGCCGGCGTCGGCTTTGTCCCCGGGCGCCGGGCGGGTCTTCCACGGTTGGCCGTAGCCGGTCCGGGCGACCCCATAGGATTGGGGGCCGGCGGCACATTTCCACCTGCCGCGCGACGCCTGGCACGCACGCTCGCCGCGTTGCCGAAACGCCCACGTGGCTCCGCCACGAGGGTGCTCCGGCGCCTTGCGATCGCACGCACCACGCCGCGCGGCCCGTCCTTCGGACGGACGGTGGAACCGTGGCGCCGGCCCAGCCACAACCACACACCAACCCCTGAGGATCGCTGCATGCCTGGCATCACGCGCGAGGAGGTCGCCCACCTCGCCCGGCTGGCGCGTCTGGAGCTGAAGGGCGAAGAGCTCGATCACTTCGCCGGTCAGCTCGACGACATCATCGGCGCGGTCGCCCGCGTCTCCGAGGTCGCCGACCAAGACGTACCGCCGACCTCCCACCCGCTGCCGCTGACCAACGTCATGCGGGCGGACGAGGTCCGTCCGTCGCTCACCCCCGCGCAGGCGCTCTCCGGCGCCCCGGCCCAGGAGCAGCAGCGTTTCAAGGTGCCGCAGATCCTGGGGGAGGACTAAAAGTCATGACGGACATCAGCACCATCATCAAGCTCACCGCCGCCGAGATCGCCGCGAAGATCGCCTCGGGCGAGCTCACGGCCGTCGAGGTCACCGAGGCGCACCTGGCCCGGATCGAAGCCGTCGACGAGAAGGTCCACGCCTTCCTGCACATCGACCGCGAGGGCGCCCTCGCGCAGGCACGCGCCGTCGACGCCAAGAAGGCGGCCGGCGAGAAGCTCGGCCCGCTGGCCGGCGTCCCGCTCGCGCTGAAGGACATCTTCACCACCGAGGACATGCCGACCACCGTCGGTTCGAAGATCCTCGAGGGTTGGGTCCCGCCGTACGACGCGACCGTCACCAAGCGGCTGAAGGCCGCCGACGTCGTCATCCTCGGCAAGACCAACATGGACGAGTTCGCCATGGGGTCCTCCACCGAGAACAGCGCCTACGGCCCGACCGGCAACCCGTGGGACCTCACCCGCATCCCGGGCGGCTCCGGCGGCGGTTCGTCGGCGGCCCTCGCGTCGTTCGAGGCCCCGCTCGCCATCGGCACGGACACCGGGGGCTCCATCCGCCAGCCCGCCGCCGTCACCGGCACCGTCGGCGTCAAGCCCACCTACGGCGGCGTCTCGCGCTACGGCATGGTGGCCTTCTCGTCCTCCCTCGACCAGGGCGGCCCCTGCGCCCGTACGGTCCTGGACGCGGCCCTGCTGCACGAGGCCATCGCCGGGCACGACCCGCTCGACTCGACGTCCATCGACGCCCCGGTCCCGCCGGTCGTCGAGGCCGCGCGCAACGGCTCCGTACAGGGCATGCGCGTCGGCGTCGTGAAGCAGTTCTCGGGCGAGGGCTACCAGGCCGGTGTCGTCCAGCGCTTCAACGAGTCGGTCGAGCTGCTGAAGTCGCTCGGCGCCACGGTCGTCGAGCTGGACTGCCCGTCCTTCGACCTCGGCCTCTCGGCGTACTACCTCATCGCGCCGTCCGAGTGCTCCTCGAACCTGGCCCGCTTCGACGCCATGCGTTACGGCCTGCGGGTCGGCGACGACGGCACCAAGTCCGCCGAGGACGTCACCGCGCTCACCCGCGAGGCCGGCTTCGGCGACGAGGTCAAGCGCCGGATCATCCTCGGTACGTACGCGCTGAGCTCCGGCTACTACGACGCGTACTACGGGTCCGCGCAGAAGGTCCGTACGCTCATCACGCGGGACTTCGAGAAGGCGTTCGAGCAGGTGGACGTCATCGTCTCGCCGACGACGCCCACCACCGCCTTCCCGATCGGCGAGCGCGCCGACGACCCGATGGCGATGTACCTCGCTGACCTGTGCACCATTCCGACCAACCTGGCGGGCAACGCCGCCATGTCGCTGCCCTGCGGCCTCGCGCCGGAGGACGGCCTGCCGGTCGGACTGCAGATCATCGCCCCCGCCATGAAGGACGACCGGCTGTACAAGGTCGGAGCCGCCGTCGAGGCCGCGTTCGTGGAAAGGTGGGGGCACCCGCTGCTTGAGGAGGCTCCGTCGCTATGAGTGCCATGGCTAAGAAGGCCAAGAACTTCAAGAAGTCCAAGTCCGGCGTGTACGTGTCCCTGGGCACCACCGCTTTCGGCGCGCTCAGCGTCGTCAAGCAGGCGCGGATGGCCCGCCAGGACAACGACACGCTGCGGCTGATCGACGCCGCCGTATCCGCCGCCGCGATCGTCACCGGACTCGCGATCCTGTACCGCGAGCTCAAGCGTCTCGGCGACGACGACGTCCTGCTGGGCTGAGAGGGAAAGTTTCATCGTGACTGTCATTGACCTGGAGTCGTACGAGGACGCCCTCGCGACGTACGACCCCGTCATGGGCCTCGAAGTCCATGTCGAGCTCGGCACCAAGACCAAGATGTTCTGCGGCTGCTCCACGGAGCTCAAGCAGGACGCCAACTCGCAGACCTGCCCCGTCTGCCTCGGGCTGCCCGGCGCCCTGCCGGTCGTGAACGAGGTCGGCGTCGAGTCCGCCATCAAGATCGGCCTCGCGCTGAACTGCGAGATCGCCGAGTGGTGCCGCTTCGCCCGGAAGAACTACTTCTATCCGGACATGCCGAAGAACTTCCAGACCTCCCAGTACGACGAGCCGATCGCCTTCGACGGCTATCTGGACGTCCAGCTGGAGGACGGGGAGATCTTCCGGGTGCAGATCGAGCGCGCCCACATGGAGGAGGACACCGGCAAGTCGACGCACGTCGGCGGCGCCACCGGCCGTATCCACGGCGCGTCCCACTCCCTGCTCGACTACAACCGCGCGGGCATCCCGCTCATCGAGATCGTCACCAAGCCGATCGAGGGAGCGGGCGCGCGTGCCCCCGAGGTCGCCAAGGCGTACGTCGCCGAGCTCCGCGAGCTCATCAAGGCGCTCGGCGTCTCGGAGGCCCGCATGGAGATGGGCCAGATGCGCTGCGACGTCAACCTGTCGCTGCGCCCGCACGGCCGCGAGGAGTTCGGCACCCGCTCCGAGACGAAGAACGTGAACTCGCTGCGTTCCGTCGAGCGGGCCGCCCGCTTCGAGATCCAGCGCCACGCCGCGGTGCTGAACTCGGGCGGCACGATCGTGCAGGAGACCCGGCACTTCCACGAGGAGGACGGCTCCACCACGGCCGGCCGCATCAAGGACAACGCCGAGGACTACCGCTACTTCCCCGAGCCCGACCTGGTGCCGGTCGCCCCGGCCCGGGAGTGGGTCGAGGAGCTCCGCAAGGGGCTTCCCGAGCTGCCGCGGCTGCGCCGCGCCCGGCTCAAGGAGGAGTGGGGCGTCTCCGAGCACGACATGCAGTCCATCCTCAACGCGGGCGCGGTCGACCTGATCGTGGCCACGACCGAGGCGGGCGCCCCGTCGGACCAGGCCCGCAAGTGGTGGATGGGCGAGCTCGCCCGTAACGCCAACGAGACCGGCCGGAGCCTCGACGAGCTCGGTGTGACGCCCGCCCAGGTCGCCCGGGTGGCCGAACTCGTCCTCTCCGGCGATCTCAACGACAAGCTGGCCCGTCAGGTGCTGGAGGGCGTGCTCGCGGGCGAGGGCGACCCGGACACCGTCGTCGAGAAGCGCGGCCTGAAGGTCGTGTCCGACGAGGGCGCGCTGTCCACGGCCGTGGACGAGGCCATCGCGGGCAACGCCGCCATCGCGGACAAGATCCGGGGCGGCAAGGTCGCCGCCGCCGGTGCGCTCGTCGGCGCCGTCATGAAGGCCACCCGTGGCCAGGCGGACGCGGCGCGCGTGCGCGAACTGATCCTGGAGAAGCTCGGCGTCGAGGGCTGAGTCCTCCGCGCAGGCACCCGAAGGGGCGGTGCGTCCGGTTCTCCAGCCGGACGCACCGCCCCTTCGCGCAGATCGCGCGACGGCGCTACTTCTTGAGCGTCGGCGCGCCCAGGACCAGATCACCCATGGTGCAGTTGTCGCCGGGGTCCGCGTACGAGATGCTCAGCCGGAGCACGCCGGTGACCGGCACGGAGATGGTCTTCGGCTTCCCCAGCAACACCTCCCCGGTGTAACCGGGTTCGCCGTCGAGCTCGATGGTGAGCCGGGCGGCCTTGTCCGACGAGTTGTCGTCGACGCCCGCGACCAGGCTCAGGGTCTTCCACTCGCGGCTCAGGTTGTACTCGGCGGAGCCGCTGCACTCCTCCTCGGTGCCGTCCGGCACCAGGGCCGTGTCGTAGTACTTGCTGTTCAGCGTGCCGCTCCCGACGGCCAGGTCGGCGAAACCGCCGGAGGCGACGGGCTCCAGCGTCGTGAGCGACTTGTGGTCGACCGAGGCGGCTTCCGGCGGCTTGCCGGTCCCCTCCGACGCGTCGGGTGAGGCGCTGGGCCCGCTCCCCGGGCCGTCGGCCTGCTCGGCGGGCGCCGTGGTCGTGACGGTCACGGTGGGCGTCGCCCTCGCCGCCTTGCCGTCCCCCTTCTCGTCGTCACCCGAACGCAGGGCCTGGATGCCGATCGTGGCGAGCGAGGCCACCAGGGCGAGTGAGAGGAGGGGGACGAGGACCGGCCGGCGCTTCTTCACCGCAGGCGCCGGATTCGCCGCGCCGTCCGGCTGCGTCGGGAACGGCGCTTCCTGTCGCACGGCCTGCTGCGGCCCGGAGGGATCCGGCGGCGCCCCCAGGGGGTTCACCGTGGTGGGCGGCGCCACCCCGGGCTCGGAGGAGGCGGTGATCGGCGGCGGGAAGGCCGGCGGCGACACCGGGCCGCCGGACGAGGGGGCGGGCCCGGACGGCCCGCCGGAGGAAAGTGCGGGCCCGGAGGGCGGCGGCGCCTGGCCCCCGGCCGACTGCGGGGGCCGCCCGGGCGGCGGCGGCAGCGGTGGCGGCGGGACGGCACGTGGCGTGTCCCGCACGGACTCGGCGGCCACGCCGTCCCGCGCGGAGGGGCCGGCCGTCGTCGTCGACACCACCGCAGAGCGCACGTCCTTCACCCACGCGGACAGGTTCTCCGGCCGCCCGTCCGGTTCCGCCGCGCAGACCGACAGGATGCGCTCGCGGCGCTCGGGGGCAGCGGCCGCCACCTGGGGGAGCGCGCGCAGAGCGGCGCGCAGCTGTTCGGGGGTGCTGGGCGGGGCCTGGCCGCTGAGCAGGAAGTAGGCGATCGCGCCGAACGCGTACCGGTCGGTGTTCGGCGTCCGCTTGCCCTCGAAGACCTCGGGGGCCGCGTAGCCGGGGGTGAACCAGACCTCTGCCGTCTGGTGGTCCGCGGTCAGCTTGCTCAGCCCGAAGTCGACGAGCGTGGCCTGGCCGTGCTCGTCGACCATCACGTTGCCGGGGGACAGGTCGCCGTGGACGACGGTGCGCCCGGACGGCGTGGCCCGGCCCGAGTGCAGCCAGTCCAGGACGTCCGCGAGCTGTTCGAGCGTCCGCAGCACCTCCCGGCGCTCGGCGTGACCGGCGAGGGTCCGCTCGGCCCGCCAGTCCCGCAGGTCGAGGCCGTCCACATGGTTCATGACCAGGACCAGGGCCCGCCCGGCAGCGGTCGAGGCGTCCCCTGCACTGTGGATCGGCGGCCCCTCGAAGTGCTCGCGTACGCCGACGACGCCGGGCCGGTGCACGAACCGCAGCAGCTCCGCCTGCTCCCGCCACTTCGCGCTGAGGCGCTGGAACTGCTCGATGGTGATCGTGGTCTTCGAGTCCAGGACCTTCACGACCACGGTCTCGGGCGCCCCGTCGAGCTCTATCTCGGCCCGGTAGAGGACGGCCTCGCCGCCCCGTCCGATGGAGTTGAGCAGGCGGTATCTGTCAGGTGTCGCATCCGGTCCGATGTGGTGCGTCGCGCTGCTCAACTCATCCCCCAAGGCGCGGTAATTGACGGCTCATAAGATATCCGGGACCACCCTTTCCCGGTCAACGGCGAGCAGGGGGCCCGGCCTCCGGGGCGGCCCCTTTCCGGCCGGAGCGCGCCCCGGGAACGCGGCCCGGGAGCACGGCCGGGCGCTCGTGCGCCCGCTGAGGCGCCGGGCGTGCGCCCCCCGCCGTACGGCGGTGCTCATGTCGCTCATATGTGGATCCGATCCATGTGACTAAGGCCACGAAACGGGCAAATGATCACAGTTCGCTGTCAGAGTGGCGGTTCTCAAGGTCATGCGTTCTCGCGCGGACGGTTCTGCCGAACCTCCGTGGAGACCACGAACCCGCAGGGAGCACGTCCCTTGGCTGCCATCGCCCGCTGGTGCGTCACGCACCGGCTCCTCGCCGTCCTCGTCTGGCTGCTCGCCCTCGGCGGCACGGCGGCCGCGGCGGGGTTCGCCGGTTCCGCGTACTCCAACGACTACGAGGCCCCGGGAACCGAGTCCGGGCGGGCGGCCGGACTGCTGAAGGACGGCTTCACGGACCTCGGCGGGGACACCGACACCATCGTCTGGCACACCGACGACTCCACCGTGCGGGCCGCCGACGTCACCCAGAAGATGACCGCCACCCTGCACGCCGTCGAACGGCTGCCCGGCGTGGGAGCCGTCACCGGGCCGTACACGGACGCCGGATCCGGACAGATCAGCGCCGACGGGCACACCGCCTACGCCACCGTCACCTTCGACCGGCAGGCGGACGACGTGCCCGTCGGCCAGGTCCACGCCGTCGTCGACACGGCGAAGGCCGCCGCGGGCGAGCACCTCCGGGTCGAACTGGGCGGCTCCGCCATAGCCCTCACCGAGGCGCCGGCCGCCCACCTCAGCGAGGCCGTCGGGGTGGCCGTCGCCGCCGTCGTGCTCTTCCTCGCCTTCGGCTCGCTCGCCGCCAGCCTGCTGCCCATCGCCACCGCCCTCGTCTCGGTCGGCACGGCGTACGCGGGCATCACGCTGCTCGGACACCTGATGACCGTCGCCGACTTCGCGCCCATGCTCGGCATGCTCGTCGGGCTCGGCGTCGGGATCGACTACGCGCTCTTCGTCGTCACCCGGCACCGCAGAGGGCTGCGGCGCGGCATGACCGTACCCGAGGCGGCGCAGCACGCGGTCGCGACCACGGGGCGGGCCGTCGTCTTCGCCGGGGCCACCGTCTGCATCGCGCTGCTCGGCATGCTCATCCTGCGGCTGAGCTTCCTCAACGGCGTCGCCGTCGCCGCCTCGCTCACCGTCGTCCTGACCGTCGCCGCCTCCGTGACCCTCCTGCCCGCGCTGCTGTCCCTCATCGGCATGCGGGCGCTGAGCCGTCGGGAGCGCAGACGGCTGGCCGCGCACGGCCCGCAGCCGGAGCCGGCCACGGGCTTCGCCGCCCGCTGGGCCGCCTTCGTGGAGCGGCGCCCCAAACTCCTCGGCGCCCTCGCCGCCGCCGTGATGCTGGCCCTCGCCCTCCCCACCTTCTCGCTCCACCTGGGCAGCTCCGACCAGGGCAACAACGCGGGGTCCTCGACCACCCGGCAGGCGTACGACCTGCTCGCCGACGGCTTCGGCCCCGGCGTCAACGGCCCGCTGACCGTCGCCGCGCACCTGGACGGCGCGGACGACCGGCTCGCGATGGACACCCTGCCCGCGACGCTGCGCGCCACCGACGGGGTCTCCTGGGCCTACCCGGTGACGTACAACTCCAGCGGCGACACCGCGTACGTCACCGTCGTCCCGGACTCGGCGCCGCAGTCCCGGCAGACCAGCGAACTGGTGGACCGGCTGCGGACGGACGTCCTGCCGAAGGTGTCCGAGAACACCTCGCTCCGGGCCCATGTGGGCGGTGTGACGGCCAGCTACGACGACTTCGCGCAGGTCGTCATCGGCAAGCTCCCGCTCTTCATCGGCGTCGTCGTGGGACTCGGCTGCCTGCTCCTGCTGATGGCCTTCAGATCGGTGGGCATCCCGCTGAAGGCCGCCGTGATGAACGTGGCGGCGGTGGCGTCCTCGTTCGGCGTCGTGGTGGCGGTCTTCCAGTGGGGCTGGGGGAGCGAACTGCTGGGTCTGGGCAGCTCCGGCCCCATCGAGCCGTTCCTGCCGGTGATCATGGTGTCCGTGCTCTTCGGGCTGTCCATGGACTACCAGGTGTTCCTTGTCGGCAGGATGTACGAGGAGTGGCTGGAGACCGGGGACAACCGGCGGGCGGTCCGGGTCGGGCTGGCCGAGACGAGCCGGGTGATCAACTCGGCGGCCGTGATCATGATCTCCGTCTTCCTCGCCTTCGTGCTCAGCGGCGACCGGGTCATCGCCATGTTCGGCATCGCGCTCGCCGCGGCCGTGGCCCTCGACGCGTTCGTCCTGCGCACCCTGCTGGTCCCCGCCCTGATGCACATGCTGGGCGGCGCGAACTGGTGGCTGCCCGGGTGGCTGGACCGGCGGCTGCCGCGCATCAGCATCGAACCGCCCGGCTGCGGGGCCCCGCGAGCGAACATCCCGGCGGCGTACGCGGGCGGGGCCGTGGAGGACGAGGCCGTGGCGGCCCCGCAGCGGGTGCACTGACCGTGCGGGGCGCCCGTGCCACCTGGAGTGCGTGAGGTCACCGACCGGTGCGGGGCGGGCGTTAAGCGGGTTCTCATCTGCCGCACCTAGCGTGCGGAAGATGAACTCCACCACCCCCACTACTCCCACCGCTCCCGTCGCCGAGGGCGACACCACCACCGACACCGCCACGGAGAAGACCGTCGCCGACGCCGGCGTGCCCGAGGCGCCGGCCACGCGGCTCGACAAGACGGCCCCGGAGCCCGGCGCCGACCCGGATCAGGACCAGGACCTCGACGAGGACCAGGACCTCGGCCCGGACCAGGACCTCGACGAGTCGGACGAGGAGCGGTCCTCCGCCCTCGCCACCGGCGCCGCGGCCGTCGTCACCGCCGGACTCGGCATCGTCTCCCTGACCGGCGCCTGGAGCGGCCGGGTCGCCGCCGAGCGCGAGACGCTGACAGGGCAGATGAAGACCTCGTCCGGAGGCTCGGCCGCACAGCAGATCTCCGAGATCTACGGCGACGCCTGGCACGCCACCGCGCTGGTCAACGGCCTCTTCGGCCTGCTCGCGCTGCTCGTCGGCGTGTACGTCCTGGTCCGTCCGGCGTTCGGCACGCCGTCCGCGCACCCGCAGCCGGGCTGGATCCGCGCGGTGGCCAAGGGGGGCCTCGCCCTCGCCGGGCTGGGCGTACTGCTCGCCGTGTGCATGTACTTCGACCTCATCGTCCCCCTGCCGACGGCACCGGCCACGGCGGGTTAGGACCCATGGCGCCCGGCCGGTGAGGGGGCTTCGCTGCCCCGTACGCCGCCCTGAGGCCCGGCCTAAGGCATGCGCGGGGGTCCCGGGCGGGGCCGTGCGGTGGCCCGAGCCCCTCCCTAAGGCCCCCGCCCGCCACAGATGCGGAACTCGCCCGATGCGGCACCACCCCCTGGGGGACGACAGTGGTGGCACGGCAGAAACACTGCCGCCACCGAGGCCCGACGGGCCCGTCTCCAGGGGGCATCACATGTACGAGCTGGAACTCCACAAGATCATGGCCGCCGAACTCGTCCGCCGCGCCGACAACGAGCGGCTCGTCCGCGAGGCCCGCCGGGCCCGCAAGGCGGCCCGCGTCTCCGCCCGCCAGGAACGCGAGAGGACGGTGAGTGCGGACAGGGGCCGGGAGCGGTTCGCGCACGCCGCGTAGGGACGGACGGCCGTGCCTGTCCGGCTTCCGGGCTCCGCGGTGTCGGACCCGTGTGCGATGCTCGGCGACGTGGAGACCAGGTCAGTCAGTCCCGTGTTCGTCGGCCGCGCAGCTGAACTCACCGCGCTCACCGACGCGCTCGCCCGCGCCGGCGGTGGCGGCGAGCCGCAGGCGCTCCTCGTCGGCGGCGAGGCCGGCGTCGGCAAGACCCGTCTGGTCGAGGAGTTCCTCGCGGTCGCGGTCCGCCGTGCGGCCGTCGTCGCCGTCGGCGGCTGCGTGGAGATCGGGGCGGACGGCTTGCCGTACGCCCCCTTCTCCACCGCCCTGCGCGCCCTGCACCGCACCCTGCCCGAGGAGATGGCCGCCGCCTGCGCGGGCCAGGAGGGCGAGCTGGCCCGGCTCCTTCCCGAACTCGGCGAGACCGGCCGGGACGCCGCCGACGAACACGGCACCGCCCGCCTCTTCGAGCTCACCGCCCGGCTGCTGGAGCGCATCTCCGCCGACCGCACCGTCGTGCTCGTGCTGGAGGACCTGCACTGGGCCGACTCCTCCACCAGGCACCTGCTCGCCTATCTCTTCCGCACGCTGCGCAGCGGCCGCCTCGTCGTCATCGGCACCTACCGCGCCGACGACATCCACCGCCGCCACCCGCTGCGCCCCCTGCTGGCCGAGCTGGACCGGCTGCGTACGGTCCGCCGCATCGAGCTCTCCCGGTTCAACCGGGCCGAAGTGCGCCGCCAGCTCACCGGCATTCTCGCGGGCACGCCCGAACCCGCCCTGGTGGACGAGATATTCGAGCGGTCCGACGGAAACGCCTTCTTCGTCGAGGAGCTCGCCTGCAGTCTGGAGTGCGGTGACGGGGCCGGGCTGCCCGGCTCCCTGCGCGATCTCCTTCTGGTACGCGTCGAGGCCCTCTCCGAGGATGCCCAGAAGGTCGCCCGGATCATCGCCGAGGGCGGCTCCGCCGTCGAGTACGAACTGCTGGCCGCCGTCGCCGGTCTTACCGAGGACGAGCTGATCGAGGCCCTGCGCGGTGCGGTCGGCGCCAATCTCCTGCTCACGACCCCGGAGGGCAACGGCTACCGTTTCCGGCACTCCCTGGTGCGGGAAGCGGTCAGCGACGATCTGCTCCCCGGCGAACGCTCCCGGCTCAACCGGCGTTACGCCCAGGCCCTGGAGGCCGACCCCACCCTCGTCCGCGACGGGGAGCGGGCCACGCGCCTGGCCAGCTACTGGTACGGGGCGCACGACCCCGCCAAGGCCCTGCCCGCCGTGCTGAAAGCATCGGTCGAAGCGCGCCACCGCAACGCCTACGCCGAGCAACTGCGGCTGCTGGAAAGGGCGATGGAGCTCTGGGACGACACGCCCGCGGAAGTGCTCCGCACCCTGCGCCCCCTCGACTACGCCGAGGTCTACCCGGCCTGCGGCCGCGACGGCTCCAGGCCGCTGAGCCATCTCGATCTGATGGCCGAGGCCACCGTCGCGGCCCGCTTCGGCGGCGAGCGCGAACGGGCTTTCATGCTCTGCAAGAAGGCCCTGCGCGTCCTGGAGGGCGAGGACGACGCCCTGCGCGCCGCCTGGTTCTGGGTCCAGCGCTCCCGACTGGTCCAGGACCTCACCCGGGGCGACGGCTGGGAGGAACTGGCCACCGCCGAGGAACTGGTCCGGGGCCTGCCGCCGTCGGCCGTGCACGCGGACGTCCTGACGAGTGTGGCCGGCTGGGGCGCGCTGCACCGGCCCGGGCCCGACACCCTCGCCGCCGCCGAACGGGCCGTGGAGTACGCCCGGCTGATCGGCAACGAGTACATCGAGCTGCACGCACGGCTCACCCGAGGCTGGCTGAACGCAGACGCCGGAGCCGTCGACGAGGGCATCGCCGAGATATACGCCGCACGGGACCGGGCCGAGGAACTGTGCCTCGTGGGCGTCATAGGCCGGGCCAGCATCAACCTCCCCTCCACGCTCGAAGCCGTCGGCCGGTCGCTGGAGGCGGTGGCCGCGGCCGACCACGGGATCGAGATCTGCCACAGCCACGGCGTCGCGGACATGGAGTCCTGGGCCCGTACGAACCAGGCGATGTCGCTGTTCTCCCTCGGCCGCTGGGACGAGGCCCTGGCCACGACCGAGGCCGCCGCCCGTACCGCACTCTCCCGGAAGTCGCAGGCCCTGGTGGCCGCACGCCGTACCGAAGTGGCCCTGGCCCGCGGGGACCTCGCCGAGGCCGAACGGCAACTCGCCCTGTGCCGGAGAAACTTCGGATCCAACGACCGGCAGCCGCAGCACTTCGTCAACATCGTCCGCCACACCATCGCCATCGCCGTCCAGCAGGGGGCCCTGCCCGAGGCGCGGGCGGCCTTCGAGGCGCAGGCGGAACAGGGGTTCCCGCCCGGCACCCAGCGGTACGCGTTCCCGCTGCTGCACGTCGTCGCGGCGGCGGAGGCGGACGCCCGGGGGCTGCCCGCCACCGAACCCGGCAGGCCGGCGGTCCTCGCGCTCGTCCGCAGCCATCTCAAGCGGCTTCCGGCGCTCGTCCCCGTATGGGCCGCCTACGGAGTGCTGATAGACGCCGAACTGGCGCGGGCCGAGGGCCTCGACACCCCGGATCACTGGTCCCGCGCCGCCCAGGCGTTCGCCCCCCTGCACCGCCCGTACGAACTCGCCCAGATCCGCCACCGCTGGGCGGAGGCCCTCCTCATCGCCTCCGGCGACCGGGCCGCGGCCACCACCCTGCTGCGCGAGGCCCACGGCACCGCCCGGCAGCTCGGGGCGCGCCCGCTGACCGAGACCATCGAACTGCTCGCGGGCCGCGCGCGCATCCCGCTCACCGACCCCGGCACCGCGCCGGGCTCCGCCGACGCGCTCCCGGTGGCCGTGACCGTCGCGGACGGCGACGAGCCGGACGGCCAGGACCACGCCGAGGAACAGCTGCGGGCCGCGGCGGCGGCCGCGGTGGAGTCCTTCGGGCTGACCCCCCGCGAGCAGGACGTCCACCGGCTTGTGGCCGCCGGCCACACCAACCGCAGAATCGCCGAGGAGCTCTACATCTCACCCAAGACCGCGAGCGTCCACGTCTCCAACATCCTGGCCAAGCTCGGCGTCTCCGGCCGCGGCGAGGCCGCCGCCCTCGCCCACCGGCTGCGGCTGTACCGGATGCCGAAGGACTCCTGAGGGCTGGTCCGCAATTCCTGGCGGGCGCGCGACGACAGCTAAGGCACCTCGCCCCGTTGTTGAAATGCCCGAGTACATTCGGTATGCGGGCGCCTCTCCGCCTGCGATGCACCGCGTCCGACGCCGCGCGCTGATCCACCGGGAACTGCGGGACAGCGCGACCGTCCGGGCGGCCCCCGGCAAGGTCAGGCCCCGGCGCCGTGGTCCTCGGCGCCCGCACCGGCTACGTCACCGCGGGATCCGGCTCCGCCCGCCTCGCCGTCGTCCGTGCCGTCGCGGTCCCCGTCCGCCTCCCCGGGGTCCGGGTCCTCGTCGCGGCGGCGGACCACGACCTTGCCGGAGCTCAGGTCGATGGGGCCCCGCGAGGGGTCGCCGACGCCGAGGTCCACGCGGGTCAGCTCCAGCCGTTTCCGCTCCTCGGCGGCGTGCTTGCGACCGGGTGCGAAGAGTTCCTCGAAGAAGTTGAACACGGGCCGCGCACCCTTCCGCCGCTGTAGCCGCTAACGCACCTCGACCACCAGGATCCTGTCGTCTCCCGGCTTCGGGGTGCCCCGCGAGTCCGTCTCGCTCGTGACGAGCCAGAGCCTGTTGCCGCCCGCCGCGAGCACGGTGCGCAGACGGCCGTACGTGCCGTTCAGGAATGCCTGGGGGGCCGCAAGAGGCTCCTTGTCCGCCGTACCGGACAGGGGGATCCGCCAGAGCCGCTCACCCCGCAGACCGGCCATCCAGATCGAACCCTTGACGAAGGCGATACCGCTCGGGGACGCCTCGGACGTCTTCCACTGTGCCACGGGGTCGACGAAACCCGCCTTGCCCGCCTTGCCCTCGGCCTCCGGCCAGCCGTAGTCGCCGCCCGGCACGATCCGGTTCAGCTCGTCCCAGGTGTCCTGGCCGAACTCGGACGCCCACAGCTGTTTGTGCCCGTCCCAGGCCAGGCCCTGCACATTGCGGTGACCGGACGAATACACCACGGAGTCGGCCCGGGGATTGCCGTGCAACGGCTCGCCGTCCGGCGTCATCCGCAGGATCTTGCCCGCGAGGGACTTCTCGTCCTGCGCGAGACCGTCGTCCCCCGTCTCGCCCGTGCCCGCGTACAGCATGCGGTCCGGCCCGAAGGCGATCCGGCCGCCGTTGTGGATGGCGCCCTTCGGGATGCCCCGCAGGATCGTGTCGGGGGCGCCCAGCAGCTGACCGGGGGTCGTGCCGTCCTCGTCGTAGAGCATGCGGGCGATGCGGTTGTCGGATGCGGTGGTGAAGTAGGCGTACACGAGGTGGTCCGTGCCGTAGTCGGGGGAGACCGCGAGGCCGAGCAGTCCGCCCTCGCCCGCCGCCGCCACCCCGGGCACGGTGCCCAGCAGCGTCTTCTTCCCGCTCTTCGCGTCGATGCGGGTGATCGTCCCCTTGTCGCGGGAGGACACCAGCAGATCGCCGTCCGGCAGCTCCGCGAGACCCCAGGGGGAGTCCAGGCCCTGCGTGAGCGTCGACACCACCTTCACCGAGCCCTTCGCCGGCGGCAGATCGGCCGCAGGACGCGAGGCCGACGGCGACGTGGACGGCGAGGCCGTCCCGTTCGACGGAGCCGCGGGAGAACCGGCCGGTGAGCTCGCCCCCTGGCCCGCGGTGCTCTCGGCCCCCTCCTGCGAGGAGCACCCCGCGGCGAGCATCAGGGCGCCGGCCGCCAGCACGGCCAGCGCACCTCGCCGCGCACCGCGACCGCTCCCGGGGGGCGCCGCGCGACGCCCCACCGGTTCCCGCACAGATCCGAACCTCGCACCGCGCACAGCACCGACCCCTTCGACGACCGCCTGTCCCCTGTTCTTACACCGCGGCCGGGCCCGGGGTTCCCGAAGCCCGGGGACTTTCTCGCTCGGCGATCAAACTTCACACGCCGAGGCCGGTGTACGGGCGCTCAGTCCCACGACTCGCGTGCGGCGGGAAGCCCGTCGATCTCGGTCAGGTCCCGAGGAGTCAGCTCCACGCCCGCCGCCCCCGCGTTCTCGACGGCCCACCGCGCCTGTTTGGTCCCCGGCACCGGAACCACCTGGGGCCCCTGCCGCAGCACCCAGGCCAGCGCCACCTGCGCCGGTGTCGCCCCGTGCCGCTCCGCGATCCGCCGCAGCCCCACCACCAGCGGCTGGTTCGCCGCCATGATCTCGGCGGTGAACCGCGGATGCCTGGCCCGCAGATCCTCCGGTTCGAAGCCCTCCCCCGGAGTGAGCGTGCCCGTCAGGTATCCGCTGCCCAGCGGCATCGCGGCCAGCACCCCGACACCGCGCGCCGCGCACCACGGCACCAGCGCCTCCAACGCCTGGGGGGACCACACGGAGAGCTCCGCCTGCACCGCGCTCACCGGGAAGACCTGCTGCACCCGCTCCAGTTGCCGGATCGTTTCGTCGTGCGTCCGGGCTCCGGGCCTGCGGGCGGCCCTGGCACCGACCGCGCAGAGCCCGAGCGCCCGCACCTTGCCCGCGGTCACCAGCTCCGCCATCGCGCCCCAGGTCTCCTCGACGGGCACCTCGGGATCGGCCCGGTGGAGCTGGTAGAGATCGATCACATCCGTCTGGAGCCGCCGCAGCGAGGCGTCACAGGCCCGCCGCACGTAGCCGGGGCGGCCGTTGGCCACGATGTGCTGATCGCCCACCAGCAGACCGCACTTGGTGGAGAGGAACGCCTGTTCACGGCGCCCCTTCAACGCGCGCCCGACCAGCAGCTCGTTGGTGAACGGCCCGTACATGTCGGCGGTGTCGAGCAGGTCCACCCCCGCGTCCAGCGCCGCGTGCACCGCGCGCAACGCCTCGTCACCACGCTGCCGCGAAGCGCCGTACGCCCAGCTCATCGGCATGCAGCCGAGGCCGACCGCACCCACGGCGAGCGCCGCCGCACCGAGACTTCTGCGCTCCAACTCCCCGAACCCTTCTTCGTACCGCACCCCCAAAACTAACCTCTGCGCCCCACCGGGCTTCGCATAGCCTCCTGACCATGACTTACACCACGCATTCCGCCGATGCCCCCGACGTGTGGCTGCCCTTCGAAGCCGATGAGATCGAGGGGCTCCCCGACGGGTTCAACTACCGCTTCTGGGACGGCGGGCAGGACTTCCCCGCCGACCCTGCGCACTGCGCCTTCTACGTCGTCCCCTACATGAAGGGGCCGGCGGTCGCGGTCCGTCCGCTCGGCGGCATGAGGGGGGTCCGGGTCGTCCAGACGCTCTCCGCGGGCATCGACCATGTCGAGCCGGGCCTGGGCCTGTTGCCCGCCGGCGTACGGCTGTGCAACGCCAAGGGGGTCCACGAGGCGTCCACCGCCGAACTCACCCTCGCGCTGATCCTCGCCTCGCTCCGCGGGTTCCCCGGGTTCGTGCACGGCCAGGACGCCGAGGAGTGGCGGTCCGGCTTCTACCCGGCCCTCGCCGACAAGTCCGTGCTGATCGTCGGCTACGGGTCGATCGGCTCCGCCATCGAGGACCGGCTCGCGCCCTTCGAGTGCGCGCGGGTGGCGCGCGTCGCGCGCTCCGCACGGACCACCGCACGCGGCCCCGTACACACGCTCGACGACCTGCCCGCACTGCTGCCCGAGGCCGACATCGTCGTTCTGTCCACCCCGCTGAACCCGTCCACGCAAGGGCTGGTCGGGGCGGAGTTCCTCGCCGCGATGAGGGACGGGGCGCTGCTGGTGAACGTGGCCCGCGGCGGCGTCGTCGAGACCAAGGCCCTGCTGTCCGAACTCGAGTCCGGGCGGCTGCACGCGGCGCTCGATGTCACGGACCCCGAACCGCTCCCCGCCGGCCATCCCCTCTGGCATGCTCCCCACGTCCTCATCACCCCGCACGTCGGCGGCAGCACGTCGGCGTTCCTGCCTCGGGCCAAGCGTCTGCTCGCCGGACAGCTCACCCGCTTCGCGGCGGGGGATCCGGTGCACAACGTCGTGCGGACCACCGGCTGAACACGGTACGGGCACGTCACGTACCACTCCGTGGCGACAACTCGGCAGGTTGTCACGGAGAGTAGAGGAACTATGTCCCTCTGTGACGAGTCTGGTGTATCGTCCCGAAAGGGGGGCTGCGCCGTGGCAGGGGCGGCGCGGGGAGGAAGCCACACGCGAGGGGGGCGACGGGCGATGTACGGCCGATGGGCGAACGATCCGACACGGCGGGGCGGCCGGCGGCTGCCGACGGTGCGTCAGGCGCGACGGCGCCGCAGCCGCCGGGCGGCATCGGGGGCACCCCGGTGAGCGCGCCCGCGAGCGCCCGAGGAGCATTCCCGGCCCGCCGGCCGGCCGTGGGCCGGGCGCCCGCGGTGGTGCCGCGGCTTCTCCTCGGCCTCGTCTGCGGGGGATACGCGGTCGGTGCGACCGTCGGCTGGGGATCGGACCGACTCGCCCTGTTCATGGGGGACTTCGGCCTCAGCGCGGCCGCCCTGGTCGCCGCCGTCTCCTGCTTCCTGTTCGCGCGCTCCGCGGACAGCAGCGCCCGGCCGGCCTGGCTGCTGTTCTCGCTCTCCTCCCTGATGGCCGCGGCGGGCAACGCGGTATGGGGCTGGTACGAGTGCGTGCGCGAGGTCCAGGTGCCCAGCCCGTCCCTGGCCGATCTCTTCTTCCTCTGCTTCGCGCCGCCCGCCATCGTCGGGCTGCTCGTCCTCGCCAAGCGCCCCGTCACCCGGGCCGGCTGGCTCTGCCTGGTTCTCGACTCCTGGCTGATCGGCGGATCGCTCCTCACGCTCTCCTGGAGCCTCGCCCTCGCCCACACCGCGCACGTGGCGGACGTCGAGGGGGCCAGCGTCGCCCGAGCGGCGCTCTCGCTCGCCTACCCGCTGCTCGACATCGTCCTCGTCTCCATGGTGCTCGCGCTGCACTTCCGGCGCTCCAGCGTCAACCGGGCCGCGGTGAACACCGCGATCGCCGCCCTCGCCCTCACCGTCCTGTGCGACGCGCTGTTCACCTCGCCGCTGCTGCGCCAGAGCTACCGCTCGGGCCAGCTGCTCGACGCCGGCTGGTTCGCCGGCTCGCTGCTCCTCGCCTACGCCCCCTGGGGCGTCACCCGTGACGAGGACGACACCGACCGGCAGAGGCCCGCGGCCCGCACCACCAGCCGCCCCATCTCCGGCTCGCTGGCCGCGCTGACGCCGTATCTCGCCGCCGCGGTCTGCACCCTGGGCATCCTGTACAACGTCATCGAGGGCCGCCGGGTGGACCGCGTCGTGGTCTTCACCGGGTGCGCGGTGGTGCTCGCGCTGGTGGTGCGGCAGGGCATCATGCTCGTCGACAACATCGCCCTCACCCAGGAACTGGCGCAGAAGGAGAACCACTTCCGCTCCCTGGTCCAGGGCTCCAGCGACGTCATCATGATCGCCGCCCCGACCGGCATACTCCGCTACGTCAGCCCCGCCGCCGCCGGCGTCTACGGGCGTGACGCGGAGGACCTCGTCGGCGCCGAGCTCTCCTCGATCATCCATCCCGATGATCTCGGCCGGGTGGTCCACGAAGTGCGGAGATTCCTGGCCGCCCCGCCCGCCGAGGAACCCACCACGCGCATCGAGTGCCGCTTCCGCTCCGGCACCGGTGAATGGCTGAACGTCGAGTCCACCGTCAACCGCCACCAGGGCGGCCTGATCCTGAACAGCCGGGACGTGACCGAACGGGTCCGCCTGCAGGCCCAGTTGCAGCACAACGCGGAGCACGACCCGCTCACCGACCTGCCCAACCGCGCGCTCTTCACCGACCGGGTCCGCCGGGCCCTCGGCGGCCGCCGGGCGGGCGACGCGGGCACCGCCGTGCTCTTCATCGACCTGGACGGCTTCAAGGCGGCCAACGACCGGCTCGGCCACCAGGCGGGCGACGAACTCCTCATCCAGGCGGCCCGCCGCCTCCAGGAGTCCGTCCGGGCGGGGGACACCGCCGCGCGCCTCGGCGGGGACGAGTTCGCCGCCCTCATCGTCGGCGACGGCGGACGCGACCACGCGGCCCGTGAGTACCAGGTCCACGAGATCGCCGACCGGCTGCGCCTCACGCTCTCCCAGCCCTACCGCATCGGCGCCGGCGAGGTCAGGGTCACCGCCTCGATCGGCGTCGCCTTCGCCGAGCCCGGCACCACCCTGAACGACCTCATGCGCAACGCCGACCTGGCCATGTACCGCGCCAAGGCGGGCGGCAAGGACCGCGTCGAGCTGTACGCCCCGCAGATGCAGGCCGAGGTGGTGCGCCGTTCCGAGCTGGCGGCCCGGCTGCGCACCGCCCTGCGGGACGGCGAGTTCTCGCTGCTGCATCAGCCCGTCGTCCACCTCGCGACCGGCACCGTCGCCGCCGTCGCCGCGCAGGCCCGCTGGCGCTCCGCCCAGGGCATCCTCTTCACGCCCGCCGAGTTCCTCAGTGTCGCCGAGGACAGCGACCGCACCGCGGAGCTGGGCCGCTGGCTCCTCGAAGAGGCCGTCGAACAGGCCGCGGACCGCGCGAGGGCCGGCCACCAGGTCTCCGTCGCCGTCCGGCTCTCGGCCCGCAGGCTGCTCGACAAGGGGGCGCCGTTCGGCTCCGTCGAAGCGCTGCTGACGCGCTACGGGCTGCCCTCCGGTGCCCTGATGATCGAGGTCACCGACAGCGACCCCCGGGTCTCCTTCGACGAGCTGGAGCAGCGCCTGGTGGCCCTGCGGCGCCTCGGTGTACGGATCGCGCTGGACGGCTTCGGCAGTGGCTACGCCGCGATCAACGCCCTGCGCCGGCTCCCCGTCGACGTGCTGAAACTGGACCGCGGCCTGGTGGAGGGCGTCGTCGAGTCCGCCCGGCTGCACAAGATCACCAGCGGACTGCTGCGGATCGCCTGCGACCTCGGCATGCAGTCCGTGGCCGACGGCGTCGACGTCCCGGAACAGGTCCTCGCACTGCGCGCCATGGGCTGCACGCACGGCCAGGGCATGGCCTTCTCCGGGCCGCTGGACGAGTACCGGCTGCGCCGCGCCCTGGTCCGCGGCGAGTTCCCCGTGCCCGGCAGTCCGGCCGCCCAGCCGGTCCTGGCGGGCGGCTCCGTCCCCCTCCTCGCCGGTTCACATGCTGAGACGCCCGTCCCACCCACTTGACACGTCGAGTGCGTCGGAGAGAGGGTCAATGCCATGCGCACCCGAATTCTCGTACTTGGAAAGCGCGTCGGCTGAAGCAGAGTTCCTCGAAGGCACTCCGCAGACCGCACCGACGCGCTCCCCTCGCTTGCCTCCCGGCACGAGGGGTTTTTTGTTGCACCGGCACCAGTCAAACCAGCGCAAAACACTTGCGTAAACCCTCAGCTTCGAGAAGAGAATGCCGATGACCGAGCAGGCCACCGGGGCCCACCATCCCCAGCCGCGGGCCCGTAACGGCGGATCGTCGTCCGCCACCGTTGAGCACGTCACGGGTGCGCAGTCCCTCATCCGCTCCCTCGAGGAGGTGGGGGCCGACACGGTATTCGGCATTCCCGGCGGCGCCATCCTTCCGGCGTACGACCCGATGATGGACTCGAAGCGGGTCCGCCACGTCCTGGTCCGCCACGAGCAGGGCGCCGGGCACGCGGCCACCGGCTACGCGCAGGCCACCGGCAAGGTCGGCGTCTGCATGGCCACCAGTGGTCCGGGCGCCACCAACCTGGTCACCCCGATCGCCGACGCGTACCTGGACTCGGTGCCGATCGTCGCGATCACCGGCCAGGTGGCCTCCGCGGCCATCGGCACGGACGCCTTCCAGGAAGCCGACATCTGCGGCATCACGATGCCGGTCACCAAGCACAACTTCCTGGTCACCAAGGCCGAGGACATCCCGCACACGATCGCCGAGGCGTTCCACATCGCCGCCTCCGGCCGTCCGGGCCCCGTCCTGGTCGACATCGCCAAGGACGCCCTCCAGGCGAAGACCACCTTCAGCTGGCCGCCGGTCATGGACCTGCCCGGCTACCGCCCGGTCACCAAGCCGCACGCCAAGCAGATCCGCGAGGCCGCCAAGCTCATCACCCAGGCCAAGCGCCCGGTGCTGTACGTGGGCGGCGGCGTCATGAAGGCCGGGGCCACCGCCGAACTCAAGGTGCTGGCCGAGCTCACCGGAGCGCCCGTCACCACCACGCTGATGGCACTCGGCTCCTTCCCCGACAGCCACCCGCTGCACGTGGGAATGCCCGGTATGCACGGTGCGGTCACGGCCGTCACCGCGCTGCAGAAGGCCGACCTGATCGTCGCCCTCGGCGCCCGCTTCGACGACCGGGTCACCGGCAAGCTGGACAGCTTCGCCCCGTACGCCAAGATCGTCCACGCCGACATCGACCCGGCGGAGATCGGCAAGAACCGGGCCGCCGACGTCCCGATCGTGGGGGACGCCCGCGAGGTCATCGCCGACCTCGTCCAGGCGGTCCAGGCGGAGCACACCGAGGGCAACACCGGCGACTACACCGCCTGGTGGAAGGACCTCAACCGGTGGCGCGACACCTACCCGGTCGGCTACGACCTGCCGGAGGACGGCAGCCTCTCGCCGCAGCAGGTCATCCAGCGCGTCGGTGAACTGGCTCCGCCGGACACGATCTTCGCCGCGGGCGTCGGCCAGCACCAGATGTGGGCCTCGCACTTCATCAAGTACGAGCAGCCCGCCACCTGGCTGAACTCCGGCGGCGCGGGGACCATGGGCTACGCGGTCCCGGCCGCGATGGGCGCCAAGGCCGGCATGCCGGACCGCACGGTCTGGGCGATCGACGGCGACGGCTGCTTCCAGATGACCAATCAGGAACTCACCACCTGCGCGCTCAACAACATCCCGATCAAGGTCGCCATCATCAACAACGGCGCCCTCGGGATGGTCCGCCAGTGGCAGACCCTCTTCTACAACCAGCGCTACTCCAACACCGTGCTGCACTCCGGCGCCGACACGGACGGCAACGCGGCCAAGGGCACCCGGGTGCCGGACTTCGTCAAGCTGTCCGAGGCCATGGGCTGCCACGCGATCCGCTGCGAGGACCCGGCCGACCTGGACAAGGTCATCGCCGAGGCCAACGCGATCAACGACCGCCCCGTCGTCATCGACTTCATCGTCCACGAGGACGCCATGGTGTGGCCGATGGTCGCCGCCGGCACCTCCAACGACGAGGTCATGGCAGCCCGCGGCGTCCGCCCCGACTTCGGCGACAACGAAGACGACTGAGAGACAGAGAGAGACCGACTTCCATGTCCACCAAGCACACGCTCTCCGTCCTGGTCGAGAACAAGCCCGGTGTCCTCGCCCGGATCACCGCGCTGTTCTCCCGCCGCGGCTTCAACATCGACTCGCTCGCGGTCGGTACCACCGAACACCCCGACATCTCCCGCATCACCATCGTCGTGAATGTCGAGGACCTGCCCCTGGAGCAGGTGACCAAGCAGCTCAACAAGCTGGTCAACGTTCTGAAGATCGTCGAACTCGAGCCGTCCGCTGCGATCCAGCGTGAGCTCGTCCTGGTGAAGGTCCGCGCCGACAGCGAGACCCGCTCCCAGATCGTCGAGATCGTCCAGCTGTTCCGCGCCAAGACCGTGGACGTCTCCCCGGAGGCCGTCACGATCGAGGCGACCGGCGGCGCCGACAAGCTGGAGGCGATGCTCAAGATGCTGGAGCAGTACGGCATCAAGGAGCTCGTCCAGTCCGGCACCATCGCCATAGGACGTGGCGCACGCTCGATCACCGACCGGTCATTGCGCGCCCTCGACCGCACGGCGTAACCCTTCCGGGTCCGCCACGCCGCTCGCATCGCGAGACCCGAAAACGTAACTGACGCACCCCGCCGTACGGTGGGACGCAACACCTGCACACCAAGGAGAAGACCCAGTGGCCGAGATGTTCTACGACGACGATGCCGACCTGTCCATCATCCAGGGCCGCAAGGTCGCGGTTCTCGGCTACGGCAGCCAGGGCCACGCCCACGCGCTGTCGCTGCGCGACTCGGGTGTCGACGTCCGTGTCGGTCTGCACGAGGGCTCCAAGTCCAAGGCCAAGGCCGAGGAGCAGGGCCTGCGCGTGGTGACCCCGTCCGAGGCCGCGGCCGAGGCCGACGTCATCATGATCCTGGTTCCGGACCCGATCCAGGCCAAGGTCTACGAGGAGTCCGTCAAGGACAACCTCAAGGACGGCGACGCCCTGTTCTTCGGCCACGGCCTGAACATCCGCTTCGGCTTCATCAAGCCGCCGGCCGGCGTCGACGTCTGCATGGTCGCCCCCAAGGGCCCGGGCCACCTGGTCCGCCGCCAGTACGAGGAGGGCCGCGGCGTTCCGTGCATCGTGGCCGTCGAGCAGGACGCCTCGGGCAAGGGCCTGGAGCTCGCCCTCTCGTACGCCAAGGGCATCGGCGGCACCCGGGCCGGCGTCATCAAGACGACCTTCACCGAGGAGACCGAGACCGACCTGTTCGGTGAGCAGGCCGTCCTCTGCGGTGGCACCGCCGCCCTGGTCAAGGCCGGTTTCGAGACGCTGACCGAGGCCGGCTACCAGCCGGAGATCGCGTACTTCGAGTGCCTCCACGAGCTGAAGCTCATCGTCGACCTCATGTACGAGGGCGGCCTGGAGAAGATGCGCTGGTCGATCTCCGAGACCGCCGAGTGGGGCGACTACGTCACCGGCCCGCGGATCATCACGGCCGACACCAAGGCCGAGATGAAGAAGGTCCTCACCGAGATCCAGGACGGCACCTTCGCCAACGCCTGGATGGCCGAGTACCACAACGGTCTGCCCAAGTACAACGAGTACAAGAAGGCCGACAGCGACCACCTGCTGGAGACCACCGGCCGCGAGCTGCGCAAGCTCATGAGCTGGGTCAACGACGAGGACGCGTAACACCGGGCCCGAGGCGGCGGATCCCCCGGATCCGCCGCCTCGGGCTTCCGCCCCGCCCCACCCGCTGGAAGAGGCGGCGTCGTACGTGTGTACAAGTCGTCCAGCCTCTTGTGGGTGATCCTTCCAACGGGGCGCAGTATGCGGCCTCGCGCATGACTACACTTCTGCACACATACACGCGTCAGGCCCACAGTGTCGTGCGTCTTCCACGCGGCAAGCCCCTCCACCGCCTGCGGCCGTCGGGACGGCCGTCCGCACTGGATCTGTGAGGACTCACGTGAGCTCGAAACCTGTCGTACTCATCGCTGAAGAGCTGTCGCCCGCCACGGTGGACGCCCTGGGCCCGGACTTCGAGATCCGGCACTGCAACGGCGCGGACCGCGCCGAGCTCCTCCCCGCGATCGCCGATGTCGACGCCATCCTGGTGCGCTCCGCCACCAAGGTCGACGCCGAGGCCATCGCCGCCGCGAAGAAGCTCCGCGTCGTCGCCCGCGCGGGCGTCGGTCTGGACAACGTCGACGTCTCCTCGGCCACCAAGGCCGGCGTGATGGTCGTGAACGCGCCGACCTCCAACATCGTCACCGCGGCCGAGCTCGCCTGCGGTCTGCTCGTGGCCACCGCGCGCAACATCCCCCAGGCCAACACCGCCCTCAAGAACGGCGAGTGGAAGCGCTCCAAGTACACCGGCGTCGAGCTGAGCGAGAAGACCCTCGGCGTCGTCGGCCTCGGCCGCATCGGCGTCCTGGTCGCCCAGCGCATGTCGGCCTTCGGTATGAAGATCGTCGCGTACGACCCCTACGTCCAGCCGGCGCGCGCCGCGCAGATGGGCGTCAAGCTCCTCTCGCTGGACGAGCTGCTGGAGGTCTCCGACTTCATCACCGTGCACCTCCCCAAGACCCCGGAGACGCTCGGCCTGATCGGCGACGACGCGCTGCACAAGGTGAAGCCCTCCGTGCGCATCGTCAACGCCGCGCGCGGCGGCATCGTCGACGAGGAGGCGCTGGCCTCCGCCCTCAAGGAGGGCCGCGTCGCCGGCGCGGGTCTCGACGTGTACACCAAGGAGCCCTGCACGGACTCCCCGCTGTTCCAGTTCGACCAGGTCGTCTGCACCCCGCACCTCGGCGCCTCCACCGACGAGGCCCAGGAGAAGGCGGGCATCGCGGTCGCCAAGTCCGTCCGTCTCGCGCTCGCCGGTGAGCTCGTGCCGGACGCGGTCAACGTCCAGGGCGGCGTCATCGCCGAGGACGTCCGTCCCGGCCTCCCGCTCGCCGAGAAGCTCGGCCGGATCTTCACCGCGCTCGCGGGCGAGGTCGCCGCCCGGCTCGACGTCGAGGTGTACGGCGAGATCACCCAGCACGACGTGAAGGTGCTCGAACTCTCCGCGCTCAAGGGCGTCTTCGAGGACGTGGTCGACGAGACCGTGTCCTACGTGAACGCCCCGCTGTTCGCGCAGGAGCGCGGTGTCGAGGTCCGCCTCACCACCAGCTCCGAGTCGCCCGACCACCGCAACGTGGTCACCGTCCGCGGCACGCTGGCCGACGGACAGGAGGTCGCGGTCTCCGGCACGCTGGCCGGTCCCAAGCACCTCCAGAAGATCGTCGCGATCGGCGAGCACGACGTGGATCTGGCGCTCGCCGACCACATGGTCGTCCTCCGCTACCAGGACCGTCCCGGCGTCGTGGGCGCGGTCGGCAAGATCCTCGGCGAGGCCGGGCTGAACATCGCGGGCATGCAGGTCTCCCGGGCCGACGTGGGCGGAGAGGCGCTGGTCGTCCTCACCGTCGACGACGACGTCCCGGCGTCGGTGCTGGCCGAGATCTCGGCCGAGATCGGCGCGGCCTCGGCCCGTTCGGTGAACCTGACCGACTGAGTCCGTTCGGCAGACTCCGTACCCGGCATCTAGACGTACGTCTTACACGTGCGTTTGGAGGCCGGGTACGCTGCTGTCATGGGACATCGTGAGGATCTGCTCGAAGGCGCGAAGCGCTGCCTGCTGGAGAAGGGGTACGCCCGGACGACGGCCCGCGACATCGTCGCCGCGTCCGGTACGAACCTGGCGTCCATCGGCTATCACTACGGCTCCAAGGAGGCGCTGCTCAACCTCGCCTTCATCAAGGTGACGGAGGAGTGGGGCGACCTGCTGACCGATGAGTCCGGGCAGGCCGGCGAGGGCGAGGACGGCTCCCGGGCCCCGCTCGACCAGTTCCGCGCCACCTGGGAGCGGGTGATCGGCAGCTACGACCAGACCCGGTCGGTCTGGCAGCTCCAGATGGAGGTCATCTCCAGGATCGACACCGACCCCGAACTCCAGAAGGCGCTGGCCGGACCGCAGCGCGAGGGCCGCAACGGGCTCGCGGAGAACATGCTGGGCATCGACTCGGCGACCGAACCCGAGAAGGCGCGGGTGGCCGGACTGTTCTGCCAGGCACTGCTCGCCGGGGTCATGGTCCAGTGGATGATGGACCGCGACTCGGCGCCGTCGGCGCAGGACCTGACGGACGGGCTGAAGGCCGTTCTCGCGGGCCGGGAGCGCGCCACGGACCAGGACGATTCCCTCTAAGGGCTGTCCCCCCAGGAATTGCGGGACAGCCCGTAGGTCCTTTTCCAGCCCTTGGCTCAGAGCCTGGACGCCTTCAACGCCATGTGCAGCAGCAGCCGGTCCTCGCCGTCGTTCAGGTCCAGGCCGGTGAGCTGCTGGACCCGGGAGAGGCGGTAGTACAGCGTCTGACGGTGGACGCCCAGCTCGGCGGCCGTCCGGGACGCCTGTCCCGCGCAGTCGAGGAACACCTCGGCGGTGCGGGCGAGGTCCCGGTGCGGCGGGGTGAGCAGCGGTCGGACCGCGTGGTCCGGCGGGCCGTCCGTGGTCAGTGCCGTCAACAGGCGGTAGGGGCCGATGGCCGACCACTCGGCGACCGGGCCGAACCGGGTCTCCGCCGCTGCCGCCCGGGCCGCCGCCGACGCCTCCTGCCACGCTTCGGCCAGCTCCGCCAGGCCGCGGCGGGGGACCGCGACCCCCGCGGTGGCCGCGGCCCCCGCCGTGGCCCGCAGGCGGTCCGCGGCCGCGAGTGCCGGGTCCAGGACGTCGTGCGACCGGAGCCGGACCAGTGCGGCCAGCGCAGGGGCCCTGGTGCCGCCCGGGGCCGGGAGGCCGGACAGGGCCGCCGCCGACGGCACCGTGCGCGCCGAGGGCGGGTCGTCCGGCCACGGGGTCACGCACACCACCGTGTGCAGCCCCTCCGCGTCCGGCCCGAGCGCCTCGGACAGCGCCGCCACCGCCATGTCCCGCTGCCAGCCGCGCCCCGCCGTCAGGACGGCCCCGAACTCCCGGGAGAGATCGGTGCCCGCCCGCGCCTCGTCGGAGAGCAGCTCCCCGATCCGGCCCGCCACGTCCATCGCCGCGTCGAGCTGTTCGCCGGTCGGCCCCGGATCGGCGTCCAGCAGCCACACGTAACCGAGCACGACGCCCCGATGGCGTACGGGCAGACAGATCCGGCCCCGGTAGACACCGGCCTCCGGGGCGGCCGGGATGCGGACGGGGCCGGTGGCGCGGGTGATGCCGAAGTTCTCGAACCAGGCGCGGACCGCCGGGGTCGACCGGCGGGTCAGGATCGAACGGGTGCGGACCGGGTCCATCGCCGAGTCGTCGTCGCTGTCGTGGGCCCCGAAGGCGACCAGACCGAAGTCGCGGTTCTCCAGCGTCGCGGGGACGCCGAGCAGCGCGGAGATCTCGTCGACCAGCTCCTGGTAATCGCCCTTCACCCCGTCATTCTCGCACCCCTTCAGACATATGTCTGAGATCCAGGGCACGGATGCGTGACAGCTGTCGATGGCACAGGATCGGAGGGATCCTTAGATTTCACGGTGGTTCTCCGTGCTGGACCGCTTCTGTGCCCTATCGGGTACTTGCGGCGGTTCGGCCTTCGTTCGTACTTTCCGTGGAGGTGCCCCGTGCTGGGTCCCGTGATTCTCGCCGCGTCACGCAGCGACAAGATGCGCCGTTTCATCTCGGCAGCCCCGGGCACGAAGCAGGTCGTCGACCGGTTCATCGCCGGTGAGACGGTCGAGCAGGTCGTCCCGGTCATCGAGGACGCCACCGGCAAGGGCCTCGAAGTCACCCTCGACGTGGTCGGCGAGGACATCACCACCCCCGAGCAGGCCGCCGCGGCGCGCGACGCCTACCTGGAGCTCATCGGCCGTCTCAAGGAGCTCGGCCTGGGCACGAAGGCGGAGATGTCCGTCAAGCTCTCCATGTTCGGCCAGGCGCTGGAGAACGGTCACGAGCTGGCCCTCGCCAACGTCCGCCCGGTCGTCGAGGCCGCCGCCGCGATCGGCACCACGGTCACGCTGGACGCCGAGGACCACACCACCCTCGACTCGATGTTCGCCATCCACGAGGAACTGCGGAAGGACCACCCGCAGACCGGATGCGTCATCCAGGCCTACCTCTTCCGCACCGAGGCCGACGCCCGCCGCCTGGCCGACGCAGGCAGCCGCGTGCGCATCGTGAAGGGCGCCTACAAGGAGCCCGCCTCCGTCGCGTACCAGGACAAGGCCGAGACCGACAAGGCGTACGTCCGCATCCTGAAGACCCTGATGGAGGGCGAGGGCTACCCGATGATCGGGTCCCACGACCCGCGCCTCATCGCCATCGGCCAGGAACTGGCCCGCAAGGCCGGCCGCAAGCTCGACGAGTACGAGTTCCAGATGCTCTACGGCATCCGCAGCGACGAGCACGTCCGCCTCGCGGCCGAGGGCCACCGGATGCGTGTCTACACCGCGTACGGCACCGACTGGTACGGCTACTTCATGCGCCGCCTCGCGGAGAAGCCGGCCAACCTGCTGTTCTTCGGCCGCTCCATCCTCACCAAGGGCTGAGCCCCCCACCTTTATCTCTGAAGGAGCCACGGAAACCATGGACGCTGTCACCCAGGTCCCCGCGCCGGTCAACGAGCCGGTCCACTCCTACGCCCCGGGCTCCCCGGAGCGCGCCCGGCTGGAGGCGAAGCTCAAGGAGCTCGGCCAGAACCCGATCGACCTGCCGATGACCATCGGCGGCGAGAAGCGGATGGGTGGCGGCGAGCGCTTCGACGTCGTCCAGCCCCACAACCACAAGGCCGTCATCGGCACGTACGCCGGCGCCACCGAGCAGGACGCGCAGGACGCGATCGACGCCGCCCTCGCCGCCGCCCCGGCCTGGCGTGCGATGGCCTTCGACGACCGCGCCGCCATCATCCTGCGCGCCGCCGAGCTGCTCGCCGGCCCCTGGCGCGAGACGATGGCCGCGTCCACGATGCTCGGCCAGGGCAAGACCGCCCAGCAGGCCGAGATCGACTGTCCCTGTGAGCTCGTCGACTTCTGGCGCTTCAACGTGCACTACGCGCGCCAGATCCTCGCCGAGCAGCCCCCGGCCAACTCCCCGGGCGTGTGGAACCGCATGGACCACCGCCCGCTGGAGGGCTTCGTCTACGCGATCACGCCGTTCAACTTCACGGCCATCGCGGGCAACCTGCCCACCGCCCCCGCCCTCATGGGCAACGTCGTCGTGTGGAAGCCGTCCCCGACGCAGACCCACGCCGCCGTGCTGCTGATGCAGCTCCTGGAGGAGGCGGGTCTCCCCAAGGGCGTCATCAACCTCGTGACCGGCGACGGAATCGCCGTCTCCGAGGTGGCCCTGAACCACCGCGACCTGGCCGGCATCCACTTCACCGGCTCGACGCCCACCTTCCAGCACCTGTGGAAGACGGTCGGCAACAACATCGCGAACTACCGCACCTACCCGCGCCTCGTCGGCGAGACCGGCGGCAAGGACTTCGTCGTCGCCCACCCGTCGGCCGACCACGCGGTCCTGAAGACCGCGCTGACCCGCGGCTCCTTCGAGTACCAGGGCCAGAAGTGCTCGGCGTCCTCGCGCGCCTACGTCCCGGCCTCCATCTGGAACTCCGGTTTCAAGGAGAAGTTCGCGGCCGAGGTCGACGCCATCACCATGGGCGACGTCACCGACCTGTCGCACTTCATGGGCGCCGTCATCGACGACCGCTCGTTCGCGAAGAACAAGGCCGCCATCGACCGCGCCGCGGCCGACCCGGCGTGCACGATCATCGCGGGCGGCACGTACGACGACTCGGTGGGCTACTTCGTCCGCCCGACCGTCATCGAGTGCAGCGACCCCGAGAACGAGGTCTTCACGACCGAGTACTTCGGCCCGATCCTCGCGGTGCACGTCTACGAGGACGAGAACTACGACGCGATGCTGGAGCAGATGGAGTCGGTCTCCGACTACGCCCTGACCGGTTCCGTCATCGCGAACGACCGCGCCGCGGCCGCGTACACGATGGAGAAGCTGCGGTACGCCGCGGGCAACTTCTACATCAACGACAAGTCGACCGGCGCCGTCGTCGGCCAGCAGCCCTTCGGCGGCGGCCGCGCCTCGGGTACGAACGACAAGGCAGGCGCCCCGCAGAACCTCCAGCGCTGGACCCTGACCCGGGCCATCAAGGAGACGCTGGTCCCGCCGACCGACTACACCTACCCCCACCAGGGCTGATACCTGCGGGGCGCCGCCCCCCCCGGCGCCCCGCGACCCACTCCGCCTCCCGTCCGGTTCCCCTGCCGGCCGGGAGGCGGTTTCGCTCTCCGGGCGCGGTCCGGGCAGTACGGGAAAGCGTCCCGGCCGCCCCGGGCCGCGCTCACCCCCAGCCGTGCACGATCAACGACAGCCCCGCCGCGAACCCGCCGCCCAGCAGCACCAGGTAGCGGCCGTACTGGCGGCGGTGGCGGCGCAGCAGCAGGCCGAAGCCGGCGAAGGCGAGGCCCACCGTCAGGGTGCGCGAGCCGCGGGCCGCCGCCGACGCGGCCAGCCACTCCGGCGCGGGGACTCCGGCGCGGCCCGCCTCGGCGCCGTACACCTTGAACGGGATCCCGTTCCACGGCTGGTGGCGCACGGCCGAGGCGCCCTCCAGGGCCAGTTCGTGCCGGACCTCCGCCCGCATCCGCTCCGTGGTCAGCGGCGCCGGCAGGTGGACGCCGGCCGAGGCCAGGTGCAGCGCCAGCAGACCGCCCGCCAGGCTGCCCGCCAGCGCGCCGAGCGACATCTTCAAGGCCGCGCGCGGCACCGCCACGCACACCGCGCCGAGCAGCAGCTCCGGCATCAGCGGCCAGCTCAGGGCCTCGGCCAGCGCCCAGCAGAACGCCAGCGGCAGGCCCCCGCGCGAGGTGACGACCGCCGCCATCCGGCGTCGCGTCGCGGAGTCCCGCAGCGGCTCGCAGACCGTACGGGCATGCAGCGCGACCACCGCGTCGCGGGCCCCTTCCGGGGTCACGGCCGGGGGCAGCGGCTCACCGATCGTCACCCGGACCAGCGCCGAACGCAGCCGCCCGTGCTTGGGCAGCAGCCGGTCCGTGCCGGCGATCCCCACCGGCACCACCGGCACGCCCGCCTCCTCGGCCAGCACCAGCGCGCCCCGGTGGAAGGAGCCCAGCTCTCCGTCCTGCGCCCGGGTCCCCTCGGGGAACAGGACGACAGCGCGGCCCGCCCGCAGCTCCCCGGCCATCGTGAGCAGGTCCTCCATCCCGCCGCCGCCCCGCCGCACCGGGAAGCCCGCCGCCAGCCGGCGGCAGATCCGCCGCCGCCACGGGGAGGCGAACCAGTAGTCGGCCGCCGCACCGATCGCCGGGCTGTGCCGGGCGTCGAGTGCCGCGAGGAGCGCCGCCGTGTCCGCGTGCGAGGAGTGGTTGGCGACCACCACACAGCCGCCGCGCGGCAGCCGGCCGCGCCGCTCGACCCCGCCGGTGAGGCTCAGCACGACCCACCACAGCCCGCGCCGGAGCGCGGCGCCTGCGCGGCGGGAGCGGCGCGGGAGCACGACCCGGGCAGGAAGGTCCAGGAGCGCGCCCCTCACGTCATCACCGTCGCCAGGAGAAGGGCCACCAGCAGGGAGTCGATCCGGTCGAGCAGCCCGCCGAAGCCGGGCAGCCAGCTGCCCGCGTCCTTGACCCCCGACTCGCGCTTGACCATGGACTCGATCAGGTCGCCGAGCACGCAGCCGGCGACCACCGCCGCCCACAGCGGGAGGCTGAACTCGCCGAGCACGAGCAGGAGTACGGCCGTCGCGACGGCCGCGCCGAGCACGCCCGCCCAGGTCTTGTGGGGGGAGAGCGGCGACAGGGGCCGGGCGAGCGGACCGCTCCGGCCCAGCGCCGTGCCGCCGCACCAGGCGCCCACATCGCCGAGCGCCACCGCGAGGCCCACCGCCACGGCCGTCTCGCCGAGCGTCACCAGACCGGTCAGCGCGACGGGGATCCACAGCAGCCCGAAGGCGGTGCGGGCCGTGCGGGTGAAGCCCGTCCGGTCGTCCCCGGCCAGCACCGACGGCAGTGCGGCCGCGACCATCAGCAGGGCCGCCGCCCGCAGGTCCAGAAGGTGCGGCGCCAGCCAGGCCAGTGCCGGGAGGGTGACCGCGGCCGCTGCCAGCACCACATGGTCGCCGCGCCGCAGCCCCGCCATCCGGACGAACTCGCTCGCGGCGATCACCCCGAGCCCCGCGGCCAGCGCGTACGTCCCGCCGCCGCCCAGGAAATACGCCCCCAGGAAGACCGGAGCGACCAGGGCCCAGGTCCGCCACCGCCTGCGCAGCTCGGCGCGCATCCGCACCTTCGAGGGGAGGACCGCGACCGCGACCCCGCCCGCCCCCAGCACGCCCGCCACCAGCGGCACCGCCCGTACGGCGGCCTCCTCGGCGATCAGTACGGCGCTCAGGCCAGCTCCCTCCACAGCCCGGCCAGCCGGGTCGCCGCCGTGAGCAGCGAACCGGCGGCGATCACGATCAGCACCGGTACGGCCCAGCCGCTCGCCGCGGCGACCACGACCAGCAGGCAGCGCTCGGTCTTGCCGACCGGCCCGCCGTTGCGCCGGGGCGCCCCCGCCGCCGCGCCGGCCAGCGACACCCACGACGGCAGCGTCGCCGCGAGCGCGGCGACCGCCACCAGCCACAGCGGGGCGAGCGCCAGGAACCCCGCCAGCACCACCAGGTCCGCGACCCGGTCGCCGAGCTCGTTGAGCACCGCACCGCGCCGCGTCGTGCGGCCCGTGTCGCGGGCCAGGGCCCCGTCCAGGTTGGCGAAGGCGAGGCGGGCCGCGAGCAGCACGGCGACCGGAAGCGCCGCGATCCCGGTGGGCAGCCGGGCGAGGGCGGTTGCGGCGCCGGCCGCGGCGACGACACCGGCGGCGGTGAGGGTGTCGGGCGACACCTCCCGGCGGACCAGCGAGGCGCGAAGGCCGGAGAGCCGGTCCGCGTACCAGGGCTTGAGAGCGTAGAGGCCGTTCATGGGGTCAACTCTCGTCCGCCGCAGGGCCTTTCGACACGGTCCGGATACTCACCCGGTGGCTGAGTACCTGGTGGGGGCGGTGCCTGGGAGGCTGGGGAGCATGACTGAGCCGACCCTGCACACCGAGCACACCTGCCGGCTGGCCCGGCCCGCGCTCGACGAGATCCACGCGTTCCTGGACAGCGCCTTCGAGGGCGGGTTCAGCGAAGAGGACTGGGACCACACGCTCGGCGGCCTCCACGCCTGCGTTCGGGACGGGAGCGGGCTGCTCGCGCACGGCAGTGTCGTGCAGCGGAGGGTGGTCCACGCGGGCCGCTCCCGCCGCATCGGTTACGTGGAGGGCGTCGCCGTCCGTGCGGACCGGCGGCGGGAAGGGCTGGGAGGACAGGTCATGGCCGCGCTGGAGGAGGTCGTCGACGGGGCGTACGCCTTCGGGGCCCTGTCCGCCTCCGCCGCCGGGGCCGCGCTCTACACCGGGCGCGGCTGGACGGTGTGGCCGGGCCGGATCGCGGTGCAGGGTTCGCACGGGGTGGAGCGGCTGCCGGAGGAGGAGGGCAGTACGTACGTCCAGGGGGTCGCTGGGGCGGTGGTCCCCTCGGACGGAACAGCCGCACGGACGCTGGTCTTCGACTGGCGGGACGGGGACGTGCTGTGAGTTCCGCGTCCTCGGCCTCCGGAGGGGCTCGGAGCACCGGCACGGAGCGCATCTTGCCGGTGTTGCCCCCCGTAGCGGCTATTCCGAGGAAGCCGTCCACCGTCCGCTCGAACCCGTCGACGATCGTGACGTCCGGGGTGATCAGGCCGCTCCGCGGGTGCGGTACCACCGCTCCCGGACCGGAGCGGCCGACGCGTCACGTGGGCTGCGTCACCACCCCCGAGCCGCACGATCACTCGCCGTCCGGGCGCTCATCAGGGAGCTGAGAGTGAACGGAGGGCGAGCGCGCGTAAACCTCCGTCTCAGATAGTAGGAAGTCCGAGTAATTGTGGAGACAGACCGGCGTAGCTGTTCTAGCTTTGTAGAAGCCGAACGTCTCGCTTGATCAAGCGACTGGCGGTCGTGAGCGCGCGCCCCGAAGCAGGCAACCCCTGCGGCGCCTGCTCCCCGCCCCTTCCGGCGCCTCGAAATCCCTGATCTCGACATCACGTTCACGATTTTTCGATCTCGAAATCCTCGCGATCTCAAGGAGTCGATCCACCATGGCCGAGACCACTGTCCGCCGCCGCGTCCGCCACACCCACCGCCCGACCGAGTCGGAGCGGCAGAATGCCGCCGCCGCCCTGCAGCGCGCCCTCGACCGCAGGGACAACGGCGGCTCCACCGGTCACTGAGCCCGGGGCCGTACGTCTGCCGGCCGGCGTCACGTTCCTCAGCCGGCGTACGTCCGTCAGCCGGCGACGCTCAGCCGCGGCTGATCTCGAAGTGGTCGATGCGCTCGCCCGACTCGGCGAGCGCGGTGACCTTCATCCGCGGGTGCCGTCCGGGCTCCACCTCCACCGCGAGGAACGAGAAACCGGTGTAGCGCACCCGCGACCACTCCACGGTCTCGACGGCCTTTCCGCCGCCCTTGACCACGTGGTACGTGTCCACGCTCTCCCGGTCCGCGACATGCCCCTCGTAGCTGTCGGGTACCGGGAAGTCGTACAGCGCCTTGCCCGCGCCGCCCGCGGTGACGTACACGATGCCGTCCCGCGTCGGGTCGGTGCGCTCGCCGATCGGGACCTCGCGCCGGACCGCGTTCTTCAGGATCGCGTCGGTGCGCTCGTAGACGTGGTTGTGTCCGTTGACGACCAGGTCCACCTGGTGCTTCTCGAAGAGCGGCACCCAGGCGTCCCGCACCCCGCCGTCCGAGGCGTGCGCGTTGGTCGTGGAGAAGGCGCAGTGGTGGAAGAAGACCACCAGGAAGTCGATGTCGCGGCGCGCCCGCAGCTCGCCCAGGCGCCGGTCCAGCCAGCGGGTCTGGCGGCCTTCGCTGATGCCGAAGTTGGCGGGGATCTCGTACGAGACGTCGTTGGCGTCGAGCGCGATCACGCCGACGTTGCCGTGCGTGAAGGAGTAGGCGCCGGGCTGGTTCACCGGGTCCGGGCCGTTGTCCGGCAGGGTCCAGCGGGCGTTCTGGCCGCCGTAGCCGTCCGGCGAGTACCAGGCCTCCATGTCGTGGTTGCCGGTCGTCACCATCCACGGCACCGTCTTGGAGACCGTCTCGGTCTGCGCCAGGAACTGGTCCCAGGTGCGCGCGTCATAGGTGTCGCCCGGCCGCCCGGAGCCCGACGGGTCGGCGTAGCAGATGTCGCCCGCGTGCAGGTGGAAGGCGGGGTTCTGGCCGAGGATCAGCTGGTCGTTGCCGAGTGCGTGGTAGCTGACGCCCTGGTCGCCGAAGGCGGTGAAGGTGAACTTCTCAGCGCGCGAAGGGGCGGTGGTGAAGGTGCCGAGCGTGCCCAGGTTGCGGGGGTCGGCCGGGTCGAAGCCGTCGTGGCCGACGCCGTAGTAGTACGTGGTGCCGGGCTTCAGCCGCTCCAGGGCGGCATGGACGTAGTACTGCTCGGCGGCCGCGATCCTGCCGTCGTCCAGCAGCGGCGTCGTCAGGTGGCGCACCTCGGCGTCGATCCTGCGGCTCAGTGCCCACGGCTCGAGGCCGATGCGGACGTACGGACGGCGCACGGCGAACGGGACCTGCCAGGAGACCGTCATCTGCGTCTGCGCGTCGGCGCCGTAGGCCAGGTGGCGGCCGAACGGCGCGACCAGCGAGCCGTCCACCCGGGTGGTGCTGCGCGAGGCGGCCGCCGAAGGCGCGGCGTACGCGGGGGAGGCGGCGAGCGAGGTCCCGAGGCCGGCCACGGCCGCGGTCGCCACACCCGTACGCAGCACCCCGCGTCGCGTCAGCCGGGTGCGGAGGTACTCGTGCTGCTCGGCCATGCTCATGCGGTCGGCGAGCTTCTCGGGGATGCCGAAACGGGGGATGTCCATGGGCGACAACCTCCACCCGCCGCCTGACCGCACTCCGTCGGGTAGGTGAACGGTACACGTACAGCTGCCCATGTGTCCGTATGGTGGACGTAACGTGTCATGGGATGGGACGCGCAGTAGTGTGCCGGACATGTCTCGCAGCATCAATCTCGCAGTGATCCCCGGTGACGGTATCGGCCAGGAGGTCGTGGCCCAGGGACTCAAGGTCCTCAACGCTGTTCTCCCGCAGGATGTGAAGCTGGAGACCAAGGAGTACGACCTCGGCGCCCAGCGCTGGCACCGCACCGGTGAAACCCTCCCGGACGCGGAGCTGGAGGCCCTCAAGGGTCACGACGCCATCCTGCTCGGTGCGATCGGCGACCCGTCCGTGCCCTCCGGCGTGCTGGAGCGCGGGCTGCTGCTGAAGCTGCGCTTCGCCTTCGACCACTTCATCAACCTGCGGCCGTCGAAGCTGTTCCCCAACACGGCGACCCCGCTGGCGGGCCGTCCGGACATCGACTTCGTCGTGGTCCGTGAGGGCACCGAGGGCCCGTACACCGGCAACGGCGGTTCGCTGCGCACCGGTACGGAGCACGAGGTCGCCACCGAGGTCAGCCTCAACACCGCCTTCGGTGTCGAGCGCGTCGTCCGCGACGCCTTCGAGCGCGCCGCCGCCCGCCCGCGCAAGAAGCTGACGCTGGTCCACAAGAACAACGTCCTCGTGTACGCGGGTCACCTGTGGAAGAACACCTTCGACAAGGTCGCGGCCGAGTACCCCCAGGTCACCACCGACTACCTGCACGTCGACGCGGCGACGATCTTCTTCGTCACCCAGCCGGAGCGCTTCGACGTCATCGTCACCGACAACCTGTTCGGCGACATCCTCACCGACCTCGCCGCGGCCGTCTCCGGCGGCATCGGCCTGGCCGCCTCCGGCAACATCAACCCGACGGGCGCCTTCCCGTCGATGTTCGAGCCGGTCCACGGCTCGGCCCCCGACATCGCGGGCCAGGGCAAGGCCGACCCGACCGCCACGATCCTCTCCGTCGCCCTCCTGCTGCGCCACCTCGGCTACGAGGCCGAGGCCGTGCGCATCGAGGACGCCGTCTCCGCCGACCTCGCGGAGCGCGACGGCAGTGCCCGCAGCACCGACGAGATCGGCGACGCGCTCGCGGTACGCGTAGCGGGCTGATCCGACGACTCCCTCACGAAGCCGCCGGGTCGCACACGCACCCGGCGGCTTCTCCTGTGCGGCCCCGGGTGTCACCATCGAACCCTGGACCGCATTCACGTCATTTCGTGCACGGCCTCCCGCGAGAGATAATCGAACGGGACCGTGGCTTGCCGCGAAGCTCGGACGTCCTAGCACCTGTCCGACAGGAGCTGGCGTGGGCGTGGTCCTACACACACAAAACCGGTGAAGGACACGCACTCATGACGACGCCCACGATCGAGCTCAAGCCCTCCTCGAACCCGCTGTCCGACGCGGAGCGCGAGGCGATCCTGGTCAAGCCCGGCTTCGGCCGCCACTTCACCGATCACATGGTGACGATCAAGTGGACCGAGGGCCGCGGCTGGCACGACGCGCAGCTCGTCCCGTACGCGCCGTTGTCGATCGACCCGGCCAACATGACGCTGCACTACGGCCAGGAGATCTTCGAGGGTCTCAAGGCCTACCGCCAGCCCGACGGCACGGTCGCCACCTTCCGCCCGGAGGCCAACGCCCGGCGCTTCCAGTCGTCCGCCCGCCGCCTGGCGATGCCGGAGCTGCCCGTCGAGACGTTCGTCGCCGCCTGCGACGCGCTCGTCCAGCAGGACGCGGCCTGGGTCCCGGCCCACGGCGGCGAGGAGTCGCTCTACCTGCGCCCGTTCATGATCGCGACCGAGGTCGGGCTCGGTGTCCGGCCTGCCAACGAGTACCTCTTCCTGGTCATCGCCTCGCCGGCCGGCGCGTACTTCCCCGGCGGTGTGAAGCCCGTCTCCATCTGGCTCTCCGAGGACCGGGTCCGCGCCGTCCCCGGCGGCATGGGCGACGCCAAGACCGGCGGCAACTACGCGGCGTCCCTGCTCGCCCAGGCCGAGGCCGCGGCCAAGGGCTGCGACCAGGTCGCCTACCTCGACGCCGTCGAGCACAAGTGGGTCGAGGAGCTCGGCGGGATGAACCTGTACTTCGTGTACGGGAACAAGATCGTCACCCCGGCCCTGACCGGTTCCCTGCTCGCGGGCATCACCCGTGACTCGCTGCTCAGGCTCGCCGCCGACCTCGGCTACGAGCCCGAGGAGAACCGCGTCTCCATCGACCAGTGGCGCGACGACACCGCGAACGGCACCCTCACCGAGGTGTTCGCCTGCGGCACCGCCGCCGTCATCACCCCCGTCGGCACCGTGAAGAGCGCGGGCGGCGAGTGGATCCAGGGCGACGGCACGCCGGGCCCGGTCACCCTCCGGCTGCGCGAGCGCCTGCTCGACATCCAGCGCGGTGTCGCCGAGGACACCCATGGCTGGATGCACCCGCTGAACTAGTCCCACAGCTGCACTGTCCGCACGAAAGGCCGCGCCTCCGGGCGCGGCCTTTCGCATGTCCCTGCACGGGCAGCGTGTTTTGAGTGTCGCTCTAAACTCGGCCGACCGGGGTTCCCTTCTGCCCTTTCCACCGTTTAGAGTGCTGCTCTAAACAGGAGGTGCGACGACATGCGACTGACCCCGACCGAGCGCGACCGGCTGCTGCTCTTCGGAGCCGCCGAGCTGGCCCGCGCCCGCCGCGCCCGCGGGCTGAAGCTGAACGTCCCCGAGGCCACCGCCCTGATCGCGGACACGGTCTGCGAGGCCGCCCGGGACGGACGCCGGCTCGCCGAGGCGATCGAGGCCGCCCGTGGCGTGCTGGGGCCGGACGACGTGCTGCCCGGGGTCGCGGACGTCGTGACCGAGGTCCATGTGGAGGCCGTCTTCGACGACGGATCACGGCTCGCCGTCGTCTCCCGGCCGCTGGGCGCCGGCCTCGGCGACGAAGCGCCCGGCGCGGTCGTGCCGGGGCCCCCCACGCCGGAGCCCGTGCCCGCGGTACGGCTGGACGTCCGCAACACCGCGACCGTCCCGGTCTCCGTGACCTCGCACTTCCACTTCTTCGAGGCCAACCCGCGGCTCGACTTCGACCGCGCGACGGCGTACGGCATGCGGCTGTGCGTCCCCGCCGGATCCTCGGTCCGTTTCGGTCCCGGCGAATCCGTCGAGGTGGGGCTGGTGCCCATCGGCGGCGACCGCGTCGCGATCGGGTTCGCCGGGCTGGTCGACGGCCCGCTCGACGCGCCCGGGGCGCGTGCAGAGGCCCTGCGGCGTGCGGCGGCCTGCGGCTACCTGGGAGCAGAGCGATGAGCATCGATCCGTACGAGTACGCCTCCGTCCACGGCCCGCGCGCCGGCGACCGGGTCAGGCTCGGCGACTCCGGTCTGACCGTCAGGGTGGAGTCCGACGCCCAGAAGCCCGGGGACGAGTTCCTCGCCGGATTCGGCAAGACCGCCCGTGACGGCCTCCATCTCAAGGCCGCCGCCGTCCGCGAGACCTGCGACGTGGTGATCAGCAACGTGCTGGTCATCGACGCCGTGCAGGGCATCCGGAAGGTGTCCGTCGGCATCCGCGAGGGCCGGATCGCCGCGATCGGCCGGGCCGGGAACCCGGACACCCTCGACGGGGTGGACGTCGTCGTCGGCACGGGGACCTCCATCGTCTCCGGCGAGGGCCTCATCGCGACCGCGGGCGCCGTCGACACCCACGTCCACCTGCTCTCGCCGCGGATCATGGAGGCCTCGCTCGCCTCCGGCGTGACCACGGTCATCGGCCAGGAGTTCGGCCCGGTCTGGGGCGTCGGCGTCAACTCGCCGTGGGCCCTGCGCCACGCCTTCAACGCCTTCGACGCCTGGCCCGTCAACATCGGCTTCCTGGGCCGCGGTTCCTCCTCCCACGAGGCGCCGCTCGTCGAAGCGCTCGCCGAGGGAGGGGCCTGCGGCTTCAAGGTCCACGAGGACATGGGCGCCCACACCCGCGCCCTGGACACCGCGCTGCGCGTCGCCGAGGAGTACGACGTCCAGGTCGCCCTGCACAGCGACGGGCTGAACGAGTGCCTGTCGGTCGAGGACACCCTGCGCGTCCTGGAGGGGCGCACCATCCACGCCTTCCACATCGAGGGCTGCGGAGGCGGGCACGTCCCCAACGTCCTGAAGATGGCGGGCGTGCCGAACGTCATCGGCTCCTCCACCAACCCCACCCTCCCCTTCGGGCGGGACGCGGTCGCCGAGCACTACGGGATGATCGTCTCGGTCCACGACCTGAAGACGGACCTCCCGGGAGACGCCGCCATGGCCCGCGACCGGATCAGGGCCGGCACGATGGGCGCCGAGGACGTGCTGCACGACCTGGGAGCCATCGGGATCACCTCCTCCGACGCCCAGGGCATGGGGCGGGCCGGGGAGACCGTCCGCCGCACCTTCGCCATGGCAGGGAAGATGAAGGCCGAACTCGGCCCGATGGAGGGCGACGGGCCGGGCGACGACAACGCCCGGGTGCTGCGCTACATCGCCAAGCTCACCATCAACCCGGCCATCGCCCACGGCCTCGCGCACGAGGTCGGCTCCATCGAGACCGGGAAGCTCGCCGACATCGTGCTGTGGCGGCCCGAGTTCTTCGGCGCGAAGCCGCAACTGGTCCTGAAGTCGGGCTTCCCCGCCTACGGCGTCACCGGCGACCCCAACGCGGCCACCGACACCTGCGAGCCACTGGTCCTCGGACCGCAGTTCGGCGCGTACGGGGCCACGGCCGCCGATCTCTCGGTCGCCTTCGTCTCACAGGCCGCCACCGAGCTGGGGGCGGACGCCATGCCGACCCGCAGGCGTCGTGTCGGCGTCCGGGGCACCCGTGGCATCGGCCCGGCCGACCTCCGCCTCAACTCCCGTACCGGAGCGGTCGACGTGGACGCCCGCAGCGGTCTCGTCACGCTGGACGGCGAACCGCTCAGCTCCGAGCCCGCCGACTCGGTCTCCCTCAACCGCCTCTACTTCCTGTAAGCGTCCCGCCCCGCTCCTCTTCCTCCAAGGACCCGCCGTGACCTTCCGCATGCCGCCCGAATGGGCCCCGCACGAACGCACCTGGATGGCCTGGCCGGGCCCCAATCCCACCTTCGACACCCCGGCCGAACTCGACGAGGCCCGCCGCGCCTGGGCCGCCGTCGCCCACGCCGTCCGCCGCTTCGAACCCGTGACGGTCGTCGTCGGCCCCGGCCAGGAGGACAGCGCCCGCGCCCTGCTCGACCCGGACATCGAGCTGGCGGTGCGCCCGCTCGACGACGCCTGGATGCGGGACATCGGCCCCACCTTCGTCACCGACGGCAGCGAACTGGCCGCAGTCGACTGGACGTTCAACGGCTGGGGGGCCCAGGGCTGGGCCCGCTGGGAGCACGACCGGCACATCGCCCGCTCCGTCGCCGAACTCGCCGGCGTCCCCGTGCACAGCTCGCCCCTGGTCAACGAGGGCGGCGCCATCCACGTCGACGGCGAGGGCACCGTCCTGCTCACCGAGACCGTGCAGCTCGGCAGGGAACGCAACCCCGGCTGGAGCCGTGAGCAGGTCGAGGCCGAGGTCCACGCGCGCCTGGGGACCGAGAAGGCCATCTGGCTGCCCCGTGGCCTGTCCGGTGACTACGGGACGTACGGCACGCTCGGCCATGTCGACATCGTGGCCGCCTTCGCCCGCCCCGGCACCGTCGTCGCCCACGTCCAGCCGGACCCGGCCCACCCCGACCACGAGATCACCCGCGAGACCGTACGCATCCTGCGCGCCGCCACCGACGCGAAGGGGCGGCCGCTGGAGGTCGTGGAGGTCCTGGCCCCCACCGTGCTGCGGGCCGGAGGGGAGTGGGTCGACTACTCCTACATCAACCACTACCTGTGCAACGGGGGCGTCGTCCTGTGCGCCTTCGGCGACCCGCGGGACGAACTCGCCGCCGGGATCTTCCGCCGCCTCTTCCCCGGCCGTACGGTGACACTCGTCGACGCCCGTGCGATCTTCGCCGGGGGCGGCGGCATCCACTGCATCACCCAGCAGCAGCCGAAGGTCTGAACCGTGCCCCCCGCCCCGCGCACCCGCAACACCGCCCCGCCCCGCGAGGACGTGCTCGCCGCCGTCATGGCCACCGTCGCCGAGCGCGGCCTGGACGGCCTCACGATGGCGGGGCTCGGCCGCGAGGTGGGCATGAGCAGCGGCCACCTCCTCTACTACTTCCGCACCAAGGACGAACTGCTGCTCCAGACCCTGGAGTGGAGCGAGAACCGGCTCGGGGACCGGCGGCGCCTGCTGCTGTCCGGGCCGGGGACCGTCCGCGAGCGGCTCGACGCGTACATCGGCCTCTACCTGCCCGCCGGTCACCGCGATCCGCACTGGACGCTGTGGCTGGAGGTCTGGAACCGCTCGCGCGACGCCGGCGACGACGCGCGCGCCCGCCAGGCCGCGATCGAAGGCGCGTGGCACCGCGACCTGGTGGCGCTGCTCGCCGAGGGCGGTGCGCGCGGGGAGTTCCGCCGGGTCGACGCCGAGCACTTCGCCACCCGGCTGCGCGCCCTGCTCGACGGGTTCAGCGTCCATCTGGTGGTCGGTCTGCCCGGCACCGGCCGTGCCCAAGTCCTGGACAGAGTCGCCGAGTTCCTGGAGGAATCGCTGACCGCGGCAGGCTGACGTCACCCGGTCGTGAACGCAACGCACGTAAGTACGCGCGATCGTTGCGCCCTGCACTCTTGTCGGCCGTCCCGCGGTTCGGGCACGGTGTCCCACCATGGGACGAGAGCAGTGGAAGAAAATCTGGGTCGGCTCGGCCGGCAACATGGTCGAGTGGTTCGACTGGTTCGTGTACGCGACCTTCGCGGTGTACTTCGCGGACTCGTTCTTCCCCGAAGGCAACGAGACCGCCAACCTCATGAACACCATGGGCATCTTCGCCGTCGGATTCTTCATGCGCCCGGTCGGCGGCTGGCTGCTCGGCCGGATCGGGGACCGCAAGGGCCGCAAGGCCGCCCTCACGCTGACCGTCACCCTCATGTCGGCCTCCGCGGTCCTCATCGCGATCGCGCCCACCTACGACGTCGCCGGGTACGGAGGCGTCGCCGTGCTGATGCTGGCCCGGCTGCTCCAGGGGCTGTCCGTCGGCGGTGAGTACGCGGCCAGCGCCACGTACCTCACCGAGGCCTCGGCGCCCGAGACGCGCGGCTTCGCCTCCAGCTTCCAGTACGTGTCCATGACCGCGGGGCAGCTCGTCGGTCTCGGCCTCCAGATCGTCCTGCAGCGCAACATGTCCGAGGCGGCGCTGCACAGCTGGGGCTGGCGCATCCCGTTCGTCGTCGGCGCGCTCGGCGCGGGCATCGTCTTCTACCTGCGCCGCTCCATGCTGGAGACCGAGGTGTACGCCGAGTCCGGCGCCGCCGAGCAGCAGGACCGCGGCACGCTGAAGGTGCTGTGGCAGCACCGGCGCGAGGCGTTCCTCGTGATGGCGCTGACCATGGGCGGGACCGTCGCCTACTACACGTACACGACCTACCTGACGAAGTTCCTGTCCAAGAGCGCCGGCATGGAGAAGTCCACCGCCTCGCTCGTCAGCTTCTGCGCGCTGTTCGTCTTCATGTGCGTCCAGCCGCTGGCCGGGATGCTGTCCGACCGGATCGGCCGCCGCCCGCTGCTGATCACCTTCGCGGTCGGCTCGACCTTCCTGACCGTGCCGATCATGACGATGCTCAAGCACGCGGACACCTTCTGGCCCGCCCTCGGCCTCGCGCTCCTCGCGCTGCTCGTGATCACCGGCTACACCTCCATCAACGCCTGCGTGAAGGCCGAACTCTTCCCGACCGGCATCCGCGCCCTGGGCGTCGGACTCTCGTACGCCGTCGCCAACGCGCTGTTCGGCGGCACCGCCGAGTACGTGGCGCTCTGGTTCAAGAACGCCGGCGCCGAGTCCGGCTTCTACTGGTACGTGGCGGGCTGCGCCGCGGTCTCGCTCGTCGTCTACCTGACGATGCGCGAGACCCGCGACATCGATCTGAACCGGGTCGCCGCCGTGCGGGCCGGGGAGAAGGCGTCGCCGTCCGGAGCGACGAGCGTCACGCCCGCATCCTGAGACGGGGCGGGGCACGGAGGCGGTCCTGTGCCAGACTGCTTCCGTGTCCTCGTTCGTCATGATTATTGGCAACAGGCGCGCCGGTCCGCAGTGATCGTCCCGTACCACCATGTACGGCACGGCCACCGTGCCCCAGACCCGCGCGCAGACCTCTCGCACCCGCGAGGGGTTTTTTGTTTTCCGGCCCTCACCACGGGCCGGGACGAGGCGCGCGGGATGATGGGGGCAAGTGGAGCCAGATCGTCCGGATCCACTCATCCGACAGGAGTCAGACCAGCATGACCACCAAGGCCAAGCCCACCGACGACAGTTTCCATGTCTTCGACACCACGCTGCGCGACGGTGCCCAGCGTGAAGGCATCAACCTGACGGTCGCGGACAAGCTGACCATCGCCCGGCACCTGGACGATTTCGGCGTCGGTTTCATCGAGGGCGGCTGGCCGGGCGCCAACCCCCGCGACACCGAGTTCTTCGCCCGCGCCCGCCAGGAGATCGAGTTCCGCAACGCCGAGCTGGTCGCCTTCGGCGCGACCCGCCGGGCCGGCGGCAAGGCGGCGGAGGACCCGCAGGTCAAGGCGCTGCTGGAGTCGGGCGCCCCGGTGATCACCCTGGTCGCCAAGTCGCACGACCGCCATGTGGAGCTCGCCCTGCGCACCACGCTGGACGAGAACCTGGAGATGGTGCGCGACACCGTCTCCTACCTGGTCGCCCAGGGGCGCAGGGTCTTCGTCGACTGCGAGCACTTCTTCGACGGGTACCGCGCCAACGCCGCGTACGCCAAGGCCGTCGTGCGGGCCGCCTCCGAGGCGGGCGCCGATGTCGTCATCCTCTGCGACACCAACGGCGGGATGCTCCCGGCCCAGGTCCAGGCCGTCGTCGCCACCGTGCTCGCCGACACCGGCGCGCGCCTGGGCATCCACGCCCAGGACGACACCGGCTGCGCCGTCGCGAACACCCTGGCCGCCGTCGACGCGGGCGCCACGCACGTCCAGTGCACCGCCAACGGCTACGGCGAGCGGGTCGGCAACGCCAACCTCTTCCCCGTCGTCGCCGCGCTGGAGCTCAAGTACGGCAAGACGGTCCTGCCCGAGGGCGCCCTCGCCGAGATGACCCGCATCTCGCACGCCATCGCCGAGGTCGTCAACCTCACGCCCTCCACCCACCAGCCGTACGTCGGCGTCTCGGCCTTCGCCCACAAGGCCGGGCTGCACGCCTCCGCGATCAAGGTCGATCCGGACCTGTACCAGCACATCGACCCCGCGCTGGTCGGCAACAGCATGCGGATGCTCGTCTCCGACATGGCGGGCCGCGCCTCCATCGAGCTCAAGAGCCAGGAGCTCGGTGTCGACCTCGGCGGCGACCGCGAGCTCATCGGCCGCGTCGTCGAGCGGGTCAAGGCGCGGGAACTCCAGGGCTACACCTACGAGGCGGCCGACGCCTCCTTCGAGCTCCTGATGCGCGCCGAGATCGAGGGCCGTCCCCGCCGCTACTTCCGCGTGGAGTCCTGGCGCGCCATCGTCGAGGACCGCCCCGACGGGACCCACGCCAACGAGGCGACCGTGAAGCTCTGGGCCAAGGGCGAGCGCCTCGTCGCCACCGCCGAGGGCAACGGCCCGGTCAACGCGCTCGACCGGGCGCTCCGGGTCGCCCTGGAGCGGATCTACCCCCAGCTCGCCAAGCTGGAGCTGGTGGACTACAAGGTCCGCATCCTGGAGGGGCGCACCGGCACCGACTCCACCACCCGCGTCCTGATCACCACGGGCGACGGCAAGGGCGACTGGGCGACCGTGGGGGTCGCCGAGAACGTCATCGCGGCGTCCTGGCAGGCCCTGGAGGACGCGTACACCTTCGGGCTGCTGCGCGCGGGAGTCGAGCCGACGGAGTAGGGCGGGCGTACGGCGGCCGCGGACCGGGCCCGGTCCGCGGCCGCCGTACACGCGTCCGCTACCCGAGGCGCCACTTCTGGTTGGCGGCACCCGTGCACGTCCAGATCTGGATGCGGGCCCCGTTGGCCGTCGACTGGTCGGTCACGTCCAGACACTTTCCGGCGGCCGTGTTGACGATGTCGCCGGTCGCGGCGTTGTACGTCCAGCGCTGCGCCCCCGTGCCGTTGCAGGTGTACAGCTGGACCTTCGCTCCGTTCGCCGTGGAGCCCGAGGACACGTCCAGGCAGGCGCCGAGCGTACGGATCGAGCCGTCGCCCTGCACCGTCCAGCGCTGGTTCGCGCCGCCCGTGCAGTCCCAGAGCTGGACGGGGGTGCCGTCGGCGCCGGTGTTGCCCGTGGCGTCGAGGCACTTGCCGCCGGGACCGGACAGGGTGCCCGACGAGGTGTCCGCCCCGGACTGCGTCCCCGACCAGGTGAAGGTCGCGGAGGTGCGGGCGGGCAGCGAGTAAGTGAACTTGCTGCCGCCCCAGTTGACGGTCAGCTGCTGGGCCGAGCCGCCGCCGTTGTACGCGATCAACGCCTTCGAACCGTCCGGGTTGCGCCACGCGACGTTGGGCACCGCCGAACTGGCCGTGGAGGAGATCCGGGAGGCGCCCGGACGGACGAACTTGGTCAGATGTCCCATCGTGTAGAACTCGATGGTGTAGTCGACCTGTCCGCTCCGGCTGTCGCCGTTGTGGACGGTGATCAGCCCGTCGCAGGTACCGCAGCCGCCGTTGTGCGGACCCCGGTTCTGGTCCACCGCCAGGGACCACTTGGTCACCGACTTCGCCCAGTTGCGGGTGTAATCGATGATGTTCATCATGTCTTCGCGCTGCTGGTCGGCGATCCAGGTGCCGCCCGAGTGCTCCGTCTGGAACGCGTCCATCGACGGGTACTGGTTGTGCACCGCCGTCTGCTTCGCGATGTCACCGCCGTAACCGTGCCAGGCAACCCCGCCGAAGTTCGGGTGGTTGCGCACCGCCGCGTCGTCCACGGTGGCCGCCGCGTAGGCGTCGTAGGTGTCCCAGTTCCAGTCGTGCGCGAGCACCTTGGTGGCCAGGCCGGCCGACGCCAGTTTCGGCAGCAGCTCGTTCTTGGTGAAGTAGGCCAGACCGGAGCCGTTCCAGCTCATCGACGGGTAACCCGAACAGCACGTCGGCTCGTTCTGCGCGGTGACGTAGTCGACCGGGACGCCCTGGTCCCGGTAGGCCTGGAGGTACTTCACGAAGTAGCCCGCGTAGGCGCCGTAGTTCTCCGCCTTCAGCCAGCCTCCGTTGAGCTGCCCGTTGTCCTTCATCCAGGCGGGCGCCGTCCATGGTGAAGCCACCGTCGTCAGCGCCGGGTTGAGCTGCTTGGCCTGTTTGGTCAGCGGCAGCACGTCCTCCAGGTCGTGTGCGATCGAGAAGTGCGACAGGGACGGGTCGCTCTGCCCGGCGGGCATGTCGTCGTACGTGTAGCCGTACCGCGCCAGGTCCGAACCGCCCATCGGATTGCGTACGAACGACAGCCCGATGCCCTCGGTGGGGGAGAAGAGCTTCTTCATCGTGGCGTCCCGGGTCGCCTGGCTCAGCGCCCCGCTGCTCTTCATCAGATACGCGGCGGTGTCGGTGAACGAGGCGCCGCCGCCGGTGAAGGTCTGGTACCGGGTGTTCTCGTCGACCGTGATGTTCGTGCCGCCGCCCCCGTTCCCGGCGCCGAACGTGACCGGGGTCTGGGCCTCCAGGCCGCGGGTGACATGACGGCCGCCGGAGTCGTCGGTGGTGGTCAGAGCGATGTTCACCGTCTCGCCGGCGGCCTGCGCCGTGCCGGACGAGAGCCCGGTGAGGCCGGCGGTCGCGAGCACTGCGGCGAGCAGCGCCCTGGCCGCCCTTCCTGAACGGATCATGGCTGGTGCCTTCCTCGGCGGGAGCGTGGGGGACGTGCCGTGGGACGAGACGGGAGTGAACTGCTCTTACGTGCCCACGTCAAGACCCCCTGTGTTCACGACTTGAACGCAATCGCTGATTCCGGCGGGTCGACGCAGGGGTACGGACCAATCTCGACGTGAAGTATTGACGGTCCTGTTCCAGGGGGGTTAACTCACGCCACCACCGCCGGTACCGGTTCCGGAACCGGTTGCGGTACCGGTTCCACGGCTGTTCGTTCGCTCTGTCCCGTTGTGTCCTGGAGGCCCCCGATGCGTGTCACCATGGCTGATGTCGCCCGCGAGGCCGGCGTCAGCAAGACGACCGTCTCCCGGGTCATCAACACCAAGGGCGAAGTGGACGCGGAGACGGCCGCCCGTGTTCGTGAAGTGATCTCACAGCTCGGTTACGTCCCCAGTTCGGGCGCCGTCGGTCTGGCCCGCGGCAGCAGCCGTACGGTCGGCATGCTGGTGCCGTCGCTGACGTGGCCGTGGATGGGCGAGCTGCTTCAGGGCGTCGTCGACACCGTCGAGGCCGCCGACTACGGGCTGCTGCTCTTCACCTGCAACCGCGGGGCCGAGTCCGTGGAGCGCTTCACCACCCAGGTGTCGGCGCGGGCCTTCGACGGGCTGGTCGTGGTCGAACCCGAGAACACCCTCGACCACCTCACCGCACTGCACCGCGGTGGACTGCCGATCGTGCTGATCGACGATCGCGGCCACCACCCCGAGTTCCCCTCCGTCGTGACCACCAACCACGAAGGAGGCGCGTCGGCCGCCCGTCATCTGCGGGACGCCGGCCGCACCAGGCCCCTGGTCATCACGGGCCCCCAGCACTTCGGCTGCGTACGCGACCGGCTGGCGGGATTCCTCTCCGTCCTGCCCACCGACCTCGTCGTCCGCGGCGATTTCACCGAGCCCTGCGGCCGGCTGGCCGTGGAGCAACTCCTCGCTTCAGGAGTCGAGTTCGACTCCGTGTTCGCGCACAACGACATCTCCGCGGCCGGAGTGCTGCGGGCGCTGCGCGCCGCGGGGCGGACCGTGCCCGGCGATATCGCGGTGGTCGGGTTCGACGACATCCCGATGGCCGAGCACACCGAACCACCTCTGACCACCGTGCGCCAGCCCACCCGCCAGATGGGTGAGGCGGCCGCACGGATGCTGCTCTCCCACCTCGGCGGCACTCCCGTGCCCGACGCACCCCTCGTGCTGCCCACCGAACTGGTCGTGCGCCACTCGGCGCCCTAGCACCGCCCGTACCCCGCACCGCCCCGTACGCACCCGCACCGCCCGTACCCGGCGCGCCGAGCGCTGCCCGTTTCCGGATCGTCCAGACCCGCCAGTCCTCCTGGAGTCGCCATGTCCGCACGCCGTCACCACACGCTCAGAGCGGTCGCGCTCGCCACCGCGGTGGTCGCGCTCGCCGCCGGATGCTCGTCCGCCAACTCGAACCACAACAAGGGCGGCAGCGCCTCGGGCGTCCTGACCCTCGGCAAGCCGGACGGGCCGCAGACGAACAACAGCAACCCGTTCCTGGCCACGTCGGCGGGCGCCACCCTCGGCTACCGCTACATGATCTACGAGCCCCTGGCGATGACCCGCCAGATCCGGCCCGCCGAGAAGGCCGACCCGTGGCTGGCCACGAACTGGGCCTGGGACCTCAACTTCACCAAGGTCACCTTCACCCTGAACGACAAGGCGAAGTGGGCCGACGGCAAGCCGCTGACCGCCGAGGACGTCGCGTTCACCTTCAACCTCCTGAAGAAGCACCCGGCGCTCAACGGCAACGGCATCGCCTTCGGCGGCGTGGAGGTCCAGGGAAAGAAGGTCGTCCTGACCTTCGAGGACTCCCAGTACGTCAACCAGAACAAGATCATCAACCAGTTCATCGTGCCCAAGCACATCTGGGAAGGCGTCAAGGACCCGGAGACCTGGCCCAACCGGACGCCCGTCGGCTCCGGCCCGTACAAGCTCAAGACGTTCACCCCGCAGACGACGACCCTGACCGCCACGCCCACGTACTGGAAGGGCGAGACGAAGGTCAAGGAGCTGCGCTACAGCACTTACAACGACAACAGCGCGGCGACCACCGCCCTGGCGAGCGGCAAGCTGGAGTGGTCGTTCGTCTTCATGCCGAACTACAAGCAGCTGTACGTCGCCAAGGACCCCAAGAACCACAAGCTCTGGTTCCCCTCCGGGCTCGGCATCCACGGACTGTGGTTCAACACCGCCCGCAAGCCGTTCGACAACCCGGCGCTGCGCAAGGCCATGGCGATGGTCGTCGACCGCAACGCGATCTACGTCCAGGCCGAGGCGACCCTCTACCCGGAGATCACCAACCCGACCGGCATCCCGCTGCCCGCCGGTGAGTCGTTCCTCGCGCCCGAGTACAAGAGCGCGACCACCAAGCCGGACGTCGAGGGCGCCAAGAAGATCCTGGAGAAGGCCGGCTTCACGCTCAGCGGCGGTGTGCTCAAGGACCCGGGCGGCAAGCCCGTGAAGCTCACCTTCACCGACCCGGCCGGCTGGAACGACTACATCACCGGTCTCGCGATCATCAAGGACAACATCAAGCAGCTCGGCATCGAGGCCAAGGTCAAGACGCAGACCGCCGAGGCGTGGGGCGCGGACGTCGCCAACGGCAACTTCGACGCCACCCTGCACTGGACCAACAGCGGCGCCACCCCGTACGACATGTACCAGAACATCATGGACGGAGCCCTGCTCCAGCCCATCGGCAAGGCCTCCCAGCTCGGCAACTTCGGCCGCTTCAAGAACACCGAGGCCACCGAGGCGCTGAAGGACTTCGCCGGCGCCACCACCGACGAGGCCCGGGCCACCGCCATGAACACCCTGCAGAAGATCATGGTCGAGCAGGCACCGGTCATCCCGACCGCGGCCGCCCCCATCGGGGCCGAGTACTCCACCAAGAACTGGGTGGGCTGGCCCACCGAGGCCAACCCGTACGCCGACCCGCAGCACACCCAGCCCTCCTCGCTGGAAGTCGTGCTGAATCTCAAGCCGTCGAAGTAGGGCCGTCGGCCTCTCACCCCCAGGGACCCAGGAACCGGCCATGTCTGAACAGTCCGAGAAGAACCACGTCGTGCTCGAAGCACGCGGAGTCACCAAACACTTCGCCGTACGGCGCACCGGCCGCGATCTCGTCGCGGGCAGGCGCCGTACCGTCCACGCCGTCGACGACGTCTCGCTGCAACTGCGGCGCGGCACCGTCACGGCACTGGTGGGGGAGTCGGGCTCCGGGAAGTCGACCGTCGCCAGGCTGCTCGCCCAGCTGTATCCGCTCACCGAGGGCGAGATCCACCTGGGCGGTCAGGCGGTGAAGGCCGGACGTGGCCGGTCCTTCCGCAGGTACGTACGCCGGGTCCAGCTCATCTTCCAGGACCCGTTCGCCTCGCTGAACCCCGTGCACACCGTGCGCTACCACCTCACCCGCGCCCTGAAGATCCACGACAGGGCGGGCAGCGGCGAGGAGGAACTGGAACAGAACCTGACCGCTCTGCTGAACCGCGTCCAGCTGACTCCTCCTCATCAGTATCTGGACAAGTTCCCGCACGAGCTGTCGGGAGGTCAGCGCCAGCGCGTGGCCATCGCCCGCGCGCTCGGCGCCGACCCCCAGGTCCTCCTCGCCGACGAGCCCGTCTCGATGCTGGACGTCTCGATCCGGCTCGGAGTGCTCAACCTGCTGGGGGACCTCAAGGAGCGCATGCACCTCGCGATCCTCTACATCACCCACGACATCGCGTCCGCCCGCTACTTCGCGGACTCCACGCTCGTGATGTACGCGGGCCGGATCGTCGAGGGCGGTGACAGCGAGACCGTCACCCAGCGCCCCGCCCACCCCTACACCCAGCTCCTGATCGCCTCGGCGCCCGACCCGGACCGGGTCGTCGACGAGGAGGAGCAGGAGGAGACCGGCAGCGGCGAGCCCCCCTCGCTCATCGACCCGCCGGCCGGCTGCCGCTTCCACCCCCGCTGCCCGAAGGCCATGGAGCGCTGCCGCACCGAACTGCCGCCGCGCTTCGACCTGGCCGACGGCCAGTGGGCCGCCTGCTGGCTGTACGACGGCACCGCCGGTGGCGCGGCCACCACCACCGACGACCACGAGAAGGAGGCTGCGAAGTGAAGTACCTGCTCCAACGGCTCGCCTTCTACCTGGTCACCGCGTGGGCCGCGATCACCATCAACTTCCTCATCCCGCGGCTGATGCCCGGCGACCCGGTGCAGTCCCTCATCGCCCGCTTCCAGGGGCAGCTGGACACCAGCGCCATCGCCTCGCTCAAGGCACTGTTCGGCCTGGACAAGCACCAGTCCCTCTGGGACCAGTACACCGACTACTGGGTGCACCTGTTCCACGGCGACCTCGGGCTGTCGTTCACCTTCTTCCCGACCCCGGTCAGCGAGGTCATCGGCGACGCGCTGCCGTGGACGCTCGCGCTCGTCGGCATCACCACGCTGATCAGCTTCGTGCTCGGCACCGGCCTCGGGGTCTTCACCGGCTGGCGGCGCGGCTCGTGGATGGACAGCCTGCTGCCCGTCACCACGTTCATCTCGGCCATCCCGTACTTCTGGCTCGGCCTCGTCGCCATCTGGCTGTTCGCCATGAAGTGGCCGCTCTTCCCGGCCGGCGGCGGATACGACGACGGGCTGGTGCCCGCCTTCGACTGGCCCTTCATCTCCAGCGCGCTCTACCACGGGGCGCTGCCCGGCCTCACGATCGTGCTCAGCGCCGTGGCCGGCTGGGTCCTCGGCATGCGCAACATGATGGTGACGGTGTCGAGCGAGGACTACGTCATGGTCGCCCAGGCCAAGGGCCTGTCCGAGCGCCGGGTGATGTTCGGATACGCCGCCCGCAACGCGATCCTCCCCAACATCTCCGGCTTCGCCCTCTCACTCGGCTTCATCGTCGGCGGCACGCTCCTGGTCGAGATGGTCTTCAACTACCCGGGCATCGGCTTCCAGCTCCTCCAGGGCGTGGGAGCCAAGGACTACCCCCTCATGCAGGGCGTCTTCCTCATCATCACGCTCTCGGTCCTCGCGGCGAACCTCCTCGCCGACGTCCTCTACATGGTCCTCGACCCCCGTACCCGAAGGGAGGCGTAGGTTCATGGCCGTCACCGCCACCGAGGTCGCCGTACTCGACGCCGTCGAGACACCGCCCGCCGGCAAGCGCAGGTTCCGCTTCCTGCGCGGACGCAAGACCGTCGTCGGACTCGCCATCCTGCTGTTCTTCGTGCTGATCGCCGTCATCGGCCCGTGGATCGCCCCGTACGACCCCGACGCGATGAGCGACGAACTGCTTCAGCCGCCGTCCGGGGCCCACTGGCTGGGCACCACGCACATCGGTCAGGACGTGCTCTCGCAGATCCTCGTGGGCGCCCGGGGCGTCCTGATCGTCGGATTCGTCGCGGGCGTCCTCGCCACGCTGCTCTCCGTGCTCGTCGGGGTCAGCGCCGGCTTCCTCGGCGGCGCCGCCGACGAGGTGCTCTCGCTGCTCTCCAACGTCTTCCTGGTCATCCCCGGACTGCCGCTGATCATCATCATCGCGAGCTTCGTCTCCGACGCGGGCGACCTGCTGATCGCGGCCGTCATCGCCCTGACCTCCTGGGCCTGGGGCGCCCGGGTGCTGCGCGCCCAGACGCTCTCCCTGCGGCGCCGGGACTACGTCGAGGCGGCCCGCGCCACCGGGGAGTCCACCTGGCGGATCATCCTCTTCGAGGTGCTCCCCAACCTGACCGCCGTCATCGCCTCCGGCTTCGTCGGCACCGTCATCTTCGCGATCCTCTCCGAGATCACGCTCGCCTTCATCGGCGTGGCCGACATCTCCAACTGGAACTGGGGGACCGTCCTGTTCTGGGCGCAGTCCAACCAGGCCCTCGCCCAGGGCGCGTGGTGGTGGTTCGTCCCCGTCGGGCTCTGCATCGCGCTGCTCGGCATGTCGCTCGCCCTCATCAACTTCGGCATCGACGAGTTCGTCAACCCGCGCCTGCGCACCGAGACCGGAGCCTCCCGGAAGGTCCGCATGCGCGTCGGCTTCACCCCCGTGGCCCGCACGGCGACGTCCGCGGACCGTACGGGAGCGTCCGAGGCCGGCTTCACCCCCGTGGTCCGTACCGGCACCCCCGAGAAGGAAACCCGTTCATGAGCGAGCCCGTCCTCACCATCAGCGGTCTCCACGTGGACTACGGGACCGGCGCGGACGCCGTACACGCGCTGCGCGACATCGACCTCACCCTGCACCGCGGGGAAGTCCTCGGCCTCGCCGGCGAGTCGGGCTCCGGCAAGTCCACCCTGGCCTACGCCGTCACCCGGCTCCTCTCCCCGCCCGGCGTGATCACCGGCGGCGAGGTCCACTACCACCGGCCGGGCGGCGAGGCGCTCGACCTGCTCACCCTGTCGGCGCCGGAACTGCGCGCCTTCCGCTGGCAGGAGCTGTCGATCGTCTTCCAGGGCGCGATGAACTCCCTCAACCCGGTGCACACGGTCCACAGCCAGCTCACCGACGTACTCCAGGCGCACCGCCCGGAGATGAGGAAGAGCGAACGGACCGCGCGGGCCAGGGAACTGCTGAACCTGGTCGGCATCGCCGCCGACCGGCTCGGCGCCTACCCGCACCAGCTCTCCGGCGGCATGCGCCAGCGCGTGATGATCGCGATGGCCCTCGCCCTGGAGCCCGAGATCGTGATCATGGACGAGCCCACCACGGCGCTCGACGTCGTCATGCAGCGCCAAATCCTGCGCCAACTGGTCAGACTCCGCGAGGAACTCGGCTTCTCGGTCGTCTTCATCACGCACGACATCTCCCTCCTCATCGAGTTCTCCGACCGGATCGCGATCATGTACGGCGGCCGGATCGTCGAGGAGGCCGGCGCGTCCGACCTCTACCGCGACCCCCGCCACCCGTACAGCGACGGGCTTCTGCACTCCTTCCCCGCCCTGCACGGCCCCCGCCGCGAACTCAGCGGCATCCCGGGATCACCCCCGCACCTGTCCGCGATGCCGGCCGGCTGCGCCTTCCACCCCCGTTGCGCCAAGAAGGTCGAGGGCTGCGACAGCCACGTCCCGGTGCTCGCCGCCCCGGACGGGGACGGCTCCCGCTCGGTGGCCTGCTGGCTCCACAGGGAAGCCCCGGCCCCCGCCGCCCGCCCGTAGGCCCGGCCCCAGCGCCGTACGCCACGCACACCCCAGGAGAGCCATGAACCTCAGCACCCCCCAGGCCTACGCCCGCGAAGTGACGGCCCAGGCCGTCCCCGGTCTGCCCGCCGACTTCCGCTGGGGCGTCGCCACCGCCGCGTACCAGATCGAGGGAGCGGCGGCGGAGGACGGCAGGACCCCGTCCATCTGGGACACGTACTGCAGGGTGCCGGGCATGGTCGTCCGCGGCGAGAACGGCGACGTGGCCTGCGACCACTACCACCGGATGCCCGAGGACGTCTCGCTGATCTCCGGTCTGGGCGTCGACACGTACCGCTTCTCGCTGGCCTGGCCGCGCATCCAGCCCGGCGGCCGCGGTCCCGCCAACGCCAGGGGCCTGGACTTCTACAAGCGGCTGCTGGACGAGCTGGACGCCAAGGGCGTCACCCCGTGGATCACGCTCTACCACTGGGACCTCCCGCAGGAGCTGGAGGACGCCGGCGGCTGGCCGGCCCGCGACACGGCCTACCGCTTCGCCGAGTACGCCGCTCTCGCCTACGACGCCCTGGGCGACCGGGTGAAGCACTGGACCACGCTGAACGAGCCGTGGTGTTCGGCGATGCTCGGTTACGCGTACGGCAACCAGGCTCCCGGCCGGAAGAACTTCGGCGAGGCGATCCACGCCGTCCACCACCTGCTCCTGGGCCACGGCCTCGCCTCGCGGTACCTGCGCGAGCAGTCCGCCGCGCGCGGCCACGCGCTCGAACTCGGCCTCACCCTCAACCTGGGCACCGCCACCCCCGAGACGGACAGCCACGAGGACGCCGAGGCGTGCCGCCGCGCCGACGGGCTCGGCGCCCGCCTCTACCTGGACCCCGTCGTCAAGGGCGCCTACCCCGAGGACATCGTCGCCGACCTCGCCGCCCAGGGGATCGAACTCCCCGTCCAAGAGGGTGATCTGGCGGCCATCGCCACCCCGCTGGACGTCCTCGGCGTCAACTTCTACCGCGGCTCGCTCTTCTCCGGCGTCACCGAGGAAGGCGCGCCGACGGACGCCGACGGGCTGCCCGTCACCCGCGTCGTCGAGCGCGACCTGCCGCGCACCGCGATGGACTGGGAGATCACGCCCACGGCCCTCACCGACCTGCTCGTCCGGCTGGAGAAGGACTACGGCCTGCCGACGGTGATCACCGAGAACGGTGCCGCCTTCGACGACACCGTCTCCGCGGACGGGGAGATCCACGACGCCGACCGCACCACCTATCTCGCCGACCACATCGCCGCCGTCGCCGCGGCCCGCGCCCAGGGGGCCGACGTCCGGGGGTACTTCGCCTGGTCGCTGATGGACAACTTCGAGTGGTCCTACGGCTACGACAAGCGGTTCGGCATCGTCCGCGTCGACTACGACACGCAGGTGCGGACGCTCAAGGACAGCGCCAAGTGGTACCGCGACACCATCCACCTCACCCGCAACGCGTAGCCGCGCCGCGCATCCGCGCAGCCACTTCGACACGAACGGGAGCCCCACCATGCCCTCTCGTACGACTCTGGCAGCCACCACCGCCGCTCTGATCGCCCTCGCCGCCCCCATGGCGTTCGCCGCCCCCGCCCCCCGGCAGGCGGCGCAGGCCGCGGCCTGGGACACCGACCGGGCGGCCGCCGCCCACGCCGCCGATCCCGCCTCCGTCACCGCGTCCGGCTCCGAGAACGGTGCCACCGGGCCCGGAGCCGCCGTCGACGGCGACGGCGGCACCCGCTGGTCCAGCGACTTCGCCGACAACGCCTGGATCCGTGTCGACCTCGGCTCCGTGATCCGGATCAGCCGGGTCACCCTGGACTGGGAGGCCGCCTACGGCAAGAAGTACGTGCTGGAGGCGTCCGCGAACGGCACCGACTGGACCACCTTCTACACCGAGGACGACGGCACCGGCGGCAGTGTCACGGCGCACACCTACCCCCAGGAGGTCACCGGCCGCTACGTCCGGATGCGCGGCATCCAGCGCGCCACCCCCTGGGGCTACTCCCTCTACTCCTTCAAGGTGTACGGAGGGGAGCGGGCCGCCGCCTCCACGACCCGCGCCAACCTCGCCCTGAACCATCCCGCGTACGGCAACCTGTACCAGCACGCGGGCAATTCGCCGGCCTTCGTCACCGACGGCGGCTGGCCGGCCGACCTGAAGGCGGACCAGTCGCGCTGGTCGAGCGACTGGAACGCGGACCGCTGGGTCGGCGTCGACCTCGGGGCCACCTCCAGGATCGACACGGTCGACCTGTACTGGGAGGCGGCGTACGCCGTCGACTACCGGATCCAGGTCTCCGACGACAACCGCACCTGGCGCACCGTGTACCAGCCCTCCGCCGCCGAGGTCGCCGCCCGCCGCGCCGACGTGAAGGCTCCGGGCGAGGCCGCCGGACGCCACGACACCGTCACCCTGCCCACCCCGGCGACCGGCCGCTACGTCCGGATGCTCGGCACCGAACGCCGCTCCTTCTACAACCCCGCGCCCGCCACCGCCCAGTTCGGCTACTCCCTCTACGAGTTCCAGGTCTGGGGCACCGGAGGCAGCGCGAACGCCGCCTACCCCGCCCTGCCCAAGGACCCCGGTGGCACCTACAGCACCACGTTCTTCGACGACTTCACCGGCTCGGGCCTGGACCGTTCCAAGTGGCGGGTGGTGCGCACGGGGACGGAGATGGGCCCCGTCAACGGCGAATCGCAGGCCTACGTCGACTCGGCGGACAACATCCGCACCGAGAACGGCGCCCTGGTCCTGCAGCCGAAGTACTGCAAGGGCTGCACCCCCACGCCCAACGGCACCTTCGACTTCACCTCCGGCCGGGTCGACACCCACACCAAGTTCGACTTCACCTACGGCAAGGTCAGCGCCCGCATGAAGCTGCCGGTCGGCGACGGCTTCTGGCCCGCGTTCTGGATGCTCGGCAGCAACGTCGACGACCCGTCCGTCTCCTGGCCCGGCTCGGGCGAGACGGACATCATGGAGAACATCGGCTACGGCGACTGGACCAGCTCCGCCCTCCACGGCCCCGGCTACTCCGCCGACGGCAACATCGGAAAGCAGCAGACGTACCCGGGCGGCGGCCGCGCCGACGCCTGGCACACCTACGGCGTCGAGTGGACGCCCGAAGGCATGACGTTCACCGTCGACGACCGGGTCGTCCAGACGACCTCGCGCCAGAAGCTGGAATCCACCCGCGGCCAGTGGGTCTACGACCACAACCAGTACGTGATCCTCAACCTGGCCCTCGGCGGCGCGTACCCGGCCGGCTGGAACAAGGTCACCACGCCCTACTGGGGTCTTCCGCAGTCCAGCGTCGACCGCGTCGCGCAGGGCGGAGTCAGGGCGGAGATCGACTGGGTGCGCGTCGAGCAGAAGAAATAACCGGACCACCACCCCTCGCACCTCAAGGTCACACCCGCACCCCGCGCGCGGAACGGCATCCGCACACCGCCGTGCCGCGCGCGCCCACCGCACCGAGGAGCCGCACATGCCACCCCGCACCCGTCACCGGGCCAGACCCGCGACAGCCGCACTGGCCGCCGCCACCGTCCTCGCCGGCCTGCTCGCCGGGGCCGTCCCCAGCGCGGCGGCGCCCGTCGCGGCCGACGAACCGGCGCCCGTCGCCGTCGACCGGTTCGAGGGAGAGGTCCCCTTCGCCAACCAGCCCGCCGAGGGCATCTTCACCTGGGGCGGCGACGCCGACGACCCGCCGACGCTCTCCCTCAAGGATCGGGCGGACGCCCCCGAGGGCGCGAAGGTCCTCGAAGGCACCTACGACATCAGCGGGTACGGCGGACTCAGCCACGACTACGCCGCCGGCCGGCCCGCCCACGACTGGTCCGCCCACAAGGGCATCCGGTTCTGGTGGTACGGACAGAACACCGCGCCGCTGCCGCCCGGTTCGGGCAAGAAGATCAGCTTCGAGATCAAGGACGGCGGCGCCCACGGCGAGGCATCCGAGCTCTGGACGACCTCGTTCACCGACGACTGGGAGGGCTGGCACCAGGTCGAGATCCCGTTCGCCGACTTCGCCTACCGCGGCGACTACCAGCCCGTCGGCGGCATCGACCAGGTGCTCGGCCTGACCGAGATGTGGGGCTACGCCCTCACCCTGCCGCCCGGGGCACCCGGCAAGTTCGCCATCGACGGCGTGGAGCTGTACGGGAAGGCCGACGCCGCCCTGAAGGCCAGCGTCGTCACTGACGCGGCCGTGCACCCCGTCGAGCAGGGGGAGACCGCCGCCCTCGACCTCTCCGTCGCCACCACGGGCTCGCTCCCGCTGGACGAGCCCGTCACCGTCGCGTACGAGACGCAGGGCGGCAGCGCAGCCCCCGGCACCGACTACACCCCGGTCAGCGGCACGTACACCTTCCCCGCGGGCACCGCGTCCGGCACCACGCACCGCGTCTCGGTCACCACGAAGAAGGTCACCGGAGCCGCCTCCGCCAAGACCGTCCCCCTCGCGCTCACCGTCACCGGCGCCCGGCCGCCGAAGGAGAACCCGCAGGTCGTCATCGACGCCCACGGGCTGCCCTACCAGAACCCGAAGCTGCCGGTGAAGAAGCGGGTCACCGACCTGCTCGCCCGGATGTCGCCCGCCGAGAAGGCCGGCCAGATGACGCAGGCCGAGCGCAACGCGCTCTCCTCGCAGGGCGACATCGCGACGTACGACCTCGGCTCGCTGCTCTCCGGCGGCGGCTCCGTCCCGACCCCCAACACCGCCGCGGCCTGGGCGAAGATGGTCGACGCCTACCAGCTCCGCGCCCAGGCGACCCGCTTCCAGATCCCGCTCATCTACGGCGTGGACGCGGTGCACGGCCACAACAACGTGATCGGCTCGACGATCATGCCGCACAACGTCGGCCTCGGCGCGACCCGCGACCCGAAGACCGTCGAGAAGACCGGCGCCGTCACCGCCAACGAGGTGCGCGCCACCGGCATCCCCTGGGACTTCGCCCCCTGCCTCTGCGTCTCGCGCGACGACCGCTGGGGCCGCGCCTACGAGGCGTACGGGGAGGACCCGGCGCTCGTGGAGTCCCTGGAGACGGTGATCCAGGGCATGCAGGGCGCCGCGTCCGGCAAGGACCTCGACCGCAACGACAAGGTGCTGGCCACCGCCAAGCACTACGTCGGCGACGGCGGTACGGAGTACGGCTCCTCGACCACCGGCTCGTACCCCATCGACCAGGGCGTCACCAAGGTCACCCGCCAGGAGCTCGAAGCCGTCCACCTCGCCCCGTTCGCGGACGCCGTCAAGCGGGGCGTCGGCACGGTCATGCCGTCGTACTCCTCGCTCGACATCCTCGGCGACGACGAGGGCCCGGTGAAGATGCACGCCAACGCCGAGATGATCAACGGGGTGCTCAAGGACCGGATGGGCTTCGAGGGCTTCGTCATCAGCGACTGGCAGGCCATCGACCAGATCCCCGGCGACTACGCGAGCGACGTCCGCACCTCGATCAATGCCGGACTCGACATGATCATGGTGCCGACGGCGTACAAGGACTTCACCAGGACGCTTCAGGCAGAGGTCACCGCGGGCCGCATCAGCCAGGCCCGGATCGATGACGCGGTGTCCCGCATCCTGACGCAGAAGTTCAGGCTGGGCCTCTTCGAGAAGCCGTACGCCGACACCTCCCACCTGGACGAGGTCGGCTCGGCCGAGCACCGCGCCGTGGCCCGCGAGGCCGCCGCCAAGTCCCAGGTGCTGCTGAAGAACGACGGCGGCGTGCTGCCGCTGAAGTCCACGCAGAAGGTGTACGTCGCCGGCTCCAACGCCGACGACATCGGCAACCAGGCGGGCGGCTGGACCGTCAGCTGGCAGGGCTCGTCCGGCAACATCACCCCGGGCACCACGATCCTGTCCGCCATGAAGAAGGACGCCGCCTCGGTCACCTACTCCAAGGACGCCTCGGCCGCCACGGACGGTTACGACGTCGGTGTCGTGGTCGTCGGCGAGACCCCGTACGCGGAGGGCATCGGCGACGTCGGCAACGGCCACGACCTGGAGCTGTCCGCCGCCGACAAGGCCGCGGTCGACAAGGTCTGCGCCGCGATGAAGTGCGCCGTCCTGATCGTCTCGGGCCGCCCGCAGCTCATTGGCGACCGGCTCGACGGCATCGACGCGCTGGTGGCCTCCTGGCTGCCGGGCACCGAGGGCGACGGCGTGGCCGACGTGCTCTTCGGCAAGCGGGCCTTCACCGGGCAGCTTCCGGTGACGTGGCCGAAGTCCGAGGCCCAGCTGCCGATCAACGTGGGCGACGCGGCGTACGACCCGCAGTTCCCGTACGGCTGGGGACTCACCACGCTGAAGAAGCCCCCGGCCGGCGGCGAGCTCACGCTCGGCGCCCTCGCGCTGGCCGCCCAGGTCGCGGAGAGGTCCGGCCTCGGCCGGACCGACGTGGGGCGGACCATCGTCGGGCAGGCCCGGCTGCTGGTTCAGCAGAAGACCGGCGGGAAGCTGACGGAAGCGGTGTCCAAGCCGTTCGCCGACGCGGACCACCTGCTGCTCACCGGTGATCTGACCGGTGCGGTGGCGAAGCTGCGGGCGGCCTACCGGGCCGCCTGATCAGCGGGTGGGCGGGGCGGCGGCGGCCGCCCCGCCCACTCCGCGCTCCCGACCTGTCCGGGCCGGTCCCGCCCGGCCGTACCCACCACGCGGTTCTCACCCGTCTGGGTTAGCGTCGAACTATGCGGAACAGAGCGTTGCCCGCCTCCCTCGTCCCGGCCCTCCTCGCGGGACTTCTCCTTCTGCTGTCTGCCGCCGCCCTGCTCCTGGCCCCCGCCGCACCGGCCGCGACCAGCGCATCCACCGTCGACGAGGTGGCCAGGGCCCTGCGCAAGAGCCCGGTGTACGTCGATCCTGCGGCGGCCGGCCAGCTCTCCCGGAGCCAGGCCGACGCCCTCACGAAGAAGATCAAGGACGCGGACAAGCCGGTCTTCGTGGCCGTCCTCCCGCAGAGCCCCGCCTTCCCCGAGGACAGCGTGCTGCGCACCCTGCGCACCGACACCGGGATCACCGGCGTCTACGCGATCCGTCTGGGCGACGGCTTCAACGCGGGCGCCGACCCGCGGGTCATGTCCCGCCAGTCCGTCCAGAACCTCGTGGCGGCCGTGAAGTCCCCCGGCGCGGACACGTCGGCCGCGACCCAGCTGAACGCCTTCGTCGACCGGGCCGTCGAACAGGCCCGCGGCCATGCCCCGGGCTCCTGGGGCGGCGGCACCTCCTCCGGCCCCGGCTCGGCCGCCGCCGGCCTGATCGTCATCGGCGGCGTCGTGGTCCTCGGCGGCGCGGCGGCGTACACGGTCGTGCGCCGCAACCGGAAGCGCAAGGAGGCCGAGGAGCAGGCCGCCCTGGACCGGCTCCGGGTCGTCGTGGACGAGGACATCACGGCCTACGGGGAGACCCTGGACCGGCTCGACTTCCACCCCGGGGAACCCGGCGCCGACGACGCGATGCGCGCCGACTACGCACGCGCCCTCGATTCCTACGAGAGCGCGAAGTCCCGCATGGAGCACGCCCGGCACCCTTCCGACGTGCGCGGCGTGACCCAGGCCCTGGAGGACGGGCGCTACTCCCTCGCCGTCCTCGAAGCCCGCCGCACCGGGGGCGAACTCCCGGTCCGCCGCCCGCCCTGCTTCTTCGACCCGCGCCACGGCCCGTCGGTCGCCGACGTCCGCTGGTCGCCTTCGGGCGGCACGGCCCGCGAGGTCCCCGTCTGCGGCGCCGACGAGGCGCGGCTGCGCAGCGGCGAGGACCCGATGAGCCGCACCGTCGACGTGGGCGACGGCACCCGGCGCCCCTACTGGGAGGCCGGCCCGGCCTACGGCCCCTGGGCGGGCGGCTACTTCGGGGGCGGCCTGCTCCCCGGCCTGCTGGTCGGCACCATGCTCGGCTCCATGCTCGCCACTCCGGCCTACGCGGGGGAGTACGGCGGCGGGGACTTCGGCGGCGGGGACTTCTCCGGCGGCGACTTCTCAGGGTCCGACTTCGACTCGTCGGACTTCGGCGGGGGCGGGTTCGGCGACGGGGGAGGCGGCGGATTCGGTGACGGCGGAGGGTTCGGCGGCGGGGGCGACTTCGGAGGCGGCGGCTTCTGAGGCGCGGAGCCCCTTGCCGCAGGGGGTGCGGGACCGCTGCCCCGCACCGCCCCGTGCGCCGAGGCGTGTCGGCTGCCGTCCGAGCCCCTTGCCGCAGGGGGTGCGGGGCCCACGGCCCCGCACCCCGACGCCCGCGCGGAGGCGGCTCGGCCGCCTCCGCCTCGGCGCGGGCCCGCCGCGTCTCAGCGACGGCCCGCGTGGTCGCGCTCGAAGGAGGCGAAGGCCGCCTCCTGACGCCACTGGGTCGCGGCCTTCGGATTGCCGGCGAGGTAGCGCCCACAGCGCGGGCCGGGCCGGTCTTCACCGGGCCGGCTGCCGGCGCAGGCCGGGACCGGGCGGTAGCCGGAGGGCGCGGAACCCGCGGCCCACAGGCTGTGCCCGTCGCGGAACGCGTACTCCAGCGAGGCGCGGGCCAGGTCCTTCAACGCCGTGTAGCCCAGGTCGTACGTCCGGGCGGCGTACTGGTACTCGTGGCTGATGTCGATCCGTGAGACGCCCGGGTCGTCCGTGGACAGCACCACGGGGACGCCGTAGCGGCGGTAGGCCTCGAACGGGTGGTCGGCGCCCGCGATGCCGAGGATCTGCTTGTTGCTGGAGAACGGAACCTCGACCGCGACCTGGCGCCGCGCCATCGTCCGGGCGAGCTGCCGCCAGTCGTCCTCGTGGACCAGGTCGACGCCGTGTCCGATGCGTTCGGCTCCGGCGACGAGCACGGCCTCGCGGATGTGGAACGTCAGGTCCTCGGGCTTGACCAGACCGGGAGCCAGCTCACCGGCGTGCAGGGTGAGATGGGCGCCCGGGTACTGGCCGCGCAGGTACTTCAGCATCCGCATCTGGAGGCGGTAGTTGCTCAGTGAGCTGTCCCAGTCCTCGGGCTGGACCAGGTTGACCGCGACGAACCTCGGATCGCGCTCCGCCAGCCGCATGCCGACCGCCATCTGCGTGAACACCCGCGCCGGGGAGCTGCCCCGGGACACCTGGGAGATCCAGCGGACGGGCAGCCGGCACGCCGGATCGGGGTGCGCGGTGTCGCAGTGCGCGGTCGCCCGGAACTGCGTGTCGGCGTCGTCGGCTTCCTCGACCGCCTCGTTCACGACCCGGTCGAGCTGCCCGCCGGCCAGGAGCTTGCGGTGGAAGGCCGCCGGATCGGCGTCGTAACCGACCGCCTCCGCCAGTTTCTTGGCGCTGTCCCCCGCAGGGGTGACCATGGTCTCCAGATAGAACTGGTTCTGTTCCACCGCGGTGTTGGCCACATTGGCCAGCAGCTTGCCCCGGTCCCACGTCGTCAGGCCGAACTTGCCGAAGGTGTCGAAGAAGTGGTCGTGCCCGGACTCGTCGGCGGGGAAGTCCTGCATGGACCACGCCCGGATGATCTGCTGCCGGAACGCGGCGTCGGTCCGCGCGTCGGCGGCGGGCCGCTTTCCCGGACCGCAGGGCGGCGCGACGGCCGTCATCGTGGCGTCGATGCACAGGCCCTTCTCGCCCGCGAGCTTGATCAGGTACTCCGTGGTGGCCGCTCCGGAGAGGTGGTTGTGCAGGTCACCGCCCTTGGGCAGGGCCTTGAAGAACGCCTTCAGCCGCTCGGGCCTGCCCCGCAGGGAGTCGAGATAGGCGGCGGTCCTGCGTTCCGCCGGGGTCACCACACGGGGCGAGTCGAAGCCGGAAGCCCGGGGCGGCACGTCGGCCGACGGCGCGGCGGCGGCCGGGATCGCGGGGAGCAGGGTCAGCACGGCGAGTGCGCCGAGCCCGGCGGCGAGGGGGTATTGGGGACGGCGTGCCGTCCGAGAGGTTGAGATCACGGCCGAATGATCGCTGGCGGGAGGGCATTTCCCCCTCGAACCACGTCTATGGGAGGAAACGTCCACTCGATCGAGTGCGGAACGGATCGCGCGGGCGGCTTCAGCAGCCGGGGCCCGCACGCGGAACGGCCGGACCGCCGAGGGGGCCGGCGGGACGTCGGGGTGCGGCAGGCTGACGACCACGCCGGACGAGCCGCCGCCCCTGGCCGGAGCCCCGGCAGCGCCGTCGGCGTCGTCCGTCCGGGTGCGTGCGCGCCGACCACTGTCTGCGGCTCTCCCGGCGCGAGTTGGACGGCAGGCCGTGCGGCCGGGAGGTCCTGCGCGCGTTCGCCGGGCGGCCTGCCGGGCGGCCTCAGGCCGCCGCAGGCAGCTCCACCGTGACGCGGAGCCCTCCGGCCTCGCGCGGGGTGAGGGTGAGTGTCCCCTCGTGCGCCCGGGTGATGGAGGCGACGATGGCCAGGCCGAGGCCGACCCCCGCATGGCCGGTGTGGACGCGCTCCGTGCCCCGCTGGAAGGGTTCGGTGAGGGTCGCCACCACCGCGGGAGTGAGCTGGACGCCGGTGTTCTCGACGGTGAGCACCACGGTGCCGGGCCGCACCCCGGTGTGGACCCGGATGCCGCCGCCTTCGGGCAGGTTGTGGACGATCGCGTTCTGTACGAGGTTGGTGGCCAGGTGGAGCAGCAGGGCCGGTGATCCGGCCGTGGGCGCGATGTCGCCGCTGGTTTCCAGGGTGACGCCGTGCTTCTCCGCGAGGGGGAGCAGCGTTTCGGTCGCCTCTTCCGCCATGAGCGACAGATCGACGCGCTCTCGGGTGAAGGACCTCCGCTCGGCGCGGCTGAGCAGCAGCAGCGCCTCGGTGAGGTCGATGGCCCGGGTGTTGACGGTGTGGAGGCGCTCGACGAGTTCGCCGAGGTCCTGGTCCGGGTCGGTGCGGGCCACGTCGAGGAGCGACTTCGAGATGGCCAGGGGGGTGCGCAGTTCGTGCGAGGCGTTGGCCGCGAACCGTTGCTGTTCGGCGATGTGCGCTTCGATCCGTACGAGCATCGTGTCGAAGACGTCCGCGAGTTCACGGAACTCGTCCTTGCGGCCCGGCAGCTCGATCCGGTGGGAGAACGATCCGTTGGCGGCCATGCGGGCGGCGTGCGTGATGCGGTCCAGCGGGGCGAGCATGCGGCCGGCGAGGAACCACCCTCCGGCGAGGCCGAACACCAGCAGGAACAACATCGTGAGGGCCGCCATCGGGGCGAAGTCGCGCGCGACGGGCAGGCTGTAGCCGGGCAGGAAGATGAGCCCGACGTGCCTCACGCGCGTCAGGAAGAACCACCCGGCGATGAGCATGAGGGCGCCGGCCACCATGAGGAACCCGGCGTAGCTGAGGGTGAGTCTGAGACGGACGTTCAGACCGGGCCGCCTATCCACGGTCCACGCCCCCGCCCCCGGGCGCCGCGTCGATGCGGTAGCCGACGCCGGGCACGGTGGCGATGATCCACGGTTCGCCCAGGCGCTTGCGGAGGGCGGAGACGGTGATGCGTACGGCGTTGGTGAACGGGTCGGCGTTCTCGTCCCACGCCCGTTCCAGGAGTTCTTCGGCGCTGACGACACCCCCCTCGGCCGCGACGAGCACGTCGAGCACGGCGAACTGTTTCCGGGTCAGTGCGACATAGCGGCCGTCCCGGAAGACCTCCCTGCGGAACGGATCCACCCGCAGGCCCGCGATCTCCCGCACGGGAGGCCGGCTGTGGGCGCGCCTGCGGTCGAGGGCCCTGAGCCTGAGCGCGAGCTCCTGGAGCGCGAACGGCTTCGTGAGGTAGTCGTCGGCGCCCAGCTCGAACCCGGACGCCTTGTCGTCGAGCCGGTCCGCAGCGGTGAGCATGAGGATCGGCATGCCACTGCCGGATGCGACGATGCGCCGGGCGATCTCGTCTCCGGACGGCCCGGGGATGTCCCGGTCGAGGACGGCGATGTCGTACGCGTTCACACCGAGCAGTTCCAGCGCGGTGTCCCCGTCACCGGCGATGTCGGCGGCGATCGCCTCCAGCCGCAGGCCGTCGCGGATGGCCTCGGCCAGATAGGGCTCGTCCTCGACGATCAAGACACGCATGTGCTCAGAATACGATTCGGTACATATCGCCGGTGTATCGAAAACCGCATACGCGACGGCAACAGCGCCTTGCGTGTACTCGCATCGAGAACCAGCGAGGGACAGCGAGCGAGGGCGGACGATGACGCACGTGGACACGGCGAAGACCGGGCAGGTCGGGCCTGCGGGCACCGGGACAGGAGCCCCGGGGGCCGGCACCCGGCGCACCCGCGTGCGGCGGGCGGTCCGCGCCCTCTCCGGGCCGGGCCCCTGGAGGCGTGGCCCGGTGACCGCCGCCCTGGCGCTCGTGCTGGGCCTGCTCATGACGGCGCACGCACGGATCACCGGCCGCGGTGGCTTCGGCAGTCTGGTGGAGACCTTCCTGCCGTGGTTCGGCCTGGGCGTCCCGGTGCTGCTCGCCGTCGCGCTCCGGCGCCGTTCCGCCTCCGCGGTGGTCGCGCTGCTGCTGCCGGCCGTGGTGTGGCTGAACCTCTTCGGCGGCCTGCTCGCCGACCGGACCCGGCCGGGCGGCGACCTGACGGTGGTCAGCCACAACGTCGGCGCCGGGAACACCGACCCGGCCGGCACCGCCCGCGCCCTGGCCGCCTCGGGCGCGGACGTGCTGGCCCTGGAGGAGATCGCCGACCGGGCGAGGGGTACGTACGAGAAGGAGCTGGCGCCGGCGTATCCGCACCACACGGTGCTGGGCACGGTCGGGCTGTGGAGCAAGCTGCCGCTCTCGGACGCCGGACCGGTCGACATCCAGCAGGACGTCGGGCCGCTGGGGGCCACCAAGACGGCCGCCGAGAAGCTGCCCGACACCCGGGCGCTGCGGGCCACGGTGGCCACCGGCCGAGGGCCGCTCGCGGTGTACGTGGCCCACCTGGGATCCGTCCGCGTGACGCCCCGCAGCGGCTTCGGGACGGGCCACCGGGACCGCAACGCGAAGGCGCTCGCCGAGGCCGTCGCCGCCGAGAGGAACGAGCGGGTGGTCCTGCTCGGCGACTTCAACGGCACCATGGACGACCGCGCGTTCGACGCCCTCACCTCGCGACTGCACTCGGCCCAGGACGAGGCGGGGGACGGCTTCGGCTTCACCTGGCCGGCGGCGTTCCCCGTGGCGCGGATCGATCAGGTCCTGGTGCGGGGCGTGGAACCGAAGCGGGCGTGGCTCCTGCCGGAGACCGGCAGCGACCACCTGCCGGTGGCGGCCGCCATCAGCTGGTGACCTCCGCCCGTTGACGGGGCCGTCGGCGACCTGGGAGGGGCTGACGGCCGGCTCGGCTCCCGGCCGGGACGCTCGACAGCGGCCACGGTGAGTGTCGCCGCTCGCCCGGAGCCGGACGCCGACGCCAACCGGGGGCGCGGGCCGCTGCTCTCGGGGTAGCGCCGTCGGTGCGTGGGGCGTGGGGGAGAGGAGCCCCGGGGAGGTCGTCCGGTGCGGGTTTGCCGCTTCGGCAAGGATCTTTGCCGATTCCGACTCGGACACGCACCATCTCCCCAGATGGAGGTGTTTCCCATGAGCGACATGACGCAGACGTACGACGTGGTGGTGGTCGGCGGTGGGGCCGCGGGTCTGAGCGGCGCCCTGGCCCTGGCGCGGGCCCGGCGTTCGGTGCTGGTGATCGACGCGGGCAGCCCGCGCAACGCACCCGCGTCCCACGTGCACAACTACCTGGGCCGCGAGGGCGCCCCGCCCTCGGAGCTGGTGGCCGCCGGCCGCATGGAGGCGGCCCGGTACGGGGCCGAGATCACCGAGGGCGAGGTCACGTCGGCCGAGCGGCTGCCGGGCGGGGCCGAGTTCCGGGTCGTACGGGCGGACGGGGGTGCCGTCACCGCGCGCCGCCTCCTCGTGACCACCGGCCTCGTCGACGAACTGCCGCCCCTCCCCGGCCTGGCCGAGCGCTGGGGGCACGATGTGCTGCACTGCCCGTACTGCCACGGGTGGGAGGTGCGGGACGCGGCGATCGGCATCGTGGCACTGACACCGATGGCCGTCCACCAGGCGCTGCTCTGGCGGCAGTGGAGCCCCGACATCACCCTCTTCCTCAACGACGGGCCCGAGCCGGGCGAGGAGGAGTACGAGCAGCTCGCGGCGCGGGGCATCGCCGTCGTCGACGGTGAGGTGGCCGGGCTCGAGGTGAGCGGCGACCGGCTGACCGGGGTGCGGCTGGCCGGGGGCCGGGTCGTTCCGCGCGAGGCCGTCGTGGTCCAGCCGCGGTTCACGGCCCGCTCCGGGGTGCTCGACGGCCTCGGTCTGCGCGCCACCCCGCTGGAGATGGGCGGCCACACCCTCGGCACGTACATCGCGGCCGACCCGACGGGAGCGACGGAGGTGCCGGGTGTGTGGGTGGCCGGTAACGTCGCCAGTCTGATGGAGCAGGTCATCGGTTCCGCGGCGGCGGGGCTGAAGGCCGGGGGCGCCGTCAACGCGGACCTCGTCGCCGAGGACACCCGCCGCGCGGTCGAGGCCCGCCGCGCCCCCTTCTCGGCGGAGGCCGAGCGCCAGGTCTGCGAGAAGACCCTCGGAAACCGTCGGCACGGACTGCAGGAGACACGATGACGAGCGACAGCACCGCCTCCGACGCGGCCAGGGCATCCGACGCCGAACTCTGGGACGAGCGCTACCGCGAGAGCCGGCGGATCTGGAGCGGGAAGCCCAATGCCCCGCTCGTCCGCGAAGTGGAGGGCCTGAAGCCGGGGCGCGCCCTGGACCTCGGCTGCGGCGAGGGGGCCGACGCGGTGTGGCTGGCCCGCGAGGGCTGGCGGGTCACCGCCACCGACATCTCGCGCGTCGCTCTGGAGCGGGCCGCCGAGCACGGCGCGGAGGCGGGGGTCGCCGACCGCATCGACTGGCAGTTCCACGACCTCGGGGTCTCCTTCCCGGAGGGGGAGTACGACCTGGTCTCCGCGCAGTTCCTGCACTCCATGGGCGACCTGCCGCGCGAGCGGATCCTGCGCCGCGCCGCCGCCGCGGTCGCCCCGGGCGGCGTCCTCCTGGTCGTCGGCCACGCCGGCTTCCCGGCCTGGGAACACGATCACGCGGACGTGGAACTCCCCACCCCGGACGAGGTGCTCGCCTCCCTCGAACTTCCCGCGGGGGAGTGGGACGTCCTGGTCAGCGCGGAGCACGAACGCGTCCAGAACGACCCGGACGGGAACCCCACCACCCGGACGGACAACACCCTGAAGGTGCGGCGGCGCTGACGGAGGGTGGGGCGAGGTGAGTGCCTTCGCCGTGGAGCGGAGGCACTCACCGGCGCGTCAGAAGGGGCCGCTCTTCAGCCCCCACCAGGAGGCGTCGTTCCACTCGCCCTTCCGCAGGCCGCCCGTACCCAGCCCTTGGTACCCGACCAGCCAGTCACCGCTCTTCGCGAGCAGGTCGGCCCGGCCGTCGGCCGACCAGTCGCCGACGGCGACGAGCGAGTCCATGGCGTTCCATCCGCCCGAACCGATCAGTACGCGCGAACCGAGGGAACCGGTCCTTCCGGGATAGAGCCAGAGCTTGCCGGTCGACGTCTCGCGGGCGATCAGATCGGCTCGGCCGTCCCCGTTCATGTCACCGGCGCCGACCAGGGCGTTCAGGCCGTTCCAGCCGCCCGTGCCGATCAGCTTGCGCCCGCCCAGGGTGCCGGTTCCGGTGCCCGGATAGAGCCAGAGTCTGCCCGTGGACTTCTCCACGGCGACCAGGTCGGAGCGGCCGTCCCCGGAGAGGTCACCGAAGGCGGTGACCTTGGACATGCTGTTCCAGCCGCCGCGGCCGATCAGCTTCCGCGTGCCGAGACCGCCGGTGCCGGTGCCCGGGTAGAGCCAGAGCCTGCCGGTGGAGGCCTCACGGGCGATCACGTCCTCGCGGCCGTCACGGCTGAAGTCACCGTGGCGCGTCACGGCGTTCATGGCGTTCCAGCCGCCGCTGCCGACCAGACGGCCGGTGGAGTCGCCGGGCAGGAACCACAGGCGCCCGACCGGATCGCGGATCAGCAGGTCCGACCTCCTGTCGGCGTTCATGTCGCCGAACCCGGAGACCTTGGGCGCGGTCTCCGCGTACCAGTGGGGGTAGGCCTGGCTCTCGCATTCCCTTGCGGTCCGGACGAACTTCAGCGAGCTGTAGGACGGGTCCATGTGGGTCCGGTACACCTCCCGGGGGGCGTAGGTGTTATATCCCCGGGTGATGCCGTAGTTCGCGTCGTCGTAGAGGCAGGCGATCAGGGACGAGCGGTTGATGACCACGCGGAAGCTGTTGTTCCAGGTGCCCAGCGTGGCCTTGTTCGTGTTCGTCTTGAACACCGGGCCCGTGCCGTCGTCGTCCTTCCAGCCGCAGAAGTACCCCGAAGGGCAGTCGCCGGACGCGGCTTGTGCGGGCGTGGCGCCCGCACCGGCCAGGCCGAGCGAGAAGAGCCCCAGCGTCGCGGCCGCGGAAGCCACCCGCCGGAGCAGAGATGTGCGCATTCTTTTCCTTCCCCTCCCTGTCGCGGCGCGTACAGGCATGGCGCGCCGCGAGGAGGAACGTACCGGTGGCGTTCTCCGCCGTGCCGCCCGGGTCGCCCCGTCGCAGGCGGCCCTCCGCGCGAACGCCCTTGGGCGCGGGCGTCGTTCAGGTCGGGAGCTGACCTATATGACTTCTAGCGTGTTCCTTGTCCGGCGCAGCAGGAACGACGACCGAAGGCAGAGATCATGACCGTCAGCGAGACGACCACCCCCGACGTTGCCGAGACCCCGGCCCTCACCGGCGAGCGCGCCGATCTGCTGGAGATGCTGACCAAGCACCGGCAGTTCCTCCGCTTCACCACCCGTGACCTCACCGACGAGCAGGCCGGCTTGCGCCCGACGGCGAGCGAGCTGTGTCTGGGCGGCCTCATCAAGCACGTGACCTCGGCCGAACGCAACTGGGCGGACTTCATCGTGGAAGGCCCGTCGTCCATGCCCGACTTCACCGCGATGACCGAAGCCGACTGGGCCCAGCGGGCCGACGAATTCCGGATGCTGCCCGGCGAGACCCTGGCCGGCGTGCTGGCCGACTACGCGGAGGTGGCCCGCGGGACCGACGAACTGATCGCCACCCTGCCCGACCTGAACGCCACCCAGCCGCTGCCGAAGGCTCCGTGGTTCGAGGGCGACGTGCACTGGTCGGCCCGCCGGGTGCTGATGCACATCATGACGGAGACCGCCCAGCACGCCGGCCACGCCGACATCATCCGGGAGTCGATCGACGGCGCGAAGAGCATGGGCTGACCCCGCGCCGCCGGTCACCGGTCCGCACGACCGGTGCCACGGGCCGCCGGCGTGACGGCAGAATGCGTGCATGGATGCTGGAGTCGCCGCGCTGCTCGGCGCCGCCGTCGGGTCGCTCGCCACGCTCGGTGCGGCGTTCGTGACCGGGCGGGCCGCGGCGCGCTCCCAGGTGGACCAATGGCGTCGGCAGCACCGCAGGGACGCCTACGTGTCGTATCTCGCCGCCCTGCACGACCGCGACATCGCGATGGACGCGATATTCGAGGCGCTCCGGCCGAGCGCCCCCGACCTGGAGCAGCTCGATGAGCGGGTGGGGCGCTTCGTCGGCCTGGCGCGCGAAGTGCACCGCACGGCCGAGGTCGTCCTCGTCGAGGGGCCGCCCGCTCTGGCGCAGGCGGCCGGCCGGGTGGGCGGGGCGTCCGGCGATCTCTCCGAGGTGATGCGGCGGATGGTGAAGGACGCCCACGCGCTCGACGCCACGCGCAAGGCCGCGGACACCGCCCTCGCCGCCCAGCGGGAACAGGCGCTCCATCAGGCGGTGAAACGCTTCCGCTCCGCAGCCGCCGACGTCTTCGACAAGCCGCGCTGAGCGCGCCCAGCGCAGAACGCCGGGCGCGGAACGCCGGGTCCGCACCGGCGGGTGCGACGCCGAGCGCCCGCCGTCCTCCCCGGAAGGGGCGGAAGGCGGGCGCGCTCGGTTCGGGGGTGCCCCGGGGGGTCAGGCCTGCGGTGCGGCGGCCTTGATCGCGGAGATGTCGAAGTTCAGCTTGACCTTGTCGCTGACCATGACACCGCCGGTCTCCAGGGCCGCGTTCCACGTCAGGCCCCAGTCGGAGCGCAGGATGTCCGCGGTGCCCTCGAAGCCGACGCGCTCGTTGCCGTACACATCGGTCGCGGAGCCGTTGAACTCCAGGTCGATGGCGAGGGGGCGGGTCACGTCCTTGATGGTGAGGTCGCCGGTGACACGGTACGTGTCGCCGCCGAGCTGCTCCGCGGACGTCGAGCGGAACGTCATCAGGGGGAACTTCTCGGCGTCGAAGAAGTCACCGCTCACCAGGTGGCCGTCGCGGTCGGCGATGCCGGTGTCGATGCTGGCGATCTTGACGTCGATCGACGCGGCGGAGTTCGCCGGGTTGCTGCCGTCGAGCTTCAGGCTGCCCTCGTGCTCACCGAAGGAGCCCCGCACGTTGGTGACCATGGCGTGACGGACGGTGAACCCGATGCTGCTGTGCGCCGGGTCGATCGTGTAGTCCCCGGTGAGGGCGGCCAGGGCCGGGTCGACGGCGACGGCGGTGGCGGGGGCGTCGTTGTTCTTGCGGTTGAACAGAGCCATGGCTCCTCCTCGGGGACGTGATCGAGCGGGGCTCGAAGTAGTTGTTTAACCTTCAACGAGATTCACTGTAGACCCATCTTGTTCAAAGTTCAACATCCAGGGTTCCGGTGAGGGTGGCGCCGGGGTCCGGGAAGGTGCGCATGCGCATGAACTGACGCCGTAGGCCCTCTGGCGGACGCGCGTAGAACTGGGGCACTATCTCCTTGCCCACCTTGTCATGCACAGGAGGAGTCCCCCCGTGATGTCCCGTATGACGCTGCGCCCCGTCCTGACCGCCCTCGCCCTCGTCCTCGGTGTCCTCTTCGCCCCCGGAATCGGTGTCGTCGCCGGTACGACGGACGCCTACGCCGTCACCAAGCTCACCCACAGCCAGGCGACCGCCCGGTTCAGTTCGTCCGGCATCACCTGGTCGTCCTCCGGCGGCTGCTCCGATCGCTACAACTCCACGTGCACCTCGTTCGAGCAGCTGAACCTGGCGACCGCCCAGGGGGCACAGACCCTCAAGAGCGCCACGGGCTGCGCCCTCAACATCACCGGCGGCACCGAGACCGGGCACGCCAGTGGCACGTACTCGCACTGGAACGGCTACAAGCTCGACTTCGCCAAGACCACCTGTCTCACCAACTACGTCCACGGCGTGTTCAGCTACATCGGCCTGCGCGGGGACGGCGCGCCCCAGTACAAGTCCGGCTCCGGCAACGTCTACGCGGACGAGGGCAACCACTGGGACGTGACGTACTACAACTGCGGCGGCTGCTGACGCCGCTGCCCGGCCCGGATGCGCGTGTGCCCCTGTCCCGGCGGACAGGGGCACACGCGCATGCCAGGAAGCGGCTCAGGACCCCACGGTCACCGTGAAGCGCCGCGGGTTGCCGTCGTTGGCGGCGCCCGAGACGTCGGGCTGACCGTCGGGGCGCACGTCGTCGTAGGGGAACGCGTAGCCGATCGGGCTGTTGGCGTGGACGATGCGCGACCAGTGGTTGGTCACCGCGCCCCGGTAGTAGTCGGCCACCGTCGTGCCGTTGGGCTGGTCGGGGTGGCTGAGCATGATCGAGCGGTTGAAGCCGGCCGCGAGACGGGCCAGCAGGGCCTTCTTGTCGTCCGAGTCCGCCGGGTTGTTGGTGAACGGCCCGTGGTTGCAGGTGAAGATGTCCTTGGAGACCGGCTTGGTGAAGGTGTGCCCGCCGTTGAACGTCAGGGTGTCGCCGCTGACCCGTCCGGTGAAGACGCCGCGTCCGCCCTGGAGGTCGATCCGCAGATCGGTCGAGCGGTACTTCTGCCAGACCTCGTCGATCTGCGCGGTGAACAGGTCGCGGAACGGCATCTGGTCGGGCCGGTCGAAGAACGGGGCCATCAGGTTCTGCGGCGAGATGACCCGCAGCACACTGCCGTCCGGGCCCCGTGTGACCAGCTTGTCCCACGGCTGGCCGTCGGCGGCGGCCTGCCCGGTGAGGCCGTCCGCGATCCGCTGTACGGCGCCGCTGGGGAGCGGGGCCACCGTGTGCGTGGTGTCGCCCTCCAGCTTCAGGCCGATGGGCAGCGCCGTCACCAGGTCGACGTAGCTGATGTTCGCGTACAGCTGCTGCGGGTTGAAGGTGAACTCGCAGAACGACCAGGTGCGCCCGTAGTTGGCGTCCGCGGACGTGGCGAAGGCCGGTTCGACCAGGGCCGGGCCCGGGTTGAGGTAGAAGTCCAGGGTGTTGTCGCGGACGAAGTAGACCCGGGCTCCGTACATCTGCGGGAGCGTCAGGACGACGGGCGCGCCGCCCGCCGGGTTCAGCGGGATCGCGCAGTCGACCGGCAGCGGGGTCTGCGGCGCAGCGGGGGAGTCGGGGCGGTAGACACCGCCGCCGGGGCGCAGCAGCACCCAGCGGTCGGTGCCCTGCTCGTGCCCGGTGACGTAGGCGTTGACCCGGCCGGGCAGGGAGCGGTTCTCCAGGGCCAGTTCGCAGGTCGCGGCGGACGCCGAAGCGCTCGGGCTCAGCGCGCTGCCCCAGAGGGGATAGGTGAGCGCGGTGGCGGAGGCGGCGACGCCGCCGGTGAGGAACATTCTGCGCGAAATCATGAGGCGACTCCGGGTGTGTGGGGGGCCGCGGACGGGGTGGCCGAGCGAGAGGGGGGAACGGGGGCGTCCGCGGTGCGCACCACTCTCGCCAGGGTCCGGACGGCCGTCAAGACTTGTGACTGAGAGCGCTCTCAAAAGAAAGAAGTCTTCACAACTCGGCGCTGATCGACGGTATTTGACGGGTCGGAAGGCGAACACCCGGAGACCGCGTGATCAGGAACTGAACGCGGTGGCCCGGACGACCCCGCACACCCGCACTTGGACTTACGCGGCACGGTTGTTGGACTGGAGAGGCCCTGCGGGCCGTATGTCGTTGACGGTGTCACGACACGGCGACTACGCAGAGCACATGTCGCCAAGATTCACGTCGGTGGGCGCCGCAGCCGCCGCCTCAGCAGCCGTCCTGGCTCTGGCCGGGACCGCCCTGCCCGCCTCCGCCGCCGCTCCCGCCTCCGCCGCCTCCGTCGTCCCGGCGGACGCCGCCGTCATCGGATCGGCGCAGCTCGCCGTCGCCGTCGCCGACGACTTCCCGCGCGTCCTGTCGTACACCGACCGTGCCACCGGTGCCCAGCTGTCCGGCAGCACCCGGCCGGTCACCGCCGTCACCCTCAACGGCACCGCCCACCCGGTGCGGCTCAAGGGCGCCCCCGGCATCAGCGCGTCGGCCGCCCGCTACACGCTCGTCTTCGACGGCCTGCCCGGCGTGGAGATCGACGCCTCGCTCTCCGTGGCCGGGCGCGCCACCACCTTCGAGGTGACCGCCGTCCGCGACACCGAGGCCTTCCGGGTCGGGACGATCGACATCCCCGGCCACGACCTCGTCTCCGTCGCCAGCACCGACGCCGGGGCCGCCACGGCGTTCACGAAGCTCGACCCCGACTCCACGCGGACCGCCGACGTCTTCGCGAAGGTCACCGGCGACACCAAGGCCGACGCCGCACCGGCCGGCGCCACGTACGCGATCGTCAACACCGGATCGCTGGCGGCCGCCGTCGAGTCCAACTCCTCGTACGACAAGCCCTCCGGCGCCACCGGCGGCGACGACGCCCGCTTCTGGCACCAGGCCCGCAAGGACGGCGACGGTTCCACCCGGGTCGGCGTCTGGTCCGGTCAGTGGACCTACCGCGGCGCCGGCGCACCGCAGCCGGAGAGCGGGGACGGCCTGCCCTGGGCGAAGGTCGTCGTCACCCCCGACGCCAACGGCGACAAGGCGGTCGACTGGCAGGACGGCGCCGTCGCCTTCCGCTCCATCGGGGTCGTCGCCCCGGGCAGCGAGGACACCGCGGACCGGGTCGTCACGCACATCCCGTTCAACTTCGCCAGCCAGGCCACGCACCCCTTCCTGCGCACGCTCGACGACGTCAAGCGGATCTCCCTGTCCACCGACGGCCTCGGCCAGCTCGCGCTGCTCAAGGGGTACGCCTCCGAGGGCCACGACTCCGCCCACCCCGACTACGGCGGCAACTACAACAAGCGCGCCGGCGGGCTGAAGGACCTCAACGAGCTCCTGAAGGACGGCAGGAAGTGGGGCGCCACCTTCGGCGTCCACGTCAACGCCACCGAGGCGTACCCGGAGGCGAAGGCGTTCGACGAGACCCTCGTCGACAAGTCGAAGCCGGGCTGGAACTGGCTCAACCAGAGCTACTACATCGACCAGCGCCGCGACATCAACAGCGGCGACCTGGCCAGGCGCTTCCAGCAGCTGCGGGACGAGACGGACAGCAACCTCGGCATGCTGTACATCGACGTCTACTACACGCACGGCTGGATCGCCGACAAGACCCTCCAGTCACTCCGGGCGCAGGGCTGGAACGTCTCCAGCGAATGGGCCGACAAGTTCGAGCGCGGCTCGCTCTGGTCGCACTGGGCCAACGACCTCGACTACGGCGGCGCGACCAACAAGGGTCTCAACTCGCGGATCATCCGGTTCATCCGCAACGGCGAGAAGGACGTCTGGAACAACGACCCGGTCCTCGGCCAGAGTGCCATCGAGGAGTTCGAGGGCTGGACGGGCGAGACCGACTGGAACGCCTTCTACGACAACATCTGGCAGCGCAACCTGCCCGCCAAGTACCTCCAGCAGCAGAAGATCACCCGCTGGGTCGGCAACGACATCACGTTCACCGGCGGGGTGAGCGGCACCGTCGAGGACGGGAAGCGGACCTTCTACGACCACGGCCGCAAGGTGCTCAGCGGCACCGACTACCTGCTCCCGTGGGACGGCGGAAAGAAGCTGTACCACTACAGCGAAGCCGGCGGCACGAGCACGTGGGCCGTGCCCTCCGCGGGCCCGTACACCGTCTACCGGCTCACGGACAACGGCCGGACGAAGACCGGGACCGTGCGTCCCGTCGACGGGAGGATCACGCTGAAGGCGGAGGCCGGGCAGCCGTACGTCCTCTACCCGGTCAAGGCGCCGCCGGCCGCCGATCCCGACTGGGGCCAGGGCACACCCGTCGCCGACCCCGGCTTCAACGACAAGGGGCTGAGCGACTGGTCGAAGACCGGCGCCGCCGCCCGCGACACCGACGGGCAGGGCCGCAACAGCGCGAAGCTCTCGGGGGCCCCCGCCGCCGCGCTCTCCCAGCGCATCACCGGACTGGAGCCCGGCGCCCGCTACACCGCGTCCGCCCTGATCGAGGTCCAGCCCGGGAAGACCCGGCACACCACCCTGTCGGCCGGCGGGAAGTCCGTCGCCGTGGACCGCTCCACCGCCAAGGACTACGTCGCCGCGTCCGACTGGCACGGCACGTACTTCCAGCGCGCGAAGGTCAACTTCACCGCCCCGGCCGACGGACGCACCACGCTGCGCATCGAGGCCGCCGGCGGCAGCACGGCGACCGTCCGCGCCGATGACGTACGCATCGTCGCCAACGCCCCGGCCACAAGGGAGAACACCGTCGTCCACGAGGACTTCGAGGACGTCGACCAGGGCTGGGGCCCCTTCCTCAAGGGGGACGCGGGCGGCTCCACCGACCCCCGCACCAGCGTCTCCCAGCTGCACGCCCCGTACACCCGGGCCGGCTGGAACGGAAAGCTCGTCGACGACGTGCTCGGCGGCGGGGAGTCCCTCAAGTCCCACGAGGAGAACACCGGGCTCGTCTACCGGACCGCTCCCTGGACCGTCCCGATGACCGCCGGCCACCGCTACGAGATCGCGTACGACTACCAGTCCAGCCACGCCGGCGCCTACGAATGGGTCGACGGCTACGACCGGATCACCGGGGACGGTGAACCCGGCTCCGTGGAGACGCGGACCACCGCGATCGGCGCCCGGCACACCACCGGTCACTTCACCGAGACCGTCACCGCCGGCTGCGGCGACACCTGGACCGGGCTGCGCAAGCGTGGCGACGCCCCCGACGGCGCCGACTTCGTCCTCGACGGCTTCACCGTGACCGACCTCGGCGCCGCCCCCGCGGGTGAGCAGGCCGCCTGCGGCACGCTCGGCCTCGAACCGGCCGCCGAGACCCTCGAGCCGGGCACGGCCAACACCGTGGAGGCGAGCTTCACCAACTACGAGGCGACCGCGGCCACCGGCGTCTCCGTGAGCCTCACCCTCCCCGACGGCTGGAAGGCCGAGCCGGCCGACGCCGTCACCTTCGACTCGGTCGCGGCCGGGGCGAAGGCCACCGCGAGCTGGCGGGTCACCCCGCCGGTGGACGCCGCCTACCAGGCGTACACGCTGACCTCACAGGCGTCGTACACGGTCGGCGGCGCGCGGCGGACGCTCGGCGCGCAGACCTCCGTACGGACCCTGCCGCCGCCCACCACGGACAGCTGGGCCAGCGACCTGGACTGGACGGCTGCCGAGAACGGCTGGGGGCCGGTCGAGCGCGACCTGTCCAACGGCGAGACCGGCACCGGCGACGGCACCGCGCTGACCATAGGCGGCACGGTGTACGCCAAGGGCCTCGGCAGCCACGCACCGGCGAGCATCCGCTACTACCTGGGCGGGAAGTGCACCTCGTTCACCGCCGAGGTGGGGGTGGACGACGTGCAGAAGAGCGCGGGCAGCGTGCAGTTCTCCGTCAGGGCCGACGGTACGGAGAAGGCGACGTCACCGGTCCTCAGGGCCGCCGACAGCGCCTGGCCGCTGACGGCGGACGTCACCGGCGCGAAGTACGTCGAGCTGATCGCCGGTGACGGCGGCGACGGCAACGGCAACGACCACGCCGACTGGGGCAACGCCCGCTTCCACTGCGGAAGCTGAGCTTGGGGAAGGGGGCGGGCCGATGACGGCCCGCCCCCTTCCCCGCTGTAGTAAGCGCGTGCTAAACCGACCACGACAGGTCTAAACCACTTGCCACCGGAGGTAGCCCCGTGTCCCACCTGCCCGCCTGGTCCCGCCGCGCCTTCCTCGCCACCGGGAGTGCCACCGCACTCACCCTGGCACTCGCCCCGTCCGCCCGCGCGGCGCAGGACGACTTCGAGTCCCTGCGGCTGCGCTGGAACGAGCTGTCGCTCGGCACCGGCTACGACCCGGCCGCCGAGCCCTACGCCTCGAAGCTCGCCGAGACCGGCGCACTGGCCGCGGAGTTCGCCAAGACGATGGCCCCCGCCGCCGGCTCCCTCTGGGCCGGGCACACCTTCGACCCGCCGGCCGGAATCACCTGGAGCTACAGCCGGCTGTGGACGATGACCCAGGCGTACGCCCAGGAGGGAACCGGGCACACCGCCGACGAGGGCCTCCTCGCCGCTGTCGTCCGTGGCCTCGACCACCTCTCCGCAACGGTCTACAACCCGTCCACGACCCGGTACGGGAACTGGTGGGAGTGGCAGATCGGCAGCCCCCGCCTGCTCATGGACATCGTCGCCGTCCTCCGCCCCCACCTCGGCGAGGAACGCGTCCAGGCCGCCTGCGCGGCCGTCGACCACTTCATCCCCGACGCCGTGCTCAGGGACTACAGCGGCACCTCGACCGGTGCCAACCGGGTCGACCTGTGCCGCTCCGTCGCCCTGCGCGGCATCCTGGGCCGGGACGCCGCCAAGACCGCACTCGCGCGCGACGCCCTCTCGCCCGTCTTCCCCTACGTGACCAAGGGCGACGGCCTGTACGCCGACGGCTCGTTCGTCCAGCACACCTGGGTCGCCTACTCGGGGACGTACGGCCAGGTCATGCTCGACGGCCTCGGCCGGCTCTTCGCGCTGCTCGCCGGATCCCCCTGGGCGGTCACCGACCCCCACCGCCAGATCATCCTCGACAGCGTCGAGCACGCGTACGCGCCGCTCATCCACGACGGTCTGATGATGGACAGCGTCAACGGCCGTGCCATCAGCCGCGGCCTCCTCAAGAGCGACGAGCGCCGGATCATGCGCAGCGACCACTTCCACGGCCAGGGACTGATCGCCGCCATCGCCCTGCTGGCGGGCGGCGCCTCCCCCGCCGAACGCGACCGGTGGAACGGCATGGTCAAGGGCTGGATCGAACGGGACACCGTGAGCCCGGTCCTCGCCGCCCCGCAGCTCGGCGTCGCCGACCTGTCCCGGTTGCAGGCGGCGGCCGCCGCGCCCGTTCCCGCCGCGGCCGAACCCGTCGGCCACACCCTGTTCGCCGCCATGGACCGGGCCGTGCACCGCCGCCCCGGCTGGGTCGCGAACCTCTCCATGGCGTCGGAGCGGATCAGCGCGTACGAGTGCGGCAACGGCGAGAATCCGCGCGGCTGGCACACCGGGGCCGGAATGCTCTACTGGTGGCAGGGCCCGGACGGCGGCGGCCAGTACACCGACTGGTTCTGGCCCACCGTCGACTGGTACCGGCTGCCCGGCACCACCGTCTCCACCCGACGTCTCGCCGACCGGGCCGGTGGCGAATGGGGTGCGCCCCGTCCGGCCGTGCAGTGGGTCGGCGGGGCGCACGACGGGGAGTTCGCCGCCGTAGGACAGCATGTGAAGGGCCTCGGCTCCACGCTGGAGGCCCGCAAGTCCTGGTTCTGCGCGGCGGATGCGGTCATCTGCCTCGGCGCGGGCATCACCGCCGCCGACGGAGTGCCCGTCGAAACGGTCGTCGACAACCGCAACCTGGGCCCCGACGCGCGGCAGACGTTCACCGTCGACGACCGCGAACGCCCCCGCTGGGCCCACCTGGAGGGGCACGGCGGCTGGGTACTGCCCGGCGGCGCCGCCCTGCACACCCTGCGCGAGGCCAGGACCGGCGCCTGGTCCGACATCAACACCACCAGCTCCGACGAACGGGAGACCCGTCACTGGCAGACCCTCTGGCTCGACCACGGAACCGATCCCGCCGACGCCGGCTACCTCTACCTCCTGATGCCCGGCGCCTCCCGGCGCGCCGTCGCCGCCCGCGCGGCCGACCACCGCTGGCTGACGGTGCTCGCCAACACCGCCGCCGTCCAGGGCGTCACCGTGCGCTCGCTCGGGCTGACCGCTGCCAATTTCTGGCGGCCGGGCGCGGCCGGGCCCCTCTCCTCGACCGGGGCCGCCAGTGTGCTGGTCCGCGAGGGCCGGGGCGCCACGGCCGTCCGGATCAGCGGGCCCGACCGGAGCGGCACGCCGTTCGAAGTGGTCTGGGACCGGCCGGTGCGCGAGGTCGTCTCGGCGGACCCGGGCATCGAGGTCCGCGCCACCGGCCGGCGGCTCGTGCTGGGCGTGGACCCGGGACGGGCGGGGGCCACCCTGCGGTGCGACGTCCGGTGACCCGTGGAGGCGGGAGTATGCGCGGAGTCTGGGAAGGGTGGCTGCCGCACGCGTACCCTCGTGCGCTATGGGGGAGTTGAGAGCGGACTGGCGGCTCCGGTTACGACGCGGCGGCGCGGACGGGCCCGTGTGCGGGGCCGGAGTGCTGCTGACCCAGGACCGGATGCTGACCTGCGCCCACGTCGTGGGGGAACCGGACGCCCGGATGTGGGTGGAGTTCGCCGAGAACCCCGGCATTCCGCCCGTGGGCGCCCGGGTCGCCCCGGACGGCTGGCTGCCCGGGCTCGACGGGCCCGACCGCGAGGACATCGCGGTGCTCGCCCTGGAGAGCCCCCGGCCGCAGGCCGCGCCCGCGCCGCTGGGCAGGCGGCTGGAGCGGGGCGGCGAGGTGTGGATCGGCGGCTACTCCCAGAGCTTCGACGACGGGATGTGGCTGACCGGCCGGATCACCGGACTCCACGGGGACTGGGTGCAGCTGGACGCCGGGACCAACGCCGAGGTCGTCCGCCCCGGATTCAGCGGCGCCGCCGTCCAGGTCCGGGGTGAGCGGCCGGGGTCGGAGGAGGTCGTCGGCCTGGTCGTCAGCTGGCGCGGCGATCTGGAACTGGCCCTGCCCACCGAGAACGACCTGGCGTTCTCGTACATGATCCCCATCGACCGCGTCGCCGCCCTGGTGCCGCTGGTCGCCGAGCTGAGCGGCCCCGACGGGTGGGACCGGGGGCTGGAGCGGCGGCTGCGGCAGTGGTTCGCCGGCGGCGAGGAGCCCGCGGTGCGGTTCGGGGTCGTCCCACCCGGCACTGGCCGCGACCGCGCCCTCCAGCACCAGCTCCACCGGGCCCACCTCGTCTTCCGGGGCGGCGTCACCCGCCCCGGAGATCTCGTCGAGACACTGGTGGCCCAGTTGCGGATGCCCCGCTACCAGCGCAACGCCTACCGCGACTGGTTACTGGAGGGCGGCAACGCCCCGGACCGCTCGGACGGCGGGGGGCCCGCCGGATCGGGGCCGGTGCTCGCCGTGATCGGCCTGGACGAGGACCCCGATCCGGCCGCGCTCGTGCCGCTGCTGGTGCGCGTCAGGACGCTCGGGTTCCGGCTGCTGGTCGTCTTCCGCCGCGCCGACGGCCGGGGACTGGCCGAAGTGGCCCGGCAGTTGCTCGTGCCCGCGCTGGAGGAGCGGGCCGAGGCGCTGGTGCGCCGCGTCGAGCACATCGAAGGGGAGTGGTCCGGGCTGCGGGGCATGGTCGACTCGGCCTCGCTGGTCCCGCGCCCCTCCGTGGCGGCCGCGGCCCGCCGCCACCGGCTGCGGGAACTGGGACTGATGGACGATCCCCAGGACCGGCTGACGGAACTGAAGCGTCTGGTACGGGAGTTACGTGAGGACCTCGACCGGGTGAACGGCCCCGCGCGCTCCGGCCTGCCCGGGCAGCGGCCCCGGCGCGGCCCGGCGGAGCGCCGATGAGGATCCCGTGCCCGCACCGCCGGTTCACCGGCGCCCCCTGCGCCGGCGCCGTCCAGCCGACCGGCTACTGCGACACCTGCGGTCGTGAGGAGAGCGCGCCCGGGCTGCCGCCGCTGCCGGACGACCCCCGGGACCACGGCCCCGCCGGACTGCTCGAACTGCCTCTGCTGGACCCGGGCAGCCCGGCCGAGCGCCTCGCCGCCGCCGAGCAGCCGGTCCGCATCGTGATGACGTGCTCGGCCGACGCGTGCCGCACCTCGTTCGTCCCGCCGTACACGGCGGCCCCGCCCCCGGACGAGGGGTACTGCCCGCAGTGCGGCGCCCCGTACTCGTACCGCCCCGAACTGACGAAGGACGGGCCGCCGCTCCAGGACCAGTACCGCATCCGCGGCCCCATCGCCCACGGCGGCCAGGGCTGGGTCTACCTCGCCGAGGACACCCACCTGGAGGACTTCGTCGCGGTCAAGGGCCTCCTCAACCGGTACGCCGAACGCGGCGCCGCCCAGGCCGGTGAGGAACGCCGCAGCCTGGTCGCCATCCGGCACGAACGCATCGTCCAGATCCGTGACTTCGTCAGCACCCGCAACGAGGACGGCAGCGTCTCCGGCGGTTACATCGTGATGGAGGACGTGGGCGACCGGACCCTGTCGGCCGTCGTCGAATCGACCCGGAAGGGCGCCTTCGTCCTCGACATCGAGCACGTGGTCACCTACGGCTGCCAGATCCTCGAGGCCCTCGCCCATCTGCACGGCATGGGCTTCCTGTACGGCGACATGAAGCCGTCCAACGTCATCCACCACCTCGACGGGATCAAGGTCATCGACCTCGGCGGGGTCCGCAAGGCGGGGGCCACCGACCCGCCGCCCGTGATCACCCCCTGGTTCGCCGCACCCGAGACGGACGGGACGGGCCCCCTCACCGTCGCCCACGACATCCACACGGTCGGGGTCACCCTCGCCGAACTGGCCGGCTGGGCCGTCGGCGACGACGTGCCGGGGCTCGGCATCAGTTCCTTCCGCCTGGCCGTGGAGCGGGCCACGGCGCACGACCCGGAGCGCCGGTTCGGCTCGGCGGAGGAGATGGCGGGCCAGCTGCGCGGGGTGCTGCGGGAGATCCGGGCCCTTCGAGGCAAGCGCGACCAGCCCGAGCCCTCCCCCTACTTCACCCCCTCCACCGAACTGCTGGGCGCCCGTCTGGGTTCGGTGCCCGACTACGCGCACTGGCTGCGCCGTCCGCTGTACGGCCGGCGGGAGACACCCCGGGCGCCGGCGCTCGACTCCGGGCTGCCCACCCCCACCGAGATCGCCCGCAGCCTGCCCGTGCCCCGGCCCTATCCGCGCGACCCGCAGGCCGCCCGCTTCGGGGTCAGCAGCTACGACCCGGGACAACCGCTGAACCAGCCGGCCCACGGGGAGCGGTCGGTGGAGATCTGCCTGCACAACGCCCGGCTGCTGCTCGGCCAGGACGGCGGCGAGGCACTGGCCGCGGCCCGCGAACAGGTCCAGGCCGCCGCCGCGATCCCGGGCCCGGGGCCCGTCCGGCAGTGGCGGCTCAGCTGGCACTGGGGCCTCGTCGCGCTGCGCAGCGCCGATGTGCTGGAGGACCGGCAGCCGATGCTCGAAGCGGCCCTGGAACACTTCTCCGCCGTGCACAGGGCCCTGCCGGGCGAGTACGCGGCCAAGCTCGCGCTCGCCTACACCGCGGAACAGCTCGGCGACGGCAGGCCGGCCGGGCCGGGCCCCTCGGCGTACGCACTCTTCCAGGCGGTGCACGCCCGCAACCCCTCGCACGTCGGAGCCGCCCTCGGACTGGCTCGGCTCGCCCTGGCGCGCGGCGACCGGGCCGCGGCGACCGAGGTCCTCGATCTGGTGCCCGACGAATCACGGGATCACACCGTCGCCCGGATCGCCGCCCTGCGCATCAGGGCGGCCCGGCTCGCGACGGGGGAGCGGCCCCTGCCGGAGGAGGCGGAGATCGACGCCTGTCTGACCGCCCTCGCGCCGGATCCCGGCGTTCCGTTCCCGGTGGTCACCGGTGACGAGGCGGCCTGGCTGCTGCGCACCGAGCTGTACGAGTGGAAGCTCGACGCGGTCCGGGCCGCGCACCCGGCCCCCCGGCCCCGGGGCGGACTGCTGCGGATCGGACTGCCGCCCCCGGCCGCACCCGGGGAACGGGCGGTGCGGGCCGACCTGGAGCAGTGCTACCGGTGGCTCGCCCGGCAGCGGCAGGGACCGGCCGAGTACGAGCGGCTGATCGACCTTTCCCACGCGGTCCGCCCGCAGACCCGCTTCTGACGGCCCGCGCCCGCCGTTCCGCCCCGCACGTCGCCGTACCCCTGTCCCGTAACCGCACGATGCCGGTAACCACTGGAGGCAGTCCCATGGGCACTGACGCCCCGTCGTCCGGGCTGGAGTTCACGGTGTCCCTGGACGTCCGGCGCGACCAGCAGCCGCACCACGACGCCCGGATCGACGCCCATCTGCGGGTCAAGGCCACCGGCATCGGTCCCCGGGACGAGGTGCCTGCCGTCGAACTCGCCCTCGTCCTCGCGCTGGACGTCGCCGCCGGGCGCCGGGAGGCGGCGGCGACCGCCCTCGCCGGGACGCTGCGCGCCCTGCCCGACGGTGTCTCCTTCGCCGTCCTGGGCGGCGCCGACGAAAGTGGGGAGCCCACCCGCTGCTACCCGCTGCGCGGCCGGTGGGCCCTGGCCGACACGATGGAGAAGCGCCGCGCCGCGTTCAGCGCGGGCCGGATCGCTCCGGCGGCCGAGGACCGGCCGCCGCCCGGCTATCCGGCCTGGCTCGCCGCCGCCCGGGCGCTGTTCGCGGAACGCCCGCTGCCGCTGCGGCACCTGCTGCTGATCACCGACGGCAGCGGCGGGGACGGGGCGGACGGCGCGCTGCGGGAGGAACTCGACGCCTGCGAGGGCGCGTTCACCGCGGACGTGCTGGCCGTCGGCGGGGACTGGGACCCCGTGCCGCTGCTCGCCGTCGTCGAGGACCTGCACGGCACCGCCGAGCACGTCCCCGACCGGTTCGGTCCGGCGGTCGCCGGGGCGCTGCGACGGCTGCGCCGGGTCCGCAACCCCGAACTGCCCGTCGTGGTCACCGCACGACCGGCCGTGCGCGCGGTGGACCTGACCGAGACGGCGCCCCGCCAGCAACGCCTCGAAGCCGCGCCCCGCCCGGACGGACAGGCCCAGGGGCCGTACCGGACCGGTTTCCCCACCCACCAGTGGGAGCCGGGCACCCGCGACTACCTGCTGACCGTGCAGGCCGACGCGAGCACCGACCCGCTCGGCGTGCTGCTGCAACTGGCCACCGTCTCCGTCGGGGACGCCACCGCCCCGCTGCTCGTGCGCTGGCTGCCGCCCGGAGTCGCCGTGGGCGCGGGGGCGACCGGCGGAGGGGGCGGCACGCTCCAGGCGATGAACGCCGCCACCCAGATGCGGACCGCCCTCAACCGCGGCTACGCCGCACTCGATCCGCTGAGCCGCGGCGAGGCCGAGGCGCAGTTCGGCCTCGCGGTCCGGCTCGCCACCGAGATCGGCGCCGCCTGGGTCCTCCAGGACGTGCGCCGGGTGGCCGACATCCTCGACGGCCGGCGCGGAGTGGTCCGGGTCGGACCGACCGTCGACCGGGGCACCGTCCGCCGGGGGCAGCTGCACATCGCTTCGGGGCACGGACTGGACCTGCCCGGCCCCGCCCCCACGGGGAAGCCGGTGAAATGCCCGCACTGCCGTCATCTGGCCGGGGCCCGCGCCCGGTTCTGCATCGCCTGCGGAAGGAGCCTGTGATGCCCTCACCGACCCGGTGGACGCGTGCGGTCCGGGCCCGCCGCCGCACGCGCTCGCGCACCAGGCGGCTGCTGGAACGGCACCTGGCCGTCATGGTGGTGGCCGCGCTCGTCTCGATGACCGCCGTGCTCGTCTCGTACCGCGAGGTGCAGAACGCCGCCGGTGAGATGCGGACCCGCGGCGCACCCGCCGTCCAGGGCGTGGCGGCCACCCAGCTGGCGCTGCTGCGCGCCCACGAGGAGGCGGAGAAGTCGGTGGACCAGGGAATCGACACGGTGGTCGGCGCCGGAGCGCGGTACGAGAACCAGCTGGCGGCCGCCGGCCAGGGCCTGTCCCGGCTCTCCGACGTACAGATCGACGGCGAACGCGGCCGCGGGGTCCTCGACACGGTCAACGGCGTGCTGACCTCGTACAGCACCTCCATCACGCCGGGAGCCGTCAAGTACGTGCACGACGACCTGATGCAGCGGCAGAAGTTCACGGAGGCATGGACCCTCCTCGACCGGCCGGGCACCGGCGTCGTGCCGCGCCTGGACGTCCTGCAGGAGCACCAGATGCGGCGTGTGGAGCGGGTCAGTTCGCTCGGAACGCTCCAGCGGACGGGGTGGGCCGTCGCCGAGCTGAGCCTGCTGGTCCTGGGGCTGACCTGCCTCAGCGCCCTGTGGGTGCTGCGCACCCGCTGCGGGCGCAGCCACGACCCCTGGCTGCTGGCGGCGCTGCTGGTGACCGTCGCGCTCGCCGTCGTCCCGCTGTGGGCGACCGTCCGGACCCAGGAACGGCTGGACACCGCCCGCGGGCGGCTGGCCGCGATCGAGCAACGGGCCCATGACCACGCGGACCTGGTCGCCTCCCAGACGTACGTCACGGTCAACTCGGCCGCCCTGCGCGGCGGTCTGGCGGCCCGGAGCTGGCAGAGCTGGACGTACTACGGGGCGCTGGGCGGCGGCGCGCTGATCGTCCTGCTGCCCGCCGCCGGCGTCTGCCGGCGTCTCAACGCCGACTACTGGAGGGCCGGATGACCCTCCGCACCCGCGCGTTGGCCCTCGCCCTCGCCCTGCTCATGACCGCGGCCGGCTGCGGCCTCGCGGCCCCCGGCGGCAGCGACGCGGAACCGGAGGTGACGATCCTCGGCCCGTGGACCGACGCGCAGGAGCGGCGGTTCAAGGACCTCCTGGACGGGTTCGGGATTCCGTACACCTACCAGGGCACCGCGGCGACCCGCGAGGTGCTGCTCGCCGAGGTGCAGGCGGGCGATCCGCCCGACATCGCGATCCTGCCGGGCGTCGGCGAACTCGTCGAGTACGCGCACGACGGCCGGCTGCGCTCCCTGAAGGGGCTGTACGAACCCGCGGAGTACGGCAATCCGTGGCAGCCCGAGGCGCAGGGCATCGCCGACGACCTGTGGGTGCCGCTCAAGGCCGACCTCAAGTCCATCGTCTGGCACCGCGACGGCGCGGCCCCGGGTGCCGTCCCCGCCCCGCTCGCCTCGTGGTGCATCGGCATGGGCGACGACGGCGCGTCCGGCTGGCCCGGCAGCGACTGGATCGAGGACCTGATCCTCCAGCGCGCGGGCCCGGTGCTGTACGCGCGCTGGGCGACCGGTGACATGAGGTGGACCGATTCCCCGGTGGCCGACGCCTGGGCCGCGTGGGCCGGAATGCTGGCCGGGGACCCGGACCGGGCCGGCGCCATGCTGCTGGCCGACCACCGCGGACCGGCCGGGGGACACGGACTGCTCTTCGGCGGCGGCTGCGACCTGGAGCACCAGGGCTCCTTCGCCCGTTCGTTCTACGGCGGCCACGGGGACCGGGTGGCGTTCGGGGACTCGGCGCCGCTGCTGCCCGGTGGCCCCTATACGGTGAAGGCCCACGAGGTGTCGGCCGACTTCGCGGCGCTCTTCGGGCGGAGCGGCCCGGCCCGCGAGCTGATCCGGCGGCTCGCCTCCCGGGACGCGCAGGAGGAGTGGGGCCGCACGGGCGGGGTGTTCTCGGCCAACGCGGCCGTCCCGCCCAAGAAGGGAGCGGTGGACGAAGGGGTGAGCCGGCGCTTCACGGACCAGCGGGTGCCGCTCTGCCTGGACGCGTCGGACGTGATGCCGGCGGCGGTGCGGGACGCGTTCTACGAGGCGGTGCTGCTCACCATGGCGCACCCCGCGGATCCGGTGGGTCCGAGGCTGGCGGACATCCAGAAGGTGCAGGACGCCCAGCCGGCGGACACCCCCCGGCTGACCGGCGTGTGCGGCAGACCACAGTGAACCTTTGTTGGATTCCCACAAAGGTTCACGGGCACCGGCTGGTACTTCGCCTGCATGGCCCAAGGCTTCTGTCAGGCTCCACCAGGAAACCGGGCAGGAGACTGTACGGAGTCGACGGCAGGGTTTTCTTGCTGGAGTTCGTAGGGTCGATGCATGACCGTTGTGGACGAAACCCAGGGCGAGCCGAGCGACACCCGTGGCCGTGTGGCGGAGCTGCTCGCGCTGCGCGAGCAGGCCCGGCGCGGACCGAGCGACCGCGCGACCCAGGCGCAGCACGCCAAGGGCAAGCTGACGGCGCGTGAGCGCATCGAGCTGCTCGTGGACCCGGGTTCGTTCAAGGAGGTCGAGCAGCTGCGCCGCCACCGGGCGACCGGGTTCGGCCTGGAGGAGAAGAAGCCGTACACCGACGGGGTCATCACCGGCTGGGGCACGGTGGAGGGCCGCACGGTCTTCGTGTACGCACACGACTTCCGGATCTTCGGCGGCG
>NZ_SSBL01000001.1 GCF_004795105.1 Streptomyces sp. A0642 | reverse complement strand
CAACCTCTACGACGGCAGCTACCGCGCGGCGTTGGGGCCGCGGGCCTGCCCGCTCGCCGTCTGTGACTGTCACATCGGCTATGTACATCTGGAGACGCTGCCCCTGTACGACGTCTTCGCCGGCGGGCCGCTCAGAGCGGCAGCAGGTCGGGCCGCTTGGGCGCCACGTGGTCTCCCGAGGACTCTCCGCGCAGCCGTCGGCCGATCCACGGCACGAGGTACTCGCGAGCCCAGAGGATGTCGTCGCGCCGCACTTCGAGCGTTCCGCGCTGTGCCTGCGGCGGCCACACCTGGTCCGGGTCGGCCGGCACGTCGAGGCCGAGGACCTGGGCGGCCCGCAGCGCGACACGGGTGTGGCCCTCGGGCGACAGGTGCAGCCGGTCGTTGTCCCAGGCCCTCCGGTCCTGGACCGAGCGCAGGGACCAGAGGTCGAGGACCGGGCAGTCGTACCGGTCGGCGATGGACCGCACATGGGCGGTGTAGGTGGCGATCTTGCCGCGCAGATGGCGCAGCACGGGAACGTCGCGGGTGTCGAAGCCGGTGGTGACCATGACGGTGCCGACCGACCGGGTCAGGTCGGCGACCGCGCGCTCGAAGCGCTCGGCCACGTCGTCGGGGTCGGAGCCCGGCCGGATGATGTCGTTGCCGCCGGCGCAGAAGCTCACCAGATCGGGGGCGAGCCTTTTGGCGCGCGGCACCTGCTCCGCGACGATCTGGTCGAGAAGGCGTCCTCGTACGGCGAGATTGGCGTACCTGAAGTTCCCGTGAGCGGAGTCCGGACTGCCCGTCGCGGCCTCGGGGGCCGGGAGCTGGTCCGCGAGGAGTACCGCGAACCGGTCCGCCCAGCCGACGAAGGTTCCGTTCGGGCCGGGGTCACCGACTCCCTCGGTGAAGCTGTCGCCAATCGCCGCGTACGACTCGATGGCGCCCTGTCTGTTGATGACGCCCTGCTGGATGTTGTTCGAATCGTCTGCCACAAGGGCATATCCTGCACCGCCGAATGTGACCTACGCGACCGTAATACGGGGTTGACGGGTGGTGAGATAGACCACCCGGTCAGTTTTCGGTAAAGGGGGAATAAGCGCGGCCGGCGCCACGTAAGGCCCCCGACGCCGGAGGGGCGGTGCGCCGCCGCGCACCGCCCCTCTTTGCATGGCCGGATCCGGATCACCGGACCGGTGCCGACCTGATCAGACGTTGATGCCGTGCGAGGCCAGGTAGGCGATCGGGTCGATGTCCGAGCCGTACGCCGGGCCCGTGCGGATCTCGAAGTGAAGGTGCGGGCCGGTGGCGTTGCCGGTGGCGCCGGACAGGCCGACCTGCTGCCCCGCGGTCACGGTCTGGCCCGCCGAGACGGAGAGCGAGGACATGTGGCCGTACTGCGAGTAGTGGCCGTCGGCGTGCTTGATGACGACCTCGTTGCCGTACGCGCCGCCCCAGCCCGCGGTGACGACGGTGCCGGAGGTGATCGCCTTCACGCTCGTGCCGGTGGAGACGGGGAAGTCGATGCCGGTGTGGCTGCCGCTGGACCAGTTGGAACCGGAGGCGCGGTAGGCGGTGGTGTGGTTGCCCGGGACCGGGTGGACGTAACCCGAGTCGTTGCTCTGGGCGGCCGGGGTGGAGGCCTCCTCGGACGACGAGGCGTCGGAGGAGGTCGAGGCGGAGGTCGTGGAGGCCTTCGTCTCGGTCTTGACCGGGGCCTTCGACGGAGCCTTCGACGGCGTGGCGGAGCCCGTGGAGGCGGCCGGGGCGTGGCCCCAGGCCTTTCCGCCGAGGGTCAGCTTCATGCCCGGGAAGATGAGGCTCGGGTTGTCGCCGACGACCTTGCGGTTGTCCTGGTACAGCTTCTCCCAGCCGCCCTTGAGCTTGTGCTCGGCAGCGATCTTCGAGAGGTAGTCGCCGGAGACCACGGAGTAGGTCGTGGTGCCGGCCTGCTTCTTCGCGACCGGCGCGGCCGGGGTGGTGTGCGCGGACACCGACTGCGAGGTGGCCGGAGCCGCCTGCTCGGCGGCGTGGGCACCGGTGGCGCCGAGCAGCGGAAGCGCGATGACGGCTCCGCCGGCACTCGCGGCGACGACGCCACGGGCGATGGTGCTGGACTTGGGACGGCGGTGCTTACCCGATATGGGCATGAAGGATTCCCTCTCCGGCGCCTGCGAGGTGAGCTGTCGGGTTCGGACTGGAGATGTCCGGTCGCGACTGGCGCGACTTCACCCCGAGCCGGCCGGATTCCCGGTCGGCGGCTTACCTGGTTCCCCCGCTCCTGCCACGCGGTGAAGTGGGTGCGAATTCCGGGCGGCGGCAGGATTAGGCGGTCCGTCCGGAGTGCAGCGAACCTAAGCGAGCCGGGACGGCGGAAACAAGCCACGGGTTCCGTGCGGGATTCCGTGCCGGGAATTCGGCGAGGAATTCCGGTCACACTCCGTGGATTACGGATCTTGGCTTTCCGCGCAGTGCACGGAATACCCGGAGGGCCCGCCGCCACACACCGTCACGGATATGATCCCGCTCACGAGAGGGCTTTCGCCGGCTCCCATCTCCCGCATAAGCGGGGCATGTTCGATGAAAAGCCCCAATACGGACATGCCACGCTCATCGCCCCACCGTGCCGGGACATCCCACTTGATCGGGTGCCCCCTTCGCCGGTGCACGGAGGGGCCGCGCGGGCCCTCGGCGCACGCGCGGCCAGAGATGATTGCCTGAGGAACGAATGTCGTATCGTCACGAGAGTGGACCCGCGGGCGACACGCGCCGGCGGCAGAGCCCCCAGGAGTGACCGTGACGCAGCAGGTGCCGCAGACCCCGTCGACGGAGCCCGAACTGGCGGGTGTCCGCAATTTCCGTGACGTCGGCGGCCTGCCCACGTCGGACGGACGCCGGGTGCGGTACGGGCGGCTCTACCGCAGCGGTCACCTGGCCCACGCCACGGCCGAGGACGCCGCCTTCCTCGCCGGTCTCGGCCTGCACACCGTCTTCGACTTCCGCAACGTGGCCGACCACAAGCTCGACGGCCCGGACATCGAACTGCCGGGCGTGCGCAACGTGAACATCCCGCTCAGCGACCCGGCGGACGGCGCGGAGTTCTGGCGCATGGTCCGCGACGGCGACATGCGCGAACTGCGGTCCATCCTGGCCGACGGCAAGGGGACCCACCGCATGGTCGCTTCGTACCGGCGGATCATCCTGGACCGCACCGCCGAGCACAGCCGGGTGCTGCACGCCCTGGCCGAGGACAGCGTGCCCGCCCTGATGCACTGCGCCGCGGGCAAGGACCGCGCGGGTATCTCGATCGCGGTGTCCCTGCTCGCCGTCGGCGTCGAGCGCGAGGCCATTGAGGCCGACTACCTCAAGTCCAACGACGCGCACCGCCGCTACAAGGTCCGCCGCAGCGACACCTCGCCCGCCGGGATGTCGGCCGAGGTGATGGAACTGCTCAATCCCCTCTTCGGCGCCGAACGCGACTACCTCGCCGCCGCCTTCTCCACGATCGACGAGACCTGGGGCGGCACCGAGCGCTACCTCGCCGAGGGCCTCAAGATCACCCCGGAGACCCGGGACCGGCTGCGCGAGCGCCTCCTCGACGGGTCCTGAGACCGAGCCCGCCGCCGGGGTGCCCGCCCTACTGGTTGTGCATCCCCACGGCGAACAGCAGATAGAGGAATCCGGCGATGACGTGCCCGGCCACCAGGTAGGCGAAGAGCCTGATGACGAGCCCGCGCGGCATCTTCTTCTCCTGCGGGTCGTAGTTCTTGGGCCGGCCCGGGCCGAGCGGGTCGTAGTTCTCGGAATCGGACATGACGGGTCCTCTCTGGCCACCGGGGCCGGTGGCGGGGGGCGGCGCCTCAGCGACGGTGGATCCCGCTGCCGAGACACAGCTCGGCGGCGGGGCTCTGCAGCAGGGTGTGGACGAAGAGCAGCTCGGCGCCGTCGTGGTCCAGAGCCGCGATCCGGTGCGGAGTGAGCGAATCGAAGTGGGCGCTGTCACCGGGGGCGAGGTCGTGGACCGTCTCGCCGAGGATCACCCGGAGGTGGCCCGCCAGGACGTACAGCCACTCCTCGCCGGGGTGGACGCGCACCAGGTCACCCTGGGCGCCGTGCGGGACGCGGACCCGCAGGGCCTGCATCGCCCGGCCGGGGCCGCCGGCCTGCTGGTACGTCCAGCCGTCGGCCTCGGCCCCCTCGAACCTGCGGCCGCGGACGATCGCATCACGTTCCGGGGGGATCTCGCCCAGCAGCTCGGAGACCGTCGTACCGTAGATCCTGGCGAGTCCGAGCAGCATCGGCAGTGAGGGCTGGCGCCGGCCCGTTTCGAGCCGGGACAGGTGCGCGGGGGAGAGCCCGGCCCGCTGGGCGGCGCTCTCCAGGGTGAGCCCACGACTGCGGCGCAGATCGCGCAGGCGTGGTGCGACCCCGGGCAGCTCGTCGGCCGCCCCTCCTTCTGGAGGATTCATGCCTCCATTGAGCCAGGAGCTTTCCTCAGAGGCAAATTTCTTACCTCTGAGGCAAAACCCCCTGTGGTAGTCCCCGATCAGCGGTTGGCGACGGCCTGTTTCACCAGCGTCCGTCCGAAGTCCCACATGAGTCCGCCGCCACCGTGCGCGTCGTCCATCACGGCCGTGAACGCGCTCACGAAGCGCTCCACATCCGTCTCGTCGATCACCAGCGGCGGGATCAGCTTGATGACTTCGAGGTGGTCGCCGGAGACCTGGGTCAGGATCCGGTGCTTCTGGAGCAGCGGTACGACCACCATCTGCGCGAAGAGTCCCTTGCGGGCCGCCTGGAGCATCGTCCAGCGGCTGCGCAGCTTCATCGAGTCCGGCCGGCCGAACTCGATGCCGATCATCAGCCCGCGCCCCCGCACCTCGTGCAGCAGCTCATACCGCCCGACCAGCGCGGCCAGCCGTTCGCGCAGCAGGTCACCCGTGCGGCGCGCGTTCGCCACCGTCTCCTCGTCCTCCATCACCGCGAGAACCGCGAGGCCGGCCGCCATCGCCTGGGCGTTGGAACCGAAGCTCGCGGAGTGGACGAGGACCCGGTCCATCGAGGAGTAGACGCGCTTGAAGATCCAGTCCTTGCCGAGTGTGGCGCCGACCGGCACGTAGCCGCCGGAGAGCGCCTTGGCGACGCAGACCAGATCGGGTTCCACGCCTTCCTCGTGCTGGTAGGCGTAGAAGTCCCCGGTCCTGCCGAGGCCGGTCTGCACCTCGTCCACGATGAGCAGGGCCTTGTGCTTGTGCAGGAGCTCCTGGGCCTGGCGCAGGAAGCCGGGCGGCGCGGCGTGCACGCCCTTGCCCTGGATCGGTTCGACGACGAGACCGGCCACGTCACCGCGCTTCAGCTCACGGCGCAGGGCGTCGAGGTCGCCGAGCGCGAGGGCGGTGTCGGGGAGCAGCGGGGCGAAGCCGTCCCGGAAGCCGGCCTCGCCGTTGACCGAGAGGGAGCCGGTGGTGAGTCCGTGGAAGGCGTGCGTGCAGTACAGGATCCTCGGCTTGCCGGTGGCGTAGCGGGCGAATTTGAGGGCGGTCTCGACCGCCTCCGTCCCGCTGTTGCCGAAGAAGACCCGGTCCAGGTGCGGGCTGTGGGTGAGCAGCTTCTCGGCCAGGAGGCCCGGCAGCGGCTGGCAGTCGAAGCGGGTGAGGTCGGCGAGAGAGGCGTCCAGGACGTCGTGCAGCGCCTTGCGTACGACGGGGTGGTGGCGGCCGAGGCCCATCACACCGAAACCGGCGAGCATGTCGAGGTAGTCGTTGCCGTCCGCGTCCCAGAAGTGCGCGCCCTCGGCCCGTTCGTAGACCTTGTCGAAGCCGATGGTGTGCAGCATGCGCGGGAGTTGGTGGTTGAGGTGTCTGGTGTGCAACTCGTAGCGTTCGGCGCCGCGCTCCGCGAGGAGCCGCGCCAGATCGAAGCCCTTGGGCTCGTTGTCCTTCATGCCCCGCTCTCCTTGTGCCCGTTGCCCGGGGCGTGCCGCCCCGTGCCGGTGGCCGCGTCCCGGGCGGCCAGCGCGGCGCTGATCCGGCCCGCGATCTCGACCGGTGTGAGTCCGATGTCGGCCAGCACCTCGGCCCGCTTACCGTGGGCGAGGAACTGCTCGGGGATGCCGAACGTGCGCAGGGGTACGTCGACCCCGGCGTCCCGCAACGCCTGCCCCACGGCCCAGCCGACTCCCCCGGAACGGCTGTTGTCCTCGACCACGGCGACGAGCCGGTGGCGCGCGGCGAGCGGCGCGAGCTGCTCGTCGACCGGCTTGACCCAGCGGGGGTCGACCACCGTGCAGCGGATGCCGCCGCCGGTCAGCAGATCGGCGGCCCGCAGGCAGACGGGCGCCATCACGCCGACCGCGACCAGCAGCACGTCGGCGTCCTCGGCGCGGTGCAGGACGTCCATACCGCCGATGGTGCCGATCGCGGGGACCGGCTCCCCCACCGCTTCCTTCGGGAAGCGGATCAGGGTGGGGGCGTCGTCGACGTCGACGGCCTCGCGCAGTTCGGCCCGCAGCCGGTCGGCGTCGCGCGGTGCCGCGATGCGCAGGCCCGGCACGACCTGGAGGACGGACATGTCCCACATGCCGTTGTGGGAGGCCCCGTCGGGCCCGGTGACTCCGGCGCGGTCGAGGACGAAGGTGACGCCGCACCTGTGCAGGGCGACGTCCATCAGCAGTTGGTCGAAGGCCCGGTTGAGGAAGGTGGCGTACACGGCGACCACGGGGTGCAGGCCGCCGGTCGCGAGGCCGGCCGCCGAGACCGTGGCGTGCTGTTCGGCGATCCCGACGTCCCAGACCCGTTCCGGGAACGCCTCGGCGAATTCCGTCAGCCCGACGGGGTGCAGCATCGCCGCCGTGAGGGCGACGACGTCGGGGCGCGCGGCTCCGATCGACGCGATCTCGTCCCCGAACACGGAGGTCCAGGAGGGGCCCGCCGCGGGTGCGAGGGGGGCGCAGGTCAGCGGGTCCATCGCGCCGACGGCGTGGAAGCGGTCCGCCTCGTCCTGGAGGGCGGGGAGGTAGCCACGCCCCTTCTCGGTGATGCAGTGCACGAGCACGGGGCCGTGGAAGCGCTTCGCACGGTGGAGCGCGGCTTGCAGGGCGGCGGTGTCGTGACCGTCGATCGGCCCGAGGTACTTGAGGCCGAGGTCCTCGAACATGCCCTGCGGGGCGAAGGTGTCCTTGAACCCCTTCTTGGCACCGTGCAGCGACTCGTACAGCGGCTGGCCGACGACGGGTGTCTGCTGCAGGACGCCCTTCCCCCACGTTAGGAAGCGCTCGTATCCGTCGGTGGTGCGCAGGGTCGCCAGATGGTTGGCGAGGCCGCCGATCGTCGGGGCGTAGGAGCGTTCGTTGTCGTTGACGACGATGACGAGGGGGCGGTCCTTGGCGGCGGCGATGTTGTTGAGCGCCTCCCAGGCCATGCCGCCGGTGAGCGCCCCGTCGCCGATGACCGCGACGACGTGGCCGGGGCGGCCGAGGAGCTCGTCGGCCTTGGCGAGGCCGTCGGCCCAGCCGAGCACGGCGGAGGCGTGCGAGTTCTCGATGACGTCGTGCTCGGACTCGGCGCGCGAGGGATAGCCGGAGAGGCCGCCCTTGCCGCGCAGCTTGGAGAAGTCCTGCCGCCCCGTCAGCAGCTTGTGCACGTAGCTCTGGTGGCCGGTGTCCCACAGGATCCGGTCCACGGGTGAGTCGAAGACCCTGTGCAGGGCGATGGACAGCTCGACCACCCCGAGGTTGGGGCCGAGGTGGCCTCCGGTCCTGGCTACCGCCTGGACGAGGAACTTCCTGATGTCCTCGGCGAGTTCGCCGAGCTGCGGTTCGTTCAGCGCCTTGAGATCGTGCGGCCCCCGGATGGACTGAAGCAGCGTCATGCCCGGGCCCCCTCTCTGGTCCTGTGCCGGGCTCACGGTGACGGCGGGAACCCCCGGCGGTCGTCCCCGCCGACCGCCGCCGGCCGCCCTGCCCGGACGGGCCGCGCGGGGCGGCTCGTCGCGGGCGGCCGGGCCGGCGGCACGCGGAGACCCGGCGGGACCGGGTCTCCGGCGGGGCTCACGTCACCGGTTCCCGCCGATGGTCTCCCGCGCCGCGCGCAGGGATTCCTTCAGCGACCCCATGGTGGCGAGTACGGCGGTGGGCTCGTAGCCGCAGTGCGCCATGCAGTTGGCGCAGCGCGGGTCCTTGCCGCGGCCGTACTTGTCCCAGTCGGTCTCCTCGATGAGCTCCCGGTACGTCGGCACATAGCCGTCGCTCATCAGGTAGCAGGGCCGCTGCCAGCCGAACAGGGAGTAGTTCGGAATGGCCCACGCCGTGCACGGGAAGTCCGCCTTGCCCTCCAGGAAGTCGAGGAAGAGCGGCGAGTGGTTCAGGCGCCATCTGGCCCGGTTGCCGTTCGCGAAGGACTTCTTGAACAGCTCACGGGTCTGGTCGACGCCCAGGAAGTGCTCCTGGTCGGGCGCCTTCTCGTAGGCGTAGGCGGGCGAGATCATCATCTCGTCGACCTTCAGGTCGTCGTTGAGGTAGTTGAGGACCTCGATGATGGTCTGGGGCGTGTCGGTGTTGAAGAAGGTGGAGTTGGTGGTGACCCGGAAGCCGCGCCGCTTGGCCTCCTTGATAGCCGCCACCGCCTCGTCGAACACCCCTTCCTTGGCGACCGATTCGTCGTGGCGCTCGCGGAGCCCGTCGATGTGCACGGCGAACGCGAAATAGGGCGAGGGCGTGAACTTCTCGATCTTCTTCCGCAGCAGCATCGCGTTGGTGCAGAGGAAGACGTATTTCCTCTTCGCCACCAGCTGCCGGACGATTTCGTCGATCTGCGGATGCATCAGCGGCTCGCCACCCGCGATGGAGACCATCGGGGCGCCCGATTCGAGCACGGCGCCGACGGCCTGGGCCACCGGCATGCGCTGCTTGAGGACTCCGGCCGGGTGCTGGATCTTCCCGCAGCCCTCGCAGGCGAGGTTGCAGGCGAACAAGGGCTCCAGCTCGACAATCAGCGGGAACTTGTCCCGCTTTCGGAGCTTCTGTTCAATGAGGTACGTCGCAACCTTGATGGACTGACGGAGCGGCATGGCCATCTAGCTCACCTCCTGGGGAGCAGCAAAGATCGGTGCCATTCATAGAAAGCCGGCAGGACGGCACGGAGAACACGGAAAGCCGATATTCCACCGCGGACCGTGCCGATGCGGACGAGCTCATGCTCCGGAGCGTCCACGACCACCCGTACGGCCGCAACCGGGCGGGGCCCGGACCGCAGAGCGCTGCGCAGGGTCGCGGCGGACTCCATGTCCACCGCGATCGCTCCGGTGGCCCGAAGCTCGGCCCGCTCATGCCCTCGTACGACATGGTCGGAGCCGGTCAGCGGGCCGGTGTGGACGGTGCGTCCGGGTACGGCCCTGGCGAGCGCGTCGGCGAGCAGGCCGGCGCCGGTGCAGGTGACCGGCTGCCCGGCGTCACGGGTCTCGTCGGCCACCACCAGGTCTCCGGGATGCATGCCGGGTGCGAGCCCGGCGCAGAACCCGGACGCGATGACCGCGGCGCCGAGCGACCGGCCCTCGCCGAGCGCCCTCGCCACGGCCGTTTCGGCCGCCTTCGGTCCCATGCCGGTACGCAGTACGGTCACGGGGCCCGGAGCGGCGCCCGCCCTGGTCCTGCCGGTGCGCAGGGCCAGGTGCTCGATGCCCAGCGCGCAGGCGATGAGCAGCGGGGCGGCGGGGCCGGCCGGCCCCGGGGCATCGCCCATCAGGCCCCCTCGCGGACCGCGGCGCGGCCGGCGAACGGGTCGCCGTGCACGTACCGTCCGAGTGCGGTCAGCGGGAAGACCTGCCGGTAGAGGTGGTAGTTGATGGAGAAGTCCCAGGGGAAACCGGTCCCGGTGAAATACGGCTCGTCCCAGGAGCCGTCGGGCTGCTGGGTCTCGGCGAGCCAGGCGATGCCGCGTGCGACGGCTGCGGTCTCCCGCCGCCCGGCCGCCAGGAGGGCGAGCAGGGCCCAGGCGGTCTGGGACGCCGTCGAGGCTCCGTGGCCGATCCACTTGTCGTCGTGGTACGAGCGCAGATCCTCGCCCCAGCCTCCGTCGTCGTTCTGGACGGATTCCAGCCAGCCGACCGCGCGGCGGATGGAGGGGTGGGAGGCGGACATCCCGGCGGCGAGCAGTGCGGGCACCACCGACCCCGTCCCGTAGACGTAGTTGACGCCCCATCGGCCGAACCAGCCCCCGGCGGCGTCCTGTTCGGCGAGCAGCCACTCGATGCCGCGCCGGGTCGCCGGGTGTCCGGAGTGCCCCTCGATGGCGAGCATCTCCACGACGTGCCCGGTCACGTCGGCGGACGGCGGGTCGATGACCTCACCGAAGTCGCAGAACGGCAGCCGGTTGGGGAACGCGCTGGTGTTGTCGGCGTCGAAGGCGCCCCAGGCTCCGTTGCGGGACTGCATGCCGATGGTCCAGCGCACGCCGCGCTCGATGGCGGCCTCGACCTTCGGCTGTTCGGGGTGGCGGACCCGGCGCAGTGCCAGGACCACCTCGGCGGTGTCGTCGATATCCGGGTAGTTGTCATTGTGGAACTCGAACGCCCAGCCGCCAGGGGCCAGTTGGGGTCTGCGCACGGACCAGTCGCCCGGCCGTGCGATCTCCTCGCCGAGCATCCAGTCGGCCGCCTTCACCAGCGCGGGGTGGTCGGGGGCGAGTCCCGCGTCGGCGAGCGCGATGGTGGCGAGGCAGGTGTCCCAGACCGGGGACTGACACGCCTCGATCATCCGGGCGCCGTCCTCGCGCCAGACCGCGAACCGGTCGAGCGACTCGAGTCCGGCGCGCATGACCGGATGGTCGAGGTCGTAGCCGAGCAGGTGGAGGGCGATGACGGAGTAGACGGCGGGCGGCTGGATGCCGCCCCAGCAGCCGTCGTTCTCCTGGCGTTCGATGATCCAGCGGGCGGCCGCGTTCATCGCGACCCGGCGCAGTCTGCGCGGGGCGATCCGGTGGTAGAGGTGCAGCGCCTTGTCGAGGCGCTGGAACACGCCGTCCCAGCTGGCGGCGGGAGCGGGGCGGCGCGGCGGGTTGGGGGTGGCCGGATCGGTGTGCAGCTCGTCCAGGGCGAAGGGCGCGGGCCGGACCGGCCGCTTCGCGGAAACGACGGTGAGGGGCACGATGGTCTGCCGGGCCCAGCAGCCGAAGTCGTAGATGTTGAGCGGGACCCATTTGGGGAAGAACATCAGCTCGGGCGGGAGCTCCGGCAGGTCGTCCCATTTCCACCAGCCGAACAGGGCCAGCCAGATCCGGGTGAACACCCGGCTCGCCGCGATCCCGCCCTGTTCCCTGACCCATCCGGAGGCCCGGGCCATGTGCGGTTCGTCGGGGCGGTCCCCGGCCAGGCGCAGTGCCACGTACGCCTCGATGGTGGCGGAGAGGTCCCCCGGACCGCCGTGGAAGGTGGCCCAGGTTCCGTCGCCGAGCTGTTCGCCGCGGATGAAGCGGCCGGCCGCCCGCACCGTGGCGGGATCCTGGATTCCGAGGAACTGCCGGAGCAGGAGGTCCTCGGCGTCCATGGTGACGTTGGTGGCGAGGTCGCCCTTCCACCAGCCCTGCTCGTCCTGCCTGCCGAGGAGGTGCTCGACCGAGCGTTCCGCGGCCCGCCGCGCGGCGGCGAGTACGTCGTCCGCGGCGATCGTCGATTCGGTTGTCGGAATACTGGCCGAGGCTGCGCGGGGGTTCACGGCCCCGGTGCTTCCGTCGGTCGTCGCTGTCATGGCTTCCCCTTCGTGCAGGTGGTCCTCTGCTGTGCTGGGGTCTCCGTCGGCCGGCGCCCGTGACGGGCGCCGGCCGGCGACTGCGAGTCATATGGAGGGGATGGTCATCATCTCTTTCGTACGACGACGAAGTCCGCGAGCGCCGTGAGCTGCGCCCGCACGGTTTCCGGCATGTCCACACCATGCAGTGCCTCGATGGCGACCGCATGCTGACGACGGGCCTCCTGGGCGGTCCACTCGCGGCCGCCCGCCTCCTCGATGAGCGCCGCACGGGCGGCGAACTCCTCTTCGGAGAAGCTGTCGAAGTCGTTGCTCTTCGCGTCGGCGGCGAGCAGCTCGCCCAGGCGCTCCGAGGCCGGTCCGCCCGCGGCGAGCGCGGCGACGACCGGCAGGGACTTCTTGCGCTGGCGCAGATCGCTCCAGGTCTGCTTGCCGGTGGACTCCGGGTCGCCCCAGATGCCGAGCAGGTCGTCGACCGCCTGGAAGGCGAGGCCGAGGTGGTAGCCGTACGCTTCCAGGACGTCGGCGGTCCTGTCGTCGGCGCCGCCGAGCACGGCGCCGATGGAGCAGGCGCAGGCGAGCAGGGCGCCCGTCTTGTTGCCCTCCATCTCCAGGCACTCCTCGACGGTGACCCGCTCGCGGTGCTCGTAGGAGATGTCCTGGGCCTGCCCGTCGATGAGCTTGCGGGTGGCCGAGGTCAGCCGCCGGGCCGCGCGGCCCGCCTCGACGGTGCCGAGTTCCAGCAGGATCTCGTTGGCGAGGGCGAACAGCGCGTCGCCGACCAGGATCGCCTGTGCGGGGCCGTGCACCTTCCACACCGTGTCGCGGTGGCGCCGCTGCTCGTCGCCGTCCATCAGGTCGTCGTGCAGCAGCGAGAAGTTGTGCACGAGTTCGACGGCCACGGCGCCGGGGACGCCGGCCTCCGCGACGGCGCCGGCCGCCTCGGCGGACAGCAGGGCCAGCGCGGGGCGGACGGCCTTGCCGCCGTCGCCGTCGGAGGGCCTGCCCTGGGCATCGATCCAGCCGAAGTGATAGGCGGCCACGGTGTCCATGGGCGGTGCGAGCCGGTCAACGGCGGCCCGGAGCACCGGCGCGGAAAGGGCCCGTCCGCGCTCCAGAAGCGCGGTGACGTCCGTGGTGTCCGCCACGGTGTCGGAAGCCGGATTCGCCGGGGTCACTGACTCTCCTCTTGTTCCGGTGGTACTGCTCATGCCGCCTCCTGCAGCGGATGTTCGTGGGGGCGGCCGAGCGCCAGGAGCGCGGCGTCCGCGGCACCGGCACCGCTGCGGACGGCGCCCTCCATCGTGGCGGGCCAGCCGGTGGCGGTCCATGCGCCGGCCAGGAAGAGTCCGGGGGCGCGCGTGCGCGTCCCCGGACGCAGCCGGCCGACGCCGGGAGCGGGCGCGAAGGTCGCCGTACGCTCGCGGGTGACGAAGAAGTCCCGGATCCCGGCCCCGCGGGCGGCGGGCAGGAGCCGCTCCAGCTCGGGCAGGTAGCGCGCGCGGAGGTCGGCGACGGGGAGGTCGATCTCCTCGTCGGCGGCGGACTGGGAGACCGCGAGGTACTGGCCGGGGCCGGTGAGTCCGGAGGCCTGGGTCCGGTCGAAGACCCACTGGACCGGGGAGCCGAGCGCGGCGAAGAAAGGCTGTCTGAGCACCTTGCGGTCGTAGACCACGTGCACGTTGAGGATCGGCGAGGTGCCGATCTCCAGCAGCCGCTCCGGTGCGTCGAGCGCACCTTCGGGCAGCAGGTCGTGGGCCTCGCGCTGCGGGACGGCCAGCACGACGGTGTCCGCCTCGATCCGTTCGGCGCCGGTGTCGACCACCCAGCGTCCGTCGTCGGTGCGGGTGAGCGATCCGGCCTTCGTCCGCAGTTCGGTACGGACGCCCGCGGAGTCCAGCGCCTTGCGGCCGAGCGTGTCGTGGACGTCGCCGAGCGGCACGGAGGCCCAGCCGATGTCGGCGGCGCCGCGCTCGGAGAGCAGGCCGGTCTTGAAGACCTTGGCGGCCAGAGCGAGCGAGGAGTTCGGTGCGGTGGCGTTGAGGGTGGCCACGCCGACCAGGTCCCAGAGCGCCTCGACGGTCCGGGGCGACTGGCCGTGCCGGGCGAGCCAGCTGCCGAAGTCGACGTCGTCGAGTGCGGGGTCGTCCGGGTCCAGGCGGCCGAGCGCCAGCGCGGCCCGCCCGACGCTCGCGCGCTCGGCGAGCGAGAGGTGGGGGTAGGCGGCGAGGCCGGCGGCGAGGTGGAAGGGGACCGGGAGAGCGTTGCGGCGCAGTCGTCCGAGCCGGGGGCCCGAGGGCCGCCCCACATCGAGAACGGGCACGTCCAAACGGTTTTGCAGCGGGGCCAGACGCGTGCCGTCGACCCGGTCGAGGAACCAGCGGTAGGCGGTGCAGCAGCGCAGGTAGACGTGCTGGCCGTTGTCGACCGTCAGTTCGCCGCGCCGGAAGGAGAAGGCGAGGCCGCCGAGCCGGGGCCGCCCTTCGAGCAGGGTCACGTCAAGCCCGGCGTCGGCGAGGCGCAGGGCGGCCGTCATGCCGGCGAGCCCGCCGCCGATCACGACCGCGCGCGAGGAACGCAGCGCGTCGTCCGTCATGCGTCCCCCTCTCGCCAGGCCTCGTCAGTCAGGGACGCATCCGCGGGGCAGGGGGTTGCCTGCCGTACGGAGTGATCATCCATGATGCACATGGTGCGCGAGATGTCCGTGTGAAGCATTCAGACACGCCCCCTGATCGTGCGGCGCGAAATGTGGCGCGCGTCGAGACCCGACAGACCGCGCACCGCCACGTACGCCTTCTCGTGGCCCGGGAGGGAGACCCGGCCGCGCAGCACCGCCTCGGGGTCGCGCTCGATCCGGTCGAGGAGCCTGCGGTAGATGCCGGCCATGGCCGCCACACAGGCCCCGCTGCGCCGGTCGAGCATCGGCAGCAGGCGGTAGCCCTCGGCGAACAGGGCCCGGGCGCGCCGCACCTCGAAGTGGACCAGCCCGGCGAAGTCGGAGCCGGGCGGCGGGGTGGCCCGGTGGAAGCCGGCGGAGCAGCCGAACTTGGCGAGGTCGTCGGCGGGCAGGTAGGTGCGGCCGTTGCCCGCGTCCTCGCGCACGTCGCGCAGGATGTTCGTCAGCTGGAGCGCGAGGCCGAGCGTGTCTGCGTACTCGGCGGCGCGCTCGGAGCCCGGTGCGCCGGGCTCCGTACCGAAGACGCCCAGGCTGAGACGGCCGATGGCGCCCGCGACGCACCGGCAGTAGACCTTGAGGTCGTCCCACGTCTCGTAGGTCGCGCCGCGCACGTCCATCAGCACCCCGTCGATGAGCTCGTCGAGCCCTTCGAGCGGCAGCGGGAACCGGCGGGCGGCGTCGGCGAGCGCGACGGCCACCGGGTCGGTGTCGTCCTCGTCGACCGCTCCTTCACGGATCCGGTCCAGCACCGCGCGGGTGCTCTCCAGGCGGACGCGCTTGGTCTCCGGCTCCAGTTCGCCGTCACCGATGTCGTCGACCCGGCGGGAGAAGGCGTACAGGGCCGACATGGCCTGCCGTTTCTCGGCGGGCAGCAGCCTGATGCCGTACGCGAAGTTACGCGCCTGCTGTCCGGTGACCGCCTCGCAGTAACTGTATGCGGCCTGTACCGGTGCCGACATGTACGTCGTCTGTCCCTCCACGGTCCGGCTCACCCCTCTCTACGCGCTCTTCGCAAAACAACTCCCACCTCGCGCAGCAGGCTGGGCTTGGTGGGTTTGGGGGGGCCGGGCAGTACGTCGAACCCGGCGGCCGCGATCGCGGTGAGGGCGGCACGCCCCCCTCCCACGAATCCGGCGAGAAGCAGCTTGAGCCTGCCGTGGACGCTACCCACCAAGGGGGTGCCTTCATTCAGCAGATCCGCGGCACGTTCGGCCTCGTACGCGATCAGCGCCCGCACCGATGCGCCACCGGAGGGTGCCGCCAGGTCGGATTCGGTGACATGGAACCTCGCCATGTCGTCGGCCGGCAGGTAGATCCGGTCGCGGCCCAGGTCCTCGGTGACGTCCTGGAGGTGCTCGACGATCTGCAGCGCGGTGCAGACGGCGTCGGAGCGCCGGACGCGCTCGGGGCTCGCCGTGCCGGTGAGCTGGAGGACCAGGCGGCCGACGGGGTTGGCGGAGAGTTCGCAGTAGGCGAGGAGCTCCTCGTACGTCCCGTAGCGGCGGACCTTCTGGTCCTGCCGGTTGGCCTCGATGAGGCCGAGGAAGGGTTCGGGGGTGAGCGCGCGGCGCCGCACGGTGGGACGCAGGGCCTGCAGGAGCGGGTGGTGCGGGGTCTCGCCGGTTCCGGCGAAGATCCGGCGCAGGTCCGCTTCGAGGGCGTCGAGCATGCCGAGCCGGTCCTCGCCCTGGGCCGGGTCGAGACCGAGGTGCCGCGCGTCGGCGCCACCGGGGGCGAGGTCGCCGTCGCCGATGTCGTCGACGAGCCGGGCGAAGCCGTAGACGGCCATCAGGTCGTCGCGCCACGCGCGCGGCAGGAAGAAGGGGGCCACCGGGAAGTTCTCGTGGGCGGCCTTGTCCAGGGTTCCGGGTACGGCGGAATCAAGCCGCGCCCGCGGGGTACGGGTCACTGCGGACCGCCCTGCGCGGGGACGGCGTGAGCACTTCGGAGCTGGAGATCTTCCGCCATAGCCGTCACATCTCCCGTTCTACACTGCCGACCCAAAACATCCCATTCCGGACACGCCGCCCGCTCTCCCGAGTGCGGAGGCCGACTGCGGGGCGCCCTCCCAGGCGGTATCGCCCCACTTGCCACGAATCAGCACCGGTACAGCTTACGTTGTACAACGCCCCTCCCCGCGCCGGGGTGCGGGGCGCGCGGCACCGGCGCCGTGCGTTCTGTCAACTTTCCCCTCGTGCAAGGAAATTGACGTCATCCGGCGGGAGGAGATCTTGCCGGCCCGTGTACGACGAGCCGTGGATGTCCAGGACCCGGTCCGCGATCCGGAAGCAGCGCGGCGGCCCGGTCCGGAAGGTCCGGACCGGGCCGCCGCGGCAGGCGACTTCGGTGACGCGCTACTTGCCCGTCTCGCGCTCGTACGCCTTGAGCACCTCGTCGGTCGGGCCGTCCATCAGCAGTTCGCCCTTTTCCAGCCACAGCACGCGGTCGCAGGTGTCCCTGATCGACTTGTTGCTGTGGCTGACCAGGAAGACGGTCCCGGCCTCCTTGCGGAGCTCGCGGATGCGCTCCTCGGACCGGATCTGGAACTTGCGGTCACCCGTCGCCAGCGCCTCGTCGATCATGAGGACGTCGTGGTTCTTGGCGGCGGCGATGGAGAAACGCAGCCGGGCGGCCATACCGGAGGAGTACGTGCGCATCGGCAGGGTGATGAAGTCACCCTTCTCGTTGATGCCGGAGAAATCGACGATGTCCTGGTACCGGTCGCGGATCTCCTCCCGGCTCATGCCCATGGCCAGCCCGCCGAGGACGACGTTGCGCTCGCCGGTCAGGTCGCTCATCAGCGCCGCGTTCACGCCGAGCAGCGAGGGCTGGCCGTCCGTGTACACCTTGCCCTGCTCGGTCGGCAGGAGTCCGGCGATGGCCCGCAGCAGGGTGGACTTGCCGGAGCCGTTCGTACCGATGAGGCCGATGGCCTCCCCCCGATAAGAGGTGAAGGAGACACCGCGTACGGCGTGCACCTTCCGGACCCCGCGCTCCTCGCCCTTGCCGCGGCGCAGTATCCGGCTCAGTGCTGCGGTGGCGCCGCCCTTGCCCCCGCCACCGCCGTTGACGCGGTACACGATGTGCACGTCGTCGGCGATCACGGTGGGGACGCGTCCCGGGATGTTGTCCTCAGCCACGGCCGTACCGCTCCTCTGCCTTCCAGAAGTACACAAAGCCCAGGACGCCCACCAGGACCGCCCAGGCCAGACCCACCACCCACACGTGCGCCGGCAGGTTCTCGGAGCCGTAACCGTCGATCATCGCGAACCTGATCAGGTCCATGTAGATGGCCGCCGGGTTGTACTGCAGCACATCGGCGATCCAGGCCGGCTTGTCGGCCAGCATGATCGGGATGGAGAACATGACGCCGGAGGCGTACATCCAGGTCCGCATGACGAACGGCATGAGCTGGGCCAGGTCGGGCGTCTTGGCCCCGAGCCTCGCCATGATCAGCGCCAGTCCCGTGTTGAAGAGGAACTGCATCGCGAGCGCCGGGATCACCAGCAGCCAGGAGAGGCTCGGGTAGCTGCCCAGTCCCGCCGTCACCGCGACCAGCACGATCATCGAGTACAGCAGCTGCTGGAGCTGCTGGAGCGAGAACGAGATGGGCAGCGAGGCGCGCGGGAAGTGCAGCGCCCGCACCAGCCCGAGGTTGCCGGAGATGGCGCGGACACCGGCCATCACCGAGCTCTGGGTGAAGGTGAAGACGAAGACCCCGGTCACCAGGAAGGGGATGAAGACGTCCGGGTCCATCCCCTTCTTCGTGCCGAGGATCACGCCGAAGATGACGAAGTACACCCCGGCGTTCAGGAGCGGAGTGGCCACCTGCCACAACTGGCCCAGCTTGGCCTGGCTGTACTGAGCGGTCAGCTTGGCCCGGGAGAACGCCATGATGAAGTGGCGTCGCCCGCGGAGCTGGCGCACGTACTCCAGGAGTCCGGGCCGGGCGCCGCTGACGGTCAGACCGTACTTCCTGGCCAGCGCGGCAGGACTCAGGCCGTCGTCGGCCGATGGCGGGGTGCTCAACGCAACAGCACCGTCATGGGTTGTGTCACTCACCAGATGAAACTCTCGTATTCACGCGCAGCCAGTCGCGGGCGCGCCTCAGGGCGGACAGGTCCCGACAAGAAAACTTAACCCTCATGCTCCCAGAGGCGAACCTCTCAGATGACCGGAGGGCGGCCGAGTCTGGTCAGCCGCCACACCGTACGCCACTTCATCGGACGACGCGGTCCGCAGGGCGTCGACCAGCCCTCCCGGAACCCGCCGAACCACGCCTTCAGCGCCGGTCCCGAGGGCTTGCGAAGCAGGGTCAGCAGCAGCCACACGCCCAGGTACACGGGGACCAGGGGCGCGGGCAGGTTGCGCCGGGCCAGCCAGACCCGGTTCCGGGCCACCATCCGGTGGTACACCGCATGCCGGGAGGGAGCGGTCGTGGGGTGGTTGAGGACCATGTCGGCGCGGTAGTCGATCTGCCAGCCGGCGTCCAGCGCCCGCCAGGCGAGGTCGGTCTCCTCGTGCGCGTAGAAGAAGTCGCCCGGCAGCGGGCCGACCTCGGCGATGACCCGGGTGCGCACGGCGTTGGCGCCGCCCAGGAAGGTCGTCACCCGCGAGGAGCGCATCGGGTCGGCGGCGCGCAGCCGCGGGACGTGGCGGCGCTGGGTCTCGCCGGTGTCCGGGTCGGCGATCCGGAAGCTGATGATGCCGAGCCTCGGATCGGCCTCGAACGCCCGCCGGCACAGCTCGGCGGTGTCGGTGAGCGGAAGATGCCCGTCGTCGTCGAGGAAGAGGAGCGCGTCGACGTCGGCGCCGGAGGGCCCGAAGGCCTCGATGCCCACGTTGCGGCCGCCGGGGATGCCCAGGTTCTCGGGCAGCTCGACGGTCCGCACACCGGCGGGGACCTCGGGGACGGGGGAACCGTTGCCCACGACGACCACCTCGATCCGGTCGCCTTCCTGCGCGGCGACCGAATCGAGCAGGGCACGCAGCTCGGCCGGGCGGTTGCCCATCGTGATGATGACCGCGCCGAGTTTCATGGGGGTGCTCACTTCAGCCTGCTCGAGGCCAGAACCGACACGAGGTGGAGGAGGGTCTGCAGCAGCGCGATGCCGGCCAGCACCGCGACCGCGAGGCGGCTGAAGAACAGGTCGTCGCGGACCGCGTCCAGGACGGCGGCGACCAGGATGACCAGAGAAGCCTCGACGCACAGGATCAGCCGGTGGAACTTGAGCGCCCCGGCGGCCCGGCGGGCGAACGCCATGCCGGACGAACGCGGCTCGGAGGCGGCCTCCTTGACCGGCGGCAGCCCGCCCTGGTGGCGTGCGACCCCGACCAGGTCCGTCTCGGCCTTGATCAGGATGGCGCCCAGCGCGGCGAGCGTGCCCAGGAAGGCCCACAGCCAGTCGATGCGCCCGGTGCCCCACAGGTCGGCGGCGCGCAGGCCGAAGCCGACCAGCACGGCGGCGTCACAGAGGTAGGCGCCGACCCGGTCCAGGTAGACCCCGGCCAGGGAGAACTGCTTCTTCCAGCGGGCGAGCTCGCCGTCGACGCAGTCCAGCAGCAGGTACAGCTGGACCATGAGGACGCCGAGGAGCGCGCCGGGAATGCCCGGGACGAGCAGGGCCGGGGCGGCGAGCACACCGGCGACGGTCATCAGGTAGGTCAGCTGGTTGGGCGTCACCTTGGTGTTCACCAGGTACCGGTCCACACGCAGCGAGACCTCGCGCATGTATATCCGCCCCGCCCAGTGTTCGCCGCTGCGCCGGTCCTTGACGCCCGGGGGGTGAACGACCGGACGGAGTTCAGCTACTGATGGTCTTGGCATAGTCGGCGTACGCGTCCCTGATCTGGTCGGTGGACAGGTTGAGGTGCTCCAGGACCGTGAAGCGTCCCGGGCGGGTCTGCGGGGCGTAGTCGACGGCCTGCACGAACTCGTCGACGGTGAAGCCGATCTCCTCGGGCACGACCGGCAGTCCGTGCCGGCGGAGCACGTCGGCGAAGAGACCGGACTCCTCGCGGGCGCCGCGCAGGTGCATCGCGAAGGCGGCGCCGAGGCCGACCTGCTCGCCGTGGCTGGCGGCACGCCTGGGGAAGAGGAGGTCGAAGGCGTGGCTGATCTCGTGGCAGGCGCCGGACGACGGGCGGGTGTCCCCGCTGATCGAGATGGCGATGCCGGAGAGCACCAGCGACTCGGCCAGGACGGTGAGGAACTCGTCGTCGGCGACGGTGCCGGGGTGGCGCAGGACGGCTTCGCCGGCGGTACGGGCCATGGCGGCGGCCAGTCCGTCGATCTGCTCGCCGTTGACCTGGTGGGAGAGCTCCCAGTCGGCGATCGCGGAGATGTTGGAGATCGCGTCGCCGACGCCGGAGCGCACGAAGCGGTCCGGGGCCTGGCGGATCACCGAGAGGTCGATGACCATGGCGATCGGCATCGGGACACCGTAGGAGCCCCGGCCGTTGTCGTTGTCCAGGGTGGCCACGGGCGAGCAGAGACCGTCGTGGGCGAGGTTCGTGGCGACCGAGACCAGCGGGAGGCCGACCCGGGCCGCGGCGTACTTCGCCACGTCGATGATCTTGCCGCCGCCGAGGCCGACCACCGCGTCGTAGCGCTTGCCCTTGATGTCGTCGGCCAGCTTCACCGCGGCATCGATGTCACCGCCGGCGACGCAGTACCAGTCGGCGCCCGGCAGGGCCGGGGCGAGCTTCTCGCGCAGCGCCTGCCCGGACCCGCCGCTGATGGCGATCGCGAGCTTGCCGGACGCGGAGATCCGCTGGTCGGCGAGGAGGCCGGCCAGGTCGTCCATGGCCCCCCGGCTGATGTCGACGAAGACCGGGGAGGGGATGAGTCGGGTCAGTACCGGCATGCGATCTCCCTGCCCTTCGCGAGGTCGTCGTGGTTGTCGATCTCGACCCAGGTCACGTCGCCGATGGGGGCCACGTCGACCGTGAAACCGCGGTTGACGAGCTCCTGGTAGCCGTCCTCGTAGTAGAGGTCCGGGTCGCGTTCGAAGGTCGCCTTGAGTGCGTCGGCGAGTTCCTCGGCGGCCTCGGCCTCGATGAGGGTGACGCCGATGTACTCGCCGGTGGCGGTGGCCGGGTCCATCAGCTTCGTGATCCGCCGCACGCCCTTGTCACCGTCGGTGATGACCTTCATCTCCTCGTCGGCGAGGTTCTTCACCGTGTCGAGGGCGAGGATGATCTTCTGGCCCTTGCCGCGCGCCTCCAGCAGGGTCCGCTCGACGGAGACGGGGTGGACGGTGTCGCCGTTGGCGAGGATCACGCCGCGCTTGAGGACCTCACGGGCGCACCACAGGGAGTAGGCGTTGTTCCACTCCTCGGCCTTGTCGTTGTCGACGAGCGTGAGCGTGAGGCCGTACTTCGCCTCCAGCTCCTCCTTGCGGTCGTAGACGGCCTCCTTGCGGTAGCCGACGACGATCGCGACCTCGGTGAGGCCGATCTCGGCGAAGTTGGCCAGCGTCAGGTCGAGGACCGTCTTGTCGCCGTCCACCGGCACGAGGGCCTTGGGGAGCGTGTCGGTGTAGGGGCGCAGACGCCGTCCTGCGCCGGCTGCCAGTACGAGGCCGATCATGCGGGTTCTCCTTCGTCGTGAACGGCGGGCGCCCCCGAGGACACCCAGAAGCGGATGGACTCCACGAGCACGACCAGGGCCACGGCCACCGCGAGAACGGTGAGGGCCACGGCGAAGTCGGAGGGCCCCGTGAGTACGGCGGCGAGTACGGCCACGACCAGGGTCCGGCCCTCGTGCCCGCCGATCGTGCGCACCAGCCACCGGGGCGGGGCGCCGGTGCCGCCTCGAATGCGGTACACCGTGTCGTAGTGATGGTAGGCGACCGCCGAAACGAGGCCGAAGGCCGCGGGAAGGGCCCCGTCGACGCCGCTGCGGGCCGCCAGGATGAGGATCGTGCAGTACTCCGCCGCCCGGAAGACGGGGGGTACGAGCCAGTCGAGCGCGCCCTTGAGCGGGCGGGCCACGGCTATGCCCGAGCAGATCGCGTAGAACACCGCGGCGGCGATCATCTGCCGGCTGCCGAAGGGCTGCTGCAGCGCGGCGGCTGTCAGCGCCCCGGTGCCGACGACCGCCGTCACCGGGGCGCTCCAGCCGCCGGGGATCCGGGGGCCGCGGACCGCCACGAGTTCGGCGACGGGCCCGGAGTCGGCGAGGTCGGCGAGGGCCCGGGCGGCGCGGTCGGTGCGGTGTGCCTTGCGGGTCAGGGAGCGCAGCAGCCGTCCGGCCGTGGTGTAGCAGGCCGCGAAGGAGCAGCCGATGAGCAGCGCGTAGAAGACGATCCGGGGAGTGGTGAAGGCGGTCAGTACGGCGATCATGGCCCAGCGCTCACCGATCGGGAGCACGATCATGCGGCGTACCCAGACCGTCCAGCCGACGCTGTCGAGCTTGTCGGAGAGGGCGGCCGTGGGGCTGGAGTTCGCGACGGCGTCGTGGTTCGCCTCGTTGAACGAGAAGTCGATGACGTGGCGGCAGGACTGGAGCACCATCGCGCCCAGCGCCAGCGCCCAGACGTCGTCCCCGCCGCGGGCGGCGCCGAGGGCGAGGCCCGCGTAGTAGGCGTACTCCTTGGCCCGGTCGAAGGTGGCGTCGAGCCAGGCGCCCATCGTGGAGTACTGGAGCGAGTAACGGGCGAGCTGCCCGTCGGTGCAGTCCAGCACGAACGAGAAGAGGAGCAGCAGACCGGCGGCGACGTATCCGCCGCGGGTGCCGGTGGCCGCGCAGCCCGCCGCGACGAGTGCGGTCAGCAGCGAGGCGGTGGTGACCTGGTTCGGGGTGAATCCGCGGCGGGCGCACCAGCGGGCGATGTAGCGCGAGTACGGGCTGATGAAGTGCGTGGTGAAGAAGCCGTCGCGGGCCTTCACGGCGCTGCGCAGCCGAACCGCCTCGTCGTCGACGGCGGCGACACCGCTCTGCGCGGCGGCGCGGGCGGCCTCGTCCGCCGGCACGGCGGCGACGAGGGAGCCGAGCTCCGGGCGCTGGACCGCGGTGCCCTCGCTCTCCATCGTGGCGGCGAGCCGCCCCGGCACGGTGCGGTCGGTGACCGCGACGGTGCTGCCGGGCGGGCCCGCGGGGACTCCCGCGCCGACCGCCTCGGTGGTGGTGCGCAGGGCGCGGACCAGGGCGGGGCGCGCCTCGGGCTGCGCGGTGAGCGCTCCGGGCACGGCGACGGCGGGGAAGCGGGGGTCGGTCAGTCCGAGCCGCAGGGCGTGGACATGACCGACGAAGCGGGGGTCGACGAGGGCGACGCGCCTGTCGGCCGGCACCGCGGACAGCAACCGGGCCGCCTCGGTGACGTCGGCGGCGGTCTGTACGTCGAAGCCCAGTGACCTCAGATCGTCATGCAGCGAGGATCCGGGTACCGGAGCACCTGTGAGAATGGCGGTCGACAGACGAACTCACTCCTTGGTGCTGACACGGGTCGGCGCGCGACAGTGCGGCCCTGAATTACGGCCGGCGGCATGTCGGCAGAGGCTATCGGATGAACGGAAGCGGGAGTTCACTGCCCGTTTGTGCTCCGTTCCGGCCGGACCGGCAACATCCGGCTCCGTCCGCGATCATCATCGTCGATGGCCGCCTCGCCTGACAAAACAGGTGTCCGGCGTCACGGGTTCGCGCACGCGGGGCCGCGCCTCCCCGGCAGGACCCTCTAACCTGACCGGCATGACATGGCTGATCACAGGCGGAGCCGGATACATCGGGGCACACGTGGTGCGGGCGATGAGGGGAGCCGGGGAACGGGTGGTCGTGGTCGACGACCTCTCGACGGGCAACCCGGACCGGCTGCCGGACGACGTTCCGCTGGTCCGGGGCTCGGCGGCCGACCGCGCGCTCCTTGACCAGGTGCTCGCGGAGCACGAGGTGACCGGTGTGGTGCATCTCGCAGCGAAGAAGCAGGTCGGTGAATCCGTCGAGAAGCCGCTCCTGTACTACCGGGAGAACGTCGCCGGACTGAACGTCCTCCTCGAGGCCGTCGTGGCCGCAGGGGTGCGGCGCTTCCTGTTCTCGTCGTCGGCCGCGGTCTACGGCGTACCGGAGGCGGAGCTGATCACCGAGGAGGAGCCCTGCGTCCCGATCAATCCGTACGGTGAGACCAAGCTCGCCGGCGAGTGGCTGGTGCGGGCGGCCGGGCGGGCGCACGGCCTGTCCACCGGCTGTCTGCGCTACTTCAATGTGGCGGGCGCCGCCGAGCCGCACCTGGCGGACACCGGTGTCTTCAACGTGATCCCGATGTTCTTCGACCGGCTGACCCGCGGAGAGGCGCCGCGGATCTTCGGTGACGACTACCCCACACCGGACGGCACCTGCATCCGCGACTACATCCACGTGGCCGATCTGGCGGACGCCCACCTGGCCGTCGCCCGGCAGCTGGCCGCGCAGGACGGCCCCGGGGACCTGACCGTGAACATCGGCCGCGGCGAGGGTGTCTCCGTGCGCGAGCTCGCCGGGCTGGTGGCGGACATCACCGGCCACGAGGTGAAGCCGGAGACCGAACCGCGCAGGCCCGGGGACGCCGCGAAGGCGGTCGCCTCCTGCGAGCGGATGTCCGGGGAGCTGGGCTGGACGGCCCGGCACGGGGTGCGGGACATGGTCGCCTCGGCCTGGCAGGGCTGGCTGCTGCACCACCCGGACACGCCCGCTTCCTAGGGCCCGAGGGTCGGTCAGCCGCTCTGACCTGCGAGCATTTCCGCAGGTCAGAGCAGTTGACAACGGTGTTCAGTGCCGTGTTGCCCGATACCCCCCACCCGTAGTTGACTGACAGGGCCCGGACCGTTCGCGTCCGGGCGACGCAGACGACCGGGAGGCGTCCCCATGGGGGCAGGGCACGATCACGGACATGCGCACACAGGGCCCGCACCCACGGGCACGGCAGCCGCCGCGTACAAGGGCCGGCTGAGGATCGCGCTGGGCATCACGCTCGCCGTGGCCGTCATGGAGGTCGTCGGCGGCGTGCTGTCGGGCTCGCTCGCACTGATCGCCGACGCGGCGCACATGGCGACCGACGCCCTCGGGCTGGGCATGGCGCTGCTGGCGATCCACTTCGCCAACAGACAGGCCGGGCCGAACCGGACCTTCGGCTTCGCCCGTGCCGAGATCCTCGCCGCCCTCGCCAACTGTCTCCTGCTGCTGGGGGTGGGCGGCTATCTCCTCTTCGAGGCGGTCGAGCGCTTCCTCACCCCGGCGGAGACCCGTGGCGGGCTGACGATCGCCTTCGCGCTGGTCGGCCTGGTCGCGAACATGGTCTCGCTGTCCCTGCTGGTGCGCGGCCAGAAGGACAGCCTCAATGTGCGCGGCGCCTACCTGGAGGTGCTCGCGGACGCCCTGGGCTCGGTGACCGTGCTGGTCTCGGCGGGCATCATCCTCGCGACCGGCTGGCAGGCCGCGGACCCGATCGCCTCGCTCGTCATCGGGCTGATGATCGTGCCGCGTACGGTGAAACTCCTCCGCGAGACGTTGAACGTGCTGCTGGAGTCGGCTCCCCCGGGGGTCGACATGGGCGAGGTGCGCGACCACATCACGGCCCTGCCCGGGGTGCTGGACGTCCACGACCTGCACGCCTGGACGATCACCTCGGGGATGCCGGTCCTCTCCGCGCACGTGGTGGTGCAGCAGGAGCTCCTCGACTCGATGGGACACGAGAAGCTCCTTCACGAACTCCAGGGCTGCCTCGGCGACCACTTCGACGTCGAGCACTGCACCTTCCAGCTGGAGCCGAGCGGCCACGCCGAGCACGAGGCGAAGCTCTGCCACTGAAGGGGGCCTGCCACCTTTTTCCGTACGTCACCGCGGCTCCCGGCGGGTCGCTCGCGCCCGCTCCCGCCGGCCCGCCGTCCCCGATGATTCCGCGCCCGTTCCGCAGGGCATGATCGAATGCGCGGCGGCCCGGGCGGCCGGCGTGCGGCCCGGCCCGCGGCGCCCGGCCGGTGCGGTGGGGCCGGACATGCCAGGACCCGAAGTGCGGACAAGCCGCCTTTGTACGGCAGACTTGAGCAGACTCGACGGGACCGGCGCTCGGGGCCGGGACCACAGCGAAGGATGGGTATGCCGACCACACCAGCCACCGCGGCGAACACCTCGTCGAACGGCGCAGCAGAAGCGATCATGCTCGAACTGGTCGACGAGAACGGCACCACCATCGGCACGGCGGAGAAGCTCGCCGCTCACCAGGCCCCCGGCCAACTGCACCGGGCGTTCTCCGTGTTCCTCTTCGACGAGCAGGGCCGGCTGCTGCTCCAGCGCCGCGCCCTGGGCAAGTACCACTCCCCCGGCGTCTGGTCCAATACCTGTTGCGGGCACCCGTACCCGGGCGAGGCGCCCTTCGCCGCCGCCGCCCGGCGGACGTACGAGGAGCTGGGCGTCTCGCCCTCGCTGCTGGCCGAGGCGGGAACCGTCCGCTACAACCACCCGGATCCGGCGTCGGGTCTGGTCGAGCAGGAGTTCAACCACCTCTTCGTGGGCATGGCGCAGGGACAGTTGAGCGCGGATCCCGAGGAGGTGGGCGAGACGGCTTTCGTGACGGCCGGGGAGCTGGCCGAGCGGCACGCCGAGGACCCGTTCTCCGCCTGGTTCATGACCGTGCTGGACGCGGCCCGGCCCGCGATCCGGGAGCTGACCGGACCGGCAGCCGGCTGGTAGGACGCGGCCGCCGGCGCGGAGGGGTCACAGACGCGTGCGGAGCGGCAGCGCCGCCCAGATGACCTTTCCGCCGCCCGCGGTGTGCTCCACGTCGCAGGTCCCGCCCGCTTCGCGGGTGATCTCACGGACGAGCAGCAGCCCGCGCCCGCCGGTCTGGGCGTAGTCCGTCTCCAGCGCCGTCGGCCGGTAGGGGTGGTTGTCCTCGACGGACACCCTGATCCACTCCGCGCCCACGGCGACCTCGACCGCGAGTTCCGGCGAGAGCAGTGCGGCGTGCTTCACGGCGTTGGTCGCCAGCTCGGAGACGATGAGCAGCAGCCCCTGGGCGATGTCCTCGTCCACGGGCACGCCCTGGCGTTCCAGCAGATCGCGTACGGCGTGCCGGGCCTGGGGTACGGAGACGTCCGTGGCCGGGGCGGTGAACCGCCAGACCCCCTCGTACCACACGGGCCGGGCGGGGACACTCCCGCGGCTCTCCATTGTCCGGTACCCGCTCTCCACTCGATGGTGACTGCACGTCGAGTACAGGGTGCGGGGCGTAGTCGGTTCGGCCCTTACCACTGAACAGAAGTCGACTTCAATCGACGGAAATTGACTGAATCCGCGTGGATGCGTCAGCTTTCGGGCCGCTTCTTGTCCACATCCGGTGCTCCGTCCGCGCCCGTACCGGGCGTCATCCGGTCCGAGACCATCGAAACGATGCGGCGGCCCCCGACTCCGATCGCGATGAGCCCCAGCCCGTCGAAGAGCAGGGCGAGCGAGAAGAAGCAGCCGAGCACGTAGAGGCTGCTGTGCGGCCAGTCGAAGAGGACCAGCAGACCGAGCAGCAGGCCGAACGCGCCCTGCAGCAGCGTCCAGCCGAACTGCGGCCCGCGCACCACGACGCTGCCGACGAGGCGGAAGACCCCGCCCGTCAGGAACAGCAGCGCGGCGAACATGGTCAGCGCCTCGGCGGTGCCGTGGGGGTGGCGGATCACGACGACTCCGGCAGCGATGTTCAGTGCCGCGACCACCACGCCCAGCCAGAAGTAGCTGGTGCCGCGCGACTGGATCGCGTGGACCAGCCCGACCAGGCCGCCGATGAGCAGCAGCCAGCCGAACAGGATCATCGAGGTGAGCGTCGCCACGCCCGTGTACACGAGTCCCACCAGCCCGGCGACGACGAGGAGGATGCCGAGCAGGGTCAGACCGCCGAAACTGCGGTTGAGCTTCCTGCCCTCTTTCACCGGATCTGCCACCGCGGTCTCCTCAGGGTCCGTACCGGCTTCGCGACCCCTTCTTGATCATAGGTTCGAACGGCATGGATAGCATCCGCCGTATGGACCGTACGGAACCCGGGCTGGACCACACCGTCGCGGACGGCGTCGCCACCGTCGTCATCAGCAACCCGGCGAAACGCAACGCGATGACGGCCGCCATGTGGCAGGCGCTGCCCGTGCTGCTCGACGGGCTGGCCGCCGACCCCTCGGTCCGGGCCCTCGTACTGACCGGCGCCGGGGACACCTTCTGCGCGGGCGCCGACATCGCCTCGCTGCGCGATCCCGCGGGCGCACCCCAGGGGCTGGCCGTGGCTGCCGAGGAGGCGCTGGCCGCCTTCCCGCGGCCGACGCTCGCCGCGGTGCGCGGCTACTGCGTGGGCGGGGGCAGCCAGCTGGCGGCCGCGTGCGACCTGCGGTTCGCGGAGGAGGGGGCGTCCTTCGGCGTCACCCCGGCCAGGCTCGGCATCGTCTACGCCTCGTCGTCCACCCGCCGGCTGGTCGCGCTGACCGGGCCGGCCACGGCCAAGCACCTCCTGTTCTCCGGCGAGCTGATCGGCACGGACCGGGCGCTGCGGACAGGGCTGGTGGATGAGGTGCTGCCCGTCGGCGAGCTGGACGAGCGGGTCGACGCGTACGTGCGCACCCTGGTCTCCCGCTCCCAGCTGACCCAGGCGGCGGCCAAGGAGTTCGCGGCGGGGCGCGAGGACCGGGACGCGCACTGGGCGGAGCAGGCGCGCCGCAGCGGCGACACCGCGGAGGGTGTCGCCGCCTTCCTGGAGCGCCGTGCCCCGCGCTTCACGTGGCCGGCCGGGGCATAGGGCCGCCACTGCTTGACGTGGCCGGCCGGGTGGCCGCCACCTTCATCCGGCCAGGTCGGGGTGGGGCCGCTACTGGAGGAGGAAGCGGCTTTTGGCGCGCCACTCCTCGACGATCGCGGCCGGGGCCTTCTGCGGTGATCCCGCGTCGTAGGGCGGCTGCGGGTCGTACTCCGTGAGCAGTTGCACGGCCTGGGCGTGCGCGTCACCGGCGATCCGGCCCAGCAGGGTCAGGCCCATGTCGATGCCCGAGGAGACTCCCGCGGCGGTGACGTACTTGCCGTCGGTGACGACGCGTTCCCCGGTCGGCTCGGCGCCGTACTCCTTCAGCGTCTCCAGCGCGAGCCAGTGCGAGGTGGCGCGCCGCCCCTCCAGGAGTCCGGCGGACGCGAGCAGCAGTGATCCGGTGCAGACGGACGTCGTCCAGGTGCTGGTGGCATCGGCCCGGCGCAGCCAGCCGAGGAGGGCCTCGTTCTCCATCTGGGCGCTCTGCCCGGGGCCGCCGGGGACGATCACCAGATCGGGGGCCGGGACGTCGTCCAGTGACCGGTCGGCGATCAGCGCGAGGCTTCCGTTGTCGTTGCGCACCTCGCCGGCCGACTCGGCGACGAAGACGGTCTCGGCACCGGGCGCGCGGGAGAGGATCTCGTACGGCCCGACGGCGTCCAGCGCCGTGAAGCGGTCGAAGAGGAGGAGGGCGATCTGCATGGGTGTGTGCCTGCCTTTCGGTCGGTGAGCGGGTTACTGCGGATGGACCGGGCGGGAGCCGAACCTCCGGCGGTATTCGGCGGGCCCCGTGCCCACCGCCTTGAGGAACGCCCGGCGCATCGCTTCCGGGGTCCCGTAGCCGCAGCTGCGCGCGATCCGGGTGACGCCGTCGGTGGTGTCCTCCAGGAGCCGGCGGGCCTGTTCGAGGCGGACACGGTCGACGTACCGGCCGGGGGTCATGCCGGTCTCCGCCTGGAACGCGCGGGCGAAGTGGCGCGGCGAGAGCCGGGCGCGGGCGGCGAGGGATTCGACGGAGAGGTCCTCGCCGGGATGTTCGGTGATCCAGTGCTGGACCGCGCGCAGCGGTTCACGACGGGCCGTCTGGGCGGTGAGCTGGGCACTGAACTGGGACTGGTTGCCCGGTCTGCGCAGAAAGACCACCAGGTGCCGGGCCACGGTGAGCGCCACCTCCCGGCCGTGGTCCTCCTCGACGAGGGCGAGCGCCAGGTCGATGCCCGCGGTGACCCCGGCGGAGGTGGCGAGCCTGCCGTCGCGTACGAAGATCGGCTCGGGGTCGACCTCGACGGCGGGGTAGGTGCGGGCGAGGTGTTCGCAGACGTTCCAGTGGGTGGTCACCCGGTGTCCGTCGAGCTGTCCGGCCGCGGCGAGCAGGAGGGCGCCGCTGCAGACGGAGACGAGCCGTTCCGGACGGGGACCGTGCACGCGCAGCCAGTCGACGAGGGCGGGGGCGGGATCCCGGGTGCCCTGACCGCCCGGGACGAGAAGCGTGTGGGGCGTCGCGGCCTCGGCGAGGCCGCTGTCGGGGACCAGGGCGAGGCCGCAGGACGAGCGCACCGGCGCACCGTCCAGCGAGGCGGTGCGCAGGTCGTACGAGACTCCGGGGAACCGGGAGGCGCCGGCGAAGACCTCCATGGGTCCGGTCACATCCAGGCTCTGGATGCCGTCGAAGAGGACGACGAGTACGGTTCGCTGCTTCATGTCCGCCATCCTGGGCGGCCGGGCCGGATGCCCGCAATGACGAGATCCCCACCTTTCCTGCCATGCCGGGCTGCGGCGGGATTCACTCCCGGCCCGGGGTTCCTACACGTACCGACCAGTCGGTAACGTGCGGGCATGAGTACTCTCCCTCCTCGCGCCGGACGCCGCTGCCACAACGCGCTCAACCCGCTGCACTCCGCGCTCTACTTCTCCCCCGACCTCGGCAAGGAGTTCGCCGGGATCGGGATCGACAACCCCTCGGCCGCCTACTTCGCCGCGCGGGCGGCCGCCATGGGCGCGGTCGGCCCGGGCACGGTCACCGCCACGTTCTACAACTTCAACCACGAGCTGGTGGCCCGGCACGTGCCCGCCGTCTGGGACACCGCCTCGCCCGAGGAGGTGCTGGCGGCGCGGCTGCGGGCCGCCGACTCGACCCTGCGCCGGCTGCTCGGCGAGGAGGTCATCGCCTCACCCGAGATGGCCGAGGCGGCGCAGCTGGCCCTGCGCGCCACCGAGGGCTGCACGCGACACGCCCGGCCGCTCTACGCGGCGCACGCCGATCTCCCGGTGCCCGAGCAGCCGCACCTGGCGTACTGGCACGCCGCGACGCTGCTGCGCGAGCACCGCGGCGACGCCCATCTCGCCGCCCTTCTCGCCGCCTCGCTCGACCCGCTGGAGGCGCTGGTCAGCCACACCGCCACCGGCAAGGGCATGGCACCGCGCTGGATCCTGGCCAGCCGGGGCTGGCGGCGCACCGACTGGGAGGACGCGTCCGCCCGGCTGCGCGAGCGTGGACTGCTCACCGCGGAGGGCGGGTTGACGGAGGAGGGCGCCGCGCTGCGGACCGGTCTGGAGGAGGCCACGGACCGGATGGATCTGGCGCCGTACGAGCACCTCGGCGGGGCGGGCGTGGCCCGGCTGACCGAACTGGGGCGCGGGTTCCTCGGCATCGCGCTGGCGGCAGGCGCGTTTCCGGCCGACGCGACCGGCTGACCTGCCGGAAACCGGCGGCCGGTAACTCGGGTGGTCGGGCGACACGGCGCCCGGCCACCCGGCACAATGCAGGCGAGTGGCTCCGGCGCCGGTCCGAACGGCCGGCCCCGGGTCCGACCAGCACAGCCAGCAGGAGAAGGCGAGTCGGTAGAACCGTGACGACGTCCATCGAAGGCAGGATCGCCGAGGAGCTCGGCGTACGCGAGCGACAGGTGAGGGCGGCCGTCGAGCTGCTCGACGGCGGATCGACCGTGCCGTTCATCGCGCGCTACCGCAAGGAAGCGACCGAGATGCTCGACGACGCGCAGCTGCGCACGCTCGAGGAGCGCTTGCGGTATCTGCGGGAGCTGGAGGAGCGCCGTGCGGCGATCCTCGAATCGGTCCGGGAGCAGGGCAAGCTCGACGAGGCCCTGGAGGCGCGGATCCGGGGCGCCGACACCAAGGCGCGCCTGGAGGACATCTACCTCCCGTTCAAACCGAAGCGGCGCACCAAGGCCCAGATCGCCCGTGAGGCCGGTCTCGAACCGCTCGCCTCGGGGCTGCTCGACGACCCGTCGAGGGATCCGCTGGTCGCGGCCGCCGCCTTCGTCGACGCGGACAAGGGGGTCGCGGACGCCGCGGCGGCCCTGGAGGGGGCCCGCGCCATCCTCACCGAGCGCTTCTCGGAGGACGCCGACCTGATCGGCGACCTGCGTGAGCGCATGTGGTCGCGCGGGCGGCTGACGGCGAAGGTGCGGGACGGCAAGGAGGAGGCGGGCGCCAAGTTCGCGGACTACTTCGACTTCGCCGAGCCCTTCACCGCGCTGCCCTCGCACCGGGTGCTCGCGATGCTCCGCGGTGAAAAGGAGGACGTCCTCGACCTGGTCCTGGAGCCGGAGGAGCCGTCCGACACGCCCGGCCCGTCCTCGTACGAGAACATGGTGGCCCGCCGCTTCGGGGTGAACGACCGCGGGCGCCCCGGCGACCCATGGCTGGCCGACACGGTGCGCTGGGCCTGGCGGACCCGGATCCTCGTCCACCTCGGAATCGATCTGCGGCTGCGGCTGCGCACGGCCGCGGAGGACGAGGCGGTACGCGTCTTCGCCTCCAACCTGCGCGATCTGCTGCTGGCAGCGCCGGCCGGGACGCGGGCCACGCTCGGGCTCGACCCGGGCTTCCGTACCGGGGTGAAGGTCGCCGTCGTCGACGCGACCGGCAAGGTCGTCGCGACCGATGTCATCTATCCGCACGTCCCGGCCAACAAGTGGGACCAGTCGCTCGCCAGGCTGGAGCAGCTGGCGAAGGCGCACGATGTCGATCTGATCGCGATCGGCAACGGCACCGCCTCGCGCGAGACGGACAAGCTCGCCGGTGAACTGTGCGAAAAGCACCCGGAGTTGAAGCTCACCAAGGTGATGGTTTCGGAGGCGGGCGCCTCCGTGTACTCCGCCTCGGCCTTCGCCTCGCAGGAACTGCCGGACATGGACGTGTCCTTGCGCGGCGCCGTCTCGATCGCGCGCCGCCTCCAGGACCCCCTGGCCGAACTGGTGAAGATCGACCCGAAGTCCATCGGTGTCGGTCAGTACCAGCACGACCTGTCCGAGGTGAAGCTTTCGCGTTCGCTGGACGCGGTCGTCGAGGACTGTGTGAACGGGGTCGGGGTCGACGTCAACACCGCGTCCGCGCCGCTGCTCTCACGGGTCTCCGGCATCGGGTCGGGGCTCGCGGAGAACATCGTGGCGCACCGCGACGCCAACGGCCCCTTCCGCTCGCGCAAGGGCCTCAAGGATGTGGCCAGGCTCGGCCCCAAGGCGTACGAACAGTGCGCGGGCTTCCTCCGGATCCGCGGCGACGACCCGCTGGACGCGTCCAGTGTCCACCCGGAGGCATACCCGGTGGTCCGCGCGATGGTGAAGCGGACGGGCTGGGACGTCGCCTCGCTGATCGGCAACACGAGCGTGCTGCGGACGCTGCGGGCCGACGACTTCGTGGACGAGAAGTTCGGGCTGCCGACCGTCACCGACATCATCAAGGAGCTGGAGAAGCCGGGGCGCGACCCGCGTCCCGCCTTCAAGACGGCCACCTTCAAGGAAGGCGTCGAGAAGATCGGCGACCTGGTCCCGGGCATGGTGCTGGAGGGGGTCGTGACGAACGTCGCGGCGTTCGGCGCGTTCGTGGACGTCGGCGTGCACCAGGACGGTCTGGTGCATGTGTCGGCGATGTCGCGGACCTTCGTGAAGGACCCGCGCGATGTCGTGAAGCCGGGTGACGTCGTCCGCGTCAAGGTGATGGAGGTCGACATTCCGCGCAAGCGGATCTCGTTGACGCTGCGGCTGGACGACGAGGCGGGGGCCGGTGGCGGCTCCGGTACGGTTTCCGCCGCGGGCGCCGGTGAGCGCGGCGGGCGTCCGCCGCGGCAGCGACAGGGCCAGGGCGGCGGCCCTCGGGGCGGCCAGGGCGGTGGCCAGGGCCGTCAGGGCAGCGGTCAGGGCGGCCAGGGACGTGACCGGCGCGGTGGCGCGGGTGGCAACGGCGGTGGCGCTCGCCAGGCGCCGGCTGCGGCTCCGGCCAACGGCGCGATGGCCGATGCACTGCGGCGGGCGGGGCTGCTGGAGCCCGGGCAGGGCGGCAAGAAGCGATAGCCAAGGGCGGGAAGGGTGCGAGGTGGGGGACGCCGGCGGCGGACCCCACCTCGCACCCTTCCCGCAACCGGGGATGCGCCCCGGGCCCCGCTCTTCGAACGGGCAGCCCGGGTTGTCAGATCTCCGTCACCCGGCCCGCCGCCACCTCGACGCGGCGGGTCGTGCGGACCGCCTCCAGCATCCGGCGGTCGTGCGTGACCAGCAGCAGGGTCCCCGTGTAGGAGTCCAGTGCCGACTCCAGCTGTTCGATCGCGGGCAGGTCCAGGTGGTTCGTAGGCTCGTCCAGCACGAGAAGATTGACGCCCCGGCCCTGGAGGAGGGCGAGCGCCGCCCGGGTGCGTTCACCCGGGGAGAGCGTGGTCGCCGGGCGCATCACGTGGTCGGCCCGCAGGCCGAACTTGGCGAGCAGCGTACGGACCTCCGCGGGTTCCGTGTCCGGGACGGCCGCGCAGAACGCTTCCAGGAGCTTCTCCGAACCGTGGAACAGCTTCCGTGCCTGGTCGACCTCGCCGACCACCACGCCCGAGCCCAGACTCGCGTGCCCCGAGTCCAGCGGGAGACGGCCCAGCAGGGCGGCGAGCAGCGTCGACTTGCCGGCCCCGTTGGCGCCGGTGATGGCGACCCGGTCCGCCCAGTCGATCTGGAGCGAGGCCGGCCCGAACGCGAAGTCGCCGCGCACGACCCGGGCCTCGCGCAGGGTGGCCACGACGGAGCCGGAGCGGGGAGCCGAGGCGATCTCCATCCGCAGCTCCCACTCCTTGCGCGGCTCGTCCACGACATCGAGGCGCTCGATCATGCGCTGGGTCTGCCGCGCCTTCGCCGCCTGCTTCTCGCTCGACTCGCTGCGGAACTTGCGGGCCATCTTGTCGGAGTCGCCGGCCTTGCGGCGGGCGTTCCTGACGCCCTTGTCCATCCAGGAACGCTGCATCAGCGCCCGGCCCTCGAGCGCCGAGCGCTTGTCCGCGTACTCCTCGAACTCCTCGCGGGCGTGCCTGCGGGCGCGCTCGCGCTCCTCCAGGTAGGCCGCGTAGCCACCGCCGTACAGGTTGATCTGCTGCTGGGCGAGGTCGAGCTCGAGCACCTTGGTGACCGTGCGCATCAGGAACTCGCGGTCATGGCTGATGACGACCGTACCGGCGCGCAGCCCGGAGACGTACCGCTCCAGCCGTTCCAGACCGTCCAGGTCGAGGTCGTTGGTGGGCTCGTCCAGGAGGAAGACGTCGTAGCGCGACAGCAGCAGCGAGGCGAGTCCCGCACGGGCGGCCTGGCCGCCGGAGAGCGCGGTCATCGGCAGGTCGAGTCCGACGGTCAGGCCGAGGTCGGCCGCGATCTCCTCGGCCCGCTCGTCGAGGTCCGCGCCGCCGAGTGCGAGCCAGCGCTCCAGCGACTCGGAGTAGGCGTCGTCGGCGCCGGGGGCGCCGTCCACGAGTGCCTGCGTGGCGGTGTCCATCGCCGCCTGGGCGTCGGCGACGCCCGTGCGGCGGGCCAGGAACGCGCGCACGGTCTCGTCGGGGCGGCGCTCCGGCTCCTGCGGCAGGTGGCCGACGGTGGCGGTGGGCGGGGAGAGCCGCAGCTCGCCCTCCTCCGGCTGGTCGAGCCCGGCGAGCAGCCGGAGCAGCGACGATTTTCCGGCGCCGTTGACTCCGACGAGACCGATCACGTCACCGGGCGCGACCACGAGGTCGAGCTCGGCGAAGAGTGTGCGGTCGCCGTGTCCGGCGGCGAGGTCCTTGGCGACGAGAGTGGCAGTCATCAGGGTGCCGATCCTAATCTGCCGCCGGACCGCCCCGGCCGCCCGCCCGGTGGGCGAGCGCGGAGGCGGAGCGCCCGCCCGACGGCGGCCGGGGTGCGCGGGTGCGGCAGCCCAGCCGGTGGGCCGAGCCGCCGCGTACCGCGTACGTCCCCGTTCAGCCGTCCGCCGCCGTCGAACCGCCGGGCTTGTCGTGGTGCTCGGTGGTGATCTGGCTGCCGCCGGGGCCGATCCGGATCTCGAAGTCGCCGGCGTACTTGGCGTGCCCCTCGATGACCGCGGACTCGACGGCTTCCACGCCGAACTCCCGGCGCACGATCAGCGGGTCCTGCCGCAGGTCCCGCATCAGGGCCACGCACATGCCGATCATGACGAAGGTGAAGGGCGCGGCCACCAGAATGGTCAGATTCTGCAGGCCGGCCAGCGCATCGCCCTTGCCGTTCCCGATCAGCAGCATGATCGCGGCCACGGCGCCGGTGACGACACCCCAGAAGATGACGACCCACTTGGCCGGTTCGAGGATGCCCTTCTGGGAGAGGGTGCCCATCACGATGGAGGCCGCGTCCGCGCCCGAGACGAAGAAGATGCCGACCAGGATCATCACCAGCAGACTCATCACGGTGGGGATCGGGAACTGCTGCAGGACGCCGAAGAGCTGGGCCTCCGGTGTCGCGTTCGCCCCCTTCAGCGCGCCGGCCTCCTGAAGTTTGATCGCGGTGCCGCCGAAGATCGCGAACCAGATCAGGCTGACGGTGCTGGGCACCAGGATGACGCCTCCGATGAACTGGCGGATCGTCCGGCCCCGGCTGATCCGGGCGATGAACATGCCCACGAAGGGCGTCCAGGAGATCCACCAGGCCCAGTAGAAGACGGTCCAGCTGCCCAGCCATGTGGCCACCTCGCCCTTGCCGGTCGCCTCGGTGCGGCCGATGAGCTGCGGCAGGTCACCGATGTAGGCCCCGATCGAGGTGGGCAGCAGGTCGAGGACGATGATCGTGGGACCCGCGATGAACACGAAGACGGCGAGGATCAGGGCGAGCACCATGTTGATGTTGGACAGCCATTGGATGCCCTTCTCCACGCCGGAGATCGCGGAGGCCACGAAGGCGACGGTCAGCACCGCGATGATCAGGACGAGCAGCCCGGTGCCCGTCTTCTCCTTCCAGTCCAGCTCGTGGAATCCGCTGCCGATCTGGAGGGCGCCGAGGCCCAGCGATGCGGCCGAGCCGAAGAGCGTGGCGAAGATGGCGAGGATGTCGATCAGCCGGCCGAATCCGCCGTGGGCGTGGCGGGCGCCGATGAGTGGTTCGAAGACCGCGCTGATCGTCTGCCGCCTGCGGCGCCGGTAGGTGCTGTACGCGATGGCCAGCCCGACCACCGCGTAGATCGCCCAGGGGTGGAGCGTCCAGTGGAACAGGGTGGTGGCCATCGCCGTCTGCAGCGCTTCGGCGGCGTCGGCGGGGCGGGTGCCGGGCGGCGGGTCGGTGAAGTGCGCCAGCGGCTCGCTGACCCCGTAGAACATCAGGCCGATGCCCATGCCGGCGCTGAACATCATGGCGACCCAGGACACCGTCCTGAATTCCGGCTCCTCACCCTCCTGGCCGAGCGAGATCTTTCCGTAGCGGCTGATGGCGAGCCAGAGGGCGAAGACCACGAAGCCGGTGGCGGCCAGCATGAAGGCCCAACCGCCATTGTGGATGAGGCCCTTGAGCAAGGTGCTGGAGACGCTCTCCAGCGAGTCGGTGGCGGTGGCTCCCCAGACCACGAACGCCAGGGTGAGCACTGCGGTGACGCCGAACACCACCCGGTCGGTCGTGGGGCGCCTGCCCTGCGTCGGATCGCCGGGCAGGTCCGCCGTCACCGACAGATCCCCCCTGCCACCCGATTTCTGATCGTCCTGCGACACGAATGGCACCTTTCACGGAAGCTGTAAATTCGCTCTCCGTAGGCAGTACCACACACGGTGTACTTCTTCCGGGATCAACAAGCGGTATCGGCTTGACCGTTTTTGAGGCGATATGCCGCCCGCGGGGCGAGGCGGAGAGGAGCGGCCTGCAGACCCGCCGCCGCTGGGGCACGTACGCACCGTCACCGTCGCGGGCGGCCCCGCGAGCGCGGGGGCGGCCCGGGCCCACGCCCGGCGGTCCGTCCGTGGTGAGAGCCCTTAGGGTGAGGAGGTCCGCACCGGCCGGCCGGGCCCGCCGGCCTCCTGCCTCATTCCGCGCCTTCGAGGAGCGTCTCTTGCCCGGTCCGACCCCCGATGCCCCGCAGGACGCCCGCCCCACCCTGGAAGCCGTGGCGGCCCGCGCCGGAGTCTCCCGGGCGACCGCCTCCCGGGTGGTGAACGGCAGCACCGGAGTACGGAAGCCGCTCGCCGACCGGGTGCGCGAGGCGGTGGAGGAGCTCGGCTACATCCCGAACCAGGCGGCCCGCACCCTGGTGACCCGGCGCAACGGAGCGGTCGCCGTGATCATCGACGAGCCCGAGGCCCGGATCTTCTCCGACCCCTTCTTCTCCCAGCAGATCCGTGGCATCAGCCGTGAACTGAGCGCGCACGACGCCCAGCTGGTCCTGCTCCTGGTGGAGGGCAGCGGGGACTTCGAGCGGGTCACCCGCTATCTGGCCGGCGGCCATGTCGACGGGGCGCTCGCCTTCTCCCTGCACACGGACGACGAACTGCCCTCGGTCATCCGCCGCTTCCGCGTGCCCACCGTCTACGGCGGCCGCCCGGGGCGGCCGGGCGCCGCCTCCGCACTCGCTGTGCCCTATGTCGACTGCGACAACCGCGGCGGCGCCCGGGAGGCGGTGCGCCACCTGGTCTCTCTCGGCCGCCGGAACATCGCGCACATCGCGGGTCCGCGCGACCAGACCTCGGCGCTCGACCGGATCGACGGCTACACGGACGTGCTGCCCGACGGCGATCCCGCCTTGATCGCGGACGGCGACTTCACCACGGAGGGCGGCGCCCGGGCGATGGCCCGGCTGCTGGAGCGGCGACCGGACCTGGACGCGGTCTTCGCCGCCAACGACCTGATGGCCTCCGGCGCCCTGCGGGTGCTGCGCGAGCAGGGCCGCAGGGTGCCGCACGACGTGGCCCTGGTGGGGTTCGACGACCTGGAGTCGGTCGCCGAGGCCACCGACCCTCCGCTGACGACCGTCCGTCAGGACGTCGAGGGAATGGGCCGGTTGATGGTCCGGCTGCTGATGGAACGGCTCAACGACGGTCGCACCGGCACCGATTCGGTGATCACGCCGACCGAACTGATCCGCCGCGCCTCGGCATGAGGCCGCCGCGCCGGCCGGCGGCGGGCGCTGGGCGTCTCGTCGCCCGCGCGCGGTGGACGGTGGCGGGCACGCGCGTTCAGCCGGCTCCGCGCCGCGGGTGGCGGCCGCGTGGCGTCTCGTCGCCCGCACGCGGTGGACGGTGGCGGGCACGGGGCGCCTTGTCGCGCGCCCGCCGTGACCGCCGGTCGCCGGCCGGCCCGCGCGTTCAGCCGGATCCGCCGCGCCGCCGCGCTTCCCGGTGGGCCGCCCGCGCCCGGCGCGCCCGCGGCAGGTACCGCAGCCGTTCCGGCAGCACCGGCACGACCACCCGCACGACGGCGCAGAACCGCCGCAGCCTGCGCTCCTGGGCATCGGTCCACTCCAGGCCGATCGCCTCGCGCGCGTCCGGCGGCATGAGCCCGACCGTGAGGAAGCCGCGGAACCGGGCCAGCGGCGGAAGCAGCACCGGCCACAGGGCCCTCAGCGACAGACGCAGCAGCAGAGGGCCCCGGTCCGGCGGCGGCACCGGAGTCCCGGTGGCGACGAGCTCCTCGACGACGACCGTCCGCTCGATCTCGTCGGCGAGCATGCCGCGGTAGTAGGGCCAGAACTCCTCGATCGTCTGCGGCATGTCCCGGTCGTGGATCCCGAGCACCCGGCCCACCTGGAGCCACTCCCGGTACAGCGCACGCTCCTGCTCACCGGTGAGCGGCCGGATGAGGTAGCGGGCAGCGTGCCGGTACACGGGGAACCCGGTCGCGTGCACCCAGGCGTAGTTCGCCGGTGACAGCGCGTGGTAGGGCCGGCCCCGGGTATCGGTGCCCTGGATCCTCCGGTGCAGCCTGCGGAGCCTGCACCCCTCCTCGGCGGCCTCCTCGCCCCCGTACACCCAGAGCTGGAGCGAGCTGAGGGAACGTTCCCCGCGGCCCCAGGGGTCGGTACGGAAGACGGAGTGCTCGTCGACGCCCGCGCCGACCGCCGGGTGGGCGACCTGAAGGGTGAGGGCGGCCGGCAGCATCAGCAGGGCCCGGACGTCACCGGACATGCTCCACAGCACACCGCCGGGCGGCGGCGGTGCGGGGCCGGCGCCCCTGGCTGTCCCACTGCTCATCCGCTGCTCCCGGAAGCTCGGCGGGCGCGCGGATCTGCGCCCGGCCCCCTGCGCCCTCCAGTATGCGAGCGCGTGCGGAGCCACGCCCACCGGCCCCGGGCGGCCCTGCCCCGGTACCGCCGTACCCGACGCCGACGGCAGTGTTGACGGAACTCGTGAAACAAGTCGATAGTATTTGTAACTTTGACTCCCGGACCGGACGGCCAGTCACATCCATTGCCTGCCAGGCGAGTTGACATCCAGGGCAGCGACGAACCGTCCCAGCGGTCCCGCAGGGAGTCGGCACACGGACAGGAGGGCGCACCATGGGCCGATACAGCCGCCTGCACGAGATACGCCGGATGGATCCGGCGCGCGACTACGCCGAGATCCTTCGGTTGATCTCCCAGTACGAGTTCCCCTGGGACTACCGGCAGGGGGTGAGCGTCGCCTTCCTCCGGGACTACGGCGTGCCCCGGATCTCGGTCCTTCTGGACCGGACTCAGGAGTTCGAGCGGGCGGGACAGAAGCGGTACGACGACACGGTGCTGATCGGGTACGAGATGGCCGCCGACGGCTTCGACTCGGAGCGCGGCCGGGCCGCCGCACGTCATCTGAACCGGATCCACGGCAAGTACAGCATCCCGAACGAGGACTTCCGGTACGTCCTCGCGACCACGATCGTGGGCCCGAAGCGCTGGATCGACCGGTACGGCTGGCGCCCCCTGTGCACGCAGGAGGTCCAGGCGCTGGTGGAGGCCGGGCGCAGGACGGCGGCGGTCATGGGCATCGAGGGCGCGCCGGAGACGTACGAGGAGTTCGAGGCCCTCCTCGACTCCTACGAGCGGCGGATGTTCGCGTACGACCCGGCGAACCGGCGCGTCGCGAACGCCACCTTCCGCGTCATCGCGGGCTGGTATCCGCGCCCGTTACGTCCGCTGGTGGCGAGATTCTCGCTCGCGCTGCTCGACGAGCCGCTGCTGACGGCACTGGGCTTCCGGCCGCAGCCGCGGTGGGCACGGGCCTCGGCTTCGGCGGCCCTGCGCCTGCGCGCCCGGTGCGTACGGCGGCTGCCGGCCCGGCCGCGCCGGTTCCCCTCGCGGCCCCGGCCCCGTTCGTACCCCTTTGGCTGGCGGCTCGACGACCTCGGGCCGCACTGGGCCCGCAACCGCCCGCTGGAACCGTTGCCCGACGAGAGGAACGGGGCGGCCGGCGGCGCTATCCGGCAGCCAGCAGCGGGACCAGATAGCGGCGGGCGAACTCCCGCACCTGATCGTCGTCGTCGAGCTGGAAACAGCTGACGGGGTTGAGGAGGAACGAGACGGTGATCCGCACCATCAGTTCGGCGACGGGGGTCGGGTCGCCGGCCGTCAGACCCTCCGCGCGCCGGGCCTCGCGAAGCCGGTCGGCCAGGTACGCGCGGATGGCCAGGAAGGCCGGTCCGCTCTCCAGGGTGAGGAACGGCAGCATCGTCTCGGGCTCCAGCCTCAGCAGGCCCCCGATGAGCGGATGCGCGCGGATGTGCCGGAGTACCGCGGTGAAACCCTCGACGAGCCGGTCCTCCGTCGTGGGCAGCGCGGCCACCGCGTCGTCCACCTCCCCCACGAACCGGCGGTACTCGCGCAGCAGGCAGGCGGAGACCAGGCTGTCCTTGTTGCCGATCCGGCGGTACACGGTCACCCGGGAGACCCTGGCGCGCTTGGCGACGTCGTCGACGGTGGACCGGCGCAGCCCGAAGGTCGTGAACTGCTCGCGCGCGGCATCCAGGATCTGCTCGCGCAGCGCGTCGGAGGGCGGCGTCGCGCCCAGAGCCAGGGCCGGCGTCCGGTCGGTGCTCCGTGCCGTCATGGGCCCTCCCCCGTCGTGTCGCGTCCACCCCACCATAGGAGTCGGTACGGAGCCGGCTCACCGCCCCGAGCCCCGGCACTCACCATGCCGCGCCCCCCTGCCCACCGCTTCGAGGGCCCCAGGCTATCCGGCATGATCCCGGGCCGGCGGCCTCAGTCGAAGTCGTACACCGTCACCGGTATGCCCCGTCCGGTCAGCCGCTTCTCGATCAGGGGCTCGATCCGGGACCACGTGCCGCCCGCCAGGCCGCAGCCGATCCGAGGCATGTGGACGGAGGCCCCCAGCTTCAGGCCAAGCGCGCCCACTGACAACCGGGATCTTTCACATCGTTGGTGAGACAGCAATACTGTTGCACCGGAGCGGGCGGACACGAGGAGCAGACATGGCGACCGAGGGCGAGGAGCCGACGCTCACCGTCGACGAGCTGGCGGCGCGCGCCGGGGTGACCGTGCGCACGGTCCGTTTCTACAGCACGCGGGGGCTGCTGCCGCCCCCGGTCATCGGGCCCCGCCGGGTCGGGCACTACGGGCACGAGCACCTCTCCCGGCTCGCGCTCATCGAGGAGCTCCAGCACCAGGGCATGACACTGGCCGCGATCGAACGCTATCTGGAGCAGTTGCCGCCCGACCTGAGCGCCCACGATCTGGCCATCCACCGGGCCCTGGTGGCGTCGTGGGCGCCCGATGCGCCGGAGGAGGCGACCCGCGCGGAGCTGGAGCGGCGCACGGGACGGCCGCTGTCGGAGGAGGACATCGACCGGCTGGCCGCGATGGGCGTGCTGGAGCGGTCCGGGCCGGACGACGGTGTGTACCGGGTGGATCCGGGTCTGCTGCGGCTCGGTGTGGAGCTGCTCGACGTGCCGATCGCGCACGAGACGATCCTCGCCGCCCGTATCGTGCTGCTGGAGCACACCCGCTCCGCCGCGCACGAGCTGAGCCGGCTGTTCCAGGACGAGGTGTGGAGCCCGTACCGGGAGCGGGAGTCGGATCCCGAGCACATCAAGGCGATGAAGTCCCTGTCCGCGCACATGCAGCCGCTCGTCCTGCAGGCGCTGGTGACCGCGTTCCAGCGCTCCCTCAAGGAGGAGCTGCGGGCCGCCTTCGCGGCTGAGTGACACGCCCCGGGCCGCACCCCCGTGTGCGCGGGTGCGGCCCGGGGCGGCGACGTCAGTCGTGGAAGGTCTCGCCCTTCTCCGCCTTCGCCACCAGCAGCGGGGGCGGCAGGAACCGGTCCCCGTACCGCTCGGCGAGTTCCCGGGCGCGGGCCACGAAGCCGGGCAGGCCGCCCTCGTAACCGTTGATGTACTGGAGCACGCCGCCGGTCCACGGCGGGAAGCCGATGCCCATGATGGAGCCGATGTTGGCGTCGGCGACGGTGATCAGGACGTTCTCCTCGAGGCAGCGGACGCTGTCCAGGGCCTCGGAGAAGAGCATCCGCTCCTGCATGTCCGTGAAGGAGATGTCCGTGTCCGGCTTCGTGCTGTGTCCATCCGGGGAGCGACCCCCGGAGCCCCCGAAGTGCTCGCGCAGCCCGGGCCACAGACGGGTGCGCCCGCCGCTCTCGTCGTAGTCGTAGAAGCCCGCGCCGCCGCTGCGTCCGGGGCGGCCGAACTCGTCGACCATCCGGTCGATGACCGCGTCGGAGGGGTGGCCCGCCCAGCTGCCGCCCGCCTCCTCCACGGCCTTGCGCGTCTCGTTGCGGATCTTGCGCGGCAGGGTGAGCGTCAGCTCGTCCATCAGGGAGAGCACCTTGGCCGGGTAGCCCGCCTGCGCGGCGGCCTGCTCGACGGACGCCGGCTCGACGCCCTCGCCCACCATGGCGACGCCCTCGTTGATGAACTGGCCGATGACGCGCGAGGTGAAGAAGCCGCGCGAGTCGTTGACGACGATCGGCGTCTTCTTGATCCGGCGGACCAGGTCGAAGGCGCGGGCCAGCGCCTCGTCGCCGGTCTTCTCGCCCTTGATGATCTCGACGAGCGGCATCTTGTCGACGGGCGAGAAGAAGTGCAGCCCGATGAAGTCGACGGGGCGCGCGACTCCTTCGGCCAGCACGGTGATCGGCAGCGTGGACGTGTTGGAGCAGAGCAGGGCGTCCGGCTCGATGATGTCCTGGATCTCCTGGAACACCTTGTGCTTGAGCGCGGTGTCCTCGAACACGGCCTCGATGACGGCGTCGCAGCCCGCGAGGTCGGCCGGGTCGCCGGTCGGGGTGATGCGGGCCAGCAGTTCGTCGCGCTGCGCCTCGGTCGTCCGGCCGCGGGAGAGCGCCTTGTCGAGCAGTTTCTCGCTGTACGCCTTGCCCTTGGCCGCGGCCTCCGCGGAGACGTCCTTGAGGACGACGTCGATGCCGGCCCGGGCGCAGGAGTAGGCGATGCCCGCACCCATCATCCCGGCGCCGAGGACGGCGACCTTGCGGACCTGGCGCTCCTCGATGCCCTGGGGGCGGCTGGCGCCGGAGTTGACGGCCTGGAGGTCGAAGAAGAACGCCTGGATCATGTTCTTCGACACCTGGCCGGTGACCAGCTCGGTGAAGTAGCGGGCCTCGATGGTGAGCGCGGTCTCGAAGTCGACCTGCGCGCCCTCGACGGCCGCGGCCAGGATGTTGCGCGGGGCGGGCATGGGGGCGCCGGCGAGCTGCTTCTTCAGGTTGGCCGGGAAGGCCGGCAGGTTGGCGGCGAACTTGGGGTTCGACGGGGTGCCGCCGGGGATCCGGTAGCCCTTGACGTCCCAGGGCTGCCGGGACTCGGGGTTCGCCTCGATGAAGGCGCGGGCCTTGGCCAGCATCTCCTCGGGGGTGGCCGCGACCTCGTGGACCAGGCCGTTCTCCAGGGCGCGCCGCGGCGTGTACTGGGTGCCCTGGAGCAGCACCTTGAGCAGCGCGTCGGCGATCCCCATGAGGCGCACGGTGCGGGTGACGCCGCCACCGGCGGGCAGCAGGCCGAGGGTCACCTCCGGCAGGCCGATGCGCGAGCCGGGGGCGTCCAGGGCGACGCGGTGGTGGGAGGCGAGGGCGATCTCGTAACCGCCGCCGAGGGCCGCGCCGTTGATCGCGGCGACGACGGGCTTGCCGAGGGTCTCGATGCGGCGCAGCGACCTCTTGATCGCGGTGCCGGCGTCGAACGCGGCCTGGGCGTTCTCGGGGCCGATCCTGATCATGTCCTTGAGATCGCCGCCCGCGAAGAAGGTCTTCTTGGCGGAGGCGTAGATGATGCCTCGGATGGAGTCCTTCTCGGCCTCGGCGCGGTCGGCGACGGCCTCGATGGAGTCCCGGAAGGCCTGGTTCATCGTGTTGGCGGACTGGTGGGGGTCGTCGAGTACGAGGGTGACGACGCCGGTCTCGTCCTGTTCCCAGCGAATGGTCGTGCTCTCGGTCATTTGCTTGTCTTCTCCGTAGGAAGGGGAACGGTCAGAGACGCTCGATGACGGTGGCGACGCCCATGCCGCCGCCGACGCAGAGGGTGGCGAGGCCGTAGCGCTCGTCGCGGCGCTCCAGTTCGTCGATGAGCGTGCCGAGGATCATCGCGCCGGTGGCGCCGAGCGGGTGGCCGAGCGCGATGGCGCCGCCGTTGACGTTGACCTTGTCGAGGGAGATCCCCATGTCGCGGACGAAGCGCAGCACGACGCCGGCGAAGGCCTCGTTGATCTCGACGAGGTCGATGTCGTCGATGGTCAGGCCGGCCTTGGCGAGCGCCTTGCGGGTGGCGGGCGCGGGACCGGTGAGCATGATGGTGGGCTCGGATCCGGAGACGGCGGCGGAGACGATCCGGGCGCGCGGGGTGAGTCCGTAGCGCTCCCCGATCTCCTTCGAGCCGATCGCGACGAGGGCGGCTCCGTCGACGATGCCGGAGGAGTTGCCCGCGTGGTGGACGTGGTCGATCCTCTCCACCCAGTGGTACTTCTGGAGAGCCACCGCGTCGAAGCCGCCCATCTCGCCGATGGCCGCGAAGGACGGCTTGAGCGCCGCGAGGGAGTCGGCCGTGGTGCCGGGGCGCATGTGCTCGTCGTGGTCGAGGACGACGAGGCCGTTGCGGTCCTTGACGGGGACGACGGACCGAGCGAAGCGGCCGTCCTTCCACGCCTCGGCCGCCCGCTCCTGGGACAGGGCGGCGAACTCGTCGACGTCGCGGCGCGAGAAGCCCTCGATGGTCGCGATGAGGTCGGCGCCGATGCCCTGCGGCGCGAAGCCGGTCTCGTAGTTCGTCATCGGGTCCATGGCCCAGGCGCCGCCGTCGGAGCCCATCGGGACGCGGGACATCGACTCGACGCCGCCCGCCAGGATGAGGTCCTCCCAGCCCGAACGGACCTTGGCGGCCGCGAGGTTGACCGCCTCCAGGCCCGAGGCGCAGAAGCGGTTCTCCTGGACTCCCGCGACGGTGTCGGGGAGGCCGGCCGCGATGGCGGCGATGCGCGCGATGTCGGACCCCTGGTCGCCGAGCGGGCTGACCACACCGAGGACGATGTCGTCGATGGCCGCCGGGTCCAGGCCCGGGAAGCGGCCGCGGAGCTCGTGGATCAGGCCGACGACGAGGTCGATCGGCTTGGTGCCGTGCAGGGCCCCGTTGGCCTTGCCGCGGCCGCGCGGGGTGCGGATCGCGTCGTAGACGAATGCTTCGGTACTCAAGACAGCTGCCTTTCGAGGGTGGTGGCGCGGGCGTGGTGGCGAACGCGGTCAGGCGAGCAGCGAGCGGCCGATGATCTCCTTCATGATCTCGGTCGTTCCTCCGTAGATGGTCTGGATACGGCCGTCGGTGAAGGCCCTGGCCACCGGGAACTCCGCCATGTAGCCGTATCCGCCGTGCAGTTGCAGACAGCGGTCCGCGACGCGCTTCTGCAGTTCGGTCGCCCACCACTTCGCCATGGAGGCGTGCACGGCGTCGAGTGTCCCGTCCGAGTGGTCGACGATGCACCGGTCGAGGAAGGCGCGGGTGACGGCGCACTCGGTGGCCATCTCCGCGATCTCGAAGCGGATGTGCTGGAGCTTGGAGAGCGGACGCCCGAAGGCCTCGCGCTCCTTGACGTAGGTGGTGGTGATCTCCAGGAGGTGCTCGGCGGCGGCGATCCCGGCGACGGCTATGCCCATCCGTTCCTGGGCGAGGTTGGTCATCAGGTGGAGGAAGGCGCCGTTGAGTTCACCGAGGAGGTTCTCCTTGGGGACGCGCACGTCGTGGAAGAACAACTCCGCGGTGTCCTGGGACTTCTGGCCGATCTTTTCGAGGTTGCGGCCGCGTTCGAAGCCCTCGGCGCCGCGTTCGACGACGATCAGCGAGAGGCCCTTCGCGCCGCCGTCCGGGGTGGTCTTCGCGACGACGACCACGAGGTCGGCGAGGATGCCGTTGGAGATGAACGTCTTGGAGCCGTTGAGCAGCCAGTGGTCGCCCTTGTCCTCGGCGGTGGTGCGGATGCCCTGGAGGTCGGAGCCGGCGCCGGGTTCGGTCATCGCGATGGCGGTGATGATCTCGCCGCTGCAGAAGCCGGGCAGCCAGCGCCGCTTCTGCTCCTCGGTGGCGAGACCGGTGAGGTAGGGGCCGATGATGTCGTTGTGCAGGCCGAGCGCGAGGCCGGGGGCGCCCGCCCGGGTGAACTCCTCGGCGAGGACGGCGCTGTAGCGGAAGTCGGTGTTACCGCCGCCCCCGTACTCCTCGGGCACGGCGAGGCCGAGCAGCCCTTGCCGGCCGGCGGCGCGCCAGGCCTCGCGCGAGACGATGCCGTCCTTCTCCCACTGTTCGTAGTACGGGAGGACTTCCTTGGACAGAAAGGTGCGGACCGTCTCGCGGAACGCGTCGTGCTCCTCGGTGAAGATCTGCCGCTGCATCAGTCGGTCGTGTCCTTCCGGGTGGTCCGCAGGGCCGGTACGCCCCAGTCGGCGGCGACGGCTTCGGTGTCCGCGCCCGGCAGGGCCGGTCCGCTGTGCACCGAGGAGGGCGTGGCCGAGAACCGGGGCGCGGGCGCGGGCTGGGTGAGTCCGCCGTGTTCGACGAAGGTGGAGCGGGCGGCGAGGTGCGGGTGGTGCGGTGCCTCGCGCAGGGAGAGAACGGGGGCCACGCAGGCGTCCGAGCCGTCGAAGACCTCGGTCCACTCGGCCCGGGTGCGGGTGCGGAACCGGGCGGCGACGAGGGCGCGCAGTTCGTCCCAGCGGGCGAGGTCGCCCCGGTCGGGTGCGGTCTCGGCGATGCCGAGGAGTTCGGTGAACTCGGCGTAGAACCGCTTCTCGAGCGGCCCGACCGCCATGTGGGCGCCGTCGGCGGTCTCGTACGAGCCGTAGAACGGGCAGCCCCCGTCCAGGAGGTTGGAGCCGCGCCGGTCCTGCCAGCCACCGGCCTGCAGCATGCCGTGGATCATCATGGTGAGGTGCGCGGTGCCGTCGACGATCGCCGCGTCGACGACCTGTCCGCTGCCGCCGGGGGTCCGGGCGTGCTGGAGGGCGGCGAGGATGCCGACGACGAGGTAGAGCGAGCCGCCGGCGTAGTCGCCGAGCAGGTTGGCCGGGACGACGGGCGGCTCCCCCGCCGTGCCGATCATCGAGAGGGCCCCGGTGACGGCGATGTAGGCGATGTCGTGCCCGGCCCGCTCCGCGAGGGGGCCGTCCTGGCCCCAGCCGGTCATCCGTCCGTAGACGAGCTGAGGATTGCGGGCCAGGCAGGCGTCCGGTCCGACGCCCAGGCGTTCGGCGACCCCGGGCCGGTAGCCCTCGATCAGGACGTCCGCGCGCTCGGCCAGGTCCAGGACCGTGTCCGGACCGGTCGCGGCCTTGAGGTCGACCAGGACGGAGCGCTTGTTGCGGTTGGTGAGGTCACCGGCCGGCTCGATGCCGAGGCCGGCCCCGCCGGGCCGGTCGACCCGCACCACGTCGGCGCCCAGATCGGCCAGGAGCATCGCGGCGAACGGGCCGGGCCCGATGCCCGCCAGCTCGACCACGCGCACCCCGGCCAGCGGGCCGCGCGACCCGTGCGAGCCGTTCCCTGTCGTTGCCATCGAGCCTCCGGCGGTATGACACAACCGATGTAACATCGATGATGCTAAGAACGCGCCGCCCTCCGCACAACCCCTTGGAGCGAGCAAGCGCTTAGTTCCTTCGTGGCTGATCTTCTCGCACGCGGCCTCCCCGGTCGCGCAGCGCCACGTACAGCTCCGCTACCCTCTGCCTGCCACATCGGCGCAGCCCTCGCGGAGGCACTCGTGAACAGGCAGAGCGGGGCACCACGCCCCTATGACGTAGTCCTCTTCGGCGCTACCGGCTTCGTGGGTGAACTCACCGCCGCGTATCTGGCGGCCCACGCCCCGGACGGCTGCCGCTGGGCCCTGGCGGGGCGCAATCGCGCCAAACTGGAAGAGCTGCGCGACCGGCTCACCGCGCTGCATCCCCACTGCGCGGACCTGCCGCTGCTGCGCGCCGACGCCGACGACGCGGACGCGCTGCGCGAACTGGCCGAGTCCACCCATGTGGTGGCCACCACCGTCGGCCCGTACATCTGGTACGGAAAGAAGCTGGTCGCCGCCTGCGCCGAGGCGGGGACGGACTACACGGATCTCTCGGGTGAGCCGGAGTTCGCCGACCGGACGTATCTGGAGCACGACGCCCGGGCGCGCGAGACCGGGGCCCGGATCCTGCACGCGTGCGGCTTCGACTCCGTACCGCACGATCTGGGCGTGTACTTCACGGTCCAGCAGCTGCCCGAGGACGTTCCGCTCCGCATCGACGGATTCGTCCGCTCCAACGCCTTCATCTCGGGCGGCACGCTGGCCTCCACCCTCACCATCATGGGCCGCGGCCCGCAGATGGTGCGCGCCGCCAGGGAGCGCCGTCTCCACGAGCCCCGGCTGGTCGCCCGCCGCGCCGCCGCCCCGCTCGGCGTGCCCCGCTTCAGCGCGGAGACCGGCACCTGGGCGCTGCCCCTGCCGACGCTCGACGCGCAGATCGTGAAGCGTTCGGCCCGCGCACTCCCCCGCTACGGCCCCGACTTCCGCTACCGGCACTACGCCTCGGTGAAGCATCTCCCGCTGGCCCTGGCAGGCACCGCGGCGGTGGGGGTGCTGGTCGGCGCGGCGCAGGTTCCGGCGGTACGGAGCTGGCTGATGGACCGCTACGAGCCCGGGTCCGGCCCGGACGAGGAGCGCCGCGACCGGAGCTGGTTCACGGTCCGGTTCGTCGGCGAGGGCGGTGGCCGCCGGGTCCTCACCGAGGTCTCGGGCGGTGATCCGGGTTACGGCGAGACGGCGAAGATGCTGGCGGAATCGGCGCTGTGCCTGGCGCTCGACGAGCTGCCGCCCACCTCGGGGCAGGTCACGACGGCCGTCGCCATGGGAGACGCGCTGCTGGAGCGGCTGCGCGGCGCCGGTCTGCGCTTCCGGGTGGCGGACGTGCGCTGACGCCCCGGCAGCCCCGGGCGGCCTAGAGGATCCAGGACGCCAGGGTGTAGAGGATCGCCCCGGCCCAGACGAAGGCGACGGCACCCCCGATCAGCATGCCCGCCGCCACGCGGCGCTGAGCGGGGTGGAGGGGAGCGGTTCGGACATGCGAGCGAGATGCGTTCATGTGTCCAGACTGCCGACCATGATCGGCGGGCGCCATCCGTACGGATACTCAGCTTGACGTTCGACCAGGCCGGTCACCTGACTGCTGATCCCGGCGCTTTCCCGGGACAGCAGGACGGCCGTTCCTCACGCCTCGCGGTGCCGGGCGGCATCGCGTGGAGGAACGGCCGCCCACCGGCGGGGACGCGGCCGGGACCGCGGCCCCACGGCCGCGGTCCCGGCCTGCTTGCCCGCATGCGCCCCTGCTACAGGTTCCGCACCCGGATGTCGCGGAACTCGGCCAGGTCGTTGTCGCTGTGGTTCTGCAGCCCGATGTACCCGCTGAGGAACTGGCGCAGGTCCGTGGGCGGGTCGCCCGCCCGGGACGACGCCTTGCCCGGTGTGTTGTCGAACTCGTTGATCACCTCGCCGTTGCGGATGATCGTGTAGTGCTGTCCGACCGCACGGATCTCGTAGTCGTTCCACTGGCCCTTGGGGGTCACCCCCGCCTTGTCGAGACCCACCGGCTTGAAGTTGTACACCGAGCCGGTCTTCTGGGCCTCGCCCCCGGAGCCGTCGTAGATCTGGATCTCCTGTCCGCAGTAGACGGCGAGCCACTCCTGGGCGGTGCGGGCCGAGCCGACCGTCCCGCAACTGCCGGCCGGACGGTCGGCCAGGGGCGTCCGTGGATCCGGGAACCTGATGAAGACGCCCGTGTTGGCATGGGCGGTGCCCGGCGCCACGTCCCGGAACCGGAGTCTCACGGAGAAGTCCCCGAGCTCCTTCCCGGCGTACCAGAGCATCCCCATGCCGCCGGAGGTGCGCAGGGTGCCGTCGGACTGGAGCGAGAACTTCCCCGGCCCCGCCTGCCGCCAGTCGGCCAGGCTCGCCGCCGTCCCGTCGAAGAGCGGGCGGTATCCGGCGACCTTGCCGATCCGGCTCTGCGCGGCGGCCTTGCCGATCGCCGACGCCTCCTTGTTGTCCAGGACGTCCTGCTTGCGGAGGTCGTTGACCACACTGCTGACGTGACTGACGAACTCGCCGTGGTTCGGCCAGGACGCCTCGTCGTCGATCAGGTCGTTGACGGTGCAGCCGCCACCGGCCTTGTGGTTGGCCACACCCGTGTCGGTGTCGAGCAGCCTCACGGTCCTGCGTGCGTCCGGAGCGGAGCAGCCGGCCTTCGCGTCGATCGTCGCGGTGGCCTTCTCACCGTCCGCGTAGGTGACCGTCAGCTTCGCGTGGTACGTGCCGTAGTCGGCGTACGTGTGCGTCGGAGCGGCCTCGTGCGAGGGCGCGCTGCCGTCGCCGAAGTCCCACTCCCACGCCACCCCGCCGGCCCTGGCGCCGGAGAAGGCCACCGTCTTCGGCTTGCTCTGCGTGACCACGCGCGCTCCCGCGGCCTGCGGGTTCGGGGTGGCCGGCCCACCGTGGTAGCTGATGCGGATGAGCTTCTGGTTGGGGTGCAGGCTGAAGAAGCCGCCCGCGTAGTCGAGCATGTACAGGGCGCCGTCGGGACCGAACTTGGCGTCCATCCAGCTCTGCAGCTGGGTGGCCCCGCCGCCGGGCGCGATGATGCTGCGGAGGTCCTCACCGAAGGCCGGCGCGCCCGCGTCCTTGACGCGGTCCGGGTCGACCGTCACCGCGACGCGGTTGTTGGCGTTGGACTCGTCGCCGATGAACCACTTGTCCTCCCAGTACGCCGGCCAGGCGTCGCCGCTCTCCGTGTTCACCTGGGAGCGGTGGTAGGTCGGACCCGACATGACGGCCTGGCCGCCGCCCTTGAAGTACGGCTCCGTGTACGTGGCCTCGCTCTCGACGTACGACGGCAGGCCGCTGCCGTCGGAGCGCTCGGGGTAGACCGGGCCGCCGCCCTGGGGCGAGAACCAGATCATGTTGTCGCGGGCCGCCGGGATGTCCGTCAGACCGGTGTTGCGCGGCGACTCGTTCTTGAGGTGGTCGCAGTCGTACCAGCCGGTGAGCTTCTTGGCGTCGGTGTTGCTGCGGTCGCGGTAGGGCTGCTTGTTCCCCATGCAGTACGGCCAGCCCTGGTTGCCCGCGGACGTGATGACCGTGGCCGTCTCGTACTTGGCCGGACCCAGCTCGGGATCGGGCGCGCCGGCGTCCGGGCCGACCCAGCCGGCGTTCAGCCAGTTGTGCACCGGGTCGACGGACAGCCGCGCGATGTTGCGGACACCCATCACATAGATCTCGGGACGGGTCTTGTCCGTTCCCGGCGGGAAGAGGTTGCCCTGGGGAATGGTGTACGTGCCGTCCGGCTCGGGGTGGATCCGGAGGATCTTCCCGTTCAGGTTGTTCGTGTTGCCGGCCGTGCGGCGGGCGTCCTGGAAGGAGACACCCTTGTACTCCTCGGTCCAGTTGTTCCCGGAGTACCCTCCCGAGCCGCCCGAGGAGTTGTTGTCACCGGAGCCGATGTAGAGATTGCCGTTCCTGTCGAAGGCCATCCCGCCACCGGCGTGGCAGCAGCTGTGGATCTGGGTGTCCCAGTGCAGCAGGTCCTTGCGGGTGCCCTGGTCGATGGAGTCCGACCCGAAGTCGTAGGTGAGCCGGGAGACCGTCCGCTGGCCGATCCGCTTGTCACGGTCGATCGAGTCGTGCGGCATCCAGAAGATGTACATCCACCCGTTCTTCTCGAACTTCGGGTCGAGGGTGATGCCGATGAGGCCTTCCTCGTTCTTGACCAGTTCGTCGCCACTGCCCCGGTTCCCCATCACGTCGAGCGTGGTGAGCAGTTTGACCTTCTTGGTGGCGGGGTCCCACTGGTGGATGGTGCCGCAGCCCAGGCCGACCTTGGGGTCGTTCCAGTCGACGACCGCTCCGGACGGGCAGGCGGCCTTGCCGATGTAGAAGGCCTTGCCGTCGGGCGCCATGGTCAGACCGTGCGGCTCACCGATCTGGTCCAGCTGCCCGGCCTTGTTCTGGGCGGTCAGCCGCTCGGTGGTGTAGTTGGACGCGATGGTGGCCTGACAGTCACCCCGCACCATGCCGGTGGTCCACTCGATGGCGCCGAGGAGGTGGTCCTGGAACTTCGGGTCGCTGGTGTAGCTCTCCTCGGTGCGCCCCATGCCGGTGTAGAAGGACCTGCCGCCCTCGTAGTCACGGCACCACGAGATCGGGTGGAAGGGGCCGTTGGCGCTGAGGCCCGGCTTGTACGCGTTCTCCTCCACCTGGGCGAGGGTGTGGACCTTGCCGATGGGGTTGGGGTCCCAGTTGATCCACTGGTCGGAGCGGGTCCAGTTGAGGGGCAGCCCCTTGTTGGCCGGGTGCCGGCGGTCCGTCACGTCGACGACGGCCTGCTGGACCTTCGAGTCCTGCGGCGGCGTCGGGTTGGCGGTGAAGAGCCGCAGCTCGGCGAGCTGGATCAGCGGCTCACCGCCGTTCGCGGTGATCTCCAGCCGGTAGTTCTGGTAGGCGTCCTTGTTGGTGAACTGGAACTGCCTGGTCTGGCCGCGCGAGGTGAAGGTCTCGCCGCTCCGAGTGTCCAGGGTCTTCCACGTCTTGCCGTCGTCCGACCCCTGGAGTTTCCAGTCCTTGGGGTCGCGTCCCGTGTAGTCATTGCCGGAGGTCAGCGCGTAGTTGACGATCGCGACGGGCTTGGCGAGCTTCGCGGTGACCCAGCCGGTCGGATCGAAGGTCAGCCACTTGGTGTCGTTCTTGCCGTCGAACAGCTTGTCCTTCGACTCGTTCGGCGGGTTGTCCCCGCTGACCGCGCTCTCGACGACCTTCTCGGCGTCGGGCAGACCCAGCGCCGGACGGCTGCCGATCAGCCCGGTGAACCAGGAGGAGTCGGACTGGGCCCGCGCGGCGTCGTGCACGCCGACGAAACCGCCGCCGTCACTGATGTACGCCTTGAACGCGGCCTCCTCCTCGGCACTGAGCGTCACACCGTCGGCCGACAGGAACACCACGCCTCGGTAGTCGGCGAGGCCGGCGGCGTTGAACACGCTCGCGTCCTCGGACTCGACGACCTTGAACCCGTTCTCGGAGCCGAGCTTCGCGATCGCCGCCGCGGCCTTCTTCACCGGGTCGTCCTGCTGGGCGGCAGGCCCGTGGAAGACGAGCACGTTCACGCCGGAGTCGGCCGCGGCGGCTCGCTCCCCGGCGCTGTCGGCCGGTTTCGCCTGGGCCTGCACGGCGGGCAGCGTGGACAGCCCGACGCTCAGCGCGGCGCTCGACAGCATGACGACCGCCCGGCGCCAGGGGCGCACCCGCCGCCTCGGTCGCCCGCCCGGCGCGGGCGGGGCTCCGCTTCTCCTCGACCGTGTGAACGGGTCTCTCTTGCCCATGCTTACTCCTTGACTCGATCCGGAATCGGAAGAGCGATCAGGGGATGGGGCCTTGTCCTGTTCTCGGGCTGCCGCCGGCCCGGACGGCGGGGGCCGGCCCGGACGGCGGGAACCGGCCCGGACGGCGGGAACCGGCCCGGACGGCAGGAACCGGCCCGGACGGCAGGAACCGGCCCGGACGGCAGGGGGCAGGCGTTGACCGTGCGCCCGGTCACGGGACCCGCCGCTGTGACGCGCTCTCGCTCGGCGACACGCCGTACCGGGGAGGCGCGGGGAGCGTGCGGGAGACGCTAGTGGTGGGCCATCCCTTCCATCCCCTCCATCCCGCCGCCACCGGGGACGTTGCCGTCGGCGTCGGCCACCTGGAAGATCCCGACCATGCCCATGTCCGCGTGGCTCTGGACATGGCAGTGGTACATCCAGTTGCCCGCCCCGACCCGGGCGCCCGCCACCACCTGGAAGCCGAAGGAGTCCCCCGGGCCGACGGTCTTGGTGTCGATCACGCGGGTCTCGTCCTTGGGTCCCTGCATGAGGCCGGTGCGGTTGTCGACCCAGCGGTGTCCGTGCACGTGGAAGGTGTGGAAGAACTCCCCGTGCGTGATGACGATGAACTCCACCCGCTCGCCGACGACGGCCTTGAGCGTCGGGACGTCGTGGTGGGCCCTGTTGTTGATCGTCATGTCGTTGAACACCACGGTGAACTGCTTGTCGGGCAGCACGTCGCCCTTCCTGCGTACGACGACCGGCCCGTACAGCCCCTTCTTGAGGCCTCCCGTGCCGTGCTCGGTGCCCACCTGGTGATCGTGGTAGTGCCAGTAGCCGGCGCTGCCCGTCTCCCACGTGCCGTCGTGGTTGGGCCCCGGCGCGTGGGTGCGCCAGACGTACGTCCGGCGGCCACCGGGTTCGACAACGCTGTCATTCATCTTGGTTCCGTCGCTCGCCACGTCGTAGTCCACGCCGTGCACATGCAGACTCGCGGCGACGTCCAGGTTGTTGACGACCTCGATGTTCATCGTGTCGCCCTCGGTCAGCTCGATGAGCGGGCCGGGCACGGACGCCTTGCCGGGCTCGAGGCCGTAGCCCATCTCCCCGTTCGGCAGCTTCTCCATGTACAGGGTCAGCCGACGGACGGTTCCCTTGTTGTTCCCCTGCCCGTTGCCCTCGCCGGGCTTGTCCTTCGATACGGCCGCGGTAGCGCCCAGCACCGTGGGCACGACCGCCGCGGCCGCCGCCCCGGTGGCGAACGCCCGCCGGGAGAAGTGGCGTCTCATACCTGAGTCTGAGTCGAACATCGCTCTCCAATTCCTCGAAACGCGAAGGTGCACGCGGTCGTCTCGTGGTCGTGGTCCGAGCCGCCGACGACGGCAGCTGCCGTGTCACGGCGGTACGCGTGGTGCGCCTGGCGTGCGCTCCCGCCGGGGGCGGGACGGTCGCCGGACCGGACTTCGGGTGGCGGCGGTCGGACGGGGCCAGGACCTGACGTGAGCTCTGACTCGGCTCGATGGGCCGGCTGCGGCCGGCACCGGACCGACTGGGTGGAGGGATTCACCTCGGAACGCTGGACACCGTAGCGGCCGGGCATCCAGTTTTTCCAGACTCAGGTCAAAGTTCGTTGGATTCTCGTCATAGGTCTTGGCGAATAGTCAAAAGAACCGCTAACTTCCCGACGTTGCCACGTTGGAGGAGGCTGCGCGCACCCTCCCGCCCGGGCCGGGCTGCCGGTCCCGTGAGCAGCCACTCGTACCTCGGAACGCGCTCATCCCGGCGACTGATCGTCCAGCAGGCGGGGCCGTGAGTCCTATGCGGTGCCGCACCAGCGATTTCCCGAAAGGTGCAGCAGTGTCCAGAAGACTGCTCCATGACCAGACGGATCCGCCCCCCTCAAGATCTGCGCTACGTGACCGGTTCGGTGAGCATCCGGCGCTGATGGCGCTGATGGCGGTGGTCTTCACCGCGTTCGCCCTGGCCGTTCCGGCCGCGTACGCCGCGGCGAACCGCTCGGCGGAGCCGGCGGCGGCGAACCAGGTGCTCACCTGGACGGCCGGCGACGACTACACCGAGTACACGTCGGCTCCCGCCACCGCGGTGGCGGGCAGGACGACCATCGTGTTCGAGAGCAGCGCGGCGACGGGCAACACGACGGGGCTGACGCACACGCTCACGTTCGACTCGGCGAACGGCGACTACAACAACGATGTCAGCCTGAACATCCTGGCGAGCCCCTTCGATGCGGAGGGCGGCAAGCACTCGGCGGAGGTCACGCTCACGCCCGGCGTCTACCGGTACTTCTGCGCCATGCCGGGCCACCAGATGATGGTGGGCGAGCTGGTCGTCACGGCCGCTCCCGGCGGGGACGCCACCGCCCCCGAGGCGTCCGCGTCCGTCGCCGGGACCAAGAACAGCGCCGGGGAGTACGTCGGCACCGCGACGGTCACCGTGTCCGCCACGGACACCGAATCGGGCGTCGCCACCATCGAGTACGCCCTCGACGGCACCACGTACAAGCCCTACACCAGTCCCGTCGCCGTCAGCACCGCTGGACAGCACACCCTGTCCTACCGGGCCACCGACAAGGCCGGAAACACCTCCACCGCCAAGTCGGTCACCTTCACCGTCGCCGCATCCCAACCCCCGAAGGACACCACCCCACCTGACACCTCCGCCACCGTCACCGGAACCAAGAACAGCGCCGGAGCGTACGTCTCCACCGCGACCGTGACCGTGACCGCCTCCGACACCGAATCCGGCGTCAGCACCATCGAATACGCCCTCGACGACACCCCGTACAAGCCCTACACCAGTCCCGTCGCCGTGAACACCACCGGGCAGCACACCCTCTCCTACCGGGCCACCGACAAGGCCGGAAACACCTCCACCCCGAAGTCCGTGACCTTCACCGTCGTAGCCGCCCCGCCCCAGGACGAAACGGCGCCCGCGGTCTCGGCCTCCGTCGCCGGAACGAAGAACGACGCCGGCGAATACCTCGACAGCGCCACGGTCACCGTGACCGCCACGGACACCGAATCGGGCGTCGCCACCATCGAATACGCCCTCGACGGCACCCCGTACAAGCCCTACACCGCCCCCGTCGCCGTGAACACCACGGGCCAGCACACCCTCTCCTACCGGGCCACCGACAAGGCCGGAAACACCTCCACCGCCAAGTCGGTCACCTTCACCGTCGCCGCACCCCAACCCCCGAAGGACACCACCCCACCCGACACCTCCGCCACCGTCACCGGAACCAAGAACAGCGCCGGAGCGTACGTCTCCACCGCGACCGTGACCGTGACCGCCTCCGACACCGAATCCGGCATCGGCACCATCGAATACGCCCTCGACGACACCACGTACAAGCCCTACACCGCCCCCGTCGCCGTCAGCACCACGGGCCAGCACACCCTCTCCTACCGGGCCGCGGACCGGGCGGGCAACACCTCCGCCGTGCAGTCGGTGAAGTTCACCGTCGTGGCGGCTCCGCCCGAGGACCGGACCGCGCCGGAGGTGTCGGCGTCCGTTTCCGGGACGAAGGACGACGCCGGTGCGTACGTGGGCAGCGCGACGGTGGCGGTGACCGCGTCCGACACGGAGTCGGGTGTGGCCGGCATCGAGTACTCGCTCGACGGCGGGCCCTACCTCGGGTACTCCGGCCCGGTGGCGATCACCAAGTCCGGGAGCCACACCCTGCTCTACCGGGCCAGTGACAAGGCCGGTAACACGTCCACCCCGAAGTCACTGTCCCTCACGGTCGTCGACGGCAAGCCGCCGGCCGACTGCGCCGAGACGGACGACCGGTCCACCGTGTTCACCGGTCTGGTCAACACCGGTGTCCCGAACCGTGTCACGGCCAACGGCTGCACGATCAACGAGCTGATCGAGGACCACCGGGCCTGGAAGAACCACGGCGCGTTCGTCTCCCACGTCGGGGACCTCGTCACCGTGCTGCGGAAGGAAGGAGTCCTCGACCAGCGCGAGGCCGCAGCGATCAAGAAGGCCGCCGCGCAGTCCGACGTCGGGATGCGGGACAGGGGTCCTGACGGCCGCTGAGCCGTGATCCGCAAGGACCACGCGAGCAGCGCACCGGGCCCGGTGGGGCGGAGTCCGACCACTCCCCCCACCGGGCCCTGCCGTCTGCGCACGGACGGGCGGCGCCGAACCGGCCTGCCGCACACCGCTTCGGCACACCGGCTTTGTCCCTGACCGATGGAAAGTCCTGCGAGTCGGCGCATAAGTATCTTTTCCCACGGTCGGCACGGTGCTACCGTCCGACGCGACCCGAGCCCGAACATCGGTCAGGGCCGAGACACTTACCACCACGGGGGCGGCGTGAGGAGCTCGACGGTCCGACCGGCCAATCTGCATCAGGCCCGTCTGCTCCGCCTGCTGCGCGACCTCGGGCCGCAGTCCCGGGTCGCTCTGGGCGGTCTGGTGGAACTCTCGCGTTCCAAGCTCGCGTTCGAGATCGAGCGGCTGACGGAGTCCGGGCTGATCGTCCCCGACGGCCTCGCCGCCTCCCGCGGCGGCCGCCGCTCGTACAACGTCCGGGTCGCCCCGTCGTTCCGTTTCCTCGGTGTGGACATCGGCGCCACCTCCGTGGATGTCGCGGTCAGCAACGCGGAGTTGGAGATCATCGGCCATCTGGCCGCACCGCTGCATGTGCGGGACGGCCCGGTCGCGGTCCTCGAGCAGGTGCTGGCGCTGGTCGACCGGCTGCGCCGGACGACGTCGGTGGAGCACTTCGACGGTGCCGGGATCGGTGTGCCGGGACCCGTCCGGTTCCCGGAGGGTGTCCCCGTGGCACCTCCGATCATGCCCGGGTGGAACGGTTTCCCGGTCCGCGAGGCGATGAGCCGCGAGCTCGGCTGTCCGGTCCTCGTCGACAACGACGTGAACCTGATGACGCTGGGCGAGCAACAGGCCGGCGCCGCCCGGTCCGTGCGCGACTTCCTGTGCGTGAAACTGGGGACGGGGATCGGCTGTGGCATCGTCGTCGACGGCGAGGTACGCCGGGGTGTGACCGGAAGCGCGGGCGACATCGGTCATATCCGGGTGGAACCGGACGGGCCCCGGTGCCCCTGCGGCAACACCGGCTGTCTGGAAGCCTGCTTCAGCGGGAACGCGCTGGCCCGCGACGCGACGGCACTCGCCCGGTCCGGCGGCTCGGCCGCACTGGCCGAGCGGCTCGCGTCGGCCGGGCGGCTGACGGCGGCGGACGTGTCGGCCGCCGCGGGCGCCGGGGACACCGCTGCCCAGGACCTGATCCGCGAGGGCGGAACGCGCACCGGCCACGTCATCGCCGGCCTCGTCAGCTTCTTCAACCCCGGCCTGGTCGTCATCGGCGGCGGGCTCACGGGGCTCGGCCACCGCCTCCTGGCGAGCATCCGCACCCAGATCTATCACCAGTCGCTGCCGTTGGCGACCGGCAATCTGCCGATCGTGCCGGGCGAACTCGGGCCGGTCGCCGGGGTCGTCGGCGCCACCCGGCTGATCAGCGACCACGTCTTCTCGCCCGCCTGACGCTCCACCTCGCGACAGCGGTCCGCCGTCCTCTCCGGTGGCGCCGGAAGCCGTTCAGGCGGTCGCCTCACGGAGCGCCCGCCTGCACAACGCGTCGGCCCTGCGGGTGGTCTCCGGCTGACGGAAGTCGCGGGCCAGCACCAGCGTGTGCGCGCAGGCGTTGTCCAGGCCCGTGCGGTGTCCGACGGAGACGTACACCGGTTTGGTCCCGTCCTGGGTGCGCAACGCCTGCCCCACGACCTCGTCCCCGTCCAGCAGCGGGGACCGGTCGCCGCGGTGGGGGCCCGGCTGTTCGTAGGAGAAGGTGAACGGATTCTTCGCGACGCCGATGACGGGGAGCCCGGTGAGCACGCCCAGGTGGCTCGCGAGGCCGAAGCGGCGCGGGTGTGCCCGCCCGTAGCCGTCGCAGACGACGAGACCCGGGTCGACGGGCAGGGACTCCAGGGCGGCCAGCACGGTGGGGATCTCACGGAAGGCGAGGAGTCCCGGCACGTACGGGAAGGTGACCTGCCCGACGGCGGTGGACTCGGCCACCACCTCCAGGGTGGCCGCGTCCAGCACGACGGCCGCCGCCACCACGACGTCTCGTTCGTCGTCGTAGGCCACGTCGACGCCCGTCACCCGTCCGGTGCCCGGTGGCGGCCCCGTCTCGTCGAGTACCACCCGGGTGCGCAGGGTGTCCTGGAGGGCACGTGCCTCGGCCTCGTCTGCGGGCATCCGGAGTGTCGTCATGGTGCAGGCCAGCTTAGACCGGCCGGCACGGGCGGCCGGGCGGCGAATCGAACGCAGGGCCGCAGGTGGCGCTCCCGTAACCTGCTGGTCATGTTCGTACTTGAGCTGGCCTACACCGCCCCGCTGGACCGCGTCGACGCGCTGCTGGAGGAGCACGTCGCCTGGCTCGACGTCCAGTACGCGGCCGGGGTGTTCATCGCCTCCGGCCGCAAGAACCCGCGCGAGGGCGGGGTGATTCTCGCGGTCGGCGACGACCGGGACGCGATCACACGGCTCACCGCGTCCGACCCGTTCGTCGTCCACGGCGTCTGCGCCTACCGGATCACGGAGTTCATCGCGACGAAGACGGCAGACGCGCTCGCTCCGTACCGTCAGCAGGTTCGGACCGACCGGCTGTGAACCGCCGGACAGGCACCGACGCCTGTCCGGCCGTCCGTTCTCAGCGGATGACCGCGCGTGCGGCCCGCCCCTTCTCGCCGGCTGCCCAGCAACTCCCGTCCGCCGTGCAGTCGACCGTGTCGTAGGAGCCGGTGTCGACCGTGCGCCAGGTACGGCCGCCGTCCGTGGTGAGGTCCGTGCCGGTCGGGCCGACCGCCAGGGCCGCCGACCGGCTGTGCGGCAGCCAGGCGACGCCGGAGCGGTAGGCGGCGGGCGGCGTCCGGGACGGCTGCCAGCCGCGGCCCCCGTCGGAGGTGACGGCGGAGGCGCGGGGCGAGGGCTGGTCGGTGCGGTAGTCGCCGCCCACCGCGATGCCGTGACCGCGGTCCCTGAAGGCGAGGCCGAAGACACCCCGTGCCGGGTCGCCGGCCGGGATCGGCGAGGGGGTCGCGGTCCACGTCAGTCCGCGGTCGCGCGAGTGCAGGACCCGGGCGACAGCCGCCCCGCCGGTCGCCAGCCAGACGTCCTTCGGACCGGAACTGACCAGGCACTGGCCACTGGCCGCGAACCCGGCCTCGCCGGACTGCGCCTCGGGCATGCCGGCGCTGGGCAGCACGTCCCAGCTGCGGCCCCCGTCGGCGGTGGAAAGGATGCGGAACCGTCCGTCGACGGGGTCGCTCATGGCGAGGCCGTGGCGGCTGTCGAAGAACGTGAGGCAGTCGTAGAACGCGCGGGCGTCGGTGTTGCGGAACGACTCGGTCCAGGTGGCCCCGCCGTCGTCCGTACGCCACACCTGGGATGCCTCGCCCTCGCCGATCGCCAGGGCCACGGCCCGCCGGGCGTCGAAGGCCTCGATGTCCCGGAACTCCAGCCCCGCGTCGGCCGCACCCGGCGGCGAGACGTCGCGCCAGTGCCGGCCGCCGTCGGTGGTGCGCAGCACGGTGCCCTTCGAGCCCGCGAGCCAGGCCGTACGGCTGCTGACGGCCGCGAGACCGCGGAAACGCGCGTCGGCGCCCGTGTCGGTGGGCGTCCAGGCCGGCCCGTGCCGTTCGCCGGGTGCGGCGTGGGCCGCGGGCGCGGCCAGCGCGGCGGCCAGCGCCGCCCCGCACAGTCCCAGTGACATCAGTCGTCTCGTCTTCCCCATGACGTTCATGGCGCTGGAAGCTAACCCACGGGTCACGTGACGTCCAGGGTGCATGGATCCGGGTGGGCCGCCGGGAAGTGGGCACCCGTGCAGGCAGCGGCACGCGGTGACGCAGCTCACGCCGTGCTCCGGTGCACGGATCGGCGGGTTCCGTCGTCTGTACAAGAGCGCCGGACGCCGCACGTGCCGGAAACCGTTCCACCGGTCGCGAGAGGGAGCAGGTCGTGTCCACCGAAATCGAACAGTCCGTGCAGGCCCGCATGGTCGCATCAGCACCGCAGATGGAAACACTGCCCGCGGTGCTGAGTTACAACCGCACGGATCCCTTCGCCGTGCGCATGGCGTTCCCCGCGCCGGCGACGCTGCAAGGGGCCGAGGTGTCCTGGGAGTTCTCCCGGGAGCTGCTGGCGGCGGGGGTGGACGGGCCGGCCGGGGTCGGGGACGTCCGCGTCAGGCCCTTCGGATACGACCGCACGGTGCTGGAGTTCCACGCCGCCGAGGGCATCGCCATGGTGCACGTGCACACGGCGGAGCTGCGCCGGTTCCTGCGGCGCGCGCAGGAGCTGGTCCCCTCGGGGGACGAGCACCGCTTCCTGGATCTGGACCGGAGCCTGACGCATCTGCTCGGTGGTCCCTGCTGACGACGCCCGGGGCCTTCGCGCGGGACAGGACCTTTTAATCCGCTTGCCCGTCCCGCCGGGCCGCCGTACCTTCGAACTCGTCCTTGTCGTCGCCGATAGGAGTAGGACGTTGCTCGTCTGAGGTCTTGAGACACCGTGTCGCGCGCCGTGCCATGTCCGCACATGTCCGCGTGCCCGAGTGTGACCTCAGCTCTTCGAGCCGTCCTCCGCGACCAGGGCTTCCCTCTTCCTTTCCGGCAGGTCCCCACCCCCGGGAAACTTCCGTGGAAAGCCAGTGACCGGTGTCTCGCCCCGTTGCCCCTGTCCTTCCTCGCAACCGGGAGATTCCTTATGTCTGCCCCTGTCACTCACCTCACCTGCTCCTCGCTCTCCTTCGCCTGGCCCGACGGCAGCCCGGTCCTCGAAAACTTCGATCTCACCGTGGGACCCGGCCGTACCGGTCTCATCGGGCTCAACGGCTCCGGCAAGTCGACCCTGCTGCGGCTGATCGCCGGGGAGCTCACTCCGGCCGAGGGCCACATCAGGACGGCGGGCGAGGTCGGGTATCTGCCGCAGAACCTGGTCCTGGACACCGCGTTGCGCGTCGACGCCGCCCTGGGCATCGCCGAGACCCGTGCCGCGCTGCACGCCATCGAGGCGGGTGACGTCGCCGAGGAGCGGTTCGCCGTCGTCGGCGACGACTGGGACGTGGAGGAGCGGGCACGCGCCACGCTCGACCAGCTCGGCCTCGGCCACATCGGGCTCGACCGCACGATCGGTGAGATGTCGGGCGGCGAGTGCGTGCTGCTGCGTCTGGCGGCGCTGCTGCTGGCCCGGCCGGACGTCCTGCTGCTGGACGAACCGACCAACAACCTGGATCTGTACGCACGCGGCCGTCTCTACGCGGCGGTCGACGCGTGGAACGGCGTTCTCGTCGTCGTCAGCCACGACCGGGAACTCCTGGAACGGGTCGACCAGATCGCCGATCTGCGGGACGCCTCGGTCACCTGGTACGGCGGGAACCTCTCGGCGTACGAGGAGGCGCTCGCCGTGGAACAGGAGGCCGCCGAGCGGATGGTGCGGGTCGCCGAGGCCGATGTGCACCGCCAGAAGCGCGAACTCGCCGAGGCCCAGGTGAAACTGGCGCGGCGCAAGCGCTACGGACAGAAGATGCAGGAGAGCAAACGCGAGCCGAAGATCGTCATGGGCGCCCGCAAGCGCTCGGCGCAGGAGTCTGCCGGCAAGCACCGCATCATGCACGCAGGCAGGCTGGCGGAGGCGAAGGAGCGACTGGACGAAGCCGTCGAGGCGGTGCGGGACGACGCCGAGATCAGGGTCGAACTGCCGCACACCAAGGTCCATCCGGGCCAGGGTGTCCTGCTGCTGAGCGATCTGGAACTCGCCTACGGGGCACGGGTGCGGGGTGCGTTCGAGGTGCGCGGTCCCGAGCGCATCGCGTTGGTGGGCCGTAACGGCGCGGGGAAGACCACGCTGCTGCGGACGCTGGCGGGCGAGCTGGAACCGGTGTCCGGCGAGGCGTCGGTGTCGTTGCCGCTGCGCTTTCTGCCCCAGCGGCTGGATGTGCTGGACGACGAGTTGAGCGTGGTGGAGAACGTGGCGCGGTTCGCGCCGGACGCCACGGACAACCGCATCAGGGCGCGACTGGCCCATTTCCTCTTCCGGGGGGCGCGGGCGGACCGGCCGGCCGGGACCCTCTCGGGCGGGGAGAGGTTCCGTGCGGCTCTGGCCTCGCTGCTGCTGGCCGAGCCGGCGCCTCAGCTGCTGATGCTGGACGAGCCGACGAACAACCTGGACATGGCGAGCGTGCGCCGGCTGACCGCGGCGCTCGAGGCGTACGAGGGGGCGCTGATCGTGGCGAGCCACGACGTGCCGTTCCTCGAATCGCTCGGGATCACGCGCTGGCTGCTGCTGGACGGCGGGATCCGGGACACCACGGCCGAGGAGGTGCGCGCCGGGCTGTGAGACGGGGCGGGGGCGGGGCGAGGGAGGCGTCCGCGGCAGATGGCGGAGTGCGGCCGATCAGTCGATTTCGGCGCCTTTCACGCCCTGTCCCGGCCCCTCCCTGACCCTCCGTATACGCGCCTGAGCTGGGGATATGACAGCGAGTGAACGATTGTCGCCCGGATGGGCTTGGCGGAGCCCTTACCGCCGCTTTAACCTACGGTCTCGTAACCTACGAAGCCGTAGGTAATTTCTCCCGTCCCCAGGAGCCCTTGTGACGATCACCTCTCCCCACCTCGGCAGTTCACAGGCGTGGACCGACGCCCAACTGCTGTACGCGCTGGAAGAGGTGGTGGAGAAGGAACTCAACCGCCATCTCAAGGTCGCCAAGGACTGGATGCCGCACGAGTACGTGCCGTTCTCCGACGGCCGCAACTTCCCCGGCGTCTTCGAGGACGGCCAGGCCTGGGAGGCCGGGCAGTCCAAGGTCACCGACATCGGCAAGATCGCCCTGGTCGTGAACTTGCTGACCGAGGACAACCTGCCCAGCTACCACCACGAGATCGCCTCGCTCTTCGGCCGCGACGGCGCCTGGGGCACCTGGGTGCACCGCTGGACGGCCGAGGAGGGGCGTCACGGCATCGTGATGCGCGACTACCTGCTCACCTCGCGCGCCGTGGACCCGGACAAGCTGGAGCAGTTCCGGATGGCGCACATGGCGGAGGGCTTCGAGTCCGACAACCGCCACTCGATGCTGCACTCCGTGGCGTACGTGGCGTTCCAGGAGCTGGCGACCCGGGTCTCGCACCGCAACACCGGGCACCAGTCGGGCGACCCCGTCTGCGACCGCATGCTGGCGCGGATCGCGACCGACGAGAACCTGCACATGGTGTTCTACCGCAACCTCCTCGGCGCCGCCTTCGAGCTCGCGCCGGACCTGACGATGCAGTCCGTACGCGACGTCGTCGTGAACTTCCGGATGCCCGGCCACGGCATGCCCGGCTTCGAGCGGGCGGCCGCGCAGATGGCGATCGGCGAGATCTACAACATGCGGATCCACCACGACGACGTCATCCAGCCGGTGCTGCGCTACCTGAAGGTGCTCGACATCGACGGCCTGGGCCCGGAGGGCCTCCAGGCGCAGGAGGAGCTCGGTCTGTACATGAACGGGCTGGACAGCGAGGCGTCGAAGTTCGACGAGAAGCTCGCCGCCCGCAAGGCCCGCCTGGCGGCCCGCGCCCAGGCCTGACGGCCGGCCCCACGGCCGCGACGGGGCGGGCTTCCCCGGCTCGCCCCGGCCCCCGGGGCCGAGCCCTGCCCAGGGCCGCGCGGACCGTACTCTGTGCGCGTGAAACCTGTGACCCGTCTCGTTCTGTTCGGTGCGCCGATAGCCATCGCCGTTTCCCTGCTCTTCAACGGCGACGGCGACCCGGGGCTGCCCACCGGCTCGCCCCGGCCGACCGCGCCGGCCGCCGCCGACGAGGCGGCGGACCCGTACGCCGGAGCGGACGACGAGGACCTGCGCGAGCTGAACGCACGCGTCGCCGCGATGCCGCCCGGGCTCGCCGCGCCGAAGATGCGCGAGGTCGCCTGGAAGCTGCTGGCCAGCGCCGAGGGATCGACCCTGGACTGGCGCAGCCAGTACGGCGCGATCGAGGACACCGGGGACGGCACGGGGTACAACGCCGGGATCGTCGGCTTCTGCTCCCGTACGCACGACATGCTGGCGTTCGTCGAGTCGTTCACCGCGGATCATCCGGACAGTCCGCTGCGTCCGTTCGTTCCCGCGCTGCGCAAGGTCGACGGCTCCGCTTCGCACGAGGGACTGGACCCCGGATTCACGGCCGCCTGGAAGAAGGCGGCGCAGGACCCCGTCTTCCGTGCCGCCCAGGACCGCGTCCGGCTGAAGCAGTACTTCGAACCGGCCGTCCATCTGGCGAAACTGGACGGGCTCGGCACCCTGGGTCAGTTCATGTACTTCGACGCCATGGTCCTCCACGGTCCCGGGTCCGAGGAGGACGCGTTCTACGGCATCCGGAAGGCGGCCCTGGCCGAGGCGGACACGGTCGCGGAGGGCGGCGACGAGACGGCCTATCTGGACGCCTTCCTCGAAGCGGCCCGGACCGTGATGAAGTCGAAGAAGCACCAGCAGGACACCTCGCGCCTCGACACCGCCCAGCGGGTGTTCCTGGAGGACGGGAACCTGGCCCTGGAACTTCCGCTGACCTGGCAGATGTACGGCGAGACGTTCCGCATCCCGGCCTGATCCGCCGTCCGGCGTTCACGCCCGGTCGCGGTCCACTCTGCGGAGCCGGTCACGCTCCTTCTCGGAGAGACCGCCCCACACGCCGAAGCGCTCGTCGTTGTCGAGTGCGTACTCCAGGCAGGCCACTCGTCCCTCGCAGGCGTTGCAGAGCTGCTTGGCCTCACGGGTGGAGCTGCCGGGGGCGGGGAAGAAGAACTCGGGCCCCGTCTGTGCGCACAGCGCTGTCTCCTGCCAGGCGAGAGCGGGGTCGGTCGCGGTGTTGATCAGCATGGGCCACACAGTGCCCTGCCGCGATAAACGACTGATCAACGATCCATCAACTGGCCGGAGGGCCGCTCGCGGCGTGTTCCCGGACCGCCCCGGTCAGGCGGCGGGCGTCTGCGCGCTCCTGATCACCGCGAAGGCGGCGCCGTACGGATCGGCGACGTGGGCGAAGGTGCCGACGCCTTCCATCTCCATGGGTTCCAGTGTCAGCTTGCCGCCGAGCCGCTCGACCGCCGTCGCGGCGGCGTCGCAGTCGTCGACCTCGATGTACGGCAGCCAGTGCGGCCCGGCGACGGCCCGGACGGGCACCGCGTCCAGCGGGACGAGCCCGCCGAACGAGGTCTTCTCGCCGCCGCCCGCCGTTCGGGCGACGGTGTACGCCCCCGTGCCGTCCGGATAGGGCGTCTGCGTGGTCTCCCAGCCGAAGACCGCGCCGTAGAACGCCGCGGCCGCCGGTACGTCGGGGGTGTACAGCTCGGCCCAGCAGAGGCTGCCCCGTTCGTTCACCCGGCCGAGTCCCGGGTTCTGCCGGGGCTGCCAGACGCCGAAGTACGCCCCGGCGCGGTCGGTGAACCCGCCCATCCGGCCGTACTCCAGCACGTCCATCGGCGGGAACGCCACCGTCCCCGCGGCCTTTTCCACGGCCCGGGCGGTGGCGTCGACGTCCGCCGACCGGAAGTACACGGACCAGGACGGCTTCGCCTGCTCCTCGGTGACCGTCATCGCGCCGCCGACGGTCTTCCCGTTCAGCAGGAACATGCCGTAGCCGCCGGTCTCGGGGCCGCCGGGCTGGAACTCCCAGCCGAGGAGAGCGGTGTAGAAGGCCCTGGCCCCTTCGAGATCCGGTGTGCCGAGATCCATCCAGTTGGGCGCTCCGTCGACGAAACGGGTGGTGAGCATGGCCGGCTCCTTCGGTGGTCCCGTTCCCGGACAGCAGGAATTCCTGATGCTTCGAGTCTTCCACCGGTCACTGACGGCCGCAGTCCCTGCGTGCTCCGGCCGCGGCCGGCCGGAGCACCCGCGTCCCGCTCGTCAGCGTGCGACGCCCAGCGCCGGCAGCACCGTCTCCGCCACCCGGTACGCCTCCTCCAGGAGCGGGTTGCCGGAGAGGATGAAGGTGTCGACGCCCAGGTCCTCGAACTCCTTGAGCCGCTCGACGACCTGCGCGGTGGATCCCACCACGGCGGTTCCCGGGCCCGGCCGGAAGAGGCTCATGCCCGGCCACATGTTGGGGTGGACCTCCAGCTCACGGGCGTGCGCGGGAACCTTTCCACCGTGCTGGCGGAACTGCCGCTGCCAGCCGACGCCGTCCTCGCCCGCCCGGTCGCCGAGTTGGCGGGCGTACGTCGCGTCGCTGGTGACGTCCAGGAGCCGGTCGGCCGCGGCCCAGGCCTCCGCCTCCGTGTCCCGGACGATCAGGTGGAGCCGCAGCCCGATCCTGAGCGTGCGGCCGTAGGCGGCGGCCCTGGCCCGGACCCTCTCCAGCTTCTCCTTGAGCAGGTGCGGCGGCTCGCCCCAGGTCAGGAAGACGTCCACGTGCTCGGCGGCCATCTCGATGCCGGGATCGGACGAGCCGCCGAACCAGAGCGGGATGTGTCCGTCCTGGACCGGCTTCAGGTCCCGGAAGGAGGCGCCGGCGTTCTTCAGGTCGTAGAAGCGGCCCTTGTGGTCGAAGACCTCGCCGGCCGTCAGCCGCTTCACGATCGACCAGTACTCCGCGCTCAGCTCGTACCGTTCGTCGTGCTCCACGTGGAGTCCGTACTCCTGCAGGGGCTTGGTTGAACCGTTGACCACGTTGAAGCGGAGGCGTCCGCCGAAGAGCGTGTCGAAGCTCAGCGCCATCTTCGCGAGCAGGGTCGGCGCGACGAGCCCGGGGTGGACGGCGAGCAGGGGCTTGAACCGGGTGCTGGTCGACGCGGCCAGCGCGCTGCCGAGCGGCCAGACGTCGTACAGGTCGGTGGCGAGCAGCGCACCGCTGTAGCCGAGCCGCTCGACCGTCCCGGCCAGCTGGGTCAGGTAGCCGAGGTCGACCGGGCGTCTGCCCGCCGGCTCCCAGGGGTAGGCGCCTTCGCGCGGAATGATGTACCAGAGGACTTCGGTCGCCATGTCGTCATACCGCCTTGCCGGCCGTGGCACGGGCGCGCGCGTGGGCGACGGTGACCGGGCGGTCGATGAAGCCGGTCCGGTGGAAGATGTCGGCGGCCTCCTGCTGCTCGGCGAGGAACGCGTCGGAGACGGGCTCGATCGTCCAGGGCAGCGAGGCGAGCGCGGTCTCCCAGTCGTCGGCCGAACCTCCGAGGTCGGCCGCGGCGATCTCGGCCGCCTGCCGGGGGTGGGCCGCGGCCCACGCGTCGGCGCGCCGCAGCGCCCGGGTCAGCGCCTCGACGACCTCGGGCCGGGATTCGGCGAGGTCGCGGCGGGTGAAGAAGACGGACCGGTCACTGATGACGTCGCCGGTACGCACCAGCGTCCGCAGCCCGCCGGTGCGCCGGGCCGCCGCCAGCTCGGCACCCTGGGCGACCCAGGCGGCGATCTCTCCGGCGCGCAGCAGTTCTTCGCTGTTCGCGCCGCTGCGGACGGCTGTGATGTCGTCGGCGTACGACAGCCCGGCGTCGTCGAGGGCCTTGGCGATGAGGTGGGTCTGCCAGGATCCGATCGCCAGGTGCACGGTCGCGCCCTTGAGGCCGGCGACGGTGCGCACGGGGCTCTCCTCGGGGACGAGGAGCGCGCCGTGTCCGGGGCGGGGGGCGGAGACCGCGGTGTAGACGATGTCGTGGCCGGCGGCCTGGGCGGTGACGGGCGGGGTGGAGCCGGTGCCGCCGAAGTCGATGACGCCCTGGGTGAGGAGCTCGCCCGTGCGCACGCCGTTGCTGTACGGATGGAAGACGACGCTCTCCCCGAGCGGGGCCAGCTCCTCCTGGGCGAAGCCCAGCCGGGACAGGTGGTACAGGTGGTAGAGGGACGGGTTGCTGCTGTGGACACCGATGGTGAGGGTCATTCAGATCACTCCGGCTTCGGTACGGACGGGGGTCGGAAGGGAAGGTGCGGGGACGTCGACGCCGAGGTCGGCCAGGAGCCGCCGGCGCAGGGCCGCGAACGCGGGATCGCCCGGGTCGCGCGGCCGGCCGACGTCCACCGTCTCGTCGGTGACGAGTCGGCCGTCGCGCAGGACCGCCACCCGGTCGGCCAGCCGTACGGCCTCCTCGACGTCATGGGTGACGAGCAGGACGGCGGGACGGTGGCGGCGGCACAGCTCGCCGACGAGGTCCTGCATCCTGAGCCGGGTCAGCGCGTCGAGCGCGGCGAACGGCTCGTCCAGCAGCAGGAGTCCGGGCTCCCTGACCAGGGCGCGGGCGAGCGCGACGCGCTGGGCCTCGCCGCCGGAGAGGGTGGCAGGCCAGGCCTCGGCGTGGCCTTCCAGGCCGACTTCGGCCAGCGCCCGCAGCCCGTCGGCCGAGCGGCCGCGGGGCAGCGCGACCGTCACATTGGCCAGGACCTTCTTCGAGGGGACGAGCCGGGGTTCCTGGAAGACGACGGTGCGGGCCCCGGGGACGAGCACCTCACCCCCGTCGGCGCCGTCGAGGGCGCCGAGGATGCGCAGCAGCGTCGTCTTCCCGCTGCCGCTGGCGCCGAGCAGGGCCACGAACTCGCCCCGGGCGATGTCGAGTCGGAGATCGTCGAGGACGGCACGGTCACCGAAGACCCGGCGCAGTCCCCGTACCCGTACCGCGGGCGCGGAGGTGGGGTCGGTGGTCATCGGGTGGCTCCCTGGGGGGTGCGCCACGGCATCAGCACGCGTTCCAGCAGTCGCACGAGGGCGTCGGCGGTCAGTCCGAGGAGCCCGTAGACGAGGATGCAGACGGCGAGGATGTCGGTGCGGGCGTAGCTCTGCGCCTGGGACATCAGATAGCCGATTCCGGCGGTGGCGTTGATCTCCTCGGCGGCGATCAGCGCGATGACGCTGAGCGTCATGGACAGGCGCAGTCCGGCGAGCAGGGACGGCAGCGCGCCGGGCAGGACGACTTCGCGTACGAGGGCGAGGCGTCCCATGCCGAAGCTCCGCATGGCCTCGATGAGTTTCGGGTCCGTGTCGCGTACGCCGCTCGAGGTGGACACGTACATCGGGAAGGTCGTGGCGACGGCGATGAGGAGGATCTTGGCCGTCTCGTTGATCCCGAACCACACCATGAACAACGGGACCAGGGAGAGGAAGGGGATGGTGCGAAGGGTCTGGAGCGAGGAGTCGAGGAGTTCGTCGCCGAGCCGGGTGAAGCCGGTGGTGATGCCGAGGGTCAGTCCGGCGGCGAGCCCGATGAGGAGGCCGAGGCCGGAGCGGGTGAGGGAGGTGGTGAGGGCGTCGGGCAGCTGGCCGTTGCCCCACAACTCCCCCACGGCCCGCAGAACCTCGCCGGGCGATGCCAGGACGTCGGGCGTGAGGAGTCCGGTGGCGGAGGCCACCCACCACAGGAGCAGCAGCGCGACCGGTCCGATGGCGCGGACGGCCGGCGCGTAGCCCCGGCCGCGGGCCCTGCTGACGCGGGGGCGCGGCCGGACCAGGCCGGGAGGCGTGGCGGTGTCGCTCATGTCAGCTTCCCGACGTCGAGCAGGTGGGAGGCCACGTCGACCTGGCCCTTGGTGACCTTCTGCTGGGCGTAGAACGCGGCGACGGCCTTGAAGCGCTCGATGTCCTCGGGGCCGATGGGGTCGACGGTGCCGCCCTTCGCGGTGATGGCGGTCTGGACCTCCTTGGCCTTTCCGGTCACGGCGGTCGGCCCGACGTCGGTGAAGACGTTGAGGTACGCGGCCGGGTTCTGCTTCTCCTTGGCGCTGGCCTCGTGGAGGTACTGGTAGAGCGCCGCGACGACCTTCGGGTGCTGCTCGGCGAACTCGGTCCGTACGGCGTTGAGGCTGTAGTTGTCGGAGCCGATCGCCGCGCCGTCGGCGAGGAAGTGCGCCTTGCCGCTGCCGATCTCGGCGACCGCGTACGTGGCCCAGACGGCCCAGGCGTCGACCTTGCCGGCGTTGAAGACCGCCGCGGTCTGGTCCGGCCGCAGATAGACGCGGGTGACCTCGTCCGCCGGGATGCCGGCCTTGGCGAGGGCCTTGAGCAGGAGGTACTCCCCGGTGCCGCCCTGGTTGACGGCGACCTTCTTCCCGACCAGGTCGGCCACCGAGCGGATGCCCGAGCCCTCCCTGACGAGGATGCCCTCCCCCGTCGCGTCCGGATCGACGGCGGTGAAGAACTTGAAGCCGGGCCGCTGGGCGAGCGAGGTGATGCCGGAGGTGATGGAGCCGGTGGCGATGTCCAGCTGACCGGCGTTCATCGCCTGGGCGGCCGGGGCGAACGGGCCCGCGCTGCCGGTCCACCGCACCGTGGCGCCTGCCTTGGCCAGTGCCTTGTCGAGGCTGCCGTCCTTCTTGCCGAGGGCGAGCACGCCGGAGTTGCCGGGGTCGGGGATGCGGACCGTCACCGCGGCCTTGGAGCCGGGGGCGGAGCTGTCGGCCTCGGACGTGCCGCAGGCGGTGAGGGCGACGAGTGCCGCGACCGTGAGGAGCGCCGGAGCGGCTGTCGTACGCAGGGGGCGGGTGGTCTTCATGACGCGGGTTCCTCCGGGCTCAGGGGGACGGGGTGGTGGCGGACCAGGGCGGCGGCGCGGCGTAGCGGCTCCGGGTCGGTCCAGGCCGCGACGTCGACCGGCTCGGGCAGGAAGCCATGGGCGCGCAGCCCGGCCTCCTGTGCGGTGAGCAGGGCGAGGCGTTCGGCGGAGAGGTCGGGGTGGAGGGTCAGATGGGTGCCGGGCCGGTAGGCGCCGGCGACTCCGTCGGCGCCCGCCCCGGTCTCGGCGCCGAGGATGCGGTCGACCTCGCCCGGCTGCCCGGCGGCCCAGTCGGCCGCCCTCAGCAGGACGGCGAGGAAGCGGTCGACGAGGTCGGGGCGGTCGTCCAGGAGCTGTTGGTGGACGGTGAGGGGGCGCGGGGTGCCGTTGTTGACGCGGAACCGGCGGTCGGGCAGGTCGTCGAGCTCGACGGCCACTTCGGCGCCGGCCCGGCGGGCCGCCTCCACGGCCAGCGCGCCCTTCACGTACACGGCGTCCACGTCTCCGCGTCGCAGGGCGGCGAGTTCGGCGGCCCACTGGCCCTCGTACCCGGCGGCGGGCACGTCGACGAACGAGGCGTCCGCCGGCTCGAGTGCGGCGGAGGCGAGCGCCCCTTCGAAGCCGCGCAGAGCCATGGCCCTCCAGAAGTCGATGGCGATGTCGTGCCGCGGCAGGGCGAGCCGCCGCCCGCGCAGCGCGGCGGCGCCCCGGATGCCGGAGCCCGGCGCGACCAGGACGGTCTGCCGTTCCTCGATCCAGGTGAGTCCGATCAGCCGGGTGCGCTCGCCCCGTGAACGGGCCCACAGGGCGGGGACGTTGCCGCCCTCCCGGAAGAGCCCGGGCAGGGCGTGGGTGAAGTGCGCGGCGCGGTCGGCGTCCGGGGAGGCGTCCTGGAGGGAGCGCACGGAGATGCCGTCGGAGGCGAACTCGTCGGTGAGCCACTGCCGGTCGGCGGCGATGCCGGTGGCGGTGGGAACGGGACAGCGGGTGAACCAGAGGGTGCGGGGCAGGACGGCATGCGTCATGGGGACTTCCCGGGATCGGCGAAGCGGGGGGAGCGTGCAGGGGCACGTCACGTACGCCCCCGAGCGGGGACGTACGTGCGGCGGGGGGCGGAGGCGTCGGGGCGACGCCCGCGGCCCGAGGAAGGCGGGGTGTGCGGAGAAGGTCAGCGACAGGCGGCGCTGGACACGCGGGCCAGGTCGATGTGACGGCGCAGCGTGAGGGAGAGCTGGACCGGAGCGGCGGGGGCGGGGGACGCGGATCGGCGGCCGGCCATGGCACTGCTCCCTTCAGCTCGTCGGTGGTGACGGCTGCAGCCTGCCACGGGCCGACGGTCACTCACAACTCGCTTCCCATGATGTGGGATTGCGTATGAACGGCGTGTTGCGCGAGGTGATTCGGGCCTGGCCGGACTCCCGTAATGTGGCAACGTCGAGCCCCGCATCCCCACGAGCGGAGAGTGAAACCCCCATGACCGAGACCGCCGCGGTACGCGCTCCCGGCGGGGCGCAGGCGGTACAGCGCGCCCTGGACGTCCTGCACTGTTTCCATGACAACGGCCCCGATCTGAGCGCCTCCGATCTGGCCCGCCGTCTCACGCTCCCGGTCTCCACCGCCCACCGGCTGGCGCGCGCCCTGCTCGGTGCCGGCTTCCTGGAACAGGACGCCCGGACGTCCCGCTACCGGCTGGGGCCCGCCGTGACCGAGCTGGGCCGGCTCTCCTATCACCAGCGCGGTCTGCATCTGGCCGCCCCCGAGCTGGCCGATCTCGCCGAGCGCACGGGCGCCACCGCCGACCTGGCGCTGCGCAGCGGACCGCACGCGGTGATCGTCGCGGGCGGTTCGGTGACGCCCAAGGTGGGGCTGCGCCGGCCGCTGCACTCCACCGCGCTGGGCAAGGTCCTGCTGGCCTGGGCGAGGCCGGGCGAGGGCGGTCCGTCCTCCCTGCCGCCGCTGCCCGCCTTCACCGACCGGACGATCGTCGAACCGGCGGCCCTGGACGCGGAACTGGCCCGCGTACGGTCGGACGCCTACGCCGTCAACGACGGCGAGTCCGCCCACGGGGTGCGGACCCTGGCGGTCCCCGTGCTGGACGGCGCCGGTTACGCCCGTTTCGCCCTGGCGGTACGGGCGACGCCCTCCGTGATCACCGAGGCGCGCGTCGACTGGTTCCTGGCGCAGGCGCGTTCCTGCGCGCGCGCACTGGAAGTGCTGCTGCTGTCACCGGCGGAGCGCCGGCCTCCCGCGCCGTGAACCCTCAACCGCCCTCGCTGTCAGTCACGCATGGGACGATATGGGTCGCCCCGGCCGGAAGGCGGGCGGGCACAGCGGCAAGGCGGCGGGGACAGAAGGTACGACATGACTGAGGCCGGGTCCAGGGAGGGCGGGGCGCCGACCGGGCGGGCCGCCCGGGAGCTGCTGGCGCGGGCCGACGGGCTGCTGGACGCCGCGCGTGGCGTGCTGGCCGACCACACCCGCGCGGTGGGCGCCGTGCGCACGGCACTGGATCCGCTCCTCGACGCCCTCGTCCGCGATGAGCTGGCGGCCATCCCGGTGTCCCGCCTCAAGGACGTCACCGAGGGCCGGCTGCGCCTCGGGGCGGTGGAGCAGGCCGGTTTCACGACGGTGGCGCAGGTGTACGGGGCGGGCCGTTACGAGCTCCGCCAGATCCCCGGCGTCGGCGCGCAGACGGCCGACCAGACCCTGGCCGCGGCGGGCCAGATCGCGCACGCGGTGCGGGACACCGTCGCCCTGCGGATAGACGTGGACACCCCCGACGAGGCCACGACCACCCTGGTCACCGCGTTGTACCGGCTGGTCGAGGCGGGGCCGGACGTGCGCCGCGCCGTGGACGGGGCCCGGCGGCTGGCCGACCGCCTGGAACCGCTGCTGGCCGCCGCCGGCCCCGCGCGGGGGCGGTTGCGGATGGTCTTCACCGGGCGGCAGACCCGGGCGCGGGTCCTGGAGGCCGTCGCCTCGGTACGGGCGGCGGTGGCCGACGCGGTGGAGCGCGAACTCCCCTTGCTCTTCGGCCAGGTGTCGGTCGACCTGCTGCGGGACCCGGAGTCCGACGTGGCGGCCTGGGTGGACTTCGAACTGCGGTCCGCGGAGTACTACAGCCTGCTGGCCGAGATGTCCGGCACGGGGCCCGACCGGGACGCGGCGGAGGGGTTCCTGCCGTCCGGGATCGCGGACCGGGTCCGGGGGCTGCGGCTGGACGACGCCCGGCTGCGGGTCTCGTTGCGCGGCTACCAGTCCTTCGGCGCACGCTTCGCTCTCGCCCAGAAGCGGGTGATCCTCGGCGACGAGATGGGGCTCGGCAAGACCGTGCAGGCCATCGCGGCGCTGGCCCATCTCGCGGCGCGCGGGGAGACGCACTTCCTGGTGGTGTGTCCCGCGAGCGTGCTGATCAACTGGACGCGGGAGGTCCGTGCCCGCTCCACGCTGCGGGCCCTGCCGGTGCACGGTCCGGAGCGGCAGGAGGCGTTCGGCGAGTGGTGCGACAACGGCGGGGTCGCCCTGACCACCTTCGACGCGCTGCACACCCTCCCCCGGGCGGGTGACAGCGGGGTGCGGCCCGGGATGCTCGTCGTCGACGAGGCCCACTACGTCAAGAATCCGGCCACCCGTCGCGCCCGCGCGGTCTCCGGCTGGTCGGAAGGGACCGAGCACGTCCTCTTCCTGACCGGCACCCCGATGGAGAACCGGGTGGAGGAGTTCCGCAGTCTCGTCCGCCAGCTCCAGCCCGAACTGGCCCCCTCCGTCAACACCACGCACGGCGTCGCCGGTTCGCACGCCTTCCGCCGGGCGGTCGCCCCCGCCTATCTGCGCCGCAACCAGCAGGACGTGCTCACCGAACTGCCCGCGCTCGTGCAGGTCGACGAGTGGGAGGAGTTCAGCGACGCCGACCAGCGGGCCTACCGCGAGGCGGTGGCCGCCGGGCACTTCATGCGGATGCGCCGGGCGGCGTACGCCCACCCGGCCACGTCGGCCAAGCTCAACCGGCTGCGCGAACTCGTCGCGGAAGCGGCGGGCAACGGCTTGAAGGTCGTGGTGTTCTCCTACTTCCGCGAGGTGCTGGAAACCGTCCGGCAGTCCCTGGGCGGAGAGGTGTCCGGCCCCTTGTCGGGGAGCGTGCCGGCCGCGCGGCGACAGCAGCTGATCGACGGCTTCGCCGCGGCGGACGGCCACGCGGTGCTGCTCAGCCAGATCCAGGCGGGCGGGATCGGGCTCAACATGCAGGCCGCGTCGGTCGTCATCCTCTGCGAGCCGCAGATCAAGCCGACGATGGAACACCAGGCCGTCGCCCGCGCGCACCGGATGGGCCAGATACGCACGGTCCAGGTGCACCGGCTCCTCGCGGCGGACAGCGTCGACCAGCGGATGCTCGACATCCTGGCCCGTAAGGAACGGCTGTTCGACGCGTATGCACGGCGCAGCGACGTCGCCGAGACGACGCCGGACGCCGTGGACGTGTCGGACGGTTCGCTGGCCCGCCGCATCGTCGAGGAGGAGCAGCAGCGCCTCGCCGCGGTGGCCGAGCGCGCCGGGGGCTTCGCCGGAGGGGCGTCTCCGGCCGCGTCGGGCTCCAGGTCCGCAGCGCCCCGCACGTGACCCCTGCCGGGAGATCCCGCGCAAGGAGCGGCGGGCGGGTTCGGTGTCAGGTGGCCGCGGCCGCATGCCCGGGCATGCGGTCGCGGCCCCCCGGGTGCCGGTGGCGCCACACCCAGAAGACCGTGCAGGAGACCAGGGACCAGGCGGCGAGCACGAGGAAGGGAAGGACTTTCTGGTGGCCCTGGTAGTAGACGGCGGTGTGCTGGGCGTTGACGGAGGCGCCCGGCGGCAGCCAGCGTCCGATGTGCCCGAGCAGCGACGGCAGCAGCGGCCAGGACACGGCGCCGCCGGAGGACGGGTTCCCCACGATCACCATCAGCCCCCAGGTGGGGAGCATGGCCCAGCGCCCCATCAGGGTGTTGAACATGGTGAAGACCATGCCCGAGGTGAACATCGTGAACGCCAGGATCAGCCAGGACTCGGCGAAGGGGAGATCCACCGCGCCCAGCCACCAGTCCACCACCGCGGCGATGGCGAAAGCGCCCAGCAGTGAGGAGAGAACCGTGAACCAGATGCGTTCCAGCGGGTTCAGGCTCCTGGCGTGCACGCTCAGCTGGATGGCGCCGACGAAGCCGATGATCACGGCGGCCAGGGAGATGTAGAAGAGCGCGAGCCCGCGTGGATCGCCCTTCTGCAGGGGTTTGACGTCCGTGACGGCGACCGGGAGGCCGAGCGTGTCCCCCACCTTCACCGCGGATTCGGCGAGGAGTTGGGCGACGGCGGCGCCCGAGGCACTGGCCACGTCGAGCGCCACCCCGCGGCTGCCGGAGCGCACGATGGCGAAGACCTCCTGCTCGTCCATCGCCTCCCGCGCCGCGGCGGGGGTCCTGTACACATGGAGGTCGAGGGAGGCGTCCAGCGTCCTGTCCATCGCGGCGACGAACTCCTTGCCGCGGGCCGTCTCGGGCGGACTCACCACGGCGGCCGGGATCCGGTGCGGGGTGGGGTTCGCCATCGCGTACGTGTACGAACCGGCGAAGAGCCCGGCGGCCGCCGCGAGGATGAACACCAGGACCAGCGCCGGGAAGTAGGGCGACTCCTTGAAGCCCTCCCATTTCTCCCGCCGGGTCGGCGGTCTGCCGTGTGCCCCGTGGTGGGCCTCGGAAGGCCCGCCGCCGGACGCGCTCATGTGTCGCCGCCCTCGTCGTGACGCGCGCGGCTCGGCTGCACCCGCTTCGGCTCGCCCGGCATCTTCGGGTACTCCGGCGGGTAGGGCAGGTCTCCGGGGCCGCCGTCGCTCGCATGCCGGTCGGCGAGTTCCAGCAGCGCGTCGAGCCGGAAGGCCTCCTGGTCCATGTCCGCGTGCACGTCCCCCTGTTCCGCGTACCGCGCCGGCATGGTCCGGATGTCGAAGTCGCGGGGTTCGGCGTCCTCGATCTCGTCCCAGCGCAGCGGAGCCGACACCGGGGCGTGCGGGAAGGGCCGCACCGAATAGGCGGAGGCGATCGTGCGGTCCCGGGCGGTCTGGTTGTAGTCGACGAAGATGCGCTCGCCGCGCTCCTCCTTCCACCAGGCGGTGGTCACCCGGTCGGGCATCCGGCTCTCCAGCTCGCGCCCCACCGCGATGGCCGCCCGCCGGACCTCGGTGAACGTCCAGCGCGGCTCGATGGGCACGAAGACGTGGATGCCGCGGCCGCCTGAGGTCTTGGGCCAGCCGCGTACCCCGTGCTCCTCCAGAACGGAGCGCAGTTCGACGGCCGCCCGGACCGCGTCGGCGTAGTCCGTGCCGGGCTGCGGGTCGAGGTCGATGCGCAGTTCGTCGGGGTGGTCGGTGTCCCCGCCGCGGACCGGCCAGGGGTGGAAGGTGAGCGTGCCGAGGTTGGCGGCCCAGAGGACGGCGGCCACCTCGGTGGGGCACATCTCGCGGGCGGAGCGTCCGCTCGGAAAGGCGATCTCGGCGGTGGGGATCCATTCGGGGAGGTTCTTCGGCGCGCGCTTCTGGTAGAAGAACTCGCCCTCCACCCCGTCCACGAACCGCTGGAGCGTGGTGGGCCGGTTGCGCAGGGCACGCAGGATCCCGGGGCCCACGGCCAGGAAGTACTCCGCCACGTCCCTCTTGGTGTACCCCTTCTCCGGGAAATAGATTTTGTCCGGATTGGACAGCCGTACCGCCCGTCCCGCCGCTTCCAGCTCCACCGCTTTGACCGCTGCTGCCATGTCGGCCACGGTAGGCGGGGCACACATATGCCGCATATCGGAGGACTCCGGTCGCCGTACGGTCCACAATCGGGTCATGGACCTGCCGGTGATGCCGCCCGTGAAGCCGATGCTCGCGAAGTCCGTGAAACAGATCCCGACGGGGATGCAGTACGAGGCGAAGTGGGACGGCTTCCGGGCGATCGTGCACCGGGACGGCGACGAGGTGGTCATCGGCAGCCGCACCGGCAAGCCCCTGACCCGCTACTTCCCCGAGGTGGTCAGCGCGGTCCGGGAGAATCTGCCGCCGCGCTGCGTCGTCGACGGCGAGATCGTGGTCGCGTACGACGGACGCCTCGACTTCGACCGGCTCAGCGAGCGCATCCACCCCGCCGACTCCCGGGTGCGGCTGCTCGCCGAGAGGACTCCGGCGAGCCTGGTCGCCTTCGACCTCCTCGCGCTGGGTGACGACTCACTGATGGACACCGGGCAGGCGGACCGCCGGAGAGTGCTGGAGGCCGCGCTCGCCGACGCCTCGGCACCGGTCCATCTCGCGCCGTCGACCACCGATCCGGCCGTGGCGCGGGAGTGGTTCGAACGGTACGAAGGGGCGGGCCTGGACGGAGTCGTCGCCAAGCCGCTCGACCTGCCGTACCGGCCGGACACCCGCGCGATGTACAAGATCAAGCACGAGCGCACCGCCGACTGCGTGGTGGCCGGCTACCGCTTCCACAAGAGCGGTCCGGTCGTCGGCTCGCTGCTGCTCGGGCTCTACGACGACCGGGGCGGCCTCCAGCACGTGGGCGTCTGCGCGGCCTTCCCCATGAAACGCCGCGCCGAGCTGGTCACCGAACTCGCACCCCTGGTGACCGATGTGGCGGAGCATCCGTGGGGTTCCTGGGCGGACGCCGAGGCACACGAGGCGTCCCGGCTGCCCGGTGCGCCGAGCCGCTGGTCGGGGAAGAAGGACATGTCCTGGGTGGCGGTGCGTCCGGAGCGCGTCTGCGAGGTGGCGTACGACCACATGGAGGGGGACCGGTTCCGGCACACGACCCAGTTCCGGCGGTGGCGGCCGGACCGCACCCCCGGAAGCTGCACGTACCCGCAGCTGGAAGAGGTGGTGCGGTACGACCTGTCCGAGGTGCTGTCGGCGGGTGCCTGAGGAGGGCGTCCGCCGGGGTCAGCCGGCGGCCGGCGGCACCGAGGCCGTGGAACAGGGCTCCTCGGTCTCCGTGGGGTCGGGTGACGGCGTCGGCGTGGCCCCCGGGGTCTCCGTCGGGCCGGGAGAGGCCGGATCCGTCGGGCAGCCGGGCTCCCCCGGGTCCGGGGGCGTGGTGCCGGGATCGGGGGTGGTGCCGGGATCCGGGGTGGTGGTCGGATCAGGGGTCGTCGTGGGGTCGGGACTGGCGGAACCGGTGTCGGTGGGATCGGGTGTGCCAGGACCGGTGGGACCCCCGGGATCCGGGGACTCGGTGTCGCCCGGCGAGGGAGTCGTGCCCGGCGTCACGCTTCCCGGCGCCGTCGGACGCGGGGAGTGGCCGGGCTGCGGACCGACCTCGATGCCGCCGCCACCGCCGCCCCTCCCCCCGCCACCGGCCGCGCCCGGGCCGCCCACGAGGTGTTCGGGCTCGTTCGGACCGCCCGCGCCGGGGCTCGTCGGCACCGTGCCCTTGCCGTCGGGCACCACATGGATGCCGTGGCGGTAGAACTCGAGCCAGGACAGGACGGTGCGCAGATAGGTGTCCGAGTGGTTGTAGCTCAGGATCGCCCCGTCCAGGCCGGCCCGCACCGACAGATCGCGGGGGCCCGCGCAGAGATAGGCCCCGGCCGCCAGGGACGCGTCGTAGACGTTGTTCGGGTCGCCGCGGCCGTCGCCGTTGCCGTCCCGTCCCCAGTGCGCCCAGGTCGACGGGATGAACTGCATGGGGCCGACCGCCCGGTCGTGGGTCTTGTCCCCGTCGTATCCGCCGCCGTCCGTGTCGGGGATGTTCGCGAACCCGGCGCCGTTGAGCACCGGTCCCAGGATCGGTGACAGCGTCGTGCCGTGGGCGTCCACCCGGCCGCCGCCCGCGTGGCCGGACTCGACCTTTCCGATCGCCGCGAGTAACTGCCACGGCAGCCGGCAGCCCGGGTCGCTGCGTCCGATCGCGCCCTCCGCCCTGCGGTAGGCGGCGAGCACCGTGGACGGGATGCCCGCCTCGGCCCACGACTGGACCGTGGCCCTGTCCGGCTTGACGCCGGGCTTCGGCGGCTCGGGTGTCTTCAGGGGTGGCAGTTCGGTGTGGTACGAGTCGTCATTGGGGACCTGCGACCACGTGACCTCGTCCGACTCCGCCTCCGTCCCCGTCTTCTGTTTCCGCGGCTCGTCGTGCGCGACGAGTCCCGGCGCCTGGGACGCGGTGAGCGCCGCCATCGCGGCGACGGCGGCCGCGGTGCTCCCGAGTCCGCGGCGCATGGTGCCCTTGAACCTCATGCGTGCTCTCCTCTCCCCGGGTCACCGGGTGAACGTGTCGATGGCGGAGATCCGCCAGGTGCCGTCCCGGCGCACCGCGTCCACGGCGAACATCGCTGCCGCGTACGTGGTCTCCTCCGCCTTGCCCGTACGGGTGTTGCTCTGGTCGGCGAAGATGATCAGCCGGGCCCGGTCGCCGTCCAGCAGCTCCACGCCGCTGTCGGTGACGGTCGTGGTGAGGACGAGCTTCTGCTTCGGCGCCTGCGCCCGTACCTCGGCGAGCATGTCCGTGTGCTGCTGGACCGCCTTGCCCGTCAGGAACTTCTTCACCGCCGTGTCCGCCTTGGCCGGCGAGGCGTAGTTGTACGAGAACACGGCGCCGACGGCCTCGGTGATCTGTCCCTTCACCTCGCTCGTGCGGCTGATGTCGGTCAGGGCGGTGTTCCGCCGGCTCGGATCGTCGTTCAGGGTGCCGGCGGCGGTGAACGCCCAGGCGGCGAACGCGCCGAGGAGCACGGTCGCGGCACACAGCACGGCGGGCAGCGTGATGCGCAGACGCGCCGGGCGACCGGGGGACGGATCCTTCTCCTCCGCCGCCCGTTCCTTTTCCTGCTGCTGTTCCTTCTCCTGCTTCTGTTCCTTCTGCTGTTTCTGTTCCTTCTGCTGCGGATCTTCCTGTGATTCCTCCGCGGGCTCGCGTACGGGCGCGGGCGCGACGGTTCGTTCGGCCGCGACGGTGGCCAGGCGGCGCTGCCGGTTGACGAGGTGACGGGTCGTCGACATGTCCGGGGTCCTCTCGGTGCGGGGTGGGAGTCGGTGACGTCAGCCGGCGGTGTTCCCGACGGGCGCCTGGCCGAGGGCGCTGAGCTTCCACCCCTCGGGGGTGCGGGTGAGCTGGCCCAGCATCCGGCTCTCCTTCACCGCCGGCTTGCCCTCGGGCGCGGTCACCGTCACCCGCAGCGCCACCATCACGCCCGCCTTGCCCGCCCGGTCGTCGAGCTCGGTGACCGCGCCGGACAGCACCCTGGCCGTGCTGACGGTCTTCGCCTCCCTGATCTGCTTGACGAACCCGTCCCGGCCGTCGACGAGTTGCTGGTGCAGGTCCCCGGTGGTGGAGTCCTCCCAGCTGTCGAGCCCCTTGTCGAGCTGCTCGTGATCGAGCGTGTTCATGTTCTGCACGGCCTGCTCGCCGGCGGCCAGCGCGTCGTCACGGACCTGGGCGTACGCCGCCGCGTCGTCGTGCTCCGCCTGGTACCAGGCGACTCCGCCCCATCCCGCGGCGCCGGCCGCCGCCACGGTCAGCACGATCGCTGCCGCCATCAGCGGGTTCCTCGTCATCCGTACCCGTGCCATCGCTGCCTCTCCCTGCCGGCTGAACTGTGCTGTGCTGGGCTGTGCTGTGCTGTGGGTTGCTTCTCGACGCCGCGGCGGCGCTATCTCGCGTCGATCTCGACGATCGTCCAGCGTCCTCCGCGCAGTTGGGCGGTGACCGACAACTGGGCGGCGGCTCTGCTGGCGGCCTTCCCCTTGCGTTCGTAGACCTGGTCCAGGAAGACGAGCAGGTGCGCGCTGTCGTCGCTCAGCCGCGTCACTCCGGCCCGTACGACATGGGTGGTGAGCGTGAGTTTCTGGTCGGCGGCCTGCTTCTCCACCTGGCCGAACAACGTCGCGTAACTCTGGAGCGCCTTGCCTGCGAGGAGTTGTTTCGCCGACTCCTTGGTGACGGCGGTGGCCTCGGGACTGTACGAGAACACCTTGCCGAGCGCATTGCTGACATCGCCCGCGACCCGGGTCGTCGCCCGGCTGTCGGTCAGTGCCTTGTTGGAGGTGGCCGGGGTGTCGCGCAGCTGACGCCCCGCCGCGAAGAGACCGCCGCCGGCCAGGAACAGCGCGACGACCAGGAGCCCGGCCGCCACCCGGAGCAGGCGGCGCCCCGCGCCCGAAGCCGGCTCGTCCTCATCGGCTCCGGTGTCCTTCGCGCTGTCGGCCTCGGACTCCGTGTTCGCCACGATCTCCACGTCCGGCTCCGTGTCCGCCGCTGTGTCCGGAGCGGACTCCGGCTCCGCCGCGGTGTCCCGCACGGGCTGGTCCCCCGCCGCCTCGTTCGCCGTGGCGCCGGACCGGCCGGCGCCCTCCAGATCCGTTCCGGTGGTCACGACCGCCGCCCCTCCCCGCCGCTTCATGTGCCGCTCCCGACCGCGATCGCCGTGAGCGCCTTGATCTTCCAGCCGTCGGCGGTCCGGTCGAGGGTGGCCTCGAAGCGCTTGCGCTCGGTGCCGCCCTTTCCCGTGCGCGGGCTGACCTCGACGTCGACGGTGGCGATCATCTCCGCGGTGCCGGTCCGCTCGTCGAGTGCGGTGAGCGCCGCGTCCGTGACCTTTCCGCGCGCGGTGGTGCCGGACTTCGTCAGTGCGTCCGCGTCCTTGGACCGGGTACGTCCCAGCTGCTCGTGGAGCGGCCCGGTCGAGGAGTCGAGCCACGCCCCGAGTCCGGCGTCCACGGTCGTGGCGCTCGTGCCGTCCAGGCTGTTGAGCCGGGCGAGGTGCAGCTTCCCCGCGGCCAGAGCGGCGTCCCTGCTCTTGGCGTACGCCAGGTCGTCGTCGCCGCGCGCCTGGGCGTACGACCAGCCGCCCAGGGCGCAGATCAGTACGGCGGCGAGCAGGACGGCCCAGCCGCTCAAGGTCTTCGTACGGGGTGTCATGAGCCGCCTCCCTGTCCGAGGCCCAGCAGGCCGGCCATGCCCTCGGCTGCCGGGGCGGGGTCGGCACGGACGCCGAGCGCGCCGGGGAGCCCGGCTTGCGTGTCGTCGGACAGGAGCATCGAGCCGGGCGTGGCCGGCGGGCGCAGGGCCCCGCCCTTCGGGGCGTTCGCGCTGCCGCGGACGTTGATGCCCGTTCCGGGCGAGGAGGTGCAGCGGGCCCGGGTGTTGAGCGCGGGCCCGGCGCTGACGTCGAGGCCGTTGCGGTAGGTCGTGGCGCCGTAGCCGGCGGTACAGGGCAACGGCTCGAAGAAGGTGACCGACATGCCGAACCTGGCGCCGTCCTCGTCGACCGCGCTGGAGCCCGCCGCCACGACGGCCGGGAGCTTCACCAGCAGTTCCTCCAGTCCGCGCTGCCGGGTGACGGCCACGTCCGAGGTGGTGAGGAGGTTGGCGACGACGACACCGAAGCCCGGGTCGACGTCGCGCAGCAGTCCGCTGATCTGGCTGGTCGCGTCGGGGGCCACCGCGATCAGTTTGCGCAGATCGGTGTCGGACCCCTTGAGTTCGGCGGCGAGCTCCTTCGCACCCGAGGCGAACCCCTTGAGCGCGTCGCCCTGTTCGGCCTGGGTGCGCAGCACGGTCTCGCCGTCGATCATCAGCCGGGTGTTGACGGGCAGGGCGTCGTCGGCCGCCTGGACGAAGTCGCCGCCGGTGTCCAGCAGCACCTGGAGGTCGTCGCCCCGGCCCTCGAAGGCGGTGCCGAACTCGTCCACGACCGTGCGCAGCGACTCCAGGTCGACGGAGCCGGCGAGGTCGTCGACGCTGGTGAGCACATCGGTCACGGGTGCGGGAACCTTCGTGTCCACCTGGTCGATGACGGAGCCGTTCGCCAGGTAGGGGCCTTCGGAGCGGGTCGGCCGCAGATCGACGTACTGTTCGCCGACCGCTGAGAGGTTGGCGACGACGGCCTTCAGCCCGTCCGGGATGCGCGGGGCGTCCTTCTCGATGCGCAGTTCGGCCTCCACCCCGTCGTCGGTGAGCTCGATGGGGCCGACCCGGCCGACGGACACGCCCCGGTAGGTGACGTTGGAGTGGGTGAACAGGCCGCCGGTCCGCGGGAGCTGGACCTTGACGGTGTAGTAGCTGCGCACGCCGATGTAGTGGCCGAGGTCGGCGTAGCGGACTCCCAGATAGCCGAGGACGAGCACGGCGATGATCAGGAAGGCGAGGTTCTTGAGCCGGATGGCCGGGGTGATCATCGGTTGCTCCCCTTCGTCGTCGGCGTGACCGGGGGAAGGGGCAGCGGCAGGGCCGAGCCGGACTTCTTGGCCGTGGTGCCCGGGGCCGCCGGGGATGTGCTGCCGGCCGGGTCGAGCGGCGGAATGATCTGGGTGCCGGGCAGGGCCGTCACATCCAGGTAGACGTTGAGGTAGTCGCCCTTCACCCCGCGCAGCACCTCGTCCGTGAACGGGTAGGTGAGCAGCACCTGGAGGGAGTCGGGCAGGTCCTGGCCGGAGTCGGCGAGGGCCCGGAGGGTGGGGGCGAGTGCCTTGAGGTCGGCGACCATGTCGGCCTTGCTCCTGTTGACCGTGTCGACGGCGACGGTGGAGAGCGTGTCGAGGGATCTCAGCATCGTCATGAGCGAGCCGCGCTGCTTCTCCAGGACCTTCATGCCGGGGCTGAGCCCGGTGAGGACCGTACCGACGTCCTGTTTGCGGGTGGCGAGGGTGGCGGAAAGCCGGTTGACCCCGTCGAGGGCGTCGGTGATGTCCTCCTTGTGGCCGTCGAGGTCGGTCACGAGGGTGTCGACCCGCTTGAGCATGGAGCGGACCTGGGGTTCCTGGCCGGCGAGTGCCTTGTTGAGCTCGGTGGTGATGGTCTTGAGCTGGTTGATGCCGCCCCCGTTGAGGAGCATCGAGAGGGCCCCGAACACCTCCTCGACCTCCGGGTTCCGGTTGGTCCGGGTCAGCGGGATGCGGTCGCCGTCGGCGAGGGCTCCGGTGGCGGTGCCGGTGGCGGGCGGCGAGAGCTGGACGTACTTCTCGCCGAGGAGGCTGGACTGCTCCAGGTGCGCGTAGGCGTTCGCGGGCAGTCGGATCCCCCCGTTGACCCGCATGGTGACCTTGGCGTTCCAGCTGCCCGAGGCCAGGGTGATCTTGGTGACGCGGCCGACGGCCACGTCGTTGACCTTGACCGAGGACTGCGGGGCGAGGCTCAGTACGTCCGCGAACTCGGCGGTGATCTCGTACGGGTGGTCGCCGAGGTCCGCGCCGCCGGGCAGGGTCACCTGATCGATGCCGGTGAACGTCGGCAGGTCGACGCTGGTGGCGACCAGGGCCAGGCCGACGCCCACGGCGAGTACGGCGGCGACGCCGGTCACGCGGGCGCCGGGTCTGTGCAGCGCGCTGCTCATCGCTTCGCCCCCTCCTTCTGCGTGGCGGACTTCTCCGGGGCGGACTTCTCCGGGGCGGACTTCTGCGTGGCGGACTTCTCGGGCGTGCCGTAGACGGTGCCGACGGCGGGCAGCGGCAGCGAGGGCAGCGCCTTCTGCCGGGTGGCTCCCACCGGTGAGAGTCCGGCCAGGCCGGCCGGCTCCTCGGTGAGCGGTCCGCCCATGGAGAGTTCGTTGAGGTTGGTACGGCCGTTGAGCGTGCGGTTCAACGGGTCGTAGGCGTTGAGCACGTTGCCCGCGGCGAGCGGCAGCGTGTCCATGGACTCGGCGAGCGAGGCCCGCTGGTCGACCAGGGACTGGGTGATCGGCACCAGGGCGTCCACGTTGGCCTTCAGGGCGCCGCGGTTCTTCTGGATGAAACTCTTGACCTGGCCGAGGGCCGTGCCCAGTTCCTTCAGTGCCGCGCTGAGGTTCTTCTTGTCGTCGGCGAGGAATCCGGTGACCGAGTTGAGCTGCTGTTCGGCGGCGCGGACGCTGCCGTCGTTGTCCTTCAGCATGGTGGTGAAAGTCTGCAGGTAGGACAGCGTGTCGAAGAGGTTGCCGCTGCTCTTGTCCAGGGTCTTCGTGGCCTTGCCGAACTGTTCGATGGAGTCCCCGATGGCCTTTCCGTTGCCGTCGAGGTTCTTGGCGCCGGTGTCCAGCAGCTTCGCCAGCGCGCCGTCCGCGTTGGCGCCGTCGGGGCCGAGCGCGGTCGAGAGTTCCGTGATGGAGGCGTAGAGCTGGTCGACCTCGACGGGGGTCGCGTTGTCCGCGGCCGGCAGCTCTGCCTCGTCCTCCAGCACCGGTCCTCCGCTGTACGCGGGGGCGAGCTGGACGTACCGGTCGGCGACCAGGCTGGGGGCGACGACCACGGCGTGCGCGTCCTCGGGGACCTTGACGCCCTTGTCGACGCGGAGGACGACCTTGACCTCCTTGCCCTTCGGCTGCACCGATTCGACCCTGCCGACCTTCACTCCGAGGACCCGCAGGTCCGATCCGGCGTACACCCCGGTGGCCTGGTCGAAGTAGGCGGTGACGGTCGTGGTTCCCTCCTCGTCCATGGCCATCACCCCTGTGGTGGCCGCTACGGCCACGACGGCGAGTCCGGCGCCGATGCCGACGATGCGCGTGAGTCTCATGTCAGCGGCCGCCTTGCTGCTTGGGTGGCATGCATCCGGTCGCCGGAGGCGTGCCGGCGGGCAGGTAGTCCTTGGGGACGACTCCGCAGACGTAGTTGTCGAACCAGCGGCCGCTGCCCAGCGTGTTGCCGACGAGCCGGTTGTAGGACCCGGCGAGCGACAGCACCTTGTCGAGGCTCTTGCGGTTCTTGACCAGGACGGCGGTGACCCGGCCCAGCGAGTCCAGGGTGGGCTTGAGCTGCTTGTTGTTGTCCGTGACCAGGCCGGTGAGCTGGGTGCCCAGGTTCCGGGTGCCGGTGAGCAGCAGATGGATGGAGTCGCGCCGGGCCTGGATCTCCCCGAGGAGCAGATTGCCGTCCTCCAGGAGGGTTTCGAAGCTGCTCTTCTTGCCGGCGAGGGTCTTGGTGAGCTGTTTGCTGCCCTTGAGCAGGGTGGCCAGCTGGGCATCGCGCTTGGAGACCGTCAGGGAGAGGGCGGAGAGCCCGTCGGCGGCGCTCTTCACGTCCGGAGGCGAGTCCTTGAAGGTGGCGGAGATCGTCTCGAAGCTCTTGGCGAGCTGCGCGGTGTCGATCTCCCCGATGGTCTCGCCCAGTCCGTTGAACGCCTGGGTGACGTCGTACGGCGACGTCGTACGGCCGGTGCCGATGCGCAGGTCCGGGTCCTGGGGGCCGGTGCCGAGCGGGTCGACGGCGAGGTACTTCTCACCGAGGAGTGTCTTGATGGCGATGCCGACGGTGGAGGAGTCGCCGATCCAGGCGTCCTTGACCCGGAAGCTGACCTTGACCTTGGCACCGTCGAGCGAGACGCCGGTCACCTCGCCGACCTTGACGCCGGCGATCCGCACCTCGTCGCCCTCTCCGAGGCCCGCCGACTCGGTGAAGTCGGCGGTGTAGGTGGTTCCGCCGCCGATGAAGGGCAGCGAGTCGGCGCGGTAGGCGCCGAAGCCGACGAGGACCAGGACGAGCAGTCCGACGATGCCGACGGCGACGGGACTGCGGTCCCGCAGGGGTCTGATGCTCATGCCAGACACCTCGGCTGGGTGATGGTGATGCCGGTGGGCGGCGCGCTGCCGTCCTCGGTCGTCACACCGCTGACCCTGGCCTCGCAGAGGTAGAGGTTGAGCCAGGATCCGTACGAGGCGAGGCGGCTGATCGCCTCCATCTTGGCCGGCGTCTTCTTCAGGAAGTTCTCGATCTGCGGGGCGCCCTGGTCCAGCTGACCGGACAGCCGGCCGAGTTGCCTGATGTCGTCCTTGAGGGGTTTGCGGCCGTCACTGAGCAGGTCGGCGGTGACCGTGGTGAGTGCGCCCATGGCCTTGACGGCCTGTCCGAGCGGTTTACGGTCGCCGGAGAAGCCCGTGACGAGCTTCTGGAGCGTGTCGACCAGGTCGTCGAAGCCGGCTTCCCGGTCGTTCACGGTCTTCAGCACCGTGTTGAGGTTCTTGATCACCTCGCCGATCACCTTGTCCTTGGCCGCGACCGTGCTGGTCAGGGAGCCGACGTGCTGGAGGATGCTGTCGACGGTGCCTCCCTCGCCCTGGAGTACCTGGACGATGGAGCCCGCGAGCTGGTTGACGTCGGGCGGTGACAGCCCTTCGAAGAGCGGCTGGAAACCGTTGAAGAGCTGGGTCAGGTCGAGCGCCGGAGTGGTGCGGGAGAGCGGGATGGTCGCTCCGGCGTCAAAGCTCCTGCCGACCGGTCCCGCGCCCTGGTCGAGGTCGATGTACCGCTGGCCGACCATGTTGAGGTACTTGATCGAGGCGGTCACCGAAGCGGGCAGCTCGCGTCCCTTGCGGACGGCGAAACCGACCTCGGCGACCCGTCTGTCGGCGACCTCGATGGACTCGACCTGCCCCACCTTGACCCCGGCGATCCGGACGCTGTCCCCCACGATGAGTCCGGTGGCGTCGGTGAACCTGGCCTTGTACGAGGTGGTGTCGCCGACCCCGGTGTTGGCGATGGACAGACCGAGGACGGTGGTGGCCAGGACGGTCACCAGGATGAAGACGATCGATTTCGCGAGCGGTCCCGCGAGGGAGCGGCGCTTCACTTGAGCTTCACCTCCGCACCGCGGAAGGCCGGACCGATGAGCACGCTGCTCCAGTCGGGCAGGGTCTGCGGCTGGACTTTCAATGAGGGAGCGACCAGCTCGTTGACGAGCCGGCTCTCCTCGGGGGAGTTGGGCAGGCCGAGTGCGGCGTCCTGGGCGGCCGGCGTGGTGACGGTCCGCTCCCGGGCCTGCGCCGTGCCGCCGGGGGCGGGCGAGCCGGCCGCCCGCCCGGCGGCGGTCGGCACGGCCGTTCCGACGTACGGCACGGAGTAGCAGTGCGGGCCGCCCGTGGCGTCGTACACGGGGGTGTCGGCACCGGGCACGTATTTCCCGCGTGACTTCACGGACTTGACGGTGACGTGCAGGCCGGGCTGGTCCGTTCCCTTGCCGAGCGCCTTGTCCATCGCCGGGACGAATCCGGCCACGGTCCGCAGGGTGCAGGGGAATTCGTCGGCGTACTCGGCCAGGAGCTCCAGCGTCGGCCTGCTGGTGGCGGAGAGCCGGATCAGGTTGTCCTTGTTCTCCCTGAGGAACGAGGTGACGTCCTGGGCGGTGGCGGTGGTGGAGCCGTAGAGGTCGGCGAGTTCCGCCTGCTGCTCGGCGAGGGTGCCGCTGGTGGTGGTGAAGTCGGTGAGGGCGTCCAGGACATCGGGCGCCGCGTCCGCGTACACCCGGCTCACCTTGACGAGTTCCTTGATGTCGGCGTTGAGGCGGGGGAGCTGGGGGTTGAACTTCTGGAGGTGGGTGTCGAGCGTGACGAGGGTGTCGCCGAGCTTCTCGCCGCGTCCCTGGAGGGCCTGGGAGACGGCGTTGAGGGTGGCGGCGAGCTTCTCCGGCTTCACCGCGGTCAGCAGCGGCAGGACGTTGTCGAGCACCTCCTCCAGCTCGATGGCGTTGCTGGAGCGGTCCTGCGGGATGACGGCCCCGGGCCGCAGCGTCTGTGCGGAGGGGACGGCCGGCGGCACAAGGGCCACGAACCGTTCGCCGAACAGGGTGGTGGGCAGCATCTGGGCGGTCACGTCGGCCGGTATCCGGTCGAGCCGGCCGGGCTTGATCGCCAGGGTGAGCCGGGCGCCCTCGCCGTCGGCCGCGATGTCGCGGACCTGCCCGACGACGACTCCGCGCAGCTTCACGTCGGCGTTGTCGTGCATCTCGTTGCCGACGCTTCCGGTGCGTACGGTCACGGTCGCCTCGTCGGTGAACTCCTTCTCGTACACGGCGACCGACACCCATATCAGGAGGGCGGGCACCAGCAGGAAGGTGACTCCCGCGACTCTGCGGCGGGCCGTCCGCGAGGTCCGGTTCTTCATCATCCGGCCACCTTCACGGTCGTCGTGGCGCCCCAGATCGCGAGGGAGAGGAAGAAGTCGGTGACGCTGATCAGCACGATCGCGTTGCGCACCGACCGGCCGACCGCCACGCCCACCCCGGCGGGGCCGCCGGTGGCGTGGAAGCCGTAGTAGCAGTGCGCGAGGATCACCATCACGCTGAAGATCAGCACTTTGAGCACCGACAGCAGGACGTCCTGCGGGGACAGGAAGAGGTTGAAGTAGTGGTCGTAGGTGCCTGCCGACTGTCCGTTGAACAGGACGGTGACGTAGCGGGAGGCCAGGTACGAGGAGAGCAGCCCGATCGCGTACAGCGGGATGATCGCGACGACTCCGGCGATGATGCGGGTGGTGACGAGGTAGGGCATGGAGCGCACGCCCATGGATTCCAGGCCGTCGATCTCCTCGTTGATCCGCATGGCGCCGAGCTGGGCGGTGAAGCCCGCGCCGACGGTCGCGGAGAGGGCGAGTCCGGCGACGAGCGGGGCGATCTCGCGGGTGTTGAAGTAGGCGGAGACGAACCCGGTGAAGGCCGCGGTGCCGATCTGGTTGAGGGCCGCGTATCCCTGGAGGCCGACGACGGTTCCGGTGGCGAGCGTCATCGCGATCATGACGCCGATGGTGCCCCCGACGACGCCGAGCCCTCCGCTGCCGAAGGCGACTTCGGCGAGCAGGCGCTGCACCTCCTTGAGGTAGCGGCGCAGCGTTCTGGGGATCCAGACCAGGGCCCGCACGTAGAAGGTGAGTTGGTCACCGGATCGGTCGAGCCAGCTGAGCATCGGCATCGGTCAGCTCCCCTTCGCGGGGACGATCTGCAGATAGATCGCCGTGAGGACCATGTTCACGAAGAACAGCAGCATGAAGGTGATGACGACGGACTGGTTGACCGCGTCGCCGACCCCTTTCGGTCCGCCGCGCGGGTTCAGGCCGCGGTAGGCGGCGATGATGCCTGCGATGAAGCCGAAGATCAGGGCCTTGATCTCGCTGATGTACAGGTCGGGCAGCTGGGCCAGGGCGGAGAAGCTGGAGAGATAGGCCCCGGGGGTGCCGTGCTGCATGATCACGTTGAAGAAGTAGCCGCCCATCGTGCCGACGACGGAGACCAGCCCGTTGAGCAGGACCGCCACCAGCATGGTGGCCAGGACCCGCGGGACGACGAGGCGCTGGACGGGCGAGACGCCCATGACCTCCATGGCGTCGAGCTCCTCGCGGATCTTGCGTGATCCGAGGTCGGCGCAGATGGCCGAACCGGCGGCCCCGGAGACCAGCAGCGCCACGATGAGCGGGCTGGCCTGCTGGATGACGGCGAGGACACTGGCGCCGCCGGTGAACGACTGGGCGCCGAGCTGTTGGGTGAGGGAGCCGACCTGGAGGGCGATGACCGCGCCGAACGGGATGGAGACGAGAGCGGCGGGCAGGATGGTGACACTGGCGACGAACCAGAACTGCTCGATGAACTCCCGTACCTGGAAGGGCCGGCGGAAGGTCTCGCGGCACACGGTCCCGGCGAGGGTGAACAGCTTCCCGGTCTCGCGCAGCGGAGCGAGCAGCCGCGTCGGCCGTCTCACCTCGGGGGCCTTCTCCGGCACCCGGTCCGCCGGCGGCCCGGGGGGCCGCACAGGCATGGGGGCGGTCATGGGCGCCCACCGCCCGCGGCGGGGCTGTAGCTGTTGAGGATGGCGGTACGGGCGGCCTCCGGCAGCTGGCCCATCATCGCCATGACCCGCTCCCGGCGGCGCAGGGCGCCCTGCCGCACGGGCAGGCCGGGCGAGGGCTCCAGCTGGGGTACGACGGTGCGCGGGGCGTTCGCCGAGCTGATCCCCTGCCCGTAGCCGTTGAGCTGTTCGGCGGCGAGAGTGGCGGCGTCCTTCTCCTCCGACATGCCGATGGGCCCTTCGCGCCGCCCGGCGAGGAACTGGGAGACGACGGGCAGGTCGCTGGTCAGCAGGACCTCGCGCGGCCCGAAGGTGACGAGGTTGCGGCAGAACAGCATGCCCATGTTGTCCGGGACGGTGGAGGCGATGTCGAGGTTGTGGGTGACGATCAGCATCGTCGCGTCGATCTGGGCGTTGAGGTCGATGAGCAACTGCGAGATGAACGCGGTGCGGACCGGGTCGAGCCCGGAGTCGGGCTCGTCGCAGAGGATGATCTGCGGGTCGAGGACGAGTGCGCGGGCCAGGCCGGCCCGCTTGCGCATGCCGCCGGATATCTCACCGGGCAGTTTGTCCTCGGCCCCGAGGAGACCGACGATGTCGATCCGCTCCATGACGATCCGGCGGATCTCCGATTCCCTCTTGCGGGTGTGCTCACGCAGCGGGAAAGCGATGTTGTCGAAGAGGGACATCGAGCCGAAGAGCGCACCGTCCTGGAACATGAGCCCGAACAGTTTCCGGGTTTCCATGATCTTCCGCTCGGGGCTGTTCACCATGTCGACGCCGTTGATGAGCACGCGCCCCTGCTCGGGCTTGAGCAGGCCGATGATGGATTTGAGGAAGACGGTCTTTCCCGTGCCGGAAGGACCGAGCATCACGCTCACTTCACCGGCGGGCAGGGTGAGGCTGACGTCCTGCCAGATGTTCTGCTTGCCGAAGGATTTCGTCAGGCCTTCCACGACTACTTCGATTCCCATCGGCCCTCCCTCGACGTATCGGTGAACGAAGTCATCTGTCAGCGCTCCGACTCTGAGAAATCCAATGGCGGCTCGTCACACATGCACCAGGAGGCGCACGTTATGTCCGCCGAAACCGCCAGGACAAGCCGTTGAACAGCGGAAATCGACGAACGGGGTGCTCGGCGTGGATCACTTGTCACCGAGTGACAAACCCGCGGAACGGCTTTGTCGGAACGTGCGCAAGCGATCCGCGTACGGAACGGGGGCCCGCGACCCACGGAGGCGGGAGTCACGAGGCCCGACGGTGAGGGTCGCGCCCCGCCCCCCGGCTCCGGAGGGCGAAACGGTTCCCCCGGGAAGGAATCCAGGTCAGAGACGGAGCGGCCGGAATCCCGCACGCGCGGAACAGCCGGTTACGGGTCGTCCTCCGACCCTCACCGCGGACGCTACGGCCCAGTAACCTGAGTGCGCAATACTGGTTCGTCACTTTTCTTCGCAGTAACCGAAGAACGGGAAATTCTTGTACGGCAGTGAGTGAAAGGCCGACGAGAACTATCCCCGAGTGAGGAATTTCCACGGCCGGCGCCCACTCGTCGGCCGACGTTTCATCACTGCCGGCACAACGCGAGCCGCCCCGCTCAGGGGTCACCTGAGCGGGGCGGTCCAGAACGCGGGTGCGAGGCGAATGCGCACGGAGTGACAAAGCGCCCCGCTCCGCCGCGGAAGGAGCGACTACTGCTTCACTCCGGCGTGCCAGTTCTGCGAGAGGATCTTTCCGGCGTCCGGCACGACCAGTCCGGGCGCGCTGAGACCGGCGGTGTACGTCGACGCGTTGTTCAGCACGAGGTTGTTCTTCCCGGAAGCGGCGGGCAGCCCGGTCTTCAGGTCGAGAACGCCGTTGAGGATGCCGCCCAGACCACAGCCACTGGACTTCGGCACGGAGAAGGTGCTGTCACCCTGGGCGGCTCCCGTCAGGGAGATCTGGAGCAGTGATCCGTCCGGGTTCGTCGCCCCGTCGGGATCGAACAGGGTCACGCCGAGGGTCGGCGCGCTCAGGTTGCCCGGATGCAGGACGATCGGGTTGCTCGCCGAGCCGAGGTAGCAGTTGGATCCGAGGAAGGGGTTCTCCAGGTGGATCCGGACCGGCAGCGAGACGATCGGTCCCGAGCTGAGTCCCGCCACCAGGTCGAAGTCGGTAGGGGTGCCCGCCGATTCCACCGTCGCCGTCACCTTGTTCAGCGACGCGTCGGTGATCTGCCGGCAGATGCCCGACACGATCGGGATGTTGCTCGGGCACGCCAGGCCGAGCAGCCCGCCCGGGATGGTGGTGGCACCGCTGATGATGGAGCCGCCGGCGGGCGGGACCACGGTGTACGTCCCCTCGGCCGGGTGCTGGATGACACCGAACTGGAGGTTGGTGGCCCCGGTGGTCGCCGTGGTGTTGCCGAGCTTGATCGTGCCGTTCGGGGACGTCGAGGTCACGCACAGCGCGATCTCGTCCTCGCCGTCGGTGGCCAGCATGGCGGGGTTGTCCACCGGGCAGCGGCTGAACGGCGCCCAGCTGCCGTTGAGCTGGGTGGCCGCCGTGGTGGCGCCGGCGGGCGAGGCGGCCACCGGCACGACCACCGCGGCAGCGGTCGCGGCCGCGAAAAGGCCCTTGCGCCAGCTCTTCGGGACAGGTCTCATTGTTCCTCGATTCGATTGCGCCACTGTGGATGCTGAACTCGGTGCGATGCGCGGCCTTCTCGCTGAACCGTCGTGGTTCAGCGTTCCGCCGTGGGTATGGCGACCGGCTGCCCGTCCGGCGTGCAGTACGTCGGGTCGGCGCTCACGGTCGCGCACGGAGCGCCCTGGATCTGCTTGACGTAACCGGACTCCCCGGAGATCGACGCGGTGAAGAGGCTGTCGAGATCCTCATCGGCGCCGCCGCATCCGCTGAACGGGGGGATGGTCACCGATCCGGTCAACGGGCCGCCGCCGACCAGCGTGTACCCGTCGATGACACCCTCCGCCGTCCGCGTCATCCGGCCCTCCAGGGAGAGGCTGAACGGCTTGCTCGTGCGGCACGAGTCCCCGACGTCCAGCGGCACGCCGTTGACCTCGACATCGTGCAACCGCAGGGTGAAGTCCAAGGTGATGAGCGTGATGTTCTTGCTGGAGCCGTCCGACAGGTCGATGGCGATGTCCGACTTGATGTTGGGTACCGGGACGCCGTCCGCTCCGGTCTTCGGCGGTATCTGGGTCATCTCCATGACCGCCGTGGTCGGCATGAAGCCGAACGTGAGGAACGTCCCCCTGGCCGGCGGGAGCTGCGGCTTCCCCTTGTACTGCATCACGACGGCGGAGTCCTGGTAGATGTGGAGGAATCCGGGCTGGGAAAAGTCCGGCACCGTGGGTCCCTGCGTGATCTGTCCGCAGCCCACGGGGAACTTGGTGGCGCTGTGGAGCTTCTTCACGTTCGCGTAGCCGGTGACGTACGCGACCATGTTGAGCCCGTCGTCCGGATCGCCCACGCAGGGGGGCACGCCGGCCCTGTCGGCCGGCGCGGCCTTCCGTTCGTCGGCGCCCACCTCCGGCGCCGCGGGGTCGGCCGGCTCGGTCTTGTCGTCCTTGTCGTCGTCCACGGCGGACCAGGTCGGCTCCGGGGCGGGGGCCGCGGACTCCGCCCCCGCGATCCGTACCGTCCCCATGGTCGTCTCCTGCTCCGCGTCCGGTGTGCAGGCGAGAGCCGCGGTGGGCGGTTCGAGGGGCGTCCCGTCGGCTTTCAGGGGCGTGAGCACACCTGAGAGGCCGGCGGCCGTGAACGTCAGATCGCCCGGTGCCATGGGCCGTACGAAGGGAACGCCGCCGGACGCGGTCAGCCTGAGGTCGCCGGACCCGGGAATCGGGACCGCCCCCTCGGTTTTCCCGATCCACTCGCTCTCGGCCCGGTGGTCCTTCTGCGCGACCTGCGCGGTGAGCCGCGTCTCGGCGCTCAGCGTCGCCGCACCGGCGGCGACCAGGTCCTTGAGAGCGGCTTCCGGCAGGGTCACCTCCGTCACGACGGCGGTGGGCTGGATCGCCTCACCGGGTTTCGCCTCGTCCGGAACGGTTGCGGTGACGCCGACCTTCACCGGGTGCCTGCCCGAAGGGAAGTCGCATGTGTAGACGAGGTCGGCGTCGATCTCGTGATCCCCGGCCACCGCCTGCGCGCCGGGCAGCATGCCGCCCAGCAGTACCGCGGTCGCCACGACGGCACTCCGGGCCGTGGCACGACGCCGGACTCCCGCCGCCTGGATGCGCATCACTTGCGGTTTCTCCCTTCGAGCGGGCCGGACTGCGGATCGCACGGCGGTGACCCGCCGTGCGATCCCTTCTCACCCACGGATCGCGCGGGATCGGATCAGCTGTAGACGATCGTCGGCTTGACCGTTCCGCCGGCCGGGGTGACGGCCGCGTAGGAGGCGGTGAAGGTCGGGACGTCGCCCACCTTCGCGATACCGGTGCAGCCGCTCGCACTGACCGCCGAGACCGTCAGCTTGTAGGTGGAGTTGTTGCTCACCGCCAGCTTGCCGGTGGAGTTGGTGTACGTGGCCGCGACGCGGCCCGTCACCGAGAAGGTGCAGGTGAGCACCTTGATGGTGGCCTTGACACCGTCGATGTAGCCACTGGTGACGCCCGCGCTGTAGGTGTTGGCCACCAGACGCCACGGCGTCGAGGTGTCCGTGGTCGGCGTGACGACTCCGAACGCGCTGGTGCAGCCGGAGAACGTCAGCGGGGCGATGGTGCCCAGCTGGACGTTCGTGGTGCCGCTCGCCGATGTCAGCACACCGCTCGCGGCGGAGGATGAACATGTCATCGGGATGCTGTTGAGGGTCAGCACCGCGTTCGTGGCCGAACCCGAGAACGTCTCGGGCGAGTTGGGACCGACGGTCCACAGAGCCGTCGCGCCGGCTGTGGCGGCGGGGGCGGCGAGGACGACGGCGGCGGCGCCGGCGCCGACCGCGACAGCGAGCCTTCTGAGGGAATTGCGCACAGTAGTTCCTCCGATTCGACAGTGCGGGTGCACTGCTGCGGGGACGCACCCGGGATCCTGCACAGACGCAGGGAGTGCGGCGATGAACCGTGTTGCGTGGGGGCCGTGCATGGTCAGCCACACACGTTCTGTGACAGGCCGTGACGTTACTTGCGGGAAACTTCCAGCACAATCCTGCTGGTCAAGATTCTCCGTAAGAGAATTTTTCCTCGTGCGCCGGTCACTAATTCCCCGGCCCGGCTTAGCACTTACTGCGCACTTTCCCGGCCACACCGGAACACCGCAGGCCCGCCACCCGTCCTGGCGCATACAGCCGCGCCTCCACCTTCCTCCCGGGCAGGAGGCCACCCGACGCCGCGAGCCGCCGGGCGCCGGGAATCCCCCGGCGACTCCCTCCGGGGAACGGAGTCGGCCACGCCACGTGGTGACTGTCCGTGAGAGGGCGCGGCACGCCCGAGCAAGGGCCCCCGGAATGCCGGAATATCCACGTCCGATTACTGCCGCAGACGCCGTCCCGAACGCCGGAAGCCTGGAATACGCCGCGCACTTCGGGAATGCCGAAAGAAATGGGCCGGCGCACCACGGCGTCTCGACGTCCGCGTGCCGAAGACACCCGGCTTCCGGCTCCGGGGACATTCGACGACGAATCGACCTGAGTTCACCCACGCCCCCCGTTACCCAGGGTTACTTCATTGTCGGGAGGAGAGCAATTGTCCGAAAAACATTGTCTTGAAGTGAGCAGCCGCGCCTCACCTGCACAGAAGCACCACAACGCGGCCATGATGTGTGGCGTCTGCATTTTGATCTTGTTCAAGTGGTGCCCACGGCCGCCGCGTTGGTCTATCTTCATCGCGTACTTGGTACGCACCTGTCGGTTTGTGGGAGCGCTTTCCCCCACGGCCTCACCCCCCACCGGGCGCCGGAGAGCAAGGGGACAGTCATGCCGCATCTCATTCATCCGTCCGACGCCGGCGACCCGCTGGGACCGCTCCCTCAGGAATTCGCCGCCATTATGCGGCCCGAACTCCCCAGCCTGATCAAAGAGATAGGCGTCGAGGTGACCCGGGCCTATCCGGAGTACGCACGCCTGCTCGACGGACCCAACGGACAGGCCCTGCGGGTCGGGGTGGAGCAGAGCCTCTCCTCGTTCGTCGACCTGGTCGCCGAACCCACGACGTCCACGACCCTGCGGGACGAGATGTGCCGCCGCTTCGGCCGGTTCGAGGCATACGAGGGCCGCAGCATGGAGGCGTTGCAGGGGGCCTACCGCCTCGGCGCCCGCGTGGCGTTGCGCCGGGCGAAGAAGGTCGGCCGGAGTTACAGCTTCTCCCCCGCCCTGATGCTCAGCTTCGCCGACGCGCTGTTCGGCTACGTCGACGAGCTGGAGTCGCTCTCGCGCGAGGGCTTTCTGGAGGTCCAGTCGCAGTCGGGCGAGCAGAGCGAGGCCATGCGCCGTCGGCTGCTCCATCTGATCCTCGCCGGGCGGCCGGTGCCGCGTACCGCCATCGCCGAGCTGTGCGAGCAGACCGGCTGGGCACTGCCCGAGCGGGTCACGCTGGTGGCGGCCCAGGCGCCCGCCGGTCTCGACCGCGTCGAGGCCGACCGCGACCTGCTCGTCGATCTCAGCAGTCCGCAGCCCCACTTACTGATCCCCGGGCCGCTCGACGAGGCCCGCAGACAGATGCTCGACCGGGCACTGATCGGCACCCGCACGGCCATCGGCCCCACCGTCCCGACGGCCCAGGCCTCGGATTCCCTCCGCTGGGCACGCCGGGTCCTGGAACTCATCGACAGCGGAGTCATCGACGACGCCCCGGTCGTGCTGTGCGAGGACCATCTCGTCACCCTCTGGCTGCTGTCCGACCCCGCCCTGCTCGACCAGCTGGCCGAGCGCGAGCTCGCTCCCATCGCCGGCATCAGCGCCGCCCGGCGCGACAGGCTGGTCGAGACGCTTCGCATCTGGCTCGACACCCGTGGCACCGCCGCCCACATGGGAGCGCTTCTCGATGTGCATCCGCAGACCGTCCGCTACCGCATGCGCAACCTGGAGACCATATTCGGCGAGCAACTCGTCGATCCCGAGAGCCGGTTCTCCACCGAGGCGGTCCTGCGCGCGCTCCAACTGCGCGCGCGCAGCGAGGACGCGTCTCTTTGAGCAGCGCTCCGGCCGCGTGACCTGCGCCCCGTCGCCCTGACGGGGGGCGGAATCGACGCGGGGCCGGAGCACGTACGTCACGAGAGGTCAACTTACCGACAGGTAAGAGGAAATACCCGGTCACTCCCAAACGGTTGCCACACGGAGACGTTCTCAACGAGAAACCCGGAAGCGCGTCCCGTACACATGGAGGAGTCGGCCGCCCACCCGTCGACGGCGCCGCCCGACCTCCTGGCCACCATTCGAGAGGGAACCCCATGACCGCCCCGCACCTGCTCGTCCCCGTCCCGATCCCGGACCGCATCGCGGCGCTGATCGGTTCCTGCATCCCGGAGCACATCCTGGAGGCGGAGTTCGCCGCCGAGTGCGCCGCGCGCGAGGTCCGCAGGTTCCGCGGCCCGCGACTCGGCGTCGAGGACCAGGCCGACCGCGAGCAGGCCCTGTCGGAACTGGCCCGCGCCAACAAGGTCCTCTCCGCGCACCACCCCCGGCTGGCGATCAGTCCCGGCAGCTCCTGGTGACTCCCCCACCGCCGTCTTGCGGAGGCGACCCCCCGCGCTTACCTTACTCTGAAGTAAGTTGACTCCAGAGTAAGGAACTGGCGTGGCCGACAACAGCAGCGGCAACCTCACCGGCGAACTGGCCGCCCTCGACTTCGCGGCCGTCTCCCCGCCGGAGTTCGCCCGGATCGTGAAGGGCCTGTCCGCCCGGCAGCTCGCCGAGGTCATGCACGGCGAACTGCGCACCCGGATCCTCGGCGAGATCTTCGGCAGGATGAGGCAGCAGTTCCGCCCGGAAGCGGCGGGCCGGCTCAGCGCGCTGATCCGCTGGAAGATCACCGGTGACACCGACGCGGTCTACGAGACGTCGATCGCGGACGGCTCCTGCACCGTCAGCGAGGGCCGCTCCGACGCCGAACCGCGCACCACGCTCGTGATGGCCGACGCGGAGTTCCTCAAACTGGTCTCCGGCAACGGCAATCCCGTGACGATGTTCATGATGCGCAAGCTGAAGGTGGCCGGCGATGTCGGTCTCGCCTCGGGCCTCACCCGCTACTTCGACATCCCGAAGGCCTGAGCCGATGAGCTTCTTCTCCCTCGCCCTCACCGAGGAGCAGCAGGACCTGCGCAACTGGGTGCACGGCTTCGCCGCCCAGGTGGTGCGCCCGGCGGCCGCCGAATGGGACGCCCGCGAGGAGACGCCCTGGCCCGTGATCCGTGAAGCGGCCCGGATCGGACTGTACGGATTCGAGTCCCTGGCCGACATGTACGGAGACCCGTCGGGGCTCTCCCTCCAGATAGCCAACGAGGAGCTGTTCTGGGGCGACGCCGGAATCGGCATGGCGCTCTTCGGCACCTCCCTCGCCGTCGCGGGCATCTTCGCCTCCGGAACCCCCGACCAGCTCGCCGAGTGGGTGCCCCAGTGCTACGGCGACGAGGACGACCCGAAGGTGGCCGCGTTCTGCGTCTCCGAACCGCAGGCCGGCTCGGACGTCTCCGCGATGGCCACCAAGGCCCGCTACGACGAGGCCAAGGACGAGTGGGTGCTCTCCGGTCAGAAGGCCTGGATCACCAACGGGGGGATCGCCGGGATCCATGTCGTCGTCGCCTCGGCCGACCCGGCGCTCGGCGCCCGCGGGCAGGCCGCGTTCATCGTGCCGCCCGGCACGAAGGGCCTGGCGGCGAGCCGCACCATCAAGAAGCTCGGGCTGCGCGCCTCGCACACGGCGGACGTCTTCCTCGACGACGTGCGCGTCCCCGGACACTGCCTGCTGGGCGGCAAGGAGAAGCTGGACGCCCGGCTCGCCCGCGCCCGCGAAGGGGGCAAAGGCAAGGGCCAGGCGGCGATGGCGACCTTCGAGGTCAGCCGCCCCACCGTCGCCGCCCAGGCGCTGGGCATCGCGCGCGCGGCGTACGAGTACGCGCTGGAGTACGCCGGACAGCGCGAGGCGTTCGGCCGGCCCATCATCGAGAACCAGTCGATCGCGTTCGCGCTGGCCGACATCCGCACCGAGATCGAGGCCGTGCGGCTGCTGATCTGGCAGGCCGCGTGGATGGCCCGCAACGACCGCACCTTCGACGCCGGACAGGGCTCCATGTCCAAACTGCGCGCCGGTGAACTCGCGGTGTCCGCCACGGAGAAGGCCGTCCAGATCCTCGGGGGCGCCGGATACAGCAGGGAACATCCGGTGGAGCGGATGTACCGCGACGCCAAGATCTACACGATCTTCGAGGGGACCAGCGAGATCCAGCGCCTGGTCATCGCACGGGCGATCTCGGGGCGCCACATCCGCTGACGCGGGGTCGTGGGGCGGCGACCGGACACCGACGCGAGCTCACGGCTGGGCGACCGGCGTGAACCGCACCGGCAGCGACGCGGGGCCCCGCGTGAAGACGCCCTGCTCGGACGGGGTGAACCCGTCCGCGAGCCGTACGTCGGGCATCGCGTCGAGCAGCATGTTCACCCCGGTGCGCACCTCCGCCCTGGCCAGCAGCGCGCCCACGCAGAAGTGCCGGCCGAGGGCGAAGGCCAGATGGTCGGCGGCTGCGGAGAACGCCGTGGTGCTGGTCAGGTCGGTACGGAACAGGTCGAACCGGTCGGGGTCGCGGTACCGGGCCGGGTCCCGGTTGGCCGAGCCGATCAGACAGGTGACGGTCGACCCGGCCGGCACCCGGCCCCCGCCGAGCTCCACGTCGACAGCCGTCTGTCGCATGATCATGTGCACCGGCGGGGTGAACCGCAGCGTCTCGGCGAAGGCGCGGTCGATGAGGCCACGGTCCTTCCGGACGGCGGCGAGCTGCTCGGGATGGGTGAGCAGGTGGGCGAAGACCGAGGCGATGGCCTTGTCCGTGGTCTCCCCGCCGGCGGCGAGCAGCAGGCTGCAGAACGCCTTGACGTCCTCGTCGCTCATCCGGACGCCGTCGACCTCGGCGGCGCAGAGCGCGGAGAGCAGGTCATCGCCGGGTGCCTTCCGCCGCTCCTGGATGAGGGGGATCATGTACGCGGCGAATTCCTGCCGGGTCCGGTCGCCGGCCGCCGCCACCTCCGGGTCGCCCGCGAGGTTGCCGAGGAAGGCGATGACGCTGGTGTACCAGCCGTGGAAGCGGTCGTGGTCCGCCTTGTCCAGGCCGAGCATGTCGGCGATGACGAGGACGGGGAAGCGGGTCGCGAACGCGTCCACGAGGTCGGCCTCGCCGCGGTGGCGGAAGGTGTCGATCAGCTCCCGCGCGTTGCGCTCGATGACCGGGAGGAACCTCTCCTGGAGGTCGGTGCCCCGGAAAGCCGGAGCGACCAGAGCCCTTCGTACGGCGTGCTCACGGCCGCTGAGCTGAAGGATCGTCCTCCCGTGGACGGGCTCGATCTGCCAGTCGTAGTTGTCGGTGGTGAACTCCCCGGCCCTGTCCTTGAAGACCCGCTCCACGTCCTCGTACCGGGAGACGATGTAACTGTTCGTGGCCTCGTGCAGGATCAGCGGGTGGCTCTCACGCATGATCCGGTAGGCCTCGTAGGGATCGGCGGCGAAGGCGGGCGAGAGAATGTCGGGCACGGGTGGTGCTTGCGAGGCACGTGACTCTTGTGGGGCAGACGTCATGACGCTCCAGGGTCGTCGACCGGCAACGCCGCCAAGGCTATTGACCCACCGTCCACCCTGACACCCCCTGGGGGAAACTTGCCCGCCGGCCTCCGCCCGTCCGTTCTCTTCGTCACCGATCTCGCCTACGAGGCCCGCGGGCGCCGCTACTGCGACGAGGACATCCACCTGACGTCGCGGTTGCGCGAGGACTTCGACGTCGCTCTCTGTCATCCGCGCGACGCCGCCGCGCTGCTGGAGGGCTTCGACGCCGTCGTCGTACGCAACAGCGGTCCGGTGCTGCACTACCGGGAGGCGTACGACGCGTTCCGCGCACGGGCCCGGGAGCTGGGTACGCGGGTGTACAACCCGCTGACCGGCCGTGGCGACATGGCGGGCAAGCAGTACCTCGTCGATCTGAGCCGGGCCGGGTATCCGGTGATCCCCACGGTGGACCGGGCGGCGGATCTGGGGCTGCTGCCCGAGGCCGCGGGCTATGTCGTCAAACCGAAGCTCGGCGCGGACTCGGCCGGGCTGCGGTTCCTCCCCACCCCGGTACTGCCTCCCGAGGCGGACGGTACACAGCTGGTCCAGCCGCGGATCGACTTCCGCTACGAGGTGTCGTTCTACTTCGTCGACCACGACTTCCAGTACGCGCTGTACGCGCCGCACACGGACCGGCGCTGGGTGCTGGAGCCGTACGAGGCGAGTGCGGCGGACCTGGCGTTCGCACGGTCGTTCGTCGAGTGGAACACTCTCGCCCACGGCATCCAGCGGGTCGACGCGTGCCGGACCGCCGAGGGCGGTCTCCTGCTCGTCGAGTTGGAGGACCTCAATCCGTACCTCTCGCTGGACCGGGTGGCCGAGCCCGTGCGGGAGGCTTTCATCGCCCGGACCAAGGCGTCGCTGAAGGATCTGCTGGGCTGACACGTCCGGCCGTTCCCCGCATGCGTGGCACCTGGCGCGGTGTGAGGGTGCAAAGGTGACCACCGCCAGCGAGACCGCCCCCGCCGCGCAGGTTGCCGGCGCACCGCCTCTGCTCGATCCGCGCCGCCGGAACATCGTCTTCGCGACGATCGTGCTGGGCATTCTGCTGGCCGCCCTCGACCAGACGATCGTGGGCACCGCGCTGCCCACGATCGTCTCGGACCTCGGGGGCGCCGCCCATATGTCGTGGGTGGTCACGGCCTACCTCCTCGCGGAGACCGTGGCGACGGTCCTGGTCGGCAAGTTCGGCGACCTGTTCGGCCGGAAGATCGTCTTCCAGCTCTCGGCGGTCATCTTCATCACCGGTTCGTTCCTGTGCGGTCTGGCGACCAACATGACGCTGCTGATCGTGTGGCGCGGTCTGCAGGGCATCGGCGCGGGCGGTCTGATGGTCACGTCGATGGCGCTGATCGCCGATGTGATCCCGCTGCGCGACCGCGGCAAGTACCAGGGTGCGATCGGCGCCGTCTTCGGCGTGTCGACCGTCATCGGTCCTCTGCTCGGCGGTCTCTTCACGGACCACCTGACCTGGCGCTGGGCCTTCTACGTCAACGTGCCGATCGCCATCGTGGTGGTCATCGCGGCGGCCCGCACGATTCCGTCCGTGAAGGCGGCGGGGCGGCCGGTCATCGACTATCCGGGCATCGCGCTGGTCACGGTCGGGGCGAGCGCGCTGATCCTGGCGACGAGCTGGGGCGGCAACGAGTACGCCTGGGGCTCCGCCGTCATCATCGGCCTGTTCGCATTCGGCCTGGTGGCTCTGGCCCTCTTCTGCCTCGTCGAGTTCCGGGCGAAGGAGCCGATGCTGCCGATGCGGCTGTTCGGGAATCCGGTCTTCACCGTCTGCTCGATCCTCAGCTTCATCGTCGGCTTCGCGATGCTGGGCGCGATGATCTACCTGCCGACCTATCTGCAGTACGTGGACGGGGACTCGGCGACACTCTCCGGGGTCCGGACGCTGCCGATGGTCATCGGCCTGCTGGCCGCCTCGGTCTTCAGCGGCAACGTGGTCAGCAAGACCGGCCGTTACCGGATCTTCCCCATCGTGGGTTCGCTGGTCATGGCGGTCGGACTGTTCCTGCTGTCCCGGATGGGCCCGGACAGCGGGGTGTGGCGGGAGTCGCTGTACATGCTGGTGCTCGGCGTCGGCATCGGGCTGTGCATGCAGGTGCTGACGATCGCGGTGCAGAACACCGTCGACTACGCGGACCTGGGGACGGCGACCTCGGGCGTGACGTTCTTCCGGACGCTCGGCAGCTCGTTCGGCACGGCCGTCTTCGGGACGATCTACGCCAACTCGCTCGGCCCGAACCTCGAGAAGGGGGTCGCGGCAGCGGCGCGGGCGGGCGGTGATCCCGCGGTCCTCGCGAAGGCGTCCCAGAGTCCGCAGGCGCTGCACGCCCTTCCGGACGCGCAGTCGGCGCCACTGGCCCAGGCCTACGCCGACACCCTGCACACCGTGTTCCTGTGGACGGTGCCGGTCGCCGTGCTCGGCTTCGTCGTGGCGCTGTTCCTGAAGCAGGTGGAGCTGCGGGACACGGTACGGGCCGGCTCGACCGACATGGGTGAGGGGTTCGCCTCACCGAGCGCCGGGGACTCGGCCCGGCTGCTGGAGTTCTCGGTGGCCAAGGTGCTGCGGCGGGTGGACCCGGACACGGCCCGGCGGATCGTGGCCTCGTCCGACACCCGGCTCGACATGGCGGGAGCCTGGGCGGTGATGCAGGTCGAGCTGTTCACGCGGATGGTCGGCCATGCGGGGCTCCGGCTGATCGCCGCCCGGCACCGGATTCCGCCGGAGGTCCTGGTGCCCGTCTTCGACCGGATGATCGAGGAGGGCTATCTCACCGGGGACGGGCATCTGTTCACCCACACCGCGGCGGGCAGCCGGGAGGCCGGGACGATCGCCGACGCGTGGTCCCACTGGCTCACCGAGCAGCTGGGCGACCAGCGGGAGCAGGCGGACGACGCCCGGCTGCGCGCGGCCGTCGATGTGATCGCCAAGCGGCTGCTGGCGGAGGACCTGACCCAGGAGCTCTCCCCGACGGCCCCGGCGGGCTCGCCGGCCTGAAGGCCGTCCAGCCCGCCCGGCCGGGAACCGGCAGCCGCCCATGACTGCGGAGCGCCGGCCGGCCACGGCTGCGGAGCCTCAGTCGGCGAAGACGCCTGACTCGTACACCCACCCGCCCTCATGCCGGACGAAGCGGCTCTTCTCGTGCAGCGAGTCGCGGTGGCCGCCGGCCGAGTAGTGCGCGCGGAAGGTGACCGTGCCCGTGGTGTGGAAGGCGGTGCCCTCCGTCGTCTCCAGGATCTCCAGCCCCAGCCAGCGCTGTCCGGGATCGAGGTCGAGGACGTCGGGCCGGTGGTCCGGGTGCCAGGTGCGCAGCAGGTACGCCGAGTCCCGGACGGCGAACGCGGTGTACCGCGAGCGCATCAGCGCCTCGCACGTCGGCGCCGGCGCCCCCGCGTGGAACCGCCCGCAGCACTCCGCGTACGGGGCGGGCAGCCCGCAGGGGCAGGGCGAGGCCGCGGTGACCTCGGGGGCGGGGGCGGCGGAGGGGCGCCGGGGGCGTGCGGTGCGTCGGGACATGGATCCATTGTGACCCGCTGCGGTGACTGATCCGTGCGGCGCAGGCCGGGCGCGCGCCGGGAGTCCGAAGGGCCGGGCGCCGAGGCCGGGTTGACTTCCCCCGGGCCCACGGGTCAGAGTCCCGCCGATGGAGATCACCGAGCTGACCGCCGCCGAACGCCGCGTCTGGGATGCCTTCCCCCGCGGTGACACCGTCGACTTCCGCACCGGGGACGAGGCGGCGGACGATCCGGAGGCCGCCGACGGCTGGGGCGGCGAACGGCGGGTGCGCGGCGAGGTGCTGCGCGCGCTGCTCGCCCTCAGCCCGCAGGAGGACGGAGAGATAGCGGCGCTGCGGGTGATCGGCGCACGCGTCACGGGCACCCTGAACCTGCGGTTCGCGACCGTCGCCTGCGCCGTGACCCTGCACAGCTGCCACTTCGAGCAGGCGCCCCAGCTGTACGGGGCGGCGATGAGGCAGCTCAATCTGAGCGATTCGGTGCTGCCGGGGCTGGCCGCCGCCACCCTCAGGGTCGACGGTGTGCTCCGGATCAGCGGCTGCCGGATCCCCGGCCCGGTCGAGCTGGGCGGCTCGAAGATCACCCAGGCCCTGTTCGGTGACCGGGCGAGGATAGGCGTGAACGCGGACGGCTCCACCGCGTTCAACCGGACGCCGGTACTCCAGCTGAACCACACCATCATCGAGGACGATCTGTGGCTGCCCGGCCTCGTCGTGCACGGCGAGCTCCGGCTGGACGGCGCGAGCGTGTCCGGTCAGGTCCGGCTCGACGACGCCGAGCTGACCCATCCGGGGGCCACCGCTCTGCAGGCGGAGACCCTCACCGCCGGGACCGACCTGCACGCGATGCGGATCCGGATCCAGGGACGCGCCAACATGCGCGGCATGCGCATTCCCGGGCAGCTGAACCTCTCGTACGCCCGGCTCTCCAACCCCGGCGGAGTGGCGCTCCGCGCGAGCAGCTGCACCGTCGGCGAGTTCTGGCTGCGGGCGGCCGCTCCCGTACAGGGCACCGTGAATCTGCGTCGCACCCAGATCGATCTCATCCACGCCGAGCCGGCCGTGTGGCCGCGGGAGGTGCGGCTCGACGGGCTGAGCTACACCGCCCTGCTGCCGGCCCTGCCCGCCGGGCAGAGGCTGCCCCTGCTCGAGAGGGAGGGCGACGGGTACACGCCGTACGCCTACGAACAGTTGACGACGTCCTACCGGCGGATCGGCGACGACAGCGCGGCGCGCACCGTCCTCCTCGCCAAGCAGCGCCGCCACCGCGGCACCCTGCCCGTATACGCCCGGGTCTGGGGATACCTCCAGGACGTCACGGTCGGGTACGGCTACCGTCCGGTCCGGGCGGCCGCCTGGCTCGTGTCGCTGCTGCTGACCGGCACGCTGACGTACGCGCTGCACGAACCGATCCCGCTCAAGGCGGACGAACACCCCCCGTTCAACGCGCTCTTCTACACCCTGGACCTGCTCCTGCCCCTTGTCGACTTCGGGCAGGAGAAGTCGTTCAACCCGCAGGGCTGGTACCAGTGGCTGTCGTACGCGCTGATCGTCACGGGCTGGCTGCTCGCGACGACGATCGCGGCGGGCATCAGCCGTTCGGTCAGCAGGCAGTAGCGACGCCCGTCCCCGCTCAGGCCTTGCGGGCCACGCCCGCGTACCCCGGGATCGGCTCGTCGCCCGGGACGTCGATGACCTCGCCGAGCTCGGGGTGCCAGTCGGCGGAGAGCGAGACGCCGGGATCGACGAGTTCGAGGCCGTGGAAGAAGGCGGAGAGCTCGGCGTGGCTGCGGGGGCGCAGGGTCATGCCGCGGGCCTTGTAGAGGGCGGCTGCCCGGGCCGCGCCCTCCGGGTCGAAGTCGCCGGTGGTCTGCGAGAGGACGAGGTAGCTGCCGGGCGCGAGCTGGTCGACCAGACGGTCCACCAGCTCGGCGGCGCCGTCCTCGTCGTCCAGGAAGTGCAGCAGCGCCAGCATGGACAGGGCGATCGGCCGGTCGAAGTCGAGCACCTTGCCGGCCGCTTCGAGGATGACCTCGGGCCTGCGGGCGTCGGCCTGGATGTACTCGGTGGCGCCCTCGGGAGTGGAGCGCAGCAGGGCCGCCGCGTGGGCGAGGACGATCGGGTCGTTGTCGCAGTAGACGATGCGGGCGTCCGGCGTGGTCCGCTGGGCGATCTGGTGGAGGTTGGGCTCGGTCGGAATCCCGGTGCCGATGTCGAGGAACTGCCGGATGCCGTTCTCCGCGAGCCAGCGTGTGGCTCGGTGCATGAACGCCCGGTTGACGCGCGCCATGTCACGGCCGCGCGCGTCCACGGCCAGCAGCTGCCGGGCCATCTGTTCGTCGACCGGATAGTTGTCCTTGCCCCCGAGGAACCAGTCGTACATCCGCGCGGGATGCGGCTTGCTGGTGTCGATCTCGACGGGGGGCTCGTGCCCGGTCATGGCGCGCTCCTTGGTTCCGTGGGTCGGCGGACAGAGGACTGCATCGGTGCGCGACGACCGGGAACCGTCCGCGCGGAGGGGTCAGGTCAGGAGGAAGTCCGCCTGGCCCGCCTTGGCGCCCTGGATGAAGGCGGCGATCTCGCGGTGGGAGTAGATGAGGGCCGGACCGTCGGGGTCGGCGGACTGGCGCATGGCGATTCTTCCGTCGGAGAGCTTCATCGCCTCGACGCAGTTGCCGCCGTTGCCACCGCTCCACGGCTTGTACCAGCCTTCGGAGCCGAGGTCGGCGGCCGGCATGCCGTTGTATATGGGTGGTGTCATCACAGCTCCTTGCGGAAGTCCCGGAGGATTTCCTTCGTGCGTTGTGCAGTCGCGGCCTGGGCCGCCATACGGTCCATGACCTCGAGGTAGGAGGCCACCTCGGGGCGCGCGTCGAAGTAGACGGCCCCGGTCAGGTATTCGCTGTAGACCATGTCGGGAAGTTCGGGGACGGCGAAGCGGAAGAGGACGAAGGGCCCGTAGGTGCCCGGGTGATGGCCGGTCGAGAACTCGGCGACCTGCAGGGTCACGTTGGGCATCTCGGTCGCTTCCAGCAGCCGGTCGGTCTGGGCGCGCATGGCGTCGGGACTGCCGACCGGGCGCCGCAGCACGGTCTCGTCCATCACGACCCACAGTTTCGGGGCGTCCGGCCGGGTGAGCAGGGACTGCCGCTCCATCCGCAGGGCCACATGGCGTTCGATGTCCTCGGGCCTGGTCTGGCCGACGGCTCCGGTGCGCATGACGGAGCGCGCGTAGTCCTCGGTCTGCAGCAGTCCGGGGATGAAGTGCGGCTCGTACATGCGCAGGAGGCTCGCGGCGCCCTCCAGACTGACGTACATGCTGAACCAGTCGGGAAGCACGTCGTGGAAGCGCTGCCACCAGCCCGGCTTGTTGGCCTCCTCGGTGAGATCGACGAAGGCGTCGGTCTCCTCCTCGGCGACGCCGTAGGCCTTCAGGAGCGACTGCACGTAAGGGATCTTGAGAGCGACCTCGGCGGTCTCCATCCTGCGGATCGTCGCCGGGGCGACGCGGAGCACCTTGGCTGCCTGGTCCCGGCTCAGGCCGACACGCTCCCGCAGATCCTGCAGGCGCTTGCCCAGAACGACCTGACCCACGGTCGGGGCGGACCGCGGTTCGCTCACTTCAGACCTCCCCATGCGCTGTTTGCCAGCAGTGTGCCATGCGCACCCCACCAAGAACACAGCCACTCTGAAATTTTCAGAGTGCCCCTTGCCAAGTGTTCACGACAGGGGGAGAGTTGGTGAGTGAACCAGTTCACTCGTCATGCCCGCCCTTTTTCAGGAAGATCGCGAAGCGTGACACAGCCCCCACTGTGAGGATTCGGTCGTGGCACCTGGCAGTGCGCTCATCCCCCGGCTCATGGATCTCAGCCCCGGGACCGAAGCGCTCCGGTACTGCTTCGCGCTGCCCGCGCAACCCGAGTCGGTCGCCGGCGCCCGGCGGCTGACGCGGGCCAGGCTGGACGAGTGGCGGCTGGGCGACGACACCTACGACGCCGCGGTCCTCATCGTGTCCGAACTGGTCACCAACGCGGTGGTGCACACCGCCAGCGCCCGCGTCGTCTGCGAGCTGAGCTGCCTCGGCCCCCGGCTGCGCATAGCCGTGCAGGACCAGGGGCACCAACCCGGCGGGCCGCGTCTGGGCGCCGGCTCCGACGACGAGCACGGACGTGGTCTGCTGCTCGTCGACGCGATGTGCAGCGCCTGGGGCTCCCGCGACGCCGGGAACGGCTCGGGCCGCATCGTCTGGGCGGAGCTGCCGCACGGCTCGGGGCGCTCATGCTGAAGAACGCCATGTCCCACCTGCTGGGAGCCAGGCGCTCCCGCGAACCCGGCTGCGTCCCCGCCGGAGGCATGGTGCAGCTGCCCGTGCCGGCGTCCCTCTCGGCGAGCCTCGGCTGTGACGCGGTGGGGGTGCCCGCGCGCTACGGCTTCCGGCTGATGTCTCATCTGCCGCGGACGGGCTGCGTCTTCGCGGACGCCGAGCGCTGGTGGTGGATCGTGCCGTCCGGCTCCGACCTCGATCTGGACTGGCCCTCGCAGGCCGCCTACGCGCGAGGGGCCTGCGTCCCGGCGGTGCGGCCCCGGCTGATCCACCAGCCCGACAGCCGAACGCCCTACACCCCGCCCATCCCCCTCTTCCTGATGGTCTGCCAGGTGACGGGAGTGGCCCCTTCGTGGGCGCCCGCGGGCGGACCACGCGTCGTCTCCGCTCCCTGAGACCCGTTCCCCTGTACGTGGTGGGGCGGGCGCCTGACGCCGCCCCCGGCCCCGCTCACCTGCTCACGCGCCGGCGTTCCTGACCTCGGTCACGCTGCGTTGTCAGTGGTCGGTCCTACTGTGGAACCACTGATCGGGAAGCCCGTGGCAGTACGGGGCGAACGGGTGTGAAAGGGGGGCCGGCCTGTGCGTCGCTGGGAGTACGTCGAGGGCGGTGCGTCGAAGTTCTGGGAGACCGGTTCGGACGAGGCCGTGGTGACGGTGCGCTACGGACGCTGCGGGAGCGAGGGACGTACGCAGACAAAGGAGTACGGCTCCGCGGAGGCGGCGGACGCGCAGGTGGCGAAGTCGATCGCGGAGAAGGAGCGCAAGGGATACCGCGAGGTGGGGGCCCCGGCGCCGTCGGGAGGCGGTACGGACGCCGCGGGCAGGGCGCAGCCGGGCGGGGCGGCCGGGGACCCGGCGGCCCCGCCCGACGAGGACACCTTCGTGATGCCGGCCGGCTGGCGGCGTCTCCTCCACCCCCGGCGGGGCGGAGTGGCGCGTACACCCGCCCGCGCCCAGAAGGCTCAGTTGGACGCCGTCGAGGCGCGTACGGCCGAGGAGAAGGCGTGGATCCAGCGGTTCCTGGACGCGCCGGCCAGCGACGCGGGGCTCGTGGAGCTGACGCGACTGCACCTCGCGGGCAGTCCCTCACCGGCCGGAGCGGCGGCCGTCGCCGCGATCGTCGGGCTGGTCTCGCCGCCTGCGGGGGCCTGGGCCGACAGTTGGGTGCGGCTCGGCGGACTGCCGTTCGCGGCCCGGGCGGCGGTGGAACTGTTCCTCACCGAAGCCCACTGGACGCAGTACGGCGGAAGGCGTGAAGACCCCTGGCTGGAACCGCGCAGGCACGTCCCTCAGGCCTACTGGACGCGGTCGTGCCGTCCGGCCGCCGACCGGGTGCGGATGCTGCTCGCCGCCGCCGACGAGGAGACCTACCGGGCCACGGTCGAGGTCTGTCCCGCTGCCGGACCGACGCCTACCGCAAGATCATCACGGCCTACATGGCGCCGAGCGAGACCGACTGGGTCGACGGGCTCTGCACGGATCCCGAAGTCACCGCGGAGCGGGACGACACCGTCCTCTCCCTGGTGTTCTGTGCGCTCAACTCCCCGGACCAGGCCCGGTCCTTCGTCCACCGGCCCACCCTCAGTCACAGCGCCGCCCTGATCGCGACAGCGGCCGAGGGGATCGGCACAGCCGTCGCCCCGCTCATCGGCAAGGACCTGAGCGGCCCCTACGCCTCCGCGGACCGCATGAAGCAGGGCGCCAACGCCCTGGTGGAGCTCCCGACCGACGAGGCGTTCCTCCTCCTGCTGGGCCACGCGGACGACAAGCGCGTCCGTCCCGCTCTCCTGGAGGCGATGCACCGCTATCCCGTCCGGGCGCTGCGGCTGCTCGCGGCAGACGTCCGCGACCACGCGGGGAGGGCATCCAGCGTCTCGGGCCAGCTGCTGACGGCGCACATCGCCGCCCACCGCACGCGCGTGGAGAGGGCCCTGCCGACGCTCGACGGCGACCTGGCGAAAATCGTCCAACCGCTCCTCTGCCCGGCTGACCGGCTCGCCGACGCACCGGCCGATGCCCTGCCGGCCGTGCTGACGGCTCCGCCGTGGACCCGGCAGCGGAGCACGACGGGGCCCACGGTCCTGACCGGCCTGACGGCCGGCGGTGAGCCCGTGGTGGAGTGGATGCCCGGCGAACGGGAGCAGTGGGCCGCCTCCATCAGCTGGTACACCCGCCGCCACGACACCGGCGACTGGCAGCAGGACATCGACGCGCTGCGCCACGGCCTCGACACGTGCACCCTGCGGCCGGCACGGATCTACGTCCACGGGCCCGAGGACCTGGTCACGCCCCTGCTCGCCAGCTGGGACCCGACCGACCTGTGGGACGGCTACGACACGCTGAAGCCGGTCGCCGCCCGCTTCGGACTCACCGCGCTCCCGCTGCTGCTGCGTGTCGTTCCCCGGCAACCGGGCTCCCTCGCGCGGTTGCTCCTGCCCTTCGTCGACGAGTCCGTCGCCCGGCACATGGCCGACTGGGAGGTGCGGCTCAAGTCGGCGGCGCCCGTCGCCCGTTCCTGGTTCGAGCGGCACGGCGTCCGGGCCGCCCCGTTGCTGGTGCCCGACGCCGTCGGCAAGGCCGGCAGGGCGCGGCGCGCCGCCGAGCAGGCCCTGCTCCGGATCGCCGCGGTGCACGGCGACGCCGTCGTGCGCGGCGCCGCCGAGTCGTACGGCCCTCAGGCGGCGAAGGCGGTCGCCGGCCTGCTGTCGGCCGACCCGCTGGAGCGGGCCCTGCCCGCCGTCATGCCGACGGTGCCGGGGTGGGCGGATCCGTCGCTTCTGCCGCAGATCGCCGTCACTTCGGGTGGCGCCCTGCCCCCGGACGCGGTGCGCCACGTCCTGACCATGCTCGCGATGTCCGGGCCCGGTGAGCCGTATCCGGGTCTCGTGGAGGTCACGGGGACCGCGGACGCCTCGTCGCTGGCCGCGTTCGCCTGGGCTCTCTTCGAGCAGTGGCGGCTCGCCTCCATGCCCGCCAAGGAGGCGTGGGTGCTGTCCGCGCTGGGCCTGCTGGGCGACGACGGGACGGTACGCCGGCTGGCGCCGGTGATCCGGGCCTGGCCGGGAGAGGGCGCCCACCACCGCGCGGTCGAGGGCCTCGACGTGCTGGCGGCGATCGGCAGTGATGTCGCGCTCCTGCATCTGCACGGCATCTCCCAGCAGGTGAGGTTCAAGGCCCTGAAGGCCAGGGCCACGGAGAAGATCACCGAGGTCGCCTCGGGTCTCGGGCTCACCGGCGAGCAGCTCTCCGACCGGCTGGTGCCGGACCTCGGCCTGGACGCGGACGGTTCCACGGTCGTCGACTACGGCACCCGGACGTTCACGGTGGGCTTCGACGAGCAGCTGCGGCCGTACGTCCTGGAGAGCGACGGCAAGCGACGCAAGGACCTGCCGAAGCCGGGCGCGCGGGACGACGCCGAGCTGGCCGCTGCGGAGCGCAAGCGGTTCATGGGCCTGAAGAAGGACGTGCGGACCGTCGCCTCCGACCAGGTGCGCCGCCTGGAGGCCGCGATGGTGGGGGGCCGGTCGTGGACGGCGCAGGAGTTCGGCGAACTGTTCGTCGGCCATCCGCTGCTGGGGCACCTGGTGCGGCGCCTGGTGTGGCTGAGCGAGGCGGACGGGGAGAGCACCGCGTTCCGGGTGGCGGCGGACCGGACGTTCGCCGATGCCGAGGACCGGACCTTCGCACTCCCCCGGGGAGCGGCCGTGCGCCTGGCCCATCCCCTGCACCTGGGCGAGGAACTGGTCACCTGGTCGGAGGTGTTCGCGGACCACGAGGTCCTGCAGCCCTTCCCCCAGCTGGGGCGCGCCGTGTTCGCACTGACCGAGGAGGAGGCCGGCCACCACCGCCTGACCCGCTTCGAGGGCCTCAAGGTACCGACGGGCCGGGTCCTCGGCCTGGAGCGGCGTGGCTGGCAGCGCGGGGCGCCTCAGGACGCGGGCGTGGAGCGCTGGATCTCCAAGCCCCTCGGCGACGACCGCTGCCTGGTGATCGCGCTGGACACGGGCATCGCGGTCGGCGCCGTCGACATGTTCCCCGACCAGACCCTGGAGACCGTCTGGCTCGACACCCGGCCCCACGACTACTGGCCGGGCCGGGGCCGCGCACTGCGCCTCGGCGCGCTGGACGCGGTCACCGCCTCCGAGCTGCTCGCCGATCTGGCCGGTCTCGCCGAGGGCGCCGTGTCATGAACCGGGCCCGCCCCTCATCGCAGGTACGACAGCCCCGGGTGCGCCTTCGTGTAGCCGTCGACCAGCCGCCGGGCCACCGAGACGGAGTCCACCAGCGGGTGCAGGGCGAAGGCGCGCACGGCGTCGGTGCGCGAGCCGCTCGCCGCCGCCTCGAGCACCGCGCGTTCGACGGCCTTCACCGCGGTGACCAGGCCGACGGCGTGGTACGGAAGCGGGTCGACGGCGACCGGGCGGGCGCCGTTCGCGTCGACCAGGCAGGGCGCCTCGATGACGGCGTCGGCGTCGAGCACCGAAAGGGTGGTGCGGTTGCGGACGTTGAGGATCAGGGACGTCTGCTCGTTCCGGGCGACGGCCCGCATGAGGGCGAGCGCCACCTGTTCGTAGCCGCCGGAGTCGAGGTCGCTCTCATCCCTCTCCCCCGCCCCCGCGACGTCCCGGTTCTCCGACATGTACGTCGCCTCGCGCTCGGCGCGCGTGCGGTCCCAGGTGGCCAGCGCCGGCGTGGCGGGGTCCTTCATCCGGCCGTAGAAGCCCTCCTGCTGTTCGCGGAGGAAGGCGCCGCGGGTCTGCTCGGCGTCCCGGTAGGCGCGGACCGCTTCCCGGTTGAAGTAGTAGTAGTGCAGGTATTCGTTGGGGATCGCGCCCAGGGAGCGCAGCCAGTCGGCGCCGAAGAGCCGGCCCTCCTCGAACGAGCCGAGCAGCTCCGGGTCGGCGAGCAGGCGGGGGAGCTCGTCGCGGCCCTCGACGTACAGTCCGCGCACCCAGCCGAGGTGGTTGAGGCCGACGTAGTCGATGCGGGCCCGGCCGGGGTCGGCGCCGAGCACACGGGCGATGCGCCGGCCGAGGCCGACGGGCGAGTCGCAGATCCCGATGACACGGTCGCCCAGATGGTGGGACATGGCCTCGGTGACCAGGCCCGCCGGGTTCGTGAAGTTGATGACCCAGGCGTGCGGGGCCAGGCGGGCGATGCGGCGGGCCAGGTCGACGGCGACCGGCACGGTGCGCAGCCCGTAGGCGATTCCGCCGGCGCCCACCGTCTCCTGGCCGAGGACGCCCTCGTCGAGTGCCACCCGTTCGTCCGCGGCGCGGCCCGCGAGGCCGCCGACCCGGATCGCCGAGAAGACGAAGTCGGCGCCGCGCAGCGCCTCGTCCAGGTCCGTGGTGGCGACGACGGTGGGCGCGTCCGGGATTCCTTCTGCCTGCTCGGTGAGGACCCGGGCCACGGCGGTGAGCCGGTCGGCGTCGGTGTCATAGAGGGTGACGGCCGAGACACGGCCCTCGGCGTGGTCGGCGAGCAGCGCCCCGTACACCAGGGGAACCCGGAATCCGCCGCCGCCCAGAATTGTCAGCTTCACGCTTCCGCATGGTACGTGGGTGGCGGAACGGGGCGCGGACGACCGGCCGGTGGGCCTGGACGCCCGCGCCCCGCGGACCTGCGGTCAGTAGCCGTTCCACCAGCGGGTCACGACGCGCCACAACCGGGCCGGGGCCGCGGGCCGGCGCTGCTGCGGGATCATCCCGGCCGGGGAGCCCTCGCCGGCCCGGCCGTCGACGGTGCCGTCGACGGCGACGGTCACCCCCGCGGGGGCCGCTCCCGCCGCCGTGGCGGCCGGCTCCGACGGGGCGGGAGCGCGTACCGGCGTCGGCGCCATGTGCCGGACGGCGGACTGCACCTCCCAGTCCTGGCGCGCCGGGTTCGGCTTGCCCATGGAGGGGGGTTCCCGGTCGTCCTGCGGGGAGCGCGGCGCGAACTCGGCGGGGAGCTCCACCAGATGGCGCCCCATGAGGTTGCCGACCCAGCGCAGTTCACTCTCGTCGACGGCGAGTTCGAGGTCGGGCAGGCGCATCAGCAGGGCGTCGACGCCCACGTCCGCGATGGCGCGGCCGATGTCCTGGCCCGGGCATTCGTGGGGTCCGCCGCTGAACGCGAGGTGGGCGCGGTTGCCCTCCATGTTGGCGTCGAGGTCCGGACGTACCAGCGGGTCGGTGTTCGCCGGGGCGATGCCGACGATCAGCGCGTCGCCCGCCTTGATGCGCTGCCCGCCCAGTTCCGTGTCGCCGACCGCCCAGCGGCCGAAGACGGCGGTGAACGGCGGTTCGTCCCACAGCGTCTGCTCGACCGCCTCGGGAACGGTCATGTGCCCGCCACTGAGCCGGGCCCGGAAGCGCGGATCGGTGAGCACCATGCGCAGCACGTTGGCGATCAGGTTGGTGGTCGCCTCGTAGGACGCGATCAGGATGAGCCGCAGATGCTCGGCCACCTCCTTGTCGTTCATGGCGGCGGGGTGCTCGACGAGCCAGGTGGCGAAGTCGTCCGCGGGTTCGCGGCGGCGCCGTTCCACGAGCCGGTTCAGCGCGGCCAGCACGTAGGCGTTGCTCTCGACGGCGGTCGCGGTGCCCCGGGTCATGTCGCGGGCGGCCTGCACCATCCGGTCGTTGTACTCCTCCGGCATGCCGAGGATGGCGCACATCACCATCATGGGCAGCCGTTCGGCGAAGGCGCCGACCAGGTCGGTGCGGCCCTCCCGGCAGAAGTCGTTGACGAGCCGGTTGCTGTAGCGGTTGACGTGACGCCGCACGCCGCGGGTGTCGATCCGGGCCATCGAGTCGGTGACGGCGCCGCGCTGACGCTCGTGGGTGGCCCCGTCGGCGAAGACACAGATCGGCTGCCAGGTGAAGATGGGCGCCAGGGGGTGGTCCGGCGCGACGCTGCCGTCCTGCAGGGCGCGCCAGCGGCGCGAGTCACGGGAGAACTGCGAGGGCGTCCGGGTCATGTGCAGGTTCTCGCTGTGCCCGAGGACCAGCCAGGCGGGTACGTCACCGTGCAGCAGCACGGGCGCCACAGTGCCGTGCTCGGCGCGCAGTTTGTCGTACAGGCCGTGGGGGTCCTGTTCCGCCTCGGGGCCGTACAGCCGTCGCACGCCTCCGGGGCCGGTGCCGAGGCCGTGGGCCGGGCACTCGGGGGGCGGAACCGGCCCCCGGGCCTCGCCGGGTTCGTAGTGGAATGGGGTTGTCACGATCGCTCCAGGGATCAGGCTGCCAAGGGCCGGACGGGTGGGGTACGCGATGGGGGCGCGAATCGGGTGCGGGCGGCGCGTGCGGGCGCGTCAGCCGAGCGGGACGGCCAGGCTGTGCAGGTAGCGCATCAGGGTCATCAGCACATCGCGGCTGGACGCGCGCAGCCGGGCGTCGCAGTCGATCATCGGGACCTCGTCCGGCAGGTCCAGGGCGCTGCGCAGCGCCTCGACGGGGTGCTTCGGGGCGTCGGGGAAGGTGTTGACGGCGACGACGAACGGCACGCCGCGCTCCTCCAGCCGGCCGATGACGTCGAAGCTGACTTCGAGCCGGCGGGTGTCGATGAGTACGACGGCGCCGAGGGCGCCCTCGAACAGCCCGTTCCACAGGAACCAGAAGCGCTCCTGGCCGGGGGTGCCGAACAGGTAGAGGATCAGTTCCTCGCTGATGCTGATCCGGCCGAAGTCCATGGCGACGGTGGTGGCGGTCTTGCTCTCCACGCCGAAGTTGTCGTCCACGCCGACGCCGGCCTGGGTCATGGTCTCTTCGGTGGTCAGTGGCCGGATCTCGCTGACCGAGCCCACCATGGTCGTCTTGCCGACCCCGAACCCTCCGACGATCACGACCTTCACCGCGGCGGTGGCCGTGGTGGGCAGGACGTCCTCGCTCCGGGGGCCCGTGATCGTGTCAGAGTTTCTGAAGTCCATGCATCACCGCTTCGAGGAGGGACCTGTCCGGGAGGGTCGCGCGGACGATCGGCGCGCGCGATTCGATCAGTTCCGTGGCGAGGAGTTCGGTGAGGAGCGAGGTCACCACGCTGAAGGGCAGGCTGAGGTAGGCGGAGATCTCGGCGACGGATAACGGGGCCTGGCAGAGCCGCAGGATCACGGCCTGCTCGGGCTGGACCGTCGGTGTCGGCTGCGACTTCGAGACCACCATCGTGACCAGGTCGAGCGCTGCCCGCTCGCTGCCGTCGGGATCGCCGGTGATGACGTAGAGCCGTTCCGGATCGCTCAGTGCCGGATCGGCCTTGCGGCGTTCTCGTCGGGAAGAACTCATCCGGCCTGCCCGTCGTGTCGGGGCGGGCTCGTGAGGTGGGCGCCGATCCGTACGACCATGTCGCGCATCCGTGCTCCGACGAGCCCCGCGTCGACCGTCTCACCGGCGAGTACCGCCAGGTACGCCCCGGTCCCGGCGGCCATGAGATAGAAGAACCCGCCGGTGACCTCGATGACGACAAGCCGCATCTTGCCGTCGCTGTAGGGGATTTCCGAGGCGACGGCGGCGGCCAGGCTCTGCAGCCCGGCGCAGGCGGCCGCGAGCCGGTCGGCGACGTCGGGGTCGCCTCCGTGCCGGGCGATGCGCAGGCCGTCCGCGGAGAGCACGACGATCTGATGGATGTCGGGGACGTCGTCGGCGAGCTCTTTGAGCATCCAGTCCATGTTGCCCCGTTGCTGGATCACTTCAGGTCTCCCTTGTCCCACGGGTCGTCAGAGTCTTCGTCCGTCCTGGGCTCCTGAGGCACGCCGTTGGCGGCCTTGGTGAACGCCTCCAGCCAGATCCCGGGAGGCGGCTCCGTGCCGTTGGCCCGGCCGTTGCCGTTGCTCCGGCCGGCGCCGTCGGTGGACTGGGCGGGGAGGTTGTGCGAACCCAGCGGCGCGCGGCCGCGACTGCGGCGCTGCGGGAGTCCGCCCGCGGTCCACTCGGTCACCACGGGAGCGTCGTCCTGCATGGCGACCGCGGGCGTGGCGGGGCGGGTCTCGGGTGCGACCGGTCCGGTCGCCGGGCGGGAGGCGACGGGCCGCGGCTTGCGGTGGGTGCTGCGGGCCGGGACGACGTGCTTCATGTCCGCGAGGTCGATGTCGCTGGTGGGCCGCGACGTGGCGCCGATGCCGTGGGCGATGCCGGGCGCGGGTCCGGTGGTGATCATGGCGCGGGGCACGATGAGCACGGCGCGGACGCCGCCGTACGCGGACTGGCGCAGCGAGACCTGGAGGTCGTACATCCGCGAGAGCCGGCCGACGACCGCCATGCCGAGGCGGGGCGACTCACCGAGGTCGTTCATGCTGGAGCCGGCCTGGGCCCTGGCGAGCATGTTCTCGGCCCGGGCACGGGCCTCCTCGCTGAGGCTGACGCCGCCGTCCTCGATCTCGATGGCGATGCCGGTCTGGACCTCCACGGCGGTGACGTGCACGCGGGTCTGCGGCGGCGAGTAGCGGGTGGCGTTGTCGAGGAGTTCGGCGCAGGCGTGGATGAGCGGTTCGACGGCGGTGCCGATGATGGCGACCTTGGCGATCGAGTGCAGATCGACGCGCGGGTATTCCAGGATGCGGGACATGGCGCCGCGCAGCACGCTGAACAGGGGCACGGGCTTGGGCCACTGACGGCTGGGGCGGGCGCCGCCGAGCACGGCGATGGAGTCGGCGAGCCGGCCGATCAGCGCGGTGCCGTGGTCGATGCGCAGGAGGTCGTCGAAGACGTCGGGGTTGCGCCCGTGGTGCTCCTCCATCTCCCGCAGTTCGCTGGCCTGCCGGTGGACGATCGCCTGGACGCGGCGGGCGACGTTGACGAAGGCGCGCTGCGCGGAGTCACGCGTCGCCTCCTCGTTGTCGATGATGTCCAGCACGGTGTAGACGAGGGAGCGCTGGGCGTCCGGGAGATGGCGGTAGACCTCGTCGGCGTCGACGACGTCCCGCAGCACCTCGTCGGGTGAATTGCCCACGCGCAGCCGGTGGATCGCCGCGGGAAGGAGCTCCTTGCTGATGCGCGTGGTCTCTTCGTCATGGCTGGCGATGCGCCGCTCCAGCGCGGTGACGCGCTGCTCGTAATGGGCGCGCTGGCGCCGGATCGTGCGGGCGCGGCGGGCGAGTTCGGCGGTGAGCACGGCGACCACGGCGGTGGCGAAGGCGCCGTACCAGATGAGTGGTATCCGCGCGGGCTCGGCAACCAGGGCCACGGCGGCCGCGGTTGCGCCGGCCATCGCGACGACGGGCAGCAACACGGTGCGAAGGACGGGGGTTTCTCGGTCGATCGGTGGTGATTCAACACGAACCATCTAAAACCTCTGGCGGTTGATTCGGGAGGTAATCGGGAGCTACGGCACTTGCAGGGCAGGAGGGAACAAGCGCTCGAATTCATATCAACTCGACTTCACTGCGCGTGAGCTTAGTCAGATCGAAACAGTGCTTCGGCACATTCGCCCAACCCTCTGCGCGAGGGCTCCGGCGGTAATACACTCACGAGTTTTTGCACACACCGCCAACAGTCGTGCGCGAGGAGTGACGACCGAACGGCGTGCGGGCCCCTTGCGTCAGGCTGTGCTCCCGCACGAATCAGAGGTCACCGGCTCCGCCTTCATCGGCCGGCCCCGGCCCCGGCCCGCACGGCGGTACGGCCCCTCACCGCTCCGCTCGGCCGCGGAGCGGCCCGTCGCCTCCCTCGGAGAGGGGCATGGGCACATGCGATCGAAGCGACCCGAAAGAAGGAGATACATGGCGGCGGGCCGGCGGCGGACCCGGGGCACGGGGGCGGCCGCGGCCCTCGGACCGGCTGCGCGCCCGGGCAGCCCGGCCGGGTCAGCGGGGGCCGCCGCCGAGGCGGCCCTCCAACTGGAGGAGCAGTTCGCTGAGCTGTGCGCTGAGCCGGTCGCGGGATTCCGCGTCGAGACCGGAGAGCACCGCGCGTTCGTACGCGAGCTGCTGCGGGAGCAGCCCGTCGACCAGCTCCCGCCCCTCGCCGGTGAGGCCGACGTGCGCGACCCGGCGGTCCCGGGCGTCGCTGCGACGGGCGATCAGCCCGCGCTCCTGGAGGACGCGGAGCCGTTTGGTGACGGCGGCGCCGGAGGAGAACGTCTCCCTGGCCAGGTCGCCCGGAGTGAGTTCACGGTCCGTGCGCCGCAGGGCGCCCAGCAGGTCGAACTCCGCACGGGTCAGTCCGGCGCCCCGCAGCGGTGCGTCCTCGGCCTGCTGGAGCAGGGCGGAGCAGCGGTTGATGCGGCCGATGAGCTCCATCGGCCCGGTGTCGAGTTCCGGGTTCACGGCCCGCCACTGCCGTACCACCGAGGCGACGATGTCGTCGGTCACACCGCTCCGTTCTCCCGGGCCGGGGCGGTCATCCCCTGCCGTGCTGTCGCTGTCGCTGTCGCTGCGAGCGTACGGTGTCCGGCCTGCTCGGCCGCGAGTACGGCCTCCTGCGGCACGGCGCGCTGCCACCATTCTCCGGCCGCGGCGTCGTCCGCCTCCCGCAGTTCGACCAGCGATCCGGCGAGCCTGCGGCGGGCCGCGTCCAGCGCCGCGGCGGTGGGCGCGGGGGCGGCCAGCGTCTGCACCGCGGCGGCCCGGGCCCGCTCCGCGTCGGCGAGGGCCTTCTCGACGCGGCCGGCGGCCCGGCGGTTGGTGACGAGCACCGCGGCGAGGAAACCGACGCCGGCCCCGATGACGGTGTCCAGGACCCGGTCGCCCATGAGTTCACCCGCCGGGTGGCGGCCCGCGTACTCCAGGACCAGCAGAGCCATCGGGGTGACGGCCACGGAGCCGAGCCAGTAGTTGCGCGTGATCAGTGCCTCGGCGGCGAAGGCGAAGAGGAGGCAGAAGCCGATCAGGGCCAGCGGGTGCATCCGGGCGGCGGGGAGGACGGCGGCGAAGACCAGGACGCCGAGCAGGTTGCCGAGGGTGCGCTGGAGCGCGCGGTTCCAGGAGAGCGTGACGTTGGCCTGGTAGAGGGAGGCGGCGGTCACGATCGCCCAGTAGGGGCGGCCGACGCCGAGGGCCGAGCAGAGATACCCGGCCAGGGCGCAGCCGACGAGCGTGCGGGCCGCGACCGGCAGCAGTGGGGAGCCGGGGGCGAGGCGGTGCAGCAGGGCGCGTACGGCCCCGTCGCGGAGGGCAGGGCGCCGGGCCGCGCGTTCGGCGTCGACGCCGAGGAGTTCGGCAGCCGTTCCGGGGGCGGGCGCCGGTGTGGGAACCGGGCCGCGGGCGCGGGTCCGACGGGCCCAGTCGCGGAGCCGGTCGGCGTCGGCGTCCCCGGCGGTGTCGCCCGCGCGCGTGGCGAGTGCGGTCTCGGCGTGGACGACGAGGCGTTCCAGTGCGGTGCGCACGGGGGTGGGGCGTCCGGCGGCGAGGAGGGTCTGCCAGGCCGCGTGCACGGCGGCGACCGCGGCGCGGCGGGTGCGGTGTCCCGGCTCGGCGGCGTACCCGGCGGCGGCGTCCAGGGCGCGGGCCGTGGCGCGGCGCTCGGGCCCTTCCCGGCGGACCAGCGCGGGGGCGACGCCGACGAGCCAGGACACCGCGCCCGCGCCGAGGGTCAGCGCCAGGTGGCCCGGCACCTGACCGATCTCCTGCGGAGCGAAGAGGGCGGCGGAGCTGACGAACGTGAAGATCACCGGCCCCGGCGGGCCGATACGGGTGGCATCGCAGAGCAGCTTCTGGCCGGCGGCCAGGAGAGCGCCGACGCCGATCAGGACCGCGGTCGAACCGGTCAGCGAGGCCGCCACCAGGGCGACGGCCAGACCGGCGATCATCCCGAGGATCACCCCGACGACGGTCCGGGCGCGCCGTGCGTACGGCAGGTTGTGGCCGTACAGCGCACAGAGCGAGCCCGCCATCGTGTACATCACGAGGTCGAGGCGGCCCACGGAGTAGAGCACCAGATTGGGGATCGCCGTGGCGACCACCACGCTGGTCGCCGGCTTGAACCACATGTCCGAGGGCCGGGCCAGGCGCAGCGGGGCCGCGAGCGGGATTCCGCGGACGGAGGGGGACTTCCGGGACCGGATGCTTGTATGACTCACCTAGATACCTTAACAGGTATTACACATGTGAACTATCTACCCATGCGTACCCGCCCTGCGCCGATGCGCGGGCCCGAGGGCTGGTCACGGCGCTTCGGCCACCCCGTTCAGCCGGGCCGGCAAGACGGCGCCCGCCCCTCCCGCCCACGGAGGATCCCGAACGAAGTCCACCGCAGCGGTGCCGGGCGGCCGGAAGGCAGAAATCGCCGTCCGAGATGCCGCCGCACCCGCTGCCGTACACCGCCCTCCAGGGACGTCGCTCGCGGCGGCGGCCACCGCCGTGAGCGGAGCGGCGATCTCTCCGGCGTACCTCCTCCCCGCCGCGGGGTCGCGGCGGTGCGCGACCCGCAGGGGACCGCGTCCGGCATCTGCCGGTCAGCCGAACTGCCGGGGAGACCAGGGGCAGCCGCCGCGAGGACATCATGGAACCGCCCGCGCCCTCACCCTGGCGGGTGGGGAGCGCGGGCGGTTTCGCGTTCGGGGTCGGACTCAGCCGAGGCCGCGGGCGTCCTGCTTGAGCGCCGTGTCCACGGTCAGGGCCGTCGCCACCACGAGACTGAGCAGCGGCTCGGGCAGCTGGTAGTGGATCTGCAGCACGTAGTTGTCCGCCGTGGTGAACATGGTCTTCGCGAGACCTTCCCAGGTCTTGGTGATCCGGGCTATCTCGGCGTCGTTGTGGTCGACGATCGCGAAGTTCCAGGCGCGCCAGTTCTCCGCCTTGATCGCGCCGACCTTCTGACCGTCGACCATGATCGCGAAGTTGATCTTGCCGATGGCGTTCTGCTGGACGATCTCGCCGACCGGCTGACCGTCGGGGCGCTGCACGATGACCTTGGACTTGATGAACTTCGCCGGCCGGGTCAGCAGCAGTTGCGGCTGACCGTAGGCGTCACGGATCTCGAGCCGGTGGGTCAGGTACTGGTCGATGCTGCTCACGAAGCGCAGCACCTTGCGCAGCGCGCTCTGGCCGACCTGGATGACCGAGCCGATGGTGTTGCCATGCTGGTCGAAGACGCGGTACTCGTTCGTCACCTCGATCAGCTTGGCCTTCTGGTTCACGACCAGGACCTGCTGATTGAAGAGCGTCCCCGCGCCGGGAGCGCCGCCCTGCTGCTGCGGCACGCCTTGCTGCGGAACAGCGGCAGTGTGGTGCTGGGGCGCCGCCGCCTGCTGGTGGGGGGCCGCCTGCTGCTGATACTGCTGCTGCGCGACCGCCTGCTGCTGGTGCTGCTGCGCGGCCGCCTGCTGCTGATACTGCTGCTGCGGGGCCGCCTGCTGCTGATACTGCTGCTGCGCGGCCGCCTGCTGCTGATACTGCTGCTGCGGGGCCGCCTGCTGCTGGTGCTGCGGCGCCTGGGCAGGGGCCTGGGCCTGCTGCTGCCCGCCGGCCGGAGCGGTGTGCTCGGTCCACTGGGATCCGTCCCAGTAGCGCTGCAGCTGGGGGTCGCCGTGCGGATCCGGATACCAGCCCGCAGATACGTTCGATTGCGTTGTCACCGGGGCACACTATCCCGACGCACCCGGAGCGGGGCCCCTTGTGCCGGGATCCACAGCTTCGCCGGAACCGGTCCCCCACTCATTGAAGTTTCACACACCGGTACGATGCCGGGATGAACGGGCTGAGCGAACGGACGGAACGACGGCGCAGTGCCGGCGCGGCCGTGGTTCTCGGCTGGGTCTGCGTCCTGATCGCCCTTGCCTCGTGCTGCTGGCCGACGTCCGGGGCGCCCGCCGCCGCGCACGACGCGCGCACCTCCGTCGGCGCGCCCCGGATCACCCTCGCCGTGCAGGGGGAGGCGTCGCCGGTCGTGGTCGCCCACCCCCCGGGCGATCGGGGGATCGGCAGTTCCTGCCACGGCGCCTCGGAACACTCGGCGCCCGTCCTGCTGCCCGGCCAGCCCGCGCCGGCCGCGCTCCCGTCGGCCGCCGCCACCGTCCCGTCCGTCCCGCTCACCGGCGGTGCCGCCATCCGCGGCCCGTCGAACGACACCGTGGACGACGTGGACCGTCTCCGCCTCCAGGTTCAACGGATCTAAGGGCTGTCCCGCAATTCCTGGCGGGCGCGACGCTCTCGGACGCCCCGAGAGCGCTCCCGCGTACCCGCAATCCCTCCGTGTCACGAACCGAAGGACCCACCATGGCCTCCGCCAAGAAGCAGAACACCCCTGCCGCCGCCCGCCGCGCCAAGCTGGAGGAGGCCCGCCGCAAGGAGCGGGCCCGCGAGCGCCGCAGCCGCATCATCACGATCACCGCCGCCGTGGCCGTCGTGGCCGCTCTGGTCGCCGGCGGCGGCTACCTCATGAACCGGGCCGACGAGGAGGACAGGGCCGAGACGGCCGCCAAGGCCTCGCCCGTCGAGGGCGAGAAGAGCTGGGACAAGCTCACGCAGGAACACGTACAGAAGAAGGTCGATTACCCGATGAACCCGCCGGTCGGCGGCGACCACAACCCGGTGTGGATGAATTGCGACGCCGACGTCTACACCGAGGAGATACCGAAGGAGAACGCCGTCCACTCGCTGGAGCACGGCGCCGTCTGGGTCACGTACACGAGCAAGGCGAGCCCGGCCGACGTCAAGAAGCTCCAGGAGAAGGTCAAGGCCACCCCGTACTCCCTGATGAGCCCGGTGGAGGACCAGGGGTCCCCGCTGATGCTCAGCGCCTGGGGCAAGCAGCTCGCCGTGAAGAGCGCGGCCGACGCCCGCGTCGCGCAGTTCTTCACCAAGTACGTCCAGGGCGCCCAGACCCCGGAGCCCGGCGCCGCCTGCTCCGGCGGGATCTCCAAGTGACGCCGGCGGCCCGCGCGTCACGGCCGATGGTGCTGGCGGGCGGGGCTGTTCTGGTGCTCGCGCTCGGGCTGGTCGTGCTGATGCTGGTACGCCCCTCCTCCTCCGCCCCGGCCGCGGCGAGGTCGTCGGCGGCTCCCGGCGAGACCTCGGCCGATGTCGGATTCGCGCGCGACATGGCGGTCCACCATCAGCAGGCGGTCGAGATGGCGTTCATCGTGCGGGACCGCACCGCCGACGTGGCGGTGCGGCGGCTCGCGTACGACATCATCAACACCCAGGCCAACCAGCGCGGCATGATGCTGGGCTGGCTGGAGACATGGGGGCGTGCGAAGAGCTCGCCCGGGTCGCCCATGGCGTGGATGGGCCATACCGTCACCCCGCGCGGGGACGGGGCGCTGATGCCCGGTATGGCGACCGACGCCGAACTCGACGCGTTGCGGGCGGCCGAGGGCCGGGACGCCGAGGGGCGCTTCCTGAGGCTGATGACCGCGCATCACCGGGCCGGGGCGGAGATGGCGCAGGCGGCCGCCGCCGCCGCGGGGACGGACGAGATCCGGAACCTGGCCTCGGGCATGGTCGCGGGCCAGCGGTCCGAGATCGCTCTCATGGCGGACATGCTGAAGGAGCGGGGAGCGACGGCCTGATCCGCCGCCCGGTCCCGGTCGCGCCCCGTGCGCGGCCGGGACCCGGTCTCCCCCCATCGCGACCGTACTGACGTACGGAATCGCATAGGCTCGGCACCGATATGAAGAGCAACCTCACGCCGCTGGGGCCCAAGGCCGACAAGGACACCGTCCGGCGCAGCAACCTCAGCCTCGTGCTGCGGGCCGTCCGTGACGAGGGCGAGGGCGAGGCGACCCGCGCCGGCGTCGCCGCACGGGTGGGGCTGACCCGGGCCGCCGTGTCCTCCCTGGTCGAGCAGCTGCTCGACAGCGGGTTCCTCACGGAGTCGGGCAAGACGTTCAGCGGCCAGGCCGGCCGGCCCGGAACCGCGCTCAAGACGGCCCGTACCGGGCCGGCCGGGCTGGGCGTCGAGGTCAACATCGACTATGTGTCGGTCTGTGTCGTCGATCTGGCCGGAACCGGCCGGGTCCGCCTCACCGAGCATCTCGACAACCGGGGCGCACCGCCCACCGAGGTGCTGGCGCGGGCGGCCAGGATCGCCGCGCGCACCCTGGAGTCCGCGCGCGAGCAGGAGCTGTTCCCGGTCGGCGTCGCCCTGGCACTGCCCGGTCTGGTCTCGGGCGGCTCGGTGCGCCAGGCCCCGAACCTGGGCTGGAACCAGGTGCCGGCCGAGGAGCTGTTCGCCGCCGCACTGGCCGCCGAGCGCCCCGGTCACGAGCCCCTGGCGGTGAGCTCGGAGAACGAGGCGAATCTCGCGGCGCTGGCCGAGCTGTGGTTCGGCGGACTGGGGCGGGTCCGGACCTTCCTGTATCTGACCGGTGAGATCGGGGTGGGCGGCGCGCTGGTCGTCAACGGCGAACTGCTCCGCGGTGCGCACGGCTTCGCCGGGGAGATCGGGCACGTGGTGGTGGACCCGGCGGGTCCGCAGTGCCGCTGCGGCTCGCGCGGCTGCCTGGAGCAGTACGCGGGCCAGGCGGCGCTGCTGCGGGCGGCCGGTGTCGAGGAGACCGGCAGCGGGATCGGCGTCGCGGAGCTGGAGCGGCGCACCCGGGCCGGGGACGAGCGGGCGGTGGCGGCGGTCGCCGAGGCCGGCCGGAAGCTGGGACGTGTGCTGTCGGGGGCGGTGAACCTGCTGGACCCGGACGCGGTGGTGCTCGGCGGGATCTACCGCAACCTGATGCCGTGGCTGGCGCCGGCCGCCGACGAGGAGCTGACGGGCCGGGTGGTGTCGGGGCTGTGGTCGGCGGGCAGCGCCCGGCTGCGCGCCTCCTCCGTCGCGGGTGACGCGGCACGCGGTGCGGCGGCGCTGGTGATGACGGACGTACTGGCGGATCCGGTGGCGTACGCGGGCCGGGCACGGGGCTGAACGAAACAGGCCGCGGCGTACGCGGGCAGGGCACCCGGTCCCGGACGACGGGCCCGGGCCCGCACGCAAGCCCGGCTGCGGTCCGACCGAACGGCCCGGTCCCGCCGCGCCCGGGCATGACGGCAGGGGGGACGGCCGCGTCGCGCGCGGCCGTCCCCCCCTCGTACTCACTTCACCGCCACCGGGGCGTCAACGCCCCACGCGCGGCGCCTCGGGTCAGCGGACGCCGAGCAGGTGGTCCATCGCCAGCTGGTCCAGCGCCTCGAACGCCATGCCGCGCTCGGCGGCGGCCGTCACGTCGAACTCCTCGAAGGCCGAGCGGTCGGCCAGCAGACCCGCCACGCCGTCCTCCGCGGTGCGCTGCGCCAGCTCGTCCAGACGGGACGCGCGCAGCGCCTCCTGGACCGCCGGGTCGGCGCGGAACGCGGCGGCGCGCTCCTTGAGGATCAGGTAGTTGCGCATGCAGCCCGCGGCCGAGGCCCAGACGCCGTCGTAGTCCTCGGTCCGCGGCGGCTTGAAGTCGAAGTGGCGCGGGCCCGCGTAGTCCGAGTTCTCCAGCAGGTCGACGAGCCAGAAGGCCTGGCGCAGGTCGCCGGCGCCGAAGCGGAGGTCCTGGTCGTACTTGATGCCGGACTGGCCGTTGAGGTCGATGTGGAAGAGCTTGCCCGCCCACAGCGCCTGCGCGATGCCGTGCGCGAAGTTCAGCCCGGCCATCTGCTCGTGGCCGACCTCGGGGTTCACACCCACCATCTCGGGGCGCTCCAGGCGCTCGATGAAGGCGAGGGCGTGGCCGATGGTGGGAAGCAGGATGTCGCCGCGCGGCTCGTTCGGCTTGGGCTCGATCGCGAACTTGAGGTCGTAGCCCTGCTCGGTGACGTAGTCGCCCAGGAGGTCGAAGGCCTCCTTCATGCGGTCGAGCGCGACGCGGATGTCCTTGGCGGCACCCGACTCCGAGCCCTCACGGCCGCCCCAGGCGACGTAGGTGGTGGCGCCGAGCTCGACGGCGAGGTCGATGTTGCGCAGGGTCTTGCGCAGGGCGTAGCGACGGACGTCGCGGTCGTTGGCGGTGAAGGCGCCGTCCTTGAAGACGGGGTGCGTGAAGAGGTTCGTCGTGGCCATCGGCACGACGAGGCCGGCGGCGTCCAGGGTCTGGCGGAACCGCTTCACGATGCCTTCGCGCTCGGAGTCCGTCGAGCCGAAGGGGATCAGGTCGTCGTCGTGGAAGGTCACGCCGTACGCGCCGAGCTCCGCGAGCCGCTGGACGGAGTCGACCGGGTCGATCGCCTCCCGGGTCGCGTCCCCGAACGGGTCGCGGCCCTGCCAGCCCACGGTCCAGAGGCCGAAGGTGAACTTGTCCTGGGGGGTGGGGGTGAAGCGTTCCGTCATGGTCCAGCCGCCTTCGGTGCTGTGGGTCCTCAGCCGGTCGAGCGGCCGAACCTCAATTTGTTCACTGTCATGACTAATCATGCACGGAGCGCCCCGCCGACGTAACCCCCCGACCCGGAAAATCCGGAGGGGCCCCTGTTCGCCGGGCCTGCCATCGCGTAATTTGTTTTGCGTACGATCAAATCCCGGCGCGGCGAGAACCGCAGCGTGAGGCGCACCACCCGGGAATCCCTGAGCCAGAGATTGAAGGTCAGCCATGCCGCCGCTTGAGGTCGTCATCGGTGTGGACAGTTCCACCCAGTCCACCAAGGCCGCGTTCGTCGACGCAGCCACCGGCCGGCTGCTCGCCGTCGGGCGCGCGCCGCACGTCGTCACCGGCGAGGGCGGGGCGCGCGAGACGGACCCCGAGGTCTGGTGGCAGGCGCTGCGCGACGCGGTCGCCGCCGGGCTGAAGGAGTCGGGCGTCGCCGCCGCCGACATCAGGGGGATCGCCGTCGCGGGGCAGCAGCACGGGCTGGTCGTCCTCGACGGCGCGGGCCGCCCGCTGCGCCCGGCCCTCCTCTGGAACGACACCCGCTCCGCCCCGCAGGCGGCCGCGCTCACCGCGGCGCTGGGCGGGGCCGACGCCTGGACCGCGCGCACCGGTTCGGTGCCGGTGGCCTCGATGACGGCGTCGAAGTGGCAGTGGCTGCGGGAGAACGAGCCCGAGACCGCCGCGGCGACGGCCGCGATCCGCCTCCCGCACGACTTCCTGACCGAGCGCCTGGCCGGCCGCGCCGTCACCGACCCGGGCGACGCGTCCGGCACCTGCTGGTACTCCACCGCGACGGGCGCCTACGACCCGGAGCTCCTCGCGCTCCTTTCCATCGACCCGGCGCTGCTGCCCGAGGTGGCGCCGAGCGGCGCGGCGCGCGCCGGTTCCCTGACGGCCGAGGCCGCCGAGGCGCTCGGCCTTCCGGCCGGGATCGCCGTCGCCGCGGGTACCGGTGACAACATGAGCGCCGCCGTCGGCCTCGGGCTCGGCGGCGCGGGGCTCCTGGACCACCCGGTCCTCAGCCTGGGCACGTCGGGCACGGTCTTCACCGCGTCCCGGACCCGGCCGGCCTCCCCGGCGCTCGCCGGATTCGCCGCGGCCGACGGTACGTACCTCCCGCTGGCCTGCACCCTCAACTGCACCCTGGCCGTGGACAAGGTGGCCGCGCTGCTGGGCCTGGACCGCAATGACGCGGCCCCCGGCGGCGAAGCGGTGCTCCTCCCCTACCTGGACGGCGAGCGGACCCCCGACCTCCCCACCTCCTCCGGCCTCCTCACCGGCCTGCGGCACGACACGACGCCGCAGCAGCTCCTGGGCGCCGCCTACGAGGGTGCGGTCGTCACCGTGCTGCGGGCGCTCGACGAACTGCTGCGCGCCAGCGGGCTCGACCCGGCCGACCCCGAGGTGGCGAACCGGCCGCTCCGCCTGATCGGCGGCGGCGCCCAGGGACGCGTGTGGGTGGAGACCGTCCGCCGGCTCTCCGGCCGACCGGTGACCGTGCCCGCCAGCGGAGAACTGGTGGCCCTGGGCGCGGCCGCGCTCGCCGCCGCGGCGTCCACGGGCGCGGACCCGGTCGCGATCGCCGCCGGCTGGGACACGGGTGAAGAGGTGCGCCTGGAAGCGGTCGAGAGGGACGTGGCCACCTGGGAGCGGGTCGGCTCGGTGCTGGAACGGGCGGCCGGTCCCCTGCTCGGGGCGGACGCCCGGAACTGACCCGCCGTCACGGCGGCCGCACGCCCGCTCGGGGCGTATCCCCAGCTGACTTTCCGTCATGTCCCGGTGCCCGTCGCACACACGAGTGTGCGGCGGGCACCGGCCGTTCGGGCAGGAAACGGCGGCCGTTTTGGCTGGCGAACAGATGTTCACTACTATCCGGCGATGATCATAAGAAGAAGGCTGACGGCCGGGGTGGGCATCCTGCTCGCCACCCTGACCGCCGGGCTCGGCACGGCGCTCCCTGCGTCCGCCGATGAACCCCCCACCCAGGCCTCCCCCAAGGTCGAGCTGGTGCTCGACGTCAGTGGCTCCATGCGGACCCGGGACATCGACGGCCAGTCCCGGATGACCGCGGCGAAGCAGGCGTTCAACGAGGTCCTGGACGCGGTGCCCGAGCAGGTGCAGCTCGGCATCCGCACTCTCGGCGCCGACTATCCGGGCGACGACCGGAAGGTGGGCTGCAAGGACACCAAGCAGCTCTACCCGGTCGGCCCGCTGGACCGGACCGAGGCCAAGACCGCGGTCGCCACTCTGGCGCCCACCGGCTGGACCCCGATCGGTCCGGCCCTGCTGGGCGCCGCCGACGATCTGGAGGGCGGCGACTCCACCCGCCGGATCGTGCTGATCAGCGACGGGGAGGACACCTGCGGCCCGCTCGACCCGTGCGAGGTCGCCCGTGACATCGCGGCGCGCGGCATCCACCTGGTCATCGACACCCTCGGCCTGGTGCCGAACGCGAAGATCCGCCAGCAGCTCACCTGCATCGCGGAGGCCACCGGCGGCACGTACACCGCCGTCCAGCACACCGACGAACTCTCCGGCCGCGTCAAGCAGCTGGTGGACCGGGCGGCCACGCCCGTCGTGACCCCGGTCGCCACGAAGGGCGCGGACAGCTGCACGGACGCCCCGCAGCTCAAGCCCGGCCTCTACACGGACCGCGAGAAGTTCGCCGAGCACCGCTGGTACCGGGTCGACGTGCTGCCGGGCCAGGAACTGCGGGCCTCGGTGAGCGTGTTCGCGGACCGGGCCGTCAACAACGACTACGGCATGCTGCTGCGTGCGGTGACCGTGCACGGCCGGGAGATCGTCAGAGGCGCCGAGTCCGGCACCGGACGCACCGACGCCATCTCGTCCGGGCTGCGCTACCCGAAGCCCGAAGAGGACACGGACGGCGACGCCGAACCGGCCCCGGAGACCGTCTGTCTCCAGGTCTCCAACTCCTTCTCCGCACCCGCCTCGGTGAAGACCGCTCCCGGCATGCCGGTCGAGCTGACGGTCGATCTGGTGGACGCCCCCGACGCGGCGGCCGACCCCGCGGCATTCGGTCTCGGCCGCGGCTGGTGGCTGCTGGGCGTGCTCGTCCTGACCGGACTGGTCGCGGGTCTGCTGACCGGCTGGATCTCGCGCTGGCGCGTCGCTGTCTGGAGGACCCACTGATGTTCCGTACGAGACGCGTGCTCGCGAGTGCGCTGCTGACCGGTCTGGCTCTGCTGACGGGGGCCGGCGCCGCCGTCGCGGACGACCCCTCGGCGAGCCCGGCCCCGAGCACATCCGGTGACGGGTCGGGGCCCACGGAGGCGGGCACCACCTTCCGTACCGCCACGGCGATCGAGCAGGGCCAGACCGCCACCGCGGGCGCCTCCGCGGGCGACTACCTGTACTGGGTCTTCCCGGCGGACGCCGGAGAGCGGGCCACGGTCAGGGCGAAGGTCACCCTGCCCGAGACCGCCACCCGGCACGGCGCCTCGACCTGGCAGGTCGATGTCTACGACGGGCTGCGCCGCCGTCAGGCGTGCATGTACGGGAAGCAGACCGGCAAGGCCGCGGCCGACGCCGCCACGGTCGAACTCACCTGTGTGCTGCGTACGGTCAGGGCGTGGTCCGAACCGTGGGCCAACGACCCGCTGCCCGGCAGCTACTACGTCCGTCTCACGGTCGTGGACCTGCCGTCGGCGGATCTCGGGCTGCCGGTGCGGACCGAGGTCGAGGTCACGGCGGCCGACAAGGGCGGTTCCGCGGACGTCGACGGCACGCTCTCCAAGCCGCTGGTCCCCGGCGTTTCCTCGGTCCGGCAGGCCGCCGACGGAGCGTCGCCGGCCCCGGTCGCCCTCGCCGGCGAGCCGAAGGACGGCTGGTCCTCGGGCTGGTGGACCGACCGCTGGCTGTGGACGGTCGGCGGCGGCGTGCTCGGCGCGCTCGCGGCCGTCTTCGGCTACTCGCTGACGCGCGGGCATGGCCGCCCGTCCCGGGTCCCGTCGGGCGTCTGACGACGCGTCGCCGGTCGGGCCGGGCCACCGGCCCGTCCGGCGGCAGCGGAGCCCGTGGCCCTACTGTCGGACGGGTGCCACCGGGCACCGAACGACGGAAGGTGCGTGATGCTCACCCTGACGGAGGTCGCCCAGGATCCGCTCGTCCTCACGCGGCGCCTGCGCCTGCGGGACGGTTCGGAGGTCGTCGTCCGCCCCCTCGGGCGCGGTGACGCGGAGCAGCTGGCACGCTTTCTGGCCGGCCTGTCTCCCGAGTCGCGGCGCCTCAGTACGTTCGACGGATACGGACTCGACACGGCCCGGGAGCTGTGCGACGCGATCGCGCGGTACGACAAGCTCAGGCTGGTGGTCGAGGAAGCGGCGTCCGGCAGGACCGTCGGGCTGCTGGAATTCAGCCTCGACCTGCACCCCTCGGACATCGCGCGCTACCGGAGGGCCGGGGTCCCCCTCGTCGAAGGGGCCGACTGCCGGTTCGGCCCCACCCTGGCCGACGACTACCAGGGCAGGGGCGTGGGGACGCTGCTCTTTCCGCTGGTCACCGAGGTCGCACGCCGGTTCGGAAGGAAGCGGGTCATCCTGCTGGGCGGAGTCCTCACCGACAATCCCCGTGCCCTTCGCTTCTACGAGAAGAACGGCTTCGTAGCAGTCGGCACGTTCACCGGGACGGACGGCACGTCGTCGCTCGACATGATCCTGGACCTCGGCCCGGAGCCCGGAGGCGCCTGATCCGCCGAAGGCCCCGGGCCGGGCGGCGCGCTCGGCCGCGAACGGGTCGGGCGCGGGAGTCAGGGGGCGGGCCAGTTGCGCAGCAGGGCGTCGAGCGCGTCCACGATGCGCGACCAGGATTCCTGGGAGTCGGGCGCGCTGTGGCTGAAGCCCCCCTGCATCTCCAGGCTGACGTAGCCGTGGAAGACGCTGCCCAGCAGCCGGACGGCATGCGTCTGATCCGGCTCGGTCAGGTCGTAGCCGCGCAGGATCGCCCGCGTCATCCTCGAGTGGCGGCCACCGGCACTGGCGGCGGCCGCCTCCGGGTCGAGCCGGTACTGGGCCGCGGCGTAACGGCCGGGGTGCTCACGGGCGTAGTCGCGGTACACGTCGGCGAAGGCGCCCAGGGCGTCCTTGCCGGCCCGGCCCGCCAGGGCGGCCGCACCGCGGTCGGCCAGTTCCTCCAGGGCGAGCAGGGCGATCCGGGTCCTGAGGTCGTGCGAGTTCTTCACGTGCGAGTACAGGCTGGCGACCCTGACGTCGAACCGCCGGGCGAGCGCCGACACGGTCACCTGGTCGAAGCCCACCTCGTCGGCCAACTCGGCTCCCGCCCGGGTCAGCCGTTCCGCGCTCAGCCCCGCACGCACCATGAGTCACTCCTCGTTCGACTACACCCATCGTGCGTCTCCCTAAAGGGCTTAGGCAAACCGAATACCGCTGCAGGCCCGGCACGAGCACACCCCGCGCCACCCCTGCGTCCGTGACATGTCCCGGCTAGTCTCGACAACTCACGCACTCCACAAGGCCGGTGGCGGGCGTCCGGCCGGCCGGACCGTCAGAGCGGAGACCTTTCATGTCCACGGAGACCGGCCCGGCCGTCGATGCCGGACCGCGCGGCCACAAAATCGTCCCGGGCCCGAAGGGGCTCCCCTTCCTCGGGAACATGCCGCAGTTCGCCAGGAACCCCCTGGCGTTCTTCGAGCGGCTGCGCAGTCACGGCGATCTGGTCCAGTGGCGCTTCGGCCCCCGTCCCTGCGTGTTCGTGGCCGATCCGGAGTGCATAGGCGAGCTGCTCACCGAGACGGAACGCACCTTCGACCAGCCCGCGCTCGGCATCGCGTTCCGTACGGTGATGGGCAACGGCGTCGTGGTGGCACGCGGGACCGAGTGGCGGCGCAAGCGGTCGCTCGTGCAGCCGTCCGTACGGCCCAAGCAGGTGCGGTCGTACGCGGCGACCATGGCGGGCAGCACGGTGGAGCTCGCGGACACGTGGTCGGGCGGCGAACGCGTCGATATCAAGAGGGAGATGGCGGCGCTGACGCAGAAGATCGCCGTACGGACGATCTTCGGCGTCGACACCCCCGCCGACGCCGACGCGATGGGACGGGCCATGGACGTGGCCCAGGCGGAGATCGGCAAGGAGTTCGCGGGCATCGGCGCACTGCTGCCGGACTGGGTGCCCACCCCGGGCCGGGCCAGGATCAAGAAGGCCGCCGCGGTCATCGACGCCGAGGTCGCCCGGGTCGTCGCCCGGCACCGTGACGGCGGGGACGAGCGTCCCGACCTGCTCAGCCGGCTGCTCACCGCCGTCGACGAGACGGGCGCGAAGCTCGACGACCGGGAGATCCGGGACGAGACGGTCACGCTGTACATCGGCGGCCACGAGACGACCAGCTCGACGCTCGTGTGGGCCTGGTACCTCCTCTCCCGCAACCCCCGGGCCCGCGCCGCCCTGGCCGAGGAGCTGGACCGGGTCCTCGGTGACCGCGAGCCGGGATTCGACGACTACGCGCGGCTCACGTACGCCCAGGCGGTGGTCAAGGAGACGCTGCGGCTCTACCCGACGATCTGGCTGGTCACCGGAGTGGCGAAGGAAGGGGCGCGGATCGGCGGCCTGCCGATCCCGGAGGGCACCCGGGTGTGGAGCAGCCAGTGGGCCACGCAGCGGGACGAGCGGTGGTTCCCCGGGCCCGAGGAGTTCCGCCCCGAGCGCTGGGACGCGGAGGCGGGTGACGAGATCGCGGAGTACGCGTGGTTCCCGTTCGGCGGCGGCCCCCGGGTCTGCCTGGGCACGCGGTTCGCGATGGTCGAGGCGGTACTGATCCTGGCCGTGCTCGCGCGGCGTTTCGAACTGGACGTCGACCCGGGCACGGTCAACCCCGTGCCCACGCTGACGCTGCAACCGGACCGCGAGGTGATGGCCACGGTCCGGGCCCGGTAGCGAGGAGGATCACCGGGCGGCCGATGCCGGCGCCGATACGGAACCGGTATGCCCGATCTATCGCCATGAACCGGGCATACCGTACAGAATGTCCCTGGCGGCCGTTCCGGCCACCGGGGCCCTCCGGCCACGACCGCAGGCTGTCGATCCACCGGGAGAAGCATCATGCGTCCGAGCTCCACTCTCACCGCCGTCCTCAGCGCGGCGGCCGCCCTGACCCTGACGGTCACCGGACCGTCGGCCGCCGCCGGCGCGACGGCCCAGGGGGCGTCGGCCCACCCGCCGCAGTGCCGGGAGAAGGCACTCCGGATCTCCGCCTCGCCCGGCGGACACCGCAACGTGGCGCGGATCGCCGTCACCAACCGGGGCGGCCGCACCTGCGTCGTGGAGCGCATCCCCACGGTCACGTTCCGGGGCCTCGACGGCTCGGCCCAGCCCGTCCCGCCCGCCGCCGGCGGTGCGTACGTGCTCTCGCCGGGCGAGCGCGGCTACGCCGCCGTGCGCACGGCGGAGCGCGGCACCCGCCAGGGCCATGTCGTCCGCAGCCTCTCCGTGGCGGCGGACCCGGCGCACTACGGGGTCACCTTCGGCGCGGCGGCGGTGGGTATGGACCGCGGGATCCGGGTGTGGGAGCCGGTGACGACCCTGTGGCACACCTCCCGGGGTGCGGCCGACCGGGCCCTGGCCGCGGCGACGCGCTGAGCGGCGGAGAAGCGGGGCGGGAAGCCGTGGGGCCCCCGCCCCGCGGCCTCCCTACACCCTCACCGTCCCCGTCCCCTCCCCCATGGCTCCCGTCGCCTCCACGACCACGCGGTACGGGCGGTCCGTGCCCTCCGAGGTGACGGTCACGGTCTCCCCCTCGCGCACCACCCGGAACGCGGCGGCCGTCGCACCCGTCAGGTCCGGCACCGTGACGGACGTACCGTCACCGGCGGGCGCGCCGCCGAAGACCCGCAGTGTGAGCCCGTCCAGCCAGTCGCCGTCGGGGCGCTGGTCGTCCGCGCCCCACGGGAGCACCGCGCCCGGACGCACCAGGACCGGCAGGCTGTCGAAGCCGTGGGTCTCATGGCGCCAGACCGGCCCGGTGACGGTCTCGCCGGTCAGCAGGACGGTCCAGTCGCCCTCGGGGACGTAGTACTCGACCTGGCCGTCCTCCGTGAAGACCGGTGCGACCAGCAGATCGGGCCCGAGCATGTACTGACGGTCCAGCATCCGGGTCGTCGGGTCGCCGGGGAACTCCAGCAGCATGGGGCGCATCATCGGGACGCCCGTGCGGTGGGCGGTGGCCGCCGCCCCGTACAGGTACGGCATCAGCCGGTGCTTGAGCAGGGTGAACGTGCGGGCGACGTCCACCGCCTCCTCGCCGAACGCCCACGGCACCCGGTAGGACACGTTGCCGTGCAGCCGGCTGTGCGAGGACATCAGGCCGAAGGCGAGCCAGCGCTTGAAGACCGCCGGGTCGGGCGTGCCCTCGAAGCCGCCGATGTCGTGGCTCCAGAAGCCGAAGCCGGACAGGGACAGGGACAGGCCGCCGCGCAGCGATTCGGCCATCGCGGTGAACGAGGCGAAGCAGTCGCCGCCCCAGTGCACGGGGAACTGCTGGCCGCCCGCCGTCGCCGAACGGGCGAAGAGCACCGCTTCGCCGTGGCCCCGCTCCTTCTCCAGGAGTTCGAAGACCGTGCGGTTGTAGATCTGCGCGTAGTAGTTGTGCATGCGCTCCGGGTCGGAGCCGTCGTGCCAGACGACGTCGGTGGGGATGCGCTCGCCGAAGTCCGTCTTGAAGCAGTCGACCCCCTGGTCGAGCAGGACCCGGAGCTTGCTGTCGTACCACTCGCGCGCCGCGGGGTTGGTGAAGTCGACCAGGGCCATGCCGGGTTGCCACAGGTCCCACTGCCAGATGTCGCCGTTGGCCCGGCGCACCAGGTAGCCCCGTTCGGCGCCCTCCGCGAACAGGGGCGACTTCTGGGCGATGTAGGGGTTGATCCACATGCTGATCCGCAGCCCGCGTTCCTTGAGCCGGGTCAGCATGCCCTCCGGATCGGGGAAGACCTCCGGATCCCAGAGGAAGTCCGACCACTGGTACTCGCGCATCCAGAAGCAGTCGAAGTGGAAGACGGAGAGCGGGATGTCGCGTTCGGCCATGCCGTCGACGAAGGAGGTGACGGTCTCCTCGTCGTACGCGGTGCAGAAGGACGTGGTGAGCCACAGGCCGAAGGACCAGGCCGGCGGGAGGGCCGGGCGGCCGGTCAGCGCGGTGTAGCGGGCCAGCACCTCCTTGGGCGTCGGCCCGGCGACGATGTAGTACTCCAGCGACTGGTCCTCGACGCTGAACTGCACCTGGCCGACCGACTCCGAGCCGACCTCGAAGGAGACCTTGCCCGGGTGGTTGACGAACACGCCGTAGCCGCGGGAGGAGAGGTAGAACGGGATGTTCTTGTACGCCAGTTCGCTGCTGGTGCCGCCGTCCGCCTGCCAGATGTCGACGGTCTGGCCGTTCTTGACGTACGGGGTGAAGCGTTCGCCGAGGCCGTAGACGTTCTCGCCGATGTCCAGGCCGAGTTGGGCGATCATGTGGTGGGCGCCGTCGGGGGTGGTGGCGAAGGCGGTGCCCTTGGCGTCGACCCCGGTGAGACGCCGGCCGTCGGCGTCGAGGAAGGTGATGCCCCAGGGGCCGTCGCCGTCCATGCGCAGGGTCAGCGGGCCGCTGGTCAGTTCGGTGACGGACCCGTCGCGGCGGGTGCGGGCTCCGGCGGCGGCCGGATCGAGGCCGGGGAGGGCGAAGTCGGGTCCGCGATTCATCCTCCCGGCATGGTGGGTGGTGCGTACGCCGATGATTCCCTCGGCCGGGGAGAAGCAGTCGACCGTGATGAGGGGGGTGTTGAGCGTGTCCCCGCGCTCGGCGACGCGCTTGACGGACGCGTAGGCGGTGAACTGGCCTTCGCCGACGTTCAGATCGCGGATCTCGGTCGCGTAGGAGGCGCGTACGCCCTCACGCATGAGCCAGAAGCCGTCGGTGAACTTCATGCGGACTCCTTGCCGGGGGCAACGGGGTGGGGAGGGGCGGGGACGGGCGGACGCGGAGCGGTCCGGTTCACTCGCTGTCCCCGGTGAAGGCGATCCGGGCCAGACGCACCGTGCCGCGCAGGGTGATGCGCAGGTCTCCGGTGCCGGAGGCGTTGAGAGCGGCCTGCACGGTGCGGTAGTCGTACGGGCCCTCGGTGGCGGCGACCGGAACGGTGACCGTGGTACCGCCCGCGGTGAGCAGCACGGCCCCCTCCCCCGAGGCGAGCACCTCGGCTCCCCGCACTCCGGCGGCGAAGTCGCAGTGCCGGTAGAGGAGTTCGTTGCTCTCGTCCACGGCGGTGACCGCGTCGCCGTCCGTCTTCGCCCGGTCGACGATCTCGGTGCCCAGCTGCTCGTCGTAGTCGGCCGCCTCCAGACCCCGCACGAGGACGGGGCGCGGGCCGGACGGCTCGCCGTCGATCTCGACGACGGTGACGAGCCGGATGTCCGCGCTCGATGCGCCCGCCTGGATCTCGTACGCGCCCGGATCGACGGTCCAGCGGCCGTGCGCCACGTCCCAGTGGCCGAGGTCGGTGACGGGGACCAGGAAATCGATGCGCTCGACGGCGCCGGGCGCCAGGTGCAGCCTGCGGTGCCCGGCCAGCTGCCGCAGCGGCCGGACGACGGACGGGGCCACCGCGCGTACGTACAGCTGGGGGACCTCGTCGGCGGCGACGGGACCGGTGTTGGTGACGGTCAGCGAGACCCGCACCAGGTCGCCCTCGCGCTCGGCGTTCAGGGCGCTGTAGGCGAACTCGCCGTACGAGAGGCCGTGGCCGAACGGGTAGAGCGGGGCGCCCTCGTAGTAGAGGTAGGTCTGACGGGAGCCGATGATGTCGTAGTCCAGCAGCCCGGGCAGCTCCGCGTCGGACGTGTACCAGGTCTGCGGGAGCCGGCCCGCCGGGGAGACGTCGCCGGCGAGGACGCGGGCGAGCGCGGTCCCGGCGGCCTGTCCGCCGTGCGCGGTCCACAGCAGGGCGGGGAGCGTGGCCGCCGCGTCGGTGAGGGCGTACGGGTAGGCGGAGGTGACGGCGAGGACCGCGCGCGGGTTGGCGGCGTGGGCGGCGCGCCACAGGCGTTCCTGCTGGGCGGGGAGGTCGAGGGTGGTGCGGTCCTCGGTCTCGCGGCCGTTGATGTGGGGGTCGTTTCCGGCCACGACGATCACGACGTCGGCGGCTGCCGCCGCGCGGGCGACGGCGTCCTCGCCGCGTTCGGTCACCTCCATCTCGAAGACGGTTCCGAGGGCGGCGGAGCCGGAGACTTCTTCGCCGGGGGAGGCAACCTTTACGCCGTCGGCGGCGACAGAGACATACCTACCCGTTCCCACGTGCAGAAGGCGGTGACCTCCGGCATGACCCTCCACCGCTTCCCACCGGAAGGTCTCCTGGACGATCCAGCCGCCCGGTTCGTCCGCGGAGGCGCGCACGAAGCCGTCCTCGGCGACGGACAGGTAGCGGCCGTCCGGTTCCCGCAGGGTGATCAGTCCGTTGCCCCAGTCCACGAGTGCCAGTTCGGACGGGGTGTCGCCGCAGGTCAGCGGAGGCAGGTCGGTGCGGCCGGCGAGCAGCGCCGGGTCGAGGGCCCCTTCCGCGCCGCGCGCGGCTTCCGTCTGCGGCTCGGCCTCGGGGATCCGGAGCCAGCCGTCCGCGCACTTCAGCCGGACCAGGTCGACACCCTCGGCGTGCACGACGCGCTCCGCGCCGAAGCGTTCCCGCAGCCCGTCGAGGGGGGTGGAGCGGTGGATCAGTGTGCCGCTGTACCAGTCGAGCTTGCAGGCGTCCGCGAGGAGCCCGACGACAGCGACGGTGTGACCGGCGTCCGGGGCGATCGGCAGCAGCCCGTCGTTCTTGAGGAGCACCACGGCCTGCTCGGCGGCCTCCAGGGCGAGTGCCCGGTGCTCTTCGGTGTCGAAGTCCGTCGTGTGCGCGTACGGATCGGCCTCGGGGTCGAACTCACCGAGCGAGAAGCGCAGTTCGAGCAGGCGCCGGACGGCGGTGTCGATGTCGTGCTCGTCGAGGAGACCCTGTTCCAGGGCGCCGCGGATGCGACCGGTCATGATGCCGGAGTCCTGCCCGTGGTCGGTGAAGCTGTCGACGCCGGCGCGCAGGGAGGCGGCCGTCGCCTCCTCGTGGGTGTCGAAGTAGTGCTCGGAGTCGACGAGGTTGGACGGCGCCCCCGCGTCGGAGCAGACGACCAGCGACCGGTCGGTCCAGGCGCGCAGCTGCTGGGACAGCAGCGGCGAGACGTGGTTGGGCCGCCCGTTGACCAGGTTGTACGCCGGCATGACACCGGCCACCGCGCCCGCCTGCACGGCGTCGCGGAAGGCCTTGAGGTCGTACTCGTGCAGGACCCGCGGGCGGACCGAGGAGGAGGAGGTGTCGCGGTCGGTCTCGTTGTTGTGGGCGAGCCAGTGCTTGAGGACGGGGGCGGTCCGCCAGTAGAGGGGATGGTCGCCGCGCAGTCCCCGGGTGTACGCGACCGCGATGGCGGAGGTCAGTCCGGCGTCCTCGGAGTACCCTTCCTCGCCGCGCCCCCACAGCGGGTTGCGGAGCAGATTCACGGTCGGGGCCCAGACGTTGAGGCCGACGCGGTCGTCCTGGGCGCGCTTGGCGCGGACCTCGTTGCCGACGGCCTCGCCGACCCGGCGCACGAGTTCACCGTTCCAGGTGGCGCCGAGCCCCACCGCCTGCGGGAACACCGTCGCGGGGCCCATCCAGGCCACGCCGTGCAGGGCCTCCTGACCGGTCCGGAAGGCGCCGAGACCGAGGCGGTCCACCGCTGGTGCGAACTGGTGCAGCATCGCGATGCGCTCGTCGAGCGTGAGCCGCTGAAGCAGATCGTCGACGCGCTTGGCGAAGGGCAGCTGCGGGTCGCGGAAGGGCTGCGGTTGTTCCGTCACGTGCGGGTCCCCTTGGAGAGGTGGGAGGTATTCCGGGGCCAGTGCCTCGCACGAGCACCCGAGGAGCTTCGGAAGATCTTTCGAAGCGCTTCGATGCTCGATGGCCAACCCCGCGCGTGTCAAGGCCTCGTCGAGGACCGCCGTGCGCGACAACCCCCCAATGCGCCGGGAAACGGTTCGGAAACAGGTCGGAGGAATCTGGAAACGGACTCTTGTGCGGCCGGTGCCCGTCACTTAACCTCGCTGCAACATCGAAGCGCTTCGACAGAGCTTCGATGGGGCGCCCGGCGCCCTTGATCCTCCCGGGACGGCGACAGGTTCTGCCGCTTCCCTGTTGAACCGCTTCACCTGCGGCCGGTCACACCGGCTCAGTCAGCAACGCTCCACCTCAGACACAGGAACCGAACGGCGGTCGCCCGCCACGTGTCGTCCTGGTGCGCCTCGAAGGGTTGACGCAATGACGCCGAATTCCACCCCCTCCTCCACGGCTCCGAGCCGGAGAAGCTTCCTCGCCACGGGCGCGGTCGCCGCTGTCGCCGTGGCCGGCGGGGTACCGCTGCTCGCCGCATGCGGTGGCTCCGGTTCCGGGAGCAAGGAGGGGACGACAACGGGCAAGGCACTCAAGAAGGTCGTGCCGGCCTACGCCCCGCTGAACCTGGTCCAGCCCGACGTCCCCGGCGTGAACGGTTCGAGCCCCGGCTTCACCAAGCTGCCCGATCCTCTGGTCGTCTCGGTGAAGTCGGTCCCGGGCAAGGGTTCCTCGTTCCGGGTGATGACGCCGCTGTGGGGCACCGTCCCCAAGAAGAACAACCCGTACTACACGGCGGTCAACAAGGCGGTCGGCGCGACGCTCAACTTCGACCCGCAGGACGGCAACACGTACCAGGACAAGATCGGCGCGGTCCTCGCCGGCTCGGACATCCCGGACGTCATGACGATCCCCGGCTGGAACATGCAGGGCCAGATCCGCAACGCGATCAGCGCGAAGTTCGCGGACCTGACGCCTCATCTGGCGGGCGACGCCGTCAAGAAGTACCCGAACCTGGCGAACATCCCGACGGGCGCCTGGCAGTACTCCGTCTTCGGCGGCAAGCTGCGCGGCCTGCCCATGCCCACGCCGGTCATCGGCAACGCGATCTTCTACCGCAAGGACCTGATCGGCTCCGGCGCCGTGCCGGCGAGCGCGGACGACCTGCTGGCCTTCGGCAAGGAGCACACCGCGCCCAAGCAGAAGGTCTGGGCCTTCGACGACCTCTGGACCTGCATCCAGAAGATCTACGGCCTGCTGCCCGACGCGCCGCACTACTGGCAGCTGGAGGACGGCAAGCTGGTCCACAAGATCGAGACGAAGGCGTACCGCGAGGCACTCGCCTTCGCCCGCAAGCTCCACGACGGCGGGTACGTCCACCCGGACGCCGACGCCGGGAAGGACGCCGACTCCAAGATCCGCTTCACCAGCGGACACGTGTTGATGTACAACGACGGCACTGGCGGCTGGAAGGGCATGGTCACCGAGCAGAAGGCCGGCAACCCGAAGTTCGACATGCAGGCCCTCGACTTCTTCAGCCACGACGGCGGCAAGCCGGTCCTGTGGCAGGACGATCCGGCGGGCATCTTCACCTTCCTCAGCAAGAAGCTCTCCAAGGCGCAGATCGAGGAGTTCCTCGCGATCGCCGACTACGCGGCCGCGCCGTTCGGCACCGAGGAGTTCATGCTGACGAACTACGGCGTGAAGGGCACCCACTACACGATCAAGGACGGGGCCCCGACCTACACCCCGCAGGGAGTCGAGGAGGCACAGCCCTCCACCTTCCTGTTCCTCGCCTCGCCCCCCACCTCCATCGCCTACCCGGACCAGCCACAGCTGGCCAAGGACTACGCCGCCTGGATGGCACGCCAGGCGCCGCACATCAAGAAGCCCCTCTTCTTCGGCATGCAGGTCGTCGAGCCGCAGCGGTACGCCTCGCTCTACACCCCGTTCGACGACCTCCAGAAGGACATCCGCCGCGGCCGCAAGAAGGTCAGCGACGTCGAGGAGGCCGTGAACACCTGGAAGAAGAGCGGCGGCGACAAGCTGCGCGCCTGGTACCAGGACATTCTCGACAAGAACGGCTCCGGCGTCTGACGCGTACGACGCGCACCGACCGTACGCACGAGAGCGAAAGGGCCGCCGGGCGCACGAAGCCCGGCGGCCGGGGCTGAGAGCACGACATGGGGAGCACACGGTGAAGCCACGGGCCACGGTTACGACCGACCCGGACCGCACCTCCGACGGGGCCGTCGCCCCGGCCGGCGGCGGCGGCGACGGTGACGGCGAGGACACGAACGCGGGCGTGAACGGGTCGCGCGGATCCCGGGCGGCGACCACTGCCCGCCGTACGCGGACGGCGAAGAGCAGAGCGGCGGGGAACGGCCCCGCGGCGGGGCCACGGGCGGGCGGCATCACCTGGCGCCAACGGCTGCGGCGCGACCGTGCCCTCGTCCTGATGACGCTGCCGGCCATCGGCCTGCTGCTGGTCTTCAACTACATCCCGTTGCTCGGCAACATCGTGGCCTTCCAGGACTACGACGTCTACGACCTGGGCATCACCGGCAGCCCCTTCGTCGGCTTCGACAACTTCACCCGGATCTTCGAGGACTACCGCTTCTGGGAAGTCCTCATCAACACCCTGGTCATCTTCGTCACCCAGCTCGTCCTCTTCTTCCCCATCCCGATCGCCATCGCCCTGCTCCTCAACACGATCATGAGCGCGCGGGTCCGGGCCTGGGTGCAGGCAGTCGTCTATCTGCCGCACTTCTTCTCGTGGGTGCTCGTCGTCACCGTCTTCCAGCAGATGTTCGGCGGCGCGGGACTCGTCGCCCAGTGGGCGCGCGAACACGGGCACGAGGGCTTCGACCTGATGACCAATCCGGGGTTCTTCAAGTTCCTGGTCTCCGCCCAGGCCGTGTGGAAGGACGCCGGCTGGGGCGTGATCGTCTTCCTGGCCGCGCTCGCCGCCGTCAACACCGATCTGTACGAGGCGGCGGCCGTCGACGGGGCGGGCCGCTGGCGCCGCATGTGGCACGTCACCCTGCCCGCGCTCCGCCCGGTCATCGCGCTCCTGCTCGTCCTGCGGGTGGGCAGCGCGCTCAACCTCGACTTCGAGCAGATCCTGCTCCAGCGCGACCAGGTCGGCGCCGGCGCTTCGGAAATCCTGGACACCTACATCTGGTGGACGGGCATCAAAACCGGCGACTTCGGCTATGCGGCCGCCGCCGGTGTCTTCAAGGGGCTGTTCAGCGTCGCCATGGTGCTGGGTGCCAACAAGGTCGCCCACATGCTGGGCGAGCAGGGGGTGTACTCCAAGAAATGACAACTCTCCTGGAACGTGAGAAGGAGTCGGCGCAGTCCGCGCCCCGCGCGGAGACCCGGCTCCAGCGCGCCCTGCGCATGGAACCCCGCCCCGTCTGGGAGGAGGAGCCCACCAAGGCGGGACTGGCCTTCAAGGGAGTCGGCCTCGTCGCGATCTGCGCGATCGTCATCATCCCGATCTGGGTGGTCCTCGTCACCAGCCTCTCCGACACCAAGACCATCAACGACGCCGGCGGTCTGGTCGTCTGGCCGGAGAACATCACGTTCGTCGCCTACAAGGAACTCCTCAGCGGTGGCGCGGTGACCCGCGCGGCCCTGGTGAGCGTCGGTCTCACCGTCGTCGGCACCGTGGTCAGCATGGGGGTCTCGATCCTGTGCGCGTACGGGCTGAGCCGCCGCGACTCGTACGCCCACCGTCCGCTGCTCATGACCCTGATGGCGACGATGTTCTTCGGCGCCGGCCTCATCCCCACGTATCTGCTGGTCACCGGAATCGGACTGAGCAACAGCTACTGGTCGATGATCCTGCCCAGCGCGATCAGCGTCTTCAACGTCCTGGTGCTCCGCGGCTTCTTCATGGACACCGCGCCCGAACTGATCGACGCGGCCCGCATCGACGGCGCCGGGGAGTGGCGCATCCTGCTCCAGATCATCATGCCGCTGTCGCGTGCCGTGATCGCCGTGATCTCGCTGTTCTACGCGGTCGGCTACTGGAGCCAGTGGTTCAACGCGATGCTGTACATCCAGGACAGCGACAAGTACCCGCTGCAGATGATCCTGCGGCAGCTGGTCCTCCAGCACCAGGTGCCCCCGGGGGCCATGGGCGCGGCGGTCAGCAGCGGCGCGATCAACAGCCTCGCCGTGCAGATGGCGGTCATGATCCTCGCGCTCATCCCGGTCGCCGTGCTGTCGCCGTTCGTCCAGAAGCACTTCCAGAAGGGCATGCTCACCGGCGCCGTGAAGGGCTGATCCGCAGCACCGCCCCGCCTCGGGGCCGGCCCGCGGGTTTCGCGGGACCGGCCCGGCTCCTTCTCTCCCTCTCCTCCCTGCCTCCTGCCCCTGTCCGGAAGGTGTTCGCCATGCGCACTTCGTCCGCGCCCACGCCCAGCCGCAGAACCGTGCTCGCCGCCGCGGCCGTCGCCGCGGCGGCGGCCGCCCTGCCGGCCGCGGGCCCCGCCGCCGCCTCGGCCCACCGCGGGGACCGGACGGTCGAGCCGCACCGCTGGCGCACCGCCGCGATCGGGGGGACGGGATTCGTCACCGGCGTGCTGTTCCACCCGTCGGTCAAGGGCCTGGCGTACGCCCGCACCGACATCGGCGGCGCCTACCGCTGGGACGATGCCGAGGCCCGCTGGACCGCGCTCACCGACCACCTCGGCTGGGACGACTGGAACCTGCTCGGCATCGAGGCCCTGGCCGTCGACCCGGCGCACCCGGACCGCCTCTACCTGGCCTGCGGCACGTACGCCCAGTCGTGGGCGAGCCCCGGTGCGGTCCTGCGTTCGGAGGACCGGGGAGCGACCTGGCAGCGGGCCGATCTGACGGTCCGCCTGGGGGCCAACGAGGACGGGCGCGGCGCCGGTGAACGGCTCCTCGTGGACCCCCGCGACAGCGACACGCTGTGGCTCGGCACCCGGCACGACGGGCTGCTGCGCTCCACCGACCGGGGTGCGACCTGGGCTCCGGCCGGCTTCCCCGCCGCCGTGTCGGCGAGCGGCCAGGGCGTGATGTTCCTTGTCGCGGCCGGCCGGTCGGTGTACGCGGGCTGGGGCGACGGCGGCAGCGCGCTCTACCGGACGGACGGTTCCGGCGGCTGGGAGGCCGTGCCCGGGCAGCCGTCCGGCAGCGCGGCGACGAAGGTGCCGGTCCGGGCCGCCTACGACGCGCGCGGCCGGGCGCTGTACGTCACCTACGCGGACGCCCCCGGGCCCAACGGGCAGTCCGCCGGCTCGGTCCACCGGCTCGACACGGTGACGGGCGCCTGGAGCGAGGTGACCCCGGTGAAGCCCGACGCCGCCGCCGGTGACGGCTTCGGTTACGGCGGCGTCGCGGTCGACGCGCGGCGCGCCGGGACACTCGTCGTCACGACCAACAACCGCTGGTCGCAGATCGACACGGTGTTCCGCTCCACGGACGCCGGGGCCACCTGGACCTCGCTGAAGGACACCGCGGTCCTCGATGTCGCGGAGACCCCGTACCTGCGCTGGGGCGGAGAGCCCAAGTTCGGTTGGTGGATCCAGGCCGTGGCCGTCGACCCGTTCGACTCGCACCACATCGTGTACGGGACCGGCGCGACGCTCTTCGGCACCCGCGACCTCGTGCACTGGGCCCCGGAGATCCGGGGCCTGGAGGAGACGTCGGTGCGGTTCCTCGTCGCCCCGCCCGGGAAGGGCGCCCGGCTCCTCAGCGGCCTGGGCGACATCGGGGTGATGTACCACGACTCGCTGACCTCCTCCCCGTCGCGCGGAATGGCGGTCAACCCCGTCTTCGGCACGGCCACGGGCCTCGCCCTGGCCGCACTCAAGCCCTCGTACGTCGTACGGACGGGCTGGCCTTCGGGGTCGGCGTCCGCCGGGGCGTCCTCGGACGACGGCGGCAGGACCTGGCAGCCGTTCGCCACCCAGCCGGAGATGGCCGGCTCCGCGCCCGGGCCGGTCGCGGTCTGTGCCGACGGGTCGGTGCTGCTCTGGTCGTTCGTCCACTGGGACGGCACCACGTACCCGGCCCACCGCTCCACCGACGGCGGTGCGACCTGGACCGAGGTCACCACGTTCCCCAAGGGCGGCGCCCCGGTGGCGGATCCGCTCGACCCGCGGCGGTTCTACGTCTACGACACCGACACCGGCGCGGTCTTCCGCTCGACGGACGGCGGGGCGACGTTCGCCCGGGGTGCGAGCGGACTCCCGTCCGGCGACGTGCAGTTCAAGGTGGCGGCGGCACCCGGCCGCAGCGGCGACCTGTGGCTCTCCGCGAAGGACAACGGGCTGTTCCGCTCGACGGACGGCGGACTGACGTTCGCGCCGGTGGCCGGCTGCCAGGCCTCGCACGCCCTGGGCTTCGGCAAGGCGGCGCCCGTGCGGGGCCGCAAGCGGCCCGGCGCCGGCTACCCGGCGGTCTTCCAGACGGGCAGGGTCTCCGCGACGCACGACGGCGTGGCGGTGCTGCGTTCCGACGACGCGGGCGCCACCTGGGTCCGGATCAACGACGACTCCCACCAGTGGGGCTGGACCGGCGAAGTGATCACCGGCGACCCCCGCGTCCACGGCCGTGTCTATCTGGGCACCAACGGCCGCGGCATCCAGTACGCAGACCCGAAGTAAGAATCGAGACACGCCCATGCCGTCCCTGCGCGACGCAGCCCGTGGCCGCATCCTCTTCGGAGGCGACTACAACCCCGAGCAGTGGCCCGAGGAGGTGTGGGAGGACGACGCCCGGCTGATGAAGGAGGCCGGGGTCAACTCCGTCACCCTCGGCGTCTTCTCCTGGGCGAAGATCGAACCGCGCCCGGGAGCAAGGGAGTTCGGCTGGCTCGACCGGCTGCTGGACCTGATGCACGCACACGGCGTCGGCGTCGTTCTCGCTACTCCGACCGCGTCCCCGCCCCCCTGGATGGGGGCGCGGCACCCGGAGACCCTGCCGCGCGCGGAGGACGGCTCGGTCGTCTGGTACGGCTCGCGCCAGCAGTTCTGCGCCAGCTCCCCCGTCTACCGGCGTTACGCCGCGGCCCTCACCGAGGACCTCGCGGCGCGGTACGCGGACCATCCCGCGCTCACCATGTGGCACATCAACAACGAGTACTGCACGCACTGCTGGTGCGACGAGACGGCTGCCCACTTCCGGCGCTGGCTGCGCAGCCGGTACGCCACCATGGACGCACTCAACGAGGCATGGGGGACCGCGTTCTGGAGCCAGCGCTACGACTCGTGGACGGAGATCCTGCCGCCCCGCAAGGCGCAGTACATGAAGAACCCGGCGCAGGTGCTGGACTTCAAGCGGTTCACCTCCGACGCCCTGATGGAGTGCTATATCGCCGAGCGCGACATCGTCGCCCGGCACACCCCGCGCGTTCCGGTGACGACGAACTTCATGCCGCTGTGGTCGGGCCAGGACGCCTGGGCCTGGTCGGCGCAGGAGGACATCGTCTCCGTAGACATCTATCCGGACCCCCGGGACCCGCAGGGCGGCCAGTACAACGCGATGCTCGCCGACATGACGCGCTCGCAGGCCGGCGGCCCGTGGATGCTGATGGAACAGGCGGCCGGTCCGGTCAACTGGCGGGGCGTCAACCACCCGAAGCCCGAGGGCCTGAACCGGCTCTGGTCGCTCCAGGCCGTGGCTCGCGGCGCCGATGCCGTGTGCTACTTCCAGTGGCGGCAGTCCCGGCAGGGCTCGGAGAAGTTCCACTCCGGGATGCTCACCCACGCCGGTGAACAGGGCCGCACCTTCCGGGAGATCAAGCGGCTGGGGGCGGAGCTCACCGCGATCGGACCGGCCGTCGGCGGCAGTGACGTACCGGCCGATGTGGCGATCCTGCACGACTGGGACTCGTGGTGGGCCGGTGCGCAGGAGGGCAGGCCGTCCTCGCTGCTGGACTACACCGAGGTCGTCCAGCGCTGGCACCGGGCGCTGTGGGAGAATGGCGTCGCCACCGACTTCGCCCGTCCCGACGCCGACCTGAGCCGGTTCAAGGCGGTCGCCGTCCCTCATCTGTACCTGCTCACGGACGAGTCGGTCGACAATCTGGTGGCGTACGCGCAGGGCGGCGGGACGCTGGTCTGCGGTTTCTTCAGCGGGATCGCGGATGTGGACGACCGCATCCGGCCGGGCGGCATGGACGCGCGGCTGCGCGAGCTGTTCGGGATCCGTACGCTCCACGAGTGGTGGCCGCTGGACGCGGGCTCGGCCGTGGCGTGCGACGGCTTCGACGGCAGCCTGTGGTCGGAGGAACTGGAGACCACGGAGGGCACCGAGGTGATCGCCGCCTACCGCGACGGCGAGCTGGCCGGGCTTCCCGCGGTGCTCCGCAGGGGCCGGGCCCACTACCTGTCGACGCTGCCGGAACCGGCGGCGCTCCGCGCGCTGCTCGGTGACGCGGTGCGGGAGGCCGGCGTGGAGCCGGTGCTGGCCGGGCTGCCCGACGGTGTGGAGGCGGTCCGCCGGGGCGGCCTGCTGTTCCTGCTGCACCACGGCAGGGACACCGTCACGGTGACCCTGCCGGGCGCGTACGAGGACCTGCTGACCGGTCACCGGGCCGACGGCCGGGTGGAGCTGGGCCGCCACGGCGTGGCCGTACTGCGGAGCGCCGCTCCGTGAACCTCCGGACGCACATCGACGGCACGTGGGAGCCGCGCCCCGCCGACCGCTGGGAGGACACCTTCCTCGGCGGCAACGGCCGCCACGGGGCGATGGTGTACGGCGACCCGGCCGACGACCGGGTCATCGTCAACCACCACACCCTGGTCCGGCCCAACGGCAGCGAGCACCTGCGTCCGCCGGAGCTCGCGGACCGGCTGGACCGGCTTCAGAGCGCGTTGCTCGCCGGTGACACCACGGCCGCCGAGGGGTTCGGCGACGGCCGCCCGCTGGTGTGGGTGCAGCCGTTCCATCCGGCGTTCCAGACGAGGATCCGGCCCGTCCGCGACCCGTCGGCCGGTTCCGGCGGTCCAGAGGCGCCGCCCCCGGCCTACCGCCGTACGGTCGACTTCTCCACGGGCGAGATCACGGCCGTGTGCGAGGGCAGGCGCAGCCAGGTCTTCGTGTCCCGCGCCGACGACGTGATCGTGCAGTACGTCACGGGCACGGGGCCCGCGGTGGACCTCACCCTGGACCACGCGCTGCCGGGCGCCCCGCCGCTCCTGGCCGTCGGACGCAGCGCCGTGCTGACGCCCGACGGCGGCCGGCTGACGCTGCGGGCGGGCTATCCGGACAGCGACCTCGCCTACACCGGCGTGACCGTGGTCCGCGCGGACGGCGGCAGGGTGTCCGTCTCCGGCGAGGGCTTCCGGATCGCGGGCGCCAGGAGCCTGCTGCTGCTCACCCGGGTGCGACGGCACACGGGCAGCCTGGACCTCGCGGCGGAGTGCGCCGGGCTGCCGCCGGACGACTACGGCACCCTGCTCGCCCGGCACCGCCGGCTGCACACCCCGGCCTTCCGGCGGGCCTCCCTGACCCTGGACGCCGATCCGGCGGAACGCGCCCTGCCCGGCAGCGAGTTGATCCGCAGATCGGACAGCCCCGCCCTGCTGGAGCGGCTGTTCGCTGCGGGGCGCTACCACCTGTACTCGGCCTCCGGCGTCCTGCCGCCCCGCCTGACCGGACTGTGGACCGGCGACTGGGACACCGCCTGGTCCGGGGCGTTCACCACCAACGCCAATCTCAACCTCCAGATCGCCTCGGCGGCGGCCGCCGCACTGCCCGAGGTGTCGCAGGCGCATGCCTCTCTGGTGTACGGCCAGTTGCCCGACTGGCGTGACAACGCCCGGGCCCTCTTCGGGGCGCGGGGCATCGTCGCCCCGTCCCACACCGACGGGGAGTCCGGCCACACCCGCCACTACCAGCGCGCCTACCCCTTGCACCTGTGGACGGCCGGTGCCGACTGGCTCCTGGAGCCCCTGGTCGAGCACGCCGAGACGAACGGGGAGACGGACCCCCGGCTCGTCGCCGCGCTGCACGAAGCCGCCCTGTTCTACGAGGACTTCCTCACCCGCACCGCACCGGACGGCACCGTGGCCGTCGTCCCCTCGTACTCACCGGAGAACCGTCCGGCCAACGCGAGCTGGGGGACGGTGAACGCGACGATGGACCTCGCGGCGGCCCGCCACGCGCTCACCACGTCGGCCGCCCACTCCCCCACGGCCGCGTCCTCCGCCCGGCGGCGCGCGCTCGCGGACCGGCTCGCGGCGTACCGGGTCAACGAGGACGGCGCGCTCGCCGAATGGGCGTGGCCGGGGCTGGCGGAGACGTACGACCACCGCCATCTGAGCCACCTCTACCCCGTGTGGCCGCTGGACGCCATCAATCCGTACGACACCCCCGAGCTCGCGACCGCCGCGCACCGCGCGCTGGAGTTGCGCGGGTCCGAGAACGACTCCGCCCACGGTCATCTGCACCATGCGCTGATCGCGGCACGGCTGCGGGACGGGGCGCGCGTCTCGGCCGCCCTGGGCGCCGTACTGGCGGGCGACTTCTTCCACGACTCGCTGATGAGCGCCCACTATCCGTCCCGCAACGTCTACAACGCGGACGCCGCCCACGCGCTGCCCGCGGCGGTCATCGAGTCGCTCGTCCAGTCGACGCCCCACCGGCTGGTCCTGCTCCCCGCTCCTCCCGCCGGCTGGCGGAGCGGTGAACTGCGCGGTGTACGCACCAGGTTCGGTGCGTCGCTGGATCTGCGCTGGTCCGCCGACGGCACCGCGACCGCGGTGCTCCGTCCCTCCCGTGACGCCCGGATCGACCTCCGCACGGGCGACGGGCACACCTTCACCCATGACTCCGCCGGCTCTCCCCCAGCCCCGCTGGAGCTGACGGCCGGCGTGGACCGGGTCCTCGAACTGGGGCCCCGGTAGCGCTCCCCCCACCCATCCCCCCACCATGGAAGGGACAACCATGGCACGACGCACCCGCACCCTCAGCAGGTTCGTACTGGCCCCGGCAACGGCAGTGGCGGCCCTCATCGGCTTCGCCGCCGCCCCCGCCCAGGCCGCGATCTGGTCCTCCTCGGACCAGTGGGGCAACTACACCACCTCCGACGGCTACACCCTCTACAACAACATCTGGGGTTCCGGCGCAGGCGCGCAGTCCATCTGGGCCAACTCCTCCAGCAACTGGGGCGTCTGGGCCGACCACCCGAACACGGGCGGCATCAAGTCGTACCCCAACGCCAAGAAGGTCGTCAACAAGTCGATCACCTCCCTGCAGTCGCTCACCAGCACGTACAACGTCACCGTCCCGTCGTCGGGCGCCTACAACACCTCGTACGACATCTGGGACAGCGCCTACGACTACGAGGTCATGCTCTGGGTCAACTACAACGGCGCCGTGGGCCCGCTGGGCACCTCGCAGGGGAACGTGACGCTCGGCGGCCACACCTGGACCGTGTACAAGGGCGACAACGGGGCCAACCAGGTCTTCTCGTTCCTGCGCACCTCGGACTCCTCCTCGGGCACGGTGAACATCCTGCCGATCCTGAAGTGGATCAAGGACACCAAGGGCTGGTGGGGCAACGAGACCATCGGTGACGTCCAGTTCGGCTACGAGATCACGTCGTCGCAGGGCGGGCTGGACTTCCGGACGAACGGGTTCGGCGTCTCCTCCAGCTAGGGCCTGGTCCGCACACACAGGGAGCCGGCCCCCGCACGGGGGCCGGCTCCCTGTCCGCGTCCTCGCCGGGCCCTACCGGGGGGCGGGCCCGGTGCTCTCCCGTACCGTCAGCTCGGGAGCCAGCAGCTCCACTTCGTCCGTACCGCGGCCCGACAGCTTGGCGACGACCTGCTCGACCGAGCGGCGGCCCATTTCCTGTGCGGGAATCGCCACGGAGGTGAGCCGCACCGACGCCTGGGAGGCCACCTGCTCGGGGCAGATCGCGACCACCGACACGTCCTCGGGCACGGCCCGGCCCTGCTGGCGCAGGAGATTGAGCAGGGGCTCCACCGCCGACTCGTTCTGCACGATGAACCCGGTGGTGCCGGGGCGCTCGTCGAAGATCCGCGACAGGGTCTGCGCCATCGCCGCGTAACCGCCCTCGCAGGGCCGGTGCAGCACCCGCACGCCGGTCTCCTGCGCCTTGGCGCGTATGCCGTCGACCGTGCGCTCGGCGAATCCGGTGTGCCGCTCGTACACCGCGGCCGCCTCGCCGATCACGGCGACCTCGCGGTGGCCGAGTCCGGCGAGGTGTTCCACGCAGAGCGCACCGGTCGCCTCGAAGTCGAGGTCCACGCAGGTCAGTCCGTCGGTGTCGGCGGGAAGTCCGATGAGCACCGCGGCGCGGTCCGTGTCGCGCAGGAGCGGCAGCCGTTCGTCGTGGAGTTCGACGTCCATGAGGATCATCGCGTCGGCGAGCGAGCTCCCGGCGATGCGGCGGACCGCCGCGGGGCCCTCCTCCCCGGTGAGGAGCAGGACGTCGTAGCCGTGGGCGCGGGCCGTGGTGGCGACCGCGATGGCGATCTCCATCATCACGGGGACGTACATGTCGGTGCGCAGGGGAACCATGAGCGCGATGATGTTCGACCGGCTGCTGGCGAGCGCCCGGGCGCCGGCGTTGGGGTGGTAGCCGAGCTGCTGGATGCTCAGCTCCACCCGCTCCCGCGTGGACACGGAGATGGACCGCTTCCCGCTGAGGACGTAACTCACCGTGCTCGCGGAGACTCCGGCGTGCTGCGCGACCTCGGCAAGGGTGACCATACGGCTCAGCTCTCCATCAAGGGACATCGTCTGACACCGGCACGGGAACCGGTCGGCACCGGCAGCTTCGGTCGGATGCGGCGAAGCGCTTCGACTTCATCCTGTCCGCCTGCGACATGCCCGGATGGTGCGAGCCTAGACCGGCCTGCACAGAGTGTCCATAGGGCTGTCGAAGCGCTTCGACAATCCTTTTCCCGGGGCTGCTCTCCCCGGTCGGCCGTGGCGGCAGCCGTTTCGGCTACCGCCACGATATGCCCGGCGCGGGCCATCGGGGGCCCGATGGCGTCAGCGGGTCAGGACGCCGACGGGGTCCAGTCCCCGAGCCAGTCGGCGACCTCCTGCCCGGCCGCCGCGGCATCGCTGAGCTGCGGCCGGTCGCTGCCGGCCTTCCCGGCCCCGGGCCCGTCGTTGCGGTACTCCGCGAACCGGTCGTCCTTCCAGGAGAAGCCGCTCATGTCCGTCCACGGCGCGGGCCGGACCGCGGCGCTCAGGGTGCTGTCGCGGACCGTGGTCATCGGGTCGAGCGTGGCGTCACCGCCCGCGTGCCAGGGACGCCCCAGGTAGAAGGTGGCGGCGGAGACGTCGCCGTTGACCGTGGAGTCGTTGATGAGGAAGCCCTTGCGGCCGGCGGCCGTGCTCGGGGCGGTGATGTATCCGGCGGAGCTGCCGTCCCACCGCTTCTTGAGCGTGATGACCGAGGCGTCGATGACCGCGCTCGCCCGGCCGAAGATGAAGTCGACGTTGCCGACCACGTACGAGTTCCTCATGTAGACACGGCCGAGCCTGTCCTTGGCGGCGGTGTCGAGCAGGAGGGTGTCCTGATCACCCTCGGTGATGATCGAGTCGAGGAACACCTTGTCGGCCGCGGTGCGCAGCGCGACCGCCTGCTGACCGTTCATGCCCTGGTGGGCGGCCTCGTCGAAGTCGTTGGCGAGGGTGAGGTTGCGGGCCTGGAAGCCGTCCGCCTCGGCGGCGACGGTCGCGCTGCCCCCCGTGCCGTACGTCCCCGAACCGTCGGGCTTCTGGGTGCCGGAGGCGTTGTCGTACACGATGACGGTGCTCTTGCGGCTGGGGCCGGTGCCCTGGAGGGTGACGTTCTGCTTGGTCGAGGGGATCTTCACCAGTTCGCGGTACGTGCCGGGCGCGATGGCGATGACGGTCCGGGCCGTGTTGCCCGCGGGGACCGCGTTCACGGCGTCCTGGACACTGCGGTACTGGCCGCTGCCGTCCTTGGCCACGGTGAGCGTCTTCGCGGCCGCGGCGGTGGCGGTGGCGGTCGTTCCGATGGCGGCGCGCGGCCCCGCGCCCGCCTTCACCAGCGCGGGCACGTCCGCCGCGCGGTCGAGGGTGTAGGCGTAGAAGCCCCGCGGATCGAAGGACGCGCCGCCGCCGCTCTCGTTGCGCCCGCTCGTCCCGGCGAAGACGCTGCCGCGCTGGACGAGGGTGGCGGTGCTGTCCCGGGTGACGGGATTGTTCAGACCGTCGAAGTAGCTGTTCTCCAGGAGCATGTTCGTGTGCCCGCGCGCGTAGTTGCCGTAAGCGGCCGTGATGGCGGTGCCCGGGTCGTCCTGGAGGTAGTTGTTGTACAGGTGGGCGTGGGCCACGTTGTCGGTCGAGGGGTTGCGCTGTTCGGTCTCGTGGAACCAGTTGTGGTGGATCGTGATGTCGGCGGTGGTGTTCTCGGTCCAGCCGATGCCGAAGGCCTTGTTGTCGTGCTGGAGGCGGTTCCAGGACACGGTGAGGTAGGTGGTGTCCTTGCGGCTGTCGATCAGCCCGTCGGCCATGTTCCGCAGGTCGTTGTGGTCGATCCACACGTGGTGGGCGCCGTCCATCTGGATGGCGTCCCAGTCGTGGTCCTTGTCGTTCCAGGTCCCGGCGTAGGAGTCCCGGATCGTCAGGTTGCGGATGATGACGTTGTGCACCCCCTGGCCGAGGAAGAAGCCGCCGCCGACGATGTGTCCCGAGGTACCGGAGCCGATGATCGTCTTGTGGGAGGCGACCCTGATCTCCCTGCCCTTGGGGTCCATGGTGATGGCCCCCGCGACGACGATGACGTAGGGCTGCGTCGCCGTCGCGTACTTCTCCAGGTCGGCAAGGGTGCGCACGGTCACGGTCGCGCCGCCGCGCCCTCCGTACGTTCCGTCCTGTCCCAGGGCGTCGACCGACGCGAAGCCGTCGGCCGCCTCGTCGGCCCGGGCCGGGCCGGCGGCCGGGGCGGCGCTGGCTCCCGGAGCGTCCTGCGTCCCGGGCAGGCCGGACGCGGTGGTGGCGGCGATCCCGGCCGCGAGGGCGGTGGCGACCGCTGCCGCGAGCACCGGTCGGGTTCTGCGGCTGCGGCTGCGGTGGCTGCCGCCTGTCGGCTTGTGCGGGGCGTGCTGTGCCGTTCGGCGATCCGCTGTCATGACCTGAAACCGTTCCCTTTGAGGAGATGTGGCGTTCAGGTACGGGTCGCCGCCGGCAGCCGAAAGGTTGCCGTCCGGGGAGGCCGGACGCCCTGCTCCCCGGCACTCACCGGCACTCACCGGCCGGGGAACAGGAACAGGAGCCCGGCGTCCGGGTCCTGAGGACCCTGCTGCCCGGCTTCAGACGCCGAGCAGAACGGGAAACGCCTCCATGTCGTTCTGCGTCATCACGGGCAGCTTGCGGATGTCCGCGTCCGGCACCGCGAGCCGCAGGCGCGGGAAACGGGCGAAGAGCGCCGGCAGGGCGATGCCCGCCTCGACCCGGGAGAGCGCGGCACCGGGGCAGATGTGCGGCCCGTGCCCGAAGGTCATGTGCCGGATGGGAGTGCGGCGGGTGATGTCGAACGCGTCGGCGTCGGGGCCGTGCTGCTCGGGGTCGCGGCCGATCACCCGGTAGGAGATGACGACGCCCTCGCCCTTGGCGATGACGCCGTCACCGACCTGGATGTCCTCGGTGGCGAACCGCATGAGGAGGTGGGTGGTCGGGGTGTCCCAGCGCAGGGTCTCCTCGATCACGGTGTCCCAGGAGACCTCCCCGTCGAGGACCATCCGCAACTGGTCGGGGTGCGCCAGCAGGGCGCGTACGGCGTTGAGGATGAGCCCGATCGTGGTCTCGTGCCCGGCGGCGACCATCGCCTTGAGGTTGCCGATGACCTCTTCCTCGGTCAGCGGCTCGCCGCCCTCGTCGGCGAGGATGAGCGCGGAGGTGAGGTCGTCGGTCGGCCGCGCGGTCTTCTCACGTACGAGCCCCGCGTAGAAGACGTCCAGGTCCGCCAGGAGGGCCAGCCGCTCGTCCTGCGGGGTGAGCATGGAGAAGAAGGCCTTGTACTGGCGGGTCAGCATGGCGTTCGCGGACGGGTCGACTCCCATCAGCATGCCGACGACCCGCATGGGCAACGGCTGCGCGAACACGGACTTGAGGTCGACGACGGCCCCGTCCCTGCCGCCCTCCGCGAGCGCGTCCAGCAGTTCCTCGGTGAACTTCTCGATGTCGGGGCGTATGGCCTCCAGCCGGCGGGGCGTGAGCGCCTGGGAGGTCTTGGTCCGCAGCCGGCGGTGCTCGTCGCCGTCGACGGTGAACATGGACCGGCCGGCGTCGATCATCCCGATGAGCGGCCAGGCGTGTGTCACCTCTCCGCTCTGCCACAGACCCCAGGCGTCGATGTCCTTCACCAGCCGCGGGTCGAGCAGCAGCTGCCGGGCGTCGGCGTGCCGGGTGAGGGCCCAGGCCGGCACCCCGAGCAGCTCGATCCGGGCCAGCGGTCCGGCGTCGCGCAGCCGCGCCGTCTCACCGTCGAGGTCCTGGACCATCGGGTCGATGACGACGGTCCCGCTGTCCTGGGCTGCGGCCTGGCCTGCGGCATGGGGGCAGTTCACGAGAGGTCTCCTGTCGTACGAACGGGGGTGAACCGAACGGGGAGCGAGGTGGTGCCGCGCAGGAAGGCGGAAGGCCGCCGTACGAGGTCGCCGACGGGGACGGCGAGCTGGAGGTCGGGCAGCCGGTCGAGCAGGACCTCGATGCCGGTACGGGCGATGATCTCGGCGATCTCCTGCGCGGGGAAGGGGCAGCGGTACTCGCCGTGGCTGAACGCGAGATGAGCGCCGTTGCCGCCCTGGGAGGCCGCTCCTCCGGTGCCGGACATGTTCTGGCGTATCAGCGGATCGGTGTTCGCGGCGCCGAGCCCGAGCAGCAGCATGTCCCCGGCCCTGATCCGCTGTCCGCCGAGCTGGGTGTCCCGTACGGCCCAGCGCCCGGCGAGGATCTGGGTGGGCGTGTCCTCCCAGAGCACCTCGTTCATCGCCTCCCCGATGCTGCGCCGGCCGCGGGCCATGGAGTCGGCGAACTCGTCCTCGGTGAGCATCAGGCGGAGGGAGTTGCTGACCCAGTCGGCGGTGGTGAGGTGCCCGGCGGCCGTGATGGCCATGAGGTCGAGCATGTACTCCTCGTCGGTGAACGCCTCGGGGCAGGCGAGCATGCGGGAGGTCACGTCGTCCCCCGGCTCGGCCCGCTTCGCGGCCACCAGCCGGGCCATGTGCTCCCCGAACCGCTGATGGGCGCTCTGCGCGTCCGGGCCGCCGTCTGCCAGGTCCTTCAACACCTGTGCGATGTCGCCACCTTCGTCGTCGGGGAAGCCGACGAGCCGGGCGAGGACGAGGACGGGGAGAGGCTCGCAGAAGTCGGCGACGAGGTCGGCCGTGCCCCGGCTGCACACCGCGTCGATCAGCCGGTCGGCCAACTGCTCGCAGTGGCTGCGGATCTCGAACGGGTCGGCCCCTTCGAGGGCCGGCCCCACCATGCGCACGTGCCGCCGGTGCTCGTCGCCCGCGCTGAAGTAGATGGACGGCAGGGGGCGCCCCACCATCGGCAGCAACGGCCAGTCCTCAGGGATATGCGGCCACTGGTTCCACAGGCCGACATCGCGCGGGAACAGCTCGCCGTCGCTGGTGACTTGGTGGAGTTCGCGGTATCCGATGACCAGCCAGGCGGGGAACCCGCCCGGCAGCTCCACCGGGACGACGGACCCGTGGTCACGCCGCATGGCGCGGTAGGCGGCGTGCGGGTCCGTCTGGAAGCCGGTCCCGCCGAGCTGCACGGCCCCGGCGTGAGCCGGACAGCCGGGCGGCGGAGACTGAGGAGCGGTGGACGGCGCGGGCTCGGCGGAAGAAGGGCGCGTCATGAGTCCTGACTCCTGTGGCGAAAGCTGCAAGCGTCACGATCATGCGATCAACGCACGTTCACTATAAGGATTTTCTGTGATGCCGGAATGGTCAACTTCGATCAATCCCGCATCATCAACCGAGCAACACCACGGACATCTCTGCACAATTGATGAGCATCGCGAAGAACCGCACGGCGTCACCGTGCGGATGCCGCTGTGCGGTTGCCGCCTCTCGGTTGTCATGGTGCGGGTGTCACTGCGCGGTTGCCGCCGCGCGGACCGCGAGCATCCGCACCGCGGTCCGCCGTTTCCCTCTCACCCGGTGACGAGACCCGGGTCGCTCGTACCGGCCCGGCCGGTCTCGACGTGTCCGGCGAAGCGCCGCAGGAAGGCGGGGTCCAGGTCGGAGACGACGGTGACGTCGTACCACTGCTTGCTGCCCCGCAGGTCGAGCCCGTGCTTGACGGTCGCACCCGCGGCGACCGCGAAGGTCTGCACCCCTCCCCCGTAGGCGGCGGCGTTGCGCACGGTGAGGCGCACGGACGCCGGACCACCGTTGACGAGGGTCAGCTGAAGGCTGCCCGCCGTCGCATCATGACGTGCCGTCACCTCGGGGCCCGCCACCTTCCCCGGGGCCCGGAACGTGCGCAGGAAGCCGTTGGGGCCGTGGACGGTGAGGTCGGTCAGGCCCTTGGAGTAGACGGTGTTCCAGCTGTCCGAGAGGGATTTGCCCGCTTCGGTGGTGTAGGTCCAGGGCCCGTCCGTGCGGTTCGGGGAGGTGACCAGGAACTGCGCCCCGGCGGCGGCGCCACCGCTGAAGGTGAGGCGGTACTTCCCGGTGGCCGGGTCGGCGGTGCCGTCGACGAAGGGCGCGTAGCGCAGCGGCCGGGTGGGCCGGGCGCCCTTCTCCTGCTTGGGCACACTGCCGGTGGCGGGCGGCGCGGGCACGTAGTCGGGGTGCCGGAGGCGGTCGGGCGGCTCGTAGGCGTCGGTCGACGGGAGCGAGGCGCCCGCGGTGTCCGTACGGCTGAAGTCGAAGGCGGAGGTGAGGTCGCCGCAGATGGCGCGCCGCCACGGCGAGATGTTGGGCTCGTGGACGCCGAAGCGCTGTTCCATGAACCGGATGACCGAGGTGTGGTCGAAGACCTCGGAACACGCGAACCCGCCGGTGCTCCACGGGGAGACGACCAGCATGGGCACCCGCTGACCGAGCCCGTACGGCCCGGCGGTGTACCGGAGGTCACCGGGGAAGTAGTCGGCCGAGGTGTCGACGGTGGACAGCCCCTGGGCGGGCCCCGACGGCACGAACGGCGGCACGACGTGGTCGAAGAAGCCGTCATTCTCGTCATAGGTGATGAAGAGGGCCGTGCGGCCCCAGACCTCGGGATCGGAAGTGAGGGCGTCCAGTACCTGCGCGATGTACCAGGCACCGTAGTTCGCGGGCCAGTTCGGGTGTTCGCTGTACGCCTCGGGAGCGACGATCCATGAGACCTTCGGCAGCGTGCCGGCCCGGACGTCGGCCTTCAGGCCGTCGAGGAGCCCGCCGCCGTTCTTGATGTCGGTGCCGGTGCGGGCCTTGTCGTAGAGGGGTTGGCCGGGCGCGGCGTTGCGGTAACGGTTGAAGTAGAGAAGCGAGTTGTCACCGTACGTACCCCGGTAGGCGTCACCGATCCACCCCCAGGAGCCGGCGGCGTCGAGGCCGTCACCGATGTCCTGGTAGACCTTCCACGACACTCCGGCCTGCTCCAGCCGCTCGGGGTAGGTGGTCCAGCCGTACCCCGCCTCGTCGTTGCCGAGCACGGGGCCGCCCCCCGTCCCGTCGTTCCCCGTGTACCCGCTCCACAGGTAGTAGCGGTTCGGGTCCGTGCTCCCGATGAACGAGCAGTGGTAGGCGTCGCAGACGGTGAACGCGTCGGCGAGGGCGTAGTGGAACGGGATGTCCTCACGGGTCAGGTGAGCCATCGTCGTCGCCGTCTTGGCCGGTACCCACTGGTCGTACGCGCCCTTGTTGAACGCCCGGTGCCCGCCGGCCCAGTCGTGGTTCAGGTCTCGGAGGAACTGCATCCCGAGATCGTCGGCGGGCGGCCGGAACGGCAGCACCTCCTTGCCGAGCCCGTCCTTCTGGTGCCAGACCGGCTTCCCGCTGGGCAGTGTGACGGGCCGCGGATCACCGAAGCCGCGCACCCCGTTCATGGTGCCGAAGTAGTGGTCGAAGGAACGGTTCTCCTGCATCAGGACGACGATGTGCTCGACGTCCTGGAGCGAACCCGAACTCCCTCGCGCGGGAAGGGACGCGGCGCGGGCGATGCTGCTCGACAGCGCGGTGGCGGCGGCCGTGCCTCCGGCGAGTTGCAGGAGGCGGCGACGGTTCAGTTCTGCCATGGGTGGGGGCCTCTGTGGGGTGAGGGGACGTGAGGGCGGAAGCGACTGGAGTGTTCCAGAATCGGACGTCCCCACGGAAGACCCGTGCCGTGTGCAGGGGGTGGCGGGCGGCCGAACAGTCGGCAACGGAACAGAGGGACGTCCCTGCCCCCGGCCGACGGGCCGGGGCCGGCCGAGGCGACCCCACCACGGCCGGTGCCAGGACAGGCCCACGCGCTGCCCCCTGGCGCAGGATCGCTCCGGGCCCCTCGCCTCCCTATGCACACTCCCTGGTCCCCGCCCACCCGGCGCCCCCTCGCTCGCGGTGCTCGGCCGCCCGTCGGGATGCCGCCTTACGCGCTCCGGCGCACCGCCCGCGCGCACCACACGCGCGCACTCCCGGCGCGCAACCGCCGCACCCCACGCCCTTCTGTACGCGCCCGACCACGTTACGTAGCCTTCTCAGGGATCAGACAGACCTCCGTCTCGCGTGAGGCACCACCGCGTCCGACCGCCGCCCCTTCCCTGTCAGGTCCCGTCAACTCAACACCTAACGGGGTCCGTTCGCGTCTCGGCGGTACCCGATGCGTCAGGGGGAAACGATGTCCATGCGTCATCAACGTGAGCACGACCGGACAGCCGACGGCATACGTCCCGGAACGGTTCCGCCCGCAGGACGGTGGAAGCGGCGCGTGATCGCCGTGCTGTCGTCACTGGCACTGGCGGCCTTCGCGGTGGTCGCCGTGCCCTCGGCACCGGCGGCGGCGGTGCCACCGGGAACGTACGCCTTCGTCGCCGGCTACGGCAACGGCACCGTGACGGTGATCGACACCACCACCCGCACGGCGGCCGCGACCATCGGCATCGGCGGCAGCCCCCGCTCCGTGGCCCTCACCCCCGACGGCACCCGCGCGTACGTCACCAACTACAGCACCGGCAAGGTCTCGGTGATCGACACCGCCACCAACGCGGTGACCGTCACGGTCGACGCCGGGAGCAACCAGGAGGAACTGGGGGTGACCCCGGACGGCTCCCGCGTCTACGTCGCCAACGCCGGCAGCGCCAGTGTTTCGGTGATCGACACGGCCACCGACACGGTGTCGTCCACCATCCCCGTCAGCGGAAGCCCCCGCGGCCTCGCGGTCTCACCCGACGGGTCGCGCGTCTTCGTGACCAACTCCGGAAGCACCGTTTCGGTGATCGACACCGCGACCGACACCGTCTCGGCCACGATCGGTGTCGGCGGCAGCGGGCTCGCGGTCGCGTTCGCCCCGGACGGCGCGCACGCCTACGTCACGAGCGCGGGCGCCAACAGCCTCTCGGTGATCGACACGGCCACCAACACGGTGACCGCGGTCATCGGCGTCGGCGTCAGCCCGCACGGGGTGATGGTGACCCCCGACGGCTCGCGCGCGTACGTCGCGAACTACTTCAGCAACAGCGTGTCGGTGATCGATACGGCGACCCACACGGTGACCGACACGATCGGCGTCGGCACCTACCCGTGGGAGCTGTCACTGCCGCCGGGCGGCAACCACCTCTACGTCACCAACAGCGGGAGCCAGAACGTGACGTTGATCGACCTGGCCGACCACACGGTGACCTCCGGCATCGGCCTCGGCACCACGGTCCTCGGCGTCACGTCGGGCGTCGCACGCCCCGCACAGGCGGACCTCGCCATCGACCTGAAGGCCAAGGCCAGCGCGCTGCTCCCGTCCTCGATCGCCTACACGCTGACGGCGCGCAACACCGGTCCGGGCCGGACCACTTCGGCCGAGGTCACGGCGACCCTGCCCGCCGGCACCACGGCGATCGGCCTCTCACCGGGCTGCACGACCACGAGCGCCACCGTCGTCTGCACCTTCACGAACCTCGCCAAAAACGCCACCGCCACCGGTGGTTTCCGGGTCCCGCTGTCGCTGCTCAGCCTGGGCCAGATCACGGTGAAGGCCGCACGCACGACGTCGTCCCCGACCGGCCCGAACCCTGCCAATGACACGTCGTCGGCGTCCTGCACGGTGATCTCCATCCTGCTGGCCGCCTGCTGACCCAGCGGTCCCGCCGCCCACGGACGCCGGAGGGCCCGGCCGCCGCGCCTGCACGGTGCGCGGCCGGGACCCTGCTGTCGCGGTGTGCGTCAGCCGGCGACGAGGCCGATGAACCCGGCCCACGCGCCCGGGCCGACGGTCAGCACGGGGCCGCTGAGCTGCTTCGAGTCGCGGATGTGTACGTGGGTGGATGCGGCGGCGACCTCGACGCACTCGCCGCCTTCGCCGCTGCTGTAGCTGCTCTTGAACCAAGCCGCGTCCGGCACGCTCGGCATCCCCGTCCGGCCCATCATCCCTCTTCCAGAAGTCCCTTGACGAAATCCAGCGATTCACTCGGTGTCAGAGCCTGAGCCCGGATGATCCCGTACTGCTCCTCGACATCGCGCACCATGTCCCGCTCGGTATGCAGACGGCTGTCTCGCTGAACCTCCACGTAGGCCATCCTGCGCCCATCGCACTTTTCGATCAAGGTGAACGGACCAGCCAGGCCGCAGTGCCCATGCCGATTGGTCGGCATGATCTGGATCTCCACATTCCGCCGGTGCCCGTGGATGATGACCTGTTCCAGTTGGCCACGTTGCACCTCCCAGCCCCCGACCGGGCGGCGCAACACCGACTCCTCGATCACGAAGCTCAGAGTGGGCATCGGCTTCCGGGCGAAGATGACCTGGCGCGCCAGACGTGCCGATACGCGTTGCTCGATCGTCTCCTCGTCCAGAAGCGGCCTGCGCACAGCGAAAACCGATCGCGCGTACTCCCCTGTCTGCAACAGACCCGGCACAGCCATCGTGGCGTACACATGGAGGGTGATGGCCTCCGCCTCCAACCGCGCCATATCCCGGAAGAACGGCGGATACTGCGCCCGCGCAAGCTCCTCCTTCAACGCCATCAGCAAGCCCCCGGCGTCAAGCACCGAGTCCGCCTTATCGATGAACGCAGGCTGCGGAATCCGCCGCCCCTGCTCGAAAGACGCGATCGACTGAGCCGCGTAGCCCACCAGCTTGCCGAACTCGGCCCGGTCCAGCCCCACTCGGAGGCGTAACAGCTTCAGCTGCCTCCCGAACGCCATCATCACCCCGGACCCCGGCTCGCCCTCCGGCCGTTCCCCGGTCTGCGCACCGGAACCCGGCTCCGCGTCCTCGTCGCCCCGTACCACCGTCATGGCCACCGCCCGTCCCACGCACCCACGTACGTACACACAGACCGCCTCCGCGTACAAGCAGTCCGCGACGGCGCGTCACCCCTGGTCACGCTACGCCACAGGGCGACACCGTGGAGTCATGACCAGCAATCCCTCACTCCCCGTGCGCCCACTTCCCTGCGCCCAGCCCTGCTTCCCCTGGCACCACTTCTCGATGCGCTTCAGCTCCACGCCTCGCGGTGCCCGCCTCGCCCGGCGCCTGGCCGGTGAGCGGTTCGACGCCTGGGGCATCCCGTACGGCAGCGACGCGCACGACGCGCTGACGCTGCTCGTCGCCGAGCTGTGCGCCAACGCGGTGTGCCACGGGCTCGTCCCCGGCCGGGACTTCCGCCTGTGTCTGTCCGCAGAGGGCACCGCCCTGCGCGTCGAGGTCACCGACACCCGCGGCGAACGCATCCCCCTCCTCACCGAACCGTCGGGCGATCTGGACGGAGACAGCGATGGCGGCCGCGGTCTCGTCCTGGTTGCGGCTCTGGCGGATCGCTGGGGCTGGTACCCGTGCACGGACGGGCCCGGCAAGACGGTCTGGGCCGTCCTGGAACCGGGCCCGGCGTCCACGCCCCGTCCACTCACGCCGCCACAAGGGGGTGCGGGATCGTGAAAGTGCCGGTCAGTGCCGACCGGGACGCCCAGGGTCTCCTGGTGTCGCTCGAACAGCTCCCGCGAGCCGCTGTAGGGACGCCGGTCGTCGGAGAGACAGCCATGATCCCGCCGTCCAGGCAGCGTGCGCCGCGCTCGCCGGCCCACTCGGCGCGGACGCGGGCCTGGACGGGGGTGCTGGCTTTGCTCAGGACAGCGCCTCGGCCATCGCTGCGGTGACACGGGCCGCAGCGCCGGCGTTCGAGGTCGTCATGCGGGCGACAAGTGCGACGGGTTCGCCCTTCTCGGTCTGGCCGTAGACGAGGGACCAGGAAGACGGAGCGCCGTCGTAGTCGGTCGGCGCCCATTCGGTCTTTTCCCGAACCGCCGGCAGCAGCAGGCCCGCCGTGGCCGCCGGAACGCTCTGCGTGATCTGGTCCTCCGTGCCCTCGGCGACCAGGTGCGGGCCGGCCATCAGACCACGGTTGGCGAGGGCTGCCGCCACCCTGGCCAGCTGGATCACGGTGACCGTGATGGTCCCGTTCCGGTAACTCCCGAAAGTACTTGGCGTTACCGGAAGCGGTACAGACAGCTCCTCGTCGAAGCCGAACGCCTCCGCAGTCTCGCGCAGCTTCTCCTCGCCCAGTTCCGCGGCCAGTTTCGCAAAGATCTCGTTGCAGGACCGGGCAAGCGCCTCACGGATGGTGGCGTCCGCACACTCCCCCGAGCCACCGTCCGTATGCTCGTCCGGCGTGTCGTACAAGCCATGGTCCAGAGCCGCCGCCGCGATCACGACGTCGAAGGTCTCCCCGGGCTCGGACGCCTCACGCAACGCCCGGTTGTACAGGGGCTTGCCCTGGTCGCCGGTTACCCTCTGCCATGCCTCCCGGTCCCCGGGCGAGTTGCCGCTGAACGTCTCCGGGTCGTAGGAAGGCGTACTCACGACGGCCAGAAGTGCACCCGTCCTGGCGTTGAGCGCGATCGCCGACCCCCGCTGCTCACCGAGCGCGCCGAATGCCGCCTTCTGCACCTCCGGATCGATCGTGGTCTCCACGTCGTCGCCCTTGCGGGAGGTGAGGGAGTCCTTGAAGACGGACTCCAGTCCCGCGCTGCCGAATGCGAGTGACCGGTAGCCAGTCACGGGTGCGTACAACGCACCGTCCGTATAGGTGCGGATATAGGGAATCTTGTCGATCCCGCTCGGCTTCGACCCCGTGACGGGCTTGCCGTCGACAAGGATGTTGCCGAGACCACCGGCGGGGGTGCTCGAACTCGGCTTCGCCTCCCCCTCGTCCGGCGTGTCAGCGGCACCGGAGCAACCAGTGAGGAGCGCAAGAAGACAGGGCACGACGAGAAAGCGTTCATTGAGCGACGGCATGATCACACTCTAGGCAGCACCCGCCGTCGGCGGGGTGGGGCGAGCGTTACCGAGTCACCCCGCCAGCATGGTCAACTTTACCTTCTCCCCTCGGCCCGAAGCCCGTAGGGGTGCCGGTTCCCACCCGAGCCCTCCGCCCCCCGCTGGGGGGTGTCCCCGTGTCTCCCCTGGGGGACAACCCCCACGAAGGTAGGGGAGAAACCGGGTCGTGCGGAGGACGCCGGCTCCGTAGGTTCTGGAGTGGAATAGTCACACCGCTTCACACCCCGCCTTCGGAGGCCCCCTCGTGACCGCCCCTTCGCTCCAGCCGACGCGCCCGCATCACCCGGCCTTCGCGGCCTTCGTGCGCTTTGTGATCTGCGGTGGCGGGGTCGGGGTTGCGTCCAGCGGTGTTCTGGTCCTCCTCCACGACCGGATGCCGCTGGCCCTGGCCAACGCTCTGGTCACCGTCGTGTCCACGCTGATCGCGACCGAACTGCACAGCCGGGTCTCCTTCCGCAGCGGACGCAGCGGGTGGGCGGTGCACCTTCAGTCCGGGCTGACCGTCGCGGTGAGCTACGCCTTCACGACCGGGGCGCTGCTCTGCCTGTACGCGATCCGGTCCGAGCCTTCGACGCTGGTCCAGCAGAGCGTCTACCTGTCTGCGTCGGCGCTCGCGGGCGCCGGGCGGTTCGCGCTGCTGCGGGTGGTGGTCTTCGGGGAGCGCAAGGCGGCCGGGACACGGGGGGCGTCGCTGGGCAAGGCGTCCGTGGCCATGGCGGCCTGAGCACGACGCCGGCGGACTACGCCCCTCGTCGTGTCCCGTCCGCTCAAGGCGCCTGGAAGTACGCCGGGAACCGCGGTCCCAGCCACGGCTTGCGGCCCCACGCGAAGACCCGCCCGCGCGCCATGGCGCCCAGCGGGGCGCAGCGGCCCAGCGCCATCAGCAGGAACGTGACGGGCTCGAGGGAGATCGTGCAGTCCGGGCGGTCCCGCAGTTCGTGGCTCACCACCGGCGTGCCGTCGGTGAACGTCACGCCGAAGCGTCCGCCGCCCCACAGCCGAACCGCGTAACGGGCGTTCAGCCCTGCCGTGGCGGTCGTGTCGGCGACCCGGGGCATGGCTTGGACCATGAACGGAAGGGTCAGACGGACCCGGACGGGGTCGACCATGTGCGGGCGCTTCAGTGCGCGGGCCAGGTCGTAGCCGTGGCCCAGCATGTGCGTCAGGAGGTAGGAGCCGAGGACCGCGCGGTTCATCGGGCCCATCGGCGTCATCAGCGTCTCGTCCGCCGGGTGCCCGCCGGCCACCGCGTCCAGGAAGGCGGCTGCCTGCGCCACGATCAGCGCGGCCAGCGGCTCCGCCGCGCGCTCGGGGAATGCCGCGAGCGCCTCTTCGTTGGCTGCGGCGATGCTCTGAGGCGTGCCGTCGCCATGGGTGTGGGGGGTCCCGGCCGCCACGTCGGCCATCAGCGCGTTGGCCTGCGCCAGATGGGCGGCCACCTCTCCCACCGTCCATGTCAGCCCGGGGACGGGTGCGCCGGTGTCGGGGGCGGCGCGCAACTGCTGCGCGATCTCCTCGGCCGTCGTACGTATCGCCTCGGCCAGTCCCTCGGGCAGGCGCTCAGGCAGCGTGCCCCGGGCCCCGTGTTCCTTTTCTGCCGGTGACCCCATCGCGCTGCCGCTCCCGTGAACGCCGTTTCCGTCGCCCGGGCCCGTGGCCCGCGCCTGTTACCTGCGGGTACACAAGAGCAGTTCGCACGGCCTCACGGCAAGGTCTCGGCACCCACCATTCGAACTCCTCTACGATCGAGCACGTGTGCGCACATGTGATCATCGCGGAGGACGACGAGAAACAGGCGGAGCTCCTCCGCCGCTACCTCGAACGGGAGGGGCACGCCGTCACCGTGGTCGGTGACGGCCTCGCGGCGCTCGACGCGGTCCGGCACGGGGAGCCCGACCTACTAATCCTCGACGTGATGATGCCCCGGGCCGACGGACTGGACGTCGTACGCGTGCTGCGCGCCGAGGCCCGGGAGTTGCCGGTGCTGATGCTGACGGCCCGCACCACGGAGGACGACCTGCTGCTCGGCCTCGACCTCGGGGCGGACGACTACGTGACCAAGCCGTACAGCCCGCGCGAACTCATGGCCCGGGTCCGCACACTCCTGCGTCGCAGCAGGCGGGCGGCGGCCGGCCCCGAGACGGCCGGTGCGGTGGATGCGGACGTCCTGAGGGTCGGGACACTGGTGGTCGATCCCGCCCGGCACGTGGTGGCGGTCGACGGCGAGGCGGTGGACTGCACTCCGGGCGAGTTCCGTATCCTCGCCGCCCTGGCGGCCGAGCCCGACCGCGTCTTCTCCCGGCAGCAACTGCTCGCGGAGCTGCACGGCTTCGACCGGTACATCAGCGACCGCACGGTCGATGTGCACGTCATGAACCTGCGCAAGAAGATCGAGCCCGCCCCGCGCCGGCCCGCCCGGCTGCTCACCGTCTTCGGTGTCGGCTACAAACTGACCGACCCGGCGAAGGCCGCGGCCCGTGCCTCGTCGTAGCGCGGGGCGCCCCGGGCGCGCATCGCGCGGCGCCGCACCGCAGTCCGAGTCGCCGCGGACGCGACTGCCGCTGCGCAAGAGCCTGTTCGCGCGGCTGCTGGCCGTATCCGCGCTGGTGGCGGCGTGTTCGGTCGCCGCGACGGCCTGGCTCGCCGTCCAGACGACGTCCGGCGCGATCCTTCAGGAACAGGGGCAGAACCTCACCGCCGACGCCCGGATCTACCACAGCCTGCTCGGCTACGCTGCGGCTCATCCCACGTGGGACGGTGTCGGGGAGACCGTGCGCGACCTGGCCGAGCAGTCCGGCCGGAGGATCGCACTGACCACCGAACAGCGCACGCCGCTCGCCGACTCGGCCGCCCCGGAGAAGGCCGCCGCGCTGCCGGCGCAGGCGTCGGCGATCGTGGACCCGCTGTCGGTGGACACCGCGCTGGCCGCGGAGAACGCGGGACCGTCCGGTGCCCCGGCGGACCGGGTCGATCCCCGCGCGGTCGGGCCGTTCCGGCTGCCGGCGGCGGAGCGCACGGCGTTGCGGCAGATCGCGGACCGGGGTGTGGCCTGCCTCAGCGAGTCCGGGATCGCCTCGGACGTCGTACGCACCGCGAGCGGGCGCCCGATGATCCAGGTGGTGGGCAACGATCCCGAGCGGCTGGCGGGAACGCGTTGCACCACCGACGCGCTCGACACCCCGACGGCCACGGAGAAGAAGGCCCTGAAGGCGCTCAACCAGCTGACCGACGCCTGTCTGAAGCGTCAGGACCGCAGCGGCGTCCATCTGAAGCTCGACCTGTCCTGGGGGCAGAGTCAGGAACCCGTGCCCACCACGGCGCCCACCACGGTGCCGAGCGAGGCGCCGCGCGCCGCGGCTCCCGTCGGGCCCGAAACCGCGTCGAGGCCCACACCGACCGATGCGCCCGGGGTCATGCCGAGTGCCAGTCCCTCGCCCGCCGTCGGAACGGGCGAGGACGACCGGGCCATCGCCTCCTGCGTGGGGACGGCCCGGCGCGAGCAGCTCAGCTCGTACGTCGCCTCGCCCGCCCTGCTGTTCATCAGTGACACCGGCGGCGCCACGGTCCCCGGCTTCGACCTCTCCCCCGCGAACACCGCCAGGATCGCCGGCGCGGCCGCGCTCGTCCTCGCCCTCACCGTCGGTGCGTCCGTCCTCGTCGGGGCCCGGCTCGTCCGCCCTCTGCGGGCCCTGACGGGTGCCGCCCAGCGGATGCGTGACGGGGAGGACACCGCCCCGGTGCTGGTCACCGCGGACAACGAGATCGGGCGGCTCGCCGCCACGTTCAACGACATGTCCGCCCACCGTGCCCGGCTGGAGGCCCAGCGCAAGGCGATGGTCAGCGATGTCGCCCATGAGCTGCGCACCCCGCTCAGCAACATCCGTGGCTGGCTGGAGGCCGCGCAGGACGGGGTGGCCGATCCGGACCCGTCGTTCATCGCCTCCCTGCACGAGGAGGCCGTGCAGCTGCAGCACATCATCGACGACCTTCAGGACCTGGCCCAGGCCGACGCGGGCGCCCTGCGGCTGCGTTGGGAGCCGGTGCGCATCGAGGAGTTGCTGGGTCAGGTCGCGGCCGCGCACCTGGCCCGCGCCGAGACGGCCGGAGTGGCCCTGACCGTGCCGCCGTCATCGCAGGACCGTCCCGTACCCGGGCTGACGGCCGATCCGGTCCGGCTCCGGCAGGCCGTCGGCAATCTGGTCTCGAACGCGGTCCGGCACACCCCGTCCGGCGGGACGGTCACCCTGCGCGCGTACGCCTCCGAGGCGGGCGACGCGGTCCTGGTGGACGTCGCGGACACGGGCAGCGGCATTCCGGCCGAGGACCTGGTCCACGTCTTCGACCGCTTCTGGCGCGGCGAGAAGTCCCGCAGCCGCCGCACCGGAGGCAGCGGGCTCGGGCTGGCGATCGTACGGAAACTCGCGGAGGCACACGGCGGCTCGGCCACGGCGGTGAGCGTGCCGGGCGAGGGCTCGGTGTTCACCCTGCGCCTTCCGGCCGACCGCCCGGGAAGCGCGGTCGGGGCCGGCGCCCCCGGCGGCACCCAGGACGCTCCGGTACAGCCCTGATGCGATGACCACAGCGTTCTGACAGCTTCTTCATAACTTCGCGCCAGCCTGTCGGCACGCCTCGCGCCGCGGTGCGCCCCCGCACCGCGGCCGCCGTCGAGGCCGACCTGGAACGGAGCCATGTTCATGCCCCTGCGTACGTCTCTGCGTACCGCCGTCCTCACCGCTGTCGCGCTCGGCGCGGTGTGCGTCCCCGCCACCGCGGCGTTCGCCGACTCCTCCCCCGCGCCCACGGTCGCCCCGTCGGCCGCACCCGCGTCGCCGAGCACCGAGCCCTCCCGGGGGCCCTCCACCGCCGTCCCGTCCGAAGTGCCGCGCGGTGGCGTGGCCGCGGGCGACAGCCCGACGCCCAGGACCGCCCCGTCGGCCGCGCCGTCGCAGGCCCCTGCGGTCACGCCCCGGGGCGGTGTCGCCGCGGGTGAGGAGCCGGGCGGTTCGCCGAGTGACAACACGGCGGCCATCACCGGTTCCGCCGTGGCCGCGCTGCTGGTCGCCGGCGCCGGCACGGTCGTCCTGCGCCGTCGCCACACCGGCCGCCGCAACGGCTGACCAGTCCCACAGCCGGACAACCCGCAGTGGCGCCGCCCTTCACCGGGGCGGCGCCACTGCCGTCGCCACCGTCATCGCGGTCCCCGTCCGCCGTCGCCCGATCATTTCAGGAGCCCGTCCTCATGTCCCGTACCACTCCTTCCCTTTGGCGTGTCCGCACCGCTCTGCCGGTGTACGCCTGCCTCGCGCTGACCGCGTTTCCCGCGCTCACGGGATGCTCCGGCGCCTCGCCGTCGAAGTCCCCGGCCGGCGTGGAGCGCACCCCCACCGCGGTGGGCACCGCTGACGCCGGAGCCACGGACACCCGCCCGGCGAAGGACCCCGCGCAGCCGCCGGTCCACGTCTCCATCCCCTCCCTCGGGGTGGACAGCGACATCATGCGACTCGGCCTGAACACCGACGGCACGGTCGAGGTGCCGCCCGCCGAGAAGGGCATGACGGTCGGCTGGTACACCGGAGGGCCCGTCCCCGGCGAGCAGGGACCGGCCGTACTGATCGGCCACAACGACACCCGTCTCGGCCGGGCCGTCTTCCACGACCTGAAGAAGATCACCAAGGGTGCGGACATCACCGTCCGGGACGCCAAGGGCGCCGAGGTCCACTTCGAGGTCACCGGCCGCGAGACGGCGAGCAAGACCGCGTTCCCCACCAACCGCGTCTACGGGCCCACCAAGGACCGGGCCCTGCGGCTGATCACCTGTGACGGCGCGTTCGACGCCCAGGGGCATCCGGTCGACAACCTGATCGTGTACGCGGCGAGGCGGTGACCCGGCTCGCCCTCGCAGTCCTTCCACGCCCTGCGGTTCTTCACCGCCCTTGCAGTCCTTCAGCGGGACGACGGTCTTCCCACGGACTCCCGGCTCAGGCGCCGACGGTCCCGTCGACGCCCTCCCGCAGAAAGTCCGCGTGCCCGTTGTGGCGGCCGTACTCCAGAAGCACGTGCACCATGACCATCCGCAGCGACACGTCCTCGCCCCATCGCGGCTGATACCCGGCCTGGTCCAGGGACTCGGCCTCCCGCTCGACACGGCGCGAGTTCTCCACCTCGGCCTCCCAGGCCCCGAACGCCTCGTCCCTGGTCGACGCACTCGCGTCGTACGCTGCCTGAAAGTCGATCTTGTCGGACCAGACCATGGGCGCGTCGTGGTCTTCGAACACGCGACGGAACCAGGCACGCTCCACCTCCGCCATGTGCCGCACCAGGCCGAGCAGCGAAAGCGTGGACGGCGGCATCGACTGCTGCCGCAGCTCCTCGTCCGTGAGCCCTTCGCACTTCATGGCGAGGGTGGCGCGGTGGTAGTCGAGGAAGGCCCGCAGCATGTCGCGTTCGCTGCCGAAACTGGGCGGCCCTGTGCGCGTGTCATCGGTCATTGGTCGTGCCCCTCATCCGTGCCTGGGTTGAGGGCCAGTATCCAGTCCCGTCGAACTCGATCACGGCCCCCTGATGGACGGCGGCGGGAAGGACTCCCGGCACCCGCCGTCTACCCACGGGTAACTCCCCCTGGTTTTATGGGGCAGGACCTCACCGCCCCCCAACTGCTGCAGCAGAATCAGGAGTCCAGGTGCCCCACTCCGCGCTTCGCCGCATCGCCGGCGTGACCGTGTCCGCCGCGCTCGCCGCCGTCACCCTGACCGCCGGTGCCCCGCACGCGTCGGCCGCCGCCGGCACCCCGTCCCTGCGGGTGCTCACGTACAACACGTTCCTGATGAGCACCGGCCTGTACCCGAACTGGGGCCAGGCCCACCGGACGGCGGAGGTACCGAAGACCGCGTTCTTCCGCGGCAACGACGTCGTCGTGCTCCAGGAGGCATTCGACAACGCCTCGTCGGACGCGCTGACGGCGGGCGCCTCGGCCGCATACCCGTACCACACCCCGGTGGTCGGCCGGAGCAGGAGCGGATGGGACGCCACCAGCGGGTCCTATTCCGCCACGACACCCGAGGACGGCGGCGTCACCGTCCTCAGCAAGTGGCCGATCGTCCGGCAGGAGCAGCACATCTACAAGGACGCCTGCGGCAGCGACTGGTGGTCCAACAAGGGCTTCGCCTATGCCGAACTGAACGTGAACGGCGTCCGGGTGCACATCGTCGGAACGCACACCCAGTCCACGGACCCGGGATGCGGTGCGGGCGAGGCGGCGGAGATCCGGGGCCGGCAGTTCCGGCAGATCGACGCGTTCCTCGACGCGAAGAACATCCCGGCGTCCGAGCAGGTCATCGTGGCCGGCGACCTCAACGTCGACTCCCGCTCCCCCGAGTACGCGTCGCTGCTGGCGAACGCCGGTCTGACCGGTGCCGACGCACGCACCGGGCACCCGTACTCCTTCGACACGCAGGACAACTCGATCGCCGCCGACCGCTACCCCGACGACCCGCGCGAGGACCTCGACTACGTGCTGCACCGTGCGGGCCACGCGAAGCCGGCGGGATGGACGAACGAGGTCGTCAAGGAGGACAGCGCGCCCTGGACCGTTTCCAGCTGGGGCACGGAATACACGTACACCAACCTCTCGGACCACTACCCGGTGGTGGCCTCGGGGCGGTGATCAGCGGGGTGGAGGGCTGGCCGGCCCTCCACTCGCCGCCGTGCGGGTGGGGACGATGCACGCGTCCAAAGGCCTGGAGTTCCGCTCCGTCGCGGTCCTCGGTGGGGGCGAGGGCGGTCTGCCGTATCTCCGGGCCATGACACCCGTCGAGGTGAATCGCTGCGTTCCTGGTCGACGCCGGGGTGGAACCCACCCCCCGCTCCCCCGGCTCGCCGCCCGCACCGCCCCGGGCGACCATGGGATGAGCAATCTTTCGGGGCCAGGCACCGGGAGGCATCCGTGGCGCACGCCCATTCCACCGACGTACTGATCGCGGGCGCGGGACCCGTCGGGCTGAGCGCGGCCGCCGAGCTGCGCCGTCGCGGTGTGTCGTGCCGCCTGATCGACAAGCTGCCGGCCCGGCTCCCGTACGCCAAGGCCGTCGGCATCCAGCCGCGCACCCTGGAGATCTGGGACCGGATGGGCCTGGTGCGGACCGTGCTGGAGGCCGCCGTCCCGATGCGCGGCCAGCTGATCCACGTCAACGGGAGCGAGGTGGCGCGGATCGATCTCGCGCTGCCGCCCGAGGTGCCCTACGGCTTCGCCGCACTTCCGCAGTACGAGACGGAGCGCATCCTCGAGGAGTACGTGGCGGGTCTGGGCACCCGTATCGAGCGCGGGACCGGGCTGATGTCGTTCGCCCAGGACGCGGACGGCGTCACGGCACGGCTCAGCAGCGATGCCGGAGGCGACGAGGAGGTGCGCTGCCGGTTCCTGATCGGCTGCGACGGGGCGCACAGCACCGTACGCAAGGGGCTGGGGCTCTCGTTCGAGGGCGGGGCGTTCACCGAGGAGTACATGCTGGCCGACGTCGTGGCCGACTGGGACCTGCCGCACGGCTACGGGGTGCGCGCCAGCCACGTCGGCGAGGACGGCTCCACCGATGACCTGCTGGTCTGCATCCCCCTTCCCGGATCCGGCCGCTACCGGATGTCCATGCTGGTGCCGCCGGAACTCTCCGCCGCGGCCGCGGAGGGGGACGAGGTGGCGCACGGGCTGGAGGGAGGACGGGGACACGTTCCGGAGCTCTCCGACATCCAGGCCGTGGTCGACCGCCTGGCTCCCAGGTCAGCGACCCTGTCCGGCATGCGCTGGGCCTCCGTCTTCCGCATCAGCCACCGCATCGTCGACCGGTACGGCGACGGCCGGGTCTTCGTCGCCGGCGATGCCGCCCACATCCATCCGCCCACGGGGGCGCAGGGCATGAACACCGGCATCCAGGACGCCTGCAACCTGGCCTGGAAGATCGCCCTCGTCGTCCGCGGAGAGGCCGGACCCGCCCTGCTCACCAGCTACGACGCCGAACGCCGCCCGGTGGGCGAGGAGGTCGTCGGCCGGACCGTCCGGCACGCGACCAAGGGCATCGAGAACGACGCCGATGACCTGGAGACACTGATGCTCCGCGAGGCCCAGTTGCTCGTGGGGTACCGGGACGGCCCGCTCGCCACGGCTCCGTACGGGCCGGACGACGCACCCCAGCCCGGCGACCGGGCCCCTGACTGCGCGGGCCTGACCACACCGGTGGCCGCCTACCCGTTGCGCCTGCTCGACGTCCTGCGGGAACTCACGGGGCACGTGTTGTTGCTGTACGGGGAGAAGATCGCCGACGCCGGCGTGGTCGACGCGGGCGGGCTGCACACGGTCACCGTCGTCGGCCGGGACGCGCCGCCGGACACTCCGGCGTACCGCGATGCCGCCGGTGAGTTCGCGCGGCTCTACCGTCCCGACGGCCCGACCGGCTTCCTCGTGCGCCCGGACGGTCATCTCGGCGCACGATTCCCGCTGGCCGGCACGGCGGAGGCCGTGGCGGGCTACTTCGCTGCCCTGTCCGCTCCCCCGCAGAGGTGATCGGCCGGCGTACGGGCGGGGTCTGCCCGCCGTTCCGCTTCTGTTGGCCATGCCTGGTTACTCTCCACTCGCCCGGTCCGGCGCAGGAGAGGTACGTACGTCCATGAGCATGGCCCACCGCCCCTCGGCCCGGCAGTCCGAGGCCGCCCCGACGCCGGCTGCCCGGAGGCGGGACCGGGCCGGGAGTCCGGCCGGGAACGTCGTGGAGCACTCCCTCCTCGCGATGCAGTCCGGCGCGGGCAACCGGGCGGCGACCGCGGCGGTCCAGCGCGCCAGGAGCGCCGCGAAAGGAAAGGAACGGGAACACGGCAACGGGCCCGAGAGCGGCAACGGGCCGGAGAGCAGCAACGCGGCGGGGAGCGGCAACGCGGCCCCCGAGGGCAAAGCGGCCCCGGCGGCGAAGAGTTACCGCGACCGGATCGCCGCGGCCCTCGACCGGCTCAAGAAGAACCTGGAGTTCATCGACACCTTCGTCAAGGGCGTCCATGTCCCCGCCAACGCGGGCTTCTCCCAGCAGGCCTCCGCCACGGCCAACGAGGGCCTGAAGCACTCCGCGGCCGCCTCGGGGACCTCCGCGGCGTCGGAGAACCTCGTCACGGAGACCGCCGGCGCCGTGCTCAGCGGCATGGAGGCGGCCAAGGCCAGGAAGGACGCCGACAAGCACAAGAAGGGGGCCGCTTTCCATGGGGCGGACAAGAAGTCGAACACCAAAACGGCCGACGCGGTCATCGGAGCCGTCGGCGCGGGGAACTACGCGCTCGGCATCGCCAAGGAGCTGACCAAGGCCCAGAAGGCGGCGCATGCCGCGTCGATGTCCGAGGCGAGCGGCATCGGTTCCAGTGTCGTCGGTGCGGTGAAGGGGGCCCGTGCGGCGGGCCGCGTCGGGCTCACGGCCCGCAAATACCGTGCCCTGAAGGGGCTCGGGAAACCCGACCGCACGGACGACGCGGCCCTGTCCCGGCTTGCCCGGGCCCGGGAGGAGGCCGAATGGGCCGCCGCCGAGGCGTACGTCGCGCTGGACGCCCACTGGGACCATGAGGGTGAGGACCGGCTGGGCCGTGTCTCCGACGCCATCGACGCCGCCTGGACGGCCATGGGTACGGCCCGGGACGCCGCCAGGGAGGTCCGCCGCGCCGAGGACGTGAACACGATGAACACCGTGCACACGTACGCGCTCGGCAAGCAGCGCAACAAGATGGGCAAGCAGGCGTTCACCGCGGTGGGCGAGTCCACCAAGGCCGCGGGCGGCATCGTCACGGCGGTGGCCGCCACCGCAGGCGGCGCGGGGCTGGCGAGCAACCCGGTCGGCTGGGGCCTCGCCGCGGGTGCGGCCGGCCTCATCCTCGGCGTCACCGCCTACAAGGCCGGCCGCGCGGGCATGAAGCGCTACGACGGGGCCCGCCACCCCGTACGCTGGGCGGACGGTGAGTCCCAGAAGGAGCCCGCCTCGCGCGAGGACGCGCTGAAGGAGGCCCTGAAGTTCTGGAAGAAGGTGGAGAACGGGGAGCGCCAGGCCATGGCGCGCAAGATCTACGGCTTGGCGGCGGGCGCGAACGTCAGCGGCGACACGGACCCCGGGATGCGGGAGTCGGCCCGAGCTCTTCTCGTCGCGCTCAAGGCGGGCCCCACGCAGCAGCGGCTGACAGCGGAGGAGTGGTCGGCCTCCCTCGACGATCCGGCGAAGAACGCCGCTTGGGTCAAGGAAATAGCGGAGCAGCTCTCCTCCGCCTGACCGTGAGGCACTGCCTTGTCGCCGTCGCGCTGCTGCGCACACGAGGTCGTGCCGTGCGGGGAGGGACCCGGGCGCTCACGCCGGACGAGGGCCGCCTCGCCGCCCTCGCTCAGGGCTGCCGCCGCCCGGCGGATCCGGCACGCCGGCCGTGCCGGACCACCCCGTAAGGTTTTCCCATGGATTTGACAGCGGGTCACGACGGAGGAGCCCTGCCCGGTCCGACGGCCCCCGCGCAGAGATGGCAGGCGCCGAGCGCGGTCGAGCGGGGGCTGTACGAGGCGAAGGCGCGCGGCGACTGGCCCGCGTACTACGACCTCGTCGCCCGGGCCGACCTGTACATGATGCAGTCGCGGGCGTACGTCGACGCGAATCCGGGCAACACCCGCTTCCACCCTTACTGGAACCCGCACACCCGGACCTTGTGCCTGGCCGTCCACACCGGCGGCATGCTGCCGCCGCCCGTCGCCGACCCGGTCTACAACTGCTACGACCTGGGCTGGTTCGCGAAGGCCTGGCACCAGAACGACCCGCCCTACCTCGTCGTCAACCCCGGCAGCCCCTGCGAGGGCATCCTGCCGGCCGGGCCGGAGGGCCGCGCCCTGTGGCAGCGCCACTCCGCCCCGGTCGAACGGCCGGGGCTGGCCCAGGACGCCGTCCACACCCTGGAGGTGGGCGGGCCACGCAGCGGTCCCGTCGCCTTCGGTCTCGCGGCCGGCGCACACATCAACGTGCGCAACGGGCATTACTGGAACGCGATGGCCTACCACGGGAGCGGCTACCGCGACGAGAAGCGCACGCTGGAGCGCTGGTGGGGCGTCAGCACCCGCGAGGACTGGCAGGACACCCTGGAACAGTTGCTGTGCGCCGGGATGGTCAGCAGCGTCTGGGAGTTCGTCCTGCGACTGCGCCGCTCCATGGCCCTGGACTTCGCGGGGCCCATCGACGTCGACCACTGGCGCCAGGCCGCGGCGCATGCGGTGCGCCGGCGCACCGAGGCCGCCGCCGAACCCCGCCTGACCGCGGACGGCGTCACCCAGGGCCGCACCGTCACCGCCGCGGAGCTGGAGGGTCAAGTCACCGGCGTACAGCGGCTGATCGGCCGCATCGCCCGCTACGAGGCGCGATTCCGCGCCGACGGACTGCTGCCCGAAGGGGGCTTCGTCCAGAGCGTCGAGGCGTGGGACTACGGCCGGGCTTCCGGCATGGCCCGCTGGGGCCTCGCCGCCCGCCTGTGCTCCCTGCAGGAGGCGGAGGCGGCCGTGGTCCGCGCCGGCCGTCTCGTCCAGCTGAACTACCGGTCGTGGGAGAACTTCTCGGCCGCCTACATTCTCGGCCGCTGCCTCCACTTCGACGAGGAGGAGTTCGGCACGTGGTACGAGACCGCCCTCGCGACCCACCGCGCCCTGACCGGGGACCCGGCCGGCCCGTGGCGCACGCTCCCCTGGGTCTGAGGGGTGCAGGCAGGCCGCGGACAGGGCGGCCGGGGTCGCCGCCGCCGGGGCGGCTCCGGGCTTGACATCGACAAGTCGGCTCATGGGGGCTGCGGAGCGAATGAGAGCGCGGGCGATGCCCGGGAAGCCGAGCAGGCGGTGCGGTGTGCATCCGTGCGTCCGTGCGTCCGTGCGTCCGTGCGTCCGTGCGTCCGTGGCATGGTCATGCTCCTGGAACGCCCTGCGCGTAGCCGCTTCCGTGAAAAGCAAGAGGACCCCTGATGAACAGGGGTCCTCGCTGGTGTCCGAGGGGGGACTTGAACCCCCACGCCCGATAAAGGGCACTAGCACCTCAAGCTAGCGCGTCTGCCATTCCGCCACCCGGACTAGGTGATCGGCCCCGGTCTCCCGCGGCGACAAAGAAAACAATACCAGGGGTTTGGCGTGCCTCTCACCTGCATATCGGGAGGTCTTCGCCCTGGTCAGTGCGGTGAGCAGGGCGGAGACGGGGCCTTCAGCGCCGCGCGCCCACCGTGCGTCGGCAGTCGCGCACAGACAGTACGGCCGGACGGTCGGCGGCGGCATCCGCCGGTGCGCGGGCCGGCCGGGTTACGTTCGCGGGCATGAGTGATCGCGGTTACCGGCCACCCCGTGTGCTGACGCCCCTGCGTGAGCATCTGCGCGAGACGTTCTGGTTCGCCCCGACCCTGACGCTGATCTGTGCCGTCGCCCTCTGGCTCGTCGCCTCGGCGCTCGACGAGCAGATCGTGGCCCATCTCCAGGACGAGCGGGCGTACGACCAGATCAAGGACCTGGTCTCGCTCGCCGAGGACACGAAGACGATCGTCACCACGGTGAGCTCGGCGATGATGACCTTCATCGGTGTGGTGTTCAGCATCTCGCTGGTGGCGGTGCAGATGGCGAGTGGGCAGCTCACGCCCCGGGTGGTACGGATCTTCGTGCGCAGCCGGATCAGCAAGCTCACCCTGTCGGTCTTCCTCGCGACCTTCGTCTTCTCTCTGCTGGTCCTGAGCTCGTACGAGAGCACGATCGATCCGCGCCGCGTCGGGACCATCCCGATTCTGCAGAGCGTGCTGACCGCCGTGCTCGTCGGGCTCAGCCTGCTGCTCTTCATCGCGTACGTGAGCTCCACGCTGCGGCTGATGCAGGTGGGCCCCGTCGTCGACCGGATCACCCGGGACTCGTTGCATGTGCTGCGGCGCATGCCCATGGCCGGACCGCGGGAGGGCACCCTTCCGGCCGAGACCGGGCAGGTCCCGTACGAGGGGCGGGCGGGGGTTCTGCGGGACGTGAACGTGGCCCGGCTGGTCCGGGCCGCCAGGAGGCAGGGGGTGGTGCTGCGGCTGATTCCGCGGCTCGGGGACTTCGTCGTGCCGGGGACGCCCGTGCTGGCCGTGCACGGCAAAGTCGCGCCGGCCCGGCACGCGCTGCGGTACACCGTGTCCGTCGGGGTCGAGCGCACGCTCCACCAGGATCTGGCGTTCGGGCTGCGGCAGCTGTCGGACATCGCGCTGCGGGCCCTGTCGTCGGCGGTGAACGATCCGGCCACCGCGGTGCAGTGCCTCGACCGGATCGTGCAGTTCCTCGCGGTGGTGGCGGAGCTCCCCCTCGGCGTCGTGCACCACCGGGACCGCAAGGGGGCGGTGCGCCTGGTCCAGGACGTGCCCGGATGGGCGGATCTCGTGGACCTCGGGTTCGAGGAGATCCGGCGGTGTGCGACGGACAGTCCCCAGGTCACCCGGCGGCTGCTGGCCGGGATCGACGACCTGGTGCGGCTGGCCGGGCCGGAGCGGCAGGGGCCGCTCGTCCGGCACCGCGCGCTGCTCGTGCAGGCGGTGGAACGCGCGGTGCCGGAGGCCGCCGAGCGCGCGTTCGCGCTGCTGCCCGACCGGCAGGGGATCGGCTGAGCTCCTGCGCCGGGCCTCTCCGCCCGGGTGCGGAGAGGCCCGGCGCAGGAGCTGCGACGCTGCTACCTGCGCAGCGCCGCGATGCCCTCGTAACCGATCCGCGCGTGGTTCAGGGACTGCGCGGGGTCGGTCGAGCTCGGTGCGTTGTCCTGCTCGACCATCGGGTTGCGGTACTGCGCCTGTCCGACGCGGCTGAAGAACGTCCGGTAGTCGATGACGCCCGTGCCGAAGGGGACCATGTCGTAGCCGTTGCCGCTGGTGGTGTTGGCCACGCCGTCCTTGGCGTGGAACAGCGGGTAGCGCTTGTTGTTGCGGCGGACCAGGGCCGCCGGGTCGAAGACGTTCTCCTGCTGCGACCCGTCGAGGGCGGTGTAGGTGTGGAACTTGTACTGGGCGACGTGGGCCCAGAAGACGTCCATCTCCAGCCATACGGCCTTCGGGTCGGTCACCTCCAGGAAGTACTCGAGCTTACGGACGCCGGAGCTGCGGGTGGGCCGCCCCTGCGCGTCCAGCGGTCCGCCGTCGAGCAGGAAGCCGTAGGCCGCGTCGTGGTTGTGCGTGTACAGCTTGATGCCCGCGCGGCGCGCGATCCGCCCCAGGGTGTTCCACTTGTCGGCGGCCACGTCCCAGTCGGCCCGGTAGGCGCTGCCGGTGGGGTCGCCACCGGTGCCCATGTGCTCCATGCCGAGGATGTTCGCGATCTCCAGGTGCCGCTTGAACTCGTCCAGGTCGCTCTGGCTGAGCGGCCAGGAGGACGGGATGAAGCCGTGGTTGCCCTGGGCGCGCAGACCGTACTCGTCCAGCCAGGAGCGCAGCAGCTTCGCGCCTTCCACCGTCTGGAGGTTACTCCCGCCGGGTGCGTTGGCGTGCTGGCCGTACCCGGCGAACTCGACCTGCCGGTAGCCGAAGCGGGCCAGCTGCTTGAAGACCTCGCGGAACCCCGAGGGGAGGTCGGTGCTGAGCGGGTCCCGGCCCGTGGCGTCGCGCACGGTGTACAGGATGATGCCCCGCTTGTCCGCCGGGACGAGAGCCTGGCCGTGGCCGTGGCCGTGCCCCGGTCGGGCGGCGGGCTGGGCGAAGGCCGGCGACGCGCCGAAGGCGGGCGCGGCGATCGCCGTCGCCGCGGCGGCGGTGCAGGTGCTGAGGAAGCGCCGGCGGCTGACGCCGAGGCTGCGGCGCAGGCCGCTGTCCGTTCCGGGTGCGTCGTTGTACACGGTCACGGTGTGTCTCCTTCTCGACGGTGCTCGCCACGCTGTGCGGGGACCGGTCTCATGCGAGGCCGGCCAGCGTGAGGAGCAGGGACTTCACTTCGGTGGCCCGGACGGGTCCGGTGAACGCGTGGGGGGTGGAGCAGAGGATGAGCGGGCCTTCTTCGTCGCTCGGGGGGAGGCGGCCGTGGCTGCCCCGGATGGGTGAGGGGTCGAGCGGTACGACCGCCATGCGGTAGCGCATGCCGAGCTTCTTGCGGGCGACGGCCGTGACGGCCTTGATCCGTACGTACGGGTCCTCGGGGTCCATGAACAGCTCGACGGGGTCGTAGCCGGGTTTGCGGTGGATCTCGACGAGCTGCGCGAAGTCGGGAGCGCGGTCGTCGTCGAGCCAGTAGTAGTACGTGAACCAGGCGTCGGGGTCGGCGACGGCGACCAGTTCGCCGGAGCGGGGGTGGTCCAGGCCGTGGGCCTTCTTGCCCTCGTCGTCGAGGAGTTGCCCGATGCCCGGGAGCCCGGCCAGGGCCTCGCGGGCGGCTTCGAGGTCTTCGGGACGGCGTACGTAGACGTGCGCGATCTGGTGGTCGGCGACGGCGAAGGCCCTCGACGTCATCGGGTCCAGGTACTCCATGCCGTCCTGGGTGTGGACCTCCAGGAGTCCGGCGCGACGCAGCGCCCGGTTGATGTCGACGGGCCGGTCGACCCGGGTGATGCCGTACTCGGACAGGGCGACGACGGTGCGTCCCTCGCGGCGGGCGTCGTCCAGGAGGGGGGCGACGGCTCGGTCGAGGTCGGCGGCGGCCTGGAAGGCGCGGGGGTCGTCGGGGCCGTAGCGCTGGAGGTCGTAGTCGAGGTGCGGGAGGTAGCACAGGGCGAGGTCGGGGTGGCGGGTGTCGAGGATGTGGCGGGTCGCGTCGATGATCCACTGGGAGGAGACGAGGTCGGCGCCGGGTCCCCAGAAGTGGAAGAGGGGGAAGGTGCCGAGCTTCTCGGTGAGTTCGTCGTGGAGGGCGGGCGGCCGGGTGTAGCAGTCGGGTTCCTTGCGGCCGTCGGCGTAGTAGACGGGGCGCGGGGTGACGGTGTAGTCGGTGTCGGCGCCCATGGCGTACCACCAGCAGATGTTGGCGACGGTGTAGCCGGGGTGGGTCCGGCGGGCGGCGTCCCAGAGTTTGTCGCCGGCGACGAGGCCGTTGTGCTGGCGCCACAGGAGGATGTCGCCGAGTTCGCGGAAGTACCAGCCGTTGGCGACGATGCCGTGCTCGGCGGGCGTGGTCCCGGTGAGGAAGGTGGACTGGGCGGCGCAGGTCACGGCGGGGAGCACGGTGCCGAGGGGCGCGTGCGTGCCGGACCGGCCCAGGGCCTTGAGGTGGGGCATGTGGTCGAGGAGGCGTGGGGTGAGCCCGACGACGTCGAGGACGAGGAGGGGGGTGGGCGCGCGGGTCGTCCCGTCGGTGGTCATGGCAGCTCCTTGAGTCCGAGGTCGGTCAGGAGGTCGCGGGCGAGGATGAGTTCGGCGGCGATGCCGTCGGCGAGCTGGGCGCGGGTGCGGGGGCGCAGCTCGGCGGGGAGCGCCTGCCAGGTGTACGTCTCGACCTCCAGGTGCCGGGTGAGCGGCCGTGCCCCGCCGACGAGCCGGCCGAGCGTGGCGCGGAGCACGGGGAGGGTGGAGGTGAGCGGGGGCGCGGGTGGTGCGTGGAGGGGCACGTGGAAGTGGGCGCGCCAGGGGGCGCTGTCGGGCAGGGCCTCGCCGGTGACCGCTTCGTCGAGGTCGTCGGTGCCGCGGCGGCCGGACGCGGTGGCGGTGCGGGTCTGGTGGAGGAAGCGGGGCTCGGCGAAGGCGGCGAGGGCGGTGCGCACTTCGGGGAGGTGCGGGTGTTCGGCGTGCAGGGCGGCGGAGAGCTGCGCCTTGACGGTGGGGATGCCGGCCGCGGTGAGCGCGTCGAGTGCGGTGTCCGGGTCCTCGAAGGAGGTGGCGAGGTGGCAGGTGTCGACGCAGACGCCGATGCGCGGGTGGCCGACGGCGGTGAGGGGGGCGATGGCGCCGGCGGTGGTCTCGACCGTGCATCCGGGTTCGGGTTCGAGGCCGATCCGGATGGACTTGCCGGTGAGTTCGGCGAGGGCGTCGAGGCGTTCGCCGAGGGTGGTGAGCGCGGTGAGTGCGGTGCGGGCCGCTTCGGGGTCGCCCGTGTACGGGGTGCGCCAGGCGAGGGGGAGGGTGGAGATAGTGCCCTCGGTGACGTCGTCGGGCAGGAGCGTGGCGAGCAGCCGGGCCAGGTCGGTGGTGTGGGCGAGCCGTTCCGGGTCGGTCCAGTCCGGCTTGTAGACCCGGTATTTGACCTCCTCGGCGCCGAAGCCCTCGTACGGGAAGCCGTTGAGGGTGACGACTTCGAGGCCGCGGCTGTCGAGTTCGGTGCGCAGGGAGCGCAGTTGCGCGGGGTCTTCGGTCAGGGTGCGGGCGGCGTCCCGGGCGAGCCACAGGCCGATGCCGAGGCGGTCGCGGCCGAGCCGTTTGCGTACGGGTTCGCAGTGGTCGCGCAGTTGGGCGCGGACGCCTTCGAGGGTCTCGGCGGGGTGGACGTTGGTGCAGTACGCGAGGTGGACGACGGTGTGGTCGGGGTGGCGGAAGCGCATGGCCTCACTCCCCGCCGCGCAGGATGGAGTTGCCCTCGTGGAGCGGTTCGGGGGCGGCGGTGTCGAGGTGCAGGCGGCCGCTCTGTCCGTAGAAGGCGACGGGATTGCGCCAGAGGACCTGGTCGACGTCGTCGTCGGTGAACCCGGCGGCGAGCATCGCGTCGCCGACCCTGCGTGTCTTCAGGGGGTCGCTTCTGCCCCAGTCCGCGGCGGAGTTGACGAGGACCCTCTCGGTGCCGTGGACCCGGAGGAGGGCGACCATGCGGTCCTCGTCCATCTTGGTGTCGGGGTAGATGGAGAAGCCGGCCCAGCAGCCGCTGTCGAGGGCGTCCTGCACGGTCGTCTCGTTGAGGTGGTCGAGCAGCACCGCTTCGGGGGCGAGGTCCGACTCGCGGACGACGTCGATCGTGCGGCGCAGGCCGGTGAGCTTGTCGCGGTGCGGGGTGTGGACGAGGGCGGGCAGGCCGTGGTCGGCGGCGAGCTGGAGCTGGGCGGCCAGCGCGTGGTCCTCGGCGGGGGTCATCGAGTCGTAGCCGATCTCCCCGACGGCGACGACGGAATCCTTGACGAGGTAGCGGGGCAGGGCGTCCAGGACGGGGGTGCAGCGGGGGTCGTTCGCCTCTTTGGGGTTGAGGGCGAGCGTGCAGTGGTGGGCGATGCCGTACTGGGCGGCGCGGAAGGGTTCCCAGCCGAGCAGGGCGTCGAAGTAGTCGAAGAAGCTGGCGGGCGAGGTGCGGGGCTGGCCGAGCCAGAAGGAGGGTTCCACGAGGGCGCGGACCCCGGCGTCGTACATCGCCTGGTAGTCGTCCGTGGTGCGGGAGGTCATGTGGATGTGGGGGTCGAAGATGCGCATCAGGACTCCTGCGTCGAGGCCGTGGGGACCGTGGGTGCGGCGGGGCCGGGTGCCGTGAGGGCGAGCACGTGGTGGAGGCCGGCGGGGACCGGGCGGCGTGCCGCGATGCGTTCGGCCGCGAAGTCGCCGAGCATCCGGGCGAGTTCGGCGTCGCCGCGTGCTCTTCGGGCCAGGTCGCCGACGGCCTCGACGGGGACGCCGGTGAACAGGCACTTGAGGACGGCGTGACGCCAGTGGTGCGGGTCGAGGTGGGCGCCGGCGTAGGGGCCGACGGCCGCGGCGATCAGCGTGGTGTCGTTGGTGCGCAGGGCGTCCTCGACGAGCGGCAGGGCCGCCGGGCCGAGGCCCAGGGCGGGCAGGGTGAGGAGGACGGCGCGGCGTTCGGCGGCGGTGCCCTGTTCGTAGAGGCGGGTCAGGGCGGGCAGCCCGGCGCGGGCCTCGATGAGCAGCAGGGCGCGTACGGAGTCGGCGTGGGCGAGTCCGCAGTGCCGGCCGGCGGCGGCGTAGCGCAGCTCCCACGGCGGTACGGCGTAGGCGGTGCCGGAGGGTTCGCCGTCCGGGTGGGTGGCGGCGTGGGCGGCCTCGGCGAGGGCTTCGTCGAGCCAGGCGCGCGCGGCTCCGCCGAGCAAGGTGTCGAGTTCCTTGCGGGACAGGAGGGGGGTCTGTGTCATGACGTGCTCCTTTCGGCGGTCTCGGCCTCACGCGGCGGGCGGTGCTGGTTCAGGAAGTCGATCGAGTGGCGGGCGAGTTCGGGGCCCGCGTGGGAGTGGCGGGGCAGTTCGACGACGGTGAGGCCGGCGTATCCGCTCCTGCCCAGGGCGTCGAGTGCGGCGAGCACGGGCGGGAAGTCGATCTCTCCGTCGCCGAAGGGGAGGTGTTCGTGGACGCCGCGGCGCATGTCCTCGATCTGTACGTGGCGCAGCCAGGGGGCCGCGTCGCGTACGCAGTCGACGGGTGGCGCGGGCTCCAGGCACTGGCAGTGGCCGATGTCGAGGGTGAGCCCGAGCGGTGCGGGGTCGCCGCTCAGCACCCGGAGGTGGTGGAAGTCGGCGAGGTCGGCGAGGAGGTGGCCGGGCTCCGGTTCGATCGCGAGGGGCACCCCGGCGCGTTCCGCGGCGTCGAGGACCGGGGCGAGGGCTCCGGTCAGCCGCTGCCAGGCTGCCTCGGGTGCGGTGTCGGGCGGGGTGACGCCGCTGAAGCAGTGCACGGCGTGGGCGCCGAGGTCGGCGGCCACGCCGACGGCGCGGACCAGCAGGGCGGTCCTGGCCGCGCGGGCGTCGGGGTCCGGGTCCAGGAGCGAGGGGCCGTGCTTGCGGCGCGGGTCCAGTACGTAGCGGGCCCCGGTCTCCACGGTGACGCCGAGCCCGAGCTTCTGGAGGCGGGCCGCGACGTGGCGGGTGCGGGCGGCGAGGTCGGGGGCCGTCGGGTCGAGGTGCATGTGGTCGAGGGTCAGGCCGACGCCGTCGTAGCCGAGGTCGGCGAGGAGCCCGAGGGCGTCGTCCAGGCGGAGGTCGGTGAGCCCGTTGGTTCCGTAGCCGAGGCGGAGGGTCATGTGGGGCTCACCTTCCGGGAGAGGGCGCGCGAGCGGGGCGAGGCCCAGCACGGGGTCATGTCGGGCTCACCTTCCGGGAGAGGGCGCGGGCGAGCGGGACGAGGCCCAGCACGGCGAGCCCGGGACCGGCCGCTCCGGCGCGGGCGGCGAGGGCGGCCTGGAGCGGGATCATCGCCCGGATGCCGCTGCCGACGGCGCGCTGGGTGAGCGGTGGCGACGGGTTGAGCGCGGCGTGGACGAGGGGGCGCGCGGTGGTGCGGAGGTAGGCGCCGGTGAGCGCGGGGATCAGGAGCCGGGCGGGGGCGTTCCGGACGGTGCGCCGCTCGCGCACCAGGGAGCCGGCGATCCCGGCGACGGCCGCGAGGGCGGCGAGGGGCGCGGTGGTGGAGCCGCCCTGCGCTTCGTGGCGGGAGACGCTGGTGACCGCGTAGGTGTGCGCGCCGAGCAGGGCGGCGGCGGGCAGTGCGGCCCGGGCCGGCGCGGGGGCGGCCCCCGGCGGGGTGGCAACCGCTCCCAGGAGCAGGTCCAGTGCCCGCGCCGCCGCCATCGCCGCCGGGCCCGCCGGGGTGTGCTTCAGGCGCAGGTCGTACGCCCAGACGGTGGCCGCGAGGCCGGCGGCCACGGTGAGGGCCGGGCGGCCCGCGCGGGCGGCGAGCGCGAGGCCCGCCCCGGTCAGGGCGCCGGCCGCGGTGAGTGCGGCACGGGGTGTGATGCGGCCGGAGGGGATCGGCCTGTGCGGGCGGTCGACGGCGTCCTCGTCGCGGTCGGCCCAGTCGTTGAGCGCCATGCCCGCCTCGTACAGGCAGAGGGAGGAGCCGACGGCCAGGGCGGTGGAGCGGCCGGGGCGCCGGCCTGCGGCCGCGGCGCCCGCGAGGGCGTCGCCCGGGACGGTGAACAGTGCCGAGATCCTGAGCAGTTCCGCCCAGGCCCGTACCGTCACCGGTCCCCCCGCAGCCGCTCGGCGAAGTCGAGTAGCGCCAGGTACTGCTCGGAGAGCGCGGCGGGTCCGCCGTCCGGGTCCTTGAAGTAGAAGCCGAGTTCCGGCCGCGGGCCGCTCAGGCCCCTCTCGTGGGCGCGGGCCAGCAGCCGGGCCAGGTCGAGCACGAGGGGCGCGGCGAGGGCGGAGTCGCAGCCCTGCCAGGTGGTCTGGAGGACCATGCGCGTGCCGAGGAACCCGTCGAACGCGATGTGGTCCCAGGCGGTCTTCCAGTCGCCGAGCGCCGGGACGTCGTCGATGTGGACCTCGCCCTCGGGAGCGGCCCCGAGCGTGTCGGCGAGGACGCGTTCCTTGCCGGCGTTCTTGGCCGCGGCCGCGGCCGGGTCGGCGAGTGCCGCGCCGTCCCCGCCGCCCAGCAGGTTGGTGCCGGACCACGCGCGCACGGGCAGGGCGCGCTGGACGAACATCGGGGCGAGCACCGAGCGCAGCAGGGTCTGCCCGGTCTTTCCGTCCCGTCCCGCGCACGGAAGCCCCGAGGCGGCGAGGGCGTCCTGGAGGGCGGGGGTGCGCAGCCCGGTGGAGGGGGTGAAGTTCACGTACGGACAGCCGGCCCGCAGGGCGGCGGCGGCGTAGAGGGAGCTGGCGGGGAGCCGTACGGCGTCGGCGGCGGGGACGGGCTCGGTGGAGGAGACGTTGACGACGACGGTCCTGGCCAGGCGGTGGCGGCTGGTGAAGTCCGTGAGGTCGGCGGTGAACGCGGCGATGAGCTCCTCGTCGGTGCGGGTGTCGCCGGGAAGGGGCCCGCCGGTGCGGATCTCCGCGTCGGCGGCGGCGAGTTCGGAGCGTACGGCGGAGGGGAGCCCGTGCGGCAGCACTCCTCCGGCGGCCAGGGCCTCGGCCCGTTTGGGGAGGGGGCAGTCCAGGGTGTCGTGGCCGCCGAAGACCAGGGAGGTGACGGGCGGCAGGCCGCTGCCGGCGAACGGGGCGGTCTCGGTGACCATGCCGGCCGCCGGGTGGAGTCCGGCCGCGACCGCCGCGCACCCCGCCGTGGCGGTGGTGGCGACGGAGCCGCGTGCTCCGATGAACCAGACTCCGGTACGAACGGCGTGTGCTGACACGAGCTGCCTCCCTGGCTGGGGGTCCTGGCTGGGCCGGTCTGGTGGCGCTGTACGGGAGAGGGGAGGGCGGCGTGCGGGGCGTGCTGCCCCGCCCGCCGCCGGGCCGGGTGGCCGCCCTACGCCGAGGGCAGTTCCTTCAGCTGGATGTTGCGGAAGGACACCTGGTCGTCGGCCCCGTGGTTCTGGAGGCCGATGTAGCCGTCCTTGAGGCTGCGGACCGGGTCGGTGTTGGTGAAGTCGTTGATCTTCACTCCGTTGAGGAAGATCTGGAGCCGTTCACCCTGGACCTTGATCTCGTAGCTGTTCCACTGGCCGGGCGGCCTCAGCACCTGGTCGCGTGCCTTGATGTCGGCCGCCTTGAAGGTGTAGACGGAGCCGGTGGTGCGGTCGGCGGCGTCCGAGGCGTCGATCTGGACCTCGTAGCCGTTGTTCACCGCGGACCAGGGGTCGTCGGACGCCGGGAAGCCGACGAAGACGCCGGAGTTGTCGTCGCCCGCCATCTTCCAGTCGAGCTTCAGGGAGTACGACTTCAGCTCCTTGGCCTGGTAGGTGAGCAGGCCCATGCCGCCTTCGGTGCGCAGCTCGCCGTCGACCACGTCGAACGTGCCGGGCCCGGCCTGCTTCCAGCCTTCGAGCGTCTTGCCGTTGAAGAGGGACCGGTAGCCGGTGGCGGGCTTGCAGTCGCCCTTGACCTGGCCGGCGGCGTACCGCACCCCGCCGAGGAGGAGCTGCCGGAAGTCCGCGTCGGCGTACGACTCCTTGGTGTGGCCGAGGCCGGTGTAGAAGGAGCGGCCTCCCTCGTAGGCCTGGCACCAGGTGATCGGGTGGTCGCCCTTCATGGTGCCGCCGGTGTAGGTGGTCTCGTCGAGCGTGGCGAGGACCTTCACCTTGTCGCGCGGGTTGGTGCGGTAGTTGTACAGCTCGTCGGTCCGCTGCCAGGCGTCGCCCAGGTGGGCGGTGGCCGGGTGCTTGTGGTCCTCGACGCGGACGGTGACGGGCTGGATGGCGGGGTGGCCGGCGAAGTAGGCGCCGACGAGTCCGCCGTAGAACGACCAGTCGTACTCGGTGTCGGCGGCGGCGTGGACGCCCATGTAGCCGCCGCCGGTGGCGATGTAGTTCTCGAAGGCCTTCTGCTGGTCGGCGTTGAGGACGTCACCGGTCGTCGACATGAAGACGACGGCGTCGTAGCGGGCGAGGTTGGAGGTGGTGAACTGGCCGGCCTCCTCGGTCGCGTCGACCGTGATGTTGCTGCCCTTGCCGAGTTCCTTCAGTGCCGCGATGCCCTCGGGGATCGCGTCGTGGCGGAAGCCGGCGGTCTTGGAGAAGACCAGGACGCGCTTGGCCGTCTTGTCGGGCGGGGTGTGGGAGAGCTCGAAGTCGTCGACGTCGTAGAGCGCGCCCTCGCCGCCCTTGAACACCAGGAACAGTTCGGTGGCCTTCTTCGGGGCGCCGCGCAGGGGGACGTCGACGTCCTGGAAGGTCTCCCAGCCGCCGGTCACCGGCACCGGTGCGGAGCCGAGGATCTTCCCGGTCGGCGAGCCGGTGCGCACCTCGAGGAAGCCGCCCGCGCCGCCGGAGGAGATCCGGGCGGTGAGCTTGGTGGAGTCGCCGAGGATGTACGGCTTGAAGGAGATCCAGTCGTCGTTGTGGATGTCGCCGACGGTCTTGCCGCCCTCGGCGTTCGCCTTGTCGAAGATGTTGATGCCGGACGAGGCGTTGAAGTGCTCGGCCTGGCGGTGGCGCGGCTGGAGCTGCGACTGGTCGTGACCGCTCAGCGCGGCCTGGCCGCCGCCTCCGCCGTCGGTGTACGAGGCGTCGATGACCCCGAAGATGTTGGCGTTGGGGTCGTGTCCGCCGTCCATCTCGGTCTTGATGGTGCCGGTGCAGCCGTTCGCCGTGGTGATGGGGTGCCCGTGGCTGTCGTGGCCGAGGACGAAGCGGACCTCGACCTTGGAGCAGTCGATCGTCCCGTCCTCGGGATCGGTGACGGTCACCTTGAACGGGATGTCGTCACCGAAGGTGAACAGCTGCCCGTCTCCCGGGAGTTCCAGCTTCACCGTCGGCGCGGTGTTGCCGACGGTCACGTGCACGCTGGCCGATCCGGTGCGCCCGGAGGGGTCCTTGGCGGTGACGGTGGCGGTGTAGGTGCCGTTCTTCTTGTACGTGTACGTGGGGTTCGCGGCCGTGGACGTCCCGCCGTCGCCGAAGTCCCAGGCGTACGTGAGGGCGTCGCCGTCCCCGTCGGTGGTGCCGGCGGAGGAGAACTGCACCCTCAGCGGCGCGACGCCCGAGGTCTTGTTCGACGCCGCCTCGGCGATCGGGGAGCGGCCCCCGGTGGCGTTCTCGATGCGGTAGAGCGCGGAGTTCTCGTCCCCGCCGAACCAGGAGAGGCCGTAGTCGAGGACGTACAGCGCCCCGTCCGGGCCGAAGGCCATGTCCATGATCTGGGTGCCGGACCACGGGATGTCGTTGATGGACTCGACCTTGCCGTCGGCGTCCTGCTCGATCCGCTTGATCCACTGGCGGCCGAACTCACCGGCGAAGAAGTCTCCGTCGTAGGCCTCGGGGAACTTCACGGGCGAGTCGAGGCCGGCGTCGTAGTGGTAGACCGGTCCGCCCATCGGGGACTCCGAGCCGTTGCCGAACTCCGGGACGGACGCGCCGTCGTACGGGATCCAGGCGGCCTGGGCCGGGGGCAGGTCGACGAGACCCGTGTTGTGCGGCGAGGTGTTCTTCGGGGCCGCGCAGTCGAAGGCGGGGCCGGAGGTCTTGGTGGCGAAGTCGTAATCCATGTAAGGGTCGTTGGCCCCGGTGCAGTACGGCCAGCCGAAGTTTCCGGCCTTCGTGACCCGGGCGAACTCGACCTGGCCCGCCGGTCCCCGCTTGGGGTCGGCCGCGCCGGCGTCCGGCCCGTAGTCGCCCACGTAGACGATGCCGGTGGCCTTGTCGACGGAGAAGCGGAACGGGTTGCGGAAGCCCATCGCGTAGATCTCGGGGCGGGTCTTGTCCGTCCCCGGCGCGAAGAGGTTGCCGTCCGGCACGGTGTACGAGCCGTCGTCCGCGACCTTGATGCGGAGGATCTTGCCGCGCAGGTCGTTGCTGTTTCCGGCGGAGCGGCGGGCGTCGAACGCCGGGTTGCGGTCGGGGCGTTCGTCGATGGGGGTGAAGCCGTCGGAGGCGAAGGGGTTGGTGTCGTCGCCGGTCGACAGGTACAGGTTCCCGTCGGCGTCGAAGTCGATGTCACCGCCGACGTGACAGCACATGCCGCGGGACGTCCGGACGTCGAGGACCTTCTTCTCGCTGCCGAGGTCCAGCGTGCCGTCCTCGTTGAGGACGAAGCGGGAGAGCCGGTTGACACCGTCGAAGGGGGCGAAGTCCGCGGCGGTGCCGGTCTCGGGGGCGTCTCCCGCCGGGGTGTTCAGCGGGGGCGCGTAGTAGAGGTAGATCGCCCGGTTCTCGCTGAACTTCGGGTCGACGCCGATGCCCTGGAGGCCCTCCTCGTCGTGCGAGTAGACCGGGATGACACCGGAGACCTTGGTATTGCCCGCACTGTCGGTGATGCGCAGCTCGCCGCTGCGCGAGGTGTGCAGAACGCTGCGGTCGGGGAGCACGGCCAGCGACATGGGCTCGCCGGTCTCGGCGGCGCCCTTGGCGAGGGTGACCTGCTGGAAGTCCTCGGCGGCCGGCGCCGGCGCGGGCTCCTCGTGGGCGGCGGCCGTGCCCGAGGCGGCGCTCAGGCTGAGGGTGGCGGCGGCCAGGAGGCCGCCGGTGAACAGAGCGAGGGATTTACGGACGCGGAGCCTGGTGCGGCTGTCGCTGCGGGTTCTTTGCACGTGTCCTCCGGAGAGTGCCGGTTGTGCGGGCGGAAAATGCCGTGCCGTTCGCGCGGGGACTGCCGCGCAGGTCAGCCGGGCCTGTGCGACGCCGGTGACGGGGATATGACGGGAAGTTATGTCAGGGACATGTCTAGGACGGTAGACCTGTTCGTCCGGGACGGAAAGCCCTTGCACACCGATGTCGCCGAGCTTTTTCCTTGGTCAGGACAAAGGGGGGCGGGGGCAGGGCGGAGCGGCCCGGCGGCACGTGCCGCGGGCTGGGGGTGGGGGTCTTCCCCTGCTCGCCCCTTCCTCGAATCCGGGGCTCCGCCCCGGACCGGGCCGCATCAAACGCCGACGGGGCCCGGCGTGCTCCGACATCAGCCCCGACGTCGCCCGGGGCGCGGGAGGCCGGGGCGGAGCCCTCGGGAGGGCTCCGCCCCGGCCTCAGCCGTTGCCGCCGAACGCCGCGTCGAACGACGCGCTCGGCGGGTCGAAGTCGAACCGCTTCAGGGACGCGAGCGCCTCCGGCGCCCCCGCCAGCCGGTCCATGCCGGCGTCCTCCCACTCCACGGACACCGGCCCCTCGTACCCGATGGACCGCAGCATCCGGAACACGTCCTCCCAGGGCACGTCCCCGTGCCCGGCGGAGACGAAGTCCCAGCCGCGCCGCGGGTCGCCCCAGGGCAGGTGGGAGCCGAGCCGGCCGTTGCGGCCGTCCAGGCGCTTGCGGGCCTCCTTGCAGTCCACGTGGTAGATCCGGTCCCGGAAGTCGTACAGGAAGCCCACCGGGTCCAGGTCCTGCCAGACGAAGTGGCTCGGGTCGAAGTTCAGCCCGAACGCCGCCCGGTGGTCCACCGCCTCCAATGCGCGGTGCGTGGTCCAGTAGTCGTACGCGATCTCGCTGGGATGCACCTCGTGGGCGAACCGCACGCCCTCCGCGTCGAAGACGTCGAGGATCGGGTTCCAGCGCTCCGCGAAGTCCTCGTACCCCCGCTCGATCATGTGCGGCGGGACGGGCGGGAACATCGCGACCAGGTGCCAGATCGACGATCCGGTGAAACCGATGACCGTGTCGACGCCGAAGGCCGCGGCCGCCCGCGCGGTGTCCTTGATCTCCTGTGCGGCCCGGCGGCGCACCCCCTCGGGCTCCCCGTCGCCCCAGATCCGGGCGGGCAGGATCCCCTGGTGGCGCTCGTCGATCGGGCTGTCGCACACGGCCTGGCCGACCAGGTGGTTGGAGACCGCCCAGCACTTCAGCCCGTACTTGTCGAGCAGCTGATGACGGCCCTCCAGGTAGCCGGGGTCGGCCAGGGCCTTGTCGACCTCGAAGTGATCGCCCCAGCAGGCGAGTTCGAGGCCGTCGTAGCCGAAGTCGCGGGCGTGCCGGCAGACGTCCTCCAGGGGGAGATCGGCCCACTGACCGGTGAAGAGGGTGAAGGGACGGGGCATGCGCAGGACCTCCTAGACCTGTACGGGAGTGAAGACGGAGTTCTTCGCGGCGCTCTCCTCCACCGCCGCCAGCACCCGCTGCACCTGCAGTCCGTCGGCGAACGACGGTACGGGCGGGCTCCCTTCGGCGATCGTGCGCACCGCGTCACGGGCCTGGTGGATGAACGTGTGCTCGTAGCCGAGTGCGTGGCCCGGCGGCCACCAGGCCTCCAGGTACGGATGCTCGGGCTCGGTGACCAGGATGCGCCGGAAGCCTGCCGTGGTGGCGGGCTCGGTGTGGTCGTGGAAGGACAGTTCGTTGAGGCGCTCCAGATCGAAGGCGAGCGAGCCGAGCTCCCCGTTGATCTCCAGGCGCAGGGCGTTCTTGCGCCCGGCCGCCATCCTCGTCGCCTCGAAGGAGGCCAGGGCGCCGGAGGCCAGCCGGCCGGTGAACAGCGCCGCGTCGTCCACCGTGACCGCGCCGGACTCCCCGGTGGCCGCGACACCGCCGAGACCCCCCGAAGGGCCGCCGAGCAGGGGCCGTTCGCGGACGAAGGTCTCCGTCACGGCGGAGACCCCCACCAGCAGCTCCCCCGCCAGGTACTGGGCGAGGTCCACGATGTGCGCGCCGAGGTCGCCGAGCGCGCCGGAGCCCGCCTGCTCCTTCTTCAGCCGCCAGGTGAGCGGGGAGCCGGGGTCGACCAGCCAGTCCTGGAGGTAGGTGGCGCGGACGTGCCGCAGGGTGCCGAGCCGGCCGTCGACGATGAGCTTGCGGGCGTAGGTGAGGGCGGGCACCTTGCGGTAGTTGAAGCCGACCATCGCGACCTGGCCGCGGGCGGCGGCCCGCGCCGCGGCCTCGGTCATGGCCTCCGCCTCCGCGACCGTGTTGGCGAGCGGCTTCTCGCACAGCACGTGCTTGCCCGCCTCCAGGGCCGCGATGGCGATCTCCGCATGGCTGTCGCCCGGCGTGCAGATGTCGACGAGCTGGACGTCGTCCCGGGCGATCAGGGCCCGCCAGTCGGTCTCCGCCGCCGCCCAGCCGTGCCGGCCGGCGGCGGCCTCGACCGCCGTCCGGTCGCGGCCGCAGACCGCGGCGAGCACCGGCCTCATCGGCAGGTCGAAGACATGGCCCGCGGTGCGCCACCCCTGCGAGTGTGCGGCGCCCATGAACGCGTATCCGACCATGCCGACCCCGAGCGTCGCTGCGCTCGCCGTCGGCCGGTGCGTCGGCGGCGCGGCCGACTCCTGCTCCGTCTCTTCCCTGCGGGCCATCCGGCCTTCCCCTTCGTCGGTGATTCGGTGGATACGGCGGGAGGGCCGGCGCCCTCCCGCGGGCCGGCTCAGCTGAAGCCCGTCGGCAGGTACTGGTCGATGTTCTCCTTGGTGACCACGGCCGAGTACAGGGTGAGATTGGTGGGGATCTCCAGCTCGGCGAGGCCGGCCACTCCCTTGGCCTGGCCGAGCGCCCGGGCCAGGTCGATGGCCGACGCCGCCATGGTCGGCGGGTAGAGCACAGTGGCCTTGAGCACGCTGTTGTCGGCCTTGATGGCGTCCATGGCGGTCTTGGCGCCGGCGCCGCCGACCATCAGGAACTCGTCGCGGCCGGCCTGCTGGATGGCGCGGAGCGCGCCCACCCCCTGGTCGTCGTCGTGGTTCCACAGGGCGTCGAACTGCTTCTGCGCCTGGAGGAGCTGCGACATCTTCGCCTGGCCGGACTCGACAGTGAAGTCGGCCGCCTGACGGGCCACCAGCTTGATGTTGGAGTAGTTCTTCAACGCGTCGGCGAAGCCCTGGCTGCGCTGCTTGGTGAGTTCCAGGTTGTCGATGCCGGCGAGCTCGACGACCTTGGCGCTCGGCTTGTCCTTCAGCTGTTCACCGATGTACGTGCCGGCGTTGAGCCCCATGCCGTAGTTGTCGCCGCCGACCCAGCAGCGGTAGGCCTGCGGCGAGGCGAAGATGCGGTCCAGGTTGATGACGGGGATGCCCGCCCGCATGGCCTCCAGGCCGACCTGGGTGAGCGCCTTGCCGTCGGCCGGGAGGATGACGAGGACGTCGACCTTCTTGTTGATGAGGGTCTTGACCTGGCCGATCTGCGCGGCGGTGTCGTTGGAGCCCTCGGTGGTCTCCAGGGTCACCTCGGAGTACTTCTCCGCCCGCGATGTGGCGTTCTCGTTGATGGCGTTGAGCCAGCCGTGGTCGGCCTGGGGTCCCGCGAAGCCGATGGTGACCGGCTTGCCCGGCTTGTCGTCCGCGGCGGGCGCGTTGCTCTGCGCGGCGGTGCTCTTCTCCTTGGGCTCGTTGCTGGTGCAGGCGGTCAGGAGGGCGCCTGCGGAGACTGCGGCGGTACCGAAGAGCAGTCCTCTGCGGCTGGTTTCTGGCATGGCTGTCAAACCCTTCGTCCATTGCGGCGTGGGAGGCGAACAGGGGGGCGAGCGGGAGGAGAGCGGGGATCAGGTCTCGCGGTGGGCCGACGTCCGGCTCTGGACGAGGACGGCGGCGACGATGATCGCGCCCTTGGCGATCTGCTGGACATCGCTCTGCAGGTTGTTGAGCGCGAAGATGTTGGTGATCGTGGTGAACACCAGGACGCCCAGGACGGAGCCGACGATGGTGCCGCGGCCGCCGCTGAGCAGGGTGCCGCCGATGATCGCGGCGGCGATGGCGTCGAGCTCGTACAGATTGCCGTTGGTGTTCTGGCCGGAGCCGGACAGGATGATCAGCATGAAGGCGGCGATGCCGCAGCACAGCCCGGACAGCAGGTAGAGGTAGAGCCGCTGCCGGCGTACGTCGATGCCCGCGAGCCGGGCCGCTTCCGCGTTGCCGCCGACGGCGACCGTACGGCGGCCGAACGTCGTCCGGTTCAGTACCAGCCAGCCCACGACGGTGACGGCGGCGAACATCAGGACCAGCGGCGGGATTCCGAGCACGTACGCGTCGGGCAGGCCCAGATCGAGGACCGACGTGACGGTGACGATCTGCGTCTTGCCGTCGGTGAGGTGGAGGGCCAGTCCGCGGGCGGAGGCGAGCATCGCCAGCGTCGCGATGAAGGGCACCAGCCGGCCGTACGCGATGAGCACACCGTTCACCAGTCCGGCGCCGAGCCCGACCAGGACGGCGGTGAGGAGGATCCCCCCGAAGCCGAAGTCCTGGGTGGCGAGCGTCGTCGCCCAGACCGAGGCGAGGGCGACCATGGCGCCGACGGACAGGTCGATGCCCCCGCTGATGATGACGAAGGTCATGCCGACGGTGACGACGCCGATGACGGACGCCTGCGTCAGGATGAGCTGGAGGTTCCCGGTGTCCAGGAAGGCGTCGGGTTCGGTGATCCCGCCGACGGCTGCCAGTACGGCGAGGACGCCGAGCAGCGAGAGGCTGCGGACGTCCACGCGCAGCCCGAAGGCCCGCGGGGATCCGTCCTTCTTCGGGGACGCGGGGGCGGACACGGGCGCCGGGCCCTTGTCCGGCCCGCTCTGCTGCGCCGATGAGACGGGCTGCGTCATGACGCCGGGCTCCCTTCCATCACGAGGTCGAGTACACGGTGCTCGTCGAGCTCCCCGGCGTCCGCCGTGTGGACGACGCGGCCCTCACGCAGGACCAGCACCCGGTCGGCGAGGCCCAGGACTTCGGGCACTTCGCTGGAGACGAGCAGGACGGCGAGGCCTTCGTCGGCCAGCCGGCGGATCACGGCGTAGAGCTCGGCGCGGGCGCCGACGTCCACCCCGCGGGTCGGTTCGTCGAGGAGCAGCACCCGGCAGCCGCGCAGCAGCCAGCGGGCGAGGACCGCCTTCTGCTGATTGCCGCCGGAGAGGGTGCGGACGGGGGTGTCGGGGTTGTCCGGGCGCAGGGACAGTTCGCGGGTGGCGGCGCGGGCCGCCTGGCGTTCGGCGCCCCGGTCGACCCAACCCGCCCTGGAGAAGCGGGACATGGAGGAGACGGAGACGTTGCGGGTGACGGATTCCAGCATCAGCAGCGCCTGCGCCTTGCGTTCTTCGGGGGCGAGGCCGATGCCGGCGGCGACGGCGGCGCGTACGCTGCCGGGCCGCAGGGGCTTTCCCGCGACCGTGACCCGTCCGGCGGTGGCCTTGCGGGCGCCGTAGATGGTCTCCAGGATCTCGGAGCGCCCCGAGCCGACGAGTCCGGCGAGGCCGACGATCTCGCCGGGCCTCAGCTCCAGGTCGACCGGGGCGAACTCGCCCTTCCTGGTGAGCCCTTCGACGGTGAGCACCGGAGCCGTACGGGCGTTGCCCGCGGTGGTCCCGGTCCGGGGCGGGAAGACGTACTCGACGTTGCGGCCGGTCATCAGGGCCACGATGTCCCGGGTCGGCGTGGACTCGGCGGGGAGGCCGACGGCCACCGCCCGGCCGTCCTTGAGCACGGTCACCCGGTCGCCGATCCGGCGGATCTCCTCCAGCCGGTGGGAGATGTAGACGACGGCGACCCCCTCGGCGGTCAGCGAGGCGACGATCCGGAAGAGGTTGTCGACCTCGTCCGGGTCGAGGGCGGCGGACGGCTCGTCCATCACGATGAGGCGCACGTCGTGCGAGAGCGCCCGGGCCATCGAGACGATCTGCTGCTGGGCCGCGGAGAGCGCGCCGACCTCGCGGGACGGATCGATCTCCGGGTGGCCGAGCCGCTTCAGGAGGGCGGCGGCCGCGGTGCGGCCCTCGCGGGTGCGGACGACGAAGCCGGCACTCGTGGGCTCGTGGCCCAGGAAGACGTTCTCGGCGACCGACAGCCCCTCGACCAGGTCGAGTTCCTGGTAGATGGTGGCGATCCCGAGCCGCATCGCGGTGATCGGCGACTTGAGCACGGCGGGTGCGCCGCACCAGGTGATCTCGCCGTCGTCGGGCTGGTGGGCCCCGGCGAGCACCTTGATGAGCGTGGACTTGCCGGCCCCGTTCTGGCCGAGGAGGCAGTGGACTTCGCCGGCCTGGACCTCCAGGTCCACGCCGTCGAGGGCGCGCACACCGGGGAAGGACTTGGTGATGCCGGACATGGTGAGCAGCGGTGGTTCTGGAGCCATGACGAATCCCCTCGGCGGATGGGGTGCCCCTGCGCGGGCGAGTCCGGGAGCAGGGGGAAGGGCCGGTGAGCGGGCAGGGCGCAGTGCGGTCCCGGTTGTTCCCCGGACCACGGCCCGGGACGCGGGGCGGTGTCTTCGCCACCGGCGGGCTGTGGGGCGAGCGGGCCGGTGAAGGGTGGGCAGGGGGTGTGGCGGGTGGAGGGGTGCGGGGTGGAGGAGAGGGATCAGGCGGGTGAGAAGAGGTGGTCGCTGATGAGCCTGGCCGCGCCGATGATTCCGGCCGCGGGTCCGAGCTCGCCCAGCACGATCGGGAGGTTTCCGGTGGCCAGCGGCAGCGACTGCCGGTAGACCTGGGTCCGGACGCTGGCCAGCAGCGTGTGGCCCAGTCCGGTCACCCCGCCGCCGATCACCACCAGACCGGGGTTGAAGAAGCTGACGAGTCCCGCGATGACCTGTCCGACCCGGTTGCCGCCTTCGCGGATCAGGTCGAGCGAGGTGGCGTCGCCGGCGGCCGCGGCGGCGGCGACGTCGGCGGCGGTGAGTTTCCCGGACGCCTCGAGCCGGGCCGCGAGCTCCGGGGACAGTCCGGCGCGTGCCGCGTCCTCGGCGTCACGGGCCAGCGCGGCGCCGCTGAAGTGTGCTTCCAGGCAGCCCCGGTTGCCACAGGCGCAGGGGCGGCCGTCGGGTTCGACCTGGATGTGGCCGATGTCGCCGGCGCTGCCCGTCGTACCGCGGTGGACCTCGCCGCCGACGACGATGCCGCAGCCGATGCCGGTACCGATCTTGACGCAGAGGAAGTCGGCCACGGAGCGGGCGACGCCCGCGTGCTGCTCCCCCATCGCCATCAGGTTCACGTCGTTGTCGACCATGACGGGGCAGCCCAGTTCCTGGCTGAGCGCCTCGCGGACCGGGAAGCCGTCCCAGCCGGGCATGATCGGGGGTGCGACGGGGATGCCCTCCGGGAAGCGGACCGGTCCCGGTACGCCGATGCCCGCGCCGTCGAACCCTTCGGCGAGCCCGGAGGCCCGGAGCTTGGCCGCCATCGACAGCACCTGCTCGAAGATGGCGACGGGGCCTTCGCGTACGTCCATGGGGTGGTTGAGGTGGCCCAGGACCTCCAGCTCCGCGTTGGTGACCGCCACGTCGACGGATGTGGCGCCGATGTCGACGCCGAGGAAGCGCAGGGCCGGGGCGAGCCGGATGTTGTGCGAGCGACGCCCGCCGCGGGATGCGGCGAGTCCGTCGGCCACGACGAGGCCGGTCTCCAGCAGTCTGTCCACCTCGACGGCGAGCTTGGAGCGGGAGAGATCGACCTGATCACCCAGCTGCGCCCGTGAGTTGGGCCCCCCGTCGCGCAACAGCCGGAGCAGTCGCGCCTGATGCGCATTCGCGGGTCGTGCCGTCATTCGTCTCACGCGCCCCTCCCCGCCACACCGGCCTGTCCGTCTGGCTTTGGAGGGGAACGTAGCAGCGGTTGCCGGGAGTGGGAAGAAGTTGCGCAGGAATCCGTCGGAACTTTCTCCATCCTGAGGACAAAGGGCGTTGCGGGGAGCCTCGCCCGGCTCGTCCCGGGAGGAGATCGCCGCGCTCGGCGCGCCGCCCCTCAGGGGCAGCGGATCACCTGTCCCGCGTAGCTGAGGTTGCCGCCGAAGCCGAAGAGCAGCGCCGGAGCCCCGGTGGCGACCTCGCCGCGCTCCACCAGCTTGGACAGCGCCATCGGGATCGAGGCGGCGGAGGTGTTGCCGGAGTCCACCACGTCCCGGGCGATGACCGCGTTGACCGCGCCGATCCTGCGGGCGACGGGTTCGATGATCCTCAGGTTGGCCTGGTGGAGCACCACGGCGGCGAGGTCCTCGGGGGTGATCCCCGCCTTCTCGCACACCTTGCGCGCGATGGGCGGCAGCTGGGTGGTGGCCCACCGGTAGACGGACTGCCCCTCCTGGGCGAAGCGCGGCGGCGTGCCCTCGATCCGTACGGCGTCCCCCATCTCGGGAACCGAGCCCCACAGCACCGGTCCGATCCCGGGCCTGCCGTCCGTCCCGGAGTCGGCGACCACGACCGCGGCGCCGGCGCCGTCGCCCATCAGCACGCAGCTGGAGCGGTCGGTCCAGTCGACGATGTCACCCATCTTGTCGGCGCCGATCACGAGCGCGCGCGTGGCGGCGCCCGCCCGGAGGGCGTGATCGGCGGTGGCGAGGGCGTGGGTGAAACCCGAACAGACCACGTTGATGTCCATGACCGCGGGCGAGGACATGCCGAGGCGGGCGGCGACCCGGGCCGACATGCTCGGCGAGCGGTCGATCGCGGTCGACGTGGCGACCAGGACCAGGTCGATGTCTCCCGCCTGCAGACCTGCGGCGGCGAGGGCCTTGGCCGCCGCATGCGCCGCCAGCTCGTCCACCGGCTCGTCGGGGCCGCCGAGGTGCCGGGTCTTGATGCCGACGCGGCTGGTGATCCACTCGTCGCTGGTGTCGACCATCGCCGCCAGATCGTGGTTCGTGAGCACCTTGGCGGGCTGATAGTGGCCGAGCGCCACGACACGTGAGCCGGTCATGTTCAGGTTCCCCTCGCTACATATGGCAGGAACCATCCAGTCTTGGTCGCTACCGCCCGGTACAGGGGCACGTGATCCCACAGGAATACCGGCCTGAGCTTGGAGGCTTGACGACAGGCTCGGCCTGTCGGCTCACCTAGCGTAGAAGGTATTTCGCCGGCCGTGACCGCTGCGAGCGGCTGCGGCGCCGCGTTCCGTGTACGGGACAATGAGGGTGCCGGGTCACCTGCCCTGACGCAGACGGGACCTCGGCAACCGCCGCAGCAAGGGCCCTCCGGGCTCCTCACACGTACAGAAACCGGGTCTGACTGGCATGGGACGGGTCACCGAGCGCCGCCGCACCATCCGCATCCGGGACGGGGTCGTCTCCACCCGCCCGGACACCCTCGTCGCCGAGGAGCCCCTGGAGATCCGGCTGAACGGCAGACCGCTCGCCATCACGATGCGCACCCCGGGCGACGACTTCGCGCTCGCGGCCGGATTCCTGGTGAGCGAGGGCGTGATCGGCGACGGCTCCGAGGTGCAGTCGATCGTGTACTGCGCCGGGGCGACGGCCGACGGGGTGAACACGTACAACGTGGTGGACGTGCGGCTCGCGCCGGGCGTCGTGGTCCCCGACATCACCCTGGAACGCAACGTCTACACGACGTCCTCCTGCGGTCTGTGCGGCAAGGCCAGCCTGGACGCGGTGCGCACCACGACCCGCCACCCGGTCGCCGACACTCCCCCCGTCCGGGTCACGCCCGAACTGCTGGCGGCCCTCCCCGACCGGCTGCGCGCCTCGCAGCGCGTCTTCGACCGGACCGGGGGTCTCCACGCGGCGGCGCTGTTCTCCGAGACGGGCGAGCTGATCGACGTACGGGAGGACGTCGGCCGGCACAACGCGGTCGACAAGCTGGTCGGCCGGGCCCTGACCGACGGCCGGCTGCCGCTGTCCCGCTCGGTCCTGCTGGTCTCGGGCCGGGCCTCCTTCGAGCTCGCGCAGAAGGCGGTGATGGCCGGCATCCCGATGCTGGCGGCCGTCTCCGCGCCGTCGTCCCTGGCGGTCGACCTGGCGGCCGAGACCGGCCTGACCCTGGTCGGTTTCCTGCGGGGGCCCTCGATGAACGTGTACGCGGGCGAGCACCGCATCGACCTGGAGGCGGCCGGCCAGGGCTGAGGCGCCCCGCCCCTCAGCCCACCGGGGCGGTCGTGCGCGCCACCGCGCCGTCCGGGACCTCCGGGCGATCCCCGGCGCGCCGCTTCGCGATCACCGCGCACACCATGAGCTGCATCTGGTGGAAGAGCATCAGCGGCAGGACGGCGAGGCTCGCCTGCGCCCCGAACAGCACGCTCGCCATCGGCAGCCCCGAGGCCAGGCTCTTCTTGGAGCCGGCGAACTGGATGGCGATGCGGTCCTCGCGCCCGAAGCCGAGCCGCTTCGCCCCGTACCAGCTGACCGCCAGCATCAGCGCGAGCAGCACCGCCTCGGCGGCGAGCAGCGCTCCCAGCCGCGCGGGGGTGACCTGGTGCCAGATGCCCGCGACCACGCCCTCGCTGAACGCGGTGTAGACGACCAGCAGGATCGAACCCCGGTCGACGAGGCCCAGGACCTTCTTGTGGCGGGCCAGGAAGCCGCCGATCCAGCGGCGCAGCAACTGGCCCGCGACGAACGGCAGCAGCAGCTGGACCCCGATTCTCAGCAGGGCGTCCGCCGAGAAGCCGCCGCCGCTGTTCCCGAGGAGCGCCGCCGCGAGCAGCGGGGTGACGAAGATACCCGCCAGGGAGGAGAAGGAGCCCGCGCAGATCGCCGCGGGCACGTTGCCCCGGGCGATCGAGGTGAAGGCGATCGACGACTGGATGGTCGAGGGGACGAGGCAGAGGAAGAGGAAGCCGCTCTGAAGCTGGGGCGTCAGCACGTACGGCACCAGCCCCCCGCTCGCCAGACCCAGCACCGGAAACGCGACGAACGTGCAGGCCAGGACGGTGAGGTGGAGCCGCCAGTGCCTGAGGCCTTCGACGGCCTCCGCGGTGGACAGCCGGGCGCCGTAGAGGAAGAACAGGAACGCCACCGCCCCGGTGGAGGCCCCGCCCGCCACCTCGGCGGCGGTGCCGGAGGCCGGCAGCAGGGCCGCGAGGAGGACGGTGCCGATCAACGCCATGATGTAGGGGTCGATCGGCAGCCAGGACGGCAACGGCAGGGTGCGGCGGCTCATGTCTCCCCGTGTCTCTCGTTCCGGTCGTGCGCTCCCATCCTGCTCCCGGCCCCTGGCATCGGGAATCCCGTATACCGCTCTGACTGTGATCACGTATCGCGATAACGTGGGGCCCGTGTACGACCCGGCGCAGCTGCGCACCTTCCTCGCCGTCGCCCAGACGCTCAGCTTCACCGCGGCCGCCCGCCGGCTCGGGGTGCGGCAGTCCACGGTGAGCCAGCACGTGCGGCGGCTGGAGGACGCCACCGGTCGCCGGCTGTTCGACCGGGACACGCACCGGGTCGGCCTCACGGTGGACGGCGAGGCCATGCTCGGCTTCGCACGGACGATCCTGGAGGCCCACGAACGGGCGTCGGCGTTCTTCACCGGCACCCGGCTGCGCGGGCGGCTGCGCTTCGGGGCCTCGGAGGACTTCGTGCTGACCCGCTTGCCGGAGATCCTGCGGTCGTTCCGCCACGACCATCCGGAGGTCGAGCTGGAGCTGACCGTCGAGCTGTCCGGGACGCTGCACCAGCGGCTGGCTGCGGGCCGTCTCGATCTGGTGCTCGCCAAGCGGCGGACCGGGGACACCCACGGGGAGCTGGTCCGGCGGGACGCGCTGATCTGGATCGGCGCGCCGCGGCTGCGGATCGATCCGGACCGGCCGGTCCCGCTGGTCCTGTTCCCGCCGCCGGGCATCACCCGGGCCCGTGCGCTGGAGGTCCTGGAGGAGCGGGGCCGCTCCTGGCGGGTCGCGTGCACGAGCGGCAGCCTCAGCGGGCTGATCGCGGCCGCGCACGCCGGGCTCGGCGTCATGGCGCACAGTCGCGGCCTGGTCCCGCCGGGTCTGGTCCCGGTGGAGGCCAGGGCCGGGCTGCCGGACCTCGGCGACGTGGACTTCGTCCTGCTCCACGGCCGGCGCCGGGGCGACGCCCAGCAGGCCGCGGACGCACTGGCCGCGGCGATCCTGACGGGCGGTGAGCAGCTGGCCCGCCCCGGCGGCGGAATCGGTGCGATCGGGGATCAGGGGCGCGCATGACGGGGTCCGGGGAGGGGGAGAATGCACGGGACCGGGCGCGCTCTGCCGCTGCGGCCCGGACGGGTCGGGCCCGGGCGCGCGGGCCGGTCGTCGGGAGCCCTCGTGCCGACGGCTGCGGACCGGCGCCCGTACGCGTGAGCGCGACGTACAGATTCGGTGGAGATTCCCGCGCGAGCCACTTACTCCATGGTCGGAAGCGCGCCCGGGCCTTGCCCATCTGGCCGGATTTCACCACCTGACCCGTGCGGACGGCACCCGCTGCCGTCTCTTCGCGGCACTCCCGCCGCGACGCCCGGTGGGGTAGCGTCACGGCGCTGTGCGGAGCGCCACAAGGAGCAGGTCATTGCGTGAGTTCACTGTCCCACCCATGGCGGCCGCGCCCCACGTAGGCGGCCTCGCCGACGTCGTGTTCGACTACGCCGAGGAGGATCCGCACCGGGTCGCTCTCGGCCGGAAGGACGCCGACGGACGCTGGCGGGATGTCACGTCGGCGACGTTCCGCGACGAGGTGCTGGCGCTGGCCAAGGGGCTGATCGCGCACGGGGTCCGGTTCGGCGACCGGGTCGCCCTGATGTCCCGTACCCGGTACGAGTGGACCCTCTTCGACTTCGCCGTGTGGGCGGTGGGCGCCCAGTCCGTGCCGGTCTATCCGACGTCGTCGGCCGAGCAGGTCCTGTGGATGCTGCACGACGCCGAGGTCTCGGCGATCATGGTCGAGCACGAGGACCACGCGATGACGGTCGCGTCGGTGATCGACCGGCTGCCGCAGCTGAAGCGCCTGTGGCAGCTGGACGCCGGCGCGGTGGACGAACTGACGGAGGCCGGCGCGCCCGTCGAGGACGAGGTCGTGCACCGGCACCGGCGTGCGGTGACACCGGAGTCGGTCGCGACCGTCATCTACACCTCGGGCACCACGGGGCGTCCGAAGGGCTGTGTGATCACGCACGCCAACTTCATGTTCGAGACGGAGACGATGGCCTCCCGCTGGGAGTCGGTCTTCCACTCCAAGCCGGGCGACGAGGCGGCGACGCTGCTCTTCCTCCCGCTGGCACACGTCTTCGGGCGGATGGTGGAGGTCACCGCGATCCGCGGCCGGGTGAAGCTGGGCCACCAGCCGGAGCTCTCCGCGAAGGCACTGATGCCTGACCTGGTGTCGTTCCGTCCCACGTTCATCCTGGCGGTGCCGTACATCTTCGAGAAGGTCTTCAACGGCGCCCGCCGCAAGGCCGAGGCGGAAGGCAGGATCGGGCCGTTCGACAAGGCCGTTGACATCGCTGTCAAGTACGCGGAGGCGATGGAGGCGCGGGCGTTCGGCACCGGCCCCGGTCCGTCCGCCGGGCTGCGGATGCAGCACCAGTTCTTCGACAAGGTCGTCTACAAGAAGGTGCGCGAGGCCATGGGCGGCCGGATCCGGCACGCCATGTCGGGCGGCTCGGGGATGGAGCGGCAGCTCGGGCTGTTCTTCTCGGGTGCGGGCGTCACCGTGTACGAGGGGTACGGGCTGACCGAGACGACGGCCGCGGCCACCGCCAACCCCCCGGAGCGCACCCGGTACGGCACGGTGGGGCAGCCGATCCCCGGCACGACCGTGCACATCGCCGACGACGGTGAGATCTGGGTGTACGGCGAAAACGTGTTCGGCGGGTACCTGGGCGACCCGAAGGCCACCGACGCGGTGCTCAACGACGGCTGGCTGGCCACCGGTGACCTGGGCGCGCTCGACGACGACGGCTATCTGACGATCACCGGGCGGAAGAAGGAGATCCTGGTGACGTCCGGCGGCAAGAGCGTCTCGCCGGCCGGTCTGGAGGAGCGCGTACGGGCGCATCCGCTGGTGGCGCAGTGCATCGTGGTCGGCAACGACCGGCCGTACATCGCGGCGCTCGTCACCGTGGACCAGGAGTCCGTGGAGCACTGGCTGGCGATGCAGGGACGGCAGCCGCTGACCCCGGGGGAACTGGTGCGGGACCCCGATCTGGAGATGGAGGTCCGGCGCGCGGTGGTCGCCGCCAACACGGCTGTCTCCCAGGCCGAGTCGATCCGTACGTTCCGGATCCTGGCCCACCAGTTCACCGAGGAGCACGGTCTGCTGACGCCCTCGCTGAAGCTGAAGCGCAAGGCGATCGAGACGGCGTACGCGTCCGAGGTCGACGCGCTCTACCGCTGACCGGCCGGTGGCCGGTCAGCGCCCCTCCGGGCCCGGCACCGTGCGCGTACCGGCCCGGCTCCGCGCTGTCCGCGCCCGGCTCCGCGCCGTACGGGCCCGGCTCTGCTCCTTACGGGCCCGGCTGCGTCCGCGTACGGGTCCGGCGGCTCTGCGCTCGTGCCGATCCGGCCCCGGGACCGGCCCCGCCCCCGGGCGTGTATCCCTCCGGCAGCCCGGCCCGGGAGTACCGTTCCGGTGAAAACGGCCCCGGACGGGAATGTGCGGGCCGTCTTGATCGTTCACTCTGGGAGTCCCACCCCCACAACGTTAGGATCGACCGCTCGTGAGCCAGGTCCCCTCCCTCACTCTCAACAACGGTGTCGAGATGCCGCAGCTCGGTTTCGGCGTCTGGCAGGTGCCGGACGACGAGGCCGAGACGGCGGTCGTCACGGCCATCGAGTCCGGGTACCGCAGCATCGACACCGCCGCGATCTACCAGAACGAGGTGGGCACCGGTAAGGCGATCGCGGCCTCCGGTGTCGCCCGCGACGAGCTCTTCGTCACCACGAAGCTGTGGAACACGGAGCAGGGTTACGACGCCGCCCTGCGCGCCTTCGACGCCTCGCTCGACAAGCTGGGCCTCGACTACGTCGACCTCTACCTGATCCACTGGCCGGTGCCGGCCAAGGACGCCTACGTCGACACGTACCGGGCGTTCGAGAAGATCTACGCGGACGGCCGCGCGAAGGCCATCGGCGTCTCGAACTTCCTCCCCGAGCACCTGGAGCGCCTGCTCGGCGAGACCTCCGTGGTCCCGGCGCTCAACCAGATCGAACTGCACCCGCAGCTCCAGCAGGCGGAGTCGCGCGCGCTGCACGCCCAGCACGGCATCGCGACCGAGGCCTGGTCGCCGCTGGGTTCGGGCAAGGGTCTCCTGGAGGTCCCGACGGTCGTCGCGGTCGCGCGGAAGCACGGCCGCACGCCGGCCCAGGCGGTGCTGCGCTGGCACCTCCAGACGGGCAACGTGGTGATCCCCAAGTCCGTGACGCCGTCGCGGATCGCGGAGAACATCGACGTGTTCGACTTCGAACTGGACGCCGACGACCTGGCCGCGTTCGCGGCGCTGGACGAGGGCAAGCGGCTCGGCCCCAACCCGGGCGAGTTCAACCTCGGCGCCTGAGACACACCGCCGCTGACACCCTGTGACCGCCGCCCGGCCCCGAGCCGGGCGGCGGTTCTCGCCGTACGGGCCGCATGAAGGGACGACCGGACATGAGCGGGGACACCGCGCCCGTGGTCGGGGCGGGTCTTTACCGGCTGCGCAACGTGGGCAGCGGGCTGGTGCTGGAGGTGCGGGACGCCGCCAAGGGCGGCGGCGCACCGGTGCAGCAGAACGACGTCGACGGGTCGGCCGCCCAGCACTGGGAGTTCGTCCCTGTCCACGAGGGCGCGGCCCTGCACCACGTGGTCAACGCCCACAGCGGCAAACGACTGGACGTGCGCGGCGCCTCTACGGAGAACGGGGCCCTGATCCAGCAGTGGAGGGCGAACAACTTCGGGGCGCAGGAGTGGCTGATCGAAAGGCACCTGGAGGCGCCCGGCACGGTGACGCTGGTGAGCTTCGTCAGCGGACTGGTCCTGGAGGTCGCCGACGGCAGCACGGCGAAGGGGGCGTCCGTCCAGCAGTGGGAGGACACCGACTCGCCCGGCCAGTGGTGGCGGCTGGAGCCGGTGTCCGGCACACGGCAGGACGCCCTCCGGCTCGGACGCGGCGGCTGACGCCGACCGTACGGGCCATCAGCAAGCCTGCGCCGAGGGGGCGGACAGGGGATGCCGTTACGCCGGGCCGCCGCCCTTGCGGTACTCCTGCGGGCTGACGCCGCGGACCCGCTTGAAGGCGGTACTGAAGGCGAAGGCCTGGCTGTATCCGACCTGCCGGGCCACCGCTTCGACGGTCGCGTCCGTCTCGCGGAGCAGATCGGCCGCGACGGCGAGGCGCCAGCCGGTCAGATAGGCCATCGGGGGCTCCCCCACGAGTTCGGTGAAGCGCCGGGCGAGGCCGGCCCGGGAGACCCCGGTCCGGCCGGCCAGCGCGGCCACCGTCCAGGGATGGGCGGGCTCGTTCTGGAGCAGTCGCAGCGCCTGGCCGACGACGGGATCGCCCATGGCCCGGTACCAGGCGGGCGCCTCGGCGCCCGGCCGGGAGAACCAGGTGCGCAGGGCGTCGATCAGCAGCAGGTCCAGCAGCCGGTCCAGCACCACGCTCTGGCCCGGCTCGTCCCGCGCGATCTCGTCGTCGAGCAGCGCCGGCAACGGGCGGGCCCGGCCGCCGGAGGGCAGGACGATCAGCGGGGGCAGCGCGTCGAGGAGCCGTCCGCTGATCTCGCCGTCCATCAGATACGTGCCGACGAGCACGGCGGTCGTTCCGTCCGGGGCGTTTCCCCAGGTGCGTACACCCAGATTCATGGACTGCGCCAGCGGTTCCCCGCGCAGGGTGGTGCAGACGCCGCCCGGACCGATGCGCGCCTGCGGATCGGTATCCGGCAGATCCGCGACCGTGTACGGCTCCGGGCCGCGCGCGACGGCCAGGTCTCCCGGGCGCAGCAGCACGGGCCCGGTGGCTCCGGCTCCGGCTCCGGCTCCGGCTCCGGCTCCGGCTCCGGCTCCGGCGGGAACGATCCACGCCTCTCCGGCGGTCACGGACATGAGGCAGAGCGGGGCCCGGTCCTCGATCCGTACGGACCAGGGCGGTTCCATCACCATCCGCAGCAGGAAGGCGCCCCGCGCCCGAGGCCCGTCCAGCAGTCCGGCGAGTGCGTCCATGCGGGCAGCGTAGACGCACGCGTAGGGAGCTGAGCGGCTGGGGGATGGAGCGCGCGGGGAGCGGCGGGGAGTCTTGAGACATGACGAAGAACACGGAGAACGAGAAGCAGGAACTCCCCGCCGCACGCCCCGTGCTGGTGACGAGCGGGACGGGCAAGACGGGTCGCCGGGTGGCCGAACGGCTGGCGGAGCGAGGGGTGCCGGTGCGTGCCGGATCGCGGAGCGGCGAGGTCCCGTTCGACTGGGCGGACCCGTCGGGGTGGGAAGCCGCGCTGAGCGGGGCGGACGCGGCGTACGTCGCGTACTACCCCGATCTGGCGGCGCCCGGCGCACCGGAGGCGATGACCGCCTTCGGGCGGATCGCGCGGCGGTGCGGGGTGCGGCGCCTGGTGCTGCTCTCGGGGCGCGGCGAGCCGCAGGCCGTGCTCGCGGAGAAGGCGTTGCGCTCGGCTGCGGGGGATGCCGAACTGACGGTGGTGCGCTCCGCGTTCTTCGCGCAGAACTTCAGCGAGGGGGCGCTGCTCGACGGGGTGCTCGGCGGCGAGGTGGTGTTCCCGGCGGGCGGGAGCGCGGAGCCGTTCGTGGACGTGGACGACCTGGCCGATGTGGTGGTCGCCGCGCTGTGCGGCGAGGGCGGCGCGGGCGCGATCCATGAGCTGACCGGTCCCCGGGCGCTGACCTTCGCCGAGGCGGCCGCCGAACTCGCCGGGGCGACGGGGCGGGAGGTGCGCTATGTCGCGGTGACGGGTCCGCAGTACGCGGCGATGCTGAAGGAGTACGGCGTTCCGGCGGCCGAAGCGGGCTTCCTGTCCGGGCTGTTCACGTTCCTGCTGGACGGGCACAACGCGACGGTGACGGACGGCGTGAAGCGGGCTCTGGGCCGCGATCCGAAGCCGTTCGCCGCCTTCGCAGCCGAGGCGGCGCGCGACGGCGCGTGGCACGCGTAGCCGGCGCGGGGCCTGCATGCCCCGCGCGGGGCCTGCCTGCCTGCCCGTCGGGGCACGCGTGACCGGGGCGTGGCACGCGTGACCGGGCCTTGGCACGCGTAGCCGGGCTTGGCACGCCTGGCCGCCGCGCGGCACGCCTCATCGGCCCGTGGCACGCCCGGCCGGCGCGTGGCACGCGTGACCGCGGGGATCGCGCGTGAGTTACCGGCGGCGGAACGCGAGGAGCCGGTAAGCCGGTTCGGCGCGTCGGCGGTCGGGATCGGGCAGCGCCGTCAGGGCCTGGGCGAGCCGCTCGGCCGCCTGCCCGGGCAGGGCGAGGCGGGAGGCGTAGTAGCCGCGCCGCACACCATGGGCCGCGCCGAGCGGGGTCCGCCCCTGCCCGTGGCCGCGGAACACGGTGCTGCCCACCACGTCGAGACCGTGCGCGGCACCGTACTCGGTGATCCGCTCGGTGCCGTCGGAGGGGTTCGGCGCCAGGTACGGAGCGAACACGTCGTCGATGTCACTGCCGACATCGTGCGCCGCGTCCTTGTCGACCGTGGTCACGAACACGCCGCCGGGCCGCAGCACCCGCGCCGCCTGCGCCACCACCGCCCCTGCGGCGCCCTCCTCGCGGAGCAGGTGCAGCAGCCAGACGGCCGTCACCGCGTCGACCGCCGCGTCCCGCAAGGGCAGTCGGCGCGCGTCGGCGTGCACCACGGCGCCCACACGCTGCCGGGCGACGCGGACCATTCCGAGGGAGGCATCGGAGCCGAACACCCGCAGACCGGGCCGGCCTTCGGCGATCCGCTCGGTAACCAGTCCGGTACCGCAGCCGATGTCCAGCAGTGCGCCGGCGGCGGCCGGGACCAGGCCGAGCACGGCGACAGCGGCGGCCTCCGCGCGGGGCACCCCACCGCGTGTGGCATCGTAGACGGCCGCCTCGTCGTCGTAGTTCAGCATCCGGCCGACTGTACGACACGGAGCCGGCGGGCGGCGCGGGGACGACTCCCGTATTGCCGGGGGGCCAGCGTGGTCATAACGTGCCGTTATGGAGCTGGAGTTGCGCCATCTGCGAACCGTACGCGCCATCGCCGACACCGGAAGCCTCACCAAGGCGGCCGCCGCTCTCGGGCTTGCCCAGCCCGCGCTGAGCGCGCAACTGCGGAGGATCGAAAAGGCGCTGGGCGGCCCGTTGTTCGACCGGGACCACACGGGCGCACGGCCGACGCTCCTGGGTGAACTGGTGCTGGAGCGGGCCCGGGTGGTGCTGCCGGCCGTCAGCGAACTCCAGGAGGAGGCGGTGCGGTTCGCCAACGCCTGGGGTGCGATGGAGCGGTTCCGGCTGGGCGGCACGCACGGTCCGCTGCTCGGCGGGCTCGTCGACCGGCTGGCAGCGGCCCACCCGGCGGCACCGGTGTCCACGTACACCTCATGGTCGGTGGCGGAGCTCGCGGGACAACTGATCGACGGCAGACTCGATTTCGCGCTCATCGGGGTGTGCGGCGAGAGCCCTCCGCCCGTTGCCGACCGGCTGGAATGGCAGGTCATCGGGATCGACCCGGTCTTCGTGATGCTGCCGGAGAGCCACCCACTGGCCGGGGAGTCCGAGCTCGAACTCTCCGCGCTGGCGGACGAGTGCTGGGCGGACGTGCCGGGGGACGGCTGTTTCGCCGACTGCTTCGTGGCCGCGTGCGCCCGGGCCGGCTTCAGCCCGGCGTCGGTGTACGAGACGGACACGGTGTCCGTGGTCCATCTGGTGCAGGTGGGGCGGGCCGTCGGTCTGTGCCGGGCGACGTTCCCTCCCACGCCGGGCGTGGTGACCCGTCCGGTGACCGGGTCGCCGCTCAGCTGGCGCCATCTGCTGGGCTGGCACCCGCGCTCGGCGGCCGCTTCGGCGGCTGCCGCAGCGGTGATCGGACACACCCGGGCGGCGTACGCCGAAGCGGTGGAGCGCAGCGACAGCTACCCGCGCTGGCTCGCCGCGCATCCCCGCTTCGGCGCAGCGTCCTGACGGCGCGCCGTCCGCCGCTGCCCTGTCCTGACCGCGCGCTCGCCCGCTGCCGCCGTGCTGGGCCGGCGCGCCGCCCGCCGCTGCCGTGTCCCGACCGCCGGACGGGTCCTACTCCGCGCCGTGTCCGGCGGCGACGGCCTCGACCTCGGCGGCCAGGGTCAGGTCCTTCTCGGTGACCTTTCCGCCCGCGTCGTGGGAGTTCACGGAGAGGGCGACGGTGTGGTAGCCGAGCGTCAGGTCGGAGTGGTGGTTCAGCTCGTCCTGGATCCGGGCGACGTGCACGGTGAGGGCGGCGGCGGCGAAGTGCGACGGGAGCCGGTAGGTGCGGGTGAGCCGGTCCCCTTCCAGCGCCCAGCCGGGCAGGTCGCGCAGCCGGTCCTCGATCTCGTCCTGGGGCAGCGGTGCGGCGGGCATGCGGTGGCTCCCTCATTCGGGCATTGCCGGTCATCGATGCCGGTGACGTTACGGTCTCCGTATGACAACTGTCGCGCTTGACACGGGGGTAGGGCCGCTGCTGCGCAGCTGGCGGGAGCGTCGCCGGATCAGCCAGCTGGAGCTGGCGCTGCGGGCCGACTCCTCCGCCCGGCACATCTCGTTCATCGAGACGGGCCGCTCCCGGCCCAGCGAGGAGATGGTCCTGCGGCTGGCCGGCCATCTCGACGTACCGGTGCGGGAACGCAACGCCCTGCTGGTGGTCGCCGGTTACGCCCCGCGCTTCACGGAGACCGCGCTCGACGACCCGGCCATGGACGCGCTGCGTGAGGGCATGGACCGGCTGCTCCAGGGGTACGACCCGTATCCCGCGTTCGTCGTCGACGGTCTCTACACCGTGGTGGCGGCCAATCAGGGGATGACCCGGATGCTGGACGGAGTGGCGGAGCATCTGCTCACCCCGCCCCTGAACGCCATGCGGCTCACCCTGCACCCGGAGGGTCTGGCCCCGCGCATCCGGAATCTGCGGGAGTGGCGTGCCGATCTGCTGGCTCAGATGGAGCGTCAGATCGCGCTGGTCCGTTCGGCGGAGCTGCGTGCGCTGTACGAGGAGGTGGCGGGCTATCCCGTACCGGCCGAGGCCCAGGGTGACGCGGACCGGGCCGCTCCCTCGTCCTCGGTGCCCTTCGCCCTGCCCCTGGTGATCGAGCACGGCGGGCAGCTGTTGTCCTTCGTCGCGTCCATCGCGACGTTCAACACCCCGATGGACGTGACGGTCGCCGAGCTGGCCATCGAGACGCTGCTGCCGGCCGACGCGGCGACCGCCGCGTATCTGCGGTCGCTCATGGGCTGACGCCGGTTGGGCCCCGGTCCGGCACGCGTCGCCCCTGAGCCGCTCGAACGGCGCGGGGGCGACGGACCGGCGTCCTGCGGTGCCGGTGGAGGACGCGAGGACGCGGTCTACACGCGCGCCCCGTTGTCCAGCGCCTCCCGGGGGCCGGCCCCCTTGCGCGGAGCGCGGGCGGGTGGCGGGGCCTTGCTGGTGCGCTCCAGGAGGAGGGCGGCCGGGACGGCGGTCATGACCGAGGAGTACGTCCCGACGACGATGCCGATCAGGAGGGCGAGCGCGAAGTCCGCCAGCGAGTCGCCGCCCAGCACCGCCAGCGCGACGAGGATGAACAACGCGCCCATGCCGGTGTTGACGGTCCGGGGGACGGTCTGCAGGACGGCCCGGTTCGCCAGGTCCGCCAGGGGTTGCCTGCGGGCCTTCGCCCACAGCTCCCTGACCCGGTCGAAGACCACGACCGAGTCGTTGACGGAGTACCCGATGACGGTGAGGAGCGCCGCCAGGAAGACACCGTCCACGGTGCGTCCCAGCCACGCGAAGGCTCCGACCAGGATGATCACGTCGTGGACGAGCGCCCCTACGGAGGCCACGGCGAACGTCCAGCGGAAGCGGATCGCCAGATAGCCCAGCTGGACGAGCACGGCGATGGCAAGCGCGATCAGAGCGTTGCGCCGGAGTTCGTCACCCAGGGTGGGCCCGATGAGTTCGTCGCGGACCTTGGTGGTCTCGCCGCCCTCCGCGGCGAGGGCGGTGCGCAGGGCGTGTTCGCCGTCGTTGTCGAGGTCGCCGGTGCGCACCGAGAGGTCGCCGGCGCCGGCCGTGGTGACCTCGGCGTCGCCGAAGCCCGCACCGGCCAGCGCGGTGCGCGCCCGCTCCACGTCGACGGGCCGGCTGGTCGTGTACTCGACGAGCCGTCCGCCGGTGAACTCGACCCCCAGGTTGACGCCGCGCACCAGGATGCCCGCCACCGCGACCGCGATCAGGACGGTGGAGATCAGCAGCCATCGCCGGGGGGAGCCCATCAGCTGCGGGTCGCGGCGGGTGATCCAGGTCCGCACGCGGCCGGGGCTCGCGATGCCGTTGACGCCCCGGTAGTCGCTGACGAACCGGGAGCGGGCCGCCGTCTCGGTGAGGGCGCGGGCGACGACGAGCGCGGAGAACATCGACGCGAGGACGCCGATGCCGAGCGTGACGCCGAATCCCCTGACCGGTCCCGATCCCAGGAAGAAGAGCAGGCCGGCCGCGATGAGCGTCGTCACGTTGGAGTCGGCGACGGCGCTCCAGGCGTGCCGGAATCCGGCGGCGAGCGAGGTGCGCAGCGCCTTCCTCGGCCGCAGGGCGTGTTCCTCCCTCGCCCGTTCGAAGACCAGCACGTTGGCGTCGACCGCCATCCCGATGGCCAGGACGAACCCGGCGAGTCCGGGCAGGGTGAGGGTGACGCCGAGAGCGACCAGAGCGGCGTACGAAATCACCCCGTAGGCGCCGAGCGCCACGGCGGCAAGGGCGCCGAACAGCCGGTAGACGACGGTGATGAACAGTGCCGTGGCCGCGGCGCCGATGAGGGCGGCGCGCGCACTGGCGTCGATGGCGGCGGCGCCCAGCGTCGGGCCGACCGTCCGCTGCTCGACGATCTCGACGGGCACCGGCAGGGCTCCGCCCTGGATCAGCAGGGCGAGTTCGCGGGCCTCGTCGGCGCTGAAGGAGCCGGTGATCTGTGTGGACCCGGAGGGCAGACCGGTGTCGCAGGCGACGGTCGGGGAGACCTGCGGGGAGGAGACCACCTGCTTGTCGAGCACGATGGCGACGCGGCGCCGTTCGTCCTGGACGGGGTGGCAGGCCGCAGCCCCGGTCAGCCGGGTCCAGTCCCGGCCGGCGTCCTTGTGGAAGTCGAGGGAGACGGTCCATCCCGCGCCCTGCTGGGCGTCGAAAGCGGCGGACGCCTGCTTGACCCCGGCACCCGAGATCTCGGCCGGGCCGAGCGCGAGGGTGCGGCCCTCCTCGTCGGGGAGCGCAAGACCGTCATCGGCCGGGGAGCCGGGGTCCCGCACGGCGTGGAAGGTCAGCTGGGCGGTCCTGCCGATGACGTCGGCGGCCTTGCGCGGGTCCTGGACGTCCGGGAGTTCGACGATGATCCTGTCCTCGCCGGAACGGGTCAGTGCCGGCTCCGTGACGCCGAGCGAGTCGATGCGCTTGCGCAGCACCTCCAGGGTGCGGTCGGTGCTCTCGCGGTCGGCATGGGCGGTGTCGGAGTCCTTGGCCTGCAGCACCATGCGGGTGCCGCCCTGGAGATCGAGGCCGAGTCGGGGGGACATGGTCAGCGTGATGAGTACGGAGACGAGCAGTACGGCCGCAGCCAGAACCGCCCGCACCGTGGTGGCGCGGGTCATGCGTTGTTTCCTCCGGGGAACGGCCGGACCCGCCGCTCCCGGGTCGCCCCGGAGGACGCTAGGACGGCGCGAACGGCACGGCAGGGGTGGGGGTCGGGGCCGAGGAGAGGTCCCGGGGCCGGTGAACGGCGGCCCTCGGAGGCCCGCGCACACCGGGGAGCGCCGCGCGGAATCGGCCGGCTGCCGCGGTGGGCGCGTCGGGCGCGGTCTCGGGGACCCGGTGCGGGAGCGGGAGGCCGGTCGTGAGCGGTGGCGGGGAGCCCGGGCCGGGCGGCGGAAGGTGCTGCGGGGTACGGGGGCGCTCGGCGACGGCCGAGGGACGGGGCCCCGTCGCCGGGCCGGGACGGTGGACGCCCGCGGCGGTGACCCCTGCGGTGCGGCGGAGGACTTCGCGTCCCTCGCGCTCCCCCGGTGCCCGGCCGGCGGGGCGCGTCCGCAGGGCGCGGTCCGTGCTCAGGGAACGGTCCGTGCGCAGAGAACGGTCGGTGCGCAGGGAGCGATCGGAACGGTCCGTGTGCAGAGAACGGTCGGCGGGCGGGGCCGGTCCGTGCGTAGGGCGCGGTCGGCGCAGGGGGTGGGCGGCCGGACTCCGGACGGGCCGGACGCGGCGGGCGCCGGGCCCGCCGGCGAGCGGCTGGGAAGCCCGACCCCGGCGGCCGAGGACGCGCCGCCCGCGACGGCGAGGACGGCCAGGAGCAGGGCCGCGAGGAACTGCCGTGCCGCCGCCGTGCGTCCGCGCCGCACCGGGGCGTCCGGCCGGCTCCCGGGAGCCACGTCTTCCCGGGGCGGCCCCGGGAGGGGGGTCACCCGGATCGGCCGGGCAGGGCGGGTGCGGCCGAGGCGTGGTGGAGCACGGAGCCGAGGATCAGCCCGGCACCGCGCACGACCGTGGTCGCCGGATCGTCCGGGAGCCGGACGGCGGCGCCGAGGCGGAGCGCGATCCGGTGGGTGACGTCCGGTCGCAGCGCACCGCCTCCGGCGAGCAACGGGCCCTTGCGCAGGGCTCCGAGCAGCGCGCCGTGCCGGTCCTGACGCCACATCTCCATGACCATGTCCAGGACGGCGCGGATGACGGCGGTGGGCGGCTCGCCGGGTTCCAGATCGCTGGTCCCCGTCTCGGCGAGACGCGCGTCGCGGACTCGTCCGTCGACGAGGAGGGTCGCCTCGGTCAGTTCGGCCCCGATGTCGAGGACGAGGAGCGGGCCGCCGTCCTGCGGTCCGGCACAGGCTGCGGCCGCCCTGGCGCTGTCCAGGACGATGACACGGGAGGCGCCGAGCGTGGTGAGGAGGTCCCGGGCGGCGGCGCGGTGCCCGGATCCGGCGAGGACGGGGAGGCTGAGGACGATCACCGTGTCGCTGCGGTCGGCACCCAGGGCGGTGTCGGCGATCCGGCCGAGCATCCGGCCGCAGGACTCCGTATCGACGATGCGTCCGCGCCGGACGGGGCCGCCGTGCCCGTAGTCGCCCGCCGGGTCGGATCCGGTGTCCGCGACGACGCCCTGCCCGGGAACCCAGGCGCGGGTGCGCGAACTGCCGAGGTCGAGCGCGAGTCCCCGGGTGAGCCCCGCGTACTGCGGATGCCGTCGGGACTGCCGGTGAACGGAGCGCCCCTGTCGCCGCCCGTCGCGCAAAGAACGCATCGCCCCTCACCCCCGGCCCGCAACGCGGCCGTTCACCCACCCATGGACCCGCTGATAGCGAGGCATGGCCGAACCCTCACTATGCAATAGGGAGGCAAAGAAAGCCACTCCCCCACCCAATCGAAGGCTGCTCCGCACGAGGAACGCGGCCGGCGGCGAGAGCGCCGGCCCCGCGCGCATCAGCGGGTGCCGACCGGGGGCGGGCCGGCTCAGGTCGGGCGTCTCCCGCCCGGCAGAACAGGCCGCACGGCCCCCTCCGGTCACCCCACCCCGGGCGCCGGGCACGGAGCCGCCCGGCAGGCCCAGGTCACCCGCCACCCCGCAGGCCCGGGTCACCCGACCCGGCGCGCCCCGCCCGCCCGGCTCTCCCCACGCGTCCGGCCCCGTGCCGTCACCCCTCGGACGGCAGGTGCTCCTCGATCAGCCGCGCGAACTCCTCCGGGGCGGCGATCCGCACGCCGAGCTCCTCCGCCTTCGCGCGCTTCGAGCCCGCCTTCTCGCCGGCCACCAGGAGTGTGGTGCGCTTGGAGACGCTGGAGGAGGACTTCCCGCCGGCGCGCTCGATCAGCTCGTTCATCTGGTTGCGCGAGAGCTTCTCCAGCGCCCCCGTCATCGCTCCGGTCACCACCACCGTCATCCCGTCCAGCGGCCGCCCGTCCGAGCCCTCACCCTCCGCCGCCGCGCCGCCCTCCTCGCCCGGCTCCGGCGGAGGGGTCGCGCCCGGCTCGGTCATGTTGACCCCGGCGGCGACCAGCTTCTCGATCAGGGGGGCCAGCTCGACGAGCTCCGCGACGACGCCGGCGGCCTTCTCCTTGCCGATGCCGTCGACCCGCTGAAGCGTCTCGACGTCGGCGGCTCTGATCCGGTCCATGTCCGCGAAGTAGCGGGCGATGCGCCGGGACATGGAGCGCCCGGTGCCGCGCACACCGAGGGCGCAGAAGACCCGGGAGAGCGGCTGCGCGCGCGCCGCGTCGATCGCGGCCAGCAGATTGTCCGTGCTGGTCTCACCCATCCGGTCGAGGGCGAGCAGCTGCCCGCGCTCCAGCGTGAACAGGTCGGCGAAGTCCGCGACCAGGCCGGCGTCGACGAGCTGGACCACCCGGGTCGCACCGAGGCCCTCGATGTCGAGCTGGTCGCGCCCCGCCGCGTAGGAGATGGACGCCACCAGGCGGCAGTCGCGGCCCCGGACACAGCGCCAGCGCTGCTCGCTGGTGTCGATCTCGGATCCGCACTGCGGGCACGCCTCGGGGAAGACGACCGGCTGTTCCTCGCCGGTCCGCAGATGGGCGACGGGGGCCTCGATGCGCGGAATGATGTCGCCGGCCTTGTAGACCATCACGTGGTCACCGATCCGCAGATCGCGGCGGGTGATGTCGGCCGGGTTGTGCAGGGTGGCGTAACCGACGGTCGATCCGTCGATCTCGACCGGCTCCAGCACGGCCCGCGGCGCGATGATGCCGGTACGGCCCACGTTCCACTCGACGCCGAGCAGACGGGTGACCTTCTCGACGGCGGGCAGCTTGTACGCGATGGCCCAGCGCGGCGCCCGGGTCCCGTTGCCCGCGTCGCGCTGGTCGGCGGCGAGATCCGCCTTGATGACGATGCCGTCGATCCCGAAGGGCAACGAGGCACGCAGTGAAGCGACTTCCTCGATCCGCGCCTGGACGTCCTCGACGGTGGTGACCGTGCGGGGCGCCACCGCCGTGTCCGCCGCGGTGTGCACGCCGAGGCCCGCCACGTATCCGAGGGTTTCGCTGTGGGGCAGCTCGGCCAGCGTCGCGGTGAGCTGCCCCGAGCCGGGCAGCGCCAGTGCGCCGTACGCGAAGAACGTCATCTCCACCGTGTAGGCACGGTCCTTGGCGCGCAGGGTGCCCGCCGCGCCGTTGCGCGCGTTGGCGAAGGGCGCGCCGCCGTGTTCGGTGCGGAGGGTGTTGGCCTGCTCGAACTGCTCGGCCGTCATCAGGATCTCGCCGCGCATCTCGATCGTGACCGGCTCGGCGAGCTGCGGGGGCAGTCCGACGACGGTGCCGATCGCGTGCGACACGTCCTCGCCGGCGGTGCCGTCGCCGCGGGTGATCAGCTGCTCCAGCCGGCCGGCGCGGTAACGGGCGGCGACCGCGAGGCCGTCGAGCTTCGGTTCGACACTCCAGGCGGTGACCGGCCGCCCGATCCGGCGCTCCAGGGAGGCGGTCCAGGTGGCGAACTGCTCGGCCGAGAAGACGTTGTCCAGGGAGAGCATCGGAACGGTGTGGGGTATGTCCCCGACGGCCGCGCCCCCGGCCACCTTGCCGGTCGGCGACTCGGCCAGCACCTCCTGAGGGTGGTCCTGCTCATATGCGGCGATACCGCGCGCCAGCCGGTCGTACGCATCGTCGTCGAGCGCGCTCTCGCCCGTGGCGTAGTACGCGGCGGCGGCCTGCGACGCTTCTTCGACCGCGGCTGCGTAGGCGGCGGTATCGGCGAGCACAACAGCTGAGTTCGTCATGCCCCTATCCTGCCGTCCACCACTGACAACGCCCTGGTCGGCAGCCGCTGACGCCTCTCCAGGACGGGTCAGGAACCGCCGCCGGACCACCCGTCGTTCACTCCGGCGACGTCGTCCGTCGCATCCGGCCGCCGGCCGGGCTCGCGCGCCGCCTCCCTGGTCTCCTCGCGCTCCGCGGCCGGCCGGACCCCACGGATCGGTTCGGCTCCGGTCCGCACCGGCACCTGAGGCCCCGAGACCTCGCGCAGCCAGCACCTCAGGACCCGGTGCACGGCCTCGGCGCCGACCAGTTCGGCCACCCGCTCCCCGTCTTCCGCCGCCGCCCCTCCCTCGGCGGCGGCCGCCTCGAACGGGTCCGTCATGGCGCGCGGCGACAGCAGGAACGGCCGGGACTGCTCGCCGCCCAGGCCGCCGTGCGAGCCGATCTGTTCCTCGAAGGCGTGCACCCGGCCGGTCGCGGGGTCGTACATGGAGTTGACCATCACGTCGGCGACGTGCGGGAACGTGTCGGTGCGCCGGACCGCGTCGGCCGCGCCCGGGCCGAAGGGGGCCAGCGGGCCCTGCCCGTCCTTCAGTTCCGCCACCGGGACGCGCGCTCCGTCGCGCCCCAGCACCACCGATCCGTCGCGTTCGCTGCGGACGAGCAGAAAGCCGATGCCGGGGTGGTTGGCGAGCGTGCCGAGCAGCGTGGGGTGGCGGCGGTCGAGCTGCTCCTGCGAGGCGCGGCCCTCGATGTCGGGGAAGGAGACGAGGCCGAGGTTGCCGGAGGCGAGGACCACCGGGTCGGAGGCTTGCTCGACCTGCCTCTCCCCGCTCCCGGCGACCGGGCGGTGCAGCGCGATCCGGACCGCGTCGCGCGCCTCGGAGCCGCTCCTGGTGCGCTGTGCCCTGCGGGGCACCGGCAGGCCGCATCCCGCCCGCACCAGGTCCTTGAGCGTCAGCCCGTACGCCCCGGCGAAGGTCTCCCCCGGGCTCTGCCCGTGATCGGACAGGAGCACGACGCGGTAGGAGCGAGGGGTGTGTTCGGCGACCTTGACGATCAGGGCGAGGGAGCGGTCCAGCCGGGCGAGGACCTTCTCGGCGTCCCGGCTGCGCGGCCCCGAGTGGTGGGCCACCTCGTCGTACGCGACGAGGTCCGCGTAGACGGCGGTCCGGCCGGCGAACATGTCCCCTATGACGGCGGCGACCACCACGTCCCGTTCGACGACGGTCGCGAAGGCCCGGATGAAGGGATAGAGACCGCCGCGCTTGATGCGGGGCGACTCCTTGCGGACCCGGGCCCGGGTCGACTGCCCTATCTCGCGTCCGACCTCGGCCACGAAGGAGAGGGCGGTGCGGACGGCGTTGGCGGGGTCGGAGAAGTACGCGAAGTATCCGGCCCTGGAGCGCCGGCCCTTGCCCCGCCGGGCGGCCATCGACAGGACGAGGGCGAGCTGGGCGGCACCGCCGCTGAAGAGGTTTCCGCGGCTGGCGCCGTCGAGGGTGAGGAGTCCGCCGTCGCGGGTGCGCTCGATGGCACGGCGCTGGAGTTCGAGGGCGCTCGCCGGTCTGCTGGAGACCATGATGTCGCCGGTCTCCTTCTCGTACCAGCGGAAGGCGGGCACGTCGTGGTTGCTGCCGTGCAGGATGCCGAGCTGGCTGGCGCCGGTCTGGCTGGACCAGTCCGTGCGCCACGGGGTGAGCCGGTGGCCCTCGGTGTCGGCCAGCCAGTGGGCGACGGTCGGCATGACACCGTCGGCGGCGGCCTGCGCGAGGACGTCGTGGCCGACGCCGTCGAGCTGGATGAAGACGGTGCCGGGCGGCCCCTCGCCGTCCGCGCCGGCCGTGCCGCTGCGGCGGCGGCGCCGTTCCGCCAGGCGCGAGAGCCTGCGGCGGTAGGCGTTGTCGTCACGGACGGCGAGTGCCGTGGAGGTCGCGGAGGCGACGGCGGACATGACGGCGGCGACGACGACGGCCGTCTCCGGGGCGGCGGCGCCCCTCCCGTCCGGGATGAGCCGCAGCGCGATCAGGAGCAGCGAGCCGTTGAGGAAGAAGACCAGCGTGCCGAGGACGAGGGCCGGCACGATGAGCAGGGCCCGTACGAGCACCGGCCAGACCAGCGCCGAGAGCAGACCGAACGCGCCCGCGCCCCACACCGCCGTGAACGCGGTCCTGGTCACGCTGTCGCCGTCGTCCGACTGGAGCTGGAAGTCCGGCAGAATCCCCGCGAGCGCCAGCATCGTGAGCGTCGAGACCGCCCACACCACGATCACTCGCATCAGGGCGCTTCCGGCTGTCCGCCATCGCCCGTCACCCACGCCTGTGCCACCTCACGTCCGGGCCCCGCCGTTCCGGGCCCCGCCCCAGCCTTTCACAGCGGGGCCGGTACGCCGCCGGGCCCTCGGGGTGGCGGGCGCAGGGGGCTCAGCAGCCGTCGTAGCCCGCGGTCGGCATGGAGAGTCTGCGGTGCACGCTGGCTTTCGTACGGGCGCTGTACCGCGGTTCGTCGAGCCCAGCGATCTCCAGGCGCACGCCCCGGCGCTCGCACTCCGCGGCGAACTGCGGCACGGAGGCGACGGCCCGGGCGAGCACCCGGTCGGTGGGGGCGACGAAGAGTTCGACCTCGCCTCCCTCGACGTCGGCCCAGAGCGCGTGGTGGTCGGGGCGCAGTCCGTAGAAACGCAGCTGCCGGGTGACGACGTACCCCTGGTCGGCGGCCCAGCGGGCGCACATGGCGTGCTGGCTGCGGGTGTCCACGAGGAACGGATCGCTGTCGAGCTCCTCCAGCGGTGTGAGGCTGGCGATGGCCGCCACCCGTACATCACCCATGACCGTCCGTCCCCCGTGCTAGGCGTTCTCCGACCCTATCGGCCCGACTCGCGTACAAGAAGGCGCACGTCAGGGCGGGAAGGGGCGCGCGGGGCCGGGCGGGCGCGCCGGGGAGCTCCTGGGGGTGCCGTCCGCCCCGTAGGCTCGACGGCAGGTCCGTGGGACAGCGGAAGCCGAAAGGTCCGGAGAACAGGAGGCGGCACGTGCCGGTGGAGATCACCTGGTGGGGTCATGCCACCTGCACGATCGAGGATTCCGGGGTGCGGATCCTGACGGACCCCCTTCTCGTACGGCGCTTCGCGCATCTGCGGCGGCGCCGCGGTGAGCTGCCCGGTCCGGCGGCCACGGTCGCCGATGCCGTGCTGATCTCGCATCTGCACTCCGATCATCTGCATCTGCCGTCCCTGGCCCGCGTCGCTCCGGGCGCCCGGGTGATCGTCCCGCTGGGGGCGGTGCGGGCCGTGCCCGGACTGAGGGTGCTCCGCAGGATGCGCGGGCTGCGGATCACCGAGGTGGCGGCGGGCGACGAGGTGCGTGTCGGCGGAGTGCGCGTCAGGGCCGTTCCGGCGCTGCACGACGGGCGGCGCCTGCCGGTCGGACCGCACCGCTCCCCCGCGCTCGGGTACGTCGTGGAGGGCGAGGCGCGCACGTACTTCGCCGGGGACACCGGGCTCTTCGACGACATGGCGCGCGCGGTCGGTCCGGTGGACGTGGCGCTGCTGCCGGTCGGCGGGTGGGGGCCGTATCTGGGGCACGGCCATCTCGATGCGAGGCGTGCGGCCGAGGCACTGGTCCGGCTCGCGCCGCGCGCGGCTGTGCCGGTGCACTACGGCACGTACTGGCCGATCGGGATGGACGGGGTCCGGCCCCACGAGTTCCACTCGCCGGGCGACGAGTTCGTCCGTCAGGCGGCGCTGCGGGCGCCCCAGGTCGCGGTGCACCGGCTGGAGCACGGCGCGCGCCTGCGGCCGGGGGCCGCGGAGTGATACTCGAGTTCCTCCGGGAGACGGCGCGGCTGCCCACGGAGTCGACGCAGCAGGCGGTCGGCTATCCCTCGTTGTTCCTGCTGGTGGCCGTGGGAGCCCTGGTGCCGGTGGTGCCGACGGGCGCGCTGGTGAGCTCGGCGGCCGTGGTGGCCTTCCATCAGTCGTCGCCGTTCTCGCTGCTGATCGTGTTCGCGGTGGCGTCGGCCGCGGCGTTCCTCGGGGACGTGTGCCTGTACTGGCTGGGGCAGCGCGGGGTGCGGTCGAAGAACGGTTCCCGTTGGCTGCGGGCGATCAGCGACCGGGCCGCGCCGGAGCGGCTGGCGCAGGCGCAGCGGAAGCTGGACGAACACGGCGCGACGGTGCTGGTGCTGTCCCGGCTGGTGCCGGCGGGGCGCATCCCGGTGATGCTGGCGTGTCTGCTGGGGCGGATGCCGCTCCGGCGCTTCGCCCGGGGGGATGTGCCGGCCTGTCTGGCCTGGGCGGCGACGTATCAGCTGATCGGGATTCTCGGCGGCTCGCTGTTCCCCGAGCCGTGGCAGGGCGTCGTGGCGGCGGTGGGCCTGACGCTGCTGGTCAGCGGGACGCCGGCGGTGTGGCACCGGGTGCGTGGCCGGTCCGGCCGCTGACCGCGGCGGTCCGGGTCAGCCGCCGACCGTACGCGGTTGGCCGGCGGTGCCGAGGAGGCGCGAGCCGCCGATCGGCAGGTCCCAGAGCCGCTCGCGCGGGTGGCCGGCCCGCCTCCAGGCGGTGCGCAGCCGGGTGAGCGGTTCGAGCACGGGCTCCGCGGACAGCAGGAAGGTCGCCCAGTGCATGGGCGCCATGGCGTGGGCGCCCAGATCCTCGTAAGCCTGCACGGCCTCCTCCGGGTCGGTGTGCACGTCGGCGAGCCACCAGCGCGGCTCGTAGGCCCCGATCGGCAGCAGGGCCAGGTCGATGCCGGGGTGGCGGCGGCCGATCTCCCTGAACCAGTGGCCGTATCCGGTGTCCCCCGCGAAGTAGATGCGCGGCCCCCGGACGGGCCCCGTGGTGTCCTCGATGACCCAGCCGCCCCACAGCGAGCGGCAGGTGTCGGTGAGGGTGCGCTTGGACCAGTGGTGCGAGGGCACGAAGTCGAAGCGCACGCCGTCCAGTTCCGCCGATTCCCACCAGTCGAGTTCGGTGACGCAGGCGAAGCCGCGACGGCGGCACCAGCGGCCGAGTCCGGCGGGGACGAACAGCGGGGTGTGCCGGGGCAGCCGGCGCAGGGTGGGTGCGTCGAGGTGGTCGTAGTGGTTGTGGCTGATGACGACAGCGTCGACCCTCGGCAGGTCCTCCCAGCGGACGCCGACCGGGGTGATCCGGGGCGGGATGCCGAGGATCCGGCGGGACCAGACGGGGTCGGCGAGCACGGTCAGTCCGCCGGTGCGGATGATCCAGCTGGCGTGCCCGGCCCAGGTGACGCAGCTGGTCCCGGCCGGGGCGGCGGGGAGCGGCTCGGGGGCGTAGGGCAGCCGGTGGATACCGCGCAGTCCCTCGGCGTTGGGCCGGATGGCGTGCTCGCGGGCGAGCCGGGACATGCCCATGACTCCGGGCAGGGGCGCGGTGAGCCGGTCGGCGAAGCTCCCGGGCCAGGACCGCACCTCTCCGAGGGGGCGCGGGGCGACCACCTCGCCGCAGGACACACGGCTCGGCTCGCGGGCCAGTGACTGCTCGGTCCGGTCCGTCATCGAGGGCCTCCCGTCTCGGAGAGCGTCGGCGCAGCGTGTCAGCGCAGTTCGTCGAGGGCTGCTCGGAACATGCTCAGCGCTGCCGCGACATGCGGCAATTCGAGGGGTTCCGCTGCGGTGAGGGACTCCTCCTGCTGCCGCGGTGTCGACCCGAGCAGCGATCCGGTGCCCAGCCGCACCCGGAGCGCGCCCAGTTCGTCGCCGAAGCGGTGGCCGCCCGGGGCGGGGGCGCCCAGGCGCTCCGTCAGGTATTCCTCCAGTTCCGGGGAGTCCGTGACCCCGTGCGCGGCGAGCCGGGCGCGCAGTGGTCCGAGGTCCGCGTACAGGTGCCGGCCCGCCTGCGGTGGCCGGGCCAGCGCACCTGCGGCGAGGACCGCCCGGTGGGCCTCCGCGGCGACCCGGGCCTGGAGGAACGCGGCCCGGCGGACGCGTTCGGCGACGGCGTCCGGTTCGCCCAGCGCGTGAGCGGCGGCCGCCGCGACCGGTCCCGCGACCAGGGCGCCGAGTGCGGTGAGGACGTCGAGCGTACGGGCGTGGCGGGCCGCCGCGCGCTCGGTGTCCGGGAACCGGGCCACGGCGACCGGCCAGGCCGACGGGGTCAGCGCGCCCGCCAGGTCGGAGACGACCGTCACGTCGTCGGGGCACATCTCGGCCGGGCTGAGCAGCACCGTGTCATGCGGCCGGTGCAGGGTGTCGCGCCACGTCTCGTCGCTCACGATGTGGAGCCCCTCGGCGACGGCCGCCTCGCATGCCTCGCGGACCAGTTCCGGCGGGGCGACCGTGGCGGTCGGGTCGTCCGCCACCGAGAGCAGCAGCAGCCGCGGTCTGCCTCCCTCGGCACGGACCCGGCGCACGGTCTCCAGCAGCGCGTAGGGATCGGGCACGCCGCCGCACTCGGCGGGGGTGGGCACGTGGTAGGCGGGTCTGCCCAGCAGCCGGGCCTGCGGGATCCAGGCGGCGGGGCAGGGGCGCGGCATCAGCACGTCGCCCCCGTGCGCGGCGATCAGCGCGAGGAGCAGCGGGGAAGTGCCGGGGGCGGCGGCGATGTGCTCGGCGCCGCCGTGCAGCCCGCGCCGGTCCCAGTAGGCGCGGGCCGCCTCGCGCAGGGCCGCCGAGCCGCCGGCCGGTTCGGGTACGGCGCGGGCCGCCGCGGCTGCCAGGACCCCGGCCAGCTCGGGCAGGACCGGCAGCGCGGGGCCCGGCGCGGGCGGTCCGTACCGTACGGGCCCGTGGTCCTCCCGGTCCCCGGGGGTGCCGCGCCCCTGACGTCCGGTCCGCTCCCGGCCCATCCGGGCCTCCTTCGCCGCCGTCTCACCCGCCGGCCCGTCCTCGGGCCCTCGGCCCTTCCTTGGCTCTCCGGCCCTTTATACGAGGGAATGGAGCGGCGCGCCTGCGCTACCGCGAACCCGTCCGGGCGGCGGCGGCACCGCCGCTCCGGCGGGGGCGCCCGGCGCACGGACCGCACCGCACCGCGGCATCCCCATTGACACTCGCCCCGCCGCGTTATTACGGTCTCGTCAAGATTTCGAACGAGGGCCGAAATATCGAACATGTCGAGGGGCAACTCCCGTGCGTATCACCGAAATCAGCACACACGTGGTGGGAACACCCTGGCGCAACCTCACGTATGTGCAGGTCCATACCGACGAGGGCCTCACCGGTGTGGGCGAGACCCGGATGCTCGGCCGCACCGATGCGCTCCTCGGCTATCTGCGCGAGGCGGAGGTCAACCACGTCGCCGGTTCCGACCCGTTCGCCGTCGAGGACCTGGTACGCCGGATGAAGTACGGAGACTACGGGCGGGCCGGTGAGATCGTGATGTCCGGCATCGCGGTCGTCGAGATGGCCTGCTGGGACATCAAGGGCAAGGCGCTGGGCGTCCCGGTCTGGCAGCTGCTGGGCGGGAAGGTCACCGACCGCGTGAAGGCGTACGCCAACGGCTGGTACACCACCGAGCGGACCCCGGAGGCCTACCACGAGGCCGCGTCGGCCGTCGTGGCGCGCGGCTACCGGGCACTGAAGATCGACCCCTTCGGGACGGGCCACTTGGAGCTGGGCCAGGAGGAGACCCGGTACTCCGTGTCGCTCATCGAGGCCGTCCGGGACGCCATCGGCCCGGACACCGAGCTGATGCTGGAGATGCACGGCCGCTTCAGCCCCTCGACGGCGGTGCGGATCGCCCACGAGATGGCCCCGTTCCGGCCGGCCTGGCTGGAGGAGCCGGTGCCGCCGGAGAACCTGAAGGCGCTCGCCAAGGTGGCGGCCAAGGTGGACATGCCGATCGCGACGGGTGAGCGCATCCACGACCGGATCGAGTTCCGCGAGCTCTTCGAGTCGCAGGCCGCCGACATCATCCAGCCGGACGTCGGCCACATCGGCGGCATCCTGGAGACGCGCAAGCTCGCCGCCACGGCCGAGACCCACTACACGCTGATCGCCCCGCACAACGTCGGGGGGCCGGTGCTGACCGCGGCCAGCCTCCAGGTCGCCGGCTGCACGCCCAACTTCAAGATCCTTGAGCACTTCAACGACTTCGCGGACGCCGACATCAAGAAGGTCGTGCGGGGTGCCCCGCAGGTCGACCCCGTGACCGGCTGCTTCGAGCTCTCGGACGCCCCGGGCCTCGGCGTGGAGCTGGATGTGGACGCCGCCGCCGAGTTCCCGCAGCAGCAGGCCCGGTTCGACCTGTGGGCCGACGGGTGGGAGAAGAGGAAGCCCAAGTGAGGGAGGGGGCCGCGCGCTCACGGGTCATCAGGGTGGACCGGCCGGGTGAACACCGGCTGATCGCCGGGCCGGTCGTGGAGCCCGGCCCGGGCGAGGTCCGGGTCCGGGTGGCCGCGGCCGGGATCTGCATGAGCGACCGAGAGCTGTACGACGGCCGTCGCGACCCGCAGTACGTGCGCTATCCGGTGGTGCCCGGTCACGAGTGGTCCGGCACCGTCGAGGCGGTGGGCGCGGGCGTCGATCCCGCCCTGGCCGGCCGGCGCACGGTCGCCGAGGGATTCCGCTCCTGCGGGAAGTGCGCGCGGTGCCGCGGCGGTGACACCTCGCTGTGCACCGCCGGGTACGACGAGACGGGATTCACCCGGCCGGGCGCGTTCGCCGACCACGTCGTGGTGCCCGCACGGCTGTTGCACCCGCTGGCCGACGACGCCGACCTGCGTGCCGCCGCGCTCCTGGAGCCGGCGGCCGTCGCCGCCTCGACGGTACGGGCCGGGTCGCCGGAGCCGGGCGAGCGGATCGCCGTCCTGGGCGCGGGAACGCTCGGGCTGCTCGCGGTCCAGCTGCTCGCCGCACTGTCTCCGGCCGCGCTGACGGTGATCGACCCGCGGGACGGGCGGGCCCGCCAGGCCCTGCGCTTCGGGGCGACCGAGGCCCTGACCCCCGAGGAGGCCGCACCGGTGCGCGGGCGATACGACCTGGTGGTGGAGACGGCCGGGGCCCCGACCACCGCCGCCGACGCCTGCTCGCTCGCACGGCCCGGCGGCCGGGCCGTGCTCACGGGAATGTTCGCGCCGGGGGCCGCCGGCATCGACCCGCTGCACCTGTCGCTGAGCCGGATCACGGTGCGCGGCGTCTTCGGGGCGTCCTCCGCGTCCTGGTCGTACGCGGTACGGGCGTTCACCGGGGGGCTGCTCGACCCGGCGGCGCTGATCACGCACGAGTTCCCGCTGGAGCGGTTCGCGGAGGCCGTGGCGCTGGTCGGGGGCGGTGGTGCGGATACGGGCAAGGTCCTGATGCGCCCCTAGTTCCGGGGGCGGTGCCCGCTCCGCGGCTCGTCCCGGGGCGGCCTCCCGCCCCTCGGCGCTCGTCCCGGGGGTGGCCTCCCGCCCCCTGGCTCCTTCGGGGCCGCCGCCGGCCCTGCTGCATCGGCGATCAACCCGAACACCGTCCGACCCACCGAACGCGAAAGGCCGCCGCCCATGATCCCCGCATCCCCCGCCCCGTCCGGACCGCGTACCGGTGTCCGGCGCCCGGGCGAGCCCGCGCTCACCGCGCTCGGGCTCGGCGCACCCGCCGCAGAGCCGGCCGACGCGTCCGCGTACACGTTTCCCGACGGCGGCACCTGGCGGACCGAGATCCCGTCCGTGGAGAGCCCCGAAGCGCTGTCCGTCGTACTGAAGGAGAGCGCGCGGCTCGATGTCCCCGTCCACCGGATCAGCCAGGGCAGCGGGGTCTGGATGCTCAGCGATGCCGAGATCACCGACATGGCCGAAGGCTGCGCCGAACGCGGCATCGAGCTCTGCCTGTTCACCGGCCCGCGCGGCAGCTGGGACACCGGGGCCTCCTTCCGCACCGATTCGGGCGGGGCCGGGCTGCGGGCCCGTGGCCACGACGCCCTGGCCGGGTGCGTCGAGGACGCCCTGCGGGCCTCCTCGCTCGGCGTGAAGTGCCTGCTGGTGGCGGACGAAGGGGTACTCTGGACCCTCCACCGGCTGCGCGCGGGGGGCGCCCTGCCCGCCGACACCACGTTCAAGGTGTCCGCCCTGGTCGGCCCCGTCAACCCCGCTTCGTTCGCGGTGTACGAACAGCTCGGGGCGGACTCCGTCAACATCCCCTCCGACCTGACGCTCGCTCACTTCACGGAGATCCGGCGGGCGTCGGCCGCTCCGATGGACCTGTACATCGAGGCGCCGGACGACCTCGGCGGCTATGTGCGGATGTACGAGGCGGCCGAGCTGATCCGGCGCGGCGCACCGGTGTACCTGAAGTTCGGCCTGTCCAAGGCGCCCGGCATCTACCCGTACGGCGCCCATCTGCGCGAGGTCGCCCTGGAGACGGCCCGCGAGCGGGTACGGCGCGGGCGGCTGGTCCTTGATCTGCTGGCCCGGCACGGGGCGGACGGGAACATGTCACCGCTGGGCTCCCGGCTGCCGGGCGCCCTGCGGCGCTTCCCGGTGGGGTGAGGGGCCACCGGGCCGGACCTGGCCGTGAACCGCACACGCGCCGCCGACCGGGCCCGGCCGTCAACCGCACCCGGCGCCGCCCACCGCACCGGGCCGCACACCGCACGCCCGCCGGGCCGGACCCTGCCGTGAACCGCACCCGCCGGCCGGGCCGACGGCAGCGGCTCAGCCCGCGAAGGCGGTCCCCGGCATGCCGCGGCCGGCGTCCGGCAGGACCAGCAGCGATCCCGCGAGCGGGTGCGGAGCGTCGAGACCCGTGCGGGCGGTGGAGATGTACAGGTCACGCAGCTCCCGTCCGCCGAAGGCACAGGCCGTGGGCCGTCGCACGGGCAGCTCGACGACGCGGTCCAGCCTGCCGTCGGGCGTGTAGCGGCGCAGCGCGGCGCCGTCCCACAGAGCGGTCCAGACGGCTCCCTCCGCGTCGACCGTCAGCCCGTCGGGGTAGCCCGCACCCTCCTCCACGGTCGCGAACGGGCGGCGTCCAGTGATCTGTTCGCCCTCCACGTCGAAGACGTCGATCCGGCGGGTCGGGGTGTCGATGTAGTACATCAGCCGGCCGTCGGGGCTCCATCCGGTGCCGTTGCTGCAGGTCACCAGGGGCAGGACCCGGGTGGCGGCGCCGTCGGGGGCGACCCGGGTGAGGCTGCCGCCGGTCTCCGACTCGTCGTACCGCATGGTGCCGGCCCACAGGGCCCCGTCCGGCGCCACCGCGGCGTCGTTCCCGCGCCGTCCCGGCTCGGCGTCGTGGACGAGCCAGCGGAACGCGCCGTCCGCGTCGTAGAGCCCGATGCCGTCACGCAGATTGACGACGAGGCCGCCGCCGGCCCGGGGCTTGGCCGCACCGACGTGCTGTTCGGTGGCCATGACGGTCCGCCGGCCGTCGGCGGGGTCGTACGTGTGGATCCGGGCGGACAGGATGTCGACCCAGATCAGCCGCTCGGCGGCCGCGTCCCAGGTCGGGCCCTCCCCCAGTGCGGCGTGTTCCCTGACGGCGACGTCGAGGCGGGGGCGGGTCACCGCTGCCTCCGGTGGTGTCCGAGACGGCCGGAGAGCGCCTCGGCGCCTTCGGCCGCGAGGCCGGCCAGTTCCGCCTCGCGCTCCCGGGTCCAGCGGATCATGGGGACGGAGACGGAGAGCGCGGCGACGACCTGGCCCGACCGGTCCCGTACGGGCGCGGCGACGCAGCTCACATCGGGGTTGGACTCCCGGTGCTCCACCGCGATGCCCCGTTCCCGTACGGTGGCGAGGGCCGCCCGCAACTCCCCTTCGTCGGTGATGCTGTTGGGCGTCATCCCGGTCAGTTCGAGCCCGTCGAGGCGTGCGTCGAGTTCCCGTTCGGGAAGGGCTGCGAGCAGCATCTTGCCGACCGACGTGCAGTGCGCGGGCAGCCTGCGGCCGGCCGCCGACACCATCCGTACCGCGTGGGTGGAGTCCACCTTGGCGATGTAGATGACGTCGGTCCCCTCCAGGATCGCCACGTGGACGGTTTCCCCGCAGGTCTCCGCGACCTGCCGGGCCACCTGCTGCCCCTCGGCCGCGAGGTCGAGCTGCTCGGCGTAGCGGCTGCCGAGCTGGTAGGTGCGGACGCCGAGGCGGTAGCGGCCGGGCTGGCCGGGGACGGTGACGAGGTACGAGCGGGCGGCGAGCGTGGTCAGCAGCTCATGGACGGTGGTGCGCGGGAGCTGGAGCTTGCGGGTCACCTCGGGCGCGGAAAGCGTTCCGTCGCCGTCGAGGAAGAGTTCGAGTACGTCCAGCGCCCGGGTCACCGCAGGGACGAGTCGCCCCATGGTCGTGCACCACCCTCTCGTGTTCGACATTCCGGCCAGTGACCGGCATCACGAACAGGCTAAGCGGGGCTTACGCGGGGGGCAATGACGGGGTGACGTGCGGCACCCGGCCCAGGGGCACGGGCGGAGCTTTTGTGCCGATGTATGCCGGAATGAAAGACAGGAGGACGGGCGGGTCACGGCCACCGAACCCTCTGCTCCGGCACCCACGCGCCGCCCGCGGCGTGTCGGTGCGGTTCGGCGGGTTCGGGCAGGGTATGCGCAGTTCCATGTCCTCACCGAGCATCCCTTCCCATCTGCCGAGACCCGCCGGGCTGCGGAGCCTGCTGCACCGGGGCGATGTGGCCGTCTTCCAGAACCTGGCAGAGCGGCACTGGCCCGCCGCCGGTCCCGTGCTGCCCCGCCTCAGCCGCAGCGCCAACCACGGGCTGCTGTGGTTCGGCGCCGCGGCGGGCATCGCCGCCTTCGGCGGCAGCGCCCGGGCCCGGCGGGCCGCGCTGCGCGGCATCGCGTCGCTGGCGGTCGCCTCTGCGGCGATCAACACGGTCGGCAAGGGCGCGGTCCGCCGGGAGCGGCCGGTACTGGACGCCGTGCCGGTGATACGGCGGCTGAAGCGGCAGCCGGTCACCACGTCCTTCCCTTCGGGGCACGCCGCTTCGGCTGCCGCGTTCGCCACCGGCGTGGCGCTCGAGTCGAAGGGCTGGGGGGCCGTCGTCGCCCCCCTGGCCCTCTCGGTGGCCGCCTCGCGGGTCTACACCGGCGTGCATTACCCGAGCGACGTGCTGGCCGGCGCCGCCCTCGGCATAGGGGCGGCGTTCGCCCTGCGCGGCGTCGTGCCGACCCGGGGACAGCTGCCCGCGCCGGGCAGGCCGCCGGCCGACGCGCCCGCCCTGCCGGACGGCGAGGGTCTGGTCGTCGTCGTCAACCAGGAGTCGGGCACGGCGACGGCCACGGCGACGCTGGTCCGGGACGCCCTGCCGCAGGCGGAGGTGGTGGAGTGCCCGCCGGCCGAGCTCCCGGCAGAGCTGGAGAAGGCGGCCGGCCGGGGCCGGGCGCTGGGGGTGTGCGGAGGTGACGGCACCGTCAACCGGGCGGCGGCGGTGGCCGCCCTGCACGGTATGCCGCTCGCCGTGTTCCCCGGCGGGACGCTGAACCACTTCGCGTACGACCTCGGCATCGAGTCCGTGGCGGACGTCTGCGCCGCCCTCGGCAACGGAAGCGCGGTCCGGGCCGACCTCGGCCGCTTCCGGCCCGGGCCGGAGGGGCCCAGGGGCGCGCACGGGTACTTCCTCAACGCGTTCAGCCTGGGCGTCTACCCGGAACTGGTGCGCACGCGCGAGCGCTGGGCCCCACGGATCGGCGGCTGGCCGGCCGGTGTCCTCGCGGCCTGCGAGGCGCTGCGCGGCCGGCGTCCACTGGAGGCGGAACTGCAGGGCCGGAGAAGGCCCCTGTGGCTGCTGTTCGTCGGCAACGGACTCTTCCAGCGGGTCGGCCCGGCGCCCGGCCGACGGCACAACCTCGCGGACGGGCTGCTGGACGTGCGCGTGATCCACGGAGGGAGGACCCCTGGCCTGAGGCTGCTGGCGGCCGCCGTCGCAGGGCCCCTGACCCGCTCCCCCATCCACGCGGCGGAACGGCGCCGCCGCATCCGCATCTCCGGTCTGAAGCCCGGCACCCCGTACGCGTACGACGGTGAAGTGGCGCACAGCCAGGGTGACTTGATGATCGACAAGCTGCCGGAGGCATTGACGGTCTACTGCCCGAGGCCGGTCTGAGACCGCCGGAACGCGCGAACCAGGGGCGGCCGAAGCCGAGTTCGGCCGCCCTTTCGCATGTCCCGGCAGCGAAGGAGATGTTGTCCACATCGCAAGATGGCCATCTCATTATTCGGCGTGAGGGCCTACGGTGGAGGCACCGATCACCACTGGCGGCCCGCGTTTCGCGGGACGCGCCCGAGAGAGGATGTACGGTCATGCCGAAGGAGACCGCCGTCTACACGCACGGCCACCACGAGTCGGTGCTGCGCTCGCACCGCTGGCGCACCGCCGCCAATTCGGCGGCCTACCTCATCGGCGAACTCCGCCCGGGACTGCGCGTGCTGGACGTCGGATGCGGGCCCGGCACCATCACGGCCGACCTGGCGGCGCTGGTCGCCCCGGGCCGGGTGACGGCCGTCGACACCACTCAGGAGATCCTCGGCCAGGCGGCCGCCACCGCGTCCGAACGGGGCCTGGACAACATCGAGTTCGCCCTCGCCGACGTGCACGCCCTGGAATTCCCCGACGACTCGTTCGACGTGGTCCACGCCCACCAGGTCCTCCAGCACGTCGGTGACCCGGTGCAGGCGCTGCGCGAGATGCGGCGGGTCTGCCGTCCCGGTGGCATCGTCGCGGCCCGCGACAGCGACTACGCGGCGATGGTCTGGTTCCCCGAGTCACCGGTCATGGACGCCTGGCAGGAGCTCTACGGCCGGGTGGCGCGGGCCAACGGCGGCGAGCCCGACGCGGGCCGCCGGCTGCTCTCCTGGGCGCGCGAGGCGGGCTTCACCGACATCACGCCGACGGCCGCCTCCTGGTGCTTCGCCACCCCGGAGAGCCGGGAGTGGTGGAGCAGCCTGTGGGCGGACCGCACCGTCGGCTCGGTCTACGCGAAGCTGGCCGTCGACGGCGGCCACGCGACACCGCAGGAGCTCGGCGCGATCGCCGAGGCCTGGCACGCCTGGGGCGGACAGGGCGACGGCTGGTTCATGGTCCCGCACGGCGAGATCCTCTGCCGGGCCTGACCCGCGGACCCGCGGACCCGGGGACCCGCGGGCCCGGGGGCCGACGAACCCGCGGACCCGGGGGCCGGCCACAACCGCCGGCCCCGCGCCGTCCCCCCTCCCCCGAATCGATCACACGCCACTGACCGGCCAACTACCCTGTTCGGCATGGAAATCCTGGGAACCACGCTGCGTATCTGCGTCGACGACCTGGAGGCCGCGGTGGCCTTCTACGAGGGCCTCACGGCGAGTCCGGCGCTGCGTTTCGAGCGCGGCGGGGTGTCCGTCGCCGCCATCGGCTGCTTTCTGCTGATGAGCGGCCCCGAGTCGGAGCTGGAGATCCTGCGGCGGGTGACGGCGACGATCGCGGTGAAGGACGTCGACGAGGCCCACGCCTCCCTGACCCGGGTGGGCGCACGCGTCATCGCGGGTCCGGTGCCCACCCCGGCCGGCCGCAACCTGATCGCCGTGCACCCGGACGGCTCGGTCTTCGAGTACGTCGACCGCAACCGGCCCGTCTGATCCCACGCGGCGTTCGTGGCCCTCGGGGGCGAGACGACGGGGGCGAGACGATCAGGGGCGAGACGACCAGGGTGAGGCCGACCGCCTCCGAGCCCCGCTCGCCCCCCGGCACACGGTGCGCTCCGCTTCCGATGCGTGACGCCCCGCGCCGTTTTCATCCCCCCGGCCGCATCCGGTAGTTGTACGCGTCCGGCAGCGGTTCCGCGGTGATGGCGGTGAGTTCGGCCCACACCTCGTCCAGGATCTCCGCGCCCTCGCGCAGATCGGCGACCTCGAAGCCCTCGTCGAACAGGGCTCGGGCGGCCGCCCGGTCGCCCTCCGCGAGCAGGAGGCGCGCCTCCAGCAGCCGGAAGCGGCCACGGAGGCGGATGTCCGGGAGCAGACCGGTCCAGACCGTGCGGGCGGCGGCGGTGCGGCCCGCAGCGAGCAGGGCCTCGATCGCCTCCCGGCCGAGGGCCGCCATGGCCGCCGTCCAGGGCGGGTCGTCGCGGCGCTCCGCGCACAGCTCGTCGAACGCCTCCTCGTAATGGCCGGCCGCCCGGTCCCGCTGGCCGCTCTCCTGTGCGGCGACGGCGAGACAGCGCAGCAGCGGCCAGCGGGACGGGGCGAGAGCCAGCCCGCGTTCCCAGCTGCGGACCGCCTGCGCACGGTCGCCGGCATGCCACTGGGCGACACCGAGGTGGTACTCGGTGATCGGTTCGGCGGGGGCCGTCTCCAGCATGTCGCGCCAGTGCGGCGAGACGAGACTGGGGCCGGGCGGAGCGGCGTGGGGCGGTTCGGGGAAGGAGCCCTGCTCCAGCAGTGCGAGCCAGGGAGCCTGCTGTTCACCGAGCGTGGAGTCCGCGAACGGGGTGCCGGGCAGTTCGTACCCGCCACGCCGTACTTCGAGGGCGCCCCAGCCCGAGCCGGTGGCGAGGATCTCGCCCGGCTCCGTGTCGGCGCAGCGCCTCCACGCCTCGTAGGCGGCGTCCACACCGGCGCGCGGCAGCGCCCGGGCGAGCCGCTGCTCGGTCTCGGCACGGGCCGCAGCCCAGTCGCCCCCGTGCACGAGCGCGGGGTCCGCGGCCAGCGGCCCGTACGACTCCAGCCAGCTGAATTCACCGCCGGGCTCCAGCGGTACGTGTTCCAGCTGGGTGCGGGCGAGGCCGGCCTGGATCTCGGCGTAGCCGGGCGTGCCCGGCTCGGTGAGCCATTCCTGCCAGCGGCGGCCGCCCGGACCGCTGCCCCAGAGGAAGAGCTTGCGGCCGCGCAGCAGGTCGGTGGAGGTCTGGACGAGTCCCCGGCCGTCCTCGTCGAGGGAGGCGATCCAGCGGCGGGCTCCGTCGGGCACCTCGTAGAAGTAGTCGGCGGGGAAGTCGCCGCGCAGCGGATACGTCCGGTCGACTCCGCCGCTCTCGGGGACCGGGACCCGGGTCAGCGTCCGGTCGTAACCGAAGTGCCAGGCCTCGTCGGCGGGCGCCAGCACCCGGGTGCGTGCGCCTTCCGGGACGGCGATGTTGGACCACCAGTAGACGGGGGCGGGGTGGTCGTGCGGGTTGCGTATCCGTATGCCGACATGCAGGAAGTCGGAGTCCTCGGGCAGCCACAGATCGACCTGGAAGGGCAGGTCGCGCAGCCGCTCCCATTCCCACAGCCGGACCATCTCTCCGCCGTCGGGGGCCGGGACGCGGGCGGCATGCACCGGGGCGCAGGACAGGGTGGTGTGCCCGGTCGCGCCGATGTTCCACTCGATGCCTCCGGAGAACCAGGCACCGTTGAGCGCGAAGTCGGCCGGCTGGAGGACGGGGTTGGTGTAGACGAGGTCGCGGCCCGTGGGCTTGTGGAACAGGGAGTGGACGCGCCCGCCGAGCCCGGGAAGCACGGTGGCCCTCAGCCGGTCGTTCTCGATGACGATCGCGTCGAGGTCCGTGGGGGTGCGCTCGCGTCCATAGCCGTCGAGGATGCGGACGGGAAGGACGGTGGCGAGCGGTTCGTGGTTGATCTGGCGGGCCATGTCGCGGGGCAGTCCGGCCCGGTCCCGGACGTCGACGACGTGCATCTCGTCGAGGGGCCGCAGGGCGGGCAGCGGATTCTCCGGTCCCGTCGCCGCCGCGGGCAGGGTCAGTACGGTACGTCGTACGGTGGTAGCCAAGGCAACCTCACTCCCTCGCGCGGGCCGCCGCAGGTCCGGGCGCCCCCCGATGACCATGGAACACGCTGGACGCCGCCCGGACCAGGGCACCGGCCGTCGGACTTGGACCGGCCGGCACACGGGGGCGGTCCGGTTCCGACGGCCTGCCTCAGACGAAGGCGGCGACGACCAGGCCGGTGAGCAGCGCGGCCGCCGTGCCGTCCGGGTCGAGATCGGGGTCGTAGACCGTGACGTTGAGGCCGGCACAGCGGGGCGAGCGGACCAGGGGCCGCAGCAGGGGGCCGAGTTCGGCGGGAAGCAGCCCCCCGTCGTCGGGGCTGTCGACGGCGGGCATGACGGAGGGGTCGAGCACATCGGCGTCCAGGTGGACCCAGTAGCCGTCGAGCTCCGGGCTCCGCAGGCTCCGCACGATCCCGTCCGCCACTTCTTCGGGGCCCTGCTCGCGGATCTCCCCGACGGTCGCCACCGGAATCTTCAACTCGGCGAGCTCCGCGCGGTCCTCGTCGTAGTCGCGGATGCCGAGGACCCGCACGTCCTCGTCCCTGAGGTAGGGCCGCAGTCCCTCCAGACCGGCGAGGTCGTCCTGCCCCCGGCCGGTGGCGATGGCCAGTTCCTCGCCGGCCGCGGCGCCGATCCGGTCGCTGTTGCCCTCGTGGCGGAAGTCGGCGGACCCGTCGACCGACACCAGTCCGTACCGGCCGATCCGGCGCAGGGCGAGTGAGGCGCCGAGCTGGATGGAGCAGTCGCCGCCCAGGACGAGCGGGAAGTCGCCGGCGCGTACGTGGCGCTCGACGCGGTCGGCGAGGGTGCGGGTGTACCGGGCGATCGCGGCGGCGTTGAAGACGCCGTCGCCCTCCTGCCAGGCCCCGAGGTCGTACCGGGGCGGCACGACGACCCCGCCCTCGGACGCGCCGAGCCTCTGCACGATCCGCTGTTCCCGCAGGGCGCCGGCGAGCTTGTAGCAGCCGGGTACGGTGCCGGGTGCGGGCGGCCGGAGGCCCAGGTTGGAGGGGGCGTCGAGCACCACGATATTCCGCATACGCTCCATCCTCCGCGCCGTAGGGTGGCCGGTCGAACGGTTTACGAAAGCGACAGGAACGGCGGGTCGGGATGAGCACGCAGCACACGTACCGAGTGATCGTGCGCGGCACCTGGGAGGGGCTGACGGACGAGGCCCGCGGGCGGCTGCTCGCGGAGGTGGAGCAACACGGTCTGGGCGCGATGCAGTTCAGCGAGGAGGGGTCCCTGACGTACGACCGTGTGCTCAAGCACTTCAGCTTCCGTTACGTGGTCGTGTCGGACGCCGCGGACGGCGAGGAGATGGCGGCCGCGCTCGCCGAGGAGCGCGCGGAGACGGCGCTGAGGAAGGCCGGTTACGGCCACGGCGAGCTGCGGTCGACGGCGACGGACATGGACACCATGAAGATCAATTACAAGGGGCGGCGAGGAGGGCCGGGGGCGGCGTGACAGCATGCCGCCCCCGGCCACGGCACCTCTGACCGGGACTTTTCTGCTTCGGCTCCGCCGAGGGCTTCCCGGTCTGCACGCCGGAAGTCCCTCCGACGGGGCTGAGAGTCCCTGGATCGGCCCGGTTCCGGGTGCCGCGAACCTCGGGTGCCGGAGCCCCCGCACGGTCACGACGCAGGCAGGGCAGTCCCCGGGGCTCGCCGCTTCGAGGGCTGCCCCGTGCGGGGAGGCCGCGCCATCGCCCGGGTCGTTCAGCCCGAGATGCTCGGCCGGCCGTTCTCGATGTGGCCCATCAGCCGGCGCCGGAAGGCGACGTCCCCGTCGACGGTGATGTCCAGGTCGTACCAGCCGTGCGCGTCGGCCGCCGAGTGCACCACCGTGCGGCTGCGCCCCGGCTTGACCTTGACGGTCCTGGCCCAGTCGCGCAGGTCCGCCTCGTCGACGTATCCCCGCGGCCGCACCGTGAAGGTGAGCGTCGTCCGCCCCGTGTTGCGCAGCGTGAGATGCAGGTCGCGCTCACGGGCGTCGACCCGGGTCGCCACCTCGGCCGGCGCACCGCCCTGCGCGGACCCGGCGAACTCGCGGCGGAAGCCGTTCGGCCCCGTGACCGTGAACCGGTACGCCGGGCCGGTGACGGGCACCGTCCACTGGGCCGTGCCCTTCACGTCCCGGTGCTGCGGTCCGGGGAACTCGCCCGCGTACGGATACAGCGCGAAGTGCGCCGATGAGCGGCCCGTGTTGCTGAGAACCACCTGCACCGCGCCGTCCACCACCTTCGCCTGGGCGTCCGGCTGGTACGGCAGCGCACGGGCCGGACGCACGCCCGGCTCCTGTACGGGCATGTGCTGCACGAGCGGCGGCCTCGGCGACCAGCGGCCGCTGAACGGCGGAATGGCCCCCGGCTGCTCCACCTCGGGCCGGCGCCGCCCTCGCGAGAAGTCGAAGGCCGAGGTCAGGTCGCCGGTGACGGTGCGCCGCCAGTCGCCGATGTTCGGTTCCTCCACGCCGGTCCAGCGCTCCAGGAAGCGGATCACGGAGGTGTGGTCGAATACCTCGGAGCAGACGTAGCCTCCGATGGTCCACGGCGACACGATGAGCATCGGCACCCTCATGCCGAGACCGGTGGGCTTGCCCTCCCACTGCTCCTCGGTCACCTCGGGCGGGGCGACCGGCGGCGGCACGTGGTCGAAGAAGCCGTCGTTCTCGTCGTAGTTGATGAGGACGGCGGTGTGCCGCCACACGTCGGGGTGCTTGCCCAGCGCGTCCAGGACCTTGTAGACGATCGTCGCGCTGTGGATCGGCGAGGAGACGCTGGGGTGCTCCGAGTCGACGGCGGAGGGCACCAGGTAGGAGACCTCCGGCAGGGTGCCCGCCGCCACGTCCTTGGCGAACTCCTCGGCCAGCGTTCCGGTCTCCACCCGGCGCAACGCCCGCTCGAAGAGCCGGCGTTCGGCCCTGTCCAGGGTGGCGACGCCTTCCTCCAGCAGACCGGACAGCCGCTCCCGCTCGACCGCGTCCGCGTCCCGCACGGCGGAGTAGAACGACTCCATGTACGTGTGCCCGCCGGTCTTCGCCAGCGCCTTGCGGGCGATGGCCTTGAAGGTGGCGAAGAACTCGATCTGGTTGTCGGTGAAGTTCTCCCACTCGGTGTACGTACGCCAGCTGCGCCCGGCCTTCTCCAGCCGCTCCGCGTAGGTGCCCCAGTCGTATCCCGGATGGGTGCCCTCGTCGTACGCGTCGTTGCCGACGGCCCGCCTGCCGTTCGGCTCGTCACCCGTCTTCCCGCTCCACAGGTGGTTGCGGTTGGGGCTGGTCGAGGAGTGGATGGAGGAGTGGTAGGCGTCGCAGACCGTGAAGGTGTCGGCCAGCTCGTAGTGCAGCGGGATGTCACGGCGGTCGTAGTACGCCATGGTGGCGGCCGTCTTCGCGGATACCCAGCCGTTCATCCACCCTCCGGCCCACGCCTTGGCGCCGCCGTTCCAGGAGTGGTCGAGCGCACCGATGTACTGGAGGTCCTTCTTCTGCGTCTCGGCGGCGCCGCGCACCGGGAACGGCAGCACGGAGGTGCCCAGCGGTGCGGGCTGCTCGAAGACCGGCTTGCCCGAGGGCAGCTCGACGGCATTGCGGTCGCTGAAGCCGCGTACGCCCCGGAGCATCCCGAAGTAGTGGTCGAAGGAACGGTTCTCCTGCATCAGGATCACCACGTGCTTGATGGCTCCGAGCCCGTCACGGCCTCCCGACCCCGCATGGGCCGGCTGCGCGGCTATCGCGGCCTGCAGCGAAGGCGGCAGCAGCGACCCCGCCGCCGCGACGCCGAGCGCGCCGCCACCGAGCGCGAAGAGCCGTCGCCGTGAAATGTCCGTGGTCAAGTTGAGCCTCCCGAGTCCGGTCGTACAGCCGGGAAACTAATCTGGCCGGGTGGCGGGGGGAAGGACTTCGCGGGGCTTCGCGGTGAACCTCCAACAAGTCGTGCGGGAAAGTCCAACCGCCCCGCCCGCACCCCGGCAGACCCGCGGGTCCCGGCTCCCGGCCGGCCGGGTGGGCGGAGAGAAGGGCGGCGGCCGCTTCCCGCAACCCGGCCGCACGCGCGGTTCACCCTCGCCTTGTCCGCAACGAGCGAGGCCGTGCCCCCTGGGCGGGAGCACGGCCTCGGCCGGCCGGCGAACGGGCTACTGCTGCGGCGCGGGTGCGGTGGAGCCTCTCGGCGTGAGCGACGGGGTCGGGACCTGGAGGGCCCCGGTGTGCGTGCCCTCGATCAGCGAGAACAGGGCCCGGGCGACCTCCGCGCCGAAGTGGTGGACGTCGTGGCTCATGGCCGACAGCGTGGGATGGGTGATCCGGCACAGCTGCGAGTCGTCCCAGGCGAGCAGGGAGAGGTCGTCCGGTACGACGAAACCCATCTCCGCGGCGACTCCGGCGCCCGCGACCGCCATGATGTCGTTGTCGTAGATGATGGCGGTGGGCCGTTCCGCCGACAGGAGCAGGGAACGGGTGGCCCGCGCGCCTTCCCTCTCGTCGAAGCCGGTCGCTATCTGGCGCCCCTCCTCCAGCCCGAGTTCGCGCACGGTCGCCGCGAAGGCCGCGGTCCTGATCGCGCTGTGACCGAATCCGGCCGGACCGCCGACCCGCGCCAGCCGCCGGTGCCCGAGGGCGGCCAGATAGCGGACGGCCTCGGCCGTCGCCGTGGCGTCGTCCGTCCACACCGCGGGGAAGGAACCCGTGAGCGACGGATGCCCGACGGCCACCGCCGGCAGTCCGACGGCCTGCAGCGCCGGGACCCGCGGGTCGTTCTCCTGGAAGTCGACCAGGACCGCGCCGGCGATCGTCTGGCTCCGCCACCACGTCTTGTAGAGGTCGATCTCTTCGTCGACATCGCGCACCAGACGCAGGAGCAGCGAGCAGGACCGTTCGGCCAGCACGCTTTCGATGCCGGAGATGAAGTCCATGTAGAACGGTTCCAGGCCCAGCAGGCGGGCCGGGCGGCACAGGGCGAGGCCGATGATGTCGACGCGCTGGCTGGAGAGGCTGCGCGCCGTCTGGTTGGGCGCCCAGCCCAGGTCCCGGGCGGCTTCGAAGATGCGTTCACGCGTGGTGTCGGAGACGCCCCGCTTGTGATTGAACGCGAGGGAGACGGCTCCCTTGGACACGCCCGCCCGGGCCGCGACGTCCTTGATGGTGATGCGTGCCGGACTGTTCACTCGGTATCCGCGCAGAACAGGGCGGCCCGTACGTCGTCCGCGGTGACCTGGCCGCACCCTTCGACCCGGATCCGGACCTGCTCGCCGGCCAGCAGTGTGGTGAGGCCGCGGTCGGCCGTGGCCTGGGGACCGAGCCGGTCGGCCTGGAGCAGAAGGTCCCTGACGAGGGTGTGCGCGTTGACCACGACGTCGACCTTACCGCCGTTGCCCGCGACCGGTTCCACCGCGACGTCGAACGCCGGGCGTACATAGGCGAACTCCTTGTCCGGGACGGGGAAGTACGTGGCCCGCAGGCCGTCGGCGTCGGCGACGAGGAACTCCTTCGTGGTGAGTCCGGCCGGCGCCAGCCCGGACGGGACGGGGATCCGCGTGACGGAGCGCGCGGCGACGGTCACCTCGTGCGTGCTCCGGCCGGCCGTCGCCCCGCCGGCCTCGACGCGGCGCAGCGTCACCTCGGTCCGCCAGGGGGTCGCGGACTGGTTGACGACGGCGAGAACCGGTCCCTCGTCGCCGGGTTGCAGGGTCAGCAGCCGGTCCGCGTAGACCCGGCGCAGCTCGTGGTGGAGCGGCTTGAGCCGGCCGTCCCCGTCGACGGCGGCCCAGGAGGTGACCGGCCAGCAGTCGTTGAGCTGCCAGACGACGGTGCCGGCGCACACCGGCCAGTGGGAGCGCCAGTGCTCGATGCCGGCGGCGACGGCACGGGCCTGGACGACCTGCGTCAGGTAGTGCCAGCGGTCGAAGTCGCCTTCGGGCAGGGTGAAGTGGCGCGCGACTCCGCGGTTCAGCTTTCCGTTGCCGTCCTCGGCCTTCTGGTGGTGCAGCATGCCCGGGGAGTCGGGGGCCAGGTCCTCGCCCGGGAGGGCGCGTCGGAGTGTGGCCATCGCGGGAGGGGCCTGCCAGCCGAACTCGGCGACGAACCGGGGGACGTTCGCTCGGTACTCGGCGTAGTCCTGGCGGTTCCACACCTCCCAGGAGTGGTAGGTGCCGTGGTCGGGGTCGTTGGGGTGGTGGTCCCATGATCCGGACCACGGGCTGCCCGCCGCGTAGTGACGCGTGGGGTCGAGTTCGGCGACCACGCGGGGCAGCAGGCCGAGGTAGTAGCCCTCGCCCCAGGAGTCGCCGGCGAGGCCGGGCTCCCAGTCCCAGTCGCGGAATCCCCAGAGGTTCTCGTTGTTGCCGTTCCAGAGGACCAGGCTGGCGTGCGGCATGAGCCGGACAACGTTGTCCCTGGCCTCGGCTTCCACCTCTCCCCGCAAGGGCTGCTCCTCCGGGTAGGCCGCGCAGGCGAAGAGGAAGTCCTGCCAGACCATCAGCCCGAGCTCGTCGCAGGCGTCGTAGAACGCTTCGTCCTCGTAGATGCCGCCGCCCCAGATGCGTACGAGATCGACGTTGGCGTCCACCGCCTGGCCGAGCCGGGTGCGGTAGCGCTCCGGGGTGACGCGCGAGGGGAACACGTCGTCGGGGATCCAGTTGACGCCGCGGGCGAACACGCGCTCGCCATTGACGACGAGGGTGAATCCGGAGCCCTGCGCGTCGGCGCCGCGGTCCAGTTCGACGGTGCGGAACCCGATGCGCCGGTGCCAGGTGTCCAGCTCGCCCTCCTCCTCGAGGAGGGTGACGTCGAGGTCGTAGAGGGGCTGGTCACCGTAGCCGCGCGGCCACCAGAGCTCGGGCCGGTCGACCGTCAGGCGCAGCACGGCCTCGTCGCCCTCGAAGCGGGTCTCCGCCGCTTGGCCGGCCACCGTCGCCCGCGCCAGCAGGGCGGCGTCCGCTCCCCCGGCCGTGCGCTCCACCTGCAGTCTGACCTCGACGTTCCCCGTGCCCTCGTCGACGGTGACCAGCGGGCGGACGGACGCGAGGCGCGCCGTGGACCAGTGTTCGAGCCGTGCGGGCCGCCAGATTCCGGCGGTGACGAGGGTCGGCCCCCAGTCCCAGCCGAAGCTGCTGGCCATCTTGCGGATGTACTGGAAGGGCTCGGGATACACATTGGGCCGGTCACCTGTGACCGCGCGCACCGCCTCGGCCTCGTCGTAGGCGGAGGAGAAATGCACCTCCAGCGGGCCGGTCAGCCCCGTGACGTCGAACCGATAGGTGCGGTGCATGTTCCGGGTCGTCCCGATCTCCCGGCCGGCGAAGGTGATCCGGGCGGCGGTGTCCAGGCCCTCGAAGACGAGGTCGGTGCGCTCGTGCCCGCTGTCGTGGGAGACGTCGGTGAGATAGGTCCACGCGCGCCGGCCGACCCAGGCGACCTCGGTCTCGTTGAGTTCGAGGAACGGATCCGGGATGACTCCGGCGGCGACCAGATCGGTGTGGACGCAGCCGGGGACCTGGGCCGGCAGCCGGTCCTGCCCGTGACGCAGGCTCCAGCCTTCGGTGAGGGGGGTGACGTCCTTCATGTGCGGCTCCAATCGCCCGGTACGCGCGCTGGCAGTTGTATGACGCCGCACAACTTAGCCCGTCAATCGATCACTGTCTATAAACCGGTCTAGTCACGGAGCCGTAACGCAGCGAACATGCCACGAGCCCTCAACCTGCACCAATACGTCACCTGGTAACGATTAGGCATCGTCATAGAAATCAGAGCTTTACCGGTTCACACACGTCCTGTCATAGTGCCAACATCCCACCGCAGACCTGAGCCGCCATCTGAAGGAGTTGGGCACATGGGGAAGACCAAGACGCTCGCAGGTGCATTTCTGGCCCTCGCGACACTGACCGTCACCGGCTGCAGCGGCGGAGGGGCGCCGTCGACCGAAACGGCCGCGGCCCCCACCGACCCGAGCAAGGCAACCGGCACCATCACGGTCCTGACCCAGCGGACGGACCTGGTCCAGAACGGGGCCATGGCCGCCTACGCGGCGGAGTTCAACAAGATCTACCCCAAGGTCAAGGTGAAGTTCGAGGGCCTGACCGACTACGAGGGCGAAGTCAAGATCCGGATGAACACGGAGGACTACGGCGACGTCCTCATGATCCCGGCCGCGGTCTCCAAGAACGACTACCCCAAGTTCTTCGCCCCGCTGGGTGCGTCGATCGAGATGGCGGACAAGTACCGCTTCACCGACAAGACGACGGTCGGCAGCAAGGCGTACGGCATCGCCCAGTTCGGCACCGCCAACGGCTTCGTCTACAACAAGGCCCTCTGGAAGAAGGCCGGCATCACCGCCTGGCCGAACTCGCCGGAGGAGTTCCTCGCGGGCCTCAAGGCGATCAAGTCGAAGACCGGCGCCACCCCCTACTACACCAACTTCAAGGACGGCTGGCCGCTGGTCCAGTGGACGAGCAACGTCGGCTCGGTCACCTGCAGCGAGGAGGCCACCAACAAGCTCGCCGGCCCGGTCTCGCCGTGGAAGTCGGGCGGCGAGCTCCAGGTGATCGACTCCCTTCTGTACGACATCGTCAAGGACGGACTCTCCGAGAAGGACCCCAGCACCACCAACTGGGAAGCCTCGAAGAGCAAGCTCGCCAAGGGCGAGATCGGCACCATGATGCTCGGCTCGTGGTCGATCACCCAGATGAAGGACGCCGCCAAGAAGGCGGGGAAGAACCCCGACGACATCGCCTTCATGCCCGTCCCCGTGCAGCGGGAGAACGGACAGTGCGCCACCCTGGTCTCCGACTACCAGCAGGCCATCAACGCGCACTCCGACCACAAGGAAGCGGCCCGGGCCTGGATCGACTGGTTCACCGAGAAGTCCGGCTACTCCGCCAAGGAGGGAGCCGTCCCCACCCTGAAGGCGGCTCCGATGCCCGCCACCCTGAAGGAATTCGTTGACAACGATGTCACCTTCGTGGAGCGTTCGGAGAGCAAGACCGGCGCGGTGAACGACATCGACAACGCCGCAGAGATCGGGCTCAACAAGCCCGACTACCGCCAGAAGCTGATCGACATCGCCCGCGGAGCCCAGAAGGGCAGCCTCGAGGACTACTTCACCGAGCTCAACAAGAAGTGGGACGAGGCAGCGAAGACCGCCGGCTCCTGACCCGGTGAGGGGGCCCCGGCCGTACGACACCGGCCGGGGCCCCGCCCTCCCGCGCACACGGGATGACGACGCGGACGACGAAAGGCCCGACATGACCCAGACGACCGAGGTGGCGAGCGTGAAGACGCACCGTGCAGCGCCCTCACGTCGCAAGACCACGCAGAGCGGTTACAGCCCCCGAGGGCGCAGGACATGGGGCCAACTGCTCCGCCGCGCGACCCCATGGCTGTTCCTGGCGGCACCCCTGGTCCTGCTGATCACGTTCACCTACGTACCCGTGGGGAACATGATCTATTACAGCTTCACGGACTGGGACGGGATCAGCCCGGACCGGAACTTCACCGGAGTGGACAACTACGTCCAGATCTTCACCCGGCCCGAGCTCTTCCGGGTGTTCTTCGTGAGCTTCTACTACCTGGCCGCTTCCGGGGTGCAGATCGTCATCGCGCTGTACTTCGCCACGGTGCTCAGCTTCGATCTGCGGTTCCGCAACCTGTTCAAGGGCCTGCTCTTCTTCCCCTACCTCATCAACGGCGTGGCCATCGGATTCGTCTTCCTGTACTTCTTCCAGGACGGCGGCACGCTGGACTCGGTGCTGTCCTGGTTCGGGTCGGGGACCGACCACGCCTGGCTGGGCGACCCGGCATCGGCCAACACCTCGCTCGCCGGCGTCTCGGTCTGGCGCTTCACGGGACTGAACTTCGTCCTGTTCCTCGGCGCCATCCAGTCGATCCCCGGCGAGCTCTACGAGGCGGCCCAGCTGGACGGGGCGACACGGTGGCAGCAGTTCCGGCACATCATCGCCCCGAGCATCAGGCCCGTCCTGAGCCTGAGCATCATCCTGGCGATCTCCGGGTCGCTCGCCGTCTTCGAGATCCCCTGGATCATGACCAGCGGTGCGACCGGCACCTCGACGTTCGTCATCCAGACGGTGAAGCTCGCGTTCCAGTTCAACAAGACCGGTCTGGCGTCGGCGGCCGCTGTGGTGCTGCTGCTGATCATTCTGCTGATCACCTGGATCCAGCGCCGGCTCGTGCCCGACGAAAAGGTGGACCTCGTATGACCACGGCCCCGCAGACCGCCGCGCCCACCCGCCCGGCGCCCACCCGCCCGGCGCCCGGCCGCTCCGTGCCCGGACCGCGACAGGTCCGAGTCCGCGGCCGCGTCGGCCGGACCTTCGTCTACCTGTCGCTCGTCATCGCCTCGCTGGTGGTACTCCTCCCCCTCGCCGTCGTCTTCCTCACCTCCCTGAAGACGTCCGAGGAAGCCACCGACGGCGGTGCGCTGTCCCTGCCGGGCGACTGGCTGAACTTCGACAACTACGCCACCGCGTTCTCCGACGGCCACATGCTCACGGCCTTCGGCAACACCGCGTTCATCCTGCTGTTCTCGATCACCGGCACCGTGATCATCGGGTCGATGACCGCCTACGCCATCGACCGCTTCCACTTCCGGGCCAAGAAGCTCATCATGGCCCTCTTCCTGATCGCCACCCTCGTGCCCGGCGTCACCACACAGGTCGCCACCTTCCAGGTCGTCAACAGCTTCGGGCTGTTCGACACCCGGTGGGCCCCGATCCTGCTCTACATGGGCACGGACATCGTGTCGATCTACATCTTCCTGCAGTTCATCCGCGGCATCCCCGTGTCCCTGGACGAGGCCGCGCGGCTTGACGGGGCGAACTCCTTCACGATCTACCGCAAGATCATCTTCCCGCTGCTCAAGCCGGCGATCGCGACCGTGGTCATCATCAAGGGGATCACCGTCTACAACGACTTCTACATCCCCTTCCTCTACATGCCGTCCCAGGAACTCGGCACGGTCTCCACGGCCCTGTTCCGGTTCAAGGGACCGTTCGGAGCGCACTGGGAGAACATCTCGGCGGGGGCGGTGCTGGTCATCGTTCCGACGCTGGTCATCTTCCTGTTCCTGCAGCGCTACATCTACAACGGGTTCGCGCAGGGAGCGACGAAGTAGTCCCGCACCCCGGGGGCCTCGCGGGGCGGGGGCTTCGCGGTCTGGGGGGTGCGGGTGCTCCGCGGGGCGGCGGTGCTCCGGCGGGCCGGTTCCGTCCTCAAGCGCCGGACGGGCTGTGGTGGTGCGGGTGCGCGGTGTTGTGCGGGTGTTCGCCTCTGTCCGGTGGGTGGGGGTGGGGGCCCTCCGGGGAGACTCCTCAGAAATGGCATGTGCGACTTGGTGGGAAAACGACTGGGGTCGTACGCCATTTCCTACGGGGACTCCCCTGCACGCCCCCACCCGGCCTCGTCTGCGTCTGCACACCGGCGAGACGACGGCCGCAGACGCAAGACGGGCGGGTTCGGGGGCGTGCAGGGGAGTCCCCGCAGGACGACGAACAGATACCCGGGTGCGACTGCGTACCGGCGGAACGTTCGTCGTTCGAGGAGACGCCCCGGAGGGACCCCGAACCCCCACCCACCCGGGTACCGCGCCTCCGCACCACGGTGCACCTGCACACCCCAAGCCCGTCCGGCGCTTGAGGACGGAACCCCGCGCCCCGGAAAAGGGCAACCACGACAAGGCGCCGCCCCCCGCAGGGGACCCGCGCCCCGGCAAGGGGCAACCACGACAAGGCACCGCACCCCGCAGGGGCACCGCGCCCCGGAAAAGGCAGCCAAAACAAGGCACCGCCCCCCCGCAGGGGGGCGGCTGAACCGGTTAATGTCAGGCGCGCGTCACGCCCCCGCGTCCACCGTCGCGCGGAAGACCTCGCCCTCTCCCTCGACCGTCAGCCGTTCCCCCGCCGGGGCGTACGCCGAGCCGCCCGGCCGCAGCGTGAGCGACCCGAACGGGCTGGTCAGGCGGATGTGCCCGCGCGTGCAGACGAGGATCTGCGGAGCGGTCGCGTCCAGGACCGTGGGCACGTCCGCGGCAGGGCGGATACGAGAGAGGCGGAAGTCGTCCACGGGGGCGGGGTAGACCTCCTCTCCCCCGCGCGCGGCGGGCAGCAGGACGCGTACGGGAGCAGCGGTGAACCTCACCACGCGGAGCAGTTCGTCGGGGTCCACGTGCTTGGGGGTGAGGCCGCACCTGAGGACGTTGTCCGAGGCCGCCATGAGTTCGACGCCCAGTCCGCGCAGGTAGGCGTGCGGGACGCCGGCGCCGAGGAACAGCCCTTCGCCCGGGGCGAGCCGCACATGGTTCAGCATGAGGGCCGCCAACAGTCCGCCGTCGCCGGGATGGGCCTGGGAGACGGCCTCGTACGCCTCGAAGGCGGACCGGTGCGGCCCCGCGGTCCGTGCGGCGCGAGCCACCGCCGCGGCGACCGCGTCGATCAGGTCCTGGGAGGCGGCGAGGAAGGCGGAGAACACCGCGCGCAGGGCGGACTCCTCGGGTTCCCCGCGCAGGGCCGCGGCGTGGGGTGCGAGTTCGGGCAGGCCGAGGGCGTCGAGCAGGCCGGCGCATTGCGCGGGCGGCCTGAAGCCGCAGAGCCCGTCGAAGGGGCTGAGGGCCACGATCATCTCGGGCTTGTGGTTGTCGTCCCGGTAGTTGCGGTGCGGGGCGTCGAGGGGGACGCCCTGGGCTTCCTCGATCTTGAAGCCGACGGCGGCCTGCGCCAGGTCGGGGTGGACCTGGAGCGACAGCGGGGAGTCGGCGGCGAGGAGCTTGAGGAGGAACGGGAGGCGGGGCCCGAACCTGCGCAGCGTCGCCTCCCCCAGTTCGGCAGCCGGTCCCGCCTCGATGAGCGCGTCGAGCCGTGCGGTCCCGGAGGCGCGGTGGACCCGCGAGGGGGCCGACGGGTGCGCGCCCATCCACAGCTCCGCCTGGGGCGTGCCGTCGGGCTCCGTCCCCGTCAGCTCGGGCAGTGCGGTGGTCGAGCCCCAGGCGTAGGGGCGAATCGTGTTGACGAGCTGGTCCACGGGTGGTTCCTTCCAGGAGCCGCCGGACGGGGCGGCTGGCGACGGGTCAGGAGTGCAGGGCCGGTTCGGGCCGGGGACGGGCGCCGAGCCGGGCGGCCGCGGTGGCCGCGGCTCCGATGAGTCCGGCGTCCTGGGCGAGGCCGGTGGGCACGATGGAGATGCCGCGCGTGAAGTCGAGTACGGCGTAGTCGTCCATGCACCGCCGCAGGGGCGCGAACAGGACGTCACCGGCCTGAGCGACGCCGCCCCCGATGACGACGCGCTCCAGCTCGACGAGGGCGGCGGTCGCCGCGATGCCCGCGGCCAGGGCCCGCGCGGCCCTGCCGTAGGCCGCGAGCGCCCGGTCGTCGCCGGACCTGGCCGCTTCGGCGACCGCGGCCGCGTTCGGCGCGACGCCGGCCGGGGCGGTCCATCCGAGCGCGCGGGCGTGGGCGGCGATCGCCGTTCCGCTGGCGAGGCTCTCGACGCAGCCCGGTGCCCCGCAGGCGCAGCGGGAACCGGCCAGGTCGACGGTGATGTGCCCGATGTGCCCGGCGTTGCCCGTCCGCCCCGCGTGCACCCTTCCGTCGAGGATGAGTCCGCCCCCGACCCCCGTGGAAACCACCATGCAGAGCGCGTTGTCGATCCCGCGTGCGGCGCCGAGCCAGTGCTCGGCGGCCGTCATGGCGACGGCGTCCCCGACCAGTACCGGAAGGATTCCGAGCGGCAGTTTCGGATGCGTCCGTACGAGTTCGGTGAGCGGGAAGCTCCGCCAGCCGGGAATGTTCACCGGGCTGACCGTGCCGGCGACGGTGTCGACGGGGCCGGCGCTGGCGACGCCCAGGCAGGTCAGCTGTTCCCAGGCGGGATGGGCCGCCAGTTCGTCCAGCACCGCCATCACCGCCCCCGCCAGTTCGGCGGCGGGCCGGGTGGCCGGCGTCGGGCACTGGGCCCGCGCGACGAGGCGGCCTTCCTCGTCGACGAGCGCGCCCGCGATCTTGGTACCGCCGATGTCGAGTGCTCCGTACACCATCAAGGTTCTGCCCTTTCCTGAAGGGGCGCCCGATCGCCCCGAGGCGATACTGTGCCCCGTTCTGACAACGTTGTCTAGCTCGCCGTGTTTATTAAAGTAATGGTTTAGCAAAGGAACGGTACCCTGACGTCCCGCAGCCCGAGCGGCGACTATGGGCGCATGCCCCTCCCTGAACCGGAACGGCCCGGCGCCGGCCCCACGCTGGAGCACCTCCTCGCACTGATCGCCACCGGCACGCTCGACGTCGTCGCGGCTCCGTGCGGCACCGGGGTGCCCGTGTCCGACGTGGTGCTGCACGACGCCGGCGAGGAGAGGGACGAAGACGCGTGGGCGGCCACCGGGCTGGTCCTGCTCGCGGTCGGCGTGGAGGTCTCCTCGCCCGACGCGGCCGGCGTGCTGTGCGCGGCGGACCGCGCCGGGGCCGCGGCCGTGGTGATGCGGCGCGGTGCCCGGGGGCCGCAGGCGGCCCTGCTGGAAGCGGCGGAGCAGGGGCGTACGGCGCTGCTGACCCGGCCACCCGGCCAGGGCTGGACGGAGGTGCTCGGCCGGCTGCGGACGGCGCTGGCGCACAGCCTTCCGGACGGGGCCGGGGGCGCCGCCGGGGTGGACGGGCTGCGCCTGGGCGATCTGCCGGGCCTGGCCAACACCGTGGCGGACCTCGTCGGCGGCGCCATCACCATCGAGGACCCGCAGTCACGCGTGCTGGCGTACTCGCGTATGGCGCACGAGCCCGATCCGCTGCGCAGGCTCACGATCCTCGGGCAGGAGGTGCCCCGCTGGCGGGTCGCCGAACTGCGGGAGAGCGGCTTCTTCCAGGCGTTGTGGAGCACCGACGACGTGGTGCGGCGTCCTGCCGACGACCGGTACGCCGAGCGGCTGGCGGTCGCGGTGCGCCACGGGTCGGAGGTGCTCGGCTCGATATGGGCCGCCGCCGACGGGCGGCCGCTGGCCGAGGACGCGGTGGCGGCGCTGCGGACTGCGGGCCGCGCGGCCGTCCCGCACCTGTCGCACCACCGGACCTGGGGCCGGGTCGCGGCCCGGGCGCGTGAGGGGGCGGTGCACGCGCTTCTGGCGGGCAGTGTCCAGGCCGCGCACGACGTCGGAATCGTGCGGGGCCGGCCCTACGCCGTGATGGTGGCGGAGGCGCACGACGGCCGGGAGCCCGCACCGGGTGACCTCGGGGACCGGGTACTCGACGTCCTCGCGCTGCAGGCCGCCGCCTACCGCCCCGGGTGCGTGACAGCGCGGTCGGGGCAGCGGCTGTACGTCTTGGTACCGGCCGCGGACGATGAGACGGACCCCGCGCGCACGCTGCTGACCGCGGCCCGTTCGGTGCCGCGCGGCGTGGTCTTCGCCGGTGCGGGGCCCGTGGTGGCGGACCTGGCGGAGCTGCCGGCCTCCCGCGACGCCGCGAAGCTGGTGGTACGGGTGCTGCGGGACCGGGCCGCGCGCCTGCCCGCCTCCGGGGCCGGGTCGGCGGTGGCGTCGTACGCGGAGGTGGCGTCCGAGGCGGCGGTCCTGCGGCTGCTCGACCGGATGGATCCCTTGTGGGGGGCGCTGTCGGGGCCGGTGCACGCGATGCTGGAGCACGACCGGGCTCACGGGTCGCGGTACGGCGCGTCGGTCGCCGCGCACCTCGACGCCTTCGGTGACACGGCCGCCGCCGCGGAGCGCCTCCATGTGCACCCCAACACCCTTCGGTACCGGCTGCGCCGGGCCCGGGAACTGTTCGGCGTGGACCTGGCCGACCCCGCCGTGCGGCTCCTCGCGGACATCGGGCTTCGCCTGCGCGCCGCCCGGCCCTGACCCGCCGGTGAGGAGCCGGCTCCGGGGAGGAGCTTCGGGGTGCGGGGGGCCGTCGGCGTGATCGTTCACCTGTCCGGCCGGACAGGGCGACCGGCTCTTCCTGGTGGCGGACGATGAAGACATGCCGGGCCCCGCGCACCGAAGCTGGGCACAACGGCCCGCAGGCCGGGCGGTCCCTCACGGAGGAGTGTGGTCCCAGGTGGCTTCCAGTTCGGCCCTTCCGCGCGAGCGCGCCCGCGAGGCGGCCCTCGCCCATGCCGTCGACGAGGGGCTGCTCGGGCCCGGTTCGCCCTTGGTCGGCCTCCTCGACGTCGATGGCGTGCTGGCGGCGGTGAACGCGCTCAAGGAAGCGTTCGAAGGCCCGGCCACGGTCCACCACACGTTCGCGGCCAAGGCCTGCGGACTCGTGCCCGTACTGCGGCTGCTCGCCGAGGCCGGCATGGGGTGCGAAGTGGCCTCGCCCGGCGAGCTGGAACAGGCCCTCGCGGCGGGCTTCAGCCCCGGCCGGCTGGTCTTCGACAGCCCGGCGAAGACGGTGGGTGAACTGGAGTTCGCGCTCGACCACGGCGTCGCGGTGAACGTGGACAACTTCCAGGAGCTGGAGCGCGTCGACCGCCTGCTGGCCGGCCGTGAGCCGGCCGGCCCGGTCGGCCTACGGGTGAACCCCCAGGTCGGCGCCGGCGCCATCGGGGCGATGAGCACCGCGACGGCGACCTCCAAATTCGGGGTCCCGCTACGCGACCCCGGAGCCGTCGACGCGGTGATCGACGCCTTCGCCCGGCGCCCCTGGCTCAACCGCCTGCACGCACACGTCGGCTCCCAGGGCTGCCCGCTGCCCCTCATCGCCCAGGGGATCGGCGCCGCCTACGCGCTCGCTGAGCGGATCAACCATCAGCTGGGGCACGCCCGGATCACCGGCCTGGACATCGGCGGCGGCCTGCCCGTCAACTTCGGCGGCGAGGACGACCGCCCCACGTACGCCGACTACGTCGCCGAACTGCGCCGCGCCACCCCCGGACTCTTCGACGGCCGCTACACCCTGGTCACCGAGTTCGGCCGCTCGCTGCTGGCGAAGAGCGGCACCATCGGATCGGTCGTCGAGTACACCAAGTCGGCCGGCGGCCGGCGGATCGCCGTCACGCACGCCGGAGCCCAGGTGGCCACCCGTACCGTGTTCATGCCGGACGCCTGGCCGCTGCGCGTCGGCGTGTTCGACCCCGCGGGCCGTCCCAAGGAGGGGCCGCACCAGGTCGTGGACATCGCGGGGCCGTGCTGCTTCGCCGGGGACCTGACGGCGACGGCCCGCGAACTCCCGGCGATCGGTCCGGGGGACGTCGTGGCGCTGTACGACACCGGTGCGTACTACTTCTCCTCGCACTTCTCGTACAACTCCCTCCCCCGGCCTGCCGTGTACGGCTACCGCACGGATGCTTCCGGGCGGGTCCGCCTCGCCCTGATCCGGGAGGCCCAGACGGTCCGCGAAGTCGTCGAGGAGAGCGGCCTCTCCCACGCGGACGCACTCGTCGCGCTGTGCGCGGACGGGCCCGGACAAGGCCCTAGCCGCTGACCCCGCCGGCCGACGGGCCGCCCGGCACGGCCGGGGAGGCGGGCCCCGCCCGTCGTCCGGGCGGGTCCTCGCCGGCCGGCGGATCCATCGGGTGCGGGCGCAGGACCATGAGCGTGCCTTCCGAGGCCGCCACCATCGCGAAGGGGAACCGGTCGAGTTCGAGGCAGAGTGCGACGTCGTCGGGGTGGACTCCCTGCCGTACGCCCTGCGCCAGCTCGGTGGCCGCGCGCGACGCGGCAGCGCGGCGGAGGGAATCGGCGGCGTCCGGCACCGCCCCCGTGGCCCTCCCGGCGATGTACCGGGCACAAGCCAGGTCCTCCTCGGCCTTTCCGTCCTCGCCGGTGACGACGAACGTGACGCCGTCGCTCCCGCGCTCCCGCAGGAGCCGGGCCGTCGCCTCCGCGACCACGAAGGCGGCGCACAGCACCAGGGGGGCCTCCTTGACGGCGAGGGCCCCGACGGTCCCCGCCGTGGTCTTCTGCACCACGGTCCGGCCGCCGAGATCCGCCGACCGCAGCAGGCCCGGCGAGTTGACCGCGTCGAACCCGGGCGCGGGCGGGCCGTCCTTGAGTGCCACCCAGTCCGGGTGGAGAGCCTTGAGAGCCAGGGCTTCGTCCAGCGACGCGGCGAGGACGATCTTCTCCGCGCCTCGGGCGAAGGCCCAGGCGGCGACGGTGTACGCCCGCATGACGTCGACCACGACCGCCACCGAAGGCACGTCGGCCAGATCAGGTATTCCAAGGAAACGAGGGTTCATTCCGGACATGATCACGCATGGCCGCCCGCGTCGCACGGATGTCCGCAGCACGCCCCTGCCGCCCGCGCCGGTTGTTCCGGCGCGGGCGGCAGGGGCGAGCGGTCATACCGGGAGCAGCTTCCCTCGGCGCACAGGGAGCGCCTTCGGGTCACCTGACCTGTGGTCAGATCCTGCCGCGCGCCAGCCGGGTCAGAGGGCCCGTCGGCGGCTTGGCGGTCGACCGCCCGATCGCGAAGGCCGCTCCGGCGACGCCGGCGACACCCGCCGCGGCTCCGGCCGCCACTGCCCTTCTGTGCTTGATGACGGTCCAGGCCGTGGTGGCGGCGCCCGCCGCCTTGGCGGCGTTGGCCGTCACCGCCTTCCGGCCGTGCTCGAGACCGGTGGCCGCGGCACGCCCGATGCGCCGGGTGGACTCCCCGGCCGCCTGGATGCCGTCCGAGGCCGCGTTCTTGGCGCCCCTGGCCGCCGACTGCGCCTTGCCGGCCTGCTCGTCGACCGCCGCGGTCGCGGCGCCGGCCGACTTCCGGGTCGAGGTGGCCGCCTTGCGGGCCGTGGTGGTCCTGCCCTTGCTCGGCGTGGAATTCTTGGTGTCCTTGCTTTCTGCAGTCATGGCCTTCCTCCTTGCCTTGAGTGATGCGATGAAACCTGGACCGGAACCGCTCAGGCGCCGTTCTGCGGAAGCAGGGAGCCGAGCGGCCCCAGGTCGAGGTTGAGGTCGTCCATCGTCAGGTCGTAGCGGTCGCACAGCTCTGTCATGCGTTCGTGCAGGATCATCAGCGTCATGCCGATCCGCTCCTCCTGCGGTTCGCTCAGGTCGCCCTGGTCGACCCGGTGGATCGCGGTGCGTTCCATGAGCTGGCGAAGCAGTTCGACGATGGTGAGCACCAGCTTCATGAGGTCCCGCTCCACGGACTCCGGGTCGGTCTGCAGCCGCTGGGCCGCCGCGGAGGGGCCGTGCTCGTCCGACGGTACGGGGCTGAGCCCGAACGCCCGGGCCGCCGCGTGCGCCACCGCTTCCGGTGCGGCGGAGGCGCCCGTGGCGCCGCGTGCGTCATCGATGAGGGTCATCGTGTCCTCCTCCCCCTGGTGTGCGGGCGGTTGGCAGGTTGCTCGCGTCCCGTGCGCCCCCGGACCGTGACGTCACCACGGGGCCGGCTCCTCACCGGTGACCGACCGGATCACCGCGCGAAGACTGATGTGGACGAGGTCCACGTCGGCGATGGACAGCACGAGATCGCCGGTGAGCACCGCCCCACCGTTCAGCAAGCGGTCCAGCAGGTCGATCAGCGCGACGGGCGGGCCGCTTCGGGGGCCGGCCTCGCCGAGGACGCCGCCGACGAGGTCCGTGGTCATCGCGCCCCACCGCCGTCCGTGTCGTGCGCCGCCAGGGCGGTGGCGAACGAGTACGGCGCCCACGGCCCGGTCACCTCGACCGACACACCGGGGGCGCCGTCGGCCAGCGTGGACAGCTCCTGGCGGAGCCGCTCGGTGTGTTCCCGGGGCACGAGATAGGCCTCGTTGGCCACGTTCACGCCGGGACGGGAGGCGAGCTGCCCCTGTTGCGGACGGTGGACCGCCCGCGCGGTGGCGTGGCTCTCCGCCACCTGCGCGGCGCGGGCGGCCAGGGCGGACGCGGTCCGGTAGGCGTCCTGGCTGCTGTGCTGCTGCGCCCGGCGCTGCCGCAGATAGGCGCGGCCCGCCCCGGCGCCCGCGGATGCCCCGGCGGACGGCTCCGGCGCGGCGACCGCGCGGGGGTCGGCGTACACCTTCACCCCCAGCTCGACCTGGCCTTCCAAACGCCCCAACAGCTCCTGGAACTCGCTGCGTTGCCGGACCAGCATGTCGGCCACCCGGGCGTCGTCCAGGTAGACCGTGGCCAGCCGCATCGGCAGGACCGACGTCTCGGCGAACGCGGCGTCCACCACGGCGTGGTGGGCACGGGCGACCGCTTCGAGCCTGTCCAGGTCCTCCATCTGCGCGGTGAGGCCCCCCTCGCTGAACGTGTCCGCCGGTACGGCGGAGACCAGCGCGCACAGCCCTCCCCCGCCGACCGGGCGCAGGGGCCGGCCGTCCACGCCCGGCAGCCGGGCGGCCAGCCCGTGGAGGGCGGGGGTGTCACGGCCGACGGCGTAGACGTACGTCACGTCCTCGACGTCCGGGTCCGTGAAGCCGGCGGGTGGGTTGGGCAGGGAGCTCATCGTTCCTCCTCCTGGTGGGCCGCAGCGGCCTGCCCCTCGGCCTCAGCGGGCCCCGGGAGCCCCGCGGCCGATCGCAGACGGGCCAGCTCGGCACGCAACTGCTCGTTCTCCGCCGCGAGGGCTTCGCTCCCCGACCCGTCCAGGGCGTCGGCCTCGCGCGGGGCGCGTCCCTCCGTCTCGCGAGGGGGGCGGGCCCGTGAGGAGAGCGAGGGATCGTTCTCCCACCAGTCGATGCCCATCTCCTTCGCCTTGTCGACGGAAGCGACGAGCAGGCGGAGCTTGATGGTGAGCAGCTCGATGTCGAGCAAGTTGATCTGGATGTCGCCGGCGATGACGATGCCCTTGTCCAGCACCCGTTCCAGGATGTCGGCGAGGTTGGCCGACCCGCCCTGCTGCCCGTACGCCGGGGCGCCGGCCCGGGGGGCGGCTGGCAGCCGGCCGGCGAGTGAGTCGGACACGATGTCTCACGCCTTTCCGTGGTTTCGGTGCGGGTGCCTGCGCGGTCTTCGAGTCACCGGTCGGCGTGTGCCGCACGGCGTCGGGAGCGGCGAGCCGGGCGGGGCTCCTCCTCCGCCTCGTCGTCCTGTTCCTCGGCCTCGGGGGCGTCCTCGTCCGCCGCTTCCTCGTCCGCCGCTTCCTCGTCCTGTTCCGTGTCGGCGGCGTCCTCGTACGCGGGCTCCTCCTCGTCCTCGGCGTCCTCCGGCTCCTCCCACTCGTCCGCCGGGGGCTCCTCGTCGTCGTACGCGCCGTCGGCTTCGTCCTCCGGCCGCTCGTCCTCGGCCGGCTCGTCCTCGGCCCGCTCGTCCGCGTCGTCCCGAGGGTGCTCGTCGTCGGGCCCGGCGCCCTCGTCGTTCCGCGCCTCTTCCTCTTCGACCGCTTCGTCGTGGGTGAGGACGACTTCTCCGTCACGGATCTCGCCGCGCCAGCCGTCGGTCGCCTCGCCGCGCATCATGAGGAACTTGCGGTAGAGCTTGAGGTCGAGCCGGGCGCGGCGGCCCTGGGCGCGCCATATGTTGCCGGTCTTCTCGAACAGGCCCTTGGGGAAGTACTCGAGGACCAGCAGGACGCGGGTGAGATCCTCGGTGATGGCGTGGAAGGTGACCACGCCCTTGACCGTGCCCTTGGCGCCTTCGGTGGTCCAGGTGATGCGCTCGTCGGGGACCTGCTCGGTGACGTTCGCCTTCCAACTGCGGGTGGACTTGGCGACCTTCACCTTCCAGTTGCTGGTGGTGTCGTCCGCCTTCTCCACGCTCACCACGCCCTTGGCGAACGTGCTGAACTCCTGGAACTGCGTCCACTGGTCGTACGCCTCGCGGACCGGCACGCCGACGTCGATGTCCTCGACGACGGTGACGCTCTTGGACTTGCCGCCGCCGGACTTGCGCCCCTTGCCGAACCAGCCCTTCACCTTGTCCTTGACGGTGTCCTTGAGGTGGGAGGCGCCGGCGGTCAGGGCGGCCTGAGCGGGGGACTTGCCTTCACCGAGGGCCTTGCCGCCCTTGGCGAGGCCCTTGAGTGCGCCGCCCCCGCTGCCCGGCTCCGCGAGCTTGGACACCGACTCGCCCAGGCGATGGCCCAGCTGGGTCACGGTGTGTTCCGCCCGGGTCCGCAGGTAGTTCTGCAGCTCGTCCTTGAGGCGGTCGGTGGCCGGGTTCGCGAGCACGGCGTCCTTGATGCCGCCACGTGCGGATTCAGGCATCGTCGCCTCCCCGGGCCTTGCGGGCGCCGGAGGCCGCGGTCTTACGGGCGGCTCCCGTGCGCTTGCGCGCCGGGGCGGAGGACTTGCCCGTACTCCCGGACCTGCTCCCGGACCTGCCGGTACCGGACGAGGACCGGCTCTTCGAGGCGGCGGCCTTGGACCCGGACTTCGCGGCGGCCTTGCGCGGGGCGGGCTCTCGCTCCTCGCCCTCGTCCTGGTCCGCCTCGTCCTCGTACTCCGCCTCGTCCTCGGGCTCGTACGCGTCCTCGTCGTCGTTCTCCGGACCGGTCCCCAGGGCCCGGGTGCGCTTCTGCAGCGAGTCGGCGAGGCTGCCGGCCCGCTGGGTGACGGCCTTGGTGGCCGCCGTTCTGGTGGCGTCCACCAGCTCCTTGCGGACCTGGTCGTTGAGAGAACCCAGAACCGGTGAGTCGGCCAGCATTCTGCCGATCTGCCGCGGGTCGAGATCGATCTTCTTGCCTATGAGGAACATCCCGAATCCCAGGGCGAGTTTGGCCTTCTTGGTACGCCCCAGCAGGTATCCCCCTACCAGAGCGGCGCCGATCTTGGCATGCTGTGTCATCGTCGATGCACCTCGAATCTCCCCCGGTCACGTGTAGGTGTGGGTGTGGGTCACGGTGTCTGCCGTGTACTGCGTCGGTACTCCTCGATCTCATCGAGCCGGTCGAGGAGTTCGTCCTCGCGCCGGTCGAACTCCTCGTCGTCGATGAGGCCGTTGTTCAGGTCCCGTTCCAGTTGCGCGAGCTGGGCGCGCACCGGCTCGGGGTTGTAGAACTCCTCCTCGGCGGCGTGGACGACCTGGTCGAGGACCCAGGCCGTGCCCCGGACGGGAGCCAGCGGCAGGGTCAGGATGCCGGTGATGAAGCCCATGAAGGCTGATCACCTCCCTCCGGCTCCGGGGAGCCGTACGGGCCGCCGTCAGACGAAGCTGTACGGGGGCAGCGGACCGGTCAGCGTGAACTCGTACGCGTCGCCCCGCTGGTCGGCCTCGCGCCGGACGGCTGCCACGAAGGTCTCGGTCTCCGCACGGGGGACGAGGAAGGACAGGTTGAGGAAGTGCTGGGGAGCCGGATCCGCCTGGGAGCACCCGGTGACGACGGGCGCCAGCCGGCCCGCCACCTCCTCGGCCTCCTTCCGGTGGCGGGCGGCCACCTCCTGGGCCACGGCCTCTCCCAGGGCGACCCGGTCGTCATGACGGCCCTCGGCGCGCGCCCGCTCGTTGAGCTGCCGTATCCCGTCGCACTCGGCCATGATCTCCCGCAGGAGGTCGTCCTCGTCCCGGCCGGCCTTGAGGTTGTACTCCACCCGGCCGTCCAGTTCCGCCAGCCGCTCGGCGTACGTGTCGGCTTCCCGGTCCAGGACCGCGGTGACCTCCTCGTCACCGGGGCCCACCAGGCCGAAGCGCATGGGCAGGGTCGCGCCGCCGGCCATCAGCGTCTCCAGCACGCTCTGATGGGCCATGACGTCGCGTCGCTTGGCGCGGAGCCCGGGGGGCGCGTCACTGACCACGGCGGCCAGCCGGCCGGTGCGCACGGTGCGCAGCGCCGAGGGCGGTTCGCCCACGCCGTGCAGGCCGTTCAGCGGCAGCGGGTGGTCGGCGGCGGTGATGGCGTAGATGTAGGTGGACACCGTTACTCCTCGCGTCGCTGGGTCTGACGGCTGGACGTGGACTTGCGGGCCGGGCGCTTGCGGGGCTCCTCCTCGGGCTCGTCGCGCTTGCCCTGCAACGACTCGCTGAACGCCTCGACGGCACCGCTCAGCGCACCCTTGGACTTGCCCTTGGCGCCGCTCTCCGTCATGTCGCCGACCAGGTCGGTGAGCTGGCTCGGCGCCTTGCGGCCGGACTCGAGGTCGAGCCGGTTGCACGCCTCGGCGAACCGCAGGTAGGTGTCGACACTGGCGACCACCACCCGGACATCGATTTTCAGGATTTCGATGCCGACCAGGGACACGCGGACGAATGCGTCGATGACCAGACCGCGGTCGAGTATGAGCTCGAGTACGTCGTAGAGATTTCCCGAGCCGCTCCCGCCGGACGTGGCATTGCTCTGCTGCACGAGTGTCATGGGGAACTCCTTTCGGTGATCTTCCGTTCGGTGATCTTCGTTCCTTCTGACGCCGGAATTCAGCGCCGGTCTATCTGACCTCTGGCATAACGCCGCAGCCTTTCGTAGGACATCAGCCTTCCCTGGGGGTCGAGTTGCACCCGGTAGGAGGCCATCACGCTCATGGTGTCCGGCACTCTCTCCACCTCGACCACTTCCACATCCGCCGTCCAGCCGTCGTCGGTCGCCTTCACCGAGGAGACCGACCCCGGCTCGCACCGCAGCAGTTCCGTGAGCTGCGCCGAGGCATTTCGCATGGCGGTGGGAACGTCGATGCGCTTTTCGTCGTGCTCCTTTTCGCTGTCCTTCTCCGTACTCATCCCTCACCTGTCGCCGGGGAAGCCCGCTCACTGACCGGCCTCCGTCTTTCGTGGCTTCCGGTCGCCTGCCCGAGCCGTCCGGACGTATGCACGAAAAGAACAGATGGACCGTGAAGTCCTCGCGGGAAGCGCTCCGCCCCCGCCATGAGTACGCCCGTTCCGGCGCGCCCCGCGGGCCGCTCAGACGGACAGACGGCCCCTCACCCAGCGCATCGCGCGGTGCACGGCCTCGCGCGACTCCTCCGTCGGGTCGAGGGTCTCGAACGCGTGGCGGCCGTGAGGTACGTCGACCACCTCGACGTGGGCCCCGCACCGGCCGGCCGCGGTCAGGAACTCCTCGACGGTGACGGCGATCTCGGGCGCTTCACGCCCTGCCCGCGTGATGAGAAGGGGCAGGGTGCCCGCGCCCGCCACCGCGTCCACCGGGCGGAACCGGCTGTCGACCAGGCCCCAGCCCGCCTGCGGGGCGAGCACCGGGTAGGAGGCCGCCAGCGCGCGCAGCCAGGCCGGCGGCCGCCTCAGCCAGTCCGCCGCGATGAGGCCGCCGCCCGAGAAGAACCACAGCGCGATCCGGTCCGCGTCCACCCGCGGATCGGCCCGGACACGCTCGACCGCGGCGGCCACGTCCGCGGCGGCGCGCGGGTAGTCGGTCATGTCGTGCAGACGGTGATCGAGCGTCACCCCGACCGCGCCCTCCCTCGCGGCGTATCGCGCGTAGCCCTGGAGGACCGGCCAGTCCCGTGGCGTCGGCAGGGCCCCGGCAGGCACCGGGCCGCCGTGGACGAACACCACGGCAGGCCGGGGACCGTCGGCGTCGGGCACGTACAGGTCGACGTTCCCGGTCCGCTCGCACGGCAGTTGGGGGAGGTCCAGCAGGAACGGCCGCAGGTGCGCGGGCGGTTCGGAGGAGCCGGGTGGGACCAGCCGGTGTCCTTCGCCCGCCGCCGCCCGCAGCAGGTCCTCGGCCAGCTCGGCCGGCAGGGACAGCATCGGCCAGTGGCCGGTGGGCAGTTCGAAGAAGGACACCTGAGGTGCGGCCAGCGGCTGGAAGGCGGGGTCGCCGAGGTCCACCCGCCGCTGGACCATCTCGATCGTCGAGCCGTTGGCCGTGCACAGCACCCCGGTCACGGGCAGCGACGCCGCCCTGCCGGTCAGCCGCAGCGGCTGGAGCAGGGTGCCGAGGGGCTGCGGCGAGGCGAGGGCGGTCAGGCGGTCCAGCGCCGCTTCGGGGATGCCCGCGGTGCTCCCCCAGCGCTGCCACTCCTCGCGGGCCGGGGCGGCCAGACCCCCGCCGTCCCTCTCCGCACCGGCCCGCCCGGCCACCTCCTCGCGCACGGACCGGTCGGGAACGGCGGCCAGCGCGGGCGCTCCGTCCTGGCCCGGCCCCGTGTCCACGCAGACGATCCGGCCGATGCGCTCCGGGCGACGGTCGGCGGCGCCCAGCACCGCGTGGACCCCGTAGCCGTGCCCCACGAGCACGATCTCCCGGTCCGGGCCGGACTCGGCGCCCACCGCGTCGATCAGCGCGAGCACATCTCCGATGTGCGTCTCCAGGTCGATGCCCGCCGTCCCCTCGCCCCGCCGCCCGCCGAGACCGGTGAGGGCCGCCGTGCGCACACCGGCGCCCGCGGAGGCCAGGCGGGCAGCGGTTTCCTCCCACACGTGGGGGCCGGTGAACATGCCTGACACCAGGATGAATTCGGTCATGAGCCTCTCCTCTGCGATCCGTCGTCGGCGGACCGGTCCCGATCATCCCGGCCGCCGTCGCCGGTACCGTAGAAGCTCCCTCAGAGGGAGGTTCAAGTGTTCACGCCGCCCGACGGCCTGTGCAGCATCGGCGAGCTCGCCGAGCGCGCGGGCGTCACCGTCAAGGCCGTCCGCTTCTACTCCGACAACGGCCTGCTGCCGGAGGCCTCCCGCAGCGCGGGCGGGCACCGCCGTTACGGCCCGGACGCCCTCGACCGGCTGCGTCTCCTCCGCTCCCTTCGCACCCTCGGGCTGCCGGTGCGCGAGGTGCGGCGCGTGCTCGACGAGGAGGCGGACGGGGCACAGGGGGCACTGGAGGACGCCGTCGCCGGGCAATTGCGGGATCTCGGCTCGCAGCTGACAGCCCTGCGCTGGCGCGAGGCGGGGATGCGGCTGGTGCTGGAGTGCCCGCCCGGGGAGCGGGCCGACCGGTTGCGCCTGATCGGGGCGGTGGCCGCCCCGCCGAGCACGGCCCCGATGGCCCGCTTCTGGCGGGCCTGGCTGCCGCCGCGGATGCCGGCCCGGGCGAGGACCGCGTTCCTGGAGGTGGCGGTGGCCCGGCCCCCCGACGACCCGGACCCGGCCCAGGTGCTGGCCTTCGCCCGGCTGAACGCACTCGTCACCCGTCCGTGCACGGGCGGCGAGCAGCCCCAGCCCGAGGCGCACAAGGGCTCCGGAGCCCGCGCGTCAGCGGTTCTGTACGCGGGTCTCGCCCAGGCGTACGAGCTGGCGGGCGCCCGGCTGCGCGAGGGCGGCGCACCCCGCCCGGGTGAGGAGCTGGACAGTTTCGTGGACGCCTACGCGCGCGCGTACGGCAGCCGGGACACCCCGGCTTTCCGCAGGCGGCTCGCCGGTCAGCTCGCCGCGGACCCGCGGATCGACCGGTACTGGGAGCTGACGGCCGACGTGATCACCGCTCCGGGCGGCCCGCCGGAGCCGACCCCCGGGTCCGCGCACGACTGGCTGTTCGCCGCGCTGGACGCGCAGACTGCGGCGGGCTGAGCACCGGCCGGCGACGCCGCGGCCGAGCGCATCCGCGCGGTGGCCGGCCGCACCGCGGCCCGGCTCCTCTCCCCGGCGGCCGGCTGCGCACCGGCGCGACGCCACCCCGGCGCCGGCGCGCCCTCGGGGTGACGGCCCGCGGGTCTCAGCGCATCTCCTCCGTGAGGGCCCACCGCTCGTGGTCGCGCCAGGCCCCGTCGATGAACAGGAAGTCCGGCGAGAGGCCCTCCAGCCGGAATCCCGCCCCGCGCACCAGGGCGATCGAGCCGGAGTTCCCGGGCTGGATGTTGGCTTCGAGCCGGTGCAGGCCGAGGGGACCGAAGGCGTACCCGAGGACGAGACCGAGCCCCTCGCTCATCAGGCCGCGCCCGGCCGCGTGCGCGAAGGCACCGTAGCCGAGCGCGCCGCAGCGGAATCCGCCCATGACGATGTTGTTGATGTTGATGAATCCGGCGATCGCCCCGTCGGTGGCACCCCCTGCCGCTCCGTTCCTCTCGCACACCAGGAATCCCGCTCGCGCCGGGTCCTCGATGAGCACGCTCGCGTAGGCGGCGTACGCGTCGGGGTCGGCGGGCGGGAACAGCCAGGGACGGTGCAGCGCGCGGCTCTCCCGGGCGCGGGCGGTGAACTCGTCCGCATCGGTGTACGTGAACGGGCGGATCGCCGTGCGCGGGCCCTCGGCGAGGTAGGTGCGGTCGGACATCGGACCAGCCTAAGGGTCGCGCGGGCGGGGCCGGGGGACAGCCCCTACTTGGCGGTGCGCCTGCGGAAGACGTACGCCCCGCAGGCCATTCCGGCCAGGAACATCACGATCAGCCACACGTACATCGGCATGGTCACCAGCGGAATGATGAGGCGGACCTCGACCTCTTTGGTGTTCTCCACGATGAACACGATCGACAGGACCGCGATGACGAGGACCAGGATGCGGGCCGGCGAGAACGCGCCCGCGCTGTGCTTGCTGCCGCTCGACACGTCCTTCGGGCTCATGAAGCGGCCCCTTCCCTGGTTGCGGTACGCCACAGCCCCCGGGCACCACCATGACTCCTTCCAGGCGCCCGGGGCGGTGGAGCGCGGCCGTTCGGGTGACGGCCGCGCTCCGGCGCTGCCGCGTCACTTCACCGGCGCGCCGACCACCGGCAGTTCCAGCACTCCCGTGTCCCCGGGGGCGCTGACGACGGTGACGGGCTTGATGCCGCGGTTGCCGAAGTACGCGTCGTCGCTGGCCGCGATCGCGAATTCCAGCCGGTGCCCCGCCTCGTACCGGTGCACGATGCCGGGCAGCTGGACGGTGAAGGAGCGGGTCACGTCCGGCACCCGGACCGGCGAGACGAGCCGGTTCACCAGGGTCCTGCTCCCGTCCGGCGCCACGTCGTACATCTTGGCGAACAGGACGAGCTTGTCGGCGGCGTCACCGCTGTTCTGGACACGCTCCGTCTGCGGGGAGACGACCTTCAGCGTGGCCTTCGGGGCCCCGACCACATCGACGGCCGAGGCGAGCGGGGCGCTCGTCCAGCCGAGGTAGGTGCCCTTGGTGTCGTACGGCTTCGGGTCGGGCAGTCCGATGAGGCCGGCGAGCGAACTCTCCGAGTGACTGGTGGGGATCAGCCAGTTGGCGTACTGGCGGCTGCCGCGCGTGACCCCGGCGCGGTCGTCGACGAGCTTGCCGTCACCGGAGAGGTACATCGTCCGGGTCGGACCGGGGACGGCGTCCGCGGTTCCGTAGCCGCTCTGCCAGTCACGGTAATAGGCGAACTCGGGTCCGGTGTCCGTCGTGGACGTGTGACGGAGGTAGCGGTCGAACCAGGCGAGGATGCGGCCGCCGACGTAGCTGCTCTCCAGATTGCCCTGGCCCAGGTCGAGTTCGCCCGGCGCCTGGCCGCCGCTGTGTCCCCATGCCTGCCAGATCATCTTGGCCGTGGTGCCCTGCGCCTTGAGCGTCCGGTACGTGGCGGTGGCCTCGTTCAGGTTGAACAGGCTGTCGGCCTGGCCCTGGATCAGCAGGGTAGGCGCCTTGACGCGCTTCAGGTACGAGACGGGCGAGACGCTCCGCGCGTAGTCGAGCATGGCGGCGGTCCGGCCCGCGGGGTAGCGGCCGGAGTTGAGCAGCCGGATGGTGTCGCACGCCTGCGCGGCGAAGTGGAGGCAGTCGAGGCTGCCGAAGCGCGACGGGTCGAGGCTGGGACTGAGGATCGTCTGGCCCTCCCCCATCAGGTAGAAGCCGTTGGTCCACTGCCATTTGAAGACGCCGGCGGTGTCGGACGAGACGCCGCGGGCCGCTCCGGTGTTGTTCGGGGCGAGCGCGTAGCCGAGGTCGTTCCAGGTGATGAGCGGGACGAGCGCGTCGACGCGGGGGTCCACGGCCGCGGTGGCCATCTGGATCGCACCGCCGTAGGAACCGCCGATCATGCCGACCGTGGGGTCTCCAGGGCCGTCCTGGGTGACGAAGTCGGCCCTGGTGCCGTCGTCGGCGGCGCGTGTCCCGCCGAGGAAGTCCACGAGGGCGGCCGCCGCCCTGCCGTCCGTCTCCGGGTCGTCGAGGGTGATGAGGCAGCCGGACTTGCCGAAGCCCAGGCCGGAGTAGACGAGTCCGGCGTAGCCGCGGGAGGCGAACGCCTTGCCGATGCCGTCGGTCGACCCGTCCGACTTGCTGCCGCCGAAGCCGTTGGTGGCGAGCACGGCGGGCACCCTGTGCAGGGCGTCGGCTCCGGCGGGCCGGTAGAGGTCGGCGTCCACGGTGCAGGAGCGGCCGCCTGCGGACACGGTGAACTTCAGCGGGGTGACGGTGTACGCGGACAGGGCCGCCGTGCCCGCCTGTGCGGTGCCGGCGAGCACGAGGGGTGCGGCGAGCGCGGCCCCGGCGACGAGGGCCAGTGGTTTGCGGGACAGCGGCTTCGACGACTTCGACGACTTCGACCGCGACCGGAAGAGGGAACCGGAGACAGCACGCGACACGAGGACCTCCACACCGAGGACACCTTACCGACCGGTAAGTATTGGGTCGCGCTCATGCTGTGACACAGGTCATAGCGGTGTCAACGCCCAGGACGGCGTTTTCCTGAGGGCCGCTCAGCTTCCGGGCGTCGCGGCCCCGTCCGGACCATGCCCCGGTGCACGCCGGAGACCCGCGACGGCCCGGGCATCACACCTGGGCCGTCGCGGGTCGGGTTCCGTGCGCGTGCAGATCCGGGTTCCGGCACGCGTACGCATCCGGGACGGGGTGCGCGTGCGGATCCGGGGGGGCGGGGCCGGGTTCGGTTCGCTCAGACCAGTGCCGGGACCTCGACCGTGAGCGTCGCCGGGCCGCCGTCCGCCGGAGCGTCCAGCACGGCCGGCACCCCGAGGGGAATCGTCAGCGCGGTGGGGCCGTGGCCGAAGCCGAGCTCCTCGACGACGGGCACGCCCAGGGGGCCGAGCCGGTCGGCGAGCACCGCCCGGACGCGCTCGTACGGCCCGCAGCCCACCCACGAACCGCAGGCCACCCCGGCTATGCCGTCGAGCGCCCCGGCCCGCAGCAGCTGGGTGAGGATACGGTCGATGCCGTACGGATCCTCGGTGGTGTCCTCGATGACCAGCAGACCGCCCCGGGCCGAGGTGCGGGCGTGCGGGGTGGCGAGGTCGGCGGCGAGCAGGCTCACACAGCCGCCGTACGTGATGCCCCGGGCCCGGCCCGGCACCAGCGCTCTCGCGTCGTCGAGCCCCAGCGTCATCACCGTCTCCGGCTCGAACAGGGTGGCCCGCAGTGACTCCTGGGTCGGCGGGTCCTTCAGGAAGACCTCCGTCCCCACCATGGGGCCGTGCAGGGTGACGAGCCCCGTCCGCAGGGCGAACGCCTCGTGGAGGACGGTGATGTCGCTGTAGCCGACGAACACCTTGGGCCCGGCGGCCCGCATCGCCGCCCAGTCCACCAGATCGACCATGCGGTGCGCCCCGTATCCCCCGCGGGCGCAGATCACCGCGTCGACGGACGGATCGCACCAGGCGTCCTGGAGGTCCCGGGCCCGCGCCTCGTCGCTGCCGCCGAGGTACTCCAACTCCCGGTGCACGTCCAGCACGTGCGGCATCACGACCGGGTCGAGCCCCCAGCCGCGCAGCAGGTCGAGGCCCGGCTCCAGCCGGTCGGCGGGCACCGGTCCGCTCGGGGAGACGACGGCGACCCTGGCGCCCGCGCGCAGCCGGGCGGGCCTGGTCAGAGGGGCGAGGGCCGGGGGCGCGAGGGTCACGTCCCCAGCTCCAGCCGCGGCACGTCGCTCCGGTCGATCCCGAAGGTCTGCGCGTACAGAGAGAGTTCGGCCTCCAGCGCGCTGATCATGGTCTCGGCGCGCCGGAATCCGTGTCCTTCGCCCGGGTAGGTGAGATAGGCGTGCGGGATGCCGCGCCCCCGGACCGCCTCCAGGAACCGTTCGCACTGCACGGGCGGGCAGATCGGGTCGTCCTCCCCCTGGAGGATCAGGAAGGGGGTCGTGAGCCCGGCGGTGCGGCTGACCGGTGATCGGTCGCGGTAGCGGTCGGGGACCTCGGCGAGCGGGCCGACCAGGGACTCCAGGTACTGCGATTCGAAGTCGTGGGTCTCGTCGGTGCCCCAGCCGGTCAGATCCAGGATGGGGTAGATGATCGTGCCGCAGGCGTAGACGTCGGTCCCGGTCAGCGAGGCGGCGGCGGTCCACCCCCCGGCGCTGCCGCCGCGGACGGCGAGCCGGCGGGGATCGGCGGTTCCCTCGGCGGCGAGCGCACCGGCGACGGCGGCGCAGTCCTCCACGTCGACGACGCCCCACTGTTCGCGCAGGCGGTTGCGGTAGGCCCGGCCGTAGCCGGTGGAGCCGCCGTAGTTCACCTCGGCGACGCCGATGCCGCGCGAGGTGAAGTACGCGATCTCCAGGTCGAGTACGAGTGCGGCGTGGCCGGTGGGGCCGCCGTGGGCCCACACCACGTACGGCGGCAGTTCGCCGGCCGGGCCGGTGCGGTCGGGGCTGTGCGGCGGGTAGACCTGGGCGTGGATCTCGCGGCCGCCGGGGCCGGTGAAGGTGCGGACGGACGGCTCGGGGTAGTACGCCGGGTCGACCGCGTCCTCGTGCGGTGCGCCGATGATCCGGGTGTGCCCGGTCGCGGTGTCCAGTTCCACGATCTCGTACGCGCTGCGCGGGCTCGCCGCGATGCCGATGACGCGGCTCCCCTGCACGGCAAGGGTCTCGGCCCATTCGGTCCAGCCCCCGGCGATGTCGACGAGGTCGCCCGTCTCCGGGTCGAGGATGCCGAGTGTGGTGGATCCGACGCCGTGGAGGGCCGCGATGAGGCCGTTGTCCAGCGGACAGAACCAGTTGAGCCCGATCTTCCACAAAGGTCCCGCGAACTCCTCCTCGCGGGGGCAGAGTTCATCGACGGCGCTGCCGTCCGGAACGCCGCGGTACAGGTTCCACCACCCGCTGCGGTCGCCGGCGAACAGCAGCTGGCCGTCGGCGCTCCACCGGACCTGCGGCACGGATTCGTCCGGGCCGCCCGCGAAGGTGCGGGCGTCGCGGAACGTGCCGTCCTCGCCGATGTCGGCGAGGATCACCTCGGTGCCGTCCCACGGCATCCGCGGATGGTCCCAGGCGATCCAGGCCGCCTGCCGCCCGTCGGGCGAGACCTCGGGGCCGGTGACGAACCGGTGCCGGCCGTCGGAGAGTTCGCGTACCGCCGACCGGTCGTCGGCCGCCGAGCCGTCCAGCGGGACGGCGGCGATCACCCGGCGCAGTTCGGTGGGGGCATCGCCGGTGAACTCCTCCAGGACGCACCACACTTCGCCCGCCGCGCCCCGCTCGGGATGCAGCCGTGGGTCGGCCCAGCGCAGCCCGCCGCCGATCGTGGAGACGGGGGTCAGGGGCCATGGTGCGCCCGGCTCGTCGGGGGCGTAGGCGTACAGCCGCTGGTCGTCGAAGTGGACGAAGACGATGAGCGGTCCGCCCTCGGCGCGTTCGGTGCCGGCCCAGGGCCTTCCGCCGTACTCGATGACGCGGCTGCGCACGTTCCACGGCGCGGGCAGCTCCGCGGTGGCGCCGTCCGGCGACCTGCGGACCAGGGCGCGCCGGCCGGCCTGGGCCGGGCGCGGCTCCGTCCACCAGAGCTCGTCCCCGACCGCCCCCACGTACTCGGGGCGGCCGTCGCGGGAGGCGGCGAGCGCGGCGTCGATCGGAGACGGCCAGCTTCCGTAGGCCGCTGCGGTTTTCATGATCGTTTCCCCCGAGTGGTTCAGGCGGTACGCAGATAGTGGTCCAGGACCCGGACACCGAAGTGCAGCGCCTCGACGGGCACGCGCTCGTCCACACCGTGGAAGAGGGCCTGGTAGTCGAAACCGACGGGCAGCTTGAGCGGCGAGAAGCCGTAGCCGGTGATGCCGAGCCGGGAGAACTGCTTGGCGTCGGTGCCGCCGGACATGGAGTACGGCACGACGTGGCCGTCGGGGTCGAACCGCTCGACGGCCGCTCGGAGCTTGGCGAACGTGGGCGAGTCGACCGGCGCCTGGAGGGGCACCTCACGGTGGTGGAACTCCCAGTCGACCGAGGGTCCCGTCAGCCGGTCCATCGTGGCGTGGAACTCGTCCTCGCCGCCGGGGACCATCCGGCCGTCGATGTACGCGGTGGCGTGGCCCGGGATCACGTTGACCTTGTAACCGGCCTCCAGCATCGTCGGGTTGGAGCTGTTGCGGACGGTGGGCGCGACGAGGTCGGCGGCCGGCCCGATCTTGCCGAGGAGTTCGTCCACGTCGAAGCCGGGGGCGTCGAGGTCGGGGTGGATGCCGTGCAGCGCGGCGATCTCGGTGAGGGCGGCGCGGACCGTGGGCGTGAGGCGCACCGGCCATTCGTGGTCGCCGATGCGGGCGACGGCCGCGGCCAGTGCGCTGACCGCGTTCGCGTGGTTGACCTTGGAGCCGTGCCCCGCCTTGCCGTGGGCGGTGAGCTTGAGCCATCCGGTGCCGCGTTCGCCCGCGGCGATCGGGTAGAGCGGCATGTTCGGCCCGGCGTGGAAGGTGAAGGCGCCGGACTCGCTGATGCCTTCGGTACACCCTTCGAACAGTGCGGCGTGCCGGTCGGCGAGGAAGCCGGAGCCGTCATCGGCGCTGGCCTCCTCGTCGGCGGTGTACGCGATCACGATGTCGCGGCGGGGGCGGATGCCGGCCCTGGCCCAGTAGCGGACGACGGCGAGGACCATCGCGTCCATGTTCTTCATGTCGATGGCGCCGCGGCCCCAGACGACTCCGTCGCGCACCTCGCCGGAGAAGGGGTGCACGCTCCAGTCGCCGGCCTCGGCGGGCACGACGTCCAGGTGGCCGTGGACCAGGAGGGCGTCCGCGGACGGGTCGGTGCCCGCGATGCGGGCGACCACGTTGGTGCGGCCGGGCGTGCGCTCCAGCATCGCCGGTTCGAGTCCGGCGGCGGCGAGCCGCTCGGCGACGTACTCGGCGGCCGGGCGTTCGCGGCAGTCGCCGCCGCCCCGGTTGGTGGTGTCGATCCGGATCAGTTCGGAGGTGAACGTCACCGATTCGCCGAGCGCGAGCGCGTCGACGCCGTCCTGGGGTGTGCTCGCCTCAGCCATACTGTTCCTCCACGGCGGACGACGCGATCGTCGTCACCGCCTTGAACGTGCGGATTCCTTCGTACATCGTCGCGCTCGTGTAGGCGACCCGCCTCTCGCCGGCGGGCGCCACGCCGGGTACGACGGTGGCCGCCGCGGCCAGGTGTTCGGCGTCGAACTCCAGCTCCACGGTGAAGGGGCCGCCGTCCACCGGTGTGTGCCGCCCGGCGAGTGCGACCGCCTCCTTGGCCGCCGCACGGATGTCGGCGGCGGTACGCGCGGGGGTACGGCAGACCGCGGCGTAGCGCGACACGTAGTCCTTGACCGCGACCGTCCGTGCGTCGGGGGCGTAGCCCTTCGCGTCCACACAGGTCAGGTCGTCGCCGGTGACGAGGACGACGGGCACGCCGTACTCCGCGGCCACGTGGGCGTTGAGCAGCCCTTCGCTGGCCCTGGTTCCGTTCAGCCACACCCCGGTGAGGGAGTTGGCCAGGTAGGTGTGGGCCAGCACGCCCTCCGTGCCGGCGCCCGTGTGGTAGCCGACGAAGGCGACGGCATCGACGTCGCCGTGCTGGATGCCCTCCACCATGCTGAGCGACTTGTGCTTGCCGGTGAGCATCTGGACCCGGTCGTCGAGCCGCTCCAGCAGGAGGTTGCGCATGGTCCAGTGGGCCTCGTTGATGAGCACCTCGTCGGCGCCCCCGTCGTAGAAACCGAGGGCGGCCGCGTTGACGTCCGAGGTGAACAGGGAGCGGCACCGCTCCCACTGGGGCGTGCCGGGCAGCACATCGGCCGGCCAGGTCACGCCGGTGGCGCCTTCCATGTCGGCGCTGACGAGGATCTTCATGCGGCCACACGGTACGCGCCGCCGAACGCGCAGGCCAGGGCTGTCCGGACCTCCATAGGTCCATTCCACTGAAGGCCCGGGCCCGAGGGCGCGTGCTCCGGGCGATGGTGCCGGGCGCAGGCGCGCCGACGCGGCGAGGACCGGGCCTCGGCGTGGCGGCGGGCCCTGCCGGGCCCGGGAGCGCTCAGCCGTCCCGGGCCCGGATCGCTCAGCCGCCGATGCGCAGGACCAGCTTGCCGGTCGACGTGCGCCCCTCCATCAGGAGGTGCGCGTCGGCCGCGTCCGCCAGCGCGAACTCGGCCGTCACCGGAAGGTCGACGTGCCCGTCGGTCACGGCGCGGAAGGACCGCTCCGCGACGGCACGCAGGGTGGCGGGGTCACTCGCGGCCAGCTCCAGGATCGAGAAGCCGGCCACGGACCTGCTGCCCGGGTAGAGGTCGGACTGCCCGACGCTCCAGGGCGGTGCTCCGCTCGCGTTGCCGAAGGAGACCAGGCGCCCGAAGACGGAGAGCGCCTCGACTCCCCGTCGCAGGGTGTCTCCGCCGACGGGGTCGAGGACCAGGTCGACGCCCCGGCCGCCGGTGGTGCGGCGGACCTCGTCCGGGAAGGTGTCGCCGGTGAACACCTCGTCGTAGCCGTGGTCGAGGGCGTACGCGGCCTTCGCGGCCGAGGACACCACGCCGTACACGGCTCCGGCGCCGGCGGCCCGGGCCAGCTGGCCGGCCACCGTGCCGACTCCGCCGGCCGCGCCCTGCACCAGCACGCTCTCGCCGGCCCGCAGCCGCCCGACCTCGTGCAGCAGGGCGTGTGCGGTCGGCAGCACGGTGGGCAGGGTGGCCCCGGTGCGCAGGCCGACGCCGTCGGGGAGCGGGAAGACGGTGGCGGCCGGCGCGGCCACCACGTCCGCGTATCCGCCGCCGTCGAGGAACGCGGCGACCTCCTGGCCGGGGTGCAGCCCCGTGACCCCCTCGCCGAGGGCTCGTACCCGGCCGGAGACCTCCAGGCCCGGGACGAAGGGCAGCTCCGGCACCCGGTATCCGTCCGAACGGGCCTTCAGATCAGCGAAGTTGACGCCGGCGTAGGCGACGTCGATGGTGACCTGGCCGGGGCCGGGCTCCGGGACGGCCGTCTCGACGAGGGTCAGCACCTCGGGGCCGCCGTACTCCTTGAACTCGATCACACGCATGACAGACCGCCCCCTGGAATGGTGTTCAACGAAAAGCGAACACTTGGAGTGTAAGATATTCATCGAACACTCGGCAAGCGTCACGGCCACGAGCACCGCCACGAACACGGGGAGCGGACATGCCCAACCAGCCGGCAGGCAGCGGACACCGCGCCGCCCCCGTGCACACCGACCCGGCGGAGGTCTCCGTCCTCGGGGCCCTGTCCGCACTCGCGGACCCGGTCCGCCTCCAGCTGGTCCGCGAACTGGCGGACTCCGAGGACTGGACGCGCAGCTGCGGCAGTTTCGACGTGCCGGTCGGCAAGGCCGCCCTCAGCCATCACTTCTCGGTGCTGCGCGGGGCGGGCCTGGTGGAGCAGCGCGACCTCGGCGCCAAGCGGGTCAACCGGCTGCGCCGCGAGGAGTTCGAGGCCCGGTTCCCCGGCCTGCTGCACCTGCTGCTGCGAGCGGACGACGCCTGAGGCCGCCGACGCGCCGGGGGTGCTCCCGTCGATGGACTCCCCGGGCAGATCGGCCCGCCCGTCGTAGCGGGCGTACCCCTCGATCATGTGCGTGGGGACGCGGCGCAGCGCCTGCACCTCGCCGCCAGGGCTCCCGGTCAGATCGAGGGACTCGGCCGCCTCCACGGCGGCCCGGGAGCGCGCGCACTCCTCGTGCCGCATCCGGAACGCCCCCGCCGGATCGGCCGCGTCGACCTCGAACGACGCGAACTCGCCCGCCCCCTTCCCGCACGCGTCCGGCCGGCGCCCCTGTCCGGGGCGCCGGCCGGTCGTGGTTCAGCGGCGCTTCGCGCCCTTCAGGAGCTTCTCGATCCTGGCGAGTTCCTTGTCGCCGAAGTCGAGGTTGCGGATCGCCTCGACGCTGTTCTCCAGCTGCGCCACGCTGCTCGCGCCGACCACCGCCGACGTCACCCGGCCGCCGCGCAGCACCCAGGCCAGCGCCATCTGCGCCAGCGACTGACCGCGTTCGGAGGCCAGCTCGTTCAGCTCGACAAGGCGGCCGACCAGCTCGGGCGTGACCGCCTCGGCCGACAGGAACGGGCTGCTGCCCGCGGCGCGCGAGCCCTCGGGAATGCCGCGCAGGTAGCGGTCCGAGAGGATGCCCTGTTCCAGCGGCGAGTAGGCGATGGAGCCGACGCCCAGCTCGTCCAGGGCCGTGAGCAGACCGTCCTCGACCCAGCGGTCCAGCATCGAGTAGCGCGGCTGGTGGATGAGCAGCGGGGTGCCGAGGTCCTTCAGGATCCGGGCGGCCTCCCTCGTCTGCTCGGCCGAGTAGTTGGAGACGCCCACATACAGCGCCTTGCCCTGCTGCACCGCCGAGTGGAGTGCGCCCATCGTCTCCTCGAGCGGCGTCTCCGGGTCGGGCCGGTGGGAGTAGAAGATGTCGACGTAGTCGAGGCCCAGGCGGGTGAGGCTCTGGTCCAGCGAGGAGAGGAGGTTCTTGCGCGAGCCCCACTCCCCGTACGGACCGTCCCACATCAGGTAGCCCGCCTTGGTGGACACGATGATCTCGTCCCGGTGCCGGGCGAAGTCGGTCGCCAGCGCGCGGCCCATCGCCGTCTCGGCGGAGCCGGGCGGCGGGCCGTAGTTGTTCGCCAGGTCGAAGTGGGTGATGCCCAGGTCGAACGCCCGGCGGAGGATCTGCCCCTGGGACTCCGGCGTCCGGTCACCGCCGAAGTTGTGCCACAGCCCGAGCGAGAGGGCGGGCAGCTTGAGACCGCTGCGCCCGGTGCGCCGGTACGGCATGTCCTGGTAGCGGTCGGCGGACGGGATGTACATGCGGGGCTCCAGGGGGAGTGATCGTTCGGGTTCTGTGCGGAGTACGACGTGCGGGGTCCAGGCTCGCTCACAATGATCCAGCAGTCCAACAGGAGATTCCGCTGGGATTCAGCGCCTATATTTCTCAATCATGGAGTTGCGCCAGCTGGAACATTTCGTCGCCGTCGCCCAGGAGCAGCATTTCACCCGGGCCGCCGAGCGTGTCGCCGTGTCGCAGTCCGGCCTGTCCGCCTCCGTCCGGGCCCTGGAGCAGGAGCTGCGGACCCCGCTGTTCAGCCGGACCACCCGCAGCGTCCGGCTGACGGAGGCCGGACGCGCCCTGCTGGTCGAGGCCGAGCGCACCCTGGCCGGGGCGCGGGCGGCGAAGGACGCCGTCGACGCCGTACGGGGGCTGCTGCGCGGCACCCTCTCGGTGGGCGTGGAGCAGTGCGTGGCCGGGGTGAGTCTGCCGCGGCTGCTCGCCGCCTTCCACCGGGCACACCCGCACATGGAGATCCGGCTCCGCCAGGAGGGGACGACGAACCTGGTGGACGGCGTGGCCGCCGGGCGGCTCGACATCGCCTTCGCCGCCACGGTCTCCCCCGTGGAGTGGCGCGGCGAGCTGGTCCCGCTGGCCCGTGAGCCCATGGTCCTGCTGTGCTCGCCCGGCCACCGCCTGGCCGCGACGGACCGGGTCGCGTGGGACGAGCTGGCCGGTGAGGCGTTCATCGACTTCCATCCGGACTTCGGTCCCCGCCGCGCCGCGGACGAGGCGTTCGCGGCCGCGCGGGTGCGCCGCACGGTGGCGCTGGAGGTCAACGACGTGCACAGCCTGCTGGAGCTGGTGCACGAAGGGCTCGGCATCGCGGTGGTCCCGCACCACTTCTCCCGCAAGCCCGAGGCGACGGGGCTGGTGGCGGTGGTCCTCGACGGGATCGACCAGCCGCATTACGAGAGCGTCGTGGTTCTGCCGGCCGCTCGGGCGATGAGCCCGGGAGCGCGGGCGCTGATGACGCTCGTGCGGGAGGGAACCGGTCACTGAGGCACGGGGTCGGCCGCTCAGCGCCCCGGCGCACGCCCCGTCCGCCTGCGCGACCGCCGCTGCGCGTGTCGCCGGCCTCCGTGGCGCCCTCGTCGGTGCGCGGCCGGTCGCGCGGCGGCCGCGCCTGTTGCGCCGAGACGGCACCACCGGCGGGCCCCGGACGAAGGGCCCGCCCGGGGCCGGTGCGCGGCCTCGTCAGAGGGCGGCGGCCAGGACGAACCACCGCGCCGGCAGGTCGATCCGGGTTCCGTCCGGCAGGTACTCGGTCTGCGGCAGTGCCGTGTCACCGCTGTCCAGAACGGTCAGTCCGGCCGCCCGCAGCAGTTCCGGCACCTCCTCCTCGGTGGCGCCCGCCGGTTTCAGTCCGTGCTCGAAGACCCGCCGCAGCTTCTCGGGCGGCCCGCCCGGCACCTCCGACGCCTGCTGGAGCACGGCCTTGGAGGCCGGGGTCAGCTCGGCGACGAAGGCCCGGCCCCGCTTCCCCAGCAGGGTCGCCACGGCTGCGGCGACCGCCGGCCTGGCCTCGGGCTCGCTCTGGTGGATGACCGCCCGCATGTAGACGTTCGTGTCGCCGGTCCGCTCGTGCAGGGCGCGCACCGCGTCGTCGTCGACGAGGTCCAGCTGGGCGAACTCGGCGACGCCTTCGGGGTCCGCCCGGCGGGCGTGCGCTATCGCCGCGTGCGAGAGGTCCACGCCGATCGCGCGGGCGAACCGGGTGGCGAGGTAGCGGGTCTGGGTGCCGTTCCCGCAGCCCAGGTCGACGACGGGCAGTGAGGCGTCGGCGTACGGCAGGAGCAGCTCGCTGTGCGGTACGGCGCTCAGCGAGGGGGCGGCGTCCCAGATCGCCTCCCCGGGCGAGTCCGAGGTCGCCGACCAGAACCCTTCCCACGCCTCGCGGTATCGCTGTGACACATCCATGCGTACTCCCAAGTCCGGCCGTCGCGAGGCTTTTCGCTCAGCACCGGACTACCTTCCTCCGCCCTTCGGGGCAAGGGTGCGCACCACATCGACCGCCTGGTGGACCGCCTTCCTCACCAGGCGACGGGCCGGGGGTGCGGGAAGCGGGAGAGGGCCAGCTCGAACCAGACGGTCTTGCCGCGCGCCGTGGTGCTCGTACCCCACTCCCGGGCGAGGCTGCTCACCAGGACGAGCCCGCGGCCGGACTCGTCGTCCGCGGTGGCGCCCAGCAGCGTGGCCGGGGCGGGTTCGTCATCGCTGACCTCGCACAACAGGGCGCCGGTGCGCACGAGCCGGAGCCCGATGTGATGCGAGCGCCCGTGCTTCACCGCGTTGGTGACGAGCTCGCTGACCATCAGTTCGGCCGCCTCCACCGCCTCCGGCAGGTCCCAGTCCAGGAGCCGGCCATGGACCAGACGGCGGGCCCGGGCCACCTCGCGCGGGTCCAGGGCCAGTTGCCACTCGGCGACGTCGCCCTCCGGGATCCCGTTCAGCCGGGCCATCAGCAGGGCCACGTCGTCCTTGCGGCCGCCACGGGGGTTCAGGGCCCGGATGATCGTGTCGCAGGCGTCGTCCATCGACGCCGCGGGATGGGCCGCGGAGGCGCACAGCGCGGCCAGGCCCGCGCCGATGTCCTGGCCCCGCACCTCGACCAGGCCGTCGGTGCAGAGCACCAGCCGGTCGCCCGGGCGTACCCGCACCGTGGCTGTCTCGAAGGCGACCTGGCCGACGCCGATCGGCGCACCCGTCGGGAGGTCGAGCAGCTCGGCCCGGCCGTCCTCGGCGCGGACCAGCACGGGCGGGATGTGCCCGGCGTTGGCGATCTGCAGCTCGGAGCGGATCGGGTCGTAGACCGCGTAGAGGCAGGTCGCGAGGTACTGCTCGCCGAGCCGCTGGGCCAGGTCGTCGAGGTTGCGCAGCAGTTGGGCGGGCGGCATCTCCATGGTGGCCATGGTCAGCACGGCGGTCCGCAACTGGCCCATCATCGCTGCCGAGTTGAGGCCGTGCCCCATGACGTCCCCGACGACGAGCGCGGTCCGGGAGCCGGGCAGCTTCACGGAGTCGAACCAGTCGCCGCCGACCCTGCCGAGCCGGGCGCCGGGCAGGTAGCGGGTCGCGATGTCGCAGCCCGCCATGCGCGGTTCGATCTGCGGGAGCATGCTGTCCTGGAGGGTCTCGGCGACGTTCTCCTGGTACGTGTACATGCGGGCGTTGTCGAGGACGAGCCCGGCCCGGGCGGCGAGTTCGGCGCCGGTGGTGCGGTCCATGTCGTCGAAGGGCTCCCGGCCGGGGCGGCGCATCAGCACCATGAAACCGAGCACCACGTCACGGGCCTTGAGCGGGACGATGAGCAGGGAGCGGTGCGTGATCAGGGGGCGCAGGTCGCGCTTCTCGAACTCGCCCGAGATGCGGTTGCTCAACTCCTCGCTGACGTACGGGACGATGACGGGCTCGCCGGTGACCATGCACTGGAAGAACGGGGTGTGTTCCGGGAAGGCGATGGATTCGCCGACGGGCACGGTGTCGTCCCAGCGGCCCGGTTCGTCGTTGTGCTCGACCCAGACGCGGTGCCAGATGGTCGTGACGTCGGGTGGCCCGTCCGGGAAGCCCTCACCGGCCAGGACCGCGGCGCGCAGATGCGTACCGGCGAAGTCGGTGAAGCGGGGCACGGCGGCACTGGTGACCTCGCGGATGGTCCGTTCCAGGTCGAGGGAGGTGCCGATGCGGCCGCTGACCTCGTTGAGGAATTCCAGCCGTTCGCGGACCGCCGCGTATTCGAGGTCCAGCTCGGGGCGGGGCGCGGTGTGCACGACGGGCGAGTCCCCGGCACTGTCGTGCGGCCCGTCGGTGGTGCGGTGCCCGGTGCGTCGCGGCACACCCCAGTCGGGGGTGACCGGGATCCGGTCGTGGTGGCTGAACTCGATGACGGGGTAGCCCAGTTCGAGTACCTGGGAGACGATCCTGGTGGCCTCCTGGACGCTCATGCTGGGCAGGATCTCGGGCAGCCGCGAGGAGAGCTCCTGGTAGCCGGGGAAGTCGGTGTGCAGGGCGAACCCGGGGGCGATCGTCTCGTTGTCCCGGCTCCCGCCCTCCCCGGCGCCGCGCAGCGGCCCCGAGTCCGCGGCGAGCACGAGGAGCCGCTCGGGGCCCGGGCCGACCAGCGGATAGGCCCACCACAACACGTCGATCCGCCCGCGGTCCGGTTCGTCCACGCGCGCCCGGCCCGCCGCCGGGTAGGCGACGCCGCCGCTGAGGGAACTGTCGAGTTCGGGACCGAACTCGGTGAACGCCCCTTCCGGAAGCGGATCACCGCGCCGCCGTAACGCCCCGCTCACCGGCAGGAGATCACCTGCGGGGCAGCCGACGGCCTCCTCCCGGGAGACCCCGAAGAGTTTTCTCGCACCGGTCGACCAGTGCGACACGAGTCCGTCCCCGTCGACGACGACCACGGCGAGCGGCACGCGGCCCGCCGCGGCGTCACGCGGTGGTGGTGTCCTCTGTGGCGGCAGCCCGAGGTCCATGGGCGGAAGGCTCCTTCCTCACCACAAGTCTCTGCGGTGCGTGCGTCCACGGTACGGCCCCGCGTCCGGCGTCGCCGGTCATCGGCGGAATCGCCCCCGAGGGAGTGGTGCGCCGGGCGCGAGCGGACCGCGTCGGTGGCCGTCCCGGGGCGGCCACCGACCGGAATCAGTCCTCGTGGCCCAGCTGGAGGTCCCGTTCGGTGCGCCCGCCGCCGGCGACCTGGAGCACGGTGGCGACCGGCGGATAGCCGGCGGCGATCACGGTGTACTCGCCCGTGGACAGATCGACGAAGCGGAACGAGCCGTCGGGGCCGGTGGTCAGCGTGTCGACCACGTTGCCCGCCGCGTCCAGGAGCGTCACCCGGGCGTCCTCGACGGGCCGCCCGCCGGTGGCCCGGACGACCCCGCGCAGCACGGCGCCGCCGGCCAGCTCGATGTCCTGCCGGGTCTCCCTGGCCGCCTGCACGCTGACGGGCAGCGCGGCGGGCCGGAAGGCGGGTGCGGAGGCGGCGAGGGTGTACTCCCCCGCGACCAGCTCCGTGATCACGTACCCGCCCTCGCGCCCGCTGCGGGTGGAGGCGACCACTTCGCCGCGTACGTCGGTCAGGGTGACGGCAGCGTCCCGTACGGGGAGGCCGTCCGCGGTCACGACGGTCCCGGCCAGCCGGCCGGCCCCGCCGAGCACCACGTCGAGCTCGACGGGCCGCTCCCCCACCGTGACGCTGACGGCCTGCGGCTGGTGGCCCCCGGCTGCGGCGATGAGGACGTACGAACCGGCGCCGGGCACGCTCAGCGCGTACCGTCCCTCGTCCCCGCTGGCGCCCCTGCCGACCTGCTGGCCCTGGACGTCGATGAGGGTGAGGGCGGCGCGCGGGACCTTCGTGCCGTCGGAGTGCTGGACGCTGCCGCAGACCGGCACCCCGGAGAGGAAGCCGGCGGAGGGGGCGGCGGAGTCGGTGCGGGCGGAGGGGATCGTCGCGGGGTCGGCCGCGGTTTCGGGGCTGTGGTGGGACACCAGCGGTTTCTCCTTGAGGAAGAAGGCGAAGAACAGGCCGAGCACGAGGACCGGCACGAGGTAGAGGAAGATCCGGGGCATCGCGTCGGCGTACGCCTGGATGTAGGCGTCGCGCAGGGCGGGCTCCATCGCGTGGACCAGCTGCGGCGTGATCGACTCCGGGTCGGGCAGACCGGCCCCGGAGGGCAGCCGTACGGCGAGCGCGTCGGCCAGCCGGCCGGCGAAGAGCGTGCCGAACACGGCGGCTCCCACGCTGCCGCCGATCTGCCGGAAGTAGTTGTTGGCGCTGGTGGCGGTGCCGAGGTCGGCGGGGCGTACGGAGTTCTGCACGGCCAGCACGAGCACGGGCATGATCAGCCCGATCCCGAGGCCGAGGACCGCCTGCGCGATGCTGTACTCGAACCTCGGGGTGTCGGTCTCGAGCCGGGACAGCAGCCACATGCCCACCGCCGAGACCGCGCTGCCCGCGATCGGGTAGACGCGGTAGCGGCCGGTCCGGGAGATGAGCTGGCCGGAGACGACGGAGGCGCCGACGATGCCGCCCATCATCGGGAGCATGAGCAGCCCGGACTCGGTGGCGGTGGCCCCGTCGACCATCTGAAGAAAGGTCGGCAGATAGCTGGCGGCGCCGAACAGCGCGACCCCGACGACCGCCCCGACCAGGGCGGTGACGTTGAAGATCGAGTCCCGGAACAGCCTCAGCGGGATGATCGGTTCGGCGGCGCGGTGCTCGACGGCCAGGAAGAGCAGGGTCGTTCCGGCCGCTCCGGCGGCCAGCCCGAGAATGGTGGGCGACCCCCACGCGTACTCCGTCCCGCCCCAACTGGTCAGCAGCACGAGGCAGGTGGAGGCGGCGGCCAGCAGCACGGCGCCGAGGATGTCGAGCCGGGGCCGGACGCTCGGCTTGGGGAGCTTCAGCACGACGGTGATGACGACCAGGGTGACCAGGCCGAACGGCACGTTGATGTAGAAGCACCAGCGCCACGAGGCGTGGTCGGTGAAGAAGCCGCCGAGCAGCGGGCCCGCCACGGACGCGAGTCCGAAGGCCGCGCCGATGAGCCCCATGAACCGGCCGCGCTCCCGGGGCGGCACGACGTCCGCGATGATCGCCTGGACGCCGATCATCAGTCCGCCGCCACCGATGCCCTGGAGGGCGCGGAAGGCGATGAGTTCGTCCATGGTGCGCGACCAGCCGGCGAGGGCGGAACCGACGACGAACACGACGATCGCGAACTGGAAGACGCTCTTGCGTCCGAAGAGGTCGCCGAGCTTGCCGTAGATCGGGAGACCGATGGTCGAGGCGAGCAGATAGGCGGTGACCGCCCAGGACATCTTCTCCAGGCCGTGCAGCTCCCCGACGATCTTGGGGAGGGCGGTGGCGACGATCATCTGGTCGAGCGCCGCGAGCAGCAGCGTGAGCATCAGGCCGACGAAGACGAGTCGGATGCGGCGGCGGTCCGCGGCCCCGTCGTCGGCCGGGGCGGGGGACTCCGTCGCGGCGGGCGGCGGAGGGGGCGGGGCGACCACGGGCACCACCTGGGTGTCGCCCGTCCCGTCCGGCTCGTCCTTCACCAGAGTGATCCCACCCACCACGTGCCGCTCCCCTCGTCGCACTGCCGCCGCCCATTTCTCGCATTGCGCGACAAGCGAGGGCAAACGCGACGAGGGGGCGCCGGCGGCGCACTCAGGGGGCGTATCCCCCGGTGGGAGCCACTACGGCGCACCACCTGCGGGGCGCAAAAACCACCCGAACCGGTGAGGCCGGGACATGCGGACGAAACCTACTTCTCCACCTCGGCGGCGAGGTTCTGCAGCAGCTCGTCGTAGATGCGGCCAAGTCCCTTGGGGGCGAAGGTCTTCTCGAAGAATCCGCCGATGCCGCCGGCGCCGTTCCACACGGTGGTGACGACGGCCCTGGACTTCCCCTCGCCGGCCGGGGTGACGGTCCAGGTCGTGACCATCGAGGAGTTGCGGTCCTTCTCGACGAGCTGACCTCCCCCAAAGCCTGCGGCATGGGAGGGATCCCCGGTCGGCTCGGTGACCTCCAGCAGGCAGTCGCGCACCCGCTTGCTCGTCGCCTGGAGCTTCCAGTGGACGAGGGTGCCCTCCCCGTCGCCGCCCTCCCGGACCTCGTACTCGCTGAAGTGACCCGGCAGCACCTTGCCGCGGACGTCCTTGTAGTCGGCCAGCGCGTCGAACACCGTCTCCGCGTCCGCCGCGATGATCCGCTCTGTCGTGGCCTCGACCTGCGCCATGGCTGTTCCTCCAGCACTCGGTTGTTCGGGGGCGTGCTGAGCCAACCACCTCAGCAGCCCGGCTCAAAATCCGGCCCGGGACGAAGGGGAGAAAACGATCAAGGGAACAAATGTTCTATTCTCGGGCCAGTACTACCGAGGAGGCGTCCATGCGCTGGGACAATCTGGCAGATAACCCCGCCAACACCACCACACCGGCCACCGGCGCGCTCTTCGCCGCGGACGCGGTGACGACCCGCACCTTCGACACGCCGGAATTCAAAGGCATCACCTTTCACGAGGTCCGGGCCCGCTCGATCGTGAACCGGGTGCCGGGCGCGTCCCGCATGCCGTTCGAATGGACCGTCAATCCCTACCGGGGCTGCTCCCACGCCTGCGTCTACTGCTTCGCACGCAAGACGCACAGCTACCTGGACCTCGACACCGGGCTCGGCTTCGACTCGCAGATCGTGGTCAAGATCAACGCCCCGGATCTGGTGCGCCGCGAGCTCGCCTCACCGCGCTGGCACGGCGCGCACATCGCGATGGGCACCAACGTCGACTGCTACCAGCGGGCCGAGGGCCGCTACCGGCTGATGCCCGGCATCCTCACGGCCCTGCGCGACCACGCGAACCCCTTCTCCATCCTCACCAAGGGCACGCTGATCCTCCGCGACCTGGAGCTGCTGCGGCAGTCCGCCGAGGTCACCGAGGTCGGCGTCTCGGTCTCCGTGGGCTTCACCGACGCCGGACTCTGGCGCACCGTGGAACCCGGCACCCCTTCCCCGGAGCGGCGGCTCGACGTCGTACGCACGCTCAGCGAGCACGGCATCGGGTGCGGGGTGCTGATGGCGCCCGTCATCCCGTACCTCGGCGACCGGCCCGACCAGCTGAGGGCGACGGTCCGTGCGATCGCCGCCGCCGGCGCGACCTCGGTGACCCCGCTCGTCCTCCATCTGCGCCCGGGGGCCCGGGAGTGGTTCATGGAGTGGCTCGGCCACCACCACCCGCACCTGGTGCGGCGGTACGAGCGGCTGTACGCGGACGGCGCCTACGCGCCCACCTGGTACCAGCGCCGCATCACCCGGCACGTGCACGAGCTGGCCACGGAGTACGGCATCGGGCCCTCGCACCGCGCCCCCGCGCGCGGCTTCCGCGAGAGCGGCGCGCCGCAGACCCCGCCGCCCGGTTCCGAGCCCACCCAGCTGACGCTGCTCTGAGGGACGGCACCGACGGCAAACGGGTCATCTCTCGTCAGAACAGGTCCTTCCGGTCCCGAATACGGGGAGCATGCGGCGGGGGCTGCGCCGCGCGCAGCCGTGTTCCCCCACCACGGGAGGCCATATGACGAACCGTTCAGGAATTCTGTTCGCCGTCGGGGCGACGGTCGCCGGTCTGGTGACCGCCGCGCCGTCACCGGCGAGCGCCGACGGCGGCGCGCAGCGTGCAGCGTCGCTCAAGTGGACCGACTGCGGCACCCCGTCGTACCCGACGCTCCAGTGCGCGTCGGTGCACGCCCCGCTCGACCACGACGACCCGTCGGGCCGGGAGATCACCCTCGCCCTCACCCGGGTCCCGCACACGGCGAAGACCTTCCAGGGGCCGCTGCTGGTCAACCCGGGCGGTCCCGGCGGCAGCGGCCGGTCCATGGCCGGTTTCGTCGCCGCCTCGCTGCCGCAGAAGGTGGCCGCCCAGTACGACGTGATCGGGTTCGACCCGCGCGGCGTGGGCCGCAGCCGGCCGGCCCTGGACTGCGTACCGAAGTACTTCGACCCGGTACGGCCCGATCCGGTGCCGCACTCCCTCGGGGACGAGCGGACCAACCGGAACCGCGCCCGCGCCTTCGCGGCCTCCTGCGGCGAGAAGTACCCGGACCTGCTGCCCTACATGGACACGGTCAGCACGGCCAAGGATCTCGACGTGATCCGCCGCGCGACGGGCTCACGGCAGCTCAACTACCTCGGCTACTCCTACGGCACCTATCTGGGCGCGGTGTACGCCAAGCTGTTCCCGGACCGCGTCCGGCGCCTGGTCCTCGACTCGAACGTGGACCCGGGCGGGGTCTGGTACGACGACAACATCAGCCAGGACTACGCGTTCGACACCCGCCACAAGGCGTTCGCCGCGTGGGTGGCCGGGCACGACGCCGCGTACGGGCTCGGCAGCGACCCGGCGAAGGTCGAGGCGGCCTGGTACCGGATGCGGGAGGCGGTGAAGAAGCATCCCGCGGGCGGGAAGGTCGGCGCGGGAGAGCTGGACGACACGTTCCTGCCGGGCGGCTACTACAACGGCTACTGGCCCACGCTGGCCGGGGCGTTCGCGGCCTATGTGAACGACAAGGACGACAAGGCCCTGGTCAAGGCGTACGAGCGCTTCGGCGCGGTCGACGCGGAGGGCGACAACGGGTACTCGGTCTACTCGGCCGTGCAGTGCCGGGACGCCCAGTGGCCCGGCGACTGGAACGTCTGGCGCAGCGACAGCCGGCGGGTCCACGCCAAGGCGCCGTTCATGACCTGGGGCAACACCTGGTACAACGCCCCGTGCGCCGACTGGCCGGTGGAGCCGCTGAACCCGGTCCGGGTCTCCAACCGCGCACTGCCGCCGGCGCTGCTCTTCCAGGCGACGGACGACGCGGCGACTCCGTACGAGGGCGGCGTCACCCTGCACCGGAAGCTCAAGGGTTCGAGCCTGGTGGTCGAGCAGGGCGGCGGCAACCACGGCGTCACGCTGAGCGGCAACGACTGCCTGGACCGGTACCTGGCCGACTACCTGGCCAAGGGCACCGTGCCCCGCGGCAGGAGCGGCGACGCGGACGCGGTCTGCGCGAAGACACCCGATCCCGAGCCGAAGGCCGCCAAGTCCGCCCGCCCGGCCTCCCGCACGGACGGGAACGACCGCGGCAGCACGCTGCACGGGCTGCTCGGCTTCCGGGGCTGAGCACAGGAGCAGACCGGGACCGGGGCCGTGCCGGCCCCTGAGGGCGGCGGTGCTCGCGCCCCACGCCGGCCGGTCGCTCCTGCCTCGCGCTCCGGGTGGTGGAGGAGAACGCACGGGCCCGCCGCTTCTCTCTGACGCGCGTGGCCCGCCGCTCCTGTACGCACGCACGGCCCGCCGCTCCTCTACGGACGCGCGGGCCCGCCGCTCCTCCCGAACGCGCGGGCCCGCCGCTTCCCGAAAGAGCGGGTTTTCGTGCCGTCGGCGCGACGGAGTCCATCGGGGTGCCCGGTGTCGCGGTGCCCGAGATGCGGTGCGTCCCGGCCCTCAGCCCGTCGGCAGGCTGCCGAGGGCGGCCTCGGCCGCCGGGCCGAGGCGGGGGTGCGGAAGGGCCGCCTCCAGGACCGGGCGGGCCCGGGCGTCGCCGAGCCGGCCCAGGCCCTCGACGCAGGCCAGGGCCACCCGCCAGTGGGGTTCGTCGGGGCCCAGCAGCCGGGACAGCGTGCTGATGAGGGCGGGCACGGACTCGGGGGCCCGCAGTGCGGTGAGCAGGCGGACCGGGTGCAGAGCGTACGCGGTGCGCAGGGTGTTGGTGGCGAGCGCCGCGGCAGCCCGGGGGGTGCGGGGGTCGCCGAGGCGGTACAGGGCGTGGGCGGCGGTGACGCAGCGCTCCGGGTCGCGGTGGTTGAGCAGCAGGACCAGGGTCTCGAAGGCGCGGCGGTCACCGCCGCAGCCCAGCCGGAACGCGGCGATCTCGCGCGCCCAGAGCGGCCGTTCGCGCTCGATGAGCACCCGGGCCAGTTCCTCGTGGTCCTCGGTGGCCAGCAGCCCGCGGTAGGCCGCCGACTCCCCCGCCTCGTCCGCCAGCCGGTGCGTCAGCGACCGGAACTCCTCATCCATGACCGTCAGCGTATCGGTGGGCACACAGCGTGGCGGCGAGGACGAAAGATGTGAGGGGGACCACAACAACCCGGGACTGGCGCGCTCGTTACTCGCCGGTTAACCTCATGTGAGCGGGACACTCCCCCGCCGGCTCCGGTGGCCTGGTGACGCAGCCACCTGAGTGTTTGTCGGTTCGGCACTGTGCGAGACGGACTCCGGGACAGAGTCCGTCGCCCTTTCCCGGTTCCGGCGTGTACCGCACGCCCGGAACCCGAGCACCACGACAGGCAATTCCCGCACGCCACGCGCCGGTCGGGCCCCTCGGCCCCTCTCATCGGCCGCGCCCCGTGCGTCCCTCAGCCGTCACTCATCCCTGGAGTCCCGTGATGGACACCCCGTTCAGCACCATTGCCGTCGTCGGCCTCGGCACCATGGGCACCGGCATCGCCGAGGTCCTGGCCTGCGCCGGCCGCGAGGTCATCGGTATCGACGTCAGCGAAGCGGCCGCCCGCCAGGCCGTCGCCTCCCTGGAGGCCTCCACCGCCCGCGCCGTGCAGCGCGAGCGGATCACGGAGGAGGAACGGCGCGACGCCCTCGCCCGGTTCCGGACCTTCTCCGACCTCGCGGCAGCCGCGGACGCGGAGCTCGTCATCGAGGTCGTGCCGGAGACGTACGAGATCAAGCAGCAGCTCTTCCGCGAGCTCGACGCGGTCGTCTCGCCCACCGCCATCCTCGCCACGGGCACCAACGCGCTGTCGGTGACCCGCCTCGCCGCGGAGTCGCAGCACCCGGAGCGGGTCCTCGGGCTGCACTTCTTCAACCCGGCGCCGGCCATGAAGCTGGTCGAGGTGGTCTCCTCGGTGCTGACCGCGCCGCCGGCCGTCGAGGCCGTCACCGCACTCGCCCGGGAGCTGGGCAAGGAGCCGGTCGCGGTCGGGGACCGGCCGGGGTTCGTCGCCGACGGCCTGCTGTTCGGCTACCTCAACCAGGCAGCCGCCATGTACGAGGCGAACTACGCCTCCCGCGAGGACATCGACGCGGCGATGAAGCTGGGCTGCGGTCTGCCGATGGGCCCGCTCGCACTGCTGGACCTGATCGGGATCGACACCGCCCGTACCGTCCTGGAGGCGATGTACTCCGCCTCGCACGACCGGCTGCACGCCCCGGCGCCCGTCCTGGGCCAGCTCAGCGCGGCCGGGCTGACCGGCCGCAAGGCGGGTCGCGGCTTCTACACGTACACGGAGCCCGGCAGCCAGACGGTGGTGCCGGACGCGCTGACTCCGGCCGGGGACGCCGGGGCGGGCGCCGGACGCACCGTGCGTTCGGTCGGCGTCGCGGGGTCGGGAACGATGGCGTCGGGAATCGCCGAGGTCTTCGCGAAGGCCGGGTACGACGTGGTGCTCGCCGCGCGCAGCCAGGAGAAGGCGGACATCGCCAAGGCCCGGATCGCCAAGTCGCTGGAGCGCTCCGTCGCCAAGGGGCGGCTGACGGCCGGCGCCCGGGACGAGACGCTCGCCCGGATCACCGCGGCGGGGTCGCTGGACTCCTTCGACCGGGTCGACCTCGCCGTCGAGGCCGTCGCCGAGGACCTGCTGGTCAAGCAGCAGCTGTTCGCCACGCTGGACAAGGTGTGCCGACCGGGCGCGGTGCTCGCCACCACCACCTCCTCGCTGCCCGTCGTCTCCATCGCCCGGGCCACCTCGCGGCCCGAGGACGTCATCGGGATGCACTTCTTCAACCCGGCGCCGGCCATGAAGCTGGTCGAGGTCGTCCGTACGGTGCTCACCGCCGACGACGTGCACGCCACGGTCCGCGAGGTCTGCGGGAAGGTGCGCAAGCACCCGGTGGACTGCGGGGACCGGGCCGGGTTCATCGTGAACGCGCTGCTGTTCCCGTACCTCAACAACGCCATCAAGATGGTCGAGGAGCACTACGCGAGCCTCGACGACATCGACGCCGCGATGAAGCTGGGCGGCGGCTACCCGATGGGGCCCTTCGAGCTCCTGGACGTCGTCGGGCTCGATGTCTCGCTGGCCATCGAGAAGGTGCTGCACAGCGAGTTCCGCGACCCGGGCCTCGCCCCGGCGCCGCTCCTGGAGCACCTGGTGGCCGCGGGCTGCCTCGGCCGCAAGACGGGGCGCGGCTTCCGCGAATATGCCCGCCGCTGAGGGGTCCCGGCCCGGAGGACCCCCCGCGGGGCGCTCCGGGCCGGGAGCCGGCTGGGGCGGGCTGCTCGGCCCCCCGGGCGGGCCGCCCCCACAGGCGCGCTCTCCTGCACCGATGCAGTACGTTCACACCATGTCCCAGCCCGCCAGGTCCCCCCGTGTGTCCGCCGCGCCCGACGTCCCGGAAAGCGCCGCGGGCACCCGCGCCGCCGCCCAACGGCTCAAAATGCGCCGTGAACTGGCCGCGGCGGCGATGGAGCTCTTCGCCACGAAGGGGTACGAGGCGACCACCGTCGACGAGATCGCGGGCGCGGCGGGCGTCGCCCGGCGGACCTTCTTCCGGCACTTCCGGTCCAAGGAAGAGGCCATCTTCCCGGACCACGACGACACCCTCGTACGGGCCGAGGCGGTCCTGAACGCGGCTCCCGCGCACGAGCACCCGCTCGACACGGTCTGCCGCGGCATCAAGGAAGTCATGCGGATGTACGCGGCGAAGCCCGCGGTCTCCGTGGCCCGGTACAAGCTGACCCGGGAGGTGCCCACCCTCAGGCAGGCGGAGATCGCCTCGGTGGCCCGCTACGAGCGGCTGTTCACGCGCTATCTGCTGGGCCACTTCGATGAGCGCGACCACCACGCCGGCAACGACGACCCACTGCTGGCGGAGGTCGCGGCGTCCGCCGTGGTCACCGCGCACAACCACGTGCTGCGCCGCTGGCTGCGCGCCGACGGCCAGGGCGACGTGGAGGCGCAGCTGGACCAGGCGTTCGCGATCGTCCGCGACACGTTCGGGACGGGGATCGGCGCGGGCCGGACCGCCGGCAGCGAACCGGCGAAGCCGCCGGCCGCCTCGGTGAGCACGGAGGGCGAGGTCCTGGTGGCCGTGGCCCGCACCGACGCGCCGCTGGACGAAGTGATGCGCACGATCCAGCAGGCGCTCAAGGAGCGCTGAGGCGGCCGTCCCGCTCCCGGCCGCCTCTTCCCGGAGGCCTCAGAGGCCCTCACCGGTCTGCCACGGCGGCGGTGCGGAGCCCTCGCTCCAGGCCGCGAGCGCCTCGCCGTCCAGGCACAGGATCGCGCACTGCTCCGCGTACTCCAGGGCGGGGGCGGTGTACTCGCTGGTGGTGACGCAGACGGCGATGTCCGCCTCGTGAACGGCGTAGCAGGTGCCGCCGAAGCGCTGAAGGTCCTGGGAACCGACCTTGGTGGTGGGGCCGTAGCACTTGCACTGGACGACCAGGCGCCGACCGTCGGGGGCGGTCGCGATCACGTCCGCCCCCAGATCGCCCGCTCCGCCCACCACCTGCACGTCGAAGCAGCCGTCCCGCTCGCAGAGCGCGGCGATCGCCTCCTCGAACCCGTCGGGGTCCAGGGCCGCGTAGTCCGGTGCTTCCTCCTCGGGCTCCGCCGGCTCCGGTTCGGCCAGGACGGCCGTGCGGGCGGTGCCGTCGTCGTAGGAGAGACCGGACGGCTCGGGGGCCGGGGCGACGGGTCCGTGAGGAGGGTCGTACAGCTCCTGGGGCGGGTCGAAGAGCTCGTGCACGGCTTCGGTGAGCGGCCCGGGGCCCCCGCGCGGTCCGGGGCGCGGCCTGCGGAGGTACAGGAGCAGGACGCCTGCCGCTCCGAGGGCCATGACCGGCACCACGGCTGCCGGATGCCTGCACACCCCCTCCCACACGGTGCGCACCGCCCACCATCCGCCGCAGATCAGCAGGGCGACGGCGCCGAAGCCGAATGCGGTCCTGCGCACGCTGAAGGCCTTCCTGGCCTCCTCCGGGCCCCCCTCGCATACCGGTGCCGTCATCCGCGCCGCCCCGCCTGTCCCGATATGAGTCTTCCAAGATCATTCATCTCTGCCGTGTGCCCGGGCCCGCGGGATTCAACGGCCGGGAAATGCGGTTGCCCGGGCCGTGCCCCGGTGCTGTGGTGTGCCGATGAACGATCAAACGACCGCACACCGTGAAGAGCTCCTGGCCGTCTTCGACCGTGAGATGCGGGAGCAGGCCCGGCCGGACGGCCCCGGCGTCCGCGTCGAGCGCACCGCCGACGTCGTACGGCTGGTGGGCACGGACCACGACTGGAACGGCGTCGTGTGGTCCTCGCCCGACCTGGACGCCGCACGGGCCGACGCGGCGATCGCCGCGCAGGTGGCCCACTGCACGGCGCTCGGGTCCGGGGAGTTCGAGTGGAAGCTGTACGCCCACGACAGGCCGGCCGACCTCGGGGCGCGGCTGAGGGCGGCCGGCTTCGTGGCGGGGGAGCCGGAGACGCTGCTGGTCGCACCGGTCGCGGACCAGCCCCGGACCGTGCGGCTCCCGGAGGGTGTCCGGCTGCGCGGGGTGCGTGACGAGGCCGATGTGGAGCTGATGGCCCGGGCCCACGAGCAGGCCTTCGGCTCGGACTCGTCCCGGCTGCGCCACCAGGTGCTGGCCCGGCTGAGGGACGACCCGGACCACTTCGTCGGGGTGGTGGCCATGGCGGGCGACGAGCCGGTGAGCTCGGCCCGGATGGAGCTGTACCGGGGCACCGGCTTCGCCGGCCTGTGGGGCGGCGGCACGGTCGGGGCGTGGCGCGGCAGGGGCGTCTACCGGGCCCTGGTCGCCTTCCGGGCGCAGATCGCCGCCGAGCGCGGCTACCGGTACCTCCAGGTCGACGCCACGGAGGACAGCCGCCCGATCCTCCAGCGCCTCGGGTTCACGGCGCTGGGCACGACGACTCCGTACGTCTACCGGCCCGCTTCCCGACCGCCCAGGCCGGGACACAGGGCCTGACCTCCCATGCCGGGGCACAAGGCGGCAAAACGCCCGTCCTGTTGCTCATGCGTGGCACCCGGATGACAATTGAGGGAAATTGCTGGCACCCAGTGCCTTGCCAGCTGTCACGGAGTGCCATACGTTGAAGTCGTCCGGGCGGCCGGCGTGCTGAGACCTCACGTACGCCGGCTGTCCCCGCAAACCACGTGTTTGCGCGCCCGGGCGCCTGCGTCACAGGCAAACCCTTCTGCTCCACAGAGCACACAGCCGAGCACCACCCGCCGAACCGACGGCACACCTCCACGCACTACCGCTCCCCCTGCTTCGCAGGACCCTCAAGCGTTCCCTCAAACGCCGCACCGCCCGGAGGCACACCGTGAAGGAAATCCTGGACGCGATCCAGTCCGAGGACAGCACCGCCGCAGACTTCGCGGCCCTGTCCGTTCCCGAGTCGTACCGCGCGGTGACCGTGCACAAGGACGAGGCCGAGATGTTCTCCGGCGTCGCCAGCCGCGACAAGGACCCCCGCAAGTCCCTCCACGTCGAGGACGTGCCGGTGCCCGAGCTCGGCCCGGGCGAGGCGCTGGTGGCGGTCATGGCCAGCTCGGTCAACTACAACTCCGTGTGGACGTCGATCTTCGAGCCCGTCTCGACCTTCGGCTTCCTGGAGCGGTACGGCAGGCTCAGCGACCTCAGCAAGCGCCACGACCTGCCGTACCACGTCATCGGTTCCGACCTGGCGGGCGTCGTCCTGCGCACCGGCCCCGGCGTCAACGCCTGGAAGCCCGGCGACGAGGTCGTCGCGCACTGCCTCTCGGTCGAGCTGGAGTCCTCGGACGGCCACAACGACACGATGCTCGACCCCGAGCAGCGCATCTGGGGCTTCGAGACCAACTTCGGCGGCCTGGCGGAGATCGCCCTCGTCAAGTCCAACCAGCTGATGCCGAAGCCGGACCACCTCAGCTGGGAGGAGGCCGCCGCACCGGGGCTGGTCAACTCCACCGCCTACCGCCAGCTCGTCTCGCGCAACGGCGCCGGGATGAAGCAGGGCGACAACGTCCTCATCTGGGGCGCGAGCGGCGGACTCGGCTCCTACGCCACCCAGTTCGCGCTGGCCGGCGGCGCCAACCCGATCTGCGTCGTCTCCAGCGACCAGAAGGCGGAGATCTGCCGGAAGATGGGCGCCGAGGCGATCATCGACCGCAACGCCGAGGGCTACCGGTTCTGGAAGGACGAGCACAACCAGGACCCGCGCGAGTGGAAGCGCTTCGGCAAGCGCATCCGTGAACTGACCGGCGGCGAGGACGTCGACATCGTCTTCGAGCACCCGGGCCGCGAGACCTTCGGCGCCAGCGTCTACGTGACCCGCAAGGGCGGCACGATCGTCACCTGCGCCTCGACCTCGGGCTACAACCACGAGTACGACAACCGCTACCTGTGGATGTCGCTCAAGAGGATCATCGGCTCCCACTTCGCCAACTACCGCGAGGCGTGGGAGGCCAACCGCCTGGTCGCCAAGGGCAAGATCCACCCGACGCTGTCGAAGGTGTACTCCCTGGAGGAGACCGGCCAGGCCGCGTACGACGTGCACCGCAACCTCCACCAGGGCAAGGTCGGCGTCCTGGCGCTCGCCCCGCGCGAAGGACTCGGCGTGCGCGACGGAGAGCTGCGTGAGCAGCACATCGACGCCATCAACCGATTCCGGAACATCTGACATGAGCGGCCGCCAGAAGGACCGCCCCTGGCTCATGCGGACCTACGCCGGTCACTCGACCGCCGAGGCGTCCAACGAGCTCTACCGGCGCAACCTCGCCAAGGGCCAGACCGGTCTGTCCGTCGCGTTCGACCTGCCGACCCAGACCGGATACGACCCCGACCACGTCCTCGCCCGCGGCGAGGTCGGCCGGGTCGGCGTGCCGGTCTCGCACCTCGGCGACATGCGCCGGCTGTTCCAGGACATCCCCCTGGAGCAGATGAACACCTCCATGACGATCAACGCCACCGCCATGTGGCTGCTGGCGCTCTACCAGGTCGTCGCGGAGGAGCAGGGCGCCGACCCCGGCCGGCTCCAGGGCACCACGCAGAACGACATCGTCAAGGAGTACCTCTCGCGCGGGACGCACGTCTTCCCGCCGGGCCCCTCGCTGCGGCTGACCACGGACATGATCACGTACACGGTCAACCGCATCCCGAAGTGGAACCCGATCAACATCTGCAGCTACCACCTGCAGGAGGCCGGGGCCACCCCGGTCCAGGAGATCGCGTACGCCATGTCGACGGCGATCGCCGTGCTCGACGCGGTGCGCGACTCCGGCCAGGTGCCCGAGGAGAAGTTCGGCGACGTGGTCGCCCGGATCTCCTTCTTCGTGAACGCGGGCGTCCGCTTCATCGAGGAGATGTGCAAGATGCGCGCCTTCGGCCGCATCTGGGACCGGGTCACCCGCGAGCGCTACGGCATCACGGACGCCAAGCAGCGCCGCTTCCGCTACGGCGTCCAGGTCAACTCGCTCGGCCTGACCGAGGCGCAGCCGGAGAACAACGTCCAGCGCATCGTGCTGGAGATGCTGGCCGTCACCCTCTCCAAGGACGCCCGCGCCCGCGCCGTGCAACTGCCCGCCTGGAACGAGGCGCTGGGGCTCCCCCGGCCCTGGGACCAGCAGTGGTCGCTGCGCATCCAGCAGGTCCTCGCCCACGAGAGCGATCTGCTGGAGTACGAGGACATCTTCGCCGGTTCGCACGTCATCGAGGCCAAGGTGGACGAGCTCGTCACCGAGTCGCTCGCCGAGATGGACCGCATCGAGCAGATGGGCGGCGCCATGGCGGCCGTCGAGTCCGGCTACCTCAAGTCCGAGCTGGTCTCCTCGCACGCCGCCCGCCGGGCCCGCATCGAGGGCGGCGAGGAGAAGATCGTCGGCGTCAACATCTACGGGACGACCGAGCCCAGTCCGCTCACCGCCGACCTCGACGGAGCGATCATGACGGTCGACCCGGCGAACGAGGCCAGGGTCGTCGCCGCGCTCCACGAGTGGCGCGACAACCGCGACGAGCCGCGCGCCACCGAGGCGCTGGCCGCGCTGAAGAAGGCGGCCGCGGGCACGGAGAACATGATGGAGGCCACCGTCGAGTGCGCCCGCGCGGGCGTCACCACCGGCGAGTGGGCCTGGGCCCTGCGCGACGTGTTCGGCGAGTTCCGCGCCCCGACCGGGGTGTCGTCCGCCCCGGTCGCCGTGGCCGCAGAGGCGGGCACCCCGCTCGCTCTCGTACGCGAGAAGGTGGCCCGGACCGCCGAGGAGCTGGGGGCTGGCCGGCTGCGCCTGCTGGTGGGCAAGCCCGGCCTCGACGGGCACTCCAACGGCGCCGAGCAGATCGCCGTGCGCGCCCGGGACGCCGGCTTCGAGGTCGTCTACCAGGGCATCCGCCTCACGCCGGAACAGATCGTCTCGGCCGCCGTCGCCGAGGACGTGCACTGCGTCGGCGTGTCGATCCTGTCCGGCTCGCACGCCGAGCTGGTACCGGACGTGCTGAACCGGCTGCGCCGCGCCGGAGCCGGCGACATTCCGGTGATCGCGGGCGGGATCATTCCCCCCGCCGACGCCGCGACCCTGATCAAGGCCGGGGTCGCCGCCGTATTCACCCCGAAGGACTTCGGCATCACGGAGATCATCGGCCGTATCGTCGACGAGATCCGGAAAGCGAACAAGCTCGACCCTCTGGAGGTCCCCGCATGACCACGCCCAGCCCGTCGCCCGCCGTGAACCGGCTGCGCCCCCGCCGCTCCTGCCTGGCCGTCCCGGGCTCGAACCCGCGCTTCCTGGAGAAGGCCCAGGGCCTGCCCGCGGACCAGGTGTTCCTGGACCTGGAGGACGCCTGCGCCCCGCTCGCCAAGGAGGGCGCCCGGCACCACATCGTCGACGCGCTCAACAACGGCGACTGGACGGGCAAGACCCGGGTGGTGCGGGTCAACGACTGGACGACCCACTGGACGTACCGCGACGTCATCACGGTCGTCGAGGGCGCGGGCCCGAACCTCGACTGCATCATGCTGCCGAAGGTCCAGGACGCCCAGCAGGTCGTCGCGCTCGACCTGCTGCTCACCCAGATCGAGAAGACCATGGGCTTCGAGGCCGGCAGGATCGGCATCGAGGCGCAGATCGAGAACGCCAAGGGCCTCGTCAACATCGACGACATCGCCGCGGCGTCACCCCGCCTGGAGACCCTGATCTTCGGCCCGGCCGACTTCATGGCGTCGATCAACATGAAGACCCTGGTCGTCGGCCAGCAGCCGCCCGGCTACCCGGCGGACGCGTACCACTACATCCTGATGCGCATCCTGATGGCGGCCCGCACGCACGACCTCCAGGCGATCGACGGCCCGTTCCTCCAGATCCGCGACGTGGACGCCTACCGCGAGGTCGCCGGCCGTGCGGCCGCGCTCGGCTTCGACGGCAAGTGGGTGCTGCACCCCGGCCAGGTGGACGCGGCCAACGAGGTGTTCTCGCCCTCCCAGGAGGACTACGACCACGCCGAGCTGATCCTGGACGCCTACGACTGGTGCACCTCCGAGGAGGGCGGCAAGAAGGGCTCCGCGATGCTCGGCGACGAGATGATCGACGAGGCCAGCCGCAAGATGGCCCTGGTCATCGCGGGCAAGGGCCGCGCGGCCGGCATGCAGCGCACCTCCAAGTTCGAAGCCCCGGAGGCCTGATCATGCAGTTCGGACGCACGTACGAGGAATTCGAGGTCGGTGCGGTTTACAAGCACTGGCCCGGAAAGACCGTCACCGAATACGACGACCACCTCTTCTGTCTGCTGACCATGAATCACCACCCGCTGCACATGGACAGCAACTACGCCGGTAAGACGACCGACTTCGGCAAGAACGTTGTCGTCGGCAACTACATCTACTCGTTGCTGCTCGGCATGTCGGTCCCGGACGTCTCCGGAAAGGCGATCGCCAACCTGGAGGTCGAGTCGCTGAAGCACGTGGCGCCGACCTTCCACGGCGACACGATCTACGGCGAGACCACCGTTCTGGACAAGACCCCGTCGAAGTCCAAGAGCGACCGCGGAATCGTCTACGTGGAGACCAAGGGCTACAAGCAGGACGGAACGCTGGTCTGCGTGTTCCGCCGCAAGGTCATGGTCCCGACCGAGACGTACATCAAGGAGCGGGGCGGCGAGCAGCCGGGCCGCCCGGAGCTGAAGCAGCCTTCGCCTTCGCAGAAGAACGTGGAGAAGTAACCATGACGCGACTCGCCCAGACGGCCGGTCTCAACGACGTCCAGCAGGAAATCCTCTCCACGGTCCGGGATTTCGTCGACAAGGAGATCATTCCGGTCGCGACCCAGCTGGAGCACCGCGACGAGTACCCCGCCGAGATCGTCGAGGGCCTGAAGGAACTCGGCCTGTTCGGGCTGATGATCCCCGAGGAGTACGGGGGCCTGGGTGAGTCGCTTCTCACGTACGCGCTGTGTGTGGAGGAGATCGCACGCGGCTGGATGAGCGTGTCGGGGATCATCAACACGCACTTCATCGTGGCGTACATGCTCAAGCAGCACGGCACCCAGGAGCAGAAGGACACCTTCCTGCCCCGCATGGCGCTGGGCGAGGTCCGCGGCGCCTTCTCGATGTCCGAGCCGGCCCTGGGCTCCGACGTCGCGGCGATCAGCTCGAAGGGCGTCAAGGACGGCGAGGAGTACGTCCTCAACGGCCAGAAGATGTGGCTGACGAACGGCGGCACGTCCTCGCTCGTCGCCGTTCTGTGCCGGAGTGACGAAGGCCACCCCGAGGGCACGCCGCCGCACAAGTCGATGACGACCTTCCTGGTGGAGAAGGAACCCGGATTCGGCGAGGTCCGGCCCGGTCTCACCATCCCCGGGAAGATCGACAAGATGGGCTACAAGGGCGTCGACACCACCGAGCTCATCATGGACGGACTGCGGATTCCAGCCAATCGCGTCCTGGGCGGCACCACGGGCCGAGGGTTTTACCAAATGATGGACGGAGTGGAGGTCGGCCGCGTCAATGTGGCCGCCCGTGGTTGCGGCGTCGCACAGCGTGCGTTCGAACTGGGCGTTTCCTACGCACAGCAGCGCCACACCTTCGGAAAACCGATCGCGGAGCACCAGGCGATCCAGTTCAAGCTGGCCGAAATGGCCACCAAGGTCGAGGCCGCGCATGCGATGATGGTAAATGCAGCGCGCAAAAAGGACTCCGGGGAGCGTAACGACCTGGAGGCAGGGATGGCGAAGTACCTCGCCTCCGAGTACTGCAAGGAAGTCGTCGAGGACGCCTTCCGTATCCACGGCGGTTACGGCTTCTCCAAGGAGTACGAGATCGAGCGCCTCTACCGTGAGGCCCCGATGCTGCTGATCGGTGAAGGTACCGCCGAGATCCAGAAAATGATCATCGGGCGCCGACTCCTCGAGGAGTACCGTTTCCAGGGGTGATTGTCCCTTTCGGGGTGATTTTACCGCGAAGAAGATCACACCCTGTCATCCTCATCCGGTGCCTTCCAGACGTCCGACTCGGCTGCTGGCTTGCCCAGTTGCGGTCCGCAACCGATAACATCGCCGGAAAAGCCGCCGTCCCCCGTTGCCTGCGCGGCATCATCCGCTACGAAGGTCATCCATGCCCGACAGCCATACCTCTGCACCACGCGGCGGGGTCCGCCTCGCACGCGGAGCTTCGCCGTGGCTCCTGCCGACCGTCGCCACCGCCGCACTCAGCCTGACCCGGGCCCGCAAGTCCGGGCGCTGGGCGGCCGTGGCCGTGCCCACCACCGCGCTCGCGGCGGGCATGCTGTGGTTCTTCCGCGACCCCGAGCGCGAGATCACCCAGGGGCGCGTCATCTCACCGGCCGACGGCGTGGTGCAGAGCATCATGCCGTGGAAGGACGGGCGCACCCGCGTCGCGATCTTCATGAGCCCGCTGAATGTTCACGTCAACCGGGCACCGCTGGCCGGCACCGTGACATCCGTCGAGCACATCCCCGGCGGGTTCGTCCCGGCGTTCAACAAGGAGAGCGAGAACAACGAGCGCGTTGTCTGGCACTTCGACACCGAGCTCGGCGACATCGAGATGGTGCAGATCGCGGGTGCGGTCGCCCGCCGCATCGTCCCGTACGTCCCACAGGGCACGAAGGTGGAGCAGGGCGAGCGCATCGGCCTGATCCGCTTCGGCTCGCGGGTCGACATCTACCTTCCGGAAGGTATCGATGTCGCGGTCGAGGTCGGCCAGGCCACCACCGCGGGGGTGACTCGCATTGACCGTGATTGATCCGGACACACAGGCCGGCTGGGTGCCGGAGGCCGACGCGGAGGACGACGTCGAGGACATGCCGCTCTCGATGCGGCTGTCGATAGCGGACACCCTCACACTCGGTAACGCCACGTGTGGATTCATGGCGGTGTACTTCACCACCACCGGAATCCTCATTCCGCACCTCACGGGCAGCGACGAGAGCGGCATGGCCCGGCACTCCGCCGCCACCGCCGTGATCCTCATGCTCATGGCGGCGATCTTCGACCTGTTCGACGGGCTCGTGGCCCGCAAGCTGCGTTCCTCGCCGATGGGCGCCGAGCTGGACAACCTCTCGGACCTGGTCAGCTTCGGGCTCGCCCCGGCGTACTTCGTCCTCGTGTACGGGATGGTGGCGGACGACGCACACCAGCGGGTCTCGGCGCTCGCGGCGATCGTGGTGCTGCTGGCGGTGGTGCTCAGGCTCGCGAGATTCTCCTGCGTGACTCTGAAGGACGGCATGTTCCAGGGCATGCCGAGCCCCTTCGGAGCGCTCACGGTCATCTCGATCGTGCTCCTGGAGCTGCCCTTCGTGCCGACGCTGCTCGCGATCATCGGAGTGGCGTGGCTGATGGTCAGCCGGGTCGAGTACCCGAAGCCGCGGGGTGTGCTCGCGGTGGCGATGCTCGGCTGGATCGTGGCCGCGATGGGGCTGCTGGCCGCGTGGGCGTTCGACGCCCCGGGCGGTCAGCTCCTGCTCCAGACCGGCTGTGCGCTCCAGGTGGTCCTGGGTGCGGTCATCCCGCTCTTCGCGACCGCCCGCCGGGTGAACACCTTCCGTGACAACAGGCGCGAGGCACGAGCGGCACAGCTGCCGTAACCCGCACCGCATACGACGAGGGCCCGGATGCTCCCCAGCATCCGGGCCCTCGTCGTATGCGGTGCGGGCCGGGAGTTCTTTCCTTTCCTCGGTTCCAGGTCGAGCCCGGCGGAAATCCGAGCCCGGGCGATATCCGCCGCCCCGTTCCGCCATCGGTCGCGCAAAGGTGCCCGAGGATTTCCGGACTGCCCGGTCACGGGGTCATGGACGTCCCCGCTCGGCGGCATTGCGGCCTCACCTTTCCCCGCCGGTCACCGGACTTCACAGCCGCTCATCTCGGCGATCCGATTACCACCGGGGTGAAGCCGTCCGCACCGGTCAAAGCTTCGGCACGGCATTCCGGCAGGGATTCCGTTTGAGCCCCGCTCCGGGTGTACCGCGACCCCGGGGGCAGGGCGCAGCGGACGGGCGGCAGCCCTGCCCGACACGAGGGGCGGGGCGGTAGCGGCCACCGACACGGTCGCCTTTCGCCCGTATCCGAGAGGCCTCGTGCGTTTCATCTGCCGAGTGAAAAGCGGGAGAAGCACGGGAGTGCTCCGGCGCCGGAATCCCTCCCACCCGAGAGCTGCCCGTGGGGCGCCGTGATGTCCCCCGCGCCCACGGGCGGGAGAGCCCGGCCTTTCGGGCCGCGGTGCCTCCTCGCCGGCGCTCCCCCGGCCGGGGCCGCGCCAGGGCTCGCGCAGCCGCCGCCTACGACTGCCCGGCCAACCCTCCCAGAACACCCGATTCTCACAGCGGTCCGTCGACATTTTGAGCACTGTGAACAGAATTTTGCGCAGCAGCGTGGACTTCCTTGCGGACATGCTCCTAGCCTGTGGGCGTCCGAAGAGCCCCCACGAGCCGCAAGGACGACTGTCACGTGACCCCACCACCCAGACGCCAGTTGCTCAGACGATCCGTGTCCGCCTCCCTCTCGCTGGCACTCGCCGCGTTCGGCACCGCCGCCGCCGTGGTCCTGTCCAGCGCCCCTCCCGCCCAGGCGGCGGGGGTCCCCGCCCCCTCCCCCGTGGCGGTCCCCGGCCGCGGTGCGACCGTTCCGTTCAAGGAGCAGGAAGCCGAGTACGCCGCCACCAACGGCACGCTGATCGGCCCGAACCGCCTGTACGGCACCCTGCCCTCCGAAGCCTCGGGCCGGCAGGCCGTGACGCTTGACGCGGTCGGCGAGTACGTGGAGTTCACGCTCACCGCACCCGCCAACGCCATGTCCTTCCGGTACTCCCTGCCGGACAGCGCCGCCGGATCGGGCCGGGACGCCTCGATCGACGTGCGGGTGAACGGCGCCTCCGCTTCGGCGGTGCCGGTCACCTCGAAGTACGGCTGGTACTACGGCGGCTACCCGTTCAACAACAACCCGGGCGACACCCACCCGCACCACTTCTACGACGAGGCCCGCACCATGTTCGGGTCGACCCTCCCGGCCGGCACGAAGGTCCGGTTGCAGGTCTCCTCCACCGCCGCCTCACCGTCGTTCACCATCGACCTGGCGGACTTCGAGCAGGTGTCCGCGCCGACCGCCAGGCCCTCGGGCGCGCTCGACGTCGTCGCCGACTTCGGCGCGGACCCGACCGGGGCCGCCGACTCGACCGCCAGGATCCAGGCGGCCGTGAACGCGGGCAGGACGCAGGGCAAGGAGGTGTACATCCCCCGGGGCACCTTCCAGGTCCGCGACCACATCGTCGTGGACAAGGTCACGCTGCGCGGCGCCGGCCCCTGGTACTCCGTCCTGACCGGGCGCGACCCCTCGGACCGCAGCAAGGGCGTAGGCGTCTACGGCAAGTACGCCGGGGAGGGAGGCAGCAGCGGCGTCACGCTCAAGGACTTCGCCATCATCGGCGACATCCGCGAGCGGGTCGACAACGACCAGGTCAACGCCATCGGCGGGGCCCTGTCGAACTCGACCGTCGACAACGTCTGGATGCAGCACACCAAGTGCGGCGCCTGGATGGACGGCCCGATGGACAACTTCACCATCAGGAACAGCCGCATCCTGGACCAGACCGCGGACGGCGTGAACTTCCACTACGGGGTCACGAACTCCACGGTCACCAACACCTTCGTCCGCAACACCGGTGACGACGGTCTGGCCATGTGGGCGGAGAACGTCCCGAACGTGAAGAACAAGTTCACCTTCAACACCGTGATCCTGCCGATCCTGGCCAACAACATCGTCACGTACGGCGGCAGGGACATCACCATCTCCGACAACGTCATGTCCGACACCATCACCAACGGCGGCGGGCTGCACATCGCCAACCGCTACCCGGGCGTCAACTCGGGACAGGGCACGGCCGTCTCCGGTACGACGACGGCCGCCCGCAACACGCTGATCCGCACCGGCAACAACGACTACAACTGGCAGTTCGGTGTCGGCGCCGTCTGGTTCAGCGGGCTCAACGAGCCGATCAACGCCACGATCAACATCTCCGACACCGAGATCCTGGACAGTTCGTACGCGGCGATCCACCTCATCGAGGGTGCGACGAACGGTCTGCACTTCGACCGCGTCAGGATTGACGGCGCCGGCACCTACGCCCTCCAGATCCAGGCGCCGGGCACGGCCACCTTCACCGATGTCGTGGCCACGCACATCGCCCAGTCCAACCCGGTCCACAACTGCGTGGGCAGCGGCTTCCAGATCACCCGGGGCTCCGGGAACTCCGGCTGGTACGCCGATCCGCCGGCCTGCACCGGCACCTGGCCCGCCCCGGTGTGGACCAACGGCGGAGTGCCCGGTGGTGGCGGCAGTGGCCCGACGGATCCCACCGACCCGCCGACCGACCCGACCGACCCGCCCACGGACCCGCCCGCCGAGACGGGCAACCTCGCCCGGGGACGCAGCGTCACCGAGTCCGGCCACGCGGACGTGTACGGCGCGTCCAACGCCGTGGACGGCAACGCGAACACCTACTGGGAGAGCACCAACCACGCCTTCCCGCAGACCATCACCGTGGACCTGGGCGCAGCCAAGAGCGTCAAGCGCCTGGTCCTCAGACTTCCCCCCGCTGCGGCCTGGTCCACCCGTACGCAGACACTGAGCGTGTCGGGCAGCACCGACGACAGCACCTTCAACTCGCTCAAGGGCTCGGCGGGTTACACCTTCGATCCGTCGAGCGGTAATCAGGCGACGGTCACCCTGCCGGGCACGGCGTCGCGCTATCTGCGGCTGACGTTCACCGGCAACACGGGATGGCCGGCCGCGCAGCTCTCGGAACTGGAGGCGTACTCCAGCTGATCCGGACACACCCCCGGGGCGGCCCGCATCACGCGAGCCGCCCCGGGGGCCTTGAGCCGCTGCCGTCTACTTCAGCGTGTAGGACTTCGCCGCCGCTGCCGCCTGGGCGGGCCTGACGACCTTGAGACCGCCGGGGATCTTGGCGTCGGGCTTCATGATCACGCTCTCCCGGGTGGAGGGCGCCGCCGGGTCGGAGAAGTCGTGCGGCATCCCGAAGTCGCTGCCGAAGTCCGTGATGGTCAGCAGGGCCTTGTCGATGCCCTCACGCGTCAGGTCCTTGGAGGCGCAGGCCTTCTTCAGCGCCTCGCCGAACAGGCTCGCCGCGTTGTATCCGGCGATGACGCCGTTGTCGAGGCCGTCCTTCGGGTACTCGGCGCCGTACTCCTTGGCGAGCTTCGCCGGTCCGGCGCCCGGGTCGCCGATCGGCAGGGTGGACGCGGCGACGTAGTAGTCGTGTTCCAGGGCCGGTCCCGCCTGCGTCTTCAGCAGCTGGGGGGCGAACGCCGAGTTGTTGCCGACGACCGGAACCCTGAAGCCGGTCGCGGCCGCGACACCGACCAGCGAGGCCGCCTGACGCGGGCCCGCGCTGATGACGACGGCCTTGACGCCGGCCTGCTTGAGCGCGGCGACCTGTGCGGTCATGTCGTTGTCGGTCGGCTTGATCTTCTGCTCGACGACGGTGAGGCCGGCCTCCTTCGCCGCGTACTTCGACCCGGCCAGGGCGTTCTCGCCGTAGTCGCCCTCGAAGTAGACGTGACCGATCTTGTCGCCCTTGGCGATGCGCTTCTCGGCGAGCAGGTAGTCGATCGCGTTGATCGTCTCGACGTCGTACGTGGAGCCGATGACGCGTACGTACTTGCTGCCGAGAAGACTCGCCGACCATGCCTGCGGCAGGACGAGTCCCTTGTCCTGGCCGTCGATGCGCTGCTTGACGGCCGCCACGAACGGCGAACCGATGAACTGGACGAAGCCCAGCACCTTCGGCTCCAGCTCGGTGTAGCCGGCGATGGCCTTCTGAGGGTCGTAACCGTGGTCGCGCACGGTCAGTTCGACCTTGCGCTCGCAGATGCCGCCCGCGGCGTTCGTCTGCTTGGCCCAGAGCTGCTGGGCCTGGGTGACGCTCTTGCCGAGCGAGGCGTAGACCCCGGTCATGTCGGTGAGCGCGCCCAGCGAGATCACCTTGTCGGTGACGCCCTCGCCGGTCTTCACGCCGGCCTTGTCCTTGGCTCCCTCGTCGGAGGACTTGGCCTTCTCGCTGCAGCCCACGAGGGTGAGGGTGAGGGCCGCGCACACGGCCCCGAGCACACGCAGTTTCATTTCTTCTCCCCTGAATTCTTCATCAGACGTGTCAGGCCGCCGGGCAGGAACAGAACAGCCGCGACCACCGCGGCGCCGTACAGGTAGCGCGATGCCTCGCCCGGAGCCAGACCGCCCGTGCCGGGGGCGGAGACCAGGGGCAGGGAATCGCTGTAGTGGGTGAGCAGCTGCGGCAGCAGCGAGACGAACGCGGCCCCGACGACCGCTCCCGCCACGGTGCCGAGCCCGCCGATGACGATCATGGCGAGGTATTCGAGGGACAGGACCATGCCGAAGTACTCGGGCACGGTCCGCTGGAAGACCAGCGCGAGCAGGACGCCCGCCAGCCCCGCGTACATGGAGGACAGGACGAAGACGCCTGCCCGGTAGCGGGCCACCGGGACGCCCATCACGCCTGCGGCGATGCGGTGGTCACGGATGGCGTTGAGCGCCCGGCCGGGCCGGCCGCGCAGCACTCCGCGGGCGAAGAGCCCGCTCAGGAGCAGGGCGGCCAGCGCCGCGTACCAGAGCTTCTCGGAGGACTGGAACGGCACCCCGGCCACGATGACCTCGGTGTCGTCGAAGCCGAAGCCGAACAGCGAAAGGGGCGGTACGGCCCGGCCGTTGAAGCCTCCGGTGAGGGAGCCCGCGTTGAACAGCACGTGCTGGCCGATGAAGATCAGCGCCAGTGTGGCGATGCCGAGGTAGGCGCCGCGCAGCCGGCTCGCGATGGGGCTGAACAGTCCGCCCGCAGCTCCCGCGAGGAGCACCGCGAGGACCGCGGCGAGCCAGCTGGGCAGGCCGAGCCCGGAGAGTTCGTGCCCGTTCTCCGTACTGCTCTCTCCCGCCAGGACGCAGTAGCCGTACGCGCCGACCGCGAGGAAGAACGCGTGCCCCATGGAGAGCTGGCCGGTGGCGCCGGTGAGGAGGTTGAGCCCGATGGCGCCGATGGCCGCGGCCATCGCGAACAGTCCGGCCTGCAGCCAGAAGCGGTCCAGGTAGAACGGGAACGCGAGGAGCAGTACCGAGCCGACGGCCCACAGGTAGGTGCGCGGGTGGCGCAGCCGGGCGGCGAGGGCGGAACCCGGGGCGGCCGGGCGGGCGCCCGCGGCGGTCTCGGCTGTCGTGGTGTCAGACACGGGCGAGCTCCTTCGTACCGAAGAGTCCCGCGGGCCGCAGGAGCAGCACGAGCACCATCACCAGGTAGGGGGCGAGGTCGCCGATGCCGCGGCCAAGGAAGGACAGATCGCTCTGGTAGCCGGTGGCGAGCGATTCCGTGACGCCGACGATCAGCCCTCCGGCGAGGGCGCCGGTCGTCGAGTCGAGTCCGCCGAGGATGGCGGCGGGGAAGGCCTTGAGCGCGGCCAGTGAGGTGGCCCGCTCCAGTCCGGGTGTGGGGAAGACGGTGAGGAACAGGGCGGCCACCGCGGCGAGTGCTCCGGCCACCGCCCAGGCGGAGAGCGAGACCCGGCCGAGCTTGATCCCCATCAGGGCCGCCGTCTGGGGGTTCTCGGCGGCGGCCCGCATCGACACGCCCCAGGAGGTGAAGCGGAAGGCGAGCAGGAAGGCCGTGATGAGCAGGCCGGCGGCGAGGAACGCGGCGATCCGGGTCTCGGCGAGGGTGACGCCGCCGATGGTGACGACGCCGTCGCCCCACGGGTCGCCGAGCGCGAGGACGTCCGTGCCCATGCGCCGGGTGAGTTCGGTGGTCAGGAGGATGTCGACGCCGATGGTGACGATGGCGAGGACGCTGTGGTCGCTGCCCCGGTAGCGCCGCATCACCAGGAACTCGACGGCCGCTCCGACGACGGCCGCGCCCGCGATGCCGACGGCGAGCGCCGGCCAGAAGCCGATGTCGTCGTGGAGGACGGCGGTCACGTAGCCGCCCGCGAGCAGCAGGGAGGCGTGGGCGAAGTTGACGACCTCGGTGGCCTTGAAGATGACGACGAAGCCGAGCGCGATCAGTGCGTAGACCGAGCCGATGGAGAGTCCGCCGAGGAGGAGTTCGATGAAGGTGGTCATTCCTGTGCCCCCAAGTAGGCCTGGACGACGGCCGGATCGTTCTGGACCTCGGCGGGGGCGCCGCCGGAGATCCTGCGTCCGAAGTCGAGTACGGTCACGGCGTCCGCGAGCCGCATCACCACTCCCATGTCGTGTTCGACGAGCACGATCGAGATGCCGAGGCTGTCGCGCACCCCTGCCACGACCGCCGCGGTGCGCCGCCGTTCGTCGGCGGTCATCCCGGCGACGGGTTCGTCCAGGAGGAGGACCTGCGGCTCCATGCACAGCGCGCGGCCGAGCTCGACGAGCTTCTGCTGCCCGTACGGGAGCGCCCCGGCGGGCCGGTCCAGCTCCTTCTCCAGTCCGATGAACTCGGCGATCTCGCGCACCCGGTCGAGATGGCGGCGGGCCTCCCGGGCGGCGGACGGCAGGCGCAGTCCGCTGGCGAGGAACCCGGCGCGGGTGAGCCGGTGCCGTCCGAGCAGCAGGCTGTCGGCGACGGTGGCGTGCGGCGGGAGCGCGATGTTCTGGAAGGTGCGGGCGACGCCGAGCCGGGCGATCTCGTGCGGGGCGAGCCCGGTGAGTTCCGTCGTCCCGAGGTGGACGGTGCCGGACGCCGCCCGGTACACCCCGGACAGCACGTTGAAGCACGTCGACTTCCCCGCCCCGTTGGGGCCGATGACGGCGTGCACGCTGCCCGGCTCCACGGTGAACGAGACCCCGTCGAGCGCGGTGAGCCCGGCGAAGCGGACGGTGACGTCGCGGACGGCGAGGGCGGCGGGAGCCGTTTCCTGAACGGCGGTCACGCGGACCACCTGCTCAGGGTGCGGACGGCCCCGGAGGCCCGGTCCGCGTCCTCGGCCGCCGTCTCGTCGACGACGCCCAGGTAGCGGCGGCGCACCTCGTCGGAGGCGGCGAGTTCGTCGGCCGGCCCCTGAAGGGTGACCTCGCCGACCTCCAGGACGTAGGCCGTGGAGGCGAGCCGCAGGGCGATCGCCGCGTTCTGCTCGACGAGCAGGACGGACGTCCCCGCCGCGTTGATCTCCTGCACCGTCTCGGCGATGCGCTGCGCCATCAAGGGGGCGAGCCCGAGCGAGGGTTCGTCGAGCAGCAGCAGACGGGGCGCCGCCATCAGCGCCCGCCCCATGGCGAGCATCTGCTGCTCGCCGCCCGACAGCAGCCCGGCTCGCTGGTGCGCGCGCTGGGCCAGTACGGGGAACAGTTCGTGTACGCGGGTCAGCGCGGCCGCCGACGCCTTGCGGCCCCCGCGAGCGCCGAGGGCGCCCGCCCGCAGGTTGTCGGCCACCGTCATGCGGGCGAAGACCTGGCGGCCTTCCGGTACTTGGACCACTCCGGCGGCCACCACCTGGGCGGCGCGCAGCCCCTCCAGGGGACGCCCGTCGAAGCGGATGGTGCCCGTGCCCGTCCCGCGGTGGAAGCCGAGGGTCCGCGAGATGGCCCGCAGCAGCGTGGTCTTCCCGGCTCCGTTGCCGCCGAGTACGGCGGTGATCGCGCCGGCCGGCACATCGAGGGAGACGTCGCGCAGGGACCGTACCGGGCCGTAGCCCACGGACAGTGCGCGGATCTCGAGCGTTGCCATGCGTCCTCCTCCTTCCGCCTGGTGTGGAACCGACGCGTCGCGCACGCCGGTTCGTGAGGTGCAGGGGTCCGGCGGCCGGTCGTGGCCGGTGGCGCCTTCCTGTGCCTGCCCCGTGTCTCTGTGGGGCCACAGACCAGCAGCGGGCGGGCCGCGCGTCCACGGTCACCGGCCGAAACGCTGCGGGTGCCCCGCGCGGAAGGCCGCCCGTTGTGCACGCGCACAGAGGCGTGGCGCGTGCTGTCGCCCCCGGCCCCGGCGGGTGCCATCCTCACGACGGCGGTCCGGCGCGACGGGGCCGGCGGCCTGAGCACGGCAACGGCCCCCAGGGGCGTGCGGAGAACGGAGCAGGCATGCGGCAGCGGGGGGAAGAGCCGGGGTGGGCGCTGCTCGACGCGCTGCTGGAGGACGAGACCGGACCGGACCTCGCGGCGCTCGCCGGGACGGTGCTGGGGCTGCCGGAGCGGGGGCGGTACGCGGTGGCGGTGGTCCCGGTGGGGGGCTGCGCCGGCGACCGCCCGGCCGGTGCGCAGGGGATGCGGCTGGTGTGGCGGTCGCGGCCGGACCGGGACATCGCGGTGGTGGCGCTGGGCGAGGCGGATCCGCAGGCCGTGGCCGCGCTGTTGACCGGTGGGGGCCCCGGGCCCGGAGGGGTCAGCCCGGTGGTGGACGGCCTGTCCGCGCTGGGCACCGCCCGCAGACTGGCCGATGCCGCCCTGCTGACGTGCGGCCCGGGAGGGGAGCGGGTCGTCTGCCTGGAAGGCCGGGTCACCGCGGCCCTGGTCGCGGGCCAGCCGGCCCTCGCGTCCTACCTGGCGACTGACATCTTCGGCGCCCTCCTGGCCCGCGACCCGGCGGACCGCGCCCTGCTGGTGTCCACGCTGGACGCGTGGGTGGAGTGCGGAGGGTCGGCGGGGCGGACGGCGGTACGGCTGTGCTGCCACCGGAACACGGTGCTCAACCGGTTGCGGCGGCTGGAGGAACTGACGTCACGGTCGTTGTCGCGCCCGCGCGAGCTGGTGGAACTGCTGCTGGCGCTGGACGCGGTACGGCTGGGGCGGGGGACGCCCTGAGGACCGTCCCACCGAGCCGAGGCGCGCGTGAGCGTCCGCCGAGGCGGCGATCCAGCCCCCTGGGGGTCCCCCGGAGGGAGTTAGGGGGAGGCGCGGGTGCCCCGGGCACGGAGGGGGGCGGGCAGGGGTACGCCTGCCCGCAGGTGCGGCACAGCGCCGCCCCACGCGCACCGCGCACCGCAGGAGCAGCGCCGCCCCCTCCCCGCCCGCCGGGCGACGTCAGCTCATCGCAGGAAGTCCCGCGCGATCGACTCCGCCACCCGCTCCAGCAGCGGTCCCGCCTCGGCCATGCACACCGCGGGGTCCGGCTCCAGCTCCGTGAGCGCGTACGCGCGGCGGATCCCCGCGCGCCCCAGGGCCTCCGGCGGCAGGGCCAGGCGCCCGCAGACCGCGACCACCTCGATGCCCGCCGCGCGCGCCGCCGCGGCGACGCCGGCCGGGGCCTTGCCGTGCAGGGTCTGTTCGTCGAGTGAGCCCTCGCCGGTGATGACGAGCGTCGCCCGGGCCAGCGCGGGCGCGAAGCCGAGGACGTCGAGCATCACCTCGATCCCGGGCCGGAACCGCGCACCGAGCGCGACGAGCGCCCCGTAGCCGATACCGCCCGCCGCACCGGCCCCGGGCAGGTCTGCCTGCTCGGGGCCCAGCACGGAGGCGTAGTGGGCGAGCGCCGCGTCGAGCGCCGCGACGTCGTCCTCGGTGGCGCCCTTCTGGCGGCCGTACACCTCGGGCGCGCCCTTCGGCCCGGTGAGCGGGTTGTCGACGTCGCTCGCGAGGATCAGGTCGACCTCGCCGAGTCGCGGGTCGAGCCCGGAGAGATCGGCGGTGGCGAGATCGGCGAGCCCGCCGCCGCCGGGGCCGACGGGCTTGCCGTCCGCGTCCAGGAACCGTGCGCCGAGCGCGGTCAGCATGCCCGCCCCGCCGTCCGTCGTGGCACTGCCGCCGACGCCGAACACGAGGGTCCGCGCGCCCGCTTCGAGCGCGGCGAGCAGCAGCTCACCGGAGCCGTACGTGGTGGCGGTGAGCGGGGCGAACACGCCCGCCGGCAGGTGCTGGAGGCCCGAGGCCTCGGCCATCTCGACCACCGCGGTGGTGTCGCGCACCGCGTACGCGGCCGTCACGGGATCGCCCAGCGGGCCGGTCACACGCGCCTCGCGGCGCTCGAATCCGGCGGCCACCGCGGCCGCCACCGTCCCGTCGCCGCCGTCCGCCACGGGCAGGGTCTCGACCCGTACCCCGGGGGCGACGCGCCGCAGCCCGGCCGTCACCCGCTCAGCGACCTGCACGGCCGTGAGCGAGCCCTTGAACTTGTCCGCCGCGACGAGCACGCGTGCGGTCTCCATCACTGCTCCGTCCGTCACCTTGATTCCCTTTGCTTTCGAACAGGCAGTCGCGCCGCCCCGACCCTATCCGCAGCACCCCCTCCCTGCCCATGGGTGTCCGGGCCCTGGACCCGGGCACTACGCTGCCGCTGTGACCACCCATGACTACGCCACGTACATCGCCGGTCTCCCCAAGGTCCTGGCCGGTGCGGCCTGCCTCTTCCGTGACGCGCGGGGGCGGGTCCTGCTCGTCGAACCGAACTACCGCGAGGGCTGGACGCTGCCCGGCGGCACGATCGAGTCGGCGGACGGCGAGTCCCCGCGGCAGGCCGCGCGGCGCGAGTCGGCCGAGGAGATCGGCCTCGACCTGGAACCGGGCCGGCTGCTCGCGGTGGACTGGACGCGTGGGGCCGCACGGCCGCCGATCGTGGCCTATGTGTACGACGGCGGGGTGCTGGACGAGGAGCGGCTGAAGGCCGTCAGGCTCCAGGAGGAGGAGCTGCTGTCGTGGAAGCTCGTCGAGCCCGCCGAGATCGACCGGTACCTGCTCGGGGCGCTCCGCGCGCGCGTGCGGGCGGCGCTGGACGTGCTCGAATCCGGCACCGGTGCCGTGGAACTGGAGGACGGGCGTCCCGTCGGCTGACGGCGGCGCCCCGACGCCCGGCGGACAGGCGCCGCCCGCCGGCCCGCGTCAGCCCTGCTGGTCCTGCGGCCTGATCCCGTCCTCGCGCACGGTCTCCTCGCGCGCCGCCGTGCGCGCCTCCGTGCGGTGGCCGCGCGCGATGTAGTCGCGTACGACGAGTTCGACGGCGTCCTGGGGGCTGCCGACGCCGGCCAGCACCATCGCCTCGACCACGAGTTCCGCATCCAGACTGACCGTCACCTTCGCCATGGCGGGGACGGTAGCAGCACGCGATATCGCCTCGCGAGGGGCGGTGGGCGGTGCGTACGCTCGCGGCATGACACTCGTGGCGATCCTCAGCGGCGCGGGCATCTCCACGGACTCCGGCATCCCCGACTACCGCGGGCCGGACGGCCTCTGGCGCAAGGATCCGGAGGCCGAGAAGCTCGTCCAGTACGACGCGTACATGGCCGATCCGGACATCCGCCGCCGCTCGTGGCTGATGCGGCGCACCACTGCGGCCAGGAACGCCGAGCCGAACACGGCCCATCGTGCGGTGGCCGCCCTGGAGCGGTCCGGCGTCGCCGTCCGGGTGCTCACGCAGAACGTCGACGGTCTGCACCAGGCTGCCGGGCTCTCCCCGCGCAAGGTCCTCGAACTGCACGGCACCGCACGCCAGGTCGTGTGCACCCGCTGTCATGCCCGCTCGGCGATGGCCGAGGCCCTGTCCCGGGTCGAGGCGGGTGAGCCCGATCCGCCGTGCCGCGCGTGCGGCGGCGTCCTCAAGCCGGCCACGGTCATGTTCGGGGAACGGCTCGACCCCGTGGTGCTCGGCCGGGCGATGGCGGTCGCGAAGGGCTGCGAGGTGTTCATCGCGGTCGGTACGACCCTCCAGGTGCAGCCCGCCGCCTCGCTGGCCGGGATCGCGGCGGAGCACGGGGCGCGGCTGATCGTGATGAACGCGGAGCCGACGCCGTACGACGCACGGGCGCAGGAGACGATCCGCGAGCCGATCGGCACCGCGCTGCCCGCCCTGCTCAGACGGCTGGCGGGCGAGGCGGGTCCGGGGGCCTGACCGGGCGGGGCGCTCCTGCAGCCTGCGGCCCCTCCCCCTTGTGCCGCCGGTAGTAACGGGCCACCCGCGCACGGTTGCCGCAGCGCGCGGCCGAGCACCAGCGGCGGCGCGGGTGGGCGGGGACGAAGAGCATCGTGCAGTCCTCGGCCTCGCACTCCCGGATCCGGGCGAGCGCCGGATCCGCCAGCAGGGCCGCCACCTCTTCGGCCAGGGCCGCGGCCACCCGCTGACCGGGCGGACCGCTGCGGCGGGCGGTCACCACGACGGCGTCGCCGTCCCACTGTGCGTACCGGATCGAGGGGGCGGCGAGCTGGGCGTCGTTGAGCCCCCGCAGGGCGGATTCCGGGGGGCGCTCACCGCGACGGGCCGCCGCGACGGCGAGCGTCGCATCGGCCCGGACCGCGCGCACCGCCGCCAGATCGTCCGCGGTCGCCTCCCGCACCCCGGCGGCCCCGGGCAGCCGCTCCTCCTCCAGCGCCAGCCACCTCAGCAGGCCGGCCGCGTCGGCCAGATGATCGACCGGGGGGCCCTCGGCCGCGTACGGAAGCGTGTTGAGCAGGTCCAGGGCGAGCGGCTCGCCGGTCATGGGCTCGAGACCATTCATGATGCTAACGCTAACTCACCCCCTTGACGCATTAGAAGCCACCGGGATAAAACTAATGCATCAGGTCACCAAGGAGGCATGTGAACATGGCGATTCCGATCGTTCCGCACATCCGTCACCGCCACATCGAGGTCGACGGCGTCCGTGTCTTCTACCGCGAGTCGCTCCCCGTCGACGCCACCGACGACACCCCGGTGATGCTGCTCCTGCACGGCTTCCCGTCGGCCTCGCACCAGTTCCGCCGGCTGATGGACGCGCTCGGCGCCCGTTACCGCCTCATCGCCCCGGACTACCCGGGCTTCGGCCACAGTGAGGCCCCGGCGTCCTCCGCCACCGGCGGCCCGTTCACGTACACCTTCGACCGGCTCGCGGACATCACCGAGGGTTTCGTGCAGCGGCTCGGGCTGTCGCGCTTCGCGATGTACGTGTTCGACTTCGGGGCCCCCGTCGGGTTCCGGCTCGCCGCCCGCCACCCGGAGTGGATCGCCGGTCTGGTGGTCCAGAACGGCAACGCGTACGAGGAGGGGCTGTCGCGGCAGGCCCGCGACTTCATCGCGCTGCGCCCGGAGGACCCCGGCGCCGCCGAGACCGTACGGTCGCTGCTGACCCTGCCCGCGACCCGGGGCCAGTACGAGGGCGGAACGGCCGATCCCGAGCTGGTCGCGCCGGACGGCTGGACCCTGGACCAGCACTTCCTGGACCTGCCGGGGCGCACTCGACCGCAGGTGGACCTCGCCTTCGACTACCACTCCAATGTGGCGCTCTACCCGCAGTGGCAGGACTGGCTGCGCAAGCACACCCCGCCGGCGCTCGTGGTCTGGGGCACGGGCGACATGTTCTTCACCGAGCCCGGCGCCCGCGCCTATCTGCGCGATCTCCCGGACGCCGAACTGCACCTCTTCGACACCGGGCACTTCGCCCTGGAGGACCACCTCCCGCAGATCGCGCCGCTGATCGCCGGCTTCCTGGACCGCACCTGGGCGGCGGACCGGCCGTAACGGCGAAGGGCGCCGTACGGTAACGTGGACGGCTGCGAAGGGGAGTAGCCCTGCAAACCGGTCGTCGACACACTGGAACCTCCGGGTTCCCGGTGGCCGGGCTCGTGGATCATTGCGGGCGGGCGAGACCTTCGGTCAGGTATGACACGCCCACGCCCTGTGGGCGGCGCCGTCATGCCGGGCCGAGTGGTCCTCCGAAAAGCCCGAGCGGCACTTCGCGGAAGACCCGGGGCCCGGCTCCAACAGAAAGCCACCCGGAATGCATCTCGACCCCCTGGCGATCCTCACCGCTTTCGGGCTGATCTTCCTCGCCGAACTCCCCGACAAGACGATGTTCGCGTCCCTGGCCATGGGCACGCGCATGCGTCCGCTCTACGTCTGGTTCGGTACGTCGTCGGCGTTCATCGTCCACGTGGCCATCGCGGTCGGAGCGGGCGGTCTGCTCGGCCTGCTGCCCGACTGGATCGTCAAGCTCGTCTCCGCCTGCCTCTTCGCCTTCGGCGCGTTCATGCTGCTGCGGGCCGACGCGGGCGACGACGACGAGGAGGGCGGCCCGAAGACGGTCACCGGCTTCTGGCCGGTGTACTCCACCGCCTTCATGGCCGTGTTCATCAGCGAGTGGGGCGACCTCACCCAGATCACGACGGCCAATCTGGCCGCGAGCAACGGCGCCTGGTCCACCGCGATCGGATCCGCCGCCGCCCTGATGTCCGTGTCGGCGCTGGCCCTGCTCGCCGGACGGTTCATCGCGAAGCGCGTGCCCCTCAAGACGGTGCAGCGCATCGGCGGGGTGTGCATGCTGGGGCTGGCGGTCTGGACGGTCGTCGAGATCTTCACCGGCTGACCGGGCGGGTACGGCGAAGGGCTCCGCGTGTCCGCGCGGAGCCCTTCGCCGTACCCGCCCTAGAAGAGCCCCGGGGCGCTGTCCCCCGTCCCGTTCTCGAAGGCCAGCAGGCGTTGCTTGCGGTCGAGCCCGCCGCCGTATCCGGTGAGGCCGCCCGAGGCTCCGATCACCCGGTGGCAGGGCACGATGATGCCGACCGGGTTCTTGCCGTTGGCCAGCCCCACCGCGCGGGAGGCGCCGGGCTTCCCGAGGTTCTGGGCCAGTTCTCCGTACGTGCGCGTCTCGCCGTAGGGAATCCGCCGCAGTTCGGCCCAGACGGAGCGCTGGAACGGGGTGCCGGCGAGGTGCAGCGGGAGGTCGAACTCCCGCAGTGCGCCGGCGAAGTAGGCGTCCAGCTGCTCGACGGCCTCGCCGAAGGGGCTCGCCTCGGGCACCCCGAAGGTCTCCTCGGGCGGGCGGTGCCGCTGACCGGTCATGTAGAGGCCGGCGAGGACCCCGTCGGTGGCGACGAGGGTCAGCAGGCCGTAGGGGCTGTCGATCACGGTGTGCTGCCGGGTCCCGGCGGCGGTGGCGGTTCGCATCGTGGTCACGAGGGACTTCCTTGTACGGGAAGGTGGTTGATGGGGTGGTCGTCGACGGTCCACAGGTACTGGACGGCGTAGGCGCGCCAGGGCCGCCAGCCCGCGGCGCGAGCGGTGAGCGCTGCCGGTGTCGAGGGCAGGCCGAGCTGCTGGGCCGCCCGCCGGATCCCGAGGTCCGTCGGCAGGAAGGCGTCCGGGTCGCCGAGCGCCCGCATGGCGATGACCTCGACGGTCCAGGGGCCGAATCCGGGCAGCGCGTTCAGTTCGGTGCGCGCCTTGTCCCAGTCGGTGTCGGTGCCCAGCCGCAGTGAGCCGTCCGCCAGCGCACCCACGAGCGTGGTGAGGGTGCGGCGGCGGCTGAGGGGCAGGGCGAGCCGTTCGGGGTCGAGTCCGGCCAGGGCCTCCGGCGCCGGGAAGAGGTGGGTGAGGCCGCCCTCCGCGTCGTCGACCGGGGTGCCGTGGGCGGTGACCAGCCGGGCGGCGTGGGTCCGGGCGGCCGCGGTGGACACCTGCTGGCCGAGCACGGCCCGGACGGCGAACTCCGCCCCGTCCACGGTCCTCGGCACCCGGCGGCCCGGCGCCTCGTCGACCAGCGGGGCCAGCAGCGGATCCGCACGCAGCTGCTCGTCCACGGCGACCGGGTCGGCGTCCAGGTCCAGCAGCCAGCGGCACCGGCTGATCGCCAGGGTGAGATCGCGCGGGTCGGTGAGCGAGAGCCGGCAGGCGATGTGGTCGGGATGCGGGGTGAGGGCGACGATGCCGTGCCCGTGCGGCAGGTCGAGCGTGCGGCGGTAGGCCCCGTCGCGCCACTCCTCGACGCCGGGGACGGCCGTCGCGGCGAGGTGCCCGAAGAGGTTACCGGGGTTGAGCGGGGCGCGGTACGGCAGCCGCAGCGCTATCACGCCGGGCGTGGCCGGTGGCCGTGCCGACCGGGAAGCGCGGGTGCGCAGCTCCCCCGGGGCGAGGGCGAAGACCTCCCGGACGGTGTCGTTGAACGTACGGATCGAGGCGAAGCCGGCCGCGAAGGCCACCTCGGCCATGGGCAGCACGGTCGTCTCGATGAGCACCCGCGCGGTCTGCGCCCGCTGGGCCCGGGCCAGTGCGAGGGGTCCGGCGCCCAGCTCGGCGAGCAGCTGCCGTTCGATCTGCCGGGCCGAGTAGCCGAGCCGGGCGGCCAGCCCCGGGACGCCCTCCCGGTCGACGACCCCGTCCCCGATGAGGCGCATCGCGCGGGCCACGGAGTCGGCGCGGGCGTTCCACTCGGGCGATCCGGGGCTGGTGTCGGGGCGGCACCGCTTGCAGGCCCGGAACCCGGCCTGCTGGCAGGCGGCGGCGCTCGGGTAGAAGGTCATGTTCTCGACCTTGGGCGGCACGACGGGGCAGCTGGGGCGGCAGTAGATCCGTGTGGTCAGGACCGCGGTGAAGAACCAGCCGTCGAACCGGGCGTCCTTCGACCGGACGGCCCGCACGCAGCGCTCGATGTCGGTGTGCATGGTTCAAGCATGGGCCACCGGCAGGGGCGTGGCTGGCGAGAATCCGACATCAGCCTTGAGCTGCCTGGACTTCTTCGACCTCCGGCCGCGTCGCCGCCGACGGGTTCCTGAGTTGACAGCCGGGGTCGCGGTGAGAGGCTGGAGACAGCTCCGGCGCCCCCGGACGGGCCCGGGTCCGACGTCCCCATGAGGCGCGCCGCGCGGGCCGCGCGGCGCGGAACGCAAGGGAGAGCCGCCATGGCCGGTACGCCCGCGACGGTCTGCTCGCACCTGGACCAGGTCCGGCGCGTCACCCCCGACAGTCCGGACTCCTGTCCGCAGTGCGTCGCGCAGGGTGACTCGTGGGTGCATCTGCGCGAGTGCCAGAGCTGCGGGCACGTCGGCTGCTGCGACTCCTCCCGCAACAAGCACGCCACCGCGCACCGCGAGGCCACGGGCCATCCCCTGATCCGCTCGTACGAACCCGGCGAGACGTGGTGGTGGTGTTACGAGGACCAGGTGACGTTCGACGTCGACGGCGTCGGCCCCGCCCGGCCGGCCTGAGACGGCGCCCCGGAGCGTTCACGCGGCGCAGCGGCTTCACCGACCGCTGAGCGGTCCCGCGCCGCACCCGGCCTCATGCCCGCGCCGCCTCCAGTGCCTCCTCGAATTCCACGTACGCGTGCGCGTCGAAGAGCACGAACCGCACCTCCTCGATGGGTGCGGCGGCCTCCTCGAGCACGGTGCGGACGGCGATGCGGGCACCGTCGTCCATCGGCCAGCCGTAGATGCCGGTGGAGATGGCGGGGAAGGCGATCGTGCGCGCCCCCAACTCACCGGCGAGGCGCAGGGATTCGCGGTAGCAGGACGCCAACAGCGCCGAGCGGTCCTCGGCACTGCTCCAGACCGGGCCGACCGTGTGCACGACCCAGCGGGCGTCGAGTTTTCCGGCGGTGGTGGCGACCGCCCGGCCCGGGCGCAACCCCTTGCCGTACGTCGATGCCCGCAACTCCCGGCAGGCGGCCAGGATTTCGGGGCCGCCCTGCCGGTGGATCGCGCCGTCGACCCCGCCGCCGCCGAGCAGGGAGGAGTTGGCGGCGTTGACGACGGCGTCGACGGACTGCTGGGTGATGTCGCCCCGTACGAGGGTGACGGTGACGGCGGAAGAGGTGCGCATACGGCCATCATGCCGTGGTGCGCGGGTCCGTGGTGGCCGGCCGCGCGGGGCGGCCGTCAACGACGGCCGGACGGGCCCGTTTCCCTCAGCCGCCGCCATACCGCCTTCGCCGCGTGGTGTCCGGACATGCCGTGCACGCCCGGCCCGGGCGGGGTCGCCGAGGAGCAGATGTAGACCGAAGGGTGAGCGGTCGTGTACGGCACCCGGGCGAGCCGGGGGCGGATCACGGTCTGCAGCCCGGAGAAGGCGCCGCAGGCGATGTCGCCGTCGACGTAGTTCGCGTTGCGCACCGCGAGCCGGGGCGGGCCCGCCACCGCGCGGGCGAGCACGAGGTCGCGGAAGCCGGGGGCGAATCGCTCCAGTTGGCGTTCGATGACGTCGGTGGCGTCGCCCTCCCAGCCCGCCGGGACATGTCCGTACACCCAGAAGACGTGCTTGCCCTCGGGTGCACGGGACGGGTCGGTGAGGGTGGGCTGTGCGGTGATGAGGAACGGCACGCTCGGGTCGCGGCCGGTCACGGCGGCGCGCAGGGCGGAATCGATCTCACCGGCCGTGGGGCCGATGTGCACCGTGCCGGCCCGGCGGGCTTCCTCGGCGGTCCAGGGAACGGGGCCCGACAGCGCATAGTCGATCTTGAAACAGGAGGCGCCGTAGCGGAAGTCCCGGTAGGCGTTGCCGAGTCCGGCGATCCGGGCCAGCGCGGTCGGGGAGGTGTCGAAGACGTAGGCGCGGGCGGGCGGCAGCTCGTCCAGCCGCCTGACCTCCGTACCCGTCCGGATGACGCCGCCCTGCTCGCGCAGGTACGAGGCGAGGGCGTCGGAGATGGCCTGAGAGCCGCCGCGCGGCACCGGCCAGCCGTTCTCGTGCGCGGCGAGCGCGAAGAGCAGGGCGATGCCGCCGGTCGCGAGTCCACTGGTGGGAGCGATGGCGTGGGCGGCGAGCCCGGCGAACAGGCCCCGGGCCTTCTCACCGCGGAAGCGGCGGGACAGGAGCGTGGCGGGCTGGATCGCGTCGAGCCCGAAGCGCGCCCAGCGATACGGATCACGGGGCAGTCCGTCCCACGGGGTCCGCAGGAAGTCCTGCGCGAGGCTGTCCCAGTGGCCGAGGAAGGGGGCGAGGAGTCTCCGGTAGGCGCCCGCGTCCTGCGGACCGAGCGCCATCGCCGTCTCCCCCACCGAGGTGGCCAGCACGGCGGCGGTCCCGTCCGGGAAGGGGTGGGCCAGGGCGAGCTGCGGCTGCAACCACTCCAGGCCGTGCCGGGCCAGCGGCATCGCGCCGAAGGCGGGCGAGCCGATGCCCAGCGGGTGGACCGCCGAGCAGGGGTCGTGCCGGAAGCCCGGAAGCGTGAGTTCTTCGGTACGGGCTCCGCCGCCGACGGTCTCCCCGGCCTCGAAGACCTCCACGGCGAAACCACGGCGGGCGAGTTCGGCTGCGGCGGTCAGTCCGTTGGGGCCTGCTCCCACGACGACGGCATCGAGCATCGACGGCACCTTCGGACTCCTTTGTCAGCCGACGGTATGAGCCCACAGGATATTCGCAGGCGCCGGAGGCGCGGGCGGGGGTAGCGTCGCCGCCCGATGAGTACCGAGAAGCCGCCCCGGACGCCGCCCCCGCACCCGCTGTCGGCCGGCGCCCGGGGCGCCGCGGAATCCGGGTTCCGCCGGCGGATCGAGGACATGGCGGACCGGTTGACCGGCGTACCCGGCATCCGCGCCGTCGTCCTCGGCGGCAGCCGGGCCCGGGGCGCCCACCGGCCGGACTCCGACTGGGATCTGGGCCTGTACTACCGTGGCGCCCCCGGTCTCGCCGCCCTCACCGCACTGGCCTCCGCACTCCAGGGCTCCCCGGTCGAGGTGGCCGGGCCGGGCGGCTGGGGGCCGTGGGTGAACGGCGGGGCGTGGCTGCGGGTGGACGGGGTTCCGGTCGACTGGATCCTGCGCGACCTGGACCGGGTCGAGGCGGTCTGGTCCGCGTGCCGGGAGGGCCGGTTCGAGGTGGGAATCCAGCCCGGCCATCCGCTCGGCTTCTGGTCCCCCGCCTACCCGGGCGAGGTGGCGCTCGGTCGCGTACTCACCGATCCGCACGGCGAGCTGACGTCCCTTCAGCAGGAGACGGCCGGCTACCCGGAACCACTGCGCGCGGCGCTCGCCGAGGCGGCCTGGGAGGCGGAGTTCTCTGTGGCGGCGGCGCGCAAGTCGGCACCGGCCGGGGACCGGCTCCATGTCTCACTGTGTCTGTCCCGGGCGTTCGGCGTCCTCGCCCAGTCGCTGCACGCCCACCACCGCACCTGGTGCCTCAACGAGAAGGGGGCGCTGGCCGCCGCCGCGGCCCTGCCGGACACGCCTGCGGACTTCGCGGAGCGGGTGGGTGAAGCGCTGGGGGGGCTGGACGCCGCGGCGGTGGAGACGGCCGCGGCGCTCGTGCGGGACGTACGCGAGGTGCTGCGCTCAGGCTGAGCCGGCGCGAGAACGGAGACCGTAGGATGCCGCCATGATCGCCGAATTGCAGTGTGTGGTGCTCGACTGCCCCGACCCGTCGCGACTCGCCGAGTTCTACCGCTCCCTGCTCGGCGGCCGGGTGAACAAGGTGGACCGGCGGTGGGCGGTCGGCGACGACTGGGCCACGCTGCACACCCCGGCCGGTTCGGTGGTCGCGTTCCAGCGCGTGGTGGACCACCGGCCGCCGCGGTGGCCCGACCCCGAGCGCCCCCAGCAGTTCCACCTGGATTTCGGCGTGCCCGACCTGGACGCCGCCGAACGGGAGGTGGTGGCGGCCGGCGCGACCGTCCTGGACGACGGGGCCGGGACGGACCGCCCGTGGCGCGTGTACGCCGATCCGGCCGGGCATCCGTTCTGCCTGGTCAAGCACGGTCCCAGCCCTTCCTGACACGGGCTCGGTGCGGGCTCGGTCCCGCTGAATGGCCGTGACGCAGCGGGCGAGCAGCTCGCGCAGGGTGTTGCGTTCCCCCGGAGTGAACTCGTCCGCGATGCGGCGCTCGATCCGCACCGCCCGCTCGTCCGCGAGCCGCAGCGTCTCGGCCCCGGTCTCCGTGAGCCGCGTCTCCAGCAGGCGCACTCGACTTCGACGACGTCATGATGGAACGCGGCTACGAGGGCCTTGAGGCGTACTGCCGGAGCAAGCTCGCGATGATCATGTCGACGTTCGACCTGGCCGCCGCCCGGACGCCCGGCAGCGGGGTCACGTTCAACGCCGTGCACCCGGCCCACCTGATGGACACGGAGGGGGTGCGGGCGTACGGACCGACTCCCGCGGTCCCGTGGAGGAGGGCGTCCGTCCGACCGTGCGACTGATCACCGACCCTGCCCTGGCGGAGGTCAGTGGCCGCTGCTTCGACCGGTTCACGGAGGCGTCCGCCCATGAGCAGGCGTACGACCCGCGGGCGCGCGAGCGCCTCGCCGCGCTCACCCGCGCCCTGCTGGCCTGAGCAACCCGCCGGGCCCTGCCCCGCTCGGGGCCCGGTGCGCGGCGCGCTCGGGCCGTGTGCGGCCCTGGCACTCAGGCCCCGGTGCGCAGCGCGGCCAGAATGCGCTCGGCCGTCGCGCGGTCCCTGGCAGCCGTGAAGGGCAGAGCGTTGCCGCCGGTGATCCGGAACGGCGCCCCGGACAGCGTGGACTGGGCACCGCCCGCCTCGGTGACGAGCAGGAGCCCCGCCGCGTGGTCCCACGCGAACTCCCAGTTGAAGGCCAGCGCGTCGAGTTCACCGCGGGCGACGGCGAGGTATTCGAGGCCGGCCGAACCGCAGGGGCGGGCGTCGATGCCTTCGGTCCGCAGGCCGAGCAGGGCCCGCTTCTGTGCGTCGGTGGTGTAGTCGGGGTGCGACATCGCCACCCGCAGCACGGCATCGGGGGCGGGCGAGCCGGAGCGTATCGCGGTGCCGTTCAGCGTGGCTCCCCGGCCGCGGACGGCGACGGCCATCTCGTCCAGGGCGGCGGCGTACGTCCAGGAGGCCAGCAGTTCGCCCCGGTGCGCCAGGGCGACCAGGGTGCAGAACCCCGTTTCTCCGCGGACGAACTGGCGGGTGCCGTCGACCGGGTCGACGATCCACACGGGGGCCTCGCCGCCCAGCTCCTCGTACACCTTCGGGTCGGCGTGGACCGCCTCCTCGCCGACGACCACGGAACCGGGCAGGAGCCGCCGCAGGGACCGGGTGAGGTGCTCCTCGGCGAGCCGGTCCGCGGTGGTCACGAGGTCGTGCGGACCGTTCTTCTCGACGATCTCGTGGGCGGCGAGCTGCCGGTAACGCGGCATGATCTCGGCGGCGGCCGCTGCGCGGACCGCCGCCTCGACCTCGGTCAGGTCCCCGGCAAGGAAGTCATCGATCATGTCCCCCAGCTAAGCACGGGCGCGCGGAGCGCCGACGACGTGGTCATGACGATAAGGCGGCAGGCCTGCCACCCGGTGCGCCTCGGCAGGGCTCCCAGGAGCGGGCGACCGGTGGGGCGCAGAGGCGAAGCCCGGCAGGCGGCAGGCGGCAGGCGGCAGGCGGCGGGCGGCGGGCGGCGGGCGGCGGGCGGCGGGCGGCGGGCGGCGGGCGCTGCGAACAGCCGGGACCGCAGCACAGTGCCTCCCGCGCATGCGGCGTGCTCCCGCAGCCCGCCGGTTGCCCTACTTCCGGTTCCGGCGCTCCCGCTCGGTGGTGCCGCCCCAAACCCCGTACTGCTGGCGGAACGTCTCGGCGAAGGACTGGCAGTCCGACTTCACCGGGCAGGCCACACAAACAGCGCGGGCACCGTCTTCCCTTCGCCTGCGTGCGCTTCCTCGTTCTCGCGGTGGAGAGAAGAAGACTGAACTCTTCATGCCTCGACAAGCCGCTTCTCCCTGCCATTCCCAGGCGCGGAGAAGCGGTTCGGTTTCTGCTTTCATGATTCTCCCGTCCGGTGCTGCTCCTTGTCCGCCGGAGCCGGTATCAGAGTGCTGAACACGCGCCATACGCGACACGATGCCGCCTACGCCCGTAACGATGTGCGCGTCGACGTCCGAAGCGACGCCATCCGTCCGGCCGGCTGATCAGCCGGCGGTTCATCCTTCGAAAACCTCCCGCAGGGCGGCCTCCTGCTCCCTGTCGAGATTCGACCGGATCAGCTCCGCGTGCTCCTTGGGAATGGCCTCCTTCACCCGGTCCACCACCTCGCCCTCGGACAGCAGGAAGAGCGCCGAGGTGCCGGGCGTGACCTCGGAGGTGACCGCCTTGATGAAGTCGTCGTCGATGCCCACATCCGCCAACTTGCCCCCCAGGGCGCCTGCGGCGGCTCCGACGGCGGCGCCCAGGAGCGGCATGAGGAAGATCAGGCCGAAGAGCAGACCCCAGAAGGAGCCCGACAGCGCACCCGCACCCGTCAGGTCGGTGAGCTGCTTCGTCCTGGGCTTCCGGGCCTCTGCCGGCCACCTGACGGTAGCGGCGTCCACCACCTTGATCAGTTCCTGCTTCTGCAGGTCGAGCAGTTCCCGTTCCACCTGTTGTGCGCTTTCCGGCGCATCGAACTTCCAGACCGTCAACGTGGCCATGTCTTTCCCTTTCCGGAGCGTGGATTCCGAGCCCAGTAAAAGGCCCGGCAGAACCTTTTCCGAGCCGCATATCCCCTCTGTGCAGCGTCGGGACATTTCCCGGCACGCGGAGGCAAGAATCAGGCGCGGAGCCGAGGCGTGCGGGCCGGCGTGCCCGGCGGGGCCACGCGTCCGTCGATTTCCGGATCTCGGTCATCGGTGCGCTCTGAGAACCATGGAAGTGCGCTGACAGGAAAGGCCGACCTCAGCCCGCTCATTAAGCTGACCGGCTCCATGACAATCAGCTGGAGACGGACAGTGACCAAGCAGAATATCGCCGAGCAGTATGTCGATCTCCTGGCCCGTGCAGGCGTACAGCGCATGTACGGCGTGGTGGGCGACAGCCTGAACCCCGTGGTGGACGCCGTCCGGCGGCATCGGTCCCTGGAGTGGGTACAGGTGCGCCACGAGGAGGTCGCGGCATTCGCCGCCGGCGCCGAGGCGCAGCTCACCGGACGGCTTGCGGCCTGCGCCGGCTCGTGCGGGCCGGGCAACCTGCACCTCATCAACGGCCTGTACGACGCCCACCGCTCGATGGCACCCGTCCTCGCCCTGGCCGCGCAGATACCCAGCGGTGAGATCGGCACGGGTTACTTCCAGGAGACTCACCCGGACCGGCTGTTCGCGGAGTGCAGTCACTACTCGGAACTGATCTCCTCACCCCGGCAGATGCCTCGCGTGGTGCAGACGGCGATCCAGCACGCGGTGGGGCGGCGCGGCGTGTCGGTGGTGGCCCTGTCCGGGGACGTCGCGGAGGAAGCCGCCCCTCACGGCGGAGCCGAGCTGTCGGCAGGGACGGACCGGCCCTCCGTCCGGCCGGCCGACCACGAACTGGCGCGGCTGCGGGAGCTGGTGGACGCCGCAGGCAAGGTCACGCTGTTCTGCGGCCGCGGTGTGGCCGGCGCACACGCCGAGGTCATGGCCTTCGCGGAGAAGATCAAGGCCCCGGTGGGCCACGCACTCCGTGGCAAGGAGCACATCCAGTACGACAACCCGTTCGACGTCGGCATGTCCGGCTTGCTCGGTTACGGGGCCGCCTACGACGCGATGCACGCATGCGACCTGCTGATCCTTCTCGGCACCGACTTCCCCTACTCCCACTTCCTTCCGCGGGACGTGAAGACGGTGCAGATCGACATCCAGCCTGAACGGCTGGGCCGGCGTACCCAGTTGGAGCTCGGTGTCTGGGGAGACGTACGCGAGACGCTGAGGTCTCTGACTCCGGCCGTGCGGGAGAAGACGTCGCGGCGCTTCCTCGACCGGATGCTGCACAAGCATGCGCACGCCCTGGAGAAGGCGATCGGCGCCTACACGCACGACGTGGAGTCACTCACCCCCATCCACCCCGAGTACGTGGCGTCCGTCCTGGACGAGGAGGCCGCCGACGACGCGGTCTTCACGGTGGACACCGGCATGTGCTGTGTCTGGGCGGCCCGCTACCTCACCCCGAACGGTCGTCGTCGCATACTCGGCTCGTTCGTTCACGGCTCGATGGCGAACGCCCTGCCCCAGGCGATCGGCGCCCAGTTCCTCGACCGTGGACGGCAGGTGGTGTCCCTCTCGGGCGACGGCGGCTTCTCCATGCTGATGGGTGACTTCCTCACCGCGGTCCAATACGACCTCCCCGTGAAGGTCGTCGTCTTCAACAACTCCTCCCTGGGCATGGTCGACCTGGAGATGATGGTGGACGGGCTGCCCCCGCACGGCACCGGCTACCCCCACACGAACTACGCCGCCATCGCCACCGCGGCCGGCGCGCACGGCATCCGGGTGGAGACTCCGGGGGAGGTGCGCGGCGCTCTGCGCGAGGCGTTCGCCCATGACGGACCGGCCCTTGTCGACGTGGTCACCGATCCGGACGCACTCGCCGTCCCGCCCCGGACGACCGCCGGACAGATCAGTGGCTTCGCCCTGTCCGCAGGCCGCACCGTCCTCACCGGTGGAGTCGGTCGCATGGCTCACCTCGCCCGCACCAACCTCCGGAACGTTCCTCGCCCGTGAGCCCGGGACGGGGTCGACGTGGTGGTGCCGCCGTTCGCGCCGGCACGTCGGCGAACGACGCCGTTGACAGGTCGCTCGTGGCGGAACGGTCAGCGGCGCCGGTGCGAGCAAGCGGCCCCGGTGGTGGACGAGTTCCCGGTGCCGGCGTGACGGCGGATGAGCAACCGGCGCTCCCCGGCACTTTGCCCGGCCACGGACCCGAACCGGTCAGGGGCCGCACGCTCCAGCGCACGGCGACGCTCCCCCGCGGATGCGTCGGAGCGCGACCCCCACACTTCGGGAGAAGGTGATATGTGCTGTGAAAGAGGTTGATTCTTACCTGTAGTACGACTCGTACGGACACTATATGGACATGTTTTCTTCCGTCCGCAGACGCGTTGCACACTCTGGTGTCTCAATCCTTTCCATCGGCAGGCGGAGCATGAACGCAGGGCGGGAACGCAGGGGTCGACTGCTGGGGCTGACGAGCCTCACGATCGCGGCAAGCGGCCTGCTCGCCTTGCTCATAGGCCTGGGCTTCGCGGTCCTCATATGGGCTATCGCCGACTCGAACGACGCCACTTCGGCCAGACGTGCCTCCCGGTCCGCCCTCGTCGAAGCCGGAGCCATGGAGCAACTGCTCGTCGACCTGGAGACGGGGCAGCGTGGTTACGTCATCACCAAGAACGAGGAGTTCCTCGCCCCCTGGGTGGCGGCGCGCGACGCACTTCCGGAGGAGACCCGGCGGTTCACCGAGAGCACCACGTCCCGGGCGCAACAGCGTGCCGCCCAGCGGATCGCACGGGGGGTGCGGTCCTTCCTCGACGTCAACTCCACCCCGGTGGTCGAGATGGTCCGGCGTGGCGACCCGGCCGCCTCCGATCTGAAGGAGACGTCCGAGGGGAAGGACCGCGTCGATGCGCTGCGGGAAGAATTCGACCGTTACATGAAGGACGAACGCATTCAGCTGGCGGAGCGTGAGGACGCCGCGGAAGCCAACAGCCGGCAGGCCGTACTCGCCGCTGCCCTGGGGCTCGCGGCGTCGACGGCGCTCGTGGCCGTCTTCACGGTGCTCCAGCACCGAGCGGTGGTACGGCCCGTGCGCGGGGCCGCGGCGGCGGCACGGAAACTGGCCGGCGGTGACCTGTCCGTGCGGGTTCCCCCCAGCAGGGTGGCGGAGATCGGCACGCTGGGCGCGTCCTTCAACAACATGGCGTCCTCCCTCCAGAACAGCCGCCGCCGCATCATGGAGAGCACCGAGGCGGTGCACCGCCGTACCGCCCGGGACCTGCACGACGGGGCGCAGCAGCGTCTGGTGAGCCTGATGATCGGGCTGCGGCTGGCGCGGGAGCTGATTCCCGGCACGGAGACCTCCGCGGTCGACCTGCTGGACCAGTCGATCGACAACGCTCAGACGGCGATCAACGAACTGAGGGAGCTCGCCTCGGGGATCTACCCGCTCGTGCTGACGGTGAAGGGCCTGGTCCCGGCGGTGAAGGACCTGGCGTCCCGATGCCCCGTGGCCACGGTCGTCGAGAGCAGGGACGAGCGCAGGATCTCGACGACGGTCGAGTCGAACGCGTACTTCGTGGTGGCCGAGGCCGTCACCAACGCGGTCAAGCACGCCCGGGCGTCCAGGATCGACGTCCTCGTCGAGTTCGGCGACATGCTGAGGATCACCGTCTCCGACGACGGGATCGGCGGCATGGACATGGCCCACGCGGGCAGCGGGATGACCGGTCTGGCGGACCGCGTGGCGGCCTTCGACGGCTCGCTGGCCATCGACTCCCCGCCCGGCGGCGGCAGTACGATCCGGATCCGGATCCCGGTTCCGGACTGATCCTTCCGCCTGCCCTGTGCGAGAACCGTCGGGCACGCGGACGCAGCAGCGCTCCGGCAGTGGCCATGGGGGAGCCCACCCCCAGCAGTCCGGGGTGCGGCAGGCCGAGGACGTACCCGAGTGCGCGCCCCCCTGATCCGCGCCGTCACGGGCCGGGTGGCCGGGCCGTACGCGAGCGCCGCGGAACCGTCGGGCCGGCGGAAGGGGCGGCGGCCCCGTCCGGAGGTCGGCGCCGCCTGCGAACCTGGGGTTTCCCCCACAGTCTCCGTAAGGCCCACCCTCAGCGGCATCTCAGGTGTCCTTTACAGCCATCGGTACCGGTGAGGGCAGATCCTGTCAGGACCGAAGACACCACACCTGCGAAAGCCGATGACCAGGGACGAGGGCGGCATCTCGCTCCCTCCCTGGCCGGCGCAGCTCGCGACAGCGGCCTACGACGCTCCGTGCTGCCTCGGCCCCAACGGCCCACGTATCACTGGAGGCTGCCATGATCCGCGCGACTGACTTCCCGCCGGCGACGCACGATGCTCCGAGGCCGGGCACTCATGACGGCCATGCTTCTGCCTCGGCCCGGCGCGGCGCCCGAAGACAGTCCGGCGAAGGAGCCGAGGGCGCGGCACCGGACGGGAGGAAGGAGCGGGTGGACGCCCTGTACACGACGGAAGGGGTGCCCGGTCACCAGCGACCGGCCTACTGGCACGATGCCGTGTCGCGCATGCTCCCCTCCGCCGACCTCTCGATCCGCGCCGCCGAATGCCGGGGGACCCTCCGGCTGTCCCCGCTCGGTCCGGTGCAGGCCGTCACCCTGCAGGGCGACGCCATGCGCATCCGCCGGCCCGCGCGGCCGGCCGCTTCCCACCGCGACGGGTCCGTTCTGGTCGTGGCACCGGCCGAGGGGCACGCTGTCGTCGACCAAGGTGACGGAGGCATCCACGTGCGTCCGGGGACGACCGCGTTCTGTGACCTGGCCCGCCCGCTGTGCCTCGACCTCTCCCGCGCCCATCACGTGAAGTTCCTCATCGTCCCCCGATGGCTCCTGGGTCTGACGGAGGACGAACTGCGACGGCTGACGGCCACCCCCGTCCAGGCGGACACACCGTCGGGGTCGCTCCTGTCGCTGCTGCTGACGCAATTGGTGAACACGGCTCCCACGCTTCCCCGGGGCACCGGTGAGATGCTGGTCCGCAATGTCGTCGACCTCGTCTCCGTCCTGGCGGGCGAACGGCTCCACCCGGCAGCGGACGGAATACCGGAGGCCACGCGGCATTTGCTGCCCCGGATCCAGGAGCACATCGACCTGCACCTCGCGGATCCGGACCTGACTCCCGAATCCATCGCCCAGGCCCACCACATCTCCGTCCGTTACCTGCACAAGCTCTTCGAGCACGAGGCCACCACCGTCAGCCGGTGGGTCCAGCGCCGGCGTCTCCATGAATGCCGCCGAGAACTGGCCCGCAGGACAACGTCGAGCCGGACCATCTCCGCGGTGGCCCGCCGGTGGGGATTCACGAGCGCCGCCCACTTCAGCCGGGTGTTCCGGATGACGTACGGCATGTCCCCGGCCGAGTGGCGGCGCCTGGCACGTCAGGACTCACCCGCGCAGGCGGCGACCCGCACGGCCGCGGGGTACGAGACCGCTCCCGGGGCGTTCTCACCGGGCGGGGACCGTCGCCCGGCGGAGCACCGCGTCGGCCTCGGCACCGCGGCAGCCTGACCCCGGCACACCCCGCCAGGCCGGGGCCCTGGGGCGTGGTGGGGCGCCGAAGGACCCCCCGGTGGAAGAGACATGCCTCCCGCACAGGTCCAGGGGGCCGGAGACCGGCCTGGCACGAACCCTCCGGCTGCCGCCCTTCGCGTCACGCCGCTCCAGGAAGTGATCGGTTTGCCGTCGTATCTCACCTGCCCCCGACGCTTGACGCACACGGCCCCCGGGGGAATCGGCGGCGGCCGTCCGCCGCTCGTGAGCAGCGGGAACGGGGTTGTGCGCGGTGGTACACAAACCGTAGGGATCCCCCTATGGTCGGGCCGCCCGAACGCTGTGCATGCTGGGTCGATGTGCATCAACATCGTCGTCGTCGACGACGACCCCGGGTTCCGGCGCATCGCCACCACACTGCTGACGGCACGGGGCCTGCGTGTCGTGGCGGTGTCCGGCGACGGAGCCTCGGCCCTGACCACGGTGCGGGCGCATCGCCCCCACGGCCTGCTGCTCGACCTCCACCTGCCTGACGTGGACGGTCTCAGTGTGGCCCGGCAGCTGGCGGAGGAGGACGAGCGGCCCCGGGTGGTCCTCACCTCCACCGACGACCTGCAGTGGTCGCGGGAGGAACTGGAGAGCGCGGGAATCGAGTCCTTCGTCGCCAAGGACAAGCTGTTCGATGCTGATCTGCGGGGTCTGTTCGCGCCCTCCGCGCCCTGACGTCCGCTGAGGACGATCGGCCCGGGGTGGTACGCACCTCCACCGACGACCTGCAGGGGTCGCGGGGCGGCCGGCGGCGTCACCGCCACCTTCCGTTCGGCTACTGCCCGAGGTAGCGCAGCACGGCCAGCACGCGCCGGTGCCGGCCGTCCCCGGACCCTGCCTGGCTCAGCCCCAGCTTCAGGAAGATGCCGGTCACATGCCGCTCCACGGCCGCGATGCTGACGAAGAGCTGCTGGGATATCCCCGTGTTCGAGTGACCTTCGGCCATCAGCCCCAGAACCTGCCGCTCCTTGGGGGTCAGCGCGGCGAGCGGATCCTGCGGCCGTTTGCGCCCCAGAAGCGCCGAGATCACGTCCGGGTCCAGCGCGGAGTCCCGGGCCACCACCCGCTCGACGGCATCGATGAGGATCTGCGGGCTGGCCACCTTCTCCTTCAGGAGGTAGCCCACTCCGCTCGGATCGTCCCCGACCAGGTCGAGCGCGTAGGAGGCGTCCAGGAACTGGGACAGGACGATGACAGCGGTCTCCGGCCGCTCGGCCCGGATCTTCCGGGCGGCCTCCAGGCCGTCCGCTTCCAGGTTCGGCGGCATCCGGATGTCGGTGATCACGACATCGGGGAGGTGCTCCTGCGCGGCGTGCACGAGGTCCACCGCGTTGTCGACGGCCGCGACCACGTCGATGCCCGCCTTGCGCAGGATGGCCGCGATGCCTTCGCGCATGATCGGCTGGTCTTCTCCCAGCACCGCCCGCAGTGGTTTGCCCATGGCCGCATCCTAGTCGGGGAAGAGTCTCACCTCGACGACGAGACGTACGCGTGTGCGAATACGGGCGACCCGTGACCCACGCCTTCGACGTCGGCTTCCCCCACGCACGGGGGAACCGGCAGGAGCCGGGGTGCGCGTGCGGCTACCCGCCGGGTGGGGCGGTGCCGTTCGCACCCTCCGGGGCGCCGACAGCCGGCCACGGTCTCCCGGTCGGCGGTGCGGCACGCGACCGGCGGTGCGCCTCCCCGCTCCGTCCCTCCGTACACGCCGGTCCTCTCGCCGCCGCCGGTCAGGCGAGGTGCCGCAGCAGAGCGGCGACGGCGGGGGACGGCTCCCCGGGCGGGCGTACCACCATGACCTTCCACCGGGGCGCGTGCCGGCTGATGGGGTACTGGCGCAGGTCGGGGAAGCGGTCGGCGATCGACAGGGGCATGATGCAGACACCCAGGTCGTTGCGGACCAGTTCGGCTGCCGCGACGATGTCGTTCACCTCGAAGGTGGTGGCGCGGTCGACGCCCGCGGCCCGGAAGGAACGGTCGACCGCGTAGCGGATGGCCCAGCCGGGCGAGAAGTCCACCAGCGGCAGACGGGCGATGTCGTCCAGGTCCACTCCGCTGTCAGGCGTCGCCCCGGAGACGGTGCGGCTGGGCGCAGCGAGCACCACCATCTCCTCCTCGGACAGCAGTCGGGTGGTCAGACCACGCTGCTGCCTGCGGTCGAGAGCCACGACCGCCAGGTCGACCGATCCGTCCCGCAGCGCCTGCCGGATGTCGGCGACCGCGGCCTGGCGCAGCTGGACCACCACGCCCGGGTGCTCACCGCGCAGACCTGCGAGCGCGTGGTGGAGTCCTGCCCACACCCCCTGCATGGTGCCGACCGTCACCCGGCCCCGCAGCTGTCCCTGGACCGCGCTGACTGCTTCCCCGACCGCCTCCGCCGCGTGCAGGGCGGTTCTGGCCGCGGTGACGAACGCTTCGCCGGCCGGGGTCAGGGCGACTCTGTGCGTGGTGCGGTCGAACAACGGGGTCCCGAGTTCTCGCTCCAGGGACTTGACCGTCCCGGACACGGCCGACTGCACGACGTGCAGTCGCCGGGCCGCGGCCGTGAAGGTACCCGCCTCGGCCACCGCGACGACGACCTCCATCTGTCGCAGATCCATCATGCGCTCCTGATCGGGGACTCCCCGCCGGGCGGGGGCCGTTGTCGGGCCGGGCGACATCGTAGGGGGCCGTGGCGGTCCGGCGTCCGCTCGGACGCGTACCAGCGGGGTGTCGACGAGACGCCCGGCGAGGAACCACTCCGGGAGTCCGCCACCGCCTGACCGTTCCGGACTCCCGGATCCCGGTGCCCTTCCGGGGCGGCCTCGGCCGGCCGCTGAGCACGTGTTCTGTGCGGGTGTTCATGGTCCGCCTCCTGGGGGGCGGCTGCCCCCGGGGTGAGGCCGGGTCGTGGCACCAGGTTGTCGTAAGGCGCACAGGTTCGCTCCCGCGCCGCCGGCGCCCGACGTCTGGCGCGTCCGGTCGGGTCAGACGGCAGCGCCCGGCCGCGGCCGGTGTTCGAAGGCCCAGTAGACGAGCGCGATCAGCGGGAGGGCCCCACCCAGCACGGTCACTCCGCTCCAGCCGGCCGCTTCGTAGACGACCGTCCCGAGCTGGGATCCGATCGCGCCACCGGCGAAGAACATCGCGATGAAGACGCTGTTGAGCCGGGAGCGGGCGGCGGGATCGAGGGCGTAGACGGTGTGCTGACCGAGGATCAGCGTGGTCTGGACCGCCACGTCGACGAGGATCGCGGCGAGGGCGAGCAGCACGATGCTGTGTCCGCCGAAGCCCGCGAGGGCGAAGGCCACGGCGGCGGCCACGAGGGCGATACCGGTGGCGGGGCGGGCGAGTCCGCGGTCGGCCCAGTGCCCTGCCAGCGGGGCCACTGCTGCGCCCGCGGCGCCGACGAGGGCGAAGACGCCCACTCCGACTGCGGAGTAGTGGAAGCGGGGTCCGGTCAGGACGAAGGAGACCGTGGTCCAGAAGGCGCTGAAGACAGCGAACATGGCCGCCTGGTACAGGCCTCGGCGCCGCAGCTTCGGATGGGTGCGAAGGAGCTGGAAGGTGGAGCGCAGTACGTGGTGGTACGGGACGGACGTGGTGGGGGCGTGCTGCGGCAGGGCGGCGTGCAGGGCCACCGCGAGGAGGGCCATGAGGACGGCGGAGCCGAGGAAGACCACCCGCCAGCCCGTCACGTCGGAGAGCAGGCTGCTCAGGGTGCGGGAGAGGAGGATGCCGGTGAGCAGACCGCTCATGACGCGGCCCACGACGCGCCCCCGGGCGTGGTCGGGAGCGAGGCTCGCGGCGAACGGCACCAGTATCTGGGCGACCACCGAGGTCGCTCCGCTGATCATGGAGGCGGCGACGAGGACGGGGAAGTTCGGGGCGAGTCCGGCCACCACGAGCGCGGCGCTGGTGATAGCCAGCAGGACGGTGACGAGCTTCCGTTTCTCCAGCCGGTCGCCGAGCGGCACCAGGAAGAGCATGCCGACGACGTAGCCGACCTGGGTGAGCGTGATCAGGGAGCCGGTCGTCGCCGTGCTGACGCGGAACACGTCACTCAGCGAGGACAGCAGGGGCTGGGCGTAGTACAGGTTGGCGACCGTCAGGCCGCTGGCCACGGCCAGCAGCGCGACGAGCCGGCCGGGTACGTCCTGCGCGGGGCTCGCCGTCGTGGAGGTGGTGGTCTTGCTTGTGCGGGACATGTGCACCTTCTTTCGTCACACCTCTGCAACCAGCATCCCGGGCCGCCCCTTCCTCACCCAGTGCGATGGTGCGAGATGTCAGTTATCCCGATGGCAGATGAGCGGACACGCGGGGCGAGGGCGACCGGAGAGGCGCAGGGACGGACGTCGGAGAGGACGGCGGACCGGATGTCCCGGAGGCCGCGGGCCGGTCGCCTCGTTCACGTGGTGCCCGCGCGGGGCTGAGCGTGTGAAGCGGGCGCGGCGCGAGGGTCGCGCGCCGCCCCCGCCCGGTCCGCGCTCAGGCCGGAAGCATCCGCTGTCGCAGTTCGCCGATGCCCTGGATCGAGCTGACGAGTTCGTCACCGGGCCGCAGCCAGCGCTGAGGCGTACGGCCGAGGCCGACACCTGCGGGCGTACCCGTGTAGACGACGTCGCCGGGCAGGAGCGTCAACACCTCCGACAACCGCGCTATGAGCGCCGGGACGGAGAGGATGAGCTGCCGCGTGGAGCCCCGCTGGACCTGTTCGCCGTTGACGCTGCAGGTGAGTTCGAGCGCGTCGGGGTCCTCGAAGTCGTCCGGGGTGACCAGGACCGGCCCCATGGGCGAGAAGCCCGGGTAGGACTTGGCGAGACCGAACTGGGGGGCCGGGCCCCTCATCTGAAGGACGCGCTCCGACAGATCCTGCCCGACGGTCAGGCCGGCGACATGGCCCCAGGCGTCCGCCTCCCGCACGCGGCGGGCCGTCCTGCCGATGACGGCGACCAGCTCCACCTCCCAGTCGGTGTGGCCGCCCTCGGGCAGCACCACGTCGGAGAGGGGGCCGGTGATGCTGCTGACGAACTTGGTGAAGACCGGCGGCATGCCCTCGGGCTGGGTGAACCCCGCCTCCTCCACGTGCTCGCGGTAGTTGAGTCCGATGGCGAGCAGCTGGCGCGGAGCCGGGGCCGGGGCGCCGAGGTCGGCCGCGTCGTAGGGATGGCCGGCGTCGCCGAGGTCGGCCTCCGTGGCCCAGGCCCTGAACTCGTCCCACTGCTCGTAGATCGCCTGCGGGTCGGCCGGGAAGCGGTGACCGCTGGCGTCGTGGACATCCACGGCCCGCTCGCCCAGGATCAGTGTCAGCCGTCCGGACAGATTGGCGATTCGCATGAGTTTCTCCTGTGCTGGCTTCGTGTGGAAGGCGGTGCGGCGCCGTGGTCAGTCGGGCCGGGTGACCCTTTCGAGGAGCAGCAGCACCGACTCGTAGGGACGGCCCGTGACGTGCTCCATGCCGATCTCGCACGTACGGTTCGCCGAGAGGTAGGCGTCGTGGTGGCCCGCCAGGACCTCTTCGGCCTCATGCGCCGTGGCCGACTCCGCCAGCTCCTTGTGGAGCATGCCGCGGTCACCGGCGAAGCCGCAGCACTCCGCGTAGACCGGGACGGTCACCTCGTGGGCCACGAACCGGGCCAGCTCCTCGAGTTGCTCCACGTCGCCCAGGTGCCGCATGGAGCACGTCGGGTGGATGACCGCACGGTCGACCTTGCGGGCGGCGGTGAGACGGGGCAGGAGTTCACCGGCAGCCCAGACCAGGGAGTCGATCACGTCGAGCTTCTCGTGCCTGCGCCTGTTCTCCGGCGTCAGGTATGGGATGATCTCCCGTCCGATGCCGAGAGTGCAGGACGAGGCGTCGACCACGAGGGGCAGCCTGCCGCCGTCCGTCCACTCCCACGCCCGTTCGACGGTCCGGTTGGCCATGAGCCTGTTGCCGTCGTCGTATCCCTTGGAGTGCCAGATCGTGGCGCAGCAGGAGCCGACGATGTCGGAGGGGACCCAGACGGGGCGGCCGGCCCGGTCGGAGAGCCTCACCACGGCGTCCGGCAGGGAGAGTTCCTCCCCGCCCTCCGGTCCGGCGAAGATCCGGTTGACGCAGGCTACGAAGTAGACGGCGACCGCCCCCTGACGCCGGGTCGGAGGCAGACCGGAGGAGGCGGGCCCGGGGATCGCGCTGATCCACTCCGGCACCAGGTCGGGGGTGACCGCCTTGCGGGCCACGCCGGTAGCACGGGTGAGCACGCCGTCCTTGACGTGTCCGGCGACGCCGAGCGCGGCGCGGACGGCCTTCTCCACGGTCGCGAAGTGCTCGGCGGCCCGCTCGGCGTTCCGTTCGGCGACGCCACCGTGCCGCTCGTGCCGGAACTGCTTCATCATGGCGCCGGTGTCGATGCCGACCGGGCAGGCGATCTTGCACGTCGAGTCGCCTGCGCAGGTGTCGACGGCGTCGTAGCCGTACGACTCCAGCAGGCCGTCGGTGACGGGTGAGCCGGCGGGCTGGCGCATCATCTCGCGCCGGAGCACGATGCGCTGCCGGGGCGTCGTCGTCAGATCACGGCTGGGGCACACCGGTTCGCAGAAGCCGCACTCGATACAGGGATCGGCGACGGCTTCGATGGTCGGGATCGTCTTCAGGTGCTTCAGGTGGGCCCGGGGGTCCCGGTTCAGCACCACCCCCGGCGCGAGCACTCCGTGCGGGTCGAGGGCCTGCTTGACGCGCCACATGATCTCGGTGGCCCGCGAGCCCCACTCCGCCTCCAGGAAGGGCGTCATGTTCCGGCCGGTGGCGTGCTCCGCCTTGAGGGAGCCGTCGAACCGGTCGATGACCATGGCGCAGAACTCGTCCATGAAGGCCGCGTACCGCTCGACGTCTTCGGGCCGGGCCGCGTCGAAGGCGAGCAGGAAGTGCAGATTGCCGTGGGCCGCGTGTCCGGCCACCGCCGCGTCGTAGCCGTAGCGCCGCTGCATCTCCAGCAGCGCCTCGCACGCCTCGGCCAGATGAGCGGGAGGAACGGCGAAGTCCTCGGTGATCAGCGTCGTCCCCGTGGGCCGGGCCTTGCCCACGGCTGTCATGAACGCCTCTCGGGCGTGCCAGTAGGTGCGCACAGTACGGGGGTCGGTGACGAAGTCGTTCGAAACCGACGGTACCGGGGTCACGAGGGACAGCCCCTCGGCCACTTCGGCGGCGGCCCGCCGTTGGGCGAGGTGGTCCTCTTCGGTCGCGGCACGGAACTCGACCAGGAGCGCGGTGTTCTCCTGCGGAATGTCCCGCCAGTCCCCGGGTACGCCGTCCACCTCTGCGCAGGCACGCAGGGTGTTGCCGTCCATCAGCTCGACGGCGCGCGCCCCGGCCCCGTTGAACTGCTGCACGGCGGCGGCGGCAGCAGGCAGGTCGGGGAAGAACAGCAGCGCCGTACAGGTCTTCCGGTCCAGCGGGACGGTGTCGAAGACGGTCTCGGCGATGAAGCCCAGAGTTCCCTCGGAACCGACCATGAGACCGCGGAGGATGTCCACGGCGGTGGCGCCGTCGAGGAAGGCGTCCAGCCGGTAGCCACTGGTGTTCTTCAGCTCGTACTTGGCACGTATGCGGGCGACCAGCCCGGCGTCGGCCTCGATCTCCTCCTTGAGCGCGAGCAGAGTCGCGTGCAGGTCCGGTTCGGCGGCCCGCAGGCGCGTCTCGGCGTCCGGGCCGGCCGTGTCGACGACCGTTCCGGACGGCAGGACCACGGTCAGCGAGGACAGCAGGCGGTAGGAGTTGCGGGTGGTGCCGGCGGTCATGCCGGAGGCGTTGTTGGCCACGACGCCGCCGACGGAGGCCGCGAGGGAACTGGCGGGGTCGGGGCCCATGAGCCGGCCGTGCCGGGAGAGCGCGATGTTGGCCCGGCCCACGGTGGTGCCCGGTCTGATCCGCGCCCTGGCACCGCCGTCGAGGACTTCCACTCCGGTCCAGTGACGGCGGACGTCCACCAGGATGTCGTCGCCCTGAGCCTGTCCGTTCAGGGACGTGCCGGCCGCGCGGAAGACCACGTGCCGACGGTTCTCCCGGGCGTAGCGCAGCACGGTGGAGACATCGTCGACGTTCGCGGCGACGACCACGACGCGGGGCACCAGGCGGTAAGGGCTGGCGTCGGACGCATAACGCACCAGGTCGGAGATCCTGTGCAGAACCTTGTCCGGTCCCAGTTCCGCGAGCAGTGCGTCCCGCAGCCCGTCCGGCGTGCCGGACGCCCGGTCGTCGGCCACCCGGTCGACGGACGGTCCCTCCAGGGTGTGGGGGCGCAGCATCCCAGGCTTGGGTTCGAGCAGCGGCATGGATGTTCTCTTCCTCCCGGGTCGTTGGCTGGTGCTCCGGCCCCGGGCCGGTCGCGGCCCGGGGCGGGGCGGCCGGCCCGCGCGGCGCCGCCCGGGTGCCCGAAGCGGACTCCTTCGGACACCACGGACGCGGCGCGGCTCGGGACGGACGGTGCGGGCGCGGGTGTCGCCGCGGAGGGCACGTGCCGCTCCGGTCCGTCCGGCGGGTGGTCAGTGACCGGCGGAGACGGCGTGCGCGGCCTTGTCGAGCAGGTCGGCGACGGCGCGCGGGTCGCTCACCGTGGCCGCGTGCGGTGCGTGGATGGTGACCGTGTGCGCCTTGGCGCGCGCGGCCATCCAGCGCTGCGCCTTCGGAGGGATGTTCCGGTCCTCGGTGGCGATGAGGTACCAGCTGGGCAGGTTCTTCCAGGCCGCCGCGGTGGCCGGTTCGTTCAGCGCCGCCACGGTGATCGGGCGCTGTCCGGCGGCCATCGTCCGGGCGGTCGTCTTCTCGACGCCGGCCGCGAACTGCTGGGGGAACAGGTCCTGCCGGATGACCAGTTCGTCTCCCTGCCCGCCGCCGGGCAGCGGGTACTTCTGGACGACGGTGGTGTCGGCGAGCGAACTGCCCGGGTACTTGCCGCTCAGCTCGGCAGCGCTCTCGCCGATGTCCGGGACGAAGGCCGCGATGTACACCAGCCCCTTGACCTGGGCGGAACCGACCGCGGCTCGGCTGATGACGGAGCCGCCGTAGGAGTGGCCCGCCAGCACGACCGGGCCCTCGATGCCGTCCAGGACGCTGCGTACGTAGGCGGCGTCGCCTGCCACGCCGCGGAGCGGGTTCGGCGGAACCACGACGCGGTGGCCCTGGCGCAGGAGTCGCTGGACCACGGGAGCCCAGCTGGAGGCGTCGACGAAGGCGCCGTGCACCAGCACGATGGTGGGGAGCCGCTTCTTGTGCGTGACCGCCTCGGCGGCCGAGGTCTCGGCGGAGGCCGAGCGGGCGATGCCCGTGACTCCGAGGGCGGTGGCGCCGGCCACCACGGACCGGGTCACGGTGCGACGCGAGATCGATGTGCTCATCGTTGTCTTTCTGATCGGGACGGCTCGCCCGCGAGCGAGGCGGGCCCGGGGGCCCAGCGTGTGGGCCATGCCGGGAGGGAGCCGGGAGGAGTCGTGGAAGGGGCTACACGGAGGTGGCGTTGATGGCCTGTTCGATGAAGGCGACGACCTTCTTGGGGTGGGCGAGCATGACGAGGTGCGAGGAGTCGACCTCGATGGTGGTCATGCCGGCCCGCTGGTAACCGAAGCGCTCGACATCGGGGTTGATCGTGTGGTCCGAGGACGACACCAGACCGAAGGACGGCTTCGTCTTCCACGCGGCCGCCGGAGCGGCATCCGCGAACGCCTGCGCCGCCAGCGGACGCTGCGAGACCGCCAGCACGCGCGCCAGCTCCGGATCGACGTCCGCCGCGAAGATCGCCGGGAAGCTGTCGACCCGCACCGACACATCCGTACCCGGAGTGTCCGACCCCTCCACCGGGAACGGCGTGTACACCAGCGCCTCCGCCAGATCCGAGTCCGGGAACCGGCCCTGCAGCTCACCCAGACTCTCGCCCACCTCGAGGGCATAGCCCGACAGGTAGACCAGCGCCTCGACGTTCTCCTCGACACCCGCCACCGTGATCACGGCACCACCGTAGGAGTGGCCCACCAGCACCACGGGCCCGTCGATCTGACGGACCACCGACGCCACGTACGCCGCGTCCCCGATCAGGCTCCGATTGGGAACGGCCGGAGCCACCACCTTCAGCCCACGCCGCAGCAACTCGGGAATCACAGCGGAATAACTCGACGCGTCGGCAAACGCGCCATGCACCAGAACAACGGTCGGCTTCTCGGAACGCGACATGACGGGGCTCTTTTCTCTTGCTGGTCGGTGAGAGGGGTGGGCAGGGGGACCCGGGCGGGCCGGTGAGTCCGACGACTTCCGGATCTCGCGTCGGCGCGGCCGGAAGCGGGCCCGGTCCGGTGACCGGGAATGCGTGCCCGGGTGGGTCCTCGGCTCCCGTAGCCGGATCCGGCAACGGGGCCGCCCGGGGTGAATCCCGCGGGTATGGAAGTAAACGTACTGTTCGCACGGGAGGGGAACTTGCCTCTGTGTGCCCCGGACGTTATCCCTGAGCGCCGCAACGCCCACGGTTCACGGGAGAGGGCCGAGGGGCAGGCCGGGGGCATGCGAAAGCGGCAGCGGCCGGTGACGCACCGCTGCCGCGCGCAGGCGTTTCCACGACTGCCGAACCGTCGCGCCGGGCAAGGAGGCGTAACGGCGGATCAGCCGTGAGGGGGGTTCAGCCGTTCCAGCCGTCCAGGAAAGACAGGACTTCCGCGTTCACGACCTCGGGCTTCTCCTCCTGGCAGAGGTGTCCGCACTCGGGGATCGCCAGACCCCGGACATCACGGGCGATGCCCTTCCATACGTCCAGGACGTCGTAGGCCTTGCCGACCGCGCTGAAGTCCTCCCCCCACATCGTCAGCACCGGGCAGTCGATGAGCTGTTCCTCGTCCTCACGATCCTGCGCGACGTCCTCGGCGGCCGCGCGGTAGTCCATGCACGAACCGCGGACCGCGCCCGGCTGCCGGTAGGCACGTACGTAGACGTCGATCTCCTCGGCCGACAGCATGTCCGGGTCGTACGACCAACTCCGGTAGAAGTGCGTGAGCCAGGCTTCCTCCTTGCCCGCGATCAAGGCCTCGGGCAGATCAGGGACTTGGAGAAAGGTGAAGAACCAGTAGCCGGCACGAGCCATGGCGACGTCATAGGTGTCCGCGATGACGCGCGTCGGAATGTTGTCCATGGCGACGAAGCGGTCGACCCGGCCGCGATGGTCCTTCGAAAGCCGCGTACCCACACGGGCTCCCCGGTCATGGCCCACCAACGCGATCTTCTCGTGGCCGAGGTGATCCATCAGCGCGATGGTGTCCCGGGCCATGGTGCGCTTGTCGTAGCCGGACGCCGGCTTCTCGGTGTCCCCGTAGCCGCGGAGGTCGGGCGCGATCACGGTGTACTTCTCCGCCAGAACCGGAATCTGCTTCCGCCAGCCGTACCAGGTCTGCGGAAATCCGTGCAGCAGGTAGACCGGCGGTCCCTCACCCGCACTGACCCAGTGCTGGTTGATTCCGTTGAGCACCGCGGTGTGGTGGGTGATTCCCGTCGGAACAGTCATGCGTCTCTCACGTTCTGGAGGAGGAGGGGAGGCTGACACGCCTCAGGCTTCGAGGGCGTGGAGGGAATGGCCCGACGCGTCGGCAAACGCGGCGTGCACCGGAACAACGGCCGGCTTCTCGGGACGCGACATGCCAACCCTTCGGTAGTGGCTCGGAAGCGGGATGCGGCTCGTTCCGGGCGAGAGGGCGGCGTCCGTCAGCCGGCTTCGCGGGGAGGGCCGGCGGTACGGCTCCGCCGCCTCCTCGGCGGCGCGTCGAGCACACTGACCCGACTCTGTACGCGATCCGGGGTCCGGCTTGCCCGGGTGTGCATGCGCCCTGGTCTCTGCGCGCCCGCGCCGCACCGCCGTTCGCTTCCCGGGGGTGGAGGAGCCCACACGTGCGGTCAGGGGAGAAGGACCGCCGTCATGGCACGGCGTCGAGACGTGCGAGCCGCGCACGCGCCTCACAGAGACGTACCTGATCCGCGTCGGGGCCGAGAGCCACACAGGCCCGGAAGGCCTCGTGTGCCTCCTCGTCACGTCCCTGGGCCAGGAGGGCCTCTCCCAGGTGGAGGAGGTGGGCGCTGCGCAGGGGGAGGCTGCCCGGAGCGTCACACAGATGAGTGGCTCGCAGGGCTTCGTCGCCGAGCAGACCGGCGCTCCGGGCGGCCATGTCGAACACCTCGGTCCAGTGGCCCCAGAAGTTCCACCGGTCCGAGAACCAGTCGCCCTGAGGGCCGAGCAGACCAGCCTCGACCAGCTCTTCGAGGGTGTCCTCCGCCGACGGGAGGTCCTGTCCGATGAGCTGCGCGGCACAGGCCACCCCGGCGTCCGGACCCGGCACGAGAGACAGCCTTCACAAGCGGCCCGCCGGCGCGGTGCGCGTGCCCGGTCCCTGACCGGGGAAGGTCAGTCGCTGCGGCCCGTGAGCAGGGCGAGTTCGCTGTCGATGTCCACGTACGCGCTTTCCGTCCCCGGAGGCACCAACGCGTCGGCGTCGCGCCGGAAACGCGCGACCTCGGACGCCGGGAGCTCGACGAGAGCGGCGCCGGCGGGGGTCCGCAGGACTATGCGCATGGTGTCCGGAAGACAGCGGTGCCGGGGGAAGACCAGTACGTCTCCGAAGCCGGCCGGCCGGCGCAGCCCCTCGGCCAGGAGTTCACGCGCGAACACCCAGACGACCGCCTCGGCCGCGGGCACCCCCAAGGAGAGGTGCACGGCATAGGGATCCGTCGCGTCGTAGCGAAGCCTGCCGGGCAGGGGAACCCGCCGGTCCTCGGAGACACTGACGAAGGCCATGACATCGCAGGTGACGGATGTGAGCGGCTGACGCATGGGGTCTCCCGGGAAGCAACTGAGCGGTTGTCTGCGCCTCACCCTAGAAACATGTGCACGTCACTCGTTGTCGCTCAACGCATCCGCCATTGCTTCTGGGAGTACGGGGTTCGGCCACGCGTCCGACGAGCGAGGGTCCGGCACCCTGCTTGCGGACCCCCGCGGCGGCCGCCAGGCACGCGCACTCGGCCCGCGTGGGGGAAGGAGCCCGCCAGCAGGTCCGGGGCACCCCATCGACCCGCTCTCCCGCTCCACTCACGACCGGATGACGCCTTTCTGCCTGCTAGCTGCCTGGAGTCGGACGCCACCAGCGGCTTTGCTGGTCAAGGCGGAGAACCGGCCACATGCCCCCTGTGCGGGGGTGGCCCCGGTTCCCCGCTCTTACCACGCGGCGGGCATCCGCCCGGTCCGTGCGCAGGACGGCCGGGCGGTTTCCGCCCATGGCAGCGATTCGAGAGGAGGCCGGGTGAGCCCGGTGCTGTTGACTTCCCAGATTCCCGAGGAACAGAGACTCGTCTCCTGGCACAGAACGGTGGACCGGGAGCTGGTGCCCGTGACAGTCGTGCCGCACGACGCGGGGCCGTTCACCGGGCGGCTCGTCACCGGTCGCGTGGGGGTCCTGCGCGTCACCACCGTCGAAGCCGACGCCCATCGCATCAAGCGGACGAAGACGCACATCGCGCGCTCACCGGAACCTCTGGTCGCCGTCGGTGTCCAGGTGACGGGGCGGACCGTACTGGTTCAGGCAGGGCGGCAGGTCACGGCCGGCCGGGGCGACCTCTTCGTCTACGACACGTCGCGCCCCTACTTCCTCGAACGCCCGGAACGCTCCTCCGTCCACGTGGTCCTCATCCCACGCCGTGCGCTGGACCTGTCGGACGAGGCGCTCGACAGCATCAGCGGCACCGCGTTCGGCACCGCGCAAGGGTGCGCCGCCGTCCTGAAGCCCGTACTGATGACGGTGGTCTCCTCCGCACACGAGTACTCGGCCACCGCGACAGGCGGGCTCGTCAACGGTCTCGTCGATCTCTTCTCCACCCTGGTCACCGAGCGGTACGAGGGGCTGGTCGAGGGTGCCGGGACGGCGCAGGACCATCTCGTGGTGCGCATCCACGCCTATATCGACCAGCATCTGGGCGACCCGTCCCTGTCACCGGATTCCGTGGCGCTGGCGCACCAGATCTCGGTGCGCTATCTGCACCGGCTCTTCGAGGACGAAGGCGTCACCGTCGGCCGGCTGATCCAGCGACGCCGGCTGGAGAGGTGCGCGCGCGAACTCGCCCGCCGCAGCCGGACCACCCCCACCGTGTCGGCCATCGCCCAACGCTGGGGCTTCGTCAACCCCGCGCACTTCAGCCGGGTGTTCCGTGGGGCCTACGGCCTCTCACCCCGCGAGTGGCGCATTCAGCGTCTGGAGAGCGGCATGATGATGGGTGCGACGGAGCAGCACGCGTGACCGGGTCCTGCCGCGCGCGGGAGGGCGTCGGTCCCCGCCGCACCGGTGTCGGCGAGGAAGGGGGGGGCAGCCGTTTGGACGGTCGGCCCGATCGGCCGGGTACGCGTCCGCCCGGGGCCGGCACGGAGCCCTGACGCAGGACCGGCGGTGCGGCCGTACCGCTCGGGGACGCCATCGCGCGGCGTCCGCCGAGGATCGTCAGCGCCGGCGCCGGGACACCCGGTAACCCTGCGGTCTCCGACGGCGGCGGGCCCGGAGGCTCACGGATCCGGCGCGGCGGCTTCCGCCCTCCGCTCGCCGTCGGACGGGAGGGGATCCGCTTCTTCGGCCGCATCAAAGACGTCGAGGCGCGTAATCGCCTCACCGGTCACCGGACGGAGTCCCAGCCCGATCAGTACGCTCCGCGACAAGGAGCCGTGCGCTCCCGGTCAACCGGTCCGCCGCCGCCCCGTATCGCCGCGAAGAGGTCCCGCCCCTCGCCCCCGGAACACCTCCGCACGCACGTGCTCCCCATCCCCCGCAGATCAGGTCACGCGGCCGGGGCACGGGTAGCCCCGTCGCGTCGCGTACACCCTTCTGCTCTCCGGGAAACCACGCGAGTTTCGCTCTCCGGAAAACCATGGGAGGTCCGCAGATCAGCCGACGAGCGAATATCGAGGCGGCCGCAACGAATGAATCCCCCGCAAGGGCCGGTGTCTCCTCCGGAAGACTCCGGAAGAGGGCACTGCGCGGCTCAGAAGCGATTCCCCGCCGGCCGAGTCGTCCGGTGAAACCGAGCGTGGCGCGGAGACAGAGCGGGGGTATTTCATGCCACGGCCGGCTTCGGACAGAAAGCCCGCACTCCGTGCGCATGCCGTGGCCGCGCGTCTTTCTGTGCGCTTTCCGGACAGAGCGGGTGCGCGTACAGAACACCTACGGCCGTTCATGGTTTTAGCGTGGAGGGACAGCACAACGCACCGACAGCTTCAGGAGAAATTCATGTCCGACATCATCGACCCGGTTCCGCCGGTGCTGGAACCCGCCGCCCAGGCGTTCGTCGAGGCTACCGCCAACCCCCCTTACCTCTTCGACCTCGGCCCCGTCGAGGGACGCAAGGCCGTCGACGAGGTCCAGTCCGGGGACATCGCCAAGCCGAACGTCGACGAGGAGTGGATCACCGTCTCGGGCGGCCCCACCGGCAGCGTCCGGGCCCGGATCGTCAAGCCGGCCGGCGCCGGGGGAACCCTGCCGGTGATCCTCTACATCCACGGCGCCGGCTGGGTGTTCGGCAACGCCCACACCCACGACCGTCTCGTGCGCGAGCTCGCCGTCGGCGCGAACGCCGCGGTCGTCTTCCCCGAGTACGACCTGTCGCCCGAGGCCCGCTACCCCGTCGCCATCGAGCAGAACTACACCGTCGCCCAGTGGATCGTCGAGCAGGGCGCCACCAAGGGCCTGGACGCCACGCGCCTCGCCGTGGTCGGCGACTCGGTCGGCGGCAACATGGCGGCCGCCCTCACCCTGATGGCCAAGGAGCGCGGCGGCGTGCCCCTGGTCCAGCAGGTGCTGTTCTACCCGGTCACCGACGCGAGCTTCGACACCGGCTCCTACCACCAGTTCGCCGAGGGCTACTTCCTGCGCCGCGACGGCATGCAGTGGTTCTGGGACCAGTACACGACCGACGAGGCCGAGCGGGCCCAGATCACCGCCTCCCCCCTGCGGGCCACCACCGAGCAGCTCACCGGCCTGCCCCCGGCCCTGGTCATCACCGGTGAGGCCGACGTCCTGCGCGACGAGGGCGAGGCCTACGCCAACAAGCTCCGCGAGGCCGGCGTCGCCGTCACCGCCGCCCGCTTCCAGGGCATCATCCACGACTTCGTGATGCTCAACGCCCTGCGCGAGACCCACGCCGCCCAGGCCGCCATCACCCTCGCCGTCGCCACTCTCCGCACCGCCCTGCGCACCGGCTGACCGATGGCGTGACGGTCGCCGCGGCGACCCCACGGAGAAGGCGGCACCACCGGCTCGTACGGTGGCGCCGCCTTCTCGTGCGTCTGCGCCGCGCCGGACGAGGTTCGCCCTGTCATCCCTGCGACCGCGCGGACTCCGCGTGCGGGCGGACCACCACCCCGTAGGTAAGGGCCACAGCGCCAGGAGCACTGTCACCGACCCCTGCCGACCGACGAACGACCCATCGGTCCGCTCAGGAACGGCGAAGGCGGCGCGTACCGGTACCGGCCCGCGCCGGCCCCGGATGGCCGCATGAGGGGTCCCGACGGGGATGTGCGCCGAAGGGCCCCCCGGCGCGGAAGCACCGAGGGGCCCTTCGGAGGACCGCCGGAGTGGCCGGTCAGCCGGCGTACTGGGCGAACACCTTCGTGTAGTCCCAGGGCTGCTGGGAGACGCCCGAACAGGTGTCGGCGCCGCCGCCCGTGCACGGGCGGTCCCGGTTGACCGACCAGAAGGTCAGCCGGGCGAGGTGCCGCTGCTGCGCGTACCCGAGGATGGTGCGGAAGTCCGCGACCGTCACGGTCTCGCCGTTGTCGGTGATGCCGTTCATCGACGAGATGCCGGTGTGCCGGTAGGCCTGGTCGTCCGAGTAGCCGTAGGCGCTCTTGACCGTGTTCTTCAGCCCTTCGGCCGCACTGACGGTGAGGGCCCCCATGTTCTGGCCCGCCCCGCCGAAGTCGAACGGCATGATCGTCCAGCTGTCGACGGTCAGGCCCGACGCGGCGGCCTTGCCGATCAGGCTGCCGTCGGGGCCGTTCTGGCCGGTGCCGAAGGTGACGTAGACCTTGAGCCCGGGATTGTTGGCCTTGACCGTCTTCAGCGCGTCGACCGTGCGCTGCTGGACGGTGGCGCTGGCGTACGCATCGGCCTCGATGTCGATGTCGATCGCCTTGAGCCCGTAGGCGTTGATCACCTTCTGGTACGCGCCGGCCAGCTCACCGGCGCTGGAGCAGGAGCTCTCCAGCTTGTTGCCGCTCCAGCCGCCGAAGGAGGGGATCACGTCGCCGCCCGCGGCCCGGACGGTGTTCACGGTCTGCTGGTCCACCCCTCCGGCCAGTGGTCTGCTGCCGTCCCACTGGGGGTTGCAGTAGCCGTTGCTGAGGACGAAGGCGAGGGTGAACCACTTGACGCCGGTGGCGTTCATGACCGTGGTCGGGCTGGGCGGGCTGCCCCAGCCGTTGTAGAGGTACGGGGCGACGGCCATCGCACCGGCGGGCGGCGTCGGGTCTCCCCCGCCGGTGGGCGCCGTCCACTTCTGGTTGGCGGCGCCCGTGCAGGTCCAGATCTGGAGCCGGGTGCCGTTGGCCGAACTGTTGCCGGTGACGTCCAGGCACTTGTCCGCCTGCGGATTGACGATGTCGTGCGCGGCGGTGACGGTCCAGCGCTGGGCCGCGGAGCCATTGCACTCCCACAACTGGACGGCGGTGCCGTTCGCCGTGCCGGCCGAGGTCACGTCCAGGCACTTCCCGAGGGCCTTGACGCTTCCGTCCGAACCGACGTCCCACTGCTGGGCGTTGGTGCCGTTGCAGTCGTAGAGCTGCACCGGCGTGCCGTTGGCGGTGTTCGCCCCGGCGACGTCGACGCACTTGCCGGCGAGACCCGTGATCTGCCCGGTCGCCGCGGCGGCGCCCAGGGCGGGGGATCCGGTGAGGCCGGCCGTCAAGACGGCGGCAACCCCCGCGCCGAGCAGGCTCCGGACCGCCGGCACGCGCTCACCCGGGAAGCGACCGCGCATCAACGGGTCACCGTCCACTTCTGGTTGGCGGTCCCGCCGCACGTCCAGATCTGGAGCCGGGTGCCGTTGGCCGAGTTGTTTCCGGTGACGTCCAGGCACTTGTTCGCCTGCGGATTGACGATGTCGCGCGCCCCGCTCACGGTCCAGCGCTGGGCCGCCGTGCCGTTGCAGTCCCACAGCTGGACGGGGGTGCCGTCGGCGGTTCCGCCCGACGCCACGTCGAGGCACTTGCCGAGCGCGCGGATCGTGCCGTCCGCGTTCACGCTCCAGCGCTGCGCGCTGGTGCCGTTGCAGTCGTAGAGCTGCACCGGGGTGCCGTTGGCGGTGCCCGCCGCGGCGACGTCCACGCACTTGCCGGCGAGACCGGTGATCGGCCCGCCCGCCTCCGGCTGCGTCGCGCCGGTGGTGACGCGCACATGGTCGACGACGAGCTGTTGCGGGAAGGCGGTGTTGCCGTCGGGGTCGCCCGGCCAGTAGCCGCCGACGGCGAGGTTGAGGATGAGGAAGAAGGGCTTGTTGAAGGCCCAGGTGTTGCCGCCCGTGTCGGCGGGCGTGCGGTGCTGGTAGACGTTCCCGTCGACGGACCAGGTCACGGAATCGGGGGCCCAGTCGACGGCGAAGGTGTGAAAGGCGTCGGCGAAGGCCTGGCCGTTCGGGAGGGTGTATCCGGCGCCGATGCCCGCGGAGCCGGAGTAGCCCGGACCGTGCAGGGTGCCGTGCACGGTGGAGGGCTCGAAGCCGACGTTCTCCATGACGTCGATCTCGCCGGAGTTGGGCCAGCCGACCTGCCCGATGTCGGCGCCGAGCATCCAGAAGGCGGGCCACATGCCCTGCCCGCGCGGGATCTTCATCCGCGCCTCGACGTGCCCGTACGCCTGAGTGAACTTCCCCGAGGTGTTGAGCCGGGCCGAGGTGTACTGGCAGGCCCCGTACCAGCACTGGTAGTTGGCCGGATTCTCCTTGCGTGCGGTGATGACCAGATGGCCCTGGCCGTCCAGCGCGGCGTTGCTGTTGCCCGCCGTGTAGTACTGCCGCTCATGGTTGTTGACGTTGTCGCCGGTCTCGATCTGCCACTTGCTGCCGTTCACCGCCGAGCCGGCGGCCCCGTCGAACTCGTCGGCGAACGTCGTGACCGCGGCGGCCGCCGCGGTGTCCGCGCTCGGGACGGTGGACGCGGAAGCGGGTCCGCCGCCCGCCAGGGTCGTCGTGGCCAGGGCGAGAGCGAGGACCGGGAGTACGGAATGCAGCAGGCGCCGCTTACGGCGTGGGCGTGGGGAGTCCATGACTCTCCCTTCCGGTGCGTGAGGGGGAGGAAGGGGAATCTGTCATGCATATGACAGTCATGCGCATGACAGATGCAGGGCGCGGGGATGTGCGAGAGCTGCGCCGACCGATGTGGGGGTGGAGCGTGGGGCAACACGTGCGGTGAGTCCGTGAACCGACTTGGTTCACTGTGTGATTTAAGAAGTGAACCAAACGGGTGTCAATACTTTGGTACGTACCACCGGCCGGAGCGGCCGAGATGCACCCCCGGGTGCGCGAACATCCCCACCCCTGCGCCGACGAGGCCACGGCTTCCGGGGACTGCGGCCAAGAGTCGAAGCGATACCGCCCCGCGCCCCCGGTCGCCCCCTCAGGCCTCAACGGCGGATTAAACCCTCCGGGAGGGACGTTATGCCCCCGTCGGAGCCGATTCGCCGATGCCTAGGCATGAGGCCCGGTGGAACTGGAGGCATGGCTGTGCACGGTGAGTACAAGGTCCCCGGCGGCAAGCTGGTCGTGGTGGACCTGGACGTCCGGGGCGGGGCGCTGCGCGACGTACGGGTGGCGGGCGACTTCTTCCTGGAGCCGGACGAGGCGATCCTCGCGATCGACGCGGCGCTGGAGGGCGCCCCGGCCACCACGGACACGGCGGGCCTGGCCGCCCGGATCGACGCGGCCCTTCCCCCGTCCACGGTGATGCTCGGGCTCACGTCGGAGGGCGTAGCCGTCGCCGTACGCCGGGCGCTGGCGCACGCCACCGAGTGGAGCGACTTCGACTGGCAGCTCATCCACGACGCGCCCCAGTCCCCCGCGCTCCACATGGCCCTCGACGAGGTCATCACCGCGGAGGTCGCCGCGGGCCGGCGCCCGCCGACGCTGCGGGTGTGGGAGTGGGACTCCCCCGCGGTGATCATCGGCAGCTTCCAGTCGCTGCGCAACGAGGTGGACCCGGCGGGGGTGGACCGCCACGGTGTCACGGTGGTGCGCCGGGTCTCCGGGGGCGGGGCCATGTTCGCGGAGCCGAGCAGCACCATCACGTACTCGCTCGCGGTGCCCCACTCCCTCGTCTCGGGCCTCTCCTTCGCCGACAGTTACGCCTACCTGGACGACTGGGTGCTCGAAGCGCTCGGCGACATGGGCATCAAGGCGTGGTACCAGCCGCTCAACGACATCGCGACCGAGGTCGGCAAGATCGCGGGGGCGGCGCAGAAGCGCGTGCTGGGGCCGGACGGCGGGCCCGGCGCCGTGCTGCACCACGTGACGATGTCGTACGACATCGATGCCGACAAGATGCTCGACGTCCTGCGCATCGGCAAGGAGAAGATGTCCGACAAGGGCACGAAGAGCGCCAAGAAGCGCGTGGACCCCCTGCGCCGGCAGACGGGTCTGGCCCGTCAGGCCGTCATCGAGCGGATGATCGAGTCGTTCCGCAACCGCCACGGGCTCACCCGCGGCGACGTGACCCCCGGGGAACTGGCCCGGGCCGAGGAACTCGTCCGCACCAAGTTCGGCACGGCCGAGTGGACCGCCCGGGTGCCGTAGGCCTGGTCAGGGGCGCGCCGCCGCTCGGGGTGCGGCCGGCGGGCGGTGCTCGAACCACCGCCGGTCGGCCTCCAGCTGGGCCGCCAGCGAGATCAGCCGTTCCTCACTGCGGGAGGGGCCGAGCAGTTGGGCGCCGACGGGGAGGCCACCGGGGGTGAAACCGGCGGGCACGTTGATTCCGGGCCAGCCCAGCACGTTCCACGGCCAGGCGTACGGGCAGGCCTCGGTGATCGCGACATCGGTGCGCCAGGCGCTCAGCCCGTCGAACCTGCCGATCGGGGGAGGCGGCAGGGCGGTCGTCGGGGTGAGCAGCACATCGAAACCCGGGTCTCCCGATCCGCGGGCGGGGTGGAACAGGGCCCCGATCCGCCGGTGCTGGCGCAGCTCCCGCTCCCGTGCCGCCCGCACGATCCTGCCGCCGAGCCGGGTTCCCGTCCGCAGGGCGCTGCGGGTGCGGGGGTCCAGGAGGGCGGGCTGGGGGTGCAGGGCGGCGAGCTCGGCGATTCCGGCGGTGGCACGGGGTACGAAGGCGAGGCCGATCAGCCCGTAGCGGGGTCTGGCCTCCTCGACGTGGTGGCCGAGGCGGGCCAGCGCCTCGGCGATCTCGGTGACGGCCCGGCGGACGTGCGGGTGGGGCGCCGTGCCGGTGAGGGTGAGCGGGGGGCGCCAGGCGAGGGCGATGCGCAGCCGGCCCGGGTCCCGGCGGGCGGCGGCCGAGGCCTGCACGGCCGGCGGGCGGTGGTGGTCGTCGGGATGGGCTCCCGCGACGGCGTCCAGCAGCAGGGCGGCGTCCGCGACGGTCCTGGCGAGGGGGCCGTTGACCGTGAGCCCCTGGAACGCGTCGCGGTGGGGGTGCACGGAGATCCGGCCGCGCTGGGGCTTGATGCCGACGAGGTGGGTCCAGGCGGCGGGGATGCGGACGGACCCGGCGCCGTCGGAGCCGAGCGCGGCGGGCACCAGTCCGGCGGCGACGGCGGCGGCCGAACCGCCGGACGAGCCGCCCGGGGTGTGGCCGGTGTTCCACGGGTTGCGGGTGACACCGAAGGCCGGGCCCTCGGTGAACGGCCACTGGCCGAGTTCGCACGAGTTGGTCTTCCCCACGATGACGGCCCCGGCCGCGCGCAGTCTGCGTACGGACTCGCTGTCGGCGGTCGCGACGGGCCGTTCCCCCGAGCAGCCGAAATGGGTGGGGAGTCCGGCGACGTCGGTGTCGTCCTTGACCGCGACGGGCACCCCGAGCAACGGCAGCCGCTCCCCCGCGTCGAGCCGGCGGTCGGCCTCGGCGGCCTCGGCGAGTGCGGCGGTCGCGCGCAGGTGCCGGAAGGCGTTGAGCGTGCCCTGGCTCGCCTCGATCCTGGCGAGTGCGTCCGTGACCAGCCGGGTGGAGGTCGTGCGGCCCTCCGCGAGAGCCCGTGCGCAGTCGGCCAGCCCGGGCGGCGCCCCGGTCTCCGTTCCCGTGGTCTCCGCTGAGGACATGGGCTGCCCGCCTTCCTCGTACCGTCACGCGCGTGTCGCCTGCCCGAACGATTTACTGGAGGGTAACCAGCCGCGGCCGATCCCTCAACCGCGCCCGGGGCCGCGTGGCGCCGCCCGCGAAAGCGGCACCATGCGGCCACCGGCCCGTGTCCCTACGGCTGAACGGTGATCTCGCCGATCCCGGTCCCGAGCCCGGCGCAGTGCGCGGTCGACTGACCGGACTGGCCCGGGTTCAGCGTGACGTGCTCCCCGTCGACGTCCGGGGACCAGCCGCAGACCAGGTGTACCCAGAAGGTCTGCGTCGTGCCGCCGTTGTTCCGGCACAGGGCGTAGCCGGTGTAGTCGTCGACGGCGTGCTTGCCCGTATCGCAGGAGAGCCCCGGCGGCGTCTTCGCCGAAGCCGGAACCGCGAGGGAGGCCGCCGTGGCCGGACCGGCCGGCACCGCGAGCGCCACGGCCACCCCGGTGACGGCGGCACCGCACACGACGCCCCTGAACAGATTCCCCATGGACTTCTTCATGTCTTCCCTTCGGCCGTGCGAGCGGTCCCTGACAACCGCCTCCGCCCCCTTAACCGGAAAAGGGCGCACGACGTCACGCTGTGTACACACCGAGGTGTACCGGACGTGCGCCGTCGCGCAGCCGCCACTCCTCCGGCGTACGCTCGAATGATTCAGACCGCAGACCCGGACAGTCCCGCCACGACCCTTCGAGGAGGCGACGTGACCGGTCCACACCTCGGCACACGCCCCGCAGCATGGACTGCGGCGATCGTGCTCTCCGTCACCGCCGGCGGCCTCGCCGGCGGCACGGCCCACGCGGAGGACATCGACCACCTCACCGCGCAGCAGATCGCCGACCGCTCCCGCGACGCACTGCTCGGCGCCGAGTCCCTGCACCTGAGCACGCGTGGGGACCTCGGCAGCGGACGTACCCCCATGTCGCTGGAGCTCACCCTGGACCGGGACGGCAACTGCAACGGTTCGGTGAACCTCGGCGCCGGCCAGGGCTCGGCGCTGATCGTGAAGCGGGGCGACGACGTCTGGATCAAGCCCGACGCGGACTTCTGGGAGAACCAGGTCCCCAACGGCGGTTCCGCCTTCGCCGCGATCGTGGGCGGCCGCTACATGAAGGGGTCGGCGGACGACCCCCGGCTGAGCGCCCTGACCAGGACCTGTGACCTCAACACCTTCCAGAAGCTGGTCAGCGACAACGCGAACGACGACACCGGCACGCTCAACAAGGGCGCGAAGACGATGCTCGGCAAGGCGTCCGTCGTGCCGGTGACGAGGATGCGGGACGGTACGACGCTGACGGTGGACGTGGCGGCCACCGGCAAGCCGTATCCGCTGCGGCTCACCATCGAGGGCAACGGCGCGGACGCGGTCGTGGGCTTCTCCGCCTTCGACGAGCCGGTTCCCCGGACCACGCCCTCGCCAGCCGACTCGTTCGACGTCAGCGCACTGCTGGGGCGGACGACGAGCCCGGTGTGACGCGCTCACGGCCGGTGAGCAGCACGTACAGCAGCAGCGAGGACGCCAGTCCGACCGCCCAGCCGTAGTCGGCGAGGGGTTTCAGGAACGGGACCAGGCCGTCCGCCGGGAAGGGCCCCTTGCCGGGCTCCGAGTGCGAGCCGCCGATCGCCAGGACACCGCCGACGGCGAAGGCGGCGACGGCCCGCCAGTTCCAGCCGTTCGTGTACCAGTAGCGGCCGCCGGGCCGGTAGAGGTCGGCGAGGTCGAGCACGGTGCGCCGGACGATCCAGTAGTCGGCGATGAGGATGCCCGCGACGGTGCCGAGTAGCCCGCCGACGAGTCCGAGCCACGTGAAGATGTACAGCTCGGGTGTCCCGGTGAGCTTCCACGGCATGATCACGACGCCCACGACGCCCGTGATCAGCGCGCCCGTACGGAAGTTGACGAACTTCGGCGCGAGGTTCGCCAGGTCGTACGCCGGCGACACCACGTTCGCCGCGATGTTCACGGAGACCGTCGCCACCAGCACCGTCACGAGCGCGTACAGCAGCCCGAAGACGTTGTCGGTCCGGGCGACCAGTTGCACCGGATCCCAGATCGCCTCCCCGTACACCGCCTGGGAGCCGGACGTCACCAGGACGGAGAGCAGCGCGAAGAGCGTCATCGTGGTGGGCAGACCCAGCGACTGGCCGCGGATCTGGGCGCGTTGTCCGGCGCCGAAGCGGGTGAAGTCGGGGATGTTCAGGGACAGCGTGGCCCAGAAGGCGATCATGCCCATCAGCGAGGGGAAGAAGACCGGCCAGAAATCCTTGCCCCAGCCGAGCTTCGACGGCTGGTCCAGCAACGGGCCCAAGCCGCCCGCCTTGACGGCGACCCAGACCAGCAGCACCAGCGCGCCGGCGATGACGAAGGGCGCCGCCCAGTTCTCGAACCGGCGCAGGGTGTCCATCCCCCGGTGGATGATGGCGAGTTCGAGCGCCCAGAACAGCACGAAGCAGAGCCAGAGCGTCCACGGCTGCCCGCCGATCTCGCCGGCCTCCGCCCAGCCCCCGAAGATCTTTCCGAGCAGGGTGAAGATGCCGACGCCGCCGATCCAGGTCTGGATGCCGAACCAGGCACACGCCACCGCGGCCCGGATCAGAGCGGGCAGATTGGCGCCGCGCAGCCCGAACGAGGCCCGGGCCAGCACCGGGAAGGGGATGCCGTACTTGGGCCCGGCGTGCCCGGTGAGCAGCATGGGTCCGAGGACGATCAGGTTGGCCAGCGCGATGGTGAAGACCGCCTGCTTCCAGTCCATGCCGAGGGCGACGAGGCCGGAGGCGAGGAGCCAGGACGGGATGTTGTGGGCCATGCCGACCCAGAGGGCGGCGAAGTTGTAGGTGGTCCAGTCGCGCCGCTCCAGGGGGACCGGCAGGAGGTCGTCGTTGACGAAGCGGCTGTCGTCGGGTGCGGCCCCGGCGGGGAGCTCGACGCGGTCGGGGGCCGCGGTTATCCGGTCCCCGGGCGGGGGTGGTGGGGCGGTCGATGTCATGGCGGCTTGACCCTTCGCTCGGGAACGGTGCCGTGCGGGGCGGGGCGCGGGGGGTTGCGTACGAGGGGAGGGAACGCGCGGTCGAGGGACGAGGTGCGTACGAGAAGAGGGGGCGGCGCGGTCAGTCGGTGAGCGCGGGGATGATCTCGGATCCGTAGGCGTCGATCGTCGCCTCGCGGGCGTCGTGCATGTTGTACACGGCGAACTGGTCGACGCCCAGGTCGCGCAGCGCGCGCAGCTTCTCGATGTGCGCCTCGGGCGGGCCCAGGAGGCAGAAGCGGTCGACGATCTCGTCAGGGACGAAGGTGGTGTCGGGGTTCCCGGCACGGCCGTGGTGGCTGTAGTCGTATCCCGAGCGTCCGGCGATGTACGCGGTCAGGGCCTCGGGGACGAGTCCGGAGTGCTCGCCGTAGCGGGAGACCAGGTCGGCGACGTGGTTGCCGACCATGCCGCCGAACCAGCGGCACTGCTCGCGGGCGTGGTCGAGGTCGTCCCCCACGTAGGCGGGCGCGGCCACGCAGATGGTCACGGAGTCCGGGTCGCGTCCCGCCTCGGCTGCCGCGTCCCGTACGGCCTTGATCATCCATTCGGTGAGGAAGGGGTCGGCGAGCTGGAGGATGAAGCCGTCGGCCTTCTGCCCGGCGAGCGCGAGCGCCTTGGGGCCGTACGCGGCCATCCATACGGGCAGCCGGCCGTCCTTGATCCAGGGGATCTGCACCGGCTGTCCGTCGACGAGCGCCTCGCGCCCCTCGGCGAGGTCGCGGATGGCGTCGATGGCCTCCCCGAGCCGGGCCAGGGTGTTGGGGCTGCGTCCGGCGACGCGCATCGCCGAGTCGCCGCGGCCGATGCCGCACACCGTGCGGTTGCCGTACATGTCGTTGAGGGTGGCGAAGGTGGAGGCGGTCACCTCCCAGGTGCGGGTTCCCGGGTTGGTCACCATGGGGCCGACCACGAGGCGTTCGGTGTGTTCGAGGATGCGGCTGTAGATGACGAAGGGCTCCTGCCAGAGCACCGCCGAGTCGAAGGTCCAGCCGTAGCGGAAGCCGTTGCGTTCGGCGCGGCGCATCAGGCCGACGACGGCCGAGGCGGGAGGGTCCGTCTGCAGGACGAGTCCGAAGTCCATACATGTGCTCCTGGTCCGGGTGCTGACAGGTGGAGCGCGGGTGTGCATGCCGTGGCCTGCGCGGCCGGTCGGAATGTGCAGGTCAGTGCCGCCCTCGAGTGCCGCGTTCGGGCAGATCCTTCCACACGGGGTCGCACCGGACGGTGCACGACGCCGCCCCGAGCGCGAGTCGCGGGGGGATGATTCTGGACCGGTTCCGGGGCTTTGGGAAGAGGCCCTCCGCGGCACGCCGGGGCCGTCCGTGGCCCGCCGCGGCCATCCGTGCGTACCGCCGGTCGTTTGGCGGGGTGTGTCGCGGGCACTGCGAGGAATCGAGGCGCGACCATCGATGACGGAGCGCGACCCGACGGATCACGAAGCGCGAGGGCAGTGATGAGCGACCAGAACATGGCGGACGACGCCTACCAGCCGACCGGCGGCAACGAGGAGCAGGAGGACGCGGCGCCCCTGGACATGCAGGACGCGGTGGACGAACGCACGTACGACGACGTGCTCGACGAGGGCTACTCGCCGCCGGAGAAGCCGCTGGGCGTCACGAAGACCGGCACCACGGCCGCGGAGCAGCACGAGGGCGAGTCCCTGGACGAGCGCCTGGCTCAGGAGGTACCGGACACGGGGCAGCCCGACGGCGACGGCGTCGGCGACCTGCCGGACGGTGAGGGCGAGCCCCTCGACCCGGAGGCCGGGGAGGACCGGGCGGGCCGTCTGGTGGCCCCGGACGAGGGCGTGCGCCCCGACAGCACCAAGGAAGCCGTGGCCTTCGACGCGGGCGTGGACGGCGGCGCGGCGGGCGCCGAGGAGGCCGCGGTCCACACCGTCCGCGAGGAGGACCTGCCGCCGGCCCCCGATCCCGAGGGCTGACGTGCTGCCCCCTTGAACGGCGGGCCGACCGGACGCCGCCGGGCCCGGCCGGGTCTCGGTGGCCCCGGAGCCGGCGCGTGTCCGGCCCCGGGGCCCGCGTTCCGCCTCAGCGGGTGACGACGTGCCGCTCGTTCGGGACGCAGTGCGTCATGGTCAGCCCGCTGACGTCGCGCGGCGGGTTCTTCCCCAGGCGGGTGAGCCGCTTACGGTCCTCGTCGCCGAGTTCCTGCCCGGCCAGCGGCTCGAGTCCCGCGACGTCCTGCGCGCGGATGCCGAGGCCGTCGCCGATCTTGAGGCCCAGCTCGTTCTCCACGAGGAGGAAGTGCCAGACCATCCTCTCCTGGACCACCCGGTCGCACTGGGCGAGCAGGCCGACGAGGTTCTGCACCAGATCGTCCCGCTCCCACTGCTCCATCAGGAGATAACGCTGGCCGGCCTGCAGGTAGTCGTTGGTCCGCGGGATGCGCTTGCGCGTCAGCCTGCCGCGGATCTCCGGCCCCACCTCGTCGTGGGTCGGATACCGGGCCTCCCGCAGTCCGCCGGTGAGGGACGGCTCGTAGTTGACGAGGGGGTTCTCGCCGCCCCCGTCGACGTGATAGGCCATCAGCCCGTCGCGCTGGTTGGTCCGCACGTCGGCGTTCTTGGCCTGGTTGACGGGCAGCTGGAGGTAGTTGGGACCGACCCGGTAGCGCTGGGTGTCGCTGTACGAGAAGGTGCGGCCGACGAGCATCTTGTCGTCGGAGAAGTCGAGCCCGTCGACGAGCACACCGGTGCCGAAGGAGATCTGCTCGTTCTCCGCGAAGTAGTTCTCCGGCATCCGGTTCAGCACCATCCGGCCGACCGCCTTCGGCGGGAAGTCCTGTTCGGGCCACGTCTTCGTGTCGTCGAGGGGGTCGAAGTCCAGCTCGGGGTGGTCGTGGTCCTCCATCACCTGGACGAGCAGTTCCCACTCCGGGTGGTCGCCGCGCGCGACCGACTCGTACAGGTCCTTGGTGGCGTGGCCCAGGCCCTCGGCCTGCACGTGGGCCGCGTCCTCCTCGGTCATGCTGCGGACGCCCTGCTTGGGCATCCAGTGGTACTTCACCAGAAGGGTCTCGCCCTCCTCGTTGACCCACTTGTACGTGTTGACGCCGAAACCCTGCATGTGCCGGTAGTCCGACGGGATGCCCCGCGGGCTGAACAGGTTGACCAGCATGTGCATGGACTCGGGCGTCTGGGACATGAAGTCGAAGATCCGCCGCGGCTGCTGCTCGAAGGTCACCGGGTCCGGCTTGAGGGCGTGGATGACGTCGGGGAACTTGATGGCGTCCCGGATGAAGAAGACGCCCAGGTTGTTGCCGACGAGGTCCCAGTTGCCGTCCTCGGTGTAGAACTTCACCGCGAAGCCGCGGGGGTCGCGGGCCGCTTCGGAGGAGTCGCGGCCGCCGATGACGGTCGAGAAGCGCACGGCGACATCCGTGCGCTTGCCGCGCTCCTGGAAGAGCTTGGCGCGGGTGAAGCGGCCGATGGGCTCGTCACCGAAGGTCCCGTACGCCTCGAAGTAGCCGTACGCGGTCACACCCCGGGCGTGCACGACGCGTTCGGGGATGCGCTCGCGGTCGAAGTGGCTGATCTTCTCGAGGAACTGGTAGTTCTCCAGCGTGGCCGGGCCGCGGGCGCCGACGGTGCGCTGGTTCTGGTTGTCGTAGACCGGATGGCCCTGCCGGTTGGTCAGCGTCTTCCGGTCGTCACCGGAGGCGGGGCCCTTGCTCGATACGTCCGTCACGTTCGTCGACTCCTTCGACCCGTTTCGTTCCCTATGACCAGTTTTTCATGATATGCGAGATATGCGGCTTCGGACCGGCCGAACATCCGGTCGGACCGGCGGTTGTCGCCGCATCGGCCCCCTGACGGCGAGCCCCGGCGGTGTCCGCCCCGCCGGGAAGGTGGCGGACGTGTCCCTGCGGGATAAGGGAAATCCGGCACAAGGGAAATCCGGCCCCGCTCGCGAGGGGCGCCGGTGGCGGGCGGAAGACCGGCCCGTGTCGACGACGGCGGTCGGGGTACCGGTGGTACCTGGGCAGGAATCGTCGACGCCTCCCGAGCCGCACACCCGGTGCGGCGGCAGGCGTCCGGAAACGGAGCAGCAGGTGACACCGAACGCGGAAGGCAACCCTCCCGGCGGACGCGAGCCCGTCACCGAGTTCCGTCCGGCGGGCGGCGCCGACGGGCCCGCGGGAGCGTCCCCGGACCACGAGCTCCCCGCCGAGGAGCTTCCGCCCGACCTCAACCAGGCGATTCTGGAGGCGGCCAAGCAGGTCGCCTCCATCCTGAAGAAACACGGGCACGCCTTCGCCCTCGCCGGCAGCGTCGCCGTCTACGCGCACGGCGGTACCGGCAACCTCCAGCACGACGCCGACTTCTGTATCCGGCCGGAGGACGCCGACGCGGTCGTGGCCACCTTGGAGGAGGCCGGTCTGCCGGTCTTCACCCCTCCGGAGGACTGGCTGGTCAAGGCCAAGTGCCTCGGCCAGGACATCGACCTCATCTTCGAGCTGGCGAGCCGGCCCGTGACGACGGAGTTGCTGGAGCGGGCCACGGAGCTGCCGGTGGACTCCGTCCACATGCCGGTGCTGGCGCCGACCGATCTGATGCGGGCCCTGCTCGCCGCCTTCTCGGAGCACCACTGCGACTTCGGCGCCGTGCTGCCCATCGCCCGGCAACTGCGCGAGAGGGTCGACTGGCAGGCGATCCGCGGCGAGTACGGAGACGCACCGATGCCGGCGGCCTTCCTCTTTCTGCTGGAACGCCTGGAAGTCATCGCGCCGCGAGGAGGAGAACGATGAACGACCCCGCCAACGCCGAATACCGCATCGCCCATCTGAAGGAACGTCTCGCCGCGGAGGAGCTGGGTGAGCTCGGCATCCGCATCGAGAACCGCGGATCGTCCGTGAGCGTCATGGGAACCGTTCCCACGGCACACTGCCGCAGCGAGCTGCTGCGCACGGTGAACGACGAACTCGTGGGCGAGACCGTTCACTTCGACGTCGTGGTGGCTGATCCAGCGGCCCCGGACCACCCGGAGGAGGTCGCATGATCCGCGTGGCGGCCGTGGGGGACATTCACATGGGTCTCGACAGCGAGGGTGTGCTCCGGCCCGCCTTCGAGACGCTTGCCGACTGCGCGGACCTGCTGCTCCTGGCCGGAGACCTGACGCGCCACGGCACGCCGGACGAGGCCAGGGTGGTCGCCCGGGAGATGGCCGGCCTCCCGGTGCCGGTCGTCGCCGTGCTCGGCAACCACGACCACCACGACGAGCGGCCGGAAGAGGTCACCGCCATCCTCCGCGAAGGGGGCGTGCGGGTGCTGGAGGGCCAGAGCACCGTGGTGGAGGTCGAGGGCAGGCGGGTGGGGATCGCGGGCACCAAGGGCTTCGGCGGCGGATTCGCGGGCCGCAGCGGCAGCGAGTTCGGCGAACCCCTGATGAAGGAGTTCATCCGGTACACCCGCCGCTGCGCCGACGGACTGCGGGCCTCTCTGACGGATCTGGCCGAGCAGGGATGCGATACACGCGTCGCGCTCACGCACTTCGCGCCGGTACCGGACACGCTGGCGGGGGAACCCCTGGAGATCTACCCGTTCCTCGGGAGCTACCTGCTCGCGGAAGCGGTGGACGCGGCCGGCGCGGACCTGGCCGTCCACGGCCATGCGCACGCGGGCACCGAGCACGGGATGACCAGTGGCGGCGTCCCCGTACGCAACGTCGCCCAGCCCGTCATCCGCAAGGCGTTCAACGTCTACCACGTGCGGGGCGACGGGCGCGCGAAGACCGCTGCGGCGGACCACAGCGGATAGGGCCGCGTCCGGACCGGCGGCACACTCCTCCTCGGCGCCGGCGGGCGTGTGCGCCGGGAGTTGCGGGCCCGGGCGCTCTAGCGTGCTGCGATGCGCTCTGTCCCGTTGTGGGTCCTGTTCTCCTCGGTGTCCGCTCCCGTCCTTCTCGTCGGCGGCTGGACGGCATCGGCGGCGCTCCAGGGGCCCGCCTACGATCCCGCCTCGACCACGATCAGCGTCCTCGCCGCCGACGGGGCGGGCAGCTACTGGGTGATGACCTCAGCCCTGCTGGCCCTCGGCGCCTGTCACGTGGTGACCGCCTGCGGGCTGCGCCCCGCCGCGCCCCTCGGCCGGGTGGCGCTGGCGGGCGGCGGGCTCTCGGCGATGCTGCTCGCGCTGTTCCCGGCCCCGCTGAGCGGCGGCTCCTTCCCGCACGGTGTCGTAGTGACCGTGGGCTTCTCGTTGCTGGCGGTGTGGCCGGTCCTGGCCGTGCGCCGCGGCGTCCCGGCCAGGCGGCCTCTGCCGGCGCCGGGCGCCGCGTCTGCGGACCGCAGAGCACCGTGGGGCCTGCGGCCGGGTCCCTCCGTCGGCGCTTCAGCCCTGATGTGGGCGGGCGGCGCCTGGTTCCTGCTCGCCCTCTTCGTGCTCGGCACCGCAGGAGCGGCCGAGCGGGTGCTCACGTTCGGTCAGTCGTTCTGGCCTCTCGTCGTGGTCGTCTCCTGCGTCCGGTGCTGACCGCGACCCGCCGGCCGGGCCCGCGGCGCCGGCGGCAGGGGGCCGGGCGCGACTGTGCGCCGGCAACCCGGGCCCCACTTCCGGTCACCCGTGAGGGTTCAGTGCGCGTACTGGCTGATGCCTCGCGGCACGTACGTTCCGTGCCCCGCCTTCCCCGCGTACGCACGGTTGTCGATCACGGGAACCCCGCGTGACAGAACGGTCTCCACCCGCCCTCTGACGCGCTTGCCCTCGTACGCCGAGTAGTCGACGTTCATGTGGTGCGTCTCGGCGGAGAGGGTGTGCTCGGCGTGCGGGTCGTAGACGACGATGTCGGCGTCCGAGCCCGGGGCGATGGTGCCCTTCTTCGGGTAGAGGCCGAACATCCGGGCCGGTGAGGCGCAGGCGATCTCGATCCAGCGGCGGCGCGAGATGTGGCCGTCGACGACCGCCTGGTGCAGCAGGTCCATCCGGTGCTCGACGCCCGGCATGCCGTTGGGGATCTTCGAGAAGTCGCCGCGGCCCCTCTCCTTCTGCCCGGAGAAGCAGAAGGGGCAGTGGTCGGTGGAGACGACCTGGAGTTCGTTGTTCCGCAGGCCCCGCCACAGGGCTTCCTGGTGCTCCTTCGGCCGCAGTGGTGTGGAGCAGACGTACTTGGCTCCCTCGAAGTCCGGCTCGGCCAGGTTGTCGGTGGAGAGGAAGAGGTACTGCGGGCAGGTCTCGCCGAAGACGGGCAGCCCCTTGTGCCGGGCGGCCGCGATCTCGGCGACGGCCTCGTCGGCGGAGACGTGCACGACGTACAGCGGGGCCCCGGCGACGCGGGCCAGCTGGATCGCGCGATGGGTGGCCTCGGCCTCCAGTGCCACCTTCCGTACGTCCCCGTGGAAGCGGGGATCCGTGCGGCCGGCGGCGAGGGCCTGTTCGACCAGGACGTCGATGGCGATGCCGTTCTCCGCGTGCATCATGATCAGGCCGCCGTTGGACCCGGCCCGCTGCATGGCGCGCAGGATCTGGCCGTCGTCGCTGTAGAAGACGCCCGGGTAGGCCATGAACAGCTTGAAGGACGTGACGCCCTCCGCGACCAGCAGGTCCATCTCCTTGAGCGAGGACTCGTTCACATCGGCGAGGATCATGTGGAACGCGTAGTCGATCGCGCAGTTGCCGTCCGCCTTGGCGTACCAGGCGTCGAGCCCCTCGCGCAGCGAGCGCCCCACGGACTGGATCGCGAAGTCGACGATCGTGGTGGTGCCGCCCCAGGCGGCGGCCCGGGTGCCGGTCTCGAAGGTGTCCGCCGCGAAGGTGCCGCCGAACGGCATCTCCATGTGCGTGTGCGCGTCGACACCGCCCGGGATGACGTACTTACCCGTGGCGTCGATGGTCCGGTCGGCGGTCCAGGCTGCTGCGGCGTCGGTGCCGGGCGCGGCGAGCGCGGCGACGCGGCCGCCCTCGACGAGTACGTCGGCGTGGATCTCGTCGGACGCGGTGATGACGAGGCCGCCGTGGATGACGGTGCGGGTCATGTACCCCTCCTCACTGTGGCGGAATGGGTCCACGCACGTGGACGCCGTGCGTGATGAAGAACGTAGAAGCGGGTGGCCCACGGGGGCAATACCGGGGTGCCGGGCGGGGTGCGGCGGACCTGCGGGCCGTCGCACCCCGGGTCCTCACCCCACCGACCGCAGCGCCTCGGCGAGGATCGCCGCGCCCTCCTCCGCCTCCGGGATGGAGAGCGAGAGCGGCGGGGCGATGCGCAGCACGCTGGTGTCGTGGCCCCCGCCCTTCCCGATGAGCAGGCCGCCCTCCCGGGCCGCTTCGAGCACGGTCGCGGCGGCTTCCGGGTTCGCCTCGTCGGTGCCCGGCTTCACCAGCTCGATGCCGATCATCAGGCCGCGCCCGCGCACCTCCCGTACGCATTCCGAGGCCGCGCCGATCGCCCGCAGGCGCTCGATCAGCAGCCCGCCGACGCGGCGCGCGTTGCCCTGGAGGTCGTGTTCGAGGAGGTACGAGAGGTTGGCCAGGCCGGCGGCCATCGTGACCGGCGAACCGCCGAACGTCGAGATGGAGTTGGCGTCCAGGCAGTTCATGACGTCGGCACGGGCGACGACACCGCCGATCGACATGCCGTTGCCGATGCCCTTGGCGAAGGTGAGGATCTCCGGCGGGCCGTTGCGCCCGTGCGCCTGCCAGCCCCAGAAGTGCTCACCGGTGCGTCCCCAGCCGGTCTGCACCTCGTCGGAGATCCACAGGATGCCGTGGCGGTCCAGGACTTCGCGGAACGCGGCGTACAGGCCGTCGGGCGGGGAGGTGAACCCGCCGACGCCCTGGATGGGTTCCGCGATCAGTGCGGCGGGCGAGCGGGTGTGGCCGAGCAGGTCCTCCAGGTCGGCGACGCAGGCGGCGATGAACTCCCCGTCGCCCAGGTGCGCGTACGGGCCGCGGTTGCGGACGCCCCCGTGCACGTACAGCGTCTGGAGCGGCGACAGACTGGTGGGCGACCAGGCGTGGTTGCCGGTGATGGAGACCGCCGAGAACGACCGGCCGTGGTAGCTGTTGCGCATCGCGAGGATCTGGTTCGACCTGCGGTACGTGGTGGCGAGCAGCAGGGCCGTGTCGTTCGCCTCGGTGCCGGAGGTGGTGAAGAAGACCCTGGCCTCCGGGATGCCGGAGAGGGTGGCGACCCGCTCGGCGAGTTCGACCATGGGCCGGTTCAGATAGAGCGTGGAGGAGTGGATGATCCGCCCGGCCTGCTCGCTGACCGCCTTGGTGACCTCGGGCAGTGCGTGGGCGGTCATCGTGGTGAGGATGCCGCCGAAGAAGTCGAGGTAGCGGTTGCCGTCGGCGTCCCAGACGTGGCGGCCCTCGCCGTGCGTGATCTCCAGCGGGTGCCGGTAGTAGAGCGCCAGCCAGTCGGGGCTGACGGCGAGGTGGCGGTGGTGCAGGCTGCTCACGGCTCCACCAGTCCCTCGTACGCGTCGGGGCGGCGGTCCCGGTAGAACGCCCACTGCTGACGGACCGCCTCGATGAGCCCGAAGTCCAGGTCCCGGACGAGGAGTTCCTCCTCCTTGTCGCTGGCTACGTCACCGACGAACTGGCCGCGCGGGTCGACGAAGTAGCTCGTTCCGTAGAAGTCGTTGTCGCCGTACTCCTCCTGGCCGACGCGGTTGATCGCGGCGATGAAGTACTCGTTGGCGACGGCCGAGGCGGGCTGCTCCAGCTGCCAGAGGTAGCCGGAGAGACCGCGCGAGGTCGCGGACGGGTTGTACACCAGCTGGGCTCCGTTGAGACCGAGTTGCCGCCACCCCTCGGGGAAGTGCCGGTCGTAGCAGATGTACACGCCGACCTTGCCGACCGCCGTGTCGAACACCGGCCAGCCGACGTTTCCCGGCTTGAAGTAGTACTTCTCCCAGAACCCCTTGACCTGCGGGATGTGGTGCTTGCGGTACTTGCCGAGGTACGAGCCGTCGGCGTCGATCACGGCAGCGGTGTTGTAGTAGAAGCCGGACTGCTCGACCTCGAAGACCGGGACGACGATCACCATGCCGGTCTCGCGGGCCAGTTCCCGCATCCGCTGCACGGTCGGCCCGTCGGGCACGGCCTCCGCCCAGCGGTAGTGCTCGGGTTCCTGCACCTGGCAGAAGTAGGGGGCGTTGAACACCTCCTGGAACCCGATGATCTTCGCCCCCTGCCGGGCGGCCTCCCGAGCGTGTTCCTCGTGCTTGGCGATCATGGATTCGGTGTCGCCGGTCCAGGTCGCCTGGACGAGTGCGGCGCGTACGACGTGGGACATGAGCTGCTCCTTCGACGCGGCGTCAGAGAGCCTCTTCGCGTTTCTACGCCCGTAGACACGTGCGTACGGGAGAACGTAAGCCCCGTCACACAGCGGGGCAAGACCATCGCCGTGAACCAGCGGAGTCGATCATGTTTCACACCCGTGCGGTCCAGTGCCCGGGGTGGGCCGGATGGCGGTGGGCCGCCCGGGGCCCTGCGGGCCCGGCCGATCCGGGCGACGGGCCTCACGGCCGGAAGCCCGCCAGACGCAGGGCGCGCTCCACGTCCCGCTCCCGGTCCGCGGACACCGTCCGGGCCGCAGCGAGCAGGTGCGGTACGAGGTGGTGCGGATCGCTCTCCGCGATGCCGGCCACGTCCTGCGGTGTCCGTACACGGACGAACGCACCGAGCAGCGCCTGTGCCTGGGCTCCGCGGCCGGCCCGGTCCAGGGCCGTCACCGCGTCGGCGATCTCGGCGGCCGGCCGTGCCACGCCCTGGCGCAACAGGTGCCCGCAGTCCTCCGGGCGCCCGGCGCCGGCCAGCGCGTCCGCGGCGGCCGCGAGCTCGGCCGGGGGCAGCGAGGAGACCTCCCACAGCAGGGTCGCCCAGTCCGCGCCGAGCCCCGCCCGGTGGAGTTCGACGGCGAGGACCGGCAGCAGTTCGGCGGGCCGGCCCGCCGCCTCGCAGAGCACGCCGTGGGCCTCACCGCTGCGGCCCTCCGCCCGGAGCCGGAGCAGGGTCGCGACGGTGTCCCGTGCGGCGTGCAGCACGGCCGGGTCCTGAGCCGCCGCGGCGTCCCCGGCCGGGGCGCCCTCCCCACGGGGGGCGGCTCCGAAGCGTGCTCCCCGGGGCTGGGCGGCCCCCGCCGGCGGAAGGGGAAGAACGGGCGCGGAGGCCTCCGCCTCGACGTCCAGCCCGGCGAAGCGCGCCCCCCGCGACCTCTTGCGCGCGGGGGGCGCGGGCGACTGACGGGCGGGTTCGGCGGGATCGGGGCGGGCAGGCTCGGCGGGCGCGGGGCGGGCGGGCTCGGTGGGCGCGGGGCGGGCGGGCTCCGGTGCGTTCGCCAACCCCGGCCCCGGGCCCGGCGCGACGTCCCCTTCCGCTTCGGCGCGGGACCAGCCCGCGGGCACCGCCGCCGCGGCCAGTCTCCTGCGCAGTTCCTCACAGCGCGCCGAGGCCCGGGCGTGGTCGTCGCGGGCCCAGGCGACCGCTTCCGCGTCCAGGGTGCCCGCCTCGCCGCCGGTCAGGGCAGCGCTCAGCCGCTGCGCCGCGTTCGCCTGCTCCCGCAGCATCAGCTCCAGCCGCTCCGCAAGCTGCCGACGCCCGCCGGGGCGCCGGTCGTGGGCGGCGGCGGAGGCGGCGTAGAGCCCGGCCGCACGTACCGCAGCGCGCTCCGCGAAGACCGCGCCGCGCACGGACGCGAGGTCGGCGAAGAGCGACTCCATGACGTCCCAGGGCGGAATCTCCGAGCCCGCCAGACAGGCCCGCATCCCCTCGGGATCACGGCGGCAGAACACTCCGTACCAACCCCGTCCGGGATCGAGCAGCGCGGCCACCTCTCGCAGATGGTGCGCGAACTCCCCCAGGGAATCAGAACGCTGATGCTCCGTCACCGTCACCGCCATCGCCGCCTTCGGCCGCTGCCGACTGGAGCCTTCCAGTCCGCAGGCATTCGACCGCAGTCGTGTTACGGGACGACTACACGCACTTTTCGACCCGGGTCCGAGCGGCGCGCACCAGCCGGCGCGCGCCCCTCGGCGCCTGGCGCGTGGATCAGAAGGTGATGGCGATCCCGGTCTGGGGCCGCTTGCCGAGCCGGACGATCATCGCCGGGTAGTCGAGCAGCCAGTACTTCCAGGTGTACTTGCGGGCGATGGCCCGCCGCGCACCGTTGGTGCCCTTCTCGTCGAGCAGCCGGCCGGTCCCCTCGGCGCTGGGGGCGCCCTCCGCGATCCGCCCGCGCACATCGCAGACGGTGACGAGGACCCGGCTGTCGTTGCGCAGCCGCTTGACCTTCCACGAATCGCTCTTGGTCCAGACGAACAGTTCGTCCCCCTCGGCCGCGGCCCACACCGGCGTGGCGACGGGGGTGCCGTCCTTCCGGTAGGTAGTGAGGCTGATGTATTCACTGCGGGCGAAGTCCTGAAGGCTCATGGTCCAACCCTACTCAGGGAGAACGCCGTTCACCCCGCTACCCGGCGAGCGGGACGATGTCCGGCTCCCGGGCGCACCGCAGGAGCACGTCATCCATGGAGAGGCCGAGCGCCCCGGCGAGCGCCGCCACGGTGAAGAAGGCGGGGGTCGGAGCGCGACCGGTCTCGATCTTGCGCAGCGTCTCGGCCGAGATTCCGGCACAGGCGGCGACGTCGGACATGCTGCGGCGGCCGCGCACCTCGCGGAGCAGTCGGCCGAGCCGTTCGCCTCGCAGGCGCTCTTCGGGGGTGAGGGGCGTTCGTACCATGCCGTCATTCTAATACCGCTCCGACCGGTATAGTAATTGGCATGGTGCAGCTCAAGACAGACACATCCATCGAAGCCATGCGCGAGACCGGGCGGGTCGTCGCACGACTGCTGGCAGCCACCCGCGAAGCGGCGGCGGTCGGCGTCACGCCGCGCGAGCTCGACGAGGTCGCCCGCGAGGTCCTGCGCGAGGCCGGCGCCGGATCGCCCTTCCTGAACTACCGGCCGCACTTCGCGCCCACCCCCTTCCCCGGGGTGATCTGCGCGTCCGTCAACGACGCGATCGTCCACGGCATCCCGAACGACGTGCCGCTGAGGGACGGCGATCTGGTCAGCATCGACGCGGGCGCGACGCTCGGCGGCTGGGCCGGGGACTCGGCGATCAGCTTCACCGTGGGCCACGCCCGCCCGGCGGACACCCGGCTGATCGACACCGCGTTCGAGGCGCTGGCCGCGGGCATCGCCGCCGCCGTCGTCGGCAACCGGATCGGCGACATCGCTCACGCGATCGGCACGGTCTGCCGCACAGCGGGCTACGGCATCCCGGAGGGCTTCGGCGGCCACGGCATCGGCCGGGCCATGCACGAGGACCCCGGCGTGCCCAACGAGGGGCGGCCGGGCCGCGGGATGCCGCTGCGGCACGGCATGGTGCTGGCCATCGAGCCGATGCTGATCGGGGGCGGCGGGGACGACTACCACCCGGACCTGGACGGCTGGACCCTGCGGACGAACGACGGGAGCAGGGCCGCGCACGCCGAGCACACGGTGGCCATCACGAACGACGGCCCCAGAATCCTGACCGCTCTCTGACCGCCCTCCGGCCGCCCTCGCCGGCCGATCAGCCCGAAGGGCCGTACGGGCCCGGTCAGTTGGTGCGCAGGAACTCCCGGGCGAGGGCTTCTCCCGCGGTCACCGCCGCACCGTGGCTCTCGATCGGCGAGACGACGGAGTCCTTGAACAGGATGTACGTGACGCCGGGTCCCGCCCCGCCGGCCTTCGGGTCCGGGTCGACGCCGAGCGCCTCGGCGGTGGCGTACGAGGCCTCACCGATGATCCCGGCAGGCCCGGTGTCACCGACGACGGCGTACTCCACCCGGCCCGCGTGGACGACGGCGACGACACCGCCGCCCTTGATCCCCGCGCTGCCGAAGTCCCACAGGGTGCTGCGGCTCGGCACGACCACGTACGCGAGGTTCCGCGCGTCCAACGGCCGGTCGTCGGAGGTGTGGAACGCGGTGTCGCCCTGGAACCCGGGGTCGGTGTCCGCGTTGCATTCCTTCGTCACCCGGCCGTCGCAGTCGACGTCCATGTCGGCCTTCCAGAACACGGCTCCGTTCATGCCGCACACCGGAACGGCGGCAGGGGACCCCGCGTCCGTACGGTAGAAGCCGTTCGAGATCCGCTCGCAGCCCGAGACCTTGTCCAGCAACTCGGCCGCACCGACGGCGCCTTCGCCGGCATCGGCGAACGCGCGGCCGACGGTCGGGGCGGGGCCGGGCACCGGGCGGGCGTGGGCGGCGGGAGAGAGGTGGACGGGGGCGGGACGCGCCTGCATGACGGGAGTCGAGGCGTCCGGCGGAAAGGCGGAGCCGTTCCGGGCGGAGGGCGTCAGGGACCCGGCCCCTAGCAGGGCGGCTCCGGAGACCGTGACGAGGGCGAACGTTCGCATACGCACCGTGGGGGGTGCCCTTCTGTGTGAGGAGTCTTCCCTTGCACCGGCATCGGCCACGACGCCCCCCACATGCCGCCGTCGAGGCCACGGGGCCGGCCCGGCGCGTATCCACCGATGCCCGACCGGTCCCGCCCATAGGGCTACTGACGCGGCATCACTGCTGTCCGGCCGGCCTCACCACCATGGCCGAACCGCCGCCCCGCCGCTCCCTCTCCGCGGCCGCGAGCCACCGCCCGTCGGGAAGTCGCTGCACGCCGGTCGCCGCCCCGATCTCCGGGTTGAGCTTGAAGACGTGCCCCAGAGCCTCCAGCCGTGCCCGCACCGGACTGTTCCACAGCCCCGGTTCGATCTCGGTCGTCGCCGCGTTGCGCTGGCTGGCCCGGGGCGCCGCGATGGCGTCCACCAGGGGAAGCCCGCGGTCGACCGTGCCGATCAAGGACTGGAGCACGGTCGTGATGATCGTGGAGCCACCCGGAGAACCGAGGGCCAGCACCGGCTTCCCGTCCTTCAGCACGATGGTCGGGGAGATCGACGACCGCGGCCGCTTCCCCGGACCCGGCAGGTTCGGGTCGTGGACGGCCGGGTTGGCCGGTGCGAACGAGAAGTCCGTCAGCTCGTTGTTGAGCAGGAAGCCGCGCCCCGGCACCGTGATGCCGCTGCCCCCGGTCTGCTCGATCGTCAGGGTGTACGCCACGACGTTGCCCCACTTGTCGGCGGTCGTGAGGTGCGTGGTGTTCTCGCCCTCGTACGTCGTCGGGGCGGCCGTCCCGGTGCCCGCGCAGTCACCGGGGTGACGCGGGTCGCCCGGGGCGAGCGGGCTGGTGAGCACCGCGTCGTCCTTGATCAGGCACGCGCGTGAGTCGGCGAACCGCTGGCTGAGGAGCTCCTTCGTCGGCACGTCCTCGAAGGCGGGGTCGCCGACCCAGCGCCCCCGGTCGGCGAAGGCGATGCGGCTCGCCTCGATGTAGCGGTGCAGGTACTGCGTCTGGCTCGCCCGCGAAAGGTCGGTGGACTCCAGGATGTTGAGAGCTTCGCCCACCGTCGTGCCACCCGACGAGGAGGGCGCCATGCCGTAGACGTCGAGCCCGCGGTAGCCGGTCTTCGTGGGCGCCTGCCGCAGGGCCCGGTAGGAGCGCAGGTCCTTCACCGTGAGATCGCCCGGACGCACCACCCGGGCCGACGCGGGGTCGACGGGCGGATTCCGCACGGTCCGCACGATGTCGTCCGCCAGCTCGCCCCGGTAGAGCGCGTCGACCCCCTTGCGGCCGACCTCCTCGTAGGTACGCGCCAGGTCGGGGTTCTTGAAGACCGAGCCGACCACCGGGAGCGCGCCGCCCGGCAGGAAGAGCCTCCGGGTGGCGGGGAAGTCGGCGAACCGGGCCTGGTTGCCCTCCGTCTGCGAGCGAAACGTTCCGTCGACGACGAAGCCGTCGCGGGCCAGGCGCTCCGCCGGCTTCAGGACCTGCCGGAGCGACTTGCTCCCCCAGGCGTCGAGCGCCGCGTCCCAGGTGGCGGGCGTGCCCGGGGTGCCGACGCCGAGGCCGCTGGTGACGGCGGCCTCGAAGGGGAGGGGCTTGCCGTTCTCCAGGAAGAGCGAGGAGTCGGCGCTGCGCGGCGCGGTCTCCCGGCCGTCGATCGTCTCCACGGTGCGGGTGCGGGCGTCGTAGTGCACGAAGTAGCCGCCCCCGCCCAGCCCGGCCGAGTACGGTTCGGTCACTCCGAGGGCCGCCGCGGTGGCGACGGCAGCGTCCACCGCGTTGCCGCCCTTGCGGAGCACCTCGATGCCCGCGGCCGTGGCATCGGCGTCGACGCTGGAGACCGCGCCCCCGTAACCGGCCGCCACAGGCGACTTCCGCGGCGGCGGGACCGGTGGCGCGGAGGAGGACGGGGCGGCTGCTCCGAGCGTCACCACGGCGGCGAGAACAGCTGACAACGACACATTCCGCGCGACGGAACGCCTCATGGGCACCTCCAGTGAAGGATCGTCCGCGCAGGGTAACGCCGCTCCGGCCGCCTCGTCAGGAGCGCCTCGAACTTGAGGCCGAATGCCCGCCGACGTGCCCGCCCATGACTGACGGCGTCCGCGGCATCGTGCGCGACGTGATGGCCGCCGGCATCACCGCCGCCTCCGGCCGGCTCGCGTCACGCACCGGCCGGGCTCTCGGCCGACCGGGTGCTCCCGCATGAACACGGCGAGGAGTCCGGTGAGCGCATGCGCGGTGCGGCCCCGCCCGTCATCGCCCTGGCGCGCGGACTCGCCGTTCCCCTCACCACCGCGCCGGGAGCGGCCGGAGGAAAACGTGGAGGAGAGCGCGCCCCTGGAACGGCACACGAGCCCCACTCCCCTTCGGTCAGGAGCCCGGTCCGGCCTTGCTCTGCGTGCTGCCCTACGGCCGTGCGGGGATCCGCACCCGGGCGCGGGCGAGCAGACCGGCCGGGTCCGGTTTCGCCTGCAGGGACTTGAGTGTCAGCAGCCACCACTGGTCGAGCTGCTCCCCCCGGGTCCGCCCGCCCGGCAGGTCGTCGGTCAGCGTGCAGAGCCCGAAGAACGCGCACACGAGCGTCACAGCCGCGGCCGACGGCTTCACGTCGGCCGCGAGTTCACCCCGGGTGCGGGCCTCGGCGAGAAGCCGGGTGGCCACCTGGGCCCAGGCGCCGAACGGTGTGGGCACGGCCGCCTCGATGCCGCGGCGCTCCGCCCACAGCCGGGCGCCGGCGCGCGCCACGGTGTCCTCGCTGAGAGAGCGCGCGACGCTCAGGCTGAGCGCGACCAGCTTCTCCAGCGGCGGAATTCCGGGCGCAGCGTAGGGGGCGGCGAGTTGCGGCCAGGTGGCGAACTGTTCCCGGGCCACCGCCAGGGCCAGCTTCTCCTTGCTCGAGTAGTGAAAGTAGATCGCGCCGCTGGTTTTTCCAGAGTGATCACTTATGTCATTGACACTCGTGCCCGCATATCCCCGTTCGAAAAATAGATGTGCGGCTGATTCCAGCAATGCCTTGCGGGTTTCTCGGGCCCTGTCCTGCATGCACGTTCCACCTTCGCTCTCATGTTCTAGCACCGCGCGGCAAGAGAATGTCGCCCTCCATAAGGGGGCGCAGTCGCATCGCGCGAAGATCTTATTATTCTTCGGTCGCGGATGGACGCGTGTTCACGCAATCTGCCACCCGGCCAGGGGAAACGTTCCGCGCGAGTGTCGCGGCTGCGCTCCGCGCGACATGACGGGCCGCTGGAAGCACCTTCACCAGGCACGTTGACCGGAACGCGGGCGCGGCGACAGCGGCCTCCGGCCTGTCCCAATGCCCTGACAGGCGGGGGCCGGGGGCATTTCCTTGCACTCGAATTGGTGATTGCGGAACGCGCGGAGAGCAAAATAACGTAACGGCTACGATGTTTTTGGCTCACACCGAAAACGCCGATACACGTCCGCCGTGACGCGCTCAGCGAAGTGCGCGCGATCGCCGCGGGCCGTGCCGGGGCGTGCGGTTCTCTCACTGCCGCACATTCCTCTTCCACGCCCCGGCAGGTCTCTTTCACCCGCGCACCGTGCGCCGTGCACCCGAAACGGTCGGCGCGGTCTTCGAGTTCGAGAAGGGCAGTTACATGTCAGCTCGTCACATCCTTGCCTGGTCCCCGTCAGCCATCGTCTTCGACTGCGACGGGACCCTGATGGACACGGAACGGCATTGGCAGGAGGCCAGGAACGTCACCTTCGGGGTCTTCGGTCTCAAGCCGCCTGCGGGATTCGCCGACCGCGCCAAGGGCGTGCACTACACCGAGTGCGGCGCGCTCATGGCCGAGGAGACCGGAAAGCCGGACCTCGCGGAGGACCTGGCGGCCACACTCCTCACCACCTTCACCGCACTGGTCGACGAGGACCCCGTCACCATGCCGGGGGCTGCCGCGCTGGTCCGGCTGGCCGCTCGGCACCTCCCCCTCGCGGTGGCGAGCAACTGTCCTCGGGAGACGGTGGAAGCGTGCCTCGGACGGGCCGGACTCCTCTCCTCCTTCAGCCACGTCGTGGTCGCCGGCGAGGGAGTACGGCCGAAGCCGGAGCCCGATCTCTACTCCGAGGCCGTCCGTCTGTGCGGCGTACCGCCCGAGGAGGCTCTGGCCGTGGAGGACTCGCTCACGGGCATGGAATCAGCCCGCCGGGCGGGTCTGCGCGTCATCGGCCTCGGGCCCTGTCCGCCGGGTCCCGAGGCGGAGCAGGCCGACCTGTGGATCGAGAGCCTCGCCGACCGGGAGCTGATGGGCTGGGCCCGCAGCCGCATCGGGGAGTAGAGCGTCCCGGTGCCCCCCGGAGCGGGGGCGGTCAGCCGGTGGGGCGCAGATCAGGCCCCAGGGCCGGTACGACGCCGGCCGCGGAGGCGAAGAGCAGGGCGATGCCCACCGCTCCGGGATCGGGTATGCCCGTCGCCCGTTCGCCGAGATAGCTGGCCCGGCCCATGCGCGCCGACAGGGACGCGGTGTCCCGTACTCCCCGCCAGGCGCCGTCCGCCGCCGCGGCCAGGGCGGTCGCAGGCGGCGCGTTCCCTGCCGCACGGAGTGCGGCCGCGGCCGGATGCAGGGCGTCGATCAGCGTCTTGTCGCCGGGAGACGCATCGCCCACCCGGCGGATGGCGGCAAGGCCCTGAGCGGCGCCCTCGGCGAGTGCGGCCGTCGTCAGATGCGGACCGGAGTCCGCGGCCGCCCTGCTCAGTGCCTGGAAGAGCAGACCGAACAGGGGGCCACTGGTCCCGCCGATCTCATCGAGGAAGGCGGTGCCCATGGCGCCGAGGATCTCCGCGGGGCCGGCCGACTCGTCCGTACGGTCGAGCCGCAGCCCGGCGGTCCGGACCCCGGTCGCGAGGTTGGTCCCGAAGTCGCCGTCCCCCGCCCGCTGATCGAGCTCGGTCAGCTCGGCCTCGGTGGCGTACACCGAGTCGGCGAAGCGACGCATCCATTCACGAGTCCGTGTCGCGTCGAAAGCGGCAGTGGTCATGGGGGTGTCCTCCTGCTCCTGTCCCGGGCCGCCCGAGCGGCGGCCTGCGGACCGCCTACCAGCGCAGCGCCGGGGTGCGGACCGGCGCATCGTAGAAGCCCAGCGTGTCGCGGTCGGCGACCATGAGGGTCAGGGAGAAGCCCCGCATGTCGAGCGCGGTCACGTAGTCGCCGACGAGGTGCCGGGCAAGCCGCACATGCCGGGCGTCGAGGACTCGGCCCAGTTCGCCGAATATGCCGTACAGCTCGAGCGAGGTGACCGATCCCAGACCGTTGACCAGGGCCACGACCGGCTCGTCGGGCCCCGGGCGCAGAGCGTCCAGCAGGGCGTCGGCCATGTCCTCCACCAGAGGACCCACGCTGCCCTGTCTCCTGGTGCGGTCGGCGCGCTCACCGTGGATCCCGACGCCGTACTCCAGATCCCCGGGCGGGAGCCCGAACGCAGGTTCGCCGGTGGCCGGTGAGTGGTGGGCGGCGGAGGCGGCGGCGAGCGTCCGGCACCGGCCCGCGAGGGCGGCGCCCAGTTCCGTCAGCCCTTCGAGCCCCATTCCGGTGTCCGCGGCGCCGCCCAGGACCTTCTCGACCAGCATCGCGGCACCCGTGCCACGGCGCCCCGCGGAGATCTCCTCGGAGTCGGACGCCAGGTCGTCGTCGACGAGGACCCGCGCGCAGGCGATGCCCGCGTCGGCAAGCCGTTCGGCCGCGATACCGAAGTTGATCCGGTCGCCGGTGTAGTTCTTGACGATGTGCAGCACACCCTCCGGCCCCGCCACGGCGCGGGACGCCCGGAAGATCTGCCGGTTGTGCGGAGAGGCGAAGACCCTCCCGGGGCACGCCCCGTCGAGCATGCCCGCGCCGACGTAGCCGACGTGCAGGGGTTCGTGCCCGGAGCCGCCACCCGACAAGAGCCCCACCCGGCGGGCCGGTGAGGAGTGGCGGGCGGTGAAGAAGCCGTCGCTGGGGTCGTATGCCACGAGGTCCGCGTGCGCGCGGGCGAAGCCGGACAGCGCATCGGGGACGAGTTCACCGGTTTCGTTCTCGAAGTACCTGACCATATGCCGAACCCTTCTGTCCGCGGCCGGCCAGACGGACCGGCATCCGGACGAGACCTCCATGGTGGGGGTGACCGAGCGCGTGCGGCAACTCGCGGAGCGTATCTGCGTCCCGCCTCGGGGCGAGGACTTCACGCACGACGCACCAGGCTCTCCCCGGCGCATCGGAACGATATATCGGTTTCCCTATAACGAAGGGGGGAATATGCACCAAAAGGGATACCGCATATGAACCTGCGGCTTTCGAACGAAACGGAGCATGGACCACGTCCGAGCAACCGTGCGCAGCGAGAGGAGGTTCCGTGGATCCTTGGCTGTACTGGCTGGTCACCGCGGGCGTTCTGGGGGTCGTGGAGATCTTCACTCTGACCGCCGCGCTGGGAATCCTCGGGCTGGCGGCACTGGTGACCGCAGGGGCCGCGGCCCTCGGCTTGCCGGTCCCCCTGCAGTTCGTGGTGTTCACCGCCACCGCGACCGCCAGCCTGCTGTTCGTGCGCCCTTTCGTGGTGCGGCATGTGCTGGCCCCTCCCGCTGCCGAACGGTTCGGCGTCGAGGCGCTGGTGGGCCAGATCGCTCGCACCGTCTCGGAGGTGACAGCACTGGACGGCAGGGTGCGCATCGGCGGCGAGGAGTGGACCGCCCGCTCCTACGACGAGACGCAGACCATTCCACCCGGTACAGCCGTCGACGTCATGAAGATCAGTGGCGCCACCGCGTATGTCTACCCCCGGGAGTGAGCCATGGAAGTCTCGGCGTTGCTCATAGCCGGCGTGATCGTCGCTCTGATAGCCGTCTTCACGGTGGTGCGGGCTGTTCGCATCGTGCCGCAGGCCCGCGCTCGCAACGTCGAGCGGCTGGGCCGCTACCGCCGCACCCTCAAGCCCGGCCTCAACCTCGTCATCCCGTACGTGGACCGGGTCTATCCACTGATCGACCTGCGCGAACGGGTCGTTTCGTTCAAACCGCAGCCGGTCATCACCGAGGACAACCTGGTCGTCGAGATCGACACCGTTCTGTACTTCCAGGTCACCGATCCACGAGCCGCCGCTTACGAGATCGACGACTTCCTCCACGGCGTCGAACAACTCACAGTGACCACGCTGCGCAACGTGGTGGGCTCCATGGACCTGGAAAAGACGCTCACCTCTCGCGACACCATCAACAACCAGCTCCGGGGTGTTCTGGACGAAGCCACCGGAAAGTGGGGGCTGAGGGTCAACCGGGTCGAAATCAAGGCCATCGACCCCCCGCAGTCCATCAAGGACGCGATGGAGAAGCAGATGCGGGCCGAGCGGGACAAGCGAGCCGCCATTCTCGGGGCGGAAGGGCAACGCCAGTCGCAGATCCTCACGGCCGAAGGCGACAAGCAGTCCGCCGTCCTGCGTGCGGAGGGGAACCGCACCGCCGAAATCCTCAAGGCGGAGGGCCAGGCCCGGGCCGTCGACGAGGTCTTCCAGGCCGTGCACCGCAACGATCCCGACCCCAAGCTGCTGGCCTATCAGTACATGCAGATGCTGCCCCAGCTCGCCCAGGGGGCGGGCAGCACGTTCTGGGTCATCCCCAGCGAGGTCACCTCGGCACTCGAAGGCGTCTCCCGGGCCTTCGACGAGAAGCTGCCCCCGTCACCGGCCACCCGCGGGAAGTCCCCGGACCACAGGGCAGCGGACGCAGCCGACGACGCCGCGCAGGCGGCCGAGGCCGCCGCGCAGGCTCTCGCCGACGCGGCCGAGGCCGACACCGCCCCCACAGGCCTCACGTTCGGCTCGCCCACCGACGGCAGTCACGAATCCGAGGGCCGGTGATCTCAACGAGACCGCCACGCCCGGTCGTTCTCCGGCGTCGGTGGACCACGCAGTGACCGCAGCCGAACCCGTCCGGTGAACGCCCCGGGAGAGCTGGAGGAGTTCGTCGCCCTTGCCCCCTGGAGACGCCGTACCGCCCCTGGCACGGCCGGGCCGTGTCAGCGGGCGTCCGGCATCCAGGCGGGCTCGCCCCATACGCCCTCCTGGTGAGGGACGACGCCGTCCGCCGCGCTTACCGCTCCCTCGCATCCCACCGAACGACGCTTCGAAAGTTTTCGAAACTCGACAAGGCGCAGCGTCGCCGGATGGGCATCATCGCGGCCCCTCGCTCCCGCTGTCCCACCTGAACCCGCGTTGACCAGCGCAGCAGTCATTTCAGGTGTCCTCCGAGTTTCGGAAACGTTACGTAAACCGTTGACAACTCCCTTGGCAGGCCCGACTGTTGTGTCGCTCCCGGGCCGTGCGTGGACGCGCACGGCAGGGCTGTGTCACCCCATCGATGAACGCCGACGTGTGTTCGGCGTGTCTTCTGGTCACAGACCGCGCTAGTCGCGAGGAGGAAACACCGCATGAGCGACACCTCCCACCACTCCGACCCACGTCAGATCAGCCGCAGGAAACTGGTGCTCGGCAGTGCCGGGGCGCTGGTGGCGGCAGGGACAGCAGGACTGCTGCTGCCCGGCACGGCCCGCGCCGCAACGGTCCTCACCAGCAACGCGACCGGTACGCACAACGGGTACTACTACTCCTTCTGGACCGACACCCCGGGCACCGTCAGCATGTCGCTGTCGGACACGGCCGGCTCGTACAGCAGCCAGTGGAGCGGCACCAACAACTGGGTCGGCGGCCTCGGCTGGAGCAACGGCAGCCGGCGGGCCGTCACCTACTCCGGCTCGTTCAACCCGGGCAGCAACGGCTACCTGGCGCTGTACGGATGGACCGCCAACCCGCTGGTCGAGTACTACATCGTGGAGAACTTCGGCCCGTACAACCCCGGTTCCGCCGGTACGAGGCGCGGCACGGTCACCGACGACGGCGGAACGTACGACATCTACGAGTCCACCCGCACCAACCAGCCCTCGGTGGAGGGCACCAAGACCTTCCAGCAGTACTGGAGCATCCGGCAGAGCAAGCGCAGCAGCGGCACCATCAACACGGGCAAGCACTTCGACGCCTGGCAGGCGGCCGGGATGCCGATGGGCGCGTTCAACTACTACATGATCATGGCCACGGAGGGCTACCAGAGCACCGGAAGCTCCAGCGTCAGCCTGGGCGGCGGGACCACCACGCCCACCACTCCCCCTCCGGGCGGGGAAACCACTCCTCCTCCGGGGACGGGCGCCTGCACCGCCACGTACCGCACCACCAGCTCGTGGAACGGCGGCTTCAACGGTGAGGTGACCATCACGGCGGGCAGCGGCGGCCTCACAGGCTGGAAGGTGCCGGTGAACCTGGCCAGCGGCCAGACGGTCACCTCGCTCTGGAACGGCACCTCGAGCCGGAGCGGGAACGTTCTGACCGTGACCCCGGCCGGTTACAACCGCACGCTGGGCGCGGGGCAGTCGACGTCGTTCGGCTTCACCGTCAACGGGCCCAGCAGCCCGGCCCCGTCGGTCGGCAGCTGCGGCGTGGGCTGACCGCGGCGGACGCCCGGCCGCAGGCTCCGGCGCGGAGCCCCCTCGGACACCGCGCCGTTGCCTGTCCCGCCGCAGAGCCACTCAGCGCAGTACGGCCGCCAGCAGGTCGGCGCCCAGCGCCGTCAGATCGGGCACCTTGAGCGTGTAGTGGACGTAGCGGCCGTGCCGCTGGGCCGTGAGCAGGCCCGCGCGGCGCAGGACGGCGAGGTGACGGGAGACCTCCGGGGGTGAGAGTTCCCAGGCGTGGGCCAGCTCGCCGGTGGTGTGCGGGCCGCGGGCCAGGGTGCGCAGCAGCCGCTGCCGTACCGGATGCGCGAGTGCCTCCAGCCGGAGCGTGATCGTCTCCATCGATACGATCTCCGCCGAACCCGGCTCGGCCACGGGGTACTGCACCACCGGCTGCCACCCGCGCGCGTGGACCACCACCAGGTGCGGATCGCCGAAGACACTGGGGATGAAGGTGACCCCGGTGCCCTGGGCGGACGTCGACTTGTCCTGCAGCTTGTCCAGGATGATGCTGTCGCCTTCCGGCGCCAGGGTGACCGCGTCGGACACCGAGGCGAGGGCCGCCCCTTTCCCCTGGCGCTTCAGCAGGTCGTTCTTCAGGCGGAGATCGGTGGCGATCTCCACGGCGATGCCGGCCCAGGCGGCCTCGAAGAAGGCGTCGGCGCACTGTTCGAGGGTGCGGCGCACCCTCGCCCGCACGGCGGCCGGGTCCGCGAGCAGCCGTTCCGCGAAGGCCTCCTGCAGCGGGCCGCGGGCCTGGGCCAGGTCCAGGGCACGCTCACGGGCGGTCGTGTCGGTGAGCGGCGACGGCGCGGGAAAGTGGACCCGGTTGCTGCCGCAGGTGGTGACGAGCGCGGCGGTCACATACGTTTCGTCGTCGATCCGGTCCACGTCGTCCAGCTCCTCGGCGAGGGTCGGCCGGGGACGGGCGGGAACCAGGAAGTCGGCTCGGGAGGAACGCCAGAGGAACTCGGCCTCCCTGAGCCGCTCGGCCAACTCCGGCCGCAGCCCGGCCCAGACGTCCCCGGCCCAGCCACCGAGTCGCGGATGGTGCGCGGGTTCGGCCAGCACGTGCAGCATCGCGGTCAGTTCGGCCAGCGGGGAGGCGGCGAACCGCAGTCGCTCGGACGGCAGGCCGCTGATGTCGATCCTCAGGGTCACCCCCTCATCATCACTGACCGTACGACCGGCGGCGGCGTCGGTTGACGGTGTCCGTCAACCGACGGGGCCGGCCCGGCGGCCGACCCCACCGTGGTCGCCATGGCAACCACCACCACGATCCGGCCGCGCGCCCTCGTCCGTGCCTCCGGAGGCCCCCGCTACGCCGTCGCCCTGGCCGTGGACGCGCTCGGCACCGGCCTGCTGCGGCCCTTTCTGCTGCTCTACGGCGTGACGGTGCTGAGGCTGTCCGCGCCGGCCACCGGCCTCGCCATGACGGTCGGCGTCGTCGTGGGTCTGGGGTGCCTGCCCGCGGTCGGCCGATGGCTGGACCGGGGCGCACGCAGCACGGTCGTGGCGGCGTCGATGCTGGTGCGGGTGCTGGGCGTGGCTCTGCTGCTGGCCGCCCCGGCGGGGCATGTCCCGCTGTTCACCACGGCGGTGCTCTTCCTCGGCATCGGCAACCAGGCATGGCCGGTCGCCCATGCGGCTCTCGTGGCCACGGTCGCCCACGGCCGGGAACGCGACACCGCTCTCGCGGCCGGCCGCGCCCTGCGGAACGCGGGTCTGGGCGCGGGCGCACTCCTCGCCACCGCATGCCTGGCGGGCGGCGCCACCGCATTGCGGGTGCTGGCGGCCGTCACCGGGCTCGCCTGTCTCGCTGCCGCGGTCTTGGCGTGGTCGGTCCGCCTGCGCGCCCGTCCGGCGGCCGCCCCGGCGGATGACAGGAACGAGGGACCGCCGCCCCGCATGGGCGCACTGCTGGGCGCCAACGTGGTCTACGCCTTCTGCCTCAACGTCCCCGAGATCGCGCTCCCCCTGGTCCTGGTGACGCAGGTGCACGCGTCCCCGGTGTGGTCGGCGGCCATCTTCGTGGCCAACACGGTGCTGGTGGTCACGCTGCAGGTTCCGGTGACCGCCCTGATGTCCCGCTTCTCCCGGCGTACCGTGCTGGCTCTCGCCGGCGTGGTCCTCACCGCGTCCTACCTCGGGTTCCTGGTGGCGACCTCGCTGGGGCACGGCTGGGGCGCCCCGGCAGTCGCCGCGGTGTCCGTGGTCTGCACCCTGGGCGAGATCGTCTACGCCGGGAGCGCCATCGCGCTCGTCACCGCCCTGGCCCCGGCGCATGTCCTCGGCCGGGCCCTCGCCCGTTTCCAGCTCTCCACGGGCTTCGGTCTCGCCGTCTCCCCGGCCGCCATCACCGCGCTCGCACCCTACGGCCCGACCGCCCTGTGGGGCAGTCTCGCCGCCGGTACGCTGCTCTCCGCTTCCGCCGTCGCCACCGAGAAGGCACAGGGTCCCGCGGTCAGACCGAGCAGCGCGCCGGACCGATGACGCCGTCCGTGCCGGTCACCGTCACCACCTCGGCCCGGTCGGCGGTGCGGGCCTGGGCGGCGGTGCAGAAGAGTTGCTGGCGTGCGGGTTCGGAGAGCTGGGTGACCGGGATGTCCAGGGTGACCCGCACGCCCTGCGCGCTCAGCTCGATGCTCCTCTTCACCCGGTGCGTGGGGAGTTCGGAGCGGAGGCCGGCGTCTCGCTCCGCTCGGGTGGGGCCGGCGAAGAGCATGTCGAGGGCCCTGACCGCACCGGCGGGCGGCTCCTCCCCGTAGGTGCCCGCCCCGGACCCTTCGCCCGACGGTGCGGTGTAGCGGACGACCGGCATCAGCCGGGTCGCCGCCGACGAGGAGGTGAAGTAGAGGACCGTGCTCAGCTCTCCGGCCGGCGCCACCTGCACGGTCGCCGGTTCGCCTGCCTCGACCACCTCCGTCGCCCGGATGCCGCACCCCCCGGCCAGCAGCACCAGGGGCACCAGCAGCGCGCCGGGCGTGCGCACGCTCCTCATGGCCCCTCCAGCGGCAGTTCGACGGTGAACACCGCTCCGCCGTCGGGCCCGTTCCCGGCATGGACCGTACCGCCGTGCAACCGGACGTTCTCCCGCGTGATCGCCAGTCCCAGTCCGCTTCCCGTCGACCGGGTGCGCGCCGCGTCGGCCTTGTAGAACCGGTCGAAGATGTGCGGGAGCACGGCGGCGTCGATGCCCGGGCCACTGTCCTCGACCTCCGTCACCAGCCGCGCCGCCCCGTCCCGCCGCTCGGTCCGCAGGCGTACGGTGACGGGTTCGGCCCCGTGCCGCAGGGCGTTGCCGACCAGGTTGGCGACGATCACGTCGAAGCGGCGCGGGTCGAGCACCGCCCGTACGCCGTCCGGGAGTTCGGTGCGGACCCGGTCGTCCCAGTGACGGGCCTGGAGGGTCTTGCGGATCGTCTCGGCCACATCGACCTCGTCGCTGTGGAGATCGACGGCCCCGGCATCGAACCGGGAGATCTCCATCAGGTCCTCGACCAGCGTGGCGAGCTTTCCGGTCTCCGTGCTGATCAGCCGGACGGCCGCCGCGGTGTCGGGGCGCAGCCCGGCGGCGTCCTCGTCGAGCACCTCCGTCACGGCGAGCATGCCGGCGAGCGGGGTGCGCAGTTCGTGCGAGACGTCCGAGGCGAAGCGCCGGGCCCGTTCCTCGGCCTGGCGGAGCCCCTCGACGGATTCCTGGAGTTTGGTCGACGACTCGTTGAACGTCCAGGCGAGTTCGGAGAGTTCGTCCGATCCGCGGACCGCGATCCGGGTGTGCAGCTCGCCCCGGCCGATGCCTGCGGCGGCGCGGCGCAGATCGCGTACCGGACGCAGGACGCTGCGCGCGGCGAGCAGCGCGGGGACCAGGGCGATCAGCAGGGCGGGCAGGGCGCCGTCGCGGGCCGCGGTGACCATGGCGGCGACGTTCGCCTCCTCGGTGGCGAGCGGCATCACCGCGTAGAGCACGAGGCCGGTGGGCTGCCGGCCGTCGCCGCGGTCGAAGAGGGTCGGCATGCCGACGGTCAGCCAGGGCTTGCCGTCCTTGACGACGCGCTGGAACGATCCGTGGGCGTTGTTCCGGGCCGCCGCTCGCAGGGATGCCGTGATCACGCTGGAGACCGGCCGGTCGGAGGAGGAGACCCTCAGGTCGCCGTACTCGGCGAAGACGGTCCAGGTATGCGACTTCCCGTCGCGGGCCAGGGCGAGGCACATGTCCCGCAGCCCGAGCCGGTCGGGCGGGAGATCGACGCCGCGTTGGCTGATCCGGTCCCGGAACTGGGCGACGGCGGTGTCCTGCGCCTGCTGGAGGATCGCCGAGCGGGCCTCGCGGTAGGTCAGGGCCGCGGTGGTGGCGGCGCTGACCGCCGCGACGAACAGGAACGCGGCTATGAGCCGGGTGCGCAGCCCGAACCGGGCGGACGGCAGCCTCATCCGAGGGGTCCGAAGCGGTAGCCGAAGCCGCGGACGGTCTGGATGTAGCGCGGGTTTCCCGGCACGTCCTCGATCTTCTGCCGCAGCCTGCGCACACAGGCGTCGACCAGCCGGGCGTCGCCGTGGTAGCTGTGCTCCCACACGTATTCGAGGAGCTGCTGGCGGCTGAAGACCTGCTCCGGCGCGGCCGAGAGGTGCAGCAGCAGCCTCAGTTCGGAGGGGGCGAGGAGCAGCCGCTCCCCCGCCTTGGCGACGGTGAGGCCGACCCGGTCGACCGTCAGCACGCCGTGGGTCTCGACGCCGCTGCGCCCGGCGGGTTCGGCGAGCCGCCGCAGCACCGCGCGGATCCTGGCCTCGATGACCTCGGTACGGGCCGGCTTGACGATGTAGTCGTCGGCGCCGGCCTCCAGTCCGACGACCACGTCGAAGTCGTCGCCGCGTGCGGTGAGCATGATGATCGGCAGCTGGCTGGTCTCCCGGATGCGGCGGCAGACCTGGACGCCGTTCATTCCGGGCAGCATGAGGTCGAGCAGGACGAGTTCGGGCCGGAACTCGTCCAGTGCGGCCAGTCCCGCCTCGCCCGTGCCGACGGTCCGCAGCTCGTGACCGCGCCTGCGCAGCCCCAGCTCCACCCCTTCTCGCACGGAGGGGTCGTCTTCGATCAGCAGCACGCGAGGCATGGCGTCAGTATCCCAGTGATCAAGGAGTGGATTCGGAAGGGTGTGCGTCCGGCCGGTGCCGCCTCAGGTGCGGCGCAGCCGGCCGCGTACGGCGCTCAGCGCGGTGCCGACCTCGGTCAGCCGCAGCGGGCGGGCGAGCAGGGCGACCACGAGGAAGAGGACCAGCACTCCGGTCCCGGCCGCGGCGAAGTCCCCGGTCCCCGGCCCGTCCGTGTCGACGGCGCGGGCCGCCGCGTACGCCAGCAGGCCCGCGGGCACGCACGCGGCCACCAGCCGGGCGTGCGCCCATACTCCCGGCGAGCGCAGGAGCGAAGGCCGCCGCGCGCCGGATGCGCAGACCCTGCGGTGCAGTACGTACCCGGTGACGGCGAATCCCGCGAACAGCGCCACGGAGTAGGCCCCCGCCATTCCCGTCACCGCCCAGCGCGCGGGCAGCATCAGATAGGCGGCTGCCGAGAGCCCCGCGTTGAGCGCGGCGATGACCAGGTTGAGGAGGAAGGGGGTGCGGGTGTCGCCCAGGGCGTAGAAGCCGCGGGAGAGCACGTACTGCCCGGAGAAGGCGATGAGGCCCGGCGCGAAGGCGGCCATCATGCCCGCCATCACGGTGATGTCCGCCGGGCCGGTCCGTCCGTACCCGAAGACGGACCCCATCACCCACGGGGCGAGTGCGAGCAGGACGGCGGCGGCCGGGACCACGGCGGCGGCGGAGGTCCGGAGCGCGTACGAGACGTCGCGCCGCACCCCGGCCAGATCGCCGTCGGCGGCGGACCGGCTCATCCGCGGCATCAGCGCGGTGACGAGGCTGACGGTCACGATGCCCTGGGGCACCACCCAGAGCTGGTAGGCGTAGCTGTACGCGGTGTAGCCCGCGCCTCCCGCCAGGCCCTGGTCCGCCGCGTGCTGGCCGGTGGCGGTGGAGAGCCGGGTCACCACCCAGTAGGCGGCCTGGTTGGTGAGCACGAGCATGACGAGCCAGCCGGCCGCCCGCAGCGGACGGGTGAGTCCGCTGCCGCGCCAGTCGAACCGCGGCCGCCAGCGGAACTTCGCGGCGCGCAGGGCGGGCACCAGGGCGAGGGTCTGTACGGCGATCCCGGCGGTGGTCCCCCAGCCGAGCCACTGCGCCCGGGCGGAGGTCAGTTCGCCGTCCGAGCCCGCCGCCGTCCAGAGATACAGCCCGAACACCGCGATGATCACGAGGTTGTTGAGGACGGGGGTCCACATCATGGCCCCGAACCGGTTGCGGGAGTTGAGCACTTGTCCGAGGAGGGTGAAGAGCCCGTAGAAGAGGATCTGGGGCAGGCAGTAGCGGGCCAGGGCGATGGTGAGTTCGGCCTGGTCGCCGTCGTAGGTGGGCGCGTACACCGAGATGATCAGCGGGGCGCCCGCGACGGCGAGCGCGGTGAGGGCGAGGAGCCCCGCCGTGCAGAGGGTGAGGAGGCGATCGGTGTAGGCGGTCCCGCCGTCGGCGTGCTCCCGGGCGGCCCGGACGAGTTCGGGGATGAAGACGGCGTTGAGGGCCCCGCCGATCAGCAGCATGTAGAGGATGTTGGGGACGGTGTTGGCGACCGTGTAGCCGTCGGCCCGCAGTCCCGTGCCGAGCGCGGCGACGACGACCGCCGAGCGTATGAACCCCGTCGCGCGCGAGACGACGGATCCGGCGGCCATCACGGCGCCGCTGCGCAGCACCGAGGCGGAGCCCCGGCGCTCGTGCTCCTCGGGGGCGACCGCGCCGGTGGCCGCGTCCGCGGCCCTCACCGGCGTGCCAGATAGGCCTGGAAGGCGCGGTACAGCGTGTTGTTGGTGGCGCCGCCCACTGATGTCTCCCACTCTCCGAGGGTCTCCACGACCTGCCCGCCGGTGCCGAACTTCCAGCGCAGCAATCCGAAGGGGCGGTCGTCGGGATCGAGGGTGGAGGATACCCCGCGCATGTCGTACACCTGTGCGCCCTGGGCGTGGGCGTCGAGGAGCATCTGCCACTGCAGGGCGTTGCTGGGGCGGACCTCGCGGCGGTGGTCGGCGGACGCGCCGGTCTGGTACCAGACCCGGCGTCCGGTGCTGATCATCGTGTGGGCGGCGAGTATCTCGCCCTGGTGCACGGCGAGGCAGAGCTTCATACGGCCGGGCTGTTCGGCGTTGAGTACGGCGTACTGGCGCTGGTAGTAGGCGAGGGAGCGGCCGAGCCGGAAGCCGTCGCGTTCCTCGGTGATCCGCAGCAGCCGGTGGAACTCGGGGAGTTCGGCCGCGCTCCCGGTCACGATGCGCACCCCGGCCCTGCCGGCCTTGCGGACGTTGCGGCGCCACTCCTGGTTGAGGCCCGCCCACAGGGCGTCGGTGGTCCGGCCGGCGAGCGGCACCCGGAAGACGTACCGGGGCTGGGCGTCCGCGTCGTCACCGTCCCCGCCGCAGCGCCGCCAGCCGCGGGCGCGGAGCCGGTCGGCCACGGCCGCGCCGAGCGGGTCGACCTCGCGCGCCAGGACGTCGCCGACGGTGCGCCCGGGGCCCGTCGCGGCCTTGAGGCGGGCGGTGTCCCAGCGGCGGTAGGCCGGAGACGGTCCTATGCGGACGGCGAACGCGCCCGCGCCGCGCAGATGGGTCATGAGCGGCCTCAGCCAGCGGTCGATTCCGGGATCGGCCCAGTCGGCCACCGGCCCCTCCGGCAGATAGGCGAAGTATTTCCGGGTGCCCGGGAATTGCCGGTAGAGAATCAGGGCACTGCCGGCCAATTCCCCGTCGTCGCCGAGCCAGCCCACCATTTCCGACGACCACTGGTCCTTCACACCGGCCCAGGACGGGTACTGGAGAAAGCTCGCATCCGCCCGTGCGGCCACGTGGGCCCGGTGCTCGGCGGCCGTCAGGCCGCGCATCCGTAGGTCCTGGTGACGGCTGCGGTCTCCGGTCGCGAGCAGCGCTGACATGTCCGTGGCCCTCCCTCGTGGGCCCCGCGGCGTCTCTGCGGGGCTGCACAGGATGTTCACAGCGGGTCATGACGGGGCTGCGCGCCGGATGTGACCGGACGGTGACCGTTGCGCTGCGCTTCTCGTCACACACCGCATTCCCGTATATCCGCGGATTGCCGGAACCTAGGCTCCGGGGAATGCCGCTCGTTCGATGACGGCGCATGGCCCAGGAGGTTTTCCCATTGCTGCCTTTGATATCCGCCTCTCTGACAACCGCCGTTCGGCGCACCGCCCGTCGCACCCATCCCGTCCGTCCCGCCCGGCTCGCCCTCGCCGTCGGCGCCGTGGTGCTCGGCACCGCTCTCACGGCCTGCTCCGGCGGCGCGGCCGCCTCCGGTCAGGACGGCCAGGGGCCGGGCGCCGGCCCGTCGAAGGCCGCGGAGACCCGGATCTCGGTGAACCTGCGCGGCGCCACGGCCGCCGCGGGCCGGCCGGTGAGGGTGACGCTGGCCACCGGGAAGCTGCGTACCGTCACGGTCTCGGCGGACGGCGGCGACGCCCTCACCGGCCGGCTCTCCCCCGACGGCAGGAGCTGGACGTCGGACCGGCCGGCCGCGCCCGGCACCACGTATCGCGTCGAGGCGAAGGACACCGGCGGGGGCGGCGACACGGCCGGGTTCACGACGGCGGCCGCCGGCAAGGTGAACAAGCTGACCCTGGCCCCCGGCAAGAACACCACGGTCGGTGTCGCCCAGCCGCTGTCGATCGTGTTCGACCATCCGGTGAAGAACAGGGCGGCGGTCGAGAGGGCGCTCAAGGTCTCCACCTCGAACGGCACCGAGGGCTCCTGGGGCTGGCTGGCCGACTACTCGGGCCGGGACCGCGTCGACTGGCGGCCCAAGGACTACTGGAAGTCCGGCACCCGCATCACCCTCGCCGCCGATCTCAACGGCGTCGACTCGGGCCCCTCTGGCGGCTGGTTCGTACGCGACTACGCGACGACGTTCACCGTCGGCAGCAGTCAGGTGGTCAAGGTGGACCTGGACCGCCACCGGCTGGCTCTGAAGCGGGACGGCAGGACGGTCATGGACGTGCCCATCTCCGGCGGCACGCCGGGCGGCGACAGGGCGTCGTGGCGGGGCACGGCCGTCCTGATGGCGAAGGAGGGAACGATCAACATGAACTCCGAGACGGTGGGCCTCGGGGACGCCTACGACAAGATGGTCGACTTCTCGATGCGGCTGACCTGGTCGGGCATGTACGCCCATGCCGCGCCGTGGAACGCGGCGTACTTCGGTGTGGCCAACCACAGTTCGGGCTGCGTCGGGATGAGCGACGCCGACGCCGCGTCCCTCTACCGCCGGGTCCGCGTCGGCGACCCCTTCGAGATCACCGGCGCGGACGCCAAGGGCACGGTCGCGGAGGGCAACGGTTACGGGGCATGGAACGTCTCCTGGGCCGACTGGCGGACCAGAAGCGCTCTCGGCTGACGGTACGGCGGACACGGCCCGCACCCCCGGTACGAACGGCACGGCCGGCACGCAGCTGACCTTCTCCCCGCCCGGCACGGGCCTTCACAGGCACCCGTGCCGCGGGCGAGAAGTGATCACCGGCTGCTGCCGGACGGGCACCGCTCCCCAGGACCGCCGCTCGGCGGACCCGGGCTACCGCGCTCGCGGCATCAGCGTCGCCGGCTGAGCCGGACCCACGCCCGTCGCCTCCGTCTTCGGGTTGCGGCGCTGACGCCTCGCCACCCACGTGGCGAACCAGGAGAGCAGCATGCACATCCCGATGTAGATCGGCGAGATCACCATCACCACGGGGATGAAGGGCAGATCGTAGTCGAGGTTGGACGCGATGAGCTTCCCGGCGTGAAGGAATTCCTCGTACGTGATCAAGTAACCCAGCGAGGTGTCCTTCAGCGCCACCACCAACTGGCTGATGATGGTGGGCAGCATCGCACGCACCGCCTGCGGAGCCAGGACGAAGGTGGTGACCTGCGTCTTGCGCATGCCCAGGGCGAACGCCGCCTCGCCCTGGCCGCGCTCCACCGACTTGATGCCGGTGCGGAACACCTCGGCGAGCACCGAGCCGTTGTACAGCGTCAGTCCGGCGACCAGGGCCGGCAGCGGCTGCACCTTCAGCGCGACGAAGATGAAGAAGATCATCACCAGGACCGGCATGGCGCGGAAGAACTCGACGAGGACCGTCGCCACCCAGCGCACCGGCCGGTGGTCGGAGAGTCTGCCCACCGCGAGCACGGCGCCGAACGCCAGCGAGAGCACCGCGGCGTACGCGAACGCCTTGAGCGTGTTGCCGAGCCCGCGCAGCAGCAGCTCCTGGATCCCCTTGTACTCGAAGGGCGTCCACTTGGCACTGGTGAACTGGTCGGTGTCGAAGAGCAGATAGATGACCCAGCCGACCAGGGCGAGGATCAGGACCGTCGACACGATTCCGTACACGCGGTGCCGCTTGCGGGTCTGCGGTCCGGGGATGTCGTACAGCACGGTGGGGGCGGGGGCGGAGTGGGCGGTCATCGGGCGACTCCCCAGCGCTTTTCCAGCACATTGAAGATCGCGCTGATGGTCAGAGTGATGATCAGGTAGCCGACGGCGATCCAGACGAAGGTCCAGATGATGCTGTAGCCCAGCTCGTTGAGGGTTTTGTACGTGCCGAGGAGTTCGGTGACGCTGAACGCCCCGGCGATCGCCGAGTTCTTGGCGAGGGCGATGAGCGTCGAGCCGATCGGCGGGATCACCGAGCGGAACGCCTGGGGAAGCACCACGTTGCCGAGCGTCTGGCCGAACGTCATGCCGAGGCTCCTCGCCGCCTCTCCCTGCCCGGTGGGCACGGTGTTGATGCCGGAGCGCAGCACCTCGCAGATGAACGCGGAGGTGTAGCAGCCGAGCGCAAGGATCGCGAAGACGTTGAACGGGAGCACCAGGCCGAAGCGCGGCAGCCCGAGCAGGACGGCGAAGAAGAGCAGCGTCAGCGGGGTGTTGCGCAGCACGGTCACCCAGACCGTGCCGATCACCCGCAGCGAGCCGACGGGCGCCACCCGGAAGGAGGCCATCAGGAAGCCGACCGCCAGCGCCAGGAGGGAGGCGTAGAAGGTCAGCTCGACGGTGCCGACGAAGCCCTTGGCGTAGAGCGAGAAGTTTTCGGTGAGTACGTCCATGTGTCGTGGCCGTCCTCTCAGTTCGCCGGGTAGCGGTCGATGGGCGGCGGCTGCGGAGCGGGCGCCCCGGAGAGGCCGAGCGTCGCCTCGAACGCCTTCTTCCAGTTGCCGTTCTTCTCGTTGGTCTCCAGTGCGTCGTTGAGGGCGAACCGCAGTGCGTTGTCGCTGCGCGGGACGCCGATGCCGTACGGCTCCTCGGAGAACGGCTTGCCGACGACCTTCATCTCGTCGGGCGCCTTCGCGGCGAAGCCCAGCAGGATCGCGTCGTCGGTGGTGACGACGTCGACCTGGAACGTCAGCAGGTTGTCGACACAGATCGAGTACGTGTCGTAGGCGACCAGCTTCGCCTCCGGGTAGTCGGCGGCGATCCGCTGGTACGGGGTCGAACCGGCCGCCGAGCAGACCGTCTTGCCGGCCAGGTCCTGCGGTCCGTGGATGTCGTCCTCGTCCGTCCGGACCAGCAGCCCCTGACCCGCCATGTAGTAGGGACCGGCGAACCCGACGAGCTTCTTGCGCATGTCGTTGATGGTGTAGGTGCCGACGTAGTAGTCGATCTGCCCGTTCTGCAGGGCGGTCTCGCGGTTGGCGGAGGCGATGGTCTTGAACCTGATCGTCTTCGGATCGAAGCCCAGCGAGGCCGCCATCATCCGGGCGATCTCGATGTCGAAGCCCGAGTAGATGCCCGTGGCCGGGTCCTTCTCACCGAGGTAGGGCTGGTCCTCCTTGGCCCCCACCCGCAGATAGCCGCGCTTCTTCGCCTGGGTCCAGGTCCTGGAATCCGGCAGCCGGAAGGCGGTGTCGACCTTGTACACCGGCAGCGCCCCGGCCTGCGGCCCCTTCACCGGCGGGCTGCCGTCCTTGCCGCAGCCCGCGGCGAGCACGGCCAGCAGGAGGCCGGCACAGGCGGCCAGTACTTTCCTCGTACGCAACACAGGGCCTCCCGTCAGTGCTTGAGGATCTTGGACAGGAAGTCCTTGGCGCGGTCGCTCTCCGGGGCGGTGAAGAAGTCCTCCGGAGTCCGGTCCTCGACGATGCGGCCGTCGGCCATGAACACCACACGGTTTGCCGCCGAGCGGGCGAAGCCCATCTCATGCGTGACGACGACCATGGTCATGCCCTCCCGTGCGAGCTGCTGCATCACCTCCAGCACCTCGTTGATCATCTCCGGGTCGAGAGCCGAGGTGGGCTCGTCGAAGAGGAGCGCCTTGGGGTCCATGGCGAGGGCGCGGGCGATGGCCACGCGCTGCTGCTGGCCGCCGGAGAGCTGGGCCGGGAACTTGTCGGCCTGACCGACGAGTCCCACTCGCTCCAGCAGTTCGCGGGACCGCCGGTCGGCCTCGCCCTTGTTCCGCTTACGGACCTTGAGCTGCGCCAGCGAGACGTTCGCGAGCACGGTCTTGTGCGCGAACAGGTTGAACGACTGGAAGACCATGCCGACTTCGGCCCTCAGCCGCGCCAGGCCCTTGCCCTCCTCGGGGAGGGGTCTGCCGTCGATGGAGATGCGGCCGGACTCGATCGTCTCAAGGCGGTTGATGGTCCGGCAGAGCGTCGACTTACCGGAGCCGGAGGGGCCGATGACCACCACCACCTCCCCGCGGCCGACGGTGAGATTGATGTCCTGCAGTACGTGCAACTTTCCGTAGAACTTATTGACGTCATGCAGCTCGATCAACGGATCGACGGCCATACGCTGCCCTACCCACTTATCGCTTTGTCGAGGTCAGCGCAAACTATCCGCCCTGGCAAGGGACTTCACACCCGACACGCGTAAATGGGTCATAAGGCGTTTTATCTCGCCGCGTGATGTGCGCGGCCGGCCGTCACCCCTCGGCCGACTCCGAGTACACCTGCGACAGCTCGGGGCTGCCCGTCATCGCCCAGTCCAGTCCGGCCTCGACCACATCGATCTCACGCCCCGAGGCCAGGCGCACCACGGGCTGACCGCTCGGCCGGATGTGCCAGAGCGCGCCTTCGACGTTGCGCACCAGGACGGTGCCGAGATAGAGCCCCGCGTCGTTGCCCAGCCAGGGCAGCTCCTCCGGATCGTCGCGCCAGCGCGGCGGCAGTTGATCCAGCGCGGCCAACGAGGCCGGGGTGTCGTCGAGTTCGAGCCCGCGCTCCCCCACCCGGACGCGGAGCAGCTCACATTCGGCGAGCATTTCTGCCACGCCTTCCGGATCGGCCTCGACGGCGGCTGCGAGCCCCGCCTCCCGCGTTCCGTCGTGACGCTTACGCCAGTTGTCCAAGAAAGGGATGTTCATACCGCTCAGGGTCCCATCCCTGCCCGGATCCGCACCACAGGGCGCGCGGCCTGTCGTTCGCGCGCCCCACACCCCCCGTACACCGTGCGTTCTAGACTCCCCGGTACGCGGGTGCACCCGTACGCACGTCGCACGTACGGACAGGGGAGTTCGGATGGCCGAGGACCGGGCCGGGGTGGTCGTCTACTGGCGCCCCGGCTGCCCGTACTGCATGAAGCTCCGGCTCCGGCTGCGGCTCGCGAGACTGCGCCGAACCGAGATCAACATCTGGCGGGACCCCGAAGCCGCCGCGTTCGTCCGCTCGGTGGCGGACGGGAACGAGACCGTGCCGACGGTCACCGTCGGCGGTAAGGCCATGGTGAACCCGTCGATGCGGCAGCTGCGCGAGGCCGTACGGGCTCAGGCGCCGCAAGCGGACTCCTGAGCCCGGCCCCTGCGCGGAGTGCGGGCGCGCTGCTCAGAGGTCGAGGTCGACGACCACGGGGGCATGGTCGGAGGCGCCCTTGCCCTTGCGCTCCTCGCGGTCCACATAGCTGTCCTCGACTGCGGCGGTGAACGCGGCGTTGCCGTAGACGAGGTCGATGCGCATGCCCTTGTTCTTCGGGAAGCGCAGCTGGCGGTAGTCCCAGAAGGTGTACGGGCGGTCGTACTTCAGCGCGCGGGGCATCACCTCGGCAAGGCCCTCCTCGCGCAGGGCGGCGAGGGCGGCCCGCTCGGCGGGGGTGACATGGGTGGAGCCCTCGAAGAGGGCCGGGTCCCAGACGTCCTCGTCGGTCGGGGCCACGTTGAAGTCACCGAGGACGGCGAACGGCAGCGTCCCCGCCGCGTCCGCCGCCACCGCCTTCTGCAGCGCCTCGAACCAGCGGAGCTTGTACGCGTAGTGCTCGTGCGCCACCTCTCGGCCGTTCGGCACGTACACCGACCAGAGACGGACGGGCCCGCAGGTCGCGCTGATGGCCCGGGGCTCCTGGACGCCCTCGAAGTCCGGGCCGCCGGGCAGCCCGGTCACGACGTCGGCCAGGCCGACGCGGGAGATGAGCGCCACCCCGTTCCACCGGCCCGTGGCGTGGACCGCGGACTCGTAGCCGAGTTCACGCAGCGCTTCGGTCGGGAACTGCTCGGGCGTGCACTTGGTCTCCTGGACGCACAGCACGTCCGTGCCGCTGCTCTCCAGCCAGGCCAGCAGCCGGGGCAGGCGGGCGGTGATCGAATTGACGTTGTAGGTGGCGATGCGCATGTACGTAAACCTAGCGGCTCCCACTGACAGCGGCGGGTCCGGCGCCCGTCACAGACCGGTCGACTCCCCCGGGGTCATCCGGGCATGGTCGGCGCCGCCCAGACTTCCGATCTGGCTGTCGTAGATCGGGCGGGCCAGATCGGTCAGCAGCGCGTCGTGGATGTCGATGGCGCGGCGCGGCCCGACCTCACGGACGTAGTCGATGACCTCGGAGATCTTGTTCCAGGGGGCCATCACCGGGAGCAACAGCGTGTCGACCGGCTGCTCGGGCACGGTGAGGGCGTCGCCCGGGTGGAAGACGGACCCGTCGACCAGGAAGCCGATGTTCGTGATCCGGGGGATGTCCGGGTGGATCACGGCGTGGAGTTCGCCGTGCACCTGGACGTCGAACCCGGCGGCCGAGAACGTGTCGCCGTGTCCGACGGTGTGCACGCGCCCCGGAAAGGCCGCGGCGAGCTTCCCGGCCACGCTGCGCAGCGTCCAGATCTCGGCGGCCGGGTCGGCCTCCAGACCGGCCCGCAGCCGCTCCTCGTTGAAGTGGTCGGGGTGCTCGTGCGTCACCAGGATCGCCTCGGCACCGATCGCGGCGTCCTGCTCGGAGAACCCTCCCGGGTCGATGACGAGCGTGCGGCCGCCCTTCTCCAGCCGGATGCAGGAGTGGGACTGCTTGGTCAGCGTGAGCGCGGTCGGCCCGGAGTTCTGATCGTTCATACCGCCCATCCTGCTACGCCGGCGGAGTCGTTTCGACGTGAATCACCGACTGGGCGATCGTGAAGGCGGCGCTCGCGGCGGGAATCCCGCAGTACACGGCGGTCTGGAGCAGCACTTCCCTGATCTCCGCCGGGGTGAGGCCGTTGCGCAGGGCGGCGCTGACATGCGCGGCCAGGTCCTCCAGCCGCCCGGAGGCGATCAGGGCGGTGAGCGTGACCGTGCTGCGGGTGCGCCGGTCCAGCCCTTCCCGGCTCCAGACCTCGCCCCAGGCGTAGCGGGTGAGGAGTTCCTGGAAATCGCCGGTGAAGTCGTCGGCGGCGGCCATGACACCGTCGACATGGGCGTCGCCGAGCACCTCACGGCGGATCTTCATGCCCGGCCCGTACGGATCGGCACGCCCACCGGTCTCCGCCTCGGGCTGCGCGGGAGCGGCGGTGAGCTCCGCGACGGGCAGCACGGGGGCGGACAGCCTGGGTGCGAACGAGGGCGCGGGAATGGCCGCGAGGGTGTCCTGCCAGGCCGCGGAGAAGTGCGTGAGCAGGAGATCGGTGACGGCTCCCGGCTGTTCGACCGGGGCCAGGTGGGAGGCGCCCGGGACGAGGGCGAGCCGTGCGTCCGGGATGCCCGCCACCAGCGTCCGGGCGTCACCGGGCCCGGTCACCTGGTCCTCGGCCCCGACCAGGACGAGCGTGGGGACGCCGATCCTGCCGAGCTCGCCGCGGATGTCGAAGGCGGCGAGGGCCTCGCAGGCGGCGATGTAGCAGCCGGGATCCGTGGTGCGGACCATCTGGACGGACCATTCCACGATGGCCGGCTGCGCGGCGGCGAACCCGGGCGTGAACCAGCGTTCCGGCGCGGTGCGGGCCATCGGCTCCAGCCCGTTCGTCCGGACGATCACCCCGCGCCGCCGGAACTCGTCGGCGCTGCCGAACCGGGCGGACGAGGCCACCAGAGCCAGCGAGGCGACCCGCTGCGGGTGGCGCAGGGCGAGGTCGGCGCCGATCGCTCCGCCGATGGAGCAGCCGGCGTACCCGAACCGCCGCACCCCGAGCCCGTCGAGGGTGGCCACCAGCCGGTCGGCGAGCTCCCCGACGGCGGAGGCGGCGTGCGCGGGGGCGCCGCCGTGCCCGGGAAGGTCGTAGCGGAAGACTCTCCAGTGCTGGGTGAGCTCGGGTATCTGCCGGTCCCACATGTGCCAGGTGGTACCGAGGGAGGGGCCGATCACCAGGACTGGTGCGTCTTCGGGCCCGTCAAAGCGGTATTGCAGGGTGTTCGGTGGTGTCTCGGTCACCCGGAAGACCCTCTCATCTGTCATGAGATGTCACATCGCCGGGGTGGACCTCGCGGTTACTGCTCCCTCCGTGACGGCAGGCCCGGCACCGCCGGAACCCTCAAGTGTCCAGGTAGGCACCCACCACCGTGTGCTGACGGCCCAGCCGCCTAGTCGGTCAGCAACGTTTCCATGTCTTAGAGGTAGCGGTTCAGGTCCTCGGCCCAGCCGGGATTGATCAAGTAGTGGACCGTGTTGATGGTGACCGCTGCTTCTCCGGCCACGCCGGTCGGTGTGAATCCTCGAACGCAGGCCCATTCGCCCCACGTTCGAACAGCGTGTGCAAGGCAGCGAGGCCTTCGTACAGATGACCAGCGCGGCGCAGAGATCCCTTTCGCTGGCCAACTCAACGGCACGGACCAGGCCAGGAATGCCATCCGCCATGGGGGACTGGGCCATCAGCTCCTCGCCGGCGAGTTCGGCCTTACGGCACGAGGTGCGCGGGCTCCAGTGTGCGCCGTAGCAGCACGGGGCACCGTGTTCGGGTGAGCCGGGCGCTGAGCAGGCCGATGGCCGCGCCGGCGGCGACGTCGCTGAGGTAGTGGGCGCCCGACTGCACCCGCTCGACGGCCACCAAGGCCGCCGGCACCGCACACGCCAGACCTGCGGCCGGCCAGGTGGGCGCGACGGCGGCGGTGAACGCGATGGCGGCGGCGGTATGACCGGAAGGAAACGAGGAGGAGTCGGGCCGGTCGTCGGTCTCGTCGTGCGGATACCACTCCTTCGGCGGCCTGGGCCGGTCGGCGAGTTGTTTCCCCAGACCGTTGGAGACCAATTGCCCCACCACGAGAGCCGCCAGCCCTGCAGCCGCGGCCTTGCGGCCCCGCCACCCGCCGCCCACGGCCATCGCTACGGCCGCGCCGCACCACAGCTTCGAACTCTCCGCGGCCTCCTCCGCCACCGACAGCACCCGGCCGACGCGGGCCGGAATACGCCAACCGGCTGCCTGCGCCACCAGCCGGTCTGCCCTCTGCACCTCTGCCAGCAACTTCATGAGCCGCTCATATCCCCGCATCCGCAGTCCACACCCCACATCGGCCACGAACCGCTCGCGCGGGCGTCACTCGCAAACCGCCCGGGCATGCATGCCGCTTGCCAGGCCTCACTCCAGTCGACGCCGGTCCTCCTCGTCCCACTTGCGGGTGTCACGCGGCTCGACGTACGGCTCCTCCTCGGGCGGGTGACCGCCGGCGACAGCCCGCTGACGGGCGGTCTCCGCGTCGAACTCCAAGCCCAGCAGGATCGCGATGTTGGTGATCCACAACCACACCAGGAAGATGACGACACCCGCGAAGGTGCCGTAGGTCTTGTTGTAGGAGGCGAAGTTCGCCACGTAGAACGCGAACCCCGCGGAGGTGATCATCCAGATGACCAGGGCGAGGAAACTGCCCGGGGTGACCCACTTGAAGCCGCGGACCTTCGCGTTGGGACTGGCCCAGTACAGGATCGCGATCATGAGGGTGACCAGGACGACCAGGACCGGCCACTTCGCGAGCGACCACACGCTCACCACGGTGTCACCCAGCCCGATCACGTCTGCGGCCCGGCGCGCCAGGGGGCCGGTGAACACCACGATCAACGCGCTGACCACCGCGAGGACCATCAGCACGACTGTCAGGAGCAGGCGCAGCGGCAGCACCTTCCACACGGGGCGGCCCTCGGGCAGATCGTAGACGGCATTGGAGGACCGGATGAACGCCGCCACGTAGCCGGACGCCGACCAGGTCGCCACGACCAGGCCGACGATCGCCATGAGCGAGCCGATGCCGGCGTTGCCCTGCAACTGCTGCACCGCGCTTCGGATCACATCGCTCGCGGCTCCCGGAGCGAGTTTCTCGACGTTGTCCAGGATTGCATGAGTGGCCGACTGCCCGGCGATTCCCAGCAGGGAGACCAGGACCAGCAGCGCCGGGAAGAGCGACAGGATGCCGTAGTAGGTCAGGGATGCCGCGCGGTCGGTCAGCTCGTCGTCCTTGAACTCCCTCAACGTGCCGCGCAGCACCGCCCACCACGACTTCTTCGGCATCTCGGTGGGACCATCCGGCGCCCTGCGCTCCACCTCCGCACCCGGGCCATACGGCTCCTGCTCCTCCGAGCGGCCGCTGGCATCGTCGCCGTGCTCCTGCTCCTGCTCCTCGCTGTGCAGAACAGCAGGGCCGCCACGGACGTGACGGCCATCCCCGCGCCTGTGTCCCCAACTCGTCAGCTTTTCCATACGCGAGCGGGTAACCGCAAAAGCAACCCTTCATGCGCGCACGGCAGCCTGACCGATCGAGCCCCACGGTCCCTGGCGAGACGCTTACCAGGTCGAACGAGCCGTCGTTCAGCGGGGCGGCTGGTCACCACCGGACGCTGCACTCCGCCCCCGACTACCTCGCACCCGAAGAATTCAGGGCCCCGTACCCGCGACCCCAGCGACCACGAACACCGCCTGAAATGACAGAATCCGGCCGCTACGAAACCCAGGGCAGCCCACTCTCCCGTCACCGCGTCGTTCCCAGCTCGTTCCAGACCGCCTAAGGACGGCTGATCAGATGGGCCATGGATGGTTCCTGGGAGCACATCCTTGGCTCGGGGCCGGCAGCTGCTGAGGGAGCAGATGACATCGGCTGGACTGTGTCGGCGGACTCCACCGACACCACCCGTTCACCGCCCGCGCCCCTCGCGGGCGGGGAGGCCGGTGGCGGGCGTACGCGTCCTGCGGCGGCTCGTCCATGTCCGCCTCATCGGGCCGGCAGACACCGAAGGGGCCCGGCAGTCCAGGAGCAGCCCCGGGGCGGCCACCCCTCCTGCGAGGGGGGCCTCCAAAGATCAGGGGGACCGGTCGGGAGTCGCAGCCCCGCTGCGGCCGGATTCCCGGTATTCCTCGACGCGGATCGGCTCGACGCCGGGCCGCATACGGGCGGTGTAGAGCAGCCCGTCGAGGTGGTCGATCTCGTGTGCCACGAGATTGCCGTGCACATGCGTTGGTCGATCAGCCGGACGACGCGTTCACTAAGTTGGGCCGGACCAGCCTGACGCAGTCGGGGCCCGCTCCCTGATGGAAGCAGGCCCCGACGCCATCATCGGCTACTGGCCCGAATCTTGAGCCCTTTAGCCGACCGAAACTACGGGTTCAGGCCCCGGAAAGTTCGGAGGGATCCCATGCGGTGTGGCCGTTCCAGAGCACAGCCAGGCGAGATAGCTCGACAGGCTGCCCTCGTAGTGGAACCAGTCGTCATTCCTCCCGGCCACAACGACTGTCCATTCGTCGGGCTGCCCTTGCGTGTGCCAGAAGAATTCGTCTCCGTCTATCGAGGCGCCCCACGCCAGCAACCCTCCCGATTCCGGGAAGACAGGGTAACCCCCGAACATTTCCTTCTGCGCCATACCCTCGGCAACGGCGATATCCTCTCTGGCCTCCTCGACGAATCCCGCTTCGTCACCTGGGGCCGGCGACGTCACTGTGAGCCAGTGCCCGATCTCCAGGCGAGGGTACGACTCCGCCAAAGTGATGTACTCGTCTGGCAGCCGAGTGCCCAACCCGTCGAAGACCACCTGCCAATCGATGCGCCTCGGTACCTCGAGACGCCGCGCGACCAGTCCCGGCAGCGCAGCCTCTAGGAGTTCGATACTCAACAGCCGCCTCCATTAACGTTCTTGTTTTCTATCCGTACTCTGAACAGATTACGCGTTGGGGTCGATGCCGCCATGGTGATCGCAGTCGGCCGGTCCACGTTCGGATTGCCATACTCGAGGACTGCGCCGTATGTGACGGGTTCCGTGGCGAGGGCGTCCGCCATTCTGCTCTCACACACTTTCATTCCGCTTACGTTGAAGCGTCGGTAACCCGTGAAGATGTTTTCCGGGATGTTTGCCCCGTGGAATCTGTCTCCAATGATGTGAGACCGGTTAAAGAGAGCCTGGCCTTTCGAGTCCCTCACCCCGACGGGGAACCCCTGCGGGGTGAACACATCATCTGTCTCGCGCGATCTCGGAGGCTTGAGGTCGCTGGGGCACATAAGGGCTGTCGGAGATCAGCCCAGGGCGAGCCAGCGGATGCCGAGCCGTTCGACCTGTGCGGCCTCCGCTGCGTCCAGCGGCTCCCGGCCGGTGGCCTTGCGCAGGAAGTGGGGACGGCTCCACTCCAGCTTGTCGGCCGCCGCGACGTGCTCCGCGCCCAGGAGCAGCTCCGTCACGGCGTCACCGGCCGCGGGGGTGAGCCAGGCTTCGCGTCCGAGTGCGTCGGCCAAATCGAGGCCGTGGACGGCGACTTCCACGACGCGGGTGAGGAGGAACTCCGACAGGAGCATGGCGTCGCCGTGGCGGGTCCGCACGGTCCGGCCGTCTGGTTGGGCCCGGCACAACCGGTCGACCCGCCGCCAGGTCGCGGCGAAGTTCTCGGCGAGGGCGGCACCGTCTGCTGGCCGTGCCGCACGGTCCTGAGCCAAGGCGATCCGCTTGCCGTTGGTCTGCGCCGAGAAGCGGTCGTCGGGGCGGTAGTACTCCACTGCGGAGATCTTCGCCTCGCCTGGTTCCGGCGCGTCCAGCATGGCCGGAAGCCAGTCGATCACCACGCATACGTGCCCGAGCAGGTCGCGTACGGTCCAGGGAATGCAGCGCGTCGAGAGGTCCCACTCGGCCTCGGACAGTCCGGCCACGGCGTCGCCGAGAGCTCCGCATTCCAGCTGAAACGCTTCGAGAACCTGGTCGTGACCCACGCCGTGTCGCCTTCCGTCCGTTCGCTGTCCCATGCTCGCTTCGCCGTCCCGCCGGTTCCGCTCCGCGCGCACTTCTCAGATCATCGACACGCCTGTCGAAGCGGTGCCGGTTGCAGACCGCAGGAAAAAAAGATCGCCGGGCAGCAGCCAGGCTGCTGCGCCGATCGCTTTCACGGGGCGTGCGATAGGTTCCCCAGTCATGACCGAATCCGGAACCTTCGTCTGGCCGCCCGTCCCGATACCGACCGAACGGCTCATGCTCCGCGCGTCCGAGGCCCGGGACCGCGCGGCGTTCGTCGAGTTGTTCGCCTCGCCCGAGGTGGGCACCTACATCGGCGACACCCGGCCCCGCGACGAACTCGAGCGCGCACTGCCCGAAGTGCCGGGCCGACGTCCCGGCTGTTTCGTGGTCGCACGCGACGGAACGATGATCGGCATGATCACACTCGATCCCCGCGGTGCCGAGCGCCGGGGGCACGTCCGCCCCGAGGCCGGAGAGGCCGAGCTCGGTTACCTGTTCCTGCCCGAGGCGTGGGGACATGGTTACGCCTTCGAGGCGTGCGCGGCGGCACTCGACTGGTTCACCAGCACGTGCCCTGGCGAACCCGTGGTGCTCTCCACCCAGAGCGCAAACGACCGGGCGATGCGCCTCGCGGCGAAGCTGGGCTTCACCGAGGTCGAGTGGTTCGAGGAGTACGGCGCCGAGCAGTGGTTCGGCGTGCGGCCCCCGGCCACGCCGGCCGGATGAGGGGAGCCGCCATGACAGGGATCGCGCTGATGTCGGATCCGAAGGTCGTCGCCATACCCGTGGTCGAGTCCGGCGAACGCCTCGTGGACGTCCGTGTCGGCGGCCGTCTGCTCGTCGACACCCGCAAGCAGGACCCCCGCGGACGCCTTCGCCCACCTGAGGGAAGGCGCGCTGGAACGGCTGCTCACTGCACAGACGATGCTTCCGGCAGGCTTGCGGCTGCTGTTCGTCGAGGGCTACCGGCCGCCCTCCCGCCAGCGGGAATACTTCGAGGAGTACGCTGGCCGACTGCGGGCCGCGCCCCTGGCTGGTCCTCCTGTGAGCTCCACTCGGCGGCGAGCAGGTACGTGTCACCGCCCGACATCGCTCCGCACAGCGCCGGCGCGGCCGTCGACCTCACCCTCGCCGATGCCGACGGGCACGAGCTGAACCTGGGCACGCGCATGAACGCGGACCCGGAGGAGAGCGCCGGCGCCTGCTACACCCACGCCCCGAACATCAGCGAGGAAGCCCGCGCCAACCGGAAGCTGCTGGGCACCGTCCTCACGGCCGCGGGACTGGTGAACTACCCCCCGGAGTGGTGGCACTGGTCCTTCGGGGACCGCTACTGGGCCCTGCTCACAGGAAAGGCCGCGGCCCTCTACGGCCCCAAGGAACTCGGCTAGCGCAGCTGACCGACCAGACTTCCTGTTCCGGCCCGGGCAGCACACCGGCGGCGAGCCGCCCGCCCTGGTCCGGCAAGAGGAATTGTCAAGACTTGTGGATGAGGAGTGGTTGCCTGCCGGCAGGCGAAGGGACTTGAGTCTCCCGTAGGGGGAGACACGAAGGTAGGGACATGAACGGCGACACGCTCTACTCGATCGGCGAGCTGGCTCGACGGACCGGTCTCACGGTCAAGACCATTCGGTTCTACTCCGATCGCGGAATCGTGGCGCCGACCGACCGCAGCCCGGCCGGCTACCGCCTCTACGGCATCGACGCCGTCGCACGCCTGGACCTCGTGCGTACCCTGCGCGAGCTGGGACTGGACCTTCCCACGATCCGGAAGGTCGTGGACCGCGAGCTCTCGCTTCCCGCGGTCGCCGCGGCGCACGCCGAAGCACTGGGGGTGCAGATCCGCGTCCTGCGCCTGCGGCGCGCGGTGCTGACGGCGGTGGCCGAGCGCGGGTCCACACCTGAGGAGACAGAACGCATGCACCAGCTGGCCCGGCTTTCCGAGGACGAACGCAGCCGTCTGATCGGCGAGTTCCTCGACGCCGTCTTCAGCGGTCTTGACGCCGCCCCCGCATTCGCGGGGGTCATGCGCTCGATGACCCCCGAGTTGCCCGACAACCCGGAGGCGGAGCAGGTCCAGGCGTGGGTGGAGCTGGCCGAAATGTCCCTGGAACCGGGTTTCCGCGCCGTCGTGCGGCGGATGGTCGAGGACCAGGCGGCCGAGCAGACCCGAAGCGACGTGACGGCCCCGCGCCGCGACATTGCCGCAGCCGTCCGTGACCAGGCCGGTACGGCCCTGGCCGTCGGCATCGACCCGGCCTCACCCCAGGCCGATCCGATCGTCGCGCAGTTCACGGCGTACTACGCGCACCTCCTCGGCCGCCCCGACGACATCGAGCTTCGCCGCCGGCTGGCGACTCGGCTTGAGAGCGTGAACGACCCCCGCAGGGAGCGATACCTCCAGCTGCTCGCAGTGGTCAACGGCTGGCCGGCCCCGGAGAGTCTGGCTCCATTGTTCGACTGGTCCGTCCAGGCTCTGCGCGCCCGGACACAGCAATGACGGGGCGGTCACAAGGCGGCATGGGACCGACGCGGCCGGCGTCCTCACCCACGAACTCCGCCAAATCGCTGCGGAGTCGCTCGACATCCCCCAGTTCCACACCTCGAAGATGCCCACCACCAGGCAAGATCACTCAAGGTAACGAAGCACTACTAGTGCGGACGGATAAACGGGTGCGATCGCCGTTCCAGCACCCGAGAGAGTCACCGACGGCGGCAGACGCGCCAGCGCGTTCGACCTCGGCGGAGCCACACCGCAGTGCTCCGGGGTGGCTTCGCCGTCTCCCGGATCCGCGCATAGATCCTGTCAGGGCAGACCGCGATGGGGCCCCGCCGTGTCACCGGCGTACCACACAGCCATCACCAACTGGGCAGACCCTCGCGGACCAAGAGACTCCGACCTGCAATTCCATGCCCGTTCTGGACTGGCATGGACGTGCCTGGACAGTCTCTACAACCTGTGCCAGGTGGTACCGAGGGAGGGGCCGATCACCAGGACTGGTGCGTCTTCGGGCCCGTCAAAGCGGTATTGCAGGGTGTTCGTAGTCGTCTCACTCACCCGACCACGCTCCCACGTCTCACATTTCTCTCGCGACAGGGGTCGGAAGACCGGTCAGACCACTCCAGACATCCGCCGCAGAACGAAGATCCTCAACGTTCGGCTTCACGTACCAGTGCTTCGTCGTCCTGGCATCGGCGTGCCCCGCCCAGCGGGCGAGAAGGTGAGCAGGAACTCCATGGTTCGCCAGGTAGGTGAAGCAACGCGCGCGGGCATCGTACAAACGCACCCGCCGCAGCGCGTTACCGGCCATCACCTTGTACGCCTCCTCGCGCAACCGCCGCACCTCGAGCGGCGCCCCGAGGTCGCCCACCAGCACATACCCGCTGGCCTTGTACGCCTGCCCCGCCGCCAGCCTCTCGGCTGCTTGCCGGTCCTTGAAGCTCCTGAGGGCTTCTCCGGCTGGAGCGGGAAGTGGAAGGCTCCGCTCGCCGGCCAGCGACTTCGTGTCCTTCTCCACCACGGTCGTGTTCCCCATCAACGTTCGAGTGTTGGCAACGGCCAGGGTGGCTCGGTCCAGATCCAGATCTGCCCAGCGCATGCCGCACACCTCCGCCAGCCGCAGACCCCTCAGCGAGAGGAGGAAGGGGGCGTACAGCCGGTGGTCCTTCACGGCAAGCACAAAGGCACGGACCTCCGCGACACTCCAGGGCGGCACCTCCGCCTTGGCCCGGCGCTCGGCCTTGCGCACCTTCCGGGGGATCGTCACTTCCTGGGCGACATTCACCGCGACCAGGCCCCGTGTCACGGCCCGGTTGAGGGCCTCCTTCAGCCGCGTGAGGGGCGACTGCACGACGGCCCGGCGACACACGGATGACCGTGGGGCGGGCATGCGCGGGGCCCTGTAACGGGGCCACCCACGAGAACCCGCTCTGCGTACCCTGGGCGCCGCCGCCTGGGAGCCGACCGCTCTCCCCCGCCGAAGTCGAGGACCTTCACCACGACGGACGACGAGATGAGGATGTTGCACGGCTTGATGTCCCGGAGCATGACCCCGGCCGCAGAGCCCCCAGGTGCCGACAGATACCCGGGCCTCTCTGTGGCTGGCCTGGCGCTCTGGCCTCAGTGGTTCGCCGGGGGGTGGTCGGGGCGGCTGCGGCCGCCTCTGGCGTCCCTGAGTAAAGCGCGGACGGTGCGGGTGCCGGTGTCGTACAGGTGCAGTGCCGTGCGGGCCCCCCTCGTCGTCAAAGTGCCGGGTGGTGGGGGCGAGGGTGTTTCAGGGTGCGGTGTACGACGCCCAGGACGACGGGGCAGTCTACCCAGGCGGCCGACACGCCTGGTTCCGCAAACGAGAGCTCACGCAACAATCAGACGCAACTTGGCGCAGAACGGGCTCGAAAGCCAGAAGACCGCGCGGCGGCACGGCATCGATCCGCGGTCACCCACCCCAGCGCCGCCGCGCTCCCAAGGCTCGGCGTCTGCGCGGGAATGCCCCGCGAGCAGGTCGCCGGCCCGCCACACTGCCTCATGCCCTGTCTGACTGGGAGCGGCCCGCGTCGTCTACGGGGGCGGGCGTCGGGTGGGCACTCACCACCGTGTACTCACGGCCCGGCCGCCTCATGCGGGCAAGGTCACGACCCATGGCACCGCAGCGCCGGTCCGCATCCGGTGATCGTGCAGACGGCCCAGGAGAGTTCGATGCTCGCTTCCGCTACCCCCGCATCACGCTGTGGCGGACTCTGCCGCGATCAGGCCGGCCATCCCGAGCAACGCAACGCCGGTGGCACGGTCCAGTCGGCGGTGGGCCTGACGGCTCATTCGCGCCGCCCTGATCACGCTGCCCGCAGCGGCGAACACTCCGGCCGCCACTGCTTCCGCGATGAGGTACAAGGCACCGAGGATGGCGAGTTGGGCTGTGACGGAGCCTCGACCGGTACCGACGAACTGCGGCACGAAGGCGGTGAAGACCAGCACGGCCTTTGGGTTGCTGATCGCGACGAGGAACTCCTTACGCGCCAACGCGGTCAGGGTCGGCCTCCTCTGCCCTGAGGTCTTCACGATGGCTTCGTCCGGTGCGCCGCCCCGCCGGAAGCTAGCCCACAGGATGGTGGTTCCCAAGTAGGTGAGGTAGACGACGCCGGCCCACTTGATCAGCGTCAGTGTCCACACCGACGCCGACAGCAGCGGTCCCAACCCAGCCACGACCGCGACCACGAGGATGGCGAACGCGATGAGCCGTCCGCATACCCCCACCATCGAACCGCCGAAGCCTCGCACCATGGCGTGCCGCAGAGCCAACAGGTTGTTGGCTCCGGGAGTTAGTGCCACTAACAGCGCCATCGCAAGAAAGCCCGTGATCCACACTTTTATCGTCCTTCCGGTAGTGCATTGCCGTTGGTGATGTCGGGGAGTTTCCATCCGGGCGAATCGGCCTCATGGCGCCACTCAGGGCCGTCCCGCAATTCCCGGTGGATCAGCGCGCGGCGTCAGATGCCATGCATCGCAAGGCGGAGGGGCGTCCGCATACGGGAGGTATTCGGGCGTTCCACCAACGCGGCGAGCTGCCGTAGCTGTCATCGGGCGCCCGCCAGGAACTGCGGGGCCTTAGCGTCGACTCTGCTATCGGGGTGGACTGCGGTGCCGTGGCCTGGTGACGCCGCCTCCCGTCGCCCCGGTCTCCGGGAGGGCGGCCCACGTGCCGTCTCCGGGGGCGGGGGGCGGCCGAACGGTAGGCGGGTTGCGGTGGGTAGGTGGTCATCCAGCGACCTCTCGGTTTCGTCGACGAGCCGGTCCCCCGCCCGGCCAAGCGGGATGTGGGCCAGGACCCCGCCGCGCGCTGGTGTGCGCCGGCTCGAGCCGCCGGACCGTTGTCGTGGAACCGGAAGCAGTGTCTGTCTCCCGCGCCGGTCACCGGTGCCGTGCCGAGGACGGCTCAGCGGGCGGTGCGTCACCGCGGTCAGACGGCGGCCGGGCCTCTGACCGTCCGGACGCCGGGATGTGAAGGGCGGTTCCTCAACCGGCGTGGGTCTTCGTGGTGCGTGCCGTGATCCGGAGGAACAGCAGGGCGGCGGCCGCCAGGGCGGCTCCGAGGGCGTAGACCGCCGTCGTTCCCGCGGGCAGGGTGACGCCGCCGAGTACGGTGCCCAGGCCGATGCCCAGGTAGATACCGGAGGAGTTCAGAGAGACGAGAAGGGGCGCTTCCTGCGGGGCGACCTGGATCAGCCGGTGCTGCTGCGGCGGCGTCTGACACCAGCTGCTCGCCCCCCACAGCAGGACCAGCAGGCCCACGACGGGCTGCACGGAACCGTGCGCGGCGGCGATCCAGGCCAGGGCTCCGAGAGCGAGCGCCATGACGAGGTATCCGGCGGTCAGGACCCGGACCGAGCCCCAGCGGTCGGTGGCGTAGCCGGCCGCGACGTTGCCGAGCACGGCGCCCAGGCCGTACAGGATGAGCATCCACAGCATGGCACCCTCGGGGACGCGCACCCCTTCGAGCACCGGGACGCTGTAGGCGTAGGCGGTGTAGCAGGCTCCCATGCCCAGCACGGTGAGGGGCAGGACGGCCAGGACGGTCGGCCGGCGCAGTGCCGCGAGCCGGGTGCGCAGTGCCACCCGGGGGTTGCCGGGCACCTCCGGCATGTTCAGACGTACGCCGACCGCGATGACCAGGCACAGGGCGGCCACGACGCCGAGGGTGCTGCGCCAGCCGAGCCAGTGGCTGATCACGTTGCCGAGGGGGACGCCCAGGGCGGTAGCGACGGTCAGGCCCCCGACGACCATGGCCAGGGCACGGGCCCGCAGTTCGGGGCGGACCAGGGCGGCGCCGACCGCTGCGGCGTTGGGGGTGTAGGCGGCAGCGCCGGCGGCGGCGATGATCCGGCTGACGATCAGCACGGCGAGGCTGGGTGCCAGCGCCGACAGGAGGTTGGCCGCGCCGAGGGTGAGCAGTGCGGAGATCAGCAGGATGCGCCGGGGCACGCGGGCGGTCAGGGTGGCGAGGACCGGCGACAGTACGGCGTATGCGGCTGCGAACACCGTGACCGACTGCCCGGCGGCCGCCTGCGACACGTGCAGCGAGTCGGCCATGGAGGGCAGGAATCCGGCGACGACGAAGGCGTCCGTGCCCACGGCGAAGGTGCCCAGGGCCAGGACCGAGGTCGACGACAGTGGGCCGGGTTCGGGCGGGTGCTTGCCGTCGATCGTCGGACGACCAGATGGAATCGAGACACTCGACATCCAGGTTCTCCTCACGGATGGGCCCCACCCGGGTCGCGGGGCTCGGAACAATCAGCGTGCAGTGCGCCCGTAGTGGCGCCTGGCACGCTCCATGGCAGCGGGCGGCGCGGCGGCCATCATGTCCGCCAGGGTCTGGGCGGCGAGTTCGCGGCGCCACGCCAGCTCGGCCCGGCGCATGGCGGTGGCGATGCCGCAGGCCCGCCGGAACTCCCCGGCGCGCGCGCCCGCCCCTTCGCCCCGCCGACGGATCTCGGTGCAGCGGAAGGCGTCATCGGGGCCCTCGATGGCGGTGACGACGTCCATGAGCGTGATGCGCTCGGGGCTCCTGGCCAGCTGGAACCCACCCCGGGCCCCCGGCGTCGAACTCAGGATGCCGGCCCTCACCAGTGCCTGCAGCCTCTTATTGAGATACGCCTGGGGAAGATCGAACCAGGCCGCCAGCTTGGCAGTGGGCACGGGTTCCTCATCCCCGACCCACGCCAGCGTCAGGCAGCAGTGCAGCCCCCACTCGACTCCCTCACTCATGCGCATAACCAGGACGCTACACCTCTAGATTCGCTGGCACTACCGCTTCGCGAAGACTGTCCGCAAGGACGCCGCGTCCACGTCCGGGACGGCGCCACGGAAGCCCGCGCACCAGCACGCTCCCGCCATGCCCTTCCCCTGTTCCATCCGGCGGTACGTCTCGGCCGCACCACTCGAAGCGGGAGCCTCTCGAGGGGCCGGAGGCGCAGCCGGCCCGCGACGAGGAGTCGGCTGACGGTGACCCAACTCCGGGTCGGGGCGATGAATGCCGGGCCTTGCCTTGCCCTGCATGTCGATGACGAGGAGCGCGGCACGGTGCGGAAGCGGAGGCATCGGCCTACCGCAGGTGCCTCTCTGCGAGCGACAGCAGGGTTCGGGCGCAGGCCGCGTGCTGGTGCGCGTGCACGATGGTGAAGTCCACCGAGATGTCCCCGTCGCTCTCCCCTGCCGCGTCGGCCGCGGCCTGGACCTGCTGCAGCAACCGTTCTCAGGTTCCGTCGGCAGACCAAGTCCGCTGGCGCTCGTAGGGGCTTCAGCCCCCTTCCTCCGGTGCGCGGACGGTGCTGCCGGCCGGGGTGAGGCAGCGGCGTACGAGTGCGAGGGTGCGCCGTGTGACCGTACTGAGAGGGGTGCCGTTCTCGACGGCGGCCAAGGCGGTGTGGAGCATTCCGGCGATCAGGTCGGCCGTGAGCGCGGGCTCGGGAGCGCCGAGCTCCCGGACGGCGGCGCGGAACGGTTCGACCTGTTCCAGGTGCAGTTCCATCAGCCGCTGCTGACAGGCCGGGGGAAGGCCGGCGTTCATGAGGGCGACGGCGGGCCGGTGTGCGCCTTCGGCGCCCAGGCGGAGGCTTTCCCTGAAGAATGCCTCGACGCGTTCCAGCGGGCCGTTCGCGGTGGCTGCGGCGTGGGTGAGTGCCTCGTTGGAGCGACGGAAGGCCTCCTCCGTGATGGTGGCCAGGAGAGCTGCCGAGGAGTCGAAGTACTGGTAGACGCTGGAGCGGGCCAGGCCCGTGCGGGCGCCGACCGCCGCCGGCGTGACGGCGGTGGCGCCCTCGTTGACCAGGAGGTCGATCGCCGCCCCGATCAGCGCCTCGCGTTGCTGGGCACGGTGTTCGGCGACGGTGGAGGCGTTGATCTTCGGCATGAGGGGCGGGCTCCTGGAGGGGTGGACAGGGCCGGGAATGTGGTCCCGGCCGGCGGCCTCCGTCAGGCCAGGCGGCCGTCGACCATCTCGTACACCCGGTCGGCAGCGTCCATTATCGCTGTGTCGTGGGTGACCATGACCGTGGCCGTGCCGCGCTCACGGGTCTGTTCGGCGATCAGTCCCACCGCCTCGGCGGACCGTACCCGGTCCAGCGCCGAGGTGGGTTCGTCCACCAGCAGGACGGCGGGGGAGGTCATCAGCGCGCGGGCCAGGCCCGCGCGCTGGCGCTCGCCGCCCGACAGTTGGTGCGGACGGGAGCCCGCGCGGTGGGTCAGTCCGACGGCTTCGATGAGTTCGTCGGCGCGGGCCCGGGCAGCGGTGTCGAGGCGTCCGCCGAAGTGCAAGGGCAGCAGGAGTTGCTCCCTGACGGTGAGGGAGGCCAGCAGGTTCGACTGCTGGAAGACGAAGCCGATGTGGCGAAGGCGGGCGGCGGTGCGTTCCTTGTCCGAAAGGGCGGTCAGCTCGGTGCCGGCGATGTGCACGGTGCCCGAGCTGGGACGCCGGAGGCCGCCGGCGACGGCGAGGAGGCTGGACTTGCCGGACCCGGAGGGGCCGACAACGGCGACGAACTCACCGGGGGTGACGGTCAGGCCGACGTGGTCGAGGGCGGTGACAGCGGCGTCGCCGTCGCCGAGGGTGAGGGTGACGCCGTCCAGGCGCAGCCCACCGGAGCGGTCGGCGTCCGCGGCGGCCTCGTGGTCGGTGGCGGGTGTGGTCATCGGGTGGCTCCCAGCGCGGTCAGGGGGTCGACGGCGGTGATACGGCGGACGGCGACGACGGCGCCCACGGTCCCCAGGACGATGAGGAGGCCGGAGGAGGTGGCGATGGCCGGGGCGGACAGGGAGAAGGGGGCCTTACCGATCATCGCGCTGCCCAGGGCCAGGCCGACGGCGGTGCCGAGGGCCGTGGCTCCAACGAGCACGGCGACGACCTGGGCGAGCGCGTCGCGCAGGATGTACCCGGTGGGGGCGCCCAGTGCCTTCATGAGGGCGATCTCGGGCTTGCGCTGGACGGTCCAGACGGTGAAGAACGCGCCGACGACCAGGGCGGAGATGACGTACAGGAATCCCTTGATCAGGGCCATGGTGCTCGACTCGGCCGCGTAGCCGGGGGACGCGTCGAACATGGACTCCTTGGTCTCGGAGAGGGTCCCGGTTGCCTTTTCCGCCGCGCCGACGTCGGCGCCCGGCTTCAGGGTCAGGGCAACGGCGGTGGCCTGCCGGCTCGCGGCTTCGGGCAGATCGCCGGGCAGGCCGTAGTGCAGATGCCGCCACGTGTCGAGGTCTGCGTACACGACGCCGATGTGGCCGTAGGAGACGGTCCCGTCGACCAGTCCCGCGACCTTCAGCCGCACCCCGCTCTTGTCCGCGGTCAGCACATCGCCGATCTCCACGCCCAGGTCGGCGATCTCCCGGGTGATCACGATGCCCGCACTGCCCTCCTTCAGACCCTCCCCCTTGCTGGAGCCGGGCGCCAAGGGGGAGTCCGGTGCCATGCCGAAGACGGCGAGGTTGACCTGCTCTCCCTTCTTGGCACCCTGGGTCACCTGGGCATTGGCCAGAGTGTTCCCGAACGGCTCCGCGCGCTCCACGCCCGGGGTCTTGGACCATGCCTGCCAGTCCTCCTGCTCCACGGTCGAGCGGGAGAACTGTTCGCTGGTGGCCTCCTCGTCGAAGGCCATATGGGTCACGGGCAGCGCGCGCAGCCCGGATACACCGGCGTCCGCGAGACCGGAGGCAAGCCCGGACAGCAGGACACCGAGTACGGCGATGAGCGCGACCACCGCGCCCATCAGGGCGAAGCGACCGCGGGCGAAGCGCAGATCGCGTAGAGCAAGGAACACGGAATTCTCCGAGTGGGAAGGGAAACGAGGGCACGACGGGCCGACCACGCCGCCTCTTTACCTAAACTTGACGACGCGAGCGTCAGTATCTTACCGGATGTTACCGACGCCTCTGTCGGCATGTTGCGTCGCGTACGTCGCCCGGATCCTCCCCACCAGACCGCCCCTGCGCGAGGGCGGCCTGGCTTCGCCTGGAGTGTGTACCGGGTCCGCCGACCGGCCGGATCGCTCACGACGCCCTGTCACCGAGCTGTTTGCCTGGACGCGGCGACCCGGCTCACGCCGCCGGCTTCTTCGAGCCTGCGCAGGCAGATGGCGAGGGTGACCGCGTTGGCCTTCGGGATCACGCGCCGCGGGTCGCCGAAGCGCATCTCCGGGACCCGCAGCGTCATCGGATCGCCGGCCTCCCCAGGTCGCCGATGACCGACAGGATCTCCATGCAACGCGCCGTCCGAGGGCCCTCCATCCGTGACTGGGCGGCCGCCCGGTCACCGGTGCACGGCGCCTGCCGGTCACCGGTGCCCGAGGGGGGCATGACCACCGCGCGAAAGGGGTCCGGTTTCGGTGACGACGTCGCGCCGGCCGCGTTCGGCTCGCACCACGCGGCCCGGCGGGCGTCGATCCGCCAGAACGCCGCCGTGACGGGAGATCGCGAGGTCCTCGTCCACACCATTGACGCGGTCATGCCTCCCCTGCATCATCATGGGAGCGCTCCCACGACTGCCGCACTCATGGCATCCATCGACCACTCACTCCGAGCGCCCTGCCGACCGACGCGGCGCTCGTCCGAGGAGGACACGTCATGCCGCTCGCCTACCTCCCCGCCACCGGCCGGTTGGGCCGGCCGGCCCGCAGGGCCGGACGAACCGTGGGCAGAGGCCCCGCCGCGGCGCTCGTCTGCGCCTTGGCCACGGTCGCCGCCCTCGCCGCCGCTCCCCCGGCACCCGCCGCGGCCGGCCGGGCCACCGCGGCCCCGGCCGCAACAGCGACGGCCGCCGACGAGGCGCCGCCCGTAGCGGTCTCCGTCAACGCGGGGGTGGGGCTCGGCACGATCGACAAGGCGGCGTTCGGGGTCAACCACGCGCTCTGGGACTCGCACATGAACGACCCCGCGGTGACCGGCCTGCTGAGCGAGGCGGGTGTCGGCATGATGCGCTACCCGGGCGGCTCCTACGGCGACATCTACCACTGGAAGGACCACACCGCCCCAGGTGGCTACGTGGCCCCCGGGACCACCTTCGACGAGTTCATGGGCAGCGTCCGCGCCTCCGGCTCCCAGCCGATGATCATCGCCAACTACGGCACCGGCACGCCGCAGGAGGCCGCCGACTGGGTCCGGTACGCCAACGTCACCCGCGGCTACGGGGCCAAGTACTGGGAGATCGGCAACGAGATCTACGGCAACGGCCACTACGGCAACGGCTGGGAGGCCGACGACCACCCGGACAAGAGCCCGCGCGAGTACGTCCGCAACGTCCTCGCCTACGCCGGTGCGATGAAGGCCGTCGACCCGACGATCAAGATCGGCGCCGTGCTGACCACGCCGGGCGACTGGCCGGACGGCCTCACCGGCCCGGGCGACTCGGCCGACTGGAACCACACCGTGCTGTCCGCGGTCGCCGGGACGATCGACTTCGCCATCGTGCACTCCTACCCGGGCGGTGCCACCGCCGACGACGCCCTGGAACGGACCGCCCGGCTGCCCGGACAACTCCGCGAGGTCCGCAGGCAGATCGACCGGTACGCCGGGGAACGCTCGTCGAGGATCGGCATCGCGCTCACCGAGGTCAACTCCAACGTCCAGATGAACAGCCGCCCCAACGGCCTGTTCGCAGCCGACACCTACATGACGGCGCTGGAGAACGGCGTCTTCAACGTCGACTGGTGGAACGTCCACAACGGGCCCACCACGGTGGAGACGGTGGACGGCGACACCGACTTCAACGACTTCGGCCTCCTCTCCAGCGGCGGCTGCGTCGGCGACGTCTGCCAGCCGGCCGTGAACACGCCGTTCCACCCCTACTACGGCCTCAAGTCGCTGACTCAGCTGGGCCGTCCCGGCGACACGATGGTCGCTTCCTCCACCGACAGCGACCAGGTGTCCGCGCACGCCGTGCACCGGGCCGACGGCACGCTGAGCGTCATGCTGATCAACAAGGACCCGCTGAACTCGCGTACCGCAGACATTGGTTACGCCGGATACTCCCCCACCACCCAGGCACCGATCGTGCACCGGTACGGCCGCGGCGACACCGATGTCACCCGGGTGGATGCCACCCCCGGGGGAGGCCAGGTGCTGCCGCCGTACTCGATCACCACGATCACCGTCGCCCCGCACGCCGCCGCGGCCTCGGTCGGCGCTCCCGGCGCACCGAGGACCACCGCGGTGGACAGCTCGACCGCCACGATGAGCTGGACCGCCCCCGCGACCGGCAAGGCGGTGCGCTACGAGGTGTACGAACAGCTGGCCACCAACGCCCAGTTGCTCGCCACCTCGACCTCCACCTCGGCAACGCTGCACAACCTGCCGCCGGGCTCCGAGCACACGGTCAACGTCCTGGCCCGGGACGCGGACGGCCGCCTCTCGCGCCCCTCCGAGCCGCTGACCTTCGCCACCACGGCTCCGCGCGACAGCAGCTGCCTGGTCAACTACCGGGTCGACAGCGGCTGGGGCAACGGATTCGTCGCCACCGTCACCCTCTCCAACGTCGGGAACGACCCGGTCAACGGCTGGACCCTGGACTTCGCCTGGCCGTCCACCGGCCAGTCCGTGCAGAGCTCGTGGAACGCGAACGTCACGGGGTCGGGCACGCGCGTCCATGTGACCGACAACGGCAGCAACGCCGAGCTGGCCCCGCGCGGCGGGTCCACCGCCACCTTCGGCTTCGTCGGAGCCAACGACGGCGCCAACCCCGCCCCGACGGCCTTCACCCTCAACGGAACAATCTGCCGCACCTCCTGATCCACCGCCTGCGGCCCGGCTGCCGGAGGGCGGGCCGGGCCGCAGGGGCGCGGGAGGATCGTCGCCCGCACCCCGGAGGAGGCGGGCGTCGAGCCGGCCGGTCCTGTTCTCCCGGGTGAGCCGGAAGCAGTCATGCGCCCATTCCCGGGTCACGCTGCGCGGGCCCCCTCACGGGCCCGCGTGCACTTGGCAGGCCCAGAGACTCGGGGTCTGGGGATAGGTGTCGCGCAGCGCGCACACGGCGGAGTGCAGGGCCTCTGCTGTCCGGTCGACTTCCAGCGCGCCGTCGCCCGTGGCCAGGGCCTCGTACACACCCTGGGCGACAGCGGCTCCGATCGTGTCGTCGACGTGCCACAGCGAGCCGACGACGTGGGGGAAGCCGGCGATCTGGAGGGCGCTGACGATGTGGACGGCCTCGTCGGCGAGTTCGGGGCTGGTCCGCAGGGTGTCGCAGGCGGAGAGGTAGGCGAGCCGGACCGAGGGCAGCCGGAGCCGGGCGAGGTCGCGGACGGTGAGGGGATGTTCGGCGTGATCGTGCAGGACGAGCCGGCTGCCGGACGGGCGCGCGAGATCTCCCAGGGCGTGGCAGGCGAAGTGCGCGTACGCGTACCGGGGCAGGGCGGAGACCACCGCGGAGTGGGTGGCGGACGAGCCGGTCAGCACCCGGGCGCCGGGCAGCAGCCGGGCGAGGTGTTCGGCCTCACCGCGCGCGGCAGGCAGCGGTGCGATGCCTTCGGTTTCGTCCACGGCGACGACGAGTGCACCGGAGCCAGCCGGGCGGGCGAGGCGCTGTCTGGCATGGTGCAGCGCCCGCAGTGTCGGCGTATACGAGGAGACGACCCGGTCCAGCGCGCCGGGCGCGCCCTCCTCGGCCGCGGCGTGCAGCGGGAGGGTGCCGAGGACGCCACCGGGCGACCACCACACGCGGGGCAACGGTCCGGCGGGGGCGGGCTGGATGCGTAGGTGGCCGAGGACGGGTCCGGTGACCACCCGCCACAGCCAGGCGAGCGTGTCGCGGACGAGTCGCTGGGCGCGCAGGGACTCCGCGCGGGAGGTTCCGGGCCCCTCGATGCGCAGCAGTGCGTCCTGGAGGGCCTGCCGGCGGGCTGCTGTCGTGCGGGGGTCCAGCCCGGGAAGCGGCACGGCGTCGATGGAGCGGTCGGTGACGATGAGTGCGTCGCTGCCGTAGGGGGAGACGTTGACCAGCACCACCGGCCCCGCTGCGGCCGTGGCGCGCAGCTCGTGCTCGTCCCACTCCCTCACCGGCCGCAGCAGGCCGAGTTCCGGGTGCTCGGAACGGATTCGTCCGGTCAGCTCCCGCCACTCGGCGGCCAGCCGCTGCCGCAGATCGGCGCGGGCGCCGGTGCCGTGCACGGCACCCAGGGGCACGTCTTCGAGGAACTCCTGATCCTGGCTGCCGGTTGCCGCGTCGAGGGCATCCCGGAGTTCCTCGAAGCGGCGGGCGAGGTCCGGGGCGGTCTCCCTGAGCCGGGTCAGATCGCTGTCGGCGTCGAAGGCGTGGGAGAGGAGCACGCCCCTGGCTTGTTCGAGCAGACCGACGGCGAGCCCCGGCCGGCCGCAGCGCACCGCGCATGCCGCGGCGGCGGCGCCCAGTCCGACGGTCCGCCGCAGCAGGAACTCCTGGTCGTCGCGGACGAGATGGCGGGGCGTGACGGCGTGCAACAGGTCGACCGCAGCCGCATAGCCGTCCAACGCGCCGGCCCAGTCCCCCAGCTCCGCTCGGACGTCACCCCAGGCCCGTGCGGCGTCCAGGCGCTGGGTAGGGGCGCATTGCTGTTGCAGGGCCGCTTCCCGGAACACCTCGGCCGCCTTCGTCAGATCGGCCGGACGGCGACGGCGACCCGCGCGGGCGAGGAGGGCGTGGCCGAGATTCGTCAGTCGCAGAGCACGCCGAGGGTGGCCCGGCGGGGTGGCCTCGACCTGACGGCGGAACAACGAGACCGCCTCGTCCCGGGCGGCCGAGGACCACAGCATGCGCGGGCTCGCGAGGCGCGAGCCCGCTGCCACCGCCAGGGCCTCCGGCAGGGCGGAGGAGTCCCCCGGCAGAGCCGCGATCACCATGTCGGCCAGCTTGCCCGCCTCGCGGGCGTCGCCGAGCCGTTGCGTGTGCACGCAGCGGGACAGCAGGGCGGCGGCGAGGTTATGGCGACGGCGGGGCAGCAGCGGGGAGTCCTCCGGGGTGAGGTCGAGCGCCTCCCTCAAGAGCCGTACGGCCTCTTCGAGCGGGGCGACCGAATCGGGGGACCGCGTGAAGTTCGTCATCAGGGCGATCCCCGCGGCGCCCAGCAGCGTCGCGTGGTGCGCGCGGCCCAGGCCGGGCAGGGCCGCCGCCCGGCGCCGGCACTCCTGTGATTCCCGCAGGTCCTCGCTGTCTTCGGTCAGCAGGTGCCGCAGAACCAGCGTCATGCCCAAGTTGATCAGCCGCACTCCGAGCATCTCGTGCCCTTCGGGGGTGAGTGCCACCGCCTCCCGCTGAGCGCGCACCGCCTCGTGCAACTCCTCCGGGTCGCCTGCGCGGTCATAGCTGCTCTTCAGCACCTGGCCGAGGTCATTGAGCGCCACGGGCCGGGCCGGGTGGCCCGGCGGCAGGAGCGCCACGGCCTGCCGCAGGAGCCGCAGAGCCTCGACCAGATCCGTGCTGTTGCCTTCTGGGTCGCGCTCGTACCGGGCGTGCCGGGCCATGGCGGGAGCGAGAAGCCGTGTCGCGGAGGACGGCGTCGTCTCCGCGGCTGCGGCGCCCGTGTCGGACAGGTGCGTGACCGCCGTCTCCAGCTCGGCCGGATCGCCGCCGGTCAGGGCGAAGCGGGCGCGCTGCGCGTTGCCCAGGACTCTGCGCAGGGCGCCGCTCTGCTCGGAGTTCCGGGACGCGCGGAGGGCCTCGGTCAGCACGTGGACCGCCTCGTGCAGGTCGTCCACCCGCCCGGTGCGCTGGGTCCTCAGTACGAGCGCGAGGCCCAGGTTGAGCCCTGCGGCCGCCGGACCCTTCGGGTCGTCGGGAGCGGCCCGGCGGAACAGGTCCACCACCTCGTCGCATTCCTCGGGGGTGCTGCCTTCGTGCTCCAGGAGCATCAGCAGCGCGCTCCCCAGAGCGCTGAGGCAGTGAGGCAGATGCGGGCTGTCCGGCGGCAGTTGGGCCAGCACATCACGCGCGATGCCGACCGCCTCGTGCAGTTCCTCGGGGTCGTACGACTGCCGGTAGTTCTCCAGGAGCCGGGTGCCGAGATCGCTGAGGGCGAGGAGCCGGTCCGGAGAGCCGGACGGGAGGTCCTTGAGGACACGGTGGGCGAGCCGGGCCCGCTCGGCGCCCAGGTCCCCGAACGGCCACGTCATCCCGGCGAGGTCCACCGCGAAGGACAGTCCTTCGAGCCGGGCCGCGTACGAGGAGTCGTCTTCCCGTGTGGCGAGGACGGAGAGGCTGCCGTATCCGACCGCGGTGGCGAGCCGTATCTCGCGCGAGGGCGTCATGACGCGGTACCGCGCGGCCGACTCGTAGATCCGTCGGACGTCTTCGGAGGCGTCCGGCGGCGGATCGTGCTGCTGCTCCTCCGCAGAGAGCACGAACGCGGCGCACTCGCCCGCCCACTCCGCAGGACCGTCGGCATGCGCCGGATCGGGGCGCACAGCAGGGTCGATACGCGCGTAGCCCGCCGCGAGCTCCGAAGGCACCCGTCGTGGATCCGCCACCCACACCGGAAAGAGCAGCGCTCCGGCCATGCACCCGTGGACGCGGCCGTGAGCTCCCGGGTCGCCCGCCGCGCGGGCGGCGCAGAGCCCGCCGGCCACGTGCCGGGCCTCCATGTCGGTCGCCGGATCGATGTTCCTCAGCAGGGCCCGAAGTTCGGCATCCGCCTCGTCTCCGAACACGGCGTCCCTGTTCACACGCCCGTCCCCGGTCTCGGATCGCCTGAGGCGATCACGGACCGCCCGGACCAGCCGGCCTCGATCGTTCCGCACGTTGCCGAGCTCCCCGTGTCGACTTCGCCACCGCGGTGACCATCCTCAACTGCCGCCATTCTGCGGCATACTCGGCGCATGACCGTACCGCTCGATCCCGCCGGACTCGCCCAGAGGGCAGCGGCGTTGTGCGTCCTCCTCAGCTCATCGGACACCGTGCGGCGGCGGCCCGAGGTGCAGGCGGCGGCAGGCCGCGCGCTCGCGCTGTTGCGGTCGGGCTCGGACGCCGACGCACTCACGGCCTGTTACGGCCATCTCGACCACGTGTTGCGGCAGGCCGGGATCGCGGGCGGGCTGGTCAGCGGATCCCGCGGCGCCACCGCTCCCGGCGTCACGACGCACATCAAGGTGGCCGTGTGCCCGGCGCCGGCCCGCTGCAGCCGACTGGAGCGGGCCCGCGACCTGCTGCCCGCCCCGCACTGCGCCGTCCACGACACCCGCATGCACAAACGGCGCCTGCGCCCCGGCGAGTGACCGCCCGGGCCACCGACCCATGAACTCACTCCTCGCCACCCTCGGCAGCAAGCTCACCGAACGCTGGCTGAACCTGCTGGTGCTGCCGGGCGCCCTCTTCCTCGCTGCCACGTCCGTCGGCACCGCTCTGGGCCACCGCCACTGGCATGACGTCGACCGGCTGCGCACCGGCCTGGACGACCTCGCCGCCCACGCCGCCCTCGACCGCACCGGCACCGCCGCGCTCCTGGTCGCCCTCGCCCTGCTCACCGCGACAGCGGCCTCGCTCTGCGCGCAGTTCCTCGGCGGCGCGATCGAGCGTTACTGGCTGCGCTTCGGCCGGGACCCGCTGTCGCGCGCCCTCACCGCCCGCCGCGCCCGCAGGTGGAAGGAGAGGGACGCCACGCTCGACGAGGCCGTCGGCCATGTGCACCGGACAGGCACCGGGCCCGACGGTGCGGTGCTGATCCCGAGCAGCGCACTGGCACGGATCCAGGCCCTCACCGAGGCCCGTGACCGTGTCGCGCTGCGCGAGCCGGCCCGCCCCACCTGGTACGGCGACCGCATGCAGGCGGCGGCCGACCGTGTCGAGGCGGCCTACGGAGTCGACCTCGCCGCCCTCTGGCCCAGGCTGTGGCTGACTCTCCCCGAACCCGCCGTACGCCAGATCCAGTCGGCCCACGACTCCTTCACCGCCGCGGCGCGCCTCGCCGCCTGGGCCGTGGCCTACGCTCTGCTCGCCTTCTGGTGGTGGCCGGCCGCACTGGTCACCCTCGGCTGCGCGGCCGTCGTCCGGTTTCGCGCCCGCACCGCCGTGGACGCGCTTGCGGGCCTCATCGAGGCCGCCGTCGACGTACACGGCCGCGAACTGGCCACCCGGGTCGGCCTGATACCGCCGGAGGCGCCCGGCCTGCTGGCTCATGACACCGGGGACGCGATGTCGGCGGTGTTCAGGAAAGCTGACTGACGGCGGGATACCCGCGGGGGCCTCGGTGCCGTGAAGCGCGGTCGCGGCGAGACCGCATGTCCCGGAGAAGACGCGCGTCTCGATCTCCGGGTCAAGTGCGACCGGGGTGCGGTCAGTTCGTCAGCCCCCGGGCCGCGCAGGCCGACGAAGGAGCAGGCCACCACGGCGAACCGCGAAACCGGCGTCCTCCAGGGCCTGCCGCGCGCCGCCCTTTCCGGCGGCCGGATCAAGCAGGTTGCGGCGTCAGACGCTTGTGGCCCTTCCGGTCGTAGTACGTGGTCATCGCGAAGCCGAAGACCAGGGCGATCAGGGCACCGATCGCGATCATGGTCCAGGCCCGGGTGAGCCCGGCGTCGCCGCGCGCGTCGAAGTAGAGGATCGCGCGGACCCCGTCGCTGAGCTGCCGCATGGGTTCGAAGTGGGAGAGGAAGCGGTAGAAGCCGGGCACCGCCTGCAGCGGCACGGTGGCGCCCGAGGACGGGAGCCCGAGAACGATGAACACGAACATGGACACGAGCTGGCCGATCCCTCCGAAGGCGGCGTTGATGGCCTGTACGCCGAGGCCGACCGCGAGGACCGCGCAGTAGGAGTAGATCCACAGCAGCGGGAGATGGGTGGCGTCCATGCCGAGGATGCCGACGCAGGCGAGCATCACGAGGGAGGCACTGATGACGGTGACGCCCGCCGTCATGGCCATCTTGAGGAGCAGCGTCTGGGTGCGGTTGATCGGCACGGTCGGCCGGCGGGTGTGCCAGGGGCCGATCTCGTTGTCTGCGTAACCGAGCGCGGTGTCGACGCCGTTGCTGAGCACGTTGCCCCCCATGAATCCGGCCAGTACCAGCAGCAGGGTGTAGTAGAAGGCGCTCAGCCCGAGACCGCTGTGGTTGCCGATCGGGTGGCCCACCTGTGTGCTGACGGAGACGGGATCGGTGAGCAGGAGTTTCCGTGTGGAGTCCGCGTGGGTGGCCGCTCCCGCCAGTTGCTTGCCGATCGTCAGGGAAGCCCGGCTCGCGGCCGCCGTGGTGATCCGGCTCGCCAGGGAGGAACCGAGGCTTCCCTTGGCGGGGTTGGTCAGCACGGTGAGCGTCGGACGGGTGGTGGCGGTCGTGGTGGTGAGCGCGGCGACGGAGTCGGTGAAGCCGGCGGGGACGACCAGGGCCCCGTAGACCTTGTCGGAGCCCAGCGCGTCCTGGGCCTGCCGGAGCGTGAGTGCGCGCCACTCGGCCTGGCCGGAAGCCCCGTCGGCGACGACGGCCCGGGCGATCTGCGTGCCCAGGTTCTCCTTCTGGCCGGGCAGCGGCTTGCCCCGGTCGGCGTTGACGAGCGCGATCGGCAGGTCGTGCAGGTCCCTCTGCGGGCTGACGATGCCGCCCATGTAGAGCAGGGACAGCAGCAGGGCGAGCAGCCCGGTGAGGACGGTGGGCACCAGCCACAGCCTGGGGTGGCGCAGGAGAGCGCCGGCTCGTGCCTGGGGGCGGGTGTCGGAGGTGGCGCCGTCGGCGGTCATCGTTCTCCGTCGTGTCTGGGGCCTGCGGATGGGCATCCGTGGAGGAATCGATCGTGGGCGAGGTTTCCCGGTCTGAACGAGGACGTACGGCGGGTCGCCCCGAACCTCGCCGCACTTCGCCCGGTTGGAGCATCCGTCGCTGTCCGGCGGCGCCACGCGCAGGACACGGTGCCGGGTGGACGGGATCGCCCGACCACCCCTTGCCGTGCGGCGCGCTCGGCCACGCCCGTAGCTCGCGGGAGCCTCGTACCGACGACCCGGCGCAGGGCGTTCCCCGGCTATGACCCGGGGGCGCGCTCACGCGACTGCCGCCGTTGGGTTCCCTGCCGAGCGTGACCACGAGGACGCACCCGCGTCGCTCGTGCTTCTCCCCCGCGCCGAGCGTCTCGGTGCTCCGTGGCTCGAAAGCGGCGACGGGCCTCACCGGCCAGGTCGGGAAGGGCGAGCCGGCAGGGCGTACCGACCCGTCCCTCCGCGCGCCATTCCGGCTCCGGTCTTCTGTCCGCCCCGGGAAAGGCCGCCCTTCACCCCGTGACGAGGAAACCCCCAGCCGACGCACGGCTGGGGGTTCCACGCGAGGATGAGTGCCGGTCAGCCGGTGGAGTCGTCCACCCGCCGACCGCTCATCCGCGCCTCGGCAGGCCGCACCACATCGCGGTCACCGTGCATCAGGAAGGTCAGCGCTGCAGGGTGAGGACACCCGGCCGCCACGGGAGCTGGTCGTAGGGCCCGCTCGCGGTGGGCGACTTGCCCTGGTAGAGGAACTGCAGGTTGCAGGGGTCGATGGTCATGGTCTGGTCGGGGTTGCTGCGGACCAGGTCACCGTGGCTGATGTCGTTGGTCCAGGTGGCGCCGCTGTTGGCCTTGCCCGCGAAGGGGTTGCTCTCGGACGCGGCCTGCGGGGTCCAGGAACCGTTCAGGCTGGAGGCCGTGAACGAGCGGAAGTAGCGCCCGTTCGCACCCATCGCCTCGACGATCATGAGGTACTGGTTCTGGCCCTGGACCTTGTACACCTGAGGTGCTTCGAACAGGTTGGCCGTCGTGTCGCTCATGATCGTCGTGTACGACGAGCCGAAGCTGCCCGGGAAGTTCCCGATCGGCATGCTCGCCCGGTAGATCTTGCCGTTGTCACCGGCGAAGAACAGGTACATGTTCTGGCCGTCGGCGATCAGGGTCTGGTCGATCGGGCCGGTGCCGGAACCGGAGATGCTGCCGGTGAACAGCGTCTGCGGCGAGGACCATCCGTTGGGGTTGGTGGGGTCGCTCGACGTGCGGTAGACGAAGGGCGAGGCACCCCACTGGTACGCCAGCACCCAGATGTTCTTGGGCGCGAAGTAGAACAGCGTGGGCGCCACTGCGGCCTGGCTCATCCCGGCCTGGCCGGCCGACGCCATGTCCGACCAGTTCGTGAAGGGAGCGAACCTCATCGAGCCGTACGACGATCCCGACACGTTCGACGCGTAGACCAGGTGCTTGCCGTTGTACATCACACTGGTGAAGTCCTTCAGCGCGGCCCACCCGTTCGCCGGCTGAGCCAGGACACCCGTCGACGACCAGCGGTACGTCGACGGCAGGGCACACGAGTCGCCCGGCGGGGTCGTCGTCCCGGACGGGCCGGACCACTTCTGGTTGCTGCCGCCGTTGCACGTCCAGATCTCCACCGCCGTGCCGTTGGCCGTACCGGTGCCCGTGACCTCCAGGCAGAGTCCGGACTCCACACCGACGATCGTGCCGTCCGAGTTGACCCGCCACTGCTGGTTCGCACCGCCGGAACAGGTCCAGATCTGCACCCGGGTGCCCGCCGTGGTGGCGTGGCCCGGGACGTCCAGGCACTTGTTGCCGTACACGGTCAGCTGGTTGCTGTCCGTCAACGTCCACTGCTGGTTGGTTCCACCCCAGCAGTCGTAGATCTGCAGGTACGTGCCGTCGGTCTGGTCGGCGTTGGGCACATCGAGACACCGGCCCGAACCGACACCGCGCACGGCGCCACTGGTGGCTGCCTGGGCCGGGCCGGCGACAAGCATCGCCGCCAGCGCGACGAGGACCGCGACCGCGGCGGCGAGCACCGCAGACAGATGCCTGCGGCTAGAACTTTCTCTGCGCATGGGGACTTCCCAAACCTTGAGTGAGCGGTTCCGGACGACCCCCGTCAGAGGCGGTCCGGACTGTCGTTGTCAGTGCGGTTCGCAGCGGATCGGATCCGCGGGCGCCGGGCCGGTCCCTTGCCACGGTGCGAAGACTTGATGCGGCCATGACATAGACATGCACGGCGCCCTCTTCTTGCGACTCGGCGTTGCGGTGAGCGTGACCCGGCGGCCCCCGTCGGACGTGGAGCAGATCCGACGTGTTCGTCATATCGAACAGGGGTCGGAGTGTCGAGCAACCTGATGATAGGTACTCAGTGAATGACGTCAATACTTCTCGCACAAGTCGCGGAAAACACCGAAAGTTTCGCCTCGTCCAAAGGCCCAAACACCGCAGGTCGAGCCCAGCGGGTAGCGGTCCTCTCGGGATGGGAACCCTTTTACGACCCCCGAACGGGCCGCTTCCGTAAGGGGTGTTGACAGGGCCGACCACATCTCTATCATCCGGGTATCCATACTTTCCGAATGGCGTCCGAAATTTCGAACCTCTTCGGATCGTCCCCGAGAGAAGGAACTCCAGGTGCCCAGACGATCAGGTGCACGACTGCTCCGCCTTCTCGTGACCGCCCTGCTGACGGTCACCGCGTCCATGACCGCCTCCTCCCACTCCACCGCCACGGCCGCGCCGGGCAGTCCGGCACTCACCCCTCCCCTGGGGTGGAACAGCTGGAACAGCTTCGGGTGCGGGATCACCGAGGACAAGGTGCGCCAGGCCGCCGACGCGATGGTGTCCTCGGGCATGCGGGACGCCGGCTACCGGTACGTCGTGGTCGACGACTGCTGGTTCGACCCCCAGCGCGACACGGCGGGCAACCTGCGGGCCGATCCGGCCAAGTTCCCCAGCGGAATGAAGGCGCTCGGTGACTACATCCACGGCAAGGGGCTGAAGTTCGGCATCTACCAGGTACCCGGGGAGCGCACCTGCGCGCAGGCCACGGGCGGCTACCCGGGGTCCACCGGCAGCAGGGGCCACGAGGCCCAGGACGCCGGCATGTTCGCCTCATGGGGCGTCGACTACCTCAAGTACGACTGGTGTTCGTCCAGCGGGACCCGTGACGAGCAGGTCGCGCGGTTCACGCTCATGCGCGACGCCCTGCGTGCCACGGGGCGGCCGATCGTCTACAGCATCAACCCCAACAGTCTGCACGCCATCACCGGTGCCGCCTACAACTGGGGCGAGGTCGCCGACCTCTGGCGGACGACCGAGGATCTGCTGGACATCTGGCAGAACGGCAACACCAACAGCTATCCGATGGGCGTCGGCAACGTCCTGGACGTCACCGCGCCCCTCGCGGCGCAGTCCGGCCCGGGACACTGGAACGACCCCGACATGCTGGTCGTCGGCCGCCCCGGCCTGTCGCTGACCGAGTCCCGTTCGCACTTCGCGCTGTGGGCGCTGCTGAGCGCCCCGCTCATGGCCGGCAACGACATCCGCACCATGTCCGCCGATGTGAGCGCGATCCTGCGCAACCCCCGCCTGCTGGCGGTGAACCAGGATGCGCTGGGGGCGGGCGGACGCAGGGTGCGCGATGACGGCGCCACCGAGGTGTTCGCCAAGCCCCTGTCGGACGGGTCGGTCGCTGTGGGCCTCTTCAACCGGGGCGGCGGCACCGCGACGGTCACCACGTCGGCCGCCGAAGCCGGCTTGTCCGGTGGATCGTTCACGCTCACGGACCAGTGGTCCGGCGGCACCTCCACCACGTCCGGGCAGATCTCCGCGAGCGTCCCCGCGCATGGCGTGGCCGTGTTCCGGGTGACCGGTGGCACGCCGCTGGCCGCCACCACCTCGCGCCTGCGAGGCAGCGCGTCCGGCCGGTGCGTGGATGTGGACAACGCCTCCACCACCGCCGGGGCCACCGCACTGCTCTGGGACTGCCACACGGCCGCCAACCAGCTGTGGACCACCTGGTCGGGCGGTGAGATCCGGGTCTACGGCGACAAGTGCCTGGACGCCTACAACCAGGGCGCCACCAACGGCACCCGTGTCATCACCTGGTCCTGCAACGGCCAGAACAACCAGAAGTGGACCCTCGGCTCCGACGGTTCGATCCGCAACGTCCACGCCGGACTGTGCCTCGACGCCGACGGAGCACGCACCGCCAACGGGACCCCTCTGGTCCTGTGGACCTGCAACGGTCAGGCCGGGCAGAAGTGGAACCGCGTGTGAAAGGGAGGCGGGCGTGACCGTCGCAACGGTTACGGGCCCGTAGGGGGACGAGAGTGCCGCTGATCCCCACGCCCTGACGGGGCGTGGGGATCAGCGGCATCAGCGCGGTCCGGCGAAGAGGGCGTCCCGGGTGCGGTCGCGCCGGGGGCGTCCTCGGCGTACGCGAATCTCCCCGCGCCTCAACGCGCCGGACCTCTCCCGGCCCGTCCGGTGCCGCCCTCGTGAGGCGATGAGCCCCGATGTGGCCGGAGCGGACGGAGAAGCCGTACTCGTGCCGGCGTGGTGCGTCCTCTCCAGACCGCTGACCTTCAGGACGGCACCTCTCGCCCCGGGGGTCTGGGCGTGCACTGCCAGGAGCGTCAAAGGCCGGCCCGTCATGAACCAGCCCTCCTGCAGAACTACGTTCAGGCCGCGTGCGGGGCAGCGCGCGGCTCGGACGACGGGGGCAGCACGCCGCCCCCACGACGACGGGGTGGCAGCACGCCGCGCCCACGACGACGGGGTGGAGCCAGGATCACCTGGCTCCACCCCATGGCGCGGGCGTGTCACTGGAACTGAGCGAAGAACCTCCATATCTCACCCTTGGTCCAGGTGGTGACGCCGCTCTCGTTGGGAGAGCCGTCGACCGGACCGGGAATGTGGTCTCCGTCGAACGCCGCCCACTGGACCGGATACCCGGCCCGGCAGCCCGCGTACGAAGTGGTGATGTGCGTCCGGCTGCCCGGGGCGGGCTCGCGCGGGCTCTGGGGGGTGCAGCCGTTGTTGCTGACGAACTTGTCGCGCAGCGACCGCCCTTGGGCGATGTTGAGGACGGAGTCGCCGATGCCGTGGATTCCGAAGTAGGCGATGGGCTGAGTGCCGCCACTGCACCCGCTGATCTGGGCGCCGGAGATCACCGCCACGGCCCTGAAGACGTTCGCCCGGGCGCACGCGAGGGCGTAACTCATCCCCCCGCCCCAGCTGAACCCGGTGGCGAAGCGCTGGGCCGTGTTGACGCAGAGGCCGCCCTCGATTCGCTGGATCATGTCGTCGACGAAGGTGATGTCCTCGCCGCCCGCATTGGCCCAGCCGTTGTCGATGCCCTGGGGGGCGACGAGGATCGCGCTGTCGTTCGACTGTTCCTGCTGGCCGTAGTAGGACCAGGCGCTCCCGCTCGTTCCGCCCGAGGAGATCTCGCCGGCGGTCCCGCCCCGCCAGTGGAACGCGAAGATCAGCCGGTAGCGGTGGCTGTTGTCGTAGTTGGCGGGAACCCTGAGGATGAAGCTGCGGCTCTTGCCGCTGCTCTGAATCGTGTGCGTACCGCTCGCCAGGGTCGGCGCGCTACCGCATCCGCCGCCGCTGCCGGACGACAGCTTGATCATCTGCCACTGCTGGTTGGCGCCGCCCCAGTCGGTGTACTGGACGACGTTGCCGCCGTCGGCCGTCGAGCCGCCCTGGACCTCCACGGCCTTGCCGCTGTTGCGGTTGATCAGCCGGACGTGGCCCGCGTCGGAGTCGGCCAGGCGGAACTGCTGGTTGACCCCGTTGCCGTCGGCCCACTGCGCGATCGCGGCACCGTCGGCGGCAGAGGAGCCGGCCACGTCGAGAACCTTGCCCGAATGCCGGGCCTTGAGCCGGTAGAACCCGCCGCCGGAGTCCACGAACTGCCACTGCTGGTTGGTTCCGTCGTGGCGCGTCCACTGGTTGATCCGCGCGCCGTCGGCGGTGGACACGCCGGAGACGTCCAGTGCCTTCCCGCTGTTGCGATTGACCAGGACGTACCAGGCTTGGGTGTCCACCGTCGCCGCCTCGGCGGGCGACGGGTTCACCGCGACGAGCATGCCGATCGCGAGGGTCGCCGCCACGACGGCGGCGAGCCGGGACCACCAGCGATGTCGTTGGGGAGGGGCGGGGGAACCCGCACCATCGGTCTTCATCGGTTCACCCTTTCGCCGCGCCGGATCAGGTGCGGGTCCAGCGTTGGTTGCTGCCGCCCGAGCAGGAGTAGAGCTGGATCAGGGTGCCGTTGGCGGTGCCGTTGCCGGTCGCGTCAAGGCAGAGGCCGGACTGGACGCCGACGATGGAGCCGTCGGAGTTGAGGCGCCATTTCTGGTTGTCGCCGCCCCAGCAGCTGTAGATCTGGACTTTGGCACCGTTGCCGGTGCCTGCGGCGTCCAGGCACTTGTTGTCGTAGACCCTGAGCTCACCTGCGGCGGTGTAGGCCCACTGCTGGTTGGTGCGGTTGTTGCAGTCCCACAGTTGGACCTGGGTGCCGTCGGTGGTGGCGGCGCCGGGCACGTCCAGGCAGCGGCCTGAACCGACACCCTTGGTCTGTCCGGAACCGGTCGGGGGCGTGGTGGTGGTGCCGCCGTTGAGTGCGTTGAGGACGGAGGTGTAGGCGGCCTTCTTGCTGCCGTCGCCGTTGAACAGCAGCGGCGTGTCCTGCGACCGCCAGGAGTCGGTGTCGCGCACGCCCCAGACCGTGATGCCGAGACAGCGCGAGACGGCCAGGCAGTCATTGGTCACGTTGGCGTAGGTCGTGGCCGAGGCGCCCTGGATGTCGAGTTCCGTGATGGCCACGTCGACGCCGAGGGCGGCGAAACTCTGCAGGGTGGTGCGGAAGTTGCTGTTGTACGGGCTGCCGCTGTTGAAGTGCGACTGGAAGCCGACGCAGTCGATCGGCACGCCGCGCTGCTTGAAGTCCCGGACCATGGCGTACATGGCCTGGGTCTTGGCCCAGGTCCAGTCCTCGACGTTGTAGTCGTTGTAGCAGAGTTTGGCGGCCGGATCGGCGGCGCGCGCGGTACGGAAGGCGACCTCGATCCAGTCGTTGCCGCTGCGCTGGAGGTTGGAGTCGCGCCGGGCTCCCGAACTGCCGTCGGCGAAGGCCTCGTTCACGACGTCCCACTGAGCGATCTTGCCCTTGTAGTGGCCCATCACGCCGTTGATGTGGTCGGTCATCGCCTGGCGCAGCGTGCTGCCGCTGAGGCTCTGCATCCAGCCGGGCTGCTGGGAGTGCCAGGCCAGGGTGTGACCTCGCACCTGCTTGCCGTTCTGCACGGCCCAGTTGTATACGCGGTCACCGGCGGTGAAGTTGAACTGGCCCCGCTGCGGTTCGGTGGCGTCGATCTTCATCTCGTTCTCGGCCGTCACCATGTTGAACTCGCGGCCCGCGATCGTGGTGTACGTCGAGTCGTTGAGCCTGCCCGAGGCGATGGCGGTGCCGAAGTAGCGGCCGCTCTGCGCCGCCGCGGCTCCGAGCGTGCTCTCGGCGGCCTGCGCGGACGGCGGCGCCGCCAGCGCGGCGGCCGAACCGAGGACGCCCACGATCAGCGCCATACACAGACCGCCGATCTTCCGGCGGACGGTGGGGGGACGAATGGCGTTCAAGCCCATGACTGAGCCTCCAGGAGAGTAATCACGGATGGATGGAAGCGCGCAGTTCGACGGGCAGGGCGTACGTCTGCCCGTCGAACTGGTACGGCTCGGCCGACGCCGGCACGAAGGTGTCGCTCAAGGAGCTGACGGACGACGTGAGGTCCTCCACGAGGTCCGCCCGGGTCTGCTGCCTGAGGGCGCCGCCGCCCCGCGTGGGGCGAATGTCCGGCGGCTTTCCGGAAGTGGTCAGCGCTGTCGTCTTCGCCTTGTCGGCGTCGTTCTCCAGCGTGACGAGCGTGATGTGCGCGTCGAGGTGCGCGGCCTCGCATGCCAGGCCCGCCCGGGCCCGACCGGCTCCGTGGTCCGGATGTTCCACCAGGCCACGACGGTCCGGCGCATGCTGCCGGTGGTCGCGGACCCGGATTTCCGAGCAAGCGGAGAGGATCGCCGCGCCCGGTTCCACGGCCGACGCCGTCCCCCAGAACCGGGGACGGGAGAAGGCGGGGAACGCGGTGCCGGACGCGGACGTGTCGGCTCGGTCGAAGGGTGGCATCGTGCACCTTCCGGAAGGCTGCCGATAATTCTCGGGGGCGGCCATGGAAGTTACGGGCATGCGTCGTGGGTGTCAACGGCCCTGACAAGAAAGGGCGTTGACACCCACTGTGTGCAGTGTTCGCTATGCGGAGCGCGGCGGCGCGGTGCTCTCCCGGACCACCAGCTCAGTGGCGAGTTCCATCCGCGGGGAGGCCGGTTCGACGTCCCGTGCGAGGTCGAGGAGTATCCGAGCCGCCAGCTTGCCCATATCGGAGAGAGGCTGACGGATCGTGGTCAGGGGCGGTGCCGACCAGCGCACCTCCGGCAGATCGTCGAAGCCGACGACGCTCATGTCCTCCGGCACCCGAAGGCCGCGCCGACGCAGCGCCTCGATCGCACCGAGCGCCATCTGATCGCTCGCTGCGAAGATCGCGGTCGGCGGTTCGGGCAGCTCCAACAGCCGCCCCGCGCCGGTGAATCCGGACGCGTGGTAGAAGTCGCCGGACACCACGAGCGCGTCATCGGCGGCCACACCCGCCCCGTCCAGTGCGGCCCGGTAGCCGTCGAGCCGGGCCCGGGAGCACAGCAGCCGCGGCGGGCCCTCGATGAACCCGATCCGACGGTGCCCGAGGCGCAGGAGGTACTCGGTCGCCGCCATCCCGCCCGCCCAGTTGGTGGCGCCGACCGTGGGGGCCTCCGTCGCCGGCGAACCGGCGGGGTCCACGACCACCAACGGCACGCCCAGGCGGCGCAGTTCGCCGTGCAGCCCGGGTTCGAGCACAGACGTCACCAGGATCACGCCGTCCGACGCCCGGGCGCGCAGGTTGGTCATCCACTGCCGCGCGGCGCCCGCCCGGTCGTGAATCGCGGAGACCACCGTTCCCACACTCGCCTCGTGCGCGACCTCCTCGACGCCTCGGATGATCTCCACGGCCCATGGGCTGTCGAGATCGTTGAAGACCAGGTCGAGCAGGGCCGCCCGGGTCCCGGGTGCGGCCGGCCGGCGCTGGTAGCCGTGCCGGTTCAGCAGGTCCTCGACACGGGCCCGGGTGGCGGGTGAGACATCGGAGCGCCCGTTGACGACCCGCGAGACGGTCGGCACGGACACTCCGGCCTCACGCGCGATCTCGGTGATCGTCACCTTGGCCGGCCCGCCCGGGCCCTCCGTGGTTGCCTTGGGCCGGGTGCCATCCAGGGCCACGTGTTCCACCTCCGTCGACAGTGCTTCCGAAGATTCTCCGGACCCCTTCCGGAAAACCGTAGGACATGCCATCGACCGGCTGTCGGTCAAGTCGGATGTCCGAACGCCGACACCCGGTACCTGGAGAAGGGTGACGAACTTGCGGACAGCATTGCGGTGTTGCACATCGACGAGGTCACCGCCGAGGAGCTCGAGCGGCTCGTCCGGGCAAACCCCTCCGGCTGCGCTTCACCGACCCGTCACGTGGCGGGCCGGCGCTGTACGGACGACGGGGGAAGACCGACGCCGAGGGCGCCCTCGCCCCGGAGGCGGTCCGCTCAGCCCGTAGAACTGGAAGGCGTTTCCCCCCGGTCGCCGTCTCCCGGCCCACGGCCGCGGCGACCTGGTCCGCGTCGCCGTTCGCACGCAGCGTCGATGCCCTCGGCGACGCTTCTTCCCCCCTCGCCCGCGTACAGGGGCACGCCCAGGCCATAGGCAGGGCGCGGAGAGACAAATACGCCGCCCGGCGGTTCCTAGTGTTCCTCACGTGCCGGGGTTGTCCCGCTCGACGCGGCCCCCGCGCGGGACATCCCCGGCACGTCCCGCTCGACGGGGTCCCGCGCGGGTCCTGACGGCAGACCTCCGAAGGAGTCACCAGGTAGGTACCGCGCGGCCGCACCCGGCGAGGCCTGATCCCCATCGGTCTTCGCCACCAGGCCGTCCGGAGTACTCCCCTGCCGCCGGGGGCGGGTGTCCTCTTCACCGGTCCTCCGGCCGCGGCACCGGCTCACTCCGGCGACGGACCGGTCAGTGCCGCAGCCGGCTTCGAGCCGCACAGGTGTTCCGACGCCCGGGCGCGCGCAACCCACCCCACGCACGATCCGCAGAGAAGCAGAACCAACAGAAAGCAAGAGGCAATGGCAAGAACCATGCAGGTCAGGCGGACCGCCCTTCTGGCCGCGGTTGCGGCGGCGGTCCTCGCCGCGACCACCGCCGGGGTGGCGACCGCCGCCACCGCCCCCGTCTCCGACGTGCGCTTCGTGTCGCATCTGAACATGGCCGACGGGCAGCGGCCGGAGAACATCACCCTGGAACCCGGCGGCAGCGCCGACGTCACCTTCGCGTTCAGTCGCCAGGTCGCCCGCATCACCCCCGCAGGCCGGGTGCACGTCCTCGCGACGCTGCCGGCGCCGTCGGCCGGCACCGCCACTCCCGTCCTGGCCTCGCCCTTCCTCGGCGGTGTCGTCCGGACCGATGACGGAACGCTGTACTTCTCGTACGCCACCGGCAGCAGCGACCTGACCGGCGTGTGGCGTCTGCGTCCCGGTGGCACGGCGGAGCGCATCGCCGCGCTCCCGGCCGACAGCCTGCCCAACGGCCTGGCGCTCGACCGGCACAGCGGCCTGCTCTACGTGGCCGACTCGGTCCTGGGCACGGTCTGGCGGGTGCCCACCGCCGGAGGCACGCCCCGGATCTGGGCCACCGCACCCGAACTGGAAGCCTCCGGCTTCCTGGGAGCCAACGGCATCAAGATCCACCATGGCGCGGCCTGGGTGTCCAACCTGGACAAGGGCACGGTGCTGCGCATCCCGCTGACCCGTCAGGGCGTCGCCGGCCGAGTCGAGACCCGTGCCACCGGCCTCGTGAACATCGACGACTTCGCGTTCACCGGTCCGGGCGACACCCTGCTGGCCGCGATCAACGCGGACAACGAGGTTGTCCTGGTGAGGCCCGACGGCACTCACGTCGTGGTGCTGACGGCTGCCGACGGGCTGGAGAACCCGACGTCCCTTGCCGTACGGGGCACCACGGCCTCCATCGCCAGCGGCGCCTACTCCACGAACCACGACCCCAACCTCCTCGCCGCCCGGATCGCTCCTGGCCGGTGAGGGCAGCAGGGGCGGCCCACCGCAGGGCCGCCTCCGCCGGGCATCCGGAGACCGTGCCCGGCGAGCCGCCGCACCCTCCTGCTCCGCGAGTGAGCACCCCCGACAGAACCGGCAGGGGGCCGCCGTTGTGCCCCGCTCCCTCTCGCCGGTGCCGCCGGTGCCCGAGCGCGCGGGGCGAGCGCACCGGTGTGCGCGCCCCGCTGCGCCCCGGGGTGCCGGTGCCCCATGGGGTTCCTGTCGCGGCCATCGCACCACCCTTCCGGCGTGACGGCGCCGCCCCCCGGCGTCGGTGTCCCACCGGGTTTCTGCTGCGGCCATCGAGCCGCCGTTCCGGCGGTGACGGCGGCGCCCCGGCCGTACCCGGAGCACCTGACGGGCGAGGCGGAGCCGATTCCTGCCTCATGGCGCCCCTGCGCACCGCGCCGGTCCGCACAGCACCGCATGCGGCTGTCCGCTCCCGCCCTTTCTGCCTGTGGTTCTGCCTGGAGACCGAAGCCCTCCCCTGATTGGCTGTGTTTGCGGGCGGGAACCCGGACCGGACGGAAACAGCCCGGTCGCGCTCTCCGGCGAGGGCGCTGCCCGTACAGCGGGCCGCCCGGTCCTGCCGGGCAGGTCCAGCCGTCCGTTGCGGCCCTTGAGCCACTTCTGAAAGAGGAGCACATTGAGCTCGGTGTTGACGACCACCTCGGTGCCGGACCAGGACAGGGTCGCCTACTGGAACGACGCGGTGAACAGGACGCTCGTGCCCGTGGCCGTCACCCCGCACGGCGACGGCCTCTTCGACGCCCGGATCGTCACCAGCCGACTCGGATACCTCCAGGTCTCCAGCATGGAGGCCGACGCGGAGCACCTCAGCCGCACTCCCGCACTGATCGCCCGCTCGTCCGAGGCGCTGGTGGCCGTCGGTGTGCAGATATCGGGCACGGCCACCTTCATCCAGGACGGCCGACGGGCCGAGGTGGGTGAGGGAGACCTCGTGGTGTGCGACAGGAGCCGACCGTACTCCTTCGACTATCCGCAGCGGTTCGCCACCCACGTCTTCCAACTGCCCCGCCGCATGCTGGGCGTGCCGGACAGCGACATCCGGCAGGCCACCGGCCACGCCATCGGCACCAGGAACGGCTTCGGTGCGGTACTGCTCCCGTTTCTGGCATCCCTGGCCGCCTCGCCGGACGCCTACCCGCCGGCCGTCGCGGACCGGCTGGCCGGCCATGTCGTCGACCTGTTCGCCACTCTGATCACCGAGCGGGCCCATCCGAGCGGCACGGAGGCCGAGGACACCGCGCGCAGCCATCTGCTCCTCCGCGTCCGCGACCACATCAACCGGAACCTGGGTGACCCGGACCTGTCGCCCGAGAGCATCGCCCGGGCGCACCGGATCTCCACCCGGTACCTCCACCGGCTGTTCGAAGGCGAGGGGACCACCGTCGGGCGGCTCATCCAGAAACGGCGCCTGGAGGAATGCGGCCGCGAACTGGCCCGCCGGGGCAGGACGGCCCCCACCGTGTCCGCCGTCGCCCAGCGGTGGGGCTTCGTCAACCCCGCCCACTTCAGCCGGGTCTTCCGCACCGTCTACGGCGTCTCCCCCCGTGAGTGGCGGGACCTGCGCACTCCCCAGGACGGCCTCGCGCCGGCCCCCGCAGGCGCGCCGACGCCAAGGTCCGCGGCAGTCGGCCGACCGGGGGCCGGCCGTGCGCCTTCCAGGGGGTAGGGTGCCCGCTCGGAGCCGTGCGGGCTGCCCCGCGGCGGGCACTGTCCCGGCCGGCGTCCGCAGCGTCGCTCCGCCGCCCGGCGACCGTGATGCGGTGCGCCGGACCGCCCCTCCCTCGAAGTTCATCCCTTGGCCCTCTCGGCAGGAGACCGTGTGACCGACTTCCCCCGCTCGCCCCTTCGGCACCCGGTCCTGGACCAGCCCACGCGAGCGTTCGTGGACAGCCACACCTGCCCTCCGCCGGGGCACGACCCGGACCTGGAACAGGTCCGGCTGGACCTGGTCCGATTGCAGGGCGAGGAGGGTCCGTCCCCGGAGCAGGACACCTCCACGGAGTGGTTCGCGCTGCCGGGCGGCCCGACCGGTCACGTACGGGTGCAGGTGGTCAAGCCCGCCGACAGCGTCGGCAGAATCCCGGTGGTGCTCTTCCTGCACGGGCTGGGCTGGGTCCAGGGCGATGCCCGCACCCATGAGCGTCTGGTGCGCGCGTTCGCCCTCGGGACGGACGCGGCCGTGGTCTTCGTCGAATACGAACGCGCCCCCGAGGCGCAGTATCCGGTCGCCGTCGAGCAGTGCTACGCGGTCGCGGAATGGATCTGCCGGCAGGGCGGCGAGATCGGTCTGGACGGGAGCCGGATGGCCGCCGTGGGCGACTCGGCGGGCGGCAACCTGGTGGCGGCGCTGACCCTCCTCGCCAAGGAGCGCGGCGGGGTGCGGCTGCTGCATCAGGTGCTGCTCTGCCCCATCACCGACGCCGACTTCGACACCCCGTCGTACCAGCGGTTCGCCAGGGGCTACTTCCTCGGCCGCGACACCATGCGCTGGTTCTGGGACCAGTACCTCCCCGATGCGCAGCAGCGCGGCGAGGCCACCGCGTCCCCGCTGAGGGCGACCCTGGAGCAGCTCACCGGGCTCCCTCCGGCGCTGGTGGTCACCAGCGAGGCGGACGTGCTGCGCGACGAGGGTGAGGCCTATGCGGCGAAGCTCCGGGCGGCCGGAGTCGCGGTCGTCTCCATGCGCTACCACGGGACGGTCCACGGCTTCATGCTGCTGGATCCGCTGCGCGACACCGACGCCGCCCGTGCGGCTCTCGCCCAGGCCCTCGACACCGTGCACGTCGCCCTGCACCGGCACCGCGGCTGATCCCGTCCGCGCGGGGCCAGGTGTACGCGGGTGCGCGCGGAGGGTCCTCCGGGTACGCGAGCGGGCCCGCGCCCCTACCCGGCCCGGGGACGGAGAAGGGATCCGTACGAGCCGTGTGGCACACGCCAGGGCGTCGCTCACTCGGCGGGGTGCGCGTCCAGGCGCTCCTGTGCTGTCTTCCGGTGGCTGCTGTCGGCCGCGTCTCCGAGGGACACGACCCGACGGAAGCAGGAGCGGGCTTCCTCGGCTTCGCCCAGTTCGAGCAGGACCTCACCCAGACCCAGGAGTGTCAGGCCCTCCAGGATGGTCTGGCCGGTCCGGTGGGCCTGGTCCACCGTTTCGCGGTAGAAGTCGGCGGCCTCGCGCCACCGGCCCAGAGCGGCGTAGTCGTGACCGAGAGCGCCGGTCGCAATGGCGCGGTAGGTGTCGGCGGCGTGCCCGGTCACCGGGCATTCGGGCGCGTCGAGGAAAGCGACGACGCGCTCGTGCTGGACCAGGGCTTCCTCGGCACGGTCGAGGTCGCGCAGGCAGCCTCCGTAGACGCCCACGGCTCCGATCCAGCCATCGTGGTCACCGGCTGTTTCGAACAGGTCGGCAGCGGCGCTGACCTTCTCGAAGGCCTCCTGGAGCTCGCCGAACCGCCGGTGCGGAGTCACCGCGTACATCAGTGCCCAGGCCTGCTGCGTGGCGTCCTGGGCACGGCGGGCGAATTCCAGTGCTTCGTCGGCCCGTTCGATGGCTTCCCGGTCCCTGTGCTCGCAGATGCTCAGGGCCCAGGCGCAGTAGTTGAGGTGGACAGCCCGCAGGTACGGGTCGTCGAGTGCGGCGGCGGCTTCGCCGGACAGACGGAAGACCTCGGTCCAGTGCCCCCACACCCACACGCCGCAGAACCATCCCATGGCGTCGGCGGTCTCCACGACCAGGGTGTGCTCACCCCTGTGGGCGGCGCCGCGCAGCGCGGCGAGCCAGGCGGGAGACTCGCTCTGGAGCCAGGCCCGGGCCTGTTCGGCACTCTCCAGCGGGACCAGGCCCTGCCAGGAGGACGGCGGCGCGCCGTACCCGGGCTTGTACCAGCGGCCGGCGACCACGGCCGTCTCCAGCAGCCAGGTCCGCAGCCGGTCCTCGGCCGCTTCCCGCTCGCCGGGGTCCTCCTCGCGGGCGAGGTGGGCGCGGGCGAAGAGCCTCAGGAGGTCGTGCAGTTGGTAGCGGCCGGTGTGGGTGGCCTGCAGCAGGCCGGCCTCGACCAGTTCCTCCATCACGTCCTCGGACTCGAAGACGCCGGTCGCGGTCAGCGCCGCTCCGTAGGCGGCCGTCATGTCCGGCCCCGGGACCAGGCTCAGGAGCCGCAGCATTCGGGCGGCCTGGCGGGTCAGCTGCCGGTAGGAGAGTTCGAACGCCGCCTCCACCCGCACCTCGCCCTCGGCCAGGGCGCCCAGCCGGCGCTCCTCGTCGGAGAGGCGGCGGACCAGATGCCCGACGCTCCACCCGGACCTGACCGTCAGCCAGTTTCCCGCCACCCGCAAGGCCAGGGGCAGACGCCCGCACAGTTCCGCGACCCGCGCCACAGCGTCCGCCTCCGCATCGGCGCGCGCCTCGCCCAGGATCCGGCGCAGCAACTCGACCGCCTCCGGCTGCGCCATCTCCGACAGCGCCACCCGGTCCACATCCTCCAAGCCGGTCAAGGGCCGCCGGCTGGTGACGAGCACCAGGCTCCGCCCTCCTCCGGGCAGCAGCGGACGGACCTGGCCCTCGTCGCGGGCGTTGTCCAGGACCACCAGGCACCTGCGCTCGGCCAACAGCGACCTCAGCAGCCCCGCACGACCCTGCGGATCCTCCTGCGCCAGCCAGCGGTCCGGCACCCCGAGAGCCCTCAGCAGCTTCAGCAGAGCCTCGCCCGGGTCCAGAGGGCCTTCCACTCCGTGCAGATCGACCACGAAGCACCCGTCGGGGAAGTCTCCCGCCAGGTCTGCTGCCGCCTTGAGCGCCAGCGTCGTCTTCCCGCACCCCGGAGGGCCCGAGACGACCGAGACCGACGCCCCCACGCCGGCGCCCGAGCGTGCTGCGGCCTCGGTCAGCCGCGCCAGCTCACGATCACGTCCCGTGAAGTCCCCCACGGGCCGTGGCACCACGGTCCCCGCCACCGCACGTGCCGCACGCGCCGCACGGGCCGCACGCGCCGCGACCAGCAGCGCCTCCCGCTCCGCATCCGCCAGGCCCAGCCCTTCCGCCAGCGCCACCACCGTGCGCCGCTGCGGTACCCGGCTGCGCCCCCGCTCCATGTCGCCGATCGCCCGGACGCTCACGCCCGAGACCTCGGCCAGCCCCTCCATCGTCAAACGGCTCCGCTGCCGCAGACCCCGTAGCACCACCGCGAACGACTTCTCCGACATGACCGCCCCTCGTTCTCCCCCGACGGCAGAATACGGCGTGTTTCTCCAGGTCACGGCCTCAGGGCCGCGCTGCCGAGGTCCCCGCGCCCTGAGGGGGCGGATGCCGTCGGCACGTCGGCAGGCGCCCCGGCACGCGCGGCGGGAGCGTTCCCCGCCACCACTCCGAGGCGCGGAGAGGCCACATGTGGTGCACCCACGGGCAAGGCGCCGTCCCCGGTCGCCCTAGTGTGCTGTGCGCGGCGTTGATCCGTACGGAGGGGCCCAGGCGTCCGGACGGGGGTCACCCGCGCACGAGGTGGTGATCACTCAGCTGAGGATCCGGGTATCGAGGGGGTCCTGCGGACATGGTGCTTGCTCAGGACGGAGACCCGGTTGAAGGCGTTGATGGTGATCGCCACCCAGATCACCGCGGAGATCTCATCGTCGTCGAGGACCTGGCGGGCCGACTCGTATGCGCTGTCCTGTGCGGTCGCGTTCGCCGGGTCGGTGGTCGCCTCCGCCAGGGCGAGTGCCACGCGTTCCCGCTCCGTGAAGAGTCCGGTGTCGCGCCACGCGGCCAGCACGCCCAGCCGCTGGGTGGTCTCGCCGGCGCGCAGCGCGGCCCTCGTGTGCACGTCGAGGCAGAAGGCGCAGCCGTTGAGCTGCGAGACGCGGAGGTTGATCAGCTCCACCAGGCGGCGGTCGAGGCCCGCCTCGTCGGCGACGGCGCGGACCGCGTCGGCGGCCCCTACCAGCGCGCGGTAGGCCTTGGGGCTCTGCTTGTCGATGAAGACCCGGCGGCTCGCGGGGGCTGCTGCGGTGTTGCTCAACGTGGGCTCCTTCGGGGCCGCTTGCGCTCTCGCTCGGTCTGCCGAGCGAGAGCCGGGACAGGGACTTAGTATCAGGCATTATTGTTGAATACGAAATTACCTTCGCGTGAAAGCGCGTGAGAGGGAGAGCGATGAGCAACGTCGACACGGATCCCACCGGCCTGCCCGGGGGTGCCTCGGAGCACGGCGCGAGCGCCTCACAGGTCGACGTGCTGACCGCGCGGGACGTCCCGCTGGGCGGCCCGAGGGCGATGACGGTCCGCCGGACGCTGCCGCAGCGGGCCCGCACACTGATCGGGGCCTGGTGTTTCGCCGACCACTACGGCCCCGACGACGTGGCCGACACCGGCGGCATGGACGTCGCTCCCCATCCCCACACCGGCCTGCAGACCGTGAGCTGGCTGTTCAGCGGAGAGATCGAACACCGCGACAGCATGGGCACCCACGCCCTGGTGCGGCCCGGTGAGCTGAACCTCATGACCGGTGGGTACGGCATCAGTCATACGGAGGTCTCCACCACCCGCACCACGGTCCTGCACGGCGTGCAGCTGTGGGTGGCTCTGCCCGAAGAGCACCGGCACACCGGCCGGGACTTCCGGCATCACGTCCCGAGCCCGGTCCGGGTGGGCGGGGCGGAGATCAGAGTGTTCCTGGGGTCTCTGGCCGGCGACACCTCTCCGGTGCGGACGTTCACTCCCCTGCTCGGCGCCGAACTCCTCCTCGAGCCACGCTCGACGACCACCCTGCCGGTGAATCCCTCCTTCGAGTTCGGGCTGCTGGTCGACCGGGGGAACGTCCGATTCTCCGGAACGCCCCTCCGGCCGACGGAACTCGGATACCTGCGCACGGGAAACGACACGCTGACGCTGACGAACGAGACGGACACCCCCGCTCGGGCGGTCCTGCTCGGCGGGACACCGTTCGAAGAAGAGATCGTCATGTGGTGGAACTTCATCGGCCGCAGCCACGAAGACATCGCGGAAGCCAGGACGGCATGGCAGAACGAGTCCGACCGCTTCGGCAGCGTCGAAGCGTACGACGGCGACCGTCTGCCCGCGCCCGCCCTGCCGAACGCCACCCTCGCACCGCGCACCAACCCGACCCGACACTGAAAGGCACATCATGACCCAGCCCGCCGCCGCTCCCACTGTCCGGCGAGTGCACGACAAGCACCGTTACGAGATCCTGGTCGACGGCGCAGCCGCAGGCCTCACCGCCTACCGGGACCGCGATGACCAGCGTGTTTTCTACCACACCGAAATCGACGACGCCTTCGCCGGACAGGGCTTGGCCGCGGTACTCGTGCAGCAGGCCCTGACCGACGTACGCGCCTCCGGGAAGCGCATCGTGCCGGTCTGCCCCTACGTCGCGAAGTTCCTCAAGAAGCACGAGGAGTTCGCCGACATCACCGATCCCGTGACTCCCGAAGCCGTGCAGTGGCTGGAGGCCGAGCTGCGGCACTGACCGCCGCACCTCCACCCTCTCCTCCACCCTCGGTTCGCCTGCGCCCGCGGGACCGCGGACCGGCTGCCCCGCTCCCGGGGTTCCGGCAGCGGGGCAGCCGGGCGGAGGCCCCTGGCCGGCCGCCGTAGAGTCTCCCTTGCGGCAGGACGCCCCGGTTTGCTCGGATACCGGTGGTTCGGGCCTGGGTGACGTGAGGGAGCAGGTGGGGCCGGGTGGCCGACGTGGGTGGTGAGGGATTCGGGCCGCTGTTGCGGCAGTCGCGGTTGGCGGCGTCTCTCACGATCGAGGCGCTGGCGGAGGCGTCGGGGGTGAGCGTCCGCGGGATCGGGGATCTCGAGCGGGGGCGGCGGGCGACTCCGCAGCGGGGAACGGTCGCCGCGCTGGCGGACGGGCTGGGGCTGGGCGAGGCGGAGCGCGAGCGTCTGCTGGCCGCCGCCCGGGCCGGCCGCGACCCCCGCCACACCACGGTCGGTGTGCGCGCTTTCCCGCGCGGCATCCACCACTTCGTCGGCCGAGAGGCCGAGCTGGCACGGCTGACGGCACTGGCAGAGGAGGCGGCCTCCGGGCTGCCGGTGGTCGTGGCGCTGCCGGGGCCCCCGGGGACGGGCAAGACCACTCTGGCACTGCACGCCGCCCGCATGCTGGCCGACCGCTTTCCCGACGCGCAGCTCATGGTCGACCTGCGCGGCATGGACGAGACCCCGCCCGGCCCGGCCGAGCTGATCCTCCGTGTCCTGAAGGCCCTGGGGGTGCCGGACCGGGACCTGGCCAAGGCCGGTCCGCAGGGCCACCCGGAGCTGTACCGGCAGGCACTGGCCGAACGATGCTGTCTGCTGGTGCTGGACAACGCCCGCGACGAAGCACAGGTCCGCCCGCTCCTGCCGGGCGCCGGTACGGGCATGGTGATGATCACCAGCCGGAGGATGCTCACCGGCCTGGAGAGCGTTCACCGGCTGCCCCTCGGCGAGCTCTCCCCCGCGGAATCCGCCGCCTTCCTGACCCCCTTGGTCGGACAGGAGCGCGCGGACGCCGACCCGGACGCGCTCGCCGAGGTCGCCCAGCGGTGTGCGCATCTGCCGCTCGCCCTGCGTGTTGCGGGAAACTGGCTGGCCACCCGCAGCGGCTGGACCGTGCGCCGCCTCGCCGACCGTCTCGCGCTCGAAGAGCGCCGCCTGGACACGCTGACCGCCGGTGACCTGCATCTCTCGGCAGCCTTCGACCTGTCCTACCGCCAGCTCACCCCCAGGGCAGCCCGCCTCTTCCGGCTGCTGTCCCTGGTCGACGGCCCCGATGTCGACGCCGCCGGCGCCGCCCGGCTGACCGGCCGGCCGCTGTTCGACACGGAGGACACCCTGGAAGAACTGGTCGAGAGCGGACTGCTGGGAACCGACCGGGACCGCTACCGCTTCCATGACCTGTTGTGCCTGTACGCCCGAGGCCGGCTGCGGGCCGAGGAGCCCGACGGGAGCGCCGAGGCGGCCCGGTCGGCACTGCACCGCTGGCTGCTCGAAACCGCGGTCGTGGCCGGGCGCTGGTACGAACCCGACCACGGCGCCCCACCCCCCACCTGGCAGGGTGACGTCGACCTGTCCACCGCCGAGCGCGCCCGCCAGTGGCTCCAGGCCGAAGGCGACAACTGGCTCGCCGCCCTGCGCGCGGCCGCCGCGGCAGGGCAGCACGCCACCGTCGTGGAGGTCGCCGAGGCCCTGCACTGGTTCTCCGACCAGTGGATCTTCTGGGGGCACTGGCCCGAGGTCTTCCGAACCGCCGTCCGCAGCGCCCAGGCACTGCGGGACCCGCTCGTCGAAGCCACCCAACTGAACTACCACGCCTGGGCCCTGCTGATCTGCGAGGGCCGCACCCGCGACAGCGTCGAGCGCACCGCCCAGGCCCTCGCCGCCGCCCGGCGCGCCGGAGACCTCCCGCAGCAGGGATGGGCCCATTACTACCGTGCCTGGGCCCTCGGTCTGCTGGGCGACCATGCCGGGGCGGCGCGGCACAACCGTGAGGCGGCCGGGCTCTTCGAAACCGTCGGTGACCTCCACGGCACCCTCCAGGCCATGAGCAACACCGCCCAGAATCTTTCCCTGGGAGGCCGGCAGGAGGAAGCCATCGCGGAGATCCTGCGCACCCTGGCCTTCCTCGATCAGGCCGGCGACCGCATCGAACCGCATATCGCCGCGTTCACCCGTACGACGCTGCAGATGAACCTCGGCCTCGCCCACACCGCCCTCGGAAACTGGTCCGAGGGCGCCGCCCACCTGCGCGCCGCCGCGGACCTCTGGCGGGACAGCGCCAACCACGGTCTGGAGAGCCGTGCCCTGGTCCGGCTCGGCGACGCCCTGCTGGCCGCCGGCCGCCACGACGAGGCCCGCACCGCCTTCACCCGTGCTGTCTCCCTCGGCAAGGCGGCCGACCCCAGCAGCCTCGCCGACGCCCGCGCTCGCCTCGACGGCCTCCGCGCCCACCGGGCCCCGCCGCCGGCGGGCGGCTCGGCGGACTGCCGTACGACCGGAACCGAGTAGGCCGAGCCCGTGCCCGCCGCAGGCAGCAGGAGTTGGAGGCCGGGTCACCTGCGCGACCGACGGCCGGGCCCCGGCCGGTCAGCCATCGAGACCGGTGCCGAGGGCCGGCGCCCCGCCCTTCCCCGGCCGGGTGGGCGTCGCCCACCCCACCGGCTTCTCCGCCCCGGGCACCACGGGCCCCGCGGCAGCGTCGAAGGCATGGGTCACCTCCGGTGCGGTGCCCTCCACCAGGAGGCGGCGCGCCCGCTCCTCGTCACGGTGATCGGTGGCCGTGAGTCGGCTGCGGTGCTGGGCGAGATGCCCCGACCACGAGCCGACCAGGTAGTTCTCGACGAATCGCTCCGGATCGGCGCCGTCCTGGAAGAGCCCCCACGTGAGGGCTCCCGTGCGCCGACGCGAACGGGCCACGCGCTCCATGCGAGCGGTGAAGGCGGCGCTGTTCGATGCGTCGACCCGGTACACCACGGAGACCAGCACGGGGCCGTCGGACGGTCCGGGCTCGAACACCAAGGGCGGAACGGGCCAGTGATCGGACGGCGTCGGGTCGATGCCCTCCATGCCGTGCAGCGGCCAGCGCCGCGCACCCACCGCGCCAGCCAGGAGCAGCCCGCTGCCCGCCAGGAGGGAGACGGTCAGCCCGGGCCCGTCGGCCAGCGCGCCCCACACGGGTGCCGCCAGCGCCTGACCGCCCTGGAACACCAGGAGGTAGACGGCGAGTCCCCGGGCCCTGACCCACCCCGGCAGCCTCGTCTGGAGCGCCGCGTTGAGGGTCGACAGCACACCGATCCAGGCCACGCCGGCCGGCAGCAGTGCGACCACCGCGACCCAGGGGGTCCGCACCGTCGCCAGGAGCGCCAGGACTCCGGCGAAGACGACGGCGCCCGCGGCGAGCGTGCCGTTGGCGCCCAGAGCGCGCCGCACGGCGGGCAGGACGAAGGCCCCGCCCACGGCGCCGGCGCCTACCGCGCCGAGCAGCAGCCCGTACCCTCCCGAGCCCAGGCCCAGAGAACGGCTGGCTACCAGGGGAAGCAGCGACCACAGCGCGGCGCCGCCGGGGATGAACAGCACGGTCCGCCACAGGACCCGACGGACGCCGGGCGCGTACCGGACGTAGCGGCGGCCGGCGTCGAGGGCCGTCCAGAGCCGCTCGCTCCGGGCCAGGGGCTCCTGCACCTGGGGGCGCCGCCAGAAGGTGAGAACGGCCGCGATGCCGAGGTAGGACGCGGCGTTGAAGGCGAAGACCCAGCCCGCGCCCGCTGCCGCGACCACCGCTCCCCCGAATGCCGGGCCGAGGGCGCGGGCGAGGTTCATGTTGACGGCGCCGAGCGCGGCCGCCTGTCCCAGCTCACCCCGGTCCACGAGCTCCGGCTGGATCGCCTGCCAGGCCGGGCCCATCAGAGCGGTGCCGCACCCCAGCAGGAAGGTGAGGCCGAGCAGCAGCTCGGGAGTGAGCTCGCCCGCGAAGGCCAGCACGGCGAGCGCTGTGGAGACGGTGAGCATGGCGAACTGCGCGGCCAACAGCAGTCTTCGGCGGTCGTAGCGGTCGGCCAGGACGCCCGAGGGCAGGGCCAGCAGCACGACGGGGAGACTGGAAGCCGTCTGCACGAGGGTCACGAGTGCGGCGCTGTGCCCGACCAGCAGCCACTGCGCGCCCACTGTCTGCATCCAGCTGCCGATGTTGGAGACCAGCTGCGCGATCCACAGCGCGCGGAAGACGCGCGCCGCGAACGGGGCCCAGGCCGAAGCCGGACGGCGGTCTCTCGCTGACGGTATGGCGCTCATGCTGGTCCAGCCGGGATCGGGACGCGGCGCCGGGCATCCGGCAGTGTCCCAGGCGCCGTACGGGCGTAGCCGATGGCCAACGTAGGAGCGGCCGGTGTGAGCCGGTTGACTGAGAACGCACCGTCTGTGGCCCCTGGGCGCAGGGAGCTCGAAGCGCTTCGCCGAGACGTACGCCGGCTGCTCGCCCGCGATGCGGGTGACGGGCCGGCGCCGCGCTCACGCCGGCGGCCGGGTCCAGTCGGCATCGGAGGCCGAGAGGCGATGGGCGGCCGCGGAGGTCACGACGAGCAGCAGGAGCACCAGACCCAGGGTGAGAGTGAACTCGGCGTGCAGCAGGAGCAGGCCACCGCCGAGCGCGCCCAGGAACATGGCCAGCACGGACAGGATCCGTCGGCCGGGCCGGGGCGCCGGCCCCCCGGCCGGGGTGGAGTCCGCGGCCAGCCCCGTGAGGGTCAGCGTCAGCACGGTCGTGGTGAGGTCCGGGACGCCGAGCCGCCGGGCGACCGCGTTCTGCATCCCCATGGCGAGGCCGAGGAGCACGATCAGTGTGTACTGGACCGTCGTGGTGATCCTGCCGTCGGAGGCGGCAGCCGTGATGACGGCCGCCGCCACGAGCACCGCCTGCAGTGCCGTGGCCGTGGCCAGGAGCCGTCCCCGATGGGCCGCGAACCGGGTGCCGAACCGGCCCCCCGCCAGCGCGCCGGCGAGGAAGGCGGTCATCGATACGACGGACGCCGACGCGGACAGTGTCCGGGCACCCGCCAGGGCGAACCCCAGGAAGACCACGTTGCCGGTCATGTTGGCGACGAAGACGTGCCCGAGCGACAGATAGCTCACGGCGTCGACCAGGCCCGTCACCACGGTCAGCGTCAGCATCAGCGGCGGCAGCGGGCCGTGCCGGTCCCCCTTCGGCGGGACCAGCGTGCGGGCGGCGTCGGTCAACAGCTTGTACATGCGGGGTCCTCTCACCGGGGCGGGTGGGGCGTCGGTGCCGGCGCCGGCCGACGGGGCCCCGGCGGCCCGCGGCTTCCTCGCCCTCACGCTATGCCGAGCGCGGGCGTCCGCGTGTCCGGCAGTGCCCTGGATTCGCTCCTCGAGCGCACTGCCCTGCTCTCCGTGCGCTGTCGGTTCAGCACCGGTGCGCTGGTGGTCAGTCTCCGCCGTGTCCGCCGTCCTGACGTGGTGAGCGAGGGTCCCGCAGATACCTGTGTCTGCCCGGATTCGTCCCGCCCCGCCGGAAGGACCGGCGGCTCCTGGCGGGAACGAGATCCCGCTGCGTCTTGTCGCGTCTGCGTCCCGCCGTGACCACCACGACCCACGACCGCCGTCAGCGCGCCGGCGGCGGGGGCGGTCCCGCGAGGACGCGGCCGGCCGGACCCCGACCGCGCGCGCCGGGCGACGGAGTCCGTTCGGCCGGGGTTCCTCGGTGGGGCCGTGGGACGCCGTCGCCCGGGCGATCGGCCGTGATTCAGCGCAGGGCTCCGAGCGCGGCCTCGACCGTCCGGTGGAAGGTCGGGTACGTGTAGATCATGTGCCGGAGCCGGTCGACGGGTACGGCGGCGTGGACGGCCACGTTCAGCCCGTAGAGCACCTCGCCCCCCGCCGGACCCGCCGAGGTCGCGCCGACCAGTACGCCGCGGTCGGCGTCCTCGACGAGCTTGATGAACCCTTCGTTGCCCGGCCCGTGGATCCATCCGCGGGTGGAGGAGGCGAGGGGCAGCACGCTCGTGCGCACGCGCAGTCCCCGCGCCCGCGCCTGCCGCTCCGTCAGCCCGACGGCCCCGATCTCCGGATCGGTGAACGTGACGCGGGGCAGTGCCCGGTAGTCGGCATCGGGACCTGCTTCCCCGAGGATGTCCCTCACGGCGATCTGCGCCTGGTACATCGACACATGGGTGAAGGCGCCACGGCCGGTGATGTCTCCCACCGCCCACAGCCCCTCCCCGGCCCGCATCTGCCCGTCCGTCGGGACGGCCCCCGCCGCGGGGTCCAGCCCCACCGTGTCGACGCCCAGCGCGGTCAGGTCGGCGTGGCGCCCGGCGGCGACCAGAAGCCGCTCGGCACGCAGCGGCTCCGCCCCGTCACCCAGGCCGAGGGTGAACGCGGTGCCGTCATGGCCGGCCTGCTGGGCCCGGGCGCCCGTGAGGACGGTGACCCCGTCCGCCCGCAGCACCTCCGCGGCCAGCGCCCCGGCCTCCGGTTCCTCCTGCGACAGCAGCCGGTCCTGTCCCTCGACCACGGTGACCGCACACCCGAACCGGGCGAATACCTGGGCGAGTTCGACACCGATGGCTCCCCCGCCGAGGACGACCATCGAGCCGGGCAGCTCCTTGGCGGCCATGGCGTCCCTGTTGGTCCAGTACGGCGTCGCCCCGAGCCCCGGTACCGGGGGGATCCTGGGGCGGGTGCCGGTGGCCAGCACGACTCCGCGCCGGGCTTCCCACGTACGGTCGCCGACCGTCACCCGGCGGGGCCCGGAGAGGCGGCCCCGTCCCCGGACCAGCCGTCCGCCCTTGGCCACGAGACGGTCGGCGGCCACCCGGTCGTCCCAGTCGTCGGTCGCCTCGTCACGTATACGGGCGGCGACCCTGCCCCAGTCCGGAGTCACGACCGCGTCACCGGCGAGGGCGGAGACCCTGCCCGCCTCGGCAAGCACGTTCCCGGCCCGAGTCATCATCTTGCTGGGCACGCACGCCCAGTAGGGACACTCACCGCCGACGAGTTCCGCCTCGACTCCCACCACGTCCAGGCCGGCCTCGGCCAGGGTGCCCGCGACGTACTCGCCCCCGGGCCCCAGCCCGACCACCACCACGTCCGCCTGCTCGTTCGCGCTCATGCGTGCCTCTCATGGGTATGTGTGCGCCACGCGTGCGTGGGCCGTCCCGAGGCTAGAGCGGGCCGGCCGGGAGCCCCTGTCCGCCGGCGCACGGCGGCTTGCCCGAGAGCGAACGACGCGTACGGGCCGCTGCACGCGGTGCGCTGACGGACGCCCCTGCGTGCGCTGTCCGGCAAGGCGCCCTCCGCCCGGGTGCCTAGCGTCACCCGAGTACGCACAGCACGGCATCGCAGGAGGAAGACCATGACCACCAGTTCCGGGCCCGTGAGCAGCAGCCAGCCCCGGTTGCACCAGAAGGGCGAGGTGATCCAGGAGTTCGGCACGGTCAAGCAGTTCCCGATCGGCCTGTCCTACGAGGCGCGGATGTACTCCTGCCAGCGCCTGAACAAGGCCCTGGCGGATACGCAGATCCTCTACGGGCTCTACAAGAAGCATCACTGGCTGATGCGCGGTGCGACCTTCTACCAGCTGCACCTGGTCCTGGACAAGCACGCGGAGGAGCAGCTCGAACTCGTCGACGCCCTCGCCGAACGCGTCCAGTCCCTGGGCGGAGTCGCGGTGGGCGATGCCAGGCACGTCGCGGAGATCACCTCGATCCCGCGGCCGCCGGACGGGGTTGAGGAAGTGCCCGCCATGCTGGCACGGCTGCTGGAGGCTCACGAGGCCATCCTGATCGACGCCCACGACGCCGCCGCCCGGACCATCGAGCTGGGTGACGACGGCACGAACGACCTGCTGGTCTCACAGGTGATCAGGACCGGGGAGCAGCAGACGTGGTTCCTCGCCGAGCATCTGGTCGACACCCCCCTGGTCCGCGTCTGAGGGGCCGTTCGGCCTGCGACCGAGGAGGCGGGACCCTCACCCGTGCGATACCGGCAGCACCTGCGCACGCGGGAGCCCGGGTGTTCGGGCCGGGCGGATCCGGATCAGGCTGAGTCACAGGGGCCGGCCGCGCGACGAACGCGTCGCGCGGCCGGCCGTCTCACCGGGGCGTTCTGTGCCTCAGGGCCTCAACTCGCAGCGGGGCTAAGGGACCTGCGGGTGTGCAATGCATAAACCAAGGGTTAACTCAAGACAGAAGAAAAGTCCTGTCAGAGTTGTTGACCGGGTGCTGGAGGGGCGGCATGGTTTTGCAGAGCGCTCTCCGATGCGCGTGTTTCCCCCCAAGGAGAATTCCCTATGTCCCTATTTGGCATGCCTCCGGCTGCCTCGCCGCCCGCTCGCGGGCGGGTGCGGCGTGGTCTCGCGGGCGCTGTCGTCACCGCGCTGGCCGCCACGCTTCTGGCGGTCGTCCCGACCACCGCGGCGCAGGCCGCTCCTCTGCTTCTGTCCCAGGGCAAGCCGGTCACGGCGTCGAGCCAGGAGCACTACGGGACCCCGGCGGTGGGAGCGGTCGACGGGGATCTCGGTACCCGCTGGTCGAGCGCGGCGTCCGACGCCCAGTGGCTCCAGGTCGACCTGGGCAGTTCCGTCGCGCTCAGCCAGGTGGTGCTGCGATGGGAGGCGGCGTACGCCAAGGCGTACCGGATCGAACTGTCGACGGACGGCACGAACTGGTCGACGGCCTACTCGACCACCACCGGGGCGGGCGGAACCGAGACCGTCGCCGTTTCCGGCACGGCCCGGTATGTGCGCATGCAGGGCGTGACGCGGGCGACCGGCTACGGCTACTCGCTCTGGGAGTTCCAGGTGTACGGGGGCGGCGACGCCGGCCCGGCGCTGCCGGGCGGCGGCGACCTCGGGCCGAACGTCCACATCGTCGACCCCTCCACGCCCGGTATCCAGGACAAGCTGGACCAGGTCTTCAAGGAGCAGGAGTCGGCCCAGTTCGGCAGCGGCCGGCACGCCTTCCTCTTCAAGCCGGGCACCTACAACAACCTGAACGCCCAGATCGGCTTCTACACCCAGATCGCCGGCCTCGGGCTCAAGCCCGACGACACGACCATCAACGGCGACGTGACCGTCGACGCCGGCTGGTTCAACGGCAACGCCACGCAGAACTTCTGGCGCGGCGCGGAGAACCTGGCGGTCGCCCCGGTCAACGGCACCGACCGCTGGGCCGTTTCGCAGGCCTCGTCCTTCCGCCGCATGCACGTCAAGGGCGGCCTCAACCTCGCGCCGAACGGTTACGGCTGGGCCTCCGGCGGCTACATCGCCGACTCCAAGATCGACGGTCAGGTCGGCAACTACTCGCAGCAGCAGTGGTACACCCGCGACAGCTCGATCGGCGGCTGGTCCAACTCCGTCTGGAACCAGACGTTCTCCGGTGTCGAGGGTGCTCCCGCCACCGGTTTCCCCGAGCCCCGCTACACCACGCTCGACACCACCCCCACCTCGCGTGAGAAGCCCTTCCTGTACCTGGACGGCACCGAGTACAAGGTGTTCGCGCCGGCCAAGCGGACCAATGCCAGGGGTACCACGTGGGCGAGCGGCACCCCGCAGGGTGAGTCGATTCCGCTGAGCAAGTTCTACGTGGTCAAGCCGGGCACGACGGCCGCCACGATCAACCAGGCCCTCACCCAGGGCCTGAACCTGCTGTTCACCCCGGGCGTCTACCACGTCGATCAGACCATCAACGTCAACCGTGCCCGTACGATCGTGCTCGGCCTCGGCCTCGCCACGATCGTGCCGGACAACGGCGTCACCGCGATGAAGGTCGCGGACGTCGACGGTGTCAGGCTGGCCGGCTTCCTCATCGACGCCGGCCCCGTCAACTCCCCGACCCTGCTGGAACTCGGCCCGCAGAACGCCTCCGCGGACCACGGCGGCGACCCCACCACGGTCCAGGACGTCTACGTCCGCGTCGGCGGCGCGGGAGCGGGCAAGGCCACCACGTCGATCGTCGTCAACAGCGACGACGTCATCATCGACCACACCTGGGTCTGGCGCGCGGACCACGGCGCGGGCGTCGGCTGGGAGACCAACCGCGCGGACTACGGGATCCGGGTGAACGGCGACGACGTTCTGGCCACCGGTCTGTTCGTCGAACACTTCAACAAGTACGACGTCGAGTGGTACGGCGATCGCGGCCGGACGATCTTCTACCAGAACGAGAAGGCGTACGACGCGCCCAACCAGGCCGCCATCCAGAACGGCGACACCAAGGGGTACGCGGCCTACCGCGTCGACGACTCCGTCACCACCCACGAGGCATGGGGTCTGGGCAGCTACTGCAACTACAACGTGGATCCGAACATCCGCCAGGACCACGGCTTCAAGGCGCCGGTGAAGCCCGGTGTGAAGTTCCACAGCCTGCTCACCGTCTCCTTGGGCGGCAACGGTCACTACGAGCACGTCATCAACAACACGGGGGCCTCGACGGTGCCGGCCGGCACCTCCACCGTCCCCTCGACGGTCGTCTCCTACCCCTGAGCCGTCCCCCGTCCGACGCCGTCGGGCGTTGACGACTCCGCCTCCCTTCCGGGCCGGGCTCCGACGGCCCCGCCGCCCGGCCCGGAAGGGCCCCGCCCCACAGCACCGTGCACCCCTCCACGAAGAACGCCGCACGCCGGGAACCCCACGAGGCGGTCCCCCGCGCCAGGCGGCCTCGATCAGCCAGGAGCACTCGTGTCCAGACCCCCCACCCTGCCGGCCGCCTCGCGCCGGCACCGTCACCGCGGCATGTCCCTCACCGCGCTCGGCGCCCTCCTGACGTCATCCCTGACCCTGAGCCTGGCCCCGCACGCGCAGGCCGCCGACGCGCTCCTGTCCCAGGGCAGGCCGGCCACGGCCTCCTCCCAGGAAGGAGAGGCGTACGCCCCCGGCGCCGCCGTCGACGGCAACCTGACCGGCACCCGCTGGTCGAGCGACCGGCGGGACACCGAGTGGATCCAGGTCGACCTCGGGGCGAGCAGGACCCTGAGCCGAGCCGTCCTGACCTGGGAAGCCGCCTACGGCAAGAACTACGAGATCCAGGCGTCCGACAACGGCACGGACTGGCGCACCCTGAAGACCGTCACCGGCAGCGACGGCGGCACCGACGACCTCGCCCTCTCCGGCTCGGGCCGCTACGTCCGCATGCAGGGCGTCACACGGGCGAACGGCTACGGGTACTCCCTGTGGGAGTTCCAGGTCTACGGCGGTGACGGCGGCGGAACCAATCCCTCTCCCGGTGGCGCGGTCAGGGTGACCGGCTCCCAGGGCACCTGGCAGTTGACCGTCGGAGGCCAGCCGTACACGGTCAAGGGCCTCACCTGGGGCCCGTCCGTCGCCGACGCCCCCCGATACCTGCCCGACATCAAGTCCATGGGCGCCAACACCATCCGCACCTGGGGCACTGACGGTTCGACGAAGCCGCTCCTCGACGCCGCCGCCGCCCAGGGACTCAAGGTCATCAACGGTTTCTGGCTCCAGCCCGGCGGCGGCCCCGGTGCCGGAGGGTGCGTCGACTACCTCACCGACACGACATACAAGAACAACATGCTCACCGAGTTCGCCAAGTGGGTCGACACCTACAAGTCGCACCCGGCGACCCTCATGTGGAACGTGGGCAACGAGTCCGTCCTCGGCCTGCAGAACTGCTACGGCGGCACCGAGCTGGAGGCCCAGCGCAACGCCTACACCTCATTCGTCAACGACGTCGCCAAGAAGATCCACACCATCGATCCGGACCACCCCGTCACGTCGACCGACGCCTGGACCGGTGCCTGGCCGTACTACAAGCGCAACGCCCCCGACCTCGACCTCTACTCCATGAACTCCTACGGCAACCTCTGCAAGGTGCGCCAGGACTGGATCGACGGCAACTACAACAAGCCCTACATCATCACCGAGGGCGGACCCGCCGGCGAGTGGGAGGTCCCCGACGACGCCAACGGCATCCCGGACGAGCCCACCGACGTGCAGAAGGCCGACGGCTACACCAAGGCCTGGGGCTGCATCACCGGACACCAGGGTGTCGCACTCGGCGCCACCCTCTTCCACTACGGCCTCGAACACGACTTCGGCGGTGTCTGGTTCAACCTGGTGCCCGACGGGCTGAAGCGCCTGTCCTACTACGCCGTGAAGAAGGCGTACACGGGCTCCACCGCGGGCGACAACACCCCGCCCGTCATCACGAACATGGCCGTCAACCCGGCCTCCGCGGCCCCGGCGGGCCGTGAATTCACGGTGCGCGCCGACATCCGCGACCCCGAAGGCGACAAGGTCACGCCCAAGATCTTCCTCAGCGGGAACTACGCCAACGGCGACAAACGGCTCGTCGAGGCCCAGTGGCGCTCCACCGGTGACGGCACCTTCGCCGTCACCGCCCCGGAGAAGCTCGGGGTCTGGAAGGTCTACATCCAGGCCGAGGACGGGCACGGCAACGCCGGCATCGAGACCAGGTCCGTCAAGGTCGTCGCCCCGCCCGTGGCCGGGACCGACATCGCCCTGAACCGGCCCACCACCGCCTCCTCCTACCAGGCCCAGTACGGTGACTGCCCCTGCGCCCCGGGGCTGGCCACGGACGGCAACGCCACGACGCGCTGGGCCAGCGACTGGAGCGACCCGCAGTGGATCCAGGTGGACCTCGGCGCGGCCAAGCCCGTCCGCACGCTGCAGCTGGTCTGGGACCCCGCCTACGCCAAGTCCTACGAGGTACAGGTCTCCGACGACGGCACCACGTGGCGATCCGTCTACTCCACCACCACGGGTAACGGGGACATCGACACGATCGCCCTGTCCGTCACCGCCCGTCACGTCCGTCTGCAACTGACGGCACGGGGCACCGGGTGGGGCTATTCCCTCCACGAGTTCGGCATCTACAGCTGACGACGCCGAATCGCGTGAGGGGGTGGCGGGGCCCGCCGCCGGGCTCCGCCGCCCCGGCACCACCGCACAGATCCACCTCACCACCCGCGCGTCGTCTCCGCGTACGCGCGAACCCACCCCCCATGGGCAGGAGATCCCCATGAGATCGAGTCCGAAGCGGCTCTCCGTACTCCTCGTCGGCACAGCTCTCATCGCCGGTGTCCTCGGCATCGGCACCATGGCCTCGGCCACGGACCCCGCGGACGGCATCCCGCCCGCCGTCGCCGCCGCCGTCAACCACACCGGGCACCGGATGGCCGCCTCCACCCAGGCGTCGGGCGACGACGCCGACGGCGACGGTTACATCCCCGCCGTGCCGCCGGTCACCGGTGTCGTCCCGTCCGACGCCACCCCGCCGCAGGCCTACTTCCACGAGTTCCAGGCCAACTGCTCCGTCACGCACACCGCCCCGGACGACCCGATCGTCTACCCGGGCCAGTTCGGCAAGTCCCACGACCACACCTTCCTGGGCAACCGGTCCACGAACGCGGCCAGCACGACCGGTTCGCTCTACGGCGGGAGCACCGCCTGCAAGGCGCCGGCGGACGCCTCCGCCTACTGGATGCCCTCGCTGTACAAGGGCGAACAGAAGATCCTGCCGGTGGGACCGCAGGTCATCTACTACAAGGCGGGCGTGACGGACTACCGGAGTGTCCGTCCCTTCCCCAAGGGGCTGCGGTTCGTCGTCGGCAACCCGATGCAGACCGCCCAGGAGTTCCGCGCACACAAGGGGTTCGTCGAGGGCTGGGAGTGCGGTGACAGCTTCTTCAACACCGACTTCCCGGCAAGCTGCCCGAGCCGGCCGGACGTACAGCTCAACCTGCGCATGCAGGCTCCCAGTTGCTGGGACGGTCTCCACCTGGACACGCCCGACCACAAGAGCCACATGGCCTACCCGGTGGTGAAGCCCGGCACCAACGACAACATGTGCCCGGCCTCCCACCCGGTCGCCCTGCCGATGATCGAGTTCAAGATGGCATGGCCGGTCAACGGCGACATGAGCCAGGTGAGGCTGGCCAGCGGCCGCGGCTACTCCTTCCACTACGACTTCTTCAACGCGTGGGAGGAACGCACCCTGAAGGCCATGGTCGACCACTGCATCGTCGGCGGCCTCCAGTGCGATCCGCGCGGCTACGACCAGAACAACCCGGGCCGCGGCGCGGTCCTGAACGCGGACTACCTCCTGCCCTGATCGTCGCCGGAGCCCCCGCGCGCAGCCCGGTCGCCCGCGCCCACCGCGGGGGCGGCCGGGCCGTCGGTCTGCCCGGTCCTCCCCGCAGGCGCGGGATACCGCGCGGCGCTCAGGGCGCCGCGGGACGCTCCGGGTGGCGCCGAACGCTCACTGCGCCGCCCTCTCACGGAGCGAGGCCTTCCAGGCCGGCGAATTCTCCTCGGCCTTCTCAGGTGTCCGGCGGCCCCCCTGGGCGAAGAAGTCGGCCAGCGGCAGGATCGCCGCGCCCACCGTGACGGCGTCCGGTCCCAGGGTGCCGAGCTCGATGCGTACGAGCGAGGACGGGTAGGCCAGGGCATTGGCAGTGGCGTGGGCGCGTACGCTCTCGAGGAACCGGGCGCCGAGCTGGAGGCCGGCCCAGCCTCCGACGAGGATCCGCTCGGGCTGGAAGAGGTTGATCAGGTCGGCGAATCCGGCCCCCAGGTACTCGGCGGTCTCCTCCAGGACGGCGAGCGCCGTCGCATCGGCCCGGGCCCCGGGGTCGGGCGGGTAGGCGGCGGCGAGTATCGCGGTCAACGCCGACTCCTCGTCGGCTCCGGCCACCGGGCAGCCGCCCGCTTCCCGCCAGCGTTCCAGGAGGGCCTCCGCTCCCGCGTAGGCCTCCAGACAGCCCTGTGCGCCGCAGCGGCAGCGGCGCCCTCGAACCTGCACCTTCAGGTGACCCCACTCGATGGCCCGCCCGGAGCGCAGGTCGTCGCTGACGACGCACGCTCCGACCCCGGAGCCGAAGAGGACGACGACGGCGTTGCCCGCCCCGCGCCCGGCGCCGAACCACATCTCGGCCTGGCCGAGCGTCTTCGCCCCGTTGTCGATGAAGTAGGGCACGGACTGCGGCAGTGGCACCGACTCCCGCAGCAGGCGTTCCAGGGGGACCGCGTCCCAGCTGATCGTCTGTCCGTGCACCACCGCGCCGTCCTCGGGAGTCCTGGCCACGATGCCGGGAACACCCACGCCCACGCCGAGGAGCTGGCCGGGATCGACCCCCGCGGTGCGGATGACCTCCTCGATGCCGTCGCGCACGTGCCCGATCACGACGTTGACGTCGTAACGGTCCTCTCGGCGCGGTCCGCCGGCGGTCAGCGGTTTCTCCACGCGCGCGAGTTCGGTCAGGCCCAGGTCGAAGAGCTCGATCCGGATCCGGGTCTCCCCGACGTCGACACCGATCATGCAGGCACTGTCCTGGCGGACACGCAGGAGGGTGCGGGGGCGGCCACCCGCGGAGTCCACGCTGCCGGCCTCCTCCACGAGTCCCTCGGCCACCAGTTCCGCCACCACGTTGCTGACGGATCCGGAGCTCAGACCGGTGACGGGGCCCAGCGAGAAGCGGCTCATCGGCCCGTCGAAATACAACCGTTGCAATACCGCCGTGCGGCTCTCCCTCCGCAGGTCATGCACGGTACGACCGTTGCGCTCTCTCACCACACACCCTCTCCGTTGGCCCTCAGCGCAACATACCGCTGCGACGCCCCTTGACGCGACCTTCTTCGGGCGTTTAACTCACGGCATAAATTAAGTCGAGAGGCAAGGCGAATGGGGCCCCGCGGGACAGTGGCCCCTGCCCCTCTCCGCTACCGACACCCCTGAAAAGGACTCCCGGACCATGCGCAGAATCAGAGTCGCGGCCGCTGGCGCCCTCACGCTCTCCCTCGTCCTCACCGCGGCTGCCTGCGGCGGCGGCACCGCCGGCGGTTCCGGATCCGGTTCGAACGAGCGGCCCAAGTCCCTCACGTACTGGGCCTCCAACCAGGGCGCCAGCATCGAGGTCGACAAGAAGGTGCTGCGGCCCGAGCTCGACAAGTTCGAGAAGGAGACGGGCATCAAGGTGAAGCTCGAGGTCGTGCCCTGGGCCGACCTGCTGAACCGGATCCTCACCGCGACCACGTCCGGCCAGGGCCCCGACGTCCTGAACATCGGCAACACCTGGAGCGCCTCCCTCCAGTCCACGGGCGCACTCCTGCCCTTCGACGGGAAGACCTTCGACGCGATCGGCGGCAAGGACCGCTTCGTCGACTCCGCACTCGGCTCCACGGGGGCGCAGGCCCAGGACCCGGCCGCCGTCCCGCTCTACTCCATGGCTTACGCGCTCTACTACAACAAGCGGATGTTCAAGGACGCCGGCATCGCCAAGCCGCCGGCCACCTGGGACGAGCTGACCGCCACCGGCAAGAAGCTGACGCGGGGCGGCAAGTCGGCCATCGGCGTGGAGGGCTCCAACCTCTCCAACAACATCCATCAGGTCTTCGTCCTCGCCAAGCAGCACGGCGCCGACTTCTTCACCGCCGACGGGAAGGCGGACTTCACTTCCGACGGGGCCGTCGCCGCCGTCAAGCAGTACGTCGACCTCATGGCCACGCAGAAGATCGTCGCCCCCGGCAACGCCGAGTACGCCCAGAACCAGTCCCTCAGCGACTTCGCCAAGGACAAGACGGCGATGGTCCTGTGGCAGACCGCCTCCGCCACCTTCAAGGCCCAGGGCATGGACGACGACGAATGGGGGGTGGCGCCCGCCCCGGTCCCCTCTGGCAAGCCCGGTACGGACGCCCAGACCAACTCCATGGTCGCCGGCATCAACATGGCCGTCTTCAAGAACACCAAGAACCGTGACGGCGCGCTGAAGTTCGTGAAGTTCATGACCAGCGACAAGGAGCAGATCCTCCTCAACAAGACCTACGGCTCCATCCCGCCGGTCAAGACCGCGCAGCAGGACGCCGCGTTCAGCGCCCCCGCCCTGACCGTGCTGCGTGACACCCTCGCCACCAGCGCCACCGCTCTGCCGCAGGTCCCCGAGGAATCCCAGTTCGAGACGGTCGTCGGAACCGCGGTGAAGGAGCTGTTCGCCGACGCCGCCGCGGGCCGGGCGGTCACCACGGACTCCGTGCGGGCCAAGCTCGAAAAGGCCCAGCAGCAGATGCCCAAGAAGTAGGCCGCACTTCCATGACACCTACCGTCGTTACTCCTCCGCGGGAGCAGACGGTGCGCAGGAGCACCCCCGGAGCGGCGCGCGGACCGCGCCGCTCCGGGCGCCGCCGTATCGCACTGCCCTACCTCCTGCTCGTGCCCGCTCTCATCCTGGAACTCCTCGTCCATCTCATCCCCATGCTCATGGGCATCACCATGAGCTTCCGGGAACTCACGCAGTTCTACATCAGCAACTGGGCCGGAGCGCCCTGGTCCGGGCTCGACAACTACTCCCTCGTCGTCGACTTCGACGCCCCCGTGGGCCAGGCGCTCCTCACGTCGTTCGTGACGACCTGTCTGTTCACCGTCCTGTCGGTAGGGCTGTGCTGGCTCATCGGGACGGCCGCCGCGATCTTCCTCCAGGAGAACTTCCGGGGCCGCGGCATCCTCAGGACCCTCTTCCTCGTGCCCTACGCGCTGCCCGTCTACGCCGCCGTCATCACCTGGGCGTTCATGTTCCAGCGCGACAACGGCATCATCAACCACGTCCTCCACGACCAGCTCGGCATCGGCGACAGCCCCGCCTTCTGGCTCATCGGCGACAACAGCTTCTGGGCCCTGCTGATCGTCTCCGTGTGGAAGGGATGGCCCTTCGCCTTCCTCACCGTCATGGCAGGACTGCAGAACATCCCCCGGGACATGTACGAAGCGGCCGCGCTGGACGGCGCCGGCGTGTGGAAGCAGATCCGGCACATCACGCTGCCCTCGCTGCGCGCCGTCAACCAGGTCCTCGTGCTCGTCCTGTTCCTGTGGACGTTCAACGACTTCAACACGCCGTTCGTGCTCTTCGGCAAGGCGGCGCCCGAGGCGGCCGACCTGATCTCCCTCCACATCTACCAGTCGTCCTTCCAGACGTGGAACTTCGGCACCGGCTCGGCCATGTCCGTGCTGCTCCTGCTCTTCCTCCTCGTCGTCACGGGCGTCTACCTGCTGCTCACCAGCCGCGGAAGGAAGGCCACCGATGCCTAGCCACGTACGCGGGCGCGGGACCGCCCGCTCCCCGATGACCGCGCCCGGCTCCTTCCTGTGGACCCGCCGGATCTTCCTCACCGTGCTCACCGTGTTCGTGCTGCTGCCGGTGTACGTCATGATCTCCAGCTCCCTCAAACCGCTCGAGGACGTCTCGGGCACGTTCGAGTGGATCCCCTCCCGGATCACCGTCCGCCCGTACTTCGACATCTGGGAGACCGTCCCCCTCGCCCACTACTTCATGAACTCGATCGTCGTCGCCGGCGCGGCCACCGTGCTGTCGGTGATCGTCGCGATCGCCGCCGCGTACGCCGTCAGCCGCTACTCCTTCCGCGGCAAACGCGTCTTCACCGTGACGGTCCTGTCGACGCAGATGTTCCCCGGCATCCTCTTCCTGCTGCCGTTGTTCCTCATCTACGTCAACATCGGCAACGCCACGGGCATCGCCCTGTTCGGCTCCCGGGAAGGACTGATCCTCACCTATCTGACCTTCTCCCTGCCGTTCTCCATCTGGATGCTCACCGGCTACTTCGACTCGATCCCGCGCGAGCTCGACGAAGCCGCCAAAGTCGACGGCTGCGGGCCGGTCAGCGCACTGATCCGCGTCATCGTCCCCGCGGCGTCACCGGGCATCATCGCCGTCGCCGTCTACTCCTTCATGACCGCCTGGGGCGAAGTCCTCTTCGCCTCGGTCATGACCAACGACACCACCCGCACCCTCGCCGTCGGACTCCAGGGGTACGCCACCCAGAACGACGTCTACTGGAACCAGGTGATGGCCGCCTCCCTCGTGGTGAGCGTCCCGGTGGTCATCGGCTTCCTCCTCCTCCAGCGCTACCTCGTCACCGGCCTCACCGCCGGCGCCGTCAAATGACGCCCTTCTCCGCACCGCACACGAAGAGGTTTCCCGTGTCCGAGTCCAACGGCTCCCACATCCCGCTCGACCTGGAGGCATTCCCCTCCGACTTCACCTGGGGCACGGCGACCTCCGCCTACCAGATCGAAGGCGCAGTCACCGAGGACGGCCGGGCTCCCTCCATCTGGGACACCTTCTCCCGGGTCCCCGGCGCGATCGACAACGGCGACCACGGCGACACGGCCTGCGACCACTACCACCGCTGGCCCGAGGACATCGCCCTCATGAAGTCCTTCGGGACCGACGCCTACCGGCTCTCCGTCGCCTGGCCGCGCGTCGTCCCCGGCGGCGACGGTCCCGTCAACGCCGCCGGTCTCGACTTCTACGACCGACTCGTCGACGGACTGCTCGACGCCGGCATCACCCCGTCCGTCACCCTGTACCACTGGGACCTGCCCCAGGCCCTCCAGGACCGCGTCCAGGACAGCCACGGCGGCTGGACCGAGCGGGCGACGGCCGAACACCTCGCCGTGTACGCCTCCGTCGTCGCGGAGCGCCTCGGCGACCGTGTCACCCAGTGGGCCACGCTCAACGAGCCGCTCTGCTCCGGCTGGATCGGCCACCTCGAAGGGCGCATGGCCCCGGGCCTGACCGACATCACGGCCGCCGTGCGCGCCTCGTACCATCTGCTCCTCGGACACGGGCTCGCCACCCAGGCCATACGCGCGGCCGCCCCGGGGGCCCGGATCGGCCTGGTCACCAACCACTCCACCGTCGCGGCCGCCTCCACCCGGCCCGAGGACGTCGCCGCGGCACGCCGGGCGGACGGCCACACCAACCGCTGGTGGCTGGACCCGGTCCACGGCCGCGGCTTCCCCGCCGACATGCGCGAGCTGTACGGGGTCGAACTGCCCGAGCGCCCCGGCGACCTGGACACCATGGCCGCCCCGCTGGACTGGCACGGGCTCAACTACTACTTCCCGGTCACCGTCGCCGACGACCCGACGGGACCGGTCCCGTACACCCGCGAGGTACGCCTCGCCGACGTCCCCCGCACCGGCATGGACTGGCAGATCGACGCCGACGGCCTGGAGTCCTTCCTGCTCCGGCTCACCGAGGACTACGGCGTACGGAAGCTGTACGTCACCGAGAACGGCTCGGCCTTCCCCGACACCGTCGGCCCCGGCGGCGAGGTCCACGACCCGGACCGCACCCGTTACCTGGAACAGCACATCGCGGCCTGCGCCCGCGCCGTCCGCAAGGGCGCCCCGCTCGCCGGGTACTACGCGTGGTCCCTGCTCGACAACTTCGAGTGGGCCTACGGCTACGACAAGCGCTTCGGTCTCGTCCACGTCGACTACGCCACGCAGCGCCGGACCGTGAAGACCAGCGGCCGGCGATACGCGGACATCGTCCGCGCCCACCGGACGGCCACCGGCAGCTGACCGGAGACCCACCCCGTTGCGCACCTGCGGAAGGCCGCCCTCGCACCGCGAGGGCGGCCTTCCGCAGGTGGCGACGCCTCACCTCCCCCGTCCCCTTCCGGCTGCCGTCCCGCTTCCCGGAGCCGGCGTCCGCGCGGCGCCGAGTCAGGGACGGGGTCGCGGGAAGGGCCGGCCAGGCCCCGCCCCCGTCCGTGGCGAAGCATCGCGACCTCATTCCCGCGCAGCGCCGGACGCCGCCGACCGCCAGGAGGCCGGAGCGCCGGACGCCGCCGGCCCCTCGGACGGGTGTGGAAGTCCCGCCCGCCCGGCGATGCCCGGCAGGCGAGACCTTCAGCAGACGCCCCGGGTCTGCCGGCTCGCGGCTGCGGGCCCATGACCGCAGCCGCGGGGGCTCACTGGGTGGAGAAGGTGGCGTCCGCCCGGTCGGTCGCCGTGGCGAGCGCCTCCACCCGCAGCAGGTAGTCGTAATGACGGATGTAGCGGCCCGGCGCGTTGGACGACTCGTACGAGACACCGGCGGAGTCGGCGAGGCCGCCGCGCGCGTTCCAGGAGGCGTCGCCGCGGAACAGCGCCGTCCCGTCGTTCTTCTCCACCCACACCTCATAGTTCTTGTGGCGCAGGAAGTAGCCGGGGAAGTCGGCCGACTCCAGGGAGACGGTCCCCCCGCCGGCGAGGCCGGCGACGACCCGGAACTGCGAGTCGGCCAGCGGAGCCACGTCCGGATCGATCCGGCCCCGGAAATCCCGGTGCCGGACGAAGCGGTCGGGATAGTTGTACGACGAGAGCCTGACCGGGGTCGGTCCGTCGGCGACCGGGATGCCGAAGTCGGGTGTGCCGTCGGCCTTCCAGTAGATCTTCTGGACGCGGGTGCGCCGGTTGGGATCGGCGAGAGGGTCCCCGGCGATGTTCTCGTAACTGCGGTCGTGGTAGACGAGGATGTCCGACCGTCCGTCCTCGGACACGGTGAACTGGTTGTGCCCCGGACCGTACTGGCCGGTGGCGGCGTTGCTCGCGAAGACCGGGCCGGCGCTCTTCGTCCATGACGACGCGTTCAGCAGGTTGGCGGAAGCCGGCGCGGTCAGCATGCCCATGCAGTAATGGGAGTCGGTGGCACTGGCCGAGAAGGTCATGAACACCTTCCCGTTCCGCTGGATGACGGCGGGGCCCTCGTTGACCGTCTGGCCTCCGGCGGTCTCCCACGAGGCGGTCGGCCGGCTGAGCATGACGGGGCTGCCCGTGACGGTCCAGGGGCTGGACATCCGCGCGAGGTAGATGTTGGTGCCGGGGCCCACGGCCGGGTCGTTCTGCGCCCAGGCGAGGTAACGGGTGCCGTTGACGACGAAGGTCGTCGCGTCCAGCGAGAAGGTGTCGAGCGGCAGCGCGATGCGGCCCTTCTCCGTCCAGGCGCCGGTGAGCGGATTCCCGGCGGTGCACTCCAGCACGTAGGGCCGGATCTTCCATATGTCGCCGACGTCACCTGCGGCGAAGTAGACGTACCACTTCCCGTCGATGTGGTGGATTTCGGGGGCCCAGATGTGCGCGCCCATCGTCCCGGCGGCGTGCTTGGTCCAGATGGTCGTCTCGGCAGCCGAGGAAAGACCCTGGATCGTGGTGGCGCGGCGCAGCACGATCCGGTCGTACGAGGGAACGGTCGCGGTGAAGTAGTAGAAGCCGTCGGTGTGCTTCCAGATGTGAGGATCGGCCCGCTGCTCGGCGAGGGTGTTCATGTACGTCACTCCGGGTGATGCGGGCACGGCGGCGCGGGCGGTGCCGGCCCAGGCGCCGCTGAGGCCGGCGGTGGCCGATCCGGCGATCATGCCGAGGACTGTCCGACGGTTGAGTGCAGGTCTCACGGACCGCTCCCTTTCTGGTTCGACGGTGTGGAGAAGCGAGTGGGCCGGGGCTCCCGGCCGGCCCAGCCCCTGGATCCAGGGCCTTTCGTCGGGATCGTGCAGGGCTCACGGGGCCCGGCACTGATCCGGCCTGATCCGAACGAAGGCCCTAGGCGATGGCCCATTGCTGGGCGTTGAGGTTGTTGCAGGTCCACTGCCGGACCTCGGCCCCGGGCGCGGTCGCCCACCCGTAGTCGTCGAGGCACAGACCGCTGTGGCGGTTGACCAGGGTGAAGTAGCCGCCGCCCGCGTCGTTCCTCTTCCACTGCTGGACCGCCAGCTCGTTGCAGGTCCACTGCTGGACGGCCGAACCGGGCGCGGTCGCCCAGTCCTTGTCGTCGAGGCAGAGGCCGCTGTGCCGGTTGCTGATGCGGTAGTAGCCGTCCCCGGTCGGTGTCAGGTCCCACTGCTGGGCGGCGACGCCGTTGCACGTCCACTGCCGCGCGTCCGAGCCCGGCGCGGTCGCCCAGTCGTAGTCGTCGAGGCACAGACCGCTGTGGCGGTTGCGGATGGCCACCGGCGAGCCCGGACCGCCCGTCTCCCCGGAGGGGCCTTGCAGAACGGTCGAGGTCGAGACCGGGACACCGAGGTCGGGGGTGCCGTCCGCCTTCCAGGAGATCTTCTGCACCCGGGTGGTACGTGTGGTCCCGCACCCGTCGGACGCCGAGGAGTTCGCGTGGTACGCGATCCAGGTCTCGGTCCCGTCGGGGGAGGAGAAGAACGAGTGGTGGCCGGGGCCGAAGACGCCGGCCGCGTCGTTGCGCTGGAAGACCGGGTCCGAGAACTTCGTCCACGACGCGGCCGCGAGGGGACTGCCGCCGCGGTACTCCAGCATGCCCAGCTTGTAGTTCGGGCCGTTGCAGTGGCTGGCCGAATAGGTGAGGAAGGTGCGGCCGCCCCGCTGCAGAGCGAACGGCCCCTCGTTGACCGCCCCGTCCTGGCGTTCCCACGCCAGCGTCGGGGCGGAGATCCGCGTCCCGAACGCACTGGCGGTGTACGGGTTGGACAGGGGTGCGATGTAGAGCGACTGAAGTCCGTCCCCGGGGTTGATCGCGGAGAACGTCATGTACAGGGCGCCGTTGAGCTTCAGCAGGCTCGCGTCGATCGCCCATCCGTCGTCCGGCAGCAGGTTGATGATGCCGCGGTCGGTGTACGAGCCCATCGGGTCCGGCCCGGTGCTCTCCAGGACATGCGTGCGACGGGCGGCGCAGCACTGCTCGACGGAGTAGTACAGATACCAGCGGGTGCCGACCTTCTCCAGGTGCGGCGCCCACATCTGCGTCCCCGTGCCCCGGTGGACCAGATGCTCAGGGGCGCTCCGCAGGCCCGCGATGGTCGACGACTTGCGCATCACGACATCCGAGGACCACGTGGTGGCGACGTAGTAGTAGAACCCGTTGTCGTACACCAGCGTCGGGTCGGCGCTGTCGGGCTCCCTGACCACGGGGTTGGTGAAGGAGGGCCCGGGCGCGGCCTGGGCCTCCTCGGGTCCGAACAGGTTCATGCCCATGGCGGTGATCAGGGCGAGGACGAGCAGAAGGGCCCGTCCCGCCGTGCCTTGCCGATGCGCGGACAGCACCATGTACTCCTTGAGTGGGGAAGAAGCGATACGGCCGGGACGGGGGACGCGTTTCCTCATGTGCGCTGTCGCCGGCCGGGAGAAGACACGGGCGGACGGCGCCCGCACGCTTCGCCCGGAGGCGCCGGGAGGATCGCGTCGCGGCCTGAAGAGCGCGTGCGGGGGCGCGGCACGAGCTCCGGTGACCACCCCATGATTGTTGTGAGCGCTAACAATTCAGAGGTCGATCACCCATGCGGAGTCACCCTCCATGGGTGGGAGGGTGGGTGGTGAGCGATGGCTATGACTATGGGCCAGCCCAAAAGACCCGTCAAGGCTTCGCGCAGCACTTCCGGAGAGCGGCCTGTTAGCGCGCACAGTTGAGACCGGTTTCAGGCTCCCGGACCGGGGCGGAGGGCGGTTCGGGACGCCGACCGCCGAAGACCGGTCGGCCGCCGGGGAACAGCCGGTCCGTCCCGCACGGTTGTAGCGACCGGGGAACCGGCACCGGCACCCGACCAAGACGTTTCTGACTGCAGAGGACTTTTCATGACTGACCGGCCTTTGACGCTCATGGCAGTGCACGCCCACCCCGACGACGAGGCCACGGGAACGGGAGGCGTGCTCGCGCGGTACGCGGCGGAAGGCATCCGCACCGTCCTCGTGACCTGTACCGACGGCGGCTGCGGTGACGGACCGGGAGGCGCCAAGCCGGGCGACCCCGGACACGATCCCGCGGCCGTCGCCTCGATGCGCCGTCAGGAACTCAAGGCGAGCTGCGAAGCGCTGAACATCAGCGACCTGGAGATGCTGGACTACGCCGACTCCGGAATGATGGGCTGGCCGAGCAATGACGCCCCCGCGTCCTTCTGGCAGACCCCCGTGGCGGAAGGCGCCGCCCGGCTCGCGGAACTCATGCGGCAGTACCGGCCCGATGTGGTCGTCACGTACGACGAGAACGGTTTCTACGGCCACCCCGACCACATCCAGGCCCACCGCATCACCATGGCGGCGCTCGAGATGACCGAGCTGACGCCGAAGGTGTACTGGACGACCATGCCGCGCTCGCTGATGCAGCGGTTCGGGGAGACCATGCACGAATTCAGTGAGGACATGCCCGAGCCGGACCCTGCCGAGGCCGCCGCGCTGGCCGAGATCGGTCTCCCCGACGACGAGATCACCACGTGGGTGGACGCCAAGGCGTTCAGCGGCCAGAAGTTCGACGCCCTGGCGGCGCACGCCAGTCAGGGCGACAACATCTTCTTCCTCAAGATGGGCAAGGAGAGGTTCGGCGAGTTGATGGGCATGGAGACCTTCCTCCGCGTCAAGGACACCACCGGCGCCCCCGTCCCCGAGAACGACCTCTTCGCCGGACTGCGCTGATCCGAGTGACCGGCCGCGGCCCGGGTCCGGGGCCCCGGACCGGCCCCGGACCGTCGCGCGGGGCCGCGGCGGCCGGTCGCGACGGCACGCTCCTCCCGGAACATCACCGAGCGGCGCACGCACTCGCTCGGCTGACGCGCTGGGCCCGCGCGCGGGCCCTCCCTCCTGCGGAACAGCAGCTCAGCGGGGTTGGGCGGACGATCCCTGCGGGGAGCGGAGCACGAGCAGGGTGATCTCGCTGGGAGCGAAGACGCGGAAGGGCGGCCCCCAGAAGCCGGTGCCGCGGCTGGTGTAGAGGAGGGTGCGTTCGCCGTGGCGGCTGAGGCCGGCGAGGGCGGGCTGGTCCAGGCGGACGAGATGGTGGAAGGGCCAGATCTGGCCGCCGTGGGTGTGGCCCGAGAGCTGGAGGTCCACACCGTCCGCGGCGGCCCGGTCGACGAACTTGGGCTGGTGGGCCAGGAGCAGGACGGGCAGGCCGGGGTCCGCGCCCTCCAGGGCTCCGGCGAGGTGGGCGCGGTGGCCGGCGAGGCCCGAGGACTCGGCGGTGACGTCGTCCACGCCGGCGACCACCAGGGTGTCGCCGCCGCGTTCGAGCAGCAGATGGCGGTTGCGCAGCGGCTTCCAGCCCAGCTCGTCCATCAGGTCGACCCAGCCCTGGGCCTCGCTGTAGTACTCGTGGTTTCCGGTGACGTAGACCCGGGCCCGGGTGGCCTGCACGGTGCCGAGCGGAGCCGCTTGGGCGCGGCGGCGTTCCGCCGTGCCGTCCGCGATGTCACCGGTGTGGCAGACCAGGTCGGCCTCCAGGGCGTTGACCTCGGCGCAGACCCGTGCCGACCAGCGGGCGCGGTCGAGCGGGCCGTAGTGGGTGTCGGTGATGAGCACGACGCGGGTGCCGTCCAGTCCCGCTCCCAGCCGGGGCAGGGGTACCTCCAGCCGGCGCACGCGTGGCACCCGCCGGGCCTCGGCATATCCGTGGACGAGCAGCACGGCGGACACGGCGAGGACCGCCCACGTGACGATCCGGGCCCGGTCCTGACCGTCGCCGACGCCGGCCACGGTCAGGGCGAGGCGCAACAGGACCCCGAGCAGGACGGACCAGGTGAACAGCACCCAGCCGACACCGAGGAGGGTGTCGCCGACGATCGCCGCCCGGTCCTGTTGCCGCCGCCCGTGGCCGCGCGTCATCGCGAGCGGCATGACGACGAGGCCGAGGACGGACAGGGCGGTGCCGCCCAGCGCCGCGGGGAGCGGCCAGTGCTGGCCCGCGTACAGCAGCACCCAGCAGGGCACGGCCCACAGCAGGACGGGGGCGATCAACGGGATGTAGCGCATCAGGCGGCGCAGTCGGCTCTGCCCATCGGCCGGAGCCGCACCGTCCGCGGACCGGGCCTCGCTGGTGTCGGTCACGCTTGCCCTCCTGGAGTAACGGGACTGCCGGCGGGCACTGTACCCGGTCGTCCTGACGGCGCGGGCGGGAGCGTTCCCCCCTGGCGTGACGTATGGCGCCCTCCCCGGCGGGGAGGGCGCCATACGGATGGACGGGCGGGCTTCAGCCCGTCGAGCCGGCGTGCACGGCTCCTACGAGCCGACCTTGCGCTTGTTCCAGACGTCGAAGCCGACCGCGGCCAGCAGTACCGCGCCCTTGATGACCTGCTGGTAGTCGGTTCCGATGCCGACGAGGTTCATGCCGTTGTTCAGCACACCGAGGACGAGACCACCGATGATCGCGCCGAGGACCGTGCCGACGCCGCCGCTCATCGACGCGCCGCCGATGAACGACGCCGCGATGGCCTCCAGTTCGAAGTTGAGGCCCGCCTTGGGCGACGCGGCGTTGAAGCGGGCGGCGAAGACCAGGCCCGCCAGGGCCGCCAGCATGCCCATGTTCAGGAAGACCAGGAAGGTGACCTTCTTGTCCTTCACACCCGACAGCTTGGCCGCGGGCAGGTTGCCGCCGATGGCGTAGATGTGGCGGCCGATGATCGCGTTGCGCATCAGGTAGCCGAACCCGACGACCAGCACGCCGAGGATCAGGAGCACGACCGGGGCGCCCTTGTAGCTGGCGAGCAGCAGCGTGACGACGAGGACGGCCGAGATCAGGGCGATCAGCTTGAGCGCGAACATCCTGCCCGGCAGGACGTCGAGGGCGAACTCCTGCTGCCGCTTGCGGTCACGGAGCTCCTGGAGCACCACGAAGGCGATCAGAGCGAAGCCCAGCAGGAGGGTGAGGTTGTGGTAGTTGGTGTTCGGGCCGACCTCGGGCAGGAAGCCGTTGGCGATCTTCTGCAGGTCCTTCGGGAAGGGGCCGAGGGTCTGGCCCTTCAGGAAGATCTCCGTCAGACCGCGGAAGAGCAGCATGCCCGCGAGGGTCACGATGAACGACGGTATGCCGAGATAGGCGATGAAGAAGCCCTGCACCGCGCCCGCGGCGGCGCCGATGGCCAGGCACAGCACCACCGCGAGGGGCCAGGACACATGGTGCTCGACCATCAGCACGGCGGCCATCGCGCCGATGAACGCGGTCAGCGAGCCGACCGAGAGGTCGATGTGGCCGGCGATGATCACCAGCATCATGCCGATCGCGAGGATCAGGATGTAGCTGTTCTGGAGCACCAGGTTGGAGACGTTGCGCGGCAGCAGCAGGTCACCGCCGGACCACACCGCGAACAGCACCACGATCAGGCCGAGGGCCATCAGCATGCCGTACTGGCGCATGTTGCGGCGCATGCCGCCGAGCATCAGCTGCAGCATGCCTTCGCCGGAGGACGGCCTGCTCTTGCCGGGCGGCATGGGGGCCGGAGTCTTGGCGGTCACGTCCGTGCTCATCGCTTTACCTCTTTGTCCTTCGTCATCTGACGCATCAGCGCTTCCTGCGAGGCCTCCGCCCGCGAGAACTCACCCGTCAGCCGCCCCGCGGCCATCGTGTAGATCCGGTCGCACATGCCGAGCAGCTCCGGCAGTTCGGAGGAAATGAAGACGACCGCCTTGCCCTCAGCGGCCAGTTGGTCGATGACCGTGTAGATCTCGTACTTGGCGCCCACATCGATTCCCCGGGTGGGCTCGTCCAGGATCAGCACCTCGGGACCCGCGAAGATCCACTTGCTGAGGACGACCTTCTGCTGGTTGCCACCGGAGAGTTTGCCCACCGGCTCGAAGACGGTCGGCGCCTTGATGTTCATGGATTTACGGAACCCCTCGGCGACCTGCCGTTCACCGTGCTCGTCGACCACCCCGCGCTTGGCGACCTTGCCGAGCGCGGTCAGCGAGATGTTCCGGTTGATGGTGTCGATGAGATTGAGGCCGTAGTGCTTGCGGTCCTCGGTGGCGTAGGCGATGCCGTGCCCGACCGCCTCAGGGACGGACTTGGTACGGATCTCGGTGCCGTCCCTGAGGACGGTGCCGCCCGCGTACCGGCCGTAGGAGCGGCCGAAGACGCTCATCGCCAGCTCGGTGCGGCCGGCGCCCATGAGCCCGGCGATTCCGACGATCTCGCCGCGCCGCACCTCGATCGAGACGTCGTCGACGACCTTGCGCTGCTGGTCGATGGGGTGGTGCACGGTCCAGTTGCGGATCTCCAGAGCGGGTGCCGCCCCCTCCTCGCGAGGGTGCGCGGTCCGCTCCGGGAAGCGGTGCTCCAGGTCGCGGCCGACCATCCCGCTGATGATCCGGTCCTCGGTCGTCCCCTCCGCCTTCACGTCGAGCGTCTCGATGGAGCGCCCGTCGCGGAGGATCGTGACCGAGTCGGCGACCCGGCGGATCTCGTTCAGTTTGTGGGAAATGATGATCGAGGTCATGCCCTGGTCCTTCAACGAAAGGATCAGGTCGAGGAGTTTGCCGCTGTCCTCGTCGTTGAGCGCCGCCGTCGGCTCGTCGAGGATGAGCAGCTTCACCTTCTTGGAGAGCGCCTTGGCGATCTCCACCAGTTGCTGCTTGCCCACGCCGATGTCGGCGACCCGGGTCTCCGGGTGCTCGTCGAGGCCCACCTGGCGCAGGAGTTCGCCGGCGTGCCGGAGCGTGTCGTTCCAGTTGATCAGCCCGCGCTTGGCGTGCTCGTTGCCGAGGAAGATGTTCTCCGCGATGGAGAGGTACGGCACCAGCGCGAGCTCCTGGTGGATGATCACGATGCCGTGCTGTTCGCTCGCCCGGATGTCCTTGAACCGGCAGGTCTCGCCCGCGAAGAGGATCTCCCCTTCGTAACTGCCGTGCGGATGGACGCCCGAGAGCACCTTCATCAGGGTCGACTTGCCGGCGCCGTTCTCGCCGCAGATGGCGTGGACCTCGCCCTGACGGACGGTCAGTGTGACGTCCGACAGCGCTTTGACGCCGGGAAAGGTTTTGACGATCGAGCGCATTTCCAGGACGGGTCCCGCCATGGCTGTGCCTTCCAATCCTTGAGGGGTCCCGGTTACTTGAGGTCGTTCTCGGTGTAGTAGCCGCCGCCGATGAGGACCTTCTCGTAGTTGGCCTTGTCGACGCTGACCGGCTGCAGCAGGAAGGCGGGGACGACCTTGGAGCCGTTGTCGTAGGACTTGGCGTCGTTGATCTCGGGCTTCTTGTCGTTCAGGGACGCGTCGACCATGTTCGAGGCGACCTTGGCGAGCTGGCGCAGGTCCTTGTAGACGGTCTGCGTCTGCTCGCCCGCGATGATCGACTTCACCGAGGCGGCCTCGGCGTCCTGGCCCGTGATGACCGGCATCGGCTTGGCGGCGGTGCCGTAGCCGTCCGACTTGAGCGCGGAGAGGATGCCGATGGAGATGCCGTCGTACGGGGAGAGCACGGCGTCGACGCGGGAGCTGCGGTAGCTGGACGTCAGCAGGTCGTCCATGCGCTTCTGTGCGGTGCCGCCGTCCCAGCGCAGGGTGGTGACCTGGTTGAGGGCGGTCTGCTTGGACTTGACGACCAGTTGGCCCTTGTCCATGTAGGGCTTGAGGACGTTCATCGCGCCCTGGAAGAAGTACTTCGTGTTGTTGTCGTCGTTGGAGCCGGCGAACAGCTCGATGCTGAAGGGGCCCTTCTTGCCGTCCGTCAGGCCGAGCTTGTCCGCGATGTACGTGCCCTGCAGCTCGCCGACCTTCTCGTTGTCGAACGAGGCGTAGTAGTCGACGTTCGGTGTGCCGAGGATCAGCCGGTCGTAGGAGATCACCGGGATGTCGGCGTCCTTGGCCTGCTGCAGCACGTTGTTGAGGGACTTGTTGTCGATCGCGGCGATGATCAGGGCGTCCACGCCCTGCGTGATCATGTTCTCGATCTGCGAGACCTGCTGGTCCGGGTCGTCCTCACCGTAGGCCAGCTTGGTCTTGTAACCCTTGGCCTTCAGTTCCTTCACGACGTTGGCGCCGTCGGAGATCCAGCGTTCGGAGGACTTGGTCGGCATCGCGATCCCGATCGTGCCACCGTCCGCACCTCCCTTCTTCTCCTCGCTCCCGCCCTCACTGCTCTGGCCACAAGCGGTGAGAGCGAGGGCGAGGGAGGCGGCCGAGGCGATGGCGGCGAGTGCGGCTCTGCGGTTACGCATGGTCATCATCCTTGAGGTGGGTCAGGGCTCGGTCCGGTGCTGTGGGCACGCCCAAGAAGTTGAGGGCGGTACGACCGAGAAACAGGTGTGTTGGATTGTGCGCGCGCGTGTCGTCTTTTGGGGAGACTGTTTCCGGAACGTTATGAGGAGATTCCGAAGGGGCTGAGCGGCGTCGGCAGTTCTCCCGGCCGACCGCCCCGCACCCGTTCGGGGCGCGGTGCACGCAGCGCGCGCACCGGCTCCGCCGGCACGTCCCGTTCGCCGCGCGGAGCGGTCCGGTGACGGGTCTTCCGTACCGGGTGCCGGGGGTGCCGGGAGCGTTTCCCAGCGGGGGCAGGCGGGTGCCTTCGCCGGCGGTACGGACAGGCGGGCGCGGTTCCACGCCCTCCTGAAGTCCCGCCGGGCGGACGGCGCTACTTTCGAAACACGCCCTAGCCGTCACCTCTCCCGGATCCTCAGGAACGTGACGGAGTTCGCCGGGAAGGTGTACGTGAAGGTGTCCGAGACCCCGGTCAGGGTCGTCGTCACCGGAGTGACGGGGGTGGCGGTCTCACTGTTCACCGCCTCCGGGGCCGCCGCCAGGGTGGTGACCCGCGCCCGGGACGCGACCCGGGCCCCGCCGAGGTCGACGCGGGTGCGTGCCTCGGCCGCCTGGGCGTTGACCACCTTGACGATCAGGTCGCCGGTCTTCTGGTCCCGGGTGACGACCTGGCGGAAGGGCTCGGCCACCTTGTCGTCGGTGAAGGAGTCCCATTCCTTGCCGTCCAGGTAGAGGGTCACCTGGCGGCCGCGGACCTTGACGTCGATGTCGTAGGCGCGCCCGGACTCGATGGTGCCGGGCTTGGTGAGCAGGGTCGTCTTCACCCCGTTGTCCGCCCGTTCGACGGCGTGGGCGGTGTTGCCCCAGCCCCCGAGGTTCCACCAGTAGTAGTTGCCGGTGTCCTTGACGCCGAAGGCGACCAGGAACCCTTCCCTGCCCTCCTTCTTGGTGGCCTTCACGTGCAGGTCGTAGTCGTGCCAGCCGGGGTCGCCGGCGGAGACCGTGGTGTTCTCGGCGGCGATGTCGGTCTGCGTGTACTGACCGTCCTGAACGGTCCAGCTGCCGCCGCCGGTGTGCTTCCACGCCGAGGGCTCGCCGGAGAAGTCGTCGTTCAGGAGGGGCGTGCCGTCCGCCGCGGTGACGCGTACGTCGTCGTAGGCGGCGGTCGTCGCCCAGGTGGACAGGCCCACGGCGCCGGAGATCGGGCCGGCGAGGGAGGGGGTGGCGGTGGCCCGGGAGGGGACGACCCGGTCACCGACGTTGTTCATGAACAGCTTCTGGACCTCGTAGTTGGCCGATCCCCAGGCGGAGTGGTTGTTGAACCAGATCATGTTCGGCTGCCACTGCACGTAGTCCTCGTTGGCGAGGAGGGGTGCGTAGGAAGCGAGCTTGACCACGTCCGCGTTGCGTTCCAGGCCGGTCATGAAGGCGGCCTCGGCGAGACCGTTGCCGAAGGTGTTGCCCCGGGAGGCGTACTCGCCGAGGAAGACGTCGGGACCTGAACGGTCGTACGTGTCGTAGCGGTTGTTGTTCTCCAGGAACCACCGCGGGCTGTTGTAGTAGTGCTCGTCGACCATCGCCACACCGGCGTCCCGGTTGAGCTTCCACGCGGTGTCGAAGGTGGCGCCGGCGGCGTCCGGGCCCGAGTTGGAGATCACCGTCACGCCGGGGTACTCGGCCTCGATGGCCGTACGGAACTGCGTGAAGCGCTCGAAGAACTCCCGGGGCAGGTTCTCCTCGTTGCCGACCTCGATGTGGGTGAGGTGGAACGGCTTGGGGTGGCCCATCGCGGCCCGCTTGCTGCCCCACGGGGACGTCACGGCGCCGTTGGCGAACTCGATGAGGTCCAGGGTGTCCTGGATGTGCCGCTTCAGCAGGGCGTCGTCGACGACGGCCCGGTTCTGCCCGCAGCCGGTGACCAGGGCGGGGACGACCGGCAGGGGCATCGCGCCGACGTCCTCCGCGTAGCGGAAGTACTCGTAGTAGCCGAGGCCGTAACTCTGGTTGTACCCCCAGAAGTTGGCGTTGGTGGGGCGCTGCTCGACCGGCCCGATGGTGTCCTTCCACTGGTAGGAGCGGGCGCGCTGATAGCCGGACTTCTCGCTGTAGTCCTCCATCGACCCGGTGTTGACCAGGCAGCCGCCGGGGAAGCGCAGGAAGCCGGGGCGCAGGGCGGCGATCTTCTCGGCGAGGTCCTTCCGCAGGCCGTTGCTCTGGTGCTTGTACGTGTCGCGCGGGAACAGCGAGACCATGTCCAGCGCGACCGCACCGGACGAGGCGACGGCGAGCCGGCCGCCGGTGGTGGTGCGGGTCGCGGTGAAGCTGACGCGGTACTGCTTCCACCCTCCCTTCACGGCCTTCTGCCGGGCCGTGGCCAGCGCGCCGGCCGCGTCCTTCAGCGTGACGGTGAGATCGGTACGGGCGTCCGCCCTGGCCCACACCGAGAAGTCGTACGTCTCGCCCGCCCGCAGCGACAGGCCGGTGTTGTAACCGGAGTTGGTGAGGACCGAACCGGGCGTCAGCCTGGCGTAGTTGCGGTTGTTCCCGTTCAGCCGGCCGCCGTCGTTCACCACCTCGGCGGAGCCTTCGACGGCCCACGAGGTCAGCGGCGTGTAGGACCGGTTGTCCGTGGTGGAGTACTCGAAGGACCTGTTCTGCACGAGTTCGGCGTACAGGCCGCCGTCCGCGGCGCGGTTGATGTCCTCCAGGAAGATCCCGTACATCGTGTCGTCGATGGCGGGACCCTGGCCGGCGGGGTCCACGGTGACGGCGTAGTCGGTGACGGGTGTCTCAGCAAGCGCCGGAGTGGGCACGACGGCGGTGGCCGCCAGGACCGCGGTGGCCGTCAGGACCAGTCGCAGGCGGGTGCCGCTTCTGCGGTACATGGGTGCTCCGAGGGTCGTGGCGCCATGGAGCGCCGGTGGGAGGGAGTGGGGGTGCGGCTGCTTCCCGGTCAGTGGGCCCCGGCGACCGGTCCGTTGCCGTAGTAGGCGTCCGGACCGTGCTTCCGGGTGAAGTGCCTGTCCAGCAGGTGCTGCGGAGGCGCCGAGGCGTCCCCGAGGGCAGCCGACCGGAGGGCCAGGGTGTGCAGCGCCATCTCGGCGACCGCCTCGCAGATGACGGCGTTCTCCAGGGAGGCCGTCGCGGTGGCTCCCCAGGTGAAGGGCCCGTGCCGGGAGACGAGCGCTCCGGGCACGCTCTCGGCACGCGCCGCGTCGCCTTCGAGCATGGCCACGATCACCTGGCCCGTGTTGTATTCGTAGTCCCGTGCGCACTGCTCGGCGGTGAGGTCCTCCGTCACGGGAATGGCGCCGTTGAAGGTGTCCGCGTGCGTCGTGCCCAGCACCGGGATGGAGCAACGGGCCTGGGCGAAGGCGACGGCGTGCGCCGAGTGCGTGTGGGTCACGCCTCCCACCGAGGGGAAGGCCCGGTAGAGGCAGCGGTGGGTCTCGGTGTCGGTGGACGGCCGCAGTTCCCCCTCGACCACGCGCCCGTCGTCGAGGGCTACCACCACCAGGTCGTCCTCCGTGAGATCGGCGTAGGAGACTCCGGAGGGCTTGATGACGAAGACGCCCGCCTCCCGGTCCACACCGCTCACGTTTCCCCAGGTGAGCGTGGCCAGACCGGCCTCCGGGATGCGCACATTGGCGGCCAGCACTTCTCGCCGGAGGCGCTTCAGGCTCGTATCGCTCACTACGTTCTCACCAGTTTTCGGTACAAGGCACCCACTCATGGATGCGAGGGACTATTCAGGTACGGGGCGGGAATCACCGGCCCGGACCCGACGCGAGGAACTCACGCGACACGGCTATCGCTCCTCGAATTGTGAGCGCTAACATGGCTCACGCTCAAGCCCCTGGCAAGCTTTTTGTCGACGATCACGCAGGGGTGCCCAGGAAAAATGTGAGCGCAACCGCGCCCGAGCTACCCCAAAAGCCCCACCTCATGGTTGCCCTCCGGCGGGCCCGGGGCGGAGCGGTACCTTGGGGGAACCGCTGCTTCCAGGAAGGAAAAGGGTTGTCCCAGGTCCCCGATGCCGTGAGAGCTCCCACCATGACGGACGTGGCGCGCGTGGCAGGCGTCTCGCACCAGACCGTCTCGCGCGTCCTCAGTCAGCACCCCAATGTGAGTCCCGCGACCCGGGCCGCCGTGATGGAGGTCGTCGAGCGGCTCGGCTACCGGCGCAACTCGGCCGCGCGCGCTCTCGCCACCCGGCGCACCCACACCCTCGGCGTCATCGCGGCGAACACCACCCTCCACGGACCTGCGAGCACCCTCACCGGCGTCCAGGAGGCGGCACGGGACCGCGGCTACCTGGTGTCGGCCGTCACCCTGCGGACGCCCACCCAGGCGGCGCTCTCCGAAGCGATGCAGCACCTCGGCACCTGGGGCGTCGAAGGCGTCATCGTCGTCACCTCGCAACGCGACACGGTCAGGGCGCTCGCGGCCCTGGACGCCCCGTGCCCGATCGTCACCGTCGAGGGCGGTGACACGCTCGACCTCCCCGGGGTCTCACTGGACCAGAATCTCGGGGCCCGCATGATCACGGAGCACCTCCTCGCCGCCGGGCACTCCACCGTCTGGCACGTGGCCGGACCCGAGAACTGGCTGGAGAGCGAGGCCCGCGTCGCCGGGTGGGAACGTGCTCTCCGCGAGGCGGGGGCCGTGGTGCCTCCCCCGGTGCGGGGCGACTGGAGCCCGCTGTCCGGGTACCAGGCCGGGCAGCAGCTGGCGGGCCGCGTCCTGGCGTCCTCGGGCCAGGGCCCCGGCCTCACGGCCGTGTTCGTCGCCAACGACCAGATGGCGCTCGGGGTGCTGCGGGCCTTTCGCGAGGTCGGCGTGCGGACGCCGGAGGACGTGGCGGTCGCCGGCTTCGACGACATTCCGGAGGCGGAGTTCTTCCCCCCGCCCCTCACCACGATCCGCCAGGACTTCACCAAGCTCGGCCAGACCAGCATCGCGCTGCTCCTGGACCACATCGAGGGCCGCGCCGACGAGCCGCGGCAGCTGACGGTCGCCCCCGAACTCATCGTCCGCGCGAGCACGGCGCGCCGGCGCCCGGCCTGAGGAGCCGGGGCTCCGCCTTCCCGGCCTCACTCCCGCCGACCGGCTCTCAGTCACGCGCCGGCCGCAACAGCACCTTGCCCACGGCCGGTTGCCCCGACTCCACCAGCGCGACCGCCCGGCCGTATTCCTCCAGACCGAAGGAGTGCGTGATCAGGCGGCCGGGCGTGAGCCGGCCGGACACGAAGGCGCCCACGGCGAGCGCCCACGCCCTCGAGGGCGCTCCGCACACGGACCGGACGGTCAGTTGCCGCTTCACGACCTCCAGGGGGTCCAGCGGGTCCAGCGCGGCGTTCGTGCAGACCAGCCGGCCTCCGCTGCCGAGCAGGCCGACCGGGCGGGCGGTGGAACCAGGGGCGCCGGCGGTGTGGATGACGACGTCGCACCGGCCGGGCAGCGCCTCGCCGGGGGCGACATAGCCGGCCGCTCCCTGCGCCAGGGCCAGCTCCTCACGGCCACCGCCGCCCGACCCCACCACCACGCCGCGCGCGCCCGATGCGGCCAGGAGCTGGGCGACCAGCAGGCCGGGAACCCCGTCCCCGAGCACGGCCACGCTCTCCCCGGGGCGCGCCCGGGCCGCGAGCACGGCGGCCATCGCGCAGGCCGCGGGCTCCAGCAGGGCGGCAGCCGCCAGGTCGGTCCCGTCCGGGAGCACGTACAGGGACCGCGCCGGAACCACCACCGTCTGGGCCATGCCTCCCGGCCGGGTGAAGCCGGTCTCCTCGTACCCCGAGAGGCAGAGGGTCCTGTCGCCCTCACGGCACCGCTCGCAGACGTCGCACCCCGGGACGCCCTCGCCGACCACCTTCCGGCCCACGAGCCCGTCGTCCACCCCCGCGCCGACCCGCTCCACGACGCCCGACCACTCGTGGCCCGGCGTGAGCGGGTACCGCACGTGACCGTCCGGCCGTCCGCCGCTCAGGACGTCCACGTCACTGCCGCAGAGGCCGTTGCTGTGGACGCGGATCAGCGCCTCCTCAGGGCCCGGGCCCACGGGCCGCAGCACGACGAGGCCGTGCACTCCCGGCCGGGTGACCAGCACCGCGGTGCTCATCGGCGGCCCCCGCCCCGTTCGCGGGAACCCCCGGCCGCCGGGCCCCGGTCGGCGTGGTCGTTGCGGGGCCTCTTGGTCTTCATCTTGCGGACTCCCCACGGCCCCCGCTCCCCGGCCATGCCGAAGGGCCGGCCCCGCGACAGCGGGACCGGTCGGCTTCGGGGAGAACGAGGGCTCAGTCGGTGCTGAACCTCAGGATGGTGGTGGATCGGTACGCCGCGCCCGGACGCAGGCGGACGGAGGGAAAGTCCGCGCGGTTCGGGGAGTCGGGGAAGTGCTGCGTCTCCAGGGCCACTCCGGCGTAGGCGCCGTAGGCACGCCCGCTCTTGCCGGTGACCTCGCCGGAGAAGCCGTTCCCCGTGTAGACCTGGATGCCCGGCTCGGTGGTGTGCACTTCGAGGCGCCGGCCCGAATCGGGGGCGTAGAGAACGGCCGCTCGTCGCGGCAGCGCGGTCCGGCCGCCGTCCAGCACCCAGTTGTGGTCGAACCCTCCCCCGGCTACGGCGAGTTGGGGGTCCGGGTGGGTCAGGACGTCCGACAGTCGCCGCGGCGTGCGCAGATCGAACGGGGAATCGCCGACGGACCGGTGTTCGCCCCGCGGGATGAGTTCGGCGTCGACCGGCGTGTACTGCGATGCGTCGACCTGGAGCTGATGGGCGAGCACATTGCCGCGCCCCTCCCCCTCCAGGTTCCAGTACGCGTGGTTGGTGAGGTTGACGACGGTGGGAGCGTCGGACACGGCGTGGTACGCCAGAGTGAGATCGCCGTCGCGGTCGAGCGTGTAGGTGACGCGCACGTTCAGCGCCCCGGGGAAGCCCTGGTCGCCGTCGGGACTGCGGAGATGGAGGTGGACACCGGTGCGGTCGGCGGAATGGAACGGTTCGCACCTCCAGAGCCGCTGGTCGAACCCGTCGGGCCCGCCGTGGAGGGTGTGCCCGCCCGGCTGGGTGCGCAGCTGGTGCACCGCGCCGTCCACCGCGATCCGGCCGCCGGCGATCCGGTTCGCGTAGCGGCCCACCGTCGCGCCGAAGTAGGCCGCCGGTCCCCGGACCTGGGCCGCGTCCCGCGCTCCGAGGACGACGTCGGCGAAGTGGCCCCGCCGGTCGGGCACGAGCAGGGAGTGCAGGCGGGCGCCGAGGGTGTGCACCTCCGCGCGCGCCTGGCCGGCGAAGCCGAACACCCAACGCTCCCCCGTCCCCGTGTCCGGCAGACACACCGGGGGGCTGGTCGAGGGGTGCGGGGCGGGCCCGGGCCCGGCCGGATCAGCGGCCGGATTCTGTGTGTGTCCCATGTTCTGTGTTCCTTGGCTGTAGCGCCGCCCGGAAACCGCTCCGGGCGGAGGGGGCCCGGACGCGTCCGGTGTCCGTGCCGGATGCCGGTCGTGTGGCCGTGGTCATTCGCCGACGGGCCGACGACCGCCCATCACGCGCTGCAGGACGATGAAGACCAGCAGGAGGGCCCCGATGACGATGCGGGTCCACCAGGAACTCAGCGTTCCCTGGAAGTTGATGACGGTCTGGATCATGCCGAGCACCAGGACGCCCAGAGCGGTGCCGAGCACGAAGCCGGATCCGCCGGTCAGCAGGGTGCCGCCGATGACGGTGGCCGCGATCGCGTCGAGTTCCATGCCCATGGCGTGCAGCGCGTACCCGGAGAGCATGTAGAAGGTGAGCAGCACCCCGCCCAGGGCCGAGCACAGGCCGCTGATCGCGTAGACGGCGACCTTCGTCCTTCCCACCGGGAGGCCCATCAGCCGGGCCGAGGTCTCGTTGCCGCCGAGGGCGTACACGTTCCGGCCGAACCGGGTGTGGTGCAGGACGACGAAGGCGATCGCGACGGTGACCAGGGCGATCACCACGGAGATGGAGACGAAGAGGCCCTCGGGGCCGTACAGCCGCGTCTGCGCCATCTTGACCGTGGCCGGGTCGTTGATGGAGATGGACTCGGTGCTGATCGTGTAGCAGAGCCCCCGGGCCAGGAACATGCCGGCCAGGGTCACGATGAACGGCTGGATCTCGAAGGTGTGGATGATCCAGCCCATCAGCGCTCCGCCGGCGCCCCCGACGACCAGGACCAGCGGGATGACGGTGGCGAGCGGCCAGTTGTGCTGTTCCACCAGCCATGCGGTGAGCATGGTGGACAGGGCGACCATGGAGCCGACGGACAGGTCGATGCCGCCCGTGAGGATGACGAAGGTGACGCCGACGGCGACGACGAGCAGGAAGCCGTTGTCGATGAGGAGGTTCAGCAGCACCTGGGTCGAGAAGAAGCCCTCGTAGCGCACCGATCCGACGGTGAACATCGCCACCAGCAGGACGGCGGTGACCATCAGGGGGATACGGGTGCGGCTGTGCGGCGACGCCGCCCGGAAGGGCCGGGCGAGGATCGCGGCGGTGTTCGCGATGCCGGTGCTCATGCGCGGGCCTCCTGCTTCAGCGGAGCCTCGCCCGCCGTGGTGGTGGGACGGGGTGGTGTGGTCCTGCGCCGCTTCAGCGCCTTGGCCCGGAAGACCGGGGACTGCACGAGGCAGACCACGATGACGACCACGGCCTTGAAGACCAGCGTCGTCTCCGGCGGAACCCCGAGGGTGTAGACGGTCGTCGAGAGCGTCTGGATGATGAGCGCGCCCAGGACGGTCCCGCCCAGGGAGAAGCGCCCGCCGGTCAGGGCGGTGCCTCCGATGACGACCGCGAGGATCGCGTCGAGCTCGATCCACAGTCCGGCGTTGTTGCCGTCGGCGCTGGAGACGTTGGAGCTGATCATCAGTCCGGCGACGGCGGCGCACACGGCGCTGAACACGTAGACGAGGGTCAGCAGGCCGGCCGCGCGGATGCCGACCAGGCGGCTGGCCGTCGGGTTGCCGCCGACGGCCTCGATCAGCATGCCCAGCGCGCTGCGCCGGGTGACGAGGGAGGTCAGCGCCACCACGACGGCCGCCAGGATCACGGCGAAGGGGAACATCAGCCAGTAGCCGCCGCCGACCATCTTGTAGGGGGCGCTGGTGACGGTGATGATCTGGCCGTCGGTGATCAACTGGGCGACGCCGCGGCCCGCGACCATGAGGATCAGGGTCGCGACGATGGGCTGGACGCCCACCCGGGAGACCAGCAGACCGTTGGCGAGGCCGAGGACGAGGGCCACGCACAGCGCGATGGCGACGGCCGTGAGCATGGTGCCGACGCTGCCCGGACTCGACGAGCTCGCGATGTGCTGGCAGGCCAGCGCGCCCGCGATCGCGACGGTCGAACCCACCGACAGGTCGATGCCTCGGGTGGCGATGACGAGCGTCATGCCGAGCGCCACGAGGATGAGCGGGGCGCCGAACTGCATGATGTCGATGAGGCTGCCGTACAGATGGCCGTTGCGGACCCGCACCGAGAAGAAGTCGTGGGTGAAGGCCAGGTTGCCGAGCAGCAGGGCGAGCAGGATGAGCGACGGCCACAGCAGCCGGTGGCGGGCCAGACGCTTCCCGAGGCCGCCCACCGGGGTGGCCCGGGCAGGCTGGGAGTTCATGAGTTCGCTCCGGTGGCGATGGTGGCGAGTATGCGTTCGGGGGTGACGGTGTCGTCGTTGGTCAGGGTGGCCACCATCCGGTGGTCCCTGAGCACGCCGATGCGATGGCTCAGCCGCAGGACCTCTTCGAGCTCCGCGGAGATGAACAGCACCGAGGTGCCGTCCGCCGCGAGTCGTGCGACGAGCTTCTGGATCTCGGCCTTGGCCCCGATGTCGATGCCCCGGGTGGGTTCGTCGAGGATCAGGAGGCGGGGGTCCGTGAGCAGCCAGCGTGCCAGCAGGACCTTCTGCTGGTTGCCGCCGCTGAGGTGACGCACCTGGGCCTCGGGGTTCGCCGGACGGATGTCCAGCGCTTCGATCCAGTGGCGGGTCAGCTCGTCCTGCTTGGTGCGCGGGAGCGGCCGTGTCCAGCCGCGCGAGGCCTGGAGGGCGAGCACGATGTTCTCGCGGATGGTCAGCTCGCCCACGAGGCCTTCGGCCTTGCGGTTCTCCGAGCAGAAGGCGATGCGGTGGGCGATGGCGTGCCGGGGGGTGCGCAGGGACACCGCCTCGCCCGCCACCCGCACCTCGCCGGAGTCCGCTCCGTCCGCGCCGAACAGCAGACGTGCGGCTTCGGTGCGGCCCGATCCCAGGAGGCCGGCCAGTCCGATGACCTCTCCGGGGTGGATGTCCAGGTCGTACGGCTCGATGAATCCCGTCCGGGTCAGCTGACGGGCGCTGAGGAAGGGTTCCCCCTCGGAGCGTTCGCTCGCCTCGCGCTGGGCGCGGTCCGAGAGCTGGTCGAGGGTGGCCAGCTCTCCGCCGATCATGCGCTGCACCAGGGAGACGGGGGTGAGTTCCCCGATCGCGTACTCACCCTCCAGGCGGCCGTTGCGGAGGATCGTGACGCGGTCGCAGATCTCGAAGACCTGGTCCAGGAAGTGGGTGACGAACAGGATGGCCACACCGCGGTCGCGGAGCCTGCGCACCAGGGTGAACAGTTCGGCGACCTCGTCGCGGTCCAGACTGGAGGTGGGCTCGTCCAGGACGAGGACCTTGGCCGACACGTCCACGGCGCGGACGATGGCGATCAGCTGCTGCACGGCCAGGGAGTGCGCGCCGAGCGGGCTGGTCACGTCCAGGCCGAGATCCAGTTCCTTCAGCAGGTCCGCGGCCCGCTTGCGGAGCGCGGACCAGTGGATGAGGCCGAACCGCCGGGGCTCACGCCCGATGAGGATGTTCTCGGCGACCGAGATGTTCTGGCAGAGGTTGACCTCCTGGTAGACGGTGCTGATGCCCGCCTGCTGAGCCTGGAGGGGATCGCCGAACGCGTGCGGCCGGCCGTCGACCAGGATGGTGCCGCCGTCGGCGGGGTGAGCGCCGGTGAGCACCTTGATCAGGGTGGACTTTCCCGCGCCGTTCTCGCCCATGAGGGCGTGCACCTCACCGGGAAAGAGCCGGAGGCCGACTCCGTCCAGGGCGAGTACGCCCGGGAACTCCTTGCGAATGTCCTGCGCTTCCAGCACCGGCTGCCGCTCGTCGGCGGTCCGGTTCTGGGGGGTGGACGGGGCTGTCATCCGCCCTCCTTCCTGAGTGGGCGGAGGAGGCACCTCGGAGTGCCTCCTCCCGCGTCGAGCGGCCGGCGTCAGTACTTGCGGCTCGGCAGTGCGGCCTTCGCCTTGTCCTGCGGGAAGACGCCTTCCTCGGTCTCGACGCGCTCCGGGACGACCTCGCCGGCGGCGACGCTCTTGGTCAGCTCCATCAGCTGGTCACCGAGCAGCGGGTTGCACTCCACCACGACGTTGATCTTGCCCTGGGTCATCGCGACGAAGGCGTCCTTGATCCCGTCGACCGAGATGACCTTGATGTCCTTGCCCGGCTGCTTGCCGGCTTCCTCGATCGCCTGGATCGCACCGAGGGCCATGTCGTCGTTGTGGGCGTACAGGACGTCGATGTCCTTGTGGGACTTCAGGAACGCCTGCATGACCTCCTTGCCCTTGGCGCGGGTGAAGTCACCCGTCTGGGAGGCGATGATCTTGAACTTGTGGTCGCCCTTGATGACTTCGGCGAAGCCGGCCTTGCGGTCGTTGGCGGGGGCGGAGCCGGTGGTGCCCTGGAGCTCGACGATGTTGACGGTGTCCTTGGAGTTCGCGTACTCGTCGGTCAGCCACTGACCGGCGGACGTGCCCTCCTTGACGAAGTCCGAGCCGAGGAAGGTCTTGTAGAGCGACTTGTCCTTGGTGTCCACGGCACGGTCGGTGAGGATCACGGGGATGCCCGCGTCCTTGGCCTCCTTGAGGACCGTGTCCCAGCCGGACTCCACCACCGGCGAGAAGGCGATGACGTCCACCTTCTGCTGGATGAAGGTGCGGATCGCCTTGATCTGGTTCTCCTGCTTCTGCTGGGCGTCGGAGAACTTCAGGGTGATGCCGGCCTTCTTCGCCGCTTCCTGGACGGACTTGGTGTTGGCGGTTCGCCATCCGCTCTCCGCGCCGACCTGGGCGAAGCCGAGCACGATCTTGCCCTTGGGCTTCGAACCCCCGTCGCTGCCGGCGTTGGGGTTCTCGGTGGAGCAGGCGGTCAGCGTGGTGGACGCGAGGAGGGCGATGCCGGCGAAGACGACAGCTCTACGGGCCATGCGGGCCATGGTGGATGTCCTTTCGGAGTACGCGGAGGGTGCCCCCGGCGCGATGAGCGAGCGTCCGGCCGGCGGGGTGAGGCTCTTCCTGCACACAGGACCCGCGACGGCCGGGGGAACCGGCGCCGGGGACCGACAGGAGCGAACGGCCTTCCGAAGAAGGGCGCCGCTGCATTGTGAGCGCTAACACCACCGGTTCTCAATCCCCAGGTGTGCGTTATTTTTCCGTTATCCGCTCGGTACGGTCACGGGAGACCCCGCCGCGACCACCGCCCCGCCCGCGGGCGGCAGGCGCACCGCCGCACGCTCGGTGGTCCACCCGGCCGCACCGGGCGACGAAACCGGAGGCACATGAGCACGAAACCGGAAGGGAACGAGCGGCCTTCCGCCCGGACGGGGCGCGACCGCGCACCTCACCTCAAGTGCCCGCACCTCTTGATTCCCCGTTTGTTAGCGCTCACACTGCTGAGGGTCGACCGGCCCGCTCACCAGCGCCGCATCTCCGCGCCCGCCCCCGGTCACCTCTCCGACACCACTTCCCGAAAGGCCGACCCGGTGACATCAGCCCACCCCTACACCCCTTCAGCCCCTCAACGCGCGGACGACTCCGAGCGGTACACCGTAGGCGTGGACTTCGGCACTCTGTCGGGCCGCGCCGTCGTCGTACGCGTACGGGACGGAGAGGAGCTGGCATCGGCGGTGCACGCCTACACGCACGGCGTGATCGACCGGCACCTCCCCGGCACGGGCGCCGCGCTGCCGCCGGACTGGGCCCTCCAGCATCCCCAGGACTGGCTGGACGTCCTGCGCCACGCCGTGCCGGAGGCCGTCGCCGCCGCGGGCGTCGACCCGGCGTCGGTCATCGGCATCGCCACCGACTTCACCGCCTGCACGGTCCTGCCCACGCTGGCGGACGGGACGTCCCTCGTGGAGACGTCGCTCGCCGACCGGCCCCACGCCTGGCCGAAGCTGTGGAAGCACCACGCGGCCCAGGGACAGGCCGACCGGATCAACGAACTGGCCCACGCCCGCGGCGAGAAGTGGATCAAGCGGTACGGCGGCAAGATCTCCGCCGAGTGGCAGTTCGCGAAGGCCCTTCAGGTCCTGGAGGAGGACCCCGAGGTCTACGACGCCTGCGCGCGCTGGATCGAGGCGGCCGACTGGATCGTGTGGCAGCTCACCGGCACGGAGTCCCGCAACGCCTGTACGGCCGGCTACAAGGGCATCCACCAGGACGGGGCCTACCCCAGTGACGACTACCTGACGGCGCTACACCCGGGGTTCACCGACTTCGCCCGGACCCGGCTCGAATTCCCGCTGGCCGACCTCGGTTCACGGGTCGGGTCGCTGACCGAGACGGCCGCCCGCTGGACGGGGCTGACCGCGGGCACAGCCGTCGCGGCGGGCAACGTCGACGCCCACGTCACCGCCGCGGCCGCCCAGGCCGTGGAGGACGGCCGCCTGCTCGCCATCATGGGCACCTCCACCTGCCACGTCGTCAACTCCCCCGTCCTGGCGGACATCCCGGGCATCTGCGGGGTCGTCGACGGCGGCATCGTCGAGGGAACCTACGGCTACGAGGCCGGTCAGAGCGCCGTGGGCGACATCTTCGCCTGGGTCCTGAGCCAGGGCGTCCCGCAGGAGTACGCCGACGAGGCGGCCGAGCGCGGGGAGGACCTGCACGCCCTGCTGACCCGCAAGGCCGCCGGCCAGCCGGTGGGCGGGCACGGACTGGTGGCGCTGGACTGGCTGAACGGCAACCGCTCCGTGCTGGTGGACCACCACCTCTCCGGAGTCCTGGTCGGCCTCACCCTCGCCACCCGTCCCGAGGACGTCTACCGGGCACTGCTCGAAGCGACGGCCTTCGGTACGAGGATCATCGTCGAGGCCCTGGAGCGCGGCGGCGTCCCGGTGCACGAGTTCATCGTCGCCGGCGGTCTGGCCAAGAACGAACTGCTCATGCAGATCTACTCCGACGTGCTGCGCCGCCCGGTCTCCCTGGCTGCTTCGCAGCAGGGCCCCGCTCTCGGTTCGGCCATCCACGCCGCGGTCGCGGCCGGAGCCCACCCGGACGTGCGCACGGCGACCGCCGCGATGGGACGCCTGCAGCGCGACGTGTACACCCCGGACACCGCGCGGGCGGACGCCTACGACGAGCTGTTCGCCGCGTACCGGTCGCTGCACGACCAGTTCGGCGGCGGGGAACTGCTGCACCGGCTGCGTGACATCCGCAACCGGGCCGTCACCGCCGGCTGACCGCTGGGGCGCGTTCCGAGAGGAGCGCCGTCCCCCCGAAGGGCGGGCCGCCGGCAGGCGGGACCTTCGGAACACGCCCCAGCCCCTCCGTCGCCCCGCGCGTCTCCACCGAAGTCATCACGTCATCCCAGGAGCCCATGTGTCCAGCTTGAATTCCTCCGACCGCGAGATCTGGTTCCTCACCGGAAGCCAGGGCCTGTACGGCGAGGACACCCTGCGCCAGGTCGCCGAACAGTCGGGGGAGATCGCCTCCGTCCTCGCGGGCACCCCCGGCCTTCCAGCGCGCGTCGTCTGGAAGCCGGTGCTGACCGACGCCTCCGCCATCCGGCGCGTCTGCCTCGAAGCCAACAGCGACGACCGATGCGTCGGTCTCATCGCGTGGATGCACACCTTCTCCCCCGCGAAGATGTGGATCGCGGGCCTGGACGCCCTGCGCAAGCCCCTGCTGCACCTGCACACCCAGGCGAACGTGGCACTGCCCTGGGCCACCATCGACATGGACTTCATGAACCTGAACCAGGCCGCCCACGGCGACCGCGAGTTCGGGCACATCCAGTCGCGCCTCGGGGTGGCCCGCAAGACGGTCGCCGGCCATGTCACCGACCCGGTGACGGTCGGGCGCGTGGCGACCTGGGCCCGTGCCGCGGCGGCTCGCGCCGAGCTCGCCACGCTCAAGGTCGCCCGCTTCGGCGACAACATGCGCGATGTGGCCGTCACCGAGGGCGACAAGGTCGAGGCCCAGCTCCGCCTGGGCGCCTCCGTCAACACGTACGGCGTCAACGACCTGGTCGCGTACGTCGACGCGGCCGACGAGACCGAGGTGAGCACCCTCGTCAAGGAGTACGAGGACGTCTACCGGCTCGCACCGGAGCTCAGGAACGGCGGCGACCGGCACGCATCCCTGCGCTATGCGGCCCGCATCGAGGCCGGACTGCGCACCTTCCTCACGGAGGGCGGCTTCGGCGCCTTCACCACCAACTTCGAGGACCTGGGCGGTCTGCGCCAGCTGCCGGGCCTCGCCGTCCAGCGCCTGATGTCGCAGGGGTACGGATTCGGCGGCGAGGGCGACTGGAAGACCTCGGTCCTGCTCCGCGCCCTCAAGGTCGCCGCCGACGGCCTGCCCGGGGGCACCTCCTTCATGGAGGACTACACCTACGACCTCACGCCGGGCGGCGAACTCATCCTCGGCGCGCACATGCTGGAGGTCTGCCCGACCATCGCGTCCGAAACGCCGAGCTGCCAGATCCACCCGCTGGGCATCGGCAACCGCGAAGACCCGGTGCGCCTCGTGTTCGACGCCGCCGCGGGCCCCGCGGTCGTGGTCGGCCTCGCCGACCTCGGCGACCGCTTCCGCCTCGTGGCCAACGACATCGACGTGGTGCCCCCGGTGGAGCCCCTGCCCGCCCTGCCGGTCGCCCGCGCGGTGTGGCGTCCGCACCCCGACCTGCGTACGTCCACGGAATCCTGGCTCACCGCCGGAGGACCGCACCACACCGTCCTGAGCACCGCGCTCACCTCGGAGCACTTGGACGACCTGGCGGAGATGCTGCAGATGGAGCTGGCGCTCATCGAGCAGAGCACCACGCCGCGGCAGTTCCGGCGCGACCTCCGGTGGAACCAGGCCTACCACCGGCTGGCGCTCGGTTTCTGAGCCGCCGGTCAGACCCTGGAACGGCCCCGCACCGGCACCGCCGGCGCGGGGCCGTTCCGCCGGTCCGCGGCTACCACCCGGTCCATAGAAGGTGGTTGACCGCCAGAGCCACGACCGCCTGAGCGGCCAGCCAGCCGCGTCGGCCCCGCGGTGGCAGGAGTGCGGCCGCGGGCAGCAGCCAGAGCATGAAGGGCTGCCAGATGCGTTCCGTCTCCGACTTGCTCATCCCCGACAGGTCGGCCGCCACCAGCGCCAGGAGCGCCGCCGCCACGAGCAGGATCAGGCGCTGCGACGGAGCGGTGGTCCCGGTCCGCAGGGTGCGTGCCGCTCCCGGGGCGCCTGCCAGCGTCCTGCGCAGGCCCGCGAGCACGGCCGGTCCGACGGCGATCGCGGTGCAGGCGAGGTTGGCCCAGACCCAGTAGGAGTAGGGGCGGACCCCGCCGGCCCCCTGGTAGTAGCGGTCGACGAGCAGGCGGTACGCCTCCCACCAGTCGAAGCCCGCGACGGTGAAGGCCGTCGGCACCACCAGGGCTCCCAGGACGAAGAGCGGGAGCGGCCGCGAGGTCCGGGTGAGCAGGAGAACGGCCAGGAGTGGGAGGGCGATGAGCGTCAGGCCGTAACTGAGGTAGCAGGTCAGCCCGTAGAGGAGGCCGGCGCCCAGTGCGGCGGCCGCGGGGCTGCGGGCCGTGCGGGTCGCGGCCAGGGCCAGCAGGGCCACGGACCAGGCGGCGACCGCGGTGAAGTAGCCGTCGGCCGAGGTGCCGGCCCAGACCGCGACCGGGGCGAGGACGACGAAGGGCGCCGCGCGGCGGGCGGTGTGCTCGTCGGCCAGGGCCCGGACGGCGATCAGGACGGCCACCGAGGCGAGGGCCCCGGTCAGGATGCACCACACTCCGGCCCAGGCTCCGCCGCCGAGTCCGATGCGGTCGAGCAGGACGAAGGTGAGCGTGGAGCCCGGCGGGTGTCCGGCGACGTGAGCGGGCCAGTTGCCGGGCGGGCCGATCAGGATGTGTTCGTTGAAGCCGCGCAGGGCGGCGCCGATATCGTCGAAGCGCCCGATGACCCTCAGGTACTCGTGTTTGGTGGTGAGCCGCTCGGCGATCCCCCGGTCCCAGCCGTCGATCAGCGCGAGCGAGAGGACCCAGGCGAGCACGGTGAGGTAGCAGCTGAGGAGGAGGGCCCGCCAGCGCAGCCGGACGGCGAGGGACGGGCCGTAGGCGATGACGGCGGCGACGACGACGGGCGCCGCCCATGTGCCGGGCCCGGTATGCGGGTACCAGGACGCGAGCAGCGGCGGCCAGTGGACCACGAGGATGCGGGCGGCGTCGTCGAAGGCCCGGCCGACGAGCACGGCGGCGGCGACCAGCACCACGCCGGCGCCGGCGGCGGCCAGGTCGCGGAGGTGGCCCGAACGCTGCGCGGAGATCGGTTCGGCGGCCTGTTCTGTGCGGTCCACGGTCTTCACCCAGGCACCGTACGCACGGCGGGGTGCTGGAGACGCCCAGCGGCGGGGCGCGTCACCGAACCGTCAGATTCGGGAGCGCCCGCGGCCGGAAGACGTTGGGCCGTAAGCGTCGGGCGAGGGTGACGTCATGGTTTCGTCAGGAGTCGCAACCGCCCCCTCCCTCGGCTCCCGGCATAACGTCGGGCCCATGGGCGACAGCCGTCGGCAGAGTCCGACCCCACCCGTGTTCCTCTCCCGTCTCCTCGGCGGACGTGCGACGACGATCCTCGGACGCCTTCCCTCGGCGCCGGGGTTCTGGCGCAGCCCGGTGCGCGGCGTGCGGTTCACCGCAGTCCTCGGCCTCGTCCTGCTCGTCGGGATCACCGCGCTGTTCGTGACCGGTCTGCTGTCGTACGCCGCCTACAACCCGGATCTGAACCCGGTCAACGACAAGACGCCGGACAAAGGGCTGCTGGGCTTCTACCTCTTCGCCTGGCCGACCGGTCCGCACTGGCTGTACCGGCTGACCCAGGGGCTCCACGTCACCCTGGGAATCGTGCTCGTCCCGGTCCTGCTGGCCAAGCTCTGGTCGGTCGTACCCCGGCTGTTCGCGCTGCCCCCGGCCCGCTCCGTGGGGCACGCGCTGGAGCGGATCTCGCTGCTCCTCCTGGTCGGCGGGGCGCTGTTCGAGTTCGTCACGGGGATCCTCAACATCCAGCTGGAGTACCTGTTCCCGGGCTCCTTCTATCCGTTGCACTTCTACGGCGCCTGGGTGTTCTTCGCCGCGTTCCTCGCGCACGCGGGGCTCCGGGTGCCGCAGGCCGTACGGGTGCTGCGGTCGGGAGGGCTGCGCGGGAGCGTGCGGGACGACCCGCTGGAGTCACCCGCACCGTCCCCGCCGACGCTGTCCCGCCGCGGGGCGCTGGTCATGGTGGGCGCCGGCTCCCTGGTCCTGCTGATCACCTCGGCCGGGCGGAGCTTCGACGGACCGCTGCGGCGTCTGGCCGTGCTCACTCCGCACGGCGTCGCCGAGCCGGGCTCCGGGCCCAACGGCTTCCAGATCAACAAGACGGCCGCCTCGGTGGGGGTCACCCCGGCCGATACGGGAGAGGGCTGGTGGCTCACCGTCAGCGGGCCCGCCGGAGATCTCCGCTTCACGCGGGAGCAGTTGCTGGCCATGGCCCAGTACAGCGCGGCGCTGCCGATCGCGTGCGTGGAGGGCTGGTCGACCTCGGACCAGTGGTGGCGCGGGGTGCGGCTGAAGGACCTGGCAGCACTCGCCGGATATCCGCACAGCCCTCCGGGGGTGCTGGTGGAGTCCCTCCAGCGCAGCGGGCCGTTCCGCAGGGCCGCGCTGCGCGACAACCAGGTGCGCGATCCGCGCTCCCTCCTGGCCCTGTCGGTCAACGGCGAGTACCTGACACCCGATCACGGCTCTCCGGCACGGGTCATCGTGCCGGCCGCCCCCGGCGTGCTCAACACCAAATGGGTGTCCCGGCTGACCTTCGGAGAGCTGTGAACAGGGTGAGTCCGCGGACCGTCGTGCGCCGTCTGTACGGGGAGGGGCCGTTGCACCTTCTGCTGATGGCCGCCTCCTTCGCCCTGGCGGGCTATGCGGGGGTCCGGCTGCTGGCGGGGGACGCCTGGGGTGTGGCCGTGTGGTTCGTGGGGGCCGCCCTCGTGCACGACCTGGTGCTGGTGCCGGTCTACGCGGCCGCGGACCGGCTGCTGTGCCGCTCGGCCGGTCCGCGCTCCGGCCTGGTGAACTTCGTCCGGGTGCCGGCGTTCCTCTCCGGGCTGCTGCTCCTCGTGTGGTTCCCGCTGATCACCCGGCAGACCCGGCGCTACGAGCCGGCGAGCGGGCTGTCTCCCGATGTGTTCCTGGGGAACTGGCTGCTGATCACGGCCGCGCTGTTCCTGGTGTCGGGCGGGTGGCTCGTGGTCCGGACGGCCCGGCTGCGCCGCAGGGCGACGAAGGGGCGCCCGTCCGCGTCCCACTGATCGACGGGGTGCAGGCCGTGGGGGCGGGCGTGTCCCAGCAGCGCCGGTGTGCCGAGCCGGGCCCACGGAAAGGGGTCGGCGGGCGCCGGTCCGGTGGGGGCGTGTCCGTCGTCCAGTCGCACATGGACCCGCTCGTCGATGTCCTGCGGTGCGGTCTCGACGACGAGGAGTCCGCCCGGGGCGAGCAGGTCCGCGGTGCGCCGCAGAAGGCGGGAGGGGTCGCCTCCGATGCCGATGTTGCCGTCGACGAGGAGGACGGTGCCCCAGCGCCCCTCCCCCGGCAGCGTTTCGAAGACGGAGCGGCGCAGCGCGGATCCGCCCAGCCGCAGGGTGCGGTCGACCGCGGCGTCGCTGACGTCGATCCCGAGTGCGCGGTGGCCGCGGGCCGCCAGCTCGGCGACCAGCCTGCCGGGCCCGCATCCGACGTCCAGGACGGGCCCCTCGCAGCGGTGCAGCGCCGACAGGTCGGCGGCGTCCGCCCCGGCGCACCAGCGCTCGACGTCCAGCGGCAGCAGCCAGCCGTCCGTACGGCGGAGGAAGAGCGGGCCGTGGCCGTTGCGCAGCGCGACGGCGTAGGGATCGGCGCTCCAGGAGTCGGCGCCCCACGGCGGGGCGTCCGGGTGCGGAGGACTCAGCGTGTCGCGGTCATGGTGCGGAGGGCTGAGCACGTCGTGGTCCGGGCGTGAGCTCAGCCCGTCGCGGCGGTCCGGGTGCGAGCTCAGCACGTCGCGGTCCCGGCCTGCGGGGCTCATCGGGCCGCCGCCCGGGTCAGCCCGGCGAATACGGCGGCGAACCGCCCGTGCGGTGCGAGCGCGGCGACGTGCGCGGCGTCGGCTGCCGTGTCCACGTCCCGCAGCCGGGGAAGATCGCGGACGGACAGTCCGGCGTCGACCAGTCGGCGTCGCTGCACGGCACCGGTCTCGGGGACGGACATCGGTACGCCGCGCAGGAGGGCGGGGTCGGGTTCGGCCAGGCCCAGCGCCCAGAATCCGCCGTCCAGCGCCGGGCCGAACCAGGCGTCGCAGCCGTCCCACGCGGTGGGTGAGAGAGCGGCGGCCAGATCGGCCGCCGCGACCTGGGGTGTGTCCATTCCGATCAGCAGGGCGGGGCCGGTACACGCCCCGAACGCTGCGGCGAGCCGTTCGTCGAGCCCTCCCGCGCACTGCTCCACCACCTCGACGCCGGGCGGCAGCCACGGTCCGGGCCTCCCCTCCAGGACGACCACCCGCCGCGCGGCGGGCAGCGCGCTGACGGTGTCCAGGGTGTCGGCGAGCGCCGCTTCGGCGAGGCGCGCGGCCTCGATGGCGGAGAAGGGCGGGGTGAGCCGGGTCTTGACCCGGCCGGGCAGCGGCTCCTTCGCGATGACCAGCAGGGTCGTCGCCCCGGTCGGAGCCGTGCGGACGGGGCCGGGGGCCGCCCCGCTCATCGGGAGACCCCGGCCCCGGCCCGGACCGGAGGCTCGCCCAGCACGGCGCGCATGTCGCGCACCGCGTGCCAGGTGCCCAGCCAGGTGCCGGTGACCTTCGACTTCCCGGTCCGGGCGAGGTAGGGGACGTCCGTCTCGGTGACGCGCAATCCCGCGTCGGACGCGCGCACCACCATCTCGAGCGGGTATCCGCTGCGCCGGTCGGTGAGGCCGAGTCCGAGCAGATCGGCGCGGCGGGCGGCCCGCATCGGCCCGAGGTCGTGCAGGCGCAGCCCCGTGCGGCGGCGCAGCATCCGGGCGAGGGCCACGTTGCCCGCCCGCGCGTGCAGTGGCCAGGCTCCGCGCCCCTCGGGACGCCGACGGCCCAGCACCAGATCGCTCTGGCCGTCGGCGACCCGGCGGACGAAGTCCGGCAGCAGGCCGGGATCCAGCGAGCCGTCGCAGTCGCAGAAGCAGACGAACTCCGCCTCTGAGGCGAGGAGCCCGGCGTGACAGGCCGCGCCGAAGCCGCGCCGCGGTTCACGTACCACCGTCGCGCCGAGGGACCGGGCCAGCTCCGCCGAGCCGTCGGCCGAACCGTTGTCCACGACGATCGCCCGCCAGCCACGAGGGACCGAGGCCAGCACGGCGGGCAGGGCGGCGGCCTCGTCCAGACAGGGCAGGACGATGTCGGCACAGGGGCCGGAAATACCGGGGGAAGGGATCACGCGGCTCACCTTACGGAGCGGAAAGCGACAAATCGGGTTCCGGAGTCTTACGGAATCCGGACGTCGCCGGCCTGAGGCGCAGGGGCGTCCGCACTCCCCCGGGGCGGGTGCCAAGGTGGTGGCATGCAGCCGATCCCCGAGCCGTCACCGCCCTGCCCCGCCGACGGGGCGCCTCGCGCCCGCCCGGCGGACGGAGCCCCGGCGGCGCGGGGAGGCGGGCCGACCCCCCGCGGCCATGTACTCGTCGTGGACGACGACCCCACGGTCGCGGAAGTGGTCACCGGATACCTGACCGGGGCGGGCTACGAGGTGGCCCGCGCGGCGAACGGCCCGGCGGCGCTGGAGCAGTACGCCGCGAGACGTCCGGACCTGGCCGTCCTGGACCTGATGCTGCCGGGGATGGACGGGTTCGAGGTCTGCCGCCGCATGCGGGCCCAGGGACCGGTGCCGGTCATCATGCTCACCGCGCGCGGTGACGAGGAGGACCGCATCCTCGGCCTGGAGACGGGTGCGGACGACTACGTCACCAAGCCGTTCAGCCCGCGCGAGCTCGTCCTGCGCGTCGACTCCGTACTGCGCCGCGCCCGAGCGGCCGCGACGCCCTCCGCCCGCTCGGCCCTGCTCGAAGGCGCGGGCCTGGTGCTCGACCCCGCGGCCAGGAGCGCGACCTGTGAGGGGCGGGCCCTGGCCCTCACCCTGCGGGAGTTCGACCTGCTCGCCTTCCTTCTGCGGCACCCCGGCCGGGTCTTCACCCGGGAGGAGCTGATGCGCGGCGTCTGGGGGTGGGACTTCGGCGATCTGTCGACCGTCACCGTCCACGTCCGCCGCCTGCGGGGGAAGGTGGAGACCGACCCGGCCCGCCCGGAGCTGATCCGTACGGTCTGGGGCGTCGGCTACCGGCTGGACCTGCCCCCGGACGGTGCCTCCCCCGCCGCCGCCTTCGGCTCCGGACCGACGTCATGACCGACATCCTCCTCATCGCGCTCTTCGCCTTCCTCGGCGCCGCGGCGGCCGGACTCCTCGGCGCACTCGTCCTGCGGTTCTCGCGCCGCCGCTCCCTCGTCGTCTCGCTGACGGTCGTGGCCGCCGTGGCCGTCACCGCGATGCTGGCCGGCACCCTCGCCGTCGCCTGGGCGATGTTCCTGTCGCCGCACGACCTCACCGTGGTCACCACCGTCGTCGCCATGGCCGCCGTCGTGTCGCTCGCCACCGCGATGCTGCTCGGCCGCTGGGTGGCGGCCAGGAGCCGCGACCTGACCCTCGCCGCCCGGTCCTTCGGTGACGGCGGGACCTTCGCCGCCCCCGCGGCCCCGGCCACCGCCGAACTCGCCGCACTCACCCGCGAACTGGCCGCCACGAGTGCCAAGCTCGACAGTTCGCGCCAGCGGGAGCGCGCCCTGGAGGCCTCCCGGCGCGAGCTCGTGGCCTGGATCTCGCACGACCTGCGCACCCCGCTCGCCGGACTGCGTGCCATGTCCGAGGCGCTGGAGGACGGCATGGCAGTCGACTCACGGCGCTATCTGCGGCAGATACGCACCGAGGTGGAGCGGATGAACGACATGGTGGGCGACCTCTTCGAGCTCTCCCGCATCCACGCGGGCTCGCTCACCCTCTCCCCGACCCGGATCTCCGTCTACGACTTGGTGGGCGACGCCCTCGCCGGTGCGGACCCGCTGGCCCGCGAGCACGGGGTGCGGCTGGTCGGCGACCGCATCGAGGCAGTGCCCGTCGAGGTCGACGGCAAGGAGATGAGCCGAGTCCTGGGCAACCTCCTGATCAACGCCATCCGCCGCACCCCCGCCGACGGCACCGTCGCCGTCGCCGCGCACCGCGCGGAGGACGGGGTCGTGCTCTCGGTGACCGACGGCTGCGGCGGCATCCCGGAAGAGGACCTGCCCAGGGTCTTCGACACCGGCTGGCGGGGCACCCACGCCCGTACTCCCCCGGCCGGAGCGGGCCTCGGGCTCGCCATCGTGCGCGGGATCGTCGAGGCGCACGCCGGGCGGGCGGAGGTCCGCAACGTCACCGGCGGCTGCTGCTTCGAGGTCATCCTGCCGGTGGCGTGAACCTCAGGCGGGGAGCCCGGCCGGCGCCGCCCGGAGCGGTGCCGCCGCGAACCGCGCCATACCGTCGGCGAAGCCCACCTCCGGCTGCCAGCCCAGTTCGTCGCGCAGCCGCCGGGAGTCCGCCGTGACATGGCGTACGTCCCCGAGCCGGTACTCACCGGTGATCACCGGGGCCGGTCCCCCATGGGCGGAGGCCAGAGCCTCGGCCATCTCGCCGATCGTGTGCGGCTGCCCGCTCCCGGTGTTGTACGCGGCGAAGCTGCCCGGTCCACGCCCCGCCACCGCCTCCAGCGCCACGGCGTTCGCGTTGGCCACGTCCTGTACGTGGATGAAGTCGCGGCGCTGGCCGCCGTCCTCGAAGACACGGGGGGACTCGCCCCGGGCCAGGGACGAACGGAAGAAGGAGGCGACACCGGCGTACGGAGTGTCGCGGGGCATCCCCGGCCCGTACACGTTGTGGTAGCGCAGCGCCACCGCGCGCCCGCCCGTCGCCCGCGCCCAGGAGGCGGCGAGGTGTTCCTGGGCGAGCTTGGTCGTCGCGTACACGTTGCGCGGGTCCACCGGCGCGTCCTCGCCGACGAGGCCGGGGACCAGATCCGAGCCGCAGGCGGGGCAGCGGGGCTCGAAACGGCCTTCGGCCAGATCGGCCTCGGCGCGCGGGCCCGGCCGGACCGGGCCGTGCCGCACGCAGTCGTACCGGCCCTCCCCGTACACGACCATCGATCCGGCGAGCACCAGACTCCGCACACCCGCCCCGGCCATCGCGGCGAGCAGGACGGCCGTCCCCAGGTCGTTGCAGCCCACGTAGTCCGGGGCGTCCGCGAAGTCCTTGCCGAGACCGACCATCGCCGCCTGATGGCACACCACGTCGATGCCCCGCAGCGCACGGTCCACGGCCTCGCGGTCGCGCACGTCCGCCACGATGAGCCCGTCGCTTCCGCCGGGCGGGGACGGGGAACCGCCGTGCGCCGAGGGCAGCAGGGCGTCGAACACCACCGCTTCGTGCCCGGCCGACCCGAGGGTCCGTACGATCTCCGAGCCGATGAACCCGGCGCCGCCGGTGACGAGTACGCGCATGGCCCCACGGTAGGCCGCCGGCGGCCGAGTCGTGTGTCGGCGCGGCGGCACGTCACGGGACCGTAAGGGATGGGCTCAGGCCCCCCGCCGCGTCACCGCACCACGCCTTCCTCGACCAGCAGGCGCGCGGCGGCCGCGACGGTCTCCCCGTCGATGCCGGAGGCCCGCAGCTGCTCCGCGGGGCTCGCGGAGCCCGGCATGTCACGGACGGCGAGGCGCACCAGGCGGGGAACGGGGCGGCCGTCGGCGAACGCCTCGGCGACCGCGTCGCCCAGTCCGCCCTCGGGGTGGTGGTCCTCGACGGTCACCAGGCAGCCGGTCTCCTCGGCGGCCCGCCGGAGCGTACCGGCGTCCACCGGCTTCAGGGAGTACAGGTCGAGCACCCGCACGCCGATGCCCTCGGCGGCGAGCAGATCAGCGGCCTTGAGCGCCTCGGGCACGGTGGTTCCCGCCGCCACGAGGGTCAGCCGGTCGTCGTCACCGGCGCGCAGGGTCTTGCTGCCGCCGACCGGGAACTCCTCGTCCGGCCCGTAGATCACCTCGGTCGCGCCACGGTTGGTGCGCAGATAGCGGATGCCCTTGAGTCCGGCCATGGCCGCGACCAGCTTGGCGGTCTGGTTCGCGTCGCACGGGCACAGCACGGTGCTGCCGTGGATGGCGCGCATCATGGCGAAGTCCTCGACGCCCATCTGGGACGGCCCGTCCTGGCCGATGGCCACGCCGGCGTGGGAGCCGACGAGGTTGATGTCGGCGCGGCTGATCGCGGCCATCCGGATGAATTCGTGTGCGCGGGTCAGGAACGCCGCGAAGGTGGTGGCGAACGGGACGTACCCGCGTGCCTGCATGCCGACCGCGCCCGCGACGAGCTGCTGCTCGGCGATGTAGCACTCGAAGTAGCGTTCGGGATGGTGCTCGGAGAACAGCTCGGCCCGCGTGGAGTCGCCGACCTCGCCGTCGAGAGCCACGATGTCGCCGCGGGCGTCGCCGAGGGCCACGAGCGCCTTGCCGAACGCGTCACGGGTGGCGACCTCGTCGCCCTTGTCGAACACCGGAAGTTCCGGTCGCTCCGCGCGCAGGGGCCGGGCCGCGGGGGCCGCCTCGGGCTTGTGGACGTCGATGCGCAGGAAACGCCGGCCGCCCAGCTCCTCGACGGCCTCGTCCGGGTCCTTCAGGGGCTTGCCGTGGAAGCCCTCCTTGTCGGCGACGGCGGCCACTCCCCGGCCCTTGACGGTGGCCGCCAGGATCGCGGTCGGTTTGCCGACGGTGGAACGGGCCTCGTCGTAGGCCAGCTCGATGGCACGCGGGTCGTGGCCGTCGACCTCGACGGTGTGCCAGTCGAAGGCCCGCAGCCGGCGGCGGTAGGCGGCCAGGTCACGGCCGTGCCGGGTGGGGCCGCGCTGGCCGAGCCGGTTGACGTCGACGATCAGGGTGAGGTTGTCGAGGTGCTCGGCGCCCGCGTGCTCGGCGGCCTCCCAGACGGAACCCTCGGCCATCTCGCTGTCCCCGCTGATCACCCAGACCCGGGACGGCCCGTGTTCCAGCCGTTTGCCGGCCAGGGCCATGCCCACGCCCACCGGCAGCCCCTGGCCCAGGGAGCCGGTCGCGGAGTCCACCCAGGGAAGCCGGGGCGTCGGGTGGCCCTCCAGCCTGCTGTCCTTCGCACGGAAGGTCAGCAGTTCCTCGTCCGTGAGGGCGCCGGCGGCCAGATAGGCGGCGTACAGCACCGGGGAGGCGTGTCCCTTGGACAGGATGAGGTGATCGTTGCCCGGGTGGTCGGGTTCGTCGAAGTCGTAGCGCAGGTGGTGGGCGAACAGGACGGCGACGAGGTCGGCGGCGGACATCGACGAGGTCGCGTGGCCCGACCCCGCCGCGTCGGTGGCCCGGACGGAATCGACCCGCAGCTGCTGGGCGAGCTCGGTGAGTTCTTCGGCGCGCATGTCACTCCTTGGGTCCGATCAAGGGCCGCCCCGCCCCTCCCCGGCCCTGCCGCGTTCCCTGACCCGTCCCGGGTGCCCTTCGCAGCCTCCGGCAAACACGGCGGCAGGCGTCACCGCCGGGCGATCCACCCCCGTACGGAAGGGCCGCCCGGCGCCCTCGAGCGGGCTCGTGGTCAGGGGGTCGCGGCGGAGACGACGTACACGACCGGGGACATCGGGTCGGTCATGTCGACGGTGATGTCCTGCGTGGGGCGCGGGTCCTCGTTGGTGTGCGTGGTGCCCGCCCAGGAGACGCCGTCGCCGAAGTACCATCCGGCGATCTTCGTGTCGCGCTCGCCGACGGTGACCTCGCCGGTCTTCAGGGCGGCCCGGCCCGTGCCCACCTGGGTCAGGAACCGGTCGAGGCCGTTGGACGTCGTGCGGAACTGCACGTACATCCGGCTGGCCTTCCAGTTGTTGGTCTCGTAGTACTGGACCTCTTTGGCGTCCCCGGGGATCGGCACCTCGAAGATCCGGCGGAGCATCCGGGACGGCCAGCCCTCGCGCAGTCCCTGCGCCGCCGCCTCGGCGGCCTTGTCCTGGCCGGAGCGGCGGCTCTGCCCCGCCGAGATCAGCAGATAGCCGGCCGGGACACCGATGAGCAGCACGATGATGGTCGCCGTGATCAGGCGCCGGCGGATCGTCCGGCGCCGTTCCTCGGGCGTCGGACCCTCGCCGGGCGGCGGGGCCTGGCGCGGCACGACGGGGTGCTCGGCTGTGGTCATGGGCGTGGGGTCCCTAGGAAGTGCGGGTGTTGCGGGTGTTGCGAATGGTGCTGGCGGCCTGGTCGTAGATCTGGGCGTACCGCTCGTACCGCTCGACGCGCCGGCGGTTGGCACGCCGGAAGCGGCGGGCCACCAGCCGGGCGAGGTCGGCCGCGCCGACCATACCCGCCTCGGGGCCGAGCTGGGCTTTCGCGATCCGGGCCTCGGGGCGGTAGCCGCGGCCGGTGAGCTGCCGCTTGAAGGCGTCCCTGGCCGGTCCGATCAGCAGGTCGTCGGCGGCGCTGACACCGCCTCCGATGACGAAGCAGGAGGGGTCGAGCGCGGCGGCGAGATTGGCGATGCCCACGCCGAGCCACTGGCCGATGTCCTGGAGGAGCTCGATGCACATCGCATCGCCCTCGCGGGCCAGTTCGGTGATGAGGGGCCCGGTGATGTCGGGGATGCTGCCCTTGACCCGCTCGATGAGTCCGTGGGCCACCGGGGAGTCGGCGGCGGCCAGTTCCCTGGCCTCCCGGACGAGTGCGTTGCCGGAGCTGTACTGCTCCCAGCAGCCTCGGTTGCCGCAGGGGCAGCGGTGCCCGCCGGGCACCACCTGCATGTGGCCGAACTCACCGGCGACGCCGTACTTGCCGCGCTTGACCTGACCGTCCTCCAGGATCGCGCCGCCGATGCCGGTGCCGAGCGTGATCATGACGAGGTGGTCCTCACCGCGGCCGGCGCCGAAGCGCCATTCGGCCCAGGCGGCGGTGTTGGCGTCGTTGTCCACCATGACCGGGACGACGAGCCGGGAGGCGAGGGCGTCGCGCAGGGGCTCGTCGCGCCAGGCCAGGTGCGGGGCGAACAGCACCTTGGACCGGTCCGCGTCGACCCAGCCCGCCGCCCCGATGCCCACCGCGTGCACGTCGTGGCGGTCCGAGAGGTCCAGCACCAGTTCGACGATGGTGTCCTCGACGACCTTGGGGCTCTTGGACTTGTCGGGCGTCTCGGTGCGCAGGGTCTCCAGGATGTTGCCGTCGGCGTCGACGACGCCGGCCATCACCTTCGTCCCCCCGATGTCGATGCCGACCGTGGGCACCCGCGGCGCGGTGAGGTGCGAGCGCCGCTCCCTGGTGCCGACGGTCCGCAGGACGGTGGCGCGGGCGGAGCCGCGGTGGGTGAAGTCGCGGTACGTGCTCATCGTCCCTGCGGGGTCTGGGGGGCCGGATCGAAGTGCTTCCGGCGGCGGACGGCGCCCACCGGTGTCGATTCTGCCATTGCCTGCCGGAGCGCGGGCCGCAACGGGCCTGCCGCCGTCGGCTGCGCGGGCGCGGTGACCGGGCCCGCGCAGCCGACGGGAACTGCTGCCGAGCCGGTCACGCGGAGGTGCCGTCCTCGTCCCGGCGGCCGCCCAGCGGGCCGGGGCCGGGGGCCCGCTCCAGCTCGTGGCTCAGCTCCTCCAGCTCGCTGCCGCCGGCCATCTGGCGCGTCAGCTCGTCCAGCGTCACGTCCGCCTTGGTGTGGCTGCCGGCCATGCCGCCCCGCTTGAGCAGCACGAAGCGGTCGCCGACGAGGTAGGCGTGGTGCGGGTTGTGCGTGATGAGGACCACGCCGAGGCCAGCGTCCCGGGCGGCGGCGACGTACTTGAGCACCACCCCGGACTGCTTCACGCCGAGCGCCGCGGTCGGCTCGTCCAGGACGAGGACCCTGGCGCCGAAGTGGACGGCCCGCGCGATGGCGACGCACTGGCGCTCGCCGCCGGACAGGGTCCCGATGGGCTGGTCGACGTCGCGCAGGTCGATGCCCATCCGCAGCAGCGCGGAGCGGGTCGTCTCACGCATCACCCCGACGTCGAGCCGCTTGAAGGGCCCGGCTCCGGTCGTCGGCTCGGAGCCGAGGAAGAAGTTGCGCCAGACCGGCATCAGGGGGACGACGGCGAGGTCCTGGTAGACCGTGGCGATGCCCCGGTCCAGGGCGTCGCGCGGATTGGCGAGCGTGGTCTCCTCGCCGTCGACGAGGAAGCTCCCCGCGTCGTGCCGGTGCAGCCCCGCGATGATCTTGATCAGGGTGGACTTGCCGGCCCCGTTGTCACCGAGCACGCAGGAGATCTCTCCCGCGTGGACCTCCAGCGAGACGTCCTGGAGAGCCTTGATGTTGCCGTAGTACTTGCTGACGTGGTCCAGCACGATCAGCGCCTGCCGGCCGGTGTCCGCCGGCCCGCCCGGTTCCCTGGGAGCCGTCACTTCGTCGCCTCCGCGCGCTTGCGTACCCATGCGTTGAGCAGGGTGGCCAGGAGCAGCATCGCTCCGAGGAAGAACTTGAACCAGTCCGGGTTCCACTCCGCGTACACGATGCCCTTGCTGGTCATGCCGAAGATGAAGGCGCCGACCGCCGAGCCGATCGCGGAGCCGTACCCGCCGGTGATCAGGCAGCCGCCGATGACGGCCGCGATGATGTAGATGAGTTCGTTGCCGACGCCCTCGCCGGACTGCACCACGTCGTAGCTGAACAGCAGGTGCTGTCCGGAGACCCAGGCCGCGAAGGCGACCCCGAGATAGAGGCCGATCTTGGTCCGGATCACCGGGACGCCGACCGCGCGGGCCGCGTCGGCCCCGCCGCCGACGGCGAAGATCCAGTTGCCGAAGCGGGTGCGGAGCAGGATCCAGGTGGCGACCGCGACGAGGGCGGCCCACCACAGGATGGTCACCTTCAGCTCGACGCCGCCGACCGTCCAGTGCGAGGCGAAGAGCGCGCGGGCCGAGTCGAAGCCCTCCATGTTGCCGATGGTCTTCGTCGAGACGGTCCCGCTGATCAGCTTGGTGAAGCCCAGGTTGAGACCGGTCAGCATCAGGAACGTGCCGAGCGTGATGATGAAGCTCGGCAGTCTGGTGCGGGTCAGCATGAAGCCGTTGAACGCGCCGATGGCGAGCGTGACCAGCAGGGACACGAAGACGCCGACCCAGACGTTGGCCGTCATCTGGTAGCTGAACATCGACGAGATCAGCGCGGAACTGGTGACCATCACCCCGGCGGACAGGTCGAACTCCCCGCCGATCATCAGCAGCGCCACCGGCGCCGCCATGATCCCGATGGTGGAGGCCGCGTACAGCACCGTGCCGAAGCTGGTGGCGCGCAGGAAACTGTCGGCCACGATCGCGAAGAACAGGAAGACGGCCAGGGCGCCCACGACCGAGCCCAGCTCGGGACGGCCGAGCAGCTTGCGCAGCGGTGAGGTGCGCAGCAGCCTCTCGTCCACCACCTCGGACGACGTACCGGACCCCGCGGTCATCGGGTTCCCCGGTCCGCGTACTCGGCGAGCCGGCCGGCGTCGTCGGGCCTGATGATCTGCGGGCCGGTCAGGACCGGGCGTCCGCCGCCGAGCACGTTGCGGTTGTAGCGGTAGAGCCAGAGCAGGTCGACGGCCTCGTAGCCCTGAAGGTAGGGCTGCTGGTCGACGGCGAAGCCGAGGGTCTTGGCCTGGAGCGAGGCCGCGACCTTGGCGTTCAGGTCGAACGTGTCGATCTCGGCCTTGCTGCCCGCGGTCTCCTTCGCCTTGACGGCGGCGTCCGCGAACGGTGCGCCGAGGGTGACGACCGCGTCGATGTCCTTGTCCGCCTGGAGCTTCGCCTCGATGGACGCCTGGACGTCCGGCATGTTGGTGCCCTCGACGTACAGGTTCTGCATCTGGCCGTCGAAGGTCTTCTTCGCCCCGGCGCAGCGCTGCTCGTGCCCGACGTTGCCCTGCTCGTGCAGGATGCACAGGGCCTTCTTGCGGCCGCGCGCGTTGAGCTCGTCGCCGACCGCCTCGCCCGCGATGGACTCGTCCTGGCCGATGTGGGTGAGCGCGCCGTAGCTCTTGGACTCGGCGGAGCCCGAGTTCACCGTGATCACCGGGATGCCGGCCTTGACCGCCTTGGCGACGACGGCCTTCATGGCGTCGGGCTTGGCGAGGGTGACGATCAGCCCGTCGACCTTCTTGTCGATGGCGGCCTGGACGAGCTGCGCCTGCTGCTGCGCCTCGTCGTTGTGCGAGTACAGGAAGTTGATGTTGTCCTTCTTGGCCGCCATGTCGGCGCCCTTCTGGACGATGTCCCAGAAGGTGTCGCCGTCGCCCGAGTGGGTGACCATGGCGAAGGTCCAGCGGGGCGTGTTCACCGCGGACCGGCCCTCGGCCGCGGCCCGCTCCGCACGTTCCTCCGCCCGCTTGCCGCCGGTGCTGCTGCATCCCATGAGGGAGACCCCGAGCACCGCCGCAAGCACGGCGCCCATCGCACGTACCCCTGTCCGAACCCTTGCCACGACGCCGTGCCCTTCTTGTGCTGCTCGCTGTGCTGCTGGTGGAGCCGGGGCCCTACGGTCCCGGCCCGGCTGGGCAAGTATCCCCGAGCCCGGATCACGGCCGCCCGGCAGGGGCGCGGCGCGTGTGTCGGAGCGGGGTGTACGGCACCGGGCGGCCGGGTGCGGCCGTCGTCACCGTACGGGTAGCCGAGAAGCCTGTGACACCGTACGAGAGCCTGGACGCCCTGTCACCGTACGAGGAGCTGGAAATCGAAGGTGTACCGCGAGGCGCGGTAGAGGTGGGAGCCGAATTCGACCGCCCGGCCGGTCCCGTCGAAGGTGAGGCGCTCCATCGTGAGCAGGGCGGCGCCCTCGCTCTCCCCGAGCGCGACGGCCTCCTCGGCGGTGGCGAGGCGGGCGCCGACGGTCTGGCGGGCGCTGTGCAGGGTGATGCCCGCGCCGCGCATCATCCGGTAGAGGCCGGTGCCGGCGGCCCGGTCGCCGGAGAGGTCGATGAGTCCGGCGGGCAGGTGGTTGCGCAGGAGGGCGAGGGGCTCGCCGTCCGCCGAGCGGAGGCGCTCGATGTACTGCACCTCCTCGCCCTCCCGGACGCCCAGCGCCTCGGCGACGGCCGCCGTCGCCGGCCGGGGAGCGTTGGCCAGGACGAGGGTCGAGGGGTTCCGGCCGGCGGTCTCCAGGTCCTCGTAGAGGCTGCTGAGTTCGAGGGGGCGCCTGACCTTGGTGTGCAGGACCTGGGTGCCGACGCCGCGGCGGCGGACCAGCAGGCCCTTGTCGACGAGTGACTGGATGGCCTGGCGGACGGTGGGCCGGGACAGGCCGAGCCGGGCGGCGAGCTCGATCTCGTTGCCGAGGAGACCACCGGCGGCGAGCCTGCCGTCCGCGATCGCCGCCTCCAGCTGCTGGGCGAGCTGGTAGTACAGCGGGACGGGGCTGGAGCGGTCGACGCGCAGGTCGAGGGCCGTGGCATCGGCGGCGGATTTCGGCACGCCGGAAGCGTAACCCCGCCGTCCGCATCGCCGGTAGCCAGGTCGTCCTGTTGTCCTCTTGTCCTGTTGTCCGGACACGGTCATTCCTGGCTCCGGCCCGGCGAAACGAGCGTGCTTTGTCAGGACATTCGATTGACACCGTCACGGGGGGACGGCACGTTGGGAGCATGCGCATCGGACTCCTCGGCACCGGCCGGATCGGTTCCTTCCACGCGGGCGTCCTCGCCCGCCACCCGGCCGTCCGGGAGCTGGTGGTGGCGGACGCCGACCCCGCCCGCGCGGCCGCCGTCGCCGCCCGGACCGGGGCGCGCGCGGTGGCCACGGCGACGGAGGTGTTCGATGCCGGTGTGGACGCCGTGGTGATCGCGTCCGCCACCTCCTCCCACGCCGAGCTGATCGGCCGGGCCGCCCGCGCCGGGCTGCCCGCGTTCTGCGAGAAGCCCGTCGCGCTGGACCTGGCGGGCACCCTCGGGGCGCTGCGGGAGGCGGAGCGCGCGCACAGCGTCCTCCAGCTCGGCTTCATGCGCCGCTTCGACGCCGGGTACGCGGCGGCCCGCGCCGCGGTGCGCGGCGGGGCGCTCGGCCGGCTGCACACCGTGCGCACGGTGACCTCCGATCCGGCGCCGCCGCCCGCCGCGTACCTGCCGCTGTCCGGCGGACTGTTCCGGGACTGCCTGATCCATGACTTCGACATGGTGCGCTGGGTGACGGGCCGTGAGGTGACACGGGTGTACGCCACCGGGTCGGACGCCGGGCACCCGATGTTCCGCGCCGCCGGGGACGTGGACACGGCGGCCGCCCTGCTGACCCTCGACGACGGCACGCTGGTCACCGCGACGTCCACCCGCTGCAACGGCGCCGGGTACGACGTGCGGATGGAGCTGGCGGGTGAGCTCGGCCAGATCACGGCCGGGCTCGACGACCGCACCCCGCTGACCTCCGCCGAACCGGCCGGCCCCGGCGCCCCCGACAGGCCCTGGCCCGGTTTCCTGGAGCGTTTCGCCCCGGCGTACGAGGCCGAACTCGACGCGTTCGTCCGCCTCGTGCGCGGCGAGGCGGCCAATCCGTGTGACGGCCGGGAGGCCCTGCGCGCGCTCCGGATCGCGGAGGCGTGCGAGGTCTCGCGGCGGGAGGGGCGCCCGGTGGAGCTGACCGAGATCCCGTCCGCGTGACGCCGGGCCCTCCTGCCCCGTGAGCCGCGGCGCTCCGCCGCCTGCGGCTCACCACCTGACCGGCAGCCCCTCCGGCCCCCGGATCAGCATGCCCGTGCGCCAGGTCAGCTCGGCCGGGTCCGCGTCCAGCGCCAGCCCCGGGCAGCGCTCCAGCAACGACCTCACGGCCACCGCCGCCTCGATGCGGGCCAGCGGCGCACCCAGGCAGTAGTGGATCCCGTGGCCGAAGGCCAGGTGTCCGCGGGCGTCCCGGGTGATGTCGAAACGGTCCGCGTCCGGGTAGCGGTCCGGGTCGCGGTTGGCGTCGGACATCGCGACGAGGACGAGCTCGCCGCCTCCGGGGATCACCGTGCCGCCGATGTCGACCGCTTCGGTGGTGAAGCGGTAGGTGGGCGTCTCGACCGGGCCCGCGTAGCGGAGCATCTCCTCCACCGCGTTGTCGATGAGACCGGAGTCCGCGCGCAGGGCGTTCAGTTGTTCCGGGTGCGTGAGCAGGGCCAGCACTCCGCCGGTGATGAGGTTGACCGTGGTCTCGTGGCCCGCGACGAGCAGCAGCCAGGCCATGCCCATCAGTTCACTGGCGGAGAGCCGGTCGCCGTCCTCGTCGGCGGTGTGGATGAGCGCGCTCATCAGGTCGTCGCCGGGCTGTTTCCGTTTGTCGTCGAGCAGTCCGGCGAGATAGCCGGACATCGCGGCGGTCGCGGCGCGCCGTGCCTCACCGTCGATGGAGGACACCGCGGTGTTGGACCAGTCGCGAAAGGCCCGGCGGTCCAGGAACGGCACTCCGAGCAGTTCACAGATGACGGACATGGGGAGCGGGAAGGAAAGGGACTCGACGAGATCGGTCCTGCGCTCCGGGAGCGCCAGCATGGTGTCGAGCAGTTCGTCCGTCATCCGCTGGACGCGCGGCACGAGTTGCTGCATCCGGCGGGCGGTGAACTCCCGGGTCACGAGTTTGCGCAACCGGGTGTGCGCCGGTGCGTCGGAGCTGAGCATGGAGGTCCCGGCGGATACCTGGCTGACCCCCAGGGCGGGCGAGGCACTGCTCCACTGCTTGGAGAACCGCTGGTCCGCGAGGGCGGCCCTGCCCTCCTCGTACCCGACGACCAGCCAGGCGAGGGTGCCCTCCGGGATGCGGACCCGGTGCACGGGGCCCCGGGCCCGCAGGTCGGCGTACACGGGGAACGGATCGCGGGTGAACCGCTCGCCGAGCGCCCCGAGGTCGAATATCGCTTCGGTGGTCACGTGGGGCTCCTTCAGGACGAGGTGGCGTTCAGCACGGTTCCCTGGGCGACGGCGCAGAGCGTCTCGGCGCCGTCCTGGCCCACGACGGACAGATCGCAGCGCGCCACGGCCTGCCGGCGGCCGGTGTGGACGACCTCCGCGCGCGCGACGAGCGTGGCGCCGGTGGCGGGGCGGAGGTACTGGATGGAGAAGCCGCCGGTCAGCACGGCCGGGCCGAGCGTCGATCCGGCGGCGAAGGTGAGGGCGTTGTCGGCGGCGTACGCGAGCACTCCGCCGTGCAGGAATCCGTTCTGCTGCCGCAGTTCCTCGCGGCTGTCGATCTCCAGCGTGGCCGCGCCGTCGCCGAAGGCGGTGATCCGCGCGCCGACGAGGGCGCTGAACGGCTGGTTGTCGAGCACCTTCTGTGCCATCCGCAGGTCGAGTCCGGTCATGAGCGGGTCTCCTTCTCCGTCACCAGCGCACGGGGAGCCTGCGCACCCCGCGGATCAGCAGGCCGGGCAGCCAGTCCGGCTCCCCGGCATCCGGGTCCGGCCCGAGCCCGGGGCAGCGTTCCAGCAGCGTACGGATCGCGATGCGGCCCTCCATCCGGGCCAGCGGAGCACCCAGGCAGAAGTGGATCCCGTGGCCGAAGGCCAGGTGCCCCTGCGTCTCGCGGCGGATGTCGAACCGGTCGGGAGCGGGATAACGGCCGGGGTCGCGGTCGGCGCCGGCCAGGGAGACCAGGACCAGGTCACCGGCCCGTATGGTCCGCGAGCCGATCCTGACGTCCTCGAGGGCGAGCCGGAAGGTGGCGTTCTCCACCGGTCCCTCGTAGCGGAGCATCTCCTCCACCGCCCCGTCGAGGAGCCCGAAGTCCGCTCGTAAGGCCGCCAGTTGGTCGGGGTGGGTGAGCAGTGCGCGTACCCCGTTGGAAATCAGGTTGACCGTCGTCTCGTGACCGGCGACGAGCAGCAGGAAGGCCATGCCCACCAGTTCGTCGGGCGACAGCGTGTCGTCGTCGTCGTACCGGGCGGCGATCAGTGCGCTCATCAGGTCGTCGCCGGGCGAGCAGCGCTTGTCCTCGATGAGTTCGGTGAGATAGGCGCCCATCGCGCGGATGGCGTCGCCCTCCTCCCGGGCCCCCACCGGGGAGACAACGGCGCCGGACATCACGCGGAAGGCGGCCCGGTCCATGTCGGGCACGCCGATGAGTTCGCAGATGACGGTCATCGGCAGCGGAAAGGCGAACGCGTCGAGGAGGTCCGCCCGCCCCGCGGGCAGCATCGCGTCGAGCAGTCCGTCGGTGATCTGCTGGACGCGCGGGCGCAGCGCCTCGATGCGCCTCGGGGTGAACTCCCTGGACACCAGCTTGCGCAGGCGGGTGTGGTCCGGTGGGTCCATCTCCAGCATGTTGGCGTTGATCGGGGCACCGGCGCCCGTCTGGCCGGGAAGCTTCCGCCAGTCCTTGCCGAATCGCTGGTCGGCGAGCACGGCGCGTCCCTCGTCGTACCCGACGACGAGCCAGAGCCGGTCGAACTCGTCCGTACGGACGGTGTGCACCGGGCCCTCGGCACGCAGCTCGGCGTAGTACGGGTACGGATGCGCGGTGAAGTCGGCTGCTCCGCGCAGATCGGCGTCGACATCGGACATGGGCCCACCCTCCCGGTCGGATCGGTCGGGTCAGCCTAAGCCGACCGGTCCGGCGGGGACGACGGGCTGACGACGGGTTCAGGACAGGCCGGCGCCGCCGTCGTCGTCGAGAAGACCCGCGTCGTGGACCAGCAGCGCGATCTGGACGCGGTTGTTGAAGCCGAACTTGGCGAGAATGCGTGACACCTGGGCCTTCACCGTGGCCACGCTCAGATAGAGGGCGGCGGCGATCTCCGCGTTGGAGCGGCCGTGGCCGACGGCGACCGCCACCTCGCGCTCCCGGTCGGCCAGCAACGCGATCCGCTGCCGCGCGCGTTCGGCCCGGCCGGCCCGCTCCTCCTGGCCCGAGCCCGTGGCCCGGGCCATCAACTGACGGGTGACCGCGGGTGACAGGACGGGGTCGCCGGCCGCCACGCGCCGCACGGAGTCGACGATCTGCGCGGGCAGATTGTCCTTGAGGACGAAGCCGGCCGCCCCGGCACGGATGGCGCGGAGCACCTGCTCGTCGGCGTGGAACGTCGTCAGGACGACGATCTCCGGTGCGTCCGGGCGGCTGCGGAGCGCTTCGGTCGCGGCCAGCCCGTCCATGACGGGCATCCGGATGTCCATCAGGACGACGTCCGGCCGGAGCCTGTCGACGAGTTCGGCCACCTCGCTCCCGTCGGCCCCCTCCCCCACGAGGTCGATGTCCTCGGCGCCCCCGAGCATGAGGGTGAGCCCGGCCCGGACGAGCGGGTCGTCGTCGACGATGAGGAGCCGGACGGGACGGGGCGGGGAGGCGGGAGGGGGCGTCATGAGGACCACGGTAGCCAGGCCCGTACCCCGAACCCCCCGTCCGGCTCCGGTCCGTGGTCGAGGCGGCCCCCGGCGAGGGTGGCCCGCTCCGTCAGGCCGATGAGGCCCTGGCCGGATCCCGGTACCTGCTCGAAGGGTTCGGCGGGGGCCGGGTTGCGCACCTCGACGGTGATGCCCCGGCCGGGTCCCCCGGTGACCGTGACGGCGACCTCGGCGCCGGGCGCGTGCTTGCGGGCGTTGGTCAGCCCCTCCTGGGCGATGCGGTAGACGGTGCGGCCGATGGCTGCGGGGGCGGCGGCCGGGTCGTCGATCACGTTGTCGAGGGTGACTTCCATACCGGCCGCCCGGGATTCGGCGACGAGCGCGTCGAGGGTGGCGAGGGTGGGCTGCGGGCGGTTGCCGTCGCCGTCGCGGGGGCTGCGCAGGACTCCGATGATCTCGCGGAGGTCCTGGAGCGCCTCGTGCGCACTGTCCCGGATGACCCCGGCGGCGCGGGCGACCTCGGCGGGGGGTGCGTCGGGGCGGAATTCGAGGGCGCCGGCGTGGACGCTGAGCAGGGTCAGCCGGTGGGCGAGGACGTCGTGCATCTCGCGGGCGATGTCCTCGCGGGCCAGCCGCTGCGCCTGCTCGGCCCGCAGACCCGCTTCGGTCTCCGCCCGCCGGGCGCGTTCGCGCAGGGTGACGACGAGCTGGCGCCGGGACCGTACGACCATGCCCCAGCTCAGCACGAGCAGGACCAGCAGCACCCCGACGACGGTGGACGTGAGGAACGAGGTGGACGGGTCGGGGCGCAGGTACGGCTGGACGGGGGTGGCGATCAGGGCCCCCGCACCGACCAGGGCGACGGGGCGGAACGGCCGGTGGACCGCGACGCTGAACAACGCCACCAGCAGCGCCCCGGCAGCGACCGGCTCCACGGTGGCCAGGAGGGTGAGGGCCACGGCGAGGCCGACCGGCCACCGCCGCCTCACCCACAGCGCGCAGCAGGCCGCGCCCCCGACGAGCGAGTCGAGGAAGACGAAGGCGTCGGGAGTGGTCCGGTCCGCGCCGATCGCGGCGAGGACCGCGAGCCCGATGCCCGCCGCGCAGAGGAACGCCGTGATGTCGACGGCCCAGTCCCGCACGGTGCGGCGCTGCCGGCCGCCCCGGTCGCCCGGCAGCTCGGGATCGGCCATCGCCGAGGGCAGCAGCCAGGGGTATTCGGTGCGCGTCATACCGGCAAAGCTACGCAGCCGGGGCGGGGGTTCCCGGCCTTCCGGGCGGTGGAGCGACCGAAGTCGCGGAAGCGGAGACTTTCGGACCGGCCGGGCAGACCACCGGCCGACGCGGCGTCCGGTCGCGGCCCGCCAGGCTGACCGCCATGAAGAAACTCTGCGAGACGGCCGGCTTTCTGCTCTTCGTCCAGGGGGCCGCCGGACTGCTCCACGCATGGTTCGACTGGTTCCGGTTCCTGAGCGTGGTGCGGCGGCTGCCGCTCATCGGTGACCACACGGTCTTCGCCTGCATCGTGCTGGTGGTGACGGGCATCGCGGTCATGATCGCCTCGGACTCGGTCAGGGAGTGAGGGGCCGGGACGTGAGCGGAGTCGAGGTGAGAGCGGGCGGGACGTGAGCGGCGTCAGGGAGTGACGGGGTCCGTGCTGCGCCGCCCCCACGCGGTTCCGGCCAGCACCAGCACCGCGCCCGCGACTCCGAGGACGCCCAGGCGTTCGCCGCCGATCGCGATGCCGACGGCGGCGGCCCAGAGCGGTTCCGTACCGAGCAGCAGGCTGACCCGGGACGGCGAGGTGCGGCGGACGGACCACATCTGCACGAAGAACGCGAAGAGGGTGCAGAAGACCGAGAGGAACAGCAGGCCGCCCCATGCGCGCAGGCCGAACCCGGCGGCGACCGTCCACGGCGGCTCCCCGGTACCGGGGAGGGCGGCCAGCAGGGCGAAGACGGCGACGGAGCTGCCGAGCTGAACCGTCGTCAGCGACAGCGAGTCCGCCGACTGGACGGACTTGATGCGCGCCATCAGGAGCACGTGGAGGGTACGGGCCAGTGCGGCGGCCAGCATCAGGAGATCGCCCGCCGAGGGGCTGGTGAATCCGCCGCCCTGGGTGAGGAGCACGACGCCCGCGACGGACAGCCCGGCGGCCGCGAGGAACGCTCCGGTCGGGCGGGTCCGGGTCACCGCGGCCTCGGCGAGCGGGGTGAAGATCATGGTGAGACTGATGATGAGCCCCGCGTTGGTCGCCGAGGTGTGGACGACGCCGTACGTCTCCACCAGGAAGATCCCGCTGAGCACCAGGCCCAGCAGCCCCGCGCCCCGCCACTGGGCCGCGGTCAGCGCCCGCAGCCGGGACCGTCCGGCGATCACCAGGACGGGCAGCACGACGGCGAACCGCAGCACGAGGACGGCGATGACGGTCTGCGCCGTCGTGATGCCCTTGGCGGCCAGATAGCTGGAGCCCCACACCACGGCGACGAGCAGGACGGGCAGATCGGTCAGCCAGGCGCGGCGCGGCGGGGCGAGGACGGGCACGGCGACAGAGGACACCGGGATCTCCTGGTTCTCCACAGGGATGATGCGGAGACCTCACTGGCTCGCACGGGGACCGGTCACGCTACCGGGCGGGCGAGGCCGGGACAACGTACCGACGGTGTGCCGCTCCCGGCACCGCCGCCGCAGCCGGAGTGGGCGTCCGTTTCCCGCCGGTGCCCCGTGCGCCGAAGAACTTTGATGGGACCTGTCAGCACAACCGGCAACGGACAGGAACCCCCTCATGACCAGCAGCATCAGCATGAACCGCACCGCGCTCGTCACCGGCGGCAGCCGCGGCATCGGCGCCGCGACCGCCCTGCGGCTCGCCCGGGACGGCGCCGACGTGGCACTGACCTACGTGCAGGACGAGGAGGCCGCGCAGGAGGTCGTACGGAAGATCGAGGCGGGCGGCCGCCGCGCCGTCGCCCTGCGCGCGGACTCGGCCGATCCCCAGGCCGTCCCCGCGGCGGTGCACCGGGCGGCGGAGACCTTCGGCCGGCTCGACATCCTGGTCAACAACGCGGGCATCGGCGTGCTCGGCCCGATCGGCGATCTCACCGACGCCGACGTCGACCGGGTGCTCGCCGTGAACGTGCGGGCGGTCTTCCTCGCCTGCCGGGCGGCGGCCGGCGTCCTCGAACAGGGAGGCCGCATCATCTCGGTCGGCACGGCCCTGAGCCGGTACGCGGGAGGGCCCGGCGGCACTCTGTACGCGATGAGCAAGTCGGCCCTGTCCGGACTGACGAAGCCGCTCGCCCGCGAGCTGGGCCCGCGCGGCATCACGGTCAACCTCGTCCAGGCCGGTGCGGTCGACACCGACATGAACCCGGCCGACGGCCCGTACGCCGCGGGGCAGCGGGCGGCGAACGCGTTGGACCGGTTCGGTACGACGGGTGAAGTGGCCGCGCTGATCGCGTACTTGGCCAGTGACGAGGCGGCGTACATCACCGGTGCGGAGATGGTCGTGGACGGCGGCCACGCGGCCTGAGGCCGGCCTCGCCAGGTGCACGGCGAGCCGGTGGAGGGGCGCCGGGATCATCGCCCGGCCGCGCCGCGAGGCGGGGCCGGACGGACCCCCTTAGGCTGGCGGGCAGTGATCCAGCGAGAAGGGACGGCCATGCCCGCGACCCCGGCGCACACCCTCAACGACGGCCGCACGATCCCCGCGGTCGGGCTCGGCACCTGGCCACTGGACGACGACGCGGCCGAGGAAGCGGTGGCCGGGGCGCTCGGCCTCGGCCACCGGCTCGTCGACACCGCGCTGAACTACGGCAACGAGACCGGCACCGGGCGCGGCATCGCCCGCAGCGGCGTACCGCGCGAGGACGTCTTCGTCACCACCAAGGTGCCGGGCCGGCACCACGGATACGACAAGACCCTGGCGTCGTTCGAGGAATCCCGCCGCAACCTCGGCCTGGACTACGTGGACCTCTACCTCATCCACTGGCCGCTGCCCCGGGTCGGCCTGTACGTGGACACCTGGCGGGCGCTGATCCGGCTGCGCGAGGACGGGCTCGTACGGTCGATCGGGGTCTCCAACTTCACTGCCGCACATCTGGCGCGGCTGGAGGAGGAGACGGGGGTGCTGCCGGCCGTCAACCAGATCGAGATGCACCCGCGGCTGCCGCAGGAGGAGTTGCGGGCCGTGCACACCGCGAAGGGCATCCTCACGGAGAGCTGGAGCCCGCTGGGGCGGGGCCGCGATCTGCTGGACGACCCGGACCTGGTCGCCGTCGCCCGGGCCCACGGGGTGACGCCGGGCCAGGCCGTGCTGCGCTGGCACACGCAGCTGGGCGCCGTCCCGATCCCGAAGTCGGCCGACCCGGGACGGCAGCGGGAGAACCTCGACCTGTTCGGCTTCGAACTGACCGCGCAGGAACTGGCCCGCATCTCGGCCGGGCCGCAGGAGCGGTTCGGCGGGGACCCCGAGTCGCACGAGGAGTTCTGAACGGGGATTCCGAGGCGCACGAGCCGTGTTGAGCGGGAGTCTTCAGGCGCCGAGCGGTGCTGCGGGTCCTTGCCAGGCGCACGGCCAGTGCTGCGCGGTGATCTCCAGGCGCACGAGGAGGGGGTGAGCGGGGCGGCGGACCGCCCGCGCGTCTCAGCTGGACCGCGGCTGCAGCTCCGCCATGCGGGACCAGCCCTCGCCCGGCACCTCGACGTTGATGATCTCGGGCACCTCCGCCACCAGGTCCGCCATCGTGTCCATCGCCGCGGCGAAGTGCGCCGACCGCACGTGGGCCTCACCGGCCTCGGGGGACGCGAACGCCTCCAGCAGCACGAACTGGTCCGGGTTCTCGACGCTGTAGGACCAGTCGAAGAACACGTTGCCGGGCTCCTGCCGGGTGGCGAGGGTGAAGTCCTCGACGGCCGGCAGCCAGTTGTCCCGCTCGGCGGTGCGCACGGTGAACCTGACGGCGATGAAGATCATGAAGACTCCTGTGGGGGATGCGGGAACCCGGACAGTTCCCGCATCCCTACGGTATCGCCCGAATACGGACAGTCCTCGGCAGGGTGCGGCTCAGCCGCCCAGTTCGACGTGGCGGGCGGCCAGCCGCGCGGCGCCCTGTCCGGTCAGCGAGCCGAAGAGGCGCAGCCGCGAGATGCCGCCGTCCGGGTAGATGTCGATGCGGACCTCGGCGGCCCGTACGGCCTCCGGCAGGACGAAGCGGTGGTTGGTGTCGGGTTGCAGCCGGGTCCTGGGCAGCATCTCGGTCCACGCGCCGCCCGCCGTATCGCGGACCGAAAGGCTCGCCCAGCCCGCCGAGTTGCCCTTCAGGTACGCGGTGTCGATCTCGGCGGCACGGATCTCCGCCTCTTCGACCAGGTGGTAGTGGATCCAGTCGTTGCCCCGGTCGCGCCGGCGCCGGGTCTCCCAGCCGTCGTCCATCTTGTGGGAGCGGCCGGGCTGGATGGTGTTCGTCGCCGGGGAGTAGAAGCGGTCGGACGCGTCCTCGACCCGGCCGCCGTTCTCCAGCGCGACCAGGTCGAAGGTCCCGAGCGCCGTCAGCCAGGCGGGGTCCGGGGCCACCTCGCCGTACACCCGGAGCCGGGCGAGGCCCCCGTCGGGGTGCTGGCTGACGCGGAGGTGGGTGAAGCGCTGCGCCGCGTCGACGGTGAAGCCGTTGGCGGCGTGGCCGCCGACCGCCGTACGGGGTACGAGGGTCGTCCACTTCACGTCGGGCGCGCAGAGGTCCTCGGGGGACGGCGATCCGGGCAGGGAGACGGCTTCGACGGAGACCGCCTGCGGGTAGTTGCCGCGGAAGTGGGCGGTGTCGACGACGATCCCGCGCACGATGCCGGGTGCGCCGAGGCGGACCAGCGCCCAGTCGTGGTCCTCGTCCGCCGGGTGGGGCCGAGCGGCGCTCACCCCCCGGCGGCGGCGCGTCTCCCAGCCGTCCATGATCTTGCCCTTGTGCCCGAAGCGCTCGGGGTCGAAGTGGGCGGGCTCCGGCTTCAGCAGGTTCTCGCGCTCCGCGAAGAACTCGTCGTTGGCGGCGATCACGCCCGCGCCGAGCCGACGGTCGGCGAGGTCGACGAGGTGGGTGAAGGGGAAGTCGGCGGTGCGGTAGTCGGCGTAGGGGTCGCCGCCGCCGTACGGGTTCGCGTCGCCGGTGAAGTGCGGTATCGCCGTCATGGTCAGTTGTTCCTTGTCTGGAGGCGGCCGGTGGGCTCGGCGAGGACGCCTTCGGCGGCGATGCGCACGCCCCGCAGCCAGGTGGAGCGCACGACGCCGTGCAGGGTCCGTCCGGCGTAGGCGGTGACCTGGTTGCGGTGGAAGAGTTCGGCCGGGTCGACGGTGAAGGTCGCGTCGGGCGCGAGGACCGCGAAGTCGGCGTCGCGCCCGGGCTCGATCGCGCCCTTGTGGTGCAGTCCGGCCAGTGCGGCGGGGGCGGCCGACATCCAGCGGGCGACGTCGTCGAGGGAGTGGCCGCGCCTGCGCGCCTCGGTCCAGATGGCGGGCAGGCCGAGCTGGAGGGAGGAGATACCGCCCCAGGCGGAGGCGAAGTCCGGCGTCTTGAGGTCGGTGGTGCAGGGCGAGTGGTCGGAGACGATGCAGTCGATGGTGCCGTCGGCGAGCCCCTGCCACAGCGCGTCCTGGTTGGCCGCCTCGCGGATGGGCGGGCAGCACTTGAACTCGGTGGCCCCGTCGGGGACTTCCTCGGCGGTGAGGGTGAGGAAGTGCGGGCAGGACTCGACGGTGACGCGGACGCCCTCGCGCTTGGCGGCGGCGATCAGCGGCAGGGCGTCACTGGACGAGAGGTGGAGGACGTGGACCCGGGCGTTCAGCCGCTTGGCGTGGCCGATGAGCCCTTCGATCGCGGTGTTCTCGGCGTCGCGCGGCCGGGAGGCGAGGAAGTCCGCGTAGGCGGGGCCGCCGCGCTGCGGGGCGGCCGCCAGGTGGTGCGGGTCCTCGGCGTGCACGATCAGGAGGCCGCCGAAGCCCGCGATCTCGGCCATCGACCGGGCCAGCTGCTCCTGGTCGAGTTCGGGGAACTCCTCCACGCCGGAGGGCGAGAGGAAGCACTTGAAGCCGAAGACCCCGGCCTCGTACAGCGGGCGCAGATCCTTGACGTTCGAGGGGACGGCGCCGCCCCAGAAGCCGGTGTCGACGTGCACCTTGGGGGCCGCCACCTGCTGCTTGACGCGCAGGTGCTCGACGGTGGTGGTCGGCGGGAGGGAGTTGAGCGGCATGTCGAGCAGCGTGGTGATCCCGCCGGCCGCGGCGGCGCGGGTCGCCGTGTAGAAGCCCTCCCACTCGCTGCGGCCTGGGTCGTTCACATGGACGTGCGTGTCCACGAGCCCGGGCAGCAGGACGTCGTCACCGAGGTCCTCGACCCGGGCGCCCTCCGGCGCCTCGGCGTCATAGGGCAGGACCGCGTCGATCGTCCCGCCGGCGACGTGGACCGCGGCGGGCCGTGTGCCCTCCGGGGTGACGACGCGCGTCGAGCGCAGTACCAGCTTCACGTCCGTACCGGACACCCGTGCTCCCCACCTCATGAATTCAACGAACTGTTGAAGGAGTCTTCACTCGGGAGTGCGCCCCGTCAAGACCTCATCCTCCGCTCGGCCCGTCCAGCCGACCAGTCGCGACCCCGACTGTAGGTTTCCACAAAGTAAAAGGCTTATTTCGGATGGCGGAATGTAGAATAGGCCCACGCGGCACCGCACGGACCGCCGGACCGCCCCCGGAGAGCCGGACAAACGAGCCCTGACCGGCCAGGACGGCGCCCCTGCGACAGTGGGCCGATCGGGAAGTGCCCGGTAGGCTGCTGCCTTGCCCTTCCGCTTCGAAAGGACCGTTGACGTGCCGCCGTCCCACGCCAGCACTTCCGACTCCAAGCCCGCCGGTTCCAGCGGCGGTGTGCAGTCCCTAGAGCGTGCCTTCGATCTGCTGGAGCGGATGGCCGATGCGGGGGGCGAGGTCGGCCTGAGCGAGCTCTCCGCGAGCAGCGGCCTTCCCCTGCCCACCATCCACCGGCTGATGCGCACGCTCGTGGTGTGCGGCTACGTACGCCAGCAGCCCAACCGGCGCTACGCGCTGGGCCCGCGCCTGATCCGGCTCGGCGAATCCGCCGCGCGGCTGCTCGGCACCTGGGCCCGCCCGTATCTGGCCCGGCTGGTCGAGGAGACCGGCGAGACGGCCAACATGGCACTCCTCGACGGCGACGAGATCGTGTACGTGGCCCAGGTGCCCTCCAAGCACTCGATGCGCATGTTCACCGAGGTCGGCCGCCGGGTGCTGCCGCACTCCACCGGCGTCGGCAAGGCGCTGCTGGCGCACACCCCGGCGGACGAGGTACGGGCCCTGCTCGCGCGCACCGGCATGCCGGCCGCCACCGAGAAGACGATCACCACCCCGGACGGTTTCCTGGACGCCCTGGAGCAGGTCCGCCGGGTGGGCTACGCGGTGGACGACAACGAGCAGGAGATAGGGGTTCGCTGCCTGGCGGTCTCGGTCCCCAACTCCCCCACCTCCGCGGCCATTTCGATCTCCGGACCGGCGGGCCGGGTGACCGAGGCGGCCACCGAGCGCATCGTGCCGATCCTCCAGCAGGCCGCGAAGGAACTGTCCGAGGCGCTGGCCAGCAGCGGGTCTGCGAGCTGAGACAGGAAGGGAGGGGTGGTCCGGGGCGTCATGCTCCGGACCACCCCTTCGCCGTATCCCCCGCCCTCCGAGCCTCGGGGCGGGGGCGGTCGGGGCGGGGCGGTGGGGCGGCTCAGTTCGGGCCGGGGTCGGTCAGGCCGGCGCGGTCAGGCGGGTACGGCCGGGCGGTCAGGGCTCCTGGTACGGCCGGGCGTCAGCGCGAGGGCGGTCAGGCGTTCAGCGCGGGGGCGGTCAGCCTGCCGTCGCGCATCGTGACGGTCCGGTCCATCCGGTCCAGATGCCCCCGGTCGTGGGTGACGATGACGGTCGCCGTGGAGCGCTGCCGGGTCAGCGAGACGAGGAGATCGAGCACCGCGGCCCCCCGTTCGTGGTCCAGGGCGCTGGTCGGCTCGTCGACGAGCAGGACCGCCGGGTCGTTCATCAGGGCCCGCGCGATGTTGACCCGCTGACGCTGGCCGCCCGAGAGCTGGTGGGGCCTGCGGTCCGCCTTGTCGGCGAGGCCGACGGCGTCGAGAAGCTCCCGCGCACGGACACCGGCCGCCCGCGCGGCCCGGCCCCTCAGGTGCGTCATGAGCTGGAGCTGTTCGGCGGCTGTCAGCGACGGCAGCAGGTTCGGCTGCTGGAAGACGATGCCGATCCGTTCGCGGCGCAGCGCCGCCTTGTCCGCGCGGCCGAGCCCCCCGGTGTGCGTACCGGCGACCACGACCGCTCCCTCGTCCGGAGTCACGAGCGTGGCCGCCACGGCGAGCAGGCTCGACTTGCCGGAACCGGAGGGGCCGACCACGGCGGTGAGCGTGCCCGCGGGCACGTCGAGCGCGATCCGGTCCAGGGCGGTGATCCGTCCGTCGCCGTCGGGGTAGGTGAGGGTCACATCGGTGAGCGTGAGGGTCATCGGGCACTCCGGGACGGGGTGAGCGGGAGCAGGGTGGTCATCGGCCGCTCCGGGAGGATGTGAGCGGCGGCAGGGCGGTGCTCGGGCGCGTGGGCGTGCGGGGTCACCGTGCGCTCCCCAGGGCGGTGAGCGGGTCGACGGCGGTGATCCGCCGGATGGACAGGGCCGCCCCGGCAGCGCCGAGGGCGATCATCACGGCGGCCGGGACCAGGACGGTCGCCGCGTCGAGGACGAAGGGAACGGCGCCGCCGCTGACCAGTGCGCCGATGCCGGAGGCGAGTCCGGTGCCCACTCCCGCACCGATGGCGAGCATCACCACCGCCTGTCCGAGGGCGTCCCTCAGCAGGTACGGCGTGGAGGCGCCCAGGGCCTTGAGTACGGCGACGTCGCCGCTGCGCTGGATGGTCCAGACGGTGAAGAACGCGCCGACGACCAGGGCGGAGATGGCGAACAGGGAGCCGCGCATCAGCTGGAGGGAACCGTTCTCGGCCTGGTAGGAGCCGATGGCGGCGAGGGAGCCGTCGAGCGTGCGCGTGCTCGTGCCCGCCGCCCGGTCGCCCGCGGCCAGGTCGGCCCCCTCGGTGGTCGTCAGCGCGATCACGGTGGCCTGCTGCGCGCCGCCCTCTCCGTTGGCCCCGAACCGCTGCCAGTCGGCGAGCGCGGTCCAGACGACCGGCGTATGACTGTACGAGGCGTCGCCGGCGACCGCCGCCACGGTGACCTCGTCACCGCCGAGCCGCAGCCGGTCACCGGCCCGTACGGACAGCTCGTCGGCGGCCTGCCCCGAGAGCACGACCCTGCCCGGGCCGGCCTGGGCGCCCGGGGGCGCCAGACCGCTGCCGGGCTCGACTCCGAACGCCGAGACGGCCGCCGTGCGCTCCCCCGCCACCGCGGCGGCGTTCAGCGTGCGGATGCCGAGCGGCTGTGCCGAGGTGACCCCCGGCTGCTTCTCCCAACTCCGCCAGGCGCTCTCCCGGAGGGCCGATCCGGTGAAGGACACCGACTGGCCGGCGGGCGGGGCGGCGAACGCCAGGTGGTCGGCGTTCAGCCCCGTGACGGCCGAGGTGTTCTCCCGGGCCAGCCCGGCCATGAGGCCGGACAGCAGACCCACGAGCAGCGTGATCAGGACCACGACCGTGCCCATGAGGGCGAACCGGCCCTTGGCGAAGCGAAGATCTCTCCATGCGACGAACATGACCCCAGCCTGGGCTTCCCCGGCCGCCGGGACATCGCCCGCGGGCCGGTGCCGACATCAACCTTTTGATTGACCGGGCCCGGGCACCCCGCGCCTACGCTGGACGCATCATGGAAACGCGTGTCCATCCCCCGGTCGCCGCCGCGCTGCGTTTGTGTCTGCACGCCCTGCTGCTGGGACTGCTGGCACTCGCCGCCGTCCAGGCCGTGAGCGACGACGCCCCGCACGCGGGCGCCGTCCTCGTGGTCGCCGGTCTGCTGGCCGCGGTGTACGTGGCGGGGGCCGCGGCCCCGTCCGTCCAGCCCCGGACCCGGGCGGGGGCGCTCTGGCTCGCGGCGTTGGGCGCCCTCTGGCTGGTGCTGCTGGCGCTGTCGCCCGACGCGCTGTGGCTGGCCTTCCCGCTCTACTTCCTCCAGCTGCACCTGCTGCCGATCCGCTGGAGCCTGCCCGCCGTGGGGGTGACGGCCGCTGCCGCGATCGCCGGGTTCCTGCTGCACGGCGAGCCGGTCACCCCGGGCACGTTCATCGGCCCGCTGCTCGGGGCGGCGGTCGCGGTCGCCACGGTCCTCGGATACGACGCCCTGTCCCGCGAGAGCGAGCGGCGCCGCGAACTCATCGAGGAGCTCGTCTCGACCCGTGCGGAACTGGCCGTGGCGGAGCGCACCGCCGGGACCCTCGCCGAGCGCGAACGGCTGGCCCGCGAGATCCACGACACCCTCGCGCAGGGCCTGTCCAGCATCCAGCTGCTGCTGCGCGCCGCCGAACGCACCCTCCCCGTGGACGCCCCCGCCGCGGCCCACGTCCGCCAGGCACGCGAGGCCGCTCAGGACAATCTCGCCGAGGCCCGTCGTTTCGTACGCGCCCTGACCCCGCCCGATCTGGAGAACGGCTCCCTGGCGGCCGCCCTGGAGCGGCTGACGGCCCGCACGAGCACGCCCGCCCTCACGGTGCGGTGCGCCGTCAGCGGCACGCCGGTGGAGCTGCCCACTCCCTACGAGGTGGCGCTGCTGCGTACCGCTCAGTCCGCACTGGCCAACACGGTGCAGCACGCGTCCGCGCACCGGGCGGAGATCACCCTGAGCTTCCTGGGCACCTCGGTGGCGCTGGACGTGGTCGACGACGGCTGCGGCTTCACGGGCGTCAGCGGCCGCACCGCGAGCGCGGACACCGGGACGGGCGGCTTCGGGCTGCCGGCCATGCGGTCGCGGGCGCGTTCGCTCGGCGGCACCCTGAGCGTCGAGTCGGCGCCCGGTCAGGGCACGGCCGTCGCCCTGACCCTGCCGCTGCCCCTGGCCGACGGCCGGACCGGACAGGACGCCGCATGACCACTCCGACCGGCACGACCGCTGCGGCGGGCACCCCGCCCATCCGGCTGCTGCTCGCCGACGACCACCCGGTGGTACGGGCGGGCCTGCGGGCCGTCCTGGACACCGAGCCGGACTTCGCCGTCGTCGCCGAGGCCGACACCGCCGAACGGGCGGTCGCCCTGGCCGCGACCGGCGCGTTCGACGTCGTCCTGATGGACCTGCAGTTCGGTGCGGGTCTGCACGGCTCGGAGGCCACCGCCGCGATCACGGCGGCCCCGGGCGCGCCCCGGGTGCTGATCCTCACGACGTACGACAGCGACGCCGACATCCTCGCGGCGGTGGAGGCCGGGGCGGCGGGCTATCTGCTCAAGGACGCGCCGCCGGAGGAACTGGCCGCCGCGGTGCGCACGGCGGCGGCGGGCCGCTCCGCCCTGGCGCCCGCCGTGGCGCACCGGCTGATGGACCGCATGCGGATGCCGGCCCAGGCCCTCACCAAGCGCGAGCTGGAGGTCCTGCGGCTGGTCGGAGAGGGACTGTCCAACCTGCAGATCAGCAAGAAGCTGTTCCTCAGCCAGGCCACGGTGAAGTCCCACCTGGTGCACATCTACGCCAAGCTCGGCGTGGACTCGCGCACCGCCGCCGTGGCGGCGGCGACGGCCCGCAGGCTCATCCGCCGCTGAAACCCCTGGCGCGGGCTCAGCCCCGCGGCGGCTCGCCGAACAGGTCGACCGCGATCCTGACGTCCCTGAGCGCCGACGCGAGCGCGCTGACCGAGCCGACCGCCCCCGCGATCACCAGCAGCGACCGGCGGAGCCGGGGAATCCCGGGCGCTCCGCCGGACGCTGTCGCGTCCAGGGCCGCCAGTTCGTCCTCGGCGATCGCGCGGTCCGGGAACTCGGCGGGATGGGCGGCCAGCTCCCTGCGGAGCCGGGAGACGGCCGCACGCAACTCCGTCACTCTCGGGTCCTCGCCGCTGCTGGTCACCCGCGCCTGCCCCACGCTCTTCAACAAAGCACTCCCCCTCGCACGACCTCGTGCCGGTGTTTCGACCGAGCCCCGGATCGTGGTCAAGCGTCCCGGGGCGCGGGCAAGTTAACGCCATGACAGGTGCCGGGCGCTACTCCGCGGCGGGAAGCCGGGGTGTCCCGCACAGGGACGCGGTCCGCGGGAGAGGCGCGGTCCGTGCGGGAACGGCCCGTCCGGTGTATCCAGGCGGAATGACAAGCACACCGCACGCCCCCTCCTCCCCTCCCCGGCCCACCCCTCCCGTCGTCGCCGGGCTGCTGCTCGCGGCGGGCGGCGGGCGCAGGCTCGGCGGACGCCCCAAGGCCCTGCTGGAGCACCGCGGCGGCCTGCTGGCCGACCACGCGGTGGGCACCCTGCGGGCGGGCGGCTGCGACCCGGTCCATGTGGTGCTGGGCGCGGCCGCGGACGAGGTGCGGGCGCGCGCCCGGCTCTCCGGCTGCACGGTGAGCGTCAACCCGGAGTGGACCGAGGGGATGGGCTCCTCACTGCGGGCCGGGCTCGCCGCCCTCACCGGCAGCGGTGCGGACGTGGACGCGGTCGTCGTACTCCTGGTCGACCAGCCCGGCATCGGCCCCGAAGCCGTGGCCCGGGTGCGGGCGGCATACCGCTCCCGGACGAGCCTGGCGGCGGCCTCGTACGGCGGCGAGCGCGGCCATCCGGTGCTCTTCGGGGCCGGCCTGTGGGCAGACATCGCGGCGGGCGCGGTGGGCGATCAGGGGGCGCGGGCCTATCTGCGGGCGCATCGCGATGCGATCACGCTCGTCGAGTGTTCGGATGTGGCCGAGGCGTACGACATCGACACGGCGGAGGACCTCTCGCACCTGGAGTGAACACACTGGCACGGGGCGCCAGCACGGCCGCACTTCTGTCGACCCGGAGAATCTCGACATCAACAAACCATTGAACTTCCACCATGAGGAAACTACTATCCACTGGTCAGAAGCCCTCTGCACCCCAGACGGCGACCACGGACGTATCCCGGAGCCTTGGCACGCCGTGCCGTTCCAGGCGACCCGGCGGCCGTGAGACGTCGCCCGCACCGCCCGCTGAAGGAGTGACAGCTCATGTCCGCACCAGCGCCGTCCTCGCTGGCCATCGTCGATGCCGAGCCCCTGCCCCGGCAGGACGAGGTCCTCACCCCCGCGGCCCTCGCGTTCGTGGCCGAGCTGCACCGCCGGTTCACGCCGCGCCGCAACGAGCTGCTGGCCCGGCGCGGTGAGCGCCGCGCCGAGATCGCTCGCACCTCCACGCTGGACTTCCTGCCGGAGACCGCCGCTATCCGTGCGGACGACTCCTGGAAGGTCGCACCGGCGCCCGCCGCGCTGAACGACCGCCGGGTGGAGATCACCGGTCCGACCGACCGCAAGATGACCATCAACGCCCTGAACTCGGGCGCGAAGGTCTGGCTCGCCGACTTCGAGGACGCGTCCGCCCCCACGTGGGAGAACGTCGTCACCGGCCAGCTCAACCTGATGGACGCCTACAACCGCGCCATCGACTTCACCGACCCGAAGTCCGGCAAGTCCTACGCCCTGAAGCCGGCCGACGAGCTCGCGACCGTCGTCACCCGCCCCCGCGGCTGGCACCTGGACGAACGCCACCTCCAGCTCGACGGCGCCCCTGTGCCCGGCGCCCTGGTCGACTTCGGCCTCTACTTCTTCCACAACGCGCAGCGCCTCATCGACCTCGGCAAGGGCCCGTACTTCTACCTGCCGAAGACGGAGTCGCACCTGGAGGCCCGCCTCTGGAACGACATCTTCGTCTTCGCCCAGGACGAGCTCGGCATCCCGCAGGGCACGGTCCGCGCGACGGTCCTGATCGAGACGATCACCGCCGCGTACGAGATGGAGGAGATCCTCTACGAGCTCCGCGACCACGCCTCCGGCCTCAACGCCGGCCGCTGGGACTACCTCTTCTCCATCGTCAAGAACTTCCGTGACGGCGGCTCGAAGTTCGTCCTCCCGGACCGCAACGCGGTCACGATGACCGCCCCGTTCATGCGGGCGTACACCGAACTCCTGGTGCGCACCTGCCACAAGCGCGGCGCCCACGCGATCGGCGGCATGGCGGCCTTCATCCCGTCCCGCCGGGATGCCGAGGTCAACAAGGTCGCCTTCGAGAAGGTCAAGGCGGACAAGGACCGCGAGGCGCACGACGGCTTCGACGGCTCCTGGGTCGCCCACCCCGACCTGGTCCCGATCGCCATGGCATCCTTCGACGCGGTCCTCGGCGAGAAGCCGAACCAGAAGGAACGACTGCGCGAGGACGTCGCGGTGGCCCCGGGCGACCTCATCGCCATCGACACCCTGCACGCCAAGCCCACGTACGACGGTCTGCGCAACGCCGTCGCGGTCGGCATCCGCTACATCGAGGCGTGGCTGCGCGGCATGGGCGCGGTCGCCATCTTCAACCTGATGGAGGACGCGGCCACCGCCGAGATCTCGCGCTCGCAGATCTGGCAGTGGATCAACGCGGACGTGGTCTTCGAGAACGGTGAGCACGCCACCGCCGAGCTGGCCCGCAAGGTCGCGGCCGAGGAACTGGCGGCGATCCGCGCCGAGATCGGCGACGAGGCCTTCGCCGCAGGCAAGTGGCAGCAGGCCCACGACCTCCTGCTCCAGGTGTCGCTCGACCAGGACTACGCGGACTTCCTGACGCTGCCGGCGTACGAGCAGCTGCGCTGACATCCTTACGTATGCCTCCGCCCCCGGCGCCGTGCGGCGCCGGGGGCGGAGGTGTGTCGCGATGTACCCGAGATGTGGAAGCCATCAGGAAGGCGTCAGCATGACGAACCTGACCGGCTCATCCAGGACAGCTCGCGCACCCTCAAGGTCGGCGAACCTGGTCGCCAGAGTCGCCTGTGCGAGGCGAGGCGGAAGCGCCTCGCCGAACTTCAGCCCCTTGACGGCCCGCTGGTCGACGTCGGGGAGGCAGAGCTGGTCCGACACATCGCCCACCACCTGTTTCCAGTGCTGCCGGTCCACATCCTCCCGTAGCCGAATCCAGCAGTCGTTCACGCGCTGGGCGGGTGTGACAACGGCGCCGAGCGTCGCCGCGAGCGTGGCGTTGGCCCGGTGCCCGGCCCAGGTCCACCAGCGGACCTGCCCGCCGGACGTGCGAGTGATGAGCGTGCCGCCCGGGTGCACAACATCCATGAAGTGGTCCCGTGCCTCAGCCAGCGCCATGACCGCACGCTTCGAGAGGGCTACGTCCGGGTCAGCTCCCAACAGGACATCACGCATGGCTCGCATCAGTTCGAAAGAGGTGGCACGTTCGAAGCCGAGTCCGCTCCACTTGGCTTTCCCTCCGCTGTCGGTCGGCTCGACGAAGCATCGCTTGCGATGCCAGTCGATGTACGTCACAAGCCAGCTCCGACCGGCGAGGAGCAGCTTGCGCGGCCCTTCGATCTCCTCGGTGAGCAGATCTGGATCGGTTCTGCCGATCTCACTGCGTCCCTGCAGCACGGTGAACTGGGGCGGCGCCGTGAAAACGGCGGTGAGATTCATGAAGTGCCGGTGCCCAAAGCGTCGTTCCGCCTCAGGGCCGATGAAGAGCATGCCGCCGTCCTGGTCCAGGTATCCCTCTTCCACGAGATGGCGCACGATCGGCTCGGCAGGCTGTGCGAAGAGGCCTAGGCCGTTCCACCACTCCTGCCAGAGCTTGTCGCCCACCTGGTGTTCCTGGAGACACAGGGCAAGGAGCTGTTGCGCCACGATGTGGCGGGGCTCCGCGGGTGCGACGACCGGCTCGACCCACCCCCGCTTCCACTGGATCAGCAGAGCCGCCGCGGCGAGAAGTCCGTCCTCGGAGAGCGCAAGAAAGAGGCAGTTTCGCTTGGTCCCCGCCCTGCGGCCGGTGCGCCCCAGACGCTGTAGAAAGGATGCCACCGTCAGGGGGGCGTCGAGCTGGATCACTCGGTCCAGGTCGCCCACGTCGATGCCGAGTTCCAGTGTGCTGGTCGAAACGATGACGCAGTCGCGCGCCTCGGCGAATGCCTGCTCAGCGCGGCGTCGCTCGTCAACCGACAGAGAGGCGTGCGAAAGAAATGTGGTCACGCCTCTCAACCGGAGTTTCTCCCCCAGTTCCTCGACCAGGCGGCGCGATTCGCAGAACACGAGGCGCTTCTCACCTCGGTGGAGTGCCGCGATCACCGTCGCCGCGTTCTCGACCGACCCGACGTAGTCGAGTTCGATGTCGCCCGCCACCGCATGCCCACCCTGCTGCTGCGGCTCGTCGAGATGCGGGGCGACCACACAGGCCGGACGGCGGCCCGCCGCCGAGCCCTGGAGCCAGTGCAGCAGCTCGGCGGGATTGCCCACGGTCGCGGACAGGCCGAGGCGTTGCACAGGGCGGCCCACGGTCTTCTGAAGCCTCTCCAGCACTGCCAGGAGGTGCCACCCGCGGTCGTCTCCTGCGAACGCGTGGACTTCGTCCACGACGATCGCCCGTAGGCCCGAGAAGAACGTTCTGTGGTCGACGTTGGCACTGACCAACATGGCCTCAAGGGATTCCGGTGTGGTGAGCAGCACATCCGGCCGGTCGGCCAGGATTCGCTTCCGCCGCCCGGCGGTCACGTCCCCGTGCCAGAGAGCCGCGGTACGCCCGAGCCAGCCGGTGTACGTCTCGAGCCGCGGCAGCAGGTTGTTGAGCAGGGCCTTGAGGGGACACACGTACAGCACCGATGTCCCCGACCATCGTTCCGCCGTCATTCTCGACAGCAGAGGAAAGCTGGCCGCCTCGGTCTTTCCCCCCGCTGTGGGAGCCAGCAGAATGGCATCCTCGCCGGCCATGACCGGCCCGATCGACTCCTCCTGCAGGGGGCGCAGTCCGCGCCACCCGAGGGAGTTGACGATGTGGTGCACCACGACCGGGTCCAGGTCATCGAGGGAGCTCACGGAAGTTCCAGTTCGATGTCGCCGGCACTCGATGCTGCCGCGTTGCGCTCCACTTCGTTCAGTTCGGCGCTGGACACGGTGAGCGCATAGTGCTGCCGGGGATCGAACTCGTCGAACTCGTCGACCCGGTCGAGCACATCAGCGACGATCTTACGCAGGAAGAGCCGCGGTGCCACGCCGACCTTCCCACCGAGCCCGCCCGTCACCGCTGTAGCCAGTTCACCGATGTACGCGTCATCGACGCGTGCAGTGATCCGCTCGGGATTCCGGGCGGCCCCCACGTACAAGTCGCGTACATTCCGCCCCAGTTCTCCGAGCCGAGGCAGATCGAATCCGGCCAGACGCAGTTGCACGGCGCGCGGAGAGTCGAAACGCGGATCGGTCGTGAAGTCGGTGGCAAGCCTCTGGGCAAGCGGGGGCAGCCGTTGCACGCCCTGCTGTCCGTCGTAGAAGGCAGGCGTCCCCGTGATCACCAGGAAGAGGCCAGGAAAGCGACCTGTGTCGATTTCGTCGAGCAGTTGTCTCAAGGCGTTGAGACCCTTCTCGCGCACGTCGCCGCGCACGCGCTGGAGGGTCTCGATCTCGTCGAGCACCACCAGCAGGCCGGGATGGCCGCAGTCCCTCAGCACGGTCAGGAGACCCTGGAGGAAACCCAGCGCACCGAAGTGGTCGAGATCGCCGCGCACGCCGGCCGCACGCCGCGCGGAGGATGCGACCGATTTCTGACCGCCCAACCATGCGATGAGCGCTTCGGCCGTAGCGGCATCCCCGGCGGCCCGCGCTGCGCGGTAACCGCGAAGGGCCGCGGCGAACGCGGGAGTGGTGCGTGCGACCTCGGCGAGGCGCTGCTCCATGAGTGCGTCAACGGCAGCCCCGAGGGCCTTCTCGTCGTCGTCCGCCACTTCGCCCGCGTCGAGGATTTCCTCTTCAAGGGTGTAGAACCAGGAGTCGATCACGGCCCGTAGAGCACTGGGCTGGTGGGTGGCGGTGGTGAGGCGCTCGGTGAGCCGTCGATAGACGGTCTCCAGCCGGTGCAACGGTGTCTCGGTCTCGGAGATCTGTACTTCGGTGGTGGCGAGGCCCGCGCGCTTGGCACGCTCGGCCAGCCACCTGGCGAAGAAGGTCTTGCCTGAGCCGTACTCACCGCGGATGGCGTGAAAGGCGGAGCCACCGCGTGCGACGGTCGCTATGTCGTCGTCCAGTGCCCCGCTGAAATGGTCCAGGCCGACCGCGAAGAGATCGAGCCCGGCCTGGGGAACGGTTCCGCGGCGCAGGGCGTCGATCACCTCGCGGCGGCGTGCCGCGCTGACCTCGGTCACACCGGTCATGGCTGCTCCGTTCCGAACTGCTCCCGAAGGAGTGGGATGTTGAGTTCCACGGTCCGCCCGGCGTCCACCAGGTTGATCACGCCGTATCCCTCGATGTTCAGGAGCCGCTGCACGACGGTGACGAACACTTCCGCGTTCCGCTGCGAACGGCCGGTGGCCTCGGCCGCCGCTGCGGCCACGGCGTCCGGGGTGAGCTTGCCACCGGCGTCGGCCAGCGCGTCGATGACGGCGACGACCGCCTTGCCGTCCGGCGGGCGCCGTACGAATTTCCGCTGTGTCTTGTAGCGCTGCGAGCCAACGACCTTTCCACCGAGGGTGAGCGTCACCGGCGCCACCTCATCGGCGGCGAACAGCGCCTCGCCAGCCTGGGTCTCCGCGCGGCGACGGGGCTTGCGCGCCGTCGACTGTTCGGTCTCCGCAGCCGATGTCGCGGCGGCGTCGCTGTCGGCCCACCACCAGGTGGGCACGGTCTGCTCATGCGGCAGCACGATCCAGCCGGAGGGCAGCAGCTCCTGTGACGGTACGAGCATGATCACGGGCACGGTCACCTCGGCGAGCGCGGCACCTCCGTGGTACCCGGCCTTGCGCGGCGTGTAGCGGATGTCCTCGCGCCACGGTGCGACGATGGTGCCTCCGCCTTCCCTCACCCGGGGGCCGCTGAGCTCGACTTCGCCTTCGCCCGCCTCGCCCGTGCGCCAGCGGGCGCTCTGTGCCCCGGGCGCTTTCAGGGGCCCCTGCCCTTGCGGCGAACGATCAAGGACATGTCCGTGGTCGGATACGAGCATGACGGGACGACCGTATTGGCGTGCAGCGTTGAGCAGATCCAACAGGTGGCTGATGTCCCTCAGTCGCCAGTTCGTTCGCTCGCCTTCCTGCCCGTGGTCGAGGGCATCGTCAATGGTGTTGAGCACGATGGCGACGATGTCCTCCCCGGCAAGCGCATCCAGCAGTTCGGGAGCGAGCCGGTGTCCCTCGGCGCCGCCGATCTGCCCCTTGTGGAAGAGCCTGCCGACGCGCCGATGCCGCTTCCAGAACGCCTCGAACCCACTGATCTCCGCGGCTTGTTTACCGCTGACCGGTTCCCCCGAGAGCAGGGATGCGCGGCTGATGGTGGTGACGGAGGGCAGCATGGAAACGGCGGCATGACGTCGCGGAGAAACGGCAGTCGGCGATGCGGGAACGATCTCGGTCCACACTCTGCGGTCGATCTCGTCGCCCAGTTGGGCCGCTATCGCGGCGCTCATTCCGTCCAGCACGAGCACCAGCGGGCTCGTTCCGGATGCCAACGGCACCGCCAGCGTCTCGAGTACGTCCTCGATCAGGAGGGCGCCCCCAGGTGCCTGGGAGGAGGCGGTACGCGTCCAACCGGCCAGGCGGGCGGCGAACTGCTCGTCAAGGGTGCTGCGCCGTGCTCGCGCCTTTCCGATGAGCACGTGGTACGCCTGCCCCACGACAGGATCGCCCATGGGGTCCCCGGCCGCCAGAACACGCAGTGCCCGGTCGGCCCACCCCCACTGGGCGAACTGCTCCCCGACGGCCTGGCCGACGGAGTCGGCGGTCGCGACCGGACCGTCGAGCCACCGCACCACCCTCACTGCCATCCGCGCGGCCTCGCAGCTCGCCGGGTGCAGACGCGCCAGTTGGTGGGCCAGTACCTGATCCAGAGCGGCCTCGGCCCCCTGGGGGGAATGCGGGAGAGCGGCGGCCAGATCCCGCAGTCTCGCCCGCAAGCCCGACGGCAGGAGCGGGTCGACGCGCAGCGCCTCGCCCAGCCCTGCTTCGGAGGCGAGTGCGTCGGCCCGGTCCAGCACGGCGTACACGCGCTGGTGTGCCTCGGCGCCCGCAGGGGTACTGGCCTCGGCCTCGGCGATCCAGCGGGCGAGGGCGCCGCTCACCGAGGCGGTGAACTTCGGCAGGTCCTCCACCGAGCGCAGGCTGGAGCCGAAGAGCCCCCCGAGTGCGAAGCTTGTCCCGGGAGGGGCTTCTGGTGCACTCAGTACGGAGCCCAGCACACCGAGTGCCATCGCATCCTGCCCCCGACCGTCGGCGACCAGAGACAGCAGAGTGGGTGCGGCTGCTCCGACGGTATCGGTGAGCCAGTCGGTCAGACCGCCCCGTTCCTCCTCCTTCAACTCCTGGAACCGGGCAGGACCAGCCGTCGTCCGAGACCAGGCGAGCAGGGCATTCGTGTCGAGTTCGAGTCGGTGGCCCGTGGAGCCGTGGCCGAGACCCAGCCGCTCACCGATCAGCGCCCGTACTGCGACGTCCCGGGTGAGAACCGAGCCGCTGCGAGGCCATCCGTTTACCGGTTCGGCCTCCAGCAGCGCCGTGAGCAGCCACGTCTCCCTGATCATCCGGGGATCGAGGTCGGCCGCGCCGAAGAGCTGCTTGACGATCTCGGCCCGGTCGACATTGAGGCTACGGCGCCCCACCGCGTGAGCACGTACGTCCCAGCCCAGAACGGTGGCCGGAACATCGCTGGTGACGACGAGCAGCCGATCCGTTTCCGGGCCGGCCAGGAGCTCCTGCCACGCGGCGACGATCCCGAGAACGGAGTCCTGGTCGGTGACCCTGACCGGCCGTTGCCTGCCCTCGATGCGGACTGTGAACTCCGTCGGAGCCGTGCTCTCATACCGCGCGTTGACGAGCAGCAGTCTGCGGTCCGCGGCACGGCGCAGCTCGGTCTCCAGAAGTGCCTCGACGATCCGCCGGTCGATGAGAGGCCGCAGAGCCATCAGGACTGCGCCTCATCGTCGGTGGGACCGGCGGCGCTGCCCTCGGGAGGGACCACCTGCCACGTGATCTCTACGGCCATTCCGGGGTTTGCCGCCGAGTAGGCCAGGATCTCGTCCCAGAGGTTGTCGATGGCCTTGTTCAGCGAGTTCTCGACGTGACTGGGCTGGAGCCTGACCGTACGGGAGCTACCTGCGTTCGGCCCGGTGCCCATGGGGGCAGCGGTACTGGTGGTGGGAACGGACGGTGTGCCGTGCTGGGTGAGGGATACGTCGTCAGCGGCGGGCGGCTCGGGAATCGCTACCGGGCGCGGCGCCACGGGAGTCTCCACCTGCGTCAGCCGGGCCGCGTCCTGGACCAGGACTACCGCCTTGGTCCGGATGGATCCGAGCACGGGGACCAGCGTGCGCTCGAATTCGCTGGTCGCGGCAGTCTCGGCGATCTCCGTGATCAGCCGTTCGGCCCTTTCCCCCACGCTGTCCTGACGTCCAGCAAATCCCCGCACACCGTCCAACAGCGCCCAGTCCGCATCGTCGAGCGCTTGGAGGACATCGCCTGCCGAGGTGATTGCGGTGGCGAGGACAGTGTCACTGGTGCCGTAGGAGGCACCTGCCAGCTCCCGTACGAGCGCGGTCGCGTCCCGGTGGCGCCCGAGGCGGGCCAGGAAGTCCGCCGCGTCCTTTGCGGAGGAAAGCCGCTCGCTTGTCTCCCGGTCCATGCCGAGTGCCTCGGCGTGCCTGTTCAGCGAGGTACGCAAGGCGTTGACCGACTGCTCGTATTCCGCGACCTTCTCACCGACGCCGGTGAAAAGCTTGTTCACGTTCCGGGCGAACAGAGCCGGCTGGACGGACAGCCCGAAGAGCTTCGCAGCCCGCACCCTCGCGGCTGCGTACTCCTCCTCGGACGGCAGCTGCTGTGCTCGCAGCCCGAAGCCGGCTCCCACACGTTCCAGCTCGGGCGGCTGGGGCAGCGGGCTGCCGTGGTACGTCCAGGCGCGGTCGTCGAGCAGTGCGTAGGTCGCGATGATCAGGCTGCTGGTGTTCTTGTCGAGGCCGGTCCAGCCGAGATCCTCGGCAATCCAGGTGCGGACCTCCTCGGCCGTCAGATCCTCAGCCCCGGGGCGGTGCTGGTGAGCGGCCTGGTTGATACGCGCACGCCAGTCGTTACGCAGAACCAGAGGGCCGTCGTGGACCTGGCCGAGCTCCAGCGGTTCGACGATCCTCTTGACGGTCTTGAGGTGGTGGCTGTCGACCTCGATGCGGCGTCCGCCGTCGTCCATGGCACGGGTGATCCACGTCAGAGCCGTCTTCAGCTCGCCAAGGCTGACAGCCTTGCGGTCGCCGGTCCTGCTGAAGTCGGGGTGCCTGGGATAGAGGGCACGAAAGACACCGTCGGCGAGGTACTGCAGGTTGTCCTGGAAGGACTTGCCACCCTGCAACTGCGGCCTTGCGTACTCGGGCAGCAGCGACAGGATGTGCTTTCCCTCGCTCACCTCCGCAGAGACGCTGTTCTCGTCCACCTTCGCGATGCCGTACAGCTGGGCGAGCGTCGCGGTGAGCTGGGAGGTGAGGGTGTCGCGCTGGGCAGCCAGCTGGTGGCGCACCCGCACCCGGTCGTCGGAGGGGAGGTGCCCCGCATAGTCGTCGAGACGCTCCCGCTCCAGCAGATAGTTGATCTTGATGAGCCGCCCGAGCTGGGCACTCTTCTGTTCGGAGAAGAACGAGGGCAGCCAGACCAGCGTCGGAGCCATGAGCCCTTCGGACCGCAGCGCCTCGACGCGCTGGGCATCGTCGTTCGGGTAGTGCTGACCGTCGTCGAAGGGGTAATCCAGGATGAACCGGACCCGCCCGTCCACGCCCGGTCGGAACTGGTCGGCGGACAGCTGTGCGGTGTCACGAACGTTTTCGAAGACGAACTCTGCGGTGCGCTTCGTCCCCTGCCACACGACTTCGTGTTCGCACACGAAGGCTCCGGAGTCCTTGAGCCCGAGCGCCTTCCACAGCTGGTCCTTGACCCAGATGCGCCGGGCTCCTGTCCTATCCTCGTCGACGACCATGTCGAGCAGCGGCTCGATGTCCAGGTCGGACAGGTGGAGGGTGAACACGGGGTCCTGGTCACCGTCGGCCCGGATTTCACCGAACTCGGCCTGCAGTTCTCGCAGTCGGGTCACCACGAGCGACCCGGGAGCAACGGTACGGGAGCGGATCGAGCCATGGTTCAGCGCGGCGATCCGCCCGCCGGTGAGCCTCTTGAGCGCCGGGACGTCGGGGGCGAGCGCGGCGAGAAGCAGGGTCTTGACGAACCGGTCGTCGGCGATGAACTTCTCGCTCTGCTCGGAGCCGTACTTCTCCAGGAGGTGAGCCCGGACCTTGGCGTGGAAGGTGTGGGCAGCCTCGGCCTCGCTCTTGAGCCGGTCGGTGAACGCCTCCCCGGTGCCGTCCGAGAGCACGTCCCACAGATCACCGAGGGGGATCAGTTCGCCCAGCCTGATGTCCGCGCGCCGCCGCCGGAGCATCTCCTGCAACAGCTTGAGACCCGTGCGCTCACGCTGCAGAGCGCCGGAGAGCGCCACAAGGACATTCAGCAGTGCCGGCGACAGGGGGTACACCGCCCGGAAATCTGCCCAATCTGCGTGCGTCGCACCATAGGCATCGAGCAGAACATCCTTGACCTGCGAGTTGCTCGACTCGATGGTCGCGAACGCATCATCAAGAGAAGCCCGGGCGAGCTGATCCTTGGGCTTGAGAATGCGCTCCTTGATGATCTCCGGCAGATTGCGGTCCTCAAGACTGATCACGTCGAAACGCCCGGCGAGATACTCGACCTGCTGTTCCAGGTTCTTCACATCCGCACCCACCACATCGGCGCCGACGAGCTGGGACAGATCGCGCTGCCGTGAGATGAGCGAAACGATCGGGACCGGCCGTGCGCTGTCCCCCGACTCGATCAGCTTGACCAACTTACTGACCTCGGAGTTCACCTTCTCGCGGTTCGACATGTGTGCCTGCAACCAGAGAATCAGCTCATCGAGGAAGAGAATGATGCCGTCATAGCCGAGCGACTGGGCATGTCGGCTGATCACAGCGAGACCGTTCTCCAGCGGCAGGAACGCCTGCGCGTCGCCTCGTGCGCCCTCGGCATACGAGGACATCGGCCCGGTCAGGAGTGCGGAGACGAGCCGGTCCCGCAGAGGATCACCGGCGGGCGCGGAGAACGCCCGGTGAAGCTCGGTCGGCGTCCACTGCGTGGTCGCCCCGTCGATCACGTCCAGATCGTCCTCAACCGCTTCGGACGCGCCACCTGCCACCGGCAGCAACTCCGCGAAGGCCGTGTCACCCATCGCCCGGCGAAGCCCCTCGGCATCGGCGAGCATCGAGTCCGCCCGGTAGACGGGCGGGACGGACGCATCAGGATGCAGCCGCCGCACCTCCGCGACGTACCCGCCCAGCAGCGCCGAGTCCAGGTCGGTCGAGCCGACCAGGTGGTACGGCACCATCAGGAACCGCTTGCCCTTCAGCCAGTCGTCGTGTTCAGCGATGACTTCCTGGAGCTTCGGCTTGGCACGGGCAGCCGGTACATTGTTCAGCACCGCGTGCAGCACGGTCAGGAAGTGGCTCTTACCCGAACCGAACGAACCGTGAAGATAGGCGGCGTGCGAGTTGCCACCCCGAGTAGCGGCGCGCACGATCCCGAGTGCCTGGCCGAAAGCCGCCTTCAGCTGATCGGTGACCACGTACTCGTCGACCCGGGCTTCGGTCTCGGTGAAGCCACCGGTGAGCTCCACCTTGAAATCGCCGGCATGGACGTCTTCCTTGATGTCGATGACATCCCGCAGGAAGAGCTCATTCGTGGGCATCGGTGACTCTCGTTCCCTCACTCGGCGGTTCACATCATCCGCGCTGCGCGCATACGGCCCTATCTTGCCAGCTCACACGGCATACCAGCCAGGTGATGGAAACATCGGCAGAGGCTCTTCAGGTCACTCCTTCCCCGGAGCCAGCCGCTCGACGTGCGACCAGGCGAATGTCCGGTCTCCGTCGAGGTGCGCATCGCCCCAGTGGATGGCGTGGATTCCGTCCGCCCACGCCGAGGTGAAGAACACGGAGACGAGCTTCGTCGTGCGCCCGAGCTCCTCGAAAGCCTCGTGAAGCTCGTCGTACTCATCCGTGGTGAGAATGTCGTCCAGCGGAAAGAGGCCCTCCGGCGCCTCGGGCCCGTGGGCGGTCAACATGCGTCTGCGCTGGGGCGAGACATCGGCCCGCAACCGCGCACGGTCCAGTGGGGCCGCACGGTCGGCGTACCGGAACGGAAACAGGGCGTGGCCGTTGATGACCGCGTAGGCGTAGCCGCGCAGCTCACGGACCGTGCCGCCGAGCGCAACGGCTTCATCGGCCAGCTCCTCGCGCACCGCTTCGGCAAGAACGTGTCCGTACGGTCCGCGCTTCTTGAGGTTCGCCTCAGCATGCACGGCCCTCGCCCGCTGGTGTGCACGCGCCAGTCGTTTCGGTACGCCCGCGACGAGACCGCTCGCCTGCACTCCGAAGCGCTGCTGTGCCCACGCGGAGGGGCTCGTCCCCTTGCCGTTCCACGCCACGCCACTGTTCATGGTCTCCCCTGTCTCCCGGCACTCCCCCACCTGTGTGACATGGGCAGAAGGGAGGGGCAAGGGCGCGAATCGGCCGGAGAACGCCGGTTGCCTACGGCTCCTCGCGCTCCGATGCCTTGTCTTCCTCAGAGGGCTCCGTACCGCCCTTGGAGGCAGCGGGCCAGAGCTGACCGCCCTCGAAGGACGCACGAAGGAGCGGGACCGTCTCGTCCGGGATACGGAATCCGCTGGCCCAGGAGGGTTCCGTCAGCGATCCGTAAATGGTGTGCAGCAGAAACGGCTCCTCGCCGCTCAGCACCCCCAGGTCCTCCAGCTCGCGTGCCACCGTGCTGACTGGCCGGGTGAACCCCTTGAGCTGCCGGTCCGACGGGTAGCCCGCGAGGTCGTACACCGTCTCCCGGTCCACGAACCCTCCGTTCGCGGCGGCGGCCACGATCACCTTGGCATGTGCCGGGTAGCGAAGGACTAGCTGCCCGATGAACGCGTCCAGCGACTGCTGACTCCAGCCTTCTTCCAGCTCGTCGTCGTCCCGGTCCACTCCACGCAACTGCTCCAGGTCGTCCACCGAATCCTTGTCGACATGCAGACCTTCCAGCAATTGCTCGGCCCAGACGAGCAGCTCAGCCGGGGTCAGCATGTAGAGGCGCACACCGGCCTGCTCCTTCAGCTCCACCACCAGCTCGGCCCTGGGCCGCGCCGGGATGTCACCGTCCCGCTGCTGCCACCAGTCCTTCTTGACGTCACCCGTCACCAGCAACACATCGCAGTCACGTCGCCGAGCCTCCTGCAGCAACTGCAACCACAGCAGATAGTCCCCGGCGGCCCGCTCGGCAGGCTTGTCCTTGAAGTCCTCGTACCCGGGAGGGATTTCCTCGTCGGCCCGCTTCTGAGCTGTCTGGACGGCCTTGTCGTACTCGTCGGTCGGCAGGGGCTCACCGACGCGGCCGGACAGGAGAGGCTCCAGCTCCACGAGCACGGGGTCGCTGTGGGTCTCGGCCGTACCCTCCAGCGCGTCGCGTTCGGCCTGAGCATCGATGATCCCCTGGAGTTCCTCCACGGTCCGGGTGAGTGCTGACAGGCGCTCGTTGATCTGCTGGGTGACACCTTCGTCATGCTTGAGCCGTACGTCCTTCACCCAACGGTCGACAGCGTCACTCGCGGACCGCCGGACCCGCGCCAAGGCCACCGAAGTCTCCTTGGCCTTGGTGCTGTGGTGATGGCGTACGGACTTCAGCTCACGGTTCCGCCAGAACTCGGTGAGCACCTGGTGCGGCACCCAGAGCCGGTCCCGGAGCTTGGTGAGCACAGCCAGGGTGTCCTGCCGGGTGCGGGCGTTGGAACGGTAGAGATTGAGCAGCACATTGGTGTCGAGGACCACCATCCCGCTTTGGAAGACCCGCTCGTAGTCGTTCTTCCGCGGGCTCTGATGGGCTCCGTCGCAGTCGAAGATCCCTCGTCCGGGCCCGCTTCCGGCATCGGTCTCGGTCCCGCTCTCCGCCGGATCGTCCTTGAACGCCATGGTGCTCTGTGCTTCCCCTCGTTGGCCCCTTCGTGCTCCCCGGGGCAGTGATGGGCATGGTTCCAGGCTCGGCCGTGATACGAGAGAGCTATCTCGGCCAACTACACCCGATCGAGGCCAAGAGCACTGACGTCATGCGCGAGCAGCGCGGAAACGGAGAAGGCAGCTTGTTACGCATCGTGCGCACGGTCACCCGCCGATCGGGCGGGAGGACGGTACCGGGCCCTCGAGCCGGGTCCGCCGGCTCGGGTGACCAGGGCGGTACCGACGAACGTGCGGAGGCGGGGCCCATGCCGGTTGAGCCCTTCAACCGCCGCATCGAGGTTTTGGTCGCTGTCGTCGACAGCCCGGACGAGACGGGGCTCGCGGCGCAACTCCTGGAGGGGCGTGGGTGGTCGGTGCGTCCGTGGCTCCCCCGCGACGACAGTCCGGACGCCTCGGCACTCGGCCCCGGGCGCGTGGGGCTGCTGGTCGAAGTCCGGCTGCACGGTGCGCGCTTCGGCGCGGTGCAGGCCGCGGTCTCGGAGATCGAGAACCTGGCTCGCCGGCACCAGGCGGGCATGTGGGTGCTGGACGCGGTCCTCATCGAGCACGACCTGGCTCACGACTACCGCTCCGTGTTCCACGCCCACCGTCGGCTCCCGGAGGCGTCCGCCCCTTCGGGTTCCCGAAGCCCCCGGGCCAGGATCGCAGCGCTACGGACGTCGCTCGGCGTGATCTCCACGGTCCGCATTCTCAAGCAGAACGGCCGTCCTCCCGTCGAAGCGCTCGAACGGCGTCTGGAGCTCGGAACACTGACCGGGCGCCCGTACGACCCGCAGAACCTCCAGCTACGCGTCCCTATGGGCATGGAGGGCCGAGACCCCGACGCCCCGCCGCCGGCTCCGGTGTCGACCTGGCGCCTGGCAGGCCCTGTGCTGGCGGGCCTGGTCCTGGCGCTCGCTTGCGGAATTGCTGCCGCGGCCGCGGAGGGCCTGTTCATCCTGGTGCCGCTGGTTGTGGCATGCGCCCTGGTCTGGCCCGTAGGCCATGAGCTCACCAACCGCAGAGAAGAACAGCCTCGTGCCGTCACCCTGGCCTGGGGTACTGCGGCCGTCGCCTCGATAACGGTGGCCGGCCTGGCGCTGACCTTCTACATGCCCGGCCCTCCGGCACAAGTGGCGCTTGTGACGGCGTACGCGGTGCTCGGGGTGGTTCTCTGCGCCCTGATCCTCTACGGGCTGGGATACGCCCTGGTTCACTCCTGGTTCAGCCGCAACGCCAACTGGGCCCTGCCCGCGCTCATCCCCGCCCTCGCCCTGAGCCTGCCCTGGTTCGGGGGCCTGTTGCACACGGTGTATCTCAAGGCCGGATTCGGTGTCCCCGCCGACGCCGTCCAGGTCTCGGTGTACTGGACCTATGCGGCGTCACTCAAGCCCATCGGAATCGCGCTGGGCCTCTCGGCCGTAGTACTGGCCATGGCCGGCTGGATGCGCCATTACCACCAATGGGTGTACGCGCGGGGCATGGTCCGGATCGGTGTCCCGCTCATGGGCTTCTTCGTCATCGGAATCTCCCTGACCGCCGGACTCGTCGGGGCGGAGGCGGCCGCAAACCGAGCACGCACGGCTGCAGCGTCCGGCAAGACTCCTGCGTCGTACTACGGGGCCCAGGGCCGACTCGTCTGCGTCAAGCCCGTGTCGAAGGGGATTCCGGTATTCAACGGTCCGCTCGCCACTACGCACCCCCTGCTCACCTTCGGCACATCCGGGGACCGCGTATGGCTGTGGGACCCCCGCCGCGACGAGTCGGTGTCCGTCCGGCTTGAGGATGTGGTCGTTACGCAGGCCGGGACGAGCGCCTGCGGCTGAGGCTGTGCCGGACCAGGCGTGGAGGGCACGGCGTGCGTGACCCTCCACGCAACTCACGAGGCCGGGGAGTCAGAAGGACCTGGTCAAAGCCCGTACGTTCTCCAGAGCCGCCTGCAGAACGTACGGCGGCTCGGCCCTCGCTGTTCGGGCCGCCTCGCGGTACGTAGCCGCATTCTTGTCCGGCACCCCGTCCCCCGCGTCGATCAGCTCCTGCCGGCGAATATCCCAGGCCGGCCAATGCTCCGAGAGATACGTCTCGAGCACGTCTGCGAACACCGTGTAGGTCGCGGACGGCTCGGTCGCGGGCCAGGGCGTTCGCGAGGCACCCAGATATCCGAGCAAGCTCGCATTGTTATCTGCGATCTTCCGCGCCTGGCGCTCGAAGTCCAGTACCTTCTCCTGCCGCTTCTCAGGCCCCAAGTGCTGTACGGACTCTGTCTTACGCTCCAGCATTCCGGCGTCGCCATCGAAGATCACATGACACGGCACACCGAGGGAGCTGAGAATCGCATGGCAGAGGAGAATGTTGTCCCTGCCCGTCACATCGATGACGGTGATCCCCTCAGCGCCAAGGCTCACGCCGGCCCGCTCCGCACACCCGGCGAGCACGGCTCCATCCGTAGTGCCCTCGGCAAGCACCACCCCATGGGCGAAGAAACCCTCAGCCAGGGAGCCCGCCAGCCGGGGACCCGTCCGCCGCTTGATCGCGTCCTCACCCACCAACCCTGTGAGCGACGCGCACAACTCGGCCTCCGATGCCTGCCAGACCCGGGTAACCGGATGCGCCCCCACCGCCTCACGGCTCAGCCGCCGAATCTGGTGGTAGCCCTCCGGGTCGATGAACACAGGGCTATGAGTCGCGTACATCACCTGGGTCCGACCGTCTGGCGACGACGAGACCAGCCCGCGCAGCACCTCCGCGAACACCCTTGCCTGTGGCGGGTGCTGGTACAGCTCAGGCTCCTCGACAGCAAGGCACAGAGTGCGCGTCCCTCCGTCGGCACGGCGCTGCTCGGCCAGGTACTTCAAGGTCGCGATGATCAGTGCGCGCTGGAAGCCGTGCCCCTGGCGATAGACGGACGTCTTGGCGGCCCCATCCATGACACTCGCCTCGAACACGGTCTTGGAGGCCCTGGGCGCCTGCACCGTGGGGGTGACGACGATGTCCCGACCGGTCGTGAACTGTGCCACCTCCCTCGACAGCGCGGCCGACAGGTCCTCGAGCACAGCCCCATAGACGTCGGCGTGCACCTTCTGGCGTGCAAGGTGAGCGGCATCCTCGATCTCACCCAGCTGCACGTTCGCCTGGGAGCGGTCCACCGAGTAGTTCAGGATGCGGGCGAGAGCCGTCGCCTTGGAGTCATCAGCCTCCTCGTAGGCACGGAGGTCGGCCGAGATGAAGACGAAGTCGATCAGCTCGGCCAGCTTGCTCTGCCCCGCGAACCCAAAGAAATGTGTTCCCTCGATCTCGGTTTCGGTGAGCCGCTCCCGGTTCGCCAGCTCCCAGAGGTTCATGGCCTCGTCAACGACTTCCGCCTTGCCGGCCGAAGGCAGTCCGAGCTCTGGGTCGCTCTCGCGGAGATCGTTGTACGCCCGGCGCTTGTCCATCGCCTTGGCATGTCGCCTGATCTCCTCGAAGGGGCCATAGGCCAAAGCCTTCCCGGTGATCTTGTCGTCGCCCGCCTCCCAGGTCCGCCAGACACTGAAGGTCTCGGCTCCCTCGGGTGCGTACCGGCCGAGAGCGTCGCGGTCGTCAGCGGTGAGCCCGTCGAACTCGACCTCGACGGAGATGCGCTCACCCTCGGCCGCCGAATGGACATCGTCCGTGCTCAGCGAGACCGAACGTTCGCCGTTGAAGAACCAGTCGAGTGCGCGCAGCACGGTGGACTTGCCGACACCGGTCGGACCGATGAAGCAGGTAATGTCCTCGAAGGCGATGTCCACCTTGTGCAGACAGCAGAAGTTCTCAACGCGCACGCGCTTGATTTTCACGGTCGTCCTGGAATGTGGTTCGGGTGAGCCGGGTGGGCCCACTGTGACAATCATGATGTTAGCGACGGCGGCAGCTGGAAATCAGATTTTTTTTTCCGCCGAACACAACATCGCCTATTGGGAATTGAGTTCGAGAGCTGCCCACACGCTCTTCCCCGGCGCTCCGACGCGAGGTGCCACGCCCCAGCGATCGGCGACCCGCGAGACGAGCAACAGGCCTCGGCCCGATTCCTCTTCGGCGGCCGGCGGAGCCGGCGTCTCAAGGGAAGGGCGCCGCTCGGTACGGGTATCGGCAACCTCGATGCGGAGCATCGTCGTTGTCCCGACTGTGCGTTGGACGAGCCTCACGTGGAAGTCCCTTCCGGGTACGTGGCCGTGACGGATGGCGTTCGCTGCCAGCTCCGCGGCGATCAGAGCCAAGGTCTCGTTGGCGGTGGAGTCGTAGGGTGGCCCTACTCGTCGAGCCGGTGCGAGACGAGACGCCGAGCGAGCCGGGCACCTCGTGGAGTGAACGTGAACTGCATGACGAATTCGCTTACCCGTGCAGCCGGTTGCCGGCCCGGCATCTGTGAGGTGGTCGCTCGACTCATGACGACGACCCTCTCGCCCACGGCATGCCGCTGACCAGGGCGGACGCGCGGACGAGTGCGTGCTGTACACGCAACAGAGCGTGACGTGCGCGTAGGTTGCCCGCTTCGGTCGCCACCACGGTCGACCACTCCCTCGACTACCAGCAGCGGCACCCTTCGGCGAGCACCGGCGGAGCGAGTTCCCGCATGGCCGCCTGCTCGGCCTCCGACATGCACGGCAGCTGACGTGCGAGTACGTCGAAGTGCTGGTGCCCCCGCCATGCGTCGTGGTCGCCCACAACGAACAGCCGCCGGCGCGCGCGGCTCACCGCGACGTTCAACAGGTTCGGGGCGGATGCCGCCCAGACGCGCGGGCCTGCTTTGTCGCCGCCCGCCCCGAGGACCAGCAGCACTACATCGGCTTCCTTCCCCTGGGTCGTATGCACAGTGCCCACTCTGTCGCGGGGGACGACCTGACACAGGCTGCGGCGGAGTCCGGCCACGACATCCCGGAACGGGCTGATGACGAAGAGCTCGCGCTCCGGGTCGAGACCCTGATCGACCAGCCGGTGCACAATGACGTTGGCGCAGTCCCCCTCCTCCGGCGACCACTTGCCCTGCGACGCGCGCCCGCCGCTCACCGGCCACCACACGCCTCGCCGGGCCACCGCGTAGTCGTCGTCCCGGTGCACCCCGTGCACCATGAGTCCGTCGTACGCGATCTCGTTGCTGATCGTGAACATCGGGTCGTCGCAGCGTCGGTGCACGCGCAGAGGCGACCCCACCCATACCCGGTCGTCCTCCGAGCCGTCCGGCGCGGGCAGCCAGGTGCCGTAGCTGTTCAACCGGTCCGCCACGCGCTGCGCCGAGGTGCGGGACGGCTCCCACTCGTCGGCCACGCCGAAGGTGCGACGCAGTGCCTGCTGTCCCGTGTGCGGCAATGTGATCACCGGCTCCAGTTGCAGAGGATCGCCCACGATGACGCTCCTGCGCGCCCGCCACAGAGCACCTACCGGCATCTGGGCGGTCGCCTGGCCGGCCTCGTCGATCAGCATCCAGCCGAGCGACCGGGGCCCCAGACCCACGAACATCCGGTCCAGTGAGGCGAAGGTGGTGGAGACGACCGGCAGCGCGAGGAAGAGGTTCTGCCAGGCCGCCAGCACCACCTCCGGCTTCAGCGTCTTGGGAGCGTCGCCGCACAGGACGTCCATCGCGGCGTCGAGGTTCTTGCGCATCCGGTCTGCCGCTCCATTGATGAACGCACGGTGCAGATCCATCGCGGCGAGAAAGAGCCGGGTGCGGGCCTGGGTGAACGCGGGATCGGACCAGGGTGAAGAGAGCTCTCTGGCGTCCTCCTCCGTCCGCTCACCGCGCGCTTCCTGGCCCGGAATGAAGGTGTCCCAGCGATCGAGAGCCGCCTCCAAGGTGGCCCGGAGTTGCGCGTGGTGCGCTTCCGCCGATTGGAGCGCCCTCCCGGCTTCGTCGAGGACACCTCGATGGGCAGCTTCGGCACGATCGTACGCGGCGGCCGTCTGTGTGCGTTCCTCGAACACGTCCCGGGCTGCCTGCTCCGCTACGGCCAGCAGCTGGTCCTCCACCTGCCAGTCGCGCTGCGCCGAGCCGAGGGTGAAGATGCCCGCGGCCACGCCCGGGCGGTGCCGACGGTGCTCCGCCCTCCTGCCCGCAGGGCCGACGAGGTCCGTCTGTGCTCTGCCGCGAGCCGCACGGGCCTCCGCAGCCGGTTGCCGGAGTGCGTCGACATCCCGCTGAGCGCTGACAACCGCCTCCTGCGCGGTGGTGACGGCCGCCTCCGAGCCGGCGAAGTCCAGGAGTGCCTCGTACGCTCGCTGACGCTCGTCCCGCAGGTCCTGCACCGCCAGCCGCGCGGCCCGGAAACGATTGACGTACTCCCGCCACTCCATCAGGTCGAAGCCACGCGAAGCGGCCGTCCTCAGTGCGTCGCGCATGCCTTCGCCACGCTCGGCCCGCTCTTCCTTCGGCGGGCCGAACCAGTACTTGTTACGGAAATCCGAACGGTTCCCCTTGTTGCCGAGCTTCGCGGCGAGAGTCCCCCACGACGGTGCGCCGTCGAGGAGAAGGCGACCCTGTTCCGGGAAGAAGGACGCTGCCTCCCGCCACTCTGCCGCGACGGATTCGAGTGCCGGGATCTCCTTGGAGACGTTTTCGACGGCACCGTTGTTGGCCGACGCGATCACCATCTCGAACCCCGTCAGCTCCGGTTTGAGCGAGGCGACGGACCGCTGATAGGTGCCGGTGCTCCAGCGGTGCGGCTGACCGGTGAAGGCGTCTTCGGGCCGCCGGAGTTCGGACAGCTTCTCCGCTCTCATGACCAGCACGGAGGCGATGAGGTCCCTCAACTGTGTGGTCTTGCCGGTGCCGGGCGGGCCGTTCACCGCGTACAGCCCTTCTGTGTCGGCGAGCTGCTCGACGATGCGGTTCACCGCGAACTGCTGGCTCAGGACCAGCGGGTGCTCCGTCTTCGCGGGCCAGCGCCCGAGCGGGAAGTCGGCCGGCCGCACGCCGGCGAGTACCGCTCCGGGTTCGTGCTTGAGGTCGACGCGCGTACGGCCGCGCAGCGCGGTCGAGGCCGTCAGGTAGTCCCGCAGCGCGGGGCCCGGCTCATCCTTGCCGAGGCTGCCCGCGACGAGGTCGAGGTCCGCCGCGATGAAGCTGTTGAGGAAGTCCGACCCGCCCGACCGGCCGGCCTTCCGCCGGGCCACCGACTTGCACTGGACCCGAATCGTCTCCGGCCGCAGGTCGTCGGTGACGCCGAACTGCTCAGCGACCCAGCGGGTGACGGCCGACAGGTCACGCACGGTCAATGGCTTCTCGCCGAGCCGGGGTGGGCCGTCCTCGTCGCCCCCCGTATCGGCTGCGCCTTCGTCCAGCGGGCTGTCGTCCACTGAACCGTCGTCCTGGCTGCCGCCAGAACCTCGGGCGCCGCGGTTGGCCACGGCATCGACGACGCCGTTGACAGCACCGACCGCCAGGTCGCCGAGTACCGGTCCGAGCGCGGCGTTCAGGGCGCCGCCGACCGCGCCGACCGTGATCTCGCACAGCAACCCTGCGAAGGGGCGCTGCCGCTGCCCCGGCGTCGTGTCCGCGATCGTCACCTTGCCGTCCCCGACGCCCAGCACGATGCCTTCGCACGCCTCGGCTTCTGTCTCAAAGCCGTCGAGCCAGCCTTGGGCCCCTGGGCCTGGCCTACGGCTGCGCCCCGTCGCCCAGGCACACGCGGAGAAGGTGATGGAGTCCTGGACCAGCAACCCTTCGTCCGTGACCTCGAAGGCCAACAGGGCGCTGTCGCCGTCCACCCGCCCGTCGTGGTCCTCCTCGCTGCCGCCGAAGACATCGAGCAGGACATCCCGGACGGACGCAACCGGGTACACCCCGCAGTAGACGGTGTGCTGCCTGACCATGTTCCGGCCTGGACTCCGCCGCCGTACGGGATGCCCCTCCTCCCACGGCAGCGGGCGCCCGGACTCCACGGGGTACACGCCTCTCGGCGGCGAGGCCTTCTCCACCTTCTGCGGGCTGAACATCTCCACCGCCCGCCAGTAGCGCACGATGTCCGCCCTGCGCCGCCGCTCGCTGCTCGCCGCCATACGGCCCGCCCCCTCGTTCCGGTCCGCCAGGAACGATCACCCTAGTCAGCTCCGTGCCCGGTGCGGAGGGGGCGTTGGCGTATATCTGACGTCGGGCCGGTGTCCGCTGTGCCGTGAGCGGCGACGGGAGGCGGACACTCGTCGGGAACGGAGTTCGTCCGAGAAATGCTGACGCCTTCCGCGAGCTTGCAACCGTTTTGATCCAGCGCCCGTTGCCCGACAACGAATGGGCTCGATGAGGCGGACGTGCACAAGATTCGTGCCGTTCTTGTTTCGCGTCAGCCGTAGTCTGTTGTGGGGAATCAAGGGGGAGAAACGATGATTGACTACCGTAAGGCGACCGTGCCGGTGTGGACCCTGGCGACCGGTGACGTCCAGGTGCCCGCGGTGACCGGCGACGGGCCGTTGACGGCTGAGCGCTTGGCTGAACTGCGCGGTGTGCTGGCCGGTCTGGCCAACGCGCCGATCGCCACACTTGAGGCGCATCCGCTGCCCGCCCAGATCGACCGCAGTCGAGGTATCCGGCTCGATGCCGTGAGCCCGTTGGCGCAGCACCTGTCACAGCTCATCACGCAGTCGGCGCGAAGTTCCTCTGTGGCGGCGACGGCGACCGCTGCCGGCGAAGGCCTGTATCGCATGGTGGTTCCGGCGAAAGTTGCCGCCCAGTTCGGTCAGGGCTTCGTTTGCTCGATGCGGTCGAAGGCGGTGGCGGGTGGCATCCACGGTGCACTCGTGGACTCGACAGGCATCGCCGCCCAGGCGACGTTTGTTCCGGTCGGCAGAGCGGCAACAGCAGGCGCAGTCGGTGGAGCCGGTGCAACGGCCGGCGTCGCGGCCACCGGCAGCGTGGCGCTCACCGTGGCCGCGCCGCTCGTTCTCATGGCCGTGGCGGTGGGGGTGAGCGCGCATGCCGACCAAAAACGCCAGCAGGCCATCGAGCACATCACGGAACTGTTGGAGCAACTGCACGAAGAGAAGCTCGATGACGAGCGCAGCAACCTTGACGGCTGCCGCAACGCCATCGACAGAGCCACTGCCATCCTGCTTGACGAGGGCGAGATCGGCGCCTCACTGGGACTGGACTCGGCAGTGCACGCCATCGATACGGCGCTGTCCAAGGCCCGCAGCCGCCTTCAGCGGTGGCAGGGAGCACTCGACGCCCTTCCTGAGGGCAAGCCCGTCGAGATCGGCAAGCTGACCGAGTCATTTCCGGGCGTGGACGATCACGGTGGTACGTTCCGCGCTCACCTCGAACTTGCCGCCCTGGCAACTGCGCTGAAGCGGAGAGTCGACGTTCTGCAGGCCGTCGAGCATGCCCAGAAGAACCCCGACAACCTGTTCGAGAACTTCACCCGCGTACTCAGACGCGACCAACAGGGCCTTGAAGAACTGGAGTCGGGCGTCGCCGGTGTCCTGATGCGTCTGTCAGCGCTGGAGCTGGCCCGCCCGAACGGTTTGCGGCCCGTCTTCACGACCAGTGAAGTTGATCGCCTGATGCGCGCGACACACCGGATTCACCAGCTGAGCGACGGCGCCATGACCGACAGTCGCGCGACGGACGTGGCGATTGAGATCGCCCGTGACAAGGACGGCTCGGTGGTCGTGTTCCCTGCGCTACCCGTGTGAGCGTAGGCGCGCTCGCAGTCACTTGGTGTCGCGCAGGGGGCGACGCCGCTTGGCGGAATCTGACCATCGGCAGCCTGCGGCTGCTAGAACGGACACCATCGCCACGACCTCCCGAGCGATCCGGGACGAGCTCGAACACGCCGCCTGGATCGGAGCGGCGCGCACCTCACGTTCTTCGCTGCACGCACTTCTGGGGGAACCGCTCGGTTCAGGCAGTAAACGAACTCGACGCGTGCATACCGTTGACCAGGCGAGAGGTCCCGACGAGTCCCTGTTGTACGCGTCCGCACGCGGGTTGTACGCGGGGCGTGGCGTGACCGGCCCGGGTGGGCGGCGTTGGCCGATTCACGGGTGGGGACGGTTCGGGGCAGGCCGGGCGAAGCGGGACGGTAACGGGAGGCGTAGGGCGTGGACGATCAGCGACAGCAGGCGGATCATGAGCGCGAGGTCGGGTCCGGCATCTTGCACGTCTTCGGACAGCACTTGAAGCTGTTCCGGGTGCGGGCTGGCTTGGAGCGGGCGGAGTTCGGGGCGATGGCGGGGTACTCGGCGTCGAGCATCGCCTCGTTCGAGCAGGGACGGAGGATCCCGCCGCCGAAGTTCATCGACCAGGCGGACGACCTGCTGGACGCGGGTGGGGTGCTGAAGGCGAGCAAGGAGGAGGTCGCTCGGGCGCAGTACCCGGCGTTCTTCCGGGATGCGGCGCGGTTGGAGGCGGAGGCGGTTGAGCTGCACGTGTACGACACTCATGTGGTCAACGGCCTGCTGCAAACAGAAGAGTACGCACGGGCCGTGTTCACTATGCGCAGGCCGTTGCTGGACGAAGTGACCGTGGAGCAACGTGTGACCGCACGGATGGCTCGACACGAGATCTTCGAGCGGCGGCCTCTGCCCACCATCAGCTTCGTCATCGAAGAGTCGGTACTGCGCCGCCCCCTGGGTGGGACGAACGTGATGCGCGGCCAGCTCGAGCACCTCCTCCTGTGCGGACAGCAGCGCAACGTCGAGATCCAGGTGATGCCGAATGCCCGCGAGGACCACGCTGGAGTGTCCGGGCCTTTCACCTTGATCGAAACGAAGGAAGAGCGCAGGATCGCCTACGTGGAGGTACACAAGGACAGCCGCCTCTACACCGAGCGCAGGGTGGTCCGGGAGTTCGAGGAACAGTACGGTCTCCTCAGAGCCCAGGCGCTCACACCGCGTGAATCGCTGAACCTCGTAGAGAAACTGCTGGGAGAGACATGAACGTCGAAGAGCCTGCGCCCCGTCTGCCCAATTCCGCTTGGTACAAGAGCAGTTACAGCAGCGGCGAGGGCGGGCAGTGCATCGAGGTGGCCACCTCGCCCAGCGCCGTCCATGTCCGCGACTCGAAGGACAAGATGGGGCCCATCCTGTCGGTCGCCTCCGGCGGTTGGGCCGCCTTCGTGGAGTTCGCCGCGCAGGGCTGATCACCCGACGGACGGCGATGCCCCGCCACCGGCCGTTCCGGCGGCGGGGCATCCTCCTGTACACACTCGTTCGCGGGCTCAGTCAGCCTTCTTGGCCCGGCCGCGAGTCTTCTTCTCCGGCCGCCAGGCCTTGAGGTCCTCCGCCGAGAGCCCGTGCTTGGCACGCTGCTCGTCCAGGTACGCCTGGTACTCCTCAGCGGGTGTGCCGTCCCACTCTTCGTCGTACTCACCGTGCCACTGGTGAACCCAGGGCATCAGCTCCTGAATACCGGCGATGAGCGGCGTCAGGCGCGGCGTCTCCCAACCAGCTTGCTCGGTCCGGTCATTGATCACGTTGATCAGAGCCTGCACCTGATCCTTCTGATCCCAGCCGGCCCAGCCGAGCAACAGCGTCGGGTCCGAGTCGGGCGATGCGTCAGGGTAGGAGATGAACCGCTCCTTGGGCACGTCCAGCTTGCCACGCTGCATCCAGTAGGACGCTTTAAGGAAGTCTGGCGGAGTGGAGGTGTACTTCGGAGGCACAGGGATATCGAGCCGATTCCCCGTCCTGTCCTCTTCGCGCTGAAGGTCCCACACCTGCTCCCACTGAGCCCGCTTGCGCAAGCCAGAGTCCCTGTAACGCATCGCCGCGAGGTACGGAACGTGCTCCGTGACGATGATGTCTGTGAGAACAGTCGCGAGGGGCGCGTCACGCTTACCTAGGTGATCAGCAGCGTAAAGCTCGGCGACAGCGTTCGCCTCATCGTCAGAGCGAAGCGCGTCAGCAAGCTGGGAAACGGTGAGCGTACGAGGCTGACGCATGCCATCGCGCAGGCCGTACCAGACGTTGGCACCCTCACATCTGTCGAGCAACCATGCTTGGAGGGCCGTCTTCTCCTTCTTTTCCCAAGTTTCGGATGCCCAACGCCGCTTGTACTCGGGCCGCTCGAGGAGAGCCACGTCCTTGCGAGAATTGATGATTTCGATGCGCGCCTCAACAACAGCCTTGTACGAGTCGGGCCAGTGGGAGGGGAGGTCAACAATCTTAGGAAACTGATGGTTGTGGTGCGCGAACCACGACGTGTTGGTTTCGCCAGCAGCAACCGCCCGCGCCAGCACGATGGCGAACGCTCTCTCGCTCGGCTTCACTTCGGGGCTGCTAGCGCCCCTGGGGAGGGTTGTACGCCCCACCTCGTCCCTACTCAGAAGGCCGTATGCCCCGTAGACAGTCCAGTCCAGTTCCTCCTGGAGAGCAATCATCTGGGCCTTGACCCGCACGTACTCGGAGCGAGCCTCGTCCAGACGAGCTCGCGTTAGAACACCACGCTCAGCAATGGCAGAAGGCTCGTGTCCAGCCAGATTCTGAGCAAGCGAATCCAGTCCGCGACCCAGTTCGAGGGGAAGGTTGACGGGAAGGGGGAAGTCTTGCAGCTTTGTGCCGGTGAACTCGTATCGGTGCTCCCATGGCTCATCAGCCCCCGTTGCCTCAGCGCCGGGGCGCCCCTTGTTATGACTCACCTGCTTTAGCCAGAAGCAGGCCGTCGATGAGTTGAGCACGCCGAGCAACTCCAGATGCCGTTCCTCCGAAGCCCCTTCTGCCAACTTAATCACTGGAGCGGAACGGTTGAACACCTTCCCATTTCGATCAAGGACAAAGTGGTTATGCGTCGCAACAAAAGCAAACGGAAGTGCCCATGAATGCGTCCCACCATCTTTAGGGAGCTGGTGCCACTCCCACCAGTCCCGCCCATCCGCCCGATATGTGCGGCCACCGAAGGTACCCCGCAACCACAACTCGGTTCGAAGGAACCAGAAGTGGCGAACGAACGCATCACCCAACTGCTCTACAGGTAGAAGAGACTTGTCAATGGCGTAGGGATGTACCGCGAGATCATGTGCGGAGAAACCCCAATCGCGGCTTTGATCACCCCGGTGGCTCACTCGCGCAAGCAGGTCACACGCTCGCTTGCTCAGCCAGCCATTCGCGGGCAACGTGAAAGCTTCATCAGCATGACTATCACCGTAGAACCCGATCCGCGCGACTGAATCCTTAAGTGTGCCTCGATTTGCCGTCAACGCAGCAAAAACGCCCGACGCTCCACCCCCTGCCAGCGACCATGGGTGGCTCGCGAAAGTCGAACGATCAAGATCATCTACCGTCACCCACCTTGACTCGCTCCCAGAATTCGCCACCTGTTCCGCAATAGCACCCCAAACCAGCCCTCTCGCTGGGTCCTCCGGCTGATCCGGCTCACCCTGAACTCCCAGCACTGCCCGAACCTGATCCGACTTCAACCCGTTCCGGTTTCGTCCAGCCAAAATCACCGTCGGTGTCCCATGCCCTGGAATATAAGCCCCCGACGTATCAATCAAATGGGTCAGGTCGACCTTGCCGAAGAACTCCTCGATCAGCTTCTTTCCGAACTCTCGCTTCATGAAAGAGTTCGCCGTGATCTGCCCGGTAAATCCACCGTCACGCCGCTCACCACCAGCCCGTACCGCCAGCTCGAAAATCCTCTGAGCGAACGGCACCGACAGCGCATACTGCCGATAGCAAGCATCGTACGCCTTCTTGTAGTTCTCGTTCTCTTGCTTGTCTTTCACCGTGATATAAGGCGGATTCCCCACCACCACGTGGTAACTCCCCCGCCCCAGCAGATCCGCCCGATTCGCGAACTCCCACACGTCCTCCGTCCGAAACGCAAAAGCCCGATCCTCGTCCTCGCCCATCCCCGAGAACAGCGTCTCCGTAACCGTCTCCGCCCCCCGCCCATGCAGCAGCGAGTCCCCCACCGCCACATTGATCGGGAACTCCGGCGCCGCCGCCAGCCGCCGCTCCCCGCACGCCTTCAGCACCGCCACCAGCATCCGGAACCGGGCGATCGCCACCGCGAACGGGTTCTTGTCGCACCCGTGCACCGACTCCAGAGACCGGCGCACCAGCTCCCAGTCCTCCGTGCCCGGCTCCGCCTCGCGCCACTTCTTCAGCAGCCGCTCGAACATGCCGAGCAGGAAGTGACCGGACCCGCACGCCGGGTCGATGCACCGCAGGCCCCGCACAACCGGCTCGTCGCCCGGCCAGCCCGCCGGCTTGTGCTTCCACGCCGGGTCCAGGCCGAACTCCTCGACCGCAGGCTCCAGCGTCAGGTCGAGGATGAACTCCTCCACGAACTCGGGCGTCTGCAAGAGCGCGTACGTCTTCCGCGCGTGCTCGCTCAGGTCCTGGTAGAGGTCGCCCAGGAAACGGGTGTCCAGCTCCTCGTCCGTGAAGTCGTGGATGATCTCGCCGTCCGCGCCCCGCTCGCGCCAGAAGCCCAGCAGCCGCGTCGCCGCCTCGTACGACGGGCTCAGCTCCCACAGCGCGTTGTGACCCCGGTCGAAGAGCCCCGCGACCGCCTTGTGCGCGCCCGAGAGGTGATCGAAACCCGCCACCAGCCAGTCCCGGTCGTTCAGCTCCGGCTTCTCCCGGAAGAACGCCGCCTGCCGGTCCTCCGCGTCCGCGAGCCGCTCCCCCGGGCCCGCGATGAACGGGTCGTCGACCAGGCCGTTGTCCTCACAGAAGCGTACGAACACCGTGGCCAGCACCCAGGCCGCCGCCGCCTGCGTCACACGCTCGTCCCGCCAGGCCCCGTACGTCGCCGCCGTACGGCTCGCCTCCCGGGCCGCCGCGTACTCGCGCTCAAGCTCCGTTCGGTACTCGTCCACCGACTCCGTACGAGCCCGGAGGTCGTCCTCCAGCGCGGTGACCTGCTTGCGCAGATCCTTCAGCAGTGCGGCCTTGTCCACCGGGGCGCCCCTCTTTCCGTAACCCAAACCCATGCCTGCGGCTCATCCATCCTGCCAGCCCCGCCGCCCATCTCCGGACCCTTCATCCGGAGCCGGACAGCACGGCTTCCGTCACCCCGACAGCGGAAGAATCCCGAGCAGCCCGGCAGCCGCTGACTCCTACGTGGTGCGCCGCTCGCTCCGCCCGGCGCTCGACGGCCGACCCGGAGCGAGCGAGCAGGAGCGGGGAGCCGTGTCCCTCCACTCCCCGCCCGTCCTCCGGGGGGGGCCGTCAACGCATGGCGTTGATGCGCCCCGGCCCGCCCTCGACCCTGCGCTGCCTGTGCAGCTCCTCGATGTCCGCCTCCAGCCGCGTACGGATGTCCGCGCCCATCCTGCGCCATCCGAAGAACTCGCACGCCTGCTTGATCAACTCGTCCTGGGTCATGCCGGGGCACTCCGCCGCCAGCTCGCTCAGCGCCAGCTGCCGCTCGGCCGGGGCGATGTACGTGACCTTGCGTGCCGTCTCTCCGCCCTCGGGCCGCCGGGCCTTGCTACTGCCTCGACCGGCCACTTCGTAGAAGGCCCCCTGCGACGCGACACTTCCCGAGCGGACCAGCTGCTGCGCCACGGCTCGCACGTTGTCCCGAATGCGGCTCCCCGCCCGGCCCACACCCCACGCTTCGCGGGCGCGCTGCACGAGGAGATCCTCGTGGATGGGACCTTCGGAATCGATGATCTGCATCAGCGCCTTCTTCAGCGCCGGCCTGGCCTCCGGCGTGTGCAGCTCATGACCGGTGGTGACCGCGATGTGACAGGTTCGGTACGGAGCACTCCATTCACGCTGCACTTCGGTGGCGACGGGCACGCGTTCGTACTCGATCTCGACCGGCGCCGTCACCTGCGCAGGCAGGTGAGCGACAGGAACGGTGAGTACCCGTCCACCGGACTCGCCCGCCAGGCTGACCGAGGAGGCCACATCTTGGGACGCCTCGTCCGCCGGCTCCAGGGGCCGCGGCACCTGGACCGACGCTGTCAGCGGGCCCTGGGCGATGGCCTGCTCGACCGCCTCCCGCAGCCGCAGCTCCGCGGCCGCCCTCCCCCGGTACCAGTCGGTCCCCCAGATCCGGTACAACCGCCACCCCAGGCCGTTCAGCACCTGCTCCCGCAGCCGGTCGCGGTCCCGGGCCGTCTTCGAGGAGTGGTACATCGCGCCGTCGCACTCGATGCCGAGGGCATAAGAGCCCGGCAGCTCCGGGTGGCGAAGTCCGAGGTCGATGCGGTATCCGGCCACGCCGACCTGAGGCTGGACGCGGTACCCCCAGCCGCTCAGCACCTCCAGTACGGACTCCTCGAAGGGGCTGTCGGGTTCCGCATCGGACTGGACGACGTCGCGGGCGAGGATGGCGGGGCCGTTCTCCGCGTACTCCAGGTAGCGCTTCAGATGCTGGACGCTCTCGTTCGAACTGTCGGCGAGGCTCGCGCCGCGGAAGGAGGCGACGACCTCCATGCGGTAGCGGGCACGGGTGACCGCGACGTTGAGGCGCCGCCAGCCGCCTCCCTTGTTGATGGGACCGAAGTTCAGCCCGAGCTTGCCGTGCTCGTCGGGGCCGTAGCCGACCGACATGATCATCACGTCGCGCTCGTCGCCCTGCACCGACTCGAGGTTCTTGACGAAGAAGCCGTCGAGGCGGCCCTCGGTGAAGCAGTGCTCGAGGTCGGGGCGCAGGAGGCGAGCCTGCTGTACGGCGTGGTCGATGGCTGATGCCTGTGCCTGGGAGAGCGCGACCACGCCGAGTGTCTTGTCGGGGCGGGTGTCGAAGTGGTGGATGACGCGGTCCGCTACGTAGCCCGCCTCGGCCTGGTTGTCGCGGCGGCCGCCCCGGTCGTAGGTGCCGTCGGCCTTGAGGAAGGCCACGCCGACGTCATTGCCCTCATCGAGGGCGCCGGGGAAGGTCACCATCGAGTTCCGGTAGAACGAGTGGTTGCTGAAGGTGATCAGGTTCTCGTGGCGGCTGCGGTAGTGCCAGCGCAGGGCCAGTTCCCGCATGGCGCCGGCCTTGCAGGCGTGCAGCAGCGATTCGAAGGAGTCGGGCACATCCTCCTCGTACTCGTCCGATTCGTCCTCACCCGCGGAGTCGAAGAACGAGGTCGGGGGCAGCTGCTTGTCGTCACCCGCGACGACGAGTGTGCGTCCGCGGTAAATGCAGTTGATCGCGTCGCTGGGCCGAACCTGCGAGGCCTCGTCGAAGACGACCACATCGAATTGGTAGTCGGAGGGCAAAAACTGACTGACCGTCAAAGGGCTCATCATGAAGCACGGCTTGATCGGTTGCACGACCTCACGCGTCCGGCCGAGCAGGTCACGTACGGGCATGTGCCGGCTCTTCTTCTCCGACTCACGGACGATGACGGCCCCACCCCCGCTGCCGTAGCTGCGAGGCCGACGCTTGTTGCACGCCTCGATCACCGCACCACCCGCGGCGGCGATGAGACGGCGATCGGCTTCCTGGTAGTCCGCCACGCGTGCGTCCAGGTCGTCCGAACGGGTCGTGCGCAGGCGGGTGTCGGTCGCGAGGATGTCATCGGCCCAGGACCGGAGCATCGCCTGCTCCACGATGTGTGGAAGGTGCTGCGGATCGACGGCCCGCTCAGCCGCACTCGCCACCAGGCCGTCGGCGCCGTGCCGGGCCAGTATGCGCAGCCCGTCACAGTACGCGTGCCACTCCTCGGGGCCGTGCGGGTCGGCCAGGAGCGCGTCGACGACCTGCTGTGCCTGGTCGAAGGTGCCCAGCAGGAGCGGGGAGAGCTGCCCTTGTCGGGCGGGGTCGAAGAGGTCGAGGAGCGCGGTCACGGATGCGCTCCAGCGTTCGGCCCGGCGGGTGGCACTCGCGCACCAGTCGCCCAGCGACCGCCGTACGTTGTCGGCCAGCAGCCGGGGAAGCTGGTCCGTGTCGGCACCGTCGGCCAGCTGCTCGGCCGGCAGGTCACGCCCGTCGGCATCACGACTCAGTTCGGCGATGCGGTCGGCGGTCGCCAGCGCTGTGTCGAGCGCGCCCACCGCTCCCTGATCACGCGGGGTGTAGCTGCCCAGGAGGGGTGCGTGCTCGGCCGCAAGGCGTACCACCTCGGCGGCGGCCGAGTGCCAGGCCAGGGCGTGGTCCAGGCGGCCGACCAGTGACTTGGCCCAGGCTCCGGAGTGGGTGAGTGCCGCGACGGACTCGCGGTCGGCTTTGTACTGGGCCGAGAACCGGGCCCTCAGTCCTTGGTGCTGCTCCGCGAAACGGGCCACCAGGGCCGGCAAGTCCGCCGAATCGACGACCTGCTCGCCGAAGACGTCCTCGGCAGCCGTGCGCGCAGCGGACTCTGCGTTCAGGGCCTGCCGCAGCTCCTGCGCGGCCTGGTGTGCGCGGCTCAGGGTGTGGCTTGCGAACCATCCGCGTGGCGGGCGGTGTTCGGCAGTGGTCAGATCCGCGAGCTCACACAGAGCGAAGGCCGCGTCCATGTGTTCCGGCTTCGGCAGGCCGAACAGGTCGGCGAGCTGCGCAAGCTGGTCGGCGACGTCGTCGGGCAGGGACGCTTCGGGTGAACCCACGCCGTCAGGAAGGCCGCCTCGCACCGAACGCACCATCTGCTGCAGCTCGCGAACCGATCGGGGATCGTTCACTGTCGCGGCGAAGGGGCGGCGACTCGTCGCGGTCCGCAGAGCGTCCAGGGAATCCGACGCCTCAGTGGCGACTTGATACGCGGAGGTACCGACCAGGCCGCGCCAGGGGAACATCTCGCCTTCGGCAGCCGGGCGCCAGGCTCTGCTGATGGCCTGCGTAGCGGCAGCAAGCTCCTGCAGAGCGCCGGCGCTCAGGGAGCGAACGGTTTTCGCATGCTGTGCGGACAGTGCCAGCTGAGGCGTACCCGCCTGCTCCAGTTGGACCAGCCGCCCCAGGACGTCATGGAGCGTCCGCTGGAGGGGTTCCCGGTTCTGGTTCATACCGGCGGCGTACGCGGACAGCTCTTCGCGCAGACGGCGTGCGCGCTCCAGTTCGTGCTCGGCGGCTCCGGTGACTCTGGCTTCGGTGGTCAGCACCCTGGCGAGCTCGGTGGCGACCGCCTTCTTGCTCGTATCACCGCTGTGGAGGGCCATGACGAAGTCGCCGAGGCCCACGCCGCGCAGCCTGTTGCGCACGACGTCGAGCGCGGCAGCCTTCTCACTGACGAACAGCACACTGCGGCCGGCGTGCATGAGGGCGGCGATCATGTTGGTGATGGTCTGGCTCTTGCCGGTGCCGGGCGGCCCACTCATCACGAAGGACCGGTTGTCCAGCGCTGCGGCGATGCACTGGCGCTGCGAGGCGTCGGCGTCCAGCACCAGCGGGGTCTTCTCGGGCAGCTGGACGTCGTCGATGCGGTCCAGCTCCGGGGGTTCGAACCCGATGAGGTCGTCGGGCAGGCCCGCGTCCGGACCGAGGGCGACGGCACGGACCAGCGGATGCGCGAGGATCTGGTCCTCGTTCTGCTGGAGGTCCTGGTACATCGCTTCGCGGTGCGAGGCGAACAGCCCGAGCACGACGCGCTCGTCGACGGACCAGCCCTTCTGTCCGGCCGCGACCGCACGGGCGGCCGAGAACAGGGCCGGCAGATCGGTGACGTCGGTACGGGTGACCGTGGACCAGTCGACACCCAATCGATCCAGCTTCACCGCGAGTGCTGGATTGTGGGCCCGGTCCTGACCGTCGGCCAGGTGGAGCCGGTACCGGCGATGGCTGTCCCGCCGCAGCTCCACCGGGACCAGCAGCAGCGGGGCGGAGCTGCCCTCATGTGCACCGTCTTCGCACCAGTCGAGCATGCCGATGCCCAACCACAGCACCCAGAGGCCGTAGTCGTTGAACATCTGACCGGACTTCTGCCGCAGTTGGTACAGGGCACTGTCCAGCGTCGCCTGGGTGGCTTTCTGAGTGATCAGCCCGGGGGTGGGTTGCCGTTCGGCCTCTCCGCCGTACTCGTCATCGCCCGCCCCTGCGGCTTCCGCCACTGGCGCGAACGCCCAGCCCTTGACGAGTTCCGGCACGAGGGAGCCCGCATCGGGCGAGGTGATCTCCAGAGTGGACGTCCTGGTATGGCGGAAGTTCAGCAGCCGGTTGCGTCCGCCCATGTCCAAGAGGGAGTTGCGCCACCCCTCGAGCACCGCCTTCAGCCGGTCGAGACCCGGATCGCTCGTGGTGGCAGAAACCGTCTGGGGCTTGTGGGGCATGTGGCGAGTACCTCCTGAGCAGGGCGCACAGGGGTATCCACACTCACAGGTCCCCCCTGGAGGTATCTACTTATCAGCCCACATGGCCCGACACGCCAGGGATGGACAACACGATATGTATTTGTTGTGAAGGGTGGAAGGAATGGGGCGAAAGGGTGCTCAGGATGAGGCATTCCCTGACTCTGCACCGGCTCCCGCCCGGAGCTCCTTCAGGAAGAGCGAGTCGAGCACAGCCCACTCCGTGGCCCGGTCCACCACCTCCACCGTGCGCCCGTCCAGCGACGGCGTCTGCTTCGGGTCCTCCATCGGGCACAGCCACCACAGTCCGTGCGGGATCTGGGCGGGACGGCGGGCCGCCTGCTGCAGCGTCACCAGCAGGTCGTGGCCACCGCCGTCGAAGTAGCGGGCGAGGAGCCCCGCGTTGTGGACGAACAGCACCGTCTTGGAACCCGCCTCCTCCGCCATGCCGACGAGGCGCTCCGACATCCGCCCGGTGACCCGTTGGACGTACGAGCGCAGGCCCGGTTTCAGCTCTCCGCTGCCGGTGAAGGCGGAGTCCGCGCGCAGCACCTTGGACCAGTCGGTGTTCAACTCGTCGGCCAGCGCACGGAAGATGTTCAGGAACTCCTGGTTGAAGTCCACCGGGACGACTTCGAAGCCGGCTGCCACCGCAGCAGCGGCACCCGGCAGGTCGGCGCCCTTGAGGGTCAGTGCGAGGAAGCCCCCGCGCTCGACGGACGTGGTGAGCCTGGTGCGCAGCACGGCCTGTGGGTCCCGCCCGGCCGCCGCCGCTGTCCGGGCCTCAGCGACGAGCACGCTGGTCCGGGTGAAGGTGGAGCTCGACCAGCGTGCTCCCTCGACCACCGGAGGGAAGAAGCGCCGGCGAACGGTGTCGTATTCCAGCGGGAAGCCGGCTTCCTTGAGCGCGTCCTCGATCTCGATGTGCGTGGGCGCGTCGGGCACCGGCACCGTCGGGAACCGTGCCTTCACGCGGGCTACGAGTTCGCTGATCGAGATGCCTGTCTCCCGGCGTACTCCGGCGGCGGCCTGCGAGATACGCAGAGCACGGGCCAGCCCGAGGGCCTTGGGGTAGATCTCCAGCCGTGGGGACGCGGAGGCATGCCGGGCGACCACTGCGGCGAGGCTGACCAGGCGGGTGTCGGCGAGCGGAGTCATCCCGCTGGGCGCAGCGACCTCGCGCAGGGTGCGCACGACAGTGGCCCGGCCCGGCAGCGGGTCCTCATCGGCCAGCCGGTCGGCCTCCGCGCCGAGGGCTGCCGCGTAGTCGGCCAGCTCCTGAGGGGTGGGATCGTCCGTACCCGGCAGCGAGTCGAGCGCCAGGAGGACTCGGGAGCCGCGGCGCAGCACTTCGAGGCGCGGATCGTGTTCGGTGCCGCGCTGAAGTGCCTCGGCGTCGGCGGCTGCGCGGACGACGGCCAGAGCCTTGGCCAGGGTGCGCTCAGAGGTGTCGTCCCCCGCGCCGTGCCTCACACGGAGTTCGGCAGCCGCTTCCTGGACCGTCATCACGCGCCCCGACTGAGCCAGGATCTGCACCAGCTCGTCTCGGATCTGCGGGATCCAGTCGGTGGCGGCCCACTCCTCGATGGCGGCCACGTGATGGCGTGAGACGGTGGCCTGACTGCTGCCGAGGTGCTTGGCGATGACCGTCTGCGGTGGCCATGCCCCGAGCGGGGAGAGGCCGCCGCCGTCGGCGGCCGAGCTCGGCAGGCCGAGAGTGAGACGGATGATATCGGGGCGCAGGTTGCCCTTGCGGGCAGGTCCCGGTGTGAGGCGTGAGGCGAGCGAGTCGACGGTTTCGGCGGCGACGAGGTGCGCCTGTGCCTGGGCATCAGTGGCCAGGGGCGGCGTCACGGGGGTCGCTGCCCTGGTGGCGGGCTCCGCGGGCGGCCGTCGCAGCATTGCCGTCCACTGCTTGTGGCGACGGTTGAGCTCTCTGCGTACGAGCGTTCCCGCACCACGAGCACGGGCGATCGTGTGCGGGGGGACGTCCAGCAGCTCGCCGACGGTCACCGCACCCAGGCCGTTGGCGACGGAGACAGCGCGCGGGGAGAGCCCGGCCGCCTCCAGGGCGGTGACGGATTCAGCGGCGGCGGCAGCGGTTTCCCGGGCCTCCTCCGTGGTGGCGGCCACCGCCCCGACGGTCGCCGGGGTGGTCGCCGGCTTCGCCGAGTCAGCGGTACGGAAGATCTGCCGCCACGCGTCCTCCATCTGCTTGAAGGTGTCGAAGCGGTGGTCGACGTCACGGTGCAGGGCACGCTGGAAGAAGACGGTGAGACCGTCACGGAGTCCCGGCTCGAACAGCTCGGCCGCGACGAACAGCTCGACGTCCTCACTCATGCGAGGGTCGGTCTGGCCGTCACCCCAGACGGGACGTTCTCCCGACGCCATCTCGTGCAAGGTCACCGCTGCCGCGTAACGCTCGGCATGATCGTCGTACAGCGAGCGGCGGGTGCTGCCGAGGAACGGATCGAGGTAGCCGCGCGTGCCCGCTGTGATGTCGCGCTCGGAGGCGTCCGCGAGGGAGAAGTCGAAGAGCAGCAGCTCCCACGATCCATCGTTGCGCTTGTGCAGGCCGAGGTTGTCCGGCTTGATGTCGCGGTGCCGGGTGCCCTTGGCGGCGAGTTGGTCGAGCGCGATGAAGAGGTCGTTGCCGTACCGCTCCAACTGGTCGTATGTCAGACGGCCCTCGCCGCGCAGCCGTGCGCCGAGAGAGGACTCGCCCGCGTATTCGAGTTCCAGGACGGTGTGTCCGGCGATCTCGCGGGGTTCTTCGAGGAGCCTGATGATCCTGCCGCCGCCCACCGCCTTGAGTGCCTGGGCTTCCGCGTACAACCGGGCGCTCTTGTCCTGGTCGAGCGCGACCTTGAAGACGCGTTCCTCGACGACCGCTCTGCCATCCGGTCCTTCGGCCTCTTCCACCACCCGCTCGACCAGCAGTGCGCGGGCCGTGGCTCCCGTTCCGAGTACCCGGCGGACCGTCCAGGTCTCATCGACCGGCTGCCCGGGCACCGCCGTCAGGGGGTCGGTCTCGACGGACGCGGACTGGTCGGGAACGGTGGTCTGCTGTTCGGCCTCGTTCAGCAGGTCCAGGAAGCGCTCCGCTGACGGCAGCCGGTCCACGACTTCCGCACGCGTGGCTCGATAGACGAGGTCGTCGAGGCTGTCGGAGAGCCCGTCCGCCACTGCGTAGGGGTGCAGCCCGCCCTCTGTGGACAGCCGCTCGATCAGCGAGCTGCGCCGGTCAGCCGGAGGCTCCCCTGTGAGCAGCAGATACGCGAGCGATCCCAGTCCGAAAAGGTCCAGGTCTACCGGATCGGCGAACTCCTGATCGGTCTCCGGCGCCAGGAATACCTGGGCGGCGTCTTCGATCAGGGTGCCGTCGAGCGGGGTATCGCCGATGGAGCGCATCGACGTGGTCTCGAAATCCCGTGCGGCCGTCTGCCAGTCCGTGATCCTGACCACGGGATCGGAGCCGTCCTCGTCGGCCGAGACATACACCGACCGTGCGGCGAGCGCGCGGTGGTAGAGGGAGCGGTTATGTGCGTAGCGGAGTGCCTCGGCGAGCTGACGCACCAGGTCAAGTCTGGTCTCCGGGGTCAGTTGGCCGCCGTAGGCATCCAAGTACGCGTCGAGCCGCAGGTCGGAATGGCGGTGGCGGAAAAGAATCGCGGGGCCGCCCTGGTGCTGGCGGATCTGCACAGCCTGCGCGATGCCTCGGTGCGTGATCCCCTGGAGCACCTGGTACTCCCGGCGGGCTGCGCGATCCGCGGCCCGCCTGGCCGCCTCCCCGGCCAACTGCTCCACGAGGTATATCCGGACGCGTCCGCCTTCCTGGACCAGCCCGTCATCACGGACAGCCAGACGGTCCTCCCAGCCGGGGCCCGCGTCCAGCACGCCGGGTTCCAATTTCCAGTCCTCGCCGTACCGGAGGTGTGCGGTGGAGTCGCTGATGCCGATCTTCTGCATCAGCTGCTCCAGCAGCTGCGCCGACTGCGGGGTGACACGCCAGCTCTCGCGCTCCGGCGGCTTGCCGAGCAGGTCGTCCCAGATCCTGTCCAGTCCGCCGGCCCCGTCGTTGCGGCCGTACACATTGATGCGCTGGAACTCGTCGAGTCCGCTCACCAGGCCGGGCGCATGGAGGAACACCGCAGGCTTGATGAACGGAACACGTCGTGGATCGACGCCCATGGAACGTGCGGCTCGCTCCAACTGGCCCTTGAGCTCCTTGCACTTCAGATCGGTGAGGTGCAGCGGGTTCTTGAGCGTGCGGACACGGTCATCGTGGAACTGCCAGGTGTCCCCGTGGTTGACGACTCGGCCGGGATGCCCCTTGAGCTCCAGCAGATACAGACCACCGGGAACCGCGATGAAGAGGTCACACTCGTTGGTGCGGCCGGACGCAGCGGTGAAAGAGAACGTGGCCCAGGCACGGTACGGCTCGGCAGCCGGCATCAGCTGCCGGACGTGATCGAGCCCTTCCTGTTCCCACGAGAAGGTGGAACGGCGCGACTGATACCAACGCTCCTTGCGCGGGGGGCCCGGCTTCGGGGCCGAAGGCGTTCCTGCTGCCGTCACGGGTCCGACCTCCGCGGTATCCATCGCGCTCTGTGAACGCACACACAATCCCGCCCGACCCTACCTCGGGCCCGACCTGCTGACCCGTCCCCGTCGGGCGAGCGTCCGGCCGACCGTAGACCTTGTCGGGGCATTGGTTCGCCTCTCCGGCGGTGCGATAGTTTTGCTGTGCGCCGCGCGCCCTCCCCGGAGGGTGTACGGGGTACGGTCCTGCGTTGCACAAGATTTCGGCGGTCCGGTGGCCTCACTTCGGTGAGTACGGAGAGTTCCCGGTTGGGAGCCTTCCCTTCCACTCGCCTCCCGAAGGAGATGCTCTCCGCATGACCCTCCCCAAGTACACGCCCGCACGCCGCACCTGGGTACGCGACATCCTCATCGGCGTCGCCTCCGGCCTCGGCTCGGACCTGGTGTGGAATGCCGTGCAGGCAGCAGCGCACCTTCTCGGCTAGCCGAGGGGCGGCGGGTCCGGGGACCCGCCATCACCCGTACTGCCGCAGAGCAGCCGCGAGAGCCACTTTCGGGTCGCGATTGCTGCTCAAGATCGACTGATCCCGGCTAGGGTACGTCGAAGTCATTGCGGCCCGACGGGCTTCCGTTCAGGAAACGCCCCCACCCGCACGAGATCCATCGTGCCTGTGGGGAACTCCCTTTGCTGCTTCGCAAGTCGGCTGCTGAACTGAGCCCGCTCATCGTCCCCGTCGGCAGAGACCATCTTCCTCTCACCGAGCGGTTGATCAACGAGTACGTGCAGTCTCACCCCAACAAGAAGCAGCCGAATAAAGGTTTGATCGCTTCCTGGGATCACAGCCTGCCGGAAGTCATCAACGTACTCATCGCCCTCGGACTCGATTCGGTCGAGGTGCTCATCGAATACTCCACACCCGGAATGTCCGGTGACGCCGATGTCATCCTCGCCGGGCAGCATCCGATGTCCGAGGATCTTTCCTACGTCGTCATCGAGCTGAAGCAGTGGCACAAGGCGGTGGTGTCACCGACAAACCCGATCGCTGTGGACGCCGGCTACGACAAGCCAAAGCTCCATCCCGTGCGCCAGGTGCAGCGCTACTGCGAGTACCTCGTGCAGCACCTCGCACCGCTGCGCGGTTCACAGCAGCGGATCGCCGGCGTCGCCCTGCTCCACAACGCCAGTGCCGAGGTCGCTTCACTCTTCGACTTGCCGCAGAGCGACCATGGCCGCCTGTACACGAGGGACCAGCTCGGTGCGTTCAGAGGTTTCATCGCCTCACGGCTGGCTCCCGGCGGGTCAGGAAGTCACGCGGCCGACGTGTTGTGCCAGGCCCAGCAGTACGAAGCACCGTCGTCGAGCGAAGCCTTCAGCCGGGTGGGAAGTCCGCACCCTGTGTTCGCTCTCCAGAAGGAGCAGGAGATCGCCTTTCAGGAGGTCCGGCACAAGGTGCGCACCCGCGGATCGATGAGCGGTCGCAAGAAGGTCGTCATCATCCAGGGTGGCCCCGGCAGCGGGAAGACCGCCGTTGCCGTCGAACTCCTGCGTTCCCTCAAGCAGGAGGGACACCACGTCGTACATGCCAGCGGTTCCCGATCCTTCACCAAGAACCTGCGTAAGGCCGCTGTCGACGCCGCGCCTTACGGAAAGCGGGGGGCTGCCGACAAGCAGTCCCGCAAGGACTACAGGTACTTCCAGCAGTTCGGTCATCTGGAGGAGAACTCGCTGGAAGTACTCATCTGCGACGAGGCGCATCGGGTGCGGGAGAAGTCGGACGGCCGGGACGTCAAGAAGTGGGTCAAGGAACGAGGTCTTCCGCAGGCGGACGAGCTGATCCGCGTCGCTGAGATGCCGGTCTTCCTGCTCGATGACTGGCAGTCCCTTCGCCCGGACGAAGTCGGCACCGTCGACTATCTCGTCGAGCGAGCCATGGCTTGCGACTGTGACTACGAAGTTGTCGAGCTGCCCGGAATGTTCCGCGCGGAAGGCAGTATCGCCTTTCGCGAGTGGGTGACGAAGCTTCTCAGTCTCAAAGCCACCACAGCGCCTGCGTGGGTGCCGGACGGTCGCATCGACGTCCGGTTGGCGGACAGCCCGGAGGACATGGAGGCCTTCCTCATGGAACGCATGGAGAAGGACGGAGCCCGTGCGCGCATGACGGCAGGTTTCTGTTGGGAGTGGAAGACACCCAGCGATGGCCAGCTGCTGGTGGAGGTCCAGATCGATGGGTGGCACAGGCCCTGGAATGCCAAGGACGGCGTTCAGCTCGACAGTGTGCCGGAGTCGAGCCAATGGGCGACGGATCCGCGAGGCTTCGGGCAGATCGGCTGCATCTACACAGCGCAGAACTTCGAGTTCGACTGGACCGGAGTCATCATCGGTCCTGACCTGGTCTGGCAGAACGGACGCTTCACTGTGGACCGGGCCAAGACCCATGACGGCAAGCTCAAGCAGAAGACTGTGAGTGACGCGCAGGTGGACCGCTTGGTTCGGCACGCCTATCACGTCCTGCTGACCCGAGCGCGGACCGGGATCGTCATCTACTCACAGGACGAAGACACCCGCAACGCCCTGCGCACTCTGATCTCAGGCACAGTCGCCGACTCCCCCTTGGCCAAACCGAAGAAGCGGAAGCTCCCGCCCCTGGTAACGGAGGTCGAACAAGCCGTGGCACAGCAGCTCACGATAGAGTTCGACTAATCGTCATTGCGGCCCGACGGGCTTCCGCTCCGCTCCGGCGGAGCCTCGAAGGACATGCCCCCACCCGCACGAGTTCCTTCGTGCTGCCTGGGAGCATCCGTTGCTGTTCCGCGAGTCCGCCGCCGCGGTCGCCGCCGAGTGCCTGTCCGGCTCTCTCTTCCTCCGACTGGCTGAGCAATTCGTCCACGTGCACGGTTACAGGCCCAGCCCTTCCGAGGCACGCTCTTGGGAGCGCAGCATCCCCGTGCTGGCCAACGCACTCAACGAAGCCGGTCTCGACCAGGTGGAGGTGCTACTGGAGTACGGATTGCCACTCAACAGCAAGCGCGCTGACGCAGTGCTGGCTGGTGTGCATCCCAAGACAGGAGAGCCGTCGTACGTCGTCGTCGAACTCAAACAGTGGAGCAGCGCCGAGCCGGACGACGAAGATCCGTCTCTGTGCCGCATCGATGCATACGCCCGGCCCGTACTCAATCCTGTCGACCAGGTTCGCGCCTACTGCCAGTATCTGGTCTCGTTCAACGGGGCGGTCTCGGAGCACCCTCACCGGATTTCCGGAGCCGCATATCTGCACAACGCGACTGAATTCGGGGTCAGAGGGCTGTTCGAGGCCGAGCAGGACGCTTTTGGTCAGCTGTTCATCGGTGCGAGGCGTGGCGAGTTCGTTGACTATCTGCGTACGAAGCTGGGGAAGGAATCCGGAGCATCTGCAGCCGATGAGTTCCTGACCGGAAAGATCGGCCCTTCCCGTCAACTGATGGCCGTGGCTGCTCAAGAGGTGCGCGAACGGGAACAGTTCGTGTTGCTGGACGAGCAGCGGGTGGCGTACCGGACAGTGCTCAACGCGGTGCGACGGGCGAAGCAGTCCGACCACAAAGAGGTCGTGGTTGTCACCGGTGGTCCGGGAACCGGAAAGAGCGTCATCGCGCTCTCTTTGCTCGGTGAATTGTATCGCCAAGGAACCACAGCTCTGCACGCGACCGGGTCGAACTCCTTCACCACGACCATGCGCAAGGTCGCCGGGGCCCGGAAGCGCGAAGTGCAGGACCTCTTCAAGTATTTCAACAGCTTCATGACCGCCGAGAGAAACAGTCTCGACGTGCTGATCTGTGACGAGGCGCATCGCATGAGGGAAACCTCGGCGAACCGCTACACCCCGGCAGCGGGACGCACCGGCAAGGCGCAGATCGAGGAACTGATCGACGTGGCAAGGGTGCCCGTCTTCCTGCTCGATGAGCACCAGGTCGTACGGCCAGGAGAGATGGGTACCGTCGCAGAGATCAGGGCCATCGCCGCAGCCCGGGGTCTGCGCTGCCAAGTGGTCCCATTGGATGCACAGTTCAGGTGTGGTGGCAGTGATGCCTACCTCCGATGGACTGTCCGCCTGCTGGGACTGGAACCGGGAGGCCCTGTGCAGTGGGATCCGGACGACAGGATGCAAATCATCGTCGCGGACAGCCCAGAGGAGATGGAAGATTTCCTGGAAAGCCGCCGAGAACAAGGTTTCGGTGCGCGCATATCGGCGGGCTACTGCTGGAAGTGGTCAAAGAAGGTTCCGCCCGGGCAGGCTCTGCCTGCAGATGTTGTCATCGGTGGCTGGGAACGGCCGTGGAACGTCTTCGGCGACAGATCGGTCGCGGGTGCACCTCCAGCTGCACTCTGGGCAACCGATCCCGCAGGCTTCGGCCAGGTGGGATGCGTATACACCGCTCAAGGGTTTGAGTACGACTGGAGCGGCGTGATCCTGGGCCCCGACCTCGTATGGCGCGAGGATCGCTGGGTGACGGACCGGACTGCTTCCAAGGACCCTGCTTTCAAGAAGTCCACGCCTGACGCAGATGTGGACCGACTCATTCGCAACACATACAAAGTGTTGTTGACACGTGGCATGGTCGGCACAGTGGTGTACTCCACTGACCCCGCTACGCGCGCGAAGTTGCGCCAGTTGGTCCGAGCCGAAGAGGACACAGCATTCTCCGAGCCCCACCCAAAGGCCCCGCCCCGGAGCCGGTCCGCCTTCTCGGCGTCGTCAGTGGCACGGTGATGATCAGCGACCCCAGTTCGTCCGGTTTGCATGGCAGACCATCATCAAATGTCAGCGCTCATCGCCGGGTACGAGCGGCTGACGCGGCTTGCGCAGGTGCGACCGTCCCCCCGGCGCCGTTGGCACCGGGGGGACGGTGGCTCGGCCGGCGCGAGCCGACGTACCCAGCGGTCAGAGCTGGCTGACCGGGCGCATGGCCAGACCCTCCGTGCCCGCCCAGCCGTTCACCCGCGCCGCGTCGTCGTAGGAGACGGAGCGCAGACCGCGCGGCAGGTGGAAGACGAGCGTGCCGCTGAGCTCGGTGCCCTCGCCGGCGACCAGGGTGGCGGTGAACCGGTCGGCCTGGTCGTACTCCGCCTCGCCTCCCTCGTCGTTGCCGAAGACGTACAGGCCGGCGTACCCCTTGCCGCCTCCCTCGACGACGACGGGCTCGGTGTCCGGTTCTCCGAGCGGCTCGACGACCGGAGCGTCGTCACCGGCTCCGAGCCGCACCTGCGGTGCGTCGTTCAGGACGCACGGCGACTTGCTGCCGTTGGTGACCGTCAGCAGGAAGTGCCGGGGCGTCTCCCCGGACGCGTCCTGGAGCTCGACCGCGGTGGTGAGGTCGGCGGCCTGCAGTCCGGGTGGTCGGTGCCGTTGCCGCCGCCGGTTTCGCCGCTGTCCCCGGTCGCGTCGTCGGGCGTGCTGCTCGCGCCGGTGCCCGTGTCGCCGGAGGGCGAGGCGCTCTTCTTCGACGGGTTCTTCCCCGCCGAGGCGGTGCCCGTCGGGGCGGCGGCGTTGTCGTCCTCCCCGGACGGCTGGCAGGCGGTGGTCCCCAGCAGGGCCGCGGCCACCGCCGCCCCGAGGAGGGTGCCGCGCAGGGCCCTACGTACGGAACCGGAGCCGACTGTCTTCGCGTTCATGCTGCGTTCCTCTTCCCCCGTGGCCGGCCTGTCGGCCGGCGTCACTGGCGATTCTGACCGTGGCCCGTCGCTCGGGTCACCCACGGTCCGGCTTTGTTACCGCCCGTGCACGAACTGGCTGCCGGGGTGTGACGAAGTCCGCGGCGAGCGCCGCCGCGGACGCCGTCCAGGGACCGTCCGGGACGCGGCCGCTCATGACCGTCCGGGGGGCGGCCGCCCCACATGACCACCCGGGGGCCACGGCCGCCCATGATGGAATCGTCCCGGCGCCGGCCCTCGGGGCCCCGGCACCGTCACCCATCACCGTCACGCATCGACCCGAGGAGACCCGCGCTCCATGCCCGTGCACGCGCTCGCCCACTCGCCGCTCTCCCCCACCGTGGTCCGGGAGTTGCTGGCCATGCCCGCCCTGCCGGCCGTCCCGGAGGAGGAGTTCGACGAGTACAGCGAGAAGGAGCTGGGCTGGGCGTACACCTCTCTCGTCTGCGACGCGGTCCTCACCCGGCACCACCACGTCCTGTGGTACGAGGGCGACCCGCTCGGCGACCCCGGTTCCACGCTGATCCTGACGTTCGGCGAGGCGTACCCCGTCAACCCGCCGGATCCCGAGGAGTACGGTCATGACGCGCTCGTCGCACTCGTCGGGAAGTGGGCCGCACTGCCGGGCTGGGACCTTCTCCGGGAACCGGACGAAGCGGAGTGCGAGGCCGTGCTCGACCGAGCGGCGGAGGTCGTCACCGGCGAACTCGGTCCGCCGCTGCGCGTCCTGCGCTCCAACGACTGGCTCGGCATGGGGCCTCATCTGCGCTGCCGGATATGGCGGCGGGGCGAACACGGCGTCGTGCTCGCCCCTCGCGAGGACGGCGGCCCGTACGGCTATCTGACCCACCTGGTCCTGACCGTGCACCCCTGGCCGGCGGACGAGGAGCTGCCCGCCTCGGACGAGGACTGCCTGCGATGGGTACGGGACCGCATCATCCTGTGACGCCGCCCGAACGGCCGCCGGAGCCCGGTGCCTCCGAGATCTGACCGACGGATTCACCCCCGGCCGGACGAGTCCCCGTCGTGCGGGACCGTCGCCGCGCTCATCGGCGTGGAGGCCCCTGCCGCGCCTCCACGCGTCGGGACGGTACGCGTCACCCCCGGCCGAACGGGGCGTACGGCCGTCAGTCCCCTAGCACCACGCCGCGCGCCGCCGAGAAGTCGCCCCACTTCCCGTCGGGCAGCTTCGCGCGGACCTTCATCGAGTGGCGGGTGCCGCGCGGCTCGCTCATGGTGAGCCGGTAGCTCGCCCGGCCGACGGGCGGCTCGCCGCCCCAGACGATCGTGGTGGTCAGCCGGCCGTCCACGTACAGCTGGTACGCCGGTATCCTCCCGCCGGTCTCCGGCTGCTCCCAGTCCAGGTCGACGGCGTACTCCTTGCCCGCGGCGCTGCTCGTGATCCGCAGGTCCGTGGGGGCGGTGCCGGCGGGTGCGCCCGGGGCGCTCGCGGTGGTGAGGTCGAAGGCGTTGCTGTCCGCCGACGAGGTGTCCGCCGCGTCGCGGGCGCGGACGGTGAAGGTGTAGACGGTGCCGGGGCGCAGACCGGTCAGCCGCGCGGTGGTCCGCGTTCCCGGCACGCTGTGGATGCGCGAGCCCTCCTGGTAGATGTCGTACGCGGTGACGCCGACGTCGTCCGTGGAGCCGCCCCAGGACAGCGTCGCGGCCCTGCCGCCGTCGGCCTTGCCGCGCAGTCCCACCGGCCGGGTGGGGGGCTCGTGGTCGGCGGGGGTGGGCGCGGGAGTGGTGACGGCCGCGGTGGCGCTCGGCGCGGAGACGTTTCCGGCGGCGTCCCTGGCGCGGACGGTGAAGGTGTACGCGGTCGAGGCGGTCAGCCCCTCGATGTCGGTCATCACCTTGGCCTCGGGGACGGACTTGACCTTCTCGCCCTGCCGGTAGACCTCGTAGCCGGTGACGGCCGTGTCGTCGGTGGCGGCTTCCCACATGACGTGCGCGGAGGTGGCGCTGCTCGCCTGAGCGGTCACCCCGTGCGGCGCGGTGGGCTTCCTGGTGTCCGCCTCGGCCTCCGAGCCGCAGGCGGTGGTGAACGCGGCGAGGAGCAGGGCGGCGGAGCAGGCCAACGCGGCGGTTGTGTGGGGGCGTTGCACGGTGGTGCCTTCCGTCCGACGGGCAATGGTCCAGACCTGTATCGCATGGTGCGGGGGCCCTCGACAAGGGGACGGAGAGGAACGTTCCGCAATGTGCCGGTGTGCGCCGGGCGCCCGCGGTACGGGCGGCGGATCCCGTGCGTACGGGGAGTGGTGCGGCCGGAACGCGAGGAGCGCCGGGACGGGCGGAGCGGTCTCCGGCCGGCGTCGTCGCGTACACCACCGATGCGGCGGTACCCGCTCACCCCTGCCGGATCACTCCTCGGGCACACGTCGTGCGCCGAGCGATGACTTCCGGGGGCCCGGGCAGTCTGCACAGGTATGGATACGCAGACGAACTCCGCACCCCTCCTCGACCTCGGCCCCGCCGCCCGGCAGATCGCCGGAATGCTCGATGCCATCGACGACGCCCGGCTGGCCGGACCGACGCCGTGCCCCGATGTCACGGTGGCCGCGATGCTGGCCCACGTCGAGGGGCTTGCCACGGCCTTCCGGGACGCCGCGCGCAAGGACCTGGGCGCCACGACCGACACGGCCCCCTCGGTGGAGTCGGGGGTACTGACCGACGGGTGGCGCAGCACGCTGCCCGCGGCGCTCGACGAGATGGTGGCCGCCTGGCGCTCCCCGGAGGCCTGGCAGGGCATGACCCGGGCGGGGAGCGTGGACCTTCCGGGCGAGGTGGCCGGCATGGTCGCGCTCAACGAGCTGGTGCTGCACGGCTGGGACCTGGCGAGGGCGACCGGCCAGCCGTACCGGGCCGAGGACGCCCATCTGCGCTCCTCGCTGGCCCTGCTGGCCGACCTGGGCGACAACCCGCCGCCGACCTCCCCGTTCGGACCGCCCGTCCCGGTCCCGGACGACGCGCCGCTGCTGGACCGGGCGGTCGCCCGCAGCGGGCGGCGGCCGGACTGGAAGCCGGAGGGCTGAGCCCGCCCGCTGCCGCGGTCAGCTGGTGAAGAACTCCGTGATCTGGTGCGCGACCTGGTCGGCGTGGACCTCGTGCGGCCGGTGGCCACCGCCGATCGTCATGAGGTGACAGTCCGGGATCAGGGAGGCCATGTCCTGGAGCCGCCCCTGGGGCATGGTGCTCGCCGGGCCGCCGGTGAGCATCAGCGTCGGCGCGACGATCTCGCCGAGGCCCTCCGCCCACGCCGGGTCGGGGTCGTCCAGCTGGGTGCGTACGGCCGCGAGCACGGCCTCGTCGTAGTCGACCGGCCCTTCGGGCGGTACGGCGGGGCCGGCCGCGCCGGGGAACGGCGGCGGGGTCTCCACCAGCACCAGCCGCTCCACCCGGTCCGCGTGCTCCTGCGCCAGGAGGTGGGCGACCACGCCGCCCATGTCGTGGCCGACCAGGCCGACCCGGTCGAGCTCGCACGCGTCCAGGAAGCCGAGGACGTCGTCCCGCATCAGCTCGAAGTCGTACTCGTCGGGCCAGTCGCTCTCGCCGTGGCCCCGCAGGTCGAGGGCGTACACCCGCCATTCCTGACCGAGCAGACTCCCGGCCGCCTCCCAGCTCGCGGCGGAATCGCCGAGGCCGTGCAGCAGCACGACGGGCGAGCCGAACGGGTCTCCCCAGGTCCGGTACGCCAGACGCACATCGCCGACATCCACAACAGACTGATCATCCATACCCCAGACGCTACAGCCGAATGAACGAAGATCACTCCCACGACCTGGCAGGCTGGGCGGGGTGAAGCCCACCCGACGCTCCCCGGCCGCCTCCCTCGCCGCCCTCGTTCTGGCCCTGACCGTGCTGTCCGGCTGTGCGGGGGCGGGCGGTTCAGCAGGCAAGGGGGGCCCGGGCGCCGGGCTGGACGATCCGGCGAAGAAGGACATCGCGATGCAGCTGGTCTCCAGCGCGGAGAACTCGACCCTGGACTGGAAGGCCCAGTACGACTACATCGAGGACATCGGTGACGGCCGCGGCTACACCGCCGGCATCATCGGGTTCTGCTCCGCCACCGGCGACATGCTGGGTGTGGTCGAGCGGTACGCGAAGGCCCGGCCGGGCAATGCGCTCGAGCGTTTCCTGCCCGCGCTGCGCGCGGTGAAGGGGACCGACGCGCACACGGGACTCGGCCGTCCGTTCACGCAGGCGTGGTCGAAGGCCGCGGGTGACGCGGCGTTCCGTGCGGCGCAGGACACCGTGCGGGACCGGGAGTACTTCGAGCCGGCGGTCGCCCAGGCCAAGAAGGACGGGCTGGGCACGCTCGGCCAGTTCGTCTACTACGACGCCTACGTGATGCACGGGGCCGGTGACACGGAGGGCACGGTCGGGTTCCGTACGATGCGGCGCCAGGCACGCGCCGAGGACCGGCCCCCCGCGGAGGGCGGCGACGAGGGCGCATACCTCGGCGCCTTCCTCGACGCGCGCGTCGAGGCGATCGGCAAGGAGCCCTCGCACAGCGACACCAGCCGGGTCGAGACGGCGCAGCGGGTCTTCTTGCGCGAGGGGAATTTCGGCCTGGAGCCACCGCTGCGGTGGACGGTGTACGGCGACAGCTATCTGATCAAGGGCCCGGACGCTTCGTGAACCCGTGATCGACAGGCGCGCGAGGCGTCGGCGAAGGCGGCTGGGTGAGGGGTGACCCGGGGGGGCGCCCCACAGGAGTCTCGATCCAGGTGGCTTCCCTGGACTGCTGACCCGGCACTCCACGGCCCCGCCCCGACCGCCCGTGCGCCCGGTGCGGGGCTTTCGCATGCCCGGACCGCACGAACTCGCCCGCGTCGAAGGGGTGTACGACCGCCGCCCCACCCTGATAGGAAAGCTTCCTAACAGAACAATCGGAACGGCGAACTCCCTTGGAGGACTGGTGCACGCTCCCCACAAGCGCACCGCACGTCGCAACAACCGATCCGTACGCGTCGCTCTCGTCGCGCTCGGTCTGACCCTCACGGCGATTCCCGCCACCGCCTTCGCAGGCACCGCACCCGCCCCCACGGCGGTTCACCACCAGGAGGCAGCCGCGAACGGGCTCGACGATCCGGCGAAGAAGGACATCGCCATGCAACTGGTCTCCAGCGCGGAGAACTCCTCGCTGGACTGGAAGGGGCAGTACGGCTACATCGAGGACATCGGTGACGGCCGCGGCTACACGGCGGGCATCATCGGATTCTGCTCCGGCACCGGCGACATGCTCGACCTGGTGGAGCTCTACACCCGGCGGGAGCCGGGCAACCCGCTCGCCGGGTACCTGCCCGCCCTGCGCGAGGTGGACGGCACCGATTCGCACGACGGTCTCGATCCCGGCTTCAGCGAGGCCTGGGAGACAGCGGCCGAGGATCCGGCGTTCCAGCAGGCGCAGAACGACGAACGCGACCGGGTCTACTTCGACCCGGCGGTCGGCCGGGGCAAGAGCGACGGGCTGGGCACACTGGGTCAGTTCGCGTACTACGACGCCCTCGTGATGCACGGCGACGGCGGCGACAGCACGAGCTTCGGCTCGATCCGCGAGCGCGCCCTCGCGCAGGCGAGGCCGCCGGCCCAGGGCGGCGACGAGGTCACCTACCTCAACGCCTTCCTGGACGCGCGGGTGTGGGCCATGAAGCAGGAGGAGGCCCACTCGGACACCAGCCGGGTGGACACCGCCCAGCGCGTCTTCCTGGACGCGGGCAATCTGAACCTGGACCCGCCGCTCGACTGGAAGGTCTACGGGGACAGCTACCACATCGGCTGACACTCCCCGGACGGGAAGAGCCGTGGCGCGTACGACCGCCGCCCCCGGGGCGGAGCCGTACGCGCCACAGCGCTCATGGCGGGGCGTCAGAGGACGGCGGCCTGCGGCTCCTTGACCGGCTCGTGGACGGTCCCGGTTTCGACGTCCGGCTTCCGGCCCAGGTGGTTGAAGGCGAGGTTGAGCACGATCGCCACGACGCAACCGGTCGAGATCCCCGAGTCGAGGACGACGAGCAGGTCCTTCGGGAAGGCGTGGTAGAACTCCGGCGCCGCGATCGGGATCAGCCCGACCCCCACGGCGGCGGCCACGATCAGCGCGTTCTCGCCCTTCTCCAGCGCCGCGCCGGCCAGCGTCTGGATGCCGCTCGCCGCGACCGAGCCGAAGAGCACGATGCCCGCGCCGCCCAGCACCGGAAGCGGCACGAGCGCGATGACGGAGGCTGCCACCGGACACAGGCCGAGCAGGATGAGGATGCCGCCGCCGGCGGCGACGACGAAGCGGCTGCGGACCTTCGTCATCGCGACCAGGCCGATGTTCTGGGCGAAGGCACTGCACATGAACCCGTTGAACAGCGGGCTGATGGCGCTGCCCAGGGTGTCGGCGCGCAGGCCGCCCTCGATGGTCCGCTCGTCGGCGGGACGGTCGACGATCTTGCCGAGTGCCAGCATGTCCGCGGTCGACTCGGTCATGCAGACCAGCATCACGATGCACATCGAGACGATCGCGGCGATCTCGAACTGCGGCGCCCCGAAGTGGAACGGCGTGGGGAAGCCGACGACATCGGCGTTCTTGATCGCGCCGAAGTCCGTGATGCCGACCGGAATCGCGATGAGCGTGCCGACGACGAGTCCGAGCAGGATCGCGATCTGCTGGAGGAAGCCGCGCAGCAGCTTCCGCAGGGCCAGGACGATCACCAGGGTGACCGCCGCCATCGTGATGTTGGTCGTCGAGCCGTAGTCGTCGGCCGTGGCGTTGCCGCCCTGGGACCAGTTGAAGGCGACCGGCAGCAGGGAGACGCCGATCAGGGTGATGACCGTGCCGGTGACGACGGGCGGGAAGAAGCGGACCAGTTTGCAGAAGTAGGGGGCGAGGACGAAGCCGAGCAGGCTGGCGACGATGATCGCGCCGAAGATCACGGCGATCCCGTCGTGCCCGCGGTCCTTGCCGATCGCCACCATCGGCGTCACGCCGGCGAACGAGACGCCGTTGACGAACGGGAGCCGGGCGCCTATACGCCAGAAGCCGAGCGTCTGGAGCAGGGTGGCTATGCCCGCGGTGAACAGGCTCGCCCCCATCAGGAAGGCGGTCTCCTTGGGAGTGAGGCCCACTGCGGGTCCCACGATCATGGGCGGGGCCACCACGCCCGCGTACATCGCGGCCACGTGCTGGAGGCCGCTGGTGAACATCTTCAGCGGGGGAAGCGTCTCGTCGACCGGATGCTTCCGGTCGGAGCGAAGCGATTCCGGGTCGGGGGCTGCACTTGCGTCGTTGCGAAACCTGGGCGTAGCTGCCACGGCGGTTCCTCCGGTCGGGTACACGTCTGCGGCGACGTGGGTGTCAGGGAGGTGGTGCCGGAGCCGGTCGGGAGAACCGGGCCCCGTGTGGTGCGTTGATGCAGGTGGGGCAGGTCGTGCAGCTGGTGCGGGCAGCTGGTTTCACCGGGACGGGAGGCGCGTGCGTCTGGGCACGCGCCTCCCGCACCGTTGCCGTGGACCCCGCTCGGGTCCGCGGCGGCCGGCCGAGGGCCGTCCCCCTCGGCCGGCCGGTATGGGGGTGCCGGGGACGGCGGGCCGTCAGCCTCCGGCGGCGATCTGCGCGAGGCGGCGGGCCTCGTCGCGGGTGGCGCGGGCGATGGCGTCCTCGTCCACGGTGATCAGGTGGTCCGCCTCGACGACGGGCCTGCCGTTGACGAGCGAGAGGGTGACGGGGGCGGCGGCGCCGAACACCAGGGCGGTCACCGGGTCGGCGATGGAGGCATGGGCGAGGGTGTCCAGCTTCCAGAGCACGAGGTCGGCGAGCTTGCCGGGCTCCAGGGAGCCGATCTGGTCGGCCCTGCCGAGGACCTGGGCGCCGCCGTACGTACCCAGGCGCAGGGCCTGACGGGCGTTCAGGGCGCGTTCGCGGTGCGGGCCCAGGCGGTTGATGAGGAGGGCGTTGCGCAGTTCGGTGTGGAGTTCTCCGGACTCGTTGGACGCGGTGCCGTCGACGCCGAGGCCGACCGGGACGCCCGCGGCGAGCATGTCGGGGACCCGGGCGATGCCCGCGGCGAGGCGGGCGTTGGAGGACGGGCAGTGCGCGACGCCGGTGCCGGTGCGGGCGAACGCGGCGATGTCGGAGTCGTTCATGTGGACGCAGTGGGCCATCCACACGTCGGCGCCGAGCCAGCCGGTCGACTCGAAGTAGTCGGTCGGGCCCATGCCGAACAGCTCGTGGCAGAACTTCTCCTCCTCCACGGTCTCCGAGCCGTGCGTGTGCAGCCGGACTCCGCGTCGGCGCGCCAACTCGGCACCTTCCCGCATCAGTTCGGTGGACACGGAGAACGGGGAGCAGGGCGCGACGGCGATCTGTGTCATCGCGTCGAAGGAGGCGTCATGGTGTGCGTCGATGGCCGCCTCGGTGCCGGCGAGCGCACCTTCGAGGCTCTCCACGGCGAAGTCCGGCGGCAGTCCGCCGTCCTTCTCGCTGCGGTCCATGGACCCGCGGGCGAGCGTGAACCGTACGCCCATGTCACGGGCGGCGCCGATGATCGCCCCGGACAGGTCTCCAGAGCCCTTCGGGTACACGTAGTGGTGGTCCATGGCGGTCGTGACGCCGCCGCGGGCCATCATGGCGAGCGAGCCCTGCGCGGCGGCGCGGGCCATCGGCTCGTCGATGCGCGCCCAGGTCGGGTAGAGGGCGACCAGCCAGTCGAAGAGGTTGTGGTCGGTGGCCAGGCCGCGGGTGATCCACTGGTAGAAGTGGTGGTGGGTGTTGATCAGCCCGGGCGTGACGAGGTGCCCGGTGCCGTCGATGCGGCGTACGACGTTCTCCAGGCCGTCCGGTGCCCGGCCGGCGCCGACGGACTCGATGCGGTTGCCCGCGACGACGACATGGCCCGAGGCGTACTCGGTGTCGTCGGCGTCGACGGTCGCGATCGAGCAGTTCTCGATGACGATGCGTTCCACTCGGTCGGGGGCTGCCGGTGCTGCCATGGTGCTTCCTTCTCTCATCTGCGATGCGGGCACGGCAGGACCCTAGGAGGATTTGAGTGCCACGGCCGTGCGGCTGTGGGTGCCGAGATGGTGGAAGAACAGGTTGAGCAGGACCGCGACGAGCGCTCCGGCGCTGATGCCGGAGCCGAGGACGGTCTGCGCCCAGGACGGGAATCCCGCGTAGAAGCCGGGCGCGGCGAGCGGGACGATGCCCGCGCCGAGCGCCACGGCGACCAGGATGATGTTGGAGCTGTCGTCGAGTCCGGCCTCGGAGAGCGTGCGGATGCCGCTGACCGCGATCGAGCCGAACAGGACGATGCCGGCGCCGCCGAGCACGGGCATGGGGACGAGCGAGACGACCGCGCCGAGGACGGGGAAGAAGCCGAGGACCAGCAGGGCGCCGCCGGCGGCCGCGACGACATAGCGGCTGCGCACCTTCGTCAGCGACACCACTCCCACGTTCTGCGCGAAGGCACTGGTGGGGAATCCGCCGAAGACCGGTCCGACGAGGGTGGCGATGCCGTCGGTGCGCAGTCCGCGGGTGAGGGTCCGCCCGTCGGTGCGCCGGTCGCAGATCTCGCCGAGCGCGAGCATGCCGGCGGAGGACTCCGTCATCAGGACGAGCATCACGATGCAGAGGGAGAGGATCGCGGCGGGCTGGAACTCCGGTGCGCCGAAGGCGAAGGGCGTGGGCAGGGCGGCGACCGGCGCGGAGCCGATGGCGGAGAAGTCGGCGAGCCCGAAGGGCACGGCGGCCAGCGTGCCGGCCACCAGACCGATGAGCAGCGCCACTTGCCGGAGGAAGCCGCGTCCGAAGCGCTGGACGAGCAGGATCACGACCAGGGTGAAGGCGGCCAGGGCGAGGTACTTCATGGCGCCGAAGTCGGCGGCCGTCTTGTCGCCTCCCTGGGCCCAGGAGACCGGGACCGGCATCAGGGTGACGCCGATGAGCGTGATGACGACGCCGGTGACGAGCGGCGGGAAGAACCTCAGGAGCCGGCCGAAGAACGGGCCGACGGCGAGACAGAACACCCCCGCGACGAGCACCGCCCCGTAGATGGCGGGCAGTTGACGGCCCGGAGCGCTGGTCTCGGCGATGGCGAGCATCGGCGCGATGCCCGCGGAGGAGGCGGCGTTGACGAACGGCAGCCGGTTTCCGGCGAAGCCCCCGATGCCGAGCGTCTGGAGGAGGGTGGCGCAGCCGGCGATCAGGAGGCTTGCCGCGATCAGCCGGGTCATGCCCGCCTGGTCGAGGCCGACGGCCTGGCCGATGATGAGCGGTGGGGTGACGACGCCCGCGTACATGGCGGCGATGTGCTGGAGTGCGGCGGGGACGAGCCGCGACGGGGCGGGCTTCTCGTCGACCGGATGGACCGCCCGCTCCGGCGGGGTGGGACATGGGCCTTCTGCTTCTGCGGGCCCAAGTGCAGGCTGTGCCATGGGAATTCCCTCCGGCCCGGCCGGCCCCCGTCCGCTGTGGACGGACGGGAACCGGCGCGGCGCCGTGTCAGAGGTTGGTCATGTCGACCGGGATCTGCGGCTCGACTCCGTCCCGCAGCACGGTGGCTTCGATGAGCCCGTAGGGACGGTCGGCCGCGAAGTAGACCTCGTTGTCGTTCTTGAGGCCGAACGGCTCCAGGTCCACCAGGAAGTGGTGGTTGTTCGGCAGCGAGAAGCGGATCTCGTCGATCTCGCTCCGGCTGTTGATGATGCGCGAACCCATCTGGTACAGCGTCTGCTGGAGCGAGAGGGAGTACGTCTCGGCGAAGGCCTGGAGCATGTGCTTGCGCGCCTGCTCGTAGGACTTCTCCCAGTTCGGCATCCGCTGCTCGTCGTCGGTCCAGTTGTAGCGCCAGCGGGCGGAGACGTCGGTGGCCAGAATGCGGTCGTACGCCTCCTTGAGCGTCGTGTACTTGTCCTTGACGTAGCCCCAGAACTCGGAGCTGGTCGAGTTCAGCACGGTGAGGTCCTTGAGACCGGAGACGACCTGCCACTTCTCACCGTCGTAGGTGATCTGGGAGGTGCGGATCTCCTGGTTCTTGCGGACGAAGGAGTGCTTGACCTCGTCGGAACCGATGAACTGCGAGTTGCCGTCGGAGGTGGCGATGCGCTCCCAGGCGTACTCCTCGATCCGGATGCGCGCGGTCCTGATCGGCTCCTGCGACGTCACGAAGTGACGGGCGAGGTGAATGCCGAACTGCTCGGCCGACTCGATGCCGTGCTCCTTGGCGAACGCGAACACCGTGTTCTTGGTGGTGTCCGTGGGCAGGACGTTCGCGTTGGAGCCGGAGTAGTGGACGTCGTCCATGTCGCCGGAGAGGGCGACCGAGACGTTCAGGTCCTTGATGTGGTGGGTGTCGCCGTCCCGCGTGATCTTGACGACGCGGTTCTCTGCTTTGCCGTACTGGTTCTGGCCGAGAATCGTGGGCATGTGTCTGCTAGCTCCCTCGGTATACGGAGTAGCCGAACGGGTTGAGCAGCAGCGGTACGTGATAGTGCTCGCCCGCGGTGACGGCGAACGTGATCGCCACCTCCGGGAAGAACGCGCCGCTGTCCCTTACGCGGGGGGCGTCCTGCTGCGCCTCGGCTTGCTTCTTGGCTGTGAAGTACGACTCTGTCCCGAAGTCGAGCCGTACGTGGGTGGTGCCTTCCGGCAGGGCCGGCAGGTCCTTGCAGCGCCCGTCCGCATCGGTCGCGGATCCGCCGAGCGTCACCCACTGCGCGTCGCCGCCCGTGCGGGCGGCGAGCGAGACGGGGACGGCCGCGGCGGGGCGGCCGATGCTGGTGTCCAGGATGTGGGTGGACACCGATGCGGTGGCGAAGGTGCTCAAGACCTTCACTCTCCTTCTTCTGCGGACTCCTGGGAGTCCTCGGACACGAGACGGCTGAGGCGGATGCGGTTGATCTTGCCCAGTTCGGTGCGCACGATCTCTCGCTCCTGCTCCGGCGAGTTCCCGATCCGGGACTTCACCGCGTCGCGCATCTGCTCACCGGTGGCCCCGGTGGCGCAGATCAGGAAGACATGCCCGAACCTCTCCTGGTAGGCCAGGTTGAGTGCGAGCATGTCGGCCTTGAGCTCCTCGGTGGCGCCGGCCATCCCCCGCTGTTCGCGGGAGGAGGTCGGGTCCCCGGGCTTCGGGCGGCCGATCGGCGGGTGACCGGCCATGGCGTCGGCCAGGTCCTGCGCGCCGAGTGCCGCCGTTGCGGTGTCGCTCGCGGAGTACAGGGCTTCTGCGGTGGCGTACGGGCGACGGGAGAGGATCGCTCTTCCCCAGGCCGCACTGGCACAGACCTCGTGCAGCGCGGTGGCCGCCTCGTCGTCCGCCAGGGTGTTGAACCGGGCGAGGCCCGGCGTGGAGCTCGAAGTCACGGGAGCCTCCGTGGCTGTTTTTCGCTGTGCGTTGGTCGGGCTGCGGATAGCTAACGCCCTCCACAACACCACGTCAACACTTTGTTGAAATTCCGTTCATGTAAAAAGCCGTCGCCCGATGATCCGGACGACGGCCTGCGCGTTCACGTGCCGTTTACCTCTGCTGGGCGGGTCAACTAGTCGCCTTTGGCGGCGTTTTCCCTGTTCAGGTAGTTGTAAACGGTGAAGCGGGACACCCCCAGGGCCCCCGCTACGGTCTCGACGCCGTGCCGCACCGAGAAGGCACCGCGTGCCTCCAGAGTCCGGACGACCTCCTGCTTGGTCCTGCGGTCCAGCTCGGCGAGCGGCATGCCGTGCCGCCGCTCCATCGCGGCCAGGATGTGGTCCAGCGAGTCGGAGAGCTGGGGCAGCCGGACGGCTATGACGTCCTCGCCCTCCCAGGCCAGGACCACGTCGTCGGCCTGCGCCTGCTCGGGCCCGAGCAGCTCGGCGCCCATGGCGTCGACGAGCGGCTTGACGGCGGCGACGAGGGGATGGCCGTCGGCGACGACGGGGTGGTCCGCGGGGGCGGCCGGCCCCGGGCCGGCGACGGGCCGCTCCGAGGGGCCGGTCACTTCCGGTCCTCCCCGATCACGTTGACCTGGAGCGAGACCCGGGTGGCACCGGATGCCAGGGCCTTGCGCAGCAGGGAGCCCACCGCGGTGAGCACCTCGTCCGCGCCGCCCTCCGCCGTGTTGCCGAAGGGTCCGACATCGACCGCGTCCAGTTCGGCCGACTGGATGACCTCGCGGGCCACGACCGCGTGGGCCGGCGCCTCGTCGAGATCGAACGGCTCGGTGGTGAACTCCACTCTCAAGCGCACTGTGCCTCCCACATGTGTCGCACCGCGTCCGGGGTGACCCACGGCTCGGGCACGACCCTAGCGCCCCCGCGCGGCGGGCGCCGGAGGTACGGGGGCGGCCTCCGGGTCAGGCGCCGGACTGGATGTCGCCCCGGGTGGACGACGTGATCGGGTCCCCCTGGGCGAAGTCCCCCGGCGGGATCCCCGGGTGGTGTCCGCCCTCCACGGGCTCCACGGCGGCCGCCGGGCCGAGGGCCAGGCGGGAGACGATCCGGTAGCGGTCGCCGCGGTAGAGCGAGTGCACGTACTCCACGGGACGGCCTGCGGTGTCCGAGGTGAGCCGCTCGAAGAGCAGGGCCGGGGACAGCTCCGGGACGTCCAGGAGCCGGGCCTCGGCCCGGGTGACCACGGTGGGCTCGATGGCCTGGACCGCTTCGTGGACGTGCACGTCGTGGCGCTCGCGCAGGTGCTCGTACAGGTCGCCGCTCTCCAGCTCCTGGGCGGACAGGCCCGGGACCAGTTCGGCCCTGATGTGCAGGTGCTCGATCGCCATGGGGGCGCCGTCGACCAGCCGCAGCCGGGCGACGTACACGATCTCGGCCGCGGGCGACATGCGCAGTTTGCGGCCGACCCGGGCTCCGGCCTGGAGGGTGGTGAACTCCAGCAGCCGGCTCGACCAGGTCCCCGCCGCCTGCGGGACCGACAGGGCGAGGTCGGCCGAGATCAGCTCCTGGGTGATCTTCGCGGGTGCGACGAACATGCCCCGGCCGTGCTCGCGCACCAGGAGCCCGGCGGCCACCAGCTCGTCGATCGCGGCGCGCAGGGTGGGCCTGGAGACGCCGAGCGTGGCGCAGAGGGTGCGCTCCGACGGGATGGCGTCCCCCGGGCGGCGCGACTCGATCAGCTCCAGTACGGCGTCGCGGGCCCGCTCCCGTTTGAGCACCGTCCCCGATGCGTCGGCGTCCATGCGATGCCCCCTTCTGACCCGTGCCTCACTTACCAGTTGTGCAACCAGTGGGGCCGACTCGGCTACTGGTCAAGGGAAGTGTAGCCGGTCCCCCGTTGATCATCTGGGCTTGCCTTTTCCTGAGATCACAAAAATCCCTACGCACCAAGGGGGTTGACGGTCTCATTGGTCTATGCCACCTTCATCCACCATCAAGAGGTGAGCTGTCCAGTGGACTTCACTGGTCAGGTGGTCAGGTCCTGTCTCCCAGAGGTGAACCGTGAAGTACCGCTTGCTTGCCGGTGGGTCCGCGCTCGTGATGGCCGCCGTTCTCAGTGCCTGCTCGTCGTCCGGCTCCTCCGGGAAGTCCGGTGGCGGGCCGACGGACATCGACGTGTGGCTGATGCGCGACAGCGTTTCCGCACAGTTCCAGAAGGAGTTCGTGAAGGGCTTCGAGGCCGCGCACCCCACGATCAAGGTCAAGGTCCAGATCCAGGAATGGGACGGCATCGGCGAGAAGATCACCGCCGCGCTGGCGAGCAACGACGCCCCCGACGTGATCGAGAGCGGCAACACGCAGGTCGCGCAGTTCGCCCAGAGCGGCGGACTGCTCGACCTCAGCGACAAGGTCGACGAGCTGGGCGGCAAGGACTGGCTCAAGGGGCTCGCCGAACCCGGGGCGTACGAGGGCAAGCAGTACGGCATCCCGTACTACGCGGCCAACCGGGTCGTCATCTACCGCACCGACCTGTTCGAGAAGGCGGGCGTCGACGCGTCCGCGATCAGGACGCGCGAGCAGTGGATCAAGGCCACCGGCAAGCTCAACACGGGTGGTACGCAGGGCATCTACCTGCCCGGGCAGATGTGGTACGCGCTGGCGGGCTTCGTCTGGGACGAGGGCGGGGACCTCGCCACCGAGTCCGGCGGCAGGTGGAAGGGCACGCTGGACACTCCCGAGGCGCTGCGGGGGATGGCCTTCTACGAACGGCTTCAGGCGCTCGGCAAGGGTCCGAAGGACTCCGACGAGGACTCCCCGCCGCAGGCCGATGTGATGGCCCAGGGGAAGGTGGCCCAGGTCATCTCGACCCCGGGCGGCGCCAACGTCGTCATGGAGAAGAACCCGGCGCTGAAGGGGAAGCTCGGCTTCTTCCCGATCCCGGGCAAGAGCGCGAGCACCCCCGGCGCCGTCTTCACCGGGGGCTCCGACCTGGTGATCCCCACGGCGTCCGGGTATCAGGAGGCCGCGCTGACCTTCGTCAAGGAGCTCACCGGTGACGCCTGGCAGAAGAAGCTGGCCGTGGCCATGAGCTACGTACCGAACCGGACGACCCTCGCCTCGGCGGTGGCGGGCGATCCGGGGGCGGCCGCGATGGCGGCCGGCGCGGCGAACGGGCACGCGACGCCCAACACCCCCGGCTGGGCGGCCGTCGAGGCGGAGAACCCGATCAAGGACTACATGGCCGCCGTCCTGACCGGCGGCGACCCGGCGAAGGAGGCCGCCAAGGCCTCCGCCGACATCACCCGGGCCATGAACACCGCTTCCTGATCCTTCCGCCCGTCCGCCAGAACACCGAGAGGAGGCGTGCCGTGTCGGTCATCCGGGAACGGACCGCACCCCCCAGCCACCTGCGCCGCCCGGCGACCGGCACGGCCGGGCCGCCGCGCGGGCGGCGGTCCGGGGAGCCGCGCGGCCTGTGGCCGTACGTCCTGATCGCGCCCGCCGTCGGGGGCATGCTCTATCTGCTGCTCTACCCGCTGCTGCGGGCCGTGCTGATCTCGCTCCAGGACTTCCGGCTGCGCCAGCTCATCGTGGGCGACGCGGAGTTCGTCGGACTGCGCAACTACCGGACGTTGCTGTCCGACCCGAGGTTCTGGGAGGTGGTGCGGCGCACCTTCCTGTTCATGGCGGTCAACGTGGTCCTGATCATGGTGATCGCGACCCTGGTCGCGCTGATGACCGAGCGGCTGGGCCGGTTCGGCCGGACCGTGGTGCTCAGTTCGCTGGTGCTGGCGTGGGCGATGCCCGTGGTGGCGGCGACCACGGTCTTCCAGTGGCTGTTCCACTCCGAGTTCGGCATCGTCAACCGGCTGCTGACCGAGGCGGGCTTCGCGTCCTTCGACCGGTACCCGTGGTTCGCGCACGGCGGCGCCGCCTTCTCGATCCTGGTCCTGCTGATCGTCTGGCAGTCCGTGCCGTTCGCGGCGATCACCGTCTACTCGGCGCTCACCACGGTCCCCGCGGAACTGTACGAGTCGGCCCGGCTGGACGGGGCGTCCGGCTCCCGGATCTTCCGCTCGGTCACCTTCCCGATGCTCCGCCCGATCTTCCTGCTGGTCTTCTCGCTCGAAGTGATCTGGACGTTCAAGGCGTTCGTCCAGATCTGGGTGATGACCCGCGGGGGCCCGGGCGACGCCACGACGATCCTGCCCGTGTACGCGGTGCAGACGGCACTCGCGGGGCAGCGCTACGACCTGGGCTCGGCCGCCTCGATGCTCACCGTGGTCCTGATGTCCGGGGTGCTCGTCCTGTACTTCCGCCAGATGCTCCGACAGGAGGACGAGTCCTGATGACCCTGCTGCGCCCGAGAGCCCGGCGGATCCCGCTGAACGCCGCCGCCGTGCTGACCGTCCTGGTCTGTCTGTTCCCCGTCTACTGGATGATCTCGACCGCGTTCAAACCGTCGAGGGACATCCAGACCGCTGATCCGAAGCTCTTCCCGCGCACCTGGACGCTCGACCACTTCCGCACCGCCGTGCAGGCCGACGGCTTCGAGCTGTTCTGGCGCAACAGCGTCCTGGTGACGCTCAGTGCGATCCTGCTGGCGCTGCTCGTGGCCATCGGCTCGGCGTACGCCGTGGCCCGGATGCGATGGAAGGGGCGCCGGCAGTTCATGCTCATGGTCTTCATCGCCCAGATGGCGCCCTGGGAGTCGCTGATCATCCCGGTCTACATCATCTCCCGCGACACGGCCATGCTCGACCGGCTGCCGACCCTCACGCTCGTCTACTTCATGGTCACGCTGCCGTTCTCGATCGTGGTGCTGCGCGGCTTCATCGCCACCATTCCGCCGGAGCTGGAGGAGGCCGCGCAGGTCGACGGGTGCACCCGGACCGGCGCGTTCCGACGGGTGGCGCTGCCGCTGCTCGCACCGGGGCTGATGGCGACCTCGCTGTTCGGCTTCATCACCGCGTGGAACGAGTTCGCGTACGCCAACTTCCTGATCATCAAGCACCAGGACAGCCGCACGCTGCCGGTCTGGCTGTCGTCGTTCCAGAACACCTTCGGCACCGACTGGGGCGCCACCATGGCCGCCTCCACCCTCTTCGCCCTCCCGGCGCTGGCCGTCTTCCTGCTGCTCCAGCGCCATGTCACCTCCGGCTTCGCGGCCGGCGCCGTCAAGGGCTGAGGCCCGAGAACCGAACCCGGAGGCCCCCGTGCCCGCATCACGCCCGGAACAGTCCCTCGTGCCCCGCCCCCGCAAGGTCTCGGCCCGCCCCGGCCGCTTCACCCTCGACCAGGACACCTGCGTCCGCGCCTACCCCGGCGCCGAGGGTGCCGCGGACCTGCTGCGCACGCTCCTCGCCCCGGCCACCGGCCTGCCCCTCGCACCCTCCGCCACCGGCCGCGTCGTGCTGGCCCTCGATCCGCAGCTGGGCGGACTCGGTGAGGAGGGATACGGCCTGACCATCGGCCCCGACTCCCTGCTGCTGCGGGCCGCGCGACTCCCGGGCCTGCTGTGCGGCGTCCAGACGATCCGTCAACTGCTGCCCGTCGAGGCCCTGTCGGGCACACCGCAGCGGGACGCGCCGTGGATGCTGCCCTGTGTCGAGATCAGCGATGTGCCCGCGTACCCGTGGCGCGGGTCGATGCTCGACGTGGCCCGGCACTTCCAGCCGGTGTCCTACCTGCGCCGGTACGTGGACCTGATGGCGCTGCACAAGCTCAACACCCTGCACCTCCACCTCACCGACGACCAGGGATGGCGGATGCCCGTCCCCGCCTACCCACGGCTGACCGGCATCGGCGGCCACCGCAGACAGTCGATGTCCGGCCCGCCGGGCCACGGCGACGAGAGCTACGACGGGATCCCGCACTCGGGCGCGTACACCCGGCAGGAGCTGCGGGACCTGGTCGGTTACGCGGCGGCGCGCGGGGTGCGCGTGGTGCCCGAGATCGAGATGCCGGGCCATGTGCGCGCGGCCCTCGCCGCCCACCCCGAGCTGGGCAACGATCCGTCGAGGCGGCTGGACGTGTGGACCCGCTGGGGCGTCTGCGACACGGTGTTCGGCGTCCACGAGGAGGTGTTCGACTTCTGCCGGACGGTGCTGGAGGAGGTCATGGACGTCTTCCCGTCGCCGTACATCCACATCGGCGGCGAGGAGTGCCCGACCACCGAGTGGGAGACCAGCCCGGCGGCACGGGCGCGAGCGGCCGCCGAGGGGCTGCCCGACGCCCGGGCGCTGCACGGCTGGTTCATGGGACGGATCGGGTCCTTCCTGGCGGAGCAGGGCAGGCGACCGGTCGGCTGGGCCGAGACGGGCACCGAACTCCCCCTCGAATTCACGGTGATGACGTGGCGCGACCCGGCCCACGCACGGGCCGCCGCCCGTCGCGGCCATCAGGTGGTCACCGCGCACCACCGGACGACGTACCTCGACTACGCCCAGTCCGCGGACCCCGGCGAACCGGCCGCGCAGCCGGGACCGCCCGTCGGCCTGCGGGCCGTCCACGGCAACCGGCCGGTGCCGGAGGGCTGGGAGGCCGCGGACGCGGACCGGGTGCTGGGCACCCAGGCCCAGTTGTGGACCGAGTTCGTCCGCACGCCGGACCGGATCGAGTATCTGACCTACCCGCGGCTGTGCGCCCTCGCGGACCGCGCCTGGGCGGGCGGGCGCAGCGACTGGCCCGGCTTCCTGACCCGGCTGGGCCGGCACACGGCACGGCTCGACGCCCTCGGCGTCGGCTACCGCCCCCTGAACCCCCGGTCGCTCCAGACCACTTCCCCGGGAGCAGCGCCACCTCGATAGGACTCCCCCAGGAACAGCGCCACCTCCGCAGGAACCACTCCCCCACGACCGTTCCGGAGAGGAACAGGTTTCATGAAGTCACTCGCGAAGAGCCGGATCCGCGCGGCGGCGGCTGCCGCCGCCACCGTGGCCCTGGGCTGTACGGCCCTGGCCGTCGTCCCGTCGTCGGCGAGCGCGGCCGGCGGTCCGCTGGCCGTGCAGTACCGCACCAGTGCGTCCGGCAGCACGGCCGACCAGAGCGAACCCTGGCTGAAGGTACGCAACACCGGCAGCGCGGCCGTGCAGCTCAGCACCGTCAAGGTCCGCTACTACTTCAAGGGCGAGGCGGCGGGCGACGCCTACCGGTTCGCCTGCTCCTGGGCGGTGAAGGGCTGCGCGAACATCACCGGCACGTTCGGCACGCCGGCCTCCCCGACCGCCACCGCCGACCGCTATCTGGAGATCGGCTTCACCGCCGGTGCGGGTTCGCTCGCCCCCGGCGCCGACACCGGCGACATGCAGCTGCGCTTCTACCGGTCGAGCTGGCAGCCCCTGCTGCAGAGCGACGACTACTCCTTCGACGGGAGCCGGACCGCCTACGGCGACTGGTCGAAGGTGACCGCGCAGCTCGGCGGCGCCACGGTCTGGGGCGAGGCCCCGGGAGGGAACGGTCCGACGGACCCGACCGATCCCACGGACCCGACCGATCCGCCGGAGGGCGCGCCCACGCTGTTCGACGACTTCAACTACAGCTCCCACAGCGACCCGGCGATCGCCGCGCACGGCTGGAGCGTGCGCTCGAACTCCGGCGGTCCCGGCGTGCCGGGCGCCACGTGGGCGCCGGAGAACGTCACGTTCGCCACCCAGAGCGGCAACTCGGTGATGAACCTGGCGACGTCGACCGCGGGGAGCGGTGAGTCGACGAAACAGACCGAGATCCTGACCCAGTCGATGAAGTTCCGCAACGGCACCTATGCGGCCCGGGTGAAGTTCAACGACGCCCCCGTGTCCGGTCCGGACGGCGACCATCTCGTCCAGACGTTCTTCACCATCAACGACCTCAAGGCGCCGATGGCGGACGACTACGCGGAGTACGACTTCGAGTACCTGCCGAACGGCGGCTGGGGCGAGAGCGGCAACATTCTCTACACGACCTCGTGGGAGACCTACCGCCCGGACCCGTGGGAGGCGGTCAACGCGCACACCGAGTCCCGGCAGAGCTACGCGGGCTGGCACGACCTGGTCGTGACGATCGACAACAGCGCGATCACGTACTACATCGACGGCCGGCTGTTCGGCACGCACGGTGCGGCGTACCTGCCGGAGCGGGGCATGTCGATCAACTTCAACCAGTGGCTGATCGACCTGGCGGGGCAGACGAGCACGACGCCCCGCTCGTACGACCAGCAGGTGGACTACGTCCTGCACGTGAAGGACCAGGTGCTCACGCCGGCGCAGGTCAATGCCCGGGTGAGCGCGTACCGCGCGGCGGGGACGACCTTCCAGGACACGGTGCCGGCCGGGTGAGCCGGTAGGGAAGCCGAGGGCGGGGCGGAGGGCCGTTGGGCCTCCGCCCCGTTTTCGTGCGTCCTGGCCCCGCGATGACCGCCCGAATTTCCGGGCCCCCCTTGACACCGCCCCCACCCTCCAGGCAATCTTCCGTTAAGCAGAAACTAACTTCCGCAATACGGAAGGAGCGCCGAAACCCTCATGGGCTACCCGGACCAGCGCTTCGATGTGAACCTTTCGATCCTCTTCACGGAACTCCCGCTCCTGGAGCGACCCGCGGCAGCCGCCGGGGCGGGCTTCACGGCGGTCGAGCTGTGGTGGCCGTGGATCGAGACCCCCACCCCTCCGCAAGCCGAGCTCGACGCGCTGAAGAAGGCGCTCGACGAGGCGGGCACCCGGCTGGTGGGGCTGAACTTCTACGCCGGACAGCTTCCCGGCCCCGACCGCGGCGCGCTCTCCGTGCCCGGCACGGAGTCGGACCGCTTCCGGGCCAACATCGAGGTGGCGGCGGACTTCGCCGCCTCGGTCGGCTGCAAGGCGCTGAACGCGCTCTACGGCAACCGGGTCGACGGCGTCGACCCCGACGTGCAGGACGAACTCGCCCTGGAAAACCTGGTCCTGGCCGCCCGCGCGGCCGACCGCATCGGGGCCGTCCTGCTGATCGAGACCCTGAACGAGCCGGAGTCGCCGCGCTACCCGCTGGTGAGCGCACCGGCCGGGATCGAGGTCGTCGACCGGATCAACGCGGCGACGGGCCTCGGCAACGCCAAGTTCCTGCTGGACCTGTACCACCTGTCGATGAACGGCGAGGACCTCAGCCAGGTCATCACGGCGTACGCCGACCGGACCGGTCACGTCCAGATCGCCGACAATCCGGGGCGCGGCGCGCCCGGCACCGGCTCGCTCCCGCTGGAACAGCTCCTCGACGAGCTGACGAAGGCCGGCTACGACGGCTGGGTCGGCCTGGAGTACAAGCCGGGCGACCGGCCGAGCGCCGAGTCCTTCGAGTGGCTTCCGGCCACCGCGCGGGCCGCCCGCTGACTCCCCCTCGTACACACGCTGATCGGAAGGCACCCTCATGAGCAACAACCTCCCCAAGGTTGCGTGGATCGGGCTCGGCATCATGGGCTCGCCCATGTCCGAGAACCTGATCAAGGCCGGTTACGACGTCACCGGTTACACCCTGGAGCAGGACAAGGTCGACCGGCTGGCCGCGGCCGGCGGCACCGGCGCGTCCTCGATCGCCGAGGCGGTCAAGGACGCGGACGTGATCATCACGATGGTGCCCGCCTCCCCGCAGGTCGAGGCGATCGCGTACGGCTCCGAGGGCATCCTGGAGAAAGCGAAGCGCGGAGCGCTGCTGATCGACATGTCCTCGATCACTCCGCAGACCTCCGTGGATCTCGCCAAGAACGCCGCCGAGAAGGGCATCCGGGTCCTGGACGCCCCCGTCTCCGGTGGCGAGGCCGGCGCCATCGAGGCCGTGCTCTCCATCATGGTCGGCGGGGAGCAGGCCGACTTCGACGCCGCGAAGCCGCTGCTCGACGCGCTCGGCAAGACCATCGTGCTCTGCGGTCCGCACGGCTCAGGCCAGACGGTGAAGGCGGCCAACCAGCTGATCGTCGCCGTCAACATCCAGGCCTGCGCCGAGGCCGTCGTCTTCCTGGAGAAGTCCGGGGTCGACCTCGCCGCCGCGCTCGACGTCCTGAACGGCGGACTGGCCGGCTCGACCGTGCTCACCCGCAAGAAGGACAACTTCCTGAACCGGGACTTCGCTCCGGGCTTCCGGATCGACCTGCACCACAAGGACATGGGCATCGTCACCGACGCCGCCCGCAACGTCGGCGCCGCGCTGCCGGTCGGCGGCGTCGTCGCCCAGCTCGTCGCCTCCCTGCGCGCGCAGGGCGACGGCGGACTGGACCACTCGGCGCTGTTGCGCTCGGTCGAGCGCCTTTCCGGTCAGCCCGTCCGGAGCTGACCGACGCGGCCGGGCCCCTCGCGGGCCCGGCCGGCACCACCCCGCCGGGTGCGCACCCCCCGGCCCCCAGACTTCCGGACGGCGTCTGCGCTGACACCTGTCCTGTCGCGCCCAGGCGCCGGCGCCGTCCGGAACACCTCTCGCACCCCCTCCCACCACGAATTTCAACAAACTGTTGACGTCGGGCTCGGAGCGTACTTACGCTCCTGGAGCCCCCAGGCCGTCGCAGTTCAGCAGCCCGTACGGAAGGTCGCCCCGACACCATGACGCAGCGCGTGCTTACGACCGAGTCCGGCGCCCCGGTCGCCGACAACCAGAACTCCGCCACCGCCGGCGCAGGCGGCCCGATCCTCCTCCAGGACGGTCACCTCCTGGAGAAGCTCGCCCGCTTCAACCGGGAGCGCATCCCGGAGCGCGTGGTGCACGCCCGGGGCTCCGGCGCGTACGGCTACTTCGAGGTGACCGACGACGTCACCGGCTTCACCCGTGCGGACTTCCTCTCCGAGGTGGGCCGCCGCACCGAGACGTTCATCCGGTTCTCGACGGTCGCCGACTCGCTCGGCGGCGCCGACGCGGTGCGCGACCCGCGCGGCTTCGCGCTCAAGTTCTATACGAACGAGGGCAATTACGACCTCGTCGGCAACAACACCCCGGTGTTCTTCATCAAGGACCCGATCAAGTTCCCCGACTTCATCCACTCGCAGAAGCGCGACCCGTTCACGGGCCGTCAGGAGCCGGACAACGTCTGGGACTTCTGGGCGAACTCGCCCGAGGCGACGCACCAGATCACCTGGCTGATGGGTGACCGGGGCATCCCCGCCTCGTACCGCCACATGCACGGCTTCGGTTCCCACACCTACCAGTGGACGAACGCCGCGGGCGAGGCGTTCTTCGTCAAGTACCACTTCAAGACGAACCAGGGCGTGCGCTCGCTCTCGGCCGACCAGGCCGCGGAGATCGTCGGCAAGGACGCCAACTCCCACCAGACGGACCTGCTCCAGGCCATCGAGCGCGGTGTGAACCCGTCCTGGACGCTGCACGTGCAGGTGATGCCGGCGGCCGAGGCCGCGGACTACCGCTTCAACCCGTTCGACGTGACCAAGGTGTGGCCGCACGCGGACTACCCGTTGCAGCGGGTGGGCCGGCTGGTGCTGGACCGCAACCCGGACAACGTCTTCGCCGAGGTGGAGCAGGCCGCGTTCTCCCCGAACAACTTCGTGCCCGGGATCGGTCCGTCGCCGGACAAGATGCTCCAGGGCCGGCTGTTCGCGTACGCGGACGCGCACCGCTACCGGCTGGGCGTCAACCACACCCAGCTCCCGGTGAACGCGCCGCGCACCGCCGTCGTCGACAACTACGGCCGCGACGGGCTGCACGCCACGCGCAACGGCGCCCGGCACGACAAGAACTACGAGCCCAACTCGTACGCGGGCCCCGCCCAGACGGACGCGGCGTACTCCGCCCCGCTGCCCGTCCAGGGCTGGACCGGCACGCACGAGGCGCCCGCCCACGCCAAGGACGACGACTTCTTCCAGGCGGGTGAGCTGTACCGGCTGATGTCGGACGACGAGAAGGGCCGGCTGATCGCCAACATCGCGGGGGGCCTCTCGCAGGTCACGCGCGACGACGTGATCGAGAAGAACCTCGCCCACTTCCACGCCGCGGACGCCGAGTACGGCAAGCGCGTGGAGGAGGCCGTCCGCGCCCTGCGCGAGGACTGAGCCCCGGGCACAGCCTTGCCCGCGCCGTCGCGCCCACCCGGATGAGGGGTTGAGCGCGGTGCGGGCGGGACGGGGGTGTCCGGCGGATACCCCCGGGGCCGCGGCGGCGGTGCGATGCCAGTGCGGTGGTGCGGGTGGTGGTTCCGGCCCTTGACCTGAAGGGGCCGGCCCCTACGCCCACTCGCGCCCCGCCGCGGCCCCTGTCATTCCCTTGCGCCAGGGCGTGGAGTACGGATTACGGTCCCGTGCTCCACGCCCTTTCGCATGCGCGAGTCCGGGGGCCCGCCGTGCGCGAGGCGCCCCTCCGCGAGGTTCCGCCGGTTCCGGGCCTTCCGCGGGGCCAGGCCCCTGCCCTGAACGGTTCCGTCCTCAAACGCCGGACGGGCTGGGAGGTGCACCCGGAACCACCCCACGGGCCGGGAGATGCACCGGAATCGCCCGACGGCTGGGAGGTGCGCCGGAACCACCCCACGGGCCGGGAGATGCGCCCGGCCGACCCCGGGGTTCCGTCGCGGGCCCCCACGCCGAACAGCCCCGGGCCCCCAAAGCGACGGTTCCGTCCTCAAACGCCGGACGGGCTGGGTGGGCCGGACGGGCTGGGTGAGCCGGATGGCCGGACGGGCTTGGGCAAGGCGCAACGTGGGGCGGGATGCCTTCGGCCCGTGCGGCGTGGGAGGGCACGACGAAGCGGCCCCCGCCCTCCGTCCAGCGGAGAGGCGGGGGCCGCGGGCCCGACCGGTCAGGCGGATGCGTACGGGCGGATCGCCGTCGGCGCGTGACCCGGCTCCGACGCCACGTCCTCGAACTCGTTCACCGAAGCGATATCCGTACCGCTCATCGCGATGTTCGTGACCCGCTCCAGGATCGCCTCCACGACCACCGGCACCCGGAACTCCGCCGCGAGCTTCTTCGCCTCCTCGAAGGCCGGCAGCAGCTGGTCCGGCTCGGTGACGCGGATCGCCTTGCAGCCCAGGCCCTCGACGACCTTGACGTGGTCCACGCCGTAGACGCCCAGCTCCGGGGAGTTGAGGTTCTCGAATTCCAGGTTGACCTGGAAGTCGATGTCGAAGTTGCGCTGCGCCTGACGGATCAGCCCCAGGTAGGAGTTGTTCACCAGGACGTGCACGTACGGGATGCGGTGCTGCGCGCCGACCGCGAGCTCCTCCAGCATGAACTGGAAGTCGTAGTCGCCGGAGAGCGCGACGACGGAGCCCTCGGGGTCGGCCGTCGCGACGCCGAGCGCCGCCGGGATGGTCCAGCCGAGCGGGCCTGCCTGGCCGCAGTTGATCCAGTGGCGCGGCCGGTAGACGTGCAGCATCTGCGCGCCGGCGATCTGGGAGAGGCCGATCGTGGTGACGTAGCGGGTCTCCGGGCCGAACGCCCGGTTCATCTCCTCGTACACCCGCTGCGGCTTCAGCGGCACGTTGTCGAAGTGCGTGCGCCGCTGGAGGGCCGCCCTGCGCTCCTGCGTGGAGGCGGCCCACTGTGTGCGGTCCTTGAGCCGCCCGGCCGCCTTCAGCTCGCGCGCCACCTCGACGAACAGTTCCAGCGCGGCCCTGGCGTCGGAGGCGATGCCGAGGTCGGGGGCGAAGATCTTGCCCAGCTGGGTGGGCTCGATGTCGACGTGGACGAACGTGCGGCCCTGGGTGTACACGTCCAGCTTGCCGGTGTGGCGGTTGGCCCAGCGGTTGCCGATGCCGAGGACGAAGTCGGACTCCAGGAAGTTCGCGTTGCCGTAGCGGTGCGAGGTCTGGAGGCCGACCATGCCGGCGTTGAGCGCGTGGTCATCGGGGATGATGCCCCAGCCCATCAGGGTCGGGACGACCGGAACGCCGGTCAGCTCGGCGAATTCCACGAGGAGTTCGGAGGCGTCGGCGTTGATGATGCCGCCGCCCGCGACGAGGAGCGGCCGCTCGGAGGCGTTCAGCATCTCCACCGCGCGCTCGATCTGCTTGCGGGTCGCGGCCGGCTTGTGCACCGGCAGCGGCTCGTACAGATCGGGGTCGAACTCGATCTCGGTGAGCTGGACGTCGATCGGCAGGTCGATGAGGACCGGGCCGGGCCGGCCGGTACGCATCAGGTGGAAGGCCTGCTGGAAGACGCCCGGGACCTGTGCGGCCTCCAGGACGGTGGTGGCGGCCTTCGTGACCGGCTTCGCGATCGAGGCGATGTCGACGGCCTGGAAGTCCTCCTTGTGCAGCACCGCGGTCGGCGCCTGGCCGGTGATGCACAGGATCGGGATCGAGTCCGCGATGGCGGAGTAGAGGCCGGTGATCATGTCGGTGCCGGCCGGTCCCGACGTGCCGATGCAGACGCCGATGTTCCCCGGGCGGGCCCGGGTGTACCCCTCCGCCATGTGGGAGGCGCCCTCGACGTGGCGGGCGAGCGTGTGATGAACCCCGCCGGAGGCCTTGAGGGCCGCGTAGAAGGGGTTGATCGCCGCGCCCGGCACACCGAACGCGTTGCTGACGCCTTCGCGCTTGAGGATCTCAACTGCCGCTCGGGCAGCGGTCATTCGAGGCATTGAGTGCTCCTGCTCGGACCTGGGTGGAGTCGGGCTCTGTCGCGCCACCTGAGAGCGCCAATTCCGTATTACGGAAGTTTGATTCTGCTATACGGAAGCAAATCTAAGGCGCGTCCGGACAGCCGTCAAGGGAGGGCGGCCCTGGGCCCCGGGCCCTGTCCGGGGTTCCGCGTGGTCCGCGCGGAGGGCGGGCGCCCTCCCCCGGACGCGGGAGCCCCGGACAGGACCTGAGAAGCGGACCGGTGCCGCGAAGTGCCCCAAGTCCCTCACGGCGGCCTCGCTCTTGGTGGAGCATGGAGGTACGGAGCGGAGCCGGCCCGGAGTCCGGGCACCGGCCGCACGGTCCCCTGCCGTAAGGAGTCCCGAGGTGGAATCAGTGCCGGTACGGTGCCCGGCCTGCCGCCGCGACCACGCGTACACGAGGCCCGTCCACCAGTGCCCGTGCGGCGCCCCGACCGTCCCGCCCCTGCTGCGCGGCGCCCCCGTCACCCGCATCACCCACCGCACCTGGAACGACGACTGGGTGACCGTGCGCTGCCTCGGCTGCGGCCGGCACGACCAGTGGCCGCAGCCGGAACTGTGCTGCCCGTGCGGCGCGGTGCTGCGGATCCCGGTCCGTCCCGTGGCGGCGCCCGGCTCCTCCTCGCGGCGGGCGCGGCCGGCGCACATCCCGCTTCCGCGTACGGCTCCGGCCCCACGGCCCCCGTTCCGGCCGCTGACGATCCGTACCGCGCGCGACGCGGTCGCCTCCGCCGCGCTGTACCTGAAGTGGCTGGGCTACCGCGACGTCGTGGGGGCCGCCGAGCGCCCGGCCTCACGGATCGACCTGCGGGCGGCCGGTCTGGTCGCGCAGGTCGACTCCACCACCCGGCCGGCCACCCTGCGCGACATCGAATGCCTCTGGCTCAACGCGCTCAGCGCCTCGGTGTCGAGCGTGTTCTTCTCCCTCGCCGGCTACGCGCCGGACGCCCGGGAGCGGGCGGACGGGCTCGGCATCCCGCTGTTCGTCATGGACCTCACGGGGACTCCGCAGCCGGTGAACAGCCCGGCGGACGAACTGCTGAGCACCGGGCCCTGAGCCCGGCGGGACACGGCCCGGCAGGCGTCGCGCGCTATCGGGAGCACGCCCATCCGTCCCGCCCGCCGCCCGGATCTCCCGCCCGTCCAGGACATCGAGCGCGCAACGGACGAACCGGAATCCGGCCTCACCGACGGGCTCCGCAGGATTCGCGCCGAGGACGCGGAACACGGCCCCGACCGCCGGCCCCGGGTCTGCACGCGGCGCGACGTGCCGTACCTCACAGAAACCGTCCCACCACAGTGAGTGCGATCGGTCACGTTCGAGCCAGGGGCCACAGATGTTCGGTCTGTTGTCAGTGCCGGGCCCTACAGTGGGACGCATGGCCTTAACTCCACGGCATTCTCCACCGGCGACTCCCGCGACTCCCGTGTCGCCCGCGATATCCGCGGCCCCGTCGCACAGCACCTCCCCCGCGCAGCCGGCCCACCCCGCCGCCGTCGAGGCGAACGAGGCGATCCGTGCGCTCGTGGACGCGCGCGCCGGCCAGGACTGGTCCCCCATGGAGTCCGCGGCCTACGAGGTACTCCTGATCGAGTGGGCGGCCGCGACCCAGGGCACCGCCGGCGACATCATCGAAGCCGCCTGACAGCGCCCCGGAGGCGGACCGCCGCAATCCGCCGGCCCCCCGTCACGCCCCCCGCCGGGCGTAGTCGTCCCGTAGTTCGATCTTCCGGACCTTCCCGCTGACCGTCATCGGGAAGGCTTCCATGACCTGGAGCAGCCGCGGGATCTTGTAGTGGGCCAGCTGCTCGTGGCAGAAGGTCCTGACGTCCTCCAGGGTGGGCGGGTCGGCCGGGTCCGCGGGGATGACGCAGGCCAGGATCTCCTCGCCGTAGCGCTCGTCCGCCACGCCCACCACCTGGACGTCGGCGATCTTCGGGTGCCGGTAGAGGAACTCCTCGACCTCGCGCGGATAGACGTTCTCGCCGCCCCGGATGATCATGTCCTTGATCCGGCCGATGATCTGCACGTATCCGTCCTCGCGCATCACCGCGAGGTCCCCGGTGTGCATCCAGCGCCCCGCGTCGATCACCTCGGCGGTCCGCTCGGGCTGCTCCCAGTAGCCGAGCATCACGCTGTAGCCGCGGGTGCACAGTTCGCCCGAGGCGCCGCGCTCCAGGGTCACCCCGGTCACCGGGTCGACGACCTTGACCTCGATGTGCGGCATCACCCGGCCGACGGTCCCGGTGCGGCGCTCCAGATCGTCGTCCCGGCGGGTCTGGGTGGAGACCGGGGAGGTCTCCGTCATGCCGTAACAGATGGACACCTCGTCCATGTGCATCTCGGCGACGACCCGCTTCATCACCTCGACCGGGCAGGGTGATCCGGCCATGATGCCGGTGCGCAGCGAGGAGAGGTCGTACGCGGCGAAGCCGGGGAGGTTCAGCTCCGCGATGAACATCGTCGGGACGCCGTACAGCGAGGTGCAGCGCTCCTGCTGCACGGCGGCGAGGACGGCGGCGGGCTCGAACGCGGCGGCCGGGATCACGATGCAGGCGCCGTGCGAGGTGGCGCCGAGGTTCCCCATCACCATGCCGAAGCAGTGGTAGAACGGCACCGGCAGACAGATGCGGTCCTGTTCGGTGTAGGCGACCAACTCCCCTACGAAGTATCCGTTGTTCAGGATGTTGTGGTGGGAGAGGGTGGCGCCCTTAGGGAAGCCGGTGGTGCCGGAGGTGTACTGGATGTTGATCGGGTCGTCGCACGACAGCCCGGCCTCGCGTACGGCGAGTTGCCCGGCGGAGACGGATGCGGCGGAGGCGATCAGTTCGTCCCAGGTGCGGTCGCCGATGTAGTGCACGGCGTGCAGGGCGGGGCAGTTGGCCCGGACCTCGTCGACCAGGGCCCGGTAGTCGCTGGTGCGGTGGGCGAGTGAGGCGACCAGCAGGGAGATCCCGGCCTGCCGCAGCACGTACTCCAGCTCGTGCGCACGGTAGGCGGGGTTGATGGTGACCATGACGGCGCCGATGCGCGCGGTCGCGTACTGGACGAGCACCCACTCCGGGCAGTTGACCGCCCAGATGCCGACCCGGTCCCCCTGGGCCACGCCCGAGGCCATCAGCGCCCGGGCCAGTTCGTCGACGGCCGCACCGAATGCGGCGTACGTCCAGCGCCGGCCGGACGGCACGTCGACCAGCGCCTCGCGGTCCGGGAACGCCTCGATCGCCCGGTCGAGGTTGCGGCCGACGGTGTCGCCGAGCAGGGCCGTGGCGCCGGTGCCGTGGGCGTAGGACGGCTCCGTCATGTCAGGTCCCCCTCGCCGTACTCCGTGCCGGTGCCCCGGGCGGTCCGCTCGCGCAGCTCGATGCGGCGGATCTTCCCCGAGACGGTCTTGGGCAGCTCGGCGAACTCCAGGCGGCGGATCCGCTTGTACGGGGCGAGTACGGCCCGGGAGTGGGCGAACAGCACCTTGGCGGTGTCCGGTCCGGGCTCCCACCCCTCGGCGAGCACGATGTACGCCTTCGGGACGGACAGCCGCACCGGGTCGGGGGCCGGTACGACGGCGGCCTCGGCGACGGCCTCGTGCTCCAGCAGGGCGCTCTCCAGCTCGAACGGGGAGATCTTGTAGTCGGAGGCCTTGAAGACGTCGTCGGCCCTTCCCACGTACGTGATGTAGCCGTCGGCGTCGCGGGTGCCGATGTCGCCGGTGCGGTAGTAGCCGCCCGCCATGGCCTCGGCGGTGCGGTCGGGGTCGCCGTGGTATCCGGTCATCAGGCCGACCGGGTGGCCGGACAGGTCGAGGGAGATCTCGCCCTCGACGGCCCCGGGCTCGCCGCTGACCGGGTCGAGGAGGACGACCTTGAAGCCCGGGCTGGGACGGCCCATCGAACCTGCCTTCAGGACCTGCCCGGGGGTGTTGGCGACCTGGACGGCGGTCTCCGTCTGGCCGAAACCGTCCCGGATGGTGACGCCCCACGCCCGCCGGACCGTCTCGATGACCTCGGGGTTCAGCGGTTCGCCCGCCGCGACGACCTCCCGCGGAGGGGTCCTCAGCTGGGAGAGGTCGGCCTGGATGAGCATGCGCCAGACGGTGGGCGGGGCGCAGAAGCTGGTGACGCCCGAGCGGTCCATCTCGGCCATCAGCCGGCCGGCGTCGAAGCGGGTGTAGTTGAAGATGAAGACGGTCGCCTCGGCGCTCCACGGGGCGAAGAGGTTGGACCAGGCGTGCTTCGCCCACCCGGGCGAGGAGATGTTGAGGTGGACGTCGCCGGGCTTGAGACCGATCCAGTACATCGTCGACAAGTGGCCGACGGGGTAGGAGACATGGGTGTGCTCGACGAGCTTGGGGCTGGCGGTGGTGCCGGAGGTGAAGTACAGCATCAGCGGTTCGTCGGCGTCGGTCTCGCGGTCCGCCGTGAACGTCTCCGGCTGCTCGTCGGCCTCGGTGTACGAGATCCAGCCCTCGGTGGGGGCGCCGACGGAGATGCGGGTGTAGTCGCCGGGCACCTCGTCGAACTTGGCGGTGTCGGCGTCCCGCACCAGGACGTGCCGGACCCGGCCGCGCTCGACCCGGTCGCGCAGGTCGACGGGGCCCAGCAGCGGCGTCGCGGGGATGACGACGGCGCGCAGCTTCATCGCGGCGAGCGCGGTCTCCCAGAGTTCCGTCTGGTTGCCGAGCATGACGAGGATGCGGTCGCCCTCCCGCACGCCCTGGGCCCGCAGCCAGTTCGCGGCCTGGTTGGAGCGGGCGGACATCCTGGCGAAGGACATCTCGGTGCGTCCGCCGTCCTCCTCCACGATGTGCAGGGCGGTGCGGTCGTTGTCCCGGGCGATGACGTCGAACCAGTCGAGCGCCCAGTTGAAGTGGTCGCTCCGGGGCCAGCGGAAGCCCTCGTAGGCCGCGGTGTAGTCCTCGCGGTGCCGCAGCAGAAAGTCCCGGGCGGCCCGGAACGTCTCCGTCGCACTGGGTGCCGACATGTGCCCTCCTCATTGCGGACCGGACCGGTCACTTAACATCATGTAAACAGTGACCCGGGTCTCACCACCCCCGAACGGGGGTGGTGTGGGGGACGCGGGGTCCCCGGGGCCGGGCGGAGAGGCGTCAGCGTGCCGGAATCGTTCGATGCGGTCGAGATGCAAGCGGCGCTGCTGCGGCTGCGCCGGACGAGCGGGCTGCCCGTGGCCTTCGGCGGCCTGCTCTCCGACACCCGCCACGCCAGGATCGCGGAGCTGAACGGGGCGCAGACCACGGCCCTGCGCGGGCTCGTCATCTCGGCCGGGAGCGGTCTCGGCGGGAAGGCGATCGCGCTGTCGCGGCCGTGCGCGGTGACCGACTACGCCTCATCGCGCCACATCAGCCACGAGTACGACACCGCCGTGGCCGCGGAGGGCCTGCGCTCCGTGGTCGCCGTGCCCGTCGTGGTGCGCCGCAAGGTGCGGGGAGTGCTGTACGGGGCGCTGCGTGAGCCGCTCACGCTCGGGGACCGTACGTTCGACGCCGCGGTGGCGGCGGCCCGTGACGTGGAACAGGCGCTGGCCGTCCGGGACGAGGTGCGGCAGCTGCTCGCCGTGACCCGGGAGGAGGTCACCGACCCGCCGGCCGCTCCCGGGGCGTGGGAGGACGTCCGGGAGGCGCACCGCGAGCTGCGCGCCCTCGCGCCGAAGGTCGTCGACCCGGCGCTGCGCGACGAGTTGCTCGCGGTGTGCGGGCGGCTCGCAACCGCGGCGGGCGCCCGGGCGCCGAGGGGGCGCGGGTTCCAGCTGGCGCCACGCGAGGTGGACGTCCTCGCCTGTGTCGCGGCGGGCGCCACGAACGCGGTGACGGCGGGCCGGCTCGGGCTCCGGCCGGAGACGGTGAAGGGCTATCTCCGCTCCGCGATGCGGAAGCTGGGCGCGCACACCCGGCTGGAGGCGGTCGTCGCGGCCCGGCGGGCGGGGCTGCTGCCCTAACTGACCGTTTCAGAATGAGATTCCAAGCCGCCTCAAGCAGATGATGCTGCAGGCGAGTTAGAGGAGTCCGAGGTGAAGGTCGGCTCGAATCTCGTAGCGGATGCGGAGTCGTTTGAATTGGTGGAGTCAGGCGAATGCCCGCTCGACGACCCACCGTGTTTTACCCAGTCCCGATCCGTGCGGATCCCTCGGCGGGCGCATTTGGGGGTGATCCCACGGGCGCGGACGAGACGCCGGTACTTGTCGTAGTCGTACCCGCGGTCGGCGAACAGTCGGCGGGGCCGGTGGCGTGGCCGGCCGCGCAGGCCGCGGATGCGGGGCATGGCGTCCAGCAGAGGCATGAGCTGGGTGACGTCGTGACGGTTTCCGCTGGTCAGGGAGACGACGGGTGGCGTTCCCTGCCGGTCGACAGTCAAGTGCCGGGGCGGGCCCGGTCGACCGGCGAAGGTCCGGTGTGAGCCCCCTTTGAGAGCCCTGACGTGCGAGCCGTCGATCGCGGCGTCGTCCATCTCCAACAGGCCCTCTTTACGCAGTTCAGCCAGGAGAACCTCATGCAGGCGGGGCCACGCTCCGGCCTCCGTGCAGTCCCGCAGACGCCGCCAGGCGGTCACCCCGCTGCAGCCCACCAGCTCTGCGGGAACGTCCCGCCAGCTCACACCCTTGCGCAACACGTACACGATGCCACTCCGGCTCACCCCCTCATGAGGAAGGTGGCGACTGCCCACTTCGCAGACCGTCCTGAAACAGATCAGCGGTCTCTACGAAACCCGGGAAGCTCAAGCAGCCAACTCAGTCTGCGTTCGGCCTCCGGAATGGTGCGGCACGGCGGGCGGAATGCGCCGCGAGGAGGCCGATGGCCATGGCGGCCAGCGAGAAGACGGTGGCTGCGGTGGCCAGGACCGGCCAGGACCGGCCAGGAGAATCTGCCCTCCCGCAGGGAGATGACGAAGAACAGTGAGTGCCCGTTGGTCATGAAGGTCGCGAGGGCGGTCGCGGTCAGCAGCGGCACAGTTCAGGTACCACAGGGCGATCGTACGAAAAACCTGGTTGTTGCCGGTCAGAACGCTCAGTGGTGGCAGCCCCGCTCTGACGCGTAGGGCCCATGCTCCGGGGGCTCCGATGCAGGCCGATGGAGGCATCGTCGGAGCCTTCGTGTCGTAGCCTGGGTGGCCGAGGTGCGGGTAAGGCTAGGGGGAGCCGAACGTGAACCAAGTACTGGGCCGACGTTACGAGTTGGTGGAACGCGTAGGATCCGGCGGCATGGGTGTCGTATGGCGCGCGCATGATCGCACCCTGCACCGCACCGTCGCCGTCAAGGTCATCGCCGGACCCGGCGTCAGCGCAGAGTCCGTATCCCGCTTGGAGCGAGAGGCGCGCGCGGCGGCGGCACTCTCCCAGAACCGGCACCTCGTCACTGTCCACGACTTCGGGCACGAGGTCGCGGGTGACGGTGGCGACTGCGCGTACGTCGTGATGGAACTCGTCGACGGCCGCACCCTCGACAGAGTCCTCGCGCAGGACGGCCTTCCGGGCCCCGAGCGTGCCGTGGAGTGGGCGCGGCAGGTGTGCGTAGCTCTCGAAGCCGCGCACGCGATCGGTGTCGTGCACCGTGACATCAAGCCCTCCAACGTCATCTTCGGCCGGGACGGAGTCATCCAGGTCCTGGATTTCGGACTGGCCTGGTTTCATCCGGGGCTGGGTCTCGGCAGGCTCAGCCGGAGCGATGCCGTGATGGGAAGCGCACCGTGGATGTCTCCTGAGCAGGCGCAGGGGAAGACCGTCGATCACCGGTCGGACCTGTATTCGCTGGGCTGCTTGCTTTTCGAACTTCTCACCGGTGCACCGCCGTTCGGCGGCCGTGATTCGCTGGCGCAGCTCGTCGCCCATGTGATGGAGGAACCTCGCGCCCCGAGCGGCAACCGCGAAAGTCCTAGCCGAACGCACATCCCTCCCCAGCTCGACCGCCTGGTTCTCGATCTGCTCGCCAAGTCCCCGGACGACAGACCCTTTTCGGCGTCCCTCGTGGCCGCACGGCTCGGTGGAGTAGGGGAGGGCCTCGGCGAGGTGTCCACGGAGGCCGTGCCGCCGCTGCCGTCTCTGCCCGAGAACGTCTCGTCCGCGGCATCGCCACCGGTTCCGCCGGCGGAGGTACGAGACAAGCGGATCCGCCCCAGCCGTCGTCATTTCCTGGTCATCGCCGTGGGTGTGATGGTCACGTCGACGGCGGTGGTCGTGCCGCACCTGCTGCCGGACTCGGACTCCAACAACGAGGCGGGTGCCGATGGCGGCTCAGGCGGCGGAGGTGGCGGCAAAGGCGAGAAGTCTTCGCCGCCCCGGCGCCTCTGGGACATCCCCCTCGCTCCGTCGGCCTACTTGCCCGAGGCCGCCGAGGGGCCGGTCGTCGTGGTGGAGCTGGCCGGAGACAAGGACTCCGTAGGATTCGAGGTCCGGGACGTCCGGAGCGGAGACGTCCGGTGGACTTTCAACTCCGTGAGGAACTCTGATGGTGCCCCGGAGCCGTTCGGCGTCGACCTCGACCCGGGGGGTACCACGGCGTACATCGCCCTGCCCGGCAAGGTGGTCGCCCGGGACGCCACGACCGGGCGCACCAAATGGATCTACAAGCCAGGCGGCGGCGTCACAACGGGCACTCCCTCACTGGCCTTCGCCGAAGGGGTCGTCTACGTCACGGACGTAGGGAGAGTGGCTGCGGTCACGTCGGGCGACGGCGGCGAACTGTGGACCGTACCCCTCGACGACACCACCATCACCACGGTGCTCGTCGGCCGGGTGCTGCTGGTCCGCGCCATGCTGCACCTGTACGCGGTCAGCGTGGACGCAAAAAGAATCATCTGGCAGAAGCGCACCGAGCAGGGGGAGCTGCACATCGGTAACGGGCTCGTCTTCGTCACGCCGCCCGACACCGGCGCCGGCGAGGCAGCGCCCGCCACACTGGCGATCAGCATCGACGACGGAGCCGAGCGCTGGTCCGACGCCTCCGCTCCTCACGCCGTCCTGGCGGCGCGCAACCTGGTGGTGTACGTGAGCAAGGACGGCGAGCTCCTCCGCGCACGGTCGCTCGACACAGGGAAGAAGCTGTACGAGAAGGCCATTCCGCGTTCCGCGAGGAACGACCCACAGCTCGTGGGAGACATACTCGTCTCACCCGTCAGCAGGGGTGCGGAGGAAGAGCTGGCCGGCATCGGGCTTGACCACGGCACAGTCCGTTGGCGCAAACCTTCGGGCAACATCCAGAACCTCGACGGAACGCCCTACGGAAAGGTGCTCGTCACCGACCCGACCAACAGGTCGCTCCGAGCACTGGACCTCACCACGGGCGAGGCTCGGTGGACCGTCACTCCCGACGAGAAGCGGATGGTTCTGCGAGCAAGCCGTTTGGGGAACCTCCTGTTCATCATCACCGGCGAGTTTCCCCTCGGAGGCCCTTTGAAGGCCGAACGCCTCTACTGCCTGGAACTGTCGGACGCCGCGTAGCGCGCCGCCCGCGACATGCTGCCCGAGCACAGCATCGAGACGATCGCGGCGCTGCTCGGCATCTCCGTCGGCACGCTCTACAGCCACATCCCCGACCTCAAGGAACTGCGGACCTCCCGCGTCCCCGACCAGCTCGAAGGCAGCAACACCGAACGACTTGACCCTCTTCGCCGACACCCCCCACCGCCTCGGCACAGCCGCCGCTGTCCCCGACCGGGTCCGTCGTCCGTGACGTGCGTGCCGGACGCCGCGCGGCGGACGCCAGTCTGACGACGCGACCTGGCGAGGCCGTGGCCCGCGCGGACCGAGGCGCGTCAGGGAACGGCCGTTCAGCGGTCGAAGTCGATGAACGGGGCGAACCGGACGTCGTACCCCCTGCCGTCGGTCGTCGCCGTCGTCATCACGGAGAGCAGCGCCGCTGCCTCGTCGGTGACGTCGTCCCGTTCGGCCGCGGTGAACGGGCGCAGCTCCTGCACGGTCACCGTCGTCGGCACGTCGGGGTGCGTGGCCTCCAGCCGCCAGATCGCCGCGAGGAATCCGTCGACCAGCACGCTGCCGTACGCCTGGTTCCCCACTCCGTTGCGCCCCTTGAACCGCGGCGGGATCACGCGGGCCCGGTCGGCGTGGCCGAGCAGGACGTTGTCGAACTCGGGCAGGAAGCGCGGCGGGGCGGGGGTGTCCTCGTCGGGGCGCGGGGCGTCGGGGAGGTCGAAGAGTTCGACGCCGTCCTCGTCCCGGAAGGTGACCAGCCGCGGGCGGAGCCGCTCGAAGACCTCGCGCAGCCGGGTCAGCCCGGCCCACGTCTGCATGTCCTTGACCGAAGCGGGCCCGAAGGCGGCGAGGTAGCGCAGCACGGTGGCGTCGGGCGCGGGGACCGGTGCGGAGGGCCTGCCGAGCCAGTGCTCGGCTGTGGTCAGCGCGACCTGGCCGCTCTTCCCCCACACCCCGCGCGGGGTGACCTGGACGAGCGGCAGCAGACAGCGGGCGGCCGTGCCGAGCGCCTGCGGATCCGCGTCGGGCCACTCGGCGAGGAGGTGCCCGCGGATCTCCCCGGGGGTGCGCGGCGCCTCCTCGACGTACGCCTTGGCAAGGTCCCGCAGCCGGGCCAGGTCCACACCCACGAGCCCCTTGCGGAAGATCCTCAGCTCCCGGTCGCGGGCCTCCTGGACGAGGGGGCGCAGGGTCAGTGCGTCGTCGGCGGTGTGGGTGTGGAGGGTGGAGCGCAGGGTGACGATACGCAGGACCTCACGCGACTCCATCAGCGCGGCCAGCTCGGCCGGCCGGAAACCCTCCAGCCGGGCGAACAGCTGGTAGTACGGGGGCTTGGTGTTCTGCGCCTGGAGTCCGACGAGATGACGGACCGCGTCCTGTGCGCTCATGGCCGTGCGGCGGAGCAGGAGTTGGCGTTCCAGGGTCGCGCGCCCCAGGGCGCGCGGCGAGAGCACGGCGGCCGGGGCGGCGGAGGGCTTCTTCTTCGCGGGCATGGACGGCACGCTACGCGGCCATGCGGTCAGGTCCGGTCCTGATGGTGCGGGTGCCCGGGCCGGCGGCCGTCCGCCATGCCGCCGCCCGGTGGGATACCGGACTGTGCGCCGGGCCACCCGCATCATGGACCGGTGATCAGCGTCCTGTTCGCCGTCCTGACCGCGCTCAGCAACGGCGCGGCCTCCGTCCTCCAGCGCCGCGCCGCCCTCACCGTCCCCGACGGCGACGCGATGCGGCTGTCGCTGATCGGCCATCTGCTGCGACAGAAGGTGTGGCTGGCCGGCATCGGCCTGGTCGTCGTGGCGGCCGTCTGCCAGGCGGTGGCGCTGGCCACCGGCCCCATCGCCGTGGTGCAGCCCATCTTCGTGATCGAACTCCCGGCGACGCTCCTGCTGGCGGGCTTCGTGATGCGGGTGCGGGTGCCCCGGCCGGTGTGGTTCGGAGTGGCCGCCGTGACGTGCGGCCTGGCCCTCGGCATGGCGTCGGCGGCTCCTGGGGGCGGCAGCGCCACGGTGCGGGGGCTGGCGTGGGTGCCGGCGCTGATCCTGACGGCCCTGTTCGAGGCGGCCCTGATCGTGGGCGCCCTGGCCACCCGCGGCAACGCCCGGGCGGCGCTGCTGGGCCTGGCCGCCGCCTGTGCGTACGCACTCACCGCAGCGCTGATGAAGGACGCCATGGCCCGGCTCGACGACGGCGGCGGGGCGGCGGCGCTCTTCACCTCCTGGCAGCTCTACGCCACCGCCGTGGCGGGCGTCGGGGCGCTGTTCCTCCTGCAGAACGCGCTCCAGGCGGGCACACTGGTCGCGGTCCAGCCCTGTCTGACCCTGGGCGACGCCCTGATCAGCATCCTGTACGGGGTGGCGCTCTTCGGCGAGGAGCTGCGCACCGGCTGGTGGCTGCTGCCGGAGCTGCTGGCGCTGGGCCTGATCACGGCGGGCTGCGTGGAACTGGCACGCTCGCCGCTGGCCGCCGGGAACGCCGCGACCCCGGCCCGTACGCGGCGGGTCGACTGAACATCGCGTAGGGACCGGGGCCGCGGGCTCATGCCGAGCCGCCTGCCGGTGGCCGGTGTTACTTGCTGACCGCGAAACGCATCAGGGCCTGCTCGTCGCCCTGCTTGATCTTCCCCGTCTCGTTGATCACCTCGAGCTTCCAGCTCCCGCCGACCCGCATGGCCTTGGCCACGGCGCAGCCGTTGTCGTTGCTGAGCAGGCTCGGCCAGATGTCGGCGACCTGCTGGGTGCTGCCGCCCGTCGCGTCGTACACCTTGAAGCTGATGTTGCGCGCGCTCTGGAAGGAGCTGTGCTTCTTGTACGCGGCGGCGATGAAGACGATGGACGTGATGTTGGCCGGAATGCCGGCGAAGTCGACGGTCACCGTCTCGTCGTCGCCGTCACCGTGCCCGGTCTGGTTGTCGCCGCTGTGCACGAGCGAGCGGTTGCCCAGCGGGTCCAGGGAGTCGAGGCCCGCCAGACGCACGGGCTCCGAGCCCTGCATCGCGATGGCGATCAGGTCGAGGTCGGTGCCCTTCTTCTGACGGAGCTTCCCCATCAGCCCGCCACTGGCGCCGACGGTGGGGTCCCAGGACACCCCGATGGACAGGTGGGTCACCCCGTCCAGATCCGCCGGGCCGTCTTCCTTCTTCAACGTGATCATGCGTGATCCTCTTCGTGGCGAGTTTCCTACAGGTCGAGTGTGCCTGGTGCCCCTCGGACGGAGCCCCCCGGGGGCAAAATTTCGACCAAGTGTTGGACTGCTCGGCACGAATTGTCCTGCGTCGGCAGGATGTCGGTGCCTGTGCACCCGTGATAAAGGGCCCGAGGGTGCACGGTACCCCCGGGGCCGGCCGGCTCCGGGGGCACGGCCGCCGCGATCAGGCGTTCTGCTCCGGCACCACCAGCGGCGTCCCGAGCATCTGGTGCCCGCCGCTGGCGATCATGCGCACCTCTCCGCGTTCACTGATCTCCGCGCGGATGATCCCGGTCTCGTCCTCGTAGACCGGATATCCGCCCGCCCCCGACTGCGCGGTCCGCCGGACGATCACTGTGTCGTCCTCCACGGCGGCCGACTGAAACACCAGCTGGTAACTCTCCGGATAGTCCATGACGGCCTCTCCCACGACGGCCTTCGGGCAGCCTGTTCCGGACCGGTCTGTTGGCCCCGCTCCCCTTCCGCGGCGTCCGCGGTCCGGCCTGCACTCTCCATGGTCTCGCAGACCCGCCGTCCCCGCCCGCGCACGCCGCACGGTGCGGGCCCCGGCCCCGGCTGCCTATCCTGAAAGAGGTATGGGAAGTTCATCGGCGATCGGGCTGGAACGGCCCCCTTGCTCCCGCGTCGTACGGCAGGCATGACCCGGGATCCCCGACACCGGGAAGGGAATTGTCATGGATGGTGCCGACCCTCGCGGCGACGATGTGTACCAGCCCCAGGAGCGGGACGCCTCCGACCCCGTCGAGCAGCTCGACACGGAGGAGACCCTCCACAACCGGCAGCTCGCCGACGCCCTGGACCAGGGGTACTCACCTCCCGAGCGGCCCTGGGCCGTGGAGGACCGGGGGACCACCGCGTCCGAGCAGCTCACCGGGGAGCCGCTGGACGGCCGGCTGGCACGGGAGCTGCCCGAGCCCGCCGATCCTCCCGGCGACGACATGGGCGACCTGGCCGACGGGGACGGGGAGCCCTGGGACGGGGAGGTCGGTGAGGCGCGCGCCGGCCGGCTCACCCGTGACCTGGACCTCAACGAACCGGACACCATGGCCGGCGAGGACGTCGGGATCGACGGCGCGGCGGCGTCCGCCGAGGAGGCGGCCATGCACGTGATTCCGGACGGCCGGCTGTAGCGCGCCCTCGCCGATCCGGCCGTACGGCCCTGTGGTCCCCGCGGCCCTTACCCCGGAGGTAATCGACGCCTCCGGCCCCCTCGGACATCGTGTTCCTCACCAGCACAGCGCTCCCGGCCCAGCGGCCGGGGCCGAGGGAGAGGACCGCACGATGACCGCATACGACGAGGCCGTCCAGCGCTACTTCGCCGCCTGGAACGCCGCCGGCCCCGAGGAGCTGGAGAAGGCCGTCGCCGCCGCGTTCACGGAGGACGCCACGTACACCGACCCCCTGGCCGACGTGCGCGGGCACGAGGAGCTGGCCGCCGCGATCGGCGGCGCCCAGCAGCAGTTCCCCGGATTCACCTTCCGGCCGGCCGGGACGGTGGACGGGCACCACACTTTGGCCCGCTTCAGCTGGGAACTGGTCGCCGCGGCCGACGGTTCGGCGCCCGTCGCCGGTTCGGACGTGATCACCCTGGCCGACGACGGGCGGATCAGCTCGGTCAGCGGATTCCTGGACCGCGTGCCCGGGGCGTGAGCCGCGGGGCCCTCGGACGGGGCGGCCGGTGTCTCCCGGCCGCCCCGTGCGCCCCGTCCGCGCAGTGCGAGCGGTCCGCCCAGTCCGTCAGCGGACCTCCGCCAGGCCGATCCCGAAGTGGCCCTCACTGCGGTCGACGGTCTCGAAGAGCCGGTTGGCGGGCCGCGGCAGTCCGTAGTGTCCGCGCAGGGTGCTCGCCGTGTACTCCGTACGGAACAGGCCGCGTTCCTGGAGGATCGGCACCACCCGGTCGACGAAGACTTCCAGGCCGGAGGGCAGGACGGCGGGCATGATGTTGAATCCGTCGGCGGCCCCGCTGTCGTACCACTGCTCGATGGTGTCGGCGACCTGCTCGGCGGTTCCGGCGAAGGTACGGTGCCCCCGGCCGCCGCCGAGCCGCCCGATGAGCTGGCGGACCGTCAGCCTCTCGCGTCTGGCGAGTTCCACGATGAGGGTGTAGCGGCTCTTGGCCCCCTCGATCTCGTCCTCGGTGGGGATGTCCTCGGGGAGTTCCGCGTCCAGGTCGAGGTCGTCGGGCGCGATCTTCAGGCCCTGGGCGAGCTGGCGCTTGGCGTACTCCGGGACGATGAGGCGGTCCAGTTCCTCGTCCAGCGCCAGGGCCTCCGCCTCGGTGTCACCGATCACGGGCACGATGCCGGGCAGGATCTTGATGCCGTCCGGGTGACGGCCGAGGGCCTCGGCGCGCTGCTTGACGTCCTTGTAGAAGGCGACGCCCTCCTCCAGGGTCTGCTGTGCCGTGAACACCGCCTCGGCGTACCGTGCCGCGAAGTCCTTGCCGTCCTCGCTCGATCCGGCCTGCACGAGCAACGGGTAGCCCTGCGGGGGGCGTTGCACGTTCAGCGGACCGTCGACGCGGAAGAACTCACCGCGGTGGCCGATCTTCCGGACCCGTTCGGCCAGGGCGTGGACACCGCGTTCCTTGTCGGCGATCACGGCGTCGTCGGCCCAGCTGTCCCACAGCTTGGTGGACACCTCGACGAACTCGCCGGCCCGCCGGTAGCGGTCGCGGTGCAGCGGGGTGTCGTCCAGGCCGAAGTTGCGGGCCGCGTCGGCGCCCGCGGTGGTGACGATGTTCCAGCCGGCCCGGCCCGCGGAGACGTGGTCGAGCGAGGCGAAGCGGCGGGCCAGGTTGTACGGCTCGTTGTAGCTCGTCGACGCGGTGGCGATCAGGCCGATGTGGCGGGTGGCCCCGGCGAGCGCGGTGAGCAGGACGGTCGGCTCCAGCTTCGCGGAGGGCCGCCGCCCGGGGTCGCCCATCAGGACGGGGCTGTCGGCGAGGAACAGCGAGTCCAGCCTGCCGCGTTCGGCGATCCGGGCGAGGTTCTTGTAGTGCTCGATGTCGGCGTTGGCCTCGGCGGGACTCTCCGGGAGCCGCCAGGACGCCTCGTGGTGGCCGGTGGACATGAGGAAGGCGTTGAGGTGCAGCTGCTTGCGGTCAGGCGTGCCGGGCATGGGTTTCCTTCTTGTCCGGGAGGGTGGGGGGCGGGGCGACCCCCAGGGCGGTGAGCAGGGTGTCGCGGTACTCCTGGAAGCGGGGGTCGCGGCGGGAGCGCGGGGCGGGCAGGTCGACCGCGAGGTCGACGGCGATCCGGCCGTCCTCCAGGACCAGGACCCGGTCGGCGAGTTCGACGGCCTCGTCGACGTCGTGCGTGACCAGGAGCACCGCGGGACGGTGGCGTTCGTAGAGTTCGCGCAGCAGGCCGTGCATCTGGATCCGGGTCAGGGCGTCCAGTGCGCCGAACGGCTCGTCGGCGAGCAGGAGTTCGGGTTCGCGGACCAGGGCCCGGGCGAGTGCGGCGCGCTGCTGCTCGCCGCCGGACAGCTCGTGCGGCCAGGACCGGTCGCGGCCGTCCAGGCCGGCTTCGGCCAGGGCGGTGAGCCCGCGTTCGCGCGCCTTGGGCCCGCGCAGCCCGAGGGTCACGTTGTCGATCACCCGGAGCCAGGGCAGCAGGCGGGAATCCTGGAAGGAGAGGGAGACCCGGTCGGGGACGGTGAGTTCACCGGAGCCCTCGACGGCGTGGTCGAGCCGGGCGACGGCCCGCAGCAGGGTGGACTTGCCGGAGCCGCTGCGGCCGAGCAGTGCGGTGAACTCGCCGGGTGCGACGGTGAGATCGAGCTCCTTGAGGATGTCGCGATCGCCGAACCTGCGGACCAGCTTCCTCGTGCGGATGGCGGGGCGCTCCGCGAGCGCGGCGCCGCCGGTCCCGTGGGCGGGGTTCAGCCCGCCAGCGTGCGTCGCCATGACAGGACCTTCCTCTCGACGGCGCGTACCGCCGCGTCCGATGCGAAGCCGAAGATCCCGTAGGCCACCAGGCCCACGATGATCACGTCGGACTGGGCGTACTGCTGGGCCTGGAACATCATGTAACCGATGCCGCTGGTGGCGTTGACCTGCTCGACGACGATCAGCCCGAGCCAGGACGCGGTGACACCGAGGCGGAGTCCGACGAAGAAGCCGGGCAGCGAGCCGGGCACGACGACCTTGCGGACGAACTGCGCCCGGCTCAGGTCCAGGCTCTCGGCGAGTTCCACGTAGGCGCTGTCGATGCCGGTCAGCGAGGCGTACGTGTTGATGTACATGTTCACCGCGACGCCGAGCGCGATCACGGTGACCTTCATCTGTTCGCCGATGCCGAGCCAGAGGATCAGCAGCGGGAGCATGGCCAGCGACGGGATCGCGCGCTTGATCTGGAGGGGCCCGTCGAGGAGGTACTCGCCGGTGCGGCTGAGTCCGGCGGCGACGGCGAGGACGACCCCGGTGCTCACGCCGAGGAGAAGACCCGACCCGGCGCGCTGGAGGGAGATGAGCACGTTGTCCTGGAGCCGGCCGCTGGAGAGGAGGTCGGAGGCGGTGGACAGGACCGTGCCCGGTCCGGACAGGATGCGGGGGTCGAGGTATCCGACGGCCGAGGCGAACCACCACAGGGCGATGACCAGCACCGGGCCGATCAGCCGTCCGAAGGGGACGGCGCGGCCGGGGCCGAGGCGTCTGCGGGTGGTACGCGACGCGGGCGGGGCGCTCCTCGCCTCCGCCGGGCGCTGCCGGTCCGGCGTCCCGGCCCTTCCGGGCGCGGCGGCGGTGGCCGTGCGGTGTGTGGCGCGGGTGTTCGTCAGCAGCTCGGTCATGACGCCTCCCGGTACGGTGCGGCCACGGCCCGGGCCGCGATCCCCTCGAAGCGGCGGTCGAACAGTGCGGCGACGTCCATCTTCGGTACGAAGCCGCCGTCGGCCATCAGGTCGGCGGTCTCCTGCTCCCACGCGATGGCCTTGTCCCAGCTGACCGGGAACCGCGGCTTGCGGAGCGAGGCGACGATGCGCTTGCCGTCCTCGTGGGAGACGCCCTGGTCCTTGACGTAGTACGTGTCGATCCACTCGTCGTCGTTCTCCCAGGCCCAGGCCAGTCCGCGGGCCCACACCGGGATGAAGGCGCGTACGGCGGCGGCCTTGGCCGGATCGTTCAGCACCTCGTTGGGCGCCCAGAGGACCGTGAGCAGGTCCACGACGTCGGTCGTCACCCCGCGCGCCCCGTCCTTCCCGTACTGGTCGAGGTACTTGGTGAGGGTCGGTTCGCCCAGCGGCGCCACATCGACCTGGCGTGACTGCAGGGCGGTGAGGAACTGGGTGCTGGGCAGGGCGACCAGTTCGACGTCCTTGTCGGCGATGCCCGCCTTCTTCAGGGCGCGCAGGACGACGACGCCTTGTGCCTGGCCCTGGGAGAATCCGATCTTCTTGCCGCGGAAGTCGGCCACGGACCTGATGTCGGATCCGGGTGCGGTCGCGAAGACGTACGAGGGGTGGTTCCGCACCTGCACGGCGACGATCTTCGCCCCGACGCCGATGGCGTGGGCCTGGATCGGCGGAATTCCGGCGTTGACCGCGAGATCGATGGAACGGGCCCGGAATCCCTGGATGATATCGGGACCCGCTGCCAGATTGGGCCATTGCGAGACGGTGAAGTGGAGGTCCTTTTCCAGCCCGGCCGGCTTGAGCTGAAGCTGCGTGGTGTGGACGGCTATGGAGAGTTCCGTGCCTGGCGGCGGTGCCCCCGAGGGGAGTTTCCCGGAAGGTTCGGCGCCTGCCGCCGTCTTGACCTGGGGTGAGCACGCGGCGAGAGCGCCGATGACCGTGCCGCCGGCGAGGGCGAGAAACGACCTGCGGCCGAGGGCGCTGGGTATGTCGTGGTGTGTCATGGTGAATTCCGATCTTTTTCTTTGCGGGTCGGGCGGGTGTCAGAGGGAGTGGTAGGCGCCGTCGTGGAAGAGGAGCGGGCTGCGCCCCTCGTCGAGCCGGGCGTCCACCACCCGGGCGATGACGATGCGGTGGTCGCCGGCCGGGACGATCTGCTCGGTCTCCAGCCGCAGCCAGCCGGTCACCCCGTCGAGCACCGGCTCCCCCTCGGGCAGGCGGTGCCAGCGGGTGGGGGCGGCGAACCGGTCGATGCCGCTGGTCGCGAAGGTGGTGGCCAGGGACTGCTGTTCGGCGCCGAGGAAGTTCACGACGGCGGTGCCGGCCCGCTCGATGTGCGGCCAGGACGAGGTGCCGGTCCCGATGCCGAACGACACCAGCGGCGGGTCGAGCGACAGGGAGCTGAGCGAGGTCGCGGTGAATCCGACGGGACCGTGGCCCGTGTCGGCGGTGATGACGACGACTCCGGCGGGATAGCGGCGGAACGCCTTCTTGAACCGGTCGGGGGCGATTCCTTGTGCGGCGGACGCCGGCGGCGCCAGGTATGAGGACACGGTGACGGTCAACGTCTCTCCCGAGGTGGATATACGGAAAGGAGGCCGGGGAATGCGGGAAATGCGCGGAAGGGCGCAAAAAGGCAGGCCGAAGCACGGGGCGGCGCATGGCAGAGCACGGCCTCAGCCGGAAGTCAGCAGGTGTTTACCGGTGCCCCGGACAGGGGCGGCGACATGACGGCCGGGCGGAAAGAGGCGCCGGCGCCGCCGAGCGGAAGATGCGCGTCGCCGAGGACGCGTACCCTGAATTCCGCTGTCGGCTGCTCATGAATCCATCATCCCGTTCGGTCCGGGGCCCGGTCAACAATGCAACTGCCTGAATTAAGTCGCGTACGGAAGGGAAAGGCCGTCAGGACGCGGCCGTCAGAGCCGGCCAGGGCCCGAGCGGGTCCGCGTACAGCGCACCGAGCGCCACCGCGCCCCCTGCCGTGGCCAGGACCGAACCGGTGAAACTGCTCGGCACGACGACCCGGTCCGGGTCGTCGCAGACCCAGGAACGCTCCGCCACCTCCGCCCGCAGGTCATCCAGACACTCCGGGATCCGGCCGGCCCCCGGCTCGACCACGACGAGAACCTCGGGGTCGAACATGTCCAGCAGAAGCGCCGCGGCACGGCCCACCAGACGCGCCCGGCGACGGAACAGCGCGACGGCCCGCGGCTCACCGGCCAGCGCTTGTTCCAGCAGCTCCGGGAACGATCCGACGGCCGGGCCCCGTGCGGCCGCACGCCGCACCATCGCATGCTCCGAGACCTCCGACTGGAGGCAGCCGGTCCGCCCGCACGAGCAGGGGGCCTCGCCGGCCGTCCCGCCGGCGCCGAGCGGCAGATGCGCCACGCTGCCGGCCCCGGACCGCGGGCCCAGGTGCATGGCCCCTTGGGCGGCGAAGGCCGCGTCCACCACCGCGCCGACGAACAGCAGGACCGTGCTGGTCCGGGTCGACGTCTCGCCGAACAGCTGCTCGGCCCGTGCCAACGCCCGGGAGTGGCTGTCCACATGGACCGGCAGGCCGGTCGCGGCGCCGAGGATGTCGCGGACCGGCACATCGCGCCAGCCGAGTTGCGGATGCTCCACGATCACGCCGGCCACGGGGTCGACCCAGTGGCCGGTGGCGAAGCCCAGGGCGAGCACCGTACGTCCGTCGCTCCACTCCTCGGCCAACCGGGCCAGCCGGGAGGCGAGTTCACCGAGCAGGCGGCGGGGATCCGTGGCGCGGTGGGGCTGCCGGTCCTCGGCCACGATCCGGCCCCGCAGATCCATCAGGGACACGGTGGAGTGGGCGACGGCGACGTGTGCCCCGGCCACCAGGTAGCGGCCCGTGTCGATCTCGACGGGGATGTGCGGCCGGCCGAGCCCCTTGGGGCCGACGGTCTCCGCGCTCTCCCGGACGAGACCACGGGCGAGCAGCTGACCGACGTGCCCGCTGACCGAGGCGGGCGAGAGGCCGGTGAGGCGCGCGACGGTGGAGCGGGCGACGGGGCCGTGGTCGAGGATCGCACCGAGCACGGAACCGGTGCCCGGGACCCGGCGGGCGGGTCCCGCGGAGGGTATGCCGGAGCGAAGCAGCGGGCTGGGGCGGCGAACGGCCGGGGACAGGGTCTTCACGTGTCTTCCAGGTCCTCGATGGCAGCGGGTGACGCGGTGCGCGCTCCTCGAAGGAGGCGTGACAGAGGCATGCTGACGGCATATCAGCTCAGCGCTCTGCTTCTCCCGTGGGCAACGCCCTGCGGGATCCGGGAACCGCACCCGGGGAATGCCCCGGTGGCCGGACGCGTGGGCGCCGTGCTCTCAGTCCTGAGGACACGCGGCGGAGCACACACGCTTGAGGTCGACGTGACCTCGTGTCGTCAGGTGCGTGGATCGCTGCATGTCGCGCAAGGTAGCCGGAATGACGTAACCGGGTCAAACCGCTGCCCGCATCATGGACAGCCGCCCAAGTGGCGCAAGCCGCCCTCGTGTTGCGGTCGCACGACGCCTCCCCGGCGGCGCCTGGAAGAAACGCGGCTGCGGGGTCCGGTTGAAACGTGGTCGCCGTATTGCGGTTTCGTTGCGGGATCTCCCCCACCACTGGCGTCGAAACGATTCAACCGTCAGAGTTCCCCTGTCCACCCCCTCCCCGCCGCATCCAAGGAGTCCTCACCTCATGACCCCCACGACCCGCCGCGGTTTCGGGGCCCTGGCCACCGCAGCCGCACTGTCGGCCCTGCTCCCGGCCACCGCCGCCGCGGCACCGGGCCCGCACCACCCCCGGCGGGGACGGCTCATCGCCTCCGACTCGTTCCGGCACGGCCTTGGTCAGTGGTCGGCCGAGCTGGAGAGCGGGGGCAGCGTCACCGCCTCGCACGGCGTTCTGGACATCGACGTGCCCGGCGGCGCCACGGTCTGGTTCAGGCAGCCGCTGCGCGGTCCCTACATCCTGGAGTACACCGCCACCCCCGTCTCCGAGGGCGGGGCCAACGACCGGGTCTCCGACCTCAACAACTTCTGGAACGCGACCGACGTCCGCTCCCCCGGCGACCTCTTCGCCACCCGGCGGGGCGGCGCGCTCCCCGAGTACGACCAGCTCACGACGTACTACTCGGGCTACGGCGCGAACTACAACACCACGACCCGCCTGCGGCGCTACGTCGGCGAGGCGGGCATCCGCCCCCTGCTGCTCGACTACACCGAACCGCTCCTGACCGCCAACGAACCCAACCACGTACGGATCGTCTCCGACGGGCCGACAGTCCAGTGGTGGGACAACGGACGGCTGGTCTTCGACTACCGCGACCCCGAGCCCTACACCGGCGGGCACTTCGCGTTCCGCACCGTGCTGAGCCACTTCAGGATCAGCGACTTCAGGGTCAGCGAGCCGAGGCACCCGCGGTAGCCCCGCAGAAGGGCGGCCGCTTCCCCGACTCACGCCCCCGGGCCACACGGCCCGTCGCCACCCCCGGGGTCACGCGTTCCGCGTCACACGCCCCGGCCGCCCCCTCGGGCACGCGTCCCGATCCGCGCGCCCGGAGCTCTCCGGGACGATTTCTGGAATTAACCTCTGATCCCTTGTCATGGCCAGTTCTACGCGCATAGCTTATGCCCCACATCACACTCTGAGGGGCAGTCTCCGTGCGCATATCCCGATCCCGTTCCGTCCTGCTGGCCGGCGCGGTCGCCGTGACCCTCTCGGCGACCGCGCTGCCCGCCGCCTTCGCGGCCCCGTCCGCGACCGCCGTGATCTCCGAGGTGTACGGCGGCGGCGGGAACTCCGGAGCCACGCTCACCCGCGACTTCGTCGAGCTGGCCAACGCCGGCTCCACGGCGTACGACCTGTCCGGCTTCAGCGTCCAGTACCTGCCCGGCACCCCGTCCGCGGGCTCCGTGTGGCAGGTCTCGGCGCTGACCGGTTCCGTCGCGTCCGGCGGCCGCTATCTGGTCGCCCAGGCGGCGGGCACCGGCGGCACCGTCGCCCTGCCCGCCCCCGACGCCACCGGCACCGTCGCCATGTCCGCCGCCAGCGGCACCGTCGCGCTGGTCTCCGGCACCACCGCGCTGACCTGCAAGACGGCGGCCGACTGCGCCGCCGACACCCGCATCGTCGACCTGGTGGGCTACGGCTCCGCGGTCGTCCGGGAAGGCGCCGGACCGGCCACGGGCGCCTCCGCCACCGCCTCCGTGGCGCGCGCGGCCTCCCTGGCCGACACCGACGACAACGGCGCGGACCTGTCCGCCGCCGCCCCTACCCCCGTCAACGCCGCCGGGCAGACGTCCGGCGGCGGCACGGGCCCGGGCGACCCCGGCAACCCCACCGAGCCCGGCACCGTGCGCGTGCACGACATCCAGGGCGCCACCCGGGTCTCCCCGCTCGACGGCAAGGCGGTGACCGGCGTCCCCGGCATCGTCACCGCGGTGCGCACCACGGGTTCGCGCGGCTTCTGGATCCAGGACACCGCGCCCGACGCGGACGCGCGCACCGGCGAGGGAGTCTTCGTCTACACGGGCTCCGCCGCCCCCGCGGTCGCGGTGGGCGACTCCGTGCTCGTCAGCGGCAAGGTCGACGAGTACTACCCGTCGGCCACCACCCAGTCCATCACCGAGATCACCGCCCCCCGGACCACGGTCGTCTCGTCCGGCAACGCCCTGCCGGCGCCGGTGGTGCTCGACGCGGCCGCGCTGCCCGCCGCCTACGTCCCCTCGGCCGGCGGCGGCTCGATCGACGCGCTGCCGCTGGAGCCGTCGGCGTACGCCCTCGACCTCTACGAGTCCCTCGAAGGCACCCGCGTCCAGATCTCCGACACCCGGGTCACGGGCGCCACGACCGCGTACGACGAGATCTGGGTGACCGTCGACCCGGAGCAGAACCCGACCCGGCGCGGCGGCACGCTGTACTCCTCGTACACCGACCAGAACACCGGCCGGATCAAGGTGATGTCGCTCGACACCACGCGCCCGTTCCCCGTGGGGAACGTCGGCGACGTGCTGTCCGGCGCGACCACCGGTGTCATCGACTACGCCTCGTTCGGCGGCTACAACCTCCAGGCGACGGAGCTCGGCACCCTCACCGACCACCACCTGCAGCGCGAGGTCACGCGCCCGCAGAAGGGCAGCGAGCTGGCCGTCGCCACGTACAACGTGGAGAACCTGGACGCGCTCGACGACCAGACCAAGTTCGACACGCTCGCCGAGGGCGTCGCGGTGAACCTCTCCTCCCCCGATGTCGTCTCGCTGGAGGAGATCCAGGACGACAACGGCGCGGTCAGCGACGGCACGGTCGGCTCCGAGGCGACGCTGAAGCGGTTCACCGACGCGATCGTCGCGGCGGGCGGCCCCCAGTACGACTGGCGCTATGTCGCCCCGCAGGACGGCCGGGACGGCGGGGAGCCCGGCGGCAACATCCGCAACGTCTTCCTCTTCAACCCGGACCGGGTCTCCTTCGTGGACCGTCCGGGCGGCGACGCGACCACGGCGGTGGCCGCCGTGCCGACGAAGAAGGGCGTCACCCTGTCGGTGTCCCCCGGCCGCATCGACCCGGCGAGCGGGGCGTGGGCCGACAGCCGCAAGCCGCTGGTCGGCGAATTCCGCTTCCACGGCAAGCCGGTGTTCGTCATCGGGAACCACTTCACCTCCAAGGGCGGCGACCAGCCACTGCACGGCCGCTACCAGGAGCCGTCGCGCAGTTCGGAGACGAAGCGGGTCCAGCAGGCCGCGGAGGTCAACACCTTCGTGAAGTCCCTGCTGGCCGCGGACAAGTCGGCGCGGGTCGTCACGCTCGGCGACCTCAACGACTTCGCGTTCTCGCCGACGATGTCCGCGCTGACCGCCGGCAAGGCGCTCAAGCCGCTCATCACCACGCTGCCCGCGGACGAGCAGTACAGCTATGTGTACGAGGGCAACTCCCAGACGCTGGACCACATCCTGACGAGCCCCGGCATCCAGCGGTTCGACTACGACGTCGTGCACATCAACGCCGAGTTCGCCGACCAGGCCAGCGACCACGACCCGCAGATCGTGCGGATCAAGGTCGACGGCCGCCCCTGATCCCGCCGGCCGGGCCGCTCAGCGGCCCGGCCGTGGCAGGGCCGCCCCCGCCGCGCCCGTCCTCGGGCGCGGCAGTGCCGCGAGCGGCCGCAGGGCGGGCGCCGCCTCCAGGGAGCGGTCGGTGAAGAAGCGGGCGGCCAGGTCCGCCACGTCGTCGGGCCGTTCCAGGACGACCCAGTGGTCGGAGTCGCCGATCGTCACGAAGCGACTGCCCTCGATCGTCGCCGCGAAGGCGCGCTGCCGTTCCGGCGAGGTCACGGTGTCGTGCTCGCCCGCGAAGACGAGCGCGGGCACCCCGCTCAGCCCGCCGGAGAAGTCCGGCCGGTGCCCCAGCGCCCGGCGCAGCGACTGCGCCGCGTGCGGGGAGTGGGTGAGCGCGTGCAGGAACGAGCGCCGGACATAGCGCCGGGCGAGCTCCCTGCGGTGGACGCGGCGCCCCGGGTCCAGGCACATCAGCGCCTCGGCGCTCAGGGTGGCGAGGCCCTCGATGTCGCCGGCCCGCAGCCGGTCGACCGCCCGCCCCCACTGGCTCCGCTGGGCGTCGCTGATGTGCGCCGGTACGCCGCCGAGGACCAGCCGGGCGATCCGCCGGGGGTCCTGCCGGGCGCAGCCGAAGGCGAGCGCCGTGCCGTAGGAGAAGCCGAAGAGGTTGACCCGGGCCACGCCCAGGTCGTCGATGATGCCGGAGACGGCGGCGTACAGGAGCTCGTCGCCGGTGCCGGGCGGCAGCGGATCGGCGCCGCCCATGCCGGGCAGGTCGGCGGTGACGACCGGGCCGTGCGGGCCCAGGTGCTCGTCCATCTGCGGCCAGCCGTACATCCCCTGGAGCGCGCCGCCGATCACGACGACCGGTTCGGTGCGGGGCGAGGGCTGCGCGAGCACGCGGTAGCTGTAGCGCAGCCCGTGTACCGACAGGTTCCGGATGATCTCGTCGGGCATGGTCATCGGTCCTTCGTCCTTACGTCCGCCGCGCGCTCAGGCCCGGGTGAGGACGAGTGCGGCGTTGTGTCCTCCGAAGCCGAGCGAGGTCTTCACCGCCGCCTCGAACACGCCCGGCCGGGCCTCCTTGCTCACCACGTCGACGGGGATCTCCGGGTCGGGGGCGTCGAGGTTGACGGTGGGCGGCACGAGCTGGTGCTGGAGGGCGAGCACGGTGAGCGCGGTCTCGATGCCGCCCGCGGCGCCGAGGGTGTGGCCGGTCATCGCCTTGGTCGAGGTGACGAGGGGGTGCTCGCCGAGGACCCGGCGCAGCATCGTCGCCTCGATCAGGTCGTTCGCCACGGTCGAGGTGCCGTGCGCGTTGACGTGGCCGATGTCGGCTGCGCCCACACCGGCGTCCGCGAGTGCGGCGCGCAGGGCCCGTTCGATGCCGAGCCCGTCGGGGTCCGGTGCGACGGCGGAGTACGCGTCGCTGGAGGCCCCGTAACCGGCGATGCGGGCCCGGACGGTGGCGCCCCGGGCCGCCGCGTGTTCGGGGCGTTCCAGGACGAGGAGGCCGGCGCCCTCGCCGACGACGAAGCCGTCGCGGTGGGTGTCGAAGGGCCGGCAGGCCGTCTCGGGGTCGTCGATCCGGGTGGAGACGGCCTTCAACTGGCAGGCACTGGAGATCAGCAGCCGGGAGCAGACGGATTCGGCGCCGCCCGCGACGACGATGTCACAGGCGCCGGTGCGCAGCATCTGGTGGGCGGTGCCGAGGGCGACGGTGCCGGAGGAGCAGGCGGTGGAGACGGCCTGGCTCGGGCCGTGGGCGCCCAGGTCGGTGGCGACGCTGCTGGCGGCGCCGTTGACGACGGTGAGGGGGGCGAGTTTCGGCGACACGCGGCGGGCGCCGCGCTCGGTGAGGGCGGTGTGCTGCTCGTCGTAGAAGGGCAGTCCGCCATGGGCGGAGCCGATCACGACGGCGACGCGGCCGCTGTCCCAGACCGAGGGGTCGAGTCCGGCGTCGGCCACGGCCTCGCGGGCGGCGATGACGGCGAGCTGCGAGAAGCGGTCCATGAGCCGCAGGGTCGCGACCCCGAGCACGGCCCTCGTGTCGAGGCCGGTGATGGTGTACATGAAGTCGCAGGGCAGGCCCTGGAGTTCGGGCCGGTGCAGGACCGAGGGCGCGTCGGCCGCCTCGGACACGCCGCGCCAGGTGGCGGCGGCGCCGATGCCGGCCGCGGTGACCAGGCCGATGCCGGTGACGGCGGCGGCGAACGGCTCGGGGCGGTAGCGGTACGGGGCCGTCATGCCGCGGCCTTGCGGTGCACGGCGTCGACCAGCTGGCCGACGGTGTCGCGCGAGGTCAGCTGGACGTCGTCGAGGTCGACGCCCATCCGGTCCTCGATGAGGAGTCGCAGCTCCTCCAGGGCCAGGGAGTCCAGGCTGAGCTGACGGAGCGGCGTCTGCGGGCTGATCGCCACCGGGTCGGTTCCGAAGTTCGCCACCAGCAAGGTGCTGATCTCGTCTGCCGTGCTCATGAGGCACTCCTCCGCTGTCGTACGCGGTGACGCCTTGCCGCGTGGGGTCTGCGTGCCTTCGGGGGACGCCGGCTGGTCCGGAGGAACCTTTTATACGCCCTGCCGGCGGCGGGTCCCGTCCGCGTTCCCCCGTGCGGTGGGGGGTTGTCCAGGTGTGCGAATCCGCTGACGCGCCCCCGCGGTCCGGCTGCGGGGGACCACGCCGGCCGTGGGCCGGTCAACGGGCCTCCTCACAGCCGGGCTTCGCCCGTAAACTCCGCGATCATGACGACCGAAACGACGCAGGCAGCGGGCACGGCCGAGGCCGAGGCCCTGTTCTCCACCATGTCCACGATGCGCGCGATGCGCCGCCTCAAGCCGGAGCCGGTGCCGGACGAGACGCTCGAGCAGCTCATACAGGCCGCCGTCTGGGGTCCCAGCGGCGGGAACATGCAGTGTTACGAGTACGTGGTGGTGACCGACCGCGAGGTGATGGCGCGTCTGGCGCCCCTGTGGAAGCGGTGCGTGGACGCGTATCTGGCGACGACCGGGAAGTACGCGCCGAAGGGCATGGACGACGCCGCGTACGGCCGGATGGTCGCCGCGATCGAGTACCAGCGTGACCACTTCGCCGACACGCCGGCGCTGATCGTGCCCTGCTACCGCTTCCCGGAGCCCCGGATCGAGGAGGAGGGGCTGGCCGCCTACGCGCAGGCGCTCGGTCCGGCGGGCGTCGAGCACATGATGAGCACCCAGACCCGTTTCCAGGCGCTCGCCGAGGGCTCCTGCGTGTATCCGGGCGTCCAGAACGTGCTGCTCGCCGCCCGGGCCCTGGGGCTGGCGGCGAACATCACCATCTGGCACCTGATGCTGGAGCAGGAGTGGAAGGAGGCCCTCGGCATCCCCGAGGACATGCAGACCTTCGCGGCCATTCCCGTCGGATGGCCGCAGGGCAACTTCGGCCCGGTCCGGCGCCGCCCGGTGGCCGACGTCATCCACCGCGACCGCTGGTAGCCCCCGCCGTCCGGACCCGCACCGCCCCGGCGGGGTCCGGACGGCCCGGTCCGGAGCGGCGACCCGCCGTCGGTCAACTCCATTGGGGTGAACGGGAGTTCGACACACCGGGCGGTTCTTTGTCATGCCCGGGGCGGTGCATACCCTGAGCGGGCTTCGCGGCCCTCCGCCCGCCCCACCCGGGCCGGGGGCCGTTCTTCTCCCCCCTCCCCAGAGCAGGAGCAGGTATGCCCACTCGCGCCGCCGCCCACACCAAGGCCCGCGCCTCCGTGCTGGCGGCCCTCACCGCCACCGTCCTGGCCGCGACCGGCGCCCCGGCCCTCGCCGGGACGGACGCCGCGCACCCGATGAACCGGGCGTTCGAGCAGGCAGCCCGGAGGTTCGACGTACCCCGCGATCTGCTCGCCGCCGTCGGTTACGGCGAGACCCGGCTCGACGGGCACTCCGGGCGCCCCAGCCAGGCGAACGGCTTCGGCGTGATGCACCTGGTCAGCAACCCCACGCACCGGACCCTGGAGCAGGCGGCCGGCCTCACCGGAGAATCCCTGGCCGAGCTCCGCACCGACACCGCGGCCAACATCCTCGGCGGCGCGGCCGTGCTGCGCCGCTACGCCGACAAGCTCGGGCTGGACGCCCGGGACCGCGACGACCTGGGCGCCTGGTACCCGGCCGTCGCCCGGTACAGCGGCGCCGACGGCCCGGCCGCCGCCCTCTACGCCGACGCCGTCTACACCTTCCTCGCGGACGGGCTCGACACCGTCGTCCCGGACGGCGAGCGGATCTCGGTGACGGCCCGCCCGGTGTCCCCTCAGAAGGGTCCGCTCGCCTCCCCCGGCCCGGACACCCGGAGCACCGACTACCCGTCCGCGCTGTGGGTGCCCGCCGACCCGAACAACTACGCCACCGGCCGCTCGGCGGCGATCGACAAGGTGGTCATCCATGTCACGCAGGGCTCGTACGCGGGCTCGATCAGCTGGTTCCAGGACCCGGTGTCCGAGGTGAGCGCCCACTACGTCATCCGCTCCTCGGACGGCCAGATCACCCAGATGGTGCGCGACAAGGACACCGCGTACCACGCCAAGAGCGCCAACGCCTCGGCGCTCGGCATCGAGCACGAGGGCTTCATCGACGACCCGTCGTGGTTCACGGACTCGATGTACCGGTCCTCCGCGGCCCTGACCGCGTACCTGTGCGACCGGTACGGCATCCCGAAGGACCGGGCGCACATCATCGGGCACAGTGAGGCGCCGGGCAACGACCACACCGACCCCGGACCGTACTGGAACTGGACCCGGTACATGGAACTGGTCGCGGGGAGCACCGCCACGAGCGCCGACGGTCTGAGCTTCACGTCGTACGGAACCCAGCGCAACGGTTCGACGGGCGAACAGGTCAGGGCCCTCCAGACGCTGCTGAACGCGCAGGGCTACCCGGCCGGCGAGGCGGACGGCAGCTTCGGTGCGGCCACGCAGAGCGCGGTGACGGCGTTCCAGTCGGCGCGCGGGCTGGACGCGGACGGCGTCGTCGGAGCCAGGACCTGGACGGCGCTGCTGTCGGCCGGCGCCACCCCCACGCTCGCCGAGGGCGCCTCGGGCGAGGCCGTGAAACGGCTCCAGCGCGCGCTGACCGCGGCGCTCGGCTCGACGGTGGGCGCCGACGGGACCTTCGGCCCGGGAACGGCGACCGCGGTCCGGAGCTACCAGACGAGTCGCGGGCTGTCCGCCGACGGGATCGCGGGTCCGGAGACCTGGACGGCGCTCCAGGCGGGCCGCTGACCCCGCGCCGGTGCCGGTCCGCGGCCGTACGGCCCCGCGGTCCGGCACCGGCGGGTGTGTTCAGGTCCGCTCGTACCGCAGTTCCACGACCCCGTTGCCGAAGGTCCGGGTCCCCGCGAGCCGCAGCGCGGTGAGGGCGTCCGTCGTCGGGAACATGGGCGTGCCGCGGCCGATGAGGACCGGATGGACGTAGACCCGGTACTCGTCGATCAGGCCGAGCGCCGCGAAGGACGCGGCGAGGCCGGCGCCGCCGACGGACAGGTCGCCGCCCGGCTGCTCCTTCAGTGCCCTGACCTCTTCGGGGACGACGTCGTGGAAGACGGCGGTGGCCCAGTCCACCTTCTCCAGGGTGCGGGAGTAGACGTACTTCGGCATGTTCCGCCAGATGGGGGCGAACTCGGCCATCGCCCCGGCGTTGGCCGGGTCCTCGTCGGCGGTGGGCCAGAAGTCCGCCATCAGCTCGTGGACGACCCGCCCGTGGAGGAATCCGCCCAGCTCCGCGATGCGCTCGTTGAAGTAGCGGTGCAGTTCCTCGTCGACCCGGTTCCAGCTGATGTCCCGGCCCGGCCCCTCGATGAAGCCGTCGAGGGACATGGACATGGAGTAGATGATCTTCCTCATCGCGCAACCTCACCGGGAGCGTCGGGGACGGGTCTGCGAAGCGGAACCGACCCTACCCGGCCGCGGATGAGGGGCGCGGGACCTAGGGCCTCTCGTTTGGATCACGCCGGGCTCGCGGGGTCCGGATCTGCCGCGCGCCCGTCGCGGCGGGGCCCGTCGCGCGGGTCACCCCGCCGCGAGACGGGTACCCCGGCGCCAGACGGCGCGGATGTCGAGGGTGCGGCCGATGTCGGCGGTGGGGTCTCCGTCCACCAGCAGCAGGTCCGCCCGCAACCCGGCGGCGATGCGCCCGCGGTCGTCCAGGGAGAAGCGGCGCGCCGGGGTCGCCGTCGCCGCACGCAGCGCGTCGGCGGGCGTCAGTCCCGCCCGGACCAGATACCCCATCTCCTGGTGGACGCTGGCGCCGTGCGCGACCCCGCCGAGGAACGGCACGGGCACGGAGGCGTCGCTGCCCACCAGAAGGTCGACCCCCGCCTCGTGCAGTGCCCCGACGGTGGCGAGGACGTCCTCGATCCGCCCCTGCGGATACCGGTCGAAGCTGCCGCGCAGCGTGGTCAGCCAATGGTCGTCGAGGCGGGAGGCGACGCGTTCGTCGTCGGCGTGGGCCGCGCCGGTGATGCCCATCATGGAGGCGTTCAGCACGACGCAGGGGACCACGAACGTGCCGGACTCCGCGATGAGCCGGATGATCTCGTCGGTGTGGGGCCGGTCCATGAAGACGTGGACCAGCCCGTCGATCCCGGCCTCGACCGCCATCCGCGCGGCGTCGAGGGTGAGGGCGTGGGCGACGGTGAGCATCCCGTGCCGGCGCGCCTCGGCGACACCGGCGTTGAGTGTCTCCTGGTCCAGGCACGGCAGGCCGGGATGCCCTTCGACCGTGCCGTCGTCGACCATGAACTTGATGTAGTCCGAACCGGACTCCACGAGCTTCGGGATGAACCCCTTCGCCTCGTCCGGCGTCGTGACGAAGGGCATGACCAGGCCACCGGAGTGTTCGGGCGCCGGCTCGCCCTCGCCCCCCGGACGCTTGCCCTTGGGGAACAGCTCGCTGGGATGGCCTCCGGGAGGCGTGAGGCCGAAACCGGCGGACCGGACGTCGGCGACCGCGTCGTTCTGCTCGATGTGGGCCCGGCGCGTCCGGGTCAGGGCACCCTGCATCTCCAGTTCGGTGGTCACCCCGAACCGCAGGGCGAAGGCCAACGCCTCCTGCGAGGTGTGGGTGTGGGCGTCGAACAGCCCCGGCAGGAGGGTGCCTCCCCGGGCGTCGACGACGGCCGCCCCTTCCGGCACCGCTCCCCCGACGGACCTGATGACCGGGCCTTCGAGGACGACGGTGCTCTCCTCGCGGACCCGTTCACCGTCGAAGACGCGCGCATGGGTGATGGCGGTGGTGGTCATCGCTGCAGCTCACTTCCGTACAGGGCGGTGCCGCCCGCCGCTTTATATGCAGTAAAACATACATTTGCTGGCTGCCAAGCATATTCCTGTGGCGTTACAGTTGCCCCATGACAAACGGCAACGCGGACGGGCGTGACGACGAGGCGGTGCTCAACGCCGTCGGCCCGGCGTTCTCCAGGCTCCGGCGGCGCACCCCGTCCTCCGGCAAGGACCTCTCCCGCAACCTGGTGCTCAACGTCGTCGCCGAGCGCACGGGCGAGACGACCGTGGGCGCGGTCGCCGAGGAGCTGGGCACGGACCAGTCGGTGGCCAGCCGGATGGTGTCCGACTGCATCCAGCAGGGATACCTGCTGCGGGAGGCCTCCCAGCAGGACGGCCGGCGCACCGTACTGAGACTGACCCCCGACGGCGACGCCCTGCGCGACCGCTTCGCCACCGAACAGCGCCGTTCGTTCGAGCGCATCACCCGCGACTGGCCCGGGGAGGAACGGCTCCGATTCGCCCGGCTGCTCGTCACCTACGCGGAGGACGCCGCCAGTCTCCGCAAGCAGGAACGGTCCTGAGACACCCGGGCCGGCCCCGTGGGGCCGTCAGGCGCCGGAAGGCCGGCCCGTGACGGCGCGCGTGGTCGTGCTAGGCACGAAGGCCGGGCCTCCGTCCTTCGCGGTCACCGGCACCGGGACGTCCCGGGCGCCTTCCGCCGGACCCGAGGCCTCCTGCTGTGTCACCCGGCCGGACCTATCCCGAGGAGTCCGTACATGAGAGTGGGAGCGGCACGCGCCGCCGCGGTCCGCTGGGTGGCCGCCCACGCCCACACCACCCCCGGTTACCGCGGGGCGTACTTCAGCGGGTCGACGGTCGGACGGCCGGACGAAGCGGAGCTCGCCCCCTCCTCCGACGTCGATGTCATGGTCGTCACGGAGGGCGGAGGGCCGACCGCCAAGCTCGGCAAACTCCTCCACGACGGGGCTCTGCTGGAGATCACCTACGTGCCGTGGGCCGAACTGCGCGACCCGGAGGCCGTGCTCGCCTCGTACCATCTGGCGGCCGGCTTCCGCCGCGACAGCGTCATCGACGACCCCACCGGCGAGCTGCGCGCCCTGAGCGCCTACGTGTCGTCCCGCTTCGCCGAGCGGGGCCGGGTCCGCCGCCGGTGCCTGGACGCACGGCAGCGCGTCGAGGGCCGCCTGGCCGCGTTCGACCCCTCCGCCCCCTTCCACGAGCAGGTGCCCGCCTGGATGTTCCCCACCGGGGTCACCACGCACGTCCTGCTGGTCGCCGCCCTGCGCAACCCCACCGTCCGGCTGCGCTACCGGGCCGTGCGCGAGGTGCTCACCGCGTACGGGCAGCCGGAGCTCTACCCGGAACTGCTGGAACTCCTGGGCTGTGCGGACGTCTCCGAGCGCGTGGTGCGGCGTCACGTGGGCGAACTGACGCGGACGTTCGACGCCACGGTCCCGGTGGCGCGCACCCCGTTCTTCTTCAGCAGCGACCTCACCGCGCGGGCACGCCCCGTCGCCGTCGACGGCAGCCTGGAACTCCTGGACCGGGGCGAGCACCGTGAGGCGGTCTTCTGGATCGTGGCGACGCTCGCACGCTGCCACGCGGTGCTGGCCGTGGACGCTCCGGCGCTGCACTCCGCGCGCCTGCCCGCGTTCCGGGCGGCGGTGGCGGAGCTCACCGGGATCACCTCGACCGCCGGCCTGCTGGACCGGCGGGAGAAGGTCCTCGGGTTCCTTCCCCGGCTGGACGAGGCCGCGGAGGCCGTTCTGGCGGCCCATCCGGACATCACCGGATAGGGCGGGACCCTCTGTCGTCGCGGCGTGCGCTCTGCTACTTTGCCCGGATGTTCCTTCCTCGTGCGTAGGGCTCCGCTCCGACCGCACCCGTCATCACGGGTGCGGCACTCCGGTGTCCCCGCCCCTCCGCAGCGCCGGGTCTGCGCGCTGCCCCCACGAGGAATGCCATCGTGCTCACGCCTTCTCCCGCGCCCTCGCGCGCGCCTTCGTACGCCACCGTGCTGCGCACCCCCCATGCCGCACGGACCTTCGGTGCCGCGCTGCTGGGGCGCCTCTCGTACGGAATCGTCCCTCTCTCCCTCCTGCTCGCGATCAAGTACGCCACCGGCTCGTACTCCGTGGCCGGTGGCGCCCTGGCTCTGTTCGGCGCCGCGAGTGTCGTGCTCTCCCCCGCCCGGGCGGCGCTGATCGACCGCCACGGGCCGCGCCGGGCCCTCCCGCCGATGGCCGGGCTGTACGCGGCACTGCTCGCCGCACTCGCCCTGGCCACCTGGCGGCCGGGCGCCCCGCCGCTCGTGCTGGGTGCGCTCGCCGTGGCGGCGGGCGCCTGCACACCTCCCCTGGGGCCGGTCATGCGGACGCTGTGGAGCAGCCTCGTGTCCGACCGGGAATTGCTGCAGCGCGCGTACAGCCTGGACGGCGTCGCCGAGGAACTGCTGTACGTGACGGGCCCGTTGCTGGTGGGGATCGTGGTGACGGTCACCGAGGCGGCCGCCGGTGTCCTCGCCGGTGCGGTGCTCGTGCTCACGGGGGCGGCGGCGCTGGTGTCGTCGCCCGCGGTCTCCCGGGAGCGGGTGAGTGCCGAGCGGCCTCCGGCCGGCACGCCCGCCGCTCCCCGACCGCGGCTGCACGGCATCGTCGCCCTGCGGCACGCGGTCGCGGTGACGGCCGCCGTGGGGCTGTGCCTCGGTGCGCTCGATCTGCTGGTGGTGGCGTTCACCGAACGGCTTCATCAACCGGCGGCGGTGTCCTGGGTGCTGGCGGCGCTCTCGGCCGGGAGCGCCGTGGGCGGCCTGGCCTACGGCGCGGTCCGGTGGAAGTCGGCGGGCCGGGTGCGGCTGCCGGTGGTGGCCGCCGCGCTGGGTGCGGCGCTGATGGTGGCGGGGGTGTCGCCCCACCTGTATGTGCTGGTCGCCGTCGTCGCGGTCGCCGGGCTCTTCGTCGCCCCGGCACTCACGACCGCGTATCTGATCGCCGACGAGTCGGTCGACGCCACCCGGCGCACCCAGGCGGGCGCCTGGGTCAACACCGCGTTCAACGCGGGGGCGTCGGGCGGCAGCGCCGTGATCGGGGTGCTCGTGGACCGGCTGCCGCTCGCCCTGTGCTTCGCACTGGCGGCGGCCCCGGCACTGGTGGGCGCGGCGGCGGTGACCCGTTCCGGCGTTGCCGCCGGCCGTGAACGGGCGTCGCAGCAGCCTGCCGTCGCCCGCCCGGGACTGTGAGAAGAGGCGGCCGCGCATCCTGTGAACGGGTGCGCGGCCGCCTCAACCGGGTTGCTCAGCAGGTCACTTCAGGCCGAAGGCCCGGATGACCTCCTGGTCCACGCCGAGACCGTTGCCGGCCTCGGCGTGCGCCTTGAGCGAAACGGCGGTGGCGCCCCTGTGCGGAGTCATGAACCGGGCGGTCCACGAACCGGCCGCCTCCTTCCGCAGCTGCACCGGGCTCCAGGTCCTCCCGTCGTCGTAGCTGACGGACATCGAGGCCTTCGTCGCCTTCACGGCGCCTTCCAGCCACTCCTGCGTCGTGGAGGCCAGACCGACCTCCGTCCACGTCCCGGCCTTCACGTCACCGGCCAGGTCGGTCGCCACGTCGTAGTCCAGCTGAAGCATCGGGATGTCCGCCTGGTACGGGCCCTCGGGGTCGAGCGCGCCCGAGACGAAGGTCCACTCGGAGTGTGTGCGGACGGAGGTCTTCCAGGTGTCCGCGTCGCGCAAGGCGTCGAGCACCAGCCGGTAGGGCAGCTTCTCGGCGGCCAGGTTGCCGACGTATCCGGCACGGCCCGCGGACTCGTCGAGCAGCTTGTCGCCCTGGTACACGGCCACGGTCCCGGTGTCGTACTCCTTGTCCGGCATGGCGCCCGCGTGGCCGGCGCCCCCGTCCGTCCACGGCGTGATGTTGTACTGGATGTCGCCGTACGCGGTGCGGAACGGGCCCCAGTAGCCGGTGCCCAGGCGCGGCCGGGTGACCGGTGCGAACCAGTCGGCGGGGTAGGTGCGGCCCGCCGTGTAGTCCAGGTCGGCGCTGCGCTCCTCCAGCGAGGTGTCCGTGCCCGTCTCATTGAGCACCGAGTGGTCCTCGTACCAGAACGAGGCGCCCGGCAGCGGGTTGACCCATTCGGTGCGGACGGCGGGGTACTTCTCGTACTCGGCGAAGCCGATGCCGTAACCGTAGTCGGGGATGTCGTAGCGGTAGCCGGCGCCGACGGCGTCCCGGTGGCCGTAGAAGGTGTTCTCCACCTTCGCGAGCTGCCGGGTGGACGGGGCGAAGGCGAGCGAGCGGTCCGGGATCGTGCCGTCGTGGCGGTCGACCAGGTCGTACACGTAGCTCGCGTACTTCCGCTGGTCGACGGTCACCGGCTTGCCGCGCCGGGCTGCCTTCACCAGGCTCTCGCCGGCGAGGCGCTGGGCGGAGGCGACCGGGAGGGGCAGTGTGGTGCCGTAGTCGGCGTAGGACTCCATCAGGACGCCGTCGCCGCTGTTGACGACGAAGAGCGCCTTCGCGCCGGCGGCGATCGCGGCCGCGGCACGGTCGGCGGGCGCCACCGCGTCACTGCTGCGGATCACGACCGCCTTGCCCTTGACGTCGAGGCCCTGGTAGTCGGCAGCGGCGCCGTCGCCCGCGAAGACGCTCCTCAGCTGCTTGCGGCTGTCCTCGGCGACGGACGAACCTCCCTGCACGGCCACCGGGACGTCCCGGCCGTCGGCGGACAGGTCGATCTGCTTCTCGCCCCGGCGCCAGCGCGTCAGGAAGCTGAAGCTGCCCTCGGTGACCTTCCTGGTCGGGCTCGCCCACAGCTGGTCGTAGGTCAGCGGGATCTGGTACGCGTCACGCTGGACGGTGCCGTCGGGTGCGGTGCGTGCCATGTCGTAGCGCAGCTGACGGGTCTCCGTCTCCTTCGGCGTCTTCACGGCGACCTTGTGGGCCTCGGAGGCGTCGAGCGTGACGGTGACGGGCTTGTCGAGGACGACCTCGGGGGCCGCCAGGAAGGCCAGGGCCTTCGAGTCGGCGGTGTCACCCTTGACGTCCGCCGCGGACCACGCGGTGTAGTTGTCCGGGGGCAGCCGCAGGGTGGTGCTGCCGGACACCTGCACCGGGGTGAGGTTCGGATCGCCGAGGGCGGCGAGGACGACGATGCCGTCCATCGGCCTGCCCGAGCGGTCACGCAGCTCCAGCGTGAGGTCGTAGAGCTCCTGCTCCTTGTTGAGCGCGAAGCCCGTGTGCGCGACGACCGCGCCGGAGGCGTCCTTCGCGAGGACCTGACCGGAGTACGTGGTGCCGGCCGCGACGTTCGACGGGTCGAGCGAGAGGACGGCCTCGGCGGTCGAACCGGCCGGGACGGTCAGCCGCTTCGCCGACAGCGTGTACGCGTCCGCGTCGCCGTCCGTCGCCAGGTCGAGGGTGACGTCCTCGGTGCCGCCGTTGCGGTACGTGATCGTCCGCTCGGCGACCGGGTCGGACGGGCTGTGCGGCCAGTCGTAGGACGCGACCTCGACGGATCCGGTGGCCTCGATCGTCGTGTCGATCGCGGCCTTCACGTCGAGCCGGCCGGTGCCCTGCTCGTACGGGGTGTAGGCGGGCAGCAGCTTCGACGAGGCCATCAGCGCTTCCTTGATGCGCTGGCCGGACCAGTCGGGGTGGCGCTCCTTCACGATGGCGGCGGCTCCCGCGACGTGCGGGGTCGCCATCGACGTGCCGGACATCGACTGGTACATGCCCTCGATGCCGGGGACCGACTGCGAAGCGGCCGCGTTGATGTCGACGCCCGGTGCGGAGAGGTCCGGCTTGAGGCCGTAGGAGCGTGTCAGCGGGCCCATGGAGGAGAAGTCCGCGCGGTTGTCCTGCTTGTCGACGGCGGCGATGGTGAGCGCCTTGTCGGCCGAGCCGGGCGAACCGATGGTGCCGGCGCCGTAGGCGTTGCCCGCGGCGATGACGTAGAGCGGACCGCCGTCGACCGAAAGGGCGTTGACGGCCTGGGACATCGGGTCGGTGCCGTCGTCGGGGATGCTGGAGCCGAGGCTCATGGAGACGACGTCGGCGCCCTCCGCCTTCGCCCACTCCATCGCCTCGATGATGCCGGAGTCGGCGCCCGAGCCCTCATCGCTCAGCACCTTGCCGACGAGCAGTCCGGCCTCCGGGGCGACACCCTTGTTGACGCCGTCGGAGGCGGCGCCCGAACCGGCGATGGTGGAGGCGACGTGCGTGCCGTGGCCGTTCCTGTCGTCGACCTCCTCGCCGGGGACGAAGCTCCTGGTCTCCAGGATGCGGTCCTTGACGTCGGGGTGGTCGGTGTCGATGCCGGTGTCCAGGACGGCGACCTTGACGCCCTTGCCGTCGTACCCTTCGGCCCACGCCTGCGGGGCGTTGATCTGGGGCACGGAGTCCTTGAGCGCGGCCTCGACGCGGCCGTCGAGCCACAGTTTCGCGATGCCGTTGTCCAGCGAACGGGCCGTGGAGGTGCGCGCGATGTCCTCCCAGAACGCCCGCGCGGTGTTCTTTCCGGCCTTCAGCGCCGCGCCGTGGACGGACTCGAGCGTTCGGACGGTCCTGCTGCCGTGCGGGGCCGCGGGCAGCGAACGGGCCTTGCCCGCCGGATAGGTGGCGATCAGCGGGATGCCGTCGCTCCGCGCGTCGTCGTAGCCCATCTCGGCGAGTGCGGTGACGTTGAAGAGGCGGCGGTCCAGCCTGCCGGCGGCGATCAGGCCGCCGGCCTCGTCGGGCAGGACGTAGACGTCGTCGCCGGCCTGCTGGACGTGGACGCCGCCCACCGCACCGTCGGGGCGGTCCACGGTGACGGTGTCCTGCTTGCCGGCGCCGTCGGCGTAGTGGACGACGTCGCCGGTGACCAGGGTGATGTCGTACGCGTGGACCGGGGCGGCCCGGCCGGCCGTGGGTGCGGGGCCGGCCTGGGGGGACGCGGATGCCGTGCCGGGGAGCAGCGCGCCGCTCACCAGGGCGACGGAGGTCGCTATGAGAAGAGCGCGGCGCCGCGCGCGAGCGGGTCTCGCCCGGCCGGCGGCGGTGGAGGACGTAGATGTCATGCAGCTGATCTACCGGTTGTCGTACCGGTTCGTCAGCGACTACCGCTGGCGGAAAGCCGCCGCGGCGGAGAACCGCCGTTTCCCGGACAGCGCCGGCGGCCGGTTTCAGGCCACGGAACCGATGCGCCCGGCCGGGGGCAGCGGGCCGCCGTGATGGATCGGGGTGTGGGCTCCGGTGAGGGGGACTCCGCTGCCGCCGCGCCGGTCGGCGACGATCTCGGCGGCGATCGACAGGGCCGTCTCCTCGGGGGTGCGGGCTCCGAGGTCGAGGCCGATCGGCGAGTGCAGCCTGGCGAGTTCCCGTTCGGTGACACCGGCCTCGCGCAGCCGTTCGTTGCGCTCCAGATGGGTGCGGCGCGAGCCCATCGCGCCGACGTAGGCCACCGGAAGCTTCAACGCGGCCTCCAGGAGCGGGATGTCGAACTTGGCGTCGTGCGTCAGGACGCACAGCACGGTACGGCCGTCGACGGGGGTGGCGGCCAGGTAGCGGTGCGGCCAGTCGACGACCAGTTCGTCGGCGTCCGGAAAGCGCGCCCGGGTGGCGAAGACGGGGCGGGCGTCGCACACCGTGACGTGGTAGCCGAGGAACTTCCCGGCCCGCACGAGGGCCGAGGCGAAGTCGATGGCCCCGAACACGATCATCCGGGGCGGCGGCACGCTGGATTCGACGAGCAGCGTGAGCGGCTGCCCGCACCGCGAGCCGTCCGCGCCGATGGTGAGGGGGCCGGTGCGGCCCGCGTCCAGCATCGCGCGGGTCTCCGCGGCCGCGGTGCGGTCCAGTTCCGGGTGTCCGCCGAGCCCGCCCTCGTAACCGCCGTCGGGATGGACCAGCAGCGGCCGGCCGAGGAGTTCGGCGGGCCCTTCGGTGATCCGGGCCAGGGCCGCCGGCTCCCCGCTCGAGGCCGCGGCGAGCGCGGCGGCGAACACCGGACGGGCCGGGTCGTCCGCCCGGACCGGTGTCACCAGGATGTCGATGACGCCGCCGCAGGTCAGACCGACCGCGAAGGCGTCCTCGTCGCTGTAGCCGAACCGCTCGCGGACGGTCGTGCCCTCGTCGAGGGCCTGCCGGCACAGCTCGTACACCGCGCCCTCCACACACCCGCCGGAGACCGAGCCGATCGCCGTGCCGTCACGGTCGACGGCGAGTGCGGCGCCCGGCTGCCGGGGCGCGCTGCCGCCGACGGCCACGACGGTGGCGACGGCGAAGTCGCGTCCCTGCCCGGCCCACCGGTCGAGCTCCTCGGCGATGTCCAGCATCTCGGTCTCCTTGGCGGATGTGTGGAGGACGGCTCAGCTGACGCCGAGCCAGCTCTCGATGGGGTGCAGGGCGAAGTAGACGACGAAGATCACCGTCATCCCCCACATGAAGGCCCCGATCTCGCGGGCCCGGCCCTGGGCCGCCTTGATGGCGACGTAGCTGATGACGCCCGCGGCCACACCGGTGGTGATGGTGTACGTGAACGGCATCAGGACCACGGTCAGGAAGACCGGGATGGCGACGGAACGGTCGCTCCAGTCCACGTGCCGGGCGTTCTGCATCATCATGGCACCGATGACGACCAGGGCGGCGGACGCCACCTCGGCCGGCACGATCGCCGTGAGCGGGGTGAAGAAGAGGCAGGCGGCGAAGAAGAGGCCGGTGACGACGGAGGCGAGCCCGGTCCGGGCGCCCTCCCCGACCCCGGTCGCCGATTCGACGAACACGGTCTGGCCGGAGCCTCCCGCGACACCGCCGATCGCACCGCCCGCGCCGTCGATGAACAGGGCCTTGGACAGGCCCGGCATCCGGCCCTTGTCGTCGGCCAGCTCGGCCTCCGTACCGACGCCGATGATGGTCGCCATCGCGTCGAAGAAGCCGGCCAGCACCAGGGTGAAGACGATGAATCCGACGGTCATCGCGCCGACGTCGCCCCAGCCGCCGAACTCGACGTGCCCGAAGAGCGAGAAGTCCGGCGAGGAGACGGCGGACCCCTTGAGCTCGGGCGGGCCGCTGCTCCAGATCTTCGGGTCGACGTCGGCGGCCTTGTTGATCACCACGGCGACGACGGTGCCGACCACGATGCCGATGAGGATGGCGCCGGGCACGTTGCGGGCCTGGAGCATGAAGATCAGCAGCAGGGTCACCGCGAAGACGAGGACGGGCCAGCCGGCGAGCTCGCCGGTCGGGCCGAGGGTCACCGGGGTCGCGGTGCCCTTGCCCACGAAGCCGGCCTTGTAGAGGCCGATCAGGGCGATGAACAGCCCGATGCCCATGGTGATGCCGTGCTTCAGCGGGAGCGGGATCGCGTTCATGATCAGCTCGCGCAGACCGGTGACCACCAGCAGGCAGATCACCAGCCCGTACATGACGCACATGGCCATCGCCTGCGGCCAGGTCATGTGCGGGGCGACCTGTGAGGACAGGACGCCGGAGACGCTGAGCCCCGCGGCGAGCGCGAGGGGGACCTTGCCGACGAAGCCCATCAGCAGGGTGGTCGCCGCCGCCGCGAGCGCGGTGGCGGTGATCAGTCCCGGCTGGCTGAGCAGGTTCCCGTCGACGTCCTTGCCGCCGAGGATCAGCGGGTTGAGCAGCAGGATGTACGCCATGGCCATGAAGGTCGTGACGCCGCCCCGCACTTCACGGGCGACCGTGGAGCCACGCTCGGATATGTGGAAGTACCGGTCGAGCCAGGATCTTCCGGCGGGGACGCGCGAGCCGGGGCCCGCGTCCTCCGCACTGGTCTGCGGCTCTACTGACTGCTGGGTCATGATGCCTGACTCCCAAGGTTCACAGGGGCACCCGCGATGAAGAATCGAAATGCGGGATTTGGGATGAATACTCTGGCTGCACGACCCGGGGGACGGCCCGAGACGAACGGGGTACCGCTGATGCGGTGCGTGGGGGCAAGGACCGCGAGCGGCGCGGAACTCGGTTCCTCCGGGCGGTGCGGGCCGGGAAGTGTGACGTTCCCTGGGGCGCGCACCGCCCGGAGAGCTGGGGCTTCCGGTCAGGTGCCGGTGAGGTGCTCCGGGCGGACCGGGGTCCGGTTCAGCTCCAGCCCGGTCGCGTTCCGGATCGCCGCGAGGACGGCCGGGGTCGACGACAGGGTGGGGGCCTCGCCGATGCCGCGCAGCCCGTACGGGGCGTGGTCGTCGGCGAGTTCGAGCACATCGACCGGGATGGTCGGGGTGTCGAGGATGGTGGGCAGGAGGTAGTCCGTGAAGGAGGGGTTGCGCACCTTCGCGGTCTTCGGGTCGACGATGATCTCCTCCATGACGGCGACGCCCATGCCCTGGAGGGTGCCGCCCTGGATCTGCCCGAGGACGGAGAGCGGGTTGAGCGCCTTGCCGACGTCCTGGGCGCAGGCCAGTTCGATGACCTTGACCAGGCCGAGCTCGGTGTCGACCTCGACGACCGCGCGGTGCGCGGCGAAGGAGTACTGGACGTGCCCGTTGCCCTGCCCGGTGCGGAGGTCGAAGGCCTCGGTGGGCCGGTGGCGCCACTCCAGCTCGACGTCGACGGCCTCGCCCTCCAGCACGTCGGCCAGGTCGGCGAGCACCTCTCCCCCGTCCGTGACGACCTTGCCGCCCTCCAGGAGGAGTTCGGCGGTGGCCCAGGCGGGGTGGTACGTACCGAACTTGCGGCGGCCGATCTCCAGGACCTGCTCGCGGACGGCCTCGCAGGAGTTCTTCACGGCACCGCCGGTGACGTACGTCTGGCGGGACGCGGACGTGGAACCGGCCGAGCCGACACGGGTGTCGGCCGGGTGGATGGTGACCTGGGAGACGCCCAGTTCGGTACGGGCGATCTGGGCGTGCACGGTGACGCCGCCCTGTCCGACCTCCGCCATGGCGGTGTGCACGGTCGCGACGGGTTCGCCGCCGATGACCTCCATCCGCACCCGGGCGGTGGAGTAGTCGTCGAAGCCCTCGGAGAAACCGACGTTCTTCAGGCCGACCGCGTAGCCGATCCCGCGTACGACGCCTTCGCCGTGCGTGGTGTTGGACAGTCCGCCGGGCAGTGCGCGGATGTCCGCGTGCTCGCCGGCGCTCTCCCACTGACGCTCGGGCGGCAGCGGCCTGGCCTTGACCCGGCGCAGCAGTTCGGCGACCGGGGCGGGCGAGTCGACCACCTGGCCGGTGGGCAGCAGGGTGCCCTGCTCCATGGCGTTGAGCTGCCTGAACTCGACGGGGTCCATGCCGAGCCGGGCGGCCACCTTGTCCATCTGCGCCTCGTAGGCGAAGCACGCCTGGACCGCGCCGAAGCCGCGCATCGCGCCGCACGGCGGGTTGTTGGTGTAGAGGGCGATCGCCTCGATGTCGACGTCGTCGATCACGTACGGGCCGACGGAGAGCGAGGAGGCGTTGCCGACGACGGCCGGGGAGGCGGAGGCGTAGGCGCCGCCGTCGAGCACGATGCGGCACTTCATGTGCGTGAGCTTGCCGTCACGGGTGGCGCCGTGCTCGTACCAGAGCTTGGCGGGGTGACGGTGGACGTGTCCGAAGAAGGACTCGAAGCGGTTGTAGACGATCTTCACCGGCTTGCCGGTGCGCAGCGCCAGCAGGCAGGCGTGGATCTGCATCGAGATGTCCTCGCGGCCGCCGAAGGCGCCGCCGACGCCGGAGAGCGTCATACGGACCTTGTCCTCGGGCAGGCCGAGGACGGGGGCGATCTGCCTGAGGTCCGAGTGCAGCCACTGGGTCGCGACGTACAGGTCGACGCCGCCGTCCTCGGCGGGCACGGCGAGACCGGACTCCGGGCCGAGGAAGGCCTGGTCCTGCATGCCGAAGGTGTACTCGCCCCGGACGATGACGTCGGCCTTCTTGGCCGCCTCGTCCGCGTCGCCGCGGACGATCGGCTGGCGGTGCACGATGTTGGGGTGCGGGACGTGCCCGATGTGGTGGTCGTCGCGGCCCTCGTGGATGAGAGGTGCGCCCTCGGCGGTCGCGGAGGCCTCGTCGGTGACGACCGGCAGTTCGCGGTAGTCGATCCTGATCTTCGCGGCGGCGCGACGGGCGGTCTCCGGGTGGTCGGCGGCGACGATCGCCACCGGCTCGCCGTGGTGGCGGACCTTGCCGTGGGCCAGGACCGGGGTGTCCTGGATCTCCAGACCGTAGTTCTTCATCGCGGCGGGCAGGTCGTCGTACGTCAGCACGGCGTAGACGCCGGAGGTGGCGAGCGCCTCGGAGGTGTCGATCGAGACGATCTCGGCGTGCGCGACGGTGGAGCGCAGGGTGTGGCCCCAGAGCATGTCCTCGTGCCACATGTCCGAGGAGTACGCGAACTCGCCGGTGACCTTCAGGATCCCGTCGGGGCGCAGCGTCGACTCGCCGATGCCGCCCTTGGTGCGGGTGCCCTGGTGGATGTTGGTGGGGGATCCGGTAACGCCCATCGTGAGGTCCTGTCTGGAGTCCCGCGTCGTCCGCGCGGAGCGCGGGCGCAGCGGCGGTCGGTGCGTGCGATCGGTGTGCGGGGTCGTAGGTCATGTGGCGGAGTCACCTGTCCTGCGACCCCGTGCGGCGAGTGTGCGTGCCGGGCGTCGGGGCGCAGACGTGGGACTCTGGACAGGACCTAGACCGTTTCTTCCGCGCGGGCGGCCGCGAGGCGGACCGCGTCGAGGATCTTCTCGTAGCCGGTGCAGCGGCAGAGGTTGCCGGAGAGCGCCTCGCGGATGTCCGCGTCGGACGGCTCCGGGTTGCGCTCCAGGAGTTCGTCGGCGGCGACCAGCAGGCCGGGGGTGCAGAAACCGCACTGGACGGCTCCGGCGTCGATGAACGCCTGCTGGACGGGTGAGAGTTCACCGGTGTCGCGGGTGTCGTCGCCGGCCGGCCTGGCCTCCCAGCTCCGCGCCTTGTCGAGCGCGGTGCCGCAGGCGCCGGACGCGCAGCCGGTGCCGGGGTGGGCCTCGGCGCGGTGGGCGGCGAAGTCGGCGAGGCCTTCGACGGTGACGACGTCGCGTCCCTCGACCTGGCCGGCGGCGACCAGACAGGAGCAGACCGGCACGCCGTCGAGGCGGACCGTGCAGGAACCGCACTCACCCTGCTCGCAGGCGTTCTTGGAGCCGGGCAGCCCCATCCGCTCACGCAGGACGTACAGGAGGGACTCGCCCTCCCAGACGTCGTCGGCCTCGTGACGGCGGCCGTTGACCGTGAAATTGACACGCATGATCAGGCGGCTCCTTCGGTGCTGCGGCCGTTGCCGCGGTACGACTCCCAGGTCCAGCCGAGGGTCCGGCGGGCCATGATCCCGACCGCGTGCCGGCGGTAGCTCGCGGTCCCGCGGACGTCGTCGATCGGGTTGCAGGCCGCCGCGGCGAGCGTGGCGAACTGCTTGGCGACGGAGGGGGTGATGATGGTCCGGCTCTCCCAGAAGCCGCCCTCCTCCAGCGCGGCGTTCAGGAAGTCCTCCGCCTCCTTCGCCCGTACGGGTGTCGGGGCGGCGGATCCGATGCCGGTGCGGACCGTGCGGGTCTCGGGGTGCAGGGCCAGGCCGAAGGCGCAGACGGCGATGACCATCGCGTTGCGGGTGCCGACCTTGGAGTACTGCTGCGGCCCGTCGGCCTTCTTGATGTGCACGGCCCGGATCAGCTCGTCCGGCTCCAGGGCGTTGCGCTTGACGCCGGTGTAGAACTCGTCGATGGGGATCAGCCGGGTTCCGCGGACGGATTCGGCCTCCACCTCGGCGCCCGCGGCGAGCAGGGCGGGATGGGCGTCACCGGCCGGGGATGCGGTGCCCAGGTTGCCGCCGACGCCGCCCCGGTTGCGGATCTGCGGCGAGGCGACGGTGTGCGAGGCGAGCGCGAGGCCGGGCAGCTCGGCCCGCAGGTGGTCCATGATCTGGCTGTACGGGACCGAGGCGCCGAGCCGTACGCTCTCCTGGCCCACCTCCCACTCGGACAGCTCACCGATGCGGTTCAGGTCCAGGAGGTGTGCGGGCCGCCGGTGGTCGAAGTTGATCTCGACCATCACATCGGTGCCGCCCGCGATGGGCACAGCCGTCGGGTGCTCGGCCTTGGCGGCGAGCGCCTCCTCCCAGCTGGCGGGGCGAAGGAAGTCCATGAGTGGCTCTCTTCTTCTCAATCGGGTGGTTCGCTGGGGGCTGGAGACGGCCGGCCCTCGACTTTGTTCATGTCTTGTTCACGCGGTGTGTGACTCAGTACACAAGCCCTGCTCCACCTGGTGCAGTCACCGAAACCATGAAGGAGTTGGCTGGTCTCCGCCCTCGTCTTGTAGATTCGAACGAATGGCGGGAATCGGTGACCTCACCGCAATACCCAGTTTTCACCCGCACCAACGAAAGAGATCGGCGGCGACGAGATGCGGCTGCGCGCACTGCTGGAGACCGACGCGCTGGGCCTGCGGCTGCTCGGCGGCGACGAGGAGCTGGACCGGTCGGTCCGCGGCGTGATGACCACCGACCTGCGGGACCCCAGCCGCTACCTCACGGGCGGCGAGCTGGTGCTGACGGGTCTGGCCTGGCACCGGGACGCGAAGGACTCGGAGCCGTTCGTACGGATCCTGTCGGGGGCCGGGGTCGCCGGGCTCGCGGCGGGCGAGGCGGAGCTCGGCGCCATCCCGGACGATCTGGTCGAGGCGTGCCGTCACCACCGGCTGCCGCTCTTCGCCGTCCATGAGACCGTCGCGTTCGCAACGATCACCGAGCACGTGGTCCGCCAGGTGTCCGGCGAGCGGGCGGGCGACCTGGCCGCCGTGGTGGACCGGCACCGCCGGCTGATGACCTCGGGCCCGACGGGCGGCGGTCCCGAGGTGGTCCTCGATCTGCTCGGCTCCGACCTGGACCTGCACGCCTGGGTGCTCTCCCCCACCGGCCGGCAGATCGCGGGCGCCGGGGCTCCGCTGTCCGGCCCCGTCGGCGCGGAGCTCGCCGGGCTGCACCTGGCCGCGGTGCGCTCCGGCAGGCGGGCCCCGCACCGGGCCACCGTCGACGGGGTGACGTATTCGCTCTTCCCGATCCGCAACCACGGCCGGGGCGCCGTGCCCGCCTCCCGCGATGTGCGGGAATCGGTGCTCTCCGACTGGCTCCTGGCCGTCGAGGCCGACGCCGGTGACTGGCCGGCCGCCCGGCTCGACCTCCTCCAGGGCGTCACCCAGCTGATCGCGGTGGAACGGGACCGCCGCGACGCGGCCCGCACGGTGCGCCGCAGGCTCGCCCAGGAGGTCCTGGAGCTGGTCCAGGCCGGCGCCGCGCCCGCCGAGATCGCGGCCCGGCTGCGGGTGGCCGCCCCGGTCCTGCTGCCCGGCCTCGGCAGCGCACCGCACTGGCAGGTGGTGGTGGCGCGGGTCGAGTGGGACGAGGCGGACGCGCCCGGCGGCTCCGGGTCCGGCATCGCGGGCGGCCCGGTCGCCCAGGCGCTGCTGGAGGAGATCCTGGTCGACCCGGCCGTCACCGGGCCGGATTCCGCCGACCGGATCGCGGTCGCCCACACGGGTGACGAGGCCATCGCGCTCGTCCCGCTGCCCGCTCTCGGCGATGTCCGGCCGGAAGCGGACGGGACCGCGGCCGGGGAGGGCGCGGAGCTCCCGGCGCAGGACCCCGCGCTGCACGCGGACGCCCTGCTGGCCGCCGTGCGCGCCCCGCTCTCCGCGGGCCTCGCGGACGACGGCCGTCTGACACTGGGTGTCAGCGCCTCGGTGCACTCGCCCGACGGGCTGCGTGGGGCCCTGGAGGAGGCCCGGCACGCCCGCCGGGTGGCGGCGGCCCGTCCGGGGCGGGTCTGCGCGGCGGGCCACCACGAGCTGGCCTCGCACGTACTGCTGCTGCCGTTCGTGCCCGACGACGTCCGGCGTGCGTTCACCGCACGGCTGCTCGACCCGCTGCGCGACTACGACCGGCGCCACCGCGCGGAACTCATCCCGACCTTGGAAGCGTTCCTGGACTGCGACGGATCCTGGACCCGCTGCGCGGCCCGGCTGCACCTCCACGTCAACACGTTGCGCTACCGCGTCGGGCGAATCGAGCAGTTGACGGGCCGTGACCTTTCGCGGCTCGAGGACAAGCTCGATTTCTTCCTCGCCCTGCGCATGAGCTGACTTCCCGGGACACGGCGGCCCCCCACGGGATCCCGCCGATTGTGAAAAGTTTCACCTGACATTGCCTCGACCTCTTGGCCCGGCGTGCCATTCCGTGCTGTGATGCGGCCAGACTCAGAGCGTCCGGCCGTGGGGTGGGTGACGCCCCCCGACGACCGGACGTTCTCCAAGCTCGATGGCGCGCTCGGGGAGGGCAATGTGGCGGATACCGCCATGTCTGGTTCCGGAACGACAGCAGATGACGATCCGCCGCTCCAGACAGCGGTATGGCGGCTGCGGTCACGCGCCTGCTGGACGGACGCCGCGGCACTGCTCGAGCACGACGCCGCCACCGACCCGGCCGCGGCCCTCCAGCGCACGGCGCTGCTGACCGAGCGCTGCCTCTACACCGGAGAGGGCTGGACCGAGGCGGAGGACGCGCTGCGCACCGCCGAGGCCATGGCCCACGACGACGCCGAACGGGGCGCCGCCGCCTGCGAGCGCGGCTACCTCGCCTACGCCTCCACCCTGCTCGGCGTACGGGACCGGGCCGACGAGGCGCGGGTGGCGCTCAGCCGCGCCGCGGCGCTCCTGGCCCCGGCCGCCCCGGGCCGCCCGCTGCTCGACTTCCGGCGGGGCCTGATCGCGCAGAACATCGCCGACTCGCCGCAGGCCGCCCGCGCCGCGTACCGCAGGGCCCATGCGGGCGCCACCGCCCAGGGGGACGCGCTGCTGCTCTCCTCCACCTGGCGCCATCTGGCCCTGATCGCCCTGCGCGAGGGCGAGTTGGCGGAAGCCAGACACGGCTTCGCGGAGTCCCTGCGGATCAGGGAGGAGCTGGGATATCTGGTGGGTACGGCTCCGGCGCTCATCGCGATGGCGGACGCCGAGCCCGAACCGGAGGCGGCGACGCGGCTGCGCGCCGAGGCGGGGCGGCTGTTCCGGCTGCTCGGCGGCGTGCCGACCTGGCTGGCGCCGCACCTGGACCTGCCGGGTCCGCGGACGGCCGAGGCGAACTGAGAGCGACCGGTGCGACGGGCCCGGGCCGAGCCGCTCCCGGCCCGGGCCGTGCTGGGCCGGGCCGGGCCGGGCCGGGCGGGCCGTGCTGGGCCGGGCCGGGAGCTCCCGTCCTCAGCCGCCCGAGCCGGCGAAGTGTTCTCGTACGAGTGACTGCACCACGGTCACGTCCTGGGCGATCAGCGCGTCCAGCAGGGCCGTGTGCTCGGACGCGTCCGCCAGCAGGTCCGCGCGGCGGGTGACGGGGTTGCCCTCCAGGGGCCACTGGGAGCGGCGGTGCAGTTCGTCGGCCACCATCACCAGCTGGCTGTTGCCGGCCAGGGCGAGCACCGCGCCGTGGAAGGCCCGGTCGGCCTCCGCGTAGCCCGCCCGGTCGCCGACGGCCGCCGCCGCGACGGTCGCGTCGGCCAGCGGGCGCAGGGCGCACCAGCTCGTCGCCGGCACGGTGCGGGCGAGCCGCAGCATGACGGGGACCTCGAGCAGCGCCCGCACCTCGGCCAGCTCGGCCAGCTCGCCCGGCCCGCGCTCGGCGACCCGGAAGCCCCGGTTCGGCACGACCTCGACGGCCCCTTCCACCGCCAGCTGCTGCATCGCCTCGCGCACGGGGGTGGCGGAGACCCCGAAGCGGGCGCCGAGCGCGGGGGCGGAGTAGACCTGCCCGGGGATCAGCTCGCCGTCGACGAGGGCGGCGCGCAGGGCGTCCAGGATCTGACCGCGTACGGAGTGCCGCCGGATCGTGGCCCGGGGGGCCGGCGACTCGCCGTGGGTGTGCTCGCCGCGGGCCTGCTCGGGCACCCGGAGGGACGAGGAGGCGGTCACGGGAGGGGTGGGCGCATGGGGTGCCCACGCGTCCTCGCGGGCTCTGCCCTGCTCCACGGGTACCTCCTCGGCCGGTCGTGGGCGCGGCTCGCGTGCGCGGCGCCTCGTGTGCACGATAGGCGGAGGAGGCTGCGGTTCACACATCGATCAGGTCGGGTAAGGTAAGGCTAACCTGCAAACGATCGCGATTCGGTGGTCCCTGCATGACCCTCTCCACTCTGCTTCCGGGCACGACGGCCTCGGCGGTGACGGACGCGTACACGCGTCTGGCCGAGGTCTTTCCCGGGCTGCGCGCCGAGGCGCTCACGGAAGGCGAGCCCGCCCCCGGCGGCGCCGGCTGGGTGGGGGCCCACGAGCTCGCGGCCGGGGGCGGCGGCCTTGACGCCTTCCTGGCCTGGGACGACGCGCAGGTACTGCGGGACTACGGGCAACGGGCCCGGCCCGACGTGGTCGCCGGATTCGGACTCCACCGGTACGCCTGGCCGGCCTGCCTGCTGGTGACGGTGCCGTGGTTCCTGGACCGCCGGGTGCCCCGGATCCCGGTCGAGGACGTCGCCTTCCAGCGGGCGCTGGGCCATCTGACCGTACGGGTGAGGGAATTCGCCTGCCTTCCCGGCGATCCGGCCGCGGAGCTGCCGGGCGCGCGCGTGGTGGCGGACGAGGGCGCGCTGCGCGCCGAGGTGCTCGCTGCGGTCGCCGAACACCTCGGCCCGGTGCTCGCCGGCTTCGGCCCGCGGATGCGGCGCGGCAAGCGGGCCCTGTGGGGCATGGCGACGGACGAGATCGTCGAGGGCCTCTGGTACATCGCCCATCTCCTCGGTGAGGAGCGCCGCGCGATGGCCGAGCTGGAGGCGCTCCTGCCGGGAACCACGAAGCCGTACGTCGGCACCGCGGGTTTCCGGGAGCTGACGGGGCCGGACGGGCGGACGCTGCCCACCCGCGACCGGGCGAGCTGCTGCATGTTCTACACGGTGCGGCCCGAGGACACGTGTGTCACCTGCCCCCGGACCTGTGACGAGGACCGGGTCCGGAAGCTGACACCCGCTCCCTGACACCGGCCGGCCCCGGCGGACGGCCCGCAACCCACACCGCCCGCGAGGGTGGCGTGAATCGAACACAACTCCTTTGCGTCATACGGACATTCGACCAGAACGCGGATATCGGTCGGCTCCGCCACCCCATTGGCGTTCTCTTGCCCCGAAACCACCTGAACGCGCGGCAATCCCCGGCACGATGGCGGCCGAAACGCCCTCTCGCGACACAAGGGACCGCGCATGAGACTGACCGACATATCGCTTGACTGGCTGCTTCCGGCCGCCGTGCTGCTGGCGGGGGTCATGGCGGCGGTGGCGGTGGTCGCGCGCGGCAAGCGCGCCTCTGACACATCCGCGGCCGAGGACTCCTGGGAACGCAGCGAGGAACGGCGCAGACGCAAGGAAGCGCTCTACGCCACCGCTTCCTACGTGCTGCTGTTCTGCTGCGCGGCGGTCGCCGCCGCGCTCTCCTTCCACGGGCTCGTGGGCTTCGGCACGCAGAACCTCGGCCTGTCCGGGGGCTGGGAGTACCTGGTGCCGTTCGGCCTCGACGGAGCGGCGATGTTCTGCTCCGTGCTCGCCGTGCGCGAGGCCAGCCACGGTGACGCGGCGCTCGGTTCACGGCTGCTCGTGTGGACGTTCGCCGGCGCCGCCGCCTGGTTCAACTGGGTGCACGCGCCGCGCGGGCTGAACCACGCGGGTGCTCCGCACTTCTTCGCGGGGATGTCGCTGTCGGCGGCCGTGCTCTTCGACCGGGCGCTGAAGCAGACCCGCGTGGCCGCGCTGCGCGAACAGGGCCTGGTGCCGCGTCCGCTGCCGCAGATCCGGATCGTACGGTGGCTGCGCGCGCCCCGTGAGACCTTCGGCGCCTGGTCGCTGATGCTGCTCGAAGGCGTACGCACGCTGGACGAAGCGGTCGACGAGGTGCGCGAGGACCGCCGGGAGAAGGAACAGAACCGTCTGCGCAGGAGGGACCAGGAGAAGCTGGACCGGGCGCAGATCAAAGCCCTGAACCGGCAGAACCGGGCCTGGGGACGGGGCGGCCGGGGCGGCTCCCCGGTGGACGTCCAGGCCATCGCCCCCGCGACGGGCTCCGCGCAGTCCGTCGCGGAGCCCGCCATATCCGAGCCGGGTCAGCTGCCCCTGCGACCCCGGCCATCCCTGCAAGCCGTCAACGGCCCGAACTCCGGGGGCGTCCCGGAGCTGAGCGCGACTGATCCGAGAACGGTCGATCTCACCGCCGAGGACGACACCCAGGCCCTGCCCCGGCTCGACTCGCTGGAGCAGAAACTGAAGGACCTGGAGCAGCAGTTCGGCTGAGGCGCCGGCCCGCGCGGCCTGCGGGAACACGGCCCTGACGATCCGCCCGGAACGTCAGGGCCGTTCGCCGTCGAGCTCGAACCAGACCACCTTGCCCAGGGCGTGCGGACTGATCCCCCAGGAGTCCGCGAGGCTCTCCACCAGGACCAGTCCCCGGCCGTGCGTACCGTCGTCGGCGTCCGGTACGTGTGACACGGGCATCCCGGGGACGAAGTCCCGCACTTCCACGCGCAGCCCCTGCGGCGCCACGCTCACGGCGACGACCGCTCCGTCATCCGTGTGGACCAGCGCGTTGGTCACGAGCTCACTGAGCAGCAGCTCGGCCACCTGCGCGGGCTCCTCCTTCCACCGGTATCGAAGTAACTCCCTTACGGCGCCCCGCACTTCCGCGACGGCCGCCACATCGGCACGGCCGACTCTGCGATGCAGTCGGGCCTGTTCCTGACGCTCCATCGTTTCCCCCGCCCACACTGTGAATCGTCCCCCTCCGCTCGGACTTCCTCACGCAATGCATGCCCCGCGTACGCGCTGTCACGCTTGCCGCGGCATCAATACGTGCGGAACCTCCCCCGCACGCGCCGTTCCGGCACACAGAACGGCGGAGCGGCTTCCTCACGGTTAACTTCCAGAAAATTCACTCTTGTTGGCGTTGACGGGAGGGCGTCTACGCGCGTCATCATGGTGGCTATGCGAATCCCCCCACGGATCACCACGCTCGGCGGCGTCGCCGCCCTCCTGTCCGTCCTCTTCGTCGGCGGACCCGTCACGTCGGCCGCGACCGCCGCCACCGCCTCGGTCGGCAGCATCTGTTACTCGGCGCTGCCGTCCCAGGCCCACGACACCCTCGATCTCATCGACGCGGGCGGCCCGTTCCCGTACGACCAGGACGGGAGCGTCTTCCAGAACCGTGAAGGCGTCCTGCCCGCCCACAGCACCGGCTACTACCACGAGTACACCGTGATCACACCGGGCTCCTCGACCCGCGGCGCGCGACGCATCGTCACGGGCGAGGAGGTCCAGGAGGACTACTACACCGCCGACCACTACGAGACCTTCGACCTCGTCGACCACGGCTGCTGAGAAGCATCCCGGACCGGTCCGCGCCGCAGCCCCCCACCTGCGGCGCGGACCACCGGAACGACGGAACGACGGAACGACGCGCTTGTACGCTCCCCCCATGACCGTGACCTATGTGATCGACGGCTCCCGGGTCACCGGCCTGGAGCGCTTCTGGGACGTGATCGGCGAGGCGGTGAACGGGCCCGGCGGCTACTTCGGCCGGAATCTCGACGCCTTCGCGGACTGCCTGAGCGGCGGGATGGGCACGCCCGACGACGGCGACTTCGTCATCGAGTGGCGGGACCACGCCCTGTCCGCACGTGCGCTGGGACACGAGGAGACCGCCCGGTACCTGCACCGGCAGGCCGGCCGGGCCCACGAGAGCAACCAGCGACGCCTGCTCGCCGAGTCGGCGCGGGCGGCCCAGGGCCTCGGACCCACTCTCTTCGACCGGCTGGTGGAGATCATCCGCGACCGGACCGGGACCGGAGCCCTCCGGCTGCTCTGAGACCGGTGAAACCCACTCGACCCGGTCCCCCTCCGGAAGAGATCCTCTGGCCATGGAGTTCCTCTGCTACCACCGCGACCGGCCCGGATCCCTCACGCTGCGCGACGAACTACTGGAGGATCACTGGTCCTTCATGGACGGGTACGCCAAGGAGTTGATCGCCCGGGGCCCGACCCTCGCCGACGACGGCGAAACGCCCACGGGAAGCGTGCACATCGTGGACCTGCCGGATCCCGCCGCCGCACGCGCGTTCGCCTTCGACGAGCCGAACTACCAGGCCGGCGCCTACCGGGACGTGCTGCTGCGCCGGTGGCGCAACCTGCTGGGGCGCACCATGTGGGACTTCCCCGGCGGCCGGACCGGCGGCAACCGGTACCTGGTGCTCGGCCTCGGCGCCGGGCAGGCCGCCGACCTGGCGGTGCCGCCCGGCCGGGACGAACTGATCGCCTACGGGCCGCTGCTGTCCGACGACGGCGCCACCTGGCTGGGCACGGCCGCGTTGCTCCGGGCGCCCGACCCGGACACGGCCCGCGCCGTCCTGACCCCGGACCGGTACGCCGGCATCGAGGTCCACAACTGGCAGTTCGGCGGGCGCTCCTGACGGCACGTCGCAGTCAGTGCCCCGCCCTCAGGGGCGGGGCACGTTGCGCAGGTTGGACCGGGCCATCTGGACCATCCGGCCCACACCGCCGTCCAGCACGATCTTGCTGGCGGAGAGCGCGAAGCCGGTCACCATGTCCGCGCTGATCTTCGGCGGGATGGAGAGCGCGTTCGGGTCGGTCACGACGTCGACCAGGGCAGGGCCCTTGTGCTTGAAGGCGTCCTTGAGCGCGCTCTCCAGCTGCTTGGGCTTCTCGACACGGACGCCGTACGCCCCCGAGGCGCGGGCGACGGCCGCGAAGTCGGGGTTCTTGTTGGTCGTGCCGAACGACGGCAGTCCCCCGACGAGCATCTCCAGCTCGACCATGCCCAGCGAGGAGTTGTTGAAGAGGACGACCTTCACCGGCAGGTCGTACTGGACGAGGGTCAGGAAGTCCCCCATCAGCATCGTGAACCCGCCGTCCCCGGACATCGAGACGACCTGCCGGTTCCGGTCGGTGAACTGGGCGCCGATGGCCTGCGGCAGCGCGTTGGCCATGGAGCCGTGGCTGAACGAACCGATCACCCGGCGCTTTCCGTTCGGCGTCAGATAGCGGGCGGCCCACACGTTGCACATGCCGGTGTCGACGGTGAACACGGCGTCGTCGTCTGCCAGTTCGTCCAAGACCGAGGCCACGTACTCCGGGTGGATCGGGACGTGCTTGTCGACCTTGCGGGTGTACGCGCTGATCACGCCCTCCAGGGCGTCCGCGTGCTTCTTGAGCATCCGGTCGAGGAACTTGCGGTCGCTCTTGGCCTTCACCCGCGGCGTCAGACAGCGCAGGGTCTCGCGGACGTCGCCCCAGACCGCCAGGTCGAGCTTGGAGCGGCGGCCCAGGTGTTCGGGGCGCACGTCGACCTGGACGATCTTCACATCGGTGGGAAGGAAGGCGTTGTACGGGAAGTCCGTGCCGAGCAGGATCAGCAGATCGCACTCGTTCGTCGCCTCGTACGCGGCCCCGTAGCCGAGCAGCCCGCTCATGCCGACGTCGTACGGATTGTCGTACTGGATCCATTCCTTGCCGCGCAGCGCATGGCCCACCGGGGCCTTCACCCGCTCGGCGAACTCCATGACCTCGGCGTGCGCGCCCGCTGTGCCGCTCCCGCAGAACAGCGTCACCCGCTTGGCCTCGTCGACCATCCGGCAGAGCTTCTCGATCTCCGCGTCGCCCGGCCGCACGGAGGGCCGTGAGGTCACCAGGGCGTGCTCGACGGACTTCTCGGGCGCCGGCTGCGAGGCCACGTCGCCGGGCATGGAGACGACGGCGACACCGCCCCGGCCGATCGCGTGCTGGATGGCCGTCTGGAGCAGCCGCGGCATCTGCTGCGGGTTGGAGATCATCTCGTTGTAGTGGCTGCACTCCTGGAAGAGCAGCTCGGGATGGGTCTCCTGGAAGTAGCCGAGTCCGATCTCGCTCGACGGAATGTGCGAGGCGAGGGCGAGCACGGGGGCCATGGACCGGTGGGCGTCGTAGAGGCCGTTGATGAGGTGCAGGTTGCCGGGGCCGCACGACCCGGCGCAGGCCGCCAGCTCGCCGGTCACCTGCGCTTCGGCGCCGGCGGCGAAGGCGGCCGTCTCCTCGTGCCTGACCTGGATCCAGTCGATCTCGGGGTTGCGGCGGATCGCGTCGACGACCGGGTTGAGGCTGTCGCCGACCACCCCGTACAGGCGTTTGACGCCCGCCCGGGCGAGGATGTCGACGAACTGCTCCGACACGTTCTGCTTGGCCATGGGTGCGCACTCCCTCTGCCTGTGCTCCGTGCACGATCGGCTGTCCGGATCTTGGGGCGCGAAACCCCCGCCGGACGGGTTCTCCGGAGTCCATCAACCCATGACCCGGGCGGTTACGCCTCCCAGACGCCGACCGCCGTCCGGTCGTCGGCGTACCCCTTCACCCGCAGTTGGATGTCGGCGAGGAACCCGCCGAGGCCGGGCGCCTCGGCGGGTGTCCACCGCTCGGCGAGTTCCTCCGCCAGAGCCGGTTCGCCGCGCAGCGGCTCGGCGAGGCCCGGGCTGCACAGCAGCAGGGTGTCACCCGGCCGGGCGACCGACGCCCGGAAGCGGAACGGCTCGGCGGGCGGCGGCACGGGGGCCTCGATGTAGGGCGGCGGGGCGGTGGTGACCCCCAGGTCCATGGTCAGCCGGTCGCCTTCGGGCCCGCTCTCGGGTGCGGCCGAACCGAAGCCGACGACCGGCTCGCCGGTGAGCGCGCCGGTGGGCGGCACGAGCGGTTCGAGGTCGTGCCAGCTGCCGTCCCGCAGCCGGAACAGCCCGCCGCCGCCCACGCCGAAGAAGACCCGGGTGCGGCACTCGGGGTCGGCGGACAGCAGGAGGCAGCGCAGACCCGCGGTGTACTCGTGCGGCTCGCGGCCGAGTTCGGCGGCGCGGGCGCGCAGCTTGCCGTAACTGCGGTCGGTGAGCCGGTGCAGCCCGGACTTGAGGTCGCCGCGGCGGCCCGCTCGTATGTCGTCGGAGAGGCGGGCGTGGCTGCGTCCGACGGCCTCGGCGATCCAGCGGCAGGCGTCGGCCGCGGCCAGGTGCGCGCTGTCGGACGACCGGGCGCCGCCCGCGACGGCGACCAGGACGAGCGCGGCCTCCCCGGCGCCGAACCGCGCGGTGAGCAGCGCGTCGCGCCGGGGCTCGCCGCGGAACCGCGCGGAGTCGCCCCGCACGGAGGCGGCCCGCAGGGTGTACGTGCCGTACCGGGCACCATCGAGCACGGTGTCGGCGACGAGGCCGTCCAGGGTGCGCGGGTCGCTCGGAGGCAGCGCGGTGGGCTCGGCGTCGTACGTGGGCGGCCTCGCGCCGACGTGGGCGACGGGGGGACGCGGTGGCGCCGCCTCGGGAGCGGGGGGCGGTTCGGGGGCGGGTTCGGGCGGAACGGGGTCGTGGGGCCGCTCGACCACCGGACGCCGGGGCAGTGGCGGCGCGGCCGTGTCCTGCGCCTCGGGCCGGGGGGCGACGACGGGGGGCGCCTCGGCGGGCGGGCACGCGGGGGCCGGCGGCGCGGGCGGTACGGGCGGCGGTGCGGCGGGCGGCGGCGGTGCGGCGGGCGGAGGGGGTGCGGCCTCGTTCGTGGGCGGAAGGCCCTGGGCGATGCGGGGGTCGGCGGGCGTCGGCGGTTCCGCTGCCACGGCCCGCGAGGACGGCTCAGGCCCCCGCACCGGCTCGGGCGTCGGCGGCGCGGGCGGAACCGCGGGGGCGGGAGGTGCTGGTGGCGGTCCCTCGAAGGTGCGGGGTCGGGGCGGGCCGGCGGGCGGCTCCCACGGGGCGCGCACGGGCGCCTCGGGCGGCCGCACCGGCGACTCCTCCGCCGTCCGGGTGAGGCCGGACGGCGCCACCCTCGGTTCGGGCACCCCAGCGGTGGTCCGGTACGCGTCGCCGCTCTCCGGCACCCCGCCGGCCGCCCCGTACGCGTCGCCGCTCTCCGGCACAGCGGCTGCGGAACCATACGACTCGCCGCTCTCCGGCGCCCCGGCAGCGACTCCGTACGCATCGCCGCTCTCCGGCACAGCGCTTGCGGACCCGTACGCATCGCCGCCGTCGGGTGCCACCGCGTCCGACGCCGAGTCGAAGCGGTCGTCGAGACTGTCGGCCGCCTGGCTCGCCCCGGTGTCCGGGGCCGCATCGTCGTACAGCCTGCGCCACCAGTCGTCCTCTTGGGCGGCGGGCCTCTCCCCCTGCTGACTCATGCCCTTATTGTCCACCGCCGAGGCCGCGCGAAAACGGGACATCCGGAAAAACTGGCCGAGGGGCCACTCGGAAAAGGTCCGCCGGGCGGCCCCACCCCCCACGGGAAGGACGCCCGGCGGACCGGTCGGGTGACCGGGCGTCAGCGCACGGCGTACGCGTTGGTCACGGTCTGGACGACGGAGTTGCCGTGGGAGTCCGTCAGTTCGGTGCGCAGCGTGACGGCCTTGCCGGCCGCGCCCGCGTGGTTCACCGTCGCGGTCCAACGGCCGCCGTTCCGGGCGGTGGTGGCCGCGGTCCAGGTCTCGCCGCCGTCATAGGAGTACGAGACCTTGGCGGCCGTGAGCGTGCCGGGCGTGTAGCCGGCGTGCCCCGTGACGCTCAGGCCGATCCGCTGGCCGTCCTTCGCCGCGAGGGTCTTCATGCCGTCCGACGGCAGACCGTAGCCGGGGAAGAGCAGCGGGATGCCCTGCGAATAGGCGTTCTCGTCCCGGTGCGAACGGAACTTCCAGGTGGTCGCGGTCATGGTCGACCGCTTCCACACGGCGGCGGGCTGGCCCGCCTTCATGGTCGTCATGGTGAGCTCGTACGCGGCGTCCCCGGCCGGGACGGTGAAGACCCCGGACGGCCAGCCCAGTTCATCGATCACTGTGCCGCCGCTGCTGAGGCGCAGGCTGCCCATGTCCCCGAAGGAGCCCTGGAGTCCTCCGTGTTCGCTGTCGCTCCAGAAGCCCGGGGCGACGCCGATGAGATTGTCCTGGCGCTCGGCGGCGAGCTGCTCCTCGCCCTGGCCGTCGCGGGGCGCGGACGGGACGAGGATGCCGCCGTACCAGTGCTCGGAGCGGTGCGAGCCTGCCTGGTACGTACGCGTCCTGTCGACCATGGACTCGCCCCAGGGGAAGCTGGAGGAGAGGTAGCGCTGCCAGGAGCCGTCGCCCGCCGAGTAGTACTCGGTACGCCGCCCGGGTGCGGCGACGGTGTCGAACCCGCCGACGCCGTACGTGGCGCCGTGGGGACGGGTAGCGAGAAGGGTGTCCACGTAGTCGGCGGCGACGCCCATGGACTCGTATGCGGACTCGACCGTGCCGAGGGACCGGTCCCTGACCTTGTACGTGCGGTCGGAGGTGACGGTTCCCGTCTCGGGGAAGGCCAGGTTGTAGACGAACGGGCTGACCGCGGTGGCCTTCCAGCTCAGCTTCACCGGTCCGGCGGCCAGGGCGGCGCTCAGGCCGGCCGCCTCGTCCGCCTGGATGCCGAGCGTGGGCAGGGGCGCCGCGCCGTATCCGACGGACGGCTTCCACGGGCCGGGGGACGGGCGGTGGGCGATGACCGCCACCGCTCCGGCGGCCTTGGCGTTGCGTGCCTGGCCGGCCACGAAGCCGTCGTCCGCGACGCGGACCAGGGCGATCCGGCCGGAGACACCGGCGGCCTTCAGCTCGTCGGGGGTGCCGGTGCCGGCGTCGACGAGGGCGGCCTGGCCCGTTCCGTCGAGGTTGACGGATCCGGAGGACGCGGGGGTGGGGTGCAGCGTGGCGCCGCCGACGACCGCGAGCCTTTCGATCTGCGGGGCGTAGGCACGCCAGAAGCTGTTGAACTCGAAGTCGCCGTCCCGGGCCTTGCCCTGGATGTCGACCAGGTAGTCCTTGATGACTCCGCTCCCGGAGATCGAGCCCGAGTGCAGCCAGGCGTCGTCCCAGCTGCGGCCGAAGGCGAGGGTCGCGCTGCGGGTCTCGGTGGTCCGGTCCTCGGTCCTCACCTTCAGCGGGTGCGCCTTGCGGGCGTCCAGTACCAGGACGGAGTCCTTGGTGACGTTCAGCTGAGGGCGGGCGAGGTAGCCGACCGAGCGGGGCAGGCTTCCGGTGGCGTCGTCCGGGTCGGCCGAGATGATGAAGCTGGAGACGAAGTAGGCGCCGGGGCGCACCTCGTAGACCTGGTCCGTGGAGCCGTCGTTGAAGCGGCGCTCGCCGGTGGCGGTGTCGGTGCCGATGACGTCGAGCGAGGACGAGCCCGCGGCGGGCTTGCCGTTGCGGTCGATCAGCTTGACGCGCAGGGTGACGGTCTCGGCGCCCACGTACAGCGAGAACGGGGTGGAGACCTTGACGCCGCCGGCGGCGGTGGCCAGGACCCGGCCGGTGACGTCGCCGTACTGGTGGTCCAGGAGCTTCGCGGTCGGGTCGAGCCTCAGCGGGACCTCGACGGTCGCTCCGGCGGGCACGGTGACGCTCTTCGCGCCGAGTGCGGCGACGGACGAGCGGACGGCGGAGCCGTCGTTGCCCGTCACGCCCTGCACGGTGAGCGACAGCTTCACCGGCTCGGCGCCGGTATTGGTGTACGGGACCTGCACCGTGGTGCGGTCCGTCCTGTCCTGCGGCCAGTTGAAGGTGCCGCCCTGGATTGCGGGCGCGCCGGTCAGCGTCGTGTCGATGGCGGCCTTGACGTCGAGCCGGCCACCGCCGGTCTCGCGTACGTCACCGGGGATGTCGCTCTTCGCGGACGACACCAGGGCCGCCTTGACCTGCTGGGCCGTCCAGTCGGGGTGGCGCTGCCCGACGATGGCGGCGGCGCCCGCGACATGCGGGGTGGCCATCGACGTACCGGACATCGACTGGTAGGCGTAGATCCCGCGGCCTCCCGCCGCGGCGGCGGAGATCGCGACGCCCGGGGCGGCGATCTCGGGCTTGAGGGTGTGCGAGCCGATCGCGGGTCCGCGGCTGGAGAACGAGGCGGTGGAGTCGTCGCGATCGACCGCGCCGACGGTCAGCACGCTGGGCGCGCACCCGGGTGAGGAGACGGTGTTGAGCGACGGCCCCGAGTTGCCGGCCGCGATGACGAACAGGGTGTCCTTGCTCTTGCCGAGTTCCTCGGCGGCCAGGCTCATCGGGTCGGTGCAGTCGGTGGGGACCGGGCTGCCCAGACTCATGGAGACGACGTCGGCCTTCTGGTCGACGGCCCACTGCATGCCCGCGATGATCCAGGAGGAGTCGCCGGAGCCGCTGTCGTTGAGCACCTTCCCGACGAGCAGGTCGGCGCCGGGGGCGACGCCCTTCTTCTTCCCGTCACTGGCCGCGCCGGACCCGCCCACGGTGGAGAGGGTGTGGGTGCCGTGGCCCTGGCGGTCGTCGGTGGTGTCGGAGTCGGTGAAGTTTTCCGACGCGGTGATCCGGCCCTTGAGGTCCGGATGCTCGGCGTCCGCGCCGGTGTCCAGGACCGCGACCTTGGTGCCCTTGCCGTCGTAACCGGCGGCCCAGGCGAGGTCGGCGCCGATCTGCTTGGTCGAGCGGTCGAGGCTGGCCTCGACCTTGCGATCGAGCCACAGCTTCTTCAGCCCGGCGGCGGAGCGGGACCGGCTGGTTCCGGTCATGTCCGACCAGAATCCGGCGGTCCGCTTCTTGTCTGCCTTGAGCGCCACACCGTCGATGGCCGGAAGGGCGAGGCCGCGCTCGGCGCCGCGCGGGGTGGCGGGCGCGGTGCGTGCGAGGCTCTGGGAGTAGGTCGCGATCAGCGGTACGGAGTCCGCGTGCGCGTCGTCGTACCCCTGGCGGATGAGCCCGGTGACGTTGAAGAGCTCCTCGTCGACGGTGCCCCCGGCGAGCGCCTTCACCGCGGTGTCCGGGTAGACGTACAGGTCCTTGCCCGAGCGGCGGGTCTGGACGAGGGGGACGGTGCCGTCCTCGCGGGGCAGCGCCACGGCCGAGGCGTTGCCCGAGCCGTCGGTGCTCACCAGCACCTTGTCGCCGGTGACCAGGGTGACCGTGACGGGCTTGTCCCGCTGGGCCGTGGCGGCCGCGCTGCCGGTCAGCGGTCTCTTCGTGCCCGCGTCGCCCTGTGGCGCTGCCACGGACGGCGCGATCACCGTGACGGCGAGGACGGCGGCGGTGGCCGCCCCCAGTGCCGTACGCGATATCGGACGCATCGCTCTCCCCAAGTAAAACCGGAACGGACAGACCCAAAGGACCCCATTCCGGAGGTTGTTGGTGCTGCGGTGGCGCCACATTGGCAGAGTGACGGGCGGTACGGGGATGATGTGCCCCGGCGGGTTTACGCCGTGGCCGCTTTCCGCCACGGCCGGTCGCCGAACAGCGGGACGCGACACGGTCGGAGGGGTCCGGGGATGCTGGGAGCCATAGGTCTCGACGAGACACAGGAGTCGGCCTACCGCGCGCTCGTGGCGGTGGGGGCCGCGGAGGTCTCGGATCTCTCGCACCGGCTCGCGCTGCCCGAACGGGACACCGAGCGGGCACTGCGGCGGCTGGAGCAGCACGGACTGGCGGCCCAGTCCTCGGCCCGTACGGGGCGGTGGGTGGCGGCGCCGCCCGGCGTCGCGCTGGGAGCACTGCTGACGCAGCAGCGTCACGAGCTGGAGCAGGCGGAGCTGGCGGCGGCGCTCCTGGCCGAGGAGTACCGGGCGGACGCCGACGAGCCGGCCGTGCACGACCTGGTCGAGGTGGTCACCGGGGCGAGCGCGGTGGCGCACCGTTTCCATCAGCTGCAGCTGGGGGCGGCGAGCGAGGTGTGCGCCCTGGTCACCGGGAACCCGATCGCGGTCAGCGGGCTCGACAACGAGTCCGAGGAGCAGGCCGCGACGCGCGGGGTGTCGTTCCGGGTGGTGGTCGAACGTGAGGTGCTCGGGCTCCCGTCGGGCATCGTGGAGCTCTCGGCGGCGCTGAGCCGCAACGAGCAGTGCCGCGTCGTGGACCGGGTTCCGACGAAACTCGTCATCGCGGACGGGGCGCTGGCGATGGTGCCGCTGACCGGCCGCGGGGCGGAACCCGCCGCTCTGGTGGTGCACGCCTCCGGGCTGCTGGAGTCGCTGACGGGGCTCTTCGAGGCGGTGTGGCGCGAGGCGATGCCGCTGCGGCTCGGCGAGAGCGGACGGGTCGGCGAGGAGCTGACGGGTCCCGATCCGACGGATCTGGAGATCCTGTCGCTGCTGCTGGCCGGTCTGACCGATGCCAGCGTGGCGAAGCAGCTGGACCTGGGGCTGCGGACGGTGCAGCGCCGGGTCAAGGGCCTGATGGAGCTCACCGGGGTGTCGACCCGGCTGCAGCTGGGCTGGCACGCGTACGAGCGGGGCTGGGTGGCCCGCGAGCCGCGCCCCTGAGCGGGCCGGCGCTCCCGTCGCCCCGCCTCTGAGCTGCGCCTACGAGCCCGGGGCGGGGATCGACGACGGGCGGGACCGGCCGGACTCCGGCAGGCTGGTCAGATGAGTGTGTGGCAGCTCGTCGCCGTCGCCCTGGTCATGCTGCTCGGCCTGATCGGTGTACTGGTGCCCGGTGTGCCCGGTCAGGCGATCGTCTGGGCCGCCGTCCTGTGGTGGGCGCTGACGGACAGGACGCCGGCCGCCTGGGGGGTCCTGATCGGGGCCACGGCGCTGCTGCTGCTGAACCAGGCGCTCAAACCCCTGCTGCCCCCGCGCCGCCCCCGTGAGTCCGGGGCGCCACGCCGGACGCTGATGCTCGGCGGGATCGGCGGGATCATCGGGTTCTTCGTCGTCCCGGTGGTCGGAGCGGTCGCCGGGTACGTGGGCGTGATCTACGGGGCGGAACGGCTGCGGCTGGGCAGCCGCGGGGCCGGCTGGGCGTCGGTCCGCTCGGTGATGCGGGCGACCGGCTACTCCGTGCTCGCGGAGCTGTTCGCGTGCCTGCTGGTGGCGGGGGCGTGGCTCGGCGCGGTGATCTGGGGCTGAGGCCCGCTGCCGGCCCGAGCCTCCTCACGCGTGCGGACGGCCCCGGCCCCCGCGCGTCGTACGCCGTAGGAGCGCCAGGGCCGCCACCGGTCCGCGCCCGGCGTCCCGTACGGGTCCACGTCCGGGTCGCCCAGGCCGCGCATCCGGATCAGCGCGGCGGTGGCCGGCTCGATGCCCGGCAGCCGCAGCAGCGCCCGTTCGGCCTCGTCCCGGTCGGCGCCGGCGTCGAGCCGCACCTCACCGTCGGCGAGGGCGGCGGCGAGCGCCCGCAGGGCGGGGTGGGACGCACCGGCCAGCAGGCCCGGTTCGGGGAAGACGTGGGTGAGCCCGCCGCAGGGCACGTCCAGGACCTTTCCGTACACCGCGACCAGCTCCCCGGCGGCCGCCGGGCCCAGCAGCGCCCGCACGGCGAACTCCTCCGGGTCCGCCGTGCCCGGCGAGCGCACCCCCGGGCGGGCGGCCACCCCGGTCGCGAGCACCGGGTCGGCGCCGAGCAGCTCGTCCACGGCGTACGGATCGGCGTCCAGGTCGAACAGGCGGCGCAGCCGCTGCACCGCGGTGGTCAGGTCGCGCAGGTCCGTGAGGTGGATGCGGGCCTCCAGCCAGGGGCCCGCGGACCGCTCGTCCACGGCCGCGATGCCGGTGCCGTGCGGCAGGCGCAGGGTACGACGATAGGTGCGGGAACCCGGCTCGCCGCTGACCTCCTCGATCCGGGCGACCGTCTCGGCGGCCAGCAGATCGAAGACCTCACGGGCCGCGTACGGGCCGCGGTGCGCGAGCCGGAGGGGGATGCCGGTGGTGCGCGCCTGGCGGACCGCGGCTCCGAGCCCGGTGCCGGCCTCGGAGCGCAGTTCGCTCGGGGTGCGGGCGTAGATCTGCCGGACGGTGTCGTTGAACTGGCGCACGCTGGCGAAACCGGCCGCGAAGGCGATCTCGGTGACGGGCAGCGCGGTGGTCTGGAGCAGGACCCGTGCGGTGTGCGCGCGCTGGGCACGGGCGAGGGCGACGGGCCCGGCGCCGAGCTCGGCGTTGAGCTGCCGCTGGACCTGCCGCGCGCTGTAGCCGAGCCGGTGGGCGAGACCGGGGACGCCTTCCCGGTCCACCACACCGTCGCCGATCATCCGCATGGCGCGGCCGACCACGTCCGCCCGGACGTTCCAGTCCGCGGAGCCGGGGACGGCGTCCGGGCGGCAGCGCCGACACGCCCGGAAGCCGTTGCCCTGGGCGGCGGCCGCGGTCGGGTAGAAGCGGACGTTCTTGCGCTTGGGGGTGACGGCGGGGCAGCTCGGCCGGCAGTAGATGCCGGTCGTCTCGACGGCGAAGAAGAACTCCCCGTCGAAACGCGCGTCGCGGCTGCTCACCGCCTCGTACCTGGTCTCTTCGTCCATCACACCGTCCAGTGTGCGGCCTCGGAGACCGTCGCACTCGCGGTTTTCGGACGTCGACCAGGGGGCTCCGGCTACCGCACGCGGCCGCCGCGCTTGGCCTCCATGGCGGCGCGGCCCTCGGCCCCCTTGCGCTTCCAGTCGCGCCGGATCTCCGCGCGGACCCGGGCATCGGTCTTGGCGACGATGCGCTGGTTCTCCCGCAGCAGCTTGCGGTAGCTGTCGTAGCGCCGTTCGGGCAGCGACCCGTCCTCGATCGCCGCCAGCACCGCGCAGCCGGGCTCGGCCGCGTGGGAGCAGTCGTGGAACCGGCACCGGGTGGCCAGCTCCTCGATCTCGGAGAAGACCTGGCCGACGCCTGCCTCCGCGTCCCACAGCCCGACCCCGCGCAGCCCGGGGGTGTCGATCAGGACACCGCCGGAGGGCAGGACCAGCAGGTTGCGGGTCGTGGTGGTGTGCCGGCCCTTGCCGTCGATGTCACGGATGGCCTGCACCTCCATCGCGTCGTGCCCGAGCAGCGTGTTGGCGAGCGTGGACTTGCCCGCGCCGGAGACGCCGAGCAGCACGCTCGTACCGCCGGAGACGATCGCGGAGAACACGTCGACGCCCTCGCCGGTGGCAGAGCTGACGGGCAGCACCTGCACGCCCGGCGCGAGGCGCTCGACGTCCTGGACGAGATGGGCCAGGGTCGCGGCGTCCGGTACGAGGTCGGCCTTGGTCAGGACGACGAGGGGTTCGGCCGCCCCGCCCCCCGTCGGCGCGACGTCACGCAGGAGCGCGTCACCGTCGGTACTGGACATGGCCAGGGCGAGGAACCGCTCCACCCGGCCCAGGTCGAGCTCCACCGCCAGCGAGACGCAGATGGCGATGTGGTCGACGTTGGTGGCGAGCACCTGGCCCTCGGAACGCTTGGACGAGGTCGAGCGCACGAAGGCGGTGCGCCGCGGCAGCAGCGTACGGACGAACTGCGGGTCGCCGTCGGGGTCGACGGCCGCCCAGTCGCCCGTGCAGACGATCCGCATCGGGTCACGGGGCACGACGAACGCGGTGTCCGCGCGGATCGCGCCCTGCGCGGTGACGATGTCGCACTGCCCGCGGTCGACGCGCACCACGCGTCCGGGCAGCAGCCCCTGTGCGGCGTACGGGGCGAACTCGGCCTCCCAGCCGTCGTCCCAGCCGTAGGCGGACAGGGGGTGCGACGGAGACGAGCTCTGAAGAGTGGAGAGGGAGGAGGAAGGAGAAGAAGACGGGAAAGACAAGGGAAACCCTTCACAGGGTGGCCCCGGCAACGCGCACTGCGGCGCGGACGTGCTCGGTGCAGGTCAGCCGGCGGCCACGGGGGTGGGAACGATGCTCTTCGGCTTGTGGGCAGCGCCCATCGCAGCGACAGTCATCAATGTCCTCACCTCCGGTTTCACGCACGACCCGGAACCAGCGGTCTTCCCCGCGGTCCGTAACGCTGCACACGATAGTCCGCCGCGGCCCGGTGGCGCCAACGTATTTACGGCGGCACATCGTTCGGGTGGGCCGGCGGGCAGATGCGCCGAAGCAGGGCCGGCGCGGCTGCGGCTGCGGCTGCGGACGGAATATGACGCACTCTCCCTCGATCGGGTGATACGCATGGAGATCGACCGGTCGCGGACGGTTAGGGTGCCGGACATGACCTCCCCCCAGACAGCCTCCGGCTCGTTCACCCAGGCCCAGTTGGGCACGCTCACCCTGATCGGCTGGAGCGGCGAGCACCACCACACCGGGCACGATGTCGCCTTCCTGCTCGCCTACTCGCTGGGCGACGGATCGGAAGGGCCGGCCGTCGGCGAGGCCGCGATGCGCGCCGCGCTGGACCGCTGCGGACTCCCGGTCGGCGGCGGACCGGTGCGCGCCGACGAGACGCCGGGCCTCCCCGTGAAGCTCCTCGTCCAGGCGGGCCAGGCGGTCCTGACGCTGCCTCACTTCAAGGCCCAGTACCCCGTGCCGCCCCAGTGGCTGGCCGCCGCCACCGAACAGGGCGAGGTGCACGCGATGTTCGCGACCCGCCCGTGGCCGCAGGGCGCCCCGGGGCTCCCGGTGGGCGAGGAGGAACTGCGCCTGTTCGCGGGCGACCCGGAGGTCATCGCGACCTCCGCCCACTGCGTGCTTCCGGTACGCGGCCTGCGCTGACCGCACCCGGCGCGCGGACCGCGCCGTCCGCGTCCCGCGCGCGGACGCCCACCGCTCCCCGTGGGGCGGTGGGCGTCCACGCGCTCAGGCGCCTCACCACACGCCGCGGGCGGCCCGGATCTCCCGGGCCGCCCGCGGTGTGTGTCCGGACTCAGTGGTTGGCGACGCCGTTCCCCGAGAGGACCGGGATGCCGTCCACCAGGTGCGAGAGGGCCTCGTCGCCCTTCGCCTGGGTGGAGTTGTCGGCGCACTGCTGGTTCTGCGGGGAGGACAGGACGTTGATGTCCTGGACCGCCACGGGCACGAGGAGGCCCACGAGGGAACCCACGTTGGCCTTGACCGGCGCTCCGACGCAGAGCTTGTTCAGCGTGCCCTGCACGAGCTGGAACTGCGGGCTGCCGTCACCCCGGGTCACGCTGTTGCCGAACGAGTCGACGGCGCCGTTGCCGTTGACCGACGTGGTGCCCCCTTCGTTACCGATCGCCATGGCCGTGGGGGCCGCGGCGGCCGACAGGCCGACCAGGGACACGGCCACTGCCGCGCCGGCCATCATCTTCTTCATCACGCTTCACCTTTCGGAGCGTTCCGTTCTGGAACGTACTGATCAACCTCTTACGGAGGCTTCGGTTCCGCGGTTCCACTCAAATGGGTTGCATCCGGAATAAGTTCGACGTCCCGGCGTCAACCCCGTGCACCCTCACCGGAGACGCGCGCCCCGGGGAGGAGGCCGCCCACGCACGGCGTTCCGGGCTCCGCACCATCCGGCGGAGCGGCTTCGCGGCGCGCCGCCGCCTGCCACTCGGCGAGGAGGCGGTCGTAGATCGGTGTGCCGTCCTGCGGGTACCGGTGCGGGTCCCGCCGTCGCTGACTGTCGTACTGGTCCATGAAGGGCCCTTACCCGGTACGGCGATGCGCGTCCGCCACCACTACGGCAACCGGCCCAGCGCCCCGTCCTTTCGGGGCAGCATCCGGCCGCACGCCGGGCACACGACGTGGGGCCGACTCGTCCGGGCGGCCGGAAGTCCGGCTGCCACGAGGACGGGTCGGCCCCACGCGTGGTCCAGGAACCGCGGCGCCTCGGAAGGCGCCTCGGGAACGACTAGTCGTTGGCGACGCCGTTGCCGGACAGGATGGGGATGCCGGACAGGATGTGCGACAGCGCCTCGTCACCCTTGGCCTGGGTGGAGTTCTCGGTGCACTGCTGGTTCTGCGGCGACGACAGGACGTTGATGTCCTGGACCGCGATCGGGATGGCACCGATCAGCGAACCGACGTTGGCCTTGGCCGGCAGGGCGATGCAGGGCTTGTTGAGCGAGCCCTGGATGAGCGCGAACTGCGGGCTCCAGTCACCGTGGGTGGCGGAGTTGCCGTAGGACTGGACCGCGCCGTTGCCGTTGACCGACGTGGTGCCGCCGGCGTCGCCGATGGCCATCGCCGACGGCGCGACCGCGGCGGAGACGCCGACGATCGAAGCGGCGACGGCCGCCGAGGCCATAATCTTCTTGATCATGAAATAGCCCTTCTGGGGTTTTCTGTTGCCCGCCTGTCCGGAGCGACCTGATCAACTCGCGGTGGCGGAAATGGTTGTGGCGCTTCACTCGAACGGTGTTTCCGCGGTCCGTGCGGTCACGAAGTACGCGTCACCGGAGCGAGGCGCGCGCCTCGGAGAGAGGCGGGAACCGCCGTCGTGGGGACGGATCAGCCGCCGACCGGGAGGCCGCCCATGAGCGGGGCTGCGCCCTTCACCGCGCCGGTGGCCTGGTCGGCGACCTTGGTGACGGTGCCGTCCTTCTGCAGCGATTCGGCGGCGCCGCCCACGGTGTCGACGACCGGGTCGACGGCCTGCGGGGCCGCGGCCACCACCTGGTTGACACCGCCGTCGAGGCTGAAGGTGGGGGCCGTGGCGTTGGTAACGGCGAAGGCGGGAGCAGCCGTTCCGAGAGCAACCACGGAACCGGCGACGAACGCAGCTGTCTTCGCGTACTTCACTTTCGGGTTCCCTTCTGCAGCGGCATCCGTTTCGGTCGCGTCCCCGCGCCGCACCAGCCTTCTTTAGCTGTGACTTCTGCCGCTTTCTCTCTGGGTAACGATCCGATTGCGGCCGGGCAACTGGGTGGTCCCGTTTTTCTCCGGACCGCTTTCCCCCTCCCCGAGGTCTCTGCAGATTGCATGACTAATCACTGATTCGGGTACGGGGGAGGACACCGGACGCCATTCGGTGATGCACTGTGGGTAATCCGTCCCGCGCGCCCGCCCGGATGTCCGCCCCCAGCCGCCGGCGCACCGCGCCCCGGGCCGGTGGAATCGCTTCGGCCGTTCCGCCGCATCGAGGAGGGCCGCGCACTCCCGGGACGGACGCAGAAAAGAGGAAAGCCCCGGATCGCAGAGCATGCGATCCGGGGCCGTCCGGCGCCGAACGAATTCGGCGCACGTGGATCAGACGTTGGCGCAGGTGTTGCCGAAGGCCGGGTTCAGCAGCCCGATGACGTTCACGGTGTTGCCACAGAGGTTCACCGGGATGTGGATCGGGACCTGGACGACGTTGCCGGACAGGACGCCCGGGGAGTGCACGGCCGCACCCTCGGCGCCGGAGTCGGCGAAGGCCGGGGCGGCAGCACCCATCGCCATGAGGGTTCCGGCGGCGACGGCGGCGATCTTGGTGTACTTCACTTTCATCCCTTTCTTCGACGGAGTCCGGAGCGGCCACGAATTTCGTGCCGCACGAGCGCAGTCCTGATCACTCGTAACTCCGCCGCTGTGATTCGTAACGATTTCAGACGGTAAGCGAAACTCCTTATCAGGAAGATTCTTCGGAATCCGCCCGAATGACGCAGTCGCGGTCACGGACTGTCACCGTCGCGGTCGTCCGTCGCTTCTTGTCGCTCGGGAGAACCGGGGAAGGCAGCAGCAGGCCCGGGCCGCCGGACGGGAAACGCCGACGGCCCGGGCCTGTGGGCAACTCGATCAGCTGTTGCCGGCGCCGTTGCCGGAGAGAACCGGGATGCCGGACAGGATGTGCGACAGCGGCTCGTCGCCCTTGGCCTGCGTGGAGTTCTCGGTGCACTGCTGGTTCTGCGGCGACGACAGGACGTTGACGTCCTGGACCGCGATCGGGATGAGGCCGATCAGCGAACCGACGTTGGCCTTGAGCGGCAGGCCGACGCAGGGCTTGTTCAGCGAACCCTGGACCAGGCCGAACTGCGGGCTGCCGTCGCCGTGCGTCTCGGCGTTGCCGAAGGACTGAGAGGCACCGTTGCCGTTGATGGAGGTCGTGCCGCCGGCGTCGCCGATGGCCATCGCCTGCGTAGCGCCGAGACCGAGGATGGAGGCGGCGACGGCTCCCGTAGCCAGGACCTTCTTGATCACGATGAACCCTTCTCGTACTGGATGCCCCGTACCGGAGCGCACTGACCAACTGGCTTCCGGACGTTTGGTTATCACTATTCACTCGAATGCCGGGAGTGTGCGGACGCCCGTACGAAAGGCGGTCGAGCACCATGGGGACAGAACCGTAGGTGCACGCATACGCGTATATCGATCGCCCGCATCCGGGCGAACACATACGCGTAGCCCGTCCGAGTGATCACAGGATTTTCACTGGTTCCACGTTTCTCCCTCGCTTCGGCGTCGTTAGGGGTGTCGTCAGGCTCGCCCGACGGGACGCCCACCCAGCTGAACCGGCAGGCCCGCCGGTTCCGCACCGGCTGATGAATGAATTGCGGGTCCATACCGCCCGCGCGAATGTCCTAAGAAGGGGCAACCATGCGAAAAGCCTTGAGTAAAAGCGTGCTCGTCATGGCGGCGGCGTCAGGCATCCTGACCGCCTCCGGCGGTTACGCGTTCGCCGACGCCGCGGCCGACGGTGCCGCGATCGGCTCGCCCGGTGTCGGTTCGGGCAACGCCGTGCAGGTGCCTGTGCACGTCCCGGTCAACGTGTGCGGCAACACGGTGAACGTGGTCGGCGCGCTGAACCCCGCGTTCGGCAACGAGTGCGAGAACGAGGGCGGCGGCTCGGAGGCCGGTCACGCCCAGGGCGCGGACGCCCACGGTGTCGCCGCCAACTCCCCCGGCGTGCTCTCGGGCAACCTGGTCCAGGTCCCGGTCGACGTTCCGGTCAACGTCTGCGGCAACACGGTGAACGTGATCGGCGCGCTGAACCCCGCGGCCGGCAACGAGTGCGAGAACGAGTCGGGTGCGGTCGAGCCCCCGAAGCCCCCGCACCACCACAAGCCGCCGAAGCACCACCACGACCACGACTGCGCCTGCCAGCCCGGGCACCCCCACCACCCGCCGAAGCCGCACAAGCCGCCGAAGCCGCCGAAGCACCACCACGACCACAACTGCCCGCCCAGCCACCACCACAACCCGCCGACCCACCCCCCGCACAACCCGCCGTCCCACCCCCCGCACCACCCGCCGCACCACAACCCGCCCACGCACCCCCCGCACCACAACCCGCCCACGCACAACCCGCCGACCCACACCTGGCACCCGCACCACCCGCCGACGCACACCTGGCACCACACGCCGTCCAAGCACCACAAGCCGCCGCAGATGGCGCACACCGGTACCAACGACAACCTGGGCATCGCGGGTGGCGCCAGCGCCGCCCTGGTGCTCGGTGGCGGTCTGCTGATGCGCCGCAGCCGCGCCTCGCAGAAGTGATGTAGCCCCGTTCACGATGAGGTCCGGCCGGACAGCGAGCAGCTGTCCGGCCGGACCTTCATGGTTTCGCAGGCCGGTGCCCGTGCCGGACGTCAAGATGGTTGCCGGGCACCAACCGGAGAAGGCGGTGGCGGACGTGACGGGAGCGGGACTTCGCGTCGGGGTGGTCGGCGGGAGCGTCGCCGGCTGCGCCCTGGCGATCGCGGCGGTCAGGTCCGGGGCCGACGTCACGGTGTACGAACGAAGCGACGGGGCGCTGGAGGACCGGGGCTTCGGCATCGTCGTCCCGCCTCCGCTCCACGCGGAGCTGGTCGGGGCCGGCTATCTGGACGCCGGCATGCCGACGGCGCCGGTCCCGTCACGGGTCTGGCTCACCGGGGAGCCGGGGCAGCGCACCGCACGCGAACTGGCACGGCAGCCAGCCGCGGTGACGCCCTGTCATTGGGGGCTGCTGTGGCGCACGCTGCGTGCCCGCGCCGACGGCGTGACGTACCACCGGGGCCGCCCCGTCACGGAAGTGCTGCGCCATCCGTCGGGCGGCGCGGTGATCCGGACGGCGGAGTCGGAGGCGCGGTACGACATCGTCGTCGGGGCGGACGGGCCGCGGTCCGTCACCCGGGCGGCCGTCGCGCCACAGGTGCGACCGGTTCCGGCACGGTACGTGGTGTGGCGCGGCACTCTCCCGCTCGACGTGCTCGCGGCCCACCCGCACCTGGGGGAACTGGTGCGGACTGCCTGGATCACCCTGGGGTTCCAGGGCGGGCACGGCGTCTTCTACCTGATCCCGGGGGCCGTCGAGGGGTCCCGGCTGCTGGCCTACGCCCTCTACGGCCCGCCTCCGCCGCCGTCGTGGACCGCCGGGCGCGAGGAGTACGTGCGGCGCGTCGCCGAGGAGCATTTCCCCGCGGACTGGGCCGACGTCGTCGGCCGGGGCGTGCACACCTCCCTGGCGTGCCACGACGTCGCCGACTTCCATGTGCCCCGGGTCGCGGAGCCGCCCTTCCTGCTGGCCGGCGACGCGGCGAGCATCACCCGCCCGCACACCGCGAGCGGCGCGACCAAGGCGCTCCAGGACGCGCTCTGTCTGGAGCGGGCCCTGCGCGCCTCGTCGTCCGCGGCCGAGGCGCTGCGCCGGTACGCCGACGAGCGGTCGGACGAGGGCGCCCGGTTGGTCGCCCTGGGCCGCAGACTGGGGCAGGCGATGGTCGAACGGACCCCGGACTGGGCGGCTATGGGCCCCGTCGAGGTGGCGGAGTGGAGCCGGGCCACGCTGGACGGCGCGGCGAGCTATCTGTACGGGGGTGCGGAGCGGTGACGACGAGAGGGGCCGTGGCCGGTCGGCCGGTGCGTCCCGCCGGAAGGGCAGGTAATTCGGTGGACAGCGGTGCCGGGGCGGCCTAGCTTCCCCGCGTGGACCTTCCCCGTGCCTTCACCATTCGCGAGAGCGGCCATCGCGTACACAACCCGTTCACCGAAGAGGACCTGGCCGCCCTGGGCCGGGCCCTGCGCCTGGCTCCGGGGACCCGGATTCTCGATCTCGCCTGCGGCAGCGGCGAGTTGCTCTGCACCTGGGCGCGCGACCACGGCGCGACGGGGACCGGGGTCGACATCAGCACCGTCTTCCTCGCCGCCGCCGGTGAACGGGCGGCGGAGCTGGGCGTGGCGGACCGGGTCGCCTTCGTGCACGGTGACGCGTCCGGGCACATCGCGCCGGAACCCGTCGACCTGGCCGCGTGCCTCGGCGCCACCTGGATCGGCGGCGGCGTGGCCGGCACGGTCGGGCTGCTGGAGCGCTCGGTGCGGCCGGGCGGTCTGCTGCTGATCGGTGAGCCGTACTGGCGCCGGGAGCCGCCGGACCTGAAAGCCGTCGAGGCGTGTCACGCCACGGCCCGGGACGACTTCTTCGCGCTGCCCGAGCTGCTCGAACACTTCGGTGAGCTGGGCTGGGACGTGGTGGAGATGGTGCTCGCCGACCAGCGGGGCTGGGACCGGTACGTCGCCGCGCAGTGGCTCAGCATCCGCCGCTGGCTCGACGCGAACCCCGACGACGAGCTGGCCGGTGAGATGCGCGCGGAGCTGGCCGCCGCACCCGCGCTGCACGTCCGTTACCAGCGCGAGTACCTGGGATGGGGCGTGTTCGCCCTGAGGAAGCGCTGATCCCGGAAGGCGACGGGCCCGGCGCCGGTCCGTCACGCGTGGTAGAGGACCCGCACGACCATGGTGTCCCCGGGCAGGCCGTCCAGACAGGCGTGGAACATCCGTGAGTGGTCGGGGCCCCCGCCCTCCACCCAGCGCCCGTCCAGGGTGAGCAGGGCGGGGGTGGGGAGCACGGCGGCCACATGGCGGGCCACGTAGGTCTCCCGGTCCTCGTCGAAGTGGAGGACCGGGTCGGAGCCGAACCTCTCCTCCAGGGCGGGGTCCGCCTCGATCGCCTGGATCAGGGGCTGTGCGCGGAAGGACGCCAGGGCCGCCTCCCTGGCGTGTTCGGGCTCCAGGGTCCTCGCCCGCTCGGCGAAGTGGTGGAAGGGCAGCGCGGGTGGGTAGCGGTCGGCGAAGGCGTGGTACGCCGTCCACGTGGCGCCCGCCCGGCGGGCCTCGGCGGCGCGGGGCGTGTCCAGGTCGAGGAGGGCGCGCGGGCCGCCGTGGCATCGGGAGGGCGGCAGGTCCTCGGGGGTATCGGTCCAGTCGTCGTACCGCACCAACCGGGGGTCGCCCTCGTGACCGGGCAGCACGTCGAAGAGGCAGCCCGCCCCGGAGACGAACCAGTAGCTCCACTCCCCCACCCAGTCCGGGTGGGGGCGGTCCTCACGGTCGTACCAGAAGGGGGCCATGGCCTGCCCGATCGCCTGCTTCAGCCCATCGGGGCCGACGGGCGGCAGACAGACGGTGATGCGTTGTCTGCCCATGGTGTTCCTTTGCGCGGTGCGGTGCGGTGCGGTGCGTGTTCGTTTCGTGCGGTTCGCGGCCCACCTTGGCAGGCCGCGACGGTCAGGCGGTCGGCGGGGGCCGCAGGAGACGACGACACGTCGCAGCCGCGCTCCAGCGCCTTCCGGTCTTCCCGGACGAACGCCAGGCCGCCCGGGATGCCGGCACCGTTCATGATCTTGCCGCCGAAATCGTGATCGGGCCAGGGCGTGTACCGGAAGCGTGTCCTGGAGCGGGTCGGTACCTGGGCAGGCGTGCCTCTCTCGCAAGATCGGTAGCGGTCGGTGGGCAGGTCCTGGTACTAGTCGGCCGTGGCAGGAGACCTGTGGACCCCAGTGATTTCGATGGCCGGTGTGGTTGTAGGCGGGGCGTTGACGTATCTGACGCAGCGCACGACGCAGCGGACGGCCGACCGGGCTGAAGAACGAAGACGGGCTGCGGCGTGGGCGCAGGAGCGTCGTACCGAGCAGATCAGGACCGTGCAGGAGTTCATCCGGTGCGCGCTGGAGGCCGAGGGCGTGGCGCATGCCCGCCCGCCTCGGTGGGAGGTGGGTGATGACTGGTATCTGACGGCCCGGCCCGCGATGGACGGTCTTCGCATAGCGGAGAAGAGCATCGAGTTGCTGTGTGCTCCTGGCCTTCACTCACCGACGACCGCCTACGCCCGCGCCCTCAATCAAGCGGTCTGGCAGGAGCGTGACGAGGGGAACCTGTCCGAGCGCCTCGAGCCGTTCAAGGCGGAGTTTCTCGCCCTGGCACGCCGCAGCCTGGCCTGACGTCGCAGGCTCACAGCGCCTCGTTGATCGCGGCGACCAGTGCAGGCGCCTCGTAGCGCACAGCCACCGTGGGCCGGCGCGGGAGCACGGTCTCGCACACGGTCCGCCGAATCCACACGTCTGAGCGGTCCTTGCGCCGGCACGCACGGTACAGGGCTGGGGACGCGTCGGCGTTCGCCGTTCACTGGCCCAGAAGTTGGACTTTCGGCAGTATCGGAGGGCGCCCGATGTCCGTACCGTCACCTCCGTGGACATGATCGACGGTGACCCTGCGACGGGCACCGCTGTGTTACGGCGGGCATGTGATCCTCGGATCATCTTCACCGCGGCGACGGCGGTGGCTGCGGGTCTGAGCGTGATGAACCTGTGGTGGGTCGTCCCGACTGGCATAGCCGCGTTCCTGACAGGGCGACGGCCTGGGCGGACCACGCCGACGGCGCTGGCCCTGGCCGGGACTCTCGCGGTCGGTGTGGTGGCGCTGTCCGTCGTTCCTGCGTGGCTCCCTCTCGCCGGCCGGTTGGTGACTGTGATCGTTGCCGCCATGATGCTGCCCTGGTTCGCGGGTCGGTTCTGGTGCCAGTATCAGCAGCTTGTCCGGGCCGGGTGGGAGCGTGCCGATCAGCTGCAGCGCGAACAGCAGCTGATCGCCGATCAAGCCCGGCTGCGCGAGAGGGCGCGTATTGCCCAGGACATGCATGACGTGCTCGGCCATGACCTCAGCCTGATCGCCCTGTCGGCCGGCGCGCTCAAACTCGCACCGGGCCTCGAAGAACACCACCGAAACGCCGCGGGAGACATCCGAGCCAGAGCCGCAGCCGCGGTGGAGCGTCTCGGGGAGGTGATCGGTGTTCTGCGTGAGGAGACCGGTACAACGCCCATGGATGCCAACGACTCCAGCCTTGCGACCCTGAGCTCCGAGGCTTCCGCGGCCGGTCTCAAGGTGGAGCTGCGCATCGACGGTGAGGCGGACGACCCGCCGCCCGTGGTCAGACAGACGGCTCACCGGGTCGTACAGGAAGCTCTGACCAACGTTGCCAAGCACGCGTCCGGTGCGGCCGTGACGGTCCATGTGACGCATACGGCAGCGGAGACAAGGGTCGTGGTGGAGAACGGTCCGCCCTCGTCTGCGGCCAACCAGCGGCCCCGGCCCGGGAGTGGAGGACGTGGCCTGATCGGTCTCGAAGAACGTATGCGGTTGACCGGCGGTTCGTTCGGCCACGGCCCGCGCGACGGAGGCTACGCGGTCGTCGCGCGTATCCCGCACACACCCTCGCCACCCCTGCCGCTCGCGCCCTCCGCCTCCTCCGGTGACGAGCTGCCGCAGGAACATCGCCGTGCTCGGCGCCGGGTCGGCCGGACCCTGGCCGCCGCCGTCATGCTGCCCCTTGTGACGGGAGCTCTGCTGAGCGGAGCTCTCATCGGAGGGGAGATGCTGGCGGCGTCACAGTCGGTTTTGGACCCACGCGACTATGCCCGCCTGCGTGTAGGGCAAGATCGTTCCGAGGTGGAGCGTCATCTGCCGGACCGGCAGGCGAACCCTCGACCGCTGACCGCCGAGCCGACGGGAGACGGCATAACGTGCGAGTACTACGCGATGACGGCCGACCGGTTCGACGACCGGTCCGGCGACGCCTACCGGCTCTGCTTCCGGAAGGACATCTTGGTGTCCTTGGACACGATCACGCCGTGAGCGTCCGATGATCCGGGTGCTGATCGCAGACGACGAGCCGATGATCCGCGCAGGGGTACGCGCGGTTCTCGCCACGGATGCGGACATCGAAGTCGTCGCCGAAGCCGTCGACGGGCACGACGCCGTGGAGATGGTCCGGCGCCATCGTCCCGCGGTGGCTGTACTCGATATCCGCATGCCGGGGATCAACGGCATCGACGCCGCCGCGGAGATCCGCAACACGGTGCCGACCACGAGCATCATCATGCTGACGACCTTCGGGGAGGACGATTACATCCTCAAGGCGCTCGGCGGTGGTGCGGCGGGCTTCCTGATCAAGTCGGGCGAGCCCGAGGAACTGATCACCGGAGTCCGTGCGGTGGCCGAAGGCGCCGCCTACCTGTCACCGAAAGTCGCGGCCCGGGTCATCGCCCACCTCGCCGCGACGGGCGCGGGCACCCTGGCCGGTCGGCGCTCCGCCGCCCGCGACCGGGTCGCCGCCCTCACCGCCCGGGAGAGGGAGGTCCTGGCCCTTCTCGGAGGCGGCCTGTCCAACGGGCAGATCGCCCGGCGGCTCCATGTGGTGGAGGGAACGGTCAAAGCCCACGTGAGTTCCATCCTGGCGAGGCTGGGCGTGGACAACCGGGCCGCTGCCGCGGTCGTAGCCCACGAGGCCGGGACCGTTCCGCCTTGTGCCCAGCCGTGATGCAGCCAACTGGGCAACGGGCATGAACGCGAGCAGCACGGCAGCCACGACCGCGCCGCCGAGCGTCGCGCCGGCGAGCACGTCGTGCGGGTAATGGACCCCCACCAGCACGCGCAGCAGTGCAGCGGCCCCGGCCAGCGGCAGCGTGATCGCGGCGAGGCGGGGCCGCAGCACGGCGAGACCGACGGCCAACCCGGCGGCCAGGGTGGCGTGGTTGCTCGGGAACGACCAGTCCCCCACTCCGGGGCATTCCGCGACGGGTTCGGCGGCTGTGCGTAACGCACGGCATGGACGCTCCTCGTCCACCACGAGCTTCACCGCTTCGCTCACCGCATAGGCCACGACAGTGCCGAGGCCGATCAGCAGGGATCCGGCAATCCCCCGTGCGTCTTCGCGGCGGATTGCCGTCCACCCCATCCAGACCAGCAACATTCCGAGAATCACAAGAGTGCCCTCGCCGGCCGCTTCCAGGAGCGGGCCCAGCCATGACGGTGCGTCCGCCACCGCCCCGGTCACCGACCGGTACGCGGACGCCGAAGCTCCACCCGTGACCTCGACAGCACTCATCTCACCCAGCCCGCCGGGGGACAGCCAAGTGACAACCCCTGCTCCCGAGCCCAGGACGGCTAACGCGCCGAGCAGCCCACCGGCTCGGACTTTCCTTCGCGGTTCTTGTTCCATGACCCCGAACGTAGAAGCGGGAAGAGCCGAGAACCCGAGCCGAATGGCAACACCGGACCTCGACGATCGTCAGGGTTGACAGCTACGGACGCCTTCGTGCCGCGTCACCCCGCACACCTCGTCCTCACGCGCGTAGGGGGCTACCGGCCCGGCCGTAACGGATCCACGGCCGCTCAGGAGAGCAGGTCGGCCTGGTTCCGGCGCCGTGTTGCACGCCCGCCCGGTCTCGGCGCCGGGCCGGAAATCCACAACGCTCCTCACGAAGGACGGTGAGCCCGGCGCGCCGTGGCCGACGGCATCTTCGGGTCTCAGACAGCGATGCGTTCGAAGACCGCGGCGAGGCCCTGACCGCCTCCGATGCACATGGTCTCCAGGCCGTAGCGGGCCTCGCGGCGGTGCAGTTCGCGGGTGAGGGTGGCGAGGATGCGGGCGCCGGTGGCGCCGACGGGGTGGCCGAGGGAGACGCCGGAGCCGTTGACGTTGATCCGCTCCTCGTGGTCCCGCTCGCCGAGGCCCAGTTCGCGGGTACAGGCCAGCACCTGGGCCGCGAAGGCCTCGTTGAGCTCGATCAGGTCGAGGTCGGCGAGGGTGAGCCCGGCGCGGGCGAGCGCGGTGCGGGTGGCGGGGACGGGGCCGATGCCCATCGTGGCGGCGGGCACGCCCGCGCGGGCGAAGGAGACCAGGCGCACCAGCGGGGTGAGCCCGAGGCGCTCCGCGGTGGCGGCGCTGGTCACCAGGCAGGCGGCCGCCGCGTCGTTCTGGCCGCTGGCGTTGCCCGCGGTGACCGTGGCCTCGGGGTCGGACTTGCCCAGGATCGGGCGGAGCGCGGCGAGCTGTTCGGCGGTGGTGTCGGGGCGGGGGTGTTCGTCGGCGGTGACCACCGTCTCGCCCATGGGGGTCCCCCCGCTCGAGCGCAGCCGAGAGTGGGGGAGGGTCTTCACGGTGACGGGGACGGTCTCCGCCGCGTACCGCCCCTCGGCCATGGCGCGGCCGGCGCGCTGCTGGGAGCGCAGGGCCAGGGCGTCCTGGTCGGCGCGGCTGATGGCGTACGCGCGGCGGAGGTTCTCCGCCGTCTCGATCATGCCGCCGGGCACCGGGTGGTTGACGCCGCCCGCGGTGACGCGGCCGCGGGCCAGCGAGTCGTGGAGCTGGAGTCCGGGGCCCTTGATGCCCCAGCGGCCGTCGTGGGTGTAGTACGGGGCGGCGCTCATCACGTCGACGCCTCCGGCGATCACCACCTCGCTGAACCCGGCCCTGACCTGCATCGCCGCGTCGAGGACGGCCTGGAGCCCGGAGCCGCAGCGGCGGTCGGTCTGGAGGCCGGTGACGGACTGCGGGAGTCCGGCGTCCAGGGCGGCGACCCGGCCGATGGCGGGGGCGTCGGAGGACGGGTAGGCGTGCCCGAGGATCACCTCGTCGACCCGGTCGGGGTCGATTCCCGTACGGGCGACGACCTCGGCGATGACACGGGCGGCGAGGGAGGCCGGCGTCTGCCCGGCGAAGGCCCCGCCGAAGCGGCCGATGGGGGTGCGCAGCGGTTCGCAGATCACGACGTCGTTCTGGTCGGTCACAGCGGGACCTTTCCGGGAGTGGACGGGGGGAGACAAGGGTGTGTCACGACCCTCGCACCCGACCACTGAGTAGGTCCAATATCCAGTTCCCCCTGATCCAAGACGCATGGCGTCTCAATGCGCCCCGGTCCGCTGCCGTGACCTCGCTTCCGTCGCGGGGGGGGTGCCCCTATCTCTTTCGTCAAGGGTCGGTCGCCGTGGTGGTCGTGCTTCGTGGACCACGGCATGGAGCCGGGAGGAGGCTGGCGGTGTCGTCGTCTGCGGGAGGTGTGCGACGCCAAGAAAACCACTTGATCCGCTGGCCTACGGTGCTCGCATGACGAACACGCTCCGCCTGGAAACGGTCACTGCCGCCAACTTCGATGTCGCGATCGGCCTGAAGGTTCGCCCTGATCAGGAGCGCCTGGTCGCGCCGGTCGTGAAGTCCCTCGCTGAGGCGTACGTGTACCCAGGCATCGCTTGGCCCCGCATCATCTTCGACGGCGAGCGGCCAGTCGGTTTCCTCATGGCTTTCCTCGACATCGACTTCGCGGGCGACGGCAGGGGCGCCGACATCCGCTCGGGCCTGTGGCGGCTTAACATCGCGGTCGGCGAACAGGGCCGCGGCTATGGCCGCTTCGCGGTCGAGTCTGTGGCCGCTGAAATTGGCCGCCGCGGCGGCACCCGCCTGACCACCACCTGGCACCCGGGCGAGGACGGCCCCGAGGGGTTTTATCTGGGGCTGGGGTTCCGGCTGACCGGAGAGATGAGCGGGGATCAGAAGGTCGGGGAGTTGGAGTTGGGCAAGGCGGATCCGACGGGCGGCGCAGTGCACCTGCCGCATGTGGAAGGTTCCTCCTTGTAGAGGTCGGTTTGCCTTGCACTTGGTGACCGTACGGCCGGAGGCCGCGGCGGCACTCGGAGGCCGAGAGGTGCGAGCTGCTTGTCCAGGTGGACGCTCCGCTGCGCGAGGACGTGCCGATTCTTTCCGCCCTCATCCGCGAGGCCGATGCTCCACTCCCGTACCTGTCCAAGGTGCTTTCCCGGCTCGGGGTGCGGTACGCGGCAGATTCCACCCAGATCAAACGCTGGGCCGCCGCCGAGTCGCAGCGGGCGTTCGCCGCCCACGGAACACCGCCGCGGACTATGCCTCCGCGCTACTCGTTGAAGCCGGAAGCACCGGTAGTGCACCGCTCGGCAAGGGCGGACGAGGCGTGGCGCGGAGCGGATCGGCGCCCGTCCGATCGTTCGGAGACCGTGGCCAAGTACGTGGTCAGGACGACCGCGGCCGACAGCCTGACCGTGAAGCGTCTGCGTGAGCTCGCACGAGAGGTCACGGACGTTCTCGCAGGTCTGGACGGCCCGGCCAGGAAGAAGGCCCGGAAGGTAGTGAGGGACGCGCAGTCCTGGCTCGCCCATCGCGATGCGGCGGGTGTCCCGTCGCAAGGGCGGAACGTGGCGCGCGAGAGTGCCGCCTACCACGTTCGGTCCCTCAGGGGCGCGCTGAACGTGGCACAAGCCGACATGAGGGAGGTGGAACAGCGGCGTCGCGCTGCGAAGAAGGAAGAGGCGCGGCTGCTCAAGGAAGCGCAGGACCGGCAGAAGACGAAGGCCGCGCATGCGGATCCGCCGACTGAGCAGCTCGTACCGGTCGAGGTGAACGCTGTGGAACGGATCACGCAGCAGCTCGTGGGCGTCGCCGTACGGGGCGGGACGATTCCGATCCATGTGCTGGACACGGGTGGGACGGGGCACGGTGCCCGCCACTGGCTCATCGCGGTGTCACGGCAGATGTCCCGCTGCTTTCCGCGCTGGTGACGGGGGCGGATGGGGGGGCCGGTGTCCTTCTTCCGCGACATCCTCATGGCGGCGGGTCTTGCTGTTCCGCAGACCGATGAGGCGCTGTTGAAGGTCTGGTGCCGGGAGCAGGAACGCGATTATGCCGCGTACGGGAACCCGCCAAGAGAGCTTCCGCCACGCCTCGTGCCGAAGGCCGGTGGGTAGTTTCGGAGGAGGGGCAGCACAGGCCGGTGACCGCGGAATGCCGAAGGCTTCACACGACAGCGACGCGCGGATCATTCCTGAGAGAATTCGTAGGTCGCGCGCCGGTAGGGCTGGGAGACTGCGGCCAGGCGTCGAGGTGGCCACAGTTCGTCCCGCTCGTTGAGGCTCACATCAGAACCCCGACGCAGCAGCCAGATGGTTTCGGACTGGAAGTTCAGTACAGCGTCGCCCGGCGTGCGGTCCAGCAGTCCGGAGACCAGGCGGACCATGTCGTCCTGTTGGTCCGGGTAGTCGCTGGACCTGCCGAGTTGGAACCGCACCCCGACCGTGGGGGTGAACCCGAGATCGGTGATGACGGGATTCCACGGCTGCGGTGTCTCCTTGCCGACGCGGATCCACGTGCCCTTCGTTGTCAACGCACCGTCATTGAGGACCAGATCAGGGGCAATGGACTCGTCGAACAGTCCAGCGGTTCGTGCGACGTCGCAGAGTGCATGGGCGACCTGCGAAGCAGTCTGCTCGGTCGCCATGTCGAGGTTGTAGGAAATGCTCATGCTGCTGGTCCCTTTTCGGAGCGCTAGGGGAAGAGATGCAGGATGTTGCCGTACTTGTCGATCGAGATGACTTCCTTCAGCCCCGGGGTTGGCCAGTCGTGCAACTGGGCTCTCATCTTGGCCAGGTCGACGGCGCTGTCGCTCAAGTTCAGTACGATACGGTCCGCCTGATCATTTTTGACCTTCTTCCCCATCTCGGATGCGATGTTGCGGGCGTTTCCTCCACTGGGTGCATAGCAGTCAAAGACCTTGCCGTTGATCTTGTAGTCAGGGTTCCTGCTGCCCGGGATCTGAGGCCCGTGCTCGACGTCGTACCCCTTCTGAGCCAACTTGTCGGCCGCCTCGTTCTGACGTGTGATCGCACGCCTGGTCTCACCGTCCGCGTTCTTGGGGATGCCTTCCGGATTCCCCTGCGGCTTGGCATTCGGCTCGGAGGCGCGATCAGGCAGCGTCCGCTCGGGGCCGGAGGTGCTCTCTCCACCCTCGAATCCCGCACCTGCCGTCATCAGCGCGATCCCGGCGGTGCCGAGAAGGGCGGCGTTGACGGCGGCTTCGGCCGTGATCGCGCCGACCGATACTCCGGCCGCCGCCCCGCCGGCTGCGAACGCCAGGCCACCGGGCGGGAACAGGGCGAGGAGCGACAGCAGTATGAGCGCGAAGCCCAGGTACACAGCGAAAGTGCCGAGTGCGTCGAGCAGGTGGAAGGTGGATATCGCCTTGCCCTCCGGGCCCGCGTCGCCCAGTCCGCGCGAGAGAAGCAATGTGCCCGCGGTGGCCGTTCCCAGCGCGGTGCCTACACGGAAACGGTGAACGATCAGCAACTCGCCGAGAATCTGAGCCGACGCAGCCCCCCAGGTGCGGATCAGGCCGATCAGTTGCCAGGCGATCCAGGCGAGGGCCGCGACTCCAAAGCTCATGAGTATCTTCGGGCCGGGGCCTGTGGCGAAGAAGTGCTGAACCTTGGCGGTGGAGGTGAACGAACCGATGCCGAGGAAGAGAAGCGCAGGGAGCATCAGTACCCAGGGGATCAGCATGAGCCACTTGCGCCGGGCGGTGTTGCGCCGTGCCGCCCCGAGCTGGGCACGTATCGCATCGGCTCGCCAGGCATCTTGACGATCGGAGACATCCATCTGCGCGGTGATCCCGGCCACGGCGCGGCGCAACGGTTCGGTTTCGGAGGACGGGGCGAGAGCGCCGGCGTAGAGCAGGGAACGGCGCAGCCTGACGTAGCGCAGCGCGATCAGCAGACTCCACGGGAAGTTCCAGGCGGCGTAGCGCAACAGTGCGGCCATGCCGTCGCCGTCGGCTCGTTCGGTGGCCAGCAGCACGCCGGGCATGGCGTGTTTGCCGCGGTGTATGTGGTGCAGGTCGACGGCCATCGCGATGCCCAGACATACCAGGGGCGCAGCCCATACCCGCGCGTCCAGTGTCTCCAACCACTGCCCGGCTTGGCCGGTGGAGTCCTGTGCAACATAGTTGTTCAGCGCGTGGTGGGCCGAGGCGGCTGCGATGGGGAGCAAGGCCAGCAGTCGCACCCAACCCCGTGTCCGCCACAGCAGGCCAACTCCCAGGCCGGCCACGGCCGACCACACCAAGTGTGAGAAGGTCTCTGCCGCCGGGGGGCCGACAAGGGTTGACTGGCCGAACGGAGCGGGCAGCCAGGCTGTGAAAACCTGGCTCGGACCAGGTACGTAGGGTGGGCTGAGGCTGTCGGGGATGATCCAGCCGCCATCAGCGCCCGCGATCGCGCGGTTCGCGTCCAGGCCGAAGCGGAGAACCGACTCCAGCAGCCCGAATCCTCCACCGAGTGCTGCGCCCAGCACCACGAAGTCCGTCAGCCCCCATTGCTGTCTCGCTTTGAAACTGAGGCCGACCAGCAACAGCGGGGATATCTTGATGAGTTCCTCGACCCAGGGCGCAACCGTGTAGCTGGTGGAGTTCACCACCTCCACCAGCGGGTGGCCGGATTGGTGCGCGTAGACGCGCGTGTACGCGAGTTGGAGCAACGCCGTTGCCACCCCGCAGGCGTACACCCCGACCATGAGCGCGAGCAGCACTGTTGAGAGCCGAACCGAACGGGTCGGCCACGACAGGAGGAACAGCTGCAGTACGCCCCACACGGCTGCGCACGCCATAACCAACGTCACTTCCGGCCCCCAAGCCCGTGAACCACATCAGCTTCGCAAATGCGAACGCTATGATAGGTGTTCGAATGAAGCCGCGACAGTCCTCGGCGCAAATTCGTCGGTGGTGGCCGTAGTGCTGGTGACGGGTAGCGCTGCTCGATATGGAGGGGCCCTGTTCTCGCATGCGGCGGTGGTCCACTCGATCTCACGCGGTCGCTGCCGTAGCGCTGTTAAAGCAACTTCAGGCGGTAAGTTGCATGGTGTGCGGAGCACTCGCTGCTCCTGGACGCCCGGCTCCCGGGCTGCGGCCATGCGGAGGCCGGGGTGGTGCGCTCCTGGGGGCATGCGAGCGCTTGCTGGCGGCCATGGTGCGGGCAGCGGCAGGCAGGGTTCGGGGGCAGTCTGACGGCGTCAGGCTTCGCTGGTGCGACGTCGGAGCAAGTCGCCTGCTGACAGAACGGGCAGGCCGAGGTGGCGACAGTCCCTGCCTCGTGTACCGCGGTGTCACCGATCCGTCTCCACATCTCGGTCGCACCGGTCCGCGGTGGCGGCCGCGCCGGTGCCCGCGACGACGACGGTCTGCTCGTCGAGGGCGGTGAAGATGTCCTCGATCAGCCGCTCGGCCATTCTCGGTGCCTCGGGCCGGATCAGGGTGATCAGGCGGCGTCCGGCCTTGCGGATCAGGGCCGGGGAGCCGTATCGCTCCAGGATGGTGAGTACGCCGGGTGCTGGATGCGCGGGCCCAGGACCCGTTCCAGCGAGGGGTGGATCTGGGTGAGTAGGCCGCGCAGCCGGTTGGCGGTGCGGGTGACTTCGCCGCCGAGGTCGTCGTCGTATCCGGCGCGCATGTCGAGCTCGGCGATGGTCTCGTCGGTGGCGGCCAGGGCGCGCAGGGTGTGGGGCATGGTGCGGGCGGCGTCGGCGATGATGAACGCGTCGCGGGCGTCGGTCTTGGCCTAGGGCGTGTTTCGAAAGTAGCGCCGTCCGCCCGGAGGGCGGGCTCGGCGGCGTCTGGTGCGTGCGATCGCAAGGAGGAGGGGCGCCCCGATACTGGCTGTATCAGGGCGACCCCGACAACGCGGCGAGCAATGGGGTCTCCCCTGCTCGAGCGAAGCCGAGAGCTCGGGGAAGTGCCAGACGTCGCCGAGCAGGCGGGACTTTCGAAACACGCCCTAGCCCGAGTAGAGGTCAGCGATGCGGCGCATGGTCAGCCCGGGCAGGTAGGCGACCAGGCAGCCCGCGTCGCGGGCGACAGCCAGCGGCAGAGCGCCGATGTTGGCGGGCTGGTCGACGACCACCAGCACGGTGTCGTACTTCGCGCTCAGCTTGTCGAACAGGGCCCGCAGCTTGGGTTCGCTGTTGGGTAGCCGCTTGTCGAAGACGGTCTTGCCGGCCGGGGTCAGGCCCCGCCCGTGGTGTTCGCCCTTGCCGACGTACAGGCCGAGGAAGACGGCCACCTCACCGATCTCGATCACCAACAGCCTCCGCTAACGCGCTCGTGTCCCCGGCCTCACCTACGGCACCAGATGCCGGCATCCACGTGACGAAGGCCTGCCGTGCCCGTCGCCGGGTCGGCGGTCGTGCCCCTAATCAGCGGTCTACCGGTGCCTCCGGTGCCCGGTGACACCACCCCCCGGATCATGCGTACGACAGGGGGACACAGTCATGCCGGGCCCGGAGGCCGGAAGCCCCAATTCGGGGCCACGAAAAAGGTAACGGGGGACCCGCCCCGAGGGCGCCGGCGCCCTCGGGGCCGCTTCGGACGAATCCGGAACGGCCCCACGGCTGTCTTCGGCCGGGCGGAAGCCGTCAGATACGGGCCTGGGTCGCGAGCATGAGGCGAAGGGCGCGGGTCATGGCGTTGTCCGCGCCGAAGTCCACACCGGCGGGCACCTCGACGAGCTCTCCGTGGGCGAGGACCAGGACCCCGCAGGAACCGTGGCGGGCCGTGCCGGCGCCGCCCAGCCAGTCCCCGTACGCGGCGGACGTCGTGTCCAGGTGCTCCCTGCTCCTGCGTCCCACCTCCGCCATCAGGTCGTCGACGCCGGTCAGTTCGTCGACGGAGGCGAACGGAATGCTCACCACCGGCTCCTGGACCAGGCGGACCCGCGGCTCCTCTTCGCGCCGGGTCCCCTCCGGCGGCGCCTCCGGCAGCAGCCCCCGGCCGAAGCGCGCGAAGTACAGCAGGCTGTGCGCGGAGTCGATACCTCCCACGAACGGCCGGTCGAAGCTCACCTTGCGGTTGCTCACGATGTACTCCCGCGGGATCCGGGGGTCCTCCGGGACCGGCCAGTGCACCTCCCCCGAGGACACGTCCCGCCAGGGCACGTAACGCCGGATGTCGTCGGAGGCGGACGGCGGCATCAGCTCGACGCCGAACCTGCCGGGGTCCTTGGCCACGATCGAACCGGGCGTGAGGGAGAACACCCCGATGCCCGAGGTGGTCCAGAGCTTCTCGTGGTCCTGCAGGAACTCGTACGTCGCCAGCGCCTCCTCCCTGGTCTCGGTGGGGAAGCCGGTGAATCCCATCATCTGCGCCGCGATGCCGTTGCGCGCCAGCTCCGCCAGGACGTCCGGCACCAGGTCGATCTTGACACCCTTGTCGATCAGGTCGAGGACCCGCTGGGTGCCGGACTCGTAGCCGAAGGAGACCGCGACGCAGCCGGAGGCCGCGAGGAGTTCACCCACGGCGCGCTCGGGGAAGGTGCGCTCCAGACGGAGCTCCGCGGACCACCGGAGGTCCAGGGACGATTCGGCGAGGGCTGCGGCGAGTGTGCGCAGGTAGCGGGGGGACATGGCGTCCACGGCGAAGTACAGGGTCCTGCCGAAGCGGCCGGCTTCCCGGAGGTCCTCCAGCACGGCGGGCACGGGACGTTCGCGTGAGGGGGAGGTCGGCCGGTCGGTGTTCAGGCCGTAGTCGCAGAAGGTGCACTTGTTCCAGTAGCAGCCCCGGGTGGGGCTGTAGAGGATCACCGGCTCGGGCGCCCAGTAACGCTCCCAGTCCCACACGTCGTACGCGGGAGTCGCGAGCGCCGCCACGCTGCCGTACGCGATGTCGGGGGCCGGCCGGGACCGTGTCATCACCCCGCCGATGCCGTCGAAGCCGGCGCCGCCCCTGACCGCGCCGTCCCCGATCGCGTCGAGGATCCCGACGAGCGCCGACTCGCCCTCGCCGGGGACGATCAGGTCGGCGTCCTGGAAGACCTGCCAGGGCGCCGCCGGGTCCGTCGCGTACTTGACCACGTCACCGACCTCGGTGCCGCCGAAGACGATCACCGTGTCGGGCAGCACGGTCCTGATCAGGCGTGCCATCCGCAGGGCAACGGGCAGTTGGCTGGTGTAGTTGACCGAGAGTCCCACCATCGCCCAGGGCCGCGTCCGCAGCCTCGGGACGAACTCGTCGGCGAAGTACCCTTCGAAGGGGCGGGCGACGGCCGCTACCGCCGCCGGGTCCGACAGGTCCGCCGTACTGCACAGGTTGACGGTGGACTTCACCCGCATCGAGAAACCGTCCGCCGAGCCGGGCGGCATCTCCAGGGCGAGCAGGTTCCACCACCGGCTCATCACCGCCACCGCCTGGGCGTAGGTCGGGGGGTGGTAGAAGAGCTCGGGATCCTTGAAAACACCGATCGCGTCGCGCGCGGACGTGTCGGTCAGACCCTCGGCGGCCAGGGCCTGCCGGTAGCGGATCTCGTCGTGGCGGCGAGGAGCCCCGGACCTCCCCTCGATCTCGGCGCGGGTCCGGCGGGCGGATGCGAGCGACGCGCCGAAGCGCCCGGGATCGGCGAGGTATTCGAAGGCGTCGAGGTTGGCGTCCACGCAGCCGTACGTGGTGTGGCCGGCCTCCCTGGCGGCGCCTACGAGGTACGGGATCGAGTGGTAGGCGGTCGTCGGGTCGGTCACCGGTGGATTGACCAGCAGGTACGCGGTGTTGCCGGCGGCCCGCCCCGGCTCCCGCCCCCGCCCCGGCTTCCGCGCGCGGTCCGCCTCCTGCGCGGACCACGGCATGCCCAACGGAACGAACACGCTCATCGCTGTGACTCCTGACTGTTGTCCTGCCGTGGATACGTGGAACGGACGGCCGGCGCGTCGGGTACCGACCCCTCGGCCGGATCCGGCGACGCGGGGCGGGCCTGCGGCGCGTACTCGGTACCCGAGCGGTGGTCGCGGAACGCCTTCTGCGTGAGCGCGCCCAGTACAGCGAGGGCGATGGCCGCGCCCGCCACCGGGAAGAACGGCGCCGCCCCGAGGTGGCGGACCCCGAAGCCGGCCACGGCGACGGAGACCGGGAAGGTGCCCATCACGGCCAGCATCACCAGGCTCATGACCCGGCCGATCAGCGCCGGCGGGGCCCACACCTGAAGCATCGTCACCACGACGATGTTCTGCCAGCCGCTGGCGATCGAGTAGACACAGACGCACACCGCGGCGCCGACCAGGCCTCCGGCGTACGGGACGGCTCCCAGGGCCACGCCCATGACCACCGCGAGCGCGGCGAACAGATAGGCGGGCGAGTCCACCGGCCGGCTGCGGGCGGCGAGCACGGAGCCGGCCAGACCGCCCAGGCTGAGACAGGTCAGCAGGACTCCGTAGCCGGTGGCGCCCATGCCCTGGTGTGCCAGTTCGGGCAGCGCCACCTCGATCGTGCCGCTGAAGGCCAGGTTGCATACCAGGGCCACCACGAGGACGACGTGCAACAGCCGTCCGTGACGCAGGAGTTCGACGAAGGACGGCTTGCGGGACGTGTCCGTTCCGGTGCCGCCCGTGCCGTCTCCGCCGTCGTCGCCGTCCTGCCCGGTCGTCCCGGCCCGCGCCTGCGATTCCTCGTCCGCCGTGTCCGCGCGGGTGCTCATCCGGGCGAGCACCACCGCCGACACCAGGAAGGACATGGCGTCGACCGTGAGCGCCGGACCTGCCCCGAAGGCCGCCACCAGGGCGCCGCCGGCGGTCGGCCCGACGAGACCGCCGACCTGGTTGACCATCGTGGAGAGGGCGTTGCCCCGGCCCAGGTCCTCCTTGGTCAGCAAGGCGGGCAGGAGAGTGTAGGACGCGGGGATGAACATGCCGGAACAGGCGCCCAGGATCACCGCGATGGGGGCCAGCTGGGCCAGCGTCGGCGTCCCCGTGGAGGCCACCACCGCCAGGATGCCGACGGCCACGGCGCGCACCAGGTCGGCGATCAGCATCACCCGCCGGCCGCCGATCCGGTCGGCCACCACCCCGCCCAGCGGGATGGTGACGACCCGGGGGATGCCGTAGCAGGCCAGGACCGTGCCGAGCAGGACCGGGCCGCCGTCGCCGGACAGGATCAGCCAGGGCAGCGCGACCGCGTAGCAGTAGTCGCCGACCGTCGACGAGAGCTGTCCGGCGAGCAGCAGCCGGAAGCCGCGCACCGACATCGGTCCGCTCGCCAGTACCGCACGCATCCTCTGTCCGGCTGGTGCCACGTCTCCTCCTGCATCCGCTGATGGTGGCGTCCCGTCCTGTCCCGCCCTGCCCGCGCCGCCCCTCCCGGCACTCAGCCGCCGAGCGGCCCGACGGGCATGTGCAGGAACTCGCTGATCACCGCGGTCACGGTGGCGGGCGGCGGCAGACCGAGGTTCTTCTGGACGTCCTGGGCGGCGACCTGCCAGGCGGGGGCCGGCACCGGGTCCACGACGGCGTGCCCGTCCGCCCGCAGCTGGGCCACATTGCGGCGCACCGCCGGCCGCTCCCACATCAGGCGGTTCATGCTGGGGAAGAACAGCACCGGGCGCTCATGGGCCAGCAGCGCCGAGCTGAGCAGCCCGGAGGCGAGTCCGTGCGCTGCCTGACCGAGCATGTTGGCCGTGGCGGGAAGCACGACGAACCGCTCCGCCCATACGGCCGGGGCGACATGACCGGTCGTCAGTTCGTCCTCGCCGTCGCAGTACACCTCCGGGCACAGCAGCCGCATCGTCGCGGCCGGTACGAGCGCGGCCGCGGACCGCGTCATGACCATGCGGATGTCGACGTCGACGCCGAGGCCGGTCCGCAGGGCCATGAGGTACTGCGGCAGCGCGAGCACGTTCCCGGACCCGCACACCCCGAAGAGCAGGCGGCGCGGGGCGCCGGCCCCGGGGGAATCCGTCATCACCGGACCCCGGAGGCCTCACCGGGCACGGGGTTCAGACCGCACTGGGAAGCTACGAGGTCCAGCCGGTCCTGGAAGTTGAACTTGTAGCCGGGGCAGGGCGGATGGCCTTCCTGCCACGCCTTCGGGCAGGACCCGCCGCAGGTCGGCATGAACACGCACCCCTTGCACCAGGTCGTGCCCTTCTCGATCTCGTCGTTCCAGCCGTCGAAGGGGCCGACGGGGCGCACGGGCTCGGGCCCCGCCCGGTCGATGTGCGTCAGCGCGAGGGTCTGCTCGGCCTCGGGGACGAGCGGGTACTCGCTGCACGAGAAGATGTTGCCCGTACTGCTGATGATCTCCGACGAGAGGGTCGTGGCGGGGCAGAGGACCTTCTTCGCCACGTTCGGGAGCAGTTGCGCGTGGAGGCCGTGCTGCGACAGCAGCCGGAACCAGTGCGTCTCCTGCTCCGCGAAGGCCTGCTTAGACACCTCGATCGCCGACACGTCGTTCCCCCACGAGTGGACCGGGACGATCGAGAAGGACACATTGGGGTGGGCGAAACCCAGCTCCGCCATCAGCTCGATATAGCGGGGAACATCATCCTGGTTGTGCGCGTCCACGTTCGTGCGGAACGTGAAATGGGCCGATTGTAAATCCGGTTCGTCGAGTACGGAACGCACGGTGCGCACTATTTTCCAGAAGGAGCCCTGGCCACTTTTCAGCGGCCGGTGTTCATCGTGAATCTCCGGTGGCCCGTCGACCGTGATCTCGAAATGGCTGACCCCGCACGAGCGAATGAGGGTGTCGATTTTCCCGGGGGTGAGCAGTGAGCCGTTCGTGACGATCACCGACGAGTAGTCGATTCCGCGCTCGGCCGCGGCCCGGACGAACCGGGGCGCCAGATCACGGATGATCGCGTACCCCATCATCGGCTCGGCCCCGAACCAGTCGATGCGCACCCGGCGGGTCTCCGGGGCGGCCACAGCGCGCAGGACGCGGTCGCGGACCCGGCTGCGGTGGGTGTGCGACAGCCCGCCGCGGGTGTGCTGCTGCCCGCAGTAGGCGCACCCCATGTTGCAGTAGGACGTCGGCAGCAGGGCGATGTGGACCGCCGAGCGGTCCGCCGAGGCACTCCGGTTGCGGTCGAGTACGGCGGACAGCTCGTCCTCACCGGCCGGTACGAGCACCTCCGCCGCACGCAGTGCGCCGGCCCATGCCGGGGAGAGGGCGGCCGGCTCACCGGTCTCCAGCGCCCGGGCGGTGGCGAGGTCGACCGCCATGGTGCTCGCGGTGCGGGTGCTGTACGCGAGCCGCACGCGCACGCCCGCGGCGTCGGCGTATGCGTGATCGCTCATCACCAGGTACTTGCTGACTTGGTCCATCCCAGCCCTCCACTGTGTCCGGGCATACGGCGGTGCGGAGCGCGTCCCTGCGGCCGGCCCGGCGGCCGAAGCCGCCGGACCGGCCGCATACGTCGCGCTGGGATCAGCAGACGACGTTGGTGTTGGAGTCCGACTGCTGACCCTCGACCGCGGCGGACACGGCGTTCAGCCGGTCCTGGATCGAGCCCAGGACCGCGACCTCGTCGGGGCTCAGGGCGGCGAAGACCTCACGCTCGGACGCGGACAGCAGCTCGACCGGGGTGCCGGCGCGGCGCAGCGCTTCGAGGGGTGCTTGCGACATGTGTCACTCCTTCGTGGAGACGGGCACTGGCTGGTGCAACGGCAAGGCTGCTCCGGTGGCCCCCGGCTTCCTATCCCCCGATCGACTATGGATCCGCGGCGTTCCCCTGTGGATCCGCGGCCGGGGCGGCTCGCGCGAGGCGGGACCGCCCGGTCTCGACCGGCCCCGACGGCCGGCGGAATCCGGCCATAGGGAAAGCGCCAAAGGGGCCGAGTGGCTTGATCGGTGACTTGAAACCGTCATCGACTGTTCGCGTAAATCGCCTTCTTGTCCGGAACATGACCCGCCGCTATTCTGACCCCGTGAGTGATGAATGCCGCTTGCACGCCCACGCTTCGCATACCGAATCAGGGGTAAGAGGTTTGACCAGGCGTGAGATTCTGATCGCTTCGCTCGTGGCCGCCGGATCTTCGAACCGCAATATCGCGAAAGCTCTCTGCATCAGCCCGCACACGGTGGCGGCCCATTTATGCAACATGCTTCGGAGAACGGGCGCGTCGAACCGGACGGAAATGATCGCGCGACTGTACGCGCAAGGAGTTCTGGTTCAGGGAAGCTGGCCGCCCCTGCCCGCGGAGGAGCGGAAGCAGCAGGAGGCCGTCGGCGTCCTCGCGGCGGCGGCAGTCGCGGAGCACTCCATCGGACCGGCCGGCGTCACGCTCGACTGGCCGAACTACGGGAACGAGGTACCGGTAGCCATGACCTTCGACGCCCTGCACGCCCTACGTGAGGCCGGCCACCCGGTGGACCTGCTGGCGGTCGAGCAGCGCTCCGTCCTTTCCGCGCTCAGCGAGCTCGAGGTCCAGGTACTCAACTCGGTCAAGGAGCGTCTCGAAGCGGTGGCGGGAGAGGTGGAGGGTCAGGACCTCAAGCTCCTGTGAACGGTGCCGCGCGGTGCGGCAGTTGCCGTACCGCGGTGCCGGCCGGAGCCCGGTTCTGCCCGGAGTGCGGCACCCCGCTCACCGGAGGGGCGCCCTCCTCGGACAGTCGCAGGATCGTCACGGCGGTCTTCATCGACCTCGTCGGTTCCACCGTGCTCGCCGAGACCCTCGACCCCGAGGCCCTGCGACGCACGATGGACCAGTACTACACGGCGTGCACCACGGCCGTCACCGAACACGGCGGAGTCGTCGAGAAGTTCATCGGCGACGCCGTGATGGCCATCTTCGGGGCGTTCGTCAGCCATGAGGACGACGCCCTGCACGCGGTCCGGGCGGCCTGCGCCGTACGCGAGGCCGTGTCGGCCATCGGCACCGGGCCCGCGTCCGGCTCCGGCTCCGGCGGAGGGGTGCGACTCGACACCCACTGTGGGATCGCGTCGGGAGAAGCCGTGGTGGCAGGGGCTCTCGGCGGCGCCGCCCGGGTGGTCGGCGACGTCGTGCACACCGCCGCCCGCCTCCAGTCCCACGCCGAGCCGCACGAGATCCTCATCGGCGGCGAAACGGCCCGCCTGGTGGGCAACAGGGTCCGCCTGGAGACCGTCACGCCCCTGCGGGTGAAGGGCAAGCGGGACCCCGTCCCCGCCTGCCGAGTCCTCGGCCTCCTCGACGGCGCGAGCCAGGAGGACCTCGTCCCGCTCGTCGGCCGGCAAGCCGAACTGAACGGTCTGAAACAGGAGTTCAGCACGGTGCGCCGCGAGCGCCGCAGCCGTCTCATCACGGTCACCGGTCCCGCGGGCATCGGGAAGTCGCGCCTCGTCCGGGAGTTCCTGGCCGGCCACTGCGACGAGGGCACCGTGGTCCTGCGCGCCGGCTGCCAGGCGTACGGCGCCGGGCTCGCGTACCGCCCGCTGGCCGAGGCCGTCTGGACCCTGCCCGGCGGCTGGGAGCAGGTGAAGAGCACGCTGGAGACGCTGCACCCGAGCGCCGACCGTGCCGTCACCGCCCTCGCCGTCGCCCTGGGCGTCCGCACCGAGTGCGGGCTCCCGGTGAGCGTGGACGAGATCGGGTGGGCGGTCCGGCGGCTGCTGGAGGCTCTGGGGCGGCGCAGCGACGTGGTCCTGGTCCTGGAGGACTTCCAGTGGGCGCAACCGACCCTCATCGACATGATCGCCGACCTGTCCGGCGGGGCCTGCGACGCCGCACTGCTGGTCGTCTGCGTGGCCCGTGCCGAGACGGCCGCACCGCCGGGCGGGCCGTCACCCGTACTGCCTGACGTGCCGCGCGCCGTGTCCGCCGCTGCGGCGCGGACGCCGGGCGAGGGCCTCATGGTGTGCCTCGACCCCCTCCCCCTCGATCAGACCGAACGGCTCGTCGGCCTCCTCGCGGACCGGCTGGAGATCGCCGCGCAGGAGGCGGTCCCCACCGACGAGGCGCTGGCCGGGGTGGTCCGGGAATGCGACGGCAACCCCCTGTTCGCGGAGCTGCTGCTGGAGAACCTGGCCGGCCGCCGGTCCGTGGCCCCGGGCGTCCCCACCACGATCCGGGTCCTGCTGACCGCCTGGCTGGACCGGTTGCCGGCCGCCGACCGCGCCGTGCTGGAACGCGCGGCGGGCGTGGGCGGATCGTTCACCGCCGAGGATGTGCGCGCGCTCGCCGAGGACGCGCCCACGCTGTCCGGCGAAGTCCTGGACGACGCGCTGGGCAGGCTGCGGGGGTCCCGGGTGATCCACCTGTACGGGCCGCCCGGCGCGTACAGGTTCACCCGCATGCTCGCCCGGGACACGCTGTACGAGATGACGTCCAAGGCCCGGCGCGCGGCCTGGCACACCGTGCTCGCGGACCGGCTCGAAAACCGGTCGCTGGGCCCGTCCGTGCCGGGCCCGGCGGCGGAGGGCGACCTCGCCCACCACCTGGAATCCGCGTGCCGGCTCCTCTCCGAGGCGGACCCGGGCGACCCGAGGCTGCCCGCCCTGAGCGGCCGCGCGGCGCGTGCCCTCGTGGCCACGGGTTACCGGGCGCTGCACCGCCGTGACCTGCCCGCCGCCGTCTCGCTGATGGAACGCGGCCGCGACCTGACACCGGACGGCGATCCCCAGCACCGGGTACTCGCCGCCCGCATCACCGACGCGTACGCGGCGCTGGGCCGCTGGGACAGCGCCCGGCAGGCCGTGGCCGAGGCCGAGCGCAGGAACGTACGGGACCTCCCGACGCACGACACCTGCGCCATCCTGCGTGAGCTCATCGCGCTGCGCTCGGGCGAACCGGAGCCCCCGGCCGGCCATGGCGGCCCGTACGCGCCGGGGGATCGGAACGCCACGGGTACCGGGCGCCTCCCCGGTACCGCGTGCGCCCCGCCCGGGCCGGGGGACGACCTGAGCTGGTGCAGGCTGCACCAGCTGTCCTCGCTGCGGAGTTTCACCGAGGGCCGGATCGGCGCCGCCGAAAGTGCCATGCGCGAGGCGCTCATCCGGGCCCGCGGGCTCGGCGACACCTATGAGGGCAACCGGATCCTCGCGTCGATCTGCGAACTGACGCAGTGGTCGCCGACCCCGCTCACCCAGGCGATCGCGCTCTGCGAGGAACTGGTCCTGCGCTTCGACGGCGACCGCGGCCTGCTGGTGCCGATCCTCCTGACCCGGGCCCGTCATCTGGCCCTGTCGGGCCGGGTCGACGGCGCCCGCGAGGACGTCGCGCTGGCCCGCCGGCACTCCGACGACCTCGCCCTGACCCTCGGCGGCATCGCGGCCGACCAGACAGCGGGGCTCGTCGAGTCGCTGTCCGGCGCGCACCTGTCGGCCGCCGGCCACTACGCGGCGGCGGCGGCCGGACTCGCCGGACTCGGCCAGACCAGAACCGCGGCGACCCTGCGCCTGTACGCGGCCCGGGAGCGGTTCTGCGCGGGCGACGGCGTCGACGCGGCCGTGCTCGCCGAGCCCCCTGCGGACACGCCGTCGGAGACCCGCACCCAGGCCGTCCGCCTGGCCCTGCGGGCACGGGTGCGGGCGCGGGCCGGCGCGTTCGGGGAAGCGGTCGCGGCCGCGGAGCGCGCCACCGCCACCCTGGACGGCACCGACGACCCCTGTCTCATCGGCGACGTCTGGTTCGAGGCGGCCCGGGTCCTGGACGCCGCCGGTGATCCGGCGCACGCCCGGCGCGCGGCCGAGCGGGCCCTGGCCGCCCTGACGGCGAAGGAGGCGGTCCTGCCCGCCCGGACCGTACGCGCCTGGATGGCCGGGCTGGAGAAGGAGAAGGAGAACCGATGAACGATCCGCCCTGGAGGCAGACGTCGAGGGCCTGCACGCCGGGAGTGCCGGCCTGGGGCACCACCCGTGCGCGCACCCTGAGGGAGTTCTCGACCGTACCGATGGACTCGGTCTCCCCCGAGTGGGCCTGGGGCGGCGCCGACGGTTCCGGCGTCCGCGTGTGTGTCGTGGACAGCGGAGTCGAAGGCGGCCACCCGCTGGTCGGCACGGTCGACCGCTCGGTGACCGCCGTCCAGAACGACGAGGGCGGGGTGGACATGGAACCGTGCGCCCCCACCGACCGAGCCGGGCACGGAACCGCCTGCGCGGGAGTGATCCGCTCCGTCGCCCCGCAGGTCTCCGTCTCGTCCGTCCAGGTGCTGACGGACGGCAAGACGGGCAGCGGCCCGGCCCTGATCGCCGGACTGTCCTGGGCCATCGACCAGGACTTCGACGTCATCAACCTGAGCCTGGCGACGACCCGGCCGGACCTGGCCGCGCAGCTCCACGAACTGGTCGACCGGGCCTACTTCCGCCGGTGCACGCTCGTCGTCTCCGCGCACAACCGGCCCGTGCCCAGCTATCCCTGGTCGTTCTCCTCGGTGGTCTCGGTCGCGAGCCACGACGAGGACGACCCGATGACCTACTACTACAACCCCTCGCCGCCCGTGGAGTTCCACGCCCGCGGCGTTCGCGTGCCCGTGGCGTGGCCCGGCGGCGGCACCATCCGCTCGACCGGCAACAGCTTCGCCGCACCGCACATCTCGGGCCTGTGCGCGCTGATCCTCGGCAAGCATCCCTGGCTCACCCCGTTCCAGCTCAAGACGGTGCTGTTCCTCTGCGCCGGGAACATGACCGGTCGACTTGGAGGTGCGCATGACAAAGCCTGATGATGCCGCGACGCCCACGGAGCGCCGCCTGCTGCAGTCCGTCGTGGAAGTCGCGCGCCACGCCTTCGGCGCGGCGGCCTCCTCCATCTTCCTCGTCGACGCGGAGGCCGGTGACCTGGTCTTCGAAGCCGTGGCCGGCGAGGGGGACGACCAGCTCGTCGGAACCCGCTTCCCCGCGGGGACGGGCATCGCCGGATGGGTCGCCGCCTCCGGCCAGTCGATGCTCGTCGACGACCTGCGCGACTCGAAGCACTTCTCCGGCGAGGCGGCCGCCTCCACCGGGTACGTGCCCAACAGCATCATGGCAGCGCCCCTGTTCAGCGAGGACGAGTGCATCGGGGTGCTGGAGGTGCTGGACCGCGGGGCCGAAGGCGTCAGGGAGATGGCCGACGTCGAACTCCTCGGCCTGCTGGCCGACCAGGCCGCCATCGGCCTGGAGATGCTCACCCGGCTGCGCGCCGCCGAGCCCAGCCGGCGTTCCGACAAAGCCCTCCAGCTCCTCGAACTGGCGGAGTCGCTGCTGGCCAAGTCCCATGGCTGAAAGGTGCGTCCTGATCTTCAGCAGACGCGGCGACAGGGAGGCCACCGAGGTGGCCTCCCTGCTGCGCAGGATCGGCGTGCCCGTCCACCGCCTCGATGCGGACGGCCTGGCGGGCGTCGAGGCCACCTGCGAACCCGACGGCATGCTGACCCTGGACGGACACCGCTTCGCCCCCACCGTGACCTGGCTGCGCCACTTCTCCCTGCGGGCCGCACCGGGCGGGCCGCAGGCCGGGCCCGTCGGCGGCCGGATGGTGTACCGCGACGCGTGGACGGTGCTGGCCCACCAACTGGCCCTCGCGTCCCCGGCGTCCATCGGCGCCTTTGACCCCGGCCAGCTGGTGCAGCGGGGCCACGCCCGGGCACTCGGCGTGCGCACCCCGCGGGGCGTGGTCACCACCGACCCTGCGGAGGCCGCGCGCCTGCTCCCCGCCGGACGGTACGTACTGAAGGTCGTCGACCGGCACTTCGTCGAACCGGCTCCGGGCCGGCTCGCCTGGTACCTGCCGCAGGTGCTGGACCGCTCTCGGCTCACCGGCATCCCGGGCCTGCCCCGCGGCACGCCGGTCGTGCTCCAGGAGTACGTCGAGCACGACGCCGAGTTCCGGGTCTACTTCGCCGGGGGCGAACTCCACGCCTTCGACGTGGCCAAGGCGCACCCCCGGGACATCTGGGCCCACCCGGACCGGGTGCGCGTGCGGTACGTCCGGCCCCCGGCCGCCGTGGCCGCGGCCGTACGCGCCCTCGCCGGGGCGGCCGGCCTCACCTACGGGGCGTTCGACTTCCTCTCCGACCGGGGCGAGGCGGTGTTCCTCGAGATGAACGCCCACGGCGACTGGCACTGGTTCGAGCACAAGGCCGGTGTCGACCTGGTGACCCGCGCGGTCGTGCGGACCGTACGGGACCTCCACCGGTCCGCCGTGGGCGACGCCCGCCCCGCGGCGGTCGGTCTGCTCACCTTCCTCGGGGCGGGCGCGGGTGCCGGCGCCCTCGCGCCCGAGCGCCGTCCGTCGTGACCCGGCCCGGCGCCGGACCGGGGATTCCGCTCGGACGCTTCAGGGGCCGGCGCGGGAGGGGGCTCGGGGCGACGGGCGGGTCAGTGCTCCGGAGTGGGCAGCGCGTCCTCGGCGACGGCGAGTACCGCGCGCAGGGCGGCCGAGGGGTTGTCGGACCGCCAGGCCAGCGCCGCCTGCCGTCTGATCGGCGGCCCGGCGAGGGGCCGGTAGACGAGGCCGCTCTGCTGGATGTGCTGGACGGAGGTGACGGTCAGGGTGACCCCGACGCCCGCGGCGACGAGCGCGAGGATCGTGTACGAGTCGGGGGCCTCCTGCACCACCCGCGGGTTGAATCCCGCGGCCTCGCACGCCCCCACCATCGCGTCGCGCACGGTGGAGCCGGTGTTCGCGGGGAACGAGACGAACGGCTCCCCCGCCAGGACCTCCAGCGGAACGCTGTCCCGGGCGGCGAGCGGATGATCGGAGGGCAGCGCGCACACCAGCTCCTCCTCGTCGATGACCCGGAAGGCCACGCCCGGCTGCGTCACCGGCAGGCGCACGAACCCCAGGTCGAGCGAGCCGTCCGCGACCCGGGCGAGTGCGACGTTGGCGTACGTCTGGCCGGTCATGACGAGTTCGACGGCCGGGTGGGCGGCGCGCACCGCCCGGGTCAGCCGGGGCAGCGTCTCGTGGCTGGAGGCGCCCGCGAAACCGATGCGGACCCGTCCGTACTCGCCGCGGCCGGCCGCCCTCGCGGCCCGTACCGCGGTGTCCAGGTCGTCGAGCACGGTCCGCACCGGCTGGAGGAAGGACTCCCCCGCGCTGGTCAGCCGTACCGAGCGGGTGTTGCGTTCGAAGAGCTGGACGCCCAGCTCCTTCTCCAGCTGCCGGATCTGCTGGCTCAGCGGCGGCTGGGCCATCTGGAGCCGCCTGGCGGCCCGGCCGAAGTGCAGCTCCTCCGCCACGGCGATGAACGCCGACAGATGACGCAGCTCCATCCCCGTCCCTTCCTCGGCGCCCCGTGACCCCTCAGGCGGTATTGATTAATCAGACGTCTTGATCCGAGCTTAATTCGGTATTGGACAGCGATCAATGGCCGCTGGCACCGTGGGGCGACGCGCGCGCCCGCACCCGCAGAGGAGCACCGTGGCCCCGACGGACCGACCGAACCGATCCGACAAGACGATGTCGATGAAGGCGGCGATCGCCGCCTTCGTCCACGACGGCACCACTGTCTGCCTCGAAGGCTTCACCCATCTCGTCCCGACGGCGGCGGGGCACGAGATCATCCGGCAGGGCCGCCGCGGCCTGACCGTCGTACGGATGACGGCGGACATCGTCGTGGACCAGATGCTCGCCGCGGGCTGTGTGACCCGGCTGGTCTCCTCGTTCGTGGGCAACTCCTCGGCGGGCTCGCTCGGTGAGCTACGCCGGCGGGTGGAGCACGCGGATCCGGCGCCCCTCGCCTTCGAGGAGTACAGCCACTACGGGATGGTCTGCCGCTATCTCGCGGGGTCGCAGCGGCTGCCGTTCTACCCGCTGCGTTCGTACGGCGGCAGCGATCTGCCGACCGTCAACAGCGCTCTGCGCAAGGTCACTTCCCCGTACCCCGGCCCGGACGGCGAGCCCGAGCAGATCTACGTCGTACCGCCCGTCAACCCGGATGTCACGATCATCCACGCACAGCGCGCCGACCGCCGGGGCAACACCCAGATATGGGGGCTGACCGGCATCCAGGCCGAGGCGGTGTACGCGGCCGACAAGGCGATCGTCGTGGTGGAGGAGATCGTCGGCGACGAGGTGGTCCGCGCGGACCCCAACCGCACCCTGGTCCCCGCCCACGCGGTCGACGCGGTGGTCCACTGCCCGCGCGGCGCGCACCCCTCGTTCGCACAGGGCTACTACGACCGGGACAACGCCTTCTACCGGGCCTGGTCCCACATCAGCAAGGACCCGCTGCGGCTCCGGGACTGGCTGGACGAGTGGGTGCACGGCACGGCGGACCACGCGGAGTACGTCGACAAGCTCGGCGAGGACTTCTGGGCGGGGCTCGCGGTCGGCGAGGCTCTGAGCGAGCCGGTCAACTACGGGCGGCGGCTGTGAACGCCTCCGCAGGCAGCGCCGCACGGGGACACCGGGAGGAACGGGCCGTGACCACCACCGCACCGGGCGCCGCCACCGCGTCCGAACTGCTCTCCGTCGTCGCCTCCCGCGAACTGGCCGCGCGCCGGGCCGTATTCGCCGGGATCGGTCTGCCGACCCTCGCCGCCGAGCTGGCCCGGCTGACCGTCGCCCCGGACATCGAGGTGGTGTACGAGTCCGGAGTCTGCGGCGCCCACCCGTCGCACCTGCCGGAAACCATCGCCGACGCGGTCCTGATCACGGGCGCGGAGGCGGTGATCCCGATGCCCACGCTCTTCGGCTGCGTGCTCCAGGGCGGCCGCATCGACGTCGGCTTTCTCGGCGCCGCGCAGATCGACCGCCGGGGCAACCTCAACACCTCGGTCATCGGCGACTGGGACAGCCCGACGGTCCGGCTGCCCGGTTCGGGCGGCGGCGTCGAGGTGATGGCCAACGCCCGGGAGGTCTTCGTGGTGATGCGCCGTCACCACCCGCGCTCCTTCCCCGACGAGCTGGACTTCTGCACCACCCCGGGGCCCGACCGCGCGCTCGCCGAGGGCATCCGCCCGCTGGGCGCCGGCGTCACCCGGGTCATCACCGAGCTGGGCATCATGGCCCGCGCGGGCGTGGGCGGGGAGCTGCGGCTCGTCGCCGTCCAGCCCGGGGTCACCGTGGAGCAGGTCAGGGCCGCGACCGGCTGGGACCTGCGGGTCGCCGACACGGTCGGCAGGGTGCCGCCCCCGACCGAGGACGAACTGCGGCTGCTGCGCGAGGATGTCGACCCGGGCCGTGTGTACCTGCGCTGACCGCCACCCGCCCGCCATCCTTCCCATCGAAAGGACCATGATCACCATGCGTATCAGGATCGTCGGCGCCGGAGCCATGGGCCGGGGCATCGCCCAGTGGGCGGCCACGGCCGGCCACACCGTCGAGCTCTGCGATGTGCGGACGGAGGCGGTGACGGAGGCCGTCGGCTTCGTGCGGTCCATGCTGGAGCGGGCCGTGCAGAAGGGCCGGATGTCCGCCGAGGACGCGGCCGGCGCCCTGGACCGGCTGGTTCCGCTGGACGATCCGTGGGCCGACGGCCCGGACGTCGAGCTGGCCGTCGAGGCCGTACGGGAGGACCCGGACACCAAGGCGGAGGTATTCGGCAGGCTGGAGCAGGCGCTGCCCGCCTCCGCCGTCTTCGCGACCAACACCTCCTCGCTGTCGGTGACCCGGATCGCCGCCGGACTGAAGGATCCGACGCGGCTGGCCGGGCTGCACTTCTTCAACCCCGTGCCGTTGATGCGGATCGTCGAGGTCGTGCCCGGCGCCGCCACACGCCCGGAGATCCCGCCGTTGCTGACCGCGCTCGTGGAGAGCTGCGGACACCGGGCGGTGACGGTCGCCGACACCCCCGGCTTCCTCGTCAACCACGCCGGGCGCGGCCTGGTGACGGAGGCGCTCGCCCTGCTGGAGGAGAGGGTCAGCGACCCGGCGGGCATCGACCGCGTCGCGCGCGACGTGCTGGGGCTGCGGATGGGCCCGTTCGAGCTGATGGACCTCACCGGCCTGGATGTGACCGCCGCCGTCATCGACTCCATCTGGGAGGGCTTCCGCCACGAGGACAGGCTCCGGCCCTCGTATCTGACCCCGAACCGCGTGACGGCCGGGCTGCACGGGCGCAAGACGGGACAGGGCTGGTTCCCGTACGGCTCCGAGGCCGCCGCGCCCACGCCGGAGGCGCCGGTCACCGGCGACCCGGGCCGGCCGGTGCACGTCGTCGCCGCGTCCCCGGCCGGGGACGCGGACGCCGCCGCGCTCCGCGACGCGCTGACGGCGGCCGGCGCCACGGTCGAGTCCGGCCCTCGGCCGTCCGAAGGGGCGCTGGTGCTGGTTCCGGTATGGGGTACCACGGTCGCCTCGGCCGTGGCCGGGCACGGGCTGCCCGCGGGGCGCACCTTCGGGGTGGACCCGTTGCCCGCGGCCGGACGCCGCCGGGTGCTGGCCGTGACCCCGGCCGCGGAGCCGGCGGCGGCGAGGGACGCCCGCGCGGTGCTGGCGCGGGCCTCGGACGGCGGCGAGCCGTTCGCGGTGTCGGTGGTACGGGACACGGCGGGCTCGGTCGCGCAGCGGCTGCTGGCGTCGATCGTGTCGGTCTCGGCGTCGATCGCGGAACGCGCGCTGGCCACGCCCGCCGACATCGACGTGGCGGTGGCGGCCGGTCTCGGCTACCCGGTGGGCCCGCTGGCCTGGGGCGACCGGATCGGCGCGGCCCGGATGCTGGAGCTGCACCGGGCGCTGCACGCCACGACGGGCGACCCGCGCCATCGCCCGACTCGCTGGGTCACCGAACGGGCCGCCCTCGGCCTGGCGCTGACGGACCCGGGCACCTCGCCGGCGGACTGCCTGGGCGGCGACGGGGCCGGCGCGGTGTGAGCGGGACCGGGTGACCTGACCGATTCGTTCAAGACCGTGGGCCGCCCCCCGGCCTACGGTCGGCCCATGACTCCACGACTCGACGCGATCTCCCTCACCACCGCGGATCTGGGCGCCTCGCTCGCTTTCTACCGCCGGCTCGGCCTCGACATCCCCGCCGACGCGGAATCCGCCCCCCATGTCGAAGTGACGCTGCCGGGCGGGCAGCGGCTGCTGTGGGACACCGAGGACGTGGTCCGCTCCTTCGACCCGGAGTGGGCCGCGGCGAACGGCGGGGAGCGGCTCGGCCTCGCCTTCCTCTGCGACAGCCCGGCAGAGGTCGACTCCGTCTTCGCCGAGCTGACCGGTGCCGGGTACGGGGGCCATCTGAAGCCGTGGGACGCGGTGTGGGGCCAGCGCTACGCGGTGGTCCTCGACCCGGACGGCTGCGCGGTGTCGCTGTTCGCCGCCGCCGACGCCTGAGGGCTGTCCCGCACTTCCTGGCGGGCGAGCGACGGCAGCTCGGGGGCGAAGTACGCGGTCAGGGTGGTGCCGCCCAGTTCTCGCATCTCCCGCGCGAGGTGGGCCTGGTCGGCGCAGCCCGCCGCGAGCGCGGCCTCGGCGTACGGCGTCCCCGACCGTACGAGCGCCAGCGCCCGTTGCAGCCGCAGCACCCGGGCGAGCGTCTTGGGGCCGTACCCGAAGGCGGTCAGCGAGCGGCGGTGCAGCTGACGGGCGCCGAGGCCGACCGTCCGTGCCGTCTGCGCGACGGTGCGGCCGCTGTCCAGGTGCGCGGCGACGGACCGCATCGCCGGGTCCGGCGGCCCGGCGTCCGCTGCCCGGCGGACGGCGATGTCCTCCAGCGCGGCCGCCGGATCGGCGGCGCCGGCGACGCGCTCGGTGAGCTCCCTGACCAGGGCCCCGGGCCACAGGTCGGCCAGGGCGACGCGGCGGTCCCGCAGTTCGTGCGCGGGTACGCCCAGCAGGGCGGGCGCCGTGCCGGGTGCGAAGCGGACGCCCGCGTAGCTGCCGCCGTCCGGTCCGGACGGGGTTTCCGCGTGGGTGTCCGGGCCGGCGACGCGGAGCCTGCCGCCGATCCAGAGCAGGTCCATGCAGCCGTCGGGCAGCACCGGATGGACCGCTCCCGTGGGCACGGTCAGCGTCCAGACCTTCGCACCGTCCACGCGCGACGCGCGCTCTTCGTACCTGTCGCCCATGGCACTAGTCTCGTTCCCCGACGGAGAACGGGCACCATCGCACCCCGGGGGCGGTCATGGCGGCACTGATGCAGTTCACCACCGACAGCGGCGAGACGGTGACGGTCGAGGTCGACCGGCACGCTCCGGGCGCCCAGCTGGTCGCGCGCGACGGGCATGCGCTGGCCCGGGCGGAACGGACCTTCGACGAGGCGCTCCAGGGCATCCGGTCGGCGGCTCAGTCCGCGCTCGCGGTGTTCCGGGACGGGTCCCTGAAGCCGGACGGGGTGGAGCTCGAATTCGGGGTGAAGATCACCGCCGAGGCCGGGGCGGTCATCGCCAAGAGCGCGCTGGAGGGCCATCTGACGGTCAAGCTGTCGTGGTCGCCGGACTCGTCCGCCGAGGCGCCCGCGGCCCCGGGTGCCCCTCCCGCCGTCTGACGGGCCGGCCCGCGCTCACTCGTCCTGGGACGGGGGCTTGTCGGCGTCCTTCTCGCGACTCGGCTGGAGCCGGGACTTCACGTCGTCGGGCGGCAGGAACCGCGACCACCGCTCCGGGAACTCGGACGGCATGTACGGGCTGTCGCCGTCGTCGCCGTCCCCTTCGTCGTCGTACTGGCTGCCGTAGCGGCTCTCCGCCTGGGCGCGGGCCACGATCTCGGCCGCCTGCACCGCGCGCACCCGGTCGTTGGCGGCGCGGGCCGCCGCGGTCGCCACCGACGGCCACACCCGGTCGATGGCCGCGTTGACCGCGGCGCCCACCAGCACCGCGAACGCGGAGATGCCGATCCACAGCAGGACGGCGATGGGGGCTGCCAGGGACCCGTAGATCGTCGGCCCCTCGACCGTACTGGTGAGGTAGATCCGCAGCAGGAAGCTGCCGATCACCCACATCGCGAGCGCCATCAGGGCGCCCGGCATGTCCTCGATCCACGGCGAGCGGACGGGGACGGACACGTGGTAGAGCGTCGTCAGGAAGGCGATGGACAGCAGTATCACCAGCGGCCAGTACAGGACGCTTATGACCTCGGTCCCCCAGGGGATGAACTCCACGACCCGGTCGGGGCCGACCACCAGCAGCGGCAGCACGACCGCGCCGAGCAGCAGCGCCACCACGTACAGCAGGAAGGCGAGCATCCGCGTCTTGACGATGCCGCGCTGGCCGTCGAGCCCGTACATCACGGTGATGGTGTCGATGAAGACGTTGACCGCGCGCGAGCCGGACCAGAGCGCGATCGCGAAGCCGATCGAGATGACGTCGGGCCGGGCCCCGGTGGTGACGTCCGCCAGGAGCGGCTCGGCGAAGTCCTTGACGCCGCGCTCGGAGAGCACCGTGTGGGCGGCGCTCAGGATGTTGCGCTCGATGGAGGCGACCGTCGCGGTGCTGGTCCACTCGTCGACGTACCCGAGCAGGCCGATCAGTCCGAGGAGCAGCGGGGGCAGGGACAGCAGGGTGAAGAACGCCGCCTCGGCGGCGAGTCCCAGAATGCGGTACTCCATGCACGAATTGACGGTGTCCTTCAGCAACTGCCAGGCCAGTTGGCGCTTGGACACGTTGCGATAGAGCACTCTGGCCCGGTGGAGCCGGCCCGGTGACCGCTCGGGTGTTTCATTTGCTGCCTGCACGTCCTTACCGTATCGGCATGGCAGCCACCACCCACACAGTGTCCAACCAGGCCCCTCCCCTCCTCGGCTACGACGTCTTCGGCGCGGACCTGGCCCTCGCCGAAGCCGTCGAACGGCACCTTCCGGCGGACGTGCTCGACGATGCGCGGACCGGGCTCGCCGAGCTCGGCCGGTCCGCCGGTTCCGCCCAGTCCGCGCAGTGGGGAGCGCAGGCCAACGAGAACCCGCCGAAGCTGCGGACCCACGACCGCTACGGGCACCGCGTCGACGAGGTGGAGTTCCATCCGGCCTGGCACCGGCTCCTCGGCCACGCCGTCACCGCGGGCCTCACCGATGCCTGGGACCGGCCCGGCGGGCATGTGCGCCGGGCCGCGGGCTTCCTGGTGTGGACGCAGGCCGAGGCGGGCCACGGCTGCCCGCTCTCGATGACGCACGCGGCGGTGCCCGCGCTGCGGACCGAGCCGGCGGTGGCGGCGGAGTGGGAGCCGCTGCTGACCTCGCGGGTGTACGAGGAGGAGCTGCGGCCGGCCGGACAGAAGGCCGGGGCGCTCCTCGGGATGGCCATGACGGAGAAGCAGGGCGGCACGGACGTGCGGTCCAACACGACGCGCGCCGAGCCGCTGTCCGGCGAGGGCGAGTACCTGCTCACCGGGCACAAGTGGTTCTGCTCGGCTCCGATGTCCGACGGGTTCCTGGTGCTGGCGCAGGCCCCCGGAGGGCTGACGTGCTTCCTGCTGCCCCGGGTGCTCCCGGACGGCACGCGCAACGTGTTCGCGATCCAGCGGCTCAAGGACAAGCTCGGCAACCGGTCCAACGCCTCGGCGGAGGTCGAGTTCGACGGGACGTGGGCGCGCCGGATCGGTGAGGAGGGGCGCGGGGTGCGCACCATCATCGACATGGTGGCGGCGACCAGGCTGGACTGTGTGACGGGCTCGGCGGCGCTGATGCGGCAGGCCGTCGCGCAGGCCGTCCACCACACCACGTACCGCAGCGCGTTCGGCGGGGTGCTGGTCGACAAGCCGCTGATGCGCAACGTGCTGGCCGATCTGGCGCTGGAGTCGGAGGCCGCGACGGTCCTCGCGATGCGGCTCGCGGCCGCCTACGACGCCGGGACCGCGAGCGAGTCGGCCTTCCTGCGCCTCGCGGTGCCCACGGCGAAGTACTGGGTGACGAAGCGCTGCACGCCGCTGGTCGCCGAGGCGCTGGAATGCCTGGGCGGCAACGGGTACGTGGAGGAGTCGGGCATGCCCCGGCTGCTGCGCGAGGCGCCGCTCAACTCGATCTGGGAGGGCTCGGGGAACGTACAGGCGCTGGACGTGCTGCGCGCCCTGCAGCGCGAGCCGCTGGCGCTGAACGCGTTCCTCCAGGAGGTGGGGCGGGCGCGGGGCGCCGACCACCGGCTCGACGGGGCGATCAAGGGCCTGCTGACCGAGCTCGCCGATCTCCAGGGGGTCGAGGCGCGCGCCCGCCGGCTCGTGGAACGGATGGCTCTGGTGCTTCAGGGTTCGCTGCTGGTGCGCTGGGCCCCGCCGGAGGTGGCCGACGCGTTCTGCGCGTCACGTCTGGGCGGGGAGTGGGGTGCGGCGTTCGGGACGCTTCCGCACACCCTGGACCTGGCCTCGGTCGTGGAACGGGCCCGGCCCGTGGAGCGCTGAGCGGGGCGGGCCAGCAACAGGGGGTGGTGCTGCGCCGACACGGCACCACCCCCCATGCTGTACACACCGGACTCCGGAGCCGGAACCCCGCTGCTCGGTGTACCGCCACTCTTGTACGACCGGGGGGCCGTCGCCAGAGTTGCAGAGGGTTGCAACCATTGTGTGGAGTTGCGACGCCGGGACCTCGGGAGCGGCAGGATGGCCCTGTGGCGCTTGGCACGGTCCTGGTACACGCCGGCCGTGGCACTGGCACCGAGAGGCCTGAGGGGGAGTCCGACGTGGAGGCAAGTCCTGTCGATGTGATCCGGCCGGCTGGGCAGGAGTCCGACCGCACCACGCGCCTGCTCCACCGTGCCCGGGAGGCGCGGATGGCGGGTGAGCGGACGCCGGTCCGGCCGCGGGCGGAGATCGGGGCCTCGTGGGACCGGGTGCTGCGCAGTGGCATCGACCCGGAGCAGACCACCCAGAGCGTCCTGCTGGAGCAGGAGGAGATCGAGCACCGGCGCCGGAGCTCCGTGCTCGGCGAGGTGATGCCGCTGCTCAGCGATGGTCTGGTGAGCATCGCGGACGCCTCGCAGCAGATCATGGTGGTCACCGATGTGGAGGGCCGGGTGCTGTGGCGCCAGGGCCATACCGCGATCCTGCGCCGGGCCGACGAGATCTGTCTGGCCGAGGGTGCGGCCTGGTCGGAGGAGATCACCGGCACCAACGCGATCGGTACGGCGCTCGCCTCGCGCGCGCCGGTGCAGGTCCACTCCGCGGAGCACTTCGTCCGCAGTCTGCACGGGTGGACGTGCGCGGCCGCGCCGGTACGCGATCCGCGGGACGGCCGGCTGATGGGGATCGTCGACATCAGCGGCCCGGCGAGCACGTTCCATCCCACGACGCTCGCCCTGGTCGGTTCGGTGGCCCGGCTCGCCGAGAGCGAGATCAGGGTCCAGCACCTGCGGTCGATCGACCGGCTGCGTTCGGTGGCGGCGCCGATGCTGAGCCGGCTGGGGGGCCGCGCGCTGGCGGTGGACGGCAACGGCTGGCTCGCCGCGGTCACCGGAATGCCGCCGGTGGAGCGGCTGCCGCTGCCGAAGTCCGTGCAGCCGGGCCGGGTGTGGCTGCCCTCGCTCGGGATGTGCCGGGTGGAGCCGCTGCCGGGCGGCTGGCTGGTGCAGGTGGCGGACGGCGCGATGGACAGTCCGCCGCGCCGGGTCGTGCTGGATCTGAGCCTGCAGAGCGGTCTCCTGGTGAACGTGGTGAGCCCGGTGGGCACGTGGACGCAGCGGCTCTCCCCGCGTCATGCCGAGCTGTTGTACGCGCTGGCCCTGCACCCCGAGGGGCGTACGGCGTCCGAGCTGGCGGAGGACATCTTCGGTGATCCGACCAGGACGGTGACGGTCCGGGCCGAGATCTCGCGGCTGCGGCGCCATCTCGCGGAGGTGCTGGCGCACCGCCCGTACCGCTTCGGTGAGGGCGTCGAGGTGGAGGTGATCGGCCCGGAGCACCCGGGCGATCTGCTGCCGCGGTCGAAGGCGCCGGTGGTGGTGGCGGCCCGCGGCGCCTCCTGAGCGCACTGTTCCCGCAGGTCCGGGGCGTCCGTTCCGCGGGACCGGCTTGGGCCGGGGCCGTGGGGCGTGGTTCCCTGGCAGTCATGAGCAACCCCGCGCGTCCTTCCGATCCCGCCCTCGCCGAGGTGACCGTCTGGTCCCTGGAGCAGACCTCCCCCGACGACCTGCAGCCCGCGGCGGCGCCGGGACCGGACGTGCGGATCGTCCGGTCCGAGGTGCCCCTGCCGGAGTTCAGCCGGTTCCTCTACACGGCGGTCGGCGGCGACATCCAGTGGACGGACCGGCTGTCGATGACGTACGCGCAGTGGCAGGAGGTGCTGGACCGGCCGGGCGTGGAGACCTGGGTGGCCTACGTCAACGGGACGCCGGCCGGATACGTGGAGCTGGACCCGCAGGACGACGGCGTGGTCGAGATCATGTACTTCGGTCTCCTCCCGGCCTTCCGGGGACGCCGGATCGGGGGGCACCTGCTCGCGTACGGGGTGGCCCGGGCGTGGGACCTGGCGGAGCGGTGGCCGGAGCGGCCCGCGACGAAGCGGGTGTGGGTGCACACCTGCTCCAAGGACGGTCCCCACGCCATGGGCAACTATCTGCGCCGGGGCTTCCGGCTGTTCGACACGCGGACGGAGCTGGAGCCCGACGTCGCCACCCCGGGTCCTTGGCCGGAGTCCGGCCGGACGCTGCTTCCTTAGCCGCCCCCCCTTAGCCGCCCCCTCAGCCGCCCCGCGTAAGAAATGCACATGGTTGTCCGGTTTTCCGGTCGGCCCGCGCCCGTCCCGCACGTGACGGGCGCCACATCGTCTCACCTTTCGGGACAGTCTCGTCCACATCATGGATAGTGGTGGACTGCTCCGAGACCCGCGTGACACGCTTCCGTCATGTCTGGAACTGGAATTGCCTTGGTGAGTCGACGCCACGTCGACCTCGGCCGCATGTCCAGCGCCATCTGTCCGGCGAGCTGAGAGTCCCAGCACCGCCGCGCTCACCCTTTCTCTGCAAACCCTGCGCACCGCCGCGCCTCGACGCGAGTGTGCAGTTCAGAGCCGCCCTCCTGCAGTCCCGAAGGACGTACCGTCATGGCCGCTACCCCGGAACAGCCTGCGCCCGCCGCACCTCGCCGCAAGGCGGGACGCCACCGTGGCGAAGGTCAGTGGGCCCTGGGGCACTACACCCCGCTGAACGGCAATGAGCAGTTCAAGAAGGACGACGACAGTCTCAATGTGCGGACACGCATTGAGACGATCTACTCCAAGCGCGGCTTCGACTCGATCGACCCCAACGACCTTCGCGGACGCATGCGCTGGTGGGGCCTGTACACGCAGCGGCGGGCCGGCATCGACGGCGGCAAGACGGCCGTCCTGGAGCCCGAGGAGCTCGAGGACAAGTACTTCATGATGCGGGTCCGCATCGACGGCGGAAGGCTGACCACCGCTCAGCTCCGCGTCATCGGCGAGATCTCCGAGGAGTACGCCCGCGGCAGCGCGGACATCACCGACCGTCAGAACGTCCAGATGCACTGGATCCGCATCGAGGACGTCCCGGCGATCTGGGAGAAGCTGGAGGCCGTCGGCCTCTCCACGACCGAGGCGTGCGGTGACTGCCCCCGCACGATGATCGGCTCCCCGGTGGCGGGCATCGCCGCCGACGAGATCATCGACGGCACCCCCGCGCTGGACGAGATCCACGAGCGCTACATCGGCAGCCCCGAATTCTCCAACCTGCCGCGCAAGTTCAAGACCGCGATCTCCGGCTCCCCGGTGCAGGACGTCGTGCACGAGATCAACGACATCGCCTTCGTCGGCGTCGAGCACCCCGAGCACGGCCCCGGGTTCGACCTCTGGGTCGGCGGCGGCCTCTCCACCAACCCGCGACTGGCCGAACGCCTGGGCGCATGGGTGCCGTTGGACGAGGTCGCGGACGTGTGGGCCGGGGTCGTGGGGATCTTCCGCGACTACGGCTACCGCCGGCTCCGCAACCGCGCGCGGCTGAAGTTCCTCGTCGCCGACTGGGGCGTCGCCAAGTTCCGCCAGGTACTGGAGGACGAGTACCTCAAGCGTCCGCTGCTGGACGGCCCCGCTCCGGCGGAGCCCAGCAGCCGGTGGCGGGACCACATCGGCGTCCACGCGCAGCAGGACGGCCGGTTCTACGTGGGCTTCGCGCCCCGCGTCGGACGGGTCGACGGCTCCACCCTCGCCAAGATCGCCGACCTCGCGGAGGCGCACGGCTCCGGCCGGGTGCGGACCACCGTCGAGCAGAAGATGATCATCCTCGATGTGGAGCAGGACCGGGTCGAGTCCCTGTCCGCAGGTCTGGAAGCGCTCGGATTCCAGGTGAAGCCGTCCTCGTTCCGCCGGGGCACGATGGCCTGCACCGGCATCGAGTACTGCAAGCTGGCGATCGTCGAGACCAAGGCGCGCGGCGCCGCGCTCATCGACGAACTGGAGCGCCGCCTCCCGGAGTTCGACGAGCCGCTCACCATCAACATCAACGGCTGCCCCAACGCCTGCGCCCGTATCCAGACCGCGGACATCGGCCTCAAGGGCCAGCTGATGCTGGACGACGAGGGCAACCAGGTGGAGGGCTACCAGGTGCACCTGGGCGGAGCGCTCGGCCTGGAGGCCGGCTTCGGCCGCAAGGTCCGCGGCCTGAAGGTCACTTCGGCCGAACTCCCCGACTACGTCGAGCGGGTCCTCCAGAACTTCCGGAAGGAGCGCGAGGACGACGAGCGCTTCGCGACCTGGGCCGCCAGGGCCAGTGCGGAGTCGCTGTCATGAGCGAACGCGCCGCGCCGTTCCACTGCCCCTACTGCGGCGACGAGGACCTGCGCCCGCACGAGGCAGGGCACGGGGCCTGGGAATGCGCCTCCTGCAACCGGGCGTTCCAGCTGAAGTTCCTGGGCCTGCTGACCCGGGGGCTTCAGCGCAACGACGGTGAAGGGGACGGGATATGACGGACACTCTGCACGCCGGGGAGCTTTCCGCAGCCGAGCTCGAGGAGCTGGCCGAGCGCGCGGGCCGGCAGCTGGAGGACGCCTCCGCACTGGAGATCCTCCAGTGGGCCACCGAGACCTTCGGCAAGCGGTTCTGTGTGACCTCGTCGATGGAGGACGCGGTCGTCGCGCACCTCGCCTCCCGGGCCCTGCCCGGCGTGGACGTCGTCTTCCTCGACACGGGCTACCACTTCCCCGAGACGATCGGCACCCGGGACGCGGTGGAGGCGGTGATGGACGTCAACGTCATCACGCTGACCCCGCGGCAGACCGTGGCCGAGCAGGACGCCGAGTACGGACCGAAGCTGCACGACCGCGACCCGGACCTCTGCTGCAAGCTGCGCAAGGTCAAGCCGCTGGAGGAGGGCCTGACCGCGTACGCGGCCTGGGCGACCGGACTGCGCCGCGACGAGTCCCCGACCCGGGCGAACACCCCGGTGGTCGGCTGGGACCAGAAGCGGCAGAAGGTCAAGGTCTCGCCGATCGCCCGCTGGACCCAGGACGACGTCGACGCCTACGTCGCCGAGCACGGGGTGCTCACCAACCCGCTGCTGATGGACGGTTACGCCTCCGTGGGCTGCGCCCCCTGCACCCGGCGGGTGCTGGAGGGCGAGGACGCACGGGCCGGACGCTGGGCCGGGCGCGGCAAGACCGAATGCGGGCTGCACGACTGATGACGACTGATCAGGAGACTTCGATGAGCGTGACGGAGACGGGAGCCACCGTCTGGCTGACCGGTCTGCCGAGCGCGGGCAAGACCACCATCGCGTACGAACTCGCCGGGCGGCTGCGCGGCGAAGGCCACCGGGTGGAGGTGCTCGACGGTGACGAGATCCGCGAGTTCCTCTCCGCGGGCCTCGGCTTCACCCGCGAGGACCGCCACACCAACGTCCAGCGGATCGGCTTCGTCGCCGAACTGCTGGCGGCCAACGGCGTGAAGGTGCTGGTCCCGGTCATCGCCCCGTACGCGGACAGCCGGGACGCGGTCCGCAAGCGGCACCAGGCCGAGGGCACCCCGTATCTGGAGGTGCACGTCGCCACTCCGGTCGAGGTGTGCTCGGTACGCGATGTGAAGGGGCTCTACGCCAAGCAGGCGGCGGGCGAGATCAGCGGGCTGACCGGGGTGGACGACCCCTACGAGGCGCCCGAGTCGCCCGATCTGCGGATCGAGTCGCACCGGCAGACCGTGCAGGAGTCCGCGGCGGAGCTGTACGCGCTGCTGAGCGAGAGGGGTGCAGCGTGACGACCGTCGCGACTGTGTCGGAAGGCACCGCCAACCCGTACGCACTCAGCCACCTGGACTCACTGGAGTCCGAGGCGGTGCACATCTTCCGTGAGGTGGCGGGGGAGTTCGAGCGGCCGGTGATCCTGTTCTCCGGCGGCAAGGACTCGATCCTGATGCTGCACCTGGCGCTCAAGGCGTTCGCGCCGGCGCCGGTGCCGTTCACGCTGCTGCACGTGGACACCGGGCACAACTTCCCCGAGGTCCTGGAGTACCGCGACCGCACGGTCGCCGAGCACGGGCTGCGCCTGCACGTCGCCTCCGTCCAGGAGTACATCGACGCCGGGAAGCTCCGCGAGCGCCCCGACGGCACCCGCAACCCGCTGCAGACCGTGCCGCTCACCGAAGCGATCCAGCAGCACCGCTTCGACGCCGTCTTCGGCGGCGGCCGCCGCGACGAGGAGAAGGCGCGCGCCAAGGAGCGGGTCTTCTCGCTGCGCGACGAGTTCTCCCAGTGGGACCCGCGCCGCCAGCGCCCCGAGCTGTGGCAGCTCTACAACGGCCGGCACGCCGCCGGTGAGCACGTCCGGGTGTTCCCGATCTCCAACTGGACCGAGCTCGACGTATGGCAGTACATCGCGCGGGAGGGCATCGAGCTCCCGCAGATCTACTTCGCCCATGAGCGCGAGGTCTTCAACCGTTCCGGCATGTGGCTGACCGCGGGCGACTGGGGCGGGCCCAAGGAGCACGAGAAGACCGAGACGCGCCAGGTGCGCTACCGCACGGTCGGCGACATGTCCTGCACCGGCGCCGTCGACTCCGACGCCACCACGCTGGACGCCGTGATCACCGAGATCGCCGCCTCCCGGCTCACCGAGCGGGGCGCGACCCGCGCCGACGACAAGATGTCCGAGGCCGCGATGGAAGACCGTAAGCGCGAGGGGTACTTCTAAAATGACCACACCTGCCCAGCTGGCCGAGCAGTTGTCGACCACCACCCTGCTGCGGTTCGCCACCGCGGGGTCCGTCGACGACGGCAAGTCCACCCTCGTGGGACGGCTGCTGCACGACTCCAAGTCGGTTCTCACCGACCAGCTGGAGGCGGTCGAGGACGCGTCCCGCAAGCGCGGCCAGGAGGCGCCGGACCTGGCGCTGCTGACCGACGGCCTGCGGGCCGAGCGTGAGCAGGGCATCACCATCGATGTCGCCTATCGCTACTTCGCCACCCCCCGGCGCCGGTTCATCCTCGCCGACACCCCGGGCCATGTGCAGTACACCCGCAACATGGTGACGGGCGCCTCCACGGCCGAGCTGGCCGTGGTCCTGGTCGACGCCCGCAACGGCGTCGTGGAGCAGACCCGACGGCACGCGGCCGTCGCGGCGCTGCTGCGCGTCCCGCACGTGGTGCTGGCCGTGAACAAGATGGACCTGGTGGACTACGCGGAGCCGGTGTTCGCCGCCATAGCCGAGGAGTTCACCGCCTACGCGGCGTCCCTCGGGGTTCCTGAGATCACGGCGATCCCGATCTCGGCCCTGGCCGGCGACAACGTCGTGGAACCCTCGGCGAACATGGACTGGTACGGCGGCCCGACCGTCCTGGAACACCTGGAGACGGTCCCGGTCAGCCATGACCTCACCGCCTGCCACGCCCGCTTCCCGGTCCAGTACGTGATCCGGCCGCAGACCGCCGAGCACCCGGACTACCGCGGATACGCCGGACAGATCGCCGCCGGTGTGTTCCGGGTCGGCGAGCCCGTCACCGTGCTGCCCTCCGGCCGTACGTCGACGATCGCCGGGATCGACCTGCTCGGCGACAGCGTGGACATCGCCTGGGCCCCCCAGTCGGTCACCCTGCGCCTGGCCGACGACATCGACGTCTCGCGCGGCGACCTGATCGCCCCGGCGAACGACTCCCCCGCCGTCACCCAGGACGTCGAGGCGACCGTCTGCCACGTCGCGGACCAGCCGCTCACCGTGGGCCAGCGGGTGCTGCTCAAGCACACCACCCGCACGGTCAAGGCCATCGTCAAGGACATCCCCTCCCGGCTGACCCTCGACGACCTCTCCCAGCACCCGGCCCCCGGACAGCTCGTCGCCAACGACATCGGCCGCGTCGTCGTCCGCACCGCCGAGCCCCTGGCGCTCGACGCGTACGCCGACTCGCGCCGCACCGGCTCCTTCCTGCTCATCGACCCGGCGGACGGCACCACGCTGACCGCCGGCATGGCGGGCGCCTCCTTCGCCGCCGTGGCGCAGGCGGAAGCCCCGGCGGACGACGACGCGGAGTGGGACTTCTGATGAGTGACGTCTTCTCGACCTTCGCGAAGGAGGGCGGCCGGGTCGGCAGCGGCGCCCTCGGCAGCGGCCAGGGCGGGGTTGCGCGATGTGCGCGTTGACGTACGCGCACTGCCTGCGCGCCCGGCAGCACCAACCGCACCGCCCGTTCAGACGAAGACCTGCCGACTTCCCGGCCGCGCCCCCGTACTTCCGAGGGGCGTGAGCTCCGGGCCTCCGAGAGGAAGACCTCCCGTGCCTGCCCACCGCCCCACGCTCCGCCGCAGCATCGCCGCTGCCGCCGCTCTGCCGCTGCTCGCCGTGGTGCTCACCGCCTGCGGATACGGCTCCGAGGCGAAGGACGACGACGCCGAGAAGGCGAACGTCTCCGCCGACGGAAAGAAGCTCTCCGCCGACACCGTGCGGATCGGGTACTTCCCGAACCTCACGCACGCCACCGCGCTCGTGGGCGACCAGGAGGGTCTGTTCCAGAAGGAGCTCGGCGGCACCCGGCTCAAGACCTCGACGTTCAACGCCGGACCGTCCGAGATCGAGGCGCTGAACGCCGACTCGATCGACATCGGCTTCATCGGCCCCTCGCCGTCCATCAACGGCTACACCAAGTCCCACGGCAAGAACCTGCGGATCATCGGCGGCGCCGCCTCCGGCGGCGTGAAGCTGGTCGTCAACCCGGACAAGGTCAAGACCCTCGACGACCTCAAGGGCAAGAAGATCGCGACCCCGCAGCTCGGCAACACCCAGGACGTGGCCTTCCTCAACTGGATCTCCGAGAAGGGCTGGAAGGTCGACGCCCAGAGCGGCAAGGGCGACGTCTCCGTCGTCCGCACGGACAACAAGGTGACTCCGGACGCGTACAAGTCCGGTTCCATCGACGGCGCCTGGGTCCCCGAGCCGACCGCGTCGAAGCTGGTCGCCGAGGGTGCCAAGGAGCTGCTGAACGAGTCGACGCTGTGGCCCGACGACAAGTTCGTGATCACGAACATCATCGTGTCGCAGAAGTTCCTCAAGGAGCACCCCGACGTCGTCGAGGCGGTGCTGCGCGGCTCGGTGAGCACGAACGCGTGGATCAACGCCAACCCCGACAAGGCGAAGGCGTCCGCGAACGCCGCACTGAAGAAGCTCACCGGCAAGGAACTGCCGGCCAAGATCATCGACCCGGCCTGGAAGTCGATCCAGATCACCGATGACCCGCTGGCCGCCACGCTCGACGCGCAGGCCGAGCACGCGGTGAAGGCCGGTCTGCTGGAGCAGCCCGACCTCAAGGGCATCTACGACCTGAAGCCGCTGAACAAGGTCCTCAAGGCCGCGGGCAAGCCCGAGGTCGCCGACGCCGGTCTCGGCGTCAAGTAACCCAGCCGCTCGAAGATCCCAGGAGGTGACGACCATGGCGAACACCCTCACCAAGGCCGAGGACCGTGTCGAGGTCGGGCACGCCGCTCGTCTGGCCCACGTCTCGAAGTCCTTCGCCGGACCCACGGGAACGCAGCTGGTCCTGGACGACATCACGCTCGATGTCGCTCCGGGCGAGTTCGTCACCCTCCTGGGAGCCTCCGGGTGCGGAAAGTCGACGCTGCTCAACCTGGTGGCCGGACTCGACCGCCCGACCGGGGGGACCATCGAGACCCCCGGCGGGCGGCCGGCCCTGATGTTCCAGGAGCACGCCCTCTTCCCGTGGCTGACCGCGGGCAAGAACATCGAACTGGCGCTGCGTCTGCGCGGCGTCCCGAAGTCGGAACGCCGCACGGAGGCGGAGCGGCTGCTGGAGCTGGTACGCCTGGGCGGGGCGTACGGCAAGCGGGTGCATGAGCTGTCGGGCGGGATGCGGCAGCGGGTCGCGATGGCCCGCGCGCTCGCCCAGGACAGTCAGCTGCTGCTGATGGACGAGCCGTTCGCCGCGCTCGACGCCATCACCCGCGACGTGCTGCACGACGAGCTGACCCGGATCTGGCGCGAGACGAACGTCTCCGTCCTGTTCGTCACACACAACGTGCGCGAGGCGGTCCGGCTCGCCGAACGCGTGGTGCTGCTCTCGTCCCGCCCCGGCCGGATCGCCCGTGAGTGGACGGTCGACATCGAGCAGCCGCGCCGCATCGAGGACACCGCGGTGGCGGAACTGTCCGTCGAGATCACCGAACAACTGCGTGGGGAGATCCGCCGTCATGGCCAGCACTGATATCAAGTCGGACGCACCGGGGTCCGGCGGGATCGGGCCCGGCGCGGGGAAGCGGGACGACCTGGCCGGCCTGGAGGCCGGGCTCGACGCGCTGGACGCCGTGCAGGTGCACCGCACGCCGGTACGCGAGGTGCTGCTCCGCAAGGTCCTGCCGCCCGTGCTGGCCGTGGCCCTGGTCGTGGTGCTGTGGCAGGTGCTCGTCTGGGCGAAGGTGACCGAGGACTACAAGCTGCCCGCGCCCGCCGCGGTCTGGGACAGCGCCGGCGACATGTGGCGGCAGGGGACCCTGCTGGACGTGGTGTGGACCAGCGTCTCGCGTGGTCTGCTCGGCTTCCTGCTCTCGGTCGCCATCGGTACGCCGCTCGGTCTGCTGGTGGCCCGGGTGAAGTTCGTCCGGGCCGCGATCGGCCCGATCCTGTCCGGGCTGCAGTCCCTGCCGTCCGTGGCCTGGGTGGCGCCGGCGGTGATCTGGCTCGGCCTGAACGACTCGATGATGTACGCGGTCATCCTGCTGGGCGCGGTGCCGTCGATCGCCAACGGGCTGGTGTCCGGTGTCGACCAGGTGCCGCCGCTGTTCCTCCGGGCGGGCCGGACCCTCGGCGCGACCGGTCTGCGGGGTACCTGGTTCATCGTCATGCCGGCCGCGCTGCCCGGATACCTGGCCGGTCTGAAGCAGGGCTGGGCGTTCTCCTGGCGCTCGCTGATGGCGGCCGAGATCATCGCCTCGTCGCCGGATCTCGGCCTGGGTCTCGGGCAGTTGCTGGAGAACGGCCGCAACAACGCGGACATGCCGGGGATCTTCCTGGCCATCCTCCTGATCCTGTTCGTCGGCATCGCGATCGATCTGCTCATCTTCAGTCCGCTGGAGCGGTGGGTGCTGCGCAGCCGCGGTCTCCTCGTCAAGAACTGAGCCTCTGATGACCTCTCCGGTCCTTCTCGTCATCGCCCACGGCAGCCGCGATCCGCGGCACGCGGCGACCGTGCACGCGCTCACCGCGCGGGTTCGGGCGCTGCGGCCCGGGCTGCGGGTGGAGACCGGTTTCCTGGACTTCAACGCACCGTCGGTGCCGCGGGTCCTGGAACGGCTGGACGCACAGGGCGCGGGTGAGGTGGTGGCGCTTCCGCTGCTGCTCACCCGCGCCTTCCACGCCAAGTCCGACATCCCGGCGGTCCTGCGCGAGGCCCGCGCCCGGCTGCCGCGGCTGCGGGTGCGGCAGGCCGAGGTGCTCGGTCCCTCGCCGCTGCTGAACTCCGCTCTCGAACGGCGGTTGTACGAGGCCGGGGTCCGCCCCGGCGACCGAAGCTCGACCGGGCTCGTCCTGGCCTCGGCGGGCTCCACGGACCCGGAGGCGATCGCAGTGATCGCTGAAATCGCGCGGGAGCTGCGGCACACCGGTTGGTGTTCCGTGCGGCCTGCGTTCGCCTCCGCATCTCATCCCCGTACCGAGGACGCGGTACGGGCCCTGCGGGCCGACGGGGTGCGCCGCGTGGCGGTCGCCCCGTACGTGATCGCCCCCGGCCGCCTCCCGGACCGCATCGCGGCGGGGGCGGCCGAGGCCGGGGCGGATGTGCTGGCCGGTGTGCTCGGCCCCTCGCCGGAACTGGCGCGCCTGCTGCTGGACCGGTACGACGAAGCTCGCGTCCGGGCCGCCCGGGGCGCACGGGCCAGCGCCTGAGGGGACACGACCCTCGCTCAGCCCAGGTCCAGGCCGCCCGTGCGGGTCCGCTTGAGCTCGAAGAAGTCCTCGTGGCCGGCGAGCACCCGGAAGCTGTCGAACAGCCGCGCCGCCTCCTCGCCGCGTGGCACCGCCCGCAGCACGGGGCCGAACCAGACGGTCCCGTCGACGTGGAGGGTGGGTGTGCCGACGTATCCGTCCGCCTCCGGGTCCCTGCCCGCGTCATGGCTGCGGCGCACCGCCTCGTCGTAGGCCGGGTCGTGTGCGGCCGCGGCCAGTTGGGCGGGCAGGCCGAGTTCGTCGAGGGCCTGGGCGATCACCTCGTCGAAGTCCTCGTTCTTCTGCTGGTGGATCCGCGTTCCGTAGGCCGTGTACAGCTCGCGCAGCACGCCCTCGCCGCGCAGTTCCGCCGCGGCGGCGGCGACGCGTACCGGGCCGATCGACTTGTCGACCAGCGTGCGGTACCAGTCGGGGAGGTCGTTGCCGGTGTTGTGCAGGTAGAGGCTCATCACATGGAAGCGGAGCTCGATGTCGCGCTGCTGTTCCACCTCCAGCATCCAGCGGGAGGTGATCCAGGCGAACGGGCAGGCCGGGTCGAAGTAGAAGTCGACGACGGCCCTGCCCGTGTCCGGGCTGCGGTGAGTGGTCATGGAGTGAGCCTAGCCAGCGGGTGGCTCACTCCCCCGGGCCATTCAGCACCCGTGGGACTGGGCCACTTCTATGCGGCGGTCCACTGCGGATCGCGGCCGCTCAGGGCGAGGGCGCGAGTGAAGTCGTCGGCCCCCGCGTCGACGGCGACCTCGTCGGCGAAGCCCTCGTACTGCCGGTAGAGCGCGGCCGTCTTTTGGACGATGCCCAGAACGTGGGCGGCCGCCTCGTCGGAGAGCCGGAAGTCCTGACCCGTGGCCCGGGCGACGTCCCAGCCGTGCAGGGCGGTCTCCTCGATGAGCATGGCGGCGGTGTCCGCGGCCGGCGTGGCGGCCTCCCCGGTGCCGATCGTGCCCTCCCAGACGGCGGGGTCCGACCAGGCGGCGACGGCGCGGTCCAGCTGGGCCGCGTACCGCTCGGCCCAGTCGGCGTCGGCCGTGAAGTCGCGGGCCGTGAGTTCCTCGGGGATCTCCGTGCGCAGGGCGCGGTGCTCCATGCCGTGCGAGGTGTAGAGCACCCAGTGGTTGACGAGCCCCCGGACGTCCCAGCCGGCGCAGGGAGTGACGGGGGAGTCGAGCTGATCGGGGCGGATGCCGCGGGCCACGCGGGCGGCTTCGGCGGCGCATTCGGTCATGTGTGCGTGGTCGGTCTTCATGCACGCCACCTTAGGAACGGCCACGGCTCCCCGTCTTGAAAAAAGGCGACAGGCACCGGCCCGGGGAGGCACCGCGCGCCCGGTCTACTGTTCCCTCATGACCGCATCACCTCCCTCCCCCGACGGCTCGTTCCTCCTCGGCGGCGAGCTGCCCGTACGCCGCCTCGGCTACGGCACCGCCCAGCTGACCGGCCCCGGGTACTGGGGCCCGCGCGGGGACCGCCGGGACGCTCTGGCGGTGCTCCGGTCGGCGGTCGAGCAGGGCGTGACCCTGATCGACACCGCCGACAACTACGGCCCGGGAGTGGCCGAGGAACTGGTGGCCGAAGCCCTGCACCCGTACCGCGACGACCTCGTCATCGCGACCAAGGGCGGTGTCGTACGCACCAGTGACAGCGCCTGGCACATCGCTGGGCGGCCCGAGGAGCTGCGGGCGATGTGCGAGGCCAGTCTGCGCCGGCTGCGGACCGACCGGATCGACCTGTACCAGCTGCACCGGCTGGACCCGCGGGTGCCGATGGCCGACCAGCTGGGCGCCCTGGAGGGCCTGCGGCAGGAAGGCAAGATCCGGCACATCGGACTGGACACCCTCACCGCCGACCAGCTGGAGCAGGCGCTCTCCCTAACCGGGATCGCCTCGGTGCAGAACCGCTTCAACCTGCTGGACCGCGCGTCGGAGGCGGTACTGAAGGTGTGCGAGGCCCATGGCCTGGCCTTCCTCCCCTGGTTCCCGCTGGCCGACGGCGCGCTCACCGGCGAGACGGGCACCACGCTCGACGACGTCGCGGACGGCCACGGCGCCACCCGCGGACAGGTCGCCCTCGCGTGGCTCCTGCACCGCTCCCCTGTGCTGTGCCCGACCCCGGGCACCGGTTCGGCCGCCCACCTCGCGGAGAACCTGGGGGCACGTGAGATCCGGCTGACGACCGAGGACATGAGCCGTCTGGAGGCGCTCGCACCCGCAAGAAGGAGTACCCGCACGTGACCAGGACCGCTGTTCCCGTCCAGTCAGGCCCGCCCGCCGGGGCACCGGTGATCCGGGCCGACGACGTCTGCCTCGTACGGGAGGGGAACGTCCTGCTCGACTCGGTCTCGCTGACCGTCCGGAGCGGGGAGCACTGGGCCCTGCTCGGCGCCAACGGCGCGGGCAAGAGCACCCTGCTGGGACTGCTGGGCGCGCTCACCCATCCCACCCGGGGCACGGTGGAGGTGCTGGGGCGCACCCTGGGCCGGGTCGACCTGCGGGAGCTGCGGACCCTGCTGGGTCATGTCGATCCGCGCCATCCGCTGCGCTCCCCGCTGACGGTGGGCCAGGTGGTGCTGACCGGCCTGACCAACTCCATCGAGCCGCTGCCGCGCTGGACGCCGGGGGCGGAGCAGCGGGAGCGGGCGGATCGGCTGCTGAAGATGATGGGCATGGGCGAGAAGACGGCGTCACGCTGGCCGGCCCTGTCGCAGGGTGAGCGCGGTCGTACGCTCATCGCCCGCGCGCTGATGCCCCGGCCCCGGCTGCTGCTGCTCGACGAGCCCGCCACCGGGCTGGACCTGGCGGCCCGGGAGCAGTTGCTCGACAGCCTGGACGCGTTGCGCGAAGAGCACCCGGAGCTGGCGACGGTGCTGGTCACACACCATCTGGAGGAGCTGCCGGCCTCGACGACGCATGCGATGCTGCTGCGCGGCGGGCGCTGCATGGCCCGGGGGCCTGCCGACTCCGTCCTGACCGGCGAGCTGGTCAGTGACTGCTTCGGCCATCCGGTACGGATCTCCCGCACGGAGGGACGGTGGACGGCGCGGGCCCGGCGGGCGGCCCGTCGCTGACGCCTCACCCCTCGGCGGCCACCGCGGTGACGAACGGGGTGGCCTGGTGGTAGTACAGCAGCCATCCCCTCTCGGTGAGCCGCCACAGCGAACTGCGGTGGGCGCGCACTCCCTTGGCCTCGGTGTCGAAGGTGACGTGGACGAGCTCGTCGGCGAGCTGGATGCCGCGCATCCGTGAGGCGGTGAGCTGCCCGGGCCGGGGGGCCTCGTCCGAGGTCAGCGAGGTGATGACCATCGCACGGTCCCAGCGGCGGCCCGTGGTGTCGACCTCGTGGAAGTCGGGGTGCAGGACCTGGACGAGGAGCTCGGTGGAGGCCCGGACCACCGGGTCGAGGAGGCGCAGTTCGCCCTCGACGGCCGCGGCCACGCCCGGGGTCCGCTCGCTCATGCGCCGCCTCCGGCCGTGGCGGGCCTCCGGTGGGGAGCCGCCGCGGAGGACGGCGCCGCGTACATCATCATGGGCACACCCTAAGGGCTGTCCCGCAATTCCTGGCGGGTCAGCGCGCGGCGTCGGATGCGGTGCATCGCAAGGCGGAGAGACGCCCGCATACTGGATGCATTCGGGCGTTTCGACAACGCGGCGAGGTGCCGTAGCTGTCGTCGCGCGCCCGGCAGGAATTGCGGGACGGCCCTGAGGGCGATCCTTCCGAGCCGGGCGGCCGCCGCGCCCCGTGGGGGAGGGCGCGGTGGCCGCCCGGCCGGGTGGCGCGCCGTGCTACTCGACGATCTTCAGCAGCCTGTTCGCCGTCCCTTCGGTGGCATTGCCGATGGCGTCCGGGGTGGCTCCCCCGGTCAGCGCCGTCGTGACCTGCGCCGGGGTGGCGTCCGGGTGCCCTGCCAGGTAGACGGCGGCGGCGCCGACGACGTGGGGGGTCGCCATGGACGTTCCGGAGATGGTGTTGGTCGCGTCGTCGCTGTCGTTCCACGACGAGGTGATGTCGGAGCCCGGGGCGTAGAGGTCCACGACGGAGCCGAAGTTGGAGAACGAGGACTGTTCGTCGTCCACCGTGGACGAGGCGACGGTGATCGCCTCAGGGACCCGGGAGGGGGAGCCCTCGCCCGCGTCGCCCGACTCGTTGCCCGCGGCGACCGCGAAGGTGACTCCGGAGGCGATGGCCTTCTTGACGGCCGCGTCGAGCGCCTCGTCGGCACCTCCGCCGAGGCTCATGTTGGCGACGGACGGGCCCTGGTGGTTCGCGGTGACCCAGTCGATTCCGGCGACGACCTGCTCGGTGGTGCCCGAGCCGGCGTCGTCGAGGACGCGGACGGCGACGATCTTGGCCTTCTTGGCGACGCCGTACGTCGCCCCGGCTATGGTGCCGGCCACGTGGGTGCCGTGGCCGTTGCCGTCGTCGGCGCTGTCGTCGTTGTCCACGGCGTCGAACCCTGAGCTCGCCCGGCCCTCGAACTCCTGGTGCGTGGTGCGGACTCCGGTGTCGATGACGTAGGCGGTGACGCCCTCGCCCGCGCTGTCCGGATAGGTGTACGCGTGGTCGCCCGCGGTCTCCGCCTGGTCGATGCGGTCCAGACCCCACGACGGCGGGTTGTCCTGGGTGGCGTCGACGTGGAACTTCTTGTTCTGGACGACCTTGGAGACGGCCGGGTCGGCGGCGAGGCGCCGGGCCTCGGTCTCCGAAAGGCCGCTCGCGGAGAAGCCGTTGAGGGCGGAGCTGTAGGAGCGCTTCAGCTTGCCGCCGTACTCCTCGGCGAGCTCGGCCTTGTCGGCCTTGTGGTCCAGCATCACGATGTAGCTGCCGGAGACGGCGGTTGCCGCGTCGGCGCCGTAGATCTTTCCCGTCGCGGGGGCGGGTGCCGCTCCGGCGAAGGGGCCGGTCATCAAGGTGACTCCGGCTGCGGCCGCCACCGCGGTGAGGGCGGCGGTCAGCCTGAACCGGCGCGCGCGCTTGTGAATTGCCATGAAGAGGGGTCTCCTCGTCATTCTTTGTGGGGGGATTGACCCTCGGCCGGAAGATCTCCGGGGGCTGGCTCGAAACCCTTACCGATTGACGCGCGCAGATCAAGACCTCCCCGGCGCCCACGGCCCGCCGGTCACGCTTTCGTCACAGGAACCGACCATCCACCCTCAAGTCCGCCACAACCGCCGCCCGTTACGGGCCGCCCGGCACCGGCCGCGACGGAGGGCGGACAGCACTCCGCCCCGTCCATGAGACTTCCTCACGGACGGGGCGGGCGCGCCGGGCGGACTCAGCGCCGGACGATACGCACTCCGGTCACACCCATCAGCCCGGCGAGGGGCACGTCGGAGGCCGTCTGCGCGGGGTCGACCGTCAGGCCGCCGTCCCGCACCATGCCGAGCAGCATCTCGGCGAGCGGCATCACCATGTGCCGCCCCCAGCAGCGCTCGGACTCGTGGCCGAAGGGCAGATAGCCGGGCTGGTCGTCGGGGTCGAGGCCGTCCCAGCGCTCGGGCCGGAACACATCGGGGTCCTCAAAGAGCGCGGGGTCGCGATGGCTCAGCAGCGGCAGGAGCAGGATGTCGTCCCGGGCGCCGATCCGGGGGTCGAGCGCGGGGTACTCCGGTGACGCCCTGCGCAGGATGTTCCAGGAGGGCGGCAGCAGGCGCATGGACTCGTACAGGATGTTCCGGTTCGAGGTGGAGTCATCGAACGGGGCCCCGAGCCAGAGCGCGTTGGCGACGAGCGTCGAGACGGTGAAGCAGACCGGGGCGGCGCCCCTGCGGTACAGGCCCATGGCGTAACGGCGGTTGCCGTAGCCCTTGGCCTCCGCGGTGAGACCGGCGATGGCGGAGACGGGGGCGCCCGGCCTGAGCCGCCCCGGCAGGGCCGCTCCCGCCACGATGACCGACCAGGTGAGTTTGGGCGTCAGCTCCAGGACCCGGTCCATGAGGACGCGAAGCCGGTAGGGATCGGCGCCGAGGATCAGATCCCGCAGATATACGTGGCCCACGTGCGGCCATTCGCCGCGGAGGTCGACGCCGACCGGAACGGGCTTCTTCAGGGCCGTCCGTACGTCGCGCCCGATGGCCTGCATGACGGTGGCGGCCTCGGCACGGGGAATGGACCGCCCGTGGAGGGGTTTGAACGTGGGACGTTCCTCCTCGGTGGCCGGCCGGGCGGCGAGGATGCGGTCGGTCAGGCCGGCCCCGGCGACGCCGACGGTGCCGGGGGCGAGCCGGAAGGCCTCCTCGCCCCGGTGGTCTCGCAGAAGCGCCTGGAGTCGCGGCGCGAAGACGACGTCCCGGGCGCGGCTGCCGGTACCGGATATGTGCATCGTGGTCTCCAAGAAGCGGGAGGCGTCCGTGCCCGACGGGCCGGGTGCGGCCACGCCGGGCACGGGCTCCGGCCGAGAGCGCGTGGCCCTCAGCCGGCTGGACTCATATGCCGGTTCGCCGGTTTAGTACCAGTGGTACCAGGCGTACGCCTTCAGGCTCTTCTCCGGCGTCATCTTTTCCTTCAGCTGAAAAAGGAACTTCATAACAGCACCTCCACCTTTTACTCTGAATTTACTTTCCAGGGCACGGCTCGGCCTCGCTTGCGATACGGAATTCCCGTCTCGGCAGGAATTCCGTGCCCTCGCCGACCGCCGACAGGAGTAGAGCGCAGAGCAATTGACGTTGTCAATGATCTCCCTAGCGTCAAAAGCACGCGCGCGTTCCGTTTAAACCGCTGCCCGGCGGGCCAAGGAGAAGCGGCCCTCCCGCCTCCGTCCATATCCGTCGCCGCACGTCCTGGCAAGAGTGTGAAGAGGCTAATTCATCTCTTCGATTGTCTGAATCGCCACCGTTCAGGAACACCTTGCCGTGACTCCGCGCCCCACCCCGAGGCCGGCTCGCCCACGCCTCGGCACAGAAAAGGAGACGTACCGGTCGGTAATGCGTGGCCGTTCCCGCCCGAAGTCATCGCTGATATCGGGCCAGGACCCGGTTCCCGTCCTCCACCAGACGTCGCCTCAGCTCGCCGGTGCCGATCGCCCCGCTGTAGTACTCCTGGAGCGCGGGTGTGGCGACCTTGTCCTTCCACTCGGGGTAGCCGCGCACGGACTGGGCCGGCGCGGAGCGGAGCGCGGTCGCGAGGGCGGCGCCGGTCGCCCAGCCCCTGTCGGCGGTGTGCAGCGAGGGGTCGGCCAGGGCGGCCGTGCCGGTGGGCAGCATCCAGTCCCCTTTGGCCAGGCGCACCATGTTGGCCGGCCGCAGCAGGAAGTCGATGAACTCCACGGCCTCCTTCTTGTGGGGGCTGTCCTCGGCGACGGACAGGGTCTGCGGGCTCACCCCCTGGGCCAGACCTCCGCTGCCGGCCGGGGCGGGCAGCACCGTCCACTCGAAGCCCTTCGGGGCCTGTTCCACCACCTGCTGGCGGTAGGAGAAGCCGAGCGGCACCATGGCGTACTTCCCGCCGAAGAGGCCCGGCAGCGTGTCGCCGCCGCCCATGCCGAGGGCGGTGCGGGCGGCGCTGTGATCGGTGTCGACCTGGTCGTGGATGGTGCGCGGCACCACCTGGTCGCTCTCGTCCATCCCGACGGTCACCTTGCCGTCGGCGCCTCGGTGGAACAGTCGTCCGCCCGCCGAGAGGCCGAGGTTGAGGGTGACGGAGACCGGCTCCTTCAGCGGCCACGCGATCCCGTAACGGCCCTTGCGCGTCAGTTTCTTGGTGACCTGCCGGAACTCCGGCCAGCTCCAGGGCTTCTCCGGGGTCGGGACGCGGACCCCGGATTCCTCGAGGATCTTGGTGTTGGCGATCAGGACCCGCGGCTCCTGGAGGAACGGCACCCCGTAGACCCCGTCGCCGAAGGTGGCGGTCTGCCAGCTCCGTGCGGGGATGTCGCCGGTCAGCCGGTCGGGGAGGAGCGTCCGGAGATCGGCGAGATAGCCGCCGTACGCGAAGTCCGCGAGGTCGTCGGAGGCGTCGTGGATGACGTCCGGGGCCTCGCCTCCCTCGAAGGAGGTGAGCAGCTGGTCATGGACGCTGTCCCAGCTGCCCTGGACGTACTCGACCTCGACGTCGGGGTGGCTCGCGTTCCACTCCTTCACCAGGCGCTTGTTGACGTCGACGGACTCCTTCTGCCAGGCCAGCGACTGGAAACGGATCCGGATCCTCCCGTCCGGCCGGCCGTCGCCGCCGCCACCGCACCCGGTGAGCAGCAGGGCGAGTGCGGTGGCCGCCGCCGCTGCCGTACGCATCACCGCGCGCATCAGCTCTTCACCGCCCCGGCGAGCATGCCGCCCGTGATCCGCCGCTGGATGACGGCGAAGAGGACGAGCGAGGGGAGCGTGGCCAGGAACGCGGCGGCGGCCAGGGGGCCGAGGTCGCTCGCGCCCTCCGCGCCGAGGAAGTGGGTCAGCACCACCGGCAGTGTCTGTTTCTCCGGTGTCTTGAGCAGGACGAGGGCGAAGAAGAACTCGTTCCAGGCGGTGATGAACGCGAAGAGCGCGGTCGCGACGATGCCGGGGGCCAGCAGTGGGGCGGTGACCGAGACCAGCGTCCGCAGCCGGCCGGCCCCGTCGACCGCCGCGGCCTCCTCCAGCTCGGACGGCACCGCCCGTACGTAGCCGACCAGCATCCACAGCGCGAAGGGCAGGGCCCACACCACGTACACCATGATCAGCCCCCACAGCGTGTTGATCAGACGGAGGTGCTTGAGGACCAGGAAGAGGGGGATGATCAGCAGGACGAAGGGGAACGCCTGGCTGACGACGACCCAGCCGGTGGCGGCCGTGGAGAGCCGGGTGCGGTGGCGGGCCATCACATAGGCCATCGGGGTGGCGATGACGACGGCGATGACCCCGGCGGCGAGTGCGGCGGTCAGCGAGTTGGCGGCGGCCCGGAGCAGCGGCTGCTCGTCGAAGGCCTGGCGGAAATTGTCCAGCGTCGGGTGCTCGGGGATCCAGGTCGGGTGCAGGGAGCCCAGTTCGGGCGCGGGCTTGAAGGCGGTGGAGATCAGCCACAGGAACGGGAAGGCCAGGAAGACCAGATAGCAGAGCAGCGCGGCGTACTGTCCGGCGCGCGCGGACCTGCTGGTGCGCAGACTCATCGGTCCTCGCCTCCCCTCAGCCGTCCGGCGAGGTACACGGCGAGGATCACGGAGATCACCGCGACCATCACACAGCCCATCGCGGCGGCGTAGCCGAACTGTCCGTACCGGAAAGCCTCTTCGTAGGCGAAGAGCATCGGCAGCCGGGTGCGGCCGCCGGGGCCCCCGCTGGTCAGCACGTAGACCAGGGCGAAGGCGTTGAAGTTCCAGATGAAGTTGAGGGCGGTGATGGAGAGGGCGACGGGTTTCAGCGCGGGCCAGGTGACGGTACGGAACCGGTGCCAGGCGCCCGCGCCGTCCAGCGCGGCGGCCTCGTGGAGTTCGTGCGGGGTGTTCTGCAGCCCGGCCAGCAGCGCCACCGTGGTCTGCGGCATCCCGGCCCAGATGCCCACGACGATCACCGCGGGCAGGGCGGTGGCGAGGCCGGTCAGCCAGTCGCGGCCGTCGCCGAGCCCCAGGTCGCGGATCGTCTCGTTGAGGATTCCGGCGTCGGGGTTGTAGACGAGGCGCCACATGGTGCCGACGACGACCTCGGGCATCGCCCACGGGATGATGGCCAGGGCGCGGGCCAGCCAGCGCATCCGGAGGTTCTCGTTGAGCAGCAGGGCGAGGCCCAGCGCGAGGACGAACTGCGGGGCGGTGACGCCGACCGCCCAGAGCAGGCCGATCCGGAAGGACTCCCAGAACAGTCCGTCGTGGAGCAGGTCCTGGAAGTTCAGTACGCCGATCCACTGCGTGGACCGGGTGCGGCCCGACTGGGCGTCCGTGAAGGCCAGCGAGACGCCGTAGAGGAGGGGTCCGACGCTGAGGACCAGGATGGGGATCAGGGCGGGGAGGACCAGGAACCAGGTACCGGCGTTCCGGCTCTTCCCCTCGGGCCGCGTGTCGCGCTCGGCGCCCGGCGGTCCATGCCGTCCGGACTGCACGGTTGCATTCGCCAATGTCATAAGGGTGACCCCCTTGCGTCATTCGACCGGCTTGATACCGTTCTGGCCGCTCAGGTGGCCTCCGCCATCGTGCTGACGGTCCGTCGGTTCGTCAAGGTGGCCTGCACGGATGCGAAAATCTGATCCATGAACGAGATGCGAGCGCGCGAGGTGCTGACCGCTGCCGGACTGACCGGCGAAGCGGAGCTGATCGCGCTGGGTGAGAACGCGGTGTTCGCCCTGGGCGACCTGGTCGTCAAGATCGGCCGGGACGCCCTGCGGCACCCGGAGCTGCGGGACCGGGCGGAGCGCGAGGTGGCCGTGGCGCGGTGGCTCGCCACGGCCGGTGTCCCCGCCGTGCGGGCGGCCGAGCCCGGCGCGCGACTGGTCGACGGCCACCCCGTCACCCTGTGGCACCGGCTGCCGGACGCGGTGCGGCCCGCCGAGCCGCGGGATCTGGCGCCGCTGCTGAGCGCGGTGCACGCGCTGCCCGCCCCGAAGGATTTCGGCCTGCCCCGCCGGGAGCTGCTGGGCGGCGTGGAGCGGTGGCTGAGCCTGGCCGGTGACGCGATCGATCCGGCCGACGCCGCGTATCTGCGCGAGCGTCGCGACGGCTTCGCGGCAGCGGCCGCCGGTCTGGTCCCTCATCTGCCCCCGGGCCCGATCCACGGCGACGCGCTCGCCCGCAACGTCCATGTCGGTCCGGACGGACCGGTCCTGGTGGACCTGGAGACCTTCTCATCGGATCTGCGCGAGCACGACCTGGTGGTGCTCGCCCTGGCCCGCGACCGGTACGGGCTGGCGGCCGAGGCCTATGACGCCTTCACCTCCGCGTACGGGTGGGACGTGCGGGAGTGGGACGGCTGCGCGGTGCTGCGCGGGGCGCGGGAGACGGCGAGCTGCGCCTGGGTCGCCCAGCACGCCCCGGCCAACCCGAAGGCCCTCGCAGAGTTCCGCCGCCGGATCGCGTCCCTGCGGGACGGGGACGCGGCGGTGCGGTGGTATCCGTTCTGACCGTTCCGCCCTCAGGGCTGTTCCGTCATCCTGGCGGGCGCGCGACGACAGCTACGGCACCTCGCCGCGTCGTCGAAACGCCCGCATACGCCCGGTATGCTGGCACCTCTCCGCCTCGCGATCCACCGCATCCGACGCCGCGCGCCGGCCGACCAGGAATTGCGGGACAGCCCTCAGACGCCGGACGGGCTCGATGTCGCTTCGGGCACCAGGTCCCGCACCGGCCAGCGGCCGTCGATGACCGCGTCCGCCGTGCCCTTGCGGCGCAGGAACCGCTGGAAGTCGGCGGCCCACTCCGCGTACCAGGCGATCTGACGCTCATGCAGTTCCGGTGCCGTCAGCGCGGCCACCGAGTCGTGCCGTGCGGCTATCGCGTACGCCACGCGCACCGCCGCCAGGGCGTCCGCCGCCGCGTCGTGCGCTCCCCCGTGGACCACGCCGTACTCGACGCAGACCGCTTCGAGGTTGCGCTTGCCCTTGCGGTACCGGTCGACGGACCGGTCGATCGTGTACGGGTCGATCACCGGCCCGATGCCCGTGCCGCCGAGCCGGTCGCCCAGTGAGGGCAGGCCGTGTCGGTGCAACTCGGCCGTCAGCAGCGTGAGGTCGAAGGCCGCGTTGTACGCGACGACCGGGATGCCGCGCCGCCAGTAGCCGGTCAGGGTGTCGGCGATCTCGTCGGCCACCTCGCGCACCGGCCGGCCCTCCGCCGCCGCCCGCTCGCTGCTGATGCCGTGGATCGCCGAGGCCTGGGCGGGGATCCGGATCCCCGGATCGGCCAGCCAGGTGTGCCGGCTCGCCGGATCGCCCTCCGGGCCCTCGACCCGGACGACCGCGGCCGTCACGATCCTGGCCTCCAGTGGCTCCGTCCCCGTCGTCTCCAGGTCGAAGCCGACCAGCGCATGCCGGTGCCAGCTCATCCCGTACCTCCTTCGTGGTGCTCCCCCAGATGACGACCACCCTCGCACGGGCCACTGACAACGCCCCGGAGCGGCCCCTCAGGAGACCGGCCGGGAGTCCGTCCACACGGATTCGAACTCCTCGCGGTAGGTCTCGAACAGGCCGTGGTCGCTGTCCTGGCCGGAGCGGACGACGGCCCGTCCGCCGCCCCGCAGCACCAGCACCGGCGCCTCCATGCCGCGCGCCCTGCGCAGATACGTCTGGACGACCCCCACGGCGTCGGCGCCGTCACCGTCCACCAGGTACGCGGTGAAGCGGGGCGTCTCGTCGAAGACGTGGATCTCGAAGGCGCCCGGGTCGCGCAGCTTGGAGCGGACCCGGCGCATGTGAAGGATGTTCATCTCCACCGACCGGCTCAGCTCGCCCTTCTTCAGGCCGAGCTCGCGCTCCCTGCGCTTCACCGCGCTGCTGGCCGGGTTGATGAAGAGCAGCCGGACCCGGCAGCCCGACTCGGCGAGCCGGATCAGCCGGCGCCCCGAGAAGTTCTGCACCAGCAGGTTGAGGCCGATCCCGATCGCGTCGAGCCGGCGCGACCCGCCGAAGAGGTCCTCGGCGGGCAGCTGGCGCTGGAGCCGCACCCGGTCGGGGTGGACGGAGACCACGTCCGCGTAACGGTCGCCGACGAGCTCCTCCACGGCGTCGACCGGCAGCCGGTCCGCGGAGGGGACGGCCGCACCGCTGCCGAGGATCTCCAGCAGCCGGGCGGAGGCCCGCTCGGCCTGGGCGAGCACCGCCTCGTTGAGGGCCCGGTTGCGCGAGACCACGTTGCGGGCGACCTCCAGCTCGTCCAGCGCCAGCTCGACGTCGCGGCGGTCGTCGAAGTAGGGCTCGAAACAGGGCCAGTGCTGGACCATCAGCTCACGCAGCTGCGGCAGCGTGAGGAAGCTCAGGACGTTGTCGTCGGCCGGGTCGAGCAGATAGCCCTTGCGGCGGGACACCTCCCGCACGGCGACCGCGCGCTGCACCCACTCCTGCCCGGCGGGTCCCGCCGCGGCCACCACCCAGTCCTCCCCGTGGACCGGTTCGTAGATGGGCCGGAGCACCGCGGCGACGACGGCGCGCAGCCGCTGTTCGACGAGATTCAGCCAGATGTAGGCGCGCCCGGCCCGCTGGGCGCGCGTGCGCACCTCGCTCCAGGCGTCCGCGCCCCAGTCCAGTTCCGCACCGATCTCCAGGGGCTGCGCCAGCGAGACCGCCCCGGGCGGGACATCGGCCAGATCCCCCTCGTGACCCGTGTCACCTGGGGGCAGCTCGAACCCTCCCGAGCTCACCCGCGCACCGCCTTCCACTCCCCCACCAACGATCAAGGAAGGGTACTCCGCGAGCGGGAGCCGGTGCAGCCGGATGCACAGGCTCCTTTCCCAACTCCCCTACGAGCCACACGTGTTCCGTACGGCGAGATCTGCCGGAGTGAGCGGATTCATAGTGATTAAACACCCCACCCCCAGCCGCATTCCGGACAGTCGGCCGGATGGGGTTCCGGATTCCGGCGCCGGGCGACACGGAGGGGCCCGATGTTGACCGGACCGGGCGACGTCCTAGGTAAGGGCCGCGTTTTCGGGGAAGATCTGCATCAGGGAGCCCGCATTCCCCAGGCAACCGCATCAGAAGTGGAAGAGTCGAATCTATGCAGGTCTGGCCGGGACAGGCGTACCCCCTCGGCGCCACGTACGACGGCGCCGGGACCAACTTCGCGGTCTTCTCGGAGGCCGCCCACCGAATCGAGTTGTGCCTGCTGCACGACGACGGTTCAGAGACGGCGGTGGAGCTGAGGGAGACCGATGCCTTCGTCCGCCATGCCTATCTGCCCGGGGTGATGCCCGGTCAGCGGTACGGATTCAGGGTGCACGGACCGTACGAGCCGGAGCGCGGCATCCGCTGCAACTCCGCCAAACTGCTCCTGGACCCGTACGCACGTGCGGTCGCCGGGCAGATCCAGTGGGGCGAGGCGGTGTACGGCTACCCGTTCGGCCGGCCCGACGCGCGCAACGACCTGGACTCGGCGCCGCACACCATGACCTCGGTGGTGGTCAACCCGTACTTCGACTGGGGCGACGACCGGAGGCCCCGTACGGACTACCACCGCACGGTGATCTACGAGGCCCACGTGAAGGGCCTGACGATGCTCCATCCGGGGCTGCCGAAGGAGCTGCGCGGTACGTACGCCGGGCTGGCCCATCCGGAGGTCATCGCCCATCTGACCGAGCTCGGCGTCACCGCCATCGAATTAATGCCGGTGCACCAGTTCGTCCAGGACCACCGGCTGGCGGACGCGGGGCTCGCCAACTACTGGGGCTACAACACCATCGGCTTCTTCGCCCCGCACAACTCCTACGCCTCCTGGGGCGACCGGGGCGAGCAGGTCCTGGAGTTCAAGCAGGCCGTGCGCGCCCTGCACCAGGCCGGCATCGAAGTGATCCTCGACGTGGTCTACAACCACACGGCGGAGGGCAACCACCTGGGGCCGACGCTCTCCTTCCGCGGGCTGGACAACGCCTCGTACTACCGGCTCGCCGACGACCAGCGCTACTACATGGACACCACGGGGACCGGGAACTCCCTGCTGATGCGCTCCCCGCACGTGCTCCAGCTGATCATGGACTCGCTGCGCTACTGGGTGACCGAGATGCACGTGGACGGCTTCCGCTTCGACCTGGCGGCCACGCTGGCCCGGCAGTTCCACGAGGTGGACCGGCTGTCCTCGTTCTTCGACCTGGTGCAGCAGGACCCGGTGGTCAGCCAGGTGAAGCTGATCGCCGAGCCGTGGGACGTCGGCGAGGGCGGCTACCAGGTGGGGAACTTCCCGCCGCTGTGGACCGAGTGGAACGGGAAGTACCGGGACACGGTGCGGGACCTGTGGCGCGGTGAGCCCCGGACCCTGGCCGAGTTCGCGGGCCGGCTGACGGGGTCGTCCGACCTGTACCAGGACGACGGACGGCGGCCGCTCGCCTCGATCAACTTCACCACCTGCCACGACGGATTCACCCTGCACGACATGGTCTCGTACAACGACAAGCACAACGAAGCCAACGGCGAGGGCAACCGGGACGGCGAGAGCCACAACCGGTCGTGGAACTGCGGCGTGGAGGGCGAGACGGACCGGCCCGAGGTGCTGGCGCTGCGCGAGCGGCAGATGCGCAACTTCATCGCCACGCTGATGCTCTCCCAGGGCGTGCCGATGCTGAGTCATGGCGACGAGTTCGGCCGGACCCAGCGGGGCAACAACAACGCCTACTGCCAGGACAACGAGCTGTCGTGGGTGCACTGGCCCGACCCGGCCGGGCCGGCGGGCGGAGACGGCGGGGAACAGGACGGGGAGGGCGGCGGCGACGGGCTCGGCAGCAGTCTGCTCGAGTTCACCCGGGCGATGGTGTGGCTGCGTCGCGACCATCCGGTCTTCCGGCGCCGGCGGTTCTTCCACGGGCGTCCCGTGGAAGGCACGCACGACGAGCTCTCGGACATCGCCTGGTTCACCCCCGAGGGCAAGGAGATGACCCAGCGGGACTGGCAGGCCGCGCACGCCAAGGCGCTGACGGTCTTCCTGAACGGGCACGCCATCTCGGAACCCGGCCCGCGCGGGGAACGGATCTCCGACGACTCGTTCCTGCTGATGTTCAACGCGAGCGCCGAAACGCTGGAATTCGCCGTCCCGGTCAATCACGGGCAGCAGTGGCTGGCGATCGTCGACACGGCCCGCCCGGACGGGGTGCTGACCGGCGCGGGTCCGAAGGTGGCGGCGGGCGAACGGGTGACGCTGGTGGGACGGAGCATGGTGGTGCTCCAGCGGCCGGCGTGAGGGAAGGCCGGCCCGGCGGGGAGACCGTGTCCGGGCCGGCGTGGGGGCCGTGGCCGAGCCGGCGGGAAGGGACACGTCCGGGTCGGCGGGAACGGACACGTCCGGGTCGGCGTGGGGGCGATGGCCGGTCGGCGGGGGGTGACGGCCGGGCCCGGGGGCAGCCACCCGGGCCTTTGTCCGCGCCCGGGTGAGACAGGCGGCCCGGATCTGGGTACGAACGTTCCCATGACGCCTTCCGCCACCTACCGGCTCCAGCTCCAGCCGGAGTTCCCGTTCTCGGCCGCCGAGGACGCCGTGCCCTACCTCGCCTCCCTCGGCGTCTCGCATCTGCACCTGTCCCCGGTGCTCGAAGCCGTGCCCGGCTCACGGCACGGCTACGACGTCGTCGACCCCGGCCGGGTACGCGCCGAGCTGGGCGGCGAGGAGGGGCTGCGCCGGCTGGCCCGCACCGCCCGGGACCACGGGCTCGGGCTCGTCCTGGACATCGTGCCGAACCACATGGCCGCCGACCCCCGGCACAACCACGCCCTGCGCGAGGTCCTGCGCGAGGGGCCGGGCTCCCCGTACGCCCGCTGGTTCGACATCGACTGGGCGGCGGGCGACGGGCGGATCCTGCTGCCCGTGCTCGCCGGACGCATCGGCGAGGAGATGGACCGGCTGCGGGTCGACGGGGACGTCCTGCGCTACGGCGATCAGGAGTTCCCCCTGCGGTCCGGCACCGCCCACCTGGATCTGCCCGAGCTGCTCGACGCCCAGCACTACCGGCTCGCCTGGTGGCGGCTGGCCCGCACCGAGCTGAACTACCGCCGCTTCTTCACCATCTCGGAGCTCATCGGAGTGCGGGTGGAGGACCCCGAGGTCTTCGCCGCCTCGCACGCCAAGATCCTGGAGCTGGTGCGGGACGGGGTCGTGGACGGTCTGCGGATCGACCACCCGGACGGGCTCGCCGACCCGGCCGGATATCTGGAGCGGCTCTCCGCGGCGACCGGCGGGGTGTGGACGGTGGTGGAGAAGATCCTCACCGGTTCCGAACCGCTGCCGGCGGGCTGGGCCGTCGCCGGGACGACGGGGTACGACGCGCTGCACCGGATCGACGGGCTCTTCGTCGACCCGGAGGGCGCGGCCGAGCTGACCGGCGGCTACCGCGCGTACGCCGATCCGGCCGGCGACCGGGGCGGCTACTGGACGGGGACGGTGCGCCGGGCCGCGTACCGCGTCGTCACCCATGAACTGGCCGCCGAGACCGAGCTGCTGACCCGGCTCGCCTCGCGCGTCTGCGCCGAGGACCCCGCGCTGCGCGACCACGCCCCCTGGGCCCTGCACACCGCCGTGCGCGAACTCCTGGTCCGTGTGCCGGTCTACCGCCCGTACGTGCTCGCGGGCGGCCCCTGCACCCAGACGGCCGAGGCGACGCTCGACGCGGTCGCGGTGAGCGATGCCAAGGCGGCGTTCCCGGTACGGGAGGAGGCCTCGGCCGTCGACGTGGTGCGGGACCTTGCCCTGGGGCGGCTCGGCGCGGGCGCGGACCGGGAGGCGTTCTGTGCCCGGTTCGCCCAGACGGCGTCGGCGCTGCGGGCCAAGGCGGTCGAGGACACGGCGTACTACCGGTACGTCCCGCTGCTCTCGGCGAACGAGGTGGGCGGTGATCCGGGGCAGCCGGCGGTGGCTCCCGAGGAGTTCCACGCCTTCTGCACACGGCTGGCCCGCGACTGGCCCGCCACCGGCACGGCCCTGACGACGCACGACACCAAGCGCAGCGCCGACGTCCGGGCGGCTGTCGCGGTGCTGTCGCAGTGCCCCGGGCAGTGGATGGAACTGATCGCCGAGCTGACACGGACCGGCCCCGCCGCCCCCGACCCGCAGCTCGCCTGGCAGGCGTGGCAGACGGCGTTCGGCTGTGTGGGCTTCCCGCCCGGGGAGCGGGCCGGCCGGCTGGAGCCCGCGCTGCTGAAAGCGGTGCGCGAGTCGGGTCTCTTCACGAGCTGGACCGAACCGGACCCGGTGTACGAGCGGGTGGCGACGGACTTCGTCGCCGCCGGCCCGGCCGCCGGCACCGGCACGGCGCGGGCGCTCCTGGAACGGTTCGCGGCGACGCTCGCCCCGCATGTGAGGGCTCAGGTGCTGGGCGCGGCCCTGGTGCACCTGACGATGCCGGGGGTGCCGGATCTCTACCAGGGCACTGAGCGGGAGTATCTGGCCCTGGTCGACCCGGACAACCGCCAGCCGTTCCGGCAGCCGCCCGACGGGGCTCCCGCCGACGAGAAGGCCGCGCTCACCGAGACGGCGCTGCGGCTGCGCCGGGAGCACCCCGAGGTGTTCGGCGAGTCGGGTACGTACGTCCCGCTGGCCGCCTCCGGTCCGGCGGCGGCGCACTGTCTGGCCTTCTGCCGTTCGGGCGAGGTGGTCACCGCCGTGACCCGGCTGTCGCTGCGGCTCGCCGAGGCGGGCGGCTGGCGCGGGACGGCACTGGCGCTGCCGGACGAGGGGGTCTGGTACGACCTGCTGACGCCGGGCCGGAAGTTCTCCGGCGGGGCGGTCCCGGTGGCGGAGCTGTTCGCGGAGAGGCCGGTGGCGCTGCTCAGCCGGGGCGGACGGTCCACGGCCTGACGGTCTACAGCCGGACGGTTCGCAGCCGGACGGTCTAAGGCCGGACGAGAAGGGACCGTGGGCCCCGTGTGAGCAGGCCGGTGGCCGCCGGGCGGAAGCCGTCCGCCCAGCGCAGGCCGGGCATAGCGTCGAGCAGGGCGTGCAGGCCCAGTTCGGCTTCCAGCCGGCCGAGCAGCACGGCGGGGCAACCCGCCGGGCCGGGTGTGCCGCGGTCCTGGTCGCGGCGGAAGGGGTCGAAGACGTCCGGTGCGGCGAACCGCTCCGGGTCACGGCCGGCCGAGCCGATCAGGCAGGCGACGGGCACCCGGGCCGGCAGGGTGCCGCCGCTGAGGGTGACCTCGGCGACGGTGCGGCGCAGGACGATCTGGACGGGCGGGTCGCGGCGCAGCGACTCGGTCCAGGCCCGGCCGGCGAGAGCGGGTTCGATGCGCATGACGGCCATCAGGTCCGGGTCGTCCAGCAGGTTGGCGAGGAACGAGGCGAGCGCGGTTTCGCGCAGCGCGGTGTGCCGGGCGCAGGGCGCGGCGTCGGCCGTGCCCGTATGGGCGCCGGTGCCCGTTCCCGCGGGCAGCCAGCGGCAGAACTCCTCGACGAGGTCGGCCCGGGGGCGTCCGGCGATGCGCCGGGCCAGCACGTAGGCGGTCCGCTCGACGCGCTCGGCCAGGTGGCCGGGCACCTGGCCGGCCGCTGCCGCGTACCGGCCGCGCGGCAGGCAGCGGGCGCTTCCGTGGCAGAGTCCGATCGGGGCGGGGCCGCCCCGGGGCGCTCCGTCGTGCGGATAGCCGGCGAACCTCGGGTCGGTCAGGGCGGTGGCGACGTCGTCGTACCGGCTGACGAGCCAGGCGCCCAGCGGCGCGTCGAAGCAGAGCGGGTACTCCTCGCGGAGCACGCGGTAGAGCCGGTACGGATCGTGGGCCGCGCCCGGAGCGAGGAGACTGGGTCCGCTCCCGGCGCGGGCCGGGCGCCGCGGCCGGGCGGACGGGCGCCGGGCGGCACGGCGTTCGGGCGAGGGCGTCGGGGCCGGTATGTCTCCGGGCGTGTCCGCCTGCATGGCCTACCCCCGGTGTCCGGTGCGCCGGTGCGCGGCGCGCTCCCTGCCAGGGGATCACCTGAACGGAGCCGCCGCAGTCGGCGTGCGTCCGTCCGGGTGACGGGCGACCGCCGCCGGGCGCGGCCGGAGCGCGCCCCGCAGGCCCGCAGGTCCCGGCCTCCCCGGTCCCATGCGCCGGGCCCCGGCCGCAGGCGGTTCGGAGGCGGTCGGCGAGGCGTTCCTCACCCGGGCCGGCCGCGGGTTGCACCGGCAGGCGTGCATCCTCCGTTCCGGCCGGGGGCCGGGCGCGGCGGCTCGAAGCCGTTGTATCGGAGCGGGGGCACGCGGCGTGAGGGGGCGCGGCTCCTCGCAATCCTTCCGCGGTGGAAGAGGTGCGGCGGACCGAAGCCGTTACGCGGGTGGGAGGGGCGCGGGTGCGGAGAGCCGGAAGGTGATTCTGCCGAAGCTCACCTGGTCCCCCTCCCGCACCGGCACCGCCCCCGTGACGCGCTGGCCGTTGACGCAGGTGCCGTTGGTCGAGCCGAGATCGCGCAGCAGCCACCAGCCGCCGTGCGCGGTGAGTTCGGCGTGCATGCGGGAGACCGTCTCGTGGGTGAGGCGCAGTCCGTTGCCCGGGTCGCGGCCGATGAGCAGGGGCTGCGGACTCGGGCCGGGGAGCAGGAGCCTGGGCAGCCGCTCGGCCCGCCACGCCCTGCGCACGCGCTCGGGGAAGCCGGAGACGCCGCTGACGGCCCGGAACACCTGTCGCGACCAGCGGCCGTTGTGCCCCAGGTCGGCGGTGAGCGCGGCCAGTTCATCGGAACGGCTGGCGGTCAGGGCCAGTTCCATGCGCCGCATGAAGGTGTCGTGGGAGAGCTTGCCCTGGGCCGCGCCCTCTCTGAGCGCACCCAGAACACGGTCGCGCTGGGCGTCGGAGAGCCGCGCGGGATACGTGTGGGACTCGAAGGAGGACGTCACACCGTCGATTGTCGGGCCGACCGCCCCGGAGTGTCCAGAACAACCCCGCTTTCCGCCTTCCTGACCTGCGCGGCCGCCCCGGATATCCGGGGGTGTCGCGCGCCGGGCGTTGCTACTGTCGGCGGCCGTGCCGTCCCGGCGACCGCCGGGACGAGCCCGTACACCTGTGGGGGATTCGTGCTCGACGCACCACTCGATCTGACCGTACGTCCGCTGGCCGGCCCGGAGGAGCTCGGCCTGTTCCGCCGGCTGTCCTACGTCCTGGACCACGAACTCGCGGACGACCTCGCGACGGGCCGCCGGCGCCCGGAGTGGATGTGGGTGGCCCTGCGGGGCGACCGGGTGGTGGCGCGGATCGCCTGGTGGAGCAAGGACGGCAGGGCCCCGCTCCTCCTCGACTTCTTCGACCTGGACGACACGCTGCCCGAGCCCGAGCGCGGGGAGGCGGGCCTCCGGCTGCTGGAGGCGGCCACCGCGGCCGTCGTCCCGGCCGGCGCCCCGCGTCCGGAGTACGGCCGCTTCGTACCGCCCGACTGGCGTGAGGACCCGGCGGTCCGTGACGTCGTCGAGGCCCGCATCCGGGTCATGGAGCGCACCGGCGCCCGGATGCTCGTGGAGCGGCTGCGCCTGGAGTGGCGTGCGGGCACCCCGGTGCCGGCCGACAGCGGCCGGCTGCGGTTCCGCCCGGTCGCCGGCCGCGAGGATCTCCTCGCCCTGATGACGCCGGTGATGGAGGGCACGCTCGACGCCCACGGCCGGGCGGACCTGGCCTCGGGCCTGACGGCGCGCGAGGCCGCGGAGAAGCACTACGACGAGGAGCTCGCCCACTACTCGACCCCGCGGGAGTGGTGGCGCGCAGCCGAACTCCCGGACGGCGAACCGGTCGGCTTCGTCATCCCCGCCCGCAACAACTACCACCCGATCATCGCGTACATCGGCGTGCTGCCCGGCCGGCGCGGCCACGGCTACATCGACGAACTCCTCGCCGAGGGCACCCGGGTGCTCGCCGGGCAGGACGGCGTGGAGCGCATCCGGGCGGCGACGGACCTCGGCAACGTGCCGATGGCGAAGTCCTTCGCGCGGCTGGGCTACGTCAACTTCGAGCGCGCCTTCGACATGGTGTGGGACGACTGACCGGTCCACCGGGCTGGCCGTCCGAATCCCTTGGACGGCCGGCCCGAAAGGCCCTAGGGTTGCCGCGAGGGCATCTGCGAGCCCCTGGGCGAGGAAGGAGGCGAGGCACATGGGTACGAGCAACGGCACCACTCCGCGTACCACTTCGTTCCCGCGCTCCCGTCCCGTCCGCCGGGCGGTGTCCGACCCGGTCTGACCGGGAGCGCACAGCTTGCTTCCGGAGGACTTACCCATGACCGATCTGGTCGTTCGCGCGCTCTCACAGAGCGACGCCTCTCTCTTCGACTCCCTGCGCGACCCCGCACTCGTCGGCCGCGCCGCCTTCGGGCACCGCTATGCCACGGTCGACGACGGCGGGGAGTACCGCCCCGAGTGGACCTGGATCGCCCTGCGCGACGGCACCGTCGTCGCCCGGGCCGCCTGGTGGGGCGGCCCCGATGACACCGAGCCCGTGCTGCTCAACTGGTTCGACTTCGCCGCCGGCGAGGACGAGGCCGGCGTCGAACTCCTGCGCCGGGCCCCGCTGCACGCCGAATACGAACTGGGCCTTCCCGCGAACTGGCGCGAACTCCACGAGGTCAGGGCAGCCGCCGAGGCCCGGATCGCCGCCGCCACGGCGGCCGGTATGAAGCCGCTCGTCGAGCGGTACCAGTACCGGTGGACGCCGGACTGCGGCCTGCCCGAACGGCCCGGCCGGCTGACGTTTCGCCCGGAACCCGACGACGCGGTGATCCTCGGCCTGTTGCGCAGGATCCACTCCGTCACGCTCAACGCGCACGCCCGCCGGGCGATCGAGGGCCCCGGCGGGCTGGAGGCGGCGGCCCAGGAGGAGCTCGACTTCTTCCACTGGTGTCCCTCGCCGCGTGACTGGTGGCAGGTGGCGTACACGCCGGACGGCGAACCGGCCGGTCTCCACATTCCCGCGCACAATCCCTCGGGGCCGTGCATCGGCTTCATCGGCGTCGTGCCGGAGGCGCGCGGGCACGGGTACGGCTACGACCTGCTCGTGGAGTGCACGCACTTCCTGGCCGCCCGGGGAGCCGAGTTCATCGCGGGCGCGACCGACCGGGGGAACGTGCCGATGGCGGCCGCCTTCGCGCGCGCCGGACATCCGGTGACGCAGGAGCGGATCCACCTGCTCTAGGGCGTGAGGACGGGGGCCGATGCGCCGGCGCGCATCAGCCCCCGTTCGCGCGCTGCCGCCTGATGACGTCGCGGTACCAGGCGTACGAGTCCTTGGGCGTGCGGCGCAGCGTCTCGTAGTCGACGTGGACCAGGCCGAAGCGCTTGCTGACGCCCTCGGTCCACTCGATGTTGTCGGTGAGTGACCAGGTGAAGTAGCCGCGTACGTCGACGCCCGCGTCGATGGCTTCCCGCAGGGCGCGCAGGTGGCCGTCGAGGAAGGCGATGCGGCGGTCGTCCGCGGTGGGTTCGTCGACGGCGCAGCCGTTCTCGGTGATGTAGAGCGGCGGGAGCCGGTCGCCGTAGCGGTCCCGAAGCTGGACGAGGGTCTCGCGCAGGCCGTCGGGGACGACGGGCCAGCCGAAGTCCGTCTTCTCGTACCCGTCGATCTCCCGGATGCCGAAGGGGAGTCCGGCCGGCATGCCGAAGCCCGCGAAGGTGTCGAGGGCCTCCGGCGCGGGGGCGCCGACCAGCGTCGGGTTGTAGTAGTTGACGCCGTACCAGTCGAGCGGGGCGGAGATGGTCCGCAGGTCGTCCTCGACCGGGCCCGGCATCAGGGCGGCGACGTTCTCGTCGGGGTAGCGGCCGGTGAGGAGCGGGTCGGCGAACAGCCGGTTGGTGAGGATGTCGTACAGCTCGGCGCCGAAGCGGTCCTCGTCGGACTCCCCCGCCGTCCAGACCGGGGAGTGGGAGACGGCTATGCCGATGTTGCCCGCACCTGCCGCTCTCAGGGCGCGCACGGCCAGTCCGTGCGCGAGGAGCTGGTGGTGGGCGGCGGGCAGTGCGTCGAAGAGGAGGGTCCGGCCCGGGGCGTGCTCGCCGAGCGCGTAACCGAGCATCGTGACTTCGGCGGGTTCGTTGATCGTGATCCACATGGGCACGCGGTCGGCGAGCCGTTCGGCGACGATCCCCGCGTACTCGGCGAAACGGTAGGCCGTGTCCCGGTTGAGCCAGCCTCCGGCCTCGTCCAGCGGGAGGGGGGTGTCCCAGTGGTAGAGGGTGGGGGCCGGGGTGATGCCGTGCGCGCAGAGTTCGTCGACGAGGCGGTCGTAGAAATCGAGCCCCTGCGGGTTGACCGGGCCGCTGCCGCCCGGCACGACGCGCGGCCAGCTCACGGAGAACCGGAAGGCGTCCGCGCCGAGCCCGGCCAGGAGGGCGACGTCCTCGCGGTAGTGCCGGTGGAAACCGGTGCCGCGCGTGGTGTCGGTGCCGTCCTTGATGCGTCCGGGCTGCGCGGCGAAGGCGTCCCAGCCGGAGGGCCCCTTGCCTTCGGTGTCGGCGGCGCCCTCGGTCTGGAAGGCGGAGGCGGACGCCCCCCACAGGAATCCGGGCGGGAAGGGCGGCACAGTCATCTCGGCCTCCACAGCCATAAGAGGGAGTGCGTAGGTCAGAACCCGGCAGGGCAATGATCAGAACCAGAACCAGATCCAGACCTTAATCGCCAGTTACGGACTCGATCCAGTGTCGCGGGTCGAAGATCGCGCCGTCTGCCGACGATGGGCGGTAGCCGGAGACGAGGGAGCGCTGCATGTTGTTCGAGGTATGGGCACCGGACGCGGAATCGGCCGCTCTGCGGCTGTCGGGTGAGCTGCGGACGATGGAGCGTGATCCGGACCGGGCCGGCTGGTGGAGGACCGAGGCGGAGGCCGCGGCCGGCGACCGTTACGGTTTCGCCCTCGACGGCGGCCCGGTGCGCCCCGATCCCCGCTCGCGCCGCCAGCCCGACGGGCCGGACGGCGAGAGCGCCGTCGTCGACCACGACGCGTACGCCTGGCGCAGCGACTGGGCGGGGCGCGGGCTGCCGGGCGCGGTCCTGTACGAGCTGCACATCGGTACGTACACCGACGAGGGCACCTTCGACGCGGCGGCGGCCCGGCTGGGGCATCTCGTGGAGCTGGGCATCACCCATGTGTCGCTGATGCCGGTCTGCCCGTTCCCCGGCGTCCACGGGTGGGGGTACGAGGGGGTGTCGCTGTGGGCGGTGCACGAACCGTACGGCGGCCCCGAGGGGCTGAAGCGCTTTGTCGACACGGCGCACGGGCTGGGGCTCGCGGTCGTCCTGGACGTGGTGCACAACCACCTGGGCCCCTCCGGCAACTACCTTCCCCTCTTCGGTCCGTACTTCACCGAGACGCACCACACCCCCTGGGGCGCGGCGGTCAATCTGGACGCGCCGGGCTCCGACGAGGTGCGGGCCTTCCTGCTGGGCAGCGCGCTCGCCTGGCTGCGCGACTACCGGCTGGACGGCCTGCGCCTCGACGCCGTCCACGCGCTGGCCGACACCCGGGCGCTGACCTTCCTGGAGGAGCTGTCCGCGGCCACCGACGCGCTCTCCGCCGAGCTGGGCCGGCCGCTCTCACTGATCGCCGAGTCCGACCTCTGCGATCCCCGCACGACGACTCCGCGCGCATCGGGCGGCCTCGGTCTGCACGCCCAGTGGAACGACGACTTCCACCACTGTCTGCACACCGCGCTGACGGGCGAGTCCCAGGGCTACTACGCGGACTTCGCGGCCGCCCCGCTGGCGGGGCTCGCCAAGACCGTGACGAGCGCCTTCTTCCACGACGGCACGTACTCCAGCTTCCGCGGCCGTACGCACGGCCGTCGCGTCGACGTCACCCGCACCGCCGCCCACCGGTTCGTCGGCTACGCCCAGACGCACGACCAGATCGGCAACCGGGCCCTCGGCGACCGGCTCGCCGCCTCCCTCTCCCCCGGCCTGCTGGCGTGCGCGGCGGCGCTGGTGCTGACCGGACCCTTCACCCCGATGCTGTTCATGGGCGAGGAGTGGGGCGCCCGTACGCCGTGGCAGTTCTTCACCGACCACACCGATCCGGAGCTCGCGGAAGCCGTGCGCACGGGCAGGCGGCGGGAGTTCGGGGCGCACGGCTGGGCCGAGGAGGACATCCCCGACCCGCAGGACCCGGCCACGCGCGACCGGTCCTGCCTGGACTGGAGCGAGCCGCGGCGCGACCCGCACGCCCGCCTGCACGCCTGGTACCGCGAACTGATCGCGCTGCGCCGCGCCCTGCCCGATCTCAGCGACCCGGATCTGGCGACGGTGAGGACGGCGTACGACGACGAGGCCCGCTGGCTGGCATTCCGCCGGGGCGACCTGCGCGTCGCCGTCAACCTCGCCGAGAAGCCGGCCACCATCCCGCTGGGCGGCGGCCGGCACCGCGGCGGCGGGGGCAGGGTCCTGGCCGCCTGGCTGCCGGTCGGGCCGCCCGGCCCGGACGGGGCACTGCACCTGCCGCCGGAGTCGTGCGTGGTGCTGGCGGACGACTGATCCCGGGGCGGCGGCGCCCCGCTACTCGACGATTGCCAGCTCGCGGGCCGTGGCGTTGAGGCGGCGGCCACCGTCCTCGGTGACGGTCACGATGTCCTCGATCCGGACGCCGAACCGGCCGGGCAGGTAGACGCCCGGCTCCACGGAGAAGCACATGCCGGGGACGAGCGGCTGCTCCTCGCCCTCGATCATGTACGGCGGCTCGTGGGTGGTGACGCCGATGCCGTGGCCGGTGCGGTGGATGAAGCGTTCGCCGTAGCCGAACTCGGTGATGACGGCGCGGGCGGCCCGGTCGATCTCCTGGCAGGAGACGCCCGGCCGTACGGCGTCGCAGCCCGCCTTCTGCGCCTCCCGCACGATGTCGTGGACCCGCTGCTCCTCGGCGGTGGGTTCGCCGACGTGGACCGTACGGGAGGTGTCGGAGCCGTAACCGTGCTTGAGGCCGCCGAAGTCGAGCACCACCATGTCACCGCGCTCGATCGTGCGGTCGCCCGCCTCGTGGTGCGGGTTCGCGCCGTTCGGGCCGGAACCGACCACGGTGAAGTCGACCTGGGAATGGCCGGACTCGGTGAGCAGGCGCGCCAGATCGGCGGCCACGTCGGTCTCCCTGCGGCCGGAGAACCGGACCTTCAGGATCTCCTCGTACGTGGCGTCGGCGGCCGCCCCCGCAGCGGCGAGCCGTTCGAGCTCGGCGGCGTCCTTCACGGCACGCAGCATCGGCAGGGCCTCGGTCAGGGAGGCGTACGACGTGCCGGGCAGCAGCTGCTGGAGGCCGAGCAGGTGCATCGCCCAGGCGTTGTCGCTGATGCCGAACCGGCCCTTCGCGTCGAGCAGCGGCGCGGTGACGGCGTACGGGTCCTTGCCGTCGGTCCAGTCCCGCAGGGTCAGCGCGGACGCGCCGACGGCCTTCTCCGCGTCGGGGGCCTCCAGGGTCGGTACCACCAGCACCGGGTCCTGACCGGCGGTGAGGACGAGAACGGTGAGGCGCTCGGTGACCGCGGTGGGCTGATAGCCGGTCAGGTACACCAGGTCGGGCCCGGGCGCGACCAGCACGCCCGCGAGTCCGGCGGCCGCGGCGCTCTCGGCGGCCCGCGTCATCCGGGCCCGGTAGTCGTCGGCGGTGAACGGCACGGGCTGGTTCGGGCTGGACATGCGGACCTCCTGGCGGCGCGGAACGGCTCCCTGCATCCTGCCCGCCCGGACGGTGGAGCGCGAGCAGTCAGGGCCGCGAGCCCCGAGCGAGCCGTACGACGAGGTCGGCACGGCCGCGGCCGGCGGCGACGAGCCGCGCGTTGGCCTCGTCGGAACCGGCCACCCAGCGCTCCGCGTACGCCCGTTCCTTGCCGAATCGCACATGCCGGTCGACGAGCCTGCGGACCCGTACACCCTCGTCGAGCTCCAGGAACCACGCCTCGTCCAGCAGTCCCCGCACGGGTGCCCAGGCCCCCTCCCCGTACAGGAGGTAGTTCCCCTCCGTGACGACGAGCGGGACGTCCGGCGGCACGGGGAGGGCGCCCGCGACCGGCTCTTCCAGGGACCGGTCGAAGGAGGGGGCGTACACGACGGTCCCCGGTTCGGGCGCCCGCAACCGCCGCAGCAGGGCCGCGTACCCGGCGGCGTCGAAGGTGTCGGGCGCGCCCTTGCGCTCCGCCCGGCCGAGCCGTTCCAGTTCGGCCTGGGCGAGGTGGAAGCCGTCCATCGGCACGAGGACGGCGAGGGGTCCCAGCGCGCCGACGAGCTGCTCCGCCAGGGTGGACTTCCCGGCACCGGGCGGACCGGCGATTCCCAGGATGCGGCGGTCCCCGGCCAGGGCGAGGCGGCGGGCGCGGGCCGTCAGCCCGGTGAGGTCGCTGGTGTCCATGGCGGATATTGTCCCGCCAGGGAGCCGGTGGCGGCTCCCTTCCCCGACTGACTCGCGAGGCCCCCCATGTCCCACATCGCCCTGGTCACCCTGGTCGTCCGCGACTACGACGAGGCGCTCGCCTTCTACACCGACGCCCTCGGCTTCGAACGGGTGGAAGACACCGACCGGGGCGACGGCAGCCGCTGGGTCGTGGTGCGTCCCCGGGGCGCCGAGGGAACGGGGCTGCTGCTGGCCCGGGCCAAGGACGAGGCGCAGGCGGCCAGTGTCGGCGCCCAGACCGGTGGGCGGGTCGGCTTCTTCCTGCACACCGAGGACTTCGCCGGCGACCACGCCCGCATGCGGGCGGCCGGGGTCCGGTTCCTCGAGGAACCGCGGCACGAGGTCTACGGCTCGGTCGCGGTCTTCGAGGACCTGTACGGCAACCGCTGGGACCTGCTCCAGCCCGCGTGAGGCGCTCAGCGCGCCCCGTTGCCCTCCAGGTAGGCGAGCACCGCCAGGACCCGGCGGTGGACCGAGCCGTCGTCCGGTTCCAGGCCGAGCTTGGCGAAGATGGACCCGATGTGCTTGCTCACGGCCCGTTCCGTGACGACGAGTTCGGTGGCGATGGTGCCGTTCGCCTTGCCCTGGGCCATCAGTTCCAGGACCTCCCTCTCGCGCGGGGTGAGGCTCAGGAGCGGCTTCGCCGACGCCTTGCGGATCAGCAGTTGGCTGACCACCTCGGGGTCGAGGGCGGTGCCGCCGGAAGCCACCCGGTCCAGGGCCTGGAGGAACTGGTCGACGCGGCCGACCCGGTCCTTGAGCAGGTATCCGATGCCCTGCGCGCCCTGCGCGAGCAGCTCGGCGGCGTACGTCTCCTCGACGTACTGCGAGAGGACCAGGATCGGCAGGGCGGGCATTTCCCCGCGCGCGGCGATGGCGGCGCGCAGCCCCTCGTCGCGGAACGTGGGCGGCAGCCGTACGTCGAGTACGGCGGCGTCCGGGCGGTGTTCCAGCAGGGCGGGCAGTACCTCGGGGCCGGCCGCGACGTCCGCCACCACTTCGTGGCCCGAGCTGGTGAGCAGCAGGATCAGGCCCTCGCGCAACAGGGCGTTGTCCTCGGCGATCACGATCCGCACGGCAGCTCCACTTCGATGTCCGTCGGCCCCCCGGTGGGGCTGCTGATGCGGGTGGTCCCGTCCAGGGCGGCGATCCGCCGCCTGATCCCGACCAGCCCGCTGCCGCCGCGTTCGTCCGCGCCGCCGTGGCCATCGTCGCCGATGGCCACGAGCAGGGCGCCCGGGGCCCGGTCGATCCGTACGCGTGCGGCCGTCGCGCCGCTGTGCTTGCCGATGTTGGTGAGGGCCTCGGCGATCACGAAGTAGGCGGCGGCCTCGACGGCGGCCGGCAGCCGCAGTCCGTCGTCGACGCCGTCGAGATCCACCGTGACGGGAACGGCCGAGTCCGCGGCCAGGGCGCGTACCGCGCCGGCGAGCCCCCGGTCGGTCAGGATCGGCGGGTGGATGCCGCGGACCACGTGCCGTAGCTCCGCGAGCGCCGCGTCGACGCCGTCCTGGGCCTCGTCCAGACGCTGCCGCGCGGCGGCGGGGTCCCGGTCCAGGACCTGTTTCGCCAGGCCGATGCGCATCGAGAGGGCGACGATGCGAGCCTGCGCGCCGTCATGCAGGTCCCGTTCGATACGGCGGAGTTCGGCGCCGTGCGCCTCGACCGCCCCGGCCCGGCTCTCCGTCAACTGGACGACTCTCTCGGCGAGCTCGGCGGAGGGCGGGGTGGTCAGCAGGGACCTGGTCCAGCTCGCCGACAGTCCGGCGAGTACGGGATGCCAGCGCAGGGCAACGCCCCGGCGCTCGGGCGGTGGCGTTCCGTATTCCGCCGCGCGCCACCGGTCCAGCAGGTGCACGAGGGACAGCGCGACCCCGTCCACCAGCAGTCCGACCGGCCACAGCACCATCGCGAGGTAGCCGATGACGTTGCCGGCCAGCGCCTGGAACGGCAGCCACAGGGCCTCGCGCCGGACGGTGGGGTCGGTGAGCACATATCTGACCCGCCGGCCGAGCTCACCGCCGTCGGGCGGCAGGTACGGCGTCGGCCGGAAGGGGACGCCGAGGTACGCCGCCGCCCTGCGCCGCTCGAACTCGGCGAAGCGGTGCAGCGCCCTGGCCGCCTCCGGCAGCGCGGGCAGCCCGATCACCACGACGGCGAACAGCAGCGCCGCCACCACGAGGAACGTGGCGACGTACGCGAACAGCGCGATCGGGATGCCGATGAAGACATAGCGCGAGGCATGCCAGGAACGCCGGACGGCGACCGTCAGCGGGGCGGGGGCGGTGCTCATGCCGCACCACGTTACGGGGGCCTTCCGGCCGTCGGAGTGGGGCGGCCCCCCGGGCGGTGGTGGTGCTGGCTGTACCCCCGGTCCGGGAGCGCGCACCCTCGCCCGGGCCACCTCACCCACCTAGCGTTTACGCAGGTCAGGACGGAACAAGAAGTGAGGGGTCCACGGTGGAGACAACCACGGCACTGCGCACGGCGGCGCTGGAACTGGAGTCGGTGAGCCGACGCCACGGGCGGCGCGGCAGCGGCCGGGAGTCGGTCGCGCTCGACGCGGTGAGCTGCGTCGTGCCCGTGGGCAGCTTCACCGCGGTGGTCGGTCCTTCGGGTTCGGGCAAGAGCACGTTCCTGCAGTGCGCGGCGGGCCTGGACCGGCCGTCGTCGGGCACGGTACGGATCGCGGGAACCGATCTCGGCACGCTGACCGAGGCCGCGCTGACCCGGCTGCGGCGGGACAGGATCGGCTTCGTCTTCCAGTCGCACGCGCTGAACCTGGTGTCGTCGCTGAGCATCGAGGAGAACGTCGTGCTGCCGCTGGTCCTGGCCGGCGCCGATCCCGAGGACGAGCGGGTGCTGGAGCGCGGGCGGCGGCTGCTGGACCGGGTCGGGCTGTCCGGCCGGGGCGGTGGCGGACCGGCGACCCTGTCCGGCGGGGAGCAGCAACGGGTCGCGGTGGCGCGGGCGCTGGTGACCGAACCCGACGTGCTCTTCGCGGACGAGCCGACGGCTTCCCTGGACCCGGAGTCGGCGGTGCTGGTGCTCGGCCTGCTGCGGGACGCGGTCCGGCTCGACGGCCGTACGGTCGTGATGGTCACCCATGACCCGGTGGCGGCCAGCTGGGCGGACACGGTCATGACGATGGACGGCGGCCGGCTGCGATGACGCTCACCGAAGCACGGAAGAAGCCGGTCCGCGCGACCGGGCGGGCCGGGAGCCGGCGGGCCTCGGCGTTCTTGGCCCGCCGCTCGCTGACGGCCCATCGCCGGGCCTGGACCGCGGTGTTCGCGGCGGTGGCGGCCGCCGCCGCGCTGCTCGGCGCCTTCTCGCTGGTGCTCGGCTCGCTGCTGCTGGCGCGGCCGCCCGTGGAGCGCTATTCCGGGGCCGACGCGGTGGTGGTGGCCGACCAGCGGGTCTCGTACACGGCGAAGCCGTGGGGCGGCGAGCCGCAGACGGCCACCGCCCATCTGCCGGAACGGGTACGGCTGGACCGTTCGGTGGTGGCGCGGGTGGCTGCGGCGGACGGCGTGGCACGGACCGTCGCGGACGACTCGGTTCCGGTGACGGTCGGCGACGGGCCGTCCGCCGTCGGCCGCTCCTGGCCGTCCGCCGCGCTGAGCGCGTACGAGCTGTCCGAGGGGCGCGCCCCCAGGTCGGCGTCGGAGGTCGTCGTGGACGGGGCACTGGCGGGCGCGGGCGGCGTGCCCGGCGGACGCGTGACGCTCCAGGTGGACGGCGCGGCCCGTCAGTACACCGTCAGCGGGGTGGCCGGCACCGGCCACCGGGGCGACGGCGCGCCCGCCGTGTTCTTCACCGAGTCGCGGCTCACCGCGCTGGCCGGCCACCCCGGCACGGTGGACGTGATCGCCGTCGTGGCCGAGCGCGGCGTTTCCGCCGACGCGCTGCGGGCGTCCCTGGGCGAGGCCGTGGCGGGACACGGCGGAGGCGAGGGCGGTCTGCGCGTGCTGACAGGCGCCGAGCGCGGGGAGGCGGAGCAGGTCGACGCGCTCGGCGGGCGCGGCGATCTGCTGGCGATGCTGGCGTCGATCGGCGGAACGGTTCTCATGGTGGCTCTGCTCGTGATCGCCACCACGATCTCGCAGGCGGTGCATCAGCGCTCCGGCGAACTGGCGTTGCTGCGGGCGGTCGGGGCGACTCCCCGGCAGCTCAGGTCGGCGGTCGGCCGCGAGGCGGGCCGGGTGGCGGTCGCCGCCGCGCTGCTGGGAGCGGTCCTGTCCGTGCCGCTGGGGCTGCTGATGCGGTCGCTGCTGACCACGGCCCCGCTGCCGCTGCCCGTTCCGGTGTGGCTGCCGGTCGCCGCGGGAGCAGCGGGCGCCCTGCTCGTCGCCCTGGCCGCCCGGCCTGTGGCGCTGCTCGCCGCGCGTGCGACGGCCCGGATGCGGCCTGCGGCCGCCCTGAGCGCGGCGCGGGCTCCGGAGCCGGGCGCGCCGGGACGGCTGCGCACGGCCGCCGGGGTGCTGCTGGCCCTGGCGGGGATCGGTTCGGCCGGTGCGGCCGCCACGCAGAGCGGCCAGGCCGCGGCGCTCGCCGCATCGGGTGCGGCGACCTCGCTGATCATCGCGGTGGCGCTGCTCGGTCCGTGGATCGCCCGGGTGTCGATGCGCGTCCTCGGCGCGCCGGCCCGGCGTGCGGGCGGGGTCTCCGGCTTCCTGGCGGCCCGGGCCTCGGCCGCGCACAACCGCCGGCTGGGGGCGGCGCTCACCCCGGTCGTCCTGGTCGTCGCGTTCGTCTGCGTCCAGCTGGCGGCCGGTACGACCTTGGAACGGGCCGCCGCCCGGCAGGCGTCCGACGCGCTGCGGGCGGACCTGGTGGTGACGGGCCCCGCGGCGGGCATCCCGGCGGAGGCGGCCGGGGCCGTACGCGAGGCGCCGGGGGTGGCTGCCGCGACGGGTCTGCTGCGGTCGGCTGTCGTCCTCGCCCACCGCGAGGCCGGCGATCCGGTGCTGGACCGCTTCCCGGTGCTGGGCGTCACGGCGGACGGGTTGGCCGGCACGCTCGATGCCCGGGTCACGGCGGGCGGCCTGGCCGGTCTCACGGGCCGGGGCACGGTCGCCGTCGGCGAGGACCGGGCCGACGACCTGGACGTCGGCGTCGGGGACGAGGTGAAGCTGCGTCTCGGGGACGGTACGCAGGTACGGCCCAAGGTGGTGGCGATCTACGAACGGTCCCTGGGACTCGGCGAGTTCATGCTGCCCCGCGAGGTGCTGGCCGGTCATGTCTCGGCTCCGCGCGATCAGCATATCCTGGTGCGCTCGGCGGACGGGGACGCCACGGCGGCCGTACGGCGTGCGCTGGCACCGTACAAGGGGCTCGATGTCCGCCCGGCGACGGCGGATGACGTGCGGATCAGCCCCTCGTCCTCGGAGCAGGACGACGCCCTGATCATCATCGGTGTCGGAGTGATCGGCGGATTCGCGCTGCTCGCCGTGGTCAGCACCCTCGCGCTGATCTCGGTCGGCCGCCGCCCGGAGTTCCGCCTGCTGCGGCTGGTCGGCACGGGGCGTGGGCAGCTGTTGCGGATGCGGGTGCTGGAGACGGCCCTGGTGACCGTGGCCGGTCTGACGATCGGGACCGTGGTCGCGGCGATCCCCCTGCTCGCGTTCGCGTTCCCGGCGACGGGCGGGCTGCCGTACCTGCCTCCGGCGCAGTACGGAGTCCTGGCGGCGGCCGTGACGGCAGCGGCGGCTGTGGGCACGCTACTGCCGGGGGCGCGGCGCGGCGGGCACGGCCCCGGGGCGGGCCGGGGCCGCCACCCGCTGCCGAGGGTCCGACGGTCTTGAGCCGGCCCTCGACCGTGGGACGTCCCGTGAGGACGTCCCCCGCCGCGGGAACGGTCTCCCGGTAAGGGCCTGGTCCGCCCCGGTCACGCTGTCGCGGCAGGCACCGGCCGGGACGGTGAGGCGGGGGGCCCAAGGCGACCGGGTGGCGCCGGACCACCTCACGGGGTCAGGCCGGGGTCGCCGGGGCACCAGGCCGGTCACGGGGCACGGGGCGGGCGACACCGCCCCGCTCGTCGCGATGCCGGGGACGGCGGGACTGCCGACGGCGCGAGCGCTGGGCCCGGGGGCGGAGCCGGTGGCCGGAACCCGTTCCCGGTGGGCCGGAACGCGGCACGGGTCGCGCGGATACGCGGCGCCCCCGGTTCTCAGCCCGCCGCGAGCACGTCGTCCCCCGCCGCCCCCGCCAGCGCGGCCAGCACCGGGGCGATCAGCGGGTGGGCCTCCGCGCCCCGGCGTACGGCCGCGAAGACCCGGCGTGTCGGGGCGGTGCCGTGCACCGGGCGGACCACCACGCCCGTCAGGGGCATGCCGCGCAGCGCGGAGCGCGGGACCAGGGCGACACCGGCGCCCGCGCCCGCCAGGGCGACCACCGCGTGGAAGTCGTCCGAGGAGTGTTCGAGGTCCGGCGCGAAGCCCGCGTACTCGCAGGCCAGGACGACCACGTCGTGGCAGGGGTTGCCCGGGTAGGGACCGATCCAGGCGTCCTTCGCCAGCTCGGCGACGGCGACCTGCTCCTCGCCGGCGAGCCGGTGCCCCACCGGGAGCACCGCGTCGAACGGCTCCGAGTACAGCGGTACGCGGGTCAGCCGCCGGTCGTCCTCGCCCGGCGCGCCCCGGTACTCGACGGCCACCGCGACGTCGACCTGCCGGTCCAGCACCATGGGGACGCTCGCATCGCCCTCCGCGTCCTGGACGCGGACCTTGATGCCGGGCGCGGTCCTGCCCAGGGCGGCGATCGCGGGGGCGAGGACCAGGCCGATGCCGGTGGCGAACGCGGCGACCGTGACCGTACCGGCGTCGCCCGAGCTGTACGCGGCCAGCTCCGCCTCCGCCCGCTCCAGCTGGGCCAGCACCGCGTTGGCGTGGGTCAGCAGGATCTCGCCGGCGGGGGTGAGCCGCGCGCCGCGGGCGCCCCGCTCGACCAGCCGGTGTCCGGTCTCCTGCTCCAGCGCGGCGAGCTGCTGGGAGACGGCGGAGGGGGTCAGATACAGCGCGGCGGCCGCGGCGGTCACCGTGCGGTGATCCGCCACCGCCCGCAGGATGCGCAGCCGCCGTGCATCGATCATGTGACCCATTCTCCCAGGTCGCAGCGGCCCCCGGACGCGCCTACTCCCCCAGCGCCGCCCGCGCGTCGACGAAGGCGTCCACCGCGCGGTTCACGTCCGCGGTGGAGTGCGCGGCGGACAGCTGGACGCGGATGCGGGCCGCGCCCTGCGGGACGACCGGGTACGAGAACCCGATCACGTACACACCGCGCTCCAGGAGCAGTTCCGCCATCCTGCCTGCCTTCGCCGCGTCCCCGATCATCACGGGGGCGATGGCGTGGTCGCCGGGCAGGACGTCGAAGCCTTCCTCGGTCATCCGGGTACGGAAGAGCGCGGTGTTGGCGTTGAGCTGCTCCCGCAGGTCGCCGGCGGACTCCAGCAGGTCGATGACCTTCAGCGAGGCGGCCGCGATGACGGGGGCGAGCGAGTTCGAGAAGAGGTACGGGCGCGAGCGCTGGCGCAGCAGCGCCACGATCTCGGCGCGGGCGGCCACATAACCGCCGGACGCACCACCGAGCGCCTTGCCGAGCGTGCCGGTGATGATGTCGACGCGGTCCATCACGTCGTGCAGCTCGGGCGTGCCGCGGCCGCCGGGGCCGACGAAGCCGACGGCGTGCGAGTCGTCGACCATGACCATGGCGTCGTAGCGCTCGGCGAGGTCGCAGATCTCGCGCAGCGGGGCGACGTACCCGTCCATGGAGAAGACGCCGTCGGTGACGACGAGGCGGCGGCGGGCCCCGGACGCCTCCTTGAGCTGCCGCTCCAGGTCGTCCATGTCGCGGTTGGCGTAACGGAAGCGCTTGGCCTTGCACAGGCGGATGCCGTCGATGATCGAGGCGTGGTTGAGCGCGTCGGAGATGACCGCGTCCTCCGGACCGAGGACGGTCTCGAAGACTCCGCCGTTGGCGTCGAAGCAGGAGGAGTAGAGGATCGTGTCCTCCTGGCCCAGGAAGGAGGAGAGCCGTCGCTCCAGCTCCTTGTGGACCTCCTGGGTGCCGCAGATGAAGCGGACGGAGGCCATGCCGTAGCCCCAGCGGTCCAGCGCCTCGTGCGCGGCGGCGATCACCTCGGGGTGGTCGGCCAGGCCCAGGTAGTTGTTGGCGCAGAAGTTCAGCACCTCACCGGGGCGGCCGCCCGCGGTGACGGCCACGGTCGCGGACTGCGGGGTGCCGATGACGCGCTCGGGCTTGTGCAGCCCGGCGGCCTCGATCTCCTGGAGGGTGGTGCGCAGGTCGTCGCGTACGGAGTCGAACATGCGGGGCTCCTTAAGGGGTTCGAAAGGGTCAGGCGGTCCAGTCGAGGATGACCTTGCCGCCGCGTCCGCTCGCCGCGTCGTCGAAGGCCGCCTCGAAGTCGCGGTAGCCGTACCGGCCGGTGATCACGGGGGCGAGGTCGAGACCGCCCTCCAGCAGGACGGACATGGCGTACCAGGTCTCGTACATCTCGCGGCCGTAGATGCCCTTGATCGTGATCATGGAGGTGACGATCCGGGACCAGTCGACCGGGAATTCCTCGGACGGCAGTCCGAGCATCGCGATGCGGCCGCCGTGCGTCATGTTCGCGATCATGTCGCGCATGGCCTCGGGGCGGCCGGACATCTCCAGGCCGATGTCGAAGCCCTCGCGCAGCCCGAGCTCCCGCTGGCCGTCGGCGATCGTCTGCTCGCCGACGTTGAGCGCGAGGCTGACGCCGACCTTGCGGGCGAGCTCCAGACGGGCCTCGCTGACGTCGGTGATCATGACGTTGCGGGCGCCGGCGTGCTTGGCGACGGCGGCGGCCATGATGCCGATCGGGCCGGCGCCGGTGATGAGGACGTCCTCGCCGACCAGCGGGAACGACAGCGCGGTGTGCACGGCGTTGCCGAACGGGTCGAAGATCGCGGCGATGTCGAGGTCGACCGGGACCCGGTGCACCCACACGTTGGACGCGGGCAGCGCGACGTACTCGGCGAAGGCCCCGTCGCGTCCGACGCCGAGTCCCAGCGTGGAGCGGCAGAGGTGGCGGCGTCCGGCCAGGCAGTTGCGGCACTTGCCGCACACCAGGTGGCCCTCGCCGCTGACCAGGTCGCCGACGGCGATGTCGACGACGTCGGAGCCGATCGCGGCGACCTCTCCGACGAACTCGTGGCCGAGGACGAGCGGGGTCTTGATGGACTGCTGCGCCCATCCGTCGTAATTGCGGATGTGCAGGTCGGTGCCGCAGATGCCGGTGCGGAGCACCTTGATCAGGACGTCCGAGGGGCCGGTCTCCGGCTCGGGCACGTCCATCAGCCAGAGTCCGGGCTCGGCCTTCTGCTTCACGAGTGCCTTCACGGCTGCGGCTCCCTGTACCTGGTACGGCGTTGATGTCCCCGAGCCGGAGACATGCCTGAGGAAGCCTGCGGCCCGGGGAAGTATGAGAGGGGACGGCGTGGCAGCGCGTTCGACCGGCTGCCGCGCACCATCCTCCGCCGTCAGGGAGAAATCTGCCGCACCCCGCGCCCCAGGTCCATCGAGGTTTTCTTAAGCGCCGCCGCAGCTCCGCTTCACGCCGTGGCGCACGGGGGTGAGGTCCGGCTGCTCCGTCCGGCGGAGCGGGAGGCGCACCTCACCCCTTCCGCAGGAACGCCCTCAGGTGCCGGGTGAGCTCTTCCGGCTGGTCCTCCGGGATCAGGGTGTAGCTGTCGGCGATCTCCACCAGTTCGCCCTTGGGGAGCATTCCGGCCAGCCGGCGTCCGTGTTCCGGCGGCATGACCCGGTCCTCCGAGGCCCAGGCGACGAGCGCCGGCCGGTCGAAGGTGCGCAGCGCCTCCGCCCAGCGCAGGAGCTCGGCTTTCGGCGGCACGCCCAGGACGTACTTCCGCAGGTCGCGGCGGATCTCCGGCGAGGTCCACAGCGGCCGGAACCAGGCGTCCATCACCGCGTCCGGTACCGGCCTCCTGCTCATCCGGCCCCAGGTCATCGGCAGCCGCCGCATCGGCCTGAGCTTCAGCAGGGTGAAGGCCGCCCTCAGACCGCCGGGCACCCTGGCGGAGGCGTACAGGTTGGCGCCGGGCAGGCCGGGCGGGAAGTTGTCGAACGCCTCGCAGGAGGTGATGACGAGCTTGCCGATCCGCTGGTCCCGGCCGTCCGCGACCAGCGCCTGCGCACCGCCCCAGTCGTTCATGACCAGGGTGACGTCGGTGAGGTCCAGCACCTCCAGGAACTCCGCGACCAGCCGTGCGACGCCCAGGACCGACAGGTCCGCGTCCGGCCGCATCGGCCTCCGGTGGCCCCCGAGCGGCAGCACCGGCACGATGCACCGGTACCCGTCCCGCAGATCGGCGACGACGTGCCGCCACAGCGAGCCGTCCATCGCCACGCCGTGCAGCAGGACCACGACCGGCCCGTCGCCGCCGGTGTCCTCGTACGCGACGATCCCCGCAGAAAGCTCCAACTCGGCCATTCCGTACCCCCGTTCGCAGCGGTCCCGCACGCGTCGCCCCACCGTACCCAGAGGGCGGACGGGGAGGCGGCGGCTCGCACGGATCCGCGCCCGAGGGGCCTGGAGGACCTGACGCGGGCCGGCCACCCGTGCGCCCGGCCGCGCCCGCACTCAGTCCCGAGGCCAGGGACGCCCGTCGAGCCGTTCGATGTCACGGTTGAGGCGGGCGAGGTTGTCCGCGAGCTGGGTGACCTCCTCCGGCGTCCAGTCGGCCAGCAGCGTCCCCAGGCCCTTGAGGTTCTCGGCGCGGTCGTTGTCCAGGCGCTGCTCGCCCTCCGGCGTGATGACGAACTTCCGGGCGATGCCCCCGTCCGGGTCCGGGATGCGCTCGACGACGCCGGCGCGCAGCATGGCGGCGGTCTGACGGTTGAGCGTGGAGGTGTCCAGGCCGAAGGCGTCCCGGAGCTGACCGATGGACATGGGACCCTCGACCCGGATGCGGCTGAGCAGGATGTAGGCACTCCGGTCGAGCCGGCCCCCGCCCCTCGAGGCGAGCAGATTCATGTGGCGCCCGAGAAGCATCGTCTCGAACTCAATCCGGTCCACAGGTACGTCCACGCGAGGCTTCCTTCGACTGCCGGGCTCGCCTCCCCGTAGGGTGGGGCGACCTCTTTTGCACATATATATCATAGATGTGCACCATGCATGATCTATGCATCATGCACTTCACGTGCATGATGCACTATCGCTCCCCGGCCCCGAACGGCGGGAGCGTGGCCCGATGCGGGCCCGATGCGACATGGCCTGAAATGTTTGAGCCGAGCTCCACCACCCGAAGCGGTTGTCCTGCCCCTCTCCGGGGCCGAACTGCCCGCCTTTACCTCGGACCGCCCGCCGCCCCCGCCGTAGACTCGCCGGATGGCGAAGTATTTCGACGTACACCCGGAAAATCCCCAGCGGCGCACCATCACCAGCGTGGCCGAAAGCATCCGCTCCGGCTCGCTCGTCGCGTATCCGACGGACTCCTGTTACGCCCTCGGGTGCCAGCTCGGCAGCCGTGACGGCATCTCCCGCATCCGCGCGATCCGCAACCTCGACGACCGCCACCACTTCACGCTCATGTGCCAGAACTTCGCCCAGCTCGGGCAGTTCGTCCAGATCGACAACGACGTGTTCCGCGCGATCAAGGCCGCGACGCCCGGCCAGTACACCTTCATCCTTCCGGCGACGAAGGAGGTGCCGCGTCAGCTGCTGCACCCGAAGAAGAAGACCGTCGGGGTCCGCATCCCCGATCACGCCGTCGTCCAGGCGGTGTTGGAGGAGCTCGGCGAGCCGCTGCTCTCCAGCACCCTGCTCCTGCCCGACGAGGAGGAGCCGATGACCCAGGGCTGGGAGATCAAGGAACGCCTCGACCACGAGGTGGACGTCGTCGTCGACTCCGGCGACTGCGGCACGGAGCCGACCACCGTGATCGACTTCTCCGGCGGCGAGCCGGAGATCGTACGGCGCGGAGCCGGCGACCCCTCCCGCTTCGAGTAGACGGGCGCGGGCCGGGTCCACGATCCCGGCCCGCCCGGGCCCGCGATTCCCCTGCCCCCTCACACCGGAGGACCTGACCGACCATGCCCCGTGCCGTCACCCTCATACGTTCCGCCACCCTGTCCGACGTCGCCGAGTACGCCTACGCCGCCACGGCCCCCGCCGAGGCACGGCTGATCTTCCTCGCGGGCGCCTGCCCGCTCAACGAGGACGGATCCACTGCGGCGGCCGGCGACTACGCGGGCCAGGCGGCGAAGGCCCTGGAGAACATGCGGACCGCGCTCGAGGACGCGGGCGCGTCCTTGCGGGACGTCATCAGCACGCGCGTACTCGTCGCCTCCACCCGGCAGGAGGACCTGGTGACCGCCTGGAAGGTGGTCCGGGAGGCGTTCGGCGACCACGACGTGCCCAGCACCCTGATGGGCGTCACCGTGCTCGGCTACCAGGACCAGCTCGTGGAGATCGAGTCCGTCGCCGCGGTCCTCGACTCCTGAGACGGCCGCCGGCCGCGGTCCGCAGTGCCATAGGAATTCCCTATAGCACCTGCTGACATTTGGTCTTTGCCTCCGGTTCTCTCCCCTGCGTACCGTCAAAACAGCTCGGCGACAACGCATTCCACGTCAGCCGAGCGGACGCGTACGGCATGGAGAGAGGACCAGAGGCATGACCCCTACGGAGATTGCACCGGAAAAGCGGGAACGCGCCGGGAAGCGGGAACTCACCGGAAAGCGGGCCCTCGTCACAGGCGGGTCCCGTGGGATCGGGGCGGCCATCGTGCGCCAACTCCGGGAAGCGGGCGCCGAGGTGCTCACGACCGCGCGGTCGGCGGCCGGCGCGGTGCCGGAAGGCGTCACCTTCGTCGAGGCCGACGTGCGGACCCGGGCCGGGGCGGAGACCCTCGCCGCCGCCGCACAGGACGTGCTCGGCGGGGTGGACATCCTCGTCAACAACGCGGGCGGCGCCGGGCCGTTCCGGCACACCGCCGACATCCCCGACGAGGAGTGGCAGGACCAGCTCGATCTGAACTACCTGGCGTCCGTACGGCTGGACGCGCTGCTGGCGCCCGCGATGCGGGAACAGCGCTCGGGGACGATCGTGCACGTCTCCTCGGCCGCGACCCCGTTCACGCCCCCGCCGTTCCTGCACTACACGGCGGCGAAGGCGGCGCTGGAGAACTACAGCCGGGGGCTGGCCCTGGAACTGGCGCCGTTCGGCGTCCGGGTCAACATCGTCAGCCCCGGCAGGACCGAGACCCCCGGCGGCGAGGCGACGCGGGACGCGTGGGCGCGCATGGTCCCGGGTACGGGAGCGGACAACGGCGGCGTGCCACTGGGGCGGGTCGGCCGGCCCGACGACATCGCCGACGCGGTGCTCTTCCTCGTTTCCGAAAGGGCGAGCTGGGTGACGGGAAACATTCTCACCGTGGACGGCGGGGAATTCCCCCGGGGCTGATTCCACGGAATTCCGCAAGCGAAATGCGGTGGCGGTGGCGGTGCCCACGGGTACCGCCACCGCGCGTATTCCGGGGTCGCTCAGCGCGAGGCGGCGGCCCCGGTCCAGCTCTCCCGGCGCAGCAGGTCGAGCAGGGCCGTCTCCCCGGGGCCCGCGCCCTGCCGGAGCACGGCGATGACCGGCTGGGACACGGCCGGGAACACCGGGCGCACGAGGTGCTCGTGGCCCTGGGGCACAGCGGAGGCGGGCACGAGCGTCGCGCCCAGCCCGTGGGCGGCCCAGCGCACCGCGGTCGCCGTCTGGGACACGCGGGCGGCGGTGGCCGGGATCAGTCCGCTGTCACCGAGCACGCTCAGCAGGACGCCGTCGAGCGCGCTGTCGCGGTCGAACCTCACCCACGACTCCCCCGCCAGCTCACGCAGGTCGACCCGGTCCGCGGCGAGCTGCCGGTGGCCGGGACCGAGCACCACCACGAACTCCTCGTCACCGAGGCGGTGGGCGTCCGCGGGGCTCCGCTCGCACGCCGCCATCAGGGCGAGGTCCAGCACGCCCCGGCGGCACAGCCGCTCCAGCTCCGCGGAGCTCGGCTCCTCGAAGACCGTCACCTCCAGGTGCGGGTAGCGGCGCCGCAACGCGTCCAGGGCGCCCGGCCACTGCCGCGTGCCGAAGCCCATCTGCGCCGCGACCACCAGCTCGCCCGCCAGTTCGTCGGCACCGGCCCGCGCCGTCGCCCTGGCACGCCGCGCCGCGCTCACCGCGGCCTCCGCCTCCCGCAGGAACGCGCGGCCGACCACGGTGGCGACGAGGCCGGTGGGTGTGCGGGCGAACAGTTCCACGCCGAGCTCGCGCTCCAGGCCGCGGATCTGCTGGGACACCGACGGCTGAGCGACGCGCAGCCGCTCCGCCGCCGCCGTCACCGAGCCCTCCTCGGCCACGGCCAGGGCGTACTCGAACTGGCGAAGGCTCATCGGCTCCCGTCCCCTCCTGCATGGCTGCGGTCGACTCCGCGGCACTCGTCGTACCGGCAACGGTTACATCGCGCGCACGGGCCCGGGTATTCCGGCGGCCGCCCGCGGGGGACGGGACGGCGACCGCGGCCTGCCGGTCCGCCCGGGCCGGGCCTCGGCCCTTGGGTATCGTGCACTCGACAGCGGCGGAGAGGCGCGGACGTGACAGCGGCCAGGGGAGAGGGCTTCGCTCGCAGGATCGAGCCGTACCGTTCGGAGTTGCTGGCGTACTGCTACCGGATGCTCGGCTCCGCTCATGACGCCGAGGACCTGGTCCAGGACACCTGTCTGAGGGCCTGGCGGGCACGCGAGCAGTACGACGAGACGCGAGGTTCCCTGCGCACCTGGCTGTACCGGATCGCGACGAACGTATGCCTGACCGCTCTGGAGGCCCGAGGCCGCCGGCCGCTGCCCTCGGGTCTGGTGGCCGCGTCGGAGCCGCTCGCGCCGCTCGTGTCGCGGGAGAACACCGCCTGGCTCCAGCCCTTGCCGGACTCGTTGCTGGGGGCGGGCGATCCGGCCGGGACGGTGATCGAGCGCAGCAGCCTGCGCCTGGCCTTCGCCGCCGTACTCCAGCATCTGTCGGCGCGTCAGCGTGGGGCGCTGATCCTGCGCGAGGTGCTCGGCTTCTCCGCAGCCGAGGCGGCGGACATCCTCGGCACGACCGTGGCGTCGGTGAACAGTTCGCTGCAGCGCGCGCGGGCCCGGGTGAAGGAGTTCGGGGGCGGGCACGACCAGGCCGGCGAGCCGTCGACGGCCGAACAGCGCGCGTGGATCGACCGCTACATGAAGGCGTTCGAGCGGGCCGATGTCGAGGGTATCCAGCGGCTGCTCACCGATGACGTGATCATGGAGATGCCGCCGGTGATCAACTGGTTCGCCGGGCGCGGCGGGTACGGCCTGTTCATGGAGTGGGTCTTCGAGCACGCCGGAACGGACTGGTCGCTGAAGCCCGTCGCCGCCAACGGCCAGCCCGGCTTCGCCGCCTACCGGCGCGTCGGTGAGGGATACGCGTTGCACACGCTCCAGATCCTCACCGTCACCACCGCGGGCATCAGCCGCAATTCGGTGTTCCGGGAAGCCGAGGTCTTCGCGTCCTTCGGTCTGGCCGCGCGACTCGACGCCCAGGGACTCGCGACCGCCTGACAGCCGGTTTCCGTGGACGCGATGAGTTCCGGCCGTGCCGCCGGTATGTAGGGGCGAGTCCGCCGGAAACACCCGGCGGACCGCTCACCAGGGAGACCCGATGTCCGACAGTCGCGCGGAAGACGAGGCCGCCATCCAGGCCGTCCTGGCCGACTCCTACAAGGCGTGGGAGAACGGTGACGCCGAGGGCATGGTCGCCGGCTACACCGCGGATGCGACCGCCATCATGACCGGCTCGCTCCGGGACGGCCGAGAGGTGATCCGCGAGAGCATGGCCCTCGCCTTCGCCGGCCCGCTCAAGAACACCTCCACGCAGAACCGGCAGTTGAGCCTCCGCTTCGTCGGCGGGGACGCCGCGATCCTCGTCAGTGAATCCGGCGTCCTGTTCCCCGGCCGGACCGAGGTGCCGGACGCGGCCAAGGTGAACGCGACCTGGGTCTTCGAGAAGCGGGACGGCCGCTGGCTCGTCGCCGCCTACCACAACAGCCCGGTACTGGCGCCCGGGCAGTAACCGCACGGCCCTTCACCTGCGCGGGAAGCGCGCCCGGCCACGAAGGCGGGTGCATGGCCGGGGTGGACCGTACGAGGCGCGTGCACGCGCCTCGTACGGTCCACCGGCCGTCGGCCTCCCGGGACCTGCCGTCGCCCCCTCCCGGTTGCTCCGCCTTCTCGCCGCAGCGCCGGGCGGGTCCTTGATAGCGTCGCCCCAGCGACTGCGGAACACTCCCCGCCGGGGTCGTCGCTCTGCCGGGACGGCGCTGCCACCACGGGACGGCGGGTGCGGGTGGCAGGGGGACCTTCACGGCAGGGACGAAGAGAGCCGACGCATGAGCCTCGCGCAGTTGCACTACTCCTCCGCAACCGGCGGGGACGGTCCCGGCACCGGCGAGGCCGAGGCAATACCGGGCCGCTTCACGGCAGTTGACGCCGCGATACCCGCGTTCGCCCTCACCGAGGCGGGGCCGCTCCTGGCGTACGAGACACCCACCGGCACCGCTCTCCGGCTCGCCGGCTCGGCGTTGCGCGCGCTGCCCGAGGCGCTCAGCTTCAGCGTGCTGTCCGACGGCAGTCATCTGCTGGCCCGGACCGTGGCGGTCCAGCCCTCGCCCGGCTCCGCCGTGGGCTTCCACGCGCACGCGGTGCATCTCCCCGCCGGCGCCCGGCTGCCGGGCGGGGTGCTCCCGATCACCGCCGGCCGGTCCGGCCGCTGGGCCTCGACGACTCCGGACCGTACGCACCCCGGACCGCTCGCCGGCCTGCCCGCCACCGGCCACGCCCGGGACCGCGAGGGACTCAACGACTTCGCCGTCGCCCGAGGGCCCTGGCTCGCCGGTGTCCTGGCCGATCTGCGCCGGCTGTGCGGGCAGGACGACTCCGGCCGGGTCGTGCTCGTCGAGCGGCAGAGCGCGGACGTGGCCCGGTGGATCGCGCTGGCCTGTGTCGCGCTGCCCGACGGTCTCGCCGAGCGGCTGACGTTCACCACGTACACCCGCCACCCGCTGCGCGCCCCGCAGCGCATCGTGGGAGTGCTGCCGCAGGACGCACACGACCTGACGGGCCCCGGTCTGCACGTGCACACCTGTACCGGTCCGCGTCCGGAGGGGGCCGTGGCCGACCCCTGGGCCGAGACGGCCGCCCGGATCTGGCGGAGCCGCGCGCCGGAGCTGTTCCGGGAGGCCTCCGAGCTGCCTGGGGAACCGTTCGCCGCGGGGCCGTTGGCCGTGACGGCCCTGTGCGCCGGCATCGCGCTGGGCACGGGCGGGCGCGCCGCCGCCGCGAGCTGGGCCGCCGAGCGGCCCTACGCGCTGGACGCGAAACGGACCCGGCAGCTGGTCGACGCCCTGACCGCACCCGGGGTCGACGACCGCACCGGACCCGAATTCGACGCCGCGGGGCGGCTGTTCGCCGCGCTCGACGGACGCTCCCCCGCGACGACCACGGCCCCGCTGGCCGCCATGCTGGTCACGGAAGCGGTCCGCGGGGGCAACGGCTCGGTGGAGCTGCCGGGCCGCACCGCCTTCAGCGGTCCCGAGGGCGGTGCCGTCGCCTCGGTGCTCGGTCCGGAGATCCTCACCGAGCTGAGCGGCGCCGGCACCGGTCTCGAGGTCGCCAGGACGGTACAGCTCCTGCGGGTGGCCCGGTTGCTCGGCGTGGACTGCGCGGAACTACTGCCCTCGGTCGTCGGCCGGCTCGCACCCGCGCTGCTGGAGCCCGGGGACGGCGAGCCGGGCTGGGGGCCCGCGCTGCTGGAGCTGATGGACGAGCAGTTCGACGTCCGTACGGCCCTGCTCGGCGCGCTCGACCGGATCGCGCCCCAGGACCCGTCGGGGGTCGAGCGGCTGCTGGGGCGGGTTCCGCTGCCGTTCACCGGGACCCAGGCGCTGCCCCATCTGCGGATGTGCGCCGAGGCGCCGGGGGCCAAGGCCGGCTGCGGAGCGGACCGGGTGGGCGCGGTGCACCGGGTGCTGCGGGCCGCCGGGATGTCGCCGTTCGCGGAGCCGCTGGTGCTGCGGACGGCCGTGGGACTGGTGTGGGAGAAGGGTGCGATGACGGCGGGCGAGGCGCGGCTGCTGCTGGAGGCCGCCACGTCGGACGCCCACCGGACGGCCGGCACCTGGTCGCACCTGGTCGCCGCGGCGCTCGGCGCCCCGGCGACGGACGAGGAAGCGCCCGAACTCGCCCACGACCTGTTGCGCGGCTTCCCGCAGGAGATCGCGGGCCGCGAACGCGCGGCGCTGCTCCTCCTCGACTTCGCCCGCGAGATCCGGTCGGACACGGCGGCGCCGGAGTGGGCCGAGAGGGCCCGTGCGCTGCGCAAGGACGCCGAGCCGGTGGAAGGGGAGGTGCTCGGCCACGCGTTCGGGGCCCTCGCCACGCGGCTGCTCGCACCGGACCGGCCGGAGGCCGAGCTGTACGCCCTCGTGCACAGCGGCGACCCCGATCTCGTCGCCGCGTACGACCGGGCCGCACGGGGCGCGGACGTCCGCTCCCGGCTGGGTTCCGAACCGGCCTACGCGGCGGACTGCTTCGCCGTCTGGACCGCTCATCCGCACGCGGGAGCGGAGTGGAGCCGGACCGCCGCCGCCCTGCTGGAGGAGGTCCTGCGCCCCGCCGTCCGCAGGCTCTCCGCCGAGCAGGTCGCGGCGGTGGAGGAGGCCGTGGGCCGTTCGGGGAGCAGCGGCCGGGCGGAGGCGTTCCACGAGTGGAACCGCCGGGACCGGCGCACCCTCGGGCGGATCGGCCGGAGGATCGCGGGCCGGGTGCGCCGGGGCTGACCGAGCGGGTCGTCGGGGGCGCCGTGCGCCGGGTACCTTTGGTGCTCACCGATCTCATGGGCTCCTGGCGGGCTGCGTGAACCCCAGGAGGAACAGATGACGACGAACCGTGGGCGCAAGGACGTGATCCGCGACCGGATGGCGGCGACCGGTGAGTCGTACAACGTGGCCGCCCGCAATCTCAAGGCGATGAAGGACATGGGTGCCACGCGTGAGGCCGTCCTCACGCAGCGCTGGCGCCCGGCCGAGTCGCTCGACGTGCCCTGCCCGTGCGGCGGCACGTGCGAGCCCGGCGAGACGTGTGAGCGCTGCCACGCCCGGCACCGGCACGTGGCGCGCTACCCGGGGAGCGCGACCGAGGTGGAGACGTGGGTGGACCGGTACGAGTGCACGGGGTGCTCCGCCTCGTACACCCTGATCGTCCAGCTGCCGGGCCGCCCCTGGGGCGTGGCCGAGACGGTGGTCCAGGGCGGTTCGGCCGAGTCGGTCGTGCGGGCCCGGGTCTTCCCCGGCGTGGTGCACCCGCTGCTGAAGCCGGAGACGACGGACGAGGACTGACGCCTACGTCAGTCCTCGTACCTCCGCTTGCCGGTGATCAGGCGTCGGGGGTCAGCCGCAGCGAGATCGAGTTGATGCAGTACCGCTGGTCCGTCGGGGTGGGGTAGCCCTCGCCCTCGAAGACGTGGCCCAGGTGCGAGCCGCAGCGGGCACAGCGGACCTCGGTGCGGACCATGCCGTGGCTGCGGTCCTGGATCAGTTCGACCGCGTCCGTGTCCTTCGGGTCGTAGAAGGACGGCCAGCCGCAGTGCGACTCGAACTTGGTGTCGGAGCGGAACAGCTCCGCGTCACAGGCGCGGCAGGAGTAGACGCCCGTGGTCTTGGTGTCGGTGTACTCGCCCACGAAGGCCGGCTCGGTGCCCGCCTTGCGCAGGACGGCGTACTCGGCGGGAGACAGTTCTTCCCGCCACTGCTCGTCCGGCTTCTCGATCTCGTACGGCACGGTGGCTCCCTCAGCTCGACAGGTGGTCCAGGATCTGCGGGCCGAGGTCCGTGACGTCGCCCGCCCCCATGGTGAGAACGAGGTCACCGGGCTTCGCCATTCCCGCGATGACCTGCGGGACCGTCGCCTTGTCGTGTACGGCCGCCACGTCGGCGCCGGCGGCCTTCGCGGCGTCGATGATCAGGACGCTCGTGATGCCCGGGATCGGGTCCTCGCGGGCCGGGTAGATGTCGAGGACCACGGAGGCGTCGGCCAGCGCGAGGGCCTGGCCCATCTCGGTGCCGAGCTCCTGGGTGCGGGAGAAGAGGTGGGGCTGGAAGACGACCAGGATCCGCGCGTCGGTGGCGGCGCCGCGCATCGCTTCGAGGTCGGCCGTCATCTCGGTGGGGTGGTGGGCGTAGCTGTCGACGACCTGGACGCCGGCCGCCTCGCCCTTGAGCTGGAGGCGGCGCTTGACGCCGGTGTACTTGCCGAGGGCGGAGGCCAGGTTGTGCGCCGGGATGCCGAGGGCGACACCGGCTGCCAGGGCGGCCACCGCGTTCAGGGCGTAGTGGCGGCCGGGGACGGAGACGGTGAAGGTGAGGTACTTCCCGTTGAGGACGACCGTGACCTCGCTGGTCAGGCCGCGCGGGGTGATCTTGTGGACGCGGACGTCCGCGTCCGCGGACTCCCCGTAGGTGACGACCTTGAGCGCGGACAGGTCGCGGACCCGGCGGGTCAGCTCGACCGCGCCGGACTGGTCGGCGGAGACGACCAGGGTGCCGTCGGGGACGATCTTGCCGGCGAAGGTCTCGAAGGAGTCGTAGATCTCGTCCATCGAGGCGTAGTTCGCGTGGTGGTCGAGCTCGACGTTGAGGACGATCGCGACCTCGGGGTCGTACTTCTGGAAGCTCCGGTCGCTCTCGTCGGCCTCGGCGACGAAGATCGCACCCTCGCCGTGCGCGGCGTTGGTGCCGGGCCCGGCGAGGTCGCCGCCGATGGCGTACGACGGGTCGAGGCCCAGCTCGGTGAGGGCGACGGCCAGCATCGACGTGGTAGTCGTCTTGCCGTGGGTGCCCGCGACGGCGATGGACCGCAGACCCTCCATGAGGGACGCGAGGGCGTCGGAGCGGTGCACGACGGGGATCGCGAGCTCCCCGGCGCGCACCAGCTCGGGATTGTCGGCGCGGATGGCGCTGGAGACGACGACGCACGTGGCGTCGTCCGCCAGGTGACCGGCGGCGTGCCCGATGTGGACGGTCGCCCCGAGCGCGCGCAGCGCCCCGGCCGTGGCGGACTCCTTGGAGTCGCTGCCCGCGACCTTCGCACCCCGCTGGGCGAGGATCTTCGCGATGCCCGACATTCCGGCGCCGCCGATGCCGATGAAGTGCGGCCGTTCCATGGCGGCAGGAATACCGGGTGCCATGCGTGTGTCTCCCAGGGTGGTGCGGACGGGGGCTCCCAGCCTATTCGCTGTCCGCGCGGAGCTTGAGCACCGGTCCGCCGCCCGTTCGCCGTGCGCGACGGGCTCGGGCGCCGGTACGCCGGCTACTCGCTGTGCGCGAAGAGCTTGAGCACGGGCACGCCGACCTTGTGCCGGGCGCGGGACGCCCAGTCGCGGTGGAAGAACTCCTCCACGTAGTGCGGGGCGGTCAGGACGATGACCTCGTCGGCCTCCGCCTCGTCGACCACGGACTTGAGCTTGTCCAGGGGGTGGTCCTCGATCACCTGTCCGACGGCTTGCGAGCCGGCCTGGCGCAGGGCCTCCAGGGACACCTCCAGCGACAGTTCGGCGGACTCTCTGGCGTTCTTGCCCTCCGGCACCTCGCTCTCCCGGGCCGCTTCCTTCAGTTCGCCCATCGCCAGGTCGTCGATGGCCCGCAACAGCACATCCGCCTGGTCGCCACGGGGCTGCATGAGAACGACGAAGGAGACCCGTTCCTCCCCGTGCAGGGTGGTGACGAACTCGACGTCCTCCGAGGTGAGGGGCTTCTCGATCATCAAAACGCTGGTGAACACCACAAGGGCCCTTCTGCTTCAGTGACCGTGTCCGGTCACTGCTGAAACCATTTTTCCCCGTGCTCGCACGGGGTCTGCGAGATTCATTCTGCCCACCGAACGCTAACCGGAACGGGATATTCCGCTCATTGTCGGATCCGACGGTACCGAGAGAAGAGGAACCCGGCCTCTTCCAGCAGCGATGCCAAGGAGAATCGTTCCGGCACAGCCATCGAGGGACCGCCCGCGATGCGCTGCGCGTCACCGGCCGTGAGCATGGGCGCCAGGGTCAGGCACAGCTCGTCCAGCACGTCCTCCGCCACGAACTGGCCGAGCAGCCGGGGTCCGCCCTCCGTCAGCAGCCTCCGGTGCCCGCGGTCGGCCAGCTCCCGCACGGCGCGGGCGGGATCCACCCGGGAGCCCTCCCCCGCGATCACCACCTCGGCGCCCGCCTTCCGGGCCGTCGCGATCCGGTCGGGCGGCGCCCCCGCCCCGGTCAGCACGAGCGTCGGCACCAGCGGCGAGACGAAGAGCGGCAGCGAGAAGTCCAGGTCCAGACTTCCGCTCACCACGGCGATCGCCGGCACGGGCCCCTGCCCGGCCGCTTCCCGCCGCGCGGCGAAGTCCGCCCGGGCCCGCGCCGGGCGGTAGCCCTCCAGCCGTACGGTCTCCGCGCCCGCGATCACCACGTCGGCCAGCGCGCGCAGCGTGCCGAAGATCCGCATGTCGCTCTCGCAGGAGATCGGCTGGGAGCGGCCGTCGTGGTGGGCCGCGCCGTCGAGGGTCGACACCATGTTGGCGCGCAGCCAGGAGCCGTCGGTCTCGGGGTAGGCGTAGGCGTCGGCGAGGGCGTCCAGGCTCCACTCGCCCGGCTCGTCGGCCACTGTCGAATCAGTCACAGGGAACAGGCGTCGCATGTCCGGCAGTCTGGCACGACCACACGGCCTCGCCCGGATGGTCGGCGGCGTCGCAACGTCGGGGACCTCCCCCTCCGGCGTTGTCGTCAGTCCCGATGGCTCCGCCATCGCTCCCTCCTCCGCCTTGGATTCGAAGGACCCAGACGCCGCTCCTTCCCCCACTGACCATCCGGGCGAGGCCGTAAGCTGAGTGGTTGTGTCCTCCTTCACCGCCGTGCCGGGGTCCAGCCCCATAGCCGAAACGGCCCCGCTGTCCCTGTGCGCCCTCGAGCCGCACGTGCCCGCCGACCGCCTGGTCGCCGAGATGGTGCCACCGCCGCGCTTCGACTCGGTGCGTTTCGACACGTACGTCCCCGATCCCGCCCAGCCCAGCCAGACCGAGGCCGTCAAGGTCCTCGCCGACTTCGCGGCCGGGCTCGGCGGGGCGCACGCCAGCGGCGCGGGCAAGCGCAAGTGGTTCGGCAAGAAGGCCGTGGCCCCCGCCGGCCCGCGCGGGGTCTATCTCGACGGCGGCTACGGCGTCGGCAAGACCCATCTGCTCGCCTCCCTCTGGCACGCCACGCCCGCCGCGCCCTCGTTGAAGGCCTTCGGCACCTTCGTGGAGCTGACCAACCTCGTGGGCGCGCTCGGTTTCCAGCAGACCGTGCAGACGCTGAGCGGGCACCGGCTGCTCTGCATCGACGAGTTCGAGCTCGACGACCCGGGCGACACCGTGCTCGTGTCCTCGCTGCTGAGCCGCCTGGTCGAGGCGGGGGTGGCGCTCGCCGCGACGTCCAACACGCTGCCCGGCAAGCTGGGCGAGGGCCGGTTCGCCTCGGCCGACTTCCTCCGCGAGATCCAGGGCCTGGCCTCGCACTTCCGCCCGCTGCGCATCGACGGCGAGGACTACCGCCACCGCGGGCTGCCCGAGGCCCCGCCGCCGTACTCCGAGGAGCAGGTCACCAGGGCGGCGTACGCGACCGAGGGCGCCAGCCTGGACGACTTCCCCGCGCTGCTCGACCATCTGGCCCGGGTCCATCCGAGCCGGTACGGCGCGCTGACGGACGGCATCAGCGCGGTGTGCCTCACCGAGGTGCGGCCGGTGCCCGACCAGTCGACCGCGCTGCGGCTCGTGGTCCTCGCGGACCGGCTGTACGACCGGGAGATCCCGGTCCTCGCGTCGGGGCTGCCGTTCGACCGGCTGTTCAGCGACGACATGCTGAACGGCGGGTACCGGAAGAAGTACTTCCGGGCAATCTCCCGGCTGACCGCGCTGGCGCGCGACGCGAAGGGGCTGGTGGCGCAGTAGGTTCGGGGGCGTGACAACGGCGAAGGCACGACGGAGTGCCTTCGCCACCCCCGTACAACCGCGCATTCCGTTTGAAGGGAACCAGCATGGCTACCACGCGTCAGGCGCACACGGTCTGGGAAGGCAACCTGATCGAGGGCAAGGGTGTCGTCACCCTCGATTCCTCCGCCATCGGGGAGTACCCGGTCTCCTGGCCGTCCCGCGCGGAGAAGGCGAACGGCAAGACCAGCCCGGAGGAGCTGATCGCCGCGGCCCACTCCAGCTGCTTCTCGATGGCGCTCTCCAACGGTCTCGCCACGGCCGGCACCCCGCCGACCCGGCTGAACACCCAGGCCGAGGTCACCTTCCAGCCCGGCACCGGCATCACGGGCATCCACCTCACCGTCGAGGGCGAGGTGCCGGGCCTCGACGAGGCCGGCTTCGTCAAGGCGGCCGAGGACGCCAAGGCGAACTGCCCGGTCAGCCAGGCGCTGACGGGCACGACGATCACGCTGAGCGCCTCGCTCGCCTGAGGCCAGGCGCGTGTCCCGGGCCCTGTGCGGCCCGGGACACGCATGAGGCCGGTGACCCGCGTGGTTCCCGTGCGGTGCATCGCGTGGTACACACATGCGGTCACTTCTCCTGTCCGCCAACAGGAAGTTGCCTCATGTCTTCTGCATCAGCACAACCGTCTGCGACGCGACGTCAGGTCCTGGCCGGAAGCGGTGCGGCCGTGGCCACCATCGCCTTCACCGGCGCGTTCACCGAACTCTTCGCGGGCACTTCGGCCGCCCGCGGCCACGCGGGTTACGGCCCGCTGGTGCCCGACCCGGACGGACTGCTCGATCTCCCGAAGGGGTTCCGCTACCGGGTGCTGTCCCGGGAGGGCGACCCGCTCCGCTCCGGCGAGGGGCCGGTTCCCAGCCACTGCGACGGCATGGCGGCGTTCGCCGGCCGCCGCGGGCACGTCCAGCTCGTACGCAACCACGAGAACCGGGTCACCGCGCAGATCGCCGTGCCCGCCGTCGAGGGGCTCACGTACGACCCGATGGGCAAGGGCGGCTGTACGACCCTGGAGCTCGACGGCCGGGGCCACGTCCTCGACGAACGCGTCGCCATCGCCGGCACCGCGGTCAACTGCGCCGGTGGCCGCACCCCTTGGAACACCTGGCTGACCTGCGAGGAGACCGAGGACAAGGCCGGGACCAACGGCTACACCAAGGACCACGGCTTCATCTTCGAGGTGGACGGCGCGCATCCGCACCGGACCGGCGCCGTGCCGCTGACCGCGATGGGCCGCTTCCAGCACGAGGCGGTCGCGATCGACCCGCGCAACGGCATCGTGTACGAGACGGAGGACGCCTTCGACAAGCCGTTCGGCCTCTTCTACCGCTTCCTGCCGGAGAAGCCGCTCGGCGGCACGGGCTCGCTCCGGGCGGGTGGCCGGCTGGAGGCGATGCGGGTGCCGGGGGTTCCCGACCTCTCCGCGGTCCAGGAGACCGGGACGTGTTTCGAGGGCGTCGAGTGGGTCCCGGTACCGGATCCGCTGGCCGCCGAAACACCCATCCGCTTCCAGGACTTCGGGTCGAAGGGCATCACGCACGCCCAGAAGCTGGAGGGCTGCTACTGGGGCGGTTCCTCGGTCTACTTCGTCTCCAGCTTCGCGCACAGCGCGCAGGGCTCGGCGGCCGACCACTTCGGGCAGGTCTGGCGGTACGAGCCGAAGCGGCGCCGGCTGACCCTGGTCATCGTCTTCGGCCCGGACACGGACATCCAGCTGCCGGGCGAGTCCCCCGACAACATCTGTCTGGCCTCCGACGGCGGTCTGATGGTGTGCGAGGACGGCGGCGGGGCGCAGCACGTGTTCGGTCTGACGCGGCGCGGCGAGGTGTACGCGATGGCGCGCGGCCGGCAGAACATCGGGACGGCGGAGGAGCCGGAGTGGGGCGAGTTCGCCGGGGTGACGTTCTCGCCGGACCAGGAGACGATGTTCGTCAACTGCTACACGCCGGGGACGACGTTCGCGGTGACGGGCCCTTGGCGCTGATCGTGGCCGGGGCCGTGGAGGCGGCCGTCCGCGCGGGCGTCTGACGGTCCGCTGGGCCGGTCGGAGGCAGTGGCGCGTCGAGCTGCCTCCGGCCGGAGTGCCGGACCGGCCACCGGTCATATGATCAGCTAAGTTCCGTCAGTGACCACCTCTGCACGAAGACTCACGGTGACAGCCGCGTGGGGGACTGCCGTGGCGGCCGTTCTGGGCGCGGCTCTGACGGGTTGCGGCTCGGGCGGCCCCACGTCCACCAACGCCGTCCACGCACCCGCAGCCCGGCCCTCCGCGCCGGCTCCCCCTCCCTCCCCGTCCGCCGCTCCGCCGAGCGCGTCCCCGTCCGCCGCTCCGCCGGGCGCGTCCCCGTCCGTGAAGAGGCCGCCCACCATGGCGCCCGGCCCCGCCGGTCTCACTCCGGTCCTCGAGCGCGGCCCGAGCCGCACGGACAAGGTCGTCGCGCTCACCTTCGACGCCGACATGACGGCCGACGAGGGGCCGCGCGCGGCCTCCGGCGAGCACTTCGACAATCCGGAGCTGATCGCCCTGCTGCGCCGGCTGAAGGTGCCGGCGACCGTCTTCATGACCGGCCGGTGGGCCGAGGAGTATCCCGCCCAGGCCCGGTCCATCGGCACGGACCCGCTCTTCGAGATCGCCAACCACTCGTACAGCCACTACGCCTTCACCTCGCCCTGCTACGGGCTGCCGACCGTGGAGAAGGACGCGATGCGCACCGAGGTGGAGCGGGCGTTCGGCGCCATCCGGAAGACCGGAGCGCGCAACGTGGTGCCCTACTTCCGCTTCCCCGGCGGCTGCTACGACGACGCTTCGCTGCGGGCGCTCGTGCCGGAGAAGGTGACGGCGGTGCAGTGGGACGTCGTCAGCGGCGACGCGTTCGCGACGGACGCGGACGCGGTCGCGCAGCAGGTGCTGGACGGCGTGAAGCCCGGTTCGCTGGTCGTGATGCACTGCACCCGCAGCGCGGCTCCGGTCACGGACGAGGCGGTGGGCCAGCTGGTGCCGGAGCTGCGGAAGCGCGGATACCGCTTCGTGAAGGTGTCGGACCTGATGGCCGGCTGACCCGGCCGGCGCCTCTCAGCCGGAGCAGGCCGTGCGCTGGGCCTCCTGCCATTCACAGACCGGGCAGAGCGTGATGCCCCTGACGGATTCCGCGTACTCGGTCGGCTTGAGGCACAGCACGCACGCGGCGTACGGAGGCCCGGCGGCCCTGTCCGGGGACGCGGCCGGAGTCTCGCAAAGGGACTCGTTCGCGGGCTCGTCTCTGCGCTCATCCATGCGTACGAGCGTACTCAGCCGCGTACCGCCGTGAGCCGGCAGGCGAGCGTGGCGGCGGCGGCCGCCACGGCCGCCGCCGCGAGGAGCGCGAGGACGGGCACGTGGACCGCTCCGCTGTGGGAGCCGGTGACCAGCCCGGTGACCGCGTACTTCGCGGGCGATCCGCTGGTCACCAGGGCCAGCAGACTCGCGAGCACGGTCGCCGCGACGGACCGGCCGCGGCGGTGGAGCAACGGCCGGGTGCACAGCGCGCCGGCCGCCGCGCCCAGCAGGACGCAGCAGGCGGCGGCGCACAGCCCGGCGAGCCCGGCGGACGGCAGCGGGACCCTGACCGAGTGGTCCGTGCTGGCCGGCTCGCTGATCAGCAGGACGCCCGCCGTGGCGGCCGCGCCCAGCGTCCCGGCGCACCCCAGGGCGGCGAGCAGGGCCGCCAGGTGGGCCCGTGGCTGCCCGCCCACGGCCGCGGCGACGACCGTCCGGGCCGCGGGCGGTTCCTGCGTGGCGCAGACCCGCACGAGCCACGCGGTGACGGGGAGCAGCCCGGCCGCGCTGTAGCCGAGCGAATCCAGGACGGGCTGCCCCGGGCGCACGCCGACGCCGAGGAAGGCGACGTAGAGCAGTACGGGGGCGAGCCAGCGCTGGGAGCGCAGCAGCAGGGCGGTCTGGTACCGGATCAGCGCGGTCATGCCACCTCGCCGTGGTCGCGTTGGTCGCCGTGGTCGCCGGGCAAGGTGGAGAGGTGCCTGATGTGCCAGGGCGGGCGGGCCGTGAGCAGGGCGCTCAGCAGGGCGTCCGAGTGCGCGGCCGCGACGGTGAGCCGCAGCGCTCCGCCCCCGGCGGCCGCCGGGACGGGGTCGCCGGGCAGTCCGGCGGGGAGCGGGGCGCCGGGCGGGCCCGTGACCTCGATCCGCACCCGGGGGCCGGTCCTCGTCCCGGCCGGGGCGGGGGTGGCCTCGGCCAGTCCCGTCCCGTGGACGCGCACCACCCTGTCGGCCGTGCCCGCCAGGCGGCGGGGGTCGTGGTCGACGAAGACGACGGTGGATCCGGCGGCGACGCGGGCTGCGACGGCCCGGTCCAGTTCCTCCCGGGCCGCGGCGTCCAGGCCCGTCCACGCCTCGTCCAGGACCAGCAGCTCCGGTTCCGCCAGGAGCGCCTGTGCGACGGCGACCTTCTGGCTGGTGCCCTTGGAGAGCTCAGGGAGCGGGGTGCGGGCGTGTTCGGCGGCGCCGAAGCGGGTCAGCCACTCCTGAGCCCGCCCGGCCGCCTCGGCCCGGCCCAGTCCGTGGATCCGGCCCAGGTGGACGAGGTACCCGGCGGCCGTGAACGGCAGCGCCGCCGGGAACCGCTCGGGGACGTACGCCGTACGCGGCCGGCCGCCGGTGATCCGGCCCTCGGTGGGGGCGTCGATCCCGGCGACGAGCCGCAACAGGGTGGACTTCCCGGTGCCGTTGGCCCCCTCGACGCGGACGAGGGCGCGCGGGGGCAGCCCCAGGTCGACGCCACGCAGCACCCAGGGACCGGCGAGCCCGTAGCGCCGGCCCACCGCGTGCAGCCGCAGGAGGTCCTTACTCAGTTGGACGACGCCTTCTCGGGCTTCAGCTCGCTCGGCCGCACGATGACGAACCCCTCACCGTCCAGGCGCAGTTGGACGGCCTCCCCCGAGCCGCCGCGCAGCATGGAGCCGACGCTCTGCGAACGGTGCAGCGAGGTGTTCAGGTGGGCGCTCCAGCCGACGACCGCGTCCGTGTCGACACACACCGGCTGCTGGGGCGTGACGGGTATCACGATGGGATGCCCCTCGCACATCAGGCCGAGCTTCCCGTAACCGGTGAAGACGCTGTTGAAGAGGCCGCCGCCGGTCATCCCGGCACCCTTCACGGTCTTGATCTCGTACGCGAGGGTGGCGTCGAAGCACAGGACGTTGCGGCCGTTGATGGTGAGGACGTCGCCCTGCTCCATCTCCACGATGAAACAGTTGGCCGCCTCGTGGGCGAACCACGCCTCGCCCTGGCCGCGCACCGCCATCAGCGGCAGTCCCTCTCCCGTGACCGCACGCTTGAGCATGCCGCCGAGCCCCTGGCCCTTGCGCTCGAACTGGAGGTCACCGCGGAAGGCGACCATCGACCCCTGGCGGGCGTGCATCTCGCCATTGACCGCGTACTTGATGGATTTGGCGTTCTGCAGGGTCATTCCGGGGGCGGTGGCCTGCTGTGCCATGTGCTCGCTGGAAAAGAGATCGCTCTTCATGCGGGGCATCCTCACCCGGAGGGATTCATTCCGCCAAGAACGGGTTGCGGGGCGGCTGGCAGACTGGACGGGTGAGCAGCGACGACATCTCCGAGTCCCCTTCCGTTCCCGCCGGTCCGCCGGCGGACAGCCCCTTCCGCTCCGAGCGGACGAACCGTGACGAAGCACCTCAGTACGTGCTCCCGCTGGTGGTTCACATCGAGAAGACGGCGCCCCCGGCCCGTACCGACGCGCTGCGCACGGCCGCGCGGGCGGTGCTGGTGATGCTCTCCGACGAGCGGTCGACGGGCGAGGGCGAGTGGGCCCAGGTGATGCGCGACTGGCAGGACGCCCGGATCCGGAAGGTGGTGCGACGGGCGCGCGGAGCGGAGTGGCGGAAGGCCTGCGCCCTTCCCGGGATCACGGTCGTGGGGGACGAGGCCGAGGTGCGGGTCTACCCTCCGGTGCCGCTGGACGGCTGGCCGAAGGAGCTCGCGAAGCTCCAGGTGTCGGGCACGGATCTGGACGACCCCGAAGCGCCGGCCGCGCCCGACCTCGCGGGGCCGGTGCTCTGGCTGAACCCGGAGCTCGGGATGTCGGCGGGCAAGGAGATGGCACAGGCCGGTCACGGTGCCCAGCTCGCCTGGTGGGAGCTGTCGGAGACCGAGCGCAAGGCGTGGCGCGAGGCGGGCTTCCCGCTCTCGGTTGCCACGCCCGACGCGGCCCGCTGGCGCGAACTCACGGTGAGCGGACTGCCGGTGGTGCAGGACGCGGGGTTCACGGAGATCGCCCCGGGCTCGTGCACGGTGGTCGCCGACCATCCGGCCCTGCGCCGCTGACCGCCCGGCCGGCCACCGCCGGCGCATGCCTCGCGCCAACGGCGGACGGGCCGAGCGCCCCTGCGGACGGGGGGCCGCGTCGCCCCGCCTCGCCCCCGTCCGCGGATTCCTCCCGGTTCCCTGAACGATCCGGTTCGCCGATACGTACCTCCTGACGCCGCCGCACTGGCGATACTGCCCAGTAGGTTGAACGGCCGGTCAGTACCCGGCCGTTGCCACCGGCGGTTGATTGGACGCCGTCACGCCTCGGCCCGGGAGAGACCTCTGTGCGACGCATCAACGGAACGGCCCTCATCATCGCGGCGCTCGTCGCCACGCTCGGCGCCCTCGCCTATCCGGTCTGGTCGTACGCCGACCGCTCCGGCACCGGCCAGGCCAACCTCGACGCGTCGACCACCGCGACCCAGTGGGGCCCGCTCTCCGCGACCGACCGGGAATTCCTGGTGAAGGTCCGCCTGGCCGGACTGTGGGAGCTGCCCGCCGGGCAGCAGGCGATCGAACGGGCGCCGACCGAGGCGATCAAGGCGGCCGGGGACCATCTGGTCGTCGGGCACACGGACCTGGACCGCAGGTCGCGGGAGGTCGCCGCCAAACTGGGTGTGGAGCTGCCGAACCAGCCGACGGAGCAGCAGCAGGGCTGGCTGCGGGAGATGACCGCGGCGAGCGGCCAGGAGTACGAGCGGAAGTTCGCCAACCTGCTGCGGAACGCGCACGGAAAGGTCTTCGCGCTCATCGCCCAGGTACGCCACACCACCCGCAACTCGCTGATCCGGCAGCTGGCGAGCGACGCCAACGTGACCGTGCTCGACCACATCACCATGCTGGAGGCCACCGGCTTCGTCGACTTCGACGCCCTGGCCCGCGAGGCGGCGGGAACGGCGACGGCCAGCCCGAGCGGACCGCCGGTGGCGCCGAGGGGCTCGGTCCTGCCGCAGCCGGTCCCGGCGGCCCCGACCGGGGACCAGTCGTTCACCTCGCGTCCCTCCACGATGCCGATGCCGATGCCGATGCCCTGACAGGCGCACCGCGCCGGCCGGGCCCGCCAGGAGCCGGGGAACCTCAAATCAAGCTCTGAACGTCCCCTTCTTCGGGTTCACCGCCGCGCGGCGGGGCCATGACCCCTGCACAGAGCGGCGGAGGGGGACACCATGGAGCTGGGAATCGGGATCGGCTGGCGGCCGGAGATCGCCGACGCGGTGGAGGCGCTGCCGGGGATCGACTGGGTGGAGGCGGTGGCGGAGAACCTCTGCGCCGACCATCTGCCGGCTTCCCTGGTACGGCTCAGGGAGCGGGGCGTCACCGTGGTCCCGCACGGCGTCTCGCTCGGCCTCGGCGGGGCCGACCGCCCCGACGCCGGGCGGCTCGCCGGCCTGGCGGCGCGCGCCACCCTGCTGGGCGCGCCCCTGGTGACCGAGCACATCGCCTTCGTACGGGCGGGCGGCGCGCGCACGGCGTCACCGGTGCTGGAGGCGGGACACCTGCTGCCCGTGCCGCGTACCTGGGCGGCGCTGGACGTGCTCTGCGAGAACGTGCGGGTGGCGCAGGACTCGCTGCCGGTGCCGCTGGCGCTGGAGAACATCGCGGCGCTGATCTCCTGGCCGGACGAGGAGCTGACCGAGGGGCAGTTCCTGGCGGAGCTGGTCGAACGCACGGGAGTGCGGCTGCTGATCGACGTGGCGAATCTGCACACGAACCACGTCAACCGGGGCGAGGACCCCGCCACCGCCCTAGACGAACTGCCCGTGGAGGCCATCGCGTACGTGCACGTGGCAGGCGGCGTGGAGAAGGACGGCGTCTGGCACGACACCCACGCCCACCCCGTCACGGGGCCCGTGCTCGACGTCCTCGCCGAACTCCGCTCCCGTATCGCCCCGCCCGGGGTCCTGCTGGAGCGCGACGACGACTTCCCGCCGCCCGCCGCGCTGGCCGGGGAACTGGACGCGATCCGCGACACCCTCGCCGCCCGCCGGGCCGGCGCGCCCCGGCCCGCTCCCCGCCCGTCGAGTGCCGGACCGCCCGCCCCCGGCACGGCGCGGACCGTGCGGCCCGGGAACGGGGCCGGGGACCCGGAGGCGCTGCGGGACCGGGTGGCGGTCGCGCAGACCGCGCTGCTCTCCGCCCTCGTCGCCGGCACCCCCGCCCCCGAGGGCTTCGACCACCGCCGCCTCGGCGTCCAGAGCCGGGCCCTGGCCGCCAAGCGCGCCGACGTCGTCGCCAAGGTGGCCCCCGAGCTCCCGGAGATCCTGGGCCGCGGCTACCGGGAGGCGTTCCTCGCGTACGCCAGGAGCCGTCCGATGTCCGCCGGATACCGGCGCGACGCCCTGGACTTCGCCGAGCGGCTGCTCATCGCCGGCCTCCCCGCCGACGAGGCGGCCCGCCGTCGGCTGACCCACTGGTGGCAGGACCGGGCCGCTGCCCGCCCGCCCCGCCGCACCGCCCAGCTTGCCCGTGCGGCCCGTTCCGTACTCGCAGGAAGGTGACCGGGATGAACGTACTGGCCCTGGTCCTCACGCTCGCCGTGGCGGTCTCCTCGACGCTGCTGATCCTGGGCTCCGGCCGCGCCCGCCGCGGCCTCGACGGCCCTGCCCACGACCTGTCCGAGGTGGCGTTCCTGAACGGCGGCCCCGGGCGGGTCGTGGACACCGCGCTGGCCGCGATGCTGGCGGACGGCCGGCTGGTCGTCGGCGGCCCCGGGATCGCCGCGGTCCAGCGGGCCGTCGCCCACGACCCGGTGGAGCGGGCGGTGCTCCAGGAGCAGGCCGCGGCTCCCAGCGGAGCCCTGCACACGCTGCGGAACGCGGTGATGCGCCATCCCGCCGTCCAGGAGCTCGGCGACGGCCTCGCCGAACGCGGTCTGCTCAACGTTCCCGGGGCGAACCGGAAGTGGCGCCGCTGGGGTCTCGCGCAGGGGCTGGGCTGCCTGCTCGGCTTCCCGGTCGCCTTCGTGCTGACCATCGCGCAGGCCGTCGGGTCGGACGGCTACTCCGACACCTTCCCGTTCTTCCTCCTGGTGTTCCCCGCCCTCGCCGCCGGCACCGTCATCGGGCTGGTCGTCGCGGGCAGCGCACGCGCCCGGATCACCAAGGCGGGGCGCCGGGCAGCGGCGGAGTTCCGTACCGCTCACGCGTACGCGACGGACGCGGCGCACCTGGTGGCCATGGCCGGGCCGCGGGCGCTCACCGACCCGGCGCTGCGGGCGCACCTGATCACGGCGGCCCGGATGCGGCCCGCGGGAGGGCCCCTGAACTCGTCCTCACCGTCGCATCACTCGTCCGACTCCTCCGCACTGCTTCTCGTGCCGGCGGTGTGGTGCGCCGGGTCGAGCCCCGGCGACGGCGGCTGCGGAAGCAGCGGCGGGAGCGGGGGCGGCGGGTGCGGGTCGTCGGGGTCCGGCTGCGGTTCCGGGTCCAGTTGCGGCTCGGGCTCCAGTTGCGGCTCCGGATCCAGCTGCGGCAGCAGTTCGAGTTCCAGCTGCGGCTCCAGTTGCGGCAGCAGTTCCTGAGCGGTCGCTGTCCGCATCCTGAAATCCCCTGGCGCTCCGTCCCGCCCTCGCATACGACTCCGGCATGCTCTGGGTTCTGTTCCTGCTGGTCGCATGGGGCGCGGCGACCCTCTCCTGTGTCCGGCTCTGTCTCGCCGCCGCTCGCGTGAGCCCGCCGCGGGGAGGCTCGCCCCACGCTGCGGAAGGCCCCGGACTCACGCTGTACGAGACCGCCTTCCTGGCCGGCGGCCCGCACCGGGTCGCCGATCTGGCGCTCGTCACCCTGCATCTGCGCCGGCGGCTGCTGCTCGCGCACACCGGCTGGGCGACGGTGGTCGACCCGGACGGCCGTGACGAGGTGGAGCGCACGGTGATCCGCGCCATCGGCCCGCAGGGCCAGTCCCCGATACCGCCGGTCCGCACGGCAGCGGCGGCGGCCGACGCCGTGCGCGCCCTCGCCGACCGCCTCGTCGCCGCGGGACTGGCGCTTCCGCGCGGGGCGGGGGCGGACATCGCGTCGGCGGTGCGCGCGGTCCGCGGGGCCGCTGTGCTGACAGCCGCGCTCGGCGCCGCCGCGCTGCTCGTACCCGGGCGCGAGCGGGACCCGGGCGGCTCGGGGATGCCCGTGCTCGCCTGGTTCGGACTGCCGCTCGTACTGACCCTGGGCTGCCTGGCCGTCGCCCGGATGGAAGTGCATCCGTACAGCGCCTGGGCGTCCCCCGCCGGACAGCGGCTTCTGGACGCGCGCACGGCCGCCGCGGATGGTCCTGAGGGCGATGTGCTGGTGGCGGTCGCCGTGCGCGGGGTGCGCGCGCTCGCCGACCCGGCGCTGCGGGCCGCGCTCGGCGGCGGGGGCGGCGCACGGATCATCCCGTGACCAGCCGGTGAAAGACACCGGTGCGGCGCGCCGGAGGCGCGCCGCACCGGAAGCCGAACCCGGTGTCGCTGGAACGGCGGGCGGCACGCTGTACCGCGGGTTCCGCCGTCTGATCTTCCGGGTTGGGGTGATCGGAACCCGCTCGCTACGCGAGCCCGGCCACCAGGTCCGCGACCGACTTGCGCCGGCCGGTGAAGAAGGGGACCTCCTCGCGGACGTGCATCCGCGCCTCGGAGGCCCGCAGGTGACGCATGAGGTCGACGATGCGGTGCAGCTCGTCGGCCTCGAAGGCCAGGACCCACTCGTAGTCGCCGAGGGAGAAGGAGGCGACGGTGTTGGCGCGCACGTCCGGGTACCCGCGGGCCATCTTGCCGTGGTCGGCGAGCATGCGGCGGCGGTCCTCGTCCGGCAGCAGGTACCAGTCGTAGGAGCGCACGAAGGGGTACACGCTGATGTAGTCGCGCGGCGTCTCGTCGGCGAGGAACGCCGGGACGTGCGACTTGTTGAACTCGGCGGGGCGGTGCAGCGCCATGTTCGACCAGACCGGGTCGAGGCTCTTGCCCAGCCGGGTGCGCCGGAAGAAGTTGTACGCCTCCTGCAGCGCGTCCGAGGTCTCGGCGTGCCACCAGATCATGACGTCGGCGTCGGCGCGCAGGCCCGACACGTCATAGGTGCCGCGCACGGTGACGTCCTTGGCCGCGAGCTGGTCGAACAGCTCCTGGACCTCGCCGGAGTACGCCGCACGGTCCGTGTCCGCGGGCAGCACGTCGCGCAGCTTGAAGACGGACCACAGGGTGTAGCGGACGACGTCGTTGAGGTCCTTCGCCTTCTTGCCGGCGTTGGGGGCCTTGCTTGATGTCACAGTCTCAGGAGCACTCATACGGCTATTGTCCCGCCTCGCTCCGGGTGCCCTGAACCAGGGTCGGAGTGGCGATGATCTCTCCGGCGTCCCCCGCGCCGTTCCCTCCCGCGAGGTCCAGGACGATCTCGTCCGCGGCACGGTGGGCGCTCGCGATGCAGGCGGGGATGCCGACCCCGTCGTAGACCGCGCCGCAGACGCGCAGCGCGGGCAGTACGGCGACCTCCTCCCGGATCCGGGCGACGCGGCCGAGATGGCCCACGGGATACTGCGGCAGGCCGCCGATCCACCGGGTGACCTCGGTGGCGACGGGCTTCGCGGCCAGTCCGGTCGCCGCGGCGAGGTCGCTCAGCGACACGTCGACGAGCTCGCCGTCCTCGCGGTGCAGATGCTCCTCCTCGCCGTAGCGGCCCACCGAGGTCCTCAGGACGAACAGGTCCGGCGCCGCGTCGGCGACCCACTGCCACTTGTGGGTGGAGAAGGTGGCGGCCTTGATGGTGTGGCCGTCGACCGGGGGCACCAGGAAGCCGGAGCGGCCGTCGAAGGCCGGGGAGCCCGTCACGTCGGAGCGCCGGAAGGCCAGGGTGACCAGAGCCATCGACGCGTACTCGACGCCCGCGAGCCCGGCGGAAGCGGCCGGGGACTCGGCGGCGAGGAGGGCGGAGGCGGACCACGCGGGGACGGCGAGGACGATGCCGTCGGCGCTGATCACCCGGGTGTCGGTGCGGACGTCCCATCCGTCGGCACCGCGGGTCAGGCCCAGCACGGGCGTCTCGGTGAGGATCTCGCCGCCGCCGGCGCGCACGGCCTCGGCCACGGCGCCCGGCAGGGTGCCGATCCCTCCGTCGATCCCCTGGAAGACCGGTCCGGTCTGCTGCCGGGCGGCGGCCCGCTCCTGGATGCGGGTCACCCCGTCGAGCAGGGAGCCCGCCTGCCGGGCGACCTCGAAGAGCTGCGGCACCGCGGCGCGCAGCGAGATCCGGTAGGCGTCGCCCGCGTACACGCCGCCCAGGAGCGGCTCGACCAGGCGGTCCACGACCTCGCGGCCGAGCCGGTCCGCCACGTACGCGCCGACGGCCACGTCGTCGCCCACGGCGGTCGGGGCCAGGTCGCGTTCCCGGGCGACGCGGGCGAGGCCCTCGGGCGAGAGCACCTCACCGAGCACCGCCGGGTCGCCGGGGACCCCCATCACATGGCCCTTGGGCATGGGACGCAGCACGTCCCGCGTCCACAGCGCGGCGGTGGCGGTGGCGGGCGGCTGGAGCCGGTCGCCGAGCCCGACGGCGCGGGCCAGCGCGACCGCCTCCGGCCGGCGGGCGAGCATCGACTCGGCGCCGAGGTCGACGCGTACGCCCGCGACCTCGCCGGTCATGAGCTTGCCGCCGAGCCGGTCGGTCGCCTCCAGGAGGGTGACCCTCAGGCCGGTCCCCAGGAGCCGGTGGGCGGCGGCGAGTCCGGCGATGCCGCCGCCGATGACGACGACGTGACCGGGGGCCCTGTCCGCGCGGTGTGCTGAACGCTGCATGCCCCCACTCTCTCAAACCTCTTCCGAGTCCCGACCGTGACCGCTTCGACACCGGTTTCGCGAAACCCGGACCGCCGTCCCGCACGTCGAACCGAAGCAAGCAATCACCCGTCCTGGGGGGACAGTTATGCACGAAGTACCCATCACCCGTACCGGCAGACGGGCGGCCCGCCGCTCGGGCACCGCGCTCGCCGCCGGGCTGCTCACCGCCGTCCTCGCGCTGAGCGGATGCGGCGCGGGCTCCGACGGCGGCGACTCCGGTGCGGCCTCCGACGAGCGCGCCGTGTCCGCCACCGGACAGAACAAGGCGGACGCCGGGGGCGAGGCGGCACCGGACGCCGAGGGGGGCTCGGCGAAGTCGGGGAAGCCGAAGACACCGGCTCCGGGGTCGGCCCCGCACGTCATCCGTACCGCGTCCCTGTCCGTGGAGGTCAGGAGCGCGTCCAAGGCCGCCGCCGCCGCCCGTACCGTCGCGCAGAACGCGGGCGGGCTGGTCGCCGACGAGACGACCGAGCAGGTGGACGACACGCACGACTCCTCGCATCTCGTGCTGCGGGTGCCGCAGGAGGAGAACGACCACGTGCTGCGGGAGCTCGCCGGGGCGGGGAAGCTGCTCTCCCGTACGTCCACCGCCAAGGACGTCACCGATCAGGTCGTCGACGTGGAGAGCCGGATCGCCACCCAGCGCGCCAGTGTGGCGCGGGTGCGCAAGCTGATGGAGCGGGCCGGCACACTCTCCGACGTCGTCACACTGGAAGGCGAACTGAGCAGCCGTCAGGCATCCCTGGAGTCCCTGCTCGCCCAGCAGGCCTCGCTCAAGGACCGTACGACGCTGGCCACGATCACGCTCGACCTGACGGAACCGGAGGCGGCGCCGGAGGAGGACGGGGACCCCGGATTGCTGGACGCGCTGAGCGGCGGCTGGCACGCCTTCCTGACGATGCTGCGCTGGCTGGCCATGGTGGTGGGCGCCACGGCTCCGTTCCTGGCCGTCGCGGCCGTCCTGCTCGTCGTGTGGCGGCTGCTGCGCCGCCGGGGCAGGGCGGCCGGGGAGCCCCCGGCGGCCGGCGAGTGAGGGCCCCCGGGGGCGCCGCCGCGCCCCCGGGATCCGCCGCGCCGTAGCGTGGGCCCTTCGCAGGTGCGTCGAAGGGATCTGGCATGGCGGCGGAACGACTGGTGGTCATCGGGGGTGACGCGGCGGGCATGTCCGCCGCGTCCCAGGCACGCCGGCTCAAGGGCCCCGACGAGCTGGCCATCACCGCTTTCGAGCGGGGGCACTTCACCTCGTACTCGGCCTGCGGAATCCCGTACTGGGTCGGCGGTGACGTCGAGCAGCGGGACGACCTGATCGCGCGCACCCCCGAGGAGCACCGCGCCCGCGGCATCGACCTGCGGACGCGTACCGAGGTGACGGAGATCGATGTCGCCGGGCAGCGGGTGCGCACCCTGGACCGGGACTCGGGCGAGACCTCGTGGACCGGCTTCGACAAACTGGTCATCGCGACGGGGGCCCGTCCGGTGCGCCCCGCCCTGCCCGGCATGGACGCGCCCGGGGTCCACGGCGTGCAGACCCTGGACGACGGGCAGGCGCTGCTGGACACCCTGGACCGGGCGAAGGGCCGGCGCGCGGTCGTCGTCGGTGCGGGCTACATCGGCGTCGAGATGGCCGAGGCGATGCTGAAGCACGGCTTCGAGGTGACCGTGCTCAACCGCGGGCGGCAGCCGATGGCGACGCTGGACCCGGACATGGGGCGCCTCGTCCACGAGGCGATGGACGGGCTCGGGATCACGACGGTGAACGGCGCGGCCGTCACCGCGATCCGTACCGGTGCGGACGGCCGGGTGAGCGCCGTGGAGACGGACGGCGCGTCGTACCCGGCGGACGTGGTGGTGCTCGGCATCGGCGTCGAGCCGGAGACGACCCTGGCCCGCGCCGTCGGACTGCCGCTCGGCCCCCACGGCGGGCTGCTCACCGATCTGTCCCTGCGGGTCGCGGGTCACGACAACATCTGGGCGGGCGGCGACTGCGTCGAGGTCCTCGACCTGGTGGCGGGCCGCACGCGCCACATCGCCCTGGGCACGCATGCCAACAAGCACGGCCAGATCATCGGCTCCAACGTCGGCGGCGGCTACGGAACGTTCCCCGGCGTGGTCGGCACCGCCGTGAGCAAGGTCTGCGACCTGGAGATCGCCCGCACCGGTCTGCGTGAGAAGGACGCCCGCGCGGTGGGTCTGCGCTTCGTCACGGCGACGATCGAGTCGACGGGCCGGGCCGGCTACTACCCGGGGGCGCGGCCGATGACGGTGAAGATGCTCGCGGAGTACCGCACGGGGCGGCTGCTGGGCGTGCAGATCGTGGGACGTGACGGGGCGGCCAAGCGGGTGGACACGGCGGCGGTGGCGCTCACCGCCCGGATGACCGTGGAGCAGATCACGTCGCTGGACCTGGGCTACGCCCCGCCGTTCTCCCCCGTCTGGGACCCGGTCCTGGTGGCGGCCCGCAAGACGGTCACCGCGCTGCGGGAGGCCGGCACCGCCTGAGCGGCGCCCGCCTCCCGGGCGGCCGGTGTCAGCGCGCGGTGCTGGTGTGGACGTACTCGACCAGGCGCGTCAGCGCGTCCGGGTCCATCGACGGCATCACACCGTGGCCCAGGTTGAAGATGTGGCCCTCCAGGCCGGCGGCCGCGTCCAGCACCTCCTGGGTCTTGGCCTCCACGGCGGCGGTCGGGGCGAAGAGCACGGCGGGGTCGAGGTTGCCCTGGAGCGCCTTGCCGGGGCCTACGCGGCGCGCGGCCTCGTCCATCGGGACGCGCCAGTCGACGCCGACGACGTCCGCGCCGGCCTCGCCCATGAGGCCGAGCAGTTCACCGGTGCCGACACCGAAGTGGATGCGCGGGACGCCGTACGGGGCGACGGCGTCGAAGACCTTCGCCGAGGCGGGCAGCACGGAGCGGCGGTAGTCGGCGGGGGCCAGGGCGCCCACCCAGGAGTCGAAGAGCTGCACCGCGGAGGCGCCGGCGTCGATCTGGACCTTGAGGAAGGCGCCGGTGATCTCGGCGAGGCGGTCGAGCAGGTCGGCCCAGAGCTCCGGGTCGCCGTACATCAGGGCCTTGGTGTGCTCGTGGTTGCGGGACGGGCCGCCCTCCACGAGGTAGCTCGCAAGAGTGAACGGAGCGCCGGCGAAGCCGATGAGCGGCGTGGCGCCCAACTCGGCGGTGAGCAGGCCGATGGCCTCGGTGACGTACGGGACGTCCTCGGGGGTGAGGTCGCGCAGCCGGGCGAGGTCGGCGCGGGTGCGGATCGGCTCGGCGATCACCGGGCCGACGCCGGGCTTGATGTCGAGGTCGATGCCGATGGCCTTGAGCGGGACGACGATGTCGCTGTAGTAGACCGCGGCATCCACCTTGTGGCGGCGGACGGGCTGCATCGTGATCTCGGCGACGAGCTCCGGCATCGTGCAGGACTCGAGCATCGGGATGCCTTCGCGCACCTTCAGGTACTCGGGCAGCGAGCGCCCCGCCTGGCGCATGAACCACACCGGCGTGTGGGGCACGGGCTCGCGGCGGCACGCCTTCAGGAACACCGAGTCGTGGGTGGCGGAGGTCTTCGTCTGGTGGCCCGAGGGGCGGTCAATGGCACTCACGCACCGAATCTTCGCATGCGTGCCGAATGAGCCCCGCCCCGCACGGGTGTCCTTCCGCGCGCGAGGCTCCGGTTCCGCCTACTCTTCCCCGCATGGCTCCGGCGCAGGGACACTTCTCCGATCAATCCGATGGTGCTGACGGCACGGACAGTGCGGAGGGTGGTTCCGTCCCGCCCGCGTTCGGTTCGGCGGTCGACGCGCTGCGCTCGGCGCGCCTGCGTCCCGAGCTGGAGGTGGAGCCGACGCGGCCTCCGAAGCGCCTGGCTCCGTACGCGTACGCGCTGGAGGCGGCGGTCGTCGACGGCGAGGACGATCTCGCGGACGGCCGGCTCGTCCTGCTCCACGACCCGGCCGGGCACGAGGCGTGGCAGGGCAATTTCCGGCTGGTGACGCTGGTGCGCGCCGAGCTGGAGCCGGAGATGGCGTCCGACCCGCTGCTGCCGGAGGTGTGCTGGTCGTGGCTGACCGGTGCGCTGGAGGCGCGCGGTCTGTCGTACGGGGAGGCCGGCGGCACGGTCACCCGGGCGGGCTCGCACTACTTCGGGGCGCTGGCGACCCGGCGTCCGGCGACGCAGATCGAGATCCGGGCCTCGTGGACGCCGCGCGAGGGGCGCGCCGGTGTGCCGGACACGGCGGCCCATCTGATGGCGTGGGGCGACCTGCTGTGCCAGATCGCCGGGCTGCCGCCCTCGGAGCCGGTGGACGCGGCGGTGGTGACGCTTCCGCAGCGGCGCGGGCCGCAGGTCTCCTAGGGCGTTCGGTTCCCCGGCCCCGGGGGCTCCGGGTCGCCCTTCCCTGCCCGTGACAGAGCGTCACACAAACTTCGTACAGCTACCGGCTCTCTTTTCGTACAATCGATCGCGCGTCCTATTTGCCCGAATTGTTACTCACCAAATAGTGATCTTCCTCTAAAGGAGCAGGGGTCTGCTGCCGAAGGAGTCAATGACCCTTCAAGCACGGTTCGCCCCGGCTTCATCCCCGAGCCGGCCCGTCCCGCCACTCCCCAGGAGGCCTGGTGTCCGTTCTCCTCGAGCAGCCCGCAAGCCTGGTCGCCTACCGCCCGAACAAGCCGACGGCCATGGTCGTCGTGGCCGACCCGCGCGTCCGTTCCACCGTCACCCGCCATCTGTGGGCCCTCGGAGTACGTGACGTCATCGAGGCGTCGTCCATCGCGGAGGCCCGTCCCCGCGTCGGCAACCCGCGCGACATCTGCGTAGCCGACGTCCACCTGCCCGACGGTTCCGGGCTGACCCTGCTGTCCGAAACCCGAGCCGCCGGCTGGCCGAACGGCCTCGCCCTCTCCGCCGCCGATGACATCGGCGCCGTGCGCAACGCCCTCGCGGGCGGCGTGAAGGGCTATGTCGTCACCGGCACCCGTACCAACATCGGCCACCCCACCCGTCCCGGCGTCGCACCCATCGGCGCCACCGCCGCCCGTATGCACCGCCGGCCCCCCGGCACCCCGAGCCACCCGGGCGGCTACCGCGAACTGTCCGGCCGCGAGGTGGAGGTCCTGCGGCTCGTCGCCGAAGGGCAGTCCAACAAGGCCATCGGCGTCTCCATGGGGCTCTCCGCCCTCACCGTCAAGAGCCACCTCGCCCGAATCGCCCGCAAGCTCGGCACCGGAGACCGCGCAGGCATGGTCGCCGTCGCCCTGCGGACGGGCATCATCCACTGATTCCCCCGCATCCGTACCCCCGCCGGTGTGCGGAGATGCGGAAGCGGCTGGATTACATGCATCGGAGCCCGTCGACGGATCATTCCGTCGACGGGCTCCGTACATACACAGATACCCTTGACACGTGACCGACGCCCAAGAGACCGCAGCAGACACTTCACTGCGAACCACCGGGGGCGCTCCCCCGGACGACGTCGCCCCGGCGCCGATCCCCTTGCTCGAACCTCGCGAGGGCATTCCGCCGGTGGTGGCCTCCGACGATGCCCTGGCCCGGGTGATCGCGGCCTTCGCCGCGGGCTCCGGCCCGGTGGCCGTGGACGCCGAGCGCGCCTCCGGCTACCGGTACGGGCAGCGCGCCTACCTCGTACAGCTGCGCCGTGACGGCGCGGGCAGCGCGCTCGTCGACCCCGTGGGCTGCCCCGACCTCTCCGGGCTCGGAGAGGCGCTCCGCGGCACCGAGTGGATCCTGCACGCGGCGACCCAGGACCTGCCCTGTCTGCGGGACATAGGCATGACGCCGACCCGGCTCTTCGACACCGAGCTGGCCGGACGGCTCGCCGGGTTCCCCCGGGTGGGCCTCGGCGCGATGGTCGAGAGCGTGCTCGGCTACTCGCTGGAGAAGGGGCACTCGGCGGTCGACTGGTCGACCCGCCCGCTGCCCGACCCCTGGCTGCGCTACGCGGCACTCGACGTCGAGCTGCTGATCGACCTGCGCGACGCCCTGGAGGAGGAGCTCGACCGGCAGGGCAAGCTGGAGTGGGCGCAGGAGGAGTTCTCCGCCATCGCGTCGGCGCCGCCCGCTCCGCCGCGCCTGGACCCGTGGCGCCGCACGTCCGGCATGCACAAGGTCCGCCGCCGCCGGCAGATGGCGGTGGTCCGCGAACTGTGGACCATGCGTGATCACATCGCCCAGCGCCGCGACATCTCCCCCGGCAAGGTGCTCGGCGACGCCGCGATCGTGGAAGCCGCCCTGGCGCTTCCGCCGAACGTGCAGGCACTGACCGCCCTGCCCGGCTTCGGCCACCGCATGGGCCGCCGCCAGCTGGAGCAGTGGCAGGCGGCCGTGGACCGGGCGAAGGCACTGCCCGACGCGGAGCTCCCGCAGCCCGGCCAGCCCCTGGCCGGACCGCCGCCGCCCCGCGCCTGGGCGGACAAGGACCCGGCCGCCGCGGCCCGTCTGTCGGCCGCCCGGACGGCGGTCTCCGCGCTCGCGGAGCGCCTGCACATGCCGCAGGAGAACCTCATCACCCCGGACACCGTGCGCCGCGTGTGCTGGGAGCCGCCGAAGAACCTGACGCCGGAAACGGTCGAAAGCGCACTCGCCGGGTACGGGGCGCGGCACTGGCAGATCGCACAGGTCGCCCCGCTCCTCCTGCGTGCGCTCGCTTCGGAGGCCTGAGCGGGCATCCGGGAGGGGCGTATTCACGCCAGGTTGGCGCAGCCCTCGCCCCTCGCGCCGCGGTCTTCACGGCCCTTCTCCTCATGGCCCGGCCGGTCCCCTCGTGGGGCCGACCGGGCCATATGTGGATGTGACCTTCGCCGCTCCCGCCGCAAGGACTGGGCAGTCTGGTTACCCGCAAGTAGCATGTGGGTGGCGGCACGCTTCCGGGCGTGCCCCGCAGCAGTGCCATCCCGCACCCTGGAGGAGAGCCACCGTGCCTCGTACCATCCGGGACGTCGTCTTCGTCGACGGCGTCCGCACCCCGTTCGGCAAAGCGGGCCCGAAGGGCATCTACCACGAGACCCGCGCCGACGATCTCGTCGTGAAGGCCATCCGGGAGCTGCTGCGCCGCAACCCGGACCTGGACCCCGCCAAGATCGACGAGGTCGCCATCGCCGCGACCACCCAGATCGGTGACCAGGGCCTGACGCTCGGCCGCACCGCCGGAATCCTGGCCGGGCTGCCCCAGTCGGTCCCCGGTTACTCCATCGACCGCATGTGCGCCGGCGCCCTGACCGCCGTCACCTCGACGGCCGGTTCCATCGCCTTCGGCGCGTACGACGTCGTCGTCGCCGGTGGCGTCGAGCACATGGGCCGCCACCCGATGGGCGAGGGCGTGGACCCGAACCCGCGCTTCGTGTCGGAGAAGCTGGTCGACGAGTCCGCCCTGTTCATGGGCATGACCGCGGAGAACCTGCACGACCGGTACCCCACGATCACCAAGCAGCGCGCCGACGAGTACGCGGTGCGTTCGCAGGAGAAGGCCGCCAAGGCGTACGCCAACGGCAAGATCCAGCAGGACCTGGTGCCGGTCTCCGTGCGCCGCACCAACCCGGAGGCCGGGGACACGGGCTGGGGCCTGGTCACCGCCGACGAGCCGATGCGCCCGGGCACCACGATGGAGTCCCTGGCCGGTCTGAAGACCCCGTTCCGGGCCCACGGCCGCGTAACGGCCGGCAACGCCGCGGGGCTCAACGACGGCGCCACCGCCTCGCTGCTCGCCGCCGAGGACGTCGCGCGCGAGCTCGGCCTCCCGGTCAGAATGCGCCTCGTCTCCTACGCCTTCGCGGGCGTCGAGCCGGAGGTCATGGGCTACGGCCCGATCCCGGCGACGGAGAAGGCCCTGGCGAAGGCCGGCCTGTCCATCTCGGACATCGGTCTCTTCGAGATCAACGAGGCGTTCGCCGTGCAGGTGCTCGCCTTCCTGGAGCACTACGGCATCGCCGACGACGACGCCCGCGTCAACCAGTACGGCGGAGCGATCGCCTACGGCCACCCGCTCGCCTCCTCCGGTGTCCGGCTGATGACCCAGCTGGCCCGTCAGTTCGAGGAGCAGCCGGAGGTCCGCTACGGCCTGACGACCATGTGCGTCGGCTTCGGCATGGGCGCCACGGTCATCTGGGAGAACCCGAATTTCGACGGAGGCAACAAGTGAGTTCCACCACTGAGCTTCTGAAGGGTGCGGCCGAGCTGTTCCCCGGCGAGGTCGTCACCCAGGCGCACGTACGCCACCTGGACCTTCCGGCCGGTGCGGGGCGCTTCGCCCTCATCACGCTGGACAACGGCCTGGACCACACCAAGCCGACCACCTTCGGACCGCAGTCGCTGGCGAACCTGAACGCCGCGATCGACCAGGTCGAGAAGGAGGCCGCCGAGGGTGCGATCACCGGTATCGGCATCACCGGCAAGCCGTTCATCTTCGCGGTCGGCGCCGACCTCAAGGGCGTCGAACTGCTGAAGGAGCACAAGGACGCGCTCGCCATCGGCAAGGGCGGCCACGACGTCTTCCGCCGCCTCTCCGGCCTCGCGGTCCCGACGTTCGCGTACTACAACGGTGCGGCGATGGGCGGCGGTGTCGAGGTCGGTCTGCACTGCTCGTACCGCACCGTCTCCAAGGCGCTGCCCGCGTTCTCGCTGCCCGAGGTCTTCCTCGGCCTGGTCCCCGGCTGGGGCGGCTGCGCGCTGCTTCCCAACCTGATCGGCGCCGACCGCGCGGTCTCGGTGATCATCGAGAACTCGCTGAACCAGAACCGTCAGCTCAAGGGCAAGCAGGTCTTCGAGCTCGGGATCGCCGACGCTCTCTTCGAGGGTGCTGACTTCCTGGAGCAGTCGCTGATCTGGACCGCGAACGTGCTGAACGGCACGGTCACGGTGGAGCGTCCCGAGGTCGACCGCGGTGACGCGTGGGACCAGGCCGTCGCCCGCGGCAAGGCCGTCGCCGACTCGAAGGTGCACGGCGCCGCCCCGGCCGCCTACCGCGCGCTGGAGATCATCGCCGCGGCCAAGGACGGCGACCTGGGCGCCGGCTTCGACCGCGAGGACCAGGCCCTCGCGGACCTGATCATGGGCGGCGAGCTGCGCTCCGGGATCTACTCCTTCAATCTGGTCCAGAAGCGCGCCAAGCGCCCGGCCGGCGCACCGGACAAGGCCCTGGCCCGTCCGGTCACCAAGGTCGGCGTGGTGGGCGCGGGCCTGATGGCCAGCCAGCTCGCCCTGCTCTTCCTGCGCCGCCTGGAGGTGCCGGTCGTCCTGACGGACATCGACCAGGCACGCGTCGACAAGGGCGTGGGCTACGTCCACGCCGAGATCGAGAAGCTGCTCGGCAAGGGCCGCATCAACCAGGACAAGGCCAACCGCCTGAAGGCCCTGGTCTCCGGTGTGCTGGACAAGGCGGAGGGCTTCTCCGACGCCGACTTCATCATCGAGGCCGTCTTCGAGGAGATCGGCGTCAAGCAGCAGGTGTTCGCGGAGGTCGAGGCGGTCGCCCCGGCGCACGCGATCCTCGCCACCAACACCTCGTCCCTCTCGGTGACCGAGATGGCGTCGAAGCTGAAGAACCCCGAGCGGGTCGTCGGCTTCCACTTCTTCAACCCGGTCGCGATCCTCCCGCTCCTGGAGATCGTCCGCGGTGAGCAGACCGACGACGCGTCGCTGGCCACGGCCTTCGGCGTCGCGCGGAAGCTGAAGAAGACCGCGGTGCTGGTGAAGGACGCCCCGGCGTTCGTCGTCAACCGCATCCTGACCCGCTTCATGGGCGAGATCCAGAACATCATCGACGAGGGCACCCCGGTCGCCGTCGCCGAGAAGGCCGTGGAGCCCCTCGGTCTGCCGATGTCGCCCCTGGTCCTCCTGGAGCTGGTCGGCCCGGCCATCGGCCTGCACGTCTCCGAGACCCTGAACCGCGCCTTCCCGGAGCGCTTCACCGTCTCCGAGAACCTGGCCGCGGTCGTCAAGGCCGGCAAGCGCGGCTTCTACGTCTACGACTCCGGAAAGCCGGAGCTGGACCCCGAGGTCGCCGCACTCCTCAAGCAGGGCGATGTCGTCCTGTCCGAGGAGCAGGCCCGCGACCGCGTCCTGGACGCGGTGGCGCAGGAGATCGGCCTGATGCTGGACGAGGGCGTCGTCGCCGAGGCCCAGGACATCGACCTCTGCCTGATCACCGGCGCGGGCTGGCCCTTCCACCTGGGCGGCATCACGCCGTACCTGGACCGTGAGGGCGTCTCGGAGCGGGTGAACGGGAAGAAGTTCCTGGAGCCCGGTGTGGCCAGCGTTCCGGCGTAACGCCACCTCGGTGCATGCGGCGAGGGCCGTACGGGAGCGATCCCGTACGGCCCTCGCGGCTTTCGGCGCCCGGGTCGGGGCCTCGCGCTCACCGGCGCGGTGAGCGCGGGCTCTGCCGGGTCCGCCGTGTCAGCGGATGCCCTCTTCCTGCACGAACTCGCCCAGCCAGGCGCGGAAGTCCGGGCCGAGGTCCTCGCGCTCGCAGGCCAGCCGGACGACGGCGCGGAGGTAGTCGCCGCGGTCCCCGGTGTCGTAACGACGGCCGTCGAAGACCACCGCGTGCACGGGACCGCCGAGTGCCGGGTCCAGGGCCAGCCGGCGCAGGGCGTCGGTCAGCTGTATCTCTCCGCCGCGGCCCGGCGGGGTGTCGCGCAGGATCCCGAAGATCTGCGGGGCGAGGACGTACCGCCCGATCACGGCAAGATTGCTGGGCGCGGTGCCGGGCTCCGGCTTCTCCACCAGGTCGGTGACGGCCAGGACGTCGTCGTCCCCCTCGCCCGAGGGGGCCACGGCCGCGCATCCGTACAGGTGCGTGCGGTCGTCCTCGACCTCCATGAGCGCCACGACGCTGCCGCCGTACCGCTCCTGGACCTCCAGCATCCGGGCGAGCAGCGGGTCGCGCTCGTCGATGAGGTCGTCGCCGAGCAACACCGCGAACGGGGCGTCACCGACGTGCGGTTCCGCGCAGAGGACGGCGTGGCCCAGGCCGAGCGGGTTGCCCTGCCGCACGTAGTGGACGTCGGCCAGTTCGCTCGACTCGCGGACCTGGCGCAGTTTGCCGTCGTCCCCCTTCAGCTCCAGCAGGTGCTCCAGTTCATAAGCACGGTCGAAGTGGTCCTCCAGGGCCCGCTTGTTGCGGCCGGTGACCATGAGCACGTCATCGAGTCCGCTGCGTACGGCCTCCGCCACCACGTACTCGATGGCCGGCCGGTCCACGACCGGAAGCATCTCCTTGGGAGTCGCCTTGGTCGCGGGGAGGAAGCGGGTACCCAGACCCGCGGCCGGGATGACGGCCTTACGGGTACGGCGGTGGTGCGTGGGCATGAACGTGTGCACTCCGGAGGAAGAGGGATCAGGCCCGGTCGGGGCTGACGGTGAACGAAAGCTCGTTGCCGGGCGTGAAGAAGACCTTTCCGCGCGCCGGCCCCTGCGTCGGGTGGTGCCAGCGCTGCGTGGGATAGACGTCGATCCGCTTGCGCTCGAGGAGGTCGTCGAAGAACCGCGCCAGGCGGATGCGCGAATGACCGGCGTCGCGCTCCAGCCACAGGTCCCAGTCGTCGTGGCCACCCGAGGAGGCGGCCACCACCCCGGCGAACGGCAGATGCGCCTCGAAGACTCCGTCGTGCCCGACGGTGACCCGGCCCGCCACCGTCGACGCGGCGATCCCCTTGCGGGGTACGGCAGCCAGCCGCAGCCCCGACAGGTCGGCGCCCGGCGGTGCGACCAGGCTGCCGCGCACGAGCCAGCCGTCCTGCCCCACCAGCACGGAGTGCACCTCGGCGTGCTCCACGCGATGACGCACGAAAACCGACAGATGGCCGTCCGCGGTGCGGTAGGGCACGGGCCAGTACGCGGGGCCGCCCGGCGCGATCCGGCGGACCAGGAGACCACCGGTGTGCACGCCCTCCACGGCGAGCGGCGAGCGGCGGCCGTCCGGCAGCTCCAGGTCGATGTCGTACCGGCCCTCGGCGAGGACCGGCGGTTCGGCCGGGACCGCGTACACGGCCCGGAGCGTGCCCGTCATCTCGTCCACCGACGTGCCGAGGGCGGCCAGTCTGATCAGGGTCTCGCCCCTGCGCGGAGTGATGGTCAGCGCGGGGGGCTCCGCACCGGGGGTCAGGACCGCACGGACCTCGATGGCGCCGTCGCCGCGCACCAGCACCTCCGCCGGGACGCCGGACGGGGCGGGGGCCGGCTCCGCGGCGGCGCGCTCCTTCGGCACCGAGGCCGCCACGTCCCGCAGGAACGCGTCGTAGCGGAAGGCGATGCGCTCCGCGCTGAAGAGCGGGGCCGTCGCGTAGGCGCCCTGGGAGAGCTTTTCGCGCTCGGCGGGCTGTTCGATGAGGTAACGCATCCCGTGCGCCAGGGCGTCCTCGTCCCCGACGGGGACCAGGATGCCGTTGCGGCCGGGGGCGACGATCTCGCCGGGGCCGAAGGGCGCGTCGGCCGCGAGAACCGGAAGCCCGTGGTGCATGGCCTCCACCAGGGTCAGGCCGAAGGACTCGCGGCGGGCCGCGCTCACCGAGAACGCGGCCTTGTCCCACTCCGCAGCGAGGTCGGGAAGCGCGCCCATGAGACGGACCGAGTCGCTGAGTCCGTGCGCGTGCACGAGTTCGTGCAGCCGTGCCTGCTCGGGCCCGCGGCCGAAGATGCGCAGCCGCCACTGCGGGTGGTGGGGGGCGACCTGGGCGAACGCGTTGATCAGGGTGTCGAAGCCCTTGCGCGGCACGAGCTGCCCCGCGGCGGCGATCAGCGGAAGGCCGTGCACGGGCGCGTGCCGGGGCGGCGGCGGCACGATGTTGCCGATGGCGGCGAACGGGGGCGCCTGGTCGCCCATCTGCCGCTGGTAGTTGTTCATGTCGGCCTGGGTGAGGCAGACGACGCCGTCCATCTCGCGGTACAGCTCCAGCGTGCGCGCGCGCAGCTCCTCGGAAGGCACCATCGAACCCTCGTGGTCGATGACCACGCGCCCGTAGCCGTGCCGGCCGTGAGCGAGGAAGTACGCGGCGAACGTCGGCCGGGCGGCGATGACGACATCGGCGCCGCACCTGCCGAGATGACCGAGGATCAGGTCGTCGACCTCCGGGCTGTACTGCTTGGCCCAGTCGTCCTCCCGCGGCATGATCCGGGACGGCTTGCCGCTGCCCTTCGCCGCCCCCTCGCGCCGGTCCGCCAGATAGCGCACGGTCACATCGCCGGAGGGCGGGAAGGACGCCCGGTCCGCGGTGCGGAACACCGAGACGATCTCCACCTCGTGATGGACCGCCAGGGCGGAGGCCAGACTGCTGGTCGCCCGCGGCACTCCGCCGAAATTGTCGATGCTGTGGAGCAGGAAGGAGATCCGCACAAGTGTCCTTCGGGATTCTCGAGGTCCGTGAGGGCCCCTGTCAGTGATGCTCGGTCACCACGAGCGAGAGTTCGTTGTCGGCTGTGAAGTAGGGGCGCAGCCCCACGACGGCACGGCCGACGTCGGGGCCGAACAGGTCCGTCGGTTCCTCCCGCACCAGCTCGGGGAAGCGCTGCACATCGCGCCGCACCACCTGGTCGTCGGCGATGCGCGCGACCCTGACCGGCTCCCTCCCGCTGCTGTCGGCGAGCAGCACGTCCCAGTTCTCACGCAGGAGCAGCCGGGCCCTCATGGCCTCGTCCATGACCAGCTCCGCGCCGAACCAGCCGCCTTCGAAGCGCACCCGGCCGGCCGCCAGCGTGCGCGCGGGCTCCTGACGCCGGCGCAGCAACAGCAACAGCTCGCCGCCGAGCTGCCACTCGCCCTGGAGCCAGCCCGTCAGCCACAGGCTGGTGTCGCTGTAGTCGACGGTCACCAGCTCGGCGTGGCTCTGCCGGGACCAGACGCGCAGACGCAGATACCCCCCCTCGGAGGCGTACGGCAGCACCCAGTGAAAGTGGTCCAGGTCGCCCAGGTGCCCGACGTCGCGTGCCCCGCCGAGCGTGCACAGCCCGTAGCGCAGGCGGCTCTCCCTGCCCTTGCCGTCCACGGCGTAGAGGTCGGCGCGGCCCTCCCCGAGCACGGCCAGCTCGCGGGCGTCGATCAGGGCCCGCGTACCGCCGCCCTCGACGGCGAAGTCGACCACTTCCTTGCGGCCCTTGCCCTGTTCCTTGACGCGTACCGTGCGGGCGCCGGACACGCCGCGCAAGGTGAGCTCCCAGACGCCGTTCGTCAGGACCCGGCAGTCGGCGGTGGGCCGGGGACGGTCCTCGGCGGGCGCGCCGCCGCCCGCACGCCGCCCCTTGCCCCAGCGGCCTCGTACCCCGGCCTTGACCGACGTGAACAGTTCTTCGTACGCCTCGGCGACCTGCTCCGCGCCTGCGGACCGCGCGGTCCGCAGGGCCTGGGCCCGGTGCGCGGAGCGCAGTTGCTCGTCCGCCATGTAGCGCTCCAGGGCGGCGGCGGTGCCGTGGACGTCACCGACCGGCACCAGCAGCCCGCCGTGGCCCTCGGCCAGCACCTCGGAGGCTCCGAAGGGCACCTCCGTGGCGACCACGGGCGTGGCCTGGGCGAGCGCCTCCAGCACGGGGCGGGCGCTGTCCACGCGCTCCGCGGTCACCAACGCGATGTCGGCGTCGTAGAAGTCCTCTTCGCCGGCTTCCCGGTCGACCAGCAGCACGTGGTCGTGGAGCCCCAGCGCCATGACCAGTTCGCGGGTCTCACGGCGCAGCGGCCCGGTGCCGAACACCCGCAGCTGCCAGCCCGGCTGAGCCGCACGGGTCTGGGAGAAGGCGTGCAGCGCCAGCTCGACGCGGCGGTGCGAGACCAGGCGTCCGGCGCTGATCACCACACCCGTCGTGGGTTTGTCCGGGCTCTCGGCGAGCAGCACCGGTTCCGGGATCCGGCAGACCTCCACACCGGCGGCGCGCAGCGCCTGGTACTCGGGGGCGGCGGCGTCGTGCTCGGTGAGCGGGACGACCGCGTCCAGTTCGCGGTAGAGCTCCGTCCAGCGGGCGCGCACCGACTCCGGGAGCCGCTCGACGGGCGCCGGCTGGCGGGCGATGCGCCGCGCGTGGGGCACGCGGCACTGGGCCAGGGCCGCGCCGAGGGCGGAGCTGAGCGCCACCACCGCGTCGGCTCCGCTCGCGGACAGGTGCTTCTTGAGCCGTCCGTCGTCGGCGCGGTTGTAGCGCCGGAACTCGGGGTCGCCGGCGATGACGAGCTGGGAGGTCTCGTCGTCGTCCCGGTCGCCGGACCCGACCGAGGGGGCCAGGGCCACGACGTCCACGTTCTCCGGGAGACGCAGCGCCGGATGCGGCTCGGCGGCGCCGCGCACGGCGACGACGGTCACCCGGTGCCCGGCGGCCAGCGTCTGGGCGAGCCGGGCCGCCGCCCGCGCGCCGACGGAATCGGTGGCCACGGTGTGGGCCAGTATCTCGATGTGCATGGCTCAGGCCGCCGTCTTCTCGTACGGGCTCGCCACCGGGTAGAACGCCTCGAGGAAGCGGTGCAGCAGCACGCTCTGGTGCTCGATCTCGGCGGGGTCGCTCGCCGAGTCGTTGAGGCAGAAGGTGTCGCGGTCCCGGCGCAGCAGCAGCAGTTCCAGCTTGTGCTCCAGCTCGGGATCGTCCAGCGCGAAGTAGCCGTACCGGAGGTCGCCGGGCAGGCTGCACCCGGAGTAGTAGCTGTAGTAGTGGTGCAGCGAGGAGGCTATGGACAGGTCGGAGGCGCTCCGCACGGCGCTGGCGGAGGTGCGCCGGTGCTCTTCGGGGAAGTCGCGTTCGATGGCGGCGAGGATGTCCCGGTTGAGCGCGTACGGCACGTGCTTCATCTTCTGTACGAGCGTGCGTCCGAACCGCTCCTGGATGAGGCGGCGGTTGTTCTTCGCGGCGACCGAGGTGGGCACCTCGTCGGGCTCCGGGGGTCCGTAGGGGACCTGGGCCGGGGAGGGGAAGAACTTGGCGATGCCGTTCGGGTGGAAGAACGCCGAGGGCGTGAGGGTCCGCCCGATGAACATGTCGTCGTTGAAGTAGACGAAGTGACGCGAGAGTCCGGGTATGTGGTGCAGCCGGGACTCGATCGCGTGGCTGTTGAAGGTGGGCAGGTGGGAGGGGTCGTCGAAGATCTCCCGGTGGTCGACCACGCGGGCTCTGCCGTCGCCGGCGGCCCACCAGTGCGGTGTCTGCTGGTCGGTGACGATGTAGATGTTCCGCACCCACGGCATGAACATCCGCACCGAGCGCAGGCTGTACTTCAGCTCGTCACGGGAGACGTAGCGGGCCAGGCTCGCCGCTTCCGCGTGGAAGACCTCACCGCGGCTCTCGGCGCGGCGCTTCTGCCAGGCCGGGTCGTCGCCGTCCACCCAGGTGTACACGACGTCGATGGGGAAGGGGTGCTCGTCGGGGAAGGCGATGTCCAGCTCGGGACGGGTGCGGGTCGGGCGAAGCTGCGGCACCTCGGACCCGTGGGCCCGGCCGACGAGCCGGGTCATCTGTTCCCCGGGGACGACGAGTTGCTGGTGGCCGAGGGAGACGTGTTCGCTGGCGCGGTTGCGGCGGGGCGCGGCGAGGCGGTCGAATCCCTGGCCGGGCACGCTCTCCTCGGGCTCCCAGAACTCGATGTCGCAGCCCGTGTCGGCACCGTGCGTCAGGTGCCCCTCCTGCGTGGTGCGGAACCAGAAGGCGCGTACGACGGACAGGCCGCTCGCCCGCTCCCAGGTCTTGTCCGAGGAGCCTTCCCACGCACCGTCGCCGGGGGCCATTCCGGCCTTGGGGCGGGCGATGTAGCCCCTGCTCGCGGACAGGCGGGCGCGGAGCGCCGCCAGGGCCTGGGCGCGGTGGCGGGCGTCGACGCCGACGGCGGAGGCGGTGTCGTCGAGGCCCGGTACCGCGAACCAGTCGATCCCCCCGGCTTCCAGGGCGCGACGGACTTCCAGGTTGTTCAGCTCACGCGCGGCGAGCGGGGTGAGACGGTCGTGTACCAGCGCGACACGCTTGTGCATGTCCACGATGACCCGCCGCTCCGTACGGCCCCTGCGCAGCTGCGCCGGTGCCGGCGCCGGGCGGCGGCCGGTGCCCATCGAGGTCTCGCCAGCCGGTTCTCGGCTGGAGGTGTCAAACACTCGGTTCACTTTCGTTCCGGGGACGGGTGCGGGTGCGGGGCGGGAGGAGCGGTTGGCTCACCGCCGGATTTCGGCCTTCTGCGACGGGATCGGCCGGGTCGCGTTGCGGTACTCGTCCGAGTCCGCGCGCTCGAAGCGGCTGGGCACGGGGAAGTAGGCGTCGAGAAACTGCCTGACCATGCGTTCCTGGGCCTCCGGGTCGGGATGCTCGACGGTGTCGTTCAGGCAGAACGTGTCGAAGTTCCGGTGGGCCAGGAGGTTGTCCAGACGCCGCCGGGCCTGCTCGGCGGCGAGGTCGATGTACTGGTAGCGCAGGTTCCCGGCGGTCGTACGGCCGGTGTGGAAGCCGTAGTAGTGGTGCAGGGACGAGGCGATCGGGACGTCCTCGGGAGACCGGAAGCGGGAGTGCTGGGTGCGGCGGTGCTCCTCGCCGTAGACCAGCTCGATGTCGGCGAGGATGCTGCGGCGCAGGGGGTGCGGGGTGTGCTTCATCTTCTGCGCGATACGGGTGCCGAAGGAGCGCTCGATCAGTGCCCGGCTGTTCTTGCCGGCCGCGTTCACCGGCAGGTCGTCCGTGTCCGCGGGGCCGCTCGGTATGAGGGCCTTGGACTGGAAGAACTTGGTCAGGCCATTGGTGTGGAAGAAGAGTCCGGGGCTGAGCGGGCGGCCGAAGAACACATCGTCGTTGAGGTAGAGGAAGTGCTCGGACAGGCCGTCGATGTGGTGCAGCTGGCTCTCGATGGCGTGCGAGTTGAACGTGGGCAGCGCGTCGGGGTCCGAGAAGATGTCCCGGTGGTCGACGACCTTGATGCCGGGGGCCTCGGTGTCGAGCCAGCTGGGCACCTGTCCGGCGGTGACCAGGTAGACGGTGCGGACCCAGGGCGCGTACTGGTGCAGGGAGCGCAGGGAGTAGCGCAGTTCGTCCCGGCTGGTGAAGCGCGCGTCGTTGGCTGCCTGGGCGTGCAGGGTCTGCGGCGCGGCTCCCATCCGTCCCTCGCGGACGGCGTCGCGCTGGGCGCTCCACTTGGGGTCGGAGTCGTCGACCCAGGTGTAGACGACGTCGATGGGGAAGAGGTGGTCCTCCGCCAGGGGCTGGGTGAATTCGGCCACGGTGTGCGCGCTGCCCGTGGTGTAGGCGCCGGGCACCAGGGCGAACAGGGCCTGCGGGACGGTGTGGCGGGGTGCGCCGACCGGCACCTCCTCCACCACGCGATTGGGGCGCGGCGCCTGCAACCGGCCGTTGCGTTCCGGCCAGAACTCCAGGTCACAGCCCTGATCGGAGCCGAAGACGAGTTGCTGGGTGGGGTCGGTGACGTACCAGGCGACCCGGAGGGCTCCGTGCCGGCGCACCTGGCGCCAGGACCTTTCCTCGTCGCCGGCGCGCATGCCGGACTCCGTCGCGTTGGCCGCGCCGACGTAGCCCGGAGTCTGCTCGAAGGCGATCTGGAGCATCTCCTCCGCGGACGCGCGCAGCCCGGCGGGCACCGCCACCGTCGGAAGGTCCTTCGTGGCCCCACGGACGCAGAAGTACTCGATGCCACCGGCTTCCAGCGTGGCGAGGAGGATGTGGAGATTGCGCGCCCGGGCGGCCCACGCCGTGGCACCTTCCACGAGCAGGGCGTGCACGTGCCGGCCCTTGAGGCGCACCACCCGGCGCGTGGCGGCGGCGCTGTGCCGGGGCGCGTTGCGGCGGCCGCCCATCGCCCAGACGACCGTGGCCGACCGGATGGCGTCGACGGAGGTGAACGAGGACTTCACGGCGGAGCGGAGCGGGGCCGGCACCTTGCGGACGATGCCCCTTCGCGCGACCGCGGGCACCACCGACCGGTACGCCGAAACGAGCGATCCTGCCTCCGGATTGCCGGAACCGCCCACGAGGCATCCACCACCCACGCCACTGCGGCCCAGCGCCTGCCGAGCCCAGGCACCACTTCGTGCCCGGACTGCGGACGGTAAGAGACCGAAACTTGTCATCCCCGTTAAGACCGCCCCATGGGACGGCCGCATCTGCTCACTCGTGAGCAGTCACAGAACCTTCACATAAAGAACCGATCAGCGTCCAGCCAGAAAAGCGGACATAGAGGGCGCGGATCCGTGATGAATCCCACCCTGTGTTTGTACAACCTTTTACCGCTTCACGGAAACGCCACAGGAAGTCGAGGCGACATGCAGGTGTCGCCCGGGGGGCCGGGAGGTGCCGTCAGGTCAGATCCGGGGCCAGACGGTGCCATTGGGGCGAGAGGGTGAGCCCGGGTCCGTCCTCCTGGCGGGCGATGGACACCGCCCCGTCCCGCCCGCGCAGGGCCACCACGACGCGGCCGTGTCCGTCGAGGGCGAGCGCCGGATCACCGACGCATTCCTGAGCGGTGTCCGACCACCAGACGCCGCCCTGCTCCTGCTCGGTGCCGCAGACCCCGATCAGCAGGGTGCCGCCCGACCCGCGCTGTGCGAGGACCGTGCAGTCATAGCCGTCGAGCGGGGTGCGCAGTGCCACGACCGCACCGTCCCCGGGCTGTCCGCCCACGGGCACGGGCCAGGCGCCGGCGCGGTAGGAGACGACCCCGGACCTGTTCGGATCGGTCCAGTAGTAGGTGAGGCGGTCGGGCGCCGTCTCCAGAGCCGTCACGGATCCGTCCAGGGCGTGGAACGCCGACGGCGGACCGATCACCAGGCTGCCGTCCGGTTCACCCTGACGCCACTGCTGCACCCCGCGCTCGCCGGACGCGAAGACCTCCACCAGCCCGCTCGAGGTCACCGAAGGCACGAGGTCGGCGGCGAGCCCGGCCCCCTTGAGGTCCTCCCAGGCTCCCCATTTGCCGCCCTTGCCCTCACGGCGCATCTGCAGACCACGGCCCGCGTTGCGCACGAAGACGAAGACCGTCCCCTGTGCGTCCACGACTCCGGCCGGGGGACCGACCTTCCGGCCCGTCTCCGCGTCACGGTAGAAGTTGCCGAGGGAGCGCCATTCGGTGACCGGGCGGCCGGTCTGGTACTGGACGGCGTGCACGAAGTCCACGCTCGGCCCGTCGGCACCGGCACGCTCGCGCCGTCCCAGGAAATGCACGTAGGCGTTCGCGCCCTGAACGACCGTGACGTCGGTGAGGTCCGCGACCGCCACGAAGTCCGGACCGTCCCACCGGTCCCCGCCCGGGCTCTGCTGCGTCCAGCGCAACAGGCCGCCGTCGGTGCGGGCGTAGAGCGTGAGCCTGCCGTCCTTGCCGAGCGGCATCCAGCGGCCGCGCGGCGTTCCGCTGACCCGATGGCGCCCGGACGGCTGGGCGAGAGGTGAGGCACTGCTCGCGGAGTCCGCTCCTCTTCTCCGCATGACCCGTGACACCCTCTCCACTGCACCAGTTCTTCATCCTGCCCGCACGGGGCCGACCACATCATATGCTCAGCAGGGACGTGCCCCGCGGCGGGTGGCCCGCGTCCCGGCCCCGGGACGGAGCCGCCCTCCGACGGCCAAAGCACCCATTCGGGCGATCGTCTGTTCTATAGTGCACGCTCAGTCATGCACACACGGACCGGCCACACCCCCCACCCGAGTCCCACGCACTCCACAGCCTGCCCGGGCCACGAGAATTGAGGACTCGACCACGATGAGCCACGACGCCACGTCCCACGACGCGCACGAAGGCCGTACGGCATCTCATGGCGGCGGACGGAAGCGAAGAGGGGGACCTCGTAAGCGGCGCCGCGGACTCAAGATCACCCTCGCTGTGCTGCTCGTCCTGCTCATCGCCGCCGGCGGCACGGCCTACTGGCTCTACAGCCGGCTCGACGGCAACATCAAGGGCGTCGACATCAACAAGGCGCTGGGCGAGGACCGTCCCGAGAAGCTCCCGACCAGCGGGCAGAACCTGCTCGTCCTCGGTTCGGACTCGCGCGCCGGAGCCGAGAACAAGGAACTGGGCGGCGGCGGCAGCATCAGCGGGGCCCGGTCCGACACGGCGATGGTCGTGCACATCCCCGAGGGCCGCAGCAGGGCCGTCGCCATATCCATCCCGCGCGACACCCTGGTGACCCGGCCCGAGTGCACCAAGGCCGACGGGACCAAGGTGCCCTCCGCGGAGCGGAAGATGTTCAACTCCGTCTACTCGCAGGTCGGTCCCGCCTGTGTGGTCAAGACCGTCGAGAAGATGTCCGGCGTGCGCATCGACCACTACCTGGAGATCAACTTCGCCGGGTTCAAGGGTCTCGTCGACGCCATCGGCGGCGTCACCGTGGACGTCCCCCAGGACATCCACGACACGGCCACCGGTCTCGACGTCAAGGCCGGGCCCCAGAAGCTCGACGGCACCCAGTCCCTCGCCTACGTCCGCACCCGGCACGGCATCGGTGACGGCAGCGACCTCGGACGCATCGGGCTCCAGCAGCAGTTCATGTTCGCCCTCCTCAGCGAGGTCAAGAAGCAGGACCTGCTGGGCAGTCCGACCAGCGCCTACAAGATCGCCAACTCCGCGACCAAGTCGCTGACCACGGACGAGGGCCTGGCCTCGCTCACGTCGCTGACCGACTTCGCGCGTTCCATGAACGGCGTCGACCCGTCCACGATGGAGACCATCATGCTCCCCGTGAACTACGACAAGATCGACCGGAACCGCGTGGTGGCCGCGCAGCCGCAGGCCGACACCCTCTGGAAGGCGATCCGCACGGACTCCGCCATCCCCGAGTCCGCCAAGAAGTCCCCCGCCACCGGCGGCTGACCCAGCGGCGGATCACACGAAGGCCCCGCCCGCCCGGTCCCGGGCGGGCGGGGCCTTCGGCGTCGTTCACACCCGGGTGCGGTTCACCCGGCTGTGGCTGCGTCCGTACGCGAAGTAGATGATCACGCCGATGACCATCCAGATGCCGAACCGCAGCCACGTCTCCGCCGGCAGGTTGAGCATCAGCCAGACCGACGCCGCGACCGAGAGGACCGGGATCAGCGGGACCCACGGCGTGCGGAAGGCGCGGTGCAGGTCGGGACGGGTGCGGCGCAGGACGATGACGCCCAGGGCGACGACCACGAACGCGAAGAGGGTGCCGATGTTCACCAGCGTCGCGAGCTCGTTGATGCTGGTGAAGCCGGCGATGATCGCGATGATCACGCCGAGCAGGATGGTCGGGCGGTACGGGGTGCGGAACCGCGGGTGCGTCTTCGAGAAGAACCGCGGGAGCAGGCCGTCGCGGCTCATCGCGAAGAAGACCCGGGTCTGCCCCAGGAGCAGGATCATGCAGACCGTGGTGAGGCCGACGGCGGCGCCGAAGCTGATGACCCCGGCGTAGAAGGGGTGCCCGACGGCCTTGAAGGCGTCGGCGAGCGGGGCGCTGACCGACAGTTTGGTGTAGTGCTGCATCCCGGTGACGACGATCGACACGGCGACGTAGAGCGCGGTGCAGATGAACAGGGACGCCATGATGCCGCGGGGCACGTCGCGCTGCGGGAGCTTGGTCTCCTCGGCGGCCGTGGCCACGACGTCGAAGCCGATGAAGGCGAAGAAGACGACGGAGGCGGCGGTGAAGATGCCCATCACGCCGAAGTTCGTGGGCGCGTATCCGAAGATCAGCTGGATCAGCGGGGCGTCCAGGCCCGATCCGGAGGGCTGCGGCTGGGCCTTGGGGATGAACGGCGAGTAGTTCGCGGTGTCGATGAAGAAGAGCCCCGCGATGATCACGATCAGGACCACGGCCACCTTGATGGCGACCACCACCGTCGTGACCCGGGCGGAGAGCTTCATGCCGAGCACCAGGATGACGGTCAGCACCAGCACCAGGACGAAGGCCAGGAGGTCGAACCCGAATCCGTCCGCCACGTCGGGACCGGAGAGCGCGTCCGGCAGGTGCCAGCCGGCGTTGTCGATCAGCGAGCGGACGTAACCGGACCAGCCGACCGCCACCACCGCCGTGCCCAGAGCGAATTCCAGGACCAGGTCCCAGCCGATGATCCAGGCCACCAGTTCACCGAGCGAGGCGTAGGAGAACGTGTACGCCGAACCGGCCACCGGGACGGTGGAGGCGAATTCCGCATAGCAGAGCGCGGCCAGCGCGCAGACGACACCCGCGGCCACGAAGGCGATGGCGGTGGCGGGTCCGGCCGTCTCCTTGGCCACCTTGCCGGTGAGCACGAAGATTCCGGTTCCGATGATGACGCCCACTCCGAAGACCGTGAGGTCCAGGGCGGAGAGGGACTTCTTGAGGGCGTGCTCCGGCTCCTCGGTGTCGCGGATCGACTGTTCGACCGTCTTGGTCCTGAACAGTCCGTCTCCGCTGGGGGGCAGGTCCTGCTGTGTGCTCACCGGCGTACCTCCACGCACTCGTCGTGGACGCCATGATCGGGACCCGTCCACCCTTGCCGTCCGCAGCACGCCGTCCACCGCCGGAATTCACGCGAATGGGCCGGTCGCACCACCCGAAGGGGTGGGCAACCGGCCCAATCGGCCGTGCGGTGGTACGGGTCAGTCCCGGGCGGGCTCCACCACGGGACGGCTCTCCGCCTCGGTCTCGTACCGGCCGTCGAGCCTGGCGACCAGACCGGTCACCTGGCGGGCGATGTCCGGCGCGGTCAGACCGATCTCGGCCATGACCTCGTTGCGGGAGGCGTGGTCGAGGAAGACCGGCGGGATGCCGAAGTCCCGCAGCGGTACGTCCACGTCGGCGTCGCGCAGCGCCTGGGCGACCGCGGAGCCCACGCCGCCGGCCCTGCTGTTGTCCTCGACGGTGACGACGACCCGGTGCTTCGCCGCGAGCGGCGCCATGGCCTCGTCCACGGGCTTGACCCAGCGCGGGTCGACGACCGTGGTCGAGATGCCCTGGGCGTCGAGCAGGTCAGCGATCTCCAGGCACATCGGGGCGAGGGCCCCGATGGAGACGAGCAGGACGTCCGGCCGCTCGGCGGCCGGCTCGCGGAGCACGTCCATGCCGCCGACGGTGGCGACGGCCTTGACCGACGGGCCGACCGCGCCCTTGGAGAAGCGGACGACCGTCGGGGCGTCGTCGACCTCGACGGCCTCGCGCAGCTGGGCGCGGACCTGGTCGGCGTCGCGCGGGGCGGCGATCCGCAGCGACGGCACGCACTGAAGGATCGACATGTCCCACATGCCGTTGTGCGAGGCGCCGTCCGTACCGGTGACGCCGGCCCGGTCCAGGACGAACGTCACACCGCACTTGTGCAGGGCGACGTCCATCAGTACCTGGTCGAACGCGCGGTTGAGGAAGGTGGCGTACACCGCGAAGACGGGGTGCAGACCGCCGGTGGCGAGGCCCGCCGCGGAGACCGCGCCGTGCTGCTCGGCGATGCCGACGTCGTAGATCCGGTCCGGGAACGCCTTCTCGAACTTCGTCAGGCCGACCGGCTGGAGCATGGCCGCGGTGATCGCGACGATGTCCTCGCGCTCCTTGCCGAGTTCGACCATCTCCTCACCGAACACGGAGGTCCAGTCGAGACCGGAGGTGGCGACGGGCAGGCCGGTGTCGGGGTGGATCTTGCCGACGGCGTGGAACCGGTCGGCCTCGTCCAGCAGGGCCGGGGTGTAGCCGCGGCCCTTCTCCGTGAGGCAGTGCACGATGACGGGTCCGCCGAAGCGCTTGGCGCGCTGGAGCGCCGACTCCAGGGCCTCCAGGTCGTGGCCGTCGATCGGGCCGACGTACTTCAGGCCGAGGTCCTCGAACATGCCCTGCGGGGCGATGAAGTCCTTGAGGCCCTTCTTGGCGCCGTGCAGCGTCTCGTACAGCGGCTTCCCGACGACGGGGGTGCGCTCCAGGAGGTCCTTGCCGCGGGCCAGGAAGCGCTCGTATCCGTCCGTGGTCCGCAAGGTCGCCAGGTGGTTGGCGAGGCCGCCGATGGTGGGGGCGTAGGAGCGCTCGTTGTCGTTGACGACGATGACGAGGGGGCGGTCCTTGGCGGCGGCGATGTTGTTCAGCGCCTCCCAGGCCATACCGCCGGTGAGGGCTCCGTCACCGATGACCGCGACGACGTGGTCGTCCTTGCCCAGCACCTCGTTGGCCTTGGCGAGGCCGTCGGCCCAGCCGAGCACGGTGGAGGCGTGCGAGTTCTCGATGACGTCGTGCTCGGACTCGGCGCGCGAGGGGTAGCCGGAGAGGCCGCCCTTGCTCTTGAGCTTCGAGAAGTCCTGGCGGCCGGTGAGGAGCTTGTGCACGTAGCTCTGGTGGCCGGTGTCGAAGAGGACCTTGTCCTTCGGCGAGTCGAAGACCCGGTGCAGGGCGATGGTCAGCTCGACCACCCCGAGGTTGGGACCCAGGTGGCCGCCGGTCTTGGAGACGGCGTCGACGAGGAAGGTCCGAATCTCTTCGGCCAGCTGCTCCAGCTGCTCCGGGGTGAGCCGGTCCAGATCGCGCGGTCCCGTGATGCGGGTCAGCAGCGCCACCCGTGCCTCCTTGCGTTCTAGCCTGATCGAACTTCTGCGGACCTGGTCGAGTCTAATGTTCCGGCCGCGCCCGTGTTCATCGGGCGGTGCGTGGTGCGTCACCCGGGGTGGCGCACGCAGGAGCGCCCGGCACCGGGTGCGGTGCCGGGCGCTCCTGCGGATCCGCGGTCAGGCGCGGCCCGCGGTCTTCTGGGTCTTGCGCGAGACCGAGTCGATGATCACGGCGATGAGGAGCACACCACCGGTGATCATGTACTGGATCGCGTTCGACGACAGGTTCATCTGGTTGAGGCCCTGGACGATCGACTGGATGACCAGGATGCCCAGCAGCGCGGACCAGACCTTTCCGCGTCCGCCGAACAGGGACGTACCGCCGATGACGGCTGCGGCGATGCACATCATGAGCTGGTTGCCGCCACCGAGCGAGCGGTCGGCGCCGCCGGTCGCGGAGGCCAGGAAGAGACCGCCGACCGCACCGAGCGTGCCGGAGATCATGAACACCGAGATGCGGATCCAGGACACGTTGATGCCGGCACGACGCGCTGCCTCAATGCCACCGCCGACCGCGAAGATCTGACGGCCGTAGGTGGTGCGGCGCAGAACGAAGTCGGTGAGGACCAGGATCGCGAGGAAGATCACCAGGGAGAGCGGGAGGCCCTGCTCCTGGTTGAACGCGTACGCGGCCAGGAGGCACAGGACGGCGAGCAGAACGGTGCGCAGAATGATCTCGCTCTGCGGGCGGTGCGGCAGCTCGGCGGCCTTGCGGCGGCTCGAGTCGCGCAGCTGCGCGAGGTAGAAGGCGATGATCACGACCACGGCGAGACCGTAGGCGGCGGCGATGTCGGCGAAGTAGTAGCTGGTCAGGTCGCGGACGAAGCTGCCGAGCGGGGTGGTGATGGTGGACTTGTCGCCCATCACCCAGGTCTGCAGACCGGCCCAGCCGAGGAAGCCCGCCAGCGTCACGACGAACGCGGGCACGCCGATCTTGGCGAAGACGATGCCGTGGAAGGCGCCGATGACCGTGCCGGACAGGATGCCGAGCACGATGGCGAGGGAGTCGGGCATGTCCGTGCCGAGAACGGCCCACACCGAGCCCGCGAGACCCGCCACGGAACCGACCGCGAGGTCGATCTCGCCCAGCAGCAGGACGAAAACGATGCCCACGGCCATGATGCCGGGGCCCGCCGCGTACAGCGTGATCTGGTCGAGGTTGTACGAGGTGAGGAAGTTGCCGGTCTCGAGCTGGAAGACGATCCCGATGATGATCAGGCCCACCACGACGGGCAGCGAGCCGATCTCGCCCGAGCGCACCTTGCGCTTGAACTCGGTCCAGTAGCCCTTGAAGCCCTGCTCGCGGACGAGCAGGCGGGGGTCGACGACCCTGACGGCGCCGGCCGCTGCTACGGGAGCCTCGGTGGCCTTCGCCTGGGCCGGGACCTCGGCCGAAGTCTTGCTGGTCTCACTCACTTGGATGCCTCCGCGCTGCGGGACTTGCGGCGGGTCACGGCGTTGTCGGTGGCGCCCGTGATCGCGGCGATGATTTCTTCGTGGCTGGTCGTCGCCACGGGGAAGATGCCGTTGTTGTGGCCGAGTCGCAGCACGGCGACCTTGTCGGCGACAGCCTTCACATCGGCCATGTTGTGGCTGATGAGGATGACGCCGAGGTTCTGCTCGCGCAGCCGCTCCACCAGGTCGAGGACCTGTGCGGTCTGCTCGACGCCGAGGGCCGCGGTGGGCTCGTCCAGGATCACGATCTTGGGGTTGCCGACCAGGGCACGGGCGATGGCCACGACCTGGCGCTGACCGCCGGAGAGCGCGGCGACCGGGATGCGGACGCTGGGGATGCGGATGGAGAGCGTGGACAGGAGGTCCTGGGCCCGCTTCTCCATGGCGACCTCGTCGAGGACGCCGCCCTTCTTGATCTCGCGACCGAGGAAGAGGTTGGCGACGACGTCCAGGTTGTCGCAGAGCGCGAGGTCCTGGTAGACGGTGGCGACGCCGAGGTTCTGAGCGTCGTGCGGACGGCTGATGTCCACCTTCTCGCCCTCCCACTCGATGACGCCCTCATCGATGGGGTGCACGCCGGCGATCGTCTTGACCAGCGTGGACTTTCCTGCACCGTTGTCGCCGACGAGGGCGACCACTTCTCCGGCGTGGACTTCGAGATCGACACCGGAGAGGACCTGCACCGCTCCGAATCGCTTGAAGACTCCACGCAACGCCAGCACGGGCGTCTGTGACACGTGAACCATCTCCTTCGCCGCCTGACCGGCGGGGATGTGCCGCCTGACCGGCGGAGACGCCGCGCCACGAGGGCAGCGTCGACGTACTGGAAGTACTGGGGGAAGAATGTCCGGCACCCGGCCGGCAGCGGGGTGTGGGCCGACCGGGGCCGGACAGTCGTGGGGCGGGTGGACTCCGCCGTGCGGGGCGGGTCAGACCCGTACGCGCCAGGACCGGCCGGCCCTGGCGCGCGGAGGGGCTACTTGATGCCCAGTGCGGTGCACTTGGCGGCGATGTCCTTGACGCAGACATCGGCGACCTTGTAGATGCCGTCCTTGATCACGGTGGACTGGATGTTGTCCTTGTTCACCACGGTCGGCTCGAGCAGCGTGGAGGGAACGCCGTCCGTCTTGCCCGAGGCGCCGATGTCCTTGCCCTGGAGCAGGTTGACGGCGAACTGGGCGGCCGTCGGGGCGAGCTGCTTCGGCGACTTGTAGATCGTGAAGGTCTGCGTGCCGGCGATGATCCGCTGGATACCGGGGAGTTCGGCGTCCTGGCCACCCACCGGGATGTCCTTGATGCCGGCGTTGTCCAGGGACGTGATGATGCCGCCCGCCATGCCGTCGTTGGCGGAGTAGACGGCGTTGATCTTGCCCTTGCCGACCGAGGAGATCGCGGCGGTCATCTTCTCGCCGGCGATCTTCGGGTCCCACTCGCCGGAGGCCTCGTAGGCGATCTTGATCTTGCCGTCGAGGGCCGCGTGAGCGCCCTTCTTGAACAGGCCGGCGTTCGGGTCCTTCTCGTCACCGTTGATCATGACGAGGTTGGAGCCGGCCGCCTTGGAGCCGAGGGCGTCGAGGACGGCCTGGCCCTGGAGCTTGCCGATCTTCTCGTTGTCGTGGCTCACGTAGGCGTCGGCACCGACGATGGCGCGGTCGTACGCGACGACCTTGACGCCCTTCTTGTGCGCGGCGGCGATCCACGAGGCGGACTTCTCGGCGTCGACCGAGGAGATCGCGATGACCTTGATGCCATCGGCGATCTGCTGCTCGAACTGCTGCTTCTGCTGGCCGACGTCACCGGCCGCGTTGTTGTAGACGACCTCGCAGTCCGCGCAGTCCTTCTTGACCGCTTCGATGAACAACGGCTTGTCCAGCGTCTCGTAGCGAGCGGTCTTGTTCTCCGGGAGCAGCAGACCGATCTTGGTCTTGCTGCCCGAGTCCGCCGAGTCCTTCTTGTCGTCGCCGGCCTTGCCACAAGCGGCGAGGGAGACGGCCATCGAGACGGCGGCCGTGCCTATGACGATGCGTCGCGTCATTGCGTTCATTGCGGGTGTGCCTCCCTGACGAGGCCGCAGCGTTGCGGCCGAGGTGGCTGGAAGTCAACTCGGCCGCGAGAGCGGCGTCAAGTAGTAAATTCGCAACGAGACGACAACGGTGCCATTCGTTATCTAAGTGAAGGCAGGGGTCGCTGCGGGGAGGGTGCTCTCCAAAAGGGACGAATCACCCATTTCATTCAGTACGAGAGCCAGCGCGCCCAGCACCTCCGCCCGTCCGCCGAGGGCGCCGGGGAGCACCGAGAGCTGGCGGGCGGCACTGGGGATGGCGTAGCGCGAGACGGAGTCCCGGATGGGCCCGAGGACCAGTTCGCCGGCCTCCGCGAGGGAGCCGCCGAGCACCACGCGGCTCGGGTTCAGCAGGTTGCAGAGGTTGGCCACGCCGCTGCCGATGTGGCGTCCGACGTCGCCGATCACCCGGCGGCAGCCCGGGTCGCCCTCACGGGCCAGCTGGACCACCCGCTCCATGGTGAGATCGGGCCCGTGGCTGGGCCTGAGCAGGGGCAGGACGTACCGCGCGGCCGTGAAGGTCTCCAGGCACCCGCGGTTGCCGCAGCGGCAGACGGGGCCCGATTCGTCGAGGGTGATGTGGCCGATCTCGCCGGCCGTTCCGCCCGGCCCCCGGTAGATGTGCCCGTCGATCACCAGACCGGCGCCGACACCGCTGGCGACCTTGATGTAGGCCAGGTCGCGGACCCCGCGCCCGCTCCCCCACACCAGCTCGCCCAGCGCCCCGAGGTTGGCGTCGTTGTCGACGTACACCGGCACGCCGAGGCGTCCGGCGAGCTCCTCGCTGGGGTTGATGCCCGTCCACCCCGGCAGGATCGACGTGGAGCCCAGCGTGCCGGACTCGACGTCGATCGGGCCGGGTACACCGAGACCCACCCCGATGACCTTGCCGGGACTGATCCCGGTGGTCTCGATCAGCCGGTTCACCAGCTGTTCCGCCCGTCCGAAGCCCTCGGCGGACGAGGCGTCCACGTCCAGCGGCTCGGACTCCTCGGCGAGCACCTGGTGGGCCAGGTTGCCGACCGCCACCCGCAGGTGCGTATGGCCGAAATCGACGCCGATGACGATGCCCGCGTCGCCGCTGAGGGAGACGCTGCGCGCCCGCCGGCCGCCGGCCGAGGTCGGCGTCACCTCGACGGTGCCGCCCTCCTTCAGTTCGCGAACGATATTGGAGACGGTGGCCGCGGAGAGGCCCGTGCTCCTGGCGATCTCCGCCTGGGTGAGCGAACCCGCCATACGTACGGCCCGCACGACCCGCTCTAGGTTGGCGCGATGCAGAGATGTCTGCGACCCCGGAGTCTCCATCGACTCTCTCACTCCTGCCATATTCTCCAACATGTGAACCCTAAGCTGAGCGTTTTGGGGTACGCCCCGTCAAGACCTTGAGCAGTCGAAGCCCCGGACGCGCACGGAACCCTCGCTCGGCACGCTCCGCGAACTCCCCCTTACACAGACGAACCGCCCGCCGGCATCTCTGCCGGCGGGCGGTTCGGTGGTTCTGTGGAGAAGGCGCTCGCGGTACTACTTCACCGTCGGCGCGGCCGGACCGGCTATCACTTCACCGCTCCCGCGGTGAGACCGGCCACGACCTGGCGCTGGAAGACGATGTAGGCGGCGAGGACGGGGAGCATCGCCATCACCAGACCGGCGAAGAGTCCGGACCAGTCGCCCTTGTAGCCCTGGCTGTTGGCCAGTTCGACCAGCCCCTGGGAGAGCACCCGGTGATCGGGGTCGCTGTTGAGCACCGTCGGCAGCATGTACTGGTTCCACTGCCCCAGGAAGTTGAAGATGCCGACGCTGATCAGGCCCGGCTTCGCCATGGGCAGCATCACCTGGAAGAACGTCCGGGTGTGCGACGCCCCGTCGATCATCGCCGCCTCCGCCACGGAACCGGGCAGCGTCCGGAAGAAGGCGGTGAGGAAGAAGACGGTGAAGGGCAGCGAGTAGGCGATGTAGACCAGGATCAGCCCGTGCGTCGTGTTCAGCAGACCCATGTTGTTCATCACGAAGAACAACGGGACCAGCGCCAGGATGATCGGGAAGCTCATCCCGCCGATGAACAGGTAGTACACGAAACGGTTGCCCGGGAAGTCGAACCGGGCCAGTACGTACGCCGCCATCGATCCCAGCAGCAGGGTGCCGATGAGTGAACCGCCGACCACCACGATGGTGTTCAAGAAGTATTCACTCATGTGCGCCTGGCTCCAGGCGCGTGACCAGTTCTCGAAGTGGAGCTTGTCCGGCAGCGCCCACGGCGTCGACAGGATCGAGTCATCGGTCTTGAACGAGGTCATGACCGCCCACAGCAGCGGCATGACCACCAGGACCGCCCAGGTGATCAGCACACCGTGCGAGAAGACGTTGAGGACCTTGCCGCCCTCACCGCTCTTCTCCTTGCCGTCCTGCGCGGGCGACTTGGACACGGGGGCCGGTTCCGTCACCGTGACCACGGGAGGGGTTTCAGTGGCCTTCACGTGTGCTCACCTCGTACTGTCGAGCCGGCCGCCGGGACCGGGCTGTCTTGCCTGCTGGGGATCCGGGCGCCGCGTCCCGGGAAGCACAGCATCAGAACTCCAGCCGGTCGCGCCGGCCCAGACGCATCACGATGGCGGCGAACACCATGGTGACGATGAGCAGCCCGACGCCGATCGTGGTCGCGTATCCGGCCTGACCGTCGCGGAAGGCCGTCTGGTAGACGTACAGCGGCAGGACGGAGGTCGCGTAGTCGGGGCCGCCGGGGCCCACCGTCATGACCTGGACGGCCGTGAACGCCTCGACCCCGAGCGCCAGGATGCCCATGTAGACCCAGCCCGACTGGATGGTGTCCCAGAGCAGCGGCACGGTGATCTTGAAGAACGTCGTGATGCGGCTGGCCCCGTCCAGGAGCGCCGCCTCGTAGAAGTCCTTCGGGATGGACGCCATGCCGGCGGAGAAGAGGACGACGAAGAATCCGACCGTCGACCAGACCAGAACGACCATGACGCAGATGAGGGCCAGGTTCGGGTCACCCAGCCAGTCGGGCTGGACGGAGTCGAGCCCGATTCCCTTGAGCGCCGAATTCAGCATTCCGCTGCGCGGGTTGTACGCGAACTGGAACAGCAGGGCGACGATGACGATCGAGAGCACCTGCGGGAAGAAATAGGCGATCTTGTAGAAACCCGAGCCCCGCACGCCGGAGACCGCGGCGTTCTTGCGCCGACGGCCTCCGACATTGAGCATGAAGGCGAAGAAGAGCGCGAGGCCCAGCGTCACCAGCGGCAGCAGCAGCACGAGCAGCACGCTGTGCTGCAGCGACTTCCAGAAAATGTCGTCCTTGAACATCCTCGTGTAGTTGTCGAGGCCGACCATCTTGAAGTCCGGGCTCAGGCCGGTCCAGTCCGTGAACGAGTAGTAGATGGACTGGATGAACGGCCAGATGACGAAGACCGCGTACAACGCCAGTGGGGCTACCAGGAACCCCACAATGAACCGGTACTTGCCGTGCTGCATCGTTTACCGACCCCGATCTTTCCGCGGGTGCCGCCGCTGGTGACGGTTACTCACTAGTGCTTGTAGTGCTTGATGGACTGGTCCTTGGCCGCGGCGTCCGCGTAGCCCTGGATCTTCTTGATGGCCTCGGCGGGCGTCAGACGCCCGGCCATCATCTCGCCGATGCCGGCGGTGCCGATCTGCTCCTTCTGGAGCTTCACGTACCAGTCCTGCAGCCGCGGGTTCACCACGTTGTCGCCGGCCTTCTTCAGCGCGTCGACACCGGCCTGCATGGCCGTGGAGAGGGTCAGGCCGTCGGTGCCGCCGTTGAAGGCGCTCAGGGACTTGACCTGCTTGGTGAAGTTCTTCGAGGACTCCTCGGAGAGCATGATGCGCAGCTGCTCCATGCCTCCCTGCGGGTTCTTCGCCTTCGCCGGGACGACGAAGGGCTCGCCGCCGGACGCCCAGATGGTGCCGAAGGGCAGCTTGTCCGACGAGTCGAGGCCCGAGGGGGCCGAGACCATCATCTTGAAGTCCTTGGGCGTGGTCGGGGCCGCCTCGTTCTCCACCCACGAACCGTTCGGGATGAAGAGCGCCTTGCCCTTGGTCCACTCGGTCTGCGACTGGATGTGGGTCAGGCCCGGGGTGCCCTTGAGGATGTACCCCTTCTTGTACAGCTCGTAGTACGCCTCGAACGCCGCCTTGACGGCGGGGTCCTTCCAGGCGTTCGGCTCCAGGTTGTCGATCTTGTCGAGAACCTCCCGGCCACCGATCTTGCCGATGAACGGGTAGAGCGAGAACGGCAGGTAGTACGGGTACTTGCCCGGGTACGTCCAGCCGGCGATGCCCTTCTTCTTCGCCTTCTCGCACAGGGCGAGCATGGCGTCCCAGTCCTCGGGATACTCGGCGTCCAGGTTGTCGAGCGCGGTCTGCGAGTACCAGACGCCGTACACGGTGTAGGCGTAGTACATGATCCAGACCGGGTCACCGTCGAACTGACCCATCTCCAGCACACCCGGGCGCAGGGTGTCGCGGACCTTCTTGCTCGGGTCGTCGATGGACGGGGCGTCCATCAGCGGCGTCAGGTCCATCAGCTGCTTCTTGCCGACGAGGACACCCATGTCCATCTGCTCGGCGCCCGAGTTGTCGATCAGGTCCGGCGGGGTGCCGCCGTTGAAGCGCGGCTGGAGCTGCGACTGGATCTTCTGCGTCGCGGAGTGCTTGACCTTGGCCTTCGGGAAGGCCGCGGTGTACTTCTTCTCGGCGTCGATCGCGTACTGCTGGCCGAAGCCGCCGTCGAAGATGACCACGTCGAGAGCGGCCGTCTCGTTGACGCCCAGCGGGTTCTTCGCGCTGGTCTTGCCCTTCTTGACCGAGTCGTCGCTGCCGCTGTCGCTGCTCGCACAGGCCGACAGGAAGCTCATCGTCGGGACGGTGATCAGACCGAGTGCGGCAGACCGCTTGATCACATCGCGACGGCCAAGGCCCTCATTCTTGTGGGCGGAGGTGGATCCCATGCTCAAGTCCTCGCCTTCTCCAGGACTCAGGCGGTGTGTACCGGTCGCCCGTCGAAATTCGCCACAGGCGAAGGGCCCCGCCACCGCGGTCAGTTGCGCTTGGGTGGTACAGATTTTCAGGCTAGCCATTGCAGTGGGGGGCGCGAGGACCCGAACAGCGGACGCACCTGCGGCGCCCTGCTGCCCTGCCCCCGTGTCTCCCTGACCGCACAGTTGGAAAGAAGCTGTGCAGACGCCGACAGGTATAGTCCACTTGTCGTCGACTGAGCAAGATCGAATGCAGGTTTGGACGGCAGTCTTTCCCGAGTTGAGACCTCGCGGATACCTCGGCACCGCACGCTCTCCTTCGGATGTAACGATTTCCGCATTCCGGTCGATTCGAACGCGGCCCTTGATCCAACACCCTTGACACCCAGCGCCACTTCACTCCCTACTGGTTCCTGCGCCCCCCACTGACAACGTTGTCCAAGCGCACTCCCCGGGAGGAATGGCTCGTCATGCAGCCCCGACACGGTTCTCGTACGAGACAAAGCAGCACGGCCGCGCTGATAGCGGCCTCCCTCGTCCTCCTCGTGACGGCCCCCACCGCTGCCGCGGCCTCTTCGGCCGGAACGGTTGCGGACCGTCAGAAAGCACCCGTCGAGCGGACATTCAGCTCCTCGTTCGAAGCGGACGAAAAGCAGCCGGACTGGCGCAATACCGTGGAAGAAGGCCCTGACGGAAAGAAGCGGGCGTCAGGGATCGATGGCGGCTTCTCCGCCGGAATACCGGGCAATGTCACCGATAAGGTCACCGATGTCCGCGCCAGTGACGAGAACACGGGCGGCGGCGAGGTGAAGGAGAACCTCGTCGACGGACAGTCCGGCACGAAGTGGTTGTCCTTCGAGCCCACTGCCTGGGTGGAGTTCGACCTCGTCGAGCCGGTCAAGGTCGTGACGTACGCGCTGACCTCGGCCGACGACCACGATGAGCGCGACCCGAAGGACTGGACCCTCCAGGGGTCCGAGGACGGCAAAACCTGGACGGACCTGGACACCAGGACCGGCCAGACCTTCGGCGAGCGCTTCCAGACCAAGTCGTACGACTTCACCGCGGACAAGGCGTACCAGCACTTCCGCCTGGACATCACGAAGAACAACGGCGCCTCCGACGCGACCCAGCTCGCCGACGTCCAGTTCTCCGACGGGAACACGTCCGCCCCCGCCCCCGACGACATGCGCAGCCAGATCGACCGCGGCCCGTCCGGCTCCCCCACCGCCAAGGCCGGTGCGGGTTTCACCGGAAGGAAGGCGCTGCGGTACGCGGGCACGCACAAGGCGGACGGCCGGGCCTACTCGTACAACAAGATCTTCGACGTCAACACGGCCGTCACCAAGGACACCGAGCTTTCCTACCTGGTGTACCCCCAGATGGGTCAGACGGACCTGTCCTATCCGGCCACGCACGTCGCGGTGGACCTCGCGTTCACCGACGGGACGTACCTCAGTGATCTGCGCGCCACCGACTCCCACGGCGGTCTGCTGACTCCGGGCGGCCAGGCCGACGCCAAGCGGCTGTACGTCAACCAGTGGAACAAGGTCGACTCGCGGATCGGCGCCGTCGCGGCCGGCAGGACCGTCGACCGGATCCTCGTCGCGTACGACTCCCCCAAGGGCCCCTCGAAGTTCCAGGGCTGGATCGACGACGTCAGGATCGCCCCGAAGGCGCCCGAGAAGCGCAAGGCGCACCTCTCGGACTACGCCTCGACCGTGCGCGGCACCAACTCCAGCGGCGGCTTCTCCCGGGGCAACAACTTCCCCGCCACCGCCGTGCCGAACGGCTTCAACTTCTGGACGCCGGTCACCAACGCCGGATCGACCAGCTGGCTGTACGACTACGCGCGCGCGAACAACGACGACAACCTGCCCACCTTGCAGGCCTTCAGCGCCAGTCATGAGCCCAGCCCCTGGATGGGCGACCGGCAGACCTTCCAGCTGATGCCGTCGGCGGTCTCCGGCACCCCGGACGCCTCACGGACCGCGCGTGCGCTCCCGTTCAAGCACGAGAACGAGACCGCAAGGCCGCATTACTACGGGGTCGGCTTCGAGAACGGCCTCAAGGCCGAGATGACGCCGACCGACCACGCGGCGCGGATGCGGTTCACGTATCCGGGCGAGGACGCGAGCATGGTCTTCGACAACGTCTCCAACGACGGCGGCCTCACACTCTCCCCGGAGAACAGCTCCTTCACCGGGTTCTCCGACGTGAAGAGCGGCGGATCGACCGGTGCCACCCGTCTCTTCGTGTACGGCGTCTTCGACGCCCCCGTCACCGACAGCGGCAAGCTCTCGGGCGGCGGCGGTGACGACGTCACGGGCTTCCTGCGCTTCGACGCCGGCAAGGACCGCACCGTCAACCTGCGCCTCGCCACCTCACTGATCAGCATCGACCAGGCGAAGCAGAACCTCGCCGCCGAGATCCCCGCCTCGCGCTCCTTCGCACAGGTCGAGGACAAGGCACAGGACGCCTGGGACGACCTGCTGGGCAAGGTCGAGGTCGAGGGCGCGTCCGCCGACCAGCTGACCACGCTGTACTCCAGCATGTACCGGCTCTACCTCTACCCGAACTCGGGCTTCGAGAAGGTCGGCGGCAAGGACCAGTACGCCTCCCCCTTCTCCCCGCAAATCGGCTCGGACACCCCGACGCACACCGGCGCGAAGATCGTCGACGGCAAGGTGTACGTCAACAACGGCTTCTGGGACACCTACCGGACGACGTGGCCCGCCTACTCCTTCCTCACGCCGAAGAGGGCCGGCGAGATGGTCGACGGCTTCGTCCAGCAGTACAAGGACGGCGGCTGGATCTCCCGCTGGTCCTCCCCCGGCTACTCGGACCTGATGACCGGCACCTCCTCGGACGTCGCGTTCGCCGACGCCTACGTCAAGGGCGTGAAGTTCGACGCCGAGGCGGCGTACGACGCCGCTCTGAAGAACGCCACGGTCGTCCCGCCGACCTCGGGCGTGGGCCGCAAGGGCATGGAGACGTCCCCGTTCGCCGGGTACGCCAACACCTCGACCCACGAGGGCCTCTCCTGGTCGCTGGAGGGCTACCTCAACGACTACGGCATCGCGCAGATGGGCCGGGCGCTCTACGAGAAGACGCACAAGCAGCACTACAAGGACGAGTCCGCGTACTTCCTGAACCGGGCCCGTAACTACGTCCAGCTCTTCGACGACAAGGCGGGCTTCTTCCAGGGCAAGGACGCCAAGGGCGACTGGCGGGTCCCGTCCGCCCAGTACGACCCGCGGGTCTGGGGCTACGACTACACGGAGACCAACGGCTGGGGCTACGCCTTCACCGCTCCGCAGGACAGCAAGGGTCTCGCCAACCTGTACGGCGGCCGGGACGGTCTGGCCAAGAAGCTGGACACGTACTTCTCCACCCCGGAGACGGCGGGCCCCGAGTTCGTCGGTTCGTACGGCGGCGTCATCCACGAGATGACGGAGGCCCGTGACGTGCGGATGGGCCAGTACGGGCACAGCAACCAGGTCGCACACCACGTCACGTACATGTACGACGCGGCCTCGCAGCCGTACAAGACGCAGGAGAAGGTCCGTGAGGTCCTGAGCCGTCTGTACACGGGCAGTGAGATCGGCCAGGGGTACCACGGCGACGAGGACAACGGCGAGCAGTCGGCCTGGTTCCTCTTCTCCTCCCTCGGCTTCTACCCGCTGGTCATGGGCAGCGGCGAGTACGCGATCGGCTCCCCGCTGTTCACCAGGACGACCGTGCACCTGGAGAACGGCCACGACCTGGTCGTCAAGGCGCCGAAGAACAGCGCGAAGAACATCTACGTGCAGGGCCTGAAGGTCAACGGCAAGAAGTGGACGTCCACCTCGCTGCCGCACGACCTGCTGGCCAAGGGCGGGGTGCTGGAGTTCGACATGGGCGCGAAGCCGTCGGCCTGGGGCACGGGCAAGGACGCCGCCCCGGTCTCGATCACCAAGGACGACGAGGTGCCGGCGCCGCAGAAGGACGTCCTGAAGGGCGCGGGCGCACTGTTCGACAACACCTCGGCCACCACCGCCACCGCCACCACGGTGGAACTGCCGGTCCCCTCGGCGACGAACGCGGTCCAGTACACGCTGACTTCGGGCGAGGCGGCCAAGGCGCCGGGCGGCTGGGTGCTGCAGGGCTCGTCGGACGGCACGACCTGGAAGGACCTCGACAAGCGGTCCGGCCAGTCGTTCGCCTGGAACAAGCAGACCCGGGCCTTCACGGTGAACGCGCGCGGCTCGTACGCGCACTACCGCCTGGTGCTCGACGGTGAGGCGACGCTCGCGGAGGTGGAGCTGATCTCCTGACCCCTCGCAGGACCCGCCCGGCCGGTGCCTCCTCGGGGGCGCCGGCCGGGCGCGTTCCCCGAGGCACTCGTGCGGGTGGCTGTGTGCCGTTCGGGGGAAGGGGGTGGGCGGCGGCCGCTACATTCCCTGGCATGCCGCATCCGAAGGACCTGGACCCGTACACCGACGCCCGCGCCTTCTACGGCGCCGAGTTACGCCGTCTGCGCGAGGCGGCCGCGCTGTCGCAGGGTGAGTTGGGTGAGCGGGTCTTCTGCTCCGGCTCGTACATCGGCCAGTTCGAGGCGGCGACGCGTCGGCCCCAGTTGGAGATGTCCCGGGCCCTGGACGAGTTGCTGGGGAGCGGCGAGCACCTTCAGCGCCTGTGCCGGCTGGCACAGAAGTCGAAGGTGGCGGGGTACTTCGCGGACGCCGCCGAGCTCCAGCTTCATGCCTCGTCCATCGGGAGCTACACGTCGATGACCGTGCTGGGGCTCTTGCAGACCGAGTCCTACGCGCGGGCTCTGACGCGGGCCGCGCACCCCTTCGCCACTACAGAAGTCGTCGAAGGACACGTCCAGACGCGCATGGAGCGCACGAGCCTCCTCGATTCGCCTGCTACGCCGGTGCTTTGGGTGGTGCTTCACGAGGCCGCGCTGCTCCTGCCGGTGGGCGGAAGCGCGGTGATGGCCGAACAGCTCGCGCACCTCGTCGAACAGACGGAGTCCCGCCCTCGCGTCGTGACGCAGGTGCTTCCGTTCTCCGCCGGGGCGCACCCCTTCCTGCATGGCTCCATGACACTGATGCAGTTCGCCGACGCTCCCGCCGTTGTGTACACGGAAGGCCCCTACAGCGGCCAACTCATCGAGGAATCGCCGCTGGTGGAGCAGTACCGCTCCGCATACGATCTGGCGAGGGCTGTCGCACTGTCGCCGGAGGCATCCCTGCATCGGATCGCCTCGGCGGCGAAGGAGTTCGCGACGCCATGAGCACCACACCTGACCTGAGCACCGCTGCCTGGCGTACGTCGTCGTACAGCAACGGGGACGGCGGCGAGTGCGTCGAGATCGCCGGCAACCTCCCCGGCATCGTCCCCGTACGCGACAGCAAGGCCGCCCCCGGCGGGCCCGCCCTCACGTTCGCGACGGGCTGCTGGGCGCCCTTCATGGCGGCGCTCAGGGACGGCTCGCTCTGAGTCGTGCTCAGACGTGTTCCGGAGTCTCCGGAACGGCCGTGGGGAACAGGCTCTCCGGCAGGGTCACGTTCCAGGCCGTGATCACCGGCTGCCCGTGCTCCGTGCCGAGGCGGGACACGGCGCCCGTGGCGAGCTGGAAGAGCTTGCCCTCGGCCGGGGTGAGGCCGAGATAGCGGGCCGTCAGGACGCGCAGGAAGTGGGAGTGGGCGACGAGCACGATGTCCTCGTCACCCGCCCGCGCGGCGGCTTCCCCGACCTCGGCCAGCACCCGGTCGGCCCGTTCGCCGACCTCCGCCGGGGTCTCGCCGGGGTGGGCGTCGGGGCCGGGGGCGACGCCGTCGGTCCAGAGGTTCCAGCTGGGACGGGTGCGGCGGATCTCGCGCGTGGTGATGCCCTCGTACGCGCCGTAGTCCCACTCGCGCAGCTCGGGGGTGATGCGGGGCGCGGCCAGCCCGGCCAGTTCGGCGGTGCGCCGGGCCCGTACCGAGGGGCTGACCAGGGTCAGGGCGATGTGGCGGTCGGCGAGCAGGGGTGCGAGGGCGCGGGCCTGGCGCTCGCCGAGGGGCGTCAGGGGCAGGTCGGTGTGGCTGGTGTGCTGTCCGTTGCGGGACCACTCGGTCTCGCCGTGCCGGATCAGGATCAACTCGCCCATGTGAAGGCCATCCGCTCTTGGTGCTGTTACCGCTCACGTGCTGTCGGTGGTGCGAACCCCCTGGTCCACGATTGCATTCCGGCCGGGGCGAGGCGGGCGGGCGCGCCCGGGAGTGACCGGATGCGGCTACGCGCGCTGCTCGTGCCGAGTCGCGCGACGGCGTGAAGCGCGTGCCGGGCCGGGGCCGCCGGCGGGGCGGCCCCGGCCCGGAGAGGCGTCAGCCCTTGACCACGTCCAGCGACTCGTCGCCCACGACCACGACCGTGTACGGCCGGTCCGTGTCCGCCGTGACGCGGAGCGTGCCGCCCTCGCGGACCAGGTCGTACGTGGCGGCGGTGGCTCCCGTGAGGTCGGGGACCGTCACCGTGCGGATGAAGTCGCCCAGGCCCTCGGGGGCGTACACGCGCAGTTCCAGATCCTGCGTCCAGTCGGCGTCCGGGCGGGAGGCGTCAGCGCCGAGCGGGAGGACCGCGCCGGGGCGGACCAGCAGCGGGAGGCTGTCGAAGCCGTGGGTGCCGTGGTGCCAGGCGGGGCCGGTGACGGTCTCGCCGGTCAGGAAGTGGGTCCAGACGCCCTCGGGGACGTAGTACTCGACCCGGCCGTCCTCGCTGAAGACGGGGGCCACGAGGAGGTCCGGGCCCAGCAGGTACTGGCGGTCGACCGTGCGGGTCGCCGGGTCGTCGGGGAATTCCAGCAGCATCGGGCGCATGGTCGGGACGCCGATGCGATGGGCCTCGACGGCTGTGCAGTACAGATACGGCATGAGGCGGTGCTTGAGCTCCGTGAACTGCTTGGCGACCGCGACCGCCTCGTCGCCGAACTCCCACGGCACCCGGTAGGACGAGGAGCCGTGCAGCCGGCTGTGCGAGGAGAGCAGGCCGAAGGCGAGCCACCGCTTGAAGACCGCCGGGTCGGGCGTGCCCTCGAAGCCGCCGATGTCATGGCTCCAGAAGCCGAAGCCCGACAGGGACAGGGAGAGGCCGCCGCGCAGGGACTCGGCCATCGCCTCGAAGGAGGACCAGCAGTCGCCGCCCCAGTGGACGGGGAACTGCTGGCCGCCGGCGGTGGCGGACCGGGCGAAGAGGACGGCCTCGCCCGCACCGCGCTCCTTCTCCAGGAGCTCGAAGACGGCCTTGTTGTACAGGTGGGTGTAGTAGTTGTGCATCCGCTCCGGGTCGGAGCCGTCGTGCCAGACGACGTCCGTCGGGATGCGTTCGCCGAAGTCCGTCTTGAAGCCGTCGACGCCCTGGTCGAGGAGCGTCTTCAGCTTGGCCTGGAACCAGGCGGTGGCCTCGGGGTTGGTGAAGTCGACCAGCGCCATGCCGGCCTGCCACTTGTCCCACTGCCAGATGTCGCCGTCGGTGGTGAGGACGAAGTAGCCCTTCTCCGCGCCTTCCGCGTACAGGGCGCTCTTCTGCGCGATGTAGGGGTTGATCCAGACGCAGATCCTCAGCCCCTTGTCCTTGAGCCGGGCGAGCATGCCGGCCGGGTCGGGGAAGGTGTCCGGGTCCCATTCGAAGTCGCACCACTGGTACTCGCGCATCCAGAAGCAGTCGAAGTGGAAGACGGAGAGCGGGATGCCTCGCTCGGCCATGCCGTCGACGAACGAGGTGACGGTGGCCTCGTCGTAGTCGGTGGTGAACGAGGTGGTCAGCCAGAGACCGAACGACCAGGCCGGGGGCAGGGCCGGGCGGCCGGTGAGTGCGGTGTAGCGGGTGAGGACGTCCTTGGGGGTGGGGCCGGCGACGACGAAGTACTCCAGCGTCTGGTCCTCGACGCTGAACTGCACCTGGCCGACGGCCTCGGAGCCGACCTCGAAGGAGACCTTGCCGGGGTGGTTGACGAAGACGCCGTAGCCGCGTGAGGAGAGGTAGAACGGGACGTTCTTGTACGCCTGCTCGCTGCTGGTGCCGCCGTCGGCCTGCCACATGTCGACGACCTGGCCGTTCTTGACGTACGGCGTGAACCGCTCACCGAGGCCGTGGATCGTCTCGCCGACGCCGAGCGCGAGCTGGGCGAACATGTGGTGACCGCCGTCCTGGACGGTGGCGAAGGCGGTGCCCTTGCGCCCGGCGGCGGTCAGTACGCGGCCGCCCGCGTCGAGGAACTCCAGGCCGAAGCCGCCCTCCGTGGGGAGGCGCAGGGTGAGGGGCCCGCTCGTGAGCTCGGCGGTGGGACCGTCGTCACGGGTGGTGGCCGTGGTGTCACCGATGGCTCCGGGAAGGGCGAAGTCCGGGCCGGGGCGACGCTTGCCCGCGAGGTGGGTGACGCGTACGCCGATGACGCCTTCGGCGGCGGCGTACGCCTCCACCGTGATCAGGGGGGCGTTGAGCGTGTCCCCGCGCCGCGTGACGCGCTTGACGGCGGCGTGGGCGGTGAGGCGGTCGGCGTCGAGGCGGAGGTCGCGGATCTCGGTGGCGTACGAGGCGTTCACACCGTCTCGCATCTGCCAGAAGCCGTCGGTGAACTTCATGGGTCTTCCTTAACCGGTACGGGGGTGTGCGGGGTACGTCGTCGGGGCCTGCCCCCGTGTTCGGGGCTCGCACGACGGCACGTCGTACCTCGTTCCTGTGGGTCCCGGTTTTGATCGTACACAAAACAAATAATTCTTCGAAGCGCTTCGACGATGCCTCCAGGCACCCACATCCGGCCTGATCCGGGCCGCAAGACCCCCGGCGAGGTGCCGTGTTGCCCCTGCGTGACCGATGTGTGACCGGGATGGTCTAGAAACAAACGCCGAGATGCCGTATTAGTTCTGTCAGCAAACAATTCGGTCGGGCGGCAGTGCAGCCGTCCGGGCCATGTCGACAAGAGGCAGCAGAATGTCGAACCGCTTCACCCCCACTCCCGCCGACCGGTTCACCTTCGGGCTCTGGACCGTCGGCTGGCGAGGCAACGACCCCTTCGGTGACGCCACCCGCCCCGCCCTGGACCCGGTCGAGTCCGTCGAGCGCCTCGCGGAGCTGGGCGCGCACGGTGTGACGTTCCACGACGACGACCTCATCCCGTTCGGCGCCCCCGACAGCGAGCGTGCCGCGATCGTCACCCGTTTCAAGGCCGCCCTGGATCGCACCGGTCTCAAGGTCCCCATGGCCACCACCAATCTCTTCACGCACCCCGTCTTCAAGGACGGCGGCTTCACGTCCAACGACCGTGACGTCCGCCGCTTCGCGCTGCGCAAGGTCATCCGCAACATCGACCTCGCCGTCGAGCTGGGCGCCGAGACCTATGTCGCCTGGGGCGGCCGCGAGGGCGCCGAGTCCGGCGCGGCCAAGGACGTGCGGGTCGCGCTGGACCGGATGAAGGAAGCGTTCGACCTGCTCGGCGAGTACGTCGTGGACCAGGGATACGACCTCAGGTTCGCGATCGAGCCCAAGCCGAACGAGCCGCGCGGCGACATCCTCCTGCCGACGGTCGGCCACGCCCTGGCGTTCATCGAGCGCCTGGAGCGCCCGGAGATGTACGGCGTGAACCCCGAGGTCGGCCACGAGCAGATGGCCGGGCTGAACTTCGCGCACGGCATCGCGCAGGCGCTGTGGGCGGGCAAGCTCTTCCACATCGACCTCAACGGCCAGTCCGGCATCAAGTACGACCAGGACCTCCGCTTCGGCGCCGGCGACCTGCGCCAGGCCTTCTGGCTCGTCGACCTGCTGGAGAGCTCGGACTACGCGGGCCCGCTGCACTTCGACTTCAAGCCGGTGCGCACCGACGGCATCGACGGGGTGTGGGAGTCCGCGAAGAACTGCATGCGCAACTACCTGATCCTCAAGGAGCGCGCGCTGGCGTTCCGCGCCGACCCGGCCGTGAAGGAGGCGCTGGCCGCCTCCCGTCTGGACGAGCTGGCGCAGCCCACCGCCGCCGACGGCGTCAAGGCCCTGCTCGCGGACCGCACCGCGTACGAGGACTTCGACGTGGACGGCGCCGCCCAGCGCTCGATGGCCTTCGAGGCGCTCGACCAGCTCGCCATGGAACACCTGCTCGGCGTCGGCTGACGCGCGTGGGGTGTCCGGCGCGGACCGTCGTCGCCGGGCGCCCCTTCTCCCCCGCGCGGGCCTGCCGGACCCGCGCCGGGCGGACGGATCCACCTCGTCGGGACACAGGGGTCCCCCCGGGCCGGCACCCCTCTCACGCAAGGGCACCATCGTGACAGCACCTTCTCCGGACGGCATGCGCCAGCCGCGCCGCCGTCCTCACCGGCGGGTCATCGTCCCGCTCACCGTCGTCTCCGCGCTGCTCGGCGGCGTCGTCCTGTCCGGCTGCGGGCAGCAGCGGGACCCGGACGTGTACACCGTCATGAACTCGTCGACCGACGAGTCCTACCACCGCTGGGACGCCCAGACGCTGGCCCGGTGCAGCAAGCAGCTCGGGGTGAGGATCGAGCAGCAGAGCGTCCCCGCCGCGCAGGTGATGACGAAGGCCCTGCGCATGGCGTCCTCGAAGTCGCTGCCCGACGTGCTCCAGCTGGACGCCTCGGAGATGCCGACGTTCGCCGAGGCGGGCGGCCTGATCCCGCTGAAGGACCTCGGCCTGACGACGAAGGACATACCGGAGGGGATCGTCAACTTCGGTTCGTACGACGGGCAGTACTACGGGGCGGCGCGCACCGTGAACACCCTGGCGCTGTTCTACAACAAGGACACCCTGGACAAGGCCGGCCTGAAGGTGCCCACCACCTGGGCCGAGATGCGGGACACCGCGAACAAGCTGACCCAGGGCAAGCGGTACGGCCTCGCGCTCAGCGCGGGCGGCGCGGAGGACGGCGTCTTCCAGTTCACCCCGTTCATGTGGTCCAACGGCGGCGACGAGACCAAGCTCGACAGCCCGCAGGTGGCCGGGGCGCTGGACTACTGGAAGAGCCTCCTGAAGGACGGCTCCCTGTCCAAGTCCACCGTCAACTGGACGCAGGCCGATGTGAACGACCAGTTCATGGCCGGCAACGCCGCCATGATGATCAACGGCCCGTGGCAGGTCGAGACCCTCAACTCCAAGAAGGGGCTGAACTGGGGCATCGCCCGGATCCCCGTCCCGAAGGCCGGCGACGACTCCGTCGGTCCGCTGGGCGGCGGAGTGCTGACTGTGCCGAACACCGGAGACGGCGAGCGGGAGAAGACGGCCGCCCGGATCATCGGCTGCATGTCGGGCGAGCAGGAAGAGATCACCTACGCGATCAACAGCTGGATGGTCCCGGCCAACCGGAAGGCCGCCGCCAAGTGGCGCGAGCAGACCCCGGAGCTGGCCGCCCTCGCCGACCAGGTCGCCACGGCCCGTTCGCGTACCGCCAAGCTCGGCGCGCAGTGGTCGTCGGCGTCGCTGGCCCTGCAGAGCGCCTTCCAGTCCGCGCTCACCGGTGAGTCCAGCGAGGCCGCCCTGAAGCGTGCCCAGCAGCAGGTCACGAGCGGGAACTGAGGTATACGAACCATGTCATCCACCACAGCCCCGGCCGCCGCGCCGCCGGCCGGCCCGAAGGCCTCCGCGGCCGGTGCGGTCAAGAAGCCGGTGAACCCGCGGAGCGCCAAGCGGCGCAGGACACTCGCCCAGTGGGGGTTCATCGCCCCCGCCGTGATCTTCATGGCGCTGTTCTTCGGCTACCCGCTCGTCCGCAACATCGTGATGAGCTTCCAGGACTACTCGCCGTCCACCTTCTTCACCGGCAAGGCGCCCTTCAACGGCTTCGACAACTGGAGCAACGTCTTCAACGACGGGCTGTTCGGCAAGGCCCTGTGGCAGACGATCCTGTTCACGGTCGGATCGCTCGTCGGCCAGTTCTGCATCGGCCTGGCCCTCGCCGTCTTCTTCACCCGCCGCTTCCCGCTGAACGGCATCCTGCGCTCGCTGATCCTGCTGCCGTGGCTGGTCCCGATGGTCGTCTCCGGCATCGTGTGGCGGCGCATCTTCGACCAGGACACCGGTGTCCTCAACTCGTTCCTCGGCACGGTCGGCCTCCCCGCCGACACGCCGTGGCTGACGAGCACCAGCATGGCGCTGATCTCGGTCGTCCTGGTGAACATCTGGATCGGCATCCCGTTCAACATGGTGATCCTCTACGGCGGCCTCCAGGAGGTCCCCAAGGAGCTGAACGAGGCCGCCTCGCTCGACGGCGCGTCCGCCTGGCGTACGTTCCGCTCGGTCACCCTGCCCATGCTGAGGCCCGTCATCACCGTGGTGCTCGTGCTCGGCTTCATGTCGACGGTGAAGATCCTCGACCTGGTCCTCGCCCTCACCGACGGCGGGCCCGCCGACTCCACCCAGACGCTCGGCACGCTCACGTACCAGAACTCGTTCGTCCAGATGGACTTCGGGGCCGGTGCCGTGGTCGGCAACATCCTGATCCTGATCTCCGCCGTCTTCGCGGTGTTCTACCTGCGGGCCAACCGCAATGAGGGGAAGTGACCGGCATGGCGACCACCACCCAGGTCCCCGCCGCCCCGGCTCCCGCCGTGCGCCGGCCGAAGCGCCGCTGGGGCGCGACCGTCTTCGGCGTCGTCGTCCTCGCGGTGATGCTGTTCCCGCTGTACTGGATGATCAACACCGCGCTGCAGCCGGACGCGGGCCTGGTCGACGTCGGCCCGGTCCCGACGGGCGTGGACTTCTCCGGATTCACCTCCGCCCTCACCGAACAGGGCGGCAACCTGCTGACCTCGCTGGCCGTGGCGCTCGGCGCCGTGGCCATCTGCCTGGCGATCTCCGCGCCGGCGGCGTACGGGCTGGCGCAGTTCAAGCTGCGCGGCAGCAAGACGATCGTCTTCGGCACGCTCATCACCCAGATGGTGCCGGGCATCGTCATCGCGAACGCCCTGTACAGCGCGTACGTGGACCTCGGCCTGGTCAACTCCTACTTCGGCCTGATGCTCGCGGACGCCTCGCTGGGCATTCCGTTCGCCATCGTGCTGATGCGCTCGTTCATGGTGTCCATCCCGCGCGAGGTCATCGAGGCGGCCGAGGTCGACGGCGCCGGACGCGTGCGTACGTTCGTCCAGGTCGTCCTGCCGATGAGCCGCAACTCCCTGATCACGGCAGGCCTGTTCTCGTTCCTGTACGCATGGAGCGACTTCATGTTCGCGCTGACCCTGAACACCACGGACGACGTCAAGCCGATCACACTGGGCATCTACCAGTACATCGGCGCCCACGTCGGCGACTGGGGGTCGGTCATGGCCGCCTCGGTCCTCTCGGCCGTGCCGGCCGCGGTCCTGCTCGTCCTGTCCCAGAAATACATCGCCGCCGGGATCACCGGCGGCTCGGTCAAGTAAGGGTTTCCATGAGTGAGTTCCCGGTCTTCCCGCCCGGTTTCGTCTTCGGCGCGGCCACGGCCTCGTACCAGATCGAGGGCGCGGTGGATGAAGACGGCCGCGGGCCGTCCATCTGGGACACCTACAGCCACACGCCGGGGAAGACCGACGGCGGTGACACGGGTGACGTGGCGTGCGACCACTACCACCGCTACCCCGAGGACGTGGCCCTGCTGCGCGACCTCGGCGTGGACTCGTACCGCTTCTCCATAGCCTGGTCGCGCATCCAGCCCGAGGGCAGCGGTGCGGTCAACCCCAAGGGCCTGGACTTCTACTCCCGGCTGGTCGACGAGCTCCTCGAAGCGGGCATCGAGCCGGCCGCCACCCTCTACCACTGGGACCTGCCGCAGGCCCTGGAGGACAAGGGCGGCTGGCGGGTGCGCGAGACCGCTGAGCGGTTCGGGGAGTACACGGCGATCATGGCGGACCACCTGGGCGACCGGGTGCCGCGCTGGATCACGCTGAACGAACCGTGGTGCAGCGCCTTCCTCGGCTATTCGGTCGGCCGGCACGCGCCGGGCGCGAAGGAGGGGCGCGGGGCCCTGGCCGCCGCGCACCACCTGCTCGTCGGCCACGGCCTGGCGATGAAGGCGCTGCGGGCGGCGGGGGTCCGCGAGGCGGGCATCACACTCAACCTGGACCGGAACGTCCCGGCGACCGAGTCGGACGCCGACCTCGCCGCGGTCGTCCGCGCGGACACCCAGCACAACCTGGTGTGGACCGAGCCGATCCTCGCGGGCCGCTACCCGGCCACCGAGGAGGAGACCTGGGGCGAGCTCATCACCGGGCAGGACTTCCGGCGCGAGGGCGACCTGGAGCTGATCTCCCAGCCGATGGACTTCCTGGGCATCAACTACTACCGCCCCATCGTGGTCGCCGCCGCCCCGCACCGCGAGGCCGACCCGGCGCTGCGCGTCGCCACCGACAACCGGTACAGCGAGGGCGAGTACCGGGGCGTCCGCAAGACGGCCATGAACTGGCCCGTCGTGCCGGAGACCTTCACGGACCTGCTGACCGCGCTGAAGCAGACGTACGGGGACGCGCTGCCGCCGGTGCACATCACGGAGAACGGCTCGGCGGAGTTCGACACCGTGGAGGCGGACGGTTCGGTGCACGACGCGGACCGGGTCGCGTACCTGCAGACACACCTGACGGCGCTGCGGACGGCGATGGACGCGGGCGTGGACGTGCGCGGCTACTACGTCTGGTCGCTGCTGGACAACTTCGAGTGGGCGCTCGGGTACGCGAAGCGGTTCGGAATCATCCGGGTCGACTACGACACGCTGGAGCGCACGCCGAAGGACAGCTACCGGTGGTACCAGGAGCTGATCGCGGCGCACCGGAAGTAGTCCGGTCACCCAGCCGCCCCCGTCCGCCGGACCGCGCACGGGGGCGGCTGTCGTACGGCCCCGTCCTCAGCGCGCGGCGTACGCCGCCGGGTCGTCCAGGACCTCGCGCACCACGCGCGCCGCGGCGCCCCGGGCCGCGTCGCCGGAGAGCGAGGAGGCCCGCAGCCCCCGGCCGTCGCCGCGCCAACGGCCCGACACCACCCGGTCCGCGAGCTGCGCCTGGGCCGCCTCTTCGAGCCACGGCGTCAGGTCCCGGTAGATGCCGCCGAGCACGACCGTGTCCAGGTCGAAGAGATTGACCGCTCCGGCCAGCACCACGCCCATCCGGTCACCGGCCGCCCGCAGCACCTCCAGCGTCTCCGGGTCGCCCTCTCTCGCCCGCCTCTCCAGTTCGCCGAGACCGCGCACGCCCGCCGCCGGGTCGATGCCGGCGGCCCGCAGCAGGGCCGCCTGACCCGCGTACTGCTCAAGACAGCCCCGCGCGCCGCACCCGCACAGCGGTCCCTCGGGGTCGACGACGACATGCCCGACCTCGCCGGCGAAACCGTGGGCCCCGCGCAGCAACTCGCCCTGGAGCACCAGTGCACCGCCGACGCCGATCTCGCCGGTGAGGTAGAGGAAGCAGCCGGCGTCGCCGAGGCCGCCGAACCACAGCTCGGCCAGGGCCGCCAGATTGGCCTCGTTGTCGGAGCTGACCGCCAGCGCCCGGCCGGCCGGCCGCAGGGTGCTGAGCGCCTGGCCGAAGATGCCTTCGGCCGCGACCCGGTACCAGCCCAGGTTCGGCGCCTGGCGGACCATTCCGCCGGAGACGAGTCCGGGCAGCGCCAGTTCGACGCCGACGGCCCGCAGCCCCTGCTCGCCGGTGGAGGTGATGACCCGGTTGGTGAGCCGGGCCGCGTGGGCGAGCACCTCGGCCGGCGGGATGCCGCGGTTGTCGATGTGTTCGGTGACCCGGACCCGGTCGGTGCCGGTGAGCCCGGCCGCGCACACCGAGACGTAGTCGATGTTGATCTCGACGCCGAGTCCGGCCGGTCCGGTGTCCGACACCTTCAGCACGGTGCCGGGGCGTCCGGCGCTGCCGCTGAACGTCTTGCCCGACTCGGTCAGGTGGTCGAGCGCCAGCAGCTCCTCGACGAGCGAGGACACCGCGGCCCGGGTCAGCCCGACGCGGGCCGCCACGCGGGCGCGGGTCGCCTCGCCCTCCTCGAGAACGGCCCGCAGGACGAGGCCGAGGTTGTGGCGGCGCACGGACTCGGTACCGGACTTGGCGCCGGGCGAGGGGGGACGGATCGTGGTCATCAGATCTCCGAGCGTAGGGCCTCGCCCGCCCGTGTCACGCCTCCGCCCCGGGCCGAGCTGCGGTTTCGCGGCACGGCCGTCCTGCGCCGGCACGGACGCGGCCGGCCCCGGCACGGAACCGCGGTCAGTCCCGGGGGCGCTCCGCCCGGTCGAGCACCATCTCGGCGATGCCCCGGGCCGCGAGTGCCGGATGCGCGTCGGGGCGGGTGACCGCGTGGGCCAGGGTGCCGTCGATGAGCACCAGGAGCTGGTCGGCGCCGCACTCCGGGTCGGGGTGCCCGTGGCGGGTCAGCTCCGCGGCGAACAGCTCGTGCAGGCCGTCCTTGAAGGCCCGGACCTCCGCGTGGGCGGGGTGCGCCGGATCCGTGAGGGCGACGTCCGCCGAGGTGTACCGGCAGCCGTGGAAGCCCGGGCGCCGGGTGATCACCTCCAACTCGTCGAAGACCGCGAGGACGCGCGCCCGCGGGTCGTCACCGGCGTCGTCCATCACCTCGATGTAGCGGGCGCGGGCCGGGTGGCTGCGCAGCACCTCGGCGACCAGCCCGTCCTTGCCGCCGAAGTGCTGGTAGAGGGAGCGCCGGGCGACGTCCGCCCGTTTGAGGATCGCGTCCACGCCGACGTGCACGCCATGGGTGTAGGTGAGGTCGCGGGCGGCCTCGACCAGCCGTTCGCGGGGGCCGGGTCTCGTCGTCTGCCGTTCGCGGGGGCCAGGGCTCGTCGTCGTCACATCCCCGATTCTGGCACGGGCTTGACTGTAGAACAACCAGTCTATCTACTGAGCGCAGCGCTTCGTAGACCGACTGTTCTATCCATTGCTCTGTCCGCCCTGCGTCTCCCCTGCTTCCAAGGAGCAGCCATGCCCCGTTCCGGAACTCTGCCGACCGTGCTGGCCGGCGTGTTCATCACGGTTCTCGACTTCTTCATCGTCAATGTGGCCATCCCCTCCACCCAGCGCGATCTGCACGCGGGCCCGACCGCCACCGAGTGGGTCGTCGCCGGATACGCCCTGGCCTACGGATCGGGGCTGATCCTCGGCGGGCGGCTCGGGGACGTCCACGGCCGCCGCCGGATGTTCTCGCTCGGGACGGCCCTGTTCACGCTCGCCTCGGTCGCCTGCGGACTGGCACCGACGGCCACCGCACTGGTCGTGGCGCGGGTCGCCCAGGGCGCCGCGGCAGCCCTGCTCTCGCCCCAGGTCCTCGCCATCATCCGCACCGCCTACTCGGGCCCGGCGCGGAGCAGGGCCGTCAACGCCTACGCCCTGACGATGGGGCTCGCGGCGGTGTTCGGGCAGCTGATCGGCGGGGTCCTCATCCACGCCGATCTGTTCGGGCTCGGCTGGCGGGCCTGTTTCCTGCTCAATGTGCCGATCGGCATCACCGTCCTGGCGGTCGCCCGGCGGATGGTCCCGGAGAGCAGGGCCGCGGACGCGGCGCGCCTCGACCTGCCCGGTGCCGCTCTGATCACGTCGGCCCTCGCCGCCACCCTGCTGCCGCTGATCGAGGGCCGCGAACAGGGCTGGCCCGCCTGGACCTGGGTGTCGTTCGCCGCCTCCGCGGCACTCTTCACCGTCTTCGGCCGGCGGCGGCTCCCCCACTCGCCCCTGATCGACCCGGCCCTCTTCCGGCAACGTGCTTTCGTCGCGGGTCTGTTCACCTATCTCGCGTTCACCATGGGCATGGCGGCCTACTTCCTGATCTTCGCGCTGTACGTCCAGCAGGGCCGCGGCCTCGACGCCCTGGAGGCCGGCTTCGCCTTCGTCCCCATCGGGGCCGGCTATCTGGCCGCCTCGCTCCTCGCCCCCCGCCTGGCGGCCCGTCTCGGCCGGCAGGTGATCGCGATCGGCGGGCTCACCCGAGCCGTCGGCCTGGCCGCGCTGCTGGTCATGGCGGGACAGGGCGCCGCCGTCGGCTGGCTCGTGCCGGCGCTCATCGTCGACGGCATCGGCATGGGGCTGGCCCTGGGACCGATCATGACCACCGTGCTGGCCGGGGTCGCCCAGAAGCACGCCGGCTCAGCCGCGAGCGCGCTCACCACGGTGCAACAGGTGGGCGGCGCCCTGGGGGTGGGGGCGGTCGGCATCGTCTACTACGGCAGCGTCGGCGACGGGGTCCCCCTCGCGTTCCGGCACGGGCTGATCCACCTGATCGTCGTCGCCCTCGTCCTCACCGCGCTCGTACAGCTGCTCCCCCGCGGAGCCGGGAAGCCCAGCGCCCTCGAACCGTCCGCCCGAGAAGGAGCCCCCGCATGAGCACCGTCGGCACCGAAGCCCTGGACGCCCTCGCCCACCGGTACATCGCGATGTGGAACGAGCCCGACCCGGACCTGCGCCGCGCCCTGGTCGACGGATTGTTCGCCCCCGCGTGCGTGCACTTCACGCCGACGCGCGAAGTCCGTGGCCGCGCGGACATGCTGGAGCGGGTGAGAGACGCCCACGCCCAGTGGGTCGCCCCCGGCAAGCATCACTTCCGGGCGGTACCCGGCGCCGACGGACATCACGGGGCCGTCCGGTTCACCTGGGAGATGGCGGACACCGCGACAGGTGCGGCCGTGTCCGCGGGCTCCGACTTCCTCGTGCTCGACCCAACGGGCCTCATCGTCAGCGACCACCAGTTCATCGACCGGTGAGACCCCTCCCCGGCCGCCCGTTCCCCAAGTGATCACACACCTGAAACACCGTCGCAGCGGCCCCGCCACATCGCCCGGTTACGTTGGCCGTACGCGGCCGCCGTTGCCCGCTCCATCCCCCCGGACCCCCTGGTCCGGCCGGTGAACGAGGAGGTCCGCGGTGCACGTTCCGGCCATTCCCGCCCGCAGCACGAGGCCGCGGCGCCGTGCGCCCGCCTGGCTCGCCCACGTGACCCGGCTGCGCCGCGCTCCCGTGCCCCGGACGGCGATGGTGCGCGGGGCGCTCGGCGCGGGCCCCCTGCTCGCGGCCGGGATCGCCGCCGGGCAGCCGGGGCCGGGCGTCCTCGCCGCCCTCGGGGCGATGCTCGCGGGGGTCAACGACCGTCCGGGCACCCGCCGCAAGGGGCTCGTCCACATAGGGCTGCCGGCCGCGGCCGGATCGCTCGGGCTGCTCGCCGGCGCGGGGGTCGCGGAGTCGGCCGGGCGGTGGGCGGCGGTCCCCGCGCTCTTCCTGGTGGGCTGGGTCTCCGGAGCGCTGAGCGCGAGGAGTGCCGTCTGGTCGGCGGCCGCGCTGCAGATGCTGGTCGCCACCACGATCGGCATGGGGATGCCGCTCGCCGGGCCCGCGTGGCTGAAGGCGCTGTGCTTCCTGACCGGTGCGGGCTGGCTGGTGGTCCTGCGGCTCCTGCTGCGCGCCCCGCGGTCGCGGGACTCGACGCGGTGGAGCGGCGAACGCGAGGCCGTCGCCGCCGTGTTCGACGCACTCGCGGACGCGCTGGGCGCACTCGGCGGGCCGGGCGCGCCGTCCGCGCGGCGTGCGCTCGTCGCCGCGCAGCAGCAGGCCGACGAGGCGCTGCGGCTGATGCGGCTGCTTCCGTGGCCGCGCCGGTCCGGCGGAGCGGCTCACGTCCTCGCCGAACGCTTCGGCGCGGGGGTCGCGTTGTGCGGGGCGAGCATCGCGCTCCAGTGGGAGGGCCGGCCCGTCCCGGACGCCGTGGCCGAGGGCCCCCGCCGGCTGGCCGCGGCGGTCCGTTCCGGCGGACCGGCGGGGCCCCTGCCGAGCCCCCGGCCGGACACCGTCGAACGCCTGGCCTTCGACCGGGCGGTGCTGGAGGCCGCGGTGGTCTTCGACCGGACGACGGCCGGCTCACCCGCTCCGCAGGACCCCGCACGCCCTCCGGCGACCGGCACGAGGGCGGGGTTCCGCCCGGGACTCTTCACACCCGCCGGGCGTGAGTACGGCCTGCGCGTGGCGCTCTGCGTCTCGGTCACGGCGGCCGTCGCCCTGCTGCTGCACGAGGACCACTGGTACTGGCTGCCGGCCACCGCGGCGTTCCTGGTGAAGCCGGACATGGGTCCGTTGTTCTCGCGGGTGGTGAACCGGTTCGCCGGGACCGTGGCCGGCGTCCTCGTCTTCGTCGCGCTCATGGCCGCGGCCGGCGGCCTCGGCCCGCCGCTCGTCGTGGCGGCGGTGGTCGTGGCCGGGGGCCTGGTGCCCCTGTCCACCCGCCACTTCGCGTTCCAGACCGCGGTGATCACCGTGCTGGTGCTGTCGTTCGTGCACACCGCGGGGGACACCGAGGCCGCGGCGTCCCGGCTGCTGGAGACGTTCCTGGCGTGCGTCATCGTGCTGCTCGTCGGGCATCTTCCGCGGGTGGCCGACCCCCGGGTACGGGTCGGCCACCGGTTCGCCGTCACCCTGCGCTGCACGGAGCGGTATCTGCGCCATGTGCTGGCCGCGCCGGGCCCCGCCGGGGAGAGCCGTCTGCCGGGCGGCGCAGGGGGCCGTCAGCGGGACGACGCGCGGGGGCTGGCGCTGCGCAGCGCCGCGTACCGGGCGCTGGCCGAGGCCCGGGCCGCGGCGGAGACCGTCGCGGCCGAGCTGCCGGGGCCGTTCGGCGGGCGGCGCCACGACTGGTCGGCCGTGACGGTGGCCGCCGAGCTGGTCGTCGACGCGGCGACCGCGTGCGCGCTGCGGGTCGGCAACGGGGTGCCGCGGCCCTCGTCCGGCGAGGTGGAACGGGTGACGACGGCCCTGTCGGTGCTGGCGGACGCCCTGGAGGACGGCCACCGCGTCGCACGGCCGGCGCCGGGGCCGGGGCCGCGGGACTGCCGGTCGCTGCGGGACGTGATGACGCAACTGCACGGTATCCACCGGCTCACCACAGCCGGTGAGATGCGCAGCGCGTCATCCGCTTTCTCCGCCCGGTCCTGAGCCGGATCCCGCCGCAACACCCGGGCGGCCGGACGGAGATGTGACCTTCGCCCCTTTCCGTCAAAACCTTGGAGCGGTGAGGGACTCGTGAAAGGATCACCCTCAATTCCGTGGCGTGTCCCCGTATCCCGCGGCGCGTCACGCCTCTCACCACCACCCATGGAGCACACACGTGGCCAAGATCTCCGGCCGTCTGTCCCGGCGGGCGACCACCCGCCTCGCCGTCGCGGCGATAACCGCGGCCCTCGTCGGCACCGGCGCCTCCGCCTTCGCCGCGGAGGTGGGCGACGCGCCCATGTACGGCATCGCCGGCGTGGACAGCACGGGCGCCTCGTACTACTACGCACCGAACGGCGAGGGCGGCCTGCAGCCCCGTGCCGCGTACGACACCGGCTTGAAGGACGTCACGTTCCTCGGCCGGGTGGACAACGACGCCGACAACCTCGCCGACGGCCGCTGGCAGACCAACGCGGCGGGCGTGCTGTCCTACGCCGCCGAGGGGAACCTCCCGCTCGAGAACGTCGGCCACGGCTGGGGCATCTACAACAAGCTCGTCTCCGCGGGCAACGTCGGCGGCGGCGAGGCCGGCGACCTCCTCGGCCGCGACGCCTCGGGGTACCTGTACCTGTACCTGGGCTACGGCGACGGCACCGTCACCAAGCGGTACACCGTCGGCGGCGGCTGGAACGCGTACACCCAGATCGCGGGCAACGGCGACCTGACCGGCGACGGGAAGAACGACATCGTCGCCCGCGACAAGGCCGGCGTGCTGTGGCTCTACAAGGGCACCGGCAACTACAAGGCCCCGTTCGCCTCGCGCACCAAGATCGGTGCCGGCTGGAACACGTACAACACCGTCTTCGCCCCGGGCGACATCAACCTGGACGGCAGGACCGACCTCATCGGCCGGGACGCCGACGGCGCACTGTACCTGTACGCCGGAACCGGCAATGCCGCGGCCCCCTACGGGAGCCGCGTGAAGATCGGCAACGGTGGCTGGAACACGTACCGTCTCATCTTCTGATCAAAAGTGAGGGATTCCCGCCCGAAGTCATGACACGATTCAGATGAAACCCGTGGCCTGCCCTCCCTCCTGGGGACGGGCGGGCCACCCTTCGTCTAGATCCATGGAGTACTTCGTGGCCAAAACCTCTGGCCGTAAGCACAGACGCATAGCCGCCCGCGTGGCAGCAGCGGCACTCACCGCCGCACTCGTCGGCACGGGCACCTCCGCCGTCGCCGCCGACTCCCCGAGCCCGGTGGCGCCGAGCGCCGACAACGCGGCGCAGCAGCCGGCCGCCGCGGCGACCGCTGCCGCCGCCACCGTGTCCTCGGCTCTGTACGGCATCGACAAGGCCGGCAAGTCCTGGGGCTACACGCAGAACGGCACGGGCGGCTTCGAGGCCCGCGATTCGAACAGCGATGACGACTGGTCCGACATCAAGGACATGTTCCAGGTCAACAACGGCACGGACAGCGCGACCGACGGTCTGTGGGCGCGTGACTACTCCGGTTCGCTGTACTACCTCCCGTGGGAGGTCCAGAGCACGCGCATCGGCGGTGGCTGGAACATCTACAACAAGCTGGTCTCCGCCGGAAACTTCGGCGGTGCCGGTGCGGGTGACCTGCTCGCCCGTGACAGCGGCGGCACGCTCTACATCTACCTGGGCCTCGGCACGGGCAAGCTGACGGGCCGCTACAAGGTCGGCGCCGGCTGGAACGCCTACAACCAGATCGCGGGCAACGGCGACCTGAGCGGCGACGGCAAGAGCGACCTCGTCGCCCGCGACAAGGCCGGCGTGCTGTGGCTCTACAAGGGCACCGGCAACTACAAGGCCCCGTTCGCCTCGCGCACCAAGATCGGTGCCGGCTGGAACACGTACAACCTCCTCGTGTCGACGGGTGACCTCGACTACGACGGCAAGGCCGACCTGATCGCCCGTGACACGACCGGTGCTCTGTACCGCTACTCGGGCACCGGCAACGCGGCCTCGCCGTACAAGGGCCGTGTGAAGATCGGCGCGAGTGGCTGGAACACCTACCGCCTGCTCTTCTGAGCCCGGTAGTCACTCCCGCAGCATGAGAGAGGGCCGCACCCCCGTCGCCGGGGGTGCGGCCCTCTCGCCGTACTGCCGCTGATGCCTACTTGCGGATCAGGCTGCGGAGCACGTACTGCAGGATGCCGCCGTTGCGGTAGTAGTCCGCCTCACCGGGGGTGTCGATGCGGACGACGCCGTCGAACTCCACACCGGTGTCGGTGGTGACCTTGACCGTGCGCGGGGTGGTGCCGTCGTTCAGCTTGGTCACGCCGGTGAAGGAGAAGGTCTCCTCGCCGGTCAGGCCCAGGGTCTCGGCGGTCTGGCCCTCGGGGAACTGGAGCGGGAGGACGCCCATGCCGATGAGGTTCGAGCGGTGGATGCGCTCGTAGGACTCGGCGATGACGGCCTTGACGCCCAGGAGCGCGGTGCCCTTGGCCGCCCAGTCGCGGGAGGAGCCGGAGCCGTACTCCTTGCCCGCCAGGATGACGAGCGGGGTGCCCGCCGCCTGGTAGTTCTGCGAGGCGTCGTAGATGAACGACACCGGGCCGTCGGCCTGGGTGAAGTCGCGGGTGAAGCCGCCCTCGGTGCCCGGCGCGATCTGGTTGCGCAGGCGGATGTTGGCGAACGTGCCGCGGATCATGACCTCGTGGTTGCCACGGCGCGAGCCGTAGGAGTTGAAGTCACGGCGCTCGATGCCGTGCTCCGTGAGGTACTTGCCGGCCGGGGTGTCGGCCTTGATCGCACCGGCCGGGGAGATGTGGTCGGTGGTGACCGAGTCGCCCAGCTTCGCGAGGACGCGGGCGCCCGTGATGTCGGAGACCGGGGTGGTCTCCATCGTCATGCCCTCGAAGTAAGGGGGCTTGCGGACGTACGTCGACTCGGAGTCCCACTCGAAGGTGTCGCCGGTGGGGATCGAGAGCGCCTGCCACTGGGCGTCGCCCGCGAAGACGTCCTGGTAGGACTTGTTGAACATGTCCTCGCCGATGGAGTTGGCGACGACGTCGTTCACCTCGGCCTCGGTGGGCCAGATGTCGGCGAGGAAGACGGGCTTGCCGTCCTGGTCGACACCGAGGGCGTCCTTGGTGATGTCGACCTTCATCGAACCGGCGATGGCGTACGCGACGACCAGCGGCGGGGACGCCAGGTAGTTCATCTTGACGTCGGGATTGATCCGGCCCTCGAAGTTACGGTTGCCGGAGAGCACCGAGGTCACGGCCAGGTCGTGGTCGTTGACCGCCTTGGAGACCTCTTCCGGCAGGGGGCCGGAGTTGCCGATGCAGGTGGTGCAGCCGTAACCGACGAGGTTGAAGCCGACCTTGTCGAGGTACGGGGTCAGGCCCGCCTTGTCGAAGTAGTCGGTGACGACCTTCGAGCCCGGGGCGAGGGTGGTCTTGACCCACGGCTTGCGGGTCAGGCCCTTCTCGACGGCCTTCTTCGCCACGAGCGCCGCGGCGACCATGACGTACGGGTTCGAGGTGTTGGTGCAGGAGGTGATCGCGGCGACGGTGACCGCGCCGTGGTCCAGCTCGTACGTGGTGCCGTCGGGGGCGGTCACGGTGACCGGGTTGGACGGAACGCCGTTGGGGGACACGGCCGGGGAGTCGGAGGCCGGGAAGGACTCCTTGCTCGCCTCCATGTCGTCCGTGACGTAGTTGCGCACGTCCTCGGCGAACTTGGCCTTGGCGTTCGCGAGGACGATGCGGTCCTGCGGGCGCTTCGGGCCGGCGATGGAGGGGACGACCGTGGAGAGGTCGAGCTCCAGCTTCTCGGAGAAGTCCGGCTCGGCGGCCGGGTCGAGCCAGAGGCCCTGCTCCTTGGCGTACGCCTCGACGAGCGCGACCTGCTGGGCGTCACGGCCGGTCAGGCGGAGGTACTTCAGCGTCTCGTCGTCGATCGGGAAGATCGCGGCGGTGGAGCCGAACTCCGGCGACATGTTGCCGATGGTGGCGCGGTTCGCGAGGGAGGTGGCGGCGACGCCCTCACCGTAGAACTCGACGAACTTGCCGACGACGCCGTGCTTGCGGAGCATCTCGGTGATGGTCAGCACGAGGTCGGTGGCGGTGGTGCCGGCCGGGAGCTCGCCGGTCAGCTTGAAGCCGACGACGCGCGGGATGAGCATGGAGACCGGCTGGCCGAGCATCGCGGCCTCGGCCTCGATGCCGCCGACGCCCCAGCCCAGCACACCGAGGCCGTTGACCATGGTGGTGTGCGAGTCGGTGCCGACGAGGGTGTCGGGGTACGCCTGGCCGTTACGGACCATGACCGTGCGGGCCAGGTGCTCGATGTTGACCTGGTGGACGATGCCGGTGCCCGGGGGGACGACCTTGAACTCGTCGAAGGCGGTCTGGCCCCAGCGCAGGAACTGGTAGCGCTCCTTGTTCCGGCCGTACTCCAGCTCGACGTTCTGCGCGAACGCGTCGTTGGTACCGAACTTGTCGGCGATGACGGAGTGGTCGATGACCAGCTCGGCGGGGGCGAGCGGGTTGATCTTCGCCGGGTCGCCGCCGAGCTCCTTGACGGCCTCACGCATGGTGGCGAGGTCCACGACACACGGCACACCGGTGAAGTCCTGCATGATCACGCGAGCCGGCGTGAACTGGATCTCCTGGCTGGGCTGGGCCTGGGAGTCCCAGCCGCCGAGCGCCCGGATGTGGTCGGCGGTGATGTTCGCGCCGTCCTCCGTGCGGAGCAGGTTCTCCAGCAGCACCTTCAGGCTGTAAGGGAGGCGCGCGGAGCCCTCGACCTTGTCCAGCTTGAAGATCTCGTACGACTCGTCGCCCACGCGCAGCGTGCTGCGGGCGTCGAAGCTGTTCGCCGACACGACAGTCTCCTTCATCAATGTGCGCGTAACTCCGCGCCGCGCCTCACTTCGGCGGGCGCCGCGTGGTGCCGCCGTCGGCGACCCGGTCATCCGCTAAGGTAGGGGTTAGTTAGGTAACCCTTACTACGCGATGGCCCTCTGTGCGCCTTCGGCATATATCTCGATGTCGAGATAACTCTAGTACATCGCCGCTGAGGGGTCATGTCAGGGCATGCCCGAGCGCGCGCGGCGAAGGCGAAGCGCGGCCATCGGCACCGGTGACGGCCAGGTCTTCCCACCCAAGGCCGAGTGGCAGTTCCATGCCGGCCCTCCGCGGGGACGGCGGACATGCGTGCACGCGCACGGCGGGCCCCTGCATACGCGCGCACGGCGGGCCCCTGCGTGCACGCGTGCGACGGGCCCCTGAGGGAAAGCCTCCTCCGTCTGTCGGAGGAAAGCCGCGCCCGCCCGGTTTCAAGGCACTGAAACCGTGGTGAAACCGCGCTGAATGCGGTCTGCCGCAACCTCCTCGGCATGACGACAACGACTCCGCACTCCCTCGCCATCACCGCCAAGGGGCTGCGCAAGGCCTACGGGGACAAGACGGTCCTCGACGGCATCGACCTCGCGGTGCCGACCGGGACCGTGTTCGCGCTGCTCGGTCCCAACGGGGCCGGCAAGACCACCGCCGTGAAGATCCTCTCCACCCTCGTCACCCCCGACGCCGGCGACCTCCACGTCGCCGGCCACGACCTGGCCACCCACC
>NZ_SSBL01000019.1 GCF_004795105.1 Streptomyces sp. A0642 | reverse complement strand
AGGCCGGGGGCTCGTGGGAGATCAGAGCGACGAAGGTGTACGGCCCGAAGGTCCGGTCCACCAGCCACGTCTGGCCAACCTCCGGCGTCAGACCCGTGCGACGTACCGATGTGGCGACCTCGATCTGCTGCCCCTCGGTGTCGACGGCGTAGGCCCGGCCGCGAGTCCAGTCGATCTCGCGGATCACGATCTGCTTGAAGGTCCAGCCGATGCCGTACGTCGCGCTGTCGCCGGGCCTCACGCTCCACCCGCCATCGGCAGGCCCAGCAGCTTGTTGCCCTTGCCGGTGAGCCGGGCCGGGGCCGCGATGGCGACCGAGGTGGAGAAGCCACCGCCCTCCCCGAAGCGGAAGTTGTGCGTCACGGTGGTGATGTACGCCTGGAAGTTGAATTCCGGAATCTGCATGATCATCCCTGGATAGAGCTCCGGCATGAACGTAAGCGGCACGCTGGCCGAGTACTGGTAGGCGAACTGCCGCATGAACAGGAAGATCGCCGAGAACAACTGCGCCTTCGGTCCGATCAGGCCAGGCAGCTGCTGATAGTCCGGCCGGGCACCGAAGCGCTGCTTGATCCAGTCCGCGTACGCCTTCGCCTCCTTCTCGGTCATATCCATACCGAACAGCGCCTTCCAGACGCCGGGGAAGTCAATCGTTACAACGCCGGTCGTGAGGGCGGCCATCTGGTTGAGGTAGTCGTTACCGATGGCGGACTGCGGAGTGCCCGTGGACGGATCGAAGACATTCGTCCCGAAAGGGGCCGTCACCACGAACTGGTGCGTGACCATGTAGTCGTCGCTCCAGCTCACCTCGAAGTCCTGGACCTCGATCGGCTGGATCACCATCTTCGCCGCCGTGCCCCACATCCCGTAGTAGTCCGGGTACCAAGCGATCAGGTCCCCGTTCGGCGCCGAGCAGAAGCTCCGCATCGTCGAGTTGAACAGGTTCTTCAAATACGGGAGTAGCGGCTGGTCATTGAGGAGCGCGCGAGGCCCGGCCAGGGCTTGCGCCATCATGTAGTTTGGGTCGTTCTCGGCAGTAGAGATCGGCAGCCACGCGTTGTCGCCGAAGAGCTTGTCGAACGGGTCGTCCGGGTTGTAGCCGGGCGCGTCCGCGCCCGTGACCAGCTCGATGCCAGGATCCGTGGCTTCAGGGATCTCTGTCCCGCCGTCGACTCCGTCGAAGATCACTCCGCCCGCGCCCGTCGTGTACGCGATGCGCGGCAGGAAGCCGCCGAAGTCCCAGTAGCTGGCTGGGAGCGGAGGGTTGACTCCGACGTCGTGCGGCTGCGCCCCGCGCCGGTGCGCTCCGATCGTGTTCTGGCCGTCCCCCAGCGACATCTCCACGTGATGGATGGACGCGATCGAGCCGCCCTTGAAGACCAACGCCCCCGGCGTCTTCAGCGCCGTCGCTACCGAGACCCGCTTACAGAAGGCAGCCTGCGCCGAGGCGACGCGCGGCAGGTTGTAGAGACTGCCCATGGCCCGCAGGACCATCGCCTGAATGAACGAGCTGCAGTCCAGGCCCGGCGGCGGTTCAGCGCTCAGGATCGAGAGCTGCGTGCCTCCGTACTTCTGGGTGTACGGGATGTTCGGGTACTTGTTGCAGAAGTTGACGGCGAGCTGTGCCAGCGCCAGGCCGCTCGTGGTCCCCTGCGGCTTGGACGTGAGGTCGTCGTTGCCGCCCCCGCCCTTCTCCAGGTCCCGGACCATGGCCGTCGCAGGCTTCTCGTGCTTCTCGTACGCCCGGGGCACACCGGAACGCTGGACCTTCTGGCAGACCTCCCACATTTCCAGCTTGTCCCGGTTCTTGACCTTGAACAGCACCTCGTAGAACTTCTTCGACGAGTACTCAGGATTCATGATCTCGGCCTTGGTGCCCCAACCCTGGCTGGGCCGCTGCTGGAACAGCCCCAGCGAATCCCGGTCGCCGTGGTCAAGGTTGTTCAGGCCGGATTCCTGCATCGCCGTCATGATTGCGATGATGCAGTCGCGGGTGCTGGCGCCAACCTGCTTGCCGACGGAGTAGATCGTGGCGGCGTTGGCCTTCTGGGATGCGCTGTCGAAGCCGCCGTACTTACCCGTGAGCGCGCTGGAGTCGGCACCGCCCGCGCCCACGGAGGCCGTGCCGAGCGATTCGAAGAGCGTGCGCGCGATCTCGTCGGCGCCGGTCAGCTCCGCATCGATCTGCTTGGCCAGGGCCTCGACGACACCGAACCAGTTCCCTGGGATGGCTGCGATGTGGGCCTTGGACGACGGCCATCCGACGACCTTCTTGAGGACCGTCAGGGCGACATTGGTCATGCCGCCGTCCGAGACGCCGGAGTCTTTCCCCGCGTCCTCCAGAGCCTGGCGGACCATGGTCTGCGACGCCTCGGTGTGCGAGTCCCAGTACCAGTACTGCAGCCGCTTGAGCGAGCACGACGAGGTGAGGTGGACGACGCGCGGCCAGGCCGTGAGCAGGGGCACCTTGTTCAGGTAGCCGGTGTAGACCTGAACCCACTTCAGCCGCTTCATCTGCACGCTGATGCGGTCGTTCGGAGCCATCACGCCGTCGTACTTCCGGCGCGCGTTCTGCAGTGAGAATGAGAACGAGCTCACACCATCAGAACGTCGAACCATCGAACCCTCGACGAGGTCGTCGGACACGTCGATGATCCCGTGCTTCTGGGTCGCGACGTACACCTTCACGCCTGGCGCCAGGACGAAGTTCGGCAAGGGGGACCACCTCCGCCCCTTCAAGCCGGAGCGGCGGCGGCGGACACGACGAACACGTCAGCCGGAGGCGCGCCGTTGTGGAAGAATCGGCGATCTCCCACCCCGCCTAGGAGATACCTCAGATGCGTATTCCGCTACCGTTCGCGAACTCACCGCACCGCCACCTCGGACTACCGCTCTACACCGCTTCAATCGTGATCAGCCACGTTGTCGCCTGGACCCTTCCCGACGGCTTTCTCGGTCTGGCGGCATCCACCGCAGCCACAGCGCTCATCATCGTGGGGGTCTTCTTCTGGCTCGCCCATAGTCGCGGGGCGCTGTGCGAGACCTGCGTGGAACAGATGCCGCTGGACGCTGATGGGCAGGCTCAGAGGCGCGGAGTCTGGCTGAGGCACCATCATCGAGTCCGCGCCACTCCTCGACGTGTCGTTGTGCTCACTGTCGTATGGGTTGCGCTGCTTCTCGGATCCAGCCTATTGGGGGGAGGTCCGGCGGAGCGAGCCGCACACGACGTCCTGATGGCGGTCGTCATCCTGGACATGTGGGCCACCGAGATTCACGGCAGGCTGTCTCCGTGGTGCCCCCAGTGCCGTGGGGATGGAGGCTGGGACGAGGACGAGGTTGTGGCACCAGCCCCCAGCACTCCGCAGACCGCCTGAGACGAACACGATCAGCTTCCGTAGTCTTCCCGGGCCCACGGCCCGGGAAGGTCCTCGGTGTACTGAATGGGCGGGAGCTGGCCCTGCCCCTGATCAGAGCCGCCGTCGCTTCCGTCGATGATGTTCGTGTAGTTACCCGAGGGGACGGCATTGCCGCCGAGCTGTGTACCCATGGGCCAGAAGTACTTCATGTCCGGGTCGGCGGCGTGCTCGAAGGTGCTGGTCGCCCACCCCTCGGTGTCCTGGGGCTCTCTGGTCGTCTCGAACGTGATCGTCGGAGTCCACATCATCGCCCCGATCGCGTCGCCCCACTCGAAGCCGGTGAGCGGCACACCCTCACGGTCGAAGTTCCGGGCGGGCAGCAGGACCCGCATGTCGGGAAACTTCGCCCCGCCCGGCAGGCCCGGGTTCATGACGTAGTCGGCGTAGCGCTGCATCCAGTCCGCGAAGCTCTTGCGCTCGGCGTATCCCTTGAGCAGCACCCGCAGGTAGAAGCGCGCGGGCGCCAGCCGGTGCGGGTAGTAGGCCCGGGAGTTGCGTCCCATGGACTCGTCCGCGACCATCGTCAGCCCGTGTCCGACCATGTCGACCCGCACCCGCATGCTGGCCGTGCTCTTGCCGTTCGGATACGACAGGCTGCAGTTCAGCCCCCGGCGCGTGTCTGCCACTGCTCCTCCTCCGGCTCCGGCACGTCCTCGGTCTGCAGGTGCAACGGGTCGTACGGCGCGTACGTCGGCCGCGACAGGCGCTCGTGGTCGGCGGAGGACAGGTCCGGGAACAGCCCCTGCTCCGTCATCGTGAACCCGCCCATGGGCACAACGCCGACGACGCCGGGCGGCAGCGGCTGCGGCATCGACACGGGCACGTCGGAACCCCATTGATCAGCCATCAGTCCTTCTGCCCTTCGTCGCTGTCAACAGTGCTGGGGTCGGTGGTGTTGCGGTCCATCGGGCCGTTGTACTCGCTCTGCCGCCAGCCGATGCCCTCGCTGATGCGCTTGATGTACGAGGCGATGGCGCTGGCCTGCGCCGCGTCGATCTCGCTCATGGAGGACCCGGCCTTGACCAGGGAGTCCGAGCCGCCCTGGACGATGAACATGGTGAGCTGGTAGCCGTGGGAGAACTTGCCGGTGCGGTGCTCGATGCTGCCCGCGCCGTCCAGGTCCTGGACGGCCTTGAGGTAGACCTGCCAACGCCAGCCCCGGCCCGGATAGTTGAAGGTGGCCGGAGCGTGCATCTTTCCAGGCGTTCGGGAGTCCCGCGCCTGGTGCTGCATGATGGCCCGGCACCGGGCGATGAACGCCTCGTGGAGCCTCCAGGAGGCTCCAGCGTGGTCACTGTTGCCGTCAGGGGACGCTCCGGCCTTGTGGTTCTCGCCCAGGTACCCCACGACAGTCAGGTCCCGAAGCGTGGCTCCGGTGATCTGTACGACGCGGCCGCCGACGGTGTCCGTGACGCTGGTGTGGATGTCGAAGCCCCAGTCGATGGAGCTCGGGTTGAGCCGAAAGGTGAGCTGAGGGCCGCCGGGAAAGCCCAGGGACGCGAGGGCCACGGCCTACTCCTGGTAGCTCGGGTTGGACGGGTAGGGACTCAGGGGCGGGCTCGCAGTCGCGGCCGAACCGTTGACCCCGGTGGAATCCAGGACGGTGAGCAGGCGCCGGGCCTCGGCCGTCAGGCCGATCTCCAGCTTCTCCCTGCCCTTCTTGTCCTTCGTCGTGTGCTTCTTCTCCCACTCCTCATAAGATTCGCCGACCTTTCCACTGGCCTTCGCCTCCTTCGAGAAATCGCGAAGAGGGTCTACCTTGTCATCGCCGAGAATTTCGGCAACGGACTTGCCCGCCTTATCGCCCTCGACGACGACGGCCTTCCCAGAAGCAAGCTCGTTCCGGTGATTCTTGATTGCCTCAGTCAGGGAAACGACACGTTTCCCGTCCTTTGTCGTAATGGCAACCTTCGACTTGTCGTCCCCATCGATCTTGTTGAGGAGGTTGTAGACGACGGGGTCCTCGTCACCGGTCTTCTTGTGCCACTTCTCGTATGCACTCACGGCGTCGGACGGGTCTCCTCCGAAGCCGAGGAAGCCGCCGGAGGTTTCCTTGTCCAGGCCCTTCAGCGCACCGGTCACGACGCCGCCACGACCACCGGACGCGTGCGGGCGCAGGTTCTCCTTCACGTCCGTCCGCAGGCGGTTGCTCTCGCTGGTCTTCTCCAGCGACTTCTGGTCCTGCTTCTTCATGTTGCTGGCCGTGGCTCCAGCACCCTTGCCGTTGTACTGCTGCACGATCCACGTGGCTGCCTTCACCGGATCCTGCGACAGGCCGCCGTTGCCGGACAGGGTCCCCACCACCTGCGCAAGCGCGAAGGCGTCGTTGGGGTAGAACTTCTGGATCAGCTCCTCGCCGATCTGTGTGGCGGTCTCCTCTGAGACGTCCCCACCGCTCTTGGAGATCTGCTCCTTGATCCACGCCTCAACACCGGGCTTCAGCGCCGCCCGTACAGACGCACTGTCGAGCAGCTGGTCAGCTGCTCCCTTTGCGGTCGGACCAGAGGTCAGATACTCCGACACGGAAATACCTGCGATAGAAGAAGCCATGTACGCGTGGCTTACACCCAGCCGCTTCGAAACATCCATGTCCTGAAAAGAGCGGCCGTAAGAATTCTTCGTCTGCTGTTCGAGTGCAGCCACACCGACGGCCGACGACCCATATCCGCTCTTATTCGCAACATCCATCAGCTGGGTGAATTCAGCACGTGCCATCTGCGAGTTCACACCCGCCTTACCCGCACTGTCGGATACCTCATTCAAGGCATTCGAGAGATCATTGAAATTCGTCAGTGCATTCTTCGAGGCAACCTGAAGTGTCTGCAGGCTCTCGTCCACCGTCGCACCGCGCCGGGTCTTGCCATGATAAATAAAATCGAGAGCGTCCTGGCGGCCCTCACCGCCCTCCACCTTGGAGTTATAGCCCAGCTTGGTGACACCCTTGAACGCCTTCCGCGCCTCGTCACTGGAAAGCACACCGAATGTCGTCCACCGGTATGCCTCCTCGTGCGCGCGCTCCGCGAAGCCATCGAAGTTCGAGCCACCCTCGATCGACTGGTAGAAGGCGTTCTTGTCCCGCTGGGAACGCACCTCCGCCGGAATGCCTGTAGCGGCCGCCACGGCCGTACCGGCAACAGCGCCCCACGGCCCGCCGACCATCGCGCCCACCCGGGGCAGGCTCGACTTCACCCACGAACCGATGCCCGTACCGCCACCACCGCCGCCGCCCTGATGCGACGGAGCCACGATCGGCCCCGGGTACGGCCCCGGCTGAGGCCCGTTGTACCCCCCGCCGCCACCTCCGTATGGCGCCCCCCACATGTACGGGTACGGCGGCGTAACGGCGGGCTGGCTGGGAGGAACTGTCGGTGGAGTTGGACCAGCAGGCGGGCCCTGCGGCGTCTGCGCGCGGCGCGGCTGATTCAGAGCAACCTGACTCACCAGTGACATGGCGGCCTGCTGTAGCCAAGCCCCCGTCGGAGCACCAGGAGACGGTACTCCGCCGCCCAGCAGGCCCGCCGCCACCGACCCCGGAGTCAGGTTCTGTCGTGCCTGGCGCAGCATCTGCGCCGACGACGACGGCAAGTTCGTCTGGGTCTGCTGCTGGTGCAACAGGGCCTGGACGAGCATCGTCAGCTGGCGTACAGCTCCGTCGAGCCCGTTGCCTGGCGTGGGCGTCGTCATTGCCACTCCCGATCGAAGTCAACGTCCGGAACCTCGGGCAGTACTGGCCCGTCAGTGGCCTCTGGAGATGTGCTGGGCACCGAAACGCGGGTAGAGGCCAACTGCTCCTGCAGGAGCTGCCACTCATCCACCGAGGCGTCCTCAGCCCAGTTCACAGCCGAGTAGTCCAGGTCCAATTCGGCGTCCTGCGCCGGATCGACGTCCTCGGCAGGCAGCATGTCCGCGAAGACGTCACCCGGGTCGGCACCGGCGGCCACCAGAGCCATCCGCAGACGCTCGTCCCACCCCTCGCTGGCCTTCCACCCGTCCGCCAGAATCAGCAGCTCCAGCCCGAACTGCTGCACCGCCGACAAGCGCGCGCCCCGCAGCAGACCACGCCTCTCAGCGATCCTGAGATGCCGCTCGACGAAGGGGTCTAGTCCGTCGAGGCGAAGGCTTTTCCCATCGCATCAACCACCTGCTGCGCCTTGTCCTCCAGCTCCAGGTACTTCTGGAAGACATGGGAGATCGTGTACTGGTACCAGTTGTTCTTGACGTACGCGAAGCGCCGGTGCGCCCATTCGGCCAGCTTCTGGTCCTCTCCGATCGGGGCGGGCAGCTCCTCGCCGTCCACGGAGACCACGGACATACTCACCATGGCGGTCGCGTAGGCCAGCTGCTCGCCGCCGCCCGTGCCCTGGTACTCCTTCAGCACCAGCGACACCGCCAGCAGTTCGTCGACAGCCAGGGTCCGGATGACGAAGTCATGGCCCAGCCAGGAGAACCGCTCGGTCAGCGATCCGATGTAGAGCAGCCCCCGAAAGTTCTCGGAGTGCCGCTGATCGAAGGACGGCAGCACCGTGCCGTCCTCCGCAGTCAGCGTCGATACGGCCTCCGGCGCGGTGGCCTTGCGGCCCGGCCGGTCGGCGGGGTCGTAGGTGCCGTAGGTGTCGCTCATCGTGTGCTCCTGGTCAGCGCAGCGGGGTGGTGTGGGTGTATGCGCAGACCACAGGCTTGGCGACGTCCAGGCCACCGACGGTGAGCGTGTCCCCGTCCGCGATGTCAACGATCGTCACGTTGTGGTAGATCTTTCCGCGCCACTTCGAAGGGGTGGACTCGGTGCCTGGCGGCTTGATGATCGTCTGCGCGGTCACGTAGTTCGCTGTACGGCTCAGCCGCTCGAAGATCTCGACGATGTTGCTGGTGCCAGCCATCCCGGCCATGTGCTCCCAGTGCGCCTGGTTCCACAGCTCCTGGATCGTCAGCTGCAGTGTCGCCCCGGCGAGCACGCGCGAGGTCGCGATCTCCGTAGGTACCCGGCTGCCCATCGGGTGGATGAAGGAGTACGCCTGGCCCTTGTCCGACCAGGCCCGCTGCCCCGCATCCTCGACGCTGATCAGATATGCGATCGGCTTACCGGCGTACACGAAGGTCGAGTAGCCGGAGCCGGTAACGCGTGCCTTACCAGCAGGCATTGCTCACCACCCCATCCGTAGGTCTCACCCCCTACGGCCAGCCGTGCGCCTGCGGACAGCAGAGGACCCCGGGGCCCTCACCCCGGGGTCCTCTCGAAGGCGCGGCAGGTAGCCCGTCACGGCCTGCCGCGCCGGGCTCAGGCGGCTTCCTGCGGCTCCTCGGCCGTGGTGTCGCCGGTGTTCAGGTCGACAGCGAACTTGATCACGACGTAGTTCATCGGGATCGCGGGCTTGTACGAGAACGTCGCCTCGATGATCGAGGGGTCCGCGCTCAGCTGCCGGACCTGCACGTTGGCATATGACACGATCACCGCGTCGGCGACAGCCTGCTCCAGCAGGCCGATCAGCGACCCCTTGACGTTCGTCGTCATCTCAGGGGTGATCGGCTCACCGATCAGGCCCGAGTTCTCCATGCCGCTCTGGACCATCTGCAGCAGGGTGTCGCCGATCCGCGTCAGCGAGATCTCCTGCGTCAGGATCGACTGCATCTGCGTCGACAGCCCGTGCCGGACCACCAGCTGGTTGGCCTGGTTGATCTCCGCCACACAGACGCCGGACCGGGACAGGTTGTTCTTGAACGTCCGCGTCATCTGCTGGTACACCGGTGCCGGGAGACCACTGAAGGACGACACCGGCTGACGGCTCAGACCCCGGGCCACCGGGTTGCGCGCCAGGCGCCCCGCCATCGCGGCCGCGAGGTAGAACCCGTCGACCTCCGTCGAAGCGTTCACCGCGCTGTTGAACGCCAGCAGCCGGTTCGGATAGGCCAGCACCAGCCGCTTGCTGTTCTGCTGCAGCGCCAGCTGGTCGTGGCCGGTCGCGTTGTCGTACGCCGTGGCCGTGCCGGTGAACGCGATCCGGCCGAACCCGTCGGCGGCCGCCGTCTCGCAGTGCAGGTTCACGTCCGACAGGAGGTTGGCCACGTTCGTCGGCGTGTGCGCGTCATAGGGGCCATCCACGAACAGCGGCACCAGCAACTGCGCCCGGTAGTCCGCCTCGACCTTCTTGTAGGCCGCCGCCAGCTGCGCCCGGAAGTCGGCACCCGCCGCCGGATTCGTCGGCACGCACAGCACCGACGCAGCACCGTTCTCCAGCGCGATCTTCGAGGCCAGAGTCATCGCCGAGGCAACCTGCGACTGCGTGATGTCCGTGGGGGCGACCGACACCATGGCCGGTCCGTACGCGGCCACGATCTGGTCGTAGTCCTCATACAGCGTCGGCTCGTAGTACGCCGCCGACGTGAAGCCGTACGTGATTCGGACCTGGTCGCCGTCCTTCAGCCCGTTCGGCGACGGCTTCGTCAGGTCCGCCTCGTCGGCCGACAGCCGCCGGATCTGCGTCACCGCCGTCGAGGCGCTGCCGGATCCCGCCACGACCTCGAAGGTGTAGTCGTCGCCGTAGACCATGAGTGTCCCCGCGAGCGTCCGCACCACCGGCGCGGCAATGGCAGGCGGCCCCACGACGGCCGAGGCGTACACCCCCCGCTGGGACAGCGACGTCGGTGACGCCGAGTACACCGTCAAGACCTCGGTCAGCGTCTCGAACCCGAGAGCTGGACCAATGATCGTTACCGTGTTGGTCGACACCGAGCGGGGGGTGACGACCGGAGTCGAAGCATCGCTGACGTACACACCGGGCGGTGTGTACGTCGCGGAAGAGATGTCGGGCATGCCACCCACCAGTCACGTCGGTTGCTGTCACCCCTTGGGGTCGCAGCACCGTGCGAGACAGTGGGCACGCGCGAACTACTAGTCCGGGAGAAATTGGTAGGTCACTGGTAGTTCTGGTAGTTCAGTGCCAGTCGCCGAAGCCGTCCCCGCGAGCCGCGTCATCCAAGGCGAGATCCACGGACGGCACGACCTGGATCTTCGACAACGGCACGATCAGCCCGGTCTCCGGGTCCGGGACGAAGTCGCCGATCAGGTCGACGTTCAGCGTTCGCTCGTACAGCACCTCGTCCGTCCCCCACGGCGTTCCGGGCTCCGCGTTCTCACCGGTCGACTCGATCTGGTCCGTGCGGATCGTGAGGTCGATCAGGTCGTTGTTCTCCAAGTACTGCCGGAACCGGCCGCGCTTGGAGTCGAAGCCGGACCACGCGATCGTCGCAATCAGCTCGTCGTACACCCGGTCCCGTTCCACCGAGGACAGCGCCACCACCACGAACTCCCACGACCCCTGGAACCGCCACCGGGTGTAGGGCTGCACCTTGGCGCCCGAGTCGGGGTGGGTGTTCTCGGCGTGGGCGACGCCTGACTGCCGCAGCGGATCCGTGTCGGAGTACCGAAGCCACACCTCGGGCAGCTGAACTGCCTTGACCGGGTACTCCAGGCTGGCATGCAGCCCCCGGAACTCCGCTACCGGGTACTGATCGTCGAACGCGGCGTGGAGTGCCTCGATGCCGAGCGTCTTGACCTTGGTGACGTACATGGATGAGCCCCTTCTCCGTCACCCCTTGAGGCAGACGGAGAAGGGGCGGACAGGCCCGGCTCAGTGCCAGTGGTCCTCGTCCTCGTCGTGTTCTTCGTGTCCAGGGCCCTCTTCACCAAGCACGGTGAAGCCGTGCTTCGAGCGGACGTCGTCCTGGAAGTTCCCCCGAGCATTGCCGTGGGCGTCGTGACTCGGGTCCTTCTCCACCGGCCCGTTGGGGTGGACCTCGTAGACGCGGGCCCGGCCGCCATGGGTCATTGCCGCCGTATCGGCGTAGTGCTGTGCATTGCTCTTGCTGGTCGCATAGGCGTAGCCGGGCTCGTGGATGCCGAGGGTGTTGCCGAAGTTGCCCGTGGTGCCGTGGTTGGGATGGACCTGCTCCAGGTCCTCCGCCGTAGTGCCGTGGTAGTACTTCGGCGGACCTTCGCCGGTCTCAGGGTCTGACGACTGGTCATGGATGTGCATGGGCACCTCGCCGTGCCCTACGTCCCTGAGTGCGTGCAGCAGGTGCTCGTGGTGCCTGGTGTCCTCGGGGTGCGTCTCCGAGCCGTTGGCGTGGTGATAGACGTTCTCGCCGTGGTCCGTGACGTTCAAGCCGAGCTGGCCGTGCCGCTCCGGGCTGTAACCGTGCTGCCTGATCGAGTCGGCCAGCCTGTCGATATGACCCCGATCCAGGTCGTCACGGAGGACATGACCTTCCACGTCGTTGGGGTGGATGTTCTCCTCGCCATCGAACGGCTTCCACGAGCCCAGCTTCATGATCTCCGACCAGACCAGCGTCATTTGAATTCCTCACCGTGGAGTCTCACATAGTTCCGCCACCCCTTGTCCGCCACGTAGACCCGCTGCGCCAGCACCCCAGTCTTCTGGGCCGCCTGCGTCATCGACGTGTTCAAGAAGGAGCGCGGCTTGATGCCGGGGTGCCGCCACCGCACACCCACGTTGCCCGAGGCGATGGCACCCGGCCGCTTGCCCGGCGCCGTCCACGGCTTCCCGGCCTCACGGCGCGAGATCCGGCCAGGCGCGCCCGGGTACGACATCGGCTTGTCCGATACCAGGACTCGCAGGCCCGTCGCCGGATCCCGCCGGTAGATTTTCTTCCGCTGACCGATCAGGGCGGCCCGCCGGAAGATCAGCACCTGGATCTTGCCGCTCTCGGTGGTCCGGACCTTGGCCTTCGGGTTGTCGCGGCGCTCCTGGCCGGTCGGGTCGTCGATCCACATCGGAATGATCTTGCCCGCCAGGCTGCGCATCGTGAACGGATTCGTACCGTGGTCCTGGTACCAGACCACCGAGGTCGCCCACTGAATGCCGAAGTACCCCTTGCCGTAGAGCGGCTGCAGGCCGCGCGCGGCCGCGCCGGACATCTTCGGCATCCGCCGACGTGCCTGCCGGACCGCCTCCCGGGCCGCAGCCCGTGCTACCCCGGCCGACAGCCCTTTCTCGATCATGATCATACGGTCGGGAACCGTAACCAGGTGAACCTCAGGGACCTCGACCTGCGGCATGACAGCGCCCTCCCTGCCTCACCTCTTGAGGTGGCTGGGAGGGCACGGACAGGGTCTCTGGCGGGGCACGAAAAAGCGCCCGCAGGGTCCCCACCCTTGGGCGCTCTTCCGTGCCGCTTGGAGCCTAAGGTGCGACGCGGCCGTTCGCACCGAATGCTGCGTACGTGATCGGCATCAGCTCCGCCCAGAGAGCCTCCATCTGCTCGCCGACCATTTCGATCTCCCTCTGCGGGAACGACGGCACCACGGCGTCAGCATGCGTGGTCCGCAGGCCGAGGAAGTGCATGAGAGAGCGCGCGTTGCACGTGGCGTACATCGAGCTGTAGATGTTCAACGGCAGGCACATGCGCGCGACTTCGCGAGCGACCCCGGCCGCCAGCATCCCCTGGTAGCAGTAGTAGGCGTCCTCGCTGACCGACGTCAGGTTCGTGCGCACTACGCCGTATTGCTCCAGCGTGCCCTGCACGAACTCATAGCGGCCGGGCTTGCCCTCCTGCACCAGCCTGCGGTCCTCGCCCGGCACGTAGAAGACCGGCTCCAGCTCCTTGTAGCGGCCGGACTCCTCGTTGTACGACCAGCCGACGCGGTGCCGCATGAACTCTCTGAATACGAAGATCGGCGCGCTGATCAGGAACGTCATCGACGTGTGTTCGAACGGCGATCCGTGCCGGTCACGTATCAGGTAGTTGATCAGACCCTTCTCGCGGCTCTCCTCGACGTCCTCGGTGAACGAGCGCTGGCCAACGGTGGAGACACGGGCGGCCCATAGGACGTCGGAGTCGCAGGCGTTGTGCTTGACCAGTTCGACGGAAACGTCGGAACGCAGGGTGATGTCGGTCATGGGTGAGCCTCGCGGTGGTGGGTTCTTGGCGGGTACGTCAGTCAGTCTCGCTCGTACAGCGGAATCAGCGGAGCACGAATTATTTCAATGTCGGCGAACGACGGCGGGACCGCGCCGGTGCGCGACAAGATCTCGACCAAGTCGTCCGTCTCGGCGGGCGGCAGCATGTAGGCCACCGACTCCGGGTCCTCGACGGCCGCCCGCGTCAGGTTGTACGCCGTCGCGACCTCGCGCTGGTACGGAGTCCCGAAGCCGGTCCGCAGCGTGGTGCGCTGAGGTACCCGCAGTTGCAGTCGCTCGCCGGTCGCCCGCATCGCGTAGTCCCCCGAGTGCACCCGGAAGTCCGATGTGGTCTCCAGATGTACCTCCTGAGGTGCCACGGTGCCGCGCGCGGTGAACGACTGGCTGTCATCCGCGTCCGTGAAGACGGCCGGGCGCACGATCAGCGCCCGGAACCCGCCCTCGAACCGGGTACCGAAACAGTTCGGGCACTTGTTTCTCGACGCCTGCCCGTATGCCTGGGAGATCCGGTCGCTCGCGCACACCGTGCACAGACCGACCAGCCCCGCCTCGTGGTCGCGCGCCGTCCACATCAGCGCGAAGAGCGCGTTCTCGCCGATGTGGTGGAGCGCTTGGTCGTGACGGAGGCGTTCCTGGTCGATCGCCCAGTCCTGCTGGGCCCGCACGTACTGCCCGCGAACGGTCGACATCAGCTCGCCGGAACGGTCACGATGACGGCCGAGGCCAGCACCGCATCCCGCGTCGCCTGCGGCATCACCCCGTACTGCTCATCGGTCAGGACGACGGTGTTACCGGCCTGGTAGAGATTGCCGTTCGGCAGGACCACATTGCTGAGGCCCGCCTTGATGACGACGGTGTAGGCCATCACTTCTCCTTGGCTTCGGGGTACATGGCCGCCCGCAGTGACTGGGCAGCGTTCTGACCGGCCTGGATGTAGTCGATCCGGCTGACGTGGCCCAGGTGGTTCCAGTCGACGATGGCCGCCTTCTTGCCGTCGCCGAAGGCGTACGTCCTGACGTTCGCCTGGAATCCCTCGGCGCCCTTGGGGAGGCGGACCTCCGCCTCGACGATCACGGAGACGGCGTTCTCGTCGTCAGTCCATTCACTGTTGAGGCCGGAACGCACCCACTCCACGATCTGCGCCTCGGCCTCTGCAACGGTGTAGCTCAGCATGATGTTCTCCTGTCAGTACATACGGGTCATGTAGCGCGGGCGGGCGGCATGGGACAGAGGGAGCCGGGTCGGCCCCCAGCGGCCGAAGACGCCACCGGACACCAGGACGCGGGCGCGGCCGAGCCCCATGTTCGAGATCTTGAAAACTTCGAGCTGCTGCTTCAGTACCGGCTCCTCGGTGCCCAGCACCTCCGACCACCGGTCCATGTAGTCCCGCCGGTCGAGCCTGGACACGCCCGAGCCCGACTGAACCTCCGGCTGCTCCACGTAGCTGCGGATCAGATGCCGCAGGCACTCCACGTACAGCGCCGACTCCAGCAGCGGCCCCCACCGCTCCACTGGGAACGACGCGCCGCCGTCCCCGTCGATCGTGTAGGTCTGGAAGGGCTGAGCCACCGTGTTCAGGCGCCCGACAGCGATCCGTAGCAGCTGGGCCAGGCGGTTCCGGCCAAAGTTCGACTGGATGTAGGTCTGTAGGTGAGGACCCTCGGTGGCGAAGTCGAAGAGGTCGGAGAACCGGGTCCAGGTCGTCTCGATGATGTTCTTCATCGGCTCGGCCAAGATGTCGTATGACGGCGCGGACTTGCCGACCTCCAGCCAGACGCGCCACTCCTCATCCACCCCCGCCACGGTGTATGTCCACACCAGCACGTACGGGCCCGGAGTCGCCGTTTCCCGGCTCGTCAGTCGCACCAGGTACTCGCCCGCCCCCGGGTGCTCGGCGGCCCGCGAGAACACCTCAGTCGGCGCTTCTCCGTCGCGCAGCAACGTCGCGGTCACAGGACTGTCCGCGTCCCCGGGCACGCCCTCGCGCATCACCTGCAGACCGAACTCCGCAGCACCGTACCGGGAGACGTACGCGCGGTCGGTGTACTCGTCCATCACGTGTCCTGCGAGTTGACGAGCAGCGCGCTGCCCCTCGCTGACACCAGGCGGGCCGATCCCGCCTGCGTGACGCCACCGGCATCCGTCCAGACGTGAACCCCGAAGTTATGGGACCCCACCCCCACGCTGCGGATGCCCATCGCAGGCACCATGTACGAACGCTGCCAGCCGCCACCCGATGTCTGCACCTGCTCCACACGGATGTAGCTGCCGCCGTCCCCCATCATGGAATCCACACCGTCGATCTGCGTGCGGAAGTGCAGGTTCATCGTGTAGATCGACTGAATCGCCACCTCCACGGCAAGGTTCACAAGGAGCGCCCCCGGCCGGTTCACTACGAACGTCGCCAGCTTGTAGTAGACGTGGGTGGTATGCCCCATGCCCACGTTCGGGGCGACGTACCCGCTCCACACCGGCGGCGCCGACAGGGTCTCCCGCCATGCCGTACCGGTCCACACGGTCTCCCGGCGGGTGTCGGTCTCGTAGATGCGCATGCCCGCCTGATTCGGCCCCCACGCCGGACGGGACCCAGACGTGCACAGGAACGGAGCCGGGCTCGCATCCAGCCGCGCGCTGTTGTCGTTGAAGTCCTGGCGGAGGAAGGGATCCGTCTGATCCCAGGTCTTCAGCCCCAGCCGTGGTGTCGTACCGGACATGCGCCATCTCCTCTGCGTCGCCTTCGCCCTTTCGGGTGGAGACCTCGCCCCGAACAGCAAGAGACCCCTCAACCGCAGCAGAGGGGCGCTACGGTTGAGGGGTGAGGCGTCATCCCTCGCTGCATCGCCGGTAAGTGAGGAGGCGAGGGATGACGCAACCGGACTGAGGGGCTACGCCACGGTGTACGCGTTCGAAGCTGGCGACGTTGCCGACTGCAGCTGACCGATCGCCTTCACGGTGAATGTCACCGACGCAGCCACGGTGAGCCCCGGAACGTTCGCCGTCGTAACACCGCTCGCCACATGCACCGTCTGCCCCGACGACGCCTTCACGTCGTACCCACCAGATGGCGCAGGCACCGAGGCAGCCCACGTGACCGTCGCCGTACCGGCGGTGCCCTGCGCGGCAACCGTCGGCTTGCCCGGCGCGCGAGGAGCACCGTACGACCCCGGCACGACCGTGCCGTCCTGACGGTAGATCGGATTGACCACATTGTCCGCAGCCAGCGATACCGGCCGCACCAGGTCCTCGTTGCCCGGAGACACCGACGCCGCCGACCACGGGCTGTACGCCCCGGTTCCGTTCCGGTTGCCCGCCCGCACCCTGTACTTCTGCGCCCGGCCGCCGGTCACGTTCTCGACCCTCACCGACGTCTTGTCCCGGCCCGCATAGGTGTGCCCACCCGTGTCCGACTCGACGACGTACTCAGTCACCTTCGCGTCCGCCGCCGGGTCAGCCACAGCCACCCACGACACCTGCACGAAGCGGTCACCGGAGATCAGAGTCGGCGCCGCCGGAGCAACCGGAACGGCCGTCGAACCCACCGGCACCGCACCCACGTTCGCTGTCTCCAGCGTGCCCGTCATCGACAGCGCAGGATTCACCGAATTGCTCGCCAGTCCGTTGCCGACCGGGCTGTCCGTCAGCGTGGTGTCCTTGTTCACCCCGGGAACCGGGGCCGGGGGCGCCTTGTACGGCGGATTGGCGTCCACCACGGTCGAACTGAGCGTGTCCCGGCTACCGGTGACCGCCGTCGAGGCTGGAGTCCAACCCGACGCGTTGACCAGCCCCACCTCACTGGTGTCAGGCTGAACGACCGGAACCGGCGCCGGAACCGCGCGCCCCTTCGTGCCGATCGCACCATCGGTCTCGTACGTACTGGTCTGGTCGGTCGCGGCCACAGCGGCCCCTCCTTAGCTGTTCGCAGGCCCAGCGGCCTGCTTCTTCGGCGCCGGGGTCTTCTTCGTGGGCGCTGCCGTCTTGCGTGCGGCCGAAACCGGCTCACGAGCCTCGGAGGGCTCCACGACGACCGGCTCCGGTACCGGAGGTTCAACTGCGAGCTCCGAGAGCGGAATCGAGACGGCCTCCTTCCCGGGCAGTGCGAAGACGACGGCCTCCTCCTCCCGGAAAGCCAGCGCCACGTTGGGCAGTTCCGAGTCCGGACTGCCACCGACACCCGAAGTGTCGAGCGTTCCGGTGAGCAGCAGACGCCGCTCGTGCTCACTCATGGACATGCAGGTCACACCTTCTGCAGCGACTCGATGATGACGGGCACCTCGACGGTCCTCGCCTTGTACTCGTTGGCCTCGTCGAAGATCACGTTCTGCACCGTCAGCGGCTTCTTCTCACCGTCGAGGGAACGCGGGTGCTTGGACACGGCCAGCAGCTGCGACAGCTCCTCGTCCTCCTCGATCCCCTCCACCACCAGAATCCCGCCCTTGACGGCCTTGATGAAGGACGTCTGCGTGGCATCCGCACGGGAGACGTAGATGACGTCGCCGCCCTCCACGTCACCCTTGGCCTCGAAGCGGAGGTAGCTCTTGGGGCGGTCGGCGTCGGGCGTGACGACGACGACCCCATTCGAGGGGTTGGTGACCTTGAGCCGCTGAACCTGCATGAGAGCCTCCGAGAATCAGTGACGGGCGATCCCGTCACACCTTGGTCGGCCCGCAGCCCCCCAGACAGCACTGAACCCCCGGGAAGGGAAACCCGGGGGTTCAGCGGGCGGCCGGAGAACGGAACCGCACGAGGGCCCACCACAAACCCTCAACCACTACGGCCGCGCACGCACAGAACGACAGCACGCTAAGGAAAATTCATTCTCTCGAAGGCAAAAACTCCAATCCACTACCAACGAGCCCGCGAATCTGTCAGGGTGAGAATATGTCACCCGCCGAGATGACCGCCCAGAGGTACGCCCTCCCGTGAGCCCCTTACCCCCTCGGAGGTGAGGGGCTCACGAGGCCCAACTGCCGCCCACGCAGTCAGAGGCCCTGAGTCAGGGGAAATGGCGCCCACCACCGAGGTCAGTGGGAAGACGAAGGCCCCCTCCCGCGTGGATCAGGAGGGGGCCTTCGCACACTACGGCAGGGCCTTGACCAGTCAGGCCGCTGGCCTGTTACGACTTGACGATCTTCGCCAGGCCCCTCGGGTTCAGGATCAGCATGCTGACCATCTCGTCGAAGACCCAGCCCTTCCAGAAGGACTCGACGCGGTGGTTCTCCTCGACGTCCAGGGAGTAGAGGACCGGGAAAACGCCGAGGAACTGCGGGTCCGGCGTCAGGAAGGTCTGCCCCTGAGGGATGACGATGGAGCGCTGGAGCTGGAACTCGCCGAAGCTGGTGATGGTCTCACCGGCGACGACGCGGTCCTTGAAGGCCCAGCCGGTCTGGTTGATGTCCCACCGGTACATGTCGCGGTAGTCCATCGGGTTGATGAGGATGCGCGAGCTCTGGAGCTCGTGCATGTCCGTCATCGACACGGCGGAGTAGAGCGAGCCGGGGGTGAGGTAGCCGGACGCCTCGGTGATGACGTGGTTGGGGGTGACCGTGTGGTCGGCGCGGCCGGTGTAGTCGGCGATGGCCGCCTGCAGGATGGTGATGAGGCGGCTGTCCTCCTGCTTGAGGATGGCCTGCTTGGTCTCGTCCTGGGCCTGCTCGACGGCGTTGATGCGCAGGTAGAGCAGGTCCTCCTTGCGGATCGCCGGGCGCGAGGCGATGCGGAAGAACCGGACCTGGATGCGCTTGCCCTCGAAGGGCGTGATGCGAACTTCGCCCTCGGTGCCGGACATCATGTACGCCTGGCCGAGGTCGTCCCAGACGTCGTACTCGACCGGGGTGCCGGGGGTGCAGGGGTCCTCGACGAGGACGTTGCGGGTGATGCCCTGGTAGCGGAGCTTCAGCTGGATCGGGCCGATCATGCCGACGCCGAGGCGGGTGATGCCGTTGGTCTGGTCGGAGGCGACGGTCTGCAGGCGCTGCTGCTTCGCGGCGAAGGAGAGCGTGGAGCCGCCCTTGGCTTCGCGGCGGGCCAGGATTTCGGCGACGTAGTCGTCCGACTTCTTGGAGGTGGCGCCGCCCTTGTGCCCCGTGGTGAGCGTTGCGGTCATGATGTGTGAGTTCCTCTCAGCTCGGCTACGGGGCGCGGTTAGCGCAGGCCGCCGATGGTGATCTTGGAGGGCGAGTTGACCTTGAGCAGTCGGGCGACCGGCTGCGAGGAGGCACCGGCGGTTCCGGCCGGGACGAGCTTGCCCCGGTTGGCTCCGGCGGTCTGGGCGTGGACCAGGAGTTCGGCTCCGGTGCCCGGGTCGTTCCAGGCGAGGGTGTCGTCGAACGCGGGGGCGAGGATCTCGGCCTCCGCGTCGGCGCCCATGACCCAGACAGAGGTGGCGTTGATGCCGACGTCGAGCAGCGGGTCGAAGCCGTCTCCGCCGACGTAGTCGCCGATGAAGCCGTAGGGGACGCCGACGTTGTTGATCAGCGTGACCAGCTCGCCCGTGGTGCGCATCGCGACCATGCCCGGGTAGATGAGCACGCTGCGGTCCCACGCCGGGTCCAGGAAGACCGCCTTCGGCGTTGCCTGGGTCCATGCGTACGTGGGACGGAAGGTGCGCTTGATGTGGGCGTTATTGGCCCGAACGCGGATCATGTGTTCCGCCCTCCTGTGTCTCGGCTGGCTGCCGGGACCGGCAGGCCGTCTTCACCCCCTATGCGCGGCCGACGTTGCGGGGGACAGGGAGAAGTGGGGATGAATTTCTTGGGATATGACGAAGGGCCCGGCGGGGAGGTCCGGGCCCTTCGATTTCGGTACGGCTGGGTCAGTCGAAGAGCTCGCTGTCCTCGACGGCCTGGCTGGTGCTGGTCGCGGTGGAGAGGGAGGCCAGCGACGGGGCCACCCGCTCGGGGGAACGCGACGCGATGCGGGGCCCGGACGAAGGAGAGGTCCTGGAGGCGGACTTGACGACTCCGGACAGCACGTTGATCTCGTGGGTGATCAGCGCGTTACTCATGGCCGGGTTGGCCTCGATGCGCGCGCCCAGCGTGAGGTCATCGCCCTGGGCGATTCCGGCCTGGATCTGCAGACGCGCGAGGCGCATGCAGGCATGGGTGCGGCTGGGGCCGCCTCCAGCCATCTCGCCGCTGCTGGGCGGCGCCGAGTTGGACTGGTTGTCGCTGATGGTCCAGGGGAACGCGACGTCGGGGACCATCGGGTTGCCGACACGCACGTCGGTCTCGATCTTTGTCTGGTCGCCGCCGACTTCGCCGGTGTTTACGCCGGAGACCGGCGCGGTGACGTCCTGCAGGTTGCCATACGGCTCGGCCGGGAGGGTGCCGCCCGGCTGGAGCGCGACGTCGGTGGCGGCGGCCGGAACACCCTGGGTGGAGTTCCCGGTCTGGCCCGGGGAGCGGACGTCGTCGTTGGTCTCCGAGGTCGCCGCCTGCTCGGTCGTCTCGGACGGCCCCTGCTCGGGGCCGTCCTCGATCGGCTGGGCCGGGTTGTTGATGTCGGCGGTGACGGCGATCTGGTTGACCTGGTCGGTGACACCGGCCAGGCGCGCGATCAGGGCGATCTGCGCACCCTGGACGGCGAGCTGCTTGCGCTGGTCGTCCTGGACGGTCTGCTGCGCCGCGAGGGCGGCCATGAGCGGACGGCTCATACTCTGCTCCTTCAAAGCCTCGTTGCTCACGGCTGCGGCCGTGGGCACTTCTACACCCCTTGCGAGCCCCATGCGGGCGATTCGACAGCAGGCGACTTCGAGTAATTGCCGTTGATCTCCCCCGGCGTCAGGAGCTGGTCGCGGCGGCAGCTCGGGCAGACGTCGCCCGACACGATGCCGTCCATGGCCTGCTCCTCGGGGTTGGCCATGTTCTGGGTCTGCGGCGGAGTCGCGTCGGCTCCGAAGCCGCAGGTCGGGCAGAACAGGTCGGGCACGCCATCGTTAGGAGTGCCGGGGACGGGTGCACCGGTGGTGTCGTCCTCGCTGGACAGGCCGTCGGGTCCCTCCGGGCCGCTGGGCCGGTAGGGCATGTCCGGCCCCTGCGTGAAGGAGTCCCCGGTGTGATCCTGCCCCTTGTAGGGAAGCTCGCGCGGCCCGGCCTGACCGCCCATCTCGGGGTCGACCATGTCGTTCTGGAGGTTGGCGTTGCCATCAGGGTCGATCTCGTCGGGCTGGATGAGGCCGTCGCCGTTGCGGTCGGAGACCGCCGGGCCGCCGCGCTGGGTGCCATCCAGGGCCTGGTCACCGTACGGAGAAGGCGTGAGGCCGTTCTCGTCGACCTGGTCGGGGTCAACGAGCTGGTTGCCGTCCGCCTCCCCCTCCTGCGAGGGCAGCGGCTGGCCGTTCTGGTCGGTGCGCTGCAACTCGCCGTTGTCGTCCACGAGCGACGGGTCGACGACCTGCTTGCGCAGGTCCATGTTCTTGGCCATGTCGAGGTCGGGGTTGCGAAACTGGGCCGGAGGGCTGATGAATCCGCAGACCTGGCAGGCGAGGCCGTCGTAGGTGTCGGCGTCACCGCAGACCGGGCAGTTCTCCTCACGAAGCGTGTCGACGTCCTGCGGGGCCTTGATCTCGCCGTACGCCACGGCGCTGATACTGCCGTCCGCGTTGATCATGAGTGGGTCCACGAGGCGGGAGACGTGGGAGTTCCCGTCCTCCTTGAGGTGAGGGGTGTGCTCCCCAGCCAGATCCTTCCACTGCGCGCGCTGGTTACGCTGGACGGTCTGGCGACCCTTGCCGCCGGGCGAGCCTTCGTCCTCGGCTGCGTTGAGCCGCTGGCGGGTGAGCCAGGTGACGGCCTGGACCTCGTGGGGCGGGACATGGCGGCCCTCGCGGTCGGAGATGACGGCGGCCGCCGTGCGGTAGTGCTCGGCGGCGTGCTCGTAGTAGTGCCGGTTCCCGGACTGGAATCCCTTGGCCTGATCGGCATTCAGGCGGCGTCCGGCGGCCACGGACAGGGCGTGGCGGTCCATGACGACACGGTTGGACGGCTGTCCGTGCTCGTCGTTCCCAGCGTGCTCGATGAGGTGGGCAAAGTCCTGCGTCTTGGGGCCCTTGAGGACCTTCTGGTGGTCCTCACCGTTCATGATCTTCTGGGCAGCCGTGGCGTGGGAGCCCATGACCATGAGGCCCTCACCCTTGCCGACGGCCTTGCCCTGGACGAACGACCTGGCCGCGTTGTGCTGGTTGGCCCACCAGTTCTGCTGCGGACTGTACGCCGACAGGACACCAGCGCCCTTGTGTGCTGCCTCCCGGTCATCCGTGATCTTCGGGTCAAGCTTGGCGATGGCCTTCGCGACGTGATGGGCGTCCGGGTACCAGCGGGCCCCCTGCTTCTTCTCCTCGTCGGTGGCCTGGTCCCAGTGCGACAGGACGTGCTCGTGGCTCAGGCCGGTCTCCTTGAACCACGGGTGGTCGCCCGGATTCGGATACTGCGGGCCCGCCGCCTCGACGGCCATTGCCTTGTTGAGGCTCTGGATCCCGGGCGTGAACGGGCGTGACTCCGTGACGGCCCGCTCGCGGCGCTGCTGGAGCCGCTCGGGGTAGTCCTTGCGGTGCACGCCGCCGGTGGGCGTCTTGTCGACGTGGTCCTGGCGGGCCGGTCCCCGAACGTCACGCTTCCAGCCGTCCGGAATCTGGGGCGTGGTCCGGTTCGGGGTGACGGCGGCGAAGCCGCGATCCGCGCGCTCCCTGGCGTCGTACAGATCCTTGAGGCTCGGGTGCTTGGGGGCGGGCGTGAGAGTGCTGCCGTCGTCCTCTTCCGGCTCGTCGTCGTCGAACTCGGCCGGGTTGATGGCGGCGGTGGAACTCAGGCCGGTGGAGTCGACACCGAGGAAGTGGGCGGTCGGGTCGGCCGGAGGCTCGACGAGGAGGCTGTTCTCGAAGAACTTCAGGCCGTAGCAGGTCTCGCGGACGAGTTCGCCGACGCGCTTGCCGCTGGCGGTGTGCCGGAAGATGCGGCGCCCCTTGAGGCCCGGAATGTGCGCGCAGTACTCGGCGGGGGTGGTGGCGGCGTTGCCGCAGGCGGAGCAGACGGAGCGCTCGACGTCGCAGCCCATACTGGTGCGGTCGACGTGTCCAGCGAGGATGGCCTTGGCCAGCTTCGGGAAATTCTTGGCGTCGACCTCCATGAGTACTTCGACCCAGGTATCTGGAGTGCCGTCGGGGTTTCTGTCCTCGTGGAGGACCGCGTCGATGATGATGCCCCGGGCGCGCCGATGATTCTCGTTGTTGTGGTTCACGAAGACGGGCTTGCCGACGAAGGAGGCGTACGCCTTCTTGATCTCCTCTGCGGGGAACTCGTCGTGGTTGTCGTTGCAGCGAGAGCTGATGGCCCGGGAGCGGACGTACAGGTAGCCGGGACGCACCTCGTACTGGAAGACGGCCCGGTGTGCCGCCTTGGTCAGCATGTGCTGGTCGCCGTAGCTTGCGGCGATGATCTGGGCCGTGGCGAACTTCAGCACCGGGCATCCTCCTGTGCGGACTGCAGCGCTTCCGCGCTCTCGCCCCTTGGGGGTGGCTGCGGTGCGACGAACAGGAACGGCCTCGGGCGGCAACGATGTGGCGTCTTTTGTGAGAGGACCGTGTAGGTGGCGAAGCTATGGCCAAAGGTCGGTGGATAATCTGCGACGAGACGCAAGCGGAATGGCGCCCATCTCTTTGGCGACAAATAGACTCACATGAAATAACCCGCTACGGTTCGGACTGTGCCTCGTTGGACTGGACGACGCACCCTTGTGCTGGCATGCGAGAAGGCCCCGGCTGACCTTCCTGGGTAGGGAAGTGTGGTCAGCCGGGGCCTTTGCTCCGGTCTGGTTCAGCGGTAGTTGGCGGTCTACAGCTTCTCGTCCGGAGAGTCCGACGTGGCGGCCGTCGGATCGGAACTGGCCTTTCGGTGCTTTCCCTCGTAGATCGGCCTGGCGGTGGAGCCGAGAAGGATGCCCAGTCGGGGCCAGCGAGATTCAAGCGCGAGCAGGGCCACGTAGTACGTCGACCCCAGCACTCCGGCGGTGCCCAGGGTCAGGTAGTCACGAGTCTCTGAGCTCACCTCAATGCCGCGCGTGGTGAGGAAGGACAGGACGGCCCCGACAACGATCGGTGCGATCGTCCGTACGGCGGCAGGTGCGGGTACGACAGCCACAACGGCTCCTCGTGCTGGGTGACGTGACGTCTCACCCGTTACAGCGCTTGGGGCCGTACGAGACAGGACTCCCGTGACAATTCCGGGGCACAGGGTGTCTGAGGTCACTCCGATCGTCACCCTGCTCACCCCCGTGCACACGTTCTGTCGATTGCTGCGCCGATGGTATGACGCCAGGCCCCCTTAGTGTCAACTTCAGCCACACATAAGCTTCATTTAAGAGTGACGGTGTGGCTGAAGTCGCCACCGTGGGTAGGATCTGGCGGAACGACGGGGAGATTTTTCCAAGTTGAGAGGGGAGGGCCCCGATGACGGCGCCCCAGAGCGATCCCGCCCCCGCCGGATCGCTCGCCACCAAGATTCAGACCCTGCAGCAGCTGAAGAGGAAGAGGCCAGAGGAAGGCGAGGGGGTTTACTCAGTCCCTGAGATCGCTGAGGGTGCCTCACGGTTGTACATCGAACAGAAAAAGTTTGAGATCGATTCAGCGCCCGTGGGATCACCCGAGCACCAGTCGGCCGTTGCCGCCCTGGACAAGATCAACGAGAAGCTCGACCAGGGCAAGCAGCCCATCCAGGCGTCCTACCTGAGAGAACTCCGCAGCGGAAAGCGGACTAACCCGACGAAGGACGTCATCCAGGCGCTCGCCAGCTTCTTCCGGGTCAGCCCCGCCTACTTCTTCTCAGGGGCCGACGCCACACCGGAGACGAGGGAGGCGGAGGCCGAGATCGAGATGATGCTGGCCGCCCAGAACCTCTTCCGGCGTGCGAAGGAGAGCGGCATGGGTACCGAGGAGCTGATGGTTGCCATGCGGGGAGCCGGGCAACTCAACCCCCAGAAGGCCATGGGGGTCATCCGCGTACTCTCGGCCGCCATCGAGGCGGCGACGCCAAACGATTGATCAAGAACAGACCAGACGGTATCGATGTCACCCCAGTGCCCTACGCTTAGTGCTGTATTCAACGAGGACAGTGATCATGCGCAAGGTGGGCGGGGATGAAGTTCAAGCTGGGGTGGGGACGGACCCGTAAGCACGAGTGGGCCCAAGCTCTGCAGGGTCTCGTCCTGCCCAACGGAGATCGCACCCCCGAGATGCTGCTACGCGAGTACGTACGCCAAGTCCGGGGCAACGAGCTGGTCCTGAGCCGGGATCCGCTCGTGGCGTCACCCGGAGGTCCGAGCGGCGCCTGGGTAACAGCTGGAGACACGGACCTGATCTGGGTCCATCCGGCAGCAAGCGGCGTGCAGTACGGGCACATCATCGGCCACGAGGTCGGGCACATGGTCAATGGCGACGAGCCCGACCCCCTCGATCTGGCCACCTTGTTCCGTATGCTCCAGGGCATCTGCACTCATACCGACGCGGATTTGTGGGAACGAAGCATGTGCCGCACGGATTTCAGCGAAGAACGTGAGCGGCGCGCCGAGGAGTTCGGCTACTTCGCGGAGGAGTGGCTGCAGCGGGCGCCCGACTCGACCCCCGACCTGCTGAGCAACATGAGAAACAGCCTCGAAACCCGGAGCGCCTGGTGACCGACACGCCCGACCTGTTTGCCTGGATGGTCGTCATACCGCTGACGGCCGTGGTCATCTGGCGTACACCCGCCGCCCTGCGTGCACCGCAGGGACGAACCCTCTGGTTTGTTTTTGCCGCACTCGACGTCTCGATGATTACCAGGATCAGCGCCATCGGGGACTTCATCTACGACGCGACCGGCATCGACGACGCCGCCACCCTCACCAAGCACCTGTGCGGGATCGCCGCCGTCGCCGGACTTCTGCGCTGGGTCATCGCCGTCGTCCCCGGCCGCGATGACGGCAAACGTGAACCCCGCTACCGCCGCGCCATCAGCAACCGCCCCCGCCGCGTCGTCACCTGGGGAGCGATCATCGTCATCACCGCGATCTTCCCCCTCGCCTACCGGCGTACCGGGCGCGGAACCGAGGACGCCGACTTCATCTTCCAGCAGGCAGGACACCTCTGGGGATCCCTCCACCTGATCCTCTTCTACGCCTACCTCATATTCGGCATGGTCTGCGCAAGCATGATGTGCTCGGCAGCCGGTCGCGATGCCCGCGCCCAGGGATCCTTCAAGATCTCCATGCAAGGACTCTCGCTCGGCTGCGCCGTCGGCGCCTGCTACGGAATCGTCCGCACCGGGTATCTCGTCACCCGCCTCGCCGACAAGCCCTTCCTGGGCGGCGACACCTTCGTCTACGTCGCCTCCAACATCACCCTCGTCGGCTGCGTAGCACTCGTCCTGATGGGCAGTGCCGTTCCCGCCTGGGAGCGCATGGGAGCCCGCATGGACGCACACGCGGCGGTCAACGACCTGCGCCCCCTGTGGGCCCGCCTCACCGAGGCGGTTCCCGAGGTCGTCTACGGCAAAGACCACCGCAACTCAACGTCCCTGAACTGGCTTCGCCAGCGAGCCCCCCGACTGCACTCCCACCTGACCGGCCTGCTTGCCAAGTGGGCCGACTTCTGGAACTGGCGCGGACTCGACTACCGGCTCCGGCGACGGATCAACCAGATCTGCGACGCCTCGCTGACGCTCCAGGACTACGTCGACCCGGACCTGTATGAGAGCGCTGAACGGACAGCCGAGGAGCTCGGGCTTCCGCCTCACACGGTCCCCGCCTACCTTCTGCGTACCGCGATCCAGCGCAAAAAGGCTGGCCAGGAACCGTTTAACAGCCCGCCGGAGAACGCGATCCTCCACCCTGGCGCAGACCTGCAGAGGACAACCCAGGCGCTGCTGCCGATCGGGAAAGCCATGAACAACCGGGTGGTCATGAGCAGCCTCGACAGGCGCCTGGCCCTCACATGACCCCTGAGATGAAGACTCGCGCAGCCAGAGCACTCACCGACGGCGTCGACCCGAAGAACGTCATCGTCGCCCTATGCCTGCTCGTCGGCGCCCGGTACGGCTGGCCGGGGATCGGCTGGGGACTGCTCGCCATCACCTTCTGCGCGGGCATCCCCATCGCCTACATCGTCATACGCGAGGGCGACGGCCGGTGGGGCAACCGGCACCTCACGGACCGCTCGCGCCGAATGGTCGTCATCCCCGTGATACTGGCGTCCGTCGGCATCTGCCTGGCCGCCATGTCCCTGGGCGGCGCCCCGGCCCCGATGCTGTCCATGGTGGCCGCCATGCTCGTCACGCTGGCAGCGATATGGCCCATCACCAGGTGGTGGAAGATCTCCGTTCACACCTCGGTCCTGACCGGAGCGCTCGCCATGCTCGGCCTGCTCTACGGGCCGTGGTGGCTGCTGTCCATCGCGCTCGTCCCGATGGTCGCCTGGTCCCGGGCCCAGCTCAAGGACCACACCCCCTGGCAGACCGTGGCCGGTGCCGCCCTCGGCGCGATCGTGGCCGGTCCGGTCTTCGCCCTCGGCCTGTAGTGCAACCAGGCCGAGGGCGAAGCGGTCAGCGAATGAGCATCCGCAGCGCGGCCTGAACCTCAGCCATCGTCAGTTCCTCGCCGGAGCGGATCTTCCGCTCCAGACTGCCGCGCTTGATGTCCTCGTCCGACATGCCGTAGTGCGGATCCGGACGGTGTGCGGCCAGCAGCTGCTTTACGGCGGCGAGATCGGTCGACGGCGGCGTCACGAAGATCTTCAGCGGGTGCTGGCCGCTGACCTCGCGGTCGGCGCCGTTGGCGTCCGTCGGCATCGCTACAGCGATGCTCACCTCGTTGCCGAGCGCCTGCGCGATCTCGTCGGTGAGCTGGCCGACCGTCACCGCGCGCGGCCACGAGATGACGTGGCTGCCCCCGCCGAAGGGGTCCATGCTGTCCTCCGCAGCGGCCTCGTTCGAGAGCGTGCTGTCCGTCATTCCAGCCATGTGGTGTCGTCCTCCTGTGCCGCCAGGATCTGCTCCAGGTCGGCGTAGTGGGTTCCCTCGATACTCAGGCGGTCCAGGTTCGCGGCCAGGACCCCCTCCCCCTCATTGATGAGCGCCTGCCGCTCGGCGAGGGTGAAGTCCTTCAGGGCGTGCGTCCGCAGGCCGCCCAGCGACGGCGTGAGCGCCTCGTCGTCGGACGGGAGCTGCACCCCGTCAGTCGCGGGCAGCGCGCCCTCCGGCTCGTCGTGCAGCTCCGCCTCCGCGCCGCCGGGCTCGAACAGGGCCGATTCCAGCGCCGCGTACGACTCCAGCGGCAGCTTCCGGTTCCACCCCGTCGGGTCCGCGCCCGCGAGCGGCCCGGCCGACGCCGGGTTCTCCCACGGCATCTTCTTCTGCGTCGCCCCCGGCGCCTTCGGCAGCTGATACGACGTCCCCGACGGCTCACCGAACGGCGCATCCACCGAAGCCATGACTCCGACCGCGCTCAGGGCCAGCGAGACCTCCAAGTGATTTTCCCCGGCAGCCACGGCCACACGGGCAACGTCGGAGAGGGGAGGGCCGATCAGAGATGCCACGTGGTTGTGTTCGGGAAGGTGCTCCGGCGGTTCGTACTCCTCGTGGTCTTCGCTGCGACCGAGAGGGTGCGGCTTGGCGTCGGGCATGAAGTGGTGCCGGTGATCCATCCAGTCACCGACGCGCTTCACGTTCTGCAGCAACGGCTCGTTGTCCTGCCCGAATCCGACGATGTCACCCTTCACAATGTGCGCTTGGCGGTGAGGGCGGTCGTTGCCCCACTTTCGGTCGCTCTCAGCGTTCCCGATCCGGCCGTGCATCTCCTCCATCGGCCAGTGCTCGGTCTCGCCGTGTGGGTCGGGGTCCATCGGGTTGCCCTTGTGGTCGAGGTCGTAGACGCTGACCCCGTCCTCCTTGCCGCCGGTGATGTTGTTATTGGACCGTTCATCACGCGACCAGTCGCCGAACCGCAGGTACAGACCGTGGGGGTTGACCGACGCTTCTCTCCGGGCCGCCGTGGCGGGTGCGAGGCGGTGCTGGTCGGCGTCGATGTCGTAGCGGACGACGACCTTGCGCGGCACCCAGGAGGGGCGTTCCTCGTCGGCGTTGATGTCCTTGCCGAACATGCCCCGGGACTGGGCCTCGTACTGCAGGGCCAGCGCGTGGGAGCACATGCGTCCGGCGAAGCGGCTGAAGTCGTCGTCGGCGCCCCAGTGGTAGGCGCCCCACTTGCAGCCGCAGGACCAGACGTGCGCGGCCATCTTGCCGGGGAAGCGCTGCAGGCCGGTCTCGTAGACCTCGTGGTCGCCCTTGACCTCGGCGAAGACGAGGCCGTCGCTGGCCATGGTGACGCGCAGGCGACCCTCGGTGCGGATTCGCTTGGCCTTGGCGACGACGTCGCGCCAGGCGGCGGTGACCTGGAAACGGAAGTCGGCGTCGGCGGCCGCCGTGGTGACCAGTGAGGCGAAGAGCTCCGGCGCGACGCTGACCGGCGCGGCCGCTGCCGTCCTGGCCGCGAAGACCTGCTGCAGCGCCGGGTCGGGGCGGTCGACGAGGACTTGGGCCAGCTCCGGGTAGTCGGCGGCCGCCGTCTGCTCCATGGCCGCCGTGGCACTGGCCGCCGGACGCAGCTGGGAGGCCGTGTAGGCGCCACCGCCCATTCCGCCGTCCAGAGTGACCTGGTACTCCTCGGAGCCCGGGAACGGGCCGTCCTGGACGGCCGTGACCGTGCCGGGGAATCCGTCGGTGGTCTGGACTCGCTGCGTGGGCTTGAAGTCCCAGTAGTCCTCAGAGACGACGGCCAGGCGCTGCATGCCCAGCGTCTCGTGCTGGTGACGCTGCGGAATGTGCGGCTGGATGCCCACGCGGTCCTCCTCCGGTGACGGCCATTCTTTCGCCTCTTGGGCGTGCTCGCGGGCGCTGAGACAGGGAGTCAGCGCATGCCGAGGTACAAGGAGATCGCCGCGACCAGCAGAGCGAGGACGGGGATGACGCCCTTGTAGATGAACTCGCGGCCGTTCTGGCGGCGCGCTTGGGCTTCTTCCTGCGCTTCGCGTTCGAGCTTTTCCTTCAGCGCGTTGTGCCGAGCTGCCTGCGCGCGCAATTCCCGCTCGGCCGCTTCGATGCGCTGCTCCAGCGCCCGCTTCTCGGACTCCCAGAGGTCCTTGGTCATGAAGCCGTCCAGGCGCTTCTTTACGTCGTCGAGCGTTTGCTGGACGTGGAGCCTGGTGGTGCGGGAGTCGGCCTCGATCATCCGCCACAGCTGCCCCATTGTGGGGTCGGGCTCGGTCGTCATGGCGCTCCTCGATCTTTGGCCTGCCTGTCACCCCTTGTCCGGCCGCCGCCTGTGCCAGGACAGCGCGAAGGCCCCGGATCGCTGGAGATTGGCGCGATCCGGGGCCTCCGGGCGGCTACTTCTTGCGCTTGCCGTTGGCGACTTCCCAGGCGTACTGCCAGGTCTTCGGGCCGGTCAGACCGTCGGCCGGGCCGAGCGCGGAGAGGTAGTGCTTCTGCAGGGCCTTGACCTTGTCCAGGTCGATCTTGGACATGGTCTCCGACGGGCCGACCTGGTACTTCGGGCCCCAGCCGCCCTTGGCCAGCCAGGTCTGCAGCTGCTTGGCGTACTTGTTCTTCGCTCCGAGCCTGAAGTACTCGCGGCCGGGGAAGGCCGGGGCCTTCGCCGGTGCGGGGGGCGGAGTCGGCTTCTTCTCCGGAGCCTTGCCGGGCTCGTTCCAGTCCGGGTCGGCGGAGTCCATGGCGTGTGCGTACTTCGGGTAGCCGTAGCCGTACACGTAGGGGTCGGTCCGCAGGTACTGCTTCTCGTAGACCCCATCGCCCTCGGGCGACCCGTCGTCGTTCGTATTGCCCTCTATGGTCCAGATGTGAGTTTTGCTCCATCTGATGCAGAGTCCGGTGTGGCGGCCGCCGTTCGGCCCGAAGAAGACCTGCGCGCCGGTCGCGGGGAAGTACGAGAATCGCTTCCAGGCGCGGTAGGTGTTCACCGCGTTGATGCACGAGGCGGTGACCGGCACGATCGTCTTGTCGCCCGCCTTGTTGGCGCACCAGACGATGAACGTGCAGCACCAGGCCATGAAGTTGGACCACTGAAGGCCCGGCGTCTCCTTGGAGTACTTCTGGTCGTTGTTCCAGTGACCTCCGGAGCGGCCCTCGTGGTGACCGACTTCGCTCCTGGCTTTGCTGATGACGTCAGCGGCGTTGATCTCGGCTGCCATGGTGGCCCTCCCCGGGACGATGATTTCTCGCCCCTTGGGGAGGGCTGGGCGGGGCCGGACAGCACCTACAGCGGTGTGACGATCAGGTCCTGCCAGTGCGGGCGGTTGGCCAGAGAGCCGACCGACCCTGCCGTCAGGTGCAGATACCCGCCCCGGTAGTCGGTGTTGTCGGCTGTGATCGTGACCACCGGCCCGACGTCGGTACGGCTGAGGATGACCTGGGTGGGGGTCACGTCGATCTGGAACGACATCCACTGACCGGCTACCGGCGCCGTCGTTGTGGCGGTGCCGATCGCCGTTCCTGTGGTCGACCCGGCCGCATGCGTGTACAGCTGCATCTGACCCGATCCGCGCATGACGACGTGGTAGCCGCCCGACGGGTTCGCCAGGTCGAACCGGTACGAGTCGTCCGCAACCTTCCCGAAGGCGATGCCCGCGTGCTCGTTGGAGGCGGGCAGCCCCTCGTACTTCATCTTGAAGAGGATCCGGTAGCCGTTGGTCGGAAACGTCGGCAGGGATCGGGAACCGATGAGCGCTGCAGCGCCGACGACGTCGAAGTGGACGCTGCCGTCACCCGCGTACTTCAGGGCCCGGTTGTTGGTGTAGAGCACGGTCCCCATGTCGCCGGGAGCCTTGACCGACGTGTCCCAGTCGTCCGTGGTACCCAGCTGGGTGGTCCCGCGTACGTACTGGAGCTGCGCGCACATCATGCCCCGCACTCCGAGGGCCGAGAGCCGGGTGACGTCCGAACGACGGTGGACCTCCCAGCAGATGGTCGGCTTGTTCCGGGCGACGATCTGTCCGATCCGGGTGTCGGTCATCGTGTGAGGCACCCCCCACATGTCCGGTTGTGTAGAGATCGCATCCATCTGAGCATCTGTGGTGTTTGCATCCACATATGCCCATGTAGCCATATTGTGCGCTTTTGCCCAAGGGAAGGACGTTCCCTGGTAGTGCCCCTTCCACACCAAGGACTGGTTGGCGTGCGGGTAGAAGTCGGTCAGCATCTTCTGCACGATCGGGACGGAGACGTTCGACTTCGCCTCCAGGAAGATCACGACCCTGCCGAGGAACCGGTCCAGGACATCCTTGAGCGTCGGGATCTCCTGCTCGATCCAGCCGTCACCCAGCAGCGGCCGCAGGTTCGTGCGCACCTTGTTCCGCAGTGCCTGGTATGTCCAGGCCGAGACGTTCCCGACTCCGTTGGTCGTGCGCTCCAGCGTCTGGTCGTGGCAGCACACCAGCACCCCGTCGGCCGTGACCTGTACCGACACCTCGATGGCCTTGACCCCGCCCGCCACGGCGGACTCGTAAGCGGCCATGGTGTGCTCGGGGTACTCCATCCCGCTGCCCCGGTGGGCGATGAAGAACGGGGTCTCACCCAGCAGGCTGTTGATGGTCACGTTCGTCTCGCGCGTGTAGCGGCGCAACCGGTCCGACGTCGTGTTGGAGGCGCCGCTGCGCACGGTGACTTCGGCGCCGACCGCGACGGATCCGCCCACCGTGGAGTCCTTGAGACCGTCCTCGACGGCGTGAAGGTAGCCGCCGCCGATCTGGACCTGGCTGGCCCCGGTGAGGTAGGCCCCGTACTGCGGGGAGGCGACGCCCGTGCCGTCGTCGTCGGTGCCCGGGTAGCAGGTGAGGGCGTCGACCAGGACCGGCGCCGTGGCCGAGGCGACCGCGAACCCTGCATACGATCCGCCGCCCGTGCCGCCGTTGCGCCCGTCACGCCGCGTCATCAGGCCGCTGATGGTGAGGGGCGCGGCGCCGGAGGCGTCGATATGGACCCCGTTCCAGCCGTTGCGGTCGGTCGCGCACGCCGACATCAGCAGCCCGCCGGAGCCCGTTCCGTTGCCCCACGCGCCGGTGAGCCGGATGCCGTGGTTCCCGTTCCACTCGCTGCGGCAGCCGATCACCAGGCCGTTGGCGATGTTGTCGAGGACTATGCCGTGGCCCCAGGATCCGACGACCTGGCAGTCGAGCATGGTCAGGTCGGCCAGCCGCGTGATGGCCACACCGTTGGCCCGGCAGCTGTCGACTATCACGTTCGACATGCGCCAGTTGGAGGGGAAGACGTTGGCCTTGCCCGCCGTAACGATGCCGTTGTTGGACATCCGGCGGATCGTCACGTTCAGCAGCCGGACGTTCTGGATGTTGCCCTCGGCGTAGACCCCGTCGACCGGCTTCGTACCGTCCAGTGTGGATCCGTCGAGCATCAGGTTCTCGATGCGGTGCTCCGCCGAACCGGACGGGTAGGCCCCGGCCTGTTGGTCCTTAAGCACGATCATGGCCGTGCCGGTGAAGGTGGGCAGCGGCTGGAGGTAGCACGGCGGATCCACGAGTCCGGGGACAGCCATCATGTTCGCGTGCGAGCCCCGCACGGTGACGGCGGGAGGAGGCGTGAGGGGTGCGGAGGTCCGGTAGACGCCCTCGGGAATGTAGACGATGCCACCAGGCGCGCATGCGTTCAAGGCGGCCTGGATCGCGGCGGTGTCGTTCGTTACGCCGTCTCCCTTGGCCCCGTACGCCTTGTCCTTGACGTTGACCCAGCCCAGGACGGACTGTCCGATCTGGGCCATGGTGGCCGCGTCCTGAGGGTCCACCCCGGCCGCGAGGCCGGTCAGTCGCTGCCCGCCCATGGCAACTGGTGCCGTGGGCGGCTTCAGCTGGTGCAAGGGCGGCACCTCGTGTACGTGACTGGCGTCGGCTGCCATGCCGGTGGATCCTGCTGCCCGGGAGCCGAGCGGCTGGATATCGGTGGCCTGGCCGCTGATCACGACCCCGCCTCCTCCGCTGCCTCCGCCGCCCAGATCTGCGGGCAGCTGGTCCCGGAAGACGCGGCCGGACCCGTCGAGCCCCGCATATCCGTTGGGCCGCCCCCGTTCGTTGAGCGGCTGGGCGATCATCGCCGGGCCTGGAACGTCCTCCGCAGACAGCCGGGGAGCGGTCTGCAGATTCACAGGGCCGCCGTTGTACGGCAGTGCGATGAGGTAGGTGACCGTGGGCAGGCCCGACAGTGTCTCGGTGACCTCCACCGTGCCGCCGCCAACCGGCAGCGTGTCCGGGTCGTTCGTGGCCACGAACGACGTACTGATCTCCCCGTTGACCAGAGAAACGATCTTGGGCTGCCGGTCAGCCGTGACGCCCTGGTTGTAAAGCGCCCCGGTGAGCTGCAGCTGCACCGTGCCCGTACGCGGGGTCGCCCCGTTGAGGTACGTGCCGGTGATCGGGATCAGCGTGAAACTCATGCCTGCAGCTCCTGTACTTCGTCTTTGGGGATGTGGCGCCGCATCCCGATATGGCGGGGGTCGCCGTAGATTCCGACCGGCTGGCGGCGCTGCACAGCCACGGGGGGCTCCGGCTCGGGCTCGCCCTCCACGGCGCTCTGCTTCGCGGGGATCTTGACCTTGGGCTGATGCACGTTGGCGAGCTCCCGGATCCGGCCCGCGCGCCGGTGCAGAACCGACTTGGCCGTGAGGGAGGACTGCTTGGGCATCGACTCGCGCTGCTCGTCTGACTCGTCCGGCCGGGCCCCGCCGTCGGCGTCCACCGGCTCCGGCACCGAACCGGGCTCGACGACACCGCCGTCGGCCGGAGTGGTCTGCAGGTCCTGCACCGTGGGCGCGAGCGTGGGCTGCGACCCGGTCGGGTCCAGGCCCAGCATCGGGACCCTCAGCCCGTCCGCCTGCAACTGCAGGGGGTCCTGACCCTCCGGCAGCGCGCGCGGTTCGAAGTCGGCACGCAGATCGATCGGGATCGGCAGGCCCGCATCCCGCAACGCGATGTACGTCGCCTTGCGGGTCTCCTGCTCAGCCACCGCGAGCTGCACAGCCTCATCGCGCGCCCGCTCGACCTCGTCGTCGAGGTCGATCTGCACGTTGTGCAGCCGGGTCCGCATGGAGATCGGGACTCCGGCCTCGCGCAGGGCCTCGAAGAACTCGGTCTGCGCGGCCTCGTCCTGCAGCGACATGGTGCGGAACTGCAGGTCCGGGATGAGGAGCTTCGGCTGCTCGACGATGCGTTCCTCGCCGGACTCCTCGTCGATCTCGAAGACTTCTTCCATCTTCACGTACCGGCGGCCGCCGCGTTCTTCGTAGTCGAAGTGCTCCTGCGCCTCGGCGACGACCAGCGCGCGCTCGCGGTAGTGCGAGTTCACGAGCTGCTGGTAGTTCGTCAGCATCTGCGTGACCAGGTCGCGGTTCAGGGCGTCGGCCGCGTACGTCTCGCCGGAGGAGGCACCGGCGAGCATCGTCTTGGACAGGCCGAACGTCTGGAGGATCCGGCCCTCGATCCGCTCGAACTCGCCGCTCATGTCAGGCATGTCCTCCTTGCCGAGGACCGCCTCCATCTCCACGCCGAAGTGGGACAGGATGATGCGGAAGTCGCCCGCCAGGGCCGTGTCTACGGCCTCCTCGAAGTCGGCGAGGTCGTCCTGCGTCGGGATCCACGGCACCTGCGTGCCCAGGTCGGACGCGGACGCGCCGAGCTTCGCCAGAATGATCGGCATATACAGCCGGTCGGCAATTGAATCGACCGCCGTATTCAGCATCTCCTCCTGCATCAGCGAACGCATCGCCCGGTACAGAAGAGGAATGCCGCGACGGTTAAACGTATCCGCCTCGAACTTCAGCTGACGCAGCAGAATATTCGAAACAGGCATCAGTGAATTGTCATCCGCGTAATACGTCAGCTCCGGGTACGCCTCCATCAGCTTGGCGTACTCCCACACCGGCTGACGGGTGCGGATCAGCTCCCGCATCTGCGTGGGCAGCCGGATCAGGAACCGGGGGTCACGCAGGAACGGTGAGGGCTGAACCTCCACGTCGTCGGGGTTGAGGAGCTCTTCGGTGTCCCAGACGCCGAGCTGCTCGTTGAACGTCCCCAGCGGCCACGCCTCACCGACCGTCCAGTACTCCCGGCCGAGATCGACGAGGAACTTGTTGTAGTCCAGCCCGTCCTTTGTCAGGAAGTGCTGGGTGTAAAACTCGGTCAGCCGCTCGTCCTTGCATGACATTTTCATTCCGAGCAGCGGGTACTTCGAATAGATGTCGACGCAGGACCCCACAATGGGGTGCGAGGCATAAACGAGGCGGCAGTACGCGCGCATTTTCTGCATCTGCGCCGGGTCATCGAATTGGAACGGCATGTTGTTCTGCCGCCAGTAGAACAGCGGGTCGCGCGGCCGGGCCGTCGCGAAGCTCACCTGAGGACTGCTGCCACCCGCCCCGCCGCCAACGGCCGCGCGCTTGCGCATGCGGCGGTTCGCCCGCATCTCGGCCTCCTCCGGCGAAGCCCCGGGATGTTGGGACGCGCGGCGGAAGAGGCGGGACATCCGGCTCAGCGCGGCCTCGGTCCTTGCCTCGCTGTTGTTCTGCGGCATGGGTTCCTCCCCGGTGGTGGCTCACCCCCTAGGGCCGGGGAAGCCATCACGGACAGGGCGCAGCGGATGGGAGGATGCCCGCATGCGAACAGACGTGACGATGGAACAGGTGCATGCGGCGCTACGGGCATGGACCTACGGAGGAGACCCCGGGGCCAGGGCGGCAGTCGACATGCTGATCGAGGAGGAATGGTGGCTGCGCCGCCTATGGGCGGGCGGCCTGATCGACTACAGCGACGACCCGGACATCGTTGGACCCGACGGCGAACCGATCGCTGTCCTCGACTGGGTGGCCGCTTCCAAAAAACGCTGGCCCCAGTCCGGCGGAGAGCTGGCTCTCCTGATGGCCGCCTGCTCGATCGGCAGCGGCTCGGTAAAGGTCAACTTCAGGGATCTATTCACGAGCATGGACAGCCACAACTCCATGCTCGTGATCAACGCACTGAAGGCGATCAAGCGGCTCTAGGATGCCTTCCTTCGCCGCGACACCTTCACCGGAGCGGCCGGAGCTTCGTCGACCAGACCGTAGGCCATCAGCTCCTGCGCGCGCGGGCGCTGATCGTCCGGAAGTGTGATCCACTCACCGGGCTCGTACGTCTGCCCGTCCAGGGTGAGCTGCACCCGCGCCTTCACCGAGGTCGTCATTTCGCCTCCAGGAGACCGGCCAGATACCCGATGTACGAGGGGCGCGAGAGGCGCTGGCCCCGGCCTGTGCGGTAGGAGGACTCCTTCTTCCCGAACGGAGGTGCGCCGCCTCCGCTGTCGTCCTCGGAGTCATCCGGCGGACCCTCGGCTCCCTGGTCGTCGCCGTCCGCGTCGCCACCGAACGGCGGGGTACCGCCACCGTCATCCATTCCCTCTTCGCCCGGCGCGCCGCCGGGCGGCATCCCGCCCATCGCGGGATCGGGCATGCCGGGGATGTCGACAGGGGCTCCTCCGACCGACTGCGGGAACGCCGAGTACGTCGGCTGGACACGCACCAGGAACGATTGATTGCAGAAACTGCACTCGGTGTTGCCGTCGGACCGGCCGATGACCTGCCCCGAGCCGCAGAACGGGCAGTGCGCGATGGTAATCCCATCGCCAGATTGGTGTGCCTCTACCGGGCGCAGCGTCATAGCCCCCACCTCCACCCCCTACGGCCGCGCGGCCGTAGGGGGACAGCACAACGCCCCTCCCCGGGGCAAGGTTCGGGAAGGGGCGTTGCGCAGACGGTAACAGGGCCGGTTCCGCTCAGGAGGGCAGTTCGTTGAGCTTCGCGTCGACCGGCGTGCCCCAGAACTGGGCCGGGGGCCAGCCGTTGTCGACGAGCAGACTGTTGAGCGACTCGGCGACCATCAGCGGAGTGAGGTCCGTCGTGCCTTCCGGAAGCCCCTGAATGTCACGGCTGATCCGGAACTCCAGCGTGACACCGGAGTAAGTGTCCGGCCCCGGTATCACGGTCGAGGTGCCCTGGAAGTCTGCTCCATAGGCCCACTCGGGCTGGGCGGGGGTGCTCATCAGTTACCTCCGAAGATGATGTGCGGGATGAACCAGGCGGTCAGGCCGAGCCAAGCGATAACGAAGGCCGCCTTCCCGCCCCGGGTGCTGGTGCGGAACCAGGCGCGGACCCGCTCGGAGAGCGTGTCGCCGCTGGTCTTGTTGAACACGCCATACATCTCGTACGCGAACGCGGCACCGAGGATGACGCCCCAGACTCCGTTGGGGCCCATTACCGGGGGGCCCCGTACTGGAAGTAGCTGGGGATCGGCTCCGTTCCGCTGTTGCGGCCGCCCGCTGCGTCGGGGTGCGCCGGGTGGGAAAACTCCGGCGTCGGGTCGGTCGGCAGCTGCTGCTGGCCGTGGTTGCTACCGGTCTCGGCATGGCTGAAGCCGCCCGGGACACCGGCCGGGGCCGGGTGGTGGGCGCCGGTACCGATCTCGGACTTCGCGTGGTCGAACACGTCCATCAGCCCCTTGGTGTAGTTGGAGGTGTCATGGAGCGGGTCGTGCGCGTCGCGGTACTCGCGCGAGGCGCCCGGTCCTGCGGCGTTCGCGTCCCACTTCTCGTCGAGGTGGGTCTTGTGCTTGTCGAAGCCGTCCATCAGGCCGTCGGTGTAGGAGTGCTCCACGTGGTCCGTAGCCGCAGGGACGCTGGGCGGATCAGGCACGTGCGTCAGGATCGGGGTGACCGGCGGGCCGAGGGGCTCGCGTGCTTCGTTGCCGTTCCACCAGTTCTTGACGCGGTCCATGAATCCGGCGGTCGTGATTTCGTCCAGGGACGCGGTCGGCGAGGTCGGGCCGGAGGGGCGCGACGGGCCGGACAGCTGGTTGACCCGGTTCTCCGCGTCGTCCAGGCGCTGCTTGACCTCGTCGAACATCCCCGGCCCCGCGCCGCCCTGCGGGCCCGCCCCGCTCCCCGGTACAGCAGCGGCGGCGGGCTGCTTGGCCCCGGGCAGGGCGGGCGGCTGCCACTTCTTCGCCCTGTCGGTGAACGGGCCGTCCTCCGTGCCGTTCCACGACTCGTACGCCAGCGGGTAGGAGTCCGCGTGCTTCGCGACGGCCTCGGTGGCCAGACGCAGGCACTCGCGCATCGGAATGTTCGGGTTCTCCCGAGCCGCGTGCGCCGCCAGCTTGCCCACCTGAGCGTCCATGAGGGCTTCCTGAGCCGCCGTAACCCGGCGCGCCTCAGCCTGCTTGCCCCGGGCCGCACTGGTGGCCTGGGCCAGGATCTCGAAGCGCCGCGTCAGGTCCCCGGCCAGATCCTCGACCGGGTACCCGCGCCGGGTGCTGATCGCCTGCAGGTGCGGTTCCGCCAGCGCGAGACGGTGACCGAAGTCCTCGGCATCCGTCGCCTGGAACAGCAGCGGCCCCACAAGCGCCGACGCATCAGTCAGCGCCGCCGTACGGGCCAGCTCGGACTGCTCGGTGTCAATGTCGCGGCCGGTCTCGTCCCAGAGCAGGGAAGTGAAGTCCATGATCACAGCTCCTTCGCCGTGGAGTAGGTCTCGAAGAAGCCGGACTCCGGCGCGTCCATGCCTGCGCTGAGCAGCAGCCCACGGATCGCCGCCTCCATTTCGGGGAGGACCACGGATACGCCGGTAAAGCCGTGCAGTTCCTTGTCAGTCCGCGCCGCTCGCAGCAGGCTCAGTCCCTTCGGCGCGGCATCCATGAAGTCCCGCTGCCACGCAACCTCCTCAGCCGTCCTCTCGATCAGCCCCGGCCCCTCGTCCTTGCGCAGGATGAGCACCTCGTCCGATCCGTCCGCGTGCACTAGGTGCACGCGCCGCCACACCGGGTCCTCCGTGGAGTCCTGGCCGACGTAATCCGCCCACTCCTTCGCGAGCTCTTTGAGGTCACTCATCGCGAGCCCTCGCTCTCAGTGAGGAGCGCGGCCTGCACGGTGCGCCGGAAAGAGGCCATCGGCGCCGACAGCCCCTGCCCGGCCGGAGCGGACGACGCCATCCCGGTGTCGGGGATGTGCACGGGCGCGCCCTGCGGCACGGACGGCGCGGCCGGGACGACCGGCTGCCCGAACGGCTCGGCGCCGTTGTACGGGGCGGCACCGGCCGGAGCGGCCGCGTTCATGCCTCCGGCGAGCGGGCCCGGCTGCCCGGGACCGTTGACCGGGGTGTTCCCGGCGGGCGACGGGGACGTGGTCGGGTTCGTCGTGTCGAGGTCGATGCCGGTGGCGGCCTCGACACTCAGGTACGTTCCGTCGGTCGGCAGGGCGTGCTCGGCCGCGACCCGGTGCGTGAACTGGCGGTGCGCCGCGATCCGCTGGCCGAGCCGGGGCTCCACCTTGGCGAGCTCGGCGTGCTGGGCGAGCCATGCGGTGCGCTGCAGCGGCTGGTCGGTGAGCCCGGCGTAGATTCCGGCTTCCAGCTCCGGGGAGCCCGGGGTGACGAGCGGAGTGCCCGGGGCCCACTTTGCCGCGTACTTGTAGCCGCGCTGGAAGTCGGGGTGCGCCATCTCCTCACGCGTGGCGACCTTCCGCGACGCGTAGGTGGGGTGCTTGGCCGAAGTCCCGTTGTCCCCGCCCATCGAGACCGGCACGTTCTGCGCCGGGGCGGCCGGGGACGCCGAGGTGTACGGGCCGGTGTAGCCGGGCGCCGCGTGCGCGTCACCGAACGACGGCTGCGCGTTGTGGTCGGCGGCGTCGGCCGCACCGGATCCGGCCTCGCCGACGTTGCGCGGCGGGGTGCTGGCCGGACTGTTCGCGATGTTCGGCTGCACCGCAGGGTGCGGCTGGGTCCACTGGTCGGCGCGGGTGCGCAGGCTGGCGTGGGACTGGTGCCCGGAGGGCACTTGCCCGCCCTGGTCGTACTGGGCGTCACCGGTCATGCCGTCGGCCTGGACGCCTTCGTCGAGCGTCCAGGGGAACGCCACTGTGGTCGGCAGCTGCTGCGCGGCCGGGGCGTCGTGCACGTCGGTGGTCTGCTGGATCTGCGGCAGCCCGGACGCGGCCTGCTTGCGCGGGTCGCCGTAGGGCTGGGCGCCGCCCGATCCGGCGGCCGGACCCTGTCCGGGCGGGGCCGCCGGTCCCGGAGCCTCGGCGCTCTGTCCCATCTCGCCCGTCTCGGAGTGCCCGCCGGGCTCCTCCGGCGCCGAGCCCCCGCCCCCGCCGCCCAGGGACGGTTCCGGGGCCGGACCGGTCATCTGGCCGCCGCTGTCGTGCCCGCCGGGGACCTCCGGTGCCGAGTTCCCGCCGCCGTTCACGGCCTGCTGGATTGCCGGAGCCTGGTTGGAGTTCTCCGTGCCGGTGACACCGGCGTTGATGTCGGCGACCGGCGGGGCGAAGTTGTCGAACACATCCGGGGGCAGCGGAGTCGGCTTCGAGCTGACACCGTCCGGCGCGGTGGTCTGCTGCACCTGGTCCAGGCCGGACGCCGACTGGGTACGCAGGAACGTCGCGTAGTCCAGGAACGTCTTCTGGGCCGCCGGAGCCTGCTCCCCCATGCTGGCCGTGACGTGCCGGGCCCGGCCGCGCGCCTGCTCCTCGAACTCCTCGACGTCCGCACGGACCCCGCCGGGAACACCAGAGAACCAGAACGCGGCCTGCGCGATCAGGGCGCTGTGGTCGACCTCCTGGTCGGCCAGCCCCAGCAGCCAGTCCGAGTTCATCGTGCCCCGCGCCGTCCGGGAGACCAGCGGGGTCATCGCCGCACCGATCGACGTCTGCGCCAGGTCGAGCTCACGCTCCTGAGCAGCCTGCAGGCGCTCGGCTCGCTCCACCTCGTCGAGCCGGGCCACGTACTGCATCTGCTCCTGGACGGTTGTGGCGCTCGCGATCTGCTGCAGCAGCTGGGAGCGGTCAGGATTGGCCATGCTGTTCTCCTCCTGCGCGCCCGACCGGCGCATCCGGCGGCGTATCCGCTTGTCGTCGCGGGAGGGGTTGCGGGGCGATCTGGTCTGGGGGCGCATCGGCTCGCGGACGGGCTCGTCCTCGGCCCACAGATCGTCAGTACGCTGATCGCTCACAAAAAACCCCTCCTTCCGCCCCTTGTCAGGGCGTCAGGAGGGGTGAGACAGCAACCGGGCTGCAGCCGGTCAGCGGCCCAATTTGTTGGGGAGGTGCGGGCCGATGTACCCGACGTGGATCAGACCGCTCGGCCCGGCTGTGTCGTCATGGACATGCATCCGGGGCGCGGGTGGAACTACCCCACCGATCCGGAAGTGCTCACCCATGAATACCTGTCCCTGCCCAGGCACGTGGAAGAGGCGCGTCTTGCGGACCTTCGAGTCACTCCCATCGCTCCGCAAATCCGACGCACAGTAGAGCTGCTTGGACACCAGTACCGGTGCCTCCGGCCAGTTCAGGTACTGCGTGAAGTGCGGCAGCACGTCCGCCCCGAGCTTCTTTTTCGCCTCCGCGTACGCCTCCAGGGCCTCCAGGGACTCCCACGTCTTGCGCAGCCACTGCTTCTCCTTTTTGTGGCCACGCAGCTCCCTCAGCGGCTTCGACACGTCTCCGATCCGCACATGCGGCATCAGCTCCTCGGTGAACTCGACGAGCTCGTCCCACGACTCGGGTCCGGCCGCCGGTTCCGGCACCGGCTCGTCGTACGTACGGCCGGGAACCTGGGCGAGCTGACGTCGCAGCCACGCGATCTGAGATGTCTGATCGTCGAGGAGGAGCTGCCCTTCCTCCCAGTGGGCGGAAATCTCCGCCAGGCGCTCCTCCGCTGCCCGTGCCTGATCTGCGAGAGGGTGCTCACGCATCTCCCGCTCCAGCCTGGCAACCGAGTTCCGCAATACGGTAGCGCTCTTCTCCGCCTCCTTGCGGGCCTCGGCCTCCGCATGCAGCTTCCGGCGCGCATCCTCCAGCTCCTGACGCAGCCGGGCCGCGCTCTCCTCGACCTCCGCCTTCTGGGCCAGGATCTGATCGGGGGCCAGTTCGACCTGCGGCAGAACCCAGTCGTAGTGAAGGTCATCGACGCAGTCCCGCATCAAGCCGTTGAAGTGCGACGGCTCCTGCGCATACCGCTCTACCAGCTGCGCGGTCTTCTTCAGCGTGGACTCGAAGTCCCCGCCACGCGGATACACCACGTAGTCCTCGCGCCGCCACCCCTCTTTACGGGGGTTGGTCGGCAGAATGACGGCGCCCCCGGAGGGCAGCGACACGTTGTGTGCGGCCAGCACATCGTTGAAGATCCGGTCCTGGCTGCCCTGTGCCCTGATCTCCACCACGCTTCCGTAGAAGCTGTCCGGGAGCATCGGCACCAGGTCCAGCCCCTTATGGTCCACCCGTGCGTGCTTGTCATGGGTGATGACCACCGTGTACCAGGGCCCCTCAACGGCAAGGCAAGACAGTATCTCTGGCAGTGCGTGGACCAGATCATTCACCAGCGCCGACGCCATGCCCAGCCGCAGCGCGCCAGCGAAATAGTCCCGAGCCCACAACTGTTCCCTGTCGGCAGGGAAGAACATCCGGGCGGGTGACTCCCAGGCCATGTTCCAGGGGCGGTCCGCCTCGGCCGTGACCGTCCATGAACTTCGGCCCCGCCCCTGCAGAACAGAAAGAAGCTCCACCGGCGGCGTCTCGCGGAACAGGTTCAACCGCGCTGAGACCCTCGCACCGTCATCCGTACGCCACCCGGCGTCGAAGGAGCTGACCCTCAAACCCTCACGCACGTCCCCTGCGTGACGCCGGTGGGTCTGGATGACCCCCGTTTTCGCGAGTTGCGCCAGGTGTTCCCCGACGAGTTCGGAGAGATCTGACTCCGGGGACCGGCCGGAGGTATGCCAGATCGTGTTCGGGCGGGGCAGGAAGATGTTCTTACGCTTCGCCATGGTGTTCTCCTGTGCTGTGGCGGTGATTGCATTGTGTCGAGGGGCACTGACAACCACCGCCAAAGTCGGGGAATCACCGCAATTCGTAGCGGGATTCGGTAGGGCCGAACTGGCCCTGGTAGTGGTTGCCCGCCCGCCCATACAGGCGGTGTGGAACTGAAGCCATCGGGATGAGTCCGAGCTGGGCAATCGGCATCTGTCGCCGCAACCGGATCGGCCACGGCGACAGGTTCGCGATCTCCAGCGTGATCTGACCGGCGAACCCCGGATCGATGAACCCGGCCGTCACGTGCACGGCCAGGCCCAACCGCCCCAGGGACGACTTCCCCTCGACCCGCCCGGCGAGATCGTCCGGCAGCGCGATCCGCTCGACGGTGCTCGCAAGCACGAAGTCGCCGGGCTGCATCAACCAGCCGCCCTCGTCGATCTCCGTGAGCGTGGTGTGCCCGGCCCAGACCCGCGCGACGTCGATCTCGGCGCCCGGACGGGCTGGGATACGCAGGTAGTGATCGAGCAGCAGGTCCACCGAGGCGGGCTGTACTCGTACGGGGTCGAACGGCGAGATCGTCAAATCTCCGGACTCGACCCGATCGACGATCTGGTGGTCGGCCAGCAGCATGAGGTGGCTCCCTTCTCCACCTCTTGCCGCCCGCGACCGGCCCCCAGACAGTCACGCTGACGGCCTGCGCAGATGCGGGTGCCGCCGAAGCAGGTCCTCGGCCAGGCCGTGGAGAGCTTCCTCTGCGTACTGCCGTCTGCGGTCGTTGGGTTCTTCTTCGAACACGAGCTCCTTTGCACCGATCACGGCGTCCCGGAGCATCGCGTTCTCGCCCTGCAGCTCACGCAAGCGCGGTGCAAGCCGTCGCACGAGCTGGCTGGCGAGGAACGTGACCTGCTGGTGCTTTTGCAGTTCCACGGCCTGCCGGGCGACACCGCGCACGATGGTCTCCAGCGTGTCGGCAGTCACCGGGAGCGTCTCCAGCGGCAGCTCCCCAGCGCCGTCACACCGCTTGATCCCGTAATTCTTCGAGGGCCCGTTGTGATGGCGCAAGGTGCCGTCCTTATTCACCTGCTTCTCGGTCCCGCAGACCTGGCAGGTCCCCTTGTCTGAAGGCTTGGGCTTAGTCATCGAACACTCCGAAAATGAAGTTCAGAGCGCGGTCGATCCGGTGGATGAACCACACCGATATGGTGACGAAGGAGCCGATGAACACCGACAGTGCGGCATCGTGCCACCCGGTGTGCGTTGCGACCCCCGCGAACACGCCTATGGCCGCCCCGAGCAGGAACTTGGCTATCACGAAGCCACCTTCACCAACACCGCAGACGAGGCGGAGGTCACGGGGTGATCCGCGCAGCGCGGGTTCCCCGAAGCGTCCTTGGCCCACCCCTCGGGCGGATTACCCAGATCCCTCAAGGGGATGCTGGAGCTGCACTCCGGGCCCGCGCACAGCACCATGGGCTCGGCCACCCGCTTGCTGACCCGGCCGCGCGTGACGGTCCTCTGAAGCGCGTCGACCCGCTCGTACAGGTCGCCCATCTCGGCCCCCCACGCGGCCGTCGACACGTAGTACTGCTCGACGAGCCGCTCCAGGATCCGCAGCCGGATCCAGCGGGGCACGAAGTGCCTCCAGGCGCCCATTCCCTCGTCCAGCGCGGTCCGCAGCTGCTCCTCATGCCATTCGAGCTGGCTCCGGGACGCGGTGGCCAGCATCTCCTGCACCTCGCCACGCCCGGTCAGCGCCCGGCGCTTGCGGGCGTGGAGTGCCGCCACCACGAACACCAGGTCGTCGGGGGTGATGTGATCGAAGGTCCGCTCCTGCGGGTACCCCCCGTGCGGCAGGAACGTCAGGGTGACCCGCTGCAGTGGCGTCTGGTCGAAAGTCATGCGGCAATCCCCTTATTGCGACGCTGGGTGCGGGCGGCGCGCTGGTCGAAGTAGATCTGGGACAGGGCCTCCCACGAGGAGGTCATACAGGCGCGGGCGATGGCCGCCTCGGCCTCGGCGGCGACGTCCGGATCGGCGAGGATCGTACGGTCGGCGGCTTCACGCAGCAGCGCGGCGTGCTTCGCGGCGTTGCTCAGGTTCCTGACGTCGGCGAAGGCGACCAGGTCCAACGGCATGCCGCTCTTGACGTCGTAGATCTGGGCGCCGTACTCGTGCAGACGAATACCGCGCACGGAGCTGGTCTTCCGCGTCCGGCGGTACTCCAGGTAGCTCTGAAGGAGTCGCACGTACACCGGGTCGGTGTCCAGCTGCTCGGCCAGCTGCGGGTGGGTCCACTGCCAGCGCGGGCGGTTGCGGCCCAGGATGTCGTCCAGAGCGAGGAACGTCACGAGCCGGGCTTCCTGGCTCTTCTTCAGGGCCAGGTTGTCTCGGACGGCGTGCAGATTTGCTTGGGGCATGGCGGGCTGCCCCCCTTTCAGTCAGGCGGCGGGGAGGGCCTTCAGCCGCGTCTCACGGCGGTAGGCGAGGACGGACTGCAGCGTGAGGCCGTGCCCGTTCGAAATGACCTTCAGCGGCCAGAACACGCCCTGCTGCGCGTGCTTCTGAGAGACCTTCGCCAGCTTTCGGACCTGCTCCTGCGTGTACCCGAGAAGCTCCGCCGCCAGCGCGAAGTCGACGGTGTACGAGTCGTCCAGAGGCTGGATGGGGCGGTCTTTCTCGCAGGACAGCACGACGTGCGAGGGCATGAGGATCTCCTGGCGGGTGGAGACAGCAAGTGGTGGGTGTTTCAGCAGACTTGGCGGGTTCTGCGCGCCTCACTCTACACCTGGCGGACCCCCTGCCCAGGCATATGCAAAAAAGTGACACGGCGTGTCACCAGGGGAAACGCAGCTGCGCCCCGTAACCGAAAGGTCACAGGGCGCAGCATGATCCGCGCCGCTACACAGACTCCGGCCCCTCCCGGTGCCCGCCGAGCTCCTCGAACACCGCACCCAGGAGAAACATGTCCATCCACAGCGCCGCCTGGCTCTCCTTCACCCGCTGATGCGGCAGAGCCTTCACCCTCAGCCGGACGGCATAGTTCTGCGCCCGCACGAACGAAACGAACTGCAAGGACTTCAGCGACACCAGAGACGCGTAGAAGCCTTCCATGGCCTGCTGGTCGGACAGATGCGTCTGCAGTGCATGCCCGACATCGGCCAGCGTCAGCCTGTCCAGCAGCGCCTCACGCACCTTGGCGCGGCTCTGGACGAACAGCACCCCGTAGGCGAACCCCTCGAACGCAACATTGAGCAGCAGTGTGAACAGGTCCAAGGCGCCGGGAGTCTCCTTGGGGTTCTCGGCCGACGTCTGCTCCGCGCGCCGCGCCGCGTACACCGTCAGCACGTCCATGACGACGCGCCGGTCGTACGACTGCTCCGGCGTCCCGCCCGCCGCCAGCTCGGAATCGAGAAGTTTCGTCGCCTCAGCGATCCGCGCATAGTCCGGGTCCCGAAGCGGCCGGTTCTCATTCATCCACGCATCCATACGGTCCTGCACTTGGTCCTGCTCTCCCTCGATCCAGGTCACCGACTCTACGGCGCGCTCGGCAACGTCATCGCCTGCGCGCTTCCTGAACAGGCTCGTAGCGCAGGTACTGCCGACGCTCCTGTATCACCGTCATCGCACCGCTGGCCAGATACACCAGCCGTCCGCCCCGGTTCACCGTCCGGGCGCACATCCGCGCGGCCTGGCTCGACGACACCGTCCCGGTTGCCTCCCAGTCCGTCCCGTTGAGTGTCAGCCGCTCACGGAACTTCAGCACCTTCGGCGCCTCCAGCGTGACCGGCTCATACATGATCGGCCTCGGGTCATCCACCGGCGTCACGACGAACACTCCGCCCTCACGGTCCTCGCGCGTGCTCAGGCCGCGACTCACGCTGAACTCCGCGCGCTCTCGGGCGTCCGCCCCGTCCATCACGACCGTGTGTCCGTTCCCGTACGTCACCAGATACAGATCAACCGCACTCATCAGCTTCTCTCCCACTCCTTGCGTCTCGACAACGAACCGGGGCAGGCGCGGCAACTCCGCGCCTGCCCCGGTCTACCACTCCCGGTCAGCTGCTCGTTCAGTAGCTCTCGGAAGGGGTGTCCGGCAGCGGAGTCCACGTCTCCGCGCACCGGCCCCGGGCCAGGCGGACAATCGTGCCGTCCGCCAGGAGATGGATACCGTCACCGCGCACGACGGCCTTGTGGAGCTGCTTGCCCGTCACCGGAGCGTGCTTGCGCGTGGTGCGGCCGTCGGGGTGCGTGGCGTGCTCGTACCAGCCCACGTACTCGGTCCGGCCCTGAGCGATCGGCGCGTAGCGCACCATGTGGCCTTCGGCGGTGACGACCTGGTAGCGGCCGCCCCGGCCAGGGCGCACGTCGTCGTCGCGGTGGAGGTCGACGAGCGCGAAGTCGACCTGCTGGCCGTTGACGGCGTCGGCGGCCCCTGTGGTGGTGTTCAGCCTCAGGTACGCGTCGGCCGTCGCCAGCGCCCGGCGCTCCAGCGGCCGCGCCGCCTTGAGGGCAGGCATCACTTCACCTCGCCGTAGAAGGCGCGGGGGCTGCCGTCGGTGTAGTTCTTGATCGGGTGCAGGCCGACCGTCCGGCCGGGCTTGGGCGAGTCCCACATCCAGCCCTTGCCGGACCAGTACCCGGCGTAGATCCCGACGTGGTAGATCTTTCCGGACGTGCGGCCGATGAACACCAGGTCCCCCGCCTTGCGGCGGCTGGGGCTGACGTGTTTGGACTTGTTGTACTGGCCCTGCGCGGTGCGGGGGATCTTCTTCCCCGCCTTGCCGAACGAGTAGAACGTCAGGCCAGAGCAGTCGAAGCGGCTCGGGCCCGCAGCGCCCCTCTGGTAGCGGTCGCCCTTCTGCGCCTTCGCGACGTTCAGGGCCTTCTGCTTGAGCGTGGCGGCCTCGGCCGGGCTGGCGGCGCCCAGGACCAGGGAGGCCGTGACGGCGCCGAGCGCGGCGATCAGGGCAGGGCGGGAGGATGCAGCAGCGTTCACGGTGATTTCCTTCGTGGCGGGTCAAAGAACGGAAGCCGGGCGGCCGGGGGCAATCCGGCCGCCCGGCCTGCAGCGGCTACGGCTGACGGGACACGCTGGCGATGGCGGCCGCGATGGCCTCCTCGCTCATTGCCTCGTTCACCTGCTGGCGAATCAGATCGCCCATGCTGGCGAGTTGCTCGGCGACGGCGGAGGCTGCGGCCTTCTTCACCTCGGCCCGCACCGCGATCTGCAGGGTGGTGCCCTTCTGGCTGCCGTAGTTGTTCGGCGACTCGTTGAGGGCCTTGCGGACCTCCTCGACGACCATCTCCCGGAAGGTGATTTCCGGTCCCACTGCCTCGCCGTAGTTGTTCGTCTTGCGAAGCTTGCCCTGCAGCGCCTCGTCGATCATCGGGCCGAGCTTCTCGCGGATCAGCCCGGCCCGCAGCTGCGTGACTTGCTCGCGAAGGCGGGGGTACTGGTCGTCCTTGACGACCCTCTTGACGATCTCCTGGGCAACGAGGCAGCCGACGGTGATGTCCTCACCGGTCGGCACCATCTCACCCTCATCCGAGTCGTAGGTCAGAGCCTCGGCAACGACGGTGGCGAGGGTGACTTCCTCGATCTGGACGGCGATGTTCACAGGATTCTCCTGGAGAGCGTGGTGCTCCTCGCCCGTACGGGCAGTGGTTCACTCGTGGTGGTGCGAGGAACGTCCTTGGCGGGTTGTTACGGGACCGTTGGCGGGCGGCCCCGGGTGACATATTTGCAACTTACCCTACGTGGTGCCGAGTTGGCAGCTGAGCTCAGGAATTGGTGGGTCGGCGCGCGGCGGGCAGCGCCTTCGTCACCGACAGGTAAGGGCGGCGGTCGCCCGGCGGCAGTACGACACCGCACAGGTACCCGCGCGCTGCCAGCGTCTCGCTCATCTTCTGCAGCTCCAGGGCCTGGGCCATCCGGCTGTCAGCCGCGTCGTACACCCATGCGTGCACCTCCCACGGCGCCACCTGAAAGCTCCTGAAGCCCGGCGTCACCGTCGCCTGCTGGCCGGGGTAGTCCGTCGGCTGGTTCTCCGCCTTGACGTGCCCGGCCTTCTTCAGCGCGGCCGTCACAGCCCCGGCGGACACGGTACGGCGCGGCCCACCGGTCGTCTCGATCACACCCATGACGGATTTCCTACCTCGTCGGGCAGCGGCGGCAGGGTCAGCGACCAGGCGTTCGGCTGGAGCAGTTCGCGTACGTACAGCTTCCGGTCCTCCTTCCGCAGCAGGCCGATCAGCGGACCGAGGAGTGCAATGTCCTCGCTCAGACGCCATCCGTTGGCCGCGCCGGGCCCGTGAAGCAGCTCCAGCGGTCCGACGTCGCCCATTCTGTACAGCGGCACCCCCTTCGGTCCGCTCACCTTGAGGACCTCCCAGCTTCCCGAGTGCTCGTTCAGCTGCAGGTGGATGATGCGTGCCCCGGGCAGCAGGATGCGGGTGTAGGCGCCGATACGCTCGCGCAGCGCGTACACAGCCTCGCTGGCGGCTTCCGCGACCCGGCTGTCGAGGTAGTCGGCGTCCTTCGGCCTGCGGTCGGTCATGGCGTCTCTCCGATGATGTCGGTGATGCTCTTCGCACCGTCGACCTGTGCGGCCAGGACCGCCATGTCCAGGGCGTCGATGGCCAGCTGCCGGGCTTCACCGGCGAAGGTGTCGGACCGGATGATGGAGGCGGCGAACTCCCTGGAGCGGGTGGCGAGCCGGGAGGCCGCCTTGGCGAGCTGGTTGACCTCTCGGTCCCGTTGGCTGTTGATGTGCCGGGTGACGAGCGGATCGTCGGTCATCGTTCTTCCTTCCTGAGGGGCGTTCGCGAGCGGTCGCAACGGGGGCCCTGCGGGGTGAAGTGGCCACGAATCCGGCTGGCGGAGTCCAGCAGGATGGGCTTCCGCCCGCAACCGGGGCACGTCAGGCCACCGTCGGCGGTGTGATCGGCCCAGGTGCTGGTGATGCGGGCGTCGCGGATGATGTCAAGGATGAGGGACTTCTCGGCCAGGGCGCTGTTCAAGCGCGCGACTCCGTCGCCTTCATGGAACTGGCCGAGGGCGGCGGTGTATCCGTCGGCCCAGGTGAGGTCCTGGAGGAGCTGGTCGCTGACAGAGGCGCCGGGGCGGGGGACGACGACGAGGATGCCCCGGCGGGCGCCGGTGTCCGGGTCGTAGACCTGGTTCGGGCTCCGGCCGTCGTCCGGGGCCGGGGTGAGGGAGACCGGAGGGCCGGGAATGCGGTCCCACAGGTCAGTTTCCAGGACGAGCGCGGGCACGATCCTCGTGCTGCGTTCGGCGGCCTGGACTGCGTACAGGGTGTGTGCCTTGAGCTGGCTTCTGCGCATGGCGGGGTCTCCTCGTCGGCGGGCCGGTGCGGGCGGGATATGCGCACCGGCCCACCTTAGCGCACAAGCAAGTGCGCTAACTGGGGTCTGTGAGCTCCCTGGCCTGCCGCAGAGCGGCGCCGATCTCCTGGCCCATGGCAGGTTCCGGCGCGGTGTTCGCCCAGGAGCGGGCGGTCAGGGCCCGCAGAACGCCCTCGCGGTCGGTGACCGAGTACAGGGCGGTGGTGCGCTCGCGACCCCGGGTCAGGGACAACTGCGTCTGACCGCCGTCGCTGCGCTTATGGGTGAGGCGGACCGTGCCGCCCAGGACGATGAGCTGCGGAGCAGGGGCAATCTGCCGCGTAGTCATGGTGATACCTCTCGTGGCGGGTCAAGAGGGCCCCAGCACCGCTTGGCGTCCGGTGCGCGGGGCGTTATTGCTCATGGATGCTAACCAATCCACTCCACCATGTCGATGGTTCAACGTTTTGATGGTTCGATCTAGGCGATTGCGGGCCTCACCGCGCGCAGCGTCCCGTACTCGTTCTGCGACACCCGCCAATTCGCCGCATACAGCGCGGCACGAGCCTGCTGGAACAGCTCATCCCGCTCCCCGGCCTGCGCACCCTCCGCCGACAACAGCAGGACCGACACCGCCCGACCCCCGTCCGGCATCACCATGAACCCCGACCGCACCACTATCGCCCCCTCCTCCTCATGGACCATTTCGGCCGCCCGCATCCCAGCATCCCGCAGCAGCTGCGCCGCATCCTGACGAACCGGCATGTCATCCTTCACGATCTCCTCCTTCTCGAACCCCGGGGCGGCCGATTGCCGCCCCGGGCACATCACCGACAGATCAGCAGGACTCGGAGTCCTTCACCGTGTGGAACACCACCCGGGTCTCCACGTCGTACGACCCCGCACCCGGCGTCTGCGAGCACACGACCCAGTTCCGGTCCCACACCTGCATCCGGCCCGCCCCCGTCGCATCATCACTGCCCAGGATGTAGAACCCGGCCGCCTGCGCCCCGTCCTGAGCCGTCTGCAGAATCTGCCCCGTGAAGTCCGGCAGCTTCGCCTTCATGGCACCGGCCGACGCAGCCGCATCGATCTTGTCCTGCAGCTCCTTACGGGCCTTCTCGTTCTCCTTCTGCGCCTCGTCCATCGCCTCGTTGGGCGACTGCTCCGACGGCGACGGCGACGGTGTGGCCGCGACCGACGGAGAGGCCGTCACCGTCACCGGAGCCGACGGCGCAGCCGACTCCACCCCCTCACAAGCCGTCAGCAGCACGGCAGAACAGGCCACGACAGCGGCCAGAACAGTGGTACGCGCGACATTGCGCATGATTCCCCCCACGGGAATTGTGGTGCCCACGACTGCGCGCATGATTATGTGCGCATGGCGCCCGCCCCGGGGTGCGACCCCCAAGCCCTCACATGGGAGGGCGGACCAAACTAGGCCGGACGCTCCCCCGGCGGAAGATCCTCAGGCCCCCAGTCCCCCGGAACAACTCCCACCATGGCGTGGAGCTCCCCCTGTGGCACCGGCTCCACCACCCCGAGCCGGTCGGCCGGACCGAACCACGCCAGCCGCTGCCCCGACCCCGGACTCCTCATGATCGTCAGCACACTGCACGAAGGCGTTCCGGCCTCCCCGCGCAGGAAACACTCCGAGCCCTCCGGAAGCTCCGAAACGACCGGCTCCCAGTCATGCGCGGCCGCCTCCCAGCCCTCAGGCACCGGCAAGAGGAACATCAGCAGCTCTCCTTGTCGAGGTCGGGGCTGCACGGGTCGTTGTGGGCGACGCGCCGGTTGCACGTGAACGGGGGCTCGGTGCGGTCGAGGGTCGCACCGCAGAACCGGTACTCAGCGTTGTTGCAGGAGCACGACGGGGAGTCCGGGGCCTTGCATGAGGCGGTCTGCTTGGCGGCGACCTCCTGCGCCTCGACGGCGGCCAGCCCGGCGCTGAGCACCTTCTCCAGCCGGGCGATGGCCTCGGGGGACCGGACCGTGACGTTAACGACTGCCCGCCGCTCCTCGGTCGGCATGCCGTCCTTCGCCCGGGTCAGATGGGCGTCGGTGATCGCGTCGAATCCGGCGTCGGGATCCAGGAAGCACCCGAAGCGGTGCAAGAGCTTCTCCAGGCCCGGGTGGCGGCGCTCGATTTCCGCCTGCTGGGTGTCGCGCTCCGTTCGGGACGCGGCGGCCTCCTCGGCCTGGCGCGCCTCCTCGACTGCGGCCCGCGCCTGCCGGATCGCGTCGATGCGCTCGGAGGTGATCACCCAGCTCGTCTGGCCCGCGCCGTGGGCGTGCGTCCCCTTCGCGCTGTCGTACGTCACCTCGTAGTAGGACCGGCCGTCCGCGCCGGTCGCAAAGAACCTGCTGAGCCAAGTACGCACGCCCGGCTCGGCACTGGTCGATGCGGTGTCCGGCAGCGTGACGCGCCATGCCCGCATCGAGTCCACCGTCAGCCGCAGCTCATGCAGTGTGCCTCCGGACTGCTCGATCGCCTGCCGGATGCGCTTGCGTGCGGTGGTGGAGCTGACGTCGGCGGCGTCGGTGAGCCGGTCCACGACATCGGCAAACGTCGGCAGCCCAGGGGCAGCGGCAACGGCAGCCTCCCGGATTACCTCGGCGGCCTGGGTAACCCTCGGATCAGTGATGGTCGGCATGATCAGTTCTCCTTGGCCGGTACTAGAACGGCGGGCAGTAGGGGACGCCGGGGTGGTCGACGACGCAGAACGGGCTGAGGTGGCCGGGGCGCGGTTCCGGCTCGGCGGGCGGGCGGTTGCGTTCGTCCTCGCGCCGCTTGAGCGCTCGGGCGTGGGTGGCCAGGATGTGCGCGGCCTTCATGGCCATGCGGTCCTGCGCGAGCCCCCACGTCATCAGCCGGTCGTCGGCGTACGCCGAGAGCGGCTCCAGCAGGTCCACGGGGATGTCGACCCGGGCAACCGGGACCTGGCCCCGGAGCAGCGGCCGGGCGGCGTCCAGGAACGCGGCCAGTTCCTCGGGACAGTCGCCGGGGGCGGCGGCGTGCTGGTCCAGGAAAGCGCCGGGGATCAGGATCTCCGGGCCCGGCGCAGGGATCTCGTCGTAGTGGTCGGGGTCCTCGCGGGCGTCGCGGACCGGGCCGCACGGGCCCAGGGTCCCGTTGCGCTCGTGGAAGGCGAATTCCTCGGTGAAGCACTCGGGCGGATTCATCGGACTCCTCGGTGTGCATCCTTGGCGGGAGAGGCCACCTTAGCGCACTTGGTGGTGCGCTGTATGTGGGTTCGTCGAAGCGACCTCTCCCACCAAGATCACCTACTGCGGAGCGCCGCCAGAGGCGGATCAACGGTGATGTCCCCGAAATCGCCGAACCCAGGCCGGTTCACCTCGAATCCGAGGCGCAGCAGCATCCCCATCGGATACTGCGAGCCGACCGCCATGGTCCGCCCCGACTCATCCCGGTACAGCGGCACCCCGTCGGCATTCGCAGCCGTCCACGACCACGCCCCGACATTCCGCATGGACTCCGACGGATACACCCGCACCAGCCGGGTACCCTTCGGCAGCTCGACTCCGGCCGCCCGCAGCCGGGCCAGCAGCCGTTCCGCCACGGACGCGCGCACCGTCACAGCACCTCGCCGTTCACCGTCGGCGGCTCCATGTGATCGTCCGCGTCGCACTCCTTCGGATGGTCGGGGCAGGCCCCAGCCGAGTCGGTGCACGGGGTGTTGCAGGACGGGCAGCACGCACGCGGCGGCGGGAACATCGCGTCGTGCTCGGCGTCGCTCGTCGGCGTGTGGCTGTCTCGCCAGGCCAGAGCAGCACCGATCGTCGGGAACGTCTTCAGCGGCTTCTCACACGAGTCGATTCCGTGCCCGTGGGGGTTGGCCTTGAGGTCCCGGACGTAGTAGCTGTTCTCCTCCGTGTCGCTGCCGACCGCGTAGCGGCACTCCCGGTAGAGCCGGGCCCCGGTGTCCTCGTCGAGGGCCCGAACCGCATTGACAGCATCCCAGTAGCGGTCCACGGGGTACATGTCGATGCAGTGACGGACGCTCTCGGCGATCTCCGCCGCGACGCGCCGGGGGATCGTCACAGTGACCGAGTCCGGGTCCCGCTTCACAGCCGGAGGCAGGTGGTCGGCGACAGGGCGGCGGGGCGCCAGGAGAGCCCGGCTCAGCATGCCCTCGATACCGCCTCCGGGGCCGCCTTCGAGGTCAACGGGCACGGGCGGCGCGGGGGCGGCGGCGGCCCGCCCGGTCAGCTCGGCGGCGAGCACCGACGCGATGGCGTCGATGGAGGCGCTGATGTCGGTGACCTGCCCATGGGTCCACATGCCGACCTGGATGGGGTGCGCCGCGTCGCACTCGACTTCGCTCGTACCGCAGTCGCCGTCACAGGAGTACGCGGCCTTGCGCAGCACGTCGGCGATCCGGATACGCAGGGCGTGTTCCCGGCCGACGCGGGCGAGCGCGGCCCGGTCGGCGTCGGTGATGCTCGCGAGGAAAGCACGTACCCGGGGAGCGCCGAGGCTGCTGGCCTCCATCTGGGCGTCGAACTCGGCGTCGTCGGCCAGGACTTCCAGACTGAGCCTGAGCGGCTCCTGGGCGGCCTCCTGGAGGTTCGGCAGGGCCGTCTCGATGAACGCGTCCGTCACAGCTTTCGCCATGGCGATCCGGACACCGAGCGGCACCACGCGGTCGTGGTTGGCGAGCACCGTCGTCAAGGTGGCGAGCACAACGGCGCGCAGCCGGTCGGAGGCACTGGGACGGGAATCGGCAGGAGGCATCGGGATGCACTCTCCTCGTGGCGGGTCGAGGGATGGTCTGGTGGTCGGGCTCGTAGCCGCTCCCGGGGCGTGGCAATGGCGGGATGCCACGCCCCGAAAGCGCGGTCAGGTGGTGCAGTTCAGTGCGGCAGCGACGGCATTGCGCCGGGCGGCGGCGGCGTCGATCTCCTTCTGGACGGCGAAGACCTGCCGCAAGGCGGCCTCCTTCTCCTGCTCCAGGTTCGCCAGCTCGCGGTCGAGCGCCTGCCGTTCGGCGTCGAGGTGGTGCCGGACGAGGTCTTCGATGACGTCAGCACGGCGGCCGGATGGCCCCCAGTCCTTCGCCCCCGGATAGGTCCCCGCGAACTCCTTCTCCTTGGACCGGGTCTGGTCCTCCCGCAGCACCCAGAACGAATCGACCTCCCCGATGTAGGCGGAGCCGATGAAGGCGTGGCAGCGGACAAGATCCGACCGGCCGAGCCCCTGGTGCGGCTTGCGCTCCACCTCCCGCAGGACGACGTCCTGGCCGAGCACACCCCGGACAGTGGAGGCCGTGCCCAGCCTCAGCGCATACGTTCTCTCAGACATTGCTCACCCCTCCGGCTCGACGTCATACAGGCTGTCCGCGCGGAGCGTAAACGAGAAGTTCGGAGCGTCCGTCCCGATCTCCCACAGCCGCACATTCGCCACCGGCGAATGCGGCCGGTGCGAGTGCGCCATCACCTCGACGCGGCGGCCGTCCCGAAGCCGGATGACGTCACCCTGGACGAGGTGGCTTGCCCTCACCGAACTCACGGCCGGTCGCCCCACGCGGCCTCGGCCTCGGCCAGCTCGGCTTCCACCTCGGCCTGCACCCGGGCGAACCGCTCCGGTGTACACCCGGGCGCGGTACACGGCCACGGGTCCACGACCATGAACACGCTGGGGCTGACCGGCCCCATGATCATGACGCCGTCCGGGCAGTACGTCCCACGCTCCGCATCCGTCGGAACACCCGGGTTCTCAAAGTATGAGCCGCTGGCGATGCTCACGAGGTCCACCCTTCGGGGATGTCGGTCAGCCGGATCCCGCCCAGGGTCATCCCCTGATTGCTGTAGCAGGGGGTGGGGAAGTCCTCGATGTGCTCCTGGAACACGGTCCACGGCTTGCAGGCCGAGCAGAACTTGACCCGCATCGCCTTCGTGTTGCCCCAGAACGCCGACCGGATCCACTCGGCGGGATGGGTCAGCCGATACCAGGCTTCACCGGCCCGCAGGCCCTCGTCGTCGTCCATCCTGCTGGCGCCGAACCACTGGCCCTTCGTGTTACGCCGCTTGCAGGCCACCAGGTGCACCTTCGCGATGTGGTCGGCCTGCTTCCCGCTGCCCAGGGAGTTCGGCTTGTACAGCACAATCACCCGGGGCCCGTCGATGGTGTCGAGGTGCTCCTGCTCCTTCGCCTCGCGGGCCGCCTTCCACTCCTCGGCCGCCGTCCGGTGGATGTGCAGCTTCTCGGCCAGCTCCGCAGCGCGCTCCTTCAGCACGGCCTCGACGGCACCCCACGGCTTCATCGCCTCGGCAAGGTCCGCCAGCGCCTCCCGCACGGTCGCCTCGTACGCCTCCTGCGCACCCCTCAGCCGGGCCCGCAGCGCCTGCTGCTCCTCCTCCATCCTGGCCCACGCAGCACGCCACTCAGCCATCTCCTGAGCCGTCGCCTCGACGGACGCCTCACCCTCCGAAAAGCGGGGCGGCTCGTCGTCGTAGGCGCGGATTCTGAGCTCGCCCACCTCGTCGACCGTCTTGCCGGTGGGGAACAGCGGGCGCAGCTCCTCCGGAACCTTGGGCTCGTCAGGGACGAACTCCTCCAGATCCGCCCACTCGAAGTCGTGATCGTTGTCGAGGCGGTAGATACGCCGCTCGTTCTGCTCGTCGGTCACGGTCAGTTCTCCAGGTCGAAGGGGCCGAAGGGGAGGGTGGCGGAGCCGGTAGGCCGAAGCCCCTCAATGATCTTGTGTATGAACGCCCAATCGGAGTTGGCTTTCCATCCGTGGATGTGAGCTCCCCAGGTGGTCTTGCTGTCGGTGCCGTCCGCCTTGAGTACCGGGCCGGACGCCTCGACACTCTGGGGCCGCCACTCCTTGCCCACCAGTGCGAAGGTGATCACGAGGTTCGTCAGGCGGAACCTCTTGGTGCTGCTGTGAGGGTGCGGGAGAACCGGGCCGTCGGCCACGTTCACGCTCCGCGTGATCTGGTGCCGGGTGTCGTTGTGGATGAGTTCCATGGGTCAGTTCTCCTGGGTGAGCTCGGCCAGCACATCATCGAGCAGGCGCCCGAGTGTGCGGCGGCAGGGGGTGCAGCGGCGGAGGTGGAGTTCGTCGTTGAGGCGGGCCAGGATGAGACAGGGCTGCGAGCCGTCGGGGAGCGGGGCACAGACGATGTAGCGGACGTTCTGACCGGCGTACAGGCCCGGCGGTGTCGGGTGCTCCATGTCCGGGGTGACGTCCTCGACAGGGGCCTTACAGCCGTCGCAGGTGATCACCTCGCCGGACGGGGTACGGGCGATGTTCATGACCGGCCGTCCCCGGGAAGGCCGCCGCACACACCGCAGTGGGTCCACGTGCTGCCCGTCTCGTCCAGGGCGGGCCGGTCGTTCTCGTCCAGCGCGGTCACCCAGACGTGAGGGCAGGCGGCGGCCTCGGGCTGCTGCGCCTCGTCGGCGGGCAGGCGGAACCCGGCCTGCTCCAGGCCCTCGATCAGGACGTCGCGGCCTTCAGGGCTGCGGTACCAGGCGGCGATGAGGCCGAGCAGGGTGGTCAGCGAGCTGTCGGCAGCGGCAGCCTGCATGCGGGTGAGCATCGCCTGTACGTCGCCCACGGTCGGCCCGGTGTCGGGCTGCTGCGCCTCGTCGGCCGTGCGGCTCGGCATCGCCGCGAGGATCTCGTCGACTCCGTTGCGCAGGCTCATCGGTGCGTCCGGCTTCCACTGGCGCGCGAACATCACGGCCATGGCGAGGCAGTCACGCTCAGCCTCGGCGCGTTCTGCCCGCTTGCGCAGCCGCTCCACCTCGGCCCGCAGGTCGGCCTGCTCGGTGTCCGCGACGGCCATGGCCGCAGCGGTGTGCGCGTCCAGGTTGTAGACGCCTGCTGCGCGGATCGCGGCGGCGTACCGGGCCCGGCGGTCGGCAGGCTGGTCGGCGACGGCCCGGTCGGTGGGTGCGGGCAGGACGCCCGCCTTCCGGAGAACGGACAGAACCACGTCGGACTGCGAGGCCGGGATCATCGTCCGGCACTCGTCGAGCGCCCGGGTGAGGCGGTTGCGCAGCTCGGACGGCCGGTGCGGGTTGTTGACGCAGGTGTCCGGGTCGATGCCCTCGCAGTTGCCGCACCTGTGCGCGGGCTGCTGGTCGATGGTGCCGAGCACCAGCCGGGCCGGGGTCTGCTCCTCCACGTTCCTCAGCAGCTGCTCAGCCACCGCCATCTGCTGCGCGGTTTCGCACGGCCAGGCAGCGGCCTGCCCGTCAGCATCCGCGCAGGTTCCGCAGGCGCCTCCGTCCACCTCGTGCAGGTCGGTGACGCGGTCGAGGGTGCGGCGGAGTTGGGTGGTGGGTGTGGTGTCGGGCATGTGGTGCTCCTCGTGGCGGGTCGAGGGGCGCCCCGGGCCGGTTGCCCGGGGCGCCTGCGGTCAGATGTTCGGCTGCGGGTGTGCTGCGTCGTACTTCTCGCAGAAACCGGCCACGGCTTCGGACATGATGATCGACGTCCTGGTGACGTCGGCAAGGTCGAAGGATTCGGCTGCCCTGGGGGTTTCTCCCGCCAGTTCCTGGACTTCTCGTTCCATCTGTCCCGCTGTGTTGATCAGGACTCGGTACTGGGTCGGCAGTGCCGCCAGCAGGCCGGGGCGCTTCTCGACCTCGCTGCGGACCTTCTGGCCCGTGCTGAGCGTCAGGTGCATCAGTTCGGTCTGTGCGGTGCCTGCTGCGGCGGTGGCCTTGAGGTTGGCAGCGTGCTGCCTCAGAACATTCATGATCATTCCCTTGGTCGGGTCAGGCGTCGGTGGTGAGGTTGGTGGCGTCGAGGGGGACGGTCCAGGGTTCGGGCGGGGTGACGCTGATACGGCGGAAGGGCCGTTTGATCGCGCCGAGCGGGGGTCGGCGGGCGGGGGCGATCTGTCGGGTGTCGGCGTCGAAGGTGAGCAGGGTGCGGCCGGTCGCGTCGCGGGTGAACTCGCGGACGGGGCCGGAGTACAGGAAGCCGTCGGTGGTGCGCAGGGCGACGCGCTGGCCAATCCGGTAGACGGCCCCCTGGGCGCTGTACGCGGTCGTCTGCGGCCCGTCGGGGGTGGGGGCGGGCTCGGGCCGCTCCGGCTGCTCCTGGGCCCGGGAGACGAGCTGCCAGCATCCCGGGCCGGTGTTCAGGGTGGAGCCGCTGACGTGGACGGTGAACCCCTTGGGGTCGTATGCGCTCGGCCCGTGCCACTTCCCGAGCGTGGCGGTGTGGATGTTGCGCACGATGTCGCCCTGGTGCAGCTCCGCCTCAGGGGTCGCGGCGGGCAGCTCGGGGGCGGCCGGGCGCTCGTGTCCGGCCCAGCCCGCCTCGGTGAGGGTCGCGGTGAACACGCGGTGGCGGGTGGAGCGGAGAATGCCATCGGCGGCGTGCCGGATCTCAACGGTGCACAGTCTGGCCTTGGCCAGGGCGAGGACGGTGGGGAGCGCGGTGCCCTCCCCGGACTCGATGGCGCCGGTGTGGCGGGTGCGCATCAGGTCAAGGGCGCGCTGCTGAGCGGGGGTGGTCTTCGGCATGGTGGCGTCCTTGGCGGCGGGGGCCGACTTATTGATCATGGGGTGCTCCTCGTGGCGGGTCGAGGTGGTGGCGCCACCTTAGCGCACCGTCAAGTGCGCTGACAGCGATTGGGCGGAACCCGCCCCTACGTCAGATCACTCCGCACCCGGCGGATCTTGCCGATTGCCTCGGCCGCCTCCACCCCCGGCGCCTCCACCTCCCGCATGCCGTGCGCGGCCGCCTCCGCACCCGAGGCGAACAACGGCACCGGCGACACGTAGTCGACAAGCGCCTCGGCTGTCTCCTCGGTGATCCGCCCGGACGCCAGCGCGACGCGCACACCCAGGCTCTCCCCCATGTCGTGGCACCCGGCCCAGCCCGCACACACCCGCGCCCGCTCCTCGCCCCGGTCGTGCTGGTGACACACGAACAACCTGGCGGGCTGCGCGTACGTCGGACCGTCGAAGGCGGGCAGCTTGGCGTACTCCTCTTCCGACCAGACACCCGAAGGCACGTCCTGCCGGTACGGGCAGGAAGCGCACGGGCGCGGGGCGGGCGGCAGTGTCATCATCGGTGATATCCCTCTCATGCCTGGCTCATGGTGCCGTCGAAAAGACCATCGTCGTAACCCGCGTCCCAGCCGCTCTGGCGGGCCTCCTCGATCAGCTTGTCGACGAGGGCGCGCGCCTCCTCCTCGGGGAGCACCGCACCCGCCTGGAGGGCATCCAGGACGTCCTTACGGGCCTCGGCGGCGGTGTGGCTGGTGCGGGGCTTGCCCTTACCCATGGGGACGCTCCTGGGCGGTGTCGGAAATGCGGCGGGCGGCGGCGTCGGCAGCGTCCTGGAGGCGCCGCGCCATGAACTCGTGCCCCCGCCTGTCGATACCGCCCTCCAGGTACCAGCCGGGGTCGAGGTCAGGGCCGACGGCGCCGCGCCCCTGGTAGATCAGGTCATAGGTGCTGCTGCCGATCCGGGTGCGGTAGCGGCGGCGGGGCTCAACCTGCACCCAGTGGGTTGCGGACGTCATGGGGCACTCCTGGGTCTCGGTGCGGAGGGAGGTGGCGATTTCGGCGTAGAACTCGGGGTCCTCGGCCTGCGGCCTGCCGGGGATCACGTCGTTGGTCAGGTGGCTGATGAGGTGCTGCGCGTCGCCGTGCCCCCAGCTCGCGGCGACACGCAGCCACCGCCGCACCTGCTCGCCCTGGTGCCCCCGGGCGGCCGCCAGGGCGCTGCGGAAGGCTGCCCCCGGGTGCTCCTCGTCGGCGGCGACAGCGAACCACGCACATGCCCCGTCGAGTTCGTTGCGGCGCAGCGCCCGACTCCCGATCACGTAGGCGCTGTTCGCGTCGGCCCGCCGCTCCGCCTCCGCGTCGTCGAGCACCCCCGCCGCGCGCTTGCCCCAGTTACCGTCCGGCCGGTCCCAGAAGTCTCCTCCGCCGCCCAGCAGCCGGGAGAGGAGCTGTCCGTACGCCGACCCGGCCGCCGTGCCGTCCTCCGGCGTGGGGCGCTCCTCGGTCGTGTGCTGCTTGCAGGTGCAGCGGAGGGTCCGGCACACACCGCCGGGCACGTGCCAGTTGTACGTATGGCCGCAGCCGCTGCACGGCGTGGCGAGCGGCGGCCGGGGCTTACGGGCGGTGCTCACTCGTCGTCCGGCTCGGCGCCGCAGTGGCGGCACTCGGGCCCGTGGCAGTCGTGCTCGGGGTGGACGTCGCCCTGGGCGTCGATGCACTCGGTGTCGTCGGGGGTGTGCTCGCGGAGTCGCTTGATCTCCTGGTTCCGCTCCTTCACCTGGTCGTAGGCGCGCTTGAGCTGCACCCGCTGCCGTTCGATCTTGGCTTCCTGGTTCTTGATCTTCGTGCGCTGTCCGTCGATCTTGCCAAGGAGTGCGGCAATGTCGGGGTGCTTGGCCGGGTCGAGGGCGCGGAGGGTGTGCTCCTGGTGGCCGGTGAGGCGGGGCGGGCGGGGAACGTCCATGGTCGTGCCTTCCTGGTGTGTGTGACGGACTGTCAGGTGTGGCGGGCTGGGTGCTCCCGGGCGGCCTGCGACGGCCGTACCGCTGAACGGTCCCGGGGCTGAGGGGTCAGGCGATGGCGTTCATGATCGCGGCCTCGGCCTCCTCGGCGGTCATGGTGCCGTGCTTCAGCGCCAGCAGGGCGCTGTAGACCGTCGCGCGGGTGACGTCCTGGGGGCTGGCCGGGGCGGGGTGGGGCTCGGTGAGGGCGACGTACTGCCTGCCCGCGCTTCGGTTGTTGGTCACGGCCTCGATCACGGTGGCGGTGGCGCCGCAGGGGCATTCGACGCTCTCGCCGACGGTGTACGGGCCGGGGTCGGGGGACCACTCCCCGCCGCCGTTGAACGGGTCGACGGGCTGCGTCCAACGGTCGACGCTCTTGCGGTAGCAGAGCACGGTTGCGGTGCTGGTGGGCATGGGCTGCTCCAGGGGGCTGCTGGCGGGTGTTGGGCGCAGCGGGGCGTACAGGGGCTGTCAGCGGCCGATCTTGGCGTAGCAGTCGGTGCAGATGGTCTTGGTGGGCGCCGGTACGGTCTTGCCGTGGCGGTTGCGGGTGGCCTTGCCGGTGACGATGGTGATCACGTTCGCGGTGATGCCGCAGTGATCGTTCTCGCAGGTGCCCATGGGGCGGCTGGTGCCGTCGGCGGCGTCCGGGTAGACCGGGATGGCGCGGGCTTCCTGGGGCGGGTCGGCGATGGGCAGGACGTCGGCGGCGGTGACGAGTCGGGTGGTGCCGTCGGTCATGCCGAGCTCGATCATTCCGGCGTGCTCGCCGGAGGTGAACGCGAGCCGGGCGCGGGCCCATTCGCCGGTGGCGGTGATGGTGACGAGCTTGCCGAGCAGGCGCTGAGTGCGGGGCGTGGTGGTCATGGTGGTCTCCCTGTGGCGGGTCAGGTGGGGCCTGGTGGCCCCGTGGCGTTCTGTGGGCGGTTGGGTGGGGCTGGGGAGCGCCCCGGGCGTGCGGGGCGCTCCTGGGGGCTGTCAGGCGGTGCGGGCGGCGGCCTCACGGAGGGTGGCCAGCGCGGTGCGGGTGCGCTCGATGACCTTGGTGGCGGCGGCGATCTCAGCGGAGTTCGACTCGTCGCCGTTGGCTTCCAGGCAGTACCCGGCGTATTCGGCGAGCAGGCGCAGCACGGGGGCGGTGGCGGTAATGCGGGTGTAGTAGCCGCTGCCCGCCTTGATGGTGCGGCCGCTTTCGTAGGCGATGCGGGCGGCCTTGCACGTGGCGTCGGAGTCGTCGTCACCGCTGGCGATGCTGGTGCCGCCGAACCAGTTGCAGAATGCGCCGGGGAGGTTGACGGTCACCGTGTCGGCGGCGGGGGCGGGGGTGGGCATGGTGGGCTCCTGGGGGGTCAGTGCGGCGCTTTTGGCCTCGGCCTCGGCGGCGTTCTTGCGGCAGCCGTCGGCGTGGTTCTGCTCGGTGTTGATCTTGACGTTGATGAAGTGGGCGCGCTCGGTGGTGGCGGTCTTCAGGGCGCGGCGGTGGGCGTCGGCGGTGTTCTGGTGCCTCTCGGCCATGTCGGCCCAGTGCTTCACGGAACGCTCGTACTCGGTGCGCTGTGCCGCGATCTGCTCCGGGGTGGCGGGGGCGACGGTGTGGCACTCCCGGCGGTCCTTGCCCACGTACAGGCTGATGACGCCTGTGGTGCGGTTGATGGTCGCTTCTCCGTGCTGCGCCCGCTGCTCGGTGATCATGTCGATGACCTCGGCAGCGGTGAGAACCTCGGGGCGGCCGACGGTCTCCCAGGGGGCGGTGACGGTGTAGGGGCCGGTGACGTCGGCGGGGGTGACCGTGGTGCCCGTGACGTCCGCGACGGGGGTGCCGGGGGTGACGCGGACGACGGCGATGGTGTAGGTGGAGTTCCTGCCTCGCGTGGCGGTGGTGCGGGTGGCGTCGTAGCGGCTGTTCAGGACCTCGGCGATGGTGTCGAGTCCCTCGTCGCCGGTGGAGCCGTTCCACTCGATTTCGACGGTGTCGTGGTCGGCCTGGCGGACGGTGTAGCCGTGGGAGCCCCGGGTGATGCCGGTTCCGGTGAGTGCCGTGGTCAGGTAGCGGGAGACGGTGGCGGCTCGGGCGGACTTGGCGATCATGGTGGGCTCCTTCAACGTGGCGGGGAGGCCACCTTAGCGCACTCGCGAGTGCGCTGACTACGGGTTGCCCCCGGAACCATCACCAGGCAACGAAAACCGCACCCCTAGCACCACTCGACAACGGAATCCGTTGCTCGCCCCCTAGGGGGAAACAACGGATTCCGTCGCCAGCCACTCAGACAATGCGCATGCGCTCCGCCCGGATCTCTTCCAGCAACGCGTCATGCTCCTCAAAGTCCACCCGCCCCACGTGCAGCGCGTCCGCCACGTCATCCACCAAAGCGATCAACGCCTCCTCGTCCGCCCCGGCCGGACCCACGCTCATGATCTCCGCCAGCCGCGCCCGCACCCCCACCGCGAACCCCGCGTCCACATTCAGCGGCTTCGCCTCCAGCACCGAGCCGCCCTCCCACCCGTCCCCCGCCACCTCGGGCACGAACCGGGTGTCAGCCGCCGCCCACCCCCAGACCCCGCCCTCCTCACGCCGCACCACCACACCCCGGGCCGTCTCCGCCCCCAGCACCACACCCCCCGCCCGCCACAACGACACCTGGCGCCGCATCTGCTCCACAGACAGCACCCCCCGCCGCACACCACCCACGTACACCACATGCGGAGCATCCGTCACCGCCCACTCCCCCACGGCGTCGTACGGCCCCTCCACGCCCTCGGCAGCCACCACAGGGGCCACGGGAGCCGCCGGGGCCTCCTCGGCGCTCACAGAGGCACTGGCGGACTCCTGGGGGTGCTCCGCCGACCACGCCGCCACCGCATGCTCAGCCAGCTCCGCCAGCCACTCCCCCCGGGCCCGGCCGAGCTGCTCCAGCACCGCGCGCACCCCACGCGGCACATCGTCCTCCGCACCGCTCTCGTCCAACGCCAGCAGCAGCCCCTCAGCCGCCCGCAGCGCCTCCACACGGGCCGGAACCCCCACAGCCGCCACAACCGCGTCCATGCCCCCACGGAACGCCGCAGCAGCCGCACGCCGCGCCGGGATACCCGCCACCTCCTCAGCCACCGCGATACCCGTCTCCGTCAGCACCCACGACACCGACGACGCCGCCACCGCCAGCCCCCGCCGCACCAACGCCGCACCCTGCGCCGTCGTGATGTGCCTCGGCAACCCCCAGCCCTTCCCCGGCGCCAGCTCATGCGTGTTCGCCACAGACCGCAGCAACGCCCTCTGCGCCTTCGACAGCGCCGGAACCTCCACCGGGACCGGCGCGGGCTCCACGGGCTTCTCCTCGACCACCGGCGCGGCCGGGGCGTCCAGGGCGGCCAGGAACTCCCGGCCCTCCTTCGTAATCACGCAGTAGGTCGACAGGGAGCGCCCCGTACGGCCGAACAACCGCTCTGCGGTCTCCCAGGCGGCCAGGTCGCGGCCGACGAGGCCCTCGTGAGTGCGCTTGTCAGCGCTGGGCTCAATGACCCCCTGCGCGTTCGTGAGCGCGGTACGCAGCGCCTCGACCTGGCGGGGGGTCGGCTTGCGGGTGATCTCCGGCATCGTGTGCTCCTCGTTGCTGGCGGGTCGTCTTGGCGGTGAGTGGCCCACCTTAGCGCACTCACAAGTGCGCTGGAACGCCTTGGGGAGATTTTCTTGCGACGGGCGCGGCCGGGGGTTGCCCCGGTCATGGGGAATCCGGACTACCGCAAACGGACATAAACCCCATCAGTACGGGCCTACGCAGAAGGGGCAGAGAACCTCTCTCCGCCCCTCTCAACGCTCCACACCGCCCCTGGTACCCCTCAGGGGCTCAACGGCTCTCCTGCGGCCTCCTGGGGGCTCTCCTGCCTAGCTGTTGTCGTCCATGCACGCGCAGAGGTCACTGTGCACCGCGTCGTGCTGCGAGAGTCGGGGCGAGCCGTCCTCCCGGTATCCGGTGATGCGGTACGTCATCATGTGGCCGTTCGCGGCCAGGGCGTCCCTGGTGCTGGTACCGTCCCACGTTCCCCGGCTCTCCCCGGCGGGCTTCCACGCGTAGCGGTAGCCGAACTCACGGGCCGGGTACGTCACTCCCCCGTACTCCCCGCCCACGTCGATGGTGAGGTGACTGATTCCGTCGGCGGGCGTCTCGACCACCTCGCCCTTACGCGTCGGCGGCTGACGGTTCGCCCACAGCTCACGCTGCGCGTCGGTGGTGGGGAGATCCTGCACCAGAACCACATCACCGAGGATGGGCCACTGTCCCTCGCGGGGCTTGCGTCGGCGCACCGGCTCGGCGGGGTCGGCGCTCTCGGCGAACTCCACCACCCGCTGCCAGTCGGCGACGAGGGTGAGCAACTTCCCCTCCATGGTCACGAAGAGCGGGTCTCCCGGGTTGCCGGACAGACGCAGCCGGACCGTTTCGAGTCGCTCCACCGCGTCATCGAGCTGCGAGCGGAGCGCGTTCAGTACCTCGTTCTGCATGACGTCTCAACTCTCGTCAGCGTCGGCGGAGTCTCCGCGAAGGGAGTTGAGCACTCTCTCGTCTCCGTCGAGTTCGGCGCGGGCCTCGGTGATCTGTTCCATCCACGAGTTCAGGCGCATGGTCCTGGACTCCTTGGCGGCGGCCGCACGGTCGGCGTCGTTGGTGTCGTCCCCCGCGTTCGGCAGGATGCCGGGGACGAGAACGCCGAGGTGCTCCAGACACACCCGCGTAAGCGAGGTGGTGCTCACCGCCTCGCCCTTGCACCCCGGGGCGGTGCACAGTCGGTAGACGGTCGGCGAGTCGTGATCAATGACGTACCGCAGCGGGCCGAACGCCCATTCGCTGGAGCCGTCGTTGCGGACGGGCAGGAGCGTCACGGGCGAGGTGTACGGGTCGGGCATGCTGTGCAGGCTCATTGCGTGGCGGTCGGTGTCGATGGCGTGAGCCAGGGCCACGACGGCCCGCATGGGAACGGGCGCTTTCCCGGGGACGCTCAGCAGCTCCGTGATGGTGGCCTGGACGGGTGCGGCGGTCGTCATGTGTGATGCTCCTTGGTCTCGTCGTGCTCTCTCGATGATCTGTGCGGCTGCTGCGGTCTAGCTGTCGTCGTCGGCGTACAGGCTGCTGTCACCGTGCAGCCGGGTGTACTCCATGCGCCCGTGGAGCGCCTGCGTTACGGCCCGGTACTCACTCAGCGCCGTGACGAGCGGGTGCATGGCGTACGTCTCCCGGTACGTCGCCATGTAGTCGCGTTCGGTCTGCTGTGCCTCCAGGTACGCCGCGACTTCTTCGAGCGGCGCCCCCGGGGCGAGCGCGTGCATGACGCACCGTGCCGGGCCGCGCATCGCCTTGCGGTGCCGTGCCTGCTCGACGTTGTCCGGGGTCACGTGCTGGCGGTAAGCGCTCGCGGCCGTCGTCATGGTGGCGTCTCTCCTGTCGTGCTCTCCGTGGCGCTGGGCGCCTTCCTGCGGGCCCCGGGGGCACCGTTGCACCTCTCGGCACTGACAGCGCCCCCCGGGGCGGTCCTGCGGCCCTTGCGGGCGGGTGTGGCTACGCGGTGAAGACGGTGTTCCCGCCCACGGTGATCAGCATGGGGATCTTCTCGTCGCCGGATGCTTCGATGCCGATCTGGAGCACCCCATCGAGGTAGTAGGCGTACACCTGGGCCGAGCCCACCTCCAGGCACGGGCGGGTGTCCCCTTCGGCGTCGTTGGGGGCCTGGGGGATGAAGCGGGCGTTCAGGTTCACTGCCTCCTCGGCCGACTCGTCGTCGTCGGCGGGCGCCTCGGGGGCCGTGATCGTCAGAACCGCGTCGCCGAACGACGTCACCAGCTCGGTGGCGGACGTCCACCGCGCCTTACCGTCCATCCGCAGCACGGAGGCGAGCATGTCGGCGGCCTCCTCCTTGGAGGCGGTCGGCAGGTCCCGCAGCACGCTGTCCGTGTTCACGAAGCGCACGGCGTAGGTGGTGGTGTCCATCTCGCCGAGGAGCTCGGCCGCCGCCTGGGCGTAGTCGGGGGCGGGGGTGGAGCGGCCGCCGGTGCACGGGCCGTCGCCGTTCACGGCGTACGAGGTGTCACAGCCGGGGCACACGGTGGTGGAGTATCCCTCGATGAGCGCGGCGGGGATGTAGCGGGCGGCCAGGCGGCCGTTGGACAGGTAGATAGTGCCGTCGGTGTCGATGGAGGCGCGCGTGTGGTCGGGGGCGTACTGGCGGACACTGGCCATGGCACTGATGACCTGGGCGCCCGTGATGTCGGCCTGGTCGTCGTGGTTGGGCAGCACCCACGTGCCACCGCTGCGGAGCTGCGTCACGTAGTCCGTGTGCGTCACCGCGTTGCGGGCGGGCATTCCGTCACGGCCGACCGGCTTGCCCGGCATGCCGTTGAGAACCGACGTGTCGGCGGGGATGGGGTCGGCGGCGAGCACCTCGGTGGCCGGGCGCGGCGCGGGGGCGGCCGCCGGGCGGATCGGCTCGAAGAACGAGTAACCCACCTTGATCGTGCCGTCTTCAAAGCGCTCCACGGGCCAGCCGTCCGTGTTGGAGCTGGTGATCGCGGCGCGCACGTTGTCCGGGCCGACCGTGCCCATGTCCTTGGCCTCCTCGCGCAGGATGCCCACGTACATGTGGTGGTCGACGTCCTCGACGGTGACCACGGCAACCGGGGCCTGCTGCTCGGCGGGGCGGTCGTGCTGCTCCTCGACCGCCGGGCGGTCGGGGGTGAAGGTGGTGGAGCCGGTCTTGAACTGGGCCATGATCTTGCCGTCGTCGGCGAAGGTGATGCGCTGGCCGTTGCTGAGGATGTTGCCGAGCTGCTCGATTGCAGCCTCACCGGTGAGGGTCTCGCGGTACGGGCGGCTGCCCAGGGCGGTGCTGAGGGTCTTGACCTCGGTGGTGTCGCTGCGGAGGTAGCCGAGGAGGAACGCGGCGACGGCCTCGGAGTTGCGGCGGCTCGCGGCGATGAAGCCCTGGTACGCCGGGTCACGGCCCTCGTCCGTGCGGGTGTTGAGCACGTACTCCAGGGCTTCGCGGAGCCAGGCGACGCAGTCGGCGGTGAGCCACGTGGCGGTGGCCCAGTGGGGGCACCCGTCGTTGATACCAGGGGTGATGATGGTGCGGGCAACGTTCTCGACCTTGCCCCGGGCGGTCAGCGCCTTGAGCGTGCCTGCGTTGCCCTGGACCTGGTAGACGGTGGTGCCGTCCTCGGTCCGGGACGGGCGGATGAGCGCTTCGAGGATGGTGGCGATCATCGAGTCCGAGAGCTTGGCGGTCATGTGGTTCTCCCTGGGGTGTGGCGGGGTCTTACCTTGGCGTGGTCGCCACCTTAGCGCACTCGTAAGTGCGCTGGAACCCTTTCGGGGAATCAGTTCCCGGGCATGCGAACGGCGCGGGCAGGAAGCCGAGTTGCTCCCTGCCCGCGCCGAGGCGGTGGTGATGCTCTCTCAGTCCGTCGGCGGCCACGTGCGGCGCGGACGCTTCGGCCGTCTCGGGCGGCGCGGTGCGGTCATGTAGTCACCCCCCTTCAGAGTGCTGGGTCGGGGCGTTGTTCAGTGCTGGCTGTGCAGCGGGCGGGGGCCGGGCATGGCGCCCCGGACGCGGTACCGAGTGTCGAACTCCTCGGCGCTGGCGTCACAGCCGGGGCACGAGTCCTGACCGGTGGTGTACTCGTCGGGGCACCGGGTGCCGTACAGGGCACGCAGCATGTCCTTGACGGCGGTCTCCGCGTTCTCTCCGGCCCAGGAGTCACCCGCGTTCGGGCCGGTCTCGATGGTGACCCGGTAGAGCTTGTCATCGGTGAGACGGACTCTCACGTCACGGCCCGCGTGGTGGAAGACGTACGCGACCGGGTCGCGGTAGACACTGACATCCCCCTCCGTGACGGGGGCCACGCGCAGCGCGGCGCCGGGCTCGGAGCTGCACAGATCGGACCACACGGCGTCAGCATGACTCTGGGCGCGGGCGTCGCGCTTGGCCTGCTCGGCGGCGGCCTTCTCCGCCACGTGGATGGCCTCGCGCTTCTCGGTGTAGGCGGCGGCGCGCGCCTTGCCCTCCTCCAGGGCCTTGAACGCGTTTTCGATCTTCAGCGCGCCCTCGGCGCTGAAGCGCCCCGAGTGGGCCAGGCCGGACAGGTAGACGTGCAGCCGGTCGCCCTCCGCCAACCACTCGTTGACGATCTTCACCTCTCCCACGCTGTCGAAGTAGAGTCCCCTGGTGCGCTTGAGAAGCGTTTCCCCCGCAATGCTGTTGACGGTGTCGATGGGGGCCTGAAGCTGGGCGCGCACGGCCTCGGCCTCGGCCTCGGCGGCGCGGTGGGCGGCGTCGGCCTCGTCCCGCTCCCGGACTGCATCCGCGTACGCCTCTCTCCACTCCCCGTAGGCGGGGTGGGCGGCCAGGCGTCCCCGGATCTCCTCCACGGTCCCCAGGCGGGCGTACAGGCGGGTGGAGACTCCCATCCGCAGGTTCGTCGTCTCGGGGTTCCTGACAGCGGGCTCGCCGAGGGCGTCAAGGTTGGTTCCGCCGAACCCGCCCTGCGGGCGCTGGAGCGCGTCGTGGACCTTGAGGAACTTGGCGGTCGTCGACAGCACACGGGCGAGGTACCCGGCGGAGCGCACCACCTCCCGGGCGGTGAGCGCCTCCAGCTTGTGCGCGTCGCGGAAGTCGTTGCCGTTGAAGTCGATGACCCACAGCAGGTCACCCGGCTTCACATCGGCGGTGGAGTCGATCGGGCTCAGCCGGTACGCGTCGGCGGGGCGCTGCTTGCCCACGCGTGCGCGAGGACGCGGATGGGCGGGCAGGTTCTCGTCATGGGGCCAAATCTCTTCCCAGATGCGGCGGGCGAGTTCGGCGGCGCGGTCACGGGCAATGTGGGTACTCATGCGGTGGTGTTCCCCTCGTGGTGGTGGCGGGATGGTGGTGGAGTGCCCCGGGCCGGAATCGAACCGGTCCTGCGGCCAGCCCCGCCGTGGTGGGCGGGGCCGGGGCGGTGGTAGCTACAGCGTTTCCGGCGGCGCGGGGCGGCCGCTCAGGTGGTCGGCGAGCGACTCCGCTTCCAGTTCGGTCAGTTCCTGGTGCTGGGCCATGAGCGCCGCTTTCAGGGCGCTGCGTGCGCCCGAATACACGTAGATGCTCGCCTGGTAGACGGCTTCATAGTCAAAGTAGGAGGAATAGACCAGATTCCCCCCAATCGATTCCGCCTTCGCCTTCCCCGCGCGGATCTTCGCCGCCTGGTTCTTGATCCGGCGGGCATGCAAGACCTCCTGCACGAGACCCTTGGCGATTCTGGCGACGGCCGTGATCTCCGGACCAAGGTCCCGCCCCTCCCACGCAGTCAGAAGCGTTTCCCGGCGCATACGGTCTTCCTCTGCGAGCCTCTGTGCGTCAGTGCTGGCCATATGACTCTTCCTTCATGAGACTGATTTGTGGAGTGCCCCGGGCCGGAGTCGAACCGGTCCTGCGGCCAGCCCCGCCCGGGTGGGCGGGGCCGGGGCGGTGGTGCTAGTTGTTGATCGGCCGCTCGATGCACAGCAGGCCGTCACGCTTGATCAGATCGGCGCTTCCGTCGGTGTAGAACACCTCTGCCGTACCGGGATCGGCGTCCTTGGCCCACTCCACCCGCGCGATCTCCTTGAACTTGTCCAGGTGGCCGTGCGCCCGCCACGGCTCCTCGGGGATCACGTTGGGGATGCGGTCCGCGTCAACGCCCTTCAGGCCGGTGATGCGCTGGTATTCCGGGGCGGTGGCCTGGGTGGCGGTGACGGCTTCGGCGGGCGTCAGGTAGTCGAAGGTGCTCATGGTTTGGTCTCTCTTCTCGTGGTGATGGCGGGATGGTGATGGAGTGCCCCGAGCCGGAGTCGAACCGGTCCTGCGGCCAGCCCCGCCCGGGTGGGCGGGGCCGGGGCGGTGGTGCTCAGTCCTCGACGGTGTGGGACCCGCCCTTGGGGCACTCGGTGCCGTAGGTCCAGTGCGTCATACCCGTACCGTCCACGCGGGTGGTCACGGCACAGTGAGCGTCGAGCTTGGCTTCGTACTGGACCTTCTGGCCGCACTTCGCGCACGAGTAGGCGCCGTACCCCTTGCCGGGGTTTTCGATCAAGTCGGTGCGGGGCTCGTGGTCAGGGAAGTACTCGCGGATGCACATCACGGCCAGGTGCCGGGCGGGGTCGATGCGCTCGACCGGGACGGGGTTGTCAGCCGTCACGCGCTCCGGCACGAAGCCGGTGGGGGTGTCGCGCGGTTCCTCGATCTCCACGTTGGTAAAGCCCGCTTCGGTGAGTGCGTCGGCGTAGTGCTGGAGGATGGGCAGGGCACCGTAGCGAGCGCCGTCGTCGGCGAGGGCATACACGTACACCCGGGAGCCGTCCGCCTTGGCCGTCACCTCGTATCCACGGCGGGCGCCGCGCATCGCCTTCGCGGAGCCGTCGCGGTAGCTGTTGGCGTCGGCCTCACCCTGGCCGCCCTGCTTAAGCCACGGGAGAGGGCGAATCTCCACGGTGTACAGCTTGCCGGGCGTCTCGAACGCCTCGGCGAGCACCTTGCGGGCGGCTCCGGCGGCGATGGCGGCGGGGTTGTGGTTGACAGCCTCGGAGACGTTGCGGGTTCCGCTCTCGGGGGCGTAGCTGTCGCGGAAGTACCCGTACACGTTCCTGATCCACGCCTCGGAACAGACCCAGTTCTTACGGGACTCCTCGCGGATCTTGTTGACGGCCCTGGTGATGTGCTCAGAGGCGTCGGCGTGCTCGTCGTCGATGTGGTCGAGCGAGTACGTACCCACGACCGTGCGCCCCCGGGGGCTGCTGTACTCGTCCAGGCTGTGGGTGTGGTTGTAGTGGCCGGGAGGGGTCAGGAAGCCGAGCGATCCGGAGTTGCTGTTGATCTTGTACGTACGCATGGGGTTCTCCTGAAGGGGTGATTCGGCGGGCTGATGACTACTGCGTCTTGGCGTGGGGCCCACCTTAGCGCACTCGCGAGTGCGCTGGGTAGCGGGTGCGGAAGATGAGCCCCGGAAGTCATGAACTCGCTGGTCAGTGGGTGCTGTTAGGGCGCACGGGGTGCCCGGTGACCGGGTCATAGATACCGGCGTACTGGTTCGGCTTGGCGTTCTCCTGGTCCCGCAGCCTGGTCGCCTCCTCGTACGTCCGCACCTTGAAGATGCAGGCCACGCCCCCGCTCGGCTTGCACTCGGGGGCCTGGGAGAACACCTTGACCTCGAACGGCCCCTGCGGGCCCGCGATGCGGCCGAGGGTGTCCAGGGTCAGGAGACCCGCGTTCAGACCGTCAGTGCCCTCCTGGCACGCCTGCTCGGCCCCCGTCCGGCACCACTGTTCGGTGTCGGCGTCCCACACTCCATGCAGGTCCCCGAGCCGCTTCACGGTGAAGCGGGGCGGCGCCACGAAGCGGATGCGGTCGGAGTTCCATTCCGTGCGGTGGGTCATCGGGTTGTCCGGGCCCAGGCGGCGGGAGAAGTCCTCGCCGATCATCACCGTGTACTCGCGGGTGCCATCGTTGTACTCGCGGCCGACACCGACCACCACGGCCGTGCCCTTAGGTGCGACGGTCGGCGTGGCCCACTGCTGGGCGGCGTGGCAGATGCGGGTACCGACGGCGTACGGCTCGTCAGTGGGCGCCCGCCGAACGGTGTCGACCTTGGCGAACTCCTCGCGGGCCATTTCGCGGGCCTCCTTGACCTGCTCCGGCGTGAACTCCTCGGCCGGGACCGGTCCCCCCTCGGTGTCCGGCTCGGCCGGGGCGGGCTGCTCCTCGTCGCCAACGGGGATGAGCAGCAGGGTGCAGCCGCCCCGGTCGGTGCGCAGGTAGAGGCCGCTCATGCGGTCGCGCTGGGCCTGCGGAGTGGTCCAGTCGGCGGCCAGGGCTGCGCGGGTCACCTCGTCGGCGTCGAGGACGTTCGTTGATACCTTGCGAAGGTTGCTGGCGACGGCCTCCAAGACCTGCGCGCGGGTGCCCTCCTTCACGATCACCTCATGCGAGGGGTACCGGGTGAGGCGGCAGGTAACGCGGGCGGTGCGGGGTACGAGCTTCTCGGCCTCGGCCTCGGCGTTGGCGGCGCGCTCCTCGCGGGCGGCGCGGTCGTCGATGTCCTCCTGCGAGCGGACGACAACGGCAACGCGGTGGACGCGGCCGCCGTGGCGGGTCGGGGTGTCGATCTTCTCCGCGTGGTACCCGGCGCTGGTCAGGGTCTCCACGGCACGGTCGGCGTCCTCGGCGGGCAGGTTCACCAGGGCGACGGGGAAGCGGGCACCCATGGACTGGTTCAGGTTGAAGTCGATCCGGCCGCCGCTCTCGCGGGTGACCTTGAAACCGGGGGTGCCGTACTTCTCGGCCTTGGTAAATCCGGCGGCCTTCAGGATCTTGCTGACCTGGGCAGCGTTGGGGGTCTTGACGGTCATGGTGTCCTCCTTGGCGGGCGTGGCCCCACCTTAGCGCACTCGCAAGTGCGCTGAATAGGGGGTTGGGGAAATGCTTCGGGCCCGCCCCGAACCGGGGCGGGCCCGTTCACGAGCGCCCGCTACTTCTTGCCGGTCACCTTGATCACGGCGCTGTACACGTCGTCGGCCCGGGTGTAGGTGTACCCGGCGGCGTCAAGGGCGGCCGTCACCTGGGATGCGGCCTCATTCAGCTCCTTGGTGGTCCAGCCGTGCACGAACTCCCAGGGGCGCACCTGGATACGTACGTGATCGGCCTCCTGGACGACCGCGCTGCCAGTGACGTCCGAGTATCCGCGTACCCCCTTGTGGCGGGGGAGCGCGTTCTCCCTGAGCAGCTCATCGATGCGCTTGGCCAGGGGGCGGCCCTTGGCGGCCCGGCGGGGGGCGTCCAGCCGGTGCACCCAGACGTGCGCACCCTTGATCTCCACCCGGTAGCGGGCAGAGAGCGCGTCAGCGTATGCGGCCGCCATCTCCAGCCCCTTGGGGTTGTCCGGCAGCCTGCTGAAGTCGGCCAGCCCCAGCGCCCGGATGCGCTGCTCACCTTCATGGCTGCTTTCCACCCAGCGGACAGACACCTTCGTGGGTTCGCCCCTGGTTCCCTTCATCTCGCTGAGCTTGAAGCCCTCCGTGGTGCTCCGGGTGGAGTCCGAGGAACGCTGGAATCCGGCGTTGGCCAGGAAGCGGGAGACGTGCAGCGCGGTCGGCGCGGCGGGCGCCTTACCCTTCTTCGGTGCCTCGGGGGCCTCCTGCGGCTCCTCGGGGGCCGGAGCGGGCTCGGCGGCCGCCGGTGCCTCCTCGGGCGCGGGAGCGGCCTTGGGCGGGTGTGTCTTCAGCTTCCACGTGGACGTGACGGAAACCCTCTCCTCGCACACCGGACACGTGGCGTACTTGGAGATCCGGCGCGCCATGCTGGCGTCCAACTCCACGGACTGCCGGGAGCCGGAGCACTCCGGCTTGCTCTCCTTGGCGATGCCCACGGTCCACTCAAGCGGGGCGCTGGGGAAGCACACCGTGCACAGCCGGGGGCCGTGCGCCTTGACCGCGTCGGCCTCGGTGAGGCCAGACAGGGCGGGCAGCCATCCGATGGAGGTGTTCCACCGCAGGGTCTTGCACGAGTCGGAGGAGTGAATGTGTCCGTCCGCGTTGTTCACCAGATAGAACCGGCTCCACATGCCCCGGCGGAGCCACTCGCCATCCACTGCGCCGCTCGCGGTCCGCAGCTGCTGGGCCTCCTCGCGGTTCGCGGTGAGGTTCTCCAGGGCGGTAGCGATTCCGTGCGCGTCGTACGACCGGAGCTTGCCGCTGGCGGCCTGCTCGGCGGCCGTCTGCTCGGCGGTCTCGTCGGTGGTCGGCCAGGAGGTGTTGCGGCCGTGCTTCACGGGCCGCTCGCCGATCCGGCGGTGCAGGGAGTCCAGGGTGCGGCGCTCGGTGTCGGCCAGCTCGGCGATGCGCTTGTGGAGCACGGCGGCGATGGTGTCGGCCTGCGGCGGCGTCATGGCGGTGAGCTGCTCGGGGGTGACAGCAGCCGCGTTGGCGAGGGTGGGGGCGGTGGTCATGGTGTCCTCCTTGGCGGGCATGGAGACCACCTTAGCGCACTCGCGAGTGCGCTGGGAGTCCTTGCTTGCCATCTCGCTTGCGGGCGCGTCATCATCGGTGGTCACTGTAGGCGCCGGGTCTGACACCTCGATGTTTTTCCGGCAGTCGGGCCCGATGCCCAGGGCGAGCGATTTGGGGTGGCTCAGGGCCTTCGCGCAGACAATGCAGATGCCGAAGGAGCGGCCGATTTCGGCGGCCTCGTCGGCGTTCAGACGGTCGGCGCCGCGCAGGGTGCGGATCGCTCCGGCCGCGTACTCCAGCTTGGCGCCCTTGCCGTCGGCGGCCGGGGTGAAACGCTTGGCGTACAGGTGCCCGGTCTCGGAGGTCTGCACGCGGAAGATGCTGCCGTCCGCGTCGCGGTACATGCCCTCCTCGGTGACCGGGGCGGCCGCCTTGGGGATGGCCGGGGCCGTTCCGGTCGCCGGGGCGGGGCGCTGCACCTTCCACTCCTCGATGATCTGCACGTCTCGCCCGAACGTGCGCCGCAGCATGCCGCGCAGGGCGTCCAGGCCGGTCCCGTACTGGCAGACCGGGCCCGCGTTGACGATGTAGTTGTAGCTCCACCGCCATGCCGGGCCGGGCCGGGCGACCTCCGGGTAGAGCTTCGCACGCGTGATCAGGACGACGGGAGCGGACTCGGTGCCAACGGGCGCCGGAGCGGCCTCGGGGGCAGCCTGTTCGGCCTGGGGGCACTCACCGGCGACGTGCTCGACAATCCAGCGACTGCCGTCCTTGTAGCACTCCCCCGCCTCCTCCTCGACCGTCCCACCGCACTTGGCGCATTCCCCGGCGTAGCGGTTGGGGAAGGTGCGGGGCTCGGGGGTCTCCTTCGCCTCCTCAACCTCCTTCACCTTCCGGATGCGGGGCGTAGCGGACGCCGGGACCGGGGGCTGCTCGCCCTCCAGCCATGCGCCCGTGAAACGGCGGGCAATGTCCTGGATGATTTCCCGGCGGGCCTGGCGGGCGGCCTCCCCCGTGACGTCGAAGTGCGACTGCGTATAGATGGTGCGGAAAGCGCCCTTGCGCCAGAAAGCCGGGTCCTCGGAGGTTTCGGCCCGCCACGTCTTCCCGTCCTCGAAGGTGATCGAGGCAGTGGTGTATGCGACATCGACAGGGGTGTTCTCGGTGTCGCGGCCGCCGCGCGTTACGACGGACTCAGTGAACTCGACCTTGGCCACGACGCGCCACGCGGCTCCCAGGTTGGCGCCCATGGCGCCGGAGAGGCCGGAGGCGTGAGCCTGTGACCAGATGTTCATACCGGTGGCCAGGTCCTGGGTCCTGGCCACGGCGGGCGAGGCGTTAAGAGCCGCCTCGTACGCCCGCTGCGCGCTGCGCCCCCGGCGGGAGAGGTAGACCGTGGTGCCGTTGCACTGGTAGCAGCGGGAGTGTTCGCCGTTGAAGGAGTACCGGCCGGTTCCGTTGCACCGGCCGCAGGGCTGCGTTTCGAAAATCAGCTTCAGACGGGTGCTGGTGGTGTCGGTCACGGTGTCCTCCTTGGCGGGCATGGCCCCACCTTAGCGCACTCGCGAGTGCGCTGTGAATGTCTTTCGCCTATCGATCTTTGTCCGGCGTCGGCGGTCCGGTGCGGTGACCCCGGGCTGTATGGGCGGCCAGCGCCGCCAGGCCAGCCCTACCGGCCCGGCGGCCCGTGGGAAGGGGCTCAGCCTCCCACACGGCCCCGTCGGCGAGACTGCGGTGGAAGCCCGCCATCCGGTGCCCGGGGCGGTCACAGACCACTCCCGGGCGGCCCGGGTGGGGTGCCCCGCAAGTCTCCGTACTCACACGAGCTCTTCGACGGGCGCGGCCGCGAACCGAGCGAGCTCGTCCGGGAAGGCGGCAAAGTCCCTGCGGTACGCCTTGAGCACCATATGGCGCGCCCAGTCCAGGCGTTCCCCGGTGGTGCTGCCGACGAGGGACCCGTCCTCATCCGATTCGAGTCCCTCGCGGATGTAGTCACTCACCCGAAGGAGCACGTTCGTGCCGCTCTCCCCCAGGACGGAGGAGATGGCCGTACGGACGGCGGACACCGCCAGGTCCGCGCCGAGTTCCTCGTTGGAGTGGTACAGAGCGAGCGTCATCATCCGCAGGTCGACGCGATGCTCGGTGCGAACGACGGTCACGACTCCGGCGCCCCGGCTCATGTAGGCAGGCATTTACGCATTCTCCATCGTGAGGGTAACCGGGCGGTCAACCTCCTCGTACGGGTCGTTCGGGTAGGGGAATAGCGGCTGCTGTACGGGGTCCAGGCCGTGCCTGTGGGCGACGTCGGCGGCCATGATGAACAGGCCGGTTCCGTCAAAGTCGTACTCGTAGCAGTTGCTGCCCGGCACGAACGGGTGCCGGGTCGTGACGGGTGATCCGGCGTAGATGGAGGCCCAGCCGACGGCCTCCTTTCGCGACGAAGCCACCCGCAGAACGCCCATGTCCATGTCGCACACCAGCCACGGCACGTACCGGGAGCAGTACGACTCCCGGACGTCGTCGAGCGAGTGGTGGTCACGGGTGCTACGGGCGGGATCGGCCACCCGCAGATCGGTGACCTGGTAGCGGTCGACGCGGGCCGTCCGGCCGCCGTTGGGGGTGTCGGCGTACCTCGGGGTGACCTGGTAACGGCCGTCGCTGGTGTAGTAGTCGAACCCGAAGATCGGGTTCCTGCGGCGCTTGAGGACGCGGGGCTTGATCGGCGGCGGCAGGCGGCGGGCTCCGGCGTCAGGCATGGTCGTTCTCCTCGATGTGGTGACCGGTGATCAGGATGTTCGCGGCGGTGACGGCGGACAGGAGGCGGGCGGCGCACCACTCGTGGTGCTGGTCGTCGCCGGTGAGGTACCAGCCCGCCTCAAAGCGGTCCTCGGTGAGGTTGCGGCCGAGGAACTCCAGCCCGTAGACGGTGCCGTCGTCGAGCACGTCACTGACGTAGAGCCCCCAACCCTGTCGGCCGAAACTGACAGGAAGGGCGGGGCCGCCGACCACGCGGCGGCCCCGGCTGTCCGTCATGCGTCGGGCCACGACGGACCCCCCAGACGGACGGAGCGGCGATGCGCCCTGATCCGGCGGCGCCGGTTCATGAGCACGGGTGCGTACGCCTGCGCCGCTGGGGAATCGATGGCGGCGTTCAGGAACTGGAAGAACCGGACGGGGCTCATGCCGAGCTCCTCGCGGATGATGCGTTCGCGCGGGCCTGGCCGCATCCCCTCCAGACGCGGCGCGTTGTCCAGGACGAGCCGCATGGTTGCGCTCAGCCCGTCCTCGGCGCCGCTCACGCGGTGGCGAGCACGGCGGGGCGCTGCGGGCGGCACAACAGGAGGTGGCGGGGCTCGATGTACCCCTGCACGCGCAGCATCCGGCCGTCGTCCGCGATGCAGTGCAGATGCATAACCGCGCGCACCGGCTGGCGCCAAACGTCGCAGACGGTGGCGACCGCGCTGGCCCGCGTTCCCCACGACGTGATCACGGTGTCCCCGGACAACAGCTCTGCGGCCGTGAGGAGTTCGGAGGGGCGCGGCTGCGTGGCGTAGAGGGCTCCGGTCCGGCCCGAGTCGTGGTGCTCGATCATTTCACCCAGACCGCTCGCCCAGGTGACATGGCGCAGCGTGTGGACGGACCGGCCGGTCAGCTCCAGGGACAGGGCAATGCCGTCGCCGGTGCTGACGATGCGGCGGACGGTGAGGCGGCCGCCGCCCGGCAGGCGCAGCTCGTCGCCGACGACGAGCTCGTCGGCCCGGCGGGCGGGCATCGGGCGGCCGTCCACGTACAGGTACCGGCCGTGACCGGCGTGCTGGTAGGTGAAGTAGCCGTACGGCGACGACTGGCTGTCCGAGCCGACGAGGTGATGGATGCCGTCGTAGTACGTGACGATGTCCCGTGCGCGGCGGCCGTCACGGCTCGCCGTGGTGACGATGGAACGCCACTGACTGCCGTCGTACTCGAAGTACCGGTTCGTACCCAGCGTCAGCGCGTCGTGCATGTCGTGATAGACGCGGTCACCGACCTCGGGGTCGTCCGGGACGAAGCAGCGCGGGACCTCGGGGACGTCGCGGACGTAGCGGGCGGCCAGCGTGGCGGCGTAGACGGTGACGGTCGCGGAGCGGCGGAACCGGCGGGTTACCGTGTGGCCGCCGTGCAGGTGCCGGACCGGGACGGACAGCGTCCTGGCGCTCAGCAGGTTCGGCAGGGCGGTCACGACGTGGCGCGTCCACTCGGACGTCGCGATGACGCAGCCCGGGGTCAGGTCGTCGGCGGTGATTTCCACCGTCGCGGCGTTCGGGGAGCGCAGCTCGTAGAAAAGCTGCTCAAGGGTCACAGGGTCCATGACGGACTCCTCGCATAAGAGTGGCGGGTCTCTTGCGGGTGTTCCTGGCGGGTCCCTCACCATACGCCCGCTGAATTGGCGGGGCGGGCGTTGAGATGAAAAGAACTCGACGGGGACGACTTTCCCAGAAGACTTGCGTTAACGCAACACCTCTGGGAAAGTCATTCCACCACCCGCCAACGGAGGAGACCCGGACCATGACCAGCAAGAGGGGCCAGCGCCAGCCCTACAGGGTCTGCATCAACTTCCCGCCCAGCGACCGCGCCCCCGAGGGCTCCAGGGTCGTCAACTCCTACGTCAGCCTCAGCGAGGCCGACCACGCCGGACGCGAGAGCGCCCGCTACGGCGCCACGGTCGAGATGCTCTATCTGACCAAGGACAAGGCATTCCTGCGCATGTTCGTCTACACGCCGGACAACGTCGCCGCGTTCGACGACGACCCCGAGTTCACCATGATCTACATGCCCGACGACATCATCCTCTGGTACCGCAAGCACCACGGCGCCCCCGAGCCGATCGAGGGCCTCACCGTGCGCAACATCCGGACCCTCGACCGCGACGTGCCGGACGGTACCCCCGCCGACAAGGCCGTACCACCTAACTACCCCCAGGACGAGGAAGAGGCACCGGTGGACGTCAACGAGAAGGCTGCGCCCTACCGTGCTGACGACGCTCCGGCGACGGCCGTCACCGACGGCGTGACCGACGAGGAGCTGTGGAACAGCCCCATCGGGCAGCGACTGCGCACCTACGCCGACAAGCTGCTGCTGGCCGAGGAGGAGCGCATGCGGGCGTTCCACAAGAGGAACGCTGACGCCCTTCTCGCCACGGGCATCAGCCGCAGCCGAGCCGTGATCCACCCGCTCGGCGACCCGAGCCCCCTCGGTGACGGCGGCGACCCTGACGCAGTGCTGCGCCCTGAGGTCGACCCCTGGGCCGACTGGCAGAGCCCCGAGGTGGTGGGCCTGCGCGAGGCCATCGCAGCGGCCGACAACAGCCAGAGGGCCGCCCAGGAGGTCGCCAAGGCGTACATCGCCAGCCTCCAGGGTGACGAGCGACCGGCGCCCGGCGAGGAGCCGACGGAAACGGCGCTGGCCGCCGACGAGGAGCCGCCGACGCCCATGGACGTGGCGGGCGCGCTCAGCTACCTGCTCACTGGTCACGCGGTGTCCGACCGTGGTCCGTTCGTCGTCCACGAGGGCGACGGTTTCCACCCCGAGCCGTACGTGATGCTGCCCCTGGACTCCATGGGCAGGGTGCTGGCCGAGATCCCCAAGGAGCGTTGGTGATGAGCAAGTTCACCGAGGACCTGCACGCGGCCACGGGCCTTGTCAACGCGCACGACGTAAGCCGACACTACGAGTGCCCGATGATCTGGTACCACACCCGCCACCCGCACGCCTCCGGTTACTGGGACTACCGAGTCGTGGTCCAGCTCCTGCATGAGGGGAAGTGGAAGGAGAAGACGATCCGGCTGCCGGGCGCCCCCAGCGGGGTGAAGGCGCGGCGTGATGCGTTCCTGGCGGCGGCCGTTGAGTGGGCCGAGCGGCGCGGCCTGGGGGTCGAGGAGTGGGTGCCCACGGGGTTCTCCAACTCGTGGATGCCGAAGGACGTTAAGGACCGGATGACGGCCGAGCTGAAGCAGTGGCGCAAGGACCAGAAGGCCAAGGAGGCCGGGCAGTGACGTGGACGGTGTACGTCGAGTACGACGGCGATGTCACGGCGCCGGACGAGGCACGGCTGAGGACGGCCGTGGGTGAGGTTCTGCGGGACCACGACTACCGGCTGGCCCTGGACCCGCTGGCTCTGTCGCTGGTCGTTCCTGACTACACGGAGCCGCACTTGGCCGCGCTGTACGCCACGGCTGCGTTCCGCCACGGCTGCGAGAACGCGGCCGTGGCGGTCGGCGTGCAGCCGGTGCTCATCGAGTGCGCCAGCGGCGAGCGTTCCGGATGGAAGCCTCCGGAGCTCATCACCCACGGCGGGCTCGCGGCCCGGTACGGCGTCACCACCTCGTGGGTGCGCACGCTCATGGGACGCAAGGGCGCCCCTGAACCTGTCGACGTGGAGGGCGGGGCCAGGGAAGCCGTCTACGAGCGGCGGAGCGCCCTGGCATGGGTGGGTAAGGAACTCACGTAGCGGAGACTCCGCGAACGACGACGGCGGCCTCTTCCTGAACTCCAGGACGACGGCCGCCGTATTCGTGTTCGTGCAACTTCAGTTCGAGCCAGACGATCTTTCCCCATACGTGGTCGAGGGCTTCGACGCCGGTCCTGTCGGCCATCGTGGCCACCATGGCCATGCCCCGGCCTGACAGGTTGTCGGGGTCGATGTCGAGGAGTAGGTCCGCCGCTTTCTCTTTGGAGGGGAACGCGGGGCGGACGCTGGCGTCGGGGTCGTGGACTTCTACCCTGAGCCAGCGCTGACGAGTGCCTCGCACAGCGACGACCACGACGAAGCGGGGGCGGGGCCTGTCACCAATCGCATGGGTGACGGCGTTCGTTGCCAGTTCGGATAAGCACACCAGGGCCGTGTCGATGACGTCGGCGCTGAGTCCGCTGCCCCGGGCGGCTTCTTCCAGGTGTCGCCTGGCGGCAGAGACGCTCTCGGCGATCCCCGGGTAGACGCGCCGGTACTGGACGTTCCTCAGTGAGCCCAGACGCCTGGGCGGATTGGTGAACGGGGAGTGCATGGCGTTAACTCCCGTTGTGGAGTGGCGAGTGGGAGGCGCTCACGCATCAAGGAGCTGGCGTAAGCAGCGTGTAACCAAGGTTCCGCATGATTCTCAGTTCTGCAAGTCCTAGAGACTGAGAATTTGCATGGTTGTTTGGTGGTCAGCTTGGCCCGCTGGGGTGCAGACTGTGCTTCGACAGAGTCGACCTGGGGAGAGCACCTTGGCGTACGGCGCAAGACCGACGATCAGACGCAAGATCCTTGGCCGCAAGCTCAGCGCAGCGCGGGAGGCCGCGAACCTCAGCGTGGAGCAAGTCGCGGAACACGCAGGCAAGTCCGGCGCGGCGATCTACCGTCAGGAATCCGGGCATACGGCCGTGCAGGCCAGCATGATCCCCTTCTATGCCAATCTGTACGGCATCGACGACAAGGAGGAGATCGAGCGATGGACCGCGTGGGCCAAGAAGGCCAAACAGCGCGGGACATGGGCCACCTCGGGGAGCCTGGTTGGCCCCTCATACCAGGACTACGCGGACGCCGAATCGCTCTGCCTGGAGCTGCGCACCTGGGAACTGGGCGCCATTCCGGGCCTGCTCCAGACGAAGCAGTATTCGGAGGCCGTGATCCGGGCGGCCGCCACGGTGCGGCCCGGTCAGCTGCCCTCCGAGGAGGGCGAAGTCGAGGCCCTGGTCGGTCTGCGTGAGTCCCGCAAGCAGATCCTCGACAGCGAAACCGCCCCCAGGATCTGGGCCGTCATAGGGCAACCAGCAGTGATGACACCGCCCGACCCCAGGGACCCCAAGTCGCACAGGGAGCAGATTCAGCACCTGCTCAACCTGGGCGAGACCAAGGCTACGATTCAGGTTCTGACCACGGACTCCGGCCTACACGTCGGCCTCTCGGGGTCGTTCAGCATCCTTTCGTTTGACGACGCCGATATGGTTTTCCGTGAAGGGTACGGCGACGGCTCGTTCGTTGACGAAGAGGTACGGGTCCGCTCGTACCAGGCCCGATACGAGCGCCTCCAGAGCCAGGCACTGTCTGTCCTCGATACACGGCAGCTGCTGCTTGAAACCTTCAACTCCCTTGCCAAGGGGTGAAGGACCATCCGTAACACCGCCAAGGAAGAGACCAGAATGACGAAGACCCTCATCAACAAGCACAAGTCCTCGTACAGCGGCGGCGCTGGCGAGAACTGCCTCGTCCAGGGCCTTGAGGCCACGACCAACGAGGTCGGTGTCGAGGACTCCAAGCAGGGTGCGGCCAGCCCGATCCTGACGTTCAGCCCCAGCGCCTGGACGGCGTTCGTTGCCGACGTGAGCAGCACCAAGAGCTAAGCAGCTCACTGCACCAGAAAGGCCCTCGGCATCCAAGCTGCCGAGGGCCTTTCACGTGACCAGAGTCGACCACCAGCGGCCAATGCTCAACCCTGTCCTATCGTTCCTCTGGCCGTTCCCCGGTCAACGAGCTGCCACGCATGGCACTCGCTGGTGTCGAAGAACTCTCCGCCCTTGAGATCGACGTACGTATCCCCTGCCGTCACGTTCCGAGCGATGACCGAGTCCGACTCGCCGGTGGCGTCCTTGGTCCGCTTCCAGGAGCACGAGGCGTTCTCGTCCGAGTGGTACAGGCCCGGCTTCACGTCGGCCCCGACCAGGAACGTTCCCGTGCCCGGGATCGTCGAACTGGCGGGCGGCCGCGCCGCGTCCGGGCCGTTCTCGCTGTTCGGGTACGGCGCTGGGGGGACGGACTCCGACGCGAGACTGAACCCCGCGAAGAGCCCAGCGAAGAGCGCTCCGGCCGCAATCACCCACGCACGGCGCGGCATCCTGGCGTGCGGAGGGACATCGTCCCGCCCTGACCCGTTCTCGAAATCCGGATCTCCGGTTGGCTGCTCCCCACTCATTTACCTGCCTTTCCAAGTGCTGACAAACGGGTAGTGCTCGGGAAATTGCGTGGGGGGAAACAGTCAGGGGGCGGGATATCTGACCGATATTGGGTGATTTTCCTGGAACCGAATACAAAAGGCTCCAAGAGCGAAAAGCTACCCCATCTTCAGGGAGGGAGCAACGCCAGGGTGCCCTTACACAGGTGTACACCGCACGCTTCCCCCAGAGTGCCCCTCCGATCAATCCCCTCCACCGCCTTCTGGACCGCCAGGACACACGTTATCGAACCTGCGTTCGAAACGGGGGGCGCGGCAGGCCGCCACGCTCCACCTAGGTAAACGAACGATGAACGACCGTGGACATGGCCTCGACGGTGACCACCCTGTGCGGACTTCGTGCGCACGAAGTGCGGGGACGCACACAGAAACGGCCCCACGGTGTTCAGGACACCTGGGGCCGGACTGCGGGGTACCCTCCCGCTCCGGAACCGGGGCTCACCCGCCCGCCCTGCTGTCGCAGAGCTTCCGCCCGTACGGACCAATGTACCGGGGAGGCGACCGCTCCCTCAGCGGTGTGCCAGTGAATAGAGTATTCAGTGGCATAAAAAAAATCTCTCAGGAGGACTCTGTGACGACTCTGTCCAAGGCCGTCGAGTCGTTCGTGCGCGACTACCCCGAGGCTGACACCACCGAGGCGTCCTACGCCCTTACTCTGCGCCGGTGTGCGAAGACGCTGGGGCGGGACCGCCCGGCGGCCGACGTCACCGGCGAGGACTGGCACGACGTCCTGATCGAGCTGTGGGGCCAGCGGTCGGCGAACACATGGAACCGCAACCGCGCGGCCGTCAAGACGTTCCTGGGCTGGCTCGGCGACGCCGAGGTCGCCACGGTGAAGCTGCCCGCGCTGTGCCGGGCGCGGAAGGTCGTCATCGACGAGACGAAGGCCATCGACCCCGAGGAACTGCAGCATCTGTGGGACCCGGACGCGGTCGGGCTGCGGGAGCGGGCGCTGTGGCGGCTGCTGTACGAGTCGTCCTCGCGCGCCGAGGCCGTCCTGGCGCTGAACATCGAGAACGTCGACCTGAAGGCCCGTAAGGCCCGCGCCGTCATCAAGGGCGGCCGGACCATCTGGGTCTACTTCCAGCGCCGTGGCGCCGAGCTGCTGCGCAAGTACATCGGCGACCGCGCCCGGGGGCCGCTGTTCCTGACCAACCGGCGCCCTCGTGACTGGCGTACCCGCCCGCGCGAGGACTTCGCCCCCGACGGCCGTCGCTGCCGCCTCTCCTACGACCGCGCCGAACACATCCTGAAGGCGTACGCCGGGATCACGCTGCATATCCTGCGGCACTCCCGGCTCGCCTACCTCGCGGGCGAGGGCGTCGACACACCGATGCTCATGGCCATCTCTGGCCATACCAACCCCGCGACCCTCCACCGCCGCTACGCGCGCCCCAGCGGCAAGGCTGTGACCAGGCTGTTCAACAAGCTCGAAGCGATGGAGTAGAAAACGAGACTGAAACGTTGACCAGTGTCAATGGAAGGGCATCAAAGAGCCGATAAGCTGGTCTCCTACCACGACACCGAGGGATGTGGGCATGGGCGACAGCAGAGCCAGGCAGAAGCGCAAGGCCGAGGAGGAGCGTCTGAAGAAGAAGCGTGCTGCCGAGGCTGCCAAGGTTGATACAGCGCTGCCCTCGCCCCTCCTCGTCGAGGACGAGGAGGGATTCGACGAGGAGGGAGTCAACTTCCTTCTGATGCCTGGCGGGATGCTGACGGCGGAGGGGGCCGCGAGCAATCCGCCGTCCCGGCAGAAGACGGTCAAGGTCGATAGCGTCATGGACGCCCACCTCACCGGTTTTCTCGCCCGTCACGGCGGCATGAAGCCGTTCACGAAGACCACGCTTGCTCTGTGGCGCGTGCTGATCCGCGAGGAGCAGGCGCAGTTGGAGCGGGCCCGCGAGGAGCAGGCGAGGACGGGGGTTCCTGCTCGGCTCACCGTGGGCCCGCTCTATCGCAAGGTAGCCGAAGAGCGGAAGATCATGCAGGAAGAGCACTCCGGTTCACTCTTCGACGAGTGACGCAGCGCCGCACGCGAGAGGCCCCCGCCAGGCAGGACCGGCGGGGGCCTCTCGCTGTTCTACAGGCTGGAGTTGAACGTTCCGGCGGCCGGACGGGTGTTCTCGGAGGCAACACCGCCGCGCGCGAGGAGTTCACGCGCCTTCGGGGTGCGGCTGTCGATCTCGGAGAGGCGGGGGCGGCGGCGCGGTCGGTCCTGGGTTCTGATCATGAGGGCTCCGGAGGTGAGGCGGGGGCTCGGCGGGCACAGCAGACTCAGAGTTCATGCCGTGCCCGCCGTGTAAGGGGTGGCTTCGACCGTGAGGCCGGAGTGGGTTCAGTCTGCCCCGGCCGGTACGGGGGCGGTGACAGTTTCACAGGAATGGTGTTCTGTCAGCGTGAATCGGTACGTGCGCATGGCATGTGCCAACTTGGGGTGGCTGTGCCGGACTTGGTTCAGCGCTCGGGCGGGAGCTGTTGCAGGAGGCGGATGGCGACAGCGGCCGCGCTCTCTCCCTCGGTGGCGGTCGCCAGCGCGCGCGGCCGGTGCACGGCGAGGTAGTTGTGCAGGCGCATCAGGTCGGCCACGGCGAGGCTGTGGAGGGCCTGGCCGGGGTCGGAGGCCGGTGGGGCCGGGAAGGACCCGGCAGGCCGGGAGGCGCCCGCAGACGGCCGGGGTGAGGTGCTCACCATGACGTGACGAACGGGTCGTTGGCGGTCGGCTCGCGCCGGTCGGGGTTGCGCTTCTCCCACACGAGGCGCTGTTCGACGGAGGCTGGCACCGACAGGGAGGCGTGCGGGCCGTGGTGGGACTCGACGACGTCGCAGCTGTAGAGGGCGGTCTCGCCGTTGACCAGGTCGCGGCAGGCGCGCTCGGGCCAGACGGGGGTGCGCATCGCGGGCGGGGCGGCGGGGGTTTTGCGGCGGGGCATGGCGGTCTCCTCTTCGTCCGCCCCTTACTGCCGCGCAGCCGTTCGGCGACAGGAACCACGTCTGAACGCTCCCTAGATCGAAAAAAGCGTCATATGCCAGTCTCTCGGCTGCGACTTCTCAAGCTTGCGAAACTGTCATACCTTCTGAGCCAGGGGAGCACGCACTGCTACCAACTGATCACTGCATGCACATGATCAGCCCCGCTCATCGAGCTCAAGGAGAACGCCATGAAGGCACAGGAGCCCAGCACCAACCTCTACGACCGCTCGGTCGAGGGAGACTTCTCCTACCTCTGCAACGGCAACGGCACCGAGGAGAGCATGGAGAGCTGCCTCTCCCTGGCCCAGCTGAACGGCGGTGGCTACGCCATCCGTGACACCAAGGCGGAGGGCGCCGGGCGCGAGCTGCGCGGCACGAGCTCCGAGCTGCTGAGCTTTGCCCAGCACGTCATCGACAAGGTCGGCCCGTCGGCCACCGCGTAGCACCACCTCGCGAAACGCGGGTGCAGCAGGACCGGTCCATGGTCCTGCTGCACCCGCTCCGCCATCCTCTCATCAGAGGGAGCGCCAAAAAATGAAGCTGGACAATCTGGTCGGCCCCATCAACGGCATCCTCGAAGACTGGCCCGACCGGCCGCAGACCTACAGGCACAACCCCGCCGACCTCCGCGAGCTCCTCACTATGGAGACGGTCGACGAGCTCATCGACAGCGGCTGCATCGCCAACCGCAACGTCGTCCTCCTGCGCGACGGTGGCGTGGTGGAAGCCTTCGAGTACAGCAGCGACGGCAGCATGCCGCGCAAGGGCTCCATCCGTGCCCACCTCGACCAGGGCGGCTCGATCTCCCTGCGGGAACTGCACACCCTCTACCCGGCCCTGGCCCATCTCAAGGACGAGATCCAGGGACAGACGGGCTGCAGGACGCACGTCAATGCCTACCTCACCCCGGGCAACCAGCAGGGCCTGCGCTACCACTACGACCCGTACGTGACGCTCATCGTCCAGCTCCACGGCCGCAAGACCTGGCACCTGCACCCGCCGATGGTCGCCAGTCCCACCGAGGAGCACGACAACTACCGTCTGCGCGGCTGGACGGACGAGGAGCGCCGTTTCCTGGCGACCACGCCGCCCAGGGATGTGGTCCTGGAGCCCGGCGACGTCTTCTGGCTGCCCCGGGGCTGGGTGCACTCCGTCGAGACCGCCGGTGACGTGCCCTCGCTGCACCTGACGTTCGCGCTCAAGGAGCGGACCCAGGCGTGGCTCATCGAGCACATCACGGGCATCATCGTCGAACACGCTCACGCCGACCTCGACGCCCGCCAGACGATCCCTCCCGTCGACCTTCTGGGTGATTCGACCAAGGTCATGCGGTGGGCCCGCCAGTATCTGATCGGAGCCGTCATGGCGGTGAACTCCGAGGCCACCATTGAGTCGGCCCGGACGAAGGCGCGCACCACCTGAACGCCCGGACGGCTCCGCTCCTGCGTTACCGTCTTCCCCTCCCGACGCGTCCGCCGGAGGCCGCCTTGCACTACGAGCACTACCACGCCTACTCGTACACAGGGAAAGCGTTCTCCGACGCTCAGATCCGCCGGGGCGAAGCTCCCAGTAACTATCCCCCGATCGAGATCGTTGACCGGAAGAACCCGACAGCCCTGCTGGACAGCCTTGACGAAGCAGTGGCATGGCTGGACAAGGAACTGAGCGGCCACGTACCGGTCGACGCGGCTTCCTTCCCGGTGGCGACCCGGCTGGAGTACTCCCGGGCCCAGTTGCAGCAGGCGGCGGCCAGCCAGGTCGTCTACGGCTACTGGTCCGTCTCCGGCCGGTATGTCTCCCGGCAGCTGTTCCCGTGCAACGGGGGCTCTGACTGCCAGGCGTAGTTCCCGATGACCGGCCCCGTCCGTGTGCTGCCCCCGTGGCGCGCGGGCGGGGTCTTTTTGTGCGCGCGGTGGTTGGTGTGCGCCGTGGTGTTCGTGGCAGACTCGGTGCTCCGCCAAGTTCATCCGCCGCTTTTCCGCCTTGTGACGCCTGTGCCTTCGCCTGGGTCAGTGCTGTCCGGTGGGGCACCGCCAAGGGAGAACCGATGATCAAGAACACCACTGCTGCCGTGCGACAGAATCCGCTGGTCTTCATCGACGCCGCTTCTGGAAGCGGCGGAGCCGACCAGGCCATCGCGGAGCAGGAGAAGGCGGGCCAGGCCCAGCTCGTCAACTCCGACCGGCTGCCTGCCGACATCCGGGGCCGGGAGGTTCTGGAGGGGTTCGGCGTCGTCTTCGGTGAGCCGGACGCCGCCGACCCCATGTTCTGCCCGGCCACGCTGCCCGAGGGGTGGAGGCGTGAAGCCTCCGATCACGACATGTGGTCCTACCTGGTCGACGGGCAGGGCCGCCGCCGGGCCTCGATCTTCTACAAGGCCGCGTTCTACGACCGGGAAGCGTTCATCCGGCCCGAGACGGTGGTCGGCTATCTCTGGAGCCACGTCCACAACGGTACGGCGCTGCTGACGGATGACGTCTGGGCGACCCCGGCGGCTCTGGCCGACGCGTGCGTCCTGGCCATGGAGCACGCGCAGGAGGAGATCGACACCTGGGCGCGGATCGGCAACGCGAAGTACGTGGAGAAGTACACCGCACAGTGCGAGAAGTACGCAGCCGTCCTGGCTCAGTACAGGGTGTAGACCCACCGGCTGAATCTTACAAAACCTCGCAAGGCCCCACCGTCTACCGGTGGCTTGGCTCGGAGAGCGAGGTGCGGGGCGGGGCCTTCGCGCCCTTCACCTGAGTGGGTGGGGCTTGTGAGGTTTTGTAAGGTTGAGCCCGGTGGGGGTAAGCTCCCGTCCGGGAGCACAGTCCCTGGCGCCGCACCTTCCTAGCTAGTGGTGCGCTGGTCATGCGGGACCACCGACCAGGACTCGGATGCTCCTGGGCGCCACAAAGGCCAGACCGGGCCAGGCGCCCGACAACGGAATACCGTCTCCGCCCCGGGGGCCGTTCGCAACGGTCTCCGGGTACAAGGCCCGTCCTGTCAGCACGACCAGGCAGGATGGGCCTCGTGAATCCGTACGCCCTGCTCGACACCTGGCTGGAGACCTCAGCCCTGCGCCCCTCGACCCGTGCCGAATACCGGCGGGAGGTGACCTCGTGGCTCACCTGGTGCGCCGCCCAGCGCAACCCGTCCGTGGACCCCTACTCCATCAGGCCCGAGCACGTGGCCCGCTGGTGCGACGAGGAGTACCTGCGCCCCTACCTCGGCGAACTCCCCTTCGACGGACCGCCCGCACTCGCCGTCATCGCCGCCGAACACCCCGAGGCCGCCCGCAGCCACGACCGGCGCATCACCGCCCTCGTCATGTACTACACCGCCGCCCGCGACCGGCACCTCGTCCTCACACCCCCGCACCTGCACGACCTGCGCTCCGGCCTCTCCCGCGCCACCCACACCCCCAGCCGCCTCGACCCCCGCGAGCGCGCCGCCTTCCTCGGCGCCGTCGGAGCCTGGGGCCCCGCCGACAGCCAGCACCACCACCGCGACCAGCTCCTGGCCTACCTCCTGCTCGACGGCCTGCGCCCCGCCCAGGCCGTCCGCCTCGACATCCGCCTCATGACCCAGCAACCCGACTTCAGCTACGACATCCAGCTCCCCGACGCCGCCGACGGCCCCGGCCGCAACCTCACCCTCGACCCCCTCACCGGCGCCGCCGTCCACGCCTACCTCCCCCACCGCCCCACCCCCAAGGACGGCGAGCACACCCTGCTCCTGTCCCGCACCGGCCGCCCCCTCTACTCCCGCTTCCCCAACGAACTCATCCGCGCCATCGCCGACACCCACCCCCTCCTCGCCCAGCGCCACCCCGCCGTCACCGCCGACACGATCGCCCACACCGGACTATGGGACACACCCCAGGAGCCCCAGTGAGAAGCCACCACACCCGCCGACGCCCCGCCACAGCCGTCATCGACGACGACGGCGCCCGCCACTGCGCCTGGTGCGGCGACTTCATCGACCCCGTCAACTGGTGCCCCGACTGCACGCCCGACACCCCGTGCGCCACCAGCGGCGGCCCGCACCGTCGGCTTCTGCGGCGCGCCGACGCCGCCTACTACGACTCCGGCTGCAAGGCCGCCGACCGCAGCGACCGCGAAGGGGCCGCAGAGCGCCGCCGTACGAACTGGATCCAGCAGGCCCGATAGGCCCACCGGCCCCGCTTGCGCGCGCTACCATGTGGACGCGGCCCCCGGGCCGTGGGCCCGGCTCAAGGCCCGGAGACGTACCGGCCCATGACCGGCAGTCGCATTCCGCAGGTGCCCCGCACAGAGCCCCGCCACTCTTCGCTCCACCACACCGCTGACGCCTTGCGCGGCGAGTCATGGGATCGTGCGCGCCCGAAGGGTCTGCCGTGCCGAAGAATCATGCCCGTTCCCGCGCCGCCCGTGAGCTGCGCGACCTGCTGCAGCCTGTCCGCGTCAAGCACACCGAGCTCCTGAAGCTCCTCGCCGACCAGCGGTGCCTGGAGCTCGTCGGCCTCATGGAGTTCTTCGGGGGTGAGGTCACCACCCATGCCGAGGCCGTGCACATCCTGGACACCGACCCCCGGTTCCGGACGCTGTGCGAGACGTGCGGCTGGTCTCTGTCCATGATCTGCCCCGAGTGCTCCCAGGGGTGCGGCTGCTCCACGGACTGCACCGGCTGGCGTCATCGTGAGCACGGCAGCGAGGATGACGACTTCGGCGACGGTGACCCGTTCGAGGACGAGCACGGAGAGTGGGACGAAGACGAGGACGAGGAGTACGAGTACGAATTCGCGGAGCCGGTCGAGGAGGCCGAGCCCCTGCAGGTCGCTCCCCCGGTGGAGGAGGACCTATTTCCTCCCCGGGCCGCTCCCCCGGTGGAGGAAGACCTGTTCCCTCCTCGGTTCGCGGAGGCGGTCGAGGAGGAGGAAGCTACGCTGATTGAGACGATCACGGCTGACCTGACCTTCGAACAGAAGATGCAGCTGGCGAAAGAGTTGCACCTCGGCTCGCTGGTCTTCCGCGAAGGGGACCGGATCTGTGCCGCACGTCGGCTCCAGGGATCCTTCATCGATGAGGACCTGGAGGACGAGGGGGAGGACGCCACAGTGCGGTTCGACGTGCCCGCAGGCGCCAAGGGGCGCATCTTGAAGGTCCGCCAGTACGTGGCCCCGTTCCCGTACGTCGTCATCTTCGACAACAACGTCGAGCTGTCCGTTCGGCAGGACGACGTGTCGCGGATCAGCTAGCGGATATCGTACGGGTAGCGGGCGGGGATTCCTGTGGCTCTGGTGCGGCCGTTCCGAGGCCGTACCCCGCCCGCTTCTACAGGCCCCACAATGTGGGGTGTGACCCGCCAAACTTCCCCGTACGTCAGGGCGTTCAGTGTGCTCCTGGCCGTCTTCTGGGGCCCTGTCGTCCTGTTCCTGCTCTGTGCTGCTGTTGGGCTGTTCATGGGGTAAATCCCCATGACTGAGAATTCGCAGCGGTGGGAGGGCACACTGTGGCGCATGTATGTGCGCAAGGAGCCGTCCCCGTCGCGCCGGATCCGGGTTGTGCGGCCGTACACGGACAAGGATTACCGGCAGCAGCGGATGCTGATGGTCCACGGTGGGGCGCCGGAGGAGCAGGAGCGGATTCCGGCGCGGCCGTGGTCGCCGCAGTCCGAAGTGGAGTGCCGTGAGGCCAGGCTGCAGAACGAGTTGGATGACTACGAGGCCGAGCAGCTGCGGCGGAGCGGTGGCCGTTACAGGGGCGGGGACTGGCCGTAAGGGCGGTAGGTGTCGGTGCCCGGGTTGAGTGTCTGGTTGATCTGGGCGGTCTGGGCCCAGACTGCGGCCTGCCACTGCTGGGTGTTGTGGGCGCTGGCGGCCTGCTGGCGTGCGCGGCGTTCGGCTGCGTCGTACTCCGAATTGATGTACGCCTGGTCGGCGGCCTGTTGTGCTTCGGCGGCAGAGATGGCGTCGTGGGGGCGCAGGTGCGCGGTCTGCGTGATGACGGCAAGCAGGAGGAGTGCGCCGACGGCAACGGGGGTGGCGGTCCAGGCCAGGATGGGGTCGCTCCCGGCGAGGGCGAGCGGAATCAGAACGAGCGCGAGGGCGGCGGCCGCCAGGATGACGGTGGTGGCGGTGCGCAGGCGGTAGGGCAGTTTCTCGACGGTCAGGCCGTTTTTGCTGTTCAGGCCGTAGACGGTCTTGCCGTAGGGCGGGTGGTTGAGTGGGGCGAGGCGTGGTGAGCCGTCGGGGGCTTCGCCTCGGCAGTAGTAGTAGATGCCGTCGATCTTGATCCAGACGTCGGACAGGACGCCGCCGCTGGCCGGTACTCCCCCATGTGTCATGGGAGAGACGGTAGCGGCGGCGTCCGGCGGCGGGAAGCGACCCGACCCAATGAGGGTATTGGCGTCAGGGTCTTGCTGCGGTCACTGCGGGCACGGCGGTCAGTTGCTGAGGCTTGGGGGCGCGGGCCTTGGCGCGAAGACGGGAAAGCTGGCCGGTGTCGCAGTCGGCGAGCTGGGCGACGGCCTTCTCGGTGAGGGTGATGCCGTGCTTCTGGCTGAGCTGATCGACGATAGTGACGTAGTCGGCGATGTCGTCGCCGGTCCGGCTGCCCTTGGGGGGCGGGGCCGGGAGGTCGGCGAGGAATGCGGCCTGGGCGGCGGGGGATGCGTTGGTCTTGCCGCCGGTGAGGAGCTGAAGGCGCGGCGCGGGGGCGGCAGGGGTGGGGGTGATGATGGCCTTGGGCTGGGGCTGGGGCTGCGCCTTGAAGGTGGGGGTGGCGGTGATGGTGATGCGGTCGAGCGTGGCGGCCGGGGCCGGGGTGGCGATCAGGACGCGGCGCCAGGCGGCGGGGAGGGGCTTGTTCTTCTTCTTCGAGTCGTTCTGCCAGGCGCTGGCGAGCTGCTTGATCACGGTGTCCTGGCTGACTTCCCAGAGCTTGGTGAGGCGCCACGCCTGGAAGGTGCGGAACGGGGAGAGGATCCAGTGGATCTTACGGATGGCCGGGAGGGGGGCGGGGCGCAGGCCCTGGATGATTTCGTGGTCGCGGCGCATCTTCTTGGCGTTGCGGAGCTTGCCTCGGAGCATCATTTCGTGGCCGATGATCCAGACGGCCGGGGGCAGGGCGTGGAAGCCGACGGCGACGGGGTCGGGCCAGGCGGCGCGGATCTGCAGGGCGAAGGTGCCGAGGGAGAAGGTGGTGACGATGGCGCGGATGCCCCATGCGGAGCGGCCTGCGTTGACTTCCTGGACGGCCTTGCGGGAGTAGGCGAGGATCGCGAGGTCGGCGAGGGCAGCGACGACGACGGCCTGGTCCTGGGGGAAGTCGACGTACAGGGCGAGGGTGTAGAGGGTCTGGTAGCCGACGTAGAACCCGCCGAGGGCCAGGAGGTAGATCATGGTGTCGGTGAGGGTCTTGTCCCAGTTGACCGTGGAGAGCTTGGTTCTCCAGGTCGGGGGTGCGGACACCAGGCGGGCGGGGCGGGTACCCTGAGTGTGGGCCACTGAACTCATGTCTTGGTAATCCTTTGGCGGGATGGCTAAGAGGTTCGGCTCTGGCAACGCCCTCAGTGATTCGACCCGGGCAATGGGTCGCGCTGGGGGCGTTGGTTTTTTCAGCTGGCCTGGGTGACGTGCCAGGTCTCGATGGCGCTCAGGCGGTTCTCGTGGTCGGCGGGGTACTGCTGGTCGCGGTTGTTCTGGATGCGCGTGATGCGGGCGAGGAGGGCGTCGGCCTGTTCCCGGATGGCCTTGATCTCGTCTTCGTCGATGTAGTCCGGGAGCGGCTGTTCGTCGATCTCGGGGCGGAGCCGGGAGGTGTTCCATCCGCCGGTGGCGTCGATGTCTCGCTCCTTGAGCCTCTTGTAGAGGTGGCCCCGGCCGCTGTAGGGGCGGCCTTGGGCGGTGAGGATGTCTCCTGCGCGGTGGCGTTCGACCCAGGCGGCCTCGGTGAGGTCCATGTTGATGGTGTCGAGTCCGGCGGCTGCGGCGGCGAGGTCGCGGAGAGTGTCGCTGACCTCGTGCATCTGCGTCATGACGGGGGTCATCTGCACGCTCGACAGATCGGCGACCCTGCTGGCCGGGGCGGTTTTGCGGGTGGCGGGCATGGCGCGGCCTCCTTGGCGGTAGCGAACGACCCCCACCTTAGCGCACGCACGAGTGCACTGGCCAGTGGGTGGGGGTGTCGAGTTCGCTTACGCAGCCTGAGCGGCCACCATCACGGCGTCCTTGAACTTCTGCAACTCCTCGACCTTCGCCTTCAGAAGGGCGATCTCATCACCCTTCGCCTTCAGCTCGGCGGAAAACTCGGCCCTGGCCGCCGTCTGGATCTCTGTGATGAGCCTGGTGGCCAGTGCCCCGATTCCGGGCTCGGTGGCGGACTCGACCGGCGCGGTGGCTGCATTGGCGACGGGGGCAGCCTTCTTACGCTGAGTAGGCACTTTGGCGGCAGGGCGCCCGGTCGGCCTGTTGCGCTTCGTTCCGAGGACACCATGCGACTTGCGGCGGTGAGACCCCAGCCCGGCACCATTGCGGAACGGTTTCTGGCACTCGGGACAAACGAGCCCGGCCGGTTCCTTCTGGTCGGTGTCGGGGGCGTCCGAGGCGGCCTCGTCCTGCTTCTTCACCGCGCTGAGCAGCCCCATATCGGCCAGCTTCTTCTTCAGCTGCGGCGGGGCCATCGGCGTCGTCAGCGAGAACGTCTGCCTGCTGCCCTTCGGCGGGATAATGACGACGCTCAGGGACCGGCGCTCGACGTCCCATCCCGCCTTCTCTGCCGAGGCCAGAGCCTCCTGGATGTGCTCGGGAATCTCCGGCGCGGCCTTCGGTGTGGTGGTGACCATGTGGTGATGTCTCCTGGCTGTGTGGTGGTCGGCAGGTGCTAGAAGGAGGTCCTGCCGTTAGGGATGGTGCCAAGGCGTGTCTGGTGGCAGGTTCCTCCGATGTGGGTTTCCACCATCACAGCCTGCCACTGAAGTTCAGGTACATGCGGCATGAAACGGAAGTGCTTGTCCACGTACTTGAGCGTCATGTGGGGGTTCCACCCGTGCTCGGAGGGGAGGTTGTAGCCGTGTCCCTCCAGGTAGCGGGCGAGATCGGAGTGCAACTGTGCGCCGCCGGGCATGTCGATGGACGCACAGAGCACGTGCTGGTCCTCGGCTGCGTTGGAGAACTTCAGAACACCACCCGTACGGACGGTGACGGGCTTCTGGCGGGCCGCCCACGAGCTGACGATCTCGGGCAGCGCGGCCAGCTGCTCCTTGGTGTAGTCGGACTTCTTGCCGAGGTAGGCAAGCGTGACGTGGAGGTCGTCGGCGCTCTGGCCACCCTCGTAAACAAGCTGTGCGGCAATCTCCGGCGGCGGTGAGAGGGCCACCATCACGCCGGAGGAGTTGTCGACGGCCGCCGCCTCAGCGAAGAGTGCCTGCTGAAAGGCGGCGCGCTTGGGGACCGGGTTCCGGAAGTGCGCCGTGGCACTGAGGGCCGCGTGCTTGTCGACGGTGTGGGAGAAGTCGTAGTGGTGCTGGTGGCCGCCGGGCTCGCCCCAGGTGATGGCATGGACGCCGACGGGGGCGCCGGGGCGGAGCGGTACGCGGTAGTTGCCGGGGTAGTCGGGGCCTTCGGCCATCTCGTGCCAGAAGTGCTCGCCGCTGGGCTCGTGGGCGTGGAGCGTCACGGTGGTGGACTTCTCGCCCGGTGCGCGGTTCTCGTGCTGGTAGGCGGCGGCGTCGTCGGAGACGCCCTTGTTGCGGGTCCAGAACTCTCCCAGGCCGCCCGTGCCGCCCTTCAGCGTCTCGTTGTCGATGTCCGGGGTCTGCTTGTGGAGCTCGGACAGCAGGAGGTGTGCGCGGGAGGGCAGAGGCTGTCTGGTGTCGTGGATGAAGTCGTGCTTGGCCGGGTCGAGGGAAACGTTCATGCCGCGCACGAGGGTGCCTTGCGGAGTGTCTCCGTCGGCGGCCTGGCGGAAGAAGCCGGTGAGGCGGTTGATGGCCTTGTCGTAGTTGTGGAGGCCGACGTAGCCGATGTGGAGGGTGCCGTCGTCAAGGTCGCGGTGCAGGACTCGGTGGCCGCGCGTGGCCTTGGTCGAGCGCCAGCCCTTGAGCGGCCCGGTCAGGGCGTGGGTCTGCAGTCCCTCGCCGCCCTGAGCGAGGGTGTCGACGGTTGCGGCCACGCGCTTGCGGGACGCGGCGTCGAGCTTGCTCATCTCCTTGTGCGCGGCCGGATGGAAGGAGACCGCCCGGGGGGCTACAGCCCCAGTTCCACCTTCAGCTGCTCCCACGGCACGTGCTGCTCCGTCGGCGTCTTTGCCCTCTCCTGCAGCTCCCTGGTCAGCTCGGGGCTGACTCCGTGGTTTCCCTCGTCCTGCGGTTCGGGGGCTTCCGTGGTCATCGTTCCCTCCGTGCCTCTGCGTGATCTTCACTTGGTCGGGATGAAAGGCGATAGCACTGGTGTGCTTCTCGTCGGCATGGAAGCCGTTGTGGGCACCCTCGAACTCGTTGCCGTAGGTGATGCCGTCGTGGCCCTGGCTCTTGAGGTGGTCGCGGAAGCCGTGGGCGATCTCGCGGGCATCGGGCCGGGGGTTGCCGTCGTCGCCGTACTTGATGTGGAACTGCCACTCGTCCGGCTCCGTCTGTGCCCGGTAGGCCGGGTTGCGGAAGGACGGGCCCATGTCGTGGCCATTGTCATGGGCCCAGTGAACGGCTTCCTTGTCCAGGTCGTGCTCGGAATCGTAGTGCTTGGGGTTCTTCAGGTTGAGCTGAGCGTGGTAGACGTGGCCTCCGCCCTGGCGCTGCGCGAACTCCTGAGCAACACGGTGGTCGCTGGTGAAGTGGGCACCAAGGTGGCTGTTCCAATGCTTGGCGTCGTCGTCATCCTGAACCGTCTTGTTCTTGTCCAGGTCAAAGCGGTCGAAGGACGCTCCAGAGCCGTGGTACCACTCCTGCGGCTGCTCGGCCGCCTGCTGGAGGAGTGCAGCGGTGGTCTTGTCCGGCCCGGCGTCCGGCGGGGCCTGGTAGTGCTCCGGATTGGCTCGCATGTGCTTGTCGGCGGCCTGGTGGTAGTGGCTGAACTCCGCGCGCGCGTCGCCTCCACGGGAGTGATGGTCCCAGAGCATGGCGCCGTAGTTCCGGCTGAAGGCGGCGTCGTGGCCTTCGGACTGTCCGGTCTCGTGCCGGAAGTGGTGGGTCATCTCGTGGATGAGCGCGGCCTCGTGCATGTGGCCCGGGGTGAGGCCGATCTCCGGTCCACTGTCGCCGTACTGACCGCTGTGCCAGTACACGCTTCCGCCGCCGCCTCGCCGGTCAACGATCCTTGGAGAGGAGATCCCCTCGGCCTCCGCGATCCGGTCAGCGTGGTCCTGCGCTTCGCCGATGTGGGCGTAGGGCTGGTGCTTGTGGTTCTTCGTGAAGGTGGTCTCGGCGAGGTAGTGCTGAGCCGTGGGCCAGTCGAAGTCCTTGCCCTTGGCTGCCGCACGCTGGAAGAACGCGGTCACCCCCCGTGTGGAGGCAGTGCGGTGTCCGCTGCCCTCTTCCTCGCAGCAGGCGGTGTGGTGTCCGTAGCCGCAGTGCGCACAGTGAGGCTCCTTGGTCATGGCCTCGCCGCACTCCTCGCACCCGTCGTGCTCAAATTCGTTGTCGTGCTCGGGAACGTAGGTGGAGTCGTGCTCCTGAACCACGCGAAGAGGGTGTCGACTCTGGCGGGACCCGGCAGCCTTGGCATCTTCAGGCAGTTCGTCCGTATCCATCTCGTGGGGGCCGGTGGGTTCCACCTGGTAGACGCGGGGGCGGGCGCCCTCGTGGCCTTCAGGGTCGTCTGCTGACTCGGCAAAGTGGTGGGCGATGTCGGAGCGATGGGTGAAGAAAACCCGGTCGTTCGGCTCGCCGTACCCCTGATTCGACTTCCGTCCAGGCTCGATCAGGTCGCCCGGCTTGAACGGGTACCGAGTGCCATGGAAGTAGGACTGCTCCACTCCTCCAGTCTGCCGAAAGAACGCGGTCGCGCTGAGGTCGGTCATGCTGCGTTCTCCTGGTCCGTGGCGGCGGCCACGCCGTCGTGGGCGTGCTTCCAGTCAATGAGCTGCTGCAGGGGTGCACCGGGGGCCTTGTCGAGGGCCTTCCAGGTGGCGTTGGCGGGGTCGTAGAGGCCCGTTCCGTCGGGCCCGAATGCACTGTGGCGGTCAGTGTGGAGGTAATCGTACAACGCCGCGCCCTCGCGTTCGCGGACTCCTGCGGGAAGCTCGCCGACGGCCTTGATGAGGGTCTTCAGTGCGTCGAAGACGTCCCAGGTGGATTCGGGGAGTTTCTCGGGACCGAAGTCGTCGGGGACCTCGACGGGGCGGACGGCCCATTCGTCGCGGGTGATGTCGTAGGCGGCGTACGGCTTGATGGCGCGGATGTCGTAGCTGCCGGGATTGACGTACCAGGTGTTCTCGTACGGACCGGTGGCATCGCCATCGGGGCCCGGGAGCATGCAGTGGTCGTTGTTCATGCCCTCGCGAAGTTCGTCGGTGAGCTTCTTGTCGAGGGCGCCGTCGGGTTCGCCGGTGAAGGCATCGACGTGGTGGCGGGCGGCGTCGTAGTCGATGCCGATGAGGATGTCGAGGTCGTCGTTGCCGTAGAAGTGGCTGGCTTCGGATCCGGCGAGGTAGACCCGGGCCCAGGACTGCCAGGAGTCGCCGTACTTCGGGGACCAGAAGCCCTGCAGCATGCCGAGCAGGTGCTGGCGGACGGCGGGGTGCATGCGGTCGCCGTCGAAGAGGCGGGGGTCGAGCCCCTTCTTCCCGGGGGCGAAGAAGTGGTCGCGGGGCAGCCAGTCGTGGTGGTGCTGGTAGGGCTGGGTGTTGTCCGGGACGGGGGTCGTGGTGGCCTGGCGGGCCGGGAGGTGATTGAGGTGGTCGTCGTCGTCGTCGTCCCAGGTGTGTGCGCCGTCGATCGAGGCTTCGTGTGGGCTGAAGGCGATGGCGGAGACGTGGCCTCGCGGGCCTTCGTGCTCGTTGCCGTAGGTGATGCCGTCGTGGCCCTGGGCCTTGAGGTGGTCGCGGAAGCCGTGGGCAACCTGATCTATCCGGGGGTGCTGCCGGAGGGCTGTTTCTTTGGTCTCGGTCTCTCCCATGTAGGGGTCGTTCACCTGCGGCATGTCCTGTTTGAACGAGGGGTGCGTCGCAGCCCAGTCGTGGGCCTCGTGGGTCAGGTCGTGTTCGGAGGTGTAGTGCTTCGGGTTCTGTGCGCTCCAGGAGACGTGGTGCACCGTCCCATAGACGCCTTCGGCCAGTTCTATGGCGGTGAGGTGGTGGGAGGTGAGGTGGATGCCGAGGTGGCTGTTCCAGTGCTTGCCGTACTCCTGGTCGGCACCCGCCTTGGTGTGGCCTTCCTCGAAGCCGGTCTCTTCGAGGTTGTGGGGGGAGGAGTGGTACCAGCGATCGGGCGGGCCGTAGACGCCCAGTTCTGCGGTCCGGATCAACGCTGTCCTGCTGTGGCCACCGTCGGGAAGGGTCCCGTCGCAGGTGGCGTCGTCAGGGCTGTCGGGGGGTACGGTGCGGCCGCCGTCGCAGTGGTAGCACTCGGAGCCAATGCCGTGTTCACCGGTGCCGCCACAGCAGGGGCAGGGCTTGGAGGCGGACGCCATGGTGCGGCCTCGGGTGACCTTCTTGTCCCTGGTGTAGCCATTCCACCAGGCTTTTCCTGCAGGGGTGCGGTCGCCGTGGTCGATGGGGGTGCCGGGGTGGCGGCGCTGCATTTCGTCCATGAGGGCTGAGCCGACGCCCTTGCGCTGGTGCGTCTCCTTGGTGGCGAGTTCCTCTACGAGGATCTTGTCGGCCTTGCGGCGGGGGACGTGGTAGGTAAGGGTGCCCATGCGGTCGCCGGTGGCGGGGTCGTGGGCATGGAGGTGGATCTTTGTCGGGCGTTTCGTGCCGCCGGTGTCGATCTCTTCGTGCTCGAAGCTGGGTTCGGCCGCCTGTGCGGCGGTGGCACCTGCCTGCCGTCGGAAGAAGTCTGTCGCGCTGATGTCCGTCATCCCTGCACCTCCAGTCCTTCAGGGCTGGGGTGCGGCTCCGAACATGAGGGGAGCCCCCCGGTGGTACCTGCCCGGGGGGCTCCGCGTGTCTCGTGTGCGTCACTACAGGATGTGTGTTTAACCCCGCTTTGCAGCGGGGCCCCGCCAAGGTAGACCCATCCAGAGAGAGAGCCGACCGTACGGTCTGTCGCTCTCCTACGCGCCAACCGCACCGTGATGCGGCCCTTACACGAGACGGTGCCATCGTGCCATGTCTGGGCCGGTGCGGCAAGGACGCTATTGCTGGTCAGCGGCGCCCGTACCCGGGTCGGCCGCGTCCGGGGCCTCGGTCCCAGGTGTCTCGGCCGGTGCGGGTGCGGGTGAAGCTGCGGAGCGCGTCGATGCGTGCCTGGCTGTCGTAGTCGGGCTGAGCTGTGTCGTTGGAGCGGGGGCTGAAGCCGTGCATGCCGCCTTGCATGGCTCCGATGGGTCCGGCCTGTTTGAGCTGGTCAATGTAGCCGGTGATCCAGTCGCCGATGAGGGACCAGGTGGTGATCATGATGGCGTCGGCGATGTCCTTGGTCTGGACGGGGCCGATGGTGGGGTGGTCGACGCGGTTCTGGTTGGGGGGCTTCTGGAGGAACTGGAGTTCCAGTTTCCCTTCGGGGTAGTCGGGAGCGTGGACGAGGCCCATGTTGATTGCTGCCTTGAACGTTTCGGCGTACTTCCAGTTGAGAGCGTTGGTCGCGGTGCGCTCGAAGACGCTGACCTTCTTCGGGAGGCGGTTGCGGGCGACCTTCTTGACGAGCTTCTGGATGCTGCCGACGCTCTGGTACTGGTCGAAGGTGAATTCTTCGGGCTGGTAGGGGGCGATGATCTCGTCCCAGATCCAGTCCTCGACCTCTTCGTAGTCGATGGTGTGGTTGGGGAAGTCGGCGGGGTCGAAGTGGTGGATCTTGTCGAAGATGACGTGGGGGCGGCCCTGGGCGTCGGTTTCGGTGTGTGCGACGGCGATGCCGAAACGGCAGTTGACGCTGGAGGGGTCGGCGTGGCCCTTGTAGCCGTAGGCGAGGATGCCCTGGGTGGTGGGGAGGATGATCTGGCCGCCGTAGTGGGCGGGGCGGTCGTACCAGGGTGAGAAGACGGCCTCGACTTTGTCCTTGTCGAGGTAGGCGTCCATGACGGTGGCCCACTGGGCACGGCGCTCGACGGCGAAGGTGTCGGGGTCGGCTTTTTCCAGCTTCCGCATCTGGTCGTCGTAGGTCTGGATGGCGTTGCGCAGGGGCTTGAACGTCGGCGGTGGGGTGTCGTCGTATTCGCCGTTGTCGCCGGTGAAGTTTTCGGGGAACAGGGGCAGGGTGTCGGCGATCTGCCAGTCGAGGTAGATGTCCCAGGAGGCGAGCTGGATCATCATGATCGCGGGGTAGGCGGGGGTGCCGTCCGGTTCGAGTTCGACGGCGCGTTCGTAGTTCTCGAAGAACTTGCCGGTCATGGCCCAGGGTGAGCTGGGCTCGATGAGGAAGCCGTCCTTGCCGAACTGGTCGAGGGAGGGGGTGGCGGAGTCGTAGACCTCACCGGCGGAGCGGTTGGCGCCGCTCGCGACGACGTGGGCCATCTCGTCGAAGCCCATGATGAAGGAGGCCGGGCCACGGCCTGCCATGAGCGTGGACTCCTTCGGAAGGATCTCGAAGGTGGCCATGTCGAGGGCGGTCTTGATGCCGCGCTTGGCCATTTCGTCCATGCGGATGAAGTCGTGAGGTGCGTAGACGGTCAGGCGTTCCCCGAGGGAGCTGGCGATGTACGGGGCGAAGCAGGGGCTGCCGGTGACGACGTTGACGAGGTCGCGCCACAGGTTCTGCTTGGCCTGGTCGCGCTTGCCCGCGAAGATCAGGCAGGCGAGTTTCTTGTCGCGGTCGACGCCGTAGAACTCCTGGGGGTCGGACTTGGCCATGTACGTCCATAGGACGTAGGCCATGGCGAGGCCGCTGATGTGGCCCTTGCCTGCGCGGCGGCCCATGACGAGGAGGATTTCGCGGAACCACTGGTATCCGGCGGCCTTGGCGGCCCGCATCCGGCCGAGGAGGTCGGGGGTGCCGCCGATCGGCATCTTCGGGGCGTCTTCGTTCTGCTCCAGCTCGGTGGCCAGTTCGAGGGCGCTGAAAGTCGCGTCCTGTTCCAGGAGGGCTCGCGCGGCCGCGCGCTGCTCGTTGGTGTTCTTCGCGGTGCGGTACTGCTCGTCCCACTCGGCGACGACCTGGTAGTCGTAGTCGGTGAACAGGTCCTCGCGCAGGAAGAAGCACTTCAGGAGGGTGGCCTGGCGGGGGTAGAGGTTGGGCCGGTTCAGGTACTGGGGTGAGACAACGAACGTGATCGGGTCCGGTACGTCGAGCCCCAGGTAGAGCTGGTGGATGCTGGCGGGGTCGAACGTGGCGAGCGGTGAGCGGTCCTCGGTAGGGCTGGTCATGGCGGGCGTCCTCCTCGCCCCTTGGGGTGGCGGACGGGCCCGGGTACAGCAAGAGGCCCTCCTCGGATGAGAAGGGCCTCACCGTATCGACGTTTTGATGGTTCGATGCCTCAGTGGTTTGAGCAGTGCTGCAGGTGGTCGAGGAGCTGGGCCAGGTTCTCAACCGGGTAGTTCGCGTTGCGCTGGCCGTTGCAGCAGGGCGTGGTGGCCACGGACTGGATGCCGATGAAGTCGCCCGAGCTGGAGATCACGGCCTGCAGCCCCATGCGGACCCGGTCGACGCGGCCGCCGCAGTTGGCGCAGTTCTGGGGAACGATGCCGACCAGGACGCTGTCCTCGTCGTACTCGTAGAGACGACTCACCGGTTTTCCTCCACGTGCCATTGCCACAGCTGGCTGGTGGAAAAGGCGGAGGCCACAGAGGGGTCGAGCCGGTCGACCTTGATGAGGTAGGCACGCAGGTAGCTCATCAGTGGGGGTGTCCTCCGCGCGCGCCTTCGGACTTGATGATGCCCGGGGCCTCATCGAGGTCGAGGATGTTGTGGGTGACCTCGTGGACCTTCTGGTCGTGGTCGAATGCCTTCTTCTCGACGCGGCCGACGATCTCGATCTCGGGGCTGCGGACACCTTCGAGGATGCGGCCGGTGCCGTCGGCCACGGTCATCCAGCGAACGTCGACTGCGAAGCCGAGGGTGTGGCAGCGCTCCTTGACCTCGCGGGTGAAGGACGTCAGCTCGAATGCCTTGGCGGAGTAGCGGTCCTGCATGTCCTTGAGGACGGCTTCGAGTTCGAGGATCTCGGTGTCCAGGACGTCGCCCTGGGCGGTCTCGGAGCGCAGGTGGACGCCGCCGTACTCGCGGTCGAAGCGGTCGGGCTGGCTCTGGCTCTGGCCGATGATGGGGACGCTCATGAGGAAGGCTGCTCCTTCGGGGTGGGGTCGGGTGTCGGGAGGAAGGCGCGGACGGCGTGCCTCTTGAGCAGCTCGTCGATCCGCCCACCGATGTGGGGTTCGCTGCCGGTCCAGTAGCACCCGGCGGCCAGTTCCGCGCTGAGGCTTCGGAGGTCGTTGATGAGGCCGTCGCAGGTCTCGGGGGCGGAGGCGGGTGCCGTCTGGCGGGTGAGGATCTGGCGGGTGGTACAGGGGGCTGCGGTCTGGCAGGTGAAGCAGTCGCCGTGCTTGTCGGCCCGGTGCTCCTTCAGTGCGGCGCTGATGGTGTCGCGGGTCGCGTTGGTTTCGAGCTCGATCTGCATGAGGTAGGAGGCGAGGTCCAGGGCTTCTTCGGTGGCGTCCTGGACGGCGTTGCGGCCGTTGAACGTCATGAGCGGGGAGCCGTAGCGCTGGATGCCCAGGGCGCGGCGGTCCTGGATGCGCTCGATGAGGGCGTCCTGCACGGATTGCTGGCCGGGGGTGGGGAGCGGCTGGTCGCCGTCCCTCAGGGGTGCGGGCACGGGCTCTCCTGTGGCGGGGTCAGGCAGCGACGAGGGCGTGGCAGTTGCTGCAGCGTTCGGCGTGGTCGTTGACGATGGCTCCGGCGATGGTTTGCAGCCGGGTGCGGGTGGTGCGCTTGGCGGGATCTCTGAGCTTGGGGTTGTTCGCCGAGTTGGCGATGGCGATGACGAGGTCGAACATCGTCGGCTCGTCGGTGCGGGACATGGCGACGGTGATGTCGGCGAGGGGGCGCACGGGCATGTTGTGCTCGGCGGCGACGCGGTGCAGGCGGGTGATGCGGTCGCCTTCGATGGTGACGTTAGTGAGGTCGTCGAGCGCTTCGACGTCGTGGGTGAGGCGGGCGTCGGCGCGCAGGGCCTCTGCGGCAAGGCGTTCGGCGACTTTCTCCAGGGCGACGCCTCGTGCGTCGATCTTCAGGGAGGGGTCGATGATCTCGACGGTGGTGGTGGTGTCCTCGTGGTAGAGGATCGGGCTGACCGTCGGTGCGAGGTTCTGCTTGCGGTTCTGTGCGAGCCGGATGCCGCCGTGGATGAGTCCCCGCTTGGAGGGGATGGGGACGTGGTTGCTGAGGACGTCCAGGACGAGGTGGTCCGGGGTGAGTTCGGCGTTCAGCACGGTGGAGTAGAGCGGGTAGAGCTGGCGGGCGACGTTGGTGAACTCTTCGACGTCCAGGCGGGGCTGGCTGGGCTTGCGGACGTCGGTGATGCCGGTGCGGGTGTAGGCGATGGTGACTTCGCCGCCGGTGTGGTCGATCCGGGCGTTCATGACGAAGTGCTTTTCGGCGGGGGTGAGGCGGCCGAAGAACGCGCTGGGGATCTTGTAGAAGAGGCAGAGCTGCGTGATGGCCTTTTCGTCGAGCGTGATCTTGTGGTCGCCGAGGTTGAGGGTCGGCTCCGTCTTGGGGGTGTTCTCGAAGCTGACCTCGGGGACGCAGGCGTCGGACGTCCAGGTGCGCTCGTGGGTCTTCCACGCGGTGACGATGTCGTCGAGGGTTTGGGTCTGGTCGGCAGGGTTCAGGTGCATGACGGGCTGTTCTCCTCTTGGCGGTAAGGAGTGGTGGTCCGGTGGCGGGGCCGGATTTTAGTATGTCTGTTGCTGCGCCTTCGAGAGGGCGGCGAGTACGGGGCTCTCGGTGAGGGCTGCGGCGAATTCTTTCTTCTTGTCGGCGGGGATGAAGCTGAGACCGATGCGCATGTACTCCATGAGCGCGTCGCGCCAGACGTTGGCGTCCACTCCCCCGTCGGCCGACATCTCGATTTTGTGCTTGAGGTCGATGGCTTTCATCAGGGTCGCGGAGTCGACCGTGATGTCACCGTTCTGGAGGGCGTCGAACCCTCGTAGTACGACGATATCGAGTGCGGAGAGGTGGTCTGCGACGCGGCCGCCATATTTTTCGATCTCTTCGCCGAGCTGTTCGGCCCGGCGGTCGAGGATCGCGGCCTGGGAGCGGGAGGCCAGGGGGAGGTGCTTGTCGGTGTGGTGGCGCAGCGACTTGTCGGTGGGGTGGCCGAGGGGGCCTTCGGGGAGGTCCTGGAGGTAGCCGAGGATGGTGGGGCGGGTGTAGCCCTGCAGGATCCAGCCGTCGATGTCCGCGCGGTGGGGTGACTGGCATGCTGCGCAGCGGGCGCCGGTCTTGGCGGCGACCGTTCGGCCGCCGACCCGGACTCGGACCATGCTCGTGGGGCCGGTGCTGCCGTCTGCCGGGACGGGGAGGTTGGTACTCACTCGTCTGTGGCCTTGAGGGGGACCCGGTGCTGGGGGCGGGCGATGCCTTCGATGGCGTTGAGGTGCAGGTGCTTAGGGTTGAGGGTGCGGTGGAAGCTCCCCCGGCGTACGGCGCCGTCCGGCGTGCCTTCGGTGGTGTACACCTCGCGCTTGAGCCGGTTCTGGAGCATGTACTTGGTGAGGATGAGGCTCTTGGCCTCGGGGTCCGGGTGGTCAAGGAAGGACGCCTTGAGGAGTTCGTCGGCCTGCTCTTCGAGCTCTGGGTCGACGCCGTGGCGTACGCGCTCGCTCATGCGGCGCCCTCGTACTCTTCGGCTGAGGTGATGCCCTGGATGACGCCTGCGGCGATCAGGTCGTTGAGGCGCACCATGCCTTGGGTGGCGTAGGAGGCCACGGGGTTGTCCTCGCTGACGCCCATGATCCGGGCGACCTCGCGTTCGGGCCGGTTCTCGATGAGGAACAGCTGGATCGCTTCTCGCTGCCGGGGAGAGAGGAGATATTTTCCTTTCTCTCCCCGGCCGGATACGGCTTCGCTGTAGAGGCGGGCGATGTCGTGGATGCAGTACTCGGTTCCGTCCGGTCCCTTCAGGGTTTCCTTGCCCTCGGCTTCGTAGAGGGCGTTCCACGCCTGAAAGTTGCGGAACAGTTCACGCAGTATGCGTACGGGAATGTTCATGCAGTCGGGGTTCCTTATGACGCTGACGCGTGGCGGTCGCGTCTTCCTGTGCATCTCCCCTTGGCGGCGGGAAGATCGCTGGAATTTTCACAGCATAATTCGGAACCTGGTGCCGACTCCACTTTTTCGTTGCGGCAATATTGCTGTGAGACAGCAGTCAGGCCGTGAGGGAATCCTTCAGGCGCTGCCCGATGAGTTCCACGCTGCGTACGAGCTGCTCTGCGGAGCGGGACAGGGCGGTGCGGAACACGGCGTGGTAGCGGTCCTGGGTGGCGTGTGCGCGGCCGCGCTGGGTGCGTTCTTCGACGGTGACCCGGCCTGCGGGGGCGATGAAGCCTTCGGCCATCGTCTCCTCCCAGCGGACCTTGGCGAGCATGGCCTCCAGCCACTTCTCGGTGGCGACCTGGTGCCACTCCAGGAGGCCGGTGGTGATGCGGAGGAGGAAGTCGTCCTTCTCGCGGTAGGTGAGGCGGGAGTAGTCCTCCTTGTAGGCGCCGGAGGGGAGGCGGACCCATTCCGGCCAGCCGAATATGTCGGTGACGTACTCGCCGGTGTTCTCGTCCTTCAGGACGGGTTGGCGGACCAGGCCCCAGAGCTCGTTGAGGATGAGGTAGATGCCGGGGAACTCGCGGTGGATGACACCTCGGGCCTGCTGGACGATTCCGTCGATCTCGGCGGCGTCGCCCGCGCGCCAGTCGGTGCGCATGCGGGAGAAGCCGGTGGTTGCGGTCTCGCGGGTGCGGTCGGGGTCGATGTCGACGTCTGCGGGTTCGTCGGCCTCGCGTGCGAGCTCGGCGGTGACCCGGGCGGCTTGGTCCTCGGCCTGCCGGTCGTCGAGGGTGGTTTCGCTCACGCGGCCGCCTCCAGGACCTGCTCCTGCAGCTGGCGTCGCTTCTCGTCGTAGAGCCAGGCCAGGGCGAGCAGGCAGGCGTCGCGGGTGTGCTCGTTCCACGGCATGATCTTGCCCTGCTGCTCGGGCGGCGTGATGTACCGCTCGACAGCTTCCTTCACGTGGGCCTTGGTGACCGGGTTGCTTCGGTTCCCGGCCCGGCCGACGATGACGGCCTTGGCATGCCGGTTGTCGACGAGGATGGCGCTGCCGTTGGTGACGCGGTGGACTTCGCGCCCGGCCATGATGATGGATTCCATGCGCTGCCCCTTCACGGGCGGGCGCTCGTACAGGACGACGTCGGCGGCGGCCGCATAGCCGGTGCGGGCCCGCTTGAGGCCCGCGTAGAGGCTGTCGGCGCGGGCGCAGTTGCCCTCGTAGCTCTTGATGGCCTGGATGTCGGCCGGGGGGCGGATCATCGCGGTGGCCAGCAGAGTGATGCCGGTGCCGGACGAGCGGAGCAGGACGGCGCCGGTGTTGCTGAGGGACTGGTCGAAGACCTGCACGGTGGCCGTGGCGAAGTCGCTGTAGAGGGGCGGGCTCCAGCGCTTGCGGGTGATCAGGCTGTCGACGGCGTCGAAGCTGAGCTGGCTGACGGTCACGGAGTCTCCTCGGAGGGGCGTGGCGCGGTGCCGTGAATGTGGTGATGGACCTTGGTGCCGCAGCGGCAGGTGTCCATCAGGTAGGGACTCGGCTGGGCCTGGTGCTCGGTATCGTCGGTGGGATCGAGGGGGCACCAGCCGGTGGACCAGCGCTTCGGGGCGGCTTGGCAGGCCGGGCAGTCGGTGTAGGGGCCGCTGGTGTGTCCGGCGTGCTTCAGGTCCTTCTGAGTGGCGAGGCGGATGCCGTAGTTCTTGCCGCGCTTCTGGGCGATCCACCAGGTGTCGACGCTGCCCTTGAAGATGTTGGTGGCGTTGGTGAGGAGGTCGACGGCGTCCGTCATGAACATCTCGAACGTGCGGCCTCCGGAGGCGCTCCACGTGAAGCGGGCAGCGGACATGCCGCGTGTCGTGCCGGTGAGGAGAAGCATCTCCGGGAAGGGGGTGTTCTCACGCCACTCGTGGACGTTGCTGGCGTTGCTGACGATGTAGCTGACAAGGCCGCCGTAGCGGTCATACGGAGCCTTGGCGAGGCGGGTACGGCTCATGCGGCGAGTCCGATCTTGACGGGGCAGGAGGCGGCGGCGCAGTCGCGCGCGCGGGCTCCGCCGGAGCAGCAGGCGACGGGCGGTGGGGTGCCGAGGTCGACGTAGCGCAGGACGGTGCGGTACTTCGCTTCGGTGCGGGCGATGTAGGCGTCGTCGCGGGGGATGGTGAACTCGCGCATGACCCAGCCCTCGGACATGGCGAGGAAGAGGATGACGGCCTGGAGTTTGCCGGTGAGGGCCATGTACTCCTGGGCCTGGCCGTAGTACTTGGGCCACTTCTTCTTGAAGGCTTCGAGGTCGTTGTGCTCGATGTTCCGGATGACGGGAGGGGCGCACGTCTTCAGGTCCCAGACCTCGATGCCGTCGAAGTCGGGGAGGTCGATGAAGCCGTCGATGTGGCCGCGCCGTTTCAGGGTGTCGTCGCGGACGCCCCATTCGTTGCACTGGCCGATGCCGTGGCCGTGGGGGCGGGCGCAGCAGACGCAGATGCCCTTGGGGGCGAGGAGCAGGCCCATCTTCGTCATGACGTGCTGGATGAGGTCGTGGCTGGCGGAGCCCATGAGCACGGACATGCGGGGGCCGTACTCGAAAGTACTGTCGACCCAGCGGTCGGGGTCGGCGAGGTAGTAGTAGAGCTTCCGCTCATCCATGGTGGGGTGGCTGGAGGGGTGGAACCAGCCGTCCGGCTTCCGGTTCGCGGAGTAGGCGCGGAAGGTGACGGTGAACGGGTCAGGGAAGGCGCAGGCTTGGACCGCGTTCTCGATGAGCGGGACAAGGCGGAGGGTCTGTGTCTGGGCGGCGATGCGCGTGAAGTTCGGGACGAAGGCTGTCATGTGATGGGCTTCGCCTTCTCTTGTCCGTGGAGGACGTCGGCCGTGGTGAGGAGGCGAAAGATGACTTCGGTGTACTTCGCCCGGTCCACGATGCTGGCGTTCGGACAGTTGTTGCGGACGAGCTCCTCGGCCTGGTCCCAGAGGGGTATCTCCGGCTTCTGGGCTTCCGCCTTGTCGCTGCGGACCCAGGAGACCCAGTTCCAGCTGTAGACGGCGAGCTTGATGACGGCGACGGCCAGGAAGCCCCACTGGAAGGTGGCAATGGAGTACACGATCCAGACGGCCTGGGTGAGCATGGCCCAGAGCCAGCCGACGGCCTTCTTCTGGCCGACGGCGCGCAGGGCGACGAGGCCGACGATGTCGAGGCCGCCGAGGAGGTAGTTCCAGTAGTCGTTCACGGCTTCGTCTCTTCTCGCTGATGGGTTTTGATGAGTTCCTGCAGGGCGCTCTTGGACCGCATGATGGCCAGTTGGGTGCGGGCGATGTCCAGGGAGGCCGGGCGCGCGTTGACGACGGTCTTGATGTGCGGGCGTGCCTGTTTCCACATCTCGGCGGCCTCGCGAAGCTCGGTGATGTTCTCGTGGTCGCCCTGGCGCCAGCTCCAGTAGTTGGTCGCGTAGACGTAGCCGTAGAAGGCGGCGCTGATGATGAAGCCGTGCTGGTGGCTGGCGGCGCCGTAGGCGGCCCACAGGCCCTGTGCGAGGAGGCCGATGAGCCAGCCGATGTGCTGCTTGCGTCCGGCCAGGAGGAGGCCGATGACGCCGACGAAGGTGAGCCCGTAGCTCCAGGCCGGATTCACGCCGCGCCCTCCTGGTCGAGGACGCGTTGCGCCTGGTCGACGATGATCGGTACGCAGCGCGGACGGACTGCGGTCAGCGCCATCAGAACGGCTTTGGCCTCATCCCAGAGTCCGGCCGCGTTCAGGGTCGGGTCGGGTCCGGCAGCACGAGACGCGCCCTCGTCCTTGTTGACGAAGTCCTGAATTTCGTCAACGACGGCAAGGATTCGCGCGAGGGCGCCCATGGTGGTTTCGCGAGCTGAGGCGGGCCGCGCGCGGATGAGACTCTCCAGGAGGGGGCGGGCCTGCTCCCATCGCAGTGCGGCGTCGCGCATCTCGGCGAAGTCGTCAAGGTCGAGGGCGGCGAGGTCGGCGTGGACGCCGGTGAGCCGCTGGTCCTTATAGAAGCGCAGGGTGAGCAGGGGGCGCTCTCCCCCGGCCTGCTCGACGGCTTTGTTCCACATGTCCAGGGAGACGCCGATGGACTTCTTGAGGGTGGACTTGCCGTCGTTGGCGAAGGCCCACTCGGTGTCGAGGCGGTTGTGGCGGCCGTCCATCGGGTCGCGCCACTGGTTGCCACTCCCCCGGGGCTGGCGCATGTTCAGCTTCTCGGCGACGTGCTTCTCGTGCGCATCGCCCATGTCCTTGTTCAAGCTCATGGTTTCTCGCCTTCCAGGCGGATCTGGCGGCGCAGGCGCCAGGTGGTAAAGCGTCCGACGCGGCGCCAGCGAGGGCCACCCCAGGTGGATTCGATCCGGAGGAACCGGTCGCAGTCGTCGCAGCGGATGATGTCGCGCCACGACCGGTATTCGGGGTTGGGCAGGTTCTCGCAGAGGTGGTGACGGCGGATGTCTGTTGCCACTTACAGCTCGCCGTTCTTGTGCGTTTCTTCGCAGAGCAGGTCGTCCGGGTGGGGCCAGCGCAGGATGGTCTCGCCGTCGCCGAGGGGGCGGCCGTGGCAGGTGCAGGGGGTTTCGATGTCGCCGGGGACGCAGATCATGGTCTGGTAGGACGGCGGGTTGTCCGGGTCGACCGGGCGGGCCTTGGCAAGTGCGTCGCCCTCGCGGCGCTTGCCGGTGGCGTGTGCGAGCAGCATCACGAGAACCAGCAGGATGCTCAGGTAGGTGATGCCGATCCATACCCCTGTGAGCAGATCGTTGTTCTTCCCGGGGATGACCAGCCAGCCGCACGCGAGCGTTGCGAGAAGGATCAGAATGAGAACGGGAAGGGGGTGCTTCTTGAGCCAGTTCATGCCGCGTCCTCGGTGATTTCGCCGGTGGTGGGGTCGACGCCTTCGGGGACGTCGTCGTAGGAGACCTGGTGCTCGGCCTTGATCTCGCCGGAGATGGTGGCGAGCGCGCGCTGGCGGACCATTTCGGTGAGGGCGGGGTCGGCGGCGCAGGCGGCCTTGGCCTTGGGGCGGCCGGAGACCTTGACTCCGTTGGGGAGTTCGTAGGTGGAGGTGTTGAGGCGCTTGATGGCGCCGGTGGCCAGGCCGAGGTTGATGGCTTCGTCGCTGGCGTCGATGCCGATGGGCTGATCGGGCTGGGCTTCGTTGTAGAACCAGAAGTCGGCGGCGCGGCCCTGGGGGGCGAGCTTGTTGCGCTCGACCTTGCCCCGGATCTGGCGGCCGATCTCCATCTCCTTGACGACGTCGGAGACGGCGTCGTCGAGGGCGCGCTTGCGTGCGGTCTCGCCGGTTCGGGAGAGCTTGACCTTGGTGGTGGTGCAGTACTTCAGGGCGCTGGGTCCGGCGCTCTTCTGGCCGCCGCGCGGGTTGCCGATGTCGGCCCGGTACTGGTTCACGAAGATGACGGAAGCGTGGTGTTCGCGGCAGAGCTTGGCGACCTGCTTGACCATGCGGCTGATGACCTGGGCGTTCTTGCCCATGGCGGATTCGTCGGCCTTCTTCTCGAAGGCGGCCTTGGACTCCATGCCGCCGACGGAGTCGACGATGAGGAGGGAGAGGTCGCCGTCGCGCAGCATCATCTTGATCTGGTCGGAGACGTCTTCGGAGTGGTCCGGGTAGACGTGGATGAAGCGGTCTTCGCTGAGGTCGAGGCCGAGGTCTGCGGCCCAGTCGAAGTCGAAGGACTGCTCCATGTCGATGACGCCGACGCCCCGGTCGGGAAGCATCTGCTGGGCCTGGGCCATGGACATGATTCCGAGGGAGGTCTTGCACATGCCCTCGGGGCCAACGAGCTCGTGGGTACGGCCGAGGGCCCAGCCGCCGCCGAGGGCGTAGTCGAGGGTGAGGGAGCCGGTGGGGATGAAGGTGGGGCGGACCATGGCGTCGCGGCGGGTGACGTTGTCGCCGTAGACCTTGGTCATGCTGGCGCGGAGTTTTGCGAGGCCCTTGGCGGGGGGCATTGGTCTCCCTGGCGGTAGGAGTGAGTGCCGTTGGCGGTCGGCGTGTTCAGGCCACTTGGCGGTTGGCTCGAACTGTGATGCAGCTTACGTGGTGGGGCTGACAATCGTCCCGTCGAGGATCTGACGGGCTTGTCCGGCCTCCCACTCCAGGGCCATCTCCAGGAGCGGGAGGCGCTTGAGGATGTAGCGCTCGGAGTTGTAGTCGCCGGGCGGTGCGGTGCGGGGGTCGCCGTAGATCTGTCCGTTCTCGATCCGCAGGACGGACTTGCCGGTGGACTTGATGGCGTAGCCGAGTACGGGCTTGCTCATCTTGAGGGCCTGGCGCGCCTTGAGGACTGCGGCGCCAAGGCGTGCCCAGGCGGCCCGGTTGTACTCGGAGCGGTCGCCGGGGGTGAAGGCGATGCTGGCGGCTTCCCGCGAGGGCTCCAGGACAGCTGTGAGCATGTTCAGGGAGGTGCCGGGCTCCCAGTTCAGGACCTCGTCCAGGAGGTGCAGCTTGACCTTGCCGAGGCGCTCGTTGACGTCCGGCGGAATGAAGCCGGACTCCAGGGCGGCGTAGTCGCGCACGGTGAGGCCGAGGTGCTTGGCGACGGCGGCCTGGGAGAGGTGCAGTGCCTGGCGGCGGGTGTGCGCGCGGTCACCAAGGCTGCCCCAGGAGGGGTGGGTGAAGCTGCTGACGATGGCGGGCATGGGGGGGTCCTTCCGGCGGTCAGGGGGTGGGGAGTTCGTCGGCGTGGGCGACGGCTTCGAGGACCTCGGTCACGGCCTCGGGGTCCTGGTCGACGAAGAGGCGGTTGAGGAGGCTGGGGCGGCGGCGGGGCTGCTCGGGCAGCGGCTCGAACACGTTGCTCATCCAGGTACCGCATTTGGTGCAGAATCCGGCGCCGTTGCGGTACTCGCGACGTTCGTAGGGGCCGTGTTCGCCGGAGCCGTCACAGACGATGAAGCGCTGGTACTGGCCCCAGCAGGATTCCTCGGCCTCGGCGATGGTCTTGCCTTCGCCGCGCAGGAAGGTGTCTCCGGGGAATGCCTCGAAGAAGGCGGTCTGGTAGGCGCCGTCGGGGCCGCCGAAGGCAACCCCGTGGGTGCCGCCCTGGATGAAGACGTCGTCCGGCCAGTCATGCTGGGCTTCGGTCGTCGTGTTCTTGATGATGCGTGTCACGGGGTCGTCCTCCGGTTACTTCTTGAGGGTGGTGGGGCCGAGCGGCTTGGCGTCCTTGAACTGCGGGAGGTCCAGGGGCTTGTCGTAGAGGAAGTACGACTGGTTCTGGCCGACGGAGAACTCGACGTAGGCGCCGGTGGAGGCGTCCTTGCCGTAGTAGGCGTCGCAGTTGGAGTTGCTGCTGAAGGTGCCGTCCATGGAGGGGGCCTGGATGTAGGCGTCGCCCTCGTACTCGCCGACATCGACGCGGGACTTCTGCTCGGGCGGCAGAAGGCTGACGCAGTAGGTGACGGGCAGGCCCTTGAGGACGAAGTAGCCGTACTCGCCGTTGGCGTTCTGGATGTAGACGTACGACAGCTTGTTCGGGGTCTTGCCCCAGGTGTCGATCCAGAAGTTCTTGGTGTCGCGGGTCGGCGAGTAGGTGAGGGTGTGGCTGGGCTGGCGGGCGACGAGCTTGTCGTAGTTGCTCTGGCGAGCCGTGTTCTCCTTGGCGCGGGAGCTCGAATCGGCTTCCTCGGAGCAGGCGGTCGCGCCGAGCGCGAGGCCGGTGACGGCGAGGGCGGTGACGGCGAGGCGGGTCAGGCGGCGCACTGGGTCTCCTTGGCGTTGATGTCGAGGGTGTAGGGCAGGCGGGCGTCCTGGAACGCGGTGCGGTGTTCCTGGGTGGCCTTGGAGTTGTAGGTGTTGATCGACTCCGCGCGGGATGCGGTGACGGCGGTGATGCTGGCTCGGATGCGTTCCTCCCGGTCCGCTGAGGGCTTGCCGTCGAGCTCCGTCTGCAGTGCTGTCAGCTGCTGCTCGGAGGTCTGGGCTGCGGCGCAGAGGTCGAAGAACTCCTCGTACGTGGCGAGGCGGAAGGCGCCGTTGGCCACGGTCTGCTCGCGCTTGTCGGCGGCGCCGCGCGCGTCGGCGGTGAACCACAGGAGCGCGTAGACCGCTCCGTAGGCGAGGGCGACGCCGAGGATGGCGCAGGGGATGAACCTGAGCATGAATCGGCGTGTCGACTTGTCCATGGGGTTCCTTAGACGGGCTGGTAGGTGAGGAGGCTGAGGCCCCGGTCGGTTTTGCGGATCTCGGCGAAGCAGAGGGTGCCGGGGATCAGGCGGGGCTGCTCAATGGCCCAGGTGTCGCGGTAGACGGCCGCGCTGATGGTGGGCCCTTCGGTCTCTATGTCGATGAATCCCATGTCCTTGTAGGGGTGGGCGCGGGTGACGATCCCGGCGATGACGTAGATCCCGGTCGGCCCGGTATCGGCGGCGTTGGCCTGCTCCAGGCAGCGCTCGCGCGGGGTGGTTTCCAGGCGGTCGAAGGGGGTGGTGGTGAGGTAGGTGCCGAGCATCTCGAATTCGATCTGCCGGATGTCCTCGTCGGTGTATCCGGTGACGTCGTCGATCTGCAGCGGTGGAGGGGCGGTGTACTGGCGGCACGCCTTGGTGCAGCGCTTGGGCGGCGCCTTGGGCTTGAGCTTCTTCCCGGTCCGCTTGTTAACGGGGGCCGGTTCGGTGGCCCAGTCGAAGGAGCAGGGCAGCAGAGGTGCGCCGAGGTTGTCCTGGGCGAGGCTCTCGTCCTTGTGGACGCACCGGGCGTCGAGGCCGCTCTTGCGGGCGAGGAGCTTGGTTTCCAGGCCGCGCCGGTTCGGCACGAGGGAGTCGAAGGCGCCGATACGTGCGAGGAGTGCGACGACTCCGGCGTTGGCCTTGGGGCCCTTGCGGGCCTCGAAGTCGTCCCAGTGGTTGTACGGCTGGCCCGCTTGCAGGTCGGCGACCGCTGTCGCCCCCACGCCCTTTACCGAATCGAGACCGTAGCGGACGGCGTAGAGGGCGGGGTCGGCGCTGAAGCCTGTGCCGGAGGCATTGATGTCGGGCGGGAGGACGGCGGCACCGACGCGGCGGGCTTCCTTCACGAAAGCGGGGAGCTTGTCGTTGTCGACGGTGCTCATGGCCGCGACGAGGAATTCCAGGGGGTAGTGGACCTTGAGGAAGGCGGTCCAGTAGCCGAGGAAGGCGTACGCGTAGGCGTGGGACTTGTTGAAGCCGTACTTGGAGAACTCGGCCATCTGGTTCCACAGGTGTTCGGCCTGCTCGTGCGGCATGTCGACGCGGCTGAGGAACTCTTGCCCGGCGGCCTGGATCGCGGAGACCTTCTTCTTGCCGAGGATGCGGCGGACCGTGTCGGCTTCGGACTCGTCGTATCCAGCGAGCAGGCGGGTGACGGCCATGACCTGCTCCTGGTAGATCATGGCGCCGTAGGTCGGCTCCAGGACGCGGCGCAGGCGCTCGTCGGGGTAGGTGACGGCTTGTTCGCCTGCGCGGCGGCGGAGGTAGAGGTCGGTCAGGCCGGAGTTGGCCGGGCCGGGCCGGACGATGGTGATCATGTCGGCGAGTTCGCCGATGTTGCGGGGCTGCATCCGCTTGCACAGGTCGGTGCCGGATGACGTTTCGATCTGGAACACGCCGAGGGTGTGTGCGGCCTGGAGCTCTTCCCAGATCATGGGGTCGTCGAACTCTTCGGTCCACGCCTCGGGGTCGATGCGTACGCCACGGCGTTCGTGGGCGAGGTCGATGCACTGCTGGACGGTGTCGAGGGTGCGCAGGGTGAGGATGTCGAACTTGACCAGGCCGACGGCTTCGACGTCGTCCATGGCCCACTGGGTGACCATCTGTTCTTCGCCGTCGATGGCTCGCATCGGCAGCCAGCTGGTGAGGGGGGCGCCGGTGGAGATGACGACTCCGGCGGCGTGGCGGCCGTAGGACTTGAGTCGGCCGACGAGCTTCTCGGCCATGGCGAAGAGTTCGGGGTAGCGGTCGGCGTAGGGCTGGAGCCGGTCGCCGTGCTCGACCCAGAGGTCCTCCCAGGACATGCCGAGTCCTGCCGTGCCGAGCTCGGCGGCCTTGATGAGTTCCTTGACCTGCTTCAGGTCGGCTTCGGCGCGCTCGGGGAGTCGGGATTTCATGGCCCGGAGGAGGTTGTCGAGGACGGCCTTGTTCTTCAGGCGGCCTTCGGAGCCGATGGTGACGACGTGTTCGGCGCCCCAGCGCTGGCGGAGGTAGCCGAGGATGTCGGCCTTCTTGCTGGCGGGGAAGTCGACGTCGAAGTCGGGGAGTCCGGCTCGGCCCCGGGTCAGGAAGCGCTCGAAGAGCAGGTCGTGCTTGATCGGGTCGAGGCTGGTGATGCGGGCGAGGTAGGCGACGAGGGAGCCGCCGCCGGAGCCGCGTCCGGGGCCGACGAGGATGCCGTTGTCCTTCGCCCAGCCGACGTAGTCCGCGACCATGAGGTAGTAGCCGCAGAAGCCCTTCTCGATGAGGAGGCTCATCTCGGTGGCATAACGCTGGGCGTAGGTCTCGCGGTTCTTGTCGGTGAGGGGGAGCCGGTTCCAGTTCGCGCCGCACAGGGATTCCAGCCGCTGGCGGTCTTCGACGGGGTCTCCGGTGAAGGAGGGTGGGTCGGTGTCGCCTCCGATGCGTGCGTTGCAGCGGTCGGCGAGCGCCGTGGTGTTGGCGATGGCCTCGTCGGCTACGTCCTGGCCGAGGTAGATGAGCCCGGCGCGGACCTGGTCTTCTCCGGTGATGTAGAGGTCGAGGTGCTCGCTGAAGAGGTCGCCTTCGTCCTGGACGTCCTTCTGGGTCTGGCAGGCGATCCAGACGTCGTGGGTGTCGGCGTCGTCGGCTGTCGGGAAGTGGGAGTCGACGGTGGCCAGGAGTGGCAGGTCGAACTCGCGGGCGAGGTGGACCATCGCGGTGTTGACCAGGAGTTGGTCGTCCATGGCGTTGGGCTGCAGCTCGACGTACAGGCGGTCGGGGTAGATGTCCATGAGGCGGGTCAGGCGCTGGCGGGCCAGCTCCATGTCGTCGGCGAGGATCGCGCGTGCGACGGGGCCGCGCAGGCAGCCGGTAGAGGCGATGACGCCCTGGGAGTGGCGCTGCAGGGTGTCCCAGTCCATGCGGGCGCGGCCGTAGAAGCCGTCGCGGAAGGACTCGGTGGAGGCGGCCCAGATGTTGCGGAGGCCCGTCTCGTTTTCTGCGAAGAGGCAGAGGTGCCAGTAGTAGTTCTGCAGCATCCGGGACGGCGGGATCGGGACTTCCTTCTCTTCCCCTTCTTCGTTCCTGATGGTCTTGGTGTGACCGCAGAAGCGGGGGTCGTCGTCGGGGATCGTCTCGCCGCGCATCAGCCGGTCGTCGGTGAGGTTGGCTTCGATACCGAAGACGGGCTTGATCCCGGCGGCGTCGGCGGCGCGCTGGAGGGCGGGGTGTCCGGCGCAGGTGCCGTGGTCGGTGATGCCGATGGCGCTCTGGCCGTGGCGGACGACTTCGCGGGTGATCTCGTCCATACGGGACAGGCCGTCGAGAGGGCTGTACTCACTGTGGGAATGGAGGTGAACGAATCCGGCGGCCGCGCGGGGCGGGTTCAGCTTGGCTTCGAGCTGGTCGAGAACCTCGTGATAGGTGGGAATGTCCTCGTCGTCACCGAAGATCGCGGAATAGCCGCCGTACGCGAAGGCGATCGTGCCGTCGCCGAGATCCTGTTCAGTCAGCCGGTGCAGCGGAACGGCGAAGATGCCGTCCCCCAGGGCTCCCATGATTCCGGCAGCGCCGCCCTTGAGAGCTTTGGACCAGACGGTGAGGGGAGTTGTGGTGGGGTCCCCGGCCGGAACAACCAACCAGCGAGTGCCGTCTCCCTCGTGCTCAACGAGGGCGGGAAGGTGGAGGGTGAGGCCGTCGACCCGGCGTTCGTCCCCGGGGAGGCGCTCAGAGGCGTACGAGGTGATGAAGCGCAGCACTGTGGTGGTCCTCGCGCGTGAGGGAGGCTGATGAGAGAGGTTGGACCGGGCCGCCCCGAGGGAAGTTCTCAGCGCGTGGCGCTGGGGCCGTATCTGACGGCACCTCGGGGCGGACCGGGGTCCTAGGGGGGCGCCTGGGTCAGGCGGCGGATGCGTCAGGCACGCCAAGGGCGGCGATGCGGCTGCGCAGGTCCGGGCTGATGTCGTCGGGGGCGCTGGCGGCCGGGAGGTTGGCCATGCCGCCGGTTGTGGTGCTGGCGGTCACGGTGCCTGCGGCGACGACGTTGCCGTCCTTGTCGACGTCCTTGGCCGGGTCGAAGAAGCGGGCGTAGTACTCGTCGGATGCCTTCTCGGCGACGATCGCTTCGAGCACGACCTCTCGCTCGGTCACGGACTCCAGGTACTTGACCCATGCAGGGGTGCCCGGCTTGATCTCGGGGATGGGGTCGATCGGCACGATCTTGTAGTTCGTGTCGGTGCCGGTGCCGTCGCGGGTGATCTCGAAGTCCCGGTCGCAGACTGTGCCGTAGAGGCCGTGGAGCGCCTTGAGGTTGGAGAAGAAGCCCTTCATCGGCTGGTTGATGAGGAGCAGGCGGGGGTAGCGGAGCTTGTTCCCGGTGGGCTTGTCGTCCGGGCCGATCTCGTCGACTTCGTCGACCTTGTCGCGTACGCCGATGACGATTCCCTGCTTGGTGGGGCCGCCGAGGGCTTCGGTTCCGTCGCCGCGTACCAGCTCGCGCTCGATGGCGAGGGCCCAGATGCGGATGCGGGAGGAGGCGACCTTCCCGAAGTTGTTCTTGATCTTGTTGTCGCAGATGTAGCAGTCGCCGTAGTGTCCGGCGAACGCCGGATCCTTGCGGCAGACCGACGTCATCGACTTGGGCCAGTTCTCGGAGCCCTTGGGGGCGGGCTTCGTGGGGACGAAGCTGTGCTGCTCGACGTACAGCCAGTCGTCGTGGTCCGTGAGGAGGCGGATGACGGCGGATGCCTTGTCTTCCTTGAGGCTGAAGTAGTCCGGGCCCTTGCGGCCGCCGTTGTTGGCGTTCGCTTCCTTCTCGGCTTCCTCGGCGGCGCTGCCGCCCTTACGGAAGGCGAGGGTGGGGGTCGTGTTGGCGGTCACGACTGCTCCTGATGTGTTGATGGCGGGGAAGGTGCGCTATGTGATCGCGGCATTGGCGGCTGCCGCGATCAGCTCCCCGGTCACCTTGACGCGCTCATGGAGAAAGAACACGGGGATCCCGAGATCTTTCGATACGAGGAACGGCTGGTCTGACGCTGCATGGAATCCGACCGCGAATTGCGGGCAGGTTCCCTGGCTGGCCAGGGTCCGGCTGAGCCCTTCCTGCCACTGGGTGAGCCTGACGGTGTCGTCGCAGGTCGTAGCCAGTTGCAGGTAGGAGTACAGCCATGTGGCCGGGGGGCGGATTGAGGGTTGGCGGTCCCTCGTTCTGCCCTTATCAAAGCCGTCCGGCTCGACGGAATCAAGAAATTCGTGGTTCGACTTCTGAGCGCCGATTCCGAGAGATTCAAAAATGTCGTTCGCGGTCTTCTCGGTGCCGTAGAGGGCGTTCTCGACCTGGGCGCGTAGGGCGGCCCGGCGCAGGATTTCGTCGTAGACGTAGCGGTCCGGGAAGAGTTCACCGGGTGGGGCTTCGTCGTAGGCGGCCCGGGTCCGGGTGTTCAGCAGCTGGCGGAAGGCGTAGGTGGCGTAGGGGTCGTTGCCGCCGGTGGCCCGGTAGGCGTCAGCGAGCTCGCGGCGGGTGGCCCGTACGTCGGCACCCAGGGCCCGGTAGTAACCGTTGACGTCGTAGATGACGAGAGCCCTGCGCCGGTAGGGCAGCAGGGCTGTGCTCGTGGAGAGAGTGACGTGCTCGGGACGGCCGACGAGCTGCAGCTGCCCTGTCACGGTTCACTCCTCGTTCTCGGTCTCCGGGTCCTCGTCGAGGATGGCGGCGGCCTCGTCCGTGGTGAGCGCCCTGGACGCCTGGATGGTGATGCCTCCGTCCGCCTGTGCGTCGTTGGGGGCGGTGATCTGGCCGGTGCCGAACTTGAGCATACGAAACTCCTCCTGGGTCACCTATTCGTCACCCGGCGGCCGAGGCGACAGGAATACTGGCACCATGCTGCTCTCTTCCTTTCAGTCGCTTCCTTCTGGCTCGTGCTGGGCTGGGCCGTGGTCACCCGATGGCTGAAGCTCCGGCCCTCCGTCTGGCGAGAGCAGTTCGACCAGGACTCGGAATGGGGCTTGCTCGCGGACAGCGCCTTCGCGCCGGTCTACTGGTCAGTCGTGCTTGTCGGATACCTCACCATCCTGCTGTTCTGGCCTGTCGCTGTCATCCGGCAGCGGCGCAACGGCCGGAGTGAGTGGTTCTGAAGCAGCGGTGGCAGTAGAGGGTCTCGGGGCGTTGCCAGACCGGCCAGGGCACGGCCTGCTCAATGAGGATGTCGACGATCTCGTCGGAAAGGTCAGCGGGGTCGGCCGCGAAGGGGCTCTGGACGGCGTAGTTCTTGCAGTACGCGGAGGCTCGCTGCGGGGCGCCGGGGTAGAAGTGGCCGTTGTGGGTACGGCCTTCGGTGGTACGCCATCCGGCCTCGTCGTTGTCCATCCACCAGATGAGCTTCTTCCGGCCCCGGACCAGGTGGCGGATCTGCAGGTCGGTGACGACGTTACCGAAGGTTGCTTCCAGGGGCTGGTGTTCCTCGTGCCGGAGGACGCTCATGGGTGACTCGACGGGGACGGCGCAGGTGTTGTAGGGGCGGTGGCCGTAGATCGTCTCGTCGCGGGGGAAGCCCGGGGTGGAGAGGTACTTCGGCGCTGCCGGGTCGGCTTCGGGGAGGCGTCGGGACTGCCAGCCGACAAGTTTGCCTTCCCAGTAGTGCGGGATGACGGCGCGGGGGCCGGTGCGTACGCGGTCCTCAGGCGGGCCCATGAAGCCATCGGGGTCGGTGCAGATGCCTGAGTGGACGGCTGTGGTGATGGGGATGGCCCGTTCGTTGAGGATGTAGTCGGGGATGCCTTCCCAGCGGTCCAGCATGCGGTCGCTGTAGACCGGCATGGGGGCCTTCTTCTTCTCGGTGTAGAGGCTGTCGAAGAAGGCGAGGAGGTCGGGCAGTTCCATGGCCCGGGTGAGTCCGGCTTCGCCGTGGAGCCAGTCCCGAGCCTGCTCGATGGTGATGTTGCGCAGGGTGGCGATGAGCCAGAGCAGGGTGCCGCCCGCGCCGCAGCCGAGGCAGTGGAAGAGCAGGTTGGAGATGTTCAGGGCGGCGGTCGGGTTGCGGTCCTGGTCGCTGTGGTAGGCGGTGACGGGGCAGCCGTGGATGAGCTCGTCGCCCTGGAGGCGCTTGATGGTGACGCCGAGTCCTTCGAGGACGTCGCGGGCGAGCTGTTCCTTGTGGCCGTCCGGCAGGGCGGTCAGTTCGTCCAGGTCATTCGCTGGTGCCACTGGTCAGTTCCTTCAGGAGTCGCATCTCGGCCGGTCCGGCTACGCGTTCGCTCCAGTTGAAGTGGCAGGTGAAGCAGCCTCGGCAGAGGTGTTCGGTCATCTCGTCGGGGACAAGCTCAGGGGTGTCCGTCAGGGCCAGGACGGCGTCTCGGGCCTCCTTGCACATGCCGACGACGGTGGTGGTGTGGTGTTCGCTCGCCACCGCTTCGGAGAGGCACTTGGGGCAGTACACCTTGGGGAGTCCCGAGAACGGCCGGAGCCAGAGACCGGGACCGGGCTCGGGAGCGGGGGTACCGAAGGTCCCGAATGCCACGATCGTTCCGTCTGTCATGCTGCCACCATCTCTCGGGTCTTCTGGACCTTCTTCTTCCGCCCTCTGGCACGCTCCTCGGCGCGGGCCTCGGCGTTCGCGGTCCGGCATCCACACACGTCGGACAGGCTGGATTCGCCCTCCTTGACGTGTGTTTTGTAGCCCTGCGCGGTGCCGATGTGCGGGCGCTTGCTGAGCTTCACCTTGGTCCGGCGCTTCGCGTCGTACCGGCGCTCCCGGGCTCGGTCCGCTTCCAGGCACACTTCGCAGGTTTCGCCGAGCAGTTTGTGCCGGTTGATCGCCGCGCCTGTGCCGCAGAAGGGGATGTCCTCGACGAGCACCTGGGGGCCGTAGCCAGCCTGCGTGCGCTCGGGTTCGCTCTCACCTCCCCAGACGCCGGATTCGCGGCCCTCGCGTCCTTGGATGCGGCACCTGGCCATGGCGGGGCACCGGTGGCATATCGCCTTCGCCGCCTCGACGTCCTCGTCCTCGGGTCCGCTGGAGCTGTCGAAGAGGCGGGGTGACCCAACGCAGGGAAAGATCACAGGGTCACCTCGCGGAGGGCTTCCTGGACTCCGTACCAGGGCTCCCAGGCGCAGGCCCAGTGCTTGAGGTCCATGCGGCGGGAGGCGACGGTCTGGAGGGTGGCCATTCCGGCCGTGACTTCGGCGTCGGAGCGCATGAGACCGAAGACCCAGCTGCTGCCGCGCTCGATCTCGGCGGATTCGGCAAGGTGCGTGATCTCCAGGCGTCCGGCCTTGCTGGCGGCCGCGATGCCTTCACGGTTGACCTGCACGTTGAGCAGGAGCGGCAGAAGCTGGCGGCCGGTGGAGATGAGGTTGGCGAGCTCGACGACGATGTCCCGGACGACTTCGTGGCGGGGTTTGCGGCCGGGGTCGGGGTGCTCGACGTGGCTGAGCTGGTCGATGATCACGCTCTTGGCGTTGTAGGAGTGGGCCTGGTTGATGAGGGCGGCAGGGGTGCGGCGGCCGGGTGAGGGCGAGATGACGTGAAGGCCGTCGCGCAGGTCGGCTTCGTTCTCGTGGAGCCACTCCTTGACGCGCTCGATCTCTTCGGGGATGCACTCGCCCTTCTGGTAGCGGCGGTAGTCGACGCCGCAGGTCTGGCAGGCGAGGCGGTCGTACGTCATCTTGACGCTGTTCTCCAGCGTGTAGAGGACGGTCTCGCGCTGGCGCTGCCATTCGGCGCGGGCCACGTTCGAGGCTGACCAGGACTTCCCGGCCTTGGCTCCGGCCGCGTAGCTGGCCAGCTCTCCCTCGTGGATGCCGAGAGTGTGCCGGTCGACGGCGGGGATACCGAGGGCCATGCCGGAGAGCACCTTCGGCGCGGCGGCGCGCTGCTCGTAGCGGGCGACGGAGTCGGTCAGTCCTTGGATGCCCTCGACTTCGGCGGAGCGGTCGCGGAGCGTCATGGACAGGCCGTGCCATTGCGAGGCGGCGGCGTGCACCCGGTCGACGAGTTCATGGGGCTCGGCCTGGGCCATGTCGACGGCGGTCTCGCGCAGCAGTGCCTGGGAGACAACCAGGGCGTGCTGGGCCTGCAGGTACTCAATCGCGGTGTAGACCTCGTCGATCTGGAGGTCTTCGTCGGGTAGTTCGACGCCGCACTGTTCGAGGCGGTGGCCCCATTGCTCGACGAGGAGTTCGCGGGAGGGTGCTTTGGCCCGGCCGGAGCGGCGGAAGTAGCCGACGGCGTACTCCACGACGTCGCGCATGCCCGCGAGGGGGATGCACTCGGGGGCGAGGCCGATGTCGGACAGCTGTTCCAGGGCCTCGACGTCGGTGAGGGAGGCGTAGAGGACTGTCTCAGCGTGCATGGTCACCCTGCGGCAGCCGGTCGACGTCCTCGGCGACCATGTTCATGGCCATGGCTATGCCAGCGAGCTCGATGTTCTCGTCGGCGTATTTCATTACCTGGAGGGCGAGGTAGCGGATGGATGAGCCTTGGGTCCGCTCGGAGAAGACGGCGCTCGGGGGCTTGGCCACAGGGTCGAGTTTCTGCTCCCCTGCGGCGTACGCGGACAGGAACCCGGCCGTCGCCTGCTCCTGTTCGGCCGCGAGGCGCGCCTGCTCGGCCTCCTGCCGCCTGCGCCCCTGCTCTCGGTACGACCTGAGTTCACGGGCCTGGCTGTCGGCCGTCCTCTTGAGTTCCTTGAGCTGCTTGTCGGCGGCATCCAGGGCTGCGCTGCTCGTCTCCGCGATTCGTACCGAGTCGAGCAAGGCGTCCTGGAGGCGGGTTCCGTGAGCACGGATCTGCTCTCCCAGTGACGCGGTCTCGTCCAGGCTGGTGAAGAGATCGTTGCTGGAGTCGCTGAGATGGCTGATTTCGTTGCCGTTGCTCATCGTCATACCGCCTCGGTGGATCGGTCCGGGCCGGGGTCGGATTCCAGGCGTTCCAGGTCGTCGGCGACCATGCCGATGAGCATGGCAATGCCGCCGATCTCTCCGTCGCTGTTCGTGAGGCCGAGGAGCTTCCGCTTGGAGTAGCGCAGAGCTTCGACGGGCTTCTGCCCGGCAACGAGACGGGTCTGGACCTTCTCGGCCTCGGTGGCGCGCTGCTTCTGCCGCCGAGCCTCCAGGATGAGGGCGTCGTTGCGGCGCTGAAGGTCAATGAGCGCCTGCCGAGCTGTTGCCAACTCAGCCTCGGGGGCTTGAAGGACCTTCGAGACCTCGTCCACTGCGGTAACGAGACCGTTGAGGACCGTCCTGGCGGTGCGCACACGCTCACGGACGGATGCCAGCTTCTCTTCATCGGAGGAGCGGACGGAAGGGTACTGGCGATCTACCTGGTTGTCAGCTGTGGCCTGCCAGGCCATCGGCAGGGAATCAGAAGACAGCTTGCCAAAATCCATGGTCATACCGCCGTAATGGGTCGGGCCAGGCCGAGGTCGGCTTCCTGGCGGGAGAGTTCGCGGCGCCGGGGGCGGAAGTCGCTGCCGGTGACCTCGACGAAGTCGGCTTGTTCGGTGAGCAGGCTCATGACGTAGCCGCCGTAGCCCGCCAGCATCTGGTCGGGGGTGAGGTTGGTGGTGATGATCGTGGGGGCGGAGTCGGAGACGCGGGCGCGGATGATCTGATCGACCATCGCCTCGACCATCTCCAGGCGGCCCTTGTGTTCCTTGCCCATGTCGTCAATGCCGAGGACGTCGACATTTCGTACGCGCCGGTTCCATTGCTCGCGTTCGCTCTGGTCGCGCCAGGACTGGGTGAAGAGGTCGATGATCTCGTTGAACTGGGAGAAGTGGACCTGGATGCCCTGGATCATGAGGAACTTGCACAGCAGGCTCAGCAGGAGCGTCTTGCCGGTGCCGGGGCTCGCGGACCAGAGGATGAGGTTGCGGCCGTCGGCGACGCGGCGGGCGGCGTTCTCGGCGTAGTCCATCACCTGGCCAATGACGGCGGCCGGGATGGCGGAGACGTCGTTCCAGCTGAGCTTCTGGTAGTTGGTGCCGATGCCCGCGTTCAGGAGCCACATGTGCAGGAGCCACTGCGCGCGGCAGTCGCACTCGTAGGTGGCGACGCTCTCGCGGGTGTCGTCGGCGAACCAGCGGTAGGTGTTGCCGTTCTGTTTCAGGCAGGTGATGCAGCTCGTGTCGGGGCTGTCCCACAGGCGGGGTCGGGCGTTCTTGAGCCGGTTCAGGTCCGCGTTGGACAGCGGCATGCACGCGGTGGGGAGGGGAGGTGGTGCGGTCAAGGTGGCGGTCCTTGATGAGGGCCCGTTGGCGGTCGGGCGTGAGAGTCAGATGTTGGTGCGGAGCGTTTCAGCGAAGGGGCTGGACTCCAGCTCGAACGCTTTGAGAATCTTGAAGCGCAGGATGTGCTTGTTCAGCAGTTCCTGCTCCCAGCGGTCCATCTCCCTGTGCCAGGCGTCACGGTTCTGGCCGATGTGGTTCTGTGCGCTGCAGCAGACGGTGAAGCCGCCGTGGCGGGGGCATTCGATCTCGGCTCGGGCCTCTGTGACGCAGAGGTAGGCGTCGGGGCAGCAGGTCGGATCTCCGACCGGCCGGAGCGTCTTGCTGAAGTCGAGGGTGTCAGGCACTGGTGAGTCTCTCTGCGATCGGCGCCGCAAAGTACTCGTCGGAGCCCTTGGTGAAGCGGGTGGCGGTGACGGGAGCGGAGCGCCAGTAGCCGTCCTGCTGCTCGAAGGCGAACCGGGCGATAGGTCCGGCGAGGGCGCCCCAGCGTTTGTGGAAGGACTGGAAGATCGCGGTGGTCTTGATCTCGTCGCCGGTGGGCTGGGGGCCGTGGCGTTCGGCGACGGAGCGCATGACGTAGTCGCGGAGCTGCCGCCAGGTCCAGTCGGTGGGCGTGTCCATGAGGTCTGTGGCGGCCGCCGAGTAGGACGGCATCGGGACCGGCTGGGTGGAGGGCATGGGCGGGATGGGCATCCGGACCGGCTGGACGGCGGTTTTGCCGTAGGCGGCGTCGGCGGAGAAGTTGAGCAGCATGCAGGAGCTCCAACCTGGCGGTGGCTGGGGCGGAACTGGCGGAGTTCCGCTGGTGAGGCCCCCTTGGCGGTGGGGCTCCTTGAAGCTATCCGGCCGGGTGTGGCAAGAGCAAGCGTTGGCCTACCAGAGTTGGCGGGAGGCCAGCTGCGCGCCGATCCGGCGCAGTCCGTGGTGCTCGCAGAAGGCATGGAGCTTGCGCCATGCGCTGTCGGGGCCGGGGACGGTGGGCATGAAGAAGGGGATGCGCTGGACTTGTGGCTGCATGCCGTTGGAGCGGAGGTCGACGAGTTGTTGGTAGACGGCGATCTCGGCCCGGTGATCCTGGATGCCTTGGTGGGTGACGGCGTCGAGGTCCCATCCGGCGGCCGCGAGGTGCTTGACGGCGGTTTTCATGCCGATGCGGGGGACGCCGGGAATGTTGTCGCTGGTGTCCCCCGCCAGGGACATCGCAACCGGCAGCTGCTCCGGGGTGCAGCCGTAGTGCTCGGTGACGCGGGCTGCGGTCCACCGGTCGGTGGGGGTGTCGGAGCTGGAGAGCCGGATCTGTCCGCAGGGCTGGCCCTTGGGGGTGTATCCGGTGAGCTGGAGCATGTCCTTGTCGTTGGACAGGATGATGAGGGGCCTGTCGGAGGCTCTCCAGTGTGCGGCAATGAGGTCGTCGGCCTCGTAGTCGGGGAGGCTCTGCTGGGGTATGCCTGCGAGGTCGAGGAACTCGGTGACGAGCTTGCGGGAGTGGCTGCGGTAGTCGTCGGTCGTCTGGGGGCGGTTGGCCTTGTACTCGGGGTAGATGCGGTTGCGCCAGCCGACGCCGGTGTCCCACAGGACGACGACCTGGCTGGGGGTCTCCTCGCGGATGTACCTGGAGAGGGTGGCGACGGTGGAGACGAGGGCGCTGGTGTCGACTCCGCCGGGGCTGTGCATGGCGACGCGGCGGGTGGCTTCGACGGCGCGGACGAGAACGTTGTTGCCGTCGATGAGGAGGGCGGGTCTCATGAGTGGTTGCTCTTCTCGGGGTCGAGGGATCCGACGCCGTACTGTCGGGCGACGGCGACAAGGATGTCGCTGGCCTGGCGGAGCTCGAATCCGTCGATCGCTCCTCGTTCGTTGAGGGCCCAGGCGAGCCGTTCGATGTCGGCAAGGGTCAGGCGGCGTTCAGTTCCCGTCCGGCCGGGAACCATGCGGAAGACCAGGGTGGTGTTGCCATATCGCAGGGGGGTCTTCTTGAGCTGGTACTTCAGCCAGTCGAGGTTCTTGCCCAGGATCCAGCGGCTGACCTCTCCGACCGGGAAGTGCGGGACGTAGAGCGTCTGGGTGGGATCGATGGGCTGGTACTTGGGGTCGGTCTCCTTCGCGAAGTCGTCGTCGTACAGGAGGTAGTCGCCGGTTCTCGGGTTGGCGGTCCGGTGGTCTGGTGGCTGGTCGATGATGATGGGCTCCATCGTCTGCGGCATGGGTTCTCCATATGCCTCTACCTCCGTCCGGGGGGCCGGGCGGAGGTAGAGGCTGTGCATATTGTGTGCGTGGAATGGGCTTACTACTTCACGGCGCGCAGGTTGATGGAGTTGGTTCCCCGCTTGAAGTCGCCGATGAGGTCGATCAGGCGCTTCCCGCGTGCGCGCTTGGTCTTCGTGAGGAGCATGGCGCTGAGCTTCTCTTCGTCGAAGACGCGGCCGGTGTTGGGGCGGGTGCAGGCGAGGTAGTCGGCGCGGCTGATCTCACCGTCGCGGTAGAGCACCTCCAGGCGGGCGGCGTTGAAGATGACCTTGTCGCCGGTACGCTCGCGGGTGAATTCCTGGGAGGATCCATCGATCGGCGCCTTCTCCGGGTTGCCGGGGGATGCGATGAGGTAGTGACCCTTGGCATCCTTGGGCGCGTTTTCGTCGACGATCTTGGCCTCCTCTGCGACGACATCGAAGTGGACGCTGAGCATTGCGTGGATTTCGTCCTTGCGGGCACCGAGCGCCTTGATCGACTGATCGATCATCATCTTTTCCGCTTCCAGCTTGGCCAGCTCGGACTTGAAGAGCTTGCGGCGGCTGGCCGGAGGCTTGACGCTTCCGAAGACCTTGGGCAGCTGGGAGACGGCGCGCATCAGGGTCTCGCCGAGACGCTCCGCGACCGGGACGGGCATCTTGGAGGAGGGCTGCGTCTCCGGAACGGGGATGGTGGCGAGCTCTGCAAGCAGGGAGCTCAGGCTGCCGTTGAGGTCACCCTGGAGACGGACGATGGCCTTGTCGACGTCGTAGACGGGGACGAGTGCGGCGGTAGCAGACATGGGTGTTCTCCTGCATTTTTGGCGGGTCTTGCCTTGGCGTGGAATCCACATTACCCGAAGTTGGGGAATCTCGCAGCGTTCCGCGAAACGGATTACGCGGCGGCAGGGATGGCGGCCTGGAGGTCGAAGAAGGTCTGCACGTCGGCGAAAGAGCTTCGAACCGGGGCGTCGGGCAGTGACCGGACGATGTTCTTTCCCCACCAGCTGTTGAGCCGGGAGTCCATGATGGCGACGACGCCGTAGTCGTTGACGCTGCGGATGAGGCGGCCGAATGCCTGCTGCAGGGTGAGGGTCATCTCGGGGATGGCCAGGTCGGCGAAGGAGTTGCCGCCCTGGGCTTCCAGGGCGTCGACCCGGGCTGCGTTGATCGGGTCGGTGGGGACGGCGAACGGCAGCTTGTCGATGACGACGAGGCGGCAGGTGCGGCCGGGGAAGTCGACGCCGACCATGAAGGACTTCAGGCCGAAGAGCACGGAGTCGACGTTGTCGCGGAAGCGTTCGGCGATCTGCTTGTTGGTGAGGTCGCCGCCCTGGATGTACGAGGTGATGCCGTTGGCGGCCAGGCGCGGGGCGAGGTTGCGGTGTGCGGTCTCCATGGACGTGCGGCTGGTGTAGAGCAGCATGGCTCCCCCACCGGCGGCGCGGATCAGTTCCATGGTGGCCTCGGGGACCCAGGTTGCCCAGGCTTCGCGGGTCGCCTTGTTGGGGGAAGGGCTGCTGGAGTCCGGTACGTAGAGCAGGGACTGCTTCGGGTAGTCGAAGGGGGTGCCGACGTCAAGTGTCTGGGCGCCTTCGAGGCCGAGGGTCCGGGCGATGTAGTCGAAGCGGTTGGGTCCGCTGCCCGCGCTCATGGTGGCGGACATGAGGACGGCCGGGACGGTGTCCCAGAGCTCCTCGCGCAGGTACGGGCCGACGTTGATCGGGGCGGTCTTGATGACCCATCGGGTCTGCTCGGGGGTGCGGGTGTTCGTCCGCTCCAGCGTGTAGGTCTCGGCCCAGCGGACGATTTCTGCCGGGTCGGCGAGCAGGATCTCCTTGAGCTCTGCAAGGAGGTTCTGCCCGACCTTGGCGAGGCGTTCCTTGGTGTCGCTCTGCTTCTTGTTCGATCCGTGCTCGATCCGCGTCTTCTGCACGAGTCGGGCGACCTCCTCCACCTCGCTGTAGATGCGGAGCAGAAGCTGGGCGTGCTCCTCGATGAAGGCCGAGTCGACGAGGAGGGTCTTCTCGCCGTCGAGGGCGGTGGTGATGATCTGGCCGAGCGAGTCAAGGTAGCCGAGGACTGCTGCCTGCTTGTCCGGCGCGGTGGTGCCGGTATCGCTGTGGAGCTCAATGAAGCTGGCGGCCTGGTCGAGGTAGGTGGTGATGCCGCCCTGGCGCAGTTCGAAGCCGAGGAAGCGGGTGGCGGTCTCCTGCAGTTCGTGGGCCTCGTCGATGATCAGGCCGTCGTACTGGTCGAGGAGGATGTGGGCACCCTCGCCGCTCTTGCTGCCCTCGCGGATCTGCCTGTTGAGCTTGACGTCGGTCATGACGATCGCCGTGTTCGTGATGACGATGTCGGCCTCCTTGGAGGCGGCCTTGTGGAGCATGCCGAAGCATTCGGCGGCCATCGCGCACTTCGACGCGCCGGGGCATTCGCTGGACGTGGAGGCCAGCAGGTTCCACTCCCCCGGCCGCAGCGGCGTCTTCACATCGTTGCGGTCGCCGGTGTGCGAACGCTGGCCGTTGTCGTCCGGGGCGATCTCCTCGCACAGTTCGCGGAGGTTCTCGACCCGGGGGCTCTCGCTGATCTTCGACAGGCACAGGAAGTTGCCGATGCCCTTGAGCGGGGCCCAGGTGAAGTGGACTCCGGCATCGCCGAGCTCCTTCTCCAGGAAGGGGAGGTCGTTCCCGGCGTACTGCGTGAGGAGCGCGTTGGTCGATGTCGCAACGACGTAGCGGCGCCTCTCGTCCGAGCTCGTCACGGCCAGGATGGCCGGGATCAGCGCGCCGAGGGACTTGCCGGTGCCGGTGCCTGCTTCCGCGAGAAGGTGCGTTCCGGTGCTGAAGGTCTGCTCGATTGCGGAGGCCAGTGCCTCCTGCTGGGGGCGGCGGCGGTAGCCCGGCAGGCGCTGGGCAAGGATGGTCTGGGCTGACGCGAACGTCGTTGGAGGTGTTGACGCGGGCATGAACGGGACCCCTTGGCGGTGGGTGAAGTCTTGGCGGTAGCTGGAGATTAGCCCGCTCGTCTGCCTGAAAGCTCGAAATGATCTTCACCAATTCCGGGCCTGAGGACACGCCGCTACGGGCCGCCGACCAGGCTCTTGAGGACACCGGCTCCCCAATCGGGGTCTCCATGCTGTTGAATGGCCTCGGGCCGGTACCCGCCACTCACGGTCCACCACCACACTGCCGGGCGCGTATGCGTGCCCGACCGCCAAGGGAGCTCGCATGGGTCGTAGACGAAAAAGCTGGAGGGGCGCCCGGAGTCTGATTCACTCCCTGACGCCCCTCGCCGCGTAAGCGGTAAGCCGACCCCGCTAAGGGGTCTCATCACCGGAAGTACGTCCGCCAAGACCGCTTCCAGTGGAGGAGTTCGATTGACCCGCCAGGGATCGAACCCCCAAGCAACGCGACCTACGGTCTGACCGTCACTTGCACGGTGGTCGGACCTTCCCTGAGAAAGAGGCACCAACTTCCGTGCTCGACCATTTTACGGGTCGCGGCCCCGTGCCGCACGCCACCTGTGACACAAATCTCGGCCATGTTTTCGGAACCACTGCTGTCTCCGAACACTCTGAACTGCACCCGCATCACTGGTTCCGGCGCTTCCCCGCTCTCTCTCAGCGCATGACCGCGCTGATGATCGAGGGTGACGAGGAACAGCGCTACGGAACCACCGACCGCAGCAGCAGTAAGCACAAGAAGTCCGACCACCGTCACGCCGTCACGGCTGCCGTGGCCACCGCGTGCGTCCGGTTCGGGTGGGGCCAGTCCCAGTTCGTGGAAGCGATGCTCGACACGCCCGCGAAGGCCGGGAACAACGCCCGGAACATGGTCCACCGCAAGGGCCGTCAGCACGGCGTCACTTACCTCGAACGCGTCTGGGAACGCGCCCAGGACCTCGTCGGCGACACTCGCATCATCGCCTCCCGGCCCGACGCCCACTTCGATCTTCTCGCCCTGCGCGACCGCATCGCCTCCGCACACTGGAAAGGCACCGCTGGCTCCAGCGCCATGCGGGTGATGATGGCCCACTGGCACGCCGCCTACCGCGCCGGAGGCCGCAAGTACACGCTCTCCCACCGCGAGGCCGCAGAGATCGCCGGATGCACCGCGCGCACCGCTTACCTCTGTGCAACGAAGCGTCTGCCCCGCTGGTTGCAGTGCACGGAGGTCGGATCCGGTGACAAGGGCTCGACCTGGATCCTGCTGGACGGCCCTTCTCAGCAACGACCCACCTCCATGGGGGCGCAGCCTGAGGGGGGCACATCGAGTGTGTCAGAGCTGAGAAACGGTGAGCTGGACGGTGCTGTCGTTGGCCGCCTCATGGGCCTTGACGCGTTCGCCCACCGAGGTCTGGGCTCGTCCTCCCTGAAGCTCGTGGCCGCTCTGCATCTGCGTGACCAGCAGTCCGTGTCCGAGCTGATCGAGGCCGCCACGGTCAGCCAGGCCACGGCCTACCGGCACCTCAACCGCCTTGCAGAGCACGGCCTGGCCTTCTGCATCAACGGCATCTGGGAACTCACTCAGACGACCCGTGCGGCCCTCCAGGGGGTCTGGGAAGGCTGGGACCAGGTGGCGGCCGAGGTCGGCACGTACGGAACGTCCTGGCGCCGTCAGCAGCGTCACCAGGACGAGCGCGCGGTGTGGCGCGGCATGGTCATTCCCCGGATGCGGGAGCGTCGCGCGTCCAACGTCATTCCGATCCGTGGGGACGAGGTCAAGCCCGGCTACGTCGTGGACGGCATGGTCGTCGACCCGATGACCGGCGAGATCATCGACGGGCTGGTGGTCGCCGACGACGGCCGGTTCATGCTCCTCGATGACGATTTGGACTACGACGAGCTCACCCGCCGGGCTCGCGAGTCGCAGATGATGTACCTGGCCGCCTGACCTTGGCAGCAGGTTGACAGTAGCCCTGTTTTCCCAGGTCAGGGTCCTATTTCTTACCTGTCAGCAGGTGGAGGACACCATCATGAGCATCATCTTCGGTGAACCGTGGGACGCGCCGGTGTGCGAGGAAGCCGACGTAGCCGGAACACCCGTGGGTACGCCCTGCCTTGGTTGCTCCGTACCCATTCAGGTGGGCGATCAGGGGCTCCTCATCCCTCTCGCCACGATCGAGGGCCAGGCCAGCCTGCAACCCTGGCATCGGATGTGCTTCCTGCGCAGTGTTGTTGGCCCTGCCCTACTGCCTCTTGTCCACGAATAGCGGTGATGACCTGGGCTTTCTCAGGGATGACACATTCAAGTGCCCCCCTCAGGCTGCGCCCCCATGGAGGTGGGTCGTTGCTGAGAAAGTGCCGAAGAGTCAGATCCGGTCCAGGGATACGCGATGATGAGTCCCTTCACATCTCGCACACATCCCAGGGGGGATCATGCGTATTCGCACGATGCTGGCTTCGTTCACCGGGGCCGGACTGCTGTTCACGCTCACTGCCTGCGGCGGGGGCGACGGGAAGCCGCTCGACCAGAGCGCAGCGATCATGTGCGAGAAGTTCGTCAAGGAGCGCCTGAAGTCGCCGGGCAGCGCCGACTTCTCCGGGGTCACGGAAACCAAGATCACTCCCACGACCGAGAAGGCTCCCTGGACGTACCTGGTCAACGGGTACGTCGACAGCCAGAACTCGTTCGGAGCGTCGGTGCGCAACGACTACCGCTGCCTGATCAAGACGTCGGACGACAAGACGTGGACCCTGGTGCAGGACCTCAAGCTCACCCAGCACTGATCACCGAAGAACGAGCGCGCTCCGGCGCTGAGCAGCACCAACGTGGCCGACCGCACCTGTGTCTCCCAGGAAGCGGTCGGCCATCTCGTTGCGCTGCAGCATGGTTTCGACGATGCGGTCCTCGACGGTGCGCTCCAGGACCAGGGTGGTGCAGGTGATCGAGGGCGCGGTGGACGTGATCCGGTCGATCCGGCCGAGGCGCTGTGTCCTGGTCTCGTAGGTCAGGGCGGATTCGTACTCGACCAGGTAGGTGGCCTCGGGCAGGTTGATGCCGTCCTTGCCCGCGTCCGAGGAGAGGAACACGCAGGCGTCGGTGTCCGTACGGAAGTTGCGGCGGGCCTGTTCGCGCTCCGGCCCGGTCATCTCGCCGGTGTAGAGGTAGCTGCGGATGCCCTCCTTGAGCAGGGCCTGGGCCAGCAGCGGCAGGACGGACGGGCCGAACTGGCTGAAGACGACGACCTTGTCGCCCTGGCCGTGGACGATCGGTGAAATGTACGCGACGAGCTCTTCGGTCTTCGCCGACGGCACCGACCGCAGGTAGTCCTCCCCGAGCCGGGCGAGGAGCTGGCGCGCGATCTGAGACTCTCCGTGGAGCGCGGAGTGAATCAGGGCCGCCGGGTGGCCCGCGATCTGCCGCAGGGCCGTGTAGAGCCCCGGGACGGGGTCTTCCTGGTCGTCCTGCAGCGCGGCAACCGCGTTGTAGAGGTCGGCCTGCTCCTTGCGCATAGCGACCTTGCGGAACTCCTCGATCCGGGCCGGGAACATGTCGCGCACGTCCGGGTCCGTTTTCCGCTTGCGCCACATGTGCGGCCGGGCCAGCGCGACGAACCGGTCGACACCGTCATCGTCGTAGCGCGGCCGCCCGAAGTCGTCACGGCTCTTGATCACCGCGCGGTCGAACTCGGTGATCGACGGCATGGCGGCCGGGACGAGGAGACGCAGGAGGTTGAAGCCGTCCTCCCAGGAGCTGCTGAGAGGCGTTGCGGTGAGCCCAATGACCCTCAGGTCCGGCTGGGCCCTGCGGAGCTGCTGGAGGGCGTACTGGTGCGCCTTGTACATGCGGCTGGAGCGGTTGCGGAGCTTGTCGGAGATCTCGTCGTAGACCACGAGCACGCGACGGCCGTCGGCCTGAGCACCTGTCAGCGCGGTGAGCAGAGGTCCGGCCGACGGCGCCTGGGCGCGCTTGCCCGGCGGGACGGCGAAGTGCGCAAGGTCTGCCCGGAGAGTCTCGAACGTGGAGATGAGGACGTGCGGGAGTCCGTCGGCAGCGAGCCGCCGAAGCCGGGTGGGACCGTGGTGGATCCGATGGGGCAGTGGCGTGAAGGCGGCGATGTCCTCAGCCCATTCGGTCGTCTTGTTCTGCTTGCACACCAGGAGTACCAGGTCCTCAGCGCCGTCCTCTGCCAGCAAAGCTGACATGGCCATGGCAATAACAGACTTGCCGATGCCGGTGTCTGCCACCAGGAGGCCCGACCGCTTCTCGTAAGCGAAAGCCGTTCCCTCCTGCTGGCATGGGAAGAGGCCGTGAGGGCTACTGAAGAGCGGCTGGCGCATGCCGTTCACCGTAGGTGCGACCGACACGGAGGCCGAGGGAGAGATTTTTTCACCTTCTGACATTGAAATGGTGACCCATTGATCCTCAGGGGTGGCGAGAGACGGAAGCGTGGGGAACGCCTTCCCAGCTGGATCCCGCCATGGTTCCGTCCGTGTAGGTATGCAACGTCTCGCTCTGTTCCACCATCATCGAGTCCGCGTACCAGATTCCCCCGGGGGTGGTGCACCTGAAGCTGAGACCCACCCGGGCGCAGACGAACCCCTCCGGCACGACGGTGCTCCCCGAGACGAGAAGCCACCCGTTGGAATCCGGCACACCGAGCGGCAGCAGCTCCTTGAAGTCCAGGGTGGTGACCATGTCCTCGGTGCGCCAGACGATCAGGCCACGGTTCATCACCGTGCCGGGTGCGAGCTTGATGCGCACACTGACCTGAACTCGGTTCCCCGCCGTGACCGGTTCGATCGTCCAGGCCGTGCCACCGAGGTCGTTGGCAACGTTCGCGACGTGCTGGATGCTGGATCCACCTGACGCGTACTCGCTGGTGACCCGCGACCGGACGAGGCTGGTGGCCGACGCTCCGAAGAGCTGCGTGTTGGAGAGGTCGACAGTCATGCTGGGGTTCAGAGCCAGGTTCCTGATCGGCCACTGCCGTACGATCACGCGACCGATCTGCGGGGTCCCAGCCTGCGCATTCAGATCGATTCGGAACTGCACATACCTCATGCCTGCCGGTACGGCGCGCCCGTTTGCGGCCCATGTCTGATGCCAGTCGGCCGCCGTCGCCTGGAGAGGCTGCCACGCAAGGGGTACTGGGGTCCACGTCACGTTGTCAGGAGAGACGAACGCAGTAATTTCGGCCTCGTGGGTGGGAGGGTTCGGTGCCGGAAGCAAGACGAACGCCCGGAACGTGAAGTCCCGGATGTCGGTGGTCATCCTGTACGTGAAGGTCCCAAGGCCGGTGGCGTTCCGCTTGGCCCGGCTCAGGTCTCCTGCCTTGGACCCGTCAGTGTCCCCGGTCTCCAGGACCATGTTCGCGCTGTGCGCGGACGTCTTCGTCCAGTCGTTCAGTTCATCGTCGACCGCGCTGTCCATGATCTTGACCAGCCCGAGCCGGTCGAGCGCGGCCGACAGCGAGAGAAGCGCAGACCGCCCTGGGGCGGCGGCCGGGATCGTGTTCGTCGTGAGCATCGGCTGGCCGGTTCCTGCAGCGTTCCCGAAGAAACCCAGAGCGCTCACAGGCCCCGCCATCACAGCGCTGTCCGCCGGAGCGGCGAAATTGCCCGACGCGGTCAGGGCGTTGAGCAGAGCGACGTAGTTCTGGGACGGCAGCCAGCTGAGGTTGGGCAGCGTTCCCTTCCCGATGACGACAGGCCCGGCTGTGCCATCCGTCAGCCGCAGGGAATCCTTCAGGCGGATGCTGTCCAAAGCGACTGCGGTCGTCGCGGCCCCGGCCACCACGGCTCCTGCTGCACCCGCCGTCGCGCTGGCACCACTGCCGAGGGCAACCTGGTTGGCTTTCCCCGTGATGGTGCCCGGTCCCACAGCCACGGTGTCCGTGCTGGCGCTGGAGCTGGCACCGATGGCCACAGCCTGATCCGAAGAGGTGGCACGGCCGATGAGGGTGGCATCGACTCCGTTGGGCAGACCGGCTGACCCGAGCATGCTGGCACGCTCGCCCTGGATGCCTCCGGCGCGCACGCCGAGCCACGTCTGCTGCGGGTAGATGTCGTCGTAGTCCGTCGTTCCGATGGACGTCGAACTCGGAGCGTCACCCCTGTGCCGGTGCGTAAGCAGCCCGTCCAGGAGCTGCCAGTTCGCCGTGCCGCCCGGCGAGACGGCCAGGACCGCAAGCCCATCGAGGCCGTCGGTGGAACCAAGGTGCAACGGGGCATGAGTCCGCATCACTGCGGAAGGTGCCGGAGCGATGTCCACCCCGGCGCGAGTAAACGTCGCACCTCCGGGGAGAGACGCCTGCAGGGTCACCTGCAGCGGCCGGTCCGTCCAGACGTTCACGACAGCTGGATCGATCAGCAACGGCCAGCGCTGCGGAGCCCCACCGTACGGCTCAAGGTAGACCGGCTCGTCGATCGGCCGGTCAGTGCTTGGGTCGGTCAGCGTGATTTCCGCGTACTCGTACGGCGCACCGGACGAGTCGACCAGCGGCAGGTACAGGTGGCAGCGCTCCATCGAATACCCCTACGGCGTGGTGTTGTTGGTGATGAGGCCGAGCGAGGCCAGCCCTGTGATGAGACTTCGCAGGGCCAGGACGCCTCCGTCGGCCCCGGATACCACCGGCTTGGCCCCTCCGGTGGATCCGAAGAACCCGAGCGTCGAGGAAGCGCTGCTGCCCAGAGTCACCGCAGACAGGGTGCGCAGTGTGTTGGCCACAACCACGGTCCGCTGAGGCTGGGTCGGGTCGCCGAGCATGATCTGATCCGGTGCGGACGTTGCTGCACCATTCCCGATCGCCACCGAGTTCGTGTGGGCCGCCGCGACGATTGCGTTGTTGCCGATGGCCAGGCTCCCCGAGCTCAGCGCCTGAGCGCCGCTGCCCACCGCGACGGCGTTCACTCCCTCAGGACCGACGTACGAGGACGCTCCGATTGCGGTGCCGGAACTTCCGTACGTCTTTGCGCCCTTCCCGATCGCCGCGCCGTTCGCCGAGTCGACGTAGGCATCTCTGCCGATCGCCGTCCAGCCGGTGTTCGTCGGTGATCCGGAGGTGTGCGAGCCCACGGCGACGCTGTTGGCCGAAGGGGCCGACGCCTGCGAGCCGACCGCGAGGGCGTCAACACCGTTGGCCGTGCTCTGATAACCGAAGGCGGCCGAGTTCGTGCCGGATGCGACGGCTTCGGTTCCGACCGCGATGGCGCCAGCGCCGGTGGCCACGCTGCTCGTCCCCAGACGGACGGATCCCGTGCCCTCACCCGCGTGCGTGTGCTCGGGAACCAGCCCGCCGTACGAGATCCGGACGTCCGTCATCCACATCTCGTGCCCTGTGCTGCCCGAGAAGACGGCCGCCCCAGTGAACTCGACCTTGAACGACTGGTAGGTTCCCGCCGCAAGCGGGAACCGGTAGAAGCCCCACTTCCTGCTCGTAGTCAGCGTCTGCAGCACGTTTCGGGTGCCGTCGAGTGCCACCGCGACGAAGACGATCTTCTCCGTGCTGATGATGCCGCTGCGCATCCACAAGGACACGTAGCCTGATTCGAGCAGGGTGAAGCCGGGAGAGGCGACGATGAGGCTTCCAGCGTTGCCGGTATGCACCGAGTGCACAGACACAGCGAGGCCCTGCCCGTCCGGCACCGACGTATTGTAGTCCCGCGTGGTCGTGGCCGCCTGTGTGAACGACCAGCCTGCCGGATCCGTCGCGCGGGAGAACGATTCGCGAACGACCGTGACCTGCGGCGTGAGGCCCAGGGACGTGGGCGCCGTGGCCCACACCGCCTCGCCCCTCTTGTCCCCAGCTGTCAGGACATAACCAGGAGTCTGCTCTCCTGTGACCAACAGCGGCAGATCCGTACGCGCCGTCTCCTCGGGCGGAGGCGCCGCATCCAGGTAGACGAGGATGTCGGAGTGGAGCTGGCTCTGGACGAGTACCGAAACCCGCTGCGGCTCGTCCAACCAGAAGTCGATCACACCGTTCGAGGTGGTGTAGGGGTTCTGCAGCTGCTCGCTTCCGGTCGGTCCGGCGTACAGAGGCTGGCTCAGCTTGACCGACAAACCAGCCTCACGCACCAGAACCCGCGCCCCGTACAGCAGGTCGCCGTTCTCTCCAGTGATCGGCCGCATTACGTGTGCTCGGGCCACCGCTCTCCTCCTCCAGTCACCCCTTCAGGTCGAGCGGACAGGCCCTCACAGCAACGCGGCGGCCGACTTAGCCCGGCGGGGTCGGGTAGTCGGCGAGCTGCTGGGTGTACAGCAGGCCGTCGTTGGTGACCTTGACGATGAAGGGCGTGCCGTTGGGGCTGTGCAGCACAGCGGTCCCGGGCACCTCAACCAGGTCGTCTTCAGTGCCTACCGCGACCTGGTTCGGCCGGGTCGTCTCCGCTCCAGCGCCGATCGCCGTGCTGTGGTCGTACGAGGAGCGAGCCGCGTCCCCCAGAGCGATGGCCTGAGCTCCGTCCGCGACCGAGGAACCGCCAATGGCGAGTGCACCGACCTGGGAAGCGGCGGCCTGAGCTCCCATCGAGATGCCACCATCGGCGGAGGCCGCCGCCTGTCGCCCGATAGCGATCGACAAGGGGGCCGCCGCCGACGCCCCTGTGCCCAGCGCAGTGGCCCCGTTCCCGGCGGACGAAGACCCGGTACCGACCTGGGTGGAGTCGGCGCCCAGCCCCTGGTGCGTGGAGTCGGCGGCAACGGCGAGGACATCGACGTCGTCCCAGAATTCCTCGACGCCGCCCGCAACGGTGATTCCGATCTGGACCCTGGACGGGCTGTCGAGGTAGAAGTCGATCTCGCCGTTGACCGTGGTCCAGGGGTTGGCCCGGGTGAGACCGCCCGTGGTCTGAGCGTAGATGGTTTCGGCGATCAGCTCCGTACTCTGCGGGGCGAGGAGCCGGATGGAGGCCGTGTCGATCTGGTTGCCCATACGATCGGCGATCGGGCGGTTGAAGTGGGCGCGCACGAGAGGCTCCTATCGGTTGACGACGAACGCGTTGGGCAGGACGTGCTGGTCCGCCGACGGCGGATTACCCTCGTCCGTTCCGACGGCCACGGCCTCAGGCAGCGTGATCGACGGCAGAGGCTCCGTCTTCGGCGTGTTCTGCTGGGCCCACTGACGAGACGCCAGCCACCACTCCTGCGGAATGGGGTGCTGCCATCCCTGGAACAGCGGATCGGCATCCACCGGCGGGTAGTAGTCGGCCAGGGACGTCGCCGCCCCCGACGCCTGCAGCGTGTCGAGATACGGCACAGCGCCCGACAGCGTGGAGTACCAGGGCCGCAGGACCATGGAGGAGACGGACAGGTTGGGCGCGTAGCCGGTCACACGCCAGCGAAGCTGAGTCCCACCAGTTCGGTCAGCGGGCGGGAGGTCAGGGAAGAGGAACGCGCCACGCGGGTTGTTCCGGATGCCGACCATCTCGTGCCAGGACACTCCGCCGTCCCGGGACACCTCCCAGATCAGCGGGTCGTTGAAGATCGCCAGACTGTCGACCATCCACCGCCCCGTCCCCGCGTCACCTTCCTGCGTGATGCGGACGCGGACGTCATGAACATCGTCGATGTCCCAGTCCTGCGCGATCTCCCCCCACGACCCGAGGGCCTCCATCTGGGACCAGGTCAGAGTTCCACCCGCGCTCACGGCGTCCCACGTCGGCCGCCCTGTCGGCGCCGTCGTGCGCACGGTCGCATCCGCGTACCACTCCACGACCTGCGCCGCGTTGATGGACTGCACCGACTCGGCCAGGATCCGCCCGTTCCCGTTGACGAGCTGCAACCTCAGAGGCTGAGCCAGCGGCCCCTCCGTGTAGACCCGCGCCGCCGCGTACAGGCGCCCGCCCGGCGCCGGAGTGACCGGCCGCAGAGACTCGATACCGCCGTTGCTGGCGGCGCTCGTCGAGTTCTCGACCTCCCACCACAGCGGCCGGTTGGGCAGCGGGTTGGAGTCCTCGAAGTCACCCCAGGTCGGGTACTGAGACTCCAGAGCCCCCCAAGAGGACACCGCATGGCCGCGTACCACCTCGGCCATCCTGCCGATCGTGGCCGCGTACTCCGAGGAAGACGTGACCGTCGCGTCACCGACAGGCCGCCAGAAGTGCAGGCTCGGGTCGTCGAAGTCGGGGTCGGCCACCAGCTGCTGGGGATCCGACGCCTGTGCGGCGAACTGCACCGCCAGCACCCTGCGCTTGGACACGAACGTCTTCGACGTGATCCGGGAACCCGTCCACGGCGGCGGTTGTGTCGTCACCATGGCCCGGCCCGAATGAGTCCACCCGCCCGGCTCGTCGCCCGTGTACCCGGACAGGAACGCCGTGTCGTGGAACAGCTCGACGTACTGCTCGGTATCCCGCTCGGCCACCGGATCCGCCAGGTAGACGAGGACCTCGCTGAGCGCGACGGTGTACCCGAGCTTGGAGTCCATCGCCAGGTGCGCCACGTGATAGCGATGCACCCCGGTGCTCGTGAACCGGGGCGCCCGCGTCGAGGGCAACGGCATATACGGGAACCGCTGCCCCGACCGCCGCAGCACCTGTGCCTCCAGCGGGTCAGGCGCGTACAACGACTCCGTCGGCAGGTACGGAGCCGGGCTGGCCGGGCTCGTAGAAATCCGGTTCGCGTCGATGTACTGGTAGACCGCCCCCTGCTCCGTGGCCACCCGGGCCCCGGTCGGCGCGGCGCCCGAGGCATCCGCCCCCGACGAGGCCGTGGTGCTGTCGCCAGCCCGCCCGGAGTCGGCCGGGAACAGATTCGTAGCAACGACAGGGGTGGTGGCCGACGGCGTCAGCAGGATCGGAGAGAGGTTGGTGAACTCCATCTTCAGGTGCCGGGCCTTCACCGGCCGGAACTTCATTAGCCCCTTCCGCAGGGTGAAGTCCCCGCTGATCGGCGTCCATACGACGTTGGCGTGCGCCACTGCCGGGCCGCCGATCAGCCCCCAGGGGCAGACAGAATCCGTGCCGCTGGTGATGAGCGTGGTGTCCAGCCGCAGGATCGCGCTGGCGCTCGTGTGCGTGGCCGGGTCGATCCCGAGGCCCGGCGTGAGCGCGTAGCCATGCGGATCCTCCCAATGCCCCTCGATCGTGTCGACGTCGGAAGCCCGCCCCACAGCCAGGAACAGCGCCCGTATCCGGATCGCACCACCCTCGCCCTGCAGCGGACCACCGAGCCGGATCGTGTCAGGAGGCAACTGGTCCTGCACATGCACGTTCTGGGCCACACGGCTCTCGGCCGGGGTGCGGACAGTCAAGGACTCGCCGTCGTAGGCAACCGCCAGCGGCAGCTGGGCATTGACTCCGAAGTTGAACGGCTCCAGGACCGCCTCGCGCTCACCGAGCCGGACAATGATCGAACCTGCCTGGATGGAGACGGTCAGTGCACCGCTGTCAATCACGGTCAACCGGGTCGTGTCGGCCGAGTCAACCTGGGGGTGGACCAGCATGGACAGCAGGAAAGGCTGCCCTGGATCGAACTGGATTGCCCGGTTGTCGACGTCGAGGTACGCCCGTGCACCCTCGAAGAGGAGCCCCTCACTGTCGGCCACCGGAAGCTCCGATGCCGCCCGCACCAAGGGCAGCGACAGCGCCATATCGGCGGCGGCGAACCGGTCAGGGAGAGCCGTCTCCTCGGAGTAGTAGAGGTTGACCCGAGGGCCGGACGTCAACGGGTCCACATACAGCCGGTCAATGACCTGAGGCTGGCCGCTGGACGTCCGCAGATCCAGGTACAAGCTGACCACGGCATTCGGTACCGGCTGCGGAGCGCACCGCCATACCCCCTTTGCCGGAGGCACCAAGCTGTCGGCGCGGTTCGTCCGCAGCACGTACTCGATCTGCGAGCCCAGAAGATCCGTAGACCCGGCGATCGGGACGCTGTGCTCCCTGTCGGCCTGCGGCAACCACGGCAGGTCGCCGAGCGACGCTGCACGATAGGAAACCATCGCGTCCTTGACGCCCAGCGAGTAGGGCACAGGCTGGCCGTCGATACCGCGCGGCGCCGAACCCGACGGCAGGCGCGTCATCACGATGCGGAACCGGGACGCCGTAACCGGCGCGACGTCCACCATCTGCTGCATCCAGTGACCCGCCCCAAAGTGCTGCGGATGAGCCTTCAGATCGCTGGGGACCCCCGTCGGAATGATCGCAGGCAGCGAGTCCATCACGCTGATCTGGACCGGCGTGCCCGTTCCCGCCTGGTGCAGGGGATGCCACACCCCGTCACGGTCACGCCACTGAAGCCAGGCCCGCTGAGGGAAGCGCGCCAGCGCGAACGAGAGCCTGTTGACCGGCCGGTCCGAGGCAAGAGAGAACTCGAACACCTCCCGCAGTCGGTCACCGTTGTCACGCGGCGGGCTTGACCAGAACCGCTCACCACTGCGACTGACGCCTTGCCCCGTTGACTTCATCCGCAGCGCGGTTTTGACCGCGTCCATCGGCATGCCGCCGACAGTCAACGGCGCGAGTGCCGGGATTCCGAAGTCGCCGGACGCGGAACCAACACCCTGGACCGGGCGGGCCACGTTGCCTCGCCCCACGGAGCCGATCGCCTTGCCTGGCACATCCAGTCCGTTGAGGGCCTTCTGGACGGCCGCCATGTACGCGTAGAACAGAGACGTACGTGTACCGCTGTCCCGGCCGACCCGGCTGAAATCCTCGAAGAACGACTGCCGCAGTGCCAGGGTCAGATGCAGCTGGACACCCTTGGACCGGGCGCCCTCGTTGCAGATGTTGACCGTACTGTCGCCCGACAGGGAAGGGTCGGCCACGGCCACGGTGAATCCGGCCGCGTCCAGGGCGCTCTGAACCCGGGCCCGCGTCTCGGTGTCCAGACCTCCCACGTACGTGATGGGGTCGGTGCCAGCCGTACCCAGCCAGGACAGGACGAAGTCGCTGCTGGCCACGATGGCCACAGCCTGCGGCTCGTCGAAGGTCAGCGGTCCCAGGCTGAGCACGTCGTTCCCGCTGCTCAGCATCCCGTCGAACGCGTAGTACCGGCTGGCCGAAGCCGCCAAGTAGTCGGCGACCTCCTGCGTCCCGGGTTCGATGTCGCCGCCATGGATTGCGATGTGCGCCAGACGGGAGCCAGGCGGCGTCCGCAAGAGCAGCCGGTAGTCCACACCGATCTGACGAGCTGCGGCCAGCGCCGCATAGTTCGGATAGGTGTCAGCCATGAACGAATCCCCTTCGCTGACGTCAGTCGGTGGTCAGGACAGTCCGGCGGTCGCCGCTGTACGGATTGGCGACGAGGACGCCGTCAGAGCCCGCGCGCGCCGACTGCGCCAGCATCGGATCCATGGACCCGAGCGATGCCCCGTACAAGGTGGAGGTGCCATCACGCCACACAATGACCTGGTCAAGCTGGTCGTTGACCAGGTCATTGACCGGTCCAGGCTCGGTGAAATCGACGTCGTCGGTCGGCATGGACGCATAGGACCGGCACGTCGGCATCTGGGAGTCGTACGACCACTCGTCTCCGATCCGCGTTACCAGCGGCGGCCGGGGAAGGATGCGCGCATCGCCCTGGGCAACACCCTCCCGCTCCTGAGAGACCGACAACGGATACAAGGTTGACCCCTGAGGAATCTGCCCAGGAGTCACCCGGCTGGCGATCTCCCAGTGCTCGCTGTCCGCGCGCACCGCAGAGATAGCTCTCGGCAGGAGCGCAGAGGACCCCTGCGTGTCGAGAGTGAGGAGGATGTGGGCAGGCCGCAGGCGCTCCAGAACCCGCACCAGCGCCCATTCATCGCTGGTGCGCTGAGCCCGGCCCTCCACTGTGGACGGGTAGTCACGGTTCACCCGCACCAGCAGCTCGCTGCGAGTCAGGCTCCCCGACCGGCCGAAGAACGCGCCGCCCTCCAGCGCCCCCCAGATCTGTCCCTCGTACTCACTCCACAGCCCACCCTCCATCCACCCCCAGGTGTGACCGGCCTCCTCCGGATCCTCCACGGCGTCCAGCAGAGCCCACGACTCGAAGACATCCACCTCGCAGCCCGTGATCGCCTCCGCTGCCGCCTTGAGTCCAGGGACCGTCCCGCCCTGGGCGATTGACTGAGCAAGGGCAGTCATCCTGTCCCGGAAAGAGGAGTCAGCAGACTCAATTGACTCCCACTCCGCAGCGGTTGCTGTGGCCGTCTCCATCGGGTTGAGCGGAAGCTGCTCCGCATCGTTCCGGGTGGCACCGAACAACGCTCCGTAGAACCGGTCAAGGTCAAAGAATCTCGCGCCAGAAGCAGACAACGACTGGAGCTGAGAGAGCAGCAGCCGCTTCCGGAGCTGCCCCACACCCGCATCACCCAGCAGCGCCTGCATCAGCCGCACCAGGTGCGACGTCGGCCGCAGGTCGTAGACCTCTTCGGGAAAATGCCGCAGCTGCTCCATCACCGACGTGTCGGCAACGAGCATGCCCGTGCCAGAGGCCAGCGACGTAGACTGAGGCACCGTGATGTCGGCCTGCAGCGGCATCAGGCCGCCCGGGATGACGCCCCCGCTGTAGATGCTCTCGCCCTGATGGATCCCGTCAGCCATCAGAGCACCCCGAAGGAGTTGCGGGCCAGCGTCTTGAAGACCACCGCGCCCAGGACCGGTAGCTCGTCGTCCCTGAAGTAGATGTCCTGGGCGCGGCCGGACGCCGCCTCGACGTACGAACTCAGCGCAGCCGAGTCCGGCGCCGAATTCGGTGCGATCTGCTGCACCCCGACGATCGAGGCATTCGGGTTGGCTGAGCTGTAGCCGACCACGTCGCCACCGTGCAGCAGCCGAACGTTGTCCACGCCCGGAACCTGGTGGATGACGGCCAGCACATCCGAGATCTGGACGTTCGAGTTGAAGCCCATCCGGTTCAGGTAGTCACTCAACGACGTTCGGATCGCGTCCTGGACCGAGTTGACCGAGCCCGTTGACGAGGCCGTGTACATCACGCCCAGACTGAACCGGAGCCACCGCTGTTTCGCCTGGTGGACTTGAGCGTCAATGCCGACCAGGCGCCAGCGGTTGACTGCGTCCTGGACCGACGCGGGAACCTCGTTGAACGTGTAGTCCCCGGCGTTGCCCACGCTGAACGTCGAGCCGTCGGCAGGCAGGTATGTCCGGTGCCACTCCAGCCCGAAACGGCTTGTGGGCGTCCAGCCGTCGACCGTGTCCTCGTGGACGATCTGGTAGGCGTAGGTGATGCCGCCCGAGACCGTCCCGAGAGGGTTCGTCTTGCTGGCCAGCCCGTATGTCACCGATCCGATGGTCAGCGTGGCAGGCACCGTGAGGATGGGGCCGAACGGAAGCGGCACGAAGACGTTGAGCGCCTCCGGCCGCGTCTGGTCAGCCCGCAGCCAGTGGCCAGTGAACAGATCGATCGTAGAGACCGTCTGCCACTTCTTGGCTTGCCGGAACACGAGGCTCGCCTGCGCCGCCTGCGTACGCGTACCTCCGGTGAAGACGTCGACCCGGTTCGTAATGCCGTTCACCGGCTGATTCCGCGACACCGTCGGCAGGTACTGGTAGTCCACGGTCAGGAGCTCGCCCGGCGCCGGGAAGGACCCCGACAGTTTGACGACCTTCGGCGGGTTCGTCGGAACCCAGGTGTAGTCGTAGTCCTTCACCAGCGGGGAACCGTCCGCCTTCGCTACCTGCACCGGCGCGGAGTAGATGAACTGGGCGTCGGTGATCTGCGTGACCACGTCACCACTGACCGGGACTTGGAGGATCTCCGACCGAGTACGCGTCGACCCGACCACCGAGGCCGCGTAGCAGTCGGTGTCGTCCAGGGCGACCCCCAGGTACATCTGCTCCGTTCCGGCGAGAGACCGAAAGGCCGTCCGCTTCCAACGCTCGCGAAGCTCGGTGTCGGTCTCGCGCGACGTTCCGCCGGTCAACGCGGCCGTGTTGACCACCGTATTGACCCCCTGGATCGGGGACGTGATCTGCGTCGCCATACCGGCGCCCAGGTTCCCTTCCGGGCCCGCCACAACCGCCTGCACCGCCACGGTCACCGACGCGGTCCCGGGCATCATTGTCCCGCCGGTGACCGTCTGAACCACGATCGCGGAGTCCGTTGACGACACAATCTCCGTGCCCACGGGGATGAAGACGCTCGGGCTCAGATCGCCGGTCCGGCTGAACGTCACCCGGCCGATTGACCGACGCGCCGGGATGCGCGCGATGCCGAAGAGCTGCGTGAACGCGTCGAGGTCCGCGTCCGTCTTACTGTCGATGTCGTAGGCGTAGGAGAGCAGGTGGTTCTCGACGTACGCATCGGCCAGGCTCCCGCCGACCGCGTCCAGGATCTTGCGGAGCGGCGTCCCGATCGACGTGTCGAGCTCCGGCTCTGACACCATCAGCGCATCACGCATCTGGGTGACGATGTCCTCGCGGGAAACGCCCATTACAGGTCCACCGTCCTCAGGATCTTGATGGTGGCCCCGGACTCGGTGCGCACCGCGACCGTCACCTTCAGCACGTCGTACGCGATGTCCGTGGTGATCGACTGAATCTGCTTCACGACGTCCTGATGGCTGTAGCGCGACCGGGACCCCGACAACGCGTCGGCCGCGATGCTCGCCTGCTGGGCACCTACGTACTGCTGCATCACCCGCACCACCTCCGAACGCACCAGCAGCTCCAGCTCGGCGGTCAAGGGCTCACCGATGTAGGAGCTCAGGACCGATCCGTACTCCGGGTGGTACGAGTCGTGCCCGTACGGCTCAGCCAGCGCGAGCGCCAGGTCCTGGCGGATACGCGGCGCACCGGTCAGCAGCCGGTAGCCGCCCTCCGCCAGCGCCAGGTCCCCGCCCACGAGCGCGAGAGTCTTCACAGCCCCACCTCCTCGCCCCTTCAAGGACGCCACGGAGGAGCGAGACATGAGGGGGTGCCCCTGCGGCACGAGATCTTGCGGCAAGATGAGGACCGACATCCCGCCTAGGAGTGAAAAAATGTCCAACTGGCGACACAAACCGCGCACGGATCGAGAGCTGAACCAGCTCGTCGCACCCGTCAACCAGGTCATCCGGTGGCTCAAGACCCGCAGAGGCTTCATCATCGGAGTCGGCATCCTGAAGGGTGGCACTGGAAAGAGCACCACCTCGCTCTACCTCGCCCTCTACTGCGCCCTGGTGCTGAACCTCGACGTAGCGATCGTCGACACCGACGACAACTCACAGTCCCTCTCTCGCTGGTACGCCATGCACCTGGCGATGGGTGACAAGATCCCCTTCACCCTGATCGAGCACCCCACCAAGGGCAAGGACGCCATCCCCCTGAAGAAGCGTCTGAAGTCCATCCGGGGGCAGTACGACGTCGTCATCGTCGACCTCGGCGGAGGCGACAAGGAGACCTTCATCGACCTGTGCGAGAAGGCGCGCCTACTGTTCATGCCCAGCGCCCCGTCGGGCTGGGAGACGGACCGAATCCAGGCGACTCTGCAAACCGCTGCCAGCGCCGCACGGATCAACCTGGACGGACTCGACGTCTACAACTTCTTCGTTAAGTGCGACTTCGGTTCCACCCTGGCTGAGGAGGAACGCGAGGCCATGGCCCTCGACCTCAGCGAAGAAGACGAGGACTTCATCCAGCCCCCGTTCCTCCACCCCTACTTCGACATCAGCAAGGCGCCCCACCACATCAGGTCCTGGAACGCCATCCCCAAGAGGGGTGACCTGGAGGAGTGGGGCCTCCTGATCCGCCACGCCATGAAGGGCATCATCGAGGAGGACGAAGCCGCATGAGCACCCCCAGCACCACCAGCGACGTCGATCCCGCCCCGCGACGCCCCGCCAAATTCGGCGGCAGGGGAGCTAAGGCCGCAGCCGCCCGGAAGGCGGGGGCATCAGCAGGAAAGCCCGTCGCCCGGCGCGGCGAGGACGAGGAGCTGACCGAGGCCGCCACGGCTGCAGCCAGCACTCCGGCCGAGCCTCCCCAGGTGCCGCATCAGGCCGACCAGGCCCCCGACCGCTCCAGGGAACCTCTTGAAGGAACCGTCTACCCTGCCGAGTCGACGAACCCCTTCGAGTACGTGGCAGCACCGGAAGGCGCCAGCGATCTGCAACACCTGGCACACGCAGAGCGTCAACTCCGCAAGGTCGGAGACGCCGCAGGCGAAGCGTTCGCCTCGGTCGAGTACACCTACTGGGCTCTCACGGGACGCTGGCTCTCGGAGGTCCAGGAGAAGGGCAGCTACAAAGCGGGTGGCCACAAGTCGGTCGAGAAGTTCGCCAAGGCTGTCGGCATCGAGCGGCACACCTACTACCGCGCGATCCGGCATCACGTCGTTTACACGGCGCTCGACGGTCTGATCGAAAAGCCCCTGGCGCAGCTGGTGGTCGAGCAGCTCTACTCGCTAGGCAAGGACGACCCGAAGCTCCTTCGGGAGAAGTACACCGAGATGGCTGCCGAGGGGCCAGTGACCGTCTCGGCTGTTCGCAGTCTGCGCCGCCTCTTGGATGCCAGCGCCGCTGCCGCACAGGCGCCGAAGGCCATCGGTGCGCGCCAGCCCCGTCCTGTCGCTGATCGCCTGAAGGAGGCGCGTGCCGCCGGGAAGATCGACCTGGGCCTCCTAAAGGAGCTGGCCGAGTTCGACAAGGACTCGGCCAGGGACTACGTCAAGGACCTGAAGGAGAGGCTGGCCGAGGCGGAGACCTTGCTCAACGACTGAGGCTGAAAACTGTGACATGCATGTCACAGTTCTAAGGCCGGG
>NZ_SSBL01000084.1 GCF_004795105.1 Streptomyces sp. A0642 | reverse complement strand
GCTTCAGCAGCAGTACGCCCACTCCCTCGGCCCACCCCGCACCGTCCGCGGCAGCCGAGAAAGACTTGCAACGACCATCCGCGGCCATGCCCTTGAGCCGCGAGAACTCCACGAACAACGCGGGAGTACTCATCACCGTGACACCACCCGCCAGAGCGAGTTCGCACTCGCCCTGCCGCAGCGCCTGCACCGCCAGGTGCACCGACACCAACGACGACGAACACGCCGTGTCCACCGTCACAGCCGGCCCCTGAAGACCGAGCGAATACGACACCCGGCCCGACACCACACTCGACGCGTTTCCCGTGCTGACGTAACCGTCGAGAGCACTGAGGTCGTGGCCCTGCTGGTTGCCGTAGTCGGAACTCATCGTCCCGAGATAGACACCAGTACGGCTGCCACTGATCGACTCGGGGCGGATGCCGGCCCGCTCCAGCGCCTCCCAGGACGCCTCCAGTACCAACCGCTGCTGCGGATCCATCGACAACGCCTCACGCGGCGAAATCCCGAAGAAGGAAGCATCGAAGCCCTCGACCCCCTCGATGAAGCCGCCCTCACGGGCATAGCTCTTGCCGACGGCCTCAGGATCCGAGTCGTACACGCCCAGGCCGTCCCACCGCGACGGCAGACCACCCACCGC
>NZ_SSBL01000018.1 GCF_004795105.1 Streptomyces sp. A0642 | reverse complement strand
CCGGGTCACTTGACCTCGATCTGCTCGTACACCGGGACGCTGAACTGGTTCAGCGAGACGTTGGTGACGTTCTCCGAGTAGCCGGCGCTGCCGTTCTGGTACCAGAGCGGGATGACGGGCATCTGCTGCACCATGACCCTCTCCGCGTCCTGGAAGGTGGAGACGGCCTGGGCCTTGTCCGACTCGGCGTTCGCCTTGTTGACGAGGTCGTCGAACTGCTTGTTGTTCCACTTGCCGTCGTTGGACGAGGCGTTGGTGTAGTAGACGGGCTGCAGGAAGTTCTGGATCAGCGGGTAGTCCATCTGCCAGCCCGCGCGCCAGGCGCCGTGCAGCTTCTGCTGGGAGACCTGGCTGCGGAAGTCGGCGAAGGTGCCGACGGGGGCGCCCACGCACGCCTTGTTGTTGCCCATGACCTTGTTGATGCTGTTGCAGACGGCGTCGACCCACTCCTTGTGGGATCCGGTGTCCGCGTTGTACGAGATCTTGAGCTGGCCGCCGGGGATGCCGCCGCCGTCCTGGATCATCTTCTTGGCCTCGGCGGCGTCGTAGGTGCACTCCTTGCCGCAGAGGCCCTTCTTGAAGCCGCCGTCGGCGCCGAGGACCGGGGAGGTCCAGTCGGAGGCGGGGGTGCGGGTCTTCTGGAAGATCTGGTTGGTGATCTGGTCGCGGTTGATCGCCATGGAGAGGCCCTGGCGGACCTTGATCGCGCCGGGGGTGTTCCACTGCTTGTCGTAGAACGGGAACGCGAGCGTCTGGATGATGCCCGCCGGGGTGTTGATGTAGCGGTCGCCGAGGTCCGCCTTGACGTTCTTGAGCTGGGACGCGGGCACGTCGTCGACGAGGTCGAGGTTTCCGGCCGTCAGGTCGGTGTAGGCGGTGTTGTTGTCGGTGTAGACCTTGAGGTCGATCCCGCCGTTCTTCGCCTTGTCGTCACCGGGGTAGCCGTCCCACTTGCGCAGGCTCATGGACGAGCCCTTGGTGTACGTGTCGATCGTGTACGGGCCGTTGCCGACCGGCTTGGACACCCAGGCGGCGTGGTCGGTGAAGAAGGTCTTGGGCAGCGGCGCGAAGGCGGGATAGCCGAGGGTGTCGGGCCACAGGGAGAACTTCTGCGTCAGCCTGACGGTGAAGGTCTTGTCGTTCACGAGCTTGAGCCCGGAGAGCGTGGTGGCGCTCGCCGTGCCGGTCTCGGGGTGAACCTTGTCGTATCCGTCGATATAACCGAAGAAGTAGGCGTTCTTCTGGTTGTTCTTCAACAGGGCGCCGTAGTTCCAGGCGTCCACGAACGACTTGGCGGTGATCTTCTCACCGTTGCTGAAGGTCCAGCCGTCCTTCACCGTGACGGTGAAGTTCTGGTTGTCCTTGGACTCGATCTTCTCGGCGAGCATGTTCATCGCCTCGCCGGTCTTCGGGTCGTACTTCTTGAGACCCCGGAAGATCATGTCGAGCACCTTGCCGCCCTGCACCTCATTGGTGTTGGCGGGCTCCAGCGGGTTCTGCGGGTCACCCCACGAAGAGCTCACGATCCCATCGGCGCCACCGCCCCCACCACCGCTGTCCCCTCCGCCGCAGGCCGTCGCCGCCAGGGCGACGGCCACCGCGCATGCGGCCCACTTGACCTGTGTGGCTCCGCGCATGGAGTGCCTCCTCGTAGTGCTCCGTCTTACGTGAGGTCAAATATCACCTCATAAGAGGATCACTGCACCCGCACTACGGCCGAATGTGTCAGACCGCCACCTGAAGGGCAGAACGTGTGACCGGGAAATCCGGATAACGAAAAGGACACGTGTCTGATCGGACGCGAGCAACCGGGATCACCCGAAAGGTCCCCTCCGCGCCGCGGCCGTCCACCCCAGCTTCGCCCTATACATGCCAAGCTCTGGTCAAGAAGCTAAAGACCCCGTATGGACTTTCACAGCCGATTGACCGCTGTCAACTCGGTTGATTGGGTCCATCCCAACCTCTTCTTCACACTCCTCCCACCCGGAGGACGCGTTCCGTACGGGGACAGGAGCACGATGACCACGCCATCCCCGGCCCCCAGTCTTTCGGTGGACATGACGCCCACCGAATTGACCGGGGAGTCCCGGCTGCCCGACAGCACCAACAAGGGCGCGGCCGCCAGGAGTCCGGGCCGTCTGGCCTGGATCCGCTTCAAGCGCGACAAGACCGGCGTGGTGTCCGCCTGCATCGTCGTGTTCTTCTTCGTGATCGCGCTGGCGGCGCCGCTGATCGCGAAGCTGTACGGCAAGGATCCGTACACGACCTACGGCCAGGACATACCCGGGCTGCTCAACGGCTTCGCGTACCCGGTCAAGCCCAACGGCGGTATCAGCAGCGAGTACTGGTTCGGCATCGAGCCGCAACTGGGCCGCGACGTCTTCACGTTCCTGCTGTACGGGATTCGCACCTCGCTGCTCATCGCGGCGGCGACGACGATCCTCGTCACCATCGTCGGCGTGATCGTCGGCATCACCGCCGGCTATCTGGGCGGCCGGACGGACTACTTCATCGGCCGGGTCATCGACATCCTGCTGTCGTTCCCGTCGACGCTGTTCTTCATCGCGTTCATGCCGGTCGTCTACAGCCTGTTCGTGGCGCCGGAGGACGAGATCCCGACATCGCTGCGGGCCACCTCCCTGATCCTCGTCCTCACCGCCTTCGGCTGGGCCTCGATGGCCCGCCTGCTGCGCGGTCAGGTACTCGCCCTGCGCGAACGGGAGTTCATCGAGGCCGCGAAGGTGACCGGCGCCTCGCCCACCCGGATCATCTTCAAGGAACTGCTGCCCAATCTCTGGACGCCGATCCTGATCCAGGCGACCCTCGCCCTGCCGGCCTATGTGACGGCGGAGGCGGGCCTGGCCTTCCTCGGCGTCGGCATCATCGACCCGACCCCCGACTGGGGCGTGATGATCCAGCGCGGAGCGTCCTTCTACACGGACGACATCACCTTCATGCTCTTCCCCGGCATCTCCATGATCGTGTTCGTGCTCGCCTTCAATCTGCTCGGCGACTCGGTACGCGACGCCCTGGACCCGAAGTCCAAGGGCTGATCCGACGCCCTACCGGTCCGGCCGCCGTGGTCCGGCCCGTCGCACGTACCCCGTCCCTCGATTCCAAGGACACATACACATGTCTTTCTCCCGCAGAAACTTCCTGATAGCCACCGGTGTGGCGGCCGCGAGCACCACGGTCCTGAGCGCATGCAGCAGCGGTGACGCGGGCGGCGGCAAGGGCGGCGAGAAGGACGCGCCCAAGGTCAGCGGCACGAAGAAGGACGCGATCCTGGTCGGCACCAAGACGGACTCCACCGGCCCCGCCCCCGAGGTCCCGGGCGCGGTCAAGGGCGGCACCATCTACACGATGGACCAGATCGACTGCGACCACCTGGACCCGGCGCAGATCTGGTCGTCGTACGAGGGCTACCTCACCCCGCTCTTCATGCGCGGGCTGGTCGGCTACAAGGTCGCCATGGACGGCAAGACCACGCTGGTGGGCGACCTCGCCACCGACGCCGGCACGGCCAAGGACGGCGGCAAGACCTGGTCGTTCACGCTGAAGGAGGGCGTGAAGTGGCAGGACGGCTCCGACATCAGCATGGACGACGTCCGGCACACCTTCGAGCGCCTCTTCGCCAAGTTCGTCACCTTCGGGCCGCGTTACCCGCAGCAGTGGCTGGTCGGCGGCGACAAGTACAAGGGTCCCTACGAGGGCAAGCACCTCGACTCGATCGAGATCGACGGCCGGACCGTCACCTTCCGCCTCACCGAGGCCCGCGGTGACTTCAACTTCACCCTGGGCATGCGCGCCTTCTCCCTGGTGCCGAAGAAGAAGGACACCAAGGAGGACTACGACAAGCAGCCCTTCTCCTGCGGCCCGTACAAGATCGACAACCGTAAGATCGGCAAGTCGATGTCCCTGTCGCGCAACGAGCACTGGGACCCGGCCACCGACCCGATCCGCAACGCCTACCCGGACAAGTTCGAGCTGCAGTTCGGCTTCCAGTCCCTCGCGTCCACGGACCGCTACATCGCCGACCAGGGCAACGACCAGCACACCCTGTCGATGCTGAACGAGATCGCCCCCGAGCGCATCCAGAAGGTCCTCGGCGACCCGGCCCTGAAGAAGCGCGTCCTGACCCACCTCGACGCCGCGACCTACTACTACGCGATCAACACGACGCGCATCAAGGACGTCAAGGTCCGCCAGGCGCTCAACTACGCCTGGCCCTCGCAGCAGACGCAGCTGATCCGCGGTGGCGCCTCGTCCTCGGAGGTCGCGACCACCATCATCAGCCCGCTCACGCCGGGCCACGCGGACTTCGACCTCTACGGCAAGAAGGCCAAGCCCGCGGGTGACCCGGTGAAGGCCAAGGCGCTCCTCAAGGAGGCCGGCGCGGAGGGCCAGAAGATCGTCATCGCCTTCCAGCAGTCGGACAACCAGGTCAAGCAGGCCGTCGCCATCAAGAGCGCGCTGACGAAGGCGGGCTTCGACGTGGTGACGAAGCAGGTCGACAAGACCTCCTTCTACAGCCAGATCGCCCAGATCGACAACAAGTTCGACATGTTCGCGGCCGGCTGGTCCGCCGACTGGCCGGGCGGCTACACGGCCCTCCAGCCCACCTTCGACGGCCGCGTCATCGCCAACGGCGCCTCGAACTGGCCGCAGTTGAACGACATGGGCGTCAACAAGGCCATCGACGCCGCCGCGAAGATCACCGACGTCGACGAGGCCAACAAGGCCTGGGGCGCGATCGACCGCCAGATCATGGAACTGGCCGCCTGCGTGCCGGACTACTGGCCGATCCGCAACTGGCTCCACGGCTCCAAGGTCGGCGGCCTGGTCTACGACTCGGGCAACACCGGCATCGCCATCACCAAGCTCTACGCGATGGCGTAGAACCGCCGGGGGGAGGGCGGCCGGACCGGCCGCCCTCCCCCGCTCCGGTCCCTTCCCCGCTCCCTACACCCGGCGACGGCGCCACACCCGGAAAGTCACGACCCATGCTTCGTTTCCTGCTCCGCCGCGTGACCGGCGCTCTCGTCATTCTGCTGATCATCAGCGCCATCACCTTCTGCCTCTTCTACGCGATCCCCCGTGACCCCGCGAGGCTCGCCTGCGGCAAGGTCTGCTCGCCGGAACTGCTCACCCAGATCAGGCAGAACCTGGGGATCGCCGACCCGCTGCCCGTCCAGTACTGGCACTGGCTGGCCGGCATCTTCACCGGCCGTGACTACGGCAACTACGGCCACTGCCCGGCACCCTGCCTCGGCTACTCGTTCACCAACCGCGAGCCGGTCTTCGGCACGATCATGGACCGGCTCCCGCTGACCCTCTCGATCTCGCTGGGCGCGTCGGTGTTCTTCGTGATCTTCGGCGTCGGTGCGGGCATGCTGGCCGCGGTCAAGCGCGGCAAGGCCCTGGACAAGATCGCCAGCTCGGCCTCGCTGCTCGGAGCCTCGCTGCAGATCTACTTCGTCGGCTACATCGCCATGTTCCTGCTGGTGCAACGGATGGGGCTGCTCAGCCAGCCCTCGTACACGCCGTTCACCGAGAACCCGGCGAAGTGGGCCTCCGGGCTCCTGCTGCCCTGGCTGGTCCTGTCGATCATCTTCACCGCCAACTACACCCGGATGACCCGCTCGCAGCTGGTCGAGCAGCTCACCGAGGACTACGTCCGCACCGCCCGTGCCAAGGGGCTGTCCAGGGCCACGGTCTTCTTCCGCTTCGCCTGGCGCGGCGCGATGGGACCGATCGTCACCATCTTCGGCATCGATCTGGGCACCCTCGTCGGCGGCGCCATCATCACCGAGGCGACCTTCAGCCTCCAGGGCCTGGGCCAGCTCTCCGTGCACTCCGTCGACACGAGCGACCTGCCCATGCTGCTCGGCGTCACGATGGTCGCCGCGGGGGCGATCGTCTTCGCCAACATCGTCGTGGACGCCGTCTACGGCCTCATCGACCCGCGGATCCGACTCGCCTGACCCGCTCCCCCGTTCCCGGCCCAGCCCCTGCCTCCGCACCATCCTCCTGGAGCGTCCCCGTGACGAGCACCGATCAGCCTCCCCTGCTGTCCGTCAAGGATCTGCACGTCCACTTCTCGACCGAGGACGGCGTCGTCAAGGCCGTCGACGGTCTCTCCTTCGACGTGCAGAAGGGCAAGACCCTCGGCATCGTCGGCGAGTCCGGTTCGGGCAAGTCGGTCACCAACCTGTCGGTCCTGGGCCTGCACGACCCCGACCACACCGAGATCGAGGGCGAGATCCTGCTCGACGGGCAGGACCTGCTCGCCGCTTCCGAGCGGGAACTGGAGCGGCTCCGCGGCAGCAAGATGGCCATGATCTTCCAGGACGCCCTGGCCTCGCTGTCGCCGTACCACACGATCGGCAGGCAGATCGGCGAGACGTTCCGCAAGCACACCGGGGCCTCCAAGCGCGAGGCGCGGGCGCGGTCCGTGGAGATGCTCACCAAGGTGGGCATCCCGCAGCCCGACCTGCGGGTGGACGACTACCCGCACCAGTTCTCCGGCGGTATGCGCCAGCGCGCGATGATCGCCATGTCACTGGTCTGCAACCCCGCCCTGCTCATCGCGGACGAGCCCACCACCGCGCTGGACGTCACCGTGCAGGCCCAGATCATGGACCTGCTGAAGGACCTCCAGCAGGAGTTCGGCATGGGGATCGTCTTCATCACGCATGACCTGGGCGTCATCGCCGACATCGCGGACGACGTGCTGGTGATGTACGGCGGCCGGTGCGTGGAGCGCGGCACGAAGAAGGAGGTGCTGCGCGCGCCCCAGCACCCGTACACCTGGGGCCTGCTCGGGTCCATGCCCAGCCTCAAGGGCCCGATCGACGTGCCGCTGTCACCGATCCCGGGCAGCCCCCCGAGCCTCCTCAACCCGCCGACGGGCTGCCGCTTCCATCCCCGGTGCACCTTCACGGAGCAGGTGGGCGGTGCGCGATGCTCGACCGAGCAGCCGCCGCTCGAACTGGTCGCGGGCCGCGGAGCCGCCTGCCACCTCACCGCGGAGCAGCGCATGGACTTCTTCGCCGACTTCGCCGCCATCCGGCCCCACTGACGTACAAGAGACGGGTTTCCCCACCATGAGCAGCACCGATCCCCTCCTGGAAGTCTCCGGGCTCACCAAGCACTTCCCGATCAAGGGCGGGTTCCCGATCCGGCGGACGATCGGCGCGGTCCAGGCCGTGGACGGCCTCGACTTCACGATCGGCGCGGGCGAGAGCCTCGGCCTGGTCGGTGAGTCCGGCTGCGGCAAGTCGACGACGGGCCGTCTGATCACCCGGCTCCTGGAGCCGACCGCCGGCCGGATCTCCTACCGCGGGCAGGACATCAGCCACGCCTCGCGCAAGGAGCTGGCCCCGGTCCGCTCCGAGATCCAGATGATCTTCCAGGACCCGTACGCCTCCCTGAACCCGCGGCAGACCGTCGGCAAGATCGTCGCCGCGCCCATGGAGATCAACGGCATCAACCCGGCCGGCGGCCGCGAGGCCCGGGTCCGTGAACTCCTGGAGACCGTCGGCCTCAACCCGGAGCACTACAACCGCTTCCCGCACGAGTTCTCCGGCGGTCAGCGCCAGCGCATCGGGGTGGCCCGCGCGCTGGCCCTGGAACCGAAGCTCATCGTGGCCGACGAGCCGGTCTCGGCGCTCGACGTCTCGATCCAGGCGCAGGTGGTGAACCTGCTCCAGAAGCTCCAGAGGGAGCTGGGCATCGCGTTCCTCTTCATCGCCCACGACCTGGCCATCGTGCGGCACTTCTCGGAGCGCGTGGCCGTCATGTACCTCGGCCGGATCGTGGAGGTCGCCGACCGCGAGGACCTGTACGGCAATCCCCGTCACCCGTACACGCGGGCGCTGCTCTCGGCCGTGCCCGAGCCCACCGCCGACGACGAGCCGGTCGTCGAGCGCGTACGGCTGGTCGGCGATGTGCCCTCCCCGGTCAATCCGCCCTCGGGCTGCCGCTTCCGCACCCGCTGCTGGAAGGCGACGGAGAAGTGCGCGACCGAGACTCCGCCGCTGGTGCAGGTCCAGGACGGCCGTGACGGCCATCTGACGGCCTGCCACTACCCGGAGGAGCCCACGGTCGTCTCGTCCTTCCCCGCGGCGCGCACGGCGTCCGACGGGCCGCGTCCCGACCAGGGTGACGGGCCCCGTCCCGGCAAGGCCGGCAAGAACCTGGAGGCAGGGGGCTGACACCCCTTCCCCCCGCCCCGGGGACTCCCGCGCCAACGGGCCCACCGGTCCGGGACACGCGGGACTTCCCGGCCCAAGGAACCGAGCACGTCGGCCCATTGACCCGAGCCACCTGCGAGCCCGGTTCCCGGGTACCTGGGCACGGCGCCCGGAACCGATCGGTTCCGGGCGCCTTCGCGCTCCCGGCGCGGAGCGGAATCGGACCGAATCGGGGCGGAACCCCTACCTCCTCATAAAGAACCTCAACAGTCCCTCAAGTCCCTTATGACATACCGTTGTTGGCCCATAACGTGTGACGCGTACCCCCTCAAGAAGTCCATATCCCGGAGGACCTGCGTGAAGCGTGTCATCAGCACTGTGGTCACCGCCGCCCTGCTCGGCGCCGGCGTCGTGGCCGGGGCGGCAGCTCCCGCGTCGGCGGCTGCCCACTGCGACGACAACCCGATCTACTCGATCGGGGACAAGAAGACCGTCTGGCGCGCCACCCAGGTGCACAGCGACTGGGCGCGGCCGGGCGTCACCATCAGCTACGCCAAGAACAAGACGGGCTCCTGGACCGCGACCGGCACGGCGACCGTCGGCGCCGAGGCGGGCGTGATCTTCGCGAAGGCCTCGACCTCGTTCAGCGTCGCCGTGGGCAAGACCTGGTCCAAGTCCGACACCTGGACGTACTCCGCCACGGTCAAGAAGAAGAGCGGCAAGAGCCGCGGCCGCCTGATGATGTGGCACGAGGCCAAGGGTTTCAGCGTGACGAAGTACCGCATGGTGCCCAAGAGCACCGGCGGCTGCAAGAAGAGCAAGGTGTGGAAGAAGAGCAACAACGTGGCGCCGGTGAAGAAGAGCAGCAACCTGTGGGGCATCCAGTACGCGTAGCCGGGGTCCGGGCGCCCGCCCGGCGCCCCGCCGCCGGACACACGCCGGACCCCCCGGGTGCCCGAAAGGCTCCCGAGGGGTCCGGCGTGTCTCACGTACAGCGTCGGGCGGTGCCGGCGTCTCAGGCCGCGCCCACCACGTTCTTCTCCTCGGCGAAGTGGCATGCCGACTCGTGCGCGGCCGGCGTCGTCGAGGTCCTGAAACGCTCGGGGATCGCCAGCAGCGGCGTCTCCTCGGCGCACTTGGCCTCGGCCTTCCAGCAGCGGGTGCGGAAGCTGCAGCCCGACGGCGGGTTGGCCGGGGACGGGACGTCGCCGGTGAGGATGATCCGCTCGCGGCCCTCGCGGGCCTCCGGGTCCGGGACGGGGACCGCCGACAGCAGCGCCTGGGTGTAGGGGTGCGTCGGGTGGTCGTAGATCTGCTCGTCCGTACCGATCTCGGCCATCTTGCCGAGGTACATGACGCCGACCCGGTCCGAGATGTGCCGGACGATGGACAGGTCGTGCGCGATGAAGAGGTAGGAGAGGTTGAACTCGTCCTGCAGCTTCCCCATCAGGTTGATGACCTGGGCCTGCACCGACACGTCGAGCGCGGAGACCGGCTCGTCGCAGATGATGATCTCCGGGTTGAGCGCGAGACCGCGGGCGATGCCGATGCGCTGGCGCTGACCGCCGGAGAACTGGTGCGGGTAGCGGTTGATGTACTCCGGGTTGAGGCCGACGACGTCCAGGAGCTCCTGGACCTTGCGCCGCCGGTCGCCCTTCGGAGCCACCTCGGGGTGGATGTCGTAGGGCTCACCGATGATGTCGCCGACCGTCATGCGGGGGTTCAGCGAGGTGTACGGGTCCTGGAACACCATCTGGATGTTGCGGCGCACGGCCTTCAGCGCGCGGCCGGACAGCTTGGTGATGTCCTGGCCCTTGTAGAAGACCTCGCCGGCGGTGGCCTGCTCCAGCGTCATCAGGAGCTTGGCGACGGTGGACTTGCCACAGCCGGACTCGCCGACGATGCCGAGCGTCTCGCCCGCGTAGAGGTCGAACGAGACCCCGTCCACGGCCTTGACCGCGCCGACCTGCTTCTTGAACAGGATGCCCTGGGTCAGCGGGAAGTGCTTGACCAGATTGCGGACCTGGAGGATCGGCTCGCCCTGCGACACGGGTGCGTCGATGGCGGCTACGGCCTCCGCCTCGGTGGTCGCGTCGACCGTCTCCACCTCGGAGACGTTCGGGGTGGCGTCCACGGGCTCCTTCTTCATGTCAGCCATGGATCGTCTCCTTCCAGAAGTGGCAGGCGCTGCCGCGTCCGGCCAGCTCGGCGCCGTCCTGCTCGGTCACCGGGCGCAGCGCCGGGATCTCCGTACGGCAGATGTCCTGCGCCATGGTGCAGCGCGGGTTGAAGGCACAACCCGACGGCACGCGAAGCAGGTTGGGCGGCAGACCCTTGATCGCGAAGAGCTCCTGGCCCTTCTGGTCCAGGCGCGGGATCGACTCGAGCAGCCCCTTGGTGTAGGGGTGCGCCGGGCGCTTGTAGATCTCGTGCACCGGGGCGGTCTCGACGATCCGGCCCGCGTACATGACCGCGATCTTGTCGGCGACGTCGGCGACGACGCCGAGGTCGTGCGTGATCAGGATCAGACCCATGTTGTACTCGCGCTGGAGCTCCGCGAGCAGGTCCATGACCTGGGCCTGGACGGTCACGTCGAGCGCGGTGGTCGGCTCGTCCGCGATGATCAGGTCCGGCTCCAGGGCCAGCGCCATGGCGATCATGATGCGCTGGCGCATACCGCCGGAGAACTGGTGCGGGTAGTCCGCGACCCGGGCCGCGGCGGCCGGGATCTTCACCTGGTCCATCAGCTCGATGGCCTTGGCGCGGGCTTCCTTCTTGGACAGGCCCTGGTGGACCCGGAACATCTCGCCGAGCTGGTAGCCGACGGTGAGGACCGGGTTCAGCGAGGAGAGCGCGTCCTGGAAGATCATCGCGATCTTCTGGCCGCGGATCTTCCGCCGCTCCTCGTAGGACATCGTGAGCATGTCCTGGCCACGGAACAGGATCTCGCCCTGCGGGATCCTGCCCGGCGGCATGTCGAGGATGCCCATGATGGCCTGCGCCGTCACGGACTTGCCGGAGCCGGACTCACCGAGAACGGCGAGGGTCTCCCCGGCGTTCACGCTGTAGTTGACACCGTTGACCGCCTTGGCCACACCGTCGCGGGTGTGGAACTCCACGTGCAGGTCACGGACATCGAGCAGGGGGCCGACATAGTCGTCACCCGAGCGTGCGGACGGGACTTCAGCGGTCTTGTTGATGGTGGCCACGTTCGCCCTCCTTATCGCGACTTCGGATCGAGGGCGTTGCGGACGGCTTCGCCGAGCATGATGAACGCCAGAACGGTGATGCTGAGCATGATCGACGGGTACAGCAGGATGTGCTGTGCGACGCGGATCTGGGCGGCGCCACCGGAGATGTCCATGCCCCACGAGATGGTCGGGGAGGCCAGGCCGAGGCCCAGGTAGGACAGGGTCGCCTCCGCCGAGATGTAGACACCCAGCGAGATGGTGGCGACGACGATCACGGGAGCCATGGCGTTGGGCAGGATGTGCCGGAAGAGGATCCGGCCCGTGCCCGCGCCGAGCGCCCTGGCGGCCTGCACGTAGTCCGACTGCTTGATCACGATCACCGCACCGCGCATGACTCGCGCGATCTGGGTCCAGCCGAGGAACGCCAGGGCGAAGATGACCACCCAGATCGTCCGGTCGGTGAACGCCTGGAGGACGACCATGGCGCCCAGCAGGAAGGGGATGCCGAGGAAGACGTTGGTGAAGAAGCCTGCGAGCAGGGCGTCGACCCAACCGCCGAAGTAGCCGGCGAGCATGCCGATCAGTCCGCCGAACAGGGTCACCAGGAGGGTGACGCAGACGCCGACGGTGACCGAGGCCCGGGTGCCGTAGATGACACGGGCGTAGACGCTGTGGCCCTGGCCGTCGTAGCCGAGCCAGCCCTCGGAGCCGATCTTGCCGAGCTCCGGCTTGCCCAGGTAGTGGTGCACCAGGTCGGCCGAGGTCGGCGAGGCGCTGGTGAACAGGCCCGGGAAGATCGCCATCACGATGAGGATGACGATCAGCACCGACGAGATGATGAAGTACCAGTTGGAGCGCAGGTCCCGCCAGGCGTCGCCCCACAGGCTGCGCGCCTTGTCCGCCTTCACGGTCGCCGACGGGTCCGCGAGCGCCGCCTTGGCGTCCTCGGGCGCGGGAGCGGGGGTGGTCTTGGTCGCGTCAGGCATAACGGATCCTCGGGTCCAGGACCGCGTACAGCAGGTCGACGATGAGGCTCATGAGGAGATAGACGAGCACCAGGATGGTCACGAGGCCGACGAGCGTCGTGCCTTCGCGCTTGACGATCGACTCGTAGATCGTGCCGCCGACGCCCTTGACGTTGAACAGGCCCTCGGTGACGACCGCGCCGCCCATCAGGGCGCCCAGGTCGGTGCCGAGGAAGGTGATGACGGGGATCAGCGAGTTGCGCATCAGGTGCACGCCGATGATGCGCCGCTTGGGAAGTCCCTTGGCGATGGCGGTGCGCATGTAGTCGGAGCGCAGGTTCTCGGCCATCGTCGTACGCGTGAGTCGTGCCACGTAGGCGAGTGACAGGGAGCCCAGCACGATGGCCGGGGCCAGCAGTTCGCCCCACTTGGCCTCACCGGAGACGTTCGGCTGGATCCAGCCGAGCTGGAAGGCGAACACCGTCTTGACGATGAAGCCGAGGACGAACACCGGGATCGAGATGATCAGCAGGGTGAAGACCAGGACCACGTTGTCCGTGAGCCGGCCGGCCCGCAGACCGGCGGCCATGCCCAGGCCGATGCCGATGATGATCTCGATGACGAACGCCATGCCGGCCAGCCGGAGGGTGACGGGGAACGCGTCGCCGAGGACGTCCGTGACGGGACGTCCGCTGGCTATCTGCTTACCGAAATCACCGTGCAGGACGATGCCTGTCATGTAATTCCAGTACTGCTGCAGGATCGGCTGGTCCAGCCCGTATTCATGGCGAAGTCTCGCCAGCGTGGCCGGATCGGCCCCCTTGTCCCCGAAGAGCCCGCGCACGGGGTCGCCGGGCAGCGTGTAGACCATCAGGAAGATCAGCAGGGTCGTCCCGAGGAAGACCGGGATCATCTGGAGCAGTCGTCGTGCGACATAGCGCCCCATCATGCCTCCATGTAATAGGCAGGCGGCAGCCGACGGGCCCTCCCTCGCCCCGACTCCCCCTGCGGGGTCGTCGGTTACGTGGAAGGGCCCCCCGGCCACTGCCGTGCGGGCAGGGCGGGCCGCTCTTCAGTGCGGTCCCGCGCCTGCGCGCGGACTACGTCGGTGTGGTTACTTCTTGACTTCGACCTGCGTCAGGATCGGGTCGCCGTCCTGCGCGTAGTCCACGTTCTGGACCTTCTCCGAGTAGCCGGCGTTGACCTTGTAGTACCAGAGCGGGATGGAGGGCATGTAGTTCACCAGCTCCTTCTCGATCTTCTGGTAGGCCGCGACGGACTCGTCGAGGGAGGCGGCGGAGTCGGCCTTCTTGATCTCCGCGTCCAGGGCCTTGTTCGAGAAGTCGCCCTGGTTGCCCGCGGCGCCGGTCCGGAACAGGTCCGAGATGAAGTTCGCGTTCACCGGGTAGTCGAGCACCCAGCCGGAGCGGTACAGGGACTTGACCTGCTTGTCGTCACGCGCGTTCGTGTCGGCCTGGAAGTCGGCCTTCGAGTCGGTGGCGCACTTGACGCCGGTCGACTGCGTGATGCTGTTGCAGACCGCCTCGACCCATTCCTTGTGGCCGCCGTCGGCGTTGAACTGGATCGAGATCTTGTTGCCCGGAACGCCGCCACCCTCCTGGATGAGCTTCTTGGCCTTCGCCGGGTCGAACTTGGTGACGTCGCCCGTGGCGTCCTTCTGGAAGCCGAGGACACCCTGCGCGACCCAGCCGGTGGCGGGCTCGCGGGTGCCCTGGAGCACCGTCTTGGTGATCGTGGCCCGGTCGATACCCATCGACAGGCCCTGGAGGACCTTCGGGTTGATCTTCTTCCACTGCGGGGTGTAGTACGCGACGGCGATCGTCTGGATGGCCGAGTAGGCCTTGTCCACGGCGCGGTCACCGAGGTCGGACCGGTAGACCGGAAGGTCCTTCGGGCCGATCTGGCGCAGCACGTCGACGTTGCCGGACTTCAGGTCCTCGTAGGCGGTCTCGAGGGTGGTGTAGTTCTTGAAGACCACACCGCCGTTCTTCGCCTTGTCGGCACCCTTGTAGTCGTCGTTGCGGACGACCTTGATCTGCTTCTTGTGGTCCCAGCTGACGAACTTGTACGCGCCGTTGCCGACCGGCTTCTCGCCGGCGGCCTTCGGGTCCGCGTAGAAGGACTCGGGCAGCGGGGAGAAGACCGTGTAGCCGAGCTTGTACGAGAAGTACGGCAGCGGGGCGTTGAGCTCGATGGTGAACGTGTAGTCGTCCACCTTCTTCAGACCGGACATGGCGTCGGCCTTCGGCTTGGCCTTGGCGTCCTCGGGGTGGACGTCCGCGAAGCCCTTGATGTCGCCGAACCAGGACGCGTTGGTCTGGTTGTTCTTGATGTTGGCGGCCCAGTTCCAGGCCTTGATGTAGGAGTCCGCCGTGACGGGCGTGCCGTCGTGGAACTTCCAGTCCTTCTTGAGCTTGACCGTCCAGAGCTTGCTGTCCTTGGTGTCGACAGACTCCGCGTTGATCATCTCGAGCTTGCCGGCCGGGTCGTAGTCCACCAGCTGCGAGAAGATCGAGTCGGTGACGATGCTGCCGTTCGACTCCATCGTGTTGGCCGGCTGCAGCGGGTTCTGCGGCTCACCGACCTCGATGGAGAAGATGCCATCGGGATTGACAGCGCCCTTGGCGCTGTCCTTGCCACTGTCGCTGTCGCCGCCGCCACAGGCGGTCGCAGCCAGGGCGATGATGGCCGCTCCCGCGACCCACTTGGCGCTCTTGGCACCACGCATGGGTTTCCTCCTCATGAGTCCACTTTTGACTACAAGAAGGGCACTGGGTTGATACACCGACACCCCTGACGGTGATCGTTTCAGTGCCCTGAGTGTGCTCGTGAGTCGGCACTCCCCACAGTGCGTGACCCATTGACCCGAGCTCAATGGAGCCAACTATTAAGTACGACTGGGCTGTAAACCACACCTAAAGGGTCTCATTTTGACAACATCAACCCTGCGCGTAGACCCGAAATACGGACAAAGCGATACCAGACAGACACGCCCGAAACGGACCGTTCACACACGTTCCGGAGAAGGCTGCCCGATAGTCGGACGTCCGGGCGCCGAAATCGACTTTCCTTTTTCGCGGTCTCCTGCAGCACCCCCGCCGCCGGACGGCGGAGCCGGGAGCACCGCGCCGACCCATGCAAGCAGGTGAGCGGGGAACTGAACAGACGGCCCGTCAGCTGCTCGGGCGCCCCCGCGGGCCATCGGTCCGCGCTCATCGCTTTCCGCGACGGCGGCGGCACCATGCGTCATGCCGGGCCGCCGTCCGCGTTCCGGGAAAACAAAGCGCGCCGAATGCGGGCAGTCCGCAGCGGACCCGCTCCGAGTTCCCCTTCGTGATATTTCCCTCATTCACGCGTGCCGGGTCGCCGGTGAATGCCCAAAGGCCGGGGCACGGGGAAGGCCCGGCCCCGCGGCGAACCGCGGAACCGGGCCTTTCCCGTGCGGGGTGCGATCAGCGCTTGGCGCGCGACGCGGAGCGGCCGCGCTCCTTCTGGTCCAGGACGACCTTGCGGATGCGCACGGTCTCCGGGGTGACCTCGATGCACTCGTCGTCGCGGCAGAACTCCAGCGACTGCTCGAGCGAGAGCTTGCGGGCGGGCACCACGTTCTCGGTGGTGTCCGCGGAAGCCGCACGCATGTTGGTGAGCTTCTTCTCCTTGGTGATGTTCACGTCCATGTCGTCGGCGCGCGAGTTCTCGCCGATGATCATGCCCTCGTAGACCTCGGTGCCGGCCTCGGTGAAGATGACACCGCGCTCCTGGAGGTTGACCATCGCGAACGGCGTCACGACGCCCGCGCGGTCCGCCACCAGCGAGCCGTTGTGACGGGTGCGCAGCTCGCCGAACCACGGCTCGTGGCCCTCGAACAGGGAGTGCGCGATACCCGTGCCGCGGGTCTGGGTCAGGAACTCCGTGCGGAAGCCGATGAGGCCGCGGGACGGGACGATCCACTCCATGCGGACCCAGCCCGAACCGTGGTTCGTCATCGTCTCCATGCGGCCCTTGCGGGTCGCCATGAGCTGCGTGATGGCGCCGAGGTGCTCCTCCGGCGAGTCGATCGTCATGCGCTCGATCGGCTCGTGGGTCTTGCCGTCGACCTGCTTGGTGACCACCTGCGGCTTGCCGACGGTGAGCTCGAAGCCCTCCCGGCGCATGGTCTCGATGAGGATCGCGAGCGCGAGCTCACCACGGCCCTGGACCTCCCAGGCGTCGGGGCGCTCGGTGTCCAGGACGCGGAGCGAGACGTTACCGACGAGCTCGCGGTCCAGACGGTCCTTGATCTGACGGGCGGTGACCTTGTGGCCCTTGCCGCCCTTGCCGACGAGCGGCGAGGTGTTCGCACCGATGGTCATCGAGATGGCGGGCTCGTCGACCGTGATCAGCGGCAGCGCGATCGGGTTCTCGGTGTCGGCCAGGGTCTCGCCGATCATGATGTCCGGGATACCGGCGATCGCGCAGATGTCGCCCGGACCGGCCTTCTCGGCGGGCTTGCGGGTGAGCGCCTCGGTCATCAGCAGCTCGGTGATGCGGACGTTGGACTGCGTGCCGTCACGCTTGATCCAGGTGACCGTCTGGCCCTTGCGCAGTTCGCCCTGCTCGACGCGGCACAGCGCGATACGGCCGAGGAAGTTGTCCGCGTCCAGGTTGGTGACGTGCGCCTGGAGCGGGGCGTCCTCGTCGTACTCCGGGGCCGGAACCGCGGAGAGGATGGTGCTGAAGAACGGCTCCAGGCTGTCGCTGTCCGGCGGGACGCTGCCGTCCTCCGGCTTGGTCAGCGAGGCGACGCCGTCACGGGCGCAGGCGTAGACGATCGGGAACTCGATCTGGTCCTCGTCGGCGTCCAGGTCCAGGAAGAGGTCGTACGTCTCGTCGATGACCTCGGCGATCCGGGAGTCCGGCCGGTCCGTCTTGTTGATGCAGAGGATGACCGGCAGCTTGGCCGTCAGCGCCTTGCGGAGCACGAACCGGGTCTGCGGCAGCGGGCCCTCGGAGGCGTCGACCAGCAGCACGACCGCGTCCACCATCGACAGGCCTCGCTCGACCTCACCGCCGAAGTCGGCGTGGCCGGGGGTGTCGATGATGTTGATCGTGATGACGTCGCCGCCATCCTTGGGGTGGTACTTCACGGCCGTGTTCTTGGCCAGGATCGTGATGCCCTTCTCACGCTCCAGGTCGTTCGAGTCCATCATGCGTTCGTCGAGGTGCTCGGCGGCGTGCGCGGCGAAGGCGCCGGCCTGCTTGAGCATGGCGTCGACCAGCGTGGTCTTGCCGTGGTCGACGTGGGCGACGATGGCTACGTTACGGATGTCGTGGCGCGTGGGCATGGGTGGCTTGCGCTTCTCTCGATCGGGGATTCAGGCGTCTTAGTCGGTCTTGAGTCCTCGTACGCCCGCCGGGCGGACGCGCCACGGCTACACCCCATGGTACGGGGCGGGCGCGACTGCGGCTTCCCGGGCAAGTTTTACCGGCCACAGGACAGGCGCACGGCCTCGCGCGCGGCGGCCGAGCCGGCCTTGGACAGCGGCTCCTCACAGTTGAGGGCTCCCGACAGGTCCCGGCCCCACGTCAATACGTGGCCGACTGTCGGCTCACGGTCTTTGCCGCCCTTGCAGGTGTAGCGGAAGTCGGCATCGACCTTCTCGAAAGCGCTATAGCTCACGAGGCGGACGGCGGCCCCGCCGCTGGTCCAGCCGCCGTCCTCGTTGAGAGGTGCGTACGATCCCGGCTCGCCCAGCGCCGACCAGTCCTCCACGTCCTCGGGGTCCTCTCCCTTGTCCGCCAAACCGAGACGCACGCTCAGCGCGTAGAACACCGCCTTCGAGTCCAGCCTCGGGCCGTCGGACTCCAGGGACGCCCGGTCCGTGCGCAGCCGCCGCATCGGCTCGGTCAGCTCGGTGCCCTCGGCCTTGAGGGTCTGCGCGTCGCTGACCCCGTTCAGCACGTAACGGCGCTGCAGGTTGAACCAGGTGTACGTGCCGCCCTTGCACGCCCGTTCCCTCGGGGCGGCGACCTGTTCGGGACCGGTCCGCCCGGTCGCCGGTGAACCGGCCGGCTTCGGTTGCGCGCCCGTGTCCGGGTCGTCCGGCGTCGCGCTGCACGCGCTCGCGAGGAGTCCCGCTACGAGTACGCCGACCGCACAGCTGAAAGCCCGCGTCCGCTTCATGTTTCCGCCCCCGTGATCAGTTCTTCCGGCGGAATTCACCGGTGGTCATGACCAAGGTCCACCGGGCGGAACGCGCGGACGCGGGACTTGAGCAACTTCAGAGGTGGGGCTCCGAAGCTACGGCTCCGAGGTGGGGATCGGAGCGGGGCTCCGCAGTCGGATTTCGGGGTTGGGGCCCCGGAATCCGGGAGGCGGAGTGCTACCCGGGTCAGCAGGTGGGCACAGCCTTGCCCGCCGGGGGTCCGGCGGGCAAGGGAATTGAGCCAGTTCTGAGCTTTCAGCCCTGCTCTGACCTGCTACTTCTTCTTGTTGGCCGGCGCTCCGGCGGACTGCGGCTTCTTGAAACCGATGTCCTGGTAGTGCGGCGCCGCGAAGCCGAACGCTCCGGCGTTCGCGAGCTTCTTGTCCGTCGCGACCAGCTGCGGGCGCTGGTAGAGCGGAATCGATCCCGCGGCGGCCCAGATCCGGGCGTCCGCCTCCCTCATCAGGTCCCGGGCCGTCTTCTCGTCGAGCTCGGAGACCGCCTCGTCGAAGAGCTGGTCGATGTGGTCCGTGCCGACGCGGGTGTAGTTCTGCTCGACGAGCAGCGAGCCGTCGGTGGCGGGCACCGGCTTGGCGAAGATCGGACGGCTGTCCGTGGCCGGGTAGGCGGTGGCGGGCCAGGAGTACAGCGCCAGGTCGTAGTCGCCGGAGGCGACGTGGTCCCGGAAGTAGCTGTCGTCGGAGACCTTGGTGATCTCCGTACGGATCCCGATCGTGTCCAGCATCGCCGCGATCCTGTCGCCGACGCCGCGCAGGGACGCGGAGCCGGGACCCGACGGCAGGACGAACCGCAGCGTCAGCGGTTTGCCGTTCTTGCCCAGGGGGCCGCGGGCGGAGTCGGCTGCCCCCTGGGCGGGGGCCGCGGTGCCGACCGGGGCGTAGGCGCCGGCCGCGCCGCCGGGCTGCCGGTCCTGGGCGGCGATCAGGGCGGGACCGTCCTCGGAGACGCCCGTGCCGCCCAGGTGGCCGGCCTGGCGCAGGAGTGCGGCGCTCTGTACGGCGGCGGCGGGGGCGGGCGCGAGGACGTGGGTGGCCGCGCCCCCGGCCGCGCCGGGCTTGTCGTCGTCGCCGACGATGTAGAGGCCGTCGTTCCCGGAGGGCTCGCGCCGGGCGGCGCCGTCGGTCCTGTCGTCGTTCTTCGGGCGGCCGGCCTCCTCCTCCTTCTTCTTCCCCGCGTCCTTCTGCTTCTCGCCCTCGCTGCCCGCCTTGGTGCCGTCCGTCTTCTTCAGCGCCCCCTCGCGCGTCCAGCCCGCGGCGGCCAGCAGCGCCTGCGCCTCCTTGGTGTCCTGGCCTCCGAGCGCGTCACTGGCGTCCTTGTACGCCGGCTGTCCGGCGAGGGCTACGTGGCTGCCGAGCGGCTCGGCGGGCAGGCCGAGCGGCCGCAGCACGGCATCGGCGAGTTGCTTGCGGTCCAGGGCGCGGGCCACCGCCCGGCGCACCCGGTCGTCGGCGAGCGGCCCGCTCTCGCCGTTCAGCGCGAGCTGGGTGTAGGCGGGCTCCAGGGACTTGCGGACCGCGTAGCCGCGCAGCTCGCCCTGCTCGGCGGCGTACGCCTGAGCGGCCCTGGCCTTCTCGTCCCGGGCCTCCTGCGCCTGCGCGGCCGCCTCCTCGTCGGATCCGTGCGCCAGTGCCCAGGACCGCAGCGCCTGGGCCGGGGTGATCTCGGAGCCGGGGCCGTGGGCGGGCGGCGCGCCGCTGCCGCCGGCGTCCCCGGCGGCCTGGGCGATGCGGTGGGCGGCTGCCGCGTCGACATCGGCGATGTCGACCTTCCCCTCGGTCAGCGCCTCCGTCCGGTCCTGCGGCGCGACCGCCTTGAAGACCAGCGAGTCGAGCTTGGCGGTCCTCCCCCACCAGCGCGGATTACGGGCCAGCGCGACGGAGCCCGTCTCCTTGTCGACCGTACGCAGCCGGAACGGTCCCGCGGTCGCCTTGAGCGTGGACCGCGCCCCGTCGTTGAAGGCGTCCGGGGAGCCCGTCACCTGCTTCGGGTACAGCGGGGAGAAGAGGGAGCGCCAGTCCGCGTACGGCTTGGCGAAGGTGACCTTGACCTCCAGGTCGTCGGCGCCGCGCTCGATGTTCTCGATGCGTTCGTACCCGGCGTTGCGGGCCGTCCAGAACGCGGAGTCCCTGCCGCTCAGCGCGCGCCACTGGGCGACGAAGTCGGGTGCGCCGATCTCCCGGCCGTCACTCCAGACCGCCTGCTGGTTCAGCCGGTAGAGCACGACCTGCTTGGGCTCGCGCTCGACGACCTTCGCCGATTCCAGGTAGTCCGGGTTCAGCCGCGGTCTGCCCTTGGAGTCCAGCGGGAAGAGGGTCGGCAGCAGGGCGCCCGTGATGCGGGCGGTGGCGCTGTCGGCGTCGGCCTGGAAGGCGTTGAGGGTGGCGGGCATCGCGTCGATCGCCCAGGTGACCGTGCCGCCGTCCGCCACCTGCGCCCGGGCCGCCGGAGCGATGTCCTGCGGGACGACGACGCCGCTGCCGGTGGCCTTGTCGCCGCCCGAGCTGCAGCCGGCCAGGACGGGGAGGGTGAGCACGCCCGTGGTGAGAAGTGCGAGCGAGCGGCGCTTTCGGGATGTCCCGCGCGGGACGCCGACGTGGGACATGGCTGATACCTCCGGGGACGACCCGGCCCACCCAGATCCGAATGGGCCGAATGATGCGTTTTTGGTGGCATTTGCAGTTGATCACACTGATTCCGCCCATCCACTGAAAGCGCCCACGCGCGCGGGAGCGCGCAGACACGGCGCGGCTTCCCCGGAACTCACCCGTGCGGCGGAACGCTGGAACCGGCCGGAAGCGGACACCCCCCGGCAGCGCGCACCCGAGGCGCCCGGGGACGCGCGCAGCCCACCGCCCGCAAGACGGGGCCGCCCGCTCTCTTCCCAACGGGCATGTGACGCGCGACACTCGCATCCGCATGAGCATGGCCGCCCGCCCCCGCGGAAGTGAGATCAAGTCATGTCGCTGCACGACGAATTGACGGAAGCTCAGCACTGCCTCGACAACCTCGTCCGCGCCGTCGGACGGCTGGAGCGGAGCCTTGCGCAGCTGCGCGCGGCGGGCCCCGCTCCGGAACCGCCCGACCCGGCGGGCCGGGCCGCCGTCGTCGACGGCGTCATCACCATCACCGAGGCCCCCTACGACGGCGCCCTCTGGACGGACTCGGACGACGAAGGCCTGGGCGTCCGCGGCAGGCACGCCCCGTAGCGGGGACGTCCGACGAAGGTCTGCGGCGTCCGGTCGCGGCGTCCGCACACCCCTAGGAGGGTTTCTTGGCCACCGGTACGGAAACAGGAACGGGCCCGGGCAAGGACCCGGACGGCGCCCCGGCTCCGGAGCCCCGTCCGCCGGACGGGGCAGCCGCCCGGACGCGGGGGGTGCACCACCCCACGCGGGCCGCGATCGCCGCCCGCCATCTGCGGACCGACCGCTGGTGGCTGGCGCCCGCGGTGACGGCGGGGGGACTGCTCGCCTTCATCGTCTACTCGACCTGGCGGGCGTTCTCGAACGCGGACTACTACGCCGCGCCCTACGTCTCGCCGTTCTACTCGCCCTGTCTGGCGGACAACTGCGCCCCCATGCGCAACGGCCCGAACTGGGAGATCCTCGGCAGCTGGTGGGGCCTTTCCCCCGCCCTGCTGATCCTCATCTTCCCGCTCGGCTTCCGGCTGACCTGCTATTACTACCGCAAGGCCTACTACCGGGGCTTCTGGGCCTCGCCGCCGGCCTGCGCGGTGGCCGAGCCCCACCAGGCGTACAGCGGAGAGACCCGCTTCCCGCTGATCATGCAGAACATCCACCGCTACTTCTTCTACGCGGCGGTGCCGGTCGCCGGGATCCTCACGTACGACACCGTGCTCTCGTTCCGCGACGAGCACTACGCCTGGGGCCACATGGGCCTCGGCTCGCTGGTCTTCCTGGTCAACATCGCCCTGATCTGGGCGTACACCCTGTCCTGCCACTCCTGCCGGCACATCATCGGCGGCCGGCTGCGGCACTTCTCCAAGCACCCCGTCCGCTACCGGCTGTGGGGCTGGGTGGGGCGCCTCAACGCCCGCCACATGCTGCTGGCCTGGGCCTCGCTGATCAGCGTGGCGGCGTGCGACTTCTACGTCTACCTGGTCGCCTCCGGCGCCTTCGAGGATCCGAGGTTCTTCTGAATGACTGAGCTCGAACGGCAGCAGTGGGACGTCGTCGTGGTCGGTGCCGGAGGCGCGGGGCTGCGCGCCGCGATCGAGGCCCGGGAGCGCGGGGCCCGTACGGCCGTCATCTGCAAATCACTCTTCGGCAAGGCGCACACGGTCATGGCGGAGGGCGGGATCGCCGCCTCGATGGGCAATGTGAACTCCGGGGACAACTGGCAGGTGCACTTCCGCGACACCATGCGCGGCGGGAAGTTCCTCAACCAGTGGCGGATGGCGGAGCTGCACGCCAAGGAGGCCCCCGACCGGGTCTGGGAGCTGGAGACCTGGGGCGCCCTCTTCGACCGCACGCCCGAGGGGAAGATCTCCCAGCGCAACTTCGGCGGCCACGAATACCCGCGCCTGGCCCATGTCGGGGACCGTACCGGCCTCGAACTGATCCGCACGCTCCAGCAGAAGATCGTCTCGCTCCAGCAGGAGGACGAGCGCGAGTCCGGTGACCACGAAGCCCGGCTGAAGGTCTTCCAGGAGTGCACGGTGACCCGCGTCCTCAAGGACGGGGAGAGGGTGTCGGGCACCTTCTGCTACGAGCGCGAGACCGGCCGCTTCTTCGTGCTGGAGGCGCCCGCGGTCATCCTCGCCACCGGCGGCATCGGCAAGTCCTTCAAGGTGACGTCGAACTCCTGGGAGTACACCGGCGACGGCCACGCGCTGGCGCTGCTCGCGGGCGCGCCGCTGCTGAACATGGAGTTCGTGCAGTTCCACCCGACCGGCATGGTCTGGCCGCCCTCGGTCAAGGGCATCCTCGTCACCGAGTCGGTGCGCGGCGACGGCGGGGTGCTGCGCAACTCCGAGGGCAAGCGGTTCATGTTCGACTACATCCCCGACGTCTTCAAGGAGAAGTACGCGCAGTCGGAGGAGGAGGGCGACCGCTGGTACGAGGACCCGGACCACAACCGCCGGCCGCCCGAGCTGCTGCCGCGCGACGAGGTCGCCCGGGCCATCAACTCCGAGGTGAAGGCGGGCCGGGGATCGCCGCACGGCGGGGTGTTCCTGGACGTGTCGACCCGGATGCCGGCGGAACGGATCCGGCGCCGGCTGCCGTCGATGTACCACCAGTTCAAGGAGCTGGCGGACGTCGACATCACCGCCGAGGCCATGGAGGTCGGCCCGACCTGCCACTACGTGATGGGCGGCATAGCCGTCGACTCCGACACCGCGGCCGCCCAGGACGTCCCGGGCCTGTACGCGGCGGGCGAGGTCGCGGGCGGCATGCACGGCTCCAACCGGCTCGGCGGGAACTCCCTCTCCGACCTGCTGGTCTTCGGCCGGCGGGCCGGACTCCACGCAGCCGGGTACGCCGCGTCCGCCGCCCCGCCCGTCGTGGACGAGGCGCAGATCGACGCAGCGGCCGCGGAAGCGCTGCGTCCGTTCAGCGCGGAGGACCGCGCCGAGGGCGCTCCGGCGGAGAATCCGTACACGCTCCACCAGGAACTCCAGCAGACGATGAACGACCTGGTCGGCATCATCCGGCGGGCCCCCGAGATGGAACAGGCCCTGAAGAAGCTGGCCGGGCTGCGCGAGCGGGCCCGGCGCGCCGGGGTCGAGGGACACCGGCAGTTCAATCCCGGCTGGCACCTCTCCCTGGACCTGCGGAACATGCTGCTGGTCAGCGAGTGCATCGCGCGGGCGGCCCTGGAGCGCACCGAGAGCCGCGGCGGCCACACCCGCGAGGACTGCCCGGCGATGGAGCGGGCCTGGCGCCCGGTCAATCTGCTCTGCCGGCCGGTGGACGAGCCGGACGCCGCGAGCGGCCGGATCGATCTCGTACGCAAGGTGACCGACCCCATCCGTCCGGATCTGCTCTCCCTCTTCGAGAAGGAGGAGCTGGTCAAGTACCTCGCCGATGAGGAGCTCGACGCATGAGCAGCTACGACGCACGGTTCAGGGTGTGGCGCGGGAACACCGGAGGCGGCGGTCTGGAGGACTTCGAGGTCGAGGTCAACGACGGTGAGGTCGTCCTCGACATCATCCACCGCATCCAGGCCACCCAGGCGGGCGATCTGGCGGTGCGGTGGAACTGCAAGGCGGGCAAGTGCGGTTCGTGCAGTGCGGAGATCAACGGGCGGCCGCGGCTGCTGTGCATGACGCGGATGTCGGTCTTCGGCCGCGAGGAGACGATCACGGTCACGCCGCTGCGCGCCTTCCCCGTGGTGCGCGACCTGGTGACGGACGTGTCGTTCAACTACACCAAGGCGCGGGAGATCCCGGCCTTCGTCCCTCCCGAGGGGGTGAAGGCGGGCGAGTACCGGATGCAGCAGGTCGATGTGGAGCGCTCGCAGGAGTTCCGCAAGTGCATCGAGTGCTTCCTGTGCCAGGACACCTGCCATGTGGTGCGCGACCACGAGGAGAACAAGCCCGCCTTCGCCGGACCGCGCTTCCTGATGCGCGTCGCCGAGCTGGACATGCACCCCCTGGACGCCGCCGCCGAGTCCGGTCTCGACCGGAAGGCGACGGCGCAGGAGGAGCACGGGCTCGGGCTCTGCAACATCACGAAGTGCTGTACGGAGGTGTGCCCCGAGCACATCAGGATCACGGACAACGCCCTGATCCCGCTGAAGGAGCGGGCGGTGGACCGCAAGTACGACCCGCTGGTGTGGCTGGGGAACAAGATCCGGCGGCGGGACGCCACGTGAGGCCGTCGGTCAGCCCAGCAGCTTGACGATCGCGTCCGTGGTGTCCGTCTCGCCGAGGCGGGGGAAGATCCGCGCCACGCTGTTGTCGTGGGCCTCGGCGCTCATGTCGGTCACCGCGTCCGTGGCGACGGTCACGTGGTAGCCGTGCTCGTGCGCCGAGCGGGCGGTGGACTCGACGCCGATACTGGTCGCGATGCCGGCCACCACGACCTGCGTGATCCCGCGACGGCGCAGCTGGAGGTCGAGGTCGGTGCCGTAGTAGGCGCCCCACTGCTGCTTGGTGACCACGAGGTCACCGTCGTGCGGACCGAGTTCGGGGACGATCTCGGCCCAGTCGGCGGCCGGCTGCCCGGACCGCGCCGGGCCCTCGGTGCGGCCGGGGGCCCCGCCGGTGACGCGGACCAGGACGACCGGGAGGCCCTTGGCCCGGAAGGCGTCGGCCAGGGTCGCGGCGCGGGCGACGACCTCGCCGGCGGGATGGGCGGTCGGGAGGCCGACGATGCCCTTCTGGAGGTCGACGACGATCAGGGCGGTCGCCGGGTCGAGAGTGGTGGCGGTCATGGGCGGCTGCTCCTTGCCTGGGTACTGCGTGGGGAAATCGGGTACGGCCGTGCAGGACGCGGTCCGTGACAGTGGGGACGACGAGCGGTGCGCCCAGTACGCGGGACAGCCCTTAGGGCCCGTACGCGAGCGCGATGGGCGGGACGCGTGCGCAGCCGGTGGCGAGCGGTCATGGACCGACCAGGCGTTCGATGAGATCGGCGGCCTCGGCGACGGTGCGCCGCTGTGCCCCGTCCAGCTCGGCGGCGATGACCTCGGCGAGCCAGTCGCGCTTGGCGGCCCTGACCCGGGCGAGGGTCGTGCGCCCCGGGTCCGTGATCGACATGACTGATTTGCGGCCGTCGGCCGGGTCCGGGGCCCGCTCGACGAGCCCCTGCTCCTCCAGGGCTCCCAGGGTCAGCCGCATGGACTGCGGGCGCACGAACTCGGCGCGGGCCAGATCGGCCGTGGTGGCCGGTCCCCCGTCCTCCAGCCGGGCCAGCACCGAGCGCTGGGTAGGCGTCAGCAGGCTCTCCGACGAGGAGGACCGCAGCCGGCGCAGCAGCCGGCCGACCACGGAGGCGAGATGGCCGGCCACCTCTTCGGCGGTCGGGTCGGCGGGCGTGGTTCCGGACGGTCGCGTCATGCCTCTCACGGTAAAAGATGCACAGGGCATCTTGCAAGGCTGCCTGTCAATCCTCGTCGGCCTTGCCCGCGCACGGCCCGCGATCTAGGGTGAATGCGCTTTCATAACGTGTACGTCGATGGTTGTGCCGACACGTGTCGGTACGGAAGAAGAAGCGGACGGTCGGTCGAGTGAGCGCCCCAACGGTCTACGACGTCGCGGAGCGGTCGGGCGTCTCCATCGCCACGGTCTCGCGGGTCTACCGCACCCCGGAATCCGTGCGCGCCCAGACCCGCGAACGGGTTCTGGAGGCAGCCCGGGAGCTCGGGTACGTACCCAGCGGCAACGCGCGGGGGCTGGCGAGCCGCACCACGGGCGTGCTCGGCCTGTGCTTCCCGGACTACGCCGACCCGGACGCCGAGGCCGACGCGGAGGCGGACAGCGACGCCGATGACGCGGTGATGCTCTACTCCGACCAGATCATCCGCGGCATGGAGCGCGCGGCCCGGCGGCACGGGTACGCGCTGCTGATCGCCGCGTCGCTGGAGGGCGGCCCGGAGAGCCTGGTCGCGAAGGTCGCGGGGCGGGTCGACGGTTTCGCCGTCCTGGCACAGACCGTGCCGACCGAGGACCTCGAAGTGATATCGCGCCGGCTTCCGGTGGTGATGCTCGCCGGACCGCGCGAGATCGACCACCTCGACCACATCGTCGTCGCCAACGCCGACGGCGAGCGCGAGCTGACCCGTCACCTGATCGAGGACCACGGCCTGCGCCGGCTCGTCTTCGTCGGGGGTGACACCGATTCGCCCGACGCGGAGGCGCGGTTCCGCGGGTTCCAGGAGGCGTGCCGGGACGCCGGCCTCCCGGTGCCGGACGAGCCGGCCCTGCGGACGACGATGATGAAGCAGGCCGAGGGCGCACGGGCGGCCGAGGCCCTGCTGGACCGGCGCGGGGAGCGCCCCGAGGCGATGCTGTTCGCCAACGACCAGATGGCGGTGGGCGCCCTGCGCGCCTTGGCGCGGCGCGGTGTGCGGGTACCCCAGGAGATGGCGGTGACCGGCTTCGACGGGATTCCGCTCGGCCGGATCGTCCAGCCGTCGCTGACGACGGTGCGCCAGCCGATCCGCCGGCTGGGCGAGCAGGCGGTCGAACTCCTCGTGCAGCGCCTGAGCGACACCGGCCGGGAGCCGGTGTCGCTCACCCTCCCGGTCTCGGTGGTCCGCCGGGCCAGCTGCGGCTGCGGCTGACCGGCGGCCAGGCCCGGCAGGACCACCCGGACGAGGTCTTCGCGGCCGCCGGCGCCCCTACGCCGTCCACTGGGCGAAGAACGCGCTCCGTGCCGCCACCAGCCCGTCCACGTCCTGCGCCAGCCCCTCGTACTCGAAGTGACCCGCCGGCAACACCAGCAGCTCCTTCTCCCCCGCCAGCGCGTTGTGCACGGCGAACTGGCCCGGCGGCGGCACGGACGGGTCGAACAGTGCGGCCGCCACCAGCGTCGGCAGCTGGACGAATCCCGCGGCCGTCGCGGCGTCGAAGTACCGCAGCACGTCCACGACTTCGGGATGTGTGCCGCGGTACGCCCGTACCGCCTCCCCGCTCCCCGCGCACGGCAGCGTGAGCCGCAGCGGGTGGTTGCCGAACGTGGGCACCGTCAGTTGCGCCGCCCCGAACCGGTCGTCCCACGGCAGGGCCAGCGCGCCGAGCCCGCCGCCGAAGCTCTCGCCGAGGTAGCCCAGCCGGCCCGGCCCCCCGAGCTCCGGCACCAGTTCCTGAAGCGCGGACGCGGCGCACCACAGGTCCGCCACGCAGTCCCCGATGACATAGCTGTCGCGTGATGCGATTCCGTGCAGCACGTGCTCCGCGGAGACGTCGGGGATGCCCGCCACGAGACCGCGGGACCCCATTCCCCGTACACAGGGCAGGATCGCCGCCGCCGAGGGCAGCGGCAGCGGCACGTCGGGACCCGGTTCCGCACGCCCCCCGTATCCGTGCCCGATGACGAACCCGTGGCGCACCGGCTCCGCCGCCGCGCTCTCCACCGGCAGTGCCAGCCAGCCGCCCAGGCGCACCCCGCCCACCGAGGTGTACGTGACCCCGTGGATCCGTACGCCGTCGCGCTCGTCCTCCACCGGCCCCACCTCCGGGTCGGTCGCGACCTCGCGGGCCGCGTCGTGCCGCGCCCGCCAGAAGTCCGCGAAGTCGTCGGGAGCGGGCGGCGCGGGCACAGCCGTCAGTTCGTCGAGGGTGCGCCCGTAGGCCGGGTCGAAGGGGAAGCCGTGCACGAACGAAGCCATGATCACGACCCTAAGGGCTGTCCCGCAATTCCTGGCGGGCGCGCGACGACAGCTACGGCACCTTGCCGCGTTGTCGAAACGCCCGAATACGTCCAGTATGCGGGCGCCTCTCCGCCTTGCGATGCACCGCATCTGACGCCGCGCGCTGATCCACCAGGAATTGCGGGACAGCCCTTAGCGCCGCTCGTTTCGCGGCGGGGACCCCTTCCGACCTGGGAATCAATGGTGCGGAATCGGTCACACCCTCACGCATTCACCCCACCCCGCGCTTACCGTTCCAAGTCGAGCCTTCAGATGTCCCGCGCGTTGCACGAGTGTGACCAAGCACCCTCTTGCGGATTTCCGAATCCCTGCCGCAGAGTGATGTATGCGCTTACAGGCAGCGCATACATCCGGATTGCTCGAGGAGGAGCCCTCCATGTCCCGCACCGCCAGAACCGCCTCCACCGGCATCGGTATCGCTGTCGTGCTCACTCTCGGACTCACCGCGTGCGGCAGCTCCGGTGGCGAGGACGTCGCCGCGGACGGCAAGCAGACGCTCACCGTCTGGGCCATGGGTGCCGAGGGCGAGAAGCTCGCGGACGTGGCCGAGGTGTACGAGAAGGCCCACCCGAACATCACCGTCAAGGTGACTCCGGTCGGCTGGGACGTCGCCCACCAGAAGCTCGTCTCCGCGGCCGCCGCCGGCACCATGCCGGACGTGGCGCAGATGGGCGGCAGCTACCTGGGCGAGTTCTCCGAGCTCGGTGTTCTGGAGCCGGTCGACACCAAGACCTTCCGGGAGAAGGACTTCTTCCCGGCCGGCTGGCAGCAGGGCGAGGTGGACGGCCAGGCGTACGGCGTGCCGTGGTACGTCGACACCCGCGTCCTCTACTACCGCACCGACCTGGCCGAGAAGGCCGGTGTCACCAAGGCCCCGGCCGACTGGAAGGAGCTGCGGGACCTCGCGACCGCGTACCAGGAGAAGGCCGGTACCAAGTGGGGCCTGTCCATCCAGCCCAGCGGCCTGGACACGGTGCAGAACTTCTACTCCTTCCTGTACTCGGCGGGCGGCGAGATCGTCAACGACAAGGGCGAGGCCGTCATCGACAGCCCCGAGGCCGTCAAGGCGCTCAAGGAGTACGGCTCGTACTTCGACAAGGGGCTCTCCAACAAGTCCGTGCAGCCCGGCTACGACGTCGTGAAGGACTTCGGCAACGGCCGCGTTCCGATGTTCTTCGGCGGCCCCTGGCACGTCACCCTGCTGAACGAGGGCCAGCCGCAGCTCAAGGGCAAGTGGGCGGTGGCCAACGTGCCCGCCGACAAGTCCTCCGTCTCGATGGCGGGCGGCTCCTCGCTCGTGATCTCCAAGGACAGCGGGCACAAGGCCGCCGCCGCCGAGTTCATCAAGTACCTGACGGACACCAAGGGCCAGGCCGACTGGTACAAGCGCACCAAGGACCTGCCGGCGAACACCGCCGCCTGGACCTCCGGTGACCTCGCCGACGACGCCGGCCTGCAGATCTTCAAGAAGCAGATGGACACCGCCAAGTCCTCCCCCTCGCTGCCCAACTGGACCGAGGTGACCGACAAGGTCGACCAGGCCATCGCGAAGGTGACCCAGGGCAAGGCGTCCGCCGAGGACGCGCTGAAGACCGCGCAGTCCGAGATCGAAGGCCTCGTGAAGTAGGAGCCATGAGCACCACGACCGGAAAGGCCGCGCAGCCGGCCAAGGTGCAGGCCGGGCCGGGGACCACCGCGTCCCCGGCCGGCGGGCCGAAGGGTTCCCGGAGTCGCAGGAAGCCCGCGATGGGCGTGCAGAACGTGGCCGGCTGGCTGTTCTCCACTCCCTTCCTCGTGCTCTTCCTCGTCTTCATGGCCGTCCCGATCATCGCCACGCTGGTGATGAGCTTCACGGACTTCGGGCTGCGCAACGTGACGCATCCGCTGGACGCGAACTTCATCGGCCTCGAGAACTACACCAAGCTGTTCAGCGACGAGAAGTTCCTCACGTCGCTTTTCAACACGGCGTACTTCGTGGTCGTCGGCGTCCCGCTGACGATCCTCGTCGGACTGGTCGTCGCCGTCCTGCTGAACAACGGCATCGACCGGGCCCGGACCTTCTTCCGCGTCGGCTTCTACGCCCCGGTCGTGACCACCATCGTCGCGGTCGCCGTCGTCTGGCGCTTCGTCCTCGATCCGAGCGACGGTCTCATCGCCGGCCTCTTCACAGAAGTGGGCCTCACCGCACCGGACTTCCTCGGCTCCGAGAAGCTGGCCATGCCGTCCATGATCGCGATGGCGGTGTGGCGCAACCTGGGCACGGTCATGGTGCTCTTCATCGCCGGCCTCCAGGCCATCCCCACCGAGGTGCGGGAGGCGGCGCGGCTGGACGGCGCCGGCATCTGGCAGGAGTTCAAGGGCATCACCGTGCCGCTGCTGCGGCCCACGCTGCTCTACGCCACCGTGATCACCACCATCGGCTACCTCAACGTCTTCGAGGAACCGTTCGTGATGACGCAGGGCGGGCCCTCGGACTCGACGCTCACCGTCTCGCTGGACATGTACCGCGAGGGCTTCAACTTCTTCCACATGGGCTATGCGAGCGCCATGGCGTATGTCCTCTTCGTAGTGATCATGGGCATCACGGTGCTGCAGCTCCGACTGCTGAAGGACAACACGAAATGAGCGCCACCAGTGCACCGGGCGCCGCCTCGACGGCGCCGCCGCAGAAGCCCGGGGACGCCGGCCGGCCGGGCCGGGAGAAGCGGCCGCGGTCGCTGAAGCGGGTCCTCGTCTACGTCCTGCTCTCGTTCGGCCTGCTGATCATGTCGGCGCCGTTCCTGTGGATGGCCCTGTCCGCGTTCAAGACGTCGAACGAACTCACCGCGAGTCCCCCCGTCTGGATCCCGGCCGAGTGGACCCTGGACAACTTCCGGGACCTGCTCGACAAGCTCGATCTGCCGCTGTACTTCATGAACTCGGTGATCGTCGCGGTGCTGGTCACCGTCTCGAACCTGGTGTTCTGCTCGATGCTCGGGTACGCCCTGGCCAAGCTGAACTTCGCCGGCCGCAACAAGATCTTCGGCCTGGTGCTCGGCGCCCTCATGGTGCCCGGCAACCTGATGCTGCTGCCGCTGTTCGTCCTGATGAGCAGGATGGGCCTGATCGACTCGTACGCCGGACTGGTCCTGCCGTTCGCGGCGGGCGCCTTCGGGGTCTTCCTCATGCGGCAGTTCATGCAGTCGATCCCCGACGAGCTGCTGGAAGCGGCCCGGATGGACGGCGCCGGCGAGTGGTACATCTTCTGGCGGATCGTGATGCCGCTGGTGAAGCCCGCCCTGGCCACGCTGTCGATCTTCACCTTCCTGGGGTCCTGGAACAACTTCGTCTGGCCCCTCATCGCGACCAACGACCCCGACAAGTACACCCTCCCGGTCGCCCTGGCGACGTTCGCGACCGACCCCAACAAGGCGGGCGGCTCCAACGGCATGCTGATGGCCGGGTCCTTCCTGATCGTGCTGCCGGTCCTGGTCGTGTTCATCGCGCTCCAGCGGCACTTCACCCAGGGCATCGCCACCGCGGGCATGAAGTAACCCGCCCCGGGCGGCCGCGCCGCCCCACCGACACGTACGAGGCCGCGCGACCCCTCACCCCCGCACCGGCCGCACCCCTCACCCACCAGAAAGACAGTTCGCGATGACGCACACCCAGGTCCCGTTCCCCGAAGGCTTCCTGTGGGGCGCCTCCACGGCCGCCCACCAGATCGAGGGCAACAACACCAACAGCGACTGGTGGGTCAAGGAGCACACCGCGGGCACCCACATCCAGGAGCCCAGCCTGGACGCCTGCGACAGCTACCACCGCTGGCGCGAGGACATGGACGTGCTCGCCGGACTGGGCTTCACCGACTACCGCTTCTCCATCGAGTGGGCCCGTATCGAGCCCGTCGAGGGCCGGTTCTCCCGCGCCGAACTCGCCCACTACCGCCGGATGGTCGAGGGGGCCCTCGAGCGCGGGCTGCGCCCCATGGTCACCCTCCACCACTTCACCGTCCCCCAGTGGTTCGAGGCCCGCGGCGGCTTCACCGCCGAGGGCGGGACCGAGCTGTTCGCCCGCTACGTCGCGGCCTGCGCACCGGTCATCGGTGAAGGCGTCAGCCACGTCTGCACCATCAACGAGCCGAACATGATCGCCGTCATGGCGGGCCAGGCCAAGCGCGGTGACATCGGTTTCCCGCCCGCCGGGCTGCCCACCCCGGACGACGAGACCACCGTGGCCGTGATCGCCGCCCACCACGCGGCCGTCAAGGAGGTCAAGGCGATCAACGCCGGCATCCAGGTCGGCTGGACCATCGCCAACCAGGTCTACCAGGCCCTCCCCGGCGCCGAAGAGGTCACCGCGGCCTACCGCCACCCCCGCGAGGACGTCTTCATCGAGGCCGCCCGCGACGACGACTGGATCGGCGTGCAGTCCTACACCCGGACCATGATCGGCGCCGACGGCCCGGTCCCCGCCCCGGACGACGTCGAGCGCACCCTCACGCAGTGGGAGTACTACCCGTCGGCCGTCGGCTACGCGCTGCGGCACACCGCCGACGTCGTGGGCCGCGACATGCCGCTGATCGTCACGGAGAACGGCATCGCCACCGACGTCGACAGCCGCCGGATCGACTACTACACCGGCGCGCTGAACGAGGTCGCCTCCGCGCTGGAGGACGGCCTCAACGTCCAGGGCTACCTGGCGTGGAGCGCGCTCGACAACTACGAGTGGGGCTCCTACGAGCCCGCCTTCGGCCTCATCGGCTGGGACCCGGAGACGTTCGAGCGGCAGCCGAAGCCGTCGGCCGTCTGGCTCGGCGAGATGGGCCGCACCCGCACCCTTCCGCGCCACACCGGCTGACGCCGGCCCCTGGACCGGGAGCTCCTGACGGCTCCCACCCGTACGGGAGCCGGCGGAACCTGACCTCCGCCGGTTCCCGTGTCGGGGCATGGACGCGACGGGCCGCAGCCGAGCCCTGCCGGACCGGCGCGGGACGGAGCCCTCCCGTCCCGTCTCGTCACCCGACTGGACCGCGGGCCGCCGCGCCGCACCCGCCCCACGCCGGGGACCTCCGTGCCGAGCCCGGCCCGGGGGCGCATGCGCGTGTGCGACGGGGAGGCGGACCCGCCGCGAAGTCCCCGAGCGGTCCCCCGCCGGGTCGCGGGCCCTCTGGGGCGGACATAGCCTCACGAACGTGATGCCGCCCGTGTGCCAAACCCGGATCCTCATACCGGGCCGGGCCCTGCTCGCCGTGCTGTTGACGGTGTGCTGGCTGGCCCTGTCCCCCGCGCCGGCCGCCCGCGCGGACGGGCCGATCACGCTGTCGCGCGAGGGGCAGATCACGGACAGGGTGGGAGCACTCGGCGACCGAGAGGGCCAGGTGACAGCCGCACTCGACCGGCTCTACGACCAGCGGCGCGCCCAGCTCTTCGTGGCGTACGTACGTGACTTCTCCGGGCGGTCCGCGCAGGACTGGGCCGACGAGACGGCCGACCGCAACGGCCTCGGCCGCGAGGACGTGCTCCTGGCCGTCGCCACCCACGACCGGCAGTACGCGTACTCCGTCGACCAGGACTCCCGCCTCACCGACGCGCAGCTCCAGGACGTGGCGAGCACCGCCGTCGAGCCGGCGCTCAAGGAGAACGACTGGGCGGGGGCCGCGATCGGGGCCGCCGACGGCTATTCCGCCGTCCTGGCCGGTTCGCCCGTCCCCACCCCGGCGATCACCCCGGGCGCCGCCGACCCCGGCGCGGGGAGATCCGGCGGGACGAGCACCGGGGACCTGGTGCTTCCGATCGTCCTCGTCGGCGGCGCCGCCGCGGTCGCCGCGTACGCGTTCACCCGGCGCAGGCGGCGCGCCGCCACCCGTACGACGCCCGGCGCGACGGGCTGGGGACCGGCCGGCGGCGGGCGGGACGAACCGCCGCCGTCCCCCACCCCGCTCCCCGAGCTCGACGCGCACGCCAAGGAGACGCTCGTCGGCACGGATGACGCCGTCCGCACGAGCGAGGAGGAACTCGGTTTCGCGACCGCCCAGTTCGGCGAGGAAGCCGCCGCTCCGTTCGCGGAGGCGGTCGCCTACGCCCAGGGCGAGCTGACGGCGGCGTTCCGGCTGCGGCAGCAGCTCGACGACGCCCTCCCCGAGGACGATGCCACCCGCCGGCGGATGCTGGACGAGATCATGAGCCGGTGCGCGGACGCCAACGCCCGGCTGGACGAGGTCTCCGAGGACTTCGACCGGCTGCGGGAACTGGAACGCGACGCCCCGCAGGCGCTGGCCGCGGCCGAACGCGCGTTCCGTCTCCTCGCCGGCCGGGCCTCCGCCGCGGAGACCGCGCTCGCCTCCTTGCGCAGCCGTTACGCGGAGTCCGCGGCGGCCCCCGCGGCGGCCGGCATCGAGCAGGCCAAGGACCGGCTCGTCTTCGCGACGTCCTCGCTCAACCAGGCCCGCCAGGCGGTGGACGGCGGCGACCACGCCACGGCGGCGGTGTACGTACGGGCCGCCGAGGGCGCGGTCGGACAGGCGGCCACCCTCGTCGACGCCGTCGACCGGCGCGCGCGGGAGCTGGACGAGGCGGCGGCCGGGCTGCCGGCCGCGCTCACCGAGACGGAGACGGACCTGGCGGACGCGGGAGGGCTGCTGGAGGGCACGGCCCAGGGCGTGTCCACCGCGGACCTCCGCGGCCGGATCGCCCGCGCGCGGGCGGTGGTGCGCGAGGTGCGGGAGGAGCTGGGCGCCGGAGCGTACGACCCGATCGACGCCCTGCGCCGGGTCGAGGAGGCGGACGCGGTGCTGGACGAGGCGCTGGCCGGCGCGCGCGAGCAGGAGCAGGGAGACCGGCGGGCCCGCTCGCTGCTCGACCAGGCGATGCTCACCGCGCGGTCGGCCATCGGCGCCGCCGCCGACTACGTCACCACCCACCGCGGCGCGGTCGGCAGCCAGGCGCGGACCCGTCTGGCGGAGGCCCAGCGGCGGCTGGAGCGGGCCCGCGAACTGGCCGGGTCGCACGACCCGCAGTCCGCGCTCGCCGAGGCGCAGCGGGCGGACGCGCTGGCCGTCGAGGCGCGGAGCCTCGCGGAGCAGGACGTGCGCGCGTACGCGGGCCCCGGCGGCATGGGCGGCGGGATGCCGGGAGGCGGTGCGGGCGGCGCGGTCCTCGGCGGAATCCTCCTCGGCGGCCTCCTGGGTGGTGGCCGGGGCGGCGGCGGCTTCGGGGGCGGGGGGTTCGGCGGCGGCAGCTTCGGCGGGGGCGGACCGGGCAGCTTCGGCGGGGGCGGCACCCGGGGCCGTCGAGGTGGCGGCGGCCGCTTCTGAACGAGACCCCCGCCCCTGCCCGACCCCGTGCTCATCCCCGTACCCGTACACGTCACTTCGGACCCGGACCGGACACACAGGAGAGGTGCCATGAGCAAGCAGACCGTTCTCGGACGCGTCACCCAGCTGGCGAAGGCCAACATCAACGCCCTGCTCGACCAGGCCGAGGACCCGCAGAAGATGCTGGACCAGCTGATTCGCGACTACACGGCCAACATCTCGGAGGCCGAACAGGCCGTGGCCGCCACCATCGGGAATCTGCGCCTCATGGAGCAGGACCACCGCGAGGACGTCGCGGCTGCCCGGGAGTGGGGCGAGAAGGCACTCGCCGCCAGCCGCAAGGCCGATGAGCTGCGCGCGGGCGGGGCGGGTCCGGACGCCGACAAGTTCGACAACCTGGCCAAGGTCGCGCTCGGCCGCCAGCTCCGGTCGGAGAAGGAGGCGGAGACCGCGGAGCCCACCATCGCCGCCCAGACCGAGGTGGTGGACAAGCTGAAGGCCGGCCTGGACCAGATGAAGGCGAAGCTGTCGGAGCTGAAGGCCAAGCGTGACGAGCTGGTCGCGCGCGCCACGTCCGCCCAGGCGCAGAACCGGATGATGGACTCGGTCAAGAGCATCGACGTCCTCGACCCCACCAGTGAACTCAGCCGCTTCGAGGACAAGGTGCGGCGCGAGGAGGCGAAGGCGCTGGGCAAGCAGGAACTCGCCGCGTCGTCGCTGGACGCCCAGTTCGAACAGTTGGACACGCTGGGGGACAGCGCCGAGGTCGAGGCCCGCCTCGCGGCGCTGAAGACCGCGTCGTAGGTCCCTCCCCCGCCGGGATCCGGGGCGGGAGCGCGTCAGGGCGTTCAGAACATGCTGAGCAGCTCCTCCACCGTCCGCTCGACGGGCGGTCCGCCGTCGGGCAGGGGGAGCTCGAACCAGACCGTCTTGCCGCGCGGGGTCCGCCGTGATCCCCAGGCCGCGCTCAGCAGCCCGACCAGTTGCAGTCCGCGGCCGCCCTCGTCCGTGTCGCGGGCGCGCCGGCGCCGCGGCTGGACCAGACCCGCGTCCCACACCTCGCACACGAGGGTGCGGTCGCGCAGCAGCCTGAGCCGGATCTCGCCCTCGCCGTACCGCAGGGCGTTCGTGACCAGTTCGCTGACCAGCAGTTCGGTGGTGTCCACCAGGTCGTCGAGGTCCCAGGCGAGCAGCTGGCTCCGGGCCAGTTCGCGGGCCCGGCCGACCGAGCGGGGCTCGCGGGGCAGCCGCCAGTCGCCGACGGCGTCGGCCGGCAGCCCCTGGATGCGGGCCATGAGCAGGGCGATGTCGTCCTCGCCGTGCCGGGTGTCCAGCGAGCTCAGTACGTGATCGCAGACGTCCTCGAGGGGCCGGTCGGGCTCCACGAGTGCTCCGCGCAGGGCCTCCAGGCCCTCGTCCAGCGGATGGTCACGGGACTCGACGAGGCCGTCGGTGTAGAGGGCGAGGAGCGCGCCCTCCTTGAGCTCCACCTCGACCTCCTCGAAGGGCTCGCCGCCGACGCCGAGCGGCATTCCGGGCGGGACGTCGAGCAGCAGCGCGGCCTCGCCCGGCTCGACGACGACGGGGGGGAGGTGGCCCGCGTTGGCGAAGGTGCAGCGCCGCGTGACGGGGTCGTAGACGGCGTAGACACAGGTCGCCAGATAGACCTCGGAGAGGTCCGCCTCCCGTGACTTGTGGGCGGCCCGCGACGGCCACTGGGCGCCGCCGCCCGCATCGGACGAGGTGCCCGCGCCGGGGGTGCCGAGTCCCCGGGCGACCTCGTCGAGCGCGGAGAGCACCTCGGCGGGTTCGAGGTCGAGGAGGGCGAGGGTGCGTACGGCGGTGCGCAGTTCGCCCATGGCCACGGCGGCGCGCAGCCCTCGGCCCATCACGTCGCCGACGACGAGGGCGGTGCGGTGGCCGGGGAGCTCGATCACGTCGAACCAGTCGCCGCCCACCTCGGTGGCCGTGTTGCCGGGGAGGTAGCGGCACGCGATGTCGAGGCCGGCGGCCTCGGGGTCGCCGGGCGGCAGGAGGCTGCGCTGGAGTATCAGCGCGCGTTCGTGCTCGCGGCGGTAGAGGCGGGCGTTGTCGATGCAGACGGCGGCGCGTGCGGCGAGTTCGGTGGCCAGCGCGCGGTCGCGTTCGCCGAAGGGCTCGCTGCCCTTCGTGCGGGAGAACTGCACGAGGCCGACCACGGTGTCGTGGGCGAGCAGCGGGACGGCGAGCGTGGACCGGACGAAGCCGAGGTCGTCGCCGGGCACGTCCGCCACGCGGCCGGTGCGCAGGGCCTTGGCGCAGGGTGAGCCGAAGGAGTAGCGGTGTACGGCGCCGAGTGCGGGCGTCCGGGGGCCGGGGGCCCCGGAGGCCGGGCCGGGGCCGGGATCGGGCGGGGGATCGGGCAGGGCGTCGGACACGGCGCTGGCGAAGGCGACCCGGCGCAGTTCGGCGGAACCGCCGACGGCCTCCCGGTGCGGGGAGCCGCCGCTGCCCGGCGGGATCTCCTCACCGGTGAGGAGGGCCTGGTAGAGGTCGACGGAGGCGAGGTCGCAGAAGCCGGGCACGGCCACGTCGAGGAGTTCGCGGGCGGTCGTCTCCAGGTCGAGGGAGTTGCCGATGCGGGCGCTCGCCTCGTTGAGCAGGGCGAGGTTGCGCCGGGCGCTGGCCGCCTCTCGGGCGGCGATGTGGCGCCGGGTCACGTCGGTGGCCAGTCCGGCGATGCCGATGGGCCGGCCCGAGCCGCTGTGCACCCGGTAGAGGTTCATCGACCAGTGGCGGCGCTCGGTGTCCCCGGGGGCGGTGCCGACGAGCTGGAGGTCGGTGACGGATTCGCCGGTGGCCAGGACGCGTTCCAGCGTGGCCGTCAGCCGGTCCGCCTCCGCGCCCGCGAGGTAGTCCTCGACCGTGCGGCCCCGGTGGTCCTCGGCCCGTCCGCCGAAGACCGTGGCGAACCGCTGATTGGCGCGCACGACGGTGAGGTCGGTGCCGAACAGGACGAAACCGAAGGGGGATTGGCCGAAAATAGCCTGCGAGGCCGCGAGGTCGGTCTCGATGAGGCGCAGGGCGCGGACGTCCACCACGATGCAGACCGCGGCCCGTTCGCCCGTCGCGGTCTCACTCGGCATCACATAGATCTCGGCGAGCCCGTGCACGGCGTCCTCGCCCGGCATCCGGAAGGGGACGAGGCCCGTCCACTCCTTGCCGTCGAGCACGTCGCCGATCCGGCGGTGGCCGTCGCCGCGCAGCTCGGCGGGCATGAAGGCCTCGACCGGATCCTTGCCCATGGCCTCGTGAGCGGCAACGCCGAAGAGACCGGCGGCCCGGCGGCTCCACTGCTCGATCAGGCCGTCGGGGCCGATCGAGAAGGAGGCGACCTTGATGTAGTCGTAGATCGAGCCAGGCGGGCTGCTCTGCCACACGACGTCGCCCGCTGTCCCAGGTATTTCGCTCACGCGACCGTCCCCTCCAGCTCACACACCGGACCGGTCCTGCCCGCAGTATTCAGCACTACGGCCCCGACCGACACGGCGTTCACGATCACAGCACGGTCTCAGTCCGTTTCGGCCAGATGCGGACCGGCCCTTCGTGATCGCTTTCGTCCCACCTCACTCCTAACCAGGCAGGGCCAGCTCGAACCACACCGTTTTGCCGCTCTTTCCGCGCCGGGTCCCCCAGCGGCGGGCCGAGCAGGCCACGAGCTGCAGCCCTCGGCCGCCTTCGTCGTCGGGTCCAGCCGCACGTTCGGTGGGCGGATCCGGAAGCGGATCGGAGACTTCCACGAGGAGACCGGGGTGTGCCGAAGGGGTTTCCCCGTTGGGGTGGGGGCACACCAGGCGCACCCCGATGGGACCGGGTGTGTACTGCATCGAATTGGTCACCAGCTCGCTGACCAGCAGAACGGCCACATCACCGACGGCCGCGTCGAGCCCCCAGCCACGCAGCGCCTCGTGGACGGCGTGCCGAGCCGTGCGCACGGCGCCGGGTACAGCCGGAAAGCTCCACTCGGCGCAGTCGCCTTCGGTATCGGTCACGCCGATCACTTCCCAAGACCAGCAACGCGAACACCCTGTACGCGGGGGACTAAACATCACATACCCGAAATTGGGGATGAAATACCGCCGACGCCGTCACGTGGGGCGTACGGGTGTAGGGGCGCGCACGGAAACGGCGGCACGCGCAGGAAAGGGGCGCTCGGACCCCGGGCCGGGCGCTCCGCTCAGCGGTGTGCGCCGCCGGGCAGCCGGCGTACGGCTTCGGCCACTGCGGGCAGGTCCTGCTCCAGCCAGTCCACCGTGCCGGTCTCCCCCGGTCCCAGCCAGCGCAGCTCGTCGTGGTCCTGGAGGGGCGCGGGCACGCCGGACACCAGCCGGGCCGTCCACACGTGGAGCACATAGCCGGGCTTGAGCGGCCACGCGCCGGGGATGCGCTCCAGCGGCTCCGTCTCGATGCCCAGCTCCTCGCGGAGCTCGCGGACGAGCGCCTGCTCGCCGCTCTCCCCCGGCTCCACCTTGCCGCCGGGCAGCTCCCAGCGTCCGGCCAGCTCGGGCGGGGCGCTGCGGCGCGCGGCCAGCAGCCTCCCCCGGTCGTAGACGGCCCCGGCCACCACCACACGATCAGTCATGGTGCGGAGCGTAACGTCCCGTCACGGGCCCCGGAGGCGTGCCCCGGGGGGCGCACTACGGGCGTGCGGTCTGCCCTATGCGCTCGACCCAGTAGAGCTGCTTGTGGCCGTGGCTATCCAGCTTGTCGGCGGTCTTCTGCGCCTCGTCCTGCGTGGCGTACCGGCCCACGCGGTAGCGGTTGCCGTTGTCGTCCTGCCGTATCACCAGCCAAGGGAGCACGGCACCGCTGTCGTTCATCGTGCCCCTCCCGAGCATTGCGCCCCTCCCCTGTACGGCGTGCACGTCTCTAAGGATCCCCAGGAAACCGCAGTACGCATATGCCCGAGCGTACGCCTGACCTTTACTCAACGCATGCGTAATCACACAAAGAGATACCGATCCGGCCAGGAGTGGACCAACACCCCTGGGGGCGCATGCGGATGGATGCGCCCCCAGGGGCGGGTGGTTCGGTCGGGGACCGGCCCTCAGGGCCGTGCCGCTCCCTCGCGCAGTACCGGCTCCGGCATGAGGACCGGGCCGCCCGCGGGGGCCTTGCGGCAGACGTCTCCGCACTCGGCGTCCAGCGAACAGCAGAGCGAGCAGATCGGCCCCGCCTGGACGGGGCAGTCGGCGATGTCCGGGAGTTCGTAGGCCGTGGCGCAGACCGAGCAGGTGTGGGTGGCGGTGATGTCCGCGACCTCGACGTCGGGGCCGTTCACCGGGTTGGGGCGCGCCAGGTAGTACTTCCCCTTCGTCGCCCAGGCGATCAGCGGACAGAGCGTCAGCGAGAGTCCGGCCGCGATGAACGTCGAGAACGCCTCCGCGTAGGCGCCGAACAGCCCGAAGAAGGCGAGGATCGAGGCGGTCGAGGCGATCACCATCGCCCCGAATCCCGCCGGGTTCACCGCGTACAGATAGGCGCGCTTGAATTCGATGTACGGGGGGCTCAGGCCGATCCTCTTGTTGATGACCAGGTCCGCGGCCACGGCGGCGATCCAGGCGATGCCCACGTTGGAGTAGAAGCCCAGCAGCTTGTTGAGGGCCGCGAACATGTTCATCTCCATCAGCGTCAGGGCGATGACGAGATTGAGGAAGATGTACCAGACCCGGCCGGGGTGACGGTGGGTGATCCGGGAGAAGAAGTTCGACCAGGACAGCGAGCCGCTGTAGGCGTTGGTCACATTGATCTTGATCTGCGACACGATCACGAACACGGCGGCCGCGGGCAGCGCGAACGAGCCGAGCCACGGCTTCAGCGCCTCGATCTGCGGGGCGATGGGCTCCAGCGCGTGCGTCTTGCCGACCGCTTCCAAGGCGACGAACGCGAGCAGCGCACCGCCGAGTTGTTTGGCGGCGCCGATGATGACCCAACCGGGCCCGGCAGCGAGGACCGCGAGGTTCCAGCGCCGCTTGTTCGCTTCCGTCCTGGCCGGCATGAAGCGCAGGTAGTCGGCCTGCTCACCGATCTGAGCGATGAGGGAGAGCGCGACCCCCGTGCCGAGTCCGAAGCCGATCCACGAGAAGCCGGACCCCGCCCCTTCCGTGCCGCCGAAGGAGCCGAACGCGCCCCAGGCGTCCGGAGCCTCGAAGGCGAGGACCACGAACGGCAGCACCATGCCGATGATCCAGACGGGCTGGGTCCACGCCTGCACCTTGGCGAGTGCGCCCATGCCGCGGAAGACGATCGGTATGACGATCAGAGTGGTGATCAGATAACCCGCCTCGACCGGGAGTCCGACGGCCTGATGCATGGCCTGGGCCATGATCGAGCCCTCCAGGGCGAAGAAGATGAAGGTGAAGGACGCGTAGATCAGCGAGGTCAGCGTCGAGCCGAAGTAGCCGAATCCGGCGCCCCGGGTGACGAGGTCCATGTCCAGGCCGTACTTGGCGCAGGCGCGGGCGATGGGAATGCCGGTCAGGAAGATGATCGTCGCGGCTGCCATGATCGAGGCGAATCCGCTGGTGAAGCCGTAGGTGAAGACGATCGAGGCGCCGATCGCGAAGTCGGCGAGGTAGGCGATCCCGCCGAGCGCGGTGCCCGCGACCATGCCGGGCGACCAGCGCCGGAAGGAGTGCGGCGCATAGCGGAGGGAGTAGTCCTCCCTGCTCTCGTCCGCGGCGAGTTTCGCGTAGTTGCGGCTGGGGGGCGGGGCGCCGGATCCGCCCCCGAGGTCTCCCTCGGAGGCGGTCTCCGTCTGCGGTACGGCTGTGTCCGTCATCGGTGACTTCCCGTTCGTCGTCCGGAGTGCGGGTCCGAACGGGAAAGTAAGAGCGGGACATGACAAGCCGTCACAGTGGACGATTGCCCGGCCGTTACGGGGGCGGGGCCGCCGTTAATTCGTGGTGACGGGTGCCGGACGGGCGCCGCCGGATATCGGTCACCCGACAGGAACACCGCGCCCGGAGACGCGCCGCCAGACCCGGAACACAGGACCGCCGCGCCCGCCGACCCGCCACCAGAGCCGGACCGCACGAACACCGCGCCCGCCGGTCCGCCGCCCGGCCCGGACCGCAGGGCCGGAGACCCGCCACACGCCGGGAACCGGGCCGCCCCGCACCCCTCACCGGACGGGGAGGTGGTAGGCGATCCGGTAGCGATCCGCCGGCACCACCACGTCGGCGGTCTCGACCGGGCGGCCCGACGCGTAGTACGTCCGCTCGATCACCATCACGACGTGGCCCGGCACCCCGCCGAGCGCCAGGAGCTCCTCCGCCAGCCCCGGACGCGCACCGACCTGTTCGGCCACGTTGTCCACGACCACATCGATCGCGGCCATCCGCTCGACCACCCCGCAGCCGCCCAGCGGGCCCTCCTCCGGCAGCATCACCGGCGTCCGTCCCGTGACCGCGAGGGTCTCCCAGGAGGTGGAGAGCATCATCGGCTCGCCGCCGTCCCGGAACACGTAGCGCGTACGCATCACGCGGTCGCCCGGCTCGATCCCGAGCCGCTCGGCGATCTCGGGGCTCGCGCCCTCCTGCTCGCTCCGGGACTCCCAGGTCCCCCGCGCGCCCTCCGCCGTCTGCTCCTGGCGGAAGGGGCTGGCCCCGGCCTCCGACCGGAAGCCGGAACGGGCGATGCTGCGCGGCACGGGGCGCTCGCGCACATAGGTGCCGGAGCCCGAGCGGCCCTCGACGAGGCCCTCGGCCATCAGCACCTTGCGCGCCTCCAGCGCGACGGTGTCCGAAACCCCGTATTCCTCGCGGATACGCGCCTGCGACGGCAGGCGCGTATGCGGCGGCAGCGAACCGTTGACGATCTTCTCCCTCAGATCGCTCGCAACGCGCAGATAGGCGGGCTGCTCACCGAAAGTCACAGGCCACTCCCCAAGAGGTTGACAGACTGCAACAGCCTCGCAACCGTCGGTTGCGGACCGCAAGCACGGGCCAGAGTTTCACTCGAAGTGATGATTCGCGGTGGGCGTACGCATATCCCGCCCCGGCCGCCGCACCTTCCCCGCCCGCCCCACCCCCGACGGTCCCCCACCCCTTGACCCGAGTTGGTCCAGACCAATAGCTTCCTCTCCACACAGCACGGCCACGCACCTCCCGCACATGTCTCCCTCACGCACACGTACAGGAACGGGCCTCATGCGTCGAAGAACCCTGTCCGGACTGGCCATCGCCGCCTGCGCCTTCTCGCTGGCCGCCACCCTCGCCCCCGCCGCGCACGCCACCGGGGGCCACGGCAAGGACCACGGCGGCAGCCACGCAGGCTCCGCTCCCGCCTACAAGCGCGTCGGCTACTTCACTCAATGGGGCGTCTACGGACGCGACTTCCAGGTCAAGGACCTGGAGACGAGCGGAGCAGCGGCCAAGCTCACCCACATCAACTACGCGTTCGGCAACGTCAGCGCCGACGGCAAGTGCTTCACGGGCAACGTTCCCGGGGAAGCCGACGCCTGGGCCGACTACGTCCGCCCGCTGGACGCCGCCGGCTCGGTGGACGGCGTCGCCGACACCGACGACCAGGCCCTCGCGGGCAACTTCAACCAGCTGCGCGAGCTCAAGGCCAAGCACCCCGGCCTCAAGGTGATGATCTCGCTCGGCGGCTGGAGCTGGTCCACGCACTTCTCGGACGCGGCCCGCACCGCCGCCTCCCGCAAGGCCTTCGTCTCCTCCTGCATCGACCTGTACATCAAGGGCAACCTGCCGGTGGACGGGGTGCGCGGCGGCGACGGCGCGGCGGCCGGCCTCTTCGACGGGGTGGACATCGACTGGGAATGGCCGGGATCCGCCGGTGACTCCGACACCGTCCACCGCCCCGAGGACAAGCGGAACTTCACGGCTCTGGTCCACGAGTTCCGTACCCAGCTCGACGCCTACGCGAAGAGCGGCGCGGCCTCGCGCAAGGGCGGCCACCCCGGAGCGAAGCCCAGGCACTACGACCTCTCGGCGTTCGTGCCCACGTCCCCCGAGAAGATCGACGCCGGCTTCGACGTCCCGCGCATCATGCGGGACGTCGACTTCGTGAACCTCCAGGGTTACGACTTCCACGTCTCCGGCGAGAAGACCACCGCGCAGCAGTCCGCGCTGTACGCGAAGGACGACTTCAGCGTCGACCAGACCGTGCGCGCCTGGCTGCGGCGGGGCGCCCCGGCCCGCAAGCTGGTGATGGGGATGCCGTTCTACGGTCAGGGCTGGACCGGTGTGACCGGCGGCGGCGACGGCCTCGGGCAACCCGCCACGGCACCCGCCCCCGCGACCTGGGCGGCCGGGTACGAGGACTACAAGGCCCTCAAGAAGCTGGCCGAATCCGGTACGTACAAGGTCCACCGCAATGTCCGTGACGGCAGCGCCTGGCTGTTCGACGGCACCACGCTGTGGACGTACGACGACCCGCAGGTCCTGCGCACCAAGACCGCCTACATCCGTGACCACCGGCTCGGCGGCGCGATGTTCTGGTCGCTGGACGGGGACACGGACGACGGCGAGCTGATGACCGCGGTCGACCGCGGACTCTCCCGGCGGTAGAGGGGCACTCCGGGGCGGCCGCGGCACCGCGGCCGCCCCGCTGGCATGCTGGCCGTCATGGCCACCACCTACCGCTGCCCGCAGGACGGCGCCCGCGCCGACGTCACCTCGCTCACCTGGTGCTGCCCGGTCTGCCGCGGCCCGTGGGACCTGGACTTCGAGAGCGCGGGCCCGCTGCGGCCCGGCGATCTGCCCGGCCGGGTCAACTCCCTGTGGCGCTACGAGGAGGTCCTGCCCCTCTCCTCCCCCGCGACCACCCTCGGCGAGGGCCGCACCCCGCTCGTCCCGCTCACCGGCACGGTCTCGGCCAAGCTCGACTTCCTGATGCCGACGCTCTCCTTCAAGGACCGGGGCGCGGTGATGCTCGCCGAACTGGCCCGCCGCCTCGCCCCCGAGCGCGTCGTCGCGGACAGCAGCGGCAACGCGGGCACGGCCGTCGCCGCGTACTGCGCCCGCGCCGCCCTGCCCTGCACGGTGTACGTCCCCGAGGGCACGTCGCCGAAGAAGACCGAACAGATCCGCGCCCACGGCGCCCGGCTGGAAATCGTCCCCGGAGACCGGGAGGCGACCGCGCGGGCGGCCCGCACCGCCGCCGACGCCCCCGGCACCTTCTACGCCTCGCACGTCTTCAACCCGTACTTCCTGCACGGCACGAAGACCTACGTGTACGAGCTCTGGGAGGACCTCGGCGGCCGGCTCCCCGACGCCATCGCCGTACCGGTCGGCAACGGCACGCTGCTCCTCGGCGCGGCCCTGGCCACCGCGGAACTCCTCGCCCAGGGGCTGATCGACACCCGCCCCGCGCTGATCGCCGTCCAGGCGGAGGCGGTCTCCCCGCTGGCGGCGGCCTTCCACGCGGGGGCCGAGGACCTGCTCGGCGTCCCCGCCGGCGCCACCGCCTCCCCCACCCTCGCCGAAGGCATCGCCATCCCGCGTCCACCGCGCGCCCGGGCGATCCTGGCAGCGGTCCGGGAGTCGGGCGGCACGTTCCTGACGGTGACGGAGGACCGGATCCGCGCCGCACAACTGGATCTGGCGGCCCGCGGTTTCTACGTGGAGACGACGGGCGTGGCCTGCTGGGCGGCGGTGGGCGGCTGGACGGACCGCAGTGTCGTCGTGCCGCTGTGCGGCGCGGGCCTCAAGACGGGGCTCGCGGCCTGAGGGGGGCGCGCTCCGGCACGTCAGCCGTTCACCCGCGCGCCGTGCCCCGCCGTTCCGTGCCCGTTTCCCTACGTTCGTGCCGTGAGCCTTTCGCGTACCTCTCTTCTCACGTCCCTCGTCGCCTGCGCCCTGATCGCGCCGGCTTCCCCGCCCGTCGCGTACGCCGCCGATCGGCGGCCGGCCGCACCGGCGGCCGCGCCCTGCGGCCGGGACACGGACCCCGCGTGGGCCCTGACGTCCACCACGTACGGCGAGGCCGCGGGCTACGACCCCTACGTCGGCAACGGATACCTGGGGCATCGGGTCCCGGCAGCCGGCGCCGGGTACGCCGCACGCGCCGAGAAGACCGGCTGGCCGCTGTTCACCCCGCGCTACGACGGGGCGTTCGTCTCCGGGCTCTTCGGGCGCGAGGAGGACCTGGCGGCGGGCCGCGAGGTGGTCGCCGCGCTGCCGAGCTGGACGAACCTCGACGTGCGCGTGGGCGAGGAGACGTACGGCCCCGCCACCCCGGCGGGGCGGATCTCCCGGTACCGCCAGACGGTCTTCCTGCGCTGCGGGCTGGTGCGCACCTCACTGCGCTGGACCACGGCCGACGGCCGCGCGACCGACCTGACGTACGAGGTGCTGGCCGACCGCTCCGACGTGCACACCGGAGCCGTGCGACTGCGGATGACGCCGCACTGGACCGGCACCGCGACGGTCACCGGCCGGCTCGACCCGCGCGGCGCGCGCCGCATCGACCTGGAGGACGACGGGACGTTCCGCACCCGGGGCACGGGGACGGCGGGCGCGATCGTCCAGACCGTACGCCCGGCCGGCGCGAACGGGCGCGCGTCCCGGGTGAGTTCCGGGCACACGTACACGTATGTGAAGTACGTGGGCGTGGACACCGCCCTGACCTCACGCGCTCCGCGCACCACCGCGCGCGAGGCGTCCCGTCGGGCGACGGGCCGCGGCTGGTCCGCGCTCCTCTCCGGGAACGCGGCCGTCTGGCGCCGCGACTGGTCGGCGGACGTGTCCGTGCCGGGCAGCCCCGATCTGCAGAAGTGGCTGCGCTCGGCCCAGTACGGACTCCTGGCCTCCACCCGCGCGGGCTCCCGTGACAGCGTCGCCCCGGCCGGACTGACCAGCGACAACTACGCGGGCATGGTCTTCTGGGACGCGGAGACCTGGATGTACCCGGGGCTGCTCGCCACCCGTCCCGAACTGGCCCGGTCCGTGGTCGAGTACCGCTACCGGACGCGCGACGAGGCCCGTACGAACGCCGAGAAGCTGGGCTACGAGGGCCTGTTCTACCCGTGGACGAGCGCGAGCAGGGGCAATCTCCGGTCCGAGTGCCAGAGCTGGAACCCGCCGCACTGTGTGACGCAGAACCACCTCCAGGGCGATGTCTCACTCGCGGTCTGGCAGTACTACCTGGCCACCGGCGACCGCGACTGGCTGGCCGGCCACGGCTGGCAGATGCTCCGCGGCATCGCCGGCTTCTGGGCCTCGCGCGCCACCGCGAACGGCGACGGCAGCTACTCGGTGAAGGGGGTGGCGGGCCCCGACGAGTACAGCAACGGCGTCACCGACGGGGTGTTCACCAACGCCGTCGCGGCCACCGCCCTGCGCAACGCCGCCCGCGCGGCCCAGCTCCTCGGCCACGCGGCTCCCGCCGAGTGGAACAAGATCGCGGACGGCCTGCGCATCCCGTACGACCCGGAGCGGAAGCTGTACCTCCAGTACGCCGGATACGACGGATCGACGATCAAGCAGGCCGATACGGTCCTGCTGATCTACCCGCTGGAGTGGCCGATGGAGCCGGGTGCGGCGGCCGCCACGCTCGACTACTACGCGGCGCACACCGATCCGGACGGCCCGGCGATGACGGACTCGGTCCACGCGATCGACGCCGCCGCGATCGGTGAGCCCGGCTGCGCCACGTACACGTATCTCCAACGTGCCGTGCGCCCGTTCATGCGCGGTCCGTACGCCCTCTTCAGTGAGGCGCGGGGCGCGAAGGCGGGCGCGCAGGACCCCCTGTCGGGTTTCCCCGCCGAGGACTTCCTCACGGGCAAGGGCGGCTTCCTCCAGGTGTTCACGCACGGGCTGACGGGTCTGCGCCTGCGGGAGGACGGGGTGCGGGTCGACCCGGTGCTGCCGCCGCAGCTGAGCGAGGGCGTGCGGGTGACGGGTCTGCGCTACCGGGGTCGTACGTACGACATCGTGATCGGTCCCCGGACGACGCGGGTCCGCCTCGCCTCGGGCGCCCCGTTCACCGTCCACACCCCGTCCGGCCCCCGCACCCTGGCGGGGACCCTCACCCTCCCCACGCGCCGCCCGGACCTGGCCCCGACCACCGACGCGGCCCGCTGCCGCCCGGCGACGGCGACGTCCGAGACGCCCGGCCTGTACGCGGCCGCGGCCGTGGACGGCAGCACGGCGACGGCCTGGTTCCCGGACGGGGAGACGGGCACGCTGACGGTGGACCTGGGCCGCGCGGCCCCGGTGACGGGGATCGCGCCCGAGTGGACGGACGTGGCCCCGGCCTCGTTCCGCCTGGAGACCTCGGCCGACGGCGGGCACTGGCGGCCGTACCGGGCGGGGGCGGTGGCCCGCGAGGTGCGGGTGACGGTGCGCTCGACGGACGCGGCCGAGCCGGCGGGCGTACGGGAGCTGAGGGTCACACAGCCCTAGGGCGTGTTTCGAAAGTAGCGCCGTCCGCCCGGAGGGCGGGCTCGGCGGCGTCTGGTGCGTGCGATCGCAAGGCGGAGGGTCGCCCCGATACTGGCTGTATCGGGGCGACCCCGACAACGCGGCGAGCAATGGGGTCTCCCCTGCTCGAGCGAAGCCGAGAGCTCGGGGAAGTGCCAGGCGTCGCCGAGCAGGCGGGACTTTCGAAACACGCCCTAGCGTGCGTGCGGCGCCCGCGGAGGGCGCACTTCCGGGATCGAGGCGGTCCGGCCGGCTGCCGCGGTCCCGTACACCGCCGACGGAACCCCGGTCGGCTTCCGGCGCGCCGCCGGCCGGCCGAGCAGGATCCCGGCCAGGACGAGGACGAGCCCGCAGATCTGACGGGAGGTGAGCGATTCCCCGGCGACCGCGGTGCCGAGGAGCACACCGGTCACCGGGTTGAGCAGCCCGACCAGGCCGACGGTCGCGGCCGGCAGGTGGCGCAGGCCCGCGAACCAGGCGGCGAAGGCGAGGGCGGTCGCCACGACGGTGACGTACCCGAATCCGAGGACGGCCGGTCCGTCGAGGGCGGGCGGCGCGCCTTCCACTGCCGCGGCGAGGGGCAGCAGGAGCAGGCCACCGGCGATCAGCTGCCAGGAGGTCGAGGCGAGGAGGCCGGTCCCGGCTCCCCAGCGCTTCGTGAGGACGTAGCCGAGGGACGACATGAGCAGGGCCGCGACCGAGGCCAGCACCCCGCGGAGGTCGGCGGAGACGCTCCCGGTCAGCAGCATGAGGCACACCCCGCCGATCCCGGCGGCCGCCCCCAGCAGCGGGAGCAGTCCCGGCCGCTCGGCGACGAGCGCCCAGGCGATGAGCATCATGACCACCGGCGAGGCGGCCATGATCGTCGAGGCGGTGCTGGTCGGGAGCAGCTGCGCGGCGACGTACACGAGCGCGAAGAACCCGCCCATGTTCAGGACGCCGAGGACGGCGGCCTTCCACCACCAGGACCCATGGGGCCGTCGGCGCCGGACGGCCAGGAGCAGCAGCCCGGCGGGCAGGGCCCTGAGCGCGGCGCCGTACAGGGGGGTTTCGGCGGGCAGGTAGGCGTGGGTGACGTAGTAGTTCGTGCCCCAGGCCACCGGGGCGATCGCCGTGATGAGCACCCATCGCAAGGTAGCTTCCATGGAAGCTACTATACCTTCCCAGGAAGCTATAGTGGAGTCATGTCGGATTCGACCACCCCCCGCCCTTTGGACCACGTGGCCCGCATCCAGGCCGAGTGGGCCCGCGAGCGCCCGGACCTCGACGTGCGCCCCCAGGGCGTCATCGGCCGCCTGCACCGGCTGGCGGGGCTGCTCACGGAGGAACTCTGCGTCGTGTACGGCCGGTTCGGCCTGAGCGAGGGCGAGTTCGACGTGCTCGCCACGCTGCGCCGGGCCGGGGAGCCGTTCGAGCGCGCGCCCGGCGAACTGGCCACGCACACCATGGTCACCACCGGTGCGATGACGAAGCGCATCGACCGCCTGGAACGCGCCGGCCTGGTCACCCGCCGCCGGGCGGCAGGCGACGGCCGCGCCCGCGTGGTCGCCCTCACGCCGGCCGGCCGCGACCTGATCGACCGGGCCTTCAGCGAGCACATGCGCAACGAACGCCGCCTGCTCGACACCCTCACCGAGGACGAGGCGGCGGCGCTGGAGTCGCTGCTGACGGCGTGGCTGGGGCGGGCGGAGCAGCAAGGGCGCGACTGAGCGCGGGCCCGGGGTCGCCGCGTGGCGTCGTCCGCGGGGCGGGCATAGCCTCGAAAGAGGGGCGGGATGTCCGGTGGGAGATCCCGCGGCGGGGACAACCGGGGCCGGGGTACGGCACACGGATTGACGCGTGCACCGATCGATGGCCGGGAGGTCGCGGCATGGCACGGGGTATCCGCAACACCATCGGGCTCATACTCGCCGTCGTGGGCGCTGCCGCGGCGGTGTGGGCTCCTTTCCGTAATTGGTACAACGGCCGGCTCGGCCACGACTTCCGTTTCTGGGAGCTGTTCACCGGTGCGGGGGTGACCAACTCGGGAGCGGGACTGTTCGCGTCCATGTTCCTGCCGCTCCTCGTCGCCGCCGTGGTCGCCCTCGTGGGAGTGGTGCTGCGGTCGCGGCTGCTGGTGCTCCTCGCCGGAGTCATCGCGTTCGGGTTCGCCGTCCTGTGGATGATCCGGCAGGGCCTGGCGCAGGGCAGTCTGACGGTCGCGGGTGACGGCAGGGGTCTGGGCAGCGGAGTGGGGCTCGCCCTCCTCGGCGGCCTCCTCATGCTCATCGCGTCGGCCGTCATGGGCGGGCGCCCGAGTCGCGTGGAGCGCGAAGAGCGCCGTGCGCGGGAGCGTGAGCGGGAAGCCGTGTACGAGGACCGGGAGCGACGCGGCGCGGCACCCGACGCCCCCTACGGCATGGCGGCCCGTGGCGAACGCGACCCGGACACGGCCGGCCGCCAGGACGCCGCGGAGCCCCGGCGCGCCCCGGCCCCCGATGCCGGCTCCGGCCGCGCACCCGAAGACACCGCCCCGACGCGTTCCATGCGGCGACCGCAGCAGCAGCCCGCCCCGCGCGGGCGGCCGGTGCCGGCCAGGGATGCCGGATCCGACGATGCGGGGCGGGGCAAGCGGGACCGTACGCAGTACGAGGAGGGCGAGCAGTCCGGCGGCTCCCAGTCATCGGACGGCGGACACGGCTCGGGCCGATGGCACCTGCACCGGGGCGACCGGTCCTGAGCCCGGCCGGTTTCGGGGGTTCGGCCGGTCGGTCGGCTCGGCCGAACCGGCTGCCCCCGACCCCACCGGTGGACTCCGACCGAATCAACCGCCGAAGTTTAGCCAGCGTTTAGCCTTTTCCTGACCTCTCCTGCACATCCCCCTGTACAAGGAGCCTGTACCGGTTCAGGATCGACCGGTGACTGACTTCTCCTCGCCGCCGCCCGGTTCCCTGCCGCCCGGTTTCGTCTTCGGGGCCGCCACCGCCGCCTTCCAGATCGAAGGAGGCGCCGACGAGGGCGGCCGAGGAGCGTCCATCTGGGACACCTTCTGCCGAACGCCCGGCCGGGTCCTGGGCGGCGACACCGGCGACGAGGCGTGCGATCACTTCCACCGCTACCCCGAGGACATCGCGCTGCTGCGCGAACTGGGCGTCGACTCCTACCGGTTCTCCGTCTCCTGGCCGCGCATCCAGGCCACCGGCTCAGGGCCCGCGAACGCCCGGGGCATCGGCTTCTACAACCGATTGGTGGACGGCCTCCTGGACGCGGGGGTCGAGCCGGCGGTGACCCTCTACCACTGGGACCTGCCACAGGCCCTGGAGGACACCGGCGGGTGGCGCGTACGGGAGACCGCCGAGCGGTTCGCCGAGTACACGCACCTGGTCGCGGCCGCGCTCGCCGACCGGGTACCTCGCTGGATCACCCTCAACGAGCCGTGGTGCAGCGCCTTCCTCGGTTACGCCGACGACCACCACGCCCCCGGCACCCGGGAGGGCACGCCCGCGCTCGCCGCCGCCCACCATCTGCTGGTCGGACATGGTCTGGCGCTCCAGGCCCTGCGCGCCGCGGGCGTCCGCGAGGCGGGCATCACGCTCAACCTCGACCGGATCACCCCGGCCTCCGCCGGTCCACGCGACGTCGAGGCAGCACTGCGCGCCCGGACCCAGCGCAATCTCGTATGGACCGAGCCCCTGCTGCGGGGCCGGTACCCGGACAGCGAGAGCGACACCTGGGAGGATCTCATCGCACGCCCGGACTTCCGCCGAGACGGTGACCTCCAGCTGATCTCCGCCCCCCTGGACTTCCTCGGCATCAACTACTACACACCTTCCGTGGTCCGCGCCGCGCCCTACCGGGAGGCGGACGCGGCCCTGCGCACGGCGATGGACAACCGCTTCGAAGCCGTGCCGGTCCCCGGCGTCCGGCACACCGCGATGGGCTGGCCCGTGGTGCCCGACTCCCTGCACGACCTGCTGGTCACGCTGAAGGAGCAGTACGGCGCCGCGCTCCCGCCGGTCTTCCTCACCGAGAACGGCAGCGCGGAGGACGACCCGGCACCGGTCGGCGGAACCGTCCACGACGAGCCACGCATCGCCTACCTCCGCGACCACCTGGCAGCGGTCGCCCGCGCCGTCGCCGACGGTGTCGACGTACGCGGCTACTACGCGTGGTCGTTGATGGACAACTTCGAGTGGGCCTACGGCTACAGCAAGCGCTTCGGTCTCGTCCACGTCGACTACGACACCCTGCGCCGCACCCCGAAGGACAGCTACCACTGGTACCGCCGCCTCATCGCCGCCCATCGCGGGCTGGTGCACGGGTCCGACGGGACCGGGTAACGTCTTTGTCATGTTCTTCCACCCGCCGATGTGCGAGTGAGCGCGTGAGCGGCCCCCGCTGACGCCGCCCGTGCTCACCGAGGAAGTCCGTAGATCACTCGATCACTTCGCATCAACACCGGGAGAACCCGTGACCGTGAGCAAGAACATCAACAACCCCGTGGGCATGGGCGGCGGCAAGCGCAAGAGGCTGTCCCGCACCGAACGCCAGAACAACGGCCCGCACCGCAACCTCGACCGCCGGACCGCCGCCGACCAGAAGGCGGAGCTGGTACGGAAGATGCGCGAGAAGGCCGAGGCGGCCGAGGCCCCCACGCAGACCTCCGAGGACCCCGCCCAGAGCTGACACACCCCCGCGGCAGGGCGACGCCCTCACGCGCTCGCCCTGCGCTGCCGGGAACAGGCCCGCCGGGACCACGCATCCGCCCGTGCTCTCCAAGCGCGAGGCAAGGGTGTCGCGCTTCCGAGCTCCCGAGTTCCCCGGTTCCCGAGTTCCCGAGGACGGCTTTCACCCACCGGCCTCGGACCCGGATGCCGACGCGGACACGTTCGCGCCGGGATCCGCAAAGGGCGGCCCCGGCGAACGGACCCCCGTCTGAGCGCCGCCGCCGACGACTCGTCGACCCTCGGTCCGACAGGTACGACCCGTCCACCGCTCCACGTCTACGACTCGTAGCCGCTTCATGTTCTGCGGCCTCCTGCGGACAGCACAACGGCCTGACCCGCTCTCTCGCGGGTCAGGCCGTTGTTCATGCCCGATCAGACGTTGAAGCGGAACTCCACCACGTCCCCGTCCTGCATGACGTAGTCCTTGCCCTCCATGCGCGCCTTGCCCTTGGCGCGGGCCTCGGCGACCGAGCCCGTCTCGACCAGGTCGTCGAAGGAGATGATCTCCGCCTTGATGAAGCCCTTCTGGAAGTCGGTGTGGATCACACCGGCCGCCTCGGGGGCCGTGGCGCCCTTCTTGATGGTCCAGGCGCGGGTTTCCTTCGGACCTGCCGTGAGGTAGGTCTGCAGGCCGAGCGTCTCGAAGCCGACGCGGCCGAGGGTGGCGAGGCCGGGCTCTTCCTGGCCCATCGACTGGAGCAGTTCCAGGGCCTCGTCGTCGTCGAGCTCGATCAGCTCGGACTCGATCTTGGCGTTCAGGAAGATGGCCTCGGCCGGGGCGACCAGGGCACGCTGCTCGGCCTTGAAGTCCTCGTCGACCAGCTCGTCCTCGTCGACGTTGAACACGTAGAGGAAGGGCTTGGTGGTGAGGAGGTGCAGCTCGTGGAGGAGGCGGCCCTTCTCGGTGCCGGCCGTGATGCCCGCGTGGAAGAGGGTGTCGCCCGCTTCCAGGATCTTCTGGGCCTCCTCGACCGCGGCCAGGACCGCCACCTTCTCCTTCTGGAGGCGGGCCTCCTTCGTCAGGCGGGGGACGGCCTTCTCGACGGACTGGAGGTCGGCGAGGATCAGCTCGGTGTTGATCGTCTCGATGTCGTCCTTGGGCGAGACCTTGCCGTCGACGTGGACGACGTTCTCGTCCTTGAAGGCGCGGATGACCTGGCAGATCGCGTCCGACTCGCGGATGTTCGCGAGGAACTTGTTGCCCAGGCCCTCGCCCTCGCTCGCACCGCGCACGATGCCCGCGATGTCGACGAAGTCGACCGTCGCCGGGAGGAGCTTCTGGGAGCCGAAGATCTCCGCGAGCTTGTTCAGCCGCGGGTCGGGGACGCCGACGACGCCGACGTTCGGCTCGATCGTGGCGAACGGGTAGTTGGCCGCCAGCACGTCGTTCTTGGTCAGGGCGTTGAAAAGGGTCGACTTGCCGACATTCGGCAGACCGACGATTCCGATCGTGAGCGACACGGTGGCGACTTCCCTAGGGGGTGGACGGGCTCGAATGGACGTCGGGCCCGGGTGGGCCGATTCTCCAGTTTACGGGCGGGGGCGAGCGGGCGGTCACGCGTCCTGCCGGGTGGCCGCCCGGGCACGGAGCGGCTCCCGCCGCGTGCCTCATCGGACCGGGTCCCGCTGGCCACCCGCGCACGGTGCGGGTCCCGCCGCATGCCCGGTCGGGCGGCCGGTCCATGCGGAATGCGCGGGAGGCGTGGGAGGTGCGGGAGGCGCTCGCGCCGGACGCGTGGGGCCTCGGGATGCGTGCGGAATCGGTTCCCGTTGGGCCGTGTGGCATCGAACTCATCGCCAAGGTCGCCCAAAGCGCGTGTCCCGCACCCGCTTCCGCCTGCCCGGCGACCTACCTTGTCCCGGTGGAGCAGCACAGGACACGTCCCCCGCAGCGCAGGCAGACCCGGCCGGCCCCGCTGTCCCCGTTGGGGACCAAGGAAGCCGGGGGGCCCGTCGGCGAAGGCGCGACCGCCTACCGGGTGATGAGCACGCCCGCGGGGCGGGGCCGCCCGGTGGCGCCTGCCGTCCTCGCCCTGCGGCGGCTGCCCAATCCCCGGCTGACCGGAATCGGCGCCGGGCTCTTCGCCTCCGCCGTCATGTTCGTCGTCGGCTGCGCGGACTGGCTGCTGTTCGACGGTTCGTCCGCCGTGTTCGGCGTGCTGTTCCTGCCGGTCAGCGCGTTGACCGCGCTCTGGGTACGGCCCGCCGACCTGGTGACCGCGCCGATCAGCGTGCCGATCGCGTTCGCCGTCGGCATCGTCCCGATCTCCGGCGGGACAGGCGGCTTCGGCGGGCAGACCATGGCCGTCGTCACCGCTCTCGCCGTCCACGCCGGCTGGCTGTACGGCGGCACGCTCGTCGCGGGCCTCATCGCGACCGTGCGCAAGATCCGTCTGATGCGGGCCCGGCAGCGGCGGATGCTGCTGGCCGCGCAGACCGCCCGGCCGGCCGGGAAGCCGGCACCGGCGGCGCGGCCCGTCGGCCGGGCCGGCGGACGGACGCCGCGGCGCCCCTCCCAGCGCTAGGGCGTGTTTCGAAAGTAGCGCCGTCCGCCCGAAGGGCGGGCCCCGCGGCGTCTGGTGCGTGCGATCGCAAGGCGTGGAAATGGTCTCGTAGCGGAGCTACTAGGACATTTCCACAACGCGGCGAGCGTGCGTGCCAGGCGTCGCAGGGCAGGCGGGCCTTGCACAACGCGGCGAGCGTGCGTGCCAGGCGTCGCAGGGCAGGCGGGCCTTTCGAAACACGCCCTAGGGCCTTTCGTTCGGATCAGGCCGGATGAGGGAGCCGGGTCCGATGCGTCCGGCTGCAAGGCGGAGGAGCGAGTCATGCCTTGGGGCGGGCCTCCCTCCTCGGGCGGGCGAAGCCGACAGCTCGGGGAACATCGCGACCGACGACAACGCGGCAGACGCGCGTGCCGGACCCCGCGAGCCCGGCATGCTCCGAACGAGAGGCCCCAGGCCCCGCCGCAGGCGCTCAGCGCCCCGCCGCCGCCATCGCCGCGCCCACGATGCCCGCGTTGTTCTGCAGCTCCGCGGGGACCATCTCGGCCCGTACGTGCTCGATGAGCGGCAGGAACTTCTCGGCCTTGCGGCTGACTCCGCCGCCGATGATGAACAGCTCGGGCGAGAACAGCATCTCCACGTGGGCCAGGTACTTCTGCACCCGGTGCGCCCAGTGCTGCCAGCTCAGGTCCTCGTCCTCCTTGGCCTTGGTGGAGGCGCGCTTCTCCGCGTCGTGGCCGTGCAGCTCCAGGTGGCCGAGCTCGGTGTTGGGCACGAGCCTGCCGTCGACGAAGAGCGCGCTGCCGATCCCCGTCCCGAACGTCAGCACGATGACCGTGCCCTTGCGGTCCCGGCCCGCACCGAACGTCATCTCGGCGATGCCGGCCGCGTCCGCGTCGTTCAGGATGGTGACCGGGAGGCCGAGCTTGTCACCGAGCAGGGTGCGGGCGTCGAGGTCGATCCAGCCCTTGTCGACATTGGCCGCGGTCCGGGTGAGCCCGTTGGTGACCACACCCGGGAACGTGATGCCCACCGGGCCCTGCCATGCGAAGTGGCCGACCACCTCGGCCACGCACCCCGCCACCTCCTCGGGGGTGGCCGGGTGCGGGGTGAGTACCTTGTGGCGCTCCTGCGCCAGGTCTCCGCGGTCCAGGTCCACGGGAGCACCCTTGATCCCGGATCCGCCGATGTCCACGCCGAAGATCTCCATGTGATCCACGGTACGGGCACCCGGCGCCGCGCACTCCCCGGAACGGGAAACCGGACGGAAAGCCCCTGACCGGCCGGGGGCCGGGTCCGGGCTACTCCGCCGTCAGGGCCGCCGCCTCCGCGCGCAGGTCGCGGCGGAGCTCCTTGGGCAGCGAGAACACGATGGACTCCTCGGCCGCCTTCACGATCTCCACGTCCTCGAAGCCCCGCTCGGACAGCCAGGCCAGGACGCCGTCGACCAGCACCTCGGGCACGGACGCGCCGGAGGTGACCCCGACGGTGGAGACGCCTTCCAGCCACGCCTCGTCGATCTCGTCGGCGGCGTCGACCAGGTAGGAGGCACCCGCGCCGGCTCCGAGGGCGACCTCGACCAGGCGGACGGAGTTCGAGGAGTTCTTCGAACCGACGACGATGACCAGGTCGGCGTCGGCGCCCATCTGCTTCACCGCGATCTGACGGTTCTGCGTGGCGTAGCAGATGTCGTCGCTGGGCGGCGAGATCAGGAGGGGGAACTTCTCCTTCAGCGCACCGACCGTCTCCATCGTCTCGTCGACCGAGAGCGTGGTCTGGGAGAGCCAGACGACCCTGGAGGGGTCGCGCACCTCGACGTTCGCGACGTCCTCGGGACCGTCGACCAGGGTGATGTGGTCGGGGGCCTCGCCGGAGGTGCCGATGACCTCCTCGTGGCCCTCGTGGCCGATCAGGAGGATGTCGAAGTCGTCCTGCGCGAAGCGGACGGCTTCCTTGTGGACCTTGGTGACGAGGGGGCAGGTGGCGTCGATCGTGGCGAGCTTCCGCTCGGCCGCCTCCTCGTGCACGGTCGGTGCGACGCCGTGCGCGGAGAACATGACGATCGAGCCCTCGGGGACCTCGGCGGTCTCCTCGACGAAGATCGCGCCCTTCTTCTCCAGGGTCTGGACCACGTACTTGTTGTGGACGATCTCGTGGCGTACGTAGACCGGGGAGCCGTACTGCTCCAGGGCCTTCTCCACGGCGATCACGGCACGGTCCACGCCCGCGCAGTAGCCACGGGGAGCGGCGAGCAGGACGCGGCGGGGTGTCGTAGCAGTCATGCGTCCCATCGTAAGGCCGTACCGAACAGGCGCGGGGACGGCGAGGTCGGGAAACTGATCATCACGCGACCAATGACGCGACCGACGGAGGACTTCATGGCCGGAAGCGGCACGGAAACCGGCACGGGCGCCGGCGACGCCGGCTCCTCGGAGCGGGTGGGGCTGCGGCGGACTCTCGGCTTCCGGGACCTGGTGGTCTACGGGCTGCTGTTCATCGCCCCGATGGCCCCGGTCGGCGTCTTCGGCACCCTCGACGCGAAGTCCGACGGGGCCGTGGCGCTGGTGTACATCGCCGCGACCGTCGTCATGGCGTTCACCGCCTTCAGTTACGCCCAGATGGTGCGGGTCGCCCCGCTGGCGGGTTCGGTCTTCGCCTACGCGCGCAAGGGGCTCGGGGAAGGGCCGGGGTTCATCGCCGGGTGGATGGCGATGCTGGACTACCTGCTGATCCCCGCCGTCGCCTATCTGTTCTCCGGCATCGCGATGAACTCACTGGTGCCGGGGGTGTCGCGCTGGGTGTGGACGGCGCTGGCGGTGGTCCTGACGACGCTGCTCAACCTCTGGGGCGTGCGGGCGGCGGCCCGGGTCGGCTTCGCGGTGCTCGCGATGGAGATCGTCGTGCTGCTGGTGTTCGTGGTCTCGGCGGTGGTGGTGCTCGTACGGGACGGGGCGCAGCGGGGCTGGCTGACGCCGCTCACCGGGGATTCCGGATTCTCCGCGACGGCCGTGCTGGGCGCGGTGTCGGTGGCGGTCCTCTCCTATCTGGGCTTCGACGCCATCGCCTCGTTCGCGGAGGAGGTGACGGGCGGTTCGGCGAAGGTGGCGCGGGCGGTCCTGTTCTGTCTGGTGCTGGCGGGCGGGCTGTTCGTGGCGCAGTCGTATCTGGCCGCGCTCCTCGAGCCCATGTCCTCGGCGGAGCTGGCCGCCGATCCGGTGGCGCAGGGTTCGGCCTTCTACGACACGGTGGACTCCGCGGTCGGCACGTGGCTGCACGATCTGGTGGCGGTCAGCAAGGCGATCGGGGCGGCGTTCGCTGCGCTGGCCGGGCAGGCGGCAGCGGGGCGGCTGCTGTTCGCGATGGCCCGGGAGCGCCGGCTGCCCGCGCTGCTGTCCAGGATCGACCCGAGCTCGGGGGTGCCCCGGGTCGCGATCCTGATCGCGGCGGTCCTGACGCTGGTGGCGGCGGTGTGGGCGGCGCGGCGGGACGACGGTCTGGATCATCTGGTGTCGGTGGTGGACATCGGGGCGCTGACCGCGTTCGTCCTGCTCCACGCGTCGGTGGTCGGCTGGTTCGCGGTGCGGCGGATGGAGGGGCCGCCGAGCTGGTGGCGGCACGTCCTGATCCCGGTGGTGGGCTCGGGGGTGCTGATCGCGGTGATCGTGGAGGCGACGCCGAGCGCTCAGGTGGTGGGCGCGTGCTGGCTGGTGGTGGGGCTGGTGGTGCTCCTGGCGCAGCGCGGGCGCCGGGTGGCGTGAGGTCCCAAAGGCGCGAGGGGGCCCGGGTGGGTGCTCCGTCGCGGGGCGGGCCGGGTTGTCGGTTCCGGCGGTTACGCTCGCTCGCATGGCTCTCCACACTTCCCCGGAAGCTCCGCTGCCCGTCGGTGACGTGTCGCGGCTGATCGGCGGCTGGATCGACCGGCTCGGCGCGGTCTGGGTCGAGGGGCAGATCACCCAGTTGTCGCGCCGGCCGGGTGCGGGGGTGGTGTTCCTGACCCTGCGCGACCCGTCGCACGACATCTCGGTGAGCGTGACGTGCTTCCGGCAGGCCTTCGACCGGGTCGCGGACGTCGTGACGGAGGGCGCGCGGGTCGTCGTCCTCGCGAAGCCCGAGTGGTACGCGCCCCGCGGCCAGCTCTCGCTGCGGGCCACGGAGATCCGGCCGGTCGGCATCGGCGAGCTGCTGGTCCGGCTGGAACAGCTCAAGAAGTCCCTGGCCTCGGAGGGCCTGTTCGCGCGCGACCGCAAGAAGCCGCTGCCCTTCCTGCCCCAGCTGATCGGTCTGGTCTGCGGGCGCGCGTCGGCGGCCGAACGCGATGTGCTGGAGAACGCGCGCCGCCGGTGGCCCGCCGTCCGCTTCGAGGTGCGCAACACGGCGGTGCAGGGTGTGCACGCGGTGAACCAGGTGGTCCGCGCGGTCAAGGAGCTCGACGCCGTCGACGAGGTGGACGTGATCGTCGTGGCGCGGGGCGGGGGCAGCGTCGAGGACCTGCTGCCGTTCTCGGACGAGGAGCTGATCCGTACGGTCGCCGCCTGCCGCACCCCGGTGGTCTCGGCGATCGGGCACGAACCGGATTCCCCCCTCCTCGACCTGGTCGCCGATGTGCGGGCCTCCACGCCCACGGACGCGGCGAAGAAGGTCGTGCCCGATGTGGGCGAGGAGCTGGACCGGGTGCAGCAGCTGCGGGACCGGGCGCTGCGGACGGTACGGGGGCTGCTCGACCGGGAGGAGCGGGGGCTGGCCCATGCGCTGGGGCGGCCGAGCATGGAGCATCCGCAGCGGATGGTGGACGAGCGCGCCTCGGAGGTCGACGCGCTGATCGGGCGCGGCCGGCGGGTGCTGGGACATCTGCTGGACCGCGCGGACTCGGAGCTGGCCCACACCCGCGCCCGCGTGCTCGCCCTGTCCCCCGCGGCGACGCTGGAGCGCGGGTACGCGGTGCTCCAGCGGGCGGACGGGCACGTGGTCCGTGACCCGGCCGACGCCGGCGCCTCCGGGGAGGTGCTGCGGGCGCGGGTGTCCGGCGGCGAGTTCGCGGTGCGGGTCGCCGAGTGAGCGCCCGGGTACGGGGAAGGCGCGCAGGCCCCGGGACGGGTCCCGGGCAGACGGGGCGGGCCGGGATGGACGGGTATGGCCGACGCATAGGGTGGATCGCATGACGGACGACGGGACGACGACGGCGGCGACGGGCACGCTCGGTTACGAGCAGGCGCGCGACGAGCTGATCGAGGTGGTGCGCCGGCTGGAGGCGGGCGGGACCTCGCTGGAGGACTCCCTCGCGCTGTGGGAGCGCGGCGAGGAGCTGGCGAAGGTCTGCCGGCGCTGGCTGGAGGGCGCGCGCGCCCGTCTCGACGCGGCACTGGCGGGACCCGCCGCCCCCGAGGACACGGGGGACGCGGCGGCCGACGCGCGCTGACGCGGGCGACGCGGCAGTCGACCCGGGCGGGGCGCGGCAGGCGGGAAAGACAGACAGGGCGGAACGGCGCAAGGTGCCCGTGTTGTGGGCTCAGTCACTCCCCGCTCGTTTTAGTTGAAAGTTAACCTACCTCTCCCGTACCGTGATCGATGCCGCTTGATCCCTCGTGACCGTTCGGAAGGTAATACGCAAGATGTCCCTCGTTCTTGACCCCGCCGCCCAGGACCTCCTCTTCCGTGAGGCCCGCACCGCCAACACCTTCACCGACGAGCCGGTGACCGACGAGCAGGTCCAGGCGATCTACGACCTGGTCAAGTACGGCCCCACCGCTTTCAACCAGTCGCCCCTGCGCGTCATCCTGGTCCGCTCGGACGAGGCCCGCGCCCGCCTGGTCCCCCACATGGCCGAGGGCAACCAGGCGAAGACCTCGACCGCCCCGCTGGTCGCGATCCTGGCGACCGACAACGAGTTCCACGAGGAGCTCCCGGCCCTGCTGCCGCACTTCCCGCAGGCCAAGGACGCGTTCTTCTCCGAGCGCCCGGTCCGCGAGTCGGCCGCCGCGCTGAACGGCGCCCTGCAGGCCGCCTACTTCATCATCGGCGTCCGCGCCGCCGGCCTGGCCGCCGGCCCGATGACCGGCTACGACGCCGCGGGCATCGAAAAGGAGTTCCTCGACGGCGACCACAACGTGCTGATGGTCGTCAACATCGGCAAGCCGGGCGAGGACGCCTGGTTCCCGCGTCTGCCGCGCCTGGCGTTCGACGAGGTCGTCAAGACCGTCTGAGCCCCGCCGGCCCCCGGGGGCCGCGCACGGCACACAGGAAGGCCCTGGAGCAGGTGCTCCAGGGCCTTCCTCATGCGTACGCGCGCAGGCGCGGCCGTCAGGACGTCTTGAGTGCCGCCACCATCTCCGCCAGGCGCTCGGGCGAGGCGGACCCGGTCACGACCGTGGTCGCCCCCTTGTCCTGGCGCACGAGGGCGTCGTACTTCGGGCCCTTCCAGTGCTGCCAGGCCTTCCCCGCCACCTGCCGCGTGCGCCCGGTGTCCTTCGCCTTCTGGCTGACCTCGGTGACGTACGTCTGCGCCGGGGAGGTCGACTGCTCCACCGCGACGTACCCGCCGTCCGGGTCGAGGAATCCCAGGTGCCACCTGTTGCCCGCCTGGCGGTCGTAACCGACCGAGGTGGGCTTCCAGCCCGCCAGTCCGCTCGGGGCGGCCACCGGGTACGGGGCGGCGCGCCGCGCGGTCAGGAGCTCGACGCGGTAGTCGACCGCCTTGACCGGATCGGCCTTGTCGTCGTGCGGGATGAAGATGTAGACGACCCCTGCCACGGCGGAGATCGCCGCCAACGACAGGATCATGTCCCGCACCGTCTGCTTGCCTCGCTTGCTTGCCACCCGTCCATCGTCGCATCAGCCCCGACGGGACCGGACCGGGGGCCGGGTCGAGGGACGGAGGCCGCCCGCCCGAGGGCCCCGACCGGCGACCGGATGAGGGCGGTCCGCTCATTCGTGACCCGGTCTGCTCATTTTATCGACCTGACGATAGAGTCACATCACCCTCATCCGGTCGTCGTCGTACAGAAAGGTGCGCTCCGATGTCCGAGCATCATCTGCCGTCCCAGCTGGAGGTCTCCCCGGAGGCCCCCGACCGCAACCTCGCGCTGGAGCTCGTCCGGGTCACCGAGGCCGCTGCCATGGCCGCCGGGCGCTGGGTCGGACGCGGGGACAAGATCGGCGCCGACGGCGCCGCCGTGAAGGCCATGCGGACCCTCGTCTCCACCGTGTCGATGAACGGCATCGTCGTCATCGGTGAGGGCGAGAAGGACGAAGCGCCCATGCTGTTCAACGGCGAGCGCGTCGGCGACGGCACCGGCCCCGAGGTCGACATCGCCGTCGACCCGATCGACGGCACCACCCTCAACGCCAAGGGCATGCCGAACGCGATCGCCGTGCTGGCCGCCGCGGACCGGGGCGCGATGTTCGACCCGTCCGCCGTCTTCTACATGGACAAGCTCGTCACCGGCCCCGAGGCCGCCGACTTCGTCGACATCAACGCCCCCGTCTCGGTGAACATCCGACGGGTCGCGAAGGCGAAGAACTCCACGCCCGAGGACGTCACCGTCGTCATCCTGGACCGCCCCCGCCACGAGGGCATCGTCAAGGAGATCCGGGAGACCGGCGCCCGGATCAAGTTCATCTCCGACGGCGACGTCGCGGGCTCGATCATGGCCGCCCGCGAGGGCACCGGCGTCGACCTCCTCATGGGGATCGGCGGCACGCCCGAAGGCATCATCTCGGCCTGCGCCATAAAGTGCCTCGGCGGTGTCATCCAGGGCAAGCTCTGGCCGAAGGACGCCGCCGAACGGCAGCGCGCCCTGGACGCCGGACACGACCTGGACCGGGTGCTGTCCACGGACGACCTGGTCAGCGGGGACAACGTGTTCTTCGTGGCGACCGGCATCACGGACGGCGAGCTGATGCGCGGCGTGCGCTACCGCGCGGAGACGGCGACCACCGAGTCGATCGTCATGCGCTCCAAGTCGGGCACCATCCGCAAGATCGACTCCACGCACCGGCTGTCGAAGCTGCGTGCCTACAGCGCGATCGACTTCGACCGCGCCAAGTGAGGTAGGGGCGTTTACCGCCTCCGCGCGAAGAGGCGCCCCCTTGTGCGGTGGGGGCGCCTCTTCGCGCAGGACGGGGGCGGGTACGCCCGGCCGGGAAGGCCCGGTACGGCGAGCCCGGAATTCGTTCAGCCGGCCGCGGCTATGCGGTCGGTGGCGCCGGACGCCTTGAGTTCCGCCTCGCGCCGTCTGCGGCGGGCGAGCGCCACGCGGCGTTCGGCAGCCGTGAGGCCGCCCCAGACCCCGTAGGGCTCCGGTTGCACCAAGGCGTGCTCCCGGCATTCGATCATCACGGGGCAGCGCGCGCAGACCCGCTTCGCGGACTCCTCGCGCGACAGCCGGGCAGCAGTCGGCTCCTTCGAAGGGGCGAAGAACAGCCCGGCTTCATCCCGGCGGCACACCGCCTCCGAATGCCAGGGGCCTGCCTGGTCCTCCCTGGCGGGGGTCCGCTGGGAAGGGATGGCGGCGACCTGCAGGGGCTGATGCGGCGGTTGCAGCACGGTCCACTCCTGACGACGACTTCGCGAGCAAGAGGCGATGCAGCACTCCCTACCCGCTGTGCGCGCGCCTATGCACTGAGTGGCACTCAGTTCCGGCGCACGGCCTTGCGGTCGAGCGGACGCGCACCCGAATCCGGGCGCTCCGCACTCCGGTCCGCCGCCGCGCCCCGCCGCCCGCCGTCGCGGCCCCGTCAGTGTCCGAGGTGCTTACGCAGCCGGTCCTGGAGATCCGCGATGAACTTGCCGCGTTTGGGCTTCGCCTCGACGCTGCCGAACACCGAGTACCCGTTGACGGCCACCACGGGCGCCTCGGGATCCACCGACTCCAGCGTGGTGACCTCGAAGCTGCCGAAGATTCCCGTCCCGCTGCCGCGCAGCGAGATGTTCTCGGGAACGCGGATGTCCACGCTCCCGAAGACGGAGGTCGCGTTGATCACGGTCAGCCGCTGCCCGAACAGCGCCTCGGTCAGATCGATTTCCACGCTGCCGAACAGCGAGAACGCGTTCATGCGCCCGCCGGCCCGCCAGCGCCCCTTGCGGGTGGCGCTGCTGAAGATCGCGACCAGGTTGTCGGCGGGGCCCGTCGGCGCGTCGGGGGTGCGGTCGTACGCGGCGCCGACGGCCCTGGGCGTGCCGCCCGGCGCCGGCAGGTCCCGTACCAGCGGTTCGAGTTCCCCGACGGTCTTGGCGCGGTAGACGGAATCGACGCGCTCGGCGTGCTCGTCGGCGGTCAGCCGCCCCTCGGCCATCGCCTCCCGCAGGATGTCCGCGATCCGGTCCCGGTCCGCGTCGGACGCCCGGATGACGTCGGGTCCGGCTTGCGCGGCGGGCTGCTGGGGGTGCTTTTCGAGGTCCACCGGCCCAGCGTACCCAAACGCGATAGATCGCGACTAGGGGCTGACGGGGATCGCGGGCGGCGGCGGACGGGGAAGCGGGCCGGATCCGGTGAGCCCTACCTCACAGACCCGCCGCCCCCACGGGGTCCTACCCTGGTGGGTGCGCTGCCCAAGGGAGGTCAGCCGCTGTCTGCCGAGTGAGGAATGGCCGTAATGCCAGAGTTTGCGTACTCCGATCTGCTCCCCCTGGGAGAGGACACCACGCCGTACCGCCTGGTCACCGCCGAGGGTGTGTCCACCTTCGAGGCCGACGGACGTACGTTCCTCAAGGTCGAGCCGGAGGCGCTGCGCACCCTGGCCGCCGAGGCCATGCACGACATCTCGCACTATCTGCGGCCCGCGCACCTGGCGCAGCTGCGGCGGATCGTGGACGACCCCGAGGCGTCGTCCAACGACAAGTTCGTCGCGCTCGACCTGCTGAAGAACGCGAACATCGCCGCGGCGGGCGTGCTGCCCATGTGCCAGGACACCGGCACCGCGATCGTCATGGGCAAGCGCGGACAGAACGTGCTGACGGCGGGCGGTGACGAGGAGGCGCTGTCGCACGGCATCTTCGACGCGTACACCAAGCTCAACCTGCGGTACTCGCAGATGGCCCCGCTGAACATGTGGGACGAGAAGAACACCGGCTCGAACCTCCCGGCGCAGATCGAGCTGTACGCGACCGACGGCGGCGCGTACAAGTTCCTCTTCATGGCCAAGGGCGGCGGCTCGGCCAACAAGTCGTTCCTCTTCCAGGAGACCAAGGCGGTCCTCAACGAGGCCTCCATGATGAAGTTCCTGGAGGAGAAGATCCGTTCGCTGGGTACGGCGGCCTGCCCGCCGTACCACCTGGCGATCGTCGTCGGCGGCACGTCGGCCGAGTTCGCCCTGAAGACCGCGAAGTACGCCTCCGCGCACTACCTGGACGAGCTGCCCGCCGAGGGCTCGCCGACCGGTCACGGCTTCCGCGACAAGGAGCTGGAGGAGAAGGTCTTCGAGCTCACGCAGAAGATCGGCATCGGGGCGCAGTTCGGCGGCAAGTACTTCTGCCACGACGTGCGCGTGGTCCGTCTCCCCCGGCACGGCGCCTCGCTGCCCGTCGCCATCGCCGTGTCCTGTTCGGCCGACCGCCAGGCGACCGCGAAGATCACCGCCGAGGGCGTCTTCCTGGAACAGCTGGAGAAGGACCCCGCGCGCTTCCTGCCCGACACGACGGACGAGCACCTCGACGAGGCGGGCGACGTCGTGAAGATCGACCTCAACCGGCCGATGGACGAGATCCTCGCCGAGCTGACGAAGTACCCGGTCAAGACCCGGCTCTCGCTGACCGGCCCGCTGGTCGTGGCGCGCGACATCGCGCACGCCAAGATCAAGGAGCGGCTGGACGCGGGCGAGGAGATGCCGCAGTACCTGAAGGACCACCCGGTGTACTACGCGGGACCGGCGAAGACGCCCGAGGGGTACGCGTCCGGTTCCTTCGGTCCGACCACGGCCGGCCGGATGGACAGTTACGTCGCGCAGTTCCAGGCGGCGGGCGGCTCCAAGGTGATGCTGGCGAAGGGCAACCGCTCCCGGCAGGTCACCGACGCGTGCGACGCGCACGGCGGCTTCTACCTCGGTTCGATCGGCGGCCCGGCGGCCCGCCTCGCGCAGGACTGCATCAAGAAGGTCGAGGTCGTCGAGTACGAGGAGCTCGGCATGGAGGCGGTCTGGAAGATCGAGGTCGAGGACTTCCCGGCGTTCGTCGTCGTGGACGACAAGGGCAACGACTTCTTCACCGAGCCCGCCCCCGCCCCGACGTTCACCAGCATTCCGGTGCGCGGCCCCGGCCTGGGCTGACGGACCGGCGTAACCACGAGGGGCGTTCCGGCTGCGGCCGGGGCGCCCCTCCGTCGTTCGATGACCGGGTCCGGCGTTCGACGTCCCCCCGGCCGGCGTTCGACGCCCCCCGGGGCCGGCGGGCGGGACCACCGGAGCGAACGGAGCGAACGGGGCCACCGGGGGGACCGGAAACACCGGAACCACCGCTCAGCGACCGGGGCGGTCAGGCGGTCAGCGCCCCGGACGGCCAACCGTTCAGCGACCGGGACGGTCAGCCGGTCAGCGACCGGGGCGGCGGCATCCGCGCCGGCGGTGCCGTGACGGCCCGCCCGGAGCGCCCGCGTACGACGAGATCCAGCCAATCTCGCGCGATGCGGACCGGTGGCCCCCGCTCGCGCCCGCGGCGGCATCGCGCCCCGGGAGCGGGGCCCGCACCCGGGACCGATCGCCCCGGACTTGCGGTCGGGACCCCGCACCGCCGCCCGGGACGGCTCCACACCCCCCGCCCGAGCCGCGGCCGCACCGCCGCTTTCGCGCAGGGGGACGTCCGCGCGGCTTGCGGGACACCGGGCCGATGCGGTGAGTTGTCCGGAATCCCGGCGGACCACACCCCACCCCGCGCCGCGCCCCCGGAGCACCCGCCTCCCGGCCCGGACGCCGGCACCACGAACCCCCGCCGCCCGACCCGCTCCCGACACCCCGCCCCACCCGCGGCTCCCCACCGCCCGTCACCACGACACCCCGCCGCCCGACCCGCACGCCAGACCACCCTCACCGTCCCACTCCGAAAAGGCGGACACCGCATGACGCCGGTCCCTCACCGCAGCCACGCCGACGACCTGCTCTCCTTCATCAGGGCCAGCCCCTCCCCGTACCACGCCGTGGCGAGCGCGGCCCAGCGCCTGGAGAAGGCCGGCTTCCGCGAGCTGCGCGGCACCGAGGACTGGACGGGCACCACGGGCGGCAGTTTCGTCCTCCGCGGCGGCGCCCTGATCGCCTGGTACGCCCCCGAGGGCACGCCCTGCCACACACCGTTCCGGATCATCGGCACCCACACCGACTCGCCCAACCTGCGCATCAAGCCCACCCCCGACACCGGCGCCGCCGGCTGGCGGCAGCTCGCGGTGGAGATCTACGGCGGGGTCCCGCTCAACACCTGGCTGGACCGCGATCTGGGGATCTCGGGGCGGCTGGCCCTGCGCGGCCCCGGCGGCCGCACGGACTCACGGCTCGTCCAGATCGACGAACCGCTGCTGCGCGTGCCCCAGCTGGCGATCCACCTGGACCGTTCCGTCAACGACGGCCTGGCGCTGGACCGGCAGCAGCACCTCGCGCCGGTCTGGTCGCTCGGCGACGCCGAGGAGGGAGCGCTGCTGCGCAGGGTCGCGGCGGCGGCGGAGGCCGAACCGGACGAGGTCCTCGGCTGGGACCTGATGCTCCATGACATCCAGCCCCCCGGATATCTGGGCGCGGAACGGGAGTTCGTGGTCTCCTCCCGGCTGGACAACCTCGTGTCGGTGCACGCGGGTGTCACGGCCCTGACCGGCGCGGCGACGGCGGCCGGGGAGCCCTCGTACATCCCGGTCCTGGCGGCCTTCGACCACGAGGAGGTCGGCAGCGGTTCCGACACGGGTGCGCAGAGCCCGCTGCTGGAGCGCGTGCTGAGCCGTTCGGTGGCCGCCCGCGGCGGATCCCCGGAGGACTGGTCGCGGGCGCTGGCCGGGGCCTTCTGCGTCTCGGCCGACATGGCCCACGCCGTCCACCCCAACTACGCGGAGCGCCACGATCCCGGCCACCGCCCGCTGCCCAACAGCGGTCCCACGGTCAAGGTCAACGTCAATCAGCGGTACGCCACCGACTCGACCGGGATCGCGGTGTTCGCGTCCGCCTGCGAGCGGGCCGGGGCGCCGTGGCAGCCGTTCGTCTCCAACAACGCGATGCCGTGCGGCACCTCGATCGGGCCGCTCACCGCGGCCCGGCTGGGTGTGCAGACCGTCGACGTGGGCGTGCCCGGTCTTTCGATGCACTCGGCGCGCGAGCTGTGCGGGGCGGACGACCCGGGGTACCTGGCGGCGATCCTGGGCGCGTTCGTCACGTCGGACTGACGGCGGCGGCACGGGGAGGGGCGGGCGCCCCTCCCCGTACCGGCCGGGTCACGCGAAGCGCTGCTGCGCGCTCCCGTCGCAGGGCTGCAGCCTCAGCGGGTCGTGGGCCCCCGCCAGGGTGGCGCACAGTCCGGTCGAGGCGGCCGGGCGCAGGGTGCCCGTCTGCCGGACGAACTGCTGGTTCGCCGCACCCGAGCAGTTGTAGAGGATGAGGGCCGCGCCCGCCTTGTAGTTCGCGCCCGGGACGTCCAGGCAGCGGTCGTGGCTCAGCTCCGTGCGCAGGGTCTTCGTGCCGGAGTCGTACCACCATCCCTGGTTGCGTCCGCCGTGGCACTCCCAGCCGGTGACACCGGTGTTGTTGCGGGTGACCGACGCCGGGGCGTCCAGGCAGCTGCCCGTCGCCTCCCCGCGCAGGGGCTTGTAGACGTCGTCCCAGGCGGCTGCCTGCAGGACGGGCTTTCCGGTGCTCGCCGGGTCGGCGCAGCTCGCCTCGCGCAGGCCGGAGTTGTAGATCTGGGTGAGGCAGGAGGCGAAGGCGCCGTGGCCGGCGGCGTTCGGGTGGAAGGACTGCCGGACGGAGTTGGAGTCCGGCGGGAAGTGCGAGAGGTCGATGAACAGGCCGCGCGCCCAGGCGGACTCGCTGCACACCTCGTGTCCGTGGAAGAGCCGGGAGTTGTCGAGGTAGACCGCTCCGGTGTCGGCGGCCACCTTGCGCATGCCGCGCTCGAAGGCGGGCACGGCGGCGTTACGGCCCCAGGCGGCGTCGGAGTCGTATCCGGCGCAGCCGCCGGGAAGCTTGCCGGGGAAGTTCGGGTTGTCGTAGAAGTCCGGGCCGATGGGGCTCGGGTAGCCCATGACGACGAGCTTGTAGTCGCCGTCGGCGTAACCGGCGCCGGTCATGACCGTCCGCAGGTCGCGCACGGTCTTCTCGACCTTGGGCACGAGTCCGTCGACGCGGGCCTGCCAGCCGCCCTCGTACTTCGACTGGCACGCGCCCTGGAGGAGGACCCAGCGCTCGACGCAGTCCGTCATGACCGGACCGAACTGGAGGTCGTCGTTGGCACCCGCCACCAGCACGACCATCTTGATGCGGGTGTTGCGCGCCTTGATGGCGAGGCTGTCGCTCTGCACGAGTTCGTCGGCGTACTGCTTCGAGCCGCCGATGACGATGTTTCCGGTGTACGCCCCCGAGCAGGAGACGTTGTACGTGACGTCGGCCGGGATGCCGGTGCGGTGGATGGCCGAGTCGGGCGAGCGGTGGCACCAGTTGTCGGGCCCGTTGGTGCCCGCCTCGTACGTGCCGACGCCCTCTCCCGAGATCTCGCTGTCGCCGAGGGAGATGAGCCCGGTCTTGCGCTCGGCGAGCGGCCGCTCGGCCGGGTCGCCGTACAGCCGGGTGGCCTCGGCGGCGCGCAGGGCCTCCAGTTCGGGCGGCAGCGGGGTGGATGCGGTACTGGTGGTACCGGGCCGGGCCGGGGCGGCCCCTGCCGGACCGGCGGCGACGGTCATGCCGCCGAGTGCCGCCGCCATGGCGGCGGCGGCCGCGACCGTACATCGGAGTCGGTGTCCGGTACGCCTCATTGCGCCTCCCGAGGTTGTGGTTACCCCCGGTATTTACTGGTCGGTAGGCAACTTGGGAATACATGGAACAAGACAAGTGCTCATCTTTTTCAGGAGGTTGAACGACCATGGACGACGAAACAGGCGCGAAGTACCGCATCGAGCACGACTCGATGGGTGAGATCCGGGTGCCCGCCGACGCCAAGTGGCGGGCCCAGACCCAACGGGCCGTGGAGAACTTCCCGGTCTCCGGGCAGCGTCTGGAACGGGCCCACATCGCCGCCCTGGCCCGCATCAAGGCGGCGGCGGCCAAGGTGAACGCCGAGCTGGGGGTCCTCGACCCCGGGATCGCCGAGGCGATTCAGGAGGCCGCGGCGGAGGTCGCCGAGGGACGCTGGGACGCACACTTCCCGGTCGACGTGTTCCAGACGGGGTCCGGCACCTCCTCGAACATGAACACCAACGAGGTCCTGGCCACGCTCGCCACCGAACGGCTCGGCCGCCCGGTCCACCCCAACGACCACGTCAACGCCTCGCAGTCCTCCAACGACGTCTTCCCCTCCTCCGTGCACATCGCCGCGACCGGCTCGGTCACCGGCGAGCTGATCCCTGCCCTGGACCACCTGGCGGCGGCGCTGGAGCGCAAGTCCGACGAGTTCGCGGACGTGGTGAAGTCGGGACGCACCCATCTGATGGACGCCACCCCCGTCACCCTCGGCCAGGAGTTCGGCGGGTACGCGGCACAGATCCGCTACGGCGTCGAACGGCTGCGCGCCTCGCTCCCCCGCCTCGCCGAACTACCGCTCGGCGGGACGGCCGTCGGCACCGGCATCAACACCCCGCCCGGCTTCTCCGCCGCTGTCATCGCCGAGGTCGCCCGCGTCACGGGGCTGCCGCTCACCGAGGCCCGCAACCACTTCGAGGCGCAGGGCGCGCGGGACGGCCTCGTCGAGACCTCCGGCCAGCTCCGCACGATCGCGGTCTCCCTCACGAAGATCTCCAACGATCTGCGCTGGATGGCCTCCGGCCCGCGCACCGGACTGGCCGAGATCAGCCTCCCCGACCTCCAGCCGGGCTCCTCGATCATGCCGGGCAAGGTGAATCCGGTCATTCCCGAGGCCGTCCTGATGGTCGCCGCGCAGGTGACGGGGAACGACACGACGGTGGCCGTCGCGGGCGCCGCGGGCAACTTCGAGCTGAACGTGATGCTGCCCGTCATCGCGAAGAACCTGCTGGAGTCGGTCAGGCTGCTGGCCAACGTCTCGCGGCTGCTCGCCGACCGCACGGTCGACGGGATCACCGCGAACGTCGAGCGGGCCAGGGAGTACGCGGAGTCTTCCCCGTCCGTCGTCACCCCGCTGAACAAGTACATCGGCTACGAGGAGGCCGCGAAGGTCGCCAAGAAGTCCCTGGCCGAACGGCGGACGATCCGCGAGGTGGTGCTGGAGTCCGGTTACGTCGAGCGCGGCGACCTCACCGTGGAGCAGCTCGACGAGGCGCTGGACGTGCTGCGTATGACCCGCCCGTGACGTGCGTCGCTGTGCCGGCGCGGGTTCGTCACTAAGATCCCTCCATGACAGGTACCGGAGAGACCGAGCGCTGGGCGCCGGGTGATCAGATCCTGTGGCGTTACCGCGGCAACGGACCGCGCCGGCCCGGCGCCGGGCCCGGCCGGGCCCCGAACCCGGTGCACATCTGCCGCCCCGTCACCGTCGTCCAGGACACCGACGAGCTGCTCGCCGTCTGGGTCGCCCCCGGTACCGAGTGCGTGAAGCCGGTACTGGCGGACGGCACGGAGGTGCACGCCGAACCGCTCGCCACCCGGTACACGGCCCCGCGCACCACCGCCCGCTCGCCCTGGCTGGGCAACGGGGTGCTGAAGCTGGCCCGGCCGGGCGAGCCGTGGTCCGTGTGGCTGTTCTGGGAGCACGGCTGGCAGTTCCGCAGCTGGTACGTGAACCTGGAGGAACCCCGCACCCGCTGGGCCGGCGGAATCGACTCCGTGGACCACTTCCTCGACATCTCGGTCTACCCGGACCACAGCTGGCTCTGGCGCGACGAGGACGAGTTCGCCCAGGCCCAGCGGGTCGGCCTGATGTCCCCGGCCACCGCCCGGCAGGTGCTCGCGGCGGGCCGGGCGGCCGTCGGGGTGATCCGTGAATGGGGCGCGCCGTTCCGGGACGGCTGGGAGAACTGGCGGCCCGATCCGCACTGGCGGGTGCCCGCGCTGCCCGCCGACTGGGACCGGTTGCCGGATGACTGGGACCGGACCCCCTCCCCCGTGTCGTCGTGAGACCCTTGATGCACCCCAGGGGGGCAAACATAGGATCGTCCCGAGGAGACCGGCCCCGGCCCAACCGACGGGCGCGGCACACGGCCTGACCGCACGTCATCGAGTCATCGCACACGCTGCCCACTGCATGAACCGCATCAGTCGTATGAGTCGTATGAGTCGCACGAGTTGCCTGCATCGCATGAGCCACGACGAGGGGGTGGAGACGTGCTCGCCGTCCGCCGCCCCGACCCCGGAAACGTTGTCACCGAAGCCCGGTGCCGACGTCCGGTTTCGGCCCCGTGTTCCGGGGCACGAGAGGTCAGCCGTTGTGATTGCCGCTCTCGCCGGGGCACAGTAGCGCCCCACGAGGTGATTGCCTCATACAACCGGCCCGGACGGACGGAACCCCACGCGTGACGGAGCACCCCACCTCACACGAAGGCCGGCAGCCTCTCGCCGCCCGGTCGCAGGAACGCACCCGGCCGAGGCAGCGCGACGCCGCGGCGGCGGCCCCTGCCACCGCTGCGATCCCGGCCCCGGCCATGGGCCCCGACCCGGCCGCGGCCGGGTCGGGCCCGCCGGCCGGCCCCGACCCGCAGGCCGTGGCCCGTCGCGAGGGCGACCGGCTGCGCTTCGTGGGGGCCGCGACCCGGCGGATCGCCCGCGGGATAGACCTGGACGAGATCGTGCTGGGGCTGTGCCGGGCCAGTGTGCCGACGTTCTCCGACGCCATACTCGTCTACCTCCGCGATCCGCTGCCGGTCGGTGACGAGCGTCCCGTCAACCCGTTCGTGCTGCGGCTGCGCCGCTCCGACCGGCTGCGGCTGAGCGACGAGGACACCGAGAACCTGTCGGAGAGCGAGCGGCTGCGGCTGCCCGCCGTCGACCCGCAGGCCGATCCGACGCCCGCCGCCGAACTCTGCGAGGTCCTGGCGGGAGGCGCGCTGGCCGAGGTGCTGCGCGGGGTCCGGCCGGTGTTCGGCGACTCCGCCGCGGCCCGGGTCGCGCTGCCCGAACTGCTCGGCGCGGACCGCACCGTACCCTCCGGCCACCGGGCGATCCTGGCCCCGCTGCGCGGCCGGCGCCGGGTGATCGGCGCGGCGGTGTTCCTGCGCGGCACCGAGCGCCCGCCGTTCGAGGCCAACGACCTGCTGGTCGCGGCCCAGCTGGCGACGCACACCGCGCTCGGCATCGACAAGGCCGTGCTCTACGGCCGCGAGGCGTACATCGCCGACGAGCTCCAGCGCACCATGCTGCCCGACTCGCTCCCCCAGCCCACCGGCGTCCGGCTCGCCTCCCGCTACCTCCCCGCCGCGGAGACGGCCCGGGTCGGCGGCGACTGGTACGACGCGATCCCGCTGCCCGGCAGCCGGGTCGCGCTGGTCGTCGGCGACGTCATGGGCCACTCCATGACCTCCGCGGCGATCATGGGCCAGCTGCGCACCACCGCCCAGACCCTGGCCGGGCTGGACCTGCCGCCGCAGGAGGTCCTGCACCACCTCGACGAGCAGGCCCAGCGGCTCGGCAGCGACCGGATGGCGACCTGCCTGTACGCGGTGTACGACCCCGTCGCGCACCGCATCACCATCGCCAACGCCGGCCACCCGCCGCCCGTCCTGCTCCACCTCGGCGGCCGGGCCGAGGTGCTGAAGGTGCCGCCGGGGGCCCCGATCGGCGTCGGCGGAGTGGACTTCGAGGCCGTGGAGCTGGACGCGCCCGCGGGCGCCACCCTGCTCCTCTACACCGACGGACTGGTCGAGTCGCGGCTGCGGGACGTGTGGACGGGCATCGAGCAGCTGCGCGAGCGGCTCGCCGCCACGGCACGGCTGACCGGCCCGGACCACTCGCCGCCGCTGGAAGCGCTCTGCGACGACGTGCTGGACATGCTCGGTCCGGGCGACCGGGACGACGACATCGCGCTGCTCGCCGCCCGCTTCGACGGGATCGCGCCGAGCGATGTGGCGTACTGGTTCCTGGAACCGGAGGACTCCGCCCCGGGCCGGGCCCGCAGGCTGGCCCGCCGGGCGCTCAGCCGGTGGGGGCTCGACGACATCGCGGACTCGGTGGAGCTCCTGGTCAGCGAGGTGGTGACCAATGCCGTGCGGTATGCGGAGCGGCCGGTGACCCTGCGGCTGCTGCGGACCGACATCCTGCGCTGCGAGGTCGGCGACGACGCCCCGCAGCTGCCCCGGCAGCGCCGGGCGCGGGACATGGACGAGGGCGGCCGCGGCCTGTTCCTGGTGAACCGGCTGGCCCGGCGGTGGGGCGCGACGCGTCTGTCGACCGGCAAGGTGGTCTGGTTCGAGATGCCCACCCGGGGGCAGTGACCGGCCCCGCTCCTCGGAAGACGGGAACGGGCGGTGTGCGGGGGGCCTCCCCCCGCACACCGCCCGTTCCGGCGACGTGACGGTGACGCCGCGTCAGCGCGTCACGGCGTCCTCGTTGTCCGGGCGGTTGTTGCCGCCGGGATCCAGCGGGAGCTCGGCGGAGTCCGTCGGGCCCGGCTCGGTCGACGGGTCGGTCGGCGGCTTGGTCGTCGGGTCCCCGGTCGGGCTGGCGGGCGGTGTGGTCTCCGGCGGCGCGGTCGTCGTGGGCGGCTCGGTCGTGGGCGCCTTGGTCGTCGGCTCGTCGGAGGGCGAGGCCTCTTCGGAGGGGGACGTGGTGGTGCTCGGCGAGCTGGTGTCCGGGGGCGGGGTGACCGCGGCGCCCATGTCGGTGTCGAGCACGAACTCGCTCGGTTCGCCCATGGCCTTCGCGGTGAAGTCCGCCCAGATCTCGGCCGGGAAGCCGCCGCCGTTGACGCGGCCACCGCCGCCGGCGCCCTCCAGGGTCACCTGCGCGCCCTTCCGGACCTTCTTGCCGTCGTCGTCGGTGCGGGGGTAGGCGGCTTCACCGAACAGGCCCACCGACGTGACTAGGTCGGGGGTGTAGCCGCTGAACCAGGCCGACTTGTTGTCGTCCGACGTACCGGTCTTGCCCGCGATCTGCTGGTCGGCCAGGCCTTCGGCGTTACGCACCGAGCGATGGGCCGTACCGTCGTCGACCACACCGGTCAGCACGGAGGTCACGGAGTCCGCGGCCTGGCGGCTGATCACCTGGTCGCCGATCGCGGCGGGCATCCGCACCGGGTCGTCGCTCTGGTGCACGGCCGACTTGACGATCTGCGGGGTGACCTTCTTGCCGTGGTTGTCGAGCGTGGCGTAGATGCCGGCCATCGCCATCGGGCTCGCGCCCATGGAGCCGAGCGTCTGCGCGGGCACGGCCTCCAGGCCCTCCACGTTCATGCCGAGCTTGCCGGCGGTCTGCATCACCTTGTCCATGCCGACGTCCACGCCCATCTGCGCGAAGACGGAGTTGATGGACTTGTTCATCGCGGTCTGGACGGTGACCGAGCCGTAGTTCTGGCCGTCCTCGTTCTCCGGCGCGAAGGCGATGTCACTGCCCTCGACGGGCCGCTTGCTGGTGCCGTCGTAGCGGGTGTTCGCGGTGATCTCCTGGCCTTCCTGCGTCACCGACTCCTGGTCGAGGGCGGCGGCGAGGATGACCGGCTTGAAGGTGGAGGCGGGCTGGTAGTCGGCGCGGGTGGCGTTCGACGTCCAGTGCTCGTTCTGGCCGCGGCCTCCGTACAGCGCGAGCACCGCACCGGTCTTCGGGTCCACCGAGACGGCGCCGGCCTGGATGTCCTGGTCGAGCTTGCGCTTCTTGGTGTCCAGGTGGTCGATCAGCTTCGTCTCGACCGACTTCTCCAGCTGCTGCTGCTTCTTCTTGTCGATGTTGACGGTGATCGTCCAGCCGCCGAGGTCGAACTGCTGGCTGCTGAGGCCCGTCTCCTCCAGCACCGCCTTGCGGGCCGCTTCGACGATGTACCCCTTCTGTCCCGCGACGCCGTTCAGCGGCTTGGGGTCCTGCGGGACCGGGAACTTCAGGCCCTGGCGCTTGCCGGCGTCCAGCCACTTCTCCTCGACCATGTTGTTCAGCACGTAGTTCCAGCGCTCCTGGACGAGCGCCTTCCCCTTCGGGCCGGCGATGGCCCAGTCGTACTGGCTGGGCGCCTGGAGCAGGGCGGCGAGGTAGGCGCCCTGGGCCACGTTCAGCTCCTTGGCGTCCTTGCCGTAGTACGCCTGTGCCGCGGCCTGGATGCCGTAGGCGCCCCGGCCGTAGTAGCTGGTGTTGATGTACCCGGCGAGGATCTCGCTCTTCTTCTTCTTCTGGTCCACCTTCAGGGAGATGACCAGCTCTTTGAGCTTGCGGGTGACCGTCTGGTCCTGGTCGAGGTAGTAGTTCTTGACGTACTGCTGGGTGATGGTCGAGCCACCCTGCTTGCCCTTGCCGGAGAGCGTGTTCAGCAGGCCGCGCGCGGTGCCTTTGAAGTCGACGCCCTTGTCCTGGTAGAAGGACTTGTTCTCCGCGGCGACGAAGGTCATCTGGACCTCCTTCGGCACCTGCGCGAGGTCCACGATCTCCCGGTTGACCTCACCGGTCCTCGCCAGCAGGGTCCCGTCGGAGTACTTGTAGATGTTGCTCTGCAGCTTGGCCTGGGCATTGCCCTCGGGCACGTCCACGAGCATGTAGAGCACGGCGAAGCCGCCCATGCCCAGCAGGCAGACGGTGAAGACCGCGCCCAGCAGTTTCCGCCAGGTGAAGAGTCCGCGTATGCCGCCGCTCTTCTCGGCCCGCCGCGACCCGCGCCGCTGAGCTCGTCGCGCATCCGCTCGACCCATTGCTGTGTTGCTCCCGTTTCTCTGCTCGACCGGATCAGCTCGGACCTGCCAGCTAACACCGTTGACAAGGACAAAAAGCGAGCGATCCCGCATTTTCCGGACGTGACAATCAGCACCCGCTCCCAAAGGAACCGACTCCCGAGGGGTGCGCAGGGTTGCGAGAACCGTTAATGTGTAATCACATTGCTAGCGAACAGCTAGCCCACCGAAACGGGGGATTCCATGACCGAACCGCTCAACCCGACCACACCCGCCGGACCCCGGACCGACCTCACGCCGGACGCGCCGGAGATGCCGGAACCGCAGGTCCGCGAGACGAAGGCGCACAGCATCGCCGGCGGCCTCGGCCTCCTGCTGACCGTGATCGGCGTCGTCATCGGCATAGGCGCGGCCATCCTCGGCGGCGTCATCGGATCGAACGGGAACAACGGCCTCGGCATCCCGGTCTGCGTCCTGGGCGTGCTGCTCACCCTCGCCTCGTTCTTCTGCATGGGCGGTGTGAAGATGGTCGCACCGGGCGAGGCCAGGGTGATCCAGCTCTTCGGCCGGTACGTGGGCACGATCCGCGACGACGGCCTGCGCTGGATCAACCCGCTGACCTCCAGCCGCAAGATCTCCACCCGGGTCCGCAACCACGAGACCGCCGTCCTCAAGGTCAACGACGCCTACGGCAACCCGATCGAGCTCGCCGCGATCGTCGTCTGGAAGGTCGAGGACACCGCACAGGCCCTCTTCGAGGTCGACGACTTCCTGGAGTTCGTCGCCACCCAGACCGAGTCGGCGGTCCGGCACATCGCGATCGAGTACCCGTACGACGCCCACGAGGAGGGCGGCCTGTCCCTCCGGGGCAACGCCGAGGAGATCACCGAGAAGCTGGCCGTGGAGCTGACGGCACGCGTCCGGGCGGCGGGCGTCCGGATCATCGAGTCCCGCTTCAGTCACCTCGCCTACGCCCCCGAGATCGCCTCCGCGATGCTCCAGCGCCAGCAGGCGGGAGCGGTGGTCGCGGCCAGGCAGCAGATCGTCGAGGGCGCGGTCGGCATGGTCGAGATGGCCCTGACCCGCATCGCCGAGCAGGACATCGTCGAGCTCGACTCGGAGCGCAAGGCCGCCATGGTCAGCAATCTGATGGTGGTGCTGTGCGGCGACCGGGCGGCGCAGCCGGTCCTGAACACGGGCACGCTCTACCAGTGACGGACGAGACCCCGCGGCGCCGGGCGCCGCAGACCGGGCCGCAGCAGCGCAAGCAGATGCTGCTGCGGCTGGATCCGGCCGTGTACGACGCGCTGGCCCGCTGGGCCTCGGACGAGCTGCGCAGTGCGAACGCGCAGATCGAGTTCCTGCTGCGCCGGGCGCTCGCCGAGGCGGGACGGCTGCCCGGAGGCGCGGCGCCGATCCCGCGCCGGGGACGCCCGCCGAAGGCCCCGGACCCGGAGTGATCCGCCGGGGCCGCGCTGCGGCCCCGGCTCGCGCGGGCCACCCTCCCCGACCGGTATACACGGCAGGTATACACACCGTGTACAGTCCTCGTCATGTCTATCGGCCACACCCTGCTCGGGCTCCTGGAGTCCGGTCCCCGCCACGGCTACGACCTCAAGCGGACCTTCGACGAGAAGTTCGGGCACGACCGCCCCCTGCACTACGGGCAGGTCTACTCGACGATGTCCCGCCTCCTCAAGAACGGCCTCGTCGAGGTCGACGGCGTGGAGACCGACGGCGGCCCGGAGCGCAAGCGCTACGCCATCACCGACGCCGGGATCACCGACGTCGCCACCTGGCTCGCGCAGCCCGAGAAGCCGGAACCGTACCTCCAGTCGACCCTGTACACCAAGGTCGTCCTGGCCATGCTCACCGGCCGCAGCGCCGCCGACGTGCTCGACGCCCAGCGCTCCGAGCACCTGCGCATGATGCGCGTCCTCACCGACCGCAAACGCCGGGGAGATCTCGCCGACCAGCTGATCTGCGACCACGCCCTGTTCCACCTCGAAGCCGATCTGCGCTGGCTGGAACTCACCGCCGCGCGACTCGGCCAGCTCGCCGAGGTGGTGGCCCCGTGATCCCCGCCGGCTCCCTGCTCTGCGCCCAGGATCTGCGCAAGACGTACGGATCGACCCCCGCACTCGACGGCGCCTCGTTCTCCGTCCACCCCGGCGAGGTCGTCGCCGTGATGGGCCCCTCCGGCTCCGGCAAGTCCACCCTCCTGCACTGCCTGGCCGGGATCATCACCCCGGACTCCGGCACCATCACCTACGCCGGCCGCGAGCTGTCCGCGATGTCGGACGCCGAGCGCAGCGCCCTGCGCCGCAGCGACTTCGGCTTCGTGTTCCAGTTCGGCCAGCTCGTCCCGGAACTGACCTGCGTGGAGAACGTCGCCCTGCCGATGCGGCTGAACGGCACCCGCCGCAAGGCCGCCGAGCGCACCGCCCTGGAGTGGATGGAACGCCTGGAGGTCGACGACATCGGCGCCAAGCGGCCCGGCGAGGTGTCCGGAGGCCAGGGCCAGCGCGTCGCCGTGGCCCGTGCCCTCGCCGCGTCCCCGAAGGTGGTCTTCGCCGACGAGCCGACCGGCGCCCTGGACTCCCTCAACGGTGAGCGCGTGATGCAGCTGCTCACCGAAGCGGCCCGCTCCGCCAACGTCGCCGTGGTGCTCGTGACCCACGAGGCCCGCGTCGCCGCCTACTCCGACCGCGACATCACCGTCCGCGACGGCCGGGCCCGCGACCTGGAGCACGCCGGATGACCCTGCTCGACGAGAAGAGGCCCCCGGCCGGGCCCGTACGCCCTCCCGAACCGCCCTCCCGTACCGCCTCCTGGCTGCGCGACCTCCGACTCGGCATCCGGTTCGCCGCCGCCGGCGGACGCGAGGGGTGGATCCGCACCCTGCTCACCGCGGTCGGCGTGGGGCTCGGCGTGGCGCTCCTGCTCACCGCCGCCTCCGTCCCGCACATGCTCGACGAGCGGTCCGCCCGTGACCAGGCCCGCTCCGAGACCAAGATCTCGGAGTCCCCCGACGCGTCCGCGAAGAAGTCGGACAGCACGGTCCTGCGGATAGAGGCGAGCACCGAATACCACGACCGCTCCATCACCGGCTTCCTGATGCGTGCGGAAGGCGCGCACCCGGTCGTCCCCCCGGGGATCGCCGCCCTCCCCGCCCCCGGCGAGATGGTGGTCTCCCCCGCACTCGGGAAACTCCTCGGCTCCCCCGGCAACGAACTGCTCAGGCAGCGGCTGCCGTACGAGGTGACCGGCACCATCGCGGACGAAGGGCTGCGCTCGCCCGGCGAACTGTGGTTCTACGCCGGCAGCGACACCCTGACCAGGGCGACCGGCGGCCACCGCGTCGCCGGGTACGGCGACCCCGGGCCGAGCGATCCCCTGCCGCCGATCCTCATCGTGCTGACCATCATGGTCTGCGTCGTACTGCTGGCCCCCGTGGCCATCTTCATCGCCACCGCCGTACGCTTCGGCGGCGACCGCCGCGACCGACGGCTCGCCGCACTGCGCCTGGTGGGCGCCGACATCCGGATGACCCGCCGGATCGCGGCCGGTGAGGCGCTCTTCGGCTCGGTCCTCGGCCTCGCCATCGGGCTGGTCCTGTTCCTGCTGGGGCGTCGGTTCGTCGGCCACATCGAGGTGTGGGACGTCAGCGCCTTCCCCTCCGACATGGCCCCCGACCCCCTGCTGTCCGTCCTGATCGCCTTCGCCGTCCCGCTCACCTCGGTCGTCGTCACCCTGGCGGCCATGCGCTCCGTGGTCATCGAACCGCTCGGAGTCGTACGCAACGGCCGCGGCCGCAAGCGGCGCCTCTGGTGGCGACTCCTGCTGCCCCTCGCCGGGCTCGCGGTCTTCGGACTCACCGGCAAGGTCGAGGAGTACGGCCCCGTCAACCCGTACCCCGTCGCCGGAGGCGCGGTGCTGGTCCTGGGCGGCCTGGCCCTGCTGCTGCCCTGGCTCGTCGAGGCATGCGTCAAGCGCCTGCGCGGCGGCCCGGTCCCCTGGCAACTGGCCACCCGCCGGCTCCAGCTAAGCAGCGGGGCCGCCTCCCGCGCGGTCAGCGGCGTCACCGTCGCCGTGGCCGGTGCGGTGGCCCTGCAGATGCTGTTCGCCGCGATGAACGACGACTTCAACAGGATCACCGGCCAGGACCCCTCCCGCGCCCAGATCTACGCCGCGTCCGAGATCGTCGGCGGCGAAGCCGCCGTGCACACGATCGAGGAGTTCCGCGCCACCAAGGGCGTCACCCAGGTCATCGGGACCGTCGAGGCGTACGCGACCAAGCCGGGCACGTACAAGGGCGAAGAGATCCAGCCGACCACCTCGTTCACCGTCGGCGACTGCGCGACCCTGCGCGAACTCGCCCGGATCACGTCCTGCCGCGACGGCGACACCTTCGTCGTCCACCCCAAGGACAAGGGCCAGGCCGGCTGGGTCGACCAGACCGCCCGCAAGGGCAAGGAGATCGAGTTCGACACCTACAACCGGAGCAGGCCCCCGCTGCGCTGGACGCTGCCGGCCGACGCCCGGACCGTCGGCAGCCGGACCGATCCGCTCGGCGAGGACCGCTGGGGCATCATGGTCACGCCCGGAGCGATCGACGCGCGGACCCTGCCGTCAGCCCAGACCATCGCCCAGATCCGCTACGACGAAGACGTCCCGGACGCCGCCGAGTACATACGCAACACGGCGGCACGGCTCGACCCCGGCATGCGCGTGGCCTCTCTGAACTCGGTCGAACGCGACCGGCAGTACGCCAGCATCCAGACCGGCCTCCAGGTCGGTGCGACCGCCATCCTGCTGCTCATCGCCGCGTCCATGCTGGTCACCCAGCTGGAGCAGCTGCGCGAGCGCAAGCGGCTCCTGTCGGTCCTCGTCGCCTTCGGCACCCGCCGGGTCACCCTCGGCTGGTCGGTGCTCTGGCAGACCGCGATCCCCGTGGTCCTCGGGCTCGCGGTGGCGGTGGCCGGCGGCCTCGCCCTGGGCGCCACCCTGTGCTGGATGGTGGGCAAACAGGTCTCCGACCTGCTGCTGTTCCTGCCGCTGGCCGGCGCCGGGGCAGGTCTCATCCTGCTGGTCACCCTGCTCTCGCTGCCCGTGCTCTGGCGCCTGATGCGCCCCGACGGGCTGCGCGCCGAATAGCGTCCCTACGGCCGGCCGGACCCTGATTCAGGACCGGCCGGCCGTCGCCACGCGCACCGGCAGCGCGCCCATCGCCCCGCGCAGCGCCGCCGCGAACTCCTCGAACTCCTCGTGCCGGGCCGCCCCGGTCCGCATCCCCAGCGCCACCCGTCGCGCGGGCGCCGGATCCGCGAAGTAGCCCGTCGTCAGGGCCTCGTTGCGGGCGGTCTCCACCGTCACCGCGGTCCGCGGCAGCAGCGTCACCCCGAGCCCTCCGGCGACCAGCTGCACCAGGGTGGAGAGGCCCGCCGCGGTCGTGGTGACCGGCGCGCCTTCCGTGCGCCCCGCCTCACGGCAGATGTCGAGCGCCTGGTCGCGCAGGCAGTGCCCCTCGTCGAGCAGCAGCAGCGGCAGCTCGCGCAGCGCCTCGCGCGGAATGTCCTGCCGTCCGCCGAGCCAGTGGTCGCGCTCCATGACGAGCACGAAGTCCTCGTCGAAGAGCGGAAGTTCCGTCACACCCGGCACCCCGAGCGGCACGGCGAGCAGCAGCAGGTCCAGCCGCCCCGCGGCCAGCCCCTCCAGCAGCGAGGAGGTCTGCTCCTCGTGGACCTGGAGGTCGAGGTCCGGGTAGCGCTCGTGGACCAGCCGCAGCACGGCCGGCAGCAGGTACGGGGCGACGGTCGGGATCACGCCGAGCCGCAGCACGCCGGTGAACGGCGCCCGTACCGCCTCGGCCTCCTCCATCAGCTCGCCGACGCTCGCCAGCACGGCCCTCGCCCGCACCGCGAGCCGCTCCCCGGCAGGCGAGAGGAGCACCTTGCGCGTCGTACGCTCGATGAGCTGGACACCCAGTGCCTCCTCCAGCGCGGACACGGCCCCGGAGAGCGCGGGCTGACTCATCCCGATTGCGGCCGCCGCGTCCCGGAAGTGCAGATACTCCGCCACGGCGGCGAAGGCGCGCAGCTGCGAGAGGCTGGGCTGTTTGGGCCGGATGCCCTGATTACTCTGGGCCACTGATAGGCACCTCCGATCATCACGACCGAGTGTAGCTATTTCCACGATCAATGCACTCTGTGCCAAGGTGGACATCGTCCAACCCTCAGGAAGTCCCCCAAAAAGGGAATTCCTCCCGCTGCAAGGAGAGCGCGTGCTCACTGTCGGTGACAAGTTCCCCGAGTTCGACCTGACTGCTTGTGTTTCGCTGGAGAGCGGCAAGGAGTTCGAGCAGATCAACCACAAGACCTACGAGGGTCAGTGGAAGGTCGTCTTCGCGTGGCCCAAGGACTTCACTTTCGTGTGCCCCACCGAGATCGCCGCGTTCGGCAAGCTGAACGACGAGTTCGCCGACCGTGACGCGCAGATCCTCGGCTTTTCCGGTGACTCCGAGTTCGTGCACCACGCCTGGCGCAAGGACCACCCGGACCTGACCGACCTGCCCTTCCCGATGCTCGCCGACTCGAAGCACGAGCTCATGCGTGACCTCGGCATCGAGGGCGAGGACGGTTTCGCGCAGCGTGCCGTCTTCATCGTCGACCCGAACAACGAGATCCAGTTCACGATGGTGACCGCCGGTTCCGTGGGCCGTAACCCCAAGGAGGTCCTGCGGGTCCTCGACGCCCTGCAGACCGACGAGCTGTGCCCCTGCAACTGGACCAAGGGCGAGAACACCCTGGACCCGGTCGCGCTCCTCTCGGGCGAGTGAGCTGACACCGATATGGCACTCGACGAACTGAAGGCCGCCGTTCCGGACTTCGCCAAGGACCTGAAGCTGAACCTCGGCTCGGTCATCGGCAACAGCGAGCTCCCGCAGCAGCAGCTGTGGGGCACCGTCCTCGCCTGCGCGATCGCCTCGCGCTCGCCGAAGGTGCTGCGCGAGCTGGAGCCGGAGGCGAAGGCCAACCTCTCCGCGGAGGCGTACACCGCCGCGAAGTCGGCCGCCGCCATCATGGCGATGAACAACGTGTTCTACCGGACCCGCCACCTGCTGTCGGACCCGGAGTACGGGAACCTGCGGGCCGGCCTGCGGATGAACGTGATCGGCAAGCCGGGCGTGGAGAAGGTCGACTTCGAGCTGTGGTCGCTCGCCGTCTCCGCGATCAACGGCTGCGGCCAGTGCCTGGACTCCCACGAGCAGGTGCTGCGCAAGGCCGGCGTGGACCGTGAGACCATTCAGGAAGCCGTCAAGATCGCCTCGGTGATCCAGGCGGTGGGTGTGACCCTCGAAGCCGAGGCGGTCCTCGCCGAGTAGCACCCCGCGGTACCCCTGATACGAGAAGGGCCCCAAGGACGACCGACCGTCCGAGGGGCCCTTCTTTCCATGGGTCCGCATCCGCCTCGGCGCGTGTTCAGGGAACCTTCGAGGCCTCGTCGGCGGCCGGCTCCTCGTCGCTGCCGTCGTCGAACTCCTCCGGCGGCGCGCCGGGCGGGGTCTTGGCCGTCGCGTCCAGTGAGGTCGAGCCGTGCGGGGGCGGCGAGTGGCGGCGGGACTCCTCCTGCCCGTACGTCCGCAGATAGCCGACCACCGTATTGGTCACCGCGACCAGCGGCACGGCGACGACGGCGCCCCCGATGCCGGCGATCATGCCGCCCGCGGCGACCGAGAGCACCACCGCCAGAGGGTGCACGCGCACCGCGCGGCCCAGGATGAACGGCTGGAGGATGTGGCCCTCGATCTGCTGGACCGCGAGGACCACCGCCAGCACCATCAGGGCCGTGAACACGCCCTGGGTGACGAGGGCGACGACGACCGCCAGCGCACCGGAGACCACCGCCCCGACGAGCGGGATGAACGCGAACAGGAAGATGAAGACGGCCAACGGCACCGCCATCGGCACATCGAGGAAGAAGATCCCGAGGCCGATGAAGATGGCGTCGATCAGGGCGACTATCACCGTGCCTCGCACGTAGGCGGTCAGCGTCCGCCACGCACGCGGGCCGGCGCCGGCGACGCCCGGCCGGGCCTGGGCGGGGACGAGCCTGAGCACCCAGTGCCAGATGTGCTTGCCGTCGTACAGCAGGAAGAGCGTGGAGAACATCGCCAGCAGCATCCCGGTGAGGAGCTCCACCATCACGGTGACGCCCTGCAGGCCGGCGGAGGTGATCGCCTCCGTGTTGGTGCCGACGGTGTCGCTGAGGTTCTGCGCTATGTCGTTGATCTGTTTGTCGGTCACGTGGAACGGGCTGTCCAGCAGCCAGTTCTTCAGGTCGTCGATCCCCGTCCGCACCTTGTCGGAGAGCGTGTCGATGTTGTCCATGACCTGCCAGACCACGAACCAGCCGACCAGCCCCATGATGATGAAGCCCAGGATGGCCGTGACCGCCGTGGCCAGTCCGCGCGGCAGCCCGTACCGTCTCAGCCGGGCCACGGTCGGCTGGAGCAGCGCGGTGACGAGCAGCGCGCCGACGAACGCCAGCACCACCAGCTGGACCGCGCTGATGACCCGCATGAGCACCCAGAGGGTTCCGGCGAGCACCAGAAGCCGCCAGCCCGCCTCGGCCGCGACCCGCATCCCCCAGGGGATGGCGGCGACCGGATCGGGGCGTGCGGAGACGGCGGGGGCGTACGCGGGCGGCGGCGGCACGTGGTCGGCCTCGGCCGCCCGGCCGTCGCGACCGGCCCTCCGGGAGGGTGCGACGGCCATGACCGCGGACTCCTCGTCCTCGGCCTCCGCTTCGGCCCGCCGTTCATCCAGGCGCTCGCCCAGCCTGGTCAGTTCGCCACCCAGTTGTCCGAGCCACCCCGGCAGTTTCGACATGACGTTCCCTCTACCCCCGTCCGCTCTCCCCACCGTTCCCCCGGGGAAACGGCTCCGCCCGACCGTACACGCGCGAAGCCCCCCACCGTAGGACGGTGGGGGGCTTCGCGAGGTTGAGCCCGGACCCCGGAAGGTTCCAGGGTCTAGGGCGCCCTAGTACCAGTGGTTCGCCTGCCAGAAGGACCAGGCGCCGCACGGGCTGCCGTAACGGCTGTCCATGTAGTTGAGGCCCCACTTGATCTGGGTGGCCGGGTTGGTCTGCCAGTCGGCGCCGGCGGAGGCCATCTTGGAGCCGGGCAGCGCCTGGACGAGGCCGTAGGCACCGGAGGACGCGTTGCTCGCCCGGTAGTTCCAGCTCGACTCGTGGTTCACGATGTTGCTGAAGCACTGGAACTGGTCGCCGGGGATCATCTGGCGAGCCATCGCCTGGACTTCGGCCACGCTGTACGAGCCCTGCGTCGCGAACGCCGAAGCGCTGCGCACCTCGGACCGGCTGGCGCGCTCGGCGCGCTCCGCCTTCTCCTGGCGCTCCTTCTCCAGCCGCTCCTGGGCCGCCGCCTTCTTGGACTTGGCGTCCTTGGCGGCCTGGACACGGGCTGATTCCTCGGCGGACTTCTTCGCCGCCGCGTCGGCCGCGGACGCCTGGGCGTCGGCCTGCTGCGTCAGCGATGCGGTCTGCACCTGGGCCTGCTGGCCCGCGGGGATGTCTGCGAGCAGCGTGGTGTCGGCTGCGGTCGCCTCGAAGTTGTTGTCGTCGGCAGCGGGAGTGCTGCCCGATGCAACGCCTACGACGGCGCCAACGGTGGTTACGGCAGTGGCTGATGCCACGGCGAACCCCCGGACCGAGATCCGGCTCACACGGTGTCCTTCCAGCATCGCCCGCTTAGGTGACCTCGCGGGCGCAATCGTGCCCCTGGCACTGGCCTCCCTACTGCTTGGGTCACGGGAGGCACGGGCCCGGTGGGCACTCCCCGGGGGGAGCGCCGCGTGGTGCTCGCGGGCGGCATACGGGCGGCGGTTGTTGAGTTGTGTGGTGCGTGGCGCCTCTGGAGGTGCCGGTGTGCCGTATGCGGGGCCTGACGGAAGCAAGACTCTGCCGGAACGTGACGCCGGGAAGCAATTCTCTGTTGCGTGTGAAAGCTCACACCCCGTTTGGAGCAGTTGAATCGCGGAAATGGTGCCGCAACACGATGTCGCCCGGCTAAGCTCCTTCGCTCGCCGGGCGGCATCAACTGTCCCAAGCCGTATCAGATCTGCCCTTCCTCCAGCATTTCGGTCACCAGTGCGGCGATACGGGAACGCTCCGAACGCGTGAGCGTCACATGGGCGAAGAGGGGGTGACCCTTCAGCTTCTCGACCACGGCGACCACTCCGTCGTACCGGCCGACCCGGAGGTTGTCCCGCTGGGCCACGTCATGCGTGAGCACCACCCGGGAGTTGGCCCCGATCCGGGACAACACGGTCAGCAGGACGTTCCGTTCGAGCGACTGGGCCTCGTCGACGATCACGAAGGCGTCATGGAGGGAACGGCCCCTGATGTGGGTGAGCGGCAGGACTTCCAGCATGCCGCGCCCCAGCACCTCCTCGATCACCTCGCGGCCGGAGACGGCCGAGAGCGTGTCGAAGACGGCCTGGGCCCAGGGGCTCATCTTCTCGGCCTCGCTGCCGGGGAGATAGCCGAGCTCCTGCCCGCCCACCGCGTACAGCGGACGGAAGACCATCACCTTCTTGTGCTGACCGCGCTCCAGCACCGCTTCGAGGCCCGCGCAGAGCGCCAGCGCCGACTTGCCGGTGCCGGCCCGGCCGCCGAGCGACACGATGCCGACGTCCTGGTCCAGGAGCAGATCGAGGGCGACGCGCTGCTCGGCGCTGCGGCCGTGGATGCCGAAGGCCTCCCGGTCGCCGCGGACGAGCCGGACGTTGCCCTCGGGTGTCACCCGGCCGAGTGCCTTGCCCCGTTCGGACTGGAGGACCAGACCGGTGTGCACGGGCATGTCGGCGGCCTCGGGGACGTACAGCGTCTCCTCGGTGAAGAGCAGGTCCACCTGCTCCGCGGAGAGGGACAGTTCGGACATCCCGGTCCAGCCGGAGTCGGTGGCGGCCAGTTCCGCCCGGTACTCCTCGGCGAGGAGGCCGACCGACGAGGCCTTGATGCGCAGCGGCAGGTCCTTGGAGACGACCGTGACGTCGTACCCCTCGGCCTGGAGATTGCGTGCGACCGCGAGAATCCGGGAGTCGTTGTCCCCCAACCGGTAGCCGGCGGGAAGGACGCCGGGATCGGAGTGGTTGAGTTCGACGCGCAGCGTCCCGCCCAGATCCCCGAGGGGGATCGGGGCGTCCAGCCGGCCGTACCGGACCCGGAAGTCGTCCAGCAGGCGCAGGGCCTGCCGGGCGAAGTACCCGAGTTCGGGGTGGTGCCGTTTGGCCTCCAGTTCCGTGACCACCACGATCGGGAGCACGACTTCGTGCTCGTCGAAGCGGGCCATGGCGTTCGGATCGGCCAGCAGGACGCTGGTGTCGAGAACATAGGTGCGCCTGTCGGGCATGCGGCGCTTTGTACTGGTCACCACGGAAGGACGTACCCCCTCGGAAGAGGTTGGGGTGCGACGGCGTCGCGGAGCATCCCAAAGGGAGAGGACGGGCCGGGCTCCGGCCACCTTGCGCGGGCCGTGCGCCGGCCCTTCGCGTCGGCCGCACTGTATGTACGGTCCTTCGTGTGCAAAGGGCCTCCCGGGCGAGCGGACTCCATGCCGCTCACTTGGACACGACGTCCGCCTGGTTGGTGACCGGACGTCGACCTGTCAGGGGTATGCCCTCGAACGCGCCAACCCATGCCGACCTGGCCACTTCCGGGCGAAGCCGTCCGCCTCCGTCGTGGCGGTGGCTCAGCCGCCGTAGCGGCGGTGGCGGGCCGCGTAGTCGCGCAGCGCCCGCAGGAAGTCGACGCGGCGGAACGCCGGCCAGAAGACCTCGCAGAAGTAGTACTCGGAATGGGCGCTCTGCCACAGCATGAAGCCCGACAGCCGCTGCTCGCCGCTGGTGCGGATCACGAGGTCGGGGTCCGGCTGCCCCCGGGTGTAGAGGTGCTCGGAGATCAGGTCGGTGGAGACGATCTCCGCCAGGTCCTCGAAGGAGGTGCCCTTCTCGGAGTGTTCGAGCAGCAGGGAGCGCACCGCGTCCGCGATCTCCTGGCGGCCGCCGTAGCCGACGGCGACGTTCACGAGTATGCCGTCGACGCCCACGGTGGCCTGTTCGGCCTCCTTGAGGACCGTCTGGGTGTGCGCGGGCAGCAGGTCGAGCGTGCCGACGTGGTGGACGCGCCAGCGCCCGTCCGCGACCAGGTCGCGCACGGTGTTCTCGATGATGCCGAGGAGCGGGATGAGCTCGGACTCGGGCCGGTCGAAGTTGTCGGTGGAGAGCATCCAGAGCGTGACGACCTCGACGTCCGTCTCGCTGCACCAGCCGAGCAGTTCCTTGATCTTGTCCGCCCCGGCCTGGTGTCCCTGCGCCGCGGTGCCGCCGGACGCCTTCGCCCAGCGCCGGTTTCCGTCGAGGATCACACCGATGTGCTTGGGCACCTGGGCGTGATCGAGGCGGGCCTCCACCCGGCGCGCGTAGAGCCCGTACACCAGGTCGCGCAAGTTCACTGAGTCCACCTCTCGGTTCCGTGCGGGCACGCCCGCCCCTATGCCCGGGGTCGGGGGTCGTCCACCTGGGGATCGCCGCACCGGAAGGGGGCGATCGCCCCGCCGTGCCGTGCGGTCCCGAAGCCGCCACATTACTGCGCGGGCGGCGCACCGGCCCAACCCGGCCTGTCACAAGTCGGTGATAACCGGCTTGTCGCATGTCCGTGACAGCGGGCTTGCCGTAGGTGCGGGACCGCTGGTCCGCCGTACGTCCGTGGGGGCTCGTGTGCCACGCGGGACGACTCGCTCGATCCAGGTCCGCTCGCGGACGGGGCGGCGGTGCCGGGGCACAAAAAAACGGGCCGGTCCGTGGGGGGGGTTACGGACCGGCCCGAGGGGGGGTTTCCACCATAACCCTTCGTAAGTGCTGCTGCGTGCCACGCCACGAAATAATTACTCTCCGAATGTGCGGGGCCCCGGGCGGGACACGGGATCCGGCGCTTCACAGGGCCTGGACCTGCACATATGTCCGGTGGCGTCGCCTTGACGCCGGAGGCGGCTCCAGGACGTACACAGGATGTGCACATTCCGGTCACGGCGGCCGCACCGAGGGACGTGCGGGGCGCCGCGCCGTCAGGTCGCCGCGGCGGCGCCCCGGTGACCGCGGGTGAAGCGGATGCCCACGGTGTCGCCGCCGGTCACCACGAAGCGGCCGCCCTCGCAGCGGATGACGGCCTCGTCCACCTCGCCGCGCTCGTCCCGGCGCTCCTCGGTGCGCAGGACCGTCCAGCCGCCCTCGGGCGGCTGCGGCAGCCGCGCCATCGCGGCGTACTCCCACTGGCCGGCCGGCACGCACCAGCCGGGAAGGCGCGGCCAGGTACCGGCGCCGACGTGCAGACTGCCGTCGGACGCGCAGGTGAGCAGCACGGACTGACCGTCGGCCAGCAGGAAGGCGACCGCCTCCGGCTCTCCCATGCGCCCCTCGGGCCGGTAGAAGAGGCCGAGTACGCCGACGATCCGGGCTCCTGCGAGCCATTCGGCGTTCCCCTGCCGCGGGCCGCGCGCCGCCTCTTCGTCGTTGCCGACCCTCATGGCCTGCTCCCTCCCCGTGCGCTGAGCACCCAGGGTGCCATTCTTCGGGCGCCGGGGGGTGTTCGCGCTCAGCCCGGTTTGCGGGCCTCGATCAGGAAGCGGGTGGTGTGGGCGACGAACGGCCCCTCGGTCTCGATCCGGTGGTGCAGGGCGGCGAGTTGGTCCCGCTACGCCTCGACGGTGAAGCCGGGCACCATCCAGATCACCTTGCGCAGGAAGTAGACGACGGCGCCGATGTCGAGGAACTCGGTGCGCAGCCGCTCCATCCGCAGGTCGACGACCTCGAGACCGGCCTCCCGGGCCGCGGCGCGCGCCTGCTCGGGGTCGCGCCCGGCGCGCACCTGCGGCGGCTGGGGGCCGAGGAAGTACTCGACGAGTTCGAAGACGCTGGCGGGCCCGACCTGTTGCGAGAAGTACGTGCCGCCGGGGGCCAGGACCCGGGCGATCTCCTCCCACCACGTGGTCACCGGATGGCGGCTGACCACCAGGTCGAAGGCCGCGTCCCCGAACGGCAGCGGCGGCTTGTCCTCGTCCGCGACCACCACGGCTCCCCGCGGGTGCAGCAGGGCGGTGGCGCGGGCGATGTTCGGCGGCCAGCCCTCGGTGGCCACGGTCAGCGGCGGCAGCTTCGGTGCGGAGGCGAGGACTTCGCCGCCCCCGGTCTGGATGTCCAGCGCCGCCCTGGCCCTGCCGAGGCGCTCCCCCATGGCGCGGGCGTATCCCCAGGACGGGCGCTCCTCGGTGGCCCGGCCCTCCAGCCAGGAGAAGTCCCAGCCGGCCACGGAGACGGCGTCCGCCTCGGCGACGAGGGCCTCGAACCGGGCGCGCTCAGCGGCCGCGATCGCTGCGGCCCGGGCTGCTGCCTGCGCGTCATCGGGTGTTGCGGTCATACGGGGATGGTCGCAGCCCGTGCCATCGGCCGCGAGCGCATTTACGGCGGGGTCAGGCGGCCAGTGCGCCGAACAGGAGGCCCAGCAACGCGCCGGCGATCATGAACGGGCCGAAGGGGATACCGGTCTTGCGCCCGGCGCGCCGCATCAGCACCAGCCCGAGTCCGTACAGCGCACCGAACAGGAATCCGGCGAACCCGCCCGCGAACACGACGGCCCAGCCGTACCAGCCGAGGGCCACGCCCAGCGAGAGGGCGAGTTTGACGTCGCCGAAGCCCATGCCGTTCGGGTTGATCAGGAAGAGCACGAAGTAGAAGGCGCCGAGGACGGCTCCGCCGAGCAGGGCGGACAGCCAGGCGCCCCCGTGCTCCGGCACGAGGGCGGCGACGCCGAGGAGCACGACGGCCGCCGCCGCGGCCGGCAGGGTCAGCTGGTCGGGCAGCCGGTGGACCCGGCGGTCGATGGTCGCGAGGAGCACGCCGACGGGGGCGAGGAGCAGCCAGACGGCGAGCTCGGGCCGTGCGCCGGTGGCGGCGGCGAGGGCGGCGCAGCCGAGGGCGGTGACGACGGGGGTGGCGAGGTGCGGGGCGTAGCGGGTCCCGTTCCCGCGCGGAGCGGCGGCCGGTGGGGCGTCCCGTCCTCCCCCGGCGCCCTCGGCGCCGTCCGCCTCCACGTCGCCCGGCTGCTGCTGCCCGGCATGCCCCGGCCCGGCGGCCGTCCGCACGGCGATGGCGGCGCCCACCTCGGCGCAGGTCGCGCAGCGCGTGGAGCCCAGCCAGCCGCGGGCGGGCCCGGTGAGGGCGTGGCCGGCGGGGCAGGCGTCGCGCCACGCGTCGTCCGGTTCGACGGAGAACCGGTAGGCGGCGCGCGGGACCAGCAGTCCGGTCGCGGCTCCCCAGAGGGCGGCGACCCCGATCAAGATGGCGTACACGTCATCGACCCTAGGCGGCCCCCGCGGGCCGGTCATGGGCCCGGGGACCCACTGCACGCCGTTACGGGCCCACAGCACGCCACCTGGCGCTACCGTCTTGGCCATGGCTCGATGGCGCGATGGAACAGGAACACTGACGATCACGGACCGGGACGGGGAGCGGGAGACCGAGGTGCCGCTGCGGATCGCGGCCTCCTACCGTCACCGGAGCCGTGGGCTGCTCGGCCAGGACGGGGTCGACGGGGCGCTGATGATCACCCCGTGCGGGAGCGTGCACTCGTTCCGGATGCGGTTCACGATCGATGTGGCCTATCTGGACCGGAAGTTCAACGTGGTGGCTGTGCACACGATGAAGCCCGGGCGGCTCGGGCTGCCCCGGCTGCGGGCGCGGCACGTGATCGAGTCGGAGGCCGGCGCGATGGCGAAGTGGGGCCTGCGGCCCGGCGTGCAGGTGCGCGTCGCACAGACCGGCTGAACACCGGTCCCGCTGACACACGTCGGCCCAGGGGAACTTGGGTCCGAGGGCCCATGACGGTGGGGCTGCCTCGCGCCTAGGGTCGAAAGCATGTCATCCATGGGGGAGTTGCGTCGTCGGGTGCGCCGGTGGTCACGGACCGCGGTGCCGCGTACGGGTGTGCGGTTGCCGGTGGCGCGGCGGCGGGGTGACCGGGGCCAGGGGGCGTTGGAGTACCTGGGTCTGACGCTGGTGGTCGTGGCGATCATCGGCGCCCTGGTGGGCACGGGGATCGGCGCGGACCTCACCGCGAAGATCGGGGTGCAGGTCTGCCGGATCGGTGGCGGCGGGAACTGCGGCGGTGACAGCGGCAACGAGGCCGACGGTCAGAACGCTCCGGGGCAGGGAGATCCCGCCTCGGACAAGAACGCCGACGGCTCACCGAAGTCCCCCGAACAGGTCGCCTACGACAAGGCGCTGAAGGACCTCCAGGACGCCCAGAAGGACGAGAAGTCCAACAGCGACAAGGCCATCGAAGCGGCGAAGGAACTCGCGAAGATCCTCGCCGACGAGCTCGGCATCACCGACGCACTGGACTGCATCACCAAGGGCGACATGGGCGCCTGCACCGAAACCCTCATCAACGTGCTCCTCAGCCTCATCGGAGGCGCGGTCGGGAAACTCGCCGCGAAGTACGGGGCCCCCTGGAAGTGGAAGAAGGCCTACAAACTCATCCAGGCCCTCAAGAAACACGGCGGCGACCTCTACGACGGCCTCAAAGGACTCCTCAAGAGCCGCAAGAAGGTCAAGGACGCCGAGAAAGCCCTCGAAGACGCCGGCAAGAAACTCGACGACACCAAGAAACCCAAGAACGACAAACCCGACGAGAAGAAGCCGCCCACCTGCGATGTCAAGCACAGCTTCCCGCCCGGCACACAGGTGCTCCTCGCCGGCGGACGCGCCGTCTCCATCGAGGCGGTCCGGGCCGGTGACCGGGTCCTGGCCACCGACCCGGCCGGCGGACCGACCCGGGCGCGCCGAGTCGAGCGGCTCATCACCACGTACGACGACAAGGACTTCACCCGCCTGATCCTCCGCACCGCCGGTGGACCCGCAACGCTCACCGCCACCGACACCCACCCGTTCTGGGTCGTCGACCACCGACGGTGGACCGATGCCGGCGACATCACGCCCGGAATGCGACTGCGGTCCCCGGACGGGTCCGTCCTCCCCGTCGCCGGCGTCTCCCGCTTCACCCAGCGGCAGACCACGCACGACCTCACGGTCCACGGCCTCCACACGTACTATGTGCTGGCCGGGCAGACCCCGGTCCTGGTGCACAACGACAACTGCAACTCGCTCACGCGTAAACAGGCCGACGATGTCGCGGATTACCTGGGTTACACGAAGACCAACAAGAGGTCCGCAGGTGGAGCCCCCATCTGGGAGAACAAGAAGGCGACGGGCGGCCAGCCCCGGTACATCACCTACGACCGGACCGGGCACAACAAGCAGGCAGTGTTCAAGGGCGCCAACTTCCGAAACCCGTTCCAGTCGACCAAGGACTCGGCCCGGGACGGTACGTACGGGCTGGACATATCGCCGGACGGAAAGGTGCTGGGGCTGAAGTGGCTGGCGAAGTGAGCGACGCACCCGGTGCCGGACTGGGAACCGAGCTGATCATCAGTCCGCGTTCCCAGGAAGTCCGGGACGATCTGGCCGACGCACCCGGCTGGCCCGCATACGCGGCGCAGCTGCGCGCCGCCGTCGGGGCGGTGATCGAGACGTGTGACGCCGATGCCCTGGAGCTCGGCGAGCTCCTGGTCAGCCTGCCCCTTCCCGACAAGTACGCTCACCTGCGCAACGGTGTGGAAGTCGGGTCCGCGGAGGCGGTCGACCTGGTCGAGTGCATGGTGGCCGGGCACGGCCCCTACGGCCGGCTGTCCCGCCCGGGACGACTCCAGATCGAGTCCGGATGGGACGGGGCCGTCCACCTCTTCCTTTCACCGGCGGCCGCCTCGGAGCTGGCGGAGCGCCTTCAGGACGACGAGCTGAGCATCGGGTGGCGCCAAGCGGCTCCGGAGCCCGTGGAGGTGGCGAGGCCCGTCGTCGCGGTGGCGGACGAGGACTTCTGGAAAGCCGTGCGGGAGACGTCCGAGCGGCTCACGCTGGTGTGCGAGCGCTGGGCGTACGGTGCCTACGGCTGCCGTTGGTTCCGGGTGACCCCCCAGAACGCGGACGAGATCGCCCGACGGGTGAAGCCGCGCTCCCTGATCGGCGTCGCAGTCGATCCGGACCTGCGCCCCCGGCCCGAGATGCTGGAAGACGACCTCACCGCCTTCGCTGCCCCGGGGCCGCCCGGCGAGTTGCCCTACCGGGCCTGGCCCGGCGGCGCGGACGCCCTCTCCGACGTCACCGGTGAGGGGTTCTCCTTCGTTCTTGCGGACAGGGCCATGGGGCGATGGTGCGCCGTGGTCCCGGATCCGGACGGGGTCGTGAGGGGCCTCTGGGAGGAACCGGCGGACGCCGAGCAGTAGCCGGCGCGGCAGACAGGAGCACGAGCGGGGAGCGGACATGGGCGGTTGGCCGACGGCAGCGAAGGCCCTGCGCGACCACCCCGTCCGCGACGTCCTCGTCCCGGGGTTCCTGGACCGCGACGACGACGTCCCCGAGTTCCGTCCGCAGCCCCTCGCCGTCTGGCTCCGGCTGGACGAGGGGTTGCTGCGGTTCGAGTCGGTGGGCCAGTACGACCGGCTGGACGTCACCTCCGTCCACGCCGTCGAGTGGGCCGGCATGGAGCTGTTCACCGATGCCGAGGAGGAGGTGATGGTCGCCTCGTGCGGTGAGCAGCTCTTCGGCGACGGCCGCGACGAACTGCGCTGCACCCGCCTGCGCGTCTACCGCGCGCCCGGCGCCTCCGACACGGTCTGCACCTGCCTGGCCCTCGACTTCGAGGGCGGGCACACCCTCTTCCTCGACCCGACGTGGACCTTCGGCATCAGGATCGGCAACGCGTCGGACGAACAGCGGTGGCTGCGGCTGTACGGCCCCGAGGGCGCCTCCCTGACAGCCGAGGTGTGCCTCTCCTGACGGCGATCCGCTGAGCGGCGCGCACCTCCGCCATGGCCTCCGCGAGGGCATGACGGTGCGTGACACGGACGACCGGGTCCCCGAAAGCGGGCCTCGGAGGACGGTACCGTCCGGTACTTCGACCCGGCGACGGGTGAGTACGGGATGAAGAGCAAGAAGGGCATCATCTCCTTCCGCAAACTCGATGGTGGCCTGGCGGCGTTCAAGGGGATGCCGGGCACGATGCGGCGCAAAAGGCCGAGGATGCGACATGCACGTGAACGAGTCTGACGGGACCGGCGGCGCTGACGGGGCTGACTGGCCCACGGCCCCCGACGGGGGCCGGCCCGCCCGGTACCCCTGTGTCGCCTGCGGCCACACGGTCTTCGAGGACCCGCCCGGCTCCTCGATGATCTGCCCGGTCTGCAAATGGGAGGACGACGCCTCCCAGCTGCGCTGGCCGACGATGGAGCGGGGCGCGAACCGCGTCTCGCTCGTCGAGGCCCAGCGGACCTATGCCCTGGCCGGAGTGAGCGAGGAACGCTTCGCCTCCCTCGCCCGCCCACCGGGGCCCGGGGAGGAGGTCGTGCCCGGCTGGCGGCCCGTCGACGCCTCGGACTCGTTCGAGGCGCCCCTCGTCCAGGACCGGCCCTGGCCCGCGGACCGGACGGTCCTGTACTGGTGGACGCGGCGGTTCTGGCGACGCGACGACGGGTGAGGCCGGTCCGGGCCCCCGCCGGGGGGTCTGACGGCCGGCGGAGATAATCGGCCGTATGCCCCCCGGCCCTTCCCCCCAGGTCACACCCGCCCGCCCGCACCCGGACCGCCCGCCGGTCCCCGGACGCGCCGCTGCCGCCCTGGCAGTGGCCGCACCCGCGCTCGGCGTGTACGCCGCCGTGCGGATCGTCGGGCTCGTCGTCTTCTGGGCTGCCGCGTCGGCGGCGGGGAAGGACGCGCTGCATCTGCTCTCCGAGCGCTGGGACTCCGTCTGGTACCAGCGGGTGGCCGAGAACGGTTACGGGTACACGGTCACCCTCCCCGACGGGGGAGTCCACTCCGACCTGGCCTTCTTCCCGTTGCTGCCCGCGCTGGAGCGCGGTCTCGCGGAGGTGACCCCGCTCGGCCTCGCGGGTGCGGGACTGCTGGTGGCCTGGGCCGCCGGTCTCCTCGCCGCCTGGGGGATCTTCTCCGTCGGGGCGCGGCTGTACGGACGCCGGACCGGCGTGGTGCTGGCCGCGCTGTGGGGGGCGTATCCGACGGCGTTCGTCCAGTCGATGGCGTACACCGAGACCCTGTTCACCGCGCTCGCCGCCTGGTCGCTGTACGCGGTGCTGACCCGGCGATGGATCGTCGCCGGTGTGCTGTGCGCACTCGCCGGGCTGACCCGTCCGTCCGCCGCCGCGCTCATCGCCGCCCTCGCGATCACCTCCGCCGTCACCCTCGTACGGGAGTGCAGGGCCGGGGCCTCCGACGGCATGGTCCGCCGCCACCGGCGGATGCTGCTGGGGGTGGTCGTCGCGCCGCTGGGGTGGCTCGCGTACGTGGTGTTCGTCGCCGTGCGCGAGGGGCGTCCGTTCGCCTACTTCGACGTCCAGGCGCAGTGGGGGAACAGCATCGACGGCGGCGCGGCCCTCGCCTCCTTCATCCTCGGCCTGCCGTGGCCCGGCATGCTCGGACTGTGCACCGCGCTGGCCGCGCTGGGCCGGCTGGTGTTCCTGTGCGTGCGGCAGCGCCAGCCGCTGCCGGTGCTCGTCTACGCGATCGCCGTCGTCGTCATCTCGCTGATCGGCTCCGGGTACTTCGGCTCCCGGCCCCGGCTGATGATGCCCGCTTTCCCGCTCCTGCTGCCGCCCGCCGTGGCCCTGCTGCGACTGCGCTCCACCGCCCGGAGTGCGGCGGTGCTCGCGGTGACGGCCGTGGCGTCGGCGGCGTACGGGGCGTGGACGCTACTGGGGTCCGGTCCGCCCTGAGTTGGGTCCCTGGGCCCAAGCATCCGCACCGCTCGGGTTGTTAGCGTGCAGAGTCCGTGCGGAACAACGTCGGCGGTAGCGGTTCGCCGGTCAGGAGCGGTCAGTGACAACGAGAGTCCCCAGGGCGCGTACGGCGGCCATGGCGGCCACCACAGCGGTGCTCTGCCTGGCGGCCGTCGCCTGCGGGCCGGACGGCAAGACGTCCGAGAAGGACGGCGGGAAGACCGCGGCCGCGAGCGAGAGCGCGAAGCCGGGCGGGACGCCCTCCTCGGATCCGGCCGCGAGCGATTCCGCCGCTCCCTCGCCCACGTCGACTCCCACGAGCAGCGGCAAGGTCCTGGACAAGGCCGGGCTCGCCGGGGTCGCGCTGGCCACGGGCGAGCTGGGGAACTACGAGGTCACCCCCATGCAGGGGGGCGAGGAGAGCGGCACGGAGCGGTCGGAGAACAAGGACTGCCGGCCGCTCGTCGCGGTGATCAACGGCGCACCCGAACCCACCCCGGCCGCCACCGCCTTCCGTACCGTCATGGACAAGTCGGAAGAGGGCAAGGACGACCAGACCGTCGTCACCGAGATCCTCACCTCGCACCCCGGGGACGGGGCGCAGCAGCTCATGCGCGGCGTCCGGGACGCGGTCCGGGCCTGCGCGGGCGGCTTCCGTACGTCGGGCGAGGACGGCCCGTCCACGTACGCCGAGGTCAAGCCGCTTCCGCTGCCCCCGGCCGGCCAGGAGAGCATCGCCTACCAGGTGACCGGGAGCATCGAGGGCGACAAGGTGCCGCTGGTCTTCCAGCTGGTGCGCACCGGTTCCACGGTCGTGACGTTCTACGTGGCGAACTTCGTCACGGCGACGACCCCGCAGCTCCCGTCCGAACTCGTCGCCGCACAGGCGGCGAAGCTGCCCTGACACACAACAAGCACGGAAGGTGCCCTGACGCCGGCGGTCCTCCGGCGTCAGGGCATCGCCGTGTCACGGGGGCGGGGCCGGGGCCCCGCCAGCCGTCCTCCCCCGCCTCAGTGTGAACGTGACGCCTGAAGCGGGCTGCACGCGGAGGACCAGGAGGGCAAGGCCTCCTGTACGTGTTCCAGGTCCGCGTCCGAGTAATCGGGCGGCACGTCGCCCATGCCCTCCACCGCAAGGACGTGGAATTCTGCCAGATCGCCTACCACTTCGAGCTGCGCGTCCGGAAAGAACGCAAATCTCGCACGGAAGGAATTCCTGAGCCGATCCGGCACACTGGATACCACCGTCAGCGCCGTGAGTGGACCCCGCACCGCAGGTGAGCTCCACCCGAACGAGTGCAGGCCGCGCACGACGAGCAGCGCGGCATTCCCTACTTCGAACTGCAAGGAAGTACGCAGCTCGAAGAGAAGGGCCGCCGTGGAGGTCAGCTGGCACACCCGGGAGTCGAGCAACTGCGACTCCTGCAGGGCGTCCACCTCCCGCAGGGGATCCGGTTCAGCCGACTCAAGGGCCGCCGAACGGGGCCATGCCCTCACGAGATCATTCACCGAGGTCATGGAATCGGAATGTGGTTGTAGGGGTCAGCCTTGCTCACCGTCTGCCCGGTCAGAGGATTGACCGATTGTCCCGCTTTGTTCATGTAGACCACATAGCCCTTGGGGTACTGGTATTTACCGGTGGTGACGGGATCCATCACCCGGACTTGCGTCACCCGGGGATCGAGGCCCTTGGTGCCGGCCGGGATGTCGTAAGACCAGCCCTTTCCCGTTGCCACCGGGGTGCCGGTCGCCCCCTTGGGCAGCGGCAGTGTCTCTCCACCGGGGCCGGTCACCGATCCGACAGGACAGTCGGTGTTGTGAACGAGGACCGGTGTCTGCCCTGCCAGCACATAGTACGTGTGGATGCCGTTGACGGTGAGGTCGTGGGTGGTCCGGCGCTGGGTGTAGCGGGACACCCCGGCGACGGTGAGCACCGATCCGTCGGGGGACCGGAGCCTCATGCCGGGAGTGATGTCGCCCGCCTCGGCCCAGCGCCGCTCGCCGGTGGTCCAGAACGGGTGGGTGTCGGTCGCGGTGATCACCGCGGGGCCGCCGCCGGTACGGAAGACCAGCCGGGTGAAGTGCTTGTCGTCGTAGGTAGTGACGGCGCGCTCGACGCGGCGGGCCTCGGTCCTGCCGGTCACCGGATCGGTGGCGGTGACCAGGTCGCCGGGGCGGACCGCCTCGATGGGCGGCTTACTGCCGTCGGCGAGAAGAACGGGGGTCCCGGGCAGGAAGCTGTGGTTCACCGGACAGGTGGGCGGCTTCTTCTCGTCGGGTTTGTCGTTCTTGGGTTTCTTGGTGTCGTCGAGTTTCTTGCCGGCGTCTTCGAGGGCTTTCTCGGCGTCCTTTACCTTCTTGCGGCTCTTGAGGAGTCCTTTGAGGCCGTCGTAGAGGTCGCCGCCGTGTTTCTTGAGGGCCTGGATGAGTTTGTAGGCCTTCTTCCACTTCCAGGGGGCCCCGTACTTCGCGGCGAGTTTCCCGACCGCGCCTCCGATGAGGCTGAGGAGCACGTTGATGAGGGTTTCGGTGCAGGCGCCCATGTCGCCCTTGGTGATGCAGTCCAGTGCGTCGGTGATGCCGAGCTCGTCGGCGAGGATCTTCGCGAGTTCCTTCGCCGCTTCGATGGCCTTGTCGCTGTTGGACTTCTCGTCCTTCTGGGCGTCCTGGAGGTCCTTCAGCGCCTTGTCGTAGGCGACCTGTTCGGGGGACTTCGGTGAGCCGTCGGCGTTCTTGTCCGAGGCGGGATCTCCCTGCCCCGGAGCGTTCTGACCGTCGGCCTCGTTGCCGCTGTCACCGCCGCAGTTCCCGCCGCCACCGATCCGGCAGACCTGTACCCCGATCTTCGCGGTGAGGTCCGCGCCGATCCCCGTGCCGACCAGGGCGCCGATGATCGCCACGACCACCAGCGTCAGACCCAGGTACTCCAATGCCCCCTGGCCCCGGTCACCCCGCCGCCGCGCCACCGGCAACCGCACACCCGTTCGCGGCACCGCGGTCCGTGACCACCGGCGCACCCGACGACGCAACTCCCCCATGGATGACATGCTTTCGACCCTAGGCGCGAGGCAGCCCCACCGTCATGGGCCCTCGGACCCAATGCGGCGCACCGGACCGGCAGGCGTCACGCGGGGCGGGCGAGGACGGGCGAGCACCACACCGGCCACGCCCGGCAGCGACGAGTACACCAGCGCGCCGGAAGGCTCGCCATCGACGTCGAACACCCCCGTCGACAGCACGGGTCGGCGCGGAGAGCGGAGTCAGGCCGGCCTGCGCCCCTCCACCCCGCGCACATGGGCCCAAAGTTGGTGCCATAGACCCAGGTCACCCCGGCCGGGCCACCGTACGCTCTCGCCAGGCCCGGTGTTCGGAGCATGACAGTTACCGGGTGGGTGAGCGGACCTCGGAGAGGGAGAACCCCGTGAACGGTGGCAGCGGCTGGGAGAACGGAAGCGCGGGGCGCCGGCCCCCGGGGTACGGACCCGGCCGTGCGGGAAGACCTGGCGGATCCGGAGGAGGCGCACTCCTGACCCTCGCCCGGTGCTGGGCCGTCGGCGCCGTCGTCCATGCCATCGCCGCGTACGTGGTCTCCCGCGGGCTCGTCGACCTGCTGGCCACCGACGAACGGCTGGACGTCTTCACGTGGCGGCTGGCGCTGCACCACGGGCCTGCCGTCCTCACCACCGTGCTGACCGTGCTGGCCGCCGCGCGCCTCCTGCCCGCGGAGCAGCGCGGGTCCCGGCCGCTGTACCTAACGGCGGCCCTCGGCGTGCCGCTCGCCGCGCTCGGCTACGGGTACGCGGTGCTGTGGCGGCTCCCCGACGTGGAAGCGGTCCTGATGCCCGTCGTCACCCTGGCGACCGGAGCCGCGGTGGGCCTGGCCGTGGACCGGCTGGTGGAGGACGGCGACGCGGAGGCGCCGCGGGCCGCCCCGTACTACTGGCGTGACGGCGGCTCCACCGCCACCGGCTACGTCGGAGGGATCCTCGTGGCCACCGGCATGCTCGCGGCCCTCGCCACGGCGGGGGTCGTCGGCTAAGGGCTGTCCCGCAATTCCTGGTGGAGCAGCGCGCGGCGTCAGATGCGGTGCATCGCAAGGCGGAGAGGCGCTCGCATACTGGATGTATTCGGGCGTTTCGACAACGCGGCGAGGTGCCGTAGCTGTCGTCGCGCGCCCGCCAGGAATTGCGGGACAGCCCTTAGGGCCTCTCGTCCGGCTCGGGCCGGACGAGGGAGCGGGGTCCGCTGCGGGCAGCCGCAAGGCGGAGAAGGAGTCATGGCGGAGCCATGGCGACCGCCGACGTGGCAGACGCGCGTGCCGGATCCCGCGAGCCCGGCATGATCCGAACGAGAGGCCCCAGGGCCCTGACCGGTGCCCCTACCGGCTCGGCACCTCGCTTCCGTAGACGACCCAGGGCGACTGACGAAACGAGCCCACCCCGCTCAACTGCGGTTGCGCCGCCGCCACTTCCGGTCGCACCGCGAGCGTGTCCGGCCAGTGGTCGAAGTACACCGTCCCCTGCACGATGAACCCCCTCCAGTCCGTGGCCGCCGACGCGCCCTCCCGGTCGAGGACGAAGCCGACGCACAGCAACGACGCCCGTCCGATCGCCTCCCGCACCGCGCGTACGACGGTTTCCCGCTCGTCCGGCCCCAGGCTGCCGAGGGCGAACTGCAGGGCCACCGTGCCGTCTTCCGTCCGCCGGACCCGCGTGGGTATCTCGGCGCCGCTGCGCAGCCAGAGCAGGAAGTCGACCTGGTCCAGGCGCTGCAACCCTGCCAGGAGCACGAGCTGGTCCCTCGTCACCCGCGACTGGGTGACGGTCGGCCGGGGGCCCGGTCCGATCAGTGTGATGCGCCGGGTGACCGGGTGGTCCGGCCGCACGCCCGCCGCCTCCAGGTCGCCGAGCAGCGATTCGGCGTCGGGGCGGTTCCAGCCCAGGTGGTACGAGTAGAAGAATCCGTCACTCATCGACACGTCACCTCATGAAGAGAATCCGGGCACCCCGGATGCACCGGCACGTGCCGGAGGAGAGGTGGCCGCCCTGCTGGTCAGGTAGAGCGTGGAGATCCCTGCGCATGCGAGCGCACCCGCCCCGCCGCCGGTCGGGCGGCGTCGAGAGGCGCTCACGGTTGGTCACCACGAGCGTAATGAGCGCCGCCGCCCGGTGCGTGGGCCCACGGGCCCACGGCGGACCCCAAAGCACGGTGCCTTCCCGCCCGTTAAGCGGTGGACAGGGCCCCGGCGACCGGCCATCGTGTACGCCGATGACACGCACCGATTCGCCTCCCGCATGGGATGAGCGCACCCAGCTGACCACCTTCCTCGACTACACCCGCGCCACCGCGGTGGCCAAGTGCGAGGGACTCTCGCAGGAGAACGCGGTCAAGGCCCCGCTGCCGGGTTCTCCCCTGATGACCCTCGCCGGTCTCGTCAACCATCTCCGCTGGGTCGAGTACTTCTGGTTCGAGGTCGTGTTCCTCGGCGGGGAGGACGAGGGCCCCTGGACGGACGAGGACCCCGACCGCGAGATGCGCATCGCCGTCGACATGCCGCTCGCCGACGTGCTGTCCGCGTACGAGGAGCAGAGCGCCCGCTACCGGGAAATCGTCGCGTCCCATGACCTGGACACCCCGGCCAAGAAGCCGCGCCGGGACGGCCGGCACCCGGATCTGCGCTGGGTTTTGCTGCACCTCGTCGAGGAGACGGCCCGGCACAACGGCCACATCGACATCATCCGGGAGATCGTCGACGGCACCACGGGGGACTGAGGGCTGTCCCGCCCTTCCTGGTGGATCAGCGCGCGGCGTCGGATGCGGTGCATCGCAAGGCGGAGAGGCGCCCGCATACGGGGTGTATTCGGGCGTTCCGACCGCGCGGCGAGGTGCCGTAGCTGTCGTCGCGCGCCCGCCCGGAATCGCGGGACAGCCCTTAGCCTCGCGCTTTCACGAGCCGGGGCATCCGAGGCGTGATCGAATCCGCGAGGAGTGCCTCTGCCCTGGGGCAACTGGTCTTGCCCAGGGGCCTGTTCGTCGCGAGGAAAGCTGTACTCCTCAGGTGAAGGACAGTGGCGGGTTGTGCTCGCGTGTCCGCGTCGAGGGTGATGGCCGTGGAGTGGTTTCGCGGGGCGGTGCTCTGGGGGACTGCCTTGCGGACATCGGCGTGCGGTGGGCCGGTTGCCTCCGATTCGACCGCATCCCGCCCGATCGGCATGCTGCCCGCAGCCGGTCCCTCTGCCCTTACGGCCATCTACTGCCGGGGACGTGCAGCCCGCGCCCGAGGACCCGAAAGTCGTACGCGTGTGCGGCGAGCAGACCCTATGATCACTGCGCCCCAGCGTCCGCCGTGGCCGCACACGCCTTCGAGACAGGCCAAACACCATGACGAGCACCGCCCGCAAAGCTCCCTGGATCCTTGCCCGCTCCGCGCAGGTGGCGGTAGCGGTGGCCACCGTGGCGGACGCGTTCCGCGCGGCGGCAGTCCGGGATCACTCTGTGCACCACACGGATGCGTCCCTGCACAGGTCGGGTCTCACCTCCATGATCTTCGGCTATCTGATGACTCCTGCGATCGTGCTGTTCCTCGTGTGGCTCGCCCGGTCCCGCAGCAACGCCCAGGAGCTGTCCCCCCGGGCCTCGCTCCCGAGTCGCGGCTGGACGATCAGCGCGTGGTTCATACCGGTGGCCAACCTCTTTATCCCTCGCCGGTTCGTCCTCGACATCGGGCGCGCCAGCTCCGCGTCGTGGGAGCAGAAGCGAGACACGACACTGGTGAACCTGTGGTGGGTCGCCTGGATCACACACGCGCTGGTAATCGTGGTGGCGGCCCAGGCAGCCCCGGGGTCGGTGGCTCTCCTCGTGGTGGCGGAGGCACTCATGATCGCGGCGGCCGTGCTGATGGGGCTCGTCATCGAGCGCATCACGGCGCTGCAGAGGGCCGCGCTCGGCGCCATCGCGCCCGTCGCGCCTCTCGCCCAGGCGTGAGGCAGCTCTCCCGATGTGCTCCCTCACGGCGACGCGATTGGCTGCGCGCGTGACCGGAAGCGACTTGGCCTCGGTTCACCGCACGAGCTGTGCGAGGTTTGATCAGAAAAGCAAGAAGTGCTTCTGACCTGCAACGATGGGACGTTTCTAGGGTCCGGTCGCGTCGAAAGAAGCACTTCTCAGGTGAAGAAGCGCGGAGGAGGGAGTCATAGCGATGGGGGCCTCCCCTGCTCGAGCGAAGCCGAGAGCTCGGGGAACAGGGCGACCGACGACACCGCGGCACACACGCGTGCCGGACCCCACGAGTCCGGCATGATCCCGACGAGAGGCCCTAGGACCCGTCCGGGGCCCCGCACCGCGCCCGGTTCAGCTCGACGTTGAACTGGGCGCCGGCGAGCAGCGCCAGGTTGGTGAACCACACCCAGATCAGGAACACCACCAGCCCGGCCAGTGAGCCGTAGAGCCGGCTGTAGGACCCGACGTACGTCGCGTACAGCGCGAATCCCGCCGAGGCCGCCAGCCACAGCAGCGCCGCCAGCACCCCGCCGGGCAGCCCCTGCCGCGTACCGCGCGCGGACTTCGGTCCGGTCCGGAAGAGGACCATGATCAGGCAGGCGACCAGACAGAGCAGCACGGGCCACTTCAGCACCGCCCACACCGCGTCCCCCAGATGTGCGAGCCCCATCCGGTGTCCCAGCCAGCGGGCCAGCGGTCCGGAGAGCACGAGGGCGAAGGCGCTGGTCATCAGGAGCAGCAGCAGCCCGATCGCCCAGGCGACGATGATGTGGGCGCTGCGCAGGGCGGGCCGGGTGTCGGGCACCCCGTGCATCGCGTGCAGGGCCCGCCGGAACACGGCCAGATAGCTGGACGCGGACCACACCGCACTCACGCTCCCGGTCGCGGCCAGCAGCCAGACGGCGGTGCGCTGCTCGGTGGCCGCCTCCAGGGGCTGGCGCAGTGCGGCACCGGACTCCGCCGGGGCGAAGGCGGTGATGTCGGCGATCAGCGCTTTCGTCGCCCCGGGGTCGGTCAGCCCGATGACGGAGACCGTCACGAGGAGGGCGGGGAGCAGCGCGAGTATGGCGTAGTACGTGAGGGCCGCCGCCCAGTCCGAGAGGTCGTCGTTCCACAGCGAGACGGGCGTCCGCCGGAGGGCGACGGGCCAGTGCCGTGCCTTCGCGGGGCAGCCGTCCGTGCGGGGCGGCGCCCCGCCGGTGGTGGTGCTGAGCTTGCTGGACACGGATGGGACTCCGGGGAGGGAGAGGGGCCGACAGGGTCGGCGCCGCCCGTGGAACGGCCGTGGCGACACCGTGCAGCACCTATCCTCTTCTGCTCCCTTTCAGGGGTGGTACACCCGGGTCCCGACGGAGGCGGGGCGGCCGCCCGGTGGACCGGCGACCGTTGTCACACCCTGGTCGTACCCTCGCGTCATGAGCGTCTCCCTCTACTACCACGCACGCCGCGCGACACCCCTGAGCGAGGGCGAGTCCGCGTCCGTCGAGCGCGTCGTCGCCGCGCACCTGGCGTCGTTCCCGTACGGCGACGAGGAGAGCCTGTACCTGTACGAAGGGGCCGCCCCGCAGCCGGGGGAGATCGTCGCCGGGTCCACGAAGATGCCATCGGATCCCGATCGTCTGATGCCCGTGATCGTCCGTGTACTGGATTCCGTGACGGAGTTGCGCCGGGCCCTGCCGGATGCGGAGTGGCACGTGCACCTGGACGACCTCGACGTTCCGTGGGACGGGGAGGAGGGGTATGCGCTGCCCGGGATGCGTGACCCGGACCTGGTGGCGGAGCTCGGCGAGGAGGGGCGGGGGAATGAGTGACGTGCGCGCGGGAACGGCTGGGAGCACCACCCCGCCCACGCCGGAGCAGGACCGGCTCATCGCGTTCGGTGAGGCGCTGTACCGCCGGCTTTCGCCGGACGCCGCTCTCGGCCATGTGCTGCTGCCCGAGGACGACGCGGTGGCTGTCGTGCACCGGGTGCGGGGCGGCGGAACCATCCTGGTGGCGGCCGACCGTTCGGTGCTCTTCTCCGGATCGGCCCAGGACCTCGGTGTCGCGCTGGCCGCATTCCGGGCGGGCGGGCGCACGCCCGTGGAGCGCTGGGGTCAGGGTACGGGCGTCGGGCCGGGTCCTCGGGAGGCACCCGGGCCGACGCCGTCGGCTCACCCGGCCGCGTCCGCGCCCCCTTGCGCCGCGGCCGCCTGCACGGGCGGCCAGGGGACGTCGGCCAGGAGGGGCACGATCTCCTTCTCCTCGTAGTCGAAGCGGCGCCGGCCGGCAGCGCCGGACCTTCGATGTGAGCAATGCGCACACTCGCCGCCCCGACCCTGATTACCCTGTCGCCGGAAGGGGCTTGGGACCGGGGCGTGACGTCCTGGCCGAGTCGGCCGTACAACGAGGGGGACGTCGATGCCGCACACACCAGGGCCCTGGTACACACCGCAACCGCAGCAGCAACCCGTGCCGCACAATCCGTACGCCCCTCAGGGCCAGGGCCCGCCCGGTCCACCCGGCTCTTCCCGGCGCGGGCGGTTCGGCCGGGGGCCCGTGGCCGTCCTCGTCACCGTCGTCCTGCTGGCGGCCGGGGGAGGCCTGTACGCCCTGACCGGCGGCGACGGAGGGAAGCCCGCGGCACCGGTGGGCGCCGGCACACCCAAGCCCTCCGCGACGGAGACCTCGCCCCGCCCACCGGCACCCTCCTCCCCCGCTCCGGAGGAGATCCCGACGTCCGACGAGATCAACGCGGCGCGCAAGCCCGGGGATGCGACGGCCTGGGTCGTCGATGACCCGACCGATCTTCCCCGGGCCGGCATCCTGGCCAACGACCTGTGGATCGTCGGCGACACCGTCGTCCAGGCGGTGCACAAGAAGGTCACCGCCCGCCGTCTCTCCGACGGCGTCCAGGTGTGGAGCCTGAAGCTGCCCAGCACGGTCTGCGAGACGCCTGTCAACCCCACGCCCGACGGCAAGGTCGTCGTGGTCCACCACAACGGGGCGAAGAGCCGGTGCAACCAGCTCCAGGAGATCGACCTGCGCACCGGAAAGGCCGGCTGGCACAAGGAGTTGACCGAGACCGGCACCGCGGACTCCACGATCATCGTGCACAGCGCGATCAGCGGCGGCACCCTCGCGATCGTCCAGAACATGCGGGCCGCGGCCTACCGGGTCGGTGACGGAGCCAAGCTCTACGACATCCCCGTGGAGAAGGCCGGGGGGTGCTACCCGGACGATGTCGCGGGCGGCCCCCGGCTCCTGGTGAGCTACGGCTGCGCGATCGGGTCGAAGACCCCGTACAGCAGGCTCCGGGGAGTCGACCCGCTCACCGGCCGCACACTGTGGCGGTACCGCACCCAGCCCGGCTGGTCAGCGGGCAAGGTGCTCTCCGTGGAGCCGGTGGTCCTCACCACCCTCAACGCCGAGCGGCGCACCGACGACTGGCGCGTCGTCTCACTCGGCCCCGGCGGCAAGCTCCGCCGGACCATCGACGCCAGGCCGAAGGGGTTCAAGTACTGCGGCGACTCCGGCGACGCGGGCCAGGGAATCCAGAACTGCCAGGGCGCCGTCGTCGGCGGCGGCCTCGTCGCGCTGGGCGGCACCGACCGGGTCGGCGCCTACGACCTCGGCACCGGAAAGCTCGTGTGGGGGGTGAAGTCCGAGAACGGCCACACGTTGCACCCGCTGCGCACGGTGACCGGCCGGGCGGCCCTCGTGTACGAAGCCGCCACCCTGAGGAACCCCGGGCGGATCATCCGCATCGGCCCGGGCAGCGCCGACACGGAGAAGGAAGTCCTGCGCCACCCCGCTTCGGCGACGAAGCCGGAGTACGGCATGCTCGCGGGAAACCTGGCCTACACGAGGAACCGGATCATCATCACCCCGTCCATGGTCAACGGGGACGACGCGCAGCGTCACGCGGAGATGATCTCCTTCGCCCCCGGCACCGACTGAGCGATTCGGTGGCCCCGCTTCGGAAGATGCCGGGGAACGGTCACCGGCACCGGCGCTGTCAGAGCCTCGTGAGAGGCTTTGACCAACGACAGTACGAACATGTGCTGTTGAGCGGGCTGATCAATCCCAGGGGGGATACTGCATGATCAACAATCGACGCCGCCGCACGGTTCGCGGCGCACTCGCCGCCGTCGCCGCCACGGTCGCCCTGGCCGCCACGGCCGGTACGTCCTTCGCCTCCGGCGACCCCGTCGCCACGGCCGAGCGGGCCCGGGCCACCGCCGGTGCCGAACAGCAGCAGGCCGGCAAGGCCCAGGGGGCGGCTCCGGCCTCCCGCGCGGTCGGCACGGTGGAAACGCCCAGCTTCGCCCTGCACGGCGTGACCAAGCAGACCGGCGACCTGTACATGTACTGGACGGACAACCAGGGCGGGTTCCAGCCCCGGGAGTTCGTGACGTCCGGCTTCGACGCGTTCGCCGACTCGATCAGTGTCGACAACGACAAGGACGGGTGGAGCGACCACACCTGGACCGTCTACAAGGACGGGAAGCTGACGTACAGCTGGATCGACGACGACGACTTCGAGTACCACAGCAATGACGTCGGCAAGGGCTGGAACATCTACCCGACGATCCTCTCCCCCGGCAGCATCGGCGGAGCGCAGGAAGCCGACCTCATCGGTCTGGACAAGGCCGGGGTGCTGTGGGGCTACCTCGGCTACCCGAACGGCACCCTCACCCCGCGCGTGCGGATCGGCGGCGGCTGGGGTCAGTACACGCAGCTCGCCGGCCAGGGTGACCTGACGGGAGACGGCAAGCCCGACATCGTCGCCCGGGACACGTCCGGCGTCCTGTGGCTCTACAAGGGCACCGGCGACTACAAGGCGCCCTTCGCGTCCCGCACGCGGATCGGCGGGGGCTGGAACACGTACGACCGTCTCCTGTCGGTCGGCGACCTCAACGCGGACGGCGTGGCGGACCTGGTCGCGCGCAAGCCGAACGGTGACCTGTTCCGGTACGCGGGCACGGGCCGTGCGAGCGCCGTGTTCGAGAGCCCGGCCAAGATCGGCCACGGCTTCCAGATCTACAACCTGCTCTGACGGCAGGACGGACGAGACGGGCCGCTCTCCCCGACGGGGAGGCGGCCCGTTCATCTCACCCGTCCGGGGGCACTCCGCCCGTCATCCGGCAGGGCGGACCTCGGCGAACTTCGCCGCGAGGACCGGCCCCAGCTCCCCGACGATCTCGTGCCCCGGCTTCCCGGGGAAGGGCAGGTACTCCAGGAACGACGTCACCACGACCTCGTCGATCCCCGGGACGTGCCGCGTGCTCTGTTCCTCCAGGAACCGCAGGGTGCGCCGCCAGTCCGGCGCATCCGCGTCGAGACCGAGGTATGACCGCACGGTCTCCTGGGTGACGTCCCAGAAGAAGACGTGGGGCAGGACGCCGTCCTGGTTGAACACATGCGTTGCGTAGAGGTCCTCGAAGGCGGGGACCGCGGCGACGAGATCCTTCACCAACCGCACGTCGGGGTGCGCGTCCGGCTGCGCCTCTCCTGGCGCGTTCGGTTGCGCGTCGGGGGTCATCGGCATTCCTCGAGCCCGGGATAGTTCGTGTATTCCTGGTACGCACCCATCTGCCCCCGCCGCCGTGCCACCGGCAACCGCACATCCGTACACGGCACGGATCCCCGCACCCCGCGAAGCGACCGGCGTTGCGACTTCCTCATCCGTGGCATAGGGCCACCGTACCGACGGGCGGTGTCGCGGGTGTGGGGCCTCCAGGTCCCCTTCGGCTCGGCCGCGCCCGTCTTCGGCGGGCCCCTTCGGAACCGGGGTCGGAGGTGGGCTAGAAAGTTCGGTATGGAACTCACCCAGATTCGCCTGTTGGTGTCCGACTTCCCCGCCGTCTACCGCTTCTACCGGGACGTGCTCGGGCTCAAGCCGCAGTTCGAGGCGGAGAGCGGTCCGTACGCCAAGCTCAGCCCCGCCGGCGGGCAGGCCGCGATCGCGTTGCAGGACCGGGCGCAGATGGCCGCCGTGCTGGGGCAGTTGGGTTCGGAGCCGGAGGGAAGCCGCTCGCTCGTGGTGCTCCGGGTGGACGACCTGGACGCCGCTCACGCCGAGCTCACCTCGCGGGGAGCGGAGTTCACCCGGGACCCGGGCCCGATGGGTGACCGGATACGGGTCGCGTACCTGGAGGACCCTGCCGGGAATCTGATCGAGCTCCAGGAGTGGCTGGCGTTGCACGGTTCCGACGTCCGGGCCCGGCAACTCTGAGCCCCGGGACGGAGCGGTGGGGCGCGCGTGCGCGCGTGCCGGCACCGCTCCGGCGCGGGCGTCGTCAGGTGGGGTTGACCGTGTCGAAATACAACTGGTCACCGGCCGCGTCGAGGAAGAATCGCCCACGGGTGAGCTCGCCCGGCTCGGGTCCCAGCAGGTGGGTGTCGTACGCCTTGCTGCTCATCCACCGGGCCTGTGCGGGGAGGAACTCCCTCAGAGGCTGCGGCACGGATGCGGGCGTTGCGGGGGTGAAGGTGTACGCGGGATCGCGCAGTGCCTTCGCCGTGCTCCCGGCCGGCAGGCGGGCGATGCCCACGGCCCGGTACCGCGGGTCGGGCCTGGGCGGACCCAGCCGCCCCTCCCCCACGGCATCCCGGTCGTAGAGGAGCCAGCGCGGCTCCGACAGGCGGCCTGCCTCACCGAACACCTTCCGCAGCGGTTCGACGTCGGTGCGCACCTTCTCGTGCTCCGGCAGCGGCTCCGCCTCCGGCGTGCGGCTGATCGCGTACACGCCGCCGGAGACGGCCGCGAGGGCTCCTGCCGCAGCTGCGCCGGAGAGCCAGGCACGCCGGCTCACTGCGAACGACCGCCTCATCGGCCCAACCCCCCGTACTCCGGGTACGGTTGACCCGGGCCTCGCCCGTGAGCGTATCCGCAGGGCGGTTTGCACCGAGCGTGTGCGGGGCGCGTGGCGGTCAGACCTCCCTGGGCAGGCGGGCCCGAGCAGGACGGCGCAGGGCTTCCGGCCGAGTTGCCCCGGCAGCGGGGTGCCGTCCGAGCCCGCTGCGTCAGAAGGTGTCGCGGTCGAACGGCACGGGCAGCGGTTCCAGGGCTCCGGCGGCGAACAGTCGCCGGTTCGCCTCGATGACCTTCTCGACGGACGGCTGCGTCGTACCGCCCCGCGTGAGATCGATGAGCAGACCACCTGGGGCAGTGCGCGTGTACGTCCCCGGCAGCCCCTCGGGAGCGAGTGCCGCACGGCCGGGCGACAGATACACCGACCGGCCGCCGCGGGGGGCGGTGGCACGGAGGTCGAACTCCGTTTTCACCGCGCGGTACTCCTCCCTGCTGTAGGACTCTCCCCAGTCGGGCCCCCAGCATTCGGCGAGGAGGTGCAGCACCTCCGCCGACCGGTTGATCAGCTCGACGGACCCCTGAGCGGCCGTCGAGTCGATGCCCACGACGCAGGAGTCGGGCACCCGGTTCGCGGACCCGCCCGCGTTGATCCCGACGGTCACCTTCACCGTTTCGAGTCGCCCGGACCAGAGGGAGGACGTGTAGCCGATGTAGGGCGCGTCGGGGTCGGTGTTGGTGCGTTCCACGTAAGCCCGCACACCGGACGCGACCCGTTCCACCGGCGCCGCGGTCAGGTCGTCCTCCGACTCCGCCCCACGCCAGGTCGTGCAGTCACCGGATCCGATGTCCGCCAGACCGTCCAGGAGTCCCACCCAGCGCTCCGCGAGCTGCCCGGGATCCTCCTCCCGGACACCCCACAGCGCATGGACCACAACGCTCAGCACCTCGTTCTCCTCTCACCGGCGGGACCGGCTCATTCCGTTCACGGCTTCCTCGGAGTGTTCCTCAGCCTAGTGCCGAGCGCGGTCCGCGGCAGGTCGCGTCCCGGGCGGCCGGGAGGACTCGCCGACACCGGCGGTCTTCCGCCTCACGGCACCACCGGGGTGTGGACCACCGTGACGTCGAGGCCCCGGTCGTCGAACATTTCCTGGGCGGCCCTCGCCACATCGGGGTCCGCGAAGTGCCAGACGAGCGGCTTGCCCCGTGCCGCGTCGAGCTGCCGCGTCGCCTGGGCCGCCCAGCGGTTGCCGGCCAGCGTGGTGAGCTTGCCGGTCGCCTCGTTGTAGAACCGGGGGCCGCGATAGCCCCACTTCGTCTCGATGAAGGTCTGCTTGGCGGAGTCCCAGCCGTCGAACTCGACCGGCTTGCCCTTCAGATCGTTGAGCGGGACCTCGTACTCCTTGCCGCGGCGCACGCCCGAGACCTGCTCCTGGTAGCGGGCCCCCATCTCCTGCGGGTAGGCGTACGTGGCCGGGTTCTTCGCCTTCCACTTTCCGTCGCCCAGGTCCTTGGTGCCCGCGCGCGGGTTCTTGAGCTTGTCGTACCAGGACGGCTTCTCCATCTTCGCCAGGCGCTTCCTCTCCGCCTCGCGCTTGGCCTGCTTGGCCGCCTTCTCCGCCTCGTCCGCGTCCTTGTCCGCCTTCTTGGCGGCTTCGACCTCTTCGGGCGTCGCCTCGCAGCCCTCGGCGCGGAATCCCGCGGTCAGCACACGGGGCGTCGACCGCACGACGGCGGCCACGGCAACGGTGGTGTGGCCGGTCCGTACGACGCCGTCGCCCACAGCCGTCCGCAGGGCGGCGGTGCTCATCGTGCCCGGGGCCGGAGCACCGGTCCCCAAGGGTGCCAGGCCGACCGGGCAGCCCTTGTTCCTGACCTTCTCCCCGGCCTCGTCGGCGTGCTTCCGCGCCTCCTTCGCGGCCTTCTCGGCCCCCTCCACGTCGCCGGCCTTGGCCAGCTTCTTGGCCTTGGAGGCGGCCTCCGAGGCCTTCTTGGCCACCTCTCCGAGCTTGCCGAGCTTCCCCAGCTTGCCGAGTTTGCCGAACTTGCCGATCAGCTTGGCTTCGCCGTAACCGGGGATGAAGAGGGAACCGACGTTCCAGAGGCCGGTTCCGATCGCCTGCCCCTCGTTGCCGTTCTTCCACATGTCGCGGACTTCGTCGCCGATGAACATGTCGTCGGCGACCTTGAGCCCCGTGGACCCGGACGCCTTGGTCCAGTCCCAGGCAGCACCGAAATAGTCCCCCTTGGACCACTTGTCGCCCGCGCCCTCGGTGTCCTTGGACCACTTGTCGCCGAGGCTCTTGCCGTAGTCCTTGATGCCGTTCCACGCCTTGACCGGGTGGATGACCGTGTCCACGGTGCCGGTGACATCGCCCCAGAAGCCGTTCGCGCCCAGGCCCTTGAAGAAGCCGCCGGTCTGGTGCCCGGCACACGAGAAGAACGCGCCGATCCCTGAGGTGCAGCCCTCGTCCTTCTTTTCGCCCTGGGTCCCGTCGTAGTCGCCGTAGTCGGCGTCCGGGCCGGCGGTGGGGTCGAAGTCGTCACCGCCGTCGTCGACCTCGTCGTCCTGAGACACGGTGTCGGTGCCGCCAGTGCCGCCAGTGCCGCCCGGGCCTCCGGTACCGCCCGTGGTGCTCGTGCCGCCGGCACCACTTGCAGCGCCGCCGGCGCCGGTCCCGCCCGTGCCGCCGGAGCCGTCCGCGCCCCCAGTACCGCTCGCACCGCCGGAGCCGTCCGCGCCGCCGGCACCGCTCGTACCGCCCGAGCCTTCCGCACCCCCGGAACCGCCGGTCCCACCGGTCTCCGTGCCGCCCGCTCCCCCGGCGACGTCGCTGCCGCCCGAGGCCACCGCCCCACCGGACTCCGTCCCCCCGGCCGAATCCGTCCCCCCGCTCGCATCCGTCCCCCCGGCCGAGTCCGTCCCCGGGCCGGCGCCCCCGTCGTCACCTGCCACCACCTCGCTGCCGGGTGCGGGGCAGGAGCTGCCGGTCAGCGAGCAGATGGCGCTCTGGATGCGGCCCGTGATCCCGGCACCGATGCCGGTGGCGACCAGCCCGCCGATCAGCGCCACGACCACCAGGACGAGGCCCAGGTACTCCATGGCTGTCTGGCCCCCGTCCCGGCGCCACTTGATCATGCGGGCGAGACTGAACGGGCGGGGTGACAGCCGCTGGTCCAAGGGGAGTTCGAACCAGTCGCGCGAGCTCGCCCGGAACAGCGCCACGACGACGGCGACCGGGATCACCAACTGTGTGATCCCGCGTCCGCCTCCGGCCTCACCGAGCGTCGCGAGTGCGCCCACGATGAACCAGGCGTGCACGGCCAAGAGCCCGCGACGGACCCAGTTGCCGCCGGTCCGCACGTACAGGGACAGCACGAACCCGACCACGCTCGGCATGGCGGCGTAGAGCAGCAGCCCGAACAGCTGGCCGTCGACCTCGTTGACCGACGAGGCCACGGTCAGCACGCCGATCCCGCCGACAACAGCGAGGACGAAGAGCGCCCGGGTCAGGAGCAGCACCGCCCCGAGAGCCCGCGGCAGCGGTTGCCGCCCGGGGCCGGCGAATATGGCCCCGCCCATACCGCCTGCTCCACCTGAGTACGTCATGCCACCGAAGCCGGACACGAGAAGTCCCCCAACTCATCGCCCAAATCACTGCCGTCCGACTACCGCCTAGCAGAAGGCCGGTCGGACTTACGTTCGGCAGGCTACCCGTTCGTACGAAGCCGCCCCGCAACTGGTCGACCGACTCCGTCCGTTCGCGCCCCTGCCTGAAGGGTCCACGCCCCCCGGCGAGGCCTTGGAGAAGCTGTCGCCGTTACCGAAGACCTGCCACCGAACACCGCGCGTTACTCTCAACGGGGCGGAAAAACCCACGACTTACCGCCGTTGCGGCGCTGTTCCTCCTCGCGCGTCCCCCACTCCCCTCCCCAGTCCTTGACGACTGCGGCCAGCAGCCACAAGGCCCGTCGGCGCCGCGCCTCGCAGAGGTCGGCCAACGCGGGTTCGGTGGGGTGCGGATGCTGGTCCCAGACCAGAAGGCGCACCGCGTCGTCACGGTGCCGCAGCGAGACGTAGAGCTCCCGGCCGGGGCTCATCCTCGCGGTGACGGAGACGAGTTCGGTGACCGCGTACGTCACCGGCCATACGTACGCGTCAAGGCCGTGCGCCTCCAACGCGGCGACGGTCGCCGCCCGCGCGATACCTGCGCTGCGGATGTCGTCGGGGAGGGTGAAGCTCAGGGAGAGGCGGGGCGCGGTCTGCCCCGAGCCACCTTTCGGACGCAGATAGGGCTGTGGCGGGCGAGGCTGGACGGCGTGCGCGTACGCCTCCGAGAACGGCGTACGCGCCTCGGCGGTGGCCGGGCACAGTGCGGCGGGTGGAGATGAGTGCATGACTGACTCCCCGTTACGGGTGACGAGTTGACGGTGTCCCTCTTCCTCATGGGTGCGCACGATTGGCTTCACGCGAGGCGGGCGACGAACAGTGGCCTGTCCCCCTGGCGTGGCCCCGCCCCTCCCAGGGGAGGAGCGTGCGGGCAGGACCGCGCGATGCACTTCTTGTTCGTCGCTGCGTGAGCGGTGCGTAACCGAATGTAGCGCAAGCAGGGTAAATTTGCCCTTGCGCTTCGATGAATGAACCCTTTCGTGGTCACTCAACGCAGGCAAGCGGCAGACTGCCAGTGATCGCATGGAAAGGAACGGCATGGCAGCCAGGCCCTCCCCAACCGAACGCCAGAAGCGGCTCGGGTCCGAGCTGCGGCGCATGCGCATGTCCGCTGACGTCTCGGCCGAGTTCGCCGCCGGCTTGCTCGGCGTGGATCGAGGCAAGATTTCGAACATCGAGGCCGGTACACGGCCCATCAGCGCTGAGCGCCTGCGGCTCCTCGCCCACCACTGTGGTTGCACGGACGCCAGATACGTCAGTGGTCTCGTCGAGATGGCACAGCCGGCCGCTCGCGGCTGGTGGGAGAGATACAAAGGCACTCTGCCTCAGGGCTTGCTGGACATCGCCGAACTGGAGGCATCCGCATCCCGCATGCGGGCCGCGTACTCGATGCACATCCCTGGCCTCCTCCAGACGTCGGACCACGCCTTGGCGCTCTTCCGCGTAGTGGTTCCCCAGCTCCCGGAACGGGAGATCGCACTGAGGCTCGCGCACCGAGTGGAGCGACAGGGTGTCCTGGCAGGCGATTCACTCTCGCCCTACGTCGGCATCGTCCATGAGGCGGCGCTCCGGATGCAGTTCGGAGGCCGAGGCGTGGCACGCGCACAACTCCACCACTTGCTGGAGAAGTCCGAGCAACCGAATGTGACGCTCCTCGTCATCCCCTTCGCCGCAGGCGCGTTTCCCGGCGCCGGCCAGACGGTCCTTTACGCCGAGGGGGTCGTCCCCCAGTTGGACACCGTGCAGATCGACAACTCGCACGGACCGCTCTTCGTGCACTCGGAAGAGCAGCTGACGAAGTACCGGGCTCACTTGGACTGGATGGAGGGAATCGCGCTGCCACCAGGCAAGTCGCGGGACTTCATTCGTAACATCGCGCGCCGACTGTGAGGAGATTGCAGATGCCGGACGTCATATGGGAAGACTCATTCTGCGGCGAGGGGAACTCTTGCTACCGCTTCGGGACCGACGCCGATGGGAACAGCTACATCGCCGTCGCCGGCGCCGAGGACCGCTACCTCACCGACAGCCGTGAGTCACTTCAGCAGATGATCCGCGACATAAAGGCCGGCAAGGCCGACCACCTGCTGTGACGTCGCCGCGCCCGGCACCGCCGCCTTTCGGGGTGCCGGGCGCGTACGGCCGGGGTGGAAGTCCTGCGCAGCCAGATGGTACGAAGTGTCGCCCCAGAAGCCGGGCGCTGTCCGGGCCCTCGATCTCCCGCACCTAGACGGTTCGCTCAGGCCGCGGGTCGGTCTTGCGGCGTGCCGCGACGGCGGTGACGCCACCGGCGACGCTCAGCGGTGGGAGCTCTTGGCCGCAGCCGACGGAGCGCCGTGGGTCTTCATGGTCTTGTTGATCCAGCCCGCGTAGGCGGGCGCGCTGGTGTAGAGGCCGGGGCCCTGTGAGCACGGCACGTCCGGGGCGCCGGGCCCCGAGGTGACGCCGATCAGCTCCCAGCGGCCGTCCCGGCCCTTTTGGACCTGCGGTCCGCCGGAGTCCCCGAAGCACGCCATGGCCTTGGGCACGGTGGTGATCGTGCACAGCCGGGTCCGGTCCGCGTAACCGGGCGCGCACTCGGCCTCGGCGCCCCTGCGGGTGTTCAGCTCCTGCAACCGGTCGGGGAACGTGAACTCGGTGTCGACGGTGGTGCCGAACCCCAGGAGCCGGGTCGGCGTGCCCGGCTTCCCTGCCCGCCTGGCGATCCTGATGGGTTGCTGGGCGACCGGGCGGTCCAGGCGTATCAGCGCGATGTCGTTCTTGTTGGCGGCCTCGTTCTCGCCGTTCACATAACCGGGGTGGACGAAGGTCCGGTCGATCTTCCGGACCGTGCCGCCGGACTTGCGGTGGTCGCTGCCGACCCGCACTATGCCGTCCAGCTTGATGCCCTCGACCTTCAGACAGTGGGCCGCCGTCAGCACCCACTGCCGATCGATCAGCGAAGCCCCGCAGTTACCGTCGATCAGGCCCTGCTCCGGGGCCGACTCCGGGATGGTCGCCATGAACGGGTAACTCTCGGTGGAGTCCGAGCCGTTGACGATGGCTGAGGCGCTGCCGGCCATGACCGTGACGCAGGCCGCGACGGCGAGAGCGCCGACGGCAGCGGTGCGGGCGGTACGGCGGTGCGGCGACTTGAAGCTGAACACAGAAGGTTCCCTCTTGCTCGGTGGATCCGTATGCATTCAGCTTCGCCGTCCGAAACCTGCCGCACCATCGGGGCAACGGGCCGGTCGATGGTAGGGCAGGCCCCCCCTCTGTACTGCGGAAACCTCGGGGCCGGCCTGTGACCGGTGAAGAGGAATCGTCGACGCTCCGGGCGCGCATCGGCGAGGGCTCGGAGGCATCCGCCTGCGAGACCAGGGTGTCGAGGATCAAGGGGAAGGGTGGCCCGAACGGTATCCGGGCCACCCCGACGAGCAAACCGCCTGAACCGACAGTCTCAGCCCTACGACATGTCTGCCGCCTCCGGGCTGTCCTGTAGGGTCTCGCCGCTGGCGGCATAAGGCGGTGCTGTGACCTGCGACTTCTGCGGCTGTCTCACAGCCTGGCCGGAGGGTGTTGTCTCACGAACGCGTCATTTCCTACGGAGGGGACGGCGCATCCTCACCCCTCCACAAGTCTCGGGCTGTTCCCGGTGCGGCTTTCGGACTGTCCTGGACCCGCCGCGGCCGTGGTCACGGCCGTGACATCACCGGCCCCACGGCCGCCGGAGCGGTAAGCAAGCGCGGGAAGGACCGACGCCCCCGTCGGAGCGGGGGCATCCGTCCCTCTCCGAGGATTCAGCGGACGGCCACCTTGTCCGAGTTCCTCGGGTCGGCGGACGAGGTGATCTCCGAGGCCGGGCCCTGCGTCCGCCACAGCGTGCTGCGCAGATCGGAACCGCGGACGAGTTGTATGCGCCAGGGATCGATCCGCAGCACGTGGTAGCCGGGATCGTCGGGACCGCCACGCCAGTAGTGGACCGGGTCGTAGCCCACACCCGGCGGTCCGCCCCTCTTGTACAGGCCCCATGCATGCAGTTTGGAGTCCTCGTCGTCGGCCCAGGTGGAGACGCTGTCCACGAAGGCCGCGTTCTGACGGGGATTCCAGTACGCGTACGTCGTGTGGGGGTTGCCCGCGAGGTGCGCGCTCTTGACGGGGGTCCGGTACGCGGCGAGCCAGCCGACCGGCACGCCGTCGACGATCTCCCACACGGGCAGCAGCACACGAGCGCGCGGACGGTGGTGACGGTCGACGGTGACCATGGTCGCGTACTTGATATCGCGGATGTAGTTGAGGAAGGAGTCCTGGATCTCGGAGAACTCACTGACGGTATCGGTCATGACTCTGTCCCTTCGAGGATCAGCGGGAGACGGGGGCGCTGCTTCGCTCAGCGGCAGCGTCCACCGCGGCGGACGGCTCGTCGCCGCGCCGGGTGCGCAGGCCGAAGGCGCTGATGACAGCGGCGACCACTGCCGCAGCAAACGGGACGAGCAGGCCGGCCCGGTAACCATCCAGCAGTGCGTCAGGAGTCTCCGCGTGCGTGGCGGCCACGCTGACGGCGGTGACCGCGGAGAGCCCGAGGGCGGCGCCGAACTGGAAGGCGGTGTAGAGAAGGCCGCCCGCGAGTCCCTGCTCCTCCTCCGCGATCCCTTCCGTGGCCAGGATGGTGAGCGGGCCGTACGCCAGGGAGAACGCGAGGCCGAGGGTGATCAGGCTCGGGAACATCGCCGCGTAGCTCCAGTCCGCTCCCAGCGGGAGGAACAGCCCGTAGGAGAGCACCGCGAGCAGGAGTCCCCCCACGATCACTTTGGCGGTGCCGAAGCGGTTGACCAGCCGCGGCGTGAGGGTCGGCGAGAGAAGCGCGTCGACCCCGATGACCAGCATCGCGAAGCTCGTCTGCAGCGTCGACCAGCCGCGCAGTTCCTGGAGATACAGCACGATCAGGAACTGGAAGCCGAAGAAGCCGCCGGCGAACAGCATCGCCGAAAGGTTCGCCCGGACCAGGGAGCCGTTGCGGAAGATGCCCATGCGGACCAGGGGCTCGGGGGAGCGCCGTTCGATGACGAGGAAGGCCGCGAAGAATGCCAGCGCGGCCAGCACCGTTCCGGCGCTGGTGGTGATCCCGGCGTGGGCCGCACGCTCGACGCCCAGCACGATCAGCACGAGGGCAGCGGTAACGGTAAGCGCGCCGGCGGCGTCGACACGCTTACCGGATCGGTCCGGGCGTGCCGATTTGGGGACGAACGCGAGGGCCGCGACGAGAATGACGAAGGAGAGCACGACCGGGGCGAAGAAGACCCACCGCCAGCCGATGGCGGTGAGCAGCCCACCGGCGACCAGGCCGATCGTGAAACCTCCCGCGGCGGTGCCCGAGTAGATGAGCAGGGCCTTGTTCCGCTCCGGGCCCTCGGCGAAGCCGGTGGTGATGATGGACAGGCCCGCCGGGGTCATGAAGGCTGCGGCGACGCCCGTGATGAAGCGCGCGACGATCAGCATCCATCCCTCTGTGGCGAATCCGCCGAGCCCGGAGAACAGCAGGAAGACGGTGAGCCAGAAGACGAACATCTGACGGCGTCCGAACAGGTCGGCCGCCCGTCCCCCGAGGAGCATGAAGCCGCCGTATCCGAGTACGTAGGCGCTCATGACCCACTGCAGCTCACCGGTGGCCAGTCCGAGGTCGGCGCGGATCGATGGCAGTGCCACATTGAGCATGGCGACATCGATGCCTTCGAGGAAGATCGCGCCGCACAGCACGAGCAGGATGCCCCACTTGTGTGCGCTCAGCCCGCTCGAAGTACTCAGGGCACTCATGACGATGAACTCCTTCCAAAAGTCGTAGGCGTTGGTGGTGCCTCAAGCTTTCGTCACGCCCCGGACGGGAACAACAGCGATGATCGCAACGTTCGGAAAGCCACGCTTACCGATCCGAGTTCCATGCGATCCTGGAGATGCACATGGACCAGAACGAGCTCGATTGCTTTCTCGTGCTCGCCGAAGAACTGCACTTCGGCCGTACCGCCACCCGCCTGCGTCTCTCCCGCGCCCGGGTAAGCCAGCTCATCCAGAAGCTGGAGCGCCGCGTCGGAGCCCCTCTGTTCACGCGCACGAGCCGACGTGTGGCCCTCACCAGCCTGGGCAGCCGCCTCCGTGATGACCTCGAACCGCACTACCGCGGCATCGAGGGCGCCCTTGTGCGTGCCGTCGCCTCGGCACGCGGCATCGAGGGAGTCCTGCACGTCGGCTTCTCCACGCCCTTGGCCGGCGAGATGGTGATGAAGACGATCGAGAGGCTGCGCATCACCCATCCCGAACTCGCCGTCGAGGTATGCGAGGTGCCGCTCTCCGATCCGTACGGAATGCTGCGAAAGGGCGCCTTCGACCTCCAGTTGGCGGACTTCCCCGTGCGCGAGGACGACCTGACCCGCGGCCCCACACTCCTCGCCGAGGACAGGGTGCTGGCTGTCGCAGCCGGGCATCCCCTGGCCGGACGGGACACGGTGACGCTTGAGGACCTGACCCGTGTGCCGTTGCTGACGATCGCGGGAGACATCCCGGAGTACTGGCTGGAGCATCAACTGCCGACGCGCACACCCAGCGGCAGGCCGATCGCGCAGGGGCCGTCCGTCACCAACTTCCAGGAAGCTCTGGCACTCGTCGCCGGCGGCAAGGGCGCCTTGCTGTCGGGGGCCCACATTGCCCTCTACCAGGGCCGTCCCGGTATCTGCTACGTCCCGGTGGAGGGAGACAAGCCCCTCCGATACGGCCTGATGTGGCGGTCCGACGGCGGCAACCGGGCGATGGAGCTCTTCGGTCGCGTAGCAGGCGAGATCGCACAGGACATGGCTCCGGCCGACCCCCGGAGAGCGACACCCGGATGACCGGCCACCCAGGGTGTCGGCCCCGGGTGATGAGGTTTTCGGCCGAACCGGCCCTCTCCGTCGACCTACTGGGAGCCAGTAGGAGGAGACACCCAAGCTCCAGACGCGACTCGTAGATCATGTGGTCGTCTGCCGTCGCAGACCAGTAGGTCCCCGAGTAGTGGCGCTGCCCCTTGTACCAGCGGAACGTCCTCCACGGAACTGCCGCCCCGAGCTGCTCAACGGTTGTGATCTCCCACGCCCGATCCTCCACAGCCGTGCCGTCTTCACGGCGAACACTCACGGTCGCAGCAGCGGTGCCAAGATCATTGCTTGAGTGTCCCGGACCGAAGTCCGGGACACTCAAACGAGTGAGCCACCTGAACTGGCAGTCTCAGACCTGCGGCATATCGCCATCACTTGGCCATCTCCTCTGAGCTTCGGCCAAGAAATCTGAGACCCTACACGTCCTCTGGTGGGGCGGGTGCCTCAGGAGGAGTCGCCGCGCGGGAAGGAGACCTCCACGCGACGGTTCTTCTTGCGGCCCTCTTCCGTGCTGTTGTCGGCGATCGGGTACTGCTCGCCGTAGCCGCGGATCTCGAACGTCACGTTCGCGCCCGTGGACGTCACCAGCACCCTCTGCACGGCGTCGGCGCGCTGCTTGGAGAGCACGTCGCCGTGTGCGGAGGAGCCGAGATTGTCGGTGAAGCCGAAGACGCGCACCTTGGTGGCGTTCTGCTTCTTGATCTCGGCACCGATGGCGGCGATACGGGAGTTCGCGGCGGCGCTCAGCTTGGCGCTGTCCTTGCCGAAGAGCACCTCGGCCTGGAGCGCGAACTTGATGTCCGCGTTCGTGTCCTCGCGCCGCTCCTCGCCGCCCTCGTCCTCGACGACCTGGATGATGTCGAGCACCTTGCCGGGGGCGAGGGTGCCGCCCTCGGGCATCTTGAGGTCGGGGTCGGTGCTGTCGAGCTTGACGGGGGGCTCGGACGAGGCTTCTGTGCCCGGGGGGACGCTCGGGCCGTCGTCCGCGAGGGCGGTTGTCGCGCCGAAGACCGAGGTACCGGCCAGCAGTATTGCTACGGCAAGGGAGCGACCGGCGAGGTGCCCTGGCCTGCGGAGTGTTCGAACATTGCTCATGTCAGCCATCACCCAGAGATCTTCAGCGAGGCAGTGGCGAATGTCGGGAGCGTGAAGTCAACTTCGGTGGTCGTCTCCGGAGGAGCCGGGAACTGCATGAAGACGGAGATGGATTTGCCAGGCTGGATCGCTGACAGCCCCGTGGTGCAGAGGCACCGCCCATCAGTGTCCCGAAGAATGTAGTAGCGCTTCTTACCGACCTTGTCGACAAGAGTCGCGCCCGCTACTGAATTCGGGTTCTTGGCGAGGATCGTGCTCTCGGTGCCAGACCACTGACCAGCACTTCGAATCCCGTCTCCGCCATTCTTGATCACGCCGCTCACAGTCACGAAACCACCGCTGTCGCGCTTGACCTCATTGACGACAAGAGTCAGGCCGTCACGCCCGTTGACTTGGGCAAGTTTGGCATTCGTGTCCACCGGGTCCCCAGCGGCCGTATCGCCATTTGGCCCCTTGTCCCCACCTGAAGACTTGGAAGACGACGAACCGGGGTTCTCCGTCTTTCCTCCGTCGTCACCACCGCAACCGGTGACGACGAGGGCCAAGGCGGCCGCCACTGAGGCAGCGGCCACTGCCCTTCGGGACTTCGTGGTACGCCGAATGCTCATGGGTTCAGATTCCTTTACTCGTCGTTCTCTGTCAGTCGTCGATCAAGTGCACGGCGAAAATGGCCTTGGCCACGGACTTCCACAGTTCCGGATGGGCAGGGTCGACCTTGAGTCCGTCGCTCAGCCCGTCACAGGAGAGAGTGGGTATGGGGAGGTCCGGCTTGCCGCCCTGGTCTTCTCCGTCGTCCCCCTCATCGGATCCCGGGTCATCACTCGGCACGTCCTTGAGGTTCGGTGAGCACCGGAACTGAATGACGGCGGTGGCCGTGGCCTTGCCGTGTGTGGTCTTCGTACTGGGGATCACCGAAGAACCCACCGTGTAATCGGTTTCGACGCTGACGGTAACCCTGTCCCGCAGGAAGCCCTCGTCCCAGCCGCATAGAGGCCGACGGAAAGGATCGTCGCTATGGAGGTGCGAATCGTTGGCGGATGCCAGCTGGCGCGCCTTCCAGCAACCCTTCTCAAAGTAGCGGTAGTTCTCCAGAAACTTGCTGAGACCGTTGGGCTCCCGCAGAGCGGCAAGGAAAGGTACTCCCAGGTTGTCCCGGGCTTCTTGAGCGGCGGCGAGCGCGGCAGCATCCGCAGCGCCCTGAGCACCGTTACGCGTGGCGGATGCCTGACCAACAGCGAAGAAGGCGAACGCGAGAAAGAGCAAGCCCGCCACCATCACAATGTAGATGGGGAAGGCTTGCCCTCGATCGCGGTGGGAACCGTTGATCACGAGCCGGCGGTGATGGAGTTCACCAGACCGGTGATACGAGTCGTGATCGCGGCACCGATACCCGAGGCCACCATGCCACCGATGATCGCGACGACCACCAGGATGATGCCGAGGTACTCGAAGGCCGTCTGTCCGCGGTCCGCGGTCTCGTAGCGCTTCTGGATCTTGGAGACGGCGGTGTTGGCCCAGCCGTTGACGCGGACGGCGGTCTTCAGGGTGATGTTCGACATGGTGTTCCCCTCCAGATTCGGCCGACCGACTGCCGGCCGACTCGCAAGTTCCTTTGTCGTCACTCCCGTTACCGGCTTCCTCCTGGCCGGTGCCGTTTGCGACATGAGAAACATACGGCGGAACACCCTGCCCACCGGAGGGTCCCAGGGCCCATTCCCGGGCCCAATCCAGCAGTTGGGCCCTGGGCGCCCGGGACTGGGCCCCCGGGCCCGCACTCTCCGCGCCTCGTTCGATCCCCCGACCGGCCATGACTACCTGTCCCCCCGTGCAGCGGGCCCGGCGGCCGACGCCGTACCGAGCCAGCGGGCGATCGCCTCGCTGCGGCTGCCGCTGTGCAGTTTGGTGAAGATGCGGTTGATGTGGTTCTTGACCGTCTTCTCGCTGATGAAGCACGTGGCGGCGATCTGCTGATTGCTCATGCCGGACGCGATCAGGTCCATGACCTCCACCTCCCGTGAACTCAGTCCGTACTGCTGCCGGTCCGGGGGCACGCCCGGCCCCCCGGTCACCGAAGACTGTCCCATATTTGGTTGCAGATGCGAAAGACCCTGAGCGGAAACGGCCGGTCGCGCCCCATATGAGGCCTGTTGGGGAGCAGGCAGCGGCATGGGGGAATGTGCATACGCATCGTGTTGCTGCGGCAGTCCGACAGGATGACCGTCATATCCGGGCTGCTGGTAGGGGACGCCCGAAGTCAGCGCCGTTCCCAGCCCTTCCGGCAGGACCGGCCCCCGCTGTCCCGGGCCCTGACGCATATGGGCCAGGAGAGCGTTCGCCGCCGTGGCGGTGAAGTGGGCCCGGCCGCTCTGCGTGTCCCGTACGGCTTGCACCAACTGATCGGCCGTGAACTCGCCGTGCACCAGGTAGCCGCCCGCGCCCAGCCGGAGCGCCTCGTGGACGATCTCGCTCTCGCGGCTGTAGGTCAGCATCATGACGGGTGCGACCCGCACCAGGTGCGGCAGCGCGGAGATGCCGTCCACTCCCGGCATCCGGACGTCGAGCAGCACGACATCCGGGCGGTGCTGAACGGCCATGTCGTAGGCCTGACGGCCGTCCGCGGCCTCGGCGACGACCTCGATGTCGTCACGGCCGGACAACAGGACGCCCAGCCCGGCCCGGACCACGGGGTTGTCGTCGGCGACGACGACCCGCAGCGGGCCGCGGGCGGGCAGATCGGGAGCGGCGGGGAAGGCGGGCATGGGTCCGGATGCCGCGGTCTGCTGGGGGGCGGGGAACCCCGGGGAGCTGGATTCCGAAGTGACGGGTGTGGCATGCGAGGACGTGTGCTGGGAGGCGTGGTGCTCTGCCGCCCAGTTCTGGCCCGAGGCACGTGAGACGTCGTCCGGCATTCTGCGACCTCCTCTCATGGTTGGTGGGGACGGGTGGGGGGACCTTGGTCAGTCGAGCGGTGCAGCGGGTGGCGCTTGGGCCAGGGCGGCCAGGGGCAGTTCCAGGCGGACTTCGGTGCCCGTGACCGCCTTGCCCTTGCCGATCCGGATGCGGGCGCCGATGGACGCGGCGCGTTCGACCATGCCGACGAGGCCGAAGTGGCCGGCCCGTCTGAGGTCGTCGAGCGTGACGCCGGCGGGCAGGCCGCGCCCGTCGTCGTACACGCTGACCCTGAGGACGTCGCCCTTCACTCCGACGAGTACGACGAGGTAGGTGGGGTGGGCGTGGCGGTTGGCGTTCTCCATCGCCTCGGAGGCGATGGTGAGCAGTTGCCGGGCGACGACCTGCGGCACGGGCGGCACGGGAAGGTCGTTGAGCAGCCGGAAGGTCGCGGTGAGGCCGTGGCGCCGGGTGAAGTCGTCCGCACGGGCTCGCAGCTCCGCCACCACGTCGATTCCGCCGTCGAGCCCTGATTCGCGTCGCAGGTCGGACAGCAGTTCGCGCGACTCGGCCGCCGCTCGGCGGGCGGACCGGGCGACGAGCTCGGCCTGGTGCTTGACGGTCAGCGGGTCCATCCGGTCGGAGGAGCTGGCCAGACCGTCGGCTGCCATGGCGAGGCCGTGGAGCGTCTTGGCCACGGAGTCGTGCATCTCCCGTGCGAGCCGGGTGCGTTCGCCCTCGATGGCCTCGTTCACCGCCAGCCTGGCCCGCGTCTCCGTGAGAGCCTGACTCGCCGTTCCGAAGCGGAGCAGCAGGTTGCGCAGCGTGACTCCGACCGCGCCGGCGATCACGCAGAAGCCGGGGAGCAGCAGCGCGGTGGCCTCGCTGGCCCGCAGCTGCTCCTCGCTGCCGTACACGCCGAAGATGATCAGCGTCTGGAGGGCCGCGAAGACGGCCGCGCCCCGCCAGCCGTACACGAGGCCGGCGAGCAGGGGCGTACAGACCGTGACGTACGCCAGGGTGGATTCCGGTGTGGCGGTGATCAGCAGCAGAGCGCCGAAGAGGGCGTCGATGCCGAGCAGCCAGGGGTGGCGCAGGAAGATCGGGCCGAAGCGCTCCCAGTCCCGGAAGAGGACGTAGGACCCCATGAAGGTGACGAGGATCGCCGCGCCGATCAGCCAGGTGGCGAGGCCGGGCGCGGTGCGCTCGATCGCGAACGGCGTCGCTATGGCCGTCATCGCCAGCCGGAAGCCGAAGACCTGACGGCACATGGCCTGGAGCGCGTTCAGCTGGATCGCGAAGGCCGGCTGAGCGCCCGGGTTCGCGAGTGCCTGGCGCACCTCGCTGGTCAGTCCCGGTTTTGAGTCGCTGAGTTGGAATGCCATGCGCCTGTCACCTCCCGCTGCTCGTCGTGTTCATCATCCCCGTCATTCAGGTCAGCCGCCGAGGAACGAGAAGTCGACGTTGGCCCCGTACACGAACCCGACCGTCAGCAGCACGAGCGTTCCCGGGAGCAGGAACGAGGTGACCGCGAAGGTCGCCTTCGGGACGGCCTTGGCCGCCTTGCGGCGGGCGTTCTGCGCGTCCGTGCGGCGCATGTCGTTGGCGATCTGGATCAGCGTCTCGACGATCGGCGCGCCCAGTTCCTCGCCCTGCTGGAGCGTGGTCACGAACATCGCGACCTGCTCCGAGTCGTTGCGCTTGCGCAGCTCCTCGAAGGCCTGGCGGCGGCTGACGCCCATGTCCATCTGGCGCAGGGTGATGCGGAGTTCGTCCGCCCAGGGGCCTTCGTACTTCTCGGCGACGCGCTCCAGCGCCTGGCGGAAGCCGAGGCCGGCGGAGACGACGACCGCGAGGACGTCGAGGAAGTCCGGGAGCGTGCGCTCGATGTGCTCCTTGCGCACGCGGACGGCCGACCAGATGCCGACCTCCACCCAGAAGGCGCCGAAGGCGAGGAGCAGGATGGTGACGAAGATCTGGCCGCGCATGAGGGTCGACAGGGCGCCGAAGGCGCCGAGCGCCCCGTAGACCGCGCGCCGGGCCGCGTAGCGGTCGATGGTGAGGCCGCCGGGGTTGCCGGCCATGTCGATCTGGCGGCGCTTCTTGTTGACGGCCTTGGGGCCCATCATCCTGAGCACCGTGGGGGCCCACCGCATGCCCATGCGGTCGATGCCGGAGCCGACCGCGCTGGTGCGGGTGGAGCCGACCTCCAGGGCGATGGCGAGGTCGCCGGGAAGCTTGGCGTCGGCCCGGTACATCCGGATGCCGGCGATCGCTCCGTACACGGCGAGACCTACGACGAGTGCGAGCAACAGGTCCATGTGTCCGCTCCTTCCCTCAGACGTCGATACGGGACAGGCGGCGGATCACGACGAATCCGATCGCGTACAGGACGAGCGAGACGATGACCGCGACCTGGCCGATGAACGCGCCGGTCATGCGGTCGAGCGCGCCCGGCATCACGGCGTTCATCAGGAGCATCGCGCCGATGCCGAAGCCGGGGACGGCGTAGGCCGTGACGGTGACCTGCGAGAGCTGGGTCTTGACCTCACGACGGGTTTCCTTGCGCTCTTCGAGCGTCTCCGTGAGGTTGCGCAGGGAGCTGACGACCGTACCGCCGGCCCGGTTGGACAGGACGAGGGTCGTCACCAGGACGACGAGTTCGCGGGACGGCAGCCGGTCGGTCAGTTCGCTGAGCGCGTCGTCGAGCGATTCACCGACGCTGAGCCGGCGTGCGACCCGCGACAGCTCCTCGCCCGCGGGGTCCTCCAGCTCGTCGGCCGCCATGGAGAGCGCGGTGCGCAGGGCGAGTCCGGCCTGGGTGGCGTTGGCGAGGATGCGGGAGAGCTCGGGGAGCTGGTTGATGAAGCGCTCGGTGCGCTTGGTGCGCTGCCAGTTCAGGAAGGCGTTGGTGCCCCAGAGTCCGACCAGCGCGGCGACCGGGCCGAAGAAGGAGGCGAGGATCGACGAGGCGATCATCCAGAGACCGGCCAGCGCGATGATCGAGTAGACGAAGAACTCGCCCGGGGTGATCTCCAGGCCCGTCGCGGCGAGCTTCAGCTCGATCCTGCGGCCGAGCTTGGTCTTGCGGAGCCTGCGGTCGATGCCCTGGAAGCGGCGGTGGCGTCCGACGGTCTGTATCTGGCCGGTGTGCGAGAGGCGGTCGACCAGCGCGTCGCGGTCGGCCTTGCCGCCGGCGTACGCGTGCAGGCCCATGACGCCGAGCACGCCGCAGACGAGCGTGGCGCCGATCGTGAGGAGGGGGAGATTGTCCATGACGCGGTACCTACTTGGCCTCTCGGGTGGCGAGCTGTTCGTCGGACGAGGCGACGCCGAAGGCCTGGGGAATGGGCTGGCTGGCCATGTAGAGGCGTTCGGCGACCTTGCGCGGGAGCGGGAGGTACTGGAACTGGCCGTGGATCCGCCCGTCGGCGGCCATCGGCTGGGGGAGGAAGCGGGCGACGCTGACGATGCGGTAGTTGTCGCGGCCGTGCGAGTCGAGGATCGCGATCTCGGTGACCTTTCGACCGCCGTCCGCGAACCGGGTGAGCTGGACGATCACGTCGACGGCGCTGTTGATCTGGTCGTGCAGGGCCTCGAAGGGGATCTTGATCTCCGACATCGAGGCGAGGGTCTGCAGACGCATCAGCGCGTCCTCGGCGTTGTTGGCGTGGACGGTCGCGAGGGAGCCGTCGTGACCGGTGGACATCGCCTGGAGCATGTCGAGCGATTCGCCGCCACGGACCTCACCGACGACGATGCGGTCGGGGCGCATACGCAGGGAGTTGCGGACCAGGTCGCGAATGCTGATCTGGCCCTTGCCCTCGACGTTCGCCGGGCGGGACTCCAGGCGGATGACGTGGCTCTGCTGGAGCTGGAGTTCGGCGGAGTCCTCGATGGTGATGATGCGCTCGTTGTTGGGGATCAGCCCGGAGAGCGCGTTGAGCAGCGTCGTCTTGCCGGTGCCGGTGGCTCCGGAGACGATGATGTTGAGCTTCGCCTGGACGAGGCCCGAGAGCAGGATCAGCATCTGTTCGTCGAGCGAACCGAAGTTGATCATCTCCTGGAGGGTGAAGGCCCTCGGGAAGCGTCGGATGGTGAGCGTGGCGCCGGTCAGCGCGAGCGGCGGAATGATGACGTTGACACGCTCACCGCTGGGCAGTCGCGCGTCCACCATCGGGTTGGACTCGTCCACGCGGCGGTTGACGGTCGACACGATGCGCTCGATGGTCTGCATCAGCTGCTCGTGCGAGCCGAAGCGCATCGGGAGCTGTTCGACCTTGCCGCTGCGCTCGACGAAGATCTGGTCCGGTCCGTTCACCATGATTTCGGTGATGGACGCGTCCTCGAGCAGGGGCTCCAGGATGCCGAGACCGAGGGCCTCGTCGACGACGCGGCGGATCAGCTGCGAGCGTTCGACGGTCGAGAGGACCGGCCCTTCGCGGCTGATGATGTGTCCGAGGACGCGCTCCAGGCGGGCCCGCCGGTCGGCAGCGGCCAGCGAGGACATCTCCGCGAGGTCGATCTCCTCAAGCAGCTTGGCTCGGTAGGAGGCGACCATATGGCCGTCCTCGCGCCCCCCGCCGTGCTCCTCGGGGGCGGTGATGCGTGCCCGCAGGCTCATGGTGCTGACTCCTTGGTCCGGCGTGCCGGTGTGGTGCGGTGGGGGTCGGTGCGGATCGGTTATTCGCGGGGCATGGTGGAGGTGCGGCTGGCTTTGCCCCACGAGAGGCCGGGGATGACGCTGGGGATCTCGACGTGGGCGGTGTAGGTCACCGTGTCGAAGCCGTACGACTCGTCCCAGTCCAAACCGTCCGCGAGCCAGCCGCTGATCGCGTGCTCACCGGCCAGCCGCGCAGGCATGTCGGGCTGCTCGTGGCTCGCCGTACGGGCTGCCGCGCGCGCGGCCGTCCCCGCCTGGTTCGCCGTATACGCGGCGACGCCCAGCTGGATGGCGCACAGCCCGACCAGAAGCAGCAGGGGGATGAACCCCATGTACTCGATGGCGACCTGGCCTCGGTCACGGCGTGCGGCGGCCTTTCGGCTGCTCATCGCTCAGCCCTCCTTCGCCGAGGCGGCGTTGCCCTCGACGTCCATCGGGAAGTTGAGAACCCCCGGCACGAGGACGGGGACCTCCAAGGTCACCTTGGCCCGGTACAGGCCCCACTCCGCACCGCAGTCGATCTCGACATCACCCTGCCAGGCGTCCGGCAGGTCCTTCCTCGCAGCTTCCTTGCAGGCCGCGTCCTGCCTGCTCTGCGAGCCGTTGCCCGCTCGTGCCGCCACGTCCGCCGAGTTCCCCGCCAGGATGTACGTGTAGCCGATCAGCGCGCACTGCCAGAGCACGATCAGCATCAGGATGATCAGTGGCGTGACCCCGACGAACTCGATCGCGGTCTGACCGCGGTCGCGTTCACGCCTCCCGCCTATCCGCCCGTCCGCCATTTCTATGGTGGCCATGAATCAACCTGCCCCCTCAGTCGTTTTTGCCACGGCCCGCGGAATCGCCCCGTCTGCGGGGGCGTCCGATCGAACCCCGGTCGTTTTTGTACTTGCCACTGCCTTCCGCCCCGGCCGGCCTCTTCACCAGCCCGAGTTCGCCCGCCAGGGCCCAGAGCGCCTGCTTGACGACGCTCTTCGACTCGAGTTCGTGCATGCGGCCGGCGTCGACCGCTCCCTGGAGTTCCTTGAAGTTGGCGGGGATCGCCGTGCCCGCGATCCGGGTCCCCGTGATCTTCTGGATCAGGGGAGGCTGGATCTCGGTGTTGCGGCTGTAGCGGTTGACGAGGGTCGTCGTCTCCTCCGCCTTGCGGATCTGGAGCCGGTCCCACATGCGGACGATGCGCTTCGCGCCGCGTACCGCGACCACGTCCGGTGTCGTGACGAGCAGCGCGATGTCGGCCATCTCGATGGCCGCCGCGTTGGCGCCGTTCATCTGACTGCCGCCGTCGATGACCACGATCTCGTACCGCGAGCGCAGTGCGCTGACGATCTGGCGGGCGGACCGGTCGCTGACCTCCTCGCCCCGTTCGCCCTCGCCGGGCGCCAGCAGCAGGGCGAGCCCGCTGCTGTGGCTGAACACGGCGTCGGCCAGGACGCGGGGCGAGATGTCGCTGATCGCGGCCAGGTCGACGATGGAGCGGCGGAACTGCACGTCGAGGAACGAGGCGATGTCCCCGGACTGGAGGTCCATGTCGACCAGGGCGACGGTGTGGCCGGAGGCCTGGGCGGCCAGGGCCAGCTGCACGGCGGTGACCGTCGCGCCGACGCCGCCCTTCGCGCCGCTGACGGTGACGACCGTGCCTCCGGGGCCGGTGAAGACCTCGGCGCCCGCCCCGAGGTGGCGGCGGACCCCGACGGACCAGCCGGCGGCGGCCTGGACGCGCTGGGCCAGCTCCTCGTACGAGAGGGGCAGGCCCACCAGGCCGCGCGCGCCGGAGTCCATGGCTGCCGAGTAGAGCCCCGGGCTCGCGTCGGCGGTGACGAGCACGACCCCGACCGCCGGGAAGCGCAGGGCCACCTCCCGGATCAGCTCAAGGGCTGGAACCGGACCGATCCGCTCGTGCACCAGCACGACCTCGGGCAGCTCGTCCAGCGACTCGGCGGCGAGCCGGGCCAGGGTGTCGAGCAGCGCGGTGGAGTCACCCAGTGGCCCGGCCGGCTCCGCGTCGGGGAGCTGGCTGAGCAGTGTGGTGATGGATCGGGCGGCGTCGGCATCGCCGACAGCCGGGAGGATTCGTGTGCTCATCCGGTCCTCACTTGTTCTTGTCTTCGTCGAGGTTGTAGCTGCCCTCGCCCGGACGGAGCGTGGTCGGGCTGTCGTTCGGCAGCAGGGCCAGCCGGACGTGTTCCGCGAAGGACTCGGCGTAGGCGACGCGCTGGGCGTCGGTGGTGTCCAGGGCGAAGGTGATCGGCACGGCCTCGGTCGGGCCGCTGCGGTCGTCGCTCTTCGGTTCGAGGGAAGTCAGGTTGCCGACGTCGATGACCTTGGCGTTGGGCACGATGACGCGTGAGGTGGGCTCTTCCTTGTCGTTCTGGCCGCCGAAGGTCGCGTAGATGTTGACCAGGTTGCCCGGCCGGATCTTTCCGGCGACACCCGTCGCGGCGTCGATCATGATGGCGATCTCCTGCTGTCCGCTTTCCAGCGCGGGGCGCTTGACGATCATGTCCTCTTGAAGCAGCGAGCCGGCGCGGAGATTGGTGACGGCGATCTTGCCGTCCAGGACCGAAAGGTCGGTGACGGCGTTCTTCGACAGCCAGCGCTTCGGCATCGATACCTTCTTGAACTGCCCCGGTTCCAGCGGCCGGTAGGGGGCTATGGGCGATTTGACCTGGTAGGCAGTCACCTCCGGACCCACCTTCGAGTTCACATCACTGATCACCGAGAGCACACCGGCGAACGCACCGAAGGCGCAGAGGACCGAGAGGAGGAGAAGGATGACGCCGCGGCGTTGCCGTGAGTTCATGAGCGGAGCAACCTCGTTGGGAGACGTGGGGTGATGAGCGGACAGAGAGGCGGAGCGGGGTCGGGCCGTCGCGGGTCACGTTGCGGCGTCCGTCCGCTCTCACGGAACGGACCGGGTGCGCCGTGTGCTGTCGGCCGGGCTGTGGGGGCAGCACCGGCACACCACCGTCGCGATGGCTCACGACCCGTGGCGCATGGGTGTTCCTTGGTTCAGGACACCGGAACCGTACGTTTGGTTCTCCGGCGGTTTCAGCGGGGCCGAACACAGACCGCAGCGGTCGCCGATGAGTTCATTTCCGCACCAGGTGCAGACCTCCCTGCGAACCGAAGAAACCAGCTGATAAATCAGTGAGATATCGGGCAGGAAGGCAGCGAATTCGATCATCTTCGAACTGCCCCACCAGGCGGGCGAATCCGCGGGCAGCGCGACTTCGTGGACGGCCTGCGTCTGCCAGGCCGGGGCAATCGTGGAGGTCACCCACTCGGATTGCAACTGGCCTCTGGCCACCAGCAGATGGGTGGCGAATTCGGGGCCGGTGAGCTCCCCCGAGCCGATCTTGATCAGCTGCGGGTTCGGGTTGGCCAGCACGCCGAACTGCGAGCCGGGGACCCATGACTTCGCGTGCGCCTTCATGCTGACGGGGACCCGGTCCAGCTTGGTGACCGAGTTCAGCAGCGCTCCGGCGTAGATGTAGTGGGAGAGCAGCCTCGCCGCGGAGGCGACGACGCCGGCACTGAAGTCACAGATGGACAACTGCCTCAATTGGCGCACCAGTACAGCCACCCCCAAGGGGGGCAGATCCGACTTGATCAGCGCAATCCGATCGCTCTCCAGCATGGAGCGGATCATGTGCAGCCGTCGCTCGTGGGCGGCCGGGATGCTGGCGGGGTAGACCGCGATGACGTAGCCGTGCTGCTCCAGGAGCAGGTGCATGTCGCCCAGCGCCTGCTCGAGCGGATGGTCGTCGGGCGCTCGCAGGACCACCGCGGGGGGCGTCTGCTGATCGGTCGGGGGCAGCACGAGGTCAGCACTCGTCACTGCTATTGCTGTCGGCACGCTGTTCTTCCCCGTTCGGCTCCGGCCGCCGCGTACCGCCGGCCGCAATCGTCCTGCCAGGTGCTCCTTACCCAGGCGCTCCCGCCTCAGCACTTTATCCACGTACGACGGGGCAGAGAACACCTTGGGGGCCCAGTGAGGCCGGACTCACGAACTCCGCATAGGGCGTTCGCGTGACAAATCGCCCCAAGTGGCGGGTCGTTAAATTGCGTACCATTCAACGACCCAGTCGGGGAAACCGACGCAATTCATGATCCTTTCGTGCCTCCGTGCACGTCAGGGCCGTGGGAGCGCTTTCACCGGACGGCCCATGACGTTCCGGTGCGGCCCGCGTGAACTATGGGCCCGGATTAGGGCCCTTGGACCTACGTCCGCCCGTCCGGGCAGCGCGGGTGAGACGCGCGTTCCGCGCACGGGCGGCCGGACTCCCTCTCGCGGGTGAACGGGCCGGCGGTCCACAACCCGGCCACGCCCCCGTTCACGCCTCGTTCGCATCCCCTCCACCACACCTCCCCACTCCGCACTCACGCGCCACCCCTCCGCGCCTCTCCGCACCTCGCCGTACGAGCCGTCGCGGCCGGTCGCCGTCAGAGGTCTTGACAACTCGATTGGTCTGGACCAGCTTTAGCGCCCAACGGTGGCCACCGTTCCCCGAGTCCCCACGCCGGCACCACCCCCGCACGCCCGTGCCGCTCCCCCGCCATCCCCGACTCTCTCCTTCCGGAGGCAGCAAGTGGAACGTTCCCCCGCACCCAGCCACCGACGGCGTCACCACCGCCCGCTCCTCGGTTCCGCCATGGCCGTCGTCGCCGCGGGCGCGCTGACCCTCACCGGTCTCGTCAGTACCGCCGAGGCCGCCGACGTCAACGTCGCCAAGAACGCCGGGTTCGAGTCCGGCCTCTCCAACTGGACCTGTTCCGGCGGCTCCGGCGCCACCGTCTCCTCCCCCGTGCACAGCGGCGCCGCCGCCCTCAAGGCGACGCCGGCCGGCCTGGACAACGCCCAGTGCACGCAGACCGTCGCGGTGAAGCCGAACTCGACGTACTCCCTCAGCTCCTGGGTCCAGGGCTCGTACGTCTACCTGGGCGCCAGCGGCACCGGCACCACCGACGTGTCGACGTGGACCCCCGGCTCCAGCGGCTGGACACAGCTCTCGACCAGCTTCACGACCGGGCCCAGCACCACCTCCGTCACCGTGTACACGCACGGCTGGTACGGGCAGCCCGCCTATCTCGTCGACGACGTCTCGGTCAGCGGACCCGACGGCGGCGGTGGCACCGACCCCGCCCCGACGATCCCCGCGGCCCCCGCCGGTCTCACCGTCGGCACGGCCACCTCCTCGTCCCTCGCCCTGTCCTGGAACGCGGTCTCGGGCGCGACGGGCTACACCGTCTACAAGGACGGCGCCAAGACCACGACCTCCACCGGCACCTCGGCCACGATCACGGGGCTGGCGGCCGACACCGCCTACCAGTTCGCGGTGACCGCCACGAACGCCGCCGGCGAGTCCGCCAAGTCCACGACCGTCAGCGGGCGTACCGCCACGACCGGCGGAGGGAACCCGAACCCCGGCACCTCCGTGCCCAAGCACGCGGTCACCGGCTACTGGCAGAACTTCAACAACGGCGCGACCGTGCAGAAGCTCAGCGACGTCCCCGCGAACTACGACATCATCGCGGTCTCCTTCGCCGACGCCACCAGCACGCCCGGCGCCGTCACCTTCAACCTGGACTCGGCGGGGCTGAACGGCTACACCGTCGACCAGTTCAAGGCCGACATCAAGGCCAAGCAGGCGGCCGGCAAGAACGTGATCATCTCGGTCGGCGGCGAGAAGGGTTCCGTCTCGGTCAACAGCGACGCCTCCGCCACCAACTTCGCCAACTCGCTCTACTCCCTCATCCAGGAGTACGGCTTCAACGGCGTCGACATCGACCTGGAGAACGGCCTCAACTCCACCTACATGACGAAGGCGCTGCGCGCGCTGTCGCAGAAGGCGGGCTCCGGCCTCGTCATCACGATGGCCCCGCAGACCATCGACATGCAGTCCACCTCGGGCGAGTACTTCAAGACGGCGCTCAACATCAAGGACATCCTGACCGTCGTCAACATGCAGTACTACAACAGCGGTTCGATGCTCGGCTGTGACGGCAAGGTCTACTCGCAGGGCTCGGTGGACTTCCTGACCGCGCTGGCGTGCATCCAGCTGGAGGGCGGCCTCGCCCCGTCGCAGGTCGGCCTCGGCGTCCCCGCCTCCACGCGGGGCGCGGGCAGCGGATACGTCTCCCCGTCGATCGTGAACGCGGCGCTGGACTGCCTCGCGAAGGGCACCGGCTGCGGGAGCTTCAAGCCGTCGAAGACCTACCCGGGTCTGCGCGGCGCGATGACCTGGTCGACCAACTGGGACGCCACGTCGGGCAACGCCTGGTCGAACGCGGTCGGCCCGCACGTCCACGCTCTGCCGTAACTCAGCACGGAACCAGTCCTGTTGCGCATCACGCGTCACTGACCAGCAGCGCCGCCGCTCCCCCGGCGGCGCTGCTGCGTGCGCGGGGTCCGACAGGCGTATCCGGCCTGTACCGGACACGCAACAGAGTGCCGGGAGTTGCCCCATTCGATGGCTGTTCGCGCGGCCTCGTGGCACCGTGGTCGGGCGCGGTGGTGGTGCGACGGGGGGAGTGACATGGCCGGGGCCCGGGTTCAGGCGCTGGGTGGGGACGATCCGGCGACGCTCGGACCGTACCGGTTGATCGGGCGGCTCGCGTCCGGCGGCATGGGGCGGATCTACCTCGCCCGCGGCGGCGATCGCGGCGGGCGGGGTCTCGTCGCGGTGAAGACGCTGCTGGCCGAGGGGAGCGTCAGCGACATCGACAGGCGGCGCTTCGCGCGCGAGGTGGCCGTCGCGCAGCGTGTCGCGAGTGCGTACACCGCGCGGGTCCGGGACGCGGACCCGGACGCGGAGCGGCCCTGGATGGCCATCGACTACATCGCCGCTCCCCCGCTCTCCGAACTCGTGCGGACGTGCGGGGTACTGCCCGCCTCGGCCGTACGGTGGATAGCCGCCGGAACCGCGGAGGCCCTGGTCACGCTCCACGGCGTGGGTATCGTCCACCGCGATGTGAAGCCGCAGAACGTGCTGCTGCCGCTGGACGGCCCCCGGGTCATCGACTTCGGCATCTCGCACGCCAGCGACCTCACGCTCACCGGTCTCACCCTCGGCACGATCGCCTTCACCTCCGCCGAGCAGGCCCGCGGCGAGGAGTCGACCGCCGCGTCCGACGTCTACTCGCTGGGCGCCACGCTCTTCCTGCTCGCCACCGGCCGGCCGCCCTACGCCGCCGACGGAGACACCCTGCGGCTCCTGGCCCGCGTCCAGCGCGGCGAACTCGACCTCGACGGACTGCCGAAGGAACTCGTCGCGACGATCCGGCCCTGTCTGTCCGTCGACCCGGGCCTGCGCCCGGCGCCCGCGGACCTGCTGGCCCGCTTCCGCCGGGAGCAGGAGGGCCTTCCGGCGTCCCAGAGCGGCACCCGGTGGCTGCCGCCGCGGTGGACGGCGCTGATCGGTGCGTACGCGGCCCAGGGGCTGGAACTCGCGAACGACCGCGGGACGAGCGGAACGGACCCGGGGACGCCGAACCGGCCCCCGTCGAACCCGGGGGCACCTCACCCGACCGCCCCCACCGCCGTCCAGCACACCGGCGTCGTCCCGCCCCCGCCGCCGACGCTCGTCTACCCCCCGGAGCGGCAGGCCCGTGCGGCCCGCGACCGCACCCGCCGCGAACGGGCCCGCCAGGAAATGGCGGCCCTCGCGGAACTGGCCGAGCGCCAGCGCGCGGAGCAGGCCGAGCAGGAACGCGCCGAGCAGGAGCGTGTCGAGTCGGCCCGTCTGGAAGCCGAGCGGCAGGCTGCCCAGCGTCTGGAGGCCCAGCGCGCCCGGCGTGAACGGGAGCGCGCGGCGCAGGAACACGCGCGTGCCGAACAGGAGCGGGCACAGAGGCAGGCCGAGCGGGAACGCGTCCAGGCGGAGAGCGCGGCGCGGGAGCGGGCCGAGCGGGAACGCGCGGCGCGGGAGGCGAGGGAAGAGGCCGAGCGGGCGGCGCGGGTGCGGGCCGGGCGCGAGGCCGCGCGCCGGGCCGCCGAACAGGAAGCGGCCCGGCAGCGTGCCGCCCGTGCGCCTACGCCCCCACCCGGCCCGGCCCCTTCCCCGGCACCCCCGGGGGCGGGCTCGTCGCGGAAGGGGTCGGGGCTGGGCTGGCTGCTCACCGTGGCCGCCGTCGTCGCGCTGCTGATCTGGCAGCCCTGGGAGACGACGGGGAGCGAGGGCGGCAACAGCGGCAGTTCCTCCTCGTCGGGCGCCACCGCCTCAGGCGGTACCGCCTCCACCTCGTCCGACGGGGGTCTCGACACCAGTACGGACGCCGACAGCGGCAGCGATGACGACGATGCGAGCGATGCCGCCGTGGACGACGACCCGACGCCCACTCCGACACCCACGCCCACGCCGGCCCCCACCCCCGACGCCACGGACCGGGCGTTCGCCGCCGTGCGCGCGGGTGACTGCCTCGACGTCTACAACGACGGGCACGACGAGATGAGCGCGACTCGCCCGATCCGGGTGAGCTGCAGCGCCTCGAACGCGTACATGCACGTCAACCGCGTGAGCACCCTGGCCGGAGCGTCCAGTTCCTGCGACACCGGGGCGGGCTTCACCTGGTGGAGCCGACGGGGTGACGACGACGTCGAAAGGACGCTCTGCCTCGACCGGGTGTACCAGGTCGGCCAGTGCTTCCCCGCGGACGTCGAAGGGGCCACCAACGCCGATCTGACGGTCGTGTGGCGCTGCAACGCGTCGACCGTGCCCCGGGCCGGCCAGTCCATCCTGCGGATCACGGGCTTCTACCGGGCTCCCGTGGCGGGCCAGGACTGGACGTGCCCGGCCGGGAGCGGACAACGCTTCTGGTACTGGCAGGTGAACCAGGGCCGCAGCATCATCTGCGCGTCGGCGGCCTGAACGGACGCGCGGCACGGCGCCGTCGTGCGGCGGGCGCCGCGCCGGCCGGGTTCAGCCGAGGACCGCGAGGGCGTCGATCTCGATGAGCAGGCCCTTGGGCAGGCCGACGTAGACCGTCGTGCGGGCGGCGGGGGCCTCCTTGAGGTTCTGCTCGCCGAAGTAGGCGTTGTAGATCTCGTTCATCTCCGCGAAGTGGTCCACGTCCGTGAGGTAGACGCGCATCATCATCACGTCGTCCCAGCTCGCGCCGCCCTCCTCGAGGATCGCCTTGACGTTGGCGAAGGTCTGGAGGGTCTGCTCGCGCAGGGTCGGACCGGCCGGCGTCGGGGCCCGGCCCTCCACGGCGGGCAGGAAGCCGACCTGTCCGGCGACCTGCAGGATGTTCCCCTTCCGCACGCCGTGCGAGAACCTGGCGGGCGGGGTGGTGTGGGTGCTCGGGGTGAGGGCGGTCTTCACGGCGCGGTCGGTGCGGTCGGTGCGGTCGGTCATTGCGGATCAGGCCTTCTTGGGTGGGTTGGTGCCGGAGTACTCCCGGCTGATGGTGTCGGCGGTGCGACGGACCAGGGGGAGCAGGGTGAGGAGCTCCTCGGCCGTGACGACCACGTTCGGTGCGGAGACCGACATCGCGGCGACGACGCGCCCGTCGGCCCCGCGGATGGGGGCGGCGACGCAGTTGATGGACTCCTCGTGGCCGCCGAGGTCGGTGGCCCATCCCTGTTCGCGCACGGTGGCGAGCTCCTTGAGGAAGGCGCCGGGCCCGGACGTCGAACGGGACGTGTACAGGGGGTAGTCGAGCTTCTCGGCGAGGGCGCGCCGCTCGGCTTCGGACAGGTCGGCGAGCAGGAGCTTGGCCACGGCGGCGACGGTGATCGCGACGGGCTTGCCGATGCGGGAGTACATCCGGACCGGGTAGCGGCTCTCGACCTTGTCGATGTAGAGGACCTCGTTCTCCTCGTACACGGCGAGGTGCACGGTGTGCCCGCAGTTCGCGTTGAGCTCGACGAGGTGCGGGTGGGCGATCTCCCGGACGTCCAGGTTCTCCACGGCCTCCTGGGCGAGGGCGATGAGCCGGGCGCCGAGGCGGTAGCGCTGGTCCTCCTGGCGGTAGACGAGCCCGTGCTCGTGGAGCGTACGGAGCAGGCGCAGGGCCGTGGACTTGTGGACGCCGAGCCGCTCGGCGACCTGCCCGAGGTCGGCGGGCCCCTGGGCGAGCAGCGGCAGGATGCTGAGCGCCCGGTCGACGGTCTGGCTCATGCGCGTGCCCCGCTGTCCCCGGCCCGGCCTTCGCCGGGGACGCCCCTCTTGCCGGGTCGCTCGCTGCGCTCGCTCATCGCGTACGTACCTCCGTGTCGTCCCCCGTCCACCCGGGGCCGAGACGCAGTCTCCCCCAGGCGGTGTCGTCGAGGGCGGCGAGGCGGTCGGCGAGTTCGCGGGCGGGCGGGCCGGTGAGGTCGCCGGGGACGGTGAGGACGGCGGCGGCCATCAGGTGCCCGTGCCGGGCGCGGTCGCGGACGGGGAGTCCGCGGAGGGTGGCGGAGAGGAACCCCGCGGCGAAGGCGTCGCCCGCGCCGACGGGGGCGACGACGTCCACGTGGAGGGCGGGGACGGTGGTGACGGTGTCGGGAGCGGTCGGCTCGGCGGTCGGGCCGGTGGTCGCGGGAGCGGTCGGCTCGGCGGTCGGGCCGGTGGTCGCGGGAGCGGTCGGCTCGGCGGTCGGGCCGGTGGTGGCGGGTCCGGCGACCCCTCCGGCCCGTCCGGCGCTCGGGGACCGGGGGGCCGCGGGCACCACCCGGGGTTCGGGAAGGGGCGGGGCGGGGCGGGAGAAGACCGTCGCCCCCTCCGCGCCCCGCTTCACGACCACGACCGCCGGTTCCGGCAGCGCCGCACGGATGGCCTCCGCTCCCGTGATTCCCCACGCCTCCTCCGCCTCGTCCTCGCCGACGAAGACGAGGTCCGCCCGGCGGGCCAGATCCAGCAGGACGCCCGGGGACGCTTCGGCGCCGCGCCACAGGCCCGGCCGGTGGTTCACGTCGAACGAGACCAGCGGCCGCCCCGGGCGCGGCGCGGTCAGCTCGCGCAGCAGGGCCAGGCAGTCGGCGGACAGCGCGGCCGTGATGCCGGACAGGTGCAGGACCCGGCCCGCGAACAGCGCCTCGAACGGGACGGTCGAGGGCGACATCGCGGAGGCCGCGGAGCCGGCCCGGTAGTACGCCACCTCGTGGACCTCGGTGCCGCGGTCCGTCGCCGTACGGAAGTAGATCCCCGTCGGCCGGGCGGGATCCCGTCGCACGGCGGAGGTGTCGACCCCGTACGCGGAGACCGTCTCGACGAGGTGGTCGCCGAATCCGTCCGCCCCGACCCGGCTCACCCAGGCCGCGCGGTGCCCGGCCGCGGCCAGGGCGCAGGCCACGTTGGACTCGGCGCCGCCGATGCCGCGACCGAAGGACGGTACGTCGGCGAGGCGCCCGGGCCGCGAGGGAAGGAACGTCACCATGGACTCGCCGAGGCACACGACGTCGGCGGCCGCGTCGGCGTCGGTCCTGGCCGGGGTTCCGGACACGCGGGCTCCTCGGGTCGGGCGGGCGGGCGGACGGCGCCCCGGTCTCGCCATTGACCGGGCGTCGGCTCGGATGTTAGACAGCCTGGAGCATTATGCGCAACGCCCGTTGCATATGGTGCAACAACGCCGGAGCACCCTACGGCGTACCGACCGACTGACTTCGACCGAGGAGGCACCTCCATGGCCGCCGAACGCCCCGCTGCCGGACCCGCCGGACCCGCCGGATCCCCCGAAGTCAGCGAGCTCGCCGGTCTCGCCGGGCTCACCGCCGAGCGCGTCGACCACCGGTTCAAGGCCCTCCCGCCCGACGCGGCCGGCCTGACCGTCGGCGAGCTGGCCGGCCAGCGGCGCAACCTCTTCACCGGCGGGTTCACCACCCCGGTGCTCGCCCTGTCGGCCGAGTCCGTCGCGCACAACCTCGCCCTCCTGGAGACGTACGCGCAGCGGCACGGCCTCGCCTTCGCCCCGCACGGCAAGACCTCGATGTCCCCGCAGCTGTTCGCCCGACAGCTGGAGCACGGCGCGTGGGGCATCACCGCCGCGGTCCCGCACCAGGCGCGCGTCTACCGGGCTTTCGGGGTCCGGCGGATCTTCCTCGCCAACGAGCTCGTCGACGCCGTCGCGCTGACCTGGGTCGCGGGCGAGCTGGACGCCGATCCGGACTTCCGGTTCGTCTGTTACGCCGATTCGGTGCGCGGCGTCGAGCTGATGGACGAGGCCCTGCGCGCGGCGGGCGCCTCCCGCCCCGTCGACGTCGTCGTGGAACTCGGCGCGGGCGAGGGCGCCCGCACCGGCGCGCGCACCGACGCCGACTGCGCCGCCGTCGCCGACGCCGTGGCCGCCACCGGTACGCTGCGCCTGGTGGGCGTGGCCGGCTACGAGGGCGAGGTGCCGGAAGCGACGGGCGAGCGGGTACGGCAGTGGCTGCGCCGACTCGTGGGTCTGGCGGCCGAGTTCGACGCGGCGGGGCGGTTCGCCGCACTGGACGCCGGGGAGCGGATCGTGATCAGCGCGGGCGGCAGCGCATGGTTCGACGCGGTAGCGGACGTGTTCGCGGACATCCCCGAACTCTCCCGTCCCGTACTCAAGCTGCTCCGGTCCGGCGCGTACGTCTCGCACGACGACGGGCACTACCGCCACCTCACCCCCTTCAACCGGGTCCCCGAAGAGGGCGCGCTCCAGCCGGCGTTCCGGCTCTGGGCCCAGGTCGTGTCGCGTCCGACGGCCGAACAGGCCTTCCTGAACGCGGGCAAGCGGGACGCGGCCTACGACCTCGACCTCCCTCGGGCGCAGGTCGTGCGGTCCGGGCGCGACGGCTCGGTGCACGCGGCGTCGGGGATCGAGATCACCGGACTGTCGGACCAGCACGCATGGGTGCGGACGGACGAGGGGGCCGAGCTGGAGGTCGGGGACTGGGTGGGGATGGGGCTCTCGCACCCCTGCACGAGCTTCGACAAGTGGCAGCTGATCCCGCTGGTCGAGGAGGACGGCACGGTCGCGGACTACATCCGTACGTTCTTCTGATCCCGGCCACTGATACCGGCGGCCGGGATCGCCACCCTCGGCCGCCTGCGAAAGGCACCCCCCATGGACCTGGTCATCCGCGACGCCCGCGTCATCGACGGCACCGCCACCCCCTCCTACCGCGCCGACGTGGCCCTCGCCGACGGGCGCATCGCGGAGATCCACCGCCAGGGCTCCCCCGGCCCCCGCCCCACCGCTCCCCGCACCCTGGAGGCCGACGGCCTCGCGCTCTCCCCGGGCTTCGTCGACATGCACGCCCACAGCGACCTCGCCCTGCTGCGCGACCCCGACCACAGCGCGAAGGCCGCGCAGGGCGTCACCCTCGAAGTGCTCGGCCAGGACGGGCTGTCCTACGCCCCCGCCGACGACCGCACCCTCACCGAGGTGCGCCGGGCCATCACCGGGTGGAACGGCGACGGGAGCGACATCGACTTCGACTGGCGCACCGTGGGCGGGTACCTCGACCGGCTCGACCGCAACTTCGGCGGCCGGGGCATCGCGGTGAACGCCGCCTATCTGATCCCGCAGGGCACCGTCCGGATGTACGCGGTCGGGTGGGACGACCGGCCCGCCACCGAGGCCGAGCTGAACCGGATGAGGCGACTCGTCGACCGGTCCATGGCCGAGGGCGCCGTAGGCATGTCCTCCGGACTCACCTACACCCCCGGCATGTACGCGGACGACGCCGAACTCACCGCCCTGTGCCGGGTGGTGGCCGATCACGGCGGCTACTACTGCCCGCACCACCGCTCGTACGGAGCCGGGGCACTGGAGGCCTACGAGGAGATGGTGCGGCTCACCCGCAGCGCGGGCTGCGCCCTCCATCTCGCCCACGCCACCATGAACTTCGGGGTGAACGAGGGCCGCGCCCCGGAGCTCCTGGCCCTCCTGGACCACGCGCTCGACGCGGGCGCCGACATCTCCCTCGACACCTACCCGTACACCCCGGGCTGCACCACCCTGGCCGCGATGCTGCCGAGCTGGGCGAGCGAGGGCGGCCCCGGGCCGGTCCTGGCGCGCCTGGCCGACGACCCGACGGCGGCGCGGATCCGCCACGATCTGGAGGTCGTGGGGTCGGACGGCTGCCACGGGGTGCCGATCGAGTGGGACACGATCGAGATCTCCGGCGTCGGCGCACCGGCCCTCGCCGCCCACGTCGGCCGTACGGTCGCCGAGTCCGCGCGCCTGCGGGGCGAGGAGCCCTGGGTGACCGCGCGGCGGCTGCTGCTCGACGACCGGCTCGGGACGACGATCCTCCAGCACGTGGGCCATGAGGCGAACGTCCGGCAGATCATGCGCCACCGCGTCCACACCGGCGGCAGCGACGGCATCCTCCAGGGCGACAAGCCGCACCCCCGGGCGTACGGCACGTTCCCGCAGTACCTCGGGCGGTACGCGAGGGAGCTGGGCGTCCTCTCCCTGGAGGAGTGCGTCGCCCACCTCACCTCCCGCCCGGCGGCTCGTCTGCGGCTGCCGGACCGCGGGTACGTGCGGGAGGGGTACCGCGCCGACCTGGTGCTCTTCGACCCGGTGACGGTGGCGGCGGGCTCCACGTTCGACGCGCCCCGCACCCTGCCGACGGGCATCCCGTACGTGCTGATCGACGGCCGTTTCGTCATCGAGGACGGGAAGCGGACGCAGGTCCTGGCGGGCCGGTCGGTGCGGTCCACGGACACGCCGGCACGGTAGGCGGGGTCCGCGGGAGCGTAGTTTCTCCCCGCCTTTCCCGGGCAACCGGGGGTCATGAATACATTTGCGGCAGCGCGAAGAGGCAAAGGAAAGGCGCGCCAGGCCGGCGACAGCAAAGCGGTCGAGGTGGGCGGGCGGGCGGGGTTCGTCGCCCGTGGGGTGATCTACTTCCTGGTCGGTTTCCTTGCGCTACGGATCGCCTTCAACGGCGGCGACAGCAAGAAGCAGGCCGACCGGGGCGGCGCCCTCTCGGAGATAGCCCAGAAGCCGTTCGGCTCGGCCCTGCTGTGGGTCCTGGGCATCGCACTGGTGGGCATGGCCCTCTGGCGGCTGTCCGAGGCGATCTTCGGGGCGCCCGGACCCGACGGGGACAAGGCCACCAAGCGGCTGGCCTCGGCGGGCCGGGCCGTTTTCTACGGTTTCGTCGCCTACTCGGTCCTGTCGTTCGCGGCGGGCGGCAAGAGCAGCGGCAGCGGTTCCAGCGACTCGCAGTCCCAGGACGTCACGGCGAAGGTGCTGGACCTGCCCGGCGGCCGCTGGATCGTGGGCCTGGCCGGCGCCGCCATCGTCGGCGTGGGCCTGTGGATCGCGGCCCGGGCCGCGATGCGCAAGTTCCACAAGCGCCTGCGGATGGAAGCCATGTCGCCGGCTCAGCGGCGCGGGGTCGACATCACCGGAGTCTTCGGCGGTCTCTCGCGAGGAATCGTCTTCGCGGTCGCCGGCGGATTCGCCGTGTCCGCCGCGGTGAAGGCCCGCTCCGGCGAGGCCAAGGGCATGGACGACACCCTGCGCTCCTTCGCCTCCGCCCCGGCCGGTCCGTGGCTGCTGGCCCTGATCGCCATCGGACTGGCGGCCTTCGGCCTCTTCTCCTTCGCGCACGCCCGCTGGCGCAAGATCTGAGACACGGGTGGGGCGGGGCGGCAGCTGCCGCCCGCCCCGCCCCACCCGCTCGGTCCACCTGCCCGCCCGGCCGTCAGGCCGGGCGGTTCGTCGTGTCCGGGGCCGTTACGGCTTGGGCAGCGCACACCCCGCACGGCTGAGGTCGAAGACGTTGCCGGGGCCGATGCACGGCACGATGCCGTACGTCTCCTGGGCGTAGTTGATGCCCTCGCGGACCGTCACCTGCCCGCTCTCGTCGACCTCGCACGGGTTGTTGTCCGTGCACCGCTGGCCGTCCTCGTTCCCGGTGTTGTTGACGGCGACGACCTTGCCGGTGGCGTTGTCGATCACCGGCGAGCCGGACGTGCCGCCGATGGTCTGGCAGGCGGAGGTGTAGCGGACCGAGTCCTTCCAGGTCCACTCGCCCTCCTTGAGGCGGTAGACGAACCCGTCGATGTTGCAGCTGTACGTGCGCTTCCAGTACCCGGACACGACGGTGATCGCGGTGCCCTGGACCGGGTGCGTGGTGTTGAGCTCCAGCGCCTTGATCCCGTAACGGCTCTCGATCTGGGCGTACGTGGAGGTGAGTTGGTACACCGATATGTCGGTGTCCGTCATCGTCCCGTACGCGATCTTGCTCGCCCGGACGGTGCCGACACCGCTGCCCGAGGCGTTCAGCAGCGTGAAGCTGCGGGTGGACCGCTGGTTGAACACGACCTCGCCCGGGCCGGGGAACCCGGACTCCATGCAGTGGCCGTTGGAGAGCACGAGCGCGGGGTCGCCCGGCTGGGAGCCGGGCGCGCGGACGACCGACCCCGAACAGTTGCTGAGCGCCACCGTCCCGGCGAAGCCGATGGCCTGGGCCCTGATGTGACCGGCCGCCAGGCCGGACGACGCCGCGTCCGACGCGGTGCGGCCGACGGATGCTGCTGCGGATGCCGATGCCTTGGCCGTGCTGGCCGCCGGCGCGTCGTGGCTTGTGGCCGCCGCCGCGGGAGCGGTGCCGGCTCCGAGGAGCAGCACCGCGAAGAGCGCACCGACGAGAGGCTTTTTCATGTGGGGGTCCCCTCACGTGACCTGCGCAGAGCGTGGAAAGCCTCTGCGACCGGAGTTCTTCCGGTTTGACATGCGCATGTTGGCGCACTGGGGGGAACGCCACAAGGGGCGAATTCAGGTCACGAGGCCCTGGCGGTAGGCGTAGACGACGGCCTGGACACGGTCACGGAGTCCGAGTTTGGCGAGGATGCGTGACACGAAGGTCTTGACGGTCTCCGGGCTGATCAGGAGGGTCCCGGCGATCTCGCTGTTGGAGAAGCCGTCCGCGATGAGTCGCAGGACCTCCAGTTCGCGAGGGGTCAGCGGCAGGTCCTCCGGGGGGCCGCCGGTGGGCCGGATCCGGGCGGCGTACCGGCCCACCAGCCGGCGGGTCACCTCGGGGTCCAGCAGCGCCTGCCCGGTCTGCACGGTCCGGATCGCGTGCAGCAGCCGGGACGGAGGCGCGTCCTTCAGCACGAACCCGCTCGCTCCGGCGCGCAACGCCTCGTACACGTACTCGTCCAGATTGAAGGTGGTCACCACGAGCACCTTGACGGGATCCGCCACGCCGGCGCCGGCCAGCAGGCGGGTGGCCTCGATGCCGTCGAGCACGGGCATGCGGATATCCATCACGACGACGTCGGGGCGCAGCCGCCGGGCCAGGTCGACGGCGGTCCGCCCGTCCCCGCACTCGCCCGCCACCTCCAGGTCGGGCTGGGCGTCGATGATGGTGGCCAGCCCGGTGCGGACCAGGATCTGGTCGTCGCAGACGAGGACCCGGACGGGCGTGGTCATGACGGGCTCCCCGCGGGTATGCGCGCCCGGACGACGAAGCCGCCGTCGGCGCGGAAGTCCGCGCTGAAGTCGCCTCCCAGGACGTCGACGCGCTCGCGGAGCCCCGCGAGGCCCCGCCCGCTCCCGCCGGGAACCCGGGCCCGTGAGCCGGAACCGTCCGTGCCGACCTCCACGACGATCTCCCTTTCACTGTGCCGCACCTGGACGGAAGCGGTGCTCCCCCGGGCGTGCTTGAGGGCGTTCGTCAGGGCTTCCTGGACGACCCGGTAGGCCACGAGGTCGGCGCTGCCGGTCGACGCCGCCGGGATGCCCTGCTCGGTGAACTCCACCGTCTGCCCGGACCGGCGGCTCTGTTCCACGAGGGTACGGATCCGGCCCACGGCCGGTGTCCTGGCCTCGGCGCCGTGGCCGGGGTCGAGCAGGTCGAGCAGGTGCCGCAGGTCGGTGATGGCCCGTCGGCCGGTGTCGGTGACGGTGGCCAGGGTCTGGTCGAGCCGGTCGGGAGCGGCGGTCAGATAGCGGGCCGCCTCGGTCTGGACGACCATCGCCGTCACGTGGTGGGTCACGATGTCGTGGAGCTCGCGGGCGATGCGGGTGCGTTCGGCGAGGCGGGTGTCCTCGGCGACCCGGAGGCGGCGTTCGGCCTCCAGGATGCGGGTGCGCCGCAGCCAGGCCCCGGCGGCCCAGGCGAGGGCGAGCGCCGCGTAGAAGGAGACGAAGCCGACCAGGCTCTCACCGGGCCCCGTCCGGGAGAGCACGACCGCCAGTGCCGCGTACGCCCCGGAGAGGACGAGCACGGTGGCGCGCCGGTGCCGCTCCAGATGGGAACCCGCGCTCAGCAGGACGAGGGGCAGCGCGGTGCCCGCGATCAGGTGGTAACCCCTCAGCTGGTCCACGCCGAAGCCGAGCACCACCAGGGCGAGAGCCGCCGCCGGCCACCGCCGGCGCGCGGCGAGCGGGAGGCTTTGGAGGCAGACGACCACCACGCCGAGCACGTCGAGGGAGCGGGCCGGCAGTCCGCCGATCTCCGTACCCCGGTTGTGGAGCGCCGGCAGGAGCGACATCGCGAGGAGAAGCAGCCCGAGGGGAAGATCGCGGACCGTGACGTCCAGCCGGTGCCACCGTTCCGGAAGTCTCCGAAGTCTGGTCACCGGGGAACTCTAGCGGCGGTCCCGGCTTCGACGACGCGCCGGCCGCGCCGGGGCACCACGTGGCCGCGCCGGTGGGCCAGCCACATGAACGCCACCGTCAGCACGGCCCCGGCCAGCACCGCGTACAGACTGGCCTCCGGCCCGAAGTCGCCGCCGGTCAGCAGATGCGGGCCCGACGTCGCGGAGTCCAGAAGCCCTTGGGGGGTGTCGTTGCCCGAGACCTCGGTGCTGAAGATGCCGGACTCGGCGAAGTTCCAGCCGAGGTGCACGCCGATGGGAAGCCACAGCGTGCGGGTGGCCGCGTACGCGGCGGCGAGCATGCCGCCCGCCTCGACGGCGATGGCGACGGCGCCCCAGAGGCTGGCGTTCGGGTTCAGCAGGTGCATGAGGCCGAACAGGGCTCCGGTCAGCGTCAGCGCGAGCCAGGTGCCGCCGCGTTCCTCGACGACCCTGAACAGGATGCCGCGGAACAGCAGTTCCTCGGTGACCGCGGCGGCCGCCATGAAACCGATCAGCCCCATCGCGCCGGTGACCGAGCCGATGCCGTCCACGTGGTACTGCCCCGAGACCGCCAGGATCAGGATGACGGCCGAGAACAACGGCACGCCGATCAGCACCCCGCGCCCGGCGGCCGCCCTCGCGCCCCCGGGGGCCAGCTCGGTGACCGGGCGGTGCTCGGTCCGCCCGACCACCCACCGGTAGGCCGCCACGGCGAGCACCGCGGTCAACAGGCCGAGAACCAGCGTGAGCCACGGATTCCCGTCCACGGCGGCCACGCACTGACCGCCGATCATCCACACCGCGCCGACGGTCACCAGCTGCCATACGACTCTCATGCGCACTCCTCTGCCGGGCCCGCGGACGTCTCCCGCGGCTACGGATCCGACGCTACGGATCAGGCGTACCGGAGTCGTCACCGCTCGGTGGACACCTGCGCGTAGCTCGCACGGGGGACACGGCCGCGGGCCCGGGCGGGCGGGGCGCCCCTCAGACCTCCGTCCGCTCCACCGGGATCCACAACTGCGCTTCCGCATGTGCCCCGTCGGGCGTCAGACGCGTGCGCAGGATCTCGGGCCCCGGCCGGCTGCGGTACGGGTTGGACGGGAACCACTCGGTGAACACGTCGCGCCACAGGTACTGAAGGGCCTGCGGGAACGCCCCGGAGCTTTCGAAGACGGCCCAGGCGCCCGCCGCCACGGGAAGCGCGTCCATGTCCTCGGGGACGGCCGCCGAGCTCACCACCCCGTGGTAGTAGTCCAGTTCGGTCCCCTCGGCCCGGCTCTCGGCGAGGTCGTCACTGACCTGGACGATCCCCTCCGGCTCCTGGTCGGAGAGGCGCTTGATGCGCTCCACGGTCTCCTTGTCGATGCTCCGGACGAACGCGGCGATGGCGGGGTTCATCCCCTCGTGCACCAGCGGAACGCGCGCCTTCCTCCCCACCACACAGAACGTCTCCTTCTCCACGATCCGGTATCGCATGCTGCTGGTCCCTTCGACGACGAGGCGGAAGGACATCCGGGGCTGGGACCGCAGCGCGGCCCCGGTCCGCCTGGCCTCACCCGGACCGATGCCGTGCACCGCCCGGAACGCGCGGGCGAACGCCTCGCCCGAGGCGTAGCCGTACCGCACCGCGACGTCCAGCAGAGTCCGCTCACCGGCCAGCACCTCCGCGCCCGCGACGGTGAGCCGCCTGCGCCGGATGTACTCCGACAGCGGCATCCCGGCGAGTGCGGAGAACATCCGCCGCAGGTGGTATTCCGACGTCAGGGCGATCCTGGCCAGCTCGGCGACCTCGATGCGGTCGGCGAGACGGCGCTCGATGTGGTCCATGGCCTCGTTCAGCCGTTCCAGCACCCCGGGCCTCCTTCCCTTTCCCCCACCACGCTAGGAACCGGCCGCCCTCCCCCACCCGACATCCTGTGCCCGGCCCGGTCGGGTGCCTCAGCGGGCTCGCTACGGCACGCCGAACCGGGCCGGGCGGTGCCGGGCCCCTTCACGGTGTGCTCACTGAGCCGCTGCGTGCCGGGACGCCGGGACGGGGAATCGCCGGGCTCGTCGGCACTACAGGAGGCGCGTCGCGGTGCGGACGAGGTCGGCGACGGCTCGGGAGCGGCTGTGCGGGGGCCAGGCGATCACGGTGGTGACGGCCGGTGCGTCCAGCACGGGCACGGCGGTGAGGTCATCCGGCAGTTGGGCCCGGCACGACTCCGGTGAGACCGCGCACGCGCGGCCGAGTGCGACGAGCTGCAACAGCTGCGCGTGGTCGCGGACCTGCGGGCCGGGGCCGGGCGGGTAGGTGCCGTCCGGGGCGGGCCAGCGCGGCAGGGGCAGGCCCGGCAGCGCGCTGATGTCGGCCATGCGCACATGGGGCCGGACGGTGAGGGGATGCCCGGCGGGCAGGACCACGACCTGGCCCTCCGTGGCGAGCTCTTCGGCGTGGAACCCGGCCGTCGAGTCGAACGGCCGGTGCAGCAGCGCCACGTCGGCCCGCCCCTCGCGCAGGAATCGTTCCTGCTCGGCCGGCCCGCACAGGATGACGTCGACGGGGACCGTGCCCGGTTCGGCGGCGTACGCGTCGAGGAGACCGGCCAGCAGTTCCCTGGACGCGCTGGCTTTGGTGACCAGGACCAGGCCGGGACGCCCGGTCACGGAAAGGGCGGCGCGACGGGTCCGGCGCTCGGCCGCACCGACCGCGTCGAGCGCCGCGCGGCCCTCGGTCAACAGCACCGAGCCGGCCTCGGTCAGCGTGACCGTGCGGTTGGTGCGATCCAACAGCGCTGCCCCGAGGCGGCGTTCGAGCTGCTGGATCGCCCGCGACAGAGGCGGCTGCGCGATTCCGAGCCGCTGCGCGGCGCGCCCGAAGTGCAGTTCCTCGGCGACAGCGATGAAATAGCGCAGTTCCCGGGTCTCCATGCGGTCACGCTACTCCGCGTTCATACCCTGCGGGTATCGCCGCCCACCCGATCGGTGTTGGACCCCCGCCGGGCTCCGAGGAAGCATCGTCCCCATGAGCGAACGAAAGACCGCGCTGGTCACCGGCGCGAACAAGGGAATCGGCTACGAGATCGCCGTCGGCCTGGGCGCCCTCGGCTGGAGCGTCGGCGTGGGCGCCCGGGACGGCCAACGCCGCAAGGACGCGGTGGAGGCGCTGCGTGCGAGCGGCGTCGACGCCTTCGGCGTACCGCTGGACGTGACCGACGACGCGAGCGCGACCGCCGCCGCACGGCTGATCGAGGAGCGGACCGGGCGCCTCGACGTACTCGTCAACAACGCCGCGATCACCGGCGGCATCCCGCAGGAGCCGACCCTGGTCGATCCCGCCACCATCCGGACCGTCGTGGAGACCAACGTGATCGGCGTCATCCGCGTCACCAACGCGATGCTGCCGCTGCTGCGCCGCTCCCCCTCACCCCGGATCGTGAACATGTCCAGCAGCGTCGGCTCCCTCACCCGTCAGTCGGGAACCGGCGGTGAGCAGACGACGGGTCCGGTGGCCGTGGCGTACGCGCCGTCCAAGACGTTCCTGAACGCCGTCACCGTCCAGTACGCCCGGGAGCTGAGCGACACGAACATCCTGATCAACCTCGGCTGCCCCGGCTACGTCGCGACCGGCCTCAACGGCTTCAGCGGGGTGCGCACCCCCGAGCAGGGCGCGGCGATCGCCCTCAGACTCGCGACCCTGCCCGACGGCGGCCCGACCGGTCAGTTCTTCGAGGACGCGGGCGCGGTTCCCTGGTGAGGTCGTGCGGTTTCCGGCGGGCCGACGGTCGGACCCGGCTGTCGGACCCGGCTGTCAGACCCGGCTGTCAGACTTCCGGCATGACCGATGCAGTGAAGGGCCCCGCAAGCTATTTCCCGTCGATCGAGCAGAAGTACGGCCGTCCGGTCGCGGAGTGGAAGGACCTCATCCGCGCCTCGCCGCTGACCAAGCACATGGAGCTCGTGGGCTGGCTCAAGTCCGAGCACGCGATGGGCCACGGCCACGCCAACGCGCTGGTCGCCCACACCCTCGCCGAGGACAGGAGCGAGTAGCCGAGCGGCCGCGGCGCGCCGTGGCGCATGTCACCCGGTCCCGTCGGTCACGTCCCCGTCCCACCCCATTCCAAGCCCCGGCCCGCCCCGCGTCCCGGATTCCGACGGTCCGGGGGCGCGGAGGCATGGCGATGGAAGCCGGGGCGGTGGGCGGACCGACCCGGGTGGGTCAATGCGCGGGGAAAGGCCGGGCGGCCCGCGAAACACAGTCGTAAGCTCGCAGACATGCAGGTCATCCAGTCCACGAAGCTCGCCAACGTCTGTTACGAGATCCGAGGCCCCGTGCTCGAGGAGGCGATGCGGCTGGAAGCAGCAGGTCATCGCATCCTCAAGCTGAACACCGGCAACCCTGCCGCGTTCGGTTTCGAGTGCCCGCCCGAGATCCTCGAAGACATCCTGCGCAACCTGTCGGGGGCGCACGGTTACGGCGATGCGAAGGGGCTGCTGTCCGCACGGCGGGCGGTGATGCAGCACTACCAGACCAAGGGGATCGACCTCGACGTCGAGGACGTCTACCTGGGCAACGGCGTCTCCGAGCTGATCCAGATGTCGATGCAGGCCCTGCTCGACGACGGCGACGAGGTGCTCGTACCGGCTCCGGACTATCCGCTGTGGACTGCGTCCGTCTCGCTCGCCGGCGGAACGGCCGTGCACTACCGGTGCGACGAGCAGTCGGACTGGATGCCGGACCTGGCCGACATCGAGCGGAAGATCACCGACCGCACCAAGGCCATGGTGATCATCAATCCGAACAATCCGACCGGCGCCGTCTACGACGACGAGATGCTGCGCGGCCTGACGGAGATCGCCCGGCGGCACAACCTGGTGGTCTGCTCCGACGAGATCTACGACCGGATCCTGTACGACGGCGCGACGCACACGCCGACGGCGACGATCGCCCCCGATCTGATGGTGCTCACCTTCAACGGGCTGTCCAAGAACTACCGGGTGGCCGGTTACCGGTCCGGCTGGCTGGCCGTCTGCGGGCCCAAGGCGCACGCCTCCTCGTACATCGAGGGGCTGACGATCCTCGCCAACATGCGGCTGTGCGCCAACATGCCCTCCCAGCACGCCGTGGCCACCGCGCTCGGCGGGCGGCAGTCGATCAACGACCTGGTGCTGCCGGGCGGCCGGATCCTGGAGCAGCGGGACGTGGCGTACGACCTGCTGACGCAGATCCCGGGGGTGACCTGTGTGAAGCCGAAGGGGGCGCTGTATCTCTTCCCCCGGCTCGACCCCAAGGTCTACAAGATCAAGGACGACCGGCAGATGGTCCTCGACCTACTGCGGGCCGAGAAGATCATGGTGGTCCAGGGGACGGGGTTCAACTGGCCGGACCCCGATCACTTCCGGGTCGTGACGCTGCCCTCGACGGAGGACCTGACCGACGCGATCGGCCGGATCGCCCGCTTCCTGGACGGCTACGGTCAGGTTTAGGGCCCAGGGCGACCCTCCAGCATCGAAGACAGACAACTTTAGACTGAATCCAAGCTAGGATGGTTCTCACAGCATCACCAGGAGGCCATCCATGTACGAACCGATCCGCACCAAATCGGTCCACACACCGGCCGACCACGCCGACGACTTCCCGCACCGCACCCGCGAGGAGGAGCTGGACATCCAGCTCGCCGGGCACCTGGCCGCACTGCTCGCGGTCACCGACGAACTGGGTCTCGCCGAGGCGGGCGACCGCATCGCCGAGCAGGTCGCCCGGTTGCGCGGCGCACCGCCCGCCCGGCACGCGGGCCTGAGCGACGCGCCGGCGATCGCCCTCCACCGCCGTGCCCACGCCCTCGCGGGCCGGGCGCTGGTCGTGGCGGCGTCCCGCGCCGACACCGTGGTCGCGATCCTCTCGGCCGAGCGTATGGACGCCCACACCGCGGCGGTCTCCGCCGCTGCCGCCGCCGACTCCCCCGCCGCCCCGCCGCGGCTGGTCGGCGCCCTCTGACGGCCCCGGTCCACGGCCGTCGAGGCTCGTGGACCGGGTGCCACCCCTTCACGGCGTGGCGCTCGCCGACTGCCGGGCCAGGGCTGTCGACAGGAAGGTCACGTCGGCGAGCACGCACTGCGGCCTGCCCCGCACCGGGGCCGGCCCCGCGGCCGACCGGGTCGCCGTGGCCCCCACCGCCAGGTCCCTGAAGATCACGGTGCGCTTCCCGGCCGGATCGCTCCCGCCCTTGCCCCGCGGGGCACGGAACCTGACGTGGACCGTGAAGGTGCCGGGCCGCTTCGCCCGGCTCTCCACCCGCACCTCCGCCACCGGCCCGCCGGTGACCTCATCCTTCCGGCAGGACACAATGCTCACGTCCTGGTCCGGGAAGCGCAGGTCCTCGTGGTTCTTCCCCCAGACGTAGAAGAACGCCACCACGAGCGCGACAGGCGACAGCACCAGCAGCGACGCCATCACCACGATCAGGATCACCACCCGGCGCGGTGTGCCGGTGCGCCGCCGCGGCATACCGGTGTGCTGATCCGGATACGGCGGTATCCCCGACAACGTCATGGCCCCCACAACCCCCGCACCCCCCGGCGCGGCCCCGTCAAACGTAGGCCGGGGCGCAGCCCGCCAACAGCTCCGGCCGGTCACGACCCGACCACGAACAGGGCCGGC
>NZ_SSBL01000017.1 GCF_004795105.1 Streptomyces sp. A0642 | reverse complement strand
GGGCCCGTGCGACGAGGCGGAACTGCGCGCGGCGGGCGCGGACGTCATCCTGACGTCCCTCACGGAGTTCCCGGCCTGGCTGGACGCGTACACGGCCACCCGGTAGCCGGCCGGCCGGCTCCGACGGGCCGTCGGAACGTGGCGGCCCCAGGCGCCGCCACGTTCCGACGGCCCGTCTGACGGGAGGGCTACCGCTTCGGTGAGGCCGCGCGCGCGGAACGGATCACGCCTGCCGCGGCGATCAGGAAGCCGACGCCCATCAGCATGCAGAGGGACCACGCGATGGACGGCAGCGGGTCCGTACCGAGGAAGAGCGGGGCCATGGTGGCGAGGGTCGACAGTGCGCCGACGAGGAAGACGATCGCGCCGGCGCGGACCAGTCGGTCGCCTGCGTGGGAAGAGGGAGTGCTCACCCCGCGATGGTAGTTCCCGGCGGCGGCCGGCCCCCACGGCACCGGTGGACGAGGCAAGTGCCGTTTCCGGACAGAGTCCGGATGACCAGGCTTGACGAGGGGTACTTCACCTGTGGAGGCTTCTGCCAGCAGGGGAAGCACGACCACAGGACGGCCTGACCTGCTGAGGCTTTGTTCCGGCATACGGGTTGAGATGGGGTGCGTGCTTTGCCGACTGGCAAGGTCAAGTGGTTCAACAGTGAGAAGGGCTTCGGCTTCCTCTCCCGCGACGACGGCAGTGACGTCTTCGTGCACTCCTCCGTGCTTCCCGACGGAGTCGACGCCCTCAAGCCCGGCCAGCGCGTCGAGTTCGGCGTCGTCGCCGGACAACGCGGTGACCAGGCGCTTTCCGTGGCGATCCTCGACCCCACCCCGTCGGTCGCGGCCGCCCAGCGCCGCAAGCCGGACGAGCTGGCGTCGATCGTGCAGGACCTGACGACCGTTCTGGAGAACATCACGCCGATGCTGGAGCGCGGCCGCTATCCCGACAAGGCGTCCGGCGCCAAGATCGCCGGTCTGCTGCGGGCGGTGGCGGACCAGCTCGACGTGTAGAGCGGCGGGGTGCGCGAGGACGCCCTCAGACGAACGACAGCGCGTCGGGGCCGAGGGGCGGCACCAGGCCCTCGGCCGCGGCGCGCGTCAGCAGGCCGCGGATCGCCGCGTAGCCGTCCTCGCCGAGGTCGGCGGTGAACTCGTTCACGTACAGACCGATGTGCTGGTCGGCGACGGACGGGTCCATCTCCTGCGCGTGCTCCCGCACGTAGGGACGCGACGCCTCCGGGTCGTCCCAGGCCATCCGGACCGAGGTGCGCACCGACTCGGCGAGCAGCTTCAGCGTGTCCGCGCCCAGGGACCGCTTGGCGATGATCGCGCCGAGCGGGATGGGCAGCCCGGTCGTGTCCTCCCAGTGGCGGCCCATGTCGGCGAGGTTGTGCAGGCCGTAGTTCTGATACGTGAAGCGCGCCTCATGGATGACGAGACCCGCGTCGACCTTGCCGTCCCGCACCGCCGGCATGATCTCGTCGAACGGCATGACGACGATCTCGCCCACGCCGTCCGGCACCGCTTCGGCGGCCCAGAGGCGGAAGAGCAGATAGGCGGTGGAGCGCTCGCTCGGCACGGCGACCGTCTTCCCCGTCAGGTCGGCGCCCGCCTCCTTCGTGAGGACGAGCGGCCCGCAGCCGCGTCCCAGCGCGCCGCCGCACGGCAGCAGCGCGTACTCGTCGAGGACCCAGGGGAGCACGGCGTACGACACCTTCAGCACGTCCAGTTCGCCGCGCTCGGCCATGCCGTTGGTGATGTCGATGTCCGCGAACGTGACGTCGAGCGCCGGCGCGCCGGGGACCCTTCCGTGCGCCCAGGCGTCGAAGACGAACGTGTCGTTCGGGCACGGCGAGAACGCGATCCGCAGCGGGCCGGGAGCAGCCGGGGCGTCAGGAGTCGTGTCGGTCATGGTGGGTCCAGCCTTCCAGTACGGGGATGAGCTTCCCGAACGCCCCGGTGAGCGCGGCCAGCGCGTCGCCGATGCGCCAGGCGTCGCGGTCGCGGGGCCCGACGGCGTTCGACACGGCCCTGATCTCCAGGACGGGGACGCCGGCCAGGGCGGCCGCCTCCGCCACCCCGAAGCCCTCCATGGCCTCGGCGACGGCGCCGGGGTGTGCGGCGAGGAGAGCGGCGGCGCGGTCGGCGCTGCCGGTCACCGTGGAGACGGTGAGGATGTCGCCGGTCACCGCGCGGGTCGCGCCGGCCACCGCCTTCACCAGCGAGCGGGGCGGGAAGTGCCAGACGCGGCCGAAGCCGAGTCCGGTGACGGGCACGAAGCCCGCCGGAGTCTCCGCCCCCAGGTCGGCCGCGCCGATACGGCCGGCCACCACGAGGGAGCCGACCGGGGCCACGCCGGTGAACCCGCCGCCGATTCCGGCCGAGATCACCAGGTCGTACGCGCCCGAGGCCAGCCCGAACGCGGCCGAGGCCGCCGCGGCGGCCGGACCCGCACCGCCCGCGAGGACGTCATAGGGGCCCGCCCGGTGGATCTCCGCGCCCGGCACCCAGTGCACGGACACCTCGCCGTCGGGCCCGGACGCACGCGTGACCGCGTCCCGTTCCACCGGGACAGCGGTCACGACAAGCACACGCACGGAAGGAGTCCTCCGAGGTCAGGAGGGGATCAGTCGGTCTTCTTGAGCTCGAAGTGCCAGACGCCGGTCAGCTGCTTGCCCTTGGTCTCCACGATGCTGATCTGCGTCTGCTTCATGGTCTCGCCGGTCTGGCTGGAGAAGAAGGCGCTGCCCGGGATGGACCGGTAGGTCTTCTTGTACGGCTCCTGCTCGGCCTGCTGGCCGTTGATGAAGAGGGTCCAGCCGTTGTCCGCGACCTCGGGGTCGACGCCGAAGCGGACCTTGTCGTCCATCGCGACCTTGACGGTCTTCTCCGCCTTCTTGTTGAGGCAGCCCTGGATCTCGGATTCCTTGAGGGGCTTGCCGTCGTTGTAGCAGGACGCCTCGGTACTCACCGAGTTGTCGCCGACCGTCACGGTGGCGAGCGGCGTCGGCTTGTCGCAGGCGGACAGGACAAGGAGTCCCGCGGACACGGCACCAAGAGCGACGCCGATTCGACGGCCCTTACCTGAGAAGAACGCAACGGTCATGGGCCGAAGGCTATCGGTCGCTCCGGCTCACGCCACGCGGGGGTGCGGCGAGCCGCGCCGCGCGGCGGCCAGCAGACCCCGTACGGACGCTGCGGCACCCAGCGCGAGGATGCCCGCGGCGACCGACATGCCCAGTACTCCGTTGAGGGGGAGGGCGATGCCGATCGCCCCGCCCACCACCCAGGCCATCTGGAGCAGCGTCTCCGAGCGGGCGAACGCCGACGTCCGCACCTCCTCCGGCACGTCGCGCTGGATCATCGCGTCCAGCGACAGCTTCGACAGGGCCTGGGTGAAGCCCGCCATGGCCGCGAGCGCGGCGACCATGACCGTGCTGAAGAAGGCGGCGGCCAGCACGGCGACGCCCAGGGCGAGACCCAGCACCGAGGCGATGATGATCTCGGGGCCGCGGGCCCGGAGCCAGGAGCCCACGGCGGTGCCCAGCGCGTTCCCCACCCCGGCGGCCACCCCGACGATGCCGAGCGAGATGGCGGCGCTCTGCCCCGCGAGCGGGTGTTCGCGCAGCAGGAACGCCAGGAAGAAGATCAGGAAACCGGAGAGGGCCCGGTGCGAGGCGTTGGCCTGGAGCCCGTGAAGGACGGACGGGCCGACGGAGCGCAGCCCCGGCCGCTTCTCCTTCTCGCCGTTCTTCTCCTTGGCCCTGGTCCTCCGCGTGGTGTTCTTCCGGACCGGTTCGGGCCGGTCGGCGCCCTCGCCGTGCGGCGGGACCAGCTGGGCCTTCCGTTCGCCCTTCGCCGAGTCCACCTTGTGCGGCAGCGTGAAGGCGAGGACCGCGCCGCCGGCGAAGATCGCGCACGCGCCGTACAGCGGCCACGGCGGCCCGATGGTCTGGAGCCCCGCCCCGATGGGCGCGGCCACGCCGGTCGCCAGGAGACCGGCGAGGGTCACCCGTGAATTGGCCTTCACCAGGGAGAAGCGGGGTGGCAGCAGCCGCGGCACGACGGCGCTCCGCACCACCCCGTACGCCTTGGAACACACCAGTACGCCCAGAGCGGCCGGATACAGCTCCAGGCCACCGGTGGCGACCGCCCCCGACATCGTGAGCGCCAGGAGCGCCCGGGCGAGCATGGAGCCCGCCATCGCGGCGCGGCGGCCGTGCGGCAGGCGGTCGAGGAGCGGCCCGATGACCGGGGCGAGGAGGATGAACGGCGCCATGGTCACGGCGAGGTACAGCGCGACCCGGCCACGCGCCTGGTCCGTCGGTACGGAGAAGAACACGGTCGACGCGAGCGCGACCGTGATCATCACGTCGCCCGCGCCGTTCACCGCGTGCAGTTCGATCAGCTTGCCCAGCCCCGACTCACCGGCCCCGTGGGCGTGGGTCGCCTTGCGGATGCCCCGGGCGGTCCCGGTGAACGGGGTCTGCAGGGCATGACCGATCGACCGGCCCGTTCTGCGGAGCGGGCCGGATGCGTCGTGCGACCTGGCAGAAGCCACTTGGTCATACTGCCCCAGTCCCCGGCATCACGAACCGAGATCGGGGCGAGGCGCGGTGGGTACCGCCCCGTCGGGTCAGTGATCGGCCAGGTCGCAGGGGGTGCGGAGGCGCCGATCCAGGTGGCCGGAGTGCGCCCTTCTCCCCGGATCCGGCATCGGATACGGCGTCGTTTGGGACGGGCAGGTGGGCGGGGGGCGGCGGAGAGGGTAGCGTGCGTAGCGCGCCACCGGCGGTTGTTCTTGGCCGCGCGCCTCTCGGCGATCCCGCAGAATGGATTGCAGAAGGTGCGCCCGAGGCAGGCACAACGGGTGTGGACGTCGACGCGGCCCCCAGGTCCGCTCCGCCCGCAACCGTATGGCCGAAATCGATGGATGTGCTGGCGCGCTCGTGAGACTGGCGTAGGAGAGAAGCGAGACCTGTGAGTGCTGCGACGACGCGAAGCCGTACGGCCCGTACCCCCGTCCCCGACCGCTTGTGCGCCGAGGCCGTAGACCTCGCCCGCGCGGCGGCCGAGGAAGCGGCCGCGCCAGGAGTGGTGGGTGAACATGTGGCCGTGGTCCCCGAGGGGGACCGGGTCGTCACGCACTACTTCGAGTGCAAGGACCCGGCCTACCGGGGCTGGCGCTGGGCGGTGACGGTCGCCAGGGCCTCCCGCGCGAAGAACGTCACGCTGGACGAGACGGTTCTGCTGCCGGGCACCGACGCGCTGCTCGCGCCGGAGTGGGTGCCCTGGAGCGAGCGGCTGCGGCCGGGCGACATGGGGCCGGGCGATCTGCTGCCCACCGAGGCGGACGACCTGCGCCTGGAGCCGGGCTACACCGGCGAGGACGAGGTCCCGCCGAACTCCCCGGTGTCCGGCGAGCTGGCCGACCTCGTCGAGTCCGAGGACGCGGAACTGACGACGCGCCCCGACCCGCCGCGCCGCGGTTCGATCGCGGCGGTCGCGGACGAGCTGGGCATGAGGCGTGCGCGGGTGCTGTCCCGGTACGGACTCCACATCGCGGCCGACCGCTGGGACGAAGGGTTCGGCGCGAAGACGCCGATGGCCCAGGCGGCCCCGGCGACGTGCGTGTCGTGCGCCTTCCTGGTCCCGCTCGCGGGCTCACTGAAGCAGGCCTTCGGGGTGTGCGCGAACGAATTCGGACCGGCGGACGGGCACGTGGTGTCCCTGTCGTACGGCTGCGGCGGGCATTCGGAGGCGGCGGTCATGCCGAAGCCGCCGAAGCCGGCGCCGCACGCCCTGGACACGATGCAGGTGGACGAGTACCCGCTGCGTCCGGCGCGAGACTCCGGCTCCGTGCCGGCGGAGCCGGATGCGCCCACGGAGGACCTCGGCCACTCCTGAGGCGGTGGCCGGTCTCCTGCGGGGTGCGGGTTGCTCCGGCGGGCCGGTTCCGTCCTCAATCGCCGGACGGGCTTGAAGGGTGCGGGTGCTCCGCGTTGCGGATGCGCGGTACCCAGGTGGGTGGGGGTTCGGGGTCCCTCCGGGGCGTCTCCTCGGACGACGAACGTTCGGCGGGTACGCAGCCGAACCCGGGTCGATGTTCGTCGTCCTGCGGGGACTCCCCTGCACGCCCCCGAACCCGCCCGCCGTGCGTCTGCGACAGTCGCAGGGCCGGTGTGCACACGCGACTGAGGCCGGGTGGGGGCGTGCAGGGGAGTCCCCGCAGGAAATGGCGTACGACCCGGGTCCTTTTCCCACCCGGCCGCACACGCCATTTCTGAGGAGACGCCCCGGAGGGACCCCGCCCCCACCCACCGGACAGAGGCGCACCCCGCGGAGGACCCGCGCCAACCGAGCCCGTCCGGCGATTGAGGACGGAACCCCGCCGCCCCGCGGGGGGACCCGCACCCCGCGGGGGACCCGCACCAACCGAGCCCGTCCGGCGCTTGAGGACGGAACCCCGTACCCCGGACCGGGGGCACACTGGGCAACGCGGGGTACGCGTAGCCGAACGACCACGGACGAGGGAGTGGCATGAATGCGACCGAGGGGGCCGACCCATTCGGAACCGCGCGCCTGCGACGCGGCGTGCTCGACGCCTGGGGCGCCGGCCCCGCGCGTTTCCGGGAGGACGCCAACGCCGAGGAGGACCTCGCGCTCGGCGGCTACCGCGACCGCCTCGTGGTCGAGCTGGCCCAGAACGCCGCGGACGCCGCGGCCCGCGCCCACGTGCCCGGCCGGCTCCGTCTGACGCTGCATCCGGCGAACGGCGCCGCCCCCGCCGTACTCGCCGCGGCGAACACCGGCGCGCCCCTCGACGCCACCGGTGTGGAGTCGCTGTCGACCCTGCGGGCCTCGGCCAAGCGGGAGGGCCATGACGGGGCGGTCGGCAGGTTCGGCGTCGGTTTCGCCGCCGTGCTGGCGGTGAGTGACGAACCGGCCGTCGTCGGCCGGCACGGCGGCGTGCGCTGGTCCCTCGCCGAGGCCCGGGACCTCGCCCGCGAGGCGGCGGTGGGCAGTCCCGGTCTCGGCGACGAGCTGCGCCGCCGCGACGGCCACGTACCGCTGCTGCGGCTTCCGCTGCCCGCCGAGGGCACAGCCCCACTCGGCTACGACACCGTCGTCGTCCTGCCGCTGCGCGACGGCGTCGCCGAGGACCTGGTGGGCCGGCTGCTCGGCGCCGTCGACGACGCCCTGCTCCTCACGCTGGCCGGTCTCGAAGAGATCGTCGTGGAGACGCCGGACACGGTCCGGACGCTGCGCCGCTCGCAGCACGGCCCGTACACGCACATCGAGGACTCCGCGCACGGTACGAACCGCTGGCGGACCGTCTCCCACCACGGTCCCATCGAGCCCGCGCTGCTCGCCGACCGCCCGCTGGAGGAACGGCTGCGCCCGCACTGGTCGGTGACGTGGGCCGTGCCCGTGGACGCGGAGGGCGCCCCGGTCCACCCCCGTACCGCTCCCGTCGTGCACGCGCCGACGCCCACCGACGAGCCGCTCGGCATTCCCGCGCTGCTCATCGCCTCGCTGCCGCTGGACACCACCCGCAGGCACCCCGCGCCGGGCCCGCTCACCGACTTCCTGGTGCAGCGCGCGGCCGACGCGTACGCGGAGCTGGTCGCCGGCTGGCAGCCGGTGACCGTCGCCACCATCGGGCTCGTGCCGGGTGCGCTCGGCAAGGGCGGACTGGACGGTGCGCTGCGGGGCGCCGTACTGGAGCGGCTGCCGCGCGTCGCGTTCCTGGAGCCGGCCGCCCCGCGCGATCTCACCGCCGAGCCCGACCGGTGGGACGACTGGGACGCCGGCCCGGGGAGCGCCCGCGAGGCGACCACCGCGCTGCGACCCATGGAGGCGGAAGTCCTGGAGGGTGTCGGGGCCGGGACGGTCGCCGTGCTGGCGGAAGTGCTGCCCTGCCTGCTGCCCGCGGGACTTGAGCGCCGCAGTGAACTGCGGACACTCGGCGTGGCCCGGCTGCCGCTGACCGAGGCGATCGACCGGCTGGCGGGTCTGGAGCGCGACCCCGGCTGGTGGCGGCGGCTGTACGACAGCCTGGCCGGTGTCGAGCCGGACCGGCTGACGGGCCTGCCGGTGCCCCTCGCCGGGACGGTGTCCAAGGGGCCGGGCCCCGAGGCCCCGCTGGTCCCGCGTACGACGATCGGCCCCCGGCAGGTCCTGCTCCCGCTGCCCGGCGCAGTGACCGGGCCCGTCCTGGAGCGGCTCGGCCGGCTCGGGCTGAAGGTCGCGCATCCGGACGCCGCGCACCCGCTGCTGGAGAAGCTGGGCGCCCTGCCGGCCACGCCGCGTGCCGTGCTGACGACTCCGCAGGTGCGGGCCGCCGTCGCCGGTTCGCTGGACGCGGGCGAGATCTGGGACGAGGACGCGCTGGACGGCGAGGAACTCGTCGAGACCGTCCTCACGCTGGTCCGGGATGCCGACCTGGCGCCCGGCGACGAGCCCTGGCTCGGCGCTCTCGCCCTGCCGGACGAGGACGGCGAGCCGGCGCCGGCCGGTGAACTGGTGCTGCCCGGCAGCCCGTTCGCCGCCGTCATGCGGGAGGGCGAACTCGCCCACTGTGACGCGGATCTGGCCGACCGCTGGGGCGAACAGCCGCTCACGGCCTGCGGGGTGCTCGCCACGTTCGCCCTGGTCAGGGCCACCGACGTGGTCCTGGACCCGGACGAACTCGAGCCCCGCGACACGGACTTCGCCGAGCCCGACGACGCCGGACTGCTCGATGCCGTCGACGTGTGGTGCGAGGACATCCTCGACCAGCTCCCGGACACCCCGGTGCCGCCGGTCGCCACGGAGATCGTCGCCGTCCGCGACCTCGACCTCGTCGACGACGACGCCTGGCCCCAGGCGCTGGCCCTGCTCGCCCGGCCGCCGCTGCGGGACGCGCTGACCCAGCCGGTGCGGGTGCTGCTCCCGGACGGGACGACGCAGTCCGTCCGCCCGTACACCGCCTGGTGGCTGCGCGACCACCCGGTGCTGGACGGCCGCCGCCCGGCCGGTCTGCGCGCCCATGGCGGCGATCCCCGCCTGGCGGGCCTGTACGACTCCGTCGACGCGACCGGCTTCGACGACGCGCAGGTGCTGCGCGCCCTCGGGGTGCGGACCTCGGTCGCCGCCTTGCTGGACGAGCCCGGCGGGGCGGCCGAACTGCTCGGCCGGCTGGCGGACGAGGAGCGCCCGGTCGGTCCCGAGCAGCTGCACTCCCTGTACACGGCGCTCGCCGACCTCGACCCGGAGCAGGTCACCCTGCCGGACAAGCTGCGGGCCGTCGTCGACGGCGAGGTGCGGGTCGTCGACGCGGCGGACGCGGTGATCGCGGACGCCCCGGACCTGCTGCCGCTGACCGCGGGCGTCCCGCTGCTGCCCGTCGCGCCGGCGAGCGCGGCGGAGCTGGCCGAGCTGTTCCAGGTGCGGCGGCTCGGCGAGAGCGTGGAGGCGGAGGTGACGTCCGAGGGTGAGGAGCACCAGGTCCCGGACCGGGTCCGCGTCCTGCTGGGCCCCGGCACCCCGGACACGTACGTGGAGCACGGCGAGCTGCGCGCGGGCGGCGTCGGACTGGACTGGCGCCGCACCCCCGACGGCGTGGTCCACGCCTCGACCCTGGAGGGCGTCGCGGCGGGCCTGGCCTGGGCGGCGGGCCAGTGGCCCCGCCGCTTCGAGGTCGCTGCCCTGCTGGAGGACCCGTCCCGCACGGACGAACTGGCGCGGGACCGCTGGTTCGACTGACGGGGTGACGCCCCGGCCGCCGCGCCCTACACCGGGAAGCGGCGGCTCACCAGTCGCCAGGCGTACTCCAGGGCGGCCGAGGCGATCACCGCGATGCCCACGGCCGTCCACGGCATCGTCGTCCCCACCAGTTTCAGGGCGAAGAAGTCCTGCAGCCACGGCACCGCGAGCACGATCAGGAACGCCAGGCCCATCGCCGCCACCAGGCAGATCCGCCACCAGGTGTAGGGGCGGGCGATGATCGCCAGGACCCACATCGAGACCAGGAATAGCGTGAGGGTGGCGGCGCTCGTCTCCGCGTCGAGCGCGCCCGTGCCGGAGTAGTGGCTCCGGGCGATGAGGTACGTCGCGAAGGTGGCGGCGGCCGCGATCGTGCCCGAAGGGATCGCGTACCGCATGACGCGGCGCACGAAGTGCGGGCGGGCCCGTTCCTTGTTGGGGGCGAGGGCCAGGAAGAACGCCGGGATCCCGATCGTCAGCGTCGACAGCAGGGTCAGATGGCGGGGCAGGAACGGGTACTCGACCTGGAAGCAGACGACCAGGACGGCCAGGAGCACCGAGTAGACGGTCTTCGTGAGGAACAGGGTGGCGACCCGTGTGATGTTGCCGATGACCCGGCGGCCCTCGGCGACGACGGACGGCAGGGTCGCGAAGCTGTTGTTCAGCAGCACGATCTGGGCGACCGCCCGGGTGGCCTCCGAGCCCGAGCCCATCGAGACGCCGATGTCCGCGTCCTTGAGGGCGAGGACGTCGTTGACGCCGTCGCCCGTCATCGCGACGGTGTGGCCGCGGGACTGGAGCGCGGCGACCATCTCCCGTTTCTGCTGCGGGGTGACGCGGCCGAAGACCGCGTTCTCCTCCATGGCGGTGGCCATCTCGTCGGGGTCGGCGGGCAGCCGGCGCGCGTCCAGGGTGTGTTCCGCGCCCGGCAGCCCGAGCTTCGCGGCGACGGCGCCGACCGAGACGGCGTTGTCCCCGGAGATCACCTTCGCGGCGACCCGCTGGTCGGCGAAGTAGGCGAGGGTCTCCCCGGCATCGGGTCTCAGCCGCTGCTCCAGGACGATCAGCGCGCTGGGTACGGCCCCGTCGGCGACGCCGGGGGCGTCCAGTTCGCCCCGCACCCGGGCCAGCAGCAGGACCCGCAGGCCCTGCTCGTTGAGCTGCTCGATCTCGGTGAGCGCCGGGTCCCCGTCGGGCAGCAGCACGTCGGGGGCGCCGAGCAGCCAGGACGAGTCCTGTCCCCCGCCCTCGTCGAACGCGGCGCCGCTGTACTTGCGGGCCGAGGAGAACGGCAGTGCCTGCGTGACGCGCCAGCCCGCCCCGTCGGGGGACGAGGGGGCGGACGGTGCCGGGTGGGTGTCGATGATGGCTTGGAGGCTGGCGTTGGGCCGGGGGTCGGAGGCGCCGAGGGCGCCCAGCACGCGGTGCAGGTACGGCTCGTCCGCCCCGTTCAGCGCGCGGACCTCGGTGACGTCCATGCCGCCCTCGGTGAGGGTGCCGGTCTTGTCCAGGCAGACGACGTCGACCCGGGCCAGCCCCTCGATGGCGGGCAGCTCCTGCACCAGGCACTGCTTGCGCCCCAGCCGTACGACACCGATGGCGAAGGCGACCGAGGTGAGCAGGACCAGGCCTTCGGGGATCATCGGCACGATGCCGCCGACGGTCCGGGCGACCGAGTCCTTGAAGTTGTTGTCCTTGACGACCAGCTGGCTGATGATCAGACCGATCGCGGTCGGGATCATCATCCACGTGACGTACTTGAGGATGGTGGAGATGCCGCTGCGCAGCTCCGACTGGACGAGAGTGAAGCGGGACGCCTCCTCGGCGAGCTGGGCGGCGTAGGCCTCGCGGCCGACCTTGGTGGCGGTGAAGGCCCCGCCGCCCGCGACGACGAAGCTGCCGGACATGAGGGGGGCGCCGGCCCGTTTCAGGACCGGGTCGGCCTCCCCGGTGAGCAGGGACTCGTCGATCTCCAGGCTGTCCGCCTCGGCGACCGTGCCGTCCACGATGACCTTGTCGCCGGGGCCGAGCTCGACCAGATCGCCGAGGACGATCTCGGAGACCGAGACCTCGGCGGCCACTCCGTCCCGCCGCACCGTGGGTTTCGCCTCGCCGATGACCGCGAGGCTGTCCAGGGTTCGCTTGGCCCGCCACTCCTGCACGATGCCGATGCCGGTGTTGGCGATGATCACGAAGCCGAAGAGGCTGTCCTGGATCGGCGCAACGAAGAGCATGATCACCCAGAGCACGCCGATGATCAGGTTGAACCGGGTGAAGACGTTGGCGCGGACGATCTCCGTCACGGACCGGGAGGAGCGCACCGGTACGTCGTTGACCTCGCCGCGGGCGATCCGCTCGGCGACCTCGGCCGCGCTCAGCCCGCGCGCGGCGGTGGCCGGCGCGGGCGGGTCCACCGGGTGGACCGGGTCGAGTTCGGAACCGGCGTCGATCTTCACCGGCCGGCCGGGGCCGGGGGGTCCGGAGGAACCGGTCGGCTGGTCCCCGGAGGGATCGAGTGCCCGCTGAGTCATGGTTCCGACGGTACGGGCGGAACGTCCCGTTCACCCGCCGGGAGGCCCGGAGATCAGACCGGGGGAGGACGGGAATCGTCCCGTGGCACTACGGACCGGCCGGTCAGGCGGCCGGCCCCGGGGCGTCCGGGGAGGCGCCGGCCGCCGCGGCGCGCTTGAGCGCCGCCTCGCGGCCCCGTACGTACCAGATGCCGATCAGCCCGAGACCGGCGCCGGCCAGGCACGTCCACACCCACCACAGGTGTCCGTGGTCGTCGAACCAGCCGTAGAACGGGAGCTGGACCAGGAAGAGGACGAACCAGAGGATCGTGCCGCCGGTGATGGTCGCGACGACCGGCCCCTCCAGGGGCTCGGGTGCCTCGTGCTTCGGTGTCCACTTCGCCATGCGGCCAGTGTATGCGGCCCGTACTCAAGGGCCGTCGGGCCAGACGGCGCATGGGTCTACGCGCGGAGATAGCGATCTTCGCCTTATGTATTCATACTGAATCTGCTTACGACTGTCTCGAATTATTCGTGTGAAAGTCCAAAGCTGACCACTTTTAGACCCGTCTTCACTCCCTCTACGCACGACTACTGAGGTCATACATGTCCCCCTCGGCCACCGCTCCGGTCGACTCCACCCCGCCCCCGTCGCCGAAGTCCACCGGTGGCCTGGACGGTTTCTTCAAGATCTCCGAGCGGGGGTCGTCGGTCGCGCGCGAGATCCGCGGCGGCTTCGCCACCTTCTTCGCGATGGCGTACATCATCGTGCTGAACCCGATCATCCTGGGCAGCGCGAAGGACATGTACGGCCACCAGCTCGACAGTGGCCAGCTGGTCACCGCGACGGTGCTGACCGCGGCGTTCTCCACCCTGCTCATGGGCGTCATCGGCAACGTCCCCATCGCGCTGGCCGCGGGCCTCGGCGTCAACACCGTCGTCGCCCTCCAGCTCGCCCCCCGGATGAGCTGGCCCGACGCCATGGGCATGGTGGTCCTCGCGGGCGTCGTCGTCATGCTCCTCGTCGCGACCGGGCTGCGGGAACGCGTGATGAACGCCGTACCGATCTCGCTCCGCAAGGGCATCGCGATCGGTATCGGTCTGTTCATCCTGCTGATCGGCCTGGTCGACTCGGGCTTCGTCTCCCGCATCCCGGACCTCGCCCACACCACCGTGCCGCTCCAGCTGGGCAACGACGGTCACCTCAACGGCTGGCCGGTCCTCGTCTTCATCCTCGGCGCGCTGCTCACGCTGGCGCTGATCGTCCGCAAGGTGCCGGGCGCGATCCTGATCTCCATCGTGGCGATGACCTTCGTCGCGCTGATCATCGATGCGGTCACCGATCTGCCGGGAACGGCCTGGGGCCTGACCGTGCCGGAGTGGCCGGGCAATCCCGTCGCCTCGCCCGACTTCGGGCTGATCGGCGATGTGAGCCTCTTCGGCGGCTTCGGCAAGGTCGGTGTCCTCACCGGCATCCTGTTCGTCTTCACCGTGCTGCTGTCCTGCTTCTTCGACGCGATGGGCACCATCCTCGGCGTCGGCGACGAGGCCGGGCTGACCGACAAGGACGGCAACTTCCCGGGCATCAACAAGGTGCTGTTCGTCGACGGCATCGCGGTCGCCGCGGGCGGCGCGAGCTCCGCATCGGCGGGCACCTGCTTCGTGGAGTCCACGGCGGGCGTCGGCGAGGGGGCCCGCACCGGCCTCGCGAGCATCGTCACGGGTCTGCTGTTCACGGCTGCGCTGTTCCTCACGCCGCTGGCGACCATGGTCCCCTCGCAGGCGGCCACTCCGGCGCTGCTGGCGGTCGGTTTCCTGATCATCGCGGGCTCGGTGCGGGACATCGACTGGAGCGACTACACGCTCGCGGTCCCGGCCTTCCTCGCGATGGTCATGATGCCGTTCACGTACTCGATCACCAACGGCATCGGGATCGGTTTCATCACGTTCTGCGTGCTGCGGCTGGCCGTCGGCCGCGGTCGTGAGGTGCCGGCGGCCATGTACGTGGTGTCGGCGGTCTTCGTCTTCTACTACGCGATGCCGGCGCTCGGCCTCACGTAGTCCGGGAAGGGCTGCGGGAGCGGGCCCACGGCCCGGAAGGTCTCCGTCAGGTGACCTCCTCGGGCGTGACCTCCTCCGCTCCGTAGAACTTCTCCGTCTCGTCGACGGCCGCCTGGAAGCGCTCGTCGAAGTCGTCGCGAATGAGCGTCCGGACCACATAGTCCTGGACGCTCATTCCGCGTTTGGCGGCGTGTTGCCTGAGCCGGTCGAGCAGCTCACCGTCTATCCGCAGGCTGAGCACAGTCGATCCCATGGCAAGCAGGGTTACGTCCCACGGGCCCGACACGCGTGACTTTCCGGAGCCGACTCACTCGTTTGGGTGATCAATTGGTGATCTGCGTCGCGCGTGTACCACGGGGTGTCTTTAGGGTAGGTAATGAGTTAAGCTAACAAACATGCCTGACCTGATCCACGACAGCGACAGTGCCGCCGCCGTGAGCTCCCTTCGTTCCGCCGTCATGCTGCTCGGCCGGCGCCTCAAGCACCAGCGCGTCGACGAGTCGCTGAGCCCCACCGAGATGTCGGTGCTCGCCACGCTCGCGCGCTGCGGATCGGCCACCCCCGGTGAGCTGGCCCGCAAGGAGCATGTGCAGCCGCCGTCGATGACCCGCATCGTCGCGCTGCTGGAAGCCAAGGGGCTGGTCAGGCTGGAACCGCACCCCGATGACCGTCGGCAGAAGATGGTCAGCCAGACCGAGCAGGCCGAGGCCATGCTCGCCGAGAGCCGCAACAAGCGGAACGCCTGGCTGACCACCCTCGCCGAAGGCCTGGACGAGGACGAGTGGGAGACGCTGCGCAACGCGGCGCCCGTGCTGGAGAAGCTCGCCCACCTGTAGCGGAGCGGGCCGCGCCGGACAGCGACCGGCGCACCGCCCCACCGCCGCATCCCCGTCAGTCCGCGCATTGTCCACGCCCGAGGAGGCGAACCCTTTTGAGTACGGGATCCGGAGCAGACTCCGCCCCCGCACCGACTTCCACCCACGAGAGCAAGCCCGGCGGGACCTTCTCGTCGCTGAAGATCCGCAACTACCGCCTGTTCGCCACGGGCGCCGTGATCTCCAACACCGGTACCTGGATGTCCCGCATCACGCAGGACTGGCTCGTTCTGAGCCTCACCGGGTCCGCCGCCGCCGTCGGCATCACGACGGCCCTCCAGTTCCTCCCCATGCTCCTCTTCGGCCTGTACGGCGGCGTCATCGCCGACCGTCTCCCGAAGCGCAAGCTCCTCCTCTTCAGCCAGGCGGCACTCGGCCTGTGCGGGATCGCGCTCGCCGTCCTCACGCTCACCGGCATGGTCGAGGTGTGGCACGTCTACCTGATCGCCTTCCTGCTCGGCATGGTCACGGTCGTGGACAACCCGGCCCGCCAGGCGTTCGTCTCCGAGATGGTCGGCCCCGCCCAGCTGCGGAACGCGGTCAGCCTGAACTCGGCGAACTTCCAGTCCGCCCGGCTCGTCGGTCCCGCCGTCGCGGGGGTGCTGATCACCTCCGTCGGCAGCGGCTGGGCCTTCATGTTCAACGGCCTGTCGTTCCTCGCGCCCCTCGTCGGCCTGCTGATGATGCGCACGAGCGAGCTGCACAAGGCCGTCGTCGTCCCGCGTGCCAAGGGGCAGCTCCGTGAGGGGCTGCGTTACGTCTCCGGGCGCCCGGAGCTGATCTGGCCGATCGTCCTCGTCGGGTTCGTCGGCACGTTCGGCTTCAACTTCCCGATCTGGCTGACGGCCTTCGCGGACGAGATCTTCCACGGCGGCGCCGGGATGTACTCGTTCTTCAACATCCTGATGGCGGCCGGCTCCCTCGTCGGCGCGCTGCTCGCCGCCCGCCGCCGCTCCTCGCGGCTGCGGATGCTCGTGGCCGCCGGTACGGCCTTCGGCGTGCTGGAGATCATCGCCTCCATGGCACCGTCCGTGTGGATCTTCGCGGTCCTGCTCGTCCCGATCGGCATGATCGGACTGACGACCAACATCAGCGCGAACACCAGCGTGCAGATGGCCTCCGACCCGGAGATGCGGGGCCGGGTGATGAGCCTGTACATGATGGTCTTCGCCGGCGGCACGCCGGTGGGCGCGCCGATCGTCGGCTGGATCAGCGACGCGTACGGCGTCCGTACCGGCATGGCGGTCGGCGGGGCGTTCTCCCTCGCGGCCGCGCTCGGCGTCGGCTTCATGCTGGCCCGCGTCGGCGGCCTGCGTCTCAAGGTCGACCTGCGACCGGGCCGCCCGCACGTGCGGTTCGTGCCCCGCGAGCAGCTGGCGACGGCGGCCTGAGGGCCGCCGGCACGGCAGTGACACGGCCCCGCCCGGGACTCGGGCGGGGCCGTACGCGTACGCCGGGGGTGCCGGAGTACGGCACGGAGCCCACGGCACACCGGAGGCTACGGACGCGGCGGCCCTGGCGCACCGGGGGCTGACAGACTCGGCGCATGAGACTGTTCGCCGCCGTCCTGCCACCGGTTTCCGCCGTCGAGGAGTTGCGCCGCGCGGTGGCCCCTGTGCGCTCCCTGCCCGGCGCCGACACGCTGCGCTGGACCGGGACGGCAGGCTGGCACTACACGCTGGCCTTCTTCGGGGACGTCGACGAGGAACTGCTGCCCGATCTGCACAGCCGGCTGGAGCGGGCCGCGCACCGCACCGAGGCGTTTCCCCTCCGGGTCCACGGGGCGGGCCGGTTCGACGGGCGGGCGCTGTGGGCGGGGGCCGCGGGCGGACTCGACACGCTGCGGCTGCTGGCCGAGCGCGCCCACGCCGCCGGCCGCCGGGCCGGGGTGCCGATGGAGGAGCACCGCCGCTACACCCCGCACCTCACTCTCGCCCGCAGCCGCGTCCCCGCCGACCTGGCCCCGTTCACCGCGGCCCTGGGGGGCTTCGAAGGGCTGCACTGGGAGGCCGGGGAGCTCAGCCTCGTGCGCAGCAGACTGCCGGTGGACGGGGTCCCGGGGGAACAGCCCCGCTACGACGTGGTGCGGGCCTGGCCGCTGGGGCGGTGAGCGGGGCGGTTACGCTCGTCGGGTGGACCCGAAGACCAGAAACCGCATTATGGCGGCCGTGCTCGTGCTGATGTTCGTCGTCGTGGCAGCGGCGGCCGCCCTCGGCTGATCAGGCTGCCGGGGACGGCCGCGCGAGGCCGGTTCCTACCAGGCGAAGTTCTCCGGCGACGGGCCCGGGCCGGGGAAGATCTCCTCCAGCGCGCCCAGCACCTCGTCCGACAGTTCCAGCTCCACCGCGCGCAGCGCGGAGTCGAGCTGTTCCCGCGTCCGCGGGCCGGAGATCGGGCCGGTGACGCCGGGCCGGGTCAGCAGCCAGGCCAGGCCCACCTCGCCGGGTGCGAGACCGTGCTTGTCCAGCAGGTCCTCGTACGCCTGCACCCGCTCCCGCACCTTCGGGTCGGCCAGTGCCTCGCCCGAGCGGCCCGAGACGGACCGGGCGCCGCCGCCCTCCCGCTCCTTGCGGAGCGCACCGCCGAGCAGCCCGCCGTGCAGCGGCGACCAGGGGATGACCCCCAGCCCGTACTCCTGGGAGGCCGGGATGACCTCCATCTCGGCGCCGCGCTCCATCAGGTTGTAGATGCACTGCTCGCTGACCAGCCCGTAGCTGCCCCGCTGCCGCGCCCGCTCGTTCGCCTGGGCGATCTTGTAGCCGGAGAAGTTGGACGAGCCCGCGTAGAGGATCTTGCCCTGCTGGATCAGTACGTCGATGGCCTGCCAGATCTCGTCGATCGGGGTGGACCGGTCGACGTGGTGGAACTGGTACAGGTCGATGTGGTCCGTCTGGAGCCGCTTCAGGCTGGCGTCGACGGCCCGGCGGATGTTGAGGGCGGACAGCTTGTCGTGGTTGGGCCACGCCTCACCGTCGGCGCCCATGTTGCCGTAGACCTTGGTGGCGAGCACGACCTTGTCGCGGCGGTCGCCGCCCTGCGCGAACCAGGTGCCGAGGATCTCCTCGGTGCGGCCCTTGTTCTCGCCCCACCCGTAGACGTTGGCGGTGTCGAAGAAGTTGACGCCCGCGTCGAGGGCGGCGTCCATGAGCGTGTGGCTGTCGCTCTCGTTGGTCTGGGGGCCGAAGTTCATCGTCCCCAGGACGAGGCGGCTGACCTTGAGTCCGGTGCGTCCGAGCTGCGTGTACTTCATGAGCCAAGCCAACGCCTTGGAGTCCGCTCGAAGCAAGGGTGGATCTCCGCGCCGGGCCGGTTCACCCCGGCCGGCGGCGGGCGGGAGCCAGGATCTGCCCCAGCAGCGCCGCGGTGACGAGCCACACGCCGCAGGCGACCGGGAGCGCGCCGACGGACTCGAGCGGGCTGCGGTAGGCGAGCACGGCCCAGGCGGCGACGCCGTTGATCCAGCCGCTCATGGAGAGGATCAGCGCCGCGCGCGGCGAGAGGCGCAGCCGGGCGATGAGCTGGTCCGCGATCAGGACGCCCACCGTCAGCGCGGCCAGGCAGGCCGCGAACGCGAACACGAGGAAGCGCCCGGAGATCTCGTCCGTGGCCGTGTTGTCGAGGAACGCGCCACCCACGCCGAGAGGGAGGGAGAGCAGGAGCGCGGAGACGATCCGGTGGGCGAGCGACCTGTCCTGCGGGTCGAACATGTTGGTGAACCCCTGGGCTCCCGCCATGCCCAGCAGCGCGCCGAGGGCCCCGCCGGCGAGCGCCCCCCGCGCGCCCGCGGGTGAGCAGAGTGCCACCAGGAGAGCCGCGACCAGTGCCGTACCGGCCCCGGCGAGCCAGGTGGCCGCCACGGTCCGGGTGGAGGCCACGCCGCCGCGCGAGCCCCGCCCGGCGATGCGCAGCCGCTGGGGCGCGGTGACCGGCTGGGTGCCGCCGGGGGGCGCGTACGGGTACGCGGGCGGCGGCTGGAAGGGGAGGGTGGGCGGGGCCGCGGGCCAGGGGGCCGGCGGCGAGAGTGAGGGCGTCGGCGTCGGTGTCGGCGTGGACGTGGGGGTGGACGCGGTCGAGGGTGCGGGAGCGGGCGGGGTCGGGGCCGCGGAGTGGGGGACGGAGCCCAGGACGGTGGGGGCGCGGTCCGGAGGGGCGGGGCGCGCGGTGTCCCGTCCGGCTGCCGGACCCGCGTCCGGTCCGGCCGCGATCGCGGCCCGTAAGAGGGCGGCGGTCTCCGCCGCGTCCCCGGGCCGCTCGCCCGGCTCCTTGGCGAGCAGCCGCAGCACGAGCGCGTCGAGCCGGCCGAACCCGGCGAGCTCCGTACGCCGGGCGCTCGGCGGCTCGGGGATGTCGCCGAGGTGCTGGGCCAGGACGGCCGTACCGCCCCCGGTGAACGGCGGCCCGCCCGTGAGCAGTGTGTGGAGCAGACAGCCGAGGGAGTACAGATCGCTGCGGCTGTCCAGGACGTCGGGCGCCCGGATCTGCTCCGGCGACATGTACAGCGGGGTGCCGATCACGAAACCGGCGGCGGTCAGATCGGTGCGGGTCATCGAGGCGGCCGACGACAGCATCCGGGCGATCCCGAAGTCGAGGATCTTGATGGTGCCGTCGTCGGTGAGCAGGACGTTGGCCGGCTTGATGTCGCGGTGCACGATGCCCCTCCGGTGCGCCGTCTCAAGCCCCGCGCATATCTCGACGCCCCAGCGCATCACCTCCTCGGGTGAGGGAAGCTCCGGCTCGCGGCTCTTCAGCACGGCTCCGAGGTCCCGCCCCTGGAGGTGCTCCATGACGAGGTACAGCACGCGTTCCCCCGCCACCTGCGCCTCGCCGAAGTCGTGAAGGGTGACGATGTGCGGGCTCGACAGCCCGCCGACGACCCGGGCCTCACGGGCGAAGCGGGTCGCCGAGGTGTCCTCGTCGATGCGGGAGAGGACCTTGACCGCGACCTTGCGCCCGATGCGTTCGTCCTCGGCCAGCCAGACCCGGCCCATTCCGCCGGAACCCACGGGTTCCGTCAGCCGGTACCGTCCGTCGAGAATCTCACCACGCATCGGTCGCCCCCGCGTAAGTCGTCTGGTCTGCCCCGTACATGATGACCCGTCGGGTGGTGGGCGGACCCTCACATCTCGGTACCGGCTCGAAATGATCCGCGTCCTCCGCCACCGCCGGATCCGCGCGTGAGCCGGCTGGGCGGAGGCCCCGGGCGCCCGGTGACCTGGCGTTCTGCGGCGTAGCCTGGGAATCGTGAATCCCACTCCCGAGGTACTGGCCGTACTCGGCGACCTGCTCGCCGCCGCAGCTCCCGACGATCGCGGAGCCCTCTGGCAACTCGACCGCCAGGGGCGCGAGTTGGACGCCAACCTGGTCCGGCTGGCGCCGGGCGGCGAGGTGGGGGAGCACCAGGAGGACGTGCTGGACGTCCTCCTGGTGGTCCTCGAAGGCAGTGGCCGCCTCATCCCGGGCGGCGGCGGCGACCCCATCCCACTCGGCCCCACCACGGTCATGTGGCTGCCGCGCACGTCGCGCCGCTCGCTGGCGGCGGGCCCGGACGGCCTCGCCTACCTCACGGTGCACCGCCGCCGCCCGGGCCTCGCGATCAAGGGCGCCCCGGCTTCCGCGGTGACGTACGAGGGAGGCGAGGCGCCCTGCGCGCTGGACCGGGTCTGCCCCGAGTGCGGCCGCATGTCGCAGGAGACCGCGCCGAAGTTCTGCGGCGAGTGCGGGGAGCGCTTCCCGGGCCGCTGAGCCCGCCCGTCAACGGGCGTCAGTGCTGGGGCCTACGCCGCCGTCCCAGGAGGAAGAGGCCGGTGGCGATGAGGAGAAGGGCCCCGCTGGACGCGAAGAGGGTGGTGGACACACCCGTGTCGGCGAGCCCGCCGCCCGGCCCGGGGCGGTCGTGCCCGCCGTGGTCGGGCGGCGGGGTGGGACGGCCGTGCGTGTGAGAGGGCGTGGGCACCGGCTCGGTGGGCGTCGGCGTGAGCCCGGTGGGCGTGGGTGTCGGATCCGTGGGTGCCGGGGTGGGCTCGGTGGGCGTCGGTGTCGGTTCCGTGGGTGTGGGCGTCGGTGTGGGTTCCGTGGGTGTGGGCGTCGGCGAGGGGGGCTCGTCGCCGGTGCAGTCGATGTCGGCGGCGAACGGGAACTGATGGATCTCGCCCGCGTTCACGGAGGAGCCCCCGCCTTCGGTCAGCGGTCCCGCCGTGAGCTCCCGCACCACGATCGAGCCCTCGATGTTGGCGGGGTCGAGGTCGGTGAGGTGGGCCCGGGGCGCGAACACGGTGCCTTCCAGGGAGTCGCCGTCCGCCATGGTGATGTCGGTGGCGTCGGGGAAGTTCCACAGCGTGTACGGCGCCTGCTCGCCGGACGCCCCGGCGAGGTTCGGGAGGTGCCAGACGAACGTCCCGTCCGTACCCGTCGTGTCGACGTCGACCACGAACGGCGTCGAGGCCGTGGGGGGTGTGTCGAAGGTGATCTCCGAGAGGTTGTTCAGCTGCGCACCGGTCAGGCGGAGCACGTTCGTCTCCCCCTCGATGAGGGTGACGTGGGCACTGGTGCCGGCCGGGAAGCCGGTCTGGTCGGGCAGGGGGTTCCCGGCGGCGTCCCGCAGCACGACGTTGGTGTCGCAGGTGTCGATCGCGTCGGAGCGGTCGCGGTAGGTCGCGAACAGCGCGTCGAGGTCGGGCAGCCCCGTGGTGTCGGTGACCGACTCGGCGGGCTGGCGGACGGTCGTCTCGATCCGCGGCGTCGAGTTGTACGCGGCGCCGGCCTCGACCACCTGGGTGCTGACGTCGGCGTTGTTGGCGTCCCTGGTCAGGACGGACGAACCCGTAGGGTCGCCGATCTTCACGTACCCGTCGTTGAGGACCTTCAGTACGCCCTGCGGCGAGCTGCCGGCGTAGTCGACCCTGCCGCCCACGAGCAGGGCGGTCGGACGGGCGTCACCGGGTGCCGTGAAGGTGCCGGGGGTGTGCAGCGCGACGTTGTACCCGGGTCCGTAGGACAGGTTTCCGCCGATGGCCACCGAGCCCTCGGTCTCGGTGCTGCCCAGGAGGGCGTCGTCCTGGACGAGCACGCCGAAGCCGTTGTCCCCGGCCAGCGGATTGCCCGAGTAGTCGGCGGCTGCGGGGACGGCGGAGGCCAGGCACAGGACACAGACGGTCGCGGCGGCGAGAGCGGTGCGTTTCATGCGGGAGAACGTAAATGTGATGGTCTGCCCGTACGGGCCGACGAGGCCGCGGGGTCACCCGCACGGCCGCCGCAGTGCTCCCAGTGGCCGCCGGTCGCCGCATGAGCCCGGCCCGGTCTCGGGCGGGGCCCCGCGTCCGGGTGCCGGGCAGTCGGGCGCGGCCTGTCCCGGACCGGCCTGCCAGGGCGGTTCGGGACGGGGAACTGTCCGCCGACGGGCCGGGGCGGGGAACTGTCCGCCTCGGCAGCCCGTCCTCGAAAGCAAGGCCGACGAGCGGACGGGGCGTACGGAGCATCATGGCGGAGCGGACGGGCCGCGGAGCGGCTGGGGCGGAGGGCGGTGCGGCGGGGGCGGGCGGCGGTGAGGCCCCGGCCGGTGGCGGTGCGGCCCTCGGTGAGAACGCCCCGCCTTTCGCGGAGAGCGCCGCGCCCCCGGCGGACGGCCTCGCGCCCCTGGCGGACGGCACCACGCCCCCCGCCCCGCAGACCACTGGCGTCACCCGCCGGGCACGGGAGCGCCCCGGCCGTGGCAGCCGCGGCCGGGTGGTCGCCGTACTCGCCCTCCTCACGGCTCTTCTGCTCGTGTTCCCCGGGGTGGTCCCCGACCGCCCCGGGAACCTGGGGAGTCTGCTGGAGGCGTTCCTGCCCTGGCTCGGCCTCGCGGTCGTCCCCCTGCTCGCCGGGGCCCTGGTGCGCCGCTCGGTCACGGCGCTGCTGTCCCTGCTCCTGCCGTGCGCGGCGTGGGCGTACGCGTTCGGCGGGCTGTTCCTGGCCGCGCCGGAGGCGGGACCGCGTGATCTCGTCGTGGTGCAGCACAACGTGAGCGACGTGAACAGGGACCCGGCGGGCACGGCCCGCGCGCTGGCGGAGACCGGAGCGGACCTGATCGCGTTGGAGGAGCTGGTCCCGGCCGCGTTGCCTGCGTACGAGAAGGTGCTGGCACCGGGCTTCCGGTTCCACGAGGTCCGGGGGACGGTCGGGATCTGGTCGAAGCACCCGCTCTCGGACACGCGCGCGGTGGACATCAAGCCCGGAGGGGTCGCGGAGGGCTGGAGCCGGGGCCTGCGCACCGTGGTCCACACTCCGCGGGGCGAAGTCGCCGCCTATGTCGCCCACCTGCCCTCGGTACGCGTCGGGGCCAGCGGGTTCGCTTCGTCGTGGCGGGACGAGAGCGCCCATCTGCTGGGCAGGGCGGTCGCCGCCGAGACGGTGGCCAAGGTCCTCGTGCTGGGCGACCTCAACAGCACGGTCGACGACCGCGGCCTGTCCCCGCTGACCTCGCAGCTGAACGTGTCCGAGCGCGGCTTCGCGTTCAGCTTCCCCGCGTCCTTCCCGCTGGCCCGGATCGACCAGATCCTGGCCCGGTCGGCGACGGTCGGCCGCATGCGCACGCTGCCCGCGACGGGCAGCGACCACCTGCCGGTCACCGCCCGGATCACGCTCCCCTGAGGGGGCGCGAGCCGGGTGACCCGCTCCCGCTGCCGGCGCCTGCTGCCACCGCCTGACACCGATGGGCGAACCACTCGACGCCGTCTTCGCGGGCGCCCTGGGCGACCGTCTTCGGCACCGCACCAGGGCGAGGTCTCACGAGGGAGGAGCGTGACCCTCTCGAAAGCGGGGGGGGACGGCCGGGTCACGAGGGCGATGAGTTTCGCCGGGGCCGCCAGTCTTTATTCACAGAACGCGAGCCACCGGAACCGAGGAGAGCATCATGACCGCCACCTACACGTTCGACGTCTTCTCCAGCCTCGACGGCTTCGGCGGCGCAGGCGGTGACTGGACCGGGTACTGGGGCAAGCAGGGCCCCGAGCTCCTCGACCACCGCCTCGGCCTGTACGAGGAGGAGCAGCGGATGGTCTTCGGGGCGCACACGTACCAGCTGTTCGCGCAGATGCTGGCCGACAGCACCGAGGAGTCCGACGTGCGCGACCCCTGGGTGACACGGATGAGGAGCCTGCCGGCCACCGTGGTGTCGACCACGCTCGAAGGCCCCCTCGACTGGCCGGACGCGACCCTCGCCGACGGCGATGCCGTCGATGTCGTCGCCCGGCTGAAGAAGGAGTCCGACGTCCCGCTGCGCTCGCACGGCAGCCTGGCGATGAACCGGGCGCTGATGGCGGCCGGTCTGGTGGACCGCGTCCAGGTGACCCTGTTCCCGGTGATCACCGGGAGGACGGGGCTGGCCCCGGTCTTCAAGGGCGCGGCCGATTTCGATCTGGAGCTGATCGGCCACCGGACGCTCGACGGCCGCATCCAGGAACTCACCTACCGGCCCACCCTGCACGCCTGAGCCACCCGCCTCATCCGGCGAACGCCCCTACGGCGGAACGGGGTTCACGGCTCCGGAAAAACCGGTGGAGCGGCTCCGCCCCCCACCGCTACCGTGCTGCCGAACCACGTCGTCCAGGCAAGGACACACCGTTGTACACCCTGTGAGACCTCCCAAGCGCTGAATCGTCGCGCGTCGCGCCTGCGCGCCGCGCTCCTTCCTGCTGCGGTCTTCTCACCGAAACCGGTGTACTTCTGTGCTCACCACCTGGGTGGTTGCTCCCACCTGCCTTCCTCTCGTCGTCCGTCGTTGTCACGCGTGCTCGTCCGAGCGCTTCCGGGCCGACGGCCGATTCCGCGTCAACGCGAACCACAAGCTCCTCGACGTATGGCTGCTCGCTCTCTGTGCCGCCTGCGGGGAGACGACGAAGCTCACCGTCCTGGAGCGGGCGCATGTGCGGTCCGTGCGGCCCGAGGTGCTGGACCTGTTCCATCACAACGACCCCGGCCTGGCGGCCGAGGTTCTTCAGGATCCGGTCGTGCGGCGCCGCAACCGCATCGCCCTCGACTGGAACAACGCCTGGCGTCTCGACACCAGCGGCGGACCGGCTCGCCCGGAGCATGAGGTGCTCGACGTCTCGGTCCGTTTCGCGGCCCGGATACCCGTCCGGCCGGCACGCCTGATCGCGGAGGGCTGCGGGCTCTCACGGGGCGAGGTCGAGAGACTGGACGCTGCGGGGAAGCTCGTGTCGACGGTCCGGTTGAGCGGCAGGCTGAGCGGCGACTTCACGTTCCTGCTCAAGCGCTGACACGTTCCGGGGCCGGGGTCCGACGGGCGGAATACGCCCGGCGGACCCCGGCGCCACTCCTACGCCTCCCGCGCCCAGGGCCTCAGCTTCTCCGGGTTGCGGACCACCCAGATCCGGGTCACGCGACCGTCCACGACCTCGAACGAGGCCACGGTCATCACGACCCCGTCCCGCTGGGCCACCAGACCGGGCAGACCGTTGACCGACCGCTCCAGCAGTTCGAGCCCCGGGGCCTTGTCCGCGAGGGCGACCATGTACTGGGCGATGAGCGCACCGCCCTCGATCGGCCGCAGCGCGGCGCCGGCCAGGCCGCCGCCGTCGGCCGTCATCACGGCGGCCGGGTCCAGGAGGTCGACGAGGGCCGCGATGTTCCTGGTCTCCCACGCCTCCTTGACGTGCCGCACCGCCTGCGCCTGCCCGGCCGCCGCCACCGGGGCCTCGGCCAGGCGCACGCGCCGCCGGGCGGAGGCCGCGAGCTGCTTGCAGGCGGCGGAGGTCCGGCCGAGGACTGCGGCGATCTCCGCGAAGGGGTACCGGAACACGTCGTGCAGGACGAACGCCACCCGCTCGGCGGGCGTCATCGACTCGAGTACGACGAGGAAGGCCATGGTCACCGATTCGTCCAGGACCATCTGGTCGGCGGGGTCGGTGTGGTCGGCGCGCCGGCCGCGGTCCCACTCGGTGCGGTCGGGCAACGGCTCGGGCAGCCACGCGCCGACGTACCGTTCCCGCCGGGACCGAGCCGAGCCGAGCACGTCCAGGCAGATGCGGCCGGTGACCGTCGACAGCCAGGCGCCGGGGGCTACGATCTCGTCCCGCCGGGCGGGCGGCAGCGCGTACCAGCGCGCGTACGCCTCCTGCACGGCGTCCTCCGCCTCCGCCAGTGACCCGAGCAACCTATAGGCGACATTGAGCAGTTGCCGTCGCTCGGCGGCTATTCCGTCGGTGCTCGTCCCCGGCGTCCCCGCTGCCCCCATGCTCCGACCGCCCCTCGCCTTACCTTTCGCGGGCCCGCGTCGTCGGGCTGGTAAGAACCTTATCGATCTACCGCCCCCGGGCGGGAAAAGGGGACCGAGGCATGGCGACCCAGGCAACCGAGACAGCCCGCGCGAGCCGGGCGACTCCACGGCACCGCTTCTCGTTCGTGCAGATCGCGGTCGGTCTGCAGACCCTGACCATCTTCCTGCAGGCCGTCTCCGCCGGACTGCTGCTGACCTCGTCCTACGGGGAGACGCTGCACAGCGCCGGCGCCCGCGTGATGTACGGGGCCTCGATGCTGTACGTCCTCGCGGCGATCCTCGCCTGGAAGCCGGGCGGCGGCTCGCCCCGCCCCATCGGGTACGCGTCCGGCTTCCTGGTCCTCGCCTCGGTCCAGGTCGTCCTCGGCATCGCCCACGTGCCGTCGGTCCATCTCCCGCTGGGCGTCCTGATGTTCGGGCTGAGCCTGGTCGCGCTGGTGCGGCGCCCCTGAAGCGCACGCCTCACCGCCCCGGCCTCCGCGGAGGAGGCCGGGGCGGTGAGGCGTATCGCCCGAGCCACGCGCTCGTTGCCGCCGGGAAACCCTGGCGGCAACGAACGCCCGGCCTGCGGACGCCGCCCGCTCAGCGGAAGCGGGCCGCCCTGCGCCGACGCGAGAGCGCGGTCACGTCCGGCACCGCACCGGCGCCCGCGCCCGGGGTCTCGTCCCACGCGCGGATCTTCGCGGCGACGCGTGTCAGGCGCGCGTCGCCGGGGCGTACGGCCAGGTAGAACAGGCCCTCGTAGGGGCGCTTGTCGTCGCCGCCCCAGCGGACGACGCCCTCGGTGTCGGCGATGATGTCCGCGAGGGTCAGCCGCTGCCCCGCCGTGAACGCCCCCCGGGCGCCCGGCGGGTAGGAGCCGGGCCGGATCACGACGGCGGTGCCGGACGCGCGGTTCGATTCCGGCAGGCTGCTGTCGCGTACGGCGGAGGGCGGAACCCAGCCGGCCAGGGCGTCCGGTTCGCCGTGCAGGCCCAGCTGATCGACCTCGTAGTGGAAGCGGCGGATCACGTGGACCAGGACGGTCTCGGTCTCGCCCATGCGCAGGGCGACGTCCAGTCCGGTGCCGGGCACCCGCCGGATCGCGATGTCACCGTGACCGTCGGCGGCGGTCTGCATCTCCCAGCGGTTGGCGGACAGCCGGCCGGTGAGCAGGCGGCGGTTGCGGGCCTGGGCCCGGCGGATCGCGGCCCTGAGCGCGTCGTCGCGCAGGGGCTGCGGGGCGGCGGCCGGGGCGGCGGCGGCCGGGGTGGCGAGCAGGCCGGTGGAGGCCAGGCTCACGGCGCCGGTGACACCGGCCGCGGCGGCCAGGGCATGTCTGCGGGTCATCTGGGTGGGGATCAACGGTTCAGCCTCTCTTCCGTGTTGTCCTGCGCCGCCCGAGGTGGAGAAGGACGGAGACGGTGCCGCAGGCGAGTGCGAGCAGCAGCAGGACGGCGATGGATGGATTGACGTAGTGGGGAATGACGACGGAGTAGTCGTGGCCGTCCGACGCCTCGCACACGAGGCGCAGCGGAATGAAGTCGCCCCTGCGGCCCACCAGCGCGGGCGTCCCCTCGGGGCGGTGCAGCTCGCACTGCTCGGCCTGCTCCTGGTCCTCCAGGAAGAGGACGTGCAGGCACCCCCACAGGTAGAGCCCGAGCGCGAGCCCGGTCGCCGTCAGGGACGCGTCACGCCATACGGCCTGCGTGGTGCGCCGGCCGCGGGCTCGCGCGGTGAGGCGCGAGCACAGGAACGCGAGGATGCCCAGCCCGGTCAGAGCGCCGGCGACGAGGACGGGGAGCAGGATCGCGAAGTCGTGCCCCTGCCAGGGATCGGAAGCCATGGCCATCGGCGGTCATCCGCGGATGATGCTGTTGTACTTCTCGAAGATCGCGTAGAGCGGCATCCGCAGCTGGTTGTCGGCCACGGCCTGTTCGCCGAACCCCTGGTAGCGGCGCAGCACCTCGAAGGTCTCGGTCTCGGTGTAGTCGAGCGCGGGGCGGCGCTGCGGGGTCTCCTCGTGGTCACCCGCCTTGCCGTCGGCCGCCCAGATGTGCAGATGCGGAACGGTGGTCACGTTGAACACGTTGTCCTGGTTCGACTTCTGCCACATCGTCCACCGGTCGTCGTCCGAGGTGGAGTCGAGGATGGCGCCTTCCAGGAGGCCGGACCGGATCGAGTTGTTCCGCGACAGGATGGCCGTACGGCCCGAGACCTTGGCGATGCCGGTGCTGCTGTCGACGAGCCGGCTGACGCCCGGCAGATCCTTGCCCCAGTCCGGGATGACGCCGGTGTGGTAGAGGACCACGCCCGCGTCCTCGGTGTAGTCCTTGAGGCTGTAGTGGCAGAACTCCCAGAAGGCCGAGGTCTGGATGAGTGCCTTGCGCATGCGGTACCTGCGTGCCGACGAGGTGATCGCCGCGTCCAGCGTCATGATCGTTTCCAGGCATTCCTGCCGGGTGTAGATGTAGCCGGTCCCGCCGGGGCGGTGGATCGACTCCATGTAGTCGTCCACCTCCTTCAGCATGGCGTCCCAGTAGTCCAGGCTGAAGCCGATGTCCAGCTTCTGCGTCGGGGAGGGATAGAAGCTCCCCTGCCCGGTGTCACGTCCGGAGGCGATGTTGTTGTCGATCTCGATCCTGCCGTCGCCCGAGCCGACCACCTTGGTGACGAGCTGGTCGAAGGCCCAGTTCGTCGGCATGGAGTAGCCGAGGTTGCCCGAGAAGCCGGACGACATGTCCGAGACGAAGCTCGTGTCGGCGTACCCCGCGTCGGAAATGCGCGTGCAGGCGTTGCGGGGTCCGTAGACCCCGATCTTGTACGGGCTGCCCAGGGCGTCCATCTGCTGCCTGACACTGTGGAAGTACGGCAGGATGTACGAGGTGACCTCATCGTCGACCGCGTCGTAGTCGACGGCGAAGTAGATGCGGGAACCGGGCTTGAAGCCGTGCTCCTCCGCCTTGTACGCGGCGGTCATGCAGTCGGTCTTGCCCTGCTCGGGGCTGTAGTAGTCCACCGAACGCGCCCACGTCTGGTAGATCGGGTAGCAGCGGAGCCCGTACTCCTCGATCGTCGCCAGTTCGCCCGGCTGGATCTCCTTCTCCGGCAGATCCGTGGTGGACGGGTTGTACAGGTACCGGCCCACGTACTTGTAACCGGCGGCCTTCAGGGCCTGGGCGCGGGCGGGCGTGATCTTCGTGACCCCGTCGCACGCCTCCCCCTGGCGCGTCTGGTCGCCGTACGACACGAGCAGACAGGACCAGGTGCGGAAGTCCGCCTGTCCGTTGACGGCCAGCATCATGAACGACTGGAAGGCGCTGACGCTCGACGCAAGCGAGGAGGTGTACGAGCTGCTGAAGGAGACGGGGCGGCCGTTGAGCACCATGCCGGCGGTGAAGAGCTGCACCCAGACACCGGAGCTGCCGGTCGACAGGACGTGGTTCTTCAGGCCCGCCTGGGTTCCGGGGCCGAAGACACCGTTCGCCGTACCGTCGGCCATGCCCAGCTCGTACTGGATGGCGAACAGCAGGGACTTGGCCACGTCGCGGGAGTGGTGCCCGTCGCAGGGGATGATGTAGAAGTCGCTGCGCAGCACGTAACGGCCGTTCAGCCACTGCTGGATGGACCGGATGACCTCCTGCCCGTTGTTGACGGTGACGTAGGCGTCCATGTTGAAGAGGCCCTTGATCACCTTCGGCCACAGCGAGCTGCCCGGGTAGGTGGCGGAGACGCCCATGTCCTGCTGCAGCTTGATCACGGCGCTCTTGACGCGGGAGTTGTACGTGCCGTCGATGTCGCCGCCGTCGTAGCCCTTGCAGTACAGGGCGGACTGGATGATCCGGCAGAAGTTGGCCGAGGGAATCGTCGTCTCGTCCACCTTGCCGTACTTCTCCGCGAGCGCCGCCATGGTGCCGGAGCCGAAGTTGTTGGAAAGCGCGGAGAGGCCCATCTCGTACTGCAGGGCACGGGTGAGGGCGTACATGACGGTCCAGCCCGTCCTGCCGTCCTCGGCCAGCTTGGATATGCCGAGGGCGGCGCCGTCGCCATAGGTGGTGTTGATGAACCTCTGCGCGCGCTGCACCATTTCGTCGGCCATCGGGGTCCTTTCGAGGAGTCGGGTTCTTCGCGAGATGCGGTGACAGATGAGGGGGCCGGAGCCCGTTCAGCGGCGGAGCGCTTCGGCCGGGGTGATCCTGGAGGCGCGCCACGCCGGGTACAGGCCGGCGAGCAGCCCCGTGGCCAGGCCGAGGACGGGTGCGGCCGCGAGGGTCATCGGATCGACCACGGGCGTCCATTCACGGAACGCCGAGACGGAGACGACCGTCGCGGTGCCGAGGGACGTTCCCACCAGGCCGCCGATGAGCCCCAGAGCCGCCGACTCCGTCAGGAACTGCCCGGTGATGTGCCGGCCGCGAGCGCCGAGCGCCCGTCTGAGGCCGATCTCCCCGGTGCGCTCCATGACGGCCACCAGGGTCGTGTTGGCGATGCCGACGGCTCCGATCACCAGGCAGACGGCGGCGAGAAGGAGGAACAGCTGGTTCAGGTCCCCGCTCACCGCGGTGCGCAGGGTCCTGGGGTCGGGTGGCGGTACGGCGTTGAAGTAGTCGGGGTGGTCCGGCCGCAGGGCGACGGCGGCCTCGTGGGCGACCTGGGTGGCCGCGCCGAGCCTGGTGGAGATCAGCATCCGGGCCCTGCTGTCCGTCGGAGGCCCCCAGACGAGCTCCGCGGTGGTGCGGGGGACCATGACGGACATCAGCAGTTCGGGCTTGCGGTCCACGTCGTCGACGATGCCGATGACCGTGAACGGCACGTCCCCTACGAAGACGGCCGGGTGGGTGCGCAGGGTCGTGATGCCCAGCCGGGCGGCGGCGGCCTTCCCGAGGACGGCGACCTGCTGGTGGTGCGTCTCGTGGAAGCCGTCGAAGGAACGACCCTGGCCGAAGCGGGAGTTCGCCGCGGCGATGACGCCGGGCGAGGCGGCGATCACCTGTGTCTGGGCGTCGGCACCGCCGGACGCCGCGAGCGGGGACGACCGGACGGCGTCCTCCCGGCCGAGCCGGACCCGCCAGTACACGCCGACGGCCTCGACGCCGTTGAGGCCGCCGATGCGCGCGTCCGCGTCCGGGGGAAAGGACAGGGGCACCCGGGCCGCGTCCTTCCCGCCGGTGTCCTCGACCCCGACCTCGGTCGCGGTGAGCTTGTTGAAGCGGGTGTCGATCTGGGACGCGGCGGTGCCGGTGAGGCCGAGAACGGCGATGAACGCCCCCACCCCCAGCACCGTCCCCAGCGCGGTCAGGACGGAGCGGGCCGGGCGCTGAAGGATCCCGGCCGTCGCCTCGGCCAGCAGGTCCTGCGGCGCGAGACGGGACCGCCTGCTCTCGGCGGAGTCGTACTGCCCGCCCTTGAGGGCGCCCTTGCGGCGGCGGGGGGCCGTGGTCATGCGATCACCTGGTGAGCGGCCCGGTCCGTGAGGAATCCGTCGCGCAGGGTCAGGGTGCGCCGGCCCTGCGCCGCGACGTCGGCGTCGTGCGTGATGACGACGAGGGTCATGCCGTCCCGGTGGAGGCCGTGCAGAAGGTCCAGCACCGAGGCGGCCGTCCGCGAGTCGAGGTTGCCGGTCGGTTCGTCGCACAACAGCAGGGACGGGTCGGCCACGAGCGCCCGGGCGATCGCCACGCGCTGGCGTTCGCCACCGGAGAGCTGCGTGGGCAGCGACTGGAGGCGGTGCCCGATACCGACCCGGCGCAGCACGGACTCCGCGCGCCGGCGCCGCTCGCGGCGGGGCCGCCGCTGGTACAGCATGGCGAGTTCGACGTTCTCCAGGGCGCTGCGGTGCGGGAGGAGGTGGAAGGACTGGAAGACGAAGCCGATGCGCTCGCTGCGGAGGGCGGCCCGGTTCGCCTCGCTCACGGTGCCGGTGTCGATGCCGTCCAGCGCGTACGTCCCCTGCGTGGGTTCGTCGAGGAGGCCGACGATGTTGAGGAACGAGGACTTGCCGGACCCCGATGGCCCGACCACGGTGACGAACTCCCCCCGGTCGATGCGGAGATCGCACGGCTGGAGGGCGGCGACGGGGGGAGGGCCGGGGTAGGTGAGGCCGATGCCGGTGAAGGCGATGACGGGGGTGCCCGCCGGGGGCGGGGCGGTCATGACCGCCCCGCGGACTGTATGCCCACCACGACCTGGTCGCCCTCGGCGAGCCGGGCCGGCTTCTCCGGGGTGATCTGGACGAAGCCGTCGCCGGTCATGCCCACCCGCACGGCGACACGGTGCTCCCGGCTTCCGGTCCGGACCGTCACGCTGGTCAGGCCGTCGGCCCCGGCAGAGATGGCCGACGCCGGCACGGCCAGCACCTTGTCCTGCGACGACGCGGCGACGACGGTCAGCCGGACGTCCGCCCCGTTGAAGTCCTCGCCGAGCGCCTTGGTGGGCTTGACGCGGAGCGCGTAGCTCTGACCGTTCTGCGGGGTGTCCCCGTCCTGCGCCTTCGTGGGCGCGTCGGCGACCGAGACGACCGAACCCGACGCCTGCTTCCCCGTCGCCTCGTAGAGGATCTGGACGCTCTGACCCGGACGGATCAGGCCCTTCTCGTAGGAGGCGAGGGTGCCGTTGACCACGAGCGCCCCCGAGGAGACCGACAGCAGAGTGCCGGTCGCCTCGTCCCCGACCTCGGCGGCCACCGTGTCCGCGCGCGCGGTGGCCGAGGGGACGTACGCCACCTCTGCCAGCGGCACCGTGGTCACGCGCTCGCCCGTGGCGGCCGGCCGGCCGGCGTCCGCGGTGGCGCCGGTGCCCGTACGGGTGCCCGCGTCCGCGTGTGCGGACGTCGGCTCCGCCTGTGACGTGGCCGGGGTGTAGCCGACCGCGCGGTAGAAGCGCGTCACGGCCTGCTCGGTTCCGGCGGCGAACACGCCCCGGGCGTCCCCGCCCGACGGGTAGCCGAGGCCCGCGAGCGCCTTCTGGAGCTGGGCGACGTCCTCCCCGGTCATCCCCGGCATCAGGTCGCGGTAGGCCGGAATGGCGCCCTGGAGGAGGACGATCGGCCGCCCCGAAACCTCCATCAGTACCTGCCCGGCCTTGAGCGGCGCGCCCGGTTCGGCCATCACCTTGGTGACGACGGCCCGGCCGACGCCCTCGGCCGTCCCGGCCGCCGTGATCTCGACGCGCCGGGAGGCGGTCACCTTGCCCCGGGTCACGACGGACTGGGCGAGCACCTTGCGTGCCACCGGTGCGGTCAGCACGTCGGGCGGCGGGGCGACCGTTTCCGCGGCGGCCTGGGCGGGCGACTTGATGAGCGTCGCCGCACCGGCTCCGGCCGCGGTGCACACCAGGCACCCGATCACCACGGCCAGCAGGGCACGGCGTCGTCGGGCCAGGCCGCGCGGCGCCGGGACGTGGCCGTCCGACGCGTCCGGCGGCGCGCTGTCGGCTGCCTCGGGCGGGGCCGGCCGACGTCGCGCGGGTGCGTTCAGCGTCATCGGGTACCCGCCACCACGTCGGCCGCCTTCTTCACGGCGTCGTCGAGGGCGTCGGCTTCCTGCTCCAGTTGTTCGGCCTTGTCCTCGATCGCCTCGGTCTGCAGATCCCTCTCGGCGTCGTACCAGACCTTCACGACGTGCGTCCGGTCGCGGCAGCCGATGTCGGCGGTGGCCGTCGCGATCTCCTCGGGGGTGACTTCCGTCGAACCGAAGCGGGGGTCGTCGCTCGCGTCGAGCGGGGCCGCGTAGGTGTAGCCCTTTTCCTTCATGCACGCGGACCACGCGGCGAATGCCTTCACGACGCCGCCGACGCTCTTGGACTCGGCGAATGTCTGCGCGCTGATCTCCTGCGCGGAAGCGGTCTGTGTCGCCTGAATGTCGATCCGCCGGTCCGCCTGGCCGAGGCAGCCGCCCTTCGGCACCTTGACCCCGTTGACCTCGGCGGGACCGCTCCCCTCCAGCATCTGGGATTCCGCCTGAGTGGGCGTCTCGCCCATGCCGTCGTTCATCGCTCTGTCATAGGCGGCCTGCTCGTCCGCGTCGGGCTTGTAACCCCGCTTCTTCGCCAGCTCCAGGTCGTGAATTCCGTAGCGCCAGTCGACGAAGGTCTTGCCGCCGATTCTGGGAAGGTCGGGGGCCGGGGACCACGAGAACCCGTATGTCTTCATGCAGTCACTGACGAGTTGCTTCTTCGCCTGGAGGATCTGCGTCTTCGCGCTGTCGGACGGCAGATAGCCCTGAATGGGCAGCGTCCACGTCGCCGGGTTCTTCGCGTCGAAAGGTGCGGAGAGCGCGGGCGGGGTCCTCGTCGGCTTCGCGTCGGCCGAGGCGGACGATCCGGAACAGGCAGTCGCTGTGCACATGCACAGCGCGGCAAGCGCGAGGGCGGAAGCACAATGATTCATAGGGTTCTTCATGGTTCTACCTATTTCTGCCCGAATGCAGCTCCTTCGCGGAGTGCTGTGAGATCGGATCGGGAAACGAGGAGGGCGGGGCCCGGTTCTTGTCCGGAGCAGGAACCGGGCCTGTTCCACAGGGATCAGAGCGACTGCCAGGCGAACGAGGCGTTCTCGTTGTACGTCTGGGAGAGCCTGCTCCACCCGGTCCCGGGGGCGATCCAGTCGGAATTCCCCTTGTAACCGGAGTTGTAGTACACGACCGAGTAGTACGTGGAGTGCTTGTTCTTCGCGGATGCCGCGTTGTTCTTGATGCCCTGGCCGTTTCCGTCGCCGCCGTGACAGAAGTTGAGGGGCTGGGTGCCGCCCTGCGGAGCCCCGCCGATGCGCTCGTCGGCGAAGTCCCAGACGCTGTACCCGATGTTGCGGTAGGCGCCGCCGTAATTCGAGTTGTAGTAGATCGCGAACTTGAACGTCGACGTGGCCTGGCTCTCCGAGCAGGCTTCCGGGCTCATCTGGTTCTCCTCGCCGGTGCTCGCCTGGGCGGGAGTGATCGCCGACGCGCCAATACCCACGACAGCGGCAGTGACCGCGAGGGTCCTTTTCAGATTCATGACTCTCCTCGTTGCGCAGCATTGAGGGAAGAGTGGCGCGACTGCCGGGCGTTGATCAGGCGCGGAGCAGTATCGAATGTCCCACCGCCTGCTCGGTTTTCAGCGGGCGTTTCGGCGCACCGATTAAGCGTTCCCTCCCCAGGTGCAAACTGAATGGTCATTAGATCATCACGGTTCCTCCATGAAGTGGACATTTCCTCTGCAAGTCGACTGTCACGAATCGATCTCGACATGTTCTGTGCTCGGCAAAGATGGATGGTATGTCCATCTATAGGATGAAAGAAAAGTGGAAAATTCTCGATCCACGCGTACGCGTTCCGACCGTGCCCGAACCCCCCATGTGTACATAGGGAATTGCCGTTCGAGGCGCTTTCGGCTGGGGAGGGCGCGCACGCCGGGCCGGGGCGGGGATGGGCCGAGGAGGCCCTCGAACGCCTTGCTCAGGCGGCGTTCGCGGACGCGGCCGGGCTGCCTGGACGGGAACGGGCCAGGGGGGCGAGGCCGGCCATGAGGGCGAGGGCGGCGACCGGGAGCAGATCAAGGTTCACGGCGATGAGGAGAAAGGCGACGAGGACGAGTGCGGGACTCCGGACAGGCAGCCGTCGGGCCGTGACCAGCATGACCAGCAGGGTGAGGATGCCGAGCTGGAAGGCCAGGGGCCCCACGAGTTCCAGGAGTTCGGGCAGCGGCGCGGCGTCGTCGAAGCGTGGGAACAGGTCGCCGGCGATCACCCACAGGAAACACCCGGCGCCGGACACTCCGGCCACCATGGCCGCTCCGGCGGCCGCCCGTCTCCGCACCGTCTCGGTGGGGACCAGGCCGCGCAGCTCCACGACCAGCGCGCCGAGCAGGAGGAAGGCGGCGAAGAAGAAGGCGTGGCCGACGTTCCAGGCCGGTCCGGGCCCGTGGTGTCCGTCCCTGCCGTCAAGGAGGCGGAACACCCCGTAGAGAAACAGGAACAGCGGAACGAGCAAGGCGAACAGGCGAGTTGTGCGCGTCGTTTCGGTCATGCGTCCACCGTCGCGGAGGAGCGGGACGCGGGCTATCGGGAGGATCCCTCATGCAGCCCGGAGGTGCGGCCCCTAGGGCGTGTTTCGAAAGTCCCGCCTGCCCTGCGGGCGGACGGCGCTACTTTCGAAACACGCCCTCAGGGCTGTCCCGCAATTTCTGGCGGGCGCGCGACGACGGCTACGGCACCTCGCCGCGTCGTCGAAACACCCGAATACGCCCCGTACGCGGGCGTCTCTCCGCCTTGCGACGCACCGCATCCGACGCCGCGCGCTGATCCACCAGGAAGTGCGGGACAGCCCTAAGGGCCGATGAGGCGGAGGGGGCTGTGGGGCCGCGGGGCGTCCTTCCGGGAGGGGAACGCCTCGTCGATCGTGGGGACCGAGAGGTGGCCGGACGTCATCGCGTCCAGGACGTCGTCCACCCGCAGGTAGCGGCCCTGCTGGACGGGCGGCGAGACCTTGCCGATGGTGCCGGCCTCACTGAGGTGGAAGACGGTCCACTTCTGTTGGTAGGCGTCCAGGGGCTCCCCGTCCCGCACGATCTGCCGCGTCCGCGGGCTCACGCTGCGGGTTCCGTCGATCTCCTGGTTGACCGTCTCCACGGCGTCCACGCCGAAGACCAGCCCGGTGCCGCCGCGTTGGTACATCACGAGCATCCGGGGGCGGGCAAGAGCCACATGCTTGCTGGTGTGCGGGCAGATGTACGCGCGGTGCGTGGCGAGATCGAGCATGGCCTGCTCGTTCGCGGGGACGATGACCGCGTGGTGGTGCAGGGAGCGGAACCAGCCGAGCGCGGCTTCCTCGTCCCACACGAGCTTGTTGCGATTACGGAATGCGGGCTCTGGGGCCAGCCCCCGGTACGCCAGCAACTCGATGCCGCGCGGCGGCCGGTCCACCAGGGCCCCGAAGTCAGCACGGGTGAGGACTTCGGGCAGATCGTCGAACCAGGTCATCGGGCTATACCACCGTGTGCTTGAGGAAGGCCGACCAGGCGGCGGGGGAGAGCGTGAGGGAGGGGGCGGTGAGGTCCTTGGAGTCGCGGACGTGGACGGTGTGGGGGCGGGTGGCGACCTCGACGCAGTGGCCGCCCTGGCCGCCGCTGTAGCTGGACTTGGTCCATGCGAGGTCGGTGCTCATGCGTCCTCCGCCACCTCCTCGATCAGATTCAGCACGGCCCCACCTCAAGTGCGCAACAGCGCACAGGCGCCTTGTGTCCCTGATCACGCTACGTGTGAGCGCCGACGCTGTGTGTAGGGATCAGAGAAATTCACCGGACCTGATGTCCTCCTGGATTTCCGCGCCCGGTCACGCGCTCCGTCTCGCCGGGATCCACTTCGACGCCGTACGGATGATCGGCATCCCGGGCGAGCAAGTGGCCTATGAGGTCATGCAGTTCGCCGACTTCTGTGCCGGGCCCGTCATCCGGTCGTGCGTCGGTGTGCGGAGCATGTACGTCCTGCTGCCGCCCGGGAGTGCGCGCGCACCGGTGGCCCGTCGGGGCCGAGGCGTTGGTGCGGGAGGAGGCGGCGTTCGTGGGGTGGCCGCCATGCGCGGGCTGACGTACCCGCTGGACTGGCGTTCCCTGCGCACCGCTCAAAGCCCGTTCGTGGATGCGGAACTGCTGTTCGAGCTGCTGCGGGAGGTGGTCGACGACGAGATTCGTGATGTACGGTGATCGCGTTATTACGCTCCGTGCGCTTCAGCGCATGGGGCGGCCCCCGGAGGTGCGCCAACACCGTTGCCGAGGGCCTTCACCCCGCGATGGACAAGTGAGGTCCACCGAGAATGCTTTGTCATGCTATCTCGCCGTCCTACGGCTATGTGAAGGCGTCGCACGACGTCGTCCGTCATCCGAAGCTCAACAGCGACGCGAAGATCCTGATCGCCTACGTGCAGGGCCTCCCCGAGAAGTGGTCCGGCAGGCCCCTCGGTGAGCACGCCAAGCGGCTGGGCCTGAAAGGGCGCGCCTACCAGAAGGCCAAGGGGCAGCTCAAGGAGAACGGGTTCGTCCACGAGTGGCGACGCCAGGACGGCGGCGGGCTCTGGGTGACCGATCAGCTCCTGTCGACTGTCCCGCTCACGGACCGCGAGGCTCGTCGCGTTCATGGCGAAAGAGCCGAATCGCCGCAGGCGGGACCGAGTGAGCACTATCCGACGGTCGGTCGACCGAGTGCTCGGTCGGTCGGTGGTCACCTACCTGAAGGTGAAGAACGGGAGAAGAACTCCTCCCACCCACCCACCGAAGATCCCGCGCTTGCGAGCGAGGCGGAGGTGGAGCCCGAATCGGACCAGGCCGTGGAGCCCGAACTGACGGACCCGCACGTCAGGGAGGCCGAGCGCGTGTTGCTCTCCCTCCGGCACGCCGACCGCCAGTTGCGTCTCGGGGCCCGTGAGGCCCGGCGTCTGGCCGTGACGGCCGCTGAATGGCTGCGGCGTGGAGTCGATGCAGCCGGGCTGCGGCTCGCGCTCACCAGGGGACTGCCCGAAGGCGGGGTGAGATTTCCCTTCGGGTTCCTGGGCAAGCGGCTCGACACCATGATGCCGTCCCCGCTACGCGTGGAGGAGCCCGCCGCTTCCGTCCGGGAGGCTGTCAGGGGGTTCATCGTGTGCGAGGCGCGGCAAGAGGGCCCCGAGCACGTCTTCCGGCCCAGGAGTGATGAGGAGACCGTGTGCGGGCCGTGCGGGCAGGAGGCCGCCTGGGAAGCGCACACGCTCAAGTGGGAGCCGCTGCCCCCGGGTGACCACTACGAGAGGCCCGAGCCGCTGCCCTGGCGCGAGCGCGTCGCGGCCCTTCAGGCGGCGGACGCGTCCGCCGCCGAGTGAGGCGTACGGCTGTTCGCCGTGTGGCGGTAGTGCCGTTGACGTGGTGGAGCGAGGAAAGTGGGCCCGGGGGCCTGGACGGCTGACCGAGGAGGACCGATGGCGGATGCCGTGATGGAGCTGTGGAACGGAGTGCGGGCGGCGCGCGACCCCGCGTGGGTGCGCGGGCAACTCCTGGCCGCCGGGCGGACCTTGTTCGCCGTGTACGGCTACGCCCGCACCACCGTCGAGGATCTGTGCGCTGCCGCGCACGTGGAAGTGCGGGACTTCTACCGCGAGTTCGAGTCGCGCGAGGCCCTGCTCGTCGATCTGTACGACGAGGTGGCGACGCGGGGCATGCGGGCGTCCGAGGCGGAGCTGACCGCCGAGGGCATGGAGACCTGTCCGACCGAGGAGCGGGTGCACAGGCTCTTCGACGCCTATGTGCGGGCCGTCACCCGGGACCCGCAGGAGGCGAGGGTGGCCTTCGTCGAGGTGCTCGGCGTGAGCAGGGAGATGGACGATCACCTCACGATGTGGCGGTCCGTGTGGGTCGCGTTCCTGACGCAGGAGGCCGAGCGCGCCAGGCAGCGGGGGCACGGGGTCGACGGGAACCTCGACGTGGTGGTGAAGGTGCTGACACGGTCCGTCGACGAACTCCTCGCCCATCACGGCCGCCGCCCGCGCCAGGTGCCGCCCGCCTGGCTGACCAGCGAGTTCACCCGGCTGTCCATGGCCATGATCGGTCCGGTGGGCGGGTCCGGAAACGTCTGAGGACGCCTCCGGTTGACAACACCGCTTGCCGGGACGGCAAATGGAGACATGGCAGCGGACGTGGTGGGAGCAGAGGGCGGCGGCAGCGCGATGGGGGACGACGAGCTGTCGTCCGTGCTGACCGGCGTGGGACCGCGGCTGCGCGCGTTGCGCACCGTGCGCGGGACGACGCTGGCGCAGCTGAGCGAGACGACCGGGATCTCGCTCAGCACGCTCTCCCGGCTGGAGTCCGGCGGCCGCAAGCCGACGCTGGAGCTGCTGCTTCCGCTGGCGAAGGCGTACGGGGTGCAGCTGGACGAGCTGGTCGGGGCCCCGGAGACGGGGGACCCGCGGGTCACGTTCCGGCCGATCAAGCGGCACGGCTCGATGTTCGTGCCGCTCACCCGGCACCTCAGCGGGGTGAACGCGTACAAGCAGGTCATTCCCGGGGCGACGGGGAAAGAGGCCCGGCCCGAGCAGCGGGTGCACGAGGGGTACGAGTGGCTGTACGTGCTCTCGGGCCGGCTGCGGCTGCTGCTCGGCGAGCACGACCTGGTGCTCACACCGGGCGAGGTGGTCGAGTTCGACACGCACACCCCGCACTGGTGGGGCGCCGCGGGGCCGGAACCGGTGGAGGTCCTCAGCCTGTTCGGACCGCAGGGGGAGCGGATGCACGTACGGGCGAAGCCGACGGGGAAGGGATGAGGGGGATGCTCGCGGTCCGGTACGGGCCGCCCAGCCCCCACGCCTGGTGCATCGCGTCGGCGTAGGCCGCCGCGAGTCTGTGTTCGCCCGACGGGCCGGGGTGGGTGCCGTCGTACGTGTCCGTGTGGATGTCGTAGCCGGCCGGGTGCGAGGCCAGGAGCAGCGGGGACGCTGCCGTGTCGAGGTCGGCCACCGTCTTGGCCAGGAGTTCGTTGAAGCGGGCGCACTCGGCGGCGAAGGGGGCGTCGGACTCGGCCCGCACGTTCGGTATGACGGGGAGCAGGACGCATCTGATGTGCGGGTTCGCCGCGCGGGCGGCGGTGAGGAAGGCGCGGGCGTTGGCCGCCGTCTGCGTGCTGTCCGTGTAGAAGCCGAGGTCTATCAGGCCGAGGGAGACGAGCAGGACGTCCGCCCGGTGCTCGGCGACCGTGCCCGCGATCACCGGGGCCATGTGCAGCCAGCCCTCGCCCCAGCCGGCCAGGTGGCGGCGGGCTCCGGTGGGGAAGTCCTCGGCGGCGTACGCGTACGAGACCGGGGTGCCCGTGCCGGGGTCGTACAGCTCGGTGCGCGGGCCCACGAGCGCGTACGGGCCGTCGAAAGACGCTTCGAGGTGCTGCCACAGGCGGTAGCGCCACGTGAAGTCACCGGCGCGTCCGATGGTCATGGAATCGCCGACACACATGAAACGCATGGCGCCATCATGGCCGATCATGGCTCCGGCCTGCGACGTGACGATGGACACTTGTGCCATGCGTGCGTACCGACTGACCGTTTCCACCGCCGCCGCGCTGCTGTCCTTCGCGGCGGCGGCGGTTCCCGCCCTGGCCGACGACGGGGACGCCGACCGGAGCTTCACGATCGAGGACCCGCGGATCACCGAGTCCAGCGGCCTGGCGGCCAGCCGCGCCCACCCGGGGGTCTACTGGACGCACAACGACAGCGAGGACGGGCCGTACGTCTTCGCCGTCGACTCCCGCACCGGGAAGACCGTCGCGCGGATCACCATGAAGGGCGTCGGCGCCCCCCGCGACGTGGAGGCCATCTCGCTGGGCCCGGACGGGAACCTGTACGTCGGCGACATCGGCGACAACCTGAACGGCAGCTGGGACCACGTCTGGATCTACCGCTTCCCCGAGCCGAAGACGCTCCGGGACGCGACGGTCAGGGCCACACAGTTCGACGTGAAGTACGCCGACGGCCCGCGCAACGCCGAGGCGCTGATGGTCCACCCGAAGACGTGCCGCGTGTACATCGCGTCGAAGAACGAGGACGGCGGCGGGCTGTACGAAGGACCCGCGAAGCTCACGACGGGCGGGGACAACGTGTTCCGGCGGGTCGGCGAGGTGCCGTGGGTGACGGACGGGGCGTTCTCGCCGGACGGCAAGGAGCTGGTGCTGCGCTCGTACTTCAGCGCGCGCGGTTACGCCTTCGCGAAGGGGCGGCTCGGCAAGGACTACCCGGTCGAGTCGCCGCTGCTCGGGCAGGCCGAGTCGGTGACGTACACGGCGGACGGTTCGGCGCTGATGTACGGCTCCGAGGGGGCGCGGAGCGACGTGGTGCGGGTGGACCTGAAGAGCGGCGGGGGCGACGGGCCCGCGCGGGCGGGCGGGAGACCACCGTCGTCCGGGGCGGACAGCGCCGGAGGCGGCGACGGGGTGCCGGTGAAGGGCACCACCCTGACCGGGATCGCGGTGCTCGCCGGGATCGGGCTGCTGCTGTTCCTGGGAAGGCGGCGCCGGCAGGGGTGAGCAGCCCTCAGGGGTCGAGCGGGCGGATCTCGTAGTGCAGCGTCCTGTCACGCTTGAGGCGGTGCGCGAGGGGGACGAGGACGCCCTGCACGACCGGGTGCTTGCGGGACAGCATCCGGGCGGCGTGCGTGTTCTCCTTCGATCCGGCCTGGAGGAGGCGGGCGTGCGCGGTGATCTGCGGCCCCGTCGGCCGGCCGCGCAGCGTGCACGGGCCGATCCTCACGACGGGGTGGTTGCGCATCCGCTCCACCTTCCACGCCGAGGAGAACGTACGGACGTAGGCGTGGTCGCCCTCGACGGCGATGTTGACGGGGGTGTGCGCGTGGGTCCCGTCCTGCCGCCGCGTGCTGAGCCGCACGGTGTACTGCTTCACGAACGGCTTCAGCTCGGGGATCGCCTCCATGCCTTCCATGGTCCACAGCCGCGGCGGCGTGTCATCTGCGCGGGTGGGGCGGAACGAGCGTTTCGAAGGCGCGAGCGAGCCCGCATAAGGTCATCGGTCATGACGACCGACACCGGCCCCGCCCCCTTCTCCACCGCCCGCCTCGATGCGGAGCCCCTGCGGGTCGCGCACGCGGACGAGATGGCGACGGTGCTCGACGATCCCGCCCTGCACACCTTCACCGGCGGTGTTCCGGAGGACGCGGAGACCCTCAGGGCCCGCTACGAACGGCAGACCGCCGGGTCGCCGGACCCGGAAGAGCTCTGGTGGAACTGGGTGCTGCGGGTCCGGGGTGAGGACCGCCTCGCCGGCTACGTGCAGGCGACGGTGCGCGGCACGCAGGCGGAGGTCGCGTGGGTGATCGGCGCCGGGTGGCAGGGGCGGGGCTTCGCCAAGGAAGCGGCGGTGGGCCTGGTGGCGCACCTGGGGGAAGCGGGACTGCTCCGCACGGTCGTCGCGCACATCCACCCCGAGCACGCCGCCTCCGCTGCGGTGGCCGCTGCGGCTGGGCTCATGCCGACCGGTGAGTGGGAGGACGGCGAGGAGCGGTGGCGTCGGGACACCCCGGCGAGCTCTGGGTCCTCAGTCGCCGGACGGGCTTGATTTCGCTCGGCCGGCCTTGATCAGTGCGGCGACGTCGAGCGTCACTTCGGCTCCGATGGAGTCGGGGAGCGGAGCCTCCTGGCCCGGGGCGTACACCTCGTGGCGGTCGTAGGCGCCGCCGACGGGCTCCGTCAGGACGTGGACCCGGCTGTGCTTGCGGTCGAGGACCACGTAGACGGGGATCTTGGCCTCGGCGTATGCCGCGACCTTGTGCCGCAGGTCGCTCTTGTAGTTGCTGGAGGTGACCTCCAGGACCAGGCGGAAGACGGCCGGGTCGTAGCAGTTGTTCTCGAGTCTGTGCGCGTCGAGATCGGCGTCGACGAGGGCGAGGTCGGGGATGGCGTAGTCCTCGGGGCCGCCCGGCAGCCAGAGGCCGATGCCCTGGAGGACTCTCGACTCCTCACCGTGGAGTCCTGCGGCGAGGAACGGGATCATGAGTGTGGTCAACGCGTCCGCGTGCGGGCCGTCCGGGGGTGGGGCCACGGTGATGACGCCTCCGATGATCTCGACGCGACGTCCGGGAAGCTGCTCCGCGAGCCTGTCGGCTTCTTCGAGCAACGACAGTTCCGGCTCGTCGTCACAGGGGTGCTCGACTGCTGCTGCAGACATTGCGGCCCTCCTGAACTGGCTGGTGGCGAGACCATCATCGTAGGGCGGACCGGCCGCAGAGCGTGTTTCCGGCATATGCCACTCGGCCGAGTGAAGCAGAAACGGCCCTGCACACCTCGCGGTGCGCAGGGCCGTTCCGGAGCGTACGGACTACAGCTTCTCGATCACGTAGTCGATGCACGCCGTCAGCGCCTGGACGTCCGACGGGTCGATCGCCGGGAACATCGCCACGCGCAGCTGGTTGCGGCCCAGCTTGCGGTAGGGCTCCGTGTCGACGATGCCGTTGGCGCGCAGGGCCTTGGCGACGGCCGTGGCGTCGATCTCGTCCGCGAAGTCGATCGTGCCGATGACCTGCGAGCGCTTGGCCGGGTCCGTGACGAACGGGGTCGCGTACTTCGACTCCTCGGCCCAGCCGTACAGGTGGCCGGAGGAGGCGGCCGTGCGGCCGGTGGTGAAGTCCAGGCCGCCCTGGGTGTTCATCCACGTCAGCTGCTCGTTCAGGAGGAACAGCGTGGCGAGTGCCGGGGTGTTGTACGTCTGGTTCTTCAGGGAGTTGTCGATCGCCGTGGGCAGCGAGAAGAACTCCGGGATGTGACGGCCGGAGGCGTGGACGCGCGCCGCGCGCTCCAGGGCCGCCGGGGAGAACACGCCGATCCACAGGCCGCCGTCGGAGGCGAAGGACTTCTGCGGGGCGAAGTAGTAGACGTCCGTCTCGGTGATGTCGACGGGCAGGCCGCCGGCGCCGGAGGTGGCGTCCACCAGGACCAGGGAGCCCTCGTCGGCGCCCTCGACGCGCTTGACGGGCGCGGCGACGCCGGTCGAGGTCTCGTTGTGCGTGAAGGCGTAGACGTCGACGCCCGCCTCGGCCCGCGGGTCCGGGTGGGTGCCCGGCTCGGAGGCGATGACGGTCGGGTCGGCCAGCCACGGGGCGAGCTTGGCGGCCTTCGCGAACTTCGACGAGAACTCGCCGAAGTTGAGGTGCTGGGACTTCGACTCGATCAGACCGTGCGTCGCGATGTCCCAGAAGGCGGTGGAGCCGCCGTTGCCCAGGATCACCTCGTATCCCTCGGGGAGGGAGAAGAGGTCGCGCACGCCGTCACGCACCGCGCCGACCAGGTTCTTCACCGGGGCCTGGCGGTGGGACGTACCGAGAAGGGACGTACCGGTGGCGGCCAGCGCGTCGAGCGCCTCCGTCCGCACCTTGGAAGGACCGGCGCCGAAGCGTCCGTCGGCGGGCTTGATGTCAGCGGGAATCTGGATGTCGGCCACGAGTCGGAGCGTAGTCGCTCGGCGGAGCGGCTACATGCCCTGTCCGTCGGATGAGACAGGAGGTCCGACTCGTGGGCCTTGGAGGTACGTCCGTACGGGGGGCCGCCCCCTGCCGTACGCGGCCGGGTCAGCCCAGCTCGACCGGCAGGTCGAACAGGTCGTTCTGGGTGACGATCGGCTTGTTGCGCAGCTCGGACGCCGGTACGGCCAGTTCCAGCTCCGGGAAGCGCTCGTACAGCGCGGGGAGGGCGACCCCGGCCTCCAGGCGGGAGAGCGCGGCGCCCGGGCACACGTGCGGGCCGTGGCCGAAGGCGATGTGGCGGTTGGGGGAGCGGGTCGCGTCGAACTCGCCGGCGGTCGGGCCGTGCTGCGCCTCGTCCCGGCCCAGCGCGCCGAAGGACACGATCAGGGCCTCGCCCTTGGGGAGGACCTTGTCGCCGACCGCCACGTCCTCCGTGGCGAAGCGGATCAGGACGTGGGAGGTGGGGGTGTTCCAGCGCAGGGTCTCCTCGATCACGTTCTCCCAGGAGATCTCGCCGTTCAGGACCCGCTTGCGCTGCTCGGGGTGGGTCTCCAGGGCGACCACGGCGTTCACGATCAGGCTGATCGTCGTCTCGTGGCCGGCCGCGATGATCAGCTGGAGGGTGTTGACGATCTCCTCGTTGGTGAGGTGGTCGCCGTCCTCGGAGGCGGCGATCAGGGCGCTGGTCAGGTCGTCGCCCGGCTCGGCCCGCTTCGCGTCGACGATCTTCGTGAAGAGCGCGCCGAGGTCCGCCATCATCTGCGGGACCTCCTCCGGGGGCGTCTGCGTCGAGAAGAACTTCTCGAACAGTGCCTTGAGGCGGGGGTGGTCGGCGGCGTCGACCCCCATCAGTTCGCTGATGACGTTCATCGGCAGCGGGTAGGCGAACTCGGCCTTCAGGTCGACCTTCTCGCCCTTGGGCAGGGCCGCGAGCCGGTCCAGGCTCGCGGTCGTCAGCGCCTCGATGCCCGCGCGCAGCCGCTCCACCCGCTTCACGGTGAGGGCCTGCGCGACCAGGGTGCGCAGCCGGCGGTGGTCGGCGCCGTCGACGGTCAGCATGGAGCGGCCCGGGTTGGCGAGGCCGATCAGCGGCCAGTCCATCGGGATCTCGCCGCGCTGCCAGGCGCCCCAGACGTTGATGTCCTTCACGATCCGCGAGTCGGTCAGCAGCTGCCGCGCCTCCGCGTGGTGTGTGACCGCGTAGCAGTGCACCCCGCCGGGCAGCTCCACCTCGGCGAGCGGGCCCGCGGCGCGCAGGGCCGCGCTCTCGCCGTCGAGGTCGGCGACGAAGGGGTCGAGGACGATGCGGGTCATATCTGGCCTCCGGCGGCGGGTCCTGTGGCGGGTGTGGGCGTGAAGGCGACGGGCAGGTCCGTCAGGCCCCGCAGCCAGGGGGAGGGGCGGCGGGTGAGCTGCTCGGCGGGGACGTCGAGGTCGATGTCCGGGAGGCGGTCCAGCAGGACCTCGATGCCGGTACGGGCGATGACCTCGGCGGTCTCCTGGGCGGGGAACGGGCAGCGGTGCTCGCCGTGGCCGAAGGAGAGGAAGGCGTTGTTGCCGCCGGTCAGGGCGGAGCCGTCGGTGCGGACCTGCGGGTCGGCGTTGGCGGCCGCGATGCCGAGGAGCAGCAGGTCGCCGGCCTGGATGTGCCGGCCCCCGAGGTGGGTGTCGCGCGAGGCCCAGCGGCCGGCGACGTTCTGCGTCGGGGTGTCCTCCCACAGGACTTCGTTCATGGCTTCGGCGACGCTGTGCCGGCCGCCGGAGAGGGAGGCGGCGAAGCGGTCGTCGGTGAGCATGAGCCGCAGGGAGTTGCCCATCCAGTCCGCGGTGGGCTGGTGGCCGGCGGCCATCATGACCATGAGGTCCTGGGCGATCTCCTCGTCCGTGAAGCCGCCGGGGTCGGCCAGCATCCGGGTGGCGACGTCGTCGCCGGGTGCGGCGTGCTTGTCGGCCAGCAGCTGGAACATCGTGGTGGCGAGGTGCTGCTGGCCGGCCAGGGCGCGTTCCCGGCCGTCGATCATGTCGTTGATCGAGCCGACGAGCGCGTCGCCGGTCTCGTCGCTGACGCCGTAGATCCTGGCCAGGACGCGGGCGGGGAGCAGCATCGCGTACTCGGCGATGATGTCGGTCGAGCCCTTGGAGCAGAACCGGTCGATGAGTTCGTCGGCGAACTCCTCCGCGTACCGCTTGAGGGCGAACGGGTCGACCGCCTCCAGGGCGTTGCTGATCATCCGGGCGCGCTCGACGTGCCGGGGGCCGACCGTGTAGAGGATCGACGGCTGCTTGCGGCCGATCATCGGGAGCAGCGGCCAGTCGCCGGGGATGTGCTCCCACTGGTTCCAGAGGTCGGAGTCGCGGCTGAACAGCACGGGGTCGCTGGTGACCTGGTGCAGTTCGCGGTAGCCGAGGATCAGCCAGGCGGGGACGTCGCCGTCCAGGACGACGGGTGCGACGGCGCCGTGGTCGCGGCGCATCTCCCGGTACAGCTGGGTGGGTTCGCTCTGGAACCGGGGCCCGGACAGGGGCACGCGGCCATGCGCGGGGCAGCCCGGGGGCGGTTCGGGGGGCTGGGTCACGGGGTGGGCTCCGGGGTCTTCTCCGGAGCGGTTTCCGGACGGGCGGCGGCGAGGGCGGGTGCGGTGCGCCGCGAGAGGGCGTAGAGGTGCTCCACGAGCGTGATCAGGACGTACTTGCTGGACGACCGGTCGCGGGCGTCGCACTCCACGAGCGGGACGTCGTCCGAGAGGGCGAGCGCCTCACGGATCTGCTGCTCGGTGTGGAGCGGGCCGCCGAAGTCGTTGCACGCCACGATGAACGGGGTGCCGTGGTGCTCCAGCCGGTCGATGGCGTACCAGGAGTCGGCGAGGCGGCGGGTGTCGACGAGGACGACCGCGCCGAGGGTGCCGGAGAACAGCCGGTCCCAGAGGTACCAGAAGCGTTCCTGGCCGGGTGCGCCGAAGAGGTAGAGCACCGAGCGTGCGTCGAGCGTGATCCGGCCGAAGTCGAAGGCGACCGTGGTGGACGTCTTCGACTGCACCCCGTCGAGGTGGTCGACGGCCTCGCCCGCGCGGGTCATCGTCTCCTCCGTGTTGAGCGGACGGATCTCGCTCACGGATCGGACCATGGTGGTCTTGCCGACCCCGAAGCCACCGACGACGACTATTTTCAGTCCGTTGTCGGCCGTGGCCTGCAGGGCGGCACGGTCAGAGGTTGCGGAGTCCAACGAGCACCTGTTCCAGGATGTCGGGGTCGGGGAGCCGGTCCGCGACACGGGCGGTACGGGGGTGGCGGGCGCTGATCCGGCCGGTGTCGAGCAGATCGCACAGCAGGATGCGCACGATGCTGACGGGCAGGTTCAGTCCGGCGGCGAGTTCGACGACGGCGGTGGGCCGTTCGCACATCCGCAGGATCGTGACGTGCTCCGACTGCATGCCGGGGGACGGCTCGCATTCGGAGACGACCAGGGTCACCAGGTCGAAGGCGGCCGAATCGGACCGGCTGCGGCCACCGGTGAGGGTGTACAGCCGGTCCGGGTCGTCGTCCCGGCCGGGGCGGGGGCGCGGGGTCATACGGCCGCGGTTTCGGCGGCCTCGGCGGGCTCGCGGGGCGGGGCGACGAGGTGCTCGCCGAGCTGTTCGACGAGCTCGCTCATGTTGTGGCCGACGAGGCCGACGTCGGCGTCCTCGGAGGCGACGACCGCGAGGTGGGCGCCCGCCCCCGCCTCCACGATGAACAGCACGCCGCCGTAGAACTCGGCCATCGCCGAGCGCACGCCGCCGGTGCCGTCACCGAACTCGACGGACGCGCCGTGCGAGAGGCTCTGGATTCCGGCCGAGATCGCGGCCAGCTGGTCCGCCTGGTCGACGGAGAGCTCGGGGGTACGGCACAGCTTGAGGCCGTCCCTGGACAGCACGAGGGCGTGACGGGCGCCGGGGGTGCGCTCGAGGAGCCCCTCCAGCAGCCAGTTGAGCTTCTCGTCGGTGGTCGCGGTCATCGGGTGTTGCCTTCCGGGTGCGGGGAGGTGGGGCGTACGGCCTGGCGGAAGCTGCTGAAGCGCGCTGCCTGGGTTCTGGCATCGGCGGCACGGGGCCGGGGGGCGGTCCCGTCCGTCGTTCCGGGCTCCGACGACGCGTCGGAGTCGACGGCCGCCCGGGCGCGGGATTCGGCGGCGGCCAGGGTGCGGCCGCGCGAGCGCTTGGGCAGGCCGCTCTCGCCGAACCGGGGGAGGCCGCCGGTGGTCTCCGAGCCGGAGTCGGAGCGCAGGGGCTCCTGGGTGCGCAGGGCGGTGGGGGCGGGCGCGTCGCCGGGGCGGTCGGAGCCGGAGGTGTGGACCGGTTCGGGCTCGCGCGGGGCGGGCACGGCAGGCGCGGCGGCGGGCTCGGGGGCCGATACCGGGGCGCGGGTGATGATCTCATGGGGGAGCATCATCAGCGCGCCCGTGCCGCCGCGCGCGGAGGGCCGGAACGAGACGGTCAGACCGTGCTTGCGGGCGAGGCGTCCGACGACGGCGAGGCCGAGGCGGGTGCCGGACAGGCCGGTCAGGTCCTGGTCGGTCGCGGAGACGGCGCGCTCCGCGCGGCGCAGCTGCACGTCGCTCATGACGAGTCCGCTGTCCTCGACGGTCAGCACGATGCCGGCCGGCACCTCTTCCACGTACACATGGACCTCGGCCGTGGGCGGCGAGAAGTTCGCGGCGTTGTCGAGGAGTTCGGCCAGGGCGTGCATGACGCCCTCGGCGGCGTGGCCGGCGATGGCGACGTCGCTGGTCGAGTGGAGCCGGATCCGCTGGTATCCGCTGATCCGGCCCATCGCGCCGCGCAGGATGGACTCCATCACGATCGGCTTCGCCCAGCGCCGTCCGGAGCGGGCGCCGGTCAGCACGGCGATGGAGTCGGCCAGCCGGCCCGCCTGGGCGGTGCGGTGGTCGAGGTGCAGCAGGTCGCCGAGGACGTCCTCGGCGGAGTGCCGGTGCTCCATGTCGCGCAGGTCGGCGAGCATGCTGGTGGCCAGCGCCTGCATCCGGCCCGCGGCGTTGGCGCAGGCGGCGACGGCGGCGGAGCGTTCGGTGTCACTGCGGGCGGCGCGGGCCTTGAGGCGCGCGTTGTCGGCGGTGAGCCGCTCGGCGGTGGCCGCGGCCTCCTGGGCGACGCGGGCCGTCTCGGCGGCCGCCGCGGCCTTGATGCGGGCGGTCTCGGCGGTGAACCGCTGGGCGTCGGCGGCGGACGCCGACACCATCCGCGAGGTCTCCGCGGTGAACCGGCCGGTCTCGGCGGCGAGCAGTTCGCGCAGCCGGCGCGCGGTGATGCGGGCGTGGACGGCGGTGGCGACGGCGGCGGAGAGCAGCAGCGCTGCGGCGCTCGACCCCCAGGCCACTGCCGTCCTGGCCGAGTCGGGAGCGACGGCGGTCGCCCACAGGCACAGGGATCCGGTGAGGGCCACGGTGACCAGCAGGGCCAGTGCGGTCGGCCGGGTTGAGGGGCGCAAGCGGAGTCCTTGGGAGGCGGGCGAACGGAGAGGGGCGGAGGACGGTCGGAGCGGGGCGTGCGGTCGTATGACGGGGGTGGGACGTACGAGTGGTGATCAAATGCGACAACTGGAACAGAAGATTCCCAGACAAGTCTGGGTCACTATATGAGAATTGACGATCTATTTGGGAAGAACTTGTGGTGTTCTCTGTTTCATTTGTGTGTTCAGCCCGGGCAGTTCCGGTCGACTGACGTTCAATCGGCGTTCATCCGCACACATCGGCGCAACTGTCCGGACCCCCCGGTCAGGTCCGCCGGGCGAGGCGGCCGGTCCGGGGGCATGCTGGCCGGATGGCACCCGACGACGCCCCGCACGCCACCGCCCCCACCGCACTCGCCCGTGAACTGCGCGCCGCATTGCGGGCTTCCGTACGGGGCGAGGTCGCGTTCGACGCCACGGCGCGGGCCCTGACGACGATGGACGCCTCCAACTACCGGCGGGTCCCGCTCGGCGTCGTCGCCCCGCGCGACGCCGACGACATCGCCGCCACGCTCGCCGTCTGCCGCGCGCACGGGGTGCCCGTCGTGCCGCGCGGCGGCGGGACGTCCATCGCCGGGCAGGCCACGGGCACCGGCGTCGTCCTCGACCTCACCCGCCACCTGCGCACCGTCGTGGACCTGGACGCCGCCTCCCGTACCGCCGTGGTCCAGCCGGGCGTCGTCCTGGACGATCTGCGGGCCGCCGCCGCGCCGCACGGGCTGACCTTCGGCCCGGACCCCTCCACGCACAGCCGCTGCACCATCGGCGGCATGATCGGCAACAACTCCTGCGGCTCCCACTCGGTCGCCTGGGGCACCACCGCCGACAACGTGCACGCACTGACCGTCGCCCGCTACGGCGGCGACATCCTGCGCCTGGAGCGGGGCGCCGAGGGCCCCGCCGGAATCCGCGACGTGGTCGCCTCGAACCTCGCCCTCCTGCGCACCGGCTTCCCCGACCTCCCGCGCCGCATCTCCGGATACGCCCTCGACGCCCTGCTGCCCGAGAACGGGCCCGACCCCGCCCGGGCCTTCTGCGGCAGCGAGGGCACGCTCGGCGTGGTGACGGAGGCGACGCTCCGGCTCGTCGAGGCGCCCGCCGCCCGCGCGCTCGCCGTCCTCGGCTACGCCGACGAGCCGGCCGCCGCCGAGGCCGCCCCCGGCCTCCTCCCGTACCGCCCGCTGACCGTCGAGGGCATGGCCGCCGACCTCGTACGCGAACCGGCCGGGCTGCCCCGCGGCGGCGCCTGGCTCTTCGCCGAGACGGGCGGCGCCACCCCGGCCGAGGCCCGCGCCCACGCCGAACGCCTGGTGCGCGCCGCCTCCGCCGACGCGGTGGACGCCGCCGTCGTCACCGACCCGGCCGGGCAGCGCGCCCTGTGGCGGATCCGGGAGGACGCGGCCGGCACCGCCACCCGGATCTGGGGGTCCCCCCACGACGGAGTCTCCGGGGGGAGCACGGAGGCCTGGCCCGGATGGGAGGACTGCGCCGTGCCGCCCGCCCGGCTCGGCCCCTACCTCCGCGACTTCCGGGCCCTGCTCACCGAGCACGGCCTGCGCGGCACGCCCTACGGGCACTTCGGCGACGGCTGCATCCACGTCCGCATCGACTTCGACCTGCTGACCGGCGCCGGCGTGGCCCGGTTCCGCCGCTTCTCCGAAGACCTCGCCTCGCTCGTCGTCGCCCACGGCGGTTCCCTGTCGGGCGAACACGGCGACGGCCAGGCGCGCGCCGAACTGCTCCCCCGGATGTACGGGGACGAACTCGTCTCCCTCTTCGCCCGGTTCAAGGACCTCTGGGACCCCGACGGCGGCATGAACCCGGGCATCCTCGCCCGCCCGGCCCGCCTCGACGAGAACCTCCGCTTCGAGGTGCTCCCGAAGAAGCCGGTCGACGTCGCCTTCGGCTACCCGCACGACGGCGGCGACTTCTCCGCCGCCGTGCGCAGGTGCGTCGGAGTCGCCAAGTGCCGTACGGAGACGGTCTCCGGCCCGTCCGTGATGTGCCCCTCCTTCCGCGCGACCGGCGAGGAGGCCCACTCCACCCGCGGCCGGGCACGGCTGCTCCACGAGATGCTCGCCGGAACCGCGGGCGGGGTGATCACGGACGGCTGGCGCTCGACGGAGGTACGGGACGCGCTCGACCTGTGCCTGTCCTGCAAGGGCTGCCGCAGCGACTGTCCGGTGGGCGTCGACATGGCCACGTACAAGGCGGAATTCCTGCACCACCACTACCGCGGCCGGCTGCGCCCGGCCGCGCATTACGCGCTGGGGTGGCTGCCGCGGTGGCTGCGCCTCGCGTCCCCCTTCGCGGGCGCGCTGAACGCGCTGGCCCGGATGCGCCCGCTCGCGGCCCTGGCCAGACGGGCGGCGGGCATCGCGCCGGAGCGGGGGATCCCGGTCCTGGCGCGGGAGACGTTCACGCGGTGGCTGCTGCGGCGCCAGGGCGGGGGGACGTCCCTCCCCTCCGCCGGCCCGGTGGCGCTCCTGTGGCCCGACACCTTCACCGAACATCTCTCACCCGAGGTGGGCCGGGCGGCGGTCCGCGTGCTGGAGGCGGCGGGGCGGACGGCGCTGACGCCCGGGAGCGGCCTGTGCTGCGGCCTCACGTACGTGTCGACCGGGCAGCTGGACCGGGCGCGCAGGGTGATGCGCCGCACCCTGGACCGGCTGGGCGGCGTGCCCGGCAGCCCCGTGATCGTCCTGGAGCCGAGCTGTGCGGCGACGCTCCGGACGGACCTCCCGGAACTCCTCCCGGACGACCCGAGAGCCGCCGGACTCGCCGCGTCCGTCCGCACGCTGGCCGAGTACCTGGAGGAGTACGCCCCCGACTGGCAGCCCCCGCGCCTGGACCGCCCGGTCACCGGCCAGACCCACTGCCACCAGCACGCGGTGCTGGGCGATGCGGCGGACCGGCGCCTGCGGGAGCGTGCCGGACTGGAGGGGGACCTGGTGGGCGGCTGCTGCGGCCTGGCGGGCAACTTCGGCTTCGAGCGCGGCCACGCGGAGGTGTCGGCGGCCTGCGCGGAGGACCAGCTGCTGCCCGCGGTGCGGGGCGCGTCCCAGGATGCGGTGGTCCTGGCGGACGGCTTCTCCTGCCGGACGCAGCTCGCCCAGCTGGGGGACGTGCGGGCGAGGCACCTGGCGGAGGTGCTGGCGGAGGGGCTGGAGGGGCGGACGCCACTGCGCGCTCGCTGAGCGGGTGCGTGCACCGGCAGCCCGAGTCCGCCGCTGCCTGCCGCTCGATGTCCGCCGCCGCCCGCACCGGCGGCCCGAAGCGGTGGCGGGTGCGGCGGTGGGCGGGATCGCGGCCCATTCGCCGCGCGCCGGCTGCGCAGCTTTACCGTGGTGGGGTGCGCCGCACGGAGCGAGTGCAGTATCTTCGATTTCGTAGTGCAGTCTGCTGGACCGCCGCCCCGATGATCCCGACGAACCCGTACCGCGTGAACGCAGAAGGACAGGCCACAGGTGAACGACCAGGGCACCTCCGCAGAACCGGCCGCGGCCGCGGTCGCCGTCCCCGAGGCGGTCAGCGCCCTCGGTGAGCAGGACGGCGCCCGCGCCGGTGGGCGCCGGGCGGCGCTCGCCCCGGTCGCCCTGGTGGTCGCGGGCGGGCTCTCCGTGCAGTTCGGTTCCGCGGTCGCGGTGCTGCTGATGCCGAAGGCCGGCGCGCTCGGTGTCGTCACCCTGCGGCTCGCCGCCGCGGCCCTCGTCCTGCTCGTCGTCTGCCGCCCGAAGCTGCGCGGCCACTCCCGCGCGGACTGGGGCACGGTGGTGGCCTTCGGCCTCGCCATGGGCGGCATGAACACGCTCTTCTACCAGGCCGCCGACCGCATCCCGCTGGGCGCCGCCGTGACCCTGGAGGTGCTGGGCCCGCTCGCCCTCTCGGTGTTCGCCTCGCGCCGCCTCGTCAACGTGGTCTGGGCCGGCCTCGCGCTGGGCGGTGTGCTGCTGCTGAGCGGCGGCGGCTTCGACCGGCTCGATCCGGTGGGCGCCGCGTACGCCCTCGGCGCCGGTGCCATGTGGGCGGCGTACATCGTCTTCAGCGCCCGCACCGGCCGCCGCTTCCCCCAGGCCGACGGGCTGGCCCTGGCGATGGTGGTGGCGGCCGTCCTCTCGTTGCCGCTCGGCATCATGGAGTCCGGCTCGAAACTCCTCGTCCCGTCCACGCTCGGCCTCGGCGCCGCCGTCGCGCTGCTGAGCTCGGTCCTCCCCTACACCCTCGAACTCATGGCACTGCGCCGGCTGCCCGCGCCCACCTTCGCGATCCTGATGAGCCTGGAACCGGCGATCGCGGCCACGGCCGGCTTCCTCGTCCTGGACCAGGCCCTGTCCACGACGGACGCCCTGGCCATCGCGCTCGTCATCGGCGCGAGCATGGGCGCGGTACGCAGCCAGGTGCGGGGCGCCCGGAAGGTGTGACGGGACGCGCCCGGCACGCTCGTGCGCCGGGCCCGCGGGGCGCTCAGTGTGCGCCGGGCTCCCACCACGTCAGGTGGGCGGCCGCCTCGGACACCGGCTCGATGATCTCCCAGCCCTCCGCGATCAGCCCGTCCTCGATCCGCCAGATGTCGACCACGGCGATCTCCGGCCCGGCGCCGGGGAGCCGGCGCCGCGAGTGCACCACCACGTGATCACCGTCGGCCAGCAGATGGCTGATCTCCACGCGCATACCGGCGAGGGGTACGAGGGCCCTCTCCACGGCGGCCAGCCACTGCGCCTTGGCCGAAGAGGCCGAGTCCGGCCGGTGATGGACGAAGTCGTCGCTCAGCAAGGTCCCGAGCCCGTCGGTGCTCCCGGTCTCCAGCAGGGTCGCCAGCGCCCGCCGGACGATGTCCTTGTTCTCGTTCTCCGTGGTCATGGACGCATGCTCGCGCCGCAACGGGGGGCTTGTCGATGAAGTCGCATGTCATGGCGCGCGGCTCCGGGACGACTAGGATCGCTGACCGTGCGGACGGTGGGAGAGCTCCTACGGCAGTGGCGGCGCCGCAGGCGCGTCAGCCAGCTCGATCTGGCGATCGCGGCCGGCGTCTCGGCCCGTCACGTCAGCCTGGTCGAGACGGGCAGGTCCCGCCCGAGCGCCGCCATGGTCCTGCGGCTCGCGGAACAGCTGGACGTGCCCCTGCGTGAGCGCAACCGGCTGCTGCTCGCGGCCGGCTTCGCACCCCGGTACGCCGAGCGCCCCCTCGGAGACGAGGCGCTGTCGGCCGCCCGGGACGCCGTCGCGAGGGTGCTCCGTGCGCACGAGCCGTACCCGGCGGTGGCCTTCGACCGGCGGTGGGACATCGTGATGGCCAACCGCGCGCTCGAGCCGTTCCTCGCCGGCGTCGACCCCGAACTGCTCAGACCGCCGGTGAACCTGCTGCGGCTGGGACTGGACCCGCGCGGATTCGCGCCTCTGGTCGTGAACCTGGCGGATGTGCGCACGCTGTTCCGCTCCCGGGTCGGGCGTCAGCTCGCCGTGGCCCCCGACGCCCGGCTCAGCGCGCTCTACGAGGAACTGCTGGAGGCCGGTCCCGGGCCGGAGGACCCTTCGCGCCGGTCGATCGCGTCCGACGCCGACGTCGTGATCCCGATGGTCCTCCGCTTCGGCGGGCGAGAGCTACGGCTGTTCTCGACCATCACCACGTTCGGCACGCCGATGGACATCACCCTGGACGAGGTCGCGATCGAGCTGTACTACCCGGCGGACGACGACACGGCCCGCCACTTCCGGCAACCGGCCCCTGAACCGGGCGGCCGAACCTAGGGTGGTCGCCACACCCGAACGGGAGGCACACATGCCCGAACGCGACGATCTGCTCGCACTCGTGACCGATCAGCGCACCAATTTCCTCTACACCGTCGCGGAACTCGACGAGGCCGGGGCGCGCGCCCGCACGACCGTCAGCGAGCTGACGCTCGGGGGACTGCTGAAGCACCTCGGCCTCGTGCAGCGCAGCTGGCTGGACGTGATCGCGGGCACCGCCCCTGCCAAGGTCGAGTGGGCCGACCTCGACCCCGACGGCAACCGGATGACCGACGCCGACACGCTGCCCGGACTGCTGGAGGCCTTCCACGCCGCTGCGGCCGCGTTCGACCGTACGGTGCGCGAGGAGGCCGACCTCGACCGTGAGGTCACGCTGCCGGCGTACCCGTGGTCGCCCCCGGAGCCCGTCGTCTGGTCGGTCCGCCGCATCCTCTGGCACATCTTCCGCGAGATCGCCCACCACAGCGGCCACGCCGACATCATCCGCGAGGCGCTGGACGGCGCCAGCACGACGGCGAAGATGGCCGAGGCGGCGTCCCGGGGCGAGTGACGTTCGGTCCCCCGTCGTCCGCCCGTCACCGGGGCGAGTGACGGTCGGTCCTCCCGCCGTCCGGCGCGTGAGGGTCAGCCGATCCGCCGGGCCAGTACCTGACCCGGCCATTCCCCGGCCAGGAAGCGAGTGGTGGGGGCGAAGCCGTTGCGCTCGTAGAAGGCGACCAGCTCGCCCCCGCCGCCCGCCCAGCAGTCGACCCGCAGCAGCGGGACACCGGCCCGCCGGGTCTCCTCGGCGGCATGGGCCAGCAGGGCCGCGCCGATCCCCAGGCCCGCGTGCCGCCGGTCGGAGACCAGCAGCCGTACGTACCGCTCGGGCTCCTCGGACGTCGGGATGGGCACCTGCGGGCTGGGGCCGTCGCCCAGGACCAGGGTTCCGACGGGGACGCCGTCCAGCTCCGCCATGTACGGGGCGCACTCCGTCGTGTAGCGCTGGATCCGCTCCACCCCGCCGGGCTTCCGCGAATACGGTGTCGTGCCCCACTGCTGGGTGTTGCCGCGCCCGTTCATCCAGGCCACCGCCCCGTCGAGCATGTCCAGAATCGCGGGCGCGTCGGCCGGGCCGCCCGGCCTGATCCGTATGGCACGTGCCGTCTCGTAGTCCACGGCGGAAGCCTAAGGGCCGTCCCGCACTTAAGGCCGGACCCGTGCGAAAAAATCATGCAAGCGTGCTTGATTGTTTTACGTCCCACTGGCAGGCTCCACGGCACACCGCCACGCCCCGAGGGGAGCGCACCGTGTCCGATGCCGCATCCGTGCTCGACGATCTGCGCAGCGAAAGCAATCAACTCGACCTGCTCGTAGCCGGGTTGAACGCCGCCCAGTGGGCGGGGGCGACCCCCGCCGAAGGATGGACCATCGCCCACCAGGTGGCCCATCTCAGCTGGACCGACGAGGTCGCGCTGCTCTCCGTGACGGAACCCGACCGGTTCGGCGACGAGGTCGCCAGGGCGATGAAGGACCCCGAGGGCTTCGTCGACCGGGCCGCCGATGAGGTCGTCGCGGCGTACGCCCCGGACGCGCTGCTCGTCCGCTGGCGCACCGGCCGGGAGCGGCTCCAGGAGGCCCTGCGGGCGGCGCCTGCGGGGACGCGGTTCCCCTGGTACGGGCCGCCGATGAGCGTGGCCTCCATGGCGACCGGGCGGCTCATGGAGACCTGGGCCCACGGCCAGGACGTCGCCGACGCCCTCGGGGTCACCCGCGCCCCCACCGCCCGGCTGCGGCACGTCGCGCGGATCGGGGTGCGGGCCCGTGACTACGCCTTCCTCGTCCGGGGGATCCAGGCGCCCGGCGAGGAGTTCCGGGTGGAACTGGAGGGCCCGGACGGTGAGTCGGTCGCGTACGGCCCCGAGGACGCCGCCCAGCGCGTCACCGGCCCGCTGCACGACTTCTGTCTGCTCGTCACGCAGCGCGCCCACCGTGACGACCTCGCCGTCCGGGCCGAAGGGGCCGACGCCGACACCTGGCTGGACATCGCTCAGGCCTTCGCGGGGCCCGCAGGGGTGGGGCGCGCGCCGCGGGCGGGCCGATGACCGGGCCGCTGCGGATCGGCAACGCCTCCGGGTTCTACGGCGACCGCTTCGACGCCCTGCGCGAGATGCTCACCGGAGGCCCCCTCGACGTCCTCACCGGCGACTACCTCGCCGAACTGACGATGCTCATCCTGGGCCGCAGCCGGCTCAAGGACCCCGGGCGCGGCTACGCCACCACGTTCCTGCGCCAGCTGGAGGAAGGGCTCGGGCTCGCCCACGAACGCGGCGTGAAGATCGTCACCAACGCGGGCGGGCTCAACCCCGCCGGACTCGCGGACGCCGTGCGGGACCTGGCCGGAAAGGTGGGCGTGCCCGTGCGGGTGGCGCACGTCGAGGGCGACAGCCTCCCCGTGCCCGACGGTTACCTCACCGCCAACGCCTACCTCGGCGGGGCGGGCATCGCCGCCTGTCTCCGGGCCGGCGCCGACGTCGTCGTCACGGGCAGGGTCACCGACGCCGCCCTCGTCACCGGACCCGCCGCCGCCCACTTCGGCTGGGGGCCGAAGGACCACGACGCGCTCGCCGGAGCCGTCGTCGCCGGGCACGTACTGGAATGCGGCACCCAGGCCACCGGCGGGAACTACTCCTTCTTCCGGGGCCACGACATCCGCCGCCCCGGCTTCCCCCTCGCCGAGATCCACGCCAACGGAACCTCCGTCATCACCAAGCACGACGGCACCGGCGGCGTCGTCGACCTCGGCACGGTCACCGCCCAGCTGCTGTACGAGACCGGCGGCGCCCGGTACGCGGGCCCCGACGTCACCACCCGGCTCGACACCGTGCGGCTGTCCCCCGACGGCCCGGACCGGGTCAGGATCTCCGGGGTGCGCGGCGAGGCCCCGCCGCCCACGCTCAAGGCGGGGCTCACCCGGCTCGGCGGCTGGCGGGGCGAGGTCGTCTTCGTCCTCACCGGGCTCGACATCGAGGCCAAGGCACAGCTCGTCCGCGACCAGATCGGGGACGCCTTCGCCCGGGCCGGGCGGCAGCCGGAAGAGGTGCGGTGGGAGCTCGCGCGCACCGACCGGGCCGATGCCGCGACCGAGGAGACGGCGAGCGCCCTGCTGCGGCTCGTCGTCCGCGACCAGGACCCCGACGCCGTGGGGCGCGCCCTGTCCGGCGCCGCCATCGAGCTGGCCCTCGGCAGCTATCCGGGCTTCCACGTCACCGCCCCGCCCGGAAAGGGCGCGCCCTACGGGGTGTTCGAGGCGCGGTACGTACCGGCCGGGGACGTGCGCCACGTGGCCGTGCTCCCCGACGGGCGGCGCGAGGCGCAGGAGCCGGCCGCCCGGACACGGGCCCTGGAGGACGTCGAGCAGCCGCCGCTGCCCCCGCCGCCCGAGGGCGGGCCCACCCGCGGCGCCCCGCTCGGGCTCGTCGCCGGAGCCCGCAGCGGCGACAAGGGCGGCGACGCCAACGTGGGGGTCTGGGTCCGCAGCGACGAGGCCTGGCGGTGGCTGGCCCACGAGCTGACCGTCGACCGCTTCCGGGAACTCCTTCCGGAGACCGCCGCGCTCACCGTCGTACGCCATGTCCTGCCCAACCTGCGCGCCCTGAACTTCACCGTCCACGGGCTCCTCGGCGAGGGCGTCGCCGCCCAGCACCGCTTCGACCCGCAGGCCAAGGCCGTGGGGGAGTGGCTGCGCGCGCGCCGCCTGGAGATACCCGTGTCCCTGCTCGACAGCGCGACCGCACCGGAGGTGCACGCATGACCGTCCTGCCCACCGGGCTAGACACCGCGAGCCCCGAATACCGCGCGAACCGCGCCGCCATGCTGGACAAGCTCGCCGAACTCGACGCCGCACACACCTCCGCCCTGGGCGGCGGCGGCGAGAAGTACGTCGAGCGGCACCGCTCGCGGGGCAAGCTGCTCGCCCGGGAGCGGATCGAGCTCCTGGTGGACGAGGACAGCCCGTTCCTGGAGCTGTCGCCGCTCGCCGCCTGGGGCAGTGACTACGCGGTCGGCGCCTCGCTCGTCACCGGCATCGGCGTGGTGGAGGGCGTCGAGTGCCTGATCACCGCCAACGATCCGACCGTACGCGGCGGCGCCTCCAACCCGTGGACGCTGAAGAAGGCCCTGCGCGCCAACGAGATCGCCTTCGCCAACCGGCTGCCCTGCATCAGCCTGGTCGAGTCCGGGGGCGCCGATCTGCCGTCGCAGAAGGAGATCTTCATCCCGGGCGGGGCGCTCTTCCGCGACATCACCCGGCTGTCCGCCGCCGGCATCCCGACCGTGGCCGTCGTCTTCGGCAACTCCACCGCCGGAGGCGCGTACGTCCCCGGCATGTCCGACCACACCGTCATGATCAAGGAACAGTCCAAGGTCTTCCTGGGCGGACCGCCCCTGGTGAAGATGGCCACCGGTGAGGAGAGCGACGACGAGTCGCTGGGCGGCGCCGAGATGCACGCCCGCACCTCCGGTCTCGCCGACCACTTCGCCGTCGACGAGCACGACGCCCTGCGCCAGGCCCGCCGCATCGTCGCCCGCCTCAACTGGCGCAAGGCGCACCCCGACCCGGGCCCCGCCGAGCCGCCCAAGTACGACGAGGACGAGCTGATCGGCATCGTGCCCGGTGACCTGAAAGTTCCCTTCGACCCGCGCGAGGTCATCGCCCGGCTGGTCGACGGCTCGGACTTCGACGCGTTCAAACCGCTGTACGGGACCAGCCTGGTCACCGGGTGGGCGCGGCTGCACGGCTACCCCGTGGGCATCCTCGCCAACGCGCAGGGCGTGCTGTTCAGCGAGGAGTCGCAGAAGGCCGCCCAGTTCATCCAGCTCGCCAACCAGCGCGACATCCCGTTGCTGTTCCTCCACAACACCACCGGCTACATGGTCGGCAAGGAGTACGAGCAGGGCGGCATCATCAAGCACGGCGCGATGATGATCAACGCGGTGTCGAACTCCCGGGTCCCGCACCTGTCCGTCCTGATGGGCGCCTCCTACGGCGCCGGGCACTACGGCATGTGCGGCAGGGCCTACGACCCGCGCTTCCTCTTCGCCTGGCCCAGCAGCAAGTCCGCGGTCATGGGCCCGCAGCAGCTCGCCGGGGTCCTGTCGATCGTCGCCCGCGCCTCGGCCGCCGCGAAGGGACGGCCGTACGACGACGAGGCGGATGCCGGGCTGCGCGCCATGGTCGAGCAGCAGATCGAGTCCGAGTCCCTGCCGATGTTCCTGTCCGGGCGGCTCTACGACGACGGGGTCATCGACCCGCGCGACACCAGGACCGTCCTCGGGCTGTGCCTGTCCGCCCTCCACACCGCACCGGTCGAAGGCGTCCGCGGCGGCTTCGGCGTCTTCCGGATGTGAGGAGCACCTCCCTGCGCGGCTCGACCGCCGCCCCCGTGGCAGCGGTTCCCCGCCGGCGGGTCCCTCGATCGACGGTTGCGGTGTCCTAGTGGAAAGAGTCCTCCCTTGACAGCCACGATTCACACACTCCTGGTCGCCAACCGGGGCGAGATCGCCTGCCGGATCTTCCGGACCTGCCGCGCGCTCGGCATCGCCACCGTGGCCGTGTACTCCGACGCGGACGCCGGCGCGCTGCACGTGCGGGAGGCCGACACCGCCGTCCGGCTGCCGGGGGCCTCACCCTCCGCCACGTATCTGCGCGGCGACCTCGTCGTCGCCGCCGCCCTCGCGGCGGGCGCCGACGCCGTCCACCCCGGGTACGGCTTCCTCTCGGAGAACGCCGGATTCGCCGCCGCCGTCCAGGACGCGGGGCTGGTCTGGGTCGGTCCGCCGGTCAAGGCCATCGAGCTGATGGCGTCGAAGACCCGCGCCAAGGAGCTGATGGCGGCGGCCGGAGTGCCGCTGCTCGCGCCCGTCGAACCGGGCGCCGCCCGCGCCGAGGACCTGCCGCTGCTGCTCAAGGCCGCGTCGGGCGGGGGCGGCCGCGGGATGCGGATCGTACGGGAACTGGGTGACCTGCCGGGCGAGTTGACGGCGGCGGCGGCCGAGGCGCTGTCCGCCTTCGGGGACGGCGAGGTCTTCGCGGAGCCGTACGTGGAGCGCGGCCGGCACGTCGAGGTCCAGATCATGGCCGACGAGCACGACGGCGTGTGGGCGCTCGGCACCCGCGACTGCTCGCTCCAGCGCCGCCACCAGAAGGTCATCGAGGAGGCCCCCGCGCCCGGCCTCGACGACACGGTCCGGGACACGCTGCACGAGGCCGCGACGGCCGCCGCACGGGCCGTCGGCTACCGGGGCGCCGGAACCGTCGAATTCCTGGTCGCCGCCGACGGGCGGCCGTACTTCCTGGAGATGAACACCCGCCTCCAGGTCGAACACCCCGTCACCGAGGCCGTGTTCGGGATCGACCTCGTCGCACTCCAGATACGGGTCGCGGAGGGGGAACCCCTGCCCTCCCTCACGCCCCCGCAGCCCGCCGGACACGCCGTCGAGGCCCGGCTCTACGCCGAGGACCCCGCCCGGGACTGGCAGCCGCAGACCGGAGCGCTGCTCTCGTTCGATGTGCCGGACGAGCCCGGGCTGCGCCTGGACACCGGGTACACCGGCGGCGACACCGTCGGCGTGCACTACGACCCGATGCTCGCCAAGGTCATCGCCCACGCCCCCACCCGCACCGAAGCCGTGCGCCTCCTCGCCCGGGCCCTGGAACGCGCTCGCGTCCACGGCCCCGTCACCAACCGCGAGCTCCTCGTACGCTCCCTGCGCCACCCGGACTTCGTCGCCGCCCGCCTCGACACCGGCTTCTACGACCGGCACCTGGCCGCGTTGACCGCCGGGGCCGACGAGGCGGACCAGCGGCTCGCCGCCACCGCCGCCGCTCTCGCCGAGGCCGCCCGCCGCACCTCCGCCGGGGGCGTCGCCCGCTTCGGCGCCTGGCGCAACCTCCCCTCCCAGCCCCGGCTCAGGCGCTACCGCAGCGAACCGGACGGGCGGGAGCACGACGTCACCTACCGCACCACCCGCGACGGCCTCGTGCCGGACGAGGGCATCGGACTCGTCGCCGCCCGTCCCGACCGCGTCACCCTCGAAACCGGCGGCGTCACCCGGCACTTCGCCGTGACGACCGGAGGCAGCGACCGGGTGTACGTGGACACCGCCACCGGCTCGTACGCCTTCACCGCCCTGCCCCGCTTCACCGACCCCGCCGAGCGCACCCAGCCCGGTTCCCTGCTCGCCCCGATGCCCGGCACCGTCGTCCGTCTCGCCGAGGGGCTCGTGGCCGGGGCCGCCGTCGAGGCCGGGCAGCCACTGATCTGGCTGGAGGCGATGAAGATGGAGCACCGCATCCTCGCCCCCGCCTCCGGCACCCTCACCGCCCTGCACGCCGCACCCGGCCTCCAGGTGGAGGTCGGCGCCCTGCTCGCCGTCGTCACCGAAACCGCGGCCCCCGCCGTACACCCTGCTGAGGAGAACGCATGAGCACCGTCCTCGAAACCGAAGAGCACCAGGCGCTGCGCGCCGCCGTCGCCGCCCTCGGAAAGCGCTACGGGCGCGACTACATCACCTCCCTCGTCCGCGACGGCGCCCACCCCCACGAGCTGTGGGCCGAAGCCGCCAAGCTCGGCTACCTCGGCGTGAACCTCCCCGAGGAGTACGGCGGCGGAGGCAGCGGCATGGCGGAACTCTCCATCGTGCTGGAGGAGTTGGGCGCGGCGGGCTCCCCGCTGCTGATGATGGTCGTCTCACCCGCCATCTGCGGCACCGTGATAGCCCGCTTCGGCACCGACGACCAGAAGCGGCAATGGCTCCCCGGTCTCGCCGACGGCAGCCTCACCATGGCCTTCGGCATCACCGAACCCGACGCCGGCTCCAACTCCCACCGGATCACCACCACCGCCCGCCGCGACGGCGACGGCTGGGTCCTCACCGGGCGCAAGGTGTTCGTCTCCGGCGTCGACATCGCCGACGCCACCCTCATCGTCGGGCGGACCGAGGACGCCAGGACCGGCAGGCTGAAGCCCTGCCTGTTCATCGTCCCGCGCGAGGCGCCCGGCTTCCAGCGCTCACACATCGAGATGGAACTCCAGGCCGCGGAGAAGCAGTTCGAGCTCGTCCTCGACGACGTACGCCTGCCCGCCGACGCACTCGTGGGGGACGAGGACGCGGGGCTCCTCCAGCTCTTCGCCGGACTCAACCCGGAACGCATCATGACCGCCGCCTTCGGCATCGGCATGGGGCGCTACGCCCTGGGACGCGCCGTCGAGTACGCGAAGACCCGCCAGGTGTGGAAGGAGCCCATCGGTGCCCACCAGGCCATCGCGCACCCCCTCGCCCAGGCCCACATCGAGCTCGAACTGGCCCGCCTGATGATGCAGAAGGCCGCCCGGCTCTACGACGACGGCGACGACATCGGCGCGGGCGAAGCCGCCAACATGGCGAAGTACGCCGCCGGCGAGGCCTGCGTCAAGGCGGTCGACCAGGCCGTCCACACCCTCGGCGGCAACGGCCTCACCCGCGAGTACGGCCTCGGGTCGCTGATCACGGCCTCCCGGGTGGCCCGGATCGCGCCGGTCAGCCGCGAGATGATCCTGAACTACGTCTCGCACCAGTCGCTGGGGCTCCCCAAGTCGTACTGAGCACGACCTAGGGGTCCGTCCGGTCCGTCCGGTCCGTCCGGTCCGTCCGGTCCGTCCGTCCGGCCGGACGGACCCCTCCCGACCCGCCGTCAGCGGCGATGCCGGCCCTCTCCACCACCGAACGGCCGCCCGGCGCTCCCGCCGTCACCGCCCAGCGCGGGCACGGCAGGGCGACCCGGCAGGCCGTACCCGCGTCGAAGGGAACCGCCATGGTCTTCCACAGCGAGTACGCAGACGTTCCGGCCCTTGGAACACCCATCCACGAAACGGTCCTCGGCGGGGCCGCGGCCTTCGGTGACACCGCCGCCCTGATCGACGGGACGAACGGGCTCACCGTCTCGTACGCCCAGCTCGACACCTTCCACCGCCGCATCGCCGCCCACCTCGCCGGGGCCGGACTGCGCAAGGGCGACGTCCTCGCCCTGCACAGCCCCAACACGATCGCCTACCCCGCCGTCTTCTACGGGGCCACCCGCGCCGGAGCGTCCGTCACGACCGTGCACCCGCTGGCCACGGCCGAGGAGTTCGCCAAACAGCTCAAGGACTGCGAGGCGCGGTGGATCGTCACCGTCTCCCTGTTCCTCGACGTCGCGCGCCGGGCCGCCGCACTCGCCGGCGGCATCCAGGAGATCTTCGTCTGCGACCAGGCCGACGGCCACACCTCCGTCCTCGACATGCTCGGCTCCACCGCCCCCGAACCCGAGATCGAGTTCGGCCCCGAGGACATCGCCGCCCTCCCGTACTCCTCCGGAACCACCGGAGCCCCCAAGGGCGTCATGCTCACCCACCGCTCCATCGGCACCAACCTGGAGCAGCTGCGCCCCTTCATCCCCATGGAGCCCGGCCACAGCATCCTCGCCGTCCTCCCCTTCTTCCACATCTACGGGCTCACCGCCCTCATGAACGTGCCACTGCGCTGCGGCGCCACCGTCGTCGTGCTGCCCCGCTTCGACCTGGAGCAGTTCCTGGGCGTGATCCAGGAACACCGCATCACCGGGCTGTACGTGGCCCCGCCGATCGTCCTGGCCCTCGCCAAGCACCCGGCCGTCGGCGCCTACGACCTGTCCTCGCTGGAGTACATCGTCAGCGCCGCCGCGCCCCTGGACGCCGGCCTCGCCGCCGCCTGCTCCGCCCGCCTGGGTGTGCCGCCCGTCCGGCAGGCGTACGGCATGACGGAACTCTCGCCCGGCACCCACGTCGTGCCGCTCGACGCCGAGGACCCGCCGCCCGGAGCCGTGGGGAAGCTGCTGCCCAGCACCGAGATGCGGATCGTGTCCCTGGAGGACCCCGGAACGGACCTCGGCATCGGCGCCGACGGCGAGATCCTCATCCGCGGCCCCCAGGTGATGAAGGGCTACCTAGGCCGCCCGGAAGAGACCGACGCCATGATCGACGGCGACGGCTGGGTGCACACCGGCGACGTGGGACGGGTCGACGCGGACGGCTGGCTGTTCGTCGTCGACCGGGTCAAGGAACTGATCAAGTACAAGGGTTACCAGGTCGCCCCCGCCGAACTCGAAGCGCTCCTGCTCACCCACGCGTCGATCGCCGACGCGGCCGTCATCGGTGTGTACGACACGGACGGCAACGAGATCCCGAAGGCCTTCGTCGTACGTCAGCCGGCCGCGCCCGGCCTCACCGCCGACGACGTCATGGCGTACGTGGCCGAGCGCGTCGCCCCGTACAAGAAGATCCGCCGCGTCGAGTTCGTCGACGCCGTACCGCGCGCGGTCTCCGGCAAGATACTGCGCCGCGAACTGCGTGACAGGGAGAAGCCCCGATGACCCTCGCCCCACCCGCCCACGAGCGGGGCATCACCACCCTCACGCTCGACTCCCCGGCCAACCGCAACGCGCTGAGCGCCGAGCTGGTGGCGGCCCTGACCGGGGCGCTGGACGCCTGCGCGGCCGACGAGGACACCCGGGCGGTGCTCCTCACCCACACCGGCAACACGTTCTGCGCGGGCGCCGACCTCAAGGCGCCGGCCGACCCGCACGCCTTCGTCGCCCTCATGCGACGGATCATCACGCTCCCCAAACCGGTCGTCGCCCGGGTCACCGGCCACGTCCGGGCCGGCGGCCTCGGCCTGCTCGGGTGCTGCGACATCTCGGTGGCCGGCCCCGGCTCCTCCTTCGCCCTCACCGAATCACGGCTGGGCCTCGCCCCCGCCGTGATCTCCCTGCCCCTGCTGCCCCGCCTCGATCCCCGCGCGGCGGCCCGCTACTACCTCACCGGCGAACGCTTCGACGCGGCCGAAGCCGCCAGGGCCGGCCTCGTGAGCATCGCCGCCGACGACGTGGACACGGCGCTCGTCCCGGTGCTCGACGGACTGCGCAGAGCCTCGCCCCAGGGGCTGGCCGCATCGAAGGAGCTGGTCACGGCTACTGTGCGGGAGACTTTCGACCAGTACGCCGAAGACCTCATCGCCCGCTCCGCGGCACTCTTCGCCTCCGACGAGGCACGGGAGGGGATGACGGCCTTCCTGGAACGACGGGACCCCGCATGGCTGCTGTGACACCGCCCAAGCAGGACCGCAGCCGTGCCACCCGGCAGAGACTCCTCGAAGCCGCGGTCGCCTGCCTCGCCGAACACGGCTGGGCGGGCTCCACCGTCTCCGCCGTCGCCGAACGCGCCGGCGTCTCCCGCGGCGCCGCCCAGCACCATTTCCCCACCCGTGAGGACCTGTTCACGGCAGCCGTCGAATACGTCGCCGAGGAACGCTCCGCCGCCCTGCGCGCCGTCCCCGTCCAGGACCGTGCCGCCGTCGTCGCCGCCCTCGTCGACCTCTACACGGGCCCGCTGTTCCGCGCCGCACTCCAGCTCTGGGTCGCCGCCTCCAACGAGGACCAGCTCCGCCCCCGCGTCACCGAACTCGAAGCCCGGGTCGGCCGCGAAACCCACCGCATCGCCGTCGGCCTCCTGAACGCCGACGAATCCCGCCCCGGCGTACGCGAAACGGTCCAGGGCCTCCTCGACATGGCCCGCGGCCTCGGCCTCGCCAACGTCCTCACCGACGACACGGCCCGCCGCCGCAGGGTCGTGGCGCAATGGGCGGCGATGGTGGAGGAGGCGCTGGGGTGAACCTCCCGCCCCGGGGCGTCCGCGACCACGGCTATCCTTCGTCGTCCTGAACAGGCCAAGGAGGTCCTTCACCATGAGCAGCACCGCGGCACCTTTTCCGGCTCGCATGGAGCTCACGGGCGACGGCCTCGTGCTGCGCGACTGGACCGAGCAGGACCTGGCCGCGATGCCGGAGCTGTTCGACCACCCGGACATCGCGTACTGGACGCCGATCGTCTCCCCCTTCGACGAGAAGGCCGCCCGGGTGCGGCTGGACCGGGCCCGGCAGCTGCGGGCGGAGGGCACGACGATTCTGCTCGCCATCACCACCGACGGCGGCGCACCGCTCGGTGAGGTGATGCTGCGCCGCGCCCCGGAGGGCACGGAGATCGGCTACGCGGTCGGCCCCGCCCACCGGGGTCAGGGGCTGGCCGCGCGGGCGGTGCGCAGGATGGCCGCCTACGCCTTCGAGGAGCTGGGCGTGGAACGGGTGATCCTGGAAGTGGAGGCCGAGAACGCGTCCAGCGTCGCGGTGGCGGCGAAGACGGGCTTCCGCCTCCTCGACGTGCCCCTGATCCAGGGCCAGGAGAAGGGGCGTCCGTTCGTCCTTCAGACGTGGGGGCTGGACCGCCCCTGACACGGGCGACGCCGCGGGACGGCCGCCCGTGGGACGGAGTGGGGGCGTGCCGCTGAAGCCGAGGAAGAGGAACAGGGGGAATCATGGGGGACTACTTCCAGACGATCGTCGACCTCGACGCCACCGAGCGGGAGGCCCAGGAGTGCGGGGCCCGGGTCCTGGACTGGCTGATCGCGGAAGGGATCGTGGCCGCCGAGCGCACCGACTGCGTCCTGGGCGGCGACGGATACGGCCATCCGCCCGGCCCGCACTTCACCAAGGCCGTCGGTGACCTGGACCCGGTCGACCTGTGGTCCAACGGGCTTCACATCCAGACCGGCCGTACGGTCTTCGACAGCGGCCAGGGAGACGTGGGTGCGGCCACCTGCCCGCTCTGCCGGACCGGGATCCGGCTGGTCGACGAGGTGTGGGAGCCCATCGAGTCCGCCTGGGAGCCCTTCGAGGGGAGGTTCCACGACTGGGCCGAGGGCGGTGAGGGGATCGTGCACTGCCCGTCCTGCGCCCAGCCGTCGGGGATCGACCGGTGGAGCTGGGAGGACGACGCCTACGCGTGCGGGCACCTCGGGTTCACGTTCTGGGGCTGGGCCGAGCTCACGTCCGCCTTCACCCGTGAGGTGGGCCGCAGGCTGGGCGGGCACCGCACCGTGCTCCTCGCCGGAAAGCTGTAGAGGTCCGGGCCGGCGGCCGGGCGTTCCGTCGGGGACGGAACGCCCGGCGCGCGGACACGGGGACGGGCGGTCAGCGGCTCCAGACGACGGGGCTGTCGCTGTACGCGTCGCCCTCCCCGAACGAGGCGACCGCGAGGGGATCGGTCTTGGCGCTGAGCGAGCAGGTCTCGTACGACGCGCCCTTGGTGGTGAAGTCGCGGCGTGCCGAGTCACCCGGGGAGCAGTTGATGCGGCACCCCGCCCAGGTGGTCCCGGTCCTCCGGATTCGTCGGCCCCGCGCGGGGCCGACGGATCAGCAGGCTGCGGCGTCGGTCGGGGACAGCAGCTCGTAGCGGGCGATGCTCACGTTCTCCTTGAACGAGATCCCCACGTTCCCGATGGCGCCGCTCCCCTCGTACTGCGACCAGCTGATGGTCTTGATGTCGCCGGGCCCCACCTGCCTGCCGAGCGACATGACCATCAGACGCCCGGTGCATGAGGACGTGGAACTGCCGCCGCCGGAGGGCGGGTTCGCCGTGACCAATGCCGATCCGTCGATGGTGAGCTTCTGCTGGTCGACCGTTTCCACCGTGTAGCCCTGCTTCTGCTTCGCCCCGTCGAGGACGGTGGTGAACGAGACGTCGAAATATCCGACGTGGACGGTCACGGGCTTGCAGAGCTTCGGCGGCCCGCCGAACTCGATGGGCAGGTAGGCGGTCACGCTGCGCCCGCCCAGATTGCTGTCCAGCCAGCTCTTGTCACCCTGGACACAGGAAGGCGTGGGGGACGGAGGCGTCGTGGGGCCGGCCGCGCCGGAAGGCGGCCGGCTCGCGGACGTGACCGAGGAGGCGCCCGGGGCGGCGGCGTCGCCGCTGTCACCGCCGCCGCAGCCGGAGAGGCCGATTGCTCCCGCCAGGACGGCGAGCAGGGCGATGGCCCGTAACGGTGATGGTCCTGCCTGGTCTGTCATCGGGCCATGCTTACCGGGCGGCACGGACGAGTCAACGGGGCCCGCACCGGCCGCGCCGCGGCAGTGACCGGATGCCGTCGACGGGGTCGGGCCGGCTGCGCGTCCCGGCGATACCGCACAGGAAACGAGCCGCCGGCCCCTATGACTCCAGGCGTTCGGGCCTCAGTTCCCCAGGTCCGCCAGCTGCTCGTACCCCTCGATCTCCCGCGGGCTCCGCGTCCCCGGTCCGACGTACTTCGCCGACGGCCGGACCAGGCGCCCCGTCCGCTTCTGCTCCAGGATGTGCGCCGACCAGCCCGCCGTACGGGCGCAGGTGAACATCGACGTGAACATGTGCGCCGGAACCTCCGCGAAGTCCAGCATGATCGCCGCCCAGAACTCCACGTTCGTCGCCAGCACCCGGTCGGGGCGGCGCGCGTGCAGCTCCTCCAGCGCGGCCTTCTCCAGCGCCTGTGCCACCTCGAAGCGGGGAGCGCCCAGCTCCTCCGCCGTCCGGCGCAGGACGCGCGCCCGCGGGTCCTCGGCCCGGTAGACCCGGTGGCCGAAGCCCATCAGCCGCTCGCCCCGGTCCAGGGCCTGCTTCACGTACGCGGTGGCGTCCCCGGTGCGCTCGATCTCCTCGATCATGCCGAGGACGCGGGACGGGGCGCCGCCGTGCAGCGGGCCCGACATGGCGCCCACCGCGCCGGACAGCGCGGCCGCCACATCGGCGCCGGTGGAGGCGATGACCCGGGCGGTGAACGTCGAGGCGTTCATCCCGTGCTCGGCGGCCGACGTCCAGTACGCGTCGACGGCCTTCACATGGCGGGGGTCCGGCTCGCCGCGCCAGCGGATCATGAACCGCTCCACGACGGATCCGGCCTTGTCGATCTCGCTCTGCGGGACCATCGGCAGGCCCTGTCCGCGCGCGGACTGCGCGACGTACGAGAGCGCCATGACGGCGGCCCGCGCCAGATCGTCGCGCGCGGTGGCCTCGTCGATGTCCAGCAGCGGCTTCAGGCCCCACACGGGCGCGAGCATCGCCAGGGCCGACTGGACGTCGACCCGGATGTCACCGGAGTGCACCGGGATGGGGAACGGCTCTGCGGGCGGCAGGCCGGGGTTGAAGGCGCCGTCGACCAGCAGGCCCCACACATGGCCGAACGAGACATGACCGACGAGGTCTTCGATGTCGACGCCTCGGTAGCGGAGCGAACCGCCTTCCTTGTCGGGTTCGGCGATCTCCGTTTCGAACGCGACGACTCCCTCGAGTCCGGGTACGAAGTCGGACATCAGGCGGCTCCCTCGGATCGGCGGCTGCGAGCGGGCCCAGGGCCCACCCAAGATACTGGCGGGTTCCGACGCGACCGGGAAGCGTGACATCCGGCACAGCCTCCCCGTTCCACCGCTGAACGGTGGGCGGACCTCCTTCGTGCCCGGCCGCTGCGGCAGGATGGCACCGTGCCCACCGCAGACTCCTCCTCCGATTCCACCACCGATCCCGCCGCGATGCGCGAGCAGTACCGCTCCGAGGCCTTCACCGAGGACAGCCTCGCCGCCGACCCGATGCGGCAGTTCGCCCGCTGGTTCCGGCAGGTCGCCGCCGGCGGCATGCTCCACGAGCCGAACGCCATGGTGGTGTCCACGGCGACCCCCGAGGGCCGCCCGTCCTCCCGCACGGTCCTGCTGAAGACGTACGACGAGCGCGGTTTCGTGTTCTTCACCAACTACGGCTCCCGCAAGGGCCGCGAACTGACGGCGAACCCGTACGCCTCGCTGCTCTTCCCCTGGCACCCGCTGGCCCGCCAGGTCATCGTGACCGGCACCGCGTTCCGCGTCCCCCGCGAGGAGACGGTCGCCTACTTCCGCACCCGCCCCCACGGCTCCCAGCTCGGCGCCTGGGCCAGCGACCAGTCCACGGTGATCGGCTCCCGCGAGGAGCTGACCCACCGCTACGAGGACCTCGCCGCCCGTTACCCGGAGGGCGAGAAGGTCCCGGCGCCCCCGCACTGGGGCGGCTTCCGCGTCGTCCCCGACGCGATCGAGTTCTGGCAGGGCCACGAGAACCGGCTCCATGACCGGCTGCGGTACGTGAGGGAGGCCGGGGACGCCGGGTGGCGCGTCGAGCGGCTCTGCCCGTAGGCCCCCGGCATGCAGAAACCCGCAGGCTCTGGTCCCTCCTTGCGGAGGAGCCGGCCGGACTTACCGGCGAGCCTGCGGGTCGGTGACTGCTTGGGTTTCGGCAGACGAGCCTGCCGAGGTGCACTGGGTGCGACGACGGGCTGTCAGCCCGCAGCCACCTCACGAATCCGATAAGACTGCACTTTTCGGATCACCTCCTTTCAGCGTGTAGGACAACCATAGGAACCGCCCCGGGGCCCGCACAACCGAATAACCGGGGTCATGGATTTCCGGCAGGATTCGCGGAAGTCGCTGTGTGCCGGGTCACGTTCGAGTTCAATGGTCTGACGTGCGGCAATGGCGGACACGTCCTGCAGGGGGTCCGGGATGAGTGCTTCCACGACGAGCGGAACGACCGACGCTCTCGGTCCCGACGGCCCGGGCCCGGTGCCCGGGGCCGAGCTGCTGGCGGCCCTCCTCGACGGGATGGACGCCGCGCTGTGCGCCTTCGACGCGGACGGGACCGTCACCCACTGGAACCGTGAGGCCGAGCGGATCCTCGGCTGGTCCGCCGAGGAGGCCGTGGGACGGCCCGGTTTCGCCGGGTGGGCCGTGCGGCGGGCGGACGCCGGAGAGGTGCAGGGGCGGCTGATGGCCGTCATGGACGGGCCCGGACGCCAGGTGCACGAGTTCGCGCTGCTGCGCAAGGACGGCGGCCGGGTCCTCGTGCGGACCCAGTCGGCCGGGGTGCGGAGCGCGGACGGGAAGCCCGCCGGGGTCTACTGCGCGTTCAGCGAGGTCCACGCGCAGATCGATCTGGAGCGCTCCATCGCGCTGAGCGAGGCCCTGTTCGAGGACGCGTCGTGGGGGGTCGTCCTCGTGGACGTGGACCTGCGGCCGACCGTCGTCAACGCCCACGCGGCCCGTGCGCTGGGCGGTGGACGGACGACCCTGCTCGGGCGGCCGCTCGGCGAGCTGATCGTGCAGGGCGTCGAGGACCTGGAGGGCGCGCTCCAGCACGTACTGGCCGAGGGCGCGCCGCCCGCGCGCGCCGAGCTGTGGGTGACGTTGCGCACGGGCGACGGCGACCGGCGCCGCTGCTGGCGCAGCGGCTTCCTGCGGCTGGCCTCGCCCCTCGCGGAGGAGCCGGTGCCGCTGGGCGTGGGCTGGCTGTTCCAGGACGTGACGGCGGAGAAGCTGGCGGCCCAGGACGCGGACCGGGTGCGGTTCCGCTCCAGCCAGCTGCACCGGGCCTCGCGGTCGGCCGCCGAGTGCGAGGACCCGATGGAGGCGGCCACGTCGTCGCTGGACTACGCGCTCGCGGGCTTCGCCGACCACGCCCTGATCGACTTGGTGGCCGGTGAGCGCCTGGTGCGCGCCGCGGGGACGCCCTCCGACGCCCCGGGCCCGTGCCTGCCGGGGGCCGGGGGCGGCATCCCGCTGCGGTACGCCCCGGGGCACCCGGCCCTGCAGGCGGTGGACCGCACGGGCTCGGTGCGGGCTTCGGCGGGTGCCGGGCCGGGGCAGGCCGGGGAGTGGGCCAGGGAGCGGCAGTGGCCGGCCGACGCGGTGCACGCCCTGTGCGTGGTGCTGCGCAGCCGGGGGCGGACGCTGGGCGTGGTGACGTTCCTGCGCGCGGCCCACCGTGCCGCCTTCGAGCGCCCGGACGCGGTGTACGCGGAGGGCGTGGCGGACCGGGTGGCGGCGTCGGTGGACCTGTATCAGGCGCTGGGAGGCGCTCCCGGCCCGTCCGGCGCCTGAGGACGCACCCCCCGCCGGGGGCGGGCGCTCACCGGGCGGTCCCGGGCGGTCCCGGCGGCCCCGCGTCCCCACCGGCCGGACGCTCAGTGCCGGTAGAAGATGCGGTCCGCGTACTCCGTCATCACACGGCCGTTCCACTCGTGGCCCCCGTCGACGTTGCCGGACCTCAGCAGGGGCGGCTCGACGCCGCGCTCCAGCAGGCCCTCCGCCGCGGCGGCCATCATCGCCTGCATGATCGCGCTGGTGACGACCGTCGACGCGGGGGCGAACGGCGCCTCGATGCCTTCGACGTCCAGTTCCGCGTCGCCGATGGAGATCTTGCTGTCGAGCACGATGTCGCAGTGGTCCCGCAGGAATCCGCCCGAGCTGTGCCGGGACCGGGTGCCCTCCGCGTACGCGACGGAGGTGACGCCGATGACCTTCAGGCCCAGCGCGCGGGCGTTCAGCGCCATCTCCACCGGGAGGGCGTTGCGCCCGGAGAGGGAGATGATCACGAGGACGTCGCCCGACGTCGCGGGGCTGGAGTCGAGCACCGCGCCGGCCAGGCCGTCGACCCGTTCCAGGGCCGAGCCCAGCGTCGCCGGCATGACGTCGACGCCGAGGGTGCCGGGGACGGCCAGGACGTTCATGAGCGCGAGCCCGCCCGCGCGGTAGACGACGTCCTGGGCGGCCAGCGAGGAGTGGCCCGCGCCGAAGGCGAAGAGCCGGCCACCGGCCACGACGGCGTCGGCGATCACGTCGCCGGCGGCCGCGATGGAGCCGGACTCCTCGTCCCGCACGCGCTCCAGCAGGCCGATCGCTGCGTCGAAGAACTGACCGGCCAGCTTGCTTTCGCTCATCGGGGAGGGCCTTTCCGGCGGGATGGGGAGGTACACGGAACGTCCTTGCCGCCGCTCACGTTGCGGTCTGGACCAGTGGCGTGTCAATACCGCACGGGCCCGTTCCGGGCCTCGCCGGCAGAGCTCCTTCGGACGCCGGGGCACGGTTGTCGGTGCTATGCGTCAGAATTGGACGAGGGCCAGCGCACGACTGCATCGAGGGGCACGAATGTCCGGACTGATCGACACAACGGAGATGTATCTCCGCACCATCCTCGAACTCGAAGAGGAAGGCGTGGTCCCCATGCGCGCCCGGATCGCTGAACGGCTGGACCAGAGCGGTCCGACCGTCAGCCAGACGGTGGCGCGCATGGAGCGCGACGGCCTGGTGCAGGTGGCGGGGGACCGTCACCTGGAGCTGACGGAGGAAGGGCGCCGGCTGGCGACCCGCGTGATGCGCAAGCACCGGCTCGCCGAGTGCCTGCTGGTCGACGTCATCGGCCTGGAGTGGGAGCAGGTCCACGCCGAGGCCTGCCGGTGGGAGCACGTGATGAGCGAGGCCGTGGAGCGGCGGGTGCTGGAGCTGCTGCGCCACCCGACGGAGTCTCCGTACGGGAATCCCATCCCCGGCCTGGAGGAACTGGGCGAGAAGGCGGAGGCCGACCCGTTCCTCGACGAGGGCATGGTCAGCCTGTCGGAGCTCGACCCGGGCGCCGACGGCAAGACCGTGGTGGTCCGCCGGATCGGGGAGCCGATCCAGACGGACGCCCAGCTGATGTACACACTGCGGCGGGCGGGCGTGCAGCCCGGTTCCGTGGTCAGCGTGACCCAGTCGCCCGGCGGGGTGCTGGTGGGCAGCAGCGGGGAGGCGGCCGAGCTGGACTCGGAGGTCGCCTCGCACGTCTTCGTGGCGAAGCGCTGAGCAGGCGAGAGGGGCGGGGCCGGCCTGGACCGGACCCCGGAGAAGGGGTGGACACGGCGTAGCTCCGGACGTGGGGCGAGCGCCGAAGTGCGGGTGGCGGACGATCAGCGGGTGCTGACGTCCGTTTTCCGTTTTTCCGTCCGGAATCGCAGCGCCCGGCCGGATCGCGTGCCAGTCTGTGGCGGAGGGATGCCTGAGAGTGCCGGCCTCTGGCCGCGCCGTCGGGGAGGGGAGCAGGGAATGCGCCCGTCGTACGGGGCTGTCCGGCCTGCGCACCGGGGAGCCGCGGTCGCGCTGTCGCGGTCCGCTCCGGCGCACGCCCCCGCCCCGGCCCTCGCGTCCCGTTCGGCCGGGGGCCCGGAGACGACGGATGGCCCCGGCGCCGCAAGGCACCGGGGCCTGTCCTCCCCTGTTCCGACCTGGAGCCCCGAGCTCTCTAGGTCGGTTCCCGCGAGCCCTCATCCCCGAGTGGCCCGCCTCCCGGAGAAGATCTCCCCTCCGTGGCGGACGTCAATCCTGGGAGGCGGTCACTCGAACGAGCGGTGTTGTGCGCCGGAACCCGGTTTTCGAATACAAGTTCGATAGTCTGGGCGACGCGACCACGGGGTGATCGAGGGACCTGAAGGGGGTGCCAGAAACGATGGTGCGGCGCATCGATGTGACCGGAACCGACGGCGTACGCCTCGCGGCCTGGGAGTTCGCCGACCCGCCCAAGGAGCGCGCGGAGGGCGCACGCGCCGGGGGCGTCTTACTGCTCCACGGACTGATGGGCCGGGCCTCGCACTGGGCCTCCACCGCCCGCTGGCTCGCCGAGCGGCACCGGGCGGTCGGCCTCGACCAGCGCGGACACGGCCGCAGCGAGAAGCCGGCCGAGGGTCCCTACACCCGCGAGGCGTACGTCGCCGACGCCGAGACCGCGATCGAGCAGCTCGGCCTCGCCCCCGTCACCCTCGTCGGGCACTCGATGGGAGCGCTCACCGCCTGGCAGCTCGCCGCGAAGCGCCCCGACCTCGTCCGGGCCGTGGTCATCTGCGACATGCGGGCCTCCGCCCTGGGGGCGGCCTCGCAGCGGGAGTGGGAGGACTGGTTCAGGTCCTGGCCGGTTCCCTTCGCCACCTTGTCCGACGTGCGGAAGTGGTTCGGCGAGGACGACCCCTGGGTGGAGCGCCCCAACCCGGCCCGCGGTGAGTTCTTCGCCGAGGTGATGGCCGAGCGGGCCGACGGATGGCGGCCCGTGTTCTCCCGCCGGCAGATGCTCACCTCCCGCGCGACGTGGGTCCACGACGCGCACTGGGAGGAGCTGGCACAGGTCAGATGCCCGACCCTGGTGCTCCGCGGCTTGGACGGCGAGCTGGGCCGGGCGGAGGCCCAGGAGATGGTCCGGGTGCTGCCCCGCGGGCAGTACGCGGAGGTGGCCGACGCCGGCCATCTCGTCCACTACGACCAGCCCGAGGGCTGGCGCGCCGCGGTCGAACCCTTCCTGGAGCAGCTCGCCGAGGACACCGAGGACGACCGGGAACCGGTGGCCCCGTGACGCCCGGGCCCCGTGCCGTCGCGCCCGGCGCGACCTGTCCGGCAACGCCCGTCCCGCACCTCACCCCTTGCTGACCGCCGCAAGGATCTCCGGCAGGCGGTCCGCCGTGCGGGGCGCGGCGACCCGCAGCCCGCCCCAGGCGATCAGCGTCCCGTACACGGCGCCCACCGGCAGCAGCAGCCACAGCAGGCCTTCCGCGTCGGCGAGATGCAGCCAGATCGTCAGACCGATCACAGGGGCGCACAGCAGCGCCGCCGAGACCATGCCGCCGAAGACCGAGATCCAGGCGAGCCCCGCCTGCCCGGGCGCCACGTTCTTGAACGCCCCGTCCTGCGGGATCGAGTAAGGGAAGTTCGCCGAGGCCACCGCGCCCGTCGCCAGCATCGCGCCCAGCAGGGCGAAGGAAAGTCCCATGACCCCCGGCAGGACCTCCCAGTCCCCGATCACCGCAGCCGTCAGGACGGTCACGAGGACCGTGTACGGCAGGGTGATCAGCAGCAGAGCCAGGGCCCGGGCCCGCAGTTCGAGGTACGCGTCACGGGTCGAGGAGATCGTCAGCGCCACCATCCAGAACGCGGAGGTGTCCTGCCCGAACTGGTTGTACATCTGGATGCCGAGCATCCCCGCCCCGAAGCACGCGAAGTAGACCGACCCCGTGCCCTGCAGCGCGTTGAACAGCGGCACGATCAGCCCGATCGCCAGCGCCGTCACCCAGGCGGCCTTGGTCTTCGGGTCCCGGGCGACGTACCGCAGACTGCGCTGCATCACCGTGCCGGTGCGCCCCTCGGGGAACAGGGACCAGAGGCCGGTGGCGCCGCCGCCGGACGTCGTGCGGGCCGGCTCGGCGGCGGAGAGCGTGGAGCCGTCCGGCGCCGTCATCAGCTTCTCCAGACTGCGCCGCCACAGCACCACCAGCAGGCCCAGCGCGGCCGCGGAGAGGAGGAGTTGCGCGGCGGCCCGTCCGTACGCCCCCTGGGACGCGGAGTCGACCGAGCCGACCGCCGAGGCGGGCGGCAGCCAGCGCACCACGTCCGCCGCAGGGTCGAGAGCGGACAGGCCGCCCGCCCGGCCGAGCTGCTGCGCGCCGAAGTTGACGGCCTGGACCCCGACGGCGATCACGAGCCCGCTGAGCACCGCGAGATCACGGCCCTTGCGCGAGGTCAGCAGCCGGGTGTTGGCCGTGGCGACGGCCCGCGCCAGCGCGACGCACACCAGCAGGGTCAGCGGGGCCGCCACCACCGCGAACGCGACGGCGCCCGCCCCGTGCGCCACCGCGGCCACCGAACCGGCCGCCAGGCAGAGCGTGAACAGCGGACCGATGCCGACGAGCGAGGACACCAGCAGGGCCGTGACCAGGGGGCGGGGCCGCAGCGGCAGCATGACCAGGCGGCTCGGATCGAGGGTCTCGTCGCCGGCGGCGAAGAAGACCGGCATCACGGCCCAGCCGACCGCCAGCACCCCGGCCAGCAGCACGACCAGGGAGCCCGCGTGGGCGTGGCCGCGCAGGGCGATCAGCCCGATCAGCTGGCCCAGGGCGAGCAGCAGGGCGCCCACGAGGGACGCGATGTACACCGCCCGTCGGCCGGCCGACTGCCGCAGCCCGTTGCGGAGCAGGGCGAGCTTGAGGCGTACGAGGACGGGGACGAGGTCCCTGCCGCCTGCCGGGCGGTATGCCGGGGAGCCGGGACCGGCCGGGGCGTCGAGGACGCTCATCGCGCACCGCCGAGCCAGTCCAGAGCGGCTCCGTTGTCGCGGTCGCCCGCGCCGACGAGTTCCAGGAACGCGTTCTGCAGCGAGGACGCCTCGCCGCGCACCTGGCCGAGTGTGCCCTGGGCGCGGATGGTGCCCGCCGCCATGACGGCCACCCAGTCGCAGAGCGACTCGACGAGTTCCATCACATGGCTGGAGAAGACGACGGTGGCCCCGGAGCCGGTGTAGCGCTCCAGGACCCCGCGGATGGTCTGCGCCGACACCGGGTCGACGCCCTCGAACGGTTCGTCGAGGAAGAGCACTTCGGGGTTGTGGAGCAGCGCGGCGGCGAGCCCGATCTTCTTGCGCATGCCCGTCGAGTAGTCGATGACGAGCTTGTGCTGGGCGCCCGCGAGGTCCAGGACGTCCAGCAGCTGCGTGGCCCTGCTGTCCACCTCGGCACCGGGAAGGCCGCGCAACCGGCCGGTGTAGGCGAGGAGTTCGCGGCCCGAGAGGCGTTCGAAGAGCCGCAGCCCCTCCGGCAGGACGCCGATCCGGGCCTTCACCTCGACGGGGTCGCGCCAGACGTCGCGGCCGCCGATCTCGATCCGGCCCAGGTCGGGGCGGAGCAGACCGGTGACCATGGACAGCGTGGTGGTCTTTCCGGCGCCGTTGGGCCCCACCAGGCCGATGAACTTGCCAGCGGGCAGCACCAGATCGATTCCGGCGACCGCGGTGTGGCCGCCGAACCGCTTCCACAGCCCTTCCACCCGCACGGCGGGCGGCGCCGCCCCCGGCGCATCGGGCTCGGCGGTCCGGTCGGTCCGGTCGGCTCCGTCGGTCTCTGTGCGGTCCGGCATGTCCACGCCCTTCGAAGTCCCCTGTATGGGGGCCACCTTACGAAAGGCGGCCTACGAACGGCGGCTCCGGGCGTCGGCGGCCTCGCGCCCGCAGGCGTAGGCGAGCGGGCTGATGAGCTCCTCCACCTCGGGGAGCCAGCGGTTGGCGGTGGAGGGGCTGCGGGCCCACTGCACCGCTCCGGCGCCGCCGACGCGGGTCGGCGGGGCGGCGACGTAGCGGCCCTCGCCGATTCCGCGCAGGCCGATGGCGGCCGCGTCCCAGCCCACCCGCCGGACGAGACCGTCGGCCTTGGCCGCGGAGCCCGGAAGGACGAAGAACTGCATCCGGCGGTCGGGGGTGCGGGTGACCGGTCCGAGCGGCAGGCTCATCCGCTCCATCCGGGCCAGTGCCAGGAAGCCCGCCGACTCCGGTACGTCGATCGCGTCGAAGGCGCGTCCGGTCGGCAGCAGGATCGAGGCCCGGGGCTGCTGCGACCACATCCGGCGGGCCGCCGCACCGCTGCCGGTGGCCCGCTCCGCCCAGTCGGCCAGGACCGGATGGGCGCCGGGCGCCGCGCAGTCCGCCTCGCCGCACGAGCACCGCTCCATGCCGCCGGCCGCCTCCAGCCAGGCGCCCGGGCACACGTCCCAGTGCCGCTCCTCCGCGTACCGCACCGCCGCGTCGAGCAGGTGCTCGGCACGCTGCTGGGGGATCTGTGCGGCTTCCATGACTCCGATGGGCTCTTCCACGCACAGCACAACTCCCGCCGCCACCTGGGGTTACGGGCGCGGCGGGCGCGGTTGCGACCGGCGCTCACGCATACGGGGCGCATCGATGCACGGGCGGGGGCGCGCGGGAGGGACGGAGGCGGGTGGCGGGTAGCCCCCTACGGGAAATCCGGCAGAGTTCGCTCGGCATCCTAGGGCGCGTGCCGGGCGAAAGGGGTGGAGACGCGCCAAAAGTGACCAACACGAGAAATCAGCGAATTTCTCAGGCATATGTCGGGCAGTGATTCCTTCCACGATCACTGCGGCCTCAGGGGGAGATACATGTCAGCCAGGCCTCTCGTCGCACGCCAGCCGAACGAACGGCTCCAGACGCTCATTCAGGAAGCGGGATGCTCCAACGCGGGCCTCGCCCGCCGCGTCAACATGGTCGGAGCCGAGCGCGGGCTCGACCTCCGCTACGACAAGACCTCCGTCGCCCGCTGGCTGCGAGGACAGCAACCCCGCGGCAGGGCGCCGGGGATCATCGCCGAGGCCCTCGGCCGCAAGCTCGGACGCACGGTCACGATCGACGAGATCGGCATGGCCAACGGCAAGAACCTGGCGTCCGGGGTCGGTCTGCAGTTCGCCCCCACGGTGACCGGGGCGATCGAGCAGGTCAGCGAGCTGTGGCGCAGCGACGCCGGCCGCCGTGACTTCCTGTCCGGTTCCACGGTCGCGTCCTCGGCGCTGGTCGAGCCCAGCCGCGACTGGCTGATCTCCGGTGCGGACCCGCAGGTGGCGCGGGCGGCCGGGGCCCGGGTGGGGATGCCGGACGTCGAGGCGGTGCGGGCGACGACGGCGGCGCTGGTCGATCTGGACCACCGCTTCGGGAGCGGTCATGTGCGGCCGGTGCTGGTGCACTACCTGAACAGCGTGGTCTCCGGGCTGCTCTCGGGGGCGTACCGCGAGTCGACCGGGCGCCAGCTCTTCGCCGCGGTCGCGCGGCTCACCGAGCTCGCCGGGTACATGGCGATCGACACCGGCCAGCCGGGTCTCGCCCAGCGCTACTACATCCAGGCCCTGCGCCTCGCCCAGGCGGCGGGCGACCGCGCCTACGGCGGTTATGTGCTGGCCGCCTCGATGAGCCATCTCGCGGCGCAGCTCGGCAATCCCCGGGAGATCGCCCAGCTGGCCAGGGCGGCGCAGGAGGGGGCGCGCGGGCGGGTCACGCCGCGTGCGGAGGCGATGTTCTACGCGGCGGAGGCCCGCGGCCACGCGCTGCTCGGGGACGCGCGGACCACGCAGGCGGTGGCGGCCCGGGCGCTGGCGGCGCTGGAGCAGGCCGATCCGGACAGCGGTGACGATCCCGACTGGATCGCCCACTTCGACCACGCCTATCTCGCCGACGAGCTGGCGCACTGCCACCGCGACCTCGGCCAGGCGGAGGCGGCCGCCCGCCGGGCGAAGGAGGCCCTCGGCGGCCTCCCGGAGTCCCGGACCCGCCGCCGGGGCATCGGGCTGGCCCTGCTGGCCGCGGCGCAGGTGCAGCTGCGGGAGGTGGAGCAGGCCTGCCACACCGGGACGCGGGCGATGGAGCTGCTGGGCACGGTGCGCTCCAGCCGGGGGACGGAGTATCTGGACGATCTGCAGCAGCGCCTGGTGCCGTACGGGGACGAGCCGGCGGTACGCGAGTTCGGCGCCCGGCTGGAACTGCAGGCGGCCTGACGGGAGGGCGTTCCGGGGCCGGTGCCGTCGCGCGGGCCGGGGCGTGGTGGGCGCGCCCCCTTAACTGCGTCCCGGGCGCGCCGGGCGTTACAGCCGGCGTGAAGAGAGCGTGCGCGACCACACGCACTTGGCGAACGGCGGGGACCACCCGATAGCGTGAGCCGACGATTCCATAGGTTCACACGTAGGAGTCCCGGTGACACAGAGCGGACAGGGTGACGAGCAGCAGCTCCCTGCTGTACGACCCGCGCACGAGGGCGTCGTGCTGCCCGCGGGCGGCGGCGAGCCCTGGACGCCGGGGGGACCCGCGGACCAGGCGGTCCCGGCCGGCGGTCAGCCGTGGGGCCAGCCCTGGGGGCCGCAGCCGCCGGCTCAGGACCCTGCCCAGCAGGCTCAGCAGGCCCAGCACCAGGGCGGATACGGGCAGGACGCGTACGGGCCGGGGCAGCAGCAGTACGGGCAGCAGGCGCAGCACGGGCAGTACGGCCAGGGGCCGCAGACTCCCGGGTACGGCCAGGACCCGCAGCCGCCCGCCCAGCAGCACGCGCAGCAGCCCCCGCCGTCGCCGTACGCCCAGCCGCTGCCTCCCGAGGCGGTGCCCGGCGGGGGCGGCGACGCGGACGCCACGCAGTACATCGCCCCGGTGCCGGCCGGTCCCGGCCCGGGCGGTCTGCCGCCGGAATCCCCCGCCGAGTCCACGCAGTTCCTCGGCCAGTCCCAGCAGCAGGCGTACCAGCAGCCCGGCTCCCACGGCGGGCCGCCGCCCGCGCAGGGCGGCCAGGACGCCGACGCCACCCAGTACATACCGCCCGTGCCCGGGGGCGCCCCGTACGGCATACGGCCCGGGGCGCCCGGTGAGCGGCAGCCCCCCGCCGAGTTCGACAACCTCTTCCGCAGCGACGAACCGGCGGGCGCGACCCAGCAGATGCCCCGGTTCGACCCGGCGCAGCAACACCAGCAGCAGTTCCCGGGCGGCCGGCAGCCGTACCGGAGCGGGCCGCCCCCTCAGGCGTACCAGCAGGCGCCCCCGTACTCGGGGCCCGAGGACGGGGTGCCGCAGGACGGGCGGGACGGGCGGCGCAAGAAGTCCGCGCACATCCCGCTGATCGCCGCGGTCGTCGTCGGCTGCGCCGTGATCGGGCTCGGGGCCGGCGCCCTGATGAGCGGCGGCGACGACAAGGGGGAGGACGCCAAGCAGCCGGTGGCATCGGCGAGTTCGACCGCGCCGCAGCCGTCCACCCAGGCCGCCGAGGACCCGGCGAAGCCGCAGGCGGAGGCGCTCGACAAGCTCCTCGCGGACAGCAACAACAGTCGGGCCGCGGTCATCGGCGCGGTGGAGAAGGCCAAGAACTGCACCGACCTGGACAAGGCCGTGGCCGATCTCAAGGGCGCCGCCCAGCAGCGTCGCGACCTGGTGACCCGGCTCAAGGGGCTGTCGGTCGACAAGCTGCCGGACAACGCCGGGTTGACCGCCTCCCTCACCAAGGCCTGGCAGGCGTCCGCCTCGGCGGACGACCACTACGCGGCGTGGGCGGCGCAGGCCAAGAGCAAGAAGGTGTGCAAGAAGGGCAAGGCCCGCCCGACCTCGCACTACCAGCAGGCCAATGTGCAGAGCGGCGAGGCGACCAACGCCAAGAAGCAGGCGTCCAGGCTGTGGAACGCCATCGCGGTGAAGTACGGCCTGACGAAGCGCGCGTCCACCGCGCTCTGAGCGCGGTGCGGGAGTCCCCGGGCGCCCGGGGACTCAGCCGGTCGCGCTGGCGTCCGACAGCGTGTTCGTCACGTCCACGAAGCCCTTCCTGTCGGCGACCAGCCGGCCGTCGCGGACGACCTGGAACGTCACCTTGCTGTTCACGATGCGCGGATACGCGGACGAGCCGATCATGTCCTCGAAGCGCCAGCGCAGGACGGGGGTCAGACCGCCGGTGTCCACCCGGGTGCCGTGGTTGAGGGCTTTGGTGACCTCCCGGGAGGTGATCTCCGCCTCGTCCAGCGACTCGACGATCGACTTGAGGGCGGTGTAGGCGATCCACGTCGTCTGCACCCCCGTGTCATCCGGGTCGATGCGGTTGTCCGCGAAGGCGTGCTCGCTGATCACCTTCCGCATCAGGTCCCAGCGGGCGTCTCCGGGGGCCGGGTACCACCCGGTGACGTACGCGCCCTCGAACGGGCTCTCGCGGCCGCCGGTGCGGTCGATGAGCGGCTGGCCGATGCTGCCGAGGACCGAGGAGATCCGCACCGATCCGCCGGCCGGCTCCAGCCGCCGGAAGGAGTCGAAGAAGGTCTCCGTGCGGTCGCCGAGCACCGCCGTCACACAGCCCCCGTCGCTGCCCGCCCCCGTCAGCGCGCGCCCGGCCGCCTCGTCGTACGACGTGGTCTCCTCCGCGGCCCGGACGTCGACCGGGGCCGGCCGGCGGGCCTCGGTGAGTCCGGTGTTGAGGAGCCATGCCTGGGTGTCACCGCTCAGGGTGTCGGGACGCACCAGGGAGACGCGTTCGCAGGTGGCGGCCAGCTGCTTGGCGTTGCCCGCCAGGAGGGCCGACTGGCCGCCGGTGACCGGGTAGGACATGTAGCTGCGGAATTCCTCCTCGGAGGCGCCGTAGCCGCCGATGTACGGAATCCCGGCGACTTCGAGCGGTGCCATGAACGCCCGCCCGTGCCGGCTGTACGAGCCGAGGACGGCGACGGCCTTCTCCTTGACGGCCCGGCGGGCGCAGTTGCCCGCGCCGACCGAGGTGTCCTGCTCGTCGCAGGTGACCACGCGCAGCTCGTGCCCGTCGATCCCGCCCTCGCCGTTGATCCAGCGGGCGTACGCCTGCGCCATCGCGGTCATGCCGGCCATGTTGGCGGCATCCGGTCCCGACGCGCCGCCGGGCGCCCAGGTCACGACGGTGACGGGCTCCCTGGAGCCCCCCGATGCTCCAGGGAGTGCGCCGCAGCCGGTCATCAGCAGAGCCCCTGCCGCCACCGCACCGGTGAGCAGCCTGAAAGGGCGGAGGGAGGTGGGGCGTCGCCGTCCGGTCATGGACACAGACACTTCCCGTCCCGGGGTAACGGCGCGGTGTGCCCCGTTCAACGCTCGGTGACGGACAGGTGAATTGCAGGGGCCCGTACGGAACGCCGGAAAGGGAACGTACGATCGACAACCGTGCAGCAAGGTTCCGAGAACTCTTCCCGTCGCGGCCGTCGCTCCTCCACCATGGGCGGCATGCCGCTCAATGACCTTCCGTGGTGGCGCTGGCGCAGCAACGTGCGCTCGGCGCTGCACATGCTCTCCGACCCCGTCTTCCACCACGAGTGCTGGCTGGCCGGCCGGGAGGGATACGGCGACGTCACCGACGCCGTGTACCGCCTGGTCGAGGACACCTGGCTGGACAACTGGTCCGCCGAGAAATACGTCGGCACGGTCTTCCGGGACTCCGGCGAGGCCGCCCTCGTCGACGTCGCCGTGCTGCGGGTGCTGCGCATCATGCACCAGGTCGGCGCGGACGCCCCCGTCTCCGCCTACCTGGAGCACCACGGCTGGCCGGAGGCCGTCCGGGCCGCCCGCGAGGCCCATGTGCTGCTCGCCACGAACGACGGCGAGGAGCCCGACGTCCCGCCGCGCTCCCTTGACGTGCTCCGCATCATGACCAGGAGCTGAGAGGCCGCCGCGGAACCGCGGACGGGTATGGCACGCTACGGGGATGACCGCGTCGCAGCCTGCCCAGACCGCCCCCGAGCAGTACGTCCTCACGCTTTCGTGCCCTGACAAACAGGGCATCGTGCACGCCGTGTCGAGTTATCTCTTCATGACCGGCTGCAACATCGAGGACAGCCAGCAGTTCGGGGACCACGACACGGGCCTGTTCTTCATGCGCGTCCACTTCTCGGCCGACAGCCCGGTGACGCTCGACAAGCTGCGGGCGAGCTTCGCGGCCATCGGCGATTCCTTCCGGATGGACTGGCAGATCCACCGCTCCTCGGACCGGATGCGGATCGTGCTGATGGTCAGCAAGTTCGGCCACTGCCTCAACGACCTGCTGTTCCGTTCCCGCATCGGGGCCCTGCCGGTCGAGATCGCGGCAGTCGTCTCCAACCACACGGACTTCGCCGAGCTGGTCGCCTCGTACGGCATTCCCTTCCGCCACATCCCCGTGACCAGGGAGAACAAGGCGGAGGCGGAGGCGCAGCTGCTGGAGCTGGTTCGCGAGGAGGACGTGGAGCTGGTCGTCCTGGCCCGCTACATGCAGGTCCTCTCGGACGACCTGTGCAAGCAGCTCAGCGGCCGGATCATCAACATCCACCACTCGTTCCTGCCGAGCTTCAAGGGCGCCAAGCCGTACCACCAGGCGCACGCCCGCGGTGTGAAGCTGATCGGGGCGACGGCGCACTACGTCACGGCCGACCTCGACGAGGGGCCGATCATCGAGCAGGAGGTCGAGCGGGTGGGCCACGGTGTGACGCCCGACCAGCTGGTCGCCATCGGACGCGATGTGGAGTGCCAGGCCCTGGCCCGTGCGGTGAAGTGGCACGCGGAGCGGCGCATCCTCCTGAACGGCCGCCGCACGGTGGTCTTCGCGTAGCAGGCGGCTCAGAGCCTGCTGAGCGAGGCCGCCGCGAAGAGCACGTCCCGGATCGCCTCGCGGTCCCCGCGCTGGCCGGCCGCCGCCTCCACGGGCGGGACGTGCCCCGCCACCAGCTGGCAGAACTCCACGCCGTCCAGCGCGACCTGCGCCACCGTGTGCTCGGCGGAGCCGAGGGCGGCGGGGGAGTCCAGCGCGATGTACCAGTCGCCGCCGCCCGAACCCTCGACCTCCAGATGGAGCGAACGCCCCGGGGACCCCGCCGTCACCAGCTGACGGGCCGGACCGGCGAGTCCCGCCCGGCGGCGCACGGCCAGCGCGGCCGGCAGCAGCCGCGCCGCCAGGTCGATCATGCGGTGCAGATGGGCGGCGGAGGGCGGCTCGTACGGATAGTCGACCGCCTCGGCGATGTCACCGGCGTGCACCCAGCACTCGAAGGCGCGGTCCAGCAGCGCGTCCTGGAGCGGCAGGGCGAAGTCACCGTAGGAGACGGACAGCTCCGAGACGTCGCGCCCCACGAAGGACACGGTGCGGATCAGGGCGTGGCTCTGGTCGCGCCACGGTTCGCGGATGCCGCGGGTCAGCGGACGCCGGGCGGCCGACCAGTACGTCTCGGTGCGCCGGGTGGGCGCGAGCGGCAGTCCGGAGCTACGGCGCGGGGCGCCGGGAACGCTCTCGGCCAGCGGGTCCTCGAGCCCGAGCGCCGCGCTGACCAGGCCGTCCACGGCCATCAGATGACCGATGACACCGGCGACCGTCGTCTTGCGGTTCACCCCGCGCTCGCCCTCGAACCACTTCAGCCGCACCGGCGCGTGCCACTCCGAGCCGCCGATGTCGCGCAGCAGCGCGTCGAGCCGGGCCGTCTCCGCGTCGTACGGGGCGGCCCACTCCGGAACCGGGATCGTGGCCGGCCGGCGCTTCAGGCAGTTCCCCAGCACGCGGGTCCGGAGCATCGGATCGAGGTCCAGGCTGCGATCGGTGTGCAGGAGGCCCACCGCGTCGCGCAGCCGCAGCGCCTCGTCCGCGCAGGGGGCGCACTCCGTCAGGTGCGCCTCCACGGCCTCCGTCTCCGCGGCCGAGCACGCGGTCAGCGCCCAGGCGCCGAGAAGGGCCTTCAGCACGCGGTGCGGGAGCACGAGGGCGGGCGGGCCGGCCTCGTCGACGCGCGGCCGGCCCAGTGCCGCCTCCGGCTCCGGTGCCTGGACGCGCTCGGGTTCCTGGGCGGGCTCGGGTGCCTGGGTGGGCTCGGGTTCATGGGCGAGCTCGGCTTCTGGCACGGGCTCCGGTCGCCGGGCGGGCGGGGGCGGGACGAACCGGCTCGGGTCGAGGTCGTCGGCGGCGGCCCGCGGGCCCGGTATGCGCCGGGCGCCCCGCACCTCGTCGTCCCGTCCCTCGCCCTCGTCGAGGCCGCCCGTGTCATCGCTCACAGCGGCCGCCCGTATCCGGGCGGCGGGGAGCCCTCCAGCGGACGCGCGTGCGCGGTGGACAGCAGCTGCAGCCCGAGCCGCAGCCGGCGCCGCGCCTCGTCCTCGGTGACCCCGAGATCGGTCGCGGTCTGCCGGTAGTCGCGGCGCTGGATGTACGCGAGCTCCAACGCGGCCCGCAGCGGTGCGGGCATGGACGCGACGATGTAGTCGGCCCGTGCCGCGGCCGTGGCCCGCCGCACCCGCTCCTCCAGGCCGGCCTCCTCGTGCCCCTCGTCCGCCCCGTACTCCCGGCGCAGCCGCTGCACGGATTCGCGGTGCGTGAGCCGGGCGACCCAGGAGCGCATCGAGCCCTGCTTGGGGTCGTACGCGTCGGGGTTCTCCCACACGTAACCGAACACCGCGCGGGTGACGAGGTCCGCGGCGCTCTCGTCGTCGAGCATCCGGTTGGCCTGACTGTGCACGAGGGAGGCGAACCGGTCGTAGAGCTCGCCGAGGGCCGCCGCCTCGCCGCGCGCCAGCCGCTGCTGCATCCTGCGGTCCCAGCGGGGTGGTGCGTTTTTAGCCATCCGACCCCCAGCCCTGTGCCGTCAGGGCCGCTCGCCCTGTACCCCTCGTCACACCGAATGTAGTCGGCCAGGCTGACCGAGCACGCCCCTTTACAGCAAGTACGTCCCCACGATCGCCCTGGATGGTAGGGAATGCGGCACCCCACGGCAGCGGAATCGGACCCGAAGTGATCATTTCTGCCCGAAAGTGTTCTGGGCCTTCCTGTGTGAGGCGGTGTTTCATGGGCGGTACACCGGGGCAGCCGCGAGGAGGAACGCAAACTTCCGGATCGCTGGAATCCCCTGGGATCCCCGGAACGAGAGGCCCAGTCGCGTGACACTCAGAGTGGCCGAGACCGAACGGGGTGCGTGGACCGTTCTGCACATGCGCGGCGAACTGGACCTGGTGACCTCACCCGTCGTCCGCCAGTCCGTCCACGACGCGGTGGCCGTGGGCCGCCACGACGTCGTGCTCGACCTCTCCGAGGTCTTCTTCTGCGACTCCAGCGGTGTCAGCGTCCTGATCGCCTCCCGCCGCCTGATGCGCTCCTGCGGCGGCCGGCTGCGCCTGATCCTGCCCTCCCGCGGCGCCGAGGACGGCTCCCACGTCAACCGGGTGCTCGGCGCGCTCGGCGTCCGCCGTCTGTTCGAGGTCTACCCCGACTGGGACTCGGCCGTCGACGACGAGGCCCAGCCCCTCTCGGCCTGAGCGCCGAGTCGTCACACCGGTGACGCGCGTAAGTGACACGGGACGCCCGCAGGCGTCGTACGCTCCCCGCATGGACAGCGCAGAGTATGAGCGCAAGATCGCCTTCCGCTTCGCCGCCTTCGACCAGGACGGCAACGGCTACATCGATCGCGCGGATTTCAACGCAGCCGCGGCCCGTCTGCTCACCGAATTCGGTACGACGGCCCGCTGCGACAAGGGCCAGGCGCTCTACACCGGGGCCGAGGCGTTCTGGCAGGGCATGGCGGGCATCGCCGACGTGGACGGGGACCAGCGGGTCACCCGCGAGGAATTCGTGGGCGGCGCGGTGAAACGGCTCCGCGACAGCCCCGAACGCTTCGCGGAGATCGCCCGCCCCTTCCTCCGGGCGGCGATCGCGGTCGCCGACCAGGAGAACGACGGCGCGGCGGTCTCGGCGGTGGAACGGGCCCTGCGCGTCCTCGGCGCCAGCCCGGACGCGGCGGCGTTCGCCGCGCAGAGCCTGGACGCGGACCGCGACGGGCGCATCGCGGAGGCGGACGTGGTGGCGGCGTTCGCCGCGTATTTCACTGTGATCGAGCCCGACGCGTAGCCCTTGGGCGGGCGGCAGGTTGCGCATGGCCCTTCCGGTGGGCGGCGCCTTGTTTTGGTTGCCCCTTGCCGGGGAGCGGGTCCCGTGCGGGGCGCGGCATCCTGTCGTGGTGGCCCCTGTCCGGGGCTCGGGGTTCCGTCCTCAAGCGCCGGACGGGCTTGAGATGTGCGGGTCCCCTGCGGGGGGCGGGTCCGTTGCGGGGCGCGGCGCCCTGTTTTGGTTGCCCCTTGCCGGTGCGCGGGGTTCCGTCCTCAAGCGCCGGACGGGCTTGGGGTGTGCGGGTCCCCGTGCGGGGTGCGGGTCCGTTGCGGGGCGCGGCGCCCTGTTTTGGTTGCCCCTGTCCGGGGCTCGGGGTTCCGTCCTCAAGCGCCGGACGGGCTTGGGTGGTGCGGGTGCTCCGCGAGGTTTTGCGCCCGTGTCCGGTGGGTGGGGGTTCGGGGTCCCTCCGGGGCGTCTCCTCAAACGACGAACGTTCCGCCGGTACGCAGCGGACCCGGGTCGGTGTTCGTCGTCCTGCGGGGACTCCCCTGCACGCCCCCGAACCCTGCCCGCCGTGCGTCTGCGGCAGTCGCAGGGCCGGTGTGCAGACGCGACTGAGGCCGGGTGGGGGCGTGCAGGGGAGTCCCCGCAGGAAATGGCGTACGACTCGGGTCGTTTTCCCACCGGGCCGCACATGCCATTTCTGAGGAGTCTCCCCGGAGGGACCCCACCCCCACCCACCGGACAGAGGCGAACGCCCGCACAACACGGAGCACCCGCACCACCACAGCCCGTCCGGCGATTGAGGACGGAACCCCGCGCAACGCGGAGCACCCGCACCACCAAGGGAACCCGCACCCCGCAAGGGGCCCCGCACCCCGGACCGGGTCACACGCTGAAGCGGGCCCGCAACTCGTACTTCAGGACCTTCCGCAGCGCCTCGTTCCGGGGCATCGCGTCCACCAGTTCCAGTTGCTCCGGAAGCTTGTGGACCGACAGGCCCTCGTCGCGCAGGTATGCCGTGAGTTCGGGGAGGGTGAGCGCGGCGGCGCCGGGGGGTTGTTCCACCACCGCGCAGACGCGCTCGCCGCGCGACTCGTCGGGGAGGCCGATCACCGCCGCGTCGCCCACGCGGGGGTGGCGGGCCAGGAGGTCCTCTATTTCCTTCGCCGAGATGTTCTCGCCCTTGCGGATGATGACGTCCTTCAGCCGCCCGGTGAGCACCAGGTGCCCGCTCGGCCGGACGTGCCCGAGGTCGCCCGTGATCAGGAAGCCGTCCTCGTCGAAGGGCGGGGCGGCCCCCAGGTAGCCCCGGCAGACCGCCTCGCCCCGGAGGCGGACCTCGCCGTCCGTGCCGTGGGGGAGAGGCGCGCCGTCCTCGTCGGTGATCCGGATCTCCATGCCCTCGGGCGGGCGGCCCTCCGTCTCGGCCAGCTGTTCCACCGTGTCGTCGGGGGAGCCCATCGTGATCATGGGGACTTCGGTCATGCCGTAGCCGTGGGTGAGCTGGACGCCCATCTCGCGTACGACCGCGTGGTAGATCTCCGGGGGTTTGGGGGCGCCGCCGCCCGCGAGGAGGCGGAGGGTGGGGATGAGGGGCGTGGCCGGGGTCTTGCGCTGTTCGGTGAGGAACATGGAGTAGAACGCGGTGGAGCCGCCCGCGACCGTCACCCTGTGGCGCCGGTAGTCCGCGAGGGCGTCCGGCATCGCGAAGTGCTCGAACAGCACTGCGGGGAAGCCGTACAGGAGCAGCATCACCGCGTAGTCCGGGCCGCCGACGTGGGCGAACGGGAAGGCCACGGAGCCGACGTCGTCCGCCGACAGGCGCAGTGCGTGGGCCAGGCAGGAGCCGCCCGCGATCAGGCTGCGGTCGGTGTGCAGGACCCCCTTGGGGTCGGAGGTGGTGCCCGAGGTCCAGTAGATCCAGCGGACGGTGGTGCCGTCGGGGGGCGGCGGGGGCAGGGCCGCGGGGTCGCCGTCCGGGAGGGTGCCGTACGCCTCGAAGACGCGGGGCGGGTGCGGGAGGTCCGCCGAGAGGCGGGCGGCCATGGCCGTGTGGTCGAACCCGCGCCAGGTGCCCGGAACCGCGAAGTGCTCGGCCCCCGCCTCGCGCAGGGCGAAGCCGACCTCGCGGTCGCGGTAGAAGGGGATGACGGGGGTCTGCACCGCGCCGAGCCGGGTCAGGGCGAAGGACAGCAGGACGGTTTCCAGCCGGGTCGGCAGTTGCCAGGCGACGACGGTGCCGGGGCGCACCCCCTCGGCGTACAGGCCGGCCGCCACGCGTTCGGCCCGGGTGCGCAGGTCGCCGAAGGTGAGCGTGCGGTCGTCCTGGATGAGGAAGGCGCGGTCAGGCGTCAGGGCGGCCCGGCGTTCGATGAGCTCCCAGAAGGTGCCGGATGCGCCCAGGGCGTGTGCGGTCTCGTTCACGGCGAACCCCTCACAGCTGACGGGTAGTCAGATCGTGCGGAGAGCGTAGAGCGCTGCGCCTTGTCGGTCCAGGGGCGCGGGGCTAGCCTGTGTCGATCTGACGGGTCATCAGAAATGCGCGCCGAAGGGGACACCATGACGGAACTGCCTCGGATCGTCAGCGTCGACGACCATGTGATCGAGCCGCCGCACCTCTTCTCGGCCTGGCTGCCGGCCAAATACCGCGCACGCGGGCCGCAGCCCCTGACGGCGGGCATCGGTGAGCTGGCCTACACGGGCGGGAAGTACGTCATCACGATGGATCCGGACGGCCCGCCGACGGATTGGTGGATCTACGAGGACCTCAAGTTCCCGTACAAGCGGAACATCGCCGCGGTGGGGTTCGACCGCGACGACATGACCCTGGAGGGGATCACCCGGGCGGAGATGCGGCGCGGGTGCTGGGATCCCGTCGAACGGCTGAAGGACATGGACCTCAACCATGTGGAGGCGAGTCTGTGCTTCCCCACCTTCCCGCGCTTCTGCGGGCAGACCTTCGCGGAAGCGCATGACAAGGAGGTCGCCCTCGCCTGCGTGCGCGCCTACAACGACTGGATGGTCGAGGAGTGGTGCGGGGACAGCGGCGGCCGGCTGATTCCGCTGTGCATCATCCCGCTCTGGGACATCGGTCTGGCGGTCGCGGAGATCAGGCGGAACGCGGCGCGGGGGGTGCGGGCGGTCACCTTCTCGGAGATCCCGACGCATCTGGGGCTGCCCTCGATCCACACCGGGTACTGGGACCCGTTCTTCGCCGTCTGCCAGGAGACCGGCACGGTCGTGAACATGCACATCGGGTCCAGCTCGCAGATGCCCGCGGCCTCGCCGGACGCCCCGCCCGCCGTCCAGGCCTCGCTCTCGTTCAACAACGCGATGGCCTCGATGATGGACTTCCTGTTCAGCGGGGTGCTGGTGAAGTTCCCCCGGCTCAAGCTGGCCTACAGCGAAGGGCAGATGGGCTGGATTCCGTACGCACTGGAACGCGCCGACGACGTCTGGGAGGAGCACCGGGCCTGGGGCGGGGTGCGCGATCTGATCCCCGAGCCGCCGTCCACGTACTACTACCGGCAGATGTTCTGCTGCTTCTTCCGCGACAAGCACGGGGTGGCGTCGCTCGATGTGGTCGGACGGGACAACGCCACGTTCGAGACCGACTATCCGCACGTCGACTCGACCTTCCCGCACACCAAGGAGGTCGCCCTCGACCACGTCAAGGGACTGGACGACGAGACCGTCTACAAACTGATGCGCGGGAACGCGATCCGGATGCTCGGTCTCGACCTCGACAAGTAGGCGCGTGCCTCATGGAACTCGCGTACACGGAGGAAGAGGAAGCCTTCCGGGCCCGGCTGCGGGAGTGGCTGGCCGCCGTGCTGCCCGGGCTTCCGGCGAAACCGGATCCGGGGGACTGGCCGGGGCGGCGCGCGTACGACGCCGGCTGGCAGAAGCTGCTGTACGACGCCGGGTACGCGGGTCTGCACTGGCCCGCCGACGCCGGCGGCCGGGGCGCCACCCCCACGCAGCACCTGATCTTCCTGGAGGAGACCGAGCGGGCCGGGGCGCCCTACGTCGGGGCGAACTTCGTCGGACTGCTGCACGCCGGGCCCACCATCGCCGCCGAGGGCACCGCCGGGCAGCGGGCGCGCTGGCTGCCGCCGGTGCTGCGGGGTGAGGAGATGTGGTGCCAGGGGTTCAGCGAGCCGGAGGCCGGATCGGACCTGGCCTCGCTGCGGACCCGGGCCGTGCGCGACGGTGACGCGTACGTGGTGAGCGGGCAGAAGATCTGGACCTCGCACGCGGAGGTCGCCGACTGGTGCGAGCTGTTGGTGCGGACGGACGCCATGGCGCCGAAGCACCGGGGGATCAGCTGGCTCGCGATGCGGATGGACAGCCCCGGCGTCACCGTCCGGCCGCTGCGGACCCTCGCCGGGTCCGCCGAGTTCGCCGAGATGTTCCTGGACGAGGTGCGGGTGCCCGTCTCGCACCGGGTCGGGGCGGAGAACGACGGCTGGCGGGTCACCATGGTCACCCTCTCCTTCGAGCGCGGCACGGCGTTCGTGGGCGAGGTCGTCGCCTGCCGCCGGACGCTGGACGCGCTGGCCGCCGAGGCGCGAAGGAGCGGACGGTGGGACGACGCGGTGCTGCGGCGGAGGCTGGGCCGGCTCAACGCCGAGCTCCGGGCGTTGTGGCGGCTCACCCAGTGGAACGTCAGCGAGGCGCAGGCCGGCGGGGGAGTGCCGGGGGTCGGCGGCTCGGTCTTCAAGCTGCGGTACTCGCACGCCCGCCAGGAGCTGTACGAGGCGGCGGCCGAGGTGCTCGGCGCGGGCGGGGACCTGGACCTGGACCGGGAGTGGGTGCTGGACCGGCTGTCCTCGCTCTCGTACACGATCGCCGCCGGTACGTCGCAGATCCAGCGGAACATCGTCGCCGAGCGGATCCTCGGCCTGCCGAAGGGGCGGTGAGCGGAGGGTGGACTTCCAGCTCTCGGAGGATCAGCGGGCCCTGCGGACGGGGATGCGGGACCTGCTCGCGGGGCGGTTCGACAGGGACCGGATGCGGGCGGCGCACGAGCGGGGCGGGGGTGTGGACCGGGCGCTCTGGAGGGAGCTCGGCGCGGCCGGGTTCTTCGCGCTGCGGCTGCCGGAGGCGGCGGGGGGCGCCGGTCTCGCGCTGGCCGAATCCGTACTCCTGTTCGAGGAGGTGGGGCGGGCCCTGCTGCCCGGGCCGCTGGCCGCCACCCAGCTCGCCGCCGGAGTGGTGGAGGGGGCGGCGGAGGGCGAGGCCGTGGTGGCCCTGGCCGAGGCGGGGCGGCCCGTGGGCCACCTGGAGGGGGCCGACGCGCTGCTGATCCTGGACGGGGGCGGGGCGAGGGTGGTGACGGGGGAGGCGCTGCGCCGGCTGGCGTGCGCGGCCCGCCCCGTCCGGTCGCTCGATCCCGGTACGCCGCTGTGGCGGGTTCCGGACCTGTCCGCCTGCGAGGGCGAGGCGCTGCCCGACGGGGCGCGGGTGCGCTGCGAAGGTGCGCTGCTGGCGGCGGCCGAGCAGCTCGGCAGTGCTGCCCGCAGCCTGGAGGGGGCCGTCCAACACGCCGGTGAGCGGGAACAGTTCGGAGCGCCCATCGGGTCGTTCCAGGCGGTCAAGCACCTGTGCGCCGGCATGCTCGTGCGGACCGAACCGGCCCGCAGTGCCGTCTACGCGGCGGCGGTGACGTCGGACCCGGTGGAGGCCGCCGGCGCCAAGCTCCTCGCCGACGAGGCCGCCGTCGAGAACGCCCGGGACTGCCTCCAGGTGCACGGCGGCATGGGCTTCACCTGGGAGGCGGACGTCCACCTGCGGCTGAAGCGGGCCTGGCTGCGGGCCGGGGAGTGGCTGACGGCGGCGGACGCGGAGGAGGCGCTGGCGGCCGACCTGGGCCGGGCCGGGGCAGGTGGGTGCCGGGTGCACGCATGTGACGCCGTGGACCCCTGAGGTTCACGCTGCGGAGTGACGCAGTGGAGTCGGTCCGGGCCGATACCGGCTTGTGTCCTTTGCGTCATTCGTCACGGGCCGGAGTCGGCGCCGGGCTCGGGTACGCTCCGTGGGATGCGAGTGTTTCTGGAACCTGGCGATCCGGATGTGGCCTGTGCGGCGACTCCGGTCCGCGAGAGGTGCCCTGCTCGTGATCCACGCAGAAGCGCCGGGCCTGCCGGGGAAGCGGTTCCCCGGACTGTGACGCGCCTCTGTTCGACTCCCCGCAGAGTGCGTCGCACAGTATGCACCACGCGTACTCCTTCGCGTTGGAATATGCCCGAAGCGCTTGTTGCGGTGACTGTACGTCAACCATGCTGTCTCGCAAGGGAATCACGTTCCGTGACCCTGAGGAGGCGCGAGGCGATGTGTCCGCCGGTTCGGATGGTGTGAGCGGTGCAGGTGCTTCAGGTTCAGTTGGAGGTCGGGCCCGACCCCGCAGAAGTCGGACGGGCCCGCAGATGGGCGCGTTCGAGGCTCGTCGGGTCCGGGATAGGAGACGACGAGCCGCTGGCCGAGACGCTCATCCTGCTCATCTCGGAGCTCGTCACGAACGCGGTGGTGCACACCGGATGTCCGGCCGTGCTGCGCATGCTGTTCGGCTCGGCGGGGGCCCAGGGTGATGCCGGGACCGTCCGCGTCGAGGTGGCCGACACCAGCTGCCGCCCGCCGCAGCAGCGGCACGCGGCGGGCGAGGACACCGGCGGCCGCGGCCTCGAACTGGTCGACGGTCTGGCCGACCGCTGGGGCTGGCAGCCCGAGGGCGCGGGCAAGCGCATCTGGTGCGAGGTCGACCGGTCCGTCCCGCTGATCCAGGTGCAGCTGCAGCCCGGCTCCTGCGGAGTGGGCGCGCAGCCCGTCCCCGAGCGTGACGGCGCGGGCGTCGTCGCGGGCACCACGCGGGCGTAGCGCCGCTGTCGCGCACCGGGGGGCCCGTGGGGCACGGGCCCCCACCGCGCGGCGGGGATCAGAGGATCGCGACCGGGGCCACCGGGGTGCCGGTGGCCCCGACGAAGGGCTCCGGCATGGCGGAGAGCAGGAAGGCGTAGCGCCCCTCCTGCGCACAGGCTGTGGACAAGCCCTCCAGGTTCCAGTTCTGGCCCTGGAGCATGCCCATCTCGACCAGGTCGAGGGCGTGGACGCCCAGCCACAGGTCCTCGATCTCCGGCGGGAAGATCTCGAAGGTCAGCGTGTCATTGGCGACCGCGGACGCGTCGCGGGCCCGGAACCACTCCGGCGTGCGGATCGACAGACCCGGTGACGGATACCCGTAGGCGTTCTTGTCCCCGGAGAGATACACCTGCACCTGACCCGTCCGCACGAGGACGACGTCCCCGGACCGTACCCGGACCCCGGCCAGCTCCTCGGCCGCCTCCAGATCCTCGGGGGTGACCGCGTGGCCACCCGGCAGCCGGTCCACGCCGTGGGCGCGGGCCACGTCCAGCAGGACCCCGCGCGAGACGAGGTGCGGCGCCTTGTCGATGCCGCTGAACCGCGCGCCGCCGTGGGCGGTGATCGTGGCCGCGGGCCGGCCGTTGTAGATCTTCCCCGAGTGCGAGGCGTGGGTGAGCGCGTCCCAGTGGGTGGCGGTCTGCAGGCTCATGACCACGCTGTCGTCGCTGGTGGCCACGGTGCCGGGGCCGAAGAGCTCCTGGTTGATCTGGACCATGGTGTGCAGCGGGTTGACCCGTCCCGGGATCAGTCCGTTCTGCACGCCGTCCTGCTGGAGCGGCAGGGCGAGGGGGACGCGCAGACCGGACCGGACCGTGGCCGCCGCCTCGCGCACGACCTCGTCGGTGATGAGGTTGAGCGTGCCGATCTCGTCGTCGGCGCCCCAGCGGCCCCAGTTGTTGACGCGCTTGGCGAGGTCGTGGAACGCGTCCGGCAAAGACATGGGGCCTCCTGGGGCTTGTGCCGGCGGACCTGATGGCCCATAGAATCTAACGGACCGTCAGAAACCGCGGGAAGGGGCCGGGCATGGGGAACTTCTTGGCAGGCAAGGTGGTGGCCGTGACGGGCGCCGGACGCGGCATCGGGCGAGCCGTCGCGCTCGCCGCGGCGGCCGAAGGGGCGCGGGTCGTGGTCAACGACTACGGCGTCTCCGTCGAGGGCGGCGAACCGGCCAGTGAGATAGCCGAGTCCGTCGTCAAGGAGATCGTGGCGGCGGGCGGCGAGGCGGTCGCGGTGGCGGACGACATCTCCACCATGGCCGGAGGGCAGCGGGTCGTCGACACCGCGCTCGCGGAGTTCGGCCGCGTCGACGGGGTCGTCTGCGTGGCCGGCATCCTGCGGGAACGCATGCTCTTCAACATGTCCGAGGCGGAGTGGGACCCCGTGGTCGCCACCCATCTCAAGGGCACGTTCACCGTCTTCCGGGCGGCCTCGGCGGTCATGCGCAAGCAGGAGGGCGCCGGGACGCTGATCGGCTTCACGAGCGGCAACCACCAGGGCAGCGTCGCCCAGGCGAACTACAGCGCGGCCAAGGGCGGCATCATCTCGCTGGTCCGCAGCGCGGCGCTCGGCCTCCACAAGTACGGCGTCACGGCGAACGCGGTCGCGCCGGTGGCGCGTACCCGGATGTCCGCGAACGTCCCCATGGAGCTCAAGGAGATCGGCGAGCCGGAGGACGTGGCGGCGCTCGTCGTCTACCTCCTGAGCGAGCGGGCCCGCGCGGAGAAGATCACCGGCCAGGTGTACACGATCGCGGGCCCGAAGATCGCGGTCTGGGCCCAGCCGAGGGAACTGCGCGCGGGGTACGCGGAGGGGGCGGCGTGGACACCGGAACGGATCGCGGACTTCCTGCCGGGGACGGTGGGCACGGACCCGATGCCGATGCTGGCGCGTCTGGAGGAGATGGCGGCGGCGGCGAAGGCAGCGGCGCGGCCCAACGCGTAGCCCGCGTCGCCGCGGGCGGGCTGGCGTTGTCTCGCGCAGGCCCGCCTCCGCCCCTGCGGACGGGCCGCGGCCCGGTGGCCCTGCGGTCCTGTGGCTTGCGGGCTGTGTGGGCCTGCGGCCCTCCGCCCTTACGGCGGGCCGCGCCCCGGTTTCCGGGCGCGGGCGCGTTGCCGGGGCGCTGCCCCGGAACCCCGGTCCTCAATCGCCGGACGGGCTTAAAAGGGGCGTCCGTCCCGGGTGTGGACGGGTTCGGGGTGGGCGTTCGTCCCGGGCGTGGAGCGGCTTGACGGGGCCTCCGGCCCCAGGAGTACGGAACACCACCGCCGAGCGCGTCGCTCGGCCTAGCGAGGGAGCCCGGATGAGAGGCGTCGTCTTCGACGGCAAACGGACCGAGGTCGTCGACGACCTGGAGATACGCGGCCCCGGCCCCGGCGAGGTGCTGGTCGCCATCGCCGCCGCGGGGCTCTGCCACAGCGATCTGTCGGTGATCGACGGCACGATCCCCTTCCCCCTGCCGGTCGTGCTCGGCCACGAGGGCGCGGGCGTGGTCGAAGCCGTAGGCGCCGGCGTGAGCCATGTCGCGCCGGGCGACCACGTGGCCCTGTCCACCCTCGCCAGCTGCGGCGCCTGCGCACAGTGCGACCGGGGCCGGCCCACGATGTGCCGCAAGGCGATCGGGATGCCCGGTCAGCCGTTCTCGCGCGGCGGCACACCGCTGTACCAGTTCGCATCCAACTCGGCCTTCGCCGAACGGACCCTGGTCAAGGCCGTGCAGGCGGTCAGGATCCCCGCAGACCTGCCCCTGACCTCGGCCGCCCTGATCGGCTGCGGGGTGCTGACGGGAGTGGGGGCCGTACTGAACCGCGCCAAGGTCGACCGCGGCGAGAGCGTCGTCGTGATCGGCACCGGCGGCATCGGGCTCAACGTGATCCAGGGCGCGCGGATCGCCGGTGCGCTGACGATCGTCGCGGTCGACTCCAACCCCGGCAAGGAGGCCGTGGCGCGGCAGTTCGGCGCCACGCACTTCCTGACCTCGGCGAAGGGGGTCAGGGAGGTCCTGCCGCACGGCGCCGACCACGCCTTCGAGTGCGTGGGCCGCACCGAGCTGATCCGTACCGCGATCGACCTGCTCGACCGGCACGGCCAGGCGATCCTGCTGGGGGTGCCGGCGGCGACGGCCGAGGCGTCGTTCCTCGTCTCGTCGATGTACCTGGACAAGTCGATCCTCGGCTGCCGCTACGGCTCCTCGCGCCCGCAGCGCGACATCGCGCTGTACGCCGATCTGTACCGGGAGGGCCGGCTGCTGCTGGACGAACTGGTCACCGAGACCTACCCGGTGGAGGACTTCGCCAAGGCGGCGGACGACGCGCACCACGGGCGGGTGGCCCGGGGGGTGCTGGTCTTCTAGCGTCCCGGGACCCCGGCCGACGTCGACCGGAACGTTCGCCGGTACATGGTCGGCGACACCCCCAGGGCCGCCTGAAGATGCTGCCGGAGTGACGTGGCGGTGCCGAAGCCGGCGTCCCGCGCGATGCGGTCGACCGACAGGTCGGTCGATTCCAGCAGCCGGCGGGCCAGCTCCACCCGCTGCTGGGTCAGCCACTGGACCGGGCTGATCCCGGCCTCCTCGCGGAACCGCCGGGTGAACGTCCGTACGCTCATCGACTCCTGCTGCGCCATGTCGCGCAGCTGGATCGGGGATTCCAGCCGTCCGAGCGCCCAGGCGCGGGCGGTGGCCGTGGCGGAGGTCCCCGGGTCGGGGACCGGCCGCTGGATGTACTGGGCCTGGCCCCCGTCGCGGTGCGGCGGTACGACGGTGCGCCGCGCGACGTCGTTCGCGACGGCGGCGCCGTGGTCGCGGCGCACGATGTGCAGGCAGAGGTCGATGCCGGCGGCGACCCCGGCGGACGTCAGAACGTCGCCGTCGTCGATGAACAGGACGTCGGGGTCGACCCGGACGGCGGGGAACAGCTGCTGGAAGTGGTCGGCGGAGGACCAGTGGGTGGTGGCCGGCCGCCCGTCGAGAAATCCGGCTGCGGCGAGAACGTAGCTGCCGGTGCAGATGGAGACCATGCGCGTGCCCGGCCGGATGTGCGCGAACGCCGCGGCGAGTTCGTCGGTCAGCCGGCCCTCGGTGTAGACGGGCCCGAGTTCGTAGCTGGCGGGGATCACCACGGTGTCGGCCGTGGCGAGTATCTCCGGGCCGTTCTCGACGGTGATCGTGAAGTCCGCGTCGGTGCTGACCGGACCCGGCGGGCGGATCGAGCAGGTCACGACGTCGTACAGTTTGCGGCCCCGGTTGAGCGGCTCGGTGCCGATCGAGCGGCCGAAGATCCTCTGCGGGATGCCCAGTTCGAAGGGGAGCAGCCCGTCGAGGGCGAGAACGACGACCCGGTGCGCCACGGTACGGACTCCTTTCGCACTAGCTGGTGTAGACCATAAGCTGATAGACGTCCTCGGTGTGAAGGAAAAGTCAGCAGACCTCGCGGGCATTCCCGCCGCGGACCACACAGCCGTCGCGTGCGGGGCGCCGTCGTCGCCGCGCCTGCCAACGGGAGGGGACGCGCCGTCGTCGCCGCGGCTGCCGCTCGGAGTGGACGCGCCCTCGTTGCCGCGTCTGCCAGTCGGACCGGACCGGCTCTGGAACCGCAACTTCCGGCTCTTCTTCGTCGCGCGGACCGCGGCACTCTTCGGCGACGGCATGATCCCCGTGGCGCTCACCGCGGGGCTGCTGGGCGCCGGGCGGCCGCACTCCTCGGTGGGGTTCGCGCTGGCGGCCTGGATGGGCCCTCTGGCTCTGTTCGTGCTCTTCGGCGGGGTCCTGGCTGACCGTTTCACCCCGCGCCGGATGATGATCATCGCCGATGCGCTGCGGCTGATCGGCGCCTCGGTGCTCGCGGTCTCCTTCGCCACCGGCAACCCTCCGCTGTGGGCGGTGTACGCGCTGAGCGCGGTGGCCGGGGTGGGGGCGGCGCTCTTCCAGCCGGGGGTCGCGTCGACGACGCCCAGGGTGGCGACGGACGTGCAGCGCGCCAACGCCGTGCTGCGGGTGTCCGAGGCGCTGATGACGATGGCGGGCCCGGCCTTCGCGGGTGCGCTCGTCGGGCTGGCGAGCGCCGGGGCGGTCTATGCGGCGAACGCGTCGACGTTCCTCGTGTCCGGTGTCTGCCTCTTCCTGCTGAGGCTCGCCCCCGCCCCGTCGGACGAGGCGCCGCGCGGGACGTTCGTCGCGGAACTGGCAGACGGCTGGCGCGAGTTCAGGGCGCGCAGCTGGCTGTGGGGGGTGATCGCGGTCTGGACGGTGTACGGCTTCACCGTGCTCGGCCCCATGCTCCCGCTGACCGCGGTCGAGGTCACCGAGGCGCACGGTTCGGGGACGTACGGCGCGATGATGGCGGTGAACGGTGCGGGCAGCGTCGCCGGCGGCCTGCTGGCCCTGCGGCTGCGGCCGTACCGCCCGCTGGCGGCGGGGGCCCTCGCCCTGGCCGGGGTGTGCGTGAACCTGGTGGTGCTGGGGCTCGGGCTGCCGGTGGCCGCTCTGGGCGCCGGGCAGTTCGTGGCCGGTGCGGCGTTCGCGTTCTGGCTGGTGATGTGGTCGACGACCGTTCAGACGCACGTGCCGCCGGAGGCGCTGAACCGGCTGCACGCGTACGACGTGGCCGGCTCCCTGCTGATGCTGGCGGCGGGCCGCGCGCTGGCGGGCCCGGTCGCGGACCGGGTGGGCGCCCCGGAAGTGCTGCTCGCCGGTGCGGTGATCAACATGCTGGCGGTGGGGGTGCTGCTGGCGGCCCGGCCGATCCGGCGACTGGAGCGGATCGGGTGAACGGGCGCGGCCGGAATCCCCTCCGCACGCGCGCACTGGCGGTGGTCGCGGCTCTTCTCACCGTCGTCGCCGGGCTCGGGGTGCGTACCGTGGCGGACGGCGCTGTCGCCAAGTACGCGGGGGACGCGCTCTACACCGTCCTGGTCTGCGCCCTCGTCGTCCTGTGCGCACCCCGCGCCCGGCCGCTCGCCGTGGCCGGCTCGGGGCTGGTGATCAGCTGGGCGGTGGAGTTCCTCCAGCTCACCGGTCTGCCCGCCGAACTGTCCGCACACAGCCCGGTGGCGCGCCTGGTGCTCGGCTCGACGTTCAACGCACCCGATCTGCTCTGGTACGCGGTGGGGGCGGCGGCCGCGTGGGCGGCGCACGCGGGGGCTACTTCCGGCGGGCCCGCTCCTCGGACTGCTGCATCTCGATGACCCGCAGGACGTGTGCGGTGGTCTGCCGGCGCACACTGCCCGCGACGAGCAGCGCCGATCCCGCCACCGAGAGGGGCGCGGAGAGCGACAGGAGGATCACCTGCTTGGGCAGGGTGCTGTCCAGTTCGCAGATCGACGAGGCACGGAAGCAGTACAGCGTGTCGTCCTGCTCCCACAGCAGGAAGCCCAGCCACACCCACAACGCACAGGCCGCGAGCAGCAGAAGGGCGCCCCAGCCCTGCATCAGCGCGGACCTGTGATGGAAGTGCTGGCGTTCGGCCCACTGCATGAGAAGCCCCCGGTGACGTGGAGAGAATGGACGCGGGCGAAGCGGCGCGTACGCGAACACCGTGCGCCGCCTGCCCGGCCGTCGATCGACGCGCATCGTACGCGGATACGGGTCGCGGGTCCGGGGGCGGACGGCGGGCATGGCCCGATCCTTGCGAACCGTGTCCCTCGGGCCACTCGTGAGGGAGGGCGCCGGACCGGATGCTGAGGGGCGTGACCCAGACAACCGAACCCGCCGCTCGCGACCACAGCCCGCCAACCGGCCGCCGGGCGCCCCGTCGCCGCGTCCACCGTGCCTGGATCGTCGCCGCCGTCACCTTCGTGACGATCATCGGCGGCGCGGCCTTCAACGCCCTGCCCGGTCTGCTGATCGACCCCCTCCACGCGGAGTTCGACTGGTCACGGGGGGAGATCGGCCTCGCCGTCTCCGTCGACATGGCGTTGTACGGGCTCACCGCACCGTTCGCCGCGGCGCTGATGGACCGGTTCGGCATCCGCCGGGTGGTGGTCGTGGCCCTCAGCGCCGTCGCCGCCGGTGCGCTGGCCAGCGTCTGGATGACCGCCGCCTGGCAGCTGATGATCTATTGGGGGCTGCTCGTCGGCCTCGGTACCGGCGCGATGGCGATGTCCTTCTCCGCGACGGTCACCCACCGCTGGTTCGTCGCGCGCCGCGGCCTGGTCACCGGCATCCTCACCGCGGCCGGCGCCTCGGGCCAGCTCGTCTTCCTGCCCCTGTGCGCCTGGATCGTCGACCGGCACGGCTGGCGGCCGGCCTCGGTGACCGTCGCCCTGGCGGCGCTGGCCGTCGTGCCGTTCGTCTGGTTGCTGATGCGCGACCACCCCGCCGACGTGGGCCTCGCGCCGTACGGAGGCGCGTACGTGGACAAGCCCGCGCCCGCGCGGGGGGCGGCGAGCCGGACCGTACGCGTCCTGTTCGACGCGGCCCGCACCGGACCGTTCTGGCTGCTCGCCGGGTCGTTCGCGATCTGCGGCGCCTCGACCAACGGCCTGATCCGCACCCACTTCGTGCCCTCGGCGCACGACCACCACATGCCCATCACCGCCGCGGCCTCGCTGCTCGCCGTGATCGGCGTCTTCGACATCATCGGAACGGTCTTCTCGGGCTGGCTCACCGACCGCTTCGACGCCCGCCGCCTGCTGGCCGTCTACTACGCGCTGCGCGGCGTCTCGCTGCTGTTCCTGCCGGTCCTGATGGCGCCGTCGGTGCACCCGCCGATGGTCTTCTTCATCGTGTTCTACGGACTCGACTGGGTCGCCACGGTCCCGCCGACGCTGGCCCTGTGCCGGGAGCAGTACGGCGACGACAGTGCGATCGTCTTCGGCTGGGTCCTCGCCTCCCACCAGGTGGGCGCGGCGCTGGTGGCGTTCCTGGGCGGGGTGGCGCGCGACCACTTCGGCTCGTACGACGTGGTCTGGTACGCGGCCGGCGCGCTGTGCGCGATGGCGGCGCTGATGGCCCTCATGATCCGCCGGGCCGGAGTGCCGGTGGCCGTCATCGTGAAGTGAGCCGCTCAGCCGCTGAAACGGCCGAACGTGCCCCGGTGGAAGAGCAGGGGGCCGGGCCCCTCCCCGTCGGCCGCCGCGCCCAGCGCCTCCACCCGCCCGACCACGATCAGATGGTCGCCGCCGGTGTGGACGGCCTGGATACGGCAGTCGGCCCAGGCGGGAACGCCGTCCAGCAGGGGTGAACCGGTGGCGGGGGCGGGGGAGTGGGCCACCCCGGCGAACTTGTCGGCCCCGCTGACGGCGAAGCCCCGGCACAGCGCTCCCTGGTCCGCGCCCAGGATGTTGACGCAGAACGCCCCGGCGCGGGCGATGCGCGGCCAGGTCGCGGACGTGCGGGCGACCATGAACGTGACCAGCGGCGGATCCAGCGAGAGCGAGGCGAACGACTGACAGGCGAAGCCGGCCGGGCCGCCCGGGTCGTCCGGTGCGTGCGCGGTGACGACGGTGACCCCACTCGCGAAGTGCCCCAGCACGCGGCGGAACTCGCCCCGGTCGAGCGGCAGCCGCTCGTCGTCGGCGACGGCCCGCAGGGCGGGGCGCGGCAGCGGATCGACCGGCACCGGGCCGGTGGCCGTCGGAGCGCCGACGGACCGGAGGTAGCGGACGGCGGTTGCGGCCATGCCTGCGTGTCCCATCACTCCTCGATTAGAACTGACGATGCGTCAGATGGGAAGAGCGGGAGCGAGCCGACCCCCGACCTTCGTCAGGGGTCGCCCCCGCCGTTCGGTCCGGGACCTTCGCCTCCCCCGCTCCTAGGTTCGGCTTCCATGAGAAGAGAAACCGGAAGCGGAACCCGGACCGCGCGGCCCCTGCTCGCCTGCGTCGTCCTGGGTGCGGGCACGGCCGCCGTCGCCGGCCTCGCCCCGGGGGGCCTGGGGACGAAACGCGTGGTGGAGGTGAAGGACGGCCTTTCGGCGTCCGCCTACCGATCGGTGACGGGGATGGTGGCCGATGCGCCCTCCTGGGCGGCCTCGCTGCTGGAGGCGGCCTGCGACGCGGCGCTGGTGGTTCTCGGGCTGCTGCTGGCGTGGGTCTGCTGGAGTGCCGTACGCCGGGCGGACACCCGGGTCTCGGCCGGGGCCGTGCTCACCGGCATCGGCACCGTGCTCGCGTACGCGGCCAGCGAGGCCGTGAAGCTCGTCGTCGACGAGGAACGCCCCTGCCGGGTCCTGGTCCGCGAAGCCGCGACGCTCGCCCCCTGCCCGCCGCCCGGTGACTGGTCGTTCCCGAGCAACCACGCCACTCTCGCGGCCGGCCTGGCCGTGGGCCTGGCGCTGCTGCGGCCGCGCCTCGCCGCCGTCGCGCTGCCGTTGGCCGGGGCGGCGGCGCTGCTGCGGGTCATGGTGGGCGCGCACTATCCGCACGACGTGCTGGCCGGCGCGGTGCTCGGCGGGTCGGCCGTCGCCGCCGTGCTGCTCGCGTTCCTGCCCCTCGCCCGGGCGGCGGTGTCAGCGCTCTCACCCACTTACCGGACGCGAAGCGCTGATCTGCCTGACGCTCCCTGAGCTGCGGGCAGGGAACAGCAGATGCGGGCACCCGGTGGAACGCCCCCACCCGGGCCGGGGGCCGACAGTCCGTACCCGCCGGTGGCGCCGGCTCCTCAGCCCTGAGGCGTCGGGTCGGCGCGCTGGGCCCGGGCCGTCTCGACCAGGGTCTCGACGAAGGCGTGCACCTTCGGAGTGCTGTTCGCGGCCGCCCACAAAAGACCGTATTCGACCGGCGGGGCGTCACGGAAAGGCACGTAGACGACGTCAGGACGTGAGTAGTACTGGGCCGCACGGGCGCAGGTGGGCGAGACGCCCTTGCCCGCGCCCACCAGGGCGAGCACTTCCTGCCAGGCCGTGGTGGAAGGGCCGCGCCGGATGAGGCGTCCCTTCGGTGTGCGGCGCGGATAGTGATGGTCGATGAAGTACGGGGGCGGACCTGACACGGTGATCAGGGGAGCGTGTGCCAGGTCTTCCAAGGAAACCGTGTCCCGCTCGGCGAACGGGTGCCCCCGGGGGACCACGAGGGCCCGGGGCTCGGAGAAGAGGACCGGGCCGTTGACGATGTCCGGTTCGTCGATGGGCAGCTCGATCAGCTGGATGTGGTGATTGCCGTCGCGCAGAGGACCGATCGGGTCGAGGAGGGGGGATTCGTGGATGCGAACCGTGCAGTTCGGATGACGGGCGCGGAAGGTGTCGGTCGCGGCCACTACGAGGATGCCGCACCAGGCCGCGGAGTAGGCGACGTCGAGTTCACCGCTGATGCCTCGGCCGGTGGCGGCCGCGGCGGACAGGGCTTCCCTGATCTTCTGGTAGCCGGCGGCGAGGCCCTCTTGCAGCACCTTGCCGGTGGGCGTGAGCTGGACACTGCGGCTCGTCCGTTTGAACAGCTCGGCGCCGATGGCGCGCTCCTGCTTCTTGATGACCTGGCTGACCCGGGCCGGTGTGACGCGCAACCGTTCCGCCGTCCGGCCGAAGTGCAGCTCCTCCGCCAGCACCAGGAAGATCTCTATCTCCCGCAGCTCCACGCTCTCCACCCACCCTGCTTCGTGTACCGCTGAGTTAACCGCCGTTGCACGATGCGTCCTTGATGCCTCCCTTCGTGCTCGTGATGCTTGTCCGTGAGAGCAGCGGCTACGTGGAAGGGAGCTCAGCCTATGAACATTATCGGGTCGGCTGTTTTGCTGACCGTTGACGACCCGGCGTCATCGGCTCGGTTCTTCGTGAGCCATCTGGGGTTCCGAGAAGTGCTGGCTGCCCAAGGGATGACCCACCTCTCCCGTGACGACGCAGCCACCGACCTCGTCCTGCGCAAGAGTGCCGGCCCGGGCGCGCGGCAGAGGAATCCGGCCGCACGGGCGGATGTGGCCGTTTCCTTCACCGTCACCTCCATTCATGCCGAGTACGAGCGCCTGAGGCGGGAAGGGGCGAGGATCACTCTTCCGGTCCGTAAGGAACCCTGGGGGGAATGGGTGCTTCAGCTCACCGACCCCAACGGCGTGGTGGTCCAGCTCGTGGCGTGGATCCCTCCGGCCGGAGCCTGACGCCGGGCACGCACGCCCGAGTGCCCACCGCTCCGCGCACGGCTACGAGCGGCGCGCCCGCCGCCGCTCCAGTCATCAACACATGGCGTGCGAGTCGACTTCCGCGCCGCGAGAAGGAGAGACCTTGGCCTTGTTTGTGATGCCCGCCTTCAGCCGGAGGCCGGAACGGTCATCCGCCGGGACGCGAGGTGAGGCACGGGGAGCGCGCCGGCCGGCTCTCGGGCCCGGCCGATGCCGAGGACCGGCTGGGACGGCGCGCGGCGTACCGGCGAAGCGGAACCGCCCCCTACGGCGATGAACGTGTCCGTGACGGCCCACCTCACGAAGCCGCCCGTCCCGGGCTTTCCCGACAACCCGACAGGAGCACATAAGCATGTCCCGCACATTTTCCGGGCAGGACCGCCCGGCGTTGCAGAAGATCATCGAAGGGATGGTGGAGTCCGGTTTCACCGGGGTGTCCTTGCGCGTGCAAGACGAGACAGGCCACTGGGAAGGCAGCGCCGGGCTGCGCGAGCTGGGCGAGAGCGCCAAGCCGCCGACGGACGGGCACGTCCGGATCGGCAGCAACACCAAGACGTTCACCGCCGCTGTGGTGCTGCGGTTGGTGGCCGAGGGAGCCATCGGGCTGGACGCCCCCGCCGCCGACTGCCTACCCGCCCTCGGCCTGGACCGGAGGATCACCGTGCGCATGCTGCTGCAGCACACCAGCGGGGTCTTCAACTTCACGGGCGAGTACTACGAGGACGGAACGTTCGCGCCGGGAATTCCCGCTACGACCGCAGGCCGGGAATGGGTGGACAACCGCTTCCGGACCTACCGGCCGGAGGACCTCGTACAGCTGGCGCTGTCCAAGCCGGCACGGTTCGAGCCGGGCACGGACTGGAGCTACTCCAATACCAACTACGTCCTTCTCAGGCTCCTGGTCGAGCAGGTCACCGGCACATCGCTCGCCGAGGAGACGGAGCGGCTGGTCCTGGGCCCCCTCGGGCTGACGAACACCTCGATGCCGGACACCGATGCCGACATCGAGGAGCCGTACCCGCACGCCTACTACCGCTACGAGGACGACGCCGGCCGGCAGACGACGGTCGACGTCACCCGGCAGAACCCCTCCTGGATCTCCACCGGGGGCGACATGATCTCGACCCCCCGGGATCTCCACACCTTCATCTCCGCACTGACGGGCGGCAAGCTCCTCCCCGCCCCGCTGCTGGCCGAGATGTGCAAGCCGCACGCCAAAGCCGGCTATGGCCTCGGCGTCTTCGTCCAGGACACCGGAGAGGACGGTGGCAAGGTCATCACCCACAACGGCGGAATGGCGGGCCACGCGGCGCTGATGTACAGCACGCCCGGCGGCGCCAAAACCCTGACCGCAGCGCTCAACTACGTGGATGATGCGGGCATGTCCATGGCCCCGGCCTTCCAGCAGGCGACCCAGGCACTCGTCCAGGAAGTCTTCGCCGGCAGCGGACGGAGGTGACCGCACACCACCTCGGGGAACAGGGATGAACCGCCCGTGACGCCCTCTTCCCTGTCCGGCCCGACTGCGGACACACCGGGCGGCACGGGCCGCGGCAGTCGGCCGTGAAGATGCGGGGGGGGGGGGGGGCGCCGGGGACCCCGGGGGGGGGGGGGGGGGGGGGGGGGGGGGGGGGGGGGGGGGCACGCGGGACCCGGCGGTCGTTCCGCGGCGACGCCGCTTGTCGGCGCCGAAGGCTCAGGCGTCCTTGCCCGATGCCGCACGCTCGCCCAGCCGAGCCCGGTGTCCCGTATGTGAAGCCGCCAGGTGCTACCGCCCGCCAGGGGTACGTCCCCTGCGGGGCGGTAGCACCGGTGGGGCGGGACGAGCCGGCCGGCCGCCGGGGGCGGGTTCCACCGGGGCGACGATTCCTGCCTCGTGGGCGACGACCGCCGCAGCTGCCCGGTTGTCCACGCCCAGCCTGGCCAGGATCGAGCTCACGTGCGCCTTGACCGTCCCCTCGACCAGGCGAAGGCGGCGCGCGATCTGCCCGTTGGACAGTCCGCTGCCGAGGAAGGCCAGCACCTCGCGTTCCCGGGCGGTGAGCATATGGACCCGTTCCCGGGCGGCGGTACGACGGCCGGCCAGGGCGCCCGCGCCCGTGGCCGAGAGATGGGCGACGACCCGGGCCGCGACCTTCGGCGACAGATAGGCGGCGCCTTCGGCCACCGCGCGGACCCCGGCGATCAGTTCCTCGGGCTCCCCCGACTTGATCAGGAATCCGGCGGCGCCGCCTCCGAGTGCCTGGAGGATGTAGTCGTCCTCACCGAAGGTGGTCAGCATCACGACGCCGGTCCCCGGCACGGTGTGCCGGATCTCGGCGGCCGCCTCGATGCCGTTGACGCCGGGCATCCGGATATCGAGCACGGCCACGTCCGGGCGGTGGCGGTGCACCAGTTCCACCGCCTCGTGCCCGTCGCCCGCCTCGGCGACGATCTCGATGCCGGGGTCGGTGGTCAGCACCGCACGGACCCCGGCGCGGATCATCGGCTCGTCGTCGGCCACGAGAACCCTGATCATGAGGAGCAGCCCTTCTCGGTCGTGGGCGCGCAGGGGGAGTTCACGGCGTGAGAGCCTCCTTGGACAGCAGCCGCCCGCCGCGGAAGCAGAGCCGGTACGCGTCCCCGGACCGGTCGTCGAAGCGGTCCGCCGTCATCGCGTAGTACGCACACTTGATCCCCGCCCCCTCGGGTTCGCCGGCCACCGGCCGCTGCGTGGTCTCGCGCTCGGGCAGCATGCGCTCGACCGGACCCCGGTCCTGGCCCACCCGCAGCCGGGCGAAGTCGCTCGGGTCGAGGACGGACTGCCTGGCCGAACGGATGTCCCACGCCATGAGTGCGGCGCTCAGCACCGCCCACGCCACCAGCGGGATCACGGCGGCCACGATCAGAGCCTGACGGACTCGGCCGCGGGCGTGCCGGTGCTCCGGTGGCATGGCCTCCCGGAGGAGCCGGGGCGCGGCGGGTGGGAGACGGTCGGGCGGGGTGTGCGGGAGACTCGCGACAACCGCGAAGCCGTCGTCATACGGGCCGTGGGCGAAGGTGCCGCCCGCCAGCCGTACGCGTTCGTCCAGCCCGATCAGCCCCAGTCCGGTGCCGGGGGCGCCCGGCCGGCCCGCCGGTACGGACGCCGGACCGTTCTCGACCCGGACCGTCGTCTGCCCGTCCGTGTGCGTCAGCCGCACGTCCACCCGCGCGTGCGGGGCGTGCTTGGCGGCGTTGGTCAGGCACTCCTGGACGACGCGGTGGGCGGCCCGTGCGGCCGGCGGGGGCATGGCGCCGGCATCGCCCTCGACGTGGAGGGCGACGGGGAGACCGGCGGCTGCGGCCTCCGCGACGAGCCGCGGGATTCCAGTACCGGGCGGTCCGGGCGGCTCGTCGTCGGCCTCGTCGCGCAAGAGGCCGATCACCTCGCCGAGCCGCTCGACGGAAGCCGCCGCCCGGGCCCTGATCTCCCCGGCCGCGGCCCGGTGCGCCTCGTCCAGGCCGGGGGCGAGTTTGAGGGCCCCCGCGGACAGGGCGATGAGGCTGAGGTCGTGCCCGAGGAGATCGTGCATGTCCTGCGCGATCCGAGCCCGTTCGCGGGAGCGGGCCTGTTCCGCGACGAGCTGCTGCTCGCGCTCCAGCCGCCCCGCCCGCTCCCAGCCGGCCCGTACGAGCTCTTGGTACTGACGCCAGAAGCGGCCCGCGAACCACGGCAGCATCGCGGCCACCACGACCACCGCGACGAACCGGCCCGCGAACAGCAGCCACCAGGGCACCAGCGCCACCGCCACCACCCCGCCGGCCACGACGGCGACGAGCACGAGGAGGGTGGGACCGGTCCTGCCCGGCTCCCGGCCGGCGAGGAAGGCGGTCACGGCGGCGGGCAGCGCCCACCACAGACTGACCGTGCTCAGCGCGGCGCACGCGGCGGCGGCCACGGCCAGCAGGTCCCCCGGCGCGACGGCCCGCCGGACCGCGCCGCTGATCGACGTTCTCTCCACCCGGTCGACGGTACGCATCGTGGCGCCCCACCGACACTGCCGAAAGTCGGGGATGCGGACGCCGCATGCGGTGGACGGCCTGGGCGGCTCCCGCGCTCCGGCGCCGTGGTGGCGCGCCGGTGCAGCGCCTCCGCGGCGATCCGGTGCCCCTCGCGACAGGCTTTGCCGCGTCGTGCGTGCCAGGCGTCGCCGAGCAGGCGGGACAGCCCTTAGACCCCGCGGTACTTCGGCACCCGCCGCCCGACAAAGCTCGCCACGCCCTCGTTGCCGTCCCGCGTGGTCATGTTGATCTCCTGGGCCATGGCCTCGGCGGCGAACGCGGTGGCCCGGCCGTCGTCCATCGACTCGTTGACGAGCTGCTTGGTCAGGGCGATCGCCCGGGTAGGCCCCTCGGCCAGGCGCTGGGCCCAGGTCCGTGCCGTCTCCGCCAACTCGTCGTCCGGGACCGTCCGGTTGACCAGGCCCAGGCGTTCCGCGTCCGCGGCCGGGAGCGCGTCGCCGAAGAACATCAGCTCCTTGGCGCGGTGCGGGCCGATGAGGCGCGGCAGCAGGTAGGCGCCGCCGCCGTCCGGTACGAGCCCGCGGCGCACGAACACCTCGATGAACTTCGCCGACTCCGCCGCCAGCACCAGGTCGCACGCGAACGCGAGGTGCGCGCCGATTCCGGCCGCCGTGCCGTTGACCGCCGCGAGGACGGGCTTCTCGCAGTCCAGGACCGCGGCGATCAGGCGCTGTGCGCCGAGCCGGATCGTGCGGGCCACGTCGCCCGGCACCCGGTCGCCGGTCGCCGGGGCGCCGCGCAGGTCCGCTCCGGCGCAGAAGCCTCGGCCGGTGGCGGTGAGGACGACGGCCCGGACGGCCGGGTCGGCGGAGGCTTCGCCGAGCAGCGCGATGATGCGTTCGCGCTGGTCCCGGGTGACCGCGTTCATCGCGTCGGGGCGGTTGAGAGTGATCCAGGAGACCCCGTTGTCCGTGGCGTGGAGTATCAATGGCTCAGGCGATCCGCACGGGTCGGCGATGTCTTCGGGGGAGGACGGCATGAGGCAGCTCCTGGGCAGGTGGCAGGTGCGAAGGCGGTCGGGGCGACGGGGTCGGTGGTCAGCGGCAGACGGCGAGCGCGTCCAGGGCCACCGCGCCCTGTCCGCGGCTCAGCACCATCAGCGGATTGATGTCGAGTTCGCAGAGGTCGTCGCCGAGTTCCAGGGCCATCCGCTGCACGCGCAGGACGACTTCGACGAGCGCGTCCACATCCACCGGCAGGCCGCCCCGCACTCCTTCCAGCAGCGCCCGGCCGCGCAGTTCGCCGAGCATCGCCCGCGCCTGGTCCTCGCCGAACGGCGGCACCCGCACCGCCGCGTCGTGCAGCACCTCGACGAGTACGCCACCGAGGCCCACCGTCACCGTCGGCCCGAACAGGGCGTCCTGCGTCACGCCGACCATCATCTCGACGCCCCGCTCCACCATCTGGCAGACCAGGATGCCGTCCAGCTCGACGCCCTCGTAGCGCGCGATGTCCGTGAGCTCCCGGTAGGCGTCCCGCACCTGGCTGGCCGAGGTGAGCCCGACCTTGACCAGCCCCAGCTCCGTCTTGTGCGCCAGCCGCGCCCCGGACGCCTTCATGACGACGGGATAGCCCACGAGCCCCGCCGCCCGGACGGCCGCCGCGGCGCTGGTCACCAACTGCTCGCGCGGCACCCGGATCCCGTACGCCCGCAGCAGCTGCTTCGCCGCGTGCTCGCTCAGCTGGTGTCCCGGGCGCATCAGCGCCTGCGCCTTGCGGAACGAGGGGGACGGGGTGCGCGGCGCCTCGTCGAACGGGGAACGGTAGGAGGCGGCGAACCGGTGGTGGTCGAGGTAGGCCTTCACCGCGGTGATGCAGTTGCCGAACGTACGGAAGGTGGCGACCCGGGACGAGCCGAGCAGCGTCGTGCGGTAGGCGTCCTCGGTGCCGACCGGCGATCCCCAGACCACGCACACCAGCTTGTCCGTGGCCTCCGCCGCGTCCACGAGGTCCTGCGCGAGCTTGTCGCTCATCGGCGGGAAGGGGCCGGTGATCGGACAGATCAGCACCCCCACCTCCGGGTCGGCGAGGATCGCGTCGATGATCTTCCGGCCGCGCCAGTCGCCGACCGGGTGGCCGCCGTTGTCGACCGGGTTGGCCACGTTCAGGTACGCGGGTATCCAGGTGTGCAGCTCGGCCTGCTTCTCCTCGGACAGCACCGGCAGGGAGAGCCCGGCCCCGGTCGCCAGGTCGGAGAAGTGCGCGCCCGTGCCCCCGGAGATCGAATACACCACGACACCGTCGGCCATCGGCTTGCGGGCCCGGGCCAGGAGGGCGGCGGTGTCCTGGAGTTCGTCGAGGCCGTCCACCCGGATCACGCCGAACTGCCGCATCGCCGCATCGACGACCTGGTCGGTGCCGGTCAGCTTGCCGGTGTGCGACGCGGCCATCCTGGCCCCCGTCTCCGTACGCCCCACCTTCACCGCCACCACCGGGACACCGGCGCGGGCGGCCCGGTCGGCGGCGAGCAGGAAGGAGCGCCCGTCCTTGAGCCCTTCGACGTAGCAGGCGATGGCCCCGACCTCGGGGCGCTGGGAGAAGTACGCGATGAAGTCGGCGGTCTCCAGATCCGCCTCGTTGCCCGTGGGAGCCCAGTGCGAGAGCCGCACGCCGAGTTCCTGGAGCGTGTAGACGGGGCGCCCCTGGTGGCCGGACTGGGTGATCAACGCGATCGCCGGCCCGTCCAGGTCGTCGCGGAACTCCTCGAAGGCGTTGAGGTTGGTGTTCGGCCCCAGCAGCCGCAGCCCCGACCGCTCCACGGTGGCGGCCAGCCGGGCCTGCGCGGCCGCGCCCTCCGCCCCGGTCTCCGCGAAGCCGGAGGCGAACGCGACGGCGAACTTCACCTTGGCCTGCGCGAGCTCCTCGATGACGGGGAGCGGGTTGCCGACCAGCAGTACCGCCAGGTCCACCTGCTCCGGCAGCGCGGCGACGGAAGGAGAGCACGGCCGCCCGAAGACGGACTCCCGCGTGGGGTGCACCGGATACAGCCGCGCCCCGACCCGCTCCGCCCAGGCGATCAGCTGACGGGTGATCCCCGTATTGGGCCGTCCCTCGGTGTCGGACGCGCCGATGACGGCGACGGACGCCGGCCGGAAGAACCGGTCCAGATCCGGCACGGGCGCGTGCAGCGGCCGTCCGCTGACGTCGAGGTCGCCCTCCGCGGCGGCGGCCGCCATGCTGTGGACGGCGGCATGAGGCTCCTCGCCGCAGGCCACCACCCGGGCGCGGAAGTCGGTGGTGAGGGTGCCGTGAGTCGATCCAAGCATCGTTCCGCCCACTCCTGCTCGAAAGTCCGTCGGCACGCGGGGTGCCCGGCCGGCGTCCGCAGAGACCTGACGCACTGTCAGGTTACTGAACTGACGCTCCGTCAGGAATAACCGTGCAGGCAAAGGCTGGACCGCGCGATCATCGGGGGCCCCGAACCCGGTCGACCCCACCCCGGAGCGGCCCCGCACGGCGCAGGACGGCCGAGCGGCCCGGGGCCGTGCAGGGGAGCCCCCGCAGGGCGCCGAACAGACACCCTGGCCCTTCGCGTACCGGCGGAACGTTCGGCGACCGAGGAGACGCCCCGGAGGGATCCGGGTCCCGACCGAGGAGACGCCCCGGGTCACCCCCCACGGGTGCGCACACGACAGGGCCACCCCTTCCAGCCCGCCCGGCGATTGAGGGCGGCCCACACCGGGCGCCCGGCACCAGCAGCGCCCCGCGCCCGAGCGCCCGGCGTCCGAGCGCCCGGCACCCGAACGCCACCAGCAGCGCCCCGCATTAATTGTCGTCCCGGACTCAGGCCCCCCGGCTCAGGCGCCCCCGCCCACCCGCTTCGCGATCTTCCGCGCGTCCAGCGCCATCTCGCGCAGCATGCCGCTGATGGGGTTGGTGAAGCCGGTGAAGTACAGCCCGGGCGCCTGCTTCGGCGTACGCCCGCCGTGCACCACCGGCCGGCCCCGCGCGTCCAGCACCCCGAGGTGGCCGACCAGCGGCTCCAGGGCCCGGAGATAGCCGGTCGCGGCGATCACCGCGTCCGGGGTGAGCCGGGTCCCGTCCGCCAGCACCACCGCGTCCCCGTCGAACGACTCGACGGCCGCCACCGGCGCCACCCGGCCGCCCTTCACCGCATCGATCAGCCCCACGTCCTGGACCGGGATCGCGCCCTCCTTGACCCGGGAGTACAGACCCGTGTCCGGCCGGGGCAGACCGTGTGCGACGAGGTCGGGCACGGCGATGCGGGCCATCAGACCGCCGGCCCGGTCGACGAGCGCGACGGGCAGCCGGCGCACCAGGATGCCGGTCGCCTGCGCGGGCCAGCCCGCCGTGGAGCGGCGCACGATGTGCGGAGGGGTACGCACCGCGAGCCGTACGCGGGACGCCCCGCCCTCCACCAGGTCGACGGCGATCTCCGCGCCCGTGTTGCCGACGCCCACGACGAGGACGTCCTTGCCCGCGTACGGGGCCGGGTTGCGGTAGTCGGAGGCGTGCAGCAGCTCGCCGGTGAAGGTGTCGCGCCCGGGCCAGTCGGGGATGCGCGGGGTGTGGTTGTAGCCGGTGGCCACGACGACGGCACGGCCGGTCAGTTCGCGCCCTCCGGTGGCGGTCAGCCGCCACCCCGTGCCGTCCGCGGCCGGGTCTACCCGGGAGACCTCGACGCCCGTCACCACTTCCAGTTCGTGGTGCTCGGCGTACTTCTCCAGGTAGCGGACCACGTCGTCCCGGGAGACCCAGCGGCCGAACCTGCGGGGCATGGGCAGACCGGGGAGGGCGGACCAGCGCCGGGTGGTGTGCAGGTGCAGCCGGTCGTAGTGGCGCCGCCAGGACGCGCCGACGTCCCCGGACTTCTCCAGGACGACGGCGCGGACACCCTGCTCGCGCAGGGCCGCGGCGGCGGCGAGCCCGCCCGGGCCGCCGCCGATGACATAGACGGGGCGGTCCTCGGTGATGTCGGTGGGGACCGGGGGGTTACTTCTACCGGAGGCAGACGTGCTGTCGGACATGGTTCGGAGCGTAATCGGGCACCCCCTTGATGGGTCTCGGTCAAGACCGGAATCGATTGCGAATTGATCACGGGTGTACGGGTGTACGAGCGCGCGGTGCGCGCCCCTTGCGCGGCCCACCTCCCATCAGGTGAACTGACGTACCGTCAGATATGGCGGACGGCCGCGATCGGGAGGGTGCCATGCGGACGATCTGGCTCGACGGAGCACAGTGGCTCGCCGTGCTCCGCATCGGCCTCGGCCTGTGGTGGCTGGAGAGCTGGCGCCACAAGGACAGGAAGGGCTGGTTCGAGCGCGGCACCGGCATCGCGTGGGCGGCGGACGTCGCGGGCAAGCACCGCTGGCCGGCGGTCCGGACCGGTTTCGAAAGGATCGTCGCGCCGCGCCCGAGGACGATGGCCTACCTCGTCGTGTACGCGGAACTGGCCCTCGGCCTCGGCCTGGTGACCGGCTTCCTGACCCCGGTCGCCCTCGTCGCGGGTCTCCTGCTCAACCTGCTCTACCTGGTCCTGATGATCCACGACTGGGCCGAGCAGGGGCAGAACGCGATGATGGCGCTCATCTCGGTCGTCGCCCTGTTCACCATGTCCTGGCAGACCTGGTCCCTCGACGACGCGATCGGACTGTTCCTGTGACGACTGGTCTCGGGACGAGTGGCCCTGCGACGACCGGCCCTGTGACGACCGGCCCTGTGACGACACCAGCTCCCGCCCCGGCCCCCGCCTCGGCTCCCGCCGCGTCCTCCCGCTACGACCTCCCCGAACCCGACGCCTTCACGCGCCGCTACTGGGACGCCGCAGCCGAGGGACACCTGCTGCTGCGCCGCTGCCGCGCCTGCGGCCGGGCGCACCACTATCCGCGCGAGTTCTGCCCGCATTGCTGGAGCGAGGACGTGCACTGGGAGCGGGCGAGCGGGCGGGCCACGCTCTACACCTGGTCCGTCGTCCACCGCAACGACCTGCCACCGTTCGGCGGCCGCGTTCCGTACGTCGCCGCCGTGGTCGACCTGGTAGAGGGGCCGCGGATGATGACGGAGGTCGTGGAGTGCGAGGAGTCCGCGCTCACCATCGGAATGGAGCTGCGGGTGACGTTCCGGCAGGACGAGGGGTACGAAGCAGTACCGGTGTTCAGACCCTGAGCACCAACGAGGTCCAGGCGACGCTCACCGCGACGACTCCTTGCGCTGCTTGCGGCGTTCCCGGAGGTTCGCGTGGCGGATGACCACACCGCCCGCCCCGCACGACCCCGTCACCCGGAGCACCGGCGTGCCCGGCAGCCGTTCGCCCGAGGTCTTGTCCTTCAGGCCGCCGAAGCCGAGGTCCAGCGCGTCCGTGTCCGCCTTCCAGCCCGCCGGAAGCACCAGCACCACCCCGGCCATCTGCGCGTCGACCTCGACCTCGACCTCCCGCAGCCGGCACTCGGCCTGCGTGAAGTCGAGGCGCACGCCGCCCATGCCGCCGTACGCGACCACGCGCGGCGGCACCTTCCACCGGCCCGTTCGCTGAGCGCCGTGGATGCCGCCCTTCAGCGTCAGGGGCTCCTCCGAACCGAACACGGCCGGACCCAGGTCCTCGGTGAGCGGGGCGAGTTCGGCGTGGGTCTTGGCCGTGAGCGCCTGGCCCAGGCGCTCGTCCAGCTCGCAGAGATCGATGCGGCCCTCGGCCGCCGCCTCCCGCAGCTGTTCCACGACCGCTTCGCGGTCGGCGTCGGAGGCGCGCATACGGCCGGCGGGTCGCGAGGGCTCTGCAGTCATGCGTCAGATGATACGGACGCCGCAACGCGAGGCCAGGACTCGTGCGCCTCCGGCCGGCCCGGTCAGCTCCCGCGCCGGGACCGCTCCAGCCACGGTCCGAACTCGCTGTCCAGGACGAGCCGTCCGAGCTTGCGGTACTCGGCGAGCACGGCGGAGACGAGCTGTTCCGTGTCCAGGGGGCGCCCCGACTCCGCCGCCTGGTACGCGGCGGTGACCGTGCAGGCGCGGATGGACCCTCCCGTGAGCTCGAACCGTTCCGCACAGGTCCGCAGGTCGAGGCCGGGCGCGCGGGGGATCTCCGTGCCCAGGCAGCGTTCCCACAGGGCCAGCCGCTGCTCCGCGTCCGGTACGGGGAAGTCGGCGACCACGTCGAGGCGGCGGGTGAACGCCTCGTCGAGGTTGGCCCGCAGATTGGTGGTGAGCACGGCGATGCCGTCGAAGGACTCGATCCGCTGGAGGAGATAGGCCGATTCCACGTTGGCGTGCCGGTCCTGCGCGTCCTTGACCTGCGAGCGCTTCCCGAAGACGGCGTCCGCCTCGTCGAAGAGCAGCACCGCGTTGACGTCGGACGCCTCGACGAAGATCCTCTCCAGGTTCTTCTCGGTCTCCCCGATGTACTTGTCCACCACGGAGGACAGGTCCACGACGTAGAGCTCCATGCCGAGGTCGGCCGCGACGACCTCCGCCGACATGGTCTTCCCGGTGCCGGACTCCCCGGCGAACAGCGCGACGATGCCCCGGCCCCGGCCGCCGCCCGGCCGCATCCGCCACCGGCCGAGCACCTGCTCCCGGTGGCGGGCGCGCAGCGCGAGGTCGGAGAGCTGCTGACGGGTCGACGGGGGCAGCACGAGGTCGTCCCAGCCGACGGCGGGCTCGATGCGGCGGGCGAGCCGTGCCAGGCCCGCCCCGTTCTGGGCCCGGACAGCGGTCCGCAGGTCCCGGGCCTCCACCGGCCGCCCCTCGAGCCCGGCCAGCCGGGTGGCGACGGCGGCGGCCCGGCGGATCTGGCCGGAGTCGAGCCGGTAGGCGCGGATGGCGTCGGCGAGCCGCGCGTCGGCCGCCGCGCTCCCGCCGGCGAGGCCCCCCGGATCACCGGCGGCCAGGTCTTCCGGAGCACCGGCGGCGATGCCCTCCGGCGCGCCGGCCCCGGCGAGCGCCCGGCGCCACCGCCGTGCCGTGTCCGCCGGGTCCTCGGGCAGGACGTGGACCGTCACCGGGCTCTCGCCCGCCCACAACGGGTCCCAGTGCTTCTTCCCGTACATGATCAGCGGGGAACCGCCGCCGACCGCCTCGCAGAGCCCGTCGATCAGGCGGGCGCCCTTGAGCTGCTCGGGGACGAGCGCTTCCAGCGGGCCGACGACGAGACCGCCGCCGGCCAGCCGTGCCTCGGTCGCCAGGATCCGCGCGGTCCGCACCGGCTCCGGGGCGGCGGCCAGGGCCGCGACGTCCACCACCAGCGGGCGGAGCCCCGACGCGAGGAGCGCGTCGGCGGCGAGCCTGCCGGGGTCGCCGCCCCGGTCCAGCAGGTGCACCAGGCCGCTGCCGGTACCCAGCGCCGCCGCGACCCGCAGCGTCGTGGGGCACGGGTCCGGAACCTCCTGCGGCCCGGCCGTCAGCCGGACGAGGCCGTGCAGCCGCCCGTCCACGCCGTCGTCGCCGAGCAGATGGGCCGTGACCCGGTCCGGTACGCGCAATACCCGGGAGAGCAGGGGGCGCTCGCCCTCCAGCACCTCGACCAGGCCGGCCGCCACCAGCGGGGCGGACGGCGAGAAGCGGAAGCGGCCGGGGCCCGCGGCGGGCAGTCCGCACAGTTCGAGGGCCAGGCCGATCGTGGCCCTGCGCCGGGTGAGGTCGTCGTTGAGATAGCCGTACAGCCGCTCGAACCGGGCGTCGATGTCCGGGGCCATCGCGACGAGCAGGAGGTCGACGTCCGGCGCGACCAGCCCGAACCGCTCCGCGAGGGCGGCGATCCGGCCCCCCGGCGGGGCGTCGGAGCCGTGGCCCGGGACGGAACCGTACGCCGGGACCGGGCGGAACGCGTCGCGGGAATCCAGGATCAGCTCGGCCGCGGCGGGGGTGAGGTACTGCCCCCGGTACGGGTCGTTGGGATCCGGGTCGGTCTCCTGGCGCAGCGCGACCGCGTGCCGTACCCGCCGCTCGATGCGGCCCAGCCGCTCCCAGAGGTCCTCGACGTCCGTCGCCGGTGCGCCGGCCGGTTCGCGGTGAGCGGCCGGGGTCTCGTACGCCGTGGTCACCGGGCCGGACCTCCACGCCTGCGCCGGGCCGACGGGAGCCGCTGGTCACGCTCCGCGCCGACGCCCGGCCCGCGGGCCTCCGAGGCCGCGTCGTCCCGCAGCCGCTGCCCCGGCGGGAGCTGCCGTTCGCGTGCCGCGGCGAAGCCCTCCCCGCGGACCTCCGAGGCCGCGTCGTAGCGCAGCCGCCGGCCCGCTTCCGTGGCCTCGCCGTCGCGTCCGGGGACCGTCCGCACCAACAGGCCCTCGGTGACCGGCGGCCCGACGGGCGTCACCTCGCCGGCCAGCGGCGCCCACACCCGCAGGTCGATCGCCGCCTTCAGCTCGCCGCCGAGCGCGGACCACACGTCCACGGTGGACGGACGGTCCCCGGAACCCGCGGACGCCGCCTCCATCTCCACCGTCATCCCCAGCGCGGCCAGGCTGCCGGTGAGCATCCGGGCGGGCAGGACGTCCGTGTGGATCAGGCAGCGCAACACCTCCGAGAGCAGGCGGTGTTCATCCTGCGGCCGGTTGGTCCACGCGGTCAGCAGATAGGTCAGCTCGAACCAGCGCGGTGGTGTCCGCCGCCCCGTGACCACGCCCTCCTCGTCGTACTCGTCGGTCGTGCCGCTGCGGCGGCGGGTGGCGTCCTCGCGGATGCCGTAGAGGAAGACGCTGACCGTGGGAGCGTTGCGCCGTGCGGACCAGTCCCGGGTCGGGGCGTCGAAGACCAGGTCCACGCCGCTCTCCTCGAGGCCGGCGTCGACGAGCAGCAGCCGCAGTCCTTCGTCGACTTCGTGGATCACCTGCGCCCCACCTCGTCCGGCGGGACGATGGTGCCGGTGACCACCAGGAACGGGGTGGTGACCGGGCTGAAGCCGGGCCCCGACGCGGAGATGGTGCGCGGGCCCGTCCGGTCCTTCACCAGGATCAGCAGCTGGGCGATGAACGTGCCGTCACCGCCCGGCCGGGTGGGCAGCGCGGTCGCGGTGATTCCGGGCTTCCAGGCGAGCTTCACCGGCGCGCCGGGCGGGAAGTCCTTGCCGCGCACCGAGGTGACGAAGCCGGGCTTGCCGACCGCGGGCACCGAGATGATGCGGGGCTGGAGGATGCGCAGCGGGATCCGGGAGACGTTGTCACCTCGGTCGGCGTCCGTGCCGGTCGTCGTCAGCCTTCCGGTGACGGACGTCCGCAGGGCGTGGTCCGGGGCGAGGACCACGCGCAGGACCGAGGAGGCGCCCGGCGCCAGGTCGGGGAGCGCGCACACCCCGGCGGCGCAGCCGGGCGGGAGGGTGGCCACCGGGATGCCGGCGGGCAGCCCGAGCCGGAGCCGCAGGCCGGTGGCGAGCGCGTTCTTCCCGTTGCGCACGGTGTATGTCACGACGACCCGTCCGCCGACGTACCCGGGGCTGGGCTGGGCGCGCACGGCGACGCCGGGGCCCGCCTCGGGCTCGGGCGGCAGCGGGGCGGGCGGCCGCGCGGGCGGCGCCGGGGCCGGCGGCGGGGGAGAGGTGTGCGGCGGGGCGGGGTGGGGGGCGGAGGGCGTCGGGTCGGGCAGGCTGGGCACGGCCCGGACCCGGACGCCCGTCCCGCCGGCGTTGTCCGTGGGGTTCGGGTCGACGACGGCTCCGGTGACCGACCAGCCGATCTGCCAGGGCCCCGCCGTGACGCCGGTCAGCCGTGCGGTGACCTTCACTGCGTCGCCCGGCCGCAGGACGCCCAGGGCGCAGCTCGGCGAACCGATGCCGCAGGAACCGGCTTCGGTGGTGAGTTCCTCCAGGCGGACACCCGGCGGGGTGTCCGCGATGAACGTGGTGCCCGGTGAGGGGGCGGGACCGCGGTTGGTGACGGTGACCGTCACCGACGTGGACGAGCCGGTCTCCACCGAGGAGCCGGCGGGCGGCGCGGTCAGCGTCAGGTCGACCTGCTGCTGGAAGGCGGGCTCCTTCTGGCGGCCGGGCAGCTTCGCGGTCAACGGGGTCAGGGTGCCCGTGGCGAGGTCGAGCGCGGACAGCTGCTCGGGGGAGTTCGGCGCGATGTCCCGGCGGGAGCTCAGCACCAGCCGCCCGCCGTCCGGCGACCAGGCCACGTCGCGGGGCTGGTAGGGGCCGGTCGCCGACACGTCCGGGATCTCCGCGCCGCACGCGGCGGCGTCGTCGCGCCGGTCGGACGGCAGGACGACCCGGCAGCCGCGGCCGTCCGGCGAGGTGACGACGACGCTCGCCCGGTGGTTGATCTGGTCGGCGCGGTCCTTGCGGTTGAAGGCGATCGCCGAGCCGTCGGGGGAGAAGGCGGGGCTGTCGTCGATCACCTTGCACTCGCCGGGGCAGCCGGTGCGGCTGAGGTCCTGCTGCAGGGCGAGGTTCCTCACCGGGGCGGTCCATACGTGCTTGATCCCGCCGAGGCCCCGGATCATCTGGTTGCGGGTGAAGGCGAGCATGGTGCCGTCCGAGGACCAGGCGGGCTGGGCGTCGCCGCCGGCCACCTCCCCGGCGGGCGGGACGACCCTGCCGATGATCTTCCGCGTGGCGACGTCGGCGACGAGCACCCGGCTGGTCCGCGTCCCCCCGTCACCCACGGGTGACGTCCGCGTGAACGCCAGCTTGGTGCCGTCCGGGGAGAAGGAGGGGTCGGTGTCCCAGTCGCCGGCGCCCCGTTCCTCCAGATCCATGGCGGCCGGGTTCCTCCCGTCGGCGTCGGCCAGCCAGATCCGCTGGATCCGCACGCCGTTCACGGTCTCGAAGCGCGTCACGGCGATGCGCCGGCCGTCGGGGGTGTAGGTCTGCCGCTCGGTCCAGGGGTCGTAGCCGGCCGCCGGGTGGAACAGCGGGTCGACGGCGGGGTCGTCACTCGTGTTCGACCAGGCCCTCGGGTCCTCGCGCAGCACGTCGATCCTGAGATCGCGGGGGTCCGAACCGTCCTGCCGCATGTCCTGGAGCGTGACGAGGTCGGGCTCCTTGGTGGTCCTGTGGGTGACGACCACGTTCCAGGTGTTCCCCTGCTGGATCACGGCAGGCGACTGCACCTGACGGTCCTCGGAGAGCTTCATCACCGGAACGGGGTTGTCGAGGGAGCCGGCTCGGTACACGTGGTCGTAGACGGAGCATCCGCAGTCCGTGTTGGGGCTGAGGAAGACGAGATCGCTCCCGTCCGGCGCCCAGGCCGCCGAGCGGCTGCCCCAGCCGGCGAACGCGCCGGTCAGCAGGGGGCGGCCGGTCCCGGGGCCCCGGGTGATCCGCAGCCGGTGCCCGGTGTCCGTGTCCGACTCCGGGGTCCGGCGCAGGGTGTACACGATGAGTTGCCGGTGGTCGGCGTCGTCCACAGGGTTCCACTCAGGCTCGCTCGCGTCGCCCTCGGTGGCATCGCTGACGCAGGTCACCGCCCCGCCCGACACGTCCCGCGTGTAGATCTGCGTGCCGCGTTCCGGGCCGCCGTCGCTTGCGTACGCGATCCGGGCGCCGTCCGGCGAGAGCGTCGGGTGGGTCTCGTTGGCGGGCGAGTTCGTCAGCCGTCGCAGTCCGGAGCCGTTGACGCCCACCGACCAGAGGTCGCGCTGGGCCGGCGAACCGGGTCTCCTTTCGGCGGAGTCGAAGACCACGGTCCGCCCGTCGGCGGAGAGTTCGGGGTGCGCGGCGTCCCGGCCGATGGTGAGCCTGCGCACGGTGCCGTCCGCGCCGCGCACGTACACCTGGGGCTTCACCTCGTCGCGGAGGCTGGTGAAGACCAGGACGTCACCGCGCCCGAAGGCGTCCTGGTCGTAGTGCGCCGGACCCGTCTCGAACAGGTCCCTGGACGTCGTCACGGAGGTGCGCAGCCCGAGGCTGCGATGCCCGCTGCCCGCGAAGGCGATCCGTCCGGTGTCCGCCGGCGCCGCGTCCGAGGCGGCGACGGCTTCCGTCGCGCCCAGCGGGGCGGATACGGAACCCGCCACCAGCAGGGGCGTCAGCAGCACCGCGACCCCGATCAGCCGGCGCGACCGGGTACGGCGTTCCGGGCCAGCAGGACCGCCCACGGTCCACCTCACAGTCTGGTCGATGGTTCTCCACCCTCAGCTTCGTGTGCACGGGGGTGCGTGGACAGGGGCCCGAGTACCCGGAGCGGGGGAAGACCTGGTGCCCTTTGCGGCCCCCGGACCGCTCCCCGCGGCGGTCGTGGCCCGGCGCCCGGGCGCCACCGCGCCGGTCCGTCGCCCGGCACGGGGCACCGGACGGCCCGCCAGGGGGCCCCGGGACGCCGCGGGGGCAACGCCCGTTGCCCCCGCGGGCACCCGGACGGGACCGCCGCGTCAAGTACCCGCTACCGCGCCTCAGATGAGGCCGTGCCGCATGGCGTAACCCACCGCGTGGGCCCGGTTGCGCAGATCGAGGCGCGTCGCGACCTCGTGCAGCACGTTCTTGACGGTCCGTTCGGAGTACGAGGTCTTCTGCGCGATCTCCGCGGTGCCGTACCCCTCCGACACCAGCCTGATCATCTCCGCCTCCCGCGCCGTGAGGGTGGAGAGCGAGAGCCCGCGGGGGTCCAGCACCGTGCGGTGGAGGCTGCTGACGTGGTCGAGGAGCTTGCCCAGGAGGTCGCCCGGCAGCACCCCTTCGCCCTTCGCGATCGCCGTGACGAGGTGGACGAGACGGTCCTGGTCCGCCTCCCCGCGCCGCAGCACGGCGGCGACGCCGTATTCGATCAGGGTCTGGAGCGCGCTCGCCTCGAAGAAGCCGACGACGAGGCCGACCCGGGTGGAGGTGTTGCGCTGGAGGCGGTGCAGGAGCTGGACCGTCGGCTCGTTCACCAGGTCCACCACGACCAGGGAGACCTGGGCGCGGTCGGCCTCCTCCTCGGGTATCAGCTCGATCTCCGGCCGCAGGCGCAACTGCTGCACCATGCCGGTCTGCAGGATCAGGTCCTCCGCGTACACCGCTACGGAGACCCGGCCCCCCCGGGGCGCCAGCGGGGGCCGCGCCGTGGGCGGCTCGGGCAGGGGAGGCCTGCGGCCGTGGTCGGCCGCCTTCCTCGACTTCGTCATATCCGTCGTGGTCATGGTCGTCCTTCTCAGCTACTTCCGCCGATACCCCGTAGGCCCGTCGTTCCGCACGCGCTCGTTCCGCACCCCGCAGGGCGACCTGGCCCTCGGGCGGGGGCCGGGGTGGCGCAGCGGGTGTGCCGCCAGGGCATCGGCCCTGCCCGCACGTTGCCCTCCCGCCTCTGCTGCCGGGACCGGCGCGCGGCCTAACGTCGCAGCGTGACCACATCTGCCGAATTCGACATACCCACGGTGACGGTGTCGCCGGGCGCCGAAGCGACGACCACGCTGACCGTGCGCAACGACGGCGACATCGTCGAGGCGTACGCCCTCGACGTGGTCGGTGACTGTGCGGCATGGGCGACGGTGGAACCGGCAAGGGTCTCCCTCTACCCCGGCACCTCCGAGACCGTGACGGTGCGGCTCACGCCGCCCCGGTCCCACGAGGTCAAGGCGGGCGAAGTCCCCCTGGGTGTACGCGTACTGCCCACGGAACACCCCGAGTCGGTGGCCGTTCCCGAGGCGACGGTGGTCGTGGAGCCCTTCCACGAGCTCCGGGCGAAGCTGGAGCCGGGCCGGCGCAGGGGCTGGCTGGGCGCCCGGTTCCGGACCTCGGTGCAGAACCGGGGGAACACCCCCGTCGACGTCGTGTTCACCGGGAGGCAGGAAGGCGAGGAACTCCGCCTCGGGTTCACCCCTGAACGCCGGAGCCTGCAGCCGGGCGAGTCCGCCGAGGTGGGACTGCGGGTGCGGGCCCGGAAGCTGATCTGGTTCGGCGCTCCGGCCACCTGGCCGTTCGAGGTCGTGGCCGTGGAGAGCGAGGGCGCGGACGCCGAGGCGGCACAGCCCGGCCGGCCGGAGCCGCTGCCCGGCGAGTTCGCCCAGCTTCCGCTGCTGCCCAAGTGGCTGCTGATCGTCCTGGCGGCGCTGCTCGCGCTGCTCGTGGCGTGGTTCGCCCTCGTACGGCCCGCCGTCCGCAGCACCGCGAAGGAGGCGGGGGCCAAGGCGGCGCAGGAGGAGAACCGGGAGCGTCCGCAGGGTGGTTCGGCGACCGGCGGTGCCACGGGCGGCGACCCGGCCGGCGGGCAGGGACAGGAACAGGGCAAGGCGACCGGTCCGGGAACGGACGGCACCGGCGGTACCGGCGGCGCGGGCACGGGCGGGTCCGGCACGACCGGCGGCATCGGCACGGCGAACTCCCAGCAGAGCTCGGAGACCATCGACGTGGAGACCGGCGCCGGGGCCAAGAAGGACGGGACGTACCGGGTTCCCAAGGGGAAGGTCTTCGGCGTCACCGACATCGTGGTGGCGAACTTCCAGGGCGACGAGGGGGTGCTGACGATCTCCTTCGGAGAGAGGAAGATCACCACGATCGCGCTGGAGACGTTCCGCAACCAGGACTATCACTGGGTCACCCCCATTCGTATTCAGGAGAATGCCACGGTCACCGCTTCCGTGACCTGTTCCAAACCTGGGACGCCGGCGACCGGGACGCAGGCCTCCGGGTGCCACCAAGTACTCAATGTCAGTGGTGTGCTGAGCGATATCGCACCGTAGAAACGATAGCGCCGGTTTCCTGCCCGTCCGTTCCGCCGGTGTGAACAAACGGGGTCCCTGCCAGCGGAAACGTCCAACCACCCGTTCACCTGGGTGTGGTTCTTCACACACCGGCCGGAATCGGGAACGAAATCCTGAACAGGGCACTCGCGGAGGCGAATACGGGCCCTTCGGGGTGAACTCGGCCTTTCGCGGGCGGAAGCCTCCGCCCGAACTGCGGAGATCCTGCCCTCCCCGGAGGGGACCGAAATATTTCGGTCCGGGGATCCGGGCGGGGAATTCGGGCCGCCACGGCCCGTGGGGCCGGTAGTTTCTGGCCGAAACTAATCCCTCGCGCGGCGCGCGGGGGTCGCTGTCGTGTCGTCAGGCCGCCTGCGCCACGGCCGGAGAGCCGTGCCCGGGCGGCCGCCGGGGTGCCCCGGGAAGGCAGCGGCCCTGCCCCGGGGCCAGGACTTTGAGGCCTACTGCCCGCAGACGACCCCGGGCAAGACTGAACACGCGAACGACTGACCACCCGAAGGAGCGAGCATGCCGTCGTACCTCACCCCAGGTGTATACGTGGAGGAGGTGCAGTCCGGAGCACGGCCCATCGAGGGAGTCGGCACCGCGGTCGCCGCCTTCGTCGGGTTCGCGGAGACGGGCCCCTTCCACCGGCCGACGCTGGTGACGAGCTGGGACCAGTACGTAGCGACCTTCGGCACGTTCACCCCCGACACCTACCTGACGCTCGCCGTCCACGGGTACTTCAGCAACGGCGGCGGCGCCGCGTACATCGTGCGCATCGGCGGCCCGGCCGAGGACGCGGCGCAGGGCCCCGCGCCCGCGGCCGCCCCGCCCGTCGCCCTCGGCGGCTTCCTGATCTCCGCCCGGCCGGGCGCAGGTGACGGCCTGTCCGTCGAGGCCGCCGACCCCGAGGGCGAGAACCCTCCGGAGGACCGGTTCCGGCTGCTGGTGCGGCAGGGCGGCAAGGTGGTGGAGACGTACGACACCTCCGTGCGCAAGAACGTCAAGGGCTACCTGGTCACCCAGGCCCGTCAGTCGAAGTTCATCGAGGTCACCGAGCAGCCCGGTGCGGCGCAGACCCGCCCCGAGAAGCAGAGCCTCTCCCTCGCGCCCGCCGCCCCGGAGACGGGCGCCGCCGCCGGCTCGGGCCCGAGCGAGTACGTGGGCGACGCGTCGGCCCGTACGGGCATCGCGGCTCTCGAGGCGATCGACGAGATCACCATGGTCGCCGTCCCGGACCTGATGAGCGCCCACCGCCGCGGCGACATCGACGCCGAGGGCGTGCGGGCCGTGCAGCTGGCCGTCATCGCGCACTGCGAGCAGATGGGCGACCGGGTCGCCGTCCTGGACACGCCGCCGGGCATGAACGCCCAGCGCGTCCGCACCTGGCGCAACGAGGACGCCGGCTACGACTCGCGCTACGCGACCGTGTACTACCCGTGGCTCAACGTCCTCGACCCGGCGACCGGCCGCCCGACCCTCATCCCGCCGAGCGGCCACGTCGCCGGCGTCTGGGCGCGCAGCGACGCCGAGCGCGGGGTGCACAAGGCCCCCGCCAACGAGGTCATCCGCGGCGCGCTGGACCTGGAACTCCGCCTCAGCAAGGGCGAGCAGGACCTGCTCAACCCGATCGGCGTCAACTGCGTCCGCGCCTTCCCCGGGCGGGGCATCCGCATCTGGGGCGCACGGACCCTCTCGTCCGACCCGGCCTGGCGCTACCTCAACGTGCGCCGCCTCTTCAACTACCTGGAGGAGTCCATCCTCCTGGGCACCCAGTGGGTGGTCTTCGAGCCGAACGACGACCGGCTCTGGTCGAGCATCCGGCGCAACGTCACCGCGTTCCTCACCGAGGAATGGCGCCGGGGGGCGCTCTTCGGCCGGACGGCGGAAGAGGCGTTCTACGTCAAGTGCGACCGTGACAACAACCCGCAGGAGTCCATCGACCTCGGCCAGGTCGTGTGCGAGATCGGCGTCGCCCCGGTGAAGCCCGCGGAGTTCGTCATCTTCCGCCTCGCGCAGTTCTCCGACAGCACCAGCCTCGTCGACGAGTGACCCGCGCCCGCCGTCCCCGGCGAGGAGCGACCCCCGCAGGCAACGAACAGAACAGGTGACACACAGTCATGGCAGAGGGCGATGCTCTTTCCACCCACGTCTTCGGCGTGCAGCTCGGCGGCTACCTCGTGGAATCGATCCAGGAGATCAGCGGTCTGACCGTCGAGGAAGAAGTCGTCGAGGTCCGTCAGGTGACCGCCGAGGGCAAGCAGATCATCCGCAAGCAGCCCGGTGCCCGGCAGGCCGGCGAGGTGACGATCACCCGCGGGCTCGACAAGAGCAGCGAGTTCACCAAGTGGATCAAGGAGACGCTCAACAACGGGGCCGTCGACACCGCACGGCAGAACCTCACCATCGAGATCAAGGACTCGAAGGGTGAGACCGTCCGCCGCATCCAGCTGATGCAGGGCTGGGCCAGCAAGTGGGAGGGCCCCTCGCTGAAGGCCGGCGAGTCCAGCGCGGCGACGGAGACGGTCACCATCACCTTCGAGGAGATCGTCGTCGAATGAGGCGCAGGACGGTTTCCGGCGGCGGCCTCGACGAGGTCCTCGACAGCCTCGCCGCCGCCGCGCCCGCCCCGCGCGAGGAGGCCCCGGCGCCTCCTCCCGCCCGGGAGCGTGAACGGCAGGACCTGCGTACGGAGTTCGAGTTCGAGCTGCCGCGCGGTTACGTCGACGACGAGGGCCAGGTCCACCGGAGCGGGTCGATGCGGCTCGCCACGGCCCGGGACGAGCTGCGCCCGCAGATCGACCTGCGGGTCAAGGAGAACCCCGCGTACCTGAGCGTGGTGCTGCTCAGCCAGGTGATCACCCGGCTCGGCACCGTCACCGACGTGCACGCCGGGGTGGTGGAACGGATGTACGCCACCGACGTGGCGTTCCTCCAGGACTTCTACCGCCGCATCAACAGCGAGGGCCACACCCACGCCGCGGTGACGTGCCCGCTGTGCCACGGGTCGTTCGAGGTGGACCTCTCGGGTGAACGCCTGGGGGAATCGTGACGTACGCGCCTTCCCGGCTGCGGGAGGAGCTCGCGTACATCGCCTACCACTTCCACTGGCAGCGTGAGGACATCCTCGACCTCACCCATGGTGAGCGGCAGGAGTGGGTGAGGGAGATAGCGCGGATCAACACCCGCGTCAACGAGAGCGGGTGAGGGCGTGGAGTTCAGCAACTGGTTCCGTACGGGGAGCCGGCGGCAGGCCGGCACCCCCGCCCCGGGCGTGGCCCCGGCCGACGCCCACGCCCCGGTGCCCGCGCCGGACGACGCCCCGCCCGGGCGTTCCGACGCGGACTGGGACGGTGGCTGGCGGCGGGTCGCGCCGCCCACGGTGACCGTCGCCAGGTCGTCGATCGGGGTGAGCGACGGACTGCGCTTCAGGTCCGGGCTCGCTTCGTGGCAGAACGTCGCGTACGGAGGCGAGCTCGGCCACGCCGTGCTGCCGTCCGCGCCGGTGGGCCTCATCCACGGGGTCGCGCGGCCGGGCGTGGCCCGCCCCGCCGCGGCCGGAGGGCCGCCCCTGCTCCTGCGCGCTGCCGGAGGCCGGGAAGAGCCGGTGCCGCCCGGGGCGTCCGCCGCCCCCGTGCAGCGCGCGCCGTCCGCTGCCCCGGCACAGCCCACGCCGTCCGCCGCCCCTGTCCGTGTGACCGGCAGGCAGCGGACTCTCGCCGTGGTCCAGCGGTCGGGCGGCAAGCGCGCCGGGACTGCGGCGGGGAGTACCGCCGGGAGCGGACGGGCGGCTGCTCCGCGGCCCGCCCCGGAACCCGGCGCGGACCCCTCGGGCGACGCGCAGCCGTCCGCCGCTCCGCAGGTCCGCGCCTCAGCGGACACGCGAACCGCCACGGCCGTGCGGCCCGCCGCGGTCCGTCCCCGGCGCACCGCACCGCCGTTGACCGTCGCCCGTCGGCCGGTGACGGGCCTGCGGACCCTGCGGGCCGCGGCGCCGGCCTCAACCACCCCGCCTGCGGCAGCTGTTCAGCGTGCGGCTGTGCCCGGGCGGACGGATACCGGCGGGGCAGGCGAGGGTTCGGGCCCGGGACTGCCCGCCGTTCCTCCAGTACGTCCCGGCCTGGGCAAGCCGTTGCGGGACATGCCACCCGGAGCGGCTTCCTTCGGCCTGCCCGGCGGAGCCGGCGTCGTACGCTCCGGCGCGTCCGAGCCGCAGGGCCCGGCGCTGCCCGTGGTCCAGCGGCAGACCCCGGACGCGGCCCCGCCCGCTGCGGCCCCCTCGTCTCCGGTGCCCCCTTCGCCGGGGCGGTCTCGGCAGCCGGGCCAGAGCCCGGCCGCACACACCCCGGCCGCACAGACCCCGACGGGACGGCCTCAGGGCCGGCCGGCGACCGAGCGCCCTGGGCCGGAGCGGCAGCGTCCGGTGTCCGGCCCCGTCGCGCCGCGGGCCGACGCAGCAGGCTCCCCGTCATCCGTCCAGCGCGCACCCGCACCCGCGTCTCCGCCCCGCGCGGGCACGTCCGCACCCGACGCCGGCCCCGCGGCCACGCCCGGGTCGCCCCTCTCCGGCCCCGGCCGACCGGGCTCCCGGGCCCGTACCCGGGGCGGACTCGGCGCGCCCCTCTCCGCGTTGCCGCCGACCGCCGGGACCCCGGGCGACGCCCCGCTGCTGGGCGACGCCCGTCGCGCGCGGCCCGGAACGACGGGCCCGCTGTCGGATGGGCCGACGCCGGGTGGGCCGCAGACGTCCGCGCACGCCCCGGCCTCCGGGCCCGCCATGCCGCTGCGCCCGGCGGCCCGGGCCGAGGCCGCTCCCGTGTCCGGCACCCCGCAGCCGACGGCCGTCCAGCGCGCCGCGCACGCCGCCCGCACGCCCACGAGCACCGCCACCCCGTCCTCCCCGACGGCCCCGTCCACCCCGCCCGCTCCGGTGCGCGTCCGGCGGATCGCGCCGCGAGGCCCCGGCGGGCAGGGGCCGGAGCCGCGGCGGGACACGGGAACGGGCCCTGAGCCGACGGTGGTCCAGCGGTCGCGCGCGCTGCTCACCGGGCGGACGCTGTCCGTGAGCACGGGGGCCGCCGAGGGCTTCACCGCGCCGGAATCGGCCACCCCCAGGCGGCCCGTCGTGGCGGCGACCTGGCGGCGGGACGTCCCCCGGCCGGGCTCCGACGGGCCGCCGGACACCCGCGCCACCCCGGCCGGCCGGCCCGCCCCTGCGCCCCGCGCACCCCTCGCCGGGCACCAGTCGCAGCCGCACGGCGCCGCCGTCCAGCGTTCCGTGTCCGCACCCGTCACCCCGTCGCGCGGCCTCCAGCGGGCCGGTGAACCCGGCAGCGGCCTCCCGCGGACCGGTGGACCCGGCCTCCGGTCACAGGCGGCCCCCGCGCCCCGCACCGCCCCGCGAGGAAACGCGACGGCCGACGGCCCGGAAGCCGGTGACCCGGGGGAGTCGGGGAGGGGAAGGAAGGCCGTGCGCGGTCGCCCCGCCACCCTTCCCACCGCCCAGCCCTCCGTGGGCGGCTCCCCGGTGCGCGGCTCCCTCGCGCGGCTGGTCCAGCGCTCCGCGCGCGGCGCCACCGCTGCCGCGCCGACCGCTCCCGTGCCGGCCCCGCCCGGCGGCCCCCGCCCCGGCACCCCGTCGCGCGGCCGGAGTCCGGCCGGGCACCCCGCCGCCCACCAGCCCGAACCACCGTCCCCGGCGCGGGCCGCACCGCCCGCCCGGTCCGCGCCGCCCGCCGTCCCCGTGGTGCGCCCGCATCCGCCCGGGTCCGCGCCGGCCGGGAACGCCGTCCCCGTGCCGCTTCAGCGCCTCTCGATGCCGGTGGTGCCGGAAACCGGCGTGCCCGCCGCAGGGCCGGCCCCGGCGGGCGACGCCCCGGCCGGCGGACCGCGCGAGCTCACCGTGCGCGCGTCCCGCCCCGCACCGGCCCGGCCCGGCGCAGTCCAGGGAGGTCCCGCGCGCAGTGCCGGTCCCGGCAACCGCGCGACGGGCTCCCGGGAGCAGGCCGTCCAGCGGGCCATGGACGAGGCGGGGCTCGCCGGAGTCCCCGTCCGGGTGGTCCAGCCGAAGACCGCCCGTACTCCGGCCGCGGCCCCACCGCCCACCCCCGCGTCGCGGACGGACGAGATCCCCGGCGTGGACGTCGAGGAGCTCGCCCGGCGGCTGCTCGACCCGGTCAGCAGGCTGATCCGGGCGGACCTGCGCAGAGGGCGGGAACGCACAGGGCGGCCGCGCGACGGCCGCCGCTGAAACCGGACCCTCCCGTGACGGACCGCGGAGAACGCCCTGGACCCGGACAGCAGAGAACGCACCCGACCCGCACAGCAGAGAAGAAGAGACGCACATGACGGACAACATCTTCGCGACGAGCGTGTTCTTCAAACTCGCCATCGGGGGCAGCGACCTGGGGGCGTTCCACACCTGTTCGGGTCTGGGCGCCGAGGTGGAGCTGGAGCAGTACGCCGAGGGCGGCAACAACGGCTTCACCTGGCAGCTGCCCGGGCGGATCACCTGGACCAACATCACGCTGACCCGCCCCGTCACCACCGACACGCTGAAGATCGCGCGGTGGCTGAACGAGACGACCCAGCGGGTGGAGCGCAAGGACGGCGAGATCGTCGCCCTCCGGCCGAACCTGACCCGGATCATCAGCTGGCAGATCCAGGGGATCGTGCCGGTGCGCTGGCAGGGCCCGTCCTTCGACCCGTCCAGTTCCGAGGCGGCCATCGAGACCCTGGAGATCGCGCACGAGGGCCTGGTGCCGTCCTGATGGCCCGCCGCCCGTACACCCGCGCCCATGACCGAGACGACGAGCAGGAAGGAGGAACACCGTGGCGGCGACTGCCCGTACGAGCCGTGCCCGTGCCCAGCTGACCATCATGGAGCCGCCCGCGGACGTGGGCGCCAAGCCGTCGGGTACCCTCGCCCGGCTCACCCTCCAGTTCAATCCGGCGACGCTCTCCCTGACCAAGAGCACCGAGTGGCGGCGTACCCCCTCCCGGACGGCCGGTGCGTCCGCGCTGCCCGAGTTCGTCGGGAGCGGGCCCCGCTCGCTCTCCCTCGACGTCTTCCTCGACGCCACCGCCACCCACGACAACTCGGTGGAGAAGGCGGTCGAGCAGTTGATGACGGCCTGTGTGCCGACGCCGAGCAGCCTCGGCCGCAAGAAGCCGTCGAGCCCCTGGGTGCGCTTCGACTGGGGGACGTCGAAGACGACGTCGTTCGACGGGGTGCTCTCCAGCCTCTCCGTCTCGTACACGCTCTTCGACGTCGACGGGAAGCCGCTGCGCGCCACCTGCTCCCTGTCGATCGAGGAGGCGAGCGTCGACCCGGCCGGGCAGAACCCCACGTCCGGATCGAAGGAGGCCCGCCGTACCCACCGGGTGGTGGCCGGTGACAGCCTGCCGCTGCTCGCCTGGCGCGAGTACGGCGACGCCACCGCGTGGCGCACGATCGCCGAGGCCAACGGCATCGACGATCCCATGCGGCTGATCCCGGGCACGGAACTCCTCGTGCCCGCCATGGAAGACCACGCCCCGGAGGGCGCCCGGTGACCGCACCCGCCCGTTCCTTCGCCGCCGACCCGATCGTCGAGGCCCCCGCCGAGCTCCCGCAGGCCTGGGCGTCCCAGCTGGTGAGCTGCGCGGTCGACGAGAACGTCGGCCTGCCCGACACCGCCGTACTGACCTACCGCGATCCGTACCACACGCTGCTCACCGCCACCGGGATCACCATCGGCACCCCGTTGAAGATCTCGGTGGTCACCGTCCAGGAGCGGGCGCGCGAGCGGCTGTTCACCGGTGAGGTCACCGCACTCGAACTCGACAGCGACACCACCGGCTCGTTCACCGTCGTCCGCGCCTTCTCCAAGGCGCACCGGCTCCAGCGCGGGCGGAAGGTGGTGGCCTTCCGCAACATGAAGGCCGCCGACATCGTCCGCAAGGTCGCCGCCGGAGCCGGGCTCTCCTGCGGGAAGGTCGAGGCGGCCCCCGTCATGTACAAGCAGCTGACCCAGCCCAACATCTCGGACTGGGACTTCCTCCAGTACCTGGCGGCCGAGAGCGGCGCGCACGTGCGGGTGGACGAGAAGGGCCTGCTGCAGTTCGTGAAGCCGAAGCCCGCCGCCTCGGCGCCCTCCCCCTCCACGTCCGCCACCCGGCACCCGATGGTGCTCGAGTACGGACGGAACCTGCTGGCCCTGCGAGCGGTGCTGACCGGCGCGGACGGGGCGGACAGCGTCGAGGTGCGCGGCTGGAACGTGGAGACCAAGACGCGGCTGGTGGCACGCGAACAGTCCGTCCGCAGCACCACGGTGGTCCCGGGGATGAGCCCGTCCGCCGCGGCCGGGGCGTTCGGACCGAACGCCCGGATGACGGTCGCCGACACCCCGTACCGGACCCAGGCCGAAGCCGTCGCGGCCGCGGGAGCGGTGGCCGCGCAGGTCAGCGCCGGCTTCGGGGAGATCGAGGCGGTCGCCGAGGGCAACCCCCGCCTGCGGGCCGGCGAACCCGTCGCCCTCGGCAACGTCGGACCCGCGTTCGCCGGCCGCTACACGGCGACGGCGGCCCACCACGTCCTCGACCCGCACGGCGGCTACCGCACGACCGTGCTCGTCAGCGCCGCCCCCGACCGCTCGCTCTCCGGTCTCACCGGCGGCGGCGACCCGTCCTCGCACGCCCCCCGCATCCCGGGCCTCGCGATCGGCGTCGTCACCGACATCCGCGAGGGCAGGGGCAAGGGCGAACGCGGCTCGGTGCGCCTCAAGTTCCCCTGGCTCGACGACACGTACGTGTCCGACTGGGTCCGTACGGTGCAGTGGGGCGGCCAGGGCGGTGGCGGGGTGTTCAGCCCCGAGGTCAACGACGAGGTGCTGGTCGGCTTCGAACAGGGCCTGCTGGACAGCCCGTACGTGCTGGGCGGCCTCTACAACGGCGTCGACAAACCGTCGCCCCACGACGTGCCGCTCGTCGACCCGACCAGTGGCAAGGTCAACCGCCGCTCCCTGGTTTCCCGTTCGGGCAACCGGATCGAACTGCTCGACGCGCCGCGCGGCCCGTCCGGAGTGCGCCTCGCCACCGGTGACAAGCAGTTGGAGGTCACCCTGGACGAACGGCGGGGAGAGATCGCGCTGAAGGTGTTCGCGCGCGGCACCTCCCGGGTGCTGAGCTCCCTGTCCCTCGGCCGGTCGGGGATCACGCTCGACGCCGGTACGGGGAACGTGGAGGTGAAGGGAGCCTCGGTGACCATCAACGGCAAGACCGGAGTGACCGTGGACGGCGGACTGCTCGCCGTGCTCAAGGCCAAGCTCATCCGGATCAACTGACCCCCCGGGCCGCTCCGCCGCCACCCGAAGCCCCGATCCAGCAAGGAGAACAGCAGCCATGCCCCCCGCAGCCCGCACGGGCGACCCCACCGTCCACGGTGGACTCATCGGCACCCCGCCACCGGGTGCGGTGGCCGTGGCCACCGTGCTGATCGGCGGCAGGCCGGCCGCCGTCACCGGCAGCCTGCACGTGTGCGTCGTCCCGCCGCACGCCCTGCTCGGACCGGGCAACGTCATCATGCCGTCCCCGGCCGCCGCGATCGGCGGCATGGTGCTGATCGGCGGGCTGCCGGCCGCCCGCATGGGTGACATGACGAGCTGCGGCGCCAAGATCGTCAGCGGCGCGCCGAACGTGCTGATCGGGGGACCGCTGTGAGCCAGGGCGGATTCATCGGGCGCGGCTGGGGCTTCCCCCTGCGGGTCGGCGCCACGGGCGGCATCGGCATGGTCGAGCGGGACCAGGAGATCGAGGAGGCCATCGGCCTGGTGCTCGGCACCGCGCCGGGGGAGCGGCCCATGCGGCCCGAGTTCGGGTGCGGCATCCACGACTACGTCTTCGCGCCGGGCGACGGCGCCACCGCCGGCCGCATCGGCCATGAGGTGCGTACGTCACTGGAGCGCTGGGAACCACGCATCGAGGTGCGGGACGTGGTGGTCGCCTTCGACACCGTCGACGAGGGAACCCTCTACATCGACGTGCACTACACCGTGCGGTCCACCAACGACCTGCGCAACCTCGTCTTCCCCTTCTACACGATCCCGTCCTCCGAGAGTCCCGAAGCGGGAGCGTCCTGATGTCCCTGCCCTCACCCAACCTGGACGACCGGCGCTTCCAGCAGCTCGTCGACGAGGCCAAGCGGTACGTCCAGCAGCGCTCGCCGGAATGGACCGACCACAACGTGTCGGACCCCGGGGTCACGCTCATCGAGACGTTCGCGTACATGGTCGACCAGCTGCTCTACCGGCTGAACCGGGTGCCCGACCGGAACTACTCCGCCTTCCTCGACCTGCTCGGCGTCCAGCTGTTCCCGCCGACGGTCGCCCGCGCCGACGTCGACTTCTGGCTGTCCGCACCGCAGCCGGACACCGTGCGGCTGCCGGCCGGCACCGAGGTCGCCACCGCCCGGGGCGAGACGGAGGAGGCGGTGGTCTTCTCGACCGCCGAGGACCTGGCGATCGTCCCGAGTTCCCTGGTCAGGCTCGTCACCGCGCCCGTGTCCGGTGATCAGACGGACCGCACCGCGCCGCTCGGCGCGGGCAAGGACATCCCCTGCTTCCAGTCCCGGCCCGAGCCGGGCGACGCCCTGCTCTTCGGGCTGCCCACCGCCGTGCCCCGGTGCATCGTCGCCGTACGCCTCGACAGCCGGGTGGAGGGCGTCGGCGTCGACCCCCGGCAGCCGCCCCTGGTGTGGGAGGCGTGGGACGGCGCCCGCTGGGTGCCCTGCCTGACGGGGACCGACAGCACCGGCGGACTCAACAAGCCCGGCGAGGTGACCGTGTTCGTACCCGCCGGGCACACGGCCTCCGTGACGGCCGGCATCCGGGCCGGATGGCTGCGCTGCCGCGTCACCGCGCCCGAACCGGGGCAGCCCTTCTACTCGGAGTCACCGACGATCCGCGAGGCCGAGGTGTTCACCGTCGGCGGCACCACCGGCGTCGAACACGCGGAGACGGTCCTCGACGTGCCGCTCGGCGTATCCGAAGGTGTCGCCGGGCAGACCTTCACCGTGCCCAGGGTGCCGCTCCTGCTGGACGGGGAGCCGCCCGTCGTCCAGGTGTCCTCCGCCGACGGCTGGCACGTCTGGACACCGGTGGAGCACTTCGGCGCCTCGTCCCCGGACGACCGGCACGTGCGGATCGACGCCGTCAACGGCGTGTTCGCCTTCCCTCCCGAGGTGCGCGAGGCGGACGGCACGATGCGTGTGTACGGGGCGGTGCCCCCGAAGGGCGCCCAACTCCGCGTCCCCCGCTACCGTACGGGCGGCGGGGCTGCCGGGAACGTGGCCCGCGGCGCCATCCGCGTGCTGCGCAGCTCGGTGCCGTACGTCGCGGGCGTCGACAACCGCGAGGCTGCCCGGGGCGGCGTCGACGGCGAGACCGTGGAGAACGCGAAGGTGCGCGCGCCCCAGATCCTGCGGGTCCAGGAGCGGGCGGTCACGGCCGAGGACTACGAGGTCATCGCCCGCGAGGCGGCGCCCTCGCTGCGCAGGGTCCGCTGCCTGCCCGCCGTCGCGGGCGAGGCCGGTGCCGTGCGCGTCCTCGTGGTGCCCGACGCGGTGCCCGACGAGGGCGGCCGGCTGCGGTTCGAGCAGCTGATCCCGCCGGACTCGGTGCTGGCTGCGGTCGCCGGACGGCTCGACGAGCGGCGGCTCGTCGGCACCCGGCTGGTCGTGGAACCCCCCGCCTACCAGGGCGTCACCGTGGTCGCCGAACTGGTCGCGGCCGACGGGGAGGTGGACCGCGTCCGCGCCGACGCGCTCGACGCGCTGTTCCGCCGCATCGACCCGCTGCGGGGCGGCACGGACGGGTCCGGCTGGCCCTTCGGCAGGCCCGTCCAGTACGGCGAGATCTTCGCCGTTCTCCAGAGCGTGCCGGGGGTCCGCCTGGTGGACGAGGTGCGGCTGTTCCCCGCCGACCCGCTCACGGGACGCCGGGGAGCGGCGGCGGAACGGATCGACGTCGCGGCGAACGCCCTCGTCTTCTCCCACCAGCACCAGGTCGTCGTCACCGCGGGCGGGGCCGGTGACCGCTCATGACCAGGGCCGCGGTCCCCGGGCTCCCCAGCCGTTACCCGATCGGCGGCCTGCTGCCCGCCCTGTACGCGGACGATGACCTCGCCCAGCGGTTCACGGCGGGCCTCGACACGGTCCTGGCGCCCGTCCTGTCCACGCTCGACAACCTCCCGGCCTACTTCGACCCGGCGCTGACCCCGGACGACTTCCTGCCCTGGCTGTCGTCCTGGGTCGGGGCCGGCCTCGACCCCGCATGGCCCACGGAGCTGCGCCGGGCCGCCGTCGCACGTGCCGTCGAACTCCACCGCTGGCGCGGAACCCGCCGCGGCCTCACGGAACACCTGCGGCTCTGCTTCGGCGTGGAGGCGCACATCCACGACGGCGGCGGCGCCGCCTGGTCGCGGGAACCGGGGGCGGAGCTGCCTCCTCCGCCCACCGGCGAACTGCTGGTACGGGTCCGGGCGACCGACGGGGGCCCGGTGGACGCGGCCCGCGTCCTGCGCGTCGTCGAGGCCTCGTGCCCGGCGCACCTCACCTGCCGGGTGGAGATCCTGCCCGGCACACCGGACGAGACGGGAGACTGACGTGACGCGCTCGTGCCCGGCGTGCGGCACCGCCAACGGCGAGGACGAGGACTTCTGCGGAAACTGCGGTACGTACCTGGGCTGGTCGTCCCGCCGTGCCCGGACGGAGCCCGCCCGGACGGAAACGACCACCCCGGCACCCCCTCCGCCGACGCCGACGGCTCCGGCCCCGGTCCCCGCCCCGACTCCGACGCCGGCCCCGGAGGCGGACGCCCCCGTGCGCACGCCGGAACCCGAGGCCGCCCCCGCGCCTCCGACCGCCCCCGCCCCCGCTCCTACGCCCACACCCACACCCACACCCACACCCACACCCACACCCACACCCACACCCACACCCACTCCTACGCCTACACCTGCTCCCACGCCCGCGCCGACTCCCACACCCGCGCCCGCCCCCGCCCCCGCGCCCACGCCCGCGCCGACTCCCACGCCCGCGCCCCCAACTCCCGTTACCCCGGCACCCGTACGTCCGGCGGCCCCGGCTCCGGCGCCCGTACGTCCGGCGCCCCCGGCTCCGGCACCTGTCCGGCCCCGGCCGCCCGTGGAGGACGAGCCCGTAGGGGCCGTGCAGCCCGGCGTGCCGGTCGCGGCGCGCCCGGTCGTCCGGCCGGTCGCGGCGAGCGACGAGCCGGGCGGTGTGCCGTGCCCGTCGTGCGGCGCGTCCAACCGGCCGGAACGCCGCTTCTGCCGCAGCTGCGCGGCGCCCCTGAGGCCGGGTGAGCAGGCTGAACCGCTGCCCTGGTGGCGCACCAGGTGGCCCTTCGACCGCAAGGTGCGGGCGGGGTCGGGACGGCTGCTGCGGGGGAGCGTGCTGGCCCTGGTGATCGTCGGCCTGCTGATCGCGGGCTTCCTGCTCGTACCGGCGGGGCGCTTCGTCGTCGAGGACGTACGGGACAAGCTCGGCGGAACGGGGGAGATCAGCCCCACGGACATCTCGGCGAGCGCGGCCGCCCCGGGGCACCCGGCGAAGCTGGCCACGGACGGGGTGACGAACACGTACTGGGGCGCCCCGAAGGTGGGCGACTCGCTGACCGCGGAGTTCGAGAAGCCGTTCCGGCTGGTCGGCGTGACGGTCCACACGGGGGTGTCGACGAAGCCCGAGGCATTCGGGCGGGGCGCCAGGCCGACCCAGGCGGACGTCCGCATCACCACGAAGGACGGCAAGATCCACGACAAGGCCTGGACCCTCACCGACAAGCCCGGCGAGCAGACGATACGGACCGGCATCAGCGACGTCGTGTCCATCAGCCTCGTCGTGCGGGAGGCGGCAGGGCAGGAGAAGGGACGGCCGATCGCCCTCGGCGAGATCGAGTTCTTCAAGCGCACGTGAGGGGTGGGCGTTTGCCGGTTCGGCCGGCTGACGCACTAGCCTCGGGGCTCCACCGACCGCTGGAGTTCACCGCCATGCCCTTGCCGCGCATCGGAGTCGTCATCGTCACCATGGGGACTCGCCCTCGGGAAGTGGCGGCTCTGCTCGCTTCGGTGGAAAGGCAGGACGCACCTGCGGCGCGAGTGATCCTGATCGGAAACGCGACGCCCCTCGACGACGTGGACGTCGCGCCCCATGTGACCAAGGTCCCGCTCCCGGACAACCTCGGTTGTCCGGGAGGGCGCAACGTCGGCCTGGAGATGCTGCGTGACTCCGGCGAAGTGGATGTCGTCGTCGAACTGGACGACGACGGTCTGCTCATCGAGACGGACGTGTTCGGGAGGATCCAGACCCTGTTCGCGTCGGACCCGCGCCTGGGGATCGTGGGTTTCCGCGTCGCTGATGAGCACGGGCACACCGAGCGACGCTGGGTGCCGCGCCTGCGCGCCGACGACCCGATGCGGCGCGGCCTGGTGACCGCCTTCCTCGGCGGCGGACACGCCTTCTCCATGCCGATGCTGCGAGAGACCGGCCTGTGGGCTTCGGAGTTCTTCTTCGGACATGAGGAGTCCGACCTGGCGTGGCGTGCGCTCGATGCGGACTGGAAGATCCTTTACGAGCCCGAACTCGTCCTGCAGCACCCGAAGACGTCCCCGTCCCGGCACGCGGGCTACTACCGTTTCACGGCCCGCAACCGCGTCTGGCTCGCACGCCGCCGACTGCCGCTGCCCCTGATCCCGGTGTACCTCGGGGTGTGGATCCTGCTCACCATGTCACGCGTCCGGTCCCTGGACGGAGCCACGGCGTGGTGGGGCGGTTTCGTCGAAGGCGTACGCACGCCGTGCAGTCCGCGCAGGGCGATGAAGTGGCGAACCGTCTGGCGCATGACCCGGCTGGGACGCCCGCCGATCCTCTGAGCCCGGCCCGGCGGGCGGTCAGTGGTCGGTGAGGCGGGCCGTCAGACGGGGCGAACAGGGCGACGGGATCGCTCCTCTGCTGTCGCTCCTCAGGGTCGAGGCGACCCCCGCCCGGTCACTCCTCGGCCACGAGCTGCGCCGTCACCACCCCGTGCAGCAGCTCCGCGTCCACGAAGTCCCCCGCCTCCGGCGGCCCGCACCGCCAGCTCAGCGGGTACGTGTTGCCGTGTGCGGCCGGGATTCCCACGTACTGGTCGCGGACCGCCGGCCCGAAGCACTTCGCGCCGGGCGGCCAGTCGAAGTCCCGGCTCACACCGGGCGCGAGCAGGAAGTACGTCCACCGGGCTCCCGCGATCTCCCGCACCACGGGCCCCGGGTCGCCGTCGGTGAGGGTCGCCAGGTGGTGCAGCACCGCCTCGCCCCGTACGCCGCGCAGTCGGATCGCGTCGAAGTGGACTCCGGTGAGATGGAGTTGGTGCCCCGATGCGGGTACCCATTCGGGGACATTCTTGCTCGTCATGGCTATGAGCATCGCCGCGACTGCGTAGCGTGACCAGCAGGACGCGATCCACATCCATGCGATGTGGGGAGGGTGGTGAGGGCTGTGGGGACGAGTGGCGAGACGACGCGCGGGCGGCGGCTGGTGGGGGAGCTGATCCGCATCCACCGGGTGCGCGCGGGACTCACGCAGAAGGAGGCGGCGGAGCAACTGCTGATCTCGGAGTCCTTGATGGGTGCGGCCGAGCGGGCGGAGCGCATTCCCTCGCGCGACCTGCTGATCGACGCCGACCGGGTGTTCGGGGCGGGCGGGGCGCTGAAGGCTTGCTGCGAGTTGGTGGATGAGGAGAAGTACCCGCCGAAGTTCCTGGACTGGGCGAAGCTGGAGCGGAGTGCGCGGGTGATCAGCGCGTACGAGACCATGCTGATCCCGGGCCTGCTTCAGACGGAGGCGTACGTGCACGCGCTGTACCGGTCGCGCGTGCCGGCGTACACCGAGGACGAGATCGCCCGGCACGTCGGAGCGCGGCTCGAACGGCAGAGCGTGCTGTCGCGCACGCTGCCGCCGCGCATCGGGTACGTCATCGAGGAGTCGGTCCTGGACCGGACGCTCGGCGGGCCCGAGGTGCTGAAGGAGCAACTGCGTCACGTACTCGAATGTATGGAGCGGTTCAACCACCTGACGGTGCAGGTGATGCCGTCGGCTCAGCACACTCACGCCGGGTTGATGGGTCCCATGCAGTTGATGTCCACGGCGGAAGGCCGCAACTTGATGTATGTGGAGGCGCAGGGCGGCGGTAGGTTGATCTCGAAGTTGGAGCAAGTGAGCGACCAGCTCGACCTTTTCGGCATCTTGCGGGCGCAGGCGCTCAACCCCTGGAAGTCCGCGGAGATCATCGAGACGAAGGTGAGGCAACTGTGATCCACGGACCCCGGCTGGCCTGGTTCAAGTCCAGCTACAGCGGCAACGAGGGCGAGGCCTGCATCGAAGTCGCCTACGACTGGCACAAGTCCAGCTACAGCGGAAGCGAAGCCGCGTCCTGCGTAGAGGTAGCCGCCTGCCCCCACACCGTCCACGTCCGCGACTCCAAGGTCACCGACGGCCCCACCTTCGCCGTCGCCCCCGCCGCCTGGACCGCCTTCCTGGGTCACGCCGCGAACAGCTGAGCTCCCGCCCGTCACCGTCCCGTGGAGCGGCCCCCACACCCGTACCGCATCGGGGTGTGGGGGCCGTCGCGTACGAGCGACCGCGTCCCGGCTAGCCGCCGATACCGCGCCTGCGCCTGATCCAGACCAGCGTCCCGCCGGCCGCGAGAAGTGCGGCGGCGATGGCGGCGACGGTCAGGACCTGGGTGCCGGTGTCGGCCATGTGGCCGTCCGGGTCACCGCCCGCGGCGGGCGGTGTGCTGTGGCCGCCGTTGCCGGACGGGCTCGGGGCCGGGGTGCGGGTGGGTGTCGGGGTGGCCGTCGGCTGTTCCGTGGGCTTGCCGGTCGGAGTGGGCGACGGGGTCGGGGTCGGGGTGGGGGCGGGGCCGCCGCCACCGGTCCGGCCGCTGTTGTCGCCGCCCATCACCGTGGTGCCGGTCGCCTGGTAGTCGAGGGCCTCGTTGCGCGAACCCTGCACCACCGAGGGCAGGTTGGGCTTCTCGGCCCGGAACCGGGCCTTGCTGACCTTCTCCTGGGGCTGCTTGGTCAGGTCGACGCCGCCCACGGTGTAGACCCAGACCTCACCGCCGACGGGGATCTCGTACTTGAAGTCGCCCTCGCTGTACGAGCGCTTCATCTCCTTCCAGACCGTCATCTTGTCCCAGTCGGCGTTCTTGCCGCGCAGGGGCCAGCGCTTGACCTGGTTGCTGTCGATGATCTTCGCGAAGGAGCCGCCGAAGGCCTTCTTGTCCTGGGCGACGGTCTGGCGGACGTACTCGGCGGCGATGCGGGCCTTGTAGACGCGGCGCAGATCGGCGTACTTGGGCGCCTCGTTGATCTGCTTCTGGACCACCGGCAGGACCGTCTGCCGGTAGACGTCCATGTTGTGCGCGGTCTGCTCCTTGGTCAGCTTGCAGGGCATGCCGCCGCCGGGGCCGGGCGTGCTGTAGTCCTGGGCGACCGTCTTGACGTCGAGCGGGGCGCTGAGGATGTAGGCGCCGTCGTTCTCGATGCGGACCTGGGCCTTCTTCGGGACGATCCAGTTGCGGGTGGAGCCCATGCAGGGCGCTCCGTCGATCTTCGTGATCTCGTCCCAGAACCGCTTTCCGGCGTCGGTCTTCGGGTCCTCGGCGCGACCGAAGTCGTGCTTCATCTCCATGTCGGCCTCGAGGAGGACGCGACCCGCGTCGGTCTTGTCGAACGGCGGTTCCATGACCGTGTTCGGGTCGTCAGGATTGAGGTTGACCCAGAAGTGGTCAGGGGTGAGGGCGAGCCAGGTGAAGAAGGCGTCCGAGATGAGCTGGGCCTTGTCCTGGCCGCCGTAGCCGGGTGCCGTCTCCTCGTCGGTGTTCTTCGCGCTGAAGGCGTAGGAGAGGTTCCCCGTCTTCGTCTGCCCGACGTAGGAGATGTCGAGGGTGGTGAAGTCGACGCCGCCCGGGTTGCGCAGGCCGTTGCCGGGCTGCGTGATCCGGCCGCGGGCCTGCTCGATCTGACGGCGGACGTCCTCGGGGGTCGGCGCGGACCTGCGGGCCATGTCGGCGCCGGAGCCGAAGGAGGGGCGGTTCGGGTCCGGCGTCATCAGCCGGGTGTCCTTCGGGGTGTACGTGCCCGGGGTGAAGCGCGGGTTCGGCGTGGCGGCGTGCCGGTAGTACTTGACGCCGGCGGCCTTGTACTTGCCGACCGTCTTCTCGTCGGGCTCCAGCCCGTTGATGTAGACGACCTTCCAGCCCCGGCGGACGAGCTCGGCGTCGATCTTCAGCTGCCGGGCGTCGTAACCGATGCCGGACTTGACCTCGTAGACGGTCCGGGTGCGCTGGTTGACCGCGTCGAAGACCCGGCCGTCCTTCATCACGTCCTTGCCGAGGGCCCGTTCGAGCTCCTTGTGCAGACCGGGGTTGAGGTCGCGGAGGTTCTTCTGGCAGATCCAGTCCACCCCGCCGAGGCCGAAGTACTTCACGACCTCGGACTCGAAGCTGCTGCCCCGCTTGTTGTTGCCTTCGTTGCGCGAGTAGATGTTGTTCAGCCACTCGTTGAACGTGCCCTTGTAGGGCTTGGAGCCGGCCTGGGTCTGCTTCCAGGTCGTGACCGCGTTCTCCGGCGTTCCCCACTTGTAGTTCTTCGGGTTGTCCCCGTCGGGCAGATCGATCAGCCCGGGGTCGGTGAGCGCCTCGAAGCCCTTGGCGAGGTGGTCGTAGGCGTAGAAGCGGTCCTCGGCGTCCGGGGTCTTCCACTGGTTCGGGCCGGCGGGCTTGGAGCCGGGCAGCTTGTAGGCCGGCGGCGGTGTCGGGCTCGTGCCGTACTTGTCCATGCAACGGCCCAGCATCGGCTTCGGCGGCGCCGCATCGGCATCGTGGTGCAGGCCGGGCAGCGGCCCGGCGACCAGCACGGTCGCGCCGAAGGCGACGGCCGCCACACGAAGCCTTAACCAGCCGCGTGCGCGTATCGCAGAATGCATGTGTGTATGTCCCTCGTGGGGGCAGCGGTCAGCCCTTGAGCGCAGGGCGGGCAAGGGAGGTCCGGCGGTGCATGGCCCCCGTCGATGCCACCGCCTTTCCTGGCACCCTAGCCTTCGGCATCCCGGGACTCACAGGGGATACACAGGCGTGGCGCACAACAAACACACCTCCTCCCGGGGCACTTGGCACCGGGGCGGGGTGGCCGCCTACGCTTCCCGGTCATGACCACCGACCCGCACCGCCCCACCCGTGAGGAGCTCCTCGACCGGTGGCTGGACGACATGCAGGTGCTGACCGCACGGCTCGAACAGGTCCACCTGCCCGTCGGCTTCGCGCTCGACTACACGCCCGCCTCCCTGGCCGCCCTCGAACGGGAGCTGCTCGACGAGGAGTCCGACGACGGCCTGCGCCGGGCCGCGATCCCCTACATCGGCGAAGTCCTCATGGACGTCTGCGGCGGCCGGTGGGACATCGACCCCGACGCGGGAGGTGAGGACGGTGAAGCGTTCGTCCGCCCCGACCCCGCCCTCGGCCTCCCCCCGGTGTTCATCGGCGTCCTCATCGACGTCGCCCTCGCCGAGGAGTCCGGGCAGGCGTTCACCCGAGAGCGGGAAGAGCTGGCCGAGGCCGTGTCCGCGCGGCGCCGGATCGTCCCGGGCTGGGAACCGCACAAGGAACGCTCGCCCCTGGACCCGATCGGCCCGCAGCCGGCGGACGCGTGGCTCCAGTCGTGGCTGGCCCGGCGGCGGGACGCCCACCCGTCCTGGGTCCGGGCTCTGGCGGCGGCGCAGGACGCCGAGGGGTGGGACGACTTCGCCCCGTCGACGCTGGACGCCCTGGAGCGGCAGGTACGCGACGGTTACCGCACCCTCGCCGACTTCGACGCCGACCGCGAGGGGCCGTTCCTGCAAGGCGCCGTCTGGTATCTCGGACAGGTCATCTGTCTGCACCACGACAGCACGTGGGTGCACTGGGCGATCGACCCGGACGCTCCGCGAGGCAGCCACCACCACAAGGACAACCCCTGGTCCGGCATCCCCTTCACCCACCAGCCCCACAAGCGCGGGGCGCGCCCCTGCGACCCGCTCGACCTGCTGCGCGGCATCGTCCGGTACGGGGCGGGCCATCACCTGGCCGACGTCATCGCGGACGTCTAGCGCCGTGCGATTCGCCCGTCCCTCCGTGGAGTTGACGCCCGCAGGGGCCAATCAACTGTGCCCCGGGGGGCCTGGAACCGGAGCCGCGGCCCGCGGTATGCAGGGAGAGTCAGTCTCCTAGCAGGAAGAGGTCTCCATGCGCAGCCAGGACGGTGCTGAGAAGACCGGTGCGGCCCACGGTCCCGCCCAGGCCCGCAAGCCTGCGCCCGCGCCCGGTGCGCCGTTCACCGGGCGCCTCGCCCTGCAGGGCAGTATCGGGAACGCGGCCGTCGTCCAGATGCTGCGGGCCGCGGGCCACCCGTCCGCCCAGGACCGGCACAGGCACGGTGCGGGCTGCGGCCACGAGCAGGCGGACGACCGGGCGTCGGTGCAGCGCTCGGCCGTCGGGGACGTCCTGCGCACCGCCGGCCGGCCGCTGGACGGGGCGGTCCGCTCCGACATGGAGTCCCGGCTCGGGGCGGACTTCTCCGATGTCCGCATCCACAACGACGCGGCCGCCAGGGCCTCGGCGGCCGAGGTCGGCGCCCGCGCCTACACCTCCGGCCACCATGTCGTCATCGGCGACGGCGGAGCCGACCGGCACACGCTGGCCCATGAGCTCACCCACGTCATCCAGCAACGGCAAGGGCCCGTCGCCGGCACCGACAACGGTTCCGGACTGCGCGTCTCCGACCCCTCCGACCGGTTCGAACGGGAAGCGGAGGCCAACGCCACACGGGTCATGCGGGCTCCCGCGCCGGGCCGGCGTGAGGACCTCACCGCCCAGCGCTCCGTGTCCTCGGGCACCGCGCTCCAGCGTGCGCAGCCGGCTGTCGTGCAGCGTGCTCCGCTCGCGGGCTACAACCAGCGGGTCGACTACCCGCAGGGAGCCCGCACCGTGACGGTCAACGGCATCGCGGGCGATGTGGGAGTGGAGATGAAGGGGGAGCTCTTCGCCGGCCAGCTCGGGACGGGGCAGGCCCCCACGGTGCAGCCCGCGTGGTGGCCGCCCAGTGGCACGCCGATCGGCGACTGGTTCAAGAACTACATGGTGCAAGGGCACCTCCTGAACCACAACCTGGGTGGTTCGGGCAAGAATCTGGAGAATTTGACGCCGCTGGTCAGGCAGGCCAACAGCCAGCATCACGCGAAGGTCGAGAAAGGTCTCAAGGTTGCCATTCTTCAGAAGGGATACACTGCCCGCTATCACGTGACGGCGGACTTCAGCTCCCACCCCACATCGGCCGACATGAAAATGACGCCGGGGTCTCCGGAAGCCATAGCCTTCGACAGCATCTACCGATTCGGCCTTCCTGGAATGATCAGGGCGGAGTACACCCTGTACGACGCCAAGAACAAGGAAGTGGGCGGGGACGCGTGGGAGATCGAGAACAACAACATGTAGCGAATTTCGGCCGGCGTAGGCAACGGGCGGCGCGACGGGAGACACGTACATGAGCAAGGCAAGGCACCGACTCGACTCACTGGTCGCTGAACTCCGCGAGAACCCCCGCGTCGAGCTACTGGACCACACACTGGCCGAGCCACTCCCGGCCGACCGGATCTCGCGCGTCATCGAGGAGTCGGGCACCCGGCTTCCCGCCGGAGTGGCCGAGTTCTACGGCGAGGTGGGGGCGTTCAGGCTCGAATGGCGGTGCATCGTTCCCGAGGTCGGAAAAGGGGACAGGTCGGATCACGGCCTGATCGATATCCTGCCCCTCGACAAAGTGCTCGGCGACTGGAGCGGGGTGACCTGGTTCCCCGGCGGGGAGCAGGAATTCCGCCCCGTGGTGCCCTTCGACTTCTTCACCCCGGAAGCGTGCGTCGCTTTCGAGCGGGATGACGACGGCGCCTTCAAGGACCAGCTCAGCTATCACTACTTCGGCGAGGAACTGGCCTCCACGGGCCGCACCTTCGCCGAGTACGTCGATCTCCTGGCCGCCTCACGCGGATACTGGTACTGGCCGAAGACGCTGTGCGCCGGATACGAGGACAGCGCGGAAGTAGCCGACTTCCGGCGGAACATGCCGCTCATCTTTCCGGACTACGACGACGCGCTGTTCCGCCCGCGGCCGGAGAAGTGACGTACGGCAGCTGCGCCTCACCACCCCGGCGCCCCCCACACCGGGAACCACCGCCCCAGGTCCTTCTCCACCCGCAGGTCGGCTCCCAGGGCGGCACGCACCTGCAGCTCCCGTGGGTTGTCCCGCTTCTCGCCGCCTCCCCGCTCCGGGGCGAAGGGGTAGAAGGTGCCGCGCTTGTAGAGGTACACCAGCGCCAGCGGCCGGCCGTCCCCGTCCCGGAAGGCGATCAGTGAGCAGAGCAGCTGCGGGCCGAAGCCGCCGTCCTGGAGCAGCGTGTTGACCGCGTGCAGGTCGTTGACCAGGGCGGCGGTGTCCCCGGGCGGCTGCGTGGCGAGCAGCCAGGTGTAGCCGTACGCGTCCCGGCTGAACTCCACCGGGACGCCGCCGCGCCCGGTGTCCGCGTCCAGCAGCTCCCGTACGTCCTGCTGGATACGGGCGAAGGCGCCGCCCTCGACGCCCGCGAAGCACACCGAGCCCCGCCCGGTCGGCGTGAAGCCGGTCGCCGCCTGGAGGGTGAGGGCGGCGGACGGGACGGCGAAGAGCTGATCGAGGTCGGGGCGCACCGGCTTGCTGCGGCCCAGGATCGTGTCGAGCAGGCCCACGGGGGCTCCTTACGGGCGGGACAGGCCGGCGGAGATGCGGGCGAGCTGGTCCAGCCGCTGCTCCAGTGTGGGGTGCGAGGAGAGCAGCCGGCTCAGGCTCTCCTTGGAGGAGAAGGCCGGGACGAAGTAGAAGGCGTTGTACGGCTCCGCCTTCCGCAGGTCCTCCGTCGGTATCCGGGCCATCTGCCCGCTGACCTTGGTGAGCGCGGAGGCGAGGGCCGAGGGGCGGCCGGTGAGCAGGGCGGCCGTGCGGTCGGCGGACAGCTCGCGGTAGCGCGACAGCAGACGGGTCAGGAGGAAGCTCAGGGCGTAGACGACGGCGCTGATCAGGGGGATCAGCATGATCGCGATGCCCAGGGGGTCGTTGCTGCGGCTGTTGCGGGAAAAGCCGCCCCAGAGCGCGACGCGGGTGATGATGCCCGCGAGCACGCCGAGGAACGAGGCGATCGTCATCACCGCCACGTCGCGGTGAGCGACGTGCGACATCTCGTGGGCCAGGACGCCCTCCAGCTCCTCCGGCTCCAGTCTCCGGAGCAGCCCCGTCGTGGCGCAGACCAGGGCGGTCCGCTCGTTGCGGCCGGTCGCGAAGGCGTTCGGTACGTCGCTCTCGGCGAGGGCGACCCGCGGCTTGGGCATGTCGGCGAGCGCGCAGATCCGGTCGATCGCGCCGTGCAGTTCCGGCGCCTGCTCGGCGGTGACCTCGCGGGCGCCCATGCTGAAGGCCGCGATGCGGTCGCTGAACCAGAACTGGGCGACGAACAGGCCCCCGGTGATGATCAGGATGACCGGCCAGGCGCCGCGCAGCACGGCGAGCAGGACGCCGGCCAGGACCACGTACAGCAGGCCGATCAGGAACATGGTGGTGACCATGCGGGTGGTCAGGCCGCGGTCGGCCGCGTACCGGCTACGGGATCGGGCCATGGGTGACCTCCAGCCTCCAGCGCTCACCTGCCTCCCATAGTGCTCCTCGGCCGTCCGAAGCGGGTAGAGCCGAAGGAAGCGGATAAATCGGCCGTCGGCCCGAGTGAGGCCTTCGGACGCGCACGGCAGGTCAGGGCCAGAGCAGCTCCCGCTCCCAGGCTCCGTCCCCGCCCTCCCGGCGGTAGCGCAGCCGCACGTGCCGGCGCCGGGCATCGCCCTGGAAGAACTCGACCTCGCGCGGCTCGACGACGTACCGGGTCCAGCTCGCGACCTCCGAGTCCGGCTCCTCGCGTGCCCGCCGCCACGCGGCGTCCGAGGCCCGGTCGAGTGCATCCGTCGAGCCCAGGACCTCGCTCTGCCGTCCGACCAGGGCCGAGGCCAGGGCCCCGGTCGAGCGGGCGTGCAGATCGGCGCTGCTCTCGGCCCGGGAACAGGCGGTCACCGGGCCCCGGACGCGTACCTGCCGTCCTTGCGCGGGCCAGTAGAAGCCGAGCGCGGCGTACGGACGGGCGGCGAGCTGGCGGCCCTTCGCGCTGGTGGCGTGCGTGGCGAAGTGCCAGCCGCGCTCGTCCGCGTCGTGCAGCATCAGCGTGCGCACGTCCGGCAGCCCCTGCGCGTCCACGGTCGCCAGCGTCATCGTGTGCGGCTCGGCCTGACCGGCGGTGACCGCCTCGGTGAACCAGGCGTGGAAGAGGGGGAGGGGTGCGGGGGGCGCCCCGGCCGCGTCGAAGGCGGGCAGGTCGACGTCCCAGACGCGCTGGGTGTGGAGGAGGTCGAGGAAGGCGGCCTGCGATGCGGCGGGGGTCGGAGTATCACTCATCCCCCCATTGCACCCGATGCGGAGACCCCGGCGGGAGGAGAGCGAAGTGGGCGCGGCGGGCCCCCATCGTTCTCGACCTTGAGGGCTGCATCCTGTGGCGCGCTGAGACACGCGGGGCTACGTTGGTGTCATGAGGACCATTACCCAGCGGGAATTTCGGAATCAGTCCGCCGATGTCATGAATGCCGTGGAGGCGGGCGAGGTCTTCCACATCACTCGCAACGGGATAGAGGTGGCGGAACTCCGGCCCCTCACTCGCAGAAGGAGCCTGAGCGCGGAGGAGCTGGTGTCTCGCCACCGGCGACTTCCGCATGTGGACGGCGCGCTGATGCGGCGTGAAGCGGACGAGTTCTTCGGCGGCGAGGACCGGGCCGGGGACGACGACCCGTGGGAGCGTACGCGTGGCTGAGCGCTACCGGGCGGGCGTCCTGGACACCTGTACGTACATCGACCTCGACTTGCTGCGCGCCGAGGATCTACCCGCTTTTCCGGCGCTCACCGCTGTGACGATGGCTGAACTCCAGCACGGTGTGGCCATGGCCGGTGACCCCGCTGGGCGGGCGGCGCGCATGGAGAAGTTGGGAGCCGCCGTAGCCGACTTCGAACCGCTGCCCTTCGACGGGGACGCGGCTGCTCGTTACGGGAGCATGGTGGCCCTCGTCGTGGCTGCGGGCCGTAACCCCCGGCCCCGGCGCATGGATCTGATGATCGCCGCCATCGCGTCGGTAAGGCAACTGCCCCTTTTCACCCGCAATGCCGACGACTTCAAGGGGCTTGAAGGCCTGCTCACCGTCGTCGCCGTGTGAGCGCGCTGCGATACCTCACCCCCGCCCCAGCACCACCGTGCCCGACGAGCAGAACCAGCCGCCCGTCCCCGACGCCACCGCCAGCTCCGGCAGCCGGCCCCCCGCCCTGCGCACCTGCCGGTCGCCCGCCTCGCCGCGCAGCTGTCGCACCGCCTCCACCAGCAGGAACAGCCCGCGCATCCCGGGGTGGCAGGCGGACAGGCCGCCACCGTCCGTGTTGACCGGGAGCAGGCCCGTGAGGCCCGTGCGGCCGTTCTCGACGAACGCGCCGCCCTCGCCCTTCGCGCAGAAACCCAGGTCCTCCAGCGTCACCAGCGTCATATAGGTGAACGCGTCGTAGATCTCCGCCAGGTCGATGTCCGCGGGCCGCACCCCCGCCCGTTCGAACGCGAGGCGGCCGGACACGGCCGCGGGGGAGACCGTGAAGTCGTCCCACTCCGACATCGTGGAGTGCGAGACGTGCTCGCCGGTGCCGAGGATCCAGACGGGGGCCTTCGCCGTGTCCGGTACGTACTCCTCGGCCGCCAGCAGCACCGCGCAGCCGCCGTCGCTGCGGATGCAGCAGTGCAGCTTCGTGAACGGGTCGGCGATCATCGGGCCGGAAAGCACCTCGTCGACCGTGACCGGCGTGCGGAACATGGCGTCGGGATTGGCCGCCGCGTTCGTCCGGGCCTGCACCGCCACCTCGGCGAGCTGCTCCAGGGTGGTGCCGTACTCGTGCATGTGACGGCGGGCGGCCATCGCGTACTTGGAGATCAGCGAGTGGCCGTACGGCACCTCGAACTGGAGCGGTCCCCGGGCCCCGAACGAGAGGTTGGACGTGCGGCGGCCGGCCTTGATGTCGGCCCGGGCCGTCGATCCGTACACCAGCAGGACGGCGTTGGCGCGGCCCGCCGCGACGGCGTCCGCCGCGTGGGCCGCCATGACCTCCCAGGTCGATCCGCCGACCGAGGTGGAGTCCACCCAGGTGGGCTTCAGCCCCAGGTACTCGGCGACCTCGACCGGGGCGAGCGTGCCGAGCCCCGCCGAGGCGAAGCCGTCGACGACCGAGCGGTCCAGACCCGAGTCGGCGAGGGCCCGTCGGGCGGCCTGGGCGTGCAGCGCGTACGGCGTGGCCGTGTCGACGCGTCCGCAGTCGGCGAGGGATATGCCGACGACGGCGACCTTGCGGGGGGAAGAGGGCATGGATCTGACGGTACATCAGATATGGGCGGGCGCGGGATGCCTCGAAGGGCGGGGGCCGTGCGGCGCTTCCGCCACCCGCGCGGCTCTGGGAATCTCGTCGCCGCGCCCCTAGCATGACGACCCGTCAGATCGGAGGCCACCGGCCTCCGAGGGGAAGGAGTCCGACGATGGATGCCGCCTTCACCGCGGAACAGGACGAGATCCGCCGCACTGTGCGCGAACTGCTGGCCGGACGCGACATCTCCGGCCGGCGCGAGGTCACCGGCCGAGGTGAGGGTCTCGACCCACGTGGCGGGCCCGGCGACGGGAACGCCGCGAGCGCGCCGGACGGATACGACGCCGCCCTGTGGCGCCGGCTCTCCCAGCACCCGGGGCTGCCGGGGCTCGCCCTCCCGAAGGAGTACGGAGGCGGGGAGCACGGCCCGGCCGAGCTCGCCGTCGCGCTGGAGGAGGCAGGCCGCGCCCTGCTGCCGTCCCCGCTGCTCGCCACCGCCGTACTCGCCGCACCCCTGATCCTCGCCCTCGGGACCGGGGAGCAGCGCGCGGCCCTGCTGCCGGCCCTCGCGGCGGGCGAACTCACCGCGGCGCTGGCCGTGCCGGGCGGCTCGCTCTCCACCGCGCTCGGCCTCACCGGCGATCTCACCGGGGGCGCCTGGGCGGGCGGCGGCCGGGCGGGCGGCGTGCAGGCCCGGCCGGCAGGCGGGGGCGGCGGCTGGCGGCTGTACGGGGAGGCCGCCCAGGTGCTCGACGGGCACAGCGCCGGACTGCTCCTGGTCGCCGCGCACACCGGCGGCTTCCCGCGCAGCCGCACCCTCCTCTTCCTGGTCGGGGCGGACGGGCCTCAACCGCCCGCCGGCCTCGTCCGTACCCGGCAGGCGTCGCCCGACGCCACCCGGCCGCTCGCCCGGATCCAGCTGCGCGACACCGAGGCCGAACTCCTCGGCGCCGACGACACCGTGGACGTGACGGCCGCGCTCGCGGCCACCGGGCGCACGGCGGCCGTCGCGCTCGCCGCCGAGGCCGCCGGGGCGGCGGCGGTCGCGCTGGAGCGGACGCTCGGCCACGTCGGGGCGTGCGAGCGGTCCGGCCGCGCGGCCGGTTCGTTCCAGGCCGCGCGACTCCGGCTGGCGGACCTGTACGTACGCGTGCGGTCGGCCCGCTCCGCCGCGTACTACGCCGCCCGCGACCCGGAGTCCGGCGGTCTCGCGCTCGCCCAGGCGCTGGAGGCGCTGCGGATCACCACCGCGGAGGCGATGCAACTGCACGGCGGCTCCGGCTCCGCGGGGGAGGACGAGGTGCGGCCCTACTTCCACCGGGCCGCGGCCGGCGAACAGCTCTTCGGCCCCGTCCACCTGCTGCGCGACCACGCGGCGCGGCGCGCCGGGCTGTTCGGCCAGGAGGAGGCCGCCGGGCCGGCGGGGCACGGCCCGGCCGGACGGGTGGCGGTCTGATGGGGCCCGGAGCGGGGCCGGGGGCGGCGTCCGGGGCCGCGCCCGGCGTCCGGCTCGTCCAGAAGGTGTCCGCGACCCGCGTCTTCGCGCGGATCGCCCCGCACGTCGTGCCCGCCCTGGACCGCGCGGTGCACCGGCTGACCCGTGGCCGGGTGCTGCTCAGCGCGCGGATGCTGCCGGGGGTGGTGCTGACGGTGCCGGGGGCGCGCAGCGGGCGGCTCCGGACCACTCCGCTGGCCTGCATGCCGCAGCCGGGTGACGGCGGGGCGGGGAGCTGGATCCTCATCGGCAGCAACTTCGGCCGCCCGGGCCACCCGGCGTGGACGGCGAATCTGCTGGCGCACCCCGAGGCGGCCGTCATCAACTGGAAGGGCGCCGGCATTCCCGTACGGGCGAGGCTGCTGGAAGGGGAGGAGCGGGCCCGGGTGTGGGAGACGGCGCTGACGTTCTGGCCGCCCTATGCCGCGTACCAGGCGCGGATCGACCGGGAGATCCGGCTGTTCCGGCTGGAGCGGCGGGAAGCGGCGGGGCCAGGGGAGGAGCGCGGCGGCTCCGGGTGACGGGGGCGCCGTGCGGCCCTGCGGGACGTGGACGCCGTGCACCGCGCGCGGCGGTTCCGCGTGAGGTGGGCATCGTGAACCGAACCGTCCGGGTACGCCGACGGCGGACCACGGGCGTGGTCCGCCGTCGGTGAGACAGGACCTGGGGCCGCCCGGGATCACCGTGCGTCACCCAGTACGGGACTGTGGCGCGGGCGCTACCTCGACGGCTTCTTGCCGGTGATGCCCAGGTGTACCAACAGTGCGAGGTTCGGCCTGAGTTCGGCCTGCTTGACGCCCCAGGTGGTGAAGCCCTTCTGGTGCGAGGCCACGGCGGCCAGCATCGCGACCAGGGAGCCCGCCATCGCCGCGGGGCTGACGTCCTTGTCGACCTTGCCCTTGGCCTGGAGCTCCTTCACCGAGTCCGTAAGGGAGTTGGTGACGGAATTCAGGATCTTCATGCGGATCTTGTAGAACCGCTTGTCGCCCTCGGCCGCGCCGAGGTCGACGACGCGCAGGATGGCGTCGTTGCGCCGCCAGAAGTCGAGGAATCCCTCGACGAGTTCTTCGGCTGTCTGCCATCCCGCCTTGCCGACCCAGGAGCGTCCGGCGACCAGTTCGGTCAGCCCGGCACCCTCCTTGGCCATCTCTTCGGCGATTTCGAGGACGGCGCCCTCGACGTCGGGGAAGTACTGGTAGAAGGTCGCGGGTGAAGTCCCCGCCTTCCGGGCGACGTCGATGACTTTGACGTCCCGGTACGGCGAGGAGCTGAGCATCTCGCTGAGGCAGTCGAGCAGCTTCTGCCGCGTCGCCTGTCCGCGTCGGCCGGCCACGCGGCCGTCGACGGTGCGTACTTGTCCTGTCATGCCGTCAGCTTACCGACGGGTGATCGGAGCGCGATTCGGCCGACTGCAAATGGGGAGTGCGGCAGTCATGGCGGGGGGAATGGCGGGTTTTCGGGGGATGTGCCCGGGGGGTTGCCTGCCGGTTCCCCACAGCTTCATTAATGTTATCAACAGCCTGTGGACAACTTCGGTGGATAACTTTCCGTGACAGGGGTGTGCGGTGGCGTGTGTATCGAAACTGTGTTCGCATCGGAGGGGCGGGGGCGCGGGCGGGCGCGTGCGCGGTTACGTTGGGTGTGACGAGCGTCACCACGGATGAATCGCACCACGACGGAAGGATCCGGGCCCATGGCCGCATTCGCGCAGTCCGCGCCGTGCTGGGTGGATGTGCAGCTCCCCGACCTCGAAGCGGGCAAGCGCTTCTACGGGGAGCTCTTCGGCTGGACCTTCCGGGCGGGCGACGGTCCGTACGCCGACGCCCTCAGCGACGGGGCCCTCGTCGCCGCCCTCGCCGCCAAGCAGGACGGCCGGATGCCGACCGCCTGGGGCGTCTACTTCGCCACCGACGACATCGCCGCGTCCGTCGCCCGGATCCGCGAGCACGGCGGCCAGGTGATCACCGACCCCGTACGGTCCGGCCGCGCCGGAGTGCTCGCCCAGGCCGCCGACCCCGGCGGCGCGGTGTTCGGCCTCTGGCAGGCCGGTGAGCGCAAGGGCTTCCAGAAGCAGAACGAGCCCGGATCCTTCTGCTGGACCGAGGTCTACACCCGGCGGAAGGACGAGGTCGACGCCTTCTACGAGGAGGTCTTCGGCTTCCGCTCCGCCGCCCTCGACGACGCCGGCGCTCCCGGCACCGCGGAATCCGGTGTCGACTTCCGCATGTGGTCCCCGGCCGGCACCGAACCGGGCCCCGACACCGCGGTCGGCGGGCGCAGCGTCATCACGGACGCCTTCCCCGCCGAGATGCCCAGCTACTTCCTCAGCTACTTCGCCGTGGCGGACTGCGACGCGTCGGCCGAGACCGTCAAGCGGCTCGGCGGCCGGGTCTCCGCGCCGCCCTTCGACATCCCCTACGGGCGGATGGCGGTCCTCCAGGATGACCAGGGTGCCGTGTTCGGGGTACTTCAGCCGCCGGTGTCCTGATACGGGAGGGAGTGCGGCGGGACACCCGTATCCGCCCCCGGGTTCGCCACCGGCGCCCCGGCCAGGAACAATCGGGGTGCGCACCGCCGGGTGGTGCCCACTGATGAGACGCTGCACACGGCGGGTTTTTCGCGGACCTCTCCTCACGGAGGTCCGTACGGGGAGGTGGCAGGCAAGTGGTGGAGCAGCTGACGCAGCACGACCCGAGGCGGATCGGCCCGTTCGAGGTGCTGGGACGGCTCGGGGCCGGCGGCATGGGGCTGGTCTATCTCGCCCGGTCGGCGTCCGGCCGGCGGGTGGCGATCAAGACGGTCCGTACGGAACTGGCCGAGGACCAGCTGTTCCGGGTCCGCTTCACGCGTGAGGTGGAGGCCGCCCGCGCCGTCAGCGGTTTCTACACGGCCGCGGTGGTCGACGCCGACCCGCGGGCCGCGGTGCCCTGGCTCGCGACCGCCTACGTGCCCGCGCCCTCGCTCGAAGAGATAGTGAATGAGTGCGGGCCGATGCCGACCCAGGCCGTGCGCTGGCTGGCGGCCGGCATCGCGGAGGCCCTGCAGTCCATCCACGGGGCGAAGCTCGTCCACCGCGACATGAAGCCGTCCAACGTGCTCGTCGTCGAGGACGGTCCCCGGGTGATCGACTTCGGGATCGCGTCCGGGGTCTCCAACACCCGGCTCACCATGACGAACGTGGCGGTCGGCACACCCGCCTACATGTCGCCCGAGCAGGCGCGGGACTCGCGCAGCGTCACCGGAGCCAGCGACATCTTCTCGCTCGGCTCGACCCTCGTCTTCGCCGCGACCGGCCACGCCCCGTTCCACGGGGCCAACCCGGTCGAGACGGTCTTCATGCTGCTGCGCGAGGGCCCCGACGTGAGCGGGCTGCCCGACGACCTGCGGCCGCTGATCGAGTCGTGCATGCAGATGGACGCCTCGCTGCGGCCCACCCCGGCCGAGCTCCAGGCCCAGCTCTCCCCGCACCTCTTCGCCTCCGGCAGCGACGACAGCGGCACGGCCTCGGCCTGGCTGCCGGCCGCCGCCACCGCGATGATCGAGCAGCGCCGCGGCGGCGGGCGCGCGGTGGCCGTCGCCCCGCCCGTCCCGCCGGCGCCACGGGCGCCGGC
>NZ_SSBL01000016.1 GCF_004795105.1 Streptomyces sp. A0642 | reverse complement strand
CGCGCGTCTGGGTGGGGCAGCTACAGCACCTTCGACAGGAACGACTTCGTCCGGTCGTGCTGCGGGTTGGTCAGGACATCGCGCGGGTGGCCCGACTCGACGACCACGCCGTCGTCCATGAAGACCAGCGCGTCGCCGACCTCACGGGCGAAGCCCATCTCGTGGGTGACGACGATCATCGTCATGCCGTCCTCGGCGAGCCCGCGCATGACGTCGAGCACGTCGCCCACCAGCTCCGGGTCGAGCGCCGAGGTGGGCTCGTCGAACAGCATCAGCTTCGGCTCCATGGCCAGCGCCCGGGCGATGGCCACCCGCTGCTGCTGTCCGCCGGAGAGCTGCGAGGGGTAGTTCTTCGCCTTGTCGGACAGGCCGACCCGGTCCAGGAGCCGTTCCGCCTTCGCGCGGGCGACGGCCTTCGACTCGCCCTTGACCTGCATCGGGGCTTCCATGACGTTCGCCAGCGCCGTCATGTGCGGGAACAGGTTGAAGCGCTGGAAGACCATGCCGATGTCCCGGCGCTGCGCCGCGACCTCGCTGTCCTTCAGCTCGTACAGCTTGTCGCCCTTCTGGCGGTAACCCACCAGCTTGCCGTCGACGGAGAGACGGCCGCTGTTGATCTGTTCCAGGTGGTTGATGCACCGGAGGAACGTGGACTTGCCGGAGCCGGACGGGCCGACCAGGCAGAACACCTCACGGGGGGCGACCTCCAGGTCGATGCCCTTGAGGATGTGTGCGGCGCCGAAGGACTTGTGGACGCCTTCGGCCTTCACCATGGCGGTCATGTCACACCCCCCTGGGGCTGGTGAGGGAGCGCATGTTCATCTTGACCTTCTGCCACGGAGTCAGCGGCAGCTGCCGCAGTGAGCCGCGGGCGTAGTACCGCTCGACGTAGTACTGGCCGATGCTGAAGACGCTGGTCAGCGCCAGGTACCAGACGGAGGCGACCAGCAGCATCTCCATGACCGCGAACGAGGTGGCGCCGATGTTCGTGGCGGCCCGCAGCAGGTCGGTGTACTGCACCGCGGAAACCAGGGACGAGGTCTTCAGCAGGTTGATGAACTCGTTCCCGGTCGGCGGCACGATCACCCGCATAGCCTGCGGGAGAACGATCCGCCGCATGGTCTTGCCGGTGGACATGCCGAGCGCGTGCGAGGCCTCGGTCTGGCCCTCGTCGACCGACTGGATCCCGGACCGGACGATCTCCGCCATGTAGGCGCCCTCGTTCAGACCGAGGCCCAGGAGGGCGACGGCGAACGGCGTCATGACGTCGACCATCTCGTCCTTGTAGAACCCGAGGTTCAGGATCGGGAAGATCAGGGCGAGGTTGAACCACAGCAGCAGCTGTACGTAGACCGGGGTGCCGCGGAAGAGCCAGATGTAGAGCCAGGCGACCGCCCCGGTCACGGGGTTCTTCGAGAGCCGCATGACCGCGAAGACGACACCGAGCACCAGCCCGATGATCATCGACAGCACGCTGATGATCACCGTGTTGACGGCGCCCTTGACGATCCGGTCGTCGAAGACGAAGTCCCCGACGGTGTCCCAGTTGATGTCGCCCTGCGCGAACGCGTAGACCAGCATGGCGAGCACGGCCACCACGACCACACCGGAGAGCCACCGGCCCCAGTGGCGTACCGGAATGGCCCTGATCTGGGGCGGGGGCACGGAAGCGCTCTTGGAGACCGACGCGTGCATGGGTGGTTCGTCGGCGGGTGACTTGTCGAACTTGTCAGTCACGGTGACTGCCCTTCAGTGAAGCGCTCGAGGTGAGAACGCCGTGGCCTACTTGCCGGCGTTGACGGCTGCCTCGGTGACGGCGCTGTTCTTGACGTCCCACTTCTCCAGGACCTTCGCGTACTCGCCGTTCTTGATGATCGTGGCGAGGGCTTCCTTCAGCGCGTCACGCAGCTGCGCGTTGTCCTTGTTGACGGCGATGCCGAAGGGACCGGCGTCGGTCTGGTCGCCGGCCACCTCGAAGGTGTTGCCGCCGCCGGCCGTCTTGGCGATGTGCGCGGCGACGGGGTAGTCGTTGAGGTCGGCGACAGCGCCACCGATCTTCACGCGGTTCTGGGCCTCGGCGTCGGTGTCGAACGGCTCGATGGACAGCTTCTTGTCGCCGCACTTCGTGGCCTGCGTCTTGAAGGTGTCCTCGTAGATCGTCCCGCGCTGGACGGCGACCGTCTTGCCGCAGAGGTCGTCCAGCGAGGTGATCTTCTCCGGGTTGCCCTTCTTCACGAGGAGCGAGACGCCGGAGGTGAAGTAGTCGACGAAGTCGACGCCCTTGCCGACCTTCTTGCCCTTGTCGTCCAGACCCTCCTGGCGGGCCTTGGTGTCGCTCATGGCGGACATGACGACGTCCTGGCGCCCGGTGTTGAGCGAGGAGATGAGGCCGTCGAAGGTGCCGCTGGTGAACTCGAACCTCACGCCGAGCTCCTTGCCCAGCGCGGCGGCGATGTCGGGGTCGATACCCACGATCTTTCCGCCCTCCTCGTACTCCATCGGAGCGTAGGAGGCGTCCGTGCCGACCTTGATGACGCGCGAGTCCTGGTACTTCTTCGGCAGCTTCGCGAAGAGCGGGGCGGCGGACGAGGTGGCGGTGTCGCTCTCCTTGGTGCCCGAGCCCGAGTTCGTCTGGTCACCGCAGGCGGTGAGCAGCAGCGTGCCGGCGACCGCGAGGGCGCCCACCGCGGCGATCCGGGACTTGGCGGTGGTCGTACGGCGGGTGGTGCGTGCGGTCATGATCGGGGTCCTCCGGCAGGTGAGGGGCGTTGCCAGCTGGGTCGGAACTCTTCTTCGAGTTTCGCGACCTTGTGTGTTTTCGGCATCTTGCCATTCGGACTAGCCCAAACAGGGGGCACCGCATGTCAAAATCGGGTAACGGGACACCCCCGAACCCAGTGGGCCGGCACATCAAGGCCGGACCTTTCCCTGGAATCGCGTCTTCCTGCCGGAAGATCCCCCGCCTTGGACCTGCTCTGGGCGGTTTTCGTGTTGCCTGGCCGACTTGTCTGTATGCCCCCCTATGAGACGCGTCACCGTGGGGATACCGACTCGTCTGCGGCACCGCGTGTCCGGTAAGAAGGACGTTTACACCCCTCATCCGGGGCTCAGGGCGCGTGTGCGGCGCGCCCGCGCGTAGGAAATTTGCCCCTGCCGGGACGGACCAGTCGCCCGGCGCGGGGGACGTACGCGGTGCCCACCCACCCCTCCTCAACCAGGAGTGGCCACCCTCAAACGATGAAGACTTAAGGGGTCAACACCATGGCAGCGGAGATCGTCAATCCTCGCAGCGACAGCAACACCGACAGCACGAGCGACAGCGCGACCGACGAGCCGTTCGATCCGGCCTTCGCGCTCCACCGGGGCGGGAAGATGGCCGTGCAGGCCACCGTCCCGATCCGGGACAAGGACGACCTGTCCCTCGCCTACACCCCCGGTGTGGCGAAGGTGTGCAGCGCGATCGCGGAGAATCCCGAACTCGTCCACGACTACACCTGGAAGTCACAGGTGGTCGCCGTCGTGACGGACGGCACCGCGGTGCTCGGCCTCGGCGACATCGGTCCCGAGGCCTCCCTCCCCGTGATGGAGGGCAAGGCGATCCTGTTCAAGCAGTTCGGCGGCGTCGACGCGGTCCCGATCGCGCTCGCGACCACCGACGCGGACGAGATCGTCGAGACGGTCGTCCGGCTCGCCCCGTCCTTCGGCGGCGTGAACCTGGAGGACATCTCGGCGCCGCGCTGCTTCGAGATCGAGCGCAAGCTCCAGGAGCGGCTCGACATTCCCGTCTTCCACGACGACCAGCACGGCACCGCCGTGGTCACCCTGGCGGCCCTGCGCAACGCCGCGAAGCTGTCCGGACGGAGCCTCGGCGAGTTGCGCGGCGTCATCTCGGGCGCGGGTGCGGCCGGCGTGGCCATCGCCAAGTTCCTGCTGGAGGCGGGACTCGGCGATGTCGCCGTCGCCGACCGCAAGGGCGTCGTCAGCCGGGACCGCGAGGACCTGACGGACGTCAAGCGGGAGCTGGCCGAGCTCACCAACAAGGCGGGGCTCTCGGGATCCCTGGCGGACGCGCTCGCCGGCGCGGACCTCTTCATCGGCGTGTCCGGCGGAACGGTTCCGGAGGCGGCCGTCGCCTCGATGGCGCCCGGCGCCTTCGTCTTCGCCATGGCGAACCCGAACCCGGAGGTGCACCCCGACATCGCGCACAAGTACGCGGCCGTCGTGGCGACCGGGCGTTCGGACTACCCGAACCAGATCAACAACGTGCTGGCCTTCCCCGGCATCTTCGCGGGCGCGCTCCAGGTGCGGGCGTCGCGGATCACCGAGGGCATGAAGATCGCCGCGGCGAACGCGCTGGCCGATGTGGTGGGCGACGAGCTGGCCGCCGACTACGTGATCCCGTCGCCGTTCGACGAGCGGGTCGCCCCGGCCGTGACGGCGGCCGTCGCGGCGGCGGCGCGGGCCGAGGGCGTCGCCCGGCGCTGACGAGAGCGAGGGCGGGGGTCCGGGACGGCGCTTCTTGCGGGCGCTTCTCCCGGGCCCCCGCTCCGCGAAGTGCAAAGGCGCGGTTTGGCGCGTGTCACACTCGCAGCCGGTTACGCCCCGCCAGGGCCCCGCCTATCGTCGGGCCCATGTTCGCCGCCTACGCATCCCGCCTCGACCGCGACCACCCCCTCAACGGCCTTGAGCTGGGCGAACGCCCGGCTCCCGAGGCGCGTCCCGGGTGGACCACCGTCAACGTCCGGGCCGCCTCCCTCAACCACCACGACCTCTGGTCCCTGCGCGGCGTCGGCCTCGCCGAGGACAAGCTGCCGATGATCCTCGGCTGCGACGCCGCCGGCACCGACCAGGACGGCAACGAGGTCGTCCTGCACTCCGTCATCGGCCAGACCGGGCACGGGGTCGGCCCCGACGAGCCCCGCTCCATCCTCACCGAGCGCTACCAGGGCACCTTCGCCGAGCAGGTGACCGTCCCCAGCTGGAACGTGCTGCGCAAGCCGGAGGAGCTCACCTTCGAGCAGGCCGCCTGTCTGCCCACCGCCTGGCTGACCGCGTACCGCATGCTCTTCACCAACGCCGGGGTGCGGCCCGGTGACTCCGTCCTGGTCCAGGGCGCCGGCGGCGGTGTCGCGACGGCCGCGATCGTCCTCGGCCGGGCGGCCGGGCTGCGGATCTACGCCACGAGCCGCGACGAGGCCAAGCGCGCGCGGGCCGTCGAACTCGGGGCGATCGAGGCGTACGAGCCGGGCGCACGGCTGCCCCACCGGGTCGACGCCGTCATGGAGACGGTCGGCGCCGCGACCTGGTCGCACTCCGTCAAGTCCCTGCGCCCCGGCGGCACGCTGGTCATCTCCGGCGCCACCAGCGGCGACCGCCCCTCGCACGCCGAACTGACCCGCATCTTCTTCCTGGAACTGAAGGTCGTGGGCTCGACGATGGGGTCCAAGGACGAGCTGGAGGACCTCCTCGCCTTCTGCGCCACCACGGGGGTGCGCCCCGTCATCGACGAGGTGCTGCCGCTGGACCGCGCCCGCGAAGGGTTCCAGCGGCTCGCCTCGGGCGACCAGTTCGGGAAAATCGTGCTGACTGTCAACTAGGGTTGACATGCGTCATGGTGTCAACCATAGTTGACACCATGACCGAAGCAACGGATCTCGCCGAGCGTGCCGGCGACCGCGACCCCCGGGTGGGGCTGCGGTCGGTCGCCGCGCTGCGGCGGCTGCTGGAGCAGCTCGAAGCCGTACAAGTCGGAAGCGCCCGTGCCCAGGGCTGGTCGTGGCAGGAGATCGCCGCCGAACTGGGCGTCAGCCGGCAGGCCGTGCACAAGAAGTACGGGAGGCATTGATGTTCGAGCGATTCACCAAAGGGGCGCGCGCCGCGGTGACCGGCGCGGTGACGCACGCCGAACGGGCCGACGCCGGTTCCGTCACCGAGGAGCATCTGCTGCTCGCCCTGCTGGATCAGGAAGGCAGCCGCGCCTCGTTCGCCGTCGCCGCGCTGGGCCTCAAGGCCCGCAGGGCCTCGGTGGAGGCCGCACTGGCCGACGCGCGCAGGCGCGGCGGCATGACGAAGGCCGACGCCGAAGCCCTCGCGGACATCGGCATCGATCTCACCGCGATCGTCTCCCGCATCGAGGAGGCGCACGGCGAGGGGGCGCTGCTGCGCGGCCGCGCGGAGCGGCGCTGGTGGTCGGGCAACCGGGCGTTCACCAAGGAGGCCAGGAAGATCCTGGAGAAGTCGCTGCGGATCGCGCTCGGCCGCGGTGACCGCTTCATCGGCGAGGAACACCTCCTGCTGGCGCTCACCGCATCCCCCGGAGTCGTCGCCGACGTGCTCGCCGAGCACGGTGCGACGTACGGGACGGTCGACCGTGCGCTGTACGGGGACGGCGACGCGGGTCGGGACCGCCGGGCGGGGTGAGCGCGGGGCGGCGGTACGGGGACGGCGACGCGGGTCGGGGCCGCCGGGCGGGGTGAGCGCGGGGCGGCCCGGGGGGTTTCATGGTTGTTCCCCCCGGGCCGCCCCGCTGTCCCTTCCGTCCCCGCCGTCCTCTTACTGCTTCGCCTCGCCGTCGTTGTCCTTCCGCAGCAGCGCCCCGATGTGGGCGGCCGCCGTCGAGAGGTGCCGTCGGGCCTCCGCGAGCTGGCCCTCCGTCACCCCCCGGTCCCTGGCCGCGTCACGGATGTCGTCGCGGAACCGGTCGAGCAGGCGGTCCAGATCACGGGCCGGGTCGCCGGTGCCGCCCGCGTCCCTGCCCCAGTCGGGGTCGGCGTCCGCCGCGTCCGCCTTCACGTAGGGCGGCCAGTTGCCCGTACGGGCGAAGGCGCCCAGCTGGCCGGTGATTTCGGCGAGCCCCTCCCGTACACCGGCCGGCCAGTCGCCCCGGGCGAAGTGGTCCTGGACCTGGCGGGCGGCGTTCTGCATCTGCTCGCGCGCCCGGTCCTGGGCCTCCTTGGCCTGGCGGCGGGCCTGCTGGGCCTCCTCGCGGGCGCGGCGGGACTCGTCCTTCGCCCGGCGGGCCTGCTCCTTCCACTCCTGCTTCGCCTTGCGCAGCTCCTCCTTCGCCGTGTGCCAGGCTTCCTTGTCGCCGAAGTCACCGAAGTCGGCGAAATCACCGAGATCACCGAAGCCGCCGAAGGGGGCCCCCTTGCCCGCCTTGCCGCCCGGCCGGGAGGAACCCGTGTGCCGCGACTCGTCCGCCGCGGCGCGCATCTCGCTGCGCAGCTTGCCCGCGGCGCCCCGCACGTCGTCGCGGATCTCGGCGGCCAGTTCGGAGACCGAGTCCCTGATCTCCAGCTCCAGATCGGCGAGCTCACCGGTGCGGCCCGCCAGTTCGGCGCGGCCCGCGTCGGTGATCGAGTAGACCTTGCGGCCGCCTTCGGTGGCGTGCGTGACCAGGCCCTCGGCCTCCAGCTTGGCGAGGCGCGGGTAGACGGTGCCCGCGGACGGGGCGTACAGACCCTGGAAGCGCTCCTCGAGGATCCTGATCACCTCGTAGCCGTGACGGGGGGCTTCGTCGAGCAGCTTCAGCAGGTAGAGGCGCAGGCGGCCGTGGGCGAAAACGGGGGGCATGTCAGAGCACCTTTCCGGTCGGCTCGGCGGCGTGCGGATCGTCCTCGGCGGGTGGGCGGCGCAGTAGGGCGATCGATCCCGAGACCGTCGTCGCCCTCAGTGTCCCGGTTCCGGAGCCCAGGGTGCCGGTGATCTTCTTCGCGCCCCACTGGCCGCTGACCCGGAGGTCCTCGAAGCCGTTGGACACGGAGCCGCTCGCGGTGTTCGCCTCGACCTTCGCGTCGGCCGGGTGCGGCAGGCGGATGGCGAGTTCGCCGGAGACCGTGGCCAGCCGGACGTCGGTGGGCTCGCCGGTCGCGTCCAGGTCGAGCACCATGTTGCCGCTGATGGACTCCGCCTTCACGGAAGCCCCGGCGCCCTCGACGACGGTCAGGTCGCCGGAGACCGAGTGGAAGCGCAGATCGCCGGTGACGGCCTGGGCCTCCACATTGCCGGACACGGTCTCCGCGCCGACCGGTCCGGCGAGCCCGACGAGCGTGGTGTCGCCGGTGACGCCGCGTACGTCCGTACGGCCGCGGATCCCGGAGACGAAGGCGCCCGCGCCGACCACGCCGACCTCCACCGCCGACCCGGCCGGCACCGCGAGGGAGACCACCGCGTGACGGTGCCAGCCCTTGCGGTCGAGCCACTTGAGCATGTGCTGCCAGGCCAGGTCCTCGTACGCGACGGTCAGGACACCGTCCTGCAGCGTGACGATCAGGGGCGGCCCCTCGAGGTCGGAGACCTCCAGCCGGGCGGTCGGCTCGTCGGTGCCGACCACATTGACCGTTCCGTTGACGACGCGCACGCTCAGCGCGCTCACGGGTTCGTCGAAGGTGAGTTTGCGAGGCTCGGCGATGGCCCACGACGACACAGGCATGGATCTGACCTCCCGGGGAGCGCGGCGACGCAACATATCGCGTCTCTTGCTGAACACGATATATCGCGGTCGGGGGAAGTCAAGGCGATGGCGGGGGAGGGGATGGTGCCGTCAGGCGTACAAAGCGCATCAAAGCCGGGCGTTCTGTCCTACGGTGTGGGGCATGGATGCGACATCACGCGTGGGAGCACTGCTGCTGTGCCGGGCCCAACCGGAGACGGTCCGGACGGTCGCCCCTCTGCTGCGTGAGCGGATGCTGCTCGCACCGGCCGGGGAGGGCTGGAGCGTCCTCGTGCCGGAGGGGAAGCCCTGGCAGGGCGGCCCTGCCGGGCAGTCGCCGGGCGGAGAGGCCGCCGACCCCGTCGACCGGGTGCTCGGGGGCTGGGCCACCGCCCTCGCGGTCGGCTCGGCGTGGCCGGTCCTCGCGCTGTGGTGGGACGGCGACCGGGCCGGGTACACGCTCGCCGCGGGATTCCGTCGCCCGGTCGGCTACGTCTGGCTCGCCGACGGGACCCCCGCCGGGGAGGACGAGGCGATGCGTACGTTCGCCGAGCGGCTCGGCCTCGACCCCGTGCCGGACGTCCAGGCCCTCGAAGCCCTGACCCGCCCCGACCCGGAAGCGGACGCCAGGGCCCGGCTGCGCGGACTCTTGGCCGTCCTCACCCGCATCGGGCTCCAACTCCCGCCGGGCCTGGACCCCGGGGAGCCGTCCCGCGGGCTGACAGCGGGGGCCGAGATGAGGCCGGAGGCCGAACGGATCGCGGGCACCGGCTGGCGCGACGCCGTCAAGGCCGAACTCGCGGCGGTGGAGAGCGGCAGCCTGGGGCCCTGGATGCGCGGCCCCCGAGCACGCGTCCTGGCCGGCGCCCAGCTGGCCGCGGGTCTTCCGCTCGCCCTGTGGGGAGCGGGCCGGCGCAGCGGCGGCTGGGTCTTCGCCGGGGCGCTGCTGATGGTGCACGGCGCGCTCGGCCTCGCGTACGACCGGATCAGGGATGAGGGGGCGGATGGGTGACCGGTCGGCCCGGATCAGGGATGAGGGGGCCTGTGAGCGGCCGACCGGCCGGCCGACTCGGATCACGGGCGAGGGGGCGGGTGGGTGACCGACCGGCCCGGATCGGGGATGAGGGTCCGGACGGTCGGTGACCGTCCCGCCCCGGTCAGTCCTCGTCGTCCTCGTCGTCGTCCAGCCGGGCCAGCCACGTGGCGAGGCGCTCGACCGGCACCTCGAAGTCGGGATTCAGATCGACGAAGGTGCGCAGCTGCTCGGCGAGCCACTCGAAGGTGACCTCTTCCTCGCCTCGCCGCTTCTCCAGCTCCTCGATACCGCGGTCGGTGAAGTACATAGCCCGAGTTTACTGCCTGGTGAGCGCCCTGCGACGGCCGGGAGAGGGCCCGGCCGCGGCCCTGCCGGCCGGCCGGGGACCGGGCCGCCGGCCCCCTGCGCCATGGTCCACCTCCCTCGCGTCGAGGGGCTACGGCCGTTAACCTGCGGGGAGTTGGGGAACGGGGGGTGTCATGGGTGACGGTGGGGCCCGGATCACGCGGATCGAGATGCCGGACGGTACGCCGGTCTGGGCACGGATCTCCGGGGCGGAGGAGCTGGAGCGCCCCGAGCCCGGCGGCCTGACGTTCACGGACACCGGGTTCGGGGACGTCGCCGACCGGGTGCAGGCGCGGGTCGAGAGCCTGCACTCCGTGGTGACCAGCGTCGCCCGCTCGCTCGCCGTGCCGCTGCGCGCGGTGCGGCCGGACGAGGTCAGCGTCGAGTTCGGGATCGAGCTCACCGCCAAGTCCGGCAAGGTCGTCGGACTCCTCGCGGACGGCGAGGCCAAGGGCGCCATCAAGGTCACGCTCACCTGGAGCGGCGGCGGACCGCCGGTCGACCCGCCCGCCCCGGAACCGGCACCCGTACCGGCACAGGCGCCCGCGCCTTCGGTGCCCCCGGTTCCGTTCGCGCCTCCCCGGGTCCCCCCGGCCGCACCGGCGCCCGCGCCCTCGTCACCGCCCGCCGGGGCAGGCCCCGGCGCACCGGCGCGCGGCGACGGGGCGGATGACACCCACGGCGGCGGAGCGTGACCTCGGAGGGCGGCGGGGGCGCAGAAGGGGGTCTGGGCGGACCGCAGGCCGCTCTCATGGACCTCGTGCGGGACGCCACGGTGCGCATCCATCACCCGGGGCCCGGGTATGCCCATGACGGACAGGGAGGACACGGCGGACGGGGCGGAGACTTCCTGGGGAGCGGCTTCTTCGTCGCACCCAGCTGGATCCTCACGTGCGCGCACGTGGCGATGCGGGGGGAGGGGGGCATGGTGAACGTGTGGTTCAAGGGGGACCGCTACAGCTCGGAACTGAGCGAGGTACCGGGCGAAGTCGTCGTCGCGATGCCCGGCTCGCGGCCGCCCGGGGCCCCCGGCTGGCCCGCCCCCGACCTGGCTCTCATCAAGCTCCAGCGCCCCGTCAAGCACAGCTGTGTGTACGTCTCCGAGCGCTCGGAGGCCATGCTGCGCAGCCGTGAGATCCACTGCGTGGGCTGGGCCCCCTCGCAGGGCGGCGGACTGCTGAAGCGCAGCGGCGTCTGCGTGGTGAAGGGCGCCTACGGTGCGTCGGACGATGCCGAGCAGGTCGTCCGGCTCGATGGGGACTGGCTGGAGCCGGGCATGTCCGGCGGACCCGTCGTGGATCTCGTCCGGGGCGAGGTGGTCGGGGTGATCAAGTCGCGGCTCGACCACCACCAGGGCGGAACGGCCGTGGGGACCGAGCGGCTGCGCACCCTGCAGGTGCCGTCCGGACCGGTCGTGACCGAGGCCGACGACCTGTACCAGTCCGTCTTCCACGCCCACGACCGCTACCACGCGGACCGGCACAACAGCTCGGCCGGGACGGAGCGGACCTGGGCCGATGTGCAGAGCGAACTGCCGGCGCCGCCCGGCGGCATCCTCGGCCCCAAGCAGCGGGTGGAGCTGCTGGGGCGGCTCGCCGAACTCCCGCCCCCGGTCAGCACCCGCAGCCTGCTCGTCCTGCTGGACGCCCTGCCCGGCGTTCACTCCCGGGAGCACCGTCCCGCACCGCGCGGCTGGCGCGACGGGCTGGCGGCGCTCTACGACACGCGCGCCCGTGAGCGGGCGGCCCAGTTCGAGCTGGTCCTGCGCTACTGCATGGGTGTGCTCGCGGCCGACCGGACCGGCGGCGGGCTCTCCGCCGCGACCGCCGAGTCGCTGTGGGAGTGGGTGCGGCAGGTGGCGAAGGCCGAACTGCCCCGGGACGTGCGCCGCCAGTTCGACATGGAGTGGGCGGATGTCCACATGTACCTGGAGGAGAGCCGTCAGCCGGGTCGTCCGCCGACCGGGCCCCTCGCCTCCATGGAACGGGAGAGGGACTGCGTCGTCCTGGAAGTGGAACGGCAGCTCTGGGCCCCTGGGCAGTTCGACTGGCGGATCGCCGTCGCCCGGCACACCGGAGAGATGTCGCGCATCCAGGACGGCCAGGGGGGCCCGCTCGAGTCGCTGCCGGGCCAGCTGTCCGCCGCGCTGACCGAGGCCTTCCGGGAGTGCGACGAGCCGGGCAGCCCCGCCGTGCTCCAGGTCGTGGTCGCCCTCGGTCTGTTCGGCCTGGAGGTCGACCGCTGGGAGCTCCCCTGCGACGGCCGTCCGCTCGGAGCCGTACGCCCCGTGGTGCTGCGCAGTTCGGAACACGGCCCCACGGACGAGCGGCTGACGCGCTGGGACGCCACGCCGGACGCCGCTCTGCGGGCCGAAGTCGTCGACTGCGAGAACGAGTTACGGGTACGGGTGCCGGAGACCGCGAAGCTGAGCAGGCTCGCCCGCGAAACGGTTCCGGTGCTCTGCCGTTACGGCAACCGCCCGGACCCCGGGATCAGGGCGGGCGTGGGGCGGGTGCTCGACGCCGGCTTCGGGGTTGCGCTGTTCCAGCGGATGCCCACGGAGGACGACACCGTCTGCAGGGACTTCCACCGGCGCGTGACCGAGGGCGTCTCGGATGCCCGGGTGCGTGACCGGCTGCCGCGATGGGTCCATGAGCTGCGGCGCGGGGTCAGCACGTCTTCCCTGGAGACGTACTGGTCCGACGGAATGGCCCTGTACTACGACAACCCGCACCGGCCCCTGCCTCGCTCCGAGTTCCTGGAGGCGCCGTGACGGGACGCCTCGGGCCGACCCCGCAGGGCCGCGCCCGCCGGCCTCTTTCGAGGGGTGCGCAGGGTCGATACGGTGAGGCACGCCCGACGGCCGCTCCCTGGCGAATGAAGGACGACGAGGAACGCTATGAGTGAACCCAGCGAGTGGCTCATCTACCGAGGGATCGGCGAACCTCACGACGGAGTACCGCAGTTGCCGCCTCCTCCGCCCTGGCGGGACTTCGCCGGCGGCCGGTCCGCGCCGGTGGGCGGAGACGATTCGGCCGACCGTCGGCTCGGCATCCCCGGACGCATAGCCGAGGAGCACCGGCCGGGCGCCGAGGAGCTCGAAATGATCAACGCCGCGCTGTACCTGCGGCGTCCGCTGCTGGTCACCGGGGACCCCGGCGCGGGAAAGAGCACCCTGGCCCACTCCGTCGCCCGTGAACTGGAGTTGGGCAAGGTGCTGCGCTGGCCCATCGTCAGCCGCTCCACCCTGCTGGACGGGCTCTACCACTACGACGCGATCGCCCGGCTGCAGGATGTGCAGATCGCCTCGCACGCCTCCGCGTCCTCGGACGCCGGCGCCGAGTCCGCGCAGAATGTGGGGAGCTACATCCGGCTCGGCCCGCTGGGCACCGCGCTGCTGCCCTCGGACCGGCCGCGGGTGCTGCTCATCGACGAGCTCGACAAGAGCGACATCGATCTGCCCAACGACCTCCTCAACGTGCTGGAGGAGGGCGAGTTCGCGATCCCCGAACTGGAACGGATCGCCGACCGGCTGCCCGACGGCGAGGCGGACGTGCTCGACCACGACGGCAACAAGGTGCGGATCAAGGGCGGCCGGGTGCAGTGCCGGGCGTTCCCGTTCGTGGTGCTCACCAGCAACGGGGAGCGGGACTTCCCCGCCCCCCTGATGCGCCGCTGCATCCATCTGGAACTCGAACGCCCCGACCACAAGCGGCTGGCCGCGTTCGTGAAGGCGCACCTGGGTGAGGAGGCGGCCCGTTCCAGCGAGGACCTCATCGCCTACTTCCTGGACCGCTCCCGCAGTGAACTCCTCGCCACGGACCAGCTGTTGAACGCCATCTATCTCACCCACGCCGCCGCCCCGGCCGGACGCGACCGACTGGCCGAACTGCTCATCCAGCGACTCGACCGGCCGAGGTGAAGGTCTGATGCCGGGGGTGGACGGGTCGCCGGGCGCGCCCGGAGCGGGCGGGCCGCCCGAGGCGCCCGCGGGAGCCGGGCCACGTGACGCCCCGGGGGCGGCCGATGCCACGAAGGCGCGGGACGACGGGCTGCTGCCGACGCTGGTAGCCAGGCTGCGCGAGGCCGGGCTGGATCCCGACGTCGAGCAGCTCCGCGACGCGCTCTGGCTGGCCCGGTGGACCCGCACCGACGACGCGTCCGAGGACGCCCCCGCCGAGGCCGGGCCGGAGTCCTCGCCCGCGCCGGCCCCCCGGGGGACCGCCGCCGAGGGCCCCGCGGGTCCGGCCACGGCCCGTGGCGGTCGCGCCCGGGAGTCCGGCGGGGGAGAACGGACGCCCGAGGCGCCGCAGCCGGCGGACGACCGGCAGATCTCCCTGTACCCCGTCCCGCGTTCCGGGCGGAACGGCGGCGGTGGGGAAGAGGACGAGAGCGCCTCCCCGGCCGGCCGGGGAGGCGGCGGGAACGCCCGTGCCAGGCCGGTCGCCCTCGGGGTGCCGGCCGCGCCCGTTCTCCCCGCCCCGCTCGAACTCGCCCGCGCCCTGCGCCCGTTACAGCGCTACCATCCGGTCTCCACCCCGCTGCGCCGTGTCCTGGACGAGACGGCCACGGCGGAACGCAGCGCCCGGGCGGGCGGCATGATCATGCCGGTCTTCCGAGGGGTCCGACGGGCCGACGCCATCCTGCAGTGCGTCATGGACGCCTCCTCCTCGATGCTGGTGTGGGACCGGATGTTCGGGGAACTCCAGCAGATCTTCGGCCAGCTGGGTGCCTTCCGGGACGTCCAGGTGCGCTATCTGCACCAGGGTCCGGACGGCGGTTGCGCGGTCAGTCGCAGCTCCGACCCGGCCGCGGCCCCCCTGCACTCCGCGGACCGGCTCAGCGACCCGACCGGACGCCGGGTCACCGTGCTGATCAGCGACTGCGCCGGCCCGCTCTGGCACAGCGGGCGCGCCCACCGCCTGCTGTACCAACTGGCCCGCCAGGCCCCGGTCGCCGTGCTTCAGCCCCTGCCGCAGCGCATGTGGAACCGCACCAGGCTGCCTGTCACCTTCGGTTCGCTGTCACGGGGTGACGGTCCCGCCGGAGCCACCCTGCTGAAGGTCGTCGAGGAGGGCGGAGCGGGTCCCGCGGTGCATCCCGGAGCCCTCGCCGTCCCCGTGCTTCCGCCGGTGCCGGACGCGCTGTCGGCCTGGGCCAGGCTGCTTTCCGGCACCGGTGCGGCACAGATCTCCGGAGCGGTCGGCTGGGTGCGGGGCGACCACGCCGCGGCCGCCGCCCAGCGCTCCGGGAGCACGCTCTCCTCCCTGCAACTGGTCAGCCGCTTCCGCTCGGTGGCCTCCCCGGCCGCCGGGCAACTGGCCGTCTACCTCGCGGCGGCCCCGCTCCACCTGCCGGTGATGCAGCTCGTGCAGCGCACGATGCTGCCGCACTCGGGCCCGTCCGAACTCGCCGAGGTGCTCCTGAGCGGGCTGCTCTCACGCGTCGAGGGCGGCGCAGGACGCGGACAGTGGTACGCGTTCGAGCCCGGCGTCCAGGAGGCGTTGCTCGGCCCCCTGAGCCGGGACGAGGCCCTGCTCGTACTCAAGCACTGTTCGGAGTACATCGAGCAGCGGTTCGGCAAGGGCGGCCCCAACTTCCCGGCCCTCGCCTTCGCCCAGCTCGGCGACGGAGCGTCACACGCGGGCCCGTACCCGGCCGCGTACGGCACGGCGCACCTCGGGGCCGGGAGCGCGGCCGCCGAGGAATCCGAGGACGGCGAGGAGAACGGAGGGACCGCCGGGCGCGCCCCCCACGCCTTCGCCGAAGTCGCAGCCCGCGTCCTGGAGCGGTTCATGCCCTTGCCCCCCGTCTCCGAAGAGGCGTCCGCCGGCGCCTCGGCGCCCGACTCCCGTCCGACGGTGGAGCGGGCCCGGGCGCTCGTGCGGTACTTCGAGGGGGACCAGATGGTGCAGCGCCTGATCGACGCCGTCCAGCTGCTGCGGGGAGCCGCCGAGAACAGCCCGTACCCGGGAGCCGACCCCGAACTCTGGGCGCAGTACGCGCGCTGCGTCCTGCGGCTGTGGGAGGTGCAGGGCGGCGCCGAACTGCTTCGCGAGGCCGAGCACGCCGCCGAGCAGGCCGCCGCCCATCCGGGCGGGGCCCGCGAACGGGCCGTACTCGCCGAGGTGCTGCACGCGGCCGCCGACGACCGCCGGCGGCACGGCGACCGGCGTGGCGCCCTGGAGTTGCTGCGGCGCGCCGACCGCGAGTACACCGCGGCCTGCGCGGCCCCCGGCCTGGAACCCGCGGAGGCGTTGCAGCTGACCCTGGAGCGCGTGCGGGCGCTGGAGGCCCAGTGGCGGCTCGACGGGGACACCGCCCTGCTGCAGAGTGCCTGCGGCATGCTGGAGGCCTTCGCGGACGCCTGGCCGGATCAGGAGAACCGGCCGGCCACCCTGCCGCTCCAGCACGGCCGCACCCTGCTGAAGCTGGCCGGTGCCACCGAGGACGACGAACAGTCCAGGGCGTACGCGGCGCAGGCGGCGCGCTCGCTGCGCACGGCCTTCACCCAGGGCGGCCGGGACACCACGAGCACCGGGATCCGCGTCGTGCTGGACCTTGTGGACGCCCTGCTGGCCTCCGGCGCGGAACCGGACGAGGCCGCGGCCCTGACCGGCCAGGCGCTGGAGACCGTCCGGGAGCAGCGGCAGCGCGCGCAGCTGCAGACCCGGGCCGGACGGGTGCGGGTGGCCCGCTACGAGCACACCGGCGACCCGGACGAGCTCGTCGCCGCGGCCGAGTGGTTCGCCCGGGCGGCACGGGGCACCCCCCGCGACTCCCGGGCCCACACCGACGTGCTCGCGGAGTGGGGCGCCACGCTGCTGCGCCGTGCCGGACTGCCCGACGGCGCCGCGCACATCGGTGCGGCCGTGCGGGTGCTGCGGGACTGCCGTACCGAGACGCCGGACGCGGCCGCGCACCAGTCCGAACGGCTGCTGATGCTGGGCCGGGCTCTGATGCTCCGGCACCGTGCCACCACCGACCGGGTCGACCTCCGGGAAGCCGAATACCTCTTCGGGCTGGCGGCGCAGGAGGCGGCGGACCCGCTGACCGCGGCGCGCTGCTGGCTGGAGCTGGGCAGGGCGCACCTGGAGGCTGCCGAGGCCCTGGGCAGACCGGCCCGGCGCGACGAGGCCGCGGAGGACTTCCGCTCGGCCGCAGAGTCCGCCGGAGAGGCCGAAGCGGAGCTGAATACTCCACAACAGCGCCAGGCTGCTGTGGAGTTGGGTGCTACAGCCAACCACTGGCGGGGTATGACGTATGAGGAGGCGGGGCGTCCCCGGGCCGCGCGCGCGGCCTACCGGGCCGCCCTTCAGGAGTGGCGCAAACTGCCCGACGGCGGTGGCGCGGCGGGCGAGTCGACCGCGGCGCGGCTGGCCGGGCTGGAGCGCTGAGCGCTCGGCCAGGAGTGTTCGGCACCCCGGCGGGACGGCGGGCCGGACCGGAGACGGCCCGGAGGGCCGGCCTCCACCGGTGTGGGACGGCAGGACCGGGCGGACCGCCGGGACAGCGGAACCAGACAGGCAGGAAGAGCAGGTCACGAACGTGGGACCGGCGGCGTGCGCTCAACGGCGAGCGCGGGCACGGCGGCCCGGGGCCGCACTACGGGGAGGCGTGATGAACGAGTCGACACGGAACGACCGGGCCGGTGGGCGGGGAGAGGCCGTCGGCGGCCCGCAGGACGTCGCCGGCGCACTGCCGGACCTGCTGGCACTCGATCTGGAGACGCTGCGGACCCTGGACCACCCGGTCCTGGCCGAGGTGGTCACGGATCTGCGCGCCCGGGCCGAGCAGCCGCGGGAAATGCTCTGGGGGTTCCAGAGCGCCTTCTGAGCCCGTGCCCTCGACGCCGCACCGAGGCAACGGCGCATCGGATCCGGCACCGCCCGCCCGGCTCCGGCCGGGGGTGCGATCGGTCAGGACATCATCGACCGGGGCGGACCCTCCCTCGCCGCGCGCCCGGGCCTCTCGCCCCCCGGGCGGCGCCGGGAGGCGCTCCGGCATACGGACAGCACGGGGGTGCCGGAGTGGTGCGTCGGACGACGAAGCGGGACGACGCGGAAGGCGGGCCGCGGCCAGGAGCGCACCGGGCCGTGGACCGTGACGCAGGCACGCCGTCGCCCGTGCCGTTCGGGCAGTTCATCGTGAAGGTGCACGGCCGCTGCAACCTGGCCTGCCGCTACTGCTACCTGTACCAGGGGCCCGACCGGACCTGGCGCGGCAGACCGGCGGCCGCGGCGCCCGCCGTCCTGGAGCGCGCCGCGGACCGCATGGCCGAGCACGCGGCCGGCCACCGGCTCCGGCACGTCGCTCTCGTCCTCCACGGCGGCGAACCCCTGCTCGCCGGCCCGGACCGGCTGGGCGCACTCGCCGACCGGGTCCGGGAGAAGGTCCCCGACGGCTGCACCGTCCACACCACCGTGCAGACCAACGCGACGCTGCTCACCCATGCCGCCGTGGGCACGCTGGCCCGTCACGGCATACGCGTCGGGATCAGCCTGGACGGCGGCCTCGCCGCCCACAACACCCAGCGCGTCGACCACGCGGGCCGCGCCTCCTGGCCCGCCGCCGCACGCGGCGCCCGGCTCCTCGCCGACCACCACCCCGAGGCGTACGCGGGCATCCTCACGGTCGTGGACCCGCGCACCGACCCCCTGGAGATGTACGAGTCGCTGCTCGCCCTGCGCCCGCCCGCCCTGGACCTGCTGCTGCCGCACGGCAACTGGACCCGCCCCCCGCCCGGTCTCCCGGACCTGACGGGGACGCGACCGGGCCCCGGGTCGGGCCGCCCCACACCGTACGGCGACTGGCTGTGCACCGTCTTCGACCGGTGGTGGCCGGCCTCCCGCCGGGAAACCCGGATCCGGCTCTTCGAGGAGTGCATCGCCCTGCTCCTCGGCCTGCCCGGCGCCACGGAGTCGCTCGGACTCGACCCGCTCAACGCGGTCGTGGTCGAGACCGACGGATCGATCGAGCAGGTCGACTCCCTCAAGTCCGCCTACGACACCGCGGCCGCCACCGGACTCGACGTCTTCCACCACACCTTCGACGACGCACTGCGCCACCCCGGCGTCGCCGCCCGCCAGGCGGGAGCCGGCGCGCTGGCCGCCGCCTGCCGTGGCTGTCCGCTGCTGCACGTCTGCGGCGGCGGGCACTACGCCCACCGCTACCGCGCAGAGAACGGCTTCATCAACCCCTCCGTCTACTGCGCCGACCTCGAACGGCTGGTCCGTCATGTGGCGGCCCGGCTCGCCGAAGCAACCGCAGGAGACCCCCCATGAGTTCCGTCATCCCCGACCGCGCCCTGCGCGAACTCGGCCGTACCGAGGGCGGGGCCGACACCCTCGGCCTGCTCGTACGCGATCAGGACACCCGTCGCCTCGTCCTCCTCAGGGCCGTGCTCGACGCGGCGGCCGCCGCGGCGGGCACGGCCGGCTGCCCGCCCCGGCTGCTCGACCGGCTGCACGCGGACTGGGCGCTGCTCGAAGCGGCCGAACGCGCCGACCGGGCCGCCGTGCGCACCGTGCTGTTCCACCCCCTGACGGGGCCCTGGGTGCAACGGCTGCTGAGCGGCCTCACTCCGGTGACCACCACAGGCCCCGGGCTCACCGCGGACCTCGCCCACCTGACCGCGCTCGCCACGGCGGCCGCGATCCGGTCGGGGGTGCCCTGCACCGCGCGGCTGGCCCCCCGCGGGGGCCTCGTCTCCCTGCCCACGCTGGGCGCGGTCCGGACGGACTCCGGACCCGTCGAACTCGACCACGCCGAAGGGGAGGTGGTGATCCGGCCGGCCAACGGGCCGCCCCTGGTGGCCCGGACCCAGCCGGACTCCACCGTGACCTCGGCCGACCCCCGCTGGCTGCCCGTGCTCGCGCTCCCCGCCCTCCTGCCGGGAACCGCCAACGTCCCGCTGGACGACCTCGATCCCTACGGCACCGAAGGGGGCGGACACCCGCGCCACGGGCTGAGCGCGGTCGTGCGCATGGACGACCACGAACGCAAGGCGTGGGCCGAGTGCTGGTCCGGGGTGGAGCCCCTGCTCCGCGCCGGCGGCGAGCACCGCCTCACCGAAGCGGCCGTGCTCCTTCGCTGCGTGGTGCCGCTCGGACACCCGCCCGGCTCCGGGGCCGACGGTGGCGTGGCGCACTGCAGCGGCACCCGGCGGGAAGCGTTCGGCGCGGTCCTCAGCAGCAGGCCGGCCACCCCGGTGTACTTCGCCTCGACCCTCGTCCACGAACTCCAGCACACCAAACTGGCGGCGCTCGCCGCCCTCGTGCCGCTGCACCACGAGGACGCCGCGCCACGGCACTTCGCCCCCTGGCGCTCCGACCCCCGGCCCTTCGACGGCCTCCTGCAGGGCGCCTACTCGCACCTCGCCCTGGCCGACTACTGGCAGCGCTACGCCCTCGGCGCGCAGCGCGTCACCCCGCGCGACACGGCCTGGGCCGAGCACGCCCGCTGCCGGGAACAGGTCGGAGCGGTGCTGCCCGCGCTGGCCGGTTCGGCGCGGCTCACCCGCGAAGGGCGGGTGCTGGTCAACGAGATGATCACGCTCTACCACCGTATGGACGATTGTCCGCCTCCCCCGGGTCATCTGGCCCGCGCGCAGGCGTATGTGAGCACCGTGAAGGTGATATGGCAGCAGAGGAACGGCTCGCGAAGGCAGTGAGCGGCCACCGTGATACCGGCCGGAGCGACCATGCCCCGGTGTATGTTGAAAAGGCTCGTATCGAGGCAGGGAGACGGTTGAATGCCCGGAACGGCTAGGCAAGTTGGAGTAACCGGGGCGAGTGCCGTCACCATCAGTTTCGCCGGTTACAACCGCGCCTGGGCGGCGTGGATCGCCGACCGTCTGGAGCGCCGCGGTGTGACGGTCTACCAGCAGCGGTGGGACCCGCCGGTGGAGATCCCGCTGGAGGAGTCCCTGCGGGATCTGACGCTTTCGCGCGGCACCGTCCTGGTGATCCTCAGCGACTGGTACTTCCAGCTCGGCCCCCGCAGCCATGACGAATGGAACAGGGCGCTGCGCGCGGAGGTGGCCCCGGATCCCGACCGGTTCGCCGCGGTCTGCGTCACCACGTCGGCGTTGCCCGGAGCCACCTCGGTCTTCGGCGCGGCGGACCTGACCAACGTCGGCGCCGAGGAGGCGGAGCGGCGGCTCCTCGCCCGGCTGGGGCTGGCCGCGGACCCCCTGCCCGAGGCGGCCGAGACCCGGCCCGGCCCGCGCTACCCGGCCGACACCCCGCAGGTGTGGGGAGGAGTGCCGCGGCGCAACATCCGGTTCACGGGGCGTGAGGCGCTGCTCAGCCAGGCGTACAGCGCCCTCCAGGACTCCGGCCGGGGCGCGGGTGTCGTGACCCTGCACGGCATGTCCGGCGTCGGCAAGACGCAGTTGGCCGCCGAGTACGTCTACCGCTTCGGTTCCGAGTACGACGTGGTCTGGTGGGTGCCCGCCGACCGGCGTGCGCTCTACCGCCAGAAACTCGCGGAACTCGCCCCGGAACTGGGGCTGTCCACCGGCGCCGAGTACGGCGAACGGCTGCGTGCGGTGCGCGACTCGCTGCGCCGGGGCGACCCGCACGCCCACTGGCTGCTGATCCTGGACGGGGCGGACGAGCCGGACCAGATCTGGGACCTGGTGCCGACCGGCCCGGGACACGTCCTCATCACCTCCCGCAACCCCGAGTGGAGCGAGCACAACAGCCACCTCGTCGAGGTGCCCGTCTACACCCGCGAGGAGTCGGTGGCCTTCATCCGCCGCCGGGCCTCCCGCCTGACCCTGCCCGAGGCCGACCAGTTGGCCGACGCGCTCGAAGACCTTCCTCTGCTGCTCGACCAGACGGCCGGCTGGCTGAACGACTCCGACATGTCGGTCGAGGAATACATCGAACTCCTCGAGGGCGGGATCGACCAGGACGTCGTCAAGGTCTCCGCGGACTTCCCGCTCGCGTTTCAGACGGCCTGGTCGATACTGCTCAACAAACTCAAGGACACGGTCCCCGAGTCCGTCGACCTGCTGCGGCTGTGCAGCTTCTTCGCCCCCGGGTCCATCCCCGTCAGGCTGTTGAAGGACATGCCGCCCGGGGAGCTGCCGGAGCAGGTGTCCGGTCTGATGAACGATCCGCTCCTCTGGAACAAGGCGATCGGCCAGCTCCGCCAGTACTCCGTCGTCCGGCTGGAGTCCCACGAGGCGGTCGACGACGTGGCGTCGTCCGGCGAATCGCTGTACATGCACCGCATGGTCCACCAGATCGTCGGCCACGACATGACGGAACGGGACCGCCAGGAGTTCATCGGCGTCGTCCGCCGGGCGCTCGCGGCCGCGGACCCGGGCCGCCCCACCGAACCCAGTCACTGGCCCACGTACGCCGAGATCACGCCGCACCTGAAATGGGCGGACGTGCTCAAGAGCACCGACCCGGCGGTGCAGAACCTGGTGCTCAACTGCCTGCGCTACATGTACGTCTCCGGGGAGTACCGGGCCGGCATCAAGCTGGGCGAACGTGCCGTGAAGGCGTGGCGGGAGATCCTGGGCGAGAACCACCCCAGGATCTGGGACGTCAGCTACCACTACGCCAACCTGTTGAGGGCCGTCGGCGACTACGCCGGTACGGAGGCCATCGAGCGCGCGGCCGTGGACCACCTGCGCGAGGAGCGCGGCGCCCAGGACCTGGAGCACCTGCGCGCCGCCGCGGGTCTCGCCGCCGACCTGCGGGGACTCGGCCGTTACGACGAGGCCTGGGAGATGTCCGGCTGGGTGCTCTCCGGCTACCGTGAGCTGCTGGGAGACCAGGACGCGCGCACCCTCGCCGCGCAGAACAACCTGGCCGTCACCTTGCGGCTGCTGGGCCGGTACCAGGAGGCCCTGGACCTAGACGGGCGCACGCTGGATTCCCGGCGCACGCTCCTGCCGCGGCGCCACTCCTGGACCCTGGACTCCGAGACCCACTACTCCACGGACATGCGCCTGCTCGGCCACTACGACAGGGCGATGTCGCTCCAGAACCAGAGCGTCCAGGTGCACCGGACCGTCATGGGGCCGGACAACCCGCAGACCCTGCGGGCCGAGTTCAACCTCGCGCTGTGCCACTACCGTTCGGGCGAACGGACCCAGGCCGCCGCCCTGTTCACCCGCGTACTGGAACGGGCCGAACGCGTCCTCGGCGAGGCCGCACCGCTGACCATGATGTTCGCGGCGGGCCAGAGCTGCTTCGCCCGGGAGCACGCCAGCATCGACCAGGCCAGGGCCATAAGCGAGAAGGCCGTCGCCGCCTACGCCGACATGCTCGGCGAGGAGCACCCCTTCGCGGCGGGGACCCGGGGCAACCACGCCCTGATCCTGCGCAACGTGGGCGAGCGGGAGCACGCCCACGCGCTCGTGGAGGAGGCACTGGCCTCCATGACACGGGCCGTGGGCGAGAACCACCCCTGGACGCTGGGCTGCGCGATCAACGCTTCGGCGCTGCGCAACCTGGTGGGGGACACGGAGGCCGCCGCCGCGCTGACGGACTCGGTCGTCACCCGGGCCATCGAGATCCTCGGCCGCACCCATCCGCTGACGCTCTCCGCCCGGATCGCCCACGCCGCCGATCTGCGCGGCCTGCGGGAACGGCGGAAGGCCGAGAAAACCGAGGGCGAGGCGCTCGAAGACCTCGTGGCGACGCTCGGCCCGCAGCACGTCCACACGGTCTCGGCCCGCTCCCGCAACCGTCCGTACTGGGACTTCGAGCCCCTGGTCATCTGACGGCCAGCCCGGCCACCACGAGCCCGGCCGCCACGAGCCCGGCACACCGCACGGGAACGGAAGGGGGCCCGGCCCGCGAGCGAATCGCGGGCCGGGCCCCTTCCGTGCGTACAGCGACCGGTCAGGCCTCGAAGACCTCCGCGACCAGCTGTGCCTGCTCGGCCTGGTGGCGCTTGGCCGAGCCGACCGCCGGGGAGGAGCCGCGCGGCCGCGAGATGCGGCGCAGGCGCTCCCCGTGCGGGACGTCGGCGCCGACGGCCAGGTCCAGGTGGTCGATCAGGTTCAGGGCGATGAACGGCCAGGCGCCCTGGTTGGCCGGCTCCTCCTGGGCCCACAGGTACTTCTCGGCGTTCGGGTACTTGGCGATCTCGGCCTGGAGCTCCGCACCCGGCAGCGGGTACAGGCGCTCCACGCGGATGATCGCGGTCTCCGTGTCGCCGCGCTTCTGACGCTCGGCCTCCAGGTCGTAGTAGACCTTGCCGGCGCAGAAGACGACCTTGCGGACGGCGTTCGGGTCGACCGAGTCGTCCCCGATCACCGGGCGGAAGCCGCCGGTGGTGAACTCCTCCGCCTTCGACGCCGCCGCCTTGAGGCGGAGCATCGACTTCGGCGTGAAGACGATCAGCGGCTTGTGGTGCGGGTTGTGCACCTGCCACCGCAGAAGGTGGAAGTAGTTCGACGGGAGGGTCGGCATCGCGACCGTCATGTTGTCCTGCGCGCACATCTGGAGGAAGCGCTCCGGGCGGGCGGACGAGTGGTCCGGGCCCTGGCCCTCGTAGCCGTGCGGCAGCAGCAGCGTGACGCCGGACGTCTGGCCCCACTTCTGCTCGGCCGAGGAGATGAACTCGTCCACGACGGTCTGCGCGCCGTTGACGAAGTCACCGAACTGGGCCTCCCAGATGACCAGCGACTCCGGACGGGCCAGCGAGTAGCCGTACTCGAAGCCCATCGCCGCGTACTCGCTGAGCAGCGAGTCGTAGACGTTGTACCGGGCCTGGTCCTCGGCCAGGTAGAGCAGCGGGGTGTAGTCCTCGCCGGTCACCTGGTCGACCAGCACCGCGTGGCGCTGGCCGAACGTGCCGCGGCGGGTGTCCTGGCCGGCGAGCCGGACCGGGGTGCCCTCCATCAGCAGCGAACCGATGGCCAGGGTCTCGCCCATGCCCCAGTCGATCGTGCCGTCGTCCACGGAGGCCGCACGGCGCTGCATCTGCGGCATCAGGCGCGGGTGGACGGTGATGTGGTCCGGGATGTTGACCTGCGACTCGGCGATCCGCTTCACGACCTCCTGCGAGACCGCGGTGGTCACGGCGACCGGGAACGCGGCCTGGGGGTCCGAGATGTGCGGCTGAGCCGGGTGCGACGTGGCCTCGCGGACCTCCGCGAACACCTTCTCCAGCTGGCCCTGGAAGTCCTGGAGCGCCTGCTCCGCCTCTTCCAGCGTGATGTCGCCGCGACCGATGAGGGACTCGGTGTACAGCTTGCGCACCGAGCGCTTCTTGTCGATCAGGGTGTACATCTGCGGGTTGGTGAACTGCGGGTTGTCGCCCTCGTTGTGACCGCGGCGGCGGTAGCAGATGAGGTCGATCACGACGTCCTTGTTGAACGCCTGGCGGAACTCGAACGCCAGCCGCGCGACGCGGACGACGGCCTCGGGGTCGTCGCCGTTGACGTGGATGATCGGCGCCTCGATCATGCGCGCCACGTCCGTGGCGTACATCGAGGAGCGCGAGGACTCCGGGGCGGCGGTGAAGCCGACCTGGTTGTTGATCACCACGTGCACGGTGCCGCCGGTGCGGTAGCCGCGCAGCTGCGACATGTTGAGCGTCTCGGCGACGACGCCCTGGCCCGCGAAGGCCGCGTCGCCGTGGAGCGCGACGGGCAGGACGGTGAAGTCCGTGCCGCCCTTGTTGATGATGTCCTGCTTGGCGCGGGCGATGCCCTCCAGGACCGGGTCGACCGCCTCCAGGTGCGAGGGGTTGGCGGCCAGCGAGACCTTGATCTGCTCGCCGTCCAGACCGGTGAAGGTGCCCTCGGCGCCCAGGTGGTACTTGACGTCGCCGGAACCGTGCATCGACTTCGGGTCGAGGTTGCCCTCGAACTCCCGGAAGATCTGCGCGTACGACTTGCCGACGATGTTCGCCAGCACGTTCAGCCGGCCGCGGTGGGCCATGCCGATGACGACCTCGTCGAGGCGGGCCTCGGCGGCGGAGTCGATGACCGCGTCGAGCAGCGGGATGACGGACTCGCCGCCCTCCAGCGAGAACCGCTTCTGGCCGACGTACTTCGTCTGCAGGAAGGTCTCGAACGCCTCGGCGGCGTTCAGCCGGCGCAGGATGCGCAGCTGCTCCTCGCGCTCGGGCTTGGGGCGCGGACGCTCCACCCGGTCCTGGAGCCACTTGCGCTGCTTCGGGTCCTGGATGTGCATGAACTCGATGCCGGTGGTGCGGCAGTACGACTCACGCAGCACGCCGAGGATGTCGCGGAGCTTCATCATCGTCTTGCCGGCGAAACCGCCGACCGCGAACTCCCGCTCCAGGTCCCACAGGGTGAGGCCGTGCTCGGTGATGTCGAGGTCGGGGTGCTTGCGCTGGTGGTACTCCAGCGGGTCGGTGTCGGCCATGACGTGGCCGCGGACCCGGTAGGAGTGGATCAGCTCGAAGACCCGCGCGGCCTTGGTGACGTCGTCGTCGTGCGAGGCGTCGATGTCCTTGAGCCAGCGGACCGGCTCGTAGGGGATGCGCAGCGCCTTGAAGATCTCGTCGTAGAACTCGTTCTCGCCGAGCAGCAGCTGGGAGAGGACCCGCAGGAACTCGCCGGAGGCGGCGCCCTGGATGACCCGGTGGTCGTACGTCGAGGTCAGCGTCATGACCTTGGAGATGCCCAGCTTGTTCAGGGTGTCCTGCGACGTGCCCTGGAACTCCGCCGGGTAGTCCATCGCGCCGACGCCCATGATGAGGCCCTGTCCGGGCATCAGGCGGGGAACCGAGTGGACGGTGCCGATGCCGCCGGGGTTGGTCAGCGAGGCGGTGACGCCGGTGAAGTCGTCCATGCCGAGCTTGCCGTTGCGGGCCCGGCGGACGATGTCCTCGTAGGCCTGCCAGAACTCGAAGAAGTTGAGCGTCTCGGCCTTCTTGATGGCCGCGACGACCAGCTGGCGGTCGCCGTTCGGCTTCACCAGGTCGATGGCGAGGCCGAGGTTGACGTGCTCCGGCTTGACCAGGGTCGGCTTGCCGTCCTTCTCCGCGAAGGAGTAGTTCATCGCCGGCATGGCCTTGAGGGCCTGCACCATCGCGTACCCGATGAGGTGCGTGAAGGAGATCTTCCCGCCGCGGGCGCGCTTGAGGTGGTTGTTGATGACGATGCGGTTGTCGAAGAGCAGCTTCACCGGGACCGCGCGGACGGACGTGGCCGTCGGCAGCTCCAGCGAGGCGTTCATGTTCTTCGCGACAGCGGCCGACGGGCCGCGCAGCGTCACGTACTCCGGGCCGGACGGGGCCTCGGTGGCCGGGGCGGCCTTCGCGGCCGGAGCCGGTGCGGCCTTCACCGGAGCCGCCGGGGCGGCGGCAGGTGCGGGCGCGGCCGGAGCGGGGGCCGCGGGTGCGGCCGGAGCCTGAGCCGCGGGTGCGGCAGGCGCGGCGGTGGGGGCCGGTGCGGCGGCGGCCGGAGCCGCGGGCGCCGCAGCCCCCGCGGCTGCGGCGCCGGGAACGGGCTTGTCCGCCGTGCCGGACGTACCCGGCTTGTAGTCGGCGAAGAAGTCCCACCAGGCGCGATCGACCGAACTGGGATCCTGGAGGTACTGCTGGTAGATCTCGTCGACGAGCCACTCATTGGGGCCAAAAGCCGCAGCCGGGTTCGTACCCGGGCTGGCTTGGTCGGTCGAGATGCTCGAGTTACTGGGGGACTGAGACGACACGGCGGCAACCGCCCTCTTCCGCTTCACAAGGTGATGGACAGCGGAAATCAAGGCTACGCCTCCTCGGCCGTTCCATGCAGGCCGGGCCGGTCTTCGTCGTGCAAGTCACATCGAAAGTCGGGTTTCGGGGCAGGAAATGGCGGGAAACAAGCTTGGTTCCGCTTCACTCCGGGTACGCGAGACCGCAGTTACGGGCCCCTTGGACCGTACCCCTTGAACAGAACACGTAGAACGCGCCCTTCCGGTTCGAACCCTATGTCAACCTCGCGGCTGAGGGATCCCCGGAAGAGTGACGCGTATGCGGCATCCGCGCGCTGATTCGGCCACACCGATCCGGCCGCCGTGCAGATCCACCGCCCAGCGGGCGATCGCCAGGCCCAGGCCCGTACCGCCGTCGCTGCCCGGACCGTGCGGAGAGGACACGTCGCCCCGGTTGAAGCGCTCGAAGACCCGGTGCCGCTCGGACTCCGGGATGCCGGGGCCCTCGTCCACGACCTCCAGATGCAGCGACTCGGGCTGAGCGCCGCGCCGGGCGTGCACCGTGACGCGGCCGTGGGGCGGGCTGTGCTTCACCGCGTTGTCGATCAGGTTGGCCACCACCTGGTGCAGCCGCTCGGCGTCCGCGTGCGCGGTCAGCTCCGGCGGGGACACGTCCAGGTGCAGATGGACGTCCTTGCGGGAGTGGTTGCCGGAGCCCGAGGAGAGCCGGCGGTGCGCCGCCGCGAGGTTCGCCTCCTTCAGCACCCCCGACAGATAGGGCCACACCTCGAAACGGCGGGCCTTCAGCGTCACCACGCCGTTGTCCAGCCGTGACAGGTCCAGCAGCGTCTCCACCAGCCTGCCGAGGCGCTCCGTCTGTTTCAGCGCCGTGCGCATCGTCTCGGGATCGGCCGAGGACACCCCGTCCACGACGTTCTCCAGCACGGCTCTCAGCGCCGCGATGGGCGTCCGCAGCTCATGTGAGACATTCGCCACCAGCTCCTTGCGGTGCCGGTCCACGGCCGCCAGGTCGTCGGCCATCAGATTGATCGTCTGCGCCAGGTCGCCGAGCTCGTCGCGCCGGTCCGCGCCGCTCACCCGTCTGGTGTAGTCGCCGTGCGAGATCGACCGGGCCACGGCCCTCATCTCGTCCAGCGGCGCGGTCAGGCCGTGCGCCACGAACTGGGTGATCAGCAGGGTCGCGATGACCGAGAACACCGTGATGAACCGCAGCTCGGTGCGCGTGCGCATGGCCACCATGATCAGTCCGGTGGTGATGAACACCGAGACGACGACCAGCGTGCCCAGCTTGGCCTTGATGGAGAACGGCCGCAGCCCCGGTCCGGGCGCTGTCATGGCGCGGGTGTCTCCAGCGCGTAGCCGACGCCGTGCACGGTACGGATCCGCTCCGCGCCGATCTTCCGGCGCAGCGCCTTGATGTGGCTGTCGACGGTGCGGGTTCCCGAGGCGTCCGCCCAGTCCCACACCTCGGCCAGCAGCTGCTCCCGGGAGAGCACCGCGCGCGGGGTGTTGGCCAGGCAGACCAGCAGGTCGAACTCGGTCGGCGTCAGGTGTACATCATCCGCGCGGACCCGTACCCGGCGCTGCGCGTGGTCGATCTCGAGCTCGCCGAGGCGCAGTATCCCGCTCCGGGGCGTCACGGCGGCCAGCGCGGCCCGCTCCACCCGGCGCAGCAGGACGTGGACCCGGGCCGCCAGCTCGCGCATGGAGAACGGCTTGGTCATGTAGTCGTCGGCGCCGACGCCGAGGCCCACGAGCATGTCCGTCTCGTCGTCGCGGGCGGTCAGCATCAGGACCGGCACCGGCCGCTGGGCCTGCACGCGCCGGCAGACCTCCAGGCCGTCGAAACCGGGAAGCATGATGTCGAGCACCATCAGGTCCGGCTGCCAGGCCTCGGCCGCGTCCACGGCCGCGGGGCCGTCGAGCGCGGTCTGCACGAGGAAGCCCTCGGCCCGCAGCCGGGCGGAAATGGCATCGACGATCGTGGCGTCGTCCTCGACCACCAGCACGCGGCGCTGCGCGCCCGGGGTGGCCGCGACACCTGTGTGGGTGGTGTGTGTTTGTTCCATCGCCCCGCCCCTGCCCGTTCTCACGGAGGCCATTCCCCCGGACGTACGGTTTTCGCTCGTGAATTTCATGGGTGATCCCGCTAACGGTCAGCAGCGTAAAGGCACGGGACGGCTCCCGGCTACGCAGGGTGCAAGGCGGCGGCGGCGCGTCGGGGGAACAACGGAGGCGGAGTGTCGGGCTTGTGGCGCTTGGCCCCCGGGCGTCCCGGGGGCTCGGATACCCGGTGGGGGAATATCAGCTTGCTCGAATTGCGAGATGGACCACGTCGGGCACACCTCGGGCAACGCCTACTTCTTCGGTCCGTACCCCATGGAATCCGGCATTCCGCAGGGCTTGCTCGAATTCCGCGGACGGTTGTGCGGACCAGACCGCGAGAACGCCGCCCGGGGTGAGCCGCGCCCGGCAGTCGGCGAGGCCGGCGGGAGAGTAGAGAGTGCCGTTGTCCTCGGTCACGGTCCAGTCCGGCCCGTTGTCGATGTCCAGGCACAGGGCGTCGTAACGGTCCGTAGTCGTGCGGAGGTAGTCGACCAGGTCCGTGGTCAGGACCACGGTCCGCGGATCGGCGAGAGCCGCCCCCGAGATTCCCGCCAGCGGCCCCTTCCGGTGCCAGTCGACGATGGCCGGCTCCCGCTCGGCGACCGCGATCCGCCCCCACCTGGGCTCGGCGGCGGCCCGGGCGAGCGAGAACCCGACGCCGAGTCCGCCGATGAGCACGGCGGGCGCGGGCCGGCCGGCGGGCAGCGCGTCCAGCGCGGCGTCGATCAGCAGCCGCTCGGAGCGCCCGTCCGAGGTGTCCATCAGGAAGCACCCGTTGGCGATGATCTCGAAGTCGTCGCCCCGCCTGCGCAGGACGACCTCTCCGTACGGTCCCTCGCGGCGGTCCAGGGTGACGGGGGCGAGGGCATCGGGGCCGAAGGCGAGGGGCATGGCGCTGATCTCCGGTGGTGGCGGTCGGTGGTCCCGCCATCCTGGCCGGTCCGGCCGCGACCGGGCCAGCGGTTTGCGTGATCGCCGGCCGATCGGGGACGCTCAGGTGGCGTCGGGGCAGCGGTCGATCAGCCCTCTCCGGGCGGTGGCTTCGCAGCCCTCCCGGCGGCGGCCCATGCGCACGACGAGGGCCAGCGTGTCGTCGGCGTGGAGCACGACCGTGTGCATGTCCTGGGCGACGGCTCCCGGAATGGCCGCCGTGGGCGCCCGGGCGCGCCGGCGGGCCGAGGCGATCAGGCGTTCTTCGCCCTCGATCGGGTCGCGCCGGCTTTCGGTGAGGCCGTCGGTGTAGAGGACGAGGAGGTCGTCCGGGTCCATCGTGGCGCGCAGCACCCTGTCGCTGCCGGCCATCGGGAAGCCGATGCCGCGCCCCTGCACGCTGAGGTAGTCGGCGCGGCCGTCCGCGCGGACGAGGAGCGCCGGGGGGTGGCTGCCGTTGGCGAGCAGGAGTTCGCCCGTCGCCGGGTCGATCCGCGCCAGGAGCACGGTGGCCATCAGTCTGCGGTCGAAGGGCATGAGGAGTTCGTCGGTCCGCGCGATGATCGAGGACAGCGGGTGCCCCTCCAGCGCGAGGGTACGCACCGCGTGCGTCACGTTCAGCGCGCTGCGCGTGCTCGTGACCCCGTGCCCGAGGGCGTCCACGACCGTGATGTGAACCGTGCCGTCGGGCAGAAGGAACCAGTCGTAGAAGTCCCCGCCGGTGGGGGCGTGGGTACCGGCCGGTTCGTAGTGGACGGCGAGTTCGACGCCGTCCACGTCGATCGGGTGGGGGCGCAGGGCGTCCTCCAGCTCCTGCAGCATCTTCCCGTGGGCCCGGCGCACCGCCTCGTCGCGTTCCTCGAGCTGGACGTACAGGGCGAGGACGCCGCTGTTGGTCTCGGCCAGTTCGTGCTTGAGGCGTCGGTGCTCGGCGGCGAAGGAGTCCGCCCGGGCCAGTGCGGCCCGCAGTTCCTGTTCCAGCGCCTCGGCTTCCGTCGGCCGGGCGGCGCCCTGTTCCGGGCTGTCGGCCGGCTTCGGGACGTCCCGCGCGGGCGGGGCGGGCACGTACCAGGTGGCCGTGGTGTCACGGACGGACTGCGCGGGGAGGGGGAGTCCGGCCAGCAGCAGGGGGGCCGTGGAATGGGGGGAGGTGAGCGTGACGGAGAGCCGCGGCGTCTGGCCGTGGCCGCCCGGGAGATGGGCGGACGTCAGGCCGACGCGGCGCCGGGCCCGTAGTTCGTGCTCGGCGACGGTGCCGACCGAGAGCACCAGCCGCGCGCGGGTCTCCGCCGGCAGGCCGTGGGCGTCGGCCAGTCGGCGCAGGGCGCTGCGCAGGGCCGGCAGGGCGCGGAAGGTGTCAGGCAAAGGGGCCGCCCGGCGCCCGGGCGGCGAGGACGGTCGCGTCGTCGCGCGTGGAGCGATGGGTGTGCGCGACCGCTGCCGGGAGCAGGCTGGGGGGCAGTCTCAGCAGGAAGGGCGAGGGCGTGAGCGCCCAGCGCGGGTTGATGCCGTCCGAGTGGAGCACGGCGATGGCTCCTTGATCCGTGGGGAGAGTGTGGGTCTGGGGGGTGGGCATGTTCCATCCGACGACGCCGGGGCGGCCGGTCACCCAGGGGCGGATGCCCTGGTGGGTGACGACGGAGGCGCGGATGTTGCCGGCCCCGCAGTATTCGGCCCGGCCCTGGTGGAGGCGCATGATGCCGACGGCGGCGCCGCGTGTGTGGCGCAGGGAGCGGTGGACGGAGGTGAGCATGTCGGGCAGCGCGCGGTCCGGCGCCCGGCGGAAGACGCGCAGGGCGGCCTGTGCCGCCTCCGATGCCTCGGGGCCGTGCCCGAGACCGTCCACGACGAGCGCGGTACGGCTGCCGGCCGTGTCCGCCGACGCGCACGCGTCGCCGCAGAGCTGCTGGCCCTCGATCGGAAGACAGGCGGAGCCGGCGTCCAGCTGGGCCCGGTGCCGGTGGTCCGGCCCGGTGAGCCGCGCGCAGACGAGGGTGCCGATGCCCGGCTCCGTGCGGATGGTGACCTCCGTGGCGATGCGGCGGATGGCTCCCAGTCCGGCCCCCAGGGTGGCGGTGGTGCTGTACCCGTCGGTGAGCGCGCGCGCGAGGTCGTCGATGCCGGGTCCGCGGTCGACGGCGACGATCTCCATCCCTCCGCCCATCAGGAGCGGCTGGAGGTAGACCGCACCGCCGGTGGCGTGCTTGTCGACGTTTCCGGCGAGCTCCGAGGCCAGCACCGCCGCGCGGTCGGGCAGGGACCCGGTCAGACCGCACTGTTCCGCGAGGGTGCGGGCCGCTTCCGCGGCGACCTGCACGGCGCTGTGGTGGTCGATGCGGATCTGGACGGTCGCCCCGGTGACCGCCGGTGTCATGGATTCGTCCATCGGGTGGTGGTGATGGTGGTGCCCCGGCCCGGCGCCGAGACGACGGAGAAGTCGTCCATCAGGCGTCGCGCCCCGCCGAGCCCGTGACCGAGGCCGGCCCCCGTGGTGTACCCGTCCTTCATGGCTTCCTCGACGTCCTCGATGCCGGGGCCCTCGTCGCTGATGACGAGCCGCAGCCCCCGTCCGCCCGGCCGCTCCGGGAAGCTGAGGGTGAGGGTGCCGCCGCCGCCGTGGATGTAGGCGTTGCGTACGAGTTCGCTGGCGGCCGTGACGACGCGCGTCTGGTCGACGATGCCGAATCCGAGGGCGAGGGTGGCGGCCCGTACGGCGTGGCGCGCCGCCAGCAGGTCCTCCTCCGTCCGCACCGGGTACGACTCGGTCTCCTCGCGCCGGGCTCCGGGGTCACGGGCCTTCGCGGGGGACGGGGTGGGCTCAACGGAGCGCAGCACGGGGCGCCCCCTCGGGGAGCCGCGGGCTGCGTTGCCAGCCGAGCAGGGCCATGCCCCGTTCCGCGTTGAGCGCGGTCTCCACCCCGCTCAGCTCGATCCCCAGTTCCACCAGGGTCATCGTCACCGGGGGGAGCATCCCGGCCACGATGACCCGGGCGCCGAGGAGCCTGGCCATGGTCGTCAGCTCCATGAGCGTGCGGGCTACGAAGGAGTCGATGATCTCCAGGCGGGAGACGTCGATGAGCACCCCCCGCGCTTCGTCCGCGGTGATCCGCCGGGTGAGTTCATCGGTGAAGGCCAGGGCCGACTTGTCGTCGAGTTCGTCGAGGAGTCCGGTGACCAGTACGTCGCCGAGCCGCAGAATGGGCACGCCCGCAAGGGGCCGCCCGGTCACCGGATCACCGCCGGTCCGGCGTGCGACGGCGTTTCCTCGGTCAGCTGGATCGCGGCCGACAGGGCGTCGGCGAGGGTGGCCCGGGTGAGGATCGAGGACAGGTCGATCCCCAGCTGGGCGATGGTCATCGCGATCGGAGGCCGGATCCCGCTGATGACGCAGTCCGCTCCCATCAGCCGCACCGCGCTGACCGTCTGCATCAGGTGCTGCGCCACCACGGTGTCGACGGTGGGGACCGCGGTGATGTCGATGATGGCCACCAGCGCCTCGTGGGCCTGGATCTCCTGGAGCAGGTTCTCCATGACGACCTGGGTGCGCGCGGTGTCCAGGGTGCCGATCAGCGGCACCGCGAGCACATGACGCCACAGGCGTACGACGGGCGTCGACAGCTCCAGCAGTTGCCGGCTCTGCCGCCCGATGATCTCCTCACGGCCCTCGACGTACGTGCTGAAGGACAGCACGCCGGCCGCGTCCAGCAGCCTGTTGATCATCAGGGCTACGGCCAGGAGCTCGCCGGTGTCGCTCACGGTGCCCTGCACGGACTCCAGCAGGGCCTGCTTGAGCGTCAGCACGGCGAGCGACGTGACGGTGGGAGAGGCGCCTCCCCGGGCCCGGCGCATGGAGAGTTCGGTGACCGCACGGTTGAGCTCGGGATGGGCCGACACCGCCCGCTCCACCGGAAGGGCGCCGGCCAGACTCGCCGAGAGGGCGGCCACCAGGGCGTCCGACTCCTCACGCAATTCGGTCTCGCCGATCCCGGTCCCCGTCTCGCTGCTCTCCAGCTGGAGCTGGACCCACCGGTCGGCGATCGTGTCGGCGTGCTCGTCCAGAGCCGTGCGCACTCGCTTACGTATGGTGGTCTCGCTGACGTTCACCAGATACCCCTCACTCGCGACGCCGGTCCGCCGCGGGGGCCGGTCCGGGGTCGCGATCTGTGCGGGAAGACGCGTGCCACCCACACGGCTAATATTTGCCGTCCGGCAAATATAGCGAGCGGCGCTGTATGCGCAAGTGCCGGCCGCCGCCGCCCCCCGGCCGCGGCGCAGGGGGCGACCCGTCCCGCCGGTCGCTCACCCGCGGGGGGAGTGGCGGACCGGCGCAGCCCCGCGGCGGCCCGCCCGGCCGCGACCGGAGGGCGCCGTCAGCCGCGCTTCGCGGCGGGGCGGCCGTGCCAGTCCAGACACAGCACCAGCGAGTCGTCGGCGGCCGGTCCGGAGCCGCGGTGCCCCAGCAGCTCCTGGAGCATCGCCCTGGGCACCTGCGAGGCGGGCAGCATGCGGGTGCTGCTGATCGATCCCGCGAGCGCGCGCAGGCTGTACCTCTCCCCGCCCGGCGACAGCGCGTCGTACACCCCGTCACTGATGAACAGCAGACGGTCCCCGGGCTCGACCTCGAAGCGCTGGGGGACGTACGCGGTGTCCTCGAACATCCCCAAGGGCATCTGCCCCTCCAGATCGATCGGCTCGACCACGCCCTTGCGCAGCCGCCAGATGCGCGGGGAACCGGCATCGATGATCTCCACGCCGCCGGTCGGGAGATGGAACCTGAGCAGCAGCGTCGACAGATACCGGCTCCCCCGGTGCTGCCCGAAGATGGCCTGATCGGCCAGATAGGCCTGATCGCCGAGGTCGAGACCGGCCCGGCGGGCATTGCGCAGGGCGTTGATCGCGAGGTTGGTCAGCAGCGCGGCTTCGATGCCTTCCCCCATGCCGTTGCTGACGGTCACGTACAGGTCGTCGGCCGAGGCCGACCAGTCGAAGCAGTCGCCGAAGATGGCGTACGCGGGCTCCAGCTGGGCGCCGAGGCTGTACTCGGGCCGGGCGCAGGAACGCCCGGGCAGCAGCTGCCACTGCATTTCGGCGGCCAGGGTCAGCCGCTCCGTCCGGCGTGCCTGAAGGAACAGATCGGTGTCCCGCTCGGCGACCACCAGCTCGTGCGCGAGCGCGTCGGCACAGTCCCTGAGCTCCTCCAGCACCTCTGGCGGCAGGCCGCCTTCCCCCACGGGCAGAGCGACGCTCAGGACCCCCAGCCGGTCCCCCCGGACGCTGACCGGCAGATAAGCCGTCACCATGGAACCGGGGCCGTCGTACACGCAGTGCGGTGCCTGGGCGCCGAACGCACGGCCGGGACCACTGTCGTGCACCGACACCGGTGTGCGGGTGTGCGGCAGTACGCCCACGGGCTGCAGCCTCGTCATGGCGTAGTCGGCCATCAACAGCTCCACCGTCCGAGCGCGGTGGCGGCGCTTCACCAGGGAGCTGATCACGTCGAAAATCTCGTGAGGCGCGGCCTCGCGCAGGGAGCGTTCGACCGCGCTGGGTCTGTCCACGGGTACCGGTCCTTCTTTCCTTCACATATCTTCATCTATGCGACTGCCCAGAACGACCAGCCGGAACGGGCGCGAACGCCCACTCGGGAGTTTCACATGCACAAGACCCTCACCGATCTCACACAGCATGCATCCCCTGTCGTGCCCGAGGTCAGCCAGGTCCTGGAACTCCTCGAACTGGCCTGGGAGCGCGGCCGCGCCGAGTTCGGCACCGCCCCCCTCTCCGCCGCTCAGACCCGTGTGCTGTACATCGTCGAACGCGAACCCGGCATCAATCTGGGCGCGCTGGGCCGCCACCTCTCCGCGGCCGCCCCCTCCGTCACCCGGCTCTGCGACCGCCTCCAGGCGGCCGGATTCCTCCGCCGGACCCCGCGTCCGCAGGACCGCCGCGAGATACAGCTGGAGCTCACCGAGGCCGGCATCGCGCATCTGCACGGCCTCCGCCACCGCAGGCAGGAGGCCCTGCGTCAGGCGATGAGCCGTATGACCCCCGAAGCCCAGCGCGCCCTCGCCACGGGACTCGGCGCCCTGTGCGACGCGGTCGACGACCACTCCTGGACCGAGGGCCGCCAAGCAACCGCCTGATCCCCTCCGGCCTCGCGTTTCCGCCGCTGCCACGACAGATTCCCTCCCTGTCCTGGTGGCGGTTTTCTGTCTCCCGGCGGGGTGGACGGAGGCCCGGGGGCGTGGCGGGGCAGGTGTGGAGGGAGGGGGTCGGGGCACAAGCCTCAGCACTGCAAAGCGGCATAATCGATAGACAGGTGGGTGAATACGCATGAACAGCACGCAGACCGCTGTCGCCTCCACACACTCTGTGTCGACCGTGGTGCGCGGTGCGGATCCGAGCAGCATCCGCCGGGCACGGGAGGCCGCCCGCGCCTTCGTCGTCAGCCTCGTCCCGGCCGTGGATCGCACCGCGGGGGACAGCCTCGTGCTGGTGGTCTCCGAGCTCGTCACCAACGCGCTGCGTCACGGCGGCGGTCGTTACGCCATGGCGCTCTCCGCCACCGACGACGTCGTCACCGTCGAGGTCAGCGACCCGAGCCCGGTACCGCCCCGCGAGCGCGCGCCCGATCTGAACGGGGGGAGCGGGGGCTTCGGCTGGCACATGGTCCGCCACCTCACCACCGGCCTGACCGTCATCCGTGGGCCGGACACGGGGAAGACCATCCGTGCCCAGGTCCCCCGAGCCCCCCGAAGCGCGCCCGGGACCGGGTGATCGCTCACAGCGAACACGAGCCGGGGAACATTCGGCAGCCGAGGAGCATTGAGTCTGCATAGCTCAACTTGACTGCCGAAGGGGAGATCATGGCTACTGAGTCCAATGCGGTCACTCCGCTCACCCTGCCCGTGCTGCCGCTCGACGACGAGGTCGTGCTGCCCGGAATGGTGGTGCCTCTGGACCTGTCCGACAGCGAGGTACGCGCTGCGGTGGAGGCCGCGCAGGCCGCGGCCCGCGAGGGTGGCGGCAAGCCCGAGGTGCTGCTCGTTCCGCGGATCGACGGGACCTACACCGGGATCGGTGTCATCGGGACCGTCGAGCAGGTCGGACGGCTCTCGGACGGTGACCCGGGCGCCCTCATCCGCGGACGCGGACGCGTGCGCATCGGGGCCGGGACCAGCGGGCCGGGTGCCGCGCTCTGGGTGGAGGGGAGCCGGGTCGACGTCTCCGTCCCCGACCCCGTCCCCGGAGCCGTCGCCGAACTGGTCAAGGAGTACAAGGCGCTCGCCACCAGCTGGCTGAAGAAGCGCGGGGCCTGGCAGGTCGTGGACCGGGTCCAGCAGATCGACGACGTCTCCGCGCTCGCCGACAACTCCGGGTACTCCCCCTTCCTCACCACCGCCCAGAAGGTGCGGCTGCTGGAGACAGCCGACGCGGTCGCCCGGCTGAAGCTCGCCATCCAGTGGCTGGGCGAACACCTCGCCGAGCAGGACGTCGCCGAGTCCATCGCCAAGGACGTCCAAGAGGGCGTCGACAAGCAGCAGCGCGAGTTCCTGCTGCGGCGCCAGCTCGACGCCGTACGCAAGGAGCTCTCCGAACTCAACGGCGACCCGGAGGACGAGTCCGACGACTACCGGGCACGCGTCGAGGCCGCCGACCTCCCCGAGCACGTCCGCGAGGCCGCGCTCAAGGAGGTCGACAAGCTGGAGCGCTCCTCCGACCAGAGCCCCGAGGGCTCCTGGATCAGGACCTGGCTCGACACCGTCCTAGAACTGCCGTGGACCGAGCGCACCGAGGACGCGTACGACATCAAGGGCGCCCAGGAGATCCTCGACGCCGAACACGCGGGCCTGCAGGACGTGAAGGAGCGCATCACCGAGTACCTCGCGGTGCGCAAGCGGCGTGCCGACCGCGGGCTCGGCGTGGTCGGAGGCCGGCGCGGCGGTGCGGTGCTGGCCCTGGTCGGGCCGCCCGGCGTCGGCAAGACCTCGCTCGGCGAGTCCGTGGCGCACGCCATGGGCCGCAAGTTCGTCCGCGTCGCGCTCGGCGGTGTCCGGGACGAGGCGGAGATCCGCGGGCACCGGCGTACGTACGTCGGCGCGCTCCCCGGACGGATCGTCCGCGCCATCAAGGAGGCCGGTTCGATGAACCCGGTCGTCCTGCTCGACGAGATCGACAAGGTGGGCTCCGACTTCCGGGGCGACCCCGCCGCGGCCCTCCTCGAAGTGCTCGACCCGGCCCAGAACCACACCTTCCGCGACCACTACCTGGAGGTCGAGCTCGACCTCAGCGACGTCGTCTTCCTGGCCACCGCCAACGTCCTGGAATCCATCCCGGAGGCGCTGCTCGACCGTATGGAACTGGTCAGGCTCGACGGCTACACCGAGGACGAGAAGGTCGTCATCGCCCGAGACCACCTGCTCCCGCGCCAGCTGGAGCGGGCCGGCCTGGAGCCGGCCGAGGTCACCCTCGACGAGTCCGCGCTGCGCAAGCTGGCCGGCGAGTACACGCGGGAGGCCGGGGTCCGGAATCTGGAACGGTCCGTCGCCCGGCTGCTCCGCAAGGTCGCGGCCCAGCACGAACTGGGCGAGCGCGAGCTGCCGTTCACGGTGACCGAGGACGACCTGCGCGGTCTCATCGGCCGCCCGCACCACGTCCCCGAGTCCGCCCAGGACCCGGCCGAGCGCCGCACCGCGGTGCCGGGCGTGGCCACCGGACTCGCGGTGACGGGGGCGGGCGGCGACGTGCTCTTCGTGGAGGCGTCGCTCGCCGACCCCGAGACCGGGGCGTCCGGACTGACCCTCACCGGCCAGCTCGGCGACGTCATGAAGGAGTCCGCGCAGATCGCGCTGAGCTTCCTGCGCTCGCACGGCGCGGAACTGGAACTGCCGGTCGCGGACCTCAAGGACCGGGGCGCGCACATCCACTTCCCGGCGGGCGCCGTGCCGAAGGACGGCCCGAGCGCCGGCATCACGATGACCACGGCGCTGGCCTCGCTGCTCTCCGGGCGGCTGGTCCGCACGGACGTGGCGATGACCGGTGAGGTCTCGCTGACCGGACGGGTCCTGCCGATCGGCGGCCTGAAGCAGAAGCTGCTCGCCGCGCACCGGGCCGGCATCACCACCGTGGTGATCCCGAAGCGGAACGAGGCGGACCTGGACGACGTGCCGGCCGAGGTCCTGGACACGCTGGAGGTCCACCCGGTCACGGACGTCCGCCAGGTGCTGGAGATCGCTCTCGCCCCGGCCACGGCCCCGGCGGAGCGGAGGATCCCGGCCGCGGCGTAGGCGTCACGGCGTGACGGGCGTGGCACCACGTGCACGGCCGGTAGGGACGGCCCGTCCTCCCCTCGCGGGGGGCGGGCCGTTTCGCGCGTCTGCGACCGGCCGAGGGGAGGCGGGCGTACCGCCGGGGGACAGGGGCGGCAGCCGCCACGGCCGGATCAGGGGCGGTAGATGGTTCCCGGGACCGGCTCGGCGGGCGCCAACAGCTGCGGCACGGTGACGAAGGTGTAGCCGCGCTTCTTCAGCTCGTGGATGATGCCGGGCACCGCGGGCACCGTGCCCTTGTAGATGTCGTGCAGCAGGATGATGCCGTCCTTGGTCGCCTGGTCGACTATCCGCTTCTCGATCAGCGCGGAGTCCGTCGTCGAGTAGTCCTTGGCAGTCGCGTTCCACAGGATCTGGGAGAGTCCGAGGTCCTCGCTGATCCCGGAGACCGTGTCGTCGGTGCGGCCCTGCGGCGGGCGCATCAGCCTCGGCTTCTTCCCGGTGACCGCCTCGATCGCGTCCTGCGTCTTCTCCAGCTCGGCGCGTATCTCCGCGGGCTTCTTGTCCGTCAGGATCTCGTGCGACCAGGTGTGGTTGGCGACCTCGTGGCCCTCCGCCGCGATGCGGCGGACGGTGTCGGGGTGCTTCTTCACGTGGTTCTTGCCCAGCAGGAAGAAGGTCGCGTGGACCTTCTCCTTCTTGAGGATGTCCAGCAGGTGGGGGGTGTCCTCGCCCGGGCCCGCGTCGAAGGTGAGGGCTATGCACTTGGCCTCACGGCAGTCCACCGGGCCGAACGAGCCCTTGGCGTCCGAGCCGGCGTCGCCGCGGGCGGATCCCGGGGCCGTGGTCTCCATCGAGCAGCCGCTCAGTGTCAGCGTGAGGGCCGTCACTAGAGCGACGGCCAACCCCGTGCCGATCGACTTCGTCCTACTGGGCAAGGCAGGTCACTCCCTCAGTGCGTGCGCCGCGCTCAGCCGCGGACTGGAAGGACTATACACAGGGGGTATACACCTCGTGTATACGGGGCCCGCTGTGGCCCGTGGAGGGATTGCGTGCCTGGTGAGAGGCCCTGGACGGGGCGGAGCCCGGAGACGGGGTACGTCTCCGGGCTCCGCGGGAAACGGCCGGCGGTCTCAGCCGTTGGCCAGTGCCTGTACGCGGTCGAGGGCGCCGTTGAAGTGGTTGTGGTCGCCCACGGTCGGACCGGACGAGGTGTACTGCCAGATCGTGTAGTAGCCCCAGCCGGCCGGGAGCGTCCCGACCGTGGTGTTGTAGCGGGCCACCCAGAGCGGGTTGGTGGTACCGAAGGCGGCGCTGTCGCCCGTGCAGGACTGCCACCAGCTGGTCGCGGTGTAGATGACGGCGTCGCGCCCGGTGCGGGCCTTGTAGGTGTTCACGAAGTCGCGGATCCAGGACACCATCCCGGCCGCGGTCTTGCCGTAGCACTGTGCGCCGTACGGATTCCACTCGATGTCGAGCACGCCCGGCAGTGTCCTGCCGTCCCTGGACCAGCCGCCGCCGTGGTCCACGAAGTAGTTGGCCTGGGTGGCGCCGCTCGTCGTGTCCGGGGTGGCGAAGTGGTAGGCGCCGCGGATCATTCCGACGTTGTACGAGCCGTTGTACTGCTGGGCGAAGTACGGGTTCGTGTAGTACGTGCCCTCCGTGGCCTTGGTGTAGGCCCACTTCACGCCGCTGTTCCAGAGCGTCGACCAGGCGACGTTGCCCTGGTGGCTGCTCACGTCCACGCCTTCGGTCTGGACGGCGCGGGTGGTGGGCAGGCCGCCCTGGCCGTCGTGGGCGATGACGCCCATGCCCATCGTGGCCGTGCCCCGGGCGGGAGCGGTGGGGTCGCCGGCGGCGGTGGCCGCGCCGGCGGCGCCGGGCAGGGCGACGAGGAGGGAGAGAGCTGCGAGCAGGGTTCCCGCTGCGGCGAAGCGCGAGCGGCGGACTGTCGTGGAGCCGGATCTGTGCACGGGCATGAGCGTGCCTCCGAGGCCTCGGTGGGGGGACCTGCTGACCCGGGGCGCGACGGACGCGCCCCTGGTGGCATGCCATGGTGTGAACATGCCATGCATGAAGCTACGCACGTAGACCCGCGTCGGGGAAGGGGGCCTGGGCGGTGCCGTTGGTCTACTCCTGCGAAATACTGGTGGAGCTGCGGTGATGACCGGCGGCGGAAGAAACTTTCAGTGGCGGGAAAGCTCATGAGGGGTGTTGACGTGCACGGGAGCGAAAGCGGGAATGAACCCGGCGCAGCCGGGGGAAGTGGTGTGGACCACGAGTTCCTCGCCCTGGAGCGCGAGTTGGCGGTCTTCCTGCGCCGCGCCCGTGCCAACTCCGGCGAGATGGCACGCGAGGTGCACCCCGAGCTGGAGGCGGCGGCCTATGGGCTCTTCGTCCGCCTGGAGTCGGCCGGTCGTCAGCGGGCCACCGACCTCGCCTCGTACTTCGGTGTCGGCAAGGCCACCATGAGCCGCCAGTTGCGTGCCCTGGAGGTCCTCGGCCTGGTGGCGCGCGAGCCGGACCCGGCGGACGGCCGGGCCTCCCTGGTCCACCTCACCGACGAGGGTCTCGCCCGCTTCCGCAGCGTCCGGGACGCGCGCCGGGACCGCTATGTGCGCAAGCTCGCCGACTGGGACCGGGCCGAGGTGGCGGAGCTGGCCCGGCTGCTGCACCAGCTGAACGCCCGCGCCGAAGGCTGAGGCGGCCCGGGCGGGGCGCCCGGTCCGGCGGCCTCCGTGGCGAGCGGGCCGTCCGTTCAGAGCTGTGCGTAGACCGCCGTCGCGTCGTCGTGCCGCTTGCTCCGCCGCAGGTGCGTACGGTCCGTGTCCGCGTCCTCCAGGGTCCGCACCCGGTCGATCAGCCCCTGGGGGCCCTCCTTCTGGAGGACTCCGAGACAGGCCGCCCAGTCGCCCTCGCCGAACATGTCCGTCCAGCGGCTCGCCCCGTCCGTCAGGGCGGCGACCGCCCGCACTCCGGCCCGTGGGGTGCGCCCCGCGACCGCGCGGTCCGCCACGGCCGGATCGGCCGCGGCGGTGAAGAAGCCGCCCTCCGCGTTCCGGTACGCGTCGGCGGTCCCCTCGGAGGCCAGTGCGCCCGGCGGCAGCCGGTCGAGCCGGTCGTCCAGCAGGGCGCGGACGGCGCCCTCCGTCGACTCGAGCAGCAGCACCGAGTCGGAGAGCACCAGGTGTTCGATCTCCGACTCGTCCCAACGCACGAGGACGACGGTCGCCTGCGGCGTGCGCACGTGAGAAAGGTCACACCGGGAGCGATGCGCGTCGGCGGTGCGCCGGATGGACTCCGCCAGGATCTCCCGCAAGGTCATATCCCGTCGCGAACCCGACAGTTCGACCAGGGCCCCGCCCAGTCGTGCCGTGAACCAGGGCACCGAGTGCGCACAACCGTCGTCACCGGGCGGCGGCGTCACCCCGTCGAGCAGGACGAGTCCTCCACCCTGGCCGGAGGCGGGCAGGACCGAGGCCGCCCAGTCCTCGTTCGGGCGCCCGGGGAGGCCGGCGGCGGTGGCGAGTTCGATGCGCATGCGGCCAGTCTGCACGAGGTCTTCACGGGGCCTGCATGGTCGGGGGCTGGACCGTACCAGCAGGTCAGGAGGACGGTTGGAACGGAAGGAATCACTCCGGGAAGTGTGCGGGCGGGCATCTTGCCAAAGCCTGACCCGAAGATCCAGCCGGGCGTCCGGGCGTGCCGCCGGAGGGCCGGGGAGCGACTTGTTCGTCAACTCGGGAGTGTTGTTCACTCGTTCGAGTGGCGGAGCGGTTGATGCGCGCCCCCCTCTCAAAAGCACTGGAATGGTCGGAAGCCGTACCAGGGGTCGGGGCGCTCGTCACGTGACCGGGCGTCACCTCTGCTTCAAGGGCGGACGAGTCGAGATTGCGAGCACCGGTGCAGAAGAAGCGGCCTCGGAGCAAGGGCAGCAAGAACAGCGGTTCCGAGGTGGTGCCTTCGGCGCCGGCTGAGAGCGGGCGCACCGTCCGTGTCCGCAGCCGGCTCGTCGCGGGCGTCGCCGTCGTCGGGATCACCGTCATCGCCGCGGGAGCGCCGGCGGCCCTGAGCGCCTCCTCCGACCTGACCGAGTCTCAGCGGCTGGTCACCCTCGCGGAGCTGAACCAGCAGGCCATCGCGCTCGCGCACTCCCTCGCCGACGAGCGCGACGAGGTCACCGCCTTCATCGCCGCCGGCCGCGAGGGCAAGCCCGGCGCGGCGGGCGGTTCGGCGGGAAGCCGCAGCGCGCGGGTCGACCAGCAGGTGGACGAGATCCGGGACGCGGCCTCCGCCGTCCTGCGCCGCGACCTCTCCGCCATCCCCTCCCTGCGCCGCGACGCCATCGCCGGCAAGGCCACGGCGCTGGAGGCCCACCAGGCGTACACCGAGGTCATCTCCAAGCTCCAGGACCTCTCCGACGAGCTCGCGGACAGGACCCCGCCCCGTGCCGCCGAGGCCGTCCGCGCCCCGCTCGCGCTCGGCCGGGCCACCGAACAGGCCTCCGCCACCCGCGGACTGCTGCTCGCCGCGCTCGCCGTCCCCCGCAAGGAGCCGGCCGCCCCGCGGATCGATCCCTTCACCGGCCTGCCCGTCCAGACCGAGGACGAGGGCGAGACGAAGGAGGACCGCACCCGCGACCAGCTGAGCGCCGCCGCCCAGCAGTCCCGGGTCGGCGAACTCTCCGCCCTCTCCGACTTCGACCAGGCCGCCGGCGCCACCGCCCGCGACAAGCTGGCCACCACCGTCACCGGCCCCGAGGTCAACAGCGCGGAGAAGTACCTCGCCGGACTCACCGACCGGCCCGAGCTCTCCGCGTCCGACCAGAAGGTCTCCCCGAAGAAGCTCCAGGCGGCGCTCTCCGCCCGGATCGACCGGATGCGGGGCGTCGAGTCGGCCCTCGGGACCGCCCAGGTGCGGCGGCTGAGCGAGTTGCGCGACGACGACGTCACGGCCCTCGAACTGCGGATCGCGCTCCTCGGCGGCTGCCTGCTCATCGCCGTCGGCGTCTCCACCGCGGTGGCCCGCACCCTCACCCAGCCGCTCGCCGTCCTGCGGATCGGCGCCGGCCGGCTCGCCGCGGACCCCGAGTCGGCCGAACCGGTCCGCTACACCGGCCGCAACGACGAGTTCGCCCAGGTCGTCCGGTCCCTCAACGCCCTGCACGGCCGGCTGCACGGACTGCTCCACGAGTTCAACGGACGGTTCGAGCAACTGGAGAGCGAGCGCGGCGAACTGATCGCCGGGCGCGAGGCCCTCACCCTCCAGCGCGCCGAACTCCAGGTACAGGCAGCGGACCTGACGGTGCAGCTGGAGAAGCTGAAGAACACCGTCCACCACACCTTCGTCAACCTCTCGCTGCGCACCCTCGGTCTCGTCGAACGCCAGCTCGGCGTCATCGAGTCCCTGGAGGAGCGCGAGCAGGACCCGGAGCGGCTCGCCACGCTCTTCAAGCTCGACCACATGGCCACCGTCATGCGCCGTCACAGCGAGAACATGCTGGTCCTCGCGGGCGCCGAGCACGGCCACGCGCACCCGGGACCGATTCCGCTGGTCGACGTGCTCCGTGCCGCGGTCAGCGAGATCGAGCGGTATGAGCGGGTCACCATCCAGTCCCTGCCGCCGCACGCCCAGATCGCCGGTTTCGCCGCCGACGACCTCAGCCACCTCGTCGCCGAACTCCTGGAGAACGCCACCTCGTTCTCCCCGCCGGACTCGCACGTGCAGCTCTCGGGCTGGCTGCTGGAGACCGGCGAGGTGATGCTCTCCGTGCAGGACGAGGGCATCGGCATGTCGTCCGTACGGATGGGTGAGCTCAACACCCGCCTCGGCGATCCGGCGCTCTTCGAGGCGGGCGAGCAGAGCGCGGACGGGGCCGGCCTCGGCCTTCAGGTGACCTCGCTCCTGGCCGCGCGCCACGGCGTACGCGTCCAGCTGCGCGAGCAGAAGGGCAGCGGGGTGACCGCGGTCGTCGTGCTGCCCCAGGCCCTGCTCCCGAAGGCACCGCCGGCCGCGACCCCGCCGCCCGTCGCGGCCCCCGGGGACGCGCCCACGCTGAACCTCCCCGGGTCGGTCGCCGAGGCCAACTCCAACGCGCTGCCCCGCCGTGCCCTCGTCGGCGAGCCGCCGGCCGGCGATCCGCTGATCGCGGCCGCCGAGCAGGCGATCGCCGGGGCCGGCACGACGGCCGCTCCCGCGCCCGGCCCCGACGCGGGAGCCCCGGCGGAGGACCACGGCCCGGCCGGCCCCTCGGCCGTTCCTCCGGCCGCCGGCCCCGACCACGAGCCCCCGGCCGCGCCCGAGCCGGAGCCCGTGCGGGCGGCGCAGCCCTCAGCGGCCGCTGTGGACCCCGAGCCCGCGCGGCCCGCGGAGACCGAGGCCGAGACCACGATGCAGGTCCGGCTTCCGCGCGTGCCGGAATTCGAGGACGTACCCGAGTTCACGCACGCCCCCGCCTTCGGGGACGGCCCGGAGTCCGCGACCGCCGCCGGCCCCTACGCCATCGGCCCCGACCGCCACGAGCGCACCGCTGACGAGGGCGCGCGGCCCGAGCCCGCCGCGGCGCCCGTCGCTCCCGCCGCGAACCCCGCTCCCGTCGCGAATCCCGTGGCCGACGCGCTGCCCGGGCCGCGCCACCCGGAGCCGGATCCCCGGCCCCAGGCCGGCCGGATCACCGACAAGGGCCTGCCCAAGCGCACCCCCAAGGTCGTCCGGCCCTCGTCGGCGCCCGCGCCCGAGCGCACGGGCAGCGTCGACAAGGACGCCCTGCGCCGCCGGCTCGGCGGCTTCCACCAGGGCGCGAAGGACGGCCGCCGGGACGTCGAGGCGGAGATCGCCGAGGCCACCGCCCCGGCCGGAGGCACCACACGTACCGAGCACACTGAGCCGGCCGGCCGAACCGATGGCCGAACCGGGGAGACGGGGGACACAGTCGAGGAGGCACGCAGTTGACTGCGCCCAGCACATTCGGGCTGAGCACCGAGGCCCGGAACCTTCACTGGTTGCTGAGCAATCTGGTGGAGGAGGTGCCAGGGGTCCACTCGGTCACCGTCGTCTCGTCCGACGGACTCATGCTGCTCTCCTCCGACCCCGGCCACCAGAACGCCCGGGCCGAAGGCCGGCAGGACGGCCCCCGCGGCTCCAGCGCCGACCTGGCGACGATCGTCTCCGGCATCGGCAGTCTCACCGTCGGCGCCGCGAAGCTGATGGACGGCGGCGGCGTGAAGCAGACCATGGTCGCCATGGAGGAGGGCAGCGTCTTCGTCATGTCGATCAGCGACGGATCGCTGCTCGGTGTGCACGCCACACCCGACTGCGACATGAGCGTCATCGCCTACCACATGGCGCTCTTCGTCGGCCGCGCCGGACACGTACTCACCCCCGAACTCCGCAGTGAGCTGCGCAAATCGATGGAGAGCGCCCAGTGACCCACGCTGCTGCCGAACCCGCCCGCAGGCTCCCCGTGCGCGGGGCCGACAAACGGCCCGCGCGGGTGCGCCCGTATTCGCTCACCGGCGGCCGGACCCGCTTCGGCCACGTCCTGCTCGTCGAGACGTTCGTCGCCGCGCTCGACGCCCCCGACGAGCGCCGCGAACTGACCAACGGCAACCTGGCCTCGCGCGTCATGCCGGAGCTCCAGGCCATCGTCGAGATCTGCCGCCGGATGCGTACCGTGGCGGAGATCTCCGCGCTGCTGAGGATGCCGCTGGGTGTGGTCAGGGTGCTGCTCAGCGACTTGGCCGACCAGGGAAAGATCCGCGTGTACGGAACCGGTCACGGCACCGGCCAGCCCGATCGCGCACTGCTGGAAAGGGTGCTCAATGGACTCCGTCGTCTCTGAGCCGCCGCTGCTCGCTCCGCACCGGCCAGGGCCGGACGACCAGGCCGAGGAATCGCCGCAGGCCTGGCAACTCGACCGCACCAGGGCTCCGATCGCCACGAAGATAGTGGTGGCGGGCGGCTTCGGCGTGGGCAAGACCACCTTCGTGGGCTCCGTCTCCGAGATCACCCCGCTGCAGACCGAAGCGATGATGACGCAGGCCAGCGAGGAGACCGACGACCTCAGCGCGACGCCCGACAAGGTCACCACGACCGTCGCCATGGACTTCGGCCGCCTCACGCTCGACGACGACCTCGTGCTGTACGTCTTCGGTACACCGGGTCAGCAGCGCTTCTGGTTCATGTGGGACGACCTCGTGCGCGGCGCGATCGGCGCGGTCGTGATGGCCGACACCCGAAGGCTCGCCGACTGCTTCCCCGCCCTCGACTACTTCGAGAGCTGCGGGCTGCCGTACATCGTGGCCGTCAACCACTTCGAGGGAACCCCCGGGTTCGAGGCCGAGGACGTCCGGGAGGCCCTGACCGTCCCCCCGCACGTGCCCGTGGTGATCATGGACGCGCGCAACAGGATCACCGTGGTCGAGTCGCTCCTGGCCCTGGTGGGCCACGCTCTCGACGCCACCCCGGCCTGAACGCCCCTCCCGGCAGGCTCTGCCCCGTCGCCGAACACTGCCGGTCACGGCACCAGCTACACACAACGGAGACCGCGATGCGGAAGATACTCATAGTCGGAGCCGGCCAGTCCGGGCTCCAGCTGGCCCTCGGACTCCAGTCCAGAGGCTACGAAGTCACCCTCATGTCCAACCGCACGGCCGACGAGATCCGCTCCGGCCGGGTCATGTCGACGCAGTGCATGTTCCACACCGCGCTCCAGCACGAGCGGGACTACCAGCTCAACTTCTGGGAGTCCCAGGCCCCGCGCATCGAGGGCCTCGGCGTCTCGGTCGCCGCGCCCGACTCCTCGCGCGCGATCGACTGGGTCGGCAAGCTGGACGGCTTCGCCCAGTCCGTGGACCAGCGCGTGAAGATGGCCGGCTGGATGGACACCTTCGCCCAGCGCGGTGGTCAGCTCGTCATCCACGGCGCGGCCGTGTCCGACCTGGACTACTTCTCCCGCACCTACGACCTGGTGATGGTCTCGGCCGGCAAGGGCGAGCTGGTCTCCATGTTCGGCAGGGACGCCTCCCGTTCGCCGTTCGACGCCCCGCAGCGCGCCCTGGCCGTCGCGTACGTGCACGGGATGGGCCCGCGGCCGGAGCACCCCGAGTTCGACGCCGTCCGCTGCAACCTGGTCCCGGGCGTCGGCGAGCTCTTCGTGATGCCGACCCTGACCACCTCCGGCCGCGCCGACATCCTGTTCTGGGAGGGCATCCCGGGCGGACCGCTCGACGTCTTCCAGGGCATCAAGGACCCCTCGGAGCACCTCGCCAAGACGCTGGAGCTCATGGAGCGGTTCACCCCGTGGGAGTACGCGCGCGCCACCAAGGTCGAACTGACGGACGCCAACGGCACCCTGTCGGGCCGTTACGCCCCGACCGTGCGCAAGCCGATCGGCCGGCTCCCGGGCGGCGGTCTGGTGCTCGGCGTGGCGGACGTCGTCGTCGCCAACGACCCGATCACCGGACAGGGCTCCAACTCGGCTTCCAAGTGCGCCAACGCCTACCTGGACTCGATCATCGAGCACGGCGACGGGGAGTTCGACGCGGCCTGGATGCAGTCCACGTTCGACCGCTACTGGGAGACCGCCCAGCACGTCACGAAGTGGACGAACGCGATGCTCGGCGTCCCGCCGGAGCACGTGCTGAACCTGATCGGCGCCGCCGGTCAGCTCCAGCCGGTCGCCGACCGCTTCGCCAACGGGTTCAACGACCCGGCGGACTTCGAGAACTTCTTCTTCGACCCGGAGAAGACGAACGCGTACCTCGCCTCGGTCGCGGGTCCGGCGGCCTGAGCGCCCGCACCTTCTCGAAACGCACCGGCCGGGCCGGGCCCGCCGGGCCCGGCCCGGCCGGTGCGTTCGGTGCCGGACGAGCCGGTGGGTGCTACTCGTCGTCGGGGGCCGACGTCTCGCCGTACCCCTCGTCGGAGCCCTCCGCGGCGCCCTCGGGAAGTCTCGGCGGCTTGTACGTGGACAGCGGCGCGCTCTCCGGGTCGGGACGGACGGCGCCCAGCAGCGGGTTCGACGCCACGGGGGAGACCTTGACCCGCGAGCCGGGCCGGGGCGCCTGCACGACCAGGCCGTTGCCGATGTACAGCGCCACGTGCGTCGCCTTGGGGAAGTAGATCACCAGATCGCCCGGACGCAGCGCCTTGACAGGGACCTTCCGCAGTTGCCGCCACTGCTCCTGCGAGGTCCGCGGAATGATGCGGCCGGCGCTCGCCCACGCCTGCGAGGTGAGTCCGGAGCAGTCGAACGAGTCCGGCCCCTCCGCGCCCCAGACGTACGGCTTGCCGATCTGCTCGATCGCGTACCGGACCGCGTCGGCGCCCTCCGCGGTCGCCGGCCGGAACGAGGAGAGGGCGCCCGAGGCGACCAGTGCGTCCTGCGCCTTGTCCGTGCCCGCCTCTTCGAGAGCGGAGAGCTCTGCCAACTGGTCCGTGGAGAGCGTGGCGAGCAGCCCCTCGACCCGTTTCAGCCGCGACCGGACGGTGTCGCGTTCCTTCTTCTGCCGTGCCGCCAGGACCCGTTGCCTGTCCAGCACCGTGCGGGACTGCTTCGCCAGCTCGGCCGCGCGCTTCTCGGCCGCGCCCAGCCGCTTCACGGTCGCCACCCGCCCGGCGGCCAGCCGCTGGACGACCTGGCCCTGGTCCAGGGCGTACTCGGGATCGCGCATCAGCAGCAGCCGCAGGTACGGGGAGAGGTCGGACCTGCCCTGGTACTGCTCACGGGCCAGCCGCCCGGCCGCGTCGCGGCTGCGGGACAGCGAGAGCCGGGCGGCGGCGAGCGCGGCGTCCAGCTTCTTCGCCTCAGCGGTCCGCTTCTTCAGCTCGGCCGCCGTCCCGTTGTAGGTCTCGGTGGCCTCCTCGGTCTGCTGGTACAGCCGCTGGAGTTCCTTCAGCAGCCCCCGGACGCCGCCGGGCGCCGCCTCGGGGCCGGCAGCCGGGGCGGCGGGGGCCTCGGGGTCCGGCGAGGGGGCCGCGGCGGCCGCGGCCGGCGCGGTCAGGACGACGGCGGCCAGCGCCGCCGTGCCGAGGGAGCGCAAGAGTTTGCCCGACACGACACCACCTCCGGAAACGGGGTGAATCGTGCGACTACCCCATGAGTGAGCGCAATTCCTCACATACGCTCACTCGCCGTCGGGTGACGCAAGGACCTCCGGGCGTGGCGGCGGACCGATTCCCCCGGAAGGCGGCGGGGCGGCCCGCGACGTACCGCCGACCGGCCGCCCCGCCGGTCCGCTCAGGCGACCGGGAACGCGTAGACCATGCGGTCGCGCCGGACAATCGCGTGCTTCCCGTGGGCGAGCACCTGGTACGGCGCGGTGACCGTGGCCCCCTTCGGGTCCTGGGCCCCGATGTCCTGGAACTTCCAGAGCCGCCGCCCGTCGGCCGCCGCGAACGCGGTGACCTGCCCCGGACCGGCCGCGAGCAGTGTGGCGCCCGAGCCGCTGACCGTGACCGCGGGAGCCGACCCGCCCGCCACCGCCTCGGTGGAGCGCCGCCAGCGCAGCTTCCCGGTCTCCCGGTCGACCACGCCCACCTCCTGGCTGCTGTTGGTGATGTGGAGCAGTGCGCCGGTCTCGACGGAGGTCCCGAAGAAGGAACCCGGCGTGCCGTTCAGCGTCCACTTCGGCCGGCCGGCCGGGGTCTCGAACGCCCGCAGGTCGTCGCCGACCGACGCGTACAGCACCCCGTCCGCACCCCCGCCGGCCGCCGCTTCCGGAGAGACCGTGCCGAAGGCCTTGGCCCACTGCTGCTTCCCGGTCGTCCGGTCGAAGCTGCGGAACAGCGCCTTCCCCTTGGCCGCCCGCACATCGGCGGGGGTGAGCGTCAGCCGGTCCTGCCGTACGACGACGGCGTCCTCCCGGACCGCCACGAGGCGGTACACGGGCGCCGCCGGACCGCGGCCGGTGGGCACGGGCGTCCGCCACAGCTCCTTGCGCTGCTCGATGTCGTACCCGAACAGATGGGACCTGACGACCTTCCTGTCCTTGCCGGGCTTCTTGCCCTTCTTGGGCTTGGGGGCCTTCACGGTGACCTCGTGCGCACCGGTGAACCACAGCTGCGGACCGGACGATCCGACGAGCCGGGACACCGACAGGTGCGGGGCGCCCTCGAACCCGTCGGCGTAGGCCACCCGGTGGGCCACCCGGCCGTCCTTCGCGGACAGCCACAGGAACTCGGAGGGCCCGGCGACGAAGCAGAGTTCCTTTCCGGCGGCCAGGGCGGCCTGGCCCTTGGCGGCGTCCGGGCTCTCCCAGACCCGGCGCCCGGTGCCGAGATCGACGGCGGACGCCTGGGTGTCCCCGGTCAGCACCAGCAGCCGTTCGTTCCAGAGGGCGGCGGTGAGGGGGGCCGGTTCGGCCGCCGGGTGGGTGTAGATCCAGTCCGGCCGGGGAGGCAGCCCGGCGACGACCGGCTTGCTGGGGCTCGGTGCGGGCTTGGGGTCGGCTGTGGGCCCGGCGTCGTCCCCGGAGCCGAACGCGAGCACCCCACCGCCGCCTGCCAGGAGGCCGACGGCTCCGGCGGCGGCGCCGACGAGCAGGGTCCGGCGGTCCACGGGGACCCGCCCGGCGGGAGCCTGGGGAGCAGGGGCGGGGAGGGGCGCCGCGGGTCCGGGGGCGGGGAGGGGCGCCGCGGGTCCGGGGGCGGGGAGCGCCCGGGGCTGCGGGGCCGAAGACGCGGCGGCGGCGCCCACCGGCTCCGTGTCCGGCGCGCCCGGCGCCTGCGGTTCGGGCGGCATGGCGAGCTGGGTGGTCACCCGGTCGGGCCGGACGGCCTGGTGGTCGATGACCCCCAGCTGCGCGGTCCGGGTGTCGTGGTGGGCAGCGGGCGGGGTGTCCTGGACGTCCGGGGCGTCCGCCGCGGCCGCCGACTCCCGTGCCCGGGCGTTCTGTCCGGCCACCGCGGCCGTCAGCGCCTCCGGCAGCCAGCCGCCCCTGGCCAGTCCGGCCGCACCCTCCAGCGCCAGCTCCGCCGCCACCGCGCCCGCGGTGGGACGGTCGGCCGGGTCCTTCGCCAGGCAGCGCGCGACCAGGTCCCGCAACGCGTCCGGCACGGCGTCCAGCCGGGGGTCGGTGTGCGCGATCCTCTCGGCGGCCTCGGCGGCCGGGCCGTCCGCCAGCGGGGTGCTGCCCGTCGCCGCGTACGCCAGCAGCAGGCCCAGCACGAAGAGGTCGGAGGCGGGCCCCGCCTCCTTGCCCGCGACCTGCTCGGGCGTCAGATAACCGAGCCGTACGGAGAGCTGGCCGCCCGGCCGGGCCTCGGCGTCGGCCGCCGCGCCCAGGGGCCCGAAGGCGGTGAGCCGCGGCCCGTCCTCGGCCAGCAGCACCGTCCTGGGCGCGAGCCCCTGCAGCACGGCTCCCGTCGCATGGACCCGGGAGAGCGTCTCGGCGATGCCCGCGCCCAGTATCCGGACCGCGCGCTCGGGCAGCGGCCCGGCGAGGTCGACCGCCTCGGCGAGGGTCAGCGCCGGGACGTACACCGAGGCCGTCCACAGCGCGTCGTCGTCATCGGACCCCCCGGCGGGCGTCTCCAGCCGCGCCTCCACCCAGCCGCCGGCCAGCCGGTCGGCGGTACGCGCCTCCGCGTGGAACCGCCGCCGGAACGCGGGCAGTGCGGCCAGTTCCGGGCGGGCCGCGGTGATGACGACGAGGTCGTCCGGAGCCGCGCCGTGCGCGAGGTACTGGACGGCGGCGGCCGTCTCACGGAACCGCGCCAGCACGGTGTACGGGCCGAAGCGGCGTGGATCGTCCTGACGCAGCGCCTCCATGGCGCACCCCCTTGTGACCGTCCCTCGGACCGGACTGCCGATCTTAGGACGTCCTGCCCTCCCGTCTCACCCCGTCTTCGACCAGGGCCACTTGGGGCGGTGGCGTTCGCGCCCGTCCGGGGCGTACTCGTACACCCAGCCCCGCTGGATCCCCAGCCGCTTGGTGTATCCGGCCGGGACCCTCCGGTAGGCGTGCACGGTGGCCGGTCCGCCGTCGGGGGACGGGACCGGGACCTCGTACCACTTGGGCGGGTGGCCGGTCGCGCCGACGAGGACGGGCAGGGCCCGCCCGTCCAGCGGGCCGCCGGTGAAGGGGACGTTCTCGCTTCTCACCGCCCCAGTCTGACCGATCGGTCCGGCGGCGGCGGACGGGCCGCCGCGCGCGGACCGGCCCGGTCCGGCGGCTGCGGAGGCGCACCGCGCCGGCCGGGTCAGCCCGGCGGCAGCAGATGCGCCGCCGCGCCGATCAGCGGCGTCAGCCGGTCCGCCAGCCGTCCGGCCGGTCCGGCCGCGGTCTCCAGGGGCAGCAGCGCGGCCACCGCGGACGCCGTCTCCGGGTCCGTGGCCGCCGTGACCGCGAGCAGCCCGATGAACTGGTCGACGAGCCAGTCGCGCAACTCGGACGCGGCCGGCTGCTTCCCCTCGTCCAGCCAGATCAGCGAGGCGGCCTCGACCGCGGCGATCCAGGTGCGCACCATCATCCGCAGCCGGGGCGCGGGTTCGCTGCCGGCGCCCCGGCCCAGGTGCAGGAGGATCTGGTCGGCCGCCGCGCGCCGCACCTCGTCGACGATCGTGCTCGTGCGGGACGTCTCGGCGACGCTGCCCCCGCGCAGCAGGGCGCTGAAGCCGGCGTCGTGCTCGTCGACGAAGGCGAGATAGCGGTCGAGGACGCGCCTGACCCGTTCCGTGGGCGGGCCCACCGGCGGTTCGGAGAAGCACAGCTTCAGCTGCTCCGCGGCGGACCGGAGCGCGGCCTCGTACAACTGCTGACGCCCGCCCGGGAAGTAGCGGTAGACCAGCGGACGCGACACGCCGGCCACCGTCGCGACCTCGTCCAGCGAGACCTCGTCGGGGGCCCGGTTGGCGAACAGGGTGAGCGCCGCGCCGAGGAGCTGGGTGCGGCGCTCCTCGACGCTGAGCCTTCGGTACGCACGGCTGGGCGGCGCGGCTGCGGCAGGGGTCATGACGGCCAGCCTAAGCCCGGCCGGCCCCTGGGGGGCGGGGTCGCGGGGCCGGGTGCGCACATCTGCCGCCTTGTCGTCCCTCACCATGACTCCGTCAGGCCTCGATCCTCCGCCTCGCAGCGGTACGCACCCGGCCCCGTTCCTTCTTCCACCCCTCATGTGCGGGCCGGTCCCACGACCGGGAGCGTCAGGCGAGCAGGCCCGAGCTCTTCCACAGCCTGCGTCCCACCCCGTTGAGAACCCCGATGTCGTCGAAGAAGTCCGTCAGCCGCCTGGCGCCCGACTGCATGACCTCAGCCCGGTGGCCGCTCGCCCTCACCTGGGCCACGGCCTCCTGCCGGTCCAGGCCGACGTTCTCGTACACCTGCGGATTGACGAAGCAGACGGAGAACACGCGCGCCGCCTCCCCGCAGCTCACCCGGGTGAGTTCGCGCTCCCAGCGCGGGGCGGTCACCATCTGGCGGCGCAGCTCCTCGCGGGCGTAGCGGACGTGCCGCGCCTCCTCGACCACGTGGATGCGGGTGACACCGCGCACCAGGGTCTGGACCCGCTCGTCGGGGAAGGTCAGCCGCTGCATCCAGTCGAGGATCTCCTCGCCGAGCAGCGTCGCCGCGAAGGAACCGGGCGTGGTGGAGACGGTCTTCAGGACCCGGGCCAGATTGTGGTACCTGCGGGGCACCGGGTAGCAGGGGGCGCCGCCCCAGGTGATCATCCGGCCGAACATCATCGAGTGCCGGCACTCGTCGGCGATCTCGGTGAGCGCGTAGCGCACGTGGTTGCTGACCACCGGCTTGTCGTAGATGTGGCGGACCAGCAACTGCATGAGGATGATCTCGAACCAGATGCCCAGCGAGGCGAGCGAGGCGGCCTCGTGCCGGGCCAGGTCCTGCCGCTGCTCCTCGGACATCTTCCGCCACATCGGGGTGTCGTAGAGGGAGACCAGCTCGGGCGGCCAGAACCACTTCCCGTCCTCGGCCGCCGCCTCCCAGTCGAGCTCCTTGTCCGGGTCGAAGGAGTGCTTCGCGGAAGCCTCCAGGAGCCGCTCGGCGATCTGCTCGCGGTCGCGGAGCGGGCCGAGTGCGTCGCGGAGCACCTGCACGTCGCGTTCGGTCACGGTCGTCATGGCTGGACGCACCTCTCCTACGTATTACCGACGGTCACCCCCTATGAGACTGCTTGTCAGCAAGCTCGTCAATCCCTTGCGCGCGACTTGTTGACCCGGCGTCTACCAACGTGTGAACCTGCCAACTGAGCCGGGCGTCAGGCGACTTACCGGATCTCTGCGAGGCGAAGGAGCCGTCCGTGTCGACACACGACCTCTACACCACCGCCCCCGAGCAGCCGCTGTGGACGGTGCCCGCCTCGGGCGCCGCCCGCTTCAGCTGGGACTACGACGACGGCCGTGAACGGCTCCTCGCCCTGTACCAGAAGGGCAAGGACAAGCAGTGGGACGGCAACAAGCGCATCGACTGGAGCATCGAGGTCGACCCCGCCGACCCGCTCGGCACCCCCGACGAGGCCCTCACGCTGTACGGCACCCCGCACTGGGCGAAGATGACGGAGAAGGACCGGGGGGAGCTGCGCAAGCACTACACCTCCTGGCAGTTCAGCCAGTTCCTCCACGGCGAGCAGGGCGCCATGGTCTGCGCGGCCCGGATCGTGGAGTCGGTCCCCGACCTGGACGCCAAGTTCTACTCCGCGACGCAGACCATGGACGAGGCCCGGCACGCGGAGATCTACGGCCGGTTCCTGCACGAGAAGGTCGGGATGCTGTACCCGATCAACGACAACCTGCAGGGGCTGCTCGGCGACACCCTGCGCGACTCCCGCTGGGACATGCCCTACCTCGGCATGCAGGTCCTCATCGAGGGCCTGGCCCTGGCCGCGTTCGGCATGATCCGCGACACCACGACCCAGCCGCTGCCCAAGCAGATCCTCGCGTACGTCATGCAGGACGAGGCCCGCCATGTCGCCTTCGGCCGGATGGCGCTGCGCGACTACTACAAGCAGCTGAGCGACGCCGAACTGCGCGAACGCGAGGAGTTCGTGATCGAGGGCTGCTACCTGATGCGCGACCGGCTCAGCGGGGTGGAGGTGCTGGAGAACTTCGGCATCGCCAAGCAGGAGGCGAAGGACCTCTCCGAGCACTCGGAGTTCCTCCAGCTCTTCCGCAAGCTGCTGTTCAGCCGCATCGTCCCGTGCGTGAAGGACATCGGCCTGTGGGGCGAACGCCTGCAGAAGGCGTACGTCGACATGGGGGTCTTCGACCTCGGCGACTCGAACCTGGACCTGCTGATGGCCCAGGACGAGGAGATCGCCGAGCAGTTGGACCAGGAGCGCTTCGAGGCGGAGGAGCAGGCGCGGGTCGCGGAGGTCGCGGAGGCGATAGCGGAGGGCGCCGCGGACCCGTCGGCCGCGTGAGACGCAGGCAGCGGTCGGGCACCCCGACGGCGCCGGCCGGTGCCGGAAGCCGTGGCCGGGGTCCCGCCCGCAGCCTGCGTCCCCCTCACCGCGCGATCTCCCGGATGTGCCCGCCGGGATCGCGGAAGCTCGCGGTCCGGATGCCCCAGGGCCGGTCCACCGGCCCGTTCAGCAGCGTCACCCCGCGCTCGGCAAGCACCTCGCACATGGCGTCCACGTCGTCCACGGGGAGCGTCAACTGCATCCGGACGCCGGTGTCCGGGCCGGCGACGTCCGCCGGCCGGATCAGCCCGGGCGCGGCGGTGGTCCGCAGCAGGTTGATGAGCGTGTTGCCGAAGGTGAACACGGCCGAGGCGTCGTCCTCGTAGGTCACCGGCAGCCCGAAGACCTCCCGGTAGAACCGTTTCGTCTCCTCCAGGTCCTCGGTGAACAGGGTGAGAGCGCTGATGCCTCCGGGCCAGTGCGTCGTGCTGTTCTCTTCCGTCGCGGCAGCAACGATCTGCCAACTGCTCAGCCGTGTACAGGAGTCTGCGGCTCGACAGCCCTTTCCATGCAGATCAGTTCAGCCCGCTCGTCCCACGACTCGGTGACGGCGAAGCCGAACCGTTCGTAGAGCGAGACGGCTCCGGTGCGCCACCGCCACACCGACAGGCGGACGGCACGGGCCCCGCTCCGCGCGGCCTGCGCGAGGGCGGCGTCGAGCAGGGCCGACGCGACGCCCCGGCCGCGGTGACCGGGGTCCGTCCACAGGCGTTTGATCTCCGTCCGGCCGTCCGCGGGGGCGGTCACCACGAGGCAGCCGACCGCGGTCCCCCCGTCCAGCGCGACGAGCACGACGGCCTCGGCGAACGCGCCCTCCGGATCCTCGGCCTCCGCCCGGTACCGCTCGGGCAGCTCCGCCGCGCCGGCGACCGGCCGGCCCTTCTCCGTCTCCGTCCGGAGGTGGTAGTCGATGAGCAGCGCGGACAGCCCGTCCACGGTGGAGAGCGTGCGGACATCAGGCGCTACGACGACAAGGCCGGGACGGTCGTTCATGGGCCCAGGATCACATCACACGGCTCCGCGGAGATTCACGGGCCGGCCGGAATCCGGTGGACGGTCCCGGTCTGCCGGCGGGAGGATGGGGCCATGCCGACCACCGCCGTCTCCCCGGATCCGGCCGCGGCCCGCCGCAGCCTCGAAGGCCTCGCGCTCGGGGACGCCTTCGGCGAGCGGTGGTTCCCCCTCTTCCGCGAGCCCCGGCAGGCGGCCCGGGAGATCAGGGCGCGCCGCACACCGCACGAGCCCGTCTGGCACTGGACCGACGACACCGCCCTGGCCCGTGCGCTGCAGCGGACGCTCGACGAGCACGGGGAGGTCGAGCAGGACCGGCTCGCGCTGCACTTCGCGCTCGCCTTCGATGCCGATCGGGCCCGTGGGTACGGCCACGGCATGCACCTGCTGCTGCCCCAGCTGCTGGCATCCCCTGCCGACTGGCGGACGCTGGCCCCCGGACTGTTCGAGGGCGGGAGCCTCGGCAACGGCGCCGCGATGCGGGTCGCCCCGCTCGGCGCGCGCTTCCACCGCGACGTCGGCCACGCGGCCGAACAGGCGGCGCTCCAGGCGGAGGTCACCCACGCCCACCCGGAGGGGATCGCGGGCGCGGTGGCGGTCGCCGTTGCCGCCGCGCTGGCGGTACGGGGCGAGTTCACCCTCTCCCGGGTCGCCGGCCGGACCCCCGCCGGGGCCGTGCGGGAGGGGCTGCTGCGCGCCGCGGACGTCCCCTTCGGCACCGCACCGTGGAAGGCCGCCGATCTGCTGGGCAACGGGCAGCGCATCCGCGCGGAGGACACCGTGCCGTTCGCCCTGTGGACCGCCGCCCGGCACCCCGGCGACCTGGAGGCGGCGCTCTGGTCCACCGCCGAAGGACTCGGGGACGTCGACACCACGTGCGCCATCACCGGCGGGGTGGTCGGCGCGGTCACGGGGGTCGAGGGCGTGCCGGCCGAGTGGCTGCGACGCCGCGAGCCCCTGAGCTGACGCACGGCCCGGCCGGGTCGGCCCAGCCCGGCCCGGGGGCTCGAAACGGTGTTCGTGTACATGACGTAATTTGGCCTCCATGACCACGCCCCCGCCCCCGCAGGGCCCGTACGGAGCGCCGCAGGGCCCGTACGGACCCCCGCAGCACCAGCCGCAGCCCCAGCACCCTCCGTACGCGCAGCAGCCGGCGCCCGGGCAGCCGCCCTACGGGTATCCGCAGGCGCCCCAGCCCTGGGGCGCTCCCGCACCGGGCACGCCCGGGTTCCCCGGGAAGCCGCCGCCGAGGAGGAAGCGCACCGGGCTGATCGTCGGGATCACCGTCGGCGCCATGGTGGTGGCCGGCGCTCTCGCGTTCGGCATTTCGCGGCTGATGGACGAGGCGAAGGGGGGCGGGATCCCGTCGGCCGGCGGCTTCCCGGCGGCCGAATACCGGCTGACCGTGCCGAAGAAGCTCCTGGACGGCGAATACACCCTGCTCAAGGACTCCTCGGCGACCGACGGGCGGGACATCGAGCAGACCTACGACCCGTCCATCCGTGACGCCAAGGCCGTCGTCACGCAGTACACCTCCGAGAGCGGCGGCACCCTGGTCGTCTCCGGGATGTGGGGCCGCATCAAGGGGCCCGCCTTCACCCGGGACAAGATCCTGGAGGGGGCGGTGCAGAACAAGGGCATGACCATCGCCGTACCCGCCCGGGAGTTCACCCCCGCGGGATACGACATCACGGTGTCCTGCCAGGTCGTCCGGTCCACGGAGGGCGCCGTCAGCAGCACCCTCCCGATGTGCGCGTGGGGCGACGCGAACACCGCGTCCTTCGTCGCCGTCGTCACCGCCGAGACCGCGCTCCAGGCCCCGGAGAAGATCGACCTCGAAAAGGCCGCGCTGGACACCGCCAAGGTCAGGGCCGAGTCCCGCAAGCCGATAGCCGGGGCCGAGGCCGGCTGACATCGGCCGGCCGGGCTCCGGCGCCGGGTTCCGCCCGTCAGGGCCGCAGGGGACCCAGGGCCTTCTCCACCGCGCAGGCCATGGCGAGCAGCGAGGCGTCCGCGCCCCGCCGGGCCACGAGTTGGAGCCCGACCGGGCAGCCGTCCGGGGTGAACCCGGCGGGCACGCTTGCCGCCGGATGCCCGCTCAGGTTGAACGCCCAGGTCAGCGAGGTGGAGAAGAGGGCCCCCGGACCGTCGTGGCCGTGCGGGCGGTTGGGCGTGACGGGGGTGAGAAGCAGCGGCGTGCCCTCGAAGAAGGCGTCCAGTCTCCGGTCGTTCTCGCGCCGGAGCTCCCCGAGGTGCTGCGGCACCTCCCCCTTCCGCACCGCCTGCCAGGCCGCCCCCGGGTCCAGCAGCGCGCAGCCGCCGTCCGCGAGCCGCACCACGCCCGCACCGGCCAGCCGCCGCACCGCGGCGCGCACCACCGCCGCCACCTCCGGGTCGACGTCGGCGAACCCCAGGTCCGGGCTGTAGGCGGCGGGCAGGGGCGGTCCGCCCGCGACCGGCTCGTGCGCGGGAGCGTCCAGGACGTGAGCCAGGTAGGCCCGCGCCTGCGCGGCCGTCGGGGTCAGGACTCCCGCGGACGCGAGGCCCGAGCGGTCGGGGGAGGGCAGCAGCCCGTTGGTCGTCTTCAGCCCGAACACCCCGCACCAGGCGGCCGGGATGCGCACCGATCCCGCCCCGTCGCTGCCGGTCGCCAGGTCCACGAGATCCGCCGCGACGGCCACCGCCGAGCCCGCCGACGAGCCGCCCGGCGTCCGGTCCGCCCGCCACGGGTTGACGGTGCGGCCGTGCGTGCCGAGACCCCAGGTCTGCCAGTGCGTGCCGGGGCCCGGGACGGAGGTCGAGCCGACCGGGACGCCGCCGGCCGCGATCAGCCGCCGGGCGGCGTACGAACGGATCCCGGCGGGGCCCTTCACCGCGAACGGCAGGCCGCGGAGGGGGAGCCGGGCCGCCGCCGGCAGCCTGGCGAGGGCCTCCTCGCGCCAGACGCCGGTGAACGCGCAGAGCCGCGGATCCTCCCTCTCGATCGCGGCCAGCGCCCCGGGGACGTCCCTGGAATCCGTCACCGGATCAGTCTTCCAGGGCCGCCTCCATCACGGAACGGGCGATCGGCGCGGCACTGCCCCCGCCGCTGATGTCGGCCCGGTCGGCGGAGGCGTCCTCGACGACCACCGCGACGGCGACGGCGGGCCGCCCGGTGTCCGGAGCCTGCGCCCAGGAGATGAACCAGGCGTACGGCGTGCCGGAGTTGTCGATGCCGTGCTGGGCCGTTCCCGTCTTGCCGCCGACCGTCACCCCGTCGATGGCCGCGTTGGCGCCCGTGCCGTCCTGCACCACGTCGATCATCATCTGCCGCAGCCGCATCGCCGTCATCGGGTTCATCGCCCGGTGGTACGAACGCGAGCCGGTGGTACGGACGGTGGAGCCTCGTTGCGTCGTCGTACGGTCGACCAGGTGCGGATACATGAGGTCGCCGCCGTTGGCCACGGCCGAGGCCACCATCGCCATCTGGAGCGGGGTCGCCGTCGTGTCGAACTGACCGATGGAGGACAGCGCCAGCTGGTCGTCACTCATCTCCGTGTCGAAATTGCTCTTCGCCACCCGGGAGGGGATCTTCAGCTCCGTGTCGTTGAATCCGAACCTGCCGACCGCCTCCACCATGCCGTCCAGCCCGACCTCCACCCCGAGGTGCGCCATCACGGTGTTGCACGAGACCCGGATCGCCTCGGCCAGCGACGCCTGCTCGCAGCCCCGGGCCTCGTTGGGCAGGGTGGTCGAGGTGCCCGGCAGGACGTAGGGCGAAGGGGTGTCGGTCTCGGCGTCCGGATCGGTGACGACCTCCGCGTCCAGCGCCGCCGCGGCCGTCACGATCTTGAAGGTGGAGCCGGGCGGATACGTCTGCCGGATGGCCCGGTTCAGCATCGGCTGACTTCCGGACGCGTTGAGCTCCCGCCAGGCGTCGGTGACGGACGAACCGGTGCCGGAGAGCCGCCCGGGGTCGTACGACGGGGTCGAGACCAGGGCCAGGACCTCGCCGCTCGTCGGATCGACGGCCGCGACCGCGCCCCGCCGGCCGCCGAGCCCCTCGTACGCGGCGCGCTGCACGGAGTCCTTGATCGTGGTGACGACATCGCCGCCCGGCTGCCGGCCGCGGGTGATGTCGTTCCAGAGGGGGAGCGGGGCGAGCAGGGAGTCGGTGCCGGAGAGGATCCCGTCCTCGGCGTTCTCGATGAGGGTGGTGCCGTACGTCTGCGAGGCGTATCCCGTCACCGGGGCGTACAGCGGCCCATTGCGGTAGGTGCGCTCGTACGCGAGCTGGTCGCCGGTGTCCTTCGAGCCCGTGACGGACCGGCCGCCGACCAGGATGTCGCCGCGCGGCTGGTCGTAACGGGCGATGGTGGTACGGCGGTTGGCGGGGTTGTCGTCGAGCTCGTCGGCCTCGAAGACCTGGACGCGGGCGGCGTTCACCAGGAGGGCCACGAGCAGCAGCAGACAGAACGCGGCGGCGTGGCGGATGTGGCGGATCATGCCAGGGTCCCCCGGGCGGTCGGCGGGTGCGGGTTCACAGCTCGTCCTCCAGGGCCGGGGCGACGACTCCGGTCTCCGCCCTGTCGGGATGGGGTCTGCGGGCCACGTCGCTGACCCGGATCAGCAGGGCCACGATGATCCAGTTGGTGACCACCGAGGAGCCGCCCTGCGCGAGGAACGGCATCGCCATGCCGGTCAGCGGGATCAGCCCCATCACCCCGCCCGCGATCACGAACACCTGGAGCGCCAGGATCGAGGCGAGACCGATCGACAGCAGCCGCCCGAACGCGTCCCGCAGGGCGAGCCCGGCCCGGTAGCCGCGCGCCACCAGCAGCGCGTACAGCAGGAAGAGCGCGGTCAGCCCGGTCAGGCCGAGCTCCTCGCCGGCCGTCGCCAGGATGAAGTCGGACTTGGCGGCGAAGCCGATGAGGATGGAGTGGCCGAGTCCCAGCCCGGTGCCGAGCATCCCCCCGGCGGCGAAGGCGAACAGCGACTGGGCGAGCTGCCCCGGCCCCCGGCCGGCGTCGATGGAGGCGAACGGGTCGAGCCAGTCCTGCACCCGGCTGTGCACATGGGGTTCGAAGGAGCCGACGACGAACGCCCCGACGGCGGCCAGCAGCAGGCCGACCGCGATCCAGCCGGTCCGGCCGGTCGCCACGTACAGCAGGATCACGAACAGGCCGAAGAACAGCAGCGAGGTGCCCAGATCGCGCTCCAGGACCAGGACGCCGACGCTGAGCAGCCAGATCGCCACGATCGGGCCGAGCACCCGGCCGGTGGGGAGCTGGAGCTTCCAGATCCGGCGGCCGGTGTACGCGAGCGCGTTGTGGTTCGCCGCGAGGTAGGCGGCGAAGAACACGGCGAGCAGGATCTTGGCGAACTCGCCGGGCTGGAAGGAGAATCCGCCGATCCTGATCCAGATCTTGGCGCCGTTCACCGCCGGGAAGAAGATCGGCACGATCATCAGGACGAGGGCCGCGGCGACCGAGAGGTAGGCGTAGCGCTGGAGGACCCGGTGGTCGCGCAGGAACACCACCACCCCGATGAAGAACGCCACGCCGAGCGTGGACCAGATCAGCTGGGTGGGCGCGGCCTGGTCCCTCGGAGTCTCCAGGTCGAGCCGGTAGATCAGCACCAGGCCCACGCCGTTGAGCAGCACGGCGATGGGCAGCAGCAGCGGATCCGCGTACGGGGCGCGGAAGCGGACGGCGAGATGGGCGAGGAGGGCGAGCAGTCCGAGTCCGCCGCCGTATCCGGCGACGTCCGGGGGGACCGCGTCGTCGTGGGCCAGACCGACGGCGGCGTAGCCGTAGACGGAGATGAGGACGGCCCCGATGAGGAGCGATAGTTCTACGCCGCGCCGCTTGGGCAGGCGCAGCTCGGGCGGGGGTGCGTCCGCCGTCGTTGCGGTCATGCCACGCAACGTAGCAAGAGGTGGGTGGTATTTCCCTTATGTCCAGGTGGAGAGGTGCGTGGGCCGGGTGCCGGCCGGCCGCCGTCAGGCGACCGCGGGCGGCGGCTCCGCGTCGTCGTCCGGCGGTACGTACTCCGGCAGCGTCAGCCGGGCCACCGCCCCGCCGTCCGGCGCGTTCTCGAAGGCCAGCCCGGCCCCCATCACCTCCGCCTGCCCCACGGCGATGGTCAGCCCGAGACCGTGCCCCTTCGTGCCGCCCTCCGTGCGGAAGCGCTGCGGTCCGCCCGCGATCAGATAGCCGGGGAAGCCCTCCCCGTGGTCGCGCACGGTCACCACCGGCCCGTCGACCGTCAGCACGACCGGCGGGCGGCCGTGCCGGTGCGCGTTGCCGACCAGATTGCCGAGCACCCGCTCCAGTCGCCGCCTGTCCGTCTCGACCCGCACCGGCGGGCCGTCCGGCACGATCCTGACCTCGGTGCCGGGGCCCGCGGCACGCGCCACCCGCTCGGCGAGCGGCGCCAGTTCGTGCACGGCGAGATCGACCTGCTCGGTACGGGCGTCGAGCCGGGAGATCTCCAGCAGGTCCTCCGTGAGGGCGCGCAGCGCCCGGACCCGGTCCTGGACCAGCTCCGACGGGCGGCCCGGCGGCAGCAGTTCGGCGGCGGCCGACAGGCCGGTCAGCGGGGTGCGCAGCTCGTGCGCGACATCGGCGGTGAAGCGCTGTTCGGCCACGAGCTTGCGCTGGAGCGTCGAGGCCATGGTGTCCAGCGCTCCGGCGACGATCGCGACCTCGTCCTGCCGGCGCGAGGGGTCGGCCGTGCGGGGGTCGTTGACGCGGGCGTCCAGATCGCCGGCACCGATCCGGCGGGCCACCCGCGCGGTCTGGTGCAGCCGCCGGGTGACCCGGGTGACGGAGAACGCGCCGACGAGCAGCGTGGCGCCGATCGCCAGCAGCGAGGAGCCGACGATCGCCCCGTCCAGGCCGTTGATCGTGCGGGCGCTCTGGCTGTAGTCGACCTGCGTCGCCAGGGCGTGGCCGTCGGCCGGTGCGGCGGCCCACATCGTGGCGCGGCCGCGGTGGTCGGCGACCATCGTGCCCCGCTCGCCGCCCACCGCCAGGGCGCGCAGCGACGCCGGGAGCCCCGGCGGATCGAGCCCGGAACGCGGCGGCAGCGCCCCGCCCGCCTGGTAGGCGGCGGTGGCGTCCTCCAGCCGGGACAGGGCCTTCTCCCGGGCGTGGCCGACCGTCTGCCGGGTGACCGCGGTGTGCACCAGCACGCCGAGCAGCGCCGCCAGCACGCAGCACATCACGGTGATGAAGACCGCGGACTTCCAGGTGAGCGTCGCCGTCCAGGCGGGCAGCCGCCGCCACAGCCCGGGCCGGCGGACCCGGGCCGCGCCGGTCCGCCGGCCTCTCACCGGCGCTCCGCGGTCACGGGCGCCGACGGGGCCGCGGTGGGCGCGACGGGGGCGGGCGACGGGCTCGCGTCCGCGGTCGGCCGGGCGGAGGGCCGGGCGCTCGGGGTGTGACGCCGGCCCGGACCGTCCCGCGGGGTCATCCGCAGGATCTCGTCCTGCGTGGGCAGCATGGCGCGCTGCTGGTCGTCCCAGGACCAGGCCGTGCGGTACTCGTACCCGGTGATGGCCGACGGCGCCCGCATGATCAGGTCCCGCCCCGCCAGTTCCACGCTGATCACCGCGTCGGAGGTCGACATGATCCGGGTGAGTCCGCTCGGCTCCGGCATGTAGACGCGCACGGAGAGCTGCCGGTCGGCCAGCTGGATGCCGAGCACCATCTCGTCCCGGCCGTCGCCCGTCAGATCCCGGTAGTACGGCTTCAGCACCGGGCAGGACGCGGGCGCGGTCCGGCAGGCGTTGATCCGCCGTACCGTCTCGGCCGGGAACGCGGCCGTGCCGCTGGACCGGTCCGGGCGGGCGTTCAGCCCCGCCCGCACCACCGCCACCGGGTCCACCCGGCGCACGTCGCCGCCCGGGACGGTGATCCCGGGGATGTGCGCGGTCTCGCCCTCGCCGTAGTCGTACGGGGCGGCGGACGCGGGCGGCAGCTCCGGCCAGAGGCGGGCGGGGCCGATGGCGTCCGGGGCGGGTCCGGCGCTCCTCAGCTCACCGCCGGTTCCGCAGGCGGCCAGCAGTGCGGCGCCCGTGAGAGCCACGGCGGCGGCGGCGGCGCGGCGCCCCGTCCGGTGCTGCGGACGCATGTCTTCCTCCCGTTCCGACGGCCGGGCCGGGCCGCGCGTGCGCACGGCCCCGGCTCCGTAGACCTTATTCGGAAGGAAGTCTCTTATGCGTATTTGATGCTGATACTTCGATACCGCCGTTCCGTACCGCTGCTTCAGCGCTGATACGGGTTCTGGCCCTGGCCCTGCGTGCCCGGAGCGTAGCCCGGCTGCTGCGGGGACTGACCGAAGGGGTTCCCGTCCTGCGCGGCCACGTGCTGCGCCAGCAGCTGGTCGGCCTGCTCCTTGGGGATCTTCTGCTCACCGCCGCAGAAGGTGCACTGGGTGGCGTACTTCGTCGAGAAGGGGAACAGCGGCACGAAGAACAGCGTGAACTTCGTCACCCGCTTGCGCAGGGTGTGGGCCGCCGGATTCCCGCACCAGCCGCACACCAGCGTCAGGACCGCCAGTTGGTAGAGATAGCCTCGCGTACCGAAAATGATCATGTCGTGGGTCCCTTCCCCGTATTCCCCAGGAGCGCCCGGCGGCAGAGCGCCAGCAGCTTTTCGTCCTCGTACGTGTCGTGGCTGCCGTATCCGCCGTCCATCGCGTGGTGGCGGCGTACGGAGGCGAGTTCGGCGCGCAGCACCCGTGCCGCGTCCGACCCCGCACCAGCAGCCCCCGTGCGCGCCAGGCATTCGGCCACCCGGACCCTGACGTGACGGTTCTTCTCCCAGGCCGCGAGGAGTACCGGAACGGACTCCGCGGCCCGTCCGGAAACCTCCCACAGAGCGATCGCCGCGTCCACCCGCAGCCACAGCTCCTCATGGAGCAGCAGCGCCCGCAGCCGCGGCGCGGTCACCGCCGCGTGGGGGCCGAGCCGGCCCAGGGCGCTCGCCGCCGCCCGCCGTTCGCGCGCGTGCTCCGCCTGGAGCCCCTCGATCAGGACCGGCAGCACCGCCGCGGCGTCCCCGTCGACGGCCCACAGCGCCTCGGCGGCCTCCACGGCCCCCGCCGTCCCGGGGCGGCGGACCAGGGCCCGCAGGTCCGGTACCGCGCAGTGCGCCGCCGGACCGAACGCGCCGAGCGCCCGCAACGCCGCCGTACGCAGCCACTCGCCCCGGTACTCGGGCGCCCCGCGCAGGATGCGCAGCACCTCCGGAGCCGCCTCGCCCGCCCGGAGCGCGGTCAGCCCGGCGAGGAGCGGGCTCGCCCGGTCGTACGCCTCCTCGTCCAGCCGGACCTCGCTCAGCCGGCGGCGCAGCACCCCGGCCAGCGGTGCGGCGGCCGGACCCAGGTGCCCGATGGCGTATCCCGCGTCGTGCGGCACCTCGGGCCGCTCCAGCGCCGCCGCCAGGGCCGGCACCGCCCGTGCGTCGCCCAGCCGGGCCAGCGCCTTCACCGCACTGCCGAGCCCCGGAGGCCCGCTCGCCCACTCCTTCACCCACGCGCCCGGATCGGCCGCCACCCGGGCCGCCAGCGCGTCCCCCGCCGGGGCGGCGAGGCCGAAGAGCTCCTCCAGGACGTGCGAGGCGGCCTCGGCCAGTCTCGGCTCCTTCGAGACGAGCTGCTCGCCCACGAGGCGGACGAGCTCCCCGTAGGAACCGCGCCAGGCCCGTATCAGTCCGCCGGTCATCCGGACGGCGTCGATGCGCTGTCCCGGGTCGGGGCTGCACAGCTGGTCGGCCAGCAGCGCCGTCCGGTCGGCGACCCGGTCGTCGAGGCCGACGTGCAGCGTGCGCAGCAGATCGGCCGTCCAGGGCGCCGTGCGCCCGGCCCTGTCCTCGGCCGACAGGGCCCGCAGCTGCCCCACCAGCGCCACCGGCGCGGCCTCGGCGGGGGCGGGATCCGCCGCTGCCCCGAGCGCCCGGGAGCCTGCGGCGGAAACCTCCGGCGTCCCGGCGGCAGAACGCAGCTGCCGCAGCAGCCCCGCCACCACCCGCACCACATCACCCGGCAAGGCCCCGGGCGCACACCGCGCCAGCTGGGCCAGGGCCGCCAGCCGCAGCCCGGGCGGGTTCGCCTCGGCGGCCAGCCGGCTCAGCCAGTCGGCGATCCGGCCGGTCAGTGGGCCGTGCCGCAGGGCCAGCCGCCCCGCCGCCTCGATCAGGGCGAGCCGCACCTCGTCGTCCGGTTCGGCCGTCAGCCGCTCACGCAGCAGGGCCAGGACGCGGGCCGGACTGCCGTGGAGGGTGGCCAGCGCCAGCGGGGCGGAGACCCGCACCCCCGGATCGTCATCGGCCATCAGGGCGAAGAAGACCCCGGCGCCCGCGCTGACGGCCGCCGCCGCCATCGCGTAGTTCGCGGCGCCCTCGGCCTCCGCTTCGTCCTCCGCCTCGCCGATGTCGTCCTCGTCTATGTCGATGCCGCCGATGCTGGTCAGCAGCTCGACGATGCCCCCGCGGTCCGGCACGGCCGGATCGACGACCAGCTCGAAGAGGAAGGGGATGCAGGCGAGCGTGCAGGCGTAGACGTCACCCTGGTGGTGGACCGCTCCGTACATTCCGTCCAGCGCGGCCTCCCGCTCCGACGGATCGGCGGACGCCAGCCCCCGCAACAGGTCCGGCACATCGTCCGCAGGCCCGTACGCATGCTCCATCGAGGCCCAGTCGACCTCGTCGATCCCCGCGAACACGCCATCGCCTCCCCACGGTTTCCCACGAAGCAGTGTCTGCGCAGAGTGTGCACCACCGCTCGGACAATCCACCCGCCCCATCGCGCCTTTTGCTCTTGGACATGACAACACCGCCACCGATGCGGTATGTCCCGGCCAGGGGCCCCTGCCGGGTGTCCGGAAGCGGCTCCCCGGCGCGGTTCTGCGGACTGCGGCGACTCGGCTGCCCCCGGCGCGGTTCTACGGACTGCCGGGAACCGGCCGTCCCTGGCCCGGGTCGTTGAGCGGCGCGAGCAGATCACCGTACCGGTGGAGCCGCTCCGCCATGTCACCGGCCAGGAAGGCGAGGTCCCCGGGCGAGCGGCAGGTCTCGATCTCCTCCCAGGTGACCGGAGCGGAGACGGCCGGTTCGGCCCGTGCGCGCAGGGTGTAGGGCGTGGCCGTGGTCTTCGCCGCCGCGTTCTGGCTGAAATCGACGAACACCTTGCCCGGCCGCAGGGCCCGCTTCATCCGGTGCACCACCAGCTCCGGAAGCTCCTTCTCCGCCCGGACGGCGAGCCGCTTGGCGTAGGCCGACACCTGCGCGGAGGCGGTGGGCTCCACGGGTACGAGCAGATGCAGGCCCTTGGACCCGGACGTCTTCCCGTACGCCTCCAGTCCGTCGGCGGCCAGTCGCTCCCGCAGCCAGAGCGCGACCGCGCAGCACTCCACGACGGTGGCGGGCGCCCCCGGGTCCAGGTCGAACACCATCCGGTCGGCCACCCCCGGAGCGCCGGCGCGCCACTGCGGCGTGTGGAACTCCACCACCAGATTGGCCGCCCACATCAGCGAGGGGAGGTCCTGCACGACGACCTGCCTGGCCTCCTCCTTCTCGTGGTGCGGCACGGGGGCGGTGTGTACCCAGGACGGCGTACCGGGCGGCGGGCTCTTCGTGAAGAACTGCTGCCCGTCCGGCCCGTCCGGATAGCGGAGGAAGGACAGGGGCCGGTCCCGCAGATGCGCCAGCAGCACCTCGGTGGCCGTGGCCGCGTAGTAGTGCAGAACCTCGCCCTTGGTGGTGCCGGTGGCCGGATACAGCACCTTGTCCAGGTTGCTGAGCGACACCCGCCGCCCCTCCACCACTGTGATCGGCGTCATACGATAAGAATCACACGAAAACGGGATTCATAGGTACAGAACGCACACAAGGGGTGACCGGTGAGGTCCATATGGAACGGTGCCATCTCCTTCGGGCTGGTCAGCATTCCGATCAAGCTGATCAACGCCACCGAGAACCACTCGGTCTCCTTCCGCCAGGTCCACCTCGCCGACGGCGGCCGCATCCGCTACCGCAAGGTGTGCGAACTGGACGGCGAGGAGGTGGCCTCCGGCGAGATCGGCAAGGCGTACGAGGACGCGGACGGCTCGATGATCCCGATCACCGACGAGGACCTCGGCTCGCTTCCGCTGCCCACCGCCAAGACGATCGAGATCGTCGCCTTCGTACCGGCCGATTCCATCGACCCGCTCCAGATGGACGCGGCCTACTACCTCTCCGCCAACGGGGTGCCGGCCGCCAAGCCGTACACACTGCTGCGCGAGGCCCTGAAGCGGAGCCGGAAGGTCGCCCTGGCCAAGTACGCGCTGCGTGGGCGCGAGCGCCTGGGGATGCTGCGGGTCGTCGACGACGTGATCGCGATGCACGGACTGCTCTGGCCCGACGAGATCCGCGCACCCGAAGGGGTCGCCCCGGAGGGCGACGTCTCGGTCCGCGACGCCGAACTCGACCTGGTGGACGCCCTGATGAACACGCTCGGCGAGGTCGACCTGGACTCGCTGCACGACGACTACCGCGAGGCGGTCGAGGAACTCATCGCGGCCAAGGCGTCCGGCGAGACGCTGAGCCCACCGGAGCCCGGCGACTCCGGCGGCAAGGTCATCGACCTGCTCGCGGCTCTGGAGAACAGCGTCCGGGCGGCGAAGGAGGCGCGCGGCGAGGACGAGGGGGACCACCAGGGGGAATCGGTCGCGAAGGTCACCTCGCTCGCGGACCGCAAACCGTCGGGCTCCACCACCCGCAAGACCCCCACGGGCAAGTCGGTGTCGCGCTCCTCCTCCGGACCGGACGGCGGCGGCGCCCGGAAGTCCGCCTCCTCGCCCAAGTCCTCGGGGGCGAAGAAGTCCACGGCGGGCGGGAGCGAACCAGCCAGGAAGTCCACGGCGGGCGGGAGCGGACCGGCGAGGAAGAAGGCGTCCGGCAGCCGGTCGGGCGCGAAGAAGACCGAGACCGGGGCCGGCACGTCCAAGAGCGCCGCGTCCGGGAAGACGACTGCGGCCAAGAAGCAGGGCGGGACCAAGAGCGCCCCGCGGAAGCGGGCCTCCGCGTGACGGGCCGGCCGTCACGGGGCTGTAGCCCCGCGACGGCCGGCCCGCCCCCCGTCCCCCTGCCCGCGGAGGGGTCAGCGCCTGCGGTAGGAGCTCACATAGCCGGAGGCCGGCGTGCCGACACCCGTGACGTCGTCGTACCCGCTCACCGCCGCCAGCGAGGCGTCCTTGCCCAGGCTGCGCACCGAGGTCCGCAGGCCGTCCGTCGCGTCGTAGCCGTTGATGAAGTCCACCCGGGCGACCGCGAGATCACGGTCGGCGCCCAGCGGGTGGTCCGTCACGTCGTGGTACGCCTTCGTGTCGTAGCGGGCGTAGATCGCCGGGTTGGCGAAGCCGATCGGCCACCCGTGCCGCGCCTGCTGCGCCAGGGCCTGGACACCGGCGATGACCGGCGCCGCCAGCGACGTACCGCCGATGCGGTACTCGTCGTAGCCCAGTGATCCGTCCGGCAGCGTCTGGGTCTGCCCCACCAGGAAGCCGGTGTTCGGGTCGGCGACGGCCGCGATGTCCGGGGCCGTACGCATCCGTGTCTTCCCGTTCGCCTTCGCCAGCGAGTCCGGCACGACGCCGCGCTGGTAGAACGGCTGCTTCACGGTGGAGCTGGTGCCGCCGCCCGCGCCCGAGGTGTACGCGCCGGGGAAGCCCGTCCAACTCGTGCCGTCCGCCGCCAGCGGAGCGTTCAGGGTGCCCCAGCCGGTCTCCCACTGGTACGTGTTGTTCTTGCCGACAGCCAGTGACGTGCCGCCGACCGAGGTCACCCAGGCGGAGTTGGAGGGAACGTCGATCTGCTTGGTGCCCGTGGACGCGACGTTGTCGCCGTCGTCGCCCGAGGAGAAGTAGAAGCCGATGCCCTCGACCGCGCCCATCTTGAACACCTGGTCGTAGGCGAGCGCCAGGTCGGGGGTCTGGTTGGCCTCGATGTCGCCCCACGAGTTGGAGACGATGTCCGCGAGCCGGGAGTCGACGACCTTGTTCAGCGAGTCCAGCAGATCGTTGTCGTAGCAGGACGCGCCGCCCACGTAGACGATGCCGGCGTCCGGCGCGAGCGCGTGCACGGCCTCGACGTCGAGGGTCTCCTCGCCGTACCAGCCGGAGGCTCCGCACTCCTCGGTCTTCGTGTAGTCGTCCGGCAGCACCTGGCTGAGCTGCCCGCGCCGGTAGGGCGCGTCGCCGTTGCGCTTCGCGTACTCGGCGGCGTCCTTCGCGATGGTGGGGGAGGCGTACGCGTCGGTGATGGCGACGGTCACCCCCTTGCCGGTGAAGTCTCCGGCCCCGTACGCGGCACGCAACTGCCTGCCCGTGTAGCCCTTGATCGCGTACGGAACCTTGGCCCCGTACGCGCTCGGCAGGGTGGAAGCGGTCGCCGACCCGAAGGAGGAGGAGAACGGCCCCGAGTTGCGGAACACCGAGTCCGGCGGCGGCAGCACCTCGTCGTGCGTCGACTTGTGCGGTGCGTTGTCCAGGCCGGAGACGGCAAGCACGGCCTCGCTCAGCGCGGCCGGCACCGAGGCCGTGGAGGACGGGGCACGGTAGGTGTGGCCGCCCCTGCGGTAGTTGCGCAGCCGGGTGCTGAACGCCTTCTCCGCCCGGGCCGCTTCGCCGGTCGCCGAGACGTAGTGGCGGTTGGCTCCGGTGACGGTCAGCCCACTGGACTCCAGCCACCTGCTGACCCGGTCGATCTGATCCTGCGTGGCCCCGAACCGGGCCTGCGCCTGTGCGGCGCTCAGGTACTTCCCGTACGAGGGCGACCGCGGGTCCGACACGGCGGACGCGTAGGCGGCCAGGCCCTTCGCGTCCCGTCCGGCGAGGTGGACCCGGACGCTGACCTTCGCGCTGTCGGCCGTGGCCCCCTGATCGGCCGAGGCGGTGGCCCAGGCCGGTTTGGAGCCCTGCAGCGCGTCCCTTCCGCCGGGCGCGGAATCCGCGCTGGCGTCGGGTATCCCGAGGGCGAGCGCACCGGCGAGCAGCGGCAGTGTCGCCGCCATGCTCAGCGCGGCGCGTCGTCGGGCGCGGCTGATTCTCAAAACAACCCCCTGCGATGTGGGTCTCGCGTGTGGAGCATGTGCCGGATGATGTGCACATGTAATGCGCCACTCTGGCGAGGAACACCTCATGTAGGGGGCATGCGTTCCCCAAGACTCGGCCAAGGGGAGCCGGACAGCGGCCGGTTCGTACGGAATCGCCGGAGCGGACCACGTTTGCCGACAGCCTTGGAGACGCCGGAGCCCTTGCCAGGTGGCCTGGAGGCCTGGTGGCCAGGCGGTCCGGGGGCGCGAGGCCCGGAGGCCCGGAGGTCCCGGCGGTTTGGCGGCCCGGAGGTCCGGCGGCCTGAGCGACCCCGGCGATCCGGAGGCGCGAGGCCAGGCGGCCCGGAGGCCCGGCGGCTCGGAGGCCCGGAGGTCGGGAGGCCAGGCGGTCCGGGGGCGCGGAGGTCGGGAGGCCAGGCGGTCCGGGGGTGCGGAGGTCCGGCGGCCCGGCGGCCTGAGCGACCCCGGGGAGTGGCGGTCCGGTGACCTCGGCCCCTCGGCGCGGCCCGGCGCCCCGGCACCCGAGCGACTGTGGCGACCCGGCGCCCTGGCACCCGAGCGACCCCGGCGGCCCGGCAGGTCCTGCCCGGCGGGCCGCGAGACCTCTGCCTCCGCGGCATGCCGCCCTGCCGGTGGGCCTGTTGGCCGCATCCCGGCGGCACCCCCGGGCCACGCCGGTGGCATCCCGGGAGCCTCGCGACGGCTCGTCAGGGCCCGCGGAAGGCCGGGGCCGTGTCAGCCGGTGGAGACGGTGTCCGTCAGGCCGCCGCCGAACGAAGGCGAACTGGTCACGTAGGTACAGCCGGTGTACCGGTAGCCGGGCTGGATCGTCGAACCGTCCGCGTAACTGCTGACACCGGCTCCGGTGATCCCGGAACCCCCGGAGCCGACCCGGTGCTTGTACAGGAAGTGGTACTCACCGGCGGGCAGCCGCAGCGTCACCTGCGGATAGCTCTTGCCCGCCGCCTTGCAGGCACGCAGCGCCCCCAAGGACCAGGAGTACGGCGTGCAACTGCCGCACCCCTTGATGTCCACCCGGCCCGTGACCGGTCCGGTGTACAGGACCTCGACCCCGTCCGGAGCGTCGTTGGAGATGACGAGCTCCATGCGGGAACCGCCCGGCGCGTGCGCGGGAGGCAGCCGTTTTCCGGCTGCCGCGCGGGTGTCGGCTATCTCGGCGGCGATCGCGATGTCCTTGGCCCGTGCCCTGCGTTCGTCCTTCCTGTAGGTGTCGGCGAAGCCGGTCAGCGTCTTGCGGGCCTCTTCGAACTGCTTGTCCTTGAACTCGTCCAGACCGCAGGCGTACACCCCGTTCCTGATGCCCCCGTCCGCGGTCAGTGCCAGCGCCGAGATGTCCTTGTCCTGCAACGCGGCCACCGAGGAACGCAGTTGGCGGAGATCCTCCGTCGCCGCGCAGGGATCGCTTCCGCGCACCGCGTCCGTCCGCGCCGTGATCTCCTCCGAGACGGCGGATCCGACCTTCCCGGCCTGCGGTGACCCCGGGAAGGTGCGCAGCAGCTCACCCAGTGCCCCGCCGCTGAGCTCGGCCGTCCCGTCCCGCAGCTGTGAGACACCGCACGCGTACATCGAATCGGCCAGCGGCTCGTCGGGATACCGGGCCAGCTTGCCCAGCAGCGCGGCATCGATCGAATCGGGCACGGAGCGCAGATAGGTCAGCGGTTCGATGGCTTCGCAGTGCTTCTTCTGCCGGTAAGGCGCCGCTATGGCCTTGTAGAACGCGTCCAGCCGCCCGGGCACGAGTTTCCCGGCCCGTGATCCCGGATGGTCCTCACCGAGCTCGCGGTAGACGGCGAGGGCCGAACGGTAGTCCGTCCGCCCCGCGTCGAAGGACTTCGCCGACGCGGTCTCCACCGCCCGGTCTCCCTCGTCCAGCCGGTCGAGCAGCATCTGCTCGACCGCCTCGTCCCGCGCGGAGTCGTAATACACCGCACCGCCCGCCGGAACGGCCAGCAGGACCAGCCCCGCGCACGCCGCCACCACGGGCCGCCACGATCCGCCCACCGCCGCCCGCCGTGCCGTCCACGCCCCGTCGAGGGCGGCGACGGCCAGCACCAGCAGATAGCCGGCGACCAGGCCCCCGGACACCCCGTCAGGGTCGGCGGGCAGCGCCGCGAACAGCATCCAGCCCGTCGCCACCCCGCACAGAATGGCCCGCAACCACCGGCCCATCAGCACATATCCAAGGCCGAGACCGGTGAGGTTGAGCAACGCGACAGCCAAGGCCCGCACCGCCGCGCCCGGCGGCACCGGCCCGGACGGTGGTACCGCCGGGACAGGACCTGGCGGCGCCTGGTCCGGCGTCCCTCCTGCCCGCGGCGCGTACCCCGGCACCGGTGGCACCCCACCCGGCCGTTCCGCAGAGTCCCCGGCCGTCCCCTGATCCCCCGACTCCATCGGTCCCCCAACCGTCGAGCCCACGTCTTCCCCGGTGAATCTGCCCCCGTTCATCACCGCCCATGCGCCCGCGAAGGGGTGGAAACAAGGACGGAAGTTGACACTCGCGGCAACGCCGGGCGGGCGCCCGGACGGCCGCGCCCGGTAAGGTACGCATCGCTGCGACTGGCGCGCGCCCCCACGGGGTGCTCAGTGGAATCGACCACGAGGGAGCGGCACACCCCGGGCCCGCCCGGGGGCGTCATCGCCGGAGAGCCGTCCGCCTGGGCATCCGGGTCCACGCCGCAGCAATGCGACCGACCCGGGAGGATCCCGTGACCGCATCCGTACCCTCGCACCCCCGCCACCCCGCCCTGGCGGCAGCCGATCCGGAGCTGGCCGCCCTGGTGGCCGCCGAGGAGCAGCTCCAGGCCGACACCCTCCGCCTGATCCCCAGCGAGAACTACGTCTCGGCAGCCGTGCTCGAAGCCTCGGGGACCGTGCTCCAGAACAAGTACTCCGAGGGCTACCCCGGCAAGCGGTACTACGAGGGCCAGCAGATCATCGACCAGGTCGAGACCCTCACGGCCGAGCGGGCCAGGACCCTCTTCGGCATGGACCACGCCAAGTGCAGCCGTACTCGGGCTCACCGGCCAACCTCGCCGTGTACCTGGCCTTCCTCAAGCCCGGCGACACCGTGCTCGGCATGTCGCTCCCCATGGGCGGCCACCTCACGCACGGCTGGGGCGTCTCGGCCACCGGCACCTGGTTCAACGGCGTCCAGTACGGGGTGCGGCGCGACACCGGACGCGTCGACCTGGACGAGGTCCGCGACCTGGCCCTCGCCGAGCGCCCGAAGCTGATCTTCTGCGGCGGCACCGCGGTCCCCCGGGAGATCGACTTCGCCGGCTTCGCCGAGATCGCCCGCGAGGTGGGGGCGGTCCTGGTCGCGGACGTCGCCCACATCGCCGGCCTGATCGCCGGAGGTGCGCACCCCTCGCCCGCCCCGCACGTCGACGTCGTCTCCACCACCACCCACAAGACCCTGCGCGGCCCGCGCGGCGCGATGCTGCTGAGCCGCGCCGAGCATGCCCGCGCCCTCGACCGAGCCGTCTTCCCCGGCCTCCAGGGCGGCCCGCACAACCAGACCACGGCAGCCATCGGCGTGGCCCTCCGGGAAGCCGCCACCCCGGACTTCCGGACCTACGCCCACGACGTGGTCACCAACGCCCGGACCCTGGGGGAGGAGCTGGCGGTCCGCGGCTTCGACCTCGTCTCCGGCGGCACCGACAACCACCTGCTGCTGATCGACCTCACGAACAAGGACGTCCCCGGCAAGACCGCGGCCAAGGCGCTGGACCGTGCCGGCATCGTCGTCAACTACAACACCGTCCCGTACGACCCCCGTAAGCCCTTCGACCCCTCCGGCATCCGCATCGGCACCCCGGCCCTGACCTCGCGCGGCATCCCCGCCTCCGAGATGGCCACGGTCGCGAACTGGATCGACCGCGTGGTCGGAGCGGCCCGCACCGGCGACGAGTCCACCGTCACCGCGGTGCGTGCCGAGGTGAAGGCGCTGATGGACGGCTACCCGGCGCCGGGGCTGCCGGTGGCCTGACCCGCGGGCGGGCCGGCACCGGGACGCCCCGGTGCCGGCCCCTCCCGCCCGATCGGCCCGGCGCGGCAAGGACGGCATAAGAAAAAGACCCTCTGCCTGGTGTTTCCACTGGCGAGAGGGTCTTTTCGGCACTTCCTGCGAAGTGCCCCCGGCAGGATTCGAACCTGCGCACCCGGCTCCGGAGGCCGATGCTCTATCCCCTGAGCTACGGGGGCGTGTCGCTGTGCTGCTCTGCGACGGGTGAAACACTACCAGCTTCCGCCGGGTGCCCGTGAACAGGTATTTCCACGCTCCGCCGGGCGCCGCGGGCCCGCCCCTGCCGCTCGTACACACATCCGGCCACCCTGCCGCCACCCGCCCCGGGGACGGAAGTGGGCAAAACCCGGACGCAGCCACTCCGCCGCGCCTACTCTCGAAGGGTGTCTGGGGCGTCCGGCCGCGTGCTTGTTGTCGACGACAACAAGGTCATCCGGCAGTTGATCAGGGTCAATCTCGAGCTGGAGGGCTTCGAGGTCGTGACCGCGGCCGATGGTGTCGAGTGTCTGGATCTGGTCCATCGGGTCAGCCCGGACGTGATCACCCTCGATGTCGTGATGCCCCGGATGGACGGTCTGCAGACGGCCACCAGACTGCGCTCCGATCCGCGCACCCGGCATCTGCCCGTGGCGATCGTCAGCGCCTGCACGCCGTACGAGGTGGACAACGGCGTGGCCGCAGGGGTCGACGCGTTCCTCGCCAAGCCCTTCGAGCCGAGCGAGCTCGTGCGGGTCGTACGGGAGTTGACGGAGCGCGGGCGCCCGCCCGTGCTCGACGGCAGACGGGGAGCCGGCCGGGCGGAGAGTGCCGCCGGCTGACCGGATGGCGAAACGCGTTCGCGAAAGGCCCCCCTCCCTCCCCTACGCTTGTCCCGTGACCCCCGCCGATCTCTCCCTGACCGTGCTGCGCGCAGTGCGCCGCGCGGTCGACGAGAACGCCTTGCGCGCGCCCGTGCCCGCGCGCGTGCGAGTGGAGAGGACGCGGCCCGGCGGACGCGGCGACTACGCCAGCGCCGTCGCCCTCCAGCTGGCCGGGCCCGCCGCCCTGACCGCGCGCGAGGTCGCCGAGATCCTGCGGGAGCGGATGGCCGGGGCGCCCGGCATCGGGCGTGTCGAGATCACCGGGCCCGGGTTCCTGAACTTCACGCTCGACGCATCCGCCGACGTACGCGGGCTCCTGCACCGGGTGCGCGAACAGGGCCTGCGGTACGGGCACGGGGACGCCCTCGCCGGGGAAGCGACCGCGCTCCGCCACGCACCCGAGGTCCGGGCCGCGGTCACCGCTCACACCGTCGGCGCGCTCGCCCGGGCCCAGGGCGCGCACGTGGACGTCCTGTGCGACGGGGCGGCCGACCCGGAGTGGGCGCGGCTGGGCATTCCCGCCGACGCCCCGGGACGGCCGACCGCCCCCGTGACGGAGATCCGGCCGGTGCCCGCGGGCGCCACCGCCGGGGAGCTGCTCGACCGGCTCGGGCCCGACGCGTCCCGCTGGGGGCTGCTGCGGCCCGCCGGTCACGACCGGGCCCCGCTCGGCGGCGAGCTGCTCGTCCAGGGCGAGGCCAACCCGCTGTTCCTGGTCCGTTACGCGCACGCCCGCACCCATGCGCTGACCCGCGGCGCGACCCTCCTCGGCATCACGAGCGCCCCCGGCGAGGAGCCCGCCGGCCCCACCCCGGCGCCCCGGACGCGGGCCCTCCTCACCCTCCTCGCCGACCATCCCGCCGTGCTCCTCGCCGCCGCGCGCCACCGCGCCCCCGACCGGCTCGCCCGGCACCTCGAAGCGGTCGCGCAGGCGTTCTTCGACTTCCACGACGCCGCCTCACCGCTTCCCGTCGGGGACGAGAAACCCTCGGCCGCCCACCGCTCCCGGCTCGCCCTCGCCGAGGCCGCCGGGACGGTGCTGGCCGGCGGCCTGTCCCTGCTCGGTATCAGCGCACCCCTATACCTCTGAGAGACCCGAGAGAGCAGAGCACCACCATGAGCCGATCCGCACACCCCGCCGGGCCCCGTCACGCCGACGTCATGACCGAGGGCCACTACACCGCCCCCGCCGAGGACCTCAACGTCCTCGACGAGAAGGTGTGGGCCCGTACCGTCGCCCGCGACGAACACGGCGCCCTGACCGTCGGAGGGCTCGAAGTAGCCAAGCTGGCCGAGGAGTTCGGCACCCCGGCGTACTTCCTCGACGAGTCCGACTTCCGGGCCCGCTGCCGCGCCTGGTCCGACGCCTTCGGACCCGGCGCCGACGTCTTCTACGCCGGCAAGGCCTTCCTCTCCCGCGCGGTCGTCCGCTGGCTCAAGGAGGAGGGCCTCAACCTCGACGTCTGCTCCGGCGGCGAGCTGACCACCGCGCTGGACGCGGGAATGCCCGCCGAGCGCATCGCCTTCCACGGGAACAACAAGTCGGTCGACGAGATCGAGCGGGCCGTCGCGGCCGGCGTCGGCAGGATCGTCCTCGACTCCTTCCAGGAGATCGTCCGCGTCGCCCACATCGCGCAGCGCCTCGGCAAGCGCCAGCGCGTACAGATCCGGGTGACCGTCGGCGTCGAGGCGCACACCCACGAGTTCATCGCCACCGCGCACGAGGACCAGAAGTTCGGCATCGCGCTGGCCGGCGGGCAGGCCGCCGAGGCCGTCCGGCGCGCCCTCACCCTCGACGGGCTCGAACTCATCGGCATCCACTCCCACATCGGCTCGCAGATCTTCGACATGGCCGGCTTCGAGGTCTCCGCCCGGCGCGTGGTCCAGCTGCTCGCCGAGGTGCGCGACGAGCACGGCGTGGAACTGCCCGAGATCGACCTCGGCGGCGGCCTCGGCATCGCGTACACCTCCGAGGACGACCCGCGCGAGCCGCACGAGATCGCCAAGGCGCTCGGCGACATCGTGACCCGCGAGTGCGAGGCCGCCGGCCTCGCCACCCCCCGGATCTCCGTCGAGCCCGGCCGCGCCATCGTCGGACCCACGGCCTTCACGCTGTACGAGGTCGGCACCATCAAGCCCCTGGAGGGGCTGCGCACCTACGTCAGCGTCGACGGCGGCATGTCCGACAACATCCGCACCGCGCTGTACGACGCCGAGTACAGCGTCTCGCTCGTCTCGCGGACCTCGGACGCCGAGCCCATGCTCGTCCGGGTCGTCGGCAAGCACTGCGAGAGCGGCGACATCGTGGTCAAGGACGCGTTCCTGCCGTCGGACCTGGCCCCCGGCGACCTGATCGCGGTACCCGCCACCGGCGCGTACTGCCGTTCCATGGCGAGCAACTACAACCACGCCCTGCGCCCGCCCGTCGTCGCGGTGCGCGACGGGCAGGCGCGCGTCATCGTCCGGCGCGAAACGGAGGAAGATCTTCTGCGTCTCGACGTCGGGTGATGCCTTATTTCCCGGGGGAGACCCCGGGATCCCACCAAACATCTCAGGATCCGGACGGGTGGCGGAAACCCCCGTCCGGTGAGTGAGACTGGTTCACACATCAGATGTAAAGGAAACGAGGTCGGATGATGCGTACGCGTCCGCTGAAGGTGGCGCTGCTGGGCTGTGGAGTCGTCGGCTCAGAGGTGGCCCGCATCATGACGACGCACGCCGACGACCTCGCCGCGCGCATCGGCGCACCGGTGGAGCTCGCCGGCGTCGCCGTGCGCCGGCCCTCCAAGGTCCGTGCGGGCATCGACCCCGCGCTGATCACCACGGACGCGACCGCCCTGGTCAAACGGGGCGACATCGATGTGGTCATCGAGGTGATCGGGGGCATCGAGCCCGCCCGCACCCTCATCACCACCGCCTTCGAGCACGGCGCGAGCGTCGTCTCCGCCAACAAGGCGCTGCTCGCCGAGGACGGCGCCGCCCTGCACGCCGCCGCCGAGCGGCACGGCCGGGACCTCTACTACGAGGCCGCCGTGGCCGGCGCCATCCCGCTCGTACGGCCGCTGCGCGAGTCCCTCGCCGGCGACAAGGTCAACCGGGTCCTCGGCATCGTCAACGGCACCACTAACTTCATCCTCGACAAGATGGACACGAGCGGCGCCGGCTACTCCGAGGCGCTCGACGAGGCCACCGCCCTCGGGTACGCCGAGGCCGACCCGACCGCCGACGTCGAGGGCTTCGACGCCGCGGCGAAGGCCGCGATCCTCGCCGGAATCGCGTTCCACACCCGGGTGAGGATCGGCGACGTGCACCGCGAGGGCATCACCGAGGTCACCGCCGCCGACATCGCCTCGGCCCGCCGCATGGGCTGCACCGTCAAACTCCTCGCCATCTGCGAGCGCGCCGCCGACGGCCGGTCCGTCACCGCCCGCGTGCACCCCGCGATGATCCCCCTCAGCCACCCGCTGGCCTCCGTCCGCGAGGCGTACAACGCGGTGTTCGTCGAGGCCGAGGCCGCCGGGCAGCTGATGTTCTACGGCCCCGGCGCCGGTGGCGCCCCGACCGCCTCCGCGGTCCTCGGCGACCTCGTCGCGGTCTGCCGCAACAAGCTCAACGAGGCCCCCGGGCCCGGGGAGTCCGCGTACACGCGTCTGCCGGTGAGCCCCATGGGCGACGTCGTCACGCGGTACCACATCAGCCTCGACGTGGCCGACAAGCCTGGCGTTCTCGCCCAGGTCGCGACGGTCTTCGCCGAACAGGGCGTATCGATCGATACGGTCCGCCAGCAGAGCCGGAACTCGAGCGGCGGCGACGAAGCCGGCATCGAGCAGGACGGCGGCGAGGCTTCGCTCGTCGTCGTCACCCACCGCGCGCCCGACGCCGCCCTTTCCGGGACCGTCGAGGCGCTGCGCAAGCTCGACACCGTGCGCGGTGTCGCCAGCATCATGCGTGTTGAAGGGGAGTAAGGACCCATGACCACCAAGGGCACCCACCAGTGGCGCGGCATCATCGAGGAGTACCGGGACCGTCTGCCGGTCACGAGCGCGACGCCTGTCGTCACGCTCCGTGAGGGCGGCACGCCGCTCGTTCCCGCTCAGGTCCTCTCCGAGCGCACGGGCTGCGAGGTGCACCTCAAGGTCGAGGGCGCCAACCCCACCGGTTCCTTCAAGGACCGCGGCATGACCATGGCCATCACCCGGGCCAAGGAGGAAGGTGCGCAGGCCGTCATCTGCGCCTCCACCGGCAACACCTCCGCCTCCGCCGCCGCGTACGCGGTACGGGCCGGAATGGTCTGCGCCGTCCTCGTGCCGCAGGGCAAGATCGCACTCGGCAAGATGGGCCAGGCGCTCATCCACGGCGCCAAGATCCTCCAGGTCGACGGCAACTTCGACGACTGTCTGACGCTGGCCCGCTCGCTCTCGGACAACTACCCGGTGGCGCTGGTCAATTCGGTCAACCCGGTGCGCATCGAGGGGCAGAAGACCGCGGCCTTCGAGATCGTCGACGCGCTCGGCGACGCCCCGGACATCCACGTCCTCCCGGTCGGCAACGCGGGCAACATCACCGCGTACTGGAAGGGATACACCGAGTACGCGGGGGACGGCCTCTCCACGCACAAGCCGCGGATGTGGGGCTTCCAGGCCTCCGGGTCCGCGCCCATCGTGCGCGGCGAGATCGTCAAGGACCCGTCGACCATCGCCACCGCGATCCGGATCGGCAACCCGGCCTCCTGGCAGTACGCGCTGGCCGCGCGGGACGAGTCGGGCGGCTTCATCGACGAGGTGACGGACCGGCAGATCCTCGCCGCTTACCGCCTGTTGGCCTCTCAGGAGGGCGTCTTCGTGGAGCCCGCGTCGGCCGCGTCCGTCGCCGGTCTGCTCAAGGCCGCCGAAGAGGGCAAGGTCGACCCCGGCCAGAAGATCGTCTGCACGGTCACGGGCAACGGGCTCAAGGACCCGGACTGGGCCGTCGCCGGCGCACCCCAGCCGGTCACCGTCCCGGTCGACGCGGCCGCCGCCGCCGAGAAGCTGGGCCTCGCGTAGTCCCACCCCGCCGCAGGGCGGCCGCACCCCCGGTCCGGACGACGGGCCCCGGGTGCGGCCGCGGCAACGGTTCGTCAGAGGGACGGCTCAAACGCCCCTTTTGGGGGCGAGAGCGCACCGAAGGGGTGCGACACGCATCGTGCGCCTCCTGTGCGCCCTATGTCGCGACAGAACCTTCCTTCGATAAGCTGTACCCAACCCGCCCCCGCCGCATATGCCGGGGTGCTCGGGCCGTTGCGGCCGCCGCTTCCTCTCCGGGGTCGGGCAGCACCCGCCGCCGCACCGCCCCGAAGAATCCCCGCACACCCCCAGTCCCCGGAATCCCCGAGCAGTCACGCACCACCGCACCACCAGCAGAGCCGTACAGAAGAAGCAGAACCCGAAGAGCCGCGAGAGCCCCGAAAGACCCCGCAGCTCCTCCCGTTCCCCGCCGCCTCACAAGGAGAGTCGTCAGAGCGATGGCCGGTCCCGCCTTCCGAGCCGCCGCCGTCCGGGTGCGCGTCCCCGCAACCAGCGCCAACCTGGGCCCCGGTTTCGACGCCCTCGGCCTGTCGCTGGGTCTGTACGACGACGTCGTCGTCCGGGTCGCCGACTCCGGGCTGCACATCGACATCGCCGGCGAGGGCGCGGACACGCTGCCCCGCGACGAGAAGCACCTCCTCGTACGGTCCCTGCGCACCGCCTTCGACCTGCTCGGCGGACAGCCCCGCGGGCTGGAGATCGTCTGCGCCAACCGCATCCCGCACGGCCGCGGCCTCGGCTCGTCCTCCGCCGCCATCTGCGCCGGCATCGTCGCCGCCCGCGCGGTGACGACCGGCGGTGACGCCCGGCTGGACGACGCGGCCCTCCTGGAGCTCGCCACCGAGATCGAGGGCCACCCGGACAACGTCGCGGCCTGCCTGCTCGGCGGGTTCACGCTGGCGTGGATGGACGGCGGATCGGCCCGCGCGCTGAGGATGGACCCCGCTGACTCCATCGTTCCGGTGGTCTTCGTCCCCGGCAAGCCGGTGCTCACCGAGACCGCCCGCGGACTGCTGCCGCGCACCGTCCCGCACGTCGACGCCGCCTTCAACGCCGGCCGCGCAGCCCTCCTCGTCGAGGCCCTGACCAGGCGCCCCGAGCTGCTGCTCACGGCCACCGAGGACCGGCTCCACCAGGAGTACCGCGCTCCGGCGATGCCGCAGAGCGTGGAACTCGTGAACAGGCTGCGCGCGGACGGGGTCCCCGCGGTCATCTCCGGCGCCGGGCCCACCGTGCTCGCGCTGGCCGAGGACGGTGCGGCCGACAAGGTCGCACGGCTGGCGGGCGAAGGATGGGCGGCCAACAGGCTCGCCCTCGACGCCCAGGGTGCGAGCGTCCTGCCGCTCGCGCCTTAGCACCAAGTGATTGCTCTCGCGCCTCGGCGCGAAGTGATTGCCGGTGAGTGAGAGGGGGAATGTTTGTTGGAGCCGGTAGTGTTAACCTCAAGTCTGCAATCGACGTCTATGTGGCGCGTTGCTTCGTGTCCCTTTCCGGGACCACCATTTCTTCCGGGAGCCTCCCCAACTGCCTGAGCAGCCTGCCTGAGCAGTTTCGAGCACGCTCCGGAACCGGCACGACACCCCTCGCTCGTCCAGGAGTGGGCCGAGCAGGGGGATGCTCGCGCCGGGCCCCAGCACACCTTCATCTCTCCGCCGTACCTATCCGGCGGACCACCGCCCCGGCACGGTCCGCACCGAAGACCGCAGTCGGACAGCACAACCGGTCGCCGAGCCAGAAGGCCGACGTCCGCTCCAGGGAAGGACCCTTCGTGAGCGACACCACCGATCTGATGGGCGTGACTGCCGACAAGAGCGTCGACAGCGCCGCGCCCGCCGAAGGTGCTGCCACTGGCACCACCGCACGGCGCCGCCGCTCCGGCACCGGCCTTGACGGCATGGTCCTGGCCGAGCTGCAGCAGGTCGCGTCCGGCCTCGGCATCAAGGGCACTGCGCGGATGCGCAAGAGCCAGCTGATCGAGGTCATCAAGGAGACCCAGGCCGGCGGCTCCTCCGCCCCCAAGGCCAAGGCCACCGCGGCCCCCGCCGAAGAGGCGGAGACCAAGCCGAAGCGCCGGGCCACCTCCAAGGCGCGCACCGGCGCCGGGGACGAGACCCCGGCCGCCGCACCCGCCGAGAAGGCCACGGCCCAGCAGCAGATCGACATCCCGGGCCAGCCGGCCAGCGACGACCAGCCCGCGGGCGAGCGTCGTCGGCGCCGTGCGACCGCGCAGGCGGGCAGCCCGGACACCAAGGCGGACGCCAAGGTGCAGGTCAAGGAGCGCGTGCAGGACGAGCCGAAACACGAGGCTCCTGCCGAGGACCGTTCCGAGTCCAGGGCCGAAGCAGCCGCCGACAACGCCGAGGGGCGTCGGGGCGACCGCCAGGACCGCGGCCAGCGCGGTGAGCGGGGCGAACGCGGCGAGCGCCGCGAGCGCCAGCGCGACCGTCGCGGCAAGGGCGACGAGCAGGGCGGCGGCCAGGGCGGCCAGGGCCGGCGTCAGGGCGGCGGCCAGGGTGGCCAGGGCGGCGGCCAGGGCGGCCAGGGGCAGAACCAGGGCCAGCAGGGCGGCGGCGGACCGCAGGACGACGGCTTCGACGACGAGGGCGGCCGTCGTGGCCGCCGGGGCCGCTACCGCGACCGCCGCGGCCGTCGCGGGCGCGACGACTTCGCGAGCGACGCACCGCCGGTCACCGACGACGACGTCCTGATCCCCGTCGCGGGCATCCTGGACATCCTCGACAACTACGCGTTCATCCGGACCTCCGGCTACCTGCCGGGCCCGAACGACGTGTACGTCTCCCTCGCCCAGGTCCGCAAGAGCGGCCTGCGCAAGGGCGACCACGTCACCGGTGCCGTCCGCCAGCCCAAGGACGGCGAGCGCCGCGAGAAGTTCAACGCGCTGGTCCGCCTCGACTCGGTCAACGGCATGGAGTCCGGCCGGGGCCGGCCCGAGTTCCAGAAGCTGACCCCGCTGTACCCGCAGGACAGACTCCGTCTGGAGACCGACTCCAACGTCCTGACGACGCGGATCATCGACATGGTCGCGCCCATCGGCAAGGGCCAGCGAGGCCTGATCGTGGCCCCGCCGAAGACCGGTAAGACCATGATCCTGCAGGCGATCGCCAACGCGATCACGGTCAACAGCCCCGAGTGCCACCTGATGGTCGTCCTGGTCGACGAGCGTCCGGAAGAGGTCACCGACATGCAGCGGTCGGTGAAGGGCGAGGTCATCTCCTCGACCTTCGACCGTCCCGCCGAGGACCACACGACCGTCGCCGAGCTGGCCATCGAGCGCGCCAAGCGTCTCGTGGAGTTGGGTCACGACGTCGTCGTCCTGCTGGACTCGATCACCCGTCTGGGACGTGCGTACAACCTCGCCGCCCCGGCCTCCGGACGCATCCTGTCCGGTGGTGTCGACTCGACCGCGCTCTACCCGCCGAAGCGCTTCTTCGGTGCGGCGCGCAACATCGAGGACGGCGGTTCGCTGACCATCCTGGCCACCGCGCTCGTCGAGACCGGCTCGCGCATGGACGAGGTGATCTTCGAGGAGTTCAAGGGCACCGGCAACATGGAGCTCAAGCTCGACCGCAAGCTCTCCGACAAGCGCATCTTCCCGGCGGTGGACGTCGACGCGTCCAGCACCCGTAAGGAAGAAATCCTGCTCGGCAGCGACGAGTTGGCGATTGTCTGGAAGCTGCGCCGGGTGCTCCACGCGCTGGACCAGCAGCAGGCGATCGAGCTCCTCCTGGACCGGATGAAGAAGACCCAGTCCAACGCGGAGTTCCTGCTCCAGATCCAGAAGACGACCCCGGCCCCGGGCAACAACGACTAGTCGTAGCCGCTCGGCCGTACACAGGGCCGCCCCCGCCACTCCGGTGCCGGGGGCGGCCCTGTGCCGTACGCCCCGGCCCGAGACCTTCGCCACACGGCCGGCCGGCCGGGAAGCCGCGCCATAGTGCCTGCAACGGGCACGAAACCGCAGGTGAGCGCCGGGTCACCGGCCGTCTCCGCACCTCGTGGAACGGCCCTCCGTCCCACCCGGGGGCCCCAGGGCCCTGTGCAACCCTTCTTGTCGCCGCCGCGTCACCACTGAGGAGCGACGAGCGGCACACAGGCCCGCACACCACTGCTGGGGGCAGCCGGGAGCAGCTGAGGAACGAGGGAGCCGGATGAGCGAGCAGAGCGGGAGCAACAGCCGAATACGGGCCACCGGCAGACGCCGGAGGAAGCCGTCCCGCCGCCGCAGGGCAACCGTGGTCGCCGCGTGGAGCCTCGCCGGTGTGATCGTCGTGGGCGGGGCCGGGCTCGGTTACGCGTACGTCCACCTCAACGGCAACCTCAAGGCCGTCGACATCAACAACGCCCTCGGCAAGGACCGCCCCGACAACGTCGACAACGGCTCCGAGGACATCCTCGTGCTCGGCTCGGACTCCCGCTCCGGCGCGAACTCCGCGTACGGCGAGGACCAGGGCGGCGCCCGCTCGGACACCGCGATGGTCGTGCACGTCAACAAGGGCCACAAGACGGCGAGTGTCGTCTCGATCCCGCGCGACACCCTCGTGAGCCGGCCCGGATGCACCGGTGACGAGAGCGGACAGCCAGTCGCCGGCGAGCAGCGCGCGATGTTCAACACGGCGTACGAGGTCGGCGGACCGGCCTGCGCGGTCAAGACCGTCGAGTCGATGTCCGGGATCCGCATGGACCACTACATCGAGGTCGACTTCACCGGCTTCAAGCATCTGATCGACAAGCTCGGCGGGGTCGAGATCACCACCAAGCAGGCGATCAACGACTCCAAGAGCCATCTGAACCTCGAACCCGGCACCCACACCCTCGACGGTGAACAGTCGCTCGGCCTCGTCCGCACCCGCAAGAGCGTCGGCGACGGCAGCGACCTCGGCCGCATCCAGCTCCAGCAGTCCTTCATCAAGGCCCTGATGAAGCAGGCCAAGAGCGTGGGCGTCCTGGGCGGCACCAAGCTGTACGGCATCGCCGACACCGCCACCAAGGCCATCACCACCGACTCCGACCTCGGCTCGGTCAAGAAGCTCGCCGGGTTCGCGAGCGGCCTCAAGGGGCTGGGCTCCGACGACGTCCAGATGGTGACGCTCCCCGTGGAGTACGACCCGGCCGACCCCAACCGGGTCGTCCCGCAGGAGGAGGCCGGCCGACAGGTGTGGAAGGCGCTCCTCGACGACCGGCCGATCCCCGCCTCCGCCACCGAGAAGTCGGCGGGCGACAAGGGCGCCGCCGGACAGATCGTGCAGTGACGACCCGACGCGCGACCGGCACCGGGAATAGCGGGCGGCCGACCCTCGTTTTGGGAGATACGGCCAGTCCTGGCAGACTGGTACGTCGGCCCCGGTTCACGGACGCGCAATCCGCGCGTACGACCCGGCGCCCTCCCGAACCTAGGAGAAACCCTTGAAGCGCGACATTCACCCCCAGTACGTCGAGACGCAGGTCAGCTGCACCTGTGGCGCGTCGTTCACCACCCGGTCCACCCTGGACAGCGGCGCCATCCGTGCCGACGTCTGCTCCGAGTGCCACCCGTTCTACACGGGCAAGCAGAAGATCCTCGACACCGGTGGCCGCGTGGCCCGCTTCGAGGCCCGCTTCGGCAAGGCCGCCGGCTCCGCCAGCAAGTAGCGAGCCACTGCGCCGGTCCTTGGCGCCCTCTTCCCGGGGGCGCCGGGACCGGCGTTTTTTTCCGGCCGGGACGACGGCGAACCCCGTATCCCGCCCGGCAGGCACCCGCCGGCCGGCAGGCACGATGAGCGAAGAAACCAGGAGCCCGTAGATGTTCGAGGCGGTCGAGGAACTGATCGGCGAACAGTCCGATCTCGAGAAGAAGCTCGCGGATCCGTCGGTCCACGCCGACCAGGCGAACGCGCGCAAGCTCAACAAGCGCTACGCCGAGCTGACTCCGATCGTCGCGACCTACCGCTCCTGGAAGCAGACCGGCGACGACATCGAGACCGCCCGCGAGTTCGCCGCCGACGACCCGGACTTCGCCGCCGAGGTCAAGGAACTGGAGAAGGAGCGCGAGGAGCTCACCGAGAAGCTCCGCCTCCTGCTCGTTCCCCGCGACCCCAGCGACGACAAGGACGTGCTCCTGGAGATCAAGGCGGGCGCCGGCGGCGACGAGTCCGCCCTGTTCGCCGGTGACCTGCTGCGCATGTACCTGCGCTACGCCGAGCGCGTCGGCTGGAAGACCGAGATCATCGACTCCACCGAGTCCGAGCTGGGCGGCTACAAGGACGTCCAGGTCGCCGTGAAGACCAAGGGCGGCAACGGGGCCACCGAGCCCGGCCAGGGCGTCTGGGCCCGCATGAAGTACGAGGGCGGCGTGCACCGCGTGCAGCGCGTGCCCTCCACCGAGTCCCAGGGCCGCATCCACACCTCCGCCGCCGGTGTGCTCGTCACGCCCGAGGCCGAGGAGGTCGACGTCGAGATCCACGCCAACGATCTCCGTATCGACGTGTACCGCTCCTCGGGCCCCGGCGGACAGTCCGTCAACACCACCGACTCCGCGGTCCGCATCACGCACCTGCCCACCGGTGTCGTCGCCTCCTGCCAGAACGAGAAGAGCCAGCTCCAGAACAAGGAGCAGGCCATGCGTATCCTGCGTTCACGGCTCCTCGCCGCCGCCCAGGAGGCCGCCGAACAGGAAGCGTCGGACGTGCGCCGCAGCCAGGTGCGGACGGTCGACCGGTCCGAGAAGATCCGTACGTACAACTACCCGGAAAACCGGATCTCGGACCACCGCGTCGGCTTCAAGGCGTACAACTTGGACCAGGTGCTCGACGGGGACCTGGACGCGGTGATCCAGGCCTGTGTCGACGCCGACTCGGCGGCCAAGCTCGCCGCCGCATAAGAGCCACCGCCCCGCCCCGCTCGTGAACCCGTACGGAGAACCGCGATGAACCTGCTGCTCGCCGAGGTGGCCCAGGCCACCCAGCGGCTGGCCGACGCCGGTGTCCCTTCACCGCGATTCGACGCGGAGGAACTCGCCGCTTTCGTGCACGGCGTCAAGCGGGGCGAGCTGCACAACGTGCCGGACGCCGACTTCGACGCCCGCTACTGGGAGACCATCGCCCGGCGCGAGGCCCGCGAACCGCTCCAGCACATCACCGGCCGCGCCTTCTTCCGCTACCTGGAGCTCCAGGTGGGCCCCGGCGTCTTCGTCCCCCGCCCCGAGACCGAGTCGGTCGTCGGCTGGGCGATAGACGCCGTCCGCGCGATGGACGTCGTCGAGCCGCTGATCGTCGACCTGTGCACCGGATCGGGCGCCATCGCCCTCGCCATGGCCCAGGAGGTGCCGCGCTCACGCGTGCACGCCGTGGAGCTGTCCGAGGACGCCCTCAAGTGGACCAGGAAGAACGCCGAGGACTCCAGGGTCACCGTGCATCGCGGCGACGCCCTGACGGCCCTTCCCGAGCTCGACGGCCAGGTCGACCTGGTCATCTCCAACCCGCCGTACATCCCGCTCACCGAATGGGAGTACGTGGCGCCGGAGGCCCGCGACCACGACCCCGAGATGGCTCTGTTCTCTGGTGAGGACGGCCTCGACACCATCCGCGGCATCGAGCGCACCGCCCACCGTCTGCTGCGTCCCGGCGGCCTCGTCGTCATCGAGCACGCCGACACCCAGGGCGGCCAGGTGCCGTGGATCTTCACCGAGGAGCGGGGCTGGGCCGACGCGGCCGACCACCCCGACCTGAACCGGCGGCCCCGCTTCGCCACGGCCCGCAAGGCCATGCCGTGACCCGCGGCGACGACCCGTACCAGCCCTACCCGTACACGCTTGAGGAGGCCGGCTGATGGCACGGCGATACGACTGCAACGACGCCACGGACCGTACGACGGGTCTGCGCGAGGCCGCGTCCGCCGTCCGCCGCGGCGAACTGGTCGTGCTGCCCACCGACACCGTGTACGGGATCGGTGCGGACGCCTTCAGTTCCGAGGGCGTCGTCGACCTCCTGGCCGCCAAGGGCCGGGGCCGCAACATGCCGACGCCCGTCCTCATCGGCTCGCCGAACACCCTCCACGGCCTGGTCACCGACTTCTCGGAGCAGGCGTGGGAGCTGGTGGACGCGTTCTGGCCGGGAGCGCTCACGCTCGTCGCCAAGCACCAGCCCTCGCTCCAGTGGGACCTCGGCGACACCCGCGGCACCGTCGCCGTCCGGATGCCGCTGCACCCGGTCGCCATCGAGCTGCTCACGGAGGTCGGCCCGATGGCCGTCTCCAGCGCCAACCTCACCGGACACCCGTCGCCGGAGGACTGCGACGCCGCCCAGGAGATGCTCGGCGACTCCGTGTCCGTGTACCTCGACGGCGGTCCGACCCCGGGCATCGTCCCGTCCTCGATCGTCGACGTCACCGGCAAGGTGCCGGTCCTGCTGCGCGCCGGCGCGCTCTCCGCGGAGGAGCTGCGCAAGGTGGTACCCGACCTCGAGGTGGCCAATTGACCGCCCCTGAGGGGCGTGGCATAGCGGGGCGGACCGACACCTTCCGCATCCTCCACGTCAGCACCGGCAACGTCTGCCGCTCACCGATCACCGAGCGGCTGACGCGGCATGCCCTCGTGGACCGCCTGGGCGACCCGCTCCTGGGCGGGCTGATCGTGGAGAGCGCCGGCACCTGGGGGCACGAGGGTGCTCCGATGGAGGCCAACGCGGAGGTGGTCCTCGCCGACTTCGGCGCCGACGCCACCGGATTCACCGGCCGGGAACTGCTCGACGAGCACGTGATCCGCGCCGACCTGGTGCTCACCGCCACCCGTGACCACCGGGCGCAGGTGATCTCGATGGGGCACTCGGCCGGACTGCGCACCTTCACGCTCAAGGAGTTCACCCGGCTGGTCCGGGCGATAGACCCCGCCACGCTGCCCGACGCGCGCGACGAGGGCGTCGTCGAGCGCGCCCGCGCCCTGGTCCGCGCCGCCGCGGCGCTGCGCGGCTGGCTGCTCGCCCCGACCGCCGAGGCCGACGAGGTCTACGACCCCTACGGCGCCCCCATCACCTTCTTCCGGTCCATCGGCGACGAGATCAACCAGGCCCTGGACCCGGTCGTCACCGCGCTGACCGGCGTCTCCGCGCCGCGCTGAGCGGGGAGCCACCGGCCCCGCGCTGACGGACGATCGGCCGGGGCCGGGACTCCTGGGCCGGTCGGGTGCGCCACGGCCCACGAGAGCGGGCAGCGGACCCGTCACGGGCCTACATTGGAGCTGACGTCACCCCCCAGGCGTCGCCCCTTCCCAGGTCCGGAGCCCCCGATGCCGGTCACCACAGCCGCCGCACCCTCCGCCGTCACCGCCCTGCCCCAGGACTTCGGCGCCCTGCTCCGCGAGGATCCGGAGATCGCCGACGTGCTGGTGGGGGAGCTCCGCCGGCAGTCCGGCACCCTGCAGCTGACCGCGGCTGAGAACTTCACCTCGCCCGCCGTCCTGGCCGCCCTCGGCTCCCCGCTGGCCAACAAGTACGCCGAGGGCTATCCCGGTGCCCGCCACCATGGCGGCTGCGAACAGGCGGACGCGGCCGAGCGCATCGCGATCGCCCGCGCCACCTCGCTCTTCGGCGCCGAGCACGCCAACGTGCAGCCCCACTCCGGCTCCTCCGCCGTCCTCGCGGCGTACGCGGCGCTGCTGCGGCCCGGTGACACGGTGCTCGCGATGGGACTCCCGTACGGCGGACACCTCACGCACGGCTCGCCCGCCAACTTCTCCGGCCGCTGGTTCGAGTTCATCGGCTACGGGGTGGACTCCGAGAGCGGTCTGATCGACTACCACCAGGTCCGCACCCTGGCCCGCACGCATCGGCCCAAGGCGATCGTCAGCGGCTCGATCTCCTACCCCCGCCACCCCGACCACGAACTGTTCCGGGAGATCTGCGACGAGGTCGGCGCCTACCTCATCGCCGACTCCGCCCACCCGATGGGTCTGATCGCCGGGGGAGCGGCGCCCAGTCCCGTGCCGTACGCGGACGTGGTCTGCGCCACCACGCACAAGGTGCTGCGCGGGCCGCGCGGCGGCATGATCCTGTGCGGCGCGGAGCTGGCGGAGCGGATCGACCGGGCCGTCTTCCCCTTCACGCAGGGCGGCGCCCAGATGCACACCGTGGCTGCCAAGGCCGTCGCCTTCGGTGAGGCCGCCGCTCCCGCCTTCGCCGCGTACGCCCACCAGGTGGTGGCGCACGCCCGGGCCCTGGCCGCCGGCCTGGAGGCCGAGGGCTTCGACGTCACCACCGGCGGCACGGACACCCACCTCATCGTCGCGGACCCGGCCCCGCTCGGCGTCGACGGCCCCACGGCCCGGGCCCGGCTGGCCGCCGCCGGTCTGGTCCTGGACACCTGCGCGCTTCCGTACGGAGACGCCCGCGGCATCAGGCTCGGCACCGCGGCCGTCACCACCCAGGGCCTGGACGAGTCCGACATGGCCCGCCTCGCCGCGCTGTTCGGGGCCGCGGTCCGCGAGGAGGGCGACGTGCTCACCGAGGTGCGGGAGATGGCGGCGAAGCACCCGCCGTACCCGGGGTGAAATGGCCCTCATGTCCGTATGGGCGGCAGCTGCTGCAACCATCGGGAGGGCCTGCGTGTCCTCAACCATGAGGCCGACCTGGTGAGGCCCGACCGGCACGCCGGTCGGGCTAAGGTGTGGGCTGAGATGGCCGGCGACATTTGTGGGGCAGCCCGTGCGTGATTACTTGCTGACGCTCTGTGTCACGGCAGCGGTGACGTATCTGCTCACCGGCCCGGTGCGCAAGTTCGCCATCGCGGTGGGGGCGATGCCCGCGATCCGTGCGCGCGACGTCCACCGCGAACCGACACCGAGGCTCGGTGGCATCGCCATGTTCGGCGGGCTGTGCGCCGGGCTGATCGTCGCCGATCACCTGGCCAACCTCGACGGCGTCTTCGAGCTCTCCAGCGAACCGCGGGCGCTGCTCTCCGGGGCGGCCCTGATCTGGCTGATCGGCGTCCTGGACGACAAGTTCGAGATCGACGCCCTGATCAAGCTCGGCGGGCAGATGATCGCCGCCGCCGTCATGGTGCTCCAGGGCCTCACGATCCTGTGGCTGCCGATCCCGGGTGTCGGCACGGTCCCGCTCACCCAGTGGCAGGGCACGCTGCTGACGGTCGCCCTCGTCGTCATCACCATCAACGCGGTCAACTTCGTCGACGGTCTGGACGGCCTGGCGGCCGGCATGGTGTGCATCGCCTCGGCCGCGCTGTTCCTGTACACCTACCGGCTCTGGTACGGGTACGGGATCGAGGCGGCCGCCCCCGCGACGCTCTTCACGGCGATCCTGATGGGCATGTGCCTCGGGTTCCTGCCGCACAACATGCACCCCGCGCGGATCTTCATGGGCGACTCCGGGTCGATGCTGATCGGTCTGGTCCTCGCGGCCGGCGCGATCTCCGTCACGGGACAGGTCGACCCGGACGCGATGAAGCTCTTCGCGGGAAGCGAACGGCAGGCGACGCACGCGATGCTGCCGGTCTTCATCCCGCTGCTCCTGCCGCTGACGATCATCGCCATCCCGGCGGCGGACCTGGTCCTGGCGATCGTGCGGCGCACCTGGAACGGGCAGTCGCCGTTCGCCGCGGACCGCGGCCATCTGCACCACCGGCTGCTGGAGATCGGCCATTCGCACAGCCGGTCGGTGCTGATCATGTACTTCTGGTCGGCCCTGATCGCCTTCGGAGCCGTCGGCTACTCGGTGCACTCGACGTCGATGTGGATCGTGCTCCTGATCGTGGGACTGAGCGCGCTCGGCCTGATCCTGCTGCTGATGCCCCGCTTCACCCCGCGGGCCCCGCGCTGGGCCGAGCGGTTCGTGCCGCCGCGCTACCGCCGCCGGCGCCGCCGCGGGGCGGAGTCCCAGGTGGACCCTTCGCAGGCGCTGGAGAGCCAACAGGGGCCCCTGGATGATCAGATGGGGCACAATGGTCACGACCCCGCGCCGCAGGCCCCGATCGCCGCGGGAGTGTCCGGCGTCAACGGAGCGACAGCGATCGGCCACCGTTCGCGCTTCGCGGATCGGCGCAAGGCTGATTCGACGCGTCGTTGATTCGGTCATCAAGGGGCAATACCAGACAAGCTGTTGAGTTGTCTTGCTCACACGCGCTGATTAGCTCTCACGTGTGACAGCAAGCACACTTTCTAGGTAAAGACCTCATCAAATAGTTTGTGATACCGTTCACGAACCCGGTGACAGAGCCGAAGGACCTGAGTAGCACGGTCCTTTGGCCCCGAGGCTTCGACTCGGACCGGGCCTACGCTCGTCCATGACGACACACTGCCCACCCCCCAGTAAGCGGAGCTGCCGCCATGCCGTCCAACGACGTCCGGACTCTCCTCCAGGCCGCCGTACCCACCGCTGTCGCAGGCGCGGTCGCCGCCGCGATCAGCGGCGGCGTCGCGGGCGGCAAGGGAGCCCTGGGCGCGATCGTTGCGACGATCGTGGTCATCCTCTTCATGGGGATCGGACTGATGGTCCTGCAACGGACCGCCCGGTCCATGCCTCACCTCTTCCAGGCGATGGGACTCGCGCTGTACACGGCGCAACTCCTGCTGCTGTTCATCTTTGTCGCCGTATTCAAGAACACCTCGCTGTTCAACCCGAAGGCCTTCGCGATCACTCTGGTCGCGACGACCCTCGTATGGATCGGCGCACAGGCGCGTGCGCACATGAAGGCCAAGATCCTTTACGTGGAACCCGAGTCCGACAAGGACGAGAAGCCCAAGAATCCGGGGTCCGGAGCGTGAAGGGTAGGGGCGGAATAAGTGCGGGTTCAGGACCCTGCTATCGTCCGGTTCCAACTGCGGCACTGCGGGCGCGGGCATGTGAGCTGACGCCTGCCCGATCGCGAGGCTCACATGCCTGACTGCCGCCCACACATCCGAAACACCAGTCCAGTGCCGAACCGCGGCTGCGCGCCGCGCCGACACAACGAGGTTGCCGTACCTATGCGCCACGCTGAAGGAGCCCGCGGTGAGTGCTGACCCGACACAGGTGCTCGCCTTCGAGACCGACTGCCACCTCTTCGACGGTTGTGGCTTTCCGGCACCCGGCCTGCACTCGTTCCTGTTCGAGCCCCTCTGGGGCGACGCGGACAGCAACGTGTACTTCAACAAGACGATGCTGCTGGCCCTGCTCGGCTCGGTCATCATCGTCGGCTTCTTCTGGGCCGCCTTCCGTAAGCCGAAGTTGGTGCCCGGCAAGCTCCAGATGACCGCCGAGGCCGGTTACGACTTCATCCGTCGCGGCATCGTCTACGAGACGATCGGCAAGCGCGACGGCGAGAAGTACGTGCCGCTGATGGTCTCGCTGTTCTTCGTCATCTGGATGATGAACCTCTGGTCCATCATCCCGATCGCGCAGTTCCCCGTGACGGCGATCATTTCGTACCCCGCCGTTCTGGCCGGGATCGTCTACATCCTGTGGGTCAGCCTGACCTTCAAGAAGCACGGTTTCGTCGGAGCCTTCAAGAACTTCACGGGCTACGACAAGAGCCTCGGCGGGGTCCTGCCGCTCTCGATGACCATCGAGTTGTTCTCGAACCTGCTGGTCCGGCCGTTCACGCACGCGGTCCGACTCTTCGCCAACATGTTCGCGGGCCACACGCTCCTGCTGCTCTTCACGATCGCCAGCTGGTACATGCTCAACGGCATCGGTATCGCCTACGCGGGCGTGTCGTTCGTGATGGTCCTCGTGATGACGGCCTTCGAGCTCTTCATCCAGGCTGTCCAGGCCTACGTGTTCGTGCTGCTGGCCTGCAGCTACATCCAGGGCGCTCTCGCCAAGGGGCACTGAGCACCTCCCTCCTGAAGCACCCGGTGGCCAACCCCCACCGGACATTGAAAGAGAAGGAAGAACCGGCATGTCCGCTCTCCAGACCCTCGCCGCCGGCGTCGAAATCAAGGGCAACCTCGGCTCGATCGGTTACGGCCTCGCCGCGATCGGCCCCGGCGTCGGCATCGGCATCATCTTCGGTAACGGCACCCAGGCGCTGGCCCGTCAGCCCGAGGCCGCCGGCCTCATCCGCGCCAACCAGATCCTCGGCTTCGCCTTCTGTGAGGCGCTCGCCCTGATCGGTCTGGTCATGCCGTTCGTCTACCCGACCTCCTGACCGGTCGCGAACAGCCCATTCGACGGAAGGCACTGACGTGAACCCCCTGGTTCAGCTCGCGGCGGAGGAAGCGGAAAACCCGCTCATCCCGCCGATCCCTGAGCTCGTCATTGGCCTCATCGCTTTCGTCATCGTCTTCGGCTTCCTCGCCAAGAAGCTCCTCCCGAACATCAACAAGGTTCTGGAAGAGCGCCGCGAGGCCATCGAAGGCGGTATCGAAAAGGCCGATGCGGCCCAGACCGAGGCCCAGAGCGTTCTTGAGCAGTACAAGGCTCAGCTCGCCGAGGCCCGCCACGAAGCCGCTCGTCTGCGCCAGGAGGCGCAGGAGCAGGGCGCCGTGATCCTGCAGGAGATGAGGGCCGAGGGCCAGCGGCAGCGCGAGGAGATCGTCGCTGCCGGCCACGCCCAGATCGAGGCCGACCGCAAGGCCGCGGCGTCCGCGCTGCGCCAGGACGTGGGCAAGCTCGCCACCGACCTGGCCGGCAAGCTCGTCGGCGAGTCCCTCGAGGACCACGCCCGGCAGAGCGGCACCGTCGACCGGTTCCTCGACGAGCTCGAGGCGAAGGCCGAGGCAGTCCGATGAACAGCGCGAGCCGCGAGGCACTGGCTGCCGCACGCGAGCGCCTCGACGCACTGACCGACAACACGTCGGTCGACGCGGCGAAGCTCGCCGAGGACCTGGCCGGCGTCACGGCGCTGCTGCACCGCGAGGTGTCGCTGCGCCGGGTCCTGACCGACCCGGCGCAGGCCGGCGAGGCCAGGGCCGAGCTGGCCGGGCGGCTGCTGCGCGGTCAGGTGGGCGGCGAAGCCGTCGACCTGGTCTCCGGCATGGTCCGCTCGCGCTGGTCGCAGTCGCGTGACCTGGTCGACTCGGTCGAGGAGCTGGCGAACACCGCCGACCTCACCGCCGCCCAGCGCAGCGGAGACCTCGACGACGTCGAGGACGAGCTGTTCCGGTTCGGCCGGATCGTGGCCTCGGACACCGAGCTGCGCTCCGCGCTGACCAGCCGGACCGCGTCCGCCGCCGCCAAGGGCGAGCTGCTCCGCAGCCTGCTCGGCGGAAAGGCGCGGCCCACCACCGAGCGCATCGTCGTGCGGCTTGTCACCCAGCCCCGGGGACGTAGCCTGGAAGCGGGACTCGAGTCCCTCTCCAAGCTCGCCGCGGACCGCCGGGACCGCGTGGTCGCAGTCGTCACCTCGGCCGTGCCGCTCAGTGACCGCCAGAAGCAGCGCCTCGGCGCCGCCCTGGCGAAGATCTACGGCCGGCAGATGCACCTGAGCCTCGACGTGGACCCCGAGGTCCTCGGCGGGATCGCGGTGCGGGTCGGCGACGAGGTCATCAACGGCACCATCGCGGAGCGCCTCGACGAGGCGACCCGTCGCATGGCCGGCTGACGCAGCGCGACGTACCCAACAGAACCAGAGCAAGACCAGCGGCCCGGTTGGGCCGTGCAGAAATTGCAGAAGATTCCTGGGGGTCGGCCCCCAGACCCCCTTAAGAAACTTCGGGCCCAACAAGGAGAGCAGGGAACCCAGATGGCGGAGCTCACGATCCGGCCGGAGGAGATCCGGGACGCACTGGAGAACTTTGTCCAGTCGTACCAGCCGGACGCGGCCTCGCGCGAGGAGGTCGGAACGGTCAGCGTTGCCGGCGACGGCATCGCAAAGGTGGAGGGCCTGCCCTCCGCCATGGCGAACGAACTGCTGAAGTTCGAGGACGGAACCCTCGGTCTCGCCCTCAACCTCGAAGAGCGCGAGATCGGTGCGATCGTCCTCGGCGAGTTCAGCGGAATCGAGGAGGGCCAGCCGGTGCAGCGCACCGGTGAGGTGCTCTCCGTCGGCGTCGGCGAGGGTTACCTCGGCCGCGTCGTCGACCCGCTCGGCAACCCGATCGACGGCCTCGGCGAGATCGCGACCGAAGGTCGTCGCGCCCTCGAACTGCAGGCCCCTGGCGTCATGGTCCGCAAGTCGGTGCACGAGCCGATGCAGACCGGCTACAAGGCCGTCGACGCCATGGTGCCGATCGGCCGCGGCCAGCGTCAGCTGATCATCGGCGACCGTCAGACGGGTAAGACCGCGCTGGCCGTCGACACGATCATCAACCAGCGCGACAACTGGCGCTCGGGCGACGTGAACAAGCAGGTGCGCTGCATCTACGTCGCCATCGGTCAGAAGGGCTCCACCATCGCCTCCGTGCGAGGTGCCCTGGAAGAGGCCGGCGCGCTCGAGTACACGACCATCGTCGCCGCCCCGGCGTCCGACCCGGCCGGCTTCAAGTACCTGGCGCCGTACACCGGTTCGGCCATCGGCCAGCACTGGATGTACGACGGCAAGCACGTCCTCATCATCTTCGACGACCTCTCGAAGCAGGCCGACGCCTACCGCGCCGTGTCGCTTCTGCTGCGCCGTCCGCCGGGCCGTGAGGCCTACCCGGGCGACGTCTTCTACCTGCACTCGCGTCTGCTGGAGCGCTGCGCCAAGCTCTCCGACGACATGGGCGCCGGTTCGATGACGGGCCTCCCGATCGTCGAGACCAAGGCGAACGACGTGTCGGCGTTCATTCCGACCAACGTCATCTCCATCACCGACGGCCAGTGCTTCCTGGAGTCCGACCTGTTCAACGCGGGTCAGCGTCCGGCGCTCAACGTCGGTATCTCGGTCTCCCGCGTCGGTGGCTCCGCCCAGCACAAGGCCATGAAGCAGGTCTCCGGCCGTCTGCGCGTGGACCTCGCCCAGTTCCGTGAGCTGGAGGCGTTCGCCGCCTTCGGTTCCGACCTGGACGCGGCCTCCAAGGCGTCGCTGGAGCGCGGTAAGCGCATGGTCGAACTGCTGAAGCAGCCCCAGTACGCCCCGTTCCCGATGGAGGAGCAGGTCGTCTCCGTCTGGGCCGGCACCACGGGCAAGATGGACGACGTCCCGGTCGAGGACATCCGTCGCTTCGAGAGCGAGCTGCTGGAGTACCTGCGCCGCGAGCGCAAGGACCTCCTGACCAGCATCGCCGAGGGCGGCAAGATGTCCGACGACACGCTGCAGTCGATCGCCGACGCGATCGCCGCCTTCAAGCAGCAGTTCGAGACCTCGGACGGCAAGCTCCTGGGCGAGGGCTGATCGATGGGCGCTCAGCTTCGCGTTTACAAGCGCCGCATCCAAGCCGTCACCGCGACCAAGAAGATCACCAAGGCGATGGAGATGATCGCCGCCTCGCGCATCGTCAAGGCGCAGCGCAAGGTGGCGGCGTCGATGCCGTACGCGACCGAGCTCACCCGTGCGGTGACCGCGGTGGCGACCGGCTCCAACACCAAGCACCCGCTCACCACCGAGGCCGAGGCCCCGGTGCGGGCCGCGGTCCTGCTCCTCACGAGCGACCGCGGTCTGGCCGGCGGCTACTCCTCCAACGCCATCAAGGCCGCGGAGAAGCTGCGGGAGCGGCTGGCGGCCGAGGGCAAGGAGGTCGACACGTACATCGTCGGCCGTAAGGGTGTCGCCTACTACGGCTTCCGCGAGCGCAAGGTCGTGGAGTCGTGGACCGGCTTCACGGACAGCCCGGAGTACGCGGACGCCAAGAAGATCGCCGCGCCCTTGATCGAGTCCATCACCAAGGACACGGCCGAGGGTGGCGTCGACGAGCTGCACATCGTCTTCACGGAGTTCGTGTCGATGATGACGCAGAACGCGGTCGACGGCCGGATGCTGCCGCTCTCGCTCGACGAGGTCGCGACGGAGAGCCGCGCGAAGGACGAGATCCTTCCGCTGTTCGACTTCGAGCCGTCGGCGGAGGACGTCCTCGACGCCCTCCTGCCGCGCTACGTCGAGAGCCGTATCTACAACGCACTGCTGCAGGCGGCCGCTTCCGAGCACGCCGCCCGCCGCCGCGCGATGAAGTCGGCGACCGACAACGCCGGGGACCTGATCAAGAGCCTCTCCCGGCTTGCCAACGCGGCCCGCCAGGCCGAAATCACCCAGGAAATCAGCGAGATCGTCGGCGGTGCAGGTGCGCTGGCCGACGCGTCCGCGGGGAGTGACAAGTAATGACGACGACAGTTGAGACGGCCGCTGCCACGGGCCGCGTCGCCCGGGTCATCGGCCCGGTCGTCGACGTGGAGTTCCCCGTCGACGCGATGCCGGAGATCTACAACGCCCTGCACGTCGAGGTCGACGACCCGGCCGAGGCCGGCGCTCGTAAGACGCTGACCCTCGAGGTCGCCCAGCACCTGGGTGACGGCGTGGTCCGCGCGATCTCGATGCAGCCCACCGACGGTCTGGTCCGCCAGGCCCCGGTGACCGACACGGGTGCGGGCATCACCGTCCCCGTCGGTGACATCACCAAGGGCAAGGTGTTCAACACCCTCGGCCAGATCCTGAACGAGCCGGAGGCCGAGGCGCAGATCACCGAGCGCTGGCCGATCCACCGCAAGGCCCCGGCCTTCGACCAGCTCGAGTCGAAGACCGAGATGTTCGAGACCGGCCTGAAGGTCGTCGACCTGCTGACCCCGTACGTCAAGGGCGGCAAGATCGGTCTGTTCGGTGGTGCGGGCGTCGGCAAGACGGTCCTCATCCAGGAAATGATCATGCGTGTGGCGAAGCTGCACGACGGTGTGTCGGTGTTCGCCGGCGTCGGTGAGCGCACCCGTGAGGGCAACGACCTCATCGACGAGATGACGGACTCGGGCGTTCTGGAGAAGACCGCGCTGGTCTTCGGCCAGATGGACGAGCCGCCGGGCACGCGTCTTCGCGTGGCCCTGTCCGCCCTGACCATGGCGGAGTACTTCCGCGATGTGCAGAAGCAGGACGTGCTGCTCTTCATCGACAACATCTTCCGCTTCACGCAGGCCGGTTCCGAGGTCTCCACGCTGCTCGGCCGCATGCCGTCCGCGGTGGGTTACCAGCCGACCCTGGCCGACGAGATGGGTGTGCTCCAGGAGCGCATCACCTCGACGCGTGGTCACTCGATCACCTCGATGCAGGCGATCTACGTCCCCGCGGACGACCTGACCGACCCGGCCCCGGCCACCACGTTCGCCCACCTCGACGCGACGACGGTTCTCTCCCGTCCGATCTCCGAGAAGGGCATCTACCCGGCCGTGGACCCGCTGGACTCCACGTCCCGCATCCTGGACCCGCGCTACATCGCGCAGGACCACTACGACACGGCCAGCCGCGTCAAGGGGATCCTGCAGAAGTACAAGGACCTCCAGGACATCATCGCGATCCTCGGTATCGACGAGCTGGGCGAGGAGGACAAGCTCGTTGTCCACCGTGCCCGTCGCGTCGAGCGCTTCCTGTCGCAGAACACCCACGCCGCGAAGCAGTTCACCGGCCTGGACGGTTCGGACGTTCCGCTCGACGAGTCGATCGCCGCGTTCAACGCGATCTGTGACGGGGAGTACGACCACTTCCCCGAGCAGGCGTTCTTCATGTGCGGTGGCATCGAGGACCTCAAGGCCAACGCCAAGGAGCTCGGCGTCTCCTGAGCCTCCGGCTCACCGAGGGGGGTGGGTGTGTCCCGCCCCCCTCACCACGCCCCGTAGAATTGACCCAACACCCGGCACGACCGCCGGGTGGTGACCCGAGGAGCCACCCTTGGCTGCTGAGCTGCATGTCGAGCTGGTCGCCGCGGACCGCAGTGTCTGGTCCGGCGAGGCCACCCTCGTTGTCGCACGTACCACGTCCGGCGACATCGGCGTCATGCCCGGTCACCAGCCGCTCCTGGGTGTGCTGGAATCGGGCCCGGTGACGATCCGTACGAGCGACGGCTCCACTGTCGTCGCCGCCGTGCACGGCGGTTTCATCTCCTTCGCGGACGACAAGCTGTCGCTCCTGGCGGAGATCGCCGAGCTGGCGGACGAGATCGATGTCGAGCGCGCGGAGCGTGCGTTCGAGCGTGCGAAGTCGGACACGGACAGCGCTGCCGAGCGCCGCGCCGATGTGCGACTGCGTGCGGTGGCGGTTCACTAGCCACCCCGCGAAACGGCTTTACCCTCAGCCGCGGCCCGAGCTGGAGACCTCTCCAGACCGTGTCGCGGCTGAGGCGATGCAGGTGCAGGTGCGGTTCGTGCGGTATCCGTTTACTCGATGACGCGAGGAGGTCGGTGGAGATGGTCCTCGCGCTGTGGGTGGGCGGGCTCGTCGTCGCACTGGTCCTGTTGGGGCTCTTCGTCTTCGGTCTGCGCCGGCGGCTGATTCAGCGCTCCGGCGGGACCTTCGACTGCAGCCTGCGGTGGGACGTGCCGGCGGAGCCCGATCTCTCGGGCAAGGGCTGGGTCTACGGAGTCGCCCGGTACAGCGGCGACAAGCTGAACTGGTTCCGGGTCTTCAGCTACTCCCCGCGACCCCGCCGGGTGCTGGAGCGCGCCTCGATCGAGGTGGTCGCCCGCCGGCTGCCCGAGGGCGAGGAGGAGCTCGCGCTGCTCTCCGACGCCGTCATCCTCGGCTGCCTCCACCGGGAGACCCGCCTGGAGCTAGCGATGACCGAGGACGCTCTCACCGGATTCCTCGCCTGGCTGGAGGCAGCCCCGCCCGGCCAGCGAGTCAATGTGGCCTGAGCAGAGGGCTGTCGCTGGTTGGGGGTCCCCCCGGACGGAGTCTGGGGGAGAGTCGATGTGGCCTGAATAGAAGGCTGTCGCTGGTTGGGGGTCCCCCCGGACGGAGTCTGGGGGAGAGTCAATGTGGCCTGAACAGAGGGCTGTCGCTGGTTGGGGGTCCCCCCGGACGGAGTCTGGGGGAGAGTCGATGTGGCCTGAGCAGAGGGCTGTCGCTGGTTGGGGCCCCCGGACTGCGTCCGGGGGAGGGCCCACGTGGCCTGCGGCCGCGGGACAGACGAAAACCGGGGAGACAGGGGGCGGACCTGTCTCCCCGGTGCTTTTTCCGGGGGGTTACGCGACGAGCTGTGCGGCCGGGACTACTTGAGACCGTTGTTCATCGCGCTCACGAGCTCACCGTTGCTGGTGTCTCCGCTGAACTCCCAGAAGAACGCGCCTCCCAGGCCCTGGTTCTTCGCCCACGTCATCTTGGACGTGATGGTGGCCGGGGTGTCGTAGCTCCACCAGTTGGTGCCGCAGTGCGCGTACGCCGTGCCCGCGATCGTGCCGGTGGAGGGGCAGCTGTTCTTGAGGACCTTGTAGTCCTCGATCCCGGCCTCGTACGTGCCGGGCGCCGCGCCGGTGGCGGTGCCGCCGGGCGCGTCCTGGGTGACGCCGGTCCAGCCGCGGCCGTAGAAGCCGATGCCGAGCAGCAGCTTCGAGGCGGGGACGCCCTGGGCCTTCAGCTTGGCGATGGCCTCGGTCGCGGTGAAGCCGGCCTTCGGGATGCCGCTGTACGAGGTGAGCGGGGAGTGCGGGGCGGTCGGGCCCTTCGCATCCCAGGCGCCGAAGAAGTCGTACGTCATCACGTTGTACCAGTTCAGCGACTGAGCGGCGCCCGCGTAGTCCGCGAGGTCGATCTTGCCGCCCGCCGAGCCGTCGGCCGTGATGGCCGCGGTCACCAGGTTGCTGCTGCCGAACTTCGTACGCAGTGCGGAGGTGAGGGCCTTCAGCGAGGCCGGACCGCTGGTGTCACAGGTCAGGCCGCAGGCGTTGGGGTACTCCCAGTCGATGTCGATGCCGTCGAAGACATCGGCCCAACGGGGGTCCTCGACCAGGTCGTAGCAGGACTGGGCGAACGCGGCCGGGTTCTGGGCGGCCTGGCCGAAGCCGCCCGACCAGGTCCAGCCGCCGAACGACCACAGGACCTTGATGTGCGGGTACTTCGCCTTCAGCTTGCGCAGCTGGTTGAAGCTGCCGCGCAGCGGCTGGTCCCAGGTGTCGGCGACGCCGTCGACGGACTGGTCGGCGGTGTACGCCTTGTCGTAGTCGGCGTAGGAGTCGCCGATGGTGCACTTGCCGTTCTGGACGTTGCCGAAGGCGTAGTTGATGTGCGTGATCTTCGCGGCGGAGCCGGAGGTGTCCAGGTTCTTGACGTGGTAGTTCCGGCCGTAGACGCCCCACTCGGCGAAGTAGCCGAGGTTGACCTTGTCACCGGTGCCCGTGCCGGGGTCGGTGCCTCCGCCGCCGGTGGTGTGCACCTTGACCGCGCCGCTGGCGGGGCCGGTCTGGTCGGCGGTGTCCCGGGCCCGGACGGTGTACGAGTAGTCGGTGCCCGCGGTGAGGCCGGAGTTCGTGTACGTGGTGCCGGTGACCGTGGCGACGACGGCGCCGTCCCGCAGGACGTCGTAGTTCTTGATGCCGTGGTCGTCGGTGGCGGCGCTCCAGCTGATCTTCGCGGAGGTGTCGGTGATCCCGCTGGCGGTGGGCGTGCCCGGCGCCGAGGGGGCGTTGTCGCCGGGGACGCTGCCGCCGTCGCAGGACGCGCCGTTCAGCTTGCAGCCGCTGGGGGAGCCGGAGCCGGTGCCGTTGAAGCCGAAGCTGACGCTGGCTCCGGGTGCGACGGTGCCGTTCCAGCCGAGGTTCTTGGCCGTCCAGTGGGTTCCGGAGCTGGTGACGGTGGCGTCCCAGGCGGAGCCGACCGCGGTGCCGGAGGGGAAGTCCCACTCGATGGTCCAGGAGGACAGGGAGGTGGTGCCGGTGTTCTTCACCGTCCACTGGCCCTCGAAGCCACTGCCCCAGTCGGACTTCTTGACGTACGTGGCGGTGGCGGAGGTGGCTGCCTCGGCGGGGGAGGCCATGCCGACCAGCGCGGCCAGCGGGAGGAGCAGGGCGGTGAGGCCCGCGACTGCTCGGGATCTGGTGGCTTTTCCGGCCCCGATTCTGAATCGGGTCCGGCGGGGGGTCTCAGTGCTCAACGGTGCTCCTCGGGTGAGGTCCGGCCAGATATGGGGGGTGATCCGTGGACTGCAAACCCTGCGCCGCCCAGAGCCCGGCTTGTCATGGCGGGCTCACCGCAGTGTGCTCGGTGAGATTAGGAAGGTCTGGACCAATCGTCAAGAGGTCCAGACCAAAGTTCGGAGTCGTGCCCGGATAAACCTCAGACGCCCAACTCCTGCGCCAGGACCGCCGCCTGGACCCGGCTGCGCAGCCCCAGCTTCCCCAGCAACCGGCTGACGTGCGTCTTCACCGTCGCCTCGGCCATCGACAGCCGGACCGCGATCTCCGCGTTCGCCATGCCCTCCCCGAGACAGCCGAGCACCTCGCGCTCACGCCGGGTGAGCGCGTCCAGCACCGCCCGGTCGGCACTGGCCGACTGCGCGGCCGCGGCGGTCCCGGCGAACTCCGCGATCAGCCGGCGCGTCACCGACGGGGCGATCAGGCCCTCGCCGCGCGCCACCGTACGGACCGCCTCGATCAGCCCGCGCGCCTCGGTGTCCTTCAGCAGGAAGCCCGACGCCCCCGCCCGCAGCGCGCCGAACACGTACGCGTCCAGGTCGAACGTCGTCAGCACCAGGACGTCCGCCAGCCCCTCCGCGACCACCTGCTTCGTCGCGGAAACCCCGTCGAGCCGGGGCATCTGGATGTCCATCAGCACCAGATCCGGGCGCAGTTCGCGGGCCAGCTTGACGGCCTCCTCGCCATCGCCCGCCTCCGCGACGACCTCGATGTCCGGTGCGCTGCCCAGGATGAGCACCAGCCCCGCCCGTACGGCCGACTGGTCCTCGGCCACCAGAACCCGGATCGTCATTCCCTCACGCTTCCTTCCGTCACGGGCAGGTGGGCCCGTACCCGCCAGATCTTCCGCCCGTCGTCCGGGGGCGCCGGGCCCGCCTCGAACTCCCCGCCGAGCAGCGCGACGCGCTCCCGCATCCCGATCAGCCCGGCCCCCGACCCCGGCGCGCGGGGCCCCGGCCGGTCCCCGAGGACGCTGGCCACCTCCACCGTCAGCAGCTCTCCCGTCTGCCCCAGCCGTACCGTGACCGGTCCGGGCGCGGCGTGCTTGAGCGCGTTGGTGAGGGACTCCTGGACGATGCGGTACGCAGCCAGCTCGACGGGGGCGGGCAGCCGGCCGGAATCGGTGCGGGCGTCGTCCAGAGTGCAGGTCAGTCCGCTGGACGCGGCGTTCGTACGATGCTGCTCGACGAGGGCGTCCAGCGAGGCCAGTGTCGGCGAGCTGCTCGGCACCGCGTCCCGCGCGCCGGTGCGCAACAGCCCGATCAGACGGCGCATTTCGGCCAGACCGTCGACGCTGTTCTCGCGGATGACGCCGAGGGCGTCGCGGGACGTCGCCGGATCGTCGATGGAGAGCGCGGCGGTGGAGTGAATGGCGATGGCGGAGAGGTGGTTGGCGACCATGTCGTGCAGTTCGCGTGCCATCCGGGCGCGTTCGGCGGTCACCGCCTGTACGCGGTCCATCTCGGCCAGCAGGGCGGTCTGATCGGCGCGCAGCCGGGCGGTCTCCGCGGCGTCGCGGTGGTTGCGCACGCTGACGCCGGTGAGCGCGGGCGCGAACGAGACCAGCCCGGTGACGATGCCGATGAGCACGGCCTCGGCGTCGCGGAGCCAGGCGAGGAAGCCGATGGTGACACCGACCGTGATCAGGAACGTGGTCACCGGGATGCGGCGGGCTGCCGCCGGGGTCCCGTACAGCACGGCCGCGTACATGAGGTCGGTGTACATCAGCACGGTCGCCAGGTTCCCCGGGGTGAACTGGTCGGCGACGAGGGCGAACGTGCCGACGACCAGCGCCGTCTGGGGGGCGCTCCGGCGCAGCAGCTCGGCCCCCGAGACCACGGCGAGCGGGATGAGGGGGAGCCAGGGCGGGTCGAAGAGCCGGCCCGTCTGCATGTGCAGACCGAGCAGCGCGAGGACCGCTCCGCCGAGCAGCCCGACGACCGCGATGAGGACGTCGCCGGGGTGGGGGCGGGCCGGGCGGCGGAGGCGGGTGGCCGGTGAGAACACCCTCCCATCCAACACGTCCGGTCCGCGGCCCACGTCCGTACCGGGAGCGAGGCGGCACTACATCGAAGGATGCAGTGGCCTTTCGTCAACGGGGCCGATGATCCGGGACGGCGGGGCCGCGACGCTGGAAGGGAGGGAAAGGAGACGGACCGTGATCGTCACACTGATCGTTCTCTGCGAGATCGGCTTCTGGGTGCTGCTGGCCGCCGGGCTCGCGCTGCGCTACGCGGCGAAGAAGCCGCGCATGGGCGCCGCCGTGCTGCTGTGCGAGCCGCTGCTGGAGGTCGTGCTGCTGGTGGTGACGGCCGTCGACCTGAAGAACGGCGCCGACCCGGACTGGAAGCACGGGTTGGCCGCCGTCTACATCGGCTTCACGCTGGGCCTCGGTCATTCCACCATCAAGTGGATCGACGCCCGGGTCGCCCACCGCTTCGCGGGCGGCCCGCCGCCGGTGAAGCCGCCGAACTACGGGAGGGCGCGGGCCGTGCACGAGTGGCGGGTGGCCAGGCGGTGGACGGTGGCCTCGGTGACGGCGCTGGCCCTGTTGCAGGCGGCGGTCTGGTACGTGGGCGGAGACGGGGACACGGCTTCGCTGCGGGCTTGGCAGGAGAGGATGCTGTTCCTGCTCGGGCTCAACCTGGTGATCGCGGGGAGCTACACGCTCTTCCCGAAGCGGGCTCCCGCGGGCGACACGAAGCACGTGCCGGGGCCGCCCGCGGGGTGAGGACCCGCTGGATGCCGGGGCCGCCCGCGGGCGAGGACCCGCGGGAGACCCTGTGCGGGCCCGGTCAGCGGTCGCCGCCCGGCACCCACAGCACGTCGCCGACCTCCTTGTTCGCCACCCGGGCGAGGATGAAGAGCAGGTCCGAGAGCCGGTTGAGATAGGTCGCCGTCAGCGCGTTCATCACGTCGCCGTGCACCTCCAGCGCCGCCCAGGTGGACCGCTCCGCGCGCCGGACGACCGTGCACGCCTGGTGCAGCAGCGCCGCGCCCGGGGTGCCGCCCGGCAGGATGAAGCTGCGGAGCTTCTCGGTCTGCTCCAGGAAGTGGTCGCAGTCCGCCTCCAGCTTGTCGACGTACGACTGCTCGACCCGCAGCGGCGGGTACTTCGGCGACTCGACGACCGGAGTCGACAGGTCCGCGCCCACGTCGAACAGGTCGTTCTGCACCCGGACGAGGACCTTGACGACGTCCTCGCTCAGCTGCCCGAGCGCGATCGCCGTGCCGATGACCGCGTTGGCCTCGTTGGCGTCGGCGTACGCGGAGATCCGCAGATCGGTCTTGGCGGTCCGGCTCATGTCGCCGAGGGCGGTGGTGCCCGTGTCGCCGGTGCGGGTGTAGATGCGTGTCAGGTTGACCATGCGGTCAGCCTAGTTACGCACCGGCCCCGCGGAAGACGCGTGTGCCCACTGTCACGGCCAGTGCCGCGCATCCGAGGGCGACCAGGACGCCGTACAGCATGTGCGCGGTGGCGTACGAGCCCACGTACGCGTCCCGTACCGCGTCGACGAGGTAGCGGAACGGTGTGAGGTGCGACAGCACGTCCAGCCATCCCGGGCCCAGGCTCATCGGCAGCATCAGCCCGGAGAGCAGCATGGCCGGCATCGTGACCGCGTTGACCAGGGGGCCGAACCCCTGCGGCGTACTGACCTTCATGGCCAGGGCGTACGACAGCGAGGCCAGCGAGACCGTCAGGAGACCCACGAACGCGAAGCCGATCAGGACGCCGGGCAGCGGGGCGCGCAACCCCATGAGCAGGGCGGCCAGGACCAGCAGCACCGCCTGGAACATGAACAGCAGCGCATCGCGCAGCACCCGGCCCAGGAGCAGCGCCATCCGGCTGACCGGGGTGACCCGCATCCGTTCCACGACGCCGGTCGACTTGTCGATGATGAGGGCGAAACCGGCGAACGAGGCCCCGAACAGGCCGAGCTGGAGCAGCAGCCCGGGGACCAGGATCTGCCAGGAATCACCGGACGGGCCGAGCGGGAGCCCGGTGAGCAGCGGGCCGAAGAAGAGCAGGTACAGCAGCGGCATGAGGACGCCGAAGAGGATCTGGAACTTCGAGCGCAGGGTCTGGCGGACGTACCGGCCGAAGATGATTCCGGTGTCGTGGAGAAGCATGGGACTCGTTTCCTAGACGGCGACGGGAGTGGCGTCGGCGGAGGCGGGGGAGCGGCCGGTGATCGCCAGGAAGGCGTCCTGGAGGGAGGCGGTGGACGAGCCCGCGTAGCGGCTCTTCAGCGCGGCCGGCGTGCCCTCGGCCACGACCAGGCCGCCGTCGACCACGACGAGCCGGTCGGCCAGCGCGTCGGCTTCGTCGAGGTAATGGGTGGTGAGCACGACGGTCGTGCCGTACGTGTCGCGCAGCCCGCGCACCAGTTGCCACAGATCGGCGCGGCTGCCCGGGTCGAGGCCCGTGGTCGGCTCGTCGAGGAAGAGCACGGCCGGGCGGTGGGTGAGCCCCATCGCGAGGTCGAGCCGCCGCCGCTGTCCTCCGGAGAGCGTGAGCGTCCTGCGGTCCAGCAGGTCCGACAGGCCCAGGTCCCCGGCCAGCTCGACGGCCCGGGCGACCGCTTCGGTCCTGGCGAGCCGGTACATCCGGCCCTGGGTGACGAGCTCCTCCCGCACGGTGATGTGGGGGTCCACGCCGCCGGACTGAGCGACGTACCCGCACTTCCTGCGTACGCCCGCCGGGTTCGCGATCAGGTCGCAGCCCGCGACGGTGGCGGCTCCGCCGGTGGGGGCGAGCAGGGTCGTGAGCATGCGCAGGGTGGTGGTCTTGCCCGCGCCGTTGGGGCCGAGGAGGCCGACGATCTCGCCGGTCGCGACGGTCAGATCGATCGAGCGGACGGCCTCCACCGGGCCGGCCTTGGTGTCGAACGTCCGGGCCAGCCCGGCGGTGCTGATGATTGGCATAGCGACCACAAAAACAGACAGATTGAAAAATTGCAATGACGCCAAATATTCAAGGACCCCAGAGCGTCCTACGATGGGGTCATGGCTGAGGGACTCAGGGAGCGCAAGAAGCGCCAGACCAGGCAGTACCTCTCGGACGTGGCCACCGGTCTCTTCCTGGAGCGGGGATTCGACGCGGTCACGATCGCCGAGATCGCCCGGGCCGCCGACGTCTCGGTGAACACGGTCTACAACTACTTCCCGACCAAGGAGGACCTCTTCCTCGATCGCAGCCGGGGCGTCGTCGACCGCCTCTCGCGGTACGTCCGGGGCCGGGACAGGGGCGAGTCCGCGGCCGACGCCGTCCTGCGCGAACTGCGCATCCAGGTCGAGGGCGTGTCCCCCACCGTCGGCCTGATGGAGGGCTACGAGCGGTTCATGCGGGTCATCGAGGGCGCGGACAGCCTCAAGGCCCGCCTCTGGCACATCCAGCAGGAGGCCCTCCGGCATCTGGAGGGAACGCTTCGGGAGGAGTGCGGGAGCGGGCCCGGGGACCGGACCGCCTCCCTGGTGGCCGGTCAGCTCTCCTGGGTGCACGCGACGCTGATGGCGTACATCGGCGGCGAGATGGTGGCGGGCCGCAAGGCCGCCGAGGTGTCCCGCGACGCCCTCGTCCTGCTCGACGACATCGAGGACCTGCTGGGCGAAAAGGTACTCAACTACGCCCGGCTCCCCGCCGAATGACGCATCCCGGTGTGATGTCCGTCATTTGAGACGTGACGCGCATCTCTTCGCTGCCCCAGCACCCCTCACGGGTACTAACCTCCGCCGGAGAGCACGGAACAAGAACCGCCGAGAATGCATAGGGGTGCCAACGTGGCCAGGAAGCTCGCCGTCATCGGCGCCGGACTCATGGGGTCCGGTATCGCGCAGGTCTCCGCCCAGGCGGGCTGGGACGTCGTGCTGCGTGATGTCACCGACGCGGCGCTGACCCGTGGCCGTGACGGCATCAAGGCCTCGTACGACAAGTTCGTCTCCAAGGGCAAGCTGGCGGAGTCCGACGCCGAGGCGGCGCTCGCCCGCATCACCACGACCACCGATCTCGACGCCGTCGCCGACGCGGACGTCGTCGTCGAGGCCGTCTTCGAGAAGCTGGAGGTGAAGCACGACATCTTCCGGAGCCTCGACAAGATCGTCCGGGAGGACGCGGTGCTCGCCTCCAACACCTCCGCCATCCCGATCACCAAGATCGCGGCCGTGACGGAGCGCCCCGAGCGCGTCGTCGGCGTGCACTTCTTCTCGCCGGTTCCGATGATGCAGCTCTGCGAACTCGTACGCGGCTACAAGACCAGCGACGAAACGCTCGCCGCCGCGCGGGAGTTCGCCGAGTCGGTCGGCAAGACCTGCATCGTGGTCAACCGTGACGTGGCCGGCTTCGTCACCACCCGGCTGATCTCGGCGCTCGTCGTCGAGGCCGCCAAACTGTACGAGTCGGGCGTCGCCTCGGCCGAGGACATCGACATCGCCTGCAAGCTCGGCTTCGGCCACGCCATGGGCCCCCTCGCCACCGCGGACCTGACCGGCGTCGACATCCTGCTGCACGCCACCGGCAACATCTACACCGAGTCCCAGGACGAGAAGTTCGCCGCTCCGGAGCTGATGCGCCGGATGGTCGATGCAGGTGACATCGGCCGCAAGAGCGGGCAGGGCTTCTACACCTACTGATCGTTTCCGGGGCCCGGGCTGCCTGATCCGCCGTCGGTCGGGCCCGGGGTTCCGGGGGCCGTCTTCCGGAAGCACAGGGCCGGCAGGGGTTCCACGGCGGGCCTCGGTCACTCCACGGAGTGAATTCGGTATCGGTTCGCTTACAGACGGCAACCTCCCTGTCGCTGCCGCAGTCAGTTGGGGCAGAGACAGTTTCAGACAGACCGAACCACGCCACGGAGCCTTCCAGGGGAGCGCATATGCACATCAGGGGCGACCACGCCGAGCTGGTCGTCGGGGGCCGCCTCGATGTCCGAAGCGCGGCGGACGCCCGTACGGTCCTGCACTCGGCTCTCGACGACGGAGCCGGCGATCTGGTGCTCGACCTGACCGAGCTGGATTCGTGGGACGCCACCGGGCTGGGCGTCATCATGGGAGCGCACCGCCGGGCCGGGCGCGCCGGACGGCGGCTGGTGCTCCGCGGCGTACCGCCGCAGATGCAACGCCTGCTGGTGGCCACCCGGCTGCACCGCATCCTGGCCATCGAAGGCGGGATCGCCGCGGAATCGCTCCCGCGCGTCTGAGGGTGCCCGGCCGCGGACCCCGTCGCCGGGGCCGGCTGCGGGCGTCCCTCCCGGCTCCGGCCGGGGGCGTTCCGGGGGCCGGACGGAGCCACACAATCCTCACGAGACCGTGATCTGCGGGGCGGCGCGCCACCCCGGATGTTCGTAGATACTGTGCGAAGGTTTAGGGTTCGGCCGTCTGCCGATTGACGGACCCACCTGGCGGACACCGGACCGGAGCGACAGCTGGGCGTGCGAGGCCGGGAGGGACAACCGCGCTCGACGCGTCTTGGGGGCTTTGGCGATGGACCCGACACACCGGGGGCCGGAAGAGTACGGCCACGACAGCGACGGCTTCGCCGAGGAAGCCGGCCGGCGCCGTCCTGCACGCGATCCGCTGACCCCCGATTTCAGTCAGCAAACACCGCAACAGGCCCGCGTCGTCACCCTCATATCCGGCGACCTCCTGCTCACCGTCAACCCCGTCGACGGCAGCGAGGTCGAACCGTGTCCGCCCGGAGAGCAGCCCTCAGCACCCGCCCGGCGCACTCCCGCGGAGCGGGCCGACCGTGAGCGGGCCGCCGCGCCCCCGGTCCCGCCCGGCCCTCCCGTTCCCCGGCTTCCCCTGCTGCAGCGCGAGGACGTTCACGAACGGCTGACGCGCCTGCTGGCCCGCGGCCGCTCCGTACGGCTCACCGGACCGGCCGGTTCCGGCCGTACCGCGCTGCTGGACGCCGTGGCCGCCGACTGCGCGGAACTCGCCCCGGACGGAGTCGTCCGGCTGAACGGCCACAAGCGCACCGTCACCGACATCCTCCACGGACTCTTCGAGGCCGTTCACGACGCGCCGCTGCACCGCCCGGACCGGGAACTGCTGCGGGCGAAGCTGCGGGCGACCGGCGCGGTCGTCGTCCTGGACGACCTCGAGTTCGGCGGCGCCGCGCTGGACGAACTGCTCGGCGCGACGCCCGAATGCGCCTTCCTGCTGGCCGCCACGCCCGACGTCGCCGCGCCCGGCCCCGACTCCCACCTCGACGAGGTCTTCCTCGACGGTCTCGACCGCGCCGCGTCGGTCGACCTCATGGAGCGGGTGGTCGAGCGCAAGCTCACCGAGGAGGAGGCCAACTGGGCGGGCGACCTCTGGTTCGAGTCCGAGGGCCTTCCGCTGCGCTTCGTGCAGGCGGGGGCACTGCTGCGTCAGCGCGACATGCTGACCACCGACCCGACCGCGTACGACGAGTACGGGTACCTGGAGAACCGGCCCGTCGCGCCCGTCACCGAGTCGCCGGCGGCCGACGAGGCCGAGGACGCGGAGGCCGCCGAGGTCGCGCTGCCCAGTCTCGGTGAGGGCGCCGCCCCCGCCGCGCTGCTCGCCTCACGGCTGAGCGGGGCGGCTCGGGACGCCCTGCGCTTCGCGGTCGCGCTCGGCGGCGAGGTGCCGCACCAGGCGCATCTGCCGGCGCTCGTGGGCGACACCCACGCCGACGCGGCACTCGGCGAGCTGGCCGGCTGCGGACTGCTGTCCCCGGCCGGCTCCCGCTACCGCTTGGCCGCCGGCGTCCTCGCCCAGCTGGAGGCCGCCGGATACGGCGACGACGCCACGGACCGGGCCCGGACGGTGGCCCAGCACTACGCCTGGTGGGCCGGTCACCCCTCCGTCACCCCCGCACGGGTGGTCGCCGAGGCCGACGCGATCGTCGCGGCGATGGCGCAGCTGGTGCCGGGGGACGGGGCCGGGCAGACCAGCGTCGCCGTGCTCCTGGCCCGCAGCGCCTCGCCCGCCTTCGCCGCCGGGCTGCACTGGAGCGCCTGGGAGAGGGCCCTGCGGATCGGCCAGGAGGCGGGCCGGATCGCCGGTGAGGTCGCCGAAGAGGCGTACTTCCACCATGAGTTGGGTGTTCTCGCCCTCTGCGCCGGGAACCTCGACCGGGCCAGGGCCGAGCTGGAGACGTCCATCAGCATGCGCGGGGCGCTCGCCGACAAGTCCGGCGCGGTGGCCGGGCGCCGGGCTCTCGCCCTGGTCGAGGACCGTTCCGGTGGACCGGCCGTGAGCGGTGTTCCGGCGGGCAGTGCCCCGTCGGGCGGCGCTCCGGCGGCCGACCTGATCCCGGCCTACCGCTTCGAGGCCTCGCCGCCCCGCGGTCTGCCGGCCGCGATCCCTGTCTCGGTGCCGCGGCCCTACACGGACGAGGCCACCGTCGTGGCCCGGCAGAGCGCGCCGGAGAACGGCGACGAGGGCGGCGGCCGTTTCGCGATGCTGGGCGGGGCCCGGCGCAATCTGGTCGCGGCCGGTGCGGGAGTGCTGCTGGCGGGGGTGCTCGGCACGGTGGTGACCCTCGGCCTCACCTCGAACAGCGATCCTCAGGGGGACCCGGGGGCCTCGACCGAGCAGTCGGTGACCGGGGGCGGCGACACGGAGGACGAGCTGCCGGCCGAGGAGACGACGGACGGCACCACTCCGTCCGCCAAGGCGTCCGGATCCGGTTCCGCGTCGACGCCGGTGACCCCGGGGCCGTCGGGGAGCGGATCGGCCGTGCCGGGTGACGGGGGCTCGTCCGCGGGGGCCACCGCTTCCTCTGCGTCGGCTCCGCCGTCGACGGGTGAGGAGACTCCGGACCGGCCGTCGCCGACGGAGACGGCGTCGGAGACGACGAAGCCGACGCCGACGAGGTCCGGTCCGTCGTCGGTCAGTCCGCCGCCGTCGCCGTCGGACTCCACCGACCCGACGCCCACGGAGTCGGAGACGGCGCCGTCCGTGCCGGATACGTCCGACTCGGCGAGCGGCCCCTCGGGGGTCACGGGCGCGAGTCCGTCGGTGACCTGAGCCGGGGCGCCCTGGGGCGCCCTGTCCTGAACACCGGACGGGCTCGATGTGGGTGCCCGGCCGGTGAGTTCGCCGGGCTCGGGCGAGAGGGCACCGTCCCCAAGCACCGGACGGGTTTGATGGGGTCCCCGTCCTCGAGCACCCGAGGGGCCGGTGAGGCGGGCCGCTCGGGCTTCGGGGCCCGAGGCGCTCGGCCCGCCGAAGGCCGTGGGTCAGAACAGTCTCAGCTTGTCGTCCTCGATGCCGCGCATCGCGTCGTAGTCGAGGATCACGCAGCCGATACCCCGGTCCGTCGCCAGGACGCGGGCCTGGGGCTTGATCTCCTGGGCGGCGAAGATGCCCTTCACCGGCGCCAGGTGGGGGTCGCGGTTGAGCAGTTCCAGGTAGCGGGTCAGCTGCTCCACGCCGTCGATGTCGCCACGGCGCTTCAGTTCGACCGCCACCGTCTGCCCGTCGGCGTCGCGGCACAGGATGTCCACGGGGCCGATGGCGGTGAAGTACTCGCGGCGGATGAGCGTGTAGCCCTCGCCGAGCGTCTCGATCCGGTCGGCGAGCAGTTCCTGGAGGTGCGCCTCCACGCCGTCCTTGATCAGACCGGGGTCGACACCCAGCTCGTGGGACGAGTCATGGAGGATTTCCTCCATCGTGATGATCAGTTTTTCGCCCGCCTTGTTCACCACGGTCCAGACGCCCGCGGTGTCGTCGGCGCCCTCCTTCAGGGTGCAGGGCGGCGACATCCAGTTGAGCGGTTTGTACGCCCTGTCGTCGGCGTGAATCGACACGCTCCCGTCCGCCTTCACCAGGATCAGACGGGGAGCGGAGGGCAGGTGGGCCGTGAGCCGGCCCGCGTAGTCCACGGAGCAGCGGGCGATGACGAGACGCATGGTCGGCAACGCTACTCGACGACGGGCACTCGACGCGATTCACCCATCCGTCACTCCCTCCCCGGCCCGGAGCGGCGCTCTGCCTTGCCCCTCTTTGAACCCCTTCGTTATTGGCCGGTTGTGTTCCCAATCTCCTGGTGCGGCCCGGACTGCGCCCTTACCGTGGATGCAGGAGGTCGCCGTGCGTGCACGCTGCGTCGCCGTCCTTCTTCCCTGCCCGTAAGGCCCCGGCCCTCCGTCGGGGTCGCGAGAGGAGAACCCATGTCGCTCGACGTCTCACCGGCGCTGTTGGAACAGGCCGAGCGAGGCGAGGTCGACGAAGCCGACTTCGTCGACTGCGTCCGGACCTCCCTGCCCTACGCATGGGAGATGATCAGCTCGCTGGTCGCTCAGCTGAAGGTCGACGGCGGGGAGTTCGCCGACAACCAGACGCCGCCGCCCAACGAGCAGGCACGTGGTCAGCTGCTGCGTGCGCTCGCGAGTGATGCGATACGCGGCGCGCTGCAGCGGCACTTCGGGGTGCGACTGGCATTCCAGAACTGCCACCGCGTCGCGGTGTTCCCGCTGGACGCCTCGGTCGACGACCGGCTGGCCCGATTCACCTCGGTGAGGGGCCAGTTGCTCAACCAGTCGCCCGAACTCCGGGACTGCTGAACGCTTCCGCTGCCGCCCCGGGCCGCGGGAGGTGCAACTGGTCCGGGGCGGCAGCTCCCGTACGCACACCGTGAAACCCGTCCGTGTGGGTCATTCGAGGAGCGGCAGCACCTCGGTGCCCAGCCGCGCTACGTTCTCCTCCGTGGCCACGAGGTCTCCGGAACCCTCCACCAGGAGAGCGAAGCGGGTGATGCCCGTGCGCTCCGCCGTGGCCGCGAGGCGGTCCGCCGCGAGCCGGGGCGGGCCCACCGGATGAAGGCCGCACAGCAGCTCCGTGTATCCGACCGGGTCGCGCATCACGCGGTGCCGGCCGTCCACCGTCACATGGGCGTCGAGCCCCTGCCGCAGCCAGCCGGGCATCGCCTTGACGAGGGTCTCGCGGGCCTCCTCGGCCCGGTCCGCGATCTGGGCCACCCCCGCGGACACATGCCCCGCCTCCCGTACGCTCTCCGGCGCATGGCCCGCGGCGAGGGCGCAGGAGCGCCAGAGGGCGACCATCTCGGCCTTCTCCTCGTCGCCGCAGTGCATGCCGAGCAGCATCGGCAGGCCGTTCTCGGCGGCGAGCTTCACGCTCTTCGGCGACGTGCACGCGACGATCACCTCGGGGCCGCCGGGGCTCTCCCCGCTCTCCTCGTCGAGCAGCTCGTCGGCCCGGGGGACCACCGCCACCTCACGGAAGCCGTAGCGCTTCCCGCGGCCCGCCACCCGCGCCTCGCGCAGCCAGCCGAGCAGCAGCGCCAGGGACTCCGGGAAGCCGTTCTCGTACGCCTCGAGACCGCCGCCGAACACCTCCAGGTCGATCCAGGGGCCGCCCCGGCCCACGCCCAGGGTGAACCGGCCGCCGCTGGTGAGGTGCAGCAGCGCGGCCTGTTCGCCGAGCGCCACGGGATGCTGGGTCGGCAGCACGCTCACCGCCGTGCCGACGCGGATTCTGCGGGTGCGGCCCAGCAGCAGCGCGGCCAGCGTCACGGCCGACGGACAGACCCCGTACGGCACGAAATGATGTTCGGCCAGCCAGACCGAGTCGAGACCGGACTCCTCCGCGACCTCGGCGGACCGGATCGCGCGATGCAGCGCCTCTCCCGGCCCCTGGCCCGGAAACTGGGCTGCCAATACGAACGTTCCCACACGCATCGCCAGATACCTCCTTGCGGCCGACGCGGCTCTCCCCTACTGGCATCAACGTCTGACACGTGCCAAAGGCACGGTCCACGGAGAAGTTGTTGCGATTTTCCGGTAACCCGTCCCGGCCCGGGCGGTGCGGGACGTATGCCCCCTCTGAATGGCCCTACGCTTGACGGGAACCGCCCGGCCCGCCTTGTGAGGTGTCACGTGTCCCCGCGCCGCAACCGCCCCCGAGGCGGCGAGAGTCCCACCGGCAGCGCGAGCGCGGCGGGGGACCGGTACGGCGGCGGTGGGCGCTCTGAGGAGTGGCAGGGCGAGGAGTGGTCGGTCCGCCCGGTGAACGGGGCGAGCGCGCAGGGCAAGCGCTACCGGTGCCCCGGCTGCGACCAGGAGATCCCCTCGGGCGTCCCGCACCTGGTGGCCTGGTCCGAGTACGGCGGGATCGACGACCGCAGGCACTGGCACAAGGCGTGCTGGAACGCGAAGGACCGCCGCACCACGCGGGTGCAGCGGTCCAGGAACGCGCCTCGGTACTGAGCGGCCGTGCAGGGGGCCGCCCGCGTCAGACGTCCCGGTTGTTCATCGCCAGGTAGGCGCCGCCCAGGGCCGCGGCGGTCACGCCGAGCATGATCCACAGCGGGTCCCAGCCGGACGGCCCGCCGGACGAGGTGACCGAGTTGTCGTAGAAGACGCTGAGCTGGTTGGGGATCGAGTACTTCAGGAGCCACTCCTGGAGCGACGACAGGGACTCGGCGAACATGAAGATGGCCAGCACGAGCGGCAGCAGGACCACCCCGATCATGATGGTGATGGCCCCGGCCGAGTGCCGGATCAGCGCGCCGACCGCCAGCGAGAGCAGCCCCAGCGTCGCGATGTAGAGCCCGACCCCGACCGTGCTGCGCAGCCACTCGTCCCCGCTGGGCGCCGCGGCGTCCAGGATCGAGGTCTGGAGCAGGGCGACGATCGTGGTCATCACGGTCGTCAGGACGAAGGTGAGCAGGAAGAAGACGATCGCCTTCGCGCTGAGCACCCGGGCCCGGCTCGGGCACGCCGTCAGCGTCGTACGGATCATGCCGGTGCCGTACTCCGAGGCGATGGTCATCACGCCGAGCGTGATCACGCAGATCGTCCCCAGGAGCACGCCGAAGAAGCCGAGGCTGAGCACCGGTGTGCCCTCCAGGTCGGCGTCGGAGGTGCTGACCGCGACCGCCGAGAGCAAGCCGATGCCGAGCAGCAGCACGATCATGACGCCGAGCGTCCACATCGTGGAGCGCACGGAACGGATCTTGGTCCACTCCGAGGCGATCGCGTCGCCGAGCGTCGCGGGACGCACCGGGATCGGCGAGGCGTAGTGACCGGCCTGCGGGCCCGGCCCGAACTGCTGCGGGGCGGGGGGCTGCTGATACGCCTGCTGCTGGTACGGCGCCTGCGGCGTCGGCGGCGTGGACGGCGTCGTCATCGGGAGTCCTCGCTGGTCTCGCGCTTGGTCAGGTCTGCGGGGGGCCCGGCGGGCGCCGCCGGGGCGGGAGCGGCCGCCGGGACCGCCGGGGCTGCGGGGGCCGCGGGCGCCACGGGGGTTGCCGGGGCCGCGGGTGCTGCCGGGGCCGCCGGGGGAGCGGCAGGAACCGCCGCGGGCGCCTGCGCGGCCGCGTACGGATTCTGTCCGGGCGGCGGCGGGGCGTACCAGCCCTGCTGCGGCACCTCGGGGGCGGTCGGCGGCGCGTACCCCAGCTGCGGTCCGTACCCGCCGGGCGGCGGCGGAGCCTGCAGGTGGGCCACCTGGTCGGCCGTCGAGCGGTAGTCCACGGCGCCCTGCGTCATGCGCATGTACGCCTCCTCCAGCGAGGCCTGGTGCGGCGAGAGCTCCCACAGGCGGACGTCGGCCTCATGGGCCAGATCGCTGATCCGCGGCAGCCGGAGCCCGGTGATCCGCAGGGCCCCGTCCGGCTCCGACATGACCTGGCCGCCCGCCTCGGTGAGGGTGGCGGTGAGCTTCTCGCGCTGCTCGGGCCCGTCGTCCGACACCCGGACCCGGGCGAAATCGGCCGAGTTGGCGGAGATGAACTCCGTGATGCTCATGTCGGCCATCAGCTGGCCCCGGCCGATCACGATCAGGTGGTCGGCGGTGAGGGCCATCTCGCTCATCAGGTGGCTGGAGACGAAGACCGTACGGCCCTCGGACGCCAGCATCTTCATCAGGTTGCGGACCCAGAGGATGCCCTCCGGGTCGAGACCGTTGACCGGCTCGTCGAAGAGCAGCACCTGCGGGTCGCCCAGCAGCGCGGCCGCGATGCCCAGGCGCTGCCCCATACCCAGCGAGAAGCCCTTGGACCGCTTCGTGGCCACCTGCTGGAGGCCGACGACCCCCAGCACCTCGTCGACCCGTGCGGCCGGGATGCCGGCGAGCTGGGCGAGCGAGAGCAGGTGGTTGCGGGCGCTGCGCCCGCCGTGCACGGCCTTGGCGTCGAGCAGGGCGCCCACCTGACGGGGTGCGTTCGGCAGATTGCGGAAATCGTGGCCGCCGATGGTCACCCGGCCGGCCGTCGGCCGGTCCAGGCCGAGGATCATCCGCATCGTGGTCGACTTCCCCGACCCGTTGGGACCGAGGAACCCGGTGACGGCACCGGGCCGCACCTGGAAGGAAAGGTTGTACACGGCCGTCTTCGCGCCATAGCGCTTGGTCAGGCCGACTGCCTCGATCATGCTCCAGCCCCATCGACTTATCTGTCGTCGGGGCACAGGCCGTCGGCCGCACGCCCCCCGTATGAGTGAGGAGGATATCCAGGCCCTGACGGTTCCGGCCAAGTCGTTACGGGGCGAGTCCCTTCCCGCATCCCCCTGGGAGGGCGTGGTCCGGGGCGCGCGCCACCCGCTCAGGCGTCGCGCTTCTTGAGTACGAGGAAACCGCCGATCACCGCCGCCGCCACCCACGCCACCATGATCAGCAGCCCGGCCCACGGTCCGTACGGAGCCGGATCGCTGTTCATCGCGTCGGGCACCACCTGCATGATCTTGGAGCCTGCCTGGTCGGGGAAGTACTGGGCGACGCTCTTGGCCCCCGGGACCGCCGACAGGATCTGCGAGACCAGGAAGAAGAACGGCATCAGGATGCCGAGCGACAGCATGGAGCTGCGCAGCATCGCCGCCACCCCCATGGAGAAGAGCGCGATGAGCCCCATGTAGAGACCGGCTCCGAAGACGGCCCGCAGCACGTTGTCCTCGCCGATGCCGATGCTGTGGTCGCCGAGCAGGGCCTGGCCGAGGAAGAACGACACGAAGCTGGTGATCATCCCGACCACCAGGGCCAGCACGCCGGCGACCAGCATCTTGCTGAAGAGGAACGTGGCGCGCTGCGGCACGGCCGCCAGGGAGGTGCGGATCATGCCGGAGCTGTACTCCGTACCGACCACCAGGACGCCGAAGACCACCATCGCCAGCTGGCCGAGAATCATCCCGGAGAAGCTGATGAAGGTGGGGTCGAAGGTGGCCCGCTCCGCATCGGAGAGGTCGTCGAACTGGGAGTTCATCACCGCGCAGAGCGCGGCGCTCATCGCGACGGTGACGAGGAACGCGGAGATCAGCGTCCACGTCGTCGAGGAAACCGTACGGATCTTGGTCCATTCGGAGGTCAGGACCGCGGGTACCGATGCCATCGTCACACCCCCGTTCCGGTGCCGGGACCGCCGGGAGTCCCGGTGGCGCCGCCGGGCTGATCGCCCCAGTGCGGTCCCACCGGTGGCGGCGCGGCCCCGCTCTCCGAATGCGCGTGGTATTCCACCGAGTCCGCCGTCATCTGCATGAACGCCTCCTCCAGAGAGGCTCGCTGCGAGCTCAGCTCGTGCAGCACGATCGCGTGCCGGGCGGCGAGCTCGCCCAGGTCCTCGGTGGTGGCGCCGTCGATCTCCAGCGTGCCGTTGCCCGACTCGACCGCGACGATGCCCTCCGCGTGCAGGACGTCCCGCAGCCGCTCCTGCTGCGGGGAGCGCAGCCGCACATAACTGCGGGAGTTCTGATGGATGAAGTCGGCCATCGTGGTGTCGGCGAGCAGCCGGCCCTGTCCGATCACGATCAAATGGTCTGCCGTCAGCGCCATTTCGCTCATCAGATGGGAGGAGACGAAGATCGTCCGGCCTTCCGCGGCGAGCGCTTTCATCAGATTGCGGATCCAGTGAATTCCCTCGGGGTCCAGACCATTGACGGGTTCGTCGAACATCAGGATCTCGGGATCACCGAGGAGTGCCGACGCGATTCCCAGGCGCTGGCCCATGCCGAGGGAGAATCCCTTGGACTTCTTCTTCGCCACCGCGGTCAGGCCGACGGTGTCGAGCACCTCCGCCACCCGGCTCTCCGGGATGCGGTTGCTCTGGGCGAGGCAGAGCAGGTTGTTGTACGCGCTGCGGCCGCCGTGCATCGACTTGGCGTCCAGGAGCGCGCCGATGTGCTTGAGGGGCTCCGACAGCTCTCGGTAGTGCTTGCCGTCGATGCGCACCGATCCGCTGGTGGGGTTGTCGAGATCGAGCATCATCCGCATGGTGGTGGACTTGCCCGCCCCGTTGGGCCCCAGGAAACCCGTCACCATTCCCGGTCTGATCCGGCACGACAACCCGTCGACGGCGACCTTGGAACCGAAGCGTTTGGTGAGGCCCTCAAGCTCGATCATGCGCACACGCTAGAACGGCCGCGCGCCCGGCGCCACCACAAAGGCGGAACCGGGCGCGCGCGAGGGATCGGGCCGGCAAAGGGGTCAGCGGGTCTGCTGGGCCGGGACGCCGCGGGTGGCGGGCTCCTCGTCGGCGGGCGAGCTCGCGGCGGCGACCGCGGCACCCGTCAGCGTGGCCAGCATCTCGCGGACGTTGGTCAGCTGCGCGTTGATCGAGTCGCGGCGGTTGGTGAGCGCCGCCAGCTCGCGCTCCGATTCGCTGCGGATCCGGTCGGCCTTCGCGTTGGCGTCGGCCACGATGTCCTCGGCCTGGCGCTGAGCGGTCTCCACCGTCTGACGGGCGCGGCGCTCGGCGTCCGTGCGGAGCTTCTCGGCCTCCAGACGGAGCTGCTCGGCACGGTGCTCGATCTCGGCCAGACGCTTCTCGGCCTTCGCCTGACGGGACGCGAGGTCGCGCTCCGACTGGTCGCGGCGCTTGGCCAGGTTGGTCTCGAAGTCCGCGGCGGCCTGGGCGGCCTTGGCGCGGGTCTCCTCGAAGAGGGCGTCGGCCTCCTCGCGCTTCTGGGCCGCGTCCTTCTGCGCGTCCGAGCGGAGCGTGGTGGCCTCACCCTTGGCCTTCTCGACGATGCGGACACCGTCGTCCTCGGCCTTGGCCTTGCGCTCGGCGGCGAAGGTCTCGGCGTCGTTGCGCACCTGCTGGGCGGCGGACTCGGCGAGCTCGCGGTGCTGCTCGGCGGCGCGACGGGCCTCCTCACGCAGGTCCTTGGCCTCCTCCTCGGCAAGGCGGAGAATCTTCTCCACACGCGCGCCGAGACCCGCGTACGACGGCTCCGCGTCGTTCACCTGGGCCTGGGCGTTCTGCGTTTCGAGGTGGAGCTCCTCGATGCGCTTTTCCAGAGACGTGATGCGGGCGAGAGCACTATCACGGTCGGCGACGAGCTTGGTAATGCGGTCATCCACCTGACCGCGGTCGTAACCACGCCGCACGAGCTCGAAGCCGAAGGGGGAGGAAGGGTCACTCATGGGGTTCCTGTCGAAGTGAGACCGGTGAGGTGATAGAGGGAATCCTAGGGGCCAGAACGGCGTGTCATCGAGCAGATGCCCTTTTGATCTGGAGAATGACACCCCTTTTGAGTGGCTAACCCCCGTAACCCTTGCCACTCGGAGGGCTGAACGTCCTTGCCGGACCATGGCAGAGCACCGGGTGGTCACCCGCCGGACCGCGGGGGAACACCTGGTGGCCGTCTGCCGGATCCGCCGGATCCGTCGAACCGGCGGAGAGCACCGGGTGGCTACCCGTCCGACTGCTTGCCACCCGTCCGCGTGCCCGCCGCCGCCGTGGCCTTCACGCCGCCGGGCGGTCCGGCGCCCGCGGCCTTGCCGCCCGCGCCCGGGGTCTCGAAAGACTCCAACGCCTCCAGGACATCCTGGACACGGGAGATCTCCGTGTTGATGTCCGCGCGCCTGCGCACCAGGACGTCCAGCTCGCGCCGGCCCTCCTCCACGATCCGCTTGGCCTCGGCCTCGGCGTCGGCCCGCAGCTTCTCGGCCTCGCGCACCAGGCTGGCCTTCTTCTGCTCGGCCTCCTTGAGCAGCGACTCGGCCCGCTTCACCGCGGCGATCCGGACCTTGCTCGCCTCGGAGTTCGCGTCGGACAGGAGTTCCTTGGCCTTCGCGGCGGCCTCCTCGCGCTGCTCGGTCGCCGCCTTCATCAGCTTGTCGACGCGCTCGCCGGCCGTCTTCATCTGCTCGGACGTCTCCCGCCGGGCGCGGTCGTGCAGTTCCTGGATCTCGCTCTCCAGGCGCGTCCTGAGCTCCTCGGCCCGCTCCCGGATCTGCGTGGCGTCCCGGCGGGCGCCGACCAGCAGCTCGTCCGCGTCCGCCCGGGCCCGCTCCACCAGGGTGTTGCCCTCGACGGTCGCCTCGGAGGTGATCCGCTGAGCTTCCTTGCGGGCCGCCCCGACCATGGTGTCGGCCTGCTCCTCGGCCTCGGTGGCGGCGCGCAGCGCCTCCTCCTGGGCCTTGTTGATCAGCTGATCCGCCTGCTCGGCGGCGTCGGCACGGCGCTTCGAGGCCGATTCGCGCGCCTCGTCCAGCAGGCGGTCGGCCTCCTGCCGCGCCTCGGCACGCATCTGCTCGGCCGCCGCCTCGGTGTCGCTCCGCAGCCGCTCCGACTCCTCGCGGGTCCGGGCCGCGTGCTCCTGCGCGGAACCGACGGTCGCCGCCGCCTCCGCCCGCAGCCGCTCCGCCTCGCCCGCCGCCTCGTCACCGAGCCGGGCCGCCTGCTGCGCCGCCTCGGCGCGGACCCGCTCGGCCTCCGCCGCGGCCTCGGACCTCAGCCGCTCGGCCTCGCCCGTGGCCTCCGTCATCAGGCTGTCGGCCTGCTCCGCGGCCTGGGACCGCATCCGGTTGGCGTCCTCGCGGGCCTCGGCCCGGCTGCGCGCGGCGTCCTGCTCGGCCGACGCCAGGGCGTCGGACGCCTCCGTACGCATCCGCTGGCTGTACTCCGCGGTGTCGGCGCGCAGCCGCTCCGACTCCGCGATCGCCTCGGAGACCGTCCGCTCGGCCATCGCCTTCGCGGCGTCCGTCTCCTCCTGCGCCACCCGGCGGACCCGGGCCGCGTCCTCCCCGGCCCGCTCCCGCTCCGCGTAGGCGTCGGAACGGACCCGGTCCGCCTCCTCCTGCGCCTCGGACTTCGTCCGCTCCGCGACGTGCTCGGCGGCGGAGCGCAGCCCGGCGATCTCCGCCTCGGCCTGCTCCTGGAGCCCGCTGACCGAATCGCGGACCTGCTGGGCGGTCTGCTCGGCCGCGGAGACCATCTCGGTCGCCCGCGCGTCCGCCTCCTCGACCAGGCGCTGGGCCTCGGACTGCGCCTCCTCGACCCGCTTGCGGGCGGAAGCCAGCAGCTCCTCGCTCTGCTCGCGGGCCCGCTCGCGCTCCTGGTTCGCCTCGGTACGCGCCGCGTCGAGGGTCTCCTCGGCCTCCCGGCGGCGCCGGTTCGCCTCCTCCTGCGCGGCGGCGAGTGCCTCGGCGGCCTCCGCGCCCACCCGCTCGGCGGCGGCCGCCGCCTCCGACCGCACCCGGTCGGCACTCTCCTGCGCCTCGGTCTTCAGCCGCTCGGCCTCCGCGGCCGCCTCGCTGCGCAGCCGTACGGCGACGGACTCGCCCTCCGCACGCGAATGGGCGGCATCGGCCGCGGCCTCGTCGCGCAGCCGCTGGGCCTCGGCCTCGGCCTGCTCCTGGAGGGTGCGCAGCCGCTCGGCGGCCTCCGCGCGCAGCCGCTCGGACTCCTCGTTCGTCTCGCGACGGATCCGCTCCGCGTCGGCACGCGCCTCGCCCAGCGTCTGCTCGGCGGTGGTGACCCGGGTCTCGGCCTCGCCGTGCAGCCGGGCCAGCTCCTCGGCCGCCTCCGCCTGCCGCGCCGCGATCGCGCGGTCGGTCTCCTCGCGCAGCGCGGCCGCCGCCTGCTCGGCCGCGGCCGTCACCGACTCGGCCTGCTCCTCGGACTCGGTGCGCAGCTGCTCGGCCTCGGCGCGGGCCCGCTCCAGGGCCTCCTCCGCCTGCTTGCGCAGCGCCGCCGCCCGCTCGGTGGCCTCGCTGCGGACCCGCTCGCTCTCGGCGCCCGCGGCGCCGCGCAGCTCCTCCGCGTCCGCCTTGGCCTTGGCCAGCAGCTCCTCGGCGGTCTTCGCGCCCTCCTCGATCTGCTGGAGGGCCTCGCGGCGGGCCTCGCCGCGGATGCGCTCGCCCTCGGCGACCGCTTCGGAGCGCAGCTGCTCGGCCTCGCCGCGCAGCCGGCGCGCCTCCTCCTGGAGCTCGACCGTCTTGGCCCGGTACTCCTTGGTGTCGTCCTTGGCCGCGCCCTTGAGCTGGTCGGCCTGCTCGGCGGCCTCGCCGCGCAGCCGGTCCGCCTCGGCCTCCGCCTCGCGGCGGATCCGGTCGGCCTCCTCGCTCGCCGCCCGGGTGGTCGACCTCGCGTCCTCGGACGCCTTGGTCAGCACCTCCTCGGCGGCACGGGCGGCCTTGGCGAGCTGGGCCGCGGCGTCCTCCGCCGCGGCGGTGCGCGCGCTCTCGGCCGCCTCCGAGCGGAGCCGGTCCGCCTCGGCCCGGGCGTCGGCGAGGGCCTGCTCGGCCTCCGCCTTGAGGGCCTCGGCGTCCTTGGTGGCCTCACCGACCAGCCGGGCGATCTCCGACTTGGCGGTACGGGTGCGCTGCTCGTTCTGCGACTCGGCGCCGGCCAGCCGCTTGACGGCGGCCTCCTTCGCCTCGGACAGGACCTTCTCGGCCTCGACACGGGCCTCGCGCAGCTGCGTCTCGGCCTCCTGCATGCGCTGCTCGGCGGCCCGGTTCAGCTCAGTGGTCTGCTGGCGCGTCTGCTCGGTCTCGGCGGTCGTCGAGGTGCGCAGCTGCTCGGCGTGGGCGGTGGCCTCCTGCGCCTGGCTGGAGGCGGCGTTCAGCAGCCGCTCCGCGTCCTTGCGGGCGCGCAGCAGGATCGACTCGGCCTCCGAACGGGCGGACTCGGCCTCGGAGCCGAGGCGTTGACGCGTCTCGTCGGCCAGCCGGGCGGCCTCGGCGCGGGCGGCGCTCAGCGCCTGTTCGGCCTCGGCCCGGGACTCGTCCAGCAGCCGGCGGGCCTGGGCCTCGGTCCGGGCCCGCAACTGCTCGGCCCACGCCACGTTCTCGTTGACGTGGGACTCGACGGTCTGGCGGCGCTCCGCCAGCTCCTGGTCGAGCTGCTGGCGGCGCTGCACGGCCTCGTTGTGCAGTTCGGCCTGGAGCCGCGCCTGGTGCTCGGCGTGCTCCTGAAGGATCCGCTGCGTCTGCGCGCGGGCGTCGCGCAGCTCGCGCTCGGCGTCGTTGCGCAGCTGGTCGGCCTGGATCTGGGCGTTACGGAGCAACTGCTCCGCCTGGTAACCGATGTCCGCGCTGTCGTAGGCGGGACGGGTCGCCAGGCTGCGCCGGGCCTCGTGCAGCTTGGCACGCAGGACCTCGACCTGGTAGCCGAGGTCCTCGGCGTGCTGGACGGCCTTCTCCCGGTCGGTCTTCAGCCGGTCCATCTCGGCTTCGAACCGCGAGAGATGGTCGTCTTCAGCTCGGTGGCTCTCCTGGCGTTCGTAGCCCCGCACTGCGCCGTCCCATCCTTCCCCGAGCTCTCAACTTCTTCCCCAAGCTCTCAACTTCGTTCGAGCAGGGGATGCCCCACTGAGCAGGGGAGAACCCAACCCTGGTCGCAAACCCAAACGAGTACCGTTCGCCGGCGAACGGTCCCCCGGGGAATGGTGACAGGTCAACGGTTGAGGACGCGGCGCGGCCCCGACCCGGCCCCGGCCCGGAACCGCCCACTCTACCGGGCCGGGTATCCCTGAGAAGCTGTTGTCCGGCTCCCGCGGCCCCGGACGGTCAGTGCTCCGTCCGGGAGGTGACCAGTTCGGTCAGCACACCGTGGCAGTCCTTGGGGTGGAGGAAGGTGATCCGGGACCCCATCGAACCCGTCCTGGGCTCGTCGTAGAGCACCCTGACGCCCTTCTCCCGGATGTCCGCGGCGTCCGCGTCCACGTCCGCCGTGCCGAAGGCGATGTGGTGCACGCCCTCGCCATTCTTGGCCAGCCATTTGCCCACGGCGGAGTCCTCGCGGGTCGGTTCCAGCAGCTGGAGGTACGAGGCGCCGCCGTCGGACGTCTCATTGATCTTGAGCATGGCCTCCCGTACGCCCTGCTCCTCGTTGATCTCGGAGTGGAACACCTCGAACCCGTAGGTCGAGCGGTAGAACTCGACGGTCTTGTCGAGGTCGAAACAGGCGATCCCGATGTGGTCGATTCGCGTCAGCATGGAACCAGTGCAGCGCTCGGCGGATGGTTACGCAACGTGCGCGCGATCACACCCGCTGCCGGATGACGGGCGCGGTACCGCTCAGTACATTCATGTAAACCCTCGTTCACAATCGATCCCAAGGGGCTGCGCCTCATGTCAGGAACGACCGGAACCACCTCAGTGATCGTCGCGGGCGCCCGTACGCCCATGGGCCGCCTCCTCGGCTCCCTGAAGAGCTTCTCCGGAGCCGACCTCGGCGGCTTCGCCATCAAGGCGGCCCTGGACCGGGCCGGCATCGGCGGCGACCAGGTCGAGTACGTGATCATGGGCCAGGTGCTGCAGGCCGGGGCAGGGCAGATCCCGGCGCGCCAGGCGGCCGTCAAGGCCGGCATCCCGATGAACGTCCCGGCGCTCACCGTCAACAAGGTGTGCCTCTCCGGGCTCGACGCCATCGCCCTGGCGGACCAGCTGATCCGCGCCGGTGAGTTCGACGTGGTCGTGGCCGGCGGCCAGGAGTCCATGACGAACGCCCCGCACCTGCTCCCGAAGTCCCGCGAGGGTTACAAGTACGGCGCGATCGAGATGCTCGACTCGATGGCGTACGACGGCCTGACCGATGCCTACGAGAACATCCCGATGGGCGAGTCCACCGAAAAGCACAACACCCGTCTCGGCCTGGCGCGTGCGGCCCAGGACGAGATCGGCGCCCTGTCCCACCAGCGGGCCGCCGCGGCGCAGAAGAACGGTCTCTTCGAGGCCGAGATCACCCCGGTCGAGATCCCGCAGCGCAAGGGCGACCCGGTCCTCTTCTCCAAGGACGAGGGCATCCGCCCCGAGACGACCACCGAGTCCCTCGGCAAGCTGCGCCCGGCCTTCACCAAGGACGGCACGATCACGGCCGGCACCTCCTCGCAGATCTCCGACGGTGCGGCCGCCGTCGTCGTGATGAGCAAGGCCAAGGCCGAGGCGCTGGGCCTGGACTGGATCGCCGAGATCGGCGCCCACGGCAATGTGGCCGGCCCGGACAACTCGCTCCAGTCGCAGCCCTCGGGCGCCATCCGTCACGCCCTCAAGAAGGAGGGCATCGGCGTCGAGGACCTCGACCTGATCGAGATCAACGAGGCGTTCGCGGCTGTCGCCGTCCAGTCCATGAAGGACCTCGGCGTCACCTCGGACAAGGTCAACGTCAACGGCGGCGCCATCGCGCTCGGCCACCCGATCGGGATGTCCGGCGCCCGCGTGGTGCTGCACCTGGCGCTGGAGCTCAAGCGGCGCGGCGGCGGCACCGGTGCGGCGGCGCTCTGCGGCGGCGGCGGTCAGGGCGATGCGTTGATCATCCGCGTGCCGGGCAAGTAGTCGGTACGGGCGAGCGAGGAGGCCGAGCGTGAAGGTGGACGTCCCCACCCTGGTCGAGCAGGCACGGGAGGGCAGGCCGCGGGCCGTGGCCCGGCTCATCTCCCTGGTGGAGGGGGCGTCGCCGCAGTTGCGTGAGGTGATGGCGGCGCTGGCGCCCCTGGCGGGCAACGCCTGTGTCGTCGGCCTGACGGGATCGCCGGGTGTCGGCAAGTCGACATCGACGTCGGCGCTCGTCGCCGCCTACCGGCGCCAGGGCAAGCGGGTCGCCGTGCTCGCCGTCGACCCGTCGTCGCCGTTCTCCGGCGGCGCGCTCCTCGGCGACCGGGTCCGGATGTCGGACCACGCCTCGGACCCGGGTGTCTACATCCGCTCGATGGCCACCCGCGGCCATCTGGGCGGTCTCGCCTGGTCGGCGCCGCAGGCGATCCGGGTGCTGGACGCGGCGGGATTCGACGTGATCCTGGTGGAGACGGTCGGCGTCGGCCAGTCGGAGGTGGAGATCGCCTCCCAGGCCGACACCTCCGTCGTCCTCCTCGCCCCGGGCATGGGCGACGGCATCCAGGCGGCCAAGGCCGGAATCCTGGAGATCGGCGATGTGTACGTCGTGAACAAGGCCGACCGGGACGGCGCCGACGCCACCGCCCGCGAGCTCAACCACATGCTGGGCCTCGGGGAGTCCCGGGGACCCGGCGACTGGCGGCCGCCGATCGTGAAGACGGTCGCCGCCCGGGGCGAGGGCATCGACGAGGTCGTCGAGGCCCTGGAGAAGCACCGGGCGTGGATGGAGGAGCACGGCGTCCTGGCCGAGCGGCGCACCGCCCGCGCCGCCCGCGAGGTCGAGACGATCGCCGTCACCCGCCTGCGCGAACGCATCGGCGACCTCCACGGCGACCGCCGCCTGGACGCCCTCGCCGCACGCATCGTGGCCGGCCGCCTCGATCCGTACGCGGCGGCGGACGAACTGGTGGCGGGACTCACCGGCGAGGCCTGACCGGCTCCGTTCCCGGTGCGGCGTGCGGCCGCACCGGGAGGGGGCCGGGGCCGCGGCGTGCACCCCGGGAACCGGCCTCAGTCGTCGTCCGCGTCGCGCCCGTCGTCCGAGCGGTCCACGGTGACCGCGGCCGACTTCGCGTCCACGTCCACCTCGTGCGCCGTGCCGTCCCCGCCCCGGACGCCGACCTCCCAGCGCACCGCCTTCCCGCCGTGGCCGTCCAGCTCGATCGAGGTCACCGTGCCCGGGGACGCCTTGAGCGCCGCGGCCGCAGCCGTGCCCAGCGTGACCGGGGCCGACCGCGGGGCGGGGCGGTTGCGGTCGTCGCCGTCGGACGTGTGTTTCCCGAGCACCTTGCCGTTGTCCGCGTCCACCGTCACCTCGTGCCGGACCCCGTCGGGGCCGTACACATCCAGCTCCCAGACCGGCCCGCCGTCCTCGTCGTCGAGCTCCGCCTCGCTCACCGTCCCGGGGACGGCCCGGACAGCGGAGGAGGCCGCGTCGGCGGCCGTGACGCGGGCGGTGCCCACGCCCGCGTCCCGGCCGTCGTCGTCCGCGAGGGCCACGGCCGTCGCGGTCCCGCCGCCGACGAGTACGGCCGCGGTGACGGCGGCGATGGCGATCTTTCGCTTCATGAGAGGTTCCTCCCGGTCGGATGTCCGTTGCGATGCGGTCCACCGTGCCGGGGCGATGCTGAACGCACCCTGAAGCCACCTGAAGCCTTCTTCAGCTTCGGTTTGCGACGCTGTGCGCATGCGTCTGTTGATCGTGGAGGACGAGAAGCGGCTGGCGGTCTCCCTGGCCCGGGGGCTCACCGCCGAGGGGTTCGCCGTCGATGTGGTCCATGACGGCCTCGAAGGGCTGCACCGCGCCTCCGAAGGCGTCTACGACCTCGTCGTCCTGGACATCATGCTGCCGGGGATGAACGGCTACCGGGTCTGCGGCGCCCTGCGCGCCGCCGGACACGACGTGCCCGTCCTCATGCTGACCGCGAAGGACGGGGAGTACGACGAGGCCGAGGGGCTCGACACGGGAGCCGACGACTACCTGACCAAACCGTTCAGTTACGTGGTGCTGGTGGCCCGGATCCGGGCGCTGCTGCGGCGACGGGCGGGCGCCGCCTCGCCGGTGGTCACGGCCGGCTCCCTGCGCATGGACACCGCCGCCCGCAGGGTCCGCCTCGGCGAGGACGAGATCGCCCTCACCACGAAGGAGTTCGCCGTCCTGGAACAGCTCGTGCTGCGGGCGGGGCAGGTGGTGAGCAAGGCGGACATCCTGGAGCACGTCTGGGACTTCGCCTACGACGGCGACCCGAACATCGTCGAGGTGTACGTCAGCGCCCTGCGCCGCAAGCTCGGCGCGGCGGCCATCCGGACGGTGCGCGGCGCGGGCTACCGGCTGGAGGCGCGGTGAGATCCGTACGGGCCAGGGCGGCGCTCGGGGCCACCGTGGTGGTCGCGCCGGCGCTGGCCGGCGCCGGGCTCGCCGTCCTCCTCGTCCTGCGCGCCAACCTCACCGACCAGGCCGGCCTCCAGGCCGAGGTCGCGGCCCGGGAGGTCGCTGGGCAACTGGCCCTCGGCGTCCCGGACGACGAGCTGCGGACGGGCGACGAGGAGGAGCATCCGGTCCAGGTGACCGATGAGGACGGCCGGGTGGTGGCCGTCTCCAAGGACCTGGAGGCGATCTCCGGCACCGGTAGCGAGCGGGTCACGCCCGTGGCGCGGTCCTCCGCCGGCCCCGGCCGCCACGGTGGCGAGGACGGCGACGACGATGACGACGAGCGGGGGCCGGGAGGCGCCGGCCCGCCCCGCGGCGAGGTCTCCACCGGCGACCCGGACTTCACCAACGGCGCCGCCACAGTCGACGGCGACAGCGCCGCCTACCGTTTCGCCTCCGTCGAGGCCACGGACCCGGCGGGCGTGACCCTGACCGTGCACGCGGGCGCGCCGCTCGCCGCCGAACAGCGGGCCGTCGGCAGTGTGCGCGGCGCGATGCTGGCCGGACTGCCCGTCGTGCTCCTCGTCGTCGCCGGGGTGACGTGGCTGGTGACGCGGCGGGCGCTGCGGCCGGTCGAGGGCATCCGGCGTGAGATGGCCGCGATCACCGCGTCCGAGGATCTGAGCAGGCGGGTGCCGGAGCCCGGTTCGCACGACGAGATCGCCCGCCTGGCCCGCACGACCAACGAGACGCTCACCGCGCTGGAGGCCTCCGTCGAGCGGCAGCGGCGCTTCGTCGCCGACGCCTCGCACGAACTGCGCAGCCCCATCGCCTCGTTGCGCACCCAGCTGGAGGTGGGCGCCGCGCACCCGCAGCTGCTGGACGTGCCGGGCGCGGTCGCCGACACCGTACGGCTCCAGGCGCTGGCCGCCGACCTGCTGCTGCTGGCCCGGCTGGACGCCGGGGAGCGGCCGGGCGGGGCCGTGCTAAATCTCGGCGCGCTGGTCCGTGAGGAGGTCGCGCAGCGCACCGGCGACCGCATTCCGGTCACCGTGTCCGTGCCGGGAGGGGGCGGGGGCTTCGAGGTGGCCGGCTCGCGTGCGCAGCTGGCCCGGGTGATCGGCAATCTGCTGGACAACGCCGAACGGCACGCCCGGGCCGCGGTGACGGTCGCCGTGCGCGCGGAGGGCGGGGGCGTGGCCGTCGAGGTCGCCGACGACGGGGACGGGGTGCCCGCGGCGGAGCGCGAGCGGATCTTCGAACGGTTCGTCCGCCTCGACGACGCCCGCAGCCGCGACGAGGGAGGGGCGGGCCTGGGCCTGGCCATCGCGCGCGATGTGGCCGTGCGGCACGGGGGCCGGCTGACGGTGGCGGATGCGGGGGAGCGGGGCGCCCGGTTCGCGCTGTGGCTGCCGGACGCCCGCTGACGACCCCGGGGGGTCAGAGCTTGCCGCGCCGCCCGCGGAGGTGCTCGGCGACGGGTGTCAGGGCAGCGTGCAGCTGTTCCAGGGCCTCCGGCGTGAGCAGGTCCATGAAGTGCTTGCGGACCGACGCGACGTGGTGCGGCGCGACCTTGCGCATCGTCTCGGCGCCGGCTTCGGTGAGGACCGCGTACAGTCCCCGGCGGTCGGACTCGCAGTTCTCCCGGCGGACCAGGCCCGCGGTCTCCATGCGGGTGATCTGGTGCGAGAGCCTGCTCTTGGACTGCAGGGTGGCGCCGGCGAGGTCGCTCATCCGCATGCGCTGGTCGTCCGACTCGGAGAGATTCACCAGGATCTCGTAGTCGTTGTTGGTCAGGCCGAACGGCTGGAGGTCCTTCTCCAGTTGGTGCATCAGCAGCCTGCTGACGTCCAGGTGGGTGCGCCAGGCGCACTGCTCCGCGTCGCTCAGCCAGCGGGTGGCCGTCTCGGTCTCCATATATGGATTCTACCTAAGAAGTTGAAAGCCGGACGAAGTGGGGGATGTGACGCCCGGCACGCGCTCGCAGGCTGGGCGCACACGTTCGACGTCACACTCCGCAGACTACCGCTCACCGACCGAAGCGGTGCCGGAGGTCCCCGGCCGGCCCGGCATCCGGGCACGGATCCAGGTTGACCCCTGCCCCCCGAGCCCTAATGCTGCGCCACAACCCCCACCTGGCGCTCGGCCATCAGCACCTCGGTGGACTGGAGCAGCACCGTACCGGCCCCCACGAACTCGAACTGGTGCTCCTCGCCCGAGGCGCCCCCGATCCCCGTGAACGCCCGCAGCCCGCCCAGCACGCCCGCCATGTAGCCGTGGTCGTAGTGGTGGCACGGCGACGGGCAGTCCGCCCAGCCGACCAGCGCCTGCGGGTCGACCCGCAGCGGCGGCTCCATGAAGACCACCGGACCGTTGGACGCGGCGACGAACTTCCCCGTGCCGATCAGCGTCAGGAACCCCGGCACGATCGACTGCTTCAGGGCCAGCGTCGGCTGGTACGCGAGGAGGTTGCCGGACCGGATCGTCAGATTGCCGTCGTCCAGGTCGTACGAGTTCACATCGAAGGCCCGGTCCGCGAGCAGCATCTTGCCGCTGCCCTCGGCCACCACCCAGTCGCTCGCGTGCAGCGGCGAGTGGAAGCTCGTGCGGACCAGGCCCTGGAAGCGGCCGTGGCCGATGCCGTTGAAGTCGATCCGCCCGTAGTAGGCGATCATCTTCCCCTTCTGGAGGAACCACTGGCTCCCCTTGAGCTCCACACAGAAGGTGTACGCGTTGACGTTGTCGTCCGACGGCAGCGTCATCGGGTCGAAGACCACGGGCCCGCTCACAGCTTCTCCTCCGACGCCTGGACGTACACCGCACCACTGCCGCTGAGCTCCAGCTGGAACCCCTCGCCGGAACCGCGCCCCACCATCTCCCGCCAGCCGAGCGCGGTGGACAGCTTGTTGGTCACGTCGCCGTGGTGCGCGACGTACGCCTGCGGATCCACATGCACCTCGCGGCCCGGAGTGATCGGCAGCTCGACGACTCCGCCGTGCGCCATCACCGCCACCGCGCCGTGGCCCTTGAGGGTGGTGGTGAACAGGCCCTGCCCGGTCACCTGGCCGCGCACCATGCCCATCACCCCGCCCTGCGAGCCCATGAACATGGTGCCCTGCTGGAGCGTCCCGTCGAAGGCGAGCAGCCGGTCGGCCTCCACGTACAGGGTCTCCCCGGTCAGGTTGATCACCTGGATGTGATGGCCGCCGTGGCCGAACATCACCGTGCCGCTGCCTTCGACCGTCATCAGCGGGGTCGCCTCGTTGGCCATCCGGCGGCCGATCATCGACATCACGCCGCCCTGCCCGCCCTGGATGTTCGGCGTGAACGAGACCTCGCCTCGGTAGGCGAGCATCGCACCGCGCTGGCTGAACATCTTCTGGCCGGGGACCACCGTCGCCTCGACCATCTTCGAGTTGATCTCTCGGAACGGCATCAGACATCACCCCCGATCGTGTTCCGCTCGCTGGGCTGGACGTAGACGAGCCCCTCGCCCTCGAACCGGATCTGGAAGGACTCGCCGGACCCCTCGCCCATCAGCGTCCGGAAGTTCACCCCGGACTGGAAGTGCTGCTGGAGGTTGCCCTGGTGGGCGATGTAGGCGCCCGGGTCCACGGAGAGCGGGTACGGGGCGGACACGCGCAGGGCCACCGCTGAGCCGTCCGACATGATCGCCGCCTGGCCGGTGCCCTCGACCGTGGTGGTGAACAGGCCGTTGCCCGCCCCGCCGCCGCGCAGCCCGGTGAAGGTGGTGCCGGTGCGCAGCCCGGCGTCGGTGCAGAGCAGATTGCTCGCCTCGACGTACAGCTTCTCGCCGCGCAGCGAGACCAGGTTGATCTCCGTCGCGCGGTCGGCGAAATAGCAGGTGCCGTGCCCCGACACCTCCATCACGGCCATCTGTTCACCGGTCAGCCGGCGGGTCACCATGCCGCGCAGGCCCTCACCGCCGCCGGTCATCTTCTTGAAGGTCATCCGGCCGTCGTACGCGACCATCGAACCGTTCTTCGCCTTGACGGCGTCGCCGGCCAGGTCGACGGCGAGCGTCTTGCTGCCTTGGAGTCGGAACATTGCCACCCGGCGAAGGTAGCGGTACGGACCGCCGCCGGAACAGGGCCGGGGACGCGATCAGGCCCCTGAATCACCCCTGATACGGATCCGGTACCCGATGCGGACGCTATCGGGACGTATCCCTTGCGGAACGGACGCGGCGGCGAGGCCGCGCGTGCCGCCCCCGCCGCCGGGCAGCGCACGCGGCGATGCCACAATGGGTGCCGCTTGTGCCTGCGTTCACAAGCTGTCACCGTCCTCCCACCGAAGGTGCCCCCGTGGACATCAAGACCGCTACCGCCCTGCACCGGCTGCGCCTCATCTCGATTCCCGAGGCGCTGTCCTTCCCCGCGCTGATCATCTTCGGCTCGGTCCTGAGCCGGGTCTCCGACATCGACTTCCTGATGATGCCGCTCGGCATGCTGCACGGCGTGCTGTTCGTGATCTACGTCGTCCTGCTGCTGGACGTCTGGAACAAGACCAAGTGGCCGTTCAAGCGCGTCGCGTTCTTCTTCCTGCTCTGCGTGCTGCCGTTCGGCGGCCTGTACGGCGACAAGGTTCTCAAGCGCTACGAGGCCGACGGCGTCATCGCCGCCCGCGCCCGCCGGGAAGGCACGGTCAGCGCATGATCGTCGCCTTCTCCGTCAGCCCGCTGGGGGTCGGCGAGGACGTCGGCGAGTACGTCGCCGACGCCGTCCGGGTGGTCCGCGAATCGGGGCTGCCCAACCGCACCGACGCCATGTTCACGTCCATCGAGGGGGAGTGGGACGAGGTCATGGACGTCGTCAAGCGCGCCGTCGCGGCCGTCGAGGCGCGTGCCGGACGCGTCTCCCTCGTGCTGAAGGCCGATATCCGCCCGGGCGTCACCGACGGTCTGACCTCCAAGGTCGAGACGGTGGAGCGTTACCTGGCGGACTGACGCCCCCGCGCCGCGCGTCCGGAGCCTCCGCCCACCGGGCGGGGGCTTCCGTCATTGCGGCGCTGCCAGCGCGATCCCCAGCGGTGTCCGTTCGTACAGCACCTGGTGTCCGTACCGCCGCGACGTCAGCAGTCCCGCCGCCCGCAGCACCGAGAGATGGGCCGAGACGGAGGACGGGGCGAGGCCCAGCCGGTGGGCGAGCGCGCTCGTCCCGGCCGGTTCGCCGAGTGCGCACAGCACATCGGCCCTGGCCCGTCCCAGCAGCCGGGCGAGGGCGTCCGGGGTGCTGTCGCCCGCCTCGGTCCACAGCCCGCCGATCCCGCGCGCGGGGTAGATCACCGCGGGGAGCCAGGGCGGTTCGTACCCGCTGACCACATCCGGCCAGGCGAACACGCTCGGCATCAGGACGAGCCCCTGCCCCCCGAGCACCCGCGAGTGCCGGCCCCGCATCCCGACCAGGGTGAGGGTGGAGTCCGTCCACCGGAGCTGGGGGCTCAGCTCACCGAGCAGCCGCGCGAAGCCGACCTCGGCCAGCCGGCGCGAGTGGTACGCGATGTCGGCCTCCAGCAGGGCGCGCAGACGTGGCCAGTCGGGCTCGACCAGGGTCCCCCAGGCCTCTTCGAGCAGCGCGGTGAGCTCGTGCAGCGCCCGCGCGGGGTCGGCGAGCAGCGCCTGCCCGGCGGGGGAGTCCAGCCCGCCGGGCTGGTCGGCGAGCGTCAGGGCCAGGTCCTCCCGGATGAGTGCGGGGTCGGTGGCGCGTACGCCGGCGATCTCCTCCTCGAACGAGGCGTAGGGCCCCAGCGGCGGCGGACAGAGAAAGTCCGGATTGTGTCCGCCGTCCGTCATCAACGACCAGAGCGGTCCGAGGTCGAGACCCGCGGCCGCCTCCCGGATGCGCCGCAGCCACGGCTCGTGGTACCCGTGCCGCCCGGGCCGCAGAAGGGTGCGCACCGCGGCCTGCGTCTCCCAGAGCGGCGAGAGCGCGAACCGGCAGCGGAGCAGGTCGTTCTCGTCGAAATGGAGATGGAACGGCATGAAGGGCCTCGCGGGGATTCGGCGTCAGCCGAAAGTCTACGGACGGGGGCCCCGGCGCCTCCAAGCTGCCGTCATGCCGAGCAACAGCTCCTCTCCGGCGGGCGGCCCCCGCGACGTGACGGACACCCCACCCGGTCCGGCGGGCCCCTGCGCCGCGCCGGCCCCACCCCGCGCCGCGACCGCCCACCCCTCCGTACCGGTGCCGGCCCCGGCCCCTTCCCCGGAGCGCGCCGACCCCCTTGACCCGAAGCCGTCGCCCGCGCTCCGGGACCGGGCACCCGAAGCACCCTCCGAGCCCTCCCCCCGCGGATACCGCGCGGTCTTCGCGGTGCGGGAGTTCCGGGCCGTCTTCGCCGCCCATCTGCTCTCGCTGCTCGGCGTCGTCGTCAGCGAACTCGCGCTCACCGTCCTCGTCTACGACCTCACCGCCTCGCCCCTGCTCAGCGCCCTCACCTTCGCGCTCGGCTTCCTCCCGTATCTCGTCGGCGGCACCCTCTTCGCCGGGGTCGCCGACCGCTACCCGGCCCGCCGGGTCCTGGTCACCTGCGATCTGATCTGCGCGGGCTGCGTCGCGGTCATGGTGCTGCCGGGCACCCCGGTCGGCGGGCTCCTCGCGCTGCGTTGTCTCGTCGCCGCCGTCTCGCCGGTCTTCACCGGGACGCGGATGGCCGCCCTCACCGACATCCTCGGCGAGGGAGACCTCTACGTACTGGGCCGCTCGCTGCTGCGCATCGTCTCCCAGAGCGCGCTGCTGACCGGCTTCGGCGTCGGCGGTGTGCTGCTCGCGGCGCTCTCCGCGCGCGGGGCGATCACCCTCACCGCCGGCACGTTCCTCTGCTCCGCGGCCCTGCTCCGGTTCGGCACCCGCGACCGGCCCGCCAGGACCGGGGGCGAGCGAGGCGGAGCGCTGCTCAAGGGGTCGCCGGCCGGGGCCCGCGCAGTCCTCGCCGACCGCCGCATCCGCGCGCTGATGCTGCTCTTCTGGGTGCCCGCCCTGTTCGTCGTCGCACCGGAGGCCCTCGCCGCCCCGTACGCGGACGCGATCGGCCTCGGCCCGGCCGCGCTCGGTCTGCTGATGTGTGCGATGCCGGTCGGGCACATCGCCGCCGAGCTGTACGTGGGCGGCCGGCTGACCCCGCGTGTGCGCTCGCGGATCGTCCTGCCGGTCGCCGCCACGGGGCTGCTGCCGCTCCTGCTGTACGCCACGCGCCCCGGCCTCGTGCTGACGCTGGTGGCACTCGCGCTGGCCGGGGTGGGAGCGGCGTACAACATCGGGCTCGACCAGTGGTTCGTCGACGCCGTACCCGAAGCGCTGCGCGGCCGGGCGATGACCCTGCTCACCTCCGGGCTGATGACGCTCCAGGGCGTCGGCATGGCCCTGGCGGGGCTGGCCGCCGAGTTCTTCCCGGTGCACCAGGTCGTCGCCGGTGCGGGGCTGATCGGCACCCTGTGCCTCGTCCCGCTCGTCGCCGAGGTGCGCAGAATCGTGCCCGCGGCCCGTGATCGGACCGAAGTTCGAGACGGGGAGGAGCCGGAAGTTCCTCATGGGTAAGGTCGTGGCCGTGCCGAAGCCCCTCAGTCTCCCCTTCGATCCCATCGCCCGCGCCGACGAACTCTGGCAGCAGCGCTGGGGCCCGGTGCCCTCGATGGGGGCGATCACCTCGATCATGCGGGCGCAGCAGATCCTGCTCGCCGAGGTGGACGCGGTCGTCAGACCGTACGGACTGACCTTCGCGCGGTACGAGGCGCTGGTGCTGCTCACCTTCTCGAAGGCCGGCGAGCTGCCGATGTCCAAGATCGGCGAGCGGCTGATGGTCCACCCCACCTCCGTGACGAACACCGTGGACCGGCTGGTGCGCTCCGGGCTCGTCGCCAAGCGCCCCAACCCGAACGACGGCCGCGGAACGCTCGCGTCCATCACGGACAAGGGCCGCGAGGTCGTGGAGTCCGCCACCCGTGACCTGGTCGCGATGGAGTTCGGCCTCGGCGTGTACGACGCCGAGGAGTGCGAGGAGATCTTCGCGCTCCTGCGTCCGCTGCGCATCGCCGCCCACGACTTCGAGGAGAACTGAGCGGGCCCTCTCCGGCCGCGGGCCCGCCGCAAGATCGCCCCGGGCTGCCGGTTACGCTCGATGGCATGAAACGCAGTGTGCTGACCCGCTATCGGGTGATGGCTTACGTCACCGCCGTCATGTTGCTGATCCTCTGCGTGTGCATGATCTTCAAATACGGCTTCGAGAAGGGTGAGGGGCTGACCCTCGTCGTCTCCCAGATCCACGGCGTGCTGTACATCATCTACCTGATCTTCGCCTTCGACCTCGGGTCCAAGGCGAAGTGGCCGATGGGCAAGCTGGCCTGGGTGCTGCTCTCCGGCACGATCCCGACGGCCGCGTTCTTCGTCGAGCGCAAGGTCGTCCGCGAGGTCGAGCCTCTGATCGCGGACCCGACGCCCGCGGCCCCCGCGAAGGCCTGACAGCTGACCCCGAACCGCCCCGCGCGAAGCGCCGGGCGGTTTGTCATCGACATTTACTAGGACGTCCTAGTAAATTGGTGGCATGGACGCTGACGCGATCGAGGAAGGCCGCCGCCGCTGGCAGGCCCGTTACGACAAGGCCCGCAAGCGTGACGCGGACTTCACCACGCTCTCCGGGGACCCGGTCGACCCCGTCTACGGCCCCCGCCCCGGGGACGCGTACGAGGGCTTCGAGCGGATCGGCTGGCCCGGCGAGTACCCCTTCACCCGGGGCCTGCACCCGACCGGCTACCGCGGCCGCACCTGGACCATCCGCCAGTTCGCCGGCTTCGGCAACGCCGAGCAGACCAATGAGCGCTACAAGATGATCCTCGCCGCGGGCGGCGGCGGGCTGAGCGTCGCCTTCGACATGCCGACGCTGATGGGCCGGGACTCCGACGACCCCCGCGCACTCGGCGAGGTCGGCCACTGCGGTGTGGCCATCGACTCCGCCGCCGACATGGAGGTCCTGTTCCAGGACATCCCGCTCGGCGACGTCACCACCTCGATGACGATCAGCGGTCCCGCCGTGCCCGTCTTCTGCATGTACCTGGTCGCCGCCGAGCGCCAGGGCGTCGACCCGGCCGTGCTCAACGGCACGCTGCAGACGGACATCTTCAAGGAGTACATCGCACAGAAGGAGTGGCTCTTCCAGCCCGAGCCCCACCTGCGCCTCATCGGCGACCTGATGGAGCACTGCGCCCGCGACATCCCCGCCTACAAGCCGCTCTCCGTCTCCGGCTACCACATCCGCGAGGCCGGAGCCACGGCCGCGCAGGAGCTCGCGTACACCCTCGCCGACGGCTTCGGCTACGTGGAGCTCGGCCTCTCCCGCGGCCTCGACGTCGACACCTTCGCCCCCGGCCTCTCCTTCTTCTTCGACGCGCACCTCGACTTCTTCGAGGAGATCGCCAAGTTCCGCGCGGCCCGCCGGATCTGGGCCCGCTGGATGAAGGAGACGTACGGAGCGAAGACCGACAAGGCGCAGTGGCTCCGCTTCCACACCCAGACCGCCGGTGTCTCGCTGACCGCGCAGCAGCCGTACAACAACGTCGTACGGACCGCCGTCGAGGCGCTGTCCGCGGTCCTCGGCGGCACCAACTCCCTGCACACCAACGCCCTCGACGAGACCCTCGCGCTCCCCTCCGAGCAGGCCGCCGAGATCGCGCTGCGCACCCAGCAGGTGCTGATGGAGGAGACCGGCGTCGCCAACGTGGCCGATCCGCTGGGCGGTTCCTGGTACGTGGAACAGCTCACCGACCGGATCGAGGCGGAAGCCGAGAAGATCTTCGACCAGATCAAGGAGCGGGGCACCCGCGCCCACCCGGACGGACAGCACCCGATCGGGCCGATGACGTCGGGCATCCTGCGCGGCATCGAGGACGGCTGGTTCACCGGCGAGATCGCCGAGTCCGCCTTCCGGTACCAGCAGTCGCTGGAGAAGGGCGACAAGCGGGTCGTCGGCGTCAACGTGGCGCACGGCTCGGTCACCGGCGACCTGGAGATCCTGCGGGTCAGTCACGAGGTCGAGCGCGAGCAGGTCCGCGAGCTGGCCGGCCGCAAGGAGGGCCGCGACGACGCCCGGGTGACCGCGGCGCTGGACGCGATGCTGGCCGCCGCCCGCGACGGCTCCAACATGATCGCGCCGATGCTCGACGCGGTCCGCGCGGAGGCGACGCTGGGCGAGATCTGCGGGGTGCTCCGTGAGGAGTGGGGCACGTACACGGAGCCGCCGGGCTTCTGACGGCCCCGCAGGACCGCGGCCGGCCGCTACCCCGTGGCGGCCGCGCCCAGCCCTGCCAGCAGCAGCAGTGTGAAGCGCCGGGCCCATTCCGCGTCGACGGGCTCGGCGCTGACCAGTGCCCGGTGCACCACCGCGCCGGCGATCACGTCGAAGACCAGGTCCGCGGTCAGCGCCGCCGTGGCCTCGTCCGGCTCGACGGGCAGCTCCCCGCGCTCCTGCGCACGCTGCCGCCCCTGGAGGACGAGGCGCTTCTGCCGGTTCACGATCGAGTCGCGGATCCGGGTGCGCAACGCCTCGTCACGGGTGGACTCCGCGACCACCGCCATCAGCGCGGTCTGGGTCTCCGGCCGTTCCAGCAGTGCGGCGAACTGCAGGACCATCGCCTGCACGTCGGCGGACAGGCTGCCCAGGTCCGGGAGTTCCAGCTCGTCGAAGAGCACCGCCACGGCGTCCACGACCAGTTCGTTCTTGCCCGCCCACCGCCGGTACAGGGTCGTCTTCGCGACCCCCGCACGCGTCGCCACATCGCCCATCGTCAGCTTCGACCAGCCGAGGTCGACCAGCGAGGCTCTGGTGGCTTCGAGGATCGCCTCGTCGGCGGCGGCGCTGCGGGGACGTCCCGTTCGTGAGGGTTTGGGGTGGCTGCGGCTCAGCATCCCGCGACCATACCCGCCGGTAGCCAGCGCCGCGACCGGCAAGCTTTGCCCCGTCGCGCCGTCCAGCACGCACGCTCGCCGCGTTGGCCGAAAGCCCCAGTAGCTCCGCTACGAGGACTCTCGGCCGCCTTGCGATCGCACGCACTGGACGACGCTCCTCCATGGGCAGACATTGCCGGTCGAGGCACTGGTTTCAGCCGACCCTGCTCCCCGTGAGACAGATCACCGAACACTCTTGTGCACCGAGGGCGGTGGCCAGTTACGCTACGGGTCGTAGCGTAAGAACGATGGCCCTGCCGTCGTGGCGCTGCGAACGAGCTACAACCACAGGCGCCGGGTGGGGACCGGGCGCCGAACCGGGTCTTTCAGGGGCCCCTGGGCCGTGTCTGTCCGCCCACCTCGCATGCCGGCGAGGACTGCGGACGGGTGCGGTTCGCCCATCGCTTTCCGGAACAGCGTGCCGAGGGGGGAGGATGTACGTATGCAGCCTAGGAACATGTCCATGAGCGGCGTCGTCGACCTCGCCGCGGTGAAGGCGGCCGGTGAGGCCAAGGCGAAGGCGGAGCAGGCGCGCGCCGAGTCCGCCCGGCAGGGCGGCCCCGCAGCCGTGTCCCCCTCCTCCCTCGTGATCGACGTCGATGAGGCGGGCTTCGAGAGCGACGTCCTCCAGCGCTCCGCCGAAGTCCCGGTCGTCATCGACTTCTGGGCCGAGTGGTGCGAGCCGTGCAAGCAGCTGGGTCCGCTCCTGGAGCGCCTGGCCCGTGAGTACAACGGCCGCTTCCTGCTGGCCAAGGTCGATGTCGACGCCAACCAGATGCTGATGCAGCAGTTCGGGATCCAGGGCATCCCGGCCGTCTTCGCCGTCGTCGCGGGACAGGCGCTGCCCCTCTTCCAGGGCGCGGCCCCGGAGGCCCAGATCCGCGAGACCCTGGACCAGCTGATCCAGGTCGGTGAGGAGCGGTTCGGGCTCACCGGCATCGCGGTCGACCAGGGCGCGGCGGGCGCGGACGCGGCCGCGCAGGCCCCCGAGGCCCCCGCGGGGCCGTACGACTCGCTGCTGGAGGCGGCCGCGCAGGCGCTGGACGCCAATGACTTCGCCGGGGCCGTCCAGGCGTACAAGAACGTCCTCTCCGACGACCCGGCCAACAGCGAGGCGAAGCTCGGCCTGGCGCAGGCGGAACTGCTCGGCCGGGTCCAGAAGATGGACCCGCAGCAGGTCCGCAAGGAAGCCGCGGAGAATCCGGGGGACGCGGACGCGCAGATCGCCGCGGCCGATCTCGATCTGGTCGGCGGTCATGTCGAGGACGCGTTCGGGCGTCTCGTCGAGACGGTCCGCCGCAATTTCGGCGACGACCGGGACCGGGTGAGGGTCCGTCTGCTGGAGCTCTTCGAGGTGATCGGCCCCGACGACCCGCGCGTCGGCGCCGCGCGCACCGCGCTCGCGCGCGTCTTGTTCTGATCTGACAACACGGCCGTGGCCCCGGGTGGGGGTCACGGCCGTTTTCGCGTTCCGGCGATAAGAGAGCCCTCCGCTTTACCAAATCTTGATAAAACGACGGCCTGTTACTCCCAGTAAATCGATCTTTGGGATCTGTCCGGCTTCGCTCACCAATGGTGGCTTTCGTCTGCCCACTCGGGGCAACCCTGTGTGGCCGCCCGGTGTCGCGCGGTCGTGGGTCGGTTATCGGGCCGTTACTAGCGAGTAACGAACCCCCTTGTGCCACGGCCGCGAATGGACCACGATCGGCCACGCTCGGTCCAATAACGCCAGTCCGGCTGCCAGTCGGTGCGGCGGCACTGTTGGGTCCCCACCGAGTGGATCGGCGGCAGTGGCGCCGATTCCGGACAGGGGGGTTCCTGCTGACCGCAGGGCCTGTCCGAAACAGGTTGCGCGAACGCGTGGCCAGTGGTTGTCGCTCGGGGGTGATCGCCGGTGATTCGGGCATGGTTCAGGCCCCTTCCGCAGGCGCTCTCCTTTCCGAGGACGTAGCACTTCTCCCCTCCCAGGTCGGGCAGGATGCCAGGCCGGAGATGTACGTCCGAGAAGGAGGAAAAGTATGAGTTCCCAGGTTCGCGGTGGCACGAGATGGAAGCGTTTCGCTGTCGTCATGGTGCCGAGCGTCATAGCCACCGCCGCGGTGGGTGTCGGTCTGGCACAGGGCGCGCTCGCCGCGTCGTTCAGCGTGTCCGGCCAGGAGTTCAAGGTCAGCGCGGATGAGCTGGTCGGCCAGGACTTCGTCCAGTACGGCAGTGTGGCGACGGGCAAGGACCTCAAGGGCAAGGACATGGCCGCTCCGGTCGCCGTGTCCGGGTTCAGCGAGGCCACCATCACCAACATGTGCCAGTCGGTCGTCACGCCCGACCTGCCGTTCGGGCTCGGCAGCATCACGCTGCAGCTCAACGCCGGCACGGGCAAGGACAAGGTCTACGCCAAGGACCTGTACCTCGACGTCTCGCAGCTCGACGCGGACGCCGAGTTCACGAACATCGACATCGGTGTGGCCGCCGGTTCGCTGAAGAACCCGGGCATCCAGCCCGGCACGCAGGCCAACCCGTACGGGTTCTCGCAGCGCGCCGAGGTCGCCAAGCTGTCGAAGGTTCGCCAGCAGGCATGGGCCACCACGGCAGGAACGTTCAAGCTTCCCGACCTGTCGCTGAAGCTGCACAAGGGCGTCAAGGAGTGCTACTAAGCACTCGCCCGGGTGGCCGGGGCACGCCTCGCGGCGGATCCCCGGCCACCCACCCTTCTCTTTCTCACAGCAGTACCGGTTCCAGGGAGCTGTTTTCCATGAGCCCCGAATCCCAAGGGCAGAACGAGCACCAACTCAGCGTCTCGCGGCGGGCGTTCCGCACCTGGCGGGGTAACCGGCCGTTCTGGGCGGGCCTGTTCACCATGCTGGGTGGTGTACCCATCGCGTACTTCCCGTACGCGAACATGCACCTCGGCAACATGACGCTGGCCATGTCCACCACCGCGGGCGCCGGATCGCTCATCATCGGGGTCCTGCTCATCACGCTGGGCCTGACGATGTGGTTCCACAGCATCGTCCGGGTCTTCGCCGGTGTCGCCTCGATTCTGCTGGCGCTGATCTCCATACCCGTCGCCAACATCGGCGGCTTCCTCATCGGCTTCCTCTTCGCCCTGATCGGTGGCGCGCTCTCCGTGTCCTGGGTCCCGGGCGACCCGAACGCGGGCGAAGCCGATCCCGAGCAGCGCCTCCTGGGTGAGGAGGAGGAGCCGGAACTCCTCGGTGCGGAAGCGCCGGACGCCTTCTCGTACGGGAACGACCAGCAGGCCCCTGCCCAGCCCGAGGGCGCGTTCCACGGGATGGGAGTCCCGGAGCAGCAGCAGCCGGCGCAGTACGACACGACAGTCGAAGCCGACGGCGGGAGGCATCGTGCGGGGTGACGACAGGCAGGTGAACGCCCTGGGCGAGGGTGGCCTCCAGGAGCAGCGGGGCCCGCGCCACGCGGCCCCCAAGAAGTCGCTGCTGACGAAGCTGCACATGCCCGCCGGCAAGAAGGCGTTCGCGCTCGCCGCGATGCCGACGGCCGTCTTCGTCGGGATGGGGCTCACCCCCAGGCTCGCGATGGCCGACGACGCCACCGACATCCCCTTCGCGCCCGGCCCCTGTGTGACCCGTTCCGACGAGCCGAGCGAGTCGGCGGACCCGTCGCCCTCGGCGTCGAAGACGCCCTCCCCGTCGGCCTCCGAGAGCAGCAAGCCCGCGCCGGACGCGAGCGATGAGGCAACTCCGAAGCCCACCGCCACCCCGTCGGCGTCGGCGAGCGCCACGGACGAAGCGACGGCCGACACGTCGGACACGGCTGACACGGACCGGAAGAGCGCCGACGCCCCTGCCGCGACGGCCAGCCCGAGTCCCACCGCCACGGAGTCGACGAACCCGCTCGACCCGCTGGGAGTGGGCGACGCGCTCAAGGACCTCTTCGACGGACCGGACCAGGAGACGGCGAGCCCGTCCCCCAGCGCCACCACGGCGACTCCGGAGCCCTCGAAGTCCGCCACCGAGGAGCCCACGGAGAAGGCGGCCGACAAGCCCGTCGAGAAGGTCACGGACGCGGCGAAGGACACGGTCGACAAGACCACCGACGCCATCCGCGAAGCTGCGGACAAGGCCGGCAAGCCGGTCGAGGAGCTCGACGAGGACGTCAAGGGGCTCGACCCGAAGGCGGACGAGGACATAGCGGACGGGGCCAAGCAGCCCTTCCCGTGCCCGACCGCCGACCCGGAGGCCCTGGCCAACGCCAAGCTGGAGCCGGGCATCCCCCGCCTCCCGAACGACCCGTGGGTCCTGGAGAGCTCGCTGCTCACCCTGGTCGGGCTCGACTACAAGGGCATCGTCGAGGTGGAGAAGGGCGACGGCAGCACGAAGAAGGTGCTGAAGTTCACCGCCTCCTCCATCGACATCAAGGACCTCCACCAGCTGACCGTCGGCCCGCAGCCGGGCGTGACGGGCCACGTGAAGGCGCGCAAGGGCTCCACCTCCACCATCCGCGACGGTGAGGTGACGATGTACACGGACGAGCTGAAGGGCAACCTCTTCGGCCTCATCCCGATCACCTTCAGCCCTCAGACGCCCCCGCCGCTGAACGTGCCGTTCGCGTTCTTCACCAACGTGAAGCTGAAGCAGGCGGGCCAGTTCGGCGGGACGCTGACGGTGCCGGGTCTGCAGAACTACTTCACGCACGACGGCTGACCCACCCTGAACCCGTTCGGGAGCCGCACAACGGCTGTGGGCCGCGCCTCTTCAGGAGGCGCGGCCCACAGCCGTGTTTCCCGGTGGCACCGGACGTGGCGGCCGGCTCCATCGAAGGCAGGGCTACGCGTCCACGAGGTACTTGACGTCACTCACGACGTACTCCCCGTACCGGAACTCCTGCCCTAGCGAGGCGAGCCGCGCGTACTGCTCCTTCGACAGGTACAGGTAATGCGGGGATAGCGCGGCGCTCCTCCTGGGCAGAGCTCGCAGAAGCAACCGGAAGGCGAGATCAGGGGTGCAGCGCCCGACGCACTCGGTGAGCGCCTCGATCATCTCCCGGCGGAGCCAGCCGTCGAACAGCTCAATGGCGGACCGGACCTGACCGGTCAGCTCCCGCCCCTCGTAGCGGTCCGCCTCGGAGAGCGTCACAGTGTCCCGACGGCGGGCGAGCCATGCGTCGCACACCTCGATCACCTGTCGCATCCACTCGGCACCGTCCGTGAGGCGACCGCAGTGGAAGAAGTACTCCCCGCCCTCCACACACCCCTCCCACAGGACGGTGATCTGCCCGGCGGGGAGCCCCTCGTGGAGGAGCCGGGCGTCACGGCGCACCAACAGCACCGCTTCCGGATCCAGCTCCTCCACGAACTCACCGGCCACGGCTTTCGCTTCCGTGGACGCGTCCAGCTTCCAGTCCTGATGGAAGAAGCTCGTGACCCACGGGATGCCGAAAGTGAACTCCGTAGAACGATCCATCGGTCCTCTCCCTACCCCGGGCACACCGTGCAGACGTCCATCTCGGACGACACCTGGGTCTGGACGACGGCCGGCGGGTGCGCCAGCAGTCACGGCTTCGTAAGCAACGGCTGGGTCAGTACACCCAGATCTCAGGCAAGGGCGACCGCACGGGCGACGGCGAGACGGACATCGTCGCGCGCGACGCCACCGGCACTTGGTGAGAGATCGGGCATGGCTACAACACCTCCCGGGTCATGTTCTCCTGATCGCTGAAGTCCGACCGGAGTCGTCCCTTGGAGCGAGAACCCCAGGGCTCGACCCGTCCGGACCCATCCAACGCCCGAGGGCGGCGCCCCGGTTCGATCTGAACCGGGGCGCCGCCCTCGTCTCGCGTAGGGGACCGCTGGGCGGTCAGTCGCGGGTCTGGCCGCCCACCTGGTGCACGCGCACCATGTTGGTGGTGCCGGGGATGCCGGGAGGCGAGCCGGCCGTGATGACCATCGTGTCGCCGTTGCTGTAACGGTTCAGCTTCCGCAGTTCCCCGTCGACCAGGTCCACCATCGCGTCCGTGTTGTCCACGTGCGGGACCACGTAGGCCTCGACGCCCCAGCTGAGGGCCAGCTGGTTGCGGGTCGCCTCGTCGGTGGTGAAGGCCAGGATGGGCTGGGCGGCGCGGTAGCGGGAGAGGCGGCGGGCGGTGTCGCCGGACTTGGTGAAGGCGACCAGGGCCTTGCCGTTCAGGAAGTCCGCGATCTCGGCGGCGGCCCGGGCGACCGAACCGCCCTGGGTGCGGGGCTTCTTGCCCGGGACCAGGGGCTGGAGGCCCTTGGAGAGCAGCTCCTCCTCGGCGGCGACGACGATCTTCGACATCGTCTTGACCGTCTCGATCGGGTACGCGCCCACCGAGGACTCGGCGGAGAGCATGACCGCGTCCGCGCCGTCCAGGATCGCGTTGGCGACGTCGGACGCCTCGGCGCGGGTCGGCCGCGAGTTGGTGATCATCGACTCCATCATCTGGGTCGCCACGATCACCGGCTTCGCGTTGCGCCGGCAGAGCTCCACCAGGCGCTTCTGCACCATCGGGACCTTCTCCAGCGGGTATTCGACGGCGAGGTCGCCACGGGCGACCATCACGCCGTCGAACGCCGCGACGACGCCCTCCATGTTCTCGACGGCCTGCGGCTTCTCGACCTTGGCGATGACGGGGACCCGGCGGCCCTCCTCGTCCATGATCTTGTGGACGTCCTTGACGTCGCTCGCGTCGCGCACGAAGGAGAGCGCGACCAGGTCGCAGCCCATCGCCAGGGCGAAGCGCAGGTCGTCGATGTCCTTCTCGGACAGGGCCGGGACGTTGACCGCCGCACCCGGGAGGTTGATCCCCTTGTGGTCGGAGATCACCCCGCCCTCGATGACGATGGTGTGGACGCGGGGGCCGTCCACGGAGACGACCTTCAGCTCGACGTTGCCGTCGTTGATCAGGATCGGGTCGCCCTTGGCGACGTCGCCGGGCAGGCCCTTGTAGGTCGTACCGCAGATCGACTTGTCCCCGGGGACGTCCTCGGAGGTGATGACGAACTCGTCCCCGCGGACCAGTTCGACCGGCCCCTCGGCGAACTTCGCGAGGCGGATCTTCGGGCCCTGGAGGTCGGCGAGCACGCCGACCGCCCGCCCGGTCTCGGCGGCGGCCTTGCGGACCCGGTCGTAACGACCCTGGTGCTCCGCGTGGGAACCGTGACTGAAGTTGAATCGGGCCACGCTCATGCCGGCCTCGATCAGAGCGACGAGCTGCTCATGGGAGTCGACGGCGGGACCGAGGGTGCAGACGATTTTGGAACGGCGCATGAGGCGGATCCTATCGGTTTGTTTCGCTGCGGAATATTCCGTCTGGTGGAAGATACAAAGGGGCGCGGGGGTGCTCAGTTGTCGACCAGTGCGAAGGTCTGGCCGGCGATCTCCAGCTCTTCGTCCGTCGGCACCACGGCGACGGCGACGCGGGCGTAATTCGGCGAGATCAGACGGGGTTCGCCGGATCGTACGGCGTTGAGATCCGCGTCCACCACGAGCCCCAGCTCCTCCAGGCCCGCGATGGCGGCCTGGCGCACGGGAGCCGAGTTCTCACCGACCCCCGCCGTGAAGACCACGGCGTCCACCCGGCCGAGGACGGCCGAATACGCGCCGATGTACTTCTTCAGCCGGTGGACGTAGATGTCGAAGGCGAGCGCTGCCCGCTCGTCGCCCTCGTCGACCCGGCGCCTGATCTCCCGCATGTCGTTGTCGCCGCAGAGGCCGACCAGACCGCTCTTCTTGTTGAGAAGTTCATCGATCTCGTCGGCCGACATACCCGCCACCCGCTTGAGGTGGAAGGTGACCGCCGGATCGATGTCTCCGGAACGCGTACCCATGACCAGCCCCTCCAAGGGGGTCAGTCCCATCGAGGTCTCCACGCACCGGCCGCCGGCCACCGCCGAGGCCGAGGCGCCGTTCCCCAGGTGCAGCACGATGACGTTGACGTCCTCGGGGGCCTTCTCCAGCAGCTCGGCCGCCTTGCGGGAGACGTACGCGTGTGAGGTGCCGTGGAATCCGTAACGGCGGATCCGGTGGGCGTCGGCCGTCTCCACGTCGATCGCGTAGCGCGCCGCGTACTCCGGCATCGTCGTGTGGAACGCCGTGTCGAAGACCGCCACCTGCGGCAGGTCGGGGCGCAGCGCCCGGGCCGTGCGGATGCCGGTGATGTTCGCCGGGTTGTGCAGCGGCGCGACCGGGACCAGGCGCTCGATCTCCTTCAGTACCTCGTCGGTGATCACGGTCGGCTCGGTGAACCGCAGCCCGCCGTGCACCACCCGGTGGCCGATCGCGGCGAGCTCGGGGGAGTCCAGGCCGAGCCCGTCGGCCGCGAGCTCCTCGGCGGCGGCCTTGAGTGCCGCTTCGTGGTCGGGGATCCGGCCGTGGCGCTCCCGGCTCTCGCCGCCGCCGGCCAGCGGGGTGTGGACGAGGCGGGAGGTCTCCTCGCCGATGCGCTCCACCAGGCCCGACGCGAGGCGGCTGCGGTCGCGCATGTCGAGGAGCTGGTACTTCACGGAGGAGGAGCCGGAGTTGAGGACGAGCACCCGGGTCGCTCCGGGGGTGGTGCCTTCGGTCTTCTCGGTGGTCATGCGGGTCGCTCCTCGCCCTGTGCCTGGATCGCCGTGATGGCCACGGTATTGACGATGTCCTGGACGAGCGCGCCCCTGGACAGGTCGTTGACGGGCTTGCGCAGCCCCTGGAGGACGGGGCCGACGGCCACGGCCCCCGCCGAGCGCTGCACGGCCTTGTAGGTGTTGTTGCCGGTGTTCAGGTCCGGGAAGATCAGGACCGTCGCCTGGCCCGCCACCTCGGAGCCGGGCAGTTTCGTGGCCGCCACGCTCGGCTCCACCGCGGCGTCGTACTGGATCGGGCCCTCGATCATCAGGTCCGGGCGGCTCGCGCGCACCCGGTCCGTCGCCTCGCGGACCTTGTCGACGTCGGCGCCCGTGCCGGAGGTCCCGGTCGAGTAGGAGAGCATCGCGATCCGGGGCTCCACGCCGAAGCGGGCGGCGGTGACCGCGGACTGGACGGCGATGTCCGCGAGCTGCTCCGCGTCGGGGTCGGGGTTGACCGCGCAGTCGCCGTACACCAGGACCTTGTCGGCGAGGCACATGAAGAACACGGACGAGACGATCGAGGCATCCGGCTTCGTCTTGATGATCTCGAACGCGGGGCGGATCGTCGCCGCCGTGGAGTGCACGGCCCCGGAGACCATGCCGTCCGCGAGCCCCTCCTGGACCATCAGGGTGCCGAAGTAGTTCACGTCCGAGACGACGTCGTACGCGAGCTCGACCGTCACCCCGCGGTGGGCGCGCAGCTGCGCGTACCGCTCGGCGAACGCCTGGCGCAGTTCGGAGGTCTGCGGGTCGATGAGCTGGGTGCCGGCCAGGTCGATGCCGAGGTCGGCCGCCTTCTTGCGGATGGCGTCGGGATCGCCGAGGAGCGTGAGCTCGCAGACGTCGCGGCGCAGCAGCACGTCGGCGGCGCGCAGCACCCTTTCCTCGCCGCCCTCCGGCAGCACCACCCGGCGCCGGTCCGCGCGTGCCTGCTCCAGCAGCTCGTGCTCGAACATCATCGGCGTGACCCGGCCGCTGCGGGCGACCGAGATCCGGTCCAGGAGCGCGGCTGTGTCGACATGTCGCTCGAAGAGCCCCAGGGCGGTCTCGGCCTTGCGCGGCGTCGCCGCGTTCAGCTTGCCCTCCAGAGCGAACAGCTCCCCGGCCGTCGGGAAGGAGCCGCCGGCCACCGAGACGACCGGGGTGCCCGGAGCGAGGCGCGCGGCCAGCTTGAGTATCTCCTCGCCCGGCCGCTCGTCGAGCGTCAGCAGCAGCCCCGCGATGGGCGGCGTCCCGGCACTGTGCGCGGCCAGGGACCCGACCACCAGGTCGGCCCGGTCCCCGGGCGTCACCACGAGGCACCCCGGGGTCAGCGCCTTCAGCAGGTTCGGCAGCATCGCGCCGCCGAACACGAAGTCCAGCGCGTCCCTGGCCAGGCCCGAGTCGTCGCCCAGCAGCACCGTGCCGTCCAGCGCCGCGGTGATCTGCGCGACCGTCGGCGCCGACAGGGCCGGGTCGTCGGGCAGCACCGAGCAGGGCACCGGCAGGGTGGCCGAGAGCCGCTCCGCGATGACCTCGCGGTCGGCGGACGCCACCCGGTTCACGATCATCGCCAGCACGTCGCAGCCCAGACCGGCGTACGCGCGGTACGCGTTGCGGGTCTCGGCCCGCACGGACTCCGCGTCCTGCTTCTGGCCGCCGACCACCGCGATCACCGAGGCGCCGAACTCGTTGGCGAGGCGGGCGTTCAGGGCCAGCTCGTCGGGGAGCTGCGTGGCGGCGAAATCGGTGCCGAGGACGAGCACCACCTCGTAGGCGGCCGCCACCCGGTGGAAGCGTTCGACGAGCCGCGAGACCAGCTCGTCCGTACCCTGTTCGGCCTGTATCGCGGAGGCCTCGTGGTAGTCGAGCCCGTAGACGGTCCCCGGGTCCTGCGAGAGGCGGTAGCGCGCCCGCAGCAGTTCGAAGAGCCGGTCGGGGTCGTCGTGGACCAGGGGCCGGAAGACCCCGACCCGGTCCACCTGGCGCGTCAGGAGTTCCATGACTCCCAGATCGACGACCTGGCGGCCGTCTCCCCGGTCGATCCCGGTCACGTACACGCTGCGCGTCACGCGTGCTCTCCCGTCATCTCTTGTCCGGTACGTTGTCCGGTTCGAGTCGTATCGCCTGTTTGACGATACCTGCGGGGACCAAGGGGCCGCCCGCCGGACGAATGCCCTGGCCGAGGCCGCCGCAACGCCGCGTCGGCCGTCCCGCGCGCCCCCGGAGCAGCCGGAAGCGCGAGGTGCGCGCCTGGCGTGGGACAATCGTCGTGACTCACGGTACGGGGGATGATGCCGTTGCCCCCGGCCCGCACGGCACACGACGGGCCCCAGCGAGCAGGAGATACAGCACGATGCGCATCGGAGTTCTCACCGCAGGCGGCGACTGCCCAGGCCTGAACGCAGTGATCCGCTCGGTCGTGCACCGTGCCGTGGTGGGTCACGGCGATGAGGTCATCGGGTTCGAGGACGGTTTCAAGGGCCTCCTCGACGGCCACTTCCGCCCCCTGGACCTGAACGCGGTGAGCGGCATCCTCGCCCGCGGCGGCACCATCCTCGGCTCCGCCCGTCTGGAGCGCGCCCGGCTGCGCGAAGCCGCGGAGAACTGCGCCGAGCTGAGCCGCCGTTACGGCATGGACGCACTGATCCCGATCGGCGGCGAGGGCACCCTCACGGCCGCCCGGATGCTGTCGGACGCCGGTATGCCCGTCGTCGGCGTCCCGAAGACCATCGACAACGACATCTCCGCCACCGACCGCACCTTCGGCTTCGACACCGCCGTGGGCGTCGCGACCGAGGCCATAGACCGTCTGAAGACCACCGCCGAATCGCACCAGCGGGTCATGGTCGTCGAGGTGATGGGCCGCCACGCGGGATGGATCGCGCTGGAGTCCGGGATGGCCGGCGGCGCGCACGGCATCTGCCTGCCCGAGCGGAAGTTCGAGGTCGAAGACCTGGTCAAGATGGTCGAGGAGCGCTTCGCGCGCGGCAAGAAGTTCGCGGTCATCTGCGTCGCCGAGGGTGCGCACCCGGCCGAGGGCTCCATGCCGTACGCCAAGGGCGAGATCGACCAGTACGGCCACGAGCGCTTCCAGGGCATCGGCAACCGCCTCGCCGTCGAGCTGGAGACCAGGCTCGGCAAGGAGGCCCGCCCGGTCATCCTCGGTCACGTCCAGCGCGGCGGCACGCCGACCGCGTACGACAGGGTGCTCGCCACCCGCTTCGGCTGGCACGCGGTGGAGGCGGCGCACCGGGGCGACTTCGGGAACATGACGGCGCTGCGGGGCAACGACATCGAGATGGTGCCGCTGGCCCACGCGACCACCCAGCTCAAGACCGTGCCCCTGGCCCGGATGCACGAGGCCGAATCGGTCTTCTGAGCCGGTGTCCGAGCCGGTGCCGGCGCGGGTGTTGCGAGCCGGTACCGGCGGGCGCGGTGCGACCTACGCGTCCGCCGTCTCCCAGAACCGGTCCACGATCCCCGCGAGGAACGCCCGGCCGGCGTCCCCGCTCGCGCCCGACCGCTCCGCGCCCGTGCTGCTCCAGCTGAGCGTGGACACCATGAGCGCCTGGTAGTCGGCGTGCAGCCGGTCGAGCATCTCCTGGACCACCGACCGGTCCACCGGTGCGAGCTTCGACACCGGCTTGACGTATCCCTGCCAGCGGGTCGTCACCGCGCTGCGCAGCAGTTCCGCCAGTTCCTCGTCCCGTCCGGAGACCGTCACGAACGCGGCGGCGCTGAGGCCCAGCGCCTCGCTGAGTGCGGCGGACTGGCGTTCATTGCCCCGCCACCTGCCCGACTCCTCCATCCGCAGATACGCGGACGCGGACATCCCGAGCCGTCCCGCCAGCTCCTCCGGGGTCACCTCCCGGGCGACCCGGTGCTCGCGCAGCGTACGCGCGGCGGTGAGGAGTTCGCCGGGGGCGCACCACAACACCCCTGCCAGCGCGGTGAGTTCGTAGTCGGTCGGCCAGGCGAGTCCGCGCTCCCAGGACGCGACCGTCTCAGCGGTGACGCGGAGGCCGTACTGGGCGCCGAGGCCATATGCGACATGACCGGGAGCCATACCCAGGGCCTCGCGAAGTCTTCGCGCGGCGGGGGCGTTGAAAGGCGGAGTGGGGTGCACGGGCCCACCGTAGGAGGTCGGAGGCGGTCTGACTACGGTGGGTTCACACCGGAACACGGCTCGTAGGAACATCCAGGCGGCCCCGGGGACTCCTCCCGGGGTGCTGCGTGCCTGGTCAGCGCCCTTCCGGCAGCCATCTGTAGTGCAGTTCCGGGCGTCCGATCTGTCCGTACTGTGGACTGCGCACCGCCCGCCCGGCGGTCACCAGGTGTTCCAGGTAGCGGCGCGCGGTGATCCGGGAGATGCCGAGCTCCAGACCGGCCGCCGCCGCCGTCACGCCGTCCGGGGCCGCGCGCAGCACCCGGGTCACCGCCTCCAGCGTCGGGCCGCTGAGGCCCTTGGGCAGCCGGGCCGGCTGCGGGGAGCGGAGGGTGGCCAGGGCCCGGTCCACCTCGTCCTGGCCGCTCGCCTCACCGGCCGTGGCGCGGAACTCGGCGTAGCGCACGAGCCGGTCGCGCAACGTGGCGAAGGTGAAGGGCTTCAGCACGTACTGGACGACGCCGAGCGAGACCCCCTCGCGGACCACGGCCAGGTCGCGGGCCGAGGTCACCGCGATCACATCGGCGGCGTGCCCGGCCGCGCGCAGGGCACGCAGGAGCTGCAGCCCGTGCCCGTCGGGCAGATACAGGTCCAGGAGCAGCAGATCGACCGGGACGCGGTCCAGCGCCCGCACCGCCTCCGCCCGGGTGTGCGCGACCGCCGCCACGGAGAAGCCCGGGACGCGGTTCACGTACAGCTGATGGGCGTCGGCGGCCACGGGGTCGTCCTCGACGACCAGCACCCGGATCACGGAGGTCACAGGGCCGCCTCCTTCCGCGCACCGCTGCCCTGCGGCAGGGGGAGCCGTACGGTGAACTCCGCGCCGCCCTCCGGGCCCCGCTCCAGCGACACGGACCCGCCGTTGCGGTGCGCGGCCTGCCGTACGAGGGCCAGGCCGAGGCCCCGGCCCGCGCCGTGCGTCGACCAGCCGCGGCGGAAGACCTCATCGGCCTCGGCCGGTCCGACGCCCGCCCCGTTGTCGGCCACGCGCAGCAGGAGCTCCCCGTCGCCGGCGAGCGCGGTGACCGTGACCCGGGCCCGGGCCGGCCGGGGCCCCGTGCGCTGGACGGGGACGCCGTCGGCGGGCGTGCCCGTCACCGCTTCCGACGCCGCCTCCACCGCGTTGTCGACCAGGTTGCCGAGAATGGTCACCAGGTCGCGCTGCGGCAGTGTCGCCGGCAGCGCCCCGTCGTCGATCAGGCTGTCCTCGGCCAGCACCAGCTCCACCCCGCGTTCGTTCGCCTGCGCCGCCTTGCCGAGCAGCAGAGCCGCCAGCACCGGTTCACCGACCGCGCCGACGACCCGGTCGGTGAGCGCCTGGGCCAGCTCAAGCTCCGCCGTCGCGAAGCCGACCGCCTCCTCCTGCCGGCCCAGCTCGATCAGCGAGACCACCGTGTGCAGCCGGTTCGCCGCCTCGTGCGCCTGCGAGCGCAGCGCCTGGGTGAACCCGCGTTCCGAGTCCAGCTCACCGGACAGCGCCTGGAGTTCCGTGTGGTCCCGCAGCGTGACGACGGTGCCGCGCCGCTCCCCGCCCACCACGGGGCGGGTGTTGACCACGATCACCCGGTCCGCCGTCAGGTGCACCTCGTCGACCCGCTCCTCGGAGGCGAGCAGGGCCCCGGTCAGCGGCGCGGGCAGGTCGAGGTCGGCGACCCGGCGGCCGACCGTGCCGGGCGCCAGGCCCAGCAGTTCGCGGCCCGCGTCGTTGATCAGGGCGATCCTGCGCTGTCCGTCGAGCATCAGCAGCCCCTCGCGCACCGCGTGCAGCGTGGCCTCGTGGTAGTCGTGCAGCCGGCTCAGCTCGGCGGCGTTCATCCCGTGGGTGTGCCGGCGCAGCCGGGCGTTGATCACGTACGTGCCGAGGCCGCCGAGCGCCAGTGCCGCGCCCGCCGCGAGTCCCAGGGCGCCGAGCTGGGCCCGCACCTGCGAGGAGACGCGTTCGACCGTGATGCCCGCACTGACGAGGCCCACGATCCGGCCGCCGTCCCGCACCGGGGTGACGACCCGGATCGACGGGCCGAGCGTGCCGGTGTACGTCTCGGAGAAGGTCTCACCGCGCAGGGCGCGCGCGGTGTGCCCGAGGAAGCTCTCGCCGATCCGCTCGGCGTGCGGGTGCGTCCAGCGGACCCCGTGCGGATCCATGATGGTGACGAAGGCGATCCCGGTGTCCTTGCGGACCCGTTCCGCGTACGGCTGGAGCACCGCCGACGGGTCCGGGGTGCGGATCGCCTCCCGCACCGACGGCGAACCCGCTATCGCCAGCGCGGCCGTCCGCACCTGCCGCGTCGCCGTCTCCTTGGCCTGGCCGCTGCCGGAGACGTACGCGAAGAAGGCGCACCCCGCCACGACGGCCGCGACCAGCACCACCTGCATGGCGAAGAGCTGGCCCGCGAGGCTGCGCGGGCGGGTACGGGGGAGCGGGAGACGCATTCCCCCAGTCTGCCCCGGGCGGAGATCCGGAGGGGCCGGGCACCGGGGGGCGGCCCCTCTTGTGAACGAAATGCACGTAAGCGTGCTCCCCGTCACAGAGGACGGAATAGTCGCCGGGGCCCCCAGGGACGGGGGAGGGACAAGGACGAGCCGAGGAGACCCCCGTGCCAGTGGCCGCCGCCAAGCGGGACCGTACGAAATATCTGTATCTCGCCGTGATCGCGGCGGTGGGCCTCGGAATCCTGGTGGGCCTCGTGGCCCCGGATGCCGCCGTCGAGCTCAAGCCGATCGGAACCGGCTTCGTCAACCTCATCAAGATGATGATCTCGCCCATCATCTTCTGCACGATCGTGCTGGGCGTCGGCTCCGTGCGCAAGGCCGCCAAGGTCGGAGCCGTCGGCGGTCTGGCCCTCGGCTACTTCCTGGTGATGTCGACCGTGGCCCTGGCCATCGGCCTGGTCGTCGGCAACCTCCTGGAGCCCGGCTCCAGCCTCCACCTCACCGAGGCGGCCCGCGCCGCGGGTGAGAAGCAGGCTTCGGGGGCCAGTGAGTCCACCGCGGACTTCCTGCTCGGCATCATCCCCACCACCATGGTGTCGGCCTTCACCGAGGGCGAGGTCCTGCAGACCCTGCTCATCGCCCTGCTCGCGGGGTTCGCGCTCCAGGCGCTGGGCTCGGCCGGCGAGCCGGTGCTGCGCGGCATCGGCCACATCCAGCGGCTCGTCTTCCGCATCCTCGCCATGATCATGTGGATGGCCCCGGTCGGCGCGTTCGGCGCGATGGCGGCCGTGGTCGGCGAGACCGGCGTGGACGCGCTGAAATCCCTCGCGGTCATCATGATCGGCTTCTACATCACCTGCGCGCTCTTCGTGTTCCTGATCCTGGGCACGATCCTGCGCCTGGTGGCGGGGGTCAACATCTTCGCGCTGCTGAAGTACCTGGGCCGGGAGTTCCTGCTCATCCTGTCCACCTCCTCCTCCTCCGAGTCGGCCCTGCCGCGGCTGATCGCGAAGATGGAACACATGGGCGTCAGCAAGCCCGTCGTCGGCATCACCGTGCCGACCGGCTACTCGTTCAACCTCGACGGCACCGCGATCTACCTCACGATGGCCTCCCTCTTCATCGCCAACGCGACGGGTGACCCGCTGAGCATCGGCGAGCAGATCTCCCTGCTGGTCTTCATGGTGATCGCCTCCAAGGGCGCGGCGGGCGTCACCGGCGCCGGCCTCGCCACCCTCGCCGGAGGTCTCCAGTCGCACCGCCCCGAGCTGGTGGACGGCGTCGGCCTGATCGTCGGCATCGACCGCTTCATGAGCGAGGCCCGCGCCCTCACGAACTTCGCGGGCAACGCGGTGGCCACGGTGCTCGTCGGCACCTGGACCAAGGAGATCGACAGGGAGCGGGTGGACCAGGTCCTGTCCGGGTCACTGCCGTTCGACGAGACGATGCTCACGGACGAGGGCCGTGACGAGCCGCACGTCCCCGAGGCCAGGAACGGCGGCGACGAGCAGCCCTCGCTCGCGAAGGTCTGACGCGGCGCGGGTGCGGCCGGCACGGGGCTCCCGTACCGGCCGCACCCGTGCGCCCGGGCGGCCCCTGCCTCAGCCGTACGGGATGTGGACGACGGACTGGTTGCCGACGCCCACCGTGCTGGTGCCGTTGCCGATCGCGTTCCAGATCTCGACCTTCACCTTGCCGTTGACCAGGTTGCCGTGGCTCCCGGTGGACGACATGAGTCCCTTGGCCTGGGTGTAGTGCTCGTACCCGTTGACCGGATCGGTGGCGAAGTAGTGGTACGTCTCCGTGCGGTCCCAGGTCCCGTCGCCCGTCCGGTCGTAACTCACCCGCACCTGCTGGCCGTTCGCGATGGTGGTGCCCGAGTCGGCGAAGACGTCGAACTGGGTGGAGCCGCCGTCGTACGCCCGGGTGATGCCGGTCGCGGTGAAGGTCTGCGGACTGTGCGGGGTGCCGTCGTAGTTGGCGCCCCCGGCCGAGGCGACCGTCACCGACGAGGCGGTGGACTGGGCGGCGCCGAGGCCGCCGGCGCTGCGCAGGGCGAGGGTGGAGGAGCCGGTCGGCGGATCCGTGGGCGGGTCGGTCGGCGGCTGGGTGCCGCCTCCGCCGCCCTTGGTCCAGACGCCCACGTAGTCCACCAGCATGGGCCGGCCCGGCACGGTCTCGGCGGTCGGGGTGGAGCCGCCGAGCGCGTTCGGGAAGGCTCCGCCGATCGCGAGGTTCAGCAGGAGGAAGTACCCGGCGTGGTCCGTCATGTTCGCCCACGTCGTGGCGTCCAGCTGGTTCTGGGTGACGCTGTGGAAGAGCTGGTCGTCGACGTACCAGCGCAGGGCGTTGGGGGTGACGGCGCGGTCCCACTCGAAGCGGTACGTGTGGAACGCGGACTGGCAGCTCGCCCCCGGGCAGGTGCGGCTGTTGCCGAGGCCGGTGGTCTCGTTGCAGGGGCCGCCGGGGTTGACCCCGCAGTGCAGCACGCCCCAGACGGAGTTGATCCCGTTGACGTTCTCCATGATGTCGAATTCGCCGATGCCCGGCCAGTTCCAGTAGTTGCCCCGGTACGGGGAGCCGAGCGCCCAGAAGGCCGGCCAGTAGCCGAGCGCCGCGTTGCCGGGGACGTTCGGCATCTGTACGCGGCCCTCGATGCGCAGGGTGCCGCCGGCCGGTGCCTTGAAGTCCGCCCGCCTGGTCTCGACGCGGCCCGAGGTCCAGTTGCCCGCGCCGTCGCGGAGCGGGGTGATGCGGAGGTTGCCGCTGCCGTCGAGGCTGACGTTGTCGGGGCTGGCGGTGTAGTTCTGGATCTCTCCCGTGCCCCAGTTGCCAGGACCGCCGGGGTAGCCGTGACCGGTGTCGATCTGCCAGTTCGCGGAGGACGGCAGGCTGCCGTTCGCGCCGTTGAAGTCGTCACTCCACTGAAGGTTCCAGCCGGTGGCGGGCGGCACGTCGCCGCGGGCGGGCCCGGAGCCGGCGACGGTGAGCGCGCCGGCGAGGGAGAGGGCCAGCGCGGTGAGGGCGGCGAGGACGGTGGTGCGTCTGTGGGGGGTGGTGCGGCTCGTACGCAAAAGAACCTCCGGTGGGGACGGTGCCGGGAAGGTTGCCGTTGAGAGCGCTCTCAGAGTTATTTAGTTGCACCCGGACCGGGCGTCAATGACTTCGGCCGCTTTACTTCCCGAAGGTTCCCCACCGCCCTTGCCTTGACGCCGACGTCAAGGATTACCGTCGTGGCATGCGAATCGGGGAACTGGCCGAACGCGCCGGGACGACGACACGGACGCTGCGGTACTACGAGTCACGAGGCCTGCTGCCGGCACGCCGCGCGGAGAACGGCTACCGCACCTACGACGAGGGTGACCTGCGGCTGATCCGGCAGATCCGGACCCTCCAGGACTTCGGGTTCGACCTGGAGGAGACCCGCCCCTTCGTCGACTGTCTGCGCGCCGGCCATCCGGCGGGCGACTCCTGCCCGGCCTCGCTGGCCGTCTACCGGCGCAAGCTCGGCGAGCTGGACGACCTCATCGGCCGGCTGCAGTCGGTGCGCGCGGAGGTGGGCGCCCAGCTGGCCCGGGCCGAGATCGACGCGTCCGCCGAGCTTCCGGGCGGCCCCGAACCACGATGTGAACTGAACTGGGAGGACGAGAGATGATCCACGCAGAAGGTGTCGCCGAGGTCACCGACACGACGTTCGACGCGGAGGTGCTGGCAGCCGGGCTGCCGGTCCTGGTCGAATTCACCGCCGACTGGTGCGGCCCCTGCCGCCAGCTGGCCCCGGTGCTCAGCGCGATCGCCCAGGAGGAGACCGGCCGGCTCAAGGTGGTGCAGATCGACGTGGACCACAACCCGGAGACCGCCGGCCGCTACGCGGTGCTGTCGATGCCGACCCTGATGGTCTTCCGGGACGGCGCACCCGTGAAGTCGATGGTCGGCGCCCGCCCCAAGCGCCGGCTGCTCCAGGAACTGGAGGACGTGCTCCCGGCGTCGGTCTGAGAGAGCCCGCGGTCTAGGAGAGTTCCTTCCGCATCAACGCGCACACCGTCTCGTACCGGCGCACCGACCCGTCGGGGCGCTGTTCGTCCCACGAGTCCGGCTGCCGGTCGTACGCCGTGTAACCCAGTCGTTCGTACAGCGCACGGGCCCGCGGGTTGCTCTCCTCCACGGCCAGTTCGGCGTGGCGCAGCCCGCGGTTCCTGATCCGCTCCTCCGCGGCCCGGACGAGGAACGTCCCGATCCCGCACGACTGCAACGCGGGGTGGACCGCCAGCTGCCACAGAGTGCCGGCGTTCTCCTTGGCCCGGTAGTCGACGCCGCCCTTCGCCACGGGGATGCCGGTCGGCGGGCAGACCGCGAGGTAGTCGACCTCACCGGCTCGGACGCGCTCCAACTGCCGCGCCACGTTGGCCAGGTGGTGGGCGGACCCCGCCCATCCGCACGAGGCCAGATCCGCGTGCACCAGATCGCGGGCCGAGAGCCTCAGCACGACATCGGTCATCTTCCCCACCTCCGGCACACCAGCATCCACGGCGGTCGCGGGGAGCGCAAAGCCCTTTCACCGCCGCGGGGCCGGCG
>NZ_SSBL01000083.1 GCF_004795105.1 Streptomyces sp. A0642 | reverse complement strand
GGTTGTCGTTCGGTGCGGGTGCATTCGCGTCGGGAGGATGCGGGTGCGGGTGGGGCGTGGGTGTTGCATGCGGAGGGTGTGGTGGGTGGAGGTGCGGAGGGTTCCGTGCCGGCGTTCGACCTCACCGCATGGCCCCCGCCGGGCGCGACTCCGGTCGATGTCGCCGACATGTACGAGGTCCTGGCCGAGCGTGGATACGACTACGGGCCGGTTTTCCAGGGGCTCAAGAGGGCGTGGACCGCTGGCGAGGACATCTTCGCCGAGGTCGAACTCGACGAGTCCGCGCACACGGATGCCGCGAGGTTCGGCCTCCACCCGGCGCTCCTCGACTCCACCATGCACGCCCTGGGCCTGCAGACCGCCGATCCTGGGTCCGGCCCAGCGGAGGACGACCGTCCCGCGCTCCCCTTCTTCTGGGAAGGAGTCCGCCTGTTCGCCTCGGGCCCGACCGCGTTGCGCGTACGCCTCACGGGGTCCGGCGATGACACCGTCTCGCTGGCCATGGCCGACACCGCCGGAGAACCGGTTCTGTCGGTCGATGGGCTGACGCTCCGTCCGGTGTCGGTGGAGCAGTTGGCTGGTGTGGGTGGGGGTGGTGGGTTGCATGAGGTGGTGTGGCGGTCGTTGGTGACCGCTGGGGTGGTGGAGGGTCCGGTTGAGGCGGCGGTGTTCGAGGT
>NZ_SSBL01000015.1 GCF_004795105.1 Streptomyces sp. A0642 | reverse complement strand
GCCGCCCATGCTGAAAGTGGGCCTGACCGGTGGTATCGGAGCCGGCAAGAGCGAAGTCTCCCGGATGCTCGCCGGATACGGAGCCGTCCTGATCGACGCCGACCGGATCGCACGCGAGGTCGTCGAGGAGTTCGGCAGCGGCATCCTCACCGCCGAGGGGACCCTGGACCGCCCGAAGCTCGGGTCGGTCGTCTTCGCCGACAGCGAGCGCCTCGCCGCCCTCAACGCGATCGTCCACCCGCTGGTGGGCGCCCGCTCCGCCGAGCTGGAACGTGCCGCGGGCCCGGATTCCGTGGTCGTCCACGACGTCCCCCTCCTCACCGAGAACGGCCTCGCCCCGCTCTACGACCTGGTCGTCGTCGTCGACGCGGCGCCGGAGACCCAGCTCGACCGGCTCGTACGCCTGCGCGGGATGACGGAGCAGGAGGCGCGCGCCAGGATGGCCGCCCAGGCCACCCGGGAGCAGCGGCGTGCGGTGGCCGACCTGGTCATCGACAACGACGGACCGCTCGCGGCGCTGGAACCGCAGGTCCGCACGGTCTGGGCGGAGCTGACCCGGCGGGCCGCGGCCGCCTGACGCCGGGCCGGGACAGTTGAAGCGGCCTGACGCCGGGCCGGGGCAGGCGAGGCTTCCCGACCCCCGCCGCGGAACACGGGACGCCGGGCCGGTGTTCACGTGACGATGGATGAGGGAAGGATGCGACTGTGCCCGAGAGGAACCCGGAAACCCATGTCATCGACTTCCGCGCGGCTGAGCAGCTTCTCGCCGCGCGCGATCCGCGTGGCGCGGTCCACCTGCTCGACTCGGTGATCGCCTCCCACCCGGAGAACACCGCCGCCCGGCTGCTGCGCGCCCGCGCCTTCTTCGCGGCAGCCCAACTGCGCCCCGCTGAGCTCGAGTTCGAACTGGTCCTGGAGCGGGAGCCGGACAACGCGTTCGCGCACTTCGCGCTCGCCCGCACCTTCGAGCGCTCCGGCCACCCGGAGCGGGCCAGACGGCACTTCCGGCTGGCGGCGGCCCTCGACCCGAACCCGGAGTATCTGAGGGCGGCCCGCTTCGACGCGGAGGGCTGACGGGCTCGCACCGACGCGGAGGACTGAGGGCTCCAGCTCGCACGTCCAGCGCCTGTACCGCCGCCGCGCTCTCAGCGCTCGCGTCGCGCCGACTTCCCGTGATCGGGTTCGTACGGCGGGATGGTGCGGCCCGGCTGGTAGTGCGGGCCCTGACGCATGCGGTGGACGACGACGGCCAGGTCGGTCAGGACCAGCAGGAGGAGCACCCCGCAGGCCGCGGCCCAGCCGGGCCGGCCGTTGAGGCTGAAGGCGATAAGGCCGAATGCCGCCCAGGCCGTGCCCCACAGACTCAGCCAGAGCCGCATCCGCAGAGGACTGCGGGCAGTCGTCGGTTCGTTACCGGTACGCATCGCGATCGCCTCTCCTCCCAGCATGGACCCGCGACGGTGCTCATGCGGTGATCCGAGGGAAAAAAGTGGGGTGGGCTGGGAACGGCACGGCGCGGGAGGACGGCACCGGATCGTGAACGGCGCAGCTGGGAGGACGGCGCGGTCCGCAGGTCCCGGGTTCGCGGGCGTCCGCCCGGTCGTCGGTGCTCAGCCGGCGGGCGGTTGGGGTGAGGGCCGGGGAACGGTGCGCGGGTCGGGGGTACGGCGAGTGCCGGCCGCTCGCCGGGGAACGGCGGGTGCCGACCGTTCGTTCGGCCGGTATGAGTGGACGAGTGGTGCGTGAGGGGTATTCAGGGTCGGGGCCCGGTGCGATCACCCCGGACGGCTGCGCGGTCGAGCTGTACACCCGCCTGGCCGTCGCCGACGAACCGGACGTGATCGCAGCGGCCGTCCCCGCCGGAGCGAGCATTCTGGAACTGGGCTGCGGGGCGGGCCGGGTGACGCATCCGCTGGTCGGCCGGGGCTTCGACGTCACGGCGGTGGACGAGTCGGCGCAGATGCTGGAGCAGGTGCGGGGCGCGCGCACGGTGTGCAGCCCCATCGAGTCCCTGGACCTCGGCGACGAGACCTTCGACGTGGTCATGCTGGCGTCCTTCCTGGTGCATGCGGGCGACCACCAGGTGCGGGACGGGCTGCTGCGGACCTGCCGGAGATATGTGCGCGACGGCGGATCGGTGCTGCTCCAGCGCGAGGGCGAGGACTACCACGCCCGACTGCCGCGTGAGCGCGTCCATCCGGCCGGGTACACCACGCGGATCGTCTCCTCCGAGCCGGTGGGGGACGGGGTGCGTTCGGTGCGCGCCGAGTACGACTTCGCGGACGCGCGCTGGACCCAGACCTTCCTCTCGCGGCCGCTGTCGAAGGAGCAGTTCGAGGGATATCTGGAGGCGGCCGGGCTGCGGGTGGACCGCTATCTGACGGACGACGGTGTCTGGGTGCGGGCTGTGCCCGAGTAATCGGGCGGCAGGTGTCGGGGCGCGCGTCCGGGTGCGATGCGGGCTGTGCCCGAGTATTCGGGCGGCGGGGGTCGGGGCGCGCGTCCGGGTGCGGGCTGCGCCCGAGTGTGGGGGCGGCGGGGCGGATTCGCGGGTGGCGGAGCGATGAGTTGTCGGCGGGTGAGGGGTCTGACCTTGTGTGAGCGACACCGCGCACCGCTTCCCCGAGGAGACCATCATGTCCGAGTCCACGACGGCCGCATCCGCGTCTGCCGCCCCCTCTTCTCCCGCTGCCGCCGGCCGCCGTGGCCGGGGCGCCGTCGCGCTGAATGTGGCGCGCTACGTCCTCGCCCTGTTCCTGGGCTTCAGCGGCGTCGCCAAGCTGATCGCCCATGAGTCGGCTGTCGAGTCCTTCGACCGGATGGGCTGGGGCCACGGTGCCATGTACGCCATCGGCGGGCTGGAGACGGCCGGGGCGATCGCGCTGCTGATCCCGGTCCTCGCCGGAGTGGCGGCCATCGCCTTCTGCGGACTGCTGGCCGGCGCGTCCATCGTCCAGTTGACGCTGCTCGACCCGCCGAACGCGGTCATGCCCGCGGTGCTCATCGTGGTGATGGTCCTGATCGCCCGGGACCGCCGGGACGGAACGGCGGCCCTGGTCGCCCGGGTCCGCCGCAGTGCGTGAGGCCGATGCCGGAACGGGCAGGTACCGGGAGCGCCGCCCGTCAGGGCCGCGCACCCGGTACCTGCCCGTTCCGGGGTTCCGGGAGCTCCGAGTTCCGGCGTCCCGGGAGCTGCGGCGGTCAGTGCACCGTGGTGAAGCTCCGCCACGGCCGCGCGCTGGGCGCGTTGACGTCGGAGAGCGTGGTTGCGACGTACGTCGTGCCCGGGCCGGTGCAGTCCCGTGTGGGGTACAGGATGATGTCGATCAGGGTCTCGTTGAACACTTTCTTGGCTCCCGCGGGGGCGAGCCGGTGGCATCCCTTCACCGAGGGGCTGTTCACCATGATCACGGCGTCCCGCTCGGTCGTGTAGATGACCGGACCGACAGCGGTCCGGCCGAGGCCCGAACAGCCCGCGACGGTGAGGGTCAGGAGCGCGGTCCCGGCGGCGATGCCGAGACGGCGGCGTCGGTGGTCGATCACGGGCATGGGCGGGTCCTCGTCTGTCTCGTCCGGCTCATCCGTACGCACTCCGTCACGCCACTCCGTACGCCACGGAGGGACGTGCTGACGCTGGTCACCCTGCCCGCTCCGGGTGGGCCCGGCATCCGGGGAGAGGCCGGGCGGGGGACGGGAGCGCGGGCGGAGGTTCGCCCGATGACAAAACGGGGCATAACGTGGTATTAGCGCCTGATGTGGACGGTGCTTGACAGGGAGGGCGTCCGGTACGGCGCGAGGCAGATGTTCCGTTCTTCCGGCCGGCAGGGGGCCGTCATGGTCCAGGAGCTCTTGATCGCAGCGGTCGGGGTGGTGTCGGCGGGCGCCGTGTACACGGTGGCGGCCGCCCGGATCGTCAAGCAGTACGAACGGGGCGTCGTGCTCAGGCTCGGCCGACTCCGCGACGATGTGCGCGGGCCCGGCTTCACGATGGTGCTTCCCGGCGTCGAGCGGCTTCGCAAGGTCAACATGCAGATCGTGACCATGCCCGTGCCGGCGCAGGACGGGATCACCCGGGACAACGTCACGGTGCGCGTGGACGCGGTCATCTACTTCAAGGTGGTCGACGCGGCGAGCGCGGTCGTCGAGGTGGAGGACTACCGGTTCGCCGTCTCGCAGATGGCCCAGACATCACTGCGTTCGATCATCGGCAAGAGCGATCTGGACGATCTGCTCTCCAACCGGGAGAAGCTCAACCAGGGCCTGGAGCTGATGATCGACAGCCCCGCGGTCGGGTGGGGCGTGCAGATCGACCGGGTGGAGATCAAGGACGTCTCGCTGCCGGAAACGATGAAACGCTCCATGGCCCGCCAGGCGGAGGCCGACCGTGAGCGGCGTGCCCGGGTCATCAACGCGGACGCGGAACTCCAGGCGTCCAGAAAGCTGGCCGAGGCGGCATCGGAGATGTCCGCGCAGCCCGCGGCGTTGCAGTTGAGGCTGCTGCAGACGGTGGTGGCCGTCGCCGCGGAGAAGAACTCCACCTTGGTGCTGCCCTTCCCGGTGGAACTCCTCCGCTTCCTGGAACGGGCCCAGCAGCCTGCCCCGCAGCAGACCGCCCAGCCGGTCCCGCAGCCCGTGAACCCCGCGCCGGAGGCGCCGAGCACCGGGGGCGGCGGCTCACCGGACGTGCCGGCCGGACAGCCCGGTGTACGCACGCCGGAGACACCGAGCGGTGGGGCGGAGTCCGCACCTCCGTCGGGCGAGCCGCCCGCACCGGCCGAAGGTCTTCCGCCGACCGAGCCGCCCCCGCCGGCCGAAGGTCTTCCGCCGGCCCCTCCTGCTCCACCGGCGTCGGGCCCCGGCCGCCTGCGCCCCGCTACGCCGACGGTCTCGGCCTCCGATTCCGGGACGTCCCGCCCCACCGGCTCGAAGCCGCTCGCCAGGCACTGACCCCGCCTGCGGCCCCCTCTGCCCGGTCATGCTCCGGTCGCTGCCGGACCCCGTACGAGCTGCGGGCACGGCGGCGGCCGGTTCGCCGCGTCAGCCGGAATCGGGCCACGACCGCTGGCCCGGGCGTCCGACCACGGGAATCGGGCCACGTGACCGCCGACCCGGGCGTCCGACCACGGGTATCGGCCACGGGCATGGATCGGCCCCGGGCCACGCGCCCCTTGCCCGGGCGCCGTCCACCGGAATCGGCCACGGGCATCGATGTCAGACCCCCCGCCTAGACTCGCGTAGCAGAGGGATTCGGTGCGGACAGCGCTGACCAGGCACGGAAGACCGACGACACCGAGGACGCACGGGCTCACGAACGGGCCCCGGCCGGGAAGGAGGAGGGGCCGGTGGGTATCGCACCGCCACCGCAGGACGCGGCCGTCGGCCGCCTGCTGCGCTGTGCCGCAGTCTTCCTGCCCGCCGCGCTCCCGCGCGAGGGGCGGATGGCGTTCTGGGACCCGGAAGGGCACCCGCTGCCCGAGCCCGGTGACCTGTGGGGGCCCGGCGCCCTGGCAGAAGCATCCTCGGAGGCTGCGGGTTCCGCCGGGCCCGCCGAGGCGGACGGTTCGGGCGTGCGGACGTCCGAGATCACCGTCGTGCGTCGCCACGGCGGCCAAGGGGACGTCCGCCGGGAGACCGTGCCCGCCCTGCTGCTTCCCCTGGCCGAAGCCGTGCCCCTGCTGGCCCGGGCCCGCCATCTGCGCTCCGCGCACCCCGCCACCCGCTGCTGGGGCGCCGCCACGCTGCACGCGCTCCACCTGGTGTCCCGCGGCCGGATGCTCCCCGGACTGACCGCCGACGACCACGACGCCTGGCGGGCCGGACCGCGCGACGCCGAGGACGTCGCTCATCTGCGTGCCGTCGCGGCGGCCATGCCCGCCGAGGGATACGCCACCCCTCTCCCCGACCGCACTCCCCTCGAGGTCCCCGATCCCGGGCCGCTCATCGGTTCCTTCCTCGACGCGGTGGCCGACACCCTGCCCCGGACCCCTGCGGCAGCCTTCGCCATGGGCGCGCCCTTCGCCGCCCGGGAGGGCCGGCATCTGCCCGGCGCCCGCGAGTGGGCCGTGGAGGTCGCCGCAGGACTCGACGCGGGCGTACGGGTGTCGCTCCGGCTGGACCTCTCCGCGTACGAACTCTTCGACTCGGAAGACCGGCCAGACACGGAGGCCCCGGCAGACGCGGAAGGTCCGGCAGACCGGGCGCACGACGACGGCCCGGCGGGCCCGGCACGGAACGGCGGCGACGGCGCACCCGCCGCCGCACGGCATGCCGGCGCGGCCATCACCCAGGTGCACAGCCTCGCCGACCCCACCTATGTCGTCGACGCGGCCGCCCTGTGGGACGGCACGGCCGGCGAGCCCTTCGGTCCCCGGGCCCGGATCGACGCCGTGCTCGCGCTCCGCCGCGCCGCCCGCGTCTGGGCCCCGTTGGAACGCCTGCTGGAGCAGCCCGTCCCCGACGTGTTGGCCCTCACCGAGGACGAGTTGTACGAACTGCTGGGCACAGGCGGCGCGCGGCTGGCGGCCGCCGGAGTGAGCGTGCACTGGCCCAGAGAGCTCGCCCGCACCCTCACCGCCGCCGCGGTCGTGCGGCCCGCGCCCGGCTCGGCCACCGACGGCACCTCCTTCTTCGACGCCGAACAGCTCTTCGCGTTCAACTGGCAGCTCTCGCTGGGGGACCAGAAGCTGACCGAGGCCGAGATGGACGTGCTCGCCGAGGCGCACCGGCCCGTGGTGCGGCTGCGCGACCAGTGGGTCGTCGTCGACCCCGCTCTCGTCCGCAAGGCGCGCAAGCGGGAGCTGGGGCTGCTCGACCCGGTCGACGCACTCGCCGTCGCCCTGACCGGCAGCGCCGAGGTGGACGGCGAGCAGGTCGAGGCGGTGCCGGTCGGCGCCCTGGCCGAACTGCGCGCCCGCATCGTGGAGGACGACACCCTCATCGCACCGCCGCCCGGCCTCGACGCCACCCTGCGCGACTACCAGCTGCGCGGTCTGGCCTGGCTGGACCGGATGACGTCGCTGGGCCTCGGCGGCTGCCTCGCCGACGACATGGGTCTAGGCAAGACGATCACGCTCATCGCCCTCCATCTGCACCGCGCCCACCCCTCGCCGACGCTCGTGATCTGCCCCGCCTCCCTGCTGGGCAACTGGCACCGGGAGATCAACCGCTTCGCGCCCGGCGTCCCCGTACGGCGCTTCCACGGCACCGGCCGCACCCTCGCCGACCCCGACGGCGGATTCGTGCTCACCACGTACGGCACCATGCGCTCCAGCGCGGCGGAACTCGCCGCCCAGAGCTGGGGCCTGGTCGTCGCCGACGAGGCCCAGCACGTGAAGAACCCGCACTCCTCCACGGCGAAGGCGCTGCGCACCATCCCGTCCCCGGCCCGGGTCGCCCTGACCGGCACCCCCGTCGAGAACAACCTCTCCGAGCTCTGGGCCCTGCTCGACTGGACGACTCCCGGGCTGCTCGGTCCCCTCAAGGCGTTCCGGGCCCGCCACGCCCGCATCGTGGAGAACACCGGAACCGCTGCCGGGATCGCCAACGACGAAGCGGTGGAACGCCTCTCCCGGCTGGTCCGGCCGTTCCTGCTGCGCCGCAAGAAGTCGGACCCCGGCATCGCCCCCGAACTGCCGCCCAAGACGGAGACCGACCACCCCGTCTTCCTCACCCGCGAACAGGCCACGCTCTACGAGGCCACGGTGCGCGAGACCATGGCGTACATCGAGGCGTCGGAAGGCATCGCCCGGCGCGGCCTGATCATGAAGCTGCTGGCCTCGCTCAAGCAGATCTGCAACCATCCGGCGCAGTATCTGAAGGAGGAGCCGACCCGGCTCACCGGCCGGTCGGGGAAGCTCGCCCTGCTCGACGAGCTCCTCGACACGATCCTCGCCGAGGACGGCTCCGTGCTCATCTTCACCCAGTACGTGACGATGGCCCGGCTGCTCTCCGCCCACCTCACCTCGCGGGCGGTCCCCTCCCAGCTCCTGCACGGCGGTACGCCGGTGGCCGAGCGGGAACGGATGGTGGACCGCTTCCAGTCCGGCGAGGTGCCCGTCTTCCTGCTCTCCCTCAAGGCCGCAGGCACCGGCCTGAACCTCACCCGGGCCTCCCACGTCATCCACTACGACCGCTGGTGGAACCCCGCCGTCGAGGAGCAGGCGACGGACCGTGCCTACCGCATCGGCCAGACCCAGCCGGTCCAGGTGCACCGGCTGATCGCCGAGGGCACCGTCGAGGACCGGATCGGCGAGATGCTGCTGGCCAAGCGGGCACTGGCCGACGCCGTCCTCGGCTCCGGGGAGACCGCGCTGACCGAGCTCAGCGACCGCGACCTGGCCGATCTCGTCTCGCTCCGGAGGCCGTCATGAGCCCCCGCCCCCGCCCCGCCTCCGGGCCGTCGCCGGCCGCAGGGCGTGCCGCGCGGCCCGTCGCCCGGTCCCGGCCGGGCCCCGACGACCTCCGGCGGACCTTCGAGGCCGTGCCGGCGCGCACGTCCGGCGACGACGAGCCGTTCGCGGACAGCTGGTGGGGCCGGGCCTGGGTGGCCGCCCTGGAAGACCTCTCCATGGACGGTTCCCGGCTCGCCCGCGGACGCGCGTACGCGGACAGCGGGAACGTCGCCGCGATCACCGTCACCCCCGGACGCGTCGTCGCCTACGTGCACGGCAGCCGCCCCCGCCCCTACCGGGCGGAGCTCCGGCTGCGCACCCTCGCGGACCCCGACTGGGACACCTTCCTCGACGCGGTCGCCGCCCGCCCCGGCCATCTCGCCGCGCTGCTCGCCAAGGAGATGCCGTACTCCCTCGCCGACACGGCAGCCGCCGCCGGTGTCGCCCTGCTCCCCGTCGCGGACGACCTCGATCCCGGCTGTTCCTGCCCCGACCGCGGCTGGCCGTGCAAGCACGTGGCGGCGCTCTGCTACCAGATGGCCCGCCTCCTGGACGCCGACCCGTTCGTCCTCCTGCTGCTCCGGGGCAGGGGCGAGCGCGCACTCGTGGAGGACCTCGGCCGCCGCAACGCCGCACACTCCGCGCGGGAGCGGCCCGCGGCGCCCGCCACCCCGTCCGTACCGGCCCAGCAGGCGCTCGCCGACCGCTTCCTGCCCCCGCTGCCCGCCCCGTTCCCCGTGGAGCCGCATCCGGGCCAGCCGCCCTCGTACCCGGAGTTCCCCGGGGCCAGGGACCCGCTCGCCCTCGACCAGCTCGCCACCGACGCGGCCGCCCGCGCCCACGCGCTGCTCACCACCGGGGCGGACCCGCTGGCCGGGCTCACCGCCTGGCAGGACGCGGTCAGGCTGGCAGCCGCCCGTCCCACGGCCGGGCTCACCGCCACCACCCGCGCCCTCTACCGCGAACTGGCCTCCGCCACCGGCCGCAACATCACCGACCTGGCCCGGGCCGTCGCCGCCTGGCGTCAGGGCGGAGTGGAGGGGCTCGCCGTCCTGGAGACACCGTGGGACCCCCCGGCCGGCCCGTTCGACCGCGCCCGTCCGGCCCTCGCGGCGGCCGGCTTCCCGCGCTTCCAGCCCTGGCGCAATCACCTCAACCACCCCGGCGGCACGCTCCAGCTCCGCTTCGGCCATGACGGCCGGTGGTACGGCTACGAGTCCGAACCCGGCGAGGACGAATGGTGGCCCCGAGCCGCGCCGGATCCCGACCCGGTGGGCGCGCTCCTGGAGCTCAGCGGCGGCTGACCGGCCGGCCCCGTGGGCTCAGCTGTTCAGGAAGATCAGCAGCCCGATCAGCAGGACGACGACGACCGGAAGCATGATCAACCGCGCCTTGCGGAAGGACGCGTCCTCCTGCTGGGCCAGCCCCCGGCCGGCGCCGTGAGCGGCCGCCAGGTGCTCTCCGGCCATGTCGAGGATCCGCCGCGTCGTCAGGAGCGACGGCGACCAGTCGCAGTGCGTACAGACGAGGAAATCCCGGTACGGGTCGTACCGGAAATCCCGCTCCATGTTCACCGTGAAGACCTGCCCCTGCTCGGTCGTCGCGGTGAAGTGACGTATCGGCGTGCCCATGCGGCTGCTCCCCACTGGTCGGCGCCCGGTGCCCCGGCACCCGGCCGCGGAACAGTACCCGACGGCTCACGCGTCACCGCGGGCGGGCAGCACGGCGCCGACGGCGGCAGCGGCGAAACCCGGCGGAACGGGCTCGCTCCGCAACAGCGCGCGCATCCCTGCGGCTCCGGCGACGAGGCCGAGCAGCAGCATCGGGTCGGTGCCCGGGGGAGGTCCGCCACGAGCGGCGGCGCGGGCGAACACCGGCTGCTCCGGGGAGAACCGGTCGGCGAAGAAGACCGGCTGCTCCCGAAAGAGCCGGTCGGCGAAGAAGTCGCGTGTCAGCCTGGCGAGTTCGTCGTCCGGCAGGCCCGACCCCGAGGTGACGGCCCGCGCGCACCGGCGGACGCAGCCCGTTCTCCGGCGCCGTGCTCGTCGGCTTGGGACTTCACGGCGTGGCGCACCTGGCTCAGTCGGCGGCGTACGGCGGACACGCCCCGGGGGCGGCCGCGTCGCCGACCGTCGTCATCCCGTACTCGCTCTGGGCGCTGCACCGGAGCTGCGAGCGGCGGGCGTCCCGGTGGGCGGAGGCAGGGCCCTGACCGCCGGGGCGGCGTTCCTGCCGGTGGCCGTGGTGGGCGTGCACGCGGCAGCCCGCGCCCTGACCGGACGGCGTACGGCCGGCGCGTGACCGGGCGGGGCGGGTGCGTGACCGGGCGGGGCCGACGCGTGACCGCCCGGCGCCGACGGGCGCCCCGGGTGCGGCCCTCGCCCCCGCGCCGGGGTCAGAAGTCGGCCGTCGTACGCTCCTCCAGCCGTGCCACGGAGTCCTGGGCATACGCCTTCTCGTAGGCGTCGCGGATCCGCTCGATCTGGGGATCGCGCAGGCGGGCCTCGGATGCCGGGTAGAGCAGGGTCAGTTCGTAGCTGCGTTCCCGCTCGATGACTCCGTGGGAGTCCCGCCACTGTCCCCGCCCGTCCTGGATCGTCAGCCCGTTGGGGAAGCGCGGGGTGACCTCGGCGTCGATGAAGTCCAGGAACTGCCGGTCGGTCACATCGGGGCCCCCGTCCGGCCGTTCGGTGCCGAAGAACAGCCGCGTCTCGACGTAGTCCTTGCCCCGTGTCGCGGCGACCGGTGCCGGCCGGTTCTCGGCGGACGAGCCCGCACCCAGCGTGGCGTACGCGACGGGCGTGCCCACGGCCAGGGCCGCCAGGCAGGCGACGGCCGCGGCGAGCGCGGGGCGGCGCCGAGGGCGGAGGCGGACGTCCGCGGATCCCGGGCGGCGGGGAGCGGCCGGGCTGCTCGCGGCGGTGAAACGGGGGAGGGGGGAGAGGCGGGGGAGACGGGACATGGAAAGCCCTTCGTTCCAGGAGCGGGGAGGGGCGCGTACGCGCGGGGCTCACTGTCGCAAGCGGCCCCCGCCGGACAGCGGAGGGACATGGGCCGTGCGGGCGATCCACCCGAACGGGCGGGAGCGCATCGGTGCGACCGGGCGCATCCAGCACGGCAAAAACCGCTGGTGCGACCCGTGTTGTCGTTGCTAGCTTCCTGGACGTGGCGAAACTCAATCAGATCATCGCAGTGGAGAAGGGCGTCAAGTCCAAGGCTCACCAGGACCTGACGGCGGCACATCACGGCCTCCAGAAGGCCGGACTGCTGGCCGGCATCTCCCGGACGTACCAGCCGAAGGACGAGGAGGGCGAGCAGTTGCCGCCCGAGTCGACCCTGGTGCAGATCAAGGCCGAGGACGTGCTGCGGGAGACCGCGGCGACCCTCACCCGCCTCTTCGACGTGACCGCCACGAAGGACTGGGCGAACTGCGCGGCCCGCGCCGACGTCTCGGTCGACGGACGCGTCCTGGTGAGCGACGTGCCGGTGTCGTATCTGCTCTTCCTGGAGAAGCAGCTCACCGACATCAACACCTTCGTCCGTAAGCTCCCGGTGCTCGACGCCTCCGAGGCGTGGACCCAGGACCCCTCCACCGACTCCTGGAAGACCGAGCCGGTGCGGACCCTCCGTACGAAGAAGGTGCCCCGCAACCACGTGAAGGCTGAGGCCACCGAGAAGCACCCGGCGCAGGTCGAGGTGTACTACGAGGACATCCCGATCGGGTACTGGACGACGGTGAAGTTCTCCGGGGCGCTGCCCGCGCGGCGGATCAACGAACTGCTCGACCGGGTGGAGAAGCTCCAGCAGGCCGTCAAGTTCGCCCGCGAGGAGGCCAACGGCGTGGACGTCACGGACCAGCGGGTGGGTGATGCGGTCTTCGGTTACCTCTTCGGATGAGGTGACCGACCATGGAATCCCCGGCGGCGGCCAACGCCGCCGGGGTGCGCGAGGAGCGCAAAGCTGAAACTGAAGTTTGTCGTGACGACGCGGTTCAGGTGGAGGTTCGAGTCCTCCCCCCGGCACTTCCGTACCTTCCGTACGGACGCGGGCCGGGGTAGCCCAACTGGCAGAGGCAGGCCGCGATCAATCTCAGACTCTTGCTCCAGACTCAGCATGCGCCGCCTATCGCCGGATCAACCGGGCCCGTGCCCGTGCGCGTCGAGATGCCGGTTCGACTCCGGCCCGCGGAGCTTCGATCCGCGGTCGTCTAAAGGCAGGACGCGGCGACATCAGACTGACACGGGACCTTTAAAAGTGCCGGCGTGCCGTACAGGCGGCAATCACAGGGCTCGGGGGCCGGCTACGCCCCCGGGCCCGCTCCCGTTCCGGGCGTGCGTCCACCCGCCGCCCGCAGGGACACCCCGCGCCCGGCGAAGAAGCGCTCGAACCCGGCCAGCGGCAGCTCGGCCGCCCGGGACGCGGCCGAGGTGCCGGACGGGTTGTGGAAGTGGACGCCCGTCCCGTCGGCGGTGCGTGACGTCACGAGCACCAGGTGCCCACCGCGTCCGGGAGCCGGCCGTCGCGGGTGGCGGATCGCGTAGTGGACCGACGCCATGACGGACCGGCCCTCGTCCAGCAGATCCAGGATCTCCGCCGGTGCGAGATGCCGGTGGACCGTGGCCTCCAGGCCGTGCTTCTCTCGTGCGTAGGCGGCGAAGGGCGCGTAGACGAGGCCCCGGATCGTGCCGTCGCCGTCCTCCGTGTACGCGCCGTACCCCAACGCTCCGTCCCGCAGCGCGAAGAGCGACGGGGCGTCCGTGCCGAGCGCCATGCGCAGACAGGTCATCCCGCACAGATGACCCGCCCAGCGCGCGTACTCGGCCGCCGAGCTCGCGCCCGAGTCCGCCCAGGCGGGGTCGGACGCCGGGTCCAGCCCGTCCTCGACGATCGGCCCCACGAGGTCGAACGAGGCGAACTGGGTGTGCACCGGGACCTGGCAGGCGGGACAGCTCACGATCGGTATCCGTTCATCGCCGGCGGCCGCTCACTGCCGGTAGCCGGCCAGGAAGCGGCCGATGCGGCTGATCGCCGCGTCAAGATCGTCAGCGTACGGGAGGGTCAGGATGCGGAAGTGGTCGGGCCGCGGCCAGTTGAAGCCCGTGCCCTGGACGACCTGGATCTTCTCCCGCAGCAGCAGGTCCAGGACGAACTTCTCGTCGTCGACGATCGGATGCACCTTGGGGTCGATGCGCGGGAAGGCGTACAGCGCGCCCTTCGGCTTCACGCATGACACCCCGGGGATCTCGTTCAGCTTCTCCCAGGCGCGGTTGCGCTGCTCGTACAGCCTGCCCCCGGGCACCACGAGGTCCCGGATCGTCTGACGGCCGCCGAGCGCGGCCTGGATCGCGTACTGCGCCGGGGCGTTGGGGCACAGCCGCATGGAGGCGAGCATCGTCAGCCCCTCCAGATAGTTGCGGGCGTGCTGCTGGGGGCCCGAGACCACCATCCAGCCCGAGCGGAACCCGGCGACGCGGTACGTCTTCGAGAGCCCGCTGAAGGTGAGGCAGACCAGGTCGGGGGCGAGGGTGGCCACACTGTGGTGCTCGGCGTCGTCGTACAGGATCTGGTCGTAGATCTCGTCGGCGAACACCATCAGGCCGTGCCGGCGGGCCAGGTCGAGAATGGACTCCAGGACCTCGCGCGGGTAGACGGCGCCGGTCGGGTTGTTCGGATTGATGATCACGACGGCCCGGGTGCGGTCGGTGATCTTCGAGGCCATGTCGGCGATGTCGGGGTTCCAGTCCGAGGCCTCGTCGCACACGTAGTGCACGGCCTTTCCGCCGGCCAGCGTCGTGACCGCGGTCCACAGCGGGTAGTCGGGGGAGGGGATCAGGACCTCGTCGCCGTCCTCCAGCAGCCCCTGCACCGCCATCGAGATCAGCTCGGAGACGCCGTTGCCGAGAAAGACGTCATCGACGCCGACCTCGGTGAGCCCCATCGTCTGGTAGCGCTGGGCCACGGCCCGGCGGGCGGACAGGATGCCGCGCGAATCCGTGTAGCCGTGGGCCTGCGGGAGCATCCGGATCATGTCCTGGACGATCTCCTCCGGCGCCTCGAAGCCGAACAGCGCCGGATTGCCCGTGTTGAGCCGCAACACGCTGTGGCCCGCCTCCTCCAGGGCGTTGGCGTGCTCGATGACGGGGCCCCGGATCTCGTAGCAGACCTCGTTGAGCTTGCTGGACTGGCGGAATTCCATGCGGTGCCTCCCCGACCCGATTGCGATACTTGGTTTTACCAAGCTTGGGCTTGGAAAGTCCAACAACATGTCTAGACTGCGTCGCATGCCACGTCAGCAACAGCCCGCAACCCGCCCGGTCCGACGCCGGAGTTACGACCAGTTCTGTGCCGGCGCCCGGGCGCTGGACGCGGTCGGCGACCGGTGGACCCTGCTGATCGTCCGTGAACTGCTGGCCGGGCCGCGCCGCTACACCGACCTGCACGCGGACCTCCCGGGTGTCAGTACCGACGTACTGGCCTCGCGGCTCAAGGACATGGAGCAGGGCGGGCTGGTCACCCGCCGCAGACTGCCGCCGCCCGCCGCCGCCACGGTCTACGAACTCACCGAGCGGGGGCACGGGCTGCTGCCCGTCCTCGCGGCGCTCGCCGAGTGGGGCGCGCCGGCCCTCGTGGAGCGACGGCCCACGGACGCGGTCCGGGCGCACTGGTTCGCCCTGCCGCTGCTGCGCGCGCTGGACGGGGCCGGGGGGCCGGACGCCGCCGGAGTGGTCGATGTGCGGGTGGACGAAGGCGAGTTCCATGTCCGTACGGGGAAGCCGGTGCCGGGCGAACCGGTCTACGGGGACGGGCCGGCCGCTCGCGCCGACGCGCGCATCGTTCTCGACGCCGAACTCTGCCTGGCGCTGGGCCGGGGTGAGCTGACGTTCGCCGAGGCCGTGAAGGACGGGCGGATCGAGGTGACCGGCGACGGGCCGCTGGCGGCGGATCTACGCGGCGCGTGACAGCGGCGGTGGTGTGCGATGGCGCGATTCGTACGGTCAACTTCTGGGTAGCATCGGGGCATTTGGGATGTCCGGGACACCGAGAGGCAGGAGTCGCCCGTGAGATTCGGCAGACACCAGGAGAGGCAGTCGCGACAGGGGCGGCGGTCGCAGGGATCGTCGCAGGGAGGGCTGAGGAAGGCGCTGGTCATCGGGGGCTGCGTGGCCGCGCTCGCCTTCGTGCCGGCGGCGGCCGTCGCCACCCCCGGCAGCGGGGTGGGCGGCACCGTGGTCGCACAAGGAACCTCGCTGGGCACGCTGAAGGTCAAGACGCCGAAGGGGCGCACCGACGTCACCTTCCGGACGATCACCATCGAGCCGGGCGGCTCCACCGGCTGGCACACCCACAGCGGCCAGCTGATCGCCGTCGTCAAGTCCGGGACGCTGACCCGGACTCTGGACGACTGCACGGTCGAGGCGACCCCCGCCGGCACGTCCTTCATCGAGCCCTCGGGCGCGAAGCACCGCCACATCGGCCGCAACCTGGGCAGCGAGCCCGTCGTCCTCTGGGTGACCTATCTGCTGCCCGAGGGCAGCCCCCTCTCCGACGACGCCGACGCGGTGGACTGCGGCCCGGGGAGGTAGTACGCGGCACCCGCCCTCCGGCGCCCCCGGCCGGCCACCGGCCGGCGGGCGCCGGCCGTCAGCGGGCGAGTGTCTCCCCGTACGCGCCGAGGCCGGAGCTCACCAGGCCGTCGCGGAAGGTCAGCACCTCGTACACCCGGCCGCCGATCTGGTTGCGGTAGTCGATCACCACCGTGTCGACTCCCACCCGCACGTCCATCACCTCGAACGCGAGGTCGGGGATGAGCTCCAGGCCCCGCGCCCAGTAGGCGCGCAGCGCGCTCTTGCCGCGGACCGTGCCCGAGGCGTCGCCGGTGAACCGGGCGATCATCGGGGAGCTGAAGATCACGTCCTCGTGGTAGTGGGCCAGGATGCGTTCCAGGTCGTGGGAGTTCCAGTCGTCCTGCCAGTCGGCGGCGAACTTGCGGGCGCTTGCGAGATCCATGCGCAGGACCGTATCGAGCCCGACCGCTGCGGGCTGCGGATTTTCGCCAGGGGGGAGCAGGATGGGCCCGTGCGATTCGAAGCGATCACCTGGCAACGGCTGGCGGACGAGCTCGCCGCGTACGCCGACGCGCTGAAGCCGGCCGACGGCGGGCCCTGGCTGAAGATCGCCGTCGACGGCGCTCCGGCCGCCCCGACCGGCGAGCTGGCCGAGTCCGTCGCCGAGGGGCTGAGGCTGCTCGGCCGGGCGGTACTCCCGGTGTCCACGGCGGGGTTCCTGCGGCCGGCCAGTCTGCGGTACGAGTACGGCAGGACGGACCCCGACTCGTACTACGGCAGCTGGTTCGACACCGGCGCGCTGTGGCGTGAGGTGTTCGGTCCGCTGGAGCCCGGTGGCAGCGGGCAGGTGCTGCCCGATCTGTGGGACCCGGTGACGGACCGGGCCACGCGGAGCCCGTACCGGCACCTGCCGGAGGGCGGGGTGCTGGTTCTGCACGGCCCGTTGCTGCTGGGGCACTGGTTCCCGTTCGACCTGAGCGTCCACCTGAGGCTGTCGGCGGCCGCCCTGCGGCGGCGTACGGGGGAGGGCGAGCAGTGGACCCTGCCCGCTTTCGCCCGGTACGAGGAGGAGGTGGCGCCCGCCGGCAGCGCGGACGCGGTCGTGAGAGCCGACGATCCGCACCACCCCGCCTGGACCGGACTGCGGCAGGACGGGTAGTCGGCGAGTCGCCGGGTACGGACGGGCCCCTGCCCGGCAGCCGGGAGTGAATGGCGCGGTCGTCTCTAGCCGGCGGGCAGCGGCGGCCGCCCGCCCACGGTCATGACGGCCTCCGCCCCCGCCCGGCACCCCGCCGCGACGGCCGTCGCGTCATCGGCGCCCGCCAGCCGGGCGGCCAGGAAGCCCCCGGTGAACGCGTCGCCGGCCCCCGTGGAGTCCACGGCCGTGTGCACGGGTTCGGCCGGAACGCGGGCCGTCACCGCCCCCGCGGTCGCCAGCAGGGCGCCGCCCCCGCCCAGAGTCACCGCGACCTGAGGGACCAGCAGGCTCAACTTCGCGGCCGCGTCGGCCGGTTCCGGCAGGCCGGTGAGCAGCCTGGCCTCGTCCGCGTTGGGCAGCAGGAGAGCCGCACCCTCGGTCAGGGCCAGGAACCGGTCGACGCCCAGCTCGGCGAGGAATCCGGCCGACGCCGGGTCGATGCTCACCGGAACGTTCCGCCGCCGGGCCTCCCGGAGGGCGAGCAGGGCCGTCGCACGGCTGGTCGCGGCGAAGAGCAGGTAGCCGGAGAGATGGAGGTGGGCGACGCCGTCGAGCATCGAGGGAGACCAGTCGTCGACGGAGAGCCGCAGCACCGCCCCGCTGTCGGTGAGGAAGGTGCGCTCGGCGGACGGATCGACGAGCGCGACGACGGTGCCCGTCGGCGCGTCGTCGTCCACGGCCAGCAGGGCGCGCACGCCCGCGCGCCGGAGCAGGTCGCGGTGCCAGTCCGCGGAGTCGGTGCCGACACGGGCCACCAACCGCACGTCACGGCAGCCCGAACGAGCCGCCCAGCAGCTCACGTTGGCCCCCGCGCCGCCGGCCCGCGTCCGGATCCTGGCGGCCGTGTCCGTGCCGTGGACCAGGGCCGAGCCGTGCCGGGCCACCACGTCCGTCACCACGTCCCCGACGACGAGGAGCCCGCCGGTCACCGGACGGCCCAGGCCGCGGCGATCCGTCCGGCGAGCGCCACGTTGCCGCGGACGGCCGCCAGATTGGCCTCCAGCGAGGCCCCCTCGGTTCCCCGCATCAACTGGTCGAGCAGATACGGCGTGACCGCCTGCCCGGAGAGGTCGTGCTCCCGGCAGGATTCCAGGGCCCGGTCCAGCACCCGGTCGTGCAGGACGGGATCGAGCTGCTCGTCCCGCGGTACGGGGTTGGCCACGATCAGCGCGGCGTCCGGACCGCCGAGCGCGTCCTGCGCCTCCATCACGGCGGCGACCTCCTCGGGCGAGCGTACGGTCCAGTCGACGGGCTCGCCCGAACTGCTCAGATAGAAGCCGGGGAACCGGTCGGTGCCGTAGCCGAGCACTCCCACCCCGAGGGTCTCCAGGCGCTGCAGCGTGGCGGGCACGTCCAGGATCGACTTCACTCCCGCGCAGACCACGGTGATGCGCGTCCGGGCCAGCAGCCGCAGGTCCGCCGACTCGTCCTGCGTTTCGGTCCAGCCCCGGTGCACGCCGCCCAGCCCGCCGGTAGCGAAGACGCGCAGGCCCGCCCGGGAGGCGAGGAACGCGGTCGCCGACACCGTCGTCGCCCCGCTCGCACCCGTCGCCAGCGCGGGCGCGAGGTCCCGGTGCCCGAACTTGCGCACCGCCGGGTCCTCGGCGACCCGTTCGAGCTGGGCCTTGTCCAGGCCGACCCGGGCGGTGCCGTCCAGCACGGCCACCGTGGCGGGCACGACACCCGCCGACCGCAGGATGTCCTCCAGCTCCTCGGCGACGCGCAGGTTGCGGGGACGGGGCAGGCCATGGGCGATGATCGTCGACTCCAGAGCGACGACGGGCCGGCGCGCGGCAAGGGCCTCCCGTACCTCCGTGGAGAGAACCGGAGCGACGGGGGTGGCGGGGGACGGCTCAGTGGGTGACATGTCCACATCCCTGTCGCGCACGGGCCGCACTCAAACGTGTGCTCCCCGGGGCGGCCGGAAGGCGCCCCCTCGCGTGCCGGCGGCGGCGGTGGCGTGCCGATGCCGGTGCTGGAGCCTCGGACAGCGCTGCTCCCGGCGGGCGGCCTCGGGAACGGTCCGGCGTCCTGGTGGTGAGACGCCCACGGACAGTGGCTAAGGTGACCGGCCATGACCACAATTGATCAAGCTGTCCCCTCATTTGCCGTGAGCATTCCTGACGCCGTCCTCGAACCGGAACCGCTCGCACCCGGGCAGATCGTCTCGGGCGACCCCGAGGTCACCGGCAAGGTGCTGTGGGAGTCACCGGACGGCAAGCAGGTGCGCGGGATCTGGCAGATCACGCCGGGCGTGGTCACGGACACCGAGGCCGACGAGCTGTTCGTCGTCGTCAGCGGGCGCGCGACCGTGGAGGTAGAGGGCGGCGCCACGCTGGAGATCGGGCCCGGCGACGCCTGTGTCCTGCGCGAGGGCGACCGTACGACGTGGACCGTGCACGAGACGCTGCGCAAGGCCTACCACATCAGCCTCTGAGCGTCCGTCGGACAGCCCGCTCGCCGGGGGGTTCCGCCCGGCGGGCCGGGTTCAGGCGGGGGCGCGGCCGGCGAGGGTCCTGCGCAGGGCCAGCGCCGCCATCGGCAGCAAGAGGCATGCTCCGGTCACGTTGAGCCAGCCGTAGCCGGCCTGGGAGACGATCACCCCGGCGGCCGCGCCGCCGATGCCCGCCGAGGCGTTCATGGCGAGGTCGGACAGCCCTTGCACCGCCGCGCGTGCGGCCTGGGGCACGGAGTCGGTGAGCAGCGCCGAACCCGCGACCAGTCCCGCGGACCAGCCGAGTCCGAGCACGAACAGGCCGGCCGCGGTCCGGCCGTGCGAGGAGCCCGCGGTACCCGCGAGAAGGGCGGCGAGGGCGAGCAGTCCGGCGGCCAGCCCGATGACGGTCAGGCGGCCGAAGCGGTCCGAAAGCCAGCCCATCACCGGGGAGAACGCGTACATCCCGGCGATGTGGCCGCTGATCACGAGGCCGATCAGCTGGAGGTCCGCCCCGTGGTGGCCGAGGTCGACCGGCGTCATCACCATGATCGAGACCATCGCGGTGTGCGAGACCGTGACGGTCACCAGAGCCAGCCGGGCCATGGGCGATGCCCGCACGGCCGCGGCGCCCGCGCGCAGCGAACGGCCCCCGGCGGACCGGCTCTCCTGCGGGGCCAGAGACCGGGCGGTGAGCAGGGGGTCGGGTCGCAGCAGCGTCGCGACCACGACGGCGGCGAGCAGGAAGATGCCGGCGGCCCAGACGAAGGGGCCGGCCGTCTCCGAGACGGCGGTGCCGCGGAAGACCCGGCCCGCCGGGGCCGCGATGTTGGGCCCGAGCACCGAGCCGATGGTGGTGGCCCAGATGACGGTCGAGATCGCCCGCCCGCGCCGGTCGGGTTCGGCCAGATCGGCGGCGGCGAACCTGGCCTGAAGGTTGGCCGAGGAACCGGCGCCGAACCCGGCCATGCCGAGCAGCAGCAGGGGGAAGCTCTCCACCACGGTCGCCAGCACCACGAGACCCGCGCCCAGCGCGCCGATCAGATACGCCAGCACGAGTCCGGGGCGGCGGCCGCGCGAGGTCATCAGCGCGGCCAGCGGCAGCGACAGCAGGGCCGTGCCGGTCACCGACGCGGTGGGCGCGAGGCCCGAGAGCGCTTCGGAGCCGCTCACCCGCGTGGCCAGCACCGGGGCCAGGGCGATGCCGATGGGCACGCCGAGGCCGCCGAGTATCTGGCTTGCGATGAGCACGGCGGAGGTCCGGCGCCGGAGTCCGGGCAGGTCGGCCGCGGTGACGCCCTTGGCCGGAATCGGTTCGCCCGGGGTCTCGGAAGCGTCGAGGATGTTGGTCACCGACGCAGTGTGCCAGGAGGGCCCGGACACACGGAACGGAGCGTGCGGTGGGGGTGCGGCCGGGTAGCGGCCCGGCGGAGGCGCCCGGACAGGGCCGGTGGGTACGGGCCGCTGGGCCGGTCGGTCTCATGGGCCCGATCAGCCCGACGGTCGGCCGACCGTCTCCTCAGCCGTCCCACTCGCCCGGGTCAGAACAGGGGCTGCGGCAGCACGCCCTCCAGGGCCAGCAGCTGCCGCTTGGTCTCCAGTCCGCCGCCGAAGCCGCCGAGCCCTCCGTCGCTCTCCACCACCCGGTGGCAGGGCACCACCACGGGCAACGGGTTGGACCCCATGGCAGCGCCGACCGCCTGGGCCGCCCCCGGCTGGCCCACCCGGTCGGCGAGGTCCCCGTACCCCGCCACCGCGCCGTACGGCACGCCCGCAGCCAGCTCGCGCAGCACCTGGCGGTTGAACCCGCTGGTCAGCGACCAGTCCAGATCGAGCGAGAAGTCCCGCAATGTGCCCGCGAAGTACGCCGCGAGCTGGCGTATCGGCTCGGCGAGGCGTGCGGAGCCGGGCGCCTCGACGGGCTCCGCGCCGAGCCGGGCGGCCAACCGCTCGAGCGCGCGGTCCCGGACCGCCGGCCGGGCGTGGAAGACCACGGTCACCAGGCCGGTATCGGTCGCGGCCAGCATGAGCGGCCCGATGTCGCTGTCGACGACGGCCCACTCGACGACCCCGTTGCTGTTCATGGGACCACCGTACGGCCGGCCACTGACAACGGTCGGCGGTCGCCGCCATGAGCTCTCCGAGCGGTCAGCCGGCGGAGCGGGGGCCGGCCGCATCCGCTCCCCGGGCGGTCAGCCGGTGGAGCGGGGGCGGTGGTCGCGACGCTTTCCGACCTCAGCCGGTGTAGCGGGGGCGGTGGCCAGGGCGCTTTCCGGGCGGTCAGCCGGTGGCCTTGCGCACCACGTCAGGCCTGTTGGTGAGGATGCCGTCCACGCCGTGACGGGCCATCCGCAGCGCCTGCGCCGCGTTGTTCACCGTCCAGGCGTTGACCTGGAGCCGCTTGCCGTGGGGGCCCTTCAGCGCGTGCACCGCCGCCACGTACGCGCGGGAGACCGACGCCTGCGACGGGTTGATCCGGTCGGTGAACGCGGCGTACGAGGGAAGGTCGGCGACGGCCGGAGTGCCGAGGAGGGCCGTGATGACGTCGGGGCGCTGCTCGTGCACCTTGCGCACGCTGCCGGCCCCGAAGCTCTGGATCACCAGGCGGCTGCGGACGTGCTCGCGGTCGAGCCATCCCTCCTGGCCCAGGACCCGCAGCGTCGCCCGCTCGATTCCGGGGTAGGTCTCGGGACTCTTGATCTCCAGGAGCAGGTTCTGGCCGTTGCGTCCGATCCGCCGCAGATACTGCTGGAGCGTGGGCACCCGGGCCCCGGCGTACTCCGGACCGAACCAGCTGCCCGCGTCCAGGCGGGCGATCTCGGCGGCGGTGAAGTCCTTGACCGCCCACGGCGCACGGTCGGGGAAGACCTCCTCGGCATCCGTGGTCCGCTTCAGGCCGGTGTCGTGGATGACGACCAGTACGCCGTCCCGGGTCAGCTGGACGTCGTTCTCCACCCAGTCGAAACCCAGGGCGTCGGCCTTGTCCACGGCGGCCAGGGTGTTCTCCGGCGCGTACGCCGACGCGCCCCGGTGGGCGATGACGAGCGGGGCGGCCGCCCGGCTCCGGGCCGGTTCCCCCGCCGGCCGGGCCCCTGTGTCGGCGGCAGCCGGGCGGGCCGCTGCCGCGGGACGGGCGCCGCCGCCCCCCGCCGGGGTGCCGGTGGTCGTGGCCAGCACCAGCGTGCCGGCCCCCAGCAGGACGGCGGCAGCGACAGAGGCGGTTGCGGCGCCTGCGCGCACGGGGACTCCTTGGGTCTGAGGTGCGGACGACCCGAGGGTCCCAGCCGTCCCGGAACGCGGGACAGGTGAAGGGTAGCCATCACATGAACGCAGCTCGGGGACCGGGTCACGGACGGCCGCCCCTGTCGATAAAATGCAGCTCTTCTGTTTGTTGCCGGGCCTTGCGCCTCAGGGTCATCCGAACCCGGGCTTCTGCGAAAAGGGCGTACGAGCATGCAGGGCACAATCGACGGGTTCGGCTACGGAGCGGTCACTCCCGTGGCCGCGTTCCTCATGGCGTGTCTCGGCGCGGCCCTGGGCCTGCGCTGCACCACCCGGTCGCTGCGCACCGAGCGGTCCTTCAAGGCCGGCTGGCTGGCTCTGGGCGCGACCTCCATAGGCTCCGGGATCTGGACGATGCACTTCATCGCGATGGTGGGTTTCACCGTCGAGGAGGTGCCGATCGGCTACGACAAGCCGGTCACCTTCGCCAGCCTCGGCATCGCGATCGTGATGGTCGGCGTCGGGATCTTCCTGGTCGGGTACCGCGGCGCCACCCCCATGGCGCTGGTGACGGGAGGAACGATCACCGGACTCGGCGTGGCCTCCATGCACTACCTCGGCATGGCGGGCATGCGGCTTGATGGGCAGTTCGAGTACGACACGATCACCGTGTCGCTCTCGGTCGTGATCGCCGTGGTCGCCTCGACCGCCGCACTCTGGGCCGCCGTCTCCATCCACGGCTTCCTGCCCAGCCTGGGCGCCAGCGTCGTGATGGGTGTCGCGGTGAGCGGCATGCACTACACCGGCATGGCCGCCCTCAGGGTCCACCTGCACCCCGCCGCCCCGACCGCCCCCGCCGGCGGCTCGGGCGACAGTGCGACCGCGCTGCTCGTCCCCCTGCTGATCGGCCCGGCCTGCTTCCTGGTGCTGGCCGCCGTGGTCGTGATGTTCGACCCCCTGGTCGTCATGGGCACTCCGGACTGGAACGACCCCGCGGCCGGCCACGGGGACAGGGCCCCCGGAATCCCGGTCCAGCGCCAGGTGCCCCGGTTCGGCACGCACGCCGATCCGGCCTCGTTCCACTCCCAGCGCCGGGAGCCCGCGGAGCCCCAGGACTGGTGATGTGAGGCCGCCGCGAGCGCCGTCCCGGCCCCGTTGTCAGTGGGGGGTCGTACGGTGGTTGCATGCGGCCCGTTTCGAAGATCGAACGCTCGGTGGCGCCTTTCGAGGTCGTCAGTCCCTACCAGCCCAGTGGCGACCAGCCCGCGGCCATCGCCGACCTGGAGCGGCGCGTCCGGGCGGGCGAGAAGGACGTGGTCCTCCTCGGCGCGACCGGCACCGGTAAATCGGCGACCACCGCCTGGATGATCGAGAAGCTCCAGCGCCCCACCCTCGTGATGGCGCCGAACAAGACCCTCGCCGCCCAGCTGGCCAACGAGTTCCGCGAGCTCCTGCCGAACAACGCGGTCGAGTACTTCGTCTCGTACTACGACTACTACCAGCCCGAGGCGTACGTCCCGCAGTCGGACACCTACATCGAGAAGGACTCCTCGATCAACGAGGAGGTCGAGCGCCTCCGCCACTCCGCCACGAATTCGCTGCTCACCCGGCGGGACGTCGTGGTGGTCGCCTCCGTGTCCTGCATCTACGGCCTCGGTACCCCACAGGAGTACGTGGACCGGATGGTCCAGCTCAAGGTGGGCGACGAGATGGACCGCGACCAGTTGCTGCGCCGCTTCGTCGAGATGCAGTACACCCGCAACGACCTCGCGTTCACCCGGGGCACCTTCCGGGTCCGCGGCGACACCATCGAGATCTTCCCGGTCTACGAGGAGCTCGCCGTCCGCATCGAGATGTTCGGTGACGAGATCGAGGCGCTCTCCACGCTCCACCCGCTCACCGGCGAGATCATCAGCGAGGACCGTTCGCTCCACGTCTTTCCCGCCAGCCACTACGTCGCGGGTCCCGAGCGCATGGAGAAGGCGGTCGGGCGGATCGAGCGGGAGCTGGAGGAGCGCCTCGCAGAGCTGGAGAAGCAGGGCAAGATGCTGGAGGCCCAGCGCCTTCGCATGCGTACGACGTACGACATCGAGATGCTCCGCCAGATCGGCACCTGCTCCGGCGTCGAGAACTACTCGATGCACTTCGACGACCGCGACCCCGGCACCGCCCCGCACACCCTCCTCGACTACTTCCCCGAGGACTTCCTCCTCGTCCTGGACGAGTCGCACGTCACGGTGCCGCAGATCGGCGCGATGTACGAGGGGGACGCCTCCCGCAAGCGGACCCTCGTCGACCACGGTTTCCGGCTGCCCTCGGCGCTGGACAACCGGCCGCTGAAGTGGGAGGAGTTCCTCAAGCGGATCAACCAGACGGTCTACCTCTCCGCCACCCCCGGCAAGTACGAGCTCTCCCGGGGCGACGGTTTCGTGGAGCAGATCATCCGGCCCACCGGCCTCGTCGACCCGGAGATCGTCGTCAAGCCCACCGAGGGCCAGATCGACGACCTGGTGCACGAGATCCGCAAGCGCACCGAGAAGGACGAGCGGGTCCTGGTCACCACCCTCACGAAGAAGATGTCGGAGGACCTCACCGACTACTTCCTGGAGCTGGGCATCCAGGTCCGCTACCTCCACAGCGACGTCGACACCCTGCGCCGTATCGAACTGCTGCGGGAGCTGCGCTCGGGGGAGTACGACGTCCTGGTCGGGATCAACCTCCTGCGCGAGGGCCTCGACCTGCCCGAGGTGTCGCTCGTGGCCATCCTCGACGCCGACAAGCAGGGCTTCCTGCGCTCGGCGACCTCGCTGATCCAGACCGTCGGACGCGCGGCGCGCAACGTGTCGGGCCAGGTCCATATGTACGCGGACAAGATCACCCCGGCGATGGCACAGGCCATCGACGAGACCAACCGCCGCCGTGAGAAGCAGATCGCGTACAACACCGAGCGCGGACTCGACCCGCAGCCGCTGCGCAAGAAGATCAACGACATCGTCGCGACGATCGCCCGCGAGGAGGTCGACACCGAGCAGCTGCTCGGCACCGGCTACCGGCAGACCAAGGGGTCCAAGGCGCCCGTCCCCACTCTGGGCATCAAAGCCGGTGCCTCGAAGGGGAAGGCCGGCGCGGGCAAGGCGGCGGTCACCGACCGGCCGGCCGCCGAGCTGGCCGGGATCATCGAGGAGATGACCGACCGGATGCGTGCGGCAGCCGCCGACCTGCAGTTCGAGGTGGCCGCGCGACTGCGTGACGAGGTGGGGGAGTTGAAGAAGGAGTTGCGCCAGATGCGGGAGGCGGGCCTGTCCTGACGCCGCCGCGCCCGGTGTGTTGCAAGACCGACACAAAACGGCTCGCGCCGGCTGCGTCGGCGGGGGGAATGCGTAGGGTGCTGGAAAACCGCGCAAGGACGGTTGCGGGGACAGCGGAGAGGGGACAGCGCGTGACGGTCAATATGACCAAGGGTCAGGCCATCAGCCTGCAGAAGAGCGACGGGGGGACCCTGACCGCGGTACGGATGGGGCTCGGCTGGCAGGCGGCTCCGCGCCGCGGTCTGTTCGGCTCACGCACCCGGGAGATCGACCTGGACGCCTCGGCGGTCCTGTTCGCCGACAAGCAGCCGGTCGACGTCGTGTTCTTCCGGCACCTCGTCAGTGACGACGGCTCGGTCAAGCACACCGGGGACAACCTGGTCGGCGGCGCCGGCTCGGGCGGCGACGACGAGGCGATCCTGGTCGACCTCCAGCGGGTGCCGGTCCACATCGACCAGATCGTCTTCACGGTGAACTCCTTCACCGGCCAGACGTTCCAGGAAGTGCAGAACGCCTTCTGCCGCATCGTGGACGAGACGAATGGCCAGGAGCTCGCCCGCTACACGCTGGACGGCGGCGGGCAGTACACCGCCCAGATCATGGCGAAGGTGCACCGTTCGGGGAACGGGTGGCAGATGACCGCCATCGGCACCCCGGCCAACGGCCGCACCTTCCAGGACCTCATGCCGGCGATCCTGCCGCACCTGTAGGCAGCTCCGGACCCATCGGGCGCGTTACGAGAGTCCCGCCTGCCCGCCGTTCGGGCGGAGGGCGCTCCTTTCGCCACGCGTCCCGGGTCCGCATCATGACGCGCAGCTCCCGGCGGCATCGTCCGCCGGGAGCTGCCCGCATCGCAGCACCGGCACCGGCCCAGCACCGGCCCGGCGCCGGAGCGGGCCGCACGGCAGGGCGCCATGGGCGACCGCAGGACACCGCAGCGCGCAGTAGCAACTCGTCGAGGGGACAGGGCAATGACGGCCGAGCTGGTCCGGGGGCAGAACCACACGTTGCCCCAGACCCGTCTGGAGATCCGGGTTTCGGCCGGCACGCCCGTGGTGGCCGGTGCCACGCTCGGGGACGAGCACGGCACGGTGCACGGCGTGGAGTGGATAGCCCACCCCGGGTCTCCGCAGCTGCCGGGGCTGGAGGTGTCCAGGCAGGCCGCGGCCGAGCACCGCCTCGCGGTCGACCTCGACGCCTTGGCCGAGGCGGTGCACCGGGTCACGGTGCTGCTGGCGCTGCCGCTGCAGGCGGGCGGCCCGACCCGGTTCGGGGCCGTCGCCTCGCCGTTCGTCGCGGTCACCGGCCTCGACGGCACGGAGATCGCCACGTTCACCCTGACGGGTCTGGACACCGAGTCGGCGGTGACCGCGCTGGAGCTCTACCGCCGACAGGGGGCCTGGAAGGTCCGCGCGGTCGGCCAGGGCTACGCCGGCGGCCTGGCCGCGATGCTCGCCGACCAGGGCGTGGCCGGTGCGGCCGAACTGGCGAGGTCGATCCAGGAAGCGGTCGCCCGCGGTCTGGCCCGCTCGGTGGCCCCGCCCCCGCCCCGCGCCCCGGAGGGCGGCCGGGTCACGCACGCCGCGCATCCCGCGTCGCCCCAGGGCGAGGGCAGAACGCAGGCCACCCCGCAGCCCGGCCCCCTGGACGAGCCGTCCTCCGCGCCCACCGCGCCGGTCACCCCCTCCACCCCTTCCGCAGGGGGACTCATCGATTACGCGCACCCCCGCCGTGAGGCGACCGCACCCCCGCCGCCTCCGCCCACGGCGCCCCCGGCCGAGCCGGGCCGGCCCGCGACCCCCGTGGCCGGGGACGCCACCGGGTGGTCCATGGAGGAGCGCCTGTACAACCAGGTCTGGGGCATGTTCGAGGACCTGGCCCGGGCCACGGCCGCCTACCGCAGCGCCGTCGACTTCGCCGAGTCCCGGATGGACCAGGAGCTGGAGCGCACCCTGTCCGATCCGCGCAGCCGGATCGGCGGCGCGGGGGACCGCGCCCGTGAGCAGGCCCGCGCCAAGCGCGACGAGCTGACCGGCCGCGCCCGCGAGGCACTGGACCGCGACCTCGCCCAGCTCGCCGCCGAGTCCGCCGTGGTGGAACCGGCGCTCCCCGCCGCGTACGCCGGCTGGGACAACCCCGTCTGGCACGCCTACCGGGTCCCGATGGAGATCCCCATGGCCCTGCGGATCGGTGACCTCCATCTGCCCGAGAGCGCCGGGCTGAGCATCCCGCTCCTCGTCCGGCTGCCGCTGGAGCGCGGCATGTGGATCGACAGCGGGCGCACGGCGTCGGAGGCCGCCGCCCTGACCGGTCCGGACCAGCTGCGCCGGCTGGCCATGGAGAGCGCCGTCCTCCACGCGGCGCGGATGCTCGCCGTCTACCCGCCCAACGAGTTCTCCGTTCATGTCATCGACCCGGCCGGCTCCGGCGCCGCGGCCCTGGCCCCGCTGGTCGGCGCCGGGGTCCTCGCGAGCCCGCCCGCGTCCGGGGCGGGCGGGGTGTCCTCGGTCCTCGCCCGCCTCACCCGGCGGGTCGACCTCGTGCAGATGGCGATCAGGGCCGGAGCCTCCGATGCGCTTCCGCCCGACCTGGACCCCGCCGAGCAGTTGCTGATCGTCAACGACTTCCCGCACGGCTTCGACGACCGTGCCGTCACCCAGTTGCGGTATCTCGCCGACGAGGGGCCGTCCGTAGGCGTGCATCTCATGATGGTCGCGGACCGCGAGGACGCCTCCGCGTACGGTCCGGTGCTCGACCCGCTGTGGCGGTCCCTGCTCCGCGTCACGCCCGTCGCCGACGACCACCTGGCCGACCCCTGGGTCGGCCACGCCTGGACGTACGAGCCGCCGGCCACCCCGCCCGGCAGCAGCGTGCTGGCGCAGGTGCTGGAGCGGGTGGCCGCCGCACGACGCACCGGGCATCGCTGAGCCGCCCGGCTCCCGCCTCCCGTCACCCGCAACTCGCTTCCCGCTTCCCGCCACTCGCTCCCCGCCTCCCGCCACGAGCCTCCCGCCGCACCGGGCACGCTGAGCCACCCGCCCGGCGGGTCGGCCCCTTTCCCTCGCCACCTGGCATTTTGGCGCCTCCTTACCCTTCTCTTTACCTTTCCTTGGTGATTCCTGTACTGTTCTTTGGGCGGAGGGGAGTACTCCCGATCGCGGCGTTCCCGTCAGTACGGACTGTGACCGGTCCCGGGGCGCCGGCCCAGGCGCGCAGTCCCGTGCGCCCGGGTGGAAGAGACCTCCGGCAGCGACGACGCTGATCAGTAGCCGTAGCGAACTGCCGGAGGCGCAGTGGACGTTTCATGGACCCTCTGGGCGCTGACCATTCTTGGTCTGAGCGCCCTCATCGCCGTCGACTTCTTCATCGGGCGCAAGCCCCATGACGTCTCGACCAAGGAAGCCGGAATCTGGACGATCGTCTGGATCGCGCTGGCCGCCCTCTTCGGGCTCGGCCTGCTCGTGTTCGGTGAGAGCCAGGCATCGGGCGAGTTCTTCGCCGGCTTCATCACCGAGAAATCGCTGAGCGTCGACAACCTCTTCGTCTTCGTGCTCATCATGGCGAAGTTCTCGGTGCCCTCCCATCTCCAGCAGCGGGTGCTGCTCGTGGGCGTGCTGATCGCACTGGTGCTGAGGGCGATCTTCATCGCCGCCGGCGCCGCGGTCATCGCCAACTTCTCCTGGGTCTTCTACATCTTCGGCGCGTTCCTGATCTACACCGCCTGGAAGCTGATCCAGGAGGCGCGGGCCGACGAGGAGGAAGAGGAGTTCGAGGAGAACCGCCTCCTCAAGAACATCGAGCGCCGCTTCGGTGTCGCCGACCGCTACCACGGCACCAAGCTCTTCATCCGCAACAACGGCAAGCGCGTCCTGACGCCCCTGATGGTCGTCATGCTCGCCATCGGCACCACCGATGTGCTGTTCGCGCTGGACTCCATCCCCGCGATCTTCGGCCTGACCCAGGACCCGTACATCGTGTTCACCGCCAACGCCTTCGCGTTGATGGGGCTGCGGCAGCTGTACTTCCTGATCGGCGGCCTGCTCAAGAAGCTGGTCCACCTCAGCTACGGGCTGTCGGTCATCCTCGGCTTCATCGGCGTCAAGCTCGTGCTGCACGCGCTCCACGAGTCCGGGGTGCACGTCCCCGAGATCTCCATCCCGGTCTCGCTGGGCGTCATCTGCGGGGTGCTCGTGATCACCACGATCACCAGCCTGATCGCCAACAAGAAGCAGGCCGAGGCGGACGCCGCCGTCGAGGCGGGGAAGTCCGGGGAAACCGTGGACAAGGGCGCCGGCATAGACGCCTGACCGAGACGGGCGGTGCCGGGTGCGCGGTCCGCGCACCCGGCACCGCCCCGCCGTGTCACCAGCCCCGTGCGCGCCATTCGGGCAGCCGCGGTCGCTCGTCACCGAGTGTGGTGTCGTGCCCGTGGCCCGGATAGACCCAGGTCTCGTCGGGCAGCGCGCCGAAGAGCTTGGTCTCCACGTCGTGCAGCAGGCTCACGAACGCCTCGGGGTCCCCGAAGGTGTTGCCGACCCCGCCCGGGAAGAGGCAGTCCCCGGTGAACAGGTGCGGAGCGCCGTGCGGGTCGTCGTAGACGAGCGCGATGGACCCCGGGGTGTGGCCGGTCAGATGGCGCGCGGTGAGCGCGACCCGCCCCACCCGGATCGTGTCGCCGTCCTCGACGAGCACGTCGGTGGCGACCGGGATCCCCTCGGCGTCGAAGTGTCCGGCGTACGTGCGCGCCCCGGTGGCCGCCACCACCTCGCCGAGTGCCTGCCAGTGGTCGCCGTGCCGGTGGGTGGTGACGACCGAGGCGATCGAGTCGTCACCGATCAGCCGCAGCAGGGTGCCGGCCTCGGCGGCCGCGTCGATCAGGAGCTGCTCCCCGGTGGCCCGGCAGCGCAGCAGGTACGCGTTGTTGTTCATCGCGCCGACGGCGACCTTGGAGATCATCAGATCGGTGAGCTCGTGTACGTCAGCCCGCCCGCCGACCTTGACCGCTCCGCTGTACGTCATGTCCTCAGCCTATAGCGGGGGCAGCGCGGGAAGGGCTCCGCCTTCGACGGCCAGGGCGGACCCGTCACGCCGCCCGCTCAGCCATCCGAGCAGATCGGACGCCGTGCCGCGGACCACGACGGACCCGCCCTCCGCGCCGCCGCCGGTCGTCCAGGTGCGGCCCGTGTGGTCGGCCAGACCCGACGGGACGACCGCGGGATGTCCGGTGAAGCGCTCGGCCAGGAAGTCGATCTCCCGCGCGGTGAACTCGTCCGGCAGGTCCTCCAGCTCGTAGCCGACCCCCAGGTCGACGTGGTGCAGCTCGACCTCGCCGCGGCGGCGGAAGGGGACCCGGGACGCCGCGTCCGTCACGCCGTTGCGCAGTTCCACCGTGCGGGACCAGTCCGCCGGCACGGCGGCGGCCGCGAGGAAGCGGTCCGCGCTCGCGGCCAGGTCGGCCAGCTGCTCGGCCTGCGGCCGGGGCGCGTCGCGCTCGATGTCGCGGTCCCGGGTTTCGCTGTCTGCGTACATCGGCCGGCCTCGGAGAACATTTGCCAGCGCGTCGGCGTTACGTGAGAGGTGCGCGACGACATGACCCCGGCTCCAGCCCGGGAGCCGCGACGGTTCGGCGAGTGCCGCGTCGTCCAGTTTCTCCGTGGCGCTGAGCAGCCGGTCGGTCGCTTCCCGGAGTGCTGCCAGGTCGTACGCATGATCAGTCATGGGGCCGAGCCTAGCCCCGCCACTCATTCGGGTGAAGGAGTTCTCAGCCGTCCGTAAATCGAATGCGCGTGCTATACGCTCGGAGTCGAAAGCTTCGTACACCGCTGTGGCACCCCCCATACCCTGGGGCAGGGGCTCAGTTCCCCCGCTTCCCTCTAGAAAGGTGCGGACCGGCGTGACCGACCGTCTCATCGTCCGTGGCGCTCGCGAGCACAACCTCAAGAACGTCTCGCTCGACCTCCCCCGCGACTCCCTCATCGTCTTCACCGGGCTCTCCGGGTCGGGCAAGTCGTCGCTCGCGTTCGACACGATCTTCGCCGAGGGCCAGCGGCGCTACGTGGAGTCCCTCTCCTCGTACGCCCGGCAGTTCCTCGGCCAGATGGACAAGCCGGACGTCGACTTCATCGAGGGCCTGTCGCCCGCCGTCTCCATCGACCAGAAGTCGACCTCGCGCAACCCGCGCTCGACGGTCGGCACCATCACGGAGGTCTACGACTACCTCCGGCTGCTCTTCGCGAGGATCGGCAAGCCGCACTGCCCCGAGTGCCACCGCCCGATCTCGCGCCAGTCGCCGCAGGCCATCGTGGACAAGGTCCTCGGCCTGCCCGAGGGCAGCCGCTTCCAGGTGCTCTCACCGCTGGTGCGCGAGCGCAAGGGCGAGTTCGTCGACCTCTTCGCCGACCTGCAGACCAAGGGATACAGCAGGGCCAGGGTCGACGGCGCGACCATCCAGCTCTCCGAGCCGCCCACGCTCAAGAAGCAGGAGAAGCACACTATCGAGGTGGTCATCGACCGCCTCACGGTCAAGGACAGCGCCAAGCGCCGGCTGACCGACTCGGTCGAGACCGCGCTCGGCCTCTCCGGCGGCATGGTCGTGCTCGACTTCGTCGACCTCCCCGAGGACGACCCCGAGCGTGAGCGGATGTACTCCGAGCACCTCTACTGCCCCTACGACGACCTCTCCTTCGAGGAGCTGGAGCCGCGCTCCTTCTCCTTCAACTCCCCCTTCGGCGCCTGCCCCGACTGCACGGGTATCGGCACGCGGATGGAGGTCGACCCGGAGCTGATCGTCCCGGACGAGGACAAGTCCCTCGACGAGGGCGCGATCCACCCCTGGTCGCACGGCCACACCAAGGAGTACTTCGGCCGCCAGATCAACGCCCTGGCCGAAGCCCTCGGGTTCCGTACCGACATCCCCTGGGCCGGGCTGCCGCAGCGCGCCAAGAAGGCCCTGCTCTTCGGCCACAAGATCCAGACCGAGGTCCGCTACCGCAACCGGTACGGGCGCGAGCGCGCCTACACCACGCCCTCCTTCGAGGGCGCGGTGCAGTTCGTCAAGCGCCGGCACTCGGAGGCGGAGAGCGACTCCAGCAGGGAGCGCTTCGAGGGCTACATGCGCGAGGTGCCCTGTCCGACCTGTGAGGGCACCCGGCTCAAGCCGATCGTCCTCGCGGTCACGGTGATGGAGAAGTCCATCGCCCAGGTCGCCGCGATGTCGATCAGCGAGTGCGCCGAGTTCCTCGGCCGCCTGAAGCTGAACGCCCGCGACAAGAAGATCGCCGAGCGGGTCCTCAAGGAGGTCAACGAGCGGCTGAAGTTCCTGGTCGACGTGGGCCTCGACTACCTGTCCCTGAACCGCGCGGCGGGCACCCTGTCCGGCGGAGAGGCCCAGCGCATCCGGCTCGCCACCCAGATCGGCTCCGGCCTGGTCGGCGTGCTGTACGTGCTGGACGAGCCGTCCATCGGGCTCCACCAGCGCGACAACCACCGGCTGATCGAGACCCTGGTCCGGCTCCGCGACATGGGCAACACGCTCATCGTCGTCGAGCACGACGAGGACACCATCAAGGTGGCCGACTGGGTCGTCGACATCGGCCCCGGTGCCGGCGAGCACGGCGGCAAGGTGGTCCACTCGGGGTCGCTCAAGGAGCTGCTGGCCAACGACAAGTCGATCACCGGTCAGTACCTGACCGGCAAGAGGTCGATCGAGATGCCGGAGGTCCGGCGTCCCGTCGACCCGGCGCGTCTGCTCACGGTCCACGGCGCCCGCGAGAACAACCTCCAGGACATCGACGTCTCCTTCCCCCTCGGCGTCCTGACCGCCGTGACCGGTGTCTCCGGCTCGGGGAAGTCGACGCTGGTCAACGACATCCTCTACACCCACCTGGCGCGTGAGCTGAACGGCGCCAAGTCGGTGCCCGGCCGGCACACCCGGGTCGACGGGGACGACCTCGTCGACAAGGTGGTGCACGTCGACCAGTCGCCCATCGGTCGTACCCCCCGGTCCAACCCGGCCACGTACACCGGTGTCTTCGACCACGTCCGCCGGCTGTTCGCGGAGACGATGGAGGCCAAGGTCCGCGGCTATCTGCCGGGCCGGTTCTCCTTCAACGTCAAGGGCGGCCGCTGCGAGAACTGCTCCGGCGACGGCACGATCAAGATCGAGATGAACTTCCTGCCGGACGTGTACGTCCCGTGCGAGGTCTGCCACGGAGCGCGCTACAACCGGGAGACCCTGGAGGTCCACTACAAGGGCAAGTCCATCGCCGAGGTGCTGGACATGCCGATCGAGGAGGGCCTGGAGTTCTTCGAGGCCGTCCCGACCATCGCGCGTCACCTGCGGACGCTCAACGAGGTCGGTCTGGGATACGTCAGGCTCGGCCAGTCCGCGCCGACGCTCTCCGGCGGTGAGGCCCAGCGCGTGAAGCTGGCCAGCGAGCTCCAGAAGCGCTCCACCGGGCGCACGGTCTACGTCCTGGACGAGCCGACCACCGGTCTGCACTTCGAGGACATCTCCAAGCTCATCAAGGTGCTCTCCGGCCTGGTCGACAAGGGCAACTCGGTGATCGTCATCGAGCACAACCTCGATGTCATCAAGACCGCCGACTGGGTCATCGACATGGGCCCCGAAGGGGGCAACGGCGGCGGTCTGGTCATCGCCGAGGGCACGCCGGAGTACGTGGCCGGCGTCCCCGCCAGCCACACCGGGAAGTTCCTCCAGGGCATCCTGGACGCGGACCGGGTGAGCGAGGCCGCCGTGCCCGCGGCCCGCAAGCCGGCGCGGAAGACGGCGGCGAAGAAGGCGGTCGCCGCCAAGTCCGCCCCCGCCCGGAAGGCGGCGACGGCGAAGACCACCACGGCGAAGGCCGCCGGGACGGCCGCGGCGAAGAAGCCCGCGGCCAAGAAGGCGGCCCGCGCCCGCAAGGCCTGACGCCAGGAGCACGCGGCGCGAGGCGGCGGTCCCCTCCGGGGGCCGCCGCCTCGTCGCGTCCGGTCGTGGCCGTCCCGTCCCGACCAGGGCTGACCAGGCACGACCGCGTGCCACCGGCCCGCGCGCGGAGGCGTCCGACTCCGCCGGTATCGTCGGTTACGTCACCGCTGTCCTCTGCCGCCCCGGCGCCCCGGCCAGCCCTGACGCCCCTTCCCCTCTGACCCCTGGAGACCGCATGTCCGGCCAGCCCACCGCCCGCCGCACCGTGCTGAAGGGCGCCGCTCTCGCGGGCGTCGCCGGGCTGGGAGTGGCGGCCTGCTCGACCGACTCGAAGCTCGGGCACGCCCAGACGCCGACCCCCACCGCGCCCGTCGAGCTCGGCGCCCCCGACGAGATCCCGGTCGGTGAGTCCAAGCTCTACCGCGAGCAGCGCGTCATCGTCAGCTGCCCGGCCAAGGGGCAGTACAAGGCGTTCAGCGCCCAGTGCACCCACGCCGGCTGCCTGCTCGACAAGGTCGAGAAGAACGAGGGCCACTGCCCCTGCCACGGCAGCCTCTTCGACACCACGACCGGCAAGGCCGTGCACGGTCCCGCGACCGTCCCGCTGCCCTCCGTCCCGGTCAGGGTCGAAGGCGGCAGGCTGATCGCGGGCCCCGACGCCTGACCCACGGTCCCCCCGCTCCGGCGGGCGCGTCCGGCATGACGGCTCACTCCCAGTCCCAGTCGATGCCGACCAGGCCGGGACGCACCCCCTGTTCGACGAGATGAACCGTCCGGTGCCGGCCGGTGAGCGTGAGATCGGTCCGCGCCCCGCGCGGCGCCCCCGCCGAGACCTGCGCGAACCGCCGGCACCGTACCGGCAGCGCCTCCTCGTCGAACCGGACCTGCAGCACGTACTGCCCGCCGCCGAAGGTGAAGCCGCGGACGTACTCGTCGCACGGCCCTCCCGTACCGTCCTCGAAGCCGTAGCCGAAGAGGTACGTCTCGCCCGCCCGCAGCCGGGTGTCGAAGAGCAGCTCCGCGACCAGCACCCCCGTCTCCGCGTCCCAGCGGACCCGGCCCGTCCGGCAGTTCTCCCGGGCGCTCACCCCGACCCGTGCCGGATCGCAGCCCGGGTCGCCGCGGTACACGGCGAGATAGCGGTCCACGCCGTCCCGGTGGGAGCGCACAACGTGCTGCGAGCTCCGGTAGCGCATCTGACGGCCGGCCCCGATCCGTACCCGCTCCTGGTGCCCCACCGTGTGCAGCCCGCCGTCCGCGGGTGACTCCATCGCCGCGAGCAGCCGCTCCACCGTGCCGGACGCCTCCACCAGGGAGCGGTACGAGCGGGCCGGCGGGCGGTCCGTGTCCGCGCGGGACTCCCCGGCGCCGAGCAGCCCGAGCAGCGCGTTCGCCGGCAGCTCCAGCACCTCCTCCAGCGCCTTCACGGCCCGGAGGGACTCCGGCCGCTGCGGACGGCGGGCGCCCTGCTGCCAGTAACTGAGACTCGTCACACCGACCTTGACGCCGCGGTGTGCCAGATGGTGCTGCACCCGCTGGAGCGGCAGTCCGCGCACCGAGAGCGCGGTGCGCAGCGCCAGATGGAACGGGCCGGTGTGCAGCACCTGCGCCAGTTCGGCCTCGGTGTGCTGCATGGGTCCTCCAGGTGAACGTTCACGGCGGACGACGGGCGGGCCGCGCCGGCGGGTGGGGGGCCGCAGGTGGCCGGGGGAGGGCGTTCACACACCCGCCACCGGCGTTCACACCGCGGTGTTCCCCCGCATTGAAGCGTGTTGACCCGTTCCCGACAACGGTTGATGCTCCTCGGCAGCGTCCGGACGCGCTCCTCGGATCCCCCACCCCCCTCCCCGGGAGGAACGCCATGCGCAACCGAAGAATCCGGCTTCTGCGGATGCCGGTGACAGCGGTACTCGCCGCCGTACTGCTCGGCGCGCCCACGGCGACCGCCACCGCCGCCGACCCGTACCACGCCGCCTCCGCGACGACGGGCGCCCTCGCCGCCGCCCAGCGGCTGAACATCACCATGCAGGCGCAGCAGAAGACGAACTGGTGCTGGGCCGCCTCCGGCAACACCATCGCCACCTGGTTCGGCCGGACCTCCACCCAGAACCAGTTCTGCAACGCCGCCTTCGGCCGGGCCCAGGGCTACGAGTGCCCCAACTCGCAGGCCTCGCTGGGCAACGTCCAGGACGGTCTGGACTGGGCCGGCGTCAACCCGGGTTCGTACGTCACCGGCTGGCTGCGCTACCCGACCGTGCAGACCGAGATCGCCGCCGGACGGCCGGTGGAGACCCGCATCCAGTGGTCGTCGGGCGGCGGCCACATGCATGTGCTGTACGGGTACGACGACGCGAACAGCTGGGTCTACTGGGGCGACCCATGGCCTTCCAGCAACCGCTACAACTGGGCCTCGCACGCCTGGTACGTGAACAACGGCGAGTTCTCCTGGACCCACTCGCTCTACCGGATAGGGGCGTGACGGCATGACCTCCACCCGTTCCGCGTCCCGTCCCGCACGGGCCCTGGCCGCCGCCCTCGCCGGCGGCGCCGTACTGGCCGGAGCCGCCCTGCTCACGGTCGCCCCGCAGGCAGCGGCCGCCACCGGTCCCTCGGCCACCCCGGGGGCCCTGGCGGCCGCCCACGAGGCGGCCACCGAGGCCACCACCCTGGACACGCTGTCCCGGTTCTTCGCCCGTGAGGGCGCCGTCACCAGGGCGGCGGCCGCGCCCCGGATCCAGGGCGCGGCCGTGCCCGTACGCACCCTGTCCGCGGACTTCGTCGCGGGAGAGCCGGGGGCGCCCGTCGCCGCTCTGGAGTACCTGGCCAGCACGGCGGTGTCCTCGGACGGGCAGAAGGCATCCCTCTGGACCCTGCCCGGGCCGGGCGGGGACGGGGCCTGGCAGGTGGTGAACATCGCCACCGGCGACGACGAGGCCCGGTACGCGGCCGCCGGCGCCCGCGCACTGCCCGGCGGCACCGTGTTCCGGGAGCCCCAGATCGACGCCTGGTACGTCCAGAAGGGCGGCCGGGTGCTGCCGCTGGACGGGGACGCCGTCCGCGCGGTCGGCGCGGGCGGCACCACCCTGGCCGCCTACCGCAGCCGGGTCCGCGCCGCGTACGGGGACAAGCTTCCCGGCTCCGGCTACGCCCGCCAGGGCCGGGCCGGCGGCTACGGCCCGTCCGCCCAGGCGCCCGCCATCGCCGCGGAGGCCCCCGCGGCGGCCCCCTCGGAGACCGCCCTGACCGCGACCTCCGCCGCGGCGGCCGCGGGCGCCGTCGCCGTACTCGCCCTCTGCGGCGTCACCGCCCTGCGGACCCGCGGCCGCCGGCGCGGCGACCGGTGACCGGGGGCCCCGCCCGGGCCCGCTGACCCCGCGCTCCGGGACACGTGCCCCCACCCCGTGTCCCGGAGCGCGGCGATACCGGTCAGCACGCCGTGCTGTCACTGCCCGCCAGTAGGGTGGGAGGCATGGCAGACCCCTCCAGCTACCGCCCCAAGCCGGGACAGATCCCCGACTCCCCGGGGGTCTACAAATTCCGCGACGAACACCGCCGGGTGATCTACGTCGGGAAGGCGAAGAGCCTGCGCCAGCGCCTGGCCAACTACTTCCAGGACCTGTCCGGCCTCCATCCGCGCACGCGCACGATGGTCACGACCGCCGCGTCCGTGGAGTGGACCGTCGTCTCCACGGAGGTCGAGGCGCTCCAGCTGGAGTACTCCTGGATCAAGGAGTTCGACCCCCGGTTCAACGTCAAGTACCGCGACGACAAGAGCTATCCGTACCTCGCGGTCACGCTGAACGAGGAATTCCCCCGCGTCCAGGTCATGCGCGGCGCCAAGAAGAAGGGCGTGCGCTACTTCGGTCCGTACGGGCACGCCTGGGCGATCCGCGAGACGGTCGACCTGATGCTCCGGGTCTTCCCGGTGCGCACCTGCTCCGCGGGCGTCTTCAAGAACGCCGCCAGGACCGGCCGCCCCTGCCTCCTCGGCTACATCGGCAAGTGCTCGGCCCCCTGCGTCGGCCGGGTCACCCCCGAGGAGCACCGCGAACTGGCGGACGACTTCTGCGACTTCATGGCCGGCCGCACGGGCACGTACATCCGCCGTCTGGAGAAGGACATGATGGCGGCGGCCGAGGAGATGGAGTACGAGCGCGCGGCGCGCCTGCGTGACGACGTGGAGGCCCTCAAGCGCGCCATGGAGAAGAGCGCGGTCGTGCTCGCCGACGCCACCGACGCCGACCTGATCGCGGTCGCGGAGGACGAGCTGGAGGCCGCCGTCCAGATCTTCCACGTCCGCGGCGGCCGGGTGCGCGGCCAGCGCGGCTGGGTCACCGACAAGGTGGAGAACGTGGACACCTCGGGCCTCGTCGAACACGCCCTCCAGCAGCTGTACGGGGAGGAGACGGGCGACTCCGTTCCCAAGGAGGTCCTCGTTCCGGCCCTTCCCGAGGACCCCGAGGCGGTCTCCCAGTGGCTGGCCGGCCGCCGGGGCGCCCAGGTCAGCCTGCGCATCCCGCAGCGCGGGGACAAGAAGGACCTGATGGCCACGGTCCAGCGCAACGCCCAGCAGGCCCTCGGACTGCACAAGACCAAGCGCGCCTCCGACCTCACGACCCGTTCCCGTGCCCTGGAGGAGATCGCCGAGGCGCTCGGTCTCGACACGGCACCGCTGCGCATCGAGTGCTTCGACATCTCCCACCTCCAGGGCGAGGACGTGGTGGCGTCGATGGTGGTCTTCGAGGACGGCCTGGCCCGCAAGGGGGAGTACCGCCGCTTCCAGATCAAGGGCTTCGAGGGACAGGACGACGTCCGCTCGATGCACGAGGTGATCAGCCGGCGCTTCCGGCGCTACCTGGCGGAGAAGGAACGCACCGGGGAGTGGGAGGAGGGCCCGGCCGCCACCGGCCCCGTCCCGGCCGCCACCGGCCCCGTCCCGGCCGACGCGATGGCCGGTGCCGCACCGGCCGCACCCGCCGAAGTGGTCGCACCCCCCGTACCGGCCGCACCCGCAGCCCCGGCCGCACCCCCCGTACCGGCCGTGCCCGCAGCCCTCGCCCCACCCGTCGAATCGGCCGAGCCCCGTGAGGACGACGGCCGGCCCAAGCGGTTCGCCTACCCGCCCCAGCTCCTGGTGGTCGACGGCGGGCAGCCCCAGGTCGCCGCGGCCAAGCGCGCCCTGGACGAGCTGGGGATCGACGACATCGCCGTCTGCGGCCTGGCCAAGCGCCTGGAAGAGGTCTGGCTGCCCGACGACGACGATCCGGTGGTCCTGCCCCGCTCCAGCGAGGGCCTCTACCTCCTCCAGCGCGTCCGCGACGAGGCGCACCGCTTCGCCATCACCTACCAGCGCGCCAAACGGGCCAAGCGCGTCCGCTCCAGCCCCCTGGACACGATCGCCGGTCTCGGAGACACCCGGAAACAGGCGCTGATCAAGCATTTCGGCTCCGTCAAGAAGCTGAAACAGGCGACAATCGACGAGATCTGCGAGGTTCCGGGGATAGGCCGCAGGACGGCGGAATCAGTGGCTGTCGCCCTCGCCGCGTCCGCCCCGGCCGCGCCCGCCGTGAACACGGCGACAGGAGAGATCATGGAAGACGACGACGGGGGCAGCACGACATGACCGGGAACGAGCATGAACACGGGGACGACCGCACAGAGCGACCCGGGCACGACCGCACAGACCGAGCAGACGGAGCAGCACACGTGAGTACGGGCACCTCGATCGAGACGGGCGACAGCACGGTGGCCATCCCGGAGCTGGTGATCATCTCCGGTATGTCGGGCGCCGGCCGCAGCACGGCGGCCAAGTGTCTGGAGGACCTCGGCTGGTTCGTCGTCGACAACCTGCCGCCCGCGTTGATCCCCACCATGGTGGAGCTCGGCGCCCGCTCCCAGGGGAACGTGGCGCGGATCGCCGTGGTCGTCGACGTCCGGGGCCGCCGCTTCTTCGACAACCTGCGCGAATCCCTCGCCGATCTGGAGGCCAAGGGCGTCACCCGGCGGATCGTCTTCCTGGAGTCCTCCGACGACGCACTGGTCCGCCGCTTCGAGTCGGTCCGCCGGCCGCACCCCCTCCAGGGCGACGGCCGCATCGTCGACGGGATCGCAGCCGAGCGCGATCTGCTGCGCGAGCTGCGCGGCGACGCCGACCTGGTGATCGACACCTCCAGCCTCAACGTGCACGAACTGCGGGCCAAGATGGACGCCCAGTTCGCGGGCGACGAAGAGCCGGAACTCCGCGCCACCGTGATGTCCTTCGGCTTCAAGTACGGCCTCCCGGTCGACGCCGACCTGGTGGTGGACTGCCGCTTCCTGCCCAACCCGCACTGGGTCCCCGAGCTGCGCCCCTTCACCGGCCTCAACGAGGAGGTGTCCGCCTACGTCTTCGACCAGCCGGGCGCCAAGGAGTTCCTCAACCAGTACACGGAGCTGCTCCAGCTCGTCGCCGCGGGCTACCGCCGCGAGGGCAAGCGCTACGTGACGATCGCCGTCGGCTGCACGGGCGGCAAGCACCGTTCCGTGGCCATGTCGGAGAAGCTGGCCGCCCGGCTCGCCACGGAGGGCATCGAGACCGTGCTCGTGCACCGGGACATGGGGCGCGAGTGACCAGTCGCAACATGCGTCTGCGCAGGCTGCGCAGGGGCACCCCGCTGTCGGGCCGCAAGCGCGGCGCGCAGCCCAAGGTCGTCGCCCTCGGCGGCGGCATGGGCCTGTCCGCCTCGCTCACCGCGCTGCGGCGGATCACCGGCGACCTGACGGCCGTGGTCACCGTCGCCGACGACGGCGGATCCAGCGGCCGGCTCCGCGAGGAGCTGGGCGTCCTGCCGCCGGGCGACCTGCGCAAGGCGCTGGCCGCCCTGTGCGGCGACGACGACTGGGGCCAGACCTGGGCCCAGGTCATCCAGCACCGCTTCCAGTCCAAGGGCGACCTGCACGAGCACGCGGTGGGCAACCTGCTGATCGTCGCCCTGTGGGAACAGCTCGGTGACCACGTACAGGCCCTGGACCTGGTCGGCAAGCTCCTCGGCGCGCACGGGCGGGTGCTGCCCATGTCCGCCGTGCCGCTGGAGCTCCAGGCCCTCGTGAAGGGCCACGACCCGGAGCGGCCCGAGGACGTGGACACGGTCCGCGGCCAGGCCACCGTGGCGCTGACCCCGGGCGAGGTCCAGTCCGTGCACGTGGTCCCGCACGACCCGCCGGCCGTCCCCGAGGCGGTCGCCGCCGTCCTGGACGCGGACTGGGTGGTGCTCGGACCCGGGTCCTGGTTCTCCTCGGTGATTCCGCATCTCCTCGTGCCCGATCTGCTGGACGCACTGATCGAAACGAAGGCCCGGAAGGTCCTCTCGCTGAACCTCGCACCGCAACCCGGCGAAACAGATGGCTTCTCTCCGCAGCGTCATTTGGAGGTTTTGGGACGACACGCCCCTAAACTCGCCCTGGACGTGGTGCTGGCCGACGAGGCCGCCGTGCCCGACCGCGAGTCCCTCGCCGACGCCGCAAAACGGCTCGGAGCCGCGGTCGAGCTGGCGCCCGTGGCCTCACCCGACGGCGATCCGATTCATGATCCGGAGCTGTTGGCCGCCGCGTACGACCGTATTTTTCGGATGCATGGAAGGATCGGCCCATGGCGATGACGCCAGCGGTGAAGGACGAAATCTCTCGGCTTCCCGTCACCCGGACCTGCTGCAGGAAGGCAGAGGTCTCGGCGATTCTTCGGTTCGCGGGTGGGCTGCACCTGGTGAGCGGCCGGATTGTGATCGAGGCGGAGCTGGACACCGCGATGGCGGCGCGCCGGCTGAAGCGCGACATTCTCGAGATCTTCGGGCACAGCTCGGAGCTGATCGTGATGGCTCCCGGCGGGCTGCGGCGCGGCTCCCGTTATGTCGTGCGGGTGGTGGCGGGCGGCGACCAGCTGGCCCGGCAGACCGGCCTGGTCGACGGCCGCGGCCGTCCCATCCGCGGTCTCCCCCCGCAGGTGGTCTCGGGGGCCACCTGCGATGCCGAGGCCGCCTGGCGCGGGGCCTTCCTGGCCCACGGCTCGCTCACCGAGCCCGGGCGCTCCTCCTCCCTGGAGGTGACCTGCCCGGGCCCGGAGGCCGCGCTCGCGCTGGTCGGCGCCGCCCGGAGGCTCTCCATCGCGGCGAAGGCCCGTGAGGTGCGCGGTGTGGACCGGGTCGTCGTCCGCGACGGCGACGCGATCGGCGCGCTGCTCACCCGGCTGGGCGCCCATGAGTCGGTGCTGGCCTGGGAGGAGCGGCGGATGCGGCGCGAGGTCCGCGCCACCGCCAACCGGCTCGCCAACTTCGACGACGCCAACCTCCGCCGGTCCGCCCGGGCGGCGGTCGCCGCCGGGGCCCGCGTGGGCCGTGCGCTGGAGATCCTCGGCGAGGAGGTCCCCGAGCACCTGGCCGCGGCCGGCCGGCTGCGCATGGAGCACAAGCAGGCCTCCCTGGAGGAGCTCGGCGCCCTGGCCGACCCGCCGCTGACCAAGGACGCCGTGGCGGGCCGGATCCGCCGGCTGCTCGCGATGGCCGACAAGCGGGCCCAGGACCTCGGCATCCCGGGTACGGAATCCACGCTCAGCGAGGAGCTGGCCGACGGCCTGGTCGGCTGATCCGCACGCGCGCGGACGACGCGCGGCCGGAACGTGCCGCGTCCCCGCCGGCCGGCGGCGGCGGGAACGCGCCGTACCCCCGTCGACGACCCGTGGCGGGAACGCGCCGCGCCCCCGCGGGCGTTGACGCTGCGTAATCGCCGCAGCAGGCGGAGGGCGGTAACCGGAAGCCCATGCTCCTACTGGGGAGTAGGGGCTTCCGTCGTTCCCGCGGGCCCGCTCGATGTCACCCGGAGCGCTTCGGAGAGGTAGGGTCGGAGGCGGTCGGGGACATCCCATACAACTCGCCGGCGTCGAAAACCGGCGTACCTAACGAGGAGATCGGTTCGTGACGATCCGCGTAGGCATCAACGGCTTTGGCCGCATCGGTCGTAACTACTTCCGCGCGCTGCTGGAGCAGGGTGCGGACATCGAGATCGTGGCTGTCAACGACCTGGGTGACACTGCGACCACGGCCCACCTGCTGAAGTACGACACCATTCTGGGTCGTCTCAAGGCAGAGGTGAGCCACACCGCCGACACCATCACCGTCGACGGCCACACCATCAAGGTGCTCTCCGAGCGCAACCCGGCGGACATCCCGTGGGGCGAGCTCGGCGTCGACATCGTCATCGAGTCGACCGGCATCTTCACCAAGAAGGCCGACGCCGCCAAGCACATCGCGGGCGGCGCCAAGAAGGTCCTCATCTCGGCTCCGGCCAAGGACGAGGACATCACCATCGTGATGGGCGTCAACCAGGACAAGTACGACGCGGCCAACCACCACGTCATCTCCAACGCCTCCTGCACCACCAACTGTGTGGCGCCGATGGCCAAGGTTCTCGACGAGAACTTCGGCATCGTCAAGGGCCTGATGACGACGGTCCACGCGTACACGAACGACCAGCGCATCCTGGACTTCCCGCACTCCGACCTGCGTCGCGCCCGCGCCGCCGCGGAGAACATCATCCCGACCACGACGGGCGCCGCCAAGGCCACCGCCCTGGTCCTGCCGCAGCTCAAGGGCAAGCTCGACGGCATCGCGATGCGCGTCCCGGTCCCGACCGGTTCCGCCACCGACCTCGTCGTGACCCTGCAGCGCGAGGTCACCAAGGACGAGGTCAACGCCGCGTTCAAGAAGGCGTCCGACGACGGTGACCTCAAGGGCTTCCTGACGTACACCGAGGACCCGATCGTGTCCTCGGACATCGTCGGCGACCCGTCGTCCTGCACCTTCGACTCCTCCCTGACCATGGTCCAGGAGGGCAACACGGTGAAGATCCTCGGCTGGTACGACAACGAGTGGGGTTACTCCAACCGCCTCGTCGACCTGACCGTCTTCGTCGGCGGCCAGCTCTGATCCTAGGATCGGCAGGCACCACGATGTGAGCACGGGGCTCGAACGGCGCAACGCGGCGCCGTTCGGGCCCCGTCGCATGCTCTCTCGTCCTCCAAGGAGTCCAGACAGATGAAGACGATCGACGAACTTCTCGCCGAAGGGGTCACCGGTAAGCGCGTATTCGTCCGCGCCGACCTCAACGTGCCGCTCAGCGGCACCACCATCACCGACGACGGCCGCATCCGCGCCGTCCAGCCGACCGTGGCGAAACTGGCCGAGGCCGGCGCCCGGGTCGTCGTCGCCTCGCACCTGGGCCGCCCCAAGGGCGCCCCGGACCCGGCGTTCTCGCTGGCGCCCGCCGCCGCCCGCCTCGGCGAACTGCTGGGGACCGACGTCGCCTTCGCGACCGACACGGTCGGCGAGTCCGCCCGCGCCACGGTCGCCGCGCTCACCGACGGCCAGGTCGCCGTCATCGAGAACCTGCGCTTCAACGCGGGCGAGACGTCCAAGGACGACGCCGAGCGCGGCGCCTTCGCCGACCAGCTGGCCGAGCTCGCCGACCTGTACGTGGGCGACGGCTTCGGTGCCGTCCACCGCAAGCACGCCTCGGTCTTCGACCTCCCGGCCCGGCTTCCGCACGCCGCGGGCGACCTGATCGCCACCGAGGTCGGCGTACTGAAGAAGCTCACCGACGACGTGCAGCGGCCGTACGCCGTGGTGCTCGGCGGCGCCAAGGTCTCCGACAAGCTGGGCGTCATCGACCACCTCCTGGAGCGGGCCGACCGCATCCTCATCGGCGGCGGCATGGCGTACACCTTCCTCAAGGCCCAGGGCCACGAGGTCGGCAGCTCGCTGCTGCAGGAGGACCAGATCCCGGTCGTGCGGGAGTACCTCCAGCGTGCCGAGGAGAAGGGCGTGGAGTTCGTCCTCCCGGTCGACGTCGTGGTCGCCCCGGCGTTCCCGGACCTCAAGACCAAGGCCCCGGCCCACCCCTCCACCGTCCCCGCCGACGCCATGCCGGCCGGGCAGATGGGCCTGGACAACGGCCCGGAGACCAACAAGCTCTACGCATCGAAGCTCGCCGACGCGGCCACCGTCTTCTGGAACGGCCCGATGGGCGTCTTCGAGCACCCCGATTTCGCCGAGGGCACCCGGGCCGTCGCCCAGGCCCTCGTCGACTCCTCGGGCTTCAGCGTGGTCGGCGGTGGCGACTCCGCCGCCGCGGTCCGCATCCTGGGCTTCGACGAGAACGCGTTCGGACACATCTCGACCGGTGGCGGCGCCAGCCTCGAATACCTCGAGGGCAAGACGCTTCCCGGCCTCGCCGCTCTGGAGGACTGACCTTTCATGACCACTCGCACCCCGCTGATGGCGGGCAACTGGAAGATGAACCTCAACCACCTCGAGGCCATCGCGCACGTCCAGAAGCTCGCCTTCGCCCTGGCCGACAAGGACTACGACGCCGTAGAGGTCGCCGTCCTGCCCCCCTTCACCGACCTGCGCTCCGTGCAGACGCTGGTCGACGGGGACAAGCTGAAGATCAAGTACGGCGCCCAGGACATCTCGGCCCACGACTCCGGCGCGTACACCGGTGAGATCTCCGGCCCGATGCTCGCCAAGCTGAAGTGCACCTTCGTCGCCGTCGGCCACAGCGAGCGCCGCCAGTACCACGCGGAGACCGACGAGGTCTGCAACGCCAAGGTGAAGGCCGCCTACAAGCACGGCCTGACCCCGATCCTCTGCGTCGGCGAGGGCCTGGACATCCGCAAGGCCGGTGACCAGGTCGCGTACACGCTCGCGCAGCTCGACGGCGCGCTGAAGGACATCCCGGCCGAGCAGGCCGAGACCATCGTGATCGCCTACGAGCCGGTCTGGGCCATCGGCACCGGCGAGGTCGCCACCCCCGAGGACGCGCAGGAGGTCTGCGGTGCGATCCGCGTCCGCCTCGCCGAGCTGTACTCGCAGGAGCTGGCCGACGCGGTCCGCATCCAGTACGGCGGCTCGGTGAAGTCCGGCAACGTGGCCGCGATCATGGCGCAGCCCGACGTCGACGGCGCACTGATCGGCGGCGCCGCACTGGACGCCGACGAGTTCGTCAAGATCGTCCGCTTCCGCGACCAGTGAGTATGCGCTAGCGCGGATCCGTCGTACCCTTGCGGGGGCCGAGGAGGGAAGCCTCCCGGCCCCCGTTGTTCGCACACGCAGTCAGAATTCCGGAAAGTAGGGACCAGCCGTGATTTTGGGGTTCGAGATCGCCCTGATCGTCTTCAGCCTGCTGCTGATGCTGCTGGTGCTGATGCACAAGGGGAAGGGCGGCGGTCTTTCCGACATGTTCGGTGGCGGAATGCAGTCCTCCGTCGGCGGTTCCTCGGTCGCCGAGCGCAACCTCGACCGGATCACCGTCGTGGTCGGTCTGAGCTGGTTCGCGTGCATTGTGGTACTTGGTCTGCTCATCAAGCTGGACAACTGACCCGTCGTACGCGATTTCGGTGAGGGTGTAACTCCAACCACTGGACGCGCGTTGGGCCTTACGTAGACTGGGGCATCTTCGAGCACCATCACGCAGGGAGTTACGACCGTGGCAAGTGGCAACGCGATCCGGGGAAGCCGGGTCGGAGCGGGGCCGATGGGGGAGGCCGAGCGCGGCGAGTCCGCGCCCCGGGCCCGCATCTCCTTCTGGTGCTCGAACGGGCACGAGACGCAGCCGAGCTTCGCCCATGACGCGCAGGTACCGGAGACCTGGGACTGCCCGCGCTGCGGCTTCCCGGCCGGCCAGGACCGGGACAGCCCGCCGGACCCGCCGCGCACCGAGCCGTACAAGACGCATCTCGCGTACGTACGCGAGCGGCGCAGCGACGCGGACGGCGAGGCCATCCTCGCCGAGGCCCTCGCCAAACTCCGCGGCGAGATCTGACAGCTCCTCCCTTCTCCGCAGAAGCAGTTCACCGGCCGGACACCCCCAGGGTGCCCGGCCGGAACGCTTTCGCCGTGCCGCAGCCCGCCGTTGTCCCGTCCGCCGTCCTGATCAATTAAGTTGGAGGGGCAGCGGGGAACTGCGGTTACGAGAAGAAGTGGGCTGATGTCCGGGATGAACACACAAAGCCGAACCAGGCTCAACCAGACGCCGGAATGGACCGCGCTGGGAAAGCACCGTGAGCAGCTCGGGACGACCCATCTGCGCCAGCTGTTCGCGGACGATCCGGAGCGCGGCACGGGATACGCCCTGCGCGTCGGCGACCTGTACGTCGACTACTCCAAGCAGCTGGTCACCGACGAGACGCTGAGGCTGCTCCGCGAGCTCGCCGCGGCGACCGGGGTCGCCGAGCTGCGCGACGCGATGTTCCGCGGCGACAAGATCAACACCACCGAGGACCGCGCCGTCCTGCACACCGCGCTCCGCGCCCCGCGCGACGCCGTGATCGAGGTCGACGGCGAGAACGTGGTGCCCGCCGTGCACGCCGTGCTCGACAAGATGGCGGCCTTCTCCGACCGCGTCAGGTCGGGCGAGTGGACCGGTCACACCGGCCGGCCCATCAAGAACATCGTCAACATCGGCATCGGCGGCTCCGACCTCGGACCCGCCATGGCGTACGAGGTGCTGCGCTCCTTCACGGACCGCTCGCTCACCCTCCGCTTCGTCTCCAACGTCGACGGCGCCGACCTGCACGAGGCCGTGCGCGACCTCGACCCGGCCGAGACGCTCTTCATCATCGCGTCGAAGACCTTCACCACGATCGAGACGATCACCAACGCCACCTCGGCCCGCGACTGGCTCCTGACCGGTCTGAAGGCCGGTCAGGAGGCGGTGGCCAAGCACTTCGTGGCCCTGTCGACCAACGCGGAGAAGGTCGCCGACTTCGGCATCGACACCGCCAACATGTTCGAGTTCTGGGACTGGGTCGGCGGCCGCTACTCGTACGACTCCGCCATCGGCCTCTCGCTGATGATCGCCATCGGTCCCGACCGGTTCCGCGAGATGCTCGACGGCTTCCACCTCGTCGACGAGCACTTCCGCACCGCGCCGGCCGAGGAGAACGTCCCGCTGCTGCTGGGTCTGCTGGGCGTCTGGTACGGGGCGTTCTTCGACGCGCAGTCGCACGCCGTCCTGCCCTACAGCCACTATCTGTCCAAGTTCACCGCGTACCTGCAGCAGCTGGACATGGAGTCCAACGGCAAGTCCGTCGACCGTGACGGCCATCCGGTCGACTGGCAGACCGGCCCCGTCGTGTGGGGCACTCCCGGCACCAACGGGCAGCACGCCTATTACCAGCTGATCCACCAGGGCACCAAGGTCATCCCGGCCGACTTCATCGGCTTCGCCGAACCGGTCGACGACCTGCTGCCCGGCCTGGTCGCCCAGCACGACCTGCTGATGGCCAACTTCTTCGCGCAGACCCAGGCCCTGGCCTTCGGCAAGACGCCGGACGAGGTGCGCGCCGAGGGCGTCCCCGAGGAACTGGTGCCGCACAAGACGTTCCTCGGCAACCACCCCACGACGACGATCCTCGCCGACCGGCTGACCCCGTCCGTGCTCGGCCAGCTGATCGCGCTGTACGAACACAAGGTCTTCGTCCAGGGCGCCATCTGGAACATCGACTCGTTCGACCAGTGGGGCGTCGAGCTCGGCAAGGTCCTCGCCAAGCGGATCGAACCGGTGCTGACGGAGGGCAAGGGCGCCGAACAGCTGGACAGTTCGACCGCCGCGCTCGTCGCCGCGTACCGCGAGCTGCGGGGGCGCTGAGCCCATGACCACGGGGGAGGGGGCGGCGATACGGCAGGTCCGGCTCAGGGCTCCGGCGCACACGCCGGCCCCGCGGGCCGTCGGCTGGTGGCGGGCGCAGTGGCTGCTGCTGACCGCTGCGCCGGTGGTGGTTCTGGCGGTGCTGGGCGTGTTCCTCGCGTCCGCCCGCTTCTGGCTGCTGCTGCCCGCCGCCCTGCTCGCCCTCGTCGGGATCGGCTGCGCCGTCCTCGTCCCCCTCTGGTGGTTCCGCACCCATCGCTGGGAGGTCACGGACGAGGCGGTGTACGTGCGGACGGGGGTGCTGTGGCAGGAGTGGCGGATCGCGCCGATGTCCCGGATCCAGACCGTGGACACCGTGCGCGGGCCGCTGGAGCAGCTCTTCGGACTGGCCACCGTCACCGTCACCACCGCCTCCGCCAAGGGCGAGGTGCGCATCGAGGGCCTCGGCCACGAAGTGGCGGCCGAGCTCGCCGACCGGCTCACGCGGATCACCCACGACACCCCCGGCGACGCCACATGAGCACGGCGACCGGCCGGGACGGCCCGCCGTGGCAGCGCATCCATCCGCGTACGGTCCTGGTCACCGCGCTCGTCACGGCGGGCGTGGCCGCCGGGGCCGCCGTCCCGGCCGCGATAGGGCTGGCCGGGAGGTTCGGGTACGCGAAAGGGATCGGCTGGGTCCTGGCCGGGGCCGTCCTGCTGATCGGCGGCGCGGCCGCGGGCGACTACGTGCGGTGGCGGCGCACCCGTTACCGGATCGGCGCCGAACGCGTCGACCTCCACACCGGACTGCTGCTGCTCAAGCGGCGCTCCCTCGCCAGGGAACGCATCCGCAGCGTCGACCTCACCGCCCACCTCCTGCTGCGGATCCTCGGCCTGGTCACCGTCCGGATCGGCACCGGCGAACACACCGGAGGCGAACCGCCCCTGGAACTCGATCCCGTCACACGCGCCGAAGGCGAGCGGCTGCGGCGTGAACTCCTGGACCGGGCCACCGCCGGGGCGCCCGGCACGCACCGGGACGGCACGCTGGCCACGCTGGACCCCGGGTGGATCCGCTACGCCCCGGTCTCCTTCGTCGCCCCGATGCTCGGGGGAGCCGCGGTCGGCGGCGTCCTGCAGGTCAGCGACTGGGCGGGTGCTCAGGGCGAGGTCATCGACTGGGCCGCCGACCGGTTCCGGGACACCCCCCTGCTCTGGACGCTCGTGGTCCTGGTGGCCGCCGCTCTGGCGGCCGGCGTGGCGGGGGCGCTCGGGCTCTGGGTCGAGGGGTGGTGGAACTACCGCCTGGAGCGCGAACCCGGAGGGACCCTGCGCGTACGCCGCGGCCTGCTGACCTCGCGCTCGCTCTCGGTGGAGGAACGGCGGCTGCAGGGCGTCGACCTGGTGGAACCGCTGGGGGTCAGGCTGTTCGGCGCCGCCCGGCTGGACGCGATCACGACGGGTCTGACGAAGGACGAGGAGGAGCGGGGCGCCGACCACGACACCCTGCTCCCGGCCGTACCACGCCCCCTCGCCGACGCGATCGCCGCCGAAGTGCTGCGCGCACAGGGCTCTCCGGCCGCCGCCCCGCTCACCGCTCATCCTCGGGCCGCCCGGGGCCGCCGCCTGCGCCGGGCCGCGGCGGCGTGCCTGCTTCCCGCGCTGCTCCTGGCGGTCCTGGGCGCCCTGCTGACGCCCGTACTGCTCTGGGTGGCGCTCGGCTGGGCGGTGGTGTCCGTGTCCCTCACCGTGCCGCTGGCCCTCGACGCGTACCGGTCCCTTGGGCACACCGTGAGCGGCGCCTACCTCGTGACCCGCTCCGGCACGCTCCGGCGCTCCACGGCCGCACTGCGGCGGACGGGAGTGATCGGGTGGACGGTGCGGCAGTCGTACTTCCAGCGCCGGGCCGGGCTGCTGAGCGTGACCGCCACGACCTCGGCCGGCGCGGGCGCCTACACGGTGCACGACGCGGACGCCTCCGAGGGCCTGGTCTTCGCGGCGGAGGCCGTCCCCGGCCTCCTGGAGCCGTTCCTCGAACGGCCCTAGGACCTTTCGTCCGGATCAGGCCGGGCTCGCACGTGCTCCCCGTCCGGGTCCGGCACGGCGAACGGCCCGGCACACCCTCGCGGGCGGGCCGGGCCGTTCGGTACGACGCTCAGGCGGAGGCCGGCGGGTACAGGGCGCGGGGCAGCCGGGAGGCCGCCGCCGCGTCCAGCAGCCACAGCGTGCGGCTGCGGCCGTACGCTCCCGCCGCCGGGGCCTGGATCGCCCCGGCGCCCGACAGGGCGATGGCCGCGGCCTCCGCCTTGTCCTCGCCCGCCGCGAGCAGCCACACCTCGCGCGCCGCCCGGATGGCGGGCAGCGTGAGCGAGACGCGGACGGGCGGCGGCTTGGGCGCCCCGTGCACACCGACGACGGTGCGCTCGGTCTCCCGTACCGCGGGCAACTCGGGGAAGAGGGAGGCGACATGGGTGTCGGGCCCGACACCCAGCATCAGCACGTCGAACACCGGCACCGGCCCGTGGTCCTCCGGGCCGGCCGCCGCGGCCAGTTCGGCGGCGTACGCGGCCGCTGCCGCGTCGACGTCCTGGCCGTGCGGCCCGTCCGACGCGGGCATCGCGTGCACCCGGGCCGGGTCCAGCGGCACCGAGTCCAGCAGGGCCTTGCGCGCCTGCGTGACATTGCGCTCCGGATCGCCCTCCGGCAGGTAGCGCTCGTCGCCCCACCACAGGTCGAGCCGCGACCAGTCGATCGCCTCCCGGGCGGGCGCCTCGGCGAGCGCGGCCAGCAGACCGTTGCCGTTGCGCCCGCCGGTGAGCACCACCGAGGCGTGACCGCGTGCGGCCTGGGCGTCCACGATCTTCGTGATCAGCCGGGCCGCCGCGGCCTGCGCCATCAGCTCCTTGTCGCGGTGCACGACGAGCTGCGGGACGACGCTCACTTGGACGCCGCCTTCTTCGCCGGTGCGGCCTTCCTGGCAGCGGCCGGCGCCTCGGACGACGGGGCCGCCTTCTTCGCGGCCACGGGCTCCGCCACCTTTCCGAGGCGCTCCACGCCGAACTTCACCGTGGCCTCGTACACGTTGTCCGGGTCCAGACGCCGCAGCTCCTCCGCGAGGAGTTCCGAGGTCTCCCGGCGCTTCAGCGCCACCGCACGGTCCGGCTGGCCGACCATGCACAGCGTGGCGAGCGAACCGTCCGCCCGGTCCAGGACGATGTCGCCGTTCTTCGTCGTCATCCGGACCGCCGTCAGGCCGGGGCCGCCGGACGTCGTGCGCTCCACCGGCACCTTGAGCCGGTCCGCGAGCCACATGGCCAGCAGTTCGCAGCTCGGATTGTCCGACTCGCCCTCGACCGTGGCCGAGAGGACCTGAGCGGGCTGCTGGTCGAGTGCCGCCGCCAGCATCGAACGCCAGGGCGTGATGCGGGTCCAGGCCAGGTCCGTGTCACCCGGCTGGTACGTCTGCGCACGCACCGCCAGCTCGTCGAGCGGGTGCTCGGCGGAGTACGTGTCGGTGATGCGACGCTGGGCGAGAGCGCCCAGCGGGTCCTTGGCCGGGTCCGCGGGGGCGTCCTCGGGCCACCACACCACCACCGGGGCGTCCGGCAGCAGCAGGGGCAGGACGACCGACTGGGCGTGATTGGCCAGCTCGCCGTGAAGGCGCAGCACGACGGTCTCGCCGGAGCCCGAGTCGGAACCGACCCGCACCTCGGCGTCGAGCCGGGCGTCGCGGCGGGCGCGCGGCGAACGGCTGACCCGCTTGATCACCGCGATGATCCGCGAGGGGTGCTCGCGGGAGGAGTCGCTCGCCGCCTTGAGCGCGTCGTAGGCGTTCTCCTCGTCGGTGACGACGACGAGGGTGAGGACCATCCCGATGGCCGGGGCGCCGACTGCGCGCCGGGCCGAGATCATGGCCTGGTTGATCTTGCTGGACGTGGTTTCCGTGAGATCGATCTTCATGGCCGGCGCCAGCTCCGTCCGTCGCGTGCGAGCATCTCGTCCGCCTCGGCCGGGCCCCAGGTGCCGGCCGGATACTGGGCGGGCTTGCCGTGCTTGTCCCAGTACTCCTCGATCGGGTCGAGGATGTTCCAGGAGAGCTCGACCTCCTGGTGACGCGGGAAGAGGTTGGCGTCGCCGAGCAGGACATCGAGGATGAGGCGCTCGTACGCCTCCGGGCTGGACTCGGTGAAGGACTCGCCGTAGGCGAAGTCCATCGTGACGTCCCGCACCTCCATGGAGGTGCCGGGCACCTTGGAGCCGAACCGCACCGTGACGCCCTCGTCCGGCTGGACCCGGATGACCAGGGCGTTGCCGCCCAGCTCCTCGGTCGCACCGGACTCGAAGGGCAGGTACGGGGCGCGCTTGAAGACGACCGCGATCTCCGTGACCCGGCGGCCGAGCCGCTTTCCGGTACGGAGGTAGAACGGGACGCCCGCCCAGCGGCGGTTGTTGATCGTCAGCTTGACCGCGGCGAAGGTGTCGGTCTTCGACTTGGGGTCGATTCCCTCTTCCTCCAGGTAGCCGGGCACCTCCTGGCCGCCCTGCCACGCGTGCGTGTACTGGCCGCGCACCGTGTGCTTGCCCAGGTCCTCCGGCAGTTCCACCGCCGTGAGCACCTTGAGCTTCTCGGCGACCAGTGCCTTGGGGTGGAAGGAGCCGGGCTCCTCCATGGCGGTCAGCGCCAGGAGCTGGAGCAGGTGGTTCTGGATGACGTCGCGGGCCGCGCCGATGCCGTCGTAGTAGCCGGCCCGGCCGCCGATGCCGATGTCCTCGGCCATCGTGATCTGGATGTGGTCGACGTAGGACCTGTTCCAGATCGGTTCCCACATCGTGTTGGCGAAGCGCAGCGCCAGGATGTTCTGGACCGTCTCCTTGCCGAGGTAGTGGTCGATGCGGAAGACCTCGTTCGGCGGGAAGACGTCGTGCACGAGCTGGTTGAGCTCCTGCGCGCTCTCCAGGTCGTGACCGAACGGCTTCTCGATGACGGCCCGGCGCCAGCTGCCTTCCTTCTGGTCGGCCAGCCCGTGCTTCTTGAGCTGCTCGACGACCTTCGGGAAGAACTTCGGCGGCACGGACAGGTAGAAGGCGAAGTTGCCGCCCGTGCCCTGGGCCTTGTCGAGCTCCTCGATCGTGGCGCGCAGCGTCTCGAAGGCCACGTCGTCGTCGAAGTTGCCCTGGACGAAACGCATGCCCTGGGCGAGCTGCTGCCAGACCTCCTCACGGAAGGGCGTGCGCGAATGCTCCTTGACGGCGTCGTGGACGACCTGGGCGAAGTCTTCGTCCTCCCAGTCGCGGCGCGCGAAACCGATGAGCGAGAAGCCCGGCGGCAGCAGGCCGCGATTGGCCAGGTCGTAGACGGCGGGCATCAGCTTTTTACGGGACAAATCGCCCGTGACGCCAAAGATGACCAGGCCCGACGGCCCCGCGATGCGCGGGAGCCGTCGGTCCTGGGCGTCACGGAGCGGGTTGGCTCCGGGAACACCAGACAAAGTGGTCAGCCCTCCGAAGGGGCGAGGCGCTTGAGCTCCGCCTCGGTCGAGTTGAGCAGGTCGTTCCAGGCCGCCTCGAACTTGTCGACGCCCTCGTCCTCCAGCAGCTGGACGACGTCGTCGTAGCTCACCCCGAGCTTCTTGATCGCTTCGAGGTCGGCACGGCCCTGGTCGTACGAACCGGCGACGGTGTTGCCGGTGATCTCGCCGTGGTCGGCCACCGCGTCCAGAGTCGCCTCCGGCATGGTGTTGACCGTGTTCGGCGCGACGAGGTCGACGACGTAGAGGGTGTCCTTGAGGGACGGGTCCTTCACGCCGGTGGAGGCCCACAGCGGGCGCTGCTTGTTGGCGTGCGCCTTGTCGAGGGCGGCCCAGCGCTCACCGGCGAAGACCTCCTCGTACGCCTCGTAGGCCAGGCGCGCGTTGGCGAGCGCGGACTTGCCCTTCGCGGCCTTGGCCTCGTCGCTGCCGATCGCGTCGAGCCGCTTGTCGATCTCCGTGTCCACACGGGACACGAAGAACGACGCCACCGAGTGGATCTTGGAGAGGTCCAGGCCCGCGGCCTTCGCCTTCTCCAGGCCCGCCAGGTAGGCGTCCATGACCTCGCGGTAACGCTCCAGCGAGAAGATCAGCGTGACGTTGACGCTGATGCCCCGGCCGATCGTCTCGGTGATCGCCGGCAGGCCGGCCTTCGTCGCCGGGATCTTGATGAGCGTGTTCGGGCGGTCCACCAGCCACGCGAGCTGCTTGGCCTCGGCGACCGTGGCCAGGGTGTTGTGCGCCAGGCGCGGGTCGACCTCGATGGAGACCCGGCCGTCCTGGCCGTCCGTCGCGTCGAAGACCGGGCGCAGGATGTCGGCCGCGTCCCGGACGTCCGCGGTGGTGATCATGCGGATGGCTTCCTCGACGGTCACCTTGCGGGCGGCGAGGTCGGTGAGCTGCTGCTCGTAACCGTCACCCGAGGAGATCGCCTTCTGGAAGATCGAGGGGTTGGTCGTGACACCCACGACGTGGCTCTGGTCGATCAGCTCAGCGAGGTTGCCCGAGGTGATCCGCTTGCGCGAAAGGTCGTCGAGCCAGATCGCCACGCCCTCGTCGGAGAGGCGCTTGAGTGCGTCTGTCATGAGAATTACATCTCCTACTTGTCGTATAACGGCGTCAGCGCGTGGCGGCGGCGAGAGATTCCCGCGCGGCGGCGGCGACGTGCTCGCCGGTGAAACCGAACTCACGGAACAGGACCTTGGCGTCGGCCGAGGCGCCGAAGTGCTCCAGCGAGACGATCCGGCCGGCGTCCCCGACGTACCGGTACCAGGTCAGGCCGATGCCCGCCTCGACGGCGACGCGGGCCTTCACGGACGGCGGCAGGACGCTGTCCTTGTACGCCTGGTCCTGCTCCTCGAACCACTCGACACACGGCATCGAGACGACACGCGTGGGGATGCCGGCCGCCTGGAGCTCCTCGCGCGCCTCGACGGCGAGGTGCACCTCGGAACCCGTACCGATCAGCAGGACCTGGGGCTCGCCGCCCTCGGCGTCGAAGAGCACGTAGCCGCCCTTGGCGACGTTCTCGTTCGCCTCGTACGTCGGCACGCCCTGCCGGGTCAGCGCCAGGCCGTGCGGGGCGCCCTTGCCGAACACCTTGGTGTAGCGGCGCAGGATCTCGCGCCAGGCGAGGGTCGTCTCGTTGGCGTCCGCCGGGCGGACCACGTTCAGGCCCGGGATGGCGCGCAGCGAGGCCAGGTGCTCCACCGGCTGGTGGGTCGGGCCGTCCTCGCCGAGACCGATCGAGTCGTGCGTCCACACGTACGTCACCGGCAGGTGCATCAGCGCGGACAGACGCACGGCGTTGCGCATGTAGTCGGAGAACACCAGGAAGGTGCCGCCGTAGATGCGGGTGTTGCCGTGCAGCGCGATGCCGTTCATGGCCGCGGCCATGGCGTGCTCGCGGATGCCGAAGTGGATCGTGCGGCCGTACGGGTCCGCGCCCGGCAGCGGGTTGCCGGCCGGGAGGAACGACGACGTCTTGTCGATCGTGGTGTTGTTCGAGCCCGCGAGGTCGGCGGAGCCGCCCCACAGCTCGGGGATGATCCCGCCGAGCGCCTGGAGCACCTTGCCGGAGGCGGCGCGGGTGGCGACGCCCTTGCCGGGCTCGAAGACCGGGAGTGCGTCCTCCCAGCCCTTGGGCAGCTCGCCCGCGGCGATCCGGTCGAACTCGGCGGCGCGCTCCGGGTTGGCGGAGCGCCATGCGTCGAAGGACTTCTGCCACTCGGCCTTGGCCTCGCGGCCGCGGTCCAGCGCCTCACGGGTGTGCGCGATGACCTCGTCGGCGACCTCGAAGCTCTTCTCCGGGTCGAAACCGAGCACGCGCTTGGTCGCGGCGACCTCGTCGCCGCCGAGCGCGGAGCCGTGCGAGGCCTCGGTGTTCTGGGCGTGCGGGGCGGGCCAGGCGATGATCGAGCGGGCCGCGATGAACGACGGGCGCTCGGTCTCGGCCTTCGCGGCCATCAGCGCCTTGTACAGACCCGCCGGGTCCAGGTCGCCGCTGGGCAGCTGCTCGACGCGCTGGACGTGCCAGCCGTACGCCTCGTAGCGCTTGAGGGTGTCCTCGGAGACCGCGGTCTCGGTGTCGCCCTCGATGGAGATGTGGTTGTCGTCCCACAGCAGGACCAGGTTGCCCAGCTTCTGGTGCCCGGCCAGCGAGGACGCCTCCGCGGAGATGCCCTCCTGGAGGCAGCCGTCACCGGCGATCGCCCACACCATGTGGTCGAAGGGGGAGGTGCCGGGGGCGGCCTCCGGGTCGAACAGGCCGCGCTCGTAGCGGGCGGCCATGGCCATGCCCACCGCGTTGGCGACGCCCTGGCCCAGCGGGCCGGTCGTCGTCTCCACGCCGGTGGTGTGGCCGTACTCCGGGTGCCCCGGGGTCTTGGAGCCCCAGGTGCGGAAGGCCTTGAGGTCATCGAGCTCCAGGCCGTACCCGGCCAGGTAGAGCTGGATGTACAGCGTCAGGCTGGTGTGGCCCGCCGAGAGCACGAACCGGTCGCGGCCGGTCCAGTCGGCGTCGGCGGGGTCGTGCCGCATCACCTTCTGGAAGATGGTGTACGCGGCGGGAGCCAGGCTCATGGCCGTACCCGGGTGGCCGTTTCCGACCTTCTGTACGGCGTCCGCGGCGAGGACGCGGACGGTGTCCACGGCCCGCTGGTCCAATTCGGTCCACTGGAGGTCTGTGGTGGTCGGCTTGGTGCTCACCCTGAGTCAGGGCTCCTCTCCACTGTCGTCAAAACCGGTGACTGTGACGCACCGGGCATGGCCGAGCCTACCCCCGTCAGGACCCATGATTTCCGGCTCCTTCCAGGGTGCGGGCGGCCCGTCGAATCCGCCTCCCGTATGAGCGCGGAGGCTCACCGATGGGCTCACTCCGATGAGCGCGCGGGCCCACTCCTGAGGCCTCCGATGAGCGTCACCGGGCACCCTTGAGACCTCCGTTCGAGCGCGCCGGGGTACGTCTGTGCGGCGCGTCGGAATGCGTCTGTGCGAGCGACACGCGTGCGGGCCGCCGGCGAGGCGCGGGAGCGGGGCGGGTGGTGCGCGCACCGGTGCCGCGCGGGAATGCGTGCGAGCGTTCGCACATGTGCCGCGGCAACGCCACGCGCCGCATGAACACGACCCCACCCCCGCGAAGGGCGCCCTGCCCCCAACGTCTACAGTGGTCTGGTTCGCGCAAGTCTTTACCGGGCCTTCACGCCCGGAGCTTGCTGGGATTTCTCTGTCAGGGGTGTGCGTGACGGCCGTCGAGTCCCGACCCGCAGGGGTCGCCTTGACTCCGAGCCCAGGGGGCCATCGCCCATTCGGGGCCCGTGTCAAGGCATTCGTGGCACTGACCAAGCCTCGGATCATCGAGCTGTTGCTGATCACCACTGTTCCGGTGATGTTCCTGGCCGCTCAGGGTGTACCCGACCTGTGGCTCGTACTCACTACCACCATCGGCGGGTATCTGTCCGCCGGCGGTGCCAATGCGCTGAACATGTACATCGACCGTGACATCGACGCGCTGATGGACCGCACGTCGCAGCGTCCGCTGGTCACCGGCATGGTCGGCCCGCGCGAGTGCCTGGCCTTCGGCATCGCCCTCGCGGTGATCTCGACGGCCTGGTTCGGCCTGCTGGTGAACTGGCTGTCGGCGGCCCTGTCGCTCGGCGCCCTGCTCTTCTACGTCGTCGTGTACACGATGATCCTGAAGCGCCGTACGTCGCAGAACATCGTCTGGGGCGGCATCGCGGGCTGCATGCCGGTGCTCATCGGCTGGTCCGCCGTGACGAACTCGATGTCATGGGCCGCGGTGATCCTCTTCGCCGTCATCTTCTTCTGGACGCCGCCGCACTACTGGCCGCTCTCCATGAAGGTGAAGGACGACTACGCGCGGGTCGGCGTCCCCATGCTCCCGGTCATCGCCTCCAATCGGGTGGTGGCCCGCCAGATCGTGCTCTACAGCTGGGTGATGGTGGCCGTCTCGCTGCTGCTGACCCCGCTGGGCTACACCGGCTGGTTCTACACGGCGGTGGCGGTGCTGACCGGCGGCTTCTGGCTCTGGGAGGCGCACGCCCTGCTGAACCGGGCCAAGTCCGGTGTCACCGGCGGGAAGCTCAAGGAGATGCGGCTGTTCCACTGGTCGATCACCTACGTGTCCCTGCTGTTCGTCGCCGTGGCCGTGGACCCCTTCCTGAGGTGACACGCCCGCCCTTCCGTACGAACCCGCTTTCTGCACGACCTGCTTTCCGTACGACCTTTCCGTACGACCTGCCGACGGGCGGGGAGCGTGGCACAGGCCACGGTCCCCGCCCGTCGCACGTTCTTCTACCCATCGGTAGCATCCTGTGCATGGCAGAGACGGCTGAGACCCAGCAGGTGGACGGCAAGCAGGCGGCGCGCGCGGAGCGCAGGGCGGCCCGGCTGGCCAAGCAGATCAGTGCGTTCGCGAAGGCGCACGGCGGGGCGGAGGGTCAGCTCGCCTACATCGGGCAGACCGGCACCCGCATCGTCCTCGTCGGTGAGGACGGCGGCTGGGGCGACCTCGTCGCCCCCTCGTACGCGGTCGCCGAGAGCGCCGCGCAGAAGTCCGGGATCACGATGCACGAGTCCTTCGACGGCGAGTTCGCGGCGAAGGTCCACACGGGCCCGTACGAGTGGAGCCGGATGGCCGGCATCCAGGTCGGCGGCCCGTCGAACAAGGCGTAACGCCCTGCGCCTGGCGCGGGGGGCGTCACCTCACCGCAGGGGTCCCGCCCCACCCCGGGCGTATCGCCCCACCACAGGCGTCACGCCCCACCACGCGAAGAGGGGCTCCCCGTACGACGGCACGCGTGCCGTCGTACGGGGAGCCCCTCTTCGCGTGGGAGGACTCCGGGAAGGGCGTCAGCCCGCCGTGGCGGGCTCCGGCCGCTCGGCCGCCGGGCCGGGCACCGGGGCCTCGGCCGCCGGCCGCTCCCGCAGCGACAGCAGGACGCGCACGACGCCGATCCACACCAGGCACGAGCCCAACATGTGCACCCCGACCAGGATCTCCGGCGTGTCGGTGAAGTACTGCACGTACCCCACCACCCCCTGGGCCATCAGGATCAGGAAGAGGTCACGGGCGCGGTGCAGGGGGCCCACGGGCGCGTCGACGGCCTTCAGGACGAACCAGAGCGCGACGGTCAGCGCCACCACGACCCAGGCCAGGTCGGCGTGCAGCTGGGCGATCGTCTTCCAGTCGACCGGGATGCGGTGGACGTCGCTGGAGTCGCCGGCGTGCCGGCCGGCCCCCGTGACCACCGTGCCCACCGCGATCAGCAGCCCCGCCGCGACGGCCAGCAGCCAGGTGAGCTGGGAGACGGCCTTGCCGACCAGGGGGCGCGGCGCCGTGTCGCCCTCCCGGGCGCGCTGCCACGTCACCAGGGCGACCGTCAGCAGCGCGGTGGAGAGCAGGAAGTGCGCCGCGACGGTGTACGGGTTGAGGCCGACGAGCACCACGATGCCGCCGAGCACCGCGTTGCCCATGACCACCCAGAACTGTGCCCAGCCGAGCCGCGTGAGGCTGCGGCGCCAGGGCTTGGCGGACCGGGCGGCGATGATCGCCCATCCGACCGCCGCGCACAGGACGTAGGTGAGCATCCGGTTGCCGAACTCGATGGCGCCGTGGAAGCCCATCGCACTCGTCGCCGTCAGGCTGTCGTCGGTGCACTTGGGCCAGGTCGGGCAGCCGAGGCCGGAACCGGTCAGCCGCACGGCACCGCCGGTGACGACGATGACGACGGCCATGACGACCGCCGACATCGCCGCACGGCGCACGGTCCGGGGGGACGGCGTCCAGCGCTCGGCGATGAAAAGGAGGGGGTTCCGCACGGCTTGAGCGACGTGGGCTCGGGTCAGCTTGGGCACGCGCACCATCGTAGGCGGCCGCTTGTGCAAGCTTTCACGAGGGGGACGAGTTGCGCCAAAGCGCGACGCAACGCATCCGCGGGCTCACTCCCAGCGGAAGAACCTCGCCGCCGCGCCCAGGCCCAGCACCGTCCACACCGCGAGGATCCCGAGGTCTCCCCACGGCATCGCGGCGCCGTGCTGCAGCACGTCCCTGAGGCCGTCCGAGAGGGCGGCGATCGGCAGCAGCCCCAGCACGGACTGCGCCGCGTCCGGGAACTTGTCCAGCGGCACGATGACCCCGCCGCCGACCAGCAGCAGCAGGAAGACCAGATTGGCGGCGGCCAGGGTCGCCTCCGCCTTCAGCGTCCCGGCCATCAGCAGGCCGAGCCCGGAGAAGGCGGCGGTGCCCAGCACCAGGAGCAGCAGCACGGCGAACGGGTTTCCGTGCGGCGACCAGCCCAGCGCGAAGGCGATCACCGTCAGCAGCACGACCTGGAGCACCTCGGTGACCAGGACCGCGAGGGTCTTGGCGGTCATCAGCGCCCACCGGGGGAGCGGCGAGGCGGCGAGCCGCTTGAGCACGCCGTAACGCCGCTCGAACCCGGTCGCGATGGCCTGGCCGGTGAACGCCGTGGACATCACGGCGAGGGCGAGGATGCCGGGGGTCAGGAAGTCGACCGACTCGCCCGAGCCGGTGTCCACGATGTCGACCGCGCTGAACAGCACGAGCAGCAGCGTCGGGATGATCACCGTCAGCAGCAGCTGCTCGCCGTTGCGCAGCAGCATCCGGGTCTCCAGCGCGGTCTGCGCGGCGATCATGCGCGGCAGCGGGGCGGCGCCCGGCCGGGGGGCGTACGTACCGGCGCTCATGCGCGCAGCTCCTTGCCGGTCAGTTCGAGGAAGACGTCCTCCAGGGTGTGGCGCTCGACGGAGATGCCGGAGGGCATCACACCGTGCTGGGCGCACCAGGAGGTGACGGTGGCCAGCAGCTGCGGGTCGACGTCGCCGGTGATGCGGTACGCGCCGGTGGCGAGCTCGGCCGCCTGCGTGCCGTCGGGCAGCGCCTTCAGCAGGGAGCCGAGGTCGAGACCGGGGCGGCCGGTGAAGCGCAGGGTGTTCTCGGCGCCCCCGCGGCACAGCGTCTCGGGGCTGCCCTGGGCGAGGAGGCGGCCGGCGTCGATGATGGCGACGTCGTCGGCGAGCTCCTCGGCCTCGTCCATGAAATGGGTGGTCAGGACGACCGAGACGCCGTCGGCGCGCAGTTCACGCACGAGGTCCCAGGTGGAGCGGCGGGCCTGCGGGTCGAGACCCGCGGTCGGCTCGTCCAGGAACACGAGCTCCGGGCGGCCGACGACAGCCATCGCCAGGGCGAGCCGCTGCTGCTGGCCGCCGGAGAGTCGGCGGTAGGTGGTGCGGCCGCAGCCGCCGAGGCCCAGCCGTTCGATGAGGGCGTCCACGTCCAGCGGGTGGGCGTGCAGTTTCGCCATGTGGCGGAGCATCTCGTCGGCGCGCGCGCCGGAGTAGACGCCGCCGGACTGGAGCATGACGCCGATCCGGGGGCGCAGACGCGCCGCGTCGGCGACCGGGTCGAGGCCCAGGACCCGGACCGTCCCGCCATCCGGACGGCGGTATCCCTCGCAGGTCTCGATCGTGGTGGTCTTGCCCGCACCGTTGGGGCCGAGGACCGCGGTGACCGCGCCGGCCCGGACGTCCAGGTCGAGGCCGTCCACCGCGGCTTTGCTGCCGTACCGCTTCACCAGGCCGCGGACCTGGACGGCCGGGCCGGAGAGGGGTGGGGCGGGCTCGCTCTTCATGGGCGGTAAGTCTAGGCAGCCGCTCACGGGCACCCGGTCCGGGGGCTTGATTAGGTAACCCTAAGTGATGAACTGCACCCTTGATCGTTCCGGACCGTGGTTGTCAGGGCCGAGGGAATTACGCAACAATGGCGTTGTGAAATACCAGGGCGAGGCTCCGCAGGAGGAACTCGCGACCGGAGAGCGCTCGACGCGCAACCGGGTCGCGCGCTCCATCCTGGACCACGGCCCGTCCACCGTCGCCGATCTGGCGAAGCGCCTGGGACTCACCCAGGCGGCCGTCCGCCGCCACCTCGACGCCCTCGTCTCCGACGACGTCGTGGAGGCCCGCGAGCAGCGGGTGTACGGGGCGCGGACCCGTGGCCGCCCGGCCAAGGTGTTCGCCCTGACCGACTGCGGCCGGGACGCCTTCGACCAGTCGTACGACAAGCTCGCCGCGGATGCCCTGCGCTGGATCGCCGAGACCTCGGGCGACGAAGCGGTCATGGCGTTCGCCCGGGCCAGGGTCGCCGACCAGTCGGCGGCCTACCGCGCGGCCGTGGAGGCCGCGGAGCCCGAAGCCCGCACGGAGGCACTGGCCAAGGCCTTGTCCGCCGACGGGTACGCTGCAACGGCGCGCAGCGCGCCGGGCCCGCAACAGGGTGAGCAGCTGTGTCAGCACCACTGCCCGGTCGCCCATGTCGCCGAGCAGTACCCACAGCTGTGCGAGGCGGAGACGGAGATCTTCTCCAGCCTCCTGGGGACCCATGTGCAGCGTCTGGCCACCATCGCCCACGGCGACGGCGTGTGCACGACGTACATTCCGCGCAGCGGACACCCCACCCCACAGACCACCGATTCAGCATCTGCAAGCACGGCCGGGAGGAACCCCGCATGACGCTCCCTACGGAGACTGCCCACCCTGAGCTCGATGGCCTGGGCACGTACGAATTCGGCTGGGCCGACTCCGACGCGGCAGGCGCAGCGGCCAAGCGCGGCCTCTCCGAGGCTGTCGTCCGCGACATCTCGGAGAAGAAGAACGAACCCGAGTGGATGCTGAAGCTGCGGCTCAAGGGCCTCAAGCTCTTCGGCAAGAAGCCCATGCCGAACTGGGGCTCGGACCTGTCGGGCATCGACTTCGACAACATCAAGTACTTCGTGCGCTCCACGGAGAAGCAGGCGGAGTCCTGGGAGGACCTGCCCGAGGACATCAAGAACACGTACGACAAGCTCGGCATCCCCGAGGCGGAGAAGCAGCGCCTCGTCGCCGGTGTCGCCGCGCAGTACGAGTCCGAGGTCGTCTACCACCAGATCAACGAGGAGCTGGAGGCGCAGGGTGTCATCTTCATGGACACCGACACCGCGCTGAAGGAGCACCCGGAGCTCTTCAAGGAGTACTTCGGCACCGTCATCCCCGTCGGTGACAACAAGTTCGCCTCGCTGAACTCGGCCGTGTGGTCCGGCGGCTCCTTCATCTACGTGCCGAAGGGCGTGCACGTAGAGATCCCGCTCCAGGCCTACTTCCGTATCAACACGGAGAACATGGGCCAGTTCGAGCGGACGCTGATCATCGTCGACGAGGACGCCTACGTCCACTACGTCGAGGGTTGCACCGCGCCGATCTACTCCTCGGACTCCCTGCACTCCGCGGTCGTCGAGATCATCGTGAAGAAGGGCGGCCGCTGCCGCTACACGACGATCCAGAACTGGTCGAACAACGTCTACAACCTGGTGACCAAGCGCGCCGTCGCCTACGAGGGCGCGACCATGGAGTGGGTCGACGGCAACATCGGCTCCAAGGTCACCATGAAGTACCCGGCCGTCTACCTGATGGGCGAGCACGCCAAGGGCGAGACCCTGTCCATCGCCTTCGCCGGCGAGGGCCAGCACCAGGATGCCGGCGCCAAGATGGTCCACATGGCTCCGAACACCTCCTCGAACATCGTCTCCAAGTCGGTGGCGCGAGGCGGCGGCCGCACCTCCTACCGCGGTCTGATCGAGATCGGCGAGGGCGCGCCCGGCTCGAAGTCCAACGTGCTCTGTGACGCGCTGCTGGTCGACACGATCTCGCGCTCCGACACGTACCCGTACGTCGACGTCCGCGAGGACGACGTGTCGATGGGTCACGAGGCGACCGTCTCCAAGGTCTCCGAGGACCAGCTCTTCTACCTGATGAGCCGCGGCATGACCGAGTTCGAGGCGATGGCGATGATCGTGCGCGGCTTCGTCGAGCCGATCGCGAAGGAACTCCCGATGGAGTACGCCCTCGAGCTCAACCGGCTGATCGAGCTCCAGATGGAGGGTTCGGTCGGCTAGCAGGCCGGCGCCCGAACCCCCCTGACATCTGTCCGACTGAGAAAGCGAGCACTACGACAGCCATGGCTGAGGCTCAGAACTCCCCCACTCTCGGCTCCGCTCGAGCGGGGGGACCCCCACCGGCCGGTTCGACGACCGCCGGCTCCATCGCGGTGGCCGCCGAGTCGACCGTCGCCACGCGCATGAGCGCGCCCCCGTCCTTCGACGTCGCGGACTTCCCGGTCCCGCACGGCCGCGAGGAGGAGTGGCGGTTCACGCCGCTGGAGCGGCTGCGCGGGCTGCACGACGGCACGGCCGTCGCCACCGGCAGCGGCGTCAAGGTCGCCATCGAGGCCCCCGCGGGCGTCACGGTCGAGACCGTCGGCCGCGACGACGCCCGCCTCGGCAGGGCCGGCAAGCCCGTGGACCGGGTCGCCGCGCAGGCGTACTCCTCCTTCGAGCAGGCGTCCGTCGTCACCGTCGAGAAGGAGGCCGTGCTCACCGAGCCCATCCGGATCGCCGTGCACGGCGAGGGCGGCGTGGCCTACGGCCACCAGGTCGTCGAGCTGGGCGCCTTCGCCGAGGCCGTCGTCGTCATCGACCACACCGGTGACGCGGTGCTCGCCGCCAACGTCGACTACGTGCTGGGCGACGGTGCCAAGCTGACCGTGGTCTCCGTCCAGGACTGGGACGAGCAGGCCGTCCACGTCGGCCAGCACAACGCGCTGGTCGGCCGCGACGCCTCCTTCAAGTCCATCGTCGTCACCTTCGGCGGCGACGTGGTCAGGCTCCACCCGCGGATCGCGTACGCGGGCACCGGCGGTGAGGCCGAGCTCTTCGGTCTGTACTTCACCGACAAGGGCCAGCACCAGGAGCACCGCCTCCTGGTCGACCACAACACCCCGCACTGCAAGTCCAACGTGGCCTACAAGGGCGCGCTGCAGGGCGACGGCGCCCACGCCGTATGGATCGGCGACGTCCTCATCCAGGCCGCCGCCGAGGGCACCGACACCTACGAGATGAACCGCAACCTCGTCCTCACGGACGGTGCACGGGTCGACTCGGTGCCGAACCTGGAGATCGAGACCGGTGAGATCGTCGGCGCCGGCCACGCCTCCGCGACCGGCCGCTTCGACGACGAGCAGCTGTTCTACCTCCAGTCCCGCGGCATCCCGGCCGAGGAGGCCCGCCGCCTCGTCGTGCGCGGCTTCTTCGCCGAGCTGGTCCAGCAGATCGGCCTGCCGGACGTCGAAGCCCGTCTCCTCGACAAGATCGAGACCGAGCTGAAGGCGTCGGTCTGATGACCTTCGTCAAGGCGTGCGCGCTGAGCGAGCTGGAGGACGACACCCCGAAGCGGGTGGAACTCGACGGCACGCCGGTCTCCGTCGTCCGCACCGAGGGCGAGGTGTTCGCGATCAACGACATCTGTTCGCACGCGAACGTGTCGCTGTCCGAGGGCGAGGTCGAGGACTGCATGATCGAGTGCTGGCTGCACGGATCGAGCTTCGACCTCCGCACCGGCAAGCCGTCCGGCCTCCCCGCGACGCGCCCCGTCCCCGTATACCCCGTCAAGATCGAAGGGGACGATGTGCTCGTCTCCGTCACCCAGGAGTCCTGAGTCACCCATGGCAACGCTTGAAATCCGCGACCTGCACGTCACCGTCGAGGCCGACAACGCCACGAAGGAGATCCTCAAGGGCGTCGACCTGACCGTGAAGCAGGGCGAGACCCACGCCATCATGGGCCCCAACGGGTCCGGCAAGTCCACCCTCGCCTACTCGCTGGCCGGTCACCCCAAGTACACGGTCACCAGCGGCACGGTGACCCTGGACGGCGAGAACGTCCTCGAGATGACCGTCGACGAGCGCGCCCGTGCGGGCCTGTTCCTCGCCATGCAGTACCCCGTCGAGATCCCCGGTGTCTCGGTCTCCAACTTCCTGCGCACCTCCGCCACCGCCGTCCGCGGCGAGGCGCCCAAGCTGCGTACGTGGGTGAAGGAGGTCAAGGAGTCGATGGCTCAGCTGCACATGGACCCGGCCTTCGCCGAGCGCAACGTCAACGAGGGCTTCTCCGGCGGCGAGAAGAAGCGCCACGAGATCCTCCAGCTGGAGCTCCTCAAGCCGAAGGTCGCGATCCTCGACGAGACCGACTCCGGTCTGGACGTCGACGCCCTGCGCATCGTCTCCGAAGGCGTCAACCGGGTCCGTGAGACCGGCGAGGTCGGCACCCTGCTGATCACGCACTACACCCGGATCCTCCGCTACATCAAGCCCGACTTCGTCCACGTGTTCGCCAACGGCCGCATCGCCGAGTCCGGTGGCGCCGAGCTCGCCGACAAGCTGGAGAACGAGGGCTACGAGGCATATGTGAAGGGTGGCGCTTCCGCGTGACTGACGCCCGACAGGGGCTCACCGGCCTCCTCGACACCGAGGCGATCCGCAAGGACTTCCCGATCCTGGACCGCACGGTCCACGACGGCAAGAAGATCGTGTACCTGGACAGCGCTGCGACCTCGCAGAAGCCGCGCCAGGTGCTCGATGCCCTCAACGAGTACTACGAGCGGCACAACGCCAATGTGCACCGCGGCGTGTACACGATCGCGGAGGAGGCCACGGCGCTGTACGAAGGCGCCCGTGACAAGGTCGCCGCGTTCATCAACGCGCCCAGCCGCAACGAGGTGATCTTCACCAAGAACGCCTCGGAGTCGCTCAACCTCGTCGCCAACATGCTCGGCTGGGCCGACGAGCCGTACCGCGTCGACCACGAGACCGAGATCGTCACCACGGAGATGGAGCACCACTCCAACATCGTGCCGTGGCAGCTGCTCTCGCAGCGCACCGGCGCGAAGCTGAAGTGGTTCGGCATCACCGACGACGGCCGGCTCGACCTGTCGAACATCGACGAGATCATCACCGAGAAGACGAAGATCGTCTCCTTCACGCTGGTCTCGAACATCATGGGCACGATCAACCCGGTCGAGCAGATCGTCCGGCGCGCCCAGGAAGTCGGCGCGCTGGTCTGCATCGACGCCTCGCAGGCCGCCCCGCACATGGTGCTCGACGTGCAGGCGCTGCAGGCCGACTTCGTGGCCTTCACCGGCCACAAGATGGTCGGGCCGACCGGCATCGGCGTGCTGTGGGGACGGCAGGAGCTCCTCGAGGACCTGCCGCCGTTCCTCGGCGGCGGCGAGATGATCGAGACCGTGTCGATGCACTCGTCGACCTACGCCCCGGCACCGCACAAGTTCGAGGCCGGTACGCCCCCGATCGCCCAGGCCGTGGGCCTCGGCGCGGCCGTGGACTACCTGTCGGCGATCGGCATGGAGAACATCCACCGCCACGAGCAGGCCATCACCGCGTACGCGGTGAAGCGCCTGCTGGAGGTCCCGGACCTCCGGATCATCGGTCCGCCCACCGCGGAGGACCGCGGCGCCACGATCTCCTTCACGCTCGGCGACATCCACCCCCACGACGTGGGCCAGGTGCTCGACGAGGAGGGCATCGCGGTCCGGGTCGGACACCACTGCGCACGACCCGTCTGCCTGCGGTACGGAATTCCTGCGACGACGCGAGCGTCGTTCTATCTGTACTCCACGCCCGCCGAGGTCGACGCCCTGGTGGACGGTCTGAACCACGTCCGGAACTTTTTCGGTTAGACAGCGGCTGAGGGTTGACTGGTGAAGCTTGATTCCATGTACCAGGAAGTGATCCTGGACCACTACAAGCACCCCCACGGGCGCGGCCTGCGGGACGGCGATGCCGAGGTGCACCACGTCAATCCGACGTGCGGTGACGAGATCACGTTGCGGGTGCGGTACGACGGCGAGACGATCGCCGATGTGAGCTACGAAGGCCAGGGCTGCTCCATCAGCCAGGCCAGCGCCTCCGTGCTGAACGAGCTGCTGGTCGGCAAGGAACTGGCCGAGGCGCAGAAGATCCAGGCCGCGTTCCTGGAGCTGATGCAGTCCAAGGGACAGCTGGAGCCGGACGACGCGATGGAGGAGGTGCTGGAGGACGCGGTCGCGTTCGCCGGCGTCTCCAAGTACCCGGCCCGGGTCAAGTGCGCGCTGCTGAGCTGGATGGCGTGGAAGGACGCGACGGCGAAAGCGCTGTCCGAAGGGAAGACGGCATGAGCGAGAACGAGACTCTGACCACCAAGCCGGCCTCCGAGGAGGAGGTCCGCGAGGCGCTGTACGACGTCGTCGACCCCGAGCTGGGCATCGACGTCGTCAATCTGGGCCTGATCTACGGCATCCACATCGACGACGCCAACATCGCGACCCTCGACATGACCCTGACGTCCGCGGCCTGCCCGCTGACCGACGTCATCGAGGACCAGGCGAAGTCGGCCACCGACGGCATCGTCAACGAGCTCCGGATCAACTGGGTCTGGATGCCGCCGTGGGGCCCGGACAAGATCACTGACGACGGCCGCGAGCAGCTGCGCGCGCTGGGCTTCAACGTCTGAGCACGTCCGTACGCGTGTGAACGGCCTCCGGCATCCGCCGGGGGCCGTTCGGCGTTGTTCGTCCGCCGTACCCCTGGCGTGCCCCCGAGGTTGGCACGGGAACCGCAACCTACTCCTCGACACCACGCCGACGAGAGGTACACCGTGCCGCATCCCCCCGTCCTCCGCCGCCGGACCGGCGCCGCCGCAGCGGGCGCCCTGGCGCTGGCCGCCCTGGGTCCCGTCGCACCCGCGCACGCCGCGAGCTATGGAACGCCCACGATCACACTGTCCGCCGGCTACCTCTCCGGCGCCGTCGGCGCCACCGGCGACCCGGCCGTGACGGTCACCGTCGCGCAGAGCGGCGCCGACGCCGGCTCCCTCGGCGTGACCGCCTCCGCCAGCTCCAGGGCGTCCGTCGCCGGCACCGGCGACGTGACCGTGACCGGCACCGGCGCCACCCGGCAGCTCCGGGTCGCCGCGCACGCCCGCGGCTACGCCGACCTCACCATCAAGGTCACCGGACTCGGCGGCAAGAGCGCCACCAAAACCCTGCGTTTCGCGGCCTCCGCCGCGGTGCAGAACGCCCCCGACACCCGCTACCTCACCGGATCGTCCGATTCCTCGGCCGCCGTCGACGCCGGGGACGGCTATGCGGTGGTCGCCGACGACGAGTCCAACACACTGCGCCTCTACGACCGCTCCTCCTCCGGCGCGCCCGTACGGACGTGGGACGTGGCCTCGGCACTCGGTGTGTCCAAGGAGATCGACATCGAGGGCGCGGCCCGCGTCGGCGACACCGTCTACTGGACGGGCTCGCTGGGCAACAACAAGGACGGCGAGTACAAGGCCGACCGGAACACCGTCTTCACGACCACGGTGAGCGGTTCCGGCGCCACGACCCAGCTGACCGTCACAGGCTCGTACAAGAGGCTCCGCGACGACCTCGTCGCCTGGGACAAGGCCAACGGCAACCGTTACGGTTTCGCCGCGGGCACGGCCGACGGGGAAGCGCCCAAGCAGATCGACGGCTTCAACATCGAGGGACTGGAGTTCGCCCCCGGTTCGACGACCACCGCCTACCTCGGCTTCCGCGCGCCCCTCGTCCGGCCGGAGCCGGGCGGCAAGGCGCTGATCGTGCCGGTCACCAACTTCGACAAGGTGGCCGGCTCCGGGGCGAAGGCGGTGATCGGCACGCCCATCGAGCTGGACCTGGGCGGGCTCAGCATCCGTGACATCCGCAAGAACTCCGCCGACCAGTACCTGATCGTGGCCGGTTCCTGGGCGGCGGACGACAACTCCGACCCGTACGCCCTCTACTCCTGGGACGGCGTCGCGGGACACGCGCCGCAGAAGCGGCTCGACCTGCCGACCGCCGACCCGGGCGGCTGGGAGGCGGTCGTCGGCGTTCCGGACCTGAACACGCCCGGCGCACGGGCGCAGCTGATCACGGACGCGGGTCGGCGGACCTGTACGGGGACGGCACCGAGGCCAAGGACCTCGACCACGCCGAGTGGAAGAAGTCCCGCGCCACCTGGTTCACGGTGGGCGGCTGATGTCGTGCCGCACCGGCTGAGCGCCGCCCGGACGCGGTCTCAGGCCGTGTACTGCGGCGGCACCGCCGCGGCCTCGGCGAGGACCGGGCCCAGGTTCTCGGTGCGGATGCGGCGGTCGACGTACAGCAGCCCGGCGACCAGCGGCGGGAACGTGGCCACGATCATCTGGGACACCAGCTGGCCGACGAGCAGCGACAGCACATAGCCGCTCATGGCGACGACGACCGACGCCGGATTCGGGTCGGCGCCCAGATTCATCGAGCCCAGCGCCCCGGAGAACATGCCGAGCAGCGTGAACGGCAGCTGGATCACATAACTGGCCACCCCCGCCATGGCGCCGGCCAGCAGGGTGATCCCGAAGATCCGCCACCAGTCCCCGCGCACCAGCCGGGACGAGCGGCGCATCGCCGCGATCGGGCCCTGGTTCTCGAAGACGACGGCGGAGGGGGCCAGGCTGAACTTCACCCAGAGCCACGTCGCCAGGGGGGCCGTCGCCAGGGCGCCCAGGACGCCGATCAGGATCACGGCGAACTGGGCGCCGCCGCCGTCCGTGCTGACCGCGGCGACCACGAGGGCGACGAAGCCGACCCAGGCCAGCAGGATCGGGACCAGCATGATCAGCCAGGTCAGCAGGACCGTCCCGATCACGGCGGGCATCCGGCTCCAGGCCCGCCTCCAGATGACGGGGAACGTGGTCGGCCGGCCCAGCACCGCCTCCTGCAGGACCGCGGGGGCCGCCGTGTACATCAGGGCCGTGGACAGCACGGCGGCGATCATGCCCACCACCGCGACCGAGCCGAAGGCGACGACCAGCGGTACCCAGTCCTCGCTCCGGGCGTTCTCGTCGGCGCCGAGCGCCAGGATCCGGTCCAGATGATCCGCGACGGCCGCGTACGCGATCGCGGCGGCGGCCACCACCACGGCCAGCGCCCCGCTGTACGCGGCGGCGCCGACACCGAGCAGCTGCTTGCCGTAGCGGCCCACGACGGCGAAGGCGCCGCCCAGAAGATCCCCGAGCCGCAGCGGCCCCAGGGGTATCACCCCAGGCTTGGGCGGCATCCAGCCACCGCCCCAGCCACCCCACCCGGGCTGTCCCGGAGGCCCCCCGTACGGCGCACCCCCGTACGCACCGCCGCCCCACCCTGCGTCCTGCGCCACTGCTGCTCCGTCGGTCCGTCACTCATGAACTGGCATGTACTGGACGGCCACGGTAGCGCCCCCGTCACCCTTTCGGCCCATGGCCTCCCCGTCGCTGGCGCCTGCCCCCCCGGAACAGCTCGGCCTCGACATCGGGCGAGACGCGCCCGCCGCTGCCCACGCCCAGGGCGGCGATCCCGTTCCAGTGCCCGAACTCGCCGGCGGGGTCGATGTCCCACCACGGCCATCGCACCGCCAACTCGTCCCACGTGACGCCCCGCTCGACCGTGGTCGTCGTGGGGCAGGCGACCGACAGCACGTCGCCGACCCGGAAGTCCCCCGCATCCCTCATCCGGCCAGGGTAAAGGGGCGACGTCGGCGGTCCGCACGGATCCACCCGTCGGGGCGTGGCTCGCAGCGGCGGGACGATGCCGATGCCGAGGGTCCGGCGGCGCGCCGGGCCGACCGGGCGGCGGGTTCAGGGGGCCGCCCGGGCCGGGGTCCAGTCCGGTGATCTGCCGAGCACGGTGAGAACCAGGTCGAGCGTCGGCGCCCCGGGGGCCGGGGGAAGCGCCGGCCGGAACGGCGCCGCCGGGGCTGTCCTGCGATCGTCGTCCGGCACCCGCAGGGCGAGGGCGAGCGCGGTTTCGACGGTTTGCTCGTCCAGGTCGAGGCCGACTCCCAGGGTCCGGGCCAGGTCCCAGCCGTGGACCACTTGGTCGAGGAAGTGGAAACCGATCGCTTTCGACGCGGGGAAGCGGAACGTGGTGCTGATCTCCGGAAGGGCGAACTCCCGTGTGGTCACGCTCGGCGGGGCGAAGGCGTCGATGACCGCGTCGGCCGCGGCGCGGTAGGTCCTGAACGCTTCGCCGCCGAGCGCGCGGGGCCGCCACGCGGAGAGGTCACCCCCGTTCCCCGCCGCGGCGGCGGCGAAGCCGTGGTGCTGGCCGGCCATATGGGCCACGAGTTGGCCCAGGGTCCAGTCGGCGCAGGGGGTGGGCCGGTCCCAGTCCCGGGGGTCGGCCCGTTCCAGGATGCGTACGGTCTCCAGTACGGCGTCCCGGTCCAGCTTCCGGATGTCCATGCGGAACCTCTCAGCGAGTAGCGGACCACGTGTCCCCTGGCGGGGTGAGGAAGAAGCTAGCACGATCGTGCGTGCAGTTACCTGGCGTTTAAGGCGCCACCCCCGAGGGGTCCCGGAGGGTGTCAGGGGGATTCGGGGAGCTGGGACGGGTCGGTGGCGACGCCGCGCAGACGGCTCAGGATGGCCTTGGCCGCCTTGTCGTAACTGGTGAACTCGTCGTGCAGAACGGATTCGGCGTTGGCCATCTCCATGAACGCGGTCAGCTCGAAGACCAGTTGGGGGACATCGGCCTCCGTGTCGAGCCCGCCCGCCACCTGCGCCTCGCGCGCGGACTGTTCGAGGAACGCGATCCAGTTGGTGCGCGCCGCGGCGAGGAGGTCGTGGACCTTTCCCCGGCGGGCGTCGTACTCGGCGGAGACCGAGTAGAAGAAGCAGCCACCCGGGAAGACGCGCGTCCTGGAGTAGTCCAGCCAGTTCTCGCACAACGCCCACAAGTGCGTGACGCCCGGCGGCAGATCGCGGGCGGGCTGGACGACGTGCTCCTGGTAGACATGGACGGCGGCCCGGACCGTGGCGAGCTGAAGGTCCTCCTTGGAGCCGAACAGGGCGAACACGCCGCTCTTGCTCAGCTTCAGCTCGGTCGCCAACTGCCCCAGGGAGAGCCCTTCCAGGCCGCTGACCGAGGCGATGTCCACCGCGCGTTCGAGGATCAGCCGGCGTGTCTGGTTCCCGCGCGCGATCCGCCCGTCGGTGTGTGTCGCTGCCATGGCCGCCTGTCTCTCCTGCGCCGGACCCGTCGCGGTGCCGAGGGCGTTCCAGTCTACCGAGTAGGCGGACGACTGTGCGTTCGGTGAGGAGCGAGCGTCCTGTGAGCTCGGTCCTCGTTCGGGAGAGGGGAGGTAAAAATACGCACGGGCGTGCTTATATATGCATGCCAGTGCACCGCCCCCCAGCGAACAGGAGCACGCCATGTCGGCCACCGTCTGGTTCACCTCGTGGAAGTCCGGCCCCGCGGGGGGCCCCTCGGCCGGGGGACCCGGCGGCGGCGCCGCACTCGTGAGCGTCACCGAGTTCACCCCGCGCCGGCCCTGGTCCGCCCCCGGTGTCGCCATGGCCGGGATGGCGCTGCGACGCGTCTGGGACGGCCTCGACGGCGCGGTCGGCCTCTGGCTGTGGGTCGACCCCGACCCGCTGCGCCCGCGGTCCGGTTCCGTCTCCGTGTGGCGCGCGGAGCGGGATCTGTACGCCTTCGTGGCCCGCCCGGACCATGCGCGGATCGTGCGCTCCCACCGCGACCGGGGGAGCATGCGCTCCACCACCTGGACGACCGGGAGCTTCGACCCGGACGCCACCCGGGAGGCGGCCAGGTCCTTGCTCTCCGGCCGTTCCGCCTGGCCCGTCCGACGTCGGGAGCGCGGGCCGGAGGCCGCAGCGGTGCCGGGCCTCCCCTCGTGCGGGGCCGCCCGGGCCGCCGCTCGCCCGGACGCTGAGACCGGTTGGCCCGGGCCGCCCCCCGCCGGTTAGGTTCTGGTCATGACCGACACGACTTCCCCCCGTACCACCGGCGCCGTCGCCGCCGGCCTCGCCACCATCGCCGGCGACGGTTCCGTTCTCGACACCTGGTTCCCCGCTCCCGAGCTCACCGACGAGCCCGGACCGGCCGGAACCGAGCGGCTCACCCCCGACGCCGCCGTCAACCTGCTCGGCGAGGGCGCCGCCAAGGCCATCGGCCTGGACGCCCGCCGCGGGGTCGAGGTCGTCGCCGTCCGCACGGTCATCTCCTCGCTCGACGACAAGCCGCTCGACGCGCACGACGTGTACCTGCGCCTGCACCTGCTCTCGCACTGCCTCGTCCAGCCGCACGGCCAGAACCTGGACGGCATGTTCGGCCTGCTCACCAACGTGGCCTGGACCTCGCTCGGGCCGGTCGCCGTCGACGACCTCGAGAGGGCCCGGCTCAACGCCCGCGCCGACGGCCTGCACCTCCAGGTCACCTCCGTCGACAAGTTCCCCCGCATGACGGACTACGTCGCGCCGAAGGGCGTCCGCATCGCCGACGCCGACCGGGTGCGGCTCGGCGCGCACCTCTCCGCCGGCACCACCGTCATGCACGAGGGCTTCGTCAACTTCAACGCGGGCACCCTCGGCACCTCCATGGTCGAGGGCCGGATCTCCGCCGGCGTCGTCGTGGGCAACGGCTCGGACATCGGCGGCGGCGCCTCCACCATGGGCACGCTCTCCGGCGGCGGCAAGGAGCGCATCGTGATCGGCGAGCGCTGCCTGGTCGGCGCGGAGGCCGGGGTCGGGATCGCGCTCGGCGACGAGTGCGTCGTCGAGGCCGGTCTGTACGTCACCGCCGGTACGCGGGTCACCCTGCCGGACGGTCAGATCGTCAAGGCGCGCGAGCTGTCCGGCGCCTCGAACATCCTGTTCCGCCGCAACTCGGTGACCGGCGCCGTCGAGGCGCGGCCGAACAACGCGGTCTGGGGCGGCCTCAACGACGTCCTGCACAGCAACGACTAAGAAGCGGCGAGCAGCCGCTCGTACGCCCCGCGCAGCCCGTCGGCCGTCTCCCGGCCGGCGGGCTGCAGCGGTTCGCGGACCGGGCCCGCGTCCAGAAGGCACTTCGCCGTCACCGTGCCCGGCAGCCCGGACGCCATCATCAGCTCGGTCAACGGGGCCAGGAGGCCGTTCAGCCGGGCCGCCCCGGCCGTGTCCCCGGCGTCGAAGGCGTCCAGTACGGCGCGCAGCGGACCGGGCGCCACATTCGCCACCGTGCTGACGTATCCGGCGCCCCCCACCGCGTACAGCGGCAGGTTCAGCTCCTCGCAGCCCGAGTAGTACGCGAGCGCGGTGCCGGCGATCACCTTCGTCGCGCCCAGCAGGTCGTACGAGCAGTCCTTCACCGCCACGACGCGCGGGTGCTCCGCCAGCCGCAGCATGGTCTCCGGCTCGATGCGCGTGCCGGTGCGGCCGGGGATGTCGTACAGCATGAGGGGAAGGCCGGCCGACTCGGCGACGCGCAGGAAGTGCGCCTCCACGGCGGCCTGCGGGGGGCGGCTGTAGTACGGGGTGACGACGAGGAGGCCGTCCGCGCCGGCCTGTTCCGCCTGCGCGGCGAGCTCCAGGGTGTGCCGGGTGTCGGCGGTGCCGATGCCCGCGACCAGCGACACCTCCGGGCCGACCGCCTCCCGTACCGCGCGCACCAGGGCGGCCTTCTCGGCATCGGAGGTGGTGGGGGACTCGCCGGTGGTGCCGCTGAGCACCAGGCCGTCGCAGCCGCCGGCCACGAGCGCCGCGGCGTGCGCGCCGGCGGCCTCCGCGTCGAGGGCGCCGGTGGCGGTGAAGGGCGTGACCATGGCGCACAGGGTGCGGCCGAAGGGGCGGGGGCGGGAAGGTGAGGACGACGTCATGCCGGAAGTGTCCGCCGTCGGACCATGAAGGTCCACTTAGTTGTTCTCCGGGTGAAGGTGAAGCAGTGCTCAACTGTGGCCGGATCGGAGGGCGATCCGAAGCCCTCATGACGCGCGGACAAGCCCGGCGGGCAGATCCTGACGGGTGGCACCCGGCATCACGTCCCGGATGCTCGCGCCCGCCCCGGACACGGCGTCGCGCAGCCACCCGCCCGCGCCCGCGCCTGCGTGCGTACGGCGGCTCAGCGCCGGGCCATGTACAGGCCGAACGCCTTGTGCAGCAGCTTGTTGACCGGATAGTCCCACTCGCCGACGTACTCCGCGGCCCGCCCTCCGGTGCCCGCCTTGAACCGCAGCAGGCCCAGCAGGTGGTTGCCCTCGTCGAGGGTGTCGGTGATGCCCCGCAGGTCGTACACGGCGGCTCCCCGCTCGTGCGCGTCGCTCATCATCCGCCACTGGATCGCGTTGTTGGGCTGCACCTCGCGCCGACGGCTCGTCGAGGCGCCGTACGAGTACCAGACATGGGTCCCCACGGTCAGCATCGTCGCCGCCGACAGCACCTCCCCGTCGTGGTGGGCGAGGTAGAGCCGCATCCGGTCCGGGTCCTCGGCCCGCAGCGCGGTCCACATACGCTGGAAGTACGCGAGCGGGCGGGGGACGAAGCGGTCGCGCTCGGCGGTCTCGCGGTACAGCTCGTAGAAGACCGGAAGGTCGTCGAGGCCGCCCTCGACGACCTTCACGCCCGCCTTCTCCGCCTTCTTGATGTTGCGCCGCCACTGCTGGTTCAGCCCGTCGCGGATCTCCTCCAGCGACCGTCCGGCGAACGGCACCTGGAACACGTACCGCGGCTGACCGGCGCTGAAGCCGTCCGCGTCCCCGTCCGCGCCCTGCTGCCAGCCCAGCCGGCGCAGCTGCTCCACGACCTCGGCGGCCCGGGGCTCCGTCACATCCGCCTCGACGTCGCGCAGCCGCCCCGCGGCCGGGTCCGCGATGGCGTCCTTGACCGTCGCCGCCTCCCAGCGGCGGGCGATGACGGGCGGGCCCATCCGTACCGTGAACGCGCCCCGGGCCCTGGCGTGCGCCACCAGCGGATCGAGCCACGGGCGCAGGTCGCCCTCGTCCCACGGGACGACCGGGCCCTCCGGGAGATAGGCCAGGCACCGCTTCAGCCCGGGGACCGGGCGGTACAGGACCAGAGCGGCGCCGACGACCCGCCCCGCGTCGTCGATCCAGCCGATGCTCTCCGCGCGCCAGTCGGGCTTCACCCCGCCCCACGACGGGACCTGCATATGGCTCGCCGAGCCCCGGCCGGCGACGAACGCCAGGTGCTGCTCGCTCGTGATCTCCTCGACCCGCAGCGTCATGCGGTACTCCGTTCGTTGTCCGATCCGTCAGCCCGGAAGCGGCGCGCGGGCCGCGGTTGACCTCAAGCGTGCTTGACGTATCAGGGTGGCTGTCACGGGCGCACCGCAAGGGTGCGCCGGTGGGAGGAGCAGTCATGACAGTGGAGTTCGTGTCCCGGCCCGATGTCACCCGAGCGGATGCGGGGCTCGTCGGGGCCGGCACCTGGGACGTCGGCACGCCGGAGCGCGGGCGGCGGGCCGTCGAGGCCGTCCGCGCCGCGTGGCGGGCCAGGCCCTGGCCCCACCCGGGCCTGCTCTCGTACAGCGTGTACGCCGGGGAGAACGGCAGGACGCTCTTCCACTACGCGCAGTGGACCACCGGGCAGAGCTACCAGGACTTCGTCCGGGAGGGCCGCGACGAGCGGAACGCCGAGATCGACGCGGCCGTGCCCGGCATCGAGCGGCTCGGCCCGCACACCTACGAGCTCTACCGCTCCTCGTCGCCCGGCGGCGCCGAGCCCGGTTGTGTCGTCGTGGTCGACGTCGAGTTCGACGGGGCGGACAAGGCCCGCCAACGCGACTGGGTGGACGGTGTGTTCGAGGCCCTCGGGACGGACCCCGCCCCCGCGCCCGGCGGACTCGCCGGCCACTTCCATGTGAGCACCGACGGGAGGCGGGTGCTCAACTACGCGGAGTGGGTGAGCGCGCAGGCCCACATCGACGCCCTGGCCGCGCCCGGCGACGGCATCGGATCGCGCACGCCCCAGTGGGAACGGGTGCGGACCTACCCCGGTGTCACCGGCGGCGGCGTGCGCCGCTACACCCCCGTGCTCACCCTGCGGCCGGGGGAGGGCGGATAGACAGCGGGGGCGGAAGCCCTTCGCGTGGGCGCCTCCGTCCCTGCGGGAAGCGGTTTTCCCGCCCTTCCGGCGGCGGGCCGCCTTCCGTTCCGTGCACCGGGCGGCAGGGGAGGAAATGCGTCTAGGCTTGGGCCGCCCTACCCCGTACACGCCCGGAGCCGCGGCCCCGGCGAGGTGTACGCCCGCACGTTTTCGAGGAGACCCCGTGATGTCCGCAGAGCGTCCCACCCTGCCGCCGGTAGGGCTGCACACCGAGGCGGAGCTGGCACGGGACGCGCTCGCCGCGCCGCTGCTCGCCCGTGCCGTCCGGCTCGCCCGCTGGGCCGGCCCCGACACCCGCGTCGGCGCCGGCGGTGAACTCGTCGAGGCGCAGTTGCCCGCGGCGGCCGAGCACCTGGGCCTCACCGCGGACGAGGACGGTGCCGCGGAGGCCAGCGAGGCCTGGCGGCTCGCCGTCGACACCGGCCTGGTCGAGGTCGAGGACCCGGAGCCCGAACTGGACGCCGACGCCGGCACGGACGGGGAGGACTTCCCCGGCGAAGCGGAGGGGACCGTCACCGTCGGGGAGAATCTGGCGCTGCTGACCGGCGGTTCGCCGCAGGACGTCCTGTCGATCTGGCTGGAGGGCCTGGAGGCCGTTCACGCCGACGCCACCGCCCCGGTCTTCGACGACTTCGCCGACCTCGTCGGCGAGGACGGATCCGTCGACTTCGACGCGCTGGACTGGGACCCGGAGACCGAGGCGGAGTTCCTCGACGGAGTGCTCGGCAACCTCTACCTGCTCACGGCCGGCGAGGGCGCGGCCGACGAGTCCGTACCGCTGCCCGCGCTGGCCGCCTCGATGATCGTCCCCGACGACATGGGCGAGCCCACCGACGACATCCTGGAACAGGTGTCGGACGCGATGATGCGCCTCGACGACCAGTTCCGCGTCCTCGAACCCATCGGCATCGTCGAATACCGGCCGGTGGACGAGGCGTTGCTCGCCGAGGAGGGCGAGGAGTCCGTGCCGCCCGACGACGACGACGTGACCCGGTACGGCATGGTGAAGCTGACCCCGCTCGGCGTCTACGGGATCCGCGCCCGGATGCTGGACGCCGGTGTGGACGCCCCGGCCATCGGCGATCTGGCGGACAAGGGCGCCGACGTCCTGCTCGGCGGCATCGCGTACTACCCCGAGGCGGCGGCCCGCGGCGAGATCGAGCTGTGGCTCGCGCGGCACGGCGCGGGCGGGGCGGCCGGCGAACTGCTGGACGCCGCACGGGGCGAGGACCCGCAGGCCCCCCTGCGGCGGCTGCACTGCCAGCAGGCGCTCGCCCTGGTGGGCGCGGACGCCGAACCCGCGGTGCGCGCCGTGCTGGACGACCCCCAGCTCGGCGGACTCGCCCGGGTCTGGCTCGCCGAGCGGGGCGCCGCCGACGTACCGGCCCCCTCCGAGGCGATGATCTTCTGGCTCGCCATCGACACGATCGCCGCCCAACTGGAGGTGGACGGCGATCTCGACGAGCTCCAGGGCCTGGTCGAAGGGCTGTCCGGCCAGCACAGCGGCTTCTTCGACGAGGCCTGGCGGGTCGACCACCCCGCCACGGCGGACGTCCTGGAGGCGATGGGGCGGCTGCACAGCGACAAGAAGCAGGCGAAGGACGCCCGCAAGGCCGCGTTCAAGGCCCGCTCTCGGGGCGGTTCGGGCAGCTGAGACGCGGCAGGTGGCGGCCGGCGGGGCCCGGCCGCCACCGAGGATGTTCACGGAAGGCATTCCCTCGAAGTCGTCCTCAGTTCAACTGGTGTTGGGGCAGGGGCGGGACGGTGATCCCGCAATCAACCCGCCCCAGCAGCACCAGGAGTACGTGATGGCCTTCACGCGCAGGGAATTCACCAGACAGTCCGCCCTCACCGGTGCCGGCATCGCCCTCACCGGAACCGTCGCCGCGCTGGCCACCGCACCCGGCGCCCTCGCCGCCGAGGACTCGAAGCACGGCCACGAAGGCCAAGGCCACGGTCATGACCACGACGGACACGGGCACAGCCGCGAGCCCGGCTACGGGCCGCTGCTGCCCGACCCGAAGGGCATACTGGCGCTGCCCGCCGGATTCTCGTACAAGGTCATCACGCACAGTGGCGTCACCAAGCTGGAGACCGGTGAGTACACCCCCTCCAACCACGACGGCACGGCCGCCTTCGAGGGTGCGCGCGGCGTGACCCTCCTGGTGAACAACCACGAGCTGAACGGCACCCGGGCCGGCTGGGCGCACCCGGTCCCGCTCACCGACGGCCTCGTCTACGACCCGGTCGCGGCCGGCGGCTGCACCGTCGTGGAGACCCGCCGCGACGGCCGCACCGCCGAATGGGTCGGCATCGCGGGCACCTCCACCAACTGCGCCGGCGGCTCCACCCCCTGGGGCACCTGGCTGACCTGCGAGGAGACCGAGGACAAGGCCGGGAAGAACGGTCTGCTCAAGGACCACGGCTACGTCTTCGAGGTCGATCCGTACGACAAGCGCGCCAACCGTGATCCGCGCCCGATCAAGGCGTTCGGCCGCTACGCCCACGAGGCCGTCGTCATCGACCCCAAGCGGGGTCACGCCTACCTCACCGAGGACGCCTCCGGGCCCAACGGGCTGTTCTACCGCTGGGTGCCGCCGCAGGGCTTCGAGCACGGCCGCGGCAAGCTCCGCACCCTCGCCGACGACGCCGGTGTCCTCCAGGCCACCAAGTGCTTCGACAAGAGCGGAAAGTTCGTCGACGACCTCTCGCGCGCCACGCAGATCGGCACCGTGTACGGCGTGGACTGGGTCGACGTGCCCGACCGCGACGCGAAGACCGTCTCGGTGCGCAAGCAGTTCGGCGCCCAGGACGTCACCCGCGCCCGCAAGCTCGAAGGCATGTGGTGGGGCGACGGCGGCGCCTACGTCGTCTCCTCGTTCGCCCGTGGCGAGAGCCCCGTCGCGCACGACGGCCAGGTCTGGTTCTACGACCCGAAGCGCCGCACGCTGACGCTGAAGGTGCTCCTGGGCGTCAACGCGGACCCGTCCAAGGACGGGGCCTTCGACGGCCCGGACAACATCACCGTCTCGCCCTACGGCGGCCTGGTCATCTCCGAGGACGGCGAGGGCGTCCAGCACCTGTTCGGGGCGACCGAGAGCGGCCGCACCTACCCCATCGCGCGCAACGAGCTGAACATCGGCACGGAGGCCGAGCCGGAGTACAGCGAGTTCACCGGCGTGACGTTCTCGCCCGACGGCAGGACGCTCTTCGCCAACATCCAGACGCCCGGCATCATGCTGGCCATCACCGGTCCGTGGAAGCGCCACCCGCGTCGGGAGCAGTAACCCCCAGCGGATGGACCGGCCCGCTCCCGCGGCGGCACCGCCGCACCGGAGCGGGCCGGTCCGGTGCCCGCCCACCACGCCCCGCGGGGAAGCGATAACCGCCACATCCGGGCCGGTTCCGCGGACGCCGCCGCACGGCCGGCGCCCTTGGCGGAAGCGGGGAGGAGCGGCCCACCGTCCCGGAACCGCTGATTACGAATCCGGCATCAGTGCGGCCCCAGGAGCGGTCGGGCATGGCGTCGGGCGTTTCCAGGGCGCATACTCAAGGTAATGAAACAGTCAGCCGGATCCCGGCGTCACCTGCCTTCCAGTCCCTTCAACCGCCCGGCCCAGGCGGCCCCACCGGTCGAAATGTTCGATGTGGGCGACAGGGTGTCGCACGACCAGTTCGGACTCGGCCGAGTCCTTGCTGTCGAGGGCGACAACGACGCAGTGCTCATCGACTTCTCGGGGCGACAGGGGAGGATCCTGAGCCCGTACTCCAAGCTGACCAAGCTCTGAGAGAAGCGACGAGCACGCGCCGCGTACGCCGTATTTCTCTCGCCGACCGCCCTTCAGGGGCACCCGCGTCAGCCGGGTGCCCCTGAAGACGTTTCCGTCCGCCCCTACAGGGACTGGGCGGCGGGCTTGACCATGCCGCGGACGGTGCGCGACTTCACGAAGTCGCCCATCGCGGTCATCTCCCACTCACCGGAGAACTGCTTGATCAGCTTCGCCATCATCACGCCGGTCTGCGGCTCGGCACCCGTCAGATCGAAGCGGACCAGCTCCTCGCCGGTGGCCGCGTCGATCAGCCGGCAGTAGGCCTTCGCCACCTCGGTGAACTTCTGGCCGGTGAACGAGTTGACCGTGAACACCAGGCCGGTCGCCTCCGGGGGGATCCGGCCCAGGTCCACGACGATCACCTCGTCGTCTCCGGCGCCCTCACCGGTGAGGTTGTCCCCCGAGTGCTTGATGGCCCCGTTCAGGATGGAGAGCTTGCCGAAGTAGCAGCTGTCCAGGTGGTTGCGGCTGGGGCCGTAGGCGATCACCGAGGCGTCGAGATCGATGTCCTTGCCACGGAACGCGGGCTCCCAGCCGAGGCCCATCTTGACCTGGGAGAGCAGCGGGCGGCCGCCCTTGACCAGCGACACCGTCTGGTTCTTCTGCAGGCTGACCCGGCCCTTGTCCAGGTTGATCTTGCCCGAGGCGGGGGGCCCCGGGGGTGCGGCGGGCGGGGCCGCCGGAGCGGCCGCCACCGGGGGAGCGGCGATCCGCGGGTCCACCGGCGCGGCGGCGGGGGCCGGGGGCGCGACCGGCGCGGCGGCGGGGGCCGGGGGCGCGACCGGCGCGGCGGCGGGCTCCTCCTCGACCGAGACGCCGAAGTCGGTGGCGATGCCCGCCAGTCCGTCGGCATAGCCCTGGCCGACCGCCCGGGCCTTCCACGCGCCGGCCCGGCGGTAGATCTCCATGACCACGAGCGCGGTCTCGGCACCCAGCCGGGGCGGGGTGAACGTGGCCAGCACACTGCCGTCGTCCGCGTTGCGCACCGTGGCGGTGGGCTCGACGCCCTGGAAGGTCTGCCCCGCCCCGTCCGGGCTCGCCGTGACGACGATCTTCTCGATGGCGGGCGGCACGGCGGCGGTGTCCACCACGATGGCGTCCGGCGCGGAACCGCCGCCGGAACGGTAGGTCACACCGGGGCCCGCGGGCTGGTTGTAAAAGATGAAGTCCTCGTCGGATCGCACCTTGCCGTCGGCGGTGAGCAGCAGGCCCGACACGTCGAGCCGCACGGGAGCGGCGACGTCCACCGTCACGCGGAGGGCGGAGAGGGGGATGTTCGAGCCGGGTGTCATAGCGGTCATGCAGGGGGTAACGAATGACCCGGCTTTGCCGTTCCCTTACCTTCGGCCGGCTTCGCCCGTACGGCGGCACCATCCGCTCAGTACGGCCAGATCGGCGGGTTGGTGCAGAAGTGGCCGCCGAGGTGGGCGTGGTCCGGATTGTCCGGGTCGAGCTCGCCCTGCTCGGCGATGAGCTTCGCCGCGTACTCCTCCGAGTCGTCCTGCGGTTCGTAGCCGAGGGAGCGGGCCGTCGACAGGTCCCACCACAGGCGGGTGTTGTCCGAGGAGCCGTGGATGACGGTGTGCCCCACGTTCTCCGCGGTGAGCGCGGCGTCGAAGAGCCGGGCGCCGTCGGCGGGGCTCATCCACACCGACAGCATCCGGACGGACGTCGGCTCGGGGAAGCACGAGCCGATCCGCACCGAAACGGTCTCCAGCCCGTGCCGGTCCCAGTACAGCTGCGCGAGGTCCTCGCCGAACGACTTGGAGAGGCCGTAGAACGTGTCCGGGCGGCGCGGGGTGTCGACGGGGATGAGCGGGTCCCCGTCGCGCGGCCGCGGGGTGAAGCCGATCGCGTGGTTCGACGACGCGAAGACGATCCGCCGCACGCCCTCCGCGAGGGCGGCCTCGTACAGGTTGTACGTGCCCTCGATGTTCGACCGGAGGATCTTGTCGAACGAGGCTTCCAGGGAGATGCCGGCCAGGTGGATGATCGCGTCGACCCCCCGCACCGCGTCGCGCAGCGCCTCCTTGTCGGCCAGGTCCGCCGTGATCGCGTCCGGCTCGCCCTCGATGGGGAACATGTCGAGCAGGCGGAGTGCGTAGCCGTGAGCGGGCAGCAGTCCGCGCATCAGGGTGCCGAGACCGCCGGCTGCGCCGGTGAGCAGGACGGTGCGGGGAGCGGTCATTCGCGGATCTCCTCGATGTACGGGGGCGGCGGGGGCGGCTTCGCTCGCCGGGTCCGTGGACTGCATTCACATGCGTGGACAAGTTACGGAGCGGTGGGGTTTTGCGTCAAGGTCGCCCGGCGACCCTCGCGGGTGCGGGTCCCCTTGCGGGGTGCGGGTCCCCTTGCGGCGTGCGGGTGCTCCGCGGGGCGGCGGTGCTCCGGCGGGCCGGTTCCGTCCTCAATCGCCGGACGGGCTGTGGTGGTGCGGGTGCGCCGTGTTGTGCGGGTGTTCGCCTCTGTCCGGTGGGTGGGGGTGGGGGCCCTCCGGGGAGACTCCTCAGAAATGGCGTGTGCGGCTGGGTGGGAAAACGGCTGGGGTCGTACGCCATTTCCTGCGGGGACTCCCCTGCACGCCCCCACCCGGCCTCAGTCGCGTGTGCACACCGGCCCTGCGACTGTCGCAGACGCACGGCGGGCAGGTTCGGGGGCGTGCAGGGGAGTCCCCGCAGGACGACGAACATCGACCCGGGTCCGCTGCGTACCGGCGGAACGTTCGTCGTTTGAGGAGACGCCCCGGAGGGACCCCGAACCCCCACCCACCGGGTCAGGGCGCCTCCGCAACACGGTGCACCCGCGCATCTCAAGCCCGTCCGGCGTTTGAGGGCGGAACCCCCCGCCCCGGCAAGGGGCAACGAAAACAGGGCGCCGCGCCCCGCAAGGGCCCCGCCCCCGCAAGGGGACCCGCACCCCGCAGGGCCCCGCCCCGCCCCCCGCAGGGGCAAGGCGGGGGCAGTCGTCTTGACCCGCGGCGGCTCCCTGGCTAGCGTACGTTCATAAGTATGGACGTCAGTCAGAACTGTGCACGCCTGCATCCGCATCCGCTCAGGGAGCGCCCGTGACCTCAGCCCCACTCGCCGCCCGACTCACCGCTGTCGCCGGGCCGCTCTTCTTTCCCGTCACCGCCTACGGGCCGGACGGCTCCGTCGACCTCGACGTCTTCCGTGCGCACGTGCGCAAGGGCGTCGACGCCGGTGCGGCGGCCGTTTTCGCGTGCTGCGGCACGGGTGAGTTCCACGCACTGACGCCCGAGGAGTTCCGCCTCGTCGTCGCCGCGGCCGTCGAGGAGACCGCCGGGGCGGTGCCCGTCGTGGCGGGCGCCGGATACGGCACCGCGCTGGCGGTCCAGTTCGCGAAGCTCGCCGAGGAGGCCGGCGCGGACGGCCTTCTCGCCATGCCGCCGTACCTGGTCGTCGCCGACCAGGAAGGGCTGCTGGCCCACTACACCGCGCTGGCCGCCGCCACCGGCCTGGAGACGATCGTCTACCAGCGCGACAACGCGGTCTTCACGCCCGAGACCGTGGTCGCGCTGGCCCAGACGCCGGGCATCATCGGACTCAAGGACGGCTACGGCGACCTGGACCTGATGCAGCGCATCGTCAGCGCCGTCCGCACCGGGCTGCCCGGGCGGGAGTTCCTCTACTTCAACGGGCTGCCCACCGCCGAGCTCACCGGCCTCGCCTACCGGGGCATCGGCGTCACGCTCTACTCCTCCGCCGTGTTCGCCTTCGCGTCCGACATCGCGCTGGCCTTCTACCGCGCCCTGGAGTCCGGCGACGACGGCCTCGTCAACGCGCTGCTCGACACGTTCTACCGTCCGCTCGTCGAACTGCGCGCCCAGGGCCGCGGCTACGCCGTCTCGCTGGTCAAGGCGGCCGTCCGTCTCCAGGGCCTGGACGTCGGCGAGGTGCGCAGCCCGCTCACCGAGCCGCCGGCCGCGCACATCAAGGAGCTGACGGCGATCATCGAGGCCGGCCGCGCCCTGCTGGGGGAGCGCGGGTGAAGACCTCCGTCTTCCTGTATCCGTGGGACGTCGTCGGTGACCCGGGCGCGGCCGAGCGCGTCGCCGGGCTCGGCGTCCAGCAGGTGACGCTCGCCGCCGCCTACCACTCCACCCGGGCGCTGACCCCGCGCCATCCCGCCCGCCGCATCGTCACGGCGGAGCACGCCGCGGTGCTCTACCCGCCGGACGCCGACCGGTGGGCGGGGCGGACGCTGCGCCCGTACCCGCAGTCCTGGGTCGATGCGGTCGACGCCTACGCGGAGGCGGCCGGGGCGCTGGCGGGAGCCGGGCTCGACGTGCACAGCTGGGTCGTGCTCGCGCACAACTCCCGGATGGGCGCGGAGCATCCGGAGACGTCCGTGGTCAACGCCTACGGGGACCGGTACCCGTGGGCCCCGTGCATCGCGCAGCCCGAGGTCCGGGCGTACCTGGTGGACCTGGCCGCGGAGGCGGCCGTACGGGACGGGGCGCGCGGCACGGAACTGGAGTCGTGCGGCTGGTACGGCTTCGCGCATCTGCACGCCCACGACAAGATCGCGGGCGTCGGCCTCGGCGACGCGGCGCAGTACCTGATGTCGCTGTGCTTCTGCCCGGACTGCCGGGCCGGGTACGGCGGGCAGGGCCTGGACGCCGAGGAGTTGGGCCGGGCCGTGCGCCGGGCGTTGGAGCCGGTGTGGTCCGGCGCCGGGGCGCCGGAAGCGGGCTGGGGCGGTGTCGAGAAGCTGCTCGGCGCCGATCTCGCCGCCGCCACCCTGCGGTGGCGTACCGGGGTGGCCCGCGGGCTCCAGGAGTCGGTGGTCGCCGCGGTGCGGGCGGCCGCCGGGACCGGGTTCCAGGTGCTGTTGCACGCCGACCCCGCCCCGTACCGCTCCGGCGCCAACGTCGGCGTCGACCCGGAGCACATCCTGTCCGTGGCCGACGGCGTGGTGCTCCCCTGCACCGGCGACGACGCGGCGCGCGAGGCCGTGCTCGGCCCGTTCGCCGGTCGCGGCGGCGTCCTCGCGGCCAACCTCACCGTGGTGCGGGGGATGGGCGGCAGCCCCGGGACGCTGGCGGGAGACGCCGCCCACGCGGCCTCGCTCGGCGCGAACGAACTGCGCCTGTACCACGCGGGGCTGGCCTCGGGACCGGACCTCGCGGCCGTCGCCGCAGCGCTCTCAGGCTGATACGCGCGGGCCGGCGGGGACGGAACCCCGCCGGCCCGTGACCAGCCAGGCCGCCGTCAGCAGGGCCGCCGCGCCCACCAGCGGCAGCAGCACCGTCACGTCCACCAGGGAGACCAGCCCCGCGCCGAGTGCCAGCGCCACCGCGTTGGGCGCCATCATCAGCGTGCCCGCGGTCGCGGCCGTCCGCCCCAGGACGGCGTCCGGGGTCTCCCGCTGCACCGCCGTCATCGCGGCGATCAGCACGCACGGCAGCCCCGCCCCGATCAGGCCGCAGGCGAGGAGCGCGACCGCGTCGTACGGCAGGGCCCGCAGCCCCACGCCCACCGCGAACGCGGTGATCCCCGCTGCCGTGAACACCCGTTCCGGCAGCCGCCGCAGCAGCGGTCCGGCCAGCAGACCGATCGTCACGGACCCGGCGCCCTGCACGGCGGAGAGCACACCGGCGTACGCGGGGGAGTGGCCGAGCGTCTTGTCGACGACGGCGTAGAGCGCCGCCCCGTTGAGTCCGGCGCACAGCATCGTGACCGATCCGGCGAGCACCAGCGGCCCCAGAACGGGCGAGTCCCGGAGCTGCCGCAGCCCGGAGCGCCGCCCGCCCCCGCGGTCCGCGGCCGGGGCGGGCGTCCGTACGCGCAGCAGTGCGTAGAGCCCCCCGGCCAGGGCGAAGGAGGCCGCGTCCAGCAGGGCCACGGCGCCGCCGCCGAAGCGGGCGTAGAGCGCCGCGCCGGTGAGCGGGGCCACCAGTTTCATGCCCTCGTTGGCCATCATCCGCAGGCCGTTGAAATCGCCCAGCAGGCGGGTGTCCACGGCCTGGGCGACCACCGCCGACTCGGCGGCGTCGTTAAGGACGTAGCTGGTCCCGTACACCACGAGGACCGCGAACAGGAGCCAGATCCGTCCCGCCGAGTCCACCGCGGTCAGCGTGGTCAGCAGCAGGGCCATGACGAGGTTCGATCCCACCAGCAGGGGTTTCCTGGGCAGCCGGTCGGCCACCGTCCCGATGACCGGCCCGAAGAGCACCGGGAGCCAGACGGCGGACAGGGCGAGCGCCGCCAGGCTGTCCGAGCCCGTCAGCGACTTGACCCAGACGCCGGCGGCCAGCGACATCGCGGTGCTGCCGAATCCGGACACCACGATCGCCGCGAGGAACAGGGCCGCTGTCCCGTCCCGCAGTACGCGCCCCGTCGCCGATCCCGTCATCGCGCCCACCGAACCTCCCTGACCTGCGCCTTCATGAGGCAATCAGGCTGTCCCGTAAGGCCGTTGCGGAGCATCGGGCAGATGCCGTACGCCGCGCGGCGGAGGCGGCCGGGCCATGGGATCGGTGTACGGCACACGTCGTAGTCCGGTGAACTTCTTCTGTCAGAAGCGTTGACGAAACATTCGCGCCGCCTCTAGCTTCATCGCGTCGTACTTCGTACGTCATATATGAGACGCGATACGCGAGATGCGAGAGCCCTTCACTCATGACCTTTGCGCCCACCCCGATTCCGTCCCGCACCCAGTACGTGCTGGAGGCGATCAAGCACGCGATCCTGACCGCGCAGCTGAGACCAGGGCAGGCGCTCGTCGAGACCGAACTCGCCGCGCAGTTCGGGGTGTCCAAGACCCCCGTCCGTGAGGCGCTCAAGACGCTCGCCGGGACCGGCCTGGTCGTCATGAGCCAGTACAAGGGCGCCATCGTGCGGCTGGTCGACGCGTCCATGGCCCGAGAGGTGTACGACGTGCGGCTGCTGCTCGAGCCCGAGGCGCTGCGCCGTTCCATCACCCGCAGGGCCTCGCTCGACGCGGCCCAGGAGGCCCTGGAGCGCGCCGACTCGGCGGGCGACCAGGCCGACAGGTCGCTCGCCAACCGGGACTTCCACCGGGCGCTCTACCTCCCGTGCGGCAACCCGCTGCTGGCCCGGATGCTCGACGAGGTCCGGGACCAGGCGGCGCTCGTCTCGACGGTCGCGTGGACGGCCATCCCGTCCTGGGAGCGGGAGGCGGCCGAGCACCGGGAGATCCTGCGGCTCGCGCTCGCGGAGGACGCGGAGGCGGCGGCCGGGGCTCTCCACGACCACATCGCGTCGTTCGTGCGCCGCGCGTTCCCCGACGACGTGGACGGGGGCGGGGCGGCGTGAACCAGCAGCACACCGACGAAAGGCCTGTCCGCATGGACCTCACACCGCTGAAGGCGGCCCTCGCAGACGTCGTGGCGATCCCGGTGACCCCGTTCGCCGGGGACGGCGCCATCGACACGCAGGCGCACCGCGCCCTGCTGCGCAGGCTGCTCGACGGCGGCGTACGCATCCTCACCCCGAACGGCAACACCGGGGAGTTCTACGCGCTCACCCCCGAGGAGCGGCGCACCGTCACCGAGCTGACCATCGACGAGGCCGGCGGCCGCGCCACGATCCTGGTCGGCGTCGGGCACGACGTGCCGACCGCCGTCGCCGCCGCCGAGCACGCCCGCGACGCCGGCGCAGAGATGGTGATGGTGCACCAGCCCGTTCACCCGTACGTCTCGCAGGACGGCTGGATCGACTACCACCGGGCCATCGCCGAGGCCGTTCCCGGGCTCGGCGTCGTCCCCTACATCCGCAACCCGCACCTCGACGGGGAGTGCCTGGCGGTCCTCGCCGACAGCTGCCCCAACGTCATCGGCGTCAAGTACGCCGTCCCGGACGCCGCGCGCTTCGCCGCCTTCGCCCGGGACGCCGGACTCGACCGCTTCGTCTGGGTCGCCGGCCTCGCCGAGCTGTACGCCCCCGCCTACTTCTCCGCGGGGGCCACCGGATTCACCTCCGGCCTCGTCAACGTCGCCCCCGGCGTCTCGCTGGCCATGCTGGAGGCGCTGCGGGCCGGTGACCATCCGGCGGCCATGAAGGTCTGGGAGCAGATCCGCCGCTTCGAGGAGTTGCGAGCCGACCAGCAGTCCGCCAACAACGTGACGGTCGTCAAGGAAGCCCTGGCCTCCCTCGGCCTGTGCGGCCGCGACGTCCGCCCGCCCAGCCGGGTGCTGCCCGAGTCGCAGCGCGCCGAGGTCGCCGACCAGGTCGCCGGGTGGTCCATATGACCGGCCGCATCGCCCCCGAGGAGCTGCGCAGCCACCAGTGGTACGGCACCGACGGGCTGCGCTCCTTCAGCCACCGCGCCCGCACCCGCCAGCTGGGCTACCTCCCCGAGGAGCACCTGGGCAAGCCGGTCATCGCGGTCCTCAACACCTGGTCCGACATCAATCCGTGCCACGTCCACCTGCGCGACCGCGCCCAGGCGGTCAAGCGCGGGGTGTGGCAGGCCGGCGGCTTCCCGCTCGAATTCCCCGTCTCCACCCTCTCGGAGACGTTCCAGAAGCCGACCCCGATGCTCTACCGCAACATGCTGGCGATGGAGACGGAGGAGCTGCTGCGCTCCTACCCCGTCGACGGTGCGGTGCTGCTGGGCGGCTGCGACAAGTCGACGCCCGCCCTGCTGATGGGCGCCGCCTCCGTCGACCTGCCCGCCGTCTTCGTACCGGCCGGGCCGATGCTGCCGGGGCACTGGCGCAACGAAGTCCTCGGTTCCGGCACCGACATGTGGAAGTACTGGGACGACAAGCGGGCCGGCCTCATCGGCGACTGCGAGATGGGCGAACTGGAGAACGGGCTCGCCCGCTCACCCGGCCACTGCATGACGATGGGCACCGCCTCGACCCTCACCGCCGCCGCCGAGGCGCTCGGCGTCACCGTCCCCGGGGCCTCCTCCATCCCGGCCGTCGACTCCGGCCACGACCGGATGGCGGCGCAGTCGGGCCTCCGGATCGTCGAACTGGTGTGGCAGCAGCGGAAGCTGTCGTCGATCCTCACCGCGGAGGCGTACGAGGACGCCGTCGCCACGGTCCTCGCGCTCGGCGGCTCCACCAACGCCGTCATCCATCTGATCGCCATGGCCGGCCGCTCCGGCGTCAAGCTCACCCTGGACGACTTCGACCGCATCGCCCGCACCGTGCCCGTGCTGGCCAATTTGCGGCCCGGCGGGAAGTACCTCATGGAGGACTTCCACTTCGCCGGCGGGCTGCCCGGGTTCCTGGCCCGGCTGACCGACGTCCTGCACCTGGACCGGCCCACGGTCGCGCACGACACCCTGCGCGCCCAGCTCGACGGCGCGCTCGTGCACAACAGCGACGTCATCCGCGCACGCGACAACCCCCTGGCCGACGAGGGCGGCGTCGCGGTCCTGCGCGGCAACCTCTGTCCGGACGGGGCGGTCATCAAGCACATCGCCGCCGAGCCCCGGCTGCTGCGCCACACCGGTCCCGCGGTCGTCTTCGACGACTACAAGGAGATGCAGCGCACCATCAACGACCCGGCCCTGGCCCTCACCCCGGACCACGTCCTGGTGCTCCGCAACGCCGGCCCCAAGGGCGGCCCGGGGATGCCCGAGTACGGCATGCTGCCGATCCCCGACTACCTGCTGAAGCAGGGCGTACGGGACATGGTGCGGCTCTCCGACGCCCGGATGAGCGGCACCAGCTACGGCGCCTGCGTCCTGCACATCGCTCCCGAGTCCTATGTCGGCGGACCTCTCGCCCTGGTCCGCACCGGTGACCTCATCACCCTGGACGTCGAGGCACGCCTGCTCCACCTCGACGTCACGGAAGAGGAGCTGGCGCGGCGCGAGGCCGAGTGGACGCCACCGGCCACCCGGTACGTGCGCGGCTACGGGGCGCTGTACCACGACCAGATCACCCAGGCCGACACCGGCTGCGACTTCGCCTTCCTGGCCCGGCAGGGAGAAGTCCCCGACCCCTACGCCGGCTGAACGGCACCCCGGAATTCCGGCGCCCCGCCTCGTTCGGCCCGCCGAACGGCATGCGGTAAGCGCTTGTGCACGCCACGCACCACCTCGCACAGCACCCTCAGCACCACCTCGCACCCCCGTACCTGAGAGAACGGAGACGTGTCATGGCCCAAGCCGCCGCTGTGGCCACACCACCGAAGGTGCCCAGGCGCCGCTCCGCGAGCCCACGCCGACTGCCGTACCTGCTGATCGCCCCCGCGGGGCTGCTGATGCTGGGCTTCATCGCCTATCCGGTGATCAGCGTCTTCTACTACAGCCTGCAGAACTACAACGTCACGAAGCCGTGGCGGAACGGCTTCGCGGGCTTCGACAACTTCACCCGGATCTTCACCGAGGACGACCAGTTCTGGACGACGCTGGGCTTCAGCGCCCAGTGGGTGGTGGTCCAGGTCGCGCTCCAGCTCACCCTCGGGCTCGCCCTCGCCCTGATCGTCAACCAGAGCTTCATCGGCCGCGGCATCTCCCGTGCGATGGTCTTCTCGCCGTGGGCCGTCTCCGGGGTGCTGACCAGCACCATCTGGATCCTGCTCTACAACTCCTCGACCGGGTTCAGCCGCTACCTCGCGGACGCCGGGATCGGTGACTACGGAACCTCCGTGCTCTCCGACACCGGAACCGTCTTCTGGGCCGCGACGGTCGCCGAACTCTGGCGCGGGGTCCCCTTCTTCGCCATCCTCATCCTCGCCGACCTGCAGTCCGTCTCCAAGGAGCTGTACGAGGCGGCGTCGGTCGACGGCGCCGGGCGGATGCGCCAGTTCTTCCACATCACCCTGCCCCACCTGCGGGACGCGATCATCCTGTCCACGCTGCTGCGCGGGGTGTGGGAGTTCAACAACGTCGACCTGCTCTACACCCTCACCGGCGGCGGGCCTGCCGGCGAGACCACCACCCTGCCGCTCTACGTCGCCAACACCGGCATCGAGGGCCACGACTTCGGATACGCCTCCGCGCTCACCACCGTCGCCTTCGTGATCCTCCTCTTCTGCTCGATCGTCTATCTGCGCCTGAGCAAGTTCGGAGGCGACCACAAGTGACTGCCGCACTGGCCGAGAAGCACGGCACCGACGCCGCACGGCCGTCCGCCGAGGACAGCCCTCCCCCTTCCCCGCACCGGCGCACCAGGCCCGGCCGCGAACGCGCCTTCGACGACGTGCCGCGCTGGCAGATCTACGTCCCGCTCGGCGTCTACCTCGTCTTCACCCTCGTCCCCTTCTACTGGATGTTCCTGTTCGCCGTGCGCCCCTCGGGGTCCACCTCGCTGGTGCCCTGGCCGATGACGGGGGAGCACTTCTCCAAGGTCTGGAACGAGCGCAGCTTCGCCGTCTTCTTCCAGAACAGCATGATCGTCGGGGTCTGCACCCTGATCAGCACGACGCTCGTCGCGCTGGCGGGCGGCTACGCGCTCGCCCGGTTCAACTTCAAGATCAAGAACGCCTTCATGCTGGCGCTGCTCTGCTCGCAGTTCATCCCGGGCGCGCTGATGCTCGTACCGCTCTTCGAGATCTTCAAGAACCTCCAGATGATCAACTCCCTGGGGAGCGTCGTCATCGCCGAGACGGTGTTCCAGCTGCCGCTCTCCATCATCCTGATCAGCGGATTCATCAAGAACGTGCCGGTCACGCTGGAGGAGGCGGCCTGGGTGGACGGCTGCTCGCGCTTCCGCGCCTTCTGCGCGGTGGTGCTGCCGCTGCTGCGGCCGGGCCTCATCGCGGTCGGCTCCTTCGCCTTCGTGCACAGCTGGAACCACTTCCTGTTCGCCCTGATGTTCCTCAGCGAACAGGACAAGCAGACGATCCCGGTCGGCCTGAACACCCTCATCGGCGCGGACAGCGTCGACCTGGGCGCGCTCGCCGCGGGCGGTGTGATCGCCGCGGTCCCCGTGGTGATCGTCTTCGCCTTCATCCAGAAGTGGCTGATCACCGGCTTCAGCGCCGGCGCAGTGAAGGGCTGACGCACATGACCGCACTCCGCACGCGACCTGCGCGCCGCACCGCCGCCGCGCTCACCCTGCTCCTGGCGGGCGTCGCCTTCCAGCCGGGCGCCGAGGCAACCACCGCGCAGCCGCCCGCCGCCCCCGCCCGGGACCTGGGCCGCGAGGTCCTGCCCGACGGTGACGGCTGGGCCGCCGAGGGACCCGGCACCACCGGCGGCTCGGCGGCCGACGACGCCCACGTCTTCACCGTGCGCGACCGCGCCCAGCTCGTCGCCGCACTGGACGGCGGCAGCTCCGTACCCAAGATCGTCAAGATCGTCGGGACGATCGACGCCAACACCGACGACAGCGGCCGCCGGCTGGACTGCGCCGACTACGCGACCGGCGGCTACGACCTGAAGGCGTACCTCGCCGCCTACGCCCCCGCCACCTGGGGCGCCGCCAAGCCCGCCGGGCCGCAGGAGGACGCCCGCAAGGCGTCCGCCGCCCGGCAGGCCGAACGCGTCGAGCTCCTGGTCGGCTCGAACACCACCCTCGTCGGCCTCGGCCGGGGCGCCGGCATCAAGGGCGGGAGCCTCCAGGTCAGGGACGCCGGCAACGTCATCGTGCGGAACCTCGAACTCCGTGACGCCTACGACTGCTTCCCCGCCTGGCAGCCCAACACCGGCGGCCTCGGCGACTGGAAGACCGCCTACGACACCCTGTGGCTGCGGGGCGCGAACCACGTCTGGGTCGACCACGTCACCGCCAGTGACAAGGGCCACCCCGACGACCACGAGCCCACGTACTTCGGGCGCAACTACCTGCGCCACGACGGACTGCTCGACATCACCAACGGCGCCGACCTGGTCACCGTGTCCTGGAGCCGGTTCGCCGACCACGACAAGGCGATGCTGATCGGCAACGGCGACGGTGTCACCACCGACCGGGGTAAGCTGCGCGTCACCCTGCACCACAACGAGTTCGACTCCGTCGTGCAGCGCGCCCCGCGCGTGCGCTTCGGCCAGGTGCACCTCTACAACAACCACTACACCGTCCCCGCGGACGGGGAGTACCGCTACTCCGTCGGCGTCTCCACCGAGTCCCGGATCATCGCCGAGAACAACGCCTTCACCACGCCCGGCCACGTCGAGGTCGCCGACCTGGTGAAGAGCTGGAACGGCAGCCTGCTCCAGGAGCGGGGCACCGAGTTCAACGGATACCCGGTCGACCTGGTCTCCATCTACAACGCCTACAACTCGGGCAGCGAGAAGGACCTGGCCACCGACGCGGGCTGGGAGCCCACCCTGCACGGCCCGGTCGGCACCGCCGCCCGCGCCGCCGCCGACGTGGCCCGCGCGGCGGGAGCGGGGAGGCTCGGATGAACGCCCGCCCGACCCCCCTGCCGATCGTCCTCGCGGGCGCCCGGGGCCACGGCCGCTGGCACCTCGCCAACATCCGACGCCTCCAGCACCAGGGCCTCGTCCGGCTCGCCGGAATCTGCGAGCTGAAGCCGCTCGACGACAGTGAACTCGGCGCCTTCGCCGGGGAACTCCCCAAGCAGTCGGACGACTTCGGAGCGCTCCTGGACTCCACCGGGGCCCGCGCCGCCGTCATCTGCACCCCGATCCAGACCCACACCGCACTGGCGCTCACCGCCGCCGCCCGAGGCGTCCACCTCCTGCTGGAGAAACCGCCCGCCGCGACGCGGGCCGACTTCGAACGGATCCTGGCCGGGGTGCGGGACGCCGGCATCGCCTGTCAGGTGGGGTTCCAGTCCTTCGGCTCGCACGCCGTGCCCGCCATCCGCGAGCTGGTGAGCGGCGGCGCCATCGGCACCGTCGAGGGCTACGGCGCCGCGGGCGCCTGGGTCCGCGACGAGGCCTACTACCGGCGTGCGCCCTGGGCCGGGCGGCGCCGGATCGGGGACACCGACGTCGTCGACGGGGTCCTGACCAACCCGCTCGCCCACGCCGTCGCCACGGCCCTCGAGCTCGCCGGCAGCGGCACCGCCCAGGACATCGCCTCCGTCGAGACCGAACTCTTCCGGGCCCACGACATCGAGGCCGACGACACCTCCTGCGTACGCGTCACCACCACGGCCGGGGTCCCCGTCACCGCCGCCGTCACCCTCTGCGCCGAACAGGCGGGGGAGCCCTATGTGATCGTCCACGGCGACCGCGGCCGGATCACCTTCTGGTACAAGCAGGACCGGGTCCTCGTCCAGCGCGCCGGACACGGCCCCGACGAGGCGGTGCACGGACGGACCGACCTCCTGGAGAACCTCGTCGACCACCTGGCGGGGGATGCCGCACTCCTCGTACCGCCGCACCGCACCGGCGCGTTCATGGAGGTCGTCGAGGCCGTGCGCACCGCCCCGGAACCGGTCGCCCTCCCGGCCGACGCCTGGTACACCGTGCCCCCGGCCGGCTCCGCCGCCGCCCGGCGCGTGGTGCGCGGCATTGACGGACTCGTCGCGGCGGGAGCCGACACCCTCACGCTCTACTCCGAACTCGGCGTCCCCTGGGCGCTCAGGTCCTGTCCGGAGCTCCCCCGCGGCGTCGCGGCGTCCGGCACCGCCGCCTCCGGCGTTGTCGTCAGCCGGGAGGGCTCCGCCTTCTCTCCCTCCTCCGCCCTGGATGCGGCGGCACCGGACGCCGCTCCTTCTCCCGCGCTGGAACCCCGGAAAGGACCTACCACCGAGGTGAGTTCATCGTGACGACCACCGCACTGCTGAGCTGCGCCGGCCGCCCGGTCGGCCGCTACACCTACCTCCCCGCCGCCGACGGCCGCCCCTACCTGCACCCCGTCACCACCCTCGCCGGCATCCCCGTCACCGAGGAGCGCCCGGCCGACCACGTGCACCACCTGGGCACCTCCGTCGCCGTCCCGGACGTCGCCGGACACAACTTCTGGGGCGGCCGCACCTTCGTCCGCGACCAGGGGCCCACCGTGCTCGACAACCACGGGGTCCAGCGCCATCTCGGCTGGAAGCTCCGCGATCCGGACGGATTCGTCGAGGAGCTGAGCTGGGAGGCGGACGACACCGAGCTGCTGCGCGAGCACCGCACGGTCGCCACCGCCGAACTCTCCGCCACCGCCTGGGCCCTGGACTTCTCCTTCTCGCTCGCCAACCGGGGGAGCGCGGACCTGTCGATAGGCAGCCCGGCCACCAACGGCCGGCCGGGCGCCGGATACGGCGGCTTCTTCTGGCGCGCGCCCAAGGAACCCTCGGCGCCCGTTGTGTTCAGCGCATCCGCGGACGGCGAGGAGGCGGTGCACGGACGGCCCGCCGACTGGGTGGCCATGAGCGGGGACGGCTGGACCCTGGTCTTCGCCGGGGCGACCGAGGAGACCCGCCGGGATCCGTGGTTCGTGCGGACCACCGAGTACCCGGGCGTCGGCTCCTCCCTCGCCGCCGACCACCGCCTCCCCGTCCCCGCGGGGGCGACGATCGTGCGCCGGGTCGTCACCGTCATCGCGGACGGCCGGCTCGACCGCGACGCGGCCGCCGCGTACGCCCGGCGGGCGGTGACCGCGTGAGCGCCCCGGACGAGCGCCCCTGGACCGCCGACCTCGGCGGCGGCACCTACCGCAACCCGGTGCTGAACGCCGACTGGTCCGACCCCGACGTCATCCGGGTCGGCGACGACTTCTACCTGACCGCCTCCAGCTTCGGCCGGGTCCCCGGACTGCCGCTGCTGCACTCGCGCGACCTCGTCAACTGGACCCTCATCGGCCACGCCCTGGAGCGGCTGGAACCTGCCGCGGACTTCGCCGTGCCCCGCCACGACTGCGGGGTGTGGGCACCGTCGCTCCGGCACCACGCCGGACGGTTCTGGATCTTCTGGGGCGACCCCGACCACGGCATCCAGCAGATCAACGCCGAGGACATCCGGGGCCCCTGGAGCGCCCCCCATCTGGTCAAGGCCGGCAAGGGACTGATCGACGCCTGCCCCCTGTGGGACGAGGAGACCGGCGAGGCCTACCTGGTCCACGCCTGGGCCAAGTCGCGCTCCGGCATCAAGAACCGGCTCACCGGCCACCGGATGAGCCCCGACGGACTGGAGCTCCTCGACGAGGGCAAGACCCTGATCGACGCCGACACGATCCCCGGCTGGTTCACCCTGGAGGGCCCCAAGCTCTACCGGCGGGACGGCGAGTTCTGGATCCTCGCCCCGGCCGGCGGGGTGACCAACGGCTGGCAGGGGGCCTTCCGCTCCCGGGAGTTCTTCGGTCCGTACGAGGAGCGCGTCGTCCTCGCCCAGGGCCGGACCGAGGTCAACGGGCCGCACCAGGGCGGCTGGGTCACGACCGCCGCCGGCGAGGACTGGTTCCTGCACTTCCAGGAGCGCGGGGCGTACGGGAGGGTGGTCCACCTCCAGCCGATGCGCTGGGACGCGGCGGACGGCGGCTGGCCGGTCATCGGCGACGGGGGCGAGCCCGTCTCCGTCCACACCAAACCGACCGCGCCCGAGCAGTCCGTCACGGCCCCGGCCAGTGGCGACCGCTTCCCGGGCGGCCGCTACGGCAGGCAGTGGCAGTGGACCGCCAACCCCCGCCCCGGCTGGACCGTCGAGCACGGCGGGGACGGGCTGCGGCTCAGCTGCGTACGGACCGCGTACGCGCACGATCTGCGGGCCCTGCCCAACGTGCTGGTCCAGCGGCTGCCCGCCGAGACGTTCACCGTCGAGACGGAACTGACCCTCGGCAGTGAGGTGGTGGGGGCCAAGGCCGGTCTCGCGGTCCTCGGGGACGCGTTCAGCTGGATCGGCCTGGAGCGTGCGGCGGACGGCGCCGACGGGATACGGCTCGTGCACCGGTACGCCGAGACGGTCGCCGAACACGAACGCGACGCCGAACACGGCAGGCCGGCCCCCGACGGCCGGGTCCGGCTCCGGATCGAGGTCGCCCCCGGCGCCCGCTGCCGCTTCTCCGCCGACACCGGGGACGGGGCCGGGTTCCGGCCCTCCGGCCAGGTCTTCGCCGCCACGCCCTGGCGCTGGGTCGGCGCCCTGCTCGGCCTGTTCGCCACCGCACCGCCCGGGACGGGGCCGGCCGGGACGGCCTGCTTCACCGGGTTCCGCACCACCGCGTGACCCGCAGGGACCTCACGCGCATCGCCTGACCCGCAGGGGCCTCTCCCGCACCGCCTGACCGCGGGGAAATCATCCGCACCGCCTGATCCGCATGTACAGGAGCCGCATCGATGCACCTGAGTAACAAGCGCACCAGAGCACGAACCCTCGCCACGGCCCTCGCGCTGGCCGCCGCGGTCCTCGTTCCGGCCGCCCCTTCGGCCGGCGCCGCCGCCCAGCCCGCAGGTCCGGCCGCCGCGCACGCCGGCTGGTCCGACACCGCGCACGGATTCGCCTCCCTGGCGGGCGGGACCACCGGAGGCGGCGGCGGAAAGGTCGTCACCGTCTCCACCCAGGCCGACCTGGTGCGGTACGCGGCCGCGCCGGAGCCCTACATCATCCGGGTCGCCGGAACGGTCGCCGTCGAACCGTTCGGCCACGACATCGTGGTCGCCTCCGACAAGACCATCGTCGGCGTGGGCGACACCGCTGAGATCGTCCACGGCGAACTGCACCTGAACCCCGGCACCCACAACGTCATCATCCGCAACCTCACCATCCGCGACTCGTACGTCGAGGGTGACTGGGACGGCAAGACCACCGATTTCGACGCCATCCAGATGGACTCGGCCGACCACGTCTGGATCGACCACAACCGCCTCACGCACATGGGGGACGGCCTGCTCGACATCCGCAAGGACAGCGAGTACATCACCGTCTCGTACAACCACTTCAGCAACCACAACAAGGCGTTCGGCATCGGCTGGACCGCGAACGTCAAGACGCAGATCACCATCGACCACAACTGGTTCGAGGGCACCAAGCAGCGCAACCCCTCCGCCGACAACTGCGCCTACGCCCACCTCTACAACAACTACCTCTCCGCGCAGGTCGCGGACGGCGACCCGGTGTGGACGTACGGCAACTGGGCGCGCGGCGCCACGAAGATGGTCATCGAGAACAGCTACTACCGGGACGTCCAGCACCCCTACCAGGCGGACGCCACGGCGGAGCTGGTCCAGCGCGGGTCGGTCCTGCGGAACACCACGGGACGCACCGACGCCTGGGGAGCCGCCTTCGACCCGCGCGACTTCTACCCGTACCGCCTGGACCGCGCGGCCGACGTGCCGAAGCTGGTCACCCGCGACTCCGGGCCGCAGGAGGACATCGGCACCGAGACCGTGCTCCGCGTCCCCGGCGCGTACGCCACCGTGCAGGCCGCCGTGGACGCCGTGCCGCAGGGCAACGACGGCCGGATCACCGTGCGGATCGCCCCCGGCGTCTACCGCGAGCACGTCAGGATCGGCAGGAACCAGCCGTACGTCTCGCTCGTCGGCACGGGCAGGCACCGCTCGGACACGCTCGTCGTCTTCGACACCCCGTCGGGCGAGCTCAAGCCGGACGGCACCACCCAGGGCTCCTGGGGCAGCGCGACCGTCGTCGTGGAGGGACACGACTTCAGCGCCCGCAACCTCACCTTCTCCAACGACTTCGACGAGGCGTCCGTCGAGCTGAACGGTGAGCAGGCCCTCGCCGTGAAGACCACCGGCGACCGGCTGACCTTCGAGAACACGGCGTTCCTCGGCAACCAGGACACCCTGATGACCGACACCCCGGTCCTCACCCAGAAGGCCCGGGTGTACCTCAGGGACGTCTACATCGAGGGAGACGTCGACTTCATCTACGGCCGCGCCACCACGGTCATCGAGCACTCCGTGATCAAGGCGCTGAGCCGTGGCTCGGCCACCAACAACGGCTACATCACGGCCGCCTCGACATGGAAGGACAACCCGTACGGCTTCCTGATCACCCGCAGCCGGATCATCAGCGACGCCCCCGCGGACACCTTCCACCTCGGCCGGCCCTGGCACCCGAGCGGCAACCCCGACGCGGTCGGCCAGGTACTGATCCGCGAGACCCTGCTGCCGGCGGCGGTCAAGGCCACGCCGTGGAGCGAGATGGGCGGCTTCCCGTGGCAGGAGGCCCGGTTCAGCGAGTACCGGACGTACGGGCCCGGCGCCGCGGTGACCGCGGACCGGCCGCAGATGACCGCCGCGGACGCCGCGCACCACGAGATCTCCGACTACCTCAGGGGCGAGGACGGCTGGTCGCCGCAGGGCGCCCACCACTGACCCGGAGCCCCTCGCACCCCCCATGCAGTGCACACGACCCACCAGAGAACCGAGAGAGAAGAGCCGACCATGACCATTTCGAAGACGCAGCGGGGGCGTGCCGCGGCCGCGGTGTCCCTGGCCGCGGTGCTCGCACTGACCGCGACCGCTTGCGGTGACGACGGCAGCGACACCGGCACCGAGGGCAGCGGCAAGGGCGAGATCACCTTCTGGGACAACAACGGCGGTCCGCGCACCGCCGTGTGGACCGAGATCATCAAGGACTTCGAGGCGAAGTACCCGGACATCAAGGTCAAGTACGTGCCGATCCCGATCGCCGACGTGCAGTCCAAGTACGACACGGCCATCGCGGGCGGCGGCCTGCCGGACGTCGGCGGCGTGGGCACCGCCTACCTCGCCAACATGGTCTCGCAGGAGGCCCTCGACCCGCTGAACGACCGGATCAAGGGCTCCTCGCTCAACGGCAAGCTCGTCGAGGGCATGGTCGCGAGCGTCAAGGCCGCCGGCGGCCGGGGCGACGACATGTACTCCGTGCCGACTTCCGCCAACAACGGCGCCCTCTGGTACCGCACCGACCTGTTCAAGGCGGCGGGCCTCGAAGCACCCACCACCTGGGCCAACTTCTACAAGGCCGCGGAGAAGCTCACCGCCGCCAAGGACAACAAGTTCGGCTACACCATCCGCGGGGGCGCCGGCTCCATCGCCCAGGCGATCGACGCCTCGTACGGCCAGTCCGGCATCACGGAGTTCTGGAACGGCGACAAGACGACGCTCAACGACCCGAAGAACGTCGCCGCGCTGGAGAAGTACGTGGCGTTGTACAAGAAGGCGACGCCCGCCGCCGACGTCAACAACGACTTCACCAAGATGGTCGCCCAGTTCGACACCGGAACCATCGGCATGCTGAGCCACAACCTCGGCTCCTACCAGGACCATCTGAAGGCGCTGGGCAAGGACAAGTTCGCCGGGATACCGAACCCGGTCGGTGACGGCGGCACTCGGGTCCAGGTCTCCAACCCGGTCGACGGGCTGGGCCTGTTCCGGTCGAGCAAGAACAAGACCGCCGCCTGGAAGTTCATCGAGTTCGCCGCCTCGCACGAGTCCAACAGCAAGTGGAACGAGTCCGCGGGCGCCATCCCCGCCAACACGGAGGCCGCCAAGGACCCGTGGGTCAGCGCCACCGAGCCGACCGAGCTCGCCGCGAAGGCCCTCACCGACGGCTCCACCAAGATCGTGCAGCTGCCGTACTACCTGCCGGACTGGAACAACATCAGCAAGGCGGACAACGAGCCGGAGTTCCAGAAGCTGCTGCTCGGCAAGGTCACGGCGAAGGCCTTCCTCGACAAGATCGCGGACGAGCTGAACAAGGCCCAGAAGGAGTGGAAGGAGATCGGCAACGGCTGAGGCCGGCCGGTCCCCCGGTGACCGGGGACCGGCGGCGGCTCGGGTCGCGTCCCGCCGCCGGTCCCTCTCCCCCTGCACTTCTCCTTGCACCCCGTACCGCCGTACGCCTCCGTACGCCCCGCTACGCATCCATGAGAGAGGCAGCCCCACCGTGTCACTCACCCGCAGGCAGACCGCGGCCGCCCTCGCGGCGCTGCCCCTGGTACTCGCCACCGGCACCGCCGCGGCGGCGCACAGCCCGGCCGGCCGCCCCCGGCCCCGTACCCTGCACATCGCCGGCGATTCGACCGCCGCGCAGAAGTACGCGGACGCGGCGCCCGAGACCGGCTGGGGCATGGCCCTGCCGTTCTTCCTGGGCCGCACGCAGACCGTCGCCAACCACGCGATGAACGGCCGCAGTTCGAAGAGCTTCATCGACGAGGGGCGGCTCGCCGCCCTGCTGGAGGAGGTGCGGGAGGGCGACCTCCTGCTGATCCAGTTCGGCCACAACGACGAGAAGACCGAGGACCCGGCCCGCGGCACCGACCCGTACACCACCTACCAGGACTGCCTGCGCCAGTACGTGCACGCCGCACGGTCCCGGCGGGCGCGCCCGGTCCTGCTCACCCCGGTGGAGCGCCGCCGCTTCGCCGCCGACGGCACGGCCAGGCCCACCCACGGCGAGTACCCGGCCGCGATGCGCGCGCTGGCCGCCGAGGAGCGCGTCCCCCTGCTCGACCTCCAGGCGCTCACGCTGGCGCGCTGGCAGGAGCTCGGCCCCGAGGGCACGCTCGGGTACTTCAACTGGCTCGAGCCCGGACAGTCGCCCAACTACCCCGACGGCCGGCAGGACAACACGCACTTCCAGCCCCGCGGCGCCGTCGAGGTCGCACGGCTCGTCGCCCGCGCCCTGGTGGCCGGGCGGGTCCTGGCCCCGCACGACGTACGGCGCACCGATTCCGCGATCCCGCTCGAATGGATCACCTGGCCGCAGGCCTGACGCCTGCCCCGCGCCACTTCACCTCCCCGCTCAGCTTCCCCTTCCTCACCACCGAAGGAACCGCCATGCCCGCACGCATCTGTCATGCTCGCGCCATCGCCTTGGTGCTGGGCTGCGCCTCCCTGGCGCTCGCCGTGTCCGTCCCCGCCCAGGCCACCGGGCGCGGCCACGGCCACCACCCGGGCATCGACCGGGCCGTCCTCGCCCAGGGCGACGGCTGGGCCGCAGCCGACGGCTCCACCACCGGCGGCGCCGCCGCGACCCCGGACCACGTCTACACCGTCAGCAACCGTGCCGAACTCATCGCCGCCTTCGAGGAAGCGGGAGACGCCCCGAAGATCATCAAGATCGACGGCACCGTCCACGGGAACTCCGACGCCGCCGGGACCCCGATCGACTGCGCGGCGTACCAGACCGACGGCTACACCCTGGACAGGTACCTCGCCGCCTACGACCCGGCCACCTGGGGCCGCGACGAGGTCCCGTCCGGCCCTCTGGAGGACGCCCGGCTCGCCTCCGCCGAGCTGCAGAAGGCCGCGGTCAACGTCTACGTGCCGTCCAACACGACGCTCGTCGGGGTCGGCAAGGACGCCACGGTCATCGGCGCCAGCCTCCAGATCCGAAACGTCTCCAACGTCATCGTGCGGAACATCTCGTTCGAGGACACCTACGACTGCTTCCCCCAGTGGGACCCCACGGACGGCGTCACCGGCCACTGGAACTCCGAGTACGACAACCTCGTCGTCTACGGCTCCGACCACGTCTGGGTCGACCACAACACCTTCAGCGACGGGGACCGCCCCGACGCCGGCCAGCCCCGCTACTTCGACGAGCTGTACCAGCAGCACGACGGTCTCTTCGACATCGTCAAGGGCGCCGACCTGGTCACCGTCTCGTGGAACGTCCTCAAGAACCACGACAAGACGATGCTCATCGGCAACAGCGACGGCGCCGGCGCGACCGACAGCGGCAAGCTGCGGGTCACCCTGCACCACAACCTCTTCAAGGACGTGAACGAGCGGGCCCCCCGCGTCCGCTTCGGACAGGTCGACTCCTACAACAACCACTTCGTCGCCACCACGGGCAGCGTCTACGGCTACACGTACGGCATCGGCTCCAAGTCCCAGCTCGTGGCCGAGCACAACGCGTTCAGTCTCGGGGCCGGATTCGACCAGGCGAAGATCCTCAAGAAGTGGTCCGAGTCCTCGCTGACCGCCGCGGACAACTACGTCAACGGCCGCCGGACGGACCTCATCGCCGTCCACAACGCGGGCGTCCCCGCGGAACAGCTCACCGCCGGAGCCGGATGGACGCCGGTGCTGCGCACCAGGATCGACCACCCGCGCGCCGTCCCGGGCCTGGTCGACCGGGGTGCCGGAGCCGGCCGCCTGCGCTGACGGGGAACGCCTGGGCCGGCCCGGAACGCCTGGGCCGGCCGGGAACGACGGAAGCGGTGGAGGCCCGGCGAGGGCCTCCACCGCTTCTTCGCGCGCTCCTAGTTGTAGGAGATGTCCGACGCGGAGTACTTGCAGTACGTGCCGTCCGGCCCGCTGCCCGTCTGCGTCGGCTCGTCGCCGTCGTCGTTGCCCGTGTAACGGACGCACGGCTTGATCTTCTTGCCGCTGTCACCGTGGATCCGGACGGACCTCAGCGTCGCGGTGTCCCCGTAGTTGGTGTTGATCCCCACCAGGGCCTTGCCGGGCGCCGTGACATCGACGTCGCTGACCGCGATCGTGCGCTTGTACTGCTTGGAGCAGTTGCCGCAGGAGCGGACGAGCTTGCCGAAGTCCGAGACCTGGAAGCCGCTGATGGTCAGCGTGCCCGCGCCGTTGAACTGGAAGACCTTGTCGTCGGCCTTCCTGGCGCCGCCGCCGGTCACCTTGTACGTGGCGCCCGACGAGGTGCCCTTGAAGGACGCCGCGTCCTCGCCGACGTCCTCCCACCACACGTTCTGGATCGTGCAGCTGCCCTTGCAGTGAATGCCGTCGGCGGCCGGCGAGCCGACGACGACGTTCTTCAGGACGGCCCCGTCGGCCAGTTCGAAGATCGGGTCCTGACCCTCGTCCTGGCCGCCGTCACCGAGGTCCCCGCTTCCGTAGAAGCGCTTCAGCTTGCCGTCGTACGTCCCCGAGACCTTGATGGTCGCCGAGACGGCCTGCGAACCCGCGGGCGTCGGCCAGGCGGCCGCCGCGGTCGCGGTGGTGGCCGCGCCGGCCTGGACCAGCAGGCCGGTGGTGAGCGCGGCGCCGGTGAGGGAGAGCGCGGCGGCCGAAGCGACGATCATGCGACGGCGGCCGGAGCGCCGGGCGTGGCTGCCGTGCGGTACGGCTCGTTTCTTCATGTCGGTGTCCCGTTCCTTATCGGTGGGGGGAGCGTTGCGCTCCTTGGTCGCCACCGCGGGCACAAAGGTTGCCGGGTCCCGTGGTCCTCTCGTCCCGTCCGCCGGATACGGTCAGCGTCCGGGGCCGAAGTAGTCGCCCACCGATGCCCGTTCACCCGTGGTGACGACCGCGTGCGCGGTCACGTAGTCGCCCGTGGCGTCCCGGGGGCCCTCGGCGTGGTTGTACTGCCCGGCGAACGTGTGGGTGCCGGCCGGTACGGTCCGCCCCGCCCGCAGCGCCCACCGGTAGACGAGATAGCCGCCGTCCTCGGACACCGACATGGTGAAGTCGTCCGCCGGCAGCGAGCGCCAGGCCCCCGTGCTGTTCACCCCGCCGGTGAACGCCACCCGCAACTCCACGGTGAGCGAGGACAGCGGCCGGTCCGTCCGCAGCGTCACATCGCTCTGCGCCCAGTACGCGTTGGAGTGCGGGTCCACGACCCCGTCCATCCACAGCGGCCCGTCCTCGGTACGCAGCCGGCCGAGGGCTGCGGGCGGGGTCACGGACGGCGTGGGGGAGGCCGTCGGCGGGGCGGCCACGCGCTCCCCGTGCCTTCCGTCCGCACCTTCCTCACCGGCGGAAGTGACGGCGACCGCACCGAACGCCAGCACCCCGCAGACCGCGGCCGTCGCCCCCGCCACCCGCAGCCACGGCCCCGCGGCCCGGCGCGGGCGCACCACCCGGCCCGGCGGACGGCCCTCGGTCACGCCGCGCTCCACCCGGGCCAGCATCCGCTCCCGGTCGGGGCGGTGGGCCTCGGCGGCCTCCCGCAGCCGCACGGACAGCTCGTCGTCCTTCACCGGTCTCCTCCGCTGCGGTGCGCCCCGACGGCCGCCTGCACCTGCGCGGCGGCGGAAGTCTCCGGACCGAGCAGCCGCTGCAGTTCCGCGACGGCGCGCGAGGTCTGGCTCTTCACCGTACCCACCGAGATGCCCAGCACCAGGGAGGTGTCGCGCTCCGAGAGGTCGAAGGCGTGCCTCAGCACCACGCAGGCGCGCTTGCGGAACGGCAGTCTGCGCAGCGCCCCCTGTACGTCGACGACCGCCGAGACGTCCGGACCGTCGACCGTCTCCCCGCCGCCGCGCGGCGCCCAGAACAGCGCGATCCGCCGTCGTTCGCGCACCGCGGTGCGGATCCGGGTCCGCGCCATGTTGGCGACGACCCCCCGCGCGTACGCCACCGGATGGTCGGCGCTCCTGACCCGGTCCCAACGGTGCCACAGCGCCAGCAGGGCGTCGGCCGCCAGATCGTCGGCGGCATCGGCCTCACCGGTCAGCAGATGCGCCAGCCGGGCGAGTTCGGCGTAGTGGGCCTCGAAGAACTCATGGAACTCGGCGGCAGCGGCATGGTCGGTGGACGTGCCCACAGCTACCTCATCTCTGCGTTCGAATCCCGGCGCCCGCCCGCTCGGGCTGTGTACGTTCCCAGCCGCCGCCCGGCCGCCTCCCACGGTGAGCGGGCGGGGCGAGAGCGTACCAGCGTGGCAGGGAAGCGCTTCGACGCGGGTGCGTAACCAAGTAAGACGTAACCGGGCGAAAACCTGAAGGGCCCGGACACGCGAACGTCCCGGCTCCCCGGGCGGGGGTGCCGGGACGCTGCTCCGGTTGCGGCCTACCGCCGGAGCGCGGCCTCCATCATCTTCTTCGCGATGGGCGCCGCGAGACCGTTGCCACTGACCTCCGAGGCCGCCGAACCCGAGTCCTCCACGATCACGGCGACCGCGACCTCCCGACCGCTGGAGTCGTCCTTCGCGTACGAGGTGAACCACGCGTACGGGGTGTTGCTGTTGCCCACGCCGTTCTCCGCGGTGCCCGTCTTGCCGCCCACCTCGGCCCCGTCGATCCGGGCGTTGGTGCCGGTGCCCTGCTCTACGACGGTCACCATGGCGCTCCGCAGCTGCCTGGCCGTGGACGAGGACACGATCCGCTCCGTGTCCCCGTCCTCGAAGTCCTCCAGCGTGCCGCCGTCCGCGTCCGTCACCTTGGACACCATGTGCGGTGCGGCGAGTTCGCCGTCGTTGGCGAGGGCCGCGGAGACCATCGCGATCTGCAGCGGCGTCGCGGTGACCTCGAACTGGCCGATGCCGCTCAGCGCGGTCTGCGCCTTGTCCATCCCGGACGGGTAGACGCTTTCCGAGGCCCGGACCGGCACGTCGAGCTTCTCGGTGTTGAAGCCGAACTTCTCCGCCATCGCCCGCACCTTGTCCTGGCCGAGGTCGGCGGCGACCTTGCCGAAGACGTTGTTGCAGGAGTACTGGAGGGCCACGCGCAGCGTCGCGTTCTCGCAGGGGGCGGTGGCGCTTTCGTTCCTCAGGGGGGTGCTGGTCCCCGGCAGCGTGTACGGGACGGGGCTCCTGGTGGGCTCGTCGACCGAGCCGTACAGCCCGTTCTCCAGCGCGGCCGACGCCACGACCAGCTTGAACGTGGAACCCGGTGCCAGCGGCTGCCGCAGCGCGCGGTTGACCAGCGGCTTCTCCGGATCGCTGAGCAGCTTCTGCCAGGCGTCGCCGTCCGTCGTCCCGCTGATGTCGGAGGGGTCGTAGGACGGGGAGGAGACCATCCCCAGGATCTGCCCGCTCCTCGGGTCGATCGCGACGGCCGCGCCCTTGTCGTCGCCGAGCGCGCCGTACGCCGCCTTCTGGACGTCCGGGTCGATCGTCGTCAGCACGTCGCCGGGCGCACTCCGCTTGTTGGTGAGCGCGTCCAGCGGATTCTTCAGCCGGGTGTCGGTGCCGTCGAGTACGTGGCTGTAGATCCCTTCGAGCTGGGTGGAGCCGTACGCCTGCGAGCCGTAGCCGGTGACCGCCGCGTACAGGTCCCCCTCCTTGTAGGTGCGCTTGTACGCGAGATCGCTGCCCTCCGTCCTCTTCGATCCGGTGACCGGGGAGCCGGCCACGATGATGTCGCCGAGCGGCTGCGCGTACTGCGCGATGGTCTTCCGCCGGTTGTGGTCGTCTTCTGCGAGCGCCCGGGCCTGGTACGCCTGCACCCAGGTCGCCCGCCCCAGGAGGGCGAGGACCAGCAGCAGGGAGAAGACCGAGGCGCGCCTGATCGTCTTGTTCATCCCGCTGGAGGGACGAGCGGGAGGCGTCTCACCGTTCCCGTCTGTGCCGCTTCTCACCCCTTCCTCATCAACGCGCCCGTGCTCCCGGGTCAGCCGGGCGTGATGAATCCCGACTCGTACGCCGCGATGACCGCCTGGGTGCGGTCCCGGGCCCCGGTCTTCGCGAGGACGGCCGCCACATGGCTCTTCGCCGTCGCCGCGCCCACCCGCAGCCGCGCGGCGATCTCCGCGTTGGTGAGGCCGCTCGCCATCAGCCGCAGGACGTCCGCCTCCCGGTCGGTGAGCCTGGCCGCCCACGGCGGGGGTGCGGACGGCCGCCCCTTCCCGTACGCGGCCGCCAGGCCCCGGACCGCGGCGGGGAAGAGCAGCGAGTCGCTGCGGGCGACCAGCCGCACCGCCTGCACCAGGTCCTCCGCCGCCGCCCGCTTGAGCAGGAAGCCCGCCGCCCCCGCCCGCAGCGCGTCGTACACGTAGGAGTCGTTCTCGAAGGTGGTGACGACGACGATGCGGGGGGCCGGGTCGAGTGTGGCCAGGATCTGCTCCGTCGCCCGGATTCCGTCGATCTGCGGCATCCGGACATCCATCAGCACCACGTCGGGGCGCAGTTCGCGGACCACGGAGACGGCCTCCGCCCCCGTCGACGCCTCGCCGACGACCTCCAGGCCGGTCTCCGCGTCCAGGATGACCCGCAGGGCGGTGCGGACCATGCGTTCGTCGTCGGCGAGGACGATCCGGACCGGTGTGCTCATCGCTGCTCCTGTGCGGGGGTGGGGAAGGGGAGGCGGGCGGTGAGCCGCCAGCGGCCCTCGTGTTCTCCTGCCTCGGCACGGCCGCCGAGGAGTACGGCCCGCTCGGTGATGCCGCGCAGCCCGCGGCCGCCGCCGGGGCGCACCACCGGGGGCCGTCCGGACAGCGGGCTGTCCAGCACGGTCTCCAGCTCCCCGGCGCGCACCGTGATCCGCAGCCGGACCGGTTCCCCGCGCCCGCCGTGCCGCAGCGCGTTGCTCAGTCCTTCCTGCACGATGCGGTACGCCTCGCGGGACACCGCAGCGGGGACCGTGCGCGGATCGCCGTCGGCGGTGTGCGCGACGGGCAGTCCGCAGTGCGCCAGCAGCCCGTCCAGTGCGTCGAGCCCCGGGCCGGAGGGCGCGGGGGGCGCCCCGGCCCCGTCGTGGTCGTCGCGGCGCAGCATCCCGAGCACGGTGTCGAGTTCGCCGACCGTGCGCCGGGTCGTCTCCTCGATCGCGGTCAGCGCGTCCCGGACGAAATCGGGGTCGCTGTCCAGGACCCTGCGGGCCGCGCCCGCCTGGAGGGTGACGGCGCTGAGCGCGTGGCCGACCGAGTCGTGGAGTTCGCGGGCCAGCCGGTTGCGGACGGCCAGTTCGGCCGCACGGCGTTCGGCGGCGGCCAGCCGGTCGTCCGGGGTCGGGCCCAGCAGCACCGGCGCCCGGTTCGCCAGCAGCGCCCCGGCCGCCGCCGCGCACCCCGCCAGGGCCACCAGCATCGCGAGCCCGGCGAAGGGCGCCAGGGCCAGGACCCAGGTGCGGTCGAGGGCGGCGGGCAGCCGCAGCACGGGGGAGTCCCGCGCCGTGAGGAACGGCAGCCCGATGACGGCGACGGCAAAGGGGACGAGCGACAGCGTCATGCCGCTGATGACGCCGCCGAGCCCCACGTGCAGGGTGAACCAGGCAGACGAGCGGACCCGGGCCTGCCGGGTCCTGGCGGGTCCGTCCGCGAGCGGCCGGTCCGGCGGCAGACCGCACAGGGCGCGGGCGGCGGACACCGAGAGCGGCCGGGCGAGCGGCACGAGTGCGGTGACCGCGGCCATCGGCAGGGCGTAGGCGAACGCGGTCAGCTGGTTGACCGGCGAGCCGAAGACATCGCCTTCGCTGCGGTACAGGCCGACGAACACCATGCCGACCAGGAAGTACGGCATCAGGAGGGCGCCGCCGATGATCAGGTGCAGCCAGCGCTGGCGGGCCCGCCGGCCGAGCAGGGGCGTCACGCCCGCCGGCCCGCCGGTCCGTTCGCGGCCGAGCGCTCCACCAGGAAGTACGCGCCCAGGGTCATCACCAGCGTTCCGACCAGCATCTGCACAGCGTAGATCAGCACCATGGCGGCGGTGGGCCGATCGGCGAGGTCGTCCACGTTGCTCAGGGAGGCGATGCTCATCCAGCCGCCCCAGCAGGCCGTCGCTCCGGAACCGCCCCAGGCCAGGACGAGCGGCACCCGCAGCGGCAGTGCGGAGTTCCGGCGGAAGGCGAGCAGCAGGATGCCGGCGACTCCGGCGGCGACGAAGAGGGCGAAGACCGCTTCGAGCGCCGCGGAGCCGCTGGTGCGCTCCTGGATCCGGCTCTCGTTGAGACCGGCGGTCGAGCCGGCGGCCCAGAGCAGATGAAGGGTTCCGGGCACCAGGGCGAGCAGCGAGGCGGCGACGGCGGCGGCCCGCAGCGCCGGAGAGGTGGGGCTGTCCGGCAGTTCGCGGAGCGTGCCCTGCCAGAGGTGGCCCCAACGGTCCCTGGCGTACAGGGCGAACAGGGTGCCGAGGGCCAGTCCCTGGACGATGAAGCCGGTGTAGACGACTCCGAAGACCCACTCGTCCAGGAAGGGGCGGCCCGCGTCCGCCTTGTTGACGGTCTTCCCGCCCAGGAGCCGGACCAGCAGCTGGAGGGGATAGCCGGTCATGATCGGCAGCAGCAGGCCGGTCGCCACCCACATCGGCAGGGCGAGCAGCCAGGCGGGCACGCGCCGGCCCCAGGCCTGGGTGAGCAGCAGGGCGATGACCACGACGGCGCTGTCCATCAGGACCGACGCGCCGTTGGCGACAGCCATCGGCGTCCGGTGGTCGAGGAGCGGGCTGCCGGCCGGAATCCCGACGTGGCTGCCCGAGATCCAGGCGGTCTTGAGGACGATGTAGGGCAGGCAGAAGACGATCGCGACACCGCGCAGGGCGGTGCGGAGACGGTCGGTGACCGGCGCGGCGGCCTCCGGTGCGGGAGCGGGTGCGAGGGGTGTCCGTGTCATGGCGCCCACGCTGCCGTGCGGCCGGTCCGGGCACGTCATGCCCGGCGACGATCCGTCTCCGCCGGACGGCGGAGACGGAACGCCGCGGCGGCTCAGACCAGTTCGGGCTGCAGCTCCGGCTGCCGTACCGGTGCGGGCTTCGGGTCCCAGTGCCTGGTGGTGCGCACGTACGCGTAGACCACCGAGGCCGTCGCGAGGACGAGCAGCGGGCCTGCCACCCAGGGATGGGCGGCCATCTGCGTCGGCAGGAAGCGGGCGGCCACCAGGATCGCGGCGAAGACCGCGGCGCCGTAGGCGACCAGCTGGGTGCCGGACCGGTCCCAGCCGCGTTCGAGTGAGCGCAGGGCCGTCTCGATCGTGACGGTGAAGATCACACCGGTGATGATGTCGATGCCGTAGTGGTAGCCGAACCCCAGCGTCGCGGCGAGGGTGGCGATCAGCCAGAACGTGCCCGCGTACCGCAGGAACCGGGGGCCCTTGCGGGAATGGATGAAGATCGTGGTGGCCCATGCGGTGTGCAGGCTGGGCATGCAGTTGCGCGGGGTGAAGTCGTCGAACGGCATGTGCTGCGGCCCGGTGCGCGGCGGCAGCGTGTCGGGCCACAGGTTGGCCGCTGCCCAGTGCCCGCCGTCGGCGCCGAAGGCGAAGACCGGTCCGACGACCGGGTAGATCATGTAGATGGCCGGTCCCAGGAGCCCGATGACCAGGAAGGTGCGCACCAGGTGGTGGGCCGGGAACCGGCGCTCGGCCGACACGTTGCGCAGCTGGAACAGCGCGACGACGACCGCGGCGACCGCGAGCTGGGTGTAGACGGAGTCGAGGAAGACCTCGCCGAACGAGCCGGTCGACCTGACCAGCCGGCCCACCAGCCACGAGGGGTTGCCCAGCGCGTGGTCGGCGGTCGCCACGTACTGGTCGAGCACCAGCGGGCGGGTCTTCGACGTGATGAGCAGCCAGGTGTCGCCGGTCTTGCGGCCGGTCACCAGCAGCAGGCCCAGCCCGACGCCCTTGAGCAGCAGGAGGCGTTCCGGTCCGGTGCGGCGGGTGACGGCGATGACCGCGCACCCCAGGATCACCCACAGCGCGCCGTTGCCGAAGGGGTGGCCGTGGGTCACCGGGGCGTCGGCCACCCATCGCACCAGCAGGATGACGAGGTCGATGCCGATCGCGGTGCCGATCGCGAAGAACCGCTGCCGCCAGGTGAGCACGACCATCATCAGGCCCATGCTGGCGTAGAGCAGGAAGCCGGATGCGGGGGCGAATATCACCTCGCGCGCCTGGGCGGCGATCGGCCCCGGCAGGCCGTAGTGACGCGCGGCGATCTCCAGAGCGACGAGGAATCCGAGGCCCACCACCGCCGCGGCCGCGAACAGCAGCGTCCGTGGCCGACGCCAAGTGCCCGGCGTACTTCCGTTGGTTATTCGCGAAAACACCCGCGATGCTATAGGTATCAAGAGTTTGGCCGATGTGAGAGATGGTGGTCGGGTACGTCACGCCGTGGGTCATTTGTCGCGCCGGACAGCACGGTCCGCCGGTACGGTGCGGACCACGAGGCCAATCGCCATGAATCCGTGCATGTTATCGGAGTGGTGTTCGAAGGCTGCGACGGTCATGACGATTCCGCGGCAGGCCGGCCGGCCTGCCGCGTGCCCCGGGGCGGCGGTCCCCGGGGTGGCGGTTCTCAGTCGGGCAGGGGTGGACGCGTCACGCGGGCAGGGGGCGCAGGTCACCTGGGAGGGGCGGAACCGGTCACAGGGGAGGGGCGGAACCGCTCACCCGGGAAGGGTGAACAGCAGCTCGTCCGTCTCCTCGCCGCGCGCGTGCGCATAGCCGTGGTCCTCGCCCGTCACGGTGAACCCGCACTTCTCCAGTACCCGCCGCGACCCCGTGTTGTCGGCCGCCGCGCGTGCGTGCAACGGACGTTCCGGTACGGCGTCGAGCAGCGCGCGCAGGGCGGCGGTGGCCACACCGCGGCCCCAGTGGGCCCGGTCGATCCAGTACGTGACCTGCCGGTCGTCCGGTGCCCCGTACACTCCGGCGTTGCCGACCACCGCACCGTCCGCGAGGACCGTGCGCATCACGACCGACGGGTGCGCGAGGACGCGCTTCCAGTGCGCGTCGAACGCGTGCCGGTCGGTCGGGTCCTCGCTGGTGAAGGCGGCCGTGCGGACGGACTCCGGGTCGGACATCCAGGCGAAGAACAGCGGCAGGTCGGTGTCGTGCACCTCGCGCAGCGAGACGTCCACGCTCAGAGCCTCCGGGTGGCGAGCGTCAGCCGGTCCCGCGCGTCGAACAGAGCGTCCTTGACCATCTGCTCGTGGGCCGGTGTGAGCCGGGCGACCGGCACCGAGCAGCTGATGGCGTCCCTGGCCGGGGTGCGGTACGGGACCGCGACGCCGAAGCAGCGCAGCCCCAGGGTGTTCTCCTCGCGGTCCACCGCGTAACCCTGCTCGCGGATCACGTGCAGCTCCTCGATGAGCTTCTCCCGGTCGGTCAGGGTGTGCTCCGTCAGCGCGGGCAGCGTCTCGGGCAGCATCTTGCGCACCTGCTCGTCGCTGTGGGTGGCCAGCAGCGCCTTGCCGAGCGAGGTGGAGTGGGCGGGCAGGCGGCGGCCGACGCGGGTGAAGGGGCGCAGATAGTGCTGGGACTGGCGGGTGGCGAGGTAGACCACGTTCGTCCCGTCGAGCCGGGCGAGGTGGATGGTCTCCGTGGTGTCGTCCGAGAGCCGGTCCAGGGTCGGGCGGGCCGCCGCGACGACCTCGTCGCCGTCGATGTACGAGGTGCCGACCAGGAGCGCCCGCACCCCGATCCCGTACCGCGTCCCCGTCGCGTCCGTCTCCACCCAGCCCAGCTCGACCAGCGTGCGCAGCAGCATGTAGAGGCTGGACTTGGGGTATCCGACGGCCTCCTGCACCGCGGCGAGGGAGTGCATGCCCGGCCGCCCGGCGAAGTACTCCAGCAGCTCCACCGTCCGTACCGCGGACTTGACCTGTGCTCCACCAGACTCGGCAACCGACATCGCCCTACGCCCCTTCCAACCCACTTGGGAAACCCTGCGACTTCTTGCCAACACCGAACGCCCGGAAATAGAGTCGCTTCATATTCACGATCAGGAACTCTGTTCAGAATACCGAACAACTTCTGATGTGTGGCAGTGGAGCGGAAGGAAACACGGTGGCAGCATCACCAGTCTGGAGCGTCGACCCCCGCACCGGGAACCCGCGTGAGCAGGTTGCGGTGGAGGCTACAGCGGAGGAGGTCGACCGCGTGGTCCGGGCCGCTCACTCCGTACGGGCTTCCCTCGCCGACCGTGCCGTGCGCGCCGCGTTCCTGCGCACCGCCGCGGATCTGCTCGCCGGGGCCGGTGAGCACGTCATCGAGGCCGCCGACGCCGAGACGGCGCTCGGCCCGGCCCGCCTGACCGGCGAACTCGCCCGCACGGCGGCCCAGTTCCGTGCCTTCGCGGAGGTCGTCGACGAGGGCGCGTACCTCGACATCCACATCGACCACGAGGACGCCACCCGCACCCCGCCGTGGCCCGACCTGCGCCGCTACAAGATCCCGCTCGGCGTCGTCGCCGTCTACGCGGCCAGCAACTTCCCCCTCGCCTTCTCCGTCCCCGGCGGAGACACCGCCAGCGCCCTCGCGGCCGGCTGCCCGGTCGTGATCAAGGCGCACCCCGACCACCCCGCGACCTCCGAACTGTGCGCATCCATCCTGCGCCGGGCCGCGGCGCAGCACGGGCTGCCCGAGGACGTCGTCAACCTGGTGCACGGCTTCGAGGCGGGCGTCGAACTGGTCAGGCACCCGCTGATCAGCGCCGCAGGATTCACCGGCTCGATCCGCGGCGGCCGCGCCCTCTTCGACGCGGCGGCCGCGCGACCGGTCCCCATCCCCTTCCACGGCGAACTCGGCTCCCTCAACCCCGTCGTCGTCACCGAGGCGGCCGCCGCCGAGCGCGGCGAGCAGATCGGCGCCGGACTCGCGGGCTCGATCACCATGGGCGCGGGCCAGTTCTGCACCAAGCCCGGCTTCGTCCTGGCCCCCGCCGGTGAGACCGGGGACCGGCTGCTGAAGTCCCTCACCGGGGTGGTCAGCGACACCGAGGCCGGAGTCCTGCTCGACCACCGCATGCGCGACGCGTTCCTCGCCGGAGTGAGCGAGCGCGCCGCACTCCCGGACGTGGAGGCCCCGGTCACCCCCGGAGCCGCCGGGGAGCACACCGTCGCGGCCGGCTTCCTGACCGTGCCGGCGCACCTGCTCGCCGCCGAGGGCCCGCACGACGCGCTCCTGGAGGAGTGCTTCGGCCCGGTCACCGTCGTCGCCCGCTACACCTCCGAGGACGAGATCACCGCGGTCCTGTCCCGGCTGCCCGGCAACCTCACCGCCACGCTCCAGACCGCCACCGAGGAAGCCGACGACGGCGCCGCCGCACTCCTGGCCGCGCTCACCCCGCTCGCCGGACGCATCCTCGTCAACGGCTGGCCGACCGGCGTCGCCGTCGCGCCCGCCCAGCACCACGGCGGCCCCTACCCGGCCACCACCTCCACCTCCACCTCGGTCGGGGCCACCGCGATCGAGCGCTGGCTGCGCCCGGTCAGCTTCCAGACCACCCCCGACGCCCTGCTCCCGCCGGAACTCCGCGAGGACAACCCGCTGGGCCTGCCCCGCCGCGTGAACGGACGCCCCGCATGACCCTGCGACTCCCCGAACTCCCCTTCGGCCTGGAGCCCTTCGGCCCCGCCACCGGCTGGAACTACGAGGCAGGCGTGCTCACCGGCCGCGCGGGCGCCCGCCAGGACCGCTTCGTACCGCCGGACGGCGAGGCCCTCGACCCGGCGAGCGACGCCCCCCGGCTGCTGGGCCCCGCCCCCGAGGGCGACTTCCAGCTGATCGCCCGGGTGCGCGTCGGCTTCGCCGCCGCCTACGACGCGGGGGTCCTCTACCTCCACGTCGGCGACCGCGAGTGGGCCAAGCTCTGTTTGGAACTCTCCCCGGAGCGCCCCACCATCTGCACCGTCGTCACCCGAGGCCACTCGGACGACGCCAACTCCTCCGTCGTCGACGGCGACACCCACTGGCTGCGCCTGTCCCGCACCGGCAACGCCTTCGCCTGCCACGCCTCGCCCGACGGCGAGAAGTGGACCTTCGTCCGCGTCTTCGCCCTGGGCGACCCGGACCGGGCCGCCACCGCGTCCGTCGGCTTCCTCGCACAGTCGCCCACCGGCGAGGGCTGCGAGGTCTCCTTCGACCACATCGAATTCCGCCCGACGGGCCTCGCGGACCTGCGCGACGGCAGCTGACCGCAGCCGCGCCTCGATGCCCCCGCTTTCCTTCCTTGTCCGGAGGGCGGGGGCATCGGTGCGGGTGGCCGTACCGCCGGGACCGCATCGAGCGGTGTCCCGCCCCCTGCCGGCGCCAGGGTGCGACCAAGATCGAGGACGGGTATGACGCGCATCGTCGCGAGCCCGGAGGAACCGCGGCTGGTCGACGCCGTAACCGGTGTACACGGTCTCCTCCTGCTGGTGGTCGTGGCGCGGCACGAACCTGCTCACTTCGTGATCAACAGAGCAAGAGGTTCCTGAACAGCTAAAATGGGGCAGAAGGCCCACCGGGAGGGCTTGGCTGCGTTCGCAGCCAGTTCTTGATCTCGGTCACTCGGTCACTCGGCTGCGAAGGACCCCCCATGACGTCGGAGACGGCCTCGGTCGCGCAATCCGGGCAGGAATCGGTAGTCATCGCCAGTTTCGACAGCCGCCATCGCGCCGAGCGCATGCTGGTGTCGCTCGGGCGAGGCTTCCGCGAAATGGCCCGTAAGGGCGGCACCACTGCCGTGGTGATCAGCGGAAACGCCGACGGCTCGCTGAGGCTGACGCAGTCCCGCGTGGTCACGGCCGGCGGTTTCACGAACGCCCTGTTCCGTGTGTCCCTTTCTTGGATGGTCGGGTTCATGGGTCTGTTCTCCACGCTGAAGGGGGCAAAGGTCGGGGCTCACGCCGCTGGAGTACGAAAAGGGCACGTCAGGTCCACCTCGCAGCAAGCCCACAGGATCCTCGCCGAAGTCGGCCCGCATGCTGCCGTGACACTGGTCCGCTGCAAGGACACAGGCACCGGGCAGAGGGTCGCCGCCGCAGCGGCCGAGCGTGCACGAGAGAGTTGGGACGGCTCGCTGGCGGAGTTCCTCGCCGCCCTCGACCCCGGTAGTGCTCACGACTGGGTGCGCGCCGCTGTCGGCGATCCCTCCCGCACGAGCCGCGGCCTGTGACTGACAGCGCCGGCCCCGGACCGGCCCGCCGGGCGGTCAGACCTCCGCGCCGGATGATCGCGCGGACTGTTCTGCGGATCATCGGGTCCACCACCGCCTTGGTGGCCCTGTACTTTGCTGCCCTTGAACCGCTCCTGGTCCGCCGTCGCGGTGCTCGTGGCCGGACTGTTGGCGTTCACGGGGTTGGTCGCGCTTCAGGTCCGCTCGATCATCCGGTCACAGTTCCCGGGACTGAGGGCCGTCGAAGCGCTGACCACGAGCGTTCCGTTCTTCCTGCTGCTGTTCGCCGGCACTTACGTCGTCATGGCAGCGATGTCGGCCGGCAATTTCGACGGGCCGCTGACGCACACCGACGGGTTGTACTTCGCCGTTACCGTCTTCTTGACCGTGGGATTCGGTGACATCACGGCCAAGAGCGAGGCAGCTCGTCTCGTGGTCACCGGGCAGATGATCGCTGATCTCGTCATCCTCGGGCTTGCGATCAAGATCATCATGGGCGCTGTCAGCCGGCCCCGATCACCGGAAGGCGCCGGCGGTGCGCAGCCCCCCGAGGAGATTCACCACTGAGGGTGTGGGTCGAACTGCCTCTCGTCTCTGACGCGGCCGCCGGGGCGGCTCGTTCGGGTGCCGGTTCAGTACGGGGCCGAGCCGGCCGGTTCGGTGACGGTGCACGCCTTCCGGGTGGGGGAGACGAGGACGGGCTGACCGTACGCCGGCCGGAAGGGCTCACCCTCCCGGCCGGGTGAGCCACCGCATGCGGTTCAGTGCCGGATCGTCACCACGATCTTGCCCGTGTGGGCGTTGGACTCCATCAAGCGGTGTGCGTCGGCCATCCGCTCCAGCCCGTCGAAGGTGGCTCCCACGACCGGAGCCAGCGCGCCGCTGCGCAGACCCGAGCCGATGAAGTGGGCGGCGCGACGGCGGCTCGCCGGGTCCGCGGTCAGGTGGAGGTTGTTGTAGCCGATCACGGTCAGGGGCCAGTTCATCGGCAGTACGGTCGGCCGCCCGTCCAGCCACCCGTACACGATCAGCGTCCCGTCAGGGGCCGCCGCCTCGCCCAGCGTGGTCAGGCCCGGTCCGCCGATCGCGTCGAAGATCACTTCGGCGCCCCTGCCGCCGGTGATGTGCCCGACCTCCTTCACCACGTCCTCGTCGTCCGTCGTGATGACATGCGCGGCCCCCGCGTCCAGCAGTCGCTGCTTCTTCGCCGCGGTACGGGTGGTGGCGATCGGGACCGCCCCGATCAGCCCGGCCACCTGAAGGGCCGCCGTGCCGACCCCGCTCGACGCCCCGGTGACCAGCACATGGTCGCCGGCGCGCAGACCGCCCTTCTCCAGCAGGGCGCCGTAGGCGGTGGAGTACGTCAGCCAGGCGGCGGCCGCGTGCACGGCGTCCACGCCCGCCGGCCGGGGGAGCACCCGCCCGGCCGGAACCACCACGCGCTCGGCGTAGAGGCCGTGGCCGCTCAGGTCGCCCCCGGGGCCGGCCAGCACGTGGTCGCCGGGCGCGAGTTCGGTCACTCCCGCACCGACCGCCTCGATGACCCCGGCCGCCTCGTAGCCGTTCCGGGAGGCCGGCAGCGTCGGCTGGTAGAAGTACGTGCCCGCGCGGAAGAGCGCCTCGGCACGGTTGAGGCCCAGCGCCTCGACCCGGATGAGCACCTCACCGGGGCCGGGCGAGGGCAGCGGCACCTCCTCGACGGTGAGGACATCGGGGGCGCCGGTGGTGTGGAAGAGAACGGCCTTGGTGGTGGCGGGCGTTGCCCTGTTCGTTTCGGTCATGAGCACCACCGTACGAAGCCGCTGCGAGACGATCCATGTCTCAGAAGCGCCTCTCCATGTCCCATCGTCTTCCGCTGTTGCCGGCCGTGGATACCCTGACGTCATGGATGTCCTCAGCGACGTGATCACGGCCGTACGGGCCGGCCGCCCGCACTCGTCCCGCCGCACCAAGTACGGCCCCTGGGGCATGCGGTTTCCCGCATCCGAGGGAGCCGGCTTCCATGTGGTGCTCCAGGGGTCGGCGTGGCTGATCCCGCCCGGCGGTACGCCTCCTGCCGTCCGGCTGGGCGTCGGCGACGTGGTGTTCCTGGCCCACGGCCGCGGACACGCGCTGGCAGACGATCCCGGAACGCCCCTGGCCGACGTCGTCCCGGGCCCGGACGGCGCCTGGCCGACGCCCGCCGACGACCCGCCCCCCTCCGCGCCGGCCCCGGTCACGCAACTCCTGTGCGGGGCCTACCAGCTGAACCGGGCCCGGGCACATCCGCTCCTCTCGCACCTGCCCGACGTGGTGCACCTCCCGGCCGGGGCCGGCGCGCACCCCGCGCTGCGCTCGGCGATCGACCTGCTCGGCAGCGAGCTCCGGACCCCGCTGCCCGGCTCCGACGCCCTGGTGCCGGCGCTGCTCGACACCCTGCTGCTGTACATCCTGCGCACCTGGTGGCTGGGGGAGCAGGCGTCGTCCGGCCCGGACGGGCAGCCGGCGGGCTGGTCGCAGGCCCTGGCCGACCCGGCGGTCTCCGCCGCACTGACCGCCGTCCACGACGACCCGGCCCGCTCCTGGACCGTCGCGGATCTCGGCTCCCTGGGCGGTCTCTCCCGAGCGGCCTTCGCCCGCCGGTTCACCGCCCTGGTCGGTGAACCGCCGCTGGCCTATCTGACCTGGTGGCGGATGACGACGGCGGGCCGGCTGTTGCGGGCCGACGACGCCCCGCTGCGCTCGGTCGCCCAGCGGACCGGATACACGTCGGAGTTCGCCTTCGCCAAGGCGTTCAAGCGGGAGTACGGAATGGCCCCCGGGCAGTACCGCCGCCAGGCGGGCTGACGGGCGGGCTTCGTGACGGCTCACCACGGTGGAGGCAGGACATGCGAGGTGTGGTGCGGGTCTTCTGGGGCCCCCGGAAGGAAACGCCCCAAGAGCTCGCGGGACGCTGGAAGGCGACGCTGGATGCGCTGCCCGCGCTCATTCCGGCGGGTGGCTCCGCCCCGGCGGGACAGCCGTGGACCTGGACGCGGCACCATGCCTGCGGCAGCCCCACGGAACTCCGGCCGGACGGGGCCGGGCTGGCCGCCGCACTTCAGGCCGACCACGACTCCCCGCAGACCTCGGACGGGGCCGGACTGAGCCTGTCGAGCAGGGGGGAGCCGGGCTGGGAGATCAGTATCTCCGGGCGCGGCGGCGGTGAGTCGGCGTACGTGCCCCAGGCCGTCGTGCTGGCGGTCGTCTCCCCGGACGGCGCCCAGATCCCCGAAGCCGCGCTGCTCGCCCTGCTCGCGGACGTCTGGCAGCCGGACTTCGGCGATGCGACGGACGACGAGCTGCTCGACGCGCTGGAGGAGCGGGCCGGCTTCGACTACACGCTCTCCCAGGTGAGCGTCGGGCGGCTCGCCTACCTCTCCCCGGGGCGGGCGGCGCGGGCTCCCGCCGGAGTGGGCGTGGTCCGCGAGGAGCTGCGCGGAGCGGGCGTGCTCCTCGGCATCGCGCCGCCCGGCGACATCGAGGCCGTCGTGGACGCCTATGTGCGCCTCCGCGACGCCGGCGTGCTGGAGCCTCTGCCCCGTCCGATGAACCGCACCCTCCTGTGAGAGGGGCGGCTCCCCGGGGGCGGGGTCGCGGGAATGGCCGGCGCCCCCGTGCGCGTTCCCCTCTGAGCGGAGGGTCCCTCCGTGCTGCGGGAGCAGCCGCACGAGAGCCTGGAGAGAAGAAGAGTCATGCGCGTCGAGATCTGGAGCGACATCGCCTGCCCGTGGTGCTACATCGGCAAGGCCCGGTTCGAGAAGGGCCTGGCGGGGTTCGCCCATCGCGACGAGGTCGAGGTGGTCCACCGCTCCTTCGAGCTCGACCCCGGACGCGCCAAGGGCGACACGGGGCAGGTCATTGACATGCTGGCGCAGAAGTACGGACGCACCCGCGAGGAAGCGCGGTCCATGGAGGCGAACGTCGCGGCCAACGCGCAGGCCGAGGGGCTCGGCTACCTCACGGAGGGCCGTGACCACGGCAGTACCTTCGACATCCACCGGCTGCTGCACCTGGCCAAGGCCCGAGGGCGTCAGGACGAGCTGCTGAGCCTCGCCTACCGGGCGAACTTCGCCGAGGAGCGTTCCGTCTACGACGACGCGGTGCTGGTCGACCTGGCCGTCGAGGCAGGTCTGGACGCGGACGAGGCGCGCGCGGTGCTCGCCGATCCGCAGGCGTACGCGGCCGAGGTGCGGGCGGACGAGCAGGAGGCGTCCGAACTGGGCGCCAACGCGGTGCCGTTCTTCGTGCTCGACCGGCGGTACGGCATCTCCGGCGGTCAGCCCGCCGAGGTCTTCGCCCAGGCGCTGGAGCAGGCGTGGAAGGACCGCCCGCTGACCGCGATCGGCGGGGATGCGGCCGCCTGCGACGCCGACGGGGCGTGCGAGGTCCCGCAGGCGGGCGGCACCGTCTGAGCCCGTCGGCCGCCGCGATGGACGCGGCAAGCGGCCGGGAGTGTCCGCGCGTGTGAGCCGCAGGCATGAAGGGGGGCGCGTCCGTGCCCGTGAGCCGCGGGGATGGATGCGGCTGGCGGTGTCAGCGTCCGAGCCCGTGAGCCGCGCGCATGGATGCGGCAGGCGGTGTCAGCGTCCGAGCCCGTGAACCGCGCGCATGCATGCGGCAGGCGGTGCGAGCCTCCGAGCCGGGGAGCCCGCGCGCACGAATGCGGCAAGCGGAGACCCCTTCCGAGCCCGTGAGCTGCGGTCATAAGTTCCGCTTGGGTGCACCCCGTGACTCTTGGTGATTGACTATGAGTCAAGGGGAATCCAGGCTGGGCCCATGACGATCTCTTCGCTCAGCCGTGCGGTGGCCGCCGAATTCGCACCGCGGACCGCCTACCTGAACACCTCCTCCTGCGGGCTGCTGCCCCGCCGCACCGTGGACGCGGTGAAGGCGCTCGTCGACGAGAACGCCTCCGGCCGCAGGGCCGGTGCGGGCGACTTCGAAGCGGTGGACCGGGCGCGGGACGGTTTCGCGCGTATCGCCGGGGTCGGCGCCGGCCGGGTCGCGGTCGGCAGCTCCGTCGCCGTCCATGTGGGACTGGTGGCCTGTTCCCTGCCGGCCGGAGCCGAAGTGCTGGCGCCCGAAGGGGAGTTCAGCTCGGTCACCAGTCCGTTCGCGGTACGTGGCGACCTCCGGATGCGGTACGTCCCGCTGGCGGAACTCGCCGACGCCGTGCGCCCCGGGACCGCGCTCGTCGCCTTCTCCTCGGTGCAGTCCGCCGACGGCCGGCTCGCCGACCTGGGGGCCGTGCGCGCCGCGGCGGCCGCCCACGGGGCCCGTACGCTGCTGGACGCGACCCAGTCCGCGGGCTGGCTCCCGCTGGACGCGGGGGCGTACGACTACACGGTCACCGCCGGGTTCAAGTTCCTGCTCTGCCCCCGGGGCGCGTCCTTCCTGACCGTCACCGAGGAGGCCCAGGAGTCGCTGCCGCCGGTGTTCGCGGGCTGGGTCGCGGCCGCGGACGCGTGGAACAGTCTGTACGAGCCGGTCCGCAGGCTCGCCGCCGACGCCCGCCGCTACGACGAGCCGCCCGCGTTCCTTCCGTATCACGGCGCCGAGCAGTCCCTCGCGCTGCTGAACGAGATCGGCGTCGACGCTCTCCACGACCACGCCACGGGGCTCGCGGCCCGCTTCCGGGACGGGCTGGAAGGGCTGGGCCACAAGCCGGTGCCGGGGACGTCGGCCGTCGTCGCCGCACCCGGACTCGGCGACCGGGCCCCGGACCTGGAGCGGGCCGGCGTCATGGTCTCCAACCGGGCCGGCAACCTCCGGGCGGCCTTCCACCTCTACAACACCGAGTCCGACGTGGACCGTGCGCTGGACGTGATCTCGGGCTGAGTCAGCGGTTCTCCGGGCAGTCCGCCGTCTCCCGGCAGAGGTTCTCCTCGACCTTGGCGAGCAGCCGGGCCAGCTCCCTGCGTTCCCCGGCGTCCAGGCCCGCGAGCGTGTGCTCCTCCAGATTCGTCCAGGCCCCTTCCACCTGGGAGAGCAGCGCGCAGCTGTTGTCGGTGGCCTCGACCAGGACGGCCCTGCGGTCGGCCGGGTCGGGGCTGCGGCGCACATGGCCGGACTGCTCCAGGCGCTGGAGCATCTTGGTGACGGTGGAGGGGTCCAGATCGACCGCTTTGATCACCTCGGACTGCCGGACCGCCCCCGCGTCCCAGAGGTACATCATCAGGAACTCCTGCCCGGGGTAGAGGTCCGCCCCCTTGAGCAGTTTCCCGGCCGCGATCCGGTGGAGCCGGGCCACCCGTGACAGGGCATGGCTGACGGGGCCGCCGCGGGCGGCGCTGGGCAGCTCGGTACAGGCGGGATCGGAGGTCATCGGGGGCTCCTCGGGTGGTGCGGGGCGGCTCCGCGGCGGCCGGGCGCGGCTTCCCGGCAACTTTACCTTGGTCGGCCAACTAATACGCTACAGTGGCACGCGTCGCAGATGCTTGGCCGACCACATAGTTTTGATTGGCCGGCCACATACTTCCCTGGGGGCTTCTCATGACCACCGCATTCGACTCGCTCGACCTGGCCGGCACCCCGCTCGCCAACCGCATCGCACTGGCGCCGATGACGCGCAGCCGGGCCGGCGAGGGCGGCGTCCCGACGGAGCTGACGGCCGAGTACTACGCCCAGCGCGCCTCGGCGGGACTCCTCATCACCGAGGGCATCCAGCCGTCGGTCGTGGGCCAGGGCTACCCCAGTACCCCGGGACTGCACAGCGACGAGCAGATCGCCGGCTGGCGCAAGGTCACCGACGCCGTGCACGACAGGGGCGGCCGGATCTTCGCCCAGCTCATGCACACCGGCCGCATCGGCCACCCGGTCCTGCTGCCCGACGGACTCACCCCCGTCGGCGCCTCCCCGGTCGCCGCCACCGGACAGGTCTTCACCCACGTGGGCCCGAAGGACTTCGTCACCCCGCGCGAGCTGACCGGCCCCGAGATCCGGGAGACGATCGCCGACTTCGCCGCAGCGGCGCGGGCGGCGGTGGACGCAGGCTTCGACGGGGTGGAGCTGCACGGCGCCAACGGGTACCTGATCCACCAGTTCCTGGCGCCCAACACCAACCTGCGCACCGACGAGTGGGGCGGTTCCGTGGAGGGCCGGATACGGTTCGCCCTGGAGACCGTGCGTGCCGTCGCGGCCGAGATCGGAGGCGCCCGCACCGCCATCCGCCTCTCGCCCGGCAACCCGTACAACGACATCGACGAGCCCGCGCCCGAGGCCGCGTACAGCGCCCTCGTCCAGGCGATCGAGCCGCTCGGGCTCGCCTATCTGCACCTCCTGGAGAGCGCGGCCGGCACTCGGGAGCTGACCGAGTCCCTGCGCAAGCAGTTCGACGGAACCCTCATCCTCAACCCGGCGAGCGAGGGCCCCACCGGGCCCGACGCGCTCGCGCTGATCGAGGAGGGCGTCGCCGACGTCATCTCGTACGGGGTGCTGTTCCTGGCCAACCCGGACCTGCCCGAGCGGCTGCGTGCGGGCGGCCCGTTCAACGCCGCGGACGCCGCCACCTTCTACGGCGGCGACCACCGCGGCTACACCGACTACCCGACGCTCGGGGCGTGACGACGGTTCGGCCGCACCTGCCGGACCGGCCGGACCTGTCGGAATGACGGGAGCCACCGGAGCGGCCGGCCGCGGCGCACCCCCGTGCGCCGCGGTCAGGCCGATCCGCGACGGACCAGCTCGGTGGGCAGTATCACCGCGGCCGGGTCCTCCCCGCCGATCTGTGCCAGCAGCACCCGCACCATCTCGGAGCTGATCCGGTCCCACGGCTGACGGATCGTGGTCAGCGCCGGCCTGGAGGCGAGCGCCGCGGGGGAGTCGTCGAAGCCGCCCACCGCGACGTCCTGCGGCACCCTGCGCCCCGCCTTCTCCAGCGCCGCGAGCACGCCCTGCGCCATCAGGTCCGAGGCGACGAACACCGCGTCCACGTCCGGGGCCCGCTCCAGCAGCAGGCCGGCGGCCGCCTCGCCGCCGGCTCGGCTGTAGTCGCCCGGGACGATCAGCGCGTCGTCGGCGGGGAGCCCGCAGTCGGCCAGCATCTCGCGGTACCCCGCGAGCCGCTCCACCCCGCCGGGGGTGTCCAGGGGGCCGCTGACCGTACCGATCCGGCGGCGCCCCGACTCGTACAGGAAACGCACCATCTCCCGGGCGCCGTCCCGGTCGTCGGCCGCCACATAGCTGACCTTCGAGCCCTGGCCGAGCGGCTTCCCGCAGGCGACCAGGGGGACCCCGGCCTCGTGGAGCTGGGCGGCGACCGGGTCGCCCGAGTGGCTGGAGACCAGCAGGACGCCGTCGACATGGCCGGCGATGTACCGCATGTTCCGGCGGCGCTCGGCCTCCGTGCCCGCGATCATCAGCAGCAGCGGGATGTCGTGCGCGGCGAGCGCGCTCGTGCAGCCGCGCAGCAGCACGTTGAAGTTCGGGTCCTCGAAGAACCGCTCCTGAGGCTCGGTGAGCAGGAACGCCACCGAGTCGGAGCGGCCCGTGATCAGCGACCTGGCGTGCCGGTTGACCGTGTAACCGGTCTTGCGGATCGCGGAGTTGACCGCGTCCAGCGCGGCGGGGCTGACGTTGTGGCCGCCGTTGAGCACCCGGGAGACCGTGCCCCGGGAGACTCCGGCCTCCCGTGCCACGTCATGGATCGTCGGCGGCCGGCGGCGTCCCGTACCGGTCTGTTCTGTGCGGCTCATGGTGCGTGATCTTTCATCAAATGTCTTCCTGGCGGGGCCCGTCAGGACTTTACGGCCCCGGAGAGCAGGTCGAGGCTCCAGAACCGCTGGATGACCAGGAACAGGGCGATCAGCGGGACGATCGCGAGCAGTGCGCCCGTGATTACCAGCGTATAGAGGGCCGGAGTGCTGGACCCCTGCTGGAGCAGGGTGAACAGCCCCAGGGTGACCGGGAACTTCTCGTCGTCGCCGAGCATGATGTACGGCAGCAGGAAGTTGTTCCAGATCGCGACGAACTGGAAGAGGAAGACGGTCACCAGGCCCGGCAGCATCATCGGCAGCGCGATGGTCCGGAAGATCCGCCACTCGCCCCCGCCGTCCATCCGCCCGGCCTCGATCACGTCGCCCGGCACGGCGGCCGTCGCGTAGATCCGGGCGAGGTACACCCCGTACGGCGAGAGGATCACCGGCAGCATCACCGACAGATAGGAGTCGGTCAGGTCGGCCTTCGCCATCAGCAGGTACTGCGGCACGGCCAGGATCACCGGCGGCATCAGCACCCCGGCCAACAGGATGTTGAAGATGCTCTCCCTGCCGCGGAAACGGTAGACCGCCAGCGCGTAGCCCGAGACGGCGGAGACGCCCGTGGACAGCAGCGCGCCCACGCCGGCGTAGAGGGCCGAGTTGGCCATCCACTTCCAGTACACGCCGTCCCGGTACGCCGAGAGGTCGGCGACGTTGTCCGCGAAACCGGTGCCGGGCAGGAAGGTGAAGGTGGAGAACAGTTCGCTGCCGGACTTGGTCGAGGCGACCAGGATCCAGGCGACGGGGAGCAGGCAGTAGAGCGCGCCGAGCAGCAGGGCGGCGGTGGGCGCGAGGGCGAACCGGCGGGGGGCCGGGGGCAGGCGCCTGAGGTGCGGCGTGGTCACTGGGAGTCTCCCTGCTTCGTACGGGAGTTGGCCGCCTTGAGGAAGCCGAAGGACAGGGCCAGGGTGGCGGCGGCGATGATGACCGCCTGGGCGGCCGCCGCGTAGATGTCGTTGTTGACGAAGGCGTCCTGGTAGACCTTCATCAGCGGACTCCAGGTGGTGGAGAGGGAGTTGGTGAGCGGCTTCAGCGTCGTCGGCTCGCTGAACACCTGGAGGGTCGCGATGATCGAGAAGAAGAACGTCAGCACCAGGGACGGCGCCACCATCGGGATCTTGATCCGGAGCGCGATCTGCCACTGCGAGCAGCCGTCGAGCCGGGCGGCCTCGAAGACCTCGACCGGGATCGCCCGCAGCGCGGTGTAGATCACGATCATGTTGAAGCCGGTGCCGCCCCAGACCGCGATGTTGGCCAGGGCGAGGTAGAGCGGTCCGCCGTCGAGCAGATCGGGCTGCGGGAGCCCCGCCTTGTCCAGCAGGTAGTAGAACGGGCTGACGTCGGGCAGGTAGAGGAAGCCCCACATCAGGGCGGCGACGACGCCCGGGATCGCGTACGGGAGGAAGATCGCCAGCCGGCTGAACCCGCCCAGCCGGAGCCGTTCGGTGTCCAGGAGCAGGGCGAAGACGAGGGCAAGCCCCAGCATCACCGGGACGACGATCGCGCCGTAGCCGAGGATGCGCAGCGCGCCGTGGAGCAGTTCGGAGTCGGAGAACGCCTCGGTGTAGTTGGCGAACCCGGCCCAGATCTCCCGGCGGGCGCCCTTGCCGAGACCGAGGCCGCTGACCTCGGTCCGGCGGAAGCTCAGGTAGAGCGCGTAGCCGATGGGCAGGGCGAAGAAGAGCAGGAACAGCACGGTGGCGGGGATCAGGAAGGCGTACGGGGCGCTCTTGACCCCGTACGGCTTCCGGCGGCGTGCGCGTGTCACTCGGAGACTCCGAAGCCCTGCTTCTTCAGGTCGGAGACGGTGGCGTCCTGCATCGCGGTGAGCGCCGGTGCGAAGTCGGATTTGCTCTTGGCGGCCTGGGCGAAGTTGTCCTTGAAGGCGGTGTACGCGACGTTCACGTTCGGCCCCCAGGCGGCGGGGGCGGTGCCCCGGGCGATCTTCGCGGCCTCGGTGTAGAAGTCCGGCTGGTTGGAGAAGTAGGCCGGCGGCTTCGCCAGCGCGCCCCCGGTCTGGGCGGCCGTGGCCGCGGGGTAGATGCCGCTCTCCTTCACCAGTGCGGCGAGGGCGGCCGCGTCGGTGTTCAGCCACGTGGCGAAGGTGGCCGCGGCCTCCTTGTGCTTCGAGTCGTTGGTGACGGCGGTCGAGGAACCGCCCCAGCTGCCGGTGACGCTCTCGCCGGACTTCCACTGGGGGAGCGGAGCCATGGCCCACTTGCCCGCGGTGCCGGGCGCGGCGGTGGTCAGCGTGCCCGGCGCCCAGACGGCGCTGACCCAGGCGATCTGCTTGCCCGTGTCGAGCGCCTTGTTCCAGGCCGGGGTGTACATCGGCTGGTTGTCGATGGCGCCCTCCTTGACCAGGCCGCCCCAGAAGCTCGCGACCTTCCGCGTGGCCGGGTCGTCGATGGCGACCTTCCACTTGTCGCCGGAGGTGGTCCACCACTGGGCGCCGGCCTGCTGGGCCAGGCCCGCGAAGAGGCCGGAGTCGTTGGAGGAGAAGGTGGTGAGGTCCTTGTCCGGGGCCTTCTTCTTCAGCGCCCGGGCGGTCTCGGCGAACTCGTCCCAGGTCGTGGGCACGGACAGTCCGTACTGCTTGAAGAGGTCCTGGCGGTAGTAGAACATCAGCGGGCCGGAGTCCTGCGGCAGCGCGTACAGGGCGTCCGAGCCGAGCGTCGCCTGCTGCCAGACGCCGTCGGCGAACTCGCCCTTGGCGTCGCCCGCCTCCTTGGATATGTCGGCCAGCACGTCGTTGGAGACGAGGGTGGGGAGCGCCTGGTACTCGGCCTGGACCAGGTCGGGAGCCTTGTGCGCCTTCGCCGCGGTGATGATCTTGGTGACCAGGTCGTCGCCCGACGCCTGCTTCTTCACCGTGACCGTGATGCCGGCCTTCTTGCCCTCGCCCTTGTTCCAGATGTCCGCGACCTTGTCCAGGCCGGGGGCCCAGGCCCAGTAGGTGAGCGAGACGGGGCCGGAGGCGGCCGGGCCGTCGTCACCGTCGTCCGACGAGCCGCAGCCCGTGAGCAGTGCGGTGGCGGCGAGCGCGGCGGCCGTGGACGCCGCGACGATGCGGTACTTCATGGGTGTCTCCCCTGACGAGAAGCGAGGGTGCAGCGCTGATGTGCGCTGTGAGCGTTCACAGTAGAGAAACGAAACCGACACTTGTCAATGGTTGTTGCTGTGCGGTTATGTTGGCTCTGCGCCACCGAGAGGGTGTGTGCACGTTCCCAGAAGTTGTACCAAAGAGCCCAGGAGACGCCCATGCCGCACACCCCTCGCGCGACTGCCCCGCAGGGTCTGCACCAGCTGGCCTTCGGCGGCGACTACAACCCCGAGCAGTGGCCGGAGGAGGTCTGGCCCGAGGACATGCGCCTCATGCGGGAGGCCGGCGTCACCATGGTCAGCGTCGGGATCTTCTCCTGGGCGCTGCTGGAGCCCGAGCCCGACCGTTATGACTTCGGCTGGCTCGACCGGCTCCTGGACCTGCTGCACGCCCACGGCATCCGCGCCGACCTCGGCACCCCCACCGTCGTCCCGCCCGCCTGGTTCTACCGCGCCCACCCCGAGGCGCTGCCGGTCAGCCGGGACGGCGTCCGGTACGCCTTCGGCTCACGCGGCGCGATCTGCCACAGCAACCCCGACTACCGGGCCGCCGCGGCGAACATCACCGAACAGCTCGCCCGCCGGTACGCGGACCACCCGGCCCTCGCCCTGTGGCACGTCCACAACGAGTACGGCGTCCCGGTCAGCGCCTGCTACTGCGACAACTGCGCCGCGCACTTCCGCCGCTGGCTCGCCGCCCGCCACGGCAGCGTCGAGGCCGTCAACGAGGCCTGGGGCACGGCCTTCTGGGGCCAGCGCTACCGCGGCCTCGACGACATCGACCCGCCCCGCACCACGCCCACGGTCGGCAACCCGGCCCAGCAGCTGGACTACGCCCGCTTCGCCGACGCCACCATGCGCGAGAACTTCTGCGCCGAGCGCGACATCCTGCACCGGCTCGCCCCCGGCATCCCGGTGACCACCAACTTCATGACCGCGCTCAGCCAGTGCGACTCCGTGGACTACTGGGCCTGGGGACGGGAGGTCGACCTCGTCACCAACGACCACTACCTGATCACCGACGGCCGCCGCACCCACGTCAACCTCGCCATGGCCGCCGACCTCACCCGCTCGGTCGCGGGCGGCGCCCCCTGGCTGCTCCTCGAGCACTCCACCGGCGGCGTCAACTGGCAGCCCCGCAACCCCGCCAAGCGCCCGGGCGAAATGGCCCGCAACAGCCTCGCCCATGTCGCCCGCGGTTCCGAGGGCGCGATGTTCTTCCAGTGGAGGCAGTCCCTGCGCGGCGCGGAGAAGTTCCACTCGGCGATGCTCCCGCACGCCGGCACGGACTCCCGGATCTGGCGCGAGGTCACCCGTCTCGGCGCCGATCTCGGCCTGCTGCACGAGATCCGCACGACCCGGACCGTCGCCGACGTCGCCATGGTCTGGGACTGGCAGTCCTGGTGGGCGCAGTCCCTGGAGTGGCGTCCGAGCCAGGACCACGACGCCCGCGAGCGCGCCGACACCTTCTACGCCTCGCTCTTCGACCGGCACCTGACCGTCGACTTCGCCCACCCCGACGCCGACCTGTCCGGCTACCCCCTGGTCGTCGTCCCGGCCCTCTACCTCGCCACCGAGGAGACCGGCCGCAACCTGCGCCGGTACGTGGAGGGCGGCGGCACGCTCGTCGTCTCGTACTTCTCCGGCATCGTCGACGCCCACGACGCCGTCCACCCCGGGCCCTACCCGGGCGCGCTCAGGGACGTACTGGGCCTGACGGTCGAGGAGTTCTCCCCGCTCGCCGAGGACGGCGTGGTCCGCCTGATCACCCCCGAGGGCGCCCCCGAGGGCCCCGAGCTCACCGGTGACCTGTGGTCGGACGTGGTGATCCCGCGCGGCGCCGAGACCATGTGGTCCTACGCCGACGGCCTCGCGGCCGGCCGCCCCGCCGTCACCCGCCACCGCCTCGGCGAGGGCACCGCCTGGTACGTCTCCACCCGGCTGAGCGGCGCCGACCTGGACGCCGTGCTCGACCGGGCCTGCGAGGACGCCCGCGTCGCCCCCCGCACCGGCCTCCCGTACGACGTCGAGGCCGTCACCCGCACCGGCGACAGCGGCACGTACCTCTTCGTGATCAACCACACCGGGGGCGAGGCCAAGGTGCCGCTCGACGCCCCCGGCACCGAACTCCTCACCGGAGAACCGGCCACGGGCCACCTCGCCGTCCCGGCGGGTTCCGTCCGCGTGGTCCGCCTCGACGGCTGAGGACGCACGACCGCATCCCCTCCACGCAATTCCGCGCACGGTCGAAGGGACATCGACGATGTACGCAACGACGCACGGCAGGAAGAGAGCGGCGGTGCTGGCCGCCTCGCTCTCCGGCCTGCTGCTGGCCGCACTCCCCGCAATGCCCGCACACGCGGCCGCGGCCGCCACCACGCCCGTCAACACCGGCTTCGAGTCCGGCACGACCGGCTGGTCGACCTACTCGGCCGGCGGCCAGAACGCCGCCTCCTTCACCGAGGCGGGCGGCCACGGCGGCAGCACCCGGCTCAGCCACTGGTCCGCCTCCGCCTACAAGGTGGAGACGTACCAGTACCTCACTGGCCTCACCGACGGCACGTACACGCTGAGCGCCTGGGTCAGGTCGGGCGGCGGCCAGAACTCCGCGTACATCGCCCTGCGCAACTGCGGCAGCGCCGAACAGCGCACCGACCTGCCGCCCACCGCGAACGGCGCGTGGATCCGCCTGGTCACCTCGGTCAAGGTCACCGGCGGCTCCTGCACCCTCAGCCTGAACTCGGACGCCCACGCGGGGGAGTGGGCCAACTTCGACGACATCGCCTTCACCAAGGGGACCACCGGCCTGAGCGTCAGGGGAGGAGACCTCTCCACCCTCCCGAAGAACGAGGCGCACGGCGCGGTCTACCGCGGTGCGAGCGGCGCCACGGGCGACGCGGTGGGTCTCCTGAAGTCCGCCGGCATGAACTACGTCCGTCTCAAGGTGTGGGTGAACCCGGCCGACGGCTACAACGACAAGACCCACGTCCTGGCCATGGCCAAGCGCGCCAAGGCCCTCGGCATGAAGACGCTCATCGACTTCCACTACTCCGACGCCTGGGCCGACCCGGGCAAGCAGAACAAGCCCGCGGCCTGGTCCGGACACGGCTACGCGCAGCTGAAGAAGGACGTCTACGACCACACGTACGACGTGCTGGGCGCGCTCAAGGCCCAGGGCACCACCGCCGACATGGTCCAGATAGGCAACGAGATCAACGCCGGAATGCTCTGGCCCGAAGGGTCCACCGACAACTGGACCCAGCTCGCCGGTCTCCTCACCTCCGGCGCGAACGCGGCGAAGGCCGTCTCCTCCGGCACGAAGGTGGCCCTGCACCTCGCCAAGGGAGGCGACAACGCCGGCACACGCTGGTGGTTCGACAACGCGGTGGCGCAGAAAGTGCCGTTCGACGTCATCGCCCTCTCGTACTACGGCTACTGGCACGGCCCGCTGAGCGACCTCCAGACCAACCTCGACGACGCCGCCTCCCGGTACGGGAAGCCGGTGCTGGTCGCCGAGACGGCCTACGCCCACACCCTCGCGGACGCCGACGGCCTGGAGAACAACATCGCCACGGCCGGCCAGCTCGTCTCCGGCTACCCGGCCACCCCGGCCGGTCAGGCGGCCAACCTGCGTGACGTGATGAACGTCGTCGAGGCCGTCCCCGGCGGCCGGGGACTGGGCGCCGTCTACTGGGAGCCGGCCTGGACCGCGGTCAGCGGCAGCGGCTGGGACCCCGCCGACCCGTCCTCCGGCAACGCCTGGGAGAACCAGGCGCTGTTCGGCTACGACACGAAGCTGCTCCCGGCAGCGAACTGGTTCTCCCACCGCTAGGGCGTGTTTCGAAAGGCCCGCCTGCTCGGCGACGCCTAGCACTTCCCCGAGCTCTCGGCTTCGCTCGAGCAGGGGAGACCCCATTGCTCGCCGCGTTGTCGGGGTCGCCCCGATACAGCCAGTATCGGGGCGACCCTCCGCCTTGCGATCGCACGCACCAGACGCCGCCGAGCCCGCCCTCCGGGCGGACGGCGCTACTTTCGAAACACGCCCTAGCAGCCCGGACCAGGGACTTTCCGCTGCTGTCCCGCGGCGCCGCGGGACAGCACCGCACCAGCCCTAAGGCTGCGGGGTCCCCTCCAGCGGGGCCCCGTGCCACTTCCACGAGGTCACGCGCTCGCGGCCCGGCAGATCCGCGCGGCCGGTGGACCAGAGCAGGACGGTCCACCGGTCCTCGGCGTCCGGGGCGTCGGGGAAGAGCCGGGCGAGGACCCGGTCGCAGAGGTCGTTCGGCGGGGCCCAGTCGAGCGCGAGGCCGGCGGCGACGTCGTGGGTGTGGACCAGGGTCTCCACGATGCCCATCGCGGCGAAGCCTTCCGGGTCCGAGACGCCGTAGGAGTGGAAGGACCGGGTGCCGGGCGAGGCCGTCCGCACCATCGCGGACAGCAGGGCGCCGCTCGCCTCCAGGGTCCGGAGCAGTCCGGCGGGACCCGCCTCCGGGTTCGCGAAGATCGCGTTCCAGGGGCCGCCCTCGCGTTCCGGCGCCCAGCGGTAGGGGACCTCGCCCTCCAGCGAGGGCGTACGCGGGCCGAGCTGGACCGCGTACGCGAACAGGTCGTCGCTCAGGTGCTCCACGGTCTCCCAGCAGTCCCAGGAGAGCGATCCCGCCGGAATGTGCCAGTCGTCGGCCGGCGACTGCCCGAGCGTGTCCACCGCCAGCCGCACCGCCGACGTCACGTCGTCCGCGGTGACGGGGAGCCGCGTCCCGGACAGCCGGGCCCGCTCGCCCGCACTGCACTCCACACAGAACTCGTTGCCCTCCGGGTCGGCCAGGGTCACCCAGCCCCGCCCGTTCGGCCTGCGGTGGTCGCCGACCAGCGTGGCGCCGAGGGCCAGGAGCCGCTCGACCTCCTCGTCGCGGGTGCGGTCGTCCGGCTGGATGTCGAGGTGGACGCGGTTCTTGGAGCGCTTGGGTTCCGGCACGGTGACGAAGAGGAGCGCGGCGCCCGGGGTCTCGACCAGCGCCTCGGGGTCACCGGGGAAGTCGTCCTCGGCGAGACAGACGCCCAGGACCCCGGCCCAGAACGTGCCGAGCTCGTAGGCGTCGGCGCAGTCGACGGTGACGTGGTGTACGTGTGAAGTCATGGGGTCACCTTCTCCGCTGCCCCGCGCCGGGGTCCAGCGAGTTGAACGCGGAGGGGCGGGACGCGCTGATGCGTCCCGCCCCTCCGGCCGTTCGTACGCCCCTACTTCACCGGCGTGAAGTCACGCGCCCCGATGAACTCCGGGCGGCGGATCGGAGCCGCGAACGGCTCCTGCGCCGTGTTCTCCACGCTGTTGAACACGATGAAGACGTTGCTGCGCGGGTACGGGGTGATGTTGTCGCCCGACCCGTGCATCGCGTTGCAGTCGAACCAGGTCGCCGAACCGGCCCTGCCCGTGAAGAGCCTGATGCCGTGCCGGTCGGCCATCTTCGTCAGCGCCTCGTCGGACGGGGTGCCGGCGTCCTGCATCTGCAGGGACTTCTTGTAGTTGTCCTTCGGCGTCTCGCCCGCGCAGCCGAGGAACGACTTGTGCGAACCGGGCATGATCATCAGCCCGCCGTTGGTGTCGTAGTTCTCGGTCAGCGCGATCGACACGGACACGGTCCGCATGTTCGGCAGACCGTCCTCGGCGTGCCAGGTCTCGAAGTCCGAGTGCCAGTAGAAGCCCGAGGCCCCGAATCCGGGCTTCACGTTGATCCGCGACTGGTGGACGTACACGTCCGAGCCCAGGATCTGACGGGCCCTGCCCACCACGCGCTCGTCCCTGACGAGCCGGGCGAAGACCTCGCTCAGCCGGTGGACCTCGAAGACCGACCGTACGGAGTCCGACTTCGGCTCGATGATCGAGCGTTCGTCGGCCCGCACCGCCGGATCGGCGATCAGCCGCTCCAGCTCGGCGTGGTACCCGGCCACCTCGTCCGGGGTGAGCAGCTGGTCGACGGTGAGGAAGCCGTCGCGTTCGAAGCCCTGGAGGTCCTTGGCGGAGACCGGACCCGGTGCGCCCGGCGCGGACCAGATGACCGGGTCCTGGCGGGGAGTGGTCATCTCGGCGGCGCCGCGCGAGGGGTACAGGTCGGCGCGTACATCGGTGGTCATGGTTCAGCCCTCCTCGGTCAGCAGTGGGTAGACACCGTTCTCGTCGTGGTCCTCCCGTCCGGTGACGGGGGGGTTGAAGACGCAGACACAGCGGAAGTCCGTCTTGGGACGCAGCGTGTGGTGCTCGTGGCCGTCCAGCAGGTACATCGTGCCGGGGGAGATCCAGTGCTTCTCGCCGGTCTCGTCGTTGGTGAGCTCGGCCTCGCCCTCGGTGCACAGCACGGCCTCGATGTGGTTGGCGTACCACATCGACGTCTCCGTGCCCGCGTACAGCACGGTCTCGTGGAGGGAGAAGCCGACCTTCTCCTTGGCGAGCACGATGCGCTTGCTCTCCCAGGTCCCGGAGGCGGCCTTCACATGCCGGTCGGTGTTCTCGATGTCACTGAACGATCGGACGATCACGGGGGGTCGGTGCCTTTCTCTCTGCAACGGTGTGACGTGGCGGGGCCGTACGGGACGGCCCCGGGTCCGAGGCGGTCGGGCGGCCTCGGGCCCCCGACCGCCTCTCAGGCGGTCTCGCGGACGGAGCGGGCCAGCGTGCGCAGGCCCTCGTCCAGCTCCTCGTGGGTGATGGTCAGCGGCGGCAGCAGCTTGACGACCTCGCTCTGCGGGCCGGAGGTCTCCAGCAGCAGCCCCAGCTCGAACGCGCGGGCGCAGACCGCGGAGGCGCGCGCCGGGTCGTCGAACTCCAGGCCCCAGACCAGTCCGCGGCCGCGGAACCGGGCGCTGTCGTGCTCGCCGCAGATGGCCAGCAGGGTCTGCTCGATCTGCTCGCCGCGGGCCAGCGTCTGCTTCTCCATCTGGCCGTCCGCCCAGTAGGCGTCGAGCGCGGCGGCCGCGGTGACGAACGCCGGGTTGTTGCCGCGGAAGGTCCCGTTGTGCTCGCCGGGCTCCCAGATGTCCAGCTCGGGCTTGAACAGGCAGAGGGACATGGGCAGTCCGTAGCCGCTGATGGACTTCGACAGCGTCACGATGTCCGGCGTGATGCCGGCCTCCTCGAAGGAGAAGAAGCCGCCGGTCCGGCCGCAGCCCATCTGGATGTCGTCGACGATCAGGAGCATGTCCTGGCGGTGGCACAGCTCCTGGAGCGCGCGCAGCCACTCGGCGCGGGCGACGTTGATGCCGCCCTCGCCCTGCACGGTCTCCACGATCACCGCGGCGGGCTTGTTGAGCCCGGAACCCTGGTCCTCCAGGAGCCGCTCGAACCAGAGGAAGTCGGGGACCTGGCCGTCGAAGTAGTTGTCGAACGGCATCGGTGTGCCGTGCACCAGCGGGATGCCGGCCCCGGCCCGCTTGAAGGCGTTGCCGGTGACGGCGAGCGAGCCGAGCGACATGCCGTGGAAGGCGTTGGTGAACGAGACCACGGACTCGCGGCCCTTGACCTTGCGGGCCAGTTTCAGCGCCGACTCGACGGCGTTGGTGCCGGTCGGGCCGGGGAACATGACCTTGTACGGCAGGTCGCGCGGGCGCAGGATCACGTTCTGGAAGGTCTCAAGGAACGCGCGTTTGGCGGTCGTCGCCATGTCGAGGCCGTGGGTGATGCCGTCGCGCTCGATGTAGTCGATCAGCGCGCGCTTCAGCACCGGGTTGTTGTGGCCGTAGTTGAGCGAGCCGGCTCCGGCGAAGAAGTCGAGGTACGTGTGGCCGTCCTCGTCGGTCAGCCGGGCGCCCTGTGCCCGGTCGAAGACGGCGGGCCAGCCGCGGCAGTAGCTTCGTACCTCGGACTCGAGGGTCTCGAAGACGCTGAGGGCGGGCGGGGTGATGGTCACAGCGGGTCTCCTGCGTGAGGGGGGTTGTGACGGGCGGCGTAGAAGGTCGTGACGGCGACGGGCCGTGCCCGCCGGACGGCATGCCGGCGGGCGGGCCCGCCGGAGGGCGGGCGGGGCCCGGAGGACTGCCGGTCAGGCGTGGAACGGGCCGATGCGGTAGAGCACTTCCGGCAGATGGGTGCCCTCGGGGAACAGGCCGCCGTCGAAGAGCACCTCGCGCTCCAGTGCCACGTCGTGGCGCTGCGCGTAGGAGGTGAACAGACGGTCCGACGCCGCGTTGTCCGGGGTGATGGTCGTCTCGACCGAGGCGAGGCCCTGCTCCGCGGCGACGCGGGCGGTCAGGGCGTCCAGCAGCTTGGCGGCCAGGCCGGTACCGCGATGGCCGTGGTCGACGGCCACCTGCCAGACGACGAGCGTCTCGGGGCGGTCGGGCCTGATGTACCCCGTCACGAAGGCGACCGGGGAGCCGGTCTCGTCGCGGGCGACCACGGAGGTCGCCGCGAAGTCACGGCACCACAGCAGGTAGCTGTACGAGGAGTTGAGGTCCAGGACCTCGGAATCGCGGGCGATACGCCAGATCGCGGCTCCGTCCTCCACTCGGGGGGTGTCGATGGTGAGGAATTCGCTTCGGGCACGTGCAAAGTCTGCTGGTGCGGCGGTCATGCGAATTGAATTTACCCAGCAAATTTCTAAATTGCATCGGCCCAGAGGGTTGGGCGGACTGGAGGTCTGTGTTATCGCGCGCGCATGCGTCCGAGCACGAAACCGCTCCGTTTTCATCCGATTTGGATGGTATTTATCCGGCATAACACCCCCAGGTGTGGAGTCGGTCACAAGGATGTAACTCTCACGCGACGCAACCGAATTGCGGAGTTCGAGCACCCTCGAAACTGAGGTGTTTAGCCGTCGGGAATCCGGGCAAAAGAATGCGGGGAGCTGCCCTGGATAAAGCCGCTCCCCGCATGTGTGGATGACGCCGGAATTTATGCGCCGGTCCAGGTTTCCGAAACGGCCTTCCGGGCAGCCTCGAGATCGACCTGCAGGCCGTCGTCGGCCAGCGCCGCCCCCAGAGCCGTGAGCGAGGAGAGCACCGCGCCCCGCGTCGCGTCCACCCCGTAGTGATTGACCCGGATCATCTCCTTGGAAAGCGCCCCGCCTCCCGCGATCAGCGGCAGCGACGGGTCGGCCGCCAGCGCACGCGCCACCAGGTCCGCCGCGTCCACGCCGTCCGGCGTCCGCAGCGTGGTCGCCACGGGCGCGGCGTCCCGCGCCTCGTGCACGTACGGCGTCAGACCGCCTCCCAGCGCCACCGCACCGGCCCGGGTGGCCGCGGCCGCGGTGGAGTGACGGGCCATCAGCGCGTCCATTCCCTCCGCCTCGATCCGCTCCACGCAGGCCTCCAGGGCCAGCATCTCCAGCTGGGCCGGGGCGTGCAGCAGGGCCCGGCGGCCGCCGTCGATCCAGCGCTCCTTCCAGTCCAGCAGGGAGAGGTAGGAGCGGCGAGGGGCCTGCGGGTTGGCGGCGATCCGCTCCCAGGCACGTGCGCTCACCGACACCGCGGACACCCCGGCCGGACCGCCCATCGCCTTCTGCGCCCCGATCACGCACAGGTCGACGCCCCATGCGTCGGGGAGCAGCGGCTCGGCGCCCACCGAGGCCACGGCGTCCAGCATGAACAGGGCCCCGTGCGCCCGGACGACCTCGCCGATCCCGGCGACCGGGTTGGTGTTGCCCGTGGCCGCCTCCGCGTGCACCAGCGACACGAAGTCGATCTCCGGGTGAGCGGCCAGCGCCTCGGCGACCTGGCCGGCGGTGACGGCCGTGTGGAAGGGCACCGCGAGATCGATGACCTCGGCGCCGCAGTCGCGCAGCCAGTTGCCGAACGTCTCCCCGTACGGCCCCGTGACGATGTTCAGCGCCGTCGAACCGGGCCGGGCGCCGCCTCTGATGCAGCCTTCGAGGGGCAGGAGCGCCTCGCCCTGCATGATGACGACGTCCTGCTCGGTGGCGAGGAGACCGGCCACCCGCCGCTCGATCGCCGCGAAGTGCGCGGCGGTGAGCGGGGTGAGGTCGAGGAAGGGGTGCGTCACGGTGGTGCTCTCTTCGGGATCGGATCGGTGTGCGGCCGGGCCTGCGGGCGGGGCCTGCACCGAGGGTACCGAGCCGTGCGCGGACGGCCCGGGCCGTGTCCGCCGGACCGGCAAGGACCTCTCCGTCCGCCTGCTCCGGATGCTTCCGCCGGACCGGCTGGGCCCGTGCGCCGGACTGTCCGGGACGCCTCCGTCCGCCTGCCCCGAATGCTTCCGCCGGGCCGTCCGGGATGCTTGCACCGGGCCGTCCCGGATGCCTCCGCCGGACCGTCCCGGGCGGGGCGGGGCGCGCGGCGCGCGGGCTCGTACAGTGCTGTGCATGAGCGATCACGAGGCGCCGCGGGTGCTGCAGGTGAAGGGGCGGGTGCTCGTCGGACCCGAGGAGGTCAGGGACGAGCTCTGGGCGGTCGACGGACGGGTGACGTACGAGCGGCCCCCCGGCGCGGACGACGCGGTCGTCGTCACCGGCTGGGCCCTGCCCGGACTGGTCGACGCCCACTGCCACGTCGGGCTCGACCACCACGGCGCCGTGGACGTGGCGACCACGGAGAAGCAGGCACTGGACGACCGCGAGGCCGGCGCGCTGCTCCTGCGGGACGCCGGCTCGCCCGCCGACACGCGGTGGATCGACGACCGTGAGGACCTCCCGAAGATCATCAGGGCCGGCCGGCACATCGCCAGGACCCGCCGCTACACCAGGAACTACGCGTACGAGATCGAGCCGGACGAACTGGTGGCGTACGTCGCGCAGGAGGCGCGCCGCGGGGACGGCTGGGTGAAGCTCGTCGGCGACTGGATCGACCGCGAGGTGGGCGACCTGACCGCCTGCTGGCCGCGCGAGGCCGTCACGGCGGCCATCGCCGAGGCGCACCGGCTGGGGGCCCGGGTCACCGCCCACTGCTTCGCCGAGGACTCCCTCCGGGATCTCGTCGAGGCCGGCATCGACTGCATCGAGCACGCCACCGGGCTGACCGAGGAGACCGTCCCGCTCTTCGCCGAGCGCGGCGTCGCGATCGTCCCCACCCTGGTCAACATCGCCACCTTCCCCTCGCTCGCGAAGGGCGGCGACGCCAAGTACCCCCGCTGGTCGGCCCACATGCGCCGACTGCACGAACGCCGTTACGACACCGTGCGCTCCGCGTACGACGCGGGGGTGCCGGTGTTCGTCGGCACCGACGCCGGCGGGGTCCTCGCCCACGGCCTGGTGGCCGACGAGGTCGCGGAGCTCGTCAAGGCGGGCATCCCCGCGCTGGAGGCGCTGTCCGCGACGACGTGGGCCGCCCGCGCCTGGCTCGGCCGGCCGGGGCTGGAGGAGGGCGCACCGGCCGACCTGGTGGTGTACGACGAGGACCCGCGGGCGGACGTGCGCGTGCTGGCGGCGCCGCGGCGGATCGTCCTCGACGGGCGCGTGATCCGCTGAGTTCTCCGGTCCGGGGCCGGGCGGGCCCGGGATGCGCCGTGTTGACCGGCAGTGACCCGGAGCTCGCCCGCTCGTTGAATCACTTCCCGCGCGCCGGTACGAAGCCCCTTCGAGCCCTCCGCGTTCGGTGAAACGGGTGAACTCGAGGAACGCGCGTGCCGGAATAATCGAATACCGAGGCGAAAACCACCCTTTGGGGTGAACTCACGTCGGGTGTCTGTCAGTTCACCCTCTGTGCGTAAAGATTCACGGAGTCGAGGCCACCGGTGCCCGCGATGTCCCCCATTGGACGGCGCCGGTGGCTCCATGTCTCTTGTGGGGGTTCCACCATCTTGAACAGCAACACCTTCCGCCTCGCCGCCCTGGCGGTCGCCGCCGCTCCCGTCGCCCTGCTGGTCGCCGTCCCGGCGCAGGCCGCCACCGCGACCACCGCCACGACCACCGGCGACGGGAAGGCGAGCGCGGTCGTGCTCCGTACCGCACTCGACGTCTCGCTCCTGAACAAGACGCTCGATGTGCCGCTCAAGGCCACGCTCAACGAGGTCCACGCGCCGCGGAGCGCCGAACAGACCGCGTTGACCGTGAAGCTCGACGGTGTGGAGGGCGGAAGGCCGGTCAGCGTGCTGCGTGCCGATGTGGCCACGGCGAAGGCGACCGTGCGCAAGCACCGGGCCGAGGGCTACAGCAATGTGGTCAAGGCGCGTCTGCATGTCCCCGGTCTGCCGCTGCTCCCGCTGGTCGAGGTCGAGCAGGTCACCTCCAAGGCCGTCTGCGAGGTCGGCCACAGGCCGGTCGCGGAGTCGAACGTCCTGGGACACGTGCGGGTCCTCGGCAAGCGCGTCCGCCTGACCGCCGGAGGGACCACGCAGATCGCGGTGAAGGGCGTGGGGTCGGTGACGCTCGCCCTGTCGAAGACGAGCACCACCTCGCGCACCGCGGCGGCTGTGGCGCTCCAGTTGAAGGTCTCGGTCAACCCGCTGAACCTGAACGTCGCGGATGTGAAGGGGGAGGTCACGCTCGCCGAGGCCACCTGCGAGACGCCCAAGAGGCCCGGTTCGGGTGGCGGTACGGGTGGCGGTGACAACGGCGGTGGTCACAGTGGCGGGTCCGCCAACGGCGGCGGTGACAGCGGGGGGTCCGCCAACGGCGGCGGTGACAACGGCGGCGGTGACAACGGGGGTGGTGACAACGGGGGTGGTGACAGCGGCGGTTCGTCCGACGGCGGTTCGTCCGACGGCGGTTCGTCCGACGGCGGGGCCACCGACGGCGGTTCCACCAGCGCCGGTTCAGGCACCGCAGGTTCCTCGGCCGGCTCCACGGGCGGCGACACCGGCGGAGACGTGAAGACCCAGACCGGCACCGGTGACGCGCCCCGGACCAGCGACGCCGACCTCGCCGAGACGGGCAGCAGTTCCACCACGCCGTACATCGCCGGTGGCGCCGCGCTCCTGCTGGCGGCCGGCGCCGGCGCGATGGTCGTGACCCGGCGCCGTGCGCAGGACTGATACCGGGGGGAGGGGAACAGGGCCCGAGGGGGCGGCCGGGGGGCCGTAGGGGGAACGGGGAAGAGGGGGAACGGGGGAACAGGAGAACGGGAGCGGTGTTCCGTACACGGAGCACCGCTCCCCGCTCGGTGCCCGGCACGCGCTGTGCGGCGAACGCGGTCCTGCCGCCCGGCGACGGGCGAGGGGCCGCGCACCGGGACGCACCGCGACGCGGCGGGTCAGCGGACGGGGCGGGCGGGCCGCACGGGGGTCATCCACTCACCGGCTCACCACGGACAGCGCCTGGAGTGCCTGGTCGAATGCCTGCAGGAAGCGGTTGGTCGTCGTACGGTCCCGCACCGCCAGCCGCAGCCACGCGTCGCCGAGCCCCGGAAACGTATCGCCGCGGCGGGCCGCGAAGCCCAGCATCCGCAGCCGCTCCCGTATCTCCGCGGCCCGCTCCAGCCGGATGAGGACGAACGGTCCCTGCGCCGGCTCCACCACACGTATCTCGGTGAACTCCCGCAGCCCCGCCACCAGATGGCAGCGGTCCACCGCGATCCGGTCCGCCGCCGCGGCCGCCTCGGCCAGTGCCCGCGGCTCCACACACGCCTCCGCCGCCGCCAGCGCCGGCGAGGAGACCGGCCACAACGGCTGGGCCTCCTCCAGCGTGCGGATCGTCTCGGCCGCGGCCGTCACGTACCCGATCCGCAGCCCGGCGAGTCCCCACGTCTTGGTGAGGCTGCGCAGGACCACGAGCCCCGGGATGTCCGTACGGCCGCACAACGCCTCGCGCTCGCCCGGCACCGCGTCCATGAACGCCTCGTCGACCACCAGCGTCCGGCCGGGACGCGCCAGCCGTTCCAGCACGGCCGCGGGATGCAGCACGGACGTCGGGTTCGTCGGATTTCCGACGACCACCAGATCCGCGTCGTCCGGCACGGCCGCCGGATCCAGCCGGAAGCCGTCCACGGCCCGCAGCAGCACCCGCCGCACCTCGTGCCCGGCCGCGCGCAGCGCCGCCTCCGGCTCGGTGAACTGCGGATGGACCACGACCGGCCGCCGGGCCGGCAGCGCCCGCGCGATCAGCACGAACGCCTCCGCCGCACCCGCCGTCAGCAGGACCCGCTCCGGCGGCAACCCGTGCCGGGCGGCGACCGCCGCACGCGCCGCGCGCCCGTCCGGGTACGCGGCGAGCGTGCCGAGGGACGCGGCGATCCGCTCCTTCAGCCAGGCCGGTGGGGTGCCGGCCCGTACGTTGACGGCGAGATCGGTCAGATCCCGTCCCCGTCCCCGTACTTCCACGTCACCGTGGTGACGCAGATCGTGCGCGCCCGCGCCTGTGGCGTCGGGGCGTTCAGTGGGAGTGTGCATGACCGCCATGGTGGGGGTGGTGGTGATGGCCGTCGTCGTCAGGGTGGAAGTGCGGCTGCTGCGGCAGTCCCACCTTGTCCTCGAAGCCCGGCAGCGCGATCCGGTACACGCAAGAGTCGCAGTTCATCCGCAGATCGCCCTTGACGGCCTCCCGGTAGCGCTCCATGACCAGATCGAGCAGTTCCTCCGCGGCGCCGATCACTTCGGCCGACCGGACGTCCAGCTCCGGGTGGGCGGCGGCCCACTCCGTGGTCTGGTCACGCACACGGTCCGGCAGAATGCCGGTGAAGAGGAAGTACGGCAGAACGACTATGCGCCCCGCACCCAGCTTCACGCAACGGTCCAGACCGGACGGCACATCAGGGGCGGCCAGCGAGACGAAAGCGGTTTCCACGCCCGCGTAGCCCCGCCCCTCCCAGAACAGCCGCGCCGCCTTGTGCACCTCGGCGTTGGCGTCCGGGTCGGTGGAACCGCGTCCCACCAGCAGAATCGTCACCTCGGACCGGTCGGTGTCGCCCAGCACCTCGTCCACGCGCCGCTCCAGCACCTTCAGCAGCGCCGGATGCGGGCCCAGCGGACGCCCGTACGTGTACGAGATGCCGGGGTGGCGCTCCTTCTCGCGGGTCAGCGCCGCAGGGATGTCGCCCTTGGCGTGGCCGGCCGACACCAGCATCAGCGGAACGGCGGCGAAGTGCTTGACGCCCTGTTCGACGAGCTCGGTCACGGCGTCGCCGAGCGGCGGCGGCGACAGTTCGATGAATCCGCCGGCGACGGGCAACTGCGGGTTGCGGGCGCCGAGTTCGGCCACGAAGTCGCGGAAGGCGGCGGCCCCGCCCTCGTCCCGGGTGCCGTGGCCGGCGATGAGCAGGGCGGGCTGGGCGGACGGGGTGTTCACGGGTTCTCCTCGGTGTTCCTGGGGGTGGGGGCGGGGGGTGGCGGCGGACCGGCTCACGGCGCGGTCGTGGCCGACTGCCAGCGGTAGCCGCGCGGGGTGACCATGCGGCCGGCGATCTCGCGGGTGGCCGTGTTGCCGACGGTGACGACGGTCATCATGTCGACGGTCGCCGGGTCCAGGGCGGCCAGCGAGGTCACCCGGCTGGACTCGTCGGGCCGGGAGGCGTTGCGCACGACGCCCACCGGCGTGGTCGGTTCCCGGTGTTCCGACAGAATCGACAGCGCCTTCGGGAGCTGCCAGTCGCGGCCCCGGCTGCGCGGGTTGTAGAACGTCACGATGATGTCGGCCTCGGCCGCGGCCCGGACCCGGCGCTCGATGACCTCCCACGGCGTGTGCAGATCGGAGAGGCTGATCGACACGTGGTCGTGGCCCAGCGGGGCGCCCAGGATCGCGGCCGCGGCCAGTGCCGCCGTCACCCCCGGCACTCCCACCACGTCGATGTCGGCGCCCGCCTCGGCCAGCGCCGGCGAGGCCATCGCGTACACGCCCGCGTCACCGCTGCCGATCAGCGCCACCGCATGGCCCTTGCGCGCCTCGGCGACCGCGGTCCGGGCCCGTTCCTCCTCGGCGCCTAGGCCCGACTCCAGGACCGTGGTGCCCGGCCGCAGGAGATCCCTGATCTGGTCGACGTACTGGTCGAGCCCGACCAGTACCGACGCCCGGCGCAGCTCTTCGCGGGCGCGCGGTGTCAGCAGGTCGCGCGCCCCGGGGCCGAGCCCCACGACGGCGAGCCGCCCGCGCGGCGCCCGGCGCACCACCGCACAGGTCGCCATCGCGGCCCGTCCCTCGGGCGCCGACTTCCGTTTCGGTACGAGGAGTTCGCCGCCCTCCGCGAGCGCCGCGGCCTCCGCCACCGACGGCGTGCCGACGGCGGCGAGCGGCGCGTCGGACGGATGCGGCACCTCGATCCGGGCCAGCGCCCCGGCGGGATACGTCCGCAGCGGCACGCCCAGCTCAGCGGCGGCCGCCACGATCGCGGGCTCCTCGCCCTTCGCGTCCACGGTCACCAGTTCCGCGATGCTCAGCGGCGAGAGCCCGGCCTCCGCGAGCGCGTCCCGGATCAGCCCGAGCACCTCGCCCGCGGGCGCGTCCTTGGACGCGCCGACCCCGACGGCGAGGGAGGCGGGCCGCAGCACGGCCTCGCGCGCCGCGAGTGCGACCACCCGGTCGGTGAGGTGCAGCACGGCGGCGCTCGCGCCCCCGGCCGCCACGTTCGGCGGCAGCGCGGGCAGCGGCCACACCGCATCCGCCCGCAAGGCCACCGGAGCCCCGTCCAGCATCGCCCGCGACACCCCCGCGACATCCCCCTCCACGGGGAGCCCCAGCATGTCAAGGCCGGGAACGCCCACCGCGTCCGTCGCCGTCGTCACCACCGGCGCGGCCCCCAGCACCTCGCCGACCGCCACCGCCAGGGCGTTCGCCCCGCCGCCGTGCCCGCCGAGCAGCGCCACCGCGTGACGCCCCGCCTCGTCCACACAGACGACTCCGGGATCGGCCGACTTGTCCCGGAGCAGCGGACCGACCAGCCGCACCACGGCCCCCGTCGCCAGGAAACACACCAGCTGCTCGCACTCGGCGAACGCCCGCCGCACTGCCTCGCCCACCGGGCCGTCGTAGACCACGGCTCGGCCGGGCCAGGCCGCGGCCAGCCGGTCACGGGCGACGGCGCCCGCCGCCGTCGCGGAGATCAGGCCGATCACTGGGTTGCTCCTTCACTTGCACCGGCCGCGGAGCGGACGCCCCACAGCAGAAAGACCGGGTTGGCCGCGGCGAGCCGGGTCACGTCACCGGGCAGCGGCGCCAGCCGCGACGACTGCAACAGCACGCCCTCGGGGGCGAACCCGGCAGAGGCCAGCGCCGACCGCACCGGACCCACCCGGTCCAGCGCCGCCACCGCCACCACCACGGCACGCCGCGCCCGCCGGGCGCACGCCGTCACGATCGCGGGCAGCTCACGTCCGCCGCCCCCGATGAACACCGCGTCGGGGTCCTCCAGATCGGAGAGCACCGTGGGTGCGGCGCCGTGCACCGCCCGCACGTACACCCCGTGCGCGGCGGCGTTCGCCCGGATCCGCTCAACCCCGTCCGCGGTCTTCTCGACCGCCACGGCGGCCGCGCCGAGCCGCGCGCACTCCACCGCCACCGATCCCGAACCGGCGCCGACGTCCCACACCAGATCACCGGTGCGCGGCCCGAGCCTGGCCAGCGCCAGCGCCCGCACCTCGAACTTGGTGATCATCGAGTCCCGGTGTTCGAACTCCGCTTCGTCCAGCGCCCATCCGGCCGGACCGGCGTCCGCACCGGCCACCGTCCGTACCGGCGACAGGGCCCGCGACTCGTCGAGGCACAGCACCACGCTCACCGGATCCGGCCAGGGCCGGGCCGCCGCCTCCCGGGGCGTCAGCCGCTCGACGCGCTCGCGCTCCGGGTCGCCGAGCGCCGTCGCGACGACCAGGATCCGCTCCTCGCTCCGGTACAGCAGCCCGGCCGCCAGCTCCGCCGGCCCGGCGCCCGGCCCCGTCAGCACCGCGACCTTCGGGTGCGCGAAGCACACGTTCACCGCGGTCCTCGGATCACGCCCGTGCGCGCTGACGACGACCGCGTCGTCCCACGGAAGACCGAGCCGGGCGAACGCCACCGCGATGGACGGCGCCCCCGGCCGCACATCGAGCGCCGCGGAACCGAACCGCTCCGCCAGCGCCCGGACGATCCCGAAGAACCCCGGATCACCGGAGGCCAGCACCACGACCCGGGCCCCGTCCTCGGCGAGGTGCCTGCCGATCCGGTCGAGCGCGGGAGACAGCGGCCCCAGGACCACCCGCCCGGCGCCCGCCGGCAGCGCGGCGCCGTCCAGATGGCGCCGGGCACCGACGACGAGGGTGGCCCCGGCCAGCGCCTCCACGGCGTCGGGGGTGAGCGGCGCCCCCGTACCCGTACCGAAGACGCGGATCACGAGCCGGACCGCTGGGCTCGCAACTCGGCGCGTGCCGCCTTGTCGGCCTTGCGGTACCCGTGGAAGTGCCCCGGGTGGTACAGGTGCGAACGCGTCCCCGACGCCGACAGGGCCGGGCCGACCAGGAACAGCGTGTGCTTCCAGAGCTTGTGCTCCTTGACCGTGGCCTCCAGCGTCTCGATCGTGCAGTGCAGGATCAGTTCCTCGGGCCACGTCGCCTGATAGGCGATCACGACGGGCGTCGACGTCGGGTAGCCGCCTTCGAGGAGCTCCTGGGTCAGCTGACCGGAGCGGGCCGCCGACAGGAACAGCGCCATCGTCGTGCCGTGCCGGGCGAACTCCCGGACCTCCTCGCCGGGCGGCATCGGGGTCTTGCCCCCGCCGAGCCGGGTCAGGATCACCGACTGCGCCACCTCGGGGATCGTCAGCTCGCGCTGCGCGATGGCCGCGACCGCGGAGAACGACGACACGCCGGGCACGATCTCCACCGCCACGCCCAGCTCACCGCAGCGGTCGACCTGTTCCTGGGTGCCGCCCCACAGCGCCGGGTCGCCGGAGTGGATCCTGGCGACCTTCAGCCCCTCGTCCGCCGCCCGCCGGTACACGGCGACCACCTCTTCGAGGGACATCTGCGCCGAGTCCAGGATCTCGGCGCCCTCCCGGGCGTGGTCGAGGACCTCCGCCTGCACCAGGCTGGCGGCCCAGATGACGATGTCGGCGTCCGCGATGGCCCGCGCCGCCCGGAAGGTCAGCAGATCGGCGGCGCCGGGGCCGGCACCGACGAACGTGACGGTGCCGTGGGCGGGCGCGGCGACCGCGTCGACTGCTTCGGACATGGAACGGTCCTTTCAGGACGGAAGACAACGGGACATGACGGTGGGCGCCCGGAGATGCGGGCACCGGGGTCAATCGGCTAGCAAGAGCCCATGGCGGTGTTCGTCGCGCTCGGCGCGTTCCTGATGACCCTGGTCGGCGGCTGGGTCGCCCAGCGCGTCACCGACCGCCGCCACCTGGTGCTCGGATTCGCCGGCGGACTGATGCTCGGCGTCGTCGGCCTCGACCTGCTGCCGGAGGCCATGGAGGCCGCGGGCGGCCTCGTCTTCGGCGTACCGGCGGCCCTGCTGCTGTTCGTGGGCGGCTTCCTCTTCGCGCACCTGGTGGAGCGTCTGCTCGCCGTACGCCAGGCCGCACACGGGGCGAGCGAGGAACGCGTGCCCCAGGTCGGACTGACGGCGGCGGCGGCCATGGTCCTGCACAGCCTGATGGACGGCGTGGCCCTCGGCGCGGCCTTCCAGGTCGGCGGAGGCATGGGAGCGGCCGTCGCCCTCGCCGTCATCACCCACGACTTCGCGGACGGCTTCAACACCTACACGATCACCAGCCTGTACGGAAACGCCCGCCGCAAGGCCCTGACGATGCTGTACGCGGACGCGTCGGCGCCCGTCGTCGGCGCGGCGACGACGCTCGTGTTCACCCTTCCGGAGGAACTCCTCGGCTGCTATCTCGGCTTCTTCGGCGGAGTGCTGCTCTACCTCGCCGCAGCCGAGATCCTGCCCGAGGCGCACCACGACCACCCGGCCCGCTCCACCCTGCTGTGCACGATCGGGGGAGTGGGCTTCATCTGGCTGGTGGTGGGCTTCGCGCAGTGACCGCCTCACAGCTTGCCGCCCCGCCCGCCGTCGCGCGGCGCGGGCGCGATCAGCGTGGAGAGGTACGGCAACGGGCCGTCGGCCAGTTCCGCCGCCGGCCGGATCGACTCCTCCGGCAGCCCGAGCGCCGAACCCCACACCGCGTCCTCGGTCCGCCCCGTCTCGCTCAACGCCGCGGCGACCTCCTCGGCCAGCCGCCCGAACTTGTACGCGACGACCGTCCCGGGCCCCTTGAGGGCCTCCCTCAGCACATCCGCCCCGGCGGTCACCGGCACGAGCGTCAACGGCTCGGTGCCCTCGGTCAGCACCGCGCCGCTGCGCGCCGCCAGATCCTGCATCGCCGTGATCCCCGGCACCGTCACCACGGCCGTCCCCGGCAGCAGCTCACCGATCGTGTGCGCGAGATACGTGAACGTCGAGTACACATTGGGGTCCCCGATGGTCGCGAACGCCACCGAGCCATGCGTACGCAGCAACTCCGCGACCCGCCCGCCCGCCTCGTCCCACGCCGCCTCCCGGCGCGCCCGGTCCGTCCGCTCGTTGAGCGCGAACACGACCCGCACGACCTTCTCGGCCCCGACGTAGTGCAGCACCGTCGCCTCGGCGCGGCCCCGCTCCCCGGTGTCCATCACGGGCACCACGACGACCGCGGCGTCCCGCAGCGCGTTGACGCCCTTGACGGTCACCAGCTCCGGATCACCGGGCCCGACGCCGACCCCTACCAGTGTGTTCATCCCTTGCACCTCTCCACGAATCGGCGGGCCGCACCGGGCGCCGAAGCCCAGTGGGTATGCAGATAACTCGCGTGCACGCCCTGCCGCACGAACCCCTCCAGGCGCCGCTCCGGCTGGTGCATGCCCCAGGCCGGTGTGTCGCCCGCGCCGGGCTCCAGCACGGTGCGGTGGAACTCGTGCCCGCGCATCCGCGTCCCCGCGGCCGCCAGCACGCTGTCGGAGACCGCCACGGCGTCCCGGTACCCGAGCGTCAGCCGCTCCGACATCCGCGCCTCGGCGTCCAGCACCCCGCACATCGGCCGCCCGTCCAGCGACCGCGCCAGATACAGCAGCCCCGCGCACTCGGCGGCCACCGGAGCCCCGGACGCCGCCAGCTCCGCGACGGCCCCGCGCAACGACTCGTTGGCCGACAGCTCGGGCCCGTACACCTCGGGAAACCCGCCCCCGACGACGAGCCCGCGAGTCCCGTCGGGCAGCGCCTCGTCCCGCAACGGATCGAACGGCACCACCTCGGCCCCGGCGGCGGCGAGCAACTCGCCGTGCTCGGCGTAGGAGAAGGTGAAGGCGGGACCGGAGGCGACGGCGACGACGGGAGCCCCGGAATCCAGCCCCTCCGGCGAACTTCCCGGCGCTGCCCGCGTACCCTCCAGCTCCGGTGCTTGAGGAGCGGGGGCCAGCGGGCGGCGTTCCCGGTCACGCGAAGGGCCGGGGAGGGAAACGGCACCGCCGAGGGCGGCATCGCCCCCCACAGCCTCCGCCGCGCCCTTCACAGCCTCCACCGCGCTCCACACCGCACCCGGCACCGGCGGCGCCGAACGCGCCAGGGCCATCAAGGCATCCAGGTCGCACCCGGCCCGCACCCGGTCCCCCATCGCCGCGACGGCGGCCACCGCGTCGCCCCGCCGCTCGGCCACCGGCACCAGCCCCAGGTGCCGCGACGGAACCGCCACCTGCGCGGCGCGCCGCAGCACCCCCAGCACCGGAACCCCGGACTCGTCCAGGGCCTCCCGCAACAGCGCCTCGTGACGGTCCGAGCCGACCTTGTTCAGGATCACCCCGCCGATCCGCACCTGCGTGTCCCAGGAGGCGAATCCGTGCACCAGCGCCGCCACGGACCGCGACTGCGACGACGCGTCCACCACGAGCACCACCGGCGCCCGCAGCAACTTCGCGACCTGCGCCGTGGAGGCGAGCTCTCCCTGCCCCGACGCCCCGTCGTACAGCCCCATCACGCCTTCGACGACCGCCAGGCCGCACCCCTGCGCACCGTGCGCGAACAGCGGAGCGATGAGCTCCGGCCCGCACATGTACGCGTCGAGATTGCGCCCCGGCCGCCCGGTGGCCAGCGTGTGGTAGCCCGGATCGATGTAGTCGGGGCCCACCTTGTGCCCGGACACGGCGAGCCCCCGCCCGGCGAAGGCGGCCATCAGACCCGTCGCGACGGTGGTCTTGCCGCTGCCGGACGCCGGCGCGGCGATGACCAGGCGCGGCACGTTCACCACTCGATGCCCCTCTGGCCCTTCTGCCCGGCGTCCATCGGGTGCTTCACCTTCGACATGTCGGTCACGAGGTCCGCCGCGTCCACCAGCGCGTCCGGCGCGTTGCGCCCGGTGATCACCACGTGCTGGCTTCCGGGCCGGCCGCGCAGCACCTCGACGACCTCATCGGTGTCGACCCACCCCCAGTGCATGGGGTAGGCGAACTCGTCCAGCACGTACAGCCGGTACGTCTCGGCGGCCAGATCACGCTTGACCTGCTCCCAGCCCTCCCGCGCGGCCGCCTCGTTGTCCAGCTGCTGATCGCGCTGGACCCAGGACCAGCCCTCGCCCATCTTGTGCCAGGCCACGGACCCGCCCTCGCCGCTCGCGCCGAGGACCTTCAGCGCGTTCTCCTCGCCGACCTTCCACTTCGCCGACTTCACGAACTGGAAGACCCCGATCGGCCACCCCTGATTCCAGGCGCGCAGGGCGAGCCCGAAGGCCGCCGTCGACTTCCCCTTGCCGATGCCGGTGTGCACCACCAGCAACGGCCGGTTGCGGCGCTGTCGGGTGGTGAGTCCGTCGTCCGGCACGCTGACCGGCTGTCCCTGCGGCATTACGCGGCCCTCCTGCTGTAGCCCTGAACGTCCTTGACGAGCCCGGCGATCGCATCAGCCCGCAGCTCGTCGAGCGTGACGGCGGTGCCGCCCAGATCACCCGCGAGGCTCCCCGCGAGCCCGAGCCGTACGGGCCCCGACTCGCAGTCCACGACCACGGAGGCGGTGCCCTCGGCCTCGTGCAGCCGTGCGGCCCGCGCGGCCAGCGCCACCGGCTCCGGCCCCCCGGTAGCCCGTCCGTCGGTCACCACGACCAGCAACGGCCGCCGCGAGGGATCGCGGAGCCGCTCCACCCGCAGCACGTCATGCGCCTTCAACAGCCCCGCGGCCACCGGGGTACGCCCACCGGTCGGCAGCATCTCCAGCCGCGCGGCGGCCGCGTCCACGGACGACGTCGGCGGCAGCACCACCTCGGCGTCCTTGCCCCGGAAGGTGATCAGCCCGACCTTGTCCCGACGCTGGTACGCGTCCATCAGCAGCGACAGCACCGCACCCTTCACCGCGCTCATCCGCTGCCGGGCGGCCATCGACCCGGACGCGTCCACGACGAACAGCACGAGGTTCCCCTCGCGCCCCTCGCGCACCGCCTGCCGCAGGTCGTCCCGCCGCACCACCAGCCCCCGCCCCGACCGGCCCCGGGCCCGCTGATGCGGGGCGGCGGCCTGCACGGTCGCGGCCAGATGCAGCTTCGTCAGCGCGCCCCGCGGCCGCCGCGCGCCGGTCGTCCGGCCGTGCTCCGTACGCGCCCGGGACCGCCGCCCCGCCGTGCCCTCGCCCAGACCGGGCACGCTCAGCACCTTCGTACGGAACGGCTCACCGGCCCGTACGGGCTGCTGCTCACCGCCCCCGGAGGACGGTCCCCGGGCCGGCTCCCGCTCCTTCTCCCCGCCCTGCTCGGGTACGGACTGCGCGGGCGTGTCGTCGGCTCCGCCCTCGCCCTGCGGCGGTGTGCCGGGGCCCTCGCCCCCCGGCGGGCGCCCACCGCCCCCCGGGCCGTCCGGGTCCGGATCGTCGTCCTCGGAGCTGTTCTGCTCCAGCGTGTCGTCGAGCTTGTCCTCGTCGAGCCCCGGCGCGTCGAAGGGATTGCGCCGGCGCCGGTGGGGGAGGGCGAGCAGGGCGGCCTGCCGGACGTCCTCGGCGAGCACGTCCGTGCGCCCGGCCCAGGCGGCCAGAGCGGTGGCGGTCCGGGCCATCACGATGTCGGCCCGCATCCCGTCGACCTCGAAGGCCGCGCAGGTGGCCGCGATCTGGCGCAGGGCGCCGTCCCCGAGCCGCACTCGGGGCAGCAACGCGCGCGCGGCCACGATCCGCGCCCGCAACGCGCCCTCCTCGTCGGCCCACCGGGCGGCGAACGCGGCCGGATCCTCGTCGTACGCGAGCCGGCGCCGCACGACCTCGACCCGCAGGTCGGTCTCGCGGGACGCGGCGACCTCGACGGTCAGCCCGAACCGGTCGAGCAACTGCGGGCGCAGTTCACCCTCCTCGGGATTCATGGTCCCGACGAGCAGGAAGCGCGCGGCATGCCGTACGGAGACGCCTTCGCGCTCGACGTAGGAAGCACCCATGGCGGCGGCGTCGAGCAGCAGGTCGACCAGGTGGTCATGGAGGAGGTTGACCTCGTCGACGTACAGAATCCCGCGATGGGCGTCGGCGAGCAGCCCGGGCTCGAAGGCCTTCACGCCCTCGGCGAGCGCCCGCTCGATGTCGAGCGCCCCGACGAGCCGGTCCTCGGACGCGCCGACGGGCAGCTCGACGGTCCGCGCCGCCCGTGACACGCCGGGCCCGGCCTCGTGGGGCCCGTCGGGACACGCCGGATCGGGGGACACCGGGTCGCAGGAGAACCGGCAGCCGGGGACGACGGACACCTCGGGCATGAGCGCGGCCAGGGCGCGCACGGCGGTGGACTTGGCGGTCCCCTTCTCGCCGCGCACGAGGACGCCGCCGACGGCGGGCGAGACGGCGTTGAGGAGCAGGCCGAGCCGGAGGTCGTCCTGCCCGACGAGGGCGGTGAAGGGATAAGGCGTACTCACAGGACCTCCTTGGGGGAGCGGTTCGATGTCAGCCTCCGGGGGTCCCCCCGGACGGGGTCCGGGGGAGTCCGGGGAGCGGGGGTCCGGGGGCGGAGCCCTCGGTCACGGGAAGGGGCCGGACACGGGAGGAGGCCCGCCGCGGGCGCCCCGCGACGCCCGCTCACGCGTCCCCCTCCAGATCCCCTTCGAGCTCCAGGTACGTGGCCCGCAACCGCTCCAGCGTCTCCGCGTCCGGCTCCGCCCACAGCCCCCGCTCCGCCGCCTCCAGCAGCCGCTCCGAGATCCCGCGCAGCGCCCAGGGGTTGGACCTCTGCATGAACTCCCGGTTCTCCGGATCGAAGACGTACTCGGCCGACAACTTCTCGTACATCCAGTCGTCGACCACCCCCGCCGTCGCGTCGTACCCGAACAGGTAGTCCACGGTCGCCGCCATCTCGAAGGCGCCCTTGTACCCGTGCCGCCGCATGGCCGCCATCCAGCGCGGGTTCACGACCCGCGCGCGGAAGACCCGGTGGGTCTCCTCGCCCAGCGTCCGCGTCTTCACCTGATCCGGCGTCGCCGAGTCGCCCACATAGGCCTCGGGCGACTCACCCGTCAGATGCCGCACCATGGCGACCATCCCGCCGTGGTACTGGAAGTAGTCATCCGCGTCGACCAGGTCGTGCTCCCGCGTGTCCACGTTCTTCGCCGCCACCGCGATCCGCCGGAACGCCGTCTCCATGTCCCCGCGCGCCGCCCGCCCCTCCAGCCCGCGCCCGTACGCGTAACCGCCCCAGACCGCGTACACCTCGGCCAGGTCCGCGTCCGAGCGCCAGTTGCGCGCGTCGATCAGCGGCAGCAGCCCCGCCCCGTACGCCCCCGGCTTCGAGCCGAAGATGCGTGCCGTGGCCCGGCGCCGGTCACCGTGCTCCGCGGTGTCCTCGTCGGCGTGCGCCCGTACGTAGTTGGCGTCGGCCGGCTCGTCCAGTTCCGCCACCGCGCGCACCGCGTCGTCGATCAGGCCCACCACATGCGGGAACGCGTCCCGGAAGAAGCCCGAGATGCGGACCGTCACGTCGATGCGCGGCCGGCCCAGCTCGCTCACCGGCACCACCTCGAAGCCGGTGACCCGGCGCGAGGCCTCGTCCCACACCGGGCGGCAGCCGAGCAGCGCCAGGATCTCCGCGATGTCGTCGCCCTGGGTGCGCATGGCGGACGTGCCCCACACGGTCAGGCCGACCGACTTCGGGTAGGCGCCCGTGTCGGCGAGGTACCGGGCGATCAGCGAGTCCGCGAGCGACTGGCCGACCTCCCACGACAGCCGGGACGGGATCGCCTTCGGGTCCACCGAGTAGAAGTTGCGGCCGGTCGGCAGCACGTTGACGAGCCCGCGCGTCGGCGAACCCGAGGGGCCCGCCGGGACGAAGCCGCCGTCCAGGGCGAGGAGGATGTGGTCGATCTCGTCGGTCGTCCGGGCGAGCCGGGGCACGACCTCCTCGCAGGCGAATCCGAGGACGGCGACCGCGTCCGGGAGTTCGGAGCCCAGCACCTCCCGCACCAGACCGGCCACCGCCGTGAGCTCCCAGCCGCGCGCCTCCATGCCCTCCGCGAGGCGGCGGCACAACTGCTCCAGCAGGTCGATGGCGTCCGCGCCCGTCCTGGCCGGGCCGTCCACCAGCTCACTCAGCTCGGCCGGCACCTTCACGGCGGCGCCCGGCTCGCCCAGCAACTCCTTCTCGCTGAGCCCGAAGTGCCCGGCGAGCGCCGCCCGCAGTCCGGGCAGGGCGTTCGCCGTACCGCCCCACACCTGCGAGGCGCGCAGCACGGCCAGCACCAGGTTGACCCGGGCCTCGTCGGCCGGGCCACCGCCCAGGATGTGGAGACCGTCGCGGATCTGGACGTCCTTGATCTCGCAGAGGTACCCGTCGATGTGCATGACGAACGAGTCGAAGGCGTCGTCGCCCGGCTGCTCGTCGACATGCAGGTCGTGGTGGAGCTCGGCGGCCTTGACCAGCGTCCAGATCTGCGCCCGCACGGCGGGTGCCTTCGTCGGGTCGAGATCGCTGACCAGCGCGTACTCGTCGAGCAGCTGCTCCAGCTTCGCCAGATCCCCGTACGTGTCGGCGCGCGCCATCGGCGGCACCAGGTGGTCCACCACCGTGGCGTGCCCCCGGCGCTTGGCCTGGGTGCCCTCGCCCGGGTCGTTGACGATGAACGGGTAGATCAGCGGCAGCTCGCCGAGCACCGCGTCCGGGCCGCAGCCGGCGGACAGCCCGAGGCCCTTGCCGGGCAGCCACTCCATCGTGCCGTGCTTGCCCATGTGGACGACCGCGTCCGCCCCGAAGGAGTTCTCCAGCCAGCGGTACGTCGCCAGGTAGTGGTGCGAGGGCGGCATGTCCGGGTCGTGGTAGATCGCGATCGGGTTCTCGCCGAAGCCGCGCGGCGGCTGGATCAGCACCACCACGTTCCCGAACTGGAGCGAGGCGAGGACGATGTCCTCCCCGTCCACGTAGAGGGAGCCCGGCGGCTCGCCCCAGTGCTCCAGCATCGAGTCGCGCAGTCCCGGCTCCAGGGTCGCGAACCAGGCCCGGTAGTCGGCCAGCGGGACCCGGGCGGGGGCCGCCGCGAGCTGCTCCTCGGTCAGCCACTCCACGTCGTGGCCACCGGCGTTGATGAGGCGGTGGATGAGTTCGTCGCCGTTGTCCGGGTGACCGTCGACCCCGTAACCGGCGTCGCGCAGGGCGTCCAGGACGCGGACGGCGGAGGCGGGCGTGTCCAGGCCGACCGCGTTGCCGACGCGGGAGTGCTTGGTGGGGTAGGCGGTGAAGACGAGGGCGAGCTTCTTCTCCGCGTTGGGCTTGTGCTTGAGGACGGCGTGGCGCACGGCGATCCCGGCGACGCGTGCGGCCCGCTCGGGGTCGGCGCGGTACACGGGCACCTCGTCCGGGCCCTGCTCCTTGAACGAGAACGGCACGGTGATGAGCCGGCCGTCGAACTCGGGGATGGCGACCTGCATCGCCGCGTCCATGGGTGTCAGGGCCGCGTCCGACGCCTCCCAGGAGGCCCGCGAGGAGGTGAGGCAGAGCCCCTGGAGCACCGGCACGTTCAGGTCGGCGAGCGCGCCGATGTCCCACGCCTCGTCGTCGCCCCCGGCGGAGGCGTCCGACGCGCGGGTGCCGCCGGCCGCGAGCACCGTGGCGACCAGGGCGTCGGCCCGGCCGAGGAGCTCGTACAGCCCGGGGTCCGCCCCGCGCAGCGAACCGCAGTACACCGGGAGGGCGTTGGCGCCGCGCGCCTCGACGGCGTCGCACAGCACGTCGACGAACGAGGTGTTGCCGGAGAGGTGGTGCGCCCGGTAGAAGAGCACGCCGACGGTCGGACGCCCCTCGGTGAACGTACGGCTGCCGTGCAGTCCCCACTCGGGCATCTTCTGCGGTTCGGCGAAGCCGTGCCCGGTCAGCAGGACGGTGTCGGAGAGGAAGCGGGCGAGTTCGACCAGATTCCCGGGGCCGCCCTCCACCAGGTAGCGCAGCGCCTCGGCCACGACGCCGGCCGGCACGGACGACTCGGCCATCAGCTCCGCGTCCGGCACCGACTCGCCGCCGAGCAGCACGGTCGGGATGCCGGAGGCCTTCAGGGCCGCGAGGCCGTCCTCCCAGGCGCGTTTGCCGCCCAGGAGGCGGACGACGGCGACGGTGGAGCCCGCGATCAGCGCGGGCAGCTCGTCCCGGACGTCGATACGGGTCGGGTTGCCGATCCGGTAGGGGGCGCCCGAGGCGCGGGCGGCGAGGAGGTCCGTGTCGGCCGTCGACAGCAACAGCACGGTGCTCAGCGGGGCGTCGAGTGGGGCGTTCATGCGCGTGCTCCAGGTGCTCCGGGGGCGATGAAGGGAAGTCCTGCCGGTGCGCCCGACTCGATGAGTCGCCACAGCGCATCGGTGTCCGCGTGTTCTTCGATCAGGTCGCCGAGGCGGTCGAGCTGTTCCTCCCGCAGCGCGGCGAAGCAGGTGTCGGGCGCGGGCTCGAAGCGGCGGCCGGCGGCCCGGGCGATCTCGGTCAGGAAGCGGCGGCGGAAGGCGTCGCTCTCCAGCGAGCCGTGCCAGTGGGTGCCCCACACGGCGCCGGCCCGGCAGCCGTCGAGGCGGTGTCCCCGCCCGTCGGTGAGAAACGGTTCGCCGCCCCGCACGTCCGCGACGCCGTGGTGGATCTCGTACCCCTCGACCGGGGCGCCGAGTGCCTCGCCGACCGGCCGGGCGAGGGTCTTCTCGCGGTCGAACCGGATGCGTACGGGCAGCAGCCCGAGCCCGTCGACCTGCCCGGCGCGCGACTCCACGTCGTCCTCGATGTGTTCGCCGAGGATCTGGTAGCCGCCGCAGATGCCGAGGACCGGGCGGCCCTCGGCGGCGCGCCGCAGCAGCGCGTCGGCGAGCCCGCGCTCGCGCAGCCAGGCGAGCGCCTTCACGGTGCCGCGGGTGCCCGGCACGATGACGAGGTCGGCGTCGGCCAGCTCCTCGGCGCGGTCCACGAAGCGGACGACGACGCCCGGTTCGGCGGCGAGCGCGTCCACATCGGTGAAGTTGGACATCAGCGGCACGGCGCACACGGCGACGCGCAGGATGTCCTCGCCGTGCGGCGGCGCGACGGCCGATTCGCGGACGGTGCCGCGCAGCGAGACCCGCAGTCCGTCCTCCTCGTCGATGCCCAGGCCGTGCGCGAAGGGCAGCACCCCGTAGGTCGGACGGCCCGTCAGCTCGCGGAGCATGTCCAGGCCGGGCTCCAGCAGCGAGACGTCGCCGCGGAACTTGTTGACCAGATAGCCGGCGATCAGCGACTGGTCCTCGGCCGAGAGCAGCGCCGTCGTGCCGAAGAACGAGGCGAAGACCCCGCCGCGGTCGATGTCGCCGACGACCACCACCGGGAAGCGTGCCGCCCGCGCGATGCCCATGTTCACGATGTCCGTGCGCCGCAGATTGATCTCGGCCGGACTGCCCGCCCCTTCGCAGATCACCGCGTCATACGTGCCCCGGAGTTGCTCCAGGCAGTCCACGACCGTGGACAGGAGCGACTCCTGACGGCCGCCGTGGTAGCCGCGGGCACTCATCTCGCCGACCGGACGCCCCATCAGGACGACCTGGCTGGAGCGGTCGCTGCCGGGCTTGAGCAGCACCGGGTTCATCAGGGCGGTCGGCTCCACCCGGGCGGCCTGGGCCTGCATGGCCTGGGCGCGGCCGATCTCGGCGCCCTCGCGGGTGACGAAGGAGTTGAGCGACATGTTCTGCGCCTTGAACGGCGCGACCTTCACGCCGCGGCGCACCAGCCAGCGGCAGATGCCCGCCGTGACGACGCTCTTGCCCGCGTCGGAGGTGGTCCCGGCGACCAGCAGCCCGCCGCTCATATCAATCTCCGTCCTGAGAGTCGAGGTGCCGCGGTACGGGTGCCCGCGGTACGGGTGCCCGCGGTACGGGTGCCCGCGGTACGGGTGCCCGCGGTGCGCGGCCGTGCGGCGGGGGCGCCCTGGGTGCGGCTCCCCGCGATCCGCCGTGCCGCGAGCCCTGCGCCCAGGCGGGCCGCCACGCTCACGCCGAGGGCCAGTGCGCTCACCCGGCGCGACAGCCGCACGGCCCGCTCGATGTCCGCGGGCTCCACGGCCCGTCCCGTCCCGCCGTTGAGGACGGGACGGTGTTCGACCCGGCCGCCGTACGAGAGCGTCCCGCCGAGCCGCACCCCGAGCGCCCCCGCGAACGAGGCCTCCACCGGGCCCGCGTTGGGGCTCGGGTGCTTGGCCGCGTCCGCCCGCCAGGCCCGGACCGCTCCCCGTGGCCGCCCCCCGGCGGTCACGGCGAGCAGGGCCGTCAGCCGGGCGCCCGGCCAGCCCGCGAGGTCGTCGAGGCGGGCCGAGGCCCAGCCGTAACGCCGGTAGCGGGGCGACTTGTGACCGACCATCGCGTCGAGCGTGTTCGCCGCGCGGAACCCGACGAGTCCGGGAACCCCGCCCAGCGCGCCCCACACCAGGGCGCCGACCACGGCGTCCGAGGTGTTCTCGGCGACGGACTCCACGACGGCCCGGGCGATCTGCGGGCCGTCCAGGTACTGCGGGTCGCGGCCGCACAGACGCGGCAGCCGCGCACGGGCCAGTCCGAGGTCCCCGGCTGCCAGGGCGTCACCGATGGACCGGGCCTCGCGGCCCAGCGACGTACCGCCGACGACGGTCCAGGTGGCGGCGGCGGTCAGGACGACGGACGCGGCGGGGTGGCGGCGCAGCGCACGGGCGGCCAGGGCGGCGCCCCCGGCGGCGCCTCCGGCGCAGATCAGGGTGTGCAGCGCGCCCCACCCGCGGTGGTCGCGCCACAGACGGCGTTCGACGCCTGCCGCGGCCCGCCCGAAGGCGGCGACCGGGTGCCCCCGGCGGGGATCACCGAGCAGCAGATCGCCGATCAGACCGGCCGTGGCGCCGTACGCGAAGATGCGATCGGCACGCACGGTTCAGCCGGCCGTTGCGCCTCGGAGGGTCTGGGGACCTGTTCGGAGTGGCACAGGGACGGACGCACGGCAGCCGGGCATGGCGATATGTCCTCACTCAGGGTCCGCGCCCTGGTTCGACGTGACGGCGACGAGAGTCTCCTGGCTTCCGGATCCGCAGTTCCCCCGGCCTTCCAGTCCGCTTGCGTGGACCGTGACTTCCGTGGTGGGGGACTGCTCCCCGGTGACAGTGGCGGGACCGCGCCGGATTCGCACCGGCTTCCTCTGCTGTCGCCGTAATGGCTCCGGCAGTCCACCACGCCCCGCGAACACCCGTCAACTCGCCGTTGACCTGCGGCGGCGCAGTGTGCTGAGACGCACATCGGGCCGGACGCACACGAGGTGCGTCCGGCCCGATGCGGGTGGGTCGGGTGGGGCTCAGGCGACGATCAGATAGATGCCGTACGCCACGGCCGCGGCGCACAGGCCGAAGCAGACGTACGCGCCGGTGCGCGCCAGCAGGAGCGATCCGCCCCCGGAGCCGCCCTGCGCGGCCGGTTCCGGCTGCTTGGAGAGGCCGACGATGCCGAGGGTGAAGAGGCCCACGAGCGCGACGGTGGCGACGAGGGAGACGCCGAAGACGGTGCCAAGGGCTGCCCAGTCGATGTTCATGTGGATCTGTCCTTACCGGGGCTCTTAGACCGTGGCGGGTCGGGCCGGGTCGGCGACCGGTCCGGCCGGGGCCGGGATGGTGGCCGTGAGGTCGTGGGTCTGCGCGGCCGCGGTGGGCGGCGGGCTGACGGCCGCGATGGCGGTGGTGACGACGCCCGCCGGCTCGCCGGTTCCGGCGTCCGCGTCCTGGCCGCCGGGTGCCACGTCGCCGTGCCCGACGGGCTTGCGGCGCGACAGCGTCCAGATCGCACCGGAGCCCGCGATCAGGAGCGCCGCGACGACCACGACACCCCAGGTGCCCTGCTTGGTGAGGAACTCCGCACCCGCGCCGACCAGACCGGCGGCCGGCAGGGTCAGGCCCCAGGCGACGAACATCCGGGTGGCCGTCGACCACCGGACGACGCCGCCCTTGCGGCCGAGGCCCGCGCCCATGACGGCGCCCGAGCACGACTGCGTCGTGGAGAGCGAGAAGCCGAGGTGGGAGGAGGCCAGGATGACCGTGGCCGCACTGGTCTGGGCGGCGAAGCCCTGCGGCGGCTTCAGCTCGGTCAGGCCGCTGCCCATGGTGCGGATGATGCGCCAGCCGCCCAGGTAGGTGCCGAGTGCGATGGCGAGGCCGGCGCACACGATGACCCAGACCGGCGGGTTGGAGCCGGGGGCCAGGACGCCGCCGGTGACCAGGGCGAGCGTGATGATGCCCATCGTCTTCTGCGCGTCGTTGGTGCCGTGCGCGAGCGAGACGAGCCCGGCCGAGGCGATCTGCCCGGCGCGGTAACCCTTGGCGGTGGCCTTCTCCTGGGCCCCGCCCGTGGCCTTCCCGCCGAGGCGGTACGTGAGCCGGGTGGCCAGCAGCGCGGCCAGACCGGCGACGACCGGCGCGGCGACCGCGGGGAGCAGCACCTTGGTGACGACGGTGCCGCCGTCGACCGACGACCAGCCCGCGGACATCACCGCGGCGCCGATCAGGCCGCCGAACAGCGCGTGGGAGGAGCTGGACGGCAGGCCGACCAGCCAGGTCAGGAGATTCCACAGGATGGCGCCGACGAGCGCCGCGAAGATGACCTCGGTTCTGAGCCCGTCTTCGTTGATGATCCCGCCGGAGATCGTCTTGGCGACCTCCACCGACAGGAACGCGCCTACGAGGTTGAGAGCGGCGGACATGGCCACCGCTGTCTTGGGTTTGAGTGCGCCGGTCGAGATGGTGGTGGCCATCGCGTTGGCGGTGTCGTGGAAACCGTTCGTGAAATCGAACACTAGAGCTGTCACGATCACAATCGCGAGCAGCAGCGTGATGTGTTCCATTTACCCAGGCAATCGTTCGACGTCAGTGGCACGTGGACCGTAGGCAATCTGAGTGAACGGAAGATGAACTGGGCAGGGCGTTGCGGTGACCCCAACCGGAGTGCCGCCGCCCTTTTCGTCCGCCGGGTGACGGTGGGATTCCGGTACAGGCCGGTGTGGGCCCGGAATCCGGGGTCCGCGCGGGCCGTCGGGGGAGGGGCGGCGAGGGTCCGCTCATCCGTTGAAAGGATCTTCGTATGAGCGGTGAGTGGCGGGATTCGATCGAACGGGCCTGGGACGCGGTCGTCACCACGGCCCGCAGGACGGCCTCCGAGGGACTGGTCGTGGGCACTTCGGGCAATGTGTCGGCGCGGATCGGCGGGACCGTCCTGGTCACCCCGAGCGGAGTGCCGTACGACCGGCTCCGCCCCGAGGACCTGACCGGAGTCGATCTGGAGGGAAATCAGGTCCTCGGCGACCTGGCCCCCACCAGCGAACTCCCACTCCATCTCGCGGTCTACCGGAACACCGACGCGGCTGCCGTCGTGCACACCCACGCCGTGCACGCCACGGCCGTCTCCACGCTGGTCGCCGAGGTGCCGTCGGTCCACTACGCCGCCGCGATGCTGGGCGGTCCCGTGCGGGTCGCCGGCTACGCCCGGTACGGCACGGAGGAACTGGCCGAAAGCATGCTCACGGCGCTCCGCGACCGCACCGGCTGCCTGCTGGGCAATCACGGGACGGTCACCTACGGCGCGACCCTGGACGAGGCGTACGACCGCACCGCCCAGCTGGAGTGGCTGTGCCGCCTCTGGCTCACCGCCAGCTCCGTGCCCGGCCGCACCCCGGCCTTGCTCACACCGGAGCAGCTGAGCGAGGTCGGGGAAGCGCTGAAGGGGTACGGGCAGCCACGCGGGAGCCGGTGAGAGGGGGGCGGGTGCTGGGCGAGGCGCTGGGTGGGGGTGCCCCTGCCGGCCCCGACGCTGGGCGAGGGCGGCCACTGCCCGGCCGGGGGGCGGACAGG
>NZ_SSBL01000014.1 GCF_004795105.1 Streptomyces sp. A0642 | reverse complement strand
TTCCTCCGTGTACGCGAGTTCCATGAGGCACGCGCCTACTTGTCGAGGTCGAGACCGAGCATCCGGATCGCGTTCCCGCGCATCAGTTTGTAGACGGTCTCGTCGTCCAGTCCCTTGACGTGGTCGACTCGACCTTCCCGCACACCAAGGAGGTCGCCCTCGACCACGTCAAGGGACTGGACGACGAGACCGTCTACAAACTGATGCTCGACGGGGGCCCGGTGCGGCTGTCCGGCGCGCAGGTGCCGATCGGTCCCGGCCCGCGCGCCCAGGACGTGCGCGCGCAGGCGGCCGTCGCCGAAGCCGGTCCGGCGACCGGCTGGGTGCGCCCGCCGGCCGGGGTGGCCGCATCGGTCACCGCCCCGACGGCGCCCGTACCCGCTCCCGCGCCCGAGGCCGCGCCCGACGGGCCGGGGCGCTGGCGGCCGTGGCGGTTCCGGATGTCGAACGACGTGTGGGGGACCCCGGTCGTCGTCGGCGACCTGCTCTACGTCACCTCCTTCGAGGTGCACGCGCTGGACACCGGCAACGGGCGGCGCCAGTTCAAGACCCGTGACGTGGCGTGGGCGATGGCCGTGGACGGCGGCAGCATCCTCGCCTCCGACGGCCCCTCGCTCTACGCCCTGGACGCGGCGACCGGCGCGGAGCGGTGGCGGCTGCAGTCCGACGCGTGGGTGTACTCCCTGAAGGCCGAGCGCGGCACGATCGTCACCGGTACGCGGGGTGGCGGCGTCCAGGCGTGGGAGGCGTCCACGGGCGAGAGACTCTGGGAGATCCACGGCGCCCAGACGGACTTCGAGACGGCGGAGGCGGGACCGGCGCTCCACGACGGCACGGTCTACCTCTGGCAGGACGCCCGGCTGCGGGCCGTCGACGCCCGTACGGGCACCGAGCGCTGGTCCTACCCGGTCGGCGACGCGGCCTCCTGCGGCGGGGTCCCGGTCCGGGTGACGCCCGCTCCGGACGGCTACGTGTACGTCTCGGCCGGGACCCGGGTCCTCGCCGTGGACATCCTCTCCGGCCGGGTGCGCTGGCACTTCGAGTCGCCCGCGGTCTTCCTCTCCCCGCCCGCCTTCGCTCCCGGCCCGGCCGTCACCGGCGGCGGGGTGTACCTCGCGGACTACCTCGGCACGGTGTACGCCCTCGACGCCTCCACGGGCAAGGACCGCTGGCGCATCGCCACGGAGTCCCGCCAGTCGACCGAACCGGTGCTGGTCGTGGCGGGCAACGTGCATGTGGGCAGCGGCAGCGCGCTGTACACGCTCGACGCGGTCACGGGCACCCCGAAGTGGCGGTTCGCCGCGGGCGGCGAGGTGGTCGGCGCGCCGGTCGTCGCCGACGGCCGCGTCCACTTCGGCTCCGCGGACCACGTGCTGTACACGCTGGACGCGGCGGGCGGCCAACTCCGCTGGAAGCTCGCGACGGGCGGCGAGATCACCGGTTCGCCGGTGGCGCAGGGCGGGGTGGTCTACGCGTGCAGCAAGGACCGCTGCGTGTACGCGCTGGACGCGCTGAAGGGCACGGGCACGGGGAACCGCCCCCGCGCTTAGCTCTTCCCGGTCCGGCCCGGGGCGCTCCGGTCCCGCCGGGCGCCCGTGTGGTCCTCAATCGCCGGACGGGCCGGAACCGCCCGGCCGGTCCGGCGGCGGGCCCACGTACGGGTCCACCTCCGGTTCCGGCCACGGGCTCGTCTGGACCGACGGCCCCGGCTCCCGGGTCGGCGGCCACGTGTCCGGAGCCGCCGATCCGGGCGCCGCGTACGGCTCCTCGCGGCGACGGCGGCGCTCCGGCCGCCCCCCGCGCCCGGGGCCCGGCATCAGCGCCGCCCCCAGCAGAAGCAGCACCCCACCACCCGCCGCGCCCGCCACTCCGGCCTGAAGCCCCGAACCGTCGCCCGCGACCGTCAGGCTGCCGTCCGCCTGCCCCTGGCGGACCATCCACAGCACGGTGAACCCGAGCACCAGCACCCCCGCCACGGCGACCATCGGCCGGAAGCGGAGCACGACGCCCGCGACCGCCAGGACCGCGGCGAAGAGGAAGGGCAGCAGGATCGAGCCGAGTACGCCGGGGTGCGCCCCGGTGACGCCGGTGAACAGGTCGTCGACGCCGTAGTGCCGGCCGAGGCGGCCGTCGTACCAGTCACGGAAGGGGCTCAGCACGGCGGCCGCCGCTCCTAGGAGAGCGAGGACCGGGCCGAGGACGTTGCGGATCATGTCCGGCACCTCTCGCGGGCGCGGGCGTGAGACGCGCACCGTCGGCCGACGACGCGGATCCTCACCGCTCTCGACTCGACGCTACGCCGCGACCATGACCCCCGCCACCAGGCGGATGATGACGAGACCGTGACAGGACCATGACCGGGCTGCCGGACAGCGCCCGCCATGCTGTGCGCTACGGTGTCGCGCGGCCGTCCGGCAGCCGGCCCGCAAAGGCCCGCGTCCGGCCCGCCGGGCAGGGACGCGCACGTCCGGCAAGCGCGCGGCCGGACCGACCGGCACGCAGCACACACGACGAACAACTCGAGGGGGACGTACCGATGGTGCGGCAACACGTGAAGCTCACCGTGGTCCTGGTCGCGGTGGTACTCGCGCTCACCGGCTTCTCCAGCTCCAGCAGCGGCGGCAAGGGCGGCGGCAAGAGCAGGAGCGGCAAGAGCAAGTCGAGCAGCAGCAGCGGCGGCGGCGGGTGCTCCAGCTCCAAGAAGAGCAATGGCACCTACCACGACACCGACTCGGACTACGACGACGACTACAGCTCGTCGGGCGGCAGCAGTTCCTCCGGATCCACGTACGGCACCGCGACCCCCACCGCCACCGCGACCGACGCCCCGCAGGCGTACGTCTTCCGCTGCGCCACGCCCCGCAAGGGCAAGCGCAAGGCCGTCACCACCTCCACCGTGCGGCTCACCGCGAACACGGCCGGCAGCCACACGTACGAAGTCGACGTGACCTTCCTCGACGCGGCCGGCAACACCGTCGACACCGGTGAGGCCACCGTGGAGGCGGACGGGGGCGAGACGAAGACCGTCTCCGTCCGAATGGACAGCCCGCGCAAGGTCTCCCGCGTGAAGAAGTGCGCGGTCACGGCCGAGCTCAGCTACTGAGCGGCACGGCCCACCGCCCTCCTATCGCACCCGGAACTCCCCGCCCGCGCCCCCGGCCCCCCGCCCGTCCCGCCCCCGGAACAGCTCCGCCTGCTGCTCCGGCGTCAGGTTCCCGAGCGCGATCAGATGCGGGGCGTGGGCGAAGGCCTGGGCCCGGGCGGCCTCCTTCGCGGACCAGAGCGCCCGCACCGTCCCCTGCACCGCGCCCGACGGGTACGAGGCGATGACCGCCGCCGCCCGCAGCGCCGCCGCCACCGCGCCGCCGGGCGGTGTCACCTCGCTGACCAGACCGGTCTCGTACGCCCGACGGGCCGTGACCCGCTCCGCCGTCCCCATCAGGCACATCCGGGCCACCTCGCCGAACGGCATCCGCTGGGCCATGGCGATCGCCTCGTACGCGCTGACCATGCCGTACGTGGTGTGCGGATCGAAGAACGTCGCCTCCTCCGACGCCACGACGAACTCCGCCTCGCCCAGCAGGTAGAACGCCCCGCCGCAGGCCATCCCCTCCACGGCCGCGATCACCGGCTTCCACAGGTCGTTGGCCTTCGGCCCGATCGCGAGCAGCGGATCGTCGATCGTGTACGGGGACGAGGGCTGCGGGACGTCCACGTCCCGGTCGATGCCGGTGCAGAACGCCCGCCCGCCGGCCCCGGTGACCACCACGGCCCGCACCTCGTCGTCGTACCGCAACGCCCGCCAGGCAGAGGTGAGTTCGGTGGCCGTCGCGAGGTCGATCGCGTTGTGCTTCGCAGGCCGGTCCAGGGTGAGCAGTGCGACCCCGGTCTCCTGGTCCGTCTCCGTGCGCAGCGCCATCCCCGGTCACCGCTCCAGCAGCCAGCGGACCAGGGTCACGTCGGGGGAGACGGGGCAGAAGACCGCCTTCACCGCCGCCCCGATCCTCAGCCGTGCCGGGTCGACGGAGTTCAGCGGTGCGCCGGCGCCGCTGACCACATTGCCGACCAGCCGGATCTCCGGGGCGTCGGCCAGCTCGACGATCACGGCGTTGTACGGGGCCTGGGCGGCGTACGCGGGCAGCAGGGGCGGATGTGGCAGCACGTACGACCAGATGCGTCCGCGCCCGCTCATCACCCGCCATTCGCTCGCGAACGACTGGCAGTGCGGGCAGCACGGCCGCGGCGGGAAACGGAGCCGGCCGCAGTCCGGGGCCGCGCACGCCTGGACACGCAGTTCGCCGCGGGCCGCGTACTCCCAGAAGGGCGCGCCGTCCTCGTCGACGACGGGCAGCAGCAGTCCATCCATTGCGGTCAGCTCCTCAGTTCCTCAGCAGGACGGCGGACGTGGGGACGCCCTCCCCGGCGGTGACCAGGCAGGTCGAGGCGTCCGGGACCTGGGCGGTGGAGGTGCCGCGCAGCTGCTTCACGCCCTCGTTGATGAGGTTGAAGCCGTGCACGTAGCCCTCGCTGAGCCCGCCGCCGCCCGTATTGACCGGGAGCCGCCCCCCGCTCTCCAGCGCCCCGCCCTCGGTGAACGCGGCGCCCTCGCCGCGCCCGCAGAATCCGTACCCCTCCAGGGAGAGCGGGATGAGCGGGGTGAACGCGTCGTAGATCTGCGCGACATCGACGTCCTCGGGCCCGAAGTCGGCCTGTTTCCAGAGCTGTCGGGCGGCCGTCCACGCGGGACCGGTGAGCGGGTCGTCGTTCCAGTAGTTGACCATTCCGTGGTGCTGGGCGGGCAGTCCCTGGGCGGCGGAGTGGAGGTAGACGGGCTTCTGCCGGCAGTCGCGGGCCCGTTCGGCGGAGACGATGACGCAGGCCAGGGCCCCGTCCGTCTCCAGGCAGTTGTCGAAGAGGCAGAGGGGCTCGCTGATCCAGCGCGAGGTCATGTACAACTCGCGGGTCAGCGGCCGCTCGTACATCACCGCGGCCGGGTTCTGGTTGGCGCGGTTGCGGCAGGCGAGCGCGACGTTGAAGAGGTGGTCGCGGGTCGCCCCGTACTCGTGCATGTACCGCCGGGCCAGCATCCCGATCTCGTCGGCCGGCCGCAGCAGCCCGTAGGGACGGGTCCACTGGGCGGGGGTGGGCAGCTGCACGGCGGTGTTCCTCCAGGGCCGCGGCCCTGACCCGCGCTTCCGTGACCGCCACGCGACGCCGACGCCCGCCTGCCCGGTGGCGATGGCCGCGGCCAGGTGCGCGAGGGTCGCGCAGGAGCCGCCGCCCCCGTACCCCACCTTGCTGAAGAAGGTGACGTCACCGGCCCCGATGGCCTTGGCGACCTCGACCTCGTCGGTCTCCTCCATCGTGTACGAGGCGAACGCGTCCACCTCCGACGCGGCGATCCCCGCGTCGTCGAGCGCCGCCAGGATGGCCCGGCACGCCAGGGTCCTCTCGGACTCGGGCAGGTGTTTCGCGAACTCCGTCTGCCCGATTCCGGCTATCGCCGCCTTGTCCTTGAGCGTCGCCACCCGCCACCTCCGAGACCGTCACGACTGCTGACAGCGCAGGAGGCTACAGCTAATCTGACGGATAGTCAGCTACGAGGTGGCTATCGCGGGTTCCGGTTCGGCGGGAGGGCACGAGATGCGCGGCGACGAGGAATGGTCCACCGTCCCGAACCTGGTACGGGCGGCGGCCGGGCGGTACGGCGAGCGGGAGGCGGTGGTCGAGGGCCGCACCCGGATCACGTACACGGAACTCGGCGCACGCGTGGAGCGGGCCGCCGCCGCGTGCATGGCCTCGGGTGTGGAGCCGGGGGACCGGGTCGCGGTCTGGGCGCCCAACACCCTGGACTGGATCGTGTCCGCGCTGGGGGCGGTGACCGCGGGCGCGGTCCTCGTCCCGCTCAACACCCGCTTCAAGGGCGCGGAGGCGGCGTACGTCCTGGAGCGGAGCCGCGCGAAGCTGCTCTTCGTCACGGGGACGTTCCTCGGTACGTCGTACGTGGCGTCCCTGCGCCGGTGCGAAGCCGGACTCCCGCACCTGGAGCGGGTGGTGGTCCTGGCCGACACCGCGCCGGAGGCCGACGGCTACATGACCTGGAAGGACTTCCTGGCGGCGGGGGAGCGGATATCCGCCGGGCAGGTCCGGATCCGGGCCGAGGCCGTCCCCGCGTCCGCCCCCTCCGACATCATCTACACCTCGGGCACGACGGGCCGGCCGAAGGGCGCCGTCATCAGCCACGCACAGACGCTGCGCTGCTATGCGATCTGGAGCGAGCTGGCCGGTCTGCGCGAGGGCGACCGCTATCTCATCGTGAACCCGTTCTTCCACACCTTCGGATACAAGGCGGGCATCATCGCGTGCCTGATGCGGGGCGCGACGATGATCCCGCAGCCGGTCTTCGACGTGGACACGGTCCTCGCCAACATCGCCGCCGAACGCATCTCGGTCCTCCCCGGCCCGCCCACGCTCCACCAGGCCCTCCTGGACCACCCCGCCCGCGCCTCCCACGACCTCTCTGCCCTGCGCCTGGTGGTGACGGGAGCGGCGGTGGTCCCGCTCCAGCTGGTCGAACGACTCCGCACCGAACTGGACATCGCCACGGTCCTGACCGCGTACGGCCTCTCCGAGGCGAGCGGCATCGTCACGATGTGCCGCCGCGGCGACCCGCCGGAGGTGATCGCGTCCACCGCGGGCCGGGCGGTCCCCGGCACGGAACTCCGCGTCCTGGCCGCCCCCGGCGAACCCGGCGAGATCATGGTCCGCGGGTTCCACGTCATGAGCGGCTACTTCGAGGACCCGGAGACGACGGCCGCCACGATCACCGCGGACGGCTGGCTGCGCACCGGCGACGTGGGCGTGCTCGACGAGGACGGGAACCTCCGGATCACCGACCGGATCAAGGACATGTTCATCGTCGGCGGCTTCAACGCCTACCCGGCGGAGATCGAGCAGCTCCTGGGCCTGCACCCGGACGTGGCCGACGTCGCGGTGATCGGCGTGCCCGACCCACGCCTCGGCGAGGTCGGCAAGGCGTACGCGGTGCGCCGGCCGGGTGCGACGGTGACGGCGGACGACCTGATCGCGTGGTCGCGGCGGGAGATGGCGAACTACAAGGTGCCGAGGGCGGTGGAGTTCGTCAGCGAGCTCCCGCGCAACGCGAGCGGCAAGGTGGTGAAGGGCAACCTGCGGGAGTGCTGATGCGCGCCCGCCGGGCCCCGGGGCGGGCGGGGCGTCCACCTCGGACGAGGAGGGCAGGGGCAAGCCGTGCGGGGCGGGGTTCGGGCGGGGGCCGGCAGGGGGTACGCGAGAGGGTCCGAGCCGGGAGGCTCGGACCCTCTGTGCGGACCGCGTGCGGCCCGGGTGGCGTGGGCGTCGCCCGGCGCGATCGCGCGGGCGTGCCCGGACGCCGACATGCAGCGGCCGCGACGGCTCCCCCTCCGCGCCGCCGCGGCCACTGCCCCCGTCGAGAGAAGTCGTCAGTTGGCCGGCTCCGTGGTGGCGTGGGTGTTGTCGGTGGTGTCCTCGGCCTCGCCGGCGGGCTCGCTGGTGGCGTGGGTGTTCAGGGGCTTGATCGCGCCGTCCCCGCCCAGGACGTTCAGCGGCTCGCTGGTGGCGTGGGTGTTGAGCGGCTTGATGATCGGGTCGTTGCTCTGTGCGTCGGCCATGATCGTCTACTCCCGTTGGTGATTCGGCGTGCTGGGTCGGCGAGGCCCGTCCGGCTGTTCCCCCGTGGACTGCCGGACGGGCCTGTCGGGGCCGCTCACATTAGTGCCACGGCCGTTGGTCGCCCCGCCTGCCCCCCGACGCGACGGATCGACTGGTCAGAGACTGTCGTGCCGCGATAAACGAACGATGAACGGCCTGGCAGGGGCCGCTCAGACGGACGCACCGGCGCGCAGAAGCGTGCGCACCTCTTCCGCCTCCGGGGAGCCGAGTGTCTCGAAGATGGCCAGGGCCTCGCGCCAGCAGACCTGGGCGCGCCCCGTCTGGCCGATGCCGTCCAGTGAACTTCCCAATACGGTGAGGACGTTGGCGCGCCGCCACTCGCCGCCGATACCCCGCAGAACGGTGAGGGCGACCTCCGCTCCGGCGGCTGCCTGCGCGGGCCGCTCGGCCGCGATGTCGACCTCGGCGAGGCGGAAGAGCGCCATGCCCTCCCAGAGCCGCTGCCGGCTGTCCTTGAAGACCTGGTACGCCTCCTGGAGGCTCTCCGCCGCGGCCTCCAACTGCCCGCTCTGCGTGAGCGCCAGGCCCAGCGCGTAGCGGCCGTTCGCGCCCTTGAGCGCATGGTCCATCTCGTCGTACATCGCGGTTCCCTGACGCGCCAGCGAGACGGCCGTCGGCGTCCGGCCCATCGCCAGGTGGACGCGCGACAGATTGCACAGGGCGGAGGCCTGGCCGGGGAGGTCGTCGAGTTCGCGGAACTGCTCGATGGCACGGGTCAGATGCTTCTCGCCCTCCGCGTGCCGGTTCTCGTAGAGGGAGATGATGCCGAGCAGGTTGCTCGCCCAGCAGGCGGGCAGCGGGTCCTGCGCGATGCTCGACAGGTGCAGCACCCGGCTGCACTCCTGGTCGATCAGGTCGAAGCGGCCGGAGACGTGGTGGACATTGGACAGGATGAGCAGGGCACGGCCCTCCGACCGGGCGTCCCCGACGAGTTGCGCGGCCTTCGCGGCCGCGGTCACGGTCGCCTCGTATTCCTTGGAGATGGCGCCGGACTCCGCGAGATCGACGGCGACCCACAGCAGGTCCACCGCCCGGGGAAGCGTCCTGCCCCGGGCGGACTGCCGGGCGCAGGCGAGCAGGGTGCCCGCCTCGGCGTACAGCCAGTCCTGCGCCTCGCGCCGGCCGGCGAACCCGAGGCCCGGGTACGAGGTGGGCGTGAGGTGGTCGACCAGGGTGTCGCCCGGCTTCTCCATCGTGCTGACCCGGGCGACCGTGGCCAGATAGAAGTCCAGCAGCCGCGACAGCGCCAGCTCCCGCTCCTCCGGCGCCTGCTCGTCCCGCTCCGCGCACGAACGCGCGTAGAGGCGGACCAGGTCGTGGTAGCGGTAGCGGCCCGGCGCGGCCGACTCCACGAGGCTCGTGTCGACCAGCGCCTCCAGCAGGTCCTCCGCCGCGTGGGCCTCCAGGTTCAGCAGGGCCGCGGCCGCCGCCAGGGAGATGTCCGGGCCGTCCGCGAGGCCCAGCAGGCGGAAGGCGCGGGCCTGGGCCGGTTCCAGCTGGCCGTAGCCGAGTTCGAACGTGGCCTTCACCGCGAGGTCGCCCGCCTGGAGCTCGTCCAGGCGACGGCGCTCGTCCGCGAGCTTCGCGGCCAGGACCGAGACCGTCCAGGTGCGGCGGGCCGCCAGGCGGGAGGCCGCGATGCGGATGGCGAGGGGGAGGAAGCCGCACGCGGCCACCACGTCGAGGGCGGCCTCGCGCTCGGAGTTGATGCGCTCCTCGCCCACGATCCGGGTGAACAGCTGGAGGGCCTCCTCCGGTGACATCACGTCCAGGTCGACCAGGTGCGCGCCCGCGAGGTCGACCATCCGGACCCGGCTGGTGACCAGCGCGGCGCAGCCCGCCGTGCCCGGGAGCAGGGGCCGGATCTGGGCCGCGTCGTGGGCGTTGTCCAGGACCACCAGGATGCGGCGGCCGTCGAGGGTCGAGCGGTAGAGCGCGGCGCGTTCGTCCAGGGAGTCGGGGATCGACGAGTCCGCCGTGCCCAGGGCGCGCAGGAACGCGCCGAGGACCGTCTCCGGCTCCGCGACGCGGGCGCCCGCGCCCTGGAGGTCGACGTACAGCTGGCCGTCCGGGAAGTGCGGGCGCGCCTGGTGCGCGACGTGCACGGCGAGGGTCGTCTTGCCGACGCCGCCGATTCCGGCGAGGGCGGAGACGGCCATGACGGAACCCTCGGCCGTGGCGAGGCGGTCGCCCAGTTCGCGGACGAAGGCGGCCCGGCCCGTGAAGTCCGGGACCGTGGCGGGGAGCTGAGCGGGGCGGGTCCGCACCGCGGCGGGCGCGGGCTCGTCGGCCGGGCGGGCCAGTTCCTCGTCCGCCTGGAGGATGCGCTGCTGGAGCGCCGACAGTTCGGGGCGCGGGTCGACGCCCAGCTCCTCCGCGAGCAGCCGCCGCGTGTCGGCGTACACGGCGAGCGCCTCCGCCTGGCGGCCGCTGCGGTACAGGGCCACCATCAGGAGTTCGCGCAGGCGTTCGCGCAACGGGTGCGCCGCGGTGAGCGCGGTCAGCTCGGAGACCGCCTCGGCGTGGCATCCGACTTCCAGGTCCAGATCGAGGCGGGTCTCGGTGAGCTGGAGCCGCCACTCCTCCAGCCGGGAGCGCTGGTACTCGGCGTACGGGCCGGGCACCGAGGCCAGCGCCTCGCCGTCCCAGAGGGCGAGCGCCTCGTTCAGCAGGGTCCGGGCCCGGTGGCGGTCGCCGGACGCCCGGGCCTTCTCCGCGTCGGCCGCCCGGTCCTGAGCCACGGTCAGGTCGAGCGCTCCGGTCCCGATCCGCATCGCGTAGCCACCGGAATCGCTCGCCAGGGTGAGCGGGCCCAGGGTCTTGCGGAGCCGGGAGGCGTACGTGCGCACAGCGGCCAGTGCCTGGGAGGGCGGGTCCTCGCCCCAGAGGGCGTCGATGAGCTCGGCGGCCGTGGCGGTGCGCCCGCCGCGGAGCAGCAGAGCGCTCAGCAGGGCACGCTGCTGGGGTGAACCGGACGGCAGCGTCTCGCCGCCCCGCCGGGCCCGTACCGGACCGAGCACGCAGAAGTGCAGACCGGTGTCCTCCACCGGCCCCTGCTCCGGGGAGCGTTGTACCGGAACACGTACGCGTGGCCCGTCGTCACGGCCCATTGGTTCCTCCCGTCCTGCTCTGTGCGCTGCCCGGCACGGTCGCACATGTCCGGATTCGGCCTGGGCCATCCGGATTGCTCCATACCGTTGGTATCGCCGTCAACAGTCTGCCTTGTGGAAGGGGTGCGCGTCAGCTGCGGGTGACGCTCTGCACAAGCCCTCGACAACGATTGTGGAACGAGGCCCCGCCCGGACGGTGGCCCAGTTTACTGACGGTTCGTCAGATCGGCGCTACGGTGGTACACATGGAGACTTTTCCGAAGATCATCTCGGTGGACGACCACACGGTGGAGCCCGCTCATGTCTGGCGGGACCGGCTCCCGTCCAGGTACGCGGACTCCGGACCGCGCATCGTCCGGGCGCCGCTCAAGGAAATGACCTTCATGGGCGGCAAGTTCGCGCCCGTGATGGGCGCCAAGGGGGACGACGGGCCGATCGGTGACTGGTGGGTGTACGAGGACCTGCACCGCCCGCTCACCCGGCTCGACACCGCCGTCGGCTACGACCGGGACGAGATCAAGCTCGAAGTCATCACGTACGAGCAGATGCGCCCCGGCTCGTTCTCGGTGCCCGAGCGGCTCGCCGACATGGACGTCAACCACGTCCAGTCCGCCCTCTGCTTCCCGACGTTCCCGCGCTTCTGCGGCCAGACCTTCACCGAGGCGAAGGACCGGGAACTCGGACTGCTGTCCGTGCGCGCGTACAACGACTGGATGGTCGAGGAGTGGTGCGGGCCGGAGGCGCACGGCCGGCTCATCCCGCTCACCCTCGTCCCGCTCTGGGACGCGCGACTGGCCGCCGACGAGGTGCGGCGCAACGCCGCGCGCGGCGTGCGAGCCGTGGCGTTCTCCGAGATACCCCCGCACCTCGGACTGCCGTCGATCCACACGGACGACTGGGACCCGTTCCTCCGGGCCTGTGACGAGACGGGGACGGTGATCGCCATGCACATCGGCTCGTCCTCGAAGATGCCGTCCACCTCCGCCGACGCCCCGCCGGCCGTCGGCTCCACCATCACCTTCGCCAACTGCTGTTTCTCGATGGTCGACTGGCTGATGAGCGGCAAGTTCGAACGCTTCCCGAACCTGCGGATCATGTACGCGGAGGGCCAGATCGGCTGGATCCCGTACATCCTGGAGCGCGCCGACGTCGTCTGGGAGGAGAACCGCGCCTGGGGCGGGGTGGCCGACAAGGTCCACCGGCCGCCGTCGGAGCTGTTCGCCGAGCACGTCTACGGCTGCTTCTTCGACGACGCGTTCGGGCTGAAGAACCTGGACGCGATCGGGGTGGGGAACGTCCTGTACGAGACGGACTACCCGCACTCCGACTCGACCTGGCCCAGGTCCCGCGAGGTCGGCGAAGCCCAGATGGGTCACCTGGACGCCGGGGTCGTGGACCGCATCGTGCGCCGGAACGCGATCGATCTCCTCGGGCTCACGGCCGACGGACTGTGGGCGGGGGCCGGCGCGGGGGCGTGAACGGAGAGGGGGGCCGGGGGGCGGCCCGCGCACGGGCCGGGGGACGGTCCCGTCCACGGACACCCCGTGGCCCCGGACCGCCCCCGACCCCCGGACCACCCCCGGCCCCGTCCACGGACGCCCCCGGCCCCCTCCGCACTGTCAGGTGGCCCGTGCACGGGACCGCCCCCGGCCCCCTCCGCGGCCGTCAGGCCCTGCTGACCGGTTCCTGGAGCTCCGTCACCCACTTGTCCCGGTCCTCGGGGCACTCCAGGTTGATCTCGCGCGCATACCCCGTCGAGCGATAGCCGCTCGCGTCGATCCCCCGGGCCAGGGCCTGCGCCGTCGGCAGGATCCCGTCCATCGAGCCCCGGTGGACGATGGTCGCCGCCTCGAACGGGGGCAGCTCGACCACCGTGACCCCGGTGTCACCCACCGGCCCCACCGGGGCGGAGACCGTCACCCCGGCGTGGACGACGATCGCCCCGCCGCCCTCCGGGGCATCCTCATAGCGGGCGATGCCCGGGCCCGTGGGGCGTACCCCGGCCTCCTCGAGCAGCGGGAACAGCCGCTCGTACAGAGGGCTGATCACCGGCCCGATGTCCTCCGGTCCGTACCCCGCGGCCACCCCGGTCAGCTCCGCCACCCGTACCGCCGGAACGCTCTTGATCACGACATCGTCAACGGACATGCGTCCCTCGCTCTCGATCGACCGGAGCCTCGCCTCGACCTGGGCCAGCCGTGCGGCCGCCGCCGCCATCGCCGCCTCCAGCTCCGCCCGACGCAGCCGCAGCATTCCGCGCAGCTCCTCCGGACCCACCTCCTCGTCCAGGACGGCCCGCACCTGCTGGAGCGTGAAGCCGAGGTCCTTGAGGGCGATGATCCGGTTGAGCCGGGCGAGCTGGGCGGCGCCGTAGTAGCGGTAGCCGGTGGCCGGGTCGGTGCGGTCGGGGGGCAGCAGTCCGACCGCGTCGTAATGACGCAGCATGCGGGCCGACACCCGTCCGTACCTGGCGAAGTCTCCGATGGTGAACATGATGTCTCCGAGTGCACGGCCTGACACGGTGTGAAGGTCAAGCGCCGTCCCGAGCCCGAGCGCGTACGGAGGCACGGGCCATCTGTGGGCGCCCCGCACAGGCAGGAGCCCCGCTTCTCCGCCGGGGCGGAGGAGCGGGGCTCCTTGGGTACTGCTTACCGGCCGCGATCGGCCGACCCGGGCAACCCCGGGCCTCTCGTTCGGATCATGCCGGGCTCGCGTGCCCCGGGGCCGCACCTCGCCGCGTTGTCGTCGGTCGCCATGGCTCCGCCATGACTCCCTCCTCCGCCTTGCGATGCACGGCCCCGGACCCCGCTCCCTGATCCGGCCCGATCCGAACGAAAGACCCTAAGCCGGGGTGACGTTCTCAGCCTGCGGACCCTTGGGTCCCTGAGTGACGTCGAAGTTCACGACCTGGTTCTCCTCGAGGGAGCGGAACCCGGACGCGTTGATCGCGGAGTAGTGGACGAAGACATCCGGGCCGCCGCCGTCCTGGGCGATGAAGCCGAAGCCCTTTTCAGCGTTGAACCACTTGACGGTTCCGGTAGCCATAAGCCCTCCTTGGGCCAAAGGGTTGCCCTGCTCCAGAACCTGCAAAGAAGTCTGAAAACTACAAAAGCCTGCGGGTTACATGCTCCGCAGGCTCTGTACTGCAAGGGAAACCAAACTGCAACTTGGCGACGAGCCTAGCACGCAGCATGTGAGGAAGGGTAGAGGGAAAGATCACTCCACCGGATGTTTGACCCTCGTGCGCATGAATGCTCCGGAGCGTCCATCCGAGTGACTCCCAGCCCCTCCCGAGTGACCTTCGGCGGCCGTCCCGGGGGCCCGGACGAGGGGCCGGGGTGACGCCGCGCGCCCCCGGTGAGGCCGCCCGCCCGTCGCGGGTCTAGCCTCGCGATGTGGACAATTCAACCGTCTCAACCGTCGCAGGCGACAACCGTCGCAGCCGGCCGCGCGTCGGCCACATCCAGTTCCTCAACTGCCTTCCCCTGTACTGGGGGCTCGCACGGACCGGAACTCTGCTCGACCTGGAGCTCTCGAAGGACACCCCGGAGAAGCTCAGCGAGCAGCTGATCAGGGGCGATCTGGACATCGGCCCCGTCACCCTCGTGGAGTTCCTGCGCAACGCCGACGACCTGGTCGCCTTCCCCGACATCGCGGTCGGGTGCGACGGGCCCGTCATGTCGTGCGTGATCGTGTCGCAGCGCCCCCTGGAGGACCTCGACCGGGCCCGGGTGGCCCTCGGTTCGACCTCCCGCACCTCCGTCCGGCTGGCGCAGCTGCTGCTCTCCGAGCGGTTCGGGGTCACCCCCGACTACTACACCTGCCCGCCCGACCTCGGCCTGATGATGCAGGAGGCGGACGCCGCCGTCCTCATCGGTGACGCCGCGCTGCGCGCCAATCTGCACGACGCCCCCCGGCTCGGGCTCCAGGTCCACGACCTGGGCGCGATGTGGAAGGAGTGGACGGGGCTGCCGTTCGTCTTCGCCGTCTGGGCCGCGCGCAAGGACTACCTGGCGGCCGAGCCCCTCGCGGTGAAGAAGGTGCACGAGGCGTTCCTGGCCTCGCGGGACGTGTCGCTGGAGGAGGTCACCAAGGTCGCGGAGCAGGCCGCGCGCTGGGAGGCCTTCGACGCGGAGGTCCTGGAGCGCTACTTCACGACCCTCGACTTCCGCTTCGGACCCGCACAGCTGGCCGGGGTCACGGAGTTCGCCCGCCGGACCGGCCCCACCACGGGCTTCCCGGCCGACGTGAACGTCGAGCTGCTCGGCGGCTGACCCCTCCCGCTCTCCCGCCGGGCGCACTGCGGACCGTCCCGGCGGGAACCGCGGGAATGCACGGCCATTCCCGCCCTTCCCTTGTACGGAACCGGCGGAGAGGCGGCCCGCGCAGATGTGCGGATATCGATTCGGGTAAATACGCGCGGAATGGCCGAGGGGCGGGAGGGGCGGCGGAACGCCCACGGTCCCTCCTCCAATCGTTCCGCAATCGATCCGCTATCGCCCCGGGGAACGGCACATTCACGCCTTTTGTTGTGGCGAATGACGTCGTTCGTTCCCTTGGGGCCGAAATCGGCGGATGGTTTCCCCTGTGACCCGATGACCTTCGCCCCTAGGCTTCGGTCGGAGGTCCGGCCGGTCCACAAGGGGAGTCCGTATATGCAGCCGCTCGAAGCCGGCGAACCGCTGAGCATCGGTGCCTACCGGCTGCTCGGCCGCCTCGGGGCGGGCGGCATGGGCCGCGTGTACCTGGGGCGCAGCGCGGGCGGCCGGACCGTCGCGGTCAAGGTCGTCCACCCGCACTTCGCGCTGGACGAGCAGTTCCGGGCCCGGTTCCGGCGCGAGGTGGACGCGGCGCGGCGGATCGGCGGGCAGTGGACCGCCCCCGTCCTGGACGCCGACCCGGACGCCCCCGTGCCGTGGGTCGCCCACGGCTACGTGGCAGGGCCGCCGCTCTCGTCCGCGGTCACCGTCCACGGGCCCCTGCCGGAGCAGGCGGTACGCACCCTGGGCGCCGGGCTCGCCGAGGCGCTGGCCGCCGTCCACGGGCAGGGCCTGATCCACCGGGACGTGAAGCCGTCCAACGTGCTGCTCGCCCTCGACGGCCCCCGGCTGATCGACTTCGGTATCGCCCGGGCCATCGACGCCACCGCCTCGCTCACCTCCACGGGCGTTTCCGTCGGCTCACCCGGCTACATGGCGCCCGAGCAGATCCGCGGGCAGGACATCTCCGGTGCGGCCGACATCTTCTCGCTGGGCGCGGTGCTGGCCTACGCGGCTACCGGGTCCGCGCCCTTCCTCGGGGACTCCTCCGCCGTGCTCCTCTACAAGGTGGTGCACGAGGAACCCGAGCTGGGCGAGCTGGAGGGCGGGCTGCGCGACATCATCGCGTCCTGCCTCGCGAAGGACCCGTCCGGCCGGCCCACCCCCGACGAACTCGCCCGGCAGCTGGCGCCCGACGGGGCGTCGGCCGCGGTCGCGGTGGGGTGGCTGCCCGGTCCGCTGGTGCGCGAGGTCAGCGCTTCGGCGGTCGCCCTGCTGGACCTGGAACCGCAGGAGGCGCCGGGGCAGTCGGGGCCGGTGCCGTTCAGCAACGCCTCGTTCGGCGTGGGCGGGACGGGCGGCGAGGGCGGGGCAGGTGGGGGGTTCGGGGCGTTCGGCACGGGCGGTGCGAGCGGCGAGGGCGGGGCCCTCGGCGTCTTCGGACCGCCGGTCGAGCCGCCGCCGGCCATCGACCGGACCCCGCCGCCGCGGGGGCCTTACGGCAGTACGGACGGGGTGCCGGGGCAGCGCACCGCCGATCCCCGGTTCGGCCTCACCATGAGCGCCGGCTCGGGTCCGGGCGAGCAGCGGGGGCGCAGGCTCAGCTGCACCGTCGCCCTCGCGGTGGCCGGTGCGCTGGCCGCGGTCACCGTGGGCAGCGCGTTCCTCTTCGACCTGATGCCGGGCGGGGGCGACGCCGACAGCGCCGGGCAGGGAACGCCGGCCCCGTCGGCGTCGCCCCCGGGCGCCGGCTCGTCCGGCAGGCCGTCGGCGTCCGCCACCGGCTCGCCGGGCCGGATCACCGAGGTCCCCGCGGCCTTCGTCGGCACCTGGCGGGGGCCGCTCACCGAGAAGACGACCGGAGCTCCCCACGGCACGCTCACCGCGGTGTTCGAGAAGGGGAGGACGGGCGCGGAGGTCGTCCACATGACGACCACGATCACCGGGCTCGGCGTGGACCTCAGCTGCTACAGCGTCGCCACCCTCACCTCCGGCACGGACACAGAGCTGAAGCTGCGGGAACGCACCGATCCCGACCGGCCCAGCACGGCGGGCCTGTGCACCACCACGACCTCCGACGTCCACTTCACGCGCACCGGCGACGGCGCGCTGCGGTTCCGGTCCGACGAGCGCGGAGCCGGACTCCCGTACGGAACGCTGACCCGGTCCGGCGGCTGACCCGGACAGCCGCGCAACACCCGTACGGCACGCCCGTACAGCACCCCGGCCCGGTCCGCCCGCTGACCCGTGCGGGTGCTGGCGTACGCTGAACCGGTCCGTAGATCCGTTGAAAAACCGCCGAAAGGTGACAGCCCGGTGACCGAGAAGGCCGACCTCCAGCCCATCCTCGACCGAGCCGCCGAAGGCGGCCGGATCACTCCGGCGGAGGCCCTCGACCTCTACCGGTCGGCGCCCCTGCACGCCCTGGGCGCGGCCGCCGACGCCGCGCGCCGCCGCCGCTACGCGGGTACGGAGCACATCGCGACGTACATCATCGAGCGCAACATCAACTACACCAACGTGTGCGTCACCGCCTGCAAGTTCTGCGCGTTCTACGCCGCGCCCAAGGACACCGCCAAGGGCTGGTCCCGCGACCTCGACGACATCCTGCGCCGCTGCGCGGAGACGGTCGAACTCGGCGGCACGCAGATCATGTTCCAGGGCGGACACCACCCGGACTACGGCGTGGAGTACTACGAGGAGCACTTCTCCGCGATCAAGAAGGCGTTCCCGCAGCTCGTCATCCACTCGCTCGGCGCCTCCGAGATCGAGCACATGGCCCGGATCTCCAAGGTCTCCGCCGAGGAGGCCATCCAGCGGCTCCACGCCGCCGGTCTCGACTCCTTCGCCGGAGCCGGCGCCGAGCTGCTCCCGGCCCGGCCGCGCACCGCGATCGCCCCGCTCAAGGAGTCCGGCGAGCGCTGGCTGGAGATCATGGAGATCGCCCACGGCCTGGGTGTCGAGTCCACCTCCACCATGCTCATGGGCACCGGCGAGACGAACGCCGAGCGCATCGAGCACCTCAGCATGATCCGTGACGTGCAGGACCGCACCGGCGGCTTCCGCGCCTTCATCCCGTACACGTACCAGCCGGAGAACAACAAGCTGAAGGGCCAGACGCAGGCCACGCTCTTCGAGTACCTGCGGATGATCGCCATCGCCCGGCTCTTCCTGGACAACGTCGCCCACATCCAGGGCTCCTGGCTCACCACCGGCAAGGAGGTCGGCCAGCTGTCGCTGCACTACGGCGCGGACGACCTCGGCTCGATCATGCTGGAGGAGAACGTCGTCTCCTCCGCCGGCGCGAAGCACCGCTCCAACCGCCTGGAGATCATCGACCTGATCCGCAAGGCGGACCGTGTCCCGGCCCAGCGCGCCACCACGTACGAGCACCTCGTCGTGCACGACGACCCGGCGAACGACCCCGTCGACGAGCGCGTCGTCTCGCACATCTCGTCCACCGCGATCGAGGGCGGCACGGCCCACCCCGAGCTCAAGCTCCTCAACGCCAACTAGGGCCTTCCGCCTTGCTGACGATCCACGCCGCCGTCCTGCTCCTGCCGGGCGGCGGCCGTGCACCCGTGCCCGACGGGGCGGTGGCCGTGCGGGACGCGGTGACCGTCGCCTTCGGTCCGTACGCGGAACTGGCCGACACCCATCCCGCCGCCCGCGTCCGGCGATGGCCGGGCGTCCTGACCCCGGGGCTCTACCAGCGGGACGCGGTCCGGCTGCTGGAGGAGGCGTACTTCCCCGATCCGCGCGAAACCGACACCCTGGGCACGGCGCCGCTGACCGGCGAGGCGCTCGACGCGCTCGGTCCCGACGACACCTGGCGGGCCGGAAGCGTGCGGCGCGGACTGCACCGGATGCTCCGTCACGGGACGACCGCGGTGGCGGCGGACCCCACCGCGCCGCCCGCCCTGATCACGGCCATGCGCCGGTCCGGGCTGCTGGTCGTTCCCGGGCCCGCGCGCGCCGGTGAGCCGGTGCTCGATCCGCTGGCCGGGGCCGCCGCGGTGGACACCGCGATCGCCGCGCCGCTCACGGCCGGGGGACGGGCCGATCTCGCCGCCTTCGACGCGGCGGACGAGGGCGCGCTGCTCGCGGCGGGCGGGGCGTGCTGCGTGGCGACGGTGGCGGCGGGGCGACTGGTGTACCGGGGCCGGTAGGGGCCGTGCCCGTACGCCCCGGTGCGGAGGGGGCGACGGGCCGCCTCAGGCCGCACGGCCGAAGGCCGTCTGGCGGGGCGTCAGGCAGCACCTGGCCGTGGTCCCGGGGCAGGGAACGGAGGGAGCGCCGGGCAGCGTCCGGCCGGGTCTCACGGGACCGAGGGGCCGCCGAGGTACCGCCCCTTGGCGTCGTAGGGCCAGGCGTTGGAGACGCACCCCTTGAGGCCGTATATCTGCTGCATCATCGCGGGGGCGGGGCGCCCCTTGCCGGGGCAGGTCTCGTGGCCGTGGCCGAGCCAGTGGCCGACCTCGTGGTTGACGATCAGGGCGCGGTAGTCGGCCAGCGGGCCGTGGAACTCCGGCGACCCCCGCTGCCAGCGCTTCAGGTTGACCATGACGTCGGTGCCCACGCGGCAGTTGACCTCGCCGTGCGTGTCGAGGCCGCCCTTCCCGCAGATGCGGTCGGTGGTCTCGGGGGTGGCGATGCGGATGACCAGCCCCGCGGGGCCCTCGGCGACCTGGCGGAAGGAATGCTCGCCGTGGTGCGACCAGCCCCGGGGCGCGGCCAGGATGCGGGCGACCTCGGCGGCGGCCCGGTCGGCGTCCAGACCGGAGCCGTTCTCCACCTCGACCCGGTAGGCGTCGCCCTTGCCGGTTTCCGAGACGCCCTTGCGGGCGACCGTGAAGGTGCCGGTCGCGTTGGACGCCTTCGCGTCGTGGTCACCGGTCCACCGGATGCCCACGACGGCCGCCGCGAGCAGCACCACCGGCACGACGGCCTTGACGAACAGCCGGTTCCGGCCGCGTTCCCGCTGCCCGCTCCGGCGCACATCCTTTGCGGACATTCGGCGCTCCTCCCCAGTCTCCGGCGTGTTCCACTCCCGCTGTAAGGACCGCTGCCGGGACCCATTGGTTCAGTCCACAAGCAAAACGGGCGGCATCCGCTCGTGGGGGCGGTGCGTCACGGGACCGAAGGGCCGCCGAGGTAGTGCCCCATGGCGTCGTAGGGCCAGGCGTCGCAGAGGCACCCGACGGGCCGGAAAGGTTGAAGCCGGTCCGCGATCGGTCTCCGGTGCGGGGACGGGAAGGCGTGGCGGGCGTCCGCCTCCGGCCCGGCCGGGGCGCCGCGCCGCTGACCGGCGGCCGGGGGTTCCGTCACAGCGGGGCCGCCCCGGGGCGGCGCGGCCGGGCTGCTTGAATGGGTGGGTGACCCGAGCCTCCCTGGACAAGCAGCCGCACGAAGTCGCCTCGATGTTCGACGACGTGGCGGCGAACTACGACCTCACCAACGACGTGCTCTCGCTCGGCCAGGCCCGGCTGTGGCGCAAGGAGGTCGCCGCCGCGGTGCACGCCCGGCCCGCGGAGAAGGTCCTCGACCTGGCCGCGGGGACGGCGACGTCCTCGCTGCCGTTCGCCGCGACCGGGGCGTACGTGGTGCCCTGCGACTTCTCCATCGGCATGCTGCGCGAGGGCAAGAAGCGCAACTCCTGGCTGCCGTTCACCGCGGGCGACGCCACGAAGCTGCCGTTCCGGGACGAGACGTTCGACGCGGTCACCATCTCCTTCGGGCTGCGCAACGTCCAGGACACGGACGCCGCCCTGCGCGAGCTGTACCGGGTGACCAAGCCGGGCGGCCGGGTCGTCATCTGCGAGTTCTCCCAGCCGGTCTGGGCGCCGTTCCGGACCGTGTACACCGAGTACCTGATGCGGGCGCTGCCGCCGGTCGCGCGCGCGGTGTCGTCCAACCCCGACGCGTACGTCTACCTCGCCGAGTCGATCCGCGCCTGGCCCGACCAGGCCGGGCTCGCGGCGAAGCTCCAGCGGGCCGGCTGGTCGAAGGTCGCCTGGCGCAACCTCACGGGCGGCGTGGTCGCGCTGCACCGGGGTGTACGCGACTGAGACCGGGCTGCTCGTCCACGGCGGGATCGCCCGGCCGGTGACATCCGGTGCGCTCCCGGAGGTGCAGCCGTTCGGTCTGCCGGGGGCCGGCGGCGCGGTGTTGCGTTGCGCCCCGCCGCGACCGACGGGGGCGGCTCCTCGCGCGCGTACAGCGGCACCGGGGCCCTACGCGGCAAACGCCCCCCCATGCCCCGGCAGCCGGCGCCGGGCCGGCTGCCGCCCCCGCACCGGCGTAGACACCCGCCGTGACAACGGTGCGCCGGGAACCGGAGGATTCGGGGCTGGCCCTGATGAACCGCTGACGCCGGCCACGCCCCGCGTCACCCCCGGGCCGTCACCGGTTCAGCTCCAGCCGGAAACACCACGCCTCCTGGCCCGCCCGCGGCGTCGTGAAGCTCTCCGCCCGGTCCATCCCGAGGCGGCCGGCCACGGCGATCGACCGTTCGTTGCGCGCGTCGATCGTCGCGACCACCCGCTCCACACCCGCCGCACGCAGTCGCTCCAGCGTGAGGCGCGCCGCCGCGGTCGCGTAGCCGCGGCCCCAGGCCCGCCGGGCCAGCCGCCAGCCGATCTCGGTCTCGCCCACGGGCCCGTACGCGTCGTGCGGCCACGGCTGCGCCCCCGTGAAGCCGAGCACCTCGCCGTCGCCGTCGAGCACGGTCCACAGGCAGTAGCCGAGTTCCGCGTCGTGCCGGCGCTGGCGGGCGGTCCACTCCTCGTACATCGACAACTCGTCGGACGTACCGCCGAAGAACTCCATCACCTCCGGGTCGTCGAAGACGCGGTGCCAGGCCACGGCGTCCTCGTCGGTGGGGACGCGCAGCTGTACGACGGGGAGTGCGGGAGGTGCGAGCGACATCGGGGAGCCCTTCGGACGGTTGATCAGCAGGCCCCCATAGACTGCACGGGACATGTGCCGCGCGGCACGCGATTTCGAGTCTTCGGGAGATCCGACCGTGACCGAGCCCCTCTCCGAACACAGCGCGGACGTGATCGTCGTGGGAGCGGGCCCAGCCGGCTCCACCACCGCTTACTACCTCGCCAAGGCCGGACTCGACGTCCTCCTCCTGGAGAAGACCGCCTTCCCGCGCGAGAAGGTCTGCGGCGACGGCCTCACGCCGCGCGCCACCAAGCAGCTCGTCTCCATGGGCATCGACATCTCCGAAGAAGCGGGCTGGCTGCGCAACAAGGGCCTGCGCATCATCGGCGGCGGCGTCCGGCTCCAGCTGGACTGGCCGGATCTCGCCTCGTACCCGGACTACGGACTGGTCCGCAAGCGCGACGACTTCGACGAGCAGCTGGCCCGCCAGGCGCAGAAGGCCGGCGCGCGGCTGTACGAGCGCTGCAACGTCGGTGCGCCCGTCAAGGACGAGCGCACGGGCCGCATCACCGGCGTGCACGCGAAGCTCGGCGAGGAGAAGACCCCGGTCACCTTCCACGCCCCCCTCGTCGTCGCCGCCGACGGCAACTCGACCCGGCTGTCCGTCGCGATGGGCCTGCACCGCCGCGAGGACCGCCCGATGGGTGTCGCGGTCCGTACGTACTTCACCTCGCCCCGCCACGACGACGACTACCTCGAGTCCTGGCTGGAGCTCTGGGACCGGCGCGGGGCCGAGGAGCGGCTGCTGCCCGGTTACGGCTGGATCTTCGGCATGGGCGACGGCACGTCCAACGTCGGTCTGGGCATCCTCAACTCCTCCTCCGCCTTCAAGGAGCTGGACTGGCGCGAGGTCCTCAAGGCGTGGTGCGCCTCCATGCCGGAGGACTGGGGCTACACCCCCGACAACATGACGATGCCGATCCGCGGCGCCGCACTGCCGATGGCCTTCAACCGCCAGCCGCACTACACCAAGGGCCTGCTGCTCGTCGGTGACGCGGGCGGCATGGTCAACCCGTTCAACGGCGAAGGCATCGCGTACGCCATGGAGTCGGGCCAGATCGCCGCGGACGTCATCGTCCAGGCGCACGCCCGCGCGACCCCGGCCCAGCGCGAACTGGCGCTGAACAACTACCCGAAGGTGCTCAAGGAGACCTACGGCGGCTACTACACGATGGGCCGCGCCTTCGTGAAGCTGATCGGCAACCCGCGGGTCATGAAGATCGCGGCCCAGCGCGGCCTCACGCACCCCCTGCTGATGAAGTTCACGCTGAAGATGCTCGCCAACCTCACCGACCCGACGGGCGGCGACGCGATGGACCGCATCATCAACGGCCTGACGAAGGTCGCGCCCCGGGCGTAGACCGCGCCCGTACGAAGTGGATCCGGGCGGCGAGCGACACCAGACCCGCGGTCGCGGCGCCGAGCGCCATGACCGCGGGGAGGGTGGCGTGGTCGACCACGAAACCGCCCGCCAGCGCGCCGATGGCGATCGTCGCCTGGAAGGACGCGGTGAACAGGACCGAGGCCGCCTCGGGCGTACGGGTCGCCGCACGGGCGAACCAGTTCTGCGAGCAGACCGGCACCGCGCCGTAGCCGAGGCCCCAGAGGACGAGGAGCGCCAGCGCGCCCGCCTCGGACCGGCCGAGGAAGGGCAGGAGCGCCGTGGCGAGCGCGATCAGCGCGGCGGCCGCCCCGAACGTGGCGTGCGGGCGGCGCGTCACGAGGGCGCCCCCGAGGAAGTTGCCGGCCACGCCCGCGCACCCGTAGACGAGCAGGAAGCCGGTGACCGTCCCCGGGCCGGCGTGGGTGACCTCCCGCAGGAACGGCGTGACGTAGGTGTACGTACCGAAATGCGCCAGTACGACGAGGAACGTCGTCAGCAGCGCGAACCCGGTGCCCGGCTCCCGCAGCAGGTCGCGGAGCACGGCGGGGCGGGTGACCTGTTCCGGCGGCAGGGCGGGCAGGGTCAGGAGCAGCAGGGCCAGCACGCCCGCCGACAGCAGACCCATCGTGACGAACGCGGTGCGCCAGCCGGCCAGATCGCCGATGAGGGTGCCGGCGGGGACGCCGAGCACGGAACCGAGGGGCACGGCGGCGAAGACGACCGCGGTCGCACGCCCGGCGGACCGGGCGGGGACCAGGCGGGCGGCCAGACCGACGCCGACCGACCAGAAACCGCCGATGGTGACGCCGACCAGGACCCGGGCGAGCAGCACCACCCAGTAGGCCGTCGCGGCGGCGGTGAGGAAGTCGGCCACCGCCAGCAGCAGGACGAAGGCGCCGAGCATCAGCCGCCGGTCGGCGCGGGCCGTCGCGAGGGTCACCACCGGGGCGGCGACGGCCGCGAGGAGGCCCGGCATCGTCATCATCAGGCCCGCCGTGCCGTCCGCGACGGCGAAGTCGGCCCCGATCGGCGTCAGCAGACCGATCGGCAGGATCTCCGTGGTGACGACGGCGAAGATGCCCAGCGTCACGGAGAGCACGGCCAGGCGGCCGCGTAAGGGCGTGCGGGAGGGGATGTCGTCGCGGGGGGTGGCCGTCGTGGACATGGTGGGCCGTCCTGTGCTCGGTGACGCGGGGGCTGTTCGCCCCAGTTCACAAGCGCAGGCGGACGGAGTCCGGCGGGTTCGCGACGTCACCCGCCGGCGCCGGGGGTGACGTCGGGAAGCCGCCGGGAACGGCGAAGGGCCGTCGCTCCCGAGCGGGGGAGCGACGGCCCTTCACCGTGCGCCGAGGCGCTTGTGAATCCGTGAACTCAGAGGACGCGGACCGCGCCCGACGGCGGGTCGTAGTCCAGGGACTTCTGCACCACACCGGTGGAGGAGTTCTGTGCCCCGACGAACTGGCCGCCGCCCACGTAGATCCCGACGTGGTACGCGCTGCCCGCGCCGCCCCAGTACAGGATGTCGCCCGGCTGGAGGTTGCTCAGGGAGACCTGGGTGCCCGCGGTCGACTGGCTCTGCGAGACGCGGGGCAGGTCGATGTTCACCGAGCGGAACGCGGCCTGGACGAGGCCGGAGCAGTCCCAGGAGTTGGGGCCGGTGCCGCCGGACACGTACGCGTCGCCGATCTGCGCCTGCGCGAACGCGACGACGGCGGCCGCGGAGCCCGTGGCGGTGGAGGTGTACGACGGCGTCGCGGACGACGAGGAGCCCGACGAGGACGAGCCGGTGGAGGCGCTCAGCGTCGTGCGCGCGGCGGCGCGGGAGGCGCGCTCGGCGGCTTCCGCCTTGGCCTCGGCCTCGGCCTTCGCCTTGGCTTCGGCCTTCTTCTTGGCCTCGGCCTTGCGGACAGCCTCGGCCTTGGCCTTCTTGGCGTCCTTGGCGGCGGCGGTGGCCGCTGCCTCCTCGTGGGCCTGCGTCTCCAGGTCCAGGGCGACCTGCTGCGTGGCCTCCGCGGACGCCGCGACGGCGGGGGAGAGCCCGGCCGTGATGGTGGGCATCTCGATGGTCTGGGTCACCGGCTCGGCCTGGGCCGGGCCTGCAGCGCCTGCGACGGCGATGGTGCTGAGGACGCCACCGGCAACTCCGGCCCGCAGCGCCGTCTTCGAGGCGTTTCGGCGGGGCTTCCGGTGGCTGGGTATGAGAGCGGTGTGGGACATGGGTACTAGCGCTATCAGGGCCTCAGGGGTCCCATCAAGAAACGTGTGTTGCGACACAGTTACGTCCGGAATCTGTGAATCCGCTTTCTGGGGCCCTTTATTGACGCCGTAACGGACAAAACGGGCATACGTGATTGCGGCCGTGATCACGGGTTATCGGTAATACGCCCGAATTGCCCGCCGCTTACCATCCGTTCACACCGTTGGCCAAGCCCGCTTCTCTGGAGACCCCGGTCGGGTGACGCAGGTCACAGTGTGGTCTCCGGGTGAAGGGCATACGAGGGCCTCGCGCGCGAAGGGTCGTGCGGACGGGGAACGGGCCGCCCATGGTGAGCCATTCGCCCGATAGAGGATCGATGTCGGCATGCGTCCACTTCGTTCCGCGTGAACCCCCGCGCGAGTGACCCCCTCCTCGCCCGGAGGGGGACAGATCCCTTTATCACCGGATCGCGTCCATCGCCAATTTGGCTTCATGCGCCACTGCTTGATAGTGCGCCACCCTTTTGACCAGCGGTAACGGCAGGAGATGTCACGTCTCGTGATCACTCGGCCGCTTCGTGTACGAAGATCACCGCTCATCCGACTTCATGATCGTTCGTCAGGTGGTGGAGATCACAAAGACGTTGTCGTACCCCGTGTCACAGATCACAGGGTGGCAGGCATAGGATGCGGGGCAGTCGGGCTTGTGAACTGCCTCACATATGCACGATCTTGGTGAGGTGGCGAGCAAGGTCGCCCGATGCGGTCCAACGGTCAAGGACGACTGGAAGGAGCGAGGAGCGTGAATGCCTACGCGCCCATCCTCGTGCTCGGCGCCCTCGGGGCAGGGTTTGCGATCTTCTCCGTGGTCAGTGCCACGCTTATCGGCCCCAAGCGGTACAACCGGGCGAAGCTCGAAGCGTACGAGTGCGGTATCGAACCCACCCCGACTCCAGCCGGAGGCGGCCGTTTTCCCATCAAGTACTACCTGACGGCGATGCTCTTCATCGTCTTCGACATCGAGATCGTCTTCCTCTATCCCTGGGCCGTCACCTTCGACGCCCTCGGGATCTTCGGGCTCGTCGAGATGCTGATCTTCGTGCTCACCGTCTTCGTCGCCTACGCGTATGTGTGGCGTCGCGGCGGCCTGGAATGGGACTGAGGGGCTGAGGGGCACATATGGGACTCGAAGAGAAGCTGCCCAGCGGCTTCGTGCTGACCACCGTGGAGCAGGCCGCCGGCTGGGTACGGAAGTCCTCCGTCTTCCCGGCCACCTTCGGCCTCGCCTGCTGCGCCATCGAGATGATGACGACCGGGGCCGGGCGCTACGACCTGGCCCGGTTCGGCATGGAGGTCTTCCGCGGATCGCCGCGGCAGGCGGACCTGATGATCGTGGCGGGACGGGTCAGCCAGAAGATGGCGCCCGTCCTGCGGCAGGTCTACGACCAGATGCCGAACCCCAAGTGGGTCATCTCCATGGGCGTTTGCGCGTCATCCGGCGGAATGTTCAACAATTACGCCATTGTTCAAGGTGTTGATCATATTGTCCCGGTTGATATCTATTTGCCGGGCTGCCCGCCGCGGCCCGAGATGCTGATGGACGCGATCCTCAAGCTGCACCAGAAGATCCAGGGCTCCAAGCTCGGAGTCAACGCCGAGGAGGCCGCCCGCGAGGCGGAGGAAGCGGCGCTGAACGCACTGCCCCTGATCGAGATGAAGGGGCTGCTCCGGTGAGCGAGAACGACAACGGCAACGTCCCCGCCCCGCGCGACGAGCACGGCGAGGTCATCGGCGTACGCAAGGGCATGTTCGGCGCCGAGAACGGCGGCGACACCTCGGGCTACGGCGGGCTCGTCCGCACCATCGCCCTGCCGGGCGCCACCTCGCGCCCGTACGGCGGCTGGTTCGACGAGGTGGCCGACGAACTCGAAGGGGCCCTGGAGGAACAGGGCCTGCTCCCCGAGAACGCCATCGAGAAGACGGTCGTCGACCGCGACGAGCTCACCTTCCACATCGCCCGCGAGCACCTGCCCGCCGTCGCCCGGACCCTGCGCGACGACCCGGCCCTGCGCTTCGAGCTCTGTACCGGGGTGAGCGGCGTCCACTTCCCCGGTGACAAGGGACGCGAGCTGCACGCCGTCTACCACCTGCGCTCGATCACCCACGGCCGGCTCATCCGGCTGGAGGTGTCCGCGCCGGACGACGACCGGCACATCCCGTCGCTCGTCCCGGTCTACCCGACCAACGACTGGCACGAGCGCGAGACGTACGACTTCTTCGGGCTCGTCTTCGACGGGCACCCCGCCCTCACCCGGATCATGATGCCGGACGACTGGCAGGGCTTCCCGCAGCGCAAGGACTATCCGCTCGGCGGCATCGCCGTCGAGTACAAGGGCGCCCAGATCCCGGCTCCGGACCAGCGGAGGTCGTACTCCTGATGACCACTCCCCATGCAACGCCCAGGGCCACGACCGAGGGGACTGTATATACAGTCACCGGCGGCGACTGGGACGAGGTCGTCGAGTCGGCGGTCAAGTCCGACGACGAGCGCATCATCGTCAACATGGGTCCCCAGCACCCGTCCACGCACGGAGTGCTCCGGCTGATCCTGGAGATCGACGGCGAGACCGTCACCGAGGCCCGCTGCGGCATCGGCTACCTCCACACCGGCATCGAGAAGAACCTCGAATTCCGGAACTGGACGCAGGGCACCACCTTCGTCACGCGCATGGACTACCTGACGCCCTTCTTCAACGAGACGGCGTACTGCCTGGGTGTCGAGAAGCTCCTCGGCATCGAGGACCAGATCCCCGACCGGGCCACCGTCCTGCGCGTGCTCCTGATGGAGCTCAACCGGATCTCCTCGCACCTGGTGTGCATCGCCACCGGCGGCATGGAGCTCGGCGCCACCACGATCATGATCTACGGCTTCCGCGATCGTGAACTCGTTCTCGATCTCTTCGAGCTGATCACCGGCCTGCGGATGAACCACGCGTTCGTCCGCCCCGGGGGACTCGCCCAGGACCTGCCCCCGGGCGCGGTCGACCAGCTGCGCGAGTTCGTGAAGACCATGAAGAAGAACCTGCCGGAGTACGACAAACTCGCCACCGGCAACCCCATCTTCAAGGCCCGCATGCAGGACGTCGGCTACCTCGACCTCACCGGCTGCATGGCGCTCGGCGCCACCGGTCCCATCCTGCGCTCCGCCGGACTCCCGCACGACCTGCGCAAGAGCGATCCCTACTGCGGGTACGAGACGTACGAGTTCGACGTCCCCACCGCCGACAGCTGCGACTCCTACGGCCGCTTCCTCATCCGCCTGGAGGAGATGCGCCAGTCGCTGCGGATCATCGAGCAGTGCATCGACCGGCTCGCACCGGGCCCGGTCATGGTCGCCGACAAGAAGATCGCCTGGCCCGCGCAGCTCGCGCTCGGACCGGACGGACTCGGCAACTCGCTCGACCACATCAAGAAGATCATGGGCACCTCCATGGAGGCCCTGATCCACCACTTCAAGCTGGTGACCGAGGGCTTCCGGGTCCCGGCCGGACAGGCGTACACCGCCGTCGAGTCGCCCAAGGGCGAACTCGGCGTGCACGTCGTCTCCGACGGGGGCACCCGCCCCTACCGGGTCCACTTCCGCGACCCCTCCTTCACCAACCTCCAGGCCATGGCGGCGATGTGCGAGGGCGGCCAGGTCGCCGACGTCATCGTCGCCGTCGCGTCCATCGACCCCGTGATGGGAGGCGTCGACCGGTGACCGAAGCACGCAGCGAAGTCAGTCTGGGGATGCCGCAGCTCCCCGCCCCCGCCTACCCGGCCGAGGTGCGCGCCAGGCTCGAAGCGGATGCGAAGGAGGTGATCGCCCGCTACCCCGACAGCCGCTCCGCGCTGCTCCCGCTGCTGCACCTCGTGCAGTCCGAGGAGGGGTACGTCTCGCGTACGGGCATGGCGTTCTGCGCCGACGTGCTCGGCCTCACCACCGCCGAGGTCACCGCGGTCGCCACCTTCTACACGATGTACCGGCGCAAGGCCGGCGGCGACTACCAGGTCGGCGTCTGCACCAACACGCTCTGCGCGGTGATGGGCGGCGACGCCATCTTCGACCGGCTCAAGGACCACCTCGGCGTCGGCAACGACGAGACGACCCAGGACGGCAAGGTCACCCTCGAACACATCGAGTGCAACGCGGCCTGCGACTTCGCGCCCGTCGTGATGGTCAACTGGGAGTTCTTCGACAACCAGACGCCCGAGAGCGCCACGCGGCTCGTCGACGACCTGATCGCTGGCCGCGCCGTCGAGCCCACCCGCGGCGCCCCGCTCTGCTCGTACAAGGAGACCGCCCGCATCCTGGCCGGCTTCCCCGACGAGCGCCCCGGCGCCGTCGCCGCGTCCGGCGGAGCCGGACCCGCCTCGCTCATCGGTCTGAAGCTGGCCAAGGGCGAGGCCGGGCCCCAGCCCCGCGTGGTGGGCCCCCGCGGTCAGGCGCCGCGCGACGAACCGCAGAAGGGCGCCGAACACCTCAGCTCCCATGACGCGCCACAGCAGACCTCGGCCTCCGACCCGGACCACCCGGCCGGTCCCGCCGCCGAGGAGGGGGAGTGATGACGTTGGCCGCCGAACTCGACAAGAACGGGACCAGCCCCGAGAAGCTTCTCGCGCCGGTTCTGTCCGCCTTCTGGGACGAGCCGGAATCCTGGACCCTGGAGACCTACCGCCGCCACGAGGGGTACGAGGGGCTGCGCAAGGCCCTCGCCATGTCCCCGGACGACCTCATCGCGTACGTCAAGGACTCCGGTCTGCGCGGTCGCGGCGGCGCCGGCTTCCCCACCGGGATGAAGTGGCAGTTCATCCCGCAGGGCGACGGCAAACCGCACTACCTGGTCGTCAACGCCGACGAGTCGGAGCCCGGGACCTGCAAGGACATCCCGCTCCTCTTCGCCAACCCGCACAGCCTGATCGAAGGCATCGTGATCGCCTGCTACGCGATCCGCTCCACGCACGCCTTCATCTATCTGCGCGGCGAAGTCGTCCCCGTACTGCGGCGGTTGCACGAAGCCGTGCGCGAGGCGTACGAGGCGGGCTACCTCGGCACGAACATCATGGGCTCCGGGCTCGATCTGGAACTCACCGTGCACGCGGGCGCCGGTGCGTACATCTGCGGTGAGGAGACGGCACTCCTCGACTCGCTCGAAGGACGCCGCGGCCAGCCCCGGCTGCGCCCGCCCTTCCCCGCGGTCGCCGGTCTGTACGCCTGCCCCACCGTGGTGAACAACGTCGAGTCCATCGCCTCGGTTCCCGCGATCCTGAACAAGGGCAAGGACTGGTTCAAGTCCATGGGCAGCGAGAAGTCCCCGGGCTTCACGCTGTACTCGCTCAGCGGACACGTCGCCGGTCCCGGCCAGTACGAGGCCCCGCTCGGCATCACGCTGCGCCAGCTCCTCGACATGAGCGGCGGCATGCGACCCGGCCACCGGCTGAAGTTCTGGACCCCGGGCGGCTCCTCCACCCCGATGTTCACCGAGGAGCACCTCGACGTGCCCCTCGACTACGAGGGCGTCGGCGCCGCCGGTTCCATGCTCGGCACCAAGGCGCTCCAGTGCTTCGACGAGACCACCTGCGTCGTGCGGGCCGTCACCCGCTGGACCGAGTTCTACGCCCACGAGTCCTGCGGCAAGTGCACGCCATGCCGTGAGGGCACGTACTGGCTCGTCCAGTTGCTCCGCGACATCGAAGCGGGCAAGGGACAGATGGCCGACATCGACAAGCTGAACGACATCGCCGACAACATCAACGGCAAGTCCTTCTGCGCCCTCGGCGACGGCGCAGCCTCGCCGATCTTCTCCTCGCTGAAGTACTTCCGCGACGAGTACGAGCAGCACATCACCGGCAAGGGCTGCCCCTTCGATCCCGCCAGGTCGACCGTCTGGGCCGACGACAAGAACGCACCCCAGGGGGTGAACGCATGACAGTCACCACGAGTGCGCCCTCCGGGGGCGGCGAGGCGGCGGTCCCGCCCGAGGACCTGGTCACGCTGACCATCGACGGCATCGAGATCAGCGTGCCCAAGGGCACCCTGGTCATCCGGGCCGCCGAACTCCTCGGCATCGAGATCCCGCGCTTCTGCGACCACCCGCTCCTCGACCCGGCCGGCGCCTGCCGCCAGTGCATCGTCGAGGTCGAGGGCCAGCGCAAGCCGATGGCGTCCTGCACCATCACCTGCACCGACGGCATGGTCGTCAAGTCGCAGATCACCTCGCCGGTCGCCGACAAGGCGCAGCGGGGCGTGATGGAGCTGCTGCTCATCAACCACCCGCTGGACTGTCCGGTCTGCGACAAGGGCGGCGAGTGTCCGCTGCAGAACCAGGCGATGTCGCACGGAGACGCGACCTCCCGCTTCGACGGGCGGAAGCGGACGTACGAGAAGCCCGTGCCGATCTCCACCCAGGTGCTGCTGGACCGTGAGCGGTGTGTGCTCTGCGCGCGCTGCACCCGGTTCTCCAACCAGGTGGCGGGCGACCCGATGATCGAGCTGATCGAGCGCGGCGCGCTCCAGCAGGTCGGCATCGGCGAGGGCGATCCGTTCCAGTCGTACTTCTCCGGCAACACCATCCAGATCTGCCCGGTCGGGGCGCTGACCTCGGCGGCGTACCGGTTCCGCGCCCGTCCCTTCGACCTGGTGTCGTCGCCCTCGGTGTGCGAGCACTGCGCCGGCGGCTGCGCCACCCGCACCGACCACCGGCGCGGCAAGGTCATGCGGCGCCTCGCCTCCAACGACCCCGAGGTCAACGAGGAGTGGCTCTGCGACAAGGGCCGGTTCGGTTTCCGTTACGCCCAGCAGCGCGACCGGCTCACCACCCCGCTGGTCCGCAGCGCGGCGGGCGTGCTGGAGCCGGCGAGCTGGCCCGAGGCGCTGGCCGCCGCGGCCGCCGGCCTCTCCGCCGCACGCGGCCGGACCGGCGTCCTCACGGGCGGCCGGCTGACCGTCGAGGACGCGTACGCGTACAGCAAGTTCGCCCGGGTAGCCCTGGACACCAACGACATCGACTTCCGGGCCCGGGTGCACAGCGGCGAGGAGGCCGACTTCCTGGCCTCCCGCGTCGCAGGGCGCGGCCGTGACCTGGACGGCAGCGGTGTCACGTACACCTCGCTGGAGAAGGCCCCGACCGTCCTGCTGGCCGGGTTCGAGTCCGAGGAGGAGGCGCCCGGCGTCTTCCTGCGGCTGCGCAAGGCCCACCGCAAGCACGGACAGCGCACGTTCGCCATCGCCTCGCACGCGACGCGCGGCCTCACGAAGGCGGGCGGCACGCTGCTGCCCGCCGCCCCCGGCACCGAGACCGAGTGGCTGGACGCGATCGCGGGCGGCGTCGGCCTCGACGGCGACGGAGCCGCGGCGGCCGAGGCGCTGCGCGGGGCCGGCGCCCTGATCGTGGTGGGTGAGCGGCTGGCCGGTGTGCCGGGCGGGCTGACCGCCGCGGTGCGGGCGGCGACCGCGACCGGGGCCACCCTGGTGTGGATCCCGCGCCGGGCCGGCGAGCGCGGCGCGGTGGAGGCGGGCGCGATTCCGTCGCTGCTGCCCGGCGGCCGCCCGGCCACCGATCCGCGGGCCCGGGACGAGGTGGCGTCCGTCTGGGGCGTCGCCGAACTCCCCTCCCGCTTCGGCCGCGACACCGGCCAGATCGTCGAGGCCGCGGCCTCCGGCGAACTGGGCGCGCTGCTCGTCGCCGGGGTCGAGGTCGATGACCTGCCCGATCCGGCCCGGGCCCTGGAGGCCCTGGACCAGGTCGGATTCCTGGTCTCCCTGGAGCTTCGCCCCAGCGAGGTCACCGAGCGGGCCGATGTGGTCCTCCCGGTCGCCGCGGTCGCCGAGAAGTCCGGCACCTTCCTCAACTGGGAGGGCAGGGCGCGGATGTTCGAGGCCGCGCTGAAGCCCGAGCAGATGACGCGGAACGTGGCTCCGGGCGACGCCCGGGTGCTGCACATGCTGGCCGACGCCCTGGACGTCCGCTTCGCGCTTCCGGACCTGAAGTCCGTGCGCCGCGAGCTGGACCGGCTCGGCGGCTGGCAGGGCACGCACGCGGAGGACCCGCGGGCGTCGGCCAGGCCGCTGCCGCGGCCCGGCGACGGCGAGGCGGTCCTCGCGGGCCACCGGATGCTGCTCGACCTGGGCCGGCTCCAGGAGGGCGACCCGGCGCTGGCCGGGACGCGGCACGCCGCGGTCGCCCGGCTCTCCGCCGTCACCGCGGCCGAGACGGGCGTCAAGGACGGCGATCTGCTGGCCGTCTCCGGCCCGGCGGGCACCGTCCAACTGCCGCTCCAGATCACCGGCATGCCGGACCGGGTGGTCTGGGTGCCGCTGAACTCCGTCGGGCGCGGTGTCCCGGCCGACACCGGCGTCCAGCCGGGCGGCCTGGTCCGGATCGGCCCCGCCGCACCCGGCATTTCCGACGTCACACCGGAGGTGGGGGCGTGAGTGCCTTCGCTCAACTGGCCGCGGCCCCGCACGGCGCCGTGCTCGCCGCCGAGGACCTGTCGATGTTCGGCACCGACCCGTGGTGGCTCGTCGTCATCAAGGCGGTCTTCTGCTTCGCGTTCCTGATGGTGACCGTGCTCTTCTCCATCGTGTGGGAGCGCAAGGTCGTCGCCTGGATGCAGCTGCGCATCGGCCCGAACCGGCACGGCCCCTGGGGCATGCTCCAGTCGCTCGCCGACGGCATCAAGCTGATGCTGAAGGAAGACGTCATCGTCAAGCGGGCGGACAAGGTCGTCTACGTCCTGGCCCCGATCATCGCGGCGATCCCCGCGTTCATGGCGATCGCGGTCATCCCCTTCGGGCCGTCCGGCAACGAGGTCTCGATCTTCGGGCACCGTACGGCGATGCAGCTCACCGACCTGCCGATCGCGATGCTCTACATCCTCGCGGTCGCCTCGGTCGGGATCTACGGCATCGTGCTGGCGGGCTGGTCCTCCGGTTCGACGTACCCGCTGCTCGGCGGGCTCCGCTCGTGCGCGCAGATGATCAGCTACGAGATCGCGATGGGCGCCGCGTTCGCCTCGGTCTTCCTCTACTCCGGTTCGATGTCGACCTCGAAGATCGTGGAGGCGCAGGAGGACCGCTGGTTCATCATCCTGCTGCCGGTCTCCTTCATCATCTACATCGTCACGATGGTCGGTGAGACGAACCGCGCCCCGTTCGACATGCCGGAGTCCGAGGGCGACCTGGTCGGCGGCTTCAACACCGAGTACTCGTCGATCAAGTTCGCGATGTTCATGCTCGCCGAGTACGTCAACATGGTCACCGTCTCCGCGGTCTCCGTGACCCTGTTCCTGGGCGGCTGGCGGGCCCCGTGGCCGATCAGCACCTTCTGGGAGGGCGCGAACCACGGCTGGTGGCCGATGCTCTGGTTCGTCGTCAAGGTCCAGCTGCTGCTGTTCTTCTTCATCTGGCTGCGCGGCACGCTGCCCCGCGTCCGCTACGACCAGCTGATGAAGCTGGGCTGGAAGGTCCTGATCCCGGTCTCCGTCGTCTGGCTGATGATGGTCGCGACCGTGCGGGCCCTGCGCAACGAGGGCTACGACTTCTCGAGGATCCTGCTCTACGTGGCCGGGGCCGTGATCGCGGTGCTGCTGATCTCCTTCGTGGTCGACATCTTCCGCGACAAGAAGGGCCGGGCGGCCGTGGAGGACGCGGCTCCGGAGCCGGCGTTCGACCCGATGGCGGGCGGGTTCCCGGTGCCGCCGCTGCCCGGACAGACCCTGCCTCCCGTGCCGAGGCGCAGGCCGCGCCGCGAGCGCGAGCTCGTTGTCAGTGGCGGCATGGATACTCAGAGTGACGGAAATCCGAGTGACGGAAAGGAGGCCGGCGGTGTCTGAACTGTCTGAGTCGCCGGGGTCCAAGAAGCCGGCGAAGTCCACGCGTCCTTCCGGTCCCTCGGGATCTTCGGAATCTTCGCGGTCCTCGGATTCTTCGGAGGACAAGTTCCAGAATCCGGTGGCCGGCTTCGGCGTGACCTTCAAGGCCATGTTCAAGAAGCGGCTGACCGAGCAGTATCCGGAGACGCCGAAGGTGACGGCGCCGCGCTTCCACGGCCGGCACCAGCTCAACCGCCACCCGGACGGGCTGGAGAAGTGCGTCGGCTGCGAGCTGTGCGCCTGGGCCTGCCCGGCGGACGCGATCTACGTCGAGGGCGCGGACAACACCGACGAGGAGCGCTACTCCCCGGGCGAGCGCTACGGCCGCGTCTACCAGATCAACTACGCGCGCTGCATCCTCTGCGGACTGTGCATCGAGGCCTGCCCGACCCGGGCGCTGACGATGACCAATGAGTTCGAGCTCGCCAACACCACCCGCGAGAGCCTCATCTACACCAAGGACGAGCTGCTCGCGGGCCTGGAGGAAGGCATGGTCGACAGCCCGCACGCGATCTTCCCCGGCACGGACGAACAGGACTACTACCGGGGCCTGGTGACCGAGGCCGCCCCCGGTACCGAACGCCAGCTCGCCGTCTCCAAGGGCGAGAAGCCGGACGACGGGCTCGGCGAGAGCAACGGCGCCACGCAGGAGGTGGACGCATGACCGGCCTGGCCGCAGCGGCCTCCCAGACGTCGACCGGCGAGGCCTTCCAGTTCTGGGTGCTCGGCACGGTCGCCGTGATCGGGGCCCTGTCCACCGTACTGATGAAGAGGGCGGTGCACAGCGCGCTGAGCCTCGCCGGGACCATGATCATCCTGGCGGTGTTCTACCTCGCCAACGGCGCCTACTTCCTCGGCATCGTCCAGGTCGTCGTCTACACCGGCGCGATCATGATGCTGTTCCTCTTCGTGGTCATGCTCGTCGGCGTCACGGCGGCGGACTCCCTGAAGGAGACCCTCAAGGGCCAGCGCTGGCTGGCCGCCGGGTGCGGGCTCGGCTTCGGTGTGCTGCTGATCGCGGGCATCGGCAACGCCTCGCTGAACAGCTTCAACGGGCTGGGCACCGCCAACGCCGCGCACGGCGGGAACGTGGAGGGGCTCGCCAGCCTCATCTTCACCAAGTACGTCTTCGCCTTCGAGATCACCGGTGCGCTGCTCATCACCGCCACGGTCGGCGCGATGGTGCTCACGCACCGCGAGCGCACCGAACGGGCGAAGAACCAGCGGGAGATGTCCGAGGAGCGCGTGCGCGGCAACCACCTGCCGCCGCTCCCCGCACCCGGCGTCTACGCCCGGCACAACGCCGTGGACATCGCCGGACTGCTCCCGGACGGCACACCGTCCGAACTCACCGTCATGCAGACGCTGCGCAAGCGCGGCCAGATGCGCGATGTGTCCCACGAGTCGCTGGCCGGCCTCAAGGCACTGGAGCAGCGCTCCGGTGAGCGGCTCGGCCGGGACACCGCAGAAGAAGAGGAGGTCGCCAAGTGAATCCGGTCAACTACCTCTATCTCGCCGCTCTGCTGTTCACGATCGGCGCGGCCGGGGTCCTGATCAGGCGGAACGCGATCGTGGTGTTCATGTGCGTGGAGCTGATGCTCAACGCCTGCAACCTCGCGTTCGTCACCTTCTCCCGGATGCACGGCAACCTCGACGGCCAGATCATCGCGTTCTTCACGATGGTCGTCGCCGCGGCGGAGGTCGTGGTCGGGCTCGCGATCATCGTGTCGCTGTTCCGTTCCCGCCACTCGGCCTCGGTCGACGATGCCAGCCTGATGAAGCTGTAGAGGGGCGCTTGCACTGTGGAGAATCTGATTGCGCTGCTCGTAGCGGCGCCCCTGCTCGGAGCGGCGGTGCTGCTCTGCGGCGGCCGTCGGCTGGACCGCGTGGGCCACTGGCTCGGCACCGCGCTCGCCGCCGCCTCCTTCGTCGTCGCCGTGGTGCTCTTCACCGACATGCTCGGGAAGGGCGCCGAGGACCGCGCGCTGCACCAGAAGCTGTACAGCTGGATTCCGGTCGAGGGCTTCCAAGCCGATGTGGCCTTCCAGCTCGACCAGTTGTCGATGACCTTCGTGCTGCTGATCACGAGTGTGGGCACCCTGATCCACATCTACTCGATCGGCTACATGGAGCACGACGAGCGCCGGCGCCGCTTCTTCGGCTATCTGAACCTGTTCGTCGCGGCGATGCTGATCCTGGTCATCGCCGACAACTACCTGCTGCTGTACGTCGGGTGGGAGGGCGTCGGTCTGGCGTCGTACCTGCTCATCGGCTTCTGGCAGCACAAGCCCAGCGCCGCCACCGCCGCCAAGAAGGCGTTCCTGGTCAACCGGGTCGGCGACATGGGCCTGTCGATCGCGATCATGCTGATGTTCACCACCTTCGGCACCTTCGCCTTCGGACCGGTCCTCGAAGCGACCGGCGAGACGAGCGAGGGCAAGCTGACGGCGATCGGCCTGATGCTGCTCCTCGCCGCCTGCGGCAAGTCCGCCCAGGTGCCGCTGCAGTCCTGGCTCGGTGACGCGATGGAGGGCCCGACCCCGGTCTCGGCCCTGATCCACGCCGCCACCATGGTGACCGCGGGCGTCTATCTCATCGTCCGCTCCGGGGCGATCTTCAACGGCGCACCGGACGCACAGCTGGTCGTCGTGGTCGTCGGAGCGGTCACCCTGCTCTTCGGTGCGATCGTCGGTTGCGCGAAGGACGACATCAAGAAGGCCCTCGCCGGGTCGACGATGTCGCAGATCGGCTACATGATCCTGGCCGCCGGGCTCGGTCCGATCGGCTACGTCTTCGCGATCATGCACCTGGTGACGCACGGCTTCTTCAAGGCCGGGCTCTTCCTCGGCGCCGGTTCGGTCATGCACGGTATGAACGACGAGGTCGACATGAGGCGGTACGGCGGCCTGCGGAAGTACATGCCGGTCACCTTCCTCACCTTCGGCCTCGGCTACCTCGCGATCATCGGCTTCCCCGGCCTGTCGGGCTTCTTCTCCAAGGACAAGATCATCGAGGCGGCGTTCGCCAAGGGCGGCACCGAGGGCTGGATCCTCGGGGCCGTGACCCTGCTGGGCGCCGCGATCACCGCGTTCTACATGACGCGCGTGATGCTGATGACGTTCTTCGGCGAGGAGCGCTGGCGCAACGCACCCACGGCCTCACCCGCCGAGCCGGACGTGGAGCCCGCCGCCGAGACGCGCGGCGAGTACTCCGTGCCGCATCCCCACGAGTCCCCGAAGTCCATGACGATCCCCATGATCATCCTGGCGTTCGGTTCGGTCTTCGCCGGAGGCTTCTTCTCCATCGGTGACCGCTTCCTGCACTGGCTGGAGCCCGTCACCGGCCACCGCCACGGGGACTCCCCGGTCAGCGCGACCACCGTCACGGCCGCCACCATGGTGGTGCTCGTCATCGGTGTCGCGATCGCCTGGGCGATGTACGGACGCAAGCCGGTGCCCGCGGTGGCCCCCCGCGGCTCGCTGCTCACCCGGGCGGCCCGCCGCGATCTCCTCCAGGACGACTTCAACCACGTGGTCCTGGTCCGCGGCGGCGAGCACCTCACCCGCTCCCTGGTCTACGTCGACCACTCCCTGGTCGACGGCGTCGTCAACGGCACGGCCGCGTCCATGGGCGGGCTCTCCGGCCGGCTGCGCAAACTGCAGAACGGCTACGCCCGCTCCTACGCGGTCTCGATGTTCGGCGGTACGGCGGTTCTCATCGCCGCGACCCTGCTGATGAGGGCGGTCTGATCACATGTCCTTTCCCCTCCTGACAGCGACGGCGGCGCTCCCGGCGATCGGCGCGGTCGCCACCGCCGCCGTCCCGGCGGCCCGGCGCACCGCCGCCAAATGGCTGGCGCTCGCGTTCTCACTGGGCACCCTCGTGCTGGCGGGCATCGCGCTCGCCCGCTTCGAGCCCGGCGGCAGCCGCTACCAGCTCACCGAATCGCACGCCTGGATCAAGGACTTCGGCGTGCGGTACGAGCTGGGGGTGGACGGCATCGGCCTGGTGCTCATGGCGCTCACGGCCCTGCTGATCCCCTTCGTCATCCTGGCCGGCTGGCACGACGCCGACCCCCTGGAGACGAACTCCTCGCGCTGGCGCCCCACCCAGGGCTTCTTCGCCCTGATCCTGATGGTCGAAGCGATGGTGGTCCTGTCCTTCGTCGCTACCGACGTCTTCCTCTTCTACATCCTGTTCGAAGCCATGCTCATCCCGATGTACTTCCTCATCGGCGGCTTCGGCGACCGGGCCCACTCCGGGACCGACGAGAACGCGGCGGCCCAACGCTCGTACGCCGCGGTCAAGTTCCTTCTCTACAACCTGGTCGGCGGGCTCATCATGCTGGCCGCGGTCATCGGGCTGTACGTGGTGACGGGGACGTTCTCGCTCTCCGAGATCGCCGCGGCCCGGGCCGACGGCTCGCTCTCGATGGCGACGAGCACCGAGCGCTGGCTCTTCCTCGGGTTCTTCTTCGCCTTCGCGGTGAAGGCCCCGCTGTGGCCGCTGCACACCTGGCTGCCCAACGCCATGGGCGAGGCGACCACCCCGGTCGCCGTGCTGATCACCGCGGTCGTCGACAAGGTCGGCACCTTCGCGATGCTGCGCTTCTGCCTCCAGCTCTTCCCGGAGGCCAGCAAGTGGGCCACGCCCGTCATCCTGGTGCTGGCGCTGATCAGCATCGTCTACGGGGCGCTGCTCGCCGTCGGCCAGCGGGACATCAAGAGGCTGATCGCCTACGCGTCGATCTCGCACTTCGGCTTCATCATCCTGGGCATCTTCGCGATGACCAGCCAGGGGCAGTCGGGCGCGACGCTCTACATGGTCAACCACGGCATCTCGACCGCCGCGCTGATGCTGGTGGCGGGCTTCCTGATCACCCGGCGCGGTTCGCGGCTCATCGCCGACTACGGCGGAGTGCAGAAGGTGGCCCCGGTCCTGGCCGGCACCTTCCTGATCGGCGGCCTGGCCACGCTGTCGCTGCCGGGGCTGGCCCCGTTCGTCAGTGAGTTCCTGGTCCTGGTCGGCGCGTTCGCCGCGTATCCGGCGGTCGGCATCATCGCCACCACCGGGATCGTGCTCGCCGCGCTCTACGTCCTCGTCCTCTACCAGCGGACGATGACCGGACCGGTCAAGGCGGAGGTCCAGGGCATGGCGGACCTCAAGGCCCGTGAGCTGGTGGTGGTGGTCCCGCTGATCGCCCTGCTGATCTTCCTGGGCGTCTACCCCAAGCCGCTGACGGAGATCGTCAACCCGGCGGTGCAGCACACCATGTCGGACGTACAGAAGAAGGACCCCCAGCCCGAGGTGGAGGCCGCCAAGTGAGCGCAACAGCTGTCCACAGCCTGTGGACCATGGCGGGCGGGGTGACATCGGCCGCCCCGGACCAGAAGTTCCAGGCACCGGTCATCGAGTACACCCAGCTGACGCCGGTCCTGATCGTCATCGGAGCCGCCGTCCTGGGCGTGCTCGCCGAGGCCTTCGTACCGCGCCGGGCCCGCTACCACACGCAGGTGTTCCTGGCCGTCGTCGCCCTGGTCGCCGCGTTCGCCGCGGTCATCGGCCTGGCGGCCGCCGGATACGGCACGACCAAGGCGCACATCGCCGCCATGGGCGCCATCGCCGTCGACGGGCCCGCCCTGTTCCTCCAGGGCGTCATCCTGCTGACGTCGCTGGTCGCCGTCTTCACCTTCGCCGAGCGGCGGCTCGACCCCGAGTCGCACGGCAGCCGCGTCGACTCGTTCGCCGCGCAGGCCGCCTCGGTCCCCGGCAGCGACAGCGAGAAGGCGGCCGTCAGGGCCGGCTTCACCACCACCGAGGTCTTCCCGCTGCTCCTCTTCGCGGTGGCGGGCATGCTCGTCTTCCCGGCGGCCAACGACCTGCTGACGCTGTTCGTGGCCCTGGAAGTCTTCTCGCTCCCGCTCTACCTCCTGTGCGCCGTGGCCCGTCGCAAGCGGCTGCTGTCGCAGGAGGCCGCGGTGAAGTACTTCCTGCTCGGCGCCTTCTCCTCGGCGTTCCTGCTCTTCGGGATCGCCCTGCTCTACGGATACGCGGGCTCCGTCTCGTACGCCCGGATCGCGACCGTCGTCGACGGGTCGATCCAGCAGATCGACCCGGCGCTCGCCGACACCATGGGCAATGACGTGCTGCTGCTGATCGGCGGCGCGATGATCCTGACCGGTCTGCTCTTCAAGGTCGGCGCCGTCCCGTTCCACATGTGGACCCCGGACGTCTACCAGGGCGCCCCGACCCCGGTCACCGGCTTCATGGCCGCGGCCACGAAGGTCGCCGCGTTCGGTGCGCTGCTGCGCCTGCTGTACGTGGTGCTGCCGGGCCTCACCTGGGACCTGCGCCCGGTCATGTGGGGCATCGCGATCGTCACGATGGTGGGCGGCGCGGTCGTCGCCATCACCCAGACCGACATCAAGCGGCTGCTGGCCTACTCCTCGATCGCGCACGCCGGATTCATCCTCGCCGGTGTCATCGCGGCCACCCCGCAGGGCATCTCCTCGGTCCTGTTCTACCTGGCCACGTACTCCTTCGTGACGGTCGGCGCCTTCGCCGTCGTCACCCTGGTGCGCGACGCGGGCGGCGAGGCGACGCACCTGTCGAAGTGGGCGGGGCTCGGCCGGCGCTCCCCGCTGGTCGCCGCGGTCTTCGCGGTGTTCCTGCTGGCGTTCGCCGGCATTCCGCTCACCTCGGGCTTCTCCGGGAAGTTCGCGGTGTTCAAGGCCGCGGCCGAGGGCGGTGCGAGCGGACTGGTGCTCGTCGGTGTGATCTCCTCCGCGATCGCCGCGTTCTTCTACATCCGGGTCATCGTGCTGATGTTCTTCAGCGAGCCGAAGGCGGACGGCCCCACGGTCGCCGTTCCGTCGCCGCTGACGATGACCACGATCGCGGTCGGCGTCGGGGTCACCCTGGTGCTGGGCCTGGCCCCGCAGTACTTCCTGGACCTGGCGAGCCAGGCCGGAGTGTTCGTGAGGTAACGGGGACGCACCACCTGCGGGGACCGCGCCGGACGGGCTTGAAGTCAAGCCCGTCCGGCGTTGTCGTAGGCGGCGCTTATCGTGGCAGGGGAGAGCGCGGGGACAGAACGGGACGCATAGCGGGGGAACAGGGCGATGAGCATGACGGACGGGACAGGCGTGACGGACATGACGAAGGACGTGACCGAGAGCGAGGCGCGGCAGACGCTGCACCGGGTCTTCGGGTACGAGACGTTCCGCGGCGAGCAGGAAGCGGTCGTCGACCACGTGGTGGCGGGCGGGGATGCCGTCGTGCTCATGCCGACCGGTGGCGGCAAGTCCCTCTGCTACCAGATCCCGGCCCTCGTCCGCCGGGGCACCGGCATCGTCGTCTCACCGCTGATCGCCCTGATGCAGGACCAGGTGGACGCGCTGCGGGCCCTCGGCGTGCGGGCCGGGTTCATCAACTCCACCCAGGACTTCGACGAGCGCCGCTCGATGGAGGCGCAGTTCCTCGCGGGCGAGCTCGACCTGCTGTACCTGGCCCCGGAACGGCTCCGCCTGGACTCCACCCTCGGTCTGCTCTCCCGCGGCGAGATCTCCGTCTTCGCGATCGACGAGGCGCACTGCGTCGCCCAGTGGGGCCACGACTTCCGGCCCGACTACCTGACCCTGTCCGTGCTGGGCGAGCGCTGGCCCGACGTCCCGCGCATCGCCCTGACGGCCACGGCGACCGGCGCCACGCACCGCGAGATCACCCAGCGCCTCGGCATGCCCGACGCCAAGCACTTCGTGGCCAGCTTCGACCGGCCGAACATCCAGTACCGCATCGTCGGGAAGTCCGACCCGAAGAAGCAACTGCTGACCTTCCTCAAGGAGGAGCACGACGGGGACGCGGGCATCGTCTACTGCCTCTCCCGCAACTCCACGGAGAAGACCGCCGAATACCTCTGCCGCAACGGGATCGAGGCCGTCCCGTACCACGCGGGTCTGGACGCCGGGACCCGTGCGCTCCACCAGTCCCGGTTCCTGCGTGAGGAGGGCCTCGTCGTCGTCGCGACGATCGCCTTCGGGATGGGCATCGACAAGCCGGACGTGCGCTTCGTCGCCCACCTCGACCTGCCGAAGTCCGTCGAGGGCTACTACCAGGAGACCGGCCGGGCGGGCCGTGACGGAGCCCCGTCCACGGCCTGGATGGCGTACGGACTCCAGGACGTCGTCCAGCAGCGCAAGCTCATCCAGGGCGGGGAGGGCGACGAGGCGTTCCGCCGCCGCGCGGCCGCGCACCTGGACTCCATGCTGGCGCTCTGCGAGACCGTCCAGTGCCGCCGGGCCCAGCTGCTCACGTACTTCGGCCAGGACCCCGCGGCTTCCTCCTGCGGCAACTGCGACACCTGCCTGGCCCCGCCCGAGACCTGGGACGGCACGGTCGTCTCGCAGAAACTGCTGTCCACGGTGGTCCGGCTGCAGCGGGAGCGCGGACAGAAGTTCGGCGCCGGCCAGATCATCGACATCCTGCTCGGCCGCAAGACCGCGAAGGTCATCCAGTTCGACCACGACCAGCTCTCGGTGTTCGGCATCGGCGAGGAGCTGGCCGAGGCGGAGTGGCGGGGCGTGGTCCGGCAGCTGCTGGCCCAGGGCCTGATCGCCGTCGAGGGCGAGTACGGCACCCTGACGCTGACGGAGGAGAGCGGTTCCGTGCTCGGCCGGGAACGCGAGGTGCTGCTGCGCAAGGAGCCGAAGCAGCCCACGACGTCCCGCTCCTCGTCGAGGGGCGAGCGCAAGGGCAAGGCGGCCGTGGCCGCCGACCTCCCCGAGACGGCCGTCCCGGTCTTCGAGGCGCTGCGCGCCTGGCGCGGCGCCCAGGCCAAGGAGCTCGGCCTCCCCGCGTATGTGATCTTCCACGACGCGACGCTGCGCGAGATCGCGACGGTCCGGCCGTCGTCGCTCGGCGAGCTGGGCGGGATCAGCGGCCTGGGGGAGAAGAAGCTGGCGACGTACGGGGAGGGGGTGCTGGAGGTGCTGGCGGAGCTCCCGGGCGATGCGGAACCCGCAGCCCCCACGGAAGCACTCCCGGCCCCGGCTCACGCTGCCCCGGCCCCGGCTGCCCCGGCTCACGCTGCTTCCGCGCGCGTGCCCGCCCCGGCCGCCGACCCGGAGTTCGGCTGGGACGAGGAGCCGCCGGAGTACGAGTGAGGCGGGGGCGGGGACGGGTGCGGCGGGCTACTGCGGGTCCGCCCCCCGGCGCCGCGACACGATCGCGGTGAGGTCCAGATCGACCGGGAACGGCGCGGAGACCTTCATCCGGTCGTGGAAGATCCCGGTGGAGGTGTAGGCCCCGGTCGCCGGCTCCAGTTCGAAGACGTAGACGACCGCGCGGCCGTCCTGGTTCTCCACCCGCCAGTAGTGCGGGATCCTCGCCCGCGCGTACTTCACGGGCTTGGTCTCCCGGTCACGGGTGACGGACTCGTCGGACACGACCTCGATGGCGAGCAGCACGCTGCTCGCGGGGAAGCGCGTCTGGCGCAGACTTTCGACGGCGTCGGCGCGGACGACGACGACATCGGGTTCGGGCCTGTTCTGGAAGTCGACGTCGATGGTGAATTCCCGCACAACCTCAAGCTCGGGCGGAGCCAGCGACTGCAACTGCCAATTGAAAAAGTCGACCGCCCGCGAATGAAAAAGGGTCTGCGGACTCACGAAAACCAAGCTCCCGTCGATCAGCTCCGTGTGCGGAGGCAGATTCGGAAGCGTGTCCAGGTCATCGGCGGTCCAGCCGCCCACGGGCGGGACCGCCCACCGCGGCTCGGGGGCCTCGGGCTCGACGCTCATCAGTGCTCCCATGGGCCGGAGTCTGGCGGGTCCGTCCAGCGTATCCGCACGGAACCGGCTCGGGCTTGCCTGAACGTGTGCACGAGTCACGCGCCGTTGACCGCCGCCGTCCCCCTCGCCGCGTACGCCCGCACATCCGCGTCCGGGTCCGCCACCGCCCCCGCCAGGGCCTCCCGCGCCGCCGCCTCGCCCGGGTGACGCAGCAGCGCCAGCACCGCCGCCTTGCGCACATCGGCGTTCGGGTCTGCCAGCGCACCGGCCAGCGGGGTGATCGCCCGGTCCGGGTCCGCCGAGGACAGGGCCGTCGCCGCCCCCGCCCGGACCCGCCAGGCCGGGTCCGCGAGGGCGGCCACCGCCCGCTCGGCGTACGAGGGCGGGCACCCTGTCCCCGCGAGCGCGGCAAGGGCCGCCGCGCGGACCAGCGCGTCCGGGTCGTCCAGCAGCGGGGCGAGAGGGCCGGGGCCGGGGGAGCGGACCGCGGCCAGCCCCTTCGCCACCGCCACCCGCACCTCGCGGGCGGCGTCGGCGGCGGCCAGGGCCAGCCCCTCCACCGCGTCCACGGACACCAGGGCCCGGACGGTCTCGACCCGTACCTCGAGATCCGGGTCGGTCAGCGTGTCGGCGTACAGCTCCGCGTCGCCGAGCCGCAGCGCCCGCAGGATGTCGAGGGAGGCGGCGCGGACCACCGGGTCGGCCGACGACAGGGCGGCGACCAGGGGCGCCCGCAGCGCGGGCGAGGGTTCCAGGACCTCGACCAGTTCGCGCAGGGACGCCGCGACGGCCGCGCGCACGAGCGCGGCCGGGTCGGCGAGCGCGGCCGCCAGGGCGGGGCCCGCCTCCGGCGGGGTGGACTCCGTGAGCGCGGCGACGGCGGCCCGGCGGACGGCCGGGTCGGGATCGTCCAGATAGGGGGTGAGAGCGGCGAGGTCCGGTTCGCCCTCGGCCAGGGCCAGCAGTTCCAGGATGCGCGGGGAGGTGGAGGAGACCGCGTCGGCCACCGCGGGAGAGGCGGCCCGCGCGGACGCGGACACCGGTGCCGCGTCCCGCGCGCCCGCCGTCCCCACGCCCTCCGGCTCCACCTCGCCGATCCACCGCACCGGCCCCCCGGCGGGTGCGAACCCCTCCACCGGGACCAGGTACGGCGCCACCGGCCGGGCCGTGAACTCCATCGCCCCGGAGGCCGACTTGTACAGGTCCAGGTGGTGGAACCAGTCCGCGTCGTCCCGCTCCGGATGGTCCGTGCGCTCGTGGTAGAGCCCCCACCGGGACTCCGTCCGGGCGAGCGACGAGCGGGCGGCCATCTCCGCGCAGTCCCGGATGAACGACACCTCCGCGCACCGCATCAGTTCGTGCGGGGTCTTCGCGCCCATCTCCGCGAGGTCGGTGCGCATCCGCTCGAACGACTCCAGGGCGATCGAGAGCCGGGCGCCGGACTTGGGCGGCGCGACGTAGTCGTTCACGAAGCGGCGCAGCTTGTACTCGACCTGAGGCTGCGGCGGCCCGTCCGGATGGCGCAGCGGCCGGTAGATCAGCTCGTGGGCGGCGCGGAGCTGTTCGGCGGGCAACTCGCCCTCGTACGCCCTGAACCGGGCCGCGTCCTCGCCCGCCAGGTCACCGAAGACGAACGCGCCGATCATGTAGTTGTGCGGGACGCACGCCAGGTCCCCGGCCGCGTAGAGCCGGTCCACCGTGGTGCGGGCGTGGGCGTCGACCCGGACCCCGGAGGCCGAATGGCCGCCGCACAGACCGATCTCGGAGATGTGCATCTCGATGTCGTGGGTGCGGTAGTCATGGCCGCGGCCGGCGTGGAACGTGCCGCGGGTGGGCCGTTCCGTGGAGTGCAGGATGTTCTCCAGCGCGCTGACCGACTCCTCGGGGAGGTGGCTCAGCTTGAGGTACACCGGCCCGCGGTCGGAGGCCACCTCGGCCGCGAACTCCGCCATCATCTGCCCGGACCAGTAGTCGGAGTCCACGAAGCGTTCGCCGTGCCGGTTGACCTGGTAGCCGCCAAAGGGGTTGGCGACGTACGCGCAGGCCGGTCCGTTGTAGTCCTTGATCAGCGGGTTGATCTGGAAGCACTCGATGCCGGTCAGCTCGGCGCCGGCGTGGTACGCCATGGCGTAGCCGTCACCGGCGTTGGTGGGGTTCTCGTACGTGCCGTAGAGGTACCCGGAGGCCGGCAGCCCGAGCCGTCCGCAGGCGCCCGTGGCCAGGATGACGGCGCCCGCGCGGACCGTGACGAACCGCCCCGTGCGGGTGTTGAAGCCGGCCGCGCCGATCGCCCGGCCGTCGTCACCGGTGAGGATGCGCACGGGCATGACGCGGTTCTCGATCCGGATGCGTTCGCGCATCTCGCGGCGGCGCAGCTGCCGGTAGAGGACCTTCTTCACGTCCTTGCCCTCGGGCATCGGCAGGACGTACGAGCCGGAGCGGTGGACCTGGCGCACCGCGTACTCGCCGTGCTCGTCCTTCTCGAACTTCACCCCGTACGACTCCAGCCGCCGCACCATCGCGTAGCCGCGGGTCGCGGTCTGGCGGACGGTGGACTGGTCGACGATGCCGTCGTTGGCGCGGGTGATCTCGGCGACGTAGTCGTCGGGTTCGGCGCGGCCCGGGATCACGGCGTTGTTCACGCCGTCCATGCCCATGGCGAGCGCGCCGGAGTGACGGACGTGCGCCTTCTCCAGCAGGAGCACGGCGGCGCCTCGCTCGGCGGCGGTGAGGGCCGCCATCGTGCCGGCCGTGCCGCCGCCGACGACCAGCACGTCGCAGGAGAGTTCCTCGGCGTCGGCGAGGGCGGGGATCTGCACGGGGGTGCCTTTCAGGAGAGGGTGGTGAGGGATTCCAGGACCTGGCGGCGCAGCGCGACCGTCGCCGGGTCGGCGTGGGCGGCGCGTTCGCGCGGACGCGGCACGGTCAGCACCCGGCCGGTGGAGAGCAGTGCCACGCGGTCGCCGAGGAACAGCGCCTCGTCCACGTCGTGCGTGACGAAGACGACGGTGGCGCCGGTGCCGCGGAGCACGTCCACGAGCAGTTGCTGCATCCCGGCCCTGGTCTGGGCGTCCAGGGCGCCGAACGGCTCGTCCATCAGGACCGCGCGGGGCCCGGCCGCCAGGGCGCGGGCCAGCTGGACCCGCTGGCGCTGGCCGCCGGAGATCCGGTGCGGGAGCTTCGTGGCATGCTCCTCCAGACCCACCCGGGCCAGCCAGGAAGCGGCGCGCTCCCGGCGTTCGGCGCGGCCCGCCCCCTGGATGGCGAGGGGCAGTTCGACATTGGCGCGGACCGTGCGCCAGGGCAGCAGGGCGTCGTCCTGGAAGACGAGGGCCCGCTCGGCGCGGGGGGCGGTGACGGGTTCGCCGTCCTGGCTCACCTCACCGTCGAGCGCAGGCAGCAGCCCGGCCAGGGTGCGCAGCAGCGTGGACTTCCCGCAGCCGGACGGGCCGACGACGGTGAGGATCTCGCCGGGGACGACGTCGAGGTCGACCCCCTCCAGGACCGGCACACCGGCCCGGCCGAGCGTGACGTCGCGCAGGGTGAGCCGTACGCCATGGGGGCCGGCGGTCATGAGTGCACCCTTTCCTGTGCCGTACGGACCGAGGGGACAGCCGCCGGCGCCGGAGCGGGCCTGCGGCGCACGGACGCGGCGGGGCCGCTCTCCGTACGCGGCAGCCAGCGGGTCAGCCTGCGGCCCAGCAGTTCCACCGCCGTCGAGGTCAGCCAGCCGAGCAGGCCGATGGTGGCCATGCCGACGAAGACGCCGGGATAGTCGACGACCGTGTAGTCCTGCCAGGTGCGGTAGCCGACTCCGTACTCGCCGGAGATCATCTCCGCCGAGATCACGCAGATCCAGGACACCCCGATGCCGACGGACAGGCCGCCGAGGATGCCGGGGAGCGCCCCGGGCAGCACGACGGAGAACAGGATCCGCCCCCGTCCGCCGCCCATCGTCAGGACGGCCTCCTCCCACACCGGGGTCAGGGCCCGCACCGCGTGCCGGGTGGAGACCATGACGGGAAAGAACGCCGCGGTGCAGGTGATGAAGACGATGCCCTGCTCGTTGCTGGGGAACAGCAGGATCGCCACCGGGACGAGCGCGATCGCCGGGACGGGCCGCAGCACTTCGAGGACCGGGCCGAGCAGGTCGGCCGCGAGCCGCGAGCGGGCGACGGCCGTGCCGACGGTGACGCCGAGGACGGCGGCCAGCGCGAATCCGGTGACGATCCGGGTCAGGCTGTCGGTGAGGTCCTGCCAGTACGTGTCCCCGGAGATCCGGTCCGCGTAGGCCCGGGCCACCTCCGTCACCGTCGGGAACTGCTCGAAGCGCAGCCACAGATTGATGTCGTAGGAGGTCAGCGCCTGCCACAGCCCGAGCGCGGCGACGAGCGAGAGCGCCCGGCGCACGAGGGACCAGCGGCCGCTCATGAGGCGGCCCGGGCCAGACTCAGCGCGTCGGCGTACGAGACGATCCGGGCGCCGGAGTGGGCCGCCACATCGGCGCGGGCGGCGGACCCGGTGACGTGGGGCCGCAGCGCGTCCCCGTCCGCGACCCACACCGCCCGGTCCGCGAACCACAGGGTGCCGGTGGACGCGTCGGGGACGTACGCCACCCGGACGGCGTCCCGGTGCGCGGCGACGTACCGCAGCAGCCCGGCGGAGGTGGCGTACGACGTCGTGGTGTCCTTCCCCTTCAGCCAGACCTCGCCGCCGCGCCGGGCGGGCGGACCCGCGGCCAGCGCCTTCGCGTAGCCGGAGCCGTACACCCGCTTCACATGGCTGTCGTCGACGAAGGAGTCCACATCGACGTCGCCGACGAGCTTCGCCGAGCGCAGCACCGGGACGTCCTTCTTCAGCGCCGCGATCAGCGCGGGCTTCAGCGTGGTGTCGAAGGTCGCGATGCCCTGGGCGCCGTTGTAGAGGTGGACGACCTCGGCCGGGAGGCCGGTGGCCTTCGCGACCGACTCGGACGCCGCCACCGGGTGCCGGTGCAGGTACTCCGTCGCCCGGCCCTGGGCCCGGAGGAAGTCCTCCACCACGGCGGACCGCTTCGTCGCGAAGTCCTCGCGGACCGTGACCCCGTGGAACGTCGGCAGCTTCAGCTCGGCGCCGTCGTACAGGGCCTTCGCCCGGCCCTGGAACGCGAGCAGGCCGGGCCAGGCCACGAACTGCGAGAGCGCGTCCGCGCTGCCGGCCTGGAGGGCCGAAGCACCCACCGCGGGCTGCTGGTTGAGCTTGCGGATGTCCTTCTCCGGGTCGAGCCCGGCCTGCTGGAGGGCGCGGACGAGGGTGCCGTCCGCCGCCGACCCGACGCTCGTGGAGACCTTCTTGCCGCGCAGGTCGGTCAGCGACTTCAGCTTCGAGTCCGGCCCGGTGACCACGGTGTTGAGGCCGCCGGCCAGGTTGTAGCCGGTGACCGAGACGAGCCGGGTGGGGCGGTGGAGCTGCTCGCCGCGGGCCGCGTTGATCAGGAGCGGGAAGTCACCCATCGACCCGATGTCGATCTTCCCGGCGGTCATCTGCGCGGTGATCGGAGCTCCGGTGGCGTAGTCCTGCCACTCCACCTTGTACGTGACCCCGTCCCGCTTCCCGCGGCTGCGCAGCTCCTCCTCGAAGTAGCCGAGGGAGCGCAGCAGGGTGCCGGCGGTGACGGTGTTGATCGTCCGGGACTGGTAGCCGACGGTCACGGTGACCGTGCCGTCGCCGCCCGCGCTCGCGGCGCCGCCGCAGCCCGCGGTGAGGGTGACGAGCAGCGCGGCGCCGGCCAGGGCGCCGAATGCCTTGCTTCGCATGGGAGTCGGGGCCTTTCAGCGGAGGAGGTAGGGCATGTTGACGGTGACGGCGTCGGTGGGGCACCGGGCCGCGCAGGGACCGCAGTACCAGCACTCGTCGACGTGCATGTACGCCTTGCCGTTGTCCGGGTGGATGGCGAGGGAGTCGAGCGGGCACATGTCGACGCAGAGCGTGCAGCCGTCGATGCACTTCGACTCGTCGATGGTCACGGGCACGTCGGCCCGCTGGGGCACCAGAGGCATGGCGGAGCTCCAGGGAAGGGGGTGTGCGAAAAGGGGGAGGGGTCAGCAGGTCCGGTGCAGCACGCCGTTCATGCTGATGCGGTCGCCGCGGAACCGGATGAACTCCAGGTCCACCGGGCGTCCGTCGGCGAGGTGGGTGAGCCGCTCCAGCATCAGTACGGCGGAGCCGCGCGGGGTCTCCAGGACGGCGGCGGAGTGCGCGTCGGCATTGACGGCCTCCAGGGTGATGTCGGCACGGCCCAGGGGCTGCCCGGTCAGGGACTCCAGCAGCCGGAACACATCCGTGTTCTCCAGGTCGGCGCCGAGCAGCCCGGCGCCGATGTCCATCGGGACGTAGGTGAGGTCGAGGGAGAGCGGCAGCCCGTTCAGCAGCCGGCGGCGTTCGATGTAGAGCACGTCGGTGTGCTCGTCGACGCCGAGCCGCCGGGCGACGGGCGCGGGTGCGGGGACGGGGCCCACCGTACGGACCTCGTTGGTCACCCTGCCGTGTTCGCGCAGGGTCTCGGCCAGGCCCTGGAGCCGGTCCAGGGCGTGCGGATACCTCTCGCCGACGACGACGGTGCCGACGCCCGGCTGCCGTTCGACGATCCCCTCACCGCGCAGCAGGTCGAGGGCCTGGCGGACGGTGTTGCGGGAGACGCGGTACTCGGTGCCGATCGTGTCCTCGTACGGCAGGACGCCACCCGGGAACGCCCCCGCGCGCACCTGGTGGCGCAGCAGGTCGGCGAGGAGCCGGGCACCGTCCGCGCGCAGTCGGCGCCGACGGGCGGCGGCGACCGGCACGGTGTGCTCACGGATGCGTTCGGCTGGCATGCGGTGGACCATACCGACGCTGTGCGGGAGTTGGTGTTGCCGCAGTGTTGCGCCACTTGGAGGCTGGGCGGGTACGGCTCTGACCTGCGGTGATGCGAGCCGCCACGGAAAGATCCGCCACCGTCGCCGGGCCCGCGAAGATCCGCCGCGGCACGGGGAACGGGAAGCCCCGCCGCCGGCGCCCGGAACGGCCGCCACCGGGCCCGCCGGGGAAGGACCCGCCCTCGGCGTCCGGCGCGGGAAGATCCGCCGCCGGTGCCCGGGGTCACCTGCCGGGCGCCGGCGGCACCCTTCCCCCGGGCATCACGGCGCGGGCACGATCCGGCCGGTCACCTCGCCGAGGCCGACGCGGGTGCCGTGCGGGCCCGGGGCCCAGGCCGTCAGGGTGACCGTGTCGCCGTCCTCCAGGAACGTCCGCTTGCCCTCCGGGAGTTCCAGGGGGTCGCGGCCGTTCCAGGTGAGCTCCAGCAGGGAGCCCCGCTGGGCCGGGTCGGCACCGCTGATGGTGCCGGAGCCGTACAGGTCACCGCTGCGCAGCGAGGCGCCGTTGACGGTCATCTGTGCCAGCTGCTGGGCGGCCGTCCAGTACATGGTGGAGAACGGCGGCTCCGAGACGACCTGGCCGTTGATCGCGACGGAGAGCCGCAGATCGAAGCCGCCGGGCTCCTCCTCGTCCGCGTCGTCGAGGTAGGGCAGCAGCGGGAAGTCCCGTGCGGGCGGCGGGGTCCGGGCGGCGTCCAGGGCGTCCAGCGGCGTCACCCACGCCGATACGGAGGTGGCGAAGGACTTGCCGAGGAACGGGCCCAGCGGGACGTACTCCCAGGCCTGGATGTCGCGCGCCGACCAGTCGTTGAGCAGCGACAGGCCGAAGACGTGCTCGCGGAAGTCGGCGAGCGGCACCGCCCTGCCCTGCTCCGAGCCGACGCCGACGACGAACCCGACCTCGGCCTCGATGTCCAGCTTGACGGACGGGCCGAAGACGGGGGCCGGGTCGGAGGGGGCCTTGCGCTGCCCCGAGGGGCGCACCACGTCCGTACCGGACACGACGACCGTGCCGGCCCTGCCGTGGTAACCGATCGGCAGGTGCTTCCAGTTGGGTGTGAGCGCGTCGCCGTCCGGGCGGAAGATGCGGCCGACGTTGGTGGCGTGGTGCTCGCTGGCGTAGAAGTCCACGTAGTCCGCGACCCGGTAGGGGAGGTGGAGCGTCACGGAGTCGACGGGGTGCAGCAGCGGCTCGATGTCCGCGCGGTGGGCCGGCACCGTCACCCAGGCGGTCAGCGCGCGGCGGACGTCGCTCCAGGCGGTGCGGCCCGCCTCGAGCAGGGCCATCAGATCGGGCTGGGCCAGCAGTTGCGCATAGGGCGAACCCAGTGCGTGCGCGGCCGCCCCGGCGTCCAGCACGTGGTGGCCGATGCGGACGCCGACGCGCCGTTCGGTGGGCCGGTCGGGGGTGGAGAAGACACCGTACGGAAGGTGGTGCGGACCGAAGGGATCGCCCTCGGCCACGTCGAGCGGGCTGCTCTGCTCGGGCATCTGTTGCTGCCTCGCTTTCCAGGTCGCTGTGGGGGACACGTTACGTGGGGGACATCCCCCGGCGTCAGCGCCCCAACCATCCGCAATGCCCCGGAAAGTGCCGTTGCGGTCCCTCGAAAACCCTCCTGCGCGAGCGACCTCGTGAGGCGCCGGCCCTCAGGCCGGGCGCGCGGCCCAGACGGTGCGTTCGGTGCGCACGGCGAGGTCCTCGCGGCGCAGAAGGCCGTGCGGGCTGTCGGCGTCCAGGAGCTCGTCGAGAGCGGCGAGGTCCTCGGCGTCGAGTGCGGGGGCGGCCACGCCGCGGATCCGCTGGAGGCTGCCGTGGGCATAGCGGCCGATGGCCGGGCTGCGCTCACCCTCGATGCGGACGACGACGGTGCGCTCGGCCTCGACGGTGAAGCCGGCGGCTGTCAGCATCGGGCCCCAGTCGGCGCCGCGGTGCGGAACGTGCTCGGCGTGGAAGCTGTCGGTCGCGGCATGGGCGCGCTCTTCGAGGCCGGGCCGGCCCTCGGGTGCGCCGGCCGGCAGGAACCGGGGGAAGCCCGCGAGCTCGACGACGGCGAACAGGCCGCCGGGTGCGAGCAGGTCGCGCACGCTCGTGAGGGTGTGGCCGGGGTCGGCCATGTGGTGCATCGAGGCCGAGGCCCACACCAGATCCGGTGTGCCGAGGTCGGGCCAGTGGGGGCTGTCGAGGTCGGCCTGCACGGTCCGAACGCGCCCCTCGACGCCGCGGGCGCACGCCTTCTCGCGCAGGAGCCGGAGGTGCCCGGCCGAGGTGTCGACGGCGGTGACGTGCGCGTCGGGGAAGCGTTCGAGGAGCGCGAAGGTGCCCGCGCCGGTGCCGCAGCCCAGGTCCACGATCCGGGCCGGCTCGCTCGTCAGCGGCAGCCAGGCGGTGATCGACGCGATGTGCCCGGCGAGCACCTCGGCATCCAGATCGAGGATCTCCGCCTGCCCGCTGTCGCTGTGCTCGGGGTGGTCGCCGTGGTGGTGGCCGGGGCCGGGGTGGTGGCCGCCTTCGCCGTGGTCAGGGGTGTGCTGGTGCGTTCGGCTCATGGCACCACCGTAGGGTCGTCATGCGCGTGCAGCACAACCCTTTGCGCATAACGCAAGAAGGTGGTGCCGTTCGCTGCCCGGGGCGCAAGGCCGGCCCTCTTGGCGGAGCCTTCCGGGTGAATCGCGGCTTGCTCCGCCCGGAGGTGTGCCTAGAGGTCCGGGACGCCTCCGCACTCCGCTTCGGAGCCGGCGTCGGCATCCTTCTGGTGGCCGCGGCGGGCGTCACGGTCGAAGATCCCCATGATCTCGCACGGCCCGCCCTCGACGCCGATGGCGTGCGGCATCATGGTGGGGAACTCGGCGGCCTGGTTGGTCTCGATGCGGAAGCGCCGGTTGCCGAGCATGAGGACGGCGGTGCCGGACAGGACGACGAGCCATTCACGGCCGGGGTGGGCCCGCATGCGGGCGGGGTTGTCCGGCGGCGGCTCGGTCATCCTCTGGCGCACGACGCTCATGCCGGGGTCGCCCTTGATCGGCCAGCGCATGAGGCCGTGCCTGCCGTCGATCACCGGGCTGATGACGACATCGTCGGCGGCGTTCTCCACGAGCTGGTCCAAGGTGGTGTCCAGGGCGCGGGCGAGCGTGACGAGCTGGTCGAGCGCCAGGCGGCGCTGACCGTTCTCGATGCGGCTCAGCGAGGACTGGCTGAGGTGGGCGCGGGTGGCCAGCTCCTCCAGCGACCAGCCCTGCGCGACGCGCAGCGCGCGGATCCGTTTCCGTACGAGGCTGTCCAGCTGCCCGTCTTCTTGCGTCATGAGCAGCATGGTATGCGCGCGGGGCAACGCGAGGGACCTCGGGATGGAAGACCCCCGCGGGACAGCCCTTAGCCCGCCGTGCGCGGGATGCGCTTCTCCCAGGTCCGGTGGAAGACGACTTCGCCGCCCTCCTTGCAGACCACCTCGTCGGACGTGATGAAGTCGCTCGCGTCGGCCGTGATCTCGGAGCGGGTCTCGATCAGCACGTCCCAGGACATCTCCGGCCGGTGCAGCCGGACCGTCCAGTCGGAGCGGGTGCGCGCGGAGAGCGGATCGCGTTCCTGGATCGTGTACGTCTCGACCGCGTCCTCGGTGAACTCCAGGCCGTCGGGGTAGACGCGCGTGCCGCCGTACCGCGGGTCGACCTCCATCCGCCACTCGCCCTTGGCCACGTCACGGACGATGAGCCGCTCGGGCCGCTGCTCGTCGAGGGTGACGGGGACGACGACGCCGAGCGGTTCGGCCTGCTCGGGCTCCTCGAAGCGGATCGCGGGGTCCTCGGTGTGCCGGCGCACCGGGAGTTCGACGAGGCTGCCCTCGGCCTCCAGGGTGAAGCCCTTCGAGCCCGCCTGCGGCCAGATCCACGGCCAGTACGAGGACGAGACGGCGAGCCTGATCCGGTGCCCGGGCGGGAAGGCGTGCCCGATGCCGTTCAGCTCGAAGGTGACGTCCTCCGTCGCACCGGCGGGCCAGTCCTCCGCGCGGTCCCGGCCGTTGCGCGCGGCCAGGTTGAGGACGCCGCGGGTGACGAGGGTGGACGAGCCGTCGGGGGCCACGTCGCAGAGCCGGGCGACGGCCTGGCCGCGCGGGGCGTCCATCCGGATCCGCAGCCTCACCCGGGGGCGGCCCAGGATCTCGATCGGGGCGTCCTCGACCGGGAATTCGAAGCACACCGACTTGGCGTCCTCGTCCCGCTGGTCGGGCGGCAGGTCGGCGTCGTTGCCGAAGGGGAAGAACCGGCCGGCGTCCATCCCGGTCTGCTGCGGCGAGTCGACGATCTGCGGACCGCCCTGGAGGGCGTACGCGACCGGCGCGACGTTCTCCGACGGCCAGCCGGTGTCCCCGACCCAGCGGCCGGGCAGGGTCTCGTAGACCGTGGCCGGCCGGTGCGACTCGCTGATCCAGGACCGCAGCAGCGGCTCCGCCATGACGCCGGTGTCCTTGTCCTTCAGGTGCTGGTCCCACCAGCGCAGCGTCTCCTGGAGGAAGCCGATGCCGGGCCCGGGCGGGAGCCCCCGGTCGGGGTACTGGTGCGACCAGGGACCGATGAGCCCGCGGACCTTCGCCGGGTCCAGGTGCTCGACGAGCCGGAGCACGGTGTCGCGGTACGGGTCGTGCCAGCCGCCCACCGCGAGGACGCTGGCCTTGATCGCGGAGTAGTCCTCGCAGACGCTGCCGTGCTTCCAGTAGTCGTCGCGCGTCTGGTGCCCCAGCCAGGTGTGGATGAAGGGGTCCACGGCTTCGAGCCGGTTCAGCCACATCTCCCGCCAGTCGTCACCGACGTCCGCCGGGTCGGGCGGCCGGCACACGAAGGCCAGCATGGTCGCCGCCCAGGCGTGCATGTCCACGGCGAGGACCGACCCGCCCATGTAGTGGACGTCGTTGTCGTAGCGGTCGTCGGCCGAGCACACGGTGACGATCGCCTTCAGCGGCTCGGGGGCGAGGGCGGCGATCTGCAGCGAGTTGAAGCCGCCCCAGGAGATGCCGAACATGCCGACCCGGCCCGAGCACCACTCCTGCCGGGCCAGCCAGTGGATGACGGCCACCCCGTCGGCGAGCTCCGTGGCGTCGTACTCGTCGCCCGGCATCCCCTCGCTGTTGCCGTGCCCGCGCACGTCGACCCGGACCGAGGCGTAGCCGTGGCCCGCGTACCAGGGATGGCGCTGCCAGTCCCGCGGCGCGGTCCAGTCGCTCAGCCGGTACGGCAGGTACTCCAGCAGCGCGGGCACCGGCTCGTCGGTGACCGGCCGCCAGATCCGGGCGTACAACTGGGTGCTTCCCCCAGAGCCTTCGGCCTGGGAGGTGCCCCCTCGCAACGGGATGTAGACGTCCTCGCGGGTCGTCTCGTACGGGAACGCGGTCCGGATGTGCATGGGAGTCCCTCAGTGGACGGGGTGCATGGTGCGCCTGAGCCAGGGGGCGGCGGCGATGACGGCCAGACCGGCCACCACCGCGACAGCGCCATTGACACCGAAGTAGGCGGGGTTGGACACCTCGCCGTAGAGCTTCACGATCTGTGCCTGGATGCCGTTGGCGAGGGCCAGCGAGAGGAACCAGAGCGCCATCGTCTGGCTGGCGAAGGCCCTCGGGGCGAGCTTCGTGGTCGCGGACATGCCGGAGGTCTCCAGCAGGACGTCGCCGAGCCCGAGGAGCAGATACGAGCCGACGATCCACCAGGCGGCCATCTTGTACGTGTCCGAGGCGTGCCCGGAGGTGGGCAGGACCATCAGCAGGAACGAGAGCCCGCCGAGGATCACCCCGATCGCGATCTTGTTGGACGCGTGCGGCTGGCGCGGCCCCATCTTCGCCCAGACGGCCGCGACCACCGGGGCGAGCGCCACCTCGAAGGCGCCGAGCGCGGACGCGTACCAGCTCGCCGGGAAGTGGAAGCCGAAGATCTCCGTGCGGGCGTTGGTCGACGCGAGCAGCATCATCGTCGAGTACGCCTGGAAGAGGATGAAGTTGAAGACGACGGAGGCCAGGAACAGCACCACGTACGGGCGCAGCCTGCCGCGTTCCTCCGCGGTGACCCGGGGGCTCCGGAACATCACCGCGAAGTAGACGACCGGTGCGATCACGGAGACGAGGGTGAGCAGGTCGACGAAGCGGTCCATCGTCAGCCACCCCGCCAGGGCCAGCGCGGTGGCGACGGCGGCCACCACGAGGACGCCGACGGCGATGAGCAGGACCGCCCGGCGCATGGGCCCGGGGGCCAGGGCGAACTCGGCGGTGTTCCTGCGCCCGGCCAGGTGACGCCGGCCCGCCACGTACTGGATCAGGCCGAGCGTCATGCCGACGGCGGCGGCCGAGAAGCCCCAGTGCCAGCTCGCGTGGTCACCGAGCCAGCCGGTGATCAGCGGGCCGAGGAACGCGCCGATGTTGATGCCCATGTAGTAGAGGGCGAAGCCGGCGTCCCGGCGCTCGTCGTCGGTGCGGTACAGCTTGCCGACCATGGTGGCGACGTTCGGCTTGAGCAGGCCCGTTCCGGCGCTGATCAGACCCAGGCCGACCCACGTCATGACATCGGTGGGCACCGCCATGGCGTAGTGCCCGCACGCGATGAGGACGCCCCCGTACAGCACGGCCCGGTACGAGCCGAGGATCCGGTCGGCCAGCCAGCCGCCGGCCACCGAGACCAGATAGACGAGGGTGCCGTACGCGGCGGAGACGGACGCCGCGGTGCCGGCCTCCATCCCCATGCCGCCGTGCGCGACCGTGTCGGCGAAGTAGAGGACCAGGATCGCCTGCATGCCGAGGAACGAGAACCGCTCCCAGACCTCCAGGCCGGACAGGGTCATCAGACCCCGTGGCTGGCCGAAGAAGGCGTGGTCGTCACCCGGCGGGGGCTGGGCGGCTTCGGTGTCTGCGGCGGTCCGGGACAAAGCGGCAACTCCTGATCGTATGAGCTGATCCCGAACATACCGGCGGTCGCGGGAAGCCGCCCACGGTGATCCAAAGGGGACCGGATACGCTGACTTGAGTGATGACAGCGACACATCGACATTCCATGTGATCGTCAGCAGACAGGAGATCCCCTCGTGACCGTCGTCGGGCCGTTCGGACTGAGCGTGCGGGACCAGGCTCTTGAGGCCGGTGTCCAGGCCGGTTTGGCTGCTGTCGAGTCGGGGCTGCTCGATGCCACCAAGAGCGAGGTGCCCTTCATCACGGAGGCCGCGCAGCACCTGGTGCGCGCGGGCGGCAAGCGGTTCCGGCCCCTGCTGGCGATGCTGGCCGCCCAGTTCGGCGACGCCGACGCGCCGGGCGTGGTGCCCGCCGCCGTGGTCGTCGAGCTGACGCACCTCGCGACGCTGTACCACGACGACGTGATGGACGAGGCAGACGTACGCCGCGGAGTCGACAGCGCCAATTCGCGCTGGGGCAACTCGGTGGCCGTGCTGACCGGCGACTTCCTCTTCGCGCGCGCGTCGCACATCCTGGCCGACCTCGGCCCCGAGGCCGTCCGCATCCAGGCCGAGGCGTTCGAGCGGCTGGTCACCGGCCAGATCCTGGAGACCGCGGGCCCGCGCGACGGGCGCGATCCGGTCGAGCACTACCTCGACGTGATGCGCGGCAAGACCGGCTCGCTGATCGCCGTGGCCTGCCGGTTCGGCGCGATGATGGCCGGCGCCGACGAGGCGACGACCGACATCCTCACCCAGTACGGCGAGCGGCTCGGCGTCGCCTTCCAGCTCGCCGACGACGTCCTCGACATCGCCTCCGACTCCCACGAGTCCGGTAAGACCCCCGGCACCGATCTCCTCGAAGGCATCCCGACCCTGCCCGTCCTCCACCTGAGGGCGCGGGCCGCGGCCGACGGCGAGCCGGACGACCTGGAGCTCGTCGCGCTGCTGGACGGTGACCTGAACGGCCCCGGCCGTCTGGAGGAGGCACTGCGCCGGCTGCGCGCCCACCCGGCGCTCGACCAGGCGCGACGCGACACCGTCCGGTACGCCCAGGAGGCGCGGGCCACCCTGAAGCCGCTGCCGTCGTGCTACGCGAAGGACGCCCTGGAAGAGATGTGCGACGCCGTGGTGCACCGCGCGGGCTGACTGCCGGTCACCGCCGACCCCTACGGGACGGCGGTGACGCCGCCCCCCGGTGTCATCCCGGAGAGGTACGCGGAGTTGCTCCCGCGGGCTGACGCCTGGAGCCGCCCGATTTGGTCAGATGGAGAACAACCACTCCTGAACCAAAAAACGGGTGAGAATGGCGGCACGGAGTGGACGAGTGCATCCGGACGGAAGCCGCCGACCACGGAGGTAGGGCACACATGGCACCGAACGACAGCGCAGGCACCAACGACACGGCGACGCACGGCACCACCGGCGCCGGCGCGGGCCGCCGGAAGGCGGTGCGCTACATCGTCCCGGTCGCGGTGGCGGGGGTGGCGGCCGCGACGATCGGGCTGGTCCCGGCGCTCGCGAGCTCGGGAGACCCCGATCTGCCGAAGATCACCGCGCAGGAACTCATCGAGAAGATCGCCGCCTCGGACACGCAGCAGCTCTCCGGCACGGTGAAGATCAGCACCGACCTCGGCATCCCGTCGATGGGCGGCCTGGCCGGCTCGTTCCTCGGGGACGGGGCGGGCGACAAGGGCTCGGCGAGCGCCGACCCGCAGACGAAGCTGACGGAACTCGCCTCCGGCACGCACACCCTCCGGGTGGCCGCCGACGGCCCCGACAAGCAGCGGGTGTCCATCCTGGACGACGCGTCCGAGTACAGCCTGATCCACAACGGGGACCAGGTCTGGGCGTACGACAGCAAGGCGAACGCGGTCTACCACGCCGAGGAGAAGGCCGGGCGGGGCAAGGAGCAGGCCGCTCCCGAAGGCGTTCCCACCACCCCCAAGGCCCTGGCGGAACAGGCGCTGAAGGCCGCCGACGGCACGACGTCCGTCACGGTCGGCGGCACCGCGCAGGTCGCCGGGCGGGACGCCTACCGGCTGGTCATCAAGCCCGAGCAGAGCGGTTCCACGATCGGCTCGATCACCGTCGCGGTGGACGCGGAGAACGGCACACCGCTCAAGTTCACCCTCCAGCCCAGCAGCGGCGGCAAGGCGGCGGTCGACGCCGGGTTCACCTCGGTCGACTTCAAGAAGCCCGACGCCTCCTCGTTCTCCTTCACCCCGCCCAAGGGCGCGAAGGTCACCGAGGCGGACGAGGCCGAGGGCGACGCGAAGGCCGACGCCGGGAAGGCGAAGGGCGACCTGGATCACCTGGACCACCTGGGCGGCCTGAGCGGCTTCGAGGGCGCGAGCGGCGCGAAGGTGATCGGCGAGGGCTGGAACGCCGTCGCCGAGATCAGGACCCCGGGCGGCGCGGCCGTCCCGTCGGCGGAATCGGGCGACGTACCGGCCGAGGCGCAGCAGTTCCTGGACGCCCTCGGCGACAAGGTCACCGGAAAGTTCGGCTCGGGCACGGTCTTCAAGACCCGCCTGGTCAACGCTCTGATGACGGACGACGGCCGGGTCTACGTCGGCGCGGTCACCAAGGACGCGCTGGTGAAGGCCGCGGACGACGCGAGCTGAGCCGCCCGTCGTGCACCGTCGCGTGCACGGTCCGCCCGCCCCGCCGTAGCCTCCGTACGGCGGGGCGGGGCGGACGCGATCTGGGGAGCACACATGACAGGGGCCGATACGGCCGGCACCGCCCGCGCCGCCGCCACGGCCGGCACCGCGCCCGTGATCGAGACGCGGGGCCTCACCAAGCGGTACCGCGGCGGCCAGCTCGCCGTCGACGGGCTCGATCTCACGGTCCCCGGCGGCAGCGTCTTCGGCTTCCTCGGTCCCAACGGCTCCGGGAAGACCACCACCATCCGGATGCTGATGGGTCTGATCGAGCCGACCTCCGGCACCGCGACGGTCCTGGGCCGCCCGATGCCCGGCGCGGCCCGCACCGTGCTGCCGGAGGTCGGGGCGCTGATCGAAGGCCCCGCGCTGTACGGGTTCCTGAGCGGCCGGGACAACCTCGTGCGCTTCGACCGCGCCGACCCCACCGCCGATCCGCGCACCCGCGGCGCCCGCGTCGGCGACGCCCTGGAGCGGGTCGGCCTGGCCGCCGCGGCGGGCAAGAAGGCCCGGGCCTACTCGCTGGGCATGAAGCAGCGGCTCGGCCTCGCCGCCGCCCTGCTCCGGCCCCGCCGACTGCTCGTCCTGGACGAACCGACCAACGGCCTCGACCCGCAGGGCATGCGGGAGATCCGCGCCCTGGTCCGGGAACTGGCCGCCGAGGGCACCACGGTCTTCCTCTCCTCCCACCTCCTCGACGAGATCGAGCAGATCTGCACCCACGCGGCCGTCATGGCCCGGGGCCGGCTGATCACCCAGGCCCCCGTCGCCGACCTCTCCGCGGGCGCCCTCGGCCGGCTCGCCGTCACCACGCCGGACCCGGCCGACGCCGCCCGCGTCCTGAAGGAACACGGCATCACCGGCATCACGCTGGACGGCGACCGGGTGCGGGCCGACGCACCGGCCGCCGCCGTCGATCTCGCGGACCTGAACGCCGCCCTGGTCCACGGCGGGATCCGGGTCCGGTCCTTCGGCGTCGAACGCGCCTCGCTGGAGGACGCGTTCGTCGCACTCACCGGAGAGGGATTCGATGTCGCAGGCTGAACTCGCCCCCGCCCAGGCCCCCGCGGCGCGGCGCAACCCGCTGTGGACGCTCGGCATCCTGCGGTCCGAGCTGACCACCACCGTGCGCCGCTGGCGCACCCTCGCCCTGCTCGGCGTACTGGCCGCCGTCCCCGTGCTGATCGGGGTCGCGGTCCGCATCGAGACGGCCGACGGTTCGCCCGCCGGGCCCGGCGAGGGCGGGGCGGGGCCCGCGTTCCTCTCCCAGGTGACCAACAACGGCCTCTTCCTGGTCTTCGCCTCCCTCGCCGCGACCCTCCCGGTCTTCCTCCCGATGGCGGTGGGCGTCGTCGCGGGCGACGCCGTCGCGGGTGAGGCCGACGCCGGAACGCTGCGCTACCTCCTGGTGGCCCCGGCCGGCCGGACCCGGCTGCTGCTCGCCAAGTACGCCTCCACCCTGGCGTTCTGCCTGGTGGCGACCCTCGTCGTGGCGGCCTCGGCACTGGCCGTGGGCGCGCTGCTCTTCCCCATCGAGGACATCACGACGATCTCCGGCACCCGGATCGGTTTCGGCGACGGGCTGCTCAGGGCGGGGTTGGTCGCGGTGGCGGTCGCGGCGTCACTGACCGGCTTCGCGGCGCTCGGACTCTTCGTGTCGACCCTCACCAATAGCGGGATCGCGGCCATGGCGGCGACGGTCGGGGTGCTGATCACCGTCCAGATCCTGGACACCATCCCGCAGCTGAGCGGCATCCACCCGTATCTCTTCCCGCACTACTGGCTGTCCTTCTCGGACCTGCTGCGCGAGCCGTTCTACTGGGACGAGGTGCTGAAGAACCTGGAGCTCCAGGCGCTGTACGCGGCGGTGTTCGGCTCGGCGGCCTGGGCGCGGTTCACGGCGAAGGACATCACTGCCTGAGGGAAGCGGCTCCGGCACCCGTACCGCCGGCCGGCGAGCCGTCCCCCGATCGGCTCGTCGCGGCACGAACGGCACGAACGGTGCAAGGCAAGGAACGAGCCGACACGGTACGTTCCGTTTCCCGCTTGAGCCATGTTCGACTTTTGGCGACGGACTGTCAACAACGATTGGCTCGAACAGACCTATGCTCACCGAATGATCACATCGCCGAGTTCCCTGCGCCGGAGCGAAAGCTCCCGCAGGGCGACCCTGGAGGCCGCCCTCGACCTCTGCACGGAGAAGGGGTACGGGCGGGTCACGGTCGAGGCCATCGCGGCCCGGGCGGGCGTCAGCAAGAAGACGATCTACCGCTGGTGGCCGTCGAAGAGCGCGGTGCTGCTGGAGGCGTTCACGGAGGCCCTGGTCACCGCCACCCCGTTCGCCGACACCGGCGACATCACCGAGGACCTGCGCACGCATGTGACGGGCGCGGTGAGATTCCTCGCGGAACCCCCCTTCGGCCCCGCGTACGCCGGCATACTCTCCGAACTCCACCACGACGACGCCCTGGCCGAAACGGTTCGCACCCAACTGATCGACCCCCGCTTCGAGGCAGCGGTCGACCGCCTGCGGTCCGCCCAGAACCAGGGCCAGATCCCACCCGGCGCGGATCTGCGCCTCGCGGTGGAGATGCTCTACGGCCCCGTCTACTACCGTCACGTCCTGCGCAAGCCGATGCAGGATCCTGAGACGGTGACGGCCCTGGTCGCGCACGTGCTGCGGTCGCTGGGGGCCGGGGGAGCCGACGGCTGAGAGCCGCCCGGTGCCCCGGCAGCGCCGCCCGGACGGCGATCAGGGGGCCGGCACCGCCGTCGGCCCCGTGGAGGCGAAGGCCCGCTCCAGGACCACGGCCACCCCGTCCTCCTCATGGGACAGGGTCACCTCGTCCGCCGCCGCCAGAAGCAGCGGATGGGCGTTGGCCATCGCGACCCCGTACCCGCAACTGCGGAACATCGGCAGATCGTTGGGCATGTCGCCGAAGGCGATCGCGGTCGCCGGATCCAGGCCGAGGTACTCGGCGGCGAGCGCGATCCCCGTCCCCTTGTCCACGCCGTACGGCTGGAGCTCGACGGTCCCCGGGCCGGACAGCGTGACGGTGGCCAGATCCCCGACGGCGGCGTGGGCGGCGGAGGCGAGAGCGTCGTCGTCCAGTTCCGGGTGCCGGATCAGCACCTTGACGACCGGCGCCGCCCACAACTCGTCCCGGTGGAGCGCCCGATGGGCCGGCAGTGCGGGGTGCGGCATGAGGTAGCCCGGCTCGATCAGGGTCCGGCCCTCGGGCCCGTCCTGATCGACCGCCGCGAAGACCTGCCCCACCTGCGCCTCTATCTTGCCCAGCGCGGCGGCTGCCAGCTCCCGGTCCAGGCCGACCGCGCGGATCATGAGCCCGGACCCGGCGTCGTACACCTGGGTTCCCTGCCCGCAGACGGCGATACCCCGGTAGCCCAGCCCGGCCAGCAACTCCCTCACCCCCGGAACGGGCCGGCCGGTGACCACCAGGTGGCGGGCTCCCGCGGCGGCCGCGAGGGCGAGGGCGGAGCGGGTGCGGGAGCTCACGGTGTCGTCGCGGCGCAGCAGGGTGCCGTCCAGGTCCGTGGCGACGAGGGCATATGCGGGCGGGAGGGGCATGGGCCGAGCGTATGCGGTCGGCTTCCGGCGGCCGTCAGGGGTGGTTCCGCACGGTCACCGGATCACGCGGCCACCGTCCCCGCCGACGGCCTCGGCGTCGTCGCTCAGCCGCGCACGTGGAGGCCGAAACCCGTGCGGCCCTCCGGCTCCAGTCCCTCCTTCAGGTGCAGCGAGGGGATCTCGTAGTCGCCGAAGTTCTGCCGCCGGAACGGGATCGGGTCGGTCGACTCCAGGGCGAGCAGGCGCTGTTCCCAGGCCTTGGCCGCGTCCGGGAACTCGTCGTCGGTCATCCGGTCGGTGCCGTACAGCACGAACGGCGGCAGTACCTCGACGCCCGGGTAGTACAGGATGCCGTGCTGGATCGGGAACAGCAGGTCGTCGATGGGGCCGTTGATGCCGCGGGCGGCGTAGTGCGACTCCTGGCCGCCGACCGTCACCGACAGCAGGGCCCTGCGGCCCGCGAGCGTGCCTTCGCCGTAGCGCTCGCCGTACTTGGTGTCGTTGTGCTCGCCGACGCCGTACGCGAAGTGGTAGGTGAACACCCGGTCCACCCAGCCCTTGAGGATCGCGGGCATCGAGTACCACCACAGCGGGAACTGGAAGATGACCGTGTCGGCCCACAGCAGCTTCTCCTGCTCGGCACGGACGTCCGGGGTGAGCGTTCCGGCGTCGAAGGCCCGGCCCGAGTCACGGGCGACCCGCAACGGGGCCGAGGCTTCGGGGCCGTAGTCCGCGGCGTCCACGACCGCCTTCCAGTTCATCGCGTACAGATCGCTCACCCGTACCTCGTGGCCGGCGGTCTCCAGGGTGGACACCGCGAGGTCCTTCAGCGCGCTGTTGAGCGACTTCGGTTCGGGGTGGGCGTGGACGATCAGGATCTTCACGGGGACTCCTTCGGGGCGGATCGGATGCCTTCGATTCAAGGCGTCCGGGCGCCCGGTGTTCAGGGACGCGTCTTCCGTCGGACCGGACTTCCTGGTACCGGCAGGGCCACCTTCCCGCGCGACACCGTGCCCATACTGGAGGGCATGGACGATCTCGCGGGCTTCCTGCGGACCCGGCGTTCCCGGGTCGACCCGGCCGCCGTCGGCATCCCCACCGACAGCCGCCGCCGGGTGGAGGGGCTGCGCCGCGAAGAGGTCGCCCACCTGTCCGGAGTCAGCGTCGACTACTACGTACGGCTGGAGCAGGGCCGCGCGACCCAGCCCTCCGAGCAGGTCCTCGACGCGCTCGCCCGTGTCCTCGGCCTCGACGAGACCGAGCGGGAACACCTCCACCGCCTCGCCCGGCAGCGGCGGCGACGTGCGAAGGCGCCGGGCGGACGGGTGCGGCCGGAGGTGCTGCGGGTCCTCGACCTGGTCGTCGACGCACCCGCGCTGATCATGGACCACCGGCTGGACGTCCTCGCCGGGAACCGCCTCGCCGGGCTGCTCTACGGCCGGCCGATGCCGGGCCTGAACACCGCCCGGCACCTCTTCCTGGAGGAGAGCGAGCGCGGTCTGTACGCGGACTGGGAGACCTGCACCCTCGACGCGGTCGGGCATCTGCGCCTGGCCGCCGGCAGATATCCCGAGGATCCCCGCCTCGCCTCGCTCATCGGTGAACTGGCCATGGGCAGCGAGCGGTTCCGTCGGCTCTGGGCCCGGGCGGATGTGCGCGCCCGCACCCATGGGCGCAAGGCGTTCCGGCATCCGCTGGTCGGACTGCTGGAGCTGCACCAGGAGAACTTCGCGCTGCCGGACGAAGCCGGCCGGGAGCTGCTGGTGCTGTCGGCGGCCCCGGGCAGCCCCGCCGAGGACGGGCTGCGCCTGCTGGCGGGCCTGGACGCGGACGGTGGTGCCGGGCAGCGCCTGGACGCGGGGCGCCATGACGCGCCCTCCGCGGTGAACGCCCGCCGGAGCAGCGAGTAACGGGACCGGACTCCCGGTCCTGCTCATCTGAGCGCGCGCATCACGATCTGATTTCTCACTCCCTCACCCCCTTGCCTCAGGCCCGTGTAATCGTTTCCAATCGCTCATGTAATCGTTTCCACGCCTCGCGGCCGGGCAGCTCCCGCTGTCGTCGGCCGCGGTGGACGGAGCCACAAGGAGGTGGTCCGGACATGGCGGGCATCAAAGATGTCGCCGCGGCAGCGGGGGTTTCCGTCGCCACGGTCTCGCGGGTCCTCAACGGACACCCATCGGTGAGTGACGACGCCCGTACGCGGGTGACGGCCGCCGTGGAAGGGCTCGGGTACCGGCCCAACGCGGTCGCCCGGTCGCTGCGCACCGATCAGACGCGCACCCTCGGGCTCGTCATCAGCGACGTGCTCAACCCGTATTTCACCGAGCTGGCCCGGTCGGTGGAGGAGGAGGCGCGGGCGCTCGGCTACAGCGTCATCATCGGCAACGCCAACGAGCGGCCCGAGCTCCAGGACCACCATGTGCGGACCCTGCTCGACCGGCGGATCGACGGGCTCCTCGTCTCACCCGCCGACGGCAGCTCGCCGCTGATGCGGCAGACCGCCGAGGGGCCCACCCCGATGGTCTTCGTCGACCGGTGGATGCCGGGCCTCGACGTCCCCGTGGTCCGGGCCGACGGCACAGGGGCCATCCGGGACCTCGTCGCCCACCTGCACGGCCTCGGCCACCGCAGGCTCGCCATCATCGCCGGGCCCGCCGCCACCACCACGGGCAAGGAGCGCGTCGAGGCCTTCCGCGCGGCGCTGCACGCCTACGGCATCCCGCTGCCCGCCGAACTCGTCGGCCAGGGAGACTTCCAGGCCGACAGCGGCCGGCGCGTCACCGAGGGCTTCCTCGCCCTCGCCCAGCCGCCGGACGTGGTCTTCGCCGCCGACAACCTGATGGCGCTCGGCGCGCTCGACGCGATCCGCGCCCGGGGCCTCTCCGTCCCGGAGGACATCGGGCTGGCGGCCTTCGACGACATCCCGTGGTTCGTCCACACCGGGCCGCCGATCACCGCCGTCGCGCAGCCCACCGCCGACCTCGGCCGGGCCGCCGTGCACGCCTTGACCGACCTCATCGAGGGCAGGCCCCCGCAGTCGGTCACCCTGGCCGCCCGCCTCGTCGTGCGCCGCTCCTGCGGCGAGCCCGCCACCACCGCATCCGATCCCCGCGACGCCAGGAGCAAGCTGTGAGCGACCCGGACGAGTTGCTGCGCATCGAGAACATCCGCAAGACCTTCCCCGGCGTCGTCGCCCTCGACTCGGTCGACTTCGACCTGCGCCGCGGCGAGGTCCACGTCCTGCTCGGCGAGAACGGCGCCGGCAAGAGCACCCTCATCAAGATGCTCTCCGGCGCCTACCGCCCCGACAGCGGCACCGTCTACGCGGAGGGCGCCGAGGTGCGCATCCAGAGCGCCCAGGACGCCGAGCGCCTCAAAATCGCCACCATCTACCAGGAGTTCAACCTGGTGCCCGACCTCACGGTCGCCGAGAACATCTTCCTCGGCCGCCAGCCGCGGCGGTTCGGTCTGATCGACCGCAAGAAGATGGAGGCGGACGCCGAGACGCTGCTGCGCCGGGTCGGTGTCGACGTGTCCCCCCGGGCCCGTGTCCGGGACCTCGGCATCGCCCGCCTCCAGATGGTCGAGATCGCCAAGGCGCTCAGCGTCGACGCCCGCGTGCTGATCATGGACGAGCCGACCGCCGTCCTCACCTCCGAGGAGGTGGAGAAGCTCTTCGCGATCGTGCGGCAGCTGCGTGCCGAAGGCGTCGGAATCGTCTTCATCACCCACCACCTGGAGGAAATCGCCGCCCTCGGCGACCGCGTCACCGTGCTGCGCGACGGCCGCTCCGTCGACCAGGTCCCCGCCTCCACCCCGCAGGACGAACTGGTCCGGCTGATGGTGGGCCGCAGCATCGGCCAGCAGTACCCGCGCGCACGCGCCGAACAGGGCGCACCGCTGCTGACGGTGCGCGGGCTCACCCGGGACGGCGTCTTCCAGGACATCGACTTCGAGGTCCGCGCCGGCGAGATCGTCGGCATCGCCGGACTGGTCGGCGCCGGACGCACCGAGGTCGCCCGCGCCGTGTTCGGCGCCGACCGCTACGACCGCGGCAGCGTCGAGGTCCTCGGCAGCGAGCTGCCCGGCCACGACGTGAACGCCGCCATGAGGGCAGGGCTCGGCCTGGTTCCCGAGGACCGCAAGGGCCAGGGCCTGTTGCTCGACGCCTCCGTGCAGGAGAACCTCGGCCTGGTCACGCTCAAGTCCGCCTCGCGCGGCGGACTCGTCGACCTCAAGGGCCAGCGCACCGCGGCCGCCCGCATCGCCGGACAGCTGGGCGTGCGGATGGCCGGCCTCGGGCAGCACGTGCGCACCCTCTCCGGCGGCAACCAGCAGAAGGTCGTCATCGGCAAGTGGCTGCTGGCCGACACCAAGGTGCTGATCCTCGACGAGCCGACCCGCGGCATCGACGTCGGAGCCAAGGTGGAGATCTACCAGCTCATGAACGAGCTGACCGCCTCCGGCCACGCGGTGCTGATGATCTCCAGCGACCTGCCCGAGGTCCTCGGCATGAGCGACCGCGTGCTCGTCATGGCACAGGGCCGCCTCGCCGGTGAACTCAGCCGGGACGCGGCCACCCAGGACGCCGTGATGGCCCTCGCCCTCACCCCACCCCCCTCGAACGAGCCCGCAGTGAAGAAAGTGGAGGCCCCCCGTGGCCACTGACACCGTCAAGAACAACACGGGCAGCGGCGGCACAACCGCCTCGGCACTGCGCCGCCTCCTGCTCGACAACGGCGCCCTCAGCGCCCTCGTGATCCTGGTCGTCGCCATGTCGGTGCTCTCCGGCGACTTCCTGACCACGGACAACCTGCTCAACGTGGGCGTCCAGGCCGCCGTCACCGCGATCCTCGCCTTCGGCGTCACCTTCGTCATCGTCTCGGCCGGGATCGATCTCTCCGTCGGCTCGGTCGCCGCGCTCTCGGCCACGGTGCTGGCCTGGCTCGCCACCAGCGAAGGCGTCCCCGTCGTCCTCGCCGTGCTGCTCGCCGCGGCCACCGGCCTCGCCTGCGGCCTGGTCAACGGCGCGCTCGTCGCGTACGGCAAACTCCCGCCGTTCATCGCGACGCTGGCCATGCTCTCCATCGGGCGCGGGCTCTCCCTGGTCATCTCGCAGGGCAGCCCCATCGCCTTCCCCGAGTCGGTCTCGCGGATAGGCGACACCCTCGGCGGCTGGCTGCCGGTGCCGGTCCTCGTCATGATCGCGATGGGCCTGATCACCGCCGTCATCCTGCGGCGCACCTACATCGGCCGGTCCATGTACGCGATCGGCGGCAACGAGGAGGCGGCCCGCCTCTCCGGCATCCGGGTCAAGCGCCAGAAGCTCGTCATCTACGCCCTCGCCGGTCTCTTCGCGGCCGTCGCCGGTGTCGTCCTCGCCTCCCGGCTCGCCTCCGCGCAGCCGCAGGCCGCCCAGGGATACGAACTGGACGCCATCGCCGCCGTCGTCATCGGCGGCGCCAGCCTCGCCGGCGGTGTCGGCAAGGCCTCGGGCACCCTCATCGGCGCTCTGATCCTCGCCGTGCTCCGCAACGGCCTCAACCTGCTCTCCGTGTCCGCCTTCTGGCAGCAGGTCGTCATCGGCGTCGTCATCGCGCTGGCCGTCCTCTTCGACACGCTGCGCCGCCGCACCGGCAGTACGGCGGGCGCCGCGGGAGCACCCGGGGCGTCGGGATCCGGCGGCAAGGGGAAGAGCGCGATGAAGATCGGCGCGGCCGCCGTCGCGCTGGCCGCCGTCGTCGCCGCCGTCACGCTCTTCAACCCGGGCTCCTCCTCGACCACCACGAAGATCGGGATGTCGCTCTCCACGCTCAACAACCCCTTCTTCGTCCAGATGAAGGAAGGCGCCCAGGCCGAGGCGAAGGCCGCCGGTGTCGAACTGACCGTCACCGACGCCCAGAACGACGCCTCGCAGCAGGCCAACCAGCTCCAGAACTTCACCAGTTCCCAGATGGCCTCGGTGATCGTCAACCCCGTCGACTCCGATGCCGTCGGCCCCGCCGTGCGCGGCGCCAACAAGGCGGACATCCCCGTGATCGCCGCCGACCGGGGCGTCAACAAGGCCGACACGGCGGCGTTCGTCGCCTCCGACAACGTCGAGGGCGGCAAGCTCGCCGCCAAGGCGCTCGCGGACGAGCTGGGCGGCCGGGGGAAGATCGTCATCCTCCAGGGCACGGCCGGCACCTCCGCCAGCCGTGAGCGCGGAGCGGGCTTCGCCGAGGGACTCGCGGCGTACCCGGGCATCAAGGTCGTCGCCAAGCAGCCCGCCGACTTCGACCGCTCCAAGGGCCTGGACGTGATGACCAACATGCTGCAGGGCCACGGGGACATCGACGGTGTCTTCGCGGAGAACGACGAGATGGCCCTCGGCGCGGCGAAGGCGCTCGGCGCCAAGGCCGGCAAGGACGTCGCCGTGGTCGGCTTCGACGGCACGCCGGACGGGCTGAAGGCGGTCGAGGGCGGCACCCTCTTCGCCTCCGTCGCCCAGCAGCCCGCCGAACTCGGCAAGGTCGCCGTGCAGAACGCGGTCAAGGCGGCGCGGGGGGAGAGGACCGACGCCCAGGTGAAGGTGCCGGTCAAGGTCGTCACCGCGAAGAACGTCGCCGACTTCTCCTGAGGAAGCACGAGTTGAGGAAGCGAGAAACCACCGTGCAGGAACAGCACGCGGGCCACGACCTGCTGGTCGTCGGTTCGGCCAACGCCGACCTGGTGATCAGCGTCGCGCGCAGGCCGGCCGCCGGGGAGACGGTGCTCGGCTCCGACCTCGCCGTCCACCCCGGCGGCAAGGGCGGCAACCAGGCCGTCGCCGCCGCCCGCCTCGGAGCCCGTACGGCACTGCTGGCCCGGGTCGGCGACGACGCGCACGGACGGCTGCTGCTCGACGCGCAGCGCAGGGCCGGCACCGACACCGCGGGGGTGCTGGTCGGCGGGGCTCCCACCGGGGTCGCCCTGATCACCGTGGACCCTTCGGGCGACAACAGCATCGTCGTGTCCCCGGGGGCCAACGCCCGGCTCACGCCCGCCGACGTGCGGGCCGCGGAGGCCCTCGTCGCGGGGGCCCGGGTGGTCTCCACCCAGCTGGAGATCCCGCTGGAGACGGTGACGGAACTGGTGCGGACCCTTCCGGCCGGCGGGCGGCTGGTGCTCAACCCGTCGCCGCCCGCACCGCTGCCCGCCGAGGTCCTGGCGGTCTGCGACCCCTTGGTGGTCAATGAGCACGAGGCCCGGTTCATCCTGGGCGACGGGGCGGGGGAGACACCCGAGGAGTGGGCGCGGGGGCTGCTGGCCCTCGGTCCGCGCTCGGTCGTGGTCACGCTCGGCGCGGCGGGCGCGCTCGTCGCGGGCCCCCTCGACGGAGTCGGGGTGCGGGTGGCCAGCCCGCGCGTCGAGGCCGTCGACACCACCGGCGCGGGCGACGCCTTCACGGCAGCGCTCGCCTGGCGGCTCGGCCTCGGCGAGAGCCTCGTCGAAGCGGCCCGTTACGCGGTGCGGGTCGGTGCCGCCGCCGTCACCCGGCCGGGGGCGCAGGATTCGTACCCGACCGCCGAGGAGGTGGCGGCCCGGTGAAGCGGTCCGGAATCCTCAACCGGCGCCTCGCGGGGGCGCTGGCCGGACTCGGCCACGGCGACGAGGTGCTCGTCTGCGATGTGGGCATGCCCATACCGGCCGGCCCGCGCGTGGTCGACCTGGCCTTCCGGGCCGGGATCCCCTCCTTCGCCGAGGTCCTCGACGGGCTCCTCGACGAGCTGGTGGTGGAGGGCGCGACGGCGGCCGAGGAGGTCCGCACCTCCGCCCCCGCCACGGACCGGCTGCTCGCCGCCCGGCTGCCCGGGCTGGAGTACGTCAGCCACGACCAGTTGAAGGCCCGCACCGCCCGGGCCCGGCTGGTGGTCCGCACCGGCGAGGCGACACCGTACGCCAACGTGTCCCTGCGGTGCGGGGTCTTCTTCTGACCCGTCCGTCCCGGCCGGGCGAAGCCCCCTCGCGCACCGCACGAGGGGGCTTCGCGCTGCGCCGGATCCTTCCGGGCGCCTACTGCACGCAGAACTCGTTGCCCTCCGGGTCGGCGAGCACCGTCCACGTCCCGCCCGGCTCCGCCACCTTGCGGAGGACCCTCGCGCCCAGGCCCTCCAGCCGGGCGACTTCCGCGTCGCGGCGCTCCGGCCCGGCGTGCAGGTCGAGGTGGAGCCGGTTCTTCACCGTCTTGGGCTCGGGCACGCGCTGGAACAGCAGCCGCCGCCCCAGCCCCGTCCCGCTCTCCTCCTCGTACGGATCGTCCGGGTGCCGTACCGCCGCCAGGTCGAGCCAGGCCCGCCGCCCGTGCGCGGTCGTCGTGATCGCCTCCGGTACGGCTCCGAGGCCCAGGAGGCGTTCGACCAGGGGGCTGTTGTCCTCGATCTCGTAGCCGAGGGCCGCGGACCAGAAGCCCGCCTGGGCGTGCGGGTCGGCGGCGTCGACGACGACTTTCCACTCAAGAGTCATGCGGTCATTCTTGCCCCGGAGCCGGTGAGGCGCACGGGCGTTGTCAGGCGGCGGCGCGCAGGTACTCCCCGACCGCCCGCGTGTCCGCGGCAGGGACGATCAGGCCGACGTGGTTGTCCGGGCGGATCAGGACCAGGAGGTCCTCGCCGGGACCGACGCCGTACGCCGAACGGGCGTGACCGCCGTCGTCGGCCAGTCCGTGCGGGCCGCCCGCGTCCACCCCGTACGCCAGCAGGTCGCCCTCGTGCGCCGCCGACGCCTCCCGGAGCGCGGCCGCCGTCCCCGTGCCGAAGCCGAGCAGGGTGAAGTGCGGTCCCGCGAAGGTCTCGAACAGGCGGCGGGGAGCACCGGTCGCCAGATCGCGGCAGGGGGCGTCCGGGGCACGGTCGCCGGCCCGCAGCCGGGACGTCGCGCCGCCGCGGGCCAGGGAGCTCCAGCGGTAGCCGTCGCCGAGGCCGTCGGTGCGCGGGACGATCGCCGTGTCGAGGCCGCCGCCCGGCTCCTTGATCGCCTCCAGCGTGGCCCGCAGCCGCTCCGCGCTCAGGTCCAGGACGTCGGCCGCGACGGGCAGCCGCTCCTCCTCGTACGTGTCCAGGAGGGCCGCGTCAGCCCGTCCCGCGGCCACCCGGGCGAGCTTCCAGCCGAGGTTGTACGCGTCCTGGATGCCGGTGTTCATGCCCAGCCCGCCCGCGATCGAGTGCACGTGCGCGGCATCGCCCGCCAGGAACACCCGGCCCACCCGGTAGCGCTCCGCCAGGCGTTCGTTGACCCGGTAGGTGGAGAGCAGCGTGGCCTCGGACAGCAGGCCGCCCGGCAGCCCCGCATGCTTGGCGAACAGCCGCTGGAAGCTCTCCAGGGACGGCGGTACGGGGGCGCCGGAGGCGTCGGTCTCGGGCCCGGCCTGGAACCACCAGCCCGAGCGCGTGCCGGGGATCGGGCAGAGCATCACGGCGCCGTCCTCGTCGAACCACTGGTGCCAGAGGCCGCGGTCCGGTCCCGTCACCTCGACGTCGCCGCAGACCATCATCTGCGTCTCGTCCGTCTTCCCCTCGAACGGGACGCCCAGCAGCTTGCGCACCGCGCTGTGACCGCCGTCGCAGCCGACGGCGTACCGGGCCGGGATCTCCCCGCCGTCGGCGAGCGTGGCGGTCACGGTCGTGCGGTCCTGGGCGAGACCCACGAGTTCGCGGCCGAGTCCGACGTGTACGCCGTACGTCGCGAGCCGGTCCCGCAGGACCTCCTCCAGCCGCCACTGGGCGATCATCCGGCCCCGGTCGTAGGGGGCGTCCGGTGTCGGGCGCGCGTCGGCGAAGGGGGTGGCGTCGGCGATGGCCACCCCGCCCCGGTACTTGCGCATCGGCGGGGGCGCGGCCCCGGCGGCCAGCACCTCGTCGACGACCCCGAGGTCCTCCAGGACCTCCAGGGAACGCGGGTTGGGGCCCTTCGCCCGCGAACTGCGCGGGAACTGCGGGGCCTTGTCGATGATCGTCACGTCGACGGCCCGCCGGGCGAGATCGATGGCCAGGGTGAGCCCGGTCGGCCCGGCGCCGACGATCAGCACGGTGGTCGGGGATGGGGGCATGCGTACTCCTCGGTCGGGCGTCCGTGACAGCCTCCAGGGAAACGCAACCGAGTCATAAAAGCAACTAGGTAATGACTTAGGGAGTGGCTGAGGTCTCCGTCACGGTGGGGGCGCCCTGCTGCGCCGCGGCCAGCCGCGCGGCCTGGGCGCGCACGCGCGTGCGCCGGGACGTCCGCAACGCGTCCCAGGTCAGCAGCGTGAGGGCCAGCCAGACCAGCGCGAACCCCGCCCAGCGCTCCGGGGGCATCGCCTCGTGGAAGTACACGATCCCGAGGAGGAACTGGAAGACCGGCGCCAGGTACTGCAACAGGCCGAGCGTCGAGAGCGGCACACGGATCGCGGCCGCCCCGAACAGGACCAGCGGGACGGCGGTCACCAGGCCGGTCGCCGCGAGCAGCGCCGCATGGCCGGCGCCTTCCGAGGTGAAGGTCGACTCGCCCTGGGTGCCCAGCCACACCAGGTAGCCGAGCGCGGGCACGAACAGCACGGCGGTCTCGGCCGTGAGCGACTCCAGGCCGCCCATGTCGACCTTCTTCTTGACCAGCCCGTACGTGGCGAACGAGAAGGCCAGCACCAGAGAGATCCAGGGCGGCTGCCCGTAGCCGATCGCCAGGACGAGCACCGCCGCGAGACCCGTGCCGACCGCCACCCACTGCGCGGGGCGCAGCCGTTCGCCGAGGAGCAGGACGCCCATGGCGATGGTGACCAGTGGATTGATGAAGTAGCCGAGGGATGCCTCGACGACGTGTCCGTGGTTGACGGACCAGATGTAGAGACCCCAGTTGACGGTGATCACGGCCGCGGCGACGGTGATCAGTCCCAGCTTCCTCGGCTGCCGGAGCAGCGTGCCGATCCACGACCAGCGCCGCAGTACGAGCAGGGAGACGCCGACGACGCCCAGGGACCAGACCATGCGGTGGGCGAGGATCTCGATCGCGCCGGACGGCTTCAGCAGGGGCCAGAAGAGCGGGACGACCCCCCACAGGCCGTAGGCCCCGAGCCCGGACAGGAATCCGGCCCGCTGTTCGTTCTTTCCCCTCACGGGCCCCTCCTGGCAGGTGTCCGTCGACGGCTCCGCCGACCTGACGAAGGTAGCGCCGGGGCGGCCCGGTGTCATAGCCGTATCGCCAGACGGTCATGACATCGGGCCGGAGGCCGGGTGGGCGCGCGCCGGCTGTGCGCCCCTACTGGGCGGCGACCGCGGCGGCGACGGTCCCGGCGAGCGGCGTGGTCGGACGGCCGATCAGCCGGGCCAGGTCGCCGCCTGTGCGGGCCAGCAGTCCGCGCCGGATCGCCTCGTCCACGTCGACGAGGATCGCCGCGAAGGCCTCCGGCACGCCGGCGCCGACCAGGATCTCCTGGTGCACGGCGGCCGGGACGTCCTGGTGGGCGATCTCCTTGCCGGAGGCCCGGGAGACCTCGGCTGCGTACTCCGCGAACGACCAGGCGACGTCCCCGCTCAGCTCGTAGACCGCGCCCAGGTGACCCTCGCCGGTCAGGACGGCGGCGGCCGCGGCGGCGTAGTCGGCGCGGGTGGCGGAGGCGACCCGGCCCTCGCCCGCGTTGGCCACGACGGCTCCGTGGGCCAGGACGGGGGCCAGATGGGCGGTGTAGTTCTCCGTGTACCAGCCGTTGCGCAGGAACGTGTACGGCAGGCCCGAGTCGAGGATCAGCTGCTCGGTCACCTTGTGCTCCGCGGCCAGCTGGAAGTCGGCGTCCGGTCCGCCCAGGATGCCCGTGTACGCGAGCTGCGCCACGCCGGCCGCCTTGGCCGCGTCGATGACCGCGGCGTGCTGCGCGACGCGGCTGCCGACCTCGCTGCCGGAGATGAGCAGGACCCGGTCACCGGCACGGAAGGCGCCGGTCAGCGTCTCGGGGCGGCTGTAGTCGGCGATCCGGAGCTCCACGCCGCGGGCGGCGAGACCGGCGGCCTTCTCCTTGTCGCGGACCACGGCGGCGATCCGGTCGGCGGGGACGGTGGTCAGCAGCTGCTCGATGACGAGACGGCCGAGTGCTCCGGTGGCTCCGGTGACGACGATGCTCATGGGGTGTTTCTCCTCTTCAGGTGCTTTGTTCCTGTTCGCGCGTTCTGCTCCTCACTGTAGGGGGTGCACTAACCAAACGAAAGTACCCACTTTGAAGTAAGGTACAGGTATGAGCGTAAGTAACGTGGAGCGAGGGCTCGAAGGCCGGCCGGTCGCCCGGCCCGACGTGCGCGAGCCGATGTGCCCCTCTCGGCTGGTCCTCGAACACGTCACCAGCCGCTGGGGCGTCCTGGTGCTAGCCGCCCTGCTGGAGCGCTCGTACCGCTTCAGCGAGCTGCGCCGCGAGGTCGGCGGCGTCAGCGAGAAGATGCTGGCCCAGACCCTCCAGACCCTGGAGCGCGACGGCTTCGTCGACCGGGACGCCAAGCCGGTGATCCCGCCACGGGTGGACTACACCCTCACCGATCTGGGCCGGGAGGCCGCGGAGCAGGTGTGGGCGCTGGCACGCTGGTCGGAGCGCAGCCTGGACGCGGTGGACGCGGCGCGCACGGCGTACGACGCGCGCAAGCAGGGGCGCGAACCGGCGGCGTGACGCACGAAGCGCCGGCGCCCCGTGTCGGGGACGCCGGCGCTTCGAGGCTGCCGGGACGCAGGTCCTAGCCGGCCACCGTCCAGTTGTCGTTGCCCGCGAGCAGTGCGGCCAGGTCGCCCTTGCCATGCTGCTCGACGGCGGTGTCGAGCTGGTCGGCCATGAGGGTGTCGTAGACCGGCCGTTGGACGTCGCGCAGGACCCCGATGGGGGTGTGGTGCAGGGTGTCCGGATCGGCCAGCCTGCTGAGCGCGAAGGCGGTCGTCGGCGATGCGGCGTGCGCGTCGTGGACGAGGATCTGCGGCCGGTTCTCCTCCGTGACGGCGACCACCCTCAGATCACCCGTCAGCGAGTCGCGCACGACGCCCTTCGAGCCGTCCGTGCCGAAGAGGATCGGCTGCCCGTGCTCCAGGCGGATCACCGCCTCCTGGGCCTGCTCCTTGTCCTTCAGGACCTCGAACGCGCCGTCGTTGAAGATGTTGCAGTTCTGGTAGATCTCCACCAGCGCCGTGCCGGGGTGGTCGGCCGCCGCGCGCAGCACGCTCGTGAGGTGCTTGCGGTCGGAGTCGACGGTACGGGCGACGAACGAGGCCTCCGCGCCGATGGCGAGGGACACCGGGTTGAAGGGGGCGTCGAGCGACCCCATCGGCGTCGACTTGGTGATCTTGCCGACCTCGGAGGTGGGGGAGTACTGACCCTTGGTCAGCCCGTAGATCCGGTTGTTGAACAGCAGGATCTTCAGGTTCACGTTGCGGCGGAGCGCGTGGATGAGGTGGTTGCCGCCGATGGACAGGGCGTCCCCGTCCCCGGTGACCACCCAGACGCTCAGGTCGCGCCGGGACGAGGCGAGCCCGGTGGCGATGGCCGGGGCGCGGCCGTGGATGGAGTGCATCCCGTACGTGTTCATGTAGTACGGGAAGCGGGAGGAGCAGCCGATGCCGGAGACGAAGACGATGTTCTCCTTCGCCAGTCCGAGCTCGGGCATGAAGCCCTGCACGGCGGCGAGGACCGCGTAGTCACCGCAACCGGGGCACCAGCGCACTTCCTGGTCGGACTTGAAGTCCTTCATGGACTGCTTGGCCTCGGTCTTCGGCACCAGCTGGAGGAGTTCGTTGGTCTCAGGCATCGATGGCCTCCTGGAGGGCCGCGGCAAGCTGCTCGGCCTTGAACGGCATGCCGTTGACCTGGTTGTAACTGTGCGCGTCCACCAGGTACTTGGCCCGGATGAGCGTGGCCAGCTGCCCGAGGTTCATCTCGGGGACGACCACCTTGTCGTAACGCTTCAGCACCTCGCCGAGATTCCGCGGGAACGGATTGAGGTGACGCAGGTGCGCCTGTGCGATGGGGTGCCCGGCGGCGCGGAGCCGTCGCACGGCGGCCGTGATGGGGCCGTACGTCGATCCCCAGCCGAGCACCAGGGTCCTGGCCTCCGCCGGGTCGTCGACCTCCAGGTCCGGGACCTCGATGCCGTCGATCTTGGCCTGGCGGGTGCGGACCATGAAGTCGTGGTTGGCGGGGTCGTAGGAGATGTTGCCGGTGCCGTCCTGCTTCTCGATGCCGCCGATGCGGTGTTCGAGGCCGGGGGTGCCGGGAACGGCCCAGGGGCGGGCCAGGGTCTGCGGGTCGCGCTTGTACGGCCAGAAGACCTCGGTGCCGTCGGCCAGCTCGTGGTTCGGGCCCTGGGCGAACTGGACGCGGAGATCCGGGAGTTCGTCGACCTCCGGGATGCGCCAGGGCTCGGAGCCGTTGGCGAGGTAGCCGTCGGAGAGCAGGAAGACCGGGGTCCGGTAGGTCAGGGCGATCCGGGCGGCGTCGAGGGCCGCGTCGAAGCAGTCCGCCGGGGTCTTCGGGGCCACGATCGGGACCGGGGCCTCGCCGTTGCGCCCGTACATCGCCTGGAGGAGGTCGGCCTGCTCGGTCTTGGTCGGCAGTCCGGTGGAGGGGCCGCCGCGCTGGATGTCGATGATGAGCAGGGGGAGTTCGAGGGAGACGGCCAGGCCGATGGTCTCGGACTTGAGCGCCACACCCGGGCCGGAGGTGGTGGTGACCGCGAGACTGCCGCCGAAGGCCGCGCCGAGCGCGGCGCCGATCCCGGCGATCTCGTCCTCGGCCTGGAAGGTGCGTACGCCGAAGTTCTTGTGCCGGGACAGCTCGTGCAGGATGTCCGAGGCCGGGGTGATCGGGTACGAGCCGAGGTACAGCGGCAGGTCCGCCTGCCGGCCCGCGGCGATCAGACCGTAGGACAGGGCCAGGTTCCCCGAGATGTTGCGGTACGTACCGGTGGGGAACGCGGTCGTGGCCGGGGCCACCTCGTAACTGACCGCGAAGTCCTCCGTGGTCTCCCCGAAGTTCCAGCCGGCCCGGAACGCCGCCACGTTCGCCTCGGCGATCTGCGGCTTCTTGGCGAACTTGGTCCGGAGGAACTTCTCCGTGTTCTCGGTGGGCCGGTGGTACATCCACGACAGCAGACCGAGCGCGAACATGTTCTTGGAGCGCTCGGCCTCCTTGCGGGAGAGCCCGAACTCCTTCAGCGCCTCGATGGTGAGCGTGGTGAGCGGCACCGGATGGACGTGGTACGCCTCCAGGGAGCCGTCCTCCAGGGGGCTGGTCTCGTAACCCACCTTCGCCATCGGCCGCTTGGTGAACTCATCGGTGTTGACGATGATGTCGGCGCCCCGGGGTACGTCGGCGATGTTGGCCTTGAGCGCGGCCGGGTTCATCGCGACCAGGACGTTCGGCGCGTCACCCGGGGTCAGGATGTCGTGGTCGGCGAAGTGGAGCTGGAACGAGGACACGCCCGGCAGGGTTCCCGCGGGCGCGCGGATCTCGGCGGGGAAGTTCGGCAGCGTGGAGAGGTCGTTCCCGAAGGACGCGGTCTCCGAGGTGAAACGGTCACCCGTGAGCTGCATGCCGTCTCCGGAGTCACCCGCGAAGCGGATGATCACCCGGTCCAGGCGGCGGACCTCTTTCCCGTCGGCGCCTGCTGGTGCGGACTGGGGGGCACGCTGTCCCCCTACGAGTGCCTCACTGGCCTCGTCGGCCTGTTCGGCTGGGCTACTGACCTGGCTGGTCACTTACTGGACCTCCCTCGGCGCGGCGGCTCGGAACCATCCGGCCCGCCGGCGGTCCCCAGCCCCACCCTACGACTGTAAGGGTCGCCTTCCTCGGGCCGATCACATGGTGGACGGCCTTTTGAGACGCTTTCCGGTGCTGCTCCGCCATGATTCATCAGCCACTCGGATCCTCGGCGGACCTTTGGTTGAGTCGGCGAGGGGCGAGTCGCCACTTGCCTGGTCGGAGCGGTGCAAGGAGTGCCTCCAAAGATACCTGACTGGGTGTCAGAAAAGGCGGTGCGGCGCCGGAATGCCGCCATCGGAGGTGCGGCCCGCGGGATGCGGCTCAGGAATTCAGATACGTCAGCACCGCGAGCACCCGCCGGTGGTCCCCGTCGCTCGGGGACAGCCCCAGCTTCAGGAAGATGTTGCTGACGTGCTTCTCCACCGCGCCGTCGCTCACCACGAGCTGCCTGGCCACCGCCGAATTCGTCCGGCCCTCCGCCATCAGGCCGAGCACCTCGCGCTCACGCGGAGTGAGCCCGGCCAGCACGTCCTGCTTACGGCTCCGGCCCAGCAGCTGCGCCACCACCTCCGGGTCCAGCGCCGTGCCGCCCTGAGCCACCCGGACCACCGCGTCGACGAACTCGCGGACCTCGGCGACCCGGTCCTTCAGCAGGTACCCCACACCCCGGCTGGACCCGGCCAGCAGCTCGGTGGCGTACCGCTCCTCGACGTACTGCGAGAGAACCAGCACACCGATCCCCGGGTACTCCTTGCGCAGCCGCACCGCGGCCCGCACGCCCTCGTCCGTGTGCGTCGGCGGCATCCGCACGTCGGCGACCACCACATCGGGCAGCGCGTCCTGGCCGGCGAGGTCGCTCACCGTCTTGATCAGCGCCTCGGCGTCACCGACGCCCGCCACGACGTCATGCCCGAGATCGGTCAGCAGCCGGGTGAGTCCTTCCCGGAGCAGTACCGAATCCTCGGCGATGACCACGCGCACTCTGTCCTCCACCACGACGCTGATTCCCCCACTGCTCGCTTGTCCGCTGTCCCGCCCGTACGCCGTCCAGCATCCCAGTAACGGCAGTGAGGTCGCGACTCCTCGCGGGGTTGCGTCTCTTCGCGGAGCTGCGGCGCGGCGTTCCCGTCTCCTCCGGGACCGGGCGTACGAGGGACCTCAGCCGCGCCAGGGCAGTTCGGCCGTGACCCTCGTGGGGCCGCCGACGGGGGAGTCGACGACGAGGATTCCGTCCACCGCGTCCAGCCGCTCGGTCAGCCCGGCCAGACCGCTGCCCGACGCCAGGCCGGCCCCGCCGCGTCCGTTGTCGGTGACCTGGAGCATCAGGCGGTCGGCGGAGCGCCAGACGTCGACGGAGGCCTTCTGGGCGCCGCTGTGTTTGCTGACGTTCTGGAGGAGTTCGGAGACGGTGAAGTAGGCGATGCCTTCGATGGCCTGGGCGGGTCGGCCGGGGAGGTCGACGTCGACGGTGACGGGGACGGTGCAGCGGGAGGCGATGGCGGAGAGGGCGGCGTCGAGTCCCCGGTCGGTGAGGACGGCGGGGTGGATGCCGCGGGCGAGGTCGCGGAGTTCCTGGAGGGCGACCTTGACCTCGCCGTGGGCCTCGTCGACCATCCTGGCGGCGGCTTCGGGGTCGTCCGTCAGCTTCTCCTTCGCCAGCCCCAGATCCATGGCGAGGGCGACGAGCCGGGCCTGGGCGCCGTCGTGGAGGTCGCGTTCGATGCGGCGCAGGTCGGCGGCGGCGGTGTCGACCACGACACCGCGGTCCGACTCCAGCTCCGTGACACGCGTCGCCAGCCGCGACGGGCCCAGCAGCCCGGACACCATGAGGCGGTCCACCGCGGCCAGGCCGCGGATCACCCACGCCGTGGCCATGACGATCAGCAGCCCGACAGCACTGGTCAGAGCGAGTTCGAAGGGCGAGTCGAGGTAGACCTCGTGCGTGCCGTCGCCGTACAGCTGCACCCCGTCGACCCCCGCGTGGGCGGGGAGGGCCCAGGCGTACACCGGGTACGTCAGCGCCGCCCAGCCCCACGTCCACAGGCTCAGCGAGACGCAGAAGGCGAAGACCGCCCACGGGAAGTGCAGCAGCGCGTAGAGCAGGTGCCGCCAGGACACCCCGCTCTTCAGCACCGCCCCGACCCACGACATCAGACCCCCGGTCCGTCCCCGCACCGGGGCGGGCTCGGCGACCTCCAGCTTCAGCAGGCCACGGGCCCTGGCCCGCTCCAGCATGCCGAACCCCCGGCACATGGTCAGCCCGACCGCCAGGAGCGGAACTCCCAGGAAGGTGATGAGCAGTCCGGCGCTCAGCGAGGTCATGGTGACCGCGAAGCAGAACAGCACCACGCTGATCGGGAAGCTCAGCATGAGATAGGCGAACTCGCGCCAGGTCCTGCCCTCGACGGGCGCCCGCAGGGCGGCCGGCAGAAGACGCCTGGCCGCGAGGTGGTCCCCCGGACCGTGTGACCGCTGGGGGTCCCGTGTGTCCGGTCCGTATGCCGTGGCCATGGGGGTTCCGTCCGTTTCTTCCGCGCCTGCGTCGGCTGCTTCGTCGTCTCGTGTGGGCGTGCTCGTGCGGGCGGTGCTCGTCGTATCCGCTTCCAGGGTGCGGGGCGGCGGGCGCGCACACCATGAGGGCGGTATCCCTCTTCGGCCGGGGGTTTTCCCCACCCTCGGGGCCCCGCCGGCCGCCGGGTCAGGCCGTGCGGGCGTCGGCGGCGGCCTTCTCGCTCTCCCGGTCGCGCCAGGGCAGCTCCGCCGTGACGGTCGTCGGGCCGCCGGCCGGGGATTCGAGGACGAACAGTCCGTCGACGGCGCCCAGCCGCTCGGCGAGTCCCGACATCCCCGTACCGCCGTCCATCGACGCCCCGCCGCGTCCGTTGTCGGTGACCTGGAGCATCAGGCGGTCGGCGGAGCGCCAGACGTCGACGGAGGCTTTCTGGGCGCCGCTGTGTTTGCTGACGTTCTGGAGGAGTTCGGAGACGGTGAAGTAGGCGATGCCTTCGATGGCCTGGGCGGGTCGTCCGGGGAGGTCGACGTCGACGGTGACGGGGACGGTGCAACGGGAGGCGATGGCGGAGAGGGCGGCGTCGAGTCCCCGGTCGGTGAGGACGGCGGGGTGGATGCCGCGGGCGAGGTCGCGGAGTTCCTGGAGGGCGACCTTGACCTCGCCGTGGGCCTCGTCGACCATCCTGGCGGCGGCTTCGGGGTCGTCCGTCAGCTTCTCCTTCGCCAGCCCGAGTCCCATGGCGAGGGCGACGAGCCGGGCCTGGGCGCCGTCGTGGAGGTCGCGTTCGATGCGGCGCAGGTCGGCGGCGGCCGTGTCGACCACGACACCGCGGTCCGACTCCAGCTCGGCGATCCGGCGCTCCAGCTCGTCGGAGGGGGAAAGCAGCCCGCGGACCATCCCGCGATCGGCGTTGGTCAGCAGCCGCGCCGTATAGGGGAGCACCGGCCACAGGACGAACAGGCTCACGAGCGTCACCGCGAACGTGACCACGCCCCACGGCAGCCGTATGAAGGAGTACAGCACCGAGCGCCAGCCGACCGGATCCTTCAGGCTCGACCACAGCCAGGCGAAGAACCCCTCCTCCCGGCGGACCCGGGCCATCGGGCTCGGCTCGTCGATCCGCAGGCCGAGCAGCCCCCGCGCCCGGCCCCGCTCGGCCCGGCCCAGCAGCCGGGATCCCTGGAGTCCGAGCGCCAGCAGCGGCAGACCGACCACGGTGACGGCCAGCCCCACCCCGACGGCGACCATCACCACCGTGTAGACGAATCCGGCCACCGCCACCGGAAAGTTGGTGAGGAGGTGCGCGATCTCCTTCCACGTCCACCGGTCGAAGGCGAAGCGGACAGGAGGCGGCCCGTCGTGGTCGGGTACCTGAGGGCTCATGGTCATGCGACCAGCCTGCCGGGCGCGGCCCCCGGACGCCATGGGGCTCGTGGGTGGGGGCGAAGTAGGGATATCCCCACCAGTTGCCCGACGCAACTGCTTACCGTCCCTTTACAGGGCCTAGACTCCCGTGCGTACAGATCGTCGAACAGGTTCTGAGGGAGCGAGGGGGCGGACGTGGCGGACGTGACGGGCGGCGTGACGAGCCTGACGGACCTGCCGGACCCGGCGCTCCCGCCGGGACCGACCGCGTCATCCGTTCTCGCGTCGGACTACTTCCAGAGCTACTCGGTGGTCGGACTGCTCGCGGTGATCGGGGTCCTGTTCGTCGCCGTCGCCTTCGGAGCGGGCCGGCTGCTGCGGCCCGTGGTGCCGACGCCGGAGAAGCTCCTCACCTACGAGTGCGGCGTGGACCCGGTGGGGGAGGGCTGGGCGCATACCCAGGTCCGCTACTACGTGTACGCCTTCCTCTACGTGATCTTCGCCGTCGACTCGATCTTCCTGTTCCCGTGGGCGACCGTCTTCGCCGCGCCGGGATACGGCGCGACGACGCTGGTCGAAATGTTCATCTTCCTCGGTTTCCTGGCCGTGGGACTGCTCTACGCATGGAAGAAGGGCGTCCTCGAATGGACGTGACGAGCCCGTCGTCCTCCGGCCACCCGCAGCCCGGCCCGGAGGCGGGTGCCGAACCCGTACCCACGTTCCTCCCGGAGCCGAAGCGCCTCGGTGTGCTCTCCCGGCTGGCGCCCGAGCCGATGAAGGTGGTCCTGAACTGGGGCCGCCGCTACAGCCTCTGGGTCTTCAACTTCGGACTCGCCTGCTGTGCCATCGAGTTCATCGCCGCGTCCATGGCCCGCCACGACTTCATCCGGCTCGGCGTGATCCCCTTCGCCCCGGGCCCCCGGCAGGCCGACCTCATGATCGTCTCCGGCACGGTGACGGACAAGATGGCGCCCGCCGTGAAGCGGCTCTACGAGCAGATGCCCGAGCCCAAGTACGTCATCTCCTTCGGCGCCTGCTCCAACTGCGGCGGCCCCTACTGGGACTCGTACTCCGTGACGAAGGGCGTCGACCAGATCATCCCCGTCGACGTCTACGTCCCGGGCTGCCCGCCCCGGCCGGAGGCTCTGCTCCAGGGCATTCTCAAGCTCCAGGAGAAGATCGCCCGCGAGTCGCTGGGCGAGCGCTACGCCACGGCCGCCGGCGGCCGGCCCTCCACGGCCGCGTTGCGCAGCGGCCTGGTCGCGGGCCCGGCGGCGCCCGGCTCCTCGAAGGAGGAGGAGAAGTGACCGCCGCCGAGGACTACGACCGCCTCCCCGACGCCGTCACGGAGATCTTCGGCGAGGACGCCACGGCGGAGCAGGCGTACGACCTGCTGACCGTCGATGTGCCCCCCGCCGCGTGGATCGCCGCACTCGAAACGGCGCGCGACCGGCTCGGCTGCACCTACTTCGACTGGCTGAGCGCCGTGGACGAGGCGGGCGCCGGCTTCCGGGTCTGCGCCCATGTCGCCGCGCTGCCGGCCGTGGGCGGCCGTGTCCGCCGGCTGCTGGTCCGTACGACGGTCGCGTACGGGGAGGCTGTGCTGCCCACCGCGATCGGTGTGTACGCCGGCGCTGCCTGGCACGAGCGCGAGACGCACGAGATGTTCGGGATCGGATTCGAAGGACACCCGCACCTGGTCCCGCTGCTGCTGCCCGAGGGCTTCGAGGGACACCCCCTGCGCAAGGACTTCGTCCTGGCGGCCCGCGTGGCGAAGGCGTGGCCGGGAGCCAAGGAGCCGGGCGAGTCGGAGCACGGCGGCCCGAAGCGCCGCACGATGCTGCCGCCCGGTGTACCCGACCCGAACGAGTGGGGCCCCCTGAAGGGCCAGCTCCCCCCGGCCCCCGCCCGCCCGGCCCGCGCCGCCCGTCCCACGGGCGACCGCCCGGCCCGCCGCACCCGCACCACGAGCGACGCCACACCGGACGCCGCCGCCACCCCGGCGGCGCCGGTGGCCGAACCGGCCCCCGGAACGAAGCCCCCGCGCCGTGCCCGCAGCGCCTCGCAGGGCTCGGCCAGCCAGCAGACAGCACCCACGGGCCCGGCCACTCCGGGCGCGGATCCGGATGCGGCGTCGGCTCCCGTGCCCCCGAGCGAGAATCGCGGGCGCCCGTCCGACGCGCCGTGGCACGAGGCCCGCCCGGCGTTCGACGAGCCTGCGGACACAGGGCGTGGAGCCGGGGAACCCGGTGAGACCGGCCAAGCCGGTGAACCGGGTGAAGGTCAGCCCCTTCGGCGATTGAGGACCGGGGGCCCGGGGGCGGAGCCCCCGGCTCGAGACGGGGCGGGCCGGGGCGAGGCCCCGCACAGCGACACCCCCGCTGATCCGGCTTCCGCTGACGCGGCTTCGGCGGATGCGGCTTCCGATGACCCGGCGTCCACCGATGCGGCTTCCGCTGGTCCGGCTTCCGCGGATGCGGCTTCCGCCGATCCGGCTCCCGAACCACCCGCTGACCGAACCTCCCAGCCGCCCAGCACCCCGCATACCCCCGCCGGAGGCGAAGAGTGAACGACGTACTGGACGTCGCCCTCCGCCTCGTCATCGTCTTCGCCGTGTTCATGGTCGTCCCCCTCCTCGTGGGCCAGGCCGAGCACAAGGTGATGGCCCATATGCAGGGCCGCCTCGGCCCCATGTACGCCGGCGGCTTCCACGGCTGGGCCCAGCTCGTCGCGGACGGCGTCAAGTTCGCGCAGAAGGAAGACATCGTCCCGGCCGACGCCGACCGCCGGGTCTTCCAGCTCGCGCCCGCCGTCGCGCTGCTCCCGTACCTCCTCGTCCTCGTCGCGATCCCGATCGGGCCGAGTGAGGGCGCGGTCGGCCAGGTCGTCGACGCGGGCATCTTCTTCGTGCTCGCCGTGATGGGCGTCGGCGTGCTCGGCTCCCTGATGGCGGGCTGGGCGTCCGCGAACAAGTTCTCCCTGCTCGGCGGCCTCCGTACCGCCGCGCAACTGCTCGCGTACGAGCTGCCGATGCTGCTCGCCGCCGCCTCCGTGGCGATGGCGGCCGGCACGGTCTCGCTCCCCGGCATCCTCAACGCCTTCGAGTGGTGGTGGCTGCCCTGGCAGATCGTCGGCGCCCTCGTCTTCTTCGTGGCCGGGCTCGCCGAACTGCAACGCCCGCCCTTCGACATGCCGGTCGCCGACTCGGAGATCATCTTCGGCGCGTACACCGAGTACACCGGCCTGCGTTTCGCCCTCTTCCTGCTCGCCGAGTACGCGGGCATCGTCGTGCTGTGCGGACTCACCACCGTCCTCTTCCTCGGCGGCTGGCACGGCCCGCTGGGCGCCGACGGGCTCGGCTGGGTCTGGACGCTCCTGAAGACCGGCATCCTCGCGTTCGTCGTCATCTGGCTGCGCGTGAGCTATCCCCGGCTCCGGGAGGACCAGCTCCAGAAGCTCGCCTGGACCGTTCTCATCCCGCTCGCCCTGGCGCAGATCGCGCTCACCGGCATCGTGAAGGTGGCGATCAACTAGTGCCCCCGATCCCCGGCGCAGGCCTGGCCAAGGGCCTCGCAGTCACCCTGCGGACGATGACGAAGAAGACCGTCACCGCCCAGTACCCGGACGTGCAGCCCGAACTGCCGCCCCGCTCCCGCGGCGTCATCGCGCTGTTCGAGGAGAACTGCACGGTCTGCATGCTCTGCGCACGCGAGTGCCCGGACTGGTGCATCTACATCGACTCCCACAAGGAGACCGTGCCCGCGGCGGTCCCGGGCGGCCGCGAGCGCAGCCGCAACGTGCTGGACCGCTTCGCGATCGACTTCTCCCTCTGCATGTACTGCGGCATCTGCATCGAGGTGTGCCCGTTCGACGCGCTGTTCTGGTCGCCCGAGTTCGAGTACGCGGAGACGGACATCCTCGACCTCACCCACGAGCGCGACAAGCTCCGCGACTGGATGTGGACGGTTCCGGAGCCGCCCGCTCTCGACCCGGCCGCCGAGGAGCCGAAGGAGGTCGCCGCCGCCCGCAAGACGGCGGACAAACTCCGCGCCCAGCGCGAACAGGAAGCCGCCGCGGCAGCGGAGGCCGCCCCGCCCGCGCCGCCCGCCCCCCAGGCTCCGCCCGCGCCGCCCGCCCCGACGGATCAGGAGGGACAGGAGTGATCACCGCAACCGGCCCCGCCCTCGCCGCCGCCGCGAGCCACCCCGGCTTCCTCTCCCCGACCGGGGTCGAGATCGCCTTCGTACTCGTCGGCATCGCCACCTTCGGCGCAGCCCTCGTCACCGTCACGACCAGGCAGCTGGTGCACGCCGCCCTCTGGCTGATCGTGGCGCTCGGCGGTCTCGCCGTCGAGTACCTCCTGCTCACCGCGGAGTTCATCGCCTGGGTGCAGGTACTGATCTACGTCGGTTCCGTGGTCGTCCTCCTCCTGTTCGGCCTGATGCTCACCAGGGCCCCCATCGGCCGTTCCCCGGACGCCGACTCGGAGAACCGGTGGGCCGCCCTCGCGGTGGCCGTCGCCGCGGCCGGCACCCTCGTCTGGGTCGTCGTCGACGCCTTCCGGGCCACGTGGATCGAACTGGACGGACCGGCCCAGGGCTCCACCGAGGTCACCGGCTCCTTCCTCTTCCGGCACTGGGTACTGCCCTTCGAAGCGCTCTCCGTCCTGCTGCTCGCCGCCCTGGTCGGCGCGATCGTCCTGTCCCGCAAGGGCGGGGACGGCAACGGCCGGGACGGCAGGAACCGGGACGCCAGGGGCGGGGACGGCAAGGGCCGGGCGCACGCCCCCGCAGCGAACGCTCCCCGAGCGCGTACGAGCCGAGAGGCCAAGAGCTGATGCACCTCGCCTATCCCGCCGTGCTCGCCGCCCTCCTCTTCTGCACCGGGCTGTACGGCGTCCTCGCCCGCCGCAACGCGATCCTCGTCCTGATGTCCGTCGAGCTGATGCTCAACGCCGTCAACCTCAACCTCGTCGCCTTCGACGTCTGGCTCCGCGACGCCCTGCACTCCGGCCAGGCCCTCACCCTGTTCACCATCGCCATCGCGGCCGCGGAGATCGGGATCGGTCTGGCGATCGTCCTCGCCGTGTACCGCAACCGCGGCAGCTCCGACGTCGACCGCCTCCGCGACACCGCCGAGACCGACGAGGCCGAGACGGTCCCGGACGGCGACAGCGACGACCCCACCGGCACCGGCGACGGCACCGAAGACCAGGCCACTGCTCCGGCAGGGAAGGCAAAGAAGGCAGAGGCCACCGCGTGACCACCACGACCCTCGCCGTTCTCGTCCCCCTTCTCCCGTTCCTGGGCGCGGCGGCCGGCCTTCTCCTCGGCCGGAGCACACCGGGCTTCGTCCGGCCGCTCGCCGTGCTGCCCGCCCTCGCCACCCTCGTCCTCGCGGCCGTCGTCGCCGCCCGCCAGGGGGGCGGCCGGGCCATCGACGCCGCGACCCAGCTCACCCCCACCGGCTCGGTCCCGATCGACCTCGCGCTGCACCTCGACGGCTTCGCCGTCCTCGTCGCCGTCCTGGTCGCCCTCGTCGCGAGCTGCGTGCAGATCTACTCGACCGCCTACCTCCGCGACGACCCGCGCTACCCCTCGTACGCGGCCCTGGTCTCCCTGTTCACCTCCGCGATGCTGCTCGTCGTCTACTCCGGCGACCTGATGGTGCTCCTGGTCGGCTGGGAGATCATGGGCATCTGCTCGTACTTCCTGGTCGGCCATTACTGGGAGACGCCCGAGGCCCGCGCCGCCTCCCTCAAGGCCTTCCTGGTCACCAAGCTCGGCGACGTCCCCTTCCTCATCGGCCTGTTCGCCCTCGCCGCCGACACCGGCACCTTCCGCATCACCGGCATCCTGGGAGCCGTCGCCCATGGCGGCCTCGATCACCCCACCCTGATCGCCCTGCTCCTCCTCGCCGGTGTCGCGGGCAAGTCCGCACAGTTCCCCCTGCACACCTGGCTGCCCGACGCCATGGCCGGCCCCACCCCCGTCTCCGCGCTGATCCACGCGGCGACGATGGTCGCCGCCGGCATCTACTTCGTGGCCCGGCTCCTCCCCGTCTTCGCCGAATCCGGCGCCGCACTCGTCGTCCTCGCCGTGATGGCCGCCGTCACGATGATCGGCTCCGGACTCGCCGCCCTCGCGCAGGACGACATCAAGCGCGTGCTCGCCTACTCGACCATCGGACAGCTCGGCTACATGTCCGGCGCCCTCGCCGTCGGGGACCGCGGGGCCGCCGTCTTCCACCTCATCTCGCACGGTGCGTTCAAAGCCGTCCTCTTCCTCGCCGCGGGCGTCGTCATCCACGCCGCCGGCACCAACTCACTGGCCGCCATGTCCCGCATGGGAGGCCTGGCCAAGCGCATCCCCGACGCCTACTGGACGATGACGGTCGCCCTCCTCGCGCTGGCCGCCATCCCGCCGTTCGCCGGCTTCTTCTCCAAGGAAGCCGTCCTCGTGGCCGCCGAGCACACCGCCCTCGGCGAACGGCACGTCGCCCCGGCCGCCGCCGGCTGGACCGTGCTCGTCGCCGGTCTCCTGGCCGCCGTGCTCACCGCCGCGTACGCCACCCGTCTCTGGCTCCTCACCTTCCGCGGCCGCGGCGCGGAGGCCCCCGACCACGGCAGGCAGCCCGTCGCCATGACCGCGGTCCTGTGGGTGCTGGCCGTCCCCACCATGGCCTTCGGACTCACCGTCGGAGTGATCGCCGACTGGTTCGACGGCCACGCCCTCACCCCGTCGCTGACCACCGCCGTGCTGTCCACCGGTGTCGGCCTCGTCGGCGGCCTCGTCACCTACGGGGCCTGGCGCCACACCACGGCACTCGCCGCCCGCACCCCCATGGGCTCGGTCGTCGCCCACCCCGACGCGGAACCCGCCCTCGTGGAGATCGAGGCCATCGAGGCCCGCACCGCCGCCTACGGCACCGCCGGTGACGCCCCCGACCCCGCCGACCCCGGCCGCCTGCTGCTCGGCCCCCTCCACCGCCACGCGGCCACCGGCTTCCACCTCGACGCCCTGTACGCGGCCCTGTTCGTCCGCCCCGTCCAGGCCGCGGCGAGCCTCGTCCGCTTCCTGGACCGCGAGGTCGTCGACACCTACGTACGCGGCTCCGCCACCGGCGCACGCTGGCTCGGCGCCGCCGTCCGCCGCGCCCAGACCGGCAACGTGCAGACCTACCTCAGCGCACTGCTCGCCGGTTCGCTGGTCCTGGCGGTCGCCGCCGTCGTCTTCGCCAACGTCAACGCCGGGTCGTGAGCCGTGATCGATATCAGCGCATCCGTGATGCAGTACCTTCTGGCGTTCCTCGTCGTCGCCCCGCTCCTCGGGGCCGTCGCCGCCCTGCTCCCGGCCCCGCCCGGGCTGAAGGGCAGGAACCCCGACCAGGCCGTGCTCCGCCACGGCGTGACCGTCACCGGCGTGATCCTCATCGCGGCGATCGTGCTGGCCGCGGGCTTCGACCACGACCACCCGTCGAAGATGCAGGCCACGACCGACATCAGCTGGATCCCGGCGCTCGACGTCCGCATCCACCTCGGCATCGACGGCATCTCGCTCCCCCTTCTCGTACTGACCGCGCTGCTGACCTTCCTCTGCGCGCTGTACAGCTACTTCGCCATGCCCGCCGGCCCCTCCCCGAAGGCCTTCGTCGCCCTGATCCTGGTCCTGGAGTCCGGCACCCTCGCGACCTTCGCCGTCCTCGATCTGCTGCTGTTCTTCCTGGCGTTCGAGATGGTGCTCATCCCGATGTACTTCCTCATCGCCCGGTGGGGCGGTGCGCAGAAGCAGGCGGCCGCCTGGAAGTTCATCCTCTACACACTGCTCGGCTCGGTCGTCATGCTGCTGGGCCTGCTCCTCATCGGACTGAAGAGCGGCACCTTCGACATGGTGGCACTCGCCACTGACAACGGCCGCGGCCTCACCTCGTCCGTGCAGGTCACCGCCGTTCTGGCGATCGGCATCGGGCTCGCGGTGAAGACCCCGATGTGGCCGCTCCACAGCTGGCTCCCCGACGCCCACACCGCCGCCCCGACCGTCGGCTCCGTCCTCCTGGCCGGCGTCATGCTGAAGATGGGCACGTACGGCTTCGTCCGCATCCTGCTCCCGGTCGCACCCGACGGCATGCACACGTTCGCGCCCTACCTCGCCGCCTTCGCCGTCGCCGGCATCATCTACGGATCGCTCGCCTGCCTGGCCCTCGCCCGGCCCGGCGCCAAGGGCGACCTGAAGAGGCTCATCGCGTACTCCTCCGTGGGCCACATGGGCTTCGTCCTGCTCGGCATCGCGAGCATGACCCCCACAGGCGTCAACGGGGCGCTCTTCGCCAACATCGCCCACGGCCTCATCACCGGCCTGCTGTTCTTCCTGGTCGGCGCGGTCAAGGACCGGTACGGCACCGCCGACCTCGACACCCTCGCCGGGGCCACCGGCGCCGCCCTCTACGGCAGGGCGCCCCGCCTCGGCGGCCTCCTCGCGTTCGCCGCGGTCGCCTCCCTCGGCCTGCCCGGACTCGCCGGTTTCTGGGGCGAGATGCTCGCCCTGTTCGGCGCCTTCGACCCCGCCGAGGGACTGAACCGCGCCGCCTTCCTGACCTTCATGTCCATCGCCGCGTTCGGCACCCTGCTCACCGCCGCGTACCTCCTCGTCGTGGTCCGCCGCGTCTGCATGGGCGCCCAGCGCGAGGAACCGCACGCCATCGCCGACGTCCAGAGCTACGAATTCGCCGCCTGGACCCCCCTCGCGGCCCTCACCGTCCTCGCCGGCCTGTGGCCCGCCGTCCTCCTCGGCCTCACCGATCCGGCCGTGCAGAAGCTCCTCGCAGGAGGCAAGTCGTGACCACAGCGGCCGCAACCGCCGGCCTCGCCCAGTCGGCGGCCGAAAGCAGCGCCACCGCCCTCGCGCCGGCGGCCGGGGGCGGTGCCACCGGCCTCGTCCAGTCCGTCGACTGGCTCGCGATCGCGCCCCCGGTCGTCGTCGCGGCAATCGCCCTCGTCGTCCTGGTCGCCGACCTCTTCGTCCCCGCGGCACGCAAACCGCTCCTCGGCTACGGCGCCGTCGCCGGCCTCGCCGCCGCGCTCGCCCTCCTCGTCCCCCTGCACGACGGCGACCGCTCCACCTTCTGCCTCACCACCGGCACCCGCGCCTGCAGCTACACCGCCGACCACTTCACCCTGGTCATCCAGGCCCTCGTGCTCGGCGGCGCCCTGCTCACCGCACTGCTCTCCGTCGGCGACACCCGCAAGCTGCCCGCCGGCGAATTCTGGTTCCTGCTGCTGTCCTCGGCCGCCGGCGCCGCGCTCCTGCCCGCCGCCCGCGACCTCGCCACCCTCGTCGTCGCCCTCGAAGTCGCCTCGCTGCCCGCCTTCGCCCTCGTCGGCATCAAGCGCGGCGACCGGCGCTCCTCCGAAGCCGCGCTGAAGTTCTTCCTGTCCTCCGTCGTCGCGACCACCGTCATGCTCCTCGGCGTCAGCTTCGTGTACGCGGCGACCGGCACCCTCCACCTCACGGAGATCGCCGCCCGCCTCGACGACGTCCCCGGACAGCTCTCCACCCTCGCCCAGGCGGGCGTCGCCCTCACCCTCGTCGGCTTCGCGTTCAAGACGGCCGCCGCACCCTTCCACTTCTGGGTTCCCGACACCTACGTCGGAGCCCCCCTGCCGATCGCCGCCTACCTCTCGGTCGTCGGCAAGGCGGTCGGCTTCTCCGGCCTCATCCTCGTCACCGTCGTCGCCTTCCCGTCGTACGCCGACGTCTGGGGCCCCGCCCTCGCCGTCCTCGCCGCGCTGACGATGACCGTCGGCAACGCCGCCGCGCTGCGCCAGAGCGCCACCCGCGCCCGCAGCGCCGTACGGCTGCTCGCCTGGTCGTCCGTCGCGCAGGCCGGCTACCTCCTGGTGCCGATCGCCGCCGCCGCGTACGCCGGAGACCGGCAGATCGGCTCCACCGTCGCGTACGCGCTGATGTACGCCGTCGTGAACCTCGGCGCCTTCGCCGTCGCCGCACTGGTCGCCCGCACCCACCCCGGCAACCGCATGGCCGACTACCGCGGCCTGTACGCCACCCGCCCGCTCGCCGCGCTCGCCATGGCCTTCTTCCTGCTCTGCCTGGCCGGACTGCCGCCGGGCATCATCGGACTCTTCGCCAAGGTCACCGTCTTCTCCTCGGCCGTCGACGCCGGGCTCGGCTGGCTCGCCGTCGTCATGGCCGTCAACGTGGTGATCGCGCTCTACTACTACCTGCGCTGGACCGCCGCCCTGTTCCGCAGCCCCGCGGAGGACGCTGCGGACCAGCCCGTCGCCCGGCACCGCACTCCGGCGCCCCTCACCGTCGCGATCGTCCTCACCGCCGTCGCCGGAATCGCCCTGTCGGGCGCCCCGCAGACCCTCCTCAGGTTCGCCGACGTCAGCCTGTTCTGACACCCTCCGCCGCCAAGATCGGTTTGCCCCGGGCGCCTCCCACAGGGCAGGGTCATGCGCGCGCACGGCGCATACAACCTTCCCATCGCAACAGAGGAGCCAGAGGCAGTGCTGAACGGGTTCAAGGACTTCATCCTTCGCGGCAACGTGGTCTCCATGGCGATCGGCCTCGCCGTCGGAGCAGCGTTCACGGCGGTCGTCACCGGGTTCAGCAACGCGTTCATCGTGCCGCTGATCGGCGTCATCACCCGCGGAACCGGCGACTTCAGCAAGGCCACCTTCACCGTCGACGGAGTGAAGTTCCCCTACGGCCTCTTCGTCAGCGCCGCCATCGCCTTCCTGATCACCGCCGCCGTCCTCTACTTCTGCGTCGTCGTGCCCATGGCCAAGGTCCAGGACCGCTTCACCACCAAGAAGGACCAGGAGCAGGTCGACATCAAGGCCGCCCTGCGCGACTGCCCCCGCTGCTACACGGCGATCCCGGCCGTCGCGTCGCGCTGCGCCTACTGCACCAGCGAGGTCGAGCCCGACCCCGAGGCCCTGGCGCTCGCCAAGCTCCCCGTCCAGCGCTGACCCGGCGGCGCCCTCCACCCGTACGGCCTACGGCCCGCTCCGGCACGAACGCGCGGACGGGCCCGGCCCTGCGGCCATGAGCACAAGGGAACTAGCTCTCCTCGCCTGGCGTTGACCAGTACGGGAGGCTCCACTGGGGAGTGGAGCACCACAGAGCAAGGGTTCCCCTGCTGCACCACTTGGAGGGCGTACCGTGCACCGCCGGCACAACGGGCTGAGAACCGCCGTACTCCTCGGCGGCCTGTCCGCACTCATCATCGTCATCGGCAGCTTCTTCGGACGTACGGGCCTGATCGTCGCGCTCCTCGTAGCCGTCGGCACCAACGCCTACGCGTACTGGAACAGCGACAAGCTGGCGCTGCGGGCCATGCGCGCCCGCCCGGTGAGCGAGTTCGAGGCGCCGCAGCTCTACCGCATGGTCCGTGAACTCTCCACCGCCGCCCGCCAGCCCATGCCGAGGCTCTACATCTCGCCGACCCAGGCGCCCAACGCCTTCGCCACCGGCCGCAACCCGCGCAACGCCGCGGTCTGCTGCACCGAGGGCATCCTCCAGATCCTGGACGAACGGGAACTGCGCGGCGTCCTCGGCCACGAGCTCAGCCATGTCTACAACCGCGACATCCTGATCTCGTCGGTCGCGGGCGCGCTCGCCTCCGTCGTCATGTTCCTCGTCAACTTCGCCTGGCTGATCCCGGTCGGCCGCTCCAACGACGACGACGGCCCCGGCGTCCTCGGCATGCTGCTGATCATGATCCTGGGCCCGCTCGCCGCCTCCGTCATCCAACTGGCCGTCAGCCGCTCCCGGGAGTACGAGGCGGACGCCTCCGGCGCGCAGCTGACCGGCGACCCCCTGGCCCTCGCCAGTGCCCTCAGGAAGCTGGAGGCGGGCACCAAACAGCTTCCGCTGCCCCCCGAGCCCCGGATCGAGACCGCGAGTCACATGATGATCGCGAACCCGTTCCGCCCCGGGCAGGGCATGTCCAAGATGTTCTCGACCCACCCGCCGATGGCGGAGCGCATCGCCCGACTCGAGAAGATGGCTGGTCATCGCCCATGAAGACAATTCTGAACGTCATCTGGCTGATCCTGTGCGGCTTCTGGATGTTCCTCGGGTACATGCTCGCGGGACTCCTGCTGTGCATCACGATCATCGGCATCCCGTTCGGCCTGGCGGCCTTCCGCATCGGCGTCTACGCGCTGTGGCCCTTCGGGTACCGCGTCGTCGACCGGCGGGACGCGGGCGGCCCCTCCTGCGTGGGCAACGTGCTCTGGCTGGTCCTCGCCGGCTGGTGGCTGGCGCTCGGCCACATCACCACCGGCATCGCCCTGTGCCTCACGATCATCGGCATCCCGCTGGGCATCGCGAACTTCAAGCTGATCCCGGTCTCGCTGATGCCCTTCGGCAAGGAGATCGTGCGCACCGACGAGCAGTTCGCCGGCTGGTAGCCCACGCGTACGGCGGCGGGATCACCGCAGTCCGCACCCCGGGTCCGCAACCATCCGAACGGCGCCGACGTCTTGGATTCCAGGACCGGGCGACGGGATAGGTTGGCGCGCATGACCATTGTTATCGGCTGGATCATTCTCGGACTCGTCGCAGGCGTCATCGCCAAGATCCTGCTGCCGGGCCGCGACCCCGGCGGCCTCGTGGGCACCACCCTCATCGGGGTCGTCGGCGCCTTCGTGGGCGGCTGGATAGCGACACGCTTCCTTGACCGCACGATCGACAACGAGGACTTCTTCGACCCGGCGACCTGGGTGTCGGCCATCGGCGGTTCCCTCGTCCTGCTGATCGCCTACCGCCTGCTGTTCGGAAACTCCCGCGAACGCCGCTGACCTCAGCCGTCCCCCGGAGCGCCGAGCCCCGTCTCGCGCAACGTCAGATTGAGCCGCCCCCCACTCATCCCCGTGCCGGGGGCCGCCGTTCCGGGAAGGATCCGCGGCACGCCGTGGAACGCGTGCCGTGACGGCCCGCCGAAGACGAACAGGTCCCCGGACGCCAACTCCACGTCCGTGTAGGGCCGCCCCCGGTTCTCCGTGTTACCGAAACGGAAGACACAGGTGTCGCCGATGCTGAGCGACACGACGGGGGCGCCGGACCGCTCCTCCTTGTCCTGGTGCATGCCCATCCGTGCCGCGTCGTCATAGAAGTTGACCAGCGCGGCGTCCGGCGCGTACGTCCGTGCCGCCGCGCTCTCCGCGCCGTACGCCTCCGCCACCGCCGCCCGCCCCAGTTCCGCCAGCCACTCCGGGAAGGCCAGGACCGGCGCACCGTTCACGTCGTCCGCGGTACGCGCGTACCGGTACGGCTGCCAGTGCCACCCCAGGCACACGGTCCGCACGGACATCACCCCGCCACCCGGCAGAGCCGTGTGCCGCATGGGAACGGGCCCACGCGCCCACGCACGGCACGCCGCCACCAACTCCCGCTGCCGCTCGTCCGGCAACCACTCGGGCACGTGCACGGCGCCGGGCGCGACCACGGCCCGCGGTCTCGGGAACAGCCCGGCCATCAGCCCGCCGCCAGGGCGCCCTCAAGCCCCAGGAGCTGCTGCTTGCGCTCCAGGCCGCCCGCGTAACCCCGCAGCGCCCCGTCCGCGCCGATCACCCGGTGGCACGGCCGCACGACCAGCAGCGGATTGCGCCCGATCGCCGTCCCCACGGCCCGCACCCCCGCCCCGGTGGAACCGACCCGCGCGGCGATCTGCCCGTACGAGACCGTCTCCCCGTACGGAACACCGTCCAGCGCGGCCCAGACCCGGCGCTGGAAGTCCGTGCCCAGGCCGTCGGCGTACACGAGGTCGAAACGGGTCCGCCGCCCCTCGAAGTACTCCCGCAGCTGTACGGCGACCCCCTCGAAGGCCGCGGGCCGGTGCTGCCATCCGTCCTGGACGAGCGCCGCACCCTTCTGGCCCGGCAGCGAGAGCGAGACGAGTGCGACCCCCGCGGTTCCCGCGGCCTCCTCGCCGACCAGCAGCAGTGCGCCCAGCGGGCTGTCGACCGTCGCGTACATGGTCATGACTCGTCCCTCTCCTCGTCCGTCGGCCCACCGGATCGCCGGCTGCCACGGACCAGTCTGCGTCGCCCGGACACCCGCGACCGGCGGGATTCGGACATGCAGTCCGAGCCCGGAGCGATGCGTTCCGCCCCGTGCCCGGACCGCCGCGGCCTACCGGTAGTTCGTGAACTGGACGTCGAAGTCGAAGTCCTGGCCCTTCAGCAGCGCCTGCACGGCCTGCAGGTCGTCCCGGCTCTTCGAGCTGACCCGCAGCTCGTCGCCCTGGACCTGCGCCTTCACGCCCTTGGGGCCCTCGTCACGAATGATCTTCGCGACCTTCTTGGCGTTCTCCTGGGAGATGCCTTCCTCGATCGTGCAGAACAGCTTGTACTCCTTGCCGGACAGCTGCGGCTCACCCGCGTCCAGCGACTTCAGCGAGATGCCGCGCTTGATCAGCTTGGACTGGAAGATGTCGAGGATGGCCTTGACCCGCTCCTCGCCGTTCGCCTCCATCAGGATCTTCTCGCCGGACCAGGAGATCGACGCCCCGGTGCCCTTGAAGTCGTAGCGCTGGGAGATCTCCTTGGCGGCCTGGTTGAGGGCGTTGTCGACCTCCTGCCGCTCGACCTTCGAGACGATGTCGAAACTGGAGTCGGCCATGACGTGTGGCTCCTTGTGTCGAATGCTTGGGGGACGGCACAAAGCCTAGCCACCCGCGCCCGCTCCGGGCGCTGGTCAATCAGGTGGCGGAGCACCCCTGGTCATCAGGTATCGTTTACGTCGTTGCCACAGAGCGCCGCCGCAAGGCGGATCTCACGGCGACATCCCTTGGCGGTGTGCCCGAGTGGCCAAAGGGAGCAGACTGTAAATCTGCCGGCTCAGCCTACCCAGGTTCGAACCCTGGCGCCGCCACTGGAAGTGAAAACCCTCTCGACCTGCTGTTATGGCAGGTCGGGAGGGTTTTCTTGATTCCGTGACGGGGCGTGCCGAAGGGCCCGAAACGCCACGTTGTCTCACCTGATCTCGCCCCGATCCCAGGTCTGATCAGGGCGTGTCCCCCAGGCGTCCCCCGGGGGAGGGGCTACTCCGGTTCGTTCCACTCCCGCATCGCTGCGTCAATCCGCCTGTTGGCCCGGTCCTGCGTACGGGCCAGCACCTTGGCATAAACGCGGAACAGCACCGCGATGGTGTGCCCTGCTCGCCGGGCGCATTCCATCGGGTCCACGCCGGAGCTGAGCCAGAAGGACACCCCGGCGTGACGCAGGTCATACGGTCGCCGTGCGAGCTGCGACGCCGCTTCCTCCTCGGTGAGCACGTCCGCGCGCGCCTGGGCCCACACCTCGCCGTATCCGGTCTCTTGGAGCAGGCCGCCCCGGTTGGTACGGAACAGCCGCCCGTCCGGAGCGGTGCCGTGTGTGGCGACGTGCTGTCGAAGCATGCGCACGAAGTGTGGCGGGATCGGCACCGGGCGCGAGTCCTTCTCTGCGCGGGCCTTGAGGTGGCGGGCTTCGTGCGCCTGTCCGTCGTCGGTCCAGCCCTTTCCGACCCTCACGAAGCCTCCCCGGAGGGTCAGAGTGCCCCACCCCTTATCCGGGAGGTGGCACTGGGCCAGCCGGAGCGCTGTCACTTCCGCCGGCCGCATGGCAGCGTAGTAGAGGCAGCCGAAGAACGCTTCGAGGTGTTCACCGCGCGGGCCCTGCTCGCGTACGCCCTTCAGTAGCGCCCGCACTTGGCGGGGGTTCGCCACGCTCTGGGGGTCGACCTCTTCGACGGCCTTCGGGGCGACCCACTTCACGGTCGTGAGCGGATTGACCGGTGTGGAGAAGTACCGCTGTTCGACAGCAAGCCCGAGAACGTCGCTCAGACAGGCTCGCTTGCGTCGCGCGGTGCGGGCTGCGGCGGACTTTCCGTCGATCTTCAGGGCGAGCGCGTCCAGGGCGATCCGTACGGTGGCCGACTCTTCGAGCGCGGAGATCGGCAGGGAGTTCTTGGCCAGCCAGCGAAGTGCCTGAGCAATCTCTGCCGGCGGTTCGTCGTCCCACCTGTTGCGGTTGTAGGCCCACCCGTAGAGCGCCCTGCGGAGGGTGGCCGCGTCGGGGCGACCGACGGCGGTCTTCACGAGCGCTGGCGTGATGGTGGCAAGGGCGTCCGCGTAGTTCTTCCGCGACTTCGCCGGGGCGTCGGCCCACTTGCGGTCAATGTAGGCGCGGGTGTGCTCGTACCAAGTCACTGACCCCTGCATGGCGCGGATCTCGGAGACGGGGAGCCCCTTCTCCTCGTCGAACTGCTCGCCGCGCCGCACGGCAGACATCAGCTCGGACCGGCGTCCATCCGCCTGAGCCTTGAGCTGGTAGCTCTTGGAGTGCTTGCGTTGCCCGACCAGCCAACGCAGACGGTAGGGCTTGGGGCGGTCCCGGCGGACTTCGATCGAGTAGAGGCGCACGTCGTACGTGAGAGGCATGGTTCTCCAGAGAGAAAGGGCCCGCCGGAGTGGCGGGCCCTTGGTGGTTGGTTCGTCAGATCGAGGTCAGGCGGCGGACTCTTCGTGCTTCGCCCACCACGCGTCCAGGTCGGTGCGTCGTACGCGAACCTGGTGGTTCGGGAGCTTGATGAGCTTCGGTGCGAGGCCGCGGGCGCGCATGCGGTAGAAGGCGGCGCGGCTCATGCCGAGTTCGGCGAGGACTTCGGGGAGCTTGAGCATCTGCGGGCTGGCCATGGTGGCGACTCCTCTTTGAGCGCGTGGTCTCTTGGCTCTGGGGGATCCGCCACGTCCGCCACGCCGCCACACCGCAGGTCAGAGGCCTGCGTTTGTGGCGGATAGCGATTCTGTGGCGGATAGGTGCCGCCACACCCGGAGTGTGACGACCCCTCGTGGCGCTGGGTCTCAGCCCGCGACCGGGAAGAGCGGTGTGGCGGTTTCCGCAGACATGTGGCGGATGGCCGTGGCGGTATCCGCCACGGATTCACCCCCGCTGACCTGCGGTGTGGCGGCGGTGGCGGACGTGGCGGATTCCTCCGGGGGCGGAGGGCAGTACCGGGTCCAGGCGTCCGTGAGGTCTTCCGCGTAGTAGCCCTTGGGGAAGCCGGACGGTGTGCGAATGCCGCGCGGCTTGATGGGCTTGTTGGCGGGGGTGACGTACTGGGCGAGGAGTCGGGCCAGGGTGCGGGAGTTGATCGGCTTGTCTTCCAGATCTCCCCACGGGGCGTCGTCCATGGCCAGTAGGCCTTCGAGTACGACGGCGGTGGGGACGCGGTCGGCACCGCAGAACACCCGGTCGCGTAGGTCGGTCAGCAGCCGTACTCCGAGGGAGGCTTCGTCGTTGTCGTGGGCGGCGCTGATCAGCTCCACGCACGCGGCACGGGCCCGGCCGGGCCAATCGCCCCCGGCGGCGTCAGCGACGGCCAGGAGGGGCTCCCACACGTCGGCCGGCCGGTCGGTGACCCCGTCCGGCATCTCGGGCCACGCTTCCGCAACCTGGTCGCGGACGGAGTCGGCCCACGCCGCGAGCTGGTCGCGCAGTTCGTGGCCCTGCTTCTCGTGGATGCGCTGTCGGTAGGGCTCCACCTTCTCGTTCGGGGCGCGCTTGCGCATGCGGACGATGACGGAGCGGGTCAGCACGGTGTCGGGCAGGGAGCCGAGCCCGGCCATGGCGACTGCGCAGTACGAGCCGAAGACCTGCGCGTTCTGGTTGGAGCCTTCACCCACGCACCGCAGGGCGCCACCGATGCGCCGGTACCCGGCGTTCAGGAATCCGCGCAGTGCTTCGTCCGCGCCGGCCTTCGGGCCGAAGATGGTGTCCACCTCGTCGAAGAGCACCGTAGGCAGCCCGGCGGCCGAGTCGACCAGCCGGTACAGGGCGTTCGCGGATGCCGAGACCGTGCTGACCGGGCGAGGGGTGAGGAGTTCCACGATCTCCAACGCCCGGGACTTCCCCGACCCCGGCTCCGGGGACAGGAACGCGATGCGCGGCGTGGTCTCGAAGCACTCCACCAGGTGGGCGTGCGCGTCCCACAGGGTCACGGCAACGTAGGCGGCCTCGGTGGGGAAGACGTTGAACCTGCGGTGGAAGGTCTCCACGTCGTTGAGCACGGTGGCGCCGTCGAGGGGCGGTGCGGTTGGTGTCGCGTTCATACGGCGGCGCCTTCCTGGTGGGTGCGGAGCGGGCAGAGGTCGCGGTGGCGGGTGTGGTCTGCGATCAGAGCGAGTGCTTTGCGATGTCCTGCGGCGAACCGGTTGCGACCGCACGCACAGGCGCTGGTGACAGTCGGGACCGCGCCGCGGGGTGCGCTGATGGTGAGCCAGGCGATGGGGTAGCGCCCGTCTCGCATGTGCTGGTCAGGGCGAACGGCAGTGGGGACGCCTTCGGCGAAGCCTTTCGGCGCACCACCGCCGGTGCCGGTCGGGGCCGGTTGGGCGAGGCTGGGGCCGGTGGGGGTGGAGGGCAGGCATTTCAGAGGGCGGTTCGGCCGGGGGCTCATGTCGTCTCCCGGGGCCGGCAGGTGCGCAGGGACCAGTTCAGAACGCTGCGCAGAGTCGAGCGGCACTGGGAAGCGGGGAGTCCGGCCGCCTCACCCGCCCTCTGAAATGCCTCCTCCACCTCGTCCCGGGTGAGGTCGCCCCATCCGACGAAGCGGGCCACCTTCCGGGCGCTTTCGAAGAGCTGCGCCTCGCGCCTGCCTTCTGCGGTGGCTGCTACGAGGGCGGTTTCACGCTCCAGTGCCGCCTCTGCTGCCCGAGCACCTCGCTTCGGCAGGGACAGCTTCACGGGCCCAGTGGGGCGCGCTGCGGGCTTGAGGACGTCCAGCAGCCATCCGGGCAGCCGGGCTACTGGCGCGGGGTCGATGACGTCGTACGTACGCCCGTTGACGGTGCTGCCGGGGGCGACGACGTATCCGCCCCATGCCCGGGTGTCGATGGTCGGAGCGAGGAATCTGGCGGTGTTACCAAGCCGGATGCCGTCCGGGGCGGCGAAGTACAGGTGCTCTCCACCGCTCGCAGTCCCCACCCGGTAGGTGGTGGGGACGGCCTGCCCGGTGCGCTCGCAGAGCGCCTTAAAGGTCGTCACGCCGCAAGGCGTGTCCGTGCTGCCGTTGGGCTTGGGCATGTCGAGGTCGACGACAACTAGGACGGAGGGGCCCGTGGCGATCCCGATGTTGAACGGCCGGTCCGACCATGCCCTACGAATGCGGTCCGGGTCGGTGGTGGCCCGGTCCTCCCACTTGCGATGCCCGCTCACGCAGTCCCCGAGCGCGGGGCAAGCCTGCTCGCCGTGGAGGGCGGGGCGCTTGTCGCCAGGACGGAGTGGGAAGACGTGCCAGCCGCGGTCAGCGGCTCGTAACGCTGCATCGAGCAGCGCGGTATTGCGGTCATGGGCCATGCTGGAGACCTCCAGAAGGTCTGTAGTGGGCTGATGGATGAGGGCGGCCCCGGTTCATTGGCGTGAGAGGGGGTCGCCCTTAGCGTTCAGCGGTGGTTGATGGTGCCGTTGGCGCGGCCGAACATGCCGGACGCGGTGATGTTCTGCGTGATGTGCGTGCTGCTCCGACTGGTGCCGGTGGCGGCCCTGCCGAGCCGGAGCAGCACGGGGACGCCGATGGCTGCGGCGGCGATGAGGGCGACGGCGGCCCAGAGGGCTTGGCTCATGGCGATCAGTCCCGGGGCTGCGTAGGAGATCCCGATGCCCGCGGCGGCGATGCCCCCGCCGATGGTCGGGGTGAGGAGTGCGGTGGTCTTGGCCCATGCCGGGATCGGCTGCGCGACGGGAACCGGCGGCGCTGGCGGGGCCTGTGCCGGGGTGTAGGCGAGGGTGCGGATGCCGCCGGGCAGGGTGACCATCTGCACCCCGGGCGGGATCTCCGAGGGCAGCATCACCGGCCCCTCGGGCGCGGGCAGATAGCTCGGGTACCCGGGCGCGGTGAGGGTCGGGTAGGTGGGTGTGGGGGTGGTGATCTGGTTCGTGGTGTCATGCACGACGGGGCTCCTTCAGCAGCACGGGCGGCACCCGTTGGTGCGGGGTGACGCCCGTGCTGGCTTGTCGTGTCGCTTGTCGTCTGGCTTGTCGTGCGGCTTGTCGCTTGTCTTGTCGTGTCGCTTGTCGCCTTGCAGGTCACAAGCCGTTTTCGGCCCTCAGAGGCCCGTGTGGAGGGGTTGTTGGGCGGGTCGGGTGACAGGCGACAAGCAAGGGGCGCGGTCAGGTGTAGCGGCGGTGGACGTAGCGGGTTTTGGTGCCCTCTCCGACGCGGACGGCTTCACCGGTCTCGGCCCATTCCTTGAGCCATCCGGCAACCGTCTGCCGGGTGGTTCCGTGCTCCTCGGCCAGGGCGCGGGCGATGGCTGAGGCCCCGGTGCCCTCGGCGCCGGCAGCCATCAGGATTTGGAGCGCGGCCTGCCGGGCGGCGTTGTTCTCCGGCCGTAGCGCGGACAGGTTCAGCCCCGGTGCGGCCGGAGGTTCCGGCGTGCTGCCGGGCTCCGGGGCGGTCGCGAACTGTGCGTCGATCTGCTCTATGAACGCCCGCACCGTGGCGTCCTCGTCGGTGGCCGGTGTGGGCTGCTGGTCGTTGCGGAGTGCGGAGAGGTTGAGGCTGCTCCCACCACCGGCCGTTGACTGTGCTGCCGGTCCGGCGGGGTTCGGGGTGGTGGTGTGGTCGCGCATCCACTGGGTGCGGTCCGGGTCCCACCGGGTCGTGTACGCGGGTCCGGCAGCCTTTGCGGAGGGGCCGTCGAGGGTGGGGTGGATGCCGGCGGTCGCGGTGACGATGTCGCGGATCTGGTTGGGCAGGATTCGCCACGACTTGAACAGCCCCGGCTCGCTCTCGGGGGTGCCCATGAACCCGGCGCCCTTGTAGGGGGCCTGTTCGGGGCGCAGTCCTCGGGATCCGGGGAACTGCTTGCCCAGGTCCATGCCCTCCTTCTCCCCGCCGGTCAGCGCCACCCGCACCTTGGCTTCCCGGCGGAGCATGAGGTTGCCCAGGACGCTGCTGGTCGCGCCGAGCGCGGTGAGGACGGTGCGGACACCCATGGCGCGGGCGATCCGGATCACTTCGAGGATGAGGGCGGCGAGTTTCTTCAACTCGCGGTCGTTGCTGGAAAGGATCTCCGCACCCTCATCGACGACCAGCATGATTTGGGGAATCTGCGGGCTGATCGGCAGGAGGTCGGTGTTGGCCTGTGCCATGAGGTCCTGGTAGGCGGTCTTGCGCTGCTTCGCGATCCTGACCAGGGCGTTCAGCATGACCAGCGCCTCAGTGTGGGAGGCGGCCAGCCAGTCAATGCCCGGGCGGGCCCCGTCCAGCAGGTTGCCGTTGGCGTCGAATGCGGGACGGATCCAGGGCAGGCCGGCCGATCCGGCGTTCAGGTCGATCACGAAGGTCAGCACGTCCTCGGCGCGGGCGAATCCGGCGAGGATCGTGTGGACCATGTTCGTCTTGCCCGACCCGGTCGGCCCGACGACCAACGCGCACTGCTCGCGCAGGTACGCGCGGATCTCGTCGGCGTTGGTACGCAGTCCCCAGGGGATGCCGGTGTGGATGGACAGGCGGCTGTAGTCGGAGGGGTAGAACACTTCCTGCTCAAGGACGTTCTTCGTGGTGACGTCGATCAGGACGCGGCCCTGATCGATGCCGGGACCCGCGGTGGCGGTGCAGCCGTGCGGGAGCCGTGCGTCGGCGCTGAGCTTGGCCGCTTCCTGGGCGATCCGCCCGTACGTCGTTCCGCCGGGCGGAAGTTCGGCGTCGATGGTGAACCCGGTCCCGGTCGGCCACATCTCCACCGCCAGCACCCGCAGCGTGATCCCGCAGACCCGCTGGATCCGGTCCACCCACTCGGCGGCGATTGCCCGGCGGCCGGCGGACAGTTCCGCGGCGACCTGCCGTTCGGCCGCCTCCAGCGCTTCGAGTTCGCGGGCTTCTTCGTGGATGAGGGTGGAGTGGGCGGTGGTCCCGATCCCGACCCCGATCACGGCCAGCGAGCCGAGTGCGGTCCAGGTCAGGGGCCCGGATGTCATGGCCCAGGTGGTCCATCCGGCGCCGACCAGCCACGATGCGGACCGCATGCTGATGGTGCGGGCGGAGAGGCGGTCGCGCAGGGAGCTGATGGTGTGGCCGATCGCGCCGGCTGTGCCGACGGCGAGGGCCCAGCCGGGGGGCATGCCGGTGGCTGCGCCGGTGGTCGCGAGGGCGAATGCTCCGGTGGTGGCGGACAGGGCGCCGGTCACGGGTCCGTGACCAGCAGCCCAGTCCCACACCGGACCACCCTCATGGTTCGTGGTGGTGGTGTTGGTGCTCATGTCAGACGTTCCAGCCCTTCTCGGCCTCGGGACCGTTGCGGGGGTCCTCGTGACGGGCGATGTCGTGCTCGTGAACATGACGGAACAGCTCTCCGAGGTCGCCGGACGCGTCAACGGCCCGCATCAGGGCGCCGTAGATCTCGTCGAAGGCCCCGGCGATGTCCTTCTCCAGCGGGAACTCGCTGTCGGAGCGCTCGGCCAGGATGCGGAAGGTGTTGGCAACGGAGGTGAGTGCGTCGGGGAGGTTCTCGACCATGGAGAGGATCTCCATGTTGTTCTCGGGCTCGTAGGTGCGGGCCGCGTTCTCCATTTCGGCCGCGGCCTCTTCGAACTTGAAACCGGACATGCTGACAACCTCCACAGGGGTGGTGTTGGGCTGTGCGGGGAGCAGGTGGAACGGGCGTTGAACGGTGTCGCCGATCTCCTCGCCGTGACCTTCGGCGGCGTCGTCGAGGGCTTTCTCCTCGGCGGCCAGACGCTCGCGTATCGCGGCGTCGCGGGCGGCTTTGCGTTCCTCGGCAGAGCGCATCATGTGCTGGTAGAGGCGGCGGCCGGGCTGCTGCAGCCAGGCCCAGCCGAGCTTCCGCCCGAGTGGAGTGCTCAGCATTCCGAGCACCCCGAGCGGGGCGGCCAGCAGTGCGGCCATCAGGCGACGGCCCTGCTTCCGGGCCGCGGACCTGCGCAGCGCGGCCCGTGCCGCCTTGCGGACACCGGCCTTACGTACCCGGTCCCGGCTGGACTCCAGCCGGGCGGCGGCCCGCTGGTCTTGTGCGGTGCGGCCCTTGCGGATCGCGGCGTCGCGGACGGAACGGGCCTTGCCCGCCGCGGCCTTACCGGCCCGGCCGATCAGCCCCGACCGGGTCTTGCCGGGGCCGGTGGTGCTGTTGGCGCGGGCGGCGCGGCGGGCATCGGCCACCGAACGGCGCGCCTGGTTCGTTCCCGTGCGGGCCGCGTGACGAGACGGCGGCAGCTTCCGGGCCGTATCCCGCAGGGATTTGACCTGCGAAGCCCGGCCAGCAGACCCACGGCCCGCAGACTTCCCGAGCGGGCCCCGCCTTCCGCCGGAACCGCCCCGGGTCAGCCCGGAATCGGTCCGGCTCGCACCGGGAGTCGACGCGCCGCCGGCCGAACGACCCTTGCCCGTGGCGGCTTTGGTGCCGCTGTGGGGGCGGGGCTTGGTGCCGGTGGAGCGAGACGCGGTGGGGCGGCCCTGCGTCGGGAGACCGCGGCCAGCACCGCCGGTGCGGCCCCCTGCGGCCTTCTGGAGGGTGCCGGACCGGATGCGGCTCGCCTTGCGGTGGGCGGTGCGGGTCTTGTTGCGGCGGCGTACCGCGGTCGTGGTGGCGACCACGGCGGCCCCGGCGGCGGCCACCGCGGCACCGACCGGGCCAGCCGCGAGCGCGGATGCGGCGACCACCCCGATCGTGGAGTTCGCACCGGTCACGGCAAGCGGCACCACCGGCCACCCGCCCGCGGTGTGCTCCACCCTCTTGCTGGTGGGCTGCTCGGGTGCGGGGGTGGGTGCCGGGTTGGTGGGCGGGGGTGTTTCGGGCGGGGCAGCAGCGGGGGCTGCTACCGGTGCTGTGCTGACTTCCGTCATGCTGAGTGCACTCCCTTGGCGGAGGAGGCGGTGGCCCGGACACGGCCGTCCAAGCAGGCGTCCGGGTCACCGCGCAGCCAGTCGTACGAGGTCAGAGCGTGTTCAGTTCGAGCGAGAAGAACGTGACGCAGGCCCGCGCCAGGTCCGGGTAGCGCTTCTCGTACGCGTTGCGGATCTCCGCGTACACCTCGTGCCGCCTCTGCCCGGGCCGGGGCGTCAGGTAGGCGGACCAGGTGGCCATCGCGTGCCCACCGCCCGGCAAGGGCTTCTGCGCGGTGATGATGAAGTGGTACTCGGGCAGTTCCTCGGGCATGTCTGATCTCCCAGTGGGTGTTCACGGTGTGGGCGGGGCGTCGTGGCACGGCACGCACATGCCGAGCGATGACGGAATGCGATACCCGGCGTCCCGCCGGCAGTTCGGGCAGACCTGCTGAGCGGCATTCGCCTTCGCCAGCGCGGCCCGTTTGGCCGGCGTCATCGGCCGGACCGGCTTAGCCCGGTCCACGCGGTAGAGGTAGGCGACCAGCGGGCCCCGGCGCTTGCGCGGGCGCTCCAGCACGGCGGCGACGTCCTGACCGCCGGGCCGCAGCCCGCGGGTCCGGAGCTGTCGGAAGGTCGCGTAGCCGTCCGGGGCCAGGTGCCAGGGGTAGACCGGCAGCGTGCTCACTGGCTCGCGCTTTCAAGCGCCCGGTTCGGGGCGGGGTCGCGCAGTTCCTGGTAGCGGGTGGAGATCCAGCCGATCGACCAACCGGTCAACTCGGCCGCAGCCCTCACCGGGAGCCCCGCGACGAACGCCGCCTTCACGGTTTCCAGGGCTTGGGGCTCAAGCAGCTTCTTCTCGGGCGGGCCGGCCGCCAGGAGCGCGGCGCGTTCACGCTCGGCCCGCTCCTGCCGCTCGGCCTCTTCACGGCGCTCACGCTCCTCGCGCTCACGACGCTCAGCAGCACGGCGTTGAGCGGCCTCGCGTTCGAGGCGTTCACGCTCTACCTGCTGCTGTTCACGCTCGCGTTCACGGCGTTCACGAGCCTCCCGCTCAGCACACTCCCGGACCTCGGCCCGCTCGCGCTCCTCCGCCCGCGCCGCCTGCTCCCGGGCGGTCTGTTCACGGGCCAACAGCGCTTCATGCTCACGCTGCTCACGCACCAACTGGGCGGCGTGCTCGCGCTCCTCACGGGCCCGCCGCTCGGCCACCTCACGGCGCTCCACGGCGGCTTGCTCGCGCTCGGCCTGCTCTGCCTTCTGCCGGGCCTCCTGCGCGGCCAGGGCGGCCGTGATGGCCTGGCGGTAGGCAAGACCGGTCTCTGCGGTGACGATGAGCAGGAGCGGGGCGACCGCGTGCACGGCCACGCCGACCAGCTCTTTCCTCAGCGCGGAGTCGGCCACGTTCAACGCCAGGGTCATGCACCCCGTCATCCACCGCAGCGCAACCGGCCACCGCCCCCCATGCCCGCCAAGACGGGCCAGGACAGCATCGAGACGGACCACGATCACGACCGCGGCATCCACCACCAGGGGCAGAATCGGCGCGGTCCACTTCCACCCCTCGGCCGTGTGCTTCTCCATCAGCGGCGTCACCGTGAGGATGGAAAAGAGCATCGCCCCACCCACGATCAACCACGTCCCGACCGACAGGGCGCGCTCTGCTGAACGGATCTGAACACTGTTCACGGCGCACCCCCGTCCCGTGAACGCACCTGAACCGAGGCCAGCAGCCGCACAGGCGACGCGTCGTCGTCCAGCGTCTCGCTGTACTCCTCCCACCCCCACTCGGCACCGTCCGTGAACACGAACCCGAGCCCGGCAAGGGCCTGTGAACGCGCGGCCATCGTCGGCACGACGAGCGCGGGGCCGAAGTCGTGCTCCGGCCACTGGGACACCGGAACGCCCATCAGCGCGACATACAGGCGCCACCGGCCGTCACGGATGGAGAGCTGCGCGGTGTGCTCCCTCATGCGGCCACCGCCGAATTGGCGGCGAAGCCCGTCGCGCCCTGGCGGCGGACCGTACGGCGCGGGCGCCGGCCGTTCGTCTGCACCTTCAGGGGAAGCGTCCGTAGCAGGCTCGCGGCGTAGGCCGCGGTCTCCGGTTCGCCCTCCCGCAGGTCCGCCAGGACCTCGTGGGCGACGTCCAGCCGCGCCGCCCGCTCCATCGCGGACTCCGCGGCCGAACCAGTGAACAGCTCCAGGTCGATCCCCAGAGCCAGCTCAATGAACTCAGTCGCGGTAACAGGCTCGCGACCAGCAACGATGGTCTTCATGGGTCGTTTTCTCCTAGCGGTGAGACGGCCTCAAAGAGCGGCCCCGGGTGGCTAGACCCGGGGCCGCGTGCCGTTCAGAGATGGCCTGCCGCGTCTGGCGGCCGGCCCAGCCGCCAGACCAGGCGGCCAGCGCCCCGAGCCGGATTCGATCCGGCAGCCTCACGCCGTGATCCGGGGCGGTGCATGGTCAGCGACCAGACCCGCCGGTAGAACGGCGGTTGGCCTCGCTGACCTTCTTGGAGAGTTCCTCGCGTTCCTGCTCTGTCAGACTGCTGATCACAGGTGCCTCCTACATAGGTGCCTGTCTCGCGGCACCCCGGTTGCCCCCGGGGTGCCGCTCCTGGTTCCGGGCCATCCGGCTCCCCTCAGCCCCGCCCGTACAGCCCTGAGATGAGGGCCGGACGGGCGGAGGAGGCAACCGGCCGCAGCGGTCATGGGGGCTGCGAAGTGGTCGAGTCACGCGGTTGAGCACACGGGATGGTGTCCCGCGCTGCCGCCTGCTTAAGGCACAGGAGAGGCGGCGATCCTTGGCACGCTGTTCAGTTCTCAATGAACGGCCGCTTCCTTTGAACCCGTTTCACGGAGCCCTCCGGGCGGTGCGAGCAGGCACGCAGAACAAACCCCCGAGGCTTGTAGTCCTGGGACTGCGTGACCGCTAGTGAGACAATGCACCCACAGTCCCAGGACTGTCAACAGTCCTGGGACTGTGTTTGACTGGGCGGGTCGAAAGGAGGCTGGAATGGCACCGAAATGGCGAGAGCTCGCCGACACGCTGGCTGCTCGGATCAGGTCGGGCGAGTACGCCCCTGGCCAGCAGTTGCCGCACATCAGAGAGCTTGTCGAGGCTGGCGAGGGCTCAAAGTCCACGGTTCACGCGGCGTACAAGGCGCTGGAGGCCGAAGGGCTGGTCGCGTCGTCACGGGGGCACGGGACGGTCGTGCGTCAACAGACCCCGCTGAAGCGGCTCGGCGTCGCCCGGTACGACAAGGCGAAGTGGCGCGACGGCGACCAAGTGGCGTTCATCGCTGACCGGGTTGCCACAGGCCGGGCCTACCGCCGGGGAGATCAGACGCAGACGGTCTCTCTCGTCGAAGCTCCGCCGGCAGTCGCGGAAGCGCATGGCCTGCCGGCCGGTGCGGACGTCTACGCCCGAGCCCGCCTGGTGAAGGAGGGCGACCAGCCGACGCACACCTTGACCAGCTACTACCGTCCCGAGCACGTCGAGGGCACGCGCATCGTCGACCCCACACCGGGCCCCGCCGGCCGTGGCGGGGGCTTCCGCGTCCTGTACGACGCGGGCTACGAGATCGACCACATGAAGGAGCAACTCTTCGCGCGCGTCCCCACGTCGGACGAGGCGAAGCTCCTGCAGCTGGCCGCCGGCGAGTGGGTAGTCGAGCTGCACCGCACGACGTTCACGGCGGACGACACGGTGGTCGAGTTCGCGGTCGGCGTCCACGCGGCGTCCCGCTTCGCGTGGGAGTACGACTTCAAGGTGCCCGACTCGGCGGAAGGATCAGCCCAGTGATCTCGGTACAGACGTGGTCTGACGCTCAGCGGCTCTGGGACTTTCAGCAGATGCATCACGAGCCGCGGCCCTGCTCGGTCGCCATCGGTCTCGGCAGTCACGACTTGGGTGTAGCTGATGTGACCGTGGGCCTGTACCAGCGTGGGATGTTTCCGCTGATCGTCTTCACGGGGGCGACCAGTCGGACGACTCGCGATCGGATGCCCCGAGGGGAAGCCGAGCACTATCGAGAGCGGGCGCTGGAACTTGGCGTTCCTGCTTCAGCGATCGTCATTGAGTCCAAGGCACGGAACACGGGCGAGAACATCAACTTCACACGCGTGCTGCTCGAAGAGCGAGGCATTGAGGTGTCATCCGTGCTGCTCGTGAGTAAGCCGTACGAAGAGCGCCGCGCCTACGCGACGGCCCGGAAACTCTGGCCGGGAGTCGAGATCGTCAGTGCGTCAACTCCTATGACGCTTTCGGAGTACGTCGACTCCATGAAGGACCCGCGTCTCGTGCTGGACATGCTTGTAGGTGCCCAGCAGCGTCTGCTCATCTACCCAGAGCAAGGGTTCATGATCAGGCAGGAGGTGCCGGAACCTGTTGCTGCGGCCTACGAGCGTCTGTGTTCCGAAGGGTTCACGAGCCGTCTCGTGCCGGCGAACTAGGCCTCGGGCCATGATGTGACCTGTCACGCCATCAACCGCACGCGCGGCTTGACAGGCTGCATCAGGAATCACTGGCCCGACGATCAGACAGGGGCATTGTTTCGCGAGGTGAGCCCAGAGAGGACGCTCGTCAGCCTTTTACGCTGAGCCATCCGGAAGAGGTCATCATAGGAGATCATGAATGAATCGTGAGACTCGCCGATCTCGGTAATTGCTTGCTCATGTCTTTCCGGCTGCGTTCGTTCCCATTCTCTGGGAATTTCAAGGCGGGCCAACTCATCTCCCTCGTACCACATGTGCTCGGTCATCTTGTTGATCAGATCGCGCCCGGCTTCGCGAAATTTCCGGTATGTGCCATCCATGTCAGCGTCGTCGAACCCCCTCGGCTCCCGCTCGAAGAATTCAATCATTTTTTCGAGTTCGCGGAATGTTTCCGAGTTGGCGCGCGTGACCATAAAATATTCTCGCAACCAAATGATGTATCTGGTCTGAGGCGACGCTTGGTCGTTGACTGCTGCGAACATCTCAGTGTCGTGATTAGTTGGCGCGGCAAGTAGGCTGGTCAAGTTGCGCACCTCCCCTTGCAGCTCGGTCACCTTTACCCGGCGAGCCGCTAGTAGATTCGCTAGAGTCACCACTGCGGCAAAAAGAAGCAGTCCAGTAATTGAGACAAGGAAATAATTTCCTTTCAGCCATGCGCGGACATCTGGTGACAGCAAGAAGAGCGCGGCTGCTGACGCGTCCGCAATGAGGCCCGCGATGAGCACGAAGATGGATGCGCTGATTTTTTCACTTATTGATCGCGAGGACATTGCCTCTCCTCAGAATGATTGACCTTATGGAATTTGGTGTTCGCTAGCTAAGGGTCAGACGACCTCTTGCTGCCCTTGATGAGGCTGGTCGAGCTGCTGCTCACGCTTTCTCTGCTCAACCCGCATGTTTTCCACGGTGGTTGCGAAGAGCTCTAGGTTGGCAGCATCCGTCTGCGCATATGGTGCGATACCTAGATCGAGCGCCGTGACATGTTGTTCAATAGTGTCTGCGGTCTGCTGCAGATTGAAGGCGCGCTCGCGGGGCTTGAAGTATCCAGTGGCAGCCGTTATCACCGTGATCGTGAAACCCAAGAAGATGAGAGCTCCTTTGCCTGGTTGAGGTGGGTCATACCAGGCAGTGATCGCAGAGATGCTAGCCGAACTAAAAAAGAGCAGCCATTGCATCCATAGGTGTACGCGACGGTAGTGTCGAGACTCCTTTCGGAGGCGATCTACCTCCGCAGGGGTTCTTTCCTTATAGGATGCCTGGCGCTCTACTGCTGAAGGGGTAAGCCTCCTCGCTTCAAGGATTCGACGCTCTTCTGAGAGTTCCAGGTCGAGCCTGAGTTTGGCTACTGATGTTTTTTCGTCCTCCCATTCCCAGAATTCGGAACTGAACTCAATGGCAAACTGGAAGGCGCTGGCGCATGCCAGGGCTGCCGCGACCACAAAGAAGGCCCCATGCGCCGAATCGGGCATGTTCCTGCCTAGCCAGAGGAAGTTCTTTGCAGCGATCCATGAAAAAAGACTGAGGATGAAAAGAATGGGGGTGCCGTATAGTCCGAGCACCTGCATGCGTCGATTTCTTATGCGCCGCTGCAAGTCGGCGACATTTCGGCGGTATTGAATTAATTCGTTGGTCGTGTTCCTGCTGATTGGAGAAGTCATGGGCTGTGCAATACCTCCCGCGCCATCGCAGCTAATTGGCTGGAGATCGTGTCAGGTCTCGGCCGAAGCACAAGCATTTCGCCCTAGATGGCTAAACAAAGGGCGCAGGCTTGAGGTGCAGTCTGACAGTTGTGGACGCCTGGGACGCCAGCTTTAGTCAGATTCCTTCGTCGCACGAGCATTGGGGCTGGCGATCGCACGAAGCCTGGCGAGTTGACCACCACCCCAACCCTCGACGCGTCCTCCTTCGGCGCGAAGGGGGACGCTCAGGGGGCGATCCGGCGATCCGAAACTTGCCGGCCACGGGTGAGGCGGCTTGTGATGTTCGGCGTGATCACACCGTCTTGGACTGTGGCCGGGCAGGCTGAATCAGATGCGGCCCCCCCCAGGCGTCCCCCGAGGGAAGGGAGAGACCCGAAAGTGCCTGGTGGGCGGGCATGGAAGTAGCCCGCTGTAAATCTGCCGGCTCAGCCTACCCAGGTTCGAACCCTGGCGCCGCCACTGGAAGTGAAACCCCGTCCGACCTGCTTAAACACCAGGTCGGGCGGGGTTTTCGCATGGGGGCGAGCCGATGGGGTCAGCCGTCGAACCAGACGACCAGGCGGACCCCCTCATCGCCGCACAGGGCCGCCCGTGTGCGCATGACCGACCGGACGGCGCCCCATTCGCATCTTCCAGCTGCCGTCAGAGCTCCGGTGGTACCGCGTGCACGCAGCTGTCGACCTCGTTCGCGACCTCGTCCCGGGCGGCGGCCGCCAGCTCCGCCCAGGACATCCAGGACGCGCCGTGGAGCTCGTCGCTCCAGGGCTCGAATTCCGCGAGGACCTCTTTCGACACGTCAGGTGACGCGCAGTCGGGGTCAGTTCCCCGCGATGTCCTTCACCGCGACCGACACCGGGACATGGCCCGAGATCAGCTCCAGCGTCAGGCCCGCCGTCGCCGGGGTGTCCAGCAGTTCCAGGAGCGCCGCCGCCACGTCGTCGCGCGGGACCGGGCCGCGGCCGGTCGACGCGGCGAGCAGGACCTGGCCGGTGCCGGCGTCGTTGGTCAGCATTCCGGGGCGCAGGATCGTCCAGTCCAGGCCCGCCTGCGAGCGCACGTACGCGTCCGCCGCACCCTTCGCCCGCAGGTAGACGTCGAACACCTCGTCGCCGGGGTGGTCCGGGTCCGCGCCCATGGACGAGACCACGAGGTACCGCCGCACCCCCGCCCGCTGTGCCGCGTCCGCGAAGAGCACCGCGGCGCCCCGGTCCACCGTGTCCTTGCGGTCCGTGCCGCTGTTGGGGCCCGCTCCGGCCGCGAAGACCGCCGCGTCGGCGCCGCGCAGCACTTCGGCGGCCTCCTCCACGGTGGCCGACTCGAGGTCCAGGACCACGGGTTCGGCGCCCGCGGCCCGGAGATCGTCGCTCTGCTGCGGGTTACGGATGACGCCCGCCGCCTCGTCCCCGCGCGCAGCGAGCAGCCGCTCCAGCCGCAGCGCGATCTGACCATGTCCACCTGCGATGACAATGCGCATGCACTCGACGGTACGCCGTGGGGCGGTGCCGCGCTCAGGGCCCGCCGCCGTTCCCCGGTTCGGGTCTTCCCTGACGCGGCAGCCCGAACGAGCCGCCGCCCGCCTCCGAGTCGCAGTACTCGCGCACCGCGCTGGTCCGGGTGACCACGCGGCCGCGGTGCACCACGATGCGGCTGTACGCCAGCGAGAGCACCCCGGCCAGCCGTTCCCCGCGTACGGCGAGCAGTTCGGCGGGGAAGCCCGCCTCGACCCGGACCTCGGGCAGGCCCATGGCCCGCCTGGCTTCCGTGGAGACGGCCTCGTAGGCGTGCTCGGCCCGCAGTCCGCTCTGTGACGCCAGCAGGAAGGCGGCCTCCAGCGGGTCGCCGCGGCCCACCGGGTTGGCGAGGTCGCGCAGCGCCCCGCTTCCCGCCGCGACCCGCACCCCGGCCGCGCGCAGCAGGCGTACGGGGGCGGTGCCCCGGCGCTCGGCTCCGCAGCAACCGCCCTGGGGGAGGCAGACGACCGTCACACCGGCTGCGGCGAGCTGGTCCGCCGCGCGGGCGGCGGCCTCGTCGGGAAGGCGGGAGAGGCCGGCGCAGGGGCCGATGGAGACCCCTTGCCGCATTCCGCCCGCCATCGCGGCGAACCGGGCCAGCCGGGCCGGGTCGTCACCGTCCGTGTGCAGGTCGACGGGGCAGCCGTGCTCGGCGGCGACCTCCAGGACGGCCTCCGCGTAGCCCGCCGGGTCGGGATCCAGGTCCGGGCAGCCGCCGACCGCACCGGCGCCCATCTTCAGCGCGTCGCGGAGCATCGCCAGGTTGCCGGCGCCCGCGACGCCGGTGAGCAGCCGGGGGACGGCGACCGCGGACAGGTCGGCGAGGCCCCGCAGCGAGCGGCGGGCCTGGAGGACGGCTTCGAGGGCGCCGAGGCCCTGTACGTCGCCGATCCGCACGTGGGAGCGCAGTGCGGTCGCGCCGTGGCCGATTTGCAGCAACGCGGCCTCGGTGGCGCGGCGCTGGATGTCGTCGGGGTGCTGGGAGGCGGGTCCGGGGGCCTCGGGTCCGGCGCCGTCCGCGGTGAGCGCGGTGTCGCTGTGGGCGTGCGGTTCGGCGGGGGCGGGCAGCAGCAGATGGCCGCGCAGGTCCACGCGGGCGCCCGGTGCGACGAGGCTGCCGGCCGTGCCGACGGCCTCGATGCGGCTGCCGCCGAGCCGCACGTCGACCAGGCGGCCGTCGGCGAGACGGGCACCGCAGAGCGTCAGCGTGGAGCTCTCCGGACCGCCGGGGGCGTCGGCCGCGTGGTCGTCCGGCTGCCGCGGCTGACTGTCGGGCATCGCGGCTCCTGGAAGGGGGGCAAGATCACGCAGAGTGAGACGAGCCTAGGGCCGTGCCCGGTCCGGTTCGAGGAGGAGCGAAATAGTCGTACCGGTGCGGTCCCGTGGTGCCTGCGGGGCCGGGCTCGCCCAGGGGGCCCAGGGATGGAGGAGTGGCTGATCAAGGGGCCGGAGGGAGGCTCGGAGCCGTACCGATCAAGGGCTCGGACCGGGGCTTCGAAACGGATTTGGGCGATCGGCGACCGAGCGTGTAATGTCTTCATCGCTCGCCCCAATAGCTCAGTCGGTAGAGCGTCTCCATGGTAAGGAGAAGGTCTGCGGTTCGATTCCGCATTGGGGCTCTGGTGATCGGGAAACCCCGCTTCGGCGGGGGGACTCAGTCATCAAAGCGGTGTAGCTCAGTCGGTAGAGCAAGCGGCTCATAATCGCTGTGTCACCGGTTCAAGTCCGGTCACCGCTACTACCAGTAGCCGATTGTGGGGTCGGTCCTCCGATCGGCTACTCTTTTTTTGCGTTCATCCGTCCACCGTCCGTCCAAGGAGCACTCACGTGGCTGCCACCGACGTCCGCCCGAAGATCACGCTGGCCTGCGTGGAGTGCAAGGAGCGGAACTACATCACCAAGAAGAACCGGCGTAACAACCCGGACCGACTTGAGATGAAGAAGCATTGCCCGCGCTGCAACTCGCACACTGCGCACCGCGAAACGCGCTGAATCAGGCTCGTACACGAGGCCGTCCCCACTGGGGGCGGCCTCGTGTCGTTGTATGTACCCGGCCGCGAGTCAACGGCACTGCGGCCCCTTCATCATTCATCAGGGAGGTTGCGAGCTCATGGCGCTCGACCAGTCCTTCGTGGGGCGGACCTATCCGCCCACCCCGGCGTACGAGGTCGGCCGGGAGAAGATCCGAGAATTCGCCGAGGCGGTGGGCGACGCCAATCCCGCGTACGTCGACCCCGAGGCGGCGAAGGCGCTCGGTCACAGCGATGTGATCGCGCCTCCGACCTTCGTGTTCTCGATCACTTTCAAGGCCGCCGGGCAGGTGGTGCGTGATCCGCAGCTGGGTCTCGACTACAGCCGGGTGGTGCACGGTGACCAGAAGTTCGCCTACGTGCGTCCGGTGCGGGCGGGGGACCGGCTGACGGTCACCTCGACCATCGAGGCGGTCAAGTCCATGGCGGGGAACGACATCGTGGACGTGCGTGGCGAGGTCTACGACGAGTCCGGTGAGCATGTCGTGACGGCGTGGACGAAGCTGGTGGCGCGCGGCGCCGAGGAGGCGTGATGACGGCGAAGGTGAGTTACGACTCGGTCGAGGTCGGTACGGAGCTGCCGGCGCAGACCTTCCCGGTCACCCGCGCGATGCTGGTGCAGTACGCGGGCGCCTCGGGCGACTTCAACCCGATCCACTGGAACGAGAAGTTCGCGCGCGAGGTCGGCCTGGAGGATGTGATCGCCCACGGCATGTTCACCATGGCCGAGGCGATTCGCGTGGTCACCGACTGGGCCGGCGATCCGGGTTCGGTCGTCGAGTACGGGGTGCGGTTCACCAGGCCCGTCGTCGTCCCCAATGACGACCAGGGCGCGCTGGTCGAGGTCAGCGGCAAGGTGGCCGCCCTGCTGGACGACAAGCGGGTGCGGGTCGACCTGACGGTCATGAGTGACGGCAAGAAGGTGCTGGGCATGTCCCGCGCCGTCGTGCAGCTCGGCTGACGTTTCACCGGCATGTGTGTAAGGGGCGTGGTCCATAGGGCCACGCCCCTTACGAGTGGGCCTTCCCGGCCTTGCGCGTGGCCGCGGCGACCGCCTGTCACGCCCCTTGCGTGCGGGAATCGCCCGCCGCGCCCCGGGGGGTCGGGACCACCCCACCCCTTCACGCGTGTGGACGCCTCCCGCCCCTGGGCGTCGGGACCGCGCGCCGCTCCCCACACGGGGAGGGGCCGGGCTCCTCGCTCGTGCGGGCGGGCGCGGACCGTATTCTTGTCCCCGTGCAGGAACTCCACGACGCGCCCCTCGCCCCCCTGACCACCTTCCGGCTCGGCGGCCCCGCCACCCGCCTCCTCACCGCGACGACCGACGCCGAAGTGGTCGAGGCCGTGCGCGAGGCCGACGACAGCGGCACCCCGCTCCTCGTCATCGGCGGCGGCAGCAATCTGGTCATCGGCGACAAGGGCTTCGAAGGAACCGCCCTGCGCATCGCGACCAAGGGCTTCGTGCTGGACGGGGCGTCGCTCGAACTGGCCGCCGGAGAGGTCTGGACCGACGCCGTCAGCCGCAGCGTGGACGCCGGACTCGCGGGCCTCGAATGCCTCGCCGGCATCCCCGGCTCCGCGGGAGCGACGCCGATCCAGAACGTCGGGGCGTACGGGCAGGAGGTGTCGTCCACCCTCACGGAGGTCGTCGCCTACGACCGGCACACCGGCGAGACGGTGATCATCCCGAACTCCGAGTGCGCCTTCGCGTACCGGCACAGCCGCTTCAAGGCCGAACCCGACCGGTTCGTCGTGCTGCGTGTGCGCTTCGGGCTGGAAGAGGCCGGCGGCCTCTCCGCGCCCCTCAAGTACCCCGAGACGGCACGCGCCATGGGCGTCGAGGAGGGGGAGCGCGTTCCCGCCGCGGCCGCCCGCGAGACCGTGCTCCGGCTCAGGGCCGGCAAGGGCATGGTGCTCGACCCGGAGGACCACGACACGTGGTCGGCCGGATCCTTCTTCACCAACCCGATCCTGGACCCGGCACAGTTCGAGGAGTTCCGCGCCCGGGTGGCGGAACGCCTCGGCCCGGACGTGACGCCCCCCGCCTTCCCCGCGGGCGGGGGACGCACCAAGACCTCGGCGGCCTGGCTCATCGACCGGGCCGGTTTCACCAAGGGATACGGCTCCGGGCCGGCCCGTATCTCCACCAAGCACACCCTGGCTCTCACCAACCGGGGCGCGGCGAGCACCGAGGACCTGCTCGCCCTGGCGCGCGAGGTCGTCGCCGGGGTCGAGGCCGCCTTCGGCGTCACGCTCGTCAACGAACCGGTGACCGTCGGAGTGAGCCTGTAACGGGTCAGTACGCCACGCCCACCCCCTGCTTCACCGACGCCGGGTCGTCGACCAGCGCGAGCATCGCGTGCGCCACGTCGGCCCGGGAGATCGAGCGGCCGCTGCGCGGGTTGCCGCCGATGACCGTCCGGTAGGCGCCGGTCAGCGGCCCGTTCGTGAGCTTCGGGGGACGTACCGACGTCCAGTCCGTGGCGGAGGCCGCCAGCGCCGCCTCCATGGCGGTGAGGTCCGCGTAGACCTCCTTCAGGATCGCGCCGATCGCCCCGAGCATCATCCGGTCGAGCAGCGGTTCGTCCGAGGGCTTCGGGGCGACCGGGGCCGCGCTCACCACGAGCAGCCGCCGGGTCCCCTCCGCCTCCATCGCCGTCAGTACGCTCCGGGTCAGCCGCTCGGCGATGCCGCCGGCCTTCCGTCCCCGTGAGCCCAGACCGGAGAGCACCGCGTCGCGGCCCGCGACCGCCTCCCGCAATTCCTCGGGGTCGTCGATCCGGGCCGCGGTGTGGACGGTGAGACCGGAGAGCGGCACCGGCAGCCGCGCGGGATCGCGGACCACCGCCGTCACCTCGTGTCCCGCCGCCACCGCCTGGCGGACGATCTCCTGCCCGATGCCGCCTGTCGCGCCGAACACTGTGAGCTTCATGGGCGCACCCTCCTCGGGTGGGTAAGTGTTCACTCACCCTCTAGAGTGAGCGGGTACTCACCCTCTCGTCAAGCTTCATCGGAGTGCACATGGAGCAGAAGCCGGCCCGCGCCCGCATCCTCGACGCCGCTCACCAGCTGATGCTCACCATCGGACTGGCCCGGGCCACCACCAAGGAGATCGCCAAGGCGGCCGGCTGCTCGGAGGCCGCGCTCTACAAGCATTTCGCGAGCAAGGAGGAGCTCTTCGTCGTGGTGCTGAAGGAGCGGCTGCCCGAGATCGGCGGAGTCCTCGAGCGCTTGATGGCCGACCCGCGCAAGGCGGAGCGCACCGTCGAGCGGAACCTCACCGAGATCGCCCGCGAAGCCGCCCTGTTCTACGAGCAGAGCTTCCCGATCGCCGCGTCCCTGTATGCCGAGCCGAGGCTCAAGGAGCGCCACAACGAGGCGATGCGCAAGCTGGGCACCGGGCCCCACGCGCCCATCCGCGGGGTGGACGCGTATCTGCGTGCCGAACAGGCCGCGGGACGGGTGCGGGCCGACGCCGACACCTACGCCGCCGCCTCCCTGCTGCTGGGGGCCTGTGCCCAGCGGGCGTTCGCCTACGACGCCACGGAGACCGGCGGCCCGCCGCAGTCCCTCGACGACTTCGCGGCGTCCCTCGCCCGGACGCTGCTGCGCGGGCTGGGGGAGTAGCCCGTCCCGGGGCCGGTCAGCCCGCCGGCTTGGCCAGCCAGTCGTCGACGCCCGCCAGCAGCTCGGTCCGCACCGCGTCGGGCGCCGCCGAACCCCGTACCGACTGGCGGGCCAGCTCGGCCAGCTCCTCGTCGGTGAACGCGTGATGGCGCCGCACCAGGTCGTACTGCGCGGCCAGGCGGGAGCCGAAGAGCAGGGGGTCGTCCGCGCCGAGCGCCAACGGCACGCCGGCGTCGAACAGAGTGCGCAGGGGTACGTCGGACGGCTTCTCGTAGACGCCGAGCGCCACGTTCGACGCCGGGCACACCTCGCACGTCACCCCGCTCTCCGCGAGCCGGCGCAGCAGCCGCGGGTCCTCGGCCGCCCGCACCCCGTGTCCGACCCGCGAGGCGTCGAGGTCGTCCAGGCAGTCGCGGACGCTGGAGGGGCCCGACAGCTCACCGCCGTGTGGTGCCGCCAGCAGGCCGCCCTCCCTGGCGATGGCGAAGGCCCGGTCGAAGTCCCGGGCCATGCCGCGCCGCTCGTCGTTGGAGAGCCCGAAACCGACGACGCCCCGGTCCGCGTACCGCACCGCCAGCCGTGCCAGCGTCCGGGCGTCCAGCGGATGCTTCATCCGGTTGGCGGCGATCACCACCCGTATCGGCAGGCCGGTCGCGCGGGAGGCGCTGTCCACCGCGTCCAGGATGATCTCGATCGCCGGAATGAGCCCGCCGAGCAGCGGTGCGTACGAGGTGGGGTCGACCTGGATCTCCAGCCAGCCGGACCCGTCCGCCACGTCCTCCTCGGCGGCCTCGCGCACGAGCCGCTGGATGTCGTCGGGGGTCCGCAGACAGGACCGGGCGATGTCGTAGAGCCGCTGGAAGCGGAACCAGCCGCGTTCGTCGGTCGCCCGCAGCTTGGGGGGCTCACCGCCCGTCAGCGCCTCGGGAAGCCGCACGCCGTATTTGTCGGCGAGTTCGAGCAGCGTCGTGGGCCGCATCGACCCGGTGAAATGCAGGTGCAGGTGGGCCTTGGGCAACAGCCGTACGTCACGCTCCATTCAAGGATCTTGCCGTACGGACGGCGTGTCGCGGTACCCGGATTCCCGATCGAGTTGTCTGCCGAACGCATGGGCGAACGAGAAAGCGACCCCCGGCCGGAGCCGGGGGTCGCCACAAACGCGGGGGGCGGGGGACTACGCCTTGGCCTCGCCCAGCAGCTTCTGGAGCCGCGAGACGCCCTCGACGAGGTCGTCGTCACCCAGCGCGTAGGACAGCCGGAGGTAGCCCGGCGTGCCGAAGGCCTCGCCCGGAACGACCGCGACCTCGGCCTCGTCCAGGATCAGCGCCGCCAGCTCGACGGAGGTGGCCGGGCGCTTGCCGCGGATCTCCTTGCCGAGCAGCTCCTTCACCGACGGGTACGCGTAGAACGCGCCCTCGGGCTCCGGACACAGCACGCCGTCGATCTCGTTGAGCATCCGCACGATGGTCTTGCGGCGCCGGTCGAAGGCGGTGCGCATCTCGGCGACCGCGTCCAGGTTCCCCGAGACGGCGGCCAGCGCGGCGACCTGGGCCACGTTGGAGACGTTGGAGGTGGCGTGCGACTGGAGGTTCGTCGCCGCCTTCACCACGTCCCTGGGGCCGACGATCCACCCGACGCGCCAGCCGGTCATCGCGTACGTCTTGGCGACGCCGTTGACCACGATGCACTTGTCGCGCAGCTCGGGCACGATCGCCGGCAGCGAGGTGAACGTCGCGTCGCCGTAGACCAGGTGCTCGTAGATCTCGTCGGTCAGCACCCACAGACCGTGCTCGACGGCCCACCTGCCGATCGCCTCGGCGTCCGCCTCGCTGTAGACCGCGCCGGTCGGGTTCGAGGGGGAGACGAACAGGACGACCTTCGTACGCTCCGTGCGCGCCGCCTCCAGCTGCTCCACGGAGACCCGGTAACCGGTGGTCTCGTCGGCGACGACCTCCACCGGAACGCCGCCGGCGAGGCGGATCGACTCGGGGTAGGTGGTCCAGTACGGCGCGGGGACGATGACCTCGTCACCCGGGTCGAGGATCGCGGCGAAGGCCTCGTAGATGGCCTGCTTGCCGCCGTTGGTCACCAGGATCTGGGAGGCGTCGACCTCGTAACCGGAGTCGCGCAGCGTCTTCTCGGCGATGGCGGCCTTGAGCTCGGGGAGCCCGCCCGCGGGGGTGTAGCGGTGGTACTTCGGGTTGCGGCAGGCCTCGACCGCGGCGTCGACGATGTAGCCAGGGGTCGGGAAGTCGGGCTCGCCCGCGCCGAAGCCGATCACCGGACGGCCGGCGGCCTTGAGGGCCTTGGCCTTGGCGTCGACGGCGAGGGTTGCGGACTCGGAAATGGCACCGATGCGGGCGGAGACCCGGCGCTCGGAGGGAGAAGTAGCAGCGCTCATGCGCCCCATGCTCCCAGACCGTATTCCCCGTCGGCACAGGGGTTTCAGTGACCGGACAGCACTCGGACAGCATGCGGACAGACGGCCGTGCAGCATCGGACAAGAACGGTCGGGAGCTATCTGTTCGACGCCGGGCCGCTGAGCACGTACACTCACCTGTCGTTGGCCTTCACCAGCCGCACCGTTCCTGCACCCGGGCCTCCCGGGACATGCGGTAGGTTGGTGGACACCACAAAGGGTCGTAGCTCAATTGGTAGAGCACTGGTCTCCAAAACCAGCGGTTGGGGGTTCAAGTCCCTCCGGCCCTGCTACACACTCCTTCGCCAGGATGTGTGCGCATGTACGTACTTCAATGCACCGCCGTGCGGCTCCACCGGGCGCGGCACGGCCATGACCCGGAATCAGGTGAGAAGCGTGACGGACGCCGTGGGCTCCATCGACATGCCTGATGCCGAGGATGAAGTCCCCGAGTCGAAGAAGAAGACCCGGAAGGGCGGCAAGCGCGGCAAGAAGGGCCCTCTGGGCCGTCTCGCGCTCTTCTACCGCCAGATCATCGCGGAGCTCCGCAAGGTCGTCTGGCCCACGCGCAATCAGCTGACGACGTACACCTCAGTGGTGATCGTGTTCGTCGTCGTCATGATTGGTCTCGTTACCGTGATTGACTTCGGGTTCCAGCGGGTCATCAAGTACGTCTTCGGCTGATCCCGCGGAGGGCGCCTCATGGGCGCCCCTTTCGCATGTTCCACCCATTTGTATCCAGGAAGAAGCAGCCACCGTGTCTGACCCGAACCTGAACGACGCCGTCGAGCCGACGGCGGGCGCCTTCGAGTCCGCCGAGGACGAGCTCGACATCGTCGAGGCGGCGGACGCTGTGGAGCCGGACCAGGCTGAAGCTGCCGACGACGCCGCGGGCGAGCCCGCCGAGCAGGCCGCCGTGCACGCCGAGGAGTCCGACGAAGCCGACGAGGCCGTCGAGGCGGAAGCCGGTGACGACGAGGACGAGAGCCCCGAGGCCGACGAAGCCGCCGACGAGGAAGAGGCCGAGCCGGCCGAGCCCGTCGACGCCGTCACCGCCCTGCGCGAGGAACTCCGCACCCTCCCCGGCGAGTGGTACGTCATCCACACGTACGCCGGTTACGAGAAGCGTGTGAAGGCCAACCTGGAGCAGCGCGCCGTCTCGCTGAACGTGGAGGAGTTCGTCTATCAGGCCGAGGTGCCTGAGGAGGAAATCGTCCAGATCAAGAACGGCGAGCGCAAGAACGTCCGGCAGAACAAGCTCCCGGGTTACGTCCTGGTGCGCATGGACCTGACGAACGAGTCCTGGGGCGTCGTCCGCAACACGCCCGGCGTCACCGGCTTCGTGGGCAACGCCTACGACCCGTACCCGCTGACCCTGGACGAGATCGTCAAGATGCTCGCCCCGGAGGCCGAGGAGAAGGCCGCCCGCGAGGCGGCCGAGGCCGAGGGCAAGCCGGCTCCGTCCCGCAAGGTCGAGGTCCAGGTGCTGGACTTCGAGGTCGGCGACTCCGTCACCGTCACCGACGGCCCGTTCGCGACGCTGCAGGCGACGATCAACGAGATCAACGCCGACTCGAAGAAGGTCAAGGGTCTCGTCGAGATCTTCGGCCGCGAGACCCCGGTCGAGCTCAGCTTCGACCAGATCCAGAAGAACTAGCGCTTCCCGCCAGCTTCTGGACACATGCCTACCGAGCAGGTCAGACCGGCTGTCACAGCAGGTCTGACCTGCTCGGTTTTTGGTCGCGCAGCTATACCCGTTATCGTTGTGCGGTATGCCTGCATCCGGATGACCGGATGACGGCGAAAACTCTCACTAGGACCCGGAGAGAGCACATGCCTCCCAAGAAGAAGAAGGTCACGGGGCTTATCAAGCTCCAGATCAACGCCGGTGCGGCCAACCCGGCCCCGCCGGTCGGCCCCGCACTGGGCCAGCACGGCGTCAACATCATGGAGTTCTGCAAGGCCTACAACGCCGCGACCGAGTCGCAGCGTGGCATGGTCGTGCCGGTGGAGATCACGGTCTACGAGGACCGCTCCTTCACCTTCATCACCAAGACTCCGCCGGCCGCCAAGCTGATCCTCAAGGCCGCGGGTGTGGACAAGGGCTCCGGCGAGCCGCACAAGACCAAGGTCGCCAAGCTGACGGCCGCCCAGGTCCGCGAGATCGCCACGACGAAGCTCCCCGACCTGAACGCCAATGACCTCGACGCCGCGTCGAAGATCATCGCCGGCACCGCCCGTTCCATGGGCATCACGGTCGAAGGCTGATTCAGCCCCACCCCCCAGTGGTAGGACCAAGCGCTGGTCCGCACCACGACTCCACACTCTGAAACCACAGGAGTAGAAGTGAAGCGCAGCAAGAACCTCCGCGCTGCGGACGCCAAGGTCGACCGGGCGCGTAACTACGCCCCGCTCGAGGCCGTCCGTCTCGCCAAGGACACCGCCTCCACGAAGTTCGACAGCACCGTCGAGGTCGCCTTCGCCCTGGGTGTAGACCCTCGCAAGGCCGACCAGATGGTCCGTGGCACCGTGAACCTCCCGCACGGCACCGGCAAGACCGCCCGGGTCCTGGTCTTCGCGACCGGTGACCGTGCTGCGGCCGCGGAAGCCGCGGGCGCCGACATCGTCGGCGCCGACGAGCTCATCGACGAGGTGGCGAAGGGCCGTCTGGACTTCGACGCCGTCGTCGCGACCCCGGACCTCATGGGCAAGGTCGGCCGCCTGGGCCGCGTGCTCGGTCCGCGTGGTCTGATGCCGAACCCGAAGACCGGCACCGTCACCCCCGACGTCGTGAAGGCTGTCAACGACATCAAGGGCGGCAAGATCGAGTTCCGCGTCGACAAGCACTCGAACCTGCACTTCATCATCGGCAAGACCTCGTTCGACGAGACCAAGCTGGTGGAGAACTACGCAGCGGCGCTGGAGGAGATCCTCCGTCTGAAGCCGTCCGCCGCCAAGGGCCGCTACATCAAGAAGGCCACGCTGGCCACCACGATGGGCCCCGGCATCCCGCTGGACTCCAACCGCACCCGTAACCTCCTCGTCGAGGAGGACCCGGCCTCCGTCTGAGCCTCCGCGCTCGTACGACCGCCGCGTCACGTGTGACATGGACGGGCCCCGCAACCTTTCGAGGTGCGGGGCCCGTCCTCGTATGTACGGATCAGTGGCTGTCGGAGCCGTGCGTGAGTGTGCGGGTCAGGGAGAGCCGAACGAGGGGTGGAAGCGGACATGAGGATCAGTACCGTACGGCGCGTGGGCCTGGCCGTGGCTGTGGCGGCGGCGCTGACGTCGGTCGGGGCCTGCGGCGGACCGGACGACGGCGGCGCGGCCAAGGGCGACGGCAAGGCGGAGAGCCGCGGCACCGCCGTGGTGAAGACCAACGCGATCGCCGCGCTGCTCGACGTGCAGAAGAAGACCGGTGCGGCGAGCTCGGCCAAGGTCGACGCCACCATGGTTCTGGGCAGTGCCATGTCCATGAAGCAGTCCGGGGCGCTGGACTGGAGCGATGGCATCAGCGGCTCCATGAAGATCACGTACACCGGGGGTGCGATGGCCGACACGCTGAAGAAGGCCGGCGGCAGCAGCACGATGGAGGCCCGCTACTTCAAGGACGGCTACGCGGCGGACATGGGCGCGGCCCTGGCCCGGCAGACCGGCGGCAAGCACTGGATCAGCTACTCCTACGACGTCCTGGCGGAGCTCGGGGGCGCCTCCGGGGCCGTGATGAAGGACCAGATGCAGAACACCTCCCCCAGCCAGGGAGTGAATGCGCTGCTGGCCTCCGGCGAGGTGAAGGAGGTCGGCAAGGAGGAGGTGCGCGGGGTCGCCGCCACGCACTACTCCGGAACGGTCGACGTCGCCGAGCTGACCGCCAGGACGTCGAAGCTGGACGCGGGCCGGCTGGCCGCTCTCAAGAAGCAGCTGACCGACGCGGGGATCACCACGGAGACCATCGACATCTGGGTCGACGGGAACGACCTGCTGGTGAAGAAGACCGAGCGCGGGCAGATGAAGACAGGCGAGCTCAACTCGACCGTGTTCTACAGCGACTACGGCACCAAGGTCGCGGTCGAGCGGCCGCCGGCCGGCGAGACCATCGGGTTCAAGGAACTGCTCCAGCAGCAGGGCGCGGCCGGCACTGCCTCGTAGAACGGGCGCTCAAACCTTCCGGACCGCCCGAACCGGGACGGATTTGCCCGGCGCGACCCCGGTCGCGTACTCTTCTGCAGAAGCCAAAGACCGCTGGTCGTTGCTGGAACCCGCAAGGGGGACGGCAACCGAAGGATCCGTTGAATACGGACGACCTGCGCAGGTGACTGTGGAAAAGCTCCCGGATGTTGTTCGGTCGAGCTTCGCCCTGGCGCCTGCGCCGGGGCGTTTCGTCTTTTCCGGGCCCTTTTGAGCGGTCCTCATCACCCGGAAGGAGGCCACGCTCATGGCAAGGCCCGACAAGGCTGCAGCGGTAGCCGAGCTCGCGGACCAGTTCCGCAGCTCGAACGCCGCCGTGCTGACCGAGTACCGGGGCCTCACCGTGGCACAGCTCAAGCAGCTGCGCCGTTCGCTCGGTGAGAACGCCCAGTACGCCGTGGTGAAGAACACGCTGACCAAGATCGCGGCCAACGAGGCCGGGATCGACACGCTGGACGACCTGTTCGCAGGTCCGACGGCGGTTGCCTTCGTCACCGGTGACCCGGTGGAGTCGGCGAAGGGTCTTCGTGACTTCGCCAAGGACAACCCCAACCTCATCATCAAGGGCGGTGTCCTTGACGGTAAGGCGCTGTCCGCCGATGAGATCAAGAAGCTCGCGGACCTCGAGTCCCGCGAGGTTCTGCTCTCCAAGCTGGCCGGTGCCATGAAGGGCAAGCAGACTCAGGCTGCGCAGCTCTTCCAGGCTCTGCCGTCGAAGTTCGTCCGCACCGCGGAAGCCCTTCGTGCCAAGCGGGAAGAAGAGCAGGGCGGTGCCGGTACTCCGGCTCCCGCCGAGGCCGCCGAGTAATTTCGCTCAGCGGTCCAGCGGGCTCCACGTACGCCCGCCGACATATACATCCGGCACCTGCCGAATAGTGGAAGGACGCCATCATGGCGAAGCTCAGCCAGGAAGACCTGCTCGCCCAGTTCGAGGAGCTCACCCTCATCGAGCTCTCCGAGTTCGTGAAGGCCTTCGAGGAGAAGTTCGACGTCACCGCCGCCGCGGCCGTCGCCGTTGCGGGCCCCGCCGGCCCGGGCGCCCCGGTCGAGGCCGCTGAGGAGAAGGACGAGTTCGACGTCATCCTCACCGCCGCCGGTGACAAGAAGATCCAGGTCATCAAGGTCGTGCGTGAGCTGACCTCCCTCGGCCTGAAGGAGGCCAAGGACCTCGTCGACGGCGCCCCGAAGCCCGTCGTCGAGAAGGTCGCCAAGGAGGCCGCCGAGAAGGCTGCCGAGTCCCTCAAGGCCGCCGGCGCCTCCGTCGAGGTCAAGTGACCCAGCGAGTCTTCTGACTCCTCTGGACCCCCGTGCCGCGAGGCGTGGGCGTCACTTCGCGAAAGGCGATCACCCGTTCGGGTGGTCGCCTTTCGGCGTACCCGGAGCGGGTGCCTTGCTCTTCGCGCGGTGACGAGTATGGTGATCTTCGCCGTGCGCCTCTCGTGGGGAGCACGGGTGGCGCCGAGAGGCGGCGGGACGCGGGTCTCGGGGCCCGTACCGGCTGGGGGGCCTTGACGAACCGCACGAGGCGCGCAATTCTCAAGGCGCGTCGTCACATCGATCCGAATCCGAGGCATGGATCGACGGCGAAGAGGGCAGTAAAGAAGAGCGCAGCTCGCGCAGGGTTAGACATAGGTGTTGAGAACAGCTGTTGAGAGCAACGTGGGTCTCTGAGAACCCCGACTGGACATCAGTGTGCCGCTTGGCTACACTGACCCTTTGCGCTGCCTGTTAGCTGCCTCCTGCCCGTCACCAGGGGCATACCCATCTTGTGCACCGTGGACCTTCATCCCTGACCAGGGAAATCTGTCCACCTGTCCAGTTTGGGACCGGTACGCGCGTAGTGAGTCCGAGCCCTCGGAAGGACCCCCTCTTGGCCGCCTCGCGCAACGCCTCGACCGCGAATACGAACAACGGTGCCAGCACCGCCCCGCTGCGCATCTCTTTTGCAAAGATCAAGGAGCCCCTCGAGGTTCCGAACCTCCTCGCGCTGCAGACCGAGAGCTTTGACTGGCTCCTCGGTAATGCCGCCTGGAAGGCTCGCGTCGAGGCTGCTCTGGACAGTGGACAAGACGTCCCCACCAAGTCCGGCCTGGAGGAGATCTTCGAGGAGATCTCACCGATCGAGGACTTCTCCGGGTCGATGTCGCTTACGTTCCGCGACCACCGCTTCGAGCCCCCCAAGAACTCGATCGACGAGTGCAAGGAGCGCGACTTCACGTTCGCCGCCCCGCTCTTCGTCACGGCCGAGTTCACCAACAACGAGACCGGCGAGATCAAGTCCCAGACGGTCTTCATGGGCGATTTCCCGCTCATGACCAACAAGGGCACCTTCGTCATCAACGGCACCGAGCGTGTCGTGGTGTCGCAGCTGGTCCGCTCGCCGGGTGTCTACTTCGACTCGTCGATCGACAAGACGTCCGACAAGGACATCTTCTCCGCCAAGATCATCCCTTCCCGGGGTGCCTGGCTGGAGATGGAGATCGACAAGCGCGACATGGTCGGTGTCCGCATCGACCGCAAGCGCAAGCAGTCCGTCACCGTCCTCCTGAAGGCTCTCGGCTGGAGCACCGAGCAGATCCTCGAGGAGTTCGGCGAGTACGAGTCCATGCGCGCCACCCTGGAGAAGGACCACACCCAGGGCCAGGACGACGCACTGCTCGACATCTACCGCAAGCTGCGTCCCGGCGAGCCGCCGACGCGCGAGGCTGCTCAGACGCTGCTCGAGAACCTCTACTTCAACCCGAAGCGCTACGACCTCGCGAAGGTCGGCCGCTACAAGGTGAACAAGAAGCTCGGCGCGGATGAGCCGCTCGACGCCGGTGTCCTCACCAGCGACGACATCATCGCGACCATCAAGTACCTGGTGAAGCTGCACGCCGGGGAGACCGAGACCGTCGGCGAGTCCGGCCGGGAGATCGTCGTCGAGACCGACGACATCGACCACTTCGGCAACCGTCGTCTGCGCAACGTCGGCGAGCTCATCCAGAACCAGGTCCGCACGGGTCTGGCGCGGATGGAGCGCGTCGTTCGTGAGCGCATGACGACTCAGGACGTCGAGGCGATCACGCCGCAGACCCTGATCAACATCCGGCCGGTCGTCGCCTCCATCAAGGAGTTCTTCGGCACCAGCCAGCTGTCGCAGTTCATGGACCAGAACAACCCGCTGTCGGGTCTCACCCACAAGCGCCGCCTGTCGGCTCTTGGCCCGGGTGGTCTGTCCCGTGAGCGGGCCGGCTTCGAGGTCCGTGACGTGCACCCGTCCCACTACGGACGCATGTGCCCGATCGAGACCCCTGAAGGCCCGAACATCGGTCTGATCGGTTCGCTCGCCTCGTACGGCCGCGTCAACGCGTTCGGCTTCATCGAGACGCCGTACCGCAAGGTCGTCGACGGCCAGGTCACCGACGAGGTCGACTACGTCACGGCCGACGAGGAAGACCGTTACGTCATCGCCCAGGCGAACGCGACGCTCTCCGACGAGCTGCGCTTCACCGAGCCCCGCGTCCTGGTCCGCCGTCGTGGCGGAGAGGTCGACTACGTGCCCGGCACCGAAGTCGACTACATGGACGTGTCGCCGCGCCAGATGGTGTCCGTCGCCACCGCGATGATCCCCTTCCTGGAGCACGACGACGCCAACCGTGCCCTCATGGGCGCGAACATGATGCGGCAGGCGGTGCCGCTCATCAAGTCGGAGGCGCCGCTCGTCGGCACCGGCATGGAGTACCGCTGCGCCACCGACGCCGGTGACGTGCTGAAGGCCGAGAAGGACGGTGTGGTCCAGGAGGTCTCCGCGGACTACATCACCGTGACCAACGACGACGGTACGTACACCACGTACCGGATCGCGAAGTTCATGCGCTCCAACCAGGGCACCTCGGTCAACCAGAAGGTCGTCGTCTCCGAGGGCGACCGGATCGTCGCCGACCAGGTGCTCGCCGACGGACCGGCCACCGAGAACGGTGAGATGGCCCTCGGCAAGAACCTGCTCGTGGCGTTCATGCCGTGGGAAGGCCACAACTACGAGGACGCGATCATCCTGTCGCAGCGCCTCGTGCAGGACGACGTCCTCTCCTCGATCCACATCGAGGAGCACGAGGTCGACGCCCGTGACACCAAGCTCGGTCCGGAGGAGATCACCCGGGACATCCCGAACGTCTCCGAAGAGGTCCTCGCGGACCTCGACGAGCGCGGCATCATCCGGATCGGCGCCGAGGTCACGGCCGGTGACATCCTCGTCGGCAAGGTCACGCCCAAGGGCGAGACCGAGCTGACCCCCGAGGAGCGCCTGCTCCGCGCGATCTTCGGTGAGAAGGCGCGCGAAGTGCGCGACACCTCGCTGAAGGTGCCGCACGGTGAGATCGGCAAGATCATCGGCGTCCGCGTCTTCGACCGCGAAGAGGGCGACGAGCTGCCGCCGGGCGTGAACCAGCTGGTCCGCGTCTACGTCGCGCAGAAGCGCAAGATCACCGATGGTGACAAGCTCGCCGGCCGTCACGGCAACAAGGGCGTCATCTCGAAGATCCTCCCGATCGAGGACATGCCGTTCCTGGAGGACGGCACCCCGGTCGACATCATCCTCAACCCGCTGGGTGTCCCGTCCCGAATGAACCCGGGACAGGTCCTGGAGATCCACCTCGGCTGGCTCGCCAGCCGCGGCTGGGACGTCTCCGGCCTCGGTGACGAGTGGGCCAAGCGCCTGCAGTCCATCGGCGCCGACCAGGTCGCCCCCGGCACCAACGTCGCCACGCCCGTCTTCGACGGTGCGCGCGAGGACGAGATCACCGGCCTCTTCCAGGCCACGATCCCGAACCGCGACGGCGACCGGCTGGTCCAGCCCTCGGGCAAGGCCAACCTGTTCGACGGCCGCTCCGGCGAGCCGTTCCCGGAGCCGGTCTCGGTCGGCTACATGTACATCCTCAAGCTCCACCACCTCGTCGACGACAAGCTCCACGCTCGTTCGACGGGCCCGTACTCGATGATCACCCAGCAGCCGCTGGGTGGTAAGGCACAGTTCGGTGGACAGCGCTTCGGTGAAATGGAGGTGTGGGCCCTTGAAGCTTATGGCGCCGCATACGCCCTCCAGGAGCTGCTGACGATCAAGTCCGACGACGTGACCGGCCGCGTGAAGGTCTACGAGGCCATCGTCAAGGGCGAGAACATCCCCGAGCCCGGCATTCCCGAGTCCTTCAAGGTGCTCATCAAGGAAATGCAGTCGCTCTGCCTCAACGTGGAGGTGCTGTCCTCGGACGGCATGTCCATCGAGATGCGTGACACCGACGAGGACGTCTTCCGCGCGGCGGAGGAGCTCGGTATCGACCTGTCCCGGCGCGAGCCGAGCAGCGTCGAAGAGGTCTGACGGGTTGGCCGGCCGGATCCCAGTGATCCGGCCGGCTCTCCCCGGACCCGTTCAGACCATTGCTGAAGTGCCCCGATTTCTCGCGTGAAGCGAGGGGGCTCGAACCCCCGAAAGAGGGATTGACGACAAGTGCTCGACGTCAACTTCTTCGACGAGCTGCGGATCGGCCTTGCCACCGCGGACGACATCCGGACCTGGTCCCACGGCGAAGTGAAGAAGCCGGAGACCATCAACTACCGCACGCTCAAGCCCGAAAAGGACGGACTCTTCTGCGAGAAGATCTTCGGTCCGACCCGGGACTGGGAGTGCTACTGCGGCAAGTACAAGCGTGTCCGCTTCAAGGGCATCATCTGTGAGCGCTGTGGCGTCGAGGTCACGCGCGCCAAGGTGCGTCGTGAGCGCATGGGCCACATCGAGCTTGCCGCTCCCGTCACCCACATCTGGTACTTCAAGGGCGTCCCGTCACGCCTGGGCTACCTGCTGGACCTCGCGCCGAAGGACCTCGAGAAGGTCATCTACTTCGCCGCGTACATGATCACGTTCGTCGACGAGGAGCGCCGCACCCGCGACCTCCCGTCGCTCGAGGCCCACGTCTCCGTCGAGCGCCAGCAGGTCGAGAACCGTCGCGACTCGGACCTCGAGAACCGCGCCAAGAAGCTCGAGACCGACCTGGCCGAGCTCGAGGCCGAGGGCGCCAAGGCCGACGTGCGCCGCAAGGTGCGCGAAGGCGCCGAGCGTGAGATGAAGCAGCTGCGCGACCGTGCGCAGCGCGAGATCGACCGCCTCGACGAGGTGTGGAGCCGCTTCAAGAACCTCAAGGTCCAGGACCTCGAGGGCGACGAGCTGCTCTACCGCGAGCTGCGTGACCGCTTCGGCACGTACTTCGACGGCTGCATGGGCGCCGCCGCCCTGCAGAAGCGCCTCGAGTCGTTCGACCTCGACGAGGAGGCCGAGCGCCTCCGCGAGATCATCCGTACCGGCAAGGGCCAGAAGAAGACCCGTGCGCTCAAGCGCCTCAAGGTCGTCTCCGCGTTCCTGCAGACCAGCAACAAGCCCAAGGGCATGGTGCTCGACTGCGTGCCGGTCATCCCGCCGGACCTGCGTCCGATGGTGCAGCTGGACGGTGGCCGCTTCGCGACCTCCGACCTGAACGACCTGTACCGCCGTGTGATCAACCGCAACAACCGCCTCAAGCGTCTCCTTGACCTCGGTGCCCCCGAGATCATCGTGAACAACGAGAAGCGGATGCTGCAGGAGGCCGTCGACGCGCTGTTCGACAACGGCCGCCGCGGTCGCCCGGTCACCGGTCCCGGTAACCGCCCGCTCAAGTCCCTCAGCGACATGCTGAAGGGCAAGCAGGGCCGATTCCGTCAGAACCTTCTCGGTAAGCGTGTGGACTACTCCGCGCGTTCCGTGATCGTCGTCGGCCCGCAGCTCAAGCTGCACCAGTGCGGTCTGCCCAAGGCCATGGCGCTGGAGCTCTTCAAGCCGTTCGTGATGAAGCGCCTGGTGGACCTGAACCACGCGCAGAACATCAAGTCGGCCAAGCGCATGGTCGAGCGCGGCCGCACCGTGGTGTACGACGTCCTCGAAGAGGTCATCGCCGAGCACCCGGTGCTGCTGAACCGTGCACCGACCCTGCACCGCCTCGGCATCCAGGCCTTCGAGCCGCAGCTGGTCGAGGGCAAGGCCATCCAGATCCACCCGCTCGTCTGCACCGCGTTCAACGCGGACTTCGACGGTGACCAGATGGCCGTGCACCTGCCGCTCTCCGCGGAGGCGCAGGCCGAGGCCCGCATCCTGATGCTGTCCTCGAACAACATCCTGAAGCCGGCCGACGGTCGTCCCGTCACCATGCCCACGCAGGACATGGTGCTGGGTCTGTTCTTCCTGACCACCGACGGCGAGCTCCGTGACACCAAGGGCGAGGGCCGCGCGTTCGGCTCCACGGCCGAGGCGATCATGGCGTTCGACGCCGGCGAGCTGGCGCTCCAGTCGTCCGTCGACATCCGCTTCCCGGTGGGCACCATCCCGCCGCGTGGCTGGGTGCCGCCGGTCGCCGAGGAGGGCGAGCCCGAGTACCAGCCGGGTGACACCTTCCGGCTGCGGACGAGCCTGGGCCGCGCGCTCTTCAACGAGCTGCTGCCCGAGGACTACCCGTTCGTCGACTACTCGGTCGGCAAGAAGCAGCTCTCCGAGATCGTCAACGACCTCGCCGAGCGCTACCCCAAGGTCATCGTGGCGGCGACGCTCGACAACCTGAAGGCGGCGGGCTTCCACTGGGCGACGCGCTCCGGCGTGACCGTCTCCGTTGCCGACATCGTCGTGCCCGAGGCCAAGAAGGCCATCGTCAAGGGCTACGAGGAGCAGGACGAGAAGGTCCAGAAGCAGTACGAGCGCGGTCTGATCACCAAGGACGAGCGCACGCAGGAGCTCATCGCGATCTGGACCAAGGCGACCAACGAGGTTGCCGAGGCGATGAACGCGAACTTCCCCAAGACGAACCCCATCTTCATGATGGTTGACTCGGGTGCCCGAGGAAACATGATGCAGATGCGTCAGATCGCCGGTATGCGTGGTCTGGTGTCCAACGCCAAGAACGAGACGATTCCGCGTCCCATCAAGGCGTCCTTCCGTGAGGGCCTGACCGTTCTGGAGTACTTCATCTCCACGCACGGTGCCCGTAAGGGTCTGGCGGACACCGCCCTGCGTACCGCCGACTCGGGTTACCTGACCCGTCGTCTGGTGGACGTCTCGCAGGACGTGATCATCCGCGAGGAGGACTGCGGCACCGACCGCGGCCTCAAGCTGAAGATCGCGGTCAAGGGCGCCGACGGCGTGCTCCGCAAGACGGACGACGTCGAGACCTCGGTGTACGCCCGCATGCTCGCCGAGGACGTCGTCGTCGACGGCAAGGTCATCGCGCCTGCCAACGTCGACCTCGGTGACGTCCTGATCGACGCCCTGGTGGGCGCCGGCGTCGAGGAGGTCAAGACCCGCTCGGTCCTGACCTGTGAGTCCGCGGTCGGCACCTGTGCCTTCTGCTACGGACGCTCGCTCGCCACCGGCAAGCTGGTCGACATCGGTGAGGCGGTCGGCATCATCGCCGCCCAGTCCATCGGTGAGCCCGGTACCCAGCTGACGATGCGTACCTTCCACACCGGTGGTGTGGCCGGTGACGACATCACCCAGGGTCTGCCCCGAGTCGTCGAGCTCTTCGAAGCCCGTACGCCGAAGGGTGTCGCCCCGATCTCGGAGTCCGCGGGCCGGGTCCGGATCGAGGAGACCGAGAAGACCAAGAAGCTCGTGGTCACGCCGGACGACGGCAGCGACGAGATTCCCTTCCCGATCTCCAAGCGCGCCCGTCTGCTGGTGGGCGAGGGCGACCACGTCGAGGTGGGCCAGAAGCTCACCGTGGGTGCCACCAACCCGCACGACGTGCTGCGGATCCTCGGTCAGCGCGCGGTCCAGGTCCACCTGGTCGGCGAAGTCCAGAAGGTCTACAACTCGCAGGGTGTGTCGATCCACGACAAGCACATCGAGATCATCATCCGGCAGATGCTCCGCCGCGTGACGATCATCGAGTCCGGCGACGCGGAACTGCTGCCGGGCGAGCTCGTCGAGCGTTCGAAGTTCGAGACCGAGAACCGTCGTGTGGTCCAGGAGAGCGGTCACCCCGCCTCCGGCCGGCCGCAGCTGATGGGTATCACCAAGGCCTCGCTGGCGACGGAGTCGTGGCTGTCCGCGGCTTCCTTCCAGGAGACGACCAGGGTCCTGACGGACGCGGCGATCAACGCCAAGTCCGACTCCCTGATCGGCCTCAAGGAGAACGTCATCATCGGTAAGCTCATCCCGGCCGGTACGGGTCTGTCCCGCTACCGCAACATCCGGGTCGAGCCGACCGAAGAGGCCAAGGCCGCGATGTACTCGGCCGTCGGCTACGACGACATCGACTACTCGCCGTTCGGCACCGGCTCCGGCCAGGCCGTTCCGCTGGAGGACTACGACTACGGTCCGTACAACCAGTAAGCGAGTCGCTTGACACGACCGGAGGGCGGTCATCCCGTACACACGGGGTGGCCGCCCTCCGGCGTGCGATGCGTCACTCCCGCGGGGTGGGCGCACGGTGGGCGGCGTGGCCCGGAAGGCGCTGCGGGGCCTGTGAGGGGCCCTGTGGCGTCCCGTACGGGCGCGGACCAGCCGGGGGCCGGTCCCGGCGAGCCGGGGCGGACAGCATTTGTTTTGACCCAGCTCCGTGAGGTAGGTACGCTCAGACCTTGTGCCTGGGGTGTGCCTGGTCTCGTGTGCGTGTCCTCAACCGCACGCCGAGCCCGTCTTTGGTCACCGCGATCTGTGCTTCCACTGCTCCAGGGGAGTGGCCCGCAGTATCCGACACACCCGACCGCGTGGGTCGGCGATGTTCCAGGTTAGTTTCACCGACGGCACACAGAAACCGGAGAAGTAGTGCCTACGATTCAGCAGCTGGTCCGGAAGGGCCGGCAGGACAAGGTCGAGAAGAACAAGACGCCCGCGCTCGAGGGTTCGCCCCAGCGTCGTGGCGTCTGCACGCGTGTCTTCACGACCACCCCGAAGAAGCCGAACTCGGCGCTCCGTAAGGTCGCGCGTGTGCGTCTGACCTCCGGCATCGAGGTCACGGCCTACATTCCGGGTGAGGGACACAACCTGCAGGAGCACTCGATCGTGCTCGTGCGTGGTGGCCGTGTGAAGGACCTGCCGGGTGTTCGCTACAAGATCATCCGCGGCTCGCTCGACACCCAGGGTGTCAAGAACCGCAAGCAGGCCCGCAGCCGCTACGGCGCCAAGAAGGAGAAGTAAGAATGCCTCGTAAGGGCCCCGCCCCGAAGCGCCCGGTCATCATCGACCCGGTCTACAGCTCTCCTCTTGTCACGTCGCTGATCAACAAGATCCTGCTCGACGGCAAGCGTTCCACCGCCGAGCGGATCGTGTACGGCGCCATGGAAGGCCTCCGCGAGAAGACCGGCGCAGACCCGGTCATCACGCTGAAGCGCGCGCTTGAGAACGTCAAGCCCTCGCTCGAGGTCAAGTCCCGCCGCGTCGGTGGCGCGACCTACCAGGTGCCGATCGAGGTCAAGCCCGGTCGTGCCGCCACCCTCTCGCTGCGCTGGATCGTGGGTTACTCCCGCGCCCGTCGCGAGAAGACGATGACCGAGCGGCTCATGAACGAGCTGCTCGACGCCTCCAACGGTCTTGGCGCTGCCGTCAAGAAGCGCGAGGACACCCACAAGATGGCCGAGTCCAACAAGGCCTTCGCGCACTACCGCTGGTAGTCGCTTACCCCATCGAGACCGAGAGAAGATTGAGCCTTATGGCCACCACTTCGCTTGACCTGGCCAAGGTCCGCAACATCGGGATCATGGCCCACATCGACGCGGGCAAGACGACCACCACTGAGCGGATCCTCTTCTACACCGGTGTGAGCTACAAGATCGGTGAAGTCCACGACGGCGCTGCCACGATGGACTGGATGGAGCAGGAGCAGGAGCGCGGCATCACGATCACGTCCGCCGCGACGACCTGTCACTGGCCGCTCAACGATGTTGACCACACCATCAACATCATCGACACCCCGGGTCACGTCGACTTCACCGTCGAGGTGGAGCGTTCGCTCCGCGTCCTCGACGGCGCTGTCACCGTGTTCGACGGTGTGGCCGGCGTCGAACCGCAGTCCGAGACCGTGTGGCGTCAGGCGGACCGCTACGGCGTGCCGCGTATCTGCTTCGTCAACAAGCTCGACCGCACCGGTGCGGAGTTCCACCGCTGTGTCGACATGATCGTCGACCGCCTGGGCGCCGTCCCGCTCGTCATGCAGCTCCCCATCGGCGCAGAGGCCGACTTCAAGGGCGTCGTCGACCTCGTGTCGATGAAGGCCTTCGTGTGGCCCGAAGAGGCCGCCAAGGGCGAGATGTACGACACCGTGGAGATCCCGGACACCCACAAGGAAGCCGCCGAGGAATGGCGCGGCAAGCTCCTTGAGGCCGTCTCGGAGAACGACGACGCGATGATGGAGCTGTACCTGGAGGGCGTCGAGCCCACCCAGGACCAGCTGCACGACGCGATCCGTCGGATCACCCTCGCGTCGAAGGGCAGTGCCGACTCGGTCACCGTCACCCCGGTGTTCTGTGGCACCGCGTTCAAGAACAAGGGCGTTCAGCCCCTGCTCGACGCGGTCGTGCGCTACCTGCCTTCCCCCCTGGACGTCGAGGCCATCGAAGGCCACGACGTCAAGGACCCCGAGGTCGTCATCAAGCGCAAGCCTTCGGACGACGAGCCGTTCTCCGGCCTGGCGTTCAAGATCGCGAGCGACCCGCACCTCGGCAAGCTCACCTTCGTCCGGATCTACTCCGGTCGCCTCGAGGCCGGCACCGCGGTGCTGAACTCGGTCAAGGGCAAGAAGGAGCGCATCGGCAAGATCTACCGCATGCACGCGAACAAGCGTGAGGAGATCGCGTCGGTGGGCGCCGGTGACATCATCGCCGTCATGGGCCTGAAGCAGACCACCACCGGTGAGACGCTGTGTGACGACAAGAACCCGGTCATCCTGGAGTCCATGGACTTCCCGGCGCCGGTCATTCAGGTCGCCATCGAGCCCAAGTCCAAGGGTGACCAGGAGAAGCTGGGTGTCGCCATCCAGCGCCTCTCCGAGGAGGACCCGTCCTTCCAGGTGCACTCCGACGAGGAGACCGGCCAGACCATCATCGGTGGTATGGGCGAGCTTCACCTCGAGGTGCTCGTCGACCGCATGAAGCGCGAGTTCCGCGTCGAGGCGAACGTCGGCAAGCCGCAGGTCGCGTACCGCGAGACGATCCGCAAGGCCGTCGAGCGCATCGACTACACGCACAAGAAGCAGACTGGTGGTACCGGCCAGTTCGCGAAGGTGCAGATCGCCCTTGAGCCCATCGAGGGTGGCGACGCGTCCTACGAGTTCGTCAACAAGGTCACCGGTGGCCGCATCCCCCGTGAGTACATTCCCTCGGTGGACGCGGGCGCCCAGGAAGCCATGCAGTTCGGCATCCTGGCCGGCTACGAGATGGTCGGCGTCCGCGTCACCCTTCTCGACGGTGGTTACCACGAGGTCGACTCCTCGGAGCTCGCCTTCAAGATCGCCGGTTCCCAGGCGTTCAAGGAGGGTGCCCGCAAGGCGTCCCCCGTGCTCCTGGAGCCGATGATGGCCGTCGAGGTCACCACGCCCGAGGACTACATGGGCGATGTCATCGGCGACCTCAACTCCCGCCGTGGCCAGATTCAGGCCATGGAGGAGCGCAGCGGCGCTCGCGTCGTGAAGGGCCTCGTGCCCCTCTCGGAGATGTTCGGCTACGTCGGAGACCTCCGCAGCAAGACCTCGGGTCGCGCAAGCTACTCGATGCAGTTCGACTCCTACGCCGAGGTTCCGCGGAACGTCGCCGAGGAGATCATCGCGAAGGCCAAGGGCGAGTAACTCTTCGGAGCACACGCTTTAGGCTTATCACCGGAGCCCGGTCGGGCATTCGTCGCAGCGCGTAAGCAGCGTGGCGAATGCCCCCGGCACCGGCATCCCAGCAAAGATCACCTGGCGCCGATGAAGCAAGGCGTACAGAACCACTCAGGAGGACCCCAGTGGCGAAGGCAAAGTTCGAGCGGACTAAGCCGCACGTCAACATCGGCACCATCGGTCACATTGACCACGGTAAGACGACCCTCACGGCCGCCATTACCAAGGTGCTGCACGACGCGTACCCGGACCTGAACGAGGCCTCGGCCTTCGACCAGATCGACAAGGCGCCGGAAGAGCGTCAGCGCGGTATCACCATCTCCATCGCGCACGTCGAGTACCAGACGGAGTCGCGTCACTACGCGCACGTCGACTGCCCGGGTCACGCTGACTACATCAAGAACATGATCACGGGTGCGGCGCAGATGGACGGCGCCATTCTCGTCGTCGCCGCCACCGACGGCCCGATGCCGCAGACCAAGGAGCACGTGCTCCTGGCCCGCCAGGTCGGCGTTCCGTACATCGTCGTCGCCCTGAACAAGGCCGACATGGTGGACGACGAGGAGATCCTGGAGCTCGTCGAGCTCGAGGTCCGTGAGCTCCTCTCCGAGTACGAGTTCCCGGGCGACGACCTTCCGGTCGTCAAGGTCTCGGCGCTCAAGGCTCTTGAGGGCGACGCCGAGTGGGGCCAGACCGTTCTCGACCTGATGAAGGCCGTCGACGAGTCCATCCCGCAGCCCGAGCGTGACGTCGAGAAGCCGTTCCTGATGCCGATCGAGGACGTCTTCACGATCACCGGTCGTGGCACCGTCGTCACCGGTCGTATCGAGCGTGGTGTCCTGAAGGTCAACGAGACCGTCGACATCGTCGGTATCAAGACCGAGAAGACCACCACCACGGTCACGGGCATCGAGATGTTCCGCAAGCTGCTCGACGAGGGCCAGGCCGGTGAGAACGTCGGTCTGCTCCTCCGTGGCATCAAGCGCGAGGACGTCGAGCGCGGCCAGGTCATCATCAAGCCGGGTTCGGTCACGCCGCACACGGACTTCCAGGCCCAGGCCTACATCCTGTCGAAGGACGAGGGTGGCCGTCACACCCCCTTCTTCAACAACTACCGCCCGCAGTTCTACTTCCGTACCACGGACGTGACGGGCGTTGTGACCCTTCCCGAGGGCACCGAGATGGTCATGCCGGGTGACAACACCCTCATGGACGTCGCGCTGATCCAGCCGGTCGCCATGGAAGAGGGCCTGAAGTTCGCCATCCGTGAGGGTGGCCGGACCGTGGGCGCCGGCCAGGTCACCAAGATCCTCAAGTAATCACTTGAGCGTCTGACCTGGTAGCTCCGCACAAGAGCACCGAGAAGGGCCCCGTCCCGCCGCGCAAGCGGTGGGACGGGGCCCTTCTTCTTGTCTCATACGGCGGGTACGGGCGCCCGGCGCACCATGAACACGTCGACCGGGTCCTCGCGTTCCGTGGCGAATCCGTGCCGCTCGTAGAGCCGCCGGGCGGCGCTGCCCTGGAGCACGTTGAGCCGGACCGGCGTCCCTTCGGCGTCCGTACGGGCGAGCAGGGCGCTCAGCACGGCCGATCCGATGCCCCGCCCCTGGTGCTCCTCGGCGAGGAAGAAGCTCTCCAGGCACCGGCCCTCCTCGAACGGCCGCAGCGTGACGCTCCCGCCGAACCGGCCGTCGACGACGATCACCGAGGTGTACTCGGGAAGATAGGAGTCGCGCAGCCGTTGGCGCACCCGGTGTTCGTCGTAGCGGCCGAGGCGGACGAGATCCGGGCGCATCACGACAGCCCGGAGATCGGCTATGGCCTCGACGTCGTCGGGGGTGGCGGGGCGCAGGGCCCAGCTTTGAGTGGTGCGTACAGGCATGACGGGAGTCTGCCAGAGGGCGGGCGGGTCCGGCCCGAGGCGTATCAGGTGCGGCCGGCGCTCCCGGGCGCGCTACCCGAGTAGGTCCAGCACCGGGACGGTCTACTCGTAGCGGGGGAGGTCACTGGTCGCAATGGTCCACTCCGCGATGGTGACGTCCTCTCCGTACACGAAATCCTTGCGGGTGGCGTAGCGGGGGCCCTGCGGCGTCGGGTGGATGTCGGACAGGACGGCGCCCGTACCCGAGCGCGGATCGAAGATGGCGTAGACGGGGATGCCGAGAAGCGGATAGTCGCGCATCTTGCTCACCCAGTCGTTGTCCGGGTTCGACTGCGAGACGACTTCGACGGCCGCGATGACGGTCCGGGGATCGAAGGACCCCTGCCCCTCCATGTCGGCCTCGGCGATCACCATGACGTCCGGATGGCGCATGATGCCCGCCGGTTCTTCCTCGACGTCCGGGGTCCCTGTGTGCGCCACGATCTCGTCCGGCATCAGCTTCTCCAGGCGACGACTCACCCGGGCCGTGGTCAGTTCGTGGGGGCGCCCCGGGGCCATCATGTCGTGCACGATCCCTTCCTTGGTGATCTCCAGCTTGCCGGGAACGCTGTCCTGCATCTGTCCGACGATCTCGCGCATGGCCCGGTAGCGGGCCGAGTCCCGCTCTGCACGTTCTGAGGCGATGGCCATGGCGTGCGCTCCTCGTCTGTGCCCGGAGGCAAGGGGGGTCGTCACGTTCATGCTAAGCGGCCTCCAGGAGATCGGTTCGGCAGTCGCGGCAGTGGCCGGGGTGGGTGGCGCGGAAGGCACGGTCACAGGTGTCGCAGTTCTGGAGCGGGATGACGAGGGCCTTGCGGCGGGGTGGGGGTGCGAGGTCCGTGGTGCCGGGGAGTGGGGGCGGCACGAGGGTGGTGATGCGGTGGCGGATGAACTTCGCCGGGTGTTTGACGGGGGTGGGGAGGTCGCTGGTGAGCGCGTGGCGGATGGCGTCGGGGTGGGTGTCGCGTTCGAGCCAGGCGGCGATGCCGGGGGCGAGTTCCTCGATGTCGGCCATCCGGAAGGTGAGTTGGGGAGCGTGGCGGCGTAGGTCGGCGAGGACGGCCGCGGCGGTTCGGAGTAGTTCCTCGGTGGGCTTGTGGGGCTGGGGCAGCGGCGGGAGTGGCGTCCTGGGTGCGGTGGGTGCCGGTACGCGGACGGGCGCGGGGAGCGGTGGCGCGGGTTCCGCGACCGGGGGAGGGGGCGGAGGCGGAGCGGGCGCGGGGGGCGGCTCGGCGGGTGCGTGCCGCCGGGGCTGTCGTTGTGGAGGTGTGGTGGCCGGGGGCGCGTCGGCGCCCGGGCGGTTGTACGAGATCGTGCGGGTGATGACGCGGCCGTCGGAGAGGCGTACCCGGCTGCGGTGGAGGTAGCCCTTGGCTTCCAGTTCGTGCAGGGCGGCGGTGATGCGGGCTTCGCTCTCGGGGAAGCGGTCGGTGAGGACCTTGATGCCGACCTTCGCTCCGGCGGGCAGTGACTGGATGTGGACGGCGAGGCCGATCGCGATGAGGGAGAGCTCGTGATGCTGGGCGAGGTGGTTGCCGATGATCACGAAGCCGGAGACGTGGCGGGCGTTGACGTGGATGACGCCGGATGTCGGCGTGACGTCGGGGAGGGTGCCGGGGGAGCCGGACTGGGCGCACGGGGGCGCGATAACCTGCGGGATAGCCATCGGGAAGTTGTTGCCTTCCTCGTGGTCAGGCCCCCGGTTGAGATTGTCAGTCTCGGCGGGGGCCGTCTCAGTTCTGTGGTTGTCGCGGCGAGCATATGCCGAACAACCGGCCTCGAATCCAGCCCAGTTGCCCAGGTTCACTCGCGCGAGTGATGCAGGTCAGGACGGGGGCCGGGTCGGGTTGGGTGGGGTTGTTTCCCTGAGTTCTTTAAAAGCCTTTAGACGTCGTGGACAGCCGCGTCGTGGGTCACCGGGTCGTGGCCCCGGGGGTCGCGGGTGACCACGACCCGGTGGACTCGGCCGGGTGGGAGGTCGAGTTCCGCCCAGACCGTCTTCCGCGGAACCGGGCCCTCGATCACGCCCCAGCGGTCGGCGAGCGCGTCGACGATGAGCAGGCAGCGCCCGCCCTCCTCGTGAGCGTCGGGGGCGGAGGGGGTGGGGAGACGGTCGCCCCGGTGTCGGTCAGCTCGATCCGCAGGTCGCGGTTGCACCCGGGGCGGTGCACGTCCGTGACTCGAAGGACCTGTCGGTGCCGCAGCTCACCTTCGGTGAGGACGCGTGGGCGGGTCTCGTCCCGTACGCCGCTGGGCGCTGACCCCTATATACGTACCGGGACCACCGACGCCCCCCGGATTCCTCGCAGCACCTCCGCCCCGATCTCCGCCAGCCGGACGGCGTCCGGCGGGGTCGCCCCCAGCCCGATCGCGTACCCCGTGCGGCCGTCGGCCGTGAGCGGGCGGGGCCAGATGCGGCAGTCGGGGGCGCCCGCGTCGGTGAGGGCGGCGGACAGGGCGAGGAGGCGGCCGCGTAGCCGCCCCTCGTCCGGAGCGCCCGAGGGGATCGAGGCGAGGGCCCACGACATGTGCTGCTCCGAGAGGTGCGGCGAGGTGCAGAGCAGAGGGCGCGGGTCCTGGTCGTCCTCGGCGGCGTCCGTGATCTCCCAGGCGCGGTAGAGCTCGGCGGTGAGCAGATCGCGGCCGGCGGCGGAGACCTGGGTGGTGCAGGACCGCACCGGCGCTGTCGGCGTCAGCACCGTGACGGGGCCCCGCGAAGGGCCGGGGCCCACCGGTGCTCCCCAGTCCCACATCGCCCAGGTAGCGAAGAAGTGCCGGAGCAGCGCGAGCGGCGGCAGGTCGCCGGCCTCGTGTGCGGTACGGGCCGCGAGGACCGCCCAGGCCAGCCCGGGCAGTCCGCCGCACGGCGCGGAGTCGAGGCCCCGTGCCGCCGCCCACGCCTTGACGTCCCGGGCGAGGGCGGCGAAGGCGTCCCGGTGCGGGTCCGTCGCCGCGAGTACCGCTTCGGCGTCGCTCACCGCGCTCAGGGCGACGGCGGCCGCCTCGCCCAGCTCCGTCCGGCGGGCGACCGCCTCGGCGGGGGAGAGGGAGCCGGTCGGCACCGTGGCGAGGTCGACCCGGAGGCCGTCGAGCCGCCAGCGGAGGCCGGGGACCCGGGCCCCCGTCACCTCGCGCAGGTCCCGCGCCTCCGGGAACGCGGCGGCCAGCCGTTGACGTACCCCCGCCGGATCGGGGGCCCCGGGCAGCGCCGCGACCAGGTCCAGGTCCGCGTCGGGGGCCGCACAGCCCATGCGGCGGGAGCCGACGACGTGGACCCGGGCGCCGGGGAGGGCCGCGGTGACCCGCTCCGTGATGCGGTCCGTGTCGGCCGCCGGACGTGGTGGGCTCAGCTCAGCGACGCGGTCCGTGTCGGACGCCGCGAGCGGCGGGCCCAGCTCCGCCCGTACGCCGTAGTGGTCGGAGACGTACAGCCCCTCCGGTCCGGGCACCTCGCCCGTCAGGGCCGCCGACCGGGTGCGCAGCCGTTCGGTACGCAGCAGGACCCTGTCCAGGCGGGAGGCGCGGCCGGACAGGGAGGAGACCGCGGCCAGCGGGTTCACGGAGGGGTCGAAGGTGGGGGTGTGGTCGGCGGCGCCGTGCGCCTCGCTCCAGGCGTCCGTCATCGTCAGGCGTGTCTGCGGGCGGTCGCCGCCGTCGTTGAAGTCGCCGACGAGGAGCAGCTCGCCCTGTATCGCGGCCAACCCGGTTGCCAGGTCGGCGAGTTCGTGGTCGCGGCGGGCCGCTCCGTCGGGGGAGTGGTCGCTGCTGAGGTGCGTCACGGCGACCGTGACGGGGCCCTCGGCCGTCTCGACGACGGCCGCGGCCACCGCCTTGTGCGGGCCGAGTGCGTGCAGACCCGCCTCGCTCACCGGCAGGCGGCTGAACAGCAGCAGGCCGTTGTCCGCCACGTCGCGGCCGGCCGGGCCGGCGGCGAGGACGTATCCCGCCCGCAGCCAGTCGCAGCCGAGCAGGAGGTCCAGCAGCACGGGCTCCGCCTCCTGGAGCGCGATGACGTCGGCGTCCGCCGCGCGCAGGGCGTCGAGGAGGAGCGGGCGGCGGCGGGCCGTGTCGATGCGGTCGCTGTCGTAGCGGTCCCAGAGGGTGTTCCAGGTGAGCACCGTCAGCGGACCGGACGGGCCCGGGGTCCGGGCGGGCGCCGGTTCCCAGGTGCCCGTGGCAGGGGAGAAGGCGTGCGGGGTGCGGGAGGTGAAGTAGGGGGAGGGGAGCCGGCGCGGGGTGCTGACCCGGCCCGCGTCCGTCGCGTCGATCCGGTCGGCCCCCGTGGACCGGTCCCACACCACCTCGCCGTCCGCCTCGACGAACAGCACGCGGTGCCAGGGGATGTCGCCGCCCGGCGTGAAGCGGTCCAGCGGCACCCGCTCAGGGTCCCGGCCGCGCTGGGCGACGCCCAGGACGAAGCGCGCCGGGTCGAACCGGGGGTCCCAGCGGACCCGGTGGTAGATCTCCTCGCTCGTACGCATCAGGCCCGGTCCTCCACGGTTCCGCTCGTCCCGATGTACCAGGTGCGGTGCGCCTGGCCGGGATACGGGGGCACGAAGCGGCGCAGCTGCGAGGCCAGGACGTCCGGCGGCACCGGATGGTCGCGCCGGCCGTTGCGCGCGGTGAGCTCCTCCGCTCCCACCCAGGCCACCGCATGGGTGAGCAGGGCGTCGTGGCGGTGGGCGGTCGCGTGGATCACGGAGCGCTGGTGCGGGTTGAGGGAGGTGGCGTCCCAGACCACGGTGGCGCCGGGGACCAGGGCGGCGTCCAGGCGGCGCAGGCCCTCCCGCATGACCTCCTCGTTGGCGCTCTGGTCGGCGCGCGAGCCCCGGGCCTGGCGCAGGTCGTCGAGCGAGATGTACGTGGTGATGCCCGGCAGCCCCCGGGCGAAGGTGCTCTTCCCGCTGCCGGAGGGGCCGGCCAGGTGGATCAGGCGAGGGAAGCCACCGGACCGCCATCGCCAGGTCGCGGCGACCGCTTCCTCCGCGGTGGTGACGCGGCCGCGCGCGTACGCCTCACGGGCCTGCGCCAGACAGCGGTCGGCGGCGTCCGGCTCCAGACCGGCGAAGGCCTCACGCAGTCCGTCCGGTTCGGCCACGTCCCGGGCGTGCAGTTCGGACCACTCCACCTCCTCGCGGGCCTCCGGACCCTCGGCCAGCGCGTCCGCCAGCGCGTGCAGGACCGGCAGGCGGGCGGCGAGCGCCATCCACGCCAGACCGCCGTGGCGCTGCTCGTCCGGGTAGGGGCGGTGCAGCGCGGGGTACAGGCCGACGAGGTCCGCCGTCTGCCGGGCGAGCCGCATCCCGAGCGGTCCGGCGAGCGCCGGGGCGAGTGCGGCCCGTCGGGTGCGGTGCACCAGGGCGGCGAGCACCCCGGCCAGCCGGTCGTCGCCGGTGCTGCCGCGCGCGTCCAGGGCGTCGGCCGTCGCGAGGGCGGCCGGTGCGTCGCCCGGGCCGGTGCCCGTGGCGACGGCCAGGGCCGCCGGGTCCACGGGGGCGCCCGAACGCACGGACCAGAGGGCGGCGGCCGGGCCCAGCCCGTTCTCCACCACCGCCGCGTGCATCCAGTGGGTGTCCGTGGTCACGTGGCCCGGCCGCACCCACTTCGCGACCCGCCGTTCGAACGCGGCGGCGGGAAAGGCTTCGGCGGGGCGGACGACGTAACCCTCCTGGCGGTCCGTGTCGGGTCTCATCGCGCGCAGCGTCTTCTCGGCGCGGGCGTCGAAGACGCCGCGCCACAGCACGGGCGGTGTCGGGACCCCGAGGTCGCGGAGGAAGTCCACGGTCCGGTCCCAGTCCAGACAGACGTCGCCGTCCCAGACGGAGAAGCCGTAGAAGTAGCCCGCCAGGTCCTCGTACGGGATCGAGTGCCGGGCGAACACGTTCTCGCCGCAGATCCGCCACCCCGCCGGAATGCGGGGGCCGATCCTGCTCTGGAGCGCCTTGACCCATCCGCGCGAAGGGTGGTGGGCCGAGTCGAGGGAGCGGGCGTGCAGGCCGTCGGCGTACAGCGTGGTGTTCTCGCCGTCGAGCTTCTCGGTGACCACGACCTGCGTGCCGGTGAGCCCCGCGAGGTCGGTCAGGCGCACGTCGTCGGAGGTGGCCCCGGGCGACCAGGGCAGATGCGGGGTCCGCGGATAGTGCGTACGCATGTGCTGTGCCCCCCTGGCCTCTGTCCGGCGGTCACTGTAGGGGCGGCGACGGGTGGCGCTCGACCGAATAACGCGGGGGAGCCCGGCCCGGCTCGTGCCCGCGTTTGACCATGGCGACGCGGGGGGTAAGATCCTCCGCCCGATTGGCCAGGCTCGTGCCCCGTATGGCACACTAGCCAGGTTGCTCGGTTGAGTGTCAATGCTGCGCGCCTCCCGCCGGGAGGACCGGAAGCGAGTCCCACAGTACTCGTCGGCCCCCAGGGCCGGACGTACGGGAATCTTTCGGGAAGCGTATGTGTGGCACCGGCCAGGCGCCCGGTGGGGTTTCACCCCCGGCAGCGCGGTCTCAGGCCCGCACCCCCTTGGTTGGGATCTCCTTCGGGAGATTTTCGTAGAGGGGATGCGACACGCCCGACCGCGTGGGTCGGAGGCGGAGTTACCAGAACCACGGGTTCCAGAGCGTTACGAGAGACAGGACTACTAGTAGCCATGGCGGGACAGAAGATCCGCATCCGGCTCAAGGCCTACGACCACGAGGTCATCGACTCCTCGGCGAAGAAGATCGTCGAGACGGTGACCCGCACTGGTGCGTCGGTCGCGGGCCCGGTGCCGCTGCCCACTGAGAAGAACGTGTACTGCGTCATCAAGTCGCCGCACAAGTACAAGGACTCTCGCGAGCACTTCGAGATGCGCACGCACAAGCGCCTCATCGACATTCTCGACCCCACCCCGAAGACGGTTGACTCGCTGATGCGCCTCGACCTGCCGGCTGGCGTCGACATCGAGATCAAGCTCTGAGGGGACGGGCCGAGATGAGCAAGAACATCAAGGGCGTCCTGGGCGAGAAGCTCGGCATGACCCAGGTCTGGGACGAGAACAACCGGGTCGTCCCGGTGACCGTCGTCAAGGCCGGTCCGTGCGTCGTGACGCAGGTCCGCACGAACGACAGCGACGGCTACGAGTCGGTCCAGATCGCCTTCGGCGAGATCGACCCGCGCAAGGTGAACAAGCCCCTCAAGGGCCACTTCGCCAAGGCCGACGTGACCCCCCGCCGCCACCTGGTGGAGCTCCGCACCCCTGACGCGAGCGAGTACACGCTCGGCCAGGAGATCACCGCCCAGGTGTTCGAGTCCGGCGTCAAGGTCGACGTCACGGGCAAGAGCAAGGGCAAGGGCTTCGCCGGTGTCATGAAGCGTCACAACTTCAAGGGCCTCGGCGCCGGTCACGGCGTCCAGCGCAAGCACCGTTCCCCCGGTTCGATCGGTGGCTGTGCCACCCCTGGGCGTGTCTTCAAGGGCATGCGCATGGCCGGTCGGATGGGTAACGAGCGCGTCACCACCCAGAACCTGACCATCCACGCGGTTGACGCGGAGAAGGGTCTGCTCCTCATCAAGGGCGCAGTCCCCGGTCCGAACGGCGGCCTCGTCCTGGTCCGTACCGCGGCCAAGGGGGCTTGAGGTAATGAGCACCATTGACATCCTTTCGCCGGCAGGCGACAAGGCCGGTACCGTCGAGCTCCCCGCGGAGATCTTCGACGCGAAGACCAGCGTTCCGCTGATCCACCAGGTCGTTGTCGCACAGCTGGCAGCTGCCCGTCAGGGCACGCACAAGACCAAGCGTCGCGGCGAAGTCCGTGGTGGTGGGCGCAAGCCTTACCGCCAGAAGGGCACCGGCCGTGCGCGCCAGGGTTCGACCCGCGCGCCGCAGTTCGTCGGCGGTGGCGTCGTCCACGGCCCGCAGCCGCGTGACTACTCGCAGCGCACCCCCAAGAAGATGAAGGCCGCCGCCCTGCGCGGTGCCCTCTCCGACCGGGCGCGTCACTCCCGCATCCACGTCGTCACCGGCGTGGTCGAGGGTGGAGTCTCCACGAAGGCCGCCAAGTCGCTGTTCGGCAAGATCTCGGAGCGCAAGCACGTGCTCCTGGTCGTCGACCGCAACGACGAGGCCGCGTGGCTCTCCGCACGCAACCTGCCCCAGGTGCACATCCTGGAGCCGGGCCAGCTGAACACGTACGACGTGATCGTCTCTGACGACGTGGTCTTCACCCAGGCCGCCTTCGAGTCCTTCGTGTCTGGCCCCCAGACCGCTGAGACCGAAGGGAGCGACGCCTGATGAGCGAGGCGACCGTTACCAGCAAGACCTACTCCGACCCGCGTGACGTTCTCGTCAAGCCGGTTGTTTCGGAGAAGAGCTACGCGCTGCTCGACGAGAACAAGTACACGTTCATCGTCGCGCCCGGCTCCAACAAGACCCAGATCAAGCAGGCCGTGGAAGCGGTCTTCTCGGTCAAGGTCACCGGGGTCAACACGATCAACCGTCAGGGTAAGCGCAAGCGCACCAAGACCGGTTTCGGCAAGCGCGCTGACACCAAGCGCGCCATCGTGACCCTCGCTGAGGGCGACCGAATCGACATCTTCGGCGGCCCGACCTCCTAACGGAGGTCGAGTCGTCCGGAATCGGACGAGGACTGAGAAATGGGTATCCGCAAGTACAAGCCGACGACCCCGGGCCGTCGTGGCTCCAGCGTCGCCGACTTTGTCGAGATCACGCGGTCCACGCCGGAGAAGTCGCTGGTCCGCCCCCTGCACAGCAAGGGCGGCCGTAACAACACCGGTCGTGTGACCGTTCGCCACCAGGGTGGTGGCCACAAGCGCGCCTACCGCGTGATCGACTTCCGTCGTCACGACAAGGACGGCGTGCCGGCCAAGGTCGCGCACATCGAGTACGACCCGAACCGCACCGCGCGCATCGCGCTCCTGCACTACGCGGACGGCGAGAAGCGCTACATCATCGCGCCGCGTGGCCTGGGCCAGGGTGACCGTGTCGAGAACGGCCCGGCCGCCGACATCAAGCCCGGCAACAACCTGGCGCTGCGCAACATCCCGGTCGGTACGACCATCCACGCCATCGAGCTGCGGCCCGGCGGCGGCGCGAAGTTCGCCCGTTCCGCGGGTGCCTCCGTGCAGCTGCTGGCGAAGGAGGGCACCATGGCCCACCTTCGTATGCCGTCGGGTGAGATCCGCCTGGTCGACGCCCGCTGCCGCGCCACGATCGGCGAGGTCGGCAACGCCGAGCAGTCGAACATCAACTGGGGCAAGGCCGGTCGCATGCGCTGGAAGGGCGTTCGCCCGTCCGTCCGCGGTGTTGCGATGAACCCGGTCGACCACCCGCACGGTGGTGGTGAAGGCAAGACCTCCGGTGGACGTCACCCGGTCTCGCCGTGGGGTCAGAAGGAAGGTCGTACTCGCTCGCCGAAGAAGGCATCGAGCAAGTACATCGTCCGCCGCCGCAAGACGAACAAGAAGCGCTAGGAGCGGGTTTAGATGCCGCGCAGTCTCAAGAAGGGGCCCTTCGTCGACGGACACCTCGTCAAGAAGGTGGACGTACAGAACGAAGCAGGCACCAAGAACGTCATCAAGACCTGGTCCCGTCGCTCGATGATCATCCCGGCCATGCTGGGTCACACCATCGCGGTGCACAACGGCAAGATCCACGTCCCGGTGTTCGTCACCGAGTCGATGGTCGGCCACAAGCTCGGCGAGTTCTCGCCGACTCGCACCTTCCGCGGCCACGTCAAGGACGACCGGAAGTCGAAGCGCCGCTAGCGCGGGGTGGAAACGACTATGACTCACACCGAAGGGACAACCATGGAAGCCAGGGCCCAGGCGCGGTACATCCGCGTCACGCCCATGAAGGCCCGCCGAGTGGTGGACCTCATCCGTGGCATGGATGCCACGGAGGCTCAGGCGGTCCTGCGTTTCGCCCCGCAGGCCGCGAGCGTGCCGGTTGGCAAGGTGCTTGACAGCGCCATCGCCAACGCTGCACACAACTACGACCACCCCGACGCCTCTTCGCTGGTCATCAGCGAGGCGTTTGTGGACGAGGGTCCGACCCTGAAGCGGTTCCGTCCGCGTGCTCAGGGCCGTGCCTACCGGATCCGTAAGCGGACCAGCCACATCACCGTGGTCGTCAGCAGCAAGGAAGGAACCCGGTAATGGGCCAGAAGGTAAACCCGCACGGGTTCCGGCTCGGCATTACCACGGACTTCAAGTCCCGTTGGTACGCCGACAAGCTGTACAAGGACTACGTCAAGGAAGACGTCGCCATTCGTCGCATGATGACGAAGGGCATGGAGCGGGCCGGCATCTCGAAGGTCGAGATCGAGCGCACCCGCGACCGCGTCCGCGTTGACATCCACACCGCCCGCCCGGGCATCGTCATCGGCCGCCGCGGCGCCGAGGCCGACCGCATCCGTGGCGAGCTGGAGAAGCTGACCGGCAAGCAGGTCCAGCTGAACATCCTCGAGGTCAAGAACCCCGAGGTGGACGCCCAGCTGGTGGCCCAGGCCGTCGCCGAGCAGCTCTCCTCCCGCGTCTCCTTCCGTCGTGCCATGCGCAAGAGCATGCAGAGCACGATGAAGGCCGGCGCCAAGGGCATCAAGATCCAGTGCGGTGGCCGCCTCGGCGGCGCCGAGATGTCCCGCTCGGAGTTCTACCGCGAGGGCCGCGTGCCCCTGCACACCCTCCGTGCGAACGTCGACTACGGCTTCTTCGAGGCCAAGACGACCTTCGGCCGCATCGGCGTGAAGGTCTGGATCTACAAGGGCGACGTCAAGAACATCGCCGAGGTCCGCGCCGAGAACGCTGCTGCCCGTGCGGGCAACCGCCCGGCCCGTGGCGGCGCTGACCGTCCGGCCGGCCGCGGTGGCCGCGGTGGCAGTGAGCGTGGCGGTCGCGGCCGCAAGCCGCAGCAGACGGCTCCGGCCGCCGAGGCCCCCAAGGCCGACGCGTCCGCCGCTGCTCCGGCTGCTGAGAGCACCGGAACGGAGGCCTGACCGAAATGCTGATCCCCCGTAGGGTCAAGCACCGCAAGCAGCACCACCCGAAGCGCAGCGGTATGTCCAAGGGTGGCACGCAGGTTGCGTTCGGCGAGTACGGCATCCAGGCGCTGACCCCGGCGTACGTGACGAACCGTCAGATCGAGTCCGCTCGTATCGCGATGACCCGTCACATCAAGCGTGGCGGCAAGGTCTGGATCAACATCTACCCGGACCGCCCCCTCACGAAGAAGCCTGCCGAGACCCGCATGGGTTCCGGTAAGGGTTCTCCCGAGTGGTGGATCGCGAACGTCAAGCCGGGCCGGGTGATGTTCGAGCTGTCCTACCCGAACGAGAAGATTGCTCGTGAGGCGCTCACCCGCGCTGCTCACAAGCTTCCGATGAAGTGCCGGATTGTTCGGCGCGAGGCAGGTGAGTCGTGATGTCGGCCGGTACCAAGACGTCCGAGCTGCGCGAGCTGGGCGACGAGGAGCTCCTCAACAAGCTCCGCGAGGCCAAGGAAGAGCTGTTCAACCTCCGCTTCCAGGCGGCGACCGGACAGCTCGAGAACCACGGCCGGCTCAAGTCCGTCCGTAAGGACATCGCCCGGATCTACACCCTGATGCGCGAGCGCGAGCTCGGCATTGAGACGGTGGAGAGCGTCTGATGAGCGAGAAGACTGTGACTGAGACGAACACCGACCGCGGTTTCCGCAAGACCCGTGAGGGTCTGGTCGTCAGCGACAAGATGGACAAGACCGTCGTCGTCGCTGTCGAGGACCGCGTCAAGCACGCGCTGTACGGCAAGGTCATCCGCCGTACGAACAAGCTCAAGGCCCACGACGAGCAGAACGCCGCCGGCGTCGGCGACCGCGTCCTCCTGATGGAGACCCGGCCGCTGTCCGCCACGAAGCGGTGGCGCATCGTCGAGATCCTCGAGAAGGCCAAGTAATTCCTGAGGGGCTTCCCCTTCAGGCAGGTTCCGCCAGGCTCGGCGGGGGTCCGTTCCGGTAACGGAGCGGCCCCCGCCGGGAACCGGCAGACGATCAGGAGATAGACGTGATCCAGCAGGAGTCGCGACTGCGTGTCGCCGACAACACGGGTGCGAAGGAAATTCTCACCATCCGTGTTCTCGGTGGCTCGGGTCGCCGCTACGCGGGCATCGGTGACGTCATCGTCGCCACCGTCAAGGACGCGATCCCCGGTGGCAACGTGAAGAAGGGTGACGTCGTCAAGGCCGTCATCGTTCGCACCGTCAAGGAGCGTCGTCGTCAGGATGGCTCGTACATCCGCTTCGACGAGAACGCCGCCGTCATTCTGAAGAACGACGGCGACCCCCGCGGCACCCGTATCTTCGGCCCGGTGGGCCGTGAGCTGCGCGAGAAGAAGTTCATGAAGATCATCTCGCTCGCGCCGGAGGTGCTGTAAGCATGAAGATCAAGAAGGGCGACCTGGTTCAGGTCATCACCGGCAAGGACAAGGGCAAGCAGGGCAAGGTCATCGTTGCCTACCCCGCTCAGGACCGCGTTCTCGTCGAGGGTGTCAACCGGGTCAAGAAGCACACGAAGGCCGGTCAGACCGCTCGCGGTTCGCAGACCGGTGGCATTGTGACGACCGAGGCCCCCGTCCACGTCAGCAACGTGCAGCTGGTTGTTGAGAAGGACGGCAACAAGGTCGTTACTCGCGTCGGCTACCGCTTTGACGACGAGGGCAACAAGATCCGCGTTGCCAAGCGCACCGGTGAGGACATCTGATGACTACCACCACTGCGCCGCGTCTCAAGACGCGCTACCGCGAGGAAATCGCCGGCAAGCTGCGTGAGGAGTTCTCGTACGAGAACGTCATGCAGGTCCCCGGTCTGGTCAAGATCGTGGTCAACATGGGTGTGGGCGACGCCGCCCGCGACTCCAAGCTGATCGATGGCGCCGTGCGCGACCTCACCACGATCACCGGTCAGAAGCCGGCCGTCACCAAGGCCCGCAAGTCGATCGCGCAGTTCAAGCTGCGCGAGGGGCAGCCGATCGGCTGCCACGTCACCCTCCGTGGTGACCGCATGTGGGAGTTCCTGGACCGTACGCTGTCGCTCGCGCTTCCGCGTATCCGTGACTTCCGTGGTCTGTCGCCGAAGCAGTTCGACGGCCGTGGCAACTACACCTTCGGTCTCACGGAGCAGGTCATGTTCCACGAGATCGACCAGGACAAGATCGACCGGGTCCGGGGCATGGACATCACCGTGGTCACCACGGCGACCAATGACGACGAGGGTCGTGCCCTCCTTCGTCACCTCGGCTTCCCGTTCAAGGAGAACTGACCGTGGCGAAGAAGTCCCTGATCGCTAAGGCCGCCCGTAAGCCGAAGTTCGGCGTCCGCGGGTACACCCGCTGCCAGCGCTGCGGCCGGCCCCACTCCGTCTACCGCAAGTTCGGCCTGTGCCGCGTGTGCCTTCGTGAGATGGCTCACCGTGGCGAGCTGCCGGGCGTGACCAAGAGCTCCTGGTAATTCTCCTTCGCCCCCTGGGCGTTGGGATTACCCGGAAGCTCTCGGTAAGTATCTGGTCGGCAGGAGCCCCTCCTCGCATGCCGTAGGCTTGTGGGGTTGGGCGCCTGCCGCCCTAGACCGACTTACTACGCCGTAGGTCCCCGCACCGCACCCGTCCCACCACTGAGTGGGGAGAGGGATGGCGCATACAGGAAACCCCGGCGAGAGAGGCCGAAGGCCAACTCATGACCATGACTGATCCCATCGCAGACATGCTCACGCGTCTGCGTAACGCGAACTCGGCGTATCACGACGACGTGTCGATGCCGCACAGCAAGATCAAGTCGCACATCGCGGAGATCCTCCAGCAGGAGGGCTTCATCACCGGCTGGAAGGTCGAGGACGCAGAGGTCGGCAAGACCCTCGTTCTGGACCTGAAGTTCGGGCCGAACCGCGAGCGTTCGATCGCCGGCATCAAGCGCATTTCGAAGCCGGGTCTGCGTGTATACGCAAAGTCCACCAATCTGCCGAAGGTTCTCGGCGGCCTGGGCGTGGCGATCATCTCCACGTCCCACGGTCTCCTGACCGGCCAGCAGGCCAGCAAGAAGGGCGTAGGTGGGGAAGTCCTCGCCTACGTCTGGTAGTCGGGAACGGAGGAAAAGCTCATGTCGCGAATCGGCAAGCTCCCCATCCAGGTTCCCGCCGGTGTGGACGTCACCATCGATGGCCGTACGGTCGCGGTGAAGGGACCCAAGGGTTCCCTCTCGCACACCGTTGCCGCGCCGATCGAGGTCACCAAGGGTGAGGACGGCGTTCTGAACGTCGTCCGCCCGAACGACGAGCGTCAGAACAAGGCCCTTCACGGCCTGTCCCGCACGCTGGTGGCGAACATGATCACCGGCGTGACCCAGGGATACATCAAGGCGCTCGAGATCAGCGGTGTCGGTTACCGCGTCCAGGCGAAGGGCTCCAACCTGGAGTTCGCCCTGGGCTACAGCCACCCGATCCTCATCGAGGCCCCCGAAGGCATCACCTTCAAGGTCGAGTCGCCCACGAAGTTCACTGTCGAGGGCATCGACAAGCAGAAGGTCGGCGAGGTTTCGGCGAAGATCCGCAAGCTGCGGAAGCCTGACCCGTACAAGGCCAAGGGCGTCAAGTACGCCGGCGAGGTTATCCGCCGCAAGGTCGGAAAGGCGGGTAAGTAAGCCATGGCATACGGAGTAAAGATCGCCAAGGGCGACGCCTACAAGCGTGCCGCCCTCAAGCGCCGCCACATCCGCGTCCGGAAGCACATCTCCGGTTCGCCCGAGCGTCCGCGCTTGGTTGTGACGCGTTCCAACCGCCACATGGTCGCTCAGGTCATCGACGACATCGCGGGCCACACGCTCGCGTCGGCGTCGACCCTTGACGCTTCCATCCGCGGCGCCGAGGGTGACAAGAGCGCCCTTGCCAAGCAGGTCGGGGCCCTGGTCGCCGAGCGCGCCAAGGCCGCAGGCGTCGAGGCCGTCGTGTTTGACCGCGGTGGTAACCAGTACGCCGGGCGGATTGCCGCTCTGGCTGACGCCGCCCGTGAAGCCGGGCTGAAGTTCTAAGCCCCGGTTCCTACGCACAGCGGACGTAACAGAGAGAGGTAATTCCAATGGCTGGACCCCAGCGCCGCGGAAGCGGTGCCGGTGGCGGCGAGCGGCGGGACCGGAAGGGCCGTGACGGCGGCGCAGCTGCCGCCGAGAAGACCGCGTACGTCGAGCGCGTCGTCGCGATCAACCGTGTCGCCAAGGTCGTGAAGGGTGGTCGTCGCTTCAGCTTCACCGCGCTGGTCGTGGTGGGCGATGGTGACGGCAGCGTCGGTGTCGGATACGGCAAGGCCAAGGAAGTTCCCGCGGCCATCGCCAAGGGCGTGGAAGAGGCCAAGAAGAACTTCTTCAAGGTCCCGCGTATCCAGGGCACGATCCCTCACCCGATCCAGGGCGAGAAGGCTGCGGGCGTCGTTCTGCTCAAGCCTGCTTCCCCCGGTACCGGTGTGATCGCCGGAGGCCCGGTGCGCGCCGTTCTGGAGTGCGCCGGCGTCCACGACATCCTGTCGAAGTCGCTCGGTTCTTCGAACCCGATCAACATCGTGCACGCGACCGTGGCGGCCCTCCAGGGCCTGCAGCGTCCCGAGGAGATCGCGGCCCGCCGCGGTCTGCCCCTCGAGGACGTCGCCCCCGCGGCTCTGCTTCGTGCTCGTGCGGGAGCAGGTGCGTAATGGCCCGTCTCAAGATCACGCAGACGAAGTCGTACATCGGCAGCAAGCAGAACCACCGCGACACCCTGCGTTCGCTCGGGCTCAAGCGCCTGCACGACGTGGTTGTCAAGGAGGACCGCCCCGAGTTCCGCGGAATGGTGCACACCGTCCGCCACCTCGTGACGGTTGAGGAGGTCGACTGACATGGCGGAGAACAAGCCGCTGAAGGCGCATGACCTCCGGCCTGCCCCGGGTGCCAAGACCGCCAAGACCCGTGTGGGTCGTGGTGAGGCATCCAAGGGTAAGACCGCTGGTCGTGGTACCAAGGGCACCAAGGCCCGTTACCAGGTTCCGGAGCGCTTCGAGGGTGGGCAGATGCCCCTCCACATGCGTCTCCCGAAGCTCAAGGGCTTCAAGAACCCGTTCCGCACCGAGTACCAGGTCGTGAACCTGGACAAGCTCGCGACGCTCTACCCCGAGGGTGGAGAGGTCACGGTGGCCGACCTGGTCGCCAAGGGCGCTGTGCGCAACAACCACCTCGTCAAGGTCCTCGGACAGGGCGAGATCTCCGTGGCACTGCAGGTTTCGGTTGACGCCGTCTCCGGCTCCGCCAAGGAGAAGATCGCCGCCGCGGGCGGCACCGTCACCGAGCTCGTCTGAGACAACTCGGACCATTCGGTGGCCTGAACATCCGACCGGGGATGCCTCTCATTTGGGGCATCCCCGGTTGGTCGTTCCTAGGGGGGCATGTACGCCGGTAAGGTGGCCTCCGTTGCTGTGGTAAGCCCTGGGCGCAAGCGTCCTGGGCCCCTTTGGCTCTCACGTATTCATCGATCCTCAAGACCGTCACCTCTACGCATTGCGCGGGGGTCGCAGGAGGCACCGTGCTCACCGCGTTCGCCCGGGCGTTCAAGACGCCCGACCTGCGCAAGAAGCTGTTCTTCACGCTCGGCATCATCGTGCTCTACCGGCTCGGGGCACACATCCCGGTACCGGGAGTGAGCTACGAGAACGTCCAGACCTGTGTTGATCAGGCAAGCAAGGGCAATAACAGCCTCTTCGGCCTGGTGAACATGTTCAGCGGTGGTGCACTGCTGCAGATCACGATCTTCGCGCTCGGCATCATGCCGTACATCACGGCCAGCATCATTCTTCAGCTGCTGACCGTGGTCATTCCCCGACTCGAGGCGCTCAAGAAGGAGGGGCAGTCCGGCCAGGCGAAGATCACGCAGTACACGCGTTATCTGACGGTCGCACTCGCCATCCTGCAGGGCACCGGCCTGGTCGCGACCGCGCGCAGCGGCGCGCTCTTCAGCGGCTGCCCCGTCGCCGACCAGATCGTCCCGAACCAGTCGATGTTCACGACCATCGTCATGGTCATCACGATGACGGCCGGCACCGCCGCCGTCATGTGGCTCGGTGAGCTCATCACCGACCGCGGCATCGGCAACGGCATGTCGATCCTGATGTTCATCTCGATCGCGGCCAGCTTCCCCGGCGCCCTGTGGGCCATCAAGACGAGCGGCAAGCTCGCGGACGGCTGGATCGAGTTCGCCACCGTCATCCTGATCGGCTTCGTGATGGTGGCCCTCGTCGTCTTCGTCGAGCAGGCCCAGCGCCGCATCCCGGTGCAGTACGCGAAGCGCATGATCGGCCGCCGGTCGTACGGCGGTACGTCCACGTACATCCCGTTGAAGGTGAACCAGGCGGGTGTGATTCCCGTCATCTTCGCTTCTTCGCTGCTCTACATCCCGGCCCTGATCGTCCAGTTCTCCAACTCCACTGCGGGCTGGGCGGTCTGGATCCAGGACCACTTCGTCAAGGGAACCCACCCGTACTACCTGACGACGTACTTCCTGCTGATCGTGTTCTTCGCGTTCTTCTACGTGGCGATCTCGTTCAACCCCGAGGAAGTCGCCGACAACATGAAGAAGTATGGTGGCTTCGTCCCGGGTATCCGGGCCGGTCGACCTACTGCCGAGTACCTGAGCTACGTGCTCAACAGGATCACTTGGCCGGGATCGCTGTACCTGGGTCTGATCGCTCTTGTGCCGACGATGGCGTTGGCAGGCTTCGGCGGAGCCAACCAGAACTTCCCGTTCGGCGGGACGAGCATCCTCATCATCGTGGGTGTGGGTCTGGAGACCGTGAAGCAGATCGAGAGTCAGCTCCAGCAGCGCAATTACGAAGGGTTCCTCCGCTGATGCGAATCGTCCTCGTCGGCCCGCCGGGTGCCGGCAAGGGAACGCAGGCTGCGTACCTTGCCAAGAACCTGTCGATTCCGCACATCTCCACGGGCGACCTCTTCCGCGCCAACATCAGCCAGGGCACCGACCTTGGCAAGCAGGCCCGCGCCTACATGGACGCGGGACAGCTGGTGCCGGACGAGGTCACGATCGGGATGGCCAAGGACCGCATGTCCCAGCCGGACGCGGTCAACGGCTTCCTGCTCGACGGCTTCCCGCGCAACGTGGGCCAGGCCGAGGCTCTCGATGTGATGCTCAAGGACGAGGGCGTAAAGCTGGACGCGGTGCTCGACCTCGAGGTACCCGAGGACGAGGTCGTGAAGCGGATCGCGGGCCGCCGGGTCTGCCGCAACGAGAGCGCGCACGTGTTCCACGTGACGTACAACCCGCCGAAGACCGAGGGTGTCTGCGACATCTGCGGCGGCGAGCTGTACCAGCGCGACGACGACAGCGAAGAGACGGTCCGCACCCGGCTCGAGGTCTACCACACGCAGACCGAGCCGATCATCGACTACTACAGGGCCCAGGACCTGGTGGTCACCATCTCCGCGCTCGGCAAGGTCACCGAGGTGACCGAGCGGGCCATGGAGGCTCTGAAGTCCGACAAGGGCTGAGGCACACCCGTAGTACCAGCAGTGCAGTCGGCCGCGGCGTCCTTGGGCGCCGCGGCCGACTGCTTGCCGCCGTATCGTTGACCTAGCGGGGCCGGCACTCGGGGGCGGCGTCGCGGGGCCGGGGGCACGCATCTGCGGCGCTGTCGTCAGTCGACGACGCTCCGCGTTGCCTCTCTCCTCCGCCTTGCAGCTGCCCGCCCCCAGCCCCGCTCCTTCTCCCGCCCCCGAGCGCCGGCCCCGCCGGGCCGTCCCCGCTCATGCAGAAAGGCGCCGTGCAATGGTGCAGATCAAGACCCCCGAGCAGATCGCGAAGATGCGTGAGGCGGGGCTGGTGGTCGCCGCCATTCACGCCGCCACCCGCGAGGCGGCGGTGCCCGGCGCCACCACCCAGGACCTGGACCAGGTCGCGCGCAAGGTGATCGCCGACCACGGGGCGAAGTCGAACTTCCTCGGGTACGGCGGATTCCCCGCGACCATCTGCACCTCGGTGAACGAGGTGGTCGTCCACGGCATCCCGGACGACAAGACCGTCCTCAAGGACGGCGACATCATCTCCATCGACGCCGGCGCGATCATCGACGGCTGGCACGGCGACGCCGCCTACACGGCCTTCGTCGGCACCGGTCACGCTCCGGAGCTCATCGAGCTCTCCCGGGTGACCGAGGAGTCGATGTGGGCCGGCATCGCGGCGATGAAGGTGAACAACCGCCTGGTCGACATCTCGAAGGCGATCGAGTCCTACATCCGCCGCCAGCCCCGTCCGGCGACCGGAAAGTACGGGATCATCGAGGACTACGGCGGGCACGGCATCGGCACCGAGATGCACATGGACCCGCACCTGCTGAACTACGTCTCCCGCAAGCGCGGCAAGGGCGTCAAGCTGGTCCCGGGCCTCTGCCTGGCCATCGAGCCGATGGTCTCCCTCGGCACGGCCCGTACGGAGGTGCTGGAGGACGAGTGGACCGTCATCACCACCGACGGCACCTGGTCCTCCCACTGGGAGCACTCCATCGCCCTCACGGAGCAGGGCCCGCTGGTCCTGACCGCTCCGGACTGCGGCCGCGAGAAGCTGGCGCAGTACGGGGTGGAGGCGGCGCCCGACCCGTTGGGGTGAGTGGCGTCCGGCGGGCGGAGTCCGGCGCAGCGGGCCGAAGCCTGTGAGGCGCCCCGGCGCCGAGCCGCGAGGGCTGCGTGGAGGAGGGGCCGGGGTGGAGGCGGCGCCCGACCCCCTGGGGTGAGGCGTCCCCAACCCCCGGGGGGATTGGGGGCCGGCGCGAGGTCTAAGGATCTCCCGCGGTGGGCAAACTTGACGGATTCGTCTTTTGGAGTCCGCTGACGTAGACTGACTCGTCGGCTCTCGTGCATCCGTGTGTCCACATACGAGTGACGAAGTCGATCAAGGTAGCCGATTCGAAAGGCGAAGCGTGGCCAAGAAGCAAGGTGCCATCGAAATTGAGGGCACCGTGATCGAGTCCCTCCCGAACGCCATGTTCAAGGTGGAACTCCAGAACGGTCACAAGGTCCTCGCGCACATCTCCGGCAAGATGCGGATGCACTACATCCGAATCCTTCCGGACGACCGGGTCGTGGTGGAGCTCTCCCCGTACGACCTGACGCGTGGCCGGATCGTCTACCGCTACAAGTAGATCTTGCCCACATCTCGCTTCGGCGGGGTGCTGGCACTGACCCGGAGAACCTGACATCCCATGAAGGTCAAGCCGAGCGTCAAGAAGATCTGCGACAAGTGCAAGGTGATCCGCCGTCACGGTCGGGTCATGGTCATCTGCGACAACCTGCGCCACAAGCAGCGCCAGGGCTGACGCACGACCCCCTCGCATCTCGCAGTACTTCGCGCGACGCACGTAAACGTACATACGCAGTGCCCGTCCAAGCCACGGCTGACGACACCTCCGGCGGGGGCCGGGGACCCGGGCGTACCACCTCTCCCAGCGAGAGGTCGGCGGTCGGGAGTGGCGCTGCGGAAGACCCCCGAAATAACAACTGGAGCCATTGAATGGCACGCGTTTCAGGTGTTGACATCCCGCGCGAAAAGCGCGTGGAGGTTGCCCTCACCTACGTCTTCGGCATCGGGCGCACCCGGTCCAAGGAGATCCTCGCCGCCGCAGGCGTGAACCCGAACACCCGCGTTCGTGACCTGGCCGAAGAGGACCTGGTCAAGATCCGCGAGTACGTGGACGCCAACCTCCGCACCGAGGGTGACCTTCGCCGCGAGATCCAGGGCGACATCCGCCGCAAGATCGAGATCGGCTGCTACCAGGGCATCCGTCACCGTCGCGGTCTGCCGGTCCACGGCCAGCGCACCAGCACGAACGCCCGTACCCGCAAGGGTCCGCGTCGCGCGATCGCCGGTAAGAAGAAGCCGGGCAAGAAGTAGTCCTCAGCGGACGTACTGCGAGCGTCCGGTCCGCCGGGCCTCCGCAGCAACCAGCGGTCTTCGCTGTAGGACCGATCACCTCCCCTCTCCATCTGGAGTCAAGACATGCCCCCCAAGGGTCGTCAGGGCGCAGCCAAGAAGGTGCGTCGCAAGGAAAAGAAGAACGTCGCTCACGGGCACGCCCACATCAAGAGCACGTTCAACAACACCATCGTCTCGATCACGGACCCCTCGGGCAACGTGATCTCCTGGGCCTCCGCCGGCCACGTCGGCTTCAAGGGCTCGCGCAAGTCGACCCCCTTCGCCGCGCAGATGGCCGCCGAGTCGGCCGCCCGCCGCGCGCAGGAGCACGGCATGCGCAAGGTTGACGTCTTCGTCAAGGGTCCGGGCTCCGGCCGCGAGACCGCGATCCGCTCCCTGCAGGCCACGGGCCTGGAGGTCGGTTCGATCCAGGACGTCACCCCGACGCCGCACAACGGCTGCCGTCCGCCGAAGCGTCGCCGCGTCTGATGCGTCACGGCCGGTGACGGCCGTGCGTCAGTAGCGTGGGTACGGGCGGTACGCCCCCTACGGGGTGTGCCGCCCGTATCCTTGTTTCATCTGTCGGGTGTCAAATAGTGGGCGCCCACGACTGAAGGATTCACACATGCTTATCGCTCAGCGTCCGTCGCTGACCGAAGAGGTCGTTGACGAGTTCCGCTCGCGGTTCGTCATCGAGCCGCTGGAGCCGGGCTTCGGCTACACGCTCGGCAACTCCCTGCGTCGCACGCTCCTCTCCTCGATCCCGGGTGCCGCTGTCACCAGCATCCGCATCGACGGTGTCCTGCACGAGTTCACCACCGTGCCGGGCGTCAAGGAGGACGTGACCGATCTCATCCTCAACATCAAGCAGCTGGTCGTCTCCTCGGAGCACGACGAGCCGGTCGTGATGTACCTGCGCAAGCAGGGCCCCGGCCTGGTCACCGCTGCCGACATCGCCCCGCCGGCCGGTGTCGAGGTCCACAACCCGGACCTCGTCCTGGCCACGCTGAACGGCAAGGGCAAGCTGGAGATGGAGCTGACCGTCGAGCGCGGTCGCGGTTACGTCTCCGCCGTCCAGAACAAGCAGGCGGGCCAGGAGATCGGCCGTATTCCGGTCGACTCCATCTACTCGCCGGTGCTCAAGGTCACGTACAAGGTCGAGGCGACCCGTGTCGAGCAGCGGACCGACTTCGACAAGCTGATCGTCGACGTCGAGACCAAGCAGGCCATGCGTCCCCGTGACGCCATGGCGTCGGCCGGTAAGACCCTGGTCGAGCTGTTCGGTCTGGCGCGCGAGCTCAACATCGACGCCGAGGGCATCGACATGGGCCCCTCGCCCACGGACGCCGCGCTCGCCGCCGATCTGGCGCTGCCGATCGAGGAGCTGGAGCTCACGGTCCGCTCGTACAACTGCCTCAAGCGCGAGGGCATCCACTCGGTGGGCGAGCTCGTGGCCCGCTCCGAGGCGGACCTGCTCGACATCCGCAACTTCGGTGCGAAGTCGATCGACGAGGTCAAGGCGAAGCTGGCCGGTATGGGCCTGGCGCTGAAGGACTCGCCTCCCGGCTTCGACCCGACCGCTGCCGCGGACGCGTTCGGCGCGGACGACGACGCGGACGCCGGTTTCGTGGAGACCGAGCAGTACTAGTACGCCTCCGGCTGGGGTGCCCGGATTCACGGGCGCCCCGGACCGGGCGGGGGCTTTGTCCCCAATCGCCGGACGGGCTTGAACGGGCTCGGCGAGCCGGAGACGGCTCGGGCGTGAGGGCACGTCCTCAATCGCCGGACGGGCTTGGTTTTGGCTGATGTCAGAATTCGAGCGCGGGCGGCGGATACGACTTCCGTGTGGCGACCGCCGCGCGGGAACTGACACCGGTACCTGATACGGCCGGTGCAGCACACAAGGAGAAAACCATGCCTCAGCCCGCCAAGGGTGCCCGTCTGGGCGGCAGCGCTGCGCACGAGAAGCTTCTTCTCAACAACCTCGCGAAGTCGCTGTTCGAGCACGGCCGCATCACCACGACCGAGGCCAAGGCCCGCCGCCTGCGTCCGGTCGCCGAGCGTTTCATCACCAAGGCGAAGAAGGGCGACATCCACAACCGTCGCCTGGTGCTGCAGTCGATCACGGACAAGGGCATCGTGCACACGCTCTTCACCGAGATCGCCCCGCGGTACGAGAACCGCCCCGGTGGTTACACCCGCATCACCAAGATCGGCAACCGTCGTGGCGACAACGCCCCGATGGCCGTCATCGAGCTGGTCGAGGCCCTGACCGTGGCGCAGGCTGCCACCGGTGAGGCCGAGGCCGCCACGAAGCGTGCGGTCAAGGAAGACGCCCTCAAGAAGGACGAGACCCCGGTCGAGTCCGTCGAGGACGCCAAGCCGGCCGAGGCCGACGAGGAGTCGAAGGACGCCTGAGCGTTCTGACCTCTGGACGGGCCCGCATCACCCTTCGGGGCGGTGCGGGCCCGTTCCGCTGTGCAGGGATCTTGAGAGGAACGCTGGTGTGAGTGACGTGGTGGAGCCCGGCTTCGTACGGGTGCGGCTGGACCTGGCCTATGACGGCAAGGACTTCTCGGGCTGGGCGAAGCAGACCGGCCGGCGGACCGTGCAGGGGGAGATCGAGGATGCGCTGCGGACCGTGACCCGCTCCTCGCGCACCTACGACCTGACCGTGGCCGGACGCACCGATGCGGGCGTGCACGCCCGGGGCCAGGTCGCCCATGCGGACCTGCCGGCCGAGGTGTGGGCCGAGCACGCCGAGAAGCTGCTGCGGCGCATGGCCGGGCGGATGGCTCCCGATGTACGGATCCGGCGCATCGAAGAGGCGCCCGCCGGGTTCAACGCCCGCTTCTCGGCCCTGTGGCGCCGGTACGCGTACCGGATCTCGGACGCGCCCGGCGGGGTCGATCCGCTGGTGCGCGGTCATGTTCTGTGGCACGACCGGGAGTTGGATCTCGGGGCGATGAACGCGGCGGCGGCGCGCATGACGGGGGAGCACGACTTCGCCGCGTACTGCAAGAAGCGTGAGGGCGCGACGACCATCCGGACCCTGCAGAAGCTGAGCTGGGTCCGTGACGAGGCGTCCGGAATCATCACGGGGACCGTCCAGGCCGACGCCTTCTGCCACAACATGGTGCGGGCGCTGGTGGGGGCGATGCTGTTCGTCGGCGACGGGCGCCGCCCATACCCGTGGCCGGCCGAGGTCCTCGGCGCCCGGGTGCGCGACCCCGGGGTCCACGTCGTGCGGCCGCACGGGCTGACGCTGGAGGAAGTCGCCTACCCGGCCGACGAGTTGCTCGCGGCCAGGGCGGTGGAGGCCCGCAACGTGCGGACGCTCCCGGAGGCGGGCTGCTGCTGACGCGCGGTCAGGGACGGGCTCTCAGGCAGCTGTACGTCTCCGGCGGCGCAGCGCGGCCGTGAGGACGCCCGCCAGGTACAGGGCCGCGCCGCTCAGCAGCGACGAGCGGAACCAGCCGATCCGCGGGCTCCACCAGGAGAAGACCGCGGCCGCGCCGACGGCGGCCAGGGCCGCGCTGCGGGTCAGCCACCAACGGGCCGTCCGTGGGGCGCCGTCGCCGGACTCGGGCGGATGACTGCCCGTGCTCGTCGTCATCGTGTCGCGCATCCCCGCCAGGAGGGAGCGGCGGGCCTGCACCCGGGCGCCGGGGAGTTCGCCGAGGATCTCCGTGTCCCCGCCGAAGCCCGGCGGGACCGGCGGAAGGCCGAGGGCGGTGACCAGATCGGCCTGGTGGCGGACCGGGTCGCCGGTGGCGCGCAGGATGTGGGCCAGCGGACGCGGATCCGCCACCCCGAAGAGCCGGGCGAGCTCCCCGGCGACGGCCTTCACGTCGGCGTGGTCCGGGGCGGGGGACTCGGCGTCCCACGTGTGCGTCGCGCGCTGCCGGCCCTGGTGGAGGGCGGTGACGGTGCAGCGCTCGGGGGTGCGGTGCAGGACCAGCGCCGGCCAGCTCTCGCCGGTCGTGAAGGTCTCCGCCGCCGAGGTCAGCGGCTCCTCCGGGAGCAGCGCCGCGCGCCGGCCGCGGGCGGCCTCGGGGACCACCTCCACATAGCTGGAGCCCTCTCCCGCAGGGGCCGTACGCAAGGAGAAGCCGCAGAGCAGAGCGGCCTGGGCCACGGCGGCCGGAGGCGCGGGGACGATCGCGACCGCGCGCGGGGCGAGGTCCGCCCAGTCGGGGGTGGTGGCGGGCGGCTCGGGCGGGCGGCCGAACAGCGGGATGCGTGCGGCCAGGTCCAGCTGGACGTCGGACCGGGCCTCCAGGAACTCGGTACGGGGGTCGCCGAGCCGGTTCCACGGGTGCTCGGTGGCATGGACCCCGATGGCGCGGAACACGTCGAGCGCCTCGTCCGGCCGGTCGCACAGGATCAGCATCAGGGCCAGGTCGTTGCGGAAGCCGGCCGCCTCCCGGTCGCCCGCCCCGGCGTAGGTGTCGGACAGGCTCAGGGCCCGGGCGATGGCCGCCTCCACCCTGGGCCCGTACGGGTCGGGGTCCTCGGGTCCGTCTGCCTCGGAGAGCCGGTACTCCAGCGCCGCCCGGAGCGGCAGCGCGTGCAGCTTCGAGCCGGGCGGAGCGGAGGCGGCCACCCGTTCCGCGTACCGGAACATCTCCTCGTGCGAGCCGTACCACTTGGCGCACAGGTACTCGAGTGCCTGGGCGTGGCAGCCGTAGTGGTGCGGGTCACGGGCCTCGGCCTCGGCGAGATACGCGTCGAAGACCTCGCGCGGGGCCTGCATGCCACGAGCGTGGGTGAGTGCGATCCGCCACGGGACCGGGTCGGCGGGGTTGAGCTCGGCCGCCGCGCCGATGACCGGCACCGCGTCCTCCAGGAGCGCGAAGAACGCCTGGAACTGGTCCCGTTCGACGTCCCTCGCGCGGGAGCCCGTCCGCACCTTCCACGCCTGGTGCAGGTGGAAGTCGGCGACGACGAGGAGGGCGTCGGGGTCGTCGGGGGACTCCGCCACCCAGGCGTCCAGCCAGCCGTCGTGGTGCAGTGCCGTCCGGGCCAGCCGGCTCACGTACGCGTCCCTGCGCTCCCACTGCGCGTGCACCCTCGTCGAGGCGAGGAGTTCGCGCGCGGGGGCGTGGTCACCCGCCGTCGCCGCGGTGAGCGCGGCGCGCAGCGGGGCGTCCGGGGGGTCCAGGACCACCGCCTCGTCGGGGGCCAGGCCGATCCCGATCGCATCGCGGTGGCGCAGGATGCGCAGGAACGAGACCAGGAAGACGAGACGCACGGCAGCGGTCCTCCGCATCCGGGAATCAGGTGGTGGGAGCGGTGGCCGCCTGAGAGGCCTGGACCTCGCCCCGGCGGCGGATCTGGCGGAAGGTGAAGTCCGTCAGGTCGTCGCCCACGGCGAACACGTTCCCGTCGCTCCTCGTGACGTTCTTGCCGCTGGTGAAGCCGCCGACCGTGAAGTAGGCGTACCGGCCGTAGGAGTTGGCCGTACGGCGGCAGACGGCGCCGCCCCGGCAGAACGTCGGCACTCCCGAACCGCTCAGCGACGCCAGGCCCCCGCTGGCCTCCTGGGCTGCCTTCTTGGCCTGGGCCTCCGTCTCGAAGACCGCGAGGCCGATGGTCACGGCCACCCCGTTCCGGGCGTACGTCGCCCGGATGACCTGGTCACAGCCGTTCTTCGTCAGGATCGAGCCCAGCGCGCCCTGGGTGGTCGTGGCGCACTTCTCCGTGCGGTGCGTCGCGCCCTTGGAGTAGACGCGGTCCCCCATCGTCAGCTTCCTGCCCGGGAAGAAGGCGTCCACCGTGACGGGCGCCCGGTCCTTCCTCACGTCGGATATGTAGTCCTTGGGGTCCGGCGGAGGCGCCGGGGCGACCGACGAGAACGACGGCTCCGGCTGCGCCGTCTCGCTCGGCAGAGCGGTCGCCGACGGCAGCTCGCTCGCGTTCTTCCCGGACGCGCCGCCCGAGCCGTCCGTCGAGATGACCGCCGTCGCCACGATCGCGGCGACCACGGCGGTGGCCAGCGCGCCCCCGCCGATCATCAGCCACCTCTTGCGCCGCGCGCGCGCCGCCGATGCCTCGGCCAGTGCCGCCCAGTCCGGTGTCCCCGTGCCCCCGGGCCCCCAGGAGGGCCCCCCTTGCCCAAAGCTCATGCGGCGAATCCTAGACGGAAGGTAATCCGGTTGGGCCAGGGCTTCGCGGCCCGTGACAATGCTGTGCATGGGACATCTTGAAGCAGGCCATCTCGAGTACTACCTACCGGACGGGCGGGTGCTGCTCGGCGATGCTTCGTTCCGCGTCGCGGACGGCGCGGTGGTCGCCCTCGTCGGGGCGAACGGCGCCGGGAAGACCACGCTGCTCCGGCTGCTCGCCGGGGAGCTCCAGCCGCACGGCGGCTCCGTCTCGGTGAGCGGCGGACTCGGCGTGATGCAGCAGTTCGTCGGCTCCGTACGCGACGAGCGCACGGTGCGGGACCTCCTGGTATCCGTCGCCCAGCCCCGGATCCGCGAGGCCGCGCAGGCGGTCGACCGGGCCGAGGAACTGATCCTCACCACCGACGACGAGGCCGCGCAGATGACGTACGCGCAGGCGCTGAGCGACTGGGCGGAGGCGCGCGGATACGAGGCCGAGACGGTCTGGGACATGTGCACCATGGCCGCGCTCGGCGTCCCGTACGAGAAGGCGCAATGGCGCGAGGTGCGCACCCTGTCCGGTGGTGAGCAGAAGCGGCTCGTGCTGGAAGCGCTGCTGCGCGGCCCCGACGAGGTGCTGCTGCTCGACGAGCCGGACAACTACCTCGACGTCCCCGGCAAGCGCTGGCTGGAGGAGAAGCTGAAGGAGACCCGCAAGACGGTCCTCTTCGTCTCCCACGACCGGGAACTGCTCTCCCGCGCCGCCGAGAAGATCGTCAGCGTGGAGCCCAGCCCGGCCGGCAGCGACGTCTGGGTCCACGGCGGTGGCTTCGCCACCTACCACCAGGCCCGCAAGGAACGGTTCGCCCGCTTCGAGGAACTGCTGCGCCGCTGGGAAGAGGAGCACGCCCGGCTGAAGGCGCTCGTCCTGCGGATGCGGCAGCAGGCCGCCAACAGCCCGGACATGGCCAACCGCTACCACGCGATGCAGACCCGCTTCAAGAAGTTCGAGGAGGCCGGCCCGCCGCCGGAGCCGCCGCGCGAGCAGGACATCAAGATGCGGCTGCGCGGCGGGCGGACCGGGGTACGGGCGGTGACCTGCAAGAACCTGGAGCTCACCGGCCTGATGAAACCGTTCGACCTGGAGATCTACTACGGGGAACGGGTCGCCGTCCTCGGCTCCAACGGATCGGGCAAATCGCACTTCCTCCGCCTGCTGGCCGGCGAGCCGGTGGCACACACGGGGGAGTGGAAGCTCGGGGCGAGAGTCGTGCCCGGCCACTTCGCGCAGACCCACGCCCACCCGGAACTGCTCGGCAGGACGCTCGTCGACATCCTGTGGACGGAGCAGGCCAAGGACCGGGGCGGAGCGATGTCCGTGCTGCGGCGGTACGAGCTGGAGCGGCAGGGGGACCAGCCCTTCGAGAAGCTGTCCGGCGGGCAGCAGGCCCGCTTCCAGATCCTGCTCCTGGAGCTGGCCGGCACGACCGCGCTGCTCCTGGACGAGCCGACCGACAACCTGGACCTGGAATCGGCGGAGGCCCTCCAGGACGGGCTCGAGGTGTACGACGGGACGGTGATGGCCGTCACCCACGACCGGTGGTTCGCGAAGTCCTTCGACCGGTACCTGGTGTTCGGCTCGGACGGGTTCGTACGCGAGACGACGGAGCCGGTGTGGGACGAGCGGCGGGTGGAGCGGGCGCGGTAGCGGTGTTCTGCGCGGTGCCCCTTGCGGTGTGCGGTTCCCCTTGCGGGGTGGCGGTGCTCCGCGGTGCTCCGTGCTTCGGCGCGCCGGTTCCGTCCTCAAGCGCCGGACGGGCTGTGGTGGTGCGGGTGCGTCGTGTTGTGCGGGTGTTCGCCTCTGTCCGGTGGGTGGGGGTGGGGGCCCTCCGGGGAGACTCCTCAGAAATGGCGTGTGCGGGCGGGTGGGAAAACGACCCGAGTCGTACGCCATTTCCTGCGGGGACTCCCCTGCACGCCCCCACCCGGCATCGTCTGCGTCTGCGCACCGGCCCTGCGACTGTCGCAGACGCACGGCGGGCGGGTTCGGGGGCGTGCAGGGGAGTCCCCGCAGGACGACGAACATCGACCCGGGTCCGCTGCGTACCCGCCGAACGTTCGTCGTTTGAGGAGACGCCCCGGAGGGACCCCGAACCCCCACCCACCCGGGTACCGCGCCTCGGCAACGCGGAGCACCCGCACCACCCAAGCCCGTCCGGCGTTTGAGGACGGAACCCCGCGCCAAGGGGGACCCGCACCCCCGCGAGGGGGACCCGCACCCCCGTGAGGGGGACCCCGCACCCCCGTGAGGGGGACCCGCACCCCCGTGAGGGGAGCCGTTTTGACCCGTCCGGGCGGGGCGGGGTACTGTCAGGGATTGTTATACGTATTGGCTTCGTCGTTCTCACGCGAAGGGCCTTACGTAGGTTCCCTGGAGCAGTTACCAGTGGCTCGCATACGGGCAGCGTCCCGGCATTGTGTGCCCCAGCTGCATGATCGCTTCAGAGGTGCCATGTGTCTGGACCCCATCCACTGAAGAAGCGAAGGCTACGAAGTGCGTACGTACAGCCCCAAGCCCGGCGATGTCACTCGCCAGTGGCACATCATTGACGCTGAGGACATCGTCCTCGGCCGTCTGGCCACCACGGCTGCGAACCTCCTCCGAGGCAAGCACAAGGCGATCTACGCCCCCCACATGGACATGGGCGACTTCGTCATCATCATCAACGCCGACAAGGTTCACCTGTCGGGCAACAAGAAGACCCAGAAGATGGCGTACCGCCACTCCGGGTTCCCGGGTGGTCTCCGCTCGGTTCGTTACGACGAGCTGCTCGCGAAGAACCCCGAGAAGGCCGTCGAGAAGGCCATCAAGGGCATGATCCCCAAGAACACCCTGGGCCGTCAGATGATCTCGAAGCTGAAGGTCTACGCGGGCGACCAGCACCCGCACGCTGCGCAGCAGCCGGTGCCGTTCGAGATCACCCAGGTCGCGCAGTAGTTCCGGCCTCCCCCAAAAGACGTAAAGAAAGATCTGAGGAGAATCGTGGCCGAGACCACTGCAGAGACGCCCGTCGAGGGCACCGAGGGCGAAGAGACCTTCGCCGAGGTGACCACCTTCGAGTCGGAGGTCCCCGTCGAGGGTGAGTACACCTCCGAGTCGCTCGCTGGCCGCTTCGGCGACCCGCAGCCCGCGGCCGGCCTTGGCCGTCGCAAGAACGCCATCGCCCGCGTCCGGATCATCCCGGGCACCGGCAAGTGGAAGATCAACGGTCGCACCCTTGAGGACTACTTCCCCAACAAGGTGCACCAGCAGGAAGTCAACGAGCCCTTCAAGGTGCTCGAGCTCGACGGTCGCTACGACGTCGTGGCCCGCATCTCGGGTGGCGGTGTCTCCGGTCAGGCCGGTGCCCTGCGCCTCGGTGTGGCCCGCTCGCTGAACGAGGCGGACGTGGACAACAACCGCGCCACGCTGAAGAAGGCCGGCTTCCTCTCCCGCGACGACCGTGCGGTCGAGCGCAAGAAGGCCGGTCTCAAGAAGGCCCGTAAGGCCCCGCAGTACAGCAAGCGCTAAACCGCCTGCTCAACCGCGTTACACGTTCGCCCCGGCGGCACACCTCGTGCTGCCGGGGCGTTCGTTTATTGACAGCCTCGGGCATATAACGGCATAAGGCGTTCATAGGCTTGTTGCTTACTTCGTCTGAATTTTTTGCGTTTCGGAGCACCTTCGGAGGACACCAGTGGGACGACTCTTCGGCACGGACGGCGTGCGCGGTGTCGCGAATGCGGACCTGACGGCCGAGCTCGCGCTCGGCCTGTCGGTCGCGGCGGCACACGTACTGGCCGAGGCAGGCACCTTCGAGGGCCATCGGCCGACGGCCGTGGTCGGCCGCGACCCCCGCGCCTCCGGAGAGTTCCTGGAGGCCGCCGTGGTGGCCGGCCTCGCCAGCGCGGGCGTCGACGTCCTGCGCGTCGGCGTACTGCCGACCCCGGCTGTGGCCTACCTGACCGGCGCCCTGGGCGCCGACATCGGCGTGATGCTCTCCGCCAGCCACAACGCGATGCCGGACAACGGTGTCAAGTTCTTCGCCCGCGGCGGCCACAAGCTCGCCGACGAGCTGGAGGACCGCATCGAGACGGTGTACGAGCAGCACCGCACCGGCGAGCCGTGGGCGCGTCCCACCGGCGCCGGCGTGGGCCGGATCAGCGACTACGCCGAGGGCTTCGACCGTTACGTCGCCCACCTCATCGGGGTGCTCCCCAACCGCCTCGACGGCCTGAAGGTCGTCCTGGACGAGGCGCACGGCGCGGCCGCGCACGTCTCGCCCGAGGCGTTCGCCCGGGCCGGCGCCGAGGTCGTCACGATCGGCGCCGAGCCGGACGGCCTCAACATCAACGACGGCTGCGGCTCCACCCACCTGGCGCTGCTCCGCGCCGCCGTCGTCGCGCACGGGGCCGACCTCGGCATCGCCCACGACGGCGACGCCGACCGCTGCCTGGCGGTGGACGCGGCGGGCGAGGAGATCGACGGCGACCAGATCCTCGCCGTGCTGGCCCTCGCCATGCGCGAGGCCGGACAGCTGCGCAAGGACACCGTGGTCGGCACCGTGATGTCGAACCTCGGCTTCAAGATCGCCATGGAGCGCGAGGGCATCCAGCTCGTCCAGACGGCCGTCGGCGACCGCTACGTCCTGGAGTCGATGAAGGCCGAGGGGTACGCCCTGGGCGGCGAGCAGTCCGGACACGTCATCGTCCTGGACCACGCCACGACCGGTGACGGGACGCTGACCGGTCTGATGCTGGCGGCCCGGGTCGCCGCCACCGGCCGTTCGCTCGCCGAGCTGGCCGGGGTGATGGAGCGCCTGCCCCAGGTCCTCGTCAACGTGCCGGACGTCGACAAGTCCCGCGTGGGCACCTCCCCGGAGCTGGCCACGGCCGTCGCCGAGGCCGAGCGCGAGCTGGGCGCCACCGGCCGGGTGCTGCTGCGCCAGTCGGGTACCGAGCCGCTGGTGCGGGTCATGGTCGAGGCGGCCGACATCGAGCAGGCGCGCGCGGTGGCCGGCCGGCTGGCCGACGTGGTGAAGTCGGCGCTCGGCTAGGGCGTGTTTCGAAAGTAGCGGCGTCCGCCCGGAGGGCGGGCTCGGCGGCGTCTGGTGCGTGCGATCGCAAGGCGGAGGGTCGCCCCGATACTGGCTGTATCGGGGCGACCCCGACAACGCGGCGAGCAATGGGGTCTCCCCTGCTCGA
>NZ_SSBL01000013.1 GCF_004795105.1 Streptomyces sp. A0642 | reverse complement strand
GTGACGCTCTTCGACGACACGACGAAGATCTACGGCCCGATGAGCCTCCAGGCCGAACAGAGCGCCGAGCCGGACGCCGAACCGAGCGCCGAGCCGGGCTCCGAACCGAGCTGACCAGGACGGCCGGTGCTCCTCCCGGCGCGTGCCGCGAGGAGCACCGGCCGTCGTCGCCGGCCGGGAAGGACGCCGGCCGCCCGTCCCCGCCGGCTCAGATCTCGCCGAGCGTGACCTCGGCCGTCTTCTCCCCGTCGCTGCGCACATACGTCACGGTGACCTTCTCGCCCGGCTTGTCGGAGGCCAGCGCCTCGGACAGGGACGTGATCGTGGTGACGGACGCGCCGCCGACCGCGGTGATGATGTCGCCGACCCGCAGCCCCGCCCTCTGCGCCGCGCCGCCCTCTTCCAGGCTGACGATCGCCACCCCCGCCGGCCGGTAGCTGTCGTCGACGACCGTGCGGCCGGTGATGCCCAGGGCGGCACGGCCGGAATCGGTGACCTTGCCGCTCCTGACGATCTGGCCGGCCACCGTCTTCACCATCGAGGCGGGGATCGCGAAGCCGATGCCGGGCGCCGCGCTGTCACCCATCTGGGGGTCCGTCGCCGCGAGCGTCGGAATGCCGATGACCTCGCTGCTCAGGTTCACCAGCGCGCCCCCGCTGTTGCCCGGGTTGATCGCCGCCGAGGTCTGCACCATGTCCGCGATGGTCGCGCCCGTGCCGCCGCCCGCGCGGCTCTCGCTCACGGTCCGGCCGAGCCCCGAGACGATGCCCTGGGTGACGCTGCTGGACAGCCCGAGCGGCGAGCCCATCGCCAGCACGATCTGGCCCACCGCGACCTTCTCCGAATCGCCGAACTTCGCGGGCTTCAGCCCGTCCGGGAGGTCGTCCAGCTTGATGACGGCCAGGTCCTGCTCGGGATAGGAGGCGACCAGCGAGGCGCTCAGCACCTTCTCGCCGGTGGCCACGGTGACCTTGAAGGTCTTCTCGTCGCCGACGACGTGGGCGTTGGTGACGATGTGGCCCTTGGCGTCGTAGACGATGCCCGAGCCCAGGCCCTGGGGGGCGTCGATCTGCACCACGGACGGAAGCACGTCCTTGATGACGGACTGGTAGTCGTCCTCGAGATCGCCGGTGGCCTTCGAGGCCGTTCCCTGCTGGGTCGCTCCGGACCTCGTGGCGGCGGCGTTCGAGGCGCCGGAGTCCGCGTCGGAGCAACCGCTCACCAGCGCGATCGCGCAGACGCCTGCGGACAGGGGCAGCAGCAGCCGGCGCGCACGGCCGCGGAAGTGAAAGGCATCCATGTCCGGATTGTCACGTTCAACCCCCTGGGCTGCCCGTCGAGCGCGGCCGCGCGGGTCCGCGGTCGCGCCCGGTCCGGACGAAGGGCCCTACCCCCGGACCCCGCACAGGTGCAGCAACGCGGCCACGCCGCGGTACGGATCCGTCCGCCCCGCCCGGTCCTCCGCCGCCAGCACCCGCTCCAGCTCCGCCGCGGACGGCAGTTCCACGTCGTTGCCCACGTTGTCCGTGAAGATCCGCACTCCGTACCAGGCGTGCAGGGGCGCCGCGATCCCGGCGAGCGTGGCGGTGAGGGCGTCGAGCCGGTCCGCGCGGACGGAGAGTCCGAGGCGATTGGTGTACCGGTCCGAGTCGAACGCGGCCAGCGCCGCGTCCCAGTCCCCGGCCATCCCGGGCCGCATCGCCAGCGCGTCGGCGTTCCGTACGAGGAGGGACAGCAGTCCGCCCGGCGCGAGCATCCTGGCCAGGCCGGCCACCATGGCGTCCGGTTCCTGGACATACATCAGCACGCCGTGGCACAGCACCACGTCGAAGCTGCCGGGCAGGAAGTGGACCCCGGTGTCCTGGCCGTTGCCCTCGATGAACCGGACCCGCTCGCGGATGCCCGCCGGCTCGCCGGCGAGTGCCTCACGGGCGAACCGCAGCATCTCGGGGTCGGACTCGAGACCGGTGACGGTGTGGCCGGCCCGGGCGAGGCGCAGCGCCTGGGTGCCCTGGCCCATGCCGACGTCGAGGATCCGCAGCCGCTGCCCGACGGGGAAGCGCGCCGCGATCTGTTCGTCCAGCTGCCGGGCGACCAGCTCCTGGCGCACGGTGTTGCGCAGTCCGCCGAGGCCCTTCAGCCACACCGACGAAGCCCCCGAGAACCGGGAGACCGCATCGGCCGGCCGGCCCGCGGGAGTACCGCCGGCCGGACCGGGAAGATCCGTACTCAGGGCCGCTCTCCGCGCTTGACCTGCGGCTTGGGCAGCCTGAGGCGACGCATCTGGAGCGTGCGCATCAGTCCGTAGGCCACCGCACCGCGCTTGGGGGTGTCGGGGAAGCGCTCGTTCAGCTGCTTGCGCAGACGGAACGTGAGCCCGATCGAGTCGATGACGATCAGCACGATCACACCGAGCCAGAGCAGCAGGGAGATGTTCTGGATGCCCTGCACCTGGATCACGCTGAGAATCAGGATGACCACGGCGAGCGGCAGGAAGTACTCCGCGATGCAGAAGCGCGAGTCCACGAAGTCGCGGACGAAGCGGCGCACCGGTCCCTTGTCACGGGCCGGCAGATACCGCTCGTCGCCACTGGCGAGCGCCTCGCGCTGCTTGGCCATGTCGACGCGGCGCGCTTCGCGCTGCCGCTTCATGGCCTCCTTGCGGTCGGCCGGCGCCCCACTGGAGGCACGGCGGCGCTGCGACTGGGCGTCGCTTCGCTTGGGGGTGGGGCGACCCTTGGGAGCCTGCGGGTCGCGGGACGTCTTGGAGAGGTCCGCCGTCACCTTGTCGGTGGGGGCCTTCTCTTCCTTGGAGCGGCTACGGAACACAAGGCCCAAGGGTACGGGGTCGATCGCCCCGACCCCAGGGCGGCCGGGAACGATCCGGCAACGGCCTGCGTCCTCGCTGGTGTCCGAGCGGGACGATACGGGCGTCCTCACCGGTTTCCCCGGCCGTCACCTACTCCCTGGGCCGGAGCCGTCACCGGTGGCAGTCGTCCTTGGGGAGGACCCCATCGCCGCTCGAACAGTGCGGTAATAGAGACAGGGCCCGTACTGTGGGTTCTGTCGGAGTGCTGGTGACCGGTTGAGTCAGAAGGGGGCGCGCGAAGCCCATGAGCGGTGTCATGAAGCGTATGGGGATGATCTTCCGCGCGAAGGCAAACAAGGCCCTTGACCGGGCCGAGGATCCGCGCGAGACCCTCGATTACTCGTACCAGAAGCAGCTGGAGCTGCTTCAGAAGGTGCGCCGCGGTGTCGCCGACGTGGCGACGTCGCGCAAGCGCCTGGAACTGCAGCTGAACCAGCTGCAGGGCCAGACGTCCAAGCTGGAGGACCAGGGCCGCAAGGCGCTGGCGCTCGGCCGTGAGGACCTGGCCCGCGAGGCACTGTCCCGCCGCGCCGCCCTCCAGCAGCAGGTCACCGACCTGGAGACGCAGCACACCACGCTGCAGGGCGAGGAGGAGAAGCTCACCCTGGCGGCCCAGCGTCTGCAGGCCAAGGTCGACGCCTTCCGTACGAAGAAGGAGACCATCAAGGCCACCTACACGGCCGCACAGGCGCAGACCCGGATCGGTGAGGCCTTCTCGGGCATCTCCGAGGAGATGGGCGACGTCGGCCTCGCCATCCAGCGGGCCGAGGACAAGACCCAGCAGCTGCAGGCGCGCGCCGGCGCGATCGACGAACTGCTCGCCTCCGGCGCCCTGGACGACCCGACCGGCACGGCGAAGGACGACATCGCCGCCGAGCTGGACCGGATCTCCGGTGGTACGGATGTAGAGCTGGAGCTGCAGCGCATGAAGGCCGAGCTGGCCGGCGGCTCCACCTCGCAGCAGGCCATCGAGGGCGGCCCGCAGGACGCCGCCCAGCAGCAGCAGGACCGGACCCCGCACAAGTTCGACAAGAATTAAGGCAGCGTCATGATCGTACGGATCATGGGGGAGGGCCAGGCAGTCCTGGCCGACAGTCATCTCGCCGAGCTCAACGAGCTCGACAACGAACTGCTCGCCGAAATGGAGAGGGGCGACGGCCCCGGCTTCCGCTCGACCCTCCACGCGCTCCTCGCCAGGGTGCGCGCACTCGGCACACCCTTGCCGGACGACTCCCTGGAGCCGTCCGAGCTGATCCTGCCGTCGGCCGACGCGACCCTCGAAGAGGTCCGCGCCATGCTCGGCGACGACGGGCTGATCCCCGGCTGACCGGCCGGCAGCCGGCAGCACCCGCACCCGCACCCCGTGCCCCGTGGACCACCTCCGGTCCACGGGGCACGGTGCCGTGCGCGGCGCTCCCGGGACGGCTCCTGGGCCGCGCGGACGGAAGTGCGTGCGACACGCCGTAACGTAGCTTGACGTGACCACCCTCGGAACCGGGGTCCTGCGCATCCGGGACTGGCTGCGCGACCATCCCCTCGCGCTGGACGGCGCGCTCGCCCTGGCCGTGTACGTGGCCATGGTCGTCGGATCGTTCGCCGATCCGGGCGCGCACCACGGGCCCACCTTCGGCACGCGCGTCCCCGCGGCCGGCAGCGTGGTCCTGATGGCGCTCGGCGCCCTCGCCCTCGTCTGGCGGCGTCGCCGGCCGATGGCGGTGCTCGCCGCCACCGGTGTGCTGGCCGTCGTCGAACTGGTGACGGCCGATCCGCCGGCCCCCGTCGTGATGAGCACCGTCATCGCGCTCTACACCGTCGCCGCCCGCACCGACCGGCCGACGACCTGGCGGGTCGGGCTGCTCACCATGGCCGTGCTCACCGCCGCCGCGATGTTCTTCGGCGCGGCCCCCTGGTACAGCCAGGAGAATCTCGGGATCTTCGCCTGGACCGGAATGGCGGGCGCCGCGGGGGACGCCGTCCGCTCCCGGCGCGCGTTCGTCGACGCGATCAGGGAACGCGCGGAGCGGGCCGAGCGGACCCGCGAGGAGGAGGCCCGGCGCCGGGTGGCCGAGGAGCGGCTGCGGATCGCCCGCGACCTGCACGACGTCGTCGCCCACCACATCGCCCTGGTCAACGTGCAGGCCGGGGTCGCCGCCCATGTCATGGACAGGCGCCCCGACCAGGCGAAGGAGGCGCTCGCCCACGTCCGGGAGGCGAGCCGGTCCGCGCTCAACGAACTGCGCGCCACCGTCGGGCTGCTGAGGCAGTCCGGCGACCCGACGGCCCCGACCGAACCCGCCCCGGGCCTCGCCGTACTCGACGAACTCGTGGAGACCGTGCGGCGGGCCGGGCTGCCCGTCGAGGTGGCCTGCGCGGCGAAGGACGGCCCGCCCCTGCCCGCCGCCGTGGACCTGGCCGCATACCGGGTCATCCAGGAGGCGCTCACCAACGTGCGCAAGCACGCGGGTACGGGGGCGAAGGCCGAGATCAGCGTCGTGCGGGTCGGGAACACGGTCGAGATCATGGTGCTGGACAACGGCCGCGGAACGGCCGGGGGCGGCAGCGACCCCGCCGGCGGCGGCCACGGCCTCCTCGGCATGCGTGAACGCGTCACCGCACTGGGAGGCACCCTCACCGCCGGACCCCGTTACGGCGGCGGATTCAGGGTCCATGCGATCCTGCCCCTCAAGGCCCGTGCGCAGGAGCCGGATCAGCCGGACGCGGCGGGCCGGACGGGGGAACGCGCATGACACCGGCCATCAAGGTCCTGCTCGCCGACGACCAGGCGCTGCTGCGCAGCGCGTTCCGTGTGCTGGTCGACTCCGAGCCGGACATGCAGGTGGTCGGCGAGGCGGCGGACGGGGCGCAGGCCGTGGAACTGGCCCGCTCGACCCGCGCCGACGTGGTGCTGATGGACATCCGGATGCCCGGTACCGACGGGCTCACCGCGACCCGGATGATCAGTGCCGACCCCGAACTCGCCGACGTCCGCGTGGTCATGCTCACCACCTTCGAGGTGGACGAGTACGTGGTGCAGTCGCTGCGGGCCGGCGCCTCGGGCTTCCTCGGAAAAGGCGCGGAACCGGAGGAACTCCTCAATGCCATCCGGATCGCGGCAGGGGGTGAGGCGTTGCTGTCGCCCGCCGCGACCAAGGGGCTGATCGCCACGTTCCTCGCCCAGGGCGGCGGTGCGGACGAGGACGGACCCGGCGCCGCCGAATACTCCGCGCGTCTGGAGGCCCTGACCACCCGGGAGCGCGAGGTGCTGGTGCTCGTCGCGGGCGGCCTCTCCAACGACGAGATCGCCGAGCGCCTGGTGGTCAGCCCGCTGACCGTCAAGACCCATGTGAACAGGGCGATGGCGAAGCTGGGGGCCCGCGACCGGGCCCAATTGGTGGTAATCGCGTACGAATCCGGCCTGGTCCGCCCCCGGGTGGAGTGAGGGTGCCGCCGCGGCGTACTCCACCTGCGGTATGGGCGGCGTAAGAAAGCAACCCTGGGACCGACGAATTCGGGACGGTCGGTGGGCGATCGTACGAGGACCGACCGACACATGGGGGGCGGCGTCGCGGGGCTGGGCACGCACATCTGCGGCGTCGTCCATCACCATGGCACCGCCATGGCTCGATCCTCCGCCTCGCACGCACCCGGCCCCGCTCCTTCTTCCGCCCCCCCATGCGCCGGTCGGTCCGGGCCGGGTCTGTCCCCGAGTCATCCGCCCACCTGCCGCGTACGCCACAGAAGAGAGACCTCACCCATGTCCTGGCTGTCCAGATTCAGCCTCGCGCAAAGGGCCCTGATCGGGCTGATCTCGGTCGTCGCGCTCGTATTCGGAGCCATCGCGATCCCGCAGCTCAAGCAGCAGCTGCTGCCCACCATCGAACTCCCGATGGTGTCGGTGCTCGCCCCCTACCAGGGAGCGTCCCCCGATGTGGTCGAGAAGCAGGTCATCGAACCGCTCGAGAATTCCATCAAGGCCGTGGACGGCGTCACCGGCATGACGTCGACCGCCAGCGAGGGCAACGCCGTCATCATGGCGACGTTCGACTTCGGCGACGAGGGCACCAAGCAACTCGTCGCGGACATCCAGCAGGCGGTGAACCGCGCCCGCATCCAGCTGCCCGACGATGTGGACCCGCAGGTCATCGCCGGCTCGACCGACGACATCCCGACCGTCGTCCTCGCCGTCACCTCCGACAAGGACCAGCAGGCCCTCGCCGATCAGCTGGACCGCACCGTCGTCCCCGCCCTGGAGGACATCGACGGCGTCGGCCAGGTCACCGTCGACGGTGTGCAGGACCTCCAGGTCTCCGTCACCCCCGACGACAAGAAGCTCGCGGCGGCCGGACTGAACGCCGGCTCGCTCGCCCAGGCGCTCCAGGCCGGCGGCGCGACCGTCCCGGCGGGTTCCTTCTCCGAGGCGGGCAAGAGCCGCACCGTCCAGGTGGGCGGCGCCTTCACCTCCCTGCGGCAGATCGAGGACCTCCGGGTCACCGGGCAGAACCCGGCGGGCAAGCCCGGCAAGCCGGTCCGGGTCGGTGACATCGCGACGGTGAAGCAGGAGCCGTCCACCGCCGTCTCCATCACGCGGACGAACGGCAAGCCGAGCCTCGCCGTCATGGCGACGATGGACAAGGACGGCAGTGCCGTCGCCATCTCCGACGCCGTCGAGGACAAGCTCCCCGACCTGCGCAAGGACCTCGGCGCCGGCGCCGAGCTGACCGTCGTCTCCGACCAGGGCCCCGCCGTCTCCAAGGCGATCTCGGGTCTGACCACCGAGGGCGCGCTCGGCCTGCTCTTCGCGGTCATCGTGATCCTGGTCTTCCTGGCCTCGCTCCGCTCGACCCTGGTCACCGCGGTCTCCATCCCGCTCTCCGTGGTCCTCGCGCTGATCGTGCTGTGGACCCGTGACCTGTCGCTCAACATGCTCACCCTGGGTGCGCTGACCATCGCGATCGGCCGGGTCGTCGACGACTCGATCGTCGTCCTGGAGAACATCAAGCGCCACCTCGGCTACGGCGAGGAGCGCCAGTCCGCGATCATCACCGCGGTGAAGGAAGTGGCCGGCGCGGTCACCGCCTCGACCCTCACCACGGTCGCCGTCTTCCTGCCGATCGGTCTGGTCGGCGGCATGGTGGGCCAGCTCTTCGGCTCGTTCTCGCTGACCGTCACCGCGGCCCTGCTGGCCTCGCTGCTGGTCTCGCTGACCGTCGTCCCCGTCCTGTCGTACTGGTTCCTGCGCGCCCCCAAGGGGAGCGCCGAGGACCCGGACAAGGCGCGCAGGGAGGCCGAGGAGAAGGAGGCCCGCAGCCGGCTCCAGCGGTTCTACGTCTCGGTGCTGCGCTTCGCCACCCGCCGCCGGATCACCAGCATCGTCATCGCCGTCGCCGTGCTGTTCGGCACCTTCGGCATGGTCCCGCTGCTGAAGACCAACTTCTTCGACCAGGGCGAGCAGGAAGTCCTGTCCATCAAGCAGGAGCTCACCCCGGGCACCGGCCTGGCGGCCGCCGACGAGGCGGCCAAGAAGGTCGAGAAGGTCCTCGCCGAGGACAAGGGCGTCAAGGACTACCAGGTCACCGTCGGCTCGTCCGGCTTCATGGCGGCCTTCGGCGGAGGCACCGGAGCCAACCAGGCCTCCTACCAGGTCACGCTGAAGGACTCCGGGGACTACGAGGCCGCACAGGACCGCATCGACGAGGCCCTGGGCAAGCTCGACGGCATCGGTGACACCACCATCGCGGCGGGCGACGGCTTCGGGAGCCAGGACCTGAGCGTCGTGGTCAAGGCCGCCGACGCGGACACCCTGAGGAAGGCCTCCGAAGAGGTGCGCGCCGAGGTCGCGAAGCTCGACGACGTCACCGACGTCCAGAGCGACCTGGCGCAGAGCGTCCCGCGGATCTCGGTCACCGCCAACGCCAAGGCCGCCGACGCGGGCTTCAGCCAGGCCACCCTGGGAGCAGCCGTCGCCGGTGCGGTGCGCGGCACCCCGTCGGGCAAGGCGATCATGGACGACACCGAGCGCGACGTCCTCGTCAAGTCCGCCCACCCGGCCACCACGATGGAGCAGCTGAAGAACCTCCCCCTCGGCCCGGTCAGGCTCGGGGCGATCGCGGACGTGAAGCTGGTCCCCGGACCGGTCTCCATGACCCGGATCGACGGCCAGCGCGCCGCGACCATCACCGCCAAGCCCACCGGTGACAACACCGGCGCGGTCGGCAGCGCCCTTCAGTCGAAGATCAAGGCACTGGACCTCCCGGACGGCGCCACCGCCACCATCGGCGGCGTCACCGAGGACCAGTCCGACGCGTTCGTGAAGCTCGGCCTGGCCATGCTCGCGGCCATCGCGATCGTCTTCATGCTCCTGGTCGCCACCTTCCGGTCGCTCATCCAGCCGCTGATCCTGCTGGTCTCCATCCCGTTCGCGGCGACCGGCGCCATCGGCCTGCTCATCGTCACCGGCACCCCGATGGGCGTCGCGGCGATGATCGGCATGCTGATGCTCATCGGCATCGTGGTGACCAACGCGATCGTGCTGATCGACCTGATCAACCAGTACCGCGCCCAGGGCATGGGCGTCGTCGAGGCGGTCGTCGAAGGCGGCCGCCACCGGCTCCGCCCGATCCTGATGACCGCCCTCGCGACGATCTTCGCCCTCCTCCCGATGGCGCTCGGCGTCACCGGCGAGGGCGGCTTCATCTCGCAGCCGCTGGCCGTCGTGGTCATCGGCGGTCTGGTCACCTCGACGCTGCTGACGCTGCTCCTGGTGCCGACGCTGTACACGATGGTGGAGCTCTTCAAGGAGCGCCGCGCGAAGAAGAAGGCCGCGAAGCGTGCCAGGAAGGCCGGCCTCCCGGCCCCGGACGCCACGGAGGAGACCACCTCCGAGGAGCCGGAGCCCGCGAAGGCCTGACCGGTCGCACAGGAAGGCCCCGGTTCCTCGACTCGAGGTACCGGGGCCGTCCCGCGTGCGGGTGCGTCTACGGCAGTGCCAGCATCCGTTCCAGCGCCACCTTCGCGTACTTCTCCGTCTCCGGGTCGACCTCGATCCGGTTGACCAGGTTGCCCTCGGCCAGCGACTCCAGCGTCCACACCAGGTGCGGCAGGTCGATCCGGTTCATCGTCGAGCAGAAGCAGACCGTCTTGTCGAGGAAGACGATCTCCTTGTCCTCCGCGGCGAAACGGTTGGCCAGGCGGCGCACCAGGTTCAGTTCGGTGCCGATCGCCCACTTCGAGCCGGCCGGGGCCGCCTCCAGCGCCTTGATGATGTACTCCGTCGAGCCGACGTAGTCCGCGGCCGCGACGACCTCGTGCTTGCACTCCGGGTGCACCAGCACGTTGACACCGGGTATACGGGCCCGCACGTCGTTGACGGACTCCACCGAGAAGCGCCCGTGCACCGAGCAGTGCCCGCGCCACAGGATCATCTTCGCGTCGCGCAGCTCCTGGGCGGTCAGGCCGCCGTTCGGCTTGTGCGGGTTGTAGAGGACGCAGTCCTCCAGGGTCATCCCCATGTCCCGCACGGCCGTGTTGCGGCCCAGGTGCTGGTCCGGCAGGAAGAGGACCTTCTCACCCTGCTCGAAGGCCCACTCCAGGGCGCGCTCGGCGTTCGACGAGGTGCAGATCGTGCCGCCGTGGCGGCCGGTGAAGGCCTTGATGTCCGCGGAGGAGTTCATGTACGAGACGGGCACGACCCGGTCGGCGACGCCGGCCTCGGTCAGCACGTCCCAGCACTCGGCGACCTGCTCGGCGGTGGCCATGTCGGCCATCGAACAGCCCGCCGCCAGGTCCGGCAGCACGACCTTCTGGTCGTCGGTGGTGAGGATGTCCGCGGACTCCGCCATGAAGTGCACGCCGCAGAAGACGATGTACTCGGCCTCCGGCCGGGCCGCCGCGTCCCGGGCGAGCTTGAACGAGTCTCCGGTCACATCCGCGAACTGGATGACCTCGTCGCGCTGGTAGTGGTGCCCGAGGACGAAGACCTTCTCCCCCAGCTTCTCCTTGGCCGCACGGGCGCGCTCCACCAGGTCCGGGTCGGACGGGGAGGGCAGGTCGCCGGGGCATTCGACGCCGCGCTCGCTCCTGGGGTCGGCGTCGCGGCCGAGCAGGAGCAGGGCGAGGGGCGTCGGCTGGACATCGAGGTCCTGGACGGGGTGGGCCGTGGTCACGTCACGCACCCTTTCTTCTCTGCGGGAGGAAGCCTTTTCGTCTAATTGACGCTATCTATCATAACTGCTTCACGTCACTTTGACGATGCCGATAGCGTCGATGTGACGCATCCGCCCGTGCGGCCGGTGTGCGAGCATGAATGGAACAGGCAAACGCCCGGCCCGGAATGAATCCGCGGCCTCGACGGTTGCAACGTCGGCAAGCAGTCTCCGTACAACCCGGGAGAGAAGCAGATGTCCGTATCGGACGAGACCACCACCGTGAGCGACGGCATCCTCCTGTCCGACGCCGCCGCAGCCAAGGTCAAGGGCCTGCTGGAGCAGGAAGGCCGCGACGATCTGGCGCTGCGCGTCGCCGTCCAGCCCGGCGGCTGCTCGGGCCTGCGTTACCAGCTCTTCTTCGACGAGCGTTCGCTCGACGGCGACGTCGTGAAGGACTTCGACGGCGTCAAGGTCGTCACCGACCGGATGAGCGCCCCGTACCTGGGCGGCGCCTCCGTCGACTTCGTGGACACCATCGAGAAGCAGGGCTTCACGATCGACAACCCGAACGCCACGGGGTCCTGCGCCTGCGGCGACTCCTTCAGCTAGAGCGCGCACGGCCGAAGCCCCAACGGCGGCAGCGGCAGCGGCAGCGGTACGGCGGCGGCCCCGGGATTCCGATCCCGGGGCCGCCGCCGTCGTCGTACGCGGGTGGGCGTCAGCCGCGCGGCACCACGGTGCCCGACGCCGCGTCCACCACGTTCCGCTCACCGAGCGGGCGGTCCAGCGTCACCGTACGGGTCAGTTCCTTCGCGATCATGATGCAGGCCTTCCCCTTCTCCGGCTTCGTCTCCGTCAGGGACACCCGGACCGCGGAGCCCTCCTCGCTCGCGCTGGCGGCGTACTTGCTGCAGGCGCCGCCCCAGAAGGTCACCGAGAGCGTGCGCCCGTCGGCGCTGTAGGAGAGGATCGTGCGCCCGGACTTCGTCGTGCCGTCGTCCGGCGTTTTCTCCGCGGGCGCGTCCTTCGTCAGGTAGGCGGGATCCACCGCGACCTGGGTGACGGTGTCGCCCGTACCGCCCGCGCCCGGCCGGACCGTGAAGATCCAGGACGGCACGAGCATCTGGTTCCCGTCCACGTACCGGGCGGCCAGGCCGAAGGTCGCCCTGTCGACCGTCACCGTCGTCGTGGGCTCCGCCCCGGTCCGCTTGCCGCAGCTCATGCCGGAGGGCTTCACGCCGTCCTCCAGCGGTGCGGGACCGGCGCAGTCGCCGGTGTTCCCGCCGCGCGAGGGCTGGGCGGCGTTCAGCTGTTTCAATGCCTCGGACGCGCCGATCACCGGATACTCGGCGCCCTTCTCCAGGCCCTTCAACTGCCCGCTGCCGCCGACCACTTCGCCGTCGGGTCCGACCTGGACGCCGGTCGCCCAGCCGTACGTCGGCAGTCCGCCCACCACCGGGTTCGCGTTCACCACCCGGACCGAGCCCATCAACTGGCGGGCGTCCAGGGCCGCGTCGTCCTGGCCGACCGCCTTCAGCACCGGCACCGCGGCGGCCTTCGCGGCCTTCTCGCTCACCGGGTCCCCGGACCCGCCCGGGGCCACAGGCTTGTCCGAACAGACCTTCGCGCTCTCGCAGTGGTCCGTGCCGCCGGAACCGTACCGGGCGAACGTCCACGTCCCGGGCGCCTGCTTGGCCACCCGCAGCAACGGCCCCGACCCGTCCCCGTCGGAGCCCACCTTCCACGACGTTCCCTCGGCCCGCGGGGTGCCCTTGACGCCCAGCGCCTCGGCCAGCCGGGCCACGTCGGACGCCGGGACGGTCCCCTCGGCGCGCTGGACCGCCGCCTTGTCCGGGCCGTCCGGCAGGGCGCCGGACGCACGGTAGACCAGCCGGCCGCCGTGCGGATCGGGCTCACCCGGGGCGATGCCCTCGGTCGGGGCCGACGGCCGGGGGGAGGGGGTGGCCGGTCCGCCCGCCCGCTCGTCCAGGGAGAGCGGTGGGGGAGTGCCGCCGGAACCGTCCGAGGCGCTGTACTCGCCGCCGCCGTGGCCGTTCGCGGCGGTCGCCCAGTACGCGCCGCCGCCGCCCGCGAGGAGTACGGCCGCCGCCACCGACGCCACGGCGAGCGGGGACCGCCGCCGCCGGGGGCCGGTCACATCGTTGTCGGGTTGCTCGGTGCTCACCGGTTCGCTCCTTCGCCGTCGTACGCCATGGCCCTCGGAGGGCCCGTCCGCCGGTGCGGACACCGTTGGGACGGGGCGCGGGCGCGCGCGGTTCCCTCCTGGGGCGGCCGGTGCGGTGAGGAGCCCGGCCGCTCAGTCGCCGTACTCGGCCGTCGCGTCGATCAGCCGGGCCGAGGCGGGCGGTACCGTCACGCCGTGAATGAGGGAGGGCGCCACGGGGGTGGCGGCGGTCCTCGTGGGTACCACCCAGTGCGGAGCCATACGTGCGCAGTCCCCGCGCAGCTCGGCCAGACCGGTCTCGGACTCGCGCGGGGCGATGTGGTTCGACATATCCGCACCGTAAGCACCCCCGAGCCCAGGAGGAAAGCCCTACTATCGGGTAGTTTTCCCACCTTCGTCCGACTGCTGGAACCGGTAGCGTGAGAGGGCCCGGCAATCGGGGGGTGGGTGAAGGCTCACCTGTCACTCCGCCCCGGGAACCGTCGCCGTTCCCTCGACCTCCGCAGGAGCAGTCACCCCGTGCGTATCGCAGTCACCGGCTCCATCGCCACCGACCACCTCATGACCTTCCCCGGCCGATTCGCCGACCAGCTGGTCGCCGATCAGCTGCACACGGTCTCGCTGTCCTTCCTGGTCGACAACCTGGACGTGCGCCGGGGAGGTGTCGCCGCCAACATCTGCTTCGGCATGGGCCTGCTCGGCACCCGTCCGATCCTGGTCGGCGCCGCGGGCTCCGACTTCGACGAGTACCGCGCCTGGCTCGACCGCCACGGCGTCGACACCGGTTCGGTCCGGATCTCCGAGGTCCTGCACACCGCCCGCTTCGTCTGCACGACGGACGCCGACCACAACCAGATCGGCTCCTTCTACACGGGCGCCATGAGCGAGGCCCGCCTGATCGAGCTGAAGGCCGTCGCCGACCGCGTGGGCGGCCTCGACCTCGTCTCCATCGGAGCGGACGACCCCGAGGGCATGCTCCGCCACACGGAGGAGTGCCGCTCCCGCGGCATCCCCTTCGCCGCGGACTTCTCGCAGCAGATCGCGCGGATGGACGGCGACGAGATCCGCATCCTGCTCGACGGCGCCACCTACCTCTTCTCCAACGAGTACGAGAAGGGGCTCATCGAGTCCAAGACCGGCTGGACCGACGCCGAGATCCTCGCCAAGGTCGGCCACCGGGTCACCACCCTCGGCGCCCAGGGCGTGCGCATCGAGCGCGCGGGCGAGGAGCCGATCGAGGTCGGCTGCCCCGAGGAGAACGTCAAGGCCGACCCGACCGGCGTCGGCGACGCCTTCCGGGCCGGCTTCCTCTCCGGTCTCGCCTGGGGCGTCGGCCTGGAGCGCGCCGCCCAGGTCGGCTGCATGCTCGCCACCCTGGTCATCGAGACCGTGGGCACCCAGGAGTACACGCTGCACCGCAACCACTTCATGGACCGCTTCACCAAGGCGTACGGCCACGAGGCCGCGGCCGAGGTGCGCACCCACCTCGCCTGAGAGGGTCAGGACAGCCGGCGGACCACATAGGCCGAGCCCCGGTCCGCCGGCTCCTCACCCACGTACTCCTGCTCACGCATCGCACACCAGGCCGGAATGTCGAGGCGCGCCGCCTCGTCGTCGGACAGGACCGTCACCGTCCCGCCCACCGGTACCTCCCCGATCACCTTTGCGAGCTCGATCACCGGGATCGGGCAGCGCCGCCCCAGCGCGTCGACCACCAGCGAGGCGGCCGGGGCGGGGGAGGGGGCGGTCGCGGCGGGGGCGCCCAGCTTCTCCCGCACCCCTGCCACCGCCGGGGGCAGCACCTCCAGGAAGCGGTCGACCTCCTCGTCGGACGTGCCCGCCGGCAGCGACACCCGGACGTTGCCCTCCGACAGCACTCCCATCGCCCGGAGCACATGGCTCGGCGTCAGTGTGCTGCTCGTGCAGGACGAACCGGACGATACGGAGAAACCGGCCCGGTCCAGCTCGTGGAGCAGGGTCTCTCCGTCGACATAGAGACAGGAGAAGGTGACCAGATGCGGCAGCCGCCGCAGCGGGTCGCCCACCACCTCCACGTCGGGCACCAGCGTCGGCACCCGGGTCCGGATCCGTTCGACCAGGGCCCGCAGCCGCACCGACTCGGCGGCCGCCTCCGCCCGTACCGCCCGCAGGGACGCCGCCGCGGCCACGATCGCCGGAATGTCCTCGAAGCCGGCCGCCCTCCCCGACTCCCGTTCGTCGACGGGGCCTTGGGCCGCGAACCGCACGCCCTTGCGTACCGCGAGCAGCCCGACCCCGGCCGGTCCGCCCCACTTGTGGGCGCTCGCCGTCAGCAGCGACCAGCCGGCCGGCACCGGCCCCCACCCGAGTGACTGCGCGGCGTCCACCAGCAGCGGCACGCCCGCGGCCCGGCACAGCCCGGCCACCTCGGCGACCGGCTGCTCGGTGCCGACCTCGTGGTTGGCGGACTGGAGGCAGGCCAGTCCGGTGTCCTCGCGCAGGGCGCTCCCGTACGCCTCCGGGTCCACCGCGCCCGTGCCGTCCACGGGGACCTCGGTGAACGATCCGCCCCCGCTCTCGTGGGCGGCGGCCGAATGGAGCACCGCCGAATGCTCGACCGCCGACACCACCAGATGGCGGCCGACACGCCGACGCCCCGCGAGAGCCCCGGAAATTCCGGAGTGGATCGCGCGCGTGCCCGACGAGGTGAACGTCAGCTCGTCCGGGCGGCAGCCGACGGCCTCCGCGGCCGCCTCGCGGGCCGCGTCCAGCAGCAGCCTGGCCCGCCGCCCCTCCCGGTGCAGGCGGGCCGGGTCGGCCCAGCCCTCGTCCAGCGCGGCAAGCAGCGCCTGGCGGGCGACGGGATGGAGGGGGGCGGCGGACGCGGCGTCGAAGTAGGGCACCCGGTCACGCTAGCCCCAGACCGGCCCCCGGCCGGGACCGGCCGTCCGCACGACAGGGGAGAGGGGGCGTCAGATGGGGGCCGGAGGCCCGGATTCCACCCCTTCGGGGAGTCGGGCGGCGCGTTGGGCACCCTCCCCGCGCGACCCCAAATAGCGTCCAGTAGGGTTTGGTCCGCATAAACATCCAAACCCCTGCCCGCGTCAGGGCCGGCGACCGACCAGCGAGACGGGCGCGCCGACCGTGCGGGCGAGACTCTCGGGAAGGCGCTACGTGAGTCCCAACGGCTCCGACCGCTTGTCGCGGCGCCCGATGCGGCGGAAGCTGCCGCAGGTGCTGACTGCGGGCCTGGTCCTGGCGACGGCCTCCGGTTGTTCATACAACTGGGAGGATTTCCCGCGCCTCGGTATGCCCACCCCGGTAACGGAAGAGGCTCCTCGGATCCTTTCCCTCTGGCAGGGCTCGTGGGCGGCAGCGCTCGCCACGGGCGTCCTTGTCTGGGGACTGATCATCTGGAGCGTCATCTTCCACCGGCGCAGCCGGACCAAGGTGGAGGTACCTCCGCAGACCAGGTACAACATGCCCATCGAGGCGCTGTACACCGTGGTCCCTCTGATCATCGTCTCGGTGTTGTTCTACTTCACCGCGCGCGATGAATCGAAGCTCCTCGAGCTCTCCCCGAAGCCCGCCCACACGGTCAACGTGGTCGGCTACCAGTGGAGCTGGGGGTTCAACTACATCGAGAACGTGGACGGCTCCGCCGCCACGGGCAACGAGGTCCCCAAGGAGCTCGACGCCATCCCGGACCGGTTCCGCAAGGACTTCCCCAAGGGTGCGGACGGCGTCTACGACGTCGGCGTCCCGGGGACCCGGAACCCGCAGACCGGCAACCCGGGCCCGACCCTGTGGCTGCCCAAGGGTGAGAAGGTCCGGTTCATCCTGACTTCGCGTGACGTCATCCACTCCTTCTGGGTGGTGCCGTTCCTCATGAAGCAGGACGTCATTCCGGGCCACACCAACTCCTTCGAGGTGACTCCCAACCAGGAGGGCACCTTCATGGGCAAGTGCGCCGAGCTGTGCGGCGTCGACCACTCCCGGATGCTCTTCAACGTCAAGGTCGTCTCCCCGGAGCGCTACCAGGCGCACCTGAAGGAGCTGGCCAAGAACGGCAACACGGGCTACGTGCCGGCCGGCATCGAGCAGACTGACCCGGCCAGGAATGCGGAGACGAACAAACTGTGAGCATCCTCAATGAACCTCAGGGTGCCGCGGCAGCAGACGACTCGTACGAGGACGAGCTGCCGGTCCGGCGCAAGCAGCCGGGAAACGTCGTCATCAAGTGGCTGACCACCACTGACCACAAGACGATCGGCACGATGTACCTGGTCACGTCGTTCGCGTTCTTCTGCATCGGCGGACTGATGGCGCTCTTCATGCGCGCCGAGCTGGCCCGTCCGGGCACGCAGATCATGTCGAACGAGCAGTTCAACCAGGCGTTCACGATGCACGGCACGATCATGCTGCTGATGTTCGCGACGCCGCTGTTCGCCGGGTTCGCGAACTGGATCATGCCGCTGCAGATCGGGGCGCCCGACGTGGCGTTCCCGCGGCTGAACATGTTCGCGTACTGGCTGTACCTCTTCGGCTCGATCATCGCGGTGGCCGGCTTCCTCACCCCGCAGGGTGCGGCCGACTTCGGCTGGTTCGCCTACTCCCCGCTGTCGGACGCGGTCCGTTCGCCGGGCGTCGGCGCCGACATGTGGATCATGGGTCTGGCCTTCTCCGGCTTCGGCACGATCCTCGGTTCGGTCAACTTCATCACCACGATCATCTGCATGCGCGCACCCGGCATGACGATGTTCCGCATGCCGATCTTCGTCTGGAACGTCCTGCTGACCGGTGTTCTGGTCCTGCTGGCCTTCCCGGTACTGGCGGCGGCGCTCTTCGCGCTGGAGGCGGACCGTAAATTCGGTGCGCATGTCTTCGACGCGGCCAATGGCGGGGCGTTGCTCTGGCAGCACCTCTTCTGGTTCTTCGGGCATCCAGAGGTGTACATCATCGCCTTGCCCTTCTTCGGGATCATTTCGGAAGTGATCCCGGTGTTCAGCCGCAAGCCGATGTTCGGTTACATCGGCCTGGTGGCCGCGACGATCTCCATCGCCGGTCTCTCCGTGACCGTGTGGGCGCACCACATGTACGTCACCGGAGGCGTGCTCCTGCCGTTCTTCTCCTTCATGACGTTCCTCATCGCGGTGCCCACCGGGGTGAAGTTCTTCAACTGGATCGGCACGATGTGGAAGGGCTCGCTGTCCTTCGAGACGCCGATGCTCTGGGCGGTCGGCTTCCTGATCACCTTCACCTTCGGTGGTCTGACCGGTGTCATCCTGGCCTCGCCGCCGATGGACTTCCACGTCTCCGACTCGTACTTCGTCGTCGCGCACTTCCACTACGTCGTCTTCGGCACGGTGGTGTTCGCGATGTTCTCCGGATTCCACTTCTGGTGGCCGAAGTTCACCGGCAAGATGCTGGACGAGCGGCTCGGGAAGATCACCTTCTGGACGCTGTTCATCGGCTTCCACGGCACGTTCCTGGTGCAGCACTGGCTGGGCGCCGAGGGCATGCCGCGTCGTTACGCGGACTACCTGGACGCGGACGGCTTCACCGCGCTGAACACGATCTCGACGATCTCCTCCTTCCTGCTCGGCCTGTCGATCCTGCCGTTCTTCTACAACGTCTGGAAGACCGCCAAGTACGGCAAGAAGATCGAGGTCGACGACCCGTGGGGTTACGGCCGTTCGCTGGAGTGGGCGACCTCGTGCCCGCCGCCGCGGCACAACTTCCTCACGCTGCCGCGGATCCGTTCCGAATCCCCGGCCTTCGACCTGCACCACCCGGAGATCGCGGCGCTCGAACAGCTTGAGCACCACTCCGAGGACGACAAGGCCCTCGCCGGCGGCAAGGAGGCGGGCAAGTGAAGATCCAGGGCAAGATGTTCCTCGGTCTGGCGCTGTTCATCCTCATCATGGCCATCACCTACGGCGTGTGGTCCAAGGAGCCGGTCGGCACCACGGCCCTCGTCCTGGCCTTCGGCCTGAGCGTCATGATCGGCTTCTACCTGGCCTTCACGGCCCGGCGGGTCGACGCACTGGCGCAGGACAACAAGGAAGCCGACGTGGCGGACGAGGCCGGCGAGGTGGGGTTCTTCTCCCCGCACAGCTGGCAGCCGCTCTCGCTGGCGATCGGAGGCGCGTTCGCCTTCATGGGAGTCGTCTTCGGCTGGTGGCTGCTCTACTTCGCGGCCCCGGTCATCCTGATCGGTCTGTTCGGCTGGGTCTTCGAGTACTACCGCGGTGAGAACCGCACCCAGTGACACCGCTCCACCCGACGGGGGGCCCGCACTTCGACGAGAAGTGCGGGCCCCCCGTTTGCAGTCGTCCGACGCGCTGAATCGAATGAATCTTCTTAGCGTGGGTTCATGAACCACACGCCGCGTATCCGTCCCGTCATGAGCTGCGCTCTGCTGGTCGCGTCCCTGGCCGCGGGGGCGAGTGCCTGTGGGGAGTCCGACGGCCATCCGCTCTCGGCACAGCCGTACGACGCGGCGGACGAGATCTCCTCCAACGCCCCCGGGGGCGGTGAGAAGGCCGACCCGGACAAGCCCCTCGAGTTCAGCGTCGACGGGGACGACGGCCGGATCACCGATGTGAGCGCCATCGACTCCGAAGGCCGCCATCTGGCGGGCGAACTCACCGCCGACGGCCACCGCTGGCACTCCACCGCCCCGCTCGCCGCCGGAACCACGTACACCGTCAAGGTCAGCATGGAGGACGACGACGGCGCCCCAGGCGTCCGTACGCTCTCCTTCGAGACCGCGGCGGCCCAGAAGTTCCTGAAGGTCGCCTTCGGCCCGCAGGCGGGCACCTACGGCGTCGGACAGCCCGTCACGGCGGTACTCAGCGCCCCGGTCACCGACAAGGCCGCCCGCGCCACGGTCGAACGCGCCCTGAAGGTGCGCTCCACGCCCGCCGTGACCGGTTCCTGGTACTGGGTCGACGACAAGACGCTGCACTACCGGCCGCGGGACTACTGGCCGGCGAAGGCCACCATCGAGGTCACCAGCGAGCTGACGGGCATCAAGGTGACCAAGGCGCTGTACGGCGCCCCCGCGAAAGCGTTGAAGATCACGACCGGCGACCGCATCGAGGCCATCACCGACGCCTCGCAGCACTCCATGACGGTCAAGCGCAACGGAGAAGTGATCAACACCATTCCGGTAACCACCGGCAAGCCCGGCTTCTCCACCCGCAACGGCGTCAAGGTCGTGCTGGGCAAGGAGTACTACGTACGTATGCGCGGGGAGTCCATCGGCATCGCCGAGGGCTCGGAGGACTCGTACGACCTGCCGGTCTACTACGCGACGCGGGTCACCTGGAGCGGCGAATACGTGCACGCGGCCCCGTGGTCCACCGGATCACAGGGCTACGCGAACGTCAGCCACGGCTGCACCGGCATGAGCACCAGCGAGGCCGAGTGGTTCTTCAACACCGTCCGCGAGGGCGACATCGTCACGGTCGTCGGCAGCGAGGGCGAGACCATGACGCCGTTCGACAACGGCTACGGCGACTGGAACCTCTCCTGGGCGAAGTGGCAGAAGGGCAGTGCCCTGAGCAACGACGCCACGCCGGACCGCGTCGACACGGTCAGCACGGCGCGGCTGCGCCCCAAGGTCTGACGGCCGGGTGCACCGCGCCCCGGAGCGACGGCGGGACCGCGGGGCCTCAGGCCCCCACGGAGAGCCTGCTGCGCAGCAGGGCGGACAGGGCGTCCGCGAACTCGACCGGCTCGACCGGAAGGGTCACCGCGGCGTCCGCGCGGCTCCACGTGGCCAGCCAGGCGTCCTGGGGGCGGCCCATCAGGAGCAGCACCGGCGGGCAGCGGAAGATCTCGTCCTTGATCTGCCGGCAGACGCCCATGCCGCCCGCCGGGGCCGTCTCGCCGTCCAACACGCAGACGTCGACGCCTCCGTGCTCCAGCGCGTCCAGCACGGCGGGCAGGGTGGCGCACTCCAGGAACTCGACCTGCGGTACGTCCGCGGCAGGCCTGCGCCCGGCTGCCAGCCTCACCTGCTCACGGGTGTGTGCGTTGTCGCTGTAGACCAGGACCGTGGCGGTCGGCTGCATGGTTCCTCCGTGACATCCGTGTCTTCGGGGCTGTCGGGGCCCTCGGTGCGCGAGGGCTGTCCGATGCGCGGATCGTACTCCGCCCGATGGCCTGTCAGCATCGCTTCGGACAGCGGTTCCCTGGGCCGTTCGGGGAGGACACACCCCTCTGACACACCGAACGGCACCCCCCGGAGTGAGGGCGGGATAAGCGACCGACATAATGTCGGTCGTGGCGACAGCAACGACAGTAGAAACCGGGCACGCGCACCCGTCGGTCAATCGGCCGAACCTCACCAGCGTCGGAACCATCATCTGGTTGAGTTCCGAGCTGATGTTCTTCGCGGCCCTCTTCGCGATGTACTTCACCCTGCGATCGGTGACCGGAGCGGATCACTGGAAGGAAATGGCGTCAGCCCTGAACTTCCCGTTCTCGGCGACGAACACCACGATCCTGGTGCTCTCCTCACTCACCTGCCAGCTCGGCGTCTTCGCCGCCGAGCGGGGCGACGTGAAGAAGCTCCGCGCCTGGTTCGTGATCACGTTCGTGATGGGTTCGATCTTCATCGGAGGCCAGGTCTTCGAGTACACGGAGCTGGTGAAGAAGGACGGCCTCTCGCTGTCCTCGGATCCGTACGGCTCGGTGTTCTACCTGACCACCGGCTTCCACGGTCTGCACGTGACAGGCGGTCTCATCGCCTTCCTGCTCGTCCTGGGCAGGACATACGCAGCCAAGAGGTTCACCCATGAGCAGGCGACCGCAGCCATCGTCGTGTCCTATTACTGGCACTTCGTCGATGTCGTGTGGATCGGCCTGTTCGCCACGATCTACATGATCAAGTAACCGGGCTCGCACCCGATCCATCATCGACGCAGAAGATCCTGACACCGGGGTAATCCGTGAAAAAGCTCTCCGCACGACGACGCCATCCGTTGGCGGCGGTCGTCGTACTACTCCTCGCGCTTGCGGCTACTGGGGGGCTGTACGCCGCGTTTGCGCCCGCGAGTAAGGCGCAGGCCGACGAAACCGCCCAGTCCCTCGCCATCGACGAGGGCAAGAAGCTGTACTCCGTCGGTTGCGCCAGCTGCCACGGAACCGGCGGTCAGGGCAGCTCCGACGGGCCCTCGCTTGTCGGCGTGGGCTCGGCCGCCGTGGACTTCCAGGTCGGTACCGGACGCATGCCGGCCCAGCAGCCGGGCGCCCAGGTCCCGAAGAAGAAGGTCATCTACACCCAGGCCGAGATCGACCAGCTCGCGGCGTACGTCGCGTCGCTCGGCGCCGGCCCGATCGTCCCCACCAAGAGCCAGGTCAGCCCCGAGGGTGCGGACATCGCCAAGGGTGGCGACCTGTTCCGCACCAACTGCGCCCAGTGTCACAACTTCACGGGTGAGGGCGGTGCCCTGACGAACGGCAAGTACGCCCCCAGCCTCGAAGGCGTGAGCCCGAAGCACATCTACGAGGCCATGCAGACCGGCCCGCAGAGCATGCCGTCCTTCCCCGACTCGACGATGCCCAATCAGCAGAAGCGGGACATCATCGCGTACGTCAAGACCGTGAACGGCTCCGAATCCGAGTCCCCCGGCGGCCTCAGCCTCGGTGGCCTCGGTCCCGTCAGCGAGGGTCTGTTCGGCTGGATCTTCGGACTGGGTGGTCTGATCGCAGTTGCCGTCTGGGTCGCGGCCCACACCGCTAAGGCCAAGAAGTCATGAGTAGCCAAGAGATTCCAGAAGAGAACCTGCCCGCAGAGCAGGGCCCCGCGCACGCGGTGGACCAGGCGCACGACCCGTTCGCCGACCCGGGACTGCCGGCCCACAAGCCGCGCATCCAGGACATCGACGAGCGGGCCGCGAACCGGTCCGAGCGCGCGGTCGCGTCCATGTTCCTGTTGTCCATGCTGGCGACGGTGGGCTTCATCGCCTCCTACGTCATCTTCCCGGTCGACAAGATCGTCTACATCTTCCCGTTCGGTCATGTCAGCGCGCTGAACTTCTCCCTGGGGCTGACCCTGGGCCTGGCGCTCTTCCTGATCGGCGCGGGCGCCGTCCACTGGGCGCGCACCCTGATGTCCGACGTCGAGGTCGCCGACGACCGGCATGCCATCGAGGCCCCGCCCGAGGTCAAGGCGAAGGTTCTCGCCGACTTCAAGGCAGGCGCCGAGGAGTCGGTGCTCGGACGGCGCAAGCTCATCCGCAACACCATGTTCGGTGCGCTGGCCCTGGTGCCGCTCTCCGGCGTCATGCTGCTGCGCGACCTGGGTCCGCTGCCGGAGAAGAAGCTCCGCAAGACCCTGTGGGCCAAGGGCAAGCAGCTCGTCAACATGAACACCATGGAGCCGCTGCGCCCCGAGGACGTCGTCGTCGGTTCGCTCACCTTCGCCATGCCCGAGGGCCTGGAGGAGCACGACGAGGACTTCCAGACGCAGATCGCCAAGGCCGCGCTGATGATCATTCGCATCGAGCCGGACAACATCAAGGACAAGCGCGAGCGCGAGTGGGCCCACGAGGGAATCGTGGCCTTCTCGAAGATCTGCACCCACGTCGGCTGCCCGATCAGCCTGTACGAGCAGCAGACGCATCACGTGCTCTGCCCGTGCCACCAGTCCACCTTCGACCTCTCCGACGGCGCCCGCGTCATCTTCGGTCCGGCCGGTCACGCGCTTCCGCAGCTGCGGATCGGCGTGAACAGCGAGGGCAACCTCGAGGCGCTCGGTGACTTCGAAGAGCCCGTCGGTCCTGCATTCTGGGAGCGCGGATGAGTACTGCGACCGATACGAACCGCAAGGCGCCCGCCGGTGAGCGGGTGGCCGACTGGGCGGACGGGCGGCTGGGGATCTACTCCCTCGCCAAGTCCAACATGCGCAAGATCTTCCCGGACCACTGGTCCTTCATGCTCGGTGAGATCTGCCTCTACAGCTTCATCATCATCATCCTCACGGGTGTGTACCTGACGCTGTTCTTCCACCCGAGCATGAACGAGGTCATTTACCACGGCCCGTACGAGCCCATGCAGGGCATCCGGATGTCCGAGGCCTACGCGTCGACGCTGGACATCAGCTTCGACGTCCGCGGTGGTCTGCTGGTCCGGCAGATCCACCACTGGGCAGCGGTCATCTTCCTCGCCGGCATGTTCGTGCACATGTTCCGGGTGTTCTTCACCGGTGCGTACCGCAAGCCGCGCGAGATCAACTGGCTGTTCGGCTTCCTGCTGTTCGTCCTCGGCATGTTCACCGGCTTCACCGGCTACTCGCTCCCGGACGACCTGCTCTCCGGTACGGGTGTGCGCTTCACCCAGGGCGCGATCCTGTCGATGCCCGTGGTCGGCACGTACATCTCGATGTTCCTGTTCGGCGGGGAGTTCCCCGGCGGCGACATCGTCGCGAGGTTCTACTCGATCCACATCCTGCTGCTGCCCGGCATCATGCTCGGGCTCGTGGTCGGCCACCTCATCCTGGTCTTCTACCACAAGCACACGCAGTTCGCGGGTCCGGGCAAGACGAACAAGAACGTCGTCGGCATGCCCCTGCTGCCGGTGTACATGGCGAAGGCCGGCGGGTTCTTCTTCCTGGTCTTCGGCTTCATCGCGATCATCGCGGCCATCGCGTCGATCAACCCGATCTGGGCGATCGGCCCGTACCGTCCCGACCAGGTGTCCACGGGCGCCCAGCCGGACTGGTACATGGGCTTCGCCGAAGGCTTCGTCCGTGTGATGCCCGGCTGGGAGATCAACCTCTGGGGCCACACGCTGGTCCTGGGCGTCCTCATCCCGCTGGTCCTGTTCGGCGTGATCCTCGCCGCGCTGGCGCTGTACCCGTTCATCGAGTCCTGGATCACCGGGGACAAGCGCGAGCACCACATCCTGGACAAGCCGCGCAACGCCCCGACCCGCACGGCGCTCGGCGTCGCCTGGGTGACGATCTACTTCGTCATGCTGATCGGCGGCGGCAACGACATCTGGGCGACGCACTTCCACCTGTCGCTCAACTCGATCAGCTGGTTCGTCCGCATCGCCTTCTTCGTCGGACCCGTCCTGGCGTTCATCGTCACCCGGCGGATCTGCCTCGGCCTCCAGCGCCGCGACAAGGACAAGGTGCTGCACGGCCGCGAGTCCGGGCTCATCAAGCGCCTGCCGCACGGTGAGTTCGTCGAGGTCCACGAGCCGCTCGGACCGGAACAGCTGCACACGCTCACCGCGCACGAGCAGTACAAGCCGATCGAGATCGGCCCGACGGTCGACGAGAACGGTGTCGAGCGCAAGGTCTCGGCGCTGCAGAAGCTGCGGGCCAGGCTCAGCAAGGCGTACTACGGCGAGAACAACCAGATCGCCAAGCCCACCGCCGAGGAGTACAAGGAGATCACCAGCGGCCACGGCCACCACTGATCACCTGAACTGATCGCCACAGCGGGAGCCCCGTCCATTCGATGGACGGGGCTCTTCGCCGTCCCCGGGCCTCGATAGGGTGGACCCATCCCTTTATCGGCTGTGGACCCAGGAGCGGACCATGAACGTTGTGACCCCGGACGGCGGCGACAGCGTGGCGGCTCGTACCTGGCCCGGCGTGCTGACCCCCCTGCTCCGCGGCCAGGACCTGACCGAGGACGACACCGCCTGGGCGATGGACCGCATCATGAGCGGCGAGGCCACCGATGTGCAGATCGCCGGCTTCGCGGTGGCGCTCCGAGCCAAGGGGGAGACCGTCACGGAGGTCTCCGGCCTGGTCCGTGCGATGTACGAGCACGCCACCACGATCCACGTGCCCGGCCGCACCGTCGACATCGTGGGTACCGGCGGCGACATGGCCAAGACGGTCAACATCTCCACCATGTCGGCGATCGTCGTGGCGGGGACCGGCGCCAAGGTCGTCAAGCACGGCAACCGCGCCTCGTCGTCGGCCAGCGGCTCCTCCGACGTCCTGGGCAAGCTCGGCGTCAACCTCGAACTGCCGCCACAGCGCGTGGTCGAGGTCGCCGAGGAAGCGGGCATCACGTTCTGCTTCGCCGTGAAGTTCCACCCCGCCCTCAGGCACGCGGCGAAGGCCCGGGCGGAGCTCGGCGCGCCGACCACCTTCAACATCCTCGGGCCGCTCACCAACCCCGCCAAGGTGCGCGCGCAGGCGATCGGCGTCGCCGATCTGCGGATGGCGCCCATCGTCGCGGGCGTCCTCGCCGAGCGCGGCAACTCCGCGCTCGTCTTCCGGGGCGACGACGGCCTGGACGAGCTGACCACCACCGCGACCTCCCGCGTCTGGATCGCCAGGAACGGCACGGTGCGCGAGGAGACCTTCGACCCGCGGAGCGTCGGCCTGGACCTGGTGCCGGTCGACGCGCTGAGGGGCGCCGACGCCTCGTACAACGCCGACGTGGCCCGTCGGCTGCTCGCCGGCGAGACGGGCCCCGTCCGGGACGCCGTCCTGCTCAACTCCGCGGCGGCGCTCGTCGCACTGGACCCGGGGGAGGGCTCGCTCGCCGAGCAGCTCGCCGCCGGGATCGCGAAGGCCGCCGAGTCCATCGACTCGGGCGCGGCCGCCCGGGCACTGGAGCGATGGGTCGTGGCCAGCAACGCCTGAGGCGGGGCGCACGGACGTGAGGCGGGGCGCAGTCCAGATCATGGACTGCGCCTTGCGCGTTCCCGTGCGTATGGCAAGATGCTGGGCAGGTCATGAGTGACAGCGACTACGGCCCCGGCCCGCTGTCCGGCAACCCTCCGTCCGTGGCGGGGTGCCCCGGGTGAAGACCAGGCCGCAGGCAGCGAGGTCTGCGGCAAGCGCGGACCCCTCGACATCGTCAGATGTCCACCCGTGGGGTCCTGGTCCTCAGGGAGCCTCTTGTGAGCACGCGAATGCGCTAGGGCTTTTCGGCCCTTCTCCGCACACCCTTCTTCTCTTCTCCGTGCTGCCGCGTATCCGCAGGCACGCGGAATTCGCCTGCCTGTTACGGGAGTTCGCCATGTCTGTCCTCAGTGCTGCCACCGACCAGTCGATTTGTGCCCCGCTGCCGGTTCTGGGCAAGGATGTGACTGTTCCGCTGGTCACCGGCGGTGAGGTCACGTACGCCGCGCTCGACTACGCCGCCAGCGCCCCGGCACTCCAGCGGGTGTGGGACGACGTGGCCGCGTACGCGCCGTACTACGGCAGCGTCCACCGGGGCGCCGGCTACCTCTCGCAGCTCTCCACGGACCTCTTCGAGACCAGCCGCGCGACCGTCGCGGAGTTCCTCGGCTGCCGCGCCGAGGACCAGGTGATCTTCACCCGGTCCACCACCGACTCGCTCAACCTGCTCGCCGCCGCGCTCCCCGCCGACTGCCAGGTGTTCGTCTTCGAGACCGAGCACCACGCCTCGCTGCTGCCCTGGCGCGACGCCCGGGTGACGTACCTGAACGCCCCGCGCACCCCTGCCCAGGCGGTCGAGACGCTGGACCGCGCACTCGCCGACCGGGAGCCCTTCGGCCCCGCGCTGGTCTGCGTGACCGGCGCCTCCAACGTCACCGGCGAGCTGTGGCCGGTCAAGGAGCTCGCCGCCGCCGCGCACGCCCACGGCGCCCGGATCGTGCTGGACGCCGCGCAGCTCGCCCCGCACCACCCCGTCGACATCGCCGAGCTGGACGTCGACTGGGTCGCGTTCTCCGGCCACAAGCTGTACGCCCCGTTCGGCTCGGGCGTTCTCGCCGGCCGCTCCGACTGGCTGCGCGACGCCGAGCCGTACCTGGCCGGCGGAGGAGCCTCCCGCCAGGTCGCCCGGCGCGCCGACGGCGGGGTGGACGTCCAGTGGCACACCACCGCCGCCCGCCACGAGGCCGGTTCGCCCAACGTCATCGGCGTGTACTCCATCGCCTCCGCCTGCAAGGCGCTCACCGAGGCGGGATTCGACAGCCTGGTCGCCCGCGAGCAGCGGCTCGTCTCCGAGGTCCGCGCCGGACTCGCCGAGGTCCCCGCCGTCAAGGTGCTCTCGCTGTTCGGCGACGACGCCCCGCGGGTCGGCGTCATCTCCTTCGTGGTGGAGGGCTGGAACAGCTCGCACTTCGCCGCGGCGCTCTCGGCCGAGTACGGCATCGGGGTCCGCGACGGACTGTTCTGCGCCCACCCCCTGGTGCGCACCCTGCTCGGCAGTGAGGCGCAGGACGTCGGCGAGTGCGGCGCGCCGGAGGCGGAGCCGGGCGAGAAGTCGCTCAACGCCATCCGCGTCAGCTTCGGAGCCGGTACGCCGGACGAGCACGTCGAGCGCTTCCTGCGCGCGGTGAGGGAACTCGTCAGCGAGGGCGCCCGGTGGAAGTACCGCACCGAGGACGGCCGTTGCGTCCCGGACCGGGGCACGGCCACCCAGGTCTGAGGCCGCGGAGCACGTTGGGCCGGGTACGGACAGCTGTCCGTACCCGGCCCGACGTGTGCCCTTAGGCGTCCAGGCCGATGGCGAAGGCCGCTTCGAGGTCGTGCTGCGAGTACGTACGGAACGCGACGTGCGTGTCCGTGCCCTCGACACCGGGGATCTTGCTGATCCGGCCGGGGATGACATCGGCGAGGTCGTCGTGCTTGGACACCCGGACCATGGCGATCAGGTCGTACGTGCCGGTGACCGAGAAGACCTCGCTGACGCTGTCCAGCGCGGCGATGGCCTCGGCGATCTCGGGAATCCGGTCCACGCTGGTTTTGATGAGCACGATCGCGGTGATCACGGCTGGCTTTCTCCCTCGGTGGCCGCTGCTGGGGACTTCACTCTAGGGCCTCGCGGCCGCGCGCAGCGGACCACGCTCCCTCATCCCGCCTGATCCGGCCGCAAGGCCCGGGCCCCGCGCCGGTACCGCCCCCAGGCATAGAGGAACCCGGCGGCGAAGCCGACCACGTGGGCGAGGTAGGCCACCCCCGGCCCGCTGCCCGCGCCCCGGGCCGCCAGCCACTGGAGGACGAACCAGAAGACGAGCACGATCCACGCGGGGAAGCGCAGCGGCAGGAACAGCAGGAACGGGAACAGGCTGGTGACCCGGGCGCGGGGGAAGAGGTAGAGGAAGGCGCCCAGGACCGCCGAGATCGCCCCCGACGCGCCGACCAGGGTCTGGTCCGAGGTGGAGTGCGCGGCCGCGTAGGCGAGCAGGGCCAGATAGCCGCAGCCGAGGTAGAAGAACGCGAACTCGGTGTGGCCCATCCGTTCCTCGGCCATGGCCCCGAACACGTACAGGAACAGTATGTTGCCGAGCAGATGCAGCCAGCTGCCGTGGACGAACAGGGCGGTGAGCGGGGTGAGCACGGCGTGCGCCGAGCCGTCCCAGAGCTCACTCGGGATCACGCCCCAGCGTTCGAAGTACCCGGCCTGGGCGGCGAGCAGGGCGTCCGCGGTGCCGTAGACGGGGTTGAACCCCGACAGCGGACTGATCACGAAGACCACGCAGCACAGGGCGATGAGGGCGTACGTCACCGGCGGCCCGCCCGACGTGGCCGCACGAAGGATTCTGCCGGCCGCAGCCCGCCGATCGATCATGAACAGAGCATGACGCAAGTGGAGGGAACGGGACAGACCGCCTCGCCGTGCCGGTGGGAAGCGCCGAGGCCGTAGGGTTACCGGAGGACATCCGCTGTTCGACGGCGCACCGCGAGATCCTTGTCCGGCAGCTCACGGCTCGAGATAAGAGGACACAACGATGACGACGGTTCCCCAGCCGACCGACGGGACCCGCTGGCGCTGCACGCTCTGCGGAAACCTGACGAGGTTCGACGTGACGCGTTCGTCCAAGGTCGTCGAGTACGTTCACCTCGACCTGGCCGGTGAGGCCAGCGTCGAGGAACGCGAGGTGGTCAGTGAGACCATCGAGTCGGTGCGCTGTCGTTGGTGCAACGCGGTGGATCAGATCGAGCTAGTCGACAGGCCGGGTGCCGACTCCTGACGGGGCCGTGCGGACATAAAAAATGAGGTGACGGATGGTGGAGCAGCCCGCTGGCGGCGCCACGCCGGCCGACGCGGCCGGCGACGCCGTGGAGGTGCTCGACCGCCCGCTGCCCGAAGATGTGCGGCGACGGGTCGTCGCGCTGGTCTCGGACGCCTTCGGCGGCCTCACGGTCACCGAACTCCCGGCCCAGCTCCGGCAGTACGCCCGCTTCACGCCGACCCGGCGTGCCAAGTTCGCGGGGAACGCGATGGCGGCGGCGCTGGAGAGCGACGCGCCCTTCCGCCGGCGCATCGGTGAACGCCTGAAGGAGACCCAGCCGGAACTGGCCGGCGCGCTGGTGGCGGGGTCCCCGCCCGCCGCCGCGGACCCCGTCGACGTGGCCGCCGCGGCCTATGTGCTGCGCCCGGCCGGCTGGGTCAAGCTGGTGGCCGCCGCCGGCGAGGAGGCCGAGCGGGCCGGGGCGGAGCGCGCCGACGAGGAGATCCGGCTCGAACTGGAACGGCTGCGCGAGGAACTCGCCCGGGCGCGCGCCCAGACGAAGAGCGAGAACGAACGGCTCCGCGCCGAACTGGACGCCGCCCGCAAGGAGGCCGACTCGCTCCAGCGCAAGCTGCGCAGCGCGGCCAACGAGGTGAAGCGCGGCGAGGCGGCGCTGCGCCGCGGCAAGGCCGAGAGCGACGCCCTGCGGGCCGAGGCGGCCGCCCAGGTGTCCGCCGCCGAGAGCGAGACCCGGCGGCTGCGGGCGAGGCTCGGCGAGGCGGAGGCGTCCGTCGAGGCGAGCCGCAAGGCCGCCAGGGAGGGGCGCTCGGTCGAGGACATGCGGCTGCGGCTGCTGCTCGACACCGTGCTCGAAGCGGCCGGCGGGCTGCGCCGCGAACTGGCGCTGCCGCCCTCCACGATGCGTCCCGCGGACAGTGTGGACGCGGTCGAGCCCGGACGGATGTCGCCCAAGGACATTGCCGCCAGGGCCCTTTCGGAGACCGACCCGGCCCTGCTCGACCAGCTGCTCGCGCTGCCGCAGGCCCATCTGATCGTGGACGGCTACAACGTCACCAAGACCGGTTATCCGCAGATGCCGCTGGAGAAGCAGCGGTTGCGTCTGCTGGGCGGCCTGTCGGTGCTCGCGGCCCAGACGGGCGCCGAGATGACCTGCGTCTTCGACGGGGCCGAACTGGCGGCGCCGGTCCTGCTGGCGCCGCCGCGCGGGGTGCGGGTGCTGTTCAGCAAGCCGGGTGTCACGGCGGACGAGGTCATCCGTCAACTGGCGCGTGCGGAGCCGCCCGGGCGGCCCGTCGTGGTGGTCTCCACCGACCGCGAAGTCGCCGACGGGGTGGCGAAGGCGGGAGCCAGACCCGTGGCGTCCGTCTTGCTCCTGAAGCGGCTTTCGCGCGTCTAGCGCGGGTTGGGCGACTTGCCGGAAATGGGGGAACGGACCGTCAAGTCGCCGCTACACCCCGTGTGCTGTGGGTAAAGAAGTACCTCCTGTGACGAGATTTTGCCCGTGAGGATTTGAACTGATCACAAGATGGTCACTAAGGTCGGGCCTCGAACCTTCGCACGGTTGATCACCCATCCGGGGTGGCAGTGAAGGAACCGCCGAGGCCGTGACGTGCACGGAGCTGGGGACACGTCCTCCCTGGCCCCGATAGGCGGCTCGAGGAAGCAAGGAGCTCGCCTTCGTGGGGTCCCACCGTCGTCCCAAGCGCCCGAGCCGCACTCGCGTGACCGTGCTCACCGCGACCGCCGCCGCGGCCGTGGCTCTGACCTCCCAGGCGGCGCACGCCGACCCCAAGCCGACCAAGAGCGAGGTCAAGGAGAAGGTCGACAAGCTCTACGAAGAGGCGGAGCAGGCGACCGAGCAGCACAGCCTGGCCAAGGAGAAGCAGGAGAAGCTCGAGAAGCAGATCGGCGCTCTCCAGGACAAGGTGGCCCGCGGTCAGCAGGAGCTCAACAACCTCCGCTCCGGCCTCGGTTCCCTCGCCGCCGCGCAGTACCGCTCCGGAGGCATCGACCCCTCCGTGCAGCTCTTCCTCGCCTCGGACCCGGACAGCTTCCTCGACCAGGCCTCCGCGCTCGACCAGTTGACGGCCAAGCAGGCCGAGGCGCTGACCAAGGTCCAGGAGAAGCAGCGGGCCCTCGCGCAGGAGCGCAAGGAGGCCCAGGACAAGCTGAGCGACCTCGCGGAAGTGCGCAAGACGCTCGGCGAGAAGAAGAAGAAGCAGCAGGGCAAGCTCGCCGAGGCGCGCGAGCTGCTCAACACCCTCACCCAGGCCGAGCGCGACAAGATCCGCGCGGACGACCAGCGCGCCAGCCGCGCCGCGAACAGCCGGGTCGACCTCGGCAACGAGGCCCCGGCCTCCGGCCTGGGCGCCGCCGCGCTCCAGGCGGCCGCTTCCCGGATCGGCATGCCGTACTCACCCGGCCAGGCCGGTCCCGGCTCCTTCGACTGCTCCGGCCTGACCATGTGGGCCTACGCCCAGGCCGGCGCCAACATCACCCGCACCACGTACACCCAGATCAACCAGGGCACGCGGATCGGGCAGGGCCAGCTGAAGCCGGGCGACCTCGTCTTCTTCAACGGCAATGCGCACGTCGGTCTCTACGCGGGCAACGGCACCGTGCTGCACGCCCCGCACTCGGGCGCCTTCGTCCGCTACGAGTCGATGAGCACCATCGGCAGCTTCTACGGCGCGGTGCGCATCTGACCACGCCCGAACGGGCGAATTCCCGAGCCCCGCACTGACAGCCGCCCCGCCGGAGACCACAGGTCACCGGCGGGGCGTCACTGTGTGTGCCGTCCCTCCGACCGGCGCGGTCTTTGTCCGCTCCGTGATCGTCCGACTACTGTCTGCCTGCTGTGCAGCTCCGTGCGTCGGTCCGCCCGTCCCGGGTGGCAGGGGCTGCGCACGTCTGCGTACAGCGGAAGGGAGTGCGGCGTCCTGTGGTGTCCCATCGCCGTTCCACACAGCCCGGCACGAGCCGGAGCGTCCGGGTGACCGTTGCGTCGGCCGCGGCGGTGACCGCCGCGGCGGCCCTCGGTACGGCCACCGCGAGCGCCGACCCCCAGGACACACCGCGGAGTGCCGGCGCCCGGGTCGACCGCCTCCTCACCGAGGCCGAGCAGGCGACCGAGCACTACAACGAGGCCGGGGAGAACGCCGCACGGCTGCGCGGCGAGGTCAGACGGGCCCAGGACCGGGCGGCCCGGGGCCAGGAGCGCATCAACCGCATGCGGACGGAGATCGGCTCGGCCGCCCGCGAGCAGTACCGGACGGGCGGCATCGACCCCTCCCTCGCGCTGCTGCTCTCCTCCGACCCGGACAGCTATCTCGACCGGGCCGCCACCCTGACCCGGGTGAACGACCGCCGGGCCATGGCCCTGGCCGGCCTCCGCAAGGCCCAGCAGGCACTCGCGCAGACCCGGGCGGAGGCCGCCCGCTCGCTCGCCGCACTGGAGCGCAGCCGTGCCGCCGTCAGCCGCCACAAACGCACCGTCGAGCGCAAGCTGCTCCAGGCCAAGCGGCTTCTGGAGGAGCTGCCCGGACCCGAGCGGGCCGCCTTCGAGCGGGCCTCGCGCACCGGCCGCGAGGACGGGCCGGCGGCCGGTGCGACCGCGGGTTCGTCCAGGGCGGCGGCCGCCCTGGCGGCCGTCCGTCAGGCGCTGGGCCGTCCGTACGTCTGGGGGGCGAACGGGCCCTCCGGGTTCGACTGTTCCGGGCTGATGCAGTGGGCCTACGCCCAGGCCGGTGTGAGCCTGCCGCGGACCTCGCAGGCCCAGCGGTACGCCGGCCGGATGGTGCCGCTCTCCGAAGCCCGCCCCGGCGACCTCGTGGCCTACCGGGCGGACGCCAGCCACATCGGGATGTACGTGGGGAACGGCCAGGTGATCCACGCCCCGTACCCCGGAGCCCCGGTCCGCTACGACCCCGTCGGCATGATGCCCGTCTCCTCGGTCACCCGGGTCTGACCCACGGCCGGACCGCCGCCGCGCGGGCTGGACCGGGAGGGATCACGGGACAGCCCAGAGGCCGATCGGCACCTGAGGGCCGTCGCGGAGGCTGGGGGGCGCATCTGCCGCGTTGTCGTCGATCACCCTCTCCCCCTAGCCCTGAAGGCATGGGGGGACCCCCTCGCGAGGCCTCACTCCTCCGCCTTGCAGCTGCACGCACCCAGCCCCGCCCCTTCTTCCACCCCCAAGGCGCCGGTCGGCCTTACCCTCGGTCCTGTGGCTGATCAGGGGCGTACCGCGCGGCGGGCACGCGGTGGACGACGGCGCGCGGCGGGCGCCGTGCTCGCCGCGCTGCTGTGTGCGGCCGCCTGCACCGCCCCGGCCGACGAGGCCCCCGACACCACGGCCCGGGACATCCGCGCCACGCTGGACCGCCGGGCCGCCGCCGTGCTGCACCACGACGAGGACGCCTACGTGGCCACCGTGGACCCGGACGCCACCGCGCTGCGGGGCGCGCAGCGCAAGGAGTTCGGCCGTCTCGCGGACGTGCCGATCGGCGCCTGGACGTACCGGGTCACGGAGCTCGCCGCGCACGGGGCCGACCGGGCCACCGCCGACGTGACGCTCGGCTACCGGATCGAGGGTTACGACAGCGCGCCGGTCTCCGTGGACCGGGTGCTCGACCTGGAGCGCGACCCGGCCGACGGCCGCTGGTACCTCACCGCCGACCGGGCCGCCGACGGCGGGGGCAGGCAGCTCTGGGAGCAGGGCGACGTCGAGGTCGTCCGCGGGGCGTCCAGCCTGGTGCTGGGGGTCGGCCGGACCCGGGGCGAGCTGAAGGGGATCGCCGCCACCGCGGATCTCGCCGTGCCCGACGTCTCCGCCGCCTGGCCGGAGCACTGGGCGGGGCGCGTGGTGGTGCTGGTGCCCCGCACGGTGACGGACATGGCGCAACTGCTCGGCTCTCCCGCCTCGAACTACCGGGGCATAGCGGCCGTCACGACCGGCGAGACCGGCGGTTCGGGGAAGACCCCCGCCGACCGGGTGATCGTCAACCCGGAGGCCTACGCCCTGCTCGGTTCCTTCGGGCAGCGCGTCGTCCTCACCCACGAGACCACCCATGTGGCCACCCGCGCCGACACCTCCGCCGCCACCCCCTCCTGGCTCTCCGAAGGCTTCGCGGACTGGGCCGCCTACCGGGACCGGGAGCGCACCGCCACCGAGATCGCCCCCGAGCTGGGCGACGCCGTCCGCCGCGGCGACCTCCCCGCCGCGCTGCCCACGGACGAGGACTTCGGCTTCGCCGGGGACCCGGACCGGCTGGCGAGGGCCTACGAGGGCGGCTGGATGGCCTGCGAGCTGATCGCCGAGCAATGGGGCGAGGCGAAGCTGTACGCCTTCTACCGGGCCGTCGGGGGGCACGCGGGGCGGGACGGGGCGGTGGAGCAGGCCCTGCACGAGGTGCTCGGCGCGACTCCCGAGGACTTCACGGTGCGCTGGCGGGACTATCTGGAGAGCCGGCTCGGCTGAGCGGGGCCGGAGGCGGACCCCGCCGCCTCCCGGGCCGCCGCGCGGGGCGCGGCCTCGTCCCGGCCCGGAACCGTGTCCCGCCACAGCCGCGCGCACGCCAGCAGGGACGCCGCGACCAGGAGTCCGTTGCGCAGGAACATCAGGGTCACGCCCGTCGCGTCGCTGTTCACCACATGGCCGAAGCCGAGCGGGAACTCCAGCTGGGTGACCCCCGTCGCCACCAGCACCAGGGCCGCCGGCCAGGCCATCCGGCTCTCCCGGAAGACCAGGCACACCGCGGCCAGGCCCACCAGCCACAGCATGTACTGCGGGCTGATCACCCGGCTCGTGGTGGTGAACAGCAGCACCGCGGTGAACGCCGCGTCCGCCGTCGTGCTCACCCCGAACGTACGGGCCCGCAGCCGCCACACCAGCAGCCAGCCGAACGCGGCCAGGCTCAGCATCAGGGAGAGGGTGCTCACCAGCGGGACGTGCGGCCCCAGGAACTCCAGCGAGCCGTAGTGCAGCTCCACCCGGCCCTGCCAGCCGAACTGCCGCGCCACATGGAAGACCAGCGCCCCCAGCGACTCGACCTCGGTGCCCCGGTCCCGCTGGAAGCCCAGGAACGCCAGCGCGCCCGGGGCCGCCGCCGTGCACAGGGCCAGCAGCCCGAGCGCCACCCCGCCCGCCGTCGCCCACGCCAGGCGGGTACGGCGGCCGCGGGCGGTGCCGGCCAGCAGCAGCGCCGGCCACACCTTCAGCAGCGCCCCGAACGCGGCCAGCGCCCCCAGCACCCGCGGATGCCGGACCCCCGCCAGCAGCGCCGCCACCGCGACGGCCGTCACCATCACGTCGTACCGGGCGTACGCGGTCGTGCCGAGCAGCGGCACCCCCGCCACCCACACCCACGCCCCGGCCGTCCGCCGGGCGGCGCCCCGGCCCGCGTACAGCAGCAGGGCGAGCACCAGCGCGTCGCACAGGAAGGCCAGGACGAAGAAGGCGGAGGCGTAGTCCAGGAACGGCAGCAGGGCGGGGGAGAGGATCGCGAGCGCCGCGACCGGCGGGTACTGCCAGGTGACGTCGGACTGCGGATAGGTGCCCGACCTCAGGACGTCGTACCAGCCGTGGTAGATCACCGACACGTCGCTCGTCACGTCGAGACCCGGCGGCGTGATCACCTTGCTGACCCAGAGCAGCAGCAGGGCCCTGCTGAGCGCCCACACCGCGAAGGCCGCCGGACGTGTGCCGCTCGAACCCGTCATGACCCGCCCTCGCCCGTTCCGTTCCCCGTACGAGGAGCCATGATGCCCGTCCCCGCTGTGCGCGAGCCATCAGGCGGGGCCGCCCGGTACTGTCGGCGGCGATGGACAAGACCTTGATCGTGACCAATGACTTCCCGCCCCGCCCCGGTGGCATCCAGGCGTTCCTGCACAACATGGCGCTGCGGCTGGACCCGGAACAGGTCGTCGTCTACGCCTCCACCTGGAAGCGCGGCGCCGAGGGCGCGGCCGCCACCGCGGCCTTCGACGCCGAGCAGCCCTTCACGGTGGTCCGCGACCGTACGACCATGCTCCTTCCGACCCCGCGGGTGACCCGGCGGGCCACGGAACTGCTGCGCGCCCACGGCTGTTCGTCCGTCTGGTTCGGCGCCGCCGCCCCGCTCGGCCTGATGGCGCCGGCCCTGCGCCGGGCCGGAGCCCGCCGGCTGGTCGCCACCACCCACGGGCACGAGGCCGGCTGGGCCCAGCTGCCCGCCTCCCGTCAGCTGCTGCGGCGGATCGGCGAGGGCACGGACACGATCACCTACCTCGGCGAGTACACCCGCTCCCGGATCGCCGCGGCGCTCACCCCGGCGGCCGCCGGCCGCATGGTCCAGCTCCCGCCCGGCGTCGACGAGAAGACCTTCCACCCGGACTCGGGGGGCGACCGCGTCAGGGCCCGGCTCGGGCTCACCGACCGGCCGGTCGTCGTCTGCGTGTCCCGGCTGGTGCCCCGCAAGGGCCAGGACACCCTGATCCTCGCGATGCCCGCGATCCTGGCCGAGGTGCCCGACGCCGTCCTGCTGATCGTCGGCGGCGGACCGTACGCCGGGGAGCTGAGGAAGCTGGCCGCGCGGACCGGGGTGGGGGACTCGGTGCGGTTCACCGGTCCGGTGCCGTGGGAGGAACTGCCCGCGCACTACGGGGCCGGCGACGTCTTCGCCATGCCGTGCCGGACCCGGCGGGGCGGGCTCGACGTGGAGGGACTCGGCATCGTCTACCTGGAGGCGTCCGCGACCGGGCTGCCGGTCGTGGCGGGCGACTCGGGCGGAGCGCCGGACGCGGTGCTCGACGGCGAGACCGGGTGGGTGGTGCGCGGCGGCTCGGCCGAGGAGTCGGCGGAGCGGATCGCGGCGCTGCTCGGTGACGCGGAGCTGCGGCAGCGGATGGGGGAGCGGGGCCGGGCCTGGGTCGAGGAGAAGTGGCGCTGGGACCTGCTGGCGGAGCGGCTGAGGGAACTGCTCTGAGCGCCGGACCGGTATGACGAAGGGGCCCGCACCGGACATCGGCGCGGGCCCCTCCGTCGTACGGTCAGGCGCGGTAGATCGACTCCACCTCGTCCGCGAAGTCCTTCGCCACCACGTTGCGCTTCAGCTTCAGCGACGGCGTGATGTGGCCCGCCTCCTCGGTGAACTGAGCCGCCAGGATGCGGAACTTGCGTACGGACTCGGCCTTGGACACCGCGGCGTTGCCGTCGTCGACCGCGCGCTGCACCTCGGCCAGCAGCTCCGGGTCCTCGCGCAGCGACAGGGCCGTCGAACCGACGGGCTTGCCGTGCTCCTCGGCCCAGTGGCCCAGGAACTCCTCGTCCAGCGTCACCAGCGCGCCCACGAACGGGCGGCCGTCGCCGACGACCATGCACTCCGCCACCAGGGCGTGGCCGCGGATGCGGTCCTCGATGACGGCGGGAGCGACGTTCTTGCCGCCCGCCGTCACGATGATCTCCTTCTTGCGGCCGGTGATCGCGAGATAGCCGTCCTCGTCGAGGGTGCCGATGTCACCGGTGTGGAACCAGCCGTCGGCCAGCGCCTCGGCCGTCGACGCCTCGTTGTTCCAGTAACCGGCGAACAGGTGCTCGCCGTGCAGCAGCACCTCGCCGTCGTCGGCGATGCGCACGACGGAACCGGGCAGCGGCTGGCCGACCGTACCGATCTTCTGCCGGTCCCACGGGTTGAAGGCGGTGGCCGCGCAGGTCTCCGTCAGGCCGTAGCCCTCCAGGACGGTGAAGCCGATGCCGCGGTAGAAGTGGCCGAGCCGCTCGCCCAGCGGTGCGCCGCCGGAGATGGCGTACTCGCCGCGACCGCCGAGCACGGCCCGCAGCTTGCTGTAGACCAGCCGGTCGAAGACCTTGTGCTTGAACTTCAGGCCGACGGACGGGCCCTGGGGGGTGCTGAGCGCGCGGCTGTAGGCGATCGCCGTGTTCGCCGCCTTGTCGAAGATCTTGCCCTTGCCGTCGGCCTGGGCCTTGGCGCGGGCCGAGTTGTAGACCTTCTCGAAGACACGGGGCACCCCGAGGATCAGGGTCGGCCGGAACGCGGCCAGCTCATCGGTGAGGTTCTTGATGTCCGGTACGCAGCCGAGCTTGATCGGCGCCATCACGGAGGCGACCTCGACCAGCCGGCCGAAGACGTGCGCGGCGGGCAGGAAGAGCAGCACGGAGCACTCGCCGGTACGGAACAGCGGCTTCAGCCGCTCCACCACGTTGCCGCACTCCGCGAAGAAGCTGCGGTGCGTCAGCACACAGCCCTTGGGGCGGCCGGTGGTGCCCGAGGTGTAGACGATGGTGGCCGGATCGTCGGCCTTCGCGCTCGTCATCCGCAGGTCGAGCGCCTCGTCCGAGATCTCCTCGCCGAGCGCCGACATCTGACGGACCGCGTCCTCCTCGATCTGCCAGATGCCCTTCAGGCCGGGCAGATTCGCCTGGACCGAGACCACGGACGCCTGGTGCGCCTCGGACTCCACGATGCACAGCGTGGCGCCGGAGTCACCGAGGATCCACTGGATCTGCTCGGCGGAACTCGTCTCGTACACCGGCACCGTGACCGCGCCGGCGCTCCAGATCGCGAAGTCGAGCAGCACCCACTCGTAACGGGTGCGGGAAAGCAGGGCGACCCGGTCGCCGGGTTCGACACCGGCGGCCATCAGGCCCTTGGCCACGGCTCTGACCTCGGCCAGGAACTGGGTGGCGGTGACGTCCGTCCAGACGCCTGCCACTTTGCGGCTCATCACCGCGACATCGGCATGCTGAGCGGCATTGCGGCGGATGAGATCCGTCAGGTTGCCGTCCGAGGGGACCTCGTACAGGGCCGGAAGGCTGAACTCGCGCAAGACTGCTGCTCCTCATCGGGCTCCGGTGCCACGGCTCTGTGTGACGCACCGGCTGCGGTCCAAGACAGGCGGGTGCTCAGTGGGGTGAGCACGACTGGACTGCCCGGACGTTACCCACCGGTACTCGGTTCCCGATAGGGGGTTCCGGTCAGATGTCTTATGCATCACACATATCGGTCGTCCTTATCCGCGCAGAGTAGTGCACCCCGTCCCACCCCCGTGGGTAACCGCAGGTCCAAGGGCCCCTACCCTCCCGTCCCCCCGGGTTCTAGGGTGATCGTCATGCGAGCAGGACGGAACAGCCCGAGTGCCACCGCGCGGCGGCGCACCCGCGTCCACGTGGTCAGCGACGTGCACGGGAACACCGAGGCGCTGGCCCGTGCCGGGGAGGGCGCCGACGCGCTCGTGTGCCTCGGTGACCTGGTGCTCTTCCTCGACTACGCGGACCACTCGCGCGGCATCTTCCCCGATCTCTTCGGCGTCGAGAACGCCGACCGGATCGTCGCCCTGCGCACCGAGCGCCGCTTCGAGGAGGCCCGCGACTTCGGCCGGCAGCTCTGGGCGGGGAGGGACCGCAACGCCGCCATCGTCTCCGCGGTGCGCAAGCAGTACGCCGAGATGTTCGCGGCGCTGCCCACCCCGACGTACGCCACCTACGGCAACGTCGACATCCCCGGCCTCTGGCCCGAGTACGCGGGCCCCGGCACCACCGTCCTGGACGGCGACCGCGTCGAGATCGGCGGCCGCGTCTTCGGCTTCGTCGGCGGCGGCCTGCAGACCCCGATGCGCACCCCGTACGAGATCAGCGACGAGGAGTACGCGGCGAAGATCGAGGCCGTCGGCCCGGTCGACGTGCTGTGCACGCACATCCCGCCCGAGGTCCCGGAGCTCACGTACGACACCGTGGCCCGCCGCTTCGAGCGCGGCAGCCGGGCGCTGCTCGACGCCATCCGCCGCACCCGCCCCCGCTATTCCCTGTTCGGCCACGTCCACCAGCCGCTGGCCCGCCGGATGCGGATCGGCGACACCGAGTGCGTGAACGTCGGCCACTTCGCCTCGACCGGGCGGCCCTGGGCGCTGGAGTGGTGACCGCGGGCCCGGCCCGAACCGGCCGGTCCCTGGGACGAGGCGCCGCGCTCACGCGATAGCCTTCTGGCGGCAGGCCTCTGCCGACCGACCGGTACACCGCACTGGAGGGCCACAGCGATGGCTGAACACACCAGCTCGAGCATCACGATCGAGGCGGCACCGGCCGACGTCATGGGCGTGATCGCCGACTTCGACCGCTATCCGGAATGGACCGGCGAGGTCAAGGAGGCCGAGGTGCTCGGCACCGACGACCGCGGCCGCGCGGAGAAGGTCCGCCTCGTCCTGGACGCCGGCGCGATCAAGGACGACCACACCCTCGCCTACACCTGGATCGGCGACTACGAAGTCAGCTGGACCCTGGTCAAGTCCCAGATGCTGAGGGCCATCGACGGCTCCTACGCCCTGGCGCCGCTCGGCGACGGCGACCGCACCGAGGTCACGTACCGGCTGACCGTCGACGTCAAGATCCCCATGCTCGGCATGATCAAGCGCAAGGCCGAGAAGGTCATCATCGACCGCGCCCTGGCCGGTCTCAAGAAGCGTGTCGAGTCCGTCCCGAAGGGCTGACCCGGTGCGTACGGTCCTGGTCACCGGTCTCGGCGGCGCCGGCCGTACCACCGTCGCGGCGGCCACCGCACTGGCGGGCGCCCGCGGCGGCGCCCGCACCCTGCTGATCTCGGCCGACACCGTGCCCGGCTTCCCGACGGCCACCGAACCCACGGCCGTCTCCGACGGGCTGTGGTCCGTCCGGATCGACTCCGGCGCGCACTTCCGCAGCGAACTCCTCGCCCTCCAGGACAAGTTGTCCGGCGTGCTCGACCTGCTCGGCGGCAACCGCATGGACGGCGAGGAGCTCACCGAACTCCCCGGCAGCGGCGCACTCGCGATGCTCCACGCCCTGCGCCGCGCCGCACGGGGCGACTGGTCCCGCGCCGGCTACGACCTCCTCGTCGTCGACCTGCCGCCGCTGCACGAAGCCCTCGCCCTGCTGGCCCTGCCCGGACAGCTCCGCCGCTACCTGCGCCGGCTGCTCCCCCAGGAACGCCAGGCCGCCCGCGCCCTGCGCCCGATGCTCGCCCAGCTCGCAGGCGTGCCCATGCCCGCCCAGTGGCTGTACGAGGCCGCCGCCCGGCGCGACGCCGAGCTGGCAGAGGTCCAGACGCTGATCGAGGACCGCGCCACCACCCTCCGGCTCGTCGCCGAACCGGGCCCGGCCGCCGAGGACGCCCTGCGCGCCGCCCGCACCGGGGTCGCCCTGCACGGGCTGCGGGTCGACGCCCTCGTCGCCAACCGGGTGCTGCCCCGGCACGCGTCCGACCCCTGGTTCGCCGCGCTCGCCGCCCAGCAGGAGAAGTGCCTCGGCCACTGGCACGAGGAACGGTCCGCCGGGAGCCCGCCGCTGCACATGCCCCATCTCGGGCGCGATCCGCAGGGCCCCGGCGACCTCGCCGGACTCGCGGACGACACCCCGGGGTTGTCCCCGGACAGCCGCGACGGCGGCCGCGCGGAGGACCCCTGGTGGATCGAGGAGGCCGCGGCCCCCGAAGGACAGGACGACTCCGACGGCATACTCGTCTGGTGCCTGCGCCTTCCCGGCGCCGTCAAGAAGGATCTCCAGCTCGTCCGGCGCGGCAACGAGCTGCTCCTCAGCGTCGGGCCGTTCCACCGCATCGTGCCCCTGGAGTCCGCTCTGCGCCGCTGCACCGTCTCCGGCGCCGCCCTCACGGACGGCGTGCTGAGGGTCCGCTTCACGCCGGACCCCGCACTCTGGCCGAGGACGAGCTGAAGGCGCGGGCCGACCGCCGCCCGGTGCCGGCCGGTCCTACCGCCGTTCGGGTACCGTCGTTGGTAGAAGCCCCGGCTGCCGGCCGCCGGCAGCCACGTCGCAGGAGTCCGCCATGAGCGAAGCCACCGATCGTCCCGCCGACGACGACGCGTGGGCGAAGGCCTGCGCCGAGGACCTCGCCGCCGAGAAGGCCCGCCGCCGCACCGCGTCCGGCCCGCCGCCCGGCTCCGCCGCCGAGGAACTGCGCAAGCTGGTCGACGCCGTGGCCGACAAGCTCGGGTCCCTCCAGACGCCCCTGCTCGGGGTGGCGGCCCAGGGGGCCGTGCAGCAGGTCATCAAGCAGGCGAAGTCCGCCGTCGAGCCCGTTATCGAACGCAATCCGGACGTTTTCGATCACATTGCCGCCGCCGGCAGTGAACTGCTCGCGGCTTACCGCTCGGCGGTCGAGGGCCAGGAACGCCGCTGGACCCAGGGCGCGGGGGACCCCGCAGGCACCGAATCGAAGGCGGACGACCCCACGGACCCCCGCGACGAGGGGTCGGGTGCCGGCGAACACATCGACCTGGACTGACCGGCGCCGACAGGAGGGGGCCCCGCCTCGGGTACGGTTGCCCCAGCGGGGCTCGACCGAAACTGAGGGATTCATGGGACTCACCATCGGCGTCGATATCGGCGGCACGAAGATCGCAGCTGGAGTGGTGGACGAAGAGGGCCACATCCTCTCGACCTTCAAGGTGCCGACCCCGCCGACGGCCGAAGGCATCGTGGACGCCATCGCGGCTGCGGTGTCCGGCGCGAGCGCGGGACACCCGGTCGAGGCGGTCGGCATCGGCGCGGCCGGATACGTCGACGACAAGCGGGCCACGGTGCTGTTCGCACCGAACATCAACTGGCGGCACGAGCCGCTGAAGGACAAGGTCGAGCAGCGCGTCGGCCTGCCGGTGGTCGTCGAGAACGACGCCAACGCCGCGGCCTGGGGCGAATACCGCTTCGGCGCGGGCCAGGGCCACGAGGACGTCATCTGCATCACGCTGGGCACCGGCCTCGGCGGCGGCATCATCATCGGCAACAAGCTGCGCCGCGGACGCTTCGGCGTGGCCGCCGAGTTCGGCCACATCCGGGTCGTCCCCGACGGTCTCCTCTGCGGCTGCGGCAGCCAGGGCTGCTGGGAGCAGTACGCCTCCGGCCGCGCCCTCGTGCGGTACGCGAAGCAGCGAGCCAACGCCACCCCGGAGAACGCCACGATCCTGCTCGCGCTCGGCGACGGCACGGTCGAGGGCATCGAGGGCAAGCACATCAGTGAGGCCGCCCGGCAGGGCTGCCCGGTGGCCGTCGACTCGTTCCGTGAGCTGGCCCGCTGGGCCGGCGCCGGACTGGCCGACCTCGCCTCGCTCTTCGACCCGTCCGCGTTCATCGTCGGCGGCGGCGTCTCGGACGAGGGCGAACTCGTCCTCGACCCGATCCGCAAGTCGTTCCGGCGCTGGCTGATCGGTGGCGAGTGGCGCCCGCACGCCCAGGTGCTCGCGGCCCAACTGGGCGGCAAGGCCGGTCTGGTGGGCGCGGCGGACCTGGCCCGGCAGGGCTGATCCACCGGCCACGGAAACCACCGACGCCCGCCGCGCCCCTCTCGGGGAGCGGCGGGCGTCCGCCGTATCGTGAACTCCATGGCCATGATGTCCCTGCCAGACTCCCGCACCGAGCAGGACGGCTCGGCCGTCGTCAGAGTGCTCAGCTACAACGTCCGCTCGATGCGAGACGACTGCGCGGCGCTCGCCCGCGTCATCGCGGCCTGCGCACCCGATCTGGTCCTCGTGCAGGAGGCCCCGCGCTTCTTCCGCTGGCGCAAGGCCGCCGCCCGGCTCGCCGCCCGCAGCGGCCTGGTGGTCCTGGGAGGCGGCGCCACCGCGGCCGGACCCCTGTTGCTCTGCTCACTGCGCGCCACGGTGGAGCGCACCGAGGACATCCTCCTGCCGCTCACCCCGGGACTGCACCGCCGAGGCTTCGCCACCGCGGTGGTCCGGGTCGCGGGCGCCAGGTTCGGCGTGCTGAGCTGCCACCTGAGCCTTGAGCGCGCGGAACGCCTCGCCCAGGCCGAACGGCTCCTGGAGACGGTGGACGCGATGGGCGTCGACCACGTGATCGTGGCCGGCGACCTCAACGACGTACCGAGCGGGCGGGCCTTCCGGCTGCTCGCCGGGCGCCTCCAGGACTGCTGGGCGGTCCGGCCCCGGGGCGGTGAGCACACCTTCCCGCCGCACGACCCGCACAAGCGGATCGACGCCGTCTTCGCGACCGGCGGCATCGAGGTGCTCGGCTGCGGGGTGCCCACGGGGCTGCCCGGGGTCCGCGAGGCCGACCTGCTGGCCGCGACCGACCACCTGCCGGTCCTGGCCGCGCTCCGCGTGCCGGGTTCCTCGCGGGGCGGCGGGGTGGAGTCCTCAATCGCCGGACGGGCTTGATCGCTGCGGGTGCTCCGCGGGGTGGCGGTGCTCCGGCGGGCCGGTTCCGTCCTCAGGCGCCGGACGGGCTTGGTGTGTGCGGGTCCTCCGCGTTGCGCGGGGTTCCGTCCTCAATCGCCGGACGGGCTGGGGGGTGCGGTTGCGCGGTGTTGTGCGGGCCTTTGCCTCTGTCCGGTGGGTGGGGGTGGGGTCCCTCCGGGGAGACTCCTCAGAAATGGCATGTGCGGCCCGGCGGGAAAAGAACCGGAGTCGTACGCCATTTCCTGCGGGGACTCCCCTGCACGCCCCCACCCGGCATCAGTCGCGTGTGCACACCGGCCCTGCGACTGCCGCAGACGCAAGACGGGCAGGGTTCGGGGGCGTGCAGGGGAGTCCCCGCAGGACGACGAACACCGACCCGGGTCCGCTGCGTACCCGCCGAACGTTCGTCGTCCGAGGAGACGCCCCGGAGGGACCCCGAACCCCCACCCACCGGACACGGGCGCAAAACCTCGCGGAGCACCCGCACCACCCAAGCCCGTCCGGCGTTTGAGGACGGAACCCCGCGCCCCGGACAGGGGCAACCATGAAAAGGCACCGCCCCCCGCAGGGGACCCGCACCGCCCAAGCCCGTCCGGCGTTTGAGGACGGAACCCCGCGCCCCGGACAGGGGCAACCATGAAAAGGCCCCGCCCCCCGCAGGGGACCCGCACCGCCCAAGCCCGTCCGGCGCTTGAGGACGGAACCCCGCGCCCCGGACAGGGGCAACCAAAACAAGGCACCGCCCCCCGCAGGGGCCCCGGGCCCCGGACAGGGGCAACCACGACAAGGCGTCGCCCCCCGCAAGGGGCGCCGCGAGGGTCTGGTCAGACCACCGCGCCGCGGCCCGGGTCGTCGCCGTCCTCGTCGTCGTGTTCCATCCGGGCCACCAGCGTCGCGAAACCGCCCAGGAAGCCGCCGACGCCGACCGTGGTCAGCCACCAGGTCATCTCCCACTGGAGCAGCACCGCCAGGAGCAGCAGGACGGGGCCGCCGATCACCGCGAGCCAGGCGAACTTCGACGTGACGTCGGCCTCCGGCAGCGGCGGCGGCTCCGGCGGCACGAAGTGTCCCTCGCCGGTGTCGTCGCCCTCGACGGGCTCCGCCGGCTCGTAGTCGCGCGGGCCGCCGACGCCCGGAGCGAAGACCACCGAGCTGCCGAGCGGCTTCTCCGGCGGCTTGGGCGGCCGCTTGCCGATGCCCTTGTCCGGGTCCAGCGCGGTGGTGTCCTCCTCCGGGAGGGCGAGGTCCTCGATGGACCGGAAGGGCCTGGCGCCCGGCGGGTCCGGCGGTTCCTGCCCGTACCCGGCGACGATCGCCTTCCAGACGGCGTCCTCGTCGACCGGGCGCTCGCCGTCCGCCCCGCCGGGCGTGGCCGGGGTCTCCGGCGCCGGCGCACCGCCGTCCTCGTCGGGGACGGGCGCTCCCCCGGCGGGGAGCGGCTCCCGCTCCTCCTCGCTGCCTGTGCGCTCCGCGTCGTGCTCAGCCACCGGACGTGCTCCCCTTCGTTCCGACGCTCGGGGCGAGGCGGCCGATGAACGAGTAGCTCTCGTCGAAGATCCGCTCCGCATCGTGGTCCAACGTCGCGACGTGGTAGCTCTGTTCCAGCAGGATCTCCTCGACGTCGGTCGAGGACACCCGGCTCAGGATGCGGGCGGTGTCGGCGGGCGGCACCACATGGTCCTGCGGGCTGTGCAGCAGCAGGATCGGCTGGGTCACCTGGGGAAGCTCGGCGTCGACCAGCCGGAAGAACTTCCGCACCGAGTACGCCGCGTGCAGCGGCACCCGGTCGTAGCCCAGCTCGTGGGAACCCTCCAGCGCGATGTCGCTCGCCAGCCCCTTCGTGCTCGGCACCAGATGGCGGACGATCGGCAGGGCGTGTGCCGCGAGACCGTGCACCTTGTTGGCCGGGTTGACCAGCACCAGGCCCCGTACCGCGTCGCCGTGCTTGGCGGCCAGCCGCAGCGACAGCGCGCCGCCCATCGAGAGCCCGAACACGAAGACTTGCTCGCACCGCTCCACCAGCGCCCGCAGTTCCCGGTCCACCTCGGCGTACCAGTCCTGCCAGCCGGTGACCTGCATGTCCTGCCAGCGCGTGCCGTGCCCGGGCAGCAGCGGGAGCGAGACCGTGAGCCCGCGCTCCGCCAGATAGTCGGCCCAGGGGCGCAGCGACTGCGGGGAGCCGGTGAATCCGTGACAGAGGAGGACGCCGACCTCTCCGCCCTCGTGGCGGAACGGCTCGGCTCCAGGAAGGACCGGCACCGGGGTCTCCTGTTCGTGAGGCTCGAAAGGGGAGCGAAAGGGGGAGTGCGGAAGGATTACTTCACCGTACGCGACCGGGCCGACACCGACCAGGGCCGTCACCGGCCGGGGCCGCGGCGTCCCGCCCGTGCCGGGCGGGAACGCGGGCGGCCGCACGGGTTAAGGTCTGTCGGACAGCACACAGGAGGCACCCGAGTTGATCTACGGCGCTATGAAGTTCTCCATCGGCGGGTCTCTGAAGCTCGCCTTCAGGCCGTGGGTGGAGGGCCTGGAGAACGTTCCCGCGCAGGGACCCGCGATCCTCGCCAGCAACCATCTGTCGTTCTCCGACTCCTTCTTCCTGCCGGCCGTCCTGGACCGCAAGGTCACCTTCATCGCCAAGTCCGAGTACTTCACCGCGCCCGGGGTCAAGGGAAAGCTCACCGCCGCCTTCTTCAAGGGCGTCGGACAGCTGCCGGTGGACCGCTCGGGCGCCCGCGGGGCCGGTGAGGCGGCGATCAAGGCCGGCATCGAGGTCATCGAGAGCGGCGGCCTGTTCGGCATCTATCCGGAGGGCACCCGGTCGCCCGACGGCCGCCTCTACCGCGGTAAGCCCGGCGGCCTCGCCCGGGTGGCGCTCGCCACCGGCGCGCCGGTCATTCCCGTCGCGATGATCGACACGGAGAAGATCCAGCCCCCCGGCCAGGTGATGCCCAAGCTGATGCGCCCGGGGATCAGGATCGGCAAGCCGCTCGACTTCAGCCGCTACCACGGCATGGAGGGCGACCGCTTCATCCTGCGCTCGGTCACCGACGAGGTGATGTACGAGATCATGAAGCTCTCCGGCCAGGAGTACGTCGACGTCTACGCGACCGCCGCGAAGCGGCAGCTCGCCGACGAGGCGAAGCGACGCGCCGAGGCCGCGAAGAAGACGCCGTCAGGGACGGAAGCGGACCGCCACGACGCCTGAGGGCGCGAGGGGTTCGCCGGGGGTGGGGGAGAACAGCATGGCCAAAGGTGTGCGTGTGGTGAGGATGTCGGTGGAGCAGCCCTTGTGGCGTGCCCTGACCGCGTACCGCATCCTGACGATGCTCTACGCGATCCTGCTCGCCGCTTTCGGAGGCGAGAAGTACGAGCGGTCGTGGGTGGCGGTCGTCTTCCTCGCGGCCATGGCCGTCTGGACGCTCGTCACCCTGCCGAAGGTGGCGGGCGCCGCGGCCTGCACCAAACGCTTCCTGGGCGCGGACCTCACGCTCGCGCTCATCGGCATCCTCGTCACCCCGCTCGCCGACTTCCAGGCCCAGCACGTCGACGGTCCGACGCTGCCGTCCATCTGGACCGCCGGTTCCGTCCTGGCGTTCGCCATCAAGGGCGGCTGGCGGTGGGCGGCGTTCGCCTCCACCTTCGTCGCCGTCGCCAACCTGATCGAACGCGGCGCACCCAGCCGCGACACCCTGCACAACGTCCTGCTGGTCTGGGTCGCGTCCATCGCCATCGGATACGTCGTCGAGGTGGCCCGCGCCAGTGAGCGCACCCTCGCCCGCGCCCTGGAGATCGAGGCCGCCACCCGTGAGCGCGAGCGCCTGGCCCGGGACATCCACGACAGCGTGCTCCAGGTCCTCGCCATGGTGCAGCGCCGCGGCGCCGCGATCGGCGGCGAGGCCGCGGAGCTCGGCCGGATGGCCGGGGAGCAGGAGGTCGCCCTGCGCACCCTGGTCTCCAGTGGCCTGGTGCCTCCCACCCGCGTCTCCGAGGACGCGGCCGAGGGTGCCGTGGTGCGGACCGTCGAGACGGACGACGACGAGACCGACGCCCCGGCCGTGACCGATCTGCGCGCCCTGCTCGCCCCGCACGCCGGATCCCGGGTCACCTTCGCGGAGCCCGGCGCGCCGGTGCTGCTCACGCCCGCGGCGGCCGGGGAGCTGGCGGCGGCGGTCGGCGCGGCCCTGGACAATGTCCGGGTGCACGCGGGGGAGGACGCCCAGGCGTGGATCCTGGTCGAGGACTGGCCGGACGAGGTGATCGTCACGGTCAGGGACGACGGGCCCGGGATCCCGGAGGGCCGGCTCGCCCAGGCCGAGGGCGAGGGCCGTCTCGGCGTCGCCCTGTCGATCCGCGGGCGGCTGCGCGACCTGGGCGGCACCGCGGAACTGATCTCGGTCCCCGGCCAGGGCACCGAAGTCGAATTGAAGGTACCGAAGATTTCACGGGGGAAGGCGGGTTCAGTCCGATGAGCGCAGCAACCGAAGAGGGCGCCGGGCAGCAGCGGCCCATCAGGGTCATGGTGGTCGACGACCACCCGATGTGGCGCGACGCCGTCGCCCGCGACCTCACCGAGAACGGCTTCGATGTGGTGGCGACCGCGGGCGACGGCCCGCAGGCCGTGCGCCGGGCCGGGGCCGTCACCCCCGACGTCCTCGTCCTCGACCTCAACCTGCCCGGGATGCCGGGCGTCCAGGTCTGCAAGGAACTCGTCGGAGCCCAGCCCGGGCTGCGGGTCCTGGTGCTCTCCGCGAGCGGTGAGCACGCCGACGTCCTGGAGGCGGTCAAGTCCGGTGCCACCGGCTATCTGCTGAAGTCGGCGAGCACCCAGGAGCTCACCGACGCGGTCCGCTCCACGGCCGTCGGCGACCCCGTCTTCACCCCCGGCCTCGCCGGACTGGTGCTGGGCGAATACCGCAGGCTCGCCTCCGAGCCCGCACCCGTCGCCCCCGACGAACCGAAGGCCCCGCAGCTCACCGACCGGGAGACCGAGGTGCTGCGGCTGGTCGCCAAGGGCCTCTCGTACAAGCAGATCGCCGAGCGGCTGGTCATCTCGCACCGCACCGTCCAGAACCATGTCCAGAACACCCTGGGCAAGCTCCAGTTGCACAACAGGGTGGAGCTCGTGCGGTACGCCATCGAGCGCGGACTCGACGACGCCTGAGGTCAATTCCCGCGCATTGCCCGGGAATTGACCATCCCGCCCATCCCGGAGTGACCTGGATCACCCTTAGCGTGGAGCTGAGTGAGCTCACTTCGGCGAAGGGATGCTTCATGCGGGTCGGAGTACTGACCGGGGGCGGCGACTGCCCCGGGCTCAACGCGGTCATCCGCGCCATCGTCCGCAAGGGCGTGCAGGAGTACGGCTACGACTTCATCGGCTTCCGCGACGGCTGGCGGGGAGCGCTGGACGGCAGGACGGTCCCGCTCTCCATCCCGGCGGTGCGCGGCATCCTGCCGCGCGGCGGCACCATCCTCGGGTCCTCGCGCACCAACCCGCTCAAGGCCGATCACGGGGTCCGCCGGATCAGGGAGAACCTCGCCGCGTACGAGGTCGACGCACTCGTCACCATCGGCGGCGAGGACACCCTCGGCGTGGCGGCCACCCTGTCCGACACCTACGGCATCCCCTGTGTCGGCGTACCCAAGACCATCGACAACGACCTCTCCGCCACCGACTACACCTTCGGCTTCGACACCGCCGTCGGGATCGCGACCGAGGCCATCGACCGGCTGCACACCACGGCCGAATCCCATATGCGGGTCCTTGTGGTCGAGGTGATGGGCCGCCACGCGGGCTGGATAGCGCTCCACTCCGGGCTGGCCGGCGGCGCCAACGTCATCCTCATCCCCGAACAGCGCTTCGACGTCGACCAGGTCTGCGGCTGGGTGGACTCCCGGTTCCGGGCGAGCTACGCACCGATCGTGGTGGTCGCCGAAGGGGCCGCGCCCGCGCAGGGGGAGATGGTGCTCAAGGACGGCTCGCAGGACTCCTTCGGCCACGTCCGCCTCTCCGGCGTCGGCGAGTGGCTGGCCAAGGAGATCGAGAACCGCACCGGCAAGGAGGCCAGGACCACCGTCCTCGGCCACGTCCAGCGCGGCGGCACCCCGAGCGCCTTCGACCGCTGGCTGGCCACCCGCTTCGGCCTGCACGCCATCGAGGCCGTGCGGGACGGCGACTTCGGGAAGATGGTCGCTCTGCGGGGCACGGACATCGTCCGGGTGCCGATCGCGGAGGCCACCGCCCGGCTCAAGACGGTCGACCCGGCGCTCTACGCGGAGGCGGGGATCTTCTTCGGCTGAGCGGCGCCCCCGGCCGGGCCGCCGTATATTCGCGAGGACCGGCCCCGCGGGGCCCGCTCCCGGAGCGGGTCCCGCACCCGGGCCCTTCGTTCGGACCATTCGCGGGAGACGTCGTGGAAATCCTGGCCTTCGGTGTGCAGTCCGACGAGAAGCCGCTGATCGAACAGGCCTTCGCGGGGAAGCACGAGGTGCGCTGCCTGGACGTCTTCCTGAACCGGGACACCGCCCCCATCGCGGCGGGCCACGAGATCATCTCCACCAGCGTCAACGCCGACCTGGGCGGCCAGGTCCTGCAGACCCTCGCGGCCGGCGGGACCCAGATGATCGCCCAGCGCTCCACCGGCTTCAACAACATCGATCTGGACGTCGCCGCCCGCCTCGCCCTGCGGGTCTCCCGGGTCTCCTGGTACTCGCCGCACTCCGTCGCGGAATTCGCCTGGACCCTCGCCATGGCCGTCAACCGCCGCGTGGTCCGCGCCACGACCCGCACCCGGGACTTCGACTTCCGCCTCGACGGCCTCCTCGGCCGGGACATGCACGGCCGCACGGCCGGCGTCATCGGCACCGGCAAGATCGGCGAGTCCTTCACCCGTATCGCCCACGGCTTCGGCATGAACCTGCTCGGCTGGGACATCGCCGAGAATCCCGCCTGCGTCGAGCTCGGGATGCGGTACGTCGACAAGGAGCAGCTCCTCGCCGAGTCCGACCTGATCAGCCTGCACGTCCCGCTGCTGCCCTCGACCCACCACATCATCGGCAAGGAGGCGCTGGCCCGGATGAAGGACGACGCGATCCTGGTCAACTCCAGCCGAGGCGGACTCGTCGACACGAGGGCCCTGGTCCAGGAGTTGAGGGCGGGCCGCTTCCTGGGGGTCGGACTCGACGTGTACGAGGCGGAGGCCGGGCTCTTCTTCCTCGACAAGTCGCTGGAGGGCGTCGACGACGACACCCTGGCCCGGCTCGTCACCTTCCCGAACGTCCTCGTGACCTCGCACCAGGCGTACTACACGGAGGACGCGCTGGCCCAGATCATCGCGGCCACCGTCCAGAACGTCGACGACTACCTGGCCGGCCGCCGCAGCGGCAACGTGCTGGTCCCGCCGCCGCCCGGGCCCTGACGGCCCGGGCGGCCCGCGGGCGTCAGCCCCGTACCGGAAGCCCCGCCAGCAGCTCGCCCACGATCGTCGACCCGCGCAGCGTCAGCACTGACTCGGGGTGGAACTGCACGGAGGCGAAGCCGTCCCCGCGCAGCGCGTGGAGCTCCCCGGTCGCCGGGTCCAGACTCGCCTCGATGCCGTGTGCCGCCAGTTCGACGGCCGCCGCGTCGTCGCAGCGCGCGGTGAAACTGTTGTAGAAGCCGACGGTCTCGGGGCGGCCGAACAGATCGATCCGGGTCTGCGCGCCCTGGTAGGGGACGGTCTTGCGGACGATGTCGAGCCCCAGCTCCGCCGCGATCAGCTCATGGCCCAGGCACACCCCGAGGAGCCCGTGCCGGTGGTCGCGTACGAGCTCCGCCGTCAGCGCCCGCAGCAGCCGCATCTTCGGATCGGCCTCGTCACCCGGGTCGCCGGGGCCGGGGCCGAGCACGACGGGGCCCTCGTGCGCCCGCACGGCCTCGCGCAGTCCCGGCTCGTCGTAGCGGCGCACCGACACCTCCAGACCCGAGGCGCGCAGCAGATGTCCCAGCATCGAGGTGAACGTGTCCTCGCCGTCGACGACCAGCGCGTGACCGGACAGCGCCTCGGTGCGCTCCTGCATCCGCAGCCAGAACGGCGCGAGCCCCTCCCGCCGTGCGTCCAGCGCCGCCCGCACCCGGGGATCGTCCGCCAGGTGCGGCCGCGCGCTCTCGGCCTGCGGCCGCCCCGGCCGCACGCCCAGGGCGGTCAGCACACCCGCCGCCTTGGCGTGGGTCTCGGCGACCTCGCTCTCCGCGTCGGAGTGGCGCACCAGGGTCGCCCCGACCGGCACCCGCAGCTCTCCCCGGGCCGAGATGTCGGCGGTCCGGATCAGGATCGGCGAGTCCAGCGTCTGCGTGCCGTCGGGGGCCCGCCGCAGCAGGGCCAGCGCGCCCGCGTAGTAGCCGCGCCCGCCGGACTCGTACCGCTCGATGACGCGGCAGGCGTTCTGGACGGGGGAGCCGGTGACCGTCGCCGCGAACATCGTCTCCTTCAGCACCTCCCGCACATCCAGCGAGGAGCGGCCGCGCAACTCGTACTCGGTGTGCGCGAGATGGGCCATCTCCTTGAGCCGCGGCCCGATCACGACCCCGCCCATGTCGCCGACGGTGCACATCATCTTCAGTTCCTCGTCGACCACCATGGAGAGCTCCTCGGTCTCCTTGCGGTCGCCGAGGAACGCCAGCAGGTTCTCGGCGGTAGGACCCTCGGCGGGGTAGCGGTAGGTGCCGCTGATCGGATTCATCACGACCGTCCCGCCGGACATCCGTACGTGCACCTCGGGGCTGGCGCCCACGAGCGTCCTGTCCCCGGTGTGGACGACGAACGTCCAGTAGGCCCCCCGCTCACCGGCCAGCAGCCGGCGGAACAGCGCGAGCGCGTCCGCCCGGCCGAAGCCCGGGATCTCGCCCCGGAAGGTCCGCCGGATGACGAAGTTCGCGCCCTCGCCCCGGCCGATCTCGTCCTCGATGACCCGCCGCACCGTCCCGGCGTACTCCTCGTCGGACACGTCGAACGCACCGCCCTCGACCCGTACCGCGTGGGCGGGCAGCGCGTCCAGCGTCTCGCCGAGGGGCAGCTCATGGGTCTCGTCCGCGACCAGCACGGACAGCGGGGTGCCGTCGTCGCGGACGTCGAAGCCGCGCTCCGCGATCTGCCGGAACGGCACCAGGGCGAGAGCGGGCCGCTCACCCACGGGGATGTCGGCGAGCTTGGCGGCCTCGCCGACCTGGCCGATCAGCACCTCGACGGTGTCGTGGTCGTGGCCGGGGGTGCGCCTGCGCAGCAGGGCGAAGGGCGGGCAGTCGTCGCCGAGGAGCTTCTGGACGAGCGTGTGGGCTGCGGTGTGCGGTGCCATCGGGGGTTGTTCCTTCCACTGGGATCAGCTGGGAGGAACGGCCCCGGACATGGGAAAGGCCGCCCCTCGGGCGGCCTCTGCGTCGGTGTGTGCGCGCAAATCAGTGGGCCGCCGGATGAGCGGTCCACCACCAGTTACGGGTCGAGTGCGCGAACATGCCCGAACCCTAACCCATGAACCGGACGCGAAGGGGCCCGTTCCACCCAATGGGCGGAACGGGCCCCTTCACCGGTCGGTCCGACGAGGTCAGACCAGCAGGTTGTAGATGCTCCAGCCGCCGCCGACCTTCGCCATCGGCGCGAACGGCTTGGCCATGTCACCCGTGGACCGGTAGTACCAGAGCACGCCCGAGGTGTCCCGGGCGATGAGGTCCGGGATTCCGTCACGGTTCAGGTCGCTCGGGCCGAGGAGGTCCTTGAAGACGCCCCAGCCCTTGCCGACCTGGGTGCGGGCGGCGTACGGCGCGGTCGCGCTGCCGGTGCCCTTGTAGAGCCACAGCACCCCGGACTTGTCCCGGGCGACCAGGTCCGCCTTGCCGTCGGCGGTCAGGTCGCCGGTGGAGACCAGCGTGTTGTAGACACTCCACCCGCCGCCGATCCGCGCCTTCGTCGCGAACGGCTTCGCCGGGTCGCCGGTGCCCTGGTAGAACCAGAGGACGCCGCCGGCGTCACGGGCGATCAGGTCGGCCTTGCCGTCGGCGTTCAGGTCGCGGGCGCCCCACATGCCGTTGTAGACACCCCAGCCGCCGCCCACCTTGAGGCGGGTCGCGAACGGCTTGTCCGGGTTGTTGCCGCCCCGGTAGTACCAGAGGTAGCCGCTCGTGTCGCGGGCCACCATGTCGCCCGTACCGTCGGCCCGCAGCGCCGTCATCGCGGTGATCGCGTTGTAGCCCTGCCAGCCCGGACCCACCCGGTAGCGGGTGTAGAACGGCGTCGTGGCGCTGCCGGTGCCCTGGTACTGCCAGAGCACACCGGCGGAGTCACGGCCCAGGATGTTGTAGCGGTTGGTGCCGGCGTCCGGCGCGACACTGGTGCCGGTCTGGACGTCGCTCGCCTTCACCCAGGCGAGGCGGTGGTTGTAGCGGATCGGGTAGAAGAGGTTCGTGCTCCCCTTCACCAGCGTGCGGTCGTTGGCCGCCGTGCCCGCGAACGTACCCGCGAACCAGTAATCGCCGGCCTGCGCCGGTCCCACCTGGGGATAGGCCTGACCTGCGGGAATGCTGTACTTGGTCAGCGAGTCGTTGTTCTTCGACTGCACCGGTACACCGGTGCCCGTGTAGGCCGCGTCCTCCGGGTAGGCGCGCCCGTACACCTGGATGGACGTCACGCCCGCCTTGGGCTTCAGCACCGGCTGGGCGGTCTTGGCGACCGGGTGGGTGAACTGGCCGCTCGGGTTGTAGAACCAGGCCTTCTGGCCGCCGTACCAGATGGCGGTCCAGTCGGTCCGGGCCTCGGCGACGACGTACTTGCCGCCCGCGACGACCTTGTTGCCCCAGTTGGGGCCGTCCGTGCTGCGCACATTGGGGATGTACGGGTCAGTGATCTTCGAAGCCGTCGTGGAAGGCGAGGTGTAGAGATAGCCGAAGTTCGTCGGCTGCTTGGCGACGGGAATCCCGTTGCCTGAAGAGTCGCTGCCGTACGTCAGCTCCGGCTGGTTCGCCGTGGTGAACGGGGGCACCACCGTGACGACCTGGCCGGCCTTGACCGGGCCGCCCGCGCCACTGGCGCCGGTCGGGGCGCCGATCAGGGACATGTAGTGGTTCCAGTCCCAGAAGGGGCCCGGGTCCCAGTGCTGGCTGGCTACGTTGCCGTCCAGCACGCCCGGTACCTCGTCGTGGCCGATGATGTGCTCACGGTCGAGCGGGATGCCGAACTTCTGGGCGAGGAACTTCACGAGCGCCGCGGACGACTCGTACTGCGGCTCGGTGTACCAGCTGCCCGACTTGATCGCGTAGCCCTCGTGCTCGATACCGACCGAGTGCATGTTCGCGGTCTTGTTGGCCGCGTGCCATGCCTCGTTCTTGGTCTCGACCATCTGGGTGACCAGACCGTCCTTGGCGCGGATCAGATAGTGCGCACTGGCGTAGGACGCCGGGTTCTGGAACGTCGCCAGCGAACCGTCGTAGCCACCCTCGGTGTCGTGGATGACGATGTAGCGGATGTCCTCGCCACTGGCCGGGCGGTCGGCGACGTTGTAGTTGCCGAAGTCGTCGGGGGTGCTGCTGTTCTGCTTGAACCCGGCGGGCCGGAAGTCGCAGTTCAGCCCGGACGGGCACTCCGGTGCGGGGACCGCGGTGGTGCTCGCGTTCGTCGCCGCCAGGGGCATGTTCGCGGGCTTGACCGGGACCACCGACGGGTCGGCGGGCAGCGAGAGCTGCTGGCCGTCCGCGGTGAGGGCGCTCTCGCCGCTCTTCACCGACTCGAAGACACGGTTGGCGAAGAGCGTGGCGCCCTTCGTGTCCGGGGCCTGGCTGTAGCGCGCGACGGCGGGGTACCACTTGCCGGCCTCGTCGGGCAGCGAGTCCGTGGCCTCGCGCTGGTACTTCGCGAGCAGCGCCGCGCCGGCGCGGATGCTCTGCTCCGTGTCGTCCTGCACCGCGGAGGCCGGCTCGTCGATCAGCTTCGCGGCCTCGTCGAGCGTGTGCAGCTCGGCGGCGTCGGTGTCGACCGGCTTCGGCAGACCGCGCAGGGCGCGCTTGGCGTCGAAGTGCTTCATCACGGCCGGGTCGCCGCTCATGTTGAGGTGCGCGAGCCGCTCGGCGTCCGTCGGCTGCTCGATGTCGTCCTCGGTGACCCGGGTCAGACCCATCACGTTGTACGCGCCGCTGGTGCTCGGCTCGCCGTCGTGGCTCTCCCAGCGCGTCTGACGGTAGGAGACCGCCATCAGCACGCTCTGCGGTACGTCGAACTCGGACGCCGCCTCGGCGAACTGCTTCTGCAGCTCGGCGGAGGCCGGCACCGCCTTCGCGTCGGTGGTGGCGGTGCCCTGCGAGGCCATCGCGAGCGTGCCGATGGCCGCCGTGGCGACTACCGCGGCGCCGGCCCCGTACAGCAGCCGTCGCTTCTTGAGGTCCCTGCGGTGATTCCGCTTCAAAGCCCCACCCCTGTGTGGTCCACGTGTTCAGTTCAGAAAGCCGTGAGGCTAGCAGGCACCGCTGTGCTCCTCGTCACTGACCGTGCCCCATGTCCGTCTCATCCGTTGAGCACCCGGAAAACAGGTGGACGCGACCCCGTAATGTGGGAGCCGTGACCGTGAACGCCAATACCTCCGTCGCCGGTGGCAACACCTGGCGAGACCTTCCCGCGGCGCAGCAGCCCGAGTACCCCGACTCCGAGGCCCTGCGCGATGTACTCGCGGACCTCGCGTCGTATCCGCCGCTCGTCTTCGCGGGCGAGTGCGACCAGCTGCGCGCCCGCCTGGGAGCCGTCGCCAAGGGCGAGGCGTTCCTGCTGCAGGGCGGTGACTGCGCCGAGGCCTTCGACGCCGTGTCGGCCGAGCACATCCGCGCCAAGCTGAAGACGCTGCTCCAGATGAGCGCCGTCCTCACCTACGCGGCCTCCGTGCCCGTCGTCAAGGTGGGCCGGATCGCCGGTCAGTACTCCAAGCCGCGCTCCAAGCCGACCGAGACCCGCGACGGCGTGACGCTGCCGACCTACCGCGGCGACTCCGTCAACGGCTTCGCCTTCACCGAGGCCGAGCGCATCCCGGACCCGGAGCGGCTGAAGCGGATGTACCACGCGTCCGCCTCGACGCTGAACCTCGTCCGCGCGTTCACCACCGGCGGTTACGCCGACCTGCGCCAGGTGCACGCCTGGAACCAGGACTTCGTGAAGTCGTCACCGTCCGGCCAGCGCTACGAGGCCCTGGCCCGCGAGATCGACAACGCGCTGAACTTCATGAAGGCGTGCGGCACGGACCCGGCGGAGTTCAAGGCCGTCGAGTTCTACGCCTCGCACGAGGCCCTGCTGCTGGACTACGAGTCGGCGCTGACCCGCGTGGACTCGCGGACCGGCCAGCTGTACGACACCTCGGCCCACATGGTGTGGATCGGTGAGCGCACCCGCCAGATGGACGGGGCGCACATCGAGTTCGCCTCGAAGATCCGCAACCCCATCGGCATCAAGCTCGGCCCGACGTCCACCGTCGACGAGGCCCTCGGCTACATCGAGCGCCTCGACCCCGAGCGCGAGCCCGGCCGGCTGACCTTCGTCGTCCGGATGGGCGCCGACAAGGTCCGCGACAAGCTCCCCGAGCTGGTCGAGAAGGTCACCGCCTCGGGCGCGACCGTGGCCTGGGTGACCGACCCGATGCACGGCAACACCTTCGAGGCGGCGTCCGGCCACAAGACCCGCCGCTTCGACGACGTCCTGGACGAGGTCAAGGGCTTCTTCGAGGTGCACAAGGGCCTCGGCACCCACCCCGGCGGCATCCACGTCGAGCTCACCGGTGACGACGTCACCGAGTGCGTCGGCGGCGGGCACGAGATCTTCGTGGACGACCTCCACCAGCGTTACGAGACGGCCTGCGACCCGCGGCTCAACCGCAGCCAGTCGCTGGACCTCGCGTTCCTGGTCGCCGAGATGTACCGGGACCAGTAGGCGTCACCGAACGCAGCGCACGTACGACTGTGGGGCACGGATCGATGTGATCCGTGCCCCACAGGGCGTTCCGGGGCTTTTGGCGGCCTTGAGCGGCGGGTAAGGTTAGGTTAGCCTCACCGATTAACGGGGCGGCACCCACGATCCATCCCGCCGGGAGGTGAACCGCATGTACGTCTGCTCGTGCTTCGGCGTTACGGAGCAGCAGGTCAAGAAGCATGCGGAAGAAGGCGCCTGTACGCCCCGCCAGATAGCCTCCGCCTGCAAGGCGGGGACCGACTGCGGCGGATGCGTCCGCACCATCCAGGCGATGCTCGGCCGCGGGGCCTGCGCGCGCGGTGAGCTGCTCGACCGGAAGCGGACGCCGGACGCCGCGGACCGTGTCACGGCCGGTACCGCTCCCGATGCCGCTCAGCGCATCGGCCCCGGCACCGGCCCCGTTCCCGGCATCCCCGCCCGGCCCCTCGCGTTTCCCGAGGCTGCCTGAGCCAGGGGGCGGACGGGCGGGTCAGCTCTCCGGCTGCTCGATCAGCTGCGCGATGTAGAGCGGCTCGCCCAGCTTCTCGACGAGTTCCAGCTGGGTGTCCAGGTAGTCGATGTGGTGTTCCTCGTCCGCCAGGATCGACTCGAAGATGTTCGCGGACGTGATGTCGCCCTTGTTGCGCATCAGCTCGATGCCGCGCTTGAGGCGGTCGATCGCCTCCACCTCGACCTGGCGGTCCGCCTGGAACATCTCGGTGACCGTCTGGCCCACCCGCACATGGAAGAGGCGCTGGTAGTTCGGCAGTCCGTCCAGGAAGAGGATGCGGTCGGTCAGGATCTCGGCGTGCTTCATCTCGTCGAAGGACTCGGAGCGCGTGTACTTCGCGAGCTTCGTCCAGCCGAAGTTGTCCTGCATCTTCGCATGCAGGAAGTACTGATTGATGGCAGTCAATTCGGCGGTCAGCTGTTCGTTCAGGAACTCGAGGACCTCGGGGTCGCCCTGCATCGCAGAGGCTCCTTCCAACCGGTGAACTGGGCACGTTGGCCGCATCCTCGCATCGCACCCGGTGAGCGTCCAGTAAGTGCACGCTTAGTATGAGTTGCCCGAATCGCCTCTGCCCTGGTCATGACCACCCCTGCCTGTCTGTCACCATGGAGTCATGGGTCAGCCGGAAAGCCGGGAACACCGCGCAGCAGAGCAGTCCGAGCTTCCGCCGGGACAGCGCCTGCAGCGTGGCTGGCCGGTTACCCATTACGGGCCGGTGCCCAAGTTCAAGCCGGACCGCTGGGAATTCCGGGTCTTCGGAGCCACCGCGGATGGCGACAAGCACTGCTGGAACCACCGGGAATTCTCCGCGCTGCCGTTCTCCTCGGTCGTCGCCGACCTGCACTGCGTGACCAAGTTCAGCATGCTCGGCGCCGAGTGGGGCGGAGTCCTCGCGCGTGACGTCGTGGCGCTCGCGCCCCCCGCGCCGCAGGTGACCCATGTGATGGTCTGGGCGGAGTACGGCTTCAGCTCGAACCTCCGGCTCGACGACTTCACCTCCGAGCGGTCCCTGTTCGCCACCCACAAGGGCGGCGAGCTGCTGACCGCCGAACACGGCTTCCCGCTCCGGCTCGTCGTCCCGCATCTGTACGCCTGGAAGGGGCCCAAGTGGGTCCGGGGCATCGAGTACATGACCGCCGACCGCCGTGGCTTCTGGGAGGAGCGCGGCTACCACAACATCGGCGATCCGTGGAAGGAACAGCGCTACTCCTACCAGGAGGAGCCCGGGGAGGGCCCCGAGCTCTGAAGGCGCCCCGGGGCACCGCCTCCCCGGCGCCCGGACCCGCTCAGCCCGCGCCGCGCAGCTCCTTCAGCCGGGCCACGTCGGCCGCATGGCCCTCCTTGCCGCCCGGAGTCTCGATGATCAGCGGAACGCCCTCGGTGGCCGGGTGGGAGAACAGCTCCCGGAACGGCTCCTCGCCGATGTGACCCGCGCCGATGTTCTCGTGCCGGTCCTTGTGCGCCCCGGTCACGTCCTTGGAGTCATTGGCGTGGATCAGCTTCAGCCGCCCCTCGCCGACCGTCCCCACCAGCAGGTCCAGGGTCTCCTTCATGCCGGCCGGGCCCGCCAGGTCGTGTCCCGCCGCGAAGATGTGGCAGGTGTCGAGACAGACGCCGAGCTTCGGATGGGCGTCGAGCGCGTCGAAGTACGGGCCGAAGTCCCAGGTGCGCGAGCAGAGCGAGAAACCCTGCCCCGCGGTCGACTCCAGCAGCAGGAACGGGTCGTCGTCGTGCGTCAGCTCGTCCAGCAGCGGCAGCATGTGGGTCCGCACCTGCGCCAGCGCCTCCTCCCGCGGCCGGCCGTTGGTCGCCGAGCCGGTGTGCACCACGACGCCCAGGGCACCGATCTCGCGCGCCCGGCGCAGCGAATGCCGCAGGGAGTCCACGGACCGCTCCACGGTCGCCGGGGTGTGCGAGCCGAAGTTGATCAAGTACGGGGCGTGGACGTACGCCGGTAGGGACTCGGTGGCGCACTCGGTCCGGAACAGCTCGTCCTGCACCGGGTTGCCGACCGGGGTCGCCCAGCCGCGCGGATTGGCCACGAAGACCTGGACGGCCTCCGCGCCCATCTCGCGCGCGTAGGGCAGGCCTGCCTTGGAGAGGCCGCCGGCCACCGGAATGTGGCCACCGACGGGGTTACGCATAGGGAGGGGTCCTGTCTGGAGTCCCGCGTCGTCCGCGCGGAGGGCGGGCGCAGCGGTGGTCGGCGCGTGCTGTCGGTGGGGGGCCGTAGGCCATGGGGGAGTCACCGGTCCTGCGGCCGCGCGCGGCGAGCGTGCGTGCCGGGGCGCGGACGCGGGACTCCGGACAGGACCTACAGCCCCTTGGTCCTGATGGTGATGGTGCTGCCCTCGGGGGCCTGGTCGCCGCCGTCGACGGACTGGCTCTCGATGGTGTCGCTGAAGGAGAGGAACGGGCGGTCGACCTTGACCTCGAACCCCGCGTCCTCCAGCTCGCCGCGGGCGTCGTCGACGTCCTTGCCGGTGACGTCCGGGACGTCGATCATCTGCGGGCCCTTGGAGACCGTCAGCGTGACGGTGTCTCCCTCGGCCGCCTCGGCGCCCTCCTCGACCGACTGGCGGGCGACGGTGCCCTCGTCCTCCGGCGAGTTGATCCTGCCGGGTGCGACGACGACCTCCAGGCCGGCGTCCTCCAGCTCCGCCGTGGCGTCGTCGACCGACTCGCCGGTGACATCGGGGACGTCGACCGGGCTCCCCTTGGAGACCACGAGCGCGACCGCGGAGTCCGCGTGGCGTTCGGCGCCCGCCTCGGGTTCCGTACGCACGACCTCGCCGGCGCTCACGTCGTCGCTGAACTCCTTGGTGACCATGCCGGGCACCAGGCCCCGCTTCTCGAGCGAGCGTCTGGCCCCGGCGAGCGCGACGCCGTGGACATCGGGGACCGTCACGATCTCCGGGCCGCGCGAGAGGACCAGCGAGACCGAGTCGTTGCCCCGGATCCGGGCGCCCGGCTTCGGGTCGCTGCTGATCACCTTGCCGCGCTCGACGGTGTCGCTGTAGGCCCGCCGCACGCCCTTCAGCTCCAGACCCTCGTCCGAGAGCCGTTCCCTGGCAGCCTTCTCCGTCTGGCCCAGCAGTGCGGGGACCCGGGTGAACTGCCCTGAGTTGATGTACCAGACACCACCGCCGACCCCCAGGACGAGCAGGACGGCGACGACCACCGCGACGACAGCGCGCGGCGGCCTCCCCCGGCGCGACGCCGTGCGGCGGGAGGGCGGCGGCTGCGGGGGCATCTCCAGCCGGCTCGTGTGGTGTGCGGTGCCCTGGTCCGCCGGGAGCACCCGCGGGATCACGCTCGTGCGGTCGTCGGCGCCGTCGCGCACCTCGGCCAGGGCCTGCGGCGGCACGGCGTCCAGCTGAGCCTCGCCGAGGCGGGCCCGGGCCACGCGGGCCTCCGCGAGCAGCGCCACGGCGTCGAACGGGCGGGCCGCGGGGTCACGGGCGGTGGCGCTCGCCACCAGCTCGTCGAGCACCGCCGCCAGGCCCGGGACGACGGCCGACGGGGCGGGCACGTCCTCGTTGAGGTGCTGGTAGATGACCTGGGCGGGGGTGTCCCCGGCGTGGGGCTTGCCGCCCGTCAGCATCTCGTACAGCACGACCCCGCACGCGTACACGTCGGCGCGGGTGTCGGCGGTGCCGTGCTCGATCTGTTCGGGGGCGAGATACGAGACGGTCCCCAGGATGGTCCCGGTGGTGTTCGTGACCGAGCCGACGGCACGGACCAGGCCGAAGTCGGCGACCTTGACCCGGCCGTCATCGCCTATCAGCACGTTCTCCGGCTTCATGTCCCGGTGGACGAAGCCCGCCCGGTGCGCGGCGCCCAGGGCGGCGAGCACCGGTTCCAGGATGTCCAGGGCGGCGCGCGGCTGCAGAGCGCCCCGCTCGCGCAGGACGTCGCGCAGCGTGCACCCCGCCACGTACTCCATCGCGAGGTACACGTACTGACCCTGGGCGCCCTGGTCGAAGACCGCGACCACATTGGGGTGCGCGAGCCGGGCCACCGACTTGGCCTCGCGGATGAAGCGCTCGACGAACGAGGCGTCGGTCGCGAGCGCCGGGTGCATCACCTTGAGGGCGAGCACCCGGTCGAGCCGGGTGTCCATGGCCCGGTAGACCGTGGCCATGCCGCCCACGGCGATGCGGGCATCGACGCGGTAGCGGCCGTCGAGCAGCTGCCCGACGAGAGGGTCCTGGAGGGTCGTATCCACGCAGCCGAGTCTACGAGCCACCGCGGACACGCCCGACTGGCCGGGACCGTACTGCAGCCGAGCCGTGACAGGGACATGCGATCCACCGCCCCGGAAGGGCCGCACCCCGGGGGCCGGGACGCGAGGGGCGCGAGGAGATGAGATCCGCCTCACGTACGGGGCGTACGGGCCGGCCCCGGTTCAGAACGCGGGCCGCTCCGGATCCAGCACCGCCCGCCCCGCCGTCGGCGAGGAGGCCTCGGCGAAGTGGCGGCGGGGGATCCGCCCCGCGCGGTACGCGAGCCGCCCGCCCTCCACCGCGTGGCGCATCGCGGCCGCCATCAGCTCGGGCTCCTGGGCCCGGGTCACCGCCGACGCCAGCATCACGGCCGCACATCCCAGCTCCATGGCCAGCGCCGCGTCCGACGCGGTGCCGGCGCCAGCGTCCAGGATCACGGGGACCCGCGCCTGCTCGACGATCAGCTGGAAGTTGTGCGGGTTGCGGATGCCCAGGCCGGAGCCGATGGGGGAGCCGAGCGGCATGACCGCCGCACACCCGACGTCCTCCAGCTTCCGGGCCAGCACCGGGTCGTCGTTCGTGTACGGCAGGACGGTGAAGCCGTCGTCCACCAGGGTCTCCGCCGCGTCCAGGAGCTCCACGGGGTCGGGCAGCAGGGTGCGCTCGTCCGCCACCACCTCCAGCTTGACCCAGTCGGTGCCCAGCGCCTCGCGCGCGAGCCGGGCGGTGAGCACGGCCTCGCCCGCCGTGAAGCAGCCCGCCGTGTTCGGCAGCACCCGGATGGAGAGGCGCTCCAGCACGGAGAGCACGGAACCCTGCACCGTCGGGTCCAGCCGGCGCATCGCCACGGTGGTCAGCTCGGTGCCGGAGGCGGTCAGGGACCGCTCCAGCACGTCCAGGCTGGGGGCCCCGCCCGTTCCCATGATCAGCCGGGAGCCGAAGACGGTGTCCCCGAGGGTGAAGAGGTCGTCGGACATGGTCAGCCTCCCTGGACCGCGGTGAGGACCTCGACCCGGTCCCCGTCGGTGAGCGTGGCCGCGGCCCACTGGCCGCGCGGGACGACGGTCTCGTTCAGGGCGGCCGCGACGCCCGAGGGCGCACCGGTCATCGAGGCGACGAGGGCGTCGAGGGTGGTGCCGTCGGCCACGGCGACCGGATCGCCGTTCACGGAGACGGTCACGGAGCCGGAGAGGGGCGCGGGCTCGGTCATGCGGGCTGCTCCTGACGTACGGGGGCGGCGGGTGAGAAACGGCCGGGGGAGAAGGGGCGGGCCACCTCGGGCAGCTCGCCGCCGGTCAGCAGCTGCGCCATGGCGTCCCCGGTCACGGGGGTGAGCAGCACCCCGTTGCGGTGATGGCCGGTGGCGAGGTGGAGGCCGGGCAGCGCGGTGCGGCCGAGCAGCGGGGCGTTGTCGGGGGTGGCGGGGCGCAGTCCGGCGAGGGTCTCGGTGAGCGGCAGCTCGGTGATGCCGGGCACCAGCTCGTGTGCGTCGCGCAGCAGCTCGTACACGCCGCCCGCCGTGACGGTGGTGTCCCAGCCCATCTCCTCGCTGGTGGCGCCGACGACCAGCTCGCCGTTCTCGCGCGGTACGAGATAGACGTGGCTGCCCCGGACCACGGCCCGCACGGTGCGGGAGAGGAAGGGCGCGTAGGCGGCGGGCACGGTCAGCCGCAGTACCTGGCCCTTCACCGGGCGGACCGGGGGCATGACGTGCTCGGGCACCCCGGCGAGCCGGCCGCTGAGGCTGCCCGCGGCGAGCACCACCTGATCGGCGGCCGGCTGCGTACCGTCGGCCAGTACGGCTCCGGTGGCGCGGCCGCCCGTGACCGAGAGCCGGTCGGCCCGTTGGCGGTGGAAGACGACCCCGGCCCGTTCGCACGCCGTCAGCAGCGCGGCGGCCAGCCGCCGCGGGTCGACCTGGTGGTCGCCGTCGACCCGCAGCCCGCCCCGGACGCCCGGTGCGAGCATCGGCTCCAGGCGGCGGCACTCCCGGCCGGTGAGCCACTCGGACTCAAGACCCGAGCGGCGGTGCAGGGCGTGGAGTTCGCGCAGATGGGCGCGGTCGTCGGCGTCGAGCGCGACGGCCAGGGTGCCGCAGGCGCGGAAGCCGACGTCCTGTCCGCTCGCCGCCTCCAGTTCGGCCGCGAACGCCGGATAGCGGGCGGCGGAGGCGAGGTTGAGGCCGAGCAGCGTCTCCTCGCCGTAGTGGAGCTCGGTGACGGCGGCCAGCATCCCGGCCGCGACCCGGGCGGCGCCGCCGCCCGGTGCGGGATCGGCGACCTCGGTGGCCAGACCGCGCTGAGCGGCCCGCCAGGCGGTGACCAGGCCGATGATCCCGCCCCCGATGACGAGGACGTCGGACCCGTTCGTACGGTGCGTGCGCATGGGCGTCCAGCCCCTCCCTTCGCCGGCATGACCCGGATCAGGTTCGTACGGTCGGAGGCCGTCCAGCCTCCCTCTCAGCCCGGTGCGTCCGGGCTCCCGCGAGTGATGTGCACGGCCACCCTAGACCGTTGCCCCGCGCCCCGGGCAAGGGAGCCGCAGGTGCGGGGGAGGCGTGCGGAGGCGAGGCGATCCGGGGGCGGGGATGCGGGAGCCCCTTACCTGACGAAGCGTCAGGTGCTTAAGGTGGAGGAGTGGACGAGCAGACCGGACAGCAGGAGACAGAGCCGCGGCACCGCCGCCGCGTCGTGATCGCCGGAGCGGGCATGGCGGGCGTGCAGACCGCCGTCGCCCTGCGGGAACAGGGCTTCACCGGCCCCGTCACGCTGATCGGGGCCGAACCGCATCAGCCGTACGACCGGCCGCCGCTGTCGAAGGCGGTCCTCCTGGGGAACGCCGAGCATTCGGCCTTCGACGTCGACTTCGAGGCCCTGGACATCACCCTGCGGCTCGGCCTCGACGTGACCGGGCTGCGCGCGGCCGACCATGAACTGGACACCCCGGACGGGCCCGTGCCCTACGACGTCCTGGTCGTCGCCACGGGAGCCGAACCCCTGGCGCTGCCCGGCTCCGAGGGCGTCCCGGGAGTCCATCTCCTGCGGACCCTGGACGACGCCGCCCGGCTGCGTCCGGTCCTCGAACAGCGGCACGACGTCGTGGTCGTCGGCGCGGGCTGGATCGGCGCGGAGTTCGCCACCGCCGCCCGCGCGGCCGGCTGCGCGGTCACGGTCGTGGAGGCCGCCGGCCGCCCGCTCGCCGGCGTCCTGCCCGCCGAGGTCGCCGCCCCCATGGCCGGCTGGTACGCCGAGGGCGGCGCCGGCCTCCTCACCGGCGCTCGGGTGGCCCGCGTCGAACCCGGCCGCGTGGTCCTGGCCGACGGCCGCGCGCTCCCGGCGGACGCGGTCGTCGTCGGCATCGGCGCACGGCCCGCCACCCGCTGGCTCGCCGGATCGGGGATCGAGCTCGGCCCGGACGGGTCGGTGACCGCCGACGCCTCGCTGCGCTCCTCGCTCCCCGACGTCTACGCGGTCGGCGACTGCGCGTCCTTCCCCTCGGCCCGGTACGGCGAACGGCTGCTCGTCCACCACTGGGACAACGCGCTCCAGGGGCCCCGCACCGTCGCCGCCGCCCTCACCGCCCGGGAGGGCGACGGGCTGCCGGTCTACGACCCCGTGCCCTACTTCTGGTCGGAGCAGTTCGGCCGCTTCGTCCAGTACGCGGGCCACCACGCGGGGGCCGACGCCCTGGTGTGGCGCGGTGATCCGGCCGAGCCGTCGTGGACGGTGTGCTGGCTGCGTGCCGGCGCGCTCGTCGCCGTACTGGCGGTCGGCCGTCCGCGCGATCTCGCGCAGGGGCGCAAACTCATCGAATCAGGGGTGGAACTCGCCCCCGAGCGGGTCGCCGACCCGTCCGTGCCCCTGAAATCGGCCGCCCTCTGACGGCCTGTCCGGCCCCCGTACGGTCGGCCCGGGTACCGACTGTCGGTCCGGGATGGCAGGCTTGTCCCCGTGACCGAGATTGACGCAAAGATCGATGCTCTCGTCCCCGCCTGGCTCCACCTCCCCGACATCGCCGAAATGCTCGATGTCGAGGTGACGCGCGTGCGCCAGCTGGTCAAGGAGGGCCAGCTCATCGCCGTACGACGTGGGGAGAACCGGGCGCTCCAGGTGCCTGCCGCCTTCATCGACGGCGACAAGGTGGTCAAGGGCCTTTCGGGGACCCTGACGCTCCTGAGGGACGACGGCTACTCCGACGCGGAGATGCTGGAATGGCTCTTCACGCCCGACCCGAGCCTGCCGGGCACGCCCGCGCAGGCGCTGAGTGAGAACCGCGGCACGGAGGTGAAGCGCCGCGCCCAGGCGCTCGCCGTCTGAGAGGCCGCCCGCCGGCCTCAGAACCGAAGCCGCACCGGGATGCGGGCCGCACGCCGCGGCCCGCGTCCCGCGCGGCGCCACCGCACCGACGCCGCCGTCTTCCCCGGGGGGAAACCGCACCATGTACACGCCTCGCGCGCTGCTGTCCGATGCCCGGCTCTACCTCTGCACGGACGCCCGCCGGCGCCAGGGCGACCTCCCCGCCTTCCTCGACGCGGTCCTCTCCGGCGGTGTGGACGTCATCCAGCTGCGCGACAAGGGCATGGAGGCGGCCGAGGAACTCGAACACCTCGCGCTTTTCGCCGACGCCTGCAAGCGCCACGGCAAGCTCCTCGCGGTCAACGACCGGGCCGACGTCGCCCACGCCATCGGCTCCGACGTGCTGCATCTGGGCCAGGGCGACCTGCCGGTCCCGGCCGCCCGCGCGATCATCGGCCCGGACGTGGTCATCGGCCGCTCCACGCACGCCGAGGCAGAGGTCGACGCGGCCCTCGCCGAGCCCGGCGTGGACTACTTCTGCACGGGCCCCTGCTGGCCCACCCCGACGAAGCCCGGCCGCCACGCCCCCGGCCTGGACCTCGTCCGCTATACCGCCTCGCTCGCCCCCACCCGCCCGTGGTTCGCCATCGGCGGGATCGACGCGGGCAACCTCGACGAGGTCCTGGACGCGGGAGCGCGCCGGATCGTCGTCGTCCGGGCCGTCACCGAGGCCTCCGATCCGGGCGCTGCCGCCGCTGCGCTCGCGGGAAGGATCCGGGACCGCGCCGACGGATGAGCGGGACGGACGGCGGCACGGTGCGCCACCGGCGTGTCCGAGGGGCGGCCCCGCTCGTGCGCGACCGGTGCGACCGGGCCGTCTTCGGGACGGAAGTGTCCGAAGCGTGGACAAAGAATCGCGTATTCGAGACAAATCCCCCCGCTTCGGTGGGGGCCCGCCCCCTCCCTGGTTAACCTGCGGGTATGGCTCTCGGTACACCCTCCACCCGGACAGATCACGCGCGCACCGTGCGTGAGATGCTCGCGACCGGCAAGACCTCGTACTCCTTCGAGTTCTGGGCGCCCAAGACCGAGAAGGGCGAGCGGAACCTCTGGAACGCGCTGCGCCGGGTCGAGGCGGTGGGGCCCAGCTTCGTCTCCGTGACGTACGGAGCCGGCGGATCCACCCGGGCCGGGACGGTGAAGGCCACCCAGGACATCGCGGCCGAGTCCACGCTCACCCCGGTCGCGCACCTCACGGCGGTCAACCACTCCATCGCCGAACTGCGCAACATGGTCGGCCAGTACGCGGACGCCGGCATCAGGAACATCCTCGCCGTGCGCGGCGACCCGCCGGGCGACCCGATGGCGGAGTGGGTCGAGCATCCGGAGGGTGTGCGGTACGCGGCGGACCTCGTCCGGCTGATCAAGGAAGCAGGCGACTTCTGTGTCGGCGTCGCGGCCTTCCCGGAACGGCATCCGCGCTCGCCCGACTGGGACACCGACATCAGGCATTTCGTGGACAAGTGCCGTGCCGGGGCGGACTACGCGATCACGCAGATGTTCTTCGATCCGGAGAGTTATCTCCGGATGCGTGACCGGGTGGTCGCTGCCGGTTGCGAAACCCCCATCATCCCCGAGGTGATGCCCCTGACGAGCGTCCGGCAATTGGAACGATTCGCGCAGCTCAGCAACGCGACCCTGCCCGAGGACCTGAAAGACAGCATCCTCGCCGCCAAGGACGATGCCGCCGCTGTACGCTCCATTGGCATCGACTTCGCAACGCGGTTCTGCGCGAAGCTGCTTTCCGAGGGTGTCCCCGGGCTGCACTTCATCACGTTGAACAACTCGACGGCGACGCTCGAAATCTACGAGAATCTCGGACTGCACAAGCAGTCGTGACCGGCCGTACCCGCCGCTACCCCGGGCGGTGGCCGTAGAAGGGGCGGGCATGGGCTGGACGGTCCTCTACATCGCGTTCGGCATCGTTGCGCTGTGGCTGCTCGGTGAGGTGCTGCTGCAGTACAAGGCACGCCTGCGCTGGCGCCTGCTCGCCTTCACCGGTTTCGTCGGTGTCGTCATCGGCGTCCTGCTGCCGTCGGTGTTCGTCATCGCCGTCGGCGCGATCGCCTTCGCGACCGGCCAGACGTACGTCACCCTCTCCTTCCGTCGCGGTTTCTCGACGGGCTGGGCCATAGGGGGCAGCCCCGGAGCGAGCAGGCGCCGCCGCGGCGGCGCCGTTGACCGCGAGCCCACGCTCCAGGTCTCGGACCTGGAGGTGGAGCACGACGCCCGGACACCGGCACGGCCGGAGGCAGGCCCGCACTCCGAGCCGGCCGCTGTCTACGCTCCCGAACCCCTGCCGGACGACACCGGGCAGTACGGCGTCTACACCGACTCCGGCCGGCAGGAGCAGCACCAGGAGTCCCGGCAGCCTGAAGGCCAGCCGCAGTACGCCGCGTACGACCCGTACACCGACTACCCCGCCTACCCGGCGCAGGGTCAGGACACCTACGGCGGTCAGGACGCGTACGACGGCCAGGATGCCTACGCGGGCGCCGGACCGTACGACTACGGCACGGACCAGCAGCAGTACGCCGCGTACTCCGACCCGTACGTCGGCACCACCGGGAGCACCCCGCAGTACGGCACGTACGGAAACGACGGAACCGGCGACGGCTACGACGCCTACGGCAGCGGCGGGCAGTTCGCCGACCCGTACGCCCAGCCCCAGGCGTACTTCTCCGAGACCCCGCCGGGCGGCGTCTGGGTGCCGCAGCAGCGCGAGGGCGAGCAGTACCCGCCGGTTCCTCAGGAGGAGCCCGTCCAGCCGGCCCCGTACCCGAACGGCTACGACGCGGGCTACAACGAGCAGTACCGCTACTGAGTCCGGGGCGGTCGAGCCCGGCGCGGGGACACCGGTGACCCGGCCCCGCCGGCGGACCTCACTGCGACCCGCGGAACCCGTCCCCCTCGACGATCAGCCCCGCGACCAGCGCTCCGGACATTCCCGCGTGGGCCGGACCGCCGCCCGGATGCGACCAGCCGCCGGCCAGATACAGCCCCGGCAGCCGGGTGCGGTTGCCCGTATGGAGCCAGCCGCCTCCGCCGCCCGCCAGCGCGGGCGCGGGAACCGCACCGCCCGGTGCACCGGTCTCGGCGGCGGACTCCGCGGGCGTCCGGACCTCCGCGTGCAGCATCCGGTCCCGCAGGCCCGGCACGGCCGCGCTCGCGATGTCGATGAGGGTGTCCGCGTACCGCGCCCGCACCACCTCGTCCGTCCAGTCCACCGGGCCGTGCGGGGCGACGGTCGCCGTCAGCGTCACCGCCTCGTGTGCCTCGTCGGGACGGGTCGACGGGTCGTCGGGGCGCAGCACCGTCACTGTGGGGTGCCCGGCGAGCCGGCCGCCGAACACCGCCGCCCGCTCGGCCGCGCCGTCCGCCGGATGCACCAGCGTCCGGTGCACGGCGTCCGCGGGCCGGGCCCCGCGCAGCGACAGCAGGACCAGGAACCGTCCCGTCGGGGCGGAACCCTCCGGCCGGGGCTGAACCGTCACATCGCCGTCCCGCCAGAGCTCCTGAGCGGGCATCAGCCCCGGATGCGGGCGGGCCCCCAGCACCACGTGGGCCGCCTCCGCGACCGTGCCGTCCGTCAGTTCCACGCCTGCCGCCCGGCCGTCCTTCTCCAGGACCCGGGCCACCTCGGCGCCGAAGACGAACTCCACCTTCCGGGCCAGACACCGCTCGTACACCGCCCGGGCGAGCGCCCGCATGCCCCCGGAGACGTACCAGCTGCCGAAGGTCTCCTCCATGTACGGCAGCAGAGCCGTGCTCGCCGGGGCGCGCAGCGGATCGAGGCCGTACGCCAGCGCGTACCCGTCCAGCAGGGCGGCCAGCCGGGGGTCCGCCAGCTCCCAGGCGCCGACCTCGCTCACCGTGCCGGCCCGGCGAGCGGGGCGCAGCAGCCGTCGCCGGACGGGCGCCGGATACGGATCGCGTGACAGGACCTGCCAGTCGGGGCGCAGGGGCTCCTCCAGCAGCGGCCGCCGGGACCGGTCCCACGCCTCCCGGGCCCGGTCGAGGAACGCCCCCCAGCTCCCGCCCGCGCCGTCGCCGAGCGCGGCGTCCAGGGCCGCGACGACACCGGCCCGCGAGGCGTTCGGCAGGGACACGTCGGTGCCGTCCGCGAAGAGGTGACGGCTCGCCGGGTCGACCTGGGTCAGGGTGACGCACCGCTCCAGCGGTTCCTTGCCGGTCTTCACGAACAGATCGCGGTAGACGGCGGGCAGGTGGAGGAGACCGGGGCCGGTGTCGAAGGCGAAGCCGTCCCGGGCATGGCGGCCGAGCGAGCCGCCGAACGTCTCCGACCGCTCGTACACCGTCACCCGGTGGCCTGCCACAGCCAGCCGGGCCGCCGCCGACATCGCGCCCAACCCGGCGCCGATCACCGCAATACGTGCCATGCCAGCGACTTTAACGGCCGCCTCCGACCGCTCAGCCGTCAGGCCATGAGGAGCCGGCGCCGGCCAGGCGCTTCTCCTCGCGCCGCTGTGCCCTGCGGCGCAGGAACCGGCGGATCCGCGAGGCCAGGAAGACCAGTATCACCAGGCCGAGCAGCAGCAGGGTCGCGGCGATGCCCGCCGCGATCCACGGATGGAACAGGGCGAAGGTGACGACTCCGGCGACGCCCAGGTCCTCGGCGATGCTCACCGCGATATTGCTGAAGGGCTCGGGGGAGGTGTTGACCGCCATCCTGGTGCCGGCCTTCACCAGATGGCTCATCAGCGCGGTGGATCCGCCGATGGCTCCCGCGGCGAGTTCCGGCAGGGACCCGCTCTCGCCGGCCAGCAGCGCCGCGAGGACCGCCCCGGCGACCGGCCTGATGACGGTGTGTGCCGTGTCCCAGACGGAGTCCACGTACGGGATCTTGTCCGCCACCACCTCGCACAGGAAGAGCACACCGGCCACGAGGAGGACATCGGTGCGCTGCAGCGAGGCGGGCACCTCGTCGGTGACACCGGTCGCGCCGAAGACGCCGAGGAGGAGGACCACCGCGTAGGCGTTGATCCCGCTCGCCCAGCCACTTGTGAACACCAGGGGGAGTACGGACACGGGGGTGATCGTAACCAGGCCGTCTACCGGTGCGGGAGGGGGCGGCTACACAGGTCTGAGTACCCGTACCCAGGCCCTGAGATGAGTACGGGGGCGGATGGGGTGCGACCTGCGGGGACGGCAGAGTGGGGACCACGGAAGGGGCGCCGCGCCGGTACCGCCGGCACGGGGCGGCGGAACGGGCGCGGCTCTCCTGACCGAACGGGGGTGCGCGGCGGAGGACTCGGGACCACGGGGGACCACGGGGTCACGGGGGAAGGTCCTCCGGCAGCACGGAAGGCGCCGGTCGGGCGAGGCTCGGGGGGATCGAGCCCCGTCGGACCGGCGCCTTCGTGTGCCCGGTGGGTCCCGGGCCGGGGTCAGCGGCCGCTGACCCGCCCGTGCAGCAGCAGGGACAGCGCGGAGTGCACGTCGTCGATCGACCGCTCCGGCTGGAACGCCTGCCAGTCCAGCGCCGCCACCAGCACCATGCCGACCAGGGCGGCCGCCGTCAGCGGGATGTCGATCTCCTCGCTGAGCTCGCCTCCCGCGACGCCCTCCTTGAGGACGCCCTCGACCACGGCCACGGCCTCCTGGCGCACCACCAGCAACGTGCCCTGCCAGGTGCGGTTGGTGCGCCACAGCTCGGCCACGTACAGCTGGGTGAAGGCCGGGTAGCGGTCGATGAAGACCAGGCCCGCCCTGATCATGGCGTCCAGCGCCTCGACCCGGCTGCCGCCGCGCGCGTCGGTCTCCTCCGCCGCCGAGCGGAGCGAGGAGGTGAGCAGCCCGACCCCGTGGCGCAACAGCTCCTCGAACAGCTCGCTCTTGCTCTTGAAGTTGTAGTACACCGTGCCCTTGGCCACCCCGGCGCGCTCGGCGATCTCGTCCACCGTGGTCGCCGAGAACCCCTTCTCGGCGATGAGGGTCACGGCCGCTTCGTAGAGCTTCTGCCGGGTGGCCTGGCGGCGTGTGGCGCTACTGCTTTCCATGCTCCTGATTCTCACAGGTCCGGGAGCGCTCACAGACTCAGCTCCGGATGCAGCCGGTCCAGCGTCCACACCTGCTTGCGGCGCGCGGACAGGGCCGTCAGCGCGAGCGCCCCCGCGGTGAACGCCAGGAGCACCGCACTGCCCTGCCAGACCGGGCCCAGTCCACCGCCCGTGATCAGCCGGCGAAGGCCCTCGACGATGTAGCTCATCGGCAGGTACGGATGGATCGCGTTGAAGAAGCCGGGACTCGTCTGTACGGGGTACGTGCCGCCCGCCGAGGTCAGCTGGAGCATCAGCGCCGCGAGGACGAGAATGCGGCCCGCCGCCCCGAAGCGGGCGTTCAGCCACTGCACGATCGCACCGAAACAGCAGCTGACCAGGGCCAGGAAGCCGATGGTCCCGGCGGCGTGTGCCATCTGCAGGCCGAGCCCCCAGTGCAGTACGGACATCAGCGCGGCCACCTGGAGCAGACCGATCGCGGCCACCGGCAGCCAGCCCGCGAAGGCGATCCGCCAGGCCGGCGCCCCGGCGGCCAGGGCGCGCCGGTTGAGGGGCTGGATCAGCATGTACGCCACCATCGCGCCGACCCAGAGGGAGAGCGGGATGAAGTAGGGGGCGAAACCGGTGCCGTAGTTGGGGGCCGCGTGCAGGGACTTCGATGCCAGCTGTACGGGGTCGGCCATGACACCCGTACGGGCGTCGCGGTCCTTCTTGTCGTAGTCCGGGATCTTGCCGGCCCCGTCGTCGAGTCCCTTGGCGAGCGTGGCCGATCCGTCGCCGAGCCGGATCATGCCGCTGTCCAGGCGCGTCGCGCCCTTCTTGAGGTCGCCGACCCCGGTGTTCAGCTCGGCGGAACCGGACTTGGCCGTGCCCAGGCCGGTGTGCAGCCGGTCCGCGCCCCTGGCGACCTTGTGGGCGCCGCTGTTGAGTGCGTTGACCTTCTTGACGGCGCTCTCCAGGTCCTCGTCCAGGTGGGGCGAGCGCTCGGCGAGGGCGTCGGCCTGCTTCTGCAGGGTGGCCAGTCGGCTCCGGAGCTGCTTGAGGTCCCCGTTCTGGTTCTTGACCAGGACGTTCACGTCGTCGGCCACGGCGGCGACGTCGGCCGCCGCCGTCACGGCCCGCTTCAGCGGCGCGCAGACGCCGGGATCGGGGAGGGGCTGCTCCTCGCACCGGGTGCGGTGGATCTCGGTGAGGTCGTCGGAGGCCGTGTGGGCGGCCGTCGCGGCGGTGGGCGCCGCCTTCACCAGCAGGTCGAGGTTGTCCCGTACGGTCTGCGAGGAGTCGGAGACGAGCCGGGCGGTGTCGCCGATCGCCTTGCCGTTGTCCTTCAGGAACGGGCGGACGTCGGCGGCCACCCCGTTGACCTTGTCGGCGAGGAGCTGGGTGCCGTCCGCGACCTGGCGCGATCCGGTTTCCAGGTCTCCCGCGCCCTTGTCCAGCCTGGCGATGCCGGTGGCGAGGCTGCTGCTGCCGGCCTTCGCGTCCTTCAGCCCGTCCGCGAGGTCCTTCGAGCCCTTCTTCGCCTTGCCGATCCCGCCCTCGAGGTCGGCGGCGCCCTTGGCCGCCTTGGCCGTCGCGTCGTGGAGATCGGAGAAGTTGATGAAGATCCGGTCCAGGAAGCCCCGGGAGGCGTTGGCGGACGCGGCGGTGCGCACCTCGGAGAAGACCGTGCGGGAGATCTGGCCGACGATGTAGTTGTTCGCGTCGTTGGTGCGCACCTGGAGGGCGCTCGTCTCGGGGGAGTCACCGGAGCTGGACGCGATGCGCCGGCTGAAGTCCGCGGGCATGGTCAGCGAGAGGTAGTACGTCCCGTCCTCGAGGCCCCTGCCGGCCTCGGTGGCACTCACCTCGTGCCACTCGAAGACCTTGGAGTCGAGCAGCTTGCCGGTGATCTCGTCCCCGGCCGCGATGTGCTTGCCCGCGGCGGTGGCGCCCTTGTCGTCGTTGACCAACGCGACGGGGATGCGGTCCAGGCGCCCGTAGGGGTCCCAGAAGGACCACAGGTACAGGGCGCCGTAGAGCAGCGGCAGCAGCAGGAGCGCGGCCAGCGCGGCGCGCGGCAGCCTTCCCCTGCCGAAGCGCCGGAGCTCAAGCGCGGCCAGTCTCGGCGAACGCATCGGCCGTCCCTTCGTCGTGTTCGGGGGTCGTCGGCGAGACGGGCTCACCGGTGGTGCGGTCGGGGTCCGCGGCCGCGGACGCGTCCGTGGCGGGTGCCGGGTTCGTCGATTCGGTTGCGGCGGTGGTGTCCGTCGCTCCGGTTGGGCCGGTGTCGTCCGCCCGGTCCGCAGCTTCCCTTGCGCCGGTGCGTACGGTCACGGCGTCGTCGGGAGCCTCGCGGCAGACGGCCAGCACGGTCGTGCCGTCGGCGGCGAGGCGACGCAGGAGCGCCCAGGCCTCGGCGCGTTCGCCGTCGGAGAGCTTGAGGTCGATGTCGTCCACCGCGAGCAGCCGCGGCCGGCCGATCAGCGCGAGGGCGACGGAGAGGCGCAGCGCCTCCAGCCGCTCCAGATCCCGTACGGAGGTCCGCTCCCCCTTGGGGAGGGTGGCGGGGTCGAGTCCGGCCGCCTCCAGGGCGGTATCGATCCGCCCCCGGGCGGTGGCGACGCGCTCGCGGCGGGGTCGCAGCAGGGCGCGCAGCGAGCCGTCGAAGCGGCGCTGCAGCAGGACGCGTTCCCGCAGGTGCTCGGCGACCGTGAACGCGGGGTCGAGCTCGCTGACGCCGGGTACCGGGCCCAGGGCCGCGATGCGGCGTACGGCGGCGGCCCGGCTCGGAAGGCGCAGGCCACCGGTCGCGGCCTCGCCTTCGGTGGGGCGCATCCGGCCGGTGAGGGCGAGCAGAAGGCAGGTGCGGCCCGAGCCGGACGGGCCCTCGATCGCGATCAGGGACCCGGGGGCGGCGTCGAGCGTCACGCCCCGGAACGCCCAGCCGCGCGGCCCTTTGAGGCCGAGGCCGTCGGCGGTGACAGCCGCTCCGTGCGGGCTGTCCAGGCTGTCCGCCTTGTCGGCGCTGTCCACAGACCCTCCCCTTCTCGTCTGTACTGACCGGTCAGTACAAAAGGTAGCCCGAACGGGCGGTCGAAGCAAAAGGCCAGGCCAGAGAGGGGTCGGGGTGGATTGTCAGTGGGGGCCGTCACGATGGATACAGACGGCCACGAAGCCGTTACGAGACAGGAGGTTCTGTCATGGCCCACTCGTCCGCAGCAGCCGCCCCGCGACGCCGCGCAGACGGCCCTGCCCCCTCACCGACCGGCCCGGCGCACGACATCCACCCCGTACTCCGGCGCACCACCGCGCCGCCCGCCGCTCTCGATCTCCTCGCCCAGGCCCGCGCCGGCCTGGAAGAGGCAGCTGTTCTCGACGTGCCGAACGAGCGCTATGCCACCGCCCATCTCGCCGCACTGCGCACCGCGGCCGCGGTGCTCGCGGTCCGGGGGCGCCCCGAGACCTCCCGGCGGCGCCGCGAGCGGATCCGCAGCGCCTGGGAGGTCCTGCCGGAAATCGCCCCCGAGCTCACCGAGTGGAGCGCGCTGTTCGCCTCCGGCGCCCGCCGCCGGGCCCGCGCGGAGGCGGGTATACCGGGCGCGGCCGGCCGGCGCGACGCGGACGACCTGCTGCGCGACGCGGCGATGTTCCTTCGCCTGGTGGAGCGGCTCCTGGTGCTCCAGCCGGTCCTCCCGCAGCCCCGCGCGGACCGGTCCGACGCGGGATGAGGGCGACGGCGGCGCGAGGCAATAGGGTGGACGGGACCTATCACCTGCGCTGTTCACGCTCCGCCCTCAGCGGCGGCACCGTGCCGAGGAGTCAACTGCCGTGTCGGACCAGCTGCGCCCCCGCGCCTCCCTCCGTACCGCCGTGGTCTGGGAGGTCCTCAAGGACGCTCTCGACCGCCAGGTCAAGGCGACCGGCAGGGACGCCCTGGACGTACTGGACACCGGCGGCGGTACGGGGAACTTCGCCGTGCCCGTCGCGCGCCTGGGGCACCGGGTCACCGTCGTCGACCCCAGCCCGAACGCTCTGTTCGCCCTGGAGCGCCGTGCCGCCGAGGCCGGGGTGGCCGACCGGGTCAACGGGGTCCAGGGCGACATCCTGGGCCTCTTCGAGGTGGTGGAACGCGGTGGCTACGACGCCGTGCTCTGCCACGGAGTCCTGGAGTACGTGGACGATCCCGCCGAGGGCGTGCGGCACGCGGTGGCGGCGCTCCGTCCGTCCGGTGCGCTCAGCCTGCTCGCCGCGGGGCTCGGCGGGGCCGTGCTGGCCCGGGCGCTCGCGGGCCACTTCACCGAGGCCCGCCACGCGCTCAGCGATCCGGCCGGCCGCTGGGGCGAGGGCGACCCGGTGCCCCGGCGGTACACGGCGGAGCAGCTCACCGGACTCGTCGAGGGGGCGGACGTCGAGGTGGGCGCCGTCCACGGTGTACGCGTCTTCGCCGACCTGGTGCCCGGTGTCCTCGTGGACACCGAACCCGGTGCGATGGAGGCCCTGCTCAAGCTGGAGGCGGCGGCCGCCGAGCTGCCCGCGTTCCACTCGGTGGCGACCCAGTTGCACGTTCTGGGCACCAGGCGGCCCTGAGCCCCCGGCCGGATCGCGACAGCAGCGTGGCTGATCAGCAACGCAGCTGCAGACGGAGTACGCCCCAGCAGCCCCGATCGGGGGCTCGGCCCCGTATGATCGGGGGACACCATCCGGCATGACGGATCGGAGGTTGGGGAATCAACGCCTCAGCAGCTGAGCCGTCGTGGCGGCCCGGACTGGCTGATTGGCAATGAGGGCGGGTTTCACGGGGGCGATTCCCTGCCTATCCTGGAAGGGCCGCATACCGGCCGCCCCCCGCGGCCGACGACGAGGAGGACTCCGTGCCGCTCTCGGAGCACGAGCAGCGAATGCTCGAGCAAATGGAGCGAGCGCTGTACGCCGAAGATCCCAAGTTCGCGACAGCGCTCGAGGGAAGTGGGCTGCGTACATACACCCGGCGACGGGTCTACCAGGCAGTTGCTGGCTTCCTGGTGGGAATCGCGCTCCTCATGGCCGGAATGGTCGCTCAGCAGATCTGGATCAGCGTGGTGGGATTCCTCGTCATGCTGGGTTGTGCGGTGCTCGCGGTGACGGGGTGGCGCAAGGCGCCGAAACCGGGCGAGCAGCAGGCGGTCCGCGCCGGTGGTGCGGAGCCGCGACGACAGCCCAGACAACGCCGGTCCGTGATGAACCGGATCGAACAGCGGTGGCAGCGCCGCCGCGATGAGCAGGGTCAGTAAGCGCTCAGAACACTTATGGGTGAGGGGCGGTCGCATTTCTGCGACCGCCCCTCACGCGTGCCCCGACTCGGCGAAGCGTCCGGCCCGGGGCCCGGCCCTCCGGACCGCCGCGCTCCGGGCCGGCCCTTCCGGGTTGCCCTGCGCGGAGCCCGGCCTTCCGTCCTCCCCTCGGGCCCGGACGGGCCCTTCGCGGCGCGCGTCCGCCCCGGGCTTCCGGCCTGCCCCGGGCCCGGCCTTCGCGGCCCGCCTGCCCCAGGCCGGACCATTCCACAGGGAGCAGGAGCAGGAGCAGGAGCAGGAGCAGGAGCAGGAGCAAGGAGCAGGGAGCCGCCCCTCCTGTGCGCGCAGGGCCGCTCGCCGGGTGGGGCCGTCGACCACCTCCGGCGGGGCCGAGGTCCTCTGGGCGGGCCTCCCTCAGCCCGGAGGGAAGCCCGCCCAGGAACGCCGTCAGCCCTCCTGGCGGGACGGGCGGCGCAGCCACGCCGGTCGCCGCGGCGCCCGCCACCGGCCGGTCAGGGCCGCCCGGCGTTCCGATGCCGCCCATACCACCCGTACGGCCGATCGCGGCGCCACCACCGCACGGAACCGGGTGAACCGGTCGGCGGAGGCCCGCAGGCCCGCCCGTACCGCCCGGGCATCCTCCACGAGCCCGGACACCGGCCGCGGTTCCGGCGCGTAGAGCACCTGCTCCACCGCGCCCGCCACCCGGTGCACCGCCTCGGCCACCTCCGTGTCCAGCTCTCCCACCCGCACCACCCGGGCCGCCGCCTTCCGCGGGGTCAGCGACTCGTCCGGCTCGATGCCGTGGTCCCACGCGGTGTCGGTGATCTCCTGCCAGGCGGCCAGCGTGCGCGCGGTCGCGTCCGCAGGGGTGCGCCCGGTGGAGGAGCCCAGCCGCCTGGCCCGTACCCGCATGCGCCAGAACATGGGCAGCAGCGGGAGCAGCAGGACGAGCACGGCCCCCAGGACGATCCCGAGCACGGTGCCCGCCGGCGTCCCCGTGTCCCCGGAGGCCGCGGCGTCCGGCAGCGCCGAACTGCCGCACTCGCCCTGCCGGCGCATCTGCGCCGGGCAGCTGTCCGAGGCCGACGGCGCCACCGGTACCGCTGCCGAGGCCGAGGCCTCCGGCTGCGCGGGATCGGCGGAGTCGCCGGAAGGCGCGTCGGGCAGGGTGTACGGGGGCGCCGAACCACGCGTCGGCGTGGGCTCGAAGCGGGTCCACCCCACGCCCTCGAAGTACAGCTCCGGCCAGGCGTGCGCGTCGCGCAGCCCCACCGACACCGAACCGTCCGACTGGGCCGTGCCCGGCGTGAAGCCCACGGCTACCCGGGCCGGGATGCCCAGCGTCCGGGCCATCGCGGCCATCGTGAAGGAGAAGTGGACGCAGAAGCCCCGCCTGTCCTTCAGGAACCGGCCGATGGCCGCGCTGCCGGTACCCGAACTCACCGAGGTGTCGTAGGTGAAGCCGCCCTCGGAAGCGAAGTAGTTCTGGAGTCCGACCGCCCGCTGGTAGGCGTTCTCGGAGCCCCGCGTCACCTCTTCGGCCGTCTCCCTGACCACCTTGGGCAGCGAGCCGGGCACCTGGGTGTACTCGCGGAGCAGGGCCGTCGGCGCCGCGCCCGCGCGCGCCAGCTGGGCGGCCGTCGGCTGCACGACCAGGCTGGAGACCCCGTACTGCGCCCCGCCGGTGGTCTCCCCGTCGTCCCCGACGAGGGTGCGGCCCTCGGGCTCGAACCGCCACCGCCCGTCGACCCTGACCTCGGTCGCCGGGTAGGGGAGCGGCAGGTAGGTCTGGCGGTAGGAGTTGGACGCGGAGATGTTCGTGCTGATCTCCGTCACGGCGACGTCCGGCGACAGACCGGCCGGGTTCGGGAGCCGCTTCGGTACGTCCTTCAGCCGGCGGGTCGAGGCCCGCCACTCGTTCCCGTTGAACTGGTCCAGGGCCAGTATGCGGAGGTAGATGTCCTGCACACCGGTCGCGTTGGTGCGGTACGACATCACCTCCCGGTTCTCGGGCTGGTTGAGGTTGTTCTGCAGCGAGACGAGCGGGTTGACGGCGGAGATGGTGCCGCCGCCGGATCCCTTGCCGTTGCCGCCTCCCGTACCGGCCAGCAGTCCGCTGTCGAGCGCGGGCAGGGCCGCGGGCACGACCAGCGCGATCCCCAGGGCCAGCGCGCCGATGCGCCGTCCGGTGCGTACCGGGGCGAGCGCCCCGCCGCCCGAGGCGCCGATGCCGGAGGACGGACCGCCCCGGGGCCCGGCGGCCCCGGCGAAGACACGCCCCCACTGGGAGAGCCGGTCACGCCCCTCGGCCAGCAGGAGGAGCAGATAGCCGCAGGCGGCCAGCAGGAACCACAGCCAGTCGGCGCCGCCGTCGGAGAGACCGGCCGCGACGGAGTAGAGGGCCAGCAGGGGCAGCCCGGCCGGTGCGGCGCTGCGGAACGTGACCGCCAGCGCGTCCACCGCGAGCCCTATCAGCAGGACCCCGCCCACCAGCATCAGCCGGATGCCGTCCGTGTCCGGAGCCGGGATCGCGTACTGCCCGACATCGTCGGCGCCCGCCGCCAGCAGATCCACGAGCCGCTGCACCGACTGGGGGCCGGGCACGAAGCCCGCCAGCGCCTGCTCCCGGGCGAAGGCCGCGGTCAGCAGCACCACCAGGACCAGCGCCTGCGCGGCGACGGTCACCAGCCGGGGCAGCGGCACCCGCCGGCCGAGAGCACCCGCACCGCACTGGACGGCCAGCAGGAACGAGGCCTCCAGGATCCAGGTGACGGGGTCGACCAGCGGCAGCATCGAACAAGCCGCCATCAGCGTCGCCGCGAAGGCGCACAGCGCCAGCCGACCACGACCGCTCATGAACGTCCTCTCATGACCAACCACCGGAGAATCCCGTCGTCCCGCCCGTCGTGCCGCCCACCGCGGCGGACTGCGTCAGCGAACCCTGATGGCTCGCCTGCTGCCACAGCCGCGCCAGATCCGTGCCCGGCCGGACCGGCACCGCCGTCCACCCCGCCTCGCGCAGCAGCTGGAGCCGTCGCTCGCAGGCCGCGTCGGAGGCGGGCGTCCGGCCGTGCACCCAGGCGGCGCTGTCCAGGACGAAGGCGACCGCCCCGCCGCTGCGCTGCCGCATCCGGGCCGTCACCGCGGCCTGTTCGTCGTCCAGTTCGCCGAGGAAGGCGATCAGCAGCCCCTCGTTGCCGCCGCGGAGCACGTCGTAGGCGCGGGCGAGTCCGCCGCCCTCCGAGTGGTCGACCACGGCGAGGGTGTCCATCATCAGCCCGGCCGACTCCGCCGTGTCCTGGGTGGAGCCGGCGAACCCGCCCTCGCCCGGCACCGACGTGCCGTCGTCCGTCAGCAGCCGGACCGCGAAGCCCCGCTCCAGCATGTGCACCAGGGCGGACGCCGCACCGGACACGGCCCACTCGAACGCCGAGTCGGGCCCCGTGCCCTGGTAGCCGATCCGCCGGGTGTCCAGCAGCACCGTGCATCTGGCGCGTTGCGGCTGCTCCTCGCGGCGCACCATCAGTTCGCCGTAGCGCGCGGTGGAGCGCCAGTGGACACGGCGCAGATCGTCGCCGTGCCGGTAGCCGCGGGGGATGACGTCGTCCTCACCCGCCAGCGCGAGCGACCGCTGCCGCCCCTCGCCGTAGCCGGAGGCCTCCCCGGCCAGCCGCACGGGGGGCAGCGGTTCGGTCCGCGGGATGACGACGAGCGTGTCGTACGCGCTGAACGAACGCGTCAGCTCGCACATCCCGAACGGATCGCTCAGCCGCAGCTGAAGGGGACCGAGGGGATAGCGCCCGCGCAGGTCCGACCGCACCCGGTAGGACACCTCGCGCCGGCCGCCCGCCTCCACCCGGTCCAGGACGAACCGGGGCCTCGGCCCCAGCACGTACGGGACCCGGTCCTGGAGCATGAGCAGACCGGTGGGCAGCCGCGCGACGTTGTCCATCCGCAGATGGACCCGCGCCTCGGCGCCGGCGGGCACCCGGGACGGCGAGAGCCGCCGGGTCCCGGCGACCCGGTAGCGGGTCCGGAAGAGCACCGTCACACAGACCAGCGGCAGCACGGCGAGCAGCAGGCCGACCCGCAGCAGATCCCCCTGGCCCAGCACATAGGCGCAGACCGCGGCGGCCACACCGGCCGCCAGGAAGGACCGTCCGCGCGTGGTCAGGCCGCCGAGGGCGGCCCGCAGACCGCCCTTGTCGTCCCGGTCGTCCATGGCGGGCGGCCCCCCGGCGGCCATCAGAGCCGCCGTGTGCCGGGCTGCTGCCGGCCGCCGTACACAGCACCCGGCTGGTGCGGGGGCACCGGGACGGCAGCGCCGCCCGCCGCCGTGGGCACGGGGGTCTGCTGAAGGATCTCCAGCACCACCTGTTCGGCGGTGCGGCGGTTGAGCTGCGCCTGCGCGGTGGGCAGCAGTCGGTGGGCGAGCACGGCGACGACGAGGGCCTGCACGTCGTCCGGCAGGCAGTAGTCCCGGCCGCTCAGTGCGGCGGAGGCCTTGGCGGCGCGCACCAGGTGCAGCGTCGCACGGGGCGAGGCGCCGAGCCGGAGGTCGGGGTGGCTGCGGGTGGCCCCGACGAGCTGCACCGCGTACCGCCGGACGGCGTCGGCGACATGGACGGAGCGCACCGCGTCGATCAGCTTGACGATGTCGTGGGCGTGCGCCACCGGCTGGAGGTCGTCGAGCGGGGAGACGCCGCCGTGCACGTCGAGCATCTGCAGCTCGGCCTCCGCGCTGGGATAGCCGATCGACACCCTGGCCATGAACCGGTCGCGCTGGGCCTCGGGCAGCGGATACGTGCCCTCCATCTCCACCGGGTTCTGGGTGGCCACGACCATGAAGGGGTCGGGCAGCTCGTAGCTGTGCCCGTCGATGGTGACCTGGCGCTCCTCCATCGACTCCAGGAGCGCGGACTGCGTCTTGGGCGAGGCCCGGTTGATCTCGTCGCCGATCACGATCTGCGCGAAGATCGCGCCCGGTTTGAACTCGAACTCGCGGCGCTGCTGATCGAAGATGGACACACCGGTGATGTCCGAGGGCAGCAGGTCCGGTGTGAACTGGATGCGCCGCACCGAACAGTCGATGGACCGTGCCAGCGCCTTGGCCAGCATGGTCTTGCCGACTCCGGGGACGTCCTCGATCAGGAGATGGCCCTCCGCGAGCAGCACGGTCAGCGCAAGGCGTACGACCTCGGGCTTGCCCTCGATCACACCTTCCACCGACCTGCGGACGCGCTCCGCTGTGGTGGTCAGATCTGTGAGGCTCGCTCGATCGTCATAGGTCGTCACCCGGCCCTCCTCGGCCCTGCCCCACGCTCACGAGGAGCACGGGAATCCCCAGTCACGGGCCGGCGGCGTCGTGCGGCCCGGCCCACCCCGAATACGGACACCGCGCCGGACGGGGTCCGGCGGGGTGTCACACCCGCATTCTTGTTGCCGTTACCGCTTCGTGTCACTTGCCTGTGGACAACCGGGGTCGTTATGCCGGGTTGAGGAGGATTCTTCCTGTCGGAACGCGCCCGTCCGGTGTCCTTGGTGCAGAAAAGGTCAGGAGACCGGAAGGATCTCGCGCAGCAGACCGGTGGTCACGTCGAAGACGAAACCGCGCACGTCGTCGGTGTGGAGAAGGAACGGGGAGGTACGGACCCGCTGCATCGACTGCCGCACGTCCTGGTCCGCGTCGGTGTAGGCCTCCACCGCCCAGGCCGGCCGCTGGCCGACCTCCATCTCCAGCTCCCGGCGGAACTCCTCGGTGATCGACTCCATGCCGCAGTTGGTGTGGTGGATCAGCACCACGCTGCGCGTGCCGAGGGCCCGCTGGCTGATCGACAGCGAGCGGATCACGTCGTCGGTGACCACGCCGCCCGCGTTGCGGATGGTGTGGCAGTCGCCGAGCGCCAGACCGAGCGCCTTGTGCAGGTCGAGCCGGGCGTCCATGCAGGCGACGACGGCGACGCGCAGTACGGGCTTCGCGTCCATGCCGGGATCGCTGAACTCGGAGGCGTACGCGGTGTTCGCCTCGACCAGGCGGTCGGTGACGGTGCCGGCGGTGCGGGCCTGGCCGGCGGGGGGAGCGGAGGGCTCGGCAGGAGAGTGCGCGGAAGTCGACATGGAACAAGACGTTAGCTCTCGTCGGCCGCGCGGGTGTGGTGTCGAAGCGGACAAAAAACGTCAACGGCGCTTGTTGTGAGGTAACCCACAACCCTCACAGTCGGTCACCCGGCCGAGTGAACAACGCGAGGGCCGACGCGCTGTCGGGTTGATTGATCGGGAATCGATCGAATGGCAGGGTGGACTAAGGTGACGGGAAGTTATCGACACCCTGCACATTCCGATGTTTCCCCGTGTGCGCGGCGTACGTACGGCCCGGCCCTCTCCCGCTCGCCGGTCGGCTGACGCCCCTTCCCCGGCGCCGGCGGACCTCCCCTTCGCGAGCGGGCGGGGACCAGGCCGTACGTGCGGCGCCCCGGGACCTGAGCCTGAGAGGGCGCATGAGCCAGACCCGACACGTCCCGGTGATGCTCCAGCGGTGCCTGGACCTGTTGGCCCCGGCTCTGGAGGCTTCGGGCCCGCAGCCGCCCGTGGTCGTCGACTGCACCCTGGGCCTCGGCGGGCACAGCGAGGCGCTGCTCGCCGCCTTTCCCGCCGCGCGGCTGATCGCGCTCGACCGGGACAAGGAGGCGCTGCGGCTCTCCGGCGAGCGGCTCGCCCCCTACGGCGACCGTGCCACGCTGGTGCACGCCGTCTACGACGAACTGCCCGAGGTGCTCGCCCGGCTGGGCGTCCCCAAGGTCCAGGGCATCCTGTTCGACCTCGGCGTCTCCTCCATGCAGCTGGACGAGGCCGACCGCGGGTTCGCGTACGCCCAGGACGCCCCGCTCGACATGCGCATGGACCAGACGACCGGCATCGGCGCGGCCGAGGTCCTCAACACCTACCCGCCGGGCGAACTGGTCAGGATCCTGCGCGCGTACGGCGAGGAGAAGCAGGCCAAGCGGATCGTCTCCGCCGTCGTGCGCGAACGCGAGAAGGAACCCTTCACCAACAGCGCCCGGCTCGTCGAGCTGATCCGCGACTCGCTGCCGCAGGCCGCCAAGCGCACCGGCGGGAACCCCGCCAAGCGCACCTTCCAGGCGCTGCGCATCGAGGTGAACGGCGAGCTCACCGTGCTGGAGCGGGCGATCCCGGCAGCCGTGGCGAGCCTGGACGTCGGCGGACGCATCGCCGTCCTGTCGTACCACTCGCTGGAAGACCGCCTCGTCAAGCAGGTGTTCGCGGCGGGTGCTGCCAACACCGCCCCGCCCGGCCTGCCGGTCGTCCCCGAGCGCTACCAGCCGCGGCTCAAGCTGCTGACCCGCGGGGCCGAGCTGCCCACCGAGGAGGAGGTCGCCGAGAACCGGCGAGCCGCCCCCGCCCGGCTGCGCGGAGCGCAGCGGATCCGCGAGGAGGAGCGATGAGCAGCCGGCGCCCGGAGAACCCGCGGACGCGGCCCGGGGACGGAGCGGCGCGGTGAGCGAGGCGGCCGGCGGGCTGAAGGGACGCGCCGCGCGGCTCAGCCGGCTGATGCCGGCCGGGCCGAGCAACGCCGCCCGCACCCCCTTCGTCCTCCTGGTCGTCCTGCTCCTGGGCGGCGGCCTGATCTCCCTGCTGCTGCTGAACTCGGCGCTCAACGAAGGATCGTTCCGGCTGAGCGAGCTGAAGAAGCGGACCACTGAGCTCACCGACGATCAGCAGGCCCTCCAGCGCGACGTCGACAGCGCCTCCGAACCCGACGCCCTGGCGCGGCGCGCCCGGGAGCTGGGCATGGTCCCCGGCGGCAGCCCCGCCTTCCTCGGGCCGGACGGCAAGGTCCGCGGCGTCCCCTCCACCGCCAGCGCCGCACCGGTCACCGCCGCGCCGAAGCCCGAGGTCCCCCCACCGCCCCCCGTGGCCCCGCCGGTCGCGGCCCCGGCCGGTTCCACCTCCGCGCTCACCGGGCCGGGCGCGTCCACGCCCCAGCCCACCGCGACCGCCCCGGCGCAGGCGCGTACCCCGGCAGAACAGTCCTCCACGAGCCCCGGCAGGTGACGCAGTGCCCTCCCAGGAACCACCGCGCCGCCGGGTACCCGGCCCCGCCCGGCCGCGTACCGCGGCGGGCCGCCCCGGCCGTCCCCGGCCCGCCGCCCGCCCCGAACAGCGACGACGGCCCTCGTCCGCGGCGCCGCGCGGACGGGCCCCCCGCGGCCGCTCCCGCCGGCCCCTGCGCCTCGGCAGCCCGCGGCCCCGGCTGCGGCTGGTCAGCCTGGCCCTGACCCTCGTCATGATCGCGTTCGTCGTGCGGCTCCTCCAGGTGCAGGCCGTCGACGCCAACGCCTACGCGGCCAAGGCCGAGAAGAACCGCTACCTCAGCTACACCGTCGCCGCCGAGCGCGGTGAGATCACCGACCGCGGTGGCATCGCGCTGGCCACCAGCGTCGACGCGTACGACATCACCGCCGACCCCAAGATGTTCACCCCGCAGGACAGCAAGGCGCCCGACGCGCCCCAGCAGGCCGCAGCCCTCCTCGCGCCCATCCTCGGCGTCGACGCGGCCGTACTGACCAAGAAGCTGTCGAAGCCCAGGAGCCGGTACGCGGTACTGGCGCGCAGGCAGACCCCGCAGGTCTGGACGCAGATCAAGGACCTCAAGTCCGTCTTCGCCGAGAAGGCCGCGAAGGACAAGGCGGCGGGCGGTCCCGGGGCCAACGTGCTGGCCGGGGTCTTCCAGGAGCCCACCACCAAGCGCGTGTACCCCAACGGCGGGCTCGCCGCCGGGATACTGGGTTACGTCAACGCCGAGGGCAAGGGCGCGGGCGGCCTCGAATCGCAGCTGGACAAGGAGCTCGCGGGCGAGGACGGCACGATCAAGTACGCCCAGTCGGGCGGCCGGCGGGTGCCCACCGCGGGCACCAAGGAGGTCCCCGCCGTCGCCGGCTCCGACATCGAGCTGACCATCGACCGCGACATCCAGTGGGCCGCCCAGAAGGCCATCTCCGACCAGGTCGGCAAGTCCAAGGCCGACCGCGGTTACGTCGTCGTGCAGAACACCCGCACCGGCGAGGTCCTCGCCATGGCCAACGCGCCGGGCTTCGACCCCAACGACCTCTCGCAGGCCGACGCCACCGCCCTCGGCAACGCGGCCCTCCAGGACGTCTACGAGCCCGGTTCCACCAGCAAGGTCATGTCGATGGCCGCGGTGCTGGAGGAGGGGGTCGCCAAGCCCGGCACCCATGTCACGGTCCCCAACCGCCTGCACCGGGGCGACCGGCTCTTCAAGGACGACATCGACCACAAGACCTGGCACCTGACGCTCAACGGCGTACTCGCCAAGTCCAGCAACATCGGCACCATCCTGGCCACCGGGCAGCTCGGGAAGACCCAGGCCCAGGCCAACAAGGTGCTCTACAGCTACCTCCGCAAATTCGGCATCGGCTCACCGACCGGACTCGGCTACCCGGGTGAGACCGCGGGCATCCTCGCCAAGCCGCAGGACTGGTCGACCTCGCAGCAGTACACGATCCCGTTCGGCCAGGGACTCTCCCTCAACGCCATGCAGGCCGCCTCGATCTACTCGACGATCGCCAACGGCGGGGTCCGGATCCAGCCGAGCCTGGTCCGCGGCACGAAGGGCGCCGACGGCCGCTTCACCCCGGCCCCGGCGCCCGCGCAGACACGCGTGGTCAGCGAGAAGACCGCCAAGACGCTCGCCACCATGCTGGAGTCCGTCGTCGACGACCGGGAGGGCACCGGGACGAAGGCCCAGATCCCCGGCTACCGGGTCGCGGGCAAGACCGGTACGGCCAACCGGGTCGATCCGGTACGCGGCGGCTACCACGGCTACACCGCCTCGTTCGCCGGCTTCGCCCCCGCCGACAACCCCCAGATCACCGTCTACTGCGCCATCCAGAACCCCACCAAGGGCCTCTACTTCGGCGGCCAGATCTGCGGGCCCATCTACAAACAGGTCATGGAATTCGCGCTGAAGACGCTTCAGACCGCACCCTCCGGCAGTGAGCCGGCCCGGCTGCCGGTGTTCTTCGGACCCGGCGAGTGAACTCGGGGAGACCCTCAGTGACAACCATCACCCCCGATCCGGGGAACCGGAACGGGAACCCCCGCACCCCCGCCCCCTCACTTCGCGAGAGGCCGGGTGCGCCCGGTACGCTCACCGCCGTGCCCCACGCTGAACACTCCCGAACCACCCAGAAGGACGCCCCTGTGAACTACCCGGGAGCGCCCCGCCCGGATCGGCTGCGGCCGACCTCCCTGGTGACGCTGGCAGCCCGGCTGGGAGTCGAACCGCCGGGCGACGGCGAAGTCACCGGCATCACCCACGACTCCCGGGCGGTACGCCCCGGGGACGTGTACGCGGCGCTGCCGGGCGCCCGGCTGCACGGTGCCGACTTCACCGTCCAGGCGGCCGGTCTCGGCGCCACCGCCATCCTCACCGACCCGGCGGGCGCCGAACGAGCCGCCGCCACCGGCCTCCCGGTGCTGGTCACCGAGGACCCGCGCGGCCGGATGGGTGAACTCGCCGCCGAGATCTACGGCCACCCCGGCACCGGTCTGCTCCAGATCGGCATCACCGGCACCTCCGGCAAGACGACGACCGCCTACCTCGTCGAGGGCGGCTTCCGCGGCGCCGGACGCGCCACGGGCCTCATCGGCACCGTGGAGATGCGGATCGGCGACGAGCGCATCAAGTCCGAGCGGACCACCCCCGAAGCGACCGATCTCCAGGCCCTGTTCGCCGTCATGCGCGAACGCGGCGTGGACGCGGTCACGATGGAGGTCTCCAGCCACGCCCTGGTCCTCGGCCGGGTCGACGGCTGCGTCTTCGACGTCGCCGTCTTCAACAACCTCAGTCCGGAACACATGGAGTTCCACTCGGACATGGAGGACTACTTCCAGGCCAAGGCGCGGCTGTTCACCCCGCAGCGCAGCAGGCTGGGCGTCCTCAACTACGACGACGAGTACGGCCGCAGGCTGGTCACCGAGGCATCCGTGCCCGTCACCACCTTCTCCGCCGAGGGCCACCCGGACGCCGACTGGCGGGCCGAGGACGTCGAGGTGGGCCAGCTCGGCTCCACCTTCACCGTCGTCGGGCCCAAGGGCGAGCGCGCCGCGGCGCGGGCCCCGCTGCCCGGCCCGTTCAACGTCGCCAACACCCTCGCCGCGATCGTCACCCTCGCCGTCGCCGGGATCGACCCGCAGACCGCGGCCGACGGCGTCGCCGCCGTGCCCGGCGTGCCCGGCCGGCTGGAACGGGTCGACGCCGGACAGCCGTACCTCGCGCTCGTCGACTACGCGCACAAGACCGATGCCGTCGAGTCGGTGCTGCGCTCCCTGCAGAAGGTCACCGAGGGCAAGCTGCACATCGTCCTCGGCTGCGGCGGCGACCGCGACACCACCAAACGCGGCCCGATGGGCGCCGCCGCGGCCAGGCTCGCCGACACCGCCGTGCTGACCTCCGACAACCCCCGCTCCGAGGACCCGCTCGGCATCCTCGCCGCGATGCTCGCGGGCGCCGCCGAAGTGCCCGTGCACGAACGCGGTGACGTCCTGGTCGACGCCGACCGGGCCGCCGCCATCGCGGCCGCCGTCGGCCGCGCCGGACCCGGCGACACCGTGCTGATCGCCGGCAAGGGCCACGAACAGGGCCAGGACGTCCACGGAGTGGTGCGCCCCTTCGACGACCGCGTGGTCCTGCGCACGGCCATCGAGCGGTCCCTGGCACGCGAGAACTCCACCCACCGTGCGCCCACCCACGAGAACAACAGTCAGGGATGACCAAGTGATCGCCCTTTCCCTTGCCGAGATCACCGAAATCGTCGGCGGGCAGTCGTACGACATACCGGATCCGGCCGTAACCGTCAGCGGGCCCGTCGTCATCGACTCCCGGCAGGTGAAGCAAGGCAGCCTCTTCGTCGCGTTCGCCGGTGAGCGGGTCGACGGCCACGACTACGCGCAGCGCGCCGTCGAGGCGGGCGCGGCCGTCGTGCTGGCCGCCCGCCCCGTCGGCGTTCCGGCGATCGTCGTCGACGACGTGGTGGCGGCGCTCGGCGCGCTCGCCCGTGCCGTCGTCGGACGGCTCGGCACCACCGTCGTCGCCCTCACCGGATCCGCCGGCAAGACCTCCACCAAGGACCTGATCGCCCAGCTCCTGGAGCGCAAGGGCCCGACCGTCTACCCGGCCGGGAACCTCAACAACGAGATCGGCCTCCCGCTCACGGCGTTGCGCGCCACCGAGGAGACCCAGCACCTGGTCCTCGAAATGGGTGCCCGCTACATCGGCGACATCCGTTACCTCACCGGGCTCGTCCCGCCCCGGATCGGCCTCGTCCTCAACGTCGGCACCGCGCACATCGGCGAGTTCGGCGGCCGGCAGCAGATCGCCCAGGCCAAGGGCGAGATGGTCGAGTCCCTCCCCGAGGACGGCGTCGCCGTCCTCAACGCCGACGACCCCCTCGTGCGCGCCATGACCTCCCGGACCAAGGCCCGGGTGCTGCTCTTCGGGGAAGCCGCGGATGCGGACGTACGGGGTGAGAACGTCCACCTCACCGAGGACGGACGCCCCGCGTTCAGGCTTCACACACCCACCGGGTGCAGTGATGTGACCATGCGCCTGTACGGTGAGCACCACGTGTCGAACGCGCTCGCCGCGGCCGCCGTCGCCCATGAGCTGGGCCTGTCCGCAGACGAGATCGCCGTGGCGCTCTCCGAGTCGGGCACCCTCTCCCGCTGGCGCATGGAGGTCACCGAGCGTCCGGACGGCGTGACGTTCGTCAATGACGCCTACAACGCCAACCCCGAATCCATGAAGGCCGCGCTGCGCGCGCTGGCCGCCATGGGGAAGGGGCGTCGTACGTGGGCGGTGCTCGGCCAGATGGCCGAGCTCGGCGACGCCTCGCTCACCGAGCACGACGCGGTCGGACGGCTTGTCGTCCGGCTCAACGTCAACAAGCTCGTCGCGGTCGGGGGGAGAGAAGCCTCCTGGCTGCAACTGGGCGCATACAACGAGGGTTCGTGGGGTGAGGAGTCGGTGCATGTGTCCGACGCACAGGCTGCCGTCGACCTGTTGCGCAGTGAACTGCGCCCGGGAGACGTCGTGCTGGTGAAGGCGTCCCGGTCGGTCGGCCTGGAGCAGGTCGTGAGCGCGCTGCTGGAGACGTCCGAGGGCGAGGTCGCCGGCCGATGAGGCAGATCCTCTTCGCGGGGGCCATCGGGCTCTTCCTGACCCTGGTCGGTACCCCGCTGCTCATCAAGCTGCTGGCCCGCAAGGGATACGGGCAGTTCATCCGGGACGACGGCCCCCGCAGCCACGGATCGAAGAAGGGCACGCCCACCATGGGCGGCATCGCCTTCATCCTGGCGACGGTCATCGCGTACGTCCTGGCCAAGGTGATCACCGGCGAGGAGATGCGCTTCTCCGGTGTGCTGGTCCTCTTCCTGATGGCCGGTATGGGGCTCGTCGGCTTCCTCGACGACTACATCAAGATCGTCAAGCAGCGTTCACTGGGTCTGCGGGCCAAGGCGAAGATGGCCGGCCAGCTGATCGTCGGCATCGCCTTCGCGGTGCTCTCGCTCCAGTTCGCCGACGCCCGCGGCAACACCCCCGCCTCCGACAAGCTCTCGTTCGTCGAGGACTTCGGCTGGTCGATCGGCCCGGTGCTCTTCGTGCTCTGGGCGCTCTTCATGATTCTCGCCATGTCCAACGGCGTGAACCTGACGGACGGTCTGGACGGTCTGGCCACCGGTGCGTCGGTGATGGTCTTCGGCGCGTACACCTTCATCGGGCTCTGGCAGTTCCAGGAGTCCTGCGCCAACGCGGCCACCCTCACCAACCCGAGCGCCTGTTTCGAGGTCCGGGATCCGCTCGACCTCGCGGTCGTGGCCTCCGCACTCATGGGTTCCTGCTTCGGCTTCCTGTGGTGGAACACCTCGCCCGCCAAGATCTTCATGGGCGACACCGGTTCGCTCGCCCTCGGCGGCGCACTCGCCGGACTGGCGATCTGCTCCCGCACCGAGTTCCTGATGGCGGTGCTCGGCGGCCTCTTCGTGATGATCACGATGTCCGTCGTCATCCAGGTCGGCTCGTTCAAGATGACCGGCAAGCGCGTCTTCCGGATGGCACCGCTCCAGCACCACTTCGAACTCAAGGGGTGGTCCGAAGTCCTTGTCGTGGTCCGCTTCTGGATCATCCAGGGCATGTGCGTGATCGTCGGCCTCGGCCTCTTCTACGCAGGATGGGCAGCCAAGAAGTGAGCAACGTGGACTGGCAGGGCAAGCACGTCACGGTCGCCGGACTCGGAGTCTCCGGGATCCCGGCGGCCCGGGTGCTGCACGGCCTCGGCGCCGTCGTCACCGTCGTCAACGACGGGGACGACGAGCGCTCGCGCGGCCAGGCCGCGGAGCTGGAGGCGCAGGGCATCACCGTGCGCCTCGGCGACGGGGCCACCCTGCCGAAGTCCACCGAGCTCATCGTCACCACCCCGGGCTGGAAGCCCGGCAAGCCGCTCTTCGCCGCGGCCGCCGAGGCGGGCGTCCCCGTCTGGGGCGACGTCGAACTCGCCTGGCGGCTGCGCGGACCCGGGGCCGCGCCCTGGCTCGCGGTCACCGGCACCAACGGCAAGACCACGACGGTACGGATGCTCGCCTCGATCCTGGAGGCCGCCGGACTGCGCACCGCCGCCGTCGGCAACATCGGCGTCTCGCTCCTGGACGCGGTCCTCGGCGACGAGACGTACGACGTCCTGGCCGTCGAGCTCTCCAGCTACCAGCTGCACTGGTCGTCGTCGCTGCGCGCCCACTCCGCGGCCGTCCTCAACCTGGCCCCCGACCACCTCGACTGGCACGGCTCCATGGAGGCGTACGCCGCCGACAAGGGCCGGATCTACGAGGGCAACACGGTCGCCTGCGTCTACAACGTGGCGGACGCCGCCACCGAGGACCTGGTGCGCGAGGCGGACGTCGAGGAGGGCTGCCGGGCGATCGGCTTCACCCTCGGCGCCCCCGGACCCTCCCAGCTCGGGGTCGTCGACGGCATCCTCGTCGACCGCGCCTTCGTGACGAACCGGCAGAAGCAGGCCCAGGAGCTCGCCGAGGTCGCGGACGTGAACCCGCCCGCCCCGCACAACATCGCCAACGCCCTCGCGGCCGCGGCGCTGGCCCGCGCCTTCGGCGTGGAGCCCGCCGCCGTACGGGACGGGCTGCGGGCCTTCCGACCCGACCCGCACCGCATCGAGCACGTCGCGGACGTCGCCGGGGTGGCCTACGTCGACGACTCCAAGGCCACCAACACCCACGCCGCCGAGGCGTCCCTGGCCGCCTACGACCCGATCGTCTGGATCGCCGGAGGACTCGCCAAGGGCGCCACCTTCGACGAGCTGGTGACCGGGTGCGCGGGACGCCTGCGGGGCGTCGTGCTGATGGGCGCCGACCGGGCGCTCATCCGCGAAGCCCTCGCGCGACACGCGCCCGAGGTCCCGGTCACCGAGCTCGACCGGACCGACACTGGGGCGATGTCCGAGGCGGTCCGCGAGGCGGCACGGCTCGCCCGGCCGGGAGACACCGTACTGATGGCCCCGGCCTGCGCCTCGATGGACATGTTCGTCAATTACAACAAGCGGGGCGAGGCCTTCGCGGACGCCGTCCGCACACTGGCCGCCGAGAACGCCTGACGGGCGCGGCCTCCGCGCCGTACCGTCCCGGAGCACCCGGGTGCGTACGGCCGTGCCGGGCGGGCCCTCGGCACAGCGGCCCCGGGCACGAGCAGTGGAGGGGACAGGGACCATGCCGGCCGAAGAGAGCTCTGCCGCACGCGGCAGGGACCGCTCACGGGCGACCTCGGCGATCAGCCGGGCGCTCCATCCGCCCCTCCTCGCGACAGGAGGCGCTCCGCTGCCCGCCGGCCTCGCCCTGCGCGTGCGGCCCCCCGCGGGCGCCCCGCGGCCCGCTGTGGCCCGCTCCAGGACCTCCGGGGGCCCCCGCTCCCCCCGGGGCGGCGGGGCGCGGCGGCTGTACGAGCAGGCGCGCCGGGCGTGGGACCGCCCGCTGACCGCTTACTACCTGATCCTGGGCGCCGGACTGCTCATCACCGTGCTCGGCCTCGTGATGGTCTACTCCGCCTCGATGATCAAGGCGTTGGAACTCGGCAAGCCGGGCACGTACTTCTTCCGCAAGCAGTTCCTCGCCGCCGTCATCGGAGCGGGGCTGATGGCGGCCGCCGCCCGGATGCCCGTGAAACTGCACCGGGCCCTGTCCTACCCCCTGCTGATGGGCGCCGTCTTCCTGATGGTGCTGGTCCAGGTGCCGGGGATAGGGATGTCGGTCAACGGAAACCGCAACTGGCTCTACCTGGGCGGCCCCTTCCAGCTCCAGCCCAGTGAGTTCGGCAAACTGGCCCTCGTCCTGTGGGGGGCCGACCTGCTCGCCCGCAAACAGGACAAACGGCTGCTGACCCAGTGGAAGCACATGCTCGTGCCCCTGGTCCCGGTCGCCTTCATGCTGCTGGGGCTGATCATGCTCGGCGGTGACATGGGCACTGCGATCATTCTCACTGCCATCCTGTTCGGACTGCTCTGGCTGGCCGGAGCGCCGACCCGGCTGTTCGCCGGAGTGCTCGGCTCCGCGGGGCTGATCGCCTTCCTGCTGATCAAGACCAGTCCCAACCGGATGTCCCGGCTCGACTGCATGGGGGCCAGTGAGCCCGGGCCCGGCGGCTCGTGCTGGCAGGCGGTGCACGGCATCTACGCCCTGGCGTCCGGTGGATGGTTCGGATCCGGGCTCGGTGCAAGTGTGGAAAAATGGGGCCAACTACCCGAACCACACACGGACTTCATCTTCGCCATCACCGGGGAGGAACTGGGGTTGGCGGGGACGCTGTCGGTACTCGCCCTCTTCGCGGCCCTAGGCTATGCGGGTATCCGCGTGGCCGGACGCACGGAGGACCCCTTCGTGAGGTACGCAGCGGGAGGTGTGACCACCTGGATCACGGCCCAGGCCGTGATCAACATCGGTGCGGTGCTCGGCCTGCTGCCGATCGCCGGTGTCCCGCTCCCGCTGTTCTCCTACGGGGGGTCGGCCCTGCTGCCGACCATGTTCGCCGTCGGGCTGCTGATCGCGTTCGCGCGAGCGGATCCCGCCGCGAAGGCCGCCCTGGCCATGCGGAGGCCCGGGGTGAGATGGAAGACGATGAGACGGCGCGTCAAGAAGCGTCCGTCCGGAGAGCGGTGAATTTCGGTGCATGTCGTACTCGCCGGTGGGGGGACCGCCGGCCACATCGAGCCCGCGCTTGCCCTCGCGGACGCACTGCGCAGGCAGGACCCGAGCGTGGGAATCACCGCTCTCGGCACGGAGCGCGGACTCGAGACCAGGCTCGTACCCGAGCGGGGGTACGAACTCGCCCTGATCCCGGCCGTACCGCTGCCGCGCAAGCCCACCCCCGAACTCATCACCGTCCCGGGCAGGCTGCGCGGCACCATCAAGGCCGCCGAGCAGATCCTGGAGCGCACCAGGGCCGACTGCGTGGTCGGCTTCGGCGGCTACGTGGCGCTGCCCGGCTACCTCGCCGCCAAGCGCGCCGGAGTCCCGATCGTGGTGCACGAGGCCAACGCCCGGCCGGGCCTGGCCAACAAGATCGGTTCGCGGTACGCGCACGGGGTCGCCGTCTCCACCCCCGACAGCAAGCTGCGCGGCGCCCGCTACATCGGCATCCCGCTGCGCCGCACCATCGCCACCCTGGACCGGGCCCGCGTCCGCCCCGAGGCGCGAGCCGCCTTCGGGCTCGACCCCAACCTGCCCACGCTGCTGGTCTCCGGCGGCTCGCAGGGCGCCCGCCACCTCAACGAGGTGGTCCAGCGGGTCGCACCGCTGCTCCAGCGGTCGGGGATCCAGATCCTTCACGTGGTCGGCCCGAAGAACGAAATGCCGCGCGTCGACAACATGCCCGGGATGCCGCCCTACATCCCGGTACCGTACGTGGACCGGATGGACCTCGCGTACGCCGCGGCCGACATGATGCTCTGCCGCGCGGGCGCGATGACCGTCGCCGAACTCTCCGCCGTCGGGCTGCCCGCCGCCTACGTCCCGTTGCCGATCGGCAACGGCGAACAGCGGCTGAACGCCCAGCCGGTGGTCAACGCCGGCGGCGGACTGCTGGTGGACGACGCGGCGCTCACCCCCGAGTGGGTGCAGGGCAACGTGCTCCCGGTGCTGACGGATCCGCACCAGCTGTACGAAATGTCCCGCGCGGCCGCCGAGTTCGGCCGCCGGGACGCCGACGATCTGCTGGTCGGCATGGTGTACGAGGCGATCGCCGCACGCCGAGGCGCGTGAGGCGGACGGGTCCGGGGGCGGCGCCCCCGGACCCGGCATAAGGAGCGAGCGTGGCCGGACCGACGACCGCCCAGCGCGGCACAGGGCAGCAGAAGGACAACCGGGACCGCCCGCCGCGCCCGCGTGCGGAGGGCCGCCGGATGTCCCGGCGCACTCTCCTGATCGTGATCGCCGCGGCCGTGCTGCTGCTCGGCTCCGGCGCCGTCTGGGCGCTCTACGGCTCCTCCTGGCTCCGTGCCGAACAGGTCCGGATCACCGGGGTCGACGTGCTGGCACCGGCCGAGGTGGAGGCCGCGGCGGCGGTGCCGATGGGCGCCCCGCTGATCTCCGTCGACACGGACGCCGTGGCCGCGAGGTTGCGCCAGAAGCTGCCTCGTATCGACTCGGTGGATGTCGTACGGTCATGGCCGCACGGCATCGGACTTAAAGTGACCGAACGACAGCCGGTCCTGCTGATGAAAAAGGGTGCGAAGTTCACCGAGGTCGACGACGAAGGCGTGCGTTTCGCCACGGTGGACAAAGCCCCCGGGCGGGTGCCCCTGCTGGAACTCGCACCGGGTCAGTCCGCGAGCAAGCGGCGGTTCGGGGGCGACCGCCTGGTGCGGGAAGCGGTCCGGGTGGCGGGCGACCTTCCGGACGCGGTCGCCAGGGAGACGCGGGTCGTGCGGGTCGTCTCGTACGATGCGGTCTCGCTGGGCCTCACCGGGGACCGCACGGTGATCTGGGGGAGCAGCGAAGAAGGCGTGGTGAAGGCGAAAGTCCTCACCGCTCTCATGAAAGCCTCTCCCAAAGCAGGACACTTCGACGTGAGCGCGCCCACCGCTCCTGCGGTGTCGGGTAGTTGACGCACATTTGGCCTGGCCAGCACCCTGGTTGGTCAGCGCTACGGGTGATCACATAGGGTGAAAAGAAAAACGGGAGGTTCGGCGTGTTCATTGAACGTGCGCCACTTGTCGACTTAGTGTCCTGTTCGGAAGAGTCCATGAAGCAGACACACTGGTAACCCTAAACTTCAACGTTAGGGTTTGGGTCGGCGTTCGGACCGTCCCAATCGGCATCCGTCGTCGCGGCGGGACTACCGCCAAGCGACGACACGTAACTCGAGGCGAGAGGCCTTCGACGTGGCAGCACCGCAGAACTACCTCGCAGTCATCAAGGTCATCGGTGTCGGCGGCGGTGGTGTCAATGCCATCAACCGAATGATCGAGGTCGGTCTCAAGGGCGTCGAGTTCATCGCGATCAACACGGATGCGCAAGCCCTGTTGATGAGCGACGCCGACGTCAAGCTCGACGTCGGTCGTGAACTCACCCGCGGCCTCGGCGCCGGGGCGAACCCGGCCGTCGGTCGCAAGGCGGCAGAGGACCACCGTGAAGAGATCGAGGAGGTCCTCAAGGGGGCCGACATGGTCTTCGTCACCGCAGGAGAAGGCGGGGGCACCGGCACCGGTGGCGCACCCGTCGTCGCCAATATCGCGCGTTCGCTGGGCGCCCTGACGATCGGTGTGGTCACCCGCCCGTTCACCTTCGAGGGCCGGCGTCGCGCGAACCAGGCGGAGGACGGCATCGCCGAACTCCGCGAAGAGGTCGACACCCTCATCGTCATTCCCAACGACCGGCTGCTGTCCATCTCGGACCGCCAGGTCAGCGTGCTCGACGCGTTCAAGTCGGCCGACCAGGTCCTGCTCTCGGGCGTCCAGGGCATCACCGACCTCATCACCACCCCGGGCCTGATCAACCTCGACTTCGCCGACGTCAAGTCGGTCATGTCGGAAGCCGGATCGGCGCTCATGGGCATCGGATCGGCCCGCGGCGACGACCGCGCGGTGGCCGCCGCGGAGATGGCGATCTCCTCGCCGCTCCTGGAGGCGTCCATCGACGGCGCCCGCGGTGTCCTGCTCTCCATCTCCGGCGGCAGCGACCTCGGTCTCTTCGAGATCAACGAGGCCGCCCAGCTGGTGAGCGAGGCGGCGCACCCCGAGGCGAACATCATCTTCGGTGCGGTCATCGACGACGCGCTGGGCGACGAGGTCCGGGTCACCGTGATCGCGGCGGGCTTCGACGGCGGACAGCCGCCGGCCCGCCGGGAGAACGTCCTGGGGGCGAACTCCACCAAGCGCGAGGAGCCCGCTCCGCCGGTCCGGGCCGCCGAGCCGGTGCGCCAGACGAGCGGACTGGGTTCCGTGCCTCCCCGCGAGGAGCCGCCGGTCCAGGCCGAGCCGGTTCCGGTGGCGCATGAGAGCCACGTTCCGCCGGCCGCGCCGCCGCACGTCCCGCCGGCCCGTCCCTACCAGGACTCCCAGGCCGAAGAGCTGGACGTACCGGACTTCTTGAAGTGATAGATCCGCACCATTCAGTGAGCAAGAAGGATTCTGTTTCCTCGGACGGCGGCGCTCACTTCTCCTTCACCGACAGGTGGGGCGGGGTGAGCGCCGCTCCGTACGCGGAGCTCAACCTCGGCGGCGCGGTCGGTGACGACCCCGCCGCCGTCCTGGCCAACCGGGAGCGGGCCGCCCTGGCCCGCGGATTCGATCCGGCGCGGGTCGTCTGGATGAACCAGGTCCACGGGCGGGACGTCGCCGTGGTCGACGGCCCCTGGGGCGATGCCCGCGAGATTCCCGCCGTGGACGCGGTCGTGACCGCCCGGCGCGGACTCCCGCTCGCGGTCCTCACCGCCGACTGCACCCCCGTACTGCTCGCCGACCCGGTCGCCGGAGTCGTCGCGGCGGCCCACGCGGGCCGTCCCGGCCTGGTGGCCGGAGTCGTCCCCGCCGCGGTCGGGGCCATGGTCCGGCTCGGCGCGGACCCCTCCCGGATCATCGCCCGCACGGGGCCGGCCGTCTGCGGCCGGTGCTACGAAGTGCCGGCCGCCATGCGGGACGAGGTCGCGGCGGTCGTCCCCGCCTCGTGGTCCGAGACCAGCTGGGGCACCCCGGCGGTGGACGTCACCGCCGGAGTCCACGCGCAACTGGCGGACCTCGGCGTCACCGACCGGCTGGCGTCGCCTTTCTGCACCCTCGAATCGGGCGACCACTTCTCGTACCGACGCGACCGCACCACCGGGCGGCTCGCCGGATATGTCTGGCTGGAGGGATAGGGCATGACGGATCGTAAGACGCAACTCGCCGCAAATCTGGCACGGGTGGAGGAACGCATTGCTTCCGCCTGTGCCGCCGCCGGCCGCAAGCGGGAGGAGGTGACCCTCATCGTGGTCACCAAGACCTACCCCGCGAGCGATGTGCGGATCCTGCATGAACTCGGTGTGCGCCATGTCGCGGAGAATCGTGACCAGGACGCGGCCCCCAAGGCCACCGCATGTACGGATCTGTCCCTCACATGGCACTTTGTCGGTCAATTGCAGACGAACAAGGTCCGTTCCGTGGCGAGTTATGCCGATGTCGTGCAGTCCGTGGACCGTACGAAGCTGGTGACCGCCCTCTCCGCCGCGGCCGGCCGCGGCGGGCGTGAACTCGGGTGCCTCATCCAGGTCGCGCTCGACGCGGAGAGCGGCGAGCGGGGGGAGCGCGGCGGTGTCGCGCCCGACGGGATCGAGGAGTTGGCTGACGCGGTCGCGTCCGCGCCCGGCTTGCGGCTGGACGGCCTGATGACCGTCGCGCCGCTCGCCGGACCGTTCGCGGGAAGGCAACGTGCCGCGTTCGACCGGCTGATGGAATTCTCATCCCGGCTGCGCGGGAACCATCCGGCTGCGAACATGGTCTCCGCAGGGATGAGTGCGGACCTCGAGGACGCGGTTGCGGCCGGTGCGACACATGTGCGCGTCGGTACTGCGGTACTCGGAGTCCGACCCGGGCTCGGGTAACGTCGCCAAGCAAGTCGGACCACAGCAGAAAATATGGTCATTACCGCCTATGGCGGGCAGGCCACCGTGGATCGCGGGCACTTGGTGACAGATGCCGATCCACCACAGAGCGGAGGACTCAGAGCATGGCCGGCGCGATGCGCAAGATGGCGGTCTACCTCGGCCTCGTGGAGGACGATGGGTACGACGGTCCGGGGTTCGACCCCGACGACGAATTCGAACCCGAGCCGGAGCCCGAGCGCGACCGGCGCCGGCATCAGCCCGCGCATCAGGTGGAGCGGGAGCGGGACGAACCGGTACGAGTGGTACAGCCTCCGGCCCAGCGGGAGCCGGTTCAGATCCCGGCGGAGCGAGAGCGACCCGCCCGGATCGCCCCCGTGGCATCCATCACACCTGAACGCCCGAACATGGAGAAGAACGCACCGGTGATCATGCCCAAGGTCGTGTCCGAGCGGGAGCCGTACCGCATCACCACACTGCACCCCAGGACCTACAACGAGGCCCGTACCATCGGGGAACACTTCCGTGAGGGCACTCCGGTGATCATGAATCTCACGGAGATGGACGATACGGACGCGAAGCGACTTGTCGACTTTGCCGCAGGACTCGTCTTCGGCCTCCATGGCAGCATTGAACGTGTGACGCAGAAGGTGTTCCTGTTGTCGCCTGCTAACGTCGATGTCACGGCGGAGGACAAGGCCCGCATCGCAGAGGGCGGATTCTTCAACCAGAGCTGAGAACACGACACCGGGAACGACCCGGCCGCGAGGCCGGAGCTACGAGAGCCAGGGGAGAGGGAAGCGCGAAGGATGGGCGTCGCACAAAGTGTTGTCTACATCGCGTTGATGTGTTTCCTCATCGTGCTGATCTTCCGGCTGGTCATGGACTACGTCTTCCAGTTCGCACGTTCATGGCAGCCGGGCAAGCCGATGGTGGTGGTCCTGGAGGCGACCTACACGGTCACCGATCCACCGCTCAAGCTCCTGCGGCGGTTCATCCCGCCGCTGCGTCTCGGGGGCGTGGCACTCGACCTGTCCTTCTTCGTTCTGATGATCATCGTTTCCATCCTGATCAGCATCGTGACCAGGCTGTGAGCGATACGGTCCTGCCGACTGCCGACGACTACGTAGAGGTGAAGAAGAGATGCCGCTGACCCCCGAGGACGTGCGGAACAAGCAGTTCACGACGGTCCGCCTCCGAGAAGGCTATGACGAGGACGAGGTTGACGCCTTCCTCGACGAGGTCGAGTCCGAGCTGACCCGCCTGCTCCGTGAGAACGAGGACCTGCGCGCCAAGCTGGCCGCCGCCACGCGTGCCGCCGCGCAGAACCAGCAGCAGCAAGGCATGCGCAAGCCGGAGCCGCAGGACCGTCCCGGTGCACCTGTGCCCGCCGCCATATCTGGTCCGCCGGTCCAGCAGCAGCCCCCGCAGATGGGTCCCCCCCAGCTGCCCGGTGGAGCTCCTCAGCTGCCGGCCGGTCCCAGTGGCCACGGACCCCAGGGTCCGCACGGCCCCGGTCCGCAGGGCCCGCACGGCCCCGGCCCGATGCAGGGCGGTCCCATGGGCGGCCCGATGGGCGGCCCCATGGGTCACAACCCGCAGCAGCAGCAGATGCAGCAGATGCAGCAGCAGCAGCCGCCGCAGATGCAGCAGCAGGGCCCCGGCGGCGACAGCGCCGCCCGTGTCCTGTCCCTGGCGCAGCAGACCGCCGACCAGGCGATCGCGGAGGCCCGTTCCGAGGCCAACAAGATCGTCGGCGAGGCGCGCAGCCGTGCCGAGGGCCTGGAGCGCGACGCGCGTGCCAAGGCTGACGCGCTGGAGCGGGACGCGCAGGAGAAGCACCGCGTGGCGATGGGCTCGCTGGAGTCCGCCCGCGCGACGCTGGAGCGCAAGGTCGAGGACCTGCGCGGCTTCGAGCGCGAGTACCGGACCCGTCTGAAGTCCTACCTGGAGAGCCAGCTGCGTCAGCTGGAGACCCAGGCCGACGACTCGCTGGCTCCGCCGCGGACGCCGGCTGCCGCCTCGCTGCCGCCGTCGCCCTCGCTGGCCCCGGCCGGCGCCGGCGCCATGGGTCACACCATGGGCGGCAACCACGGCGGTCACGGCAACCAGCAGATGGGCGGCAACCCGTCCATGGGCGGTGGGCCCTCCTACGGTGGCCAGCAGCAGATGTCACCGGCGATGACCCAGCCGATGGCGCCGGTGCGGCCGCAGGCGCCGCAGCCGATGCAGCAGGCGCCGTCGCCGATGCGCGGGTTCCTGATCGACGAGGACGACAACTGAGCGGTGCGCGCTCGCTGAGCGCGTAGCCGTCGGCAGGCAAAGGGCCGGGCCCCGGGGATTCCCCGGGGCCCGGCCCTTTGCCGTGGCCCGGGGGCCGGAGGCCGGTCCTTTGCCGTGGGCCGTGGGCCGTGGGCCGTGGGCCGTGGGCCGTGGGCCGTGGGCCGTGGGCCATGGGCCGCTGCGCGGGGCCTCGTTCCCCTACCCGCCCCTTCCCGTAACCGGGGCTCCGCCCCGGACCCCGCTCCTCAATCGCCGGAGGGGCTGGATCGGCGCCCTTGCCGGAGGGGCTGGGACGGCGCCCTCGCCGGGGGCTGGAAGGGCAGGGCGTGATCGTGCGGGGGCTGGAAGGGAGCCCGCGTCGGAGGGGCTGGAGCGGCAGGCTTGATGGTGCGGGGGAACAGCCAAGGGCCCGGCCGGAGCGTGTCCGGCCGGGCCCTCGTGTGCTGCGGTTACCGCTCCGTCTTGCGGAGGCGGAACGTCAGGGACAGGCCCTCGTCCTCGAAGGGCTCTCCGAAGGAGGCGTCCGCCTCGCCCTGCGCGTAGTCCACGGCGAGGACCTCGTCCGCGATCAGCGAGGCGTGCTCGGTGAGGGCCTCGGCCGTCGCGGGGGAGGTGGTGGTCCAGCGGACGGCGATGCGGTCGGCCACGTCCAGGCCGCTGTTCTTGCGCGCCTCCTGGATCAGGCGGATCGCGTCACGGGCCAGGCCCGCCCGCCGGAGCTCCGGGGTGATCTCCAGGTCCAGGGCGACCGTCGCGCCGGAGTCGGACGCGACCGACCAGCCCTCGCGCGGCGTCTCCGTGATGATGACCTCGTCGGGGCCCAGGGTGACCTGTTCCCCGTCGACCTCGACCGACGCCGTGCCCTCGCGCAGGGCCAGCGAGAGCGCCGCCGCGTCCGCGTTCGCGACGGCCTTCGCCACCGCCTGGACGCCCTTGCCGAAGCGCTTGCCCAGCGCCCGGAAGTTCGCCTTCGCCGTCGTGTCGACCAGCGAACCGCCCACCTCGGACAGGGAGGCCAGGGAGGAGACGTTCAGTTCCTCCGTGATCTGGCCGTGCAGCTCGGGGGAGAGGGACTCGAAACCCGAGACCGCGACCAGGGCGCGGGACAGCGGCTGGCGGGTCTTGACGCCCGACTCGGCACGCGTGGCGCGCCCCAGCTCGACCAGGCGGCGGACCAGGGCCATCTGCGTGGAGAGGGCCGGGTCGATCGCCGACAGGTCGGCCTTCGGCCACGAGGCGAGGTGGACCGACTCGGGGGCGTCCGGGGTGACCGGCGTGACCAGGTCCTGCCAGACCCGCTCGGTGATGAACGGGGTCAGCGGGGCCATCAGCCGGGTGACCGTCTCGACGACGTCGTGCAGGGTGCGCAGCGCCGCCTTGTCGCCCTGCCAGAAGCGGCGGCGGGAGCGGCGGACGTACCAGTTGGACAGGTCGTCGACGAACGAGGACAGCAGCTTGCCGGCGCGCTGGGTGTCGTAGCCCTCCAGCGCCTGGGTGACCTGGTCCACCAGGGCGTTCAGCTCGCTCAGCAGCCAGCGGTCCAGCACCGTGCGGTCGGCCGGCGCCGGGTCGGCGGCCGAGGGCGCCCAGTTCGACGTACGGGCGTACAGGGCCTGGAAGGCGACCGTGTTCCAGTACGTGAGGAGCGTCTTGCGGACGACCTCCTGGATCGTGCCGTGGCCGACGCGGCGCGCCGCCCACGGCGAGCCGCCCGCCGCCATGAACCAGCGGACCGCGTCGGCCCCGTGCTGGTCCATCAGCGGGATCGGGTCGAGCGTGTTGCCCAGGTGCTTGGACATCTTGCGGCCGTCCTCGGCGAGGATGTGGCCCAGGCACACCACGTTCTCGTAACTCGACTTGTCGAAGACGAGCGTGCCGACCGCCATCAGCGTGTAGAACCACCCGCGCGTCTGGTCGATGGCCTCCGAGATGAACTGCGCCGGGTAGCGGCTCTCGAAGACTTCCTTGTTCTTGTACGGGTAGCCCCACTGCGCGAACGGCATCGAGCCCGAGTCGTACCAGGCGTCGATGACCTCGGGGACGCGGTACGCCTCCAGCTGGCAGTTCTCGTGCGAGCAGGTGAACGTGATCTCGTCGATGAAGGGCCGGTGCGGGTCGAGCCCGGACAGGTCGGTGCCGGTGAGCTCGGTCAGCTCGGCGCGCGAGCCGACGCAGGTGAGGTGGTCGTCCTCGCAGCGCCAGATCGGCAGCGGCGTGCCCCAGTAGCGGTTGCGGGACAGGGCCCAGTCGATGTTGTTGTCCAGCCAGTCGCCGTACCGGCCGTTCTTGACCGAGTCCGGGAACCAGTTGGTCTTCTCGTTCTCCTCCAGGAGCCGGTCCTTGACCGCGGTGGTGCGGATGTACCAGGACGGCTGCGCGTAGTAGAGCAGCGCGGTGTGGCAGCGCCAGCAGTGCGGGTAGCTGTGCTCGTACGGGACGTGCCGGAAGAGCTTGCCGCGGGCGGCCAGGCCCTCGGTGAGCGCCTCGTCGGCCTTCTTGAAGAAGACGCCGCCGACCAGCGGCACATCCTCCTCGAAGGTGCCGTCGGGGCGGACCGGGTTGACCACCGGGAGACCGTACGCCTTGCAGACCAGGAGGTCTTCGGCGCCGAAGGCGGGGGACTGGTGGACCAGACCCGTACCGTCCTCGGTCGTCACGTACGCGGCGTTGACGACGTAGTGCGCCTCGGCCGGGAAGTCGATCAGCGTGAACGGGCGCTCGTAGGTCCAGCGCTCCATCTCGCTGCCGGTGAAGGACTGCCCGGTGAGCTCCCAGCCCTCGCCGAGCGCCTTCTCGACGAGCGGCCGGGCGACGACGAGCTTCTCCTCGCCGTTCGTCGCGACGACGTACTCGACCTCGGGGTGCGCGGCGACGGCGGTGTTGGAGACGAGGGTCCAGGGGGTCGTCGTCCAGACCAGGAGGGCCGCCTCGCCGGCCAGCGGACCGGAGGTCAACGGGAAGCGTACGAAGACGGAGGGGTCGACGACCGTCTCGTACCCCTGCGCCAGCTCGTGGTCGGAGAGGCCGGTGCCGCAGCGCGGGCACCAGGGGGCGACGCGGTGGTCCTGGGTGAGCAGGCCCTTGTTGAAGATCTCCTTCAGCGACCACCAGACGGACTCGACGTACTCCGGGTCCATCGTGCGGTACGCGTCGTCGAGGTCGACCCAGTAGCCCATCCGGGTCGTGAGCTCGCTGAAGGCGTCGGTGTGCCGGGTCACGGACTCGCGGCACTTGGCGTTGAACTCGGCGATGCCGTACGCCTCGATGTCCTTCTTGCCGTTGAAGCCCAGCTCCTTCTCGACCGCGAGCTCGACCGGCAGACCGTGACAGTCCCAGCCGGCCTTGCGGCCGACGTGGTAGCCCTGCATGGTGCGGAAGCGCGGGAAGACGTCCTTGAAGACGCGGGCCTCGATGTGGTGGGCGCCCGGCATGCCGTTGGCGGTCGGCGGGCCTTCGTAGAAGACCCACTCGGGGCGGCCCTCGGACTGTTCGAGGCTCCGGTCGAAGACCTTGTTCTCGCGCCAGAAGTCGAGCACGGCGTGCTCGAGCGCGGGCAGGTCGACCTGGGCGGGTACCTGGCGGTACTGCGGCGATGTCATGCGGGCTTCCTCCGGCGGACGTCTTCCACTTCCGTCGGAGGGACGAGAACCGATGCCGGCTCCCGCGGTACCACCCTCCTTGGCCCCGGACGTGCCGCCCGCGGCCCCCTCATTGGGGTGCGATGCCGGTTCTACTGGCCCGGGGTCCGTGGGCGGTGCCCACGGTCCAAGGCGTTCTTCCGGCGGCTCCGGGGTGATCTTCACGACGCGCTCGCCCCCGGGCTTCCACCGTCCCCGGGTCGCTCTGGGCTGCGTACGACGCTACTCGTCCCATCCATGCCTCTCGCTGAGGCCAGTGTACGGGCCCGCGGCGGCGGTGGCCGACCGGATTTCCGGCGGCCCGGCGTGACCCGAATGGCCAGACGGGGCGTTCCGGATCCCGGCGCCGCCCGGCGGGCCGCCGGAAGGCGGATTACCGGGCGGGGAGCTGGGCACAACGGTTTCAGGCGAGCGGTGATCCGGACACGGGGAGGGGCGATGCGGCGGCGTGCCCCGTTGCCGCGGGGCTGGGGTCGATTTATCGTCCCAGCACGACTCGCGTGCAAGATCACAATGCGTGAAGGGGCCGCGGCCATGGTGGCGAAGAAGACCGCCGCAGAGAAGACGGCGTCAGCCGCATCCACGGGCGCGGCAGCCGCGGAGACGACGGGAGAGACCGGTCGGGACGGCGGATCCGAGGCGGACGCGCGGACCGGTCCGGAGCACGCGGCCGTGACGACCGCCGCTGCCGCCACGACCACGAGGAAGGCCGCCCCGAAAACGGCGGCCAAGAAGACGGCGACCAAGAAGGCCGCGAAGAAGACCGCGGCGAAGAAGAGCGCGGCCGGGCAGACCACGGCCGGGAAGCCTTCGAAGAAGGCCGCCGACGCGGCCACAGGGGCGGCCGAGGCCGCCGAGGAGACGGGAGCCCACACGGTGGTAGCCAAGAAGAGCGCGGCCAGGACCCGGACGGCCGGCCGGAGCACGGCGCCCGTGCCTCCGGCGCGGGCCGCCGCGACAGTCCCCGGGGAACTGGCCGTACGGCCGGGAGAGGACCCCTGGACGCCGGAGGAGGTCGCCGCCGCCCACACCGAGCTGACCGGCGAGATCACGCGGCTGCGCAACGAGCTGGAGGCGTCGGGCCTGGCGCTGGCCGGGCTGATGCGCGACTCCGGCGACGGGGCGGGTGACGACGAGGCGGACACCGGCACCAAGAACATCACCCGCGAACACGAGATGTCGCTCGCCGCCAACGCCCAGGAGATGCTGGAGCAGACCGAACGGGCGCTGGCCCGGCTCGACGCGGGCACCTACGGACTCTGCGAGATCTGCGGCAACCCGATCGGCAAGGCGCGCATGCAGGCGTTCCCCCGGGCCACCCTCTGCGTCGAGGACAAACAGAAGCAGGAGCGACGCGGCTGATCCCTGGTGGTGTGTCGTACCCTCGTCCTCAGTCGGGAACTAGGTTGAGGGACTCACGTGGCAGAGGCGGAGCGCATCATCGGTACGCCGGACATCCCCGAGGCCGAGGGACACGAGGGGGCCGGGCACGAGAAGCCGGCGGAGAGCGGCTCCCCCGAGTCCGTCGAGCCGGACGGCCGGGACGCCGGGGACGGGGAGAGCACGGTCGACCGGTCGCCGGCCACGCGCCGTCGCCGGATCGTCCTGCTCTTCTGCGTCGCCGTCCTCGCCTACCTGCTCGACCTCGGCAGCAAGATGCTCGTGGTCGCGAAGCTGGAGCACCACGAGCCGATCGAGATCTTCGGCGACTGGCTCCGGCTCGACGCGATCCGCAACGCGGGAGCCGCCTTCGGCCTCGGTGAGGCCTTCACGATCATCTTCACCATCATCGCGGCGACCGTCATCGTGGTCATCGCCCGGCTCGCACGCAAGCTGTACAGCCTGCCGTGGGCGATCGCGCTCGGCCTGCTGCTCGGCGGCGCCCTCGGCAACCTCACCGACCGCGTCTTCCGCTCACCGGGTGTGTTCGAGGGCGCGGTGGTGGACTTCATCGCCCCGGCGCACTTCGCCGTCTTCAACCTGGCGGACTCCGCGATCGTCTGCGGCGGCATCCTGATCGTGCTGCTCTCCTTCAAGGGCCTCGATCCCGACGGCACCGTCCACAAGGACTGAGGCCGGTCAGGCCCCCGGCCGCGACAAGGCATACTCGACAGGTGAGTACGCAACCCGAGGTCCGCACCCTGCCCGTCCCCGATGGCCTGGAAGGCGAGCGCGTCGACGCCGCCATCTCCCGCATGTTCGGCTTCTCCCGCACCAAGGCCGCAGAGCTGGCCGCCGCCGGGAAGGTGCAGGTGGACGGTTCGGTGGTCGGGAAGTCCGAGCGGGTCCGGGGCGGTGCCTGGCTGGAAGTGGAGATGCCGCAGGCTCCCGCTCCGGTGCAGATCGTCGCCGAGCCCGTCGAGGGCATGGAGATCGTCCACGACGACGACGACATCGTCGTGATCATGAAGCCGGTCGGTGTCGCCGCGCACCCGAGCCCGGGCTGGACCGGCACCACCGTCATCGGCGGTCTCGCCGCGGCCGGGTACCGGATCTCCACCTCGGGCGCCGCCGAGCGCCAGGGCATCGTGCACCGGCTCGACGTCGGCACCTCCGGGCTGATGGTCGTCGCCAAGTCCGAGCGCGCCTACACCCTGCTGAAGGCCCAGTTCCGCGACCGGGTCGTCGACAAGAAGTACCACGCGCTGGTCCAGGGCCACCCGGACCCGATGAGCGGCACCATCGACGCCCCCATCGGGCGCCACCCCACCCACGACTACAAGTGGGCCGTCGTCGCCGAGGGCAAGCCCTCCGTGACGCACTACGACCTCATCGAGGCCTACCGCGCCGCCAGCCTCCTGGACATCAAGCTGGAGACGGGCCGCACCCACCAGATCCGGGTCCACATGTCCGCCCACCGCCACCCCTGCGTCGGTGACCTGACCTACGGCGCCGACCCGACGATGGCCAAGCGCCTCGGCCTGACCCGGCAGTGGCTGCACGCGGTCCGGCTCGGCTTCGAGCACCCGTCGGACGGCAGCTGGGTGGAGTTCTCCAGCACCTACCCCGACGACCTCCAGCAGGCCCTCGACCGGATCGCGGCAGAGAGCGAATGACCTCCTACACCACCCGCACGGTCACCGGTGAGCAGGACCGTGCCGCCTGCTTCCGGATCCGCAGGGACGTCTTCGTCGGCGAGCAGAACGTGCCGGAGGAGATCGAGTACGACGCCTACGACGCGGACGCGGTCCACGTCATCGCCGTCGCGGAGGACGGCACGGCGCTCGGCACCGGGCGGCTGCTGCACGGCCCGGCCGTGGCGGCGAAGACCGGCGGCGATCCCGGCGTCGGCTCGCTCGGCCGGCTCGCCGTGGCCAAGGAGGCACGCGGCCTCGGCGTCGGCGCGGCCCTGGTGCGGGCCCTCGAGGACGCCGCCCGCGGACTCGGCCTGTCCGCCGTCGACCTGCACGCCCAGACGCACGCCCTCGGCTTCTACGAGCGGCTCGGCTACGCGGCCTACGGCCCCGAATTCCCGGACGCGGGCATCCCGCACCGGGCGATGCGCCGGTCCGTAGAGGCGTAGGGCCTCCCTCGTGCCGGTCCGTGGACGCGTCGGGCCTCCCTCGCGCCGGTCCCTTGACGCGTAAGGCCTCCCGCGCGCCGGGCCGCTGACGCGTAGAACCTTCCGTTCCGCTCGGGACTCGGTCAGGCCGGGTCAGGGGGCGTCGTCCGGCTGTCCGGGGCCTGCGTGGCAGGCTTGGTGCCCATGCCGGCCGGTCACCGGGGCCGGCTCGGACCGTTGCGGAAGGCACCCCGTGGACCAGATGGCACTGCTGCTCCTGCTGTTGCTCGGAGCCGTGGTCACCGTGCCGCTCGGGGACCGGCTGGGGCTTCCCGCGCCGGTGCTGATGACGCTCGCGGGCGTCGCGATGGCCTTCGTCAGCTTCGTACCGAACGTGGACATCCCGCCCGAGATCATTCTCCCCGCGCTGCTGCCGCCGCTGCTCTACGCCTCCGTGCAGCGCACCTCCTGGCGCCAGTTCACCGCCAACAAGCGGCCGATCTTCCTGCTGGCCGTGGCGCTGGTCTTCGTCACCACGGCGGCCGTCGCCGCGGTGGCCCACGCCGTGGTCCCCGGGCTGCCCCTCGCCGCGGCGGTCGCGCTGGGCGCGCTCGTCGCCCCGCCCGACCCGGTCGCGGCGACCGCCGTCGCCGGATCGGTCGGACTGCCCCGCAGGCTCATCTCCATCCTGGAGGGCGAGGGGCTGTTCAACGACGTGACCGCGATCGTGCTCTACCACGTGGCGATCGCCGCGGCCGTCAGCGGCACCTTCTCGCTGCCCGAGGCGTTCGGGCTGCTCGTCCTGTCCGCCGTCGTCGCCGTGGCGGTCGGGGTCGCGCTCGGCTGGCTCACCATCAAGCTCATGGCCCTGCTCGGCGATGCCACCCTCCAGGTCGGCCTGACCCTGCTGGTGCCCTTCGTCAGCTACGTCCTCGCCGAGGAACTGATGGGCTCCGGGGTGCTCGCCGTCCTGACCACCGCTCTCTTCCTCGCCGAGCACACCGCCGACGCCGACGACGTCCTCGGCCGGCTCACCGGCCGCACCTTCTGGGAGATCGTCGACACCCTCGTCACCGGTGTCGCCTTCGGGCTGATCGGCCTCGAACTGCACAACGTCTTCGGGACCGCCGACGGACGTGCGCTGCGGATGGCCGGCTGGGCCCTGGCGGTCGTCGCCGTCGTCATCGGCGTACGCCTGCTCTATCTGCTCCCCGCGGCCTGGCTGACCAAGCGGCTGCACAGCCGCCGTGACGTGAGCGAGGAGATCCCGGCCGGCTGGCGGGAGACCGTGATCATGTGGTGGGCCGGGATGCGCGGTGTGGCCTCCGTGGCCCTCGCTCTCGCCATCCCGCTGGAGACGGACGACGGTAAGCCGTTCCCCGGCCGTGACGAGATCGTCTTCATCGCCTTCGCCGTGATCATGGTCACCCTGGTCTTCCAGGGACTCACCCTGCCCTGGCTGGTGCGCCGCCTGGGGGTGCGCGCCGACACGGACGCCGAGGCCGCGCTGGAGCGGGACCTCGCGATCCGCGCCACGAAGGCGGCCAAGCGGCGGCTGAAGGAGATCCAGGAGACCGAGGAGTTCCCCGAGGACGTGGCGGAGCGCCTCCAACGGCTGGCCTACGACATGGGCGCGCGGATCAGCCCCGCCATGGTCGACAGCGAACGGCGCGAGGCGTACGCCCAGCGCGCCCAGCGGTACAAGGAGGTCGGCCGCGTCCAGCGCGAGATGATGTCGGCCGCCCGCCACGCGGTGCTCTCCGCGCGCAACGAGGCCGGCTCGGATCCCGAGGTGGTCGACCGGGTGCTGCGGCAACTGGACGTGCGCAGCCTCCGCTGACCGCGCACCCTGCGCCCGGCGAGCGGCCGGCCTCCGGAACCAGCCGGCCCGCCCTGACCGCGCCCCCCGCGCTCAGCCGCGTCCGGTACGCGGCGCCTTGGCCCAGCCCGCCGGCTTCTCGTCCACGGTGTGCACCATGGGCCACGCGTCGCCGGGCGGCAGCGTCGCGGGAGCGGTGGCGAGCCGCGGCAGCGCGTACGGATGGTGGTCGCGCAGCCAGCCGATCAGCTGTTCCCGCACCGTGCAGCGCACCGTCCAGACGTCGTCCGCGTCCTTCGCCGTGACCACCGCGCGCACCTGGATCGTCGAGGGCGTCGTGTCGGTGACCGCGAGCGACCAGTCCCGGCCGTCCCAGGCGGCGCACTCCCCGAGGATGTCCCGCAGCCGGTCGCGCATCGCGGCGATCGGCGCCGAGTGGTCGAGGTGGAAGAAGACCGAGCCGGTCATCTGGACACCGCCGCGCGACCAGTTCTCGAAGGGGTTGCTGGTGAAGTACGAGACCGGCATCGTGATCCGCCGCTCGTCCCAGGTCCGGACCGTGAGGAAGGTCAGCGTGATCTCCTCGATCGTGCCCCACTCGCCGTCCACCACCACGGTGTCGCCTATGCGCACCATGTCGCCGAAGGCGATCTGCAGGCCGGCGAAGAGATTGCCGAGCGTGGACTGGGCCGCGACGCCCGCGACGATGCCGAGGACACCGGCCGAGGCCAGCATCGAGGTGCCGACGGTCTGCATGGCGGGGAAGGTCAGGAGCATCGCGGCGACGGCGACGGTCGTCACGATCGCGACGACCACCCGCTGGATCAGCGTCACCTGTGTCCGCACCCGGCGCACCCGCGCCGGGTCCCGGGTGCTCGCCGCGTAGCGCGCGTACACGGAGTCCACCACGGCGACGGCGATCCGCACGACCAGCCAGGCCGACGCCCCGATCAGGACCAGGCTGAGCACCTGCCCGATGCCGGCCCGGTGGTCGCCGACCACGCCGAGCGCGGTGTGGGTGTACGTGGCCCGCAGCAGCGCCGTCCCCAGGGTCAGCTGGAACGGCACCCGGCAGCGCCGCAGCAGACCCCACAGCGGCGTCTCGTGGTGCCGGCCGTCGGCGCGTCTCAGCAGCAGGTCGAGGAGCCAGGCCACCACGACCGTGATCAGCGCCGAACCGCCCAGCACGACCAGCGGGCGCAGTACGTTCTCCATGCTGTCGCTCTCCATGCTCTCGACCGTAACTGGCACCATGGGCCTCATGAACATCATGCTTTTCCACTCGACGTACGGTCTCCGCCCGGCGGTGCACGCGGCCGCCGACCGGTTGCGCGCCGCCGGGCACGAGGTGCACGTGCCCGATCTCTTCGGGGGGCACACCTTCGAAACCGTCGAGGAGGGGCTGGCCTTCAAGGAGGAGACGGGCAAGGAGGAGCTGCTGAAGCGGGCCGTGCTGGCCGCGGCGCCCTACTCCGACCGCGGGCTGGTCTACGTGGGCTTCTCGCTCGGGGCCTCCGTCGCCCAGACGCTGGCGCTCGGGGACGCGAAGGCGCGCGGGCTGCTGCTGTTCCACGGCACCTCGGACATCGCCGAGAACGCCTCCGTGGACGAGCTGCCCGTACAGCTGCACGTCGCCGACCCGGACCCGTTCGAGACGCACGACTGGCTGAACTCCTGGTACCTGCAGATGCAGCGGACCGGAGCCGATGTCGAGGTCTACCGCTACCCCGGCGCCGGGCATCTGTTCACCGATCCCGAGCTGCCGGACTTCGACCAGGCGTCGGCCGAGCTGGCCTGGAAGGTCGCGATCGGGTTCCTCGCCACGCTGTGAGCACGGGAGGGGCCCCGCGCACGGTGACGGCGCGGGGCCCCTCGGGTGTGGCGGAGCGGGATCAGCCGCGGTACGCGGTCCAGCTGTCGCTCATCCGCTGCACCTGGCCCGCGGTGAACTGGTACATGCAGGAGTCGTACGTGTAGTCCATGAAGTTGTGGATCGGGTCGACGCCCGTCTTGCTGGTGCAGGTGTCGCGCCCGGTCGGGCACTCGAACGCGGCGCTCTTCTCGGCGGGGGTGTCGGAGACGTAGTCGCCGTTGCCGTTACAGCCGCCCTGGAAGGTGTGGTACAGCCCCATCCAGTGGCCGACCTCGTGCGTCGCGGTGTCGCCCTCGTCGTAGTTGGAGGCCGAGCCGCCCGGCAGCGAGGCGTCCAGGATCACGACGCCGTCCATGGACGGGCTGGAGTTGTAGGAGCTGGGGAACGTCGCCCAGCCGAGCAGTCCGCCGCCGAGGTTGGCGGTGTAGATGTTGAGCGCGTTCTTGCCGCCCTTGCGCAGGGCCGTCTTCATGGCCTTCTCGGCCGTCGAGCCCGAGGAGAGGTTGTACCAGGAGGCGTTGTCCGTGTAGTCGGTGCCCGCCAGGGAGAACTGGAAGCCGGTGGGGGTGTTGCCGGTGCCCTGGCCGCTGTACGCGGAGTTCAGCACGCTCATCTGGCTGCTGATGTCGCCCGAGGTGAGCTTGCCCGTGGTGCCCGAGTGGATGACGTGGAAGTAGACGGGGACGGTCGCGCCGGCGGCGAGCGTGGAGCCGGTGAGCCGGCGCTCGGCGACTCTCTGCTTCAGCTGCTTGTCGATGGCCGCGGCCTGGGCGGTGGTGAGCTCGTTGGGTTCCGCCGCGTGCCGCGGGCCCGAGGGGCGGGACTGGCGCGCGGCGGCGCCGGCCGGGGAGTCGGCGCAGGCGTCGGCCGAGGCGGTGGTCCTGGCGGAGGCGGCGGTGGCGCCGGAGGAGACGGTGAGGGGCGCCAGGGCCAGGGTTCCGGCCAGGACGGCGGTGCCGATCGCACGGTGACGCATGCGCGGTGATATACGAGCAAGAGTGCGCACAGGGACTCCTCGCGGATGTGTGGGGGAGGGATTTCCTCACCCGCCGCCGGGAGATTACGTGCGCATGTCATGCCTGGGGGAGAATCGATCCGGCCCAATCATCCAGGGTGCAGATCGGTACAACGGGAAGAAAATCTTCTGCCCGTTCCGAAGTTTGAGACACGAACGACATGTGCCAGCCGTTCCGATGGCCGGTGTGTCCGCATTGGATCCGTCCCGAACACCGCCCTGAACGCCGGCCGAAGCAACGCCGTCATCCGCCCTCAACATGGCCACATTGGCTGGATCTGGACGGTCCGCGCGCCCGGCGTACGCGAACGGGCAGGTGAGCCCAGTGGGTTCACCTGCCCGTTCGTCCGGGGCCGGGCGGATCAGCCCTTCAGCGCGGCCGTGATCGCGGTGTTGAAGTCCGCCACGGTCATCGGGGCGTTCTTCTTGTCCGAACCGGTGAGCGTCTTGCCGTCCATCTTCAGCGTCGGGGTGCCCTGGACACCGCTCTTGTCGAAGGTGGCGGACATCTTCATCGCCCAGGCGTCGTACGTGCCGTCCTTGACCTTCTTCTGGAAGGCGGCGTTGCCCTTGAGCGCGTCCACCGTGTCGGCGACCTTGATCAGGTAGGCGTCGTCCTTGAACTTGTCGTCCGTCTCCTGCGGGTGGTACTTCGCGGAGTACAGGGCGTACTTGTAGTCGAGGAAGGCCTCGGGGCTGACGTCGAGCGCCGCTCCCAGCGCACTCAGGGCGTTCTTCGACCCCTCGCCGTTGTCGCTGTTGTCGATGAACGTGGCGCCGATGTACTTGACCTTGTACTTGCCGGCGTCGACGTCCTTGTGGACGGTCTCGCCGACGGTCTGCTCGAACGTGGCGCAGATCGGGCAGCGGGAGTCCTCGTACAGCTCCAGCGTCTTCTTGGCGGTCGACTTGCCGACCACGACGGTCGTGCCGTTCTCGCCCGAGGTGTTCTTCGGCGCGGTGATGTTCTTCGAGTCCTTCGCCGCTTCCCAGTGGCCGGGCTTGTTCAGCTGCATCACGCCGTAGGCGCCGCCGCCGATGACCGCCAGGGCGGCGACGACCGAGACGCCGACGACGACCTGCCGGCGGGTGCGGTCCTTCTTGGCCTGGCGCTCGCGCTCGACGCGCAGCCGCTCGCGGGCGGCGGACTTGTTGGCCTGGCTGTTGCGCTTGCTCATGATCGGTTCTCCGTGGGGTGCGTGGTCGTGGGCGGTGGGGACTTCGTGCTCAGGCGTGGGCGCAGGCCGAGCGCGGTGGTCCCCTCCGTCCCACGGAGTGCACCAGCAGACGGGCGTGGACGAGCAGGTGGGGGCCGGGCCGGGCGGTGCGGACCTTCAGGCGCACCGAGCGGCGGACCGCCCCCGCCACGGCCACCGCGATCAGCAGCGGCCGGAACGCCAGCAGGGCGCACGCGCCCAGCAGCCCGGCGAGCGCTCGCTCGCCGCGGTGCAGCCAGGCGGCGGCCAGCAGCCCGACCGTCACATGTGCGGCCAGCAGCAGCCACGGCACCAGGGGGCCGGGGGAGGCCAGCAGCGCGGCCGCGCCGTGACCACCCGCGGTCACCGAGGCCAGCGGGGTGCCCACCTCGCCGACGCTGCCGAGCCCCCTGGCGCCCGGCCCGACGTCACCGCCGCCGCACAGCGCGTCGATGCCGACCGACCGCAGGGGACCCGCGATCGGGCCGCCCGCCGCGCCGTAGCAGAGGTGCTGGCCGGTGGTGAAGACGGTGTCGGCGGCCAGCTCCAGCGGTACGAGGAGTCCGGCGATGGCCCCGTAGCCGCGCTCCCGGCCGGCCAGCGCGTAGGCCAGCGCGAAGACGGCGCCGGCCAGCACGGCGACGAGGGTCAGCGGCAGCGCCACCTGCGAGAGCAGCACATGGGAGGCAGCGGAGAGCGTCACGACGAGCGCCGTGAAGAGCGCCGCGCGTACGACCCTGAGCTGCGTCCCGGAGATATCCATCGTCAGGGAGTGTCGCACGGGAACCTGTAGGGCCGCCCTCAAGGGCGAGGGCCCTGTGGGAAGGCTTACACAGGGCCCTCGCGCGCTCCTTCCTACAGCCCCGGGATGCGGCCGTTGCGGAACAGGTCCACGAAGATCTGGTGGTCCGCCCGCGCCCGGGCCCCGTAACTGTGCGCGAAGTCCACCAGCAGGTCCCCGAAGCCCTCCTCGTCCGCCGCGATCGCCGCGTCGATCGCCCGCTCCGTGGAGAACGGCACCAGCGAGTGGCCGCTCTCGTCGTCGGCCGCCGAGTGCATCGACGCCGTCGCCCGGCCGAGGTCCGCGACGACCGCGGCGATCTCCTCGGGCTCGTCGATGTCCGACCAGTTCAGATCGACCGCGTACGGCGACACCTCGGCGACCAGCTGCCCGGCCCCGTCCAGCTCGGTCCAGCCCAGCCACGGGTCGGCGTGCGCCTGGAGGGCCCGCTGCGAGATCACCGTGCGGTGTCCCTCGTGCTGGAAGTACTCCCGCACCGCCGAATCCGTGATGTGCCGGGAGACGGCGGGGGTCTGCGCCTGCTTGAGATAGATCACGACATCGTTCTCCAGGGCGTCGCTGTTGCCCTCCAGAAGGATGTTGTACGAGGGCAGCCCGGCCGATCCGATGCCGATCCCGCGCCGGCCGACGACGTCCTTGACCCGGTAGGAGTCCGGACGGGTCAGGCTCGACTCCGGCAGGGTCTCCAGATAGCCGTCGAAGGCGGCCAGGACCTTGTAGCGCGTCGCCGCGTCGAGGTCGATCGAGCCGCCGCCCTCCGCGAACCTGCGCTCGAACTCACGGATCTCGGTCATCGAGTCCAGCAGCGAGAACCGGGTCAGCGAGCGGGCGTCCCGCAGGGCGTCCAGGAGCGGTCCCTCGGCGGTGTCCAGCGTGAACGGCGGCACCTCGTCGTTCTTCGCGCCCGTCGCCAGCGCGTGGATGCGCTCGCGGTACGCCGCCGCGTAGACCCGGACGAGCTCGGTGATCTGGTCGTCGCCCAGCGCCTTCGCGTAGCCGATCAGGGCGACGGAGGCGGCGAAGCGCTTGAGGTCCCACGTGAAAGGGCCCACATAGGCTTCGTCGAAGTCGTTCACATTGAAGATCAGGCGCCCGTTGGCGTCCATGTACGTGCCGAAGTTCTCCGCGTGCAGATCGCCGTGGATCCACACCCGGCCGGTGCGCTCGTCGAGGTACGGGCCGCCGTGCCGCTCCCCCTCCAGGTCGTGGTAGAAGAGGCAGGCCGTGCCCCGGTAGAAGGCGAAGGCGGAGCCCGCCATCTTGCGGAACTTCACCCGGAAGGCAGCCGGATCGGCGGCCAGCAGCTCACCGAAAGCGGTGTCGAAGATCTCGAGGATCTGCTCCCCGCGCCGCGCTGCGCCGGTCTGCGTTTCCGACATCTCTGGGTGCCTCCTGGTACCTGGCCTGCATGACGACGTACATGACAAAAAGGGCGGGTGTCCTCGCCCTTCCAACGCGCGACCGTATCGCGGAGTGCCCGTCACTCGTGACCCGGGAGACGTAGACTTCCACGCTGTCCCCCCCAGTCGACATCCGCCGTTCCCCCGGAGGCACAGCGCCGTGACCAAGCCGCCTTTCACGCACCTTCACGTCCACACCCAGTACTCGCTGTTGGACGGTGCCGCGCGGCTCAAGGACATGTTCGAGGCCTGCAACGAGATGGGCATGTCCCATATCGCCATGACGGACCACGGCAACCTGCACGGGGCGTACGACTTCTTCCACTCCGCCCAGAAGGCGAACGTGACGCCGATCATCGGGATCGAGGCGTACGTCGCTCCCGAGTCGCGCAAGCACAAGCGGAAGATCCAGTGGGGCCAGCCGCACCAGAAGCGGGACGACGTCTCCGGTTCGGGCGGTTACACCCACAAGACGATCTGGGCGTCGAACGCCAAGGGGCTGCACAACCTCTTCAAGCTGTCCTCGGACGCCTACGCCGAGGGCTGGCTGCAGAAGTGGCCGCGCATGGACAAGGAGACCATCTCCCAGTGGTCCGAGGGCCTGATCGCGTCCACCGGCTGCCCCTCGGGCGAGGTGCAGACCCGGCTGCGGCTCGGACAGTTCGACGAGGCGGTCCAGGCGGCCTCCGACTACAAGGACATCTTCGGCGAGGGCAAGTACTTCCTGGAGCTGATGGACCACGGCATCGAGATCGAGCGCCGGGTCCGTGACGGGCTCCTCGAAATCGGCAAGAAGCTGAACATCCCGCCGCTCGTGACCAACGACTCGCACTACACGTACGCCAGCGAGGCCGCCGCACACGACGCGCTGCTCTGCATCCAGACCGGCAAGAACCTCTCCGACCCGGACCGCTTCCGCTTCGACGGCACCGGCTACTACCTCAAGACGACGGACGAGATGTACGGCGTCGACTCCTCGGACGCCTGGCAGGAGGGCTGCGCCAACACCCTGCTGGTCGCGCAGCAGATCGACACCACCGGGATGTTCGAGAAGCGCGACCTGATGCCGAAGTTCGACATCCCGGAGGGGTACACGGAGATCACCTGGTTCCAGGAGGAGGTCCGCGCCGGGATGAACCGCCGTTTCCCGGGCGGGGTCCCCGAGGACCGGCAGAAGCAGGTCGAGTACGAGATGGACATCATCATCCAGATGGGGTTCCCCGGGTACTTCCTGGTCGTCGCCGACTTCATCATGTGGGCCAAGAACAACGGCATCGCGGTCGGCCCCGGCCGAGGCTCCGCCGCCGGCTCGATCGTCTCGTACGCGATGGGCATCACCGACCTCGACCCGATCGAGCACGGACTGATCTTCGAGCGCTTCCTCAACCCCGAGCGCGTCTCCATGCCCGACGTCGACATCGACTTCGACGAGCGCAGGCGCGTCGAGGTGATCCGGTACGTGACGGAGAAGTACGGCGCCGACAAGGTCGCCATGATCGGCACCTACGGCAAGATCAAGGCCAAGAACGCGATCAAGGACTCGGCCCGCGTCCTCGGCTATCCGTACGCGATGGGCGACCGCCTCACCAAGGCCATGCCCGCCGACGTCCTCGGCAAGGGCATCGACCTCAACGGCATCACCGACCCCAAGCACCCCCGCTACAGCGAGGCCGGCGAGATCCGGTCGATGTACGAGAACGAGCCGGACGTCCGCAAGGTCATCGACACGGCGAAGGGCGTGGAGGGACTGGTCCGGCAGATGGGCGTGCACGCGGCCGGCGTGATCATGTCCAGCGAGCCGATCGTCGACCACGCGCCGATCTGGGTGCGGCACACCGACGGCGTGACGATCACGCAGTGGGACTACCCCCAGTGCGAGTCGCTCGGCCTCCTCAAGATGGACTTCCTGGGTCTTCGCAACCTGACGATCATGGACGACGCCATCAAGATGGTGAAGGCCAACAAGGGCATCGACCTGGAGATGCTGTCGCTGCCGCTGGACGACCCCAAGACGTACGAACTGCTCTGCCGCGGTGACACGCTCGGGGTGTTCCAGTTCGACGGCGGGCCGATGCGCTCCCTGCTGCGCCAGATGCAGCCCGACAACTTCGAGGACATCTCCGCCGTCTCGGCCCTGTACCGGCCGGGCCCGATGGGCATGAACTCGCACACGAACTACGCCGAGCGCAAGAACGGCCGCCAGGAGATCACCCCGATCCACCCGGAGCTGGAGGAGCCGCTCAAGGAGGTCCTCGGCCTCACCTACGGCCTGATCGTGTACCAGGAGCAGGTGCAGAAGGCCGCCCAGATCGTCGCCGGGTACTCGCTCGGCGAGGCCGACATCCTGCGCCGCGTGATGGGCAAGAAGAAGGCCGACGAGCTCGCGAAGAACTTCGTCCTCTTCGAGGCGGGCGCCAAGAAGAACGGCTTCTCCGACGCCGCGATCAAGGCGCTGTGGGACGTGCTGGTCCCGTTCGCCGGATACGCCTTCAACAAGGCCCACTCCTCCGCGTACGGCCTGGTCACCTACTGGACCGGATACCTCAAGGCGAACTACCCCGCCGAGTACATGGCGGCGCTGCTCACCTCGGTCAAGGACGACAAGGACAAGTCGGCGGTCTACCTCAACGAGTGCCGGCGCATGGGCATCAAGGTGCTCCCGCCGAACGTCAACGAGTCGGAGTCGAACTTCGCCGCGCAGGGTGACGACGTCATCCTCTTCGGACTGACGGCCATCCGTAACGTCGGCCAGAACGTCGTCGACTCGATCATCCGGTGCCGCAAGACGAAGGGGAAGTACAGCAGCTTCCCCGACTTCCTCGACAAGGTCGAGGCGGTCGTCTGCAACAAGCGGACCGTGGAGTCGCTCATCAAGGCCGGCGCCTTCGACGAGATGGGCCACACCCGCAAGGGCCTCGTGGCCCACCACGAGCCGATGATCGACAACGTGGTGCAGGTCAAGCGCAAGGAGGCCGAGGGGCAGTTCGACCTCTTCGGCGGCGGTGAGGAGGACAGCGACGAGCCGGGCTTCGGGCTCGACGTGGAGTTCTCCGACGTCGAGTGGGAGAAGTCCTACCTGCTGGCCCAGGAGCGCGAGATGCTCGGGCTCTACGTCTCCGACCACCCGCTCTTCGGCATCGAGCACGTGCTGAGCGACAAGTCCGACGCGGCGATCTCGCAGCTCACCGGCGGCGAGCACAGCGACGGCGCGATCGTCACCATCGGCGGCATCATCTCCGGCCTCCAGCGCAAGATGACCAAGCAGGGCAACGCCTGGGCCATCGCCACGGTCGAGGACCTGGCCGGTTCGATCGAGTGCATGTTCTTCCCGGCCACCTACCAGCTGGTCTCCACCCAGCTCGTCGAGGACACCGTCGTCTTCGTCAAGGGCCGGCTCGACAAGCGCGAGGACGTGCCCCGGCTGGTCGCCATGGAGATGCAGGTTCCGGACATCTCGAACGCCGGCACCAACGCCCCCGTGGTCCTGACCATCCCCACCGTCAAGATCACCCCGCCCATGGTCAGCCGGCTCGGCGAGGTGCTCAACAGCCACCGGGGTGACACCGAGGTGCGGATCAGGCTCCAGGGCCCCCGCAAGACGACGGTGCTCCGGCTCGACCGGCACCGTGTGAAGGCGGACCCGGCGCTCTTCGGCGACCTGAAGGTGCTCCTCGGCCCGTCCTGCCTGGCCGGCTGAGCGACCGCCCGCACGCACACGCACGAGAGGGGCGCCCCGCGAAAGCGGGTGCGCCCCTCTCGGCTACCGGCCTGTGGCCGTACCGGAGAAGTCCGGTCAGTTGTGGCCGAAGCGCCGCTGATGCTTACGCGCAACATCGGCAGGGCTGCCCTGGGCCTGCGCCTGGGACTGGTTCTGCGACTCGAAAGCCGTGGACCGTGCCTCCTGCGCACCGCGCTCCGACTCGGACGCGCGGTCCTGCTGGCTGCCCTGCTTGCGGTTCTTGTTCTTGGCCATGGTGTTCCTCCTAGGGGGACTCTCGGGGCCAGGACCGCTGTCAGATTCACATAATCGGATAAACATCGCATGTTGGATCATTACCGTGCGTAGCGAGGGGGTATGATGCGCCGTTTTCCGGATCCGCCACGCCGATGATCGAGTTCCGGCCGTCAACCCCCTTGTGGTCGGGCAGACTCGAAGGAAACCCTGAGTAAGCGGTTCCGCCTCCTTCGCGAAGACCGGACCCGCCGAACCGTTCCCGAAAATCCTGGAAGAGGGTGGAACGCGTGGACCGTTGCGTCGTCCTGGTGGACGCCGGCTACCTGCTGGGCGCAGCCGCGAGTCTGCTGGCGGGGGAACCCGCCCGCTCGCGCATCACCGTCGACCACGCGGCGCTGATCCAGGGTCTGAGAGAGCGGGCCGAGGCGGACACCGAACAGCCGCTGCTGCGTATCTACTGGTTCGACGGCGCCCCCGACCGCGTACCGCAGCCCGAACACCGCAGGCTGCGCGTCATGCCGCGGGTGACGGTCCGGCTGGGCGCCCTGACCCGCAGTGACGGGCGGTGGGCGCAGAAGGGCGTCGACGCGGCGATGCACGCCGAACTCACCGAACTCGCCAGGAACCGGGCCTGCTCGGACGTCGTCCTGGTCACCGGTGACGGCGATCTGCTGCCCGGCCTGATGTCCGCCAAGGAACACGGCGTCGCCGTCCACCTCTGGGCCGTGCAGGCCGCCGACGGCGACTACAACCAGTCGGAGGACCTGGTCGCCGAGGCCGACGAGCGGCGCGTGCTGGACCGGGCCTGGATCACCCAGGCGGTCCGGGCCAAGGAGACCGGTGGGGCCTGCGCCCCGCCTCCCGTCCCGCGCCCCGAGATCGCGGCGATCCTCTCCGCGCCGCTGCCGGAGGCGGCCCTCGCGGCCTCCGCCGAGCGGGCCCAGGAAGCCCAGGAGGCGCAGGAGGCCCAGGCCGAAGCCGCCCGCAACGGCACGTCCGCGCAGGCCGACGACGAGACGCCCGGCCACACCACCGCGCACGGCCACGGCGGCAGGGGCGTGCCCACCCCGAAGGACCTCGCGGGCGCTCTGCGGGGCCCCGCCGCACAGGCGGACCGGCAGCACCCGGCCCCGCCGCCCGCCAACGCGACCCTGCGCTGGTCGTCCGACCGGGGCTGGGTGGAGCGCGGCGGCCCCCTCGGCGAACCCCCGGAGACCGCCTCCCTGCCGACGCTCGCCCAGCTCACCAGCGCCGAGCAGCGCTGGGCGGACCGGGAGGAGGACATCACCACGGTCGGCGGCGACCCCTTCGAGGTGGGGCAGGTCTTCGCCCGGCGCTGGATGGAGCGCCTGCCGGAGACCGTCCATCTGCAGAAGCTGTCCACCATGTACCCCCGCATCCCGCACCGCATCGACGGCGAGCTCCTGCGGTACGCCGCCCGGTTCGGACTGCTCGCCCACAAGGACGACCAGATCGACGAGCACGACCGGTACGCGATCCGGGCGGGATTCTGGCGCGAGATCGACGTACGGGCCGCCGCGGAGCACGCGCCCGCGGGGGAGAAGCCCGCAGCGTCGGCCGACCGGCACGCGTCCGCCGGCAAACCGGAGAACGCGGTGCCGTCCCGGGACTGAGGCCGTCCCGGGTCCGAGGTCGTCCCGGGACTGAGGCCGTCCCGGGTCCGGGTCCGTCCCGGTCCGAGTCCGTCCCGGGTCCGGCGCAGCCTCGGTGGGCGAGGTGCCCACCCCGCCACGCAATTGCCGCATTGATGCCCGATCGGTGCGGCCCCGGGCGTCATGCGGGTCCCCGGACCCCGTAGTCTCGTACCTCGTGAGTACGGGCACAGCACAGGCGCAGACGGCGAACGGCACCGTGTGCGCGGTGCGCGACCTGGTGAAGACCTACCCCGCGGCCCGCGGGCGGCGCGGCACCCCCGCCACACCCGAGGTGCGCGCCACCGACGGCATCAGCCTGGACATCCGGCGCGGTGAGATCTTCGGACTGCTCGGCCCCAACGGCGCCGGTAAATCCACCCTCGTACGACAGCTCACCGGACTGATGCGGCCCGACTCCGGCAGCGTCGACCTGCTGGGCCACGACCTCGTCCGCCACCCGGAACGGGCCTCCCGGCTGATCGGCTACCTCGGGCAGGAGTCGACCGCGCTCGACGAGCTGACCGTCGGCCTCGCCGCCGAGACCACCGGGCGGCTGCGCGGCCTGCCCGTGCGCGAGGCCCGGGCCGAACGCGACGCGGTGCTCGATGAACTCGGCCTCGGTGAACTCGCCGGCCGGCCCCTGAAGAAGCTCTCCGGCGGGCAGCGGCGGCTCGCCTGCGTCGCGGCCGCGCTGGTCGGGGAGCGGCCGGTGCTCATCCTCGACGAGCCGACGACCGGCATGGACCCCGTGGCCCGGCGCGCCGTCTGGGCAGCCGTCGACCGGCGGCGTGCCGAACGCGGTGCGACGGTGCTGCTGGTCACCCACAACGTCATCGAGGCCGAGACCGTCCTCGACCGGGTCGCCGTCATCGCACGCGGCAAGGTCATCGCCTGCGACACCCCGGCCGGGCTCAAGGAGCGGGTCGCGGGCGAGGTGCGGGTGGAACTGGTGTGGCGCGAGCGGGCCCCGCTCGAGGTCCCCGAGGTCGCCGCCCTGCGGGCGTCCGCGCAGGAGTCCGGGCGCCGCTGGGTGCTGCGGCTCGGGCCGGACGAGGCGAGGGCCGCGGTCGCCGCGGTCACCGGTGGCGCGGCCTTCGCGGCACTCGACGACTTCACCCTGGCGACGCCCAGCCTCGAAGACGTGTATCTGGCGCTCGGCGGGGACGCCACCGATGCGACCAAGGGGCTGGTCAAGTCGTGAGCGGGATCAGCAGTGCGGTGGCCGCAGCGGACCGGTGCGGGTGTGTGGCCGGACAGGGACCGAACAGGAGCAGCGCCAGGTGACGAGCATCGTTCCTGCGGAAGCGGTGTCAGGCCGGGACGGCCGGGAGGGTGCGGGCGGCCCGGAGAGCGCGGCGGGCTGTGCGACGCGGTCCGCCGGCCCGCCCGGCCCGGCGGGGGATGACGGCGGCGTGCAGGGCGGGGCGCCCGCGCCGCTCGCCCCGCGTGCCCGGCTCTTCCCCTCGCTCGCCGCGGTCTACCGGGCCCAGCTGTCCCGGGCCCGGGTCGCCCGTATCCCGCTGCTCTTCGTGGCGACGTTCCAGTCCGTCGGGATCATGGTCCTGATGCGCGGGGTGGTGGACGGCGGCTCCGAGGCCCGCGCCGTCGTGGCCGGCTCCAGCGTCCTGGTGGTCGCCTTCGTCGCGCTGAACCTGCTCGCCCAGTACTTCGGGCAGCTGCGGGCCGGCGGCGGACTCGACCACTACGCGACCCTGCCGGTGCCGCCCGCCGCCGTGGTCCTCGGTACGGCCGGGGCCTACGCCTCCTTCACCGTGCCCGGCACGATCGTGACGGCCGTGACCGGAAGCGTGCTGTTCGGGCTGCCGATGACCCACCTGTGGGTGCTCGTCGCCGTCATCCCGCTCTCCGGCGCGGCCCTCTCCGGCCTCGGCGCCGCCCTCGGGCTGCTCGCGCCGCGTCAGGAGCTCGCGACCCTGCTGGGACAGCTCGGCATGTCCGCGGCGCTGCTGCTGGGAGTGCTCCCCGCGGCCCGGCTGCCGGAGCCGATCGGATGGGCCCGTGACCTGCTGCCGTCCACGTACGGAGTCGAGGCGCTCTCCCGGTCCTTCGACGCCCACCCCGACTGGGCCGTCGTCGCCGTCGATCTGGCCGTCTGCGCCGCTGTGGGCGTCCTCTCGCTCGCCGTGGCGGCGTGGGCGTACCGCAGGGCAGCGGTGCGGTGAGGGGCGGGCCCCCGGTCCGGTGAGGCGCGGCACGGGGACGCCTGGCACGATGGCACGGTGACAGCACCTCTGACGCCGCCGCACCAGCCCTCGCCCCACGACCCGTGGCAGAAGCCGCCGAAAGGGGGCGGCCCCGGCGGCTCCCACCTCGGGACCCTGCTGCGGTCGCCCGAGGACGCGGAACTCCGTGCGGAACTGCGCCGGGCGGCCCTCGTCGCCGTCGCCGTGACGGTCGCCGGGGTCGCACTCGGGCTGCTCTGGCTGTGGCTGGCTCCGCGCGTTCCGCTGGTCTCCGACGACACGGCCGTCTTCCTCAGCGACAGCGAGGGCGAGGAGGCGATCGGCGCCGACGGTACGTTCGCGCTCCTCGCGCTCGCCTTCGGTGCGGTGTGCGCGGCGCTGGTCTTCTGGTTCCACCGGAAGGGCGGGATCTCCTTCGTGGTGGCGCTCGCGGTGGGCGGCGTACTCGGTTCGCTCCTGGCGTGGCAGATCGGCACCCGGCTGGGACCGACGGACGATGTGGTCGCCCACGCGCGCGAGGTCGGCAAGGGCGTGGTCTTCGACGCACCGCTGGAGCTGCACGCGAAGGGGGCGTTGCTCGCGTGGTCGCTGGCGGCGATGGCGGTGCATCTGGGGCTGACGGCGATGTTCGGGCCGCGGGACGCGGAGCCGGAGTGGGGGGTCTACGGAGGGCCCGCGCCCGGGGCTCCCTCGCCGTCGGCCACCCCTTCGCCTTCGTCGTCCCCTTCGCCCTCGTCCTCGCCCGAGGGGGGCCCGCCGTCGTCCGGTCCGTCGGCCTGAGCCAGCCGGATCGGGGCGTTCGGGTCGTGGCGTCGGCGTGAGCAGGGCTGCTGCGACGGGGCTCGTCCCCTGCCCTCCCTTCCCGTGACCGGGACAGCCCTCAGGCTCGCCCGATCGGGGCGAATACCGCGTCCGTCAGCGCCGCCAGATCGGTGGGGGACAGTTCGACCTCCAGGCCCCGGCGGCCGGCCGACACACAGATCGTCGCGTGCGCTCGCGCGGACGCGTCCAGCACCGTGGGCAGCCGCTTGCGCTGGCCCAGGGGCGAGATGCCGCCGCGTACATAGCCCGTGGTGCGTTCCGCCGCCGCCGGGTCCGCCATGGTGGCGCGCTTGCCGCCGGCCGCCGAGGCCAGGGCCTTGAGGTCCAGGGAGCCCGCGACGGGGACGACCGCGACCGTCAGGTGGCCGTCCACGTCGGCCACCAGGGTCTTGAACACCCGGTCGGGGGAGACACCCAGGGCCTCGGCCGCCTCCTCGCCGTAGGAGGCCGAGGCGGGATCGTGCTCGTAGGCGTGCACCGTGAACTCCGTGCCCGCCGCGGTCAGGGCGACCGTCGCGGGGGTGCCGCCGGACTGGGGCTGCTTCTTCGGCTTCTTCGCCACGGGGGAGGGGCCCTCCGGTCGCTCAGTTGGGGTGGGTCGGGGCGAGGGTGAGGTCCACGGCGGGCAGCGACGGAAGGTGGCGGATGACGGCCGTCTCGGAGCGCAGGATCGTCAGCTCCTCGCGGAGCCGGGTCGCGGTGTCCGGGGCCTGGAGGAGCCGCTGCCTGGCGGGGACGTCCAGGGTCGCCGCGGCGGCGACCAGGTAGGAGACGACCGACGGCTCGTCGGGCAGGTCCGCGCCCGTGGTCAGGGAGCGCTCGCTCGCGCCGGCCAGCCGCTTCTGGTAGTTGCGGAAAGCGCGCAGGACGCCTTCGGTGAGCGCCTGGGCCTCGTCGCCCGGATCCTCCTCCAGCTCTTCGAGCTCAGCGGTGAGGTACGGGCCGCTCGCGTCCACGGACAGCAGCCTCACCCGGCTGGTGCCCGTCGCCAGGACCTCGAAGCTGCCGTCCGAACGCTCCCTGATCTTCGCCGCGTCGGCGATGCAGCCGACCCGGTGGAACGTCTGGACGGGGTCCGGACCGAAGCCGTCCGCCGGGCCGCGCTCGACGGGCCGGGTCATCGCGTCAGGCATGCCCGAGCCCGTCGGGGCGGTCTCGCGGCCGTCGCGGATGGCGACCACGGCGAAGCGGCGCGGTTCGTCCTCGTCGGTCTTCAACAGCTCGCGCATCAGGGCGCGATAACGCTCCTCGAAGACGTTCAGAGGCAGCACGAGGCCGGGAAACAGCACCGCGTTCAGCGGGAACAGGGGCAGGCGAGCGGTGGTCACAACGGTCAAGCGTAATGGCCGCGGGCCCGTCCCCGGACGCCCCGGTGGCGAAGCGGCGTCCCGGAGGCCACCCGGAGCCGCGCCGTGTCCCGTGCGTCGAGGAACCTGCCGAGCGGATCGTCGGACACGAAGGTCCACGGGAACGACGCCGCATGGGGTCCGATCTGCCGGAACTGCTCCAGCGCCTCGTCCCAGCGGCCCCGCGCCACCAGCACGTACGCGAGCAGGTTGCGCACCTCGGCCGGCCACGGGTCGCCCGGGGCGAAGGAGGCGGACAGCGAGATCGCCAGATCCGCAGCGGCGTCGATCCGCTCCTCCTGCACCGAGGTGAACCCGGCCCCCGGCCCCTCGGTCAGCACCGCGAACGCCGCGCGCAGGGGCAGCGCCTGCACCAGGGAACTGGGCAGCGAGTCCTCGGCCGCCCGCTCGGCGAAGTCGAAGCACTCGCGGTGCGAGCCGTACCAGGCCGCGGAGAGGTACTGGAGGGCGGCGACATGGCAGCCGTAATGGTGCGTGGAGCGCTGCAGGGCCTGCTCCCACAGCGCCTCGAACGTGGTGTGCGACGCGTGCGTGCCGCGGGCGTGGTCCAGGGCGAGGCGCCAGGGCACCGGATCGCGCGGCTGGCTCTCCGCCGCCGCGGTGATCATCGGTCCGACCGCGCGCAGCTGCTCCGCGCGGGCCGGCGACTCCCAGGCCCGCCCGACCGCGAGCTGGGCCTTGACGAGGAGCGCGTCGGCGTCGTGCGGGGCGGCGGCCAGCCAGTCGCGGAGCCAGCCGTCCCGGTTGCGGGCGAAGGCCACGAGCCGGATCAGATAGCGGTCCCGGCTCTCCCACTCCGCGGCGTCCCGGGTGGTCGCCAGCAGCTTCGCCGCCGGCTCGTACTCCCCGAGGGCGGCGGCCACCAGCGCGGGCGAGAGCCGCTCGTCGGGGGCGTCGAGCATCACCGCGTGGTCCGCGGGCAACCCGGACGACAGCTCCGGGGTGTGCCGGATCAAGCGCGCGGTACGGAGCAGGGTACGGAGGAAAGGCATGGTGCAGACCATTGAAAAGCGCAGGTCGGGGCGGCGCCAGGGGCGTGCTGTGAAGCTTTGGTGCCGAGTGGGAGGGTTGCCCTGGCACGGTCCAAGAAAGAGTAAAGGAAATCGTGGAAACTGGCCTGTTTCCGTCGGTCCGGCCGTGCGACGGCGCTGGGCGGACGGTGGCGGACGCATCCGGTCGACCCCCTTCGGGCCGTCCGGCACAAGGCCCGCGGCCCCGGTCGCCTTCAGCGGGCCGCGCGCCCCGGTCAGCCGCGGCGCAGCAGCCGTGAGGCGCCCGCCGCGACGGTGGTGGCCAGTATCCATCCGAGCAGTACCAGAGCCGCCGCGATCCACTGCCAGCCGCCCTCCAGCCGCCAGTACCCGTCCTGACCCAGGTTGATCACCGGCACCAGCAGATCCAGCGCGTACAGGGCCGGATTCCACTCGGGGTGCTCGCTCCCCGTGATCGACGCCGGTTCGTACCGCGAGAACGCCACCGTTCCCGCGGCCCACAACACCGCCATCCACACCGCGGCCCGTCCCGGCCGGTAGCCGTACGCCACCGTCCAGTCCTGGACGAAGCCCCAGAGCTTCGCGGCGGGCGGCAGCGTCTCGCGGCGGCGCCGCTGCTTGGCGAGCAGCACCTCGCGCGCGTCCGCGTCCTCCCCGCTGCTGCGGAGGACGGCGGCCAGCCGTTCGTACGGCTCCGGCACGTACTCCGGGGTCGCCGCCGCCACCCATTCCAGTCGGCGGGAGAGCGGGAAGTGTCCGTACGGGACGAGGTTCTCGTACACGAAACCGCCCATGGCCAGACCGCCCGGGCCCGGCCAGCTGGTCGACACGTCGATGAGCGTGACGACCTTCGCCCCGTTGAGCACGACCCGTCCCCGCGCCGGGCGTTCCGGGTTGAAGCGGAGCTCCGGCGCGACCGTCCGGCGCAGTGAGAGTTCCTCGTGGGCGGCCAGCACGAAGACGGCCTTGTGCAGATCGATCGCGTCACCGAACCGTCCGTCGTCCAGCCGCACCCCGCCCCTGCACCGGAACGCCTGCGGGCGGGTGCCGCGGGCCGGTGTGGGGGAGTTGGCGATGCCGTACGGGGGAGTGGTGCCCTGGTTGCCCGTGTCCACGCTGACCCAGGCCTCGCTCATGTACAGCGTCCGCTCCACGCTCAGCTGCGGGGCGTTCAGCGCGCGGCGCCCCTGCGTGGCCCGGAGCCGGCTGCCGCGCAGGCTCAGCGAGCCGCCCACCTTCGCCCCGCGCAGGCTCAGCTCCCCGAGCGTCTCGATCATCTCGGCCTGGAGGTCCTGGGCGACGGCGAGTCCGTCGCCGACGAGCGCCCGTCCCTGCCGGTCGGGACCGACGTCGATCTGGCTGATCAGCAGATCCGTGCCGATCTGGGCGTCCGAGAGCCGGATCCCGCGCTCGACCCGGCAGCGCGGCAGGTGCAGGTCGCCCTCGGTGCGCAGCCGCGCCGCCTCCAGCCGGGGCATCGCGCACCCCACCAGCCGCAGCGTCGTGAAGTGGCACTCGGGCAGCAGGACTTCCTCATCGAAGCGGCAGCCCGTCATCTCCACGTACGGATCGACGCGGCCGCCCGCCAGTTCGAGCTTCCCGGTGATCCGCAGCCCCCGGAGCTTCAGTGCCGCCACCCGCCCCGGCCGGGGCTGCGGGCCGCTCAGCAGCAGCCGGGCGACGACGCGGGCCTCCACGCTGCGCTCGGGGCCCCACACGTAGGGGGCGAAGGGATCGTCGCGCGCCGCGTCACGGGCGCGCAGGTCGTAGGTGGTCCCGGTCCGGAAGGACTGCCACATGCCCAGCTCGGCGGGGCTGAGGCCGTCCGGAAATTCGTCGTGCGGTTCGGTCACCGACGCTCCCTCCGCTCGGAGCCGTGAATCGGTATTCCCCTTATTCCCTCTGAGTGACCACGTGAACGCACATAGTCAGCCGTCACACCGAGGGCATGTATCAGCCAGTGATACGGGCGTCCGGGCGTCTGCGCCGGTCTGCGAGAATTGCGGTGTGATCTCTCGAATCGATCTGCGCGGCGATGCCCTCCCCGAGGGCGGCGCCCTGCGCGACCTGCTGCCCCGTGCCGAGTTCGACGTGGAAGCCGCCCTGGAGACGGTGCGGCCCATCTGCGAGGACGTACGCCATCGTGGCTCGGCGGCAGTGATCGACTGGGGGGAGAAACTCGACGGAGTGCGGCTCGGCTCGATCCGCGTCCCGGCCGACGCCATCACCGGCGCGCTGGAGCGGCTCGATCCCGCCGTGCGCGCCGCACTGGAGGAGTCGATCCGCCGCGCCCGTCTCGTCCACCGCGAGCAGCGCCGCACCACGCACACCACGCAGGTCGTGCCCGGCGGCACCGTCACCGAGAAGTGGGTGCCGGTCGAGCGCGTCGGGCTGTACGTGCCGGGCGGGCGTTCGGTCTACCCGTCCTCCGTCGTCATGAACGTGGTCCCCGCCCAGGAGGCCGGCGTCGAGGGCGTCGCCGTCGCGTCCCCGCCCCAGAAGGAGTTCGGCGGACTGCCGCACCCCACGATCCTGGCCGCCTGCGCCCTGCTCGGCGTGGACGAGGTCTACGCCGCCGGCGGCGCCCAGGCCATCGCGATGTTCGCGTACGGCACCGAGGACTGCCTGCCCGTGAACCTCGTCACCGGACCCGGCAACATCTACGTCGCCGCCGCCAAGCGCCTCCTCAAGGGCCGCATCGGCATCGACGCGGAGGCCGGTCCCACCGAGATCGCGATCCTCGCCGACGCCACCGCCGACCCGGTCCACGTCGCCGCCGACCTCATCAGCCAGGCCGAGCACGACCCGATGGCCGCCGCGGTGCTGGTCACCGACTCCGAGGTGCTCGCGGCCGCCACCGAGGCCGAGCTGGAGCCACAGGTGGCCGCCACCAAGCACGTCACCGACCGGATCGAGCCCGCGCTGGCCGGCCGCCAGTCCGCGATCGTCCTGGTCAACGACCTGGAGGACGGTCTCAAGGTCGTCGACGCGTACGCCGCGGAGCACCTGGAGATCCAGACCGCCGACGCCGCGGCCCTCGCCGGCCGCGTCCGCAACGCCGGCGCGATCTTCGTCGGACCCTGGTCGCCCGTCTCCCTCGGTGACTACTGCGCCGGCTCCAATCACGTCCTGCCCACCGGCGGCTGCGCCTGCCACTCCTCGGGCCTGTCCGTGCAGTCCTTCCTGCGCGGCATCCACATCGTCGACTACACGCGCGACGCGCTCGCCGAGGTCACCCACCACGTGGTGACCCTCGCCGAGGCGGAGGACCTCCCCGCCCACGGCGCCGCGCTCAAGGCCAGGTTCGGGTGGAAGGTTCCGCAGCAGTGACGAACGGCAAGACCCGCATCGACGACCTCCCCGTCCGCGACGAGCTGCGCGGCAAGTCCCCGTACGGGGCGCCCCAGCTCGACGTACCCGTCCGGCTGAACACCAACGAGAACCCGTACCCGCTTCCCGATGCGCTCGTCGACCGGATCGCCGAACGGGTCCGCGAGGCCGCCCGCGACCTCAACCGCTACCCCGACCGGGACGCCGTCGAGCTCCGCACCGAGCTCGCCCGCTACCTCACCCGCACCGCCGGGCACGAGGTCACCCGCGCCCACGTGTGGGCGGCCAACGGCTCCAACGAGGTGCTCCAGCAGCTGCTGCAGACCTTCGGGGGCCCCGGCCGCACCGCGATCGGCTTCGAGCCCTCGTACTCGATGCACGCCCTCATCGCCCGCGGCACCGGCACCGGCTGGATCTCCGGACCGCGCAACGAGGACTTCACCATCGACGTCGACGCGGCCCGCGCGGCCATCGCCGAGCACCGCCCCCACGTCGTCTTCATCACCTCGCCCAACAACCCCACCGGCACCGCCGTCGACGCGGACACCGTCCTCGCGCTGTACGACGCCGCACAGGCCGCCGGGCCGTCGATGGTCGTGGTCGACGAGGCGTACGGCGAATTCAGCCACCACGCCTCGCTGCTCCCGCTGATCGAGGGCCGCCCCCGCCTGGTGCTCTCCCGCACCATGTCGAAGGCGTTCGGCGCCGCGGGACTGCGCCTCGGCTACCTCGCCGCGGACCCGGCCGTCGTCGACGCGGTCCAGCTGGTGCGGCTGCCGTACCACCTGTCCTCCGTCACCCAGGCCACCGCGCTCGCCGCCCTGGAGCACACCGATACGCTCCTCGGGTACGTCGCGCAGCTCAAGAGCGAGCGCGACCGGATCGTCACCGAGCTGCGCGCACAGGGCTTCGACGTCACCGACTCGGACGCCAACTTCGTCCAGTTCGGCCGGTTCGCCGACAGCCACACCGCCTGGCGGCACATCCTCGACCGGGGCGTCCTGGTCCGGGACAACGGCGTACCGGGATGGCTGCGGGTCTCCGCGGGGACCCCGGCAGAGAACGACGCGTTCCTCGATGCGGTACGCGAACTGAAGAAGGAGCACGACGCATGACTCGCGAGGCCCGCGTAGGAAGAGTGGAGCGGACCACCAAGGAAACCTCCGTCGTCGTCGAGATCAACCTCGACGGCAGCGGCAAGGTCGATGTCGCGACCGGGGTCGGCTTCTACGACCACATGCTCGACCAGCTCGGCCGCCACGGACTGTTCGACCTCACGGTCAAGACCGACGGCGACCTGCACATCGACTCGCACCACACCATCGAGGACACCGCCCTCGCCCTCGGCGCCGCGTTCAAGCAGGCCCTCGGCGACAAGGTCGGCATCTACCGCTTCGGCAACTGCACCGTCCCGCTGGACGAGTCGCTCGCCCAGGTCACCGTCGACCTCTCCGGCCGGCCGTACCTGGTGCACACCGAGCCCGAGAACATGGCGCCGATGATCGGCGCCTACGACACGACGATGACCCGGCACATCCTGGAGTCCTTCGTCGCCCAGGCGCAGATCGCCCTGCACGTCCACGTCCCGTACGGACGCAACGCCCACCACATCGTGGAGTGCCAGTTCAAGGCGCTCGCCCGCGCCCTGCGCTACGCCAGCGAGCACGACCCGCGCGCGGCCGGCATCCTCCCCTCCACGAAGGGCGCCCTGTGACCGGCCTCAACACCGTCCTGATCCTGGTCGGCCTCTTCCTGGCCGGCGGGGTCTACTCCTTCTCGAAGCAGGGGATGCCCAAGGGCGTCATCGTGCTGCTCGGGATCGCCTCCGTGATGTGCCTGGTGGCAGGCGTCATGCGGATCCAGGGCCTCTGGGACTGAGGAGCGAAACGTGGATACGAAGAAGAAGGTCGTCGTCTTCGACTACGGCTTCGGCAACGTCCGGTCCGCCGAGCGCGCCCTGGCCCGTGTCGGCGCCGACGTGGAGATCACCCGCGACTTCGACACGGCGATGAACGCCGACGGGCTGCTGGTGCCCGGTGTCGGCGCGTTCTCCGCCTGCATGGAGGGGCTGAAGAAGGCCCGCGGCGAATGGATCATCGGCCGCCGGCTCGCCGGCGGGCGCCCCGTCATGGGCATCTGCGTAGGCATGCAGATCCTCTTCGAGCGCGGCATCGAGCACGGAGTGGAGACGGAGGGGCTCGACGAGTGGCCCGGCACCGTCGGACCGCTCCAGGCCGACGTCGTCCCGCACATGGGGTGGAACACCGTGGAGGCCCCCGAGGACTCACGGCTGTTCGCCGGACTCGACGCCGGGGCCCGGTACTACTTCGTGCACTCCTACGCGGCGCACGACTGGTCCCTCGAAGTCACCAACGCCAAGATCCGTGCCCCCAAGGTCACCTGGGCCACGCACGGCGAACGGTTCGTGGCGGCCGTCGAGAACGGCGCGCTGTGGGCCACCCAGTTCCACCCCGAGAAGTCCGGCGACGCCGGCGCCCAGCTGCTGACCAACTGGATCGAGACGCTGTAATGCCGAAGCTTGAACTGCTCCCCGCCGTTGACGTCCGCGACGGCCAGGCGGTCCGCCTGGTGCACGGCGAGTCCGGCTCCGAGACCTCCTACGGCTCCCCGCTGGAGGCCGCACTCGCCTGGCAGCGCTCCGGCGCCGAATGGCTGCACCTGGTCGACCTGGACGCCGCCTTCGGCACCGGTGACAACCGGGCGCTCATCGCCGAGGTGGCCGGCGCCATGGACATCAAGGTCGAGCTCTCCGGCGGCATCCGCGACGACGCCACGCTCGCCGCCGCCCTCGCCACCGGCTGCCGCCGCGTCAACCTCGGCACGGCCGCCCTGGAGACCCCGGAATGGGTCGCCAAGGTCATCGCCGAGTTCGGCGACAAGATCGCGGTCGGCCTGGACGTCCGCGGCACCACGCTGCGCGGCCGCGGCTGGACCCGCGACGGCGGCGACCTCTACGAGACGCTCGCCCGCCTCGACTCCGAGGGCTGCGCCCGCTACGTGGTCACCGACATCGCCAAGGACGGCACCCTCCAGGGCCCCAACCTGGAGCTCCTGAAGAACGTCTGCGCGGCCACGGACAAGCCGGTCGTCGCCTCCGGCGGCGTCTCCTCGCTCGACGACCTGCGGGCCCTCTCCACGCTCGTCCCGGCCGGCGTCGAGGGCGCCATCGTCGGCAAGGCCCTGTACGCGAAGGCGTTCACCCTCGAAGAGGCCCTGGAGGCGGTCTCCGCATGAGCGACTCCGTCAAGCGCATCTCCTCCGGCGCCCCCTGGGAGGAGAAGTTCGGCTACTCCCGGGCGGTCGAACTCTCCAACGGGCTGGTGCTCGTGGCCGGCTGCACGTCCGTGGTGGGCGGCCAGATCTCCGCGGGCAGCCCCTACGAGCAGGCCGTCACCTCCTTCGAGGTCGCCTTCGAGGCGCTGAAGCAGGTGGGCCTCGGACGCGAGGACGTCGTCCGCACCCGGATGTACATCACGCACGCCAGGGACGTGGACGAGGTCGGCCGCGCCCACAAAGAGCTGTTCGACGCGGTGCGCCCCGCCGCCAGCATGATCATTGTGTCCGGCTTCGTCGACCCGAGCCTGGTCGTCGAGGTCGAGGTCGAGGCCTACCGGGCAGGTGCGTGATGACGCTCGCGGTTCGTGTCATCCCGTGTCTCGACGTGGACAACGGGCGGGTCGTCAAGGGCGTCAACTTCCAGAACCTGCGCGATGCCGGCGACCCCGTCGAGATGGCGAAGCTGTACGACGCCGAGGGCGCCGACGAGCTGACCTTCCTCGACATCACCGCGTCCAGCGGTGACCGGGAGACGACCTACGACGTGGTGCGCCGCACCGCCGAGCAGGTCTTCATCCCGCTCACGGTCGGCGGCGGCGTCCGCGCCTCCGACGACGTCGACAAGCTCCTGCGGGCCGGTGCCGACAAGGTCGGCGTCAACACCGCGGCCATCGCCCGGCCGGAGCTGATCCGGGAGATCGCCGAGCGCTTCGGCCGCCAGGTGCTGGTGCTCTCCGTGGACGCCCGGCGCACCCCCTCGGGCACCTTCGAGGTCACCACGCACGGCGGCCGCAGGGGCACCGGCATCGACGCCGTCGAGTGGGCGCACCGGGCCGCCGAACTCGGCGCGGGCGAGATCCTGCTCAACTCGATGGACGCCGACGGCACCAAGGACGGCTACGACACCGAGATGATCAGGGCCGTCCGGAAGCACGTGAGCGTTCCCGTCATCGCCTCCGGGGGTGCGGGCCGGCTCGCGGACTTCGCGCCGGCCGTCGACGCCGGGGCCGACGCGGTCCTCGCCGCGTCCGTCTTCCACTTCGGTGATCTGCGCATCTCCGAGGTCAAGGGCGCTCTGCGGGAAGCCGGGCATCCGGTCCGCTGAGGTTGGGGGCGCTCTGCGGGAAGCCGGGCATCCGGTCCGCTGAGGTTGGGGGCGCTCTGCGGGAAGCCGGGCACCCGGTCCGCTGAGGTTGGGGGCGCGGTGCGGGAAGCCGGGCCCCTGGCGCGCTGAGGGTGCTCTGTGCGAGGCCCGGTACCCGCTCCACCTCGGTCCGGCAAGGGGCGCCCGCCGGCCCGAGACCGGTGAACTTGCCGATGTGCGCCTCGGGGCGCACCGCAACAGTGGCGACCGCCAGAGAACAACGGCGGTTCCACGCGGTGCACCCCGAAGGCCCCCGGTGACGACGGGCTTGCGGTCCCTGCCCGGTGTGGCTCCCCGCCACGACCGAGAGGACCCTCCCGTGCAGCACCTCCCCTCCGGCGACACCTCCCCGCGCCACCGGATGTCCAAGAGCCGCGCACGCCTCGTCAGGGGCCTGCTGGCCGCCGGCGTCGCCACCGCTGGCCTGTGCACCGCACTGATGCCCGGCGCCCAGGCGGCCGACAATCCGTATGAGCGTGGCCCGGCGCCGAGCAACTCGAGCATCGAGGCGAGCCGCGGGCCGTACGCGGTCTCGCAGACCAGCGTCTCGTCACTGGGCGTCAGCGGCTTCGGCGGCGGCACGATCTACTACCCGACGTCCACCGCGGACGGCACCTTCGGCGCGGTCGCCATCTCGCCCGGCTTCACCGCCTACCAGTCCAGCATCGCCTGGCTCGGGCCGCGGCTCGCCTCGCAGGGCTTCGTCGTCTTCACCATCGACACCAACACCACCGTGGACCAGCCGGACAGCCGCGGCCGTCAGCTCCTGGCCGCGCTGGACTACCTGACGAAGTCGAGCGCGGTGCGCAGCCGGATCGACACCTCACGGCTCGGCGTGATGGGCCACTCCATGGGCGGAGGCGGCACCCTGGAGGCCGCGAAGAGCCGCACCTCGCTGAAGGCGGCGATCCCGCTGACCGGCTGGAACCTCGACACCACCTGGCCCGAAGTCCGCACGCCCACCCTGATCTTCGGCGCGGACGGCGACACGATCGCCCCCGTCGCCACCCACTCGGAGCCCTTCTACCAGTCGCTCCCGAGCAGCCTGGACAAGGCGTACGTGGAGCTGCGCGGGGCCACGCACTTCACGCCCAACTCCTCCAACACCACGATCGCGAAGTACAGCATTTCGTGGCTGAAGCGCTTCATCGACAACGACACCCGGTACGAGCAGTTCCTCTGCCCGGTCCCGCAGGTGAGCCTGACGATCGCCGAATCGCGGGGCAACTGCCCCCACACGTCGTAACCCCTGACGCCCGGTGAGGGCCGGACCGCGAACGGCGGTCCGGCCCTTCGCCGTTCCCGTTCCCGGTCCGGTCTGCCGCCGTTCCCGGCCCGGTCCGGTCCGGTCCGGCCCTTCGCCGTCCCCGTCCCGGGTCCGGACCGCGCGCGGGAATGGGCCCGGACTGTGCGCGTGCACAGCCAACTCCGGCCCTACTTGGGAGGATGCCCCGCAACCCGCCGCGGGCGGGGCGGGGCCGGACGCGCGTCTTCCGGCACTGTTTACGCGGAAGTAACGTGCTGGTGTGACTCCATCGACGACCGTGCACAGTCCGCTCCGGCTGTACGGCCGCAGCGGTGAACTCGCCATTCTGGACACCCTGTTGGCGCGACTGCGGGACGGTGACGGCGGCGCGCTGGTACTGACCGCGCTGCCCGGCGTCGGCCGCACCGCGCTCCTGGACGAGGCCGTGGCCGCACACCGTGACCGGCGGACCGGACCCGTCCTGTACGCCACCGCCGCCCCCGCCGAACAGCGGCTGCCGTACAGCGGGCTTCACGCCCTGCTCTGTTCGGCCCCGGGCCCGCTCCCCTCGCCGCCCGACCGGGTGCTGCGCGACGGCATCAGCCCCACGGCCCTGCTCGTGCTGCTGCGGCAACTCGGTGCGGACCGGCCCCTGCTGGTCTGTGTGGACGACGCGCACGCCTGGGATCCCGACTCACGCGACGCCCTCGTCTTCGCGGCCCGCAGACTCGGCGCGGGCAGCCGGGTCGCGGTGCTGATCGGCGCCGGTGACGAGGCCGGCTTCGCGGGGCTGCCCGCGCTCCGGCTCGGCCCCCTCGGCGACGACGCGGCGGCGGCCCTCCTGGACCGGATCACCGACGCCGCGGGCGCCGCCGACCGGGTGGACCCGGTCGTCCGCGGCGAACTCCTGCGGGAGGCGGCCGGAAACCCCCGGCTGCTCGCCGGACTGGCGGCCCGGCTCACCCCCGGCCAACTGGCGGGCCGCACCCCGCCCCCCTATCCGCTGCCCGGCGCCGAAGAGGTCCTGGACGCGCACGCCGCCCGCCTCGACGGGCTGCCCCCGGACACCCGCACACTCCTTCTGCTCGCGGCCGCGGCGCAGGAGCACGAACCGGAGGGCGCCGGCACGGACGTGACCCTCCTGCTCCGCGCTGCCGCCTCGGCCGGCCTCGGCCCCGCCGTGCTCGATCAGGCCCTGCTCACCCCGGCCGGCACCGCCGGCGCCCTCCAACGAGCCGGCGACCGGCTCCACTTCAGCCACCCCCTGCTGCGCCGGGCGGTCCTGCACCGCGCCTCCCCGCAGCACCGGCGCGCGGTGCACGGACTGCTCGCCACCCTCCTGACGCCGGTCCCGCCGGGCGTCCGAGACCGCCGCCCCCGGCGACGGACTCCGGGGGCAGGGTCGGTGGCGTACGGGACGGCTGCTCCTCACACCTCGCCCGTTTCGTACGCGATCCCCGATTCCCGCCCGGGGGACCGGTGGGCGGTGGCTTCCGATTCCCGCTCGGGGGACGGGCGGGCGGTGGCTTCCGGTTGGCACCCGGGGGACGCTCCCGCACCCGGGACCGGGTACCGCGCGGCCGTGCCGTCCATGCTCCCGGCGCTCGTCCAGTGGGCCTGCGCCGCCGCGGGCCCGGACGACCGGCTGGCGGACGCGCTGGTGGCGGCGGCCGTGGCCCCGCGCCCGCATGCCGAGCGGGCGGCCGCGCTCGCCCGTGCCGCCGTGCTCTCCACCGACGAGGCGGTGCGGGCCGCCCGGTTCGCCGACGCCGCCGAACACACCCGGCTCGCGGGCGACGCCGGCCGGGCCCGTGCGCTGCTGTCCCGGGCCGGCGCGCACCCCGCGCACCACGGAGCGCATCTGGTGCGCGGACTGCTCGCCCTGCGCGACGGACCGGCCGCCGACGCCCACGAGGCCCTCCTCACCGCCGCGGTGCTGCTCGCACCGCACGACCCGTGCCGCGCGCTCGAGGCCCAGCTCGCCGCCGCCGAGGCCGCCTGGGCGATGGGGGACGCACTCGCGTACCTCGACGCAATGACCCGGATCCCCGTCTCCGTGACCGATCCGGCCCTCGCCCGGTACAGCGACGGCATGAGCGCGCTGCTGTGCGGACGGATCGCCGAAGGGCAGGCGCTGCTGCGCCGCTGCCTCGACTCGGCCGGCCGGGCGCACGAGCCCGCCGCCCTGATGCGCGGCGGGGTCTCGGCCCTGGTGCTGGGCGACGTCGACGCCGCCTGCCGTCTGGGGACCCGGGCCCTGGCCGTCGTACGGTCGGCGGGCCCCGAGGCCCTGCTGCCGCAGGCGCTGGAGCACCTGGCGTACGCCGAGCTCCGGGCCGGCCGCCACGGTCCCGCCCGCGCCCACGCCCGGGAGGGCCTGCACGCCGCCCGGCGTACCGGACAGCCCAACACCGCCTCCCACCTGCACGCCGTACTCGCCCTCGCCGCTTCCGTGGAGGGCGGCCCGGAAGTCTGCGCCGCCCATGCCGACGCCGCCCTCGCGGGCGCCGGCCCCCACGGACTCGTCCAGGCCGCGACCCTCGCCACCTGGGCGCTCGCCCGCGCGGACCTGGCGGCGGGCCGCTCCGGCGCGGCGGCGGCCCGGCTCGACCCGCTCGTGCGGCCCGGTCCGCGGCGCGGGCACTTCGCGACCCGCATGCTCGCCGTGCCGTGCTACGTCGAGGCCTCCGTCCTGGCCGGGCGGGCGGACCGGGGCAGGGGAGCGGACCCGGTCGCCGACGCCGTGGCGGAGTTCGCCGTGTGGGTCACCCGCACCACCGACCCCCAGGCCCCCGCCCAACTGGCCCGCTGCCGGGCCCTGCTGGCGGCGCCGGCCGATGTCGCCGGACGGTACGAGGAGGCGCTCGCCCACCACGAGCGCGCGGGCGGCGACTTCGAACGCGCCCGCACCCAGCTGCTCTACGGGGCGTGGCTGCGCCGGCGCCGCCGCACCCGGGAGGCCAGGGGCCCGCTGCGGGACGCCCTGGTCGCCTTCGAGCGGTGCGGTGCACGGGCCTGGACCGACAGGGCGAGCGGTGAGCTGCGGGCCGCCGGCGAGGCCGTGGACGGCCCGGCGGCGACGGGGGGCACGGATCCGCTTGCCGCGCTCACCCCGCAGCAGCAGCGCATCGCCCGGTGCGTCGCCGAGGGGGCCACCAACCGTGAGGTGGCGCTGCGGCTCTCGGTGAGCACCCGGACCGTCGACCACCATCTGCGCAATGTGTTCGCGGCGCTGGGCGTGCGGTCACGGACCGAGCTGGCCCGGCTGCTGGACCGTTAGGCCCTTTCGTCCGGATCGGGCGATGAGGCTGCGGGGTCCGGTGCGTGCGGTCGCAAGGCGACGGCAAACCCGGCAGATGCCCGTGCGGGACCCCGCCGAGCCCGGCCCGATCCCAGGTGAACGGCTCTGGGGCCGGCGCGGCTACGGGGTCCCGCCAAGGGCTCCGTAGCCCTGTCCGAGTCAGGGAGGTTGCAGGACCGTGATGAGAAGAACGACGCAAACCTCTAGGTACCGACTGGGCGGTATGCCATTCTGCGGGCGTCAGGATGATTCGGTGTGCTCATGCCCAACACCGGGCTGGGTGAACCGGAGCCGGCCGTATTCCGGAGCCGGCCGAATCCCGGTGGAGGCCGCCATGCCGCAGGTCGTACGTTCACGGGTCAGGGCGTTGCACGGGCCGCCCCCTGTCGCGCCGATGCCGCGCCGCTTCCGTTCGCTGGCCGATCGCGAGGCCGTCGCCGCACTGCACCGGGCTGCCCGGGTGCTGATGGAGGGGCTGCCCGAGCTGACGGACCGGCTCGTCGAGGCGCTGCGGGAGCAGGAGCCCGCCTACCGCTCGGCCATCGACGCCGACGCGGCGGAGATCTGGCAGGAGGTGCACCATTCGCTGCGGCACAACGTCGGATCGCTGATCCAGCCCCGGGAGTTCCGGGAGGCCGCCCACCGCACCTCCCGCCGGATCGGTGAGGTCCGGGCCGAGCAGGGCCTGCCGCTCGACGCTGTCCTGCACGCCTTCCGGATGGGCGGTGCGATGGTCTGGCAGGAGCTGGTGGACGACACCGCCCGCCGCCACCCCGAGGACATCCGGCTGCTGGTGCACGTCGCGGCGGACGTCTGGAACTTCGTGGACGAGCACTGCGGTGTCGTCGCGGACGCCTATCGCCAGACGGAGCGCCGGCTGGCCTGGCGGCGGGAGAACCGCCAGCGGCTGATGACGGCGGCACTGCTGGACGGCACCGCCCAGATCGCCGAACTGCCGGAAGCCGCCGCGATGCTGGGGCTGCCGGAGTACGGGCGGTACGCGGTGCTCGTGGTCGCCACCGCCCGCCGCGCCCCGCACGGCACCGCGCAGCCGCCGATGACGCTGCCCGCCGGGACGGACGCGCTCTGGCACCCGGGCCCGGACGCGGAGTTCGCGATCCTGCCGCTGGCCCGGGGGGAGGGGCCGGCGGAACCCCTCACCCCGCCCACCGGTCCTGCGGACGGGAGCGACGCCCCTCCCGCCGCGGTCGACGGGGACACGGAACTCGCCGCGCTGGCGGCCGGGTTGTCCGTCCCGCCCGGCGCGCGGGTCGGCATCAGCTCCGTCGTCGACGGGCTGGCGGCCGTCGGGGACGCCCGCCGCCTCGCGGAGACCGCCCTGCGGGCCTGCCCGGCCGGGGGCGGGGTCGTCCTGCTCGACGAACAGCTGCCCGCCGCCCTGGTCGTCTCGTCCCCGGGGCTCGGCTCCGCCCTGGCCGCGCGGGTGCTGGGGCCGCTGGACCGGCTGGACCCGGCCGACCGCGACGTGATCATCGAGACGCTGACGGCGTGGCTCGACTCGGACGGTTCCGCCCAGCGGGCGGGGGCACGGCTCTACTGCCACCGCAACACGGTCCTGAACCGGCTGCGCCGCTTCGAGCAGCTGACCGGCCGCTGTCTGACCCGGCCGTCCGACGCGGTCGAGGTCTCTCTCGCCCTGGCGGCCCGCCGTCTGCTGGCCGGCTGACGGGACGCCCGGCGACTTCCCGGTCGCCTCCGGGGCTTGCGGGGCGCCGGCGCCCCGCACGCCCCTGCCGGTTCCGCGGCCCGGACGTGCTCGGCCGTCCCGGGCGCACAGGAGTGCGACTCCGCGATCCGGGCCAGCGGGGACGTGGCGCCACGTCCCCGCCACGCGCCCGGTGTCCGCCTCTCGCGCGTATCCCCCAACCGGCCGCCTCGTGCGGACCGGTGACCGCCGCGTGCGCGCGTCCGCGCCCCCCCCGTGCGGACCGGCGGCTCGCGCCGGTACACGTCTCGCGCGCACGTCGATGTCGGTGCCCCGCGCGGGCCGGCGGGCCGCGCCGGTACACGTCTCGCGCACACCCCGACGCCGCCGCCTCATGCGGACCGGCGGGCCCCCCGGCCCCCCCGTCCGCGCGCACATCCCCGCGCCCAACTGCCGCCGCGCAGACCGGTGATGTGCACGCGCACACACCTCGCCCGCACCGGCTGTACGCGCGCAGCGTCCTCGCCCCGGCCGCTGTACGCGGCCCCCGGCGCCTGATGCCGTGACCGGCATGTCCTCAGTGCCTCCGCCACCTCGCGCGCCCCGTGCGCACCGCGCCTGCGCGACCGCCGTCACCTCCGCTCCCGTCCCGGGACCGCGCCGGTGAGCGGCGGCTTCGACGCCCGGTCGCTGGCCGTGGTCGTCTTCCTCGGATTCGTCGCCGTGTCGTTGCTGCTCTGCGGGCTGGCCGCAGCGGACCAGGACGACCCGGAGCACTTCTACGCGGGGGGCGGCTCCGCCCTCGGCCCCGTCGGCAGCGGCCTGGCCATCGCCGGTGACTACATCTCGGCCGCCACCCTGCTCTCCACCACCGGCTCCGTCGCCCTCGCCGGTTTCGACGGCATCCTGTTCGCCGTCGCCACGGTCGCCTCGCTGGTCCTGGTCATGCGGATCATGGCGGAACCGATGCGCCGCAAGGGCGTGTTCACCCTCGGCGACTTCCTGGCGGACCGGCTCGGCGACCCGACCGTCCGCCGCGCCCTGGGGATCACGACCCTGGTGGTCCTGACCCCCCTGCTGCTGGTCCAACTCGCCACCGCGGGCCGGGTCATGGCCTCCGTGTTCGGGCTGCCCGACGGCGCGCTGACCAGCTGCACCGTCGCCAGCGGCGCCCTGATGGTCTGCTACTCGGCGGTGGGCGGCATGCGCGGCACCGGCTACATCCAGATCGTCAAGGTCGCGGTCGTGCTGGCCGCGGTGACCCTGCTCGCCGGGCTGGTGCTCGCCCGGTACGGCTGGAACCCGTTCACTCTCTTCGACGCCGCCCGGCACGGCAGCGGCGCGGGCGGGTCCTACGCGCGCCCCGGCCTGCAGTTCGGCCACACCTTCGCCGGCGCCCTGGATCTGCTGGGCTTCCAGCTCACCCTGGTGCTCGGGGCCGCCTGTATGCCGCACATCATGATGCGGCTGCACCCCATGCGCGACAGCTGGACCGTGCGCCGCGCCACCGTCTGGGCGGCGGCCCCGGTGGCCTTCCTGTGCACCGGCGTCGTCGTGGTCGGCCTCGGGGCGTCCGCCCTGCTCGGCCGAAAGATCATCCAGGCCGCGGACCCCGCGGGCGGCACCGCGCTGCTGCTGGTGACCGGCGCGCTCGACCCGGGGGCGGACGGGCCGCGCGAGTCCCCGCTGTTCGCCTTCGTCGCCTGCGCGGTCTTCGCCACCACCCTGGCCGCGGTGGCCGGCATCACCCTCGCCGCCGCCTCGTCCGTCGCCCGCGACTTCACGGCGAAGGCCCGGTCCCGTACGGCCGCCCGGTCCGACCGCTCCGCCGGGCGCGAGATCCTCCGCGCCCGCCTGGCCGTCGTCCTGACCGGCGCGCTCTCCGTCTACGTATCGACATATACCCATGACCGCAATCCGCAGGTGCTGCTCTCGCTCTCCTTCGCCGCCGCCGCCTCCGTCCTGCCGCCGGTCCTGCTGTACGCCCTGTTCCGGCCGTGGTTCAACGCGCGGGGCGTGCGCTGGACGGTCTACGGGACGCTGCCGCTGATCGTGTTCCTGATGGTGTTCTCGCCGGCGTTCTCCGGCACTCCGATCGCGCTCTTCCCGTCCCACGACTTCCACTGGTTCCCGCTCCAGACGCCGGGGCTGATCACGATTCCCGCCGGATTCCTGCTGGGGTATCTCGGGTCCCGTGCGGGGCGGGGTAAGCGGCCGACGTCCTCGGCCGAGCGTGCAACTTTTATTGCGCAATAGATATTGCGCAAGTTTCCTTTCGTATCTACCGTGGAGGCATGGCAAGCAACGAAACACGCCGGGTGTCCGATCTCGGCACGCTCAAGGCGTTCGGACACCCGCTGCGGATGAAGCTGTACCGGGCGCTCTACATCGCCCGGCAGGCCACCGCCTCCCAGCTCGCCGAGCAGGTGGACGAGCAGGTCTCGCTGGTCAGCTACCACCTGCGCAAGCTCGCCGACCACGGCCTGATCGAGGAGGCCGACCGGGAGGGCAAGGACGGCCGCGAGCGCTGGTGGCAGCCCGCGTCGAAGGGGCTCCGCTTCCACGACGAGGACTTCAGCGACGCGCCAGAGAAGGCCGCCACCCACACTGCGGTCAGCCGGCTCTCGTTCGACCAGCACATCGAGCTGTACCGCCGCTTCCTCGACGCGTACCGCAGCTGGACGCCCCCCTGGCGCAAGGCTTCCTTCACCTCGGAGTACCTGGCTCGGCTGACCCCCGAGGAGCTCGGCGCGCTCGAACGCGAGCTGGACGGGGTGATCGGCCGGTACGAGGAGCGGGGCCGCGCCCGCGACGAGGCGGGCGACACGGAGAACCGCGAGAACGTTGCCCTGCACCTGTACGGCTTCCCGTTCCGGACCTGAGCCGGCGCCCCGAGAGGACGACCCCGTGACCCTCACCCTCCCCGCCGCCAAGGACACCGGGAATCCCCGACCCCCCGCCCATCGGGACGGCAACGTCCTGCGCTGGCTCGGCGCCTACACGGCGTCGATGATCGGCGACAGCGTCTACTACATGGCCCTCGCCTGGGCCGCCGCCCGCACCGGGAGCGCCTCCCAGACCGGGCTGGTGCTCGCCGTCGGTTCCATACCACGGGCCGTGCTCCTGCTCGGCGGGGGAGTGCTCGCCGACCGGCTCGGACCGCGCCGCGTCGTGGTCGCGAGCGACACGGCCCGCTGCCTCGTCATCCTCGGCCTGGCCGGCGCCCTGCTCCTCACCTCGCCCACGGTGTGGATGCTGATCGCGGTCGCCCTGGTCTTCGGCGCGGTCGACGCCCTCTTCCTGCCCGCCGTCGGCGCCCTGCCGCCGCGGATCACCGCCGCCTCCCAGCTCGCCCGGGTCCAGGGCATGCGCGGCCTCGCCACCCGCACCGCCAACGTGGTCGGCGCCCCGCTCGGCGGCGTCGCGGTGGCCCTCGGCGGCCCGGTCCTGGCCTTCGCCGCGGCGGGCGTGCTCTTCGCCGTCTCGCTGCCGCTGCTCCTGGCCGTACGGATGAACCCGCTGACGGCCGGCGACGAGAAGACGGAAACCGAACCCGCCGGCACCGCCTGGCGCGATCTCGCCGACGGGCTGCGTCACATCCGCCGCCACCCGCTGCTCGGCCCCCTCATGCTCGTCGTCGCCGTCAGCGAACTGGGCTTCGTCGGACCGCTCAACCTCGGCCTGATCCTGCTCAGCGAGGAACGCGGCTGGGGCGCCTCCGGCATGGGCTGGGTCATCGCCGCCTTCGGCGCGGGCGCGGGCGGCTCGGCCCTCCTGCTCGCCGTCCGCGGCAGGGTCCCCAGGGCGGGACTCGTCATGTGCCTCACCGTCCTGGTCGGCGCGGCCGCCATCGCCGCCCTGGCGTACGCGCCCTCCGTGCCGCTCGCCGCGGGTGTCGCGGTCCTCGTGGGACTCTTCGCCGGCCTCGGCGGCGCCCTGTGCGGCGCTCTCACGCAGACCGCCGCCGACCCCGCCTACCTGGGCCGCGTCACCTCGGTCTCGACGCTCTTCACCCACGCCCTGGCACCGCTCAGCTACCCGGCCACCGGCGCCGCCGTCGCGCTCTGGGGCACCGGTCCGGTCTTCGTCGCCAGCGCCGCGCTGTGCGCGGCGGGCGCGGTGACCGGCCTGGCCTTCGTCCCGCTCCGCCGCGCGGAACTCCCGCGCTGAGCCCACCGCGCGCGGAACGCCCGCCTACATCCCGAGCTTCGCCGTCGTCACCCTGCCGATCGCGTCCTGCTCGCCCTCCAGGTCCACCCGCGCCGCGTCCTGCCGCCCGAACGCGAACAGCAGGAGCTCGCCCGGCTCCCCCGTCACCGTCACCACCGGGGTGCCCCGGTGCGCGACCGCCGTCTGCCCGTCCGGGCGGCGCAGGACCAGCCCCACTGGGGCCTTCCGCCCCAGCACGCGGGCCGCCTTCTCCGTACGCGACCACAGGACGTCGGCGAAGACCGGGTCCAGCTCCCGCGCCGACCAGTCCGGCTGCGCCCGGCGGACGTCCTCCGTGTGCACGTAGAACTCGACGGTGTTGGCCGCCTCGTCGAGCTGCTTCAGGCTGAACGGGGACATCCTCGGCGGACCCGTACGGATGAGCTGGATCAGTTCCTCGTACGGCTTCTCGGTGAACTCGGTCATGATCCGGTCACGCCGGTTCTTCAACGGGCCGATGACCAGCCCGGCCGCCGCGTCCGGCCGCCGCTCCCGCACCACCACGTGGGCCGCCAGATCACGGGCCGTCCAGCCGTGGCAGAGGGTGGGCGCCTCCGGCCCGACGGCCTCCAACAGGTCGGCAAGCAGAAGTCGTTCGCGCTTCGCATGGGTCGACATGCCCGCCAGCGTACGACCGTCGCCCCGCGTCCGCCCAGTGGACGCACGCCCGAACGGTCCCGCGGACCACGGCACAATGGGCCCATGACCAGCACGCCCCCGCCCGGCACGCCCCGGCCCGCCAGCGACCTCGACCCCGCCATCGCCGCCCGCCTCAAGCGCGGCGCCGACGGGCTGGTCCCGGCCATCGCCCAGCAGTACGACACCGGCGAGGTGCTGATGCTCGGCTGGATGGACGACGAGGCGCTCCACCGCACCCTCACCACTGGCCGCTGCACCTACTGGTCGCGCAGCCGCCAGGAGTACTGGGTCAAGGGCGACACCTCGGGCCACATCCAGGAGGTCAAGTCCGTCGCCCTGGACTGCGACGCCGACACCGTCCTCGTCAGGGTCGACCAGACGGGCGCCGCCTGCCACACGGGCGACCGCACCTGTTTCGACGCCGACGTCCTCCCCACAGGGGGTGTCTCGCCGGCCGGGGCCGGGTCCCCGACGCCCGGCACGGCACCTCGCGGCGTTGCCGAAACGTCCTGATCGCTCCTCCCCCATAGCCTGAAGGGCAGGGGAGGTACCCCCATCGAGGACGCCCCGGCGCCCTGCGATGTACCGCACCCGCCGCGGCCTGATCCGACCCTGGTCAGCGAGACACCCCCTCGGACAGTAGGGTCTGCCGCCATGGACCTCGACACCTTCCGCAAGCTGGCCGTCGACCGGCGCGTCATCCCCGTCACCCGCCGGCTCCTCGCGGACGGCGACACCCCGGTCGGCCTCTACCGCAAGCTCGCGGGGGAACGCACCGGCACCTTCCTGCTGGAATCCGCGGAGAACGGCCGCACCTGGTCGCGGTACTCGTTCATCGGCGTACGCAGTGCCGCCACGCTCACCACCCGCGACGGCGAGGCCCACTGGCTCGGCACCCCGCCGGTCGGGGTGCCCGTGGACGGCGACCCGCTCCAGGCCCTCCGCGCGACCATCGAGACCCTGCACACCCCGCACGACCAGGAATCCGGGCTGCCGCCCTTCACCGGCGGCATGGTCGGCTACCTCGGCTACGACATCGTGCGCCGGCTCGAGAAGATCGGCGAGCACGGCGGCGACGACCTGAAGCTCCCCGAGCTGACGATGCTGCTCACCTCCGACCTCGCCGTCCTCGACCACTGGGACGGCAGCGTCCTGCTGATCGCCAACGCGATCAACCACAACGACCTGGCCACCGGCGTCGACGAGGCGTACACCGACGCCGTCGCCCGGCTCGACGCCATGGAGCAGGACCTGCGCCGCCCCGTCGAGAACGCCCCGGCCGCCCTGCCGCCCTCCGAGCTGCCGCCGTACACGGCCCTGTGGGGCGGCCCCGCCTACCAGGACGCCGTCGAGGACGTGAAGGAGCGCATCAGGGCCGGCGAGGCCTTCCAGGTCGTCCCCTCCCAGCGCTTCGAAACCCCGTGCACCGCCAGCGCGTTGGACGTCTACCGGGTGCTGCGCGCGACCAACCCCTCGCCGTACATGTACCTCTTCCGGTTCGAGGGCTTCGACGTCGCGGGCTCCAGCCCCGAGGCGCTCGTCAAGGTCGAGGACGGCCGTGCGATGCTCCACCCGATCGCCGGCACCCGGCACCGCGGCGCCACGCCCCAGGAGGACCAGGCCCTCGCCGACGAGCTCCTCGCCGACCCGAAGGAACGCGCCGAGCACCTGATGCTCGTCGACCTCGGCCGCAACGACCTGGGACGGGTCTGCGAGCCCGGCAGCGTCGAGGTCGTCGACTTCATGTCGATCGAGCGGTACTCGCACGTGATGCACATCGTGTCCACCGTCACCGGCCGCGTCGCCGAAGGCCGTACCGCCTTCGACGTCCTCACCGCGTGCTTCCCCGCGGGCACCCTCTCCGGCGCCCCGAAGCCGCGCGCCCTGCAGATCATCGAGGAACTCGAACCCACCCGCCGCGGACTGTACGGCGGCTGCGTCGGCTACCTCGACTTCGCGGGGGACTCCGACACCGCCATCGCCATCCGCACCGCACTGCTGCGGGACGGTACGGCGTACGTCCAGGCCGGGGCCGGTGTCGTCGCCGACTCCGACCCGGTCGCCGAGGACACCGAGTGCCGGAACAAGGCCGCGGCGGTCCTCCGCGCCGTCCACACCGCCAACCGGCTCGGCTCCCGCTGAGACGGGAGGCACACGGGGGGCGGTCCGTCCACGCGGAGCCGTAGGGGATAGTGGAGTACGTGAGCGCCGTCCCCGTACCCCAGCCCCGTGCCGAAGCCGCCGCCGCGCCCGACAGCGCGGGAAGCCGCCGAAGCCTGGCAGCCGGCCTGCTCCTCGGGGCGGCCGGCGCCACCCTCGTCCTGCTCTCCTCCGGTCAGACCTGGGCCGACGGCAAGGCCGCGGTCGGCGGCGGCACCCTGGCACTGAGCGCCGAGGGGCAGGACGTCACCGGCCTCCCCGCGGCCCTCGCGATAGTCGGCCTGGCCGCCCTCGTCGCCGTCTTCGCCGTCCGCGCCACCGGCCGGCTCGCCGTCGCGGGGCTGCTGGCCCTCAGCGGACTCGGCGCCGCCGTGAGCGCCTACCTCGGCGCCTCCGACAGCGCCGCACTCGACGAGAAGGCCGCTCGGTCCACCGGCGACAGCGCCGCCACCATCGAAGCCCTCAGCCACACCGCCTGGCCCTACGTGACCGCGGCCGGCGGCCTGCTGATCCTGCTCGCCGGGCTCCTCGCCCTCCGCTACGGGAGCCGCTGGCCCACGATGTCCGGACGGTACGAGCGCGACGGCACCCCGCGCCCCCGCAAGGCCCGCCGCCCCGCCCCGGACCCCGACCGGCCCGAGGACCTGTGGAAGGCCCTGGACCGCGGTGAGGACCCGACGCGCGAGGCATGACCCCCCAGCTCACGTCGCACCCGCGCGTACGGGACAATGGCCGTGAGCTCGCAGCACAGCGGCGCCCACAGCGGCAGGGCTGCGGCACCCCCGAGCGATACCAACAGCGCAACACCAACGAGGAGCAACTCATGGCGGGCAGCAGCCACGGACACACCCCGGCCGCCTGGACCGGTGTCATCATCGCCTTCATCGGCTTCTGCATCGCGGGCGTCTTCATGGTCGCGGCCAACCCGCTCGGCTTCTGGGCCGGAATCGCCGTCGTCTTCGTCGGCGGGATCGTGGGCCTCGCCATGAAGGCCGCCGGCCTCGGCATGCCGAAGGAGTCGGCGGAGCTCGCAGCGGCCAGGGACCGCGCCGGACAGGCGCAGATCTCCTGAATCCCTCCGCGGGACACGACCACGCGAGGCGCAGCCCGGCCCGGGCTGCGCCTTTTCGCGTCAGCGGCGACAATCACCGAGTGGACGCATCGCCTTCCCCCGCCCCGCCGGTCCCGGGCTCGCAGCCGGTGACCGGCCGGCCGGCCGGTCCTGGCCCGCAGCACGGGCCCGCGCCGGTCTTCCCGCCCGCCCCCGCTCCCGTCCCGCGGTGGCGGCGGACCGCCGTGCCGGCCGCCGTCCTGGCGGGCGTCGTCGCCGCCTTCGGCTACGTCGGAACCGTCGACCCCAACGAACCGGGGCACTACCCGGTCTGCCCGCTGCTCCGGCTCACCGGCCTCGCCTGCCCCGGCTGCGGCGGACTGCGCAGCGCCCACGCCTTCGCCCACGGCGACATCGCGGCGGCGCTCGGCTCCAACGCCCTGGCCGTCCTCGGATACGCGGCCTTCGCCGTGCTCTGGGTGCTCTGGACGGTCCGCGCGGCCGCCGGCCGGCCGCCCCTGCGGCTCGCACCGAGAGCCCTCCACTGGTGGGCGATCGGATCCGTCGTGCTGATCTTCACCGTGGTCCGGAACCTGCCGTTCGGATCGGCGCTGGCCCCGTGAATGCCCAGGTAGTGGGACACCCGTCGGCCGGATGCGGGCCCACCGGCCTCCTGCGGATACCATCGGAACGGTCCATCCTGTTCAGTTCCGTTCCCCGTCAACGTCCCGGAAGGGGGCCTCTCGCGTGAGTGTGCTCGACGAGATCATCGACGGCGTTCGCGCCGACCTCGCGGAGCGGCAGGCGCGCGTCAGCCTCGACGAGCTCAAGGAGCGCGCGGCCCGCGCTCCCCAGGCCAAGGACGGAGTCGCCGCCCTGCGCGGCGAGGGCGTGACCGTCATCTGCGAGGTCAAGCGCTCCAGCCCCTCCAAGGGCGCCCTGGCGGCCATCGCCGACCCGGCCGCGCTCGCCGCGGACTACGAGGCCGGCGGCGCGTCCGTCATCTCGGTCCTCACCGAGGAGCGCCGCTTCGGCGGCTCGCTCGCCGACCTGGAGGCCGTGCGCGCCAAGGTCGACACCCCGATCCTGCGCAAGGACTTCATCGTCACCTCGTACCAGCTGTGGGAGGCGCGCGCCTACGGCGCCGACCTCGTCCTGCTGATCGTCGCCGCCCTCGACCAGGAGGCTCTCGTCTCGCTGATCGAGCGCGCCGAGTCCATCGGCCTGACGCCGCTGGTCGAGGTGCACGACGAAGAGGAGGCGGAGCGCGCGGTGGAGGCCGGCGCGAAGATCATCGGCATCAACGCGCGCAACCTGAAGGACCTCAAGGTCGACCGCTCCACCTTCGAGCGCGTCGCCCCCGAGATCCCCGGCCACATCATCAAGGTCGCGGAGTCCGGCGTCCGCGGCCCGCACGACCTCATCGCCTACGCCAACGCCGGCGCGGACTCCGTGCTGGTCGGCGAATCCCTGGTCACCGGCCGTGACCCGAAGGCGGCCGTCGCCGACCTGGTCGCCGCCGGCGCCCACCCGGCCCTCCGGCACGGACGGAGCTGACCGCACCCGTGACCGCCGACCGTTCCGCGTGCCGTCCCCGGGCGGGGCTGCGCCACGCCGGGGTCACGGGCCGGAACCCGCACGCGCCGCTGGCGCGTGGCTGCCGCCCGCGCGGCTGCCGCGCCCCCGCGCGCCGCGTGCACGGCCGGCGGGTGCGGTACGTGATCGGCGACGAGCCCGGACAGGTCAACGGCATGCGATGGCGCACGGGGTCCGCGCAGTAGAGCGAGCCCCGGCCGTCGTACCCCGCCCCATCCGGCGGAGATCCGCACGACCGCACCGCCCGGCCGTCCACGGCCGCGGCGGCGCTCCGCTCACGGCGCATACGGTGAACCCACCCACTGCCATGCCGAGGAGCACGTCGAGATGTCGTCCGACTTCTTCATTCCGGACCCGGAGGGTCTGATTCCCAGCGCCGAGGGGTACTTCGGCGCGTACGGCGGAAAGTTCATCCCGGAGGCGCTCGTCGCCGCCGTGGACGAGGTCGCCGTCGAGTACGACAAGGCGAAGGCCGACCCCGCCTTCGCCGCCGAGCTCAACGAGCTCATGGTGAACTACACCGGTCGGCCCAGCGCCCTGACCGAGGTCGAGCGCTTCGCCGAGCACGCCGGCGGCGCCCGGATCTTCCTCAAGCGCGAGGACCTCAACCACACCGGCTCGCACAAGATCAACAACGTGCTGGGCCAGGCGCTGCTCACCAAGCGCATGGGCAAGACCCGCGTCATCGCGGAGACCGGAGCCGGCCAGCACGGCGTCGCGACCGCGACCGCGTGCGCGCTCTTCGGCCTCGAATGCACCATCTACATGGGCGAGATCGACACCGAGCGGCAGGCGCTGAACGTGGCGCGCATGCGGATGCTCGGCGCCGAGGTCATCGCCGTGAAGTCCGGCTCCCGCACGCTCAAGGACGCCATCAACGAGGCGTTCCGCGACTGGGTCGCCAACGTCGACCGCACCCACTACCTCTTCGGCACGGTCGCGGGCCCGCACCCCTTCCCGGCGATGGTCCGCGACTTCCACCGCGTGATCGGCGTGGAGGCCAGGCGGCAGATCCTGGAGAGGACCGGCCGGCTGCCGGACGCCGCGGTCGCCTGCGTCGGCGGCGGCTCCAACGCCATCGGGCTCTTCCACGCCCTCATCCAGGACGCCGGCGTCCGCCTCATCGGCTGCGAGCCCGCAGGGCACGGGGTGGAGACCGGCGAGCACGCGGCGACCCTGACCGAGGGCGAGCCCGGCATCCTGCACGGCTCACGCAGTTACGTCCTCCAGGACGACGAGGGCCAGATCACCGAGCCGTACTCCATCTCGGCCGGACTGGACTACCCGGGCATCGGTCCGGAGCACGCGTACCTGAAGGACATCGGCCGCGGCGAGTACCGCGCGGTGACCGACGACGCGGCCATGCAGGCGCTGCGCCTGCTCTCCCGCACCGAGGGGATCATCCCTGCCATCGAGAGCGCCCACGCGCTGGCCGGCGCCCTGGAGGTCGGCAGGGAACTCGGCAAGGACGGTCTGATCCTCGTCAACCTGTCCGGCCGCGGCGACAAGGACATGGACACGGCGGCGCGCTACTTCGGTCTGTACGACGCGGACGCGGCCGTCGAGGCCGACGCGGACAGCGATCGCGCCGAGATCGAGGGGGACGTCAAGTGAGCGGCAACATCGAACTGCTGAACACCACGCTCGCCGCGGCCAAGGCCGAGAACCGGGCCGCGCTGATCGCGTACCTGCCCGCCGGCTTCCCGACCGTGGACGGCGCCATCGAAGCCGTCAAGGCCGTGGCGGCCGGAGGCGCCGACGTCGTCGAGGTGGGGCTGCCCCACAGCGACCCCGTGCTCGACGGCCCCGTGATCCAGACGGCCGACGACATCGCCCTGCGCGGTGGCGTGCGGATCGCCGACGTGATGCGCACGGTCCGCGAGGCGCACGAGGCGACCGGCATCCCGATCCTCGTCATGACGTACTGGAACCCGATCGACCGGTACGGCGTCGAGCGCTTCACCGCCGAACTCGCCGAGGCCGGCGGAGCCGGGTGCATCCTGCCCGACCTCCCGGTCCAGGAGTCCGAGCTGTGGCGCGAGCACGCCGGCAAGCACGGTCTCGCGACCGTGTTCGTCGTCGCGCCCAGCAGCAAGGACGAGCGCCTCGCCACCATCACGGAGGCCGGCTCCGGCTTCGTCTACGCGGCGTCCCTGATGGGTGTCACCGGCACCCGGGTCTCCGTCGGCGAGCAGGCCCAGGACCTCGTGCGGCGCACCCGCGCCACCACGGACCTCCCGGTCTGCGTCGGGCTCGGCGTCTCGAACGCCGAGCAGGCCACCGAGGTCGCCGGCTTCGCCGACGGGGTCATCGTCGGCTCCGCCTTCGTCAAGCGGATGCTCGACGCCCCGGACGAGGCGGCGGGTCTGGCGGCCGTCCGTTCCCTGGCGGCCGACCTGGCCGAAGGTGTTCGAAAGCGCTGACATCCGTGATCACCCGAATGGGTGGACTGGGACCGGGGAGGCACGCGAGTGCCTCCCCGGTTCGTTGCTGCGGGTGTGAGCGAGAAGAACCAAGAGGGAAAAAGGGCCGCGCGAGACCGGCTGAACCAGCAGCGCGAGCTGGCGAGGGCGCGTGAGCGCCGCCGCCGCACGCTGATCGTCTCCGCGGCCGTGGTGGGAGTCCTCGGACTGGCCGCCGTCGTCGGCCTGATCGCGGCGAACACGGGCGGCAAGGGCGACAAGGACAAGGCGTCGGGTCCCGCCGTCGCCCCGTCCGGCGCCACCGGCAAGGACAGCCTGACCATTCCGGTGGGAGCGGACGACGCCCCGTCGACGCTCACGGTCTGGGAGGACTTCCGCTGCCCGGTCTGCGCCCAGTTCGAGAACGCCTTCCGGGACACGATCCACCGGATGGAGCAGGACGGGCAGCTCAAGGTCGACTACCACTTCGCCACGCTGATCGACGGCAACATGGGCGGCAGCGGCTCGCTGAGGGCGGCCAACGCGGCGGCGTGCGCCCAGGACGCCGGCAAGTTCCCCGCGTACCACGACGTCCTGTACAGCAACCAGCCGCAGGAGTCCGACGACGCCTTCGGTGACAACGACAAGCTGATCGAGCTGTCCAAGAAGGTCGACGGACTCGACACGCCCGCGTTCCGCGCCTGTGTGAACGACGGGGCCCACGACTCCTGGGTGCAGAAGTCGAACACCGCCTTCCAGAACGGCGGATTCCAGGGCACACCGACGGCGCTGCTCAACGGTGAGTCGATCTTCCCCAAGAAGGGGAACGAGCCGATCACCGTGGCCAACCTGAAGAAGTGGGTCGCCGAAGCCAACAAGGGCAAGAAGCCGGGCACGGTCACGCCCGCCCCCTCGGGCTCCTGAGGGGCGGGCGACCGGGGGATCGAGGGCCGCTCGTTACCCAGACGTTGCCGGGCGGGTTGCCGTACGTCCCGCCCGGCAGGGTAGCGTCGACCGTGCCATGAACCTTGCCTACATTCCCAGCCCGTCGACCGGCGTGATCGATCTCGGACCGATCCCGCTCCGCGGCTACGCGTTCTGCATCATCATCGGTGTCTTCGTCGCCGTCTGGTTCGGCAACAAGCGCTGGATCGCCCGGGGCGGCCGAGCCGGCACCGTGGCCGACATCGCCGTCTGGGCCGTCCCCTTCGGCCTCGTCGGCGGCAGGCTCTACCACGTCATCACCGACTACCAGCTGTACTTCAGCGACGGTGAGAACTGGGTCGACGCCTTCAAGATCTGGCAGGGCGGCCTCGGCATCTGGGGTGCGATCGCGCTCGGCGCGGTCGGGGCCTGGATCGGCTGCCGCCGCCGCGGGATCCCGCTGCCCGCCTGGGCCGACGCGCTCGCGCCCGGCATCGCCCTCGCCCAGGCCTGCGGCCGCTGGGGCAACTGGTTCAACCAGGAGCTGTACGGCAGGGCGACCGACGTCCCGTGGGCGCTGAAGATCAGCGAGGGCCCCAACCGGGTCGCCGGCACCTACCACCCCACCTTCCTGTACGAGTCGCTGTGGTGCATCGGCGTGGCGCTCCTGGTGGTCTGGGCGGACCGCCGGTTCAAGCTCGGACACGGACGGGCGTTCGCGCTGTACGTCGCCGCGTACTGTGCGGGCCGCGCCTGGATCGAGTACATGCGCGTCGACGAGGCCCACCACATCCTGGGCCTGCGTCTGAACGTGTGGACCGCATTGATCATGTTCGTCCTGGCGGTGACGTACATCGTGGTCTCGGCGAAGGTACGGCCGGGGCGCGAGGAGATCGTCGAGCCCGAGGCGCCCGAGGCGCCCGAGGCGCCGGACGCGGTGGACGGGGAGGACGCGGAGTCCGGCGAGGCCAAGCCGGCCGAGGCCGACGCCGACGCCGACGCAGACGAGGACGCGCCCAAGACGAACGGCGAGGCGGAGACGGCCAAGGGCTGACGCCGCCGCAGCACGCGATGACGAGGGGCCGCCGAACGACTCGGCGGCCCCTCGTCGTGTGCGCCCCCCCGCGTCCCGCGGGTGGGGGCGTCCTCGCTCCCCGCACGGCGACCGGCTTGGCGCCTCCTCGCGCGGGCGCCGGTCACGCCAGTCCGGCGATCGAGGAAGGGGGCGGGCGGGGCGCGCCCGCCCACCGTTGCCGGGCCCCCGCCCCCGCGAACCGCTCACCGCGCCCGACCGGCCAGGGACAGCGTGCGGTGGGCCTGGGCGACCACCGCCGCGTCCACGAAGCGGCCGTCGGGGAGGGCCAGCGCCCCCGCCTGGAGGCGGGCCGCCTCGATGATCTCCTGCGCCGCCTCGACCTCCTGCGGCGTCGGCCGGAACGCCCGCTCGATGACCGGGAGCTGTCGCGGGTGGATCGCCGCCCGGCCGAGGAAGCCGAGCGCCCGCCCGTGCGCGCAGGACGCCCACAGACCGTCCATGTCCCGGACGTCCGGGAAGACCGACTGGATGGGCGGGGCCAGCCCGGCCGCCCGGGCCGCGACCACCACCCGGCTGCGCGACCAGTCGAGCCCGGCATCGTCCCGTACCCCCAGGTCCGCCCGGAGGTCTGCCTCCCCGAGGGCCACGGAACGGACCTGCGGATGGGCGCTGGCCACCGTGTACGCGTGCTCGATCCCGAGTGCCGACTCCAGCAGCGGACAGAGCGCGACGCCGGGGGCCAGCGCCGCGATGTGGTGGACGGACGCGGCATGCGTGATCTTCGGCAGCCGCAGCCCGGCGAGCCCCGGCAGCCCCGCCAGGGCCAGCACGTCCGTCTCGTCGTTGACCCGGACATGGACCGGCACCGCCTCGGGGGAAGCCGGTTCGCCGAGCAGTTCGACGGTGGCCGAGCGCGCGTACTCCTTGCGGTCGGGGGCGACCGCGTCCTCCAGGTCGACGATCACCGCGTCCGCCCCCGCATCGCAGGCCTTGCGCACCACGTCCGGCCGGTCGCCGGGCACGTACAGCCAGGTCAGCGGGGTCTCGGCGGTCACAGGACACGCTCCGCACGCAGTGCCTCGATCTCCGCGCCGCTCAGACCGAGGCCGGTGAGGATGTCGGCCGTGTCGGCGCCGTGCGGACGCCCGGCCCAGCGGATCGACCCCGGCGTCGCCGACAGCCGGAACAGGACGTTCTGCATCCTCAGCGGGCCCAGTTCCGGGTCGTCGACCTCCGTGACGGAGTCCAGGGCGCGGTACTGCGGATCCTCCATCACGTCACGGATGTCGTGGATGGGTGCGATGGCCGCCTCCGCCTTCTCGAACGCGGAGACCGCCTCCTCCCGGGTGCGCCGCCCGATCCAGTGGCCGACCGCCTCGTCGAGCTCGTCGCTGTGCTCGGCCCGCGTGGCGCCGGAGGCGAACCACGGCTCGTCGATCAGCTCCGCGCGCCCCACCAGGCGCATCACCCGCTCCGCGACGGACTGCGCCGAGGTGGAGACGGCCACCCAGTGCCCGTCCGAGGTGCGGTAGGTGTTGCGCGGGGCGTTGTTGCGCGAACGGTTGCCGGTGCGCGGCTGGACGTAGCCGAGCTGGTCGTACCAGAGCGGCTGGGGGCCGAGCACCATCAGGATCGGCTCGATGATCGCCATGTCGACGACCTGGCCCGCACCCGTGCGGTCCCGGCCGGCCAGCGCGGCCATCACCGCGAACGACGTGGCGAGCGCCGCGATCGAGTCGGCGAGACCGAACGGCGGCAGCGTCGGCGGGCCGTCCGGTTCCCCGGTGATCGCCGCGAACCCGCTCATCGCCTCCGCGAGCGTGCCGAAGCCGGGCCGGTGCGCGTACGGGCCGAACTGGCCGAAGCCCGTGACCCGGACCAGCACCAGCCGCGGATTGACGGCGTGCAGTTCCGCCGGCCCGAGCCCCCACCGCTCCAGCGTGCCCGGCCGGAAGTTCTCGATGATCACGTCGGTGTCGGCGGCGAGCCGCAACAGCAGGTCGCGGCCCCCGGGGCAGGAGAGATCGAGCGTGAGATTGCGCTTGTTGCGGCCCAGCAGCTTCCACCACAGGCCGACGCCGTCCTTCGCCGGGCCATGGCCCCGCGACGGATCGGGCTTGTCCGGATGCTCCACCTTGATCACGTCGGCGCCGAAGTCGCCCAGCATGGTCGCGCAGAGAGGGCCCGCGAACAGCGTGGCGAGATCGATGACCCGCAGCCCGGTGAGGGGCGCCGCTCCCGGGGCGCTCATGCGCCGTCGATCTCGGTGCGGTACGGCATGGAGACCGAGGCCCCGGGTCTCTGCACGCAGAGCGCGGCGGCCGACGAGGCCCAGGCGATGGCCTGCGGCACCGGACGCCCCTCGCCGAGCGCCACGGCGAGCGTGCCGACGAAGGTGTCCCCGGCGCCGGTGGTGTCGACGGCGGTCACGTCGGGGGCCGGGAAGTGGACGGCCCGGCTGCCCCGTGCCGCGTACAGGCAGCCCTTGGAACCGAGCGTGATGACGACCGCCGGCACCTGGCTGAGCAGGACCTCGGCCGCGGCGTGCGGTTCGGCGTGCCCCGACAGTTCGGCCGCCTCGTGCTCGTTCGGGATCAGCAGATCGACGCAGTCGAGGAGTTCGGCGGGCAGCGGCTGTACGGGGGAGGGGGTGAGGACGGTCCGCACCCCCTGGGCGTGACCGGCGCGGGCCCCTTCGAGGACTGCCGACAGCGGCAGTTCCAGCTGGAGCAGCAGCAGATCGGCGCCGGAGATGGCGGCGATCTCGCCCGGCCCGAGCGAGGTGACGGTGCCGTTGGCGCCGGGGATCACCACGATCGCGTTGGAGCCCTTGCCGTCGACCACGATGTGCGCGGTGCCGCTGGGCCCTTCGGCGGTGTGCAGCAGGTCGGTGTCGACGCCCGAGTGCTCCAGGTTCTCCCGCATCCGGACGCCGTACTCGTCGTCGCCGACCGCGCCGATCATCAGCACCTCGGCCCCCGCGCGGGCGGCGGCGACGGCCTGGTTGGCGCCCTTGCCGCCGGGAACGGTGCGGAACTCCCGTCCCGTGACGGTCTCCCCGAGCTCGGGGGCGCGGTCGACGTAGGCCACAAGATCCATATTGGTGCTGCCGAGCACCGCGACGTTGGTCATGGGCGGAGTGCCTCCTCGTGGGTGAGCCGGTGGGTCAGGTCGGCGAGAGTGTCGAAGCCGACCGAGTCGAAACCGGTGACGGATGTGGCGAGCCGGTTCTTCAGCGGGGCGGTCCACCGGTCGGGCAGCGCGTCCGGCCGCCCGGCCAGCAGCCCGGCGAGCGAACCTGCGGTCGCCCCGTTGGAGTCGGTGTCCCAGCCGCCGGACACCGCACGGCAGATGGAGCCGGTGAAGTCACCGTCGGCATGGGTGAGGGCGGCGGTGAGCAGAGCCGCGTTGGGCAGCACATGCACCCAGTGGTACCGGCCGTACGCCGCGTGCAGCCGGTCGACGACGGAATCGAAGCGGTGCTCCTCGCGGGCCGCGGCGACGCCGTCCCGGACCGCCTGGGCGAATCGTGACCGCGGCGGGACCACGCGCAGGCCGGCCGCGAGGCACCCGTGCACATCGGTTTCGCCGCCGGCCGCCTCGGCGAGCGCCGCCGCGGTGAACATCGCGCCGTACACCCCGTTCCCGGTGTGGGTGAGGACCGCGTCGCGGTGTGCCTGCTCCGCCGCCGCGGCCGGGTCGCCGGGGTGGGTCCAGCCGTGCACGTCGGCACGGATCTGCGCCCCGATCCACTCCCGGAACGGGTTGCGGTGGCGGGCGGTGTCCGGAGGCTCGAAGCCGTCGAGCAGATTGCGGTACGCGACCCGCTCGGCGGTGAACGTCCGGCCGGCCGGGAGCTCCTCCAGCCAGAGCCGGGCGAGGTCGGCGGTGGTGAACGCGGCTCCGTGCCGCTGGAGCAACAGGACGGTGAGCAGTGGGTGGTTGAGGTCGTCGTCCTCGGGCATCCCGTCGATGTTCTCGGCCAGCGAGGTGGCCGCGGAACGGCGGTTCCAGGGGTAGGTGGCGGCCAGCGCCGGGGGCACGCCGCGGGCGGTGAGCCAGGTGCTCAGCGGCCAGTTCCCGGTGGCGCGGGCCAGGGCGCGGATGCCCTCCAGCGGCAGCTTCTCGACCGGCTTGCCGAGCAGGCAGCCGGCGGCGCGGCCCAGCCAGGCCGCGTGCAGCCGCTCGCGCCCCACGGCGGACGGCTCCGTGCGGGGGGCCGGCCAGTGCGGGCAGGCGGCCCGGACCGCTTCGAGGCCGGTCGGTTCGTCGTCGGCCAGCGGCGACTCCAGCAGGGCGAGTTCGTCGAGCAGGCGTCCGGCGACCGCGCGCAGCCCGGGAGGGGCCGGAGGCTCGGAAGCGCCCGCGCGGTCCGGGGCGGGGGAGCCGCCGGCCTCGTACCACCGGCGCTCGATGTCCCGGACGTCCCGCCCGTCCTCGGCCGCCTGCCGCAACTCGTGTCCCACGAGGTCCTCGGGCTGGACCCAGGTGGCCCGCACCGTCGCGCTCACGGCCGGCCCGCCAGCGTGGCGAAGGCGGCCTCGTGGCGACGGCGGCGGGCCGTGTCGTGCGCGAACACCTCGCGGGCGACCTCGCTCAGGGTGCGGGCCGGGGCGTGCAGGTCGAGCCGGCTGGCCTCGCCGACCGTCGTCGCCCAGTCGGCGGGGACCGCCCGCTCGCCGTGCAGCGCGCCCGCGATCGCACCGCTCATCGTGGCGATCGAGTCGCAGTCCCGCCCGTAGTTGACCGACCCGAGGACCGCGTGCCGGTAGTCCCCGTCCGCGACGAGCAGCATCCCGAGGGCGATGGGAAGCTCCTCGATGGCGTGCAGCCGGGACGGGCGGCGGGCGCCGAGCGAGGGTGCGCGGTAGTCGGGCCCGACGGTGTCGAAGGGGGCGACCGCCTCCCGCAGCGGGGCGAGCGCGGACTCGAAGTCCCGGTGCCCGACGGCGGTTTCGCAGACCGCGTCGATGGCGGCCCGGGTCCCGTCCTTGGCCAGCGACAGACACGTCTCGACGACGCTCGCGGGCGTCGCCCCCGGCACGCACGCCGCGGCGACCGCGGCCGCGAACACCCCGGCCGCCTCCCTGCCGTAGCTGGATTGATGGGCGCCCGCGACATCCAGCGCCTCGGCGTACGCGGCCTGCGGATCGGCGGCGTTCACCAGCCCGACCGGAGCCATGTACATCGCGGCCCCGCAGTTGACGATGTTCCCGGCGCCCGCCTCGCGCGGGTCGACATGCCCGTAGTGCAGCCGCGCGACGATCCACTTCTCGGCGAGGAAGATCCGCTGGAGCGGCAGCGCCTCGGCCTCCAGCTCCGGAATCCAGCGCGGGTTCGAGATCAGCTCCGGTACGAGGTGGTCGGCCACCGAGTAGGCGTCGAGATGTCCCCGGACCTTCCCGTACACACGCACCAGCGCATGGGTCATCAAGGTGTCGTCGGTGACGTGCCCGTCGCCCTTGTGGTACGGCGCGATGGGGCGGGCGGTGCGCCAGTCCTCGCCGTCCCACGGGCCGACGACCCCGGTGATCCGGCCGCCGTGCCGGGCCGCGATCTGCTCGGGCGGCCGGCCCTCGACCGGACCGCCGAGCGCGTCGCCGACGGCCGCGCCGACGAGCGCGCCCGCGATCCGTTCATCGAGGGTGGGCCCCGCAGGGGTCGTGGGGAGTGCGGACCGCGTGGGCGCCGTGGGCGCTGTGGATGTCATGTCCGAATTGTCCACCCGGGGGAGCTGGTTCCGTGTCTGCCAGCAGCTCGGCGAGTTCGATCAGATCCGTGCCCGCGAAACGGGGCAGCGCGCACCCCGCCAGGGTGCGGCACGCCTCGCGCCAGCCGTCGGGTACGGAGGTGACGGAGCCCAGCGCCCCGGTGAGCGCGCCGGCCAGGGCGGGGGCCGAGTCGGCGACCCGGGACAGGCAGGCCGCCGACGGCACGGCTTGCGCGAGGTCTCCGCGGGCCGCGGTGGCCAGGGCGAGGGCGACGGGGACCGTCTCGGCCGCGGCGATCCCGTAGCTGTAGACGTGGTCGACGATCTGATGCTCCAGCACCGGCACGAGGGCGAACGCGCCGGCGCGTTCGCCGGCGAACTCGCGGGCGATGCGGACGGCGTGGGCGGCGTTGCGGGCGATCTCGGTGCCCTCGGGGAGCTGGGCCAGCGCGGCGTTCACCGCGGTGTCCACGTCGGCGCCGCCGAGGGCCTCGGCGACCGCGGCGGCCATCGCCCGCGCCCCGTGCACCCCGTCGCCGTCCTGGGTGTAGCGCGCGTCGAACTCCGCGAGATCGGCCGCCGCCGCCGGGTCGCCGGGATGCGCGACGGCCAGCACGGCGGCCCGTACGCACGCCGCGTCGTCGAAGTAGTGCGGGTTGTCGTGGCCGGTGGCGGGCGGACGGAGACCGGCGGCGAGGTTGCCGAGTCCGGCCCGGACCGAGATCCGCGCGCGCAGCGGCAGGACCGCCGACTCGACCTCCGGCGCCCGGGCGGCCGCCGCGGCGACCTCGGCGGCCAGCGCGTTCCAGGCGGCGTCCACGGCCGCCCGCATCCGGCGGCCGGGGGAGAGGCCCTGCAGGGCGCCGGCGGCGGAGGTGAGGATGGTCCCGGCGGCGAAGGCCGCCCATTCGGCGTCGTCGGACGGGCCGAGCCGCAGGGGCTCGGGCGGCTGGTTCAGCGCGATGGGGACGGGCAGGGTGGTGGTCGCGTTCTGCTCGGCGAAGGTGTCGAGCTCGCGGGTCAGGCGCCGGGTCCACTCCGGCATCCGGGCCGCCCGGTGCCGCGCGGCCGGCCACCCGGCGGCGTCCCCGGCCGCCAGCCCGAGCAGCAGGCCCTCGATCCGGGCCCGGCGCGGCGTGGCCGGCCGGGCCCTTCCGGGGACCGCCTCGGCCCGCGCGGCCTCGCGCGGCCGCTCGTCGCCGGGGAGCTCGCGCGCGTCCCCGGGGTGCGTGGGGACGTCCTGGTGCCCGGTGTCCCTGGCGGTGGTCATCGACCCGCCACCGTTCCGGGGGCGCCGCTCGCCAGGGGCTCCGCTCCGGGCGGCCCCCCGCCCGGCTCCTCCGTCTCGTTCTCGTCCGGGGTGAGCAGCTCCGCGATGTCCAGGACGTGGTAGCCCCGCATCGAGGGGAGACAGCTGCCGCGGACCGGGCCGATCGCGTCCGCCCAGACGCGCGGGATGGCGGACGCGCCGTGCAGCGCACCGGCCAGGGCGCCCGCCACCGCCGCCGTCGTGTCGGCGTCGCGTCCCATGTTGACCGCCGTCAGCACCGCCGTGCGGAAGTCGCCGCGCGCCGCCGCGAACGCGCCGAAGGCCAGGCCCACCGCCTCGGGCGCCAGGTCCGTCCACGGGTATCCGCCGATGACGACGGCCGAGCGCACCGCCCGCTCCCTCGTGAGGCGGTCGGGATGCGGGTGCTGCGCGGCGGTCACCGCCCGGCGCAGTGAGCGTGCCGTCCACGAGTCCATCGGTACGACGGAGAGGGCGGCGGCGATCACGGAGGTGACCCCGGCCCCCGTCATCGCGGCCGCCACTCCGGCCGCGACCGCCTGCCCGCCGTAGATGCCCTCGCCGTCATGGCTGACCCGCCCGTCCACCGCGACCAGCCGGGCCGCCTCCGCGGGCCGGCCCGCGGCGAAGACCCCGAAGGGCGCCGCCCGCATCGCCAGGCCGTCGCTCCAGGCGTGCCGGTGCTGGGCGGAGATCGGGGCGGCCAGTCCCCGGCGCAGGTTCTCCAGCGTGCCCCGCTCGCTGAAACCGGCGCCCCGGAACGGCCCCTCGTCCAGATCGGCGATCCACAGGTGCCAGGCGCGCTCGACATGGGTGACGGTGAGCGCGGAGCCGTGCCGGGCCAGCAGCAGCCCGGAGAAGATCGCGTACTCCGTGTCGTCCGTGCCCGCCGGGTCGTCGCTGACGAAGCCCTCGATGCGGCCCCAGCGGCGGCGGATCTCGGAGGGCCGCATGTTCTCCGCGGGGGCGCCCAGCGCATCGCCGACCGCGAGGCCCAGCAGCGCACCGCCAGCCCGGTCGGCGACGCCGCCCCGCGGCGGCAGCGGCCGGCCGGCCGGCTCCGGGCCGGCCGGGTCCGGAGCCCCGCGTACCGCCGCCCGCGCGCCGCTCGTCAGCGGCGTTGCCGGATTTCCTGCGGTCAGCTCCATCGCGTCGACCCTTCGCTCGTACAGAGCCAGTTCTCGTGCCTGTGGGATCTGTGCCACGCGGAGCCACCACAGAGGCCGATTATCACCACAAAAGGGCCACTCGGATGACGGCCTTCGGACAGGAAGGGAAGGCGTGCCTACGCGGTTACGGAGGGTGGTAAGTACGGCCTGCCTTGCTGGCGGGAGCCCCTTTTCGTGCGTACTTTCGAGGGTGTCGAGCGGGGCGGGAGCGTACGAAACGCGCTGCCGGAGAAGGGGAGAGCTGTGTCCATCATCGAGACCGACGCCGTACTGCACGAGGCGCACCGGGACAACCACACCCACCGTGATGTGAACGGCGGCTGGCTGCGCCCGGCGGTGTTCGGCGCCATGGACGGCCTCGTCTCGAACCTCGCCCTGATGACCGGTGTCGCGGGCGGCGACGTCTCGCACCGCACGATCGTGATCACCGGCCTGGCGGGTCTGGCCGCGGGCGCCTTCTCCATGGCGGCCGGCGAATACACCTCCGTCGCCTCGCAGCGCGAGCTCGTCGAGGCCGAACTGGACGTCGAGCGGCGGGAGCTCCGTAAGCACCCCAAGGACGAGGAGCGGGAGCTCGCCGAGCTCTACGAGTCCCGCGGAGTCGAGGCCGGGCTGGCCCGGGAGGTCGCCCGGCAGCTGTCGCGCGACCCGGAGCAGGCCCTGGAGATACACGCCCGCGAGGAGCTGGGCATCGACCCGGGCGACCTGCCCTCGCCGCTCGTCGCCGCCGTGTCCTCGTTCGGCGCCTTCGCGCTGGGCGCGCTGCTGCCCGTGCTGCCGTACCTCCTGGGCGCGGACGCGATGTGGCCCGCCGTGCTGCTCGCCCTGGCCGGGCTCTTCGGCTGCGGCGCGGTGGTGGCCCGGGTGACGGCCCGCAGCTGGTGGTTCAGCGGGCTGCGCCAGCTGGTGCTCGGCGGCGCGGCGGCCGCGATCACCTACGGCCTGGGCTCCCTGTTCGGCGTCGCCGTCGGAGGCTGACCCCGGCCCCGTCCCGTACCGCCCACGGCCGCGCACACCCCAGGTGTGCGCGGCCGTAACGTGTCCGCCATCTGTGTGACGTACGTCCTGATCACCGCCACTGGGCGGATCGGCCGAACGCGACGTAAAATGAGACTCTATGCAGGGCTACACATAAGTAGTCGTTACCCGGCGGTTTCGTTTCCTTTGCCGCTGGGCATGAGCCGTAGACACCGCAGGCAACGACGCCTGCTCTCTGCGGTCTCCCGGGCGCCGATCCTCCGACTGCGACCCACTCCACCGCCACGGCGGTGTCCGTATGTTGGAACGAGCTATCCGCTTTTTGAGAAGCGTCCCATCATGTAATCTGCACGAAATTTCGCAGAGGGCCAACGTCGTCCCTCGGCACGCAAATGCCACGACGACGACGGGAGAGCCGATGCGCACCGACGCCTGGTCGCCCATGGACGGTCGCCCCGCCCAGCAGGGGATGTACGACCCCCGCAACGAGCACGACGCCTGCGGTGTCGGGTTCGTAGCCACTCTGACCGGTGTGGCCGGCCACGAGCTGGTCGAGCAGGCGCTGACCGTACTGCGCAACCTCGAACACCGAGGCGCCACCGGATCCGAGCCCGACTCCGGTGACGGTGCCGGAATCCTGCTCCAGGTCCCGGACGCCTTCCTCCGCGAAGAGGTCGCCTTCGACCTCCCCGAGGCCGGTGCCTACGCCGTCGGCATCGCGTTCCTGCCCGCCGACGACTCCACCGAGGCCGTCCGCGACCTCGAGAAGATCGCCGCCGAAGAAGGCCTCAAGGTCCTCGGCTGGCGCGAGGTCCCGGTCACCCCCGGCATCCTCGGCAACGGCGCCCGCGCCACCATGCCCGACTTCCGCCAGCTCTTCGTCGCCGACGGCGAGAGCACCGGCATCGTCCTGGACCGCAAGGCCTTCGTGCTGCGCAAGCGCGCCGAGCGTGAGACCGGGGTCTACTTCCCGTCGCTCTCCGCCCGCACGATCGTCTACAAGGGCATGCTCACCACCGGGCAGCTGGAGCCGTTCTTCCCTGACCTCTCCGACCGCCGTTTCGCCACCACGGTCGCGCTCGTCCACTCCCGCTTCTCCACCAACACCTTCCCCAGCTGGCCGCTCGCACACCCGTACCGCTTCGTCGCGCACAACGGCGAGATCAACACGGTCAAGGGCAACCGCAACTGGATGAAGGCCCGCGAGTCCCAGCTCGCCTCCAGCCTCTTCGGCGAGGCGCAGCTCGACCGGATCTTCCCCGTCTGCACCCCGGACGCCTCCGACTCGGCCTCCTTCGACGAGGTCCTGGAGCTGCTCCACCTCGGCGGCCGCTCGCTGCCGCACTCGGTCCTGATGATGGTCCCCGAGGCCTGGGAGAACCACGCCTCGATGGACCCGGCCCGGCGCGCCTTCTACCAGTACCACTCCACGATGATGGAGCCCTGGGACGGCCCGGCCTGCGTCACCTTCACCGACGGAACCCAGGTCGGCGCGGTCCTCGACCGCAACGGTCTGCGCCCCGGCCGCTACTGGGTCACCGACGACGGCCTCGTCGTGCTCTCCTCCGAGGTCGGCGTCCTGGACATCGACCCCGCCAAGGTCGTCCGCAAGGGCCGCCTCCAGCCCGGCAAGATGTTCCTCGTCGACACCGCCGAGCACCGCATCATCGAGGACGACGAGATCAAGGCGTCCCTCGCCGCCGAGCAGCCGTACCAGGAGTGGCTGGAGACCGGCGAGATCGAGCTCGAGGACCTCCCCGAGCGCGAGCACATCGTCCACACCCACGCCTCGGTCACCCGCCGCCAGCAGACCTTCGGCTACACCGAGGAGGAGCTCCGCGTCCTCCTCGCCCCGATGGCCCGCACCGCCGGCGAACCGCTGGGCTCCATGGGCACGGACTCGCCGATCGCCGCGCTCTCCGAGCGCCCCCGGCTGCTCTTCGACTACTTCACCCAGCTGTTCGCCCAGGTCACCAACCCGCCGCTGGACGCCATCCGCGAGGAGCTCGTCACCTCGCTGCGCTCCACGCTGGGCCCCCAGGGGAACATCCTGGAGCCGACCGCCGCCGCGTGCCGTGCCGTCACGCTGCCGTTCCCGGTGATCGACAACGACGAGCTGGCCAAGCTCATACACATCAACGCCGACGGCGACATGCCGGGCATGAAGGCCGCCACCCTCTCCGGCCTCTACCGCGTCAGCGGCGGCGGCGAGGCCCTGGCCGCCCGCATCGAGCAGATCACCACCGAGGTCGACGCCGCCATCGAGGACGGCGCCCGCCTGATCGTCCTGTCCGACCGGCACTCCGACGCCGAGCACGCCCCGATCCCGTCGCTGCTGCTCACCTCGGCCGTCCACCACCACCTCATCCGCACCAAGCAGCGCACCCAGGTGGGCCTGCTGGTCGAGGCCGGTGACGTCCGCGAGGTCCACCACGTCGCCCTGCTGATCGGCTACGGCGCCGCCGCGGTCAACCCGTACCTCGCCATGGAGTCCGTCGAGGACCTCGTCCGCGCCGGCACGTTCATCGAGGGCATCGAGGCCGAGCAGGCCATCCGCAACCTCATCTACGCGCTGGGCAAGGGCGTCCTGAAGGTCATGTCCAAGATGGGCATCTCCACCGTCGCCTCCTACCGCGGCGCCCAGGTCTTCGAGGCCGTCGGCCTCGACGAGGACTTCGTCGCGCAGTACTTCAACGGCACCGCCACCAAGATCGGCGGCGCCGGACTCGACGTCATCGCCAAGGAGGTCGCCGCCCGGCACGCCAAGGGCTACCCCGCCTCCGGCATCTCCGCCTCGCACCGCGCGCTGGAGATCGGCGGCGAGTACCAGTGGCGCCGCGAGGGCGAGCCGCACCTGTTCGACCCGGAGACGGTCTTCCGCCTCCAGCACGCCACGCGCAACCGCCGCTACGACATCTTCAAGAAGTACACGGACCGGGTGAACGAGCAGTCCGAGCGCCTGATGACGCTCCGCGGACTCTTCGGCTTCGCCTCGGACCGCGAGGCCATCGACATCGACGAGGTCGAGTCCGTGGCCGACATCGTCAAGCGCTTCTCCACCGGCGCCATGTCGTACGGCTCCATCTCCCGCGAGGCGCACGAGACCCTCGCCATCGCCATGAACCAGCTGGGCGGCAAGTCCAACACCGGTGAGGGCGGCGAGGACGCCGAGCGGCTCTACGACCCGGCGCGCCGCTCGTCCATCAAGCAGGTCGCCTCCGGCCGCTTCGGCGTCACCAGCGAGTACCTGGTCAACGCGGACGACATCCAGATCAAGATGGCCCAGGGCGCCAAGCCCGGCGAGGGCGGCCAGCTGCCCGGCCACAAGGTCTACCCGTGGGTCGCCAAGACCCGGCACTCCACCCCGGGCGTCGGTCTGATCTCCCCGCCGCCGCACCACGACATCTACTCCATCGAGGACCTGGCTCAGCTGATCCACGACCTCAAGAACGCCAACCCGGCGGCCCGCATCCACGTGAAGCTGGTCTCCGAGGTCGGCGTCGGCACGGTCGCCGCCGGTGTCTCCAAGGCGCACGCGGACGTCGTCCTCATCTCCGGCCACGACGGCGGAACGGGCGCCTCCCCGCTCACCTCCCTCAAGCACGCGGGCGGCCCCTGGGAGCTCGGCCTGGCCGAGACCCAGCAGACCCTGCTGCTCAACGGACTGCGCGACCGCATCGTCGTGCAGACCGACGGCCAGCTCAAGACCGGCCGCGACGTCGTCATCGCCGCACTGCTGGGCGCCGAGGAGTTCGGTTTCGCGACCGCGCCCCTCGTCGTCTCCGGCTGCGTCATGATGCGTGTCTGTCACCTCGACACCTGCCCGGTCGGCATCGCCACCCAGAACCCGGTCCTGCGCGACCGCTTCTCCGGCAAGGCCGAGTACATCGTCAACTTCTTCGAGTTCATCGCCCAGGAAGTCCGCGAGATCCTCGCCGAGCTCGGCTTCCGTACGATCGAAGAGGCCGTCGGCCACGCCGAGCTCCTGGACACCGACCGTGCGATCACGCACTGGAAGGCCCAGGGCCTCGACCTCGCCCCGCTGTTCTACGTCCCCGAGCTGGCCGACGGCGCCGTCCGTCACCAGATCGCCGAGCAGGACCACGGTCTCGCCAAGGCCCTCGACAACGAGCTCATCAAGCTCTCCGCCGACGCCCTGAACGCCGACAGCGCCGAGTCCGCCCTTCCGGTCCGCGCGCAGGTCCCGATCCGCAACATCAACCGGACCGTCGGCACGATGCTCGGTCACGAGGTCACGAAGAAGTTCGGTGGTGCGGGCCTGCCCGAGGACACCATCGACATCACCTTCACCGGCTCCGCGGGCCAGTCCTTCGGCGCCTTCCTCCCCAGCGGTGTGACGCTGCGCCTGGAGGGCGACGCCAACGACTACGTCGGCAAGGGCCTCTCCGGCGGCCGCGTCGTCGTCCGCCCCGACCGGGGCGCCGACCACCTCGCCGAGTACTCCACCATCGCGGGCAACACCATCGCCTACGGCGCCACCGGCGGCGAACTGTTCCTGCGCGGCCGCACCGGTGAGCGCTTCTGCGTCCGCAACTCCGGCGCCACCGTCGTCTCGGAAGGCGTGGGCGACCACGGCTGCGAGTACATGACCGGCGGCCACGCCGTCGTCCTCGGCGAGACCGGACGCAACTTCGCGGCCGGCATGTCCGGCGGTGTCGCGTACGTCATCGACCTGGACCGCGACAACGTCAACGTCGGGAACCTCGGTGCGATCGAGGAGCTCTCCGAGACCGACGAGCAGTGGCTGCACGACGTGGTGCGCCGCCACCAGGAGGAGACCGGATCCACGGTCGCCGAGAAGCTCCTCGCCGAGTGGACCACCGCGGTGGCCCGCTTCAGCAAGATCATCCCGTCCACCTACAAGGCAGTGCTCGCCGCCAAGGACGCCGCTGAGCTCGCCGGTCTCTCCGAGCAGGAGACCACCGAGAAGATGATGGAGGCGGCGACCAATGGCTGACCCCAAGGGCTTCCTGACCACCGGCCGCGAGGTCGCCAAGACCCGCCCCGCCGATGAGCGCGTCAAGGACTGGAACGAGGTCTACGTTCCGGGCTCGCTGCTCCCGATCATCAGCAAGCAGGCCGGCCGCTGCATGGACTGCGGCATCCCGTTCTGCCACAACGGCTGTCCCCTCGGAAACCTCATCCCCGAGTGGAACGACTACGCCTACCGCGAGGACTGGACCGCCGCGTCCGAGCGCCTGCACGCCACGAACAACTTCCCGGAGTTCACCGGGCGGCTCTGCCCGGCCCCGTGCGAGTCGGCGTGCGTGCTCGGCATCAACCAGCCGGCCGTCACGATCAAGAACGTCGAAGTCTCGATCATCGACCAGGCGTGGGACCGCGGCGACGTCACCCCGCAGCCGCCCGAGCGCCTGTCCGGCAAGACCGTGGCCGTCATCGGCTCCGGCCCGGCCGGACTCGCCGCCGCCCAGCAGCTGACCCGGGCCGGCCACACGGTCGCCGTCTACGAGCGCGCGGACCGCATCGGGGGACTCCTCCGGTACGGCATCCCCGAGTTCAAGATGGAGAAGTCGCACATCAACCGCCGCATCGAGCAGATGCGCGCGGAAGGCACCAAGTTCCGCACCGAGATCGAGGTCGGCAAGGACATCGACGCCGCGAAGCTGCGGCGCCGCTACGACGCCGTCGTCATCGCCGCCGGCGCCACCGTCTCCCGCGACCTGCCCGTCCCGGGCCGTGAGCTGAACGGCGTGCACTTCGCTATGGAGTACCTGCCGCTCGCCAACAAGGTGCAGGAGGGCGACCTGACGGTCTCCCCGATCACCGCCGAGGGCAAGCACGTCGTCGTCATCGGCGGCGGCGACACCGGTGCCGACTGCGTCGGCACCGCCCACCGCCAGGGCGCGCTCTCCGTCACCCAGCTCGAGATCATGCCCCGGCCGGGCGAGGAGCGGAACGCCAACCAGCCCTGGCCGACCTTCCCCATGCTCTACAAGGTCACCTCCGCGCACGAGGAGACCGAGGTGCTGGCGGGCCTCAAGGAGGGCGCCGGGTCGGGGCAGGGCCCCTCCGCGCCGAAGGCGGGTGAGGGACGGGTCTACTCCGTCTCGACGACCCACTTCGAGGGCGACGAGGACGGCAACGTCCAGGCCCTCCACCTCGTCGAGGTGGAGTTCAAGGACGGTAAGCTGGAGCAGAAGCCCGGCACCGAGCGGAAGATCCCCGCACAGCTGGTCACGCTCGCGATGGGCTTCACCGGCACGGACCAGGCCAACGGGCTGGTCCAGCAGTTCGGTCTGGAACTCGACGCACGGGGCAACGTCGCCCGTGACGACGACTACGCCACCAACGTCGACGGCGTGTTCGTCGCCGGTGACGCGGGCCGCGGCCAGTCCCTCATCGTGTGGGCCATCGCCGAGGGCCGCTCCGCGGCGCGCGGCGTGGACCGCTTCCTGACCGGAGCCAGCGCACTGCCGGCCCCGATCCGCCCGACGGACCGTTCCCTGACGGTCTGATCACGGCACACCAGACGTCCCGTACAACGGCGTACGGAACTGAACGCGGCGCCTGCCCGTCCCCGACCGGACGATTCGGCAGGCGCCGTGGCGCGTCCCGGGGCAGGCACGGGCGCCTCCCTCGGATCCGTGGCGCGTCCCCCGGGGCAGGCCGCCGCCCTCCCCCTCAGGTGGCCAGCGCCAGCGCACAGGTGGCGGCCGTCACCGCCGTCACCGACAGCACCAGCCCGGTCAGGACGAACCGCCCCACGGAGATCCGCGTCCCCTGCCAGCGGCACCGCTCGAACCACAGCAGCGTCGCCAGCGAGCCCCACGGCGTGACGACGGACCCCGCGTTGACCCCGATCAGCAGGGCGAGCAACTGGTGGTGGTTCTCCACCGGGATCACCGCCTCGCCCGCCACGTACGCCGGCAGATTGTTCAGTACGTTGGACAGCCCCGCGCCCACCCAGGCCGACCGCAGCATGCCGGCGAAGCCGTCGTCCGAGCCGAGTGCCCGCACCAGCAGCTCGTGCAGCCCGTGGGCGTTGACCGTCTCCACGACCAGGAACATCCCGGGCACCAGCACCAGCAGCCGCCACGGCACCAGCGACACCCGCAGCTCCTCGCGGCGGCGCACCGCGTAGGCCGCCACCACGATCACCATCGCGACCAGCGACGCGGACCACAGCGGCACGTCCAGCAGCAGGATCGCCAGCAGGAAACCGCCGCACGCCACCGAACAGATCCGCAGCAGCACGGGATCGCCCGGCACCGGCATCGCCGGCGGGACGTAGCGGTCCGCCCCGCGCCGGCCGCGGCGCCAGTAGAAGACCCACAGACACAGGGCCGTCACCCCGATCGCCGCCAGCTGGGGCAGCCACATCACGCCGGCCAGACCGGCCGGGGACAGCGCCACCCGGTCCGCCGCCAGCAGATTGGTCAGGTTCGACACCGGGAGCAGCAGACTCGCCGTGTTCGCCAGCCACACCGTCGTCATCGCCAAGGGCAGGGCCGCGATCCCCACCCGGGTGCCGAGCGCCAGCATCACCGGGGTGAGCAGCACCGCCGTGGTGTCCAGATTCAGCGTGATCGTGGTCAGCGAGGCGAACACCACGCAGAGCCCGAACAGCAGCGGGTAGCGGCCCCGCCCCGCCCGCGCCACCCAGGCCGCCACCACATCGAAGACCTGCGCCCGGCCCGCCAGCTCCGCCAGCACGATCACCGTGGCCAGGAACACCAGCAGGGGCCCGACGCGCCGCATCTGATCCGCCGCCGGATCCGGCGGCAGCAGCCCGGTCACCACCGCCAGCACGCCCAGCAGGAGCAGCGCGCCCGCCAGCCGGTCCAGGGGATGCAGCCGCCGCATCAGGGAGACCGCACCGGAAAGCACGGCTTCCGGACGGGAGTGATCATTCCGCATGCCGTCATCGTGTCAGACCGTGCTCGGCGCTCCCGTTCAGCCCGTCAGCGCCGAGGTCTTGAGGACCACCAGCAGGACCAGCACCGCCAGCAGCACCACGCATCCGGCCGCCTGCACCGGCGCCCGCCGCTGCGCCGGCGCGTACGCGTAGACGACCGTGACGAGCGCACCGGTCAGCAGCCCGCCCAGATGCCCCTCCCAGGAGGTGAAACCGGCGGAGATCACCATCCACACCAGGAACCCGACCAGGAACCGGTTCACCGCCCGCATGTCCCGGCCGAGGCGCCGGTTGATCACGTAGAACGACGCCGCGAGACCGAAGACCGCCCCCGAGGCGCCCACCGCGCTGTCGTACGGCGAGATCAGGTAGACCAGGACCGAACCGCCCAGCGCGGACAGCAGATACAGCGCGAGATACCGGACCCGCCCCAGCTGCTCCTCGACCACCCGGCCCAGATTCCACAGCGCGTACAGGTTGAAGAGGATGTGCAGCACCCCGAACGGCAGCGAACCGAAGGAGGACTCGCCCGGCGGCAGGTGCAGAAAGGCCCCGGTCAGCAGCCGGTACCACTCGCCGTCCACCACGCCGATCACGTCGAGACCGGGGAAGCCCCCGTCCACGTAGACGTACTGGCCGCCGTCCGGGCCGGTCAGCCCGGCCCCCGTCATCGCGAACCGGTCGACGATCCCCGGACGGACCAGCTCGGCCAGGTAGGCCAGGATGTTCAGGCCCATCAGCACATACGTGATGACCGGCACCGCGCCGCGGGGCACCGCGCCACCGAACACCGTCCGCGCCTGCCGGACCGAACGCCGCCCCTCCTTCACGCACTCCACGCAGTGATGGCCGACGGCCGCCTCGCGCATGCAGTCGGGGCAGATGAAGCGCTCGCAGCGGGTGCAGCTCACGTACGTCTCGTACGAGGGATGGCGGTAGCAGGTCGTGACGGCGGCCTCCATGGCCGGCTCCTTCATCGGTGAATGGACCAGAAGCCGGTGGGGGCGGCGGCGATCAAGATAGCGAACGCGGGGGAGCGGGCCGCATCCGGGATTAGGCTCGGGGTTTCCCGCCCCCGACGATCGGAGCCCCCAGATGACCGCCGAGGCGTTCCGGATCCTGCGCGCGGCCGGCCGCACACCGGTGGCGTGGAAGAACGGCGGGGGCACCACCCGCGAGATCGCCGCGTCGCCCGGCGCCACGACCGACGCCTTCGACTGGCGGGTCAGTCTGGCGGACGTGGCCGCGGACGGGCCGTTCTCCCTCTTCCCGGGCGTCGACCGCACCCTGACGGTGGTGGAGGGGGCCGGGATGGACCTGATGGTGGACGGGGAGCATCACATCGTCGACGAGCCGTACTGGCCGCACGACTTCCCGGGCGACGTGGAGACCGACGGCCGGCTGCTGGCGGGCCCGGTCGTGAACCTCAACGTGATGTACCGCAGGGACGCCGTCCGGGCCCGGACGGCGGTGGTGCGCGGCACCCTCCGGCTGGCGGCTCCGGAGGGCGGGGCGGTGCTGGCCGTGGCGCTGGAGGACGGAGCCGTCATCGACGGCACGGACACCGCGCTCCGCCGCTACGACGCGGTGCTTCTGCGGGGCACGGCCGTGTGCGAACTGCGGACGCAGGGGTACGCGGCACTGGTCACGCTGTCGCGCTGAGGGCCGGGACAGCCCTCAGGAGCCGGGGATCCAGTAGCGGTGGACCTCGGAAACCGTGGGACGCTCACTCGCGGCGGGCAGGCCCCGCCTCTCGGCGACGGGCATGACGACCGCGCCGAACTTGTCCATGGCTTCCTGGGACTCCCAGAGGTCGTACACCTCGATGCCCGTATCGGTGGGGACACAGACGTGGGCGAGGCATCCGGCGAACGTGTCGCCGGGCATGGACTGGAGTTCCGTGTTGAGCGCGTCGTACTGCTCCGTCGTGGTGCCCGGCAGGGAAACCTTCATGAAGACGGCCATCTGAACTCACCTCGGAGTCGGGAGCGGCCCTCCCGGCCGCCGGCCGGCGGCCCCCGCCTCTTCCAGCACACCACGGCGCGGCCCGCACGGCATCCGTCCGGGTGGTCCGCGACCATGACGCGGGAAACCGGACAGAAGGTGTCGGGTTTTCCGGGTTCCATGGAGTCATGACTGCCACGACCTCGCACTCCTGGGCCGGCTTCCGGTCGGCCGAGCCGGACTTCGCCGACACCGTCCGCCGACGCTTCGAGCAGTACAGGCACCACGTACTGGCGACCCTCCGCAAGGACGGCTCGCCCCGCGTCACCGGCCTCGAAGTGGACTTCCGGCTCGACGAGCCGTTCCTCGGCATGATGCCGAACTCGCGCAAGGCGCTGGACCTGCGCCGCGACCCCCGCTTCGCGGTGCAGGCCAACCCGGGCCCCGACGCCGAGATGGCCGACGGCGACGTGAGGATCTCCGGACGCGCGGTCGAGGTGGACGATCCCGGGGTGCTGGCCCGCTTCATCGCCGAGGTGAAGCCGCCGGAACCCTTCCATCTCTTCCGGGTGGAGCTGACGGAGGTGGTGCGCACCGGCCTCGAGGGCGGCGACACCCTGGTCATCCAGACCTGGCGTCCCGGTCACCCGCTGCACACGATCCGCAGGGGCAACGACGACGGCTCGGCTGCCCGAACGCCCTGACCGCGCCCCGGCTGCCCCGGCCGTGGGCGACGAGGAGTCCGCAGCCGCTCCCGGCGGGCGGAGAATGGGCGGGTGCCTACCAAGAAGAAGCCCCAGGCGATCCCCGCGCCCGAGCGCCGTGGCGAACTGCTCGCCACCGCCGCCGAGGTGTTCGCCGCCCAGGGATACAACGCCACCACCGTCCGCAGGATCGCGGACGCGGCCGGCATGCTCGCGGGCAGCCTCTACTACCACTTCGATTCCAAGGAATCGATGCTCGACGAGATCCTCTCCACCTTCCTGGGCGAGCTCTGGGAGGGTTACGACGCCGTGCTCGGCGCCGGGCTCGGCCCCCGGGAGACCATCGAGGCGCTCGTCACCGAGTCCTTCCGCGAGATCGACCGGCACCGCGCCGCCGTCGCCATCTACCAGAAGGAGGCCCGGCACCTGGCAGCCCAGCCCCGGTTCCAGTACCTCGTCGAGTCCCAGGAGAGGTTCGAGAAGGCCTGGCTCGGCACCCTGGAGCGCGGCGTCGCCGACCGCACCTTCCGCGCCGATCTCGACATCCGTCTCACCTACCGGTTCGTCCGCGACACGGTCTGGGTCGCCGCGTCCTGGTACCGGCCCGGCGGCCGGCACAGCCCCGAGGAGATCGCGCGGCAGTACCTCTCGATGGTCCTGGACGGCATCGCCCTGCGGCGTTGAACCGACTTCGAACCGACTTCGAAACGGCTCCTGGCCGGACGCCCCAAGGGTTCTTCCGGACATCCGCCGGCCGGCGGCGCGGCGCGTCCCACCGCTGGTCGGCAGATCGTGCTACGGTGATCCGGTTGCAGTTTTGGTACCCATGAACTTTATGTGCGCCTGACGGGAATGCTTCCTCAGGCGTTTTATTGTTTTCCGGCTTTCTCCGGGTGGGGCTCAATGCGGCGACTTGGAATTCGTAAAGTGCGGATTTCCGGCACTGCACCTGTTTTAGGAGAATGACATGGCTACTGGAACCGTGAAGTGGTTCAACTCGGAAAAGGGCTTCGGCTTCATCGAGCAGGACGGCGGCGGCGCCGACGTCTTCGCCCACTACTCCAACATCGCCACCCAGGGCTTCCGTGAGCTCCAGGAGGGCCAGAAGGTCTCCTTCGACGTCACGCAGGGCCAGAAGGGCCCGCAGGCGGAGAACATCGTCCCGGCCTAATTGCCGGACGCGTACCTCGCAGCCGGGGCCCGCACCGTGAAGGTGCGGGTCCCGGCTTGTGCTGTCCCTGGGAAGTGACGCAGAGACCGGGCGCCGACCGGCGCCCCCGCACCGGGTGCGACGAAGCACCCCGGGCATCCCGGAAGTTCCGCGCGCCGCGCACAGCGGTCCGTCCGCACGTCCGCGCAGCCCCGGAACTCCCGCGCGACCCCCAGCAGTCCCCGTAGTTCCCAGGAATCCCCCAGGAGGGCAATTCCGTATGACCCGCTCCGAACGTCAGGACCGTCCCGCCCGCAATCGCCCGTCGAGGGGGCGTGGCACGGCCCAGGCACAGGCAACCGCACAGGGTTCCGGCAAGGGATCCGGCAAGGCGTCGCCCCGTCGCAGGGCCACGCCGCCGCAGGGTGAGTTCGCCCTGCCCGAAACGATGACCCCCGCACTGCCCGCCGTCGAGGCGTTCGCCGAGCTGGACATGCCCGCCGCCCTGCTGAAAACCCTTGCCGCGCAGGGCGTCACCGACCCGTTCCCGATCCAGGGCGCCACCCTGCCGAACTCGCTCGCCGGCCGGGACATCCTCGGCCGCGGCCGCACCGGCTCCGGCAAGACCCTCGCCTTCGGCCTCGCGCTGCTGGCCCGCACCGCCGGGCGCCGCTCCGAGCCGAAGGCGCCGCTGGCGCTCGTCCTCGTCCCGACCCGCGAGCTCGCCCAGCAGGTCACCGACGCGCTGACGCCGTACGCCACCGCGGTCAACCTGCGGATGGCCACCGTCGTCGGCGGTATGTCGATCACCAAGCAGTCCGGCACCCTGCGCCGCGGCGCCGAAGTGGTCGTCGCCACGCCCGGCCGCCTCAAGGACCTCATCGAGCGCGGCGACTGCCGCCTGGACCAGGTCGCCATCACCGTCCTCGACGAGGCCGACCAGATGGCCGACATGGGCTTCATGCCGCAGGTCGTCGCCCTGCTCAAGCAGGTCGAGGAAGGCGGACAGCGGATGCTGTTCTCCGCGACCCTGGACAAGAACATCGACCGGCTGGTCAAGATGTTCCTGACCGACCCCGTCGTGCACTCGGTCGACCCGTCCGCCGGCGCGGTCACCACCATGGAGCACCACGTGCTCCACGTGCTCGACGAGACGGACAAGAAGGCCGTCGCCACGAAGATCGCCGCCCGCGAGGGCCGCGTGATCATGTTCGTCGACACCAAGCGCGCCGCCGACCGCTTCGCCAAGCGCCTGCTCGCCAGCGGTGTACGGGCTGCCGCCCTGCACGGCGGGCGCTCCCAGCCGCAGCGCAACCGGACCCTGGACCAGTTCAAGACCGGTGAGGTCACCGCGCTCGTCGCGACGAACGTGGCGGCCCGCGGCATCCACGTCGACGACCTCGACCTGGTCGTCAACGTGGACCCGCCCACCGACCACAAGGACTACCTCCACCGCGGCGGACGCACCGCGCGCGCCGGTGAGTCCGGGAGCGTCGTCACGCTGGTGCTGCCCGAGGAGAAGCGGGAGATGACCCGGCTGATGCAGGACGCGGGCATCGCGCCCCGCACCACCCGGATCAGGTCCAGCGACGAGGAGCTCACCCGGATCACCGGGGCCCGCGAGCCCTCCGGCATCGCGATCGTGATCGAAGTCCCGCAGCCGACCCCGCCGAAGCCGCGCACGCGGACCGGCGGCGGCACGGGCACGGGCGCCGGCACCGGCGGCGGCTTCCGCTCGGGCAGCCGGGGCCGGGGCCGCCGCAGCGGCGCGGGTGCCGCCGGAGGCGCCGGTGCGCAGGGCGCGGGCGGCGCGTCCCGGGGCTCGGGCGCCGGGGGTGCCTCGCGCGGCTCCG
>NZ_SSBL01000082.1 GCF_004795105.1 Streptomyces sp. A0642 | reverse complement strand
GGTGGTGTGCGGGATGCGGTGTGTGAGGTGTTGGGGGTGGTGCAGGAGTGGTTGGGCGATGAGCGGTTCGCTGGTGCGCGGTTGGTGGTGCGGACGTCGGGTGCGGTGGCGTTGCCGGGTGAGGGTTTGGTGGATGTGGCTGGTGCGGCGGTGTGGGGGTTGGTGCGGTCGGCGCAGTCGGAGAATCCGGGGCGTGTGGTGTTGGTGGATGGGGATGCGGATGACGTGATGGGTGTGGTTGCGCGGGTGGTGGCGTTGGGTGAGTCGCAGGTGGTGGTGCGTGGGGGGCGTGCGTGTGTGGGTCGGCTGGTGCGTGCGGTTGTGCCGGCGGTTGGGGCGGGGGGTGTGGAGTTCGGTTCGGTGGGGACGGTGTTGTTGACGGGTGGTACGGGGACGTTGGGTCGGGTGTTCGCGCGTCATCTGGTGGTGGAGCGTGGGGTGCGTCGGTTGGTGTTGACGAGTCGGCGTGGTGGTGGGGCCGAGGGTGTGGGGGAGTTGGTCGAGGAGTTGGCGGGTTGGGGTGCGGAGGTGGTGGTCGAGTCGTGTGATGTGGCTGACCGGGGTTCTTTGGAGCGGGTGTTGGGTGCGATTCCGGTGGATCGGCCGTTGGTGGGTGTGGTGCATCTGGCGGGTGTGCTGGATGACGGGGTGATCGGTTCGTTGACGGCGGAGCGGGTGGGGGCGGTGTTGCGTCCGAAGGTGGACGCGGC
>NZ_SSBL01000012.1 GCF_004795105.1 Streptomyces sp. A0642 | reverse complement strand
ACAGCTCCATGAGCTTTTGCAGGGGGTCATAGCCCTCGGCGCGGCGGTCGTGGATCAGGTCGTGGGCGACCTTGACCTGCTCCTGGTCCAGGCGGGCGATCGGCAGGATCTTCGAGGCGTGCACGATGGCCGAGTCGAGACCGGCCTTGACGCACTCGTCGAGGAAGACGGAGTTCAGCACCACCCGGGCGGCCGGGTTCAGGCCGAAGGAGATGTTCGACAGACCCAGCGTCGTCTGCACGTCGGGGTGGCGCTTCTTCAGCTCGCGGATCGCCTCGATGGTCGCGATGCCGTCCTTGCGGGACTCCTCCTGACCCGTGCAGATCGTGAAGGTCAGGCAGTCGATCAGGATGTCCGACTCCTGGATGCCCCAGTTCCCGGTCAGGTCCGCGATGAGCCGCTCCGCGATGGCGACCTTGTGCTCGGCGGTCCGGGCCTGGCCCTCCTCGTCGATCGTCAGGGCGATCAGCGCGGCTCCGTGCTCGGCCGCCAGCCGGGTGACCTTCACGAAACGCGACTCGGGCCCGTCCCCGTCCTCGTAGTTCACCGAGTTCAGCACCGCGCGCCCGCCCAGCTTCTCCAGCCCCGCCCGCAGCACCGGCAGCTCCGTGGAGTCCAGCACGATCGGCAGGGTGGAGGCCGTGGCGAACCGTCCGGCCAGCTCCTCCATGTCCGCCACACCGTCACGGCCCACGTAGTCGACACACAGGTCGAGCATGTGCGCGCCCTCGCGGATCTGGTCCCGGGCCATCTCCACACAGTCGTCCCAGCGCCCCTCCAGCATCGCCTCACGGAACTTCTTCGACCCGTTGGCGTTCGTCCGCTCACCGATCGCCAGGTACGAGGTGTCCTGGCGGAACGGCACGGTCTGGTAGAGCGAGGCGGCCCCGGGCTCGGGGCGCGGGTCGCGGGCCGCGGGGGTGAGGCCGCGGGCTCGCTCGACGACCTGGCGCAGGTGCTCGGGCGTCGTGCCGCAGCAGCCACCGACCAGGGACAGGCCGTAGTCGGTGATGAAGGCTTCCTGCGCGTCCGCCAGCCCCTCGGGGCCGAGCGGGAAGTGCGCCCCGTCCTTGGTCAGCACCGGCAGGCCCGCATTCGGCATGCACATCAGGGGGGTACGCGAGTGCTGGGCCAGATACCGCAGGTGCTCGCTCATCTCGGCCGGGCCCGTCGAGCAGTTCAGCCCGATCAGGTCGATGCCCAGCGGCTCCAGGGCGGTCAGGGCGGCGCCGATCTCCGAACCGAGCAGCATGACGCCGGTCGTCTCGAAGGCGAGCGAGCAGATCAGCGGCACGTCGATGCCCAGGGCGTCCATCGCCCGGCGCGCGCCGATGAGGCTGGACTTGGTCTGCAGCAGGTCCTGTGTGGTCTCCACGATCAGGGCGTCCGCGCCGCCGGCGAGCAGGCCCTCGGCGTTCTGCTGGTATCCGTCCCGCAGCACGTCGTACGCGATGTGGCCGAGCGAAGGCAGCTTGGTGCCGGGACCCACCGAGCCGAGGACCCAGCGCTGGCGACCGTCCTTCGCGGTGAACTCGTCGGCGACCTCGCGGGCGATGCGCGCGCCCGCCTCGGACAGTTCGACGATCCGGTCAGCGATCTCGTACTCGTTGGCCGCCGAGTGGTTCGCGCCGAACGTGTTCGTCTCCACGCAGTCCACGCCGACCGCGAAGTACTCCTCGTGCACCGAGCGCACGATGTCGGGCCGCGTGAGGTTCAGGATCTCGTTGCAGCCCTCGAGGTTCTCGAAGTCCTCCAGCGTGGGGTCCTGCGCCTGGAGCATGGTGCCCATGGCACCGTCGGCCACCACGACCCGGGTGGCGAGCGCCTCACGGAGGGCTTCGGCTCGGTTCCGGCTGTCGGCGGAAGGGGTCGGCAACGAGGCCATGGATGTACTCCCTGGAATGCGACGGCTGTCGGCTTTGCGGCTTCGGCGGAAGGCGCACCCGGCCAGGGTAGCCGGGCGGCGTCCCAGGACGTCACTCTGTCCCACGAATCGGACGGCATGCTGTGCGGGCGGTCGTTCCGGACTGCCGGCGTGCCGCAGAATTCCCATGCGATCGAGCACGGGTCGGCATCGACCGATAGTGTTCAGCATTGTCGAACCGAGTGGAGGAGTACGGCGCGATGGCCAAGAACATCCAGTCGCTGGAGCGGGCGGCCGCGATGCTGCGCCTGCTGGCGGGCGGTGAGCGGCGGCTGGGACTGTCCGACATCTCCTCCGCCCTGGGCCTGGCCAAGGGCACCGCACACGGCATCCTGCGCACGCTCCAGCACGAGGGCTTCGTGGAGCAGGACGCGGCCTCCGGCCGCTACCAGCTGGGCGCCGAGCTGCTGCGGCTGGGCAACAGCTATCTGGACGTCCATGAGCTCCGGGCCCGGGCGCTGGTCTGGACGGACGACCTCGCCCGCTCCAGCGGCGAGAGCGCCCACCTGGGCGTGCTGCACCAGCAGGGCGTCCTGATCGTCCACCACGTCTTCCGCCCCGACGACAGCCGCCAGGTCCTGGAGGTCGGGGCCATGCAGCCGCTGCACTCCACGGCCCTGGGCAAGGTCCTGTCGGCCTACGACCCGGTGGCCCACACGGAGGTCATGGAGGCCGAGCGGCAGTCCTTCACACCCCGCACGGTCACCGATCCGGAGGAGTTCGAGGCGATGCTCGACCTCATCCGCGCGCGGGGCTGGGCGGACGACGTGGAGGAGACCTGGGAGGGCGTGGCCGCGGTGGCCGCCCCGGTCCACGACCGGCGCCGGATGCCCGTGGGAGCCGTGGCCGTGACCGGTGCGGTGGAGCGGGTGTGCTCGGAGGGCGAGCTGCGGCCCGAGCTGGTGGCGGCGGTACGGGACTGCGCCCGGGCGGTGTCCCGGGATCTGGGCGCCAGGCGCTTCTGAGTTCTCCGCGGGACCCCTGGGTAACGATCGAGTTATAGAACACACAACCCTTGACGCCTCATTCACCGGGGAGAAACACTGCCGTTCATCGGTCGGCATTGTCGAACGCCTAACGGAAATACGCGTTAGGGTGTGTGACAGTGCAAGGGCCGGCAACGCCCTCACCTGAGGGCGCGGACCACCGGAGGGACCCGGGGTTCGGCTTCCCTGGACGAAGGACAAAGGAGTCGCGGGTGTCCAGCTCCGACATCTTCATCGGCGAGACCATCGGTACCGCCGTACTCATCCTGCTCGGCGTCGGTGTCTGTGCCGCCGTCACGCTCAAGCACTCGAAGGCACAGAACGCCGGCTGGCTCGCCATCACCTTCGGGTGGGGCTTCGCGGTGCTGACCGCCGCGTACCTGGCCGGCGGCGTGTCCGGAGCGCATCTCAACCCGGCCGTCACCATCGGTCTCGCGATCGAGGGCGGAACCAAGTGGAGCGACGTACCGCTCTACCTCGGCTCCCAGCTGTTCGGTGCGATGCTCGGCGCGGCGCTGGTCTGGCTGGCCTACTACGGACAGTTCCGGGCGCATCTCACCGATCCGGAGGTCCTGAGCAGCCATACGGGTGAGGAGGGCCTGGTCGACAAGGCCGCCGCCCCCCAGGCCGGACCGGTGCTCGGCGTCTTCTCCACGGGTCCCGAGATCCGCAACGCCGTCCAGAACGTCGTCACCGAGGTCATCGCCACGGTCGTGCTGGTCCTGGCGATCCTCACCCAGGGCCTCAACGACGGCGGCAACGGCCTCGGCACGCTCGGCGCACTGATCACCTCCCTGGTGGTCGTCTCCATCGGTCTCTCGCTCGGCGGCCCGACGGGCTACGCGATCAACCCGGTTCGCGATCTCGGTCCGCGTATCGTGCACGCGCTGCTTCCGCTGCCGAACAAGGGCGGATCCGACTGGGGTTACGCCTGGATCCCCGTCGTCGGACCGCTCATCGGCGGCGCGATCGCCGGCGGGCTCTACAACCTCGCGTTCGCGTGAGCGACCGAGCCCGCAGCCGTCACCCCCACGACCACACAGACTTCCGGGAGCACACCGTGACCGACGCACACACCACCGGCACCCACGGCACCGGGCCGTTCATCGCGGCCATCGACCAGGGCACCACCTCCAGCCGCTGCATCGTCTTCGACAAGGACGGCCGGATCGTCTCCGTCGACCAGAAGGAGCACGAGCAGATCTTCCCCAAGCCGGGCTGGGTCGAGCACAACGCGACCGAGATCTGGGAGAACGTCCAGGAGGTCGTGGCGGGCGCCATCGTCAAGGCCGGCATCACCGCCGCCGACGTGAAGGCCATCGGCATCACCAACCAGCGCGAGACCACGCTGCTCTGGGACAAGCACACCGGTGAGCCCGTCCACAACGCCCTCGTCTGGCAGGACACCCGCACCGACGCGCTCTGCAAGGAGCTCGGCCGCAACGTGGGGCAGGACCGGTTCCGCCGCGAGACCGGGCTGCCGCTCGCCTCGTACTTCGCCGGCCCCAAGGTCCGCTGGCTGCTCGACAACGTCGAGGGCCTGCGCGAGCGCGCCGAGCGCGGCGACATCCTCTTCGGCACCATGGACTCCTGGGTCATCTGGAACCTGACCGGCGGCACCGACGGCGGCGTCCACGTCACCGACGTCACCAACGCCTCGCGCACCCTCCTGATGAACCTGCACTCCATGACGTGGGACGAGAAGATCCTCTCCTCCATGCAGATCCCGGCGGCCCTGCTGCCCGAGATCCGGTCCTCGGCGGAGGTGTACGGCAACGCCAAGGGCGGCGTGCTCGACGGCGTGCCGGTCGCCTCGGCGCTCGGCGACCAGCAGGCCGCGCTGTTCGGCCAGACGTGTTTCGCCGAGGGCGAGGCCAAGTCCACGTACGGCACCGGCACCTTCATGCTGATGAACACCGGCGAGACGCCCGTCAACTCCTACAACGGGCTGCTGACCACGGTCGGCTACCGGATCGGCGACCAGAAGGCGGTCTACGCCCTGGAGGGCTCGATCGCCGTCACCGGTTCGCTGGTGCAGTGGATGCGCGACCAGATGGGCCTGATCCAGTCCGCCGCCGAGATCGAGACCCTGGCCTCGTCGGTCGAGGACAACGGCGGCGCGTACTTCGTGCCGGCCTTCTCGGGCCTCTTCGCCCCGTACTGGCGCCCCGACGCCCGCGGCGTCATCGCGGGCCTCACCCGCTACGTCACCAAGGCGCACATCGCCCGTGCCGTGCTCGAGGCCACCGCCTGGCAGACCCGCGAGATCAGCGACGCCATGACCAAGGACTCCGGCGTCGAGCTGACCGCGCTCAAGGTCGACGGCGGAATGACCTCCAACAACCTGCTGATGCAGACGCTCGCCGACTTCCTGGACGCACCCGTGGTGCGCCCGATGGTCGCCGAGACCACCTGCCTCGGCGCCGCCTACGCCGCCGGCCTGGCCGTCGGCTTCTGGCCGGACACCGACGCGCTGCGCGCCAACTGGCGCCGGGCCGCCGAGTGGACCCCCCGCATGGACGCGGACACCCGCGCCCGCGAGTACAAGAGCTGGCTCAAGGCCGTGGAACGGACCATGGGCTGGCTGGACGACGAGGAGTAGACAACATGACCACCCTGCAGAGCGTCCCCGCCCTCGGGACGCATCCGGCCTCCGGCTCCCTTCCGAGCCGTGCCGAGACTCGGGAGCAGCTCTCCAAGGCGACGTACGACCTCCTGGTGATCGGTGGCGGCATTCTGGGCATCTCCACTGCCTGGCACGCCGCGCAGTCCGGGCTGCGGGTGGCTCTGGTGGACGCCGGCGACTTCGCCGGCGCCACCTCCTCCGCCTCCTCCAAGCTGCTCCACGGCGGTCTGCGCTACCTGCAGACCGGCGCGGTGAAGCTGGTCGCGGAGAACCACTTCGAGCGCCGTGCGGTATCGCGTCAGGTGGCCCCCCACCTGGCCAATCCGCTCACCTTCTACCTCCCCGTGTACAAGGGCGGGCCGCACGGCGCGGCGAAGCTCGGCGCGGGCGTGTTCGCCTACTCGGCGCTGTCCGCCTTCGGCGACGGCGTCGGGCACGTGATCAGCCCGGCGAAGGCGCGGCGCGATGTGCCGGAGCTGCGTACGGACAACCTGAAGGCCGTCGCGGTGTACGGCGACGACCAGATGAACGACGCGCGGATGGCGCTGATGACGGTCCGCGCGGCCGTCGACGCGGGGGCGACCGTCCTCAACCACGCGGCGGTGACCGGTCTGCGGTTCACCAAGGGCCGGGTGACGGGCGCGGACCTCCAGGACCGTCAGGACGGCACGGAGTTCGGCGTCACCGCCCGGCTGGTGCTGAACGCCACCGGTCCGTGGGTCGACCACCTGCGGAAGATGGAGGACCCGGACGCGGCGCCCTCGATACGCCTGTCCAAGGGCGCGCACCTGGTGCTCAAGCGCACCCGCCCGTGGAAGGCCGCGCTGGCCACGCCCATCGACAAGTACCGCATCACGTTCGCCCTGCCGTGGGAGGACATGCTGCTGCTCGGTACGACCGACGAGGAGTACGAGGGCGATCCGGCGGACGTCGCGGTGACCGAGAAGGACACCGCGCAGATCCTGGACGAGGCGGCGTTCTCGATCCGGGACCAGCAGCTGTCGCGCGATCTGATCACGTACTCCTTCGCGGGGCTGCGGGTGCTGCCCGGCGGTCCCGGTGACACGTCCAAGGCCAAGCGCGAGACGGTCGTGACCGAGGGACGGGGCGGGATGCTGTCCGTCGCGGGCGGCAAGTGGACCACGTTCCGCCACATCGGCCGTACGGTGATGAACAAGCTGGCCGCGCTGCCGGGGCACCCCCTGGCCGAGGACATGGAGCCGATGGCCCGGCTGCCGAGGAAGCTCCCGCTGCCGGGTATCGCCAACCCGAACGCGGTCGCGCACCGGCTGCTCGTCGACGGCGGTACGCCCGGTCCGCGGATGTCGGCCGACACGGCGCGGCACCTGGCCACGCACTACGGTTCGCTGTCCTTCGACATCGCCCGGCTGGCCAACGAGAACCCGGCGCTCGCCGAGCGCATCCACCCCGACGCGCCGGAGATCTGGGCACAGGTCGCCTACGCGCGTGACCACGAGTGGGCCGAGACCGCGGACGACGTGCTGCGGCGCCGGACGACGCTGACGATCCGGGGCCTGGCGACGGACGAGATCCGGGCCGGCGTCGAGTCGGTGCTGGGCGACCGCAGGAGCTGAGCCATCGGGGAGGGGGCGGCGTCCATGGACGCCGCCCCCTCTTCCGTGTCTGCCGGGTTGCTCCGATGGGCGCACCGTCCCTCCGAGGGGACGCATAATGGTCCGATACATCGGATGTCTGGAGGTCGCCCATGGCTGTCACTGACGAGGCCATCGAGAAGATCAAGGGAATGATCGTCTCGGGTGCGCTACGGCCCGGCGATCGTCTCCCCAAGGAGAGCGAACTCGCCGCGGAGCTCGGCCTGTCCCGCAACTCGCTGCGGGAGGCGGTGCGCGCCCTGTCGCTGATCCGCATTCTCGATGTGCGTCAGGGCGACGGCACGTATGTCACCAGTCTCGATCCCCAGTTGCTGCTGGAGGCGCTGAGCTTCGTGGTGGACTTCCACCGCGACGACACGGTGCTGGAGTTCCTGGCGGTCCGCCGGATCCTGGAGCCCGCGGCGACCGCGATGGCGGCGAGCCGGATCAGCGAGGAGCAACTGGCCGTGCTGAGCGCCCAGCTGGACGCTCTGGGCGAGCACCCCTCGGTCGAGGAGCTGGTGGCCTGCGATCTGGAGTTCCACCGCGGCATCGTGCAGTCGTCCGGCAACTCGGTGCTCTGCTCGCTGCTCGACGGCCTTTCGGGTCCGACGACCCGGGCGCGGGTCTGGCGCGGTCTGACCCAGGAGGACGCGGTGAGCCGCACGCTCCACGAGCACCGGGCGATCGTCTCGGCGCTGCGGGACCGGGACGCGGAGGCCGCACGGGCCTGGGCGACGGTGCACGTGGCGAGCGTGGAGCAGTGGCTGCGGTCGACGCTGTAGGCCGCGGCCGGGCGGCCCGGGGCGACGCCCCGGACCCGTCCTCGGACGCCGGAGGGGCACACCCGGCCCGTCCGGCGTCCGGGTTCCCGCCGTGGGGTCAGCTGCCGGCGGGGCGCAGCCGCAGCCCCTGCATTCCCCCGTCGACGGCCAGTGCCGTGCCCGTGACGGAGGCCGCGGCGGGGCTCGCGAGGTAGAGGATGGCGGCGGCCACCTCGTCGGCCGAGACGAGCCGGCCCAGGGGCTGGCGGGCGTTGAGGGCCGCGCGTTCGGCGGCCGGGTCGTCGGCCAGGCCGAGCAGCCGGCCGATCCACGGGGTGTCCGCCGTCCCGGGGTTGACGCAGTTGACGCGGATGCCCTCGCGGACGTGGTCGGCGGCCATGGCCAGCGTCAGGGACAGGACGGCGCCCTTGCTCGCGCTGTACAGGGCCCGTTGGGGCAGCCCCGCGGTCGCGGCGATCGAGCAGGTGTGGGTGACCGACACGGCGCCGGGGCGGTCGGCCGCGGCTCTGCGCAGGTGCGGCAGCGCGTACCGGGCGGTGCGGACCATGCCCAGGACGTTGATGTCCAGGACCCGGGCCCATTCGTCGTCGTCGTTGTCCTCGACGGTGCCGATGGCGCCGATGCCCGCGTTGGACACCAGCGTGTGCAGGGAGCCCAGTTCGGCGGCCGCCCGGTCGACGGCCTCGCGGACGGCGTCGTCGTCCGTGACGTCCGCCTCCAGGGCGAGGACGCCCTCGGGGGCGCCCGCGGTCTCCCGGTCGAGGATCGCGACGCGCGCCCCGCGTCCGGCCAACTGGTTCGCGACGGCGGCCCCGATGCCGGAGGCTCCGCCCGTCACCAGGGCGTTCATTCCCTCGAAGTCGCGTGTGCCGGTCATCGGCCGTCCTCCTCGTCGGTGCGGCGGGCCTGCCATACGGGGCCCTCCGGATAGCGGTGTGCGGCGATCGATTCGGGACGCATCCGGGCGGAGAAGCCCGGCGCCGCCGGGGCGGCGTAGCGCCCGGCCTCGATCACGGCGGGGTCCACGAAGTGTTCGTGGAGGTGGTCGACGTACTCGATCACCCGGTCCTCCCACGTACCCGACACGGCCACGTAGTCGAACATCGAGAGGTGCTGGACCAGCTCGCACAGTCCGACGCCGCCCGCGTGCGGGCAGACGGGCACGCCGAACTTGGCGGCGAGCAGCAGGATCGCCAGGTTCTCGTTGACTCCGGCGACGCGTGCCGCGTCGATCTGGACGAAGTCGACGGCTCCCGCCTGGAGCAGCTGCTTGAACACGACGCGGTTGGCGACGTGCTCGCCGGTGGCGACCTTGACCGGCTGGGCGGCGCGCACGGCCGCGTGGCCGAGGATGTCGTCGGGGCTGGTGGGCTCCTCGATCCAGTGCGGGTCGTACGGCGCCAGCGCGGTCATCCACTCCACCGCACCGGCGACGTCCCAGCGCTGGTTGGCGTCGACGGCGATCCGCACCTCGGAGCCGACGGCGGCCCGGGCCAGCGCGAGCCTGCGGACGTCGTCGCCGACGTCGCCCCCGACCTTCAGCTTGATCTGGGTGAAGCCGTCGGCGACGGCCTCCTTCGCCAGCCGGACCAGTTTGTCGTCGGAGTAGCCGAGCCAGCCGGGCGAGGTGGTGTAGGCCGGGTACCCCTCGGTGCGCAGCCGCTCCGCGCGTGCGGCCCGGCCGGGCTCGGCGGCGCGCAGGATCGCGAGCGCCTCCTCGGGGGTGAGGGCGTCGGTGAGGTACCGGAAGTCGACGAGGGAGACGAGCTCCTCCGGCGTCATCCCGGCCAGGAACTCCCAGACGGGTCGGCCCGCGTACCTGGCCGCCAGGTCCCAGGCGGCGTTGACGACCGCGCCGGCCGCCATGTGCATCACGCCCTTCTCGGGGCCCAGCCAGCGCAGTTGCGAATCGTGGGTGAGGTCGCGGTACAGCGCGCCGAGGCCGGCCGCGGTGCGGGGCGCCGGACGCCCGATCAGATGGGGCCGCAGCGCCTCGATCGCGGCCGCCATCACCTCGTTGCCCCGCCCGATGGTGAAACAGAAGCCATGCCCCTCCATGCCGCCGGCACCCTCTCCGCCCTCGGTCCGCAGCACGACGTAGGCGGCCGAGTAGTCGGGATCGGGGTTCATGGCGTCCGAGCCGTCCAGTTGTTCCGAGGTCGGAAAACGGATGTCGTGGACCTCGAAGTCCGTGACGGTCTGACTCATGTGCGCCCCCAGGGGAAATAACATCGGACCTCTGCTCTGGTCATCCGATGTATAGCGCCCTGAAGCCGCCAACGTCCAGCGCTGACCGGAAACTGGACCCTCACAGCTCGGATGTATGACCGGTCCGATGTCCGGCTTCGGACGGCGCTGCATCCCCTCGGCCGGTTCGACCCCACCGTGCGCAAGGGCTGCGGCGGGAGTGACGGGAACCCTTAAGGTTGTTCCGTACGCAAGGAACTTCGGAAGGAGGCCTGGGTGATCGAGCTCGAGGGGGTTCCCGAGCTGATCGACCCGGTCATGGTGGCCGCGTTCGAGGGGTGGAACGACGCAGGTGACGCCGCCTCCACGGCGGTCGCGCACCTGGACCGGGAATGGAAGGGCGAGGTGTTCGCGGCGCTGGACGCCGAGGACTACTACGACTTCCAGGTCAACCGCCCCACGGTCTGGCTGGACGGCGGGGTGCGCAAGATCACCTGGCCGACGACCCGGCTCTCCGTGGTCCGCATCCGCGGCGACAAGCCACGCGATCTCGTCCTGGTCCGGGGCATCGAGCCGTCGATGCGCTGGCGCTCGTTCTGCAACGAGATCCTGGGCTTCGCCCACGAACTGGGCGTCGAGATGGTGGTGGTGCTCGGCGCGCTGCTCGGCGACACCCCGCACACCCGGCCGGTGCCGGTCAGCGGAGTCACCTCGGATCCGGATCTGGCACGCACCATGGACCTGGAAGAGACCAAGTACGAGGGGCCGACCGGCATCGTCGGCATCCTCCAGGAAGCGTGCACGCACGCGGGTGTGCCCGCGGTGAGCCTGTGGGCGGCCGTGCCGCACTACGTCTCGCAGCCGCCCAACCCGAAGGCCACCCTGGCGCTGCTGAACCGCCTGGAGGACCTTCTCGGGCTGCGCATCCCGCTGGGTGAACTGCCCGAGGACGCCCGCGCCTGGCAGGTCGGGGTCGACCAGCTCGCCGCCGAGGACAGCGAGGTGGCGGAGTACGTGCAGACGCTGGAGGAGGCCCGGGACACCGCGGAGCTTCCCGAGGCCAGCGGCGAGGCCATCGCCCGGGAGTTCGAGCGCTATCTGCGCCGCCGGGATCCCGGACCGGGCCAGGCCACGGGCGGGCATGCCACGGAGAGCGGTGAGGGCCCGTATCTGCGGGACCCGTCGAGCGGCCGGAGCAGGCCGCCGAAGCCGCCCAGGCCCGAGACCGGCCCCGGGAAGAGCTCCCCGCCGGCCGGCGGTTCCGCGAGCGGCGGACCGCAGGAGCCGCCTCAGGACCCTTCGGAGGACCCTCCGGGCGATCCCTCGGAGGACTGAAACGGGCGGCGCGGAGCCGGGCGGTCACGCACCCGCCCGGCTCCGCGCCGCCGGCGTTCAGGAACAGACGAAGCGCGCCGCGCCCCAGTCCCCGTGGTCACCGGTCTTGGACCCGTTGGTGTCCGTGACCTTCAGACGCACGTGCCGGGCGCCGTCGAGCGGCACGTCGACCGGCACCGTCGCCGACGCCCCGGTCACCTTGGGCGAGGTCCACAGGACCTTGCCGTCGGCCTCCACGGAGAACGCCACCTCGCCGTAGCCGTTGATCTCGTCGTCGATCCCGGCGTCGGCGGTGAACTTCGAGCACCGGCCGCCGAGGTAGACCTCGATGCCGGAGTCGGCGTGGGTGCCGATCCCCTTCTCGTACACCTTCCCGGCCAGCGTCAGCGGGTGCCCGTCGGAAGCGCCCGATTCGCCGTTGCTGCGGTCCCGCTCCGCCGGCCCGTACCCGTTGACGGAGGTCAGCCACTCCAGGTCGCTCGCCCATGCCTCACCGGTGGGCGGCGCGGGCATCACCGCGGCCGCGATGCGCTGGAGGGCCGTGCGGGACTCGCCCGCGGACCGGTAGCGCGTGAGCGCGGTGATCCGCGCCTCCCCCGCCTTCGCGTCCTTCGGCGGGGTGACCCGCACCTCGACCCGCCGGGTGGTGCCGGCCGCGATCCGGTCCACGGTCGCGGCCGGCGTCGCCCGCCAGCCCTCGGGGACGTCGAGCGAGACCTCGGCGTCCGTCACATCGGCCGTGCCCGCGGTGACGTCCACGGCGACGGTGCCCGTGGCGCCCGCACCGATCTCCTGCCCCTGGGGCGCGGAGAGCGTGGCGTTCGCGGCGGCTCGGCGACCGCCGACCGCGCTGGTGTTCTCCAGCTTCACGGAGAACTCCTGGCCCGTGGACAGCGGTGCGGTCCTGATCTTCACCACGCCGCCGCGGTCGTCGCGGTCGTACCACCAGCCCTGCTTCGCCGAGGCGTAGGCGGCGGCCGAGTCCAGCCGGGGCAGCGTGCCCTTGAGGTTCACCGCACTCGGCGCGGAGCCGGTGTGCACGCTGAACTCGTACGGCCGGCGGCTCTGCTTGCCGGTGAACTTCCCCTCGCTCGCACCGATGTTCACGGTGACGTCGCCCGCGCCCGCGGCCGGTGCCCGGACGTCGGCCCGCTGGGTGGCGTACGCGCCGTCACGGTGCTGCCGGGTCACGCCGTCGTCCTCGTACAGCGTGAAGGAGGAGCGGCCCTGCGGATAGACGTCCCAGGCGAGCGGGGAGGCCGCGGTGCGGTCCTTGTACGAGCGGATGCCCGGCCACATCGGCACGGCCGCCCCGGCCCTGACGAACAGCGGCAGGGTGTCGAGCGGAGCGCTGTAGTCGTCGACCGTGACCGGCCCCTCGTAGGTCCGGCCGCTCCAGTAGTCGGTCCAGGTGCCCTTCGGCAGATAGATGCCGTCGCGCTCGGTGCTGTCCCGGTAGACGGGGGCGACCAGGAAGTCCTCACCGGACATGAACTCGTACTTCGCCGCGTCGGTCGCCGCCTTCGGGTCGTCCGGGTACTCCAGCACCAGCGGGCGGACCATGCCCACCCCGGTCTTGGTCGCCTCGTGGGCGTAGGAGTACTGGTAGGGCAGCAGCGACTCCTTGAGCTTGAGGTAGTCGCGGTTGACCGACGTGTACGGCTCCCCGTAGCGGAAGGGCTGCTTGTCGCTGGCCGCCCAGCCGTCCATCGTCATCGTGGTGCCCAGGAACATCTTCCACTGGAGGTCGCGGGTGTACGTCTTGGCGCTGCCGCCGAAGATGCCGTCGACGTCGCCCGTGGTGTAGGCGAGGCCGGACATCGTGGCGCCCGCGTAGGTCGGGATCTGCCAGCGGATGTAGTCCCAGGTGCCGTACTGGTCGCCGGACCACTGGACGCCGCAGCGCTGGGCTCCGGACCAGCTCTCGGGGGCGTAGGTGAAGCCCCGGGCGTCGCTGTTGTCCTCGATGCCCTTGTAGGCGTCCTTGCAGCCGTCCAGGGCGAACTTGTAGCCCTCTCCGACCCAGGCCACGTCCAGCTTGGCCACGCGCTGGCCGGCCTTGACCTGGTCGGCGATCTTCTCGATGCCGTCCTCGGTCCACAGGCCGAGCTCCATGTCACGGTCCTTCAGGCCCTCGGCGGTCGCCGCGAGGTCCTCGTATCCGCAGCCGTATCCGTCGTTCACGAGCATCCAGCCGTTGGGCATGTCGTGCTCGACGTAGCCGTCGGCGACCTTCAGCGCGTCCAGGGTGCGGCGCTCACCGCGGTTGGCGTTGTGGAGGTAGCAGTCGGAGTCGCCCATCTCCAGTCCGTACACCGGCGGCATGAACGGTTTGCCGGTGAGCTCCGTGTACCGGCCGATGACGTCCTTGGCGCTGTCGCCCGCGAAGTAGTAGGCGTCGAAGCGGTGTTCCTGCTCGGTCGTGGTCACCGGGTCGGTGAACGCGTAGGTGCCGGGGGCGAAGGTGTTGCGGAAGACGCCGTAGCCGGCCGACGAGAGGTAGAACGGCACCGAGTTGGGGTGCCCGCCGTCGTTCCAGTCGTAGTCGACGCCCACCTCGACGGTCTTGTCCCGGTGCGAGGTGTTGCCGCGGCCGTTCTGCATGCCGGCGCCGTAGAACTGCTCGTCGGCGCCGCGGGCCAGCGTCTGGGTCGTCTTCTCGCCGTCCCAGCTCAGTCCCTTCGCCTCGGACCAGACCTGGCTGCCGTCGGCCCGGTACAGGGCGAAGCGCAGGGGCGACTTGTAGGCACGCAGGGTGACGTCGCCCGTGGAGAGGTCGTAGCGGTCGCTCCGCTCCTTCCACCGGGTGCGCGGCGGGGCGCCCTGCGGCAGGACGATGGCGTCGCCGGCGGGGTCCTCGAACGTTCCGTCCGGGGCGAGTTCGATACGGAAGGTCTCCTCGGACACGAAGCTGACGCGGACCTTCGCGGCCCCCGCGCTCAGCCGGTAGACGGGTCCGTCGGCCGTGAAGCCGGTGAGATCGCCGACCGTCGTGCCGGCGGCTTCGGCCGCGTCCGCCGCCTGCGCGCTGCCTGGCCCCGAGACTGCGGCGAGCAGACCCAGCAGCGCTGCAACTACTGCCCCTCTGATGCGCGTTGTTGATTGCATAGAGTGCTTTTAGCGCAGCACCAAGCATTTGACCATGGACAAAACGGAACCGGCCCCGAACTTCATCAAGAAGTTCGGGGCCGGTGAACGGGCGTCGTACGGCGGACGGTTACAGCGCGACACCGAGCAGGGCGTCGACGGTGCGCGAGACGAGACCCGGCGCACCCTCGTCCGTCCCGCCCTCCGCGGTCTGCCGCTCGGCCCAGCGGTCCACGGCCGCCAGCGCGGCCGGGGCGTCCAGGTCGTCGGCGAGGGCCTCACGGACCTCCTCGACCAGCGCGTCGGCGGACAGCCCGTCGGGCCGGGAGACGGCCGCGCGCCACCGTGCGAGCCGGGCCACGGCGTCGGCGAGCACCTGGTCGGTCCACTCCCAGTCGGAGCGGTAGTGGTGCGAGAGCAGCGCGAGGCGGATCGCGGCCGGGTCCACCCCGTCGCGGCGCAGGGCCGAGACGAAGACGAGGTTGCCCTTCGACTTGGACATCTTCTCGCCGTTCAGGCCGACCATGCCGGCGTGCACGTACGCCTGGGCGAACGGGTGCTCGCCGGTCAGCACCTGGGCGTGCGAGGCGCCCATCTCGTGGTGCGGGAAGGCGAGGTCGGAGCCGCCTCCCTGGACGTCGAAGCCCATGCCGAGGTGGTCGAGGGCGATGGCCACGCACTCGATGTGCCAGCCGGGCCGGCCGGCGCCGAGCGAGGCCCCGTCCCAGCTCGGCTCGCCCTCGCGGGCGGCCATCCAGAGCATCGGGTCGAGCGGGTTCTTCTTGCCCGGGCGGTCCGGGTCGCCGCCGCGTTCGGCGGAGAGCAGCCGCATCGCCTCGGCGTCGAGGTGGGAGACCCCGCCGAAGTGCGGGTCGGTGTCGACGGAGAAGTACACGTCGCCGTCGAGTTCGTAGGCGGCGCCCGCGTCCCGGAGCCGTTCGACGAGCGGCACGATGCCGGGTATCGCCTCGACGGCTCCGATGTAGTGCTGCGGCGGGAGCATGCGCAGGGCGGTCATGTCCTCACGGAACAGGGCCGTCTCGCGCTCGGCGAGCTCGGTCCAGTCCTGTCCGTCGCGCACGGCCCGCTCCAGCAAGGGGTCGTCCACGTCGGTCACGTTCTGGACATAGTGAACCTGCCGCTTGGTGTCGAGCCACACGCGCTGAACGAGGTCGAACGCGTTGTAGGTCGCCGCATGACCCATATGGGTCGCGTCGTACGGCGTGATGCCGCAGACATAGATGCGGGCGACGGGACCGGGGTCAAGGGTGATCCGTCCGCCGGTCGCGGTGTCGTGGATCCGAAGGTCGCGGCCCTTGCCAGGCAGGGCGGGGACCTCAGAAGCGGGCCAGGCATGCATGCCACGAGCGTAACCGGACGCGGCTTCCGGATACGAACCGGAGGGGGGATCCTGACCGAAGAGGCACTCTTGCGTCCCGGCCCGGAAGATGCATGCCCCCGTCCTTCCGGGGCCCCGCCGGCCGTCACCGCGGCTTGATCACACCGGTGGCCACGGGATGGCCGGCCACTCACCGCTCGGCTCGCGGTGCACCCCCGTCGCCCGCAGGGCCGCCACCCGGGCCCGCAGGGCCTCGATCTCGGCGGAGGTGATCAGTTCCCCCAGCCGGGTGACCAGCGCGGCCCCCGGCTCCAGTTCCGCGGCCAGCCGGTCCAGCACCTCGACGGCCTCCGCCGGCAGCGGCTCCCCCGCCCAGCCCCACAGCAGCGTGCGCAGCTTGTCGTCCGCGTGGAAGGTCACGCCGTGATCGATGCCGTACAGCCGGCCGTCGGGTGCCGGCAGCAGGTGGCCGCCCTTGCGGTCGCCGTTGTTGATCACCGCGTCGAGGACCGCGAGCCGTCGCAGCCGGGGATCGTCCCGGTGGACCAGCAGGGCCGTCTTCCCCTCCGCCACCTCGGCGAGGGCCACGGGCTTCCAGCCCTCGCCCGGCTCCTCGTCCTCGACGAGCGCGAGCAGCCCGGGGGCGTCGTCGTCCTGCGGTGCCGCCTCGATCCAGAGCTGGCACATGCCCTGGCCGTACGGCCCGTCCCGGAGCACGGTCGGGGGCACCAGACCCCATCCCGTCGCCTCGGAGACCTCGTAGGCGGCCACCTCGCGCTGGGCGAGGGTGCCGTCGGGGAAGTCCCACAGGGGCTGTTCGCCCGCCACGGGCTTGTAGACGCAGTGCGCCTCCTCGCCCTCGTACGCGACGGAGCAGTACAGCACCGCGTTGGACGCCCCCCGGACCTGCCCGAGGACCGTGAGCCGCCCCTTGCCGAGCAGGGTGATCAGCTCGCCGCCGGTCAGGCGCCGCGACGGTATCCGTTCTGACGCGGGCATACGTGTCCTTCCGGATCGAGCGGCAGGCTGCACAGGGGGCACGGGGGGCGGCCGGCGTTCACGACGTCCAGGGCGCGTTTGGCGAAGGCGCGGGCCTGCGCCCCGCTGAGCCGGACCCGGAGCATCGGCGGGCCGTTCTCCTCGTCCTGGAGCAGCCGCTCCTCCGCCTCCGCGAGGTCCTCGACGGAGTCCGCGTCCAGTTCGACCAGGGCCTGCGCCTCCACGATCATGCGCTGTTCGTCGCCGTCCCAGGCCAGCGCCATGGTGCCGACGCGGAACTCCTCCTCGACGGGGACGTCGAGCGGAGCGGTGTCCGTGACGTCCATCGGGGCCACGGCCGGCACGGGCGAGTTGCCGCCGGTGCGCCGCACCACTTCGTCGAGCAGTTCGTCGACCCGCTCGGCGAGCGCGGCGACTTGGGTCTTCTCCAGGGCAACGCTGGTGACACGTCCGCCTGAGGATGCCTGCAGGAAGAACGTACGACGTCCAGGCAGCCCGACCGTACCGGCCACGAAACGGTCCGGGGGGTCGTAGAGGAACACCTGACGGGACACGTCCTGTCTCCCTTGAGATCGACGGCATATGAGGGTCGGCCGGGCCTTCCCGGGAGAGTCTCCCGGGAAGGCGTCCACGGCGCGTCCACCCTACTGTGCGGAGCGATCACGGTGCCCCAGCGCCGCCCCCGACCGCCGCGTCCCCTTCGCCGCCGGCCGCCCCGGCGCTTTCGTCGGGGGCCGGTTCGCGGGGCGCCAGCGAGGACAGGTCGCCGGTGTCGCCGAGCCGGAGCAGAAACGGGCGCAGCCTGGTGTAGCGGATCGCCGTGACGGAACAGGGGTCGGCGTGGACGCGCTGGAAGAGGTCCAGGTGCATGCCGAGGGCGTCGGCGACGAGGGACTTGATGATGTCCCCGTGGGAGCACATCACGTAGACGGCGTTCTCGCCGTGCTCCGCCTCGATCCTGGTGTTCCAGTCACGTACGGCGTCGACGGCGCGCGCCTGCATCGCCCGCATCGACTCACCGCCGGGGAACGCCGCGGCGGACGGGTGCTGCTGCACGACCGTCATCAGCGGCTCGTCGGTGAGCTCCGCCAGCTTGCGTCCCGACCAGTCGCCGTAGTCGCACTCGCTGATCCGCTCCTCGATGTGTAGCGCCAGCCCCGGCCGGGCGTCGAGCAGCGGCCGGAGCGTCTCGCGGCAGCGCTGCAGCGGGCTGCTGACCGCGGCGGCGAGGGGCAGAGCCGCCAGCCGTGCGGGGAGTGCGGCGGCCTGCTCGGCACCGCGCTCGTCGAGCGCGACACCGGGGGTCCGGCCGGCGAGCACCCCGGCGGTGTTGGCCGTGGAGCGTCCGTGGCGTACGAGGATCAGGGTCGGCATACCGGCCAGCGTAGGCCGACGACCGGGGCAAAGGTGCGCCGGGGAGCCGGGCAGGGAAGAATGCGCGCGTGATCGTGGACTGCGCCATTTACCGGGACGGACGCCGCACCGACGGCCCCGCCGACTTTTCCGATGCCCTCGACCAGGCGCGGGCCGACGGCGACGCGTTCTTGTGGATCGGCCTGCACGAGCCCACGGAGAAGGAGTTCGAGCTGGTCAGCAGCGAGTTCGGGCTGCATCCGCTGGCGGTGGAGGACGCGCTGGCCGCCCACCAGCGGCCGAAGCTGGAGGTGTACGACGACTCGCTGTTCGCGGTGATCAAGCCGATCGAGTACGACCACGAGAGCGACACGGTCAGCACGGACGAACTGATGGTGTTCATAGGCGACTCGTTCGTGGTGACGGTCCGGCACGGCGAGGGCGCTCCCCTGGCGGCGGTCCGCCGTCGCCTGGAGGCCGAGCCCGAGGTGCTCAAGCACGGGCCCACCGCGGTCCTGTACGCGGTCAGCGACGCGATCGTGGACCACTACATCGACGTCGCGGGGGAGCTCCAGGTCGACCTCGAGGAGCTGGAGACGCAGGTCTTCGCCCCGAACGCGACCGGCGACTCCAAGAACACCGCGGCCCGCATCTACACGTTCAAGCGCCAGGTGCTGGAGTTCCGCCGGGCGACGGTCCCGCTGGCCGCGCCGATGGCCCGGCTGGCGAGCGCCGGGGTGCCCTTCGTCCACGAGCAGTCGCAGCCGTTCTTCCGGGACGTCCAGGACCACCTGACGCGCGCGAACGAGCAGGTGGAGGGGCTGGACCGGCTGCTCTCCGACATCCTGTCGGCGCATCTCGCGCAGATGGGGGTGCGGCAGAACGACGACATGCGCAAGATCTCGGCCTGGGCGGCGATGGCCGCGGTGCCGACGATGGTGGCGGGGATCTACGGCATGAACTTCGACCACATGCCGGAACTGCGGTGGATCTGGGCGTATCCGGCGGTCCTGCTGCTGATGGCGGGCGCCGTGGTCGGCCTGTACCGCCAGTTCAAGCGGCGCGGCTGGCTCTGAGGGCCGTCCGGGCCGCTCAGGCGAACTCGGGGGCCGGTACGGCCGGTCCGCCCAGCGCGTCGCGCCGCTCGGGAGGCGCGAGGGTGACCATGCGCCGCCAGCCGTGCAGCCGCTCGTACGCGTGGACGGCGTGGATCCCCGCCGCCAGTACCGCGGCCTTCGCCCGGGACCAGCCGAGGGCGCGGCCCATGTGGTCCATCACGGCGAGGCTGACGTCGCGGTAGACCCGGATCTCGGCGAGGGCGCACTCGCGCAGGATGTGCTGAATGGTCCGGCCGTGCCCCGCCGCGGCGAAGCGCAGGAGCTCCTCGTGGCAGTACGCGAGGTGGTTGTCCTCGTCGTTGGAGATCATCCTGACCGCGCGGCCCAGGTCGGGGTGGTCGGCGAAGTGCTTGCGCAGCAGCCGCATCTGTTCGGACGCGCGCTGCTCGGTCACCCGGCTGTGGGCGAGGTAAGTGATGATGTCGCGCTCGGTGAGCGGCTCCTCGCGTCCCAGCTGCTCATGGGCCAGTCCGATGCCGTGCTGCTCCAGCAGCATCGTGTAGTCGGTCTCCCGTGGGACCGGTACCGGCGTCAGGCCGCGCTTGCGCAGCAGGGCGTTGAAGATCCGCCCGTGCTTGTCCTCGTCGGCGCCGTGCCGGGCGATCTTCGGGGCGAGCGCGCGCTGGCTGGCGGGGACGAGGGCGGCGATGCGGCCGTTCTCCCAGCCGCCCTGGGACTCCCCGCTGGCGGCGATGGAGCAGAACAGCCGGAACGCGTCGTCGTCGTCGAGAATTTCCTGGAACAGGTTCTTTGCCGAGAGCATCACTGCCACCTCCGTGCGGCGTCCGCCGAGCGACAGTCAATTCCTCCCGGCCCCGACGGGCAACAGGAGCGCTCCCCCACTGGGCCGAACGGGGGACGCCTCCCCCGCCGCACCCGCCTCTGGCGAACCGTTTCCGCACGGCCCGTAACCCGCACGCCCCGCCCGCGTTGTTCCCTGTGACGCGGCCGTGGCGGGGAGGAAACCCCGAGCCCCCACCACGGCCGTACCGCTGCCCGCGGCAGGTCTACCGGGCGAGCCCGGACCGCTCCAGCGCCTCCGTGCCGACCCGCAGCGCGGCGATCCGCTCGTCGAGCGTGAAGCCCGCGGGGGCCAGCGTCAGGGTCGTGACACCGGCGGCCGCGTAGGCCTGCATCCGGTCGGCGATCCGCTCCACCGATCCCAGCAGCGTCGTCTGGTCGATCAACTGGTGCGGAACGGCGGCGGCCGCGCCTGCCTTGTCGCCGGACAGGTACTTCTCCTGGATCTCGGCGGCTTCCTTCTCGTATCCCATGCGCTGGGCGAGCTGGTTGTAGAAGTTCTGCTTGGGGCTGCCCATGCCGCCGACGTACAGCGCGGTGTACGGCCGGAACATGTCGGCCAGGCCCTTGATGTCGTCGCCCACGGCGAGCGGCAGCGTCGGGCAGACGTCGAACCCGTCCATCGTCCTGCCCGCCTTCTCGCGCCCCGCCCGCAGGTACCTCATCGCGGTGTCCTCGAGGTGCTCCGCGGACGGGAAGATCAGCAGGGCGCCGTCGGCGATCTCGCCGGTCTGCTCCAGGTTCTTGGGCCCGATCGCGGCGATGTACAGCGGGATGTGCTCGCGCTGCGGGTGGACGGTCAGCTTGATCGGCTTGCCCGGACCGCCGGGCAGCGGGAGCGTCCAGTGCTGCCCCTCGTACGACAGCCGCTCACGGGCCATCGCCTTGCGGACGATTTCGACGTACTCGCGGGTGCGGGCGAGCGGCTTGTCGAACTTGACGCCGTACCAGCCCTCCGAGACCTGCGGCCCGGACACCCCGAGGCCGAGGCGGAAGCGGCCGCCGGAGAGGGAGTCGAGGGTGGCCGCGGTCATGGCCGTCATCGCGGGCTGACGGGCCGGGATCTGCATGATCGCGGAGCCGACGTCGATGGACTCGGTCTGCGCGGCGACCCAGGACAGCACGGTGGGCGCGTCGGAGCCGTACGCCTCGGCCGCCCAGCAGACGTCGTAGCCGAGCCGGTCGGCCTCCTGCGCGACGGCGAGGTTGTCGCCGTCCATTCCCGCACCCCAGTAACCGAGATTGATGCCGAGCCGCATAGCCGCTCCCCTTACTGATCAGTAACGTCCCTGTGTTCCGGACTCTAGCGCGCGGGAGGGCCATCCGGCAGGGGCCACCCGGGCGCCGGTTGTCCACAGGCCTGCGACGCGTGGGGCTCTGGCCAGTAATCTCAGCGCCCATGGAGCAGAGGCATCTCGGCCGCACCGGCCTTCGAGTGTCCCGGATCGGGCTCGGCACCCTCACCTGGGGCCGGGACACCGACGAGCACGACGCTGCCGAGCAGCTGAAGGCGTTCTGGGAGGTGGGGGGCACGCTGGTCGACACGGCCGACGTGTACGGCGGCGGGGAGGCCGAGTACCTGCTCGGGCAGCTCGTGGGAGGGCTGGTACCGCGGCACGATCTGGTCATCGCGACCAAGGCAGGCAGCGTGGCCGATCCGCACCGCAGGTTCAACGGCTCGCGCGGACATCTGCTGGCCGCCCTGGACGCCTCGCTGGCGCGGCTCGGCACGGACCACGTGGATCTGTGGCAGGTCCACGCCTTCGATCCCATGACGCCGCTGGACGAGACGCTCCAGGCGCTGGACATCGCGGTGTCCAGCGGGCGTGCCCGGTATGCGGGGGTGTCCAACTTCTGCGGCTGGCAGCTGGCGAAGGCGGCCACCTGGCAGCTCGCCTCGCCCGGTGTGCGGACCCGGCTGGCCAGTACGCAGATGGAGTACTCGCTCCTCCAGCGGGGCGTGGAGCGCGAGGTGCTGCCGGCCGCACTCGACCTCGGTGTGGGGCTGCTGCCCTCCTCCCCGCTCGGCCGGGGCGTGCTGACCGGGAAGTACCTCACGGGGACCCCGGCGGACTCGCGCGGCGCCTCCGAACTGCTCGCCCCCTTCGTCGAGCCGTATCTCGACGACGCGGCGAGCCGCATCGTGCACGCCGTGGCGACCGCGGCCGAGGGACTGGCCACGACGGCGCTCCAGGTGGCGCTGGCCTGGGTGCGGGACCGGCCGGGAGTGGTGGCCCCGATCATCGGCGCGCGCAACGCGCAGCAGCTCACGGAGGCATTGTCAGTGGAGGCGCTTAGTCTTCCTGACGAGATCTGCCAGGCGCTCGACGACGTGTCGGCGCCCGTGCACCGCTATCCCGACCAGGACTGGAGCACGCTGTGACTGCGCTTCCCCGGGGGGAATCCCCCGGATCCTCGGCCACCGACGACGGCGTCGCCGCGGACGAGACCGCCACCTCACCCGCCGGGGAGGCCGGGGACGGGGAGACGTCTACGCCCACTTCCACGCCTGCGCCTGCGTCCGAGGGTTCCGGCGGCCGCGCGGCCCCGGGTGGTTCGGACGCGGCGGAAGGGACCGACGGGACCGGCCCGGCGAGTGGGACCGAAGAGGCGGGCGGGGGCGGCCCTTCGGAGGATGACGCCGTACCGGGCACGGACGGAAACACCGGGGGTGACGCCGTACCGGGCACGGACGGAAACACCGAGGGTGACGCCGTGGCGGGCACGGCCGGAAACGCCGAGGGTGACGCCACCGCTGCCGCGGCGCCCTCCGAGGCCGAGGCCGAGCTGGCCGCCCAGCGCGAGCTGCGGGAGCGGATCGAGAAGCGCAAGGCCGAGAAGGAGGGCCCCATCGCCGCCGGTACGAAGCTGAGCGGCCCGGCGGCCGATCTGCTGGCGGCCGTACGCGCCGTGGAGAGCGGCGACAAGCCCGCCACCGCCTTCTTCGACTCCCCCGCCCCGTCCCCGGCCCGCCGGAGCGTCCCCGCCCCGGCGCCGGCGCGGGAGAGGACCCCCGAGCCCGCCCGGGCGCCCCGGGCCGCGTCACCGGAGGCCGTCGCCGCCGTGGCAGCCGTGCTGGCCGGGGGAGGGGCTCCGGAGGCTCTGGCCGGGCCTGCGGCCGCCACCCTCGGCGCACAGGCCGACGAGGCGCTGCGGGAGGACCCGTGGCGGTTGCTGTCACTGCCCGGCGTCGCCCCCGAGCAGGCCGACGGGTTCGCCCGGGCGCTGCTGGGCGCCGGCTGCGGACCCGACGACGAGCGGCGCACCGCCGCCCTGGTGGGCTGGCTGCTGGAGCGGGCCACGCTGCAGGGCCACACCGCGCTGGACGCGGACCAGGTGCGCGCCGCGCTCGCCGGCCGGGCGGTGAGCGACCCCGACGCGGCGGTGCAGCACGCCATCGCCGAGGGCGTCGTCCTGGTCTTCCAGGACGGCCCGGAGGGCGAGGAGAGCGCCGAGGAGACGGACGAGGAGAGCGGCGGGACGGGCTCGGACGACGGAGCCGCGGAGCCGGCGGCCGGCCGGGAGCCGGTCCAGGTGCTCCTCGGCCTCGACCGGTACGCGCTGGCGGAGGAGAGCCTCGCCGACGGGCTCGCCCGGCTGGTCAACGCCTGCGAGAAGGACGCCGACTGGTCGGACGCCGCGGCCGCGGCCCCGTCCCCGTCGGCCGCCGAACTGATCCGCACGGTCGCGGCCCACGGCCTCGTCGCCCACACGGGCGGCGAGGCGGCGAGAGCCGAACCCGCGGCCCTGATCGCCGCCGCCGGCGGTCTCGGTCTGCGGGCCCTGGGCGCCACCCACAGCGTGGACGGCCGGCAGCGGCTGGCCGAGACGGTCGGGGACCCCGCGGCGGCCGTCACCCTCGCCGGGCTGCTCTCCGGAACCGAGGGCCCCGGCCGGGACGAGGAGGGAGCGCTCGCCCTCGATCTGCTCGTCGTGCTGGACGCCCCGCAGCTGGACGTCGAGACCGGCGCGATGCTGGTGGAGTCCCTCGCCGACGGCACCCGGGTGGTGTTGAGCGGCGACCCGGGCGTGCTCGGGTCAGCGGGTGCGGGACGCGTGTTCGCCGATGTGCTGGCCGCCCGCGCCTGCCCCCAGGTCGTCTCCCGCACCCCGGACGCGGGGCCGATCGGCGAGCTGGTCTCCGGCATCGGCATCGGGGAGCTGAACCAGGTGGAGGCGCCGGGCAAGGAGGTCGTGATCGTCCCCGTGCGGGACGCGGGCGAGGCCGTGCACCGCACGGTGCAGCTGGTCGCCGACTCCGTGCCCCGCGTCATCGGGGTGCCGTCCTCCCAGACCCAGGTCATCACCGTCGGACATGGCGGCTCCGCGGGCACCCGGGCGTTGAACGAGGCGCTCAAGCAGCGGCTCAACCCCGGACCGGGCCGCTTCGGCGGTTTCGATCCTGGGGACAGGGTGGCCCATGTCCCGGCGCCGGGCAGGACCGTGCCCGGCGTGGTCGTCTCGGCCGACGCCGAGGGACTGCACCTGGACTGCGCGGGGAGCCCCGTCGTCGTACCGCAGGAGCGGGTGGCCGCCTCCGTCCGGCACGCCTGGGCGCTCAGCGCCCACCAGGCGGCGGGGATGCGGTGGCCCGCGGTCGTCGTCGTCCTGCCCGGTGACGCGGCTCAGGGGCTGAGCCGCCCCTGGGTCTACACCGCGTTCGGCCGGGGCGAACGGCATCTGTCCGTGGTGCACGGTGTCGACCAGGCGCTGCCCCGTGCCGTGGCCGAGTCCCCCGCCCAGGACCGCACCACGCGGCTGCGTGCGCTGCTGGAGGCGTCCGAGGGCTGACGGCCCGCCGAAGGGCCGGGCGGACGCGTCGTGTCCATCCGGCCCTTCGGAGGCAGCGGCGAGGGATCAGCTCCGGCCCCTCGCCAGACCGCCGAGTTCCTCGTCGAGATCGTCGTCGTCGTCGAACACCGCGCTGACGTCGAAGCGGCAGACCACCAGCTGGGGGTCCGCGTCGTCGAACGGGGCGCCCAGCCACTCCCCCGGTTCCGGCAGCTCCTCCGCGGCCGCGACCCAGAGCGTCGAGTCGCCCTCCTCCAGACCGAACTCCGCGTGCCGGGAGGCGATCTCGTCCGCCTCGTACTCCCCGAACAACACCCCCAGCGCCGCATGCACGCTTCCGCCGACCACGGCCGCGCCCTCCCCTTCCCGGTCGTCGGCCTCCACGTCGGCCAGGCGCTGCGCCTGCGCGAGCAGCCGCTGCGGCTCCACCACCGCGTAGTCGCGGCGGATCAGCACGCTCAGCGCGTTCGGCTCCTCCGGGCCGCTGTACGGCGGCAGGGAGTCCTCCGCCCCCGGAATCTCGAACGGGGTGACCTCGTCATGCCGGTCGTAGAGGAGTTCGTCGTAGACCTCGGCCGCAGCGGCCAGTGCGTTGAACGCGTCGTACACGGCGGGGTCGTCGTCCCCGGACCGGCGTTCGACCGCCGCGAGGTGGTGGTCGATCGCGGCTTTGACCGCATCGGCGGCGGCGCGTACCTCGGCAGCGGTGGGCTGCGCAGCATCAGACATAGGGCAGACGCTATCCGTACACGGGCTCTGCCCGCACAATAGATGCGATGCCGGAATACGAATTTGTCGACGTGTACGTGCCGCGCGGGGTGTCCCGGAAGGAGACCGCCCGCCTGTTGACCGACCATGCCGAGTACGGGCACTGGGAGCTGGACCGACTGACGCTGCGCCTGGACGGCAGCCGCCGGGTGCGGCTGCGGCGGCGGATCATCCGCCAGCTGCGGGCCACCTGGTGAGACGGAACGGGCCCCGCTGCCGCGGGGCCCGTTCCCTTCGCCGTGCTGACCGCTGCCGTCAGGCGGCGGCCTTGGAGCGGCGGTACAGCACCGTGCCCGCACCGGCCAGCAGCAGACCCGCGCTCGCCGGGATGAGCAGGTCGAGCCCGCCCCCTCCGGTGTGCGCGAGCTGCGGCGTGCTCGCCGGCAGGGTCTGCGGTTCCGGCGCGTTCGGGACGGTGTGCGGTCCCGGCGGCTTCGGTGTCTCGTGGTGGACCGGGGGGACCGTGACGACCGGCGGCGGCGTGCTGTCGTTCTCGCACGTGTTGCCGAGGGCGGGGTTGAGCAGGCCACCGATGGTGACGCTGTTCCCGCAGGCGTTCACGGGGATGTCGATGGGCGCCTGGATCTGGTTGCCCGAGAGGATTCCCGGCGAGCCCTGAGCGGTCCCCTGCGCGGTGGCTCCGCCCCCCTGTCCGTGGCCGACGGCCCGGTGCTTCCCGGTGCCCGCCTGCCCGCCGTGACCGCGGCCGTCCGAAGTCCTGCCGTGGTCCGCGGCGTGGTTGCCCGAGGCGTGGCTGCCCGAGGAGCCGGCGGCCGACCCGTGATGGCCCGCGGAGGCGCCGTTCGAACCGTTCGCGCAGGCGTTGCCCGCCGCCGGGTTGAGCAGCCCCACGACGTTCACGGAGTTGCCGCAGACGTTGACCGGTACCTCGACCGGAATCTGTACCGAATTCCCTGAAAGCACCCCCGGGGAATTCGATGCGCCGCCGGCCGCTCCCGCGTCGGCGTGCGCGTAACCGCCACTGAGCGCGAGCACGCCGCCCGCAGCCGCCATGGTGATCAGGCCTTTACGCGTGACCTGTCGCATAGGTTGTTTCCTGCCTTCTACCTTCCGGAATACCCCCGGACTTGACCGTGCGGAGGCAAAGGACCCGACGGCCCCGGGGCACATGGCGTGCGCTCCGGGGCCGAGCGGGCTCAAACCCTTGCGGGTTGACGCACGACGTCAGGCGTTGACGCAGGTGTTGCCGAAGGTCGGGTTCAGCAGCCCGATCACGGAGATCGTGTTGCCGCACACGTTCACGGGAACGTGGACGGGAACCTGAACGACGTTGCCCGAGAGCACGCCGGGGCTGCCGATGGCGGCACCCTGGGCGCCCGAGTCGGCGACGGCCATGCCGGCACCCGCGAGCACCAGACCACCGGTGACAGCCGCAGCGGCGACGATCTTCTTGATCATTATTCCTCCTAGTTGGCAAATGCGGTCCCAGCCGCGGACCGCATCACCTGTAACGAGGAAGAAGTAATCGGGCTACGAGCGATTCACCCGTTTCACTCGTTCCGGTGAGACACGTACAGGCTGGCGATTTACTCGCGCGAGGTCGGCTGTGGTGGCCGGCGATTCAGTCGCCGGAAGGTCAGCTGTGGTCGATGAAGCGGTCGAGCACCCGCGCCCCGAACTTCAGGCCCTCGACCGGCACCCGCTCGTCCACCCCGTGGAACATGCCCGCGAAGTCCAGCTCCGGCGGGAGCTTGAGCGGAGCGAATCCGAAGCAGCGGATGCCGAGGTCGTCGAAGGACTTGGCGTCCGTGCCGCCGGAGAGCATGTACGGGACCGCGCGCGCGATCGGGTCCTCGGCCTTGAGTGCGATCTGCATCGCGTCCACGAGCGAGCCGTCGAAGTCGGTCTCCAGCGCCTTGTCGCCGTGCACGTCCTCGCGCCTGACCCGCGGGCCGAGGATCCGGTCGAGGTCGGCCAGGAACTCCTGCTCGTACCCCGGCAGGAAGCGGCCGTCGACATGGGCGGTCGCCTGCCCCGGGATCACGTTGACCTTGTAGCCCGCGCCGAGCATGGTGGGCGCCGCGGAGTTGCGCAGGGTCGCGCCGACCATCTTGGCGATGCCGCCCAGCTTGGCCAGCGTGGCGTCCATGTCCTCCGGGTCGAGCGGGGTGCCGAGGGCGTCGGACAGCTCGTCCAGGAAGGACCGCACGGTCTTGGTCACCCGGACCGGCCAGGTGTGCCGGCCGAGCCGCCCGACCGCCTCGCAGAGCTCGGTGATCGCGTTGTCGTCGTTGGTCATCGAACCGTGGCCGGCCGTGCCGTCCACGGTCAGCCGCATCCAGTGCATGCCCTTCTGCGCGGTCTCGACGAGGTACAGGCGCAGGTTCTCGTTGACCGTGAAGGAGAAGCCGCCGACCTCCCCGATGGCCTCGGTGACGCCCTCGAAGAGGTCCGGGTGCTTGTCCACGAGATACCGGGCCCCGTACGTCCCGCCCGCCTCCTCGTCCGCGAGGAAGGCGAGCACGATGTCGCGCGGGGGCTTGCGGCCGCTGCGCATCCGGTCGCGCACGACCGCCAGGGTCATCGCGTCCATGTCCTTCATGTCGACCGCGCCCCGGCCCCAGACGCAGCCGTCCGCGATCTCCCCCGAGAAGGGGTGGTGCGTCCAGTCGTGGGCGTTGGCCGGGACGACGTCGGTGTGGCCGTGGATCAGCAGCGCCGGCTTGGAGGGGTCCTCGCCCTCGATCCGCGCCACCGTGGAGGCGCGGCCCTTGTGGGACTCGAAGATCTGCGGCTCGAGGCCCACCTCGGCCAGCTTCTCCGCGACGTATTCGGCGGCCGCGCGCTCGCCCGGACCCGAGTGGTCCCCGTAGTTGCTGGTGTCGATCCGGATGAGATCGCGACAGAGGTCGACGACCTCGTTCTCGGCGCTCTCGCCCGCGCCGGTCCTGGCCGCTCTGGTCTCGCTCACGCTGGTTCCCTCCACTGTCGCTGTGGTGCTCCCCCTCATCCTCCCGCGCCCGGCCCGCGTACCCAAGGCCGCCCGCCCCTCGTCACACGCCCGTCACACGAAGGGGGCGTGATCGAGCACCCCCCGATGTTTGCTATGGTTTTCCACGTCGGAACGGGCCGGGCCCGCGAGACAGACACCTAGTCCGGGTGGCGGAATGGCAGACGCGCTAGCTTGAGGTGCTAGTGCCCTTTATCGGGCGTGGGGGTTCAAGTCCCCCCTCGGACACCAGCAAAGACCCCAGTTTCTCTGGGGTCTTTTGCATGTCCGGGCCCTGGCACGCCCCCTCGTGCGCCGGGACCGGGCCCGAAGTGGGGTGCCGCTCCTGTCCGTGCGCCGCGGGCCGGGGTCTTGCGGCGATCGCACGTGCGGGGAACGGCGCCGCGGCCGGCGGGCGGGAGCGCCTCCCCCGGCCATGGGCACGAGCGACGGCCGGGCCCGGGGCTTCCGGGCCCGGCCGTCGCGCGTTCCAGTCACCCGCTCACTGCGGCCGCGCGGACCCGCCGGTCACACGGACACGCCGGTGCCGGGCAGTCCCGCCGGTCCCGCGGACGCGCCGGTCGCGTCCGACGCCTCCGGGGCGGGTCAGCGGCGCAGTTTCAGACGGTGCACCCCGCCATCGACCGTACCGACGTAGAGCGTCCGGCCGTCGGAGGCTGCGGCCAGCTTGGTGGTGTTGGTGTTCTGCAGGCCGGTCGAGACGTTCTCCCACGTCAGACCGTTGTCGGTGCTGCGCAGTACGCCCCGGCCGCCCTGGACGAGCCCGGTCTCCCTCGATCCGGCGGTGGCCGCGTAGACCGCTCCGCCGACCCTCAGCAGGTCCGAGACGTGGAGGGCGAGCGGGCCGGTGTCGGCGGTGCGGAAGGTCTTGCCGTCATCGGTGCTGACCCGGACCGACGAACCGCCGACGATCAGCCGCCGTCCGTCCTTCACGATCGCGGAGACGGGGCCCTCGGCGACCTTGGTCTTGGTGACGCCGCCGTCGTCCGAGCGGTAGAGGCCCGAGCTGTTGCCGAGCCACAGGCGCAGCGGGTCGTGCGGGTCACCGGCCATGGCCGTGAAGGGCCGCTCGTGGAAGAGGTTCTTCCAGGTCCTGCCGCCGTCGAGGGTCGTGAACAGCCCGTGGCCGAAGGCGCTGCTGAAGCTGACCGCCACCCGGTCGGGGTCGGCGGGGTGGACCAGGATCGAGGTCGGTGTCTCCGACGACGTGCCCCTCAGCTGCCAGGTCCGGCCCGCGTCACCGCTGCGGAAGACCTTGAAGAGACCGGTAGCGGTGCGCCGGACCTGCCACACCACTGTGGTGTCCTTGGCCGCGACGGCGATGTGCGAGGTGAGGAGGCCGTTCATGCCCTCTCCGCCGGACTGGCCCCATTCCGGGCTCGCGACGGGCATCGCGGTGCGGTAGACGCCGCTCGCCGTGCCGGCGAGCAACTGGTCGCCGCTGGCCGCCAGGGCGAACGGGGTGAGGCCTTGGACGCCGATCCTCCGGTAGCCGGTGCCGTCGGCGGAGCCCCGGTACAGGCCGTCCTGTTCGCTGGAGACCGTCACCGAGCCGTCGGCCCAGCGGTCGTAGTCCATCGCCACGGCGGCCCGGGAGGGGCCGGGGGCCGGCTTCCAGGTCCTGCCGTGGTCACGGCTCACCTGCCCGGCGCCGAACAGCGCGTTCAGGTAGAGGTCGCCGCCGGAGGCCGACAGTCCGTGGCCGCCTTCCTCCAGTGGCAGCAGGGTGGACCAGGTGCGGCCCTTGTCGTAGGAGCCCCGGACGCCCGTACCGGGAACGTACGCCGCCACCACCGTGGAGTCGGCCGCCATGCCCTGGACGTCGGTCCCCGGCCCGCCCAGGAGGAGGTGTGCCGCCCCGGGGTCACCCTTGCCGACGCCGTCGATCCGCCAGACGTCGTTGAAGGTCGCCAGGTACAGGGTGTCGCCGACGAGGGTCGCGTCGCGGACCGAACCGGTCACGCCGGTGGGATACACGTCCCAGCTGTCGCCCGCGTCCGTGCTGACCATCAGCGAGCCGCCGACCATCGCGGCGAGGGTGCGGGTCTGCTCGTCCGCGACGAGTTCGTCGATGTGCGCGTCGGGCACGTCGAGCTTGCGCCAGGTACGGCCGTTGTCGTCGGTCCGCAGGATCGTGCCCCGACGGGTCGGGTCGCCGACCGTGTTCACGGCGTACCACCAGCGGGCGGGGCGGCGGGCGTCGACCACGACGGGTCCGGTGCCGTCGCCGTCGGCGACGGGCAGCCGGCCCACCTGGCGCCAGTGGGCGCCGCCGTCGGTGGTCAGCCAGGGAGCGGCCTTCTCGAACTGGGTCACGACCGCCTGCTTCGGCCGGGCGGGCGTGAGCGCGACGTGGCCGGCCTCGCTGTTGGGGCCGATGGGCTCCCAGCGGTCGCCGCGGCTGCCCACGGGAGTGACCTCGAAGGCGCCGGCTCCGGTGATGCGCCGGCCGTCCGCGGTCGTGGCCCGCACGGCCAGCCGGTAGGCGCCGGCCGCCTTCCCGGTCACGTCGGCCTGGTAGTAGCCGGCGCCGTTCATGGTGGCGGAGAGCGTGAAGGCCCTGCCGCGCGGAGGAGTGACGACGATCTGCGGCGGCGCGCTCAGGGCTGCCGGAGTGGCGATGTGCACCGTGGAACGGCCGTCGCTCGGGTCGGGGGACGCCTGGACGACCAGGTGGCGGACGACGAGCAGGTACGGCACCCGGAGGGCCGGGCCACGCGCGGGAGTGGCCGTGATCCGCCCGCTGATCTCCGTGTCGGTGACCGGCCGGCCGGCGCGCAGGGTGACGGTGACGGTCGCGGACCCCCGGGCGGGGACGGTGACCCGCGCCGGGGAAAGCGTGGTGGGGCCGGTGCTGCTGAGGGTGGTGGTCAGCGGTTCGTTGCCGGCATTGGTCAGCTTCACCTTCGCGGTGGCGCCGACGGTCCTGTCCGCCAGGTCGGCGAGGCCGAACGAGACGGTCGCCGGGGAGGCGCCGAGGGTGGCCGACGCCGCGGCGGCCACGTCGAGCCGCCCGCCGCCCTGGGTGGTGGGGCCGCTGCCGGGAAGCGGCTTCGCGGTGCCGACCAGGGCGGACCTGATCCCGTCCGGGCCCTGGTCCGGGCGCAGTTGGCGCAGCAGGGCGGCTGCTCCGGCGACGTGCGGGCTCGCCATCGAGGTGCCGGACATGCGGTAGACACCGGGCTCGTACATGGAGGTGGGGATCGCGGAGCGGATCTCCACGCCGGGTGCGACGACATCGGGTTTGAGGCCGAAACCGGTGCCGGGGCCGCGCGAGGAGAAGGAGGCGATCTCGTCGGTGGAGTCGGTGCCTCGCAGGGTGACGGACACCTTGCCGGCGGCCAGTTCACGGCTCAGCTGGGCGTACTGGGTCGTGTCGATGCCCATGACGACCAGGCGGTCCATGCGCAGCGAGTCGCCGGAGGCCGCGGTCCGGGCGAAGTCGGGGCGGCCGGGGGTCGCCGGGACCTCGACCGTCCCCGGGGCGGCGGCGAGCTGGGGCCCGTCGTTGACCGGGAGACCGCCGAGTACGGCGAGTGCGCCGCGCTTCTCGGCCTCGCGGGCCCAGTTGATGTCCCGCAGGCTCAGGACGTCTGTGCTGGGCGGGACGAGGATGTCGGCCCGCAGGATCTTGCCGCGTACGTCACCGACCCGCTTCCAGTCCTCGGCTGTGCCCTCGCCCACGTCCACGAGCCGCCCGGTGACCGGTTCCCGGGGCGGGTTCGCGGACAGGATGCCCCGGTACGTCTGGATCAGTTCGGGCTTCTCGCCCGCCAGGTACGCGCTGGGCATCCGCAGCCCGCTGGTGGAGGCGCCCACCGCGATGACACCGTCGGCCGACGCCGGGGTGCTGACGGTGCCGCTGCCGGGTCCGGCGTTGCCCGCCGCCGCGACGACGACCACGCCGGTCCGCACGGCGGCGGTCGCCGCGCGGCCCAGCGGATCGGTGCCGTCACCGGGGCCGCCGAGGCTCATGTTGATGACGTCGGCCCGGTGGGGATTGGCCGGATCGGTCGCCGCCTCGATCGCGGCGATGATGTCGGAGGTGTAGGCGCTGCCGCCCGCGTCGGTGACCTTGTAGGCGAGCAGGCGCGCGTCGGGCGCCATACCGGTGACGCCCCCCTTCCGGGCCGCCCTGCCCGCGATGATGCCCGCGACGTGGGTGCCGTGACCGTTGTCGTCCATCGGGTCGCCGTCGCCGTTGGCGAAGTCGAAGCCTCCGACGACCTTGTGGCCCTCGCCGAAGCCGCCGCCCAGGTCCGGGTGGCCGTAGTCCACGCCGCTGTCCACGACCGCCACGACGGTGCCCTTGCCGGTGGCCTTCACCCCGGCCGGGTCCTCGCGCTTCCAGACCTCGGGCGCTCCGGTCAGCGGCACGCTGACGTCCGTCTGCACCTGCATGCGGGTGTCGCGACGGACGGCGGTGACGCCCGGCAGGGCTGCCAGCCGCGCCTCCTCGGAGGCGGGCACCGTCATCGCCACGGCATTGACGAGCAGGCCGAGCCTGCGCGGTGCGGCGGGATGCAGTCCGGCTTTGCGCACGGTCCCGACGAAGGCGTTCTGGCGCACCGTCAGGGCCTGCCGGGCGTCGCTGACGGCGGAGGCGGACGCCGACGAGGTGAGCGAGCCGCCGGGGGCGGCGGCGACCGCGGCGTCCCCGGACAGTTCGACGATGACCCGCTGGTCGGGGACGGTTGAGTTCGCGGTGGCGGTCGTGGCGCCGGGTATCGCGGTGAGCGTCCCGGCGAGCGCGACGGTGGTGACCGTTCCGGCCACCAGGCGTCGGAGTCTTCGTGTGTTCTTGGCCATGAGTAAAGGTCCTAGTGCCCAAGTCACTCTCCGTACAACAGATCTCGGCGGCCCATTGCTGACGCTGGCACAGGTGGGCCAGTATCCGCATATGACAACCGAGCTCACGCCCGCAGGCATCGACCCGTTCGACGAGAGCGTCTACCGGGCCGTGCTGGCCCGGCGCTCGGCGGCGCCGGCCGAACTCGCCGCCGACCTCGGCTGCTCCTCCCTCCGCGCCGCCAGGGCGCTGGACCGGTTGCACGACCACGGCCTGGTCGGCCGGCTCGCGGGTGTCCGGCGGCGGTACGCGGCGATCGAGCCGGGAGCCGCGGTCGAGTCGCTGGTACGGGCCAGAGCCGCGGAGCTGGACCGGGTCCGTTCGGCGGCGCACGAGCTGTCCCGTCTCTTCGCGGCGGCCCAGACCGGTGCCGCCGGGGAGGACGAGGTGGAGATCACCACCGGCCGCGAGGCGCTCGGCCGCTGGTTCGTCCGGCTCCAGCAGGAGGCGCGCGAGGACGTCATGACGCTGGACCGGCCGCCGTACGCGCTGACCACCTCCAACCCGGTGGAGAGCACGGCCCTGGGGCGGGGGGTGCGCTACCGCGCGGTCTACGCCCCCGAGGCGCTGGAGTGGCCGGGGGTACTGGACGACATCCGCGGGCTCGTGCGCCGGGGCGAGCAGGCCCGGGTGATGCCGGGGCTGCGGATCAAGCTGGCCATCGCGGACCGCCGGCTGGCGCTGATGCCGCTCTCCCTGGACCTCGACGGGGTGCGCGCCGCGGTCATCCGCCCCTCAGCTCTGCTGGACGCCCTCACCGACTACTGGGAACTGTGCTGGAAACAGGCCCTGCCGCTCGACGTCCCCGGCGAGGACCCGCTCGGCGAAGAGGACCGCCTCCTGCTCACCCTGCTGGTCAGCGGCCTCAAGGACGAGGCCATAGCCCGCCAGCTCGGCTGGTCGGTCCGCACCATGCGTCGGCGCATGAGCCGCCTCCACGAACTCCTGGGCGCCGTGAACCGCTTCCAGGCCGGCGTCATCGCGGCCCGCCGCGGCTGGATCTGACCTGCGGTCAGGTGAACTGCCCCGGGGCCGGGTTCGCCCGGGACGGGGACGATGGCACCCGCTTCGCTCCCGGCGGCCCCGGTGCCGGACCGCTCGAGCGTTCCGCCCGCCACCGCACCGGCCTCGAGGAACAGGGGAAGGGACCGGCCTGCCCGCGGCACCGCGCGCCTCCTCCGGATCTCCCGGTTGCGAACGTCTCGGCCGGCATCCCTTGTTGAAACGGTTCATTCGTGGTTACCGTCAACCCGAGAAAGGGCGTTCCCGAGCGAGGAGAACCATGAGCCGCACCGACACGCTGTCCTGGTACGAGGATCCGGGCCCGGGTACCGGGGGCCTGGCGCCGCGGTCCTGGTACGCGGCATCCGACGCCTGGCGGATGTCCCTGAACGGCGCGTGGGCCTTCCGGCTCTCGCCGGGGGCCGGCACCGAGGACGAATCGTTCGCCCGGCCGGGCTTCGACGCCTCGGCATGGGGGACGGTCGCGGTGCCCGGCCACTGGGTGCTCCAGGGGGCCGGGGGCGCACCCGCGTACACGAACGTCGTCTATCCCTTCCCCGTCGATCCGCCGCGGGTGCCGTCCGAGAACCCGACGGGTGACCATCTGCGGACGTTCACGCTGCCCGGCGACCGGCCTCTGGACGGCGAGTTCGTGCTCCGGTTCGACGGCGTGGAATCGTGCGCCCGGGTATGGCTCAACGGCCGGGAGCTGGGTGACTTCAAGGGGTCGAGGCTGCCGCACGAGTTCGCCGTGGGCGATCTGCTGGAGCCCGGCGCGAACGTCCTCGCCGTACGGGTGCACGCGTGGTCGTCGGGAAGCTATCTGGAGGACCAGGACCAGTGGTGGCTGCCGGGCATCTTCCGTGAGGTCACCCTGCTGCACCGGCCGCCGGGCGCCGCCCGGGACTTCTTCGTGCATGCGGGGTACGACCACCGCGACGGCTCCGGGACGCTGCGCGTGGAGTGCGAGGGAGCGGAGGGCCGGGTCCTGGTGCCCGAGCTGGGCGTCGACATGGCGGCGGGCGAGGCCGTGACGCTGCCGGTCGAGCCGTGGACCGCCGAGACGCCCCGGCTGTACGACGCGGAACTGGTGACGGCCGGCGAACGGATACCGCTGCGGGTCGGCTTCCGTACGGTCGCCGTCGAGGACGGCGTCATCAAGGTCAACGGCCGGCGGCTGCTGTTCCGCGGGGTGAACCGGCACGAGTTCCACCCCGAGACGGGCCGGGCCGTCGACGCGGCCACGATGCGGCGGGATCTGGTGCTGATGAAGCAGCACAACATCAACGCGGTGCGGACCAGCCACTATCCGCCGCATCCCGCCTTCCTCGACCTGTGCGACGAGCTGGGCCTCTGGGTGATCGACGAGTGCGATCTGGAGACGCACGGCTTCGTCGACCTGGAGTGGCGGGGCAACCCCGTCGACGACGAGCGGTGGATCCCCGCCCTGCTCGACCGCGCCGCCCGCATGGTCGAGCGCGACAAGAACCACGCCTCGGTGATCATCTGGTCCCTGGGCAACGAGTGCGGTTCGGGCCGCGGCCTGACCGCGATGGCCGAGTGGATCAGGGGCCGCGACCCGGAGCGGCTGCTGCACTATGAGGGCGATCTGTCCTGCGCGGACGTCGACCTGTACTCACGGATGTATCCGACGCACGCCGAGGTCGAGCTCATCGGCAAGCGGGCGGAGGAGCCCTTGGCCGACGCCGGCCTCGACGCCCGGCGCCGCGCGATGCCGTTCATCATGTGCGAGTACGGGCACGCCATGGGCAACGGGCCGGGCGGACTCAGCGAGTACCAGCGGCTCTTCGAGCGGTACGAGCGCTGCCAGGGCGGCTTCGTCTGGGAGTGGATCGACCACGGCCTCGCCCACCCGGAGCACGGCTTCGCGTACGGCGGGGACTTCGGCGAGGAACTGCACGACGGCAACTTCGTCTGCGACGGGCTGCTCTTCCCGGACCGCACGCCCTCCCCCGGGCTCGTCGAGTACAAGAAGGTCATCGAGCCGGTGCGGATCGGCCCGGGGACCGCGGCCGGTTCGTTCGCGGTCACCAACGGGTACGACTTCGCCGGGCTGGGGCACCTCGAGTTCGTCTGGTCGCACGAGGTGGACGGCAAGGTCGTCGCCTCGGGAGCCCTGGCCGTGCCGGACCTGCCGCCGGGCGCTTCGACGGAGGTCACGCCCGGCGCCGCGGGCGACGGCCTGTGGACGGTACGGGCGGTGCTCGCCGAGGACACCGCTTGGGGCGAGCGCGGACACGTGGTGGCGTGGGGCCAGGCGGAGACGGGCGCACCGGCCGCCCCGGCACCGGCCGCCGGTGATCGTCCGGTGCGGTCAGGGGGCGTGATCACCCTCGGACCGGGCGTCTTCGACGCGGCGACCGGGGCGCCGGTGCGCATCGGGGACGTTCCGGTGGAGGCGCTGCGGCTGGATGTGTGGCGCGCGCCCACCGACAACGACAACGGGGCGGCCTGGCAGCCGGACGAGCGGTACGGGCTGCGGTGGCGGGAGCTGGGGCTGCACCGGATGCGGCACCGGATCGACGCGGTCGAGGCGGACGGGGACGCGCTGACCGTCCGGACCCGGGTGGCCCCGGCGGGCTGGGACCTCGGGCTGCGGACCACGTACCGGTGGACGGCCGCCGGGGACCGGCTCGGGCTGACGGTGTCCGTGGCGCCGGAGGGCGACTGGCGGGTTCCGTTGCCCCGGCTCGGCATCCGGTTCGGGCTGCCGGCGGCGTACGGGGATGCGCGGTGGTCCGGCGGCGGACCGGGCGAGGCCTACCCGGACACCCGGGCGGCGGCGATGCTCGGGACGTGGGAGCGGACGGTGGACGCGCTCCAGACCCCGTACGTCAGGCCCCAGGAGAACGGGGCCCGCGTCGACGTGCGCTGGGCGGAGCTCACGGAGGCCGGCGGTGCGGGGCTGCGGGCCGAGGGCACCACGCCGTTCTGGTTCACCGCGCGTCGCTGGACGAGCGAGCACCTGGACGCGGCGGAGCACGGGAGGGATCTGGTGGCCGGGGACCGCGTGTGGGTCAACCTGGACCATGCGTTGCAGGGCATCGGCTCGCAGTCGTGCGGACCGGGCGTGCTGCCGGAGCACCGGCTCGACGCGGCGCCGGCGGAGTTCTCGTTCCTGTTCTCCGCGCTGGGCTGAACCACCCGTGGTCCCTGTCCCGGCTCGGGCCGGGACAGGGGCCGTCCCCGTCAGCGGAACAGACGTCCCGGCAGCAGGTGCTGGTCACGGAGGGCGTCGCGGACCATGGCCGCGTACTCCGTGGCGCCGCGCTCCGAGGTGTGCGTGTTGTCGCGCTTCTCGGCGGTGAGGTAGAGGGCCTTGGAGCCCTCGGGGCCGAGTTCCTCGACGCGTTGCCGGGTGAGCGCGGTCAGGTCGACGAGCGGCACGTCGTGTTCGGCGGCCAGCAGCCGGATCTGCGCGGGCAGGTCGACGCCGAGGCCGTTGACCAGCAGGGCGGTTCCGTTGTCCAGCGTGCCGTCGGCGTTGAACCAGCGGCGGACGATCGGGGTGACGAGCACCGGACGGCCGCCTTCGGCGCGGATCGCGTCGATCATCGCGGTGAGGTTGGCCCGGTAGTCCGCCTCGGTCGTCTGCTTGTCGTTGTGGGCGAGCTGGATGAGGACGGTGTCGCCGCGGTTGATCAACGGGCGGACGGCGGGGAAGAGCTGGGGCTGGTCGAGATAGGTCCGCGAGCTCTCGCCGGAGTCCGCGTAGTTGGCGACGGATACGCCCGCCCGGAGGTACTGCGGCAGCTCCTGGCCCCACCCCGTGTACGGGCTGCCGAGCTGGTCGCAGACCGTCGAGTCGCCGATCAGGAACAGCTGCGGGACACCCGGCGCCGGGCTCACGTGCAGCCCCGCGAGCAGGGGGGCCGGGCCGCCGAAGGTGAGGTCGAGCCCCGGGCTGCCGCTCGCCCCGGTGGGCTCGCCCTCGGGCTCGCGCACCTGGACGGTGAAGCTGCGGAGCACCGGCCGTCCGGCGGCGGTCGGCGTCTCGCCGAGCACGGTGCGCCGCGTCTCGGCGGTGACCGTCGTACGGCCCTCGGTGGCGCCGCCGATGCGCGCGGTGACGCGATAGGCGCCGGGGGCCACGTCGAAGTGGCAGATCACGGGGGCGGTCCCGGTGCACCCCGGGAGGGTGGGCGCGGGGTCGGCGACGGCGGGCGTGACGAGGGCGGCCAGGGCGGCCACGGCGGCGGGCAGGGCGAGGGCGGTTCTGCGGCCAAGGGGCATGGCGGAGGTTCCTTCGACGAGGCGGGTGCGGGTCCGGTACCGGCGGTCACGCCGGTACCGCAAGCGCTTTCTACCCCGGGAGCACGGATGTTGAATCCTTTCAGTGCAACGGAAGGCCGCCCGCCTTCTCCCGCTGTCCTCCCCGGCCGGGGGCGCAGTCGCTGTGGAAGGATGCCGGGCATCATGAGAACCAGCACCAAGGCGTCCGGCAGGACCCGATGAGAGGGCGCGCCAAACCCCCGCCGTCGCCGTTGCCCCAGCGCGAGGGGGTCGATCCGGTCCGGGTGCGGCTCCCGGAGGACCCGGACGGGCAGTGGCCGACGGTCCGTGATCATCTGCTGGCGCGCTTCGCCGGCGCGATCGGCGTGGAGCGGGTCGACGCCATGCTGGCCGGGGGCCGGTTCGTGTGCGTCGAGGGCACGGTGACGGGCCGGGAGCCGTATGCGGCGGGCCGGTACCTCTGGTTCCACCGGGACTTCGCGCCGGAGGAGCCCGTGCCCTTCCCGGTCGGTGTGGTGTACCGGGACGAGCACCTGGTCATCGCGGACAAGCCGCATTTCCTGGCGACCACCCCGCGCGGCCGGCACATCACCGAGACCGCGGTGGCCCGGCTCCGCCGGGAGCTGGGGCTGCCGCTGCTGCAGCCCGCCCACCGGCTGGACCGGCTGACCGCGGGGCTCGTCCTCTTCGTCGTGCGGCCGGAGGAACGGGGCGCGTACCAGACGCTGTTCCGGGACCGTCGGGTGCACAAGGAGTACGAGGCGGTGGCGCCGTACACACCGCGGCTGGTCCTCCCGCGCACCGTACGCAGCCGCATCGTGAAGGAACGCGGGGTGATCGCCGCCCGCGAGGAGCCCGGCGAGCCGAACAGCGAGAGCCGGATCGAGCTGCTGGAGCACCGGGGCGGGCTCGGCCGCTACCGGCTGCTGCCCGCCACCGGGCGCACGCATCAGCTGCGGGTCCACATGAACAGCCTGGGGCTGCCGCTCGTCCACGACCCCGTCTATCCCGTGGTCCGGGCGGAGGATGCTCCCGACGACTTCGCGCGACCCCTGCAGCTCCTGGCCGGGGTGCTGGAGTTCACCGACCCCGTCACGGGAGAGCCGCACCGCTTCGAGAGCGGGCTGCGGCTCTCCGCGTGGCCGGAGGAATAGCCGGGGCCCGGGCGTCAGTGGCCCCGCGCGATCCACTCGTCCAGGTGCGGGGCCTCCGCGCCGATGGTCGTGGAGTCGCCGTGTCCGGTGCGGACGGTGGTCGCCGGGTCCAGGGCGAGCAGCCGGTCCCTGATCGAGGCGACGATCGTCGGGAAGTGCGAGAAGGACCGGCCGGTGGCGCCGGGCCCGCCCTGGAAGAGCGTGTCGCCGGTGAAGACGGTCGACAGCTCGGGGGCGTAGAGGCAGACCGCGCCCGGGGCGTGGCCCGGGGTGTGCAGGACGGTGAGCGTCGTGCCCGCGATCCGCAGCTCCTGGCCGTCGGCCAGTTCGCCGTCGGGGGCCCGGTCCGGGTGGGTCTGCTGCCACAGCGGCAGGTCGTCGGGGTGGAGCAGGACCGGTGCGCCGGTGGCGTCGGCGAGTGCCGGGGCCGCGTCGATGTGGTCGTTGTGCGCGTGGGTGCAGATGATGGCGCGCAGCGTGCGTCCGCCGAGCGCGGCCTCGATGGCGGCGGCGTCGTGGGCGGCGTCGATGACGACCGCCTCGGTGTCGTCGCCGACGATCCAGACGTTGTTGTCGACGTCCCATTCGCCGCCGTCGAGGGCGAAGGTGCCGGAGGTGACGAGGTGGTCGATGCGGGCCGTCATCAGAAGACCACCACCGAGCGCAGGACGTCGCCGTCGTGCATCCGGGCGAAGGCCTGCTCGATGTCGCCGAGGCCGATGGTCTCGGTGACGAACGCGCCGAGGTCGATCCGGCCCTGCTGGTGCAGGTCGATGAGCATCGGGAAGTCGCGCGAGGGCAGGCAGTCGCCGTACCAGGAGGACTTGAGCGAGCCGCCGCGGCCGAAGACGTCCAGGAGCGGGAGTTCGAGCTGCATCTCCGGGGTGGGGACGCCGACCAGGACGACGGTGCCCGCGAGGTCCCGGGCGTAGAAGGCCTGCTTGTAGGTCTCCGGCCGGCCGACCGCCTCGATGACGACGTCGGCGCCGTTGCCGCCGGTGAGCGAGCGGATGGCCTCGACCGGGTCGCCGGAGCGGGAGTTGACGGTGTGCGTGGCACCCATCTTCTTCGCCGTCTCCAGCTTGCGGTCGTCGATGTCCACCGCGATGATCCTGGCCGCGCCGGCCAGCCGTGCGCCCGCGATCGCCGCGTCGCCGACACCGCCGCAGCCGATGACGGCGACCGAGTCGCCGCGGCCGACCTGGCCGGTGTTGATGGCGGCGCCGATGCCGGCCATCACGCCGCAGCCCAGGAGGCCGGCGACGGCCGGGGACACCTCGGGGTCGACCTTGGTGCACTGGCCGGCGGCGACGAGGGTCTTCTCGGCGAAGGCGCCGATGCCCAGCGCCGGGGACAGCTCGGTGCCGTCCAGCAGGGTCATCTTCTGCTTGGCGTTGTGCGTGTCGAAGCAGTACCACGGCCGTCCGCGCAGACAGGCGCGGCACTGTCCGCAGACGGCGCGCCAGTTGAGGACGACGAAGTCGCCCGGTTCGACGTCGGTGACGCCGTCGCCCACGGACTCCACGACGCCCGCGGCCTCGTGGCCGAGGAGGAAGGGGAACTCGTCGTTGATGCCGCCCTGCTTGTAGTGGAGATCGGTGTGGCAGACGCCGCACGCCTGGATCTTCACCACGGCCTCACCGGGGCCGGGGTCCGGAATCACGATCGTCTCGACGCGTACCGGCTCGTTCTTTCCCGGTGCGATGACCCCTTGTACGTGCTGCGCCATTCCCGTGGTCTCCCTTGTGCGGCTTTCCCTGGGATCGATTCACGACTTCTCCCGAGATCGATCACGAACAACCGTACGCGGTGCGGAAGGCCCCGGTGGTGCGCCGCGTTGGCGCACCACCGTCCTGCCGGGGTGTGCCCGGGTCAGTCCCCGTACACCCGCCGGCCGCCCACGTACGTCGCCACGACCCGCGTCTCGGCGATCTCCTCGGGCGGCGCGGCGTAGGGGTCGCGGTCCAGGACCACGAGGTCGGCGAGGGCGCCGGTCCGGATGCTGCCGGTGTCGTCCAGGTGGTTCACGTACGCCGAGCCCGCCGTGTACGCGGCCAGCGCGTCGGTCAGCGAGATGCGCTGCTCCGGGAGGAAGACCCTGCTGTGGTCGCCGCCGGGTACGACGCGGTTGACGGCCGTGTGGATGCCGTGCAGCGGATCGGCGCTGCTGACGGGCCAGTCGGAGCCGGCGGCGACGGTGGCGCCGGAGCGCAGCAGGGCGGCGAACGGGTACTGGAGCGCGGCCCGTTCGCGGCCGAGGAAGGGGATGGTCAGCTCGTCCATCTGGGGTTCGTGGGCGGCCCAGAGCGGCTGGATGTTGGCGGTGGCGCCGAGCGCGCGGAAGCGGGGGATGTCGTCGGGGTGGACGATCTGGAGGTGGGCGAGGTGGGGACGGGTGCCGGTGCGGCCGTTGGCGGCCCGGGCGGCCTCGACGGCGTCCAGGGCCTCGCGCACCGCCCGGTCGCCCAGCGCGTGGAAGTGGGTCTGGAAGCCGAGGGCGTCCAGCTCGGTGACGTACCGGCGCAGGTCGAGCGGGTCGACGAAGCTGGTGCCGCTGTTGGCCGTGGCGCAGCCGCAGGCGTCGAGGTACGGGGCGAGGAGGGCGGCGGTGCCGGTCTCGGCCACCCCGTCCTGCATGATCTTCACCGATCCGGCGCGGAAGTTCCGGCCGGTCAGCGCCTCGCGCCGGGCGACGAGTCCGGGGATCTGTTCGGTTCCGTGCTCGCGGTCCCACCACAGTGCTCCGGTGACGCGGGCGGTGAGAGAGCCGTCCCGGTCGGCGGTGAGGTAGGCGTCGGCCACGTCGTCCATCGAGCCGTAGGAGCCGACGATGGCGTCCTGCCAGGCGGTGATGCCGTAGGCGTGGAGCAGGCGCTGCGCGCGCAGGAGCCCGGCGAGCCGGTCGGCGGCGGTGGAGCGGGGGGCGTGGCGGGCGACCAGGTCCATGGCGCCCTCCTGGAGGAGCCCGGTGGGTTCGCCCCGCTCGTCGCGTTCGATGCGGCCGTCGGCCGGGTCGGGGGTGTGGGCGGTGATGCCCGCGAGGGCGAGGGCCCTGCTGTTGGCCCAGGCGCCGTGGTGGTCGCGGTTGACCAGGCAGGCGGGGCGGTCCGGCACGGCGGTGTCGAGCTGCTGCCGGGTGGGGGCGCCGCCCTCGAACGCGTCCATCGACCAGCCGCCGCCGGTGATCCATTCGCGTTCCGGGTTGGCGTCGGCGTAGGCCCGTACGGCGGCGAGGGTGGCGGTGGCGTCGCCGGCGCCGGTGAGGTCGCACTGCGCGAGTTCCTGCCCGGCGGCGACCGGGTGGATGTGGGCGTCCTGGAAGCCGGGGAGCAGGAGGCGTCCGGCGAGGTCCACCACCTCGGTGCGCGGGCCGATGAGTGCGCGCACCTCGTCGTGGCCGACCGCCGTGATCCGGTCGCCGGTGACGGCGACGGTGGTGGCGCGGGTGCGGGCGGCGTCGGTGGTGTGGACGGGACCGCCGGTGAAGACGAGGTCGGCGGGAGTGCGGGGCATGGTGGTTCCGTTCCGTCGGGGTGGCGGGGGCTGCTGGGTGGTGAGCGGGATTCAGGCGGGGCCGGGGGCGGGTTCCACGAGGGCGTCCGGAGGCACCGAGCGGCCGGTGACGAAGTAGGGGGATTTCCTGGCCCACTTGGCCCAGGCGGCCGCGACGACGCCGGTCAGCAGGATGAGGGCGGGGCAGAGGAGCATGAACCAGCCGTTGTCCGGGCTGATCTCGAAGTGGTCGGCGGAGGTGGCGAAGGTCCAGCAGAGGTAGCCGCCGAGCGCGAGCAGGACGAGGGCGCTGGTCACGGGGAGCACCACCGTCCGCACCGCCAGGGACCAGCTCTCCCGGAACGAGCCGCGGAAGCGCGACGCGGCGGCCAGCGCGGTCAGGGCGTAGTAGACCGACACGACGACCCCGATCGCGTTGACGGACGCCAGGATCAGGTCTCCGACCTTCGGGATGACGAGGGAGAGCACGGCTATCGCGGCGGCGACGCAGCCGACCGCGACGGTACCGGCGGCGGGAGTTCCGTAACGCGGGCTGACTCTGGTCCACAGGGGTCCGAGCGTGCGGTCGCGGCCCATGGCGAACATGCCGCGCACCGTCGGGATCACCCCGGACTGCAGGGACGCCACGGCCGACAGGGTGAGGGCGGTCAACGGCAGGGCGGCGAGCGGCTGATCGGCCAGCCGGGTGCCGAAGTAGGTGAGCCCCTGGGCGCCGTGGGCGGTCAGCTCGTCGAGCGAAAGGACGCGCTGGAAGGCGAAGGAGCCGAGCAGGAACAGGCCCAGCATCGTGAAGAGCGTGAGGAACCCGGCCTTGGAGGCGTCCTGCGGGTCCCGGATCTCCTCGGTGACGCTGAAGGTGGACTCGAATCCCCAGAAGCAGAAGACGGAGAGCAGGAGTCCCTGGGCGAGCTGTTCGAAGGAGGGGATGGTGAACGGGTTGAGCCAGTCGAGGCTGAAGGGCTGCGAGCCGGCGAACAGGCCGTACCCGCAGAAGCCGAGCAGGACGGCGTACTCGAAGACCAGGAGGTACTTCTGGAACGTGGCGGCCGACCGGAGGCCGGTGACCGCGGTGAAGGTGACGGCGACCAGGACGACGATGCCGAGCGCGGTCGACTGTGCGGTGGAGTCGGGGTCGAGCCGGAGCCCGGGGAGCTCGTGCAGCCCGGCCTCGCCCGCGAGTTGGAGCAGAGCGGAGCCGGTGACCGTGGTGGTGTAGGCGAGGAACACGATCGTGGAGACGATGCCGATCCACCCCACGAGGAAGCCGAGCCAGGGGTTGAGCGAGCGGCCGGCCCAGACGTAGCCGCTGCCCATGTTCGGCTCGACGCGGTTGAGCCGGGAGTAGGCGCTCGCGATGCCCAGGATCGGGAGGAAGGCGAGCAGCATGATGACCGGGAGGTGCAGCCCTACGGCGGTGGCGGTGACGCCGAGTCCGATGCCGATGCTGGTGGTGGCCGCGGTCGACGAGGCCGCGATGGCGAACCCGTCCACCACACCGAGGCTCTTGCGCAGGGCCGCCGGCGCCTGTGCCGTTCCGGGTGGCCCGTCGCCGCAGGAAGTACGAGAGGACGTCACGGTCGCTCCTTCACCGAGGGGCGCTCTTCGGCCCCGATGGCGGCACATCGAACTCCCCGGGGGTTCCGCACGTCAACGCTGTTGTCATAAGGTCCCCGCATGAAGGCGAGCGAGCGGGTGGTGCCGGAGGGCGCGCGGCGCCGCAGGCGTCCCACCAAGCAGGGCACCGTGCTGTCCGAGCAGTTGATCGTGGAGACGGCGCTGCGGCTGATCGGGGAGCACGGGGCGGCGGCGCTCACGGTGCGCAGGCTCGGCGCCGCCCTGGGGTGCGACCCGAGCGCGCTCTACCGGTACTTCCGCGACACGGACGAGCTGCTGCTCGCGGTGGCCGACGAGCTGATCGGGCGGACGCTGCGCAACTGGCGGCCGACGGGTGACTGGCGGGCCGATCTGCGGTCGTTGGGGCTGCGGATGCACGCGGACTATCTGGCCCACCCGCGGGCGGCGATGCTGACCTGCGCGCGGGTGACCGGACGGACCCATGAGATCCGGTCGGTGGAGGCGATCCTCGGCGTGCTGCGCGGCGCGGGGTTCCCGGATGCGGAGGCGGTGCGGATCTACCACGTCTTCGTCGATCAGACGCTGTCGTTCGCCGCGCTGGACGCCTCGACGCTGGCGCTGCCGGATCGGGCCAGGGAGCAGGAGGTGCAGGCCTGGCCGGATGTCTACGCCCGGCAGCCGGCGCACACCCACCCGAACATCGCGGCGACCGCGCCGGTGCTGGTGGCGGAGATGAGCCGCAGCGGGTATCCGGCGGCGCTGGAGATGATGCTGGCCGCGGCCGCGGCACGGTTGCAGCACGTCAGGCGTTAGGGGGCCGGCTCAGGGCGCGAGGACGTCCAGTTCGTGCAGAGCGCCCACCGCGATCTCCTTCGTCAGCCGCTCGGCGGCGGGGGCGTCGCCCTCGCGGACCGCCTCGGCGAGCCGGACGTGGAGGGTGACGGCGGCCGGGTCCGGGTCCTCGAACATGACCTGGTGGTGGGTGCGCCCCGCCAGGACCTCGGCCACGACGTCGCCGAGGCGGGCGAACATCTCGTTGCCGGAGGCGTTGAGGATGATCCGGTGGAACGCGATGTCGTGCTCCAGGTACCCCTCCAGCTGCTGGCCGCGTGACGTGGCGACCATGCCGAGAGCCCGCTCGGTGAGTTCGGCGCACTGCCGGGCGGTGGCGTTGCGGGCGGCGAGCGAGGCGGCGACGGGTTCGATCGCCGAGCGCAGGACGGTCAGCGAGCGCAGCTGCCGCGGGCGGTCCGCGCCGGCCAGCCGCCACCGGATGACCTGCGGATCGTAGACGTTCCACGTCTCGGTCGGCCTCACGGTCACGCCGACGCGGCGCCGGGACTCGACCAGGTGCATGGACTCCAGGACCCGGATCACTTCGCGGACGACCGTGCGGGACACGTCGAAGCGCTGGGCGAGTTCGTCCGTGCGCAGGACCTGGCCGGGCGGGTGCTCACCCGCGGCGATCTCCAGACCCAGGGCGTCCAGCACATGCGTATGCAGTCCCTGGCTCTGTGTGGTCATGGGCCAAGCGTACGGGGGCAGGCTCGGGAAACCGCTCCGGGAAGCCCTGCCGCCACCCCGGCAGGAATGAAAAGTACGACGTTTATGTCACAGCATCTTGAATAAGTCGTACGTATAGGTTTCAGTAGCGCGACGGACCGGTGTCGAGGACGACATCGAAGAAGACAGCGAGGCACCGTAATGAGCACCCCCCACGTCGTTGTGGTGATGGGCGTCGCAGGGACCGGCAAGACCACGATCGGCCCCCTGCTCGCCGCCGAACTGGGCGTCCCGTACGCCGAGGGCGACGACTTCCATCCCCCGGCCAACATCGCCAAGATGACGGCCGGCACCCCCCTGGACGATGCGGACCGGTGGCCCTGGCTCGACGCGATCGGGCAGTGGGCGCACGGCCGGGCGGGGCTCGGCGGCGTCGTCAGCAGTTCCGCGCTGAAGCGCGCCTACCGCGACCGGCTGCGCAGCGAGGCCCCCGGCGCCGTCTTCCTTCATCTGAGCGGCGACCGGTCGCTCATCGAGGAACGGATGGCGGCCCGCAAGGGCCACTTCATGCCGACCGCACTCCTCGACTCGCAGTTCGCCACCCTCCAGCCCCTTGAGGACGACGAGGCCGGCGTGACCGTGGATGTGTCCGGCACCCCCCAGGAAATCACCCAGCGAGCCGTCGCCGCGTTGCGCCGGCTCGATAGCTAAGGATCTTCACCGTGACACGTCTCAGCGTCGAGATGCTGGCAGCGGACGCCGTCGAACCGATCACTTCGGCCGGCAACGCGCAGCTGGGCATCGCCGTCCTGGCGGGCATCGCCGTCATCGTCCTGCTCATCACCAAGTTCAAGATGCACGCGTTCCTCGCGCTGACCATCGGCTCGCTGGCCCTCGGTTCGTTCGCCGGCGCGGCGCCGGCGAAGACGATAGCCAGCTTCACCGCGGGCCTCGGCTCGACCGTGGCGGGCGTCGGCGTCCTCATCGCGCTCGGCGCGATCCTGGGCAAGCTGCTCGCCGACTCCGGCGGCGCGGACCAGATCGTCGACACGATCCTCGCGAAGGCGAGCAAGCGGGCCATGCCGTGGGCCATGGTCCTGATCGCCTCGATCATCGGCCTGCCGCTGTTCTTCGAGGTCGGGATCGTGCTGATGATCCCGGTGGTGCTGCTCGTCGCCAAGCGCGGCAACTACTCCCTGATGCGGATCGGCATCCCGGCCCTGGCCGGACTCTCCGTGATGCACGGGCTCATCCCCCCGCACCCCGGCCCCCTGGTGGCGATCGACGCCCTCGGCGCCAACCTGGGCGTCACACTGGCCCTCGGCGTCCTGGTCGCCGTCCCGACGGTGATCATCGCCGGCCCGGTCTTCTCCCGCTACGCCGCCCGCTGGGTGGACATCAAGGCGCCGGAGAAGATGATCCCGCAGCGCCCGTCCGAGGACCTGGACCGCCGGCCGAGCTTCGGCGCCACGCTGGCGACGATCCTGCTGCCCGTCGTCCTGATGCTGGTCAAGGCACTGGTCGACATCGTGGTGGACGACCCGGAGCAGGGCCTCCAGCGGGTCACCGATGTGATCGGCTCGCCGCTGATCGCCCTGCTCGCCGCCGTCATCGTGGGCATGTTCACACTGGGCCGGGCGGCCGGATTCACCAAGGCCCGGCTCTCCACCACCGTGGAGAAGTCCCTCGCCCCGATCGCCGGCGTGCTGCTCATCGTGGGCGCGGGCGGCGGTTTCAAGCAGACGCTCATCGACGCCGGTGTGGGTCAGATGATCCTGGAGTTCTCCGAGAACTGGTCGATCCCGGCGCTGCTGCTCGGCTGGCTGATCGCCGTCGGCATCCGGCTCGCGACCGGCTCGGCGACGGTGGCCACCATCTCGGCGGCCGGTCTGGTGGCTCCCCTGGCCGCCGACATGTCGACCTCGCACGCCGCCCTGCTGGTCCTCGCCGTCGGCGCGGGCTCGCTCTTCTTCAGCCACGTCAACGACGCGGGGTTCTGGCTGGTGAAGGAGTACTTCGGCATGGACGTCGGCCAGACCGTGAAGACCTGGTCGGTGATGGAGACGATCATCTCCGTCGTCTCGCTGGCCTTCATCCTGCTTCTGTCACTGGTGCTCTAGCCGCTCCCCCGGCGCCGCGGGCTCCTGCCACAGCGGGTGCTCGCGGCGGGCCCATCGGCGCTCGACGGACCCGGTGCGCATGCCACGGCGTGCCTCCGGGTCCTTGAGCGCCATCGCGATGTGCCCGCCCAGCACGAGGCCGACGGCGAGCGCCAGCCAGTCGTGGACGAAGGTCGCGGCGGTCCGCCACATCAGCGGGGCGAGACCCGTGAACCACATCAGCAGCCCGGTGCCCGCCATGACGAGCACCGCTCCCGCGATCCACGCCGCGTACAGCTTCTGTCCGGCGTTGAACTTCCCGGCCGGGCGGGACCCGGGCCGGTGGTCACGGCGGCGTACCGCCCGCAGCCACTGCCGGTCGTGCGGCCCGAAGCGGTTGAGCCGGCGCAGGTCCGCCCGCAGCGACCGCGCGACGAGTCCTGCCAGCAGCGGTACGGGGATGAGCAGCCCGGACCACTCGTGCACGGTGACCAGGAGATGGCGGCGCCCGACGAGTTCGGCGAGCTGCGGCACGTACAGACAGGCCGCCGTCGCCACGCACAGGAGCGTCAGCGCCGCCGTGGTGCGGTGCACCCACCGCACCGGGCCGCTGAACCGGCGCACCCGGCCGGCCGCCTCAGGTCGTGGGGGCATCGTCGCGGCCGTTGGACCGGCCGACCCAGGCGTCGACGTCATATCCGAGCTTCTCCCAGTAACCGGGGCGAACCGAGTCCGTGACGGTGATCCCGGAGAGCCATTTCGCCGACTTGTAGAAGTACATCGGGGCCACGTAGAGCCTGACCGGCCCGCCGTGGGAGTGGGACACCGGCCGGTCCTGCATCCGCAGCGCGACCAGCACATCGGCCCGGCGGGCCTGGTCGAGGGTGAGGCTCTCGGTGTACGCCCCGTCGAAGCAGGTGAACCGGACGGCCTTCGCCCCCGGCCCCACCCCCGCCGCGTCCAGCAGGACGGAGAGCCGTACGCCCTCGAAGGGCGTCTCGGGCACCCGCCAGCCGGTGACGCACTGGACGTCCCGGACCATGCGGGTCTGCTCCATGCGCTTCAGGGCGTCCAGGGTGTACGTGGCCGGGCGGTCGACCAGGCCGTCGACGGTCAGCCGGTAGTCGGCCGCGCTCTTCTCCGGAACCGAAGTGGCGACGGAGTAGTAGCGGAAGCCGCCGCCGTTGGGCAGCAGACCGGTCAGTCCGGTGGGGTCCTTGTCGGAGAGCGCGCCGAGGCCGGATTCGAGGGTCCGCTGCAGTACGGGGGCGGCGACGAGCCCGGCGGCGCCGAGGCCGAGCATGCTCAGGACCAGGCGGCGGCCGACCGGGGTGCCGACACCGTCGGGGCCGGCCGGCCCGGGGACCGGTCCGGCCGCTTCCGGGCCGTCGGCGGAGGGGGAACTGTTCACCCCCCGATTCGAGCACCCCCGACTCCCGGACGCCAGGGGCTGCGCCCGGACGTCACCGACCCGTCAGAATCTCCGCACGGCGGGCGCGGGACGGATGCCAGACTGGCGCCATGCCGAACCGCGAAGCGCTCAAGCCCTTCCTGCTCGCCTTCCCCGGCCCGCTGCGCGACCAGTTGGTCGCGGCGGTCCTGGACGGGCGCAAGGTGTCGACCTCCGGCCTGCTCGTGGAGTACGAGATCGAGAAGGAGGAGCTGCCTCCGGTCGGTGAGCGGTCCGCCCTCATCGATTCGGACGGGCGGGAGATCGCGGTGCTCGAGGTGACCGAGGTGCGGGTGCTGCGACTCGCCGACGTCGGCCTCCAGCACGCGCTGGACGAGGGCGAGGGCTACGCGTCGGTCGCCGAGTGGCGGGCGGGCCACGAACGGTTCTGGCACAGCGAGGAGATGCGGGAGGCGCTCGGCGACCCCGAGTTCACCGTGGACGACGACACGATGATCGTCGCCGAGCGCTTCCGGGTGGTCGAGCGCATCGGCCCGGACGGCGCGCGGGACTGAGCCGGCGCGGCCGGCCCGGGTTCACAGCACCTCGACCTCGACCTCGGCCCTCTTCTCCTGGGCCGCGCCCTTGACGAGGCCCAGCCGGCGCCGGAACGCGAGCAGCCGGGGGTGGCGCTCGTGCAGGTCGGCCGAACGGCGGTCGAGTTCCTGGCCCAGGCGCTCGGCGCGCTTCTCGATGTCCAGCTCGTCCAGGATGCGGTCCACCTCGGCGAGCAGGGCCCCGTGCAGCTGCCACTTCCTGGGGTGTTCCTGGACGGCGGCCAGCAGCATGTCCGCCACCCGGTCGCGGGTCGTCCGGCTGGCGGTGAGCGCGTCGGCGAGCCGTTCCTCGGCCTCCTCCGCGCTGGCGGCCACGGGGGTGGTGATGAGCACCGAGAAGCTTTCGATGGCCCCCGCCATCTGTTCGAACAATTCCGTGATGTGGGCGGCGACCTCGGCGGGGAACAGGGGTTCGTCGACCCGGTCCTTCGCGAGGTCGGTCAGCGTCCTGGAGAGCACCCGCACGACGACCGCGCAGATCTCCAGCGTGTCCAGCCCGGTCCGCAGCACCACGCGGTGGAGCAGTCCCTGCCGGACCCTCGGGTTGTACATGAGGCTTTCCTCGGCCTGCTGCAGGGAGGCGTCCACCTCGACGATGTCGTGGTCGAGACGACGGGCCCGGTGCAGTCGCTCGGCCGCCTCCGCGACGGTGACCGGCCGGGCGAGGTCGCTGCCCAGGTCGCGGAACATCTGCCCCATCTCGCGGGCCAGTCCGTCGATGGACGCCCCCGCGGACTGCACCCATACGGGCGGGGCGAACAGCAGGTTGAACAGCAGGCCCACGCCCGCGCCGATCAGCGTCTCGAACACGCGCTCCCAGGCCATCGCGGCCACGGAGGTGACGCCGAGGACCAGCATGGCGCTGATCGCCACCTCGGGGACGAATTCGTCGACCCGTACCAGTCTGCCGATGATCAGCGCGGTGAAGATCGTCACCCCGAGGCTCCACCAGGACAGGCCGACCAGGGCGCTGAAGCCGCTCGCGATGAGGACGCCGACGACCACGGCGTTGACGCGTTTGATCCCCATGTTGACGGTGGCGTAGAGGGTGACCTGGACGACGAGCAGCGCGGTCAGCGGTGCGGTCAAGGGCGCGGGCTCGCTCAGCGTCGCGGTGGCCACGACGTAGGCGATCACCGCCGCGCCCGTGGAGCGCAGGATCTGCGCCGCCACGGGTTCGGTCGTGCGCCGGACGAGTTTGAGGACGGGTTCGGCTACTCCTGGCATCCTCCACTCATGCCCGGATCCGGCGTTTCCGCACGCCCGAGGGCTCCGAACCCCACCGGACGGACGCGCGGAAGTGCCGCACCACGCTCAGCCGACGGCCTCCGCCGCCGCCCGGCCCGCCGCCCGGCCGGAGAAGATGCAACCGCCGAGGAAGGTGCCCTCCAGGGAGCGGTAGCCGTGTACCCCGCCGCCGCCGAAGCCGGCCGCCTCGCCGGCCGCGTACACGCCCGCCAGGGGGGCGCCGTCGGCGGTGAGGACCCGGGAGGACAGGTCCGTCTCCAGCCCGCCGAGCGACTTGCGGGTCAGGATGTTGAGCCGTACGGCGATCAGCGGGCCGGCCTTGGGGTCGAGGATGCGGTGCGGCGCGGCCGTGCGGATGAGCTTGTCGCCGAGGTAGGTGCGGGCGCCTCTGATCGCGGTGATCTGGAGGTCCTTGGTGAACGGGTTGGCGATCTCCCGGTCGCGGGCGGTGATCTCGCGGCGCAGCTCGTCCTCGTCGATGAGCGCTTCGCCGGTGAGGGCGTTCATGCCGCGGACCAGGGCGCCGAGGTCCTTCTCGACGACGAAGTCCGCGCCCCGCTCCATGAACGCCTTCACCGGCCGGGGCACGTCCGCACGGGCCCGGCCGATCACGTCGCGGACGGACTTGCCGGTCAGATCGGGGTTCTGTTCGGAGCCGGAGAGCGCGAACTCCTTGCCGATGATCTTCTGGTCCAGGACGAACCAGGTGTAGTCGTGGCCGCTGCGCATGATGTGTTCGAGGGTGCCGAGCGTGTCGAAGCCCGGGAAGAGCGGGACGGGCAGCCGCTTGCCGCGGGCGTCCAGCCAGAGCGAGGACGGGCCGGGCAGGATGCGGATGCCGTGCCTGGCCCAGATCGGGTTCCAGTTCTCGATGCCCTCCGTGTAGTGCCACATCCGGTCGCGGTTGATGTGGTGGGCGCCCGCCTCCTCGGTGATGCCGAGCATCAGCCCGTCCACGTGGGCGGGGACACCGGAGAGCATCTTGGCGGGCGGGGTGCCGAGCCGTGCGGGCCACTGCTCGCGTACGAGGTCGTGGTTGCCGCCGATGCCGCCGGAGGTGACGATCACCGCCTGGGCCCTGAGCTCGAAGGCGCCGGCCGTCCCGCGGCTGCTCGCGGTGCCCCGGGCCGCGTCGCTGGGCTCCAGGATCTCGCCGCTCACGGTGTCGACGGTGCCCCCGGTGCGGCCGAGTCCGGTGACGCGGTGGCGGAAGCGGAAGCTGACGAGGCCCTTGGCGACGCCCTCGCGCACGCGCCGCTCGAAGGGGGCGACGACGCCGGGGCCGGTGCCCCAGGTGATGTGGAAGCGGGGGACGGAGTTTCCGTGGCCGTTCGCGTCGTAGCCGCCGCGCTCGGCCCAGCCGACCACGGGGAAGAACCGGACGCCCTGGGCGTGCAGCCAGGAACGCTTCTCGCCGGCGGCGAAATCGACGTACGCCTCGGCCCACTTCTTCGGCCAGTGGTCCTCCTTGCGGTCGAAGCCCGCCGTGCCGAACCAGTCCTGGAGGGCCAGCTCATGGCTGTCCTTGATCCGCATGCGGCGCTGTTCGGGCGAGTCGACGAGGAAGAGGCCGCCGAAGGACCAGTGCGCCTGGCCGCCGAGCGACTGCTCGGGTTCCTGGTCGAGGAGGATCACGGAACGGCCCGCGTCGACGAGTTCCGCGGTGGCGACCAGCCCCGCGAGTCCTGCCCCGATCACGATCACATCAGCGTCGTACGCCATGGGTTCCATCCTTGTCGGGGCCGACCGGGCGGCGGTCCGGCGGAAGGACCGCACGTCACCCGTACGGCCGCTCGCGAAGTTACTCGTGCGTCAGATCTTCGGTACCGGCCGCTCCGGCGTCAACCGCCCGGTCGGCCGCACTCCGGCCGCACCGGCGGGCCCCAGGCGCTATCGTCGAAACAAATCACCCTCTTCCGGCCTGACTTGGGGTGGAGACGCGTGTCGGTGCTGGTCCTCGTGCTCGCCGTGAGTGCGGCCTGCTGTCTGGGGTTCGGCTTCGTGCTGCAGCAGGCCGCCGCGAGCCACGCCCCGAGGAGCGACTACCTCTCCCCCCGGCTGCTGCTGGACCTGATGCGGGTGCGCAGCTGGCTGGCCGGCATCGGGCTGATGGTCTGCGGCATGGTGCTGGGCGCCCTGGCCCTGGGGAAGGGCGAGGTCTCCGTCGTCGAACCGCTCCTGGCCACGAATCTGCTCTTCGCGATGGCCCTGTCCCGTCACCGCACCGGTCAGCGGCTGGGCCGGCAGGGCTGGGCCGGGCTCTGGCTGCTGGCCGGCGGAGTCGCCGCCTTCCTGGTGGCGGGCGAGCCCCAGGGCGGGGAGGCGGTGTCCAGTCCGCTGCGGCACTGGCTGGTGATCGGCGTGGTGGTGGGGCTCGCCCTGCTGCTGACCGCGTTCGCCAAGCGCGCCCGGTCGGGGGTGTCCCCCGCACTGCTCGCGGTGGCGGCGGGACTGCTGTACGGACTCCAGGACGGCCTCACCCGGGTCAGCGGGCAGCGGCTCTCGGATGGGGGCTGGGCGGGGTTCGTCACCAGCTGGCAGCCGTACGCGGTGCTGGTGCTGGGGGTCACGGGACTGATCCTCGTGCAGAGCGCGTTCGAGACGGGCCCGCTGCGGTTGTCGCTGCCGGCCCTGACCGCGGCCCAGCCGCTGGCCGGGATCGCCTGCGGGATCGGCTTCCTGGGCGACCAGGTGCGCACCGACACCGGCGCCCTGGCCTGGCAGGCGGCCGGGCTGGCGGCGATCGTGGGCGGGATCGTGCTGCTCGGGCTGCACCCGGCGATGCCGGAGGGGCCCGTGGGCGGACGCCGTACGCAGAGCCTCCAGCCGCACTGAGGGCTGCCCGTCACGGGCGTGCCGGCGCTGATGTTGGATGGGGGCCATGAATCCCTCTGACGAGATCCTGGACATCGTCGACGAGAACGACGAGGTGGTGGGGCAGGCCCCGCGCGGCGAGGCGACCGCGCGGGGCCTGCGCCACCGCTGCGTGTTCATCGAGGCCCGCGACGCCGAGGGCCGGGTCTTCGTGCACCGCAGGACCGCTGCCAAGCTCGTCTTCCCATCCCACTACGACATGTTCGTCGGCGGGGTCGTCGGCGCCGGTGAGTCCTACGACGAGGCCGCGCTGCGGGAGGCCGAGGAGGAGCTGGGCGTCACGGGCCTGCCCCGTCCGGAGCCGCTGTTCAAGTTCCTCTACGAGGGCGGCGGCCACAGCTGGTGGTCGTACGTGTACCGGGTGCGGTGCGTGCTGCCGGTGCGGCCGCAGGTCGAGGAGGTCGCCTGGCACACCTTCCTCACCGACGCGGAGCTGGAGCAGCGGCTCGGCGACTGGGACTGGGTGCCGGACGGGCTGGAGGGCTACCGGCGGCTCCGGGCGTTCCGGTCGGCCTGAGACCGCCCCGGGTGCGGGACAGCCCTTAAGGTCCTCACGTGAAGGAATTCGTGCGGGGTCTGCGGCTGTGGTTCGCGCCGCAGCGGATCCGCGAAGAGGGCGACACTCCCGACTACCGCTTCTCGCTCGCCAACGAGCGGACGTTCCTCGCCTGGATCCGGACGGCTCTCGCCCTGATCGGCGGCGGTTTCGCGGTCGACCAGTTCCTGCCGGAGCTGGCGTGGGGCGTCCGCGCGGGCCTGGCGCTCGCCCTGCTGGCGGCCGGGGTGCTCTGTGCGCTGCGGGCCGTCAACCACTGGGTGCGGTGCGAGCGGGCGATGCGGCGCGGGGAGGACCTGCCGGTGTCGCGCTTCCCGACGTTGCTGGGCCTGGCGGTCGCCGTGGTGGCCGTGGTGATGGTGGTGGTGGTCCTCTTCGGCTGGGAGGGCCGGTGACCGCCGGGGAGCGGGACCCGGGGCTCCAGCCCGAGCGGACCAGGCTGGCATGGCGGCGTACGACGCTGTCGTGCACGGTGGTGGCGCTGCTGGCCGGGAAGCAGGCGCTGCACGGCGGGATCACCACGGCCGGAGTGGTCGCGCTGGCGTTGAGCGTGCTCGCCTGGCTGGGGTTCCTGAGGGTGGCGAACCGGCGGGTGCAGGGCATGGGCGCCGCGCGACCGCAGCCGCTCGGCGCGCGTGCGGCGCTGACGGCGGCGGCGTGCACCGTCGCGCTGGCCGCGTTCGCCGCGGCCATGCTGTTCTGATCCGCCTTGGGGCGGTCAGTCCTCGCTCTCCCAGTCGACGGTGACGACGATCTTCCCGCGGGTGCGCCCCTCGGCGTTGAGCCGGTGGGCCTCCGCCGTCTCCGCCAGGGGGAAGACCCGGTCCACATGGACCGAGACGATGCCCTGCTCGGCCAGTTCGGCCAGATGGGCCAGGTCCTTGGCGTCGGGCCGCACGAACGCGTACGTGCCGCCGTACGAGAACACCTCGCTGTCCACGATCGACGCCAGGCGCCCGTCCGGCGCGAGCGTCTCGGCGGACACCCGCAGCGCCTGACCGCCCACGGTGTCGAAGGCGGCGTCGATCCCGTCGGGGGCGAGCGCCCGCAACCGGTCCGCCAGCCCGTCCCCGTACGCCACGGGCTCCGCGCCGAGCCGGCGCAGATGGTCGTGGTTGCGCTCGCTCGCGGTGCCGATGACCCGGCATCCGGCGTGGCGGGCGAGCTGCACGGCGATCGAGCCGACGCCGCCCGCCGCCGCATGGACCAGGACCGTGTCGCCGTCGCCGATGCCCAGCGAGCGGTGGAGCACCTGGTAGGCGGTGAGGCCGGCCAGGGGCAGGCCCGCCGCCTCCTCGAAGCTCAGGCTCAGCGGCTTGCGTGCGAGGGTGCGCACGGGCGCGGCCACGTACTCGGCGAAGGTGCCGCGGCTGAGGAAGTCCTCCCGCACGTACCCGATGACCTCGTCGCCGACGGCGAACTCGTTGACGGCGACGCCGGGCTGGACGACGACCCCGGAGACGTCCCAGCCGGGGATCACCGGGAAGACCGTGTCCAGGGCGGAGTCGAGGTGTCCCTCGCGGGCGGCCCGGTCGACCGGGTTGACGGCCGCGGCCCGTACCTTCACCAGAACGCTGTCGGGGCCGACCTTGGGGTCGGGGCGCTCCCCGTACTCCAGAACGTCGGTCCCGCCGTAGCTGCTGTAGCTGATCGCCTTCATACACCGACATTCGCGGCGCGGCGGGGCGCCCGCAAGTCGGACCGGCCCGGGCCCGGCGTACCCGCCTTCACCAGCGCGGGATCGCGGGAGTCGCCCAGTCCGGCTCGGCCTTGCGCATCGCGGCGGCGTCGTCGCGCTCGCGCATCGTGCCGTCGTCGTCGAGCCAGCGGCGGTGCAGTACGGCCAGGCGTTCCCGGTCGAGTTCGACGCCGAGGCCCGGGGCGTCGGAGACGGTGAGCCGGCCGTCCTCGAAGACGTGGCGGGTGGTGATGACGTCCTCGGTCTGCCACGGGTAGTGGCTGTCGCAGGCGTAGTCGAGGTTGGGGACGGTGGCCGCCACGTGCGTCATGGCGGCGAGGCTGATCCCGAGGTGGGTGTTGGAGTGCATGGACAGGCCGACGCCGTAGGTGCGGCAGATCCCGGCCAGTTCGCGGGTGCGGTGCAGCCCGCCCCAGTAGTGGTGGTCGGAGAGGACGACCTGGACGGCGCCGCGGGCGAAGGCCTCGGGCACCTCGGCGAGCGTGGTGACGCACATGTTCGTGGCCAGCGGGACGTCGGTGCCGGCCGCCACGGCGGCCATCAGCTCCGTGCCGCTCGCCGGGTCCTCCAGGTATTCGAGCACGTCCTTCAGCTGCTCGGCGACGTACAGCGAGGTCTCGACGGACCAGGCTCCGTTGGGATCCAGCCGCAGCGGCTGTCCGGGGAACGCCTCGGCCAGGGCGCGGACCGCGGCGATCTCCTCGTCGGGCGGGAAGACGCCGCCCTTCAGCTTGAAGGAGGAGAAGCCGAACTCGCGGGCGAAGCGCCGGGCCTGGGCGACGACTCCGGCCGGGTCGAGGGCCGCGCCCCAGTCGTCGTCCTCGCCGCCGTCCGGGTGCCCGGCCCAGCGGTAGAAGAGGTAGGCGCTGTACTCGACGCTGTCGCGGACCTTGCCGCCGAGCAGTGCGTGCACCGGCAGGCCGAGGGACTTGCCCAGGGCGTCCAGACAGGCGACCTCGAAGCCGGAGACCACGGAGAGGCGCAGCTTGTCCGCGGTCTGGACGCCGCGCAGACCGCCCGCGTCGACCCGTTCGTCGGCCGCGCGTGAATCTCCGCACACCTCTTCGGCAAGGGCGAAGAGGCCGTTCACATCGCTGACCGGGCGTCCGGCCAGGGCCGCGGCGAGGGGTTCGGCCAGGTCGAGGTACTTGCCGTCGCCGTAGGTCTCCCCGATGCCGGTCACTCCGCCCCGGGTGACGACCTCCACGATGAGCCGCGGGGTGTAGGGCTGGTGCACGCCCTGGGTGTTGAGGAGCGGCGGGTCGGCGATGAGGATCGGGGTCAGCCGGACTTCGTCGATCAGCAGTGCAGTATCCATACGTGAACTCTATTCAGAGATACGACTGAGTGCCAGGGCCCGGCCGTCATTCGGACCGGATTCCGCACATCCGGTTCCGGAAGTTCACTGGACGACATACCGACTGGTCGGCATCATGAGCACCGACTGCTTTTCCACCCCGGAGGTGCCCACGATGAGCCCAGTCCATCCGCCAGGTCTCGACCTCGACCGCTTGCGCGGACATCTGGACCGCGAGCGGCCGGGTCTGGTGAACGGACCGCTCGACGCCCTGCTCATCGAGGGCGGCCGCTCCAACCTGACCTACGTCGTCACGGACACGGAGGGCGCCGGCCGCTGGGTCGTCCGCCGGCCGCCGCTGGGCCATGTGCTGGCCACCGCCCACGACATGAAGCGCGAGCACCGGGTGATCAGCGGGCTGTACCCGACGGCCGTCCCGGTCCCCGAACCGGTCCTCCTCTGCGAGGACGACACGGTCATCGGCTCGTCCTTCTACGTCATGGAGTACGTCGAGGGCACCCCGTACCGCACGGCGGAACAGCTGGCGCCGCTGGGCGCCGAGCGGACCCGCAAGGCGGTGCTGGGGCTCGTCGACACCCTCGTGGAGCTGCACGCCGTGGACCCGCAGGCCGTCGGCCTCGGTGACTTCGGGCGCCCCGAGGGCTTCCTCGACCGGCAGCTGCGCCGCTGGGGCAAGCAGCTGGACGCCTCCCGCAACCGCGAACTGCCCGGCATCGACGAGCTGCACGCGGCGCTCGGCCGGCAACTGCCCCACTCCCCCGCCCCCACCGTCATCCACGGCGACTACCGCCTGGACAACGTGCTCCTCGGGTCCGACGACGAGATCAAGGCCGTCCTCGACTGGGAGATGTCCACCCTCGGCGACCCGCTCACCGACCTCGGCCTGCTGGTGATGTACAGCTCCGACCTGGGCCTGCCCGAGTCGCCCGTCTCCACCACCAGCGGGGCGGCCGGCCACCCCTCCCCCGCCGAGCTGATCGAGCGCTACGCCGCCCGCTCCGGCCGGGACACCTCCGCGATCTCCTGGTACACGGCGTTCGCCTGGTTCAAGCTCGCCGTGATCCTGGAGGGCATCCACTACCGCTACACCCTGGGCCAGACGGTCGGCGGCGGCTTCGACCGCATCGGCGACCTCGTCCCCGTCTTCATCGAGCACGGCCTCACCACCCTCCAGGAAGGCTGACCCACCCCATGGACTTCGCATTCGACGCCCGTACCGAAGAGCTGCGCGCCAAGCTGCTCACCTTCATGGACGAGCACGTCTACCCGGCCGAGCAGATCTCGGAGGAGCAGCGCGCGGAACTCGCGTCGCCCTGGGACACCCCGAGAATCGTCGAGGACCTCAAGGCCGAGGCCCGCCGGCAGGGGCTGTGGAACCTCTTCCTGCCGGACGCCGAGTACGGCGCCGGGCTCACCAATCTCCAGTACGCCCCGCTGGCGGAGATCCTGGGCCGCTCGCCGCACCTGGCGCCGACCGCGCTGAACTGCGCGGCCCCCGACACCGGGAACATGGAGGTGCTGGCCCAGTTCGGCACCGAGGAGCAGAAGAAGCAGTGGCTGGAGCCGCTGCTGGCCGGTGAGATCAGGTCCGCGTTCGCGATGACGGAGCCGGAGGTCGCCTCGTCGGACGCGACCAACGTCGAGACCCGGATCACCAGGGACGGTGACACGTATGTCATCAACGGGCGCAAGTGGTACATCTCCGGGGCGATGAACCCGGACTGCGCGATCTTCATCGTGATGGGCAAGACCGACCCGGACGGCGAGGACATCCGCCGCCAGCAGTCGCAGATCCTGGTCCCTCGCGACACCCCCGGCCTGACGGTGAAGCGCGCCATGCAGGTGTACGGCTACGAGGACCACTCCCACGGCGGCCACGCCGAGGTGGTCTTCGAGGACGTGCGGGTGCCGGCGGCGAACCTGATCGGCGAGGAGGGCGGCGGCTTCGCCATCGCCCAGGCGCGGCTGGGTCCGGGCCGTATCCACCACTGCATGCGCCTGATCGGCATGGCGGAGCGCGCCATCGAGCTGATGTGCCGGCGCGCGGTGGCCCGTACCGCCTTCGGCAAGCCGCTCGCCCAGCAGGGCGTGGTGCAGAACTGGATCGCGGACGCCCGGGTCACCGTGGAGCAGCTGCGGCTGCTCGTGCTGAAGACCGCCTGGCTGATGGACACGGTCGGCAACCGCGGCGCTCACACCGAGATCCAGTCCATCAAGATCGCCACTCCGCGTGCGGTCGTCTCGATCCTCGACCAGGCGGTGCAGCTGCACGGTGCGGGCGGGGTCAGCCAGGACTTCCCGCTGGCGGAGCTGTGGGCGGCGGCGCGGACGCTGCGGCTGGCGGACGGTCCGGACGAGGTGCACCAGCGGTCGCTGGCCCGCAGGGAGATCAAGAAGTACCTCTAGGGCTGCTCCGCTGAAGTCGTGCGGCCTTGAGAGGGGTGCCTACGTGGGTCCCTCGACAGGGCTTGCGCGGCTCATCGGACCCGATGACGTATGCCTCCAGCTTCTCGGTCAGGTCGGTGCGGCTGCGGAAGTCGCCGTGCCGCAGGGCCCGGCGGGTCAGGCTGAGATGGCCGCGTGAACGGGCGGCGATCGCGGTCTTCCCGTCGAGGGAGCGCACCACCGTTCCCTGCGGTGGATCGAGGAGGAGGGGGCACCCCGCGGACGCCCGCTGCCGGAGGTCGGGGGTGTCCCGGCAGGGCAGCCGGCCACGGACCTGGTGCGGCTTCGGGTCGCGACCCGGCCAGGATCCTGCCGGCCTGGGAGGCGGAGACCGACACGAAGCAGGCTTCGCCGAGGCCGCTGTCCGCACCAACCGCTCGCGGACCCGCGCAGCGACCGCCACCGCCACCGCTGTCCCCGCCCGTCGCCCGCCCGTCACGGCCCGTGGTCATGGCGGGCCGCCGCGGGGGCACGGCAGGATGGGGCTCGTGCCGAAGAACCCCCCGGAATCGATGCAGCACCACCTGCGCCGGCGTCTGAACCGCCACGCCCGGGAGTGCTGGCCCCACGTGGACGCCCTCACGGTCCGCTTCCGCGCAGGATTCGCCTACGTGGCAGCCGAGCTGCCCGGCGAGCAGAGCCTGCCGCTGTGCCGACTGCGTTTTACCGGCGTACTCCATACCTGGGGCTTCGCCCTCTGTCCGGCCGGCAACGACCGCTACCGGGACCACATCCTTTCCAGCGGACTGCCGGCCGGCTCCCCGGAGGAAGCCCTCGACTGCGCGGGCGACCTCTACCTCAACGCTCTCGCGCCGGCCATCCGGGTGCCGGCAGGACTCGTCCTCCTCGTCGGGCCACCCGCCTCGGGCAAGACCAGCTTCGTTCAGGCGCTGATCACGCGCCGGCAGATCGACGCGGAAGCCGTGGTGTCCAGCGACGAGATTCGCGCTGAGCTCTTCGGCACCTCATCTGCGGAAGCGGAATCCGACGCGGCGGACGCACGCGTCTTCGAGGAACGTGACCGCAGGATCGTCGCCAGGCTCGCCGCCGGGCGCAGCGCAGTCGCCGAGTCGACGAACGTCACGCCGCAGGCACGCGCACGGCTCATCGCCCTCGCCAGGCGCTTCGACGCGCCGGTGACCATGCTGCGATTCGACCCGGACGTCCCCGGCCTCCTCCAGCAGTACACCGAGCGAGGCCGCACGGACCTCACCGCCGCGGACGTCCGTTCCTACGCCGCCCTCATGACCCGGGACGCCGGCGCCGACCGGCTCCGCTCCGAGGGCGCAACCACCGTCCATGATGTTCCCGGACGTCGCCAGGCGACCACGCCCGCCGAAGCCGCCGCGCTCTTCCACTTCGCCTGACGCATCCGACGCGTCCAGCTCCGCGTCCGAGGCCCCTCCACGCACCTGTGGGGAGCAGCACCGGGGAACAGCCCCCGGCGGGCCCGTGCGAACGGGCCCGCCGGAAAGGCCCTACGGCCGCAGGGCGCGCAGCAGCAGGTCGGCGAGGTGGTCGGCGACCTCCTGCTGGGTCAGCGGGCCGTCCGGCCGGTACCAGGTCGACAGATGATGGACCGAGCCGAAGTGGTAGTCGACGATCAGGTCCGCCGGGGTCGCCGTGGAGAACACCCCGCTGCGCTGGCCCTCTTCCACGAGTGCGCGGAAGCGCTCGTGGTAGCGGCGCCGCTCGACCCGTACCTGCTTGTTCTTCTCCGGGCTCAGATGGTGCATGGAGCGGAAGAAGATCGAGGCGTCGTCGAGGTTCTCGATGGTGGTGACGACGACGTCCGCGGCGGCTTCGCGCAGCCGCTGCTCGACCGGCGCGTCGGCGTCCGCGAAGGCGTCCAGCCTCTCCTGCTGGAGTCGCAGCACCCGGGCGTAGACCTCCTGGAGGAGGTCCTCCTTGGAGCCGAAGTAGTGGTAGAGCGCGCCCTTGGTCACGCCGGCCGCCTCGACGATCTCCTGGACCGAGGTGCGGTCGTACCCCCGCTCGGCGAAGAGCCGGGTGGCGGCGGCCAGCAGCCGCTGGGGGACGGGGGTACCGCTCCCGTCCGTCGCCTTGGCCATAGCCGCCACCTTCCTTCCGTGAGACGCGTGAACCGGACCCGGTTCTAGCGGGGTGAACGCAGTTCCCGCCTGAGGATCTTCCCACTTGCGGTCTTGGGAAGTTCCGCCAGGATCTCGACTTCGCGCGGGTACTTGTACGCGGCGAGCCGTTCCTTGCAGTACGCACCCAATTCGCCGGGTTGGACCGAGGCGCCGGGCCGCAGACTGACGTAGGCGCGGACCGTCTCGCCGCGGTAGGCGTCGGGGACGCCGACGACGGCGGCCTCGCGCACGGCGGGGTGGGTGTACAGGACGTCCTCCACCTCGCGCGGCCAGACCTTGAACCCGGAGGCGTTGATCATGTCCTTCTTGCGGTCGACGACGTAGAGCCAGCCCTCGCGGTCCATGAAGCCGATGTCGCCGGTACGCAGCTCCCCGTCGGGGAAGGCGGCGGCGGTGGCCTCGGGCAGCCGCCAGTAGCCGGAGACGACCTGGGGACCGCGCACCGCGATCTCGCCCTGCTCCCCGAAGGGAACGTCCGCCCCGTTCTCGTCGATGATCCGCACGACCGTGTCCGGGCCGGGCACGCCGACCGAGAGGGTGCCGGAGACCGGGTCGACGGGCGCCTCGCGCTCGGGCGGCACGGACGCGCAGGGCGCGGTGCACTCGGTGAGGCCGTAGCCGTTGCGGATGTACGGACCGAAGCCGGTCCGGAACTTCTCGACGAGTGCGGGCGGCAGGGGTGCGCCGCCGGAGGAGATCACCTGGAAGGAGGCGAAGTGCTCGGGCGTGACCCCGGGGGTCGCGGCCAGCGCCATGAAGGCGGTGGACGGGCCGACGGTGTACGCGGGGCGGTGCTCGGCGAACGCGTCGAGGACGACGCCGGGGTGGAAGCGGTAGGCCAGGACCAGGGTGCCCGCGTTGGCGAGGCAGGCGGCCAGCTGGCAGACCATGCCGGTGATGTGGAAGAGCGGGGCCAGGGCGAAGTAGGCGGAGCCCTCGGCGACGGGGTGGCCGGTGCGCTGCCGTTCGGCGTTGACCATGATGTTGCCGTGGGAGTTCATGGCGCCCTTGGGGGTGCCGCTGGTCCCGGAGGTGTAGCTGATGAGCGCGACGTCGGCGGCGGCGGGCTCCCGGCCGGCGGGAGCCGCGAGGCCCTGGCGGGCGACGGTCACCAGATCGTCGGCGTCCTCGGCGGGCGGCCGCCGGTCGAAGTCGAGCACCCGCTCGTCGTTCTTCGTCTGGAGGTCCAGCTCGCAGGCGGTGACGGCGATCCGGAGGGCCGGGGCGGCGGCCGCGGTGTCCCGCAGATACGCCTCCCAGGCCCGGTCGGAGCAGATCAGCGCCGTGACCTCGGCGTCCTTCAGTACGTGCCCGACCTCGGCCGACTTGTACATCGGGTTGAGCGGGACGACGGTGGCCCCGGCCTTCCAGGCGCCGAGCAGCGCGAGGACGAACTGCGGGGAGTTCTGCAGCATGATCGCGACCCGGTCGCCGCGCTCCAGGCCGCGAGCCGCGAGGTGCCCGGCCACCGAGTCGGAGAGTTCGCCGGTCTCGCGATAGGTGAGGCGGCCGTCGAAGTAGGCGAGCGCCGGATGGCCGGGGGCCCGGGCCGCTGAGTCGCGGAAGGCGTGCACCAGGGTCTCGGCGGGGCTGACCGGGGCCCGCTGCGCCTCGCTGAGCAGCGCGAGCCAGGGCTTGGCCGCGTAGATCGACTCGCTCATGCGCCTGCCTCTTCCCACTTCTGCTGGAGGTGGTTCATATTGCCGAGCCAGTGGTCGGTGTCCTTGGCGCGGGCCCGGTAGTACCCGGCGACCTCGGGGTGCGGCAGGACGAGGAAGCGGTCCTCGTCCATGGCGTCGAAGAGGGCGTCGGCGACGTCCTCGGGCTCGATGGCGCTGGGGGCGAGGACGAGCTTCCCGGCCGATCCGGCGGCGGTGAGCATGTCCGTGCGCACGCCCTGCGGGCAGATCGCGTGGACCTTGACGCCCCGGTGGCGGTAGGTGAGGGAGAGCCACTCCGCGAAGGCGACCACGCCGTGCTTGGTGACGCTGTACGGCGCCGCGCCGATCATCGTCAGCAGTCCGGCCGCGGAGGCCGTGGAGACGAACCTGCCGCTGCCGCGCTCCAGCCAGTCGGGGAGCAGCGCCCTGGCCGCGCGGACGTGGGCCATCACGTTGACGTCCCAGGCGGCGGCCCAGACCTCCTCGTCGGCGAAGACGTCGCCGGGCGAGGCGAGGCCGGCGTTGGCGCAGTACACGTCCACCGTGCCGTCCAGCGCGTCGCGGGCGGCTTCGACGATCCGGGAGGCGTCTCCGGCGACCGGGACGGCGCCGATCTCCTCGGCGAGCGTCTTGATCCGGCCCTCGTCGACGTCGTTGACCACGACCCGTGCGCCCTCGGCGGCGAATCTGCGGGCCAGGGCGGCTCCGATGCCGCCTCCGGCCCCCGTGACCACTACGCCCGCGCCCTGCACCGTACTCATCGGTCCCGCCTCTCTCAGCCGATTGCACCGGCAGACTAACCGGTCGGTATGTCCTCGGGGAAGGGGTGGGGCCGGGGGCCTTCCCCGAGGACCGCGGCGGTCGCCCACCGACCGGCGCACAGCCGCCCCGTCCGGCGCGTTCCCTGCGGCCCTCCCGCGCGCTAGCGTGCGTGGCCATGACAGAAGTCGCGATCATGGAGGTAGCCGAATGAGCCTGTCCAGGCGTGGATTGCTGGCCGCCGGAGGCGCGGTGGGGGCGCTCGCGGCGACCGCGGCGTCCGCCCGACCCGCGGCGGCCGGCGCCCCTTCCGGCAAGGGGCACGGCGGCGGACACGGCCGGGTCCGTACCGGATTCGACCGGCTGGCGGCGGACGGCTACGCGCTGCTGGCGGGGCAGCGGGTCGGTGTCGTCACGAACCCCACCGGGATCACCTCCGACGTGCGCCACATCGTCGATGTGATGCACCCGGACGAGCGGGTGGACCTGACCGCGGTCTTCGGCCCCGAGCACGGCTTCCGCGGCACGGCGCAGGCGGGCGGGTCGGAGGGCCGGTACGACGACCCGGCGACCGGGCTGCCGGTCTACGACACGTATCTGAAGAGCGGTCAGGCGCTCGCCGGCGTCTTCACGGCATCCGGCGTCGACACGATCGTCTTCGACATCCAGGACGCGGGCGCCCGCTTCTACACGTACATCTGGACGCTGTACGACTGCATGGAGGCGGCGGCCCTCGCCGGCAAGCGGTTCGTGGTCCTGGACCGGCCGAACCCGGTGTCGGGACGCGCCGCGCTCGGGCCGGTGCTGGACCCGGCTTTCGGCACCTTCGTGGGGCGGCGGGAGATCGCCCAGGCGCACGGGATGACGGTCACGGAGCTGGCCCTGCTGTTCAACGGGGAGTTCCTCGCGGACCGTCCGGCCGAGCTGGAGACCGTGAAAATGTCGGGGTGGTCCCGCACGGACTTCTTCGACGGGACCGGCCTGCCGTGGGTGCCGCCGAGCCCCAACATGCCGACGCCCGACACCGCGCTGGTCTACTCGGGCACCTGCCTCTTCGAGGGGACGAACCTCTCCGAGGGGCGCGGCACGACCCGGCCGTTCGAGCTGCTCGGCGCGGAGGGCGTCGGCCCGGCCTGGGCTGCGGCGGCCAACGCGCTGGACCTGCCCGGCGTGGCGTTCCGCGAGGCGTACTTCGCGCCCACGTTCTCCAAGTTCCAGGGGAAGACGGTGGGCGGGGTCCAGGTGCACGTACAGGACCGCGAGGCCTTCGATCCGGTGCGCACGGGGATCGCGCTGCTCGTGACGGCGAAGCGGACGTGGAGCGGGTTCGCCTGGCGGCCGGACAACTGGATCGACAAGCTCACCGGCAACACGCGTGTCCGCACGATGATCGACGCGGGTGCGGACACGGATGAGGTGGTGGGTGCGTGGGCGGACGATCTCGCCGCGTTCCGGGCCGTCCGGCAGCGGTACCTGCAGTATCGGTGAGCTGTGCCGGGCGGTTCCGTCCTCGAACGCGGGACGGGCTGGGACCCGGCGTGGAACTCAGCGGTGCGCCGGGAACTCCACCACCTGCTGGTAGGTCGGCCGGTTCTGCCAGTGGATCGCCTTCTGCGTGATCCCGCCCAGCGCCCGGTGGATGATCGAGTCCGTGCACCACTGCTCACCGGCCTTGCAGGTGCCGTCGGCCGGGTAGACCTCGGCCGCCGGCACCGCCACCGCCTGCTTCAGCGAGGACAGCAGGGCCGTGCGGCAGCTGCTCAGGTCGCCGTTGCCGCAGTAGGTCCTGGCCAGCGGTCCCTTGACCGGCTGCCCCAGCACCTGGCGCAGGTCCTTGTCGGCGAAGCCCCACCAGCCGTACTGGAAGGCCGAACCGCTGTGCGCGCCGCTCGGCCCGTGGCTGGCCGCCGGTGACTCGTCGGTGGCGAGATTCGTGGTGAGCGCCCCGTACAGGCTTTCGCCGAGCCCCGGTGCGAACTCCGCCTCGATCAGCCTCGGCCACCACGCGTCCATGATCCGCACCGCTTCGGCGTGGGTGTACGCGTGCGAGCCCGGGCTGCTCTCCTTGCGCTGGGCGCCCGACGCCCGCCAGGTGTCCAGCTGCTGGACCACCGCGTTCAGTGCGGGGTCGGTGACCGGCTGGGAGCGGATCACCTTGAGCAGCTCGGGCAGCAGCTGCTCGCCCCGCAGATCGGTGAGCGCGGCGTCCGCCATCGCCCGGGTGAGGGACGCGCGGGTCACCCCGCCCTCCGCCACCAGGGCCGCCACCCGGTCGTCGAGCAGATCGGCCCGGTGCACCGCGCTGAGCCCGAAGCCCGCGGAGGCGTACCCCTCGGCCTGCTTGTTGTTCCAGGAGACGTAGTAGTCCTGGCCGCTGGAGTGCGGGTGCTCGGCGAACGGGGTGTAGGAGGCGGTGTTGGCCACCGGTTCGTAACCCTGCCACTCGTACGCCTTCTCCGCCCTGACGGGCAGTGCCGCGTCGACGCCCGGGGCACGGACCGGGTTCATGCCGCTGTTGTAGTAGGCGGCCGTGCGGGAGTCGGCGTAGAACCAGTTGAAGGCGTAGTCGATGTTGCTCGCCGCCCGCTGGAAGGACGCGGCGTCGGTGACGTAGGACGGGTCGTTGAGCATCTGGAAGCCGATGATCGAGTCGGCCTCGTGCCGGTAGGTGGTGCGCAGCGTCGTGTACGCGACGGGCTTGCCGCCCACCGTGGCACGGTGCGTGACGATGCCGTAGCCGGTGCGCCAGACCTGCATCCGGTAGGAGCCCTGCGCCGTGGAGTCGGCGACCGTGGGCTTCCAGGAATTGGTGCGCTCCATCTTCTCCATGGCCGTACAGGCGCCCCGGTAGAGGTAGTGCGTGGACTCCTTGGCGGGCGGGGAGCCGTCGGGTTCGCAGAGCTCGACGGCGTACGTGTCGGTGATGTCCTGGCCCGCCGATGTGGCGCTCCAGGCGTAGTCCTGGCCCCGACCCATCTGGATGTACATGCCGACGCCGGCGAAGGAGACGCCGCGGGCGCTGATGCCGGGGCCCTGGATCTCCTGGAGCATCATCAGCTGCGGGGCGAAGTAGCCGGTCTGCGGGCCGAACACGGCGACCGGATTGCCGCTGGCCGTGTGCGCGCCGGACACCAGCAGGGCGTTGGACATGCCGCGCTTCTGGGCGCCCGGGCCGGAGCCGGGGAGCGAGCCCTCGGGGATGACCCCGTCGTCATAGATGCCCTGGGCGCTCCTGAGCGCGGCGGGGGCCTTGACGGGCGTCTTGGCGTTGGTGCCCGCCGAGCCGGTGCGGTCGTGGATCAGCGGTTCGGCGGTGACGGAGCCGGGGTCCGGGAGCGCCGTACCCACCGCCTTGGCAGGCTTGTTCGCGTACGGGAAAGCGGTCCCGTCGTGCACGGTCAGCACGGCCTCGGGGTCGTTGCGCTGCCGGAAGGACTCCCAGACCTTCGTGCCCTCCTCGACGCCGTACTTCTGCTGGGCGGAGAGCAGGGACAGCGCCGCCTGCACCTCGCCGCCGCCCCCGCCGCCGAACTGACCGCCGACGACCGAGGCGATCGAGATCAGGTCGGTCAGTTTGAACGGCTGGATCTCGCCTGCGTTCGTGAGGGAGTCGATCTTGCCGGTGAGGACGTACTCGCCGGGGAAGTAGCGGCCCTTCTTCGACTTCTCCCGGTAGGAGTTGATGCCGTCCACGTAGGCCTGGGCGTCCGCCATGGCCTGTTCGCCGCGGGCCCCCTCGTGCGTCCTGATGTAGTCGACCTGTGCCTCCAGATCGGCCTCGGTGTACGGGGCCTGCGGCCAGAACTGCTGCTCCAGGCCCTGGTTGGCGAGCGCGCCGCCGGCGAACGAGGTCAGTTCCCCGCGTCCGATGTGGCGGAAGAGGTCCATCAGCCAGAGCCGGTCCTGACCGGCCGCGAAGCCGGCGCCGAACTCGGTTCCGTAGCGGGTGGCGCCCTTGATGTGCGGGACGCCCGACACCTTGTCGCGGGTGATCGTGACGTCGGCGCGGGGCGAGGTGACGGACTCGACCTGGTCCTTCGCGACGCCGAAGGAGGCGTCGTTGAAGAAGTCGTTCAGCTTCTGGTCGGTGAGGGTTGTGTGTCCGGCCACCAGGCCGTCGTACCGGTCGAGCTGGTCGTCGCTGTGCGCGGGATGGGTGCCGAACGCCTTGTTGCCGAGGATCTCGACGAGGGTGGCGTTGCCGTTCTCGCCGGGCGGCAGGATGTCGTCGCACTGCCCCTGGCAGTAGTCGACGACGGGTACGGGGTCCGGTTCGGCGGCGCCCGCCCCCGGTGCGGAGGCCAGCAGGGACGTGCCGAGGGCGAGAACGGCCGCGACGGTGGCGGCTCGTGTCCTGCCGGTGCGTACGGACATGCGGGTGCGTGGGGGCATGCGTGCTCCTCGGAGAGGCCGGTGCGCCGGAGGTTACCGCCGGTATGACCCCTCCGTAAGGTGAACATCGGTCACCTTCTCCGAATCGCCACACGCCGTCACATGACGAGCCGTCATCTCGCCAATTGGACCGACTCGTCATTGGATGGAGCCGATCCGGGCACTCGTACGTCCACTCACTGACGCCGAAGTACGGGCGACGGAGTTCGAGCGACGGAGGTGGCGGCGCCATGGCCGGTTTCCGGAGTCTTGCGAGACAGGTCCGCGATCCGCGGAGCGATCTGGCACTGCGGCGGTATTCGCTGCGCAAATGCCTGGAGCGCTTCGCACCGTACGGTCACCGGGCGACCTGGGCCCACCTGTGTGCCCGGCACGGGATGGGCCCCGAGGACCGGGCGCCCGACCCGGCGCGCCTGATGCGCGCGCTGGAGGAACTGGAGAAGGCCCGGGCGGTCTGGCTGGGTTACGAGGCGGGGTTCGCCGAGCGCCGCAGGCGGGAGAAGCACGAAGGGCTGCGCAGGCCGGCCGCGTTCGACGACTGGCACCGGTGCACCTGGGGCGGGAACGGCGTCGCACGGTGCGAGGACCCGGCCCTCCACCCGGCGGCGCCGCTCGCGGACGTACTGGGCCGGCTGATCTCGGCCCTGGAGTCGGAGCCGGGCAACGGCTGCCCGGTGTGCGCACAGGCTCGCATCGTGTGGCGGCAGGACCTGGACAGCGAGCCGTGGTCCGGCCCGGTGTGCACGGGGTGCGGCATCGTGGTTCCGCAGCCCGTGCTGACCCCGGACGCGCTGGCGAAGGCCCGGCGGGCCCGGCTCGGGCCCCTCGCGACGATCGCCTGACGGCTCACGACGACCGCCGGAGGAACGGAGCGGCCCGTTCGGCGCCTTCGGGCGCCCGGACGGGCACCCTCGCGCCCCCGGCGCTCAGCGCCCTCCCGGGGAGCCGTTCGCGCCCCGGCCCTCGGGCATCAGCCGCGAGCCGCTCATCCGCTCGCCGGAGACGTCGTCCGGGTTGGAGAGCACACAGGTCTCCAGCGACAGGCAGCCGCAGCCGATGCAGTCGGTGAGATGGTCGCGGAGCCTGGCCAGCTGCTGGATCCGCTCGTCCAGTTCCGAGCGCCAGGCCGCGGAGAGCCGGGCCCAGTCGTCCCGGTTCGGGGTGCGCTCCTCCGGCAGCTCGGCCAGGGCGTCGCGGATGGTGGCCAGCGGGATGCCGACCCGCTGCGCCGCACGGACGAAGGCGACCCGCCGCAGGGCGTCCCTCGTGTAGCGGCGCTGGTTGCCGCTGGTGCGACGGCTGCTTATCAGGCCCTTGGCCTCGTAGAAGTGCAGGGCCGAGACGGCGGCGCCGCTGCGCGCCGAGAGCTGGCCGACCGTGAGTTCATGGAGTGTCTGTGGGATCTGGGGCACTCATCGAACCCTACGTGCCCGGTTCCCGGGCGGTCCGTCGTTGACAGGAAAGCACCCGCCCACCATGCTGAGCAAGCGCTTAGACAGCGTCGGTACGGGAGTTCGAGAGCGGGAAGGCAGGGACCAGGGACATGGCAGAGCCGAGGATCTTCACGTCCGCGCAGGAGCTGCGCGACGGCGTGGGCGAGCAGCTGGGGCACAGTGACTGGCTGGAGGTCGACCAGAAGAGGATCGACCTCTTCGCCGAGGCCACCGGCGACCACCAGTGGATCCATGTGGACCCCGAGCGCGCGGCGGCGGGGCCCTTCGGCACGACGATCGCGCACGGCTACCTCACGCTCTCGCTGCTGCCGGCGCTCGTACCGCAGGTCATGCGGGTCGAGAACACGAAGATGGGCATCAACTACGGGACGAACAAGGTCCGTTTCCCGTCCACCGTGCCCGTGGGCTCGCGGCTGCGGGCGACGGCCGTCCTGAAGAGCGTCGAGGAGGCGGGCGGCGGCGTACAGGTCACGGCCGTCGTCACGGTCGAGCGCGAGGGCGGCGAGAAGCCGGCGTGCGTGGCCGAGTCGGTGTCGCGCTTCTACTTCTGAGCCGGGCCACGGCACGGGCCGGGCCCTCGCGGGGGTCCGGCCCGCGGCAGTCGGCGGCGCGCACGACGGGACCGGGCCGACGTCCCGCGCCGGCCGCGCCCCGCGTCAGCGCTCGGCCGCGACCATCCGCAGGACGAGACCGGCGTACAGCTCGCCCACCTCGTCCGGGGTGCGGCTGCCCTGCGCGTTGAACCAGCGCGCCACGTCGATGCAGAGCGAGAGCACGGCGAGCGCGGTGCCGGGCACGTCGGATACGTCGAACTCCCCGGCCGCCACACCCTCGCCGATGATCCGGCGCACCGCCGCGTCGCTCCTGCGGCGCAGCTCGACGATCTCGGTGCGGTGGTCCTCGGCGAGCGCGTCGAGCTCGTACTGGACCACGCGCGCGGTCGTGTGCCGCTCGGCGTGCCAGCGCACGAAGGCCCGCACGGCCCCGGCGAGCCGCTCGGTGGCCGTGCCCTCGCCGTCGGCCGCCGACTCCAGCAGGGTCAGGGCGCGGTCGTGGCCGATCCTGCTGATCCGGTGGAGCAGCTCTTCCTTCGTCTTGTAGTGGATGTAGAGCGCGGCGGGGCTCATACCGGCGCGGCCCGCGATGTCCCGGGTGGTGGTCGCGTGGTACCCGCGCTCGGCGAAGGCGTCGACGGCCGCGACGAGGAGCCGCCGGGCGGCCTCGGGCGTCACTTCGGCCCACGGCGTGTTCTCGCCGTCGGTCTCCTCCGCCGTGCTCATCCTCGGTCGCCCCTCTCAGTCAGCAGGACGAACACCATACCCCGATCCTGAGCAAGCGCTTAGGGGTCCGGGGAGTGAGATCGTCAGAGCTTCTGGTAGGGGTCGTGCTCGGCGAGGATCTTCTCCAGGCGGGCCTGATCGACCCGGCTGACGATCTGGCCCGCCTCCTGCCGGTCGCGGATCACCTTGGCCAGGGTGAAGGCGGAGGTGACGAGGTAGAGGACGCCGATGGCCAGGAACCCGCGCACCCAGCCGTCGGCGTCGAGGGAGTAGATCCCGAGGGCCACCGCCCCCGACGCGATCCCGAAGGACGCGACGGCCTGGCCGTAGAAGGCGGCGGTGTTCTGCTGCTTGACCGATGTCGTCTCACTCATGCCGCCCAGCATCGGGCGATGTGGCGCACGGCACATCCGTCCGGCTACTCAGACAGCTACTCATGCGCCCGTCCGGGTCCCCGGGACTCAGAAGGCGGAGACCCCCGTCAGGGCGCGGCCGATGATCAGCTTCTGGATCTGGCTGGTGCCCTCGTAGAGCGTCATCACCCGGGCGTCCCGCAGCAGCTTGCCGACCGGGTACTCGTCGATGTAGCCGTACCCGCCGAAGACCTGGACGGCGTTGTTCGCGGCGCGGACGGCGGCCTCGGAGGCGAAGAGCTTCGCCTGGGAGGCGGCGGTGGCGAAGGCTTCGCCCCGGTCGATCAGGTCGGCCACCCGCCAGGTCAGCAGGCGGGCGGCGTCGACGTCCACGGAGATGTCGCTGATGAGTTCCTGGACGAGCTGGTAGCTCGCGATGGACTTGCCGAACTGCTCGCGCTCGCCCGCGTATCCCACGGCCGCGTCCAGGGCCGCCTGGGCGATGCCGACGCAGCCGGCGGCGACCGACATCCGCCCCTTGGCCAGCGCGGACATGGCGAGGGAGAAGCCCTTGCCCTCCGGGCCCATGAGGGCGGCGGCGGGGACGCGGACGTCCTCGAGGACCAGCTCGGCGGTCGCCTGGCCGCGCAGGCCGAGCTTGCCGTGGATGGTGCGCCGGGTGAGGCCGGGGAGGTCCGTGGGCACCAGGAAGGCGGACACGCCCTTGTGGCCGGGGGTGTCGTTGGTGCGGGCGAAGAGCAGCACCACATCGGCCCAGGTGCCGTTGGTGATGAACATCTTGCTGCCGTTGATGACGTAGTCACCGCCGTCCCGGACGGCCCTCGTCGTCAGGTTCCCGGCGTCCGACCCCGTGCCCGGTTCGGTGAGGCCGAAGCAGCCGACCGCGTCACCGGAGGTCAGCCGCGGCAGCCACTGCCGCTTCTGGTCCTCGTCGCCCCACGCGGCGACGGTCTTGGCGACCAGCCCCAGCGAGACGGAGACGATGCCGCGGACCGAGGAGTCCCCGCGGCCCAGTTCCTCGGTGACCAGGCAGTACGCGAGGTGGTCACCCCCCGATCCGCCGTACTCCTCGGGGACCGTCAGTCCGAGGAAGCCGAGGGAGCCCAGCTTCTTCACGATCGACTTGTCGACGCTCTCGGCCCGGTCCCACTCGACGACGTGCGGGGCGATGTCCCGGGCCACGAAGTCCTTGGCGAGCCGCCGGACGGCTTCCTGCTCCTCACTGAGCTCCAGGTTCATCCTTGACTCTCCATGTCGCGTTGGACCGACCGGCAATTGGGGGGTGGGTGAAGGAGCGGGGCTGGGTGCGTGCAGCCGCAAGGCGGAGGATCGAGCCATGGCGGAGCCATGGTGAGGGACGACAACGCCGCAGATGTGCGCACCCAGCCCCGCGACGCCGCCCCCCAATTGCCGGTGGGTCTTAATTAGCACTGCTAGTTTTAGGGGTGCAGGGCCTACTATGTGCCGCATGGCCCGCCCGCGCAAGCCCCTCCTCAGCAGAGACCGCATCGTCGAGACGGCGAGCGCACTCGTGGACGCCGAGGGGCTGGACGCGGTCTCCACCCGCCGCCTCGCGGCCGAGCTCGGGGTCAGCGGGCCGTCGCTCTACAACCACTTCCGCAACAAGGACGAGATCCTGGACGCGGTCGCCGACTCCGTCTCCGCACAGGTCGATCTGTCGATGTTCGACGAGTCCGACACCCGCGACTGGCGGGCCGCACTGCACGACTGGGCGGTCTCCTACCGCGCGGCGCTCGCCGCGCACCCGCACATCGTCCCGGTGCTCGCCCAGGGCCCCGGCCGCCGCCCGGCCGGTCTGCGGGTCGCCGACGCGGTGTTCGGCGCGATGGTCCGCGCGGGCTGGCCGCCCGCCCAGGCCACCTCCATCGGCGCCCTGATGCGCTACTTCATCACCGGCTCGGCCCTGGGCTCGTTCGCCCGCGGTTTCGTGGACGACGAGACGGCGTACGACCCGGCCGACTATCCCCACCTCGGCCAGGCGCACCTCCTGGCGGAACGGCGTCAGCAGGTCGACGAGGGGGCGTTCGAGACGGGGCTGCGGGCGCTGATCGACGGGCTCGCCCTCCAGTACACCCCGCCGGCACAGCGGCCGCGTTAGCGCCCGCGCCCGGCCGCGCCCACCGGGACCCCGACTATTCGGTGGGCACCGAAACGTCCTGGCCTTACCGTCAGGTCCATGACGACGCCCTCCTCCTCAGCCGCGCCCCCGGACCACCGTGCCTGGCGGGCGACCGCCGCCGCCTGCACCACCGTGGTGCTGTGGGCCTCCGCCTTCGTCTCCATCCGCAGTGCGGGCGAGGCCTACTCCCCCGGCGCGCTGGCCCTCGGGCGGCTGCTGGCCGGCTCCCTGGCCCTCGGCGCGCTCCTGCTCGTCCGGCGGGAGGGACTGCCCTCGCGGGCCGCCTGGCCGGGGATTCTCTGGTCCGGGCTGCTGTGGTTCGGCCTGTACATGGTGGTGCTCAACTGGGGTGAGCAGCAGGTGGACGCGGGCACCGCGGCGATGGTCGTGAACATCGGGCCGCTGCTGATCGCCCTGCTCGGCGCCCGGCTGCTCGGCGAGGGGCTGCCGCGCCGGCTGCTGCTGGGCATGGCCGTGTCCTTCGCGGGCGCCGCGGTGGTGGGGCTCTCCATGTCGGGCCACGGGAGTTCCTCGGTGCTGGGAGTGCTGCTCTGCCTGCTGGCCGCGGTGGCGTACGCGGGCGGAGTCGTCGGCCAGAAGCCGGCGCTGCGGCACGGCTCGGCGCTGCAGATCACCACGTTCGGCTGCCTGGTGGGCACCGTGGCATGTCTGCCGTTCGCCGGCGCGCTGGTATCGGACGCGGCCGACGCACCCCTGTCGGCCACCCTGAACATGGTCTATCTGGGGATCTTCCCGACCGCACTGGCCTTCACCACGTGGGCCTACGCGCTCGCCCGCACCACGGCCGGGCGGATGGGCGCCACCACGTACGCGGTGCCCGCGCTCGTGGTGCTGATGTCGTGGCTGCTGCTGGACGAGGTGCCGGCGCTGCTCACCGTGGCCGGGGGCCTGCTCTGCCTGGCCGGGGTGGCCGTCTCCCGGACGCGTCCGGGAGCGGCCGCGGCGCTGAAGGGTCCGGCCGCCGCACCGGAGGGACCGCCTCGTGAGGCGGAGTGCGGGGCGGCGGACCGGCCGTAGGGAACCGAGCGCCGGCAGGGCCGGGGGCCCGGCTGCTCACGGCGGAGCGGGAAGAGCCGGGCCCCCGGATGACGGCCAGGGACTTTCGTTTGGATCAGGCCGGACCCCGCGAGCCCGGCGTGATCCGAACGAGAGGCCCTAGAAGACGACCAGGGCCCGTCCGCCCTTGCCGGCGACCATGTGGTCGAAGGCCGCCGGGATGCCGTCCAGCGCGATCCGGTCGGTGACCATCATCGACAGGTCGAAGCGGCCCGCCCGGATGTGGTCGGCCAGCACCGGCAGGTCGCGGGCCGGGTCGCTGTTGCCGTACACACAGCCGGTCAGGGACCTGCCCCAGTGGAAGATCTCCAGGGCGTTGAACGTCACCTGCTGGTCCTTGCCGCCGATGCCGACGACCGTGGTGCGCCCTCCTCGGCGGGTGGCTTCCCAGGCTGCGCGGATGGTGGCGGCCCGGCCGACGCACTCGACGGCCACGTCCGCGCCCTGGCCCCCGGTGAGCTTGCGGATCTCGCGGGGGGTCGTGTCGGAGGCGATCACGTAGTCCGTGGCCCCGGCCCGGCGGGCGAGGTCCTCCTTCTCCGGGGAGACGTCCACCGCGATGATCTTCGAGGCGCCGGCGATCCGGGCGGCCTGGAGCACGGCGAGACCGACCCCGCCGATGCCGAACACGACGACGGACTCGCCGGTGCGGACCCGGGCGCTGTGGTGGACCGCGCCGTACCCGGTCAGCACCGCGCAGCCGAGCAGGGCCGCGTCGGTGAGCGGGATGCCGTCGGGCGCGGGCAGGACGCAGTTCGCGGCGACCACGGTCTCCTGCGCGAAGGCGGCGACGTTCAGTCCGGGGTGGAGTTCGGTGCCGTCCGCGGCACGGGCGTGGACGTTCGCCGCGCCGGCCAGGGCGTTGACGCAGAGCCAGACCTCGCCGATGCCGCAGTGGTGGCAGCTGCCGCAGGACGGCGCCCAGTTGAGGACCACGCCGTCGCCCGGGGCCAGGTGGCCGACTCCCTCACCGACCGAGACGACGGTGCCCGCGCCCTCGTGACCGAGGACGGCCGGGACGGGCAGCCGCATGGTGCCGTTGGACAGGGAGAGGTCGGAGTGGCAGACGCCGGCGGCGGCGAGCCGGACGCGGACCTGGCCGGGGCCGGGCTCGGGCAGGGTGATGTCGGTGATCTCCAGGGGAGCTCCGACGGCGGACAGTACGGCGGCGCGGACCACGGACTGGCTCCTTGCTGATCGGGGACGCGGACTCGGCGGACTCTGCGGACTCAGGGGGCCGTTCAGAACTGGAGGGACTTGGTCTGGAGGTACTCGGCGAGACCGTGCGCACCGAGCTCGCGGCCGACGCCCGACTGCTTGTAACCGCCGAAGGGGGCGAGCGGGTTGAAACGGCCGCCGTTGATGTCGACCTGGCCGGTGTCCATCCGGCGGGCGAAGGCGACGGCCTCCTCGTCGTCGGCGGCCCAGACGGCGCCCGCCAGCCCGTACACGGTGCCGTTGGCGATGCGGAGCGCGTCCGCCTCGTCCTCGTACTTCAGGATCGAGACGACCGGGCCGAAGATCTCCTCCTGGGCGATGGTCATCTCCGGGGTGACGTCGGCGAACACGGTGGGGCTGACGTAGTACCCGGTGGCGAGCGGCGCCTCGGGCCCCCCTGCGACGACGCGCGCGCCCTCCTCGATGCCCTTCTCGATGTAACCGCGCACGCGCGCCTGCTGCTTGGCGTTGACGACCGGCCCGACCCGCTCCCCCGGCACGTACTTGGCGACGGCCTTCGCCGCGAGGGCGACGGCCTCCTCGTAGCGCTCGGCGTCCACGAGCATCCGGGTCCAGGCACTGCACGTCTGGCCGGAGTTGGACATCACGTTGGCGATGCCGACGTTGACCGCCTTGGCCAGATCGGCCGAGGGCAGGATGACGTTGGCGGACTTGCCCCCGAGCTCCAGCGCGACGCGCTTGACGGCGCCGCCGGCCGTCGCGCCGATCTGCCTGCCGACCGCGGTGGAGCCGGTGAAGGAGACCAGGTCGACGTCCTCGTGCTCGGCGAGCGCCTGTCCGGCGACCGGGCCCAGGCCGGTGACCAGGTTGAAGACGCCGGCGGGCAGACCGGCCTCCTCGGTGGCCTCGGCGAAGAGCTGAGCGGTGAGCGGGGTGTCCTCGGCGGGCTTGAGGACGACCGTGCAGCCGGCGGCGAGAGCGGGGGCCACCTTCGCCACGATCTGGTGCAGCGGGTAGTTCCACGGGGTGATCGCGCCGACCACGCCGACGGGTTCGAGGAACACGGTGGAGTTCCCGTGCCGCTCCTCGAAGGCGTACGTGGCGGCCAGCTCGGCGTACGAACCGGCGACGAGCACCGGAACGCCCGCGTGCACCATCTGCGACAGCGGCAGCGGGGAGCCCAGTTCCGCGGTGACCGTCTCGGCGATCTCGTCCTTGCGGGCGGCGAGCGCATCGCGCAGCGCGCCGATCCGGGCGGCCCGCTCGGCGGGCGGGGTCGCGGCCCAGCCGGGGAACGCGGCGCGCGCGGCGCGTACCGCGGCGTCGACGTCCTCGGCGGTGCCCGCCGGGACGTGCGCGATGACCTGTTCGTCCGCGGGGTTCACCACCGCGATGGTGTCCGTTCCGGCGGCGGGCCGCCATGCGCCGCCGATGTACATACCGTCATGGGCCTTCATGGCTGTTCCTCCCGGACGCGGTGACGGACGAGGTCGTCCGCCACCTAAACTAGCGCCGTTAGTTTTCGGGCGCCAGAGACGTCGGTCACGTGCCGGCCCCGTCCGCCGCCGACGGCCCCAGTGAGGCCGTCGGGCAGGCGGGCGGCGGACGGGGCCCGGGGGTGCCGCTTCACACCTCCAGACCGGGGACCACCTTCGGAAGGGGGCAGATCCGGCGGCCCTGGTGGTCGAATACGTACAGATGGGCCAGGTCGACCAGGAGCGGAACCTGGCCGCCGGTGCGCAGCCGCATGTCCGGACCGGTGCGGACGACGAGGTCGCTGGAGGTCACCGCGGGGCGGTCGGGACTGTGGACGCCCGGCGGGAGCGGCCCGGTCCCGGGTTCGTCGAGGACGGCGACGGATCCGCCGGCGTGTCCCGTGGCCCGTTCCTTGAGGCGTTCCAGGACACCGACCCCGCCATGGCCGCCCCGGCGCCTGCGCACCGAACCGCGGTCCGGGCGGGCCGATTCCAGGTCCGGCACCACGGCGGGCTGCGAGCCGGTGTTGAGGTGGACCAGCGCCTCGTGCCCCTGGTACTCCACGTGCTCGACGATGCCGCTGAGGGCGACCTCGCCGGGGCGGGCCTGGCTGGGCGGCGCGATGCGGACCGCCTCGGAGCGCAGCCCCACGATGATGCGCCGGCCCTGCTGGATGCGCAGCAACTGGTGGTCGGGGCTGAGGGGTTCGGGCAGGGGAAGGCGCTGACGGCCGAGGTCGATCGACATCCGCCCCTCCAGGGGCGCGTGCACGACGGCCTGCAGCAGGTTGATCCGCGGGGTGCCGATGAACGCGGCGACGAACACGTTCTCCGGCAGCGAGTACACCTCGCGCGGCGGGCTCACCTGCTGAAGCACTCCCCCGCGCATCACCGCTACCCGATGGCCGAGCGACATCGCCTCCGCCTGGTCGTGCGTCACATACACCGTGGTGACGCCGAGTTCCCTGGTGAGCTGGGATATCTCGGCCCTCAGGTGGTTGCGGAGTTTCGCGTCGAGGTTGGAGAGCGGCTCGTCCATGAGGAAGGCCGAGGGCTGGCGGGAGATCGCCCGGCCCATCGCGACGCGCTGGCGCTCGCCGCCGGAGAGCTGGCCGGGGAAACGGTCCAGGACGCTCTCGATGCCCAGCATCCTGGCCGTGTTCTCGATGCGCTCGTTGTGGTCCTGGCGCGGGTTCTCCAGCTTCAGCGGGAAACCGATGTTGGCCCGGTTGGTCATGGTCGGATAGAGCGCGAAGTTCTGGAAGACCATGGCCATGCCGCGTTCGCGGGGGGTCAGTTCATCGGCCGGCTCGCCGTCGAGCAGGATCTCCCCCTCGGTGACGTCCTCGAGCCCGGCGATCATGCGGAGCACGGTCGACTTGCCGCACCCCGAGGGGCCCAGCAGGACGACGAACTCGCCCGGGTCGATGGACAGCGAGAGGCTGTCGACGGCGCGCGAGGAACGCCCGTAGGTCTTGCTGACATTGTTCAGAGTGATGGCGCGAGTCATGTGGTTCCGCCCGGGAGGATGAAGATGGTGCGGTGGGGAGCGGCAGCAGTGGCCTGAAATTAGCCCACTGCGGAGGGTGAGGGAATGACTCGCACCAATGTTGCGGCGTACCGGTGGGGCAGAGCCGCAAGTGTCAGATGGGATTCCGGTTGCGACCGGCACGCACCGGGCCGCTCCCGGGGACGGCCGGATCCTGTTCCGGCGCGTGATCCCTGTGCGGCGGGCCCCCGTCCCTGCCGCGTGAGCCGAGGCCGGCCGCCGCGATCAGCAGCGCGCCGAGCATGACGAACGGGGCCGCGGTGCCCGCCACTCCCGCGACGAGTCCCGCGGCGGCGGGTGTCGCCACCTGGCCCAGCCGGTTGCCGGTCAGCCGCAGGGCGAGAGCGGTCGAGCGGGCCGCCGCGGGGGCCGCCTGGACGACGGTGGTCATCGACAGGGGCTGGCCGGCCCCGAGGCAGAATCCGAGGACGGCGAGCATCACGGCCAGTGCCGGGACGGGGACGGGGAGCGCGATGCCGGCGCAGAGGAGACCGGCCAGCAGGCAGGTGGACGCGAGCAGGGCCGCCCGGCCCAGCACCCTGAGCAGGGGTGTCATCACCAGCCGGCAGGCGATGGTCGCGGCGGCCCGCAGGCTCAGCAGCAGCCCGACGGTGGCGGGGGCGATGCCGCGGTGTTCCCCGACGACCGGGAGGTACGCGGTGAGGACGTCGGTCGCGGAGAGTACGGCGAGGCTGATGAAGATCCCGGCGGGAACGCCCCGGGCGCGCAGGATGCCGCTGACGGGCACCTTGGCGGCCGGCGCCGCGTCGCGGCGTGCGGGGGCGGTCCGGTGCTCGATGCGCCAGAGGGATCCGAGGGAGACGAGGGCGACCGCGGCCGAGACGACCAGGGCGAGTGCGCTGGTACGTCCCATGGCGCCGTCGCGCTCGGAGATCAGGCAGCCGGCGGCGATCGGGCCGATGAGCTGGCCGAGGGAGGCGCCGATGGTGAAGTGGCCGAAGTTGCGGTCCTGTTCGGCCGGGGCGGACTGGCGGGCGACGATCGACTGGGCCCCGATCACGAAACAGAGGTGCCCGAGCCCCATGACCCCGCTCCAGGCCGCCATCGCGGTGAGCGAGCCCGCCCGGCCGCTGAGGGCGCAGCCACCGGCGATCAGGGCGACTCCCAGCGGCAGCAGGGGTGCGCACCGGCCGTGGTCCGTCCGCCGCCCCAGGGGCACGGCGGCGAAGAGCGGCAGGAGCGCGTACACGCCGGTGATGACGCCGATCGCCCGCTCGTCCGCACCGAGTGCCAGGGCCCGGTAGGAGACGGCGGGCCGCGCCATCGACACCGCCCCCTGCGCGAAGGCGAAGGCGATGACGAGGCGCAGCAGCCAGCTCCGGCCGGGCCCGGGGGTCTCGGTCATGGATCAGATGATCCCGAACAGGAGTCCGGCGCCGAGGACCACCAGGGAGGTGAGCGCGGCCCACTTGACGGTGAAGCGGGTGTGGTCGCCGAACTCGACCTTGGCCATGCCGACGAGGACGTAGACGGCGGGCACCAGCGGGGACGACATGTGCAGGGGCTGGCCGATCAGGGAGGCGCGGGCGATCTCCAGGGGCGAGACGCCGTGCGCGGCTCCGGCCTCGGCGAGCACGGGCACGACTCCGAAGTAGAAGCCGTCGTTGGACATGAAGTACGTGAGGGGGATGCTCAGCACGCCGGTCACGAGGGCCATGTGCGGCCCCATGCCCTCCGGGATCGCGCCGACCAGCCAGTTGGCCATGTGGTCGACCATGCCGGTGCCGGTGAGGACGCCGGTGAAGACGGCGGCGGCGAAGACCATGCCGGAGACGTTGAGGACGTTGTCGGCGTGGGCGGCGATGCGGGCCCGCTGGTCGGGCATGTGCGGGAAGTTCACCGTGAGGGCGAGGGCCGCGCCGAGGAGGAAGAGCACCGGGATCGGCATCAGTTCCATGATCATCGCGGTGAGCAGGGTGACGGTGAGGGCCGCGTTGAACCAGTAGAGCTTCGGCCGCAGGGTGGCGCGGTGGGGGTCCAGGCCCTTGAAGCCGTCGCCGGCCTCCTCGGGCGCCTCGGACTCCGTACCGCCCGATCCGGCTCCGCCGGTGCTCTTGTGCAGCCGGTCGCCGCCGCCGGCGGCGACGAGGACCGTCTCGGTCTCCGTGACCGCGGGGGCCGTCAGCGCGTCGTCGATGCTGAGCGTGCCGAGCCGCTTGCGCTCGCGCCGGCCGAGGACGACGGCCAGCAGGATCACCGCGAGCAGTCCGACGCCGAGCGCCGGGATCATGGGCACGAAGATGTCCCCGGCGTCCAGCTTCAGGGCGGTGGCGGCGCGGGCCGTGGGGCCGCCCCAGGGCAGGGTGTTCATGACGCCGTTCGCCGTGGCGGCGACGCCGGTCATCACGACCAGGCTCATCTTCAGGCGCTTGTAGAGCGGATACATGGCCGAGACGGTGATCATGAAGGTGGTGGAGCCGTCGCCGTCCAGCGAGACGATCGCGGCGAGCACCGCCGTACCCACGACGATCCGCATCGGGTCGGCCTTGCAGAAGCGCAGGATGCCCCGGACGATCGGGTCGAAGAGTCCGACGTCGATCATCACCCCGAAGTAGACGATCGCGAACATCAGCATGGCGGCGGTCGGGGCCAGATTGCCGACGCCCTCGATGACGTAGTCACCGAGTTTCGCGCCCTTCCCCACGGCCACGCAGAACAGCGCGGGGATCAGGACGAGCGCCGCGATCGGCGACATCTTCTTCATCATGATCAGGACCAGGAAGGTCGCGATCATGGCAAAGCCGAGGATTGTCAGCATATGGATACCTATCGTTCACCCTTGAACTCCCACCGGAGCCGGCGGTGCGGATGACGTTAGGGGGCGCCCCACGGCGTTAACAAGACGTTGACATGTGAGCAATACGAGCAAAACCCCAGGTCAACGCGAGGGCGTGACCGTGACCGGAATGCCGTTGAGCACGGCGGTGCCGGAGAGCGGGTCGAGGCGGCTGCCGTCGAGGAGCTGGTTGACGTTGACGCCGGGCTGCTCGGCGGCGACGGACATCCTGGTGCCGGGGCGGTCGTGCCCCCAGCCGTGCGGAAGGCTCACCACGCCGGTGCGCACCCCGTCGGTGACCTCGACCGGGACGGTCAGCTCCCCGCCGTCCCCGGTGACCTTGGCGGGCGCCCCGTCGGTCAGTCCGAGGCGTGCCGCGTCCTCGGGGTGGATCTGGAGGGTGCAGACGTTGGAGCCGCCCCGGAGCGCGGCGACGTTGTGCAGCCAGCTGTTGTTGGACCGCAGATGGCGGCGGCCGATGAGGACGAGCGCTTCGGGGTCGGCGCGGCCGTCGAGGGCCCGGCGCAGTCTGGGCAGGTCGGCGGCGATCGGGGCGGGGAACAGCTCGACGCGCCCGCTGCGGGTGGTGAGGATCTCGGGGACACGGGGCACGAGGGGGCCGAGGTCGATGCCGTGCGGGTGGGCGAGCAGCCGCTCCAGGCTGAGCCCGTCGGGGTCGGCGCCGAAGCCCTCGCCGTAGGGGCCGAGACGGAGCATCAGGTCGAGGCGCCGCTCGGCCCCGGTGCGGCCGGTGAGCGCGGCGGCGATGCCGGCGGGGTCCCGGCCGTATACCGGTGAGAGCGGATCGGCGACCGCCTTGCCGAGGGCCCGGTCGATGATCATGGTGTCCACGGCGTCCGGCTCCGCGCCGTGCATCCCGGAGACCGCGAGGACGAGCCGGGCGAGGATCTCCGCCTCGTCCATGCGGCCGGCGCCCAGGGGCAGGGCGGGTCGGGTGTAGCGGACCTGGTTGCGCACGGCCAGGGCGTTGAACGCGAAGTCGAAGTGGGCGCTCTGCGAGGGCGGCGGCGGGGGCAGCACGACATCCGCGTGGCGGGACGTCTCGTTGAGATAGGGGTCGACGCTCACCATGAAGTCGAGACCGTCGGCCAGTGCGGCGTCGAGCCGGTCGCCGTCGGGCGCGGAGAGGACGGGGTTGGCGGCCAGGACGATCAGGGCGCGGATCCGCCCCTCGCCGGGCGTCGTGATCTCCTCGGCCAGTGCGGAGAGGGGCAGTTCGCCCTTCGCCTCGGGGTGGCCGGAGACCCGGCTCGCCCAGCGGCCCAGGGCGAAGCCCTTGCCGGGGGCGGCGGGGCGCGGGGCGCGCGCGGTCGCGGAGAGCGGGAAGAGGGCGCCGCCGGGGCGGTCGAGGTTGCCGGTGAGGACGTTGAGGACGTCGACGAGCCAGCTGGCGAGGGTGCCGTGTTCGACGGTGCAGCTGCCGATGCGGCCGTATACGGCGGCGGTGCGGGCGGCCGCGAGCTCCCGGGCGAGGGCGCGGATGGCGCCGGCGTCCACGTCGCAGGCCTCGGCGACGGCCTCCGGCGTGAAGTCGCTTACGGCTTCGGCGACTTCGCCGAGCCCTTCGACGTGGTCCGCGAGCGCGCCCGGGTCGGTCAGCTTCTCCTCGAACAGCACGTGCGCCATGGCCGCGAGCAGGAGGGCGTCGGTGCCGGGCCGGATGGCCACGTGCCGGTCGGCGAGGCGGGCGGTCCGGGTACGGCGCGGGTCGACGACGGTGAGGGTGCCGCCCCGGCGGCGCAACGCCTTGAGCTTGCCCGGGAAGTCGGGGGCGGTGCACAGGCTGCCGTTGGATTCGAGGGGGTTGGCGCCCAGCATCAGCAGGTGGTCGGTGCGGTCGAGGTCCGGCACGGGGATGGCGTTCGGGTCGCCGAAGAGCAGCCCGCTGGAGACGTGCTTGGGCATCTGGTCGAGGGTGCTCGCGGTGAACAGGGCCCGGGTCCGCAGGGCGCCGAGCAGGGCGGGCGGGTAGAGGGCGCCGGCCATGGTGTGCACGTTGGGGTTGCCGAGGACGACGCCGACGGACTGTGGCCCGTGGTCCCGGGAGACGGCCGGCAGGGCGTGGGCGATCGCGTCGAACGCCTCGCTCCAGCTCGCCTCCGTCAGGACGCCGCCCTTGCGGACGAGGGGGGTGCGCAGCCGGTCGGGATCCTCGTCGAGCCCGCCGATCGATGCGCCCTTGGGGCAGATGAACCCCTTGCTGAACACGTCCTCGCGGTCGCCGCGGGCACCGGTGACCCTGGTCCCCTCGATGGTGAGGGTGAGCCCGCAGGTCGCTTCGCAGAGCGGGCAGATGCGCAGGGCGGTACGGGAGCTGCTGGGGTCGTGCGGCATGGGGCCCTCCCGGGGCGGCGGCAGCGGTGGCGCGCGGACATGCGTGAGCACGGCCGAGCATACCGACCGGTACGCATGCTGGGGAGGTGTGCGGAGAAGAAGGTGGCGGGCAGGGCCGCCCCTTCCCCCGCCCCCCGAGGGCCGGCCGAGCTCAGTCCAGCACCCGCGCGAGGTAGGCCTGAAGCAGCACGCGCGTCTCGGCGACGATCGCCGGGTCGCCGGACGGGTCGGTGCGGAAGGCGAGCTGGAGCAGGGCGTCGGCCGCCTCCACGCAGACCAGGATGGAGCGCAGGAGGGCGTCGTCGGACTCGCGCCCCAGATGGCCGGCGAGCAGCTCCACGAGTCGGCCGGCCACGCGCAGATTGGCGTCGTCGGCCGGGTCGTCGACCGGCGCGGGGGCGCCGAAGTCGATGAGGGAGAAGCCGGGGACGGAGGTCTTCATCGCCAGGTACTCGTCGAGCACGGCGTCGATGGCGGGCCGCCAGTCACCGGCCGGGATGGTGACCAGCCGGGCGGTGATCCGCTCGGCGTAGCTGTCCAGGTTGCGGCGGGCCAGGGCGTCGGCGAGGGCCCGCTTGTTGGAGAAGAAGCGGTAGACGGAACCGATGGGAACCCCCGCGCGTACGGCCACGGCCCTGGTGGAGAGCTGCTCGTAGCCGGTCTCGTCGAGGAGTTCGGCACAGGCGTCGAGTATCCGGGCGAGGCGCTCGGCGCTGCGCTGCTGCACGGGGGCGCGGCGGAGGTTCGTGTTCGCATGGGGCACGGGTTCCATGATGCCGTGGGACTCCCGGGGCGCAGGCGCGGGTCGGGCTCGGTGCCGGGGTTCGGATCCCTGACGGAGGCGGGCTCGGTGCCGGGGTTCGGATCCCTGACGGAGGCGGGCTCGGTGCCGGGGTTCGGATCCCTGACGGAGGCGGGCTCGGTGCCGGGGCTCGGATTCCTGGCGGAGGCCCGCTCCCCGGCGCTCCTCAGGCGATGAGCAGGGCCAGCCCTCCGGTCGTGTACGCCACCATCAGGACCAGGAGCGGAAGCTGGCCCGCGACGGCGCGGCCGGGCGGGAAGAGCCGGACGGAGCGGTCGTGGGCGGCGACGACGCCGAGGACATGCCCGAGCACGATCGCGACCACCTGGAGCGTGGCGAGGGCGCCCGGGCCGAGGAACGGCTGGGGCGGAACGGGATTGTCAGTGCCGAGTGCCACCATGACGGTGTGTGGCCCTTCGGTGACGAAGAGTGTGAAGTAGTGGGCCACGAGATAGCCGAGGGCGATCGGGACGAGGGAGTGCGCGAAGGCGGTCAAGGGGTGCGGCAGTTGACCGGAGAGGAGCCGGACGGCGCCGGCGCAGAGGGAGTAGAGGGCGGCGACGAGGGCGACGGCCGCCAGCAGACCGAGGGTGGCGGTGGTCGTACGGCCCAGGGCAGAGGTCTGGACGGTGGTGATCCAGGAGGGGGCGTCGGAGAAGCCGTCGTACGCGGTGGAGCCGAGCAGCACGCAGACCGTGGCCACGAGCCCGGGCAGTCGGGGCGTGGCGTCGAGTCCGTTGAAGGGGGAGCGCAGGACGAGGCGGTGGTCGCCGGGGCGGCGGCCGAGCGGCGAGAGCCGGGCGAGGAGGCCCGAATAGGCCTCGAAGGCGTCGGCGTGGTCGAACCACCGGGCTCCGTGGAGGGAGGCGCCCGCGAGCTGCGCGCTGGAGTACAGGGCGAGGAAGAGGAGGAGTGCGGTGGGTGAGGCGGGGTCGGGGGCGACGAGTTCGAGCCAGGTGAAGGCGAGGAGCCCGGCCGCGGCGGGCCACATCCCGAGGCGCGGGGGCAGGGGGCGCCCGGCGGCCGGGTCGCGTCCGAGCACGCGGCAGCCGAGGAGGTGCAGGGTGCGCAGCGGGTTGAGCAGCCGCCAGACGGGCCCCAGCAGCAGCGAGGCCGGGACGAGCCCGACCCAGAGGAGTACGTAGGCGGCGCCCGGGGCGGGGTTGCGGTCCGGGTCGGCCGGGCCGAGGAGGAGGTGGAGGACGACCAGGAGCGCGGCGGCCAGGCCGAGCGTACGGGCCGCGATGCGGGTGGGGCGGGCGTCGGCGGCGCGCTGGACGGCGGCCGGCAGCGGGCGGCCCGCCCGGTCGCCCCGGAAGCGGGAGGCGGGCCAGAGCAGGCCGAGGGCGAGAAAGGAGACGAACAGCGCGGCGAAGGCTCCCGCGAAGGCGTAGAACGGCGAGAGGGGCAGATCGTGCTGGGCGCCGATGCCGTGGGCGAGGACGCTCACGCTCCCGGAGCCGGTGCCGGCTCCGGGAGCGTCGAGGACCGTCACCGTACGACGAGCTGGGTCAGGAGCAGGTCGGACTCGTGCGTCTCGACCTCGAAGAGCCCGGTGCGGTCGGCGGTGAAGGTGAGGGTGACGGTCCGGCCGGCGGGCAGCCGCGCCTCCTTGTCGTAGCCGTGGACGTGAAGGGTGTCGTCGCGGTCGCTGCGGACCACGAGGCGCACGGTCCGGCCCTTCTTGACCTCGGTGCGTCCGGGAGCGGGGCTGACCTTGCCGTCGCGGACCGAGATGTCCAGGGTGGTGCCGGGGCGGGGAGCGGGAGGGACGGTGGGTGGCGAAGCCGCCCCGCCGAGCGTGGCGGTGGCCTGGACCGGGGCGGCGTCGACCGCCCAGGCGGTGTGGTCGTCGGCGTAGAGGCGAGCCGTCAGCCGGGTGCCGCCCCCGGCGGCGCGCAGCAGTGACTCCGGGAGGTGGAACCAGGCGCCGTAGACACGGGCGAGGGGGTGGCCGTCGAGGAAGAGCCGGGCGTGGCCGCGCCCCAGGAGCGCGGCGCCGCCGACGCTGTCCGGGGTGAACCGGAAGTTCCCCACCGTGAGATGGACGTTCCAGCCGTCCTCCGAGTCCGGCCGGACGGCCATGGCCACCTCGGGCGCGCCCTCGGCGTCGACCTGGCGCAGCCGGTGGCCCGAACCGTCCTCCGCGGTCAGGAGCCGGCCGGTGCTGCCGGTGGCCTGCTCATGGCTGGTGCCCGGCTTGTGGTGGGTGGTGGCGCGCCCCCCGCAGGCGGCCGCGCCGAGCAGGAGGGCGGCGACGAGCAGGGCGGCGGCGGACCGTTGTGCGCGGGGCGGCGCCCAGGTCCGGTTCGGACGGCGGTTCACGACGGTTCTCCGTCCGGTCCGGCGGGCGGGGCGGTGGGAGGAGCGGTGGAAGCGGCGGAGCGCCCGGGTCGCGCCGGGCCGCGCCGGGGAGCCGGCCCGCCGTCAGATCCGGTGGCCGGTCCCGTACCGGACCCCTCGCCGCCTCCCGCAACCCGCTCCAGGTCCGGCGCCCCCGTCGCGTCCGGCGTCCCCTCCACGTCCGGCGCCCTCGTCGCGTCCGGCGCCCCTTCCCCGTGCGGCACCGCCTCCACATCCGGCGTCCCCGTCGCGGGCGCTCCGTGGCGGGCGGCGGCCACGACGGCCCACACCACCCAGACCAGGCCGAGCAACCCCCGCACCCAGGCCGGGCTCAGCGGAATCCACGGGATCATGAACACGCCCTTGTCCACCGCGTCGAGCAGCGTGAGACCGCCCAGCGCCACCGTGACCCAGCCCAGCCCCGGCCGCCCCCGCCGCAGCACCAGCCCGATGCCGGTCCACCAGAGCCCGGTCAGCAGCAGCGCGAGGGCGGGCACATAGGTGGAGGCGAGGCCCATGGTCGAGCCGGCCACGTCCAGGCCGAGGCCCAGCAGACCCAGGAGGGTGGCGGCCGTCGCGAGCCGGCTGGACCGCAGCCGGCGCCACCACAGCACTCCGCCGACCAGCGCGAGCACCACCGCGGTACCCAGGGCCGCCTGCACCTCGACGCGTTCGATGCCGCGCGCCCCGTACCAGTCGCAGCCGGCCGGCAGCCGGCGCGCCTGCACGTTGTAGTCGGCGCAGACCAGCAGCTGGGCGAGCTTGACGGGTTCCCCCACCAGCCGGTCGGTGCTGCCGGAGACGGATCCCCGCCCGGACCCGCACACGGGCAGGGAGCGCGGAGTGGAGGCGCCCGTGTCCGACTGCCAGCAGTTGCCCGCCCCCTGGCCGTCCCACCACACGTCGGTGCCGTTGGGACGCGGCCTGCCCTGCTTGTCGGTGCCGAGGTGGTTGTTCGCGTACCGGTTGTGGTGCGAGGTGTCGGTCTGCTTGCCGAGGGCGTCCTCGCCGCGGATGAAGGCGGGGACCGCGCTCAGGAAGAAGGCGGCGCGCTTCTGCCCGTAGACCCAGTTGTCCTCGTAGAGGTTCCAGTTGCCGCCCGCGGTGATGATGCCGGTGCCCGGGGGCATGGAGATCTGCGGGCAGACCACCCCGTCCTCGTAACCGCGCTCGACGGGCGGCTTGGCGCAGGTGCCGTCGGCGACGTACGGGTAGTAGTCGGCGTTGTTGTCGTGGATCAGGTTGCGCTCGAAACGGGCGTGGTTCTGCGGCAGGCCGGGGTGGCCGGGGAAGGCGCTGTCCATCGAGGCGCCGCCCATGTTGTGGTCGAACTCGTTGTCGTGGACGTGGACGGAGTCACCCGCGGTGCCGGAGTAGCCGACCATGTTGTGGTGGCTGCGGCAGCCGGTGATCTCGATCGAGTAGCGCGGCACCTCGTAGCCGTGCGCGTCGTTGATGTCCGACGCGCTGCCCGGGTAGATGCCGGAGTCGCCGTTGCCGTACGACTCGCAGTTCTTGTACAGGCCGTGGTCGCTGGCGAAGGTCAGGAAGCCGTACTCGTCGTTCCACCGGGTCAGGACGTCGTCGATGACGAACCCGTCCTGCGCCAGGATGTAGAGCGAGTTGAACGTGGTGCGCTGCGCGGTGAAGTTCTTGAAGTAGACGCCGTCGGAGCCGTCCGCGCGGACCGCGTTGAGCTTCTGGTACTTGGCGTCGATGACGACGTCCGTGCGCGCGGCGCCGGTGCCCTCGATCTGGAGGTCCTTCTTGCCGAGGATCGCCACCAGGTTCTGGTTGTGCGGGCACTTCGCCTGCTGGGCGTAGCTCAGGATCTGGTAGCCGAGCTGGGACCTGGGGGCTTTCAGCCCGGCGCACTCCCCCTCGGGAGCGGGCAGCGAGGGCTCCTCCTCGTAGAGGCCGGGCAGGATCGCGATGTTCTTCCCGGGCCCGGTGACCGCGTCGACGGCCTGCTGGAGATGTCGGTAGCCGGACTTCTGGCACCGGTCGAAGAGCGCCAGGTTCCTGGTCCGCAGGGCGTCCGGGAATCCGGAGATCCGGCGCTCGAAGTCGGCCCGGTCGCTCTTGCAGACCAGGAGATCGGGCTCCCCCGCCCGGTACACGGGGACACGGCCGGTGCCGTCGGGCAGGGTGACCGGCCGCTCCTCGTGCGCCTGGGCGGCCGGGGCCGCGAGAAGGACGGCCGCGAGCGCCGCCAGAACAGCCAAAAGTCTTCGTGTCCACGACATGTGCGGGAGAGTAGAGCATTGTTCATCTTTTGAAACCCCCCTGTGCCGCGCGAATGCCGTTGACTCTCCCCGTTCCGATTCCTACGGTTGACCATAGGATTCCAGCATTCCTCATGCACCGGGAGCACACATGAGCGGCATCGAGCAGGCGCGGAAGACGGCGGAAGGGCTCGCACACTCCGCCGGATTCGGCAATCAGCACAGCTCGGAAGCGGTGCCGGGGGCGCTGCCGCACGGCCGCAACTCACCGCAGCGCGCACCTCTGGGGCTCTACGCCGAGCAGCTGAGCGGTTCGGCCTTCACCGAGCCGCGCGTCCACAACCGCCGCTCCTGGCTCTACCGGATCCGCCCCTCCGCGGCCCATCCGCCGTTCGTCCGGATCGACAACGGGACCCTGCGCACCGCCCCCTTCACCGAGACCGTCCCCGACCCCAACCGGCTGCGCTGGGACCCGCTTCCGGAGCCCGCGCCCGGCACGGACTTCCTGTCCGGCCTGTGGACGCTGGGAGGAAACGGCGACGCCGCCCAGCGCACCGGCATGGCCATCCACCTCTACGCGGCCGACGCCGCCATGACGGACCGGGTGTTCAGTGACAGCGACGGCGAACTCCTCATCGTCCCCGAGCTCGGCGGACTGCTGCTCCGTACCGAACTGGGCCTGCTGCGCGCGGAACCCGGCCACGTCGCCCTGATCCCGCGCGGGGTCCGCTTCCGGGTCGAACTGCTCGACGCGACCGCCCGCGGCTACGTCTGCGAGAACTACGGCCAGCCGTTCGTCCTCCCCGACCTCGGTCCGATCGGCGCCAACGGCCTCGCGAACGCGCGGGACTTCCTCGCCCCGGTCGCGGCGTACGAGGACGTGGAGGGCCCGGTCGAGGTGGTCAACAAGTACTGCGGCAACCTCTGGTCGGCGACGTACGACCACTCGCCGCTCGATGTGGTCGCGTGGCACGGCAACCACACCCCCTACGTCTACGACCTGCGCCGGTTCAACGTCATGGGCTCGATCAGCTACGACCACCCGGACCCGTCGATCTTCACGGTGCTGACCTCGCCCACGGACACCCCTGGTCTCGCCGGGGTCGACTTCGTGGTGTTCGCGCCGCGCTGGCTGGTCGGCGAGGACACCTTCCGGCCGCCGTACTTCCACCGCAACGTCATGAGCGAGTACATGGGCCTGATCGAGGGCGCGTACGACGCGAAGACGGCCGGCAAGGGGGGCTTCGTGCCCGGCGGCGGCTCCCTGCACAACATGATGTCGGCGCACGGCCCGGACCGGGAGACCTTCGAGCGGGCGAGCGCGGCGGAGCTGAAGCCGCAGAAGATCGACGACGGCCTGGCCTTCATGTTCGAGACCCGCTGGCCCGTCACGGCGACCGGACAGGCGGCGGCGGCCGGCCATCTCCAGCACGGCTACGACGACGTGTGGCAGGGTCTGAGCCGCAACTTCAGGCCGTAACGGCCCCCGTGCGCAGCGACGACGAACGCAGGTGACCCAGGTGCCGACGCCCCCTCCGAAGTCCCCCATGGCCCAGGGGGCCGCCTTCGCGCCCGACTCCCTGGTCCTGAACCGCAAGCTCCCGCTCTGGTATCAGGTCTCGCAGTCGTTGCGGGCCTCGATACTGGGCCGCACCGCGGACGCCACCCTGCGGCTGCCGACCGAGGAACAGCTCGCCGCGCACTACGGGGTCAGCGTCCTCACCATGCGCCAGGCGCTGAAGGAGCTGGAGACGGAGGGGCTGATCAGCCGGCACCGGCGGCGCGGCACCTTCATCGAGCCGCGCGCACGCCGGGTGTCGCCGGTGCGGCTGCTCGGTTCGATCGACGCGATCGTCGCCCAGCAGTCGGGCGAGCGGACCACCGTCCTCGACCACGGCCCGTCACCCGTGCCGGGCGATGTCGCGGAGTACTTCCCCGGCTGCCCGGAAGTCACCGGCTACCGGCGCCTGCGGTGCGAGGAGGACACCGGGGAGCCGACCAACTGGGCGCAGAACTGGGTCCATCCGGAGGCCGCGGCCGGGCTCGACCCCGCCGACCTCGAACGCTGGCCGATGACCAAGGTGCTGCGCGACCGCGTCGGCGTCCCGATCGCCCGGATCACCGACACGGTCGAGGCCCGGCTCGCCGACCCCGCCACCGCCGAACTGCTCCGGGTCCCGCTGCTCAGCCCGATCCTGTACTACACGGGCGTGACGTACGACGAGAGCGGCCGGGTGGTGGACGTGGCGCAGATCCGCTACCGGGGCGACCGGTTCTCCTTCTCGGTCACGGTGGAGGCGCACTGACGGCGGGGCCGCGGGTCACGCCAGGCACCCTGCCGGCGCCCGCGGCCCCGCCGTTACGATGCCCGGGAAGGCGGCGGACGTGGCGACGGGGAGGACGACACGGTGGCAGCACCGGCAGCGGCCGGCTCCGGCGAGGGCCCGCGCAGCCCGCTCCTCGACGACCTCATGCCCTGGTCCGTACGGCCGCTCAGGACGGGGCGGCCCTGGGTGACCGCCCCCGACCCGGCCTCACTGCGCGCCCGCTGGGAGCGGCTCGTACGCGCCCCGGGCGCCGAGCGTGAGCAGCTGTTCGGGCCCACCCGGGCGCGTACGCCGCGGACCGCGGTGGCGGCCCTGCCCGGTCAGTCCACCGCGACCGGCCCCTTCGCCCGTGAACCGGGTCCGTGCCCCGATCCGGTACGGATCCTGCACGGACCGTTCGACGAACAGTGGCTGCTCCCCGACCACCGCCTGATCGACATGGCCCGTCCCGAGCTGTGGCGGGTCGCCGACGGTCACCAGCTCTTCGTCGTCGAGCACGGCCGGGTGCCCCAGAACACGGGGCCCGCCCTCTCGGTGACCGCACTGCTCCCCGACGGCCACTCCCCCGCGGGGAGGCCGGGCCGGATCCGCCCGTTGTTCCGGCGCCCCGGCGGCGCCGAACCCAATCTGGCCCCCGGCCTGCTCGGCCTGCTCCGCGCCCGCCACGGGGACGCGGTCACGGCCGAGTCGGTGCTGGCCTGGATCCTCGCTGCGGCCCGGCAGAGCCCGGCCGGCTGCGTGGTGCCGCTGCCCGCGGACACCGCGCGCTGGTCGGCGGGGGTGGAGCTCGGACGCGAACTGGTGCGGATCCAGCTGCGCGGGGCGCGGGGCGGCGAGCGCCCCCGGCTGCCGGGCGGCCGCCGCCCCTATGTGCGGGCCGCCGTGCCGCCCGCCCCGGCGGAGCTGTCCTACGACTCCGAGGAACGGGTGCTGTGCCTCGGTACGGGCCGCATCGCGCCGGTGCCCGCCGGTGCGTGGGAATTCCGGGTGGGCGGCGTACGGACGCTGGAGCTGTGGTTCGGGCGCCGGAGCGCGGTGTCCGGGCCGGCGGGCACGGAGGGCCTGGCGGCCCTGCGCCCCCGCGTCTGGCCGCAGGAGTGGACGTCGGAGCTGCTGGAACTGATCACGCAGCTCGCGCTTCTCGCGGAACTCCGGCCCCGCCAGGAGGAGCTGGCCCGGGGCCCGGAGATCGGCGTGCGCGAACTGCGGGCGGCGGGCGTGCTGCCGGTGGCCCCGGGGGCCCGGCGGCCCGCATCGGTGCTCGACCACCGGGAGGAGGGCCCGGACGGCCAGTTCGCCCTGCTGTGACTTCGCCGGGCCGCCGAACGGCCCTGAGGGCTGTCCACGGAGGTCAGGCGCGGCCGAACGAGTCCAGCACCCGGTTGAGCGCCCGGTCGAACACCCCCTCCAGGTCGATCGGCCCGGAGTCCTCGGCGAACCCGGCGGCCATCCGCGGGTACTTCCCGGTCATGATCTGGCTGATCAGGTACCCGGTACGGGCGGCCTGCTCCTGTTCCTCGGACCAGGGCAGCGACCGGCTGCGCTCCGCCGTGGCGATCTCGTTGGCGGTGTAGGTGGTCACCACACCGTTGACCATGGCGATGAGTTCCATCTTCTCGCCGAACCGTGCGTCGACCCCGTCCAGGCAGCTCAGGGCGTACTCCAGGTAGCGCAGGGCGTTCGGGCTGAATCCGTACACCGGTGACATCAGCCGGGGCACCCAGGTGTGGCGGCGCATCATGTCCCGGGTCTGACGGGCGAGGGCGAGCAGGTCGGCGCGCCAGTCGCCGGAGGGCTCGGGGTAGTCGTAGCCGGCGCTGACCGCGTCGAGCATCAGCTCGTGCAGGTCCTCCTTGCGGGGCACGTAGTTGTACAGCGACATGGTGCCGCAGCCGAGCTCGGCCGCCACCTTGCGCATCGACACCGCGTCGAGCCCCTCCGCGTCCGCGATCCGCACAGCGGCCGCCGCGACGTCCGCACGGCTGAAGGCGGGTTTGGGACCCCGCCCCGCACGCTCGGGGCGCGCCCAGATCACTTCGGGTACAGCGGGTCGCCCCACCATCGGTCATCACCTCGATCACCATGGTAGTTACGTACACCGTACGTAGTGCGGTACGGTGACGGCATGACAACTACGTACGCTGTACTTAGTGAAGGTCTGGAGAAGCGCTATGGCGACGTCCATGCGCTGCGCGGCCTCGATCTGGCCGTCGCCGAAGGCGCCGTCTGCGGAGTGCTGGGGCCCAACGGCGCCGGCAAGACCACGGCCGTCCGCGTCCTCACCACGCTGACCGCACCCGACGGCGGCAGCGCCCGGGTCGCGGGCCACGACGTGGTGCGCGAGGCCGGGGCCGTACGGGCGGCGATCGGCGTCACGGGCCAGAGCGCCTCCGTCGACGGCGAGCTGTCCGGCCGGCAGAACCTGCGGCTCTTCGCCAGGCTGCTCACGTACCGGGGCGAGGCCGCGCGCACCCGTGCCGACGAGCTGCTCGAACGCTTCGAGCTGACCGACGCGGCCGACCGCCCGGCCCGCACCTACTCGGGCGGGATGCGCCGCCGCCTGGATCTCGCCGCCAGCCTGCTGGCCCGCCCGCGGGTGCTGTTCCTGGACGAGCCGACCACCGGGCTCGACCCGCACAGCCGCAATCAGATCTGGGCGGCCGTACGGGAGCTGGCCGGCCGGGGCACCACCGTCCTCCTCACCACGCAGTACCTGGAGGAGGCGGACCAGCTGGCCGACGAGATCGTGCTCATCGACAGCGGGCGGGCCGCCCACACCGGCAGCCCCGCCGAACTGAAGGCCGGGATCGGCAGTTACGCCGAGGTCGTCGTCGCCCACGCCTCCGCGCTCGGGGCGGCGGCCGCCGTTCTGGACCACCTGACGGGCACCGAGCCGGTGCTGGACCCCGAACGCCGCACGGTGGGCGCGGTCACCACCGACCCCTCGCTCACCCTGCCCCGGATCGTCCGCGAGCTCGACGCGGCGGGCGCGGCGGTGATCGACGCGAGCCTGCGCCCGCCCACCCTCGACGAGGTCTTCCTGCGCCTGACCGGCCGCGGCACCCCCATCAAGGAGACGGCAGCATGAGCACCGACGCACGCGTGACGGCACGGCCCACGGCACGGAACGACGGGAGCACGCACACCCCGGTATCGGACGGCCTGGCCGTGCTCGGCCGCCATCTCCAACGGATCAAGGCGGCCCCGGGCGTACTGATCCTGACCCAGACCATGCCGATCACGATGCTGCTGTTCTTCGGGTACGTCTTCGGCAGCGCCCTGGCCGTCCCCGGCCAGGAGTACCGCGCCTTCCTGGTGCCGGGCCTGCTGGCGGCGACCGCGGCGAACGGCCTCATGACCGGGATGTTCCAGGCCGCCCAGGACTGCGACCGGGGCGTGATGGACCGGCTGCGCACCCTGCCCATGAGCCGGACCGCCGTGCCGTTCGGGCAGACCGCGGCCGACGCGCTGACGACGGCCGTCGGCCTGGCCCCCCTGATCCTGGTCGGACTCGCCGTGGGCTGGCGGGTCGAGGGCGGCCCGGCCGCCGCGCTGGGAGCGTTCGGACTGCTGCTGCTGTTCCGGTTCGCGACGTCGTGGGTGGGCTGCTGGCTGGGACTCGTGATCCGGAACGAGGAGGCCGCCGGGCAGGTGGGCGCGTCCACGTTCATCCTGCCGCTGCTCTCCAACGCGTACATCCCCACCGGCGATCTGCCGGGGTGGCTGCGCACGCTCGCGGAGTGGAACCCGATCAGCGCCGTCGCGGCGGCCGCCCGCGACCTCTTCGGCAACGCCGCACCGGCCGCCGACGCCGCCTGGCCGGTCGCCCACCCGGTGGCCGGAACGCTGCTCTGGTCGGCGGTACTGCTCGCGGTCGCCGTGCCGCTGTCCGTGCGCCGTTACGCGCGCGGCGGCGAGTGAAGGCGCGAACCAGGCCGGTCAGCCGGTCAGCGCGGCCGGCCGGTCCAGGGCGCCGAGCAGAGCGACGAAGCCCGACTCCAGGAAGGCGCCGAGGTCGTCGAGGGCGTCCGGCTCGTCGAGCGGCCAGTTGGTGACGGCCTCCTCGGCGAAGGCCATCCAGGCCCGGGCGGCGACGGGCAGCCGGGGCGAATCCGGCATCCCGAGCCGTCGGTGCCCCTCCTCCAGCCGCCGGGCCACGGCGGTGCGGGTGGACTCGACGATGTCCTCCACGGCGGGATGGCTGCCGGCGGCGCCCCGGACCAGGGCGAGATAGACCCTGCGGTGCTCCGTGACGTACGCCGCGAACCCGGCGATGAACGACCGCAGCCAGGCGACCGGCTCCAGCGCGGAGTCCGGCTCCATGGCTGCGGTGAAACCGTCGCACTCCCGCTGCACCAGGGAGCGGTAGAAGTCGCGCTTGGAGTCGAAGTAGTGGAAGAGCAGCCCTCGGGAGATCCCGGCCCGGCGCGCCACATCGTCGGTGGAGAGCTCGTCCAGCGAACGATCGGAGAGCATGTCCACGCCAATAGCGACCAACTGCGCCCTTCGCTCATCGGGGCTCAGGCGCGCGGCTCGCTTCTCGGGCATGCGGACAGTCTAGAAGTACTTCGGCACCGAATTACCTCGGCACCCACTCACCCACAAGCGGGAGGCGCGCGGACATGGCGACGCGCCACTGCCGGCTCCGGGGATGACGGAAGAGCGGGCAGCAGCGCGAGCCGGGACCGGGGCGTCGGGTCAGCGGCGACTGCCGAAGAGCGAGCGCCGCAGTCGCCGCAGCGGGGCGAAGAGCGAAACCCTCGCGCTCCTGCTCCGGCGGGTGTGCGCGGCGTCGCGCGAGGTGAGTTCGAGCATCAGCAGTGTCGCCTCCGCGGACTCACGCTGCGGGACGGCGGGGCCGCCCAGCACTGCGAGATGGCGGTCGAGGCGCGAACTGGTCGCACCGCTCCCGCATGTGATGGCAGGCACACGCGGCCTGCTGCGCATCGCTATCTGTTCCATGTCACTCCCCACCCGTACGAGGGCACCCGGCCCGGGCAGGTTAACCCTATCGCCCCTCGGCGACACGCGTGTATCCCGGGCACGGGATTGGGCACACACATACGGATGTTGACGACCAGTCCGTGAATTCGCGCGATTCCAGGGCGAGTTGGACAGTTCGTCAACCTCCGGGCGGCGCAGGCGCGTCGGGACCGCCCACCGGAGAGGGCCCTGACCTGCAGGGCTTCCCGGCAGGCGGACCGACGGCGTGCCGCACCAGGCGCGAACGAGCGTTCGCGCCGGTCAGTCGAGCGAGTTGAGAACGGGCAGGTATCCACCGGACTGCCCGGCGGCGAAGGGATGGTACGACTCGCCGATGTTGAGCCAGTTGAGACTGTGCAGCCAGGCACTCCCGGAGCAGATCTCGTGCCCGGTGAACGGCCCGGCGACATCACCGAAGGTGAAACCGTGGTCGGCGGCCCGCTTGGCGGTGGCCGCGTTGAGGTAGTCGGCGGCGCCGTTGATGGCGGTGCGGACCTTGTCGCTCAGGCCGACGACGCAACTGCCGCCGATCTTGTAGAAGCGCGGGTAGCCGAGCACGACGACGTGGGCGGACGGGGCCTTGGCGCTGATCGCCGAGTACACCGAGTCGAGCCGGCCGGGCAGCGTGGAGTCCACGTAGGCACGGGCCGTGGCGATCCGGTTGAGGCAGGTCGCCTCCGACTGGAGGACACAGGTCGTCATGACATCGGCGAATCCGGCGTCGTTGCCGCCGATGGAGATCGAGACGAGGTCGGTCGAGGAGCTGAGCGGTCCGAGCTGGCTCGCGGTCACATCGTTGGTGCGGGCGCCCGAGCAGGCGGTGAAGGCGAACGAGGCGGGCGAGTGGGCGGCCGCCCAGAGCGAGGGATACGCGAGGGTGCTGCGCTTGCAGTCGCCGCTGGAGCCGATGTAGCTGCCGGAGCCGACCCCCGAGGAGTAGGAGTCACCCAGGGCGACGTAGTCGACGGACGTTGCGGCGTTCGCGGTGGCCGCCCCGGTCAGGGCGATGACGGCACCGAACAGGAGCGAGGACGACAGGGCCACGAGTCTGGAGATTTTCATGGAGCCTCCATGGGACCGACCAGCAGGATCTCTGCCTACTCAGTGGTAGCAGCAGCAAGGCGTATTCCGGAAGTGTCCATGCCAAGTTCATCGGACGAGCTTGGGACGGCACCCTTCTGATTCGGTGTCATATCGGTCTCCCGGTGAGACCGCGTGGTGCACCGCACCGAGATCGCACCGCCGGGAAGCAGGTGACGAAACCTGGGTGCGCCGGGTGCCTCCGTGCCGGATCATGGCCCGCATGTCTGCCACCCCCGAGTCCGCTCTGCCGATCCGGCTCAACGTCGACGACAGCGACTCCCCGTCCGACGTCGTCGACGCGCTGTTCCTCGGCCGCTTCGCGACGGGCGAGCAGCCGTACTCGCACAGCTCCTCGCTCGACCGGGTCAGGAAGAACGCCACGCTGCTGCCCGAGGGGGCGAAGGTGCTGCGCGCCGCCCGCGACGACGACCGCAGCGCCACTCTGGCCGAGGGCGACGGCTGGACCCTGCTGATCTCGCGGTGGAACCGGGGTGCCGACGTCACGGTCACCGCGACCAGCGCGGAACTGGCCCACACGGTGCTCGAAGAGGCGACGGAAGGCGCCCAGGACGAGCCGGAGCCGCAGCCGGACAACGTGACGATGGGGTTCTGGTACGTCTCGCCGCGCCGGGGCCCGTACCGCACGACCCGTCAGATCGCGGCCGGCACCTGGGACGAGGTCCGGGCCAACTACACCGCTCCCGTGGCCGATGCGATGGACCGGCTGATGAAGGTCACCCCGGACGACATCGCGGGCCGGCTGCTCCTGCTGCACGGTCCTCCCGGAACGGGCAAGACGTCCGCCCTGCGCACGCTGGCGCGTTCCTGGCGCGACTGGTGCCAGGTCGACTGCGTGCTCGACCCCGAACGGCTCTTCAACGACGTCGGCTATCTGATGGACATCGCGATCGGCGAGGACGACGGCAGCGCGAAGGGCCGCTGGCGCCTGCTGCTCCTGGAGGACTGCGACGAGCTGATCCGCGGCGAGGCCAAGCACACGGCCGGCCAGGCGCTGTCGCGCCTGCTGAACCTCACGGACGGTCTGCTGGGCCAGGGCCGCAACGTGCTGGTCGGGGTGACGACCAACGAGGACCTGGAACGGCTGCACCCGGCGGTCGTCAGGCCCGGCCGCTGCCTGGCCCGGATCGAGGTGGGCCCGCTGACCCGCAAGGAGTCGGTGGCCTGGCTCGGCACGGAGGAGGGCCTGGGCCGGGACGCGACCCGCGAGGGAACGACCCTGGCGGAGCTGTACGCGCTGCGCCGCGGCACCGGCCCCGCGTCGGTGCCCAGGCAGGACTCCGGGGCGGACGCGGGCCTGTACCTCTGAGCCGCCACGCGGACGGACCCCTCCCACGCGACGCGTCCGCGCGCCGGCACTTCCGCGCCGCCACCCGGACGGGCCACTGCGAGGCACCCGCGCACCCGGCGGGCCCGCACATCTGAGCCGCCACACGGACGGGCCCCGTGCGACGCGACGCGCGGCCGCGCGTCGCCTCGGCTCACCCGGCGTAGACCGCCCGCACCGCGTCCTCGGCCAGCTCCAACGCCCGCGCCCGGGACATCCCCAGCCGCCGGGCGTGCTCCGCGTACTCCCGCGCCGCGGCACCGGCATGGCGGTCGGCCGCGTCGCCCGCCGCGGCGACGAACGTGCCGTTGCGCCCCCGCGTCTCGATCACCCCGTCCGCCTCCAGCGCGCGGTAGGCCTTGGCGACGGTGTTGGCGGCGAGGCCGAGCTCCTCGGCGAAGCCGCGGACGGTGGGAAGCCTGTAGCCGACCGGCAGCGCCCCCGAGCGGGCCAGTTCGGAGATCTGCGTGCGCAGCTGCTCATAGGGAGCGGTGCCGGCATCCGGGTCAACGGCGATCTTCAGAGTCACGGGCCGATTCTGCCCCACCGCCGGAAAATAGAGGGCGGCCGGGCCGGGCCCGCGGGTAGCGTCCGGCGCATGACTGTCATCGTGCGCGATTTCCGGCCCGCCGACGCCGAGGACTGGGTGCGGGTGCGGCGCGCGGCCCTGCCCTACATGGTCACCACGCCGGAGCAGGTCGTCTTCGACCTGGCCACCGCCCATCCGGACAAGCGCTACCGGCTGCTGGTCGCGGAGGAGGACGGCGAGATCATCGGGACGGCCCAGGTGGGGCTGGCGTACGAGAGCCCCGAGCCGGGCCAGGCGTTCTGCAATCCGTACACCCACCCCGAGCGGACCGGCCGGGGCGCGGGCACGCTGCTGCTGCGCACGGCCGAGGAGTATCTGGCCCTGGCCGGCGCGACCTCGGTCTACACCTGGGTCCTGGACACCGCCGGCAACCGGGCGTTCGCCGGGAAGCACGGCTACGAGCCGAGCCGGCCGGCGCACTTCCTGCATCTGGATCTGGCGGGCGGCGCCCTGCCGGCCCGTCAGGATCTCCCGGCCGGTGTCGAGCTGCGTACCGCAGCCGACTTCGCCGACGATCCGCGCCCCCTCTTCGAGGCGGATGCCGAGACCACCGCGGACGAGCCCAGCGACACCCCGGCCCGGCTGACGGACTACGAGGAGTGGCTCGGCGAGACCTGGGCCTCTCCCGGCCTCGACCACCACCTCACCTCCGTCGTGGTGGCCGACGGCCGGGTGGCGGCGTTCAGCGCGGCGCAGACCGACGGAGTGGACCGCTACTGGTCGGGGATGACCGGCACCCGCCGGGCGTTCCGCAACCGCGGGCTGGCGAAGCTCGCGAAGAACGACTCGCTGCACCGGGCGCGCGCCGCCGGGTACACCGACGCCTACACGGGCAATGACGCCGACAACGGGCCGATGCTGGCAATCAACCGCTGGTTCGGCTACGAGATCTGTGCCACGGAGGTACGCCATGTCCGCAGGATCGTCTGACGCCGAGCTGACCGTCGTCCTGGTCAAGGCCGGGAAGACCAAGATCCGCTACCCCGCCGCCCTGGTCGCCGACGACGGCACCCGGGTGACGGTACGGGCCCCCTGGGCCGCCCCGGGTGTACGCGACTTCGGCTTCGTCCGCTTCGAGCCGGGCGACGTCTTCACCGAGCACTACTGGCGCGATGCCTGGTTCGCGGTGAAGGAGGTCCGCGCGAGCACGGGCGAACTCAAGGGCTGGTACTGCGATGTGACCCGTCCGGCCGTGCTGCGGGACGGCGAGCTGCTCGTCGAGGACCTGGATCTCGATCTGTGGGTGTCGGCGGACCGCAGCACCGTACTCCGGCTCGACGAGGACGAGTTCGAGGAGAGCGGACTGGCGGGCCGCGACCCGGAGGCGGCCGGGGCGGCCGTCGCCGCCCTGGACGAGCTGGAACGGCTCGCCCGCACGGAGCAGGGCTTCACCGGCCTGCTGGGCTGACCGCGCCCGACCCGGTCCGCCGAACCGAGCCGCGCCTCCGGACCCGGCCCGCTGGGCAACCGCGCCCGACCCGGCCGGCTGGGGCGAGCCGCGCCCGGGCTCGGCCCGCCGGGCTGAGCCACCGCCCCCGGCGGCTCGGAGACCTCAGCCCGCCACCAGCTCCACCTCGTACCCCGCGGCGTCCTCCAGGTACGCGGCTACGTGCCCGTCCCCGCCCGCATGCGGATGACGGTCGCCGAAGAGCAGCCGCCAGCCGTGCTCCGGGGCCCGGGCCACCAGGGCGTCGAGGGTGGCCCGGTCCTCGACGTGGAAGGCGAGGTGGTTGAGCCCGGGCCGGCGTCGTTCGTGCGCTCCCGGGGCCAGGTCGGGCGACTGTTCGATCACCACGTAGCTGTCGCCCCGCCGCCAGCTGCGCCCGTGCGCCCATCGCTGGTACGGGGCATGGCCCAGCTCGCCCAGGAGCCAGCCCCAGCCGGAAGCGGCGGCCGCCAGATCGGGCACCCACAACTCGATGTGGTGGAGCCGCCCGGTGCGGGCCCCGGCGGCCGGCAGGGGGACGGCCCGCCGGGCGCCCCCTGGTTCGAACGCGACGGTGTCGCCGTCCTCGTGCCAGTGGATCAGGAAGTGCTCCCCGCTCCGGTAGCCGTCGAGGCCGGCACGGCAGTACGCGACCATGTCGTCGGGCAGGGCGTCCAGCGGGAACCACTCCAGCTCGGAGCACTTGTCCGGTTCCCGGTTGTACGGCGGCCGGCCGGGGTCGTAGGCGGCCTCGAAGAACCAGCCCGTCCTTGGATTGCCCCCCGGCCCCCGGTGCTGCATGACCAGGGCCGTCCGCAGCTCCTCCGGCCGGAGCTCCACCCCGATCTCCTCGGCCGCCTCGCGGATCACCGCCGCGCGGACGTCCTCGCCGTCCTCCACGTGCCCGGACGGGGCGTGCAGCAGCCCGTCCGCGTAGCCCGTGCCTGCCCGCCGGGCGAGCAGGACATCGGAGCCCCGGCGGAGGATCAGGTGCACGTCGACGACCTCGGTGTGCCGGCGCGGGGGCTCGGCACGCGCGACCAGCGCGTAGCGCTCGTCGTCGACCTCCTTGCCCCAGAGGTCCCGGTCGCCGGAGAGCGGCTCGTGATGGATGCGCTCGGTGAAGGGGCCGAGCAGCCCGGTGAGTTGCACGGCCGACAGTCCGACCCCGTTCCACACGCCTTCGACCAGCACCAACCGGCCGCCGGGCCTCAGCAGCCCGAACCAGTGGCGCAGCACCCGGGCCGGATCGGGGAGCAGCCACACCACGTGCCGGGCCAGGATCACGTCGAACCGCTGCTTGCCGACCGGGGGTGAGGCCGCGTCCCCGGTCAGCACCTCGGTGCCCGTACCGGCCAGTTTGGCGCGCGCCTGCTCGACCATCCGGGGCGAGCGGTCCACGGCGGTGACCCGGTGGCCCTGCCCGGCGACGAGCAGCGCCAGACTTCCGGTGCCGCACCCCAGATCGAGCACCTCGGAACGGCCCCGGGGCAGCCAGCTCTCCAGCCGCTGCGCCCAAGCGTGCCGGACCACGGGATCCAGCAGGCCGTGGTCCGGCTCGTCGTCGAAGGAACCGGCGGCTGAATCCCAGTCGATCGTCGTCATGGACCGATCGTGCCAGCTGCCGCTGACAACGGGGCCGGCTCCCGCGCAGCCGCTGTCCTGCGGACGTGGAGCGGTGGGCGGCCGGTGGCCCTTGAGCGTTCTTAAGCGTCCGTGAGTGGCCCCTTAAGCGCGTCATAACGATCGCCGGCAGACCGTTCTCCCGGCTTCCGAGGGGCCGGGCGCGGGCTAGCTTGCTGTTCCCGGGACGCCCCGCCCCTCGCTGTGGACCGCTGAAGGAGTAACGCCGCCATGCCCGCCCTCACCACCGCCCGTCGCAGGACCGCCGCCGTCGCCGCGCTCGGTGCGACGCCGCTCGTACTCGCCGTTCTGACCGCTGTCCCGGCCTCGGCGCACGGCTCGCTGACGGATCCCGTCAGCCGGGTCTCGGCCTGCTTCGCCGAGGGGCCCGAACACCCGCGGTCCGCCGCGTGCGTGGCGGCGGTCGCGGCCGGCGGCACGCAGGCGCTGTACGACTGGAACGGCGTCAACATCGCCAACGCCGCCGGGAAGCACCGGCAGTTGATTCCGGACGGCAAGCTGTGCAGTGCGGGCAACGACAAGTTCAAGGGGCTCGACCTGCCGCGCGCGGACTGGCCGGCCACCGCCGTGAAGGCGGGCCCCCACACCTTCCGCTTCCGGGCCACCGCCCCGCACAAGGGTTCCTTCGCGCTGTATCTCACCACCGCCGGCTACGACCCGTCGAAGCCCCTGAAGTGGTCGGACCTGGAGGAGAAGCCGTTCGCCGAGGCCACCGACCCGAAGCTGGTGGACGGATCGTATGTCTTCGACGGCACTGTTCCCGGGCGCTCGGGGCGCCAGCTGATCTACACCGTCTGGCAGCGGTCGGACTCCCCCGAGGCGTTCTACGCGTGCTCCGACGTGGTCTTCGAGGGGGCGAGCGGTACGAGCGGTGCGGGCGAAAGCGGTTCGAGCGGCAGCGGTTCGGTCGCCGCCGTGCCCGCGCCGTCCGCTTCCGCGCCCTCGGAGCAGGACATCACCGAGGGTGCGGAGAAGTCCTCGGTGGAGCACGGCGGCCACGGGGACGACGACGCCGGTACGGGTGCGGCCGTCACCGAGGCCACGGGCGCGACGACCGCTCCGGCCAATGCCCCGGAGCCGGACCACGCGCCGGGGGACGCCCCCGTCGTGGGGGCCGACCACCTCGCCGAGACAGGCGGCAGCGCCGCCACCAGCCGGATGGCCATCGGCGGCGCGGCCGCGATCGCCCTGGGCGCGGCCGCGCTGCTGGTCTCGGTCCGTCGCCGGGCCGCCTCGGCGGGCCGGCACGGACGCTGACGGAAGGTCCGGCCGGGGGACCCGGCCCCCTACCCGATGACCGAGGCGCAGGTGGTCGGGGTGGCGTGCGCCGGGTCCAGGGCGTTCGCCACCTCGTGGTAGGCGATCCGGTCGATGGTTCCGATCGCCACGTGCTCGGACAGGTCGACCGGGCAGAGGTCCTGGAGCAGGACGTTGCGTACGTCCGGCCCGTCCAGGAACTGCGTCCGGTACGGGGTCACGACCTCGTCGTACCGGGTCGCGATGACGGTGTAGTGCACGCCCGGCACCGTGTCGGGCAGCGAGTTGAGCTTGGTGACGAAGGGCGATCCGGCCACCTGGTCGGCGAGTCCGGGCGTGCCGGCGTTGAGCAGGTCCTCGGCGCCGGGGAAGTACGGCAGCAGCTTCGTCAGGCCGAGGAGGGTGGTGCCGTGGTTGTCGGGCGCGAGGCCGACCAGGGCGTTCACCTTGGCTCCTCCGCCGAGGAACTTCAGGTAGTAGTTCGGCATCATGCCGCCCTGCGAGTGGCCGACGAGGTCGGCCTTGGGCGCTCCCGTGGAGGCGAGCACCTTGTCGACGAACGCGGCGAGCTGTCCGGCGGACTTGTCGATCGGGCCGAGGCCGTTGAAGAGGGGCACCCCGGGGAGCTGTCCGTAGTCGAGGGAGTAGACGCAGTAGCCCCGGTTGACCAGGAAGGGGGCGAGGACGAGCCAGTTGTCGACCGAGTTCCCGAAGGTTCCGTGGACCAGCACGACGGGACGGGGGTGGGCGGCGGAGGGCTTGCAGGAGTAGTCGTTCCAGCCGCGGGAGGTGACCGTGGCGGCGGTGGGGGCGGCTGCGGCGGCAGTGGCCGTGGGGGTGGCGACTGCGGCGACGGCGAGGAGGAGTGCGGCGAGCGTGGTGCGCGCACGGGGGGTGCGCGGCGCACGGGTCCAGGGCAGCATCGTGGGGTCTCCTTGCGGCTCAAGGGAGTTGCGATGTCTGTGCACCCTGCGGCCCGGACCACAAGTTCTGACGGCGTTCTACGTGCTCATGCCAAATTACGCATGAGTAGGGTGGAGTGGGAAGTTACGCGTCGGTAAAAACTGACCCGGCGGTAACCGCGGCTTCAGGACAGTTCCCGGCGGGCGGCTCAGGCCGCGAGCCGCCCCGGCATCACGGCCCGTGGCCCGAACCGGTCCCGCAGCCGGTCCGCGACCGCCTCGATCCGCCGCGCTCGTTCGTCGACCGGGTCGAAGGTCAGCTGGTGCGCGGCCCGCCCGGCGTCGCCGAGCCCCTCGGCGCGCAGCGCGATCCCCCGCACCCGGGCCCGCTGCAGGGCGAACGAGTCATGGATGCGGTAGGCGAGCGCGGTGAGTTCCGCGGAGTGCGCGGTGGGCTCGCGGAGCGTACGGCTGCGAGTCAGCGTCGAGTAGCCGGTCCGGTCGGCATAGCGCACGGAGACCGCGAGAGAACGGCACACCTGCCCCTCGCCGCGCATCCTCGCCCCCAGTTCCTCGGTGAGCGACATGAGCGCACGCCGCTGCCGCTCCCGGTCCAGCTCGTCGCGCGGGAAGGTCCGTTCGGCGGCGACCGAGCGGGCGGCGGCGTTGGGCACGACCGCGGTGCGGTCGATACCGTGCGCCCGCTCCCACAGGTCGCGCCCGGTCCGCGCCCCGGTGATCCGTTGCAGGGTGCCGAGCGGGGCGGCCGCGATCCGGCCGACGGAGTCGAGCCCGTATCCGCACAGGGCGCGGGCCGTCGCCGCCCCCACGCCGTCCAGCGCGGCGACCGGCCGGTCCGCGAGGAAGGCGGCCGCCCCGCCGACGGGCACCACGAAGGTCGTCCCGGGCGCGGCCTGCCGCGCCGCCATCCGGGCCAGCATCGGGTTCTCGGCCGCCCCGATCGCGCAGTCCGCACCGTGCAGGGCCAGCGCGCGGACCCGGATCACCGAGGCCAGCCCCGTCACGTCCTGCCGGAAGTAGCGCAGCGCGCCCCGGACGTCGGCGAGCGCCCCGTCGGGGGGCGCGGCCTCGACGACCGGGGTGAACGAACCGAGCAGGGCGAGCAGCCCCGGGTAACCGGCACCGTCGGGGAGGCCCCCGCCGACCCTGCGGAACCGCAGGCAGAGGATTCCGGGCTGCTCACTCATCCCGTTCACCCCTCTCACCTCACTCACCTCACTCATCCCGCGCTCCCCGGGCTCTGGTGCCACAGCTTTCTTCCGGTCGGTACGCCCTCGCCGGCCGGCTGGAGGTCGGACCAGGGGTTCATCTCGTAGCCGGTGAGCATCCGGATCCGGCGGCCGTCGCCGGCGGGCGCCTCCTCGCCCCGGGCAGCCGCTTCCTGCTCCGGCGCGGCCGCCCCGGCGGGCGCCTGCGCCAGCCGGGCCGCGACCGCGTCGAGTCCGCCGGTGCCCCGCAGCTCGGCCAGCTCCGCCAGATTCCAGGCGGCCGCGCCGACCACGCTCAGGCTCCGCGGCCCGCGCCGCTGCACCACCCCGCGTACCAGCAGCAGCCAGGAGTGGAAGACGGTGTGCGCGCAGGCGGCGTGGCTGTCGTCGAAGAAGGCCAGGTCGACCAGGCCCGTGCCGTCGTCCAGGGTGGTGAAGACGACCCGGCGCCCGGAGCGGACGGGCGGGGTCTGGGTGGCCGCCTTGGCGCCCGCGACCAGCACGGTCTCCCCGTGGCGGGCCTCGCGCAGTCGTTTGGCCGACACCGCGCCGAGCTCCTCCAGGAAGGCGTGGTGATCGCTCATCAGATGGCGGGAGACATCCATGCTCAGCACGCCCAGTTCCGCGCTGAGCCGTTCCGCCTCGTTGAGGTCGGGCAGGCCGATGGAGCCGGTACGGTGGCCGCCGCCGAGCGGAAGCTGCGCGCCGGAGCCCGTGCCGCGCTGGGCGCGGTGGAGTTCGGACAGGTGCAGCAGCAGGTCACGCCGGTTGGCGCCGAACGCGTCCAGCGCGCCGACCTGGGCCAGCCGTTCGGCGGCGGGCTTGCCCGGCCGGGCCCGCTGCCAGAAGTCCAGCAGCGAGGTGTAGGGCTGTCCGGCCTCGATCCGGGCGACCTCGGCCGCGCTGATCCCATGGACGTCCGAGAGCGCGAGCCGCAGCCCCCAGGACTCCCCCTCCCCCTCCCGATCAGACACCAGTTCGATTCTATGAGTGGCCGCGGAGCGGTTCACATCCAGCGGCAGCACCGGCACCCCGCGCCGCCGCGCGTCCGCGAGCAGCAACCGCTTCGGGTACATCCCCGGGTCATGGGTGAGCAGCCCCGCGTAGAAGGCCGCCGGGTGATGCACCTTCAGCCAGGCCGACTGGTACGTCGGCACGGCGAAGGCCACCGCGTGCGCCTTGCAGAAGCCGTAGCTGCCGAACGCCTCGATGATCTCCCAGGCGCGGGCGATCACGTCCGCGTCGTACCCGCGCGCCGCCGCGTGCTGGGCGAACCAGAGCCTGATCAGAGCCTGCGAATCGGGGGCGGAGAGCCCGCGCCGGACCCGGTCGGCCTCGTCCCGGCCGCAGCCGGTCATGCGGTCGACCATTTCGATGATCTGCTCGTGGAAGACCACCACGCCGTACGTCTCGCGCAGCGGTTCCTCCAGGTCGGCGTGGGGATAGCGGACCGGCGCCCGCCCGTGCCGGGCCTCGATGAACGGGCGCACCATGTCGGCGGCGACCGGGCCGGGCCGGAACAGCGAGATGTCGACCACCAGATCATGGAAGGTGGCGGGCTGGAGCCTGCCGACCAGATCGCGCTGGCCGGGTGACTCGATCTGGAAGCAGCCGAGCGTCTCGGCGGCCTTGATCAGCCGGTACGTCTCCGGGTCGTCCGGCTCCACGGCGTCCAGGTCCACCTCCTGCCCGGAGGCCCGCTTCACCTCCGCGACCGCGTGCGCCATCGCGGACTGCATCCGCACACCGAGCACGTCGAGCTTGAGCAGTCCGAGGTCCTCCACGTCCTCCTTGTCGAACTGGGCCATCGGGAAGCCCTCGCCGCTGGTGGGCATGACGGGGGTGCGGCGCAGCAGCGAGGCGTCGGAGAGGAGGACCCCGCACGGGTGCATGGCGATGCCGCGCGGCAGCCCGTCCAGCGCCTCCACCAGCTCCCACAGCCGCCCGTACTTCTCCTTCGCCCTCGCCACTTCGCGCAGTTCGGGCAGTTCCTCCATCGCGGCGCGGGCGTCGCGGGCCCGGATGTGCGGGAAGGCCTTGGCGAGCCGGTCGGTCTCGGCCGGGTTCATGGAGAGGGCGGCGCCGACGTCGCGGATGGCGTGGCGCACCCGGTAGGTCTCGGGCATGGCGACGGTGGCGACCCGTTCGGCGCCGAAGCGGCCGATGATCGCGCGGTAGACGTCGAGGCGGCGGGCCGACTCGACGTCGATGTCGATGTCGGGCAGCACGAAGCGGCGCTTGGACAGGAAGCGCTCCATGAGCAGTCCGTGCTCGACCGGGTCGGCGTGGGCGATGCCGAGGAGGTGGTTGACCAGGGAGCCGGCCCCGGAGCCGCGCGCGGCCACCCGCACCTTCATCTCCCGGACGTCGTCCACGACTTGGGCGACCGTGAGGAAGTAGGAGGCGAAGCCGTGGTGGGCGATGATGTCCAGTTCGTGGTGCATCCGGTCCCAGTACTCGCGCCTGCGGTCGTAGCCGCGCAGCACCATGCCCGCGGCGGCGCGGGAGGCCAGCACCCGCTGGGCGGTGCGCCGGTCCGCGCCGACGAGGTGCGGTTCGGGGAAGTGGACGGAGCCGAGGCCGAGGTCGTCCCGGGGGTCGACCACGCAGGCGTCGGCGGTGCGCCGGGTCTCCGCGAGCAGCCGCGCCCCGGCGCCGGGGCCGAGTCCGGCGGCGGAGGTGATCCGCTCGGCGGTCTCCGCCATGGCGCGAGCGTCCTTGAGCCAGCGCTCGCCGCTGTCGAGCGGGGCGCGGCGCGGATCGACGGGGACGAGCCCGCGGGCGGAGTCGAGCACGTCGGCGACCGGGCCCTGCCCCGGATCGGCGTACCGGACGGCGTTGGTCAGCACGGCCCGCACCCCCTGCTCGGCGGCGAATCCGACGGTACGGGCGGCGAGCCGCAGCGAACCGGGACCGGTGCCGTCGCGGCCGTGGTGGACGGCTTCGAGCCGCAGGTCGTCGCCGTACACCTCCCGCCAGGGTGCGAGCAGGGCGGCGGCCCGGTCGGGGCGGCCGGCGGCCAGCGCCCTGCCCACCTCGGAGGCGGGGCCGAGCAGGACGGTGAGCCCTTGGGCGGGCAGCGCGGAGCGGTCGACCAGGGGCCGGCCGCCGTCGGGCACGGCCGCGTGGGCGGCGGTGACGAGGCGGCACAGTTCGGCCCAGCCCTGCGCGCCGTCGCGGGCGAGGAAGGTGACACGGGGGGCGGATTCATCGACAAAGGCACCCCCGCGGACCGGAGTCCGCAACCGGTGCGTACGCCCGTCACCCTCCACGCGCCCGGCGCGTGCGGGGGCGACAGCGAGTTCCACCCCGAAGACCGGCCGCACTCCGGCCCGCTCACAGGCCTTGGCGAACCGGACCGTACCCGCCAGGGTGTCGCGGTCGGTCAGTGCGAGGGCGTCCATCCCCCGCTCCTCGGCGCGCTCCGCCAGCCGCTCCGGGTGCGAGGCCCCGTACCGCAGGGAGAACCCGGAAACGGTATGCAGATGCGTGAACCCGGGCACCCGCACCTCCTGAACCGATCCGCACTCACCACCCCCTCGCTCTCCACGATAGACCATGTTTCGAACATTCGTACGATACTCGGGGTGTGAGCCATCCCCCCCCCGTAGCCCGGCTCCGCCGTTCCGCCATTCGGCCCGGCCCCGACTGCGTGGACGCCGGGCAGCCCGGACCGTGGGGGCATGACTTTCGCTGACGAGGTGAAGAACGCCGTCACTCCACGGGCCGCACTGCTCGTCATCGGCGTACTGGCGCTGCAACTCCTGTTCATCGCGTCCTACATCGGAGCGCTCCACAACCCGAAGCCCACGGACGTCCCCTTCGGTGTCGTCGCACCCCAGCAGGTATCCGCCCGGCTCGTCACCGAACTGGAGAACCTCCCCGGCGGCCCCCTGGACCCCCGCACGGTCACCGACGCGGCCACCGCCCGCCGGCAGATCCTCGACCGCGAGATCGACGGCGCCCTGATCGTCAATCCCCGGGGCACGACCGACGCCGTCCTGGTCGCCTCCGGCGGCGGCACCGTCCTGGCCACCTCCCTGACGGAGATCATCAAGGAGGTCGAGTCCACCCAGCACCGCACCGCACGCGCCGTGGACGTGGCCCCGGCCTCGAAACAGGACTTCGACGGGCTCTCCTCCTTCTACCTGGCCGTGGGCTGGTGCGTGGGCGGATACCTCTGCGCCTCGATCCTGGCGATCAGCGCGGGCAGCCGCCCGGCCAACCGTCAGCGCGCGGCGATCCGGACCGCCGCCATGGCGCTGTACTCGATCGCGGGCGGAATCGGCGGCGCGATCATCGTCGGCCCGGTCCTCGACGCCCTGCCCGGAAGCTTCTGGGCACTGTCGGGCCTGGGCGCGCTGACCGTCTTCGCGGTCGGCATGACCACGCTCGCCCTGCAGGCGCTCACCGGCATCGTCGGCATCGGCCTGGCCGTCCTGATCGTGGTGATCGCCGGCAACCCGAGCGCGGGCGGCGCCTTCCCCCTCCCGATGCTCCCGGACTTCTGGCGGGCGATCGGCCCCGCCCTGCCGCCGGGCGCCTCCACCTGGACGGCACGCTCGATCGCGTACTTCAGGGGCAACGCGGTGACCGGGCCTCTGCTGGTGCTGTCCGCGTGGGCGGTGGTGGGCACGGTCATCACCCTGCTGATGGCGATGCGGAGGAAGCCGGAGGCGGCGGACGCCACGGACGCCCCGCCCGCGGGAACGGCGACCGGGGGGTCGACACCGGTCTAAGGGGGAGCGGGCCCTCCACCGTCACCCTCCGCACTCTTCGCCGCCGCCTCCGCCACGAGCGGAGGCGGCAGCGGCGTCCTCATGACCATCGCCCGACGAACACCTCAATTCCCGGCGTCCAGTCGGCGCGATGACTAGGCATGACAGGTACATGACGGCATGCTGGGGCGACCTCGTGAACCCCGCGGGGTGCACCGCCACTCAGCCCCCTCCCCACCCCACGGAGAACGCCATGCGCCGCCACGTCGCCACACTGCTCAGCACCGTCGTCCTCTCCCTCCCGCTCGCCCTGCTGCCCGCCGCCTCCGCCTCGGCCGCCCCCGCGGACAAGCCCCAGGTCCTCAGCTCCTGGACCCAGACGAGCGCCTCCAGTTACAACGCCTGGAACACCGCCCGCAACAACAAGGGGGCATGGTCCGCGTACGGCTTCGACTGGACGACGGACTACTGCAGCACCTCCCCCGACAACCCGTTCGGCTTCCCCTTCCAGACGGCCTGCGCCCGCCATGACTTCGGCTACCGCAACTACAAGGCCGCCGGCACGTTCTCCGCCAACAAGGCCCGCCTCGACTCCGCCCTCTACGCGGACCTCAAGCGCGTCTGCGCCGCCTACTCCGGCGCGACCCTGACCTCGTGCAACGCCACGGCCTGGACGTATTACCACGCGGTGGACATCTTCGGCGTCGCACCGGCGAAGGCGGACACCGGCAGCCTGTCCCGGGCCGCCTGACGGGTCCGCGCGCCCCCGAGTCCGTCCCGCAGCGGTCGCCGCGGCCACCGCCACCGCGACCCTGCGGAGACGGCTCGCGAAGGGGCCGGTCGACAGACGCATGGCCCCCGGCGCCGAGGGCAGCCGGGGGCCATGCGTAACCGCGCCGAAACGGTCAGCCGATCTCCGCCCCGAACGCCGCCAGCGCCTCCGGCACCGGCTGGAAGAACGTCTCGCCGCCCGAGGAGCAGTCGCCGCTGCCGCCCGAGGTCAGGCCGATCGCGGTGTCACCGGCGAAGAGCGAGCCGCCGCTGTCGCCGGGCTCGGCGCAGACCGTCGTCTGGATGAGCCCGTTGACGATGTCTCCGTTGCCGTAGTTGACCGTGGCGTCCAGCCCGGTCACCTCGCCGTCGTGCACCTGGGTCGTGGAGCCGCTGCGCGTCACCGTCATTCCGACGGTCGCCTCGCCCGCCCTGGTGATCGGCTGGGCGGAGCCGTTGTAGAGGTCGACCTCGCTGGGGTGCGCCGTGTCGGAGGTGTACTTCACCAGGCCGTAGTCGTTGCCGGGGAACGACGAGCCCGCGTTCGCACCGATCTCCGGGCCGCCCTGGGAGTCCGACCAGCTGGAGATCGCCTCGGTGCAGTGCCCGGCGGTCAGGAAGTACGGTTCGCCGTCCTTGACCACGTTGAAGCCGAGCGAGCAGCGCCCGCCGTTGCCCCAGATCGCGTCGCCGCCCGCGATGAACGGCTTGAACTCCCCGGCGGACCGCTTGAGTTCCGCCTTGCCGCCCAGCCCCTCGACCACCGAGTCGAGCTTCTGCCAGGCATCGCCCTTGACCGTGCGGTCGGCTGTGACGACCACCTTGTTGCTGACCGGGTCCACGGCCCACGAGGTGCCGGGGATCGTGGCCTGGCCGGCCAGGGTCTGCCGGGCCGACTTCAGCTCGGCGAGCGAGTTCTGCACGATTCTCGCCCTGCCGCCCGCCTGCCGCACCTGCTCGGCGGCGGCCTCGTCGACCACGTTCATCACCAGGTTCTTCGACGTGGCGTCGTAGTACGCGCCCGCCGCGTCCGCGCCCAGGTCGTCGCGCAGGCCGGTGGCCAGCTTTCCGGCCGCCACCGCGTCGAGCGTCCGGGCCGTGAACTGCGGTACGTCGTCACTGGCGTTCGCACTCTGGAACGTCACTCCCGCTGCGACCAGGGCGACCACGGCCGACCCGGCCAGCGCCGCGCGCTTCCTGGATATGCGTCGATGCTTCAACTCTTCGACCTCCTGTGGGGCCGCGCACGAATGATGTGGGGTCGCCCGTACGCGGAGGATGGGGCGCCCACTATTCCGACCGACCCGATCGCACACAAGGCCGACTTCAGGACGCACACACGACACCACCGTTTCGCGCGCGCCTTGTTCACCGCCCGAGGTCAGAGCTCCTCGATTCCATCTGCGAACACCTGGCGCAACCGCCCCGTCGGCACAGGGTGAGGACTAGTCCTGTCCGGTATTCACCTCCGCACATCCGATTGCTGACGTCCCCCGGCTCCGCGCCCCCGCGCCCGCCGCCCAGATTCTCCCCACGCGCCATGCCGGGATCGCCTCTGATGGGTCATCATCGGAGGGTGCGGGGAAAGCCGGGCACGTCGTGTCCGCAGGGATCGCGAGGAGGCACGGAGTGCGCAGTCGGGTGCGCGCGGCCGACGGGCGGCAGCTGGTGGTGGAGCGTCTGGGGGATCCTCGCGGCAGACCGGTCTTCCTGCTGCACGGGATGCCCGGCAGCAGGCTCGGGCCGGCTCCGCGCGGCATGGTGCTGTACCAGCGCAAGACACAGCTCATCACCTACGACCGGCCGGGATACGGCGACTCCGACCGGCTGCCGGGCAGATCCGTCGCCGACGCGGTCCAGGACGTCCGGGCCATCGCGGACCACATCGGGCTCGAACGGTTCGCCGTGGTGGGCCGCTCCGGTGGCGCGTCGCACGCCCTGGCCTGCGCCGCGCTGATGCCCGAGCGGGTCACCCGGACCGCCGCCCTGGTCGGGCTGGCCCCCCGGGACGCCGACGGTCTCGACTGGTTCGAGGGGATGGCCCCCTCCAATGTGCTGGCCTACACCGCGGCGCGGTCCGACCCGGACGGGCTGGCGGAGTCGTTCATCTCGCGGTCCGCGGTGATCCGGAAGAATCCGGTGCGGCTGATCGACGATCTGCGCCGCGAGCTGACCGACTCCGACCGGATGGTGGTCAACGACGTCGGCGTCCGGACCATGCTGCTGCGCAACTACCGTGAAGGGCTGCGCACTTCGGCGTACGGCTGGATCGACGACGCCCTTGCCTTCAGCCGGCCGTGGGGGTTCGACCCGGCCGCCATCACCGGTCCGGTCCTGCTGTGGCACGGCGAGAAGGACGTGTTCTCACCGGTCGGGCACACCCGCTGGCTGGCCAGCCGCATCCCCGGCGCCACCGTGGTGGTGGAGCCTGCGGCCGCGCACTTCGACGCGTTGCACGCACTCCCCCGCATCCTCAACTGGCTGCTGGACACGTCCGAAGACTGAACCGCGGGAGGGGCGACTGAACCGCGGGAGCGGCGGGAGCGTCCGGCCACCGGCCGCTCCCGCCTCTCCCGCGCGCCTCACACCGCCTGGGGCTCCAGTTCTCGCTGGAACCGGCGGTCGTCCCGGGCGATCCGGGTGAGCGGATGCTCCTCACCGAGCTGCCGCGACAGCTCGTCGACCGTCTCCGCCCTGACCTGGAGCGCCTCGCTGTCGCGCCCCATCGCTCCGAGGGTGACCGCCATGTTCGACTTCATGGCCAGCGTCTCCGGATGGTGGGCGCCCAGGACCTCCCGGAACTGCACCGCCAGGGTCCGCTCGGTCTTCAGCACCAGATCGAGATCACCCCGCTCCGCCGTGGCGTTGGCCAGGTTCATCACGCTGAACAGCGTGTTGGGGTGCTCCCGCCCGTACACCTCGCGCATCGAGGCGACCACCCTCGTCAGCACCTGCTCCGCCTCCTCGGACGCGCCGGTCCCCCAGAGGTAGACGCCCAGGTTGTTCAGCGCCGCCAGCGTGTACGGGTGTTTCTCGCCCGGCACCTTCATGTACTGGTCGACCACTTCCTGCGCGGTGCTCCGGGCCTCCGCCGCCTCGCCTGCCGCGAACAGGTCGGCCGCCATGTTGAGGTCGCAGGCCAGCGACTCCGGGTTGGCGGAGGTGTACTTGGCCCGGTACCGGGCCCGGGTCGCCACCGTGAGCCGGCGGGCGTCCTCCAGCCTGCCCGCCCGGCGCAGCGAGACCGCGAGGCTCTTGGCCGCGCTGAGCGTGCCGGGGAAGGACCGGCCGAGCGTGGCCTTGTAGCTGTCGTACGTACGGCTGAGGATGCCGACCGAGTCCTCGTACCGCCCGACGTCCCGCAGGTCGCGGGCGAGGTTCATGGCGGAGGAGAGGCTGTACGGGTGTTCCTCGCCGAGCACCTCGCGGCGCCGGTCGAAGACGTCCTGGTCGATCTCGCGGGCCTTGGCGTACTGGCCGATGGACCGCAGGGTGAACGCCAGGTTGTTGGCCGCGGCCAGGGCCCTGGGGTGCGAGTCGTGGAAGATCTGGTTGAACCCGTCGGTGGCCTCGGTCGCCAGCTCGATCGCCCTGGTGTACTCCCCGAGCGTGCCCAGGTCCGTGGCCAGGCTGCTGGTGCTCATGTACGTGTGCGGGTGCTCCGGGCCCAGCACCTCCCGCTGGGTGGCCAGGGTGATCTCGTCGAGGTCCTTCGCCTCCACGTACCGGCCGCGCGAGCGGTAGATGTTGGACAGGTGGAAGCAGAGGTAGAGGTACTGGATGTCCCGCTCCCCCAGCGTCTCGCGCCAGATCTCGCGCAGCTCCTCGCAGAGCGTCGTGGCCGTCCTGAAGTCACCGCGCTTCCAGAGGTAGCGGACCCGGTCGATCAGGAGCCTGCGGGCCTCGGGCTCCTTGCAGTTGCGGGCGTCGGACGGGCCCAGGTGCGGCCATATCGTGGCGAACTGGGCCCAGTTGGCCGGGTTGTCGATCGGCTCGTCGTCATCGGGCCGGGCGCCCGCCAGGATGCGGTGGACGGCGTGCCGGGCGTCCCGCTGCTCCTCCTCGGTGAGCTGGGCGCGGATGACCGCCTGGACGAGCCGGTGCACCTGGATGGAGTTGGAGACCTGGTCGACCTTGGCGAGGGCGAACCGGCCGATCTCCCGGATGACGCGGCCCAGCACGAGCTTCTCCTGGAGCGAGGCGTCGTACGGCTTCAGCGCCTCGATCATCTCCTTGCTGTACAGCAGGTTCCCCGAGATCGGCTCGGGGGCGAAGAAGGCGCAGAGCTGGAGGAGGCGCACCGCGGCGGGCGAGCGCTCCTTGAGCCGCTGGATGGAGATGTTCCAGGTGGCGGCGACCGGTTCCGGATAGCCGGCCGGCTGGTTGAGGGCCAGGACCTCCGGGGCCTGCTGGGCCAGTTGTTCCAGGTAGGTGTCGATCGGGGTGGCGGTCTCCGCGATCCAGGCCGCCGCCTGTTCGACGGCGAGCGGCAGGTCGCCGACCGCGGTGGCCACCTGGGCGGCGTCCTCGTCGCTCAGCCCCGGCGCGCGGCGCTGGAGGTGCTCGATGGACTCCTCGCGCAGGAAGACGTCGACGGGCAGCGCGTCGCCGTGCTGGGACCATGCCTGGTTGCGGGAGGTGACCAGGATGTGGCCGGAGCCCCCCTGCGGGAAGTAGCGCCGGAGCCGTTCGGGGTCGTCGGCGTTGTCGAAGACCAGCAGCCAGCGGTCCGACGGCACACCGCGGCGCAGCAGGTCGACGGCCTCCTGTGAGGCGGCGGCCATGTCGTCGCCGCCCTGGGCGCCGAGCCGGACGGCGAGTTCGGCGAGCCCCGCGACCACGTCGTCGGTCTGCTCGGACGATATCCACCAGACCAGGTCGTAGTCGGCCATGAACCGGTGCACGTACTCGAGGGCGACCTGTGTCTTGCCCACGCCGCCGAGGCCGTACAGGGTCTGCGGCTGCGGCAGGACGACGGCCATGCCGCCGCCGAGCTGGTCGCGCATCCGCTCCAGGACGAGGGAGCGGCCGGTGAAGCCGGGGTTGCGGGGCGGCGCGTTCCAGATCCGGGGGACGGTGCCGGGGAAGCGCGGGCCGGGCGAGACGGCGTCGGTGAGCTGCACGGGCCGGTCCAGGGCGCGTAACAGGGCGGCGGTGGCGTGCACCTCGTCGAGCCGGAACAGGTCGACGGGGTTGCGGTCGATGAAGGCCGCGGACAGCCGTACGTCACCGACCCTGAGCGGCAGCAGATGGCGCCGCCCGCCGCCCGGGTCCTCGGCGACGGCCCGGTCCCAGAGGTTCACCGCGCGCTGCGACTTGAGGTACGCGCTGGAGAGCAGGACCACGGTCCGGACCGCGTTCTCGGAAGTGCCGGGCGCGGCGTCCTGGGGCCCGCGCTCAGCGGACACGTCGCGGGGCACGACGCGGAAGCCTGCCCGGGTGAGCACGGACTCGATCCAGTCGGCCCACATCCGGTTCTCCGCCACATAACTGAGGAAGAGATCCGCGGGCAGCGCGGGCCTGCGCCGCGTGAACGCGTCCCGGATGCGCAGCCGCACCTCTTCCCCGACGGGTGGCATCGAGGTGATCTGCTGGTCGGTGATGACGGAGGTGAGCCGTTCGAAGGCGGAGAGGAGGGAGTTGGTGAGCCCCGCCTCGTCGCCGAAGGTGGCCAGCGTCTCCTCGTACGCGTAGTAGGGGCGGTACGGGATCTCCACCGCACCCCAGTAGGCGGTGAGTTCGTCCCCCGACAGGTCGCGGGGCAGCCGGTCGAACTTCAGCCGGGCCAGCGCCCGTCCGGCGTCCGCCTTCTCCTTCTCGCCCTCGTCGATCCGCATCGGGACGGGGAAGATGGAGATGGGACGGCCGGTGTAGCGCTCGGAGATCTGCCGGGCGACCGAGGCGGCGCCGTCGATGGACTGGTCGCTGAGGGTGAAGCAGTCGACGAGCACGTCGGGCAGGTGGACCGTGCAGATGTCGGCGATGTCGCTGAGGCCGGTACGGCTGTCGATGAGGACGTAGTCGTAGTTGGCCTTCATGTCGTCGCGCAGCGCGTCGAAGAAGTGGCCGCCGCCGAGCCGGTCGTAGAAGTTGTCCCAGTCGAAGGTCGAGACGGTCGCGGAGTATTCGCGGTTCTGCCGGCCGGCGGAGACGAAGTCGAGCGTTCCGCCGTGCGGGAACTCCCAGCCGAGGGCCTCGGGCGTGAGCGAGACGGCGTGCGGCTGGATCCGCGCGTAGTCCCGGTGCCAGTCGTCGGCCCGCTGCACCGGACTGGTCGCGGCCCAGGCGTACTCGGTGATCAGGTCGATGACACCGGTGGTGGCGCCGAGCGTCGAGGGGTCGAGGAACGGATGGAAGAACCGGTGCAGTCCGGGGGCCTCCAGGTCCCAGTCGACGGCCAGTACCCGTTTGCCGTTGGCGGCGAGAATCCAGGCGGTGTTGGCCAGGGCCATGGTGCGCCCGGTACCGCCCTTGTACGAGTAGAAGGTGACGATGCGCCCGTCACGACTGGCCGTCATCCGTGTCCTCCGCATCCGTCGCAGCGTCATGTGTCTCGGGGATGTACTGGGTCTGCGCCATCGGTCCCATCAGGCGAGTCCGTTCGCCGGGTCCTCCGCCGCCGGTGGCGGGCAGATAGACGGCCGCGTGTCTCAGGTACTGCTGGGCGGCCACCTCGACCACCTGGGGCAGGATCTGCCCGAAGGCCTCCATGCTGGGCACGCCCTTGGCGGCGGCGCGGCAGTAGGCGCGGCCCTGGCGCATCTTGGTCGGCATGGTCCGCTCCAGCTTGGCGGTCAGTTCGGCCTCCGCGGCTCTGCTCTCGTGGTCGTCCCGGTTCCACGGCACGACCAGGGTCACCCAGGGGCGGTTCTCCGCGTCGAAGGCGGCGAGCCGCCGGCACCGGTCCTCGTCCCGGAGCGCCCAGCGGTCGACGAGCAGGATCTCCGGCGTGGTCGGGCCCTGTTTGCCGGCGGGTAGACCCGCGTCCTCGTCGAAGGAGGCGATGGTGGCCTGGTAGTTGAGGGAGCGCACCAGGTCCTCGGCGACATAGGCCAGGGGCCGTGCGGCGTCGGGGTGGTAGGGGTTCCAGTCCTGCGGGTTGTCGCCGTAGTAGTCGGCGTTGCGCCCTTCGGGCAGGTCGTGGCGGGTGGCGGCGGCGATGGTCACCTGCATGGGGCGGGGGCCGCCCGTTCCGCTGCCCGCCGAGCCGAAGGCGCTGGGGGCCAGCCGGTAGTCGACGGGGCGTCCGGTGCCGATCCGTACGGTGTCGGCGACGCTGACGATGCGTTTGGCGAGTTCGTACACCGCACGCTCGTACTCCTCGTTGAAGAGTTTGAGCTTGATCAGTCCGTACAGGCCGTCACTGACGTAACGGTCCCCGAAATCACGGTGGTTGAACTGTAATCGCTCGGCCGGTCCGGGTAGTTGGCTGGGTGGGACCGGCACCCAGAGGGCCGGGACGATCGCCTCGGCCGGCTGGTTGGAGCGGGCCCGGTGGTGGATGGCCCGCTGGGCGAAGGCGTACCACTCCTTCCCGCACATCTCGCTGGCGAAGTAACGCGGCGAGAACAGCGGTACGAACACCCGGCAGGTGGCGAGCACTTCACCGAGCCGTTCCGACCAGCCCTCGCCGGAACGTATCTCGCGGTCGATGAACCCGGCGGGCGCGCCCGCGGGGAGATCGGTCATGGCCATCACGTGGCCGCAGAGATCCTGGAAGAGCCGCTCGACCCACATGTCGGGGTCCGTGCCACCGCCGTACCCCGGTGTGTGGGCGTAACTCAAGAAGAAGTACGGCCGATGGTCCGCCGCTCGCTGCTGCGTCGTCGCGTGCACACGACCCCCGTCCTGTGTGAGCACCCGCACTCGATGAGTGAAGAGAATGCGAGCGAATTCATCATTCCGGAGCGGACCTTGCTCCACCCCCATGACGTTCGGTCAATCAACGCCGCTTTTCAGTCATCTGTTCCCAGGCCCCGTCGATCACACTCCTGCGCGCATGCGGTCTGCGGGTGTTCCTCCCCGGTTGTCCCGGGCCCCGCGCCCCGTCCGTCGAACCGGAATCCGGTATTCAGAATTCTTTTCGCATCCGGGTCAGAAGACGTTTCCCGCCGATGGTGAGTTCGGCGGCCCCTTCCAGCGTGTCGAGCGCCTGTGGCAGACCATCCCGGTACCGGGGATCGAATGCCGCGAGCGCCAGCCGTTCATAGGCAGCTTCCAGCAGCCGGGAAAACGGAACCAATTCTTCCTTCCAGGGCATTCGATGTTCCCAGGCGCCGTCCGCCGCGTAAAGATCCGTGACGTCCACGAGTGCCCTGAATCTCGCCCGCCGCACGCCGCGCAACAGCGTGAGCGCCAGCGTGCCGGCGTCCTGGTCCGCCCCGATGCCGAGCGCGCCGTAGCCGTGCCGCCCCACCCACGGCTCGCCCGGCGCCCCGCCGGTGAGCGGGGTGAAGGTGAGCGGGCCGTCCAGGGACTCCGCGCCGTGGGCGGGAGCCCGCTCCCCGATCAGCGCCCAGGCCTCGGTGAGCGCGTCGCCCAGACGGCCGGCGGCCGCCGGGGCGAGCGTGGCCGCGGCGGGCGCGGCGAAGCAGTCCCGGTGCGGGTCGAGGTCGTCGATCACGAAGCCGTGGCCCGGGAACGGGCTGCCCGGCAGCGGGAAGGCGCGCACCGGCAGCCAGCCGGGCTCGGCCGCGGCGGACCGCCGGATCTTCCGCTCGGCCCCGCCGGCGGGCCCCGCCAGGAATCCCTCCCCGGCCGCGCGCACTAGCACGGTGCCGCGTTCCCCCGGCCCGGCGACCGTCAGGCGGCCCAGCGTCGGAAGGACGAGCCCGCCGTCCCGGTAGGGCGCCGGCACACGCAGGTCGAGGCCGGCCCGCACGGCGGCCGCGGCGAGCAGGGTCTGCAGCCCGTCCGCGGCCAGGGAAGCCGCCTGCGGGCGGTCCTCGTGCAGGGCGGCCAGCGCGTCGAGCAGCCAGGTGCGCGTGTACGGATGGGCGAGTACGCCGTCCAGCCCCCGGGCCCCTTCCTCCGATCCCTCCAGGACGGCCGCCAGCTCCCACGCCCGCGCCCACCGCTCACCGCCCCCGCCGTCCAGGTCCGCGTGCAGCCGCGCCAGCAGGGTGCGGGTGAGGTCCTCCTGGGCCGCGAGCAGTTCGGCCGGGCCGGCCACCGCGGGCGCCACGGTGTCCGCGGGCGTCCGGGCCTCGATGCCGTGCACCAGGGCGGCGAGGTCGTGGCAGTACACGGACGGGTTGTCGAACCCCTCGCCGTCGGGCGAGGAGCGGTAGCGGTGGGTGTACAGACCTCCCCCGCACGAACGTACGACGGGGCAGCGGCGGCACGTCTCGCTGACGCCGTCCAGGCCGAGCTGTCTGGCCCGTACGCCCGGATGCGCCGCGACTTCGTCGAAGGTGTGCGCGAAGACGTCGAATCCGGTGTCCGCCGCACCCTCGTAGGCGCTCTTCAGCGAATCGACCTGCTCCAGCCGTCCGTCGGTCTCGACGACGACGAGGTCGGTCGGCGCGAGGCCGAGCGACTCGGTGAGGCTGGGACCGCCGCCCAGCGTGGAGGCCACCGAGGAGAAGATCCGCACGGGCACCGGGCGCCCCTGCTCCTGCCAGCGGTCGAAGACCGCGAGGAGCCAGTCGGCGTAGGCGGTGGGCGATCCGTCCGGCCGCGGCGGCGGGTCGTCCCACGTGGCGTGGGGAAGCAGGAAGTCGATGAGCGGCGGTTCGAGCTCCGTGAGCGCGTCGAGGACCGCGACGGGGTCGTTCTCGATGTCGATGGTGCACAGGAGGCCGAGGTTGAGATGGCGGTAGCGCTCCTGCCGGAGCAGCTCGACGGCCTTGAGTACGAGGGGGTGACTGCTGCGCCCGTCGGCGAAGCGGCGGTGCCGGTCGTTGGCCGCGCGATCGCCGTCGAGGGAGATGCCCACCTTGACGTCGTACTCGCTGAAGAGGTCGAGATAGCGCGGGCTGAGCTGCAGACCGTTGGTGTGGATCCGGAGATCGAGGGCGGCGATGCCGTCGAAGGCGGAGGTCAGCTCTTCGCAGATGCGCCGCAGCCGGGCGGGGCCGGCCAGCAGAGGCTCCCCTCCGTGCAGGATTACTGACACGGAGGGCAGTGCGTGTGTCTTGGCATGCTCAGCCAGGCGCTGAGCAGTCCGGAAAATGACTTCGTCAGAGATTGTTTTCGGACGGGTTCGCCAGCTCTGATCGGCATGTTCGTAGACATAGCAATGGTCACAGGCAAGATCACACCTGCTGTGAACCTTGAGGACTACTTCACGGAATGGGACCAGGGGTCCTGTCATTCCACCAGTCTAGCCAGCCCGGAAGGGTGATCCGGCAGACCGGCCGCCCCGGAGGAGTGATCCGTGAAAGGGGGTCAGAGGGACGAGTTGAAGGTGGATGCCTGGGTGGGGCGACCGGCGGAGGCGACATGCACTCGACCGAGCTTCCTGGCTGCTTCGCCGCCACGCGCGTCGATCGCCGCGAGGGGCACACGGCTCTTCTTCGCAACGGCGAAGGAGAGGGAGGATTCAGTGGTCTTCACGGCCGTCCTTTAGGGGATTCGTTCCGATGGAATGGTTCCGGACAGGAAACCAGCGTTGGTACCTGCACCATTGCAGTGTCCGGCGGCACGACTTTACTCTCATGGCCTCGGTTGGCAACTGAGGACGCCCACTTGGAACACGAGCGTCACACGGGACCGGCCCGGTTCGAGCGGAACGAAAGATTCCGCCATCCGGGTGACCACATAACCGCAGACGGGAGTGAACATGACGGCGATTCCCGGACCACTGCAGAGCATGGTCTTCAGGAACGCTGATCTGCCGGAGCTCTTTCACCACACGGACGCCATTGCGGTCGCCCGCCAGCGGGAGGCGGTGAATACGACCCGGTGGCAGCTCATCCTGCTGGTCGCGGGCACCGTACCGGCCGCGCTGCCCTGGCGCGCGGAGCTCGCGGGCTCGCTGCAACTCACCGATTGCGCGGCCGTGTTGGCCTACCTCGGCGTCCTGGTCACCACCTACCTCACCTCCCGGCGGAAAGCAAAGTCGCATTGGCAACTCAATCGGTCCGCGGCAGAGTTCATCAAATCGATGTGCTGGCGTTACTCGGTGCACGGCTCACCTTTCGACACCGGCACGCAGCACCCCGAAGCGGTGTTCGCCAACCGGCTCGAAGAGGGCCTTCAGGAGCTCCGCAAGGTGGGCTGGACCGACCCCCGGGACCGGACGGCCGATTCCGGCGGACTGATCACCGATTCCATGCGCGCATTACGGGACAAGGCATTCACCGTACGCAAGGAGACCTATGTGCGGGACCGGCTGATCGAGCAGCGCAGCTGGTACCGCAGGCGCCAGGAGGTGTCCCGGCGGGCCACCCTGGTCTGGTCGACCACCATCGCCGCGCTGACGGCGCTCGCCCTGCTCCTCGCCGTGCTCAGGTCCTTCTCGGTCGGCCAGTCCTTCGCGCTCACCGGAGTGCTCTCCGCAGCGGCCGCCGCCTGTCTCGCCTGGGCCGAGATGCGCCGCCACCATCCGCTGATATCGGCCCACTCCCTGGTGGAGAAGGACCTGGAGTCGATGCAGATAGCGATGGAGACCACCCTGAACGAGCGCCAGTGGCCGCGGGCGGTGTTCGAGACCGAGCGCATCGTCTCGCCCCAGCACACCGACTGGCTCGCCCGGCACCAGATGTGAGGGGGCGCACGGCGTGCCGGGACCGGCGACGGCCCGTCAGCTCCGTTCGACCCCCTCACGCCAGATCACCGTCACCGGCCGGCCGAGCCCGCGTGCGTACCTGACGATGTCCCCCGTGCCTCCGAGGCCGCGGGCGGGGCGGCCGTCCCACACGGCGATCAGCCGGTCGCAGTGGTCGGCGATGTACGCGCCGGCGGCGTAGTACGCCTCGTCGGTGGAGTGCGGGAAGTCCAGCCTGACCTCACGCACGGCGCGTGCCTTGAGCGCCCGGTAGCGGGCGAGTTCGGTCCCGTCGGCGAAGCACGCCTCGTAGTCGCCGCTGGGGATGACCACGGTCAGCTCGGCGCCGTGGGCGAGTGCGAGGTCGGCGAAGAGCTGGTCGGCGCCGACGGCCAGGCTGGACAGCGCCTCCACCGCGCCGTCGCATCCGCGGAACGCCGCTCGCATCGACGCCAGCACATGGGCGTGGACTTCCTGCGGAATGCTGCGGTGACCGGTCACTCCGATGCGTTTCACGGACCTGGAACCCCCTGGGGTGTCTGCCGGGGGTTCCCGGAGGGCATCCCTCCGGGAGGCGCAGCATCCGCCCCCGTTGCTCCTGCGTGACCGTCCTGTGCCACATCCTCTCAAAAGCCGCGGGGTCAGCGGGAGCCCCCGCCCGGAATTCGGGCGGGGGCTCGGCCTGTTCGACATGCGCTTTCGAGGGACGGGCCGGTTCCGGGGGGACGGAACCGGCCACCCGGCGTGTCAGTAGACGCTGACGCCGTACGCGCTGAGTGCCTCGGTGACGGGCTGGAAGAAGGTCGTACCACCGGAGCTGCAGTTGCCGCTGCCGCCCGAGGTGAGTCCGATCGCCTTGGAGCCGGAGTAGAGCGGACCGCCGGAGTCACCGGGCTCCGCGCACACGTTCGTCTTGATCATGCCGTAGACGATGTCGCCGTTGCCGTAGTTGACCGTGGCGTTGAGCGCCGAGACGGTGCCGCTGTGGATGCCGGTGGTGGAGCCGCGGCGGGTGACGGACATCCCCACCGTGGCGTTGGCCGCGCCGGTGATGTCGACGCTGCCCACGGTGCCGGCGTGGGCGACGGAGGTGTTGTCGTAGCGGACCAGACCGTAGTCGTTGGTCGGGAAGCTCGATCCGACCGTCGGGCCGATGCTCGTGGTGTGTGAGGAGTTGGTGTACCAGGGCGGGTTGCCGTCGGTGCAGTGACCGGCGGTCAGGAAGTAGTAGGTGGTGCCGCTGCGGACGTTGAATCCGAGGGAGCAGCGCCAGCTGGGTGCGTAGATGGCGTCGCCGCCGGAGAGCAGCTTGCTGAACCTGCCGGACGTGTGCTCGATGCGCAGAGCACCGGCGTTGACGCCCGCGGATTCCTTGATCTGCCGGATCTCCGAGGCGGAGACCGTGCTGTCGACGGTGACGACGAGCTTCTTCGTCACGGGGTCGACGTTCCAGGCCGTGCCGGCCACGTCGGCGCCGAGGACGGCGTCGCTCGCGGCGGAGAGCTGGTTCGCGCTGTACGTTCCGGTGGAGCTGGCCTGGGCGCTGGGGACGGTGAGTGCGGCGACCGCCACAAGTCCTGCGGCGATGCCGACGGCCCTGCTGCGTCTCGCGGTGCTGCCGAGGGGGGTGGTGCGCTTGATCCTCACTTGTTTCCTCCCGGGGGGAGTCGGGGGTCCGCCTGTGGGGTGGTCGGACCCGTGAGGCGCAGTCAGGGTCCCGGCCGTCCGTCCGCATTGCGGATATGCCGTGCCCCTGACAAGCGCTGCTCGGGAGTATTCAAGGCGTCAACTTCTCGCGCAAGGGCGCCTTTTGGCCTGAGCTCCGCGGATCACACGCTTCCGCGGCTCCCCGCGTCACACGCTTCCGCCGTCCGTCGTCCGGCCCCGGCGGACGAGGTCTGCCGGGGCCGGACGCGGGGTGTCGGCGAAGAGGCCGGGGTCAGCCGTCGGTCCTGTTCCGCTCCCCCGCCTCGACGGGGACGGGAAGCGTGTTGCCGGGCGGCGGGAACGGGCAGATGAAGTGGTCGGCGAAGGCGCAGGGCGGCAGCAGCGCCCGGTTGAAGTCCACCGTCACCGTGCCGTCGGCGTCCGGTGCGGCGGGCCGCAGGAACCGGAAGCGGTAGCTGGTGTTCCCGCTGGTGGCGTCGGCGAAGACCGCCCAGAGAGAGCCGTCGTCCTCGACGGCGACCTGGAGGGTGTGCTCGACGCCCGCCAGCTCGAAGGCGATCTCCCCGCCGAGCCCGAGCCCGCGCTCCACGCCGTCGGCGTTCTCCACCCGGACCGTGCGTGAGGTGGTGTACGGGCGGAAGGCCCCCGGCACGGCCCAGCCCGGGTCGTACGGCGTGGCCTCGATGGCCCGGAAGGCGCGCCGCGCCGGGGAGTCCGGGTCGAAGTCCCTTACCGCCCACAGGCCTTCACGGCTCAGCACCACGAGCCGGCGCTCGCCGTGCGCCACCCGGGAGTCCTCGATGCGCCCGCGGTCGGCGGCGAGCCGGACCTGGCCGGTGAAGGGCTTGTTGTCGACGCTCAGTGCGTCCTCGGGGCCGGCGGTGAGCACCACCTCGTCGCCGTCCTCCCGCCATTGCCCCGGGACGGCCGGAATTCGCCCTTCCGGGTAATCGGAGAGCCAATGGGTCCCGGTGAGGGAGAGCGGCCCGTACGGTGCGGCGACCGTGGCGGTCCGCTCCTGGTGCCAGTGGTCCCAGTCCCGCGCCGCCTGCTGCTGTGCGTCCGTGCTCATGGGGTCAACCTTTCCATTCCGGCTCGGCGAGTCCGAGGTGCGACCGCAGCGTGGAGCCGGTGTACGCGGTGCGGAACACCCCCCGTTCCTGGAGGAGCGGGACGACCCGGTCGACGAAGCCGTCGAGGCCGCCGGAGGTGGGATGGGGAACGATCACGAAGCCGTCGGCGGCCCCCGTGGCGACGCGCTGGGCCATCTCCGCCGCCACGGTCCGCGGGGCGCCGACGAACGGCCGACAGGCCGCCGCCCCGGTGACCGTCTGCCGGAGGGACACGCCGCTCCCCCGGTCCGGCTCGCGCCGGAGTGCGGCCGCCCGCTCCCGCGCCTCGGCATCGGTGTCGCCCAGCACCACGCCGGCACGGGGCATGACTGTGAGGGCGCCGGGCTCCCGGCCGTACGCGGCGAGCCTCCCCCGGACGTCGGCGCGGAAGGCACGCCCCGCCTCCGGGGTGCCGTGCCGGGTGAGGACGACGTCGGCGTCCGACGCGGCGGACTCGCGGGCCTGCGCGCAGTGCCCCGTCCGGATGACGACGGGGTGCCCCTGCGGGGAGCGCGGGACGGTGAACTCGCCCTCGACCGAGAAGTGCCGGCCGTGGTGGGCGAAGGGGCGGGGGTCCCCGCCGGGTGACCAGGAATCCCACAGCTCACGGGCGGTGGCGATGAACTCGGCGGTACGGGCGTGTTCACTCTCCCGGTCGAGGCGGCCGCCGCGCCGGAAGTTCTCGGCGATGCGGGCGTCGGCCGCGGTGGTGACGTTCCAGGCGGCACGGCCCGCGCTGAGGTGGTCGAGGGTCGCGAACCGGCGGGCCACCTCGTAGGGCTCGTTGAAGGTCGCGCTCACGGTGGCGGCGAGGCCGATCCGGTCGGTGACCGCCGCCAGCGCGGCCAGCACGGTGAGGGGTTCGGGGCGGCCCGCGTCCGGATCGCGGCCGGGGCCGCCCCGGTCGGGCGGCGGAAGCGCGTCGGCGAGGAGGAGGAAGTCGAACAGCCCGCGCTCGGCGGTCCGCGCGAGGTGTTCGAAGGAGGAGAACGCGATCCGGCTGCCGGAGCGCGGATCGCTCGGCACGGTGTCGTCCACCGGGAAGTGCACGGCGAGGCGCATCTGTCTGGGGGCGGCCGTCATACCCGTGCTCCTCGGAGGGCGTACCGGTTGGCCGGGCGGGCCAGCCCCAGGTGCTCGCGGAGGGTGCCGCCGGGGTAGAAGGTGCGGAACAGGCTGCGGTGCTGGAGCAGGGCCACCGTGCCGTTGACGATCCGTTCGAGGTCGCGCTCGGGTGTGATCGGGGTGAGGTGGAAGCCGTCGACGGCTCCTGAACGGTGCCACTGGGTGATGAGGTCGGCGAGGTCGACCGGCCCGCCGCGGTAGTACGTGCCGTGCCCGGCGAGCGGTGGACCGCTCTCCAGGCCCGGTTCGGGGGCCGACTCGACGTCGCCGAGATCGACGGTGAGCGCGGCGAGCACCCGCAGCGTCCCGGGGTCGCGCCCGTGGGCCGCCGCGCGGCGGAGCACGTCGTCGCGGATCCCGGCGGCCCGCTCGGGGGTGCCGGCCCGTACGAGCACCACGTCGGCGTGGCGGGCGGCGGTCTCCCGGGCGGGATCCGCCGTGCCGTCGACGACCGTGACCGGGTGGCCCTGCGGGGGCCGGGGCACGATGCCGGGTCCGCGGACGCGGAAGGCGGCGCCTTCGAAGTCGGTGCGGTGGACCCTGGCACGGTCGGGGACGCGTCCGGTGGCGGCGTCCCGGACGTCGGCGCCGTCCTCCCGGCTGTCCCAGAGCCGTGCCGCCACGTCGGCGGCCTCGCCGGCCTCCCGCCACAGTCCGGCGGCGGGCGCGGCGGGGCGGCGTCCGAACAGCCGGGCCTCGGCGGCGGTCGTCGACACGTCCACCCACCAGCCGGCCCGGCCCCGGCTGACCCAGTCCAGCGTGGCCACGGCGGACGACACGTGGAAGGGCTCGGTGTGGGTGGTGGTCACCGTCGGGACGAGTCCGATCCTGCGCGTTCCGGGCGCGACCCGGGAGAGCACGGAGAGGGCGTCCGGTCCCGGCCGGGCGAACGAGTCGCCCAGGGTGACGAAGTCGAGGGTTCCGTGCTCGGCGAGCCGGGCGAGGCCGGTGTAGTGCGCGGGGTCGTAGCGGGGCGGGCCGCCGATCCCGGCGGCCAGGTGGAGCGGGCGGAGAGAGGACATGGGGCGGGCTCTTTCGGAGGGTGCGGACGTGGCTCGTGGATGCGGGGTGCCGGGTCACAGCACCTTGGAGAGGAAGGCGCGCGTCCGTGGGTGGCGCGGCCGGCCGAGCACCTCGGCGGGCGGGCCCTGCTCGACGATCCGTCCCTCGTCCATGAAGACGACGGTGTCGGCGACCTCGCGCGCGAACCCGATCTCGTGCGTGACGACGATCATCGTGGTGCCCTGCTGCGCGAGGTCCTTGATGACGTCGAGGACCTCGCCGACCAGTTCGGGGTCGAGCGCGGAGGTGGGCTCGTCGAAGAGCAGCAGCCTCGGTTCGAGGGCGAGGGCCCGGGCGATGGCGACGCGCTGCTGCTGGCCGCCGGAGAGCTGTCCCGGGTACGCGGCCGCCTTGCCGTCGAGCCCGACCCGGGCCAGCAGCCGGCGGGCGGTGGCGGCGGCCTGCTGTTTCGTGCGGCCGAGGGCGGCGACCGGGGCCTCGGTGATGTTCTCCAGGACGGTCAGGTGGGGGAAGAGGTGGAAGTTCTGGAAGACGAAGCCGATCCGGGTGCGGCGGCGCAGGACCTCGCGCTCGGGGAGTTCGTGGAGCTTGTCGCCCTTCCTGCGGTACCCGACGAAGTCCCCGTCCACGGTGATCGATCCCCGGTCCGCCTTCTCCAGGTGGTTGACGGTGCGCAGCAGCGTGGACTTCCCGGAGCCGGAGGGACCGAGGATCACGGTCACTTCGCCGGGACCTACGGACAGGTCGACGCCGCGCAGGACGTCGAGGGAGCCGAAGCTCTTGTGCACCCCCCGGATCTCGACCACGGGGGCGGCGGGCGCGTGGGCGCGAGCGGACGCCGGTTCGTTCGTCGGGGGTCGGCTGGTCGTCTTCATGGCGGTGTCCTCGGACGGTACGGAACGGAGTGCGCGCCGGTCAGCCATCGGCGTGGCCGGTACCGCGCAGGAAGGTGAGGGCGGCGCGGGCGGTGGCGTCGTTCTGCCCGAAGGCCGGGCCGCCGGTGCGTGGCCGGGTGAAGGCGCCGCTCGTGCGGGCGGCCGTGTGCGGGCCCAGCGCGAAGCGGCGGGGGTGCGGGAGCCCGTCGCGGTCCAGGATCCGGCCGTCGCCGGGGTCGACCGCGAGCAGCCCGGTGGCGGTGGCGGCGGCCCCGTCCTCGTACAGCGCCCGGAGCAGGGTGCTGCGGGTGCGTCCCGGCGAGGCGTCGGGGAGCCGGGCCTCGACGAGGGCGCGGGCTTCGATCCGCTCCCCCGGCACCGTGGCGCCGGCTGCCCGGAACAGACCCCGCTCCTCGTCGGCCTCGACCGTCGTCCCGGCGCCGAGGAAGCGGACGACACCGGCCCGGGACAGCGCCAGCAGCTGCCGCAGCCGAGGCCCGGGCGGTCCGGAGGCGAGGTAGCTGAAGAAGCCGTGCCACCAGTCCCCGACGTCGGGGAACCGGGCCAACTGGCCGTACACGGAGAGCAGTCCGAGGAAGACGGCGAGGTCCTCGCTGTGCGCGGGGTCGTGCCGGCGGGCCAGGTCCGCGGTGATGTAGGCGCGCGTCGCCTCCTGGAAGGAGGCGGCCGAGGGGTGGCGCACCCCGTCCAGGGGGTGATCGAGCGCCGCCAGGTCGAGCCGGTCGGCCGGGTCGGGGACGGCCGCGGCGATCACGGCGCGCAGATCGGCGCTGCCGGGGTCGGCGGCCGCGTACTTCTCCTCGAAGACGGACCAGTCGGCCGTGGTGCGCTCCGGGTGGGCGGCGAAGAGCCGGTGGTAGTGGGCGTAGCCGAGTTCCTTGTCGACATGGGGCCAGACGTCCCGGCGGAAGTCGAGGGGGTGCGGCCGGCTCAGGAGCTCGTCGGCCAGGCCGGGACCGAAGAAACGCGGCAGGGGCGGCCGCTCGCCCGGCCGCACGTATCCGATCTTGGAGTGGTACGGGACGCCGCGCCGCGATCCGACGTAGAGCACGGGCTCCTTGCCGGAGGGCAGGTAGACGCCGTTCTCGTACCGCCCGCCGCGCCCCTCGGTGAGCAGCACCATCAGGTCGATGAAGGCGAGCCCGAAGCCCCGCACGATGACGGGTTCGCCCGCCGGCAGGGTGCTCAGGTCGCTGTCGGCCGTGAAGTCGGGCGGCAGATGGACGAGGCCGTGCCGGTCCGCGAAGCGGGACAGACGCTGTTGTTCCTCCTCCGGTTCGGCGTCGAGGTGGCCGAGGGTGAGGATCACGAGGTCGGCGGTGAGCGGTTCGGCGCGGCCCTCCAGGTGGACGGACTGGCGGCCGTCGCGGGGTCCCGTGACGCGCAGGGCCCGGCGGCGGTGTTCGTGGACGCTGACGGTGGGCGGCAGCGCGGCCACCGACTGCTCGTACACCCAGCGCAGATACGCCCCCTGCAGCCGCCGGCTCGGGAAGTCCTCCCCCGTCAGCGCGTCTATCTCGGCACGGAGCCCGGGTTCCCGGGCGACGTCCGGGCCTGGTGCGGTGCGTCCCTCGCGCACGTCGGCCGCCCAGGTGTGGAGGGCCGGCCCCGGCCGTACGGGGCCTTCGAGGCGGACGGTGTCGTCGGTGAACATGGTGACGTCCTCGGCCATGGAGTTCATCCACAGCAGCGGCGACTGGTCGTGGCGCCAGATCCGGCCGCCGCCGGGCGGGAACGGGTCGACGAGATGGATGTCCAGCGGCCGGCCGTCGTACAGCGAGGGGGCGTTGGCGGCGATGCGCTCGATGACGCCCGTGCCCCGCGGCCCCGCCCCTATGACGACCAGCGTCGGTACGCCGCTCACCGCGCGTCTCCGGTGCCGCGCGCGTAGTACCGCTCGACGTAGTGCTGGCCGACGCCCAGCAGCGAGGTCACGGCGACGTACCAGAGAGTGGCGACGAGCAGCAGCGGGATGACCTGGTAGGTGCGGTGGTACACCAGCTGGACCGAGTACAGCAGGTCCTGTACGGCGATGATGCTGACGATCGAGGTGCCCTTGAGGGTGCCGATCAGCATGTTCCCGGCGGGCGGCACGATGGAGCGCATCGCCTGCGGCAGCACGATCCTGCGCAGTCGCCGCCACGGGCCGAGTCCGAGGGACTGGGCGGCCTCCAGCTGTCCGCGTTCCACGGACAGGATGCCGCCGCGGACGACTTCCGCCGCGTAGGCGGCCTCATGGAGCGTCAGTCCGACGACGGCGACGGTGACGGGGCCGAGGAGGTTCACGGTCCGGACGCCGAGGATCTCCGGGTAGAGCGCGCCGATGTTGAACCAGAACAGCAGCTGGACCAGGATCGGCGTGGACCGGAAGAGCCACACGTATCCCCAGCCGACCGCCTGGAGCACGCGGTTCGCGGAGAGTCTGAGGACGGCGAGCAGCGTGCCGAGCGCGAAGCCGAGCGCCATCACGAGCGCGGTGAGCCAGAGGGTGAGCCCGAGCCCGCGCAGCACGGCCGTGGTCGTGAAGTAGTCGCCGACTACGTCCCATTGGAAGGCGTCGTTGCGGATGACGGAGTTCAGGGCGAGGGCGAGCAGGACCAGTACGGCCCCGGCGGCGGTCCACTGGCCGGTCCTGCGCGCCGGGACGATCCGCAGGGGGCCGGGGTCGTCGTCCTCGAGGGGTCCGGCCGGGAGGGCCGGCGGAAGGGTGTCTGTCGGTGCGGACATGCGAGGGCTCCGTGGATGCGGCGATCGAACACGGGGCGCGCCCTCGGCACGGAACACAACGGTGGAACACGACGAGGACCGGGCCCCTCAGCCCGATCCGCATCCCGAGGTAAGCGCTGCCGGCGGCCGCTTGTCAAGGCTGTCCACACTGTGAGCCGTACGTCTCAGGTCAGTTGACGGACCAACGGATGCCTGTTCCACTTGGGCCATGCATTCGCAGCAGTGGCTGGTCAAGCGCTCCCACATCGACTTCGGTCGCGTGTGGTCCTGTTCCTGTTGAGCCTCCGCCCTGCTCCGCCCCGCATTCCCGCTCGCGCCGTGACCGGCGTCTGAGCTCTTCTCCCTGCGTGCCCTCGCGTACACAACGCCGCACCACCCTCCCCTCGCACCGGCTTTTCCGTCGTGTTCCGCCTTTCCTCCGCCCCGTCCGGGGGCCCTCTCGCGCTGCCCCGCGCCCGCCCCCGGCCGACGAATCTGGAGAACCATCTGTCATGTCCCGTACCCGGCACCTCGCTGCCTTCGCGCTGATCACCGCCGCCACGCTGACCGTGACCGCGTGCGGGTCCGGCGATCCGGCGACCGCCCCCGCGGGCGCGGCCGGTTCCGCCGCCAAGGGTGCGGTCCCCACCGCCGACGTCGTGTCGGGAGTGAAGAAGGACGCGGCCGCCGCCGCGCTGCTGCCCGCCCGGGTCCGCTCCTCCGGCACTCTGCGCATCGCCTCCAGCGTCGGCTCCCCGCCCAGCGCCACCTATCTCGCGGACGGTACGACCCTGGCCGGCGCCGACATCGACTTCGGGGACGCCGTGGCCCGGGTGCTCGGGCTGAAGCCGAAGCGGGAGGTCGCCGCGTTCGAGGCGATCCTGCCCGCGCTCGGCAGCGGGAAGTACGACGTGGGCACCGGCAACTTCGGCGTGACCGACGAACGCAGCCGGACGATCGACTTCGTCACCTATCTCAACGACGGCCAGGGCTTCGCGGTCCGCGACGACAGCGAGCTGTCCGGGATCACCGACCTCACCCAGCTCTGCGGCCTGACGGTGGGCACCGCGGCGGGGACCACGTTCGAGGCGACGCTGGAGAAGAACCGGCACCGGTGCTCCGAGGCCGGCGAGAAGGCCTACGCCGTGAAGACGTACGCCGACGCCTCGGCGGTCTGGTCCTCGCTCCAGCAGGGGCGTACGGACGTGGTGATGTCGACCATCAACGGTTTGAGGTACGCCGTGGGGCAGCAGGAGGACGTGCGCTTCCTCAACGAGTTCAAGCGCCTCGACGTCGGCTTCGCCTTCAAGAAGGGCACCCCGCTGGCGCCCGCCTTCCAGGCCGCCGTCAACCGTCTCAAGGCGGACGGCACCTACGAGCGGATCCTGAAGAAGTGGGGCATCTCCGCCTCGGCCGTCAGGACCTCGCAGATCTCGCCGCCCGAGATCAGGTGAGTGCCGGTCAGCCGCCGGGGACGGCCCGGACCGTGTGGACCCGCACGTTCCGAGCGTCCCTGCCGCTCCCCTGACGCCGCATCAGCAGCTGCAGTCGCACCCGCAGCAGTCGCAGCCGTCACAACAGTCCCCGCAGTTGCCGCAGCAGTCGCAGGCGTCGCAGCAGTCACCACAGTCGCATTTGCTGCACAGTCCTTCGCGCCGCTGGTGGCTCCACGGGTCGTCGAAGGTGCCGCAGCACATCTGGCAGGTGCAGGCGAGGCCCGCCCAGACGAGGCAGCCCATGATGAGCCCCCGCCGGTCGCGCGGGGGCTCCGGCGGCTGCGGCGGATCGAACGGCCCGGACGGCCCCGTGGGGGCGTACGGATTGCCCGGCGGCGGCCCGAACGAAGCCACAGGCCGCCCTTCTGACGGGTGGCCGGCTTCCGTCAGGAGCCCGCCGCCCTGATGGGAACAGACGTCCGTGGCGAACGCCCGGTCCACCGAGCGCCGCAGCTCGTGCGCCAGCAGCACATGGGCGAGCCGGTCATCGGCGAATTCCGCGTCGCGCAGCGCCAGCCGTACGCCCCGCAGCGCGTCGTCGCACAGCCGACGGGCCTCGGCCCGCGAGGTGCCGGTCGCCGTGAGGGGGTTCCAGGCACCCGACGCGGCGTCAGCTTCCTGGTCCTCCACGGCATCCAGCAGATGAGCGAGCCGTCCGAAGAGCCGCCCGGCCTCCGCCAGCGGCGCGGCGTTCTGCGGCTTGCCCGCGAGCACGGCGGTGTGCGCGAAGGCCGCAGCCGTGGCGGTCTCGGTGGGCTCGGTGACCGTGAGCAGCGGGGTTCCGGGGCCCGCGAGCAGCTCGATGCCCGTCTGCCGGTCGACGGCGTCGACGAGCAGCGCCGTGTCGAAGCCGAGCTGGGCGCCGGTGCGCGCCCCGGCCCGGTCCCAGCCCGCGGCCACCCTGCGCGCGGCAGCGGCCACCGGGCGCCGCGCCAACAAGCCGTCGCGGTCGGCCACGTGGTCGCGCACCTTGGCCGAGGCCAGCACCAGCGAGACCGCGGCGGCGAGCCTGGCGCCCTCGCCGCGCGCGACCGGGGCGGTGCGCATGGCGCGCAGCGGGCAGGGACCGGCCGTGCGCCGCTGCCCGGGGGTGCGCTCGGTCTGAGCCTCCGTCAGGACCGAGACGATCAGACCGTCGTAGTTCGTGACGATCCGGGCGAACTGGCCGTGATCGGAGCGAAGTGCCAGACACAGCCCGCAGAGATGGGCCATCCACTCGGCCTTGAGCCCCTCCGACAAGCGGTGCGTGCAGGGCCTGACGATTCCGAACACGGCTATCCCCCGGTAGTCGTTCTGCTGTGCGCGGCGCTCGGGCGCGCGCACGACGTGCATCGTATCGAGTGACCCGTTCACCCGTACGTCCCCCATGTCACCCGTACGGACCGGCGGACCATATTTTCTTATCTCCAGGGCCCTTATCCAGGAGGAACCTTGACGAATCGCCACATCTTCTGCACCAGTACCGTCACGAATGCCCTGCGCGCCGCCTATCCCCTTGGCGCACGATCCGCATGATGGACGACCATAGGGATACGAAAGAGATGCGGAACACCAAGGAACCGCGGTGAGAGGAGGCGTCCATGGGATCGGTGCGCAAGGCGAGTGCCTGGCTGGGCCTCGTAGAGGACAGCAACGAGCGGTACTACGACGACGACGAGTACGCCGAAGGTGCACGGACCGGGACCGGGCAGGCGTGGGTGACCGATCCGCGGGTGCGAGTGGTCTCGGAGGCGGCCGAGGAGACGGGCCGCCGGATCGCGACGGTGACCCCGGACAGTTTCCGGGACGCCCGGAGCATCGGCGAGCTGTTCCGGGACGGCGTCCCGGTGATCATGAACCTCACGTCCATGGACTCCGCCGACGCCAAGCGCGTGGTGGACTTCGCCGCGGGACTGATCTTCGGACTGCGCGGGTCGATCGACCGCGTGGCCACCCGGGTCTTCCTGCTGACCCCCGCCGACACCCAGGTCGTCAACGGCGAAGCCGCCGGCCGGCCGGCCGACGGCTTCTTCAACCAGAGCTGAGCAAGGGCTCACGGCGGTTTGGCCGCGGTCCCGGGTCTACCGGAACGCGTCCAGGCCGGTGAGCGCCTTGCCCAGCACCAGCTGGTGCATCTCCACGGTTCCTTCGTAGGTGAGCACCGACTCCAGATTCGTCGCGTGGCGCATCACCGGGTACTCCAGCGAGATCCCGTTGGCGCCGAGGATCGTGCGCGAGGTGCGGCAGATCTCGATGGCCTCCCGCACGTTGTTCAGCTTTCCGAAACTGACCTGCTCCGGACGGAGCCTGCCCGCGTCCATCCGACGGCCGAGGTGGTGGGCGAGCAGGATGCCCTTGTGCAGTTCGACCGCCATGTCGGCGAGCTTGGCCTGGGTGAGCTGGAAGCCGCCGATCGGCTTCCCGAACTGCTCACGCGTCCTCGCGTAGTCGACGGCCGCCTCGAAGCTGGACCGGGCGGCGCCCATGGCCCCCCAGACGATGCCGTAGCGGGCATGACTGAGGCAGCTGAGCGGCCCGCGCAGTCCGGTGACGCCCGGCAGCACGGCGTCGGCCGGCAGCCGTACCTCGTCGAGGATCAGCTCGCTGGTGACCGAGGCGCGCAGGGACCACTTGTGCCTGATCTCCGGCGCGGAGAAGCCGGGGGCATCGGTGGGCACCACGAATCCGCGGATGCCACCGCCCGCGTCGCCCTCGTCGGTCTGCGCCCAGACCACGGCTACCCCGGCGACCGAACCGTTCGTGATCCACATCTTGCGGCCGCTGAGGACCCAGTCCTCGCCGTCGCGCTTGGCGTACGTCCGCATGCCGGCCGGGTCGGAGCCGTGGTCCGGTTCGGTGAGCCCGAAACAGCCGATGATCTCGCCGGCCGCCATCCCGGGCAGCCACTGCCGCTTCTGCTCCTCGGAGCCGAAGCGGTGGATCGCGTACATGGCGAGCGAGCCCTGTACGGAGACGAGCGAGCGGATCCCCGAGTCGGCGGCCTCCAGCTCCAGACAGGCCAGCCCGTACTGGACCGCGGTGGCGCCGGCGCAGCCGTACCCCTGGAGGGACATGCCCAGGGCGCCGAGCGAGCCGAGCTCGCGGGCGAGCTCGCGGATGCCGGGCAGTTCACCGTTCTCGTACCACTCGGCGATGTGCGGCAGGACCCGGTCGGCGGCCCAGACCCGGACGGTGTCGCGGATCGCGAGATCCTCGGGGCCGAGGAGATCGTCGATGCCGATCGGGTCGCGGGGGTCGAAGGGCGGGAGTTTCGAGGACGGAGCGGTGGACATGAGGGAGTGCCTCCGGCGGCTCGCACGGTACCGATGTCGGTGGGCGCCGAAAACTAGCAGTGTTAGTTACGGCGTCGTGCCGACGTTACGACTCAGTGTGCCGCGCGTCCAGAGCCCGTCGCCTCGGCGGGCGCGCGCCGCGCGGGCAGCCGCAGCAGCACCTCGGGCCGCTCCTGGGCCGGCAGTTCGCGGCCGCCCAGGGGGCTCTGCGTCTCCCTGGCCTCCGGCGCCACCGCATCGTCGGCCGGCGTGCGGGGTTCGCAGAGCGGCGGGCACTCCATCACGCGGGGCAGCCTCAGCGCGGCGAGCGCCCCGAGCAGCAGCAGACCCGCGCTGACCAGAAGGGTGAGGTGCAGCCCGCCGACGAAGGCGTCCCGCGCGGTGGAGCGCAGGACGGCGCCGAGGGGACCGCCCAACTGGGCGGCGACCTGGTAGGCCTCACCGAGCGAGTGCGCGGCCGCGGCGCCCGCCGAGGCGGGGATCCCCTTGTCCGGGAGCCCGGCCAGACCGGGGGCGTACGCGGCGTTCATCACACTGCCGAGCAGGGCGATGCCCATGCCGGCGCCCAGCTGGTAGGAGGTCTCCCCTATCGCGGCGGCTCCGCCCGCACGGTCGGCCGGCGCCTCGCTCAGCATGGACTCGTACGCGCCGAAGAGCGTGGACTGGAGGCCGAAGCCCAGCAGGACGAAGGACACGGTCAGCAGGCCGGGCCGGTCGTGCAGGCCCATCGCGGTCAGCATCAGCACCGCGGCCGCCGTCAGGACGAAGCCCCATCCGACCATCCGGCGCGGGCCGACCCGGCGCAGGGTGTGCGAGCCGGTGGCGCCCGCGGCCATGGCGGCGAAGGTGAGCGGCAACAGTCTCAGACCGGTCTCCAGCGGGCTGAGGCCGAGGACCAGCTGGAGGTACTGGACGGCTATCAGCTCCAGCCCGACCAGCGCCAGCATGGCGAGGACGATGCAGCCCACCGCCGTGGTGAAGGCGGGCCGGGTGAACATCCCCATGTCGATCAGCGGATGCGTACGGCGCCTCTGACGGCGGACGAACGCGACCAGCAGGGCGGCTCCGGCCAGCAGCGGCACGAGCGTGCCCGGGCCGAGCAGCCCCTCGCCGGTTCCCGCGCGCTTCACTCCGAGGACGACGCCGAGGACACCGGCGGCGGCCATCAGCGCGCCGAACACGTCCCAGGGTCCGTCGCTGCTGCCGCGGGACTCCGGGAGCAGCAGCCGGCCGAACGGCAGGATCAGGGCCATCAGCGGGACGTTGATCAGGAAGACCGAGCCCCACCAGAAGTGCTCGACGAGGAAACCGCCGATGACCGGGCCGGTGGCCGCGCCGACGGCGGCGACGGCGGTCCACACCCCGATGGCCATGGCCCGTTCACGGCGGTCGGGAAACACCTGCCGGAGGATCGACAGGGTCGCCGGCATGATCATCGCGCCGCCGACGCCGAGCAGGGCCCGGGCCGCTATGAGCACGCCCGCGCTGTCGGCGAGGGAGGCGACGGCGGAGGCGACGCCGAAGAGCGCGTAGCCGAGGAGCAGTATGCGCCGGCGTCCCACGCGGTCGCCGAGCGTGCCGAAGAGGATCAGCAGGGACGCACAGACCAGCGGATAGACGTCCACGATCCACAGCAGACCGACGGCGCTGGGCCGCAGGTCCTCGGTGACTGCGGGCACGGCCACGTGCAGCACGGTCGCGTCGAGTGCCACGAGCAGCAGACTGAGGCAGAGGACGACCAGGACGACCCATCGATTGGCCCCGTCGGCGGCGTCGCGCAGACGGATTCGGGCTGTCGTCGTCCCGGACATGCATCTACCTCCCAAAAGGTCCCTCGCGCTCGGCAGGCCCCCCGGCGATTCAGCGTCCGCTGTCCCTCCGGGCCCGGCATCGACGGGCGAGTGGTCCGTCAGCGTACGCGAGTTCGGCAGGGCCACACGTGGCCCATCTCATACCGGCCGATGCCGTCGAGTGTGGTGTACGCCACTGCGGCCGCCCGGTCCGCCCCCTCCGGAGGGCCGCCCGGACCTGCGGCGACCGGCCGTTCCGCCGCGGGGGCGGCGGGGCCGGGAGGTGCGGGCACCCTCCGAGGCACACCCGCCGAGGGCATTCAGTAACCGGACCGACACCGTCCGTTCCCGCCCCGCGGCCCCCCTGGGCGAATGCACTCCGCCCTGCCGCACCCCTTTCCGCCCTTAACCGAATGCGTTTACGGAAAGGGTGCCCAATGAATGGAACGTAAGGAACTCGGGCCTCCTGGAAACTCAGAAAATCGGCTCGGCTGAGACATAGTCCACATCACATCGTCATCACAAAGCGGCCGGATCGACCGAGTCACCCACTCACTCGCTGTAACGTCGATTGGGTGCGTACCGACATCTTCGCCCGTCTGGACCGGGAGCCGGAACCGCCGAAGATAGAGACACCGCGGATGAGCCGTCACCGCATCGCTCTCTTCGGCGGGACGTTGGCGTTCTATCTGGCCATCGTCATTGCCGTGCTCATGTCGTCCTGGCTGGTGGCCCTGGACTGGAAGGTCATGCTCTTCCGGCCGTACCAGCAGTGGCCCGGCATCCACGCCTTCCTCGACTACTACGTCGTCCTCGGCCAGCGCGGACCGACCGCCGTCATGGTCGCCTGCTGGCTGGGCTGGCGCTCCTGGCGGCAGCACACACTGAGGCCGCTGCTGACGCTGGGCGCCTCGCTCCTGCTGCTCAACGTGACGGTGGGCGCGGTCAAGATCGGCCTCGGCCGGCTCGGCCCGCACTACGCGACGCAGATCGGATCGGCGGAACTCTTCGCCGGCGGCGATATATTTCCCTCCGGTCACACGGCCAATGCCGTCGTGACCTGGGGAATCCTCGCCTACCTGGCCGCCACTCCGCGCGCCAGGCGCTACCTGTCGGCCATGTCCGCGATCGTCTCCCTCGGAGTGGGCCTGACGACGGTCTACCTCGGTACGCACTGGCTCAGCGACGTGGTCCTCGGCTGGGCCGCGGGGCTGCTGATCCTCCTGGGCCTGCCCTGGGCCGAGCCGATGATCACCCGGGCGGAGAACTGGATCTTCGCGGCCCGCGAGTGGCTGAGCGCGCGCGGCAGGACGGTGGCACCGCAGCCCTCGGCCGCGGGCGCCCCCCGCCCCGCGCCCGCCCGGCTTCCGGCCGCGGGGGAGGCGGCGCCGACCGGCGGCGGACACCAGACGACGGTGCTCACGGCCGGCGGCAGCCGCCCCCGGGCGCACAGCGGACCCCCCGCGCACCCGGGGCACACCGCCCGCTCCGAGCGGACCCCGGTCACCCCGGCCGGCAGCCGCCGGCCGCCGCACGCGGACCGCACACCCCGCGGCGGCGCGGCCCCGGCCCGTCCGGTGGCCGGCGGGTGACCCCGCAGGGCTGCGGGCAGGGCGTACCCGGCCGCACGCGTCCCTGACGGAAGCCCTCATGCGGAAGGCCCCGGCTTCGGCCGGGGCCTTCCGCATGAGGGCTTCCGTCACGCGGGGGCCGACCTGGCCGGGGCTTCCGTCACGGGGGGGGGGCTAGCCGGGCCGGAATTCCATGCGGCGGGGCTGGGCGGGGCTTGCCCCCCCCAGGCGGCGGGACGCGGGTTCCCCCACGCAGGGGGCCGGACCCGGCTGCCCGTCGCGCAGGCGGCCGGACCGGGCTTCCGTCACGCGGGGAGCCGGGACCGGTACGCGGGGAGCCGGACCGGGCCTCCCTCACGCGGGAGCCGGGCCGGGGCCGTTACGGCCGCTCGCGAGGACGCGGGCGCGCGCACAGGGCGGTGCGGTCGCTCAGCCGGTCCAGCAGCGCCTGACCACGCCCGCGTCGACCTCGAAGTTGATCCGCCCGCTCCGGAACTCCATGGTGATCACGGTGCCCGGCGGCAGGGCTCTGACGGTGTCCCAGCCGCGCTCCCGGGCTCGCCGTTCTGCGGTCTCGGCGGCAAGGCCGACGTAAGCGCCGGGGGTGTCGTCGGGCTGGGCGGGAGGAGTCGGTACGGGTGCCATGCCTCTCACCGTAGGCGGCTCCCGGCCACCGCGGAAGCCGGGGCGCCACCCGGTCGCCACGCATCCTCACGTACCTCACCGGTCACACTTGTGTCACAGGAGCACTACACGTGTTCTCCGTGGAGTCATCCGTTCGGATGCACGATTCACGACGGGACACACAGTAATCACACAGGCCGTAAAACGATCACCGAAGCCGACCGGAACGACCTGGAATGGGGGCGGAATAGCCACTGCCGAGCGCCCTGGATTTCCCTGAGGAATGCCTTCTCGTAAAGGAACACACCACCGGGAATTCACCCTTCCTTATCGCACCCTTATCCGGACGTGACGATATCCACACCATCCCACCACGCCCCCTCCCGGACCTCCATCCGCCCGTATAGCGGACAGTCCCGTCATCCGCATGGCGACCCCGGGCGGCGGGGCACGGACCCGCCGCCGGTCAGCGCCCCGCGCGCCCGGGCCCCTCCGCGCAAGCCCTTTCGGCACGGTCGGCCCCGCCCGGGGAGGGGCGGCTCGCATGCACGAGGCACCTTTCCGTATGTCGGTATTTGTCATGATGCAACCGGGCAGGCCCCACCGCACGGCCCGATTCGGTGCTGCTTCTCGCGTGACCCCGGCAGCGGCTCACCCGTTGTCTTCTGCATGAGCCGGGATCCGCCCGGCGCCCGTACCGAGTCCGAGGAGCCACCCGTGCCGCGCATGCTCGACGTCAGCGAGGACGTACGCGCCGAGATCGGCGATGCCGAAGCCGACCGGCTGCTCGTCGGCGACAACGCCCCCGGCAGTTACGACTGCACCTCCTGCCGCACCCCCGGCGACTCCGAGCAGGAACGGACCAGCACGGTGCTGTTCGTCGGGGAGGAGACCGCCGTCCTCGCCTTCGCCCACGCGACCTGCATCCCCTCGCAGGTGGTCCAGGTCGCGGAGGAGCAGTTGCAGGGGGCCGTACGCAGCATCACCGGCAGCGAGCAGGACGCCCCGGGCCGGCTGACCCCCGAACAGGCGGTGCTCGGCATCACCAGCGGCCTCGTGCTGATCGACGACGAACTCCACCCCGCCCTGGTCGTCGAGCCGACCGGGGCGATCGCCCGCCCGGGCACCGACGGGAGCGGCGGTGACGAGTTCCTCCAGCTGCTGCTGGAGCAGGGTTTCAGGCCGGTCCACCGGATGGACCAGGTCCCCGACGTGCTGCACGGCTGGTCCATCCTGCTCGCCATGGGGCAGCTCCACGCGGTCCTCCAGCCGGGCACGGGCGGCGGGGCCCCGGTGGCCTGGTGGCAGGCGCACGCGCCCCTCCAGGTCACCGAGGGCTGGCGGACCGCGGCCAACAAGTCGCAGACCGTGCTCGTCTACGCCGCCCCGGCAGGCTCGATCGGCCAGCAGCCCCGTGAGGACCTGCTGCGCGACGCACTGGAGAAGGCCGCGGCGGGCGGGCTCCTGGTCGCCGCAGCGATGCCGCTGGCCGGGACCTGATCATGGCCGCGCACTCCTCGCACCCGCGGCGAACAGCGATTTCTCCCGCGCGCCCGCATCCGACGGACGGCGGGGTCGTTGGCACCTACGTGCACTCATACGACCCCTCCCACCAGCGTCCGAGCCCGATCCCTGCCATGCGTCCCTCGCAGGACCCATCGGGCGGCCCGTCCCAGACCCCGATCTACGACGCGCTGTACTCCGAGTACCGCAGGTCGTTCAGGGCGCTGCCGGGTGATCGGAGCGGCGAGGAGCATCTGGGTCTGCAGGGCCTCGGCGCCGGGTTCTTCGGCTCCCGCGCCCCGCTGAGCGTCCACTCCGGGCACACCGGAGGGGCCTCCGGCACCACCTCCGGCACGGCCGCCGGTCACGGCAGCGGTCCGAGCAGCCACACGGGCAGCCTCGGCTCCTGGCAGCGGGTCGGACGACACGCGGGCCGGGTCCAGCCCGCCGCGCTGCCACCGGGCTCCCGGGGAGCCTGAACACGACGGAGCCCCGGACCACTCACTCGGTGAGTGAGTGGTCCGGGGCTCCGTCGTGTTCAGGGCCTGGCCCGCCAGGGACTACTTGTTGCGGCCGCGCTTCTCGCGGACCCGCACCGAGATGTGGATCGGCGTGCCCTCGAAGCCGAACTCCTCACGCAGCCGGCGCTCGACGAACCGGCGGTAGCCGTGCTCCAGGAAGCCGGAGGCGAAGAGCACGAAGCGCGGCGGCTTGGTGCCCGCCTGGGTGCCGAAGAGGATGCGGGGCTGCTTGCCGCCCCGGATCGGGTGCGGGTGCGAGGCGACGATCTCGCCGAGGAACGCGTTCAGCCGGCCCGTCGGGACACGGGTCTCCCAGCCCTCCAGCGCCGTCTCGATCGCCGGGACCAGCTTCTCCATGTGGCGGCCGGTGAGGGCCGAGACGTTGACCCGGGGGGCCCACGCGACCTGCGCGAGCTCCGTCTCGATCTCGCGCTCCAGGTAGTAGCGGCGCTCCTCGTCCAGGGTGTCCCACTTATTGAAGGCCACGACGATCGCGCGCCCGGCCTCGACGGCCATGGTGACGATGCGCTGGTCCTGAACGCTGATCGACTCGCTGGAGTCGATCAGGATCACGGCGACCTCGGCCTTCTCCACCGCGGCGGCGGTACGCAGCGAGGCGTAGTAGTCCGCGCCTTCCTGGAGGTGGACCCGGCGCCGGATGCCGGCCGTGTCGATGAACTTCCAGGTGATGCCGCCGAGGGTGATCAGCTCGTCGACCGGGTCGCGGGTCGTGCCCGCCAGCTCGTTGACGACGACGCGGTCCTCGTTGGCCACCTTGTTCAGGAGGGAGGACTTGCCGACGTTCGGACGGCCGATCAGCGCGATGCGGCGGGGGCCGCCGACCGCCGTGCCGAACGACTGGGCCGGGGCCTCGGGAAGCGCCTCCAGCACGGCGTCCAGCATGTCGCCGGTGCCGCGGCCGTGCAGCGAGGAGACCGGGTGCGGCTGGCCGAGGCCGAGCGACCAGAGCGCGGTGGCGTCCGCCTCGCCGCTCTGTCCGTCGACCTTGTTGGCGCAGAGCACGACCGGCTTGCCGGACCGGCGCAGCAGCTTGACGACGGCCTCGTCGGTGTCGGTCGCGCCGACGGTGGAGTCGACGACGAAGACGACCGCGTCGGCCATCTCGATCGCGTACTCGGCCTGGGCGGCGACGGAGGCGTCCAGGCCGAGCACGTCCTGCTCCCAGCCGCCGGTGTCGACGACCTTGAAGCGGCGGCCCGCCCATTCGGCCTCGTAGCTGACGCGGTCACGGGTGACGCCGGGCTTGTCCTGGACCACGGCCTCACGGCGGCCGATGATCCGGTTCACCAGCGTCGACTTGCCGACGTTGGGGCGGCCGACGATGGCGAGAGCGGGCAGCGGGCCGTGACCGGCCTCACCGATGGCGCCCTCGACGTCCTCGGGGTCGAACCCCTCCTGCGCGGCGAGCTCCATGAACTCCGCGTACTCGGCATCGCCAAGCGCTCCGTGCTCGTGGTCCGAGCCGCCGGAGTGAATCTGGTCGTTCATGAAGTCCGTTCCTCTTTGCATCATCATCGATGGACCACGCAGCACGCGGCCCACTACTCACGTCTTACCCGTTGCGCCCGGTGAGGCGCCCGGCCTGCTCCAGGTGGCCGGTCAGCCGTCCCTGGATGCGCAGCGTCGCCTCGTCGAGCGCCTTGCGCGTCCGCCGCCCGCTGCCGCCCGCCCGTCGCCCGCCTCCACCCGTATACGAGCTTCGCACGCCCTCCTGCGCTTCGAACGCTTCGCCGAAGACGACGTCGACGCGGCTGCGCAACGGCGGCAGTGCTGATATCAACCGTCCGCGGCGCTCGGTGCTTCCCAGTACGGCCACGGGCACGATCGGCGCCCCGCTGCGTACCGCGAAATACGCGAGTCCGGCCCGCAGCGAGGCGAAGTTCCCTTCGCCCCTGGTGCCCTCGGGGAAGATCCCGAGCACTCCGCCGTCCTCCAGCACTCCGAGGGCGTGGGTGATGGCTGTGCGGTCGACGGTCGAACGGTCCACCTTCAGCTGACCGATTCCGCGCAGGAACGGGTCGAGGGGGCCGACGAACGCCTCTTTCTTGATCAGGAAGTGGACGGGCCGGGGCGCGGTGCCCATCAGCATCGGCCCGTCGACGTTGTGCGAGTGGTTCACCGCGAGTATGACGGGTCCGGAGGCGGGGACCCGCCAGGCGCCGAGTACGCGGGGCCTGAAGAGCCCGTACATCAGCCCGATCCCGATGCCGCGCCCGACCGCCGCTCCGCGCAGCGTGGGCGCGCCCGTGGCAGGTGTCACTTGGCGGCCTGCTTCTCCCCCACGAGGGTGACGACGCACTCGATGACCTGCTGGAGGGTCAGCTCGGTGGTGTCCACCTCGACCGCGTCGTCCGCCTTGGCGAGCGGCGAGGTCTTGCGGCCGGAGTCGGCGGCGTCCCGCTTGATCAGCGCCTCCTTGGTGGCGGCCAGATCGGAGCCCTTGACCTCGCCGCTGCGACGGGCCGCACGGGCCTCGGGCGACGCGGTCAGGAAGATCTTGATGTCGGCGTCGGGCAGCACGGTGGTGCCGATGTCGCGGCCCTCGACCACGATGCCCTTCTCCGCTCCGGCGGCGATGGTGCGCTGCAGCTCGGTGATGCGGGTGCGCACCTCGGGGACGGCGCTGACGGCGCTGACCTTGGAGGTGACCTCCTGCGTACGGATCGGGCCGGAGGCGTCCTCGCCGTCGACGGTGATCGTCGGGCCGGTGGGGTCGGTGCCGGAGACGATGACCGGCTTGTCGGCGGCGGTCGCCACCTCCGCCGCGTCGTGCACGTCGATGCCGTTGTTCAGCATCCACCAGGTGATCGCCCGGTACTGGGCACCGGTGTCCAGGTAGCTCAGGCCGAGCTGGGCGGCGACGGCCTTGGACGTGCTCGACTTGCCGGTGCCGGAGGGGCCGTCGATGGCGACGATCACTGCGGCCGGGGCCGTCCGGGCGGCGGCGCTTACGGTTTCCACGGTGGTGGACACCTTCCTGGTACACGGGGCGGGCGGGACGGGACGCGTGAACCCGCCCCGCACAAGGTTACCGAGTGCCGGGGCGGGCCCGACCACCCCTGTGGAAAAGTGCCTCCCGGCCCGGTGTCCCAAGGGCTCGGGAGACCGGGGCGGCCGCTCCTGCTCCCCCTACTGCCGGAGCGACCAGCCCCGCTCGCGCAGCGCCGCGCCGAGCGCCGGTGCGGCACTCGGTTCGACCATCAGCTGGACGAGGCCCGCCTGCTGGCCGGTGGCGTGCTCGATCCGTACGTCCTCGATGTTGACGCCGGCCCGGCCCGCGTCCGCGAAGATCCCGGCCAGCTCGCCGGGGCGGTCGCTGATCAGGACGGCCACGATCTCGTACGTGGAGGGGGCCGCGCCGTGCTTCCCGGGCACCCGGACCCGGCCGGCGTTGCCGCGGCGCAGGACGTCCTCGATGCCTTCGGTGCCCTCGCGCCGCTTGTCCCCGTCGGCGGACTGCAACCCGCGCAGCGCCTGGACGGTCTCCTCCAGGTCGGCGGCGACCCCGGCGAGGACGTCGGCCACCGGGCCGGGGTTGGCGGACAGGATCTCCACCCACATCCGGGGGTCGGAGGCCGCGATCCTGGTGACGTCCCTGATGCCCTGGCCGCACAGGCGCACCGCGGTCTCGTCGGCCTCCTCCAGGCGGGCGGCGACCATCGACGAGATCAGCTGCGGGGTGTGGGAGACGAGGGCGACGGCCCGGTCGTGGGCGTCGGCGTCCATGACGACCGGGACGGCCCGGCAGAGCGCGACCAGCTCCAGCGCGAGGTTGAGGACCTCGGTGTCGGTGTCCCGGGTGGGCGTGAGGACCCAGGGGCGGCCCTCGAACAGGTCGGCGGTGGCGGCGAGCGGGCCGGAGCGCTCCTTGCCGGCCATGGGGTGCGTACCGATGTACGGGGCGAGGTCGACGCCGAGCGCCTCCAGCTCGCGGCGCGGTCCGCCCTTGACGCTCGCGACGTCGAGGTAGCCGCGGGCGACCCCGCCGTTCATGGCGGCGGCGAGCACGGTCGCGGTGTGGGCCGGCGGCACCGCGATCACCGCCAGGTCGACACGGCCCTCGGGCGGCTCCTCGGTACCGGCGCCCAGCGCGGCCGCCGTACGGGCCGACTCCGGGTCGTGGTCGACGAGGTGGACCTTGATGCCGCGCCCGGCGAGGGCGAGGGCGGCGGAGGTGCCGACGAGGCCCGTTCCGATGACGACGGCGGTTCTCACTGGGCGATGTCCTTGCGGAGGGAGGCGGTGGCGCCGAGGTAGACGTGGGCGATCTCGGACTTGGCGAGATACGTCTCGACATGGGCGAGGATCCGGACCACCCGGGGCATGGCCCCCTGGATGTCCAGCTCCTGGGCGCAGATCAGCGGTACGTCGACGATACCGATGCCGCGCGCCGCGGCGGCGGGGAAGTCGCAGTGCAGGTCGGGTGTGGCCGTGAACCAGATGCTGATCAGATCGTCCGCGACCAGACCGTTGCGCTCAAGGACGGCGGTGAGCAGGGCGCTGACCTGCTCGTCCATGTGCCCGGCCTCGTCCCGCTCCAGCTGGACGGCTCCGCGGACCGCTCGTACCGCCACGTCGTGCTCCTTGCCTGTGCCTGTCGCGTCTGTGCTTGCGTTTCAGCCTAGAGGGGCGGCGCGGTCCCGCGCCGGGCCGCCCTGTCCGTGAGACGCGGGCGGTGGCGTGCGCGCGGCCGGGAGAGGCCGCTGCCGTCCGTACGAGGGCGTGCCGGCTCGCGTACCCTCCCCGCATGATCTCCCCCGCCGACGAGGCCCTGGTCCGCGACCACACGGTCTACTCCTGCGTGATGGGCTCACGCGCCTTCGGGCTCGCGACGGACGGCAGCGACACCGACCGGCGCGGGGTGTTCCTCGCCCCGACCCCGCTGTTCTGGCGTTTCGACAAGCCTCCGGCGCATGTCGACGGGCCGGCGGACGAGCAGTTCTCCTGGGAGCTGGAACGGTTCTGCTCCCTGGCGCTGCGGGCCAACCCCAATGTGCTGGAGTGCCTGCACTCGCCCCTCGTGGAGCGGGTCGACGCGACCGGCCGTGAGCTCCTGTCGCTGCGGGGCGCGTTCCTGTCCCGGGAGGCTCATCGGACCTTCGTCCGGTACGCGCTGGGGCAGCGCAGGAAGCTGGAGGCGGACGTGCGGCAGTACGGGGCGCCGCGCTGGAAGCACGCGATGCATCTGCTGCGGCTGCTGGCGAGCTGCCGGGACCTGCTGCGTACGGGAGAACTCACCATCGACGTGGGCGCGGCCCGGGAGGAGCTGCTGGCGGTCAAGCGGGGCGAGGTCGCGTGGCGGGAGGTGGAGCGGCGCATGAGTGCCCTGGCCGAGGAGAACGACGAGGCCGCCGCCGTCTCGCCCCTCCCCGCCCACCCGGACCGGGCACGCGTCGAGGACTTCCTGATCCGCACCCGCAGGGCGTCGGCCCTGGCGTCCGGGGAGGGTTCAGCCGGCTGAGGCCGGGGTGAGGCGCGCCCGCACCACCAGTTCGTGCAGCGCGTCGAACCCGCTCGCTGCGTCCGGGAGCTCCGAGTCGGCCTGGGCCCGGTCGAGCGTCCGGTGCAGCGACTCCACGTCCCGGGCCGCCTCGGCCCGGTCCACTCCCTCCGCTCCCCCGTGTTCGGCCGCGGCCTTGGCCGTGATCAGGCCGGGGAGGCAGGAGGGCGCCGGCACCCGGGTGAGCAGCGTGGGCAGGTGCGCCAGCACCTCGCCGCTGCGCATCAGGTGGATGCCGGTGAGCAGCGCCCGGAAGGTGTACAGGAGCGGTTTCAGTTGGCCGGTCCTCTCGAAGAGCCTCCACTGGGTGCGGGCGAATCCGCGGTAGTGGTGGGCGTGGTTGCGGGTGAGGACGGCCGGGGCGAGGGCCACCAGTTCGGCGTGCACCGCGGTCGTGTGCACCACCAGCGGCGACAGCAGCTGCTCCAGCACATAGCCGTTCGGCTTCAGCATCAGCCGGGCGAACTTGCGGAGGTCGTGGGTGACCAGGTCCATCTCCACCCCCTCCTCGCTGTCCCACATCCGCGAGCGGGTCTCCTCCGGCTCCCGGAGCCCCACGAGGTCCTCGGCGGGCAGGACGTGGACCCCCCGCAGGTCCACATCCGAGTCCCGGGACGGGAACCCGTACAGGTGCGCTCCGGAGACCGTGGCGAACAGCAGCGGGTGGCGTTCCCCGGCGAGGACCGGGCCGAGGTCGGTGACCGGCAGCCCGGCGTCCTGGAGGTGCGTGGTGTCCGTGCTCATGGATCAAGCGTCCCAGAGCGCCCCCAGTGACAGGAGGTCGCTCCGGTACTCGATCCGCTCGGACCATTCCTTGGGCCAGGCCGCCGAGCCCAGGTGCGCGCCGGCCAGCGCGCCGGTCAGGCAGGCGAGCGAGTCCGAGTCGCCCCGGGTGCAGGCGGCGCGGCGCAGGGCGGTGACGGGTTCGTCGGGGAAGAGCAGGAAGCAGTGCAGGGCCGTGGCGAGGGCCTCCTCGGCGATCCAGCCGTCGCCGGTGCTCTCGCAGGGGTCGGTCTCGGGGGACGGGTGGCGCAGGGCGTCCTGGACCCGGGCGAGGGCGGTGAGGCACTCGTCCCAGCCGCGCTGGATGAACAGCTCCGGGGAGGAGTCCCCCGCGTGGCGCCAGAGATCGCCGAGCCAGCGGGTGAGGTAGCGGCCGCTGTTCTCGTAGGCGTAGCTGCGCAGCTGCCCGATGAGGCCCATCGGTTCCGCGCCCTGCGCCAGGAGGTACACCGCCCGGGCCATCAGGTCGGAGGCGGCGAGGGCGGTCGGGTGTCCGTGGGTGAGGGCCGCCTGGAGCTGTGCGGCGCCGGCGCGCTGCTCGTCGCTCAGCCCGGGGACGAGTCCGACCGGTGCGACGCGCATGTTGGCGCCGCATCCCTTGGAGCCGGTCTGGCTGGCCTCCTGCCAGAGGCGGTCGCTGTCGAGCAGCCGGCAGGCGGTCATGCAGGTGCGGCCGGGGGCGCGGTTGTTGTCGGGCGAGTGGTACCAGTCGACGAACTCGTCGCGCACCGGTCGCACGAGGCGCAGGGGGGTGAGCAGTCCGCGGTCCATGGCGGTGCGGATTCCGCGGCCGAGGGCGAGGGTCATCTGGGTGTCGTCGCTGACGATCGCCGGCTTCGGCAGCCGCATCTGGCGCCACGGGCCGCATTTGACGAGGATCGACGGCACGTTGTTGAACTCGGTCGGGAAGCCCAGTGCGTCGCCGAGCGCGAGCCCGGTGAGCGCGCCGGTGGCGGCCTGTTTGGTGAGGGTCCTGGTCACGATCATGTGCTTCTTCCTTCCGGTCGCAGCAGTGGGGGGTGCAGGGCGGTGGCGGCGCCCGCCCGGTAGAGCGCGGCCGGTTTCCCCCGGCCGCCGGTGCGGCGCGGCGCCCCCTCCACGGCCTGGACGAAGCCGGGTGTGGCGAGGACCTTGCGCCGGAAGTTGGGCCGGTCCAGCTCGACGCCCCAGACCGTCTCGTACACCTGCTGGAGTTCTCCCAGGGTGAATTCGGGCGGGCAGAACGCGGTGGCCAGGCAGGTGTACTCGAGTTTCGCGCCGATCCTGGCCCGGGCGTCGCCCAGGATGACGTCGTGGTCGAAGGCGAGCGTGCCGAGCCTGCCGGCGTCCCACCACCGGGCGCCTGCCGCGTCGCCGCCGCCGCGTGGTTCCGGCAGATCGGGCACGAGGGCGGCGTAGGCGACGGAGACGACCCGCATCCTCGGGTCGCGGTCCGGTTCGCTGTAGGTGCGCAATTGCTCCAGGTGGAGGGACGGGAGGGTGTCCTCGGTCAGCCCGGTCTCCTCGGCCAGCTCCCTGCGGGCCGCGGTCCCGGCGGACTCCCGGGGCAGCACGAAGCCGCCGGGCAGTGCCCAGTGGCCCTTGTACGGCTCCTCGCCGCGTTCGACGAGCAGGACGTGCAGCCGGGACTCGCGGACGGTGAAGACGGCGAGGTCGACGGTGACGGCGAACGGCTCGAAGGCGTGCGGGTCGTAGCCCTCGGGGGCGGCGGCGTTCATCGTCGCTCCGGGAGCGGCGCGGCGAAGTGCCAGCCGTCGGCGAGCAGGGCGTCGACGGCCGTGACGGCGGCGGCCAGCCGTTCCTGCCGGTCGCCGGTGACCTCGGTGAACGTCCGTCCGGTCCGCGTGAGTTCGGCCCGGAAGCGGTCGGTCATCCAGGGCCGCAACTCCTCGCCGTCGCGCAGACCGTCGTCCTCGAAGGCGACGCCCTCGTGGTCGGTGAGCAGCCACAGGTGGTGGGTGACCCGGTCGGCCGTCCGCTCGACGAGGGGGTTGCGGCCGCCGACGTACCGCTCGTGCCACACCGTCGTGGCGAAGGAGTCCGTGTCGCAGACGAGCAGCGGGGATCCGGTGCGGGCCGCGGCCTCCTCGCGGGCGTTCTGCGTCTCGGCGATGAGCGGGAAGTCGTGGGTGGTGAAGGTGACGTCCTCCCACTGGGCGTCGGGCCGGCGGGTGCGCAGCGCGGCGAGCTTCTGCTCGCTGAACTCGCGCCCGTACTCGGCGACGTATCCGGTGTGCGCCCAGATGCCGCCGCGCCGGCGGTAGTGGGCGGCGAGGTCGCGGGCCAGCGTGGTGGTGCCGGTGGACTCGGCGCCGAGGACGACGACCCGGCGGGCGAGGGCCGCGCGGACCGGCGGTTCGAGGTAGTCCCAGCAGCCGGCCGGGTCCGCGCGGACGGCGGTGCCGGAGACCGGGAAGACCGTACGGCCGGGGTCCACGCAGACGGACTCCGCGCCGAAGCGGCGGGCGAGTTCGTCCCCGTAGGACTCCGAGGTGAAGACGGCGTCCACCGGCTCGGGCACGGCCCCGGTGAAGACCGCCATGTGGGCGTCCCAGACCGCCGGGTCGTGGAGATCCATGCGGGTGTCGTCGACGGCGCCCACCACCGTCACGTCCGGGTGCACCTCGCGCATCCAGGCGACGCGGTCCGCGAGCGGCACGGATTCCACCGAGGCGGCGCAGACCAGCACCGTGAGCCGCTCGCAGCGGTCCCGGGCGGTGCGGACGAGGTGGTGGTGGCCGGCGTGCGGCGGATAGAACTTGCCGAGCACCAGCCCGTGCGCGAAACGCTTCATGCCGCGGCCTCCACGGGCTCGGGACGCCGGACGGTGAGGTCCCGCCGCCAGTTGCGCAGTCCGATCAGGCACAGCGTCAGGAAGCCGACGTACAGCAACGAGGTCAGATAGAGCTCCTTGTACGCGTACAGCGGGATGTAGACCACGTCGGCGGCGATCCACAGCCACCACGACTCGACGAGCTTCCTGCACTGCCCGTACGTCGCCGCGAGCGACAGGGCGGTCGTCAGCGCGTCCCAGAAGGGCACGGTCGAGTCGGTGGCCCGGTCGAGCAGGACGGTCAGTGCGAGGGTCCCCACCGCCCCTGCCGCGAGCAGCCCGGTCCACTCGGTGCGGGTGGTGCTCCGCACCGGCAGGCCGTCGGTCCCTGGTCCACCCCCGTGGGTCCAGGTCCACCAGCCGTAGGCGGCAAGGGCGATGAAGACGATCTGGAGGCCCGCGTCCGCGTACAGACCGGACTGGGCGAACAGCAGGATGAAGAAGACGTTGTTGGCGATGCCGATCGGCCAGTTGGCGAGGTGCTGGCGGGCCACGAGCCAGACGCACAGCGCACCGCTGCCGAAGCCCAGTACCTCGGTCCAGCTGACCGGGGTGTCCAGAACGGTCACCAGGGGTTGCTGCAGAGGATCGAGTACATCCGCGAGACTCACGCCCGCCTCCTTAATAGTCACTCTGACTATAAAGGGAGATCGGAGGCAGCAAAAGGCCCGCGGCAGGTTCCTTTCGAAATCCGGAACCGGCCGCGGGCCGTGAGCGGTGCGGGGACGGTCTACAGACCGACCTCGCGCATCAGCATGCCCACTTCGGTGTTGGTGAGCCGCCGCAGCCAGCCCGACTTCTGGTCGCCCAGCGGGATCGGCCCGAACGACGTGCGCACGAGACGCTCGACGGGGAAGCCGGCCTCGGCCAGCATCCGGCGGACGATGTGCTTGCGTCCCTCGTGGAGGGTCACCTCGACGAGGTAGTTCTTGCCGGTGTTCTCGACGACGCGGAAGTGGTCGGCGCGGGCGTACCCGTCCTCCAGCTGGATGCCGTCCTTGAGCCGCTTGCCCAGGTCGCGCGGGAGCGGACCCTGGATGGCGGCGAGGTAGGTCTTCTTCACGCCGTACTTGGGGTGGGTGAGACGGTGGGCCAGCTCGCCGTGGTTGGTGAGCATGATGATGCCCTCGGTCTCGGTGTCCAGCCGGCCGACGTGGAAGAGACGCGTCTCACGGTTGGTGACGTAGTCGCCGAGGCACTGACGGCCGTCCGGGTCCTCCATGGAGGAGACGACACCGGCCGGCTTGTTCAGCGCGAAGAAGAGGTACGACTGGGTGGCGACCGTCAGGCCGTCCACCTTGATCTCGTCCTTGTGCACGTCGACGCGCTTGCCCTGCTCGACGACGATCTCGCCGTTCACCTCGACGCGGGACTGCTCGATGAGCTCCTCGCACGCGCGGCGCGAGCCCATGCCGGCCCGGGCGAGGACCTTCTGCAGCCGCTCGCCCTCCTGCTCGGCACCCGGGTGGGTCTTGGGCGTCTTGATCTCGGGCTTGTCCGCGTACCTGTCGCGGTTGCGCTGCTCGATCTTGGCGTCGAGCTCGCGCGGGCGGGCCGGGGCGCCGTAGGGGGCGCGCCGGCCGCTGCTCCGCGAACCGCTCGACGCGGCCTTGGGGCCGCCCTTGGCGCCGCCGCGGGCCGCCGCGCCCCGGCCCTTGCGGGTGCCGCCGTCGCCGCCGGGCTTGTCGTTGCCGACGTCGTAGCGCCGCTCCTCGGGGCGGGGCCGGCGGGGACGCTGCTCCTGGCTGTCCTCCCGCCCGGATCCGGAGACCCGGGGGCTCGGGTTGGTGTTCCTGCCGGTGCCGGTGTTGTTCCGGCCGCCGCTCCTGCCGCCGCCGGCGCTGTTGCCGCCGCTCCGGCCGGCGCCGCTGCCACCGCTCCTGCCGCCGCCGTTGCCGCCGCTCCTGCCGGCGCCGCCGCTGCTGCCGCTGTTCCTGCCACTGCTTCGCATCAAAATTCCGTCTTGTCGTGTGCGTGAGTATCCGGGGTGTCCGGTGCGTCCGGATCGAACGACGGCACACCCTCTAGCGTCTCAGCCTCGATCGCGTCCGCCTCGGGGAGGAAGGGCGCGAGCTCCGGGAGCTCGTCCAGGCCACGCAGGCCCATTCGCTCCAGAAAGTAGTTCGTCGTCCTGTACAGGATCGCACCTGTTTCGGGTTCCGCGCCCGCTTCCTCGACGAGGCCCCTCTGGAGCAGGGTCCTCATGACCCCGTCACAGTTCACGCCGCGCACCGCGGAGACCCTCGACCGGCTCACCGGCTGGCGGTACGCGACGACCGCCAGGGTCTCCAGCGCCGCCTGGGTCAGCCGGGCGTGCTGGCCGTCCAGGACGAAGCCCTCGACCGCCGCCGCGTACTCCGGACGCGTGTAGAAGCGCCAGCCGCCCGCGACCAGCCTGAGGTCGAAACCGCGGCGCTGGACGGTGTACTCGTCGGCCAGTTCCCGCAGCGCGTCGGCGACGGCCCGCCGGGGCCGCTCCAGCACCTTGGCCAGGTGCTCCTCGGTCGCGGGCTCGTCGACGACCATCAGGACGGCCTCCAGGGCCGGCTTGAGATCGAGGTCCGCGACGGCGGAGCCGGTGACGTCCTGTTCGCTCATGCCTTGCCCTCCTGCCGTTCGTCCTGCACGTCCGGTGTCTCCTGGTCGAACTCGTCCGTCACGGCCGGTCCGGCCCCCTCTCCCCCGGTCCAGCGCACCATGAGCTCGCCGAGCGCCTCGTCCTGGTCCAGGGCCACGGCCTTCTCCCGGTAGAGCTCCAGCAGGGAGAGGAACCGCGCGACGACGGTGAGGGTGTCCGGGGCGTCGGCCGTCAGCTCCCGGAAGCTGATCTCCCCCGCCTCCCGGACCCGCTCCACCACGATCCCGGCCTGTTCGCGGACGCTGACCAGGGGGGCGTGGATGTGGTCGATGTAGACCTGCGGCCTGGGCTTCGGCTGCATCGCCTTCACGGCGAGCCGTGCGAAGCCCTCGGCCCCGATGCTGATGACCACGTCGGGCAGCAGCTCTGCGTGGTGCGGCTCCAGCCCGACGGTACGGGGGAAGCGCCGGCCCTCCGCTTCGAGGCGGGCGCTGAAGATCTCGGCGATGCGCTTGTACGCGCGGTACTGCAGCAGCCGGGCGAAGAGCAGGTCCCTGGCCTCCAGGAGCGCCAGGTCCCCCTCGTCCTCCACCTCGGCGGCGGGCAGCAGGCGGGCGGCCTTGAGATCGAGGAGGGTCGCGGCGACGACCAGGAATTCGGTGGTCTCGTCGAGGTCCCAGTCCGCTCCCATGGCCCGGATGTGCGCCATGAACTCGTCGGTCACCTTGGAGAGGGCGACCTCGGTCACATCCAGCTTGTGCTTGGAGATGAGCTGGAGCAGCAGATCGAACGGCCCCTCGAAGTTCGCCAGCCGGACGCTGAAACGCCCGTCGTCGGGGGCGGCCCCGGGGGCGGGCGCGGCGTCCACGGCGTGGGCTCCGCGCGGCGGAGCCTGCTGAACCACCGGAGCCCCGTCCTCCGGGGGATCCGGGGTGACGTCGTCAGGAGCGGGCGCGGCGTCCACGGCGACGGGCCCGGCCGGCGGAGCCTCCTGAACCACCGGAACCCCGTCGTCCTCGGGGGAACCCGGGATCACGTCGTCCGGGGAACCCGGGGTGACGTCCTCCGCGGAACCCGGGATCACGTCCTCCGCGGAACCCGGGACCACGTCCTCCGGGGAACCCGGGGTGACGTCCTCCGAGGCCGCCGCCCCGTCCCCGGGCGCGGATCCGCCGCCCGGCCCGCGGCCCAGGGGGCGGCGGGAGGTGCGGGCGGGCTGGTCGGGTGTCGGCATGCGGATCCAGGGAGCGACGGGACACGGGCGGCGGGCGGCGGCCCGTGCGGGGGGCGGGCCGCACCGCTCGGCCGGCGGCCGCCCTCCGGGCAGGCTACCGGCGCCGCACCGGTCAGCGGCCGCGCAGCCGCCGTACGAGAATGCTGGCGTCGCCCCGCGACTCCAGGTCCGCGAGGACCACGGCGACGGCCTCGCGCACGATCCGCCCCCGGTCGACGGCCAGACCGTGCTCGCCGCGCAGCACGAGACGCGCGTGTTCGAGGTCCATCAGCTCCTCGGCGGAGACGTAGACCGTGATCTTCTCGTCGTGGCGCTCCCGGCCGCTGGGCCGCCGGTTCGCACCGCGGCCGGCGCCCCGTCTGCGCTGCTGCTGGACGACGGGGGCGGGGACGGGTTCCTGCGAGGACGGCGGCTGCGGCCGGCGCCCGGCCTGTGCGGCCACCGCGACGCGGTCGTTCTCACCGCCCCGGCTGCGCGAGCCGCCGGCGTCGGTGTCCGCCGCGGAGTGCTCCTCCCGCTCGGAGGACGCCGCGTCCGCGGAGGGCTCGGAGCCCTCGCCCGGCGTGTCGTCCCCGGCGGAATCGCCCTCGCCGGCCGGCGCCGGTACCCGGGCCTCGCCGTTCGCCTTGCGCCGCCGCTCCGCGGGGGACGAGGACTGCAGCCCCATCCCCCCGGTCGTACGGAACAGTTCGTCGGCGCCGGGCAGACTCACTCGGCGTGACACCGGGCGAGCACCTCCCTGGCGAGCTGGCGATAGGCGGCGGCGCCGACCGAGTTGGAGGCGTACGTGGTGATGGGCTCACCGGCGACCGTGGTCTCCGGGAAGCGGACCGTGCGCCCGATGACCGTGTGGTAGACGTGGTCGTCGAAGGCCTCGACGACGCGCGCGAGGACCTCACGGCTGTGCACGGTACGGGAGTCGTACATGGTGGCGAGGATGCCGTCGAGCTCCAGGTCCGGGTTGAGCCGCTCCTGGACCTTCTCGATGGTCTCGGTGAGCAGGGCCACACCGCGCAGCGCGAAGAACTCGCACTCGAGCGGCACTATCACCTTGTGGGCGGCGGTGAGCGCGTTCACCGTCAGCAGGCCGAGCGAGGGCTGACAGTCGATCACGATGTAGTCGTAGTCGGCCATCAGCGGCTTCAGGGCACGCTGGAGCGTGGACTCGCGGGCCACCTCGCTGACCAGCTGGACCTCGGCGGCCGACAGGTCGATGTTGCTCGGCAGCAGGTCCATGTTGGGCACGGCGGTCTTCAGGAGGACCTCGTCGGCCGCCATGCCCCGCTCCATGAGCAGGTTGTAGACGGTGAGGTCGAGCTCCATCGGGTTGACGCCGAGGCCGACCGACAGGGCTCCCTGCGGGTCGAAGTCGACGAGCAGGACGCGCCGGCCGTACTCCGCGAGCGCGGCGCCCAGGTTGATGGTCGACGTGGTCTTGCCGACGCCGCCCTTCTGGTTGCACATCGCGATGATCTTCGCGGGGCCGTGGTCGGTCAGCGGCCCCGGGATCGGGAAGTAGGGCAGGGGCCGGCCGGTCGGGCCGATCCGCTCACGGCGCTGCCGGGCGGCGTCGGGCGCGAGGGTGGCCGCGTACTCCGGATCGGGCTCGTACTCGGCGTCTGGGTCGTAGAAGTGCCCCTGGGGCGCTTCGTCGAAGTCGGCGAAGTGGGCGGTGTCCCGGCCACTCTCGTTGCCGGCCATGGCGTTCACGTGTAGGCCGTCCATCATCTGGGGGGCTGTCGTCATGTGCTGGAGGGTGGCGAAGGTGCGGACAGCGACGGAGCCGACAGCCTCCAGCCCGTTCGGGCTCTGGCCCCGTGCAGGCATCCCTGGATGAACACCCCCGGGAGTAAATGTCGACTCATTCACAAGTCGTCTTACCTCCTTGGACGTGACCAGGAAACTTATCGATAGGTCAGCGTGGCACCATGCCGACGATTGGCGACTCTATGGCGTGTCACCGCTCCGCAGCAACACAATCCGCCGGACCCGGCCCGATGTGTCGGCAATCGAACACCCCGCTGTCAAGGGCGCGCAGCCTCCCGGGCGCACTTTTCGCGGGGGCACGAATCGGTTGAAGGGTTACGTTCGAGGCGAGTTGCACGGGGCTCCGGGGAGCCCCGACACACGTCCGGCCGGACCTTGCACGGCAAGGTCCGGCCGGACGCACGAGGTTGACGGAAGCGGGGCGGGAACACCCTTCCGGAGGCGGGGGACGTCAGCCGAGGAGCGTGCTCAGTTCGACGTGGTCGAGACCGTGGGCCTCGGCCACCTCGCGGTAAACGACCTGTCCGTCATGGGTGTTGAGGCCCTTGGCGAGTGCGGCGTCACGGCGCAGCGCCTCGACCCAGCCACGGTTGGCGAGCTCCACGATGTAGGGCAGCGTCGCGTTGGTGAGGGCGTAGGTGGAGGTGTTCGGGACCGCGCCCGGCATGTTCGCGACGCAGTAGAAGACCGAGTCGTGAACCATGAAGGTCGGGTCGGCGTGCGTCGTGGGGTGCGAGTCCTCGAAGCAACCACCCTGATCAATTGCAATGTCGACAAGTACACTTCCGGGCTTCATCTTGGCGACGAGCTCGTTGGTGACCAGCTTCGGGGCCTTCGCGCCGGGGATCAGCACGGCGCCGACGACGAGGTCGGCCTCGACGACGGCCTTCTCCAGCTCGAAGGCGTTGGAGACGACGGTCTGCACCTTGGTGCCGAAGATCTTGTCGGCCTCGCGGAGCTTGTTGATGTCCTTGTCGAGCAGCGTGACGTGGAAGCCGAGACCGACGGCGATCTGCGTGGCGTTCCAGCCGGAGACCCCGCCGCCGATGACGACGGCCTTGCCGGCCGCCGTGCCCGGGACACCGCCGGGCAGCACGCCGCGGCCGCCGACCGAACGCATCAGGTGGTACGCGCCGACCTGCGGGGCGAGCCGGCCCGCGACCTCGGACATCGGGGCGAGCAGCGGCAGCGCGCGGTTCGCGGTCTCGACGGTCTCGTAGGCGATCGCGGTGGTGCCGGACTCCAGCAGCGCGTCCGTGCACGCGCGGGAGGCGGCGAGGTGCAGGTACGTGAAGAGGGTCTGGCCCTTGCGGAGGCGGTGGTACTCCTCGGCGACCGGCTCCTTGACCTTCAGCAGCAGGTCCGCGGAGGCCCAGACCTCGTCGGCGGTGGGCAGGATCTGCGCCCCGGCGGCGACGTACTCCGCGTCCGTGATGGAGGAGCCGGCTCCGGCGTTCTCCTCGACGACCACCTGGTGGCCGTGGCGGACGAGCTCGTGCACACCGGCAGGCGTGATCGCCACGCGGAACTCGTTGTTCTTGACTTCGCGGGGGATGCCGACCTTCACGTCGATCACGGTCCTTGGCTCAGAGAGTTACCCGGGCACACCTGTACATACCCGGATATACGCATCGTAAATGGAGACACCGCGAAGACCCGCGGCAGAGCCAGTCTAATGAAGGGGTTCCCGCTGTCTAGCCTTACAAAGCATTAATTTTCTGTCACTGCACTACGGATTTCGTAGGCTGCGCTCTCCTCGCCCAGCAATCTCTCGGCTGCGCCCCGGTGCAGACCCGCGGCTGCGGGGTCGCCGAGGCGGTCGAGGGTGTCGGCCAGCCGCAGCTCCAGTGCGGCCTGAAGGCGCACGTCCTCGGCCCGGCGGGCCCACTCCACGGCCTCGCGGCACGTGTGCAGCGACTCCTGCGGACGGCCCGCGTACTCCTGGACCCGGGCGACCTCGCTGAGCGCCCGGGCGTGGGCGGGGAGATCGCCGAGCCTGCGGTAGCCGGCCGCGGCCGCGCGCCAGTTCCGCAGCGCCTCGCCGTACCGGCCTGCATACGTGTGCACGGTGCCCAGCCGCCCGTAGAGCCGCGCTTCGTCGGCGCGCTCGCCCTGGGTGAGCCGCTGGGCGAGGGCCCGCCCGTACCAGTCGGAGGCCCGGTGGAAGTCGCCCAGCTCCGCGTAGGCGCCGCCCACGGATTCCATCGCCCGGCCGGTGGCGTAGGGGTCCTTCGCGGCCCGGCCGGCGTCCAGGGCGGCCCGGTAGCGGGCCAGCGCCTCCCGGGTCCGGCCGGTCCCGGCGTCCAGGTCGGCGAGGTTGAGCAGGGCGGCCGCCCGCTCCCGGGGCAGATCGCGCCGCTCCGCGACGGCCAGGACCAGACCGTGCAGTCCGTAGAGCTCGGGCGCGGCCGCCTCGGTGCCCTCGTGCGCGGCCAGTGCTCGCACCAGGGCGGCCACCAACCGCCGTGCCAGAGTGTCGAGTTCACCGTCCTCGACGGCGATCCGGGCGGACGCGACCAGGGCCGGCCTGCGCACCCGCAGCCAGGCGGCCGCCGCCTCGGGGCCGGGGAACCGCAAGGAGCGCGGCAGCCCGGCGAGCTTGCGCCGGGACGCGGAGCCCTCCGGTTCGGTGACCGCGCGGCAGGACTGGAGCAGGCGCACGGTGCGCTCGAGCATCCGGGCCCGGGCGAGCTGGATCTCGGCCGGGCGGTCCCGTTCCTCCAGCAGCGCCCGCAGCAGCCCCGCGAGGCAGCCGGGCACCTCGTACTGCGGCTGCTCCGCGCCGTCGCCCCGCAGCAGCCCCAGCCGCACGAAGTCGTCGAGGGTGGTCCGGGCGGCCGAGACGGAGCAGCCGGCGAGCGCCGATGCGGTGTGGGCGTCGGCGAGCCCGGCCGGGGCCAGGGAGAGCAGGCGCAGTATCCGGGCGGCGGTCGGCGGCAGGGAGTCGTGGACCAGCCGGAAGGCGCGGGTCAGCGGGCGGGCGCCGGTGGGCTGGTCGGCGTCCTCCGGAAGTTCCCGGAGTTGTTTCGTCACATCGGCGACCGAGGCCGTCGGGCGGGCGGCCAGCCAGCCGCCGATCATGACCAGGGCGGCGGGCAGCCCGCCGCACTCCTCCGCCAGCGCCTCGGCCGTCAGCGGGTCGACGGTGATCCTCACCTGGCCGATCGCAAGGGCGAGCAGTCCGACGGCGGAGCCCGCGTCCAGGCCGCCGATGGTGCAGGGCCGGACGCCCGGGATGCCGGTCAGCGGGCCCTGAGCGGTGGCGACGACGAGGCAGTCGGGGTTGTCCGGCAGCAGCGGGTCGACCTGTTCGGCGTCGGCGGCGTCGTCGAGCAGGAGCAGGACGCGGCGTACGGCGAGCGCCTCGCGGACCATCTCGGACAGTTCGTCCGCGTCCGCGCCGGGCGGTCCGCTCACGCCCAGCCCGCGCAGGAGTTCGCGCGCGGCACGTTCGGCGGGGACGGGGACGCCGCCGGGTTCGGTGAGCCGGACGCGGAGCAGTCCGTCGGGGTAGTCCCCCGTGGCGAGCAGTCGGCGGGTGAGCTCTCCGGCGAGTGCGGTGCGGCCGGAACCGGGGCGTCCGGCGATCAGCAGGACCCGGGCCCGGCCGCTCCTGCGACCGGCCATGGTGTCCAGTCCGGCCCGTTCGATATCGGCCCGCAGTTCCGTCAACTCGCGCTCGCGCCCGAAGAATCGGGGTGGTTCGACGGCGGCCGGTCCCTCGGTCCCCGCTGCCTCGGCCGGGTCGCTGGTGTCCACCGCCTGATCCGTCACGGGCCACGCTCCACTTCGCTGCACGCGTCGCCCGCCGGGACTCCGGTCAGGGCAGTCCGAGCGTAGTTCAGGCGGGTGGACGAACCCTGAGGAGCGCGACGGGAGGTCCCCCGATCGGATCAGCAGCTTTTCCGATCGGGGGAGCCGAAGGAGTGTCCACGGGGGCCGCGCGAGCGTCGGCCCCGGACCTCCGGCGAACCGGCAGGCCCCGAACGCGAACCGTCAGGCCTCGAACGGCCGCGCGGGCCAGGGCGCCTCGGCGGGCCGCAGCGAGTCGGCGCCGTCGCCCGCGAGCACCGCGGTGAGCGCGAGCACCCCCACCACCAGGCAGTTGTTGTGGAGGTCCCCGGCGAGTACGCCCCGTACGAGGTCCTGGAGCGGCACGCGGGCCAGCTCCATGTCGGCCTCCTCCTCGGCGACGGCGAAGCGCTCCCCGTCCGCCTCGGAGATGTTCCGGGCGAGGAAGATCCGCACGGCTTCGTCGCAGCCGCCGGGTGTCGTGTAGACGTCGGTCAGCACCCGCCAGTCCTCGGCCTTGACGTACGCCTCCTCGTAGAGCTCGCGCTGCGCCGCGTGCAGCGGGTTCTCCCCGGGGACGTCGAGGAGCCCGGCCGGGATCTCCCACAGTTTCTGGCGCACCGGGTGCCGGTACTGGCGCAGCACGAGGACCCGGTCCTCGTCGTCGAGCGCGAGCACGGCGACCGAGCCCGGGTGGACCTGGTAGTCGCGGCGCGCGACCGTGCCGTCGGGCATCTCCACGTCATCGGTGCGGACGCTGGTCTTGCTGCCCCGGAACGGAGTCCCGGTCGCGGTGACCGGCCATTCCTCGGGCGTGTCCTGGATACCCATCTACGTCCTCCCACAAAAAACAGTGACCGGGGTACAGGTCCTCGAAGGACGCGTACCCCGGTCAACCGTAACGCCCCGGAGGGCGACGTCACTTGCCCGGCGTGGCGGCCGCCTGGCGCGCGACGGCCGCCTTCACGAGGCCCGCGAAGAGCGGGTGCGGGCGGGTCGGGCGGGAGCGCAGCTCCGGGTGCGCCTGGGTGGCGACCAGGTAGGGGTGCACCTCGCGCGGGTACTCCACGTACTCGACGAGCTTGTTGTCCGGGGAGGTGCCGGAGAAGACCAGACCGGCCTTCTTCTCCAGCTCGGCCCGGTAGGCGTTGTTGACCTCGTAGCGGTGACGGTGGCGCTCGTCCACGTACGGCTGGCCGTCGTAGGCCTCACGGACCAGCGAGCCCTCGGCGAGCTTCGCCGGGTACAGGCCGAGCCGCATGGTGCCGCCCAGGTCGCCCGCGCCCTCGACGTAGGCCAGCTGCTCCTCCATCGTCGAGATGACGGGGTGCGCGGTGGCGGCGTCGAACTCGGTGGAGTTGGCGTCGGGGATCCCGGCGAGGTTGCGCGCCGCCTCGATCACGATGCACTGCAGGCCCAGGCACAGGCCCAGCAGCGGAACCTTGTTCTCGCGGGCGTACTGGATGGCGCCGACCTTGCCGATGACACCGCGCTCGCCGAAGCCGCCGGGGATGCAGATCGCGTCGACGTCGCCGAGCTGCTTCTTGGCGCCGGCCGGGGTCTTGCAGTCGTCGGAGGCGACCCACTTGACCTTGACGCGGGCCTTGTTGGCGAAGCCGCCGGCCCGGATGGCCTCGGTGACCGAGAGGTAGGCGTCGGGGAGGTCGATGTACTTGCCGACCAGCGCGACGGTGACCTCGTGGTCGGGGTTGTGGACGCGGTCCAGCAGATCGCCCCACGTGGTCCAGTCGACGTCGCGGAACGGCAGGTCGAGCTTGCGCACGACGTAGGCGTCCAGGCCCTCGGAGTGCAGCACCTTCGGGATGTCGTAGATCGACTTCGCGTCCGGGCAGGCCACCACGGCGGCTTCGTCGACGTCGCACATCAGCGAGATCTTGCGCTTGATGGCGGTCGGTACGTCGCGGTCCGCGCGCAGCACGATGGCGTCCGGCTGGATACCGATGTTGCGCAGGGCGGCCACCGAGTGCTGGGTGGGCTTGGTCTTGAGTTCGCCGGACGGGCCGATGTACGGCAGCAGCGAGATGTGGACGACGAAGACGTTGTCCCGGCCTACCTCGTGGCGGACCTGGCGGACGGTCTCCAGGAACGGCAGCGACTCGATGTCGCCGACCGTGCCGCCGACCTCGGTGATGACGACGTCGACGTCGTCGGTGGCCATGCGCCGGATGCGGTGCTTGATCTCGTTGGTGATGTGCGGGATGACCTGCACGGTGTCACCGAGGTACTCGCCGCGCCGCTCCTTGGCGATGACCTGCGAGTAGACCTGGCCGGTGGTGACGTTGGCGGAGCCGTCGAGGTCCACGTCGAGGAAGCGCTCGTAGTGGCCGATGTCCAGGTCGGTCTCGGCGCCGTCGTTGGTGACGAACACCTCACCGTGCTGGAACGGGTTCATCGTGCCCGGGTCGACGTTCAGGTACGGGTCGAGCTTCTGCATGGTGACCCGGAGGCCGCGCGCCTTGAGCAGGGCGCCGAGGCTGGAGGCAGTCAGACCCTTGCCGAGGGAAGAGGCGACACCCCCGGTGACGAAGATGTGCTTGGTCGTCGTGGATGTGGGCTGCATAGCCAAAGGGGGCTCCCGTGGTCGCGATCGTGAGGTGCGTGCCGGCGTTGCCGTCCGGAGAAATCCGGAGGTGCCGTCGCTGCGGTTCGGGGGCCTCGTCTGCTGTCGCCGACGACCACCGGTCCACGGGCTACCAGGGTAACAGCGACGCGGGGAGCCTGCTTCCGGCCACGATGGGCACACCCGGGTCACCGGATCACCCCATGTCTCACACACCACACCCGTTCGGCTCATCTCGGTTGTCAAGAGCGTCGCGCGGATCATCCGGGTGCGTCGTATCCTGCTCGGATACTCGCTCGGGCGAGGTAGGAGTTCGCAGGTCCCCCCACATCAACCCCTTGCAACGACCTCTTGACCCGCAGTAATGCCCCACGGGGCGACATGGCCGTTCGACTGGAGATGCACGTGGCCGGGCGCATCGAGGATTACGCACTCATCGGAGACATGCAGACCGCCGCCCTGGTCTGCCGGGACGGCACGGCCGACTGGCTGTGCCTGCCCCGCTTCGATTCACACGCCGTCTTCGCGGGACTGCTGGGCACCGAGGAGCACGGCTTCTGGCGCCTGGGACCGGCCCGCGCGGAGGGCGCCGAACCGCCGTCGGCGGACCGTCGCCGCTACCGCGGGGACTCACTGATCCTGGAATCGGAATGGGACACGCCGCGCGGCACGGTCCGGGTGACCGACTTCATGCCGCCGCGCGACGGCGCGCCCCAGCTGATCCGGATCGTGGAGGGAATCAGCGGCCGGGTGCCGATGCGCTCGGAGCTGCGGATGCGGTTCAGCTACGGGCGCGTCACCCCGTGGGTCCACAAGGTGGACACCCGCACTGTCGCCGTCGCGGGACCGGATTCCGTGTGGTTCGACACCCCGGCGGAGACGTACGGGGAGAACCTGACCACGTATTCCGACTTCACGGTCGCCCCGGGTGACCGGATCGCGTTCACCATCAGCTGGCAGCCCTCGCACCGGGAGCCGCCCGCGCTCCCGGACCCGGAGGGCGCGCTGGAGGCCACCGCGGACTTCTGGCGGGACTGGGTCGCCCAGTGCACGTACCACGGCCCGTACCGCGAGGCCGTGGTCCGCTCGCTGATCACCCTGAAGGCCCTGACGTACGCGCCGACGGGCGGCATCGTCGCCGCGCCGACCACCTCCCTGCCCGAGGACATCGGCGGTTCCCGCAACTGGGACTACCGCTACACCTGGCTGCGCGACGCCGCGATCACCCTCTCCTCGCTGCTGCGCACCGGCTACCGCGAGGAGGCCCGGGCCTGGCGCGAGTGGCTGCTGCGGGCGGTCGCGGGCGACCCGGAGAACCTCCAGATCATGTACGGCATCGCGGGCGAGCGTGAGCTGGGTGAGGCCGAGCTGGAGTGGCTGCCCGGTTACGAGAACTCCGGCCCGGTCCGGGTCGGCAACGGCGCCGCGGGCCAGCTCCAGCTGGATGTGTACGGCGAGGTGACCGAGGCCCTGCACCTCGCGCACATGACGGGGCTGACCCGCAACGACTACGCGACCGGTCTCCAGCTCAAGCTGATCGAGTACCTGGAGAAGCACTGGGAAGAGCCGGACGAGGGCATCTGGGAGGTGCGCGGTCCGCGCCGGCACTTCGTTCACTCCAAGGTGATGGCGTGGGTGGCGGTCGACCGGACGATCAAGCTGATCGAGTCCGGCGACACGGACGGCCCGCTGGAGAAGTGGCGTGAGCTGCGCGACGACATCCACCGCACGGTCTGCGAGCGGGGCTACGACAAGGAGCGCAACACCTTCACCCAGTCCTACGGGTCGAAGGAGCTGGACGCCTCCCTGCTGCTGATCCCGCAGATGGGGTTCCTGCCGCCCGACGACAAGCGGGTCATCGGCACGATCGAGGCGATCCAGCGGGAGCTGTCCACCGAGGACGGCTTCGTGCTCCGCTACCCCACGTCCGGGGAGGACGCGGGGGTCGACGGCCTGGAGGGCGACGAGGGCGCGTTCCTGGCCTGTTCGTTCTGGCTGGCGGACGACCTGGCGATGATCGGCCGGGTCGACGAGGCCCGCCAGCTCTTCGAGCGCCTGCTGGCCCTGCGCAACGACCTGGGCCTGCTGGCGGAGGAGTGGGACGCCCGGCTGCAGCGCCAGGTGGGCAACTTCCCGCAGGCCTTCAGCCACGTGCCGCTGATCGACACGGCGCTGCGGCTGACGGCGAGCGGGGCGTACGTGGGCTGACGGCGGGGCCCGCCGTCGGCGGGCCGGGCGGGCGGCGGTGGGCGGAACGGCGAGGCGCCGGGAGGCCCACCGCGGCGCCGTCGTCAGCCGGCCCGCCCCGGCCCGTCCGTCACGGCCGGGCGGTGCTCCGAGGGCAGTCCCCACTCGCTCCAGGAGCCGTCGTAGACCGCCAGGTCGCGGTATCCGGCGAGTGCGGCGCCCAGCGTCAGGACGCAGGCGGTGACACCCGATCCGCAGCTGAAGATCAGCCGCTCCCGGCCCTGCGCCGGACCGGCGAACGCGGCCCGCAGTTCCGCCGCCGGGCGCATCCGGCCCTCGTGCTGGAGCTCGCCGAAGGGCAGGCTGACCGCCCCGGGCATGTGGCCGCGGCGCAGACCCGGGCGCGGCTCGGGGGCCGTGCCGAGAAAGCGTTCACGGGAACGGGCGTCGAAGACGGCGGATGCCGGGTCGGAGAGGGCCGCCGCCACTTCGTCGGCGCCCACGAGAAGTCCCGCGCGCGGTCTGGCCGTGAAGTCGCCGCGCTCCGCGGGGACGGCGGGCTCGCCGTCCTCCATCGGCAGTCCGGCAGCCGCCCAGCCGGGCAGGCCCCCGTCGAGCACCGCGACCCGGTCGAAGCCCATCGCGCGGAGCATCCACCAGGCCCGGGCGCTGGAGTAGATCCCCACCGCGTCGTAGACCACGACCGTGTCGCCGTCGTGGAGGCCCAGGGAGCGCAGTTCCTCGGTGAACCGGCCGGCGTCGGGCATCGTGTGGGGCAGCGGCCCCGTGGGGTCGGAGAGCGCGCCGTCGATGTCGAACCGCCGCGCGCCCGCGATCCTCTGCCCGGCCCCCCGGTGCGCGCCGACGGAGGCGTCGAACACCAGCAGCCCCGCGCGGCCGAGCCGCGCGGCGAGCCAGTGGGCGTCGACCAGCGGACCGGGCGGGGCGTCCACGTGACGCGTCCCGTCCCCAGCCCTCCCGGAGGCGCCCTCGCCTGCTCCGGCCCCGTACGGCAGCGTGTCCTCGTCCATGCTTCCCCCCTCGCCCCGGTAACGACATGTCAAGATCGCAGCGGGTCCCGCCGGTGTCAACGGCGTACCGCCCCGGCGCGGCCTCCGGCGCTCCGGGCCGGTACCTTCCTGACCAGGGCGGGCGCGACCGTGCGACCGCCCGGTCCGACCGACGCGGAGCGCGAGGCCAGAGCAGTGGAGACCCAAGGCGGCATCACCGTGCAGCGAGCCCTGGAGCTGCCGGGGCTGCGCAGCGGACTTCCCGAGGTGGTGACCGGCGCCGACCGGCTCGGCCGCACCGTGCGCTGGGTGCACGCGGGCGAGGTCCCCAACATCGCGTCCCTGCTGAAGGGCGGGGAGCTGCTCCTCACCACCGGTCTGGGGCTCGGCACCCGCCCCGCCGAGCAGCGCGCGTTCGTCCGCCGGCTCGCGGACCGCGGCATCGCCGCGCTCGTGGTGGAGCTCGGTCCGCGCTTCAGCAGGCTGCCGTCCTCGATCGTGGACGCCGCCCGCGCGGCCGGGCTGCCGCTGGTCCAGCTGCACCGCGAGGTGCCGTTCGTGACGGTGACGGAGGAGATCCACACCGAGATCGTCAACGGTCACTACGCGCTCCTGCAGCGCGCCGAGGAGGTCCACCGGCGCTGCACGCAGGCCCTGCTCGGGGGCGGCGGGGTGCCCCAGGTACTGGGCATCCTCGCGGATTTCACGGCGAACCCGGTCTTCCTGGAGACCGCGGACGGCCAGCTGCTGTACGCGGCGGGCACCGAGTCGGGCCCGGTCTCCCCCGATCCGCTCCAGGTGTGGGACGGGATGCGGGGCGGCCGGGCGGCCCGGGAGTCGCCGCCCGTCGGCGCGGTGCTGGTGGATGTGCCGGGCGGTGGTCCGGGGGCCGGTTCGGTGCGCGCCAGGCTGGTCCTGCTGGCCGTGGACGGGCCGCTGGTGCCGGTGCACCGGATGGCGGCGGAGCGGGCCGCGGGCATTCTGGCGGTGGTGCTGATGCAGGCCCGCCAGGAGGAGGAACTCGCGGCGCGCGGCCGCGGCGACTTCCTCACCGATCTCGCGGAGGGCCGGATCACCCCCGAGGACGCGCCGGCGCAGGCCCGCGTGCTGGGCTTCAAGCCGGGCGAGATGCCGCTGCTGCCCGTCGTGATGCGGCTGGCCCCGGAGCTCTCCCCCTCCGGCAACTGGGCGCTGCTGGCGCGTGCGGTCCTGGAGGAGCTGTCCTCGGTGGGCGTGCCGGTGCTGCTCGGGGTGCGGCCGGTGGAGGGCCGGGTGCCGCTGTTGCTGGGGCTGCGCACGGAGACGGAGCGTACGGCGGTGGCCGACCGGGTCGCCGCGGCGTTGCGGGCCGGGGTGGAGCGGGCCGGTCTGGAACGGGCGGGTTCCCATCCCCCCGTCGTGGTGGTCGGGGTGGCGGGCGGCTGGGCGGCGGCCGGGGCGGGGCTGCGGCATGCCGCGGAGACGGCCACGGCGGCGCAAGGGCTCGGCGACCGGCCCTGGTACGACGCGCGCCGTCTCGACATCGATCTGTTGCTGTGGCGGCTGCGGGACCATCCGGATCTGGCGGCGTTCGTGGAACGGGCGATCGGCCCGTTGCGCGATCACGACCGCACCTCGCGCCCGCCGCTGCTGCCCACGCTGGAGACGTATCTCGCGCATGCGGGACGCAAGGCGGAGACGGCGCGTGAGCTGCATCTGAACCGGCAGACGCTGTACAACCGGCTGGCCCGCATAGGGGAACTGCTCGGCACCGATCTGGACGACCCGCAGGCCGTCCTGGCGCTGAGCCTGGCTCTGCGCGCCCGCCGCCACGCGACGTGAACCCGGTCCTCAGGAGGTACGGGCGGCCGCGAGGGGCTGGGCCAGTTCGTCGTACACGCTGAGAACGTGGGCGACCGTGTCGTCCTCGGTCGGCCAACTCGCCGCCTGCAGCGGCCCGGCGGCCGCCAGTCGCTCGCGTTCCGCCGGATCGCCCAGCAGCCGGGCCACGGTCCGGGCGAGCGCCTCCGCGTTCGCGTACGGCACGAGTGCGGCGGCGTCCCCCACGAGTTCGGGCACTCCGCCGACGGCGGTGGCGACCAGCGGCGCGCCGATCCGCAGCGCCTCCTGGGCCAGCACCGAACGCGCCTCCCACCGGCTGGGCAGCACGACCAGGTCGGCGGCGGCCAGGAGTTCGGGAACGTCGGTGCGGCTGCCGATCAGCGAGACGGGCAGGTCCTCGTCCTTGATCCTGCGCCGCAGCGCCGCCCGCTCCCGCCCCTCGCCGGCGATGACCAGCAGGGGTACGGGGTCGAGCCGGCGCCACATCCGTGCGGCGTCGAGCAGCGTGCCGTATCCGTGATGGGGTACGAGGCTGCCCACCGCCATGATCAACGGCCGTGCTGTCGCGCCGATTTCGGCACGCACCTTGCCATCGGGCACCGATGGGGGGACACGCGGTGCGGGAATGGCGACGGGCGCGAGGCGGGCGTCGCGCGCGCCCCGGCGCCGGGCCCGGTCGACCAGGTCCGAGGACGCGCCGAGCACCACCGAGGCCGCGCGGGCGGACCTTCGCTCCATCAGGTGCAGCAGCCGGCGGCGCGCGCCCTCCGCATGGGTCCGGGTGTGCCAGGTGACGACCAGCGGGACCTGCCGCCCACCGAGCGCCAGCGCGGCCCGCAGGGCGGCGTGCACCCCGTGCGCGTGCACGACGTCGGCCCCCGCGCAGGCGGCCCGCAGGGCGGCGACGGCGGCGGGGTCGCTGCGCCGCGGCACGGGCGTGAAGTGGGCCCCCGTGGCGGAGAATTCATAGGCACGGTCCAGTGCGGCCGGAGCGCAGACGGTGACCTGCACGCCTCGCGCGACCAGTCCGGCGGCCAGCGAACCGACATGGGCACTGCTGCCCGCACTGCCGCCGCCCAGCACTTGGACCGTACGCAGCTGTGACACGTTGAATGGCTCCCGGGGATCCCGAGTCGGGGGTAACGGCGTCGCCCGACGGCCGTAGGTACACGGCCAAGGATGCCAGTCCGTACGCACGTTCCGGCACGGCCGCCCCGATACGCCGGTGCGCACCGCAACAAACCGGGCGTGGCGCACCACTCGCACGGGTGAAATGCGTCAGGCCGCCGGGCCGCCGCGGCAGCCCGGCGGCGGGACCCTCAGCCGTCCGCCCGCGCCGTGGCCAGCAGTTCCTCGGCGTGCGCCCGGGCCGTCTCGGAGTCCTCCTGGCCCGCGAGCATCCGGGAAAGCTCCCGTACCCGGTCCTCGCCCTCCAGGACCGTGACGCCGCTCCTGGTCACGGAGCCGTCCACGGTCTTCTCGACCAGCAGCTGCCGGTCGGCGAACGCGGCCACCTGGGGCAGGTGGGTGACGACCACGACCTGGGCGGACCTGGCGAGCTTCGCCAGCCGGCGGCCGACCTCGACGGCCGCCTTGCCGCCGACCCCGGCGTCGACCTCGTCGAAGAGGTAGGTGGGCACGGGGTCGGAGCCGGCGAAGACCACCTCGACGGCGAGCATCACCCGGGACAGTTCGCCGCCCGACGCGCCCTTGGCGATCGGACGGGGCTGGGCGCCGGGGTGCGGGGCCAGCAGGAGTTCGACCTCGTCGGCGCCGGAGGGACCGTAGGCCACGTTGCGTCCGCCGATCTCGATGCCGGACGCCTCGTCCGCCGTCTCGGTCTGCCGGATGTCGAAGGAGACGCGGGCGTGCGGCATCGCGAGGGAGGCGAGTTCCTCGGTCACCGCTTCGGCGAAGAGCGCGGCGGCCGCCGTGCGGGCATCGGTCAACGCCTGTCCGAGCACGGAGAGTTCGGCGCGCAGCGCGTCCCGCTCAGCGGTCAGCTCGCCGATCCGGTCGTCGTCGCCCTCCAGCTCGGTCAGCCGGCGTGCCCCGTCCTCGGCCCAGGCCAGTACGGCGGCGATGTCGGCGCCGTACTTGCGGGTGAGGCCCGTGAGCGCGGCCCGGCGCTCCTCGACCGCGGCGAGGCGCAGGGGGTCGGAGTCCAGCTGGTCCGCGTACCCGGCCAGTTCCCCCGCGACGTCGGCGAGCAGGATGGAGATCTCGCCGACCCGGTCGGCGAGCGCGGCGAGCGCCGGGTCGTGGGCGCGCACCCCGTCCAGCGCCTGCCGGGCCGCCGCGACGACGGTCGTCGCGTCGACGGCCTCCTGGTCCTCGGGGTTGCCGGCCAGCGCGGTGTGCGCGAGAGCGGCGGCGGAGGCGAGCGCGTCGGCGTGACCGAGGCGCTGGGCCTCGGCGGCGAGTTCGGTGTCCTCGCCGGGCAACGGTTCGACCGCGGCGATCTCGTTCAGCCCGAAACGCAGCAGATCGGCTTCCTGGGCCCGCTCACGGGCACGTGTGGTCAGCTCGTCGAGCTCACCGGCGACCTCGCGCAGCCGCCGGTAGGCCGCCGCGTACGTGGCGAGGGGCACGGCGACGCCGTCGCCCGCGTACCGGTCCAGGGCCTGCCGCTGGCGGGCCGGCTTGAGCAGACCCTGCTGGTCGGTCTGGCCGTGCACGGCGACGAGTTCGTCGGCGAGTTCGGCCAGCACTCCCACGGGCACGGACCTGCCGCCGAGGTGGGCGCGGGAGCGCCCCTCGGCGGAAACGGTACGGCTGATGAGCAGCGCACCGTCCTCGATCTCGGCCCCTGCCTCCTCGGCCCGCAGCGCCGCCGCGTCGCCCTCGGCCACCGTGATCCGGCCCTCGACGACCGCGGCCTTGGCGCCGATCCGCACCAGGGCGGGATCGGCGCGTCCGCCGAGCAGCAGCCCCAGGCTGGTGACGACCATGGTCTTGCCCGCGCCGGTCTCACCGGTCACCGCGGTGAAACCGGGTGACAGTTCCACCACCGCGTCGTCGATGACTCCGAGCGACCGTATCCGCATCTCCTCCAACACGGACATGACCATACGAGGTTTCCCGGCCCTCGTGCACACGGGCCACGGCCGCGCCGCCCGATCCGCTGACGGGCGGGCCGCGCCCGGGTCAGTGCGGTGCGCCCCGCCACCCCGACACGGGCAGCGCGAACTTCGCCACCAGCCGGTCGGTGAAGGAGGCCTGGTGCAGCCGCGCCAGCCGTACGGGCACGGCGCCTCGACGCACCTCGACGCGCGCGCCCGCGGGCAGCTCCACGGTCCTGCGCCCGTCGCACCACAGCACCCCGTGCGGGGTGTGCGGCTGGACCTCGACGGCGAGGACCGAGGTCGGCGAGGTCACCAGCGGCTTGGCGAAGAGCGCGTGGGCGCTGATCGGGACCATCAGCAGCGCCTCGACCTCGGGCCACACGACGGGCCCGCCCGCCGAGAAGGCGTACGCGGTCGAGCCGGTCGGCGTCGCGCAGACGATGCCGTCGCAGCCGAACCCGGTCACCGGCCGGCCGTCGATCTCCAGGACGACCTCCAGCATCCGCTCGGGCGACACCTTCTGCACGGCGGCCTCGTTGAGGGCCCAGTCCGTGTGGACGACGTCGCCGTTGCGGTGCACGAGGACGTCGATCGTCATGCGCTCCTCGACCGTGTACGCCCGGGTGACGACCCGGTCCACGACCTTGTCGAGGTCGTCGCGCTCGGCCTCGGCGAGGAAGCCGACGCGTCCGAGGTTGACGCCCAGCATCGGCACCCCGGAGGCGCGCGAGAGCTCGGCGCCGCGCAGCAGCGTCCCGTCGCCGCCCAGCACGATCAGGAGTTCACAACCCGTCACCGCCTCGGGCGTGGCGTCCGTGACGGTCTCGACGGAGGACGGCAGCGGCAGGTCGGCCGCCTCCGTCGCCAGTACGCGTACGCCCAGGCCGCTGCGGAGCAGCCCCTGAACGACGAGCTCGGCACTGCGGATCGCGGCCGGCCGGCCGGTGTGTGCCAAGAGAAAGACTGTTCGTGCCGCATTCGTCGTCAACGAGGCCCCTCCGCCACTGCACGGTCGACATCTGCGGGATCAAGCTCCGGTGCTCCGGCCCGCAGCCACAGAAAGTACTCGACGTTCCCCGACGGCCCGGGCAGCGGGCTCGCCGTCACACCCCGGACGCCCAGGCCGAGCGCCCAGGCCCGTCGGGCCACCTCCCGTACCGCCTCGGCGCGCAGCTCGGGGCTGCGCACCACACCCCCGCTGCCGAGGCGCTCCTTGCCGACCTCGAACTGGGGCTTGACCATGAGGACCAGGTCCGCGCCGGGGGCGGCGCAGCGCGCCAGGGCGGGCAGCACGAGACCGAGCGGGATGAAGGACAGGTCGCCCACCACCAGGTCCACCGGCTCGCCGTCGATCGCCTCCAGGGTCAGTTCCCGCACATTGGTGCGGTCCTTGACGAGGACGCGTTCATCGGACTGGAGCGACCAGGCGAGCTGCCCGTAGCCGACGTCCACGGCGACGACGCGGGCCGCTCCGGCCCGCAGCAGCACATCGGTGAACCCGCCCGTCGACGCCCCGGCGTCCAGAGCCCGGCGCCCCTCCACCTCCAGCCCGAGCGGGACGAAGGCGGCGAGGGCGCCCGCCAGCTTGTGGCCGCCCCGTGAGACGTACTCGGGGTCGCTGTCGTCCTTGGTGACGACGAGGGCGGCACTCGTCTCGACCTGGGTGGCCGGTTTGCTCGCGGTGTTGCCGCCGACGGTCACCCGTCCTGCGGCGATCAGCTGGCTCGCATGCTCGCGTGAGCGGGCGAGCTTCCGGCGTACCAGCTCGGCGTCGAGGCGGCGACGGGCCACTCCTGCCACGTTCGGTTCAGCTCCTGTCGTTGTACGCGCTGTCGTGCGCGTGGTCGTACGTGGGCGTGGGTGCGGGGGCGGGCCTGGCGTCCAGCGCGGTCAGCTCGTCGCGCAGGCCACGGTGTACATCCTCGTACACCTCGATGTGTCCGTCAGCCGCGAGGTGGTCCGCATCGGCCAGACGCTCCAGGTGCGCGTCCACGTCGGCGTGGCCCGTGGGCGTGCGGACGACACCGAGGGGCGCCGGGGCGGCCGGCTCGTGCGAGACCACGGGGGCCGGCTCCTGCGGCGCCTCGTGCGGCATCTCCCCGGGCGCGGTTCCGGCGGCCGTGTCGGGCCCCGGCGTCGAGTCGCTCATGCGGGAAACGCTACCGCGAGGCGCTGCGGTACCGTCGATCACGATGGCGACCATGGCGGAGTGCCGCAGCGCACTCGACAGACTTTCCGACACCCTCGCGGGGGCCGACGGCGACGTGCGCAGCGCGGCGGCGCTCGACCGCTCGCTGAGCTGCTACATCAAGGACCTCGACGTGACGTTCACCGGACGCCTCGCCGGGGGCCGGATCCAGGTCCTGGACACGGTCGAGGGACCGCCCCCGGAGAAGGCGGAGATCCGGCTCGCGATGACCGGGGACGACCTGGTGGCGCTGGTGGACGGCGACCTGAACTTCGCGAAGGCGTGGGGCTCGGGCCGGGTCCGCCTGGAGGCGGGCTTCCGCGACCTGCTGAAACTCAGATCACTGCTGTAGGCGCATGAGGCCCGTCCGGCGCTCGAGGACGTCTCTGAACCCCGTCACGCCCGGCCCAAGGCCCGTCCGGGACCCGCGGACCTCGGAACGCTCACGCCTGCGTTCAAGCCCCTCCGGCGCTTGAGGACCACGCGTGGCCGAGGCTCACGCGCCTCCGGACACCGGTGCCGGCCGCGCTGCCCGCGCCCCGCGCACCCGCGCCGCGGGGACCACCAGCGGCGTCCCCGTCTCCGGATCGGAGATCACCTGGCACCGCAGCCCGAACACCCGCTCCACGAGCTCCGCGGTGACGATCTCCCCCGGCGCCCCCTCCGCGACGACCTCGCCCTCGCGCATGGCGATGAGGTGCGTGGCGTACCGCGCGGCGTGGTTCAGGTCGTGCAGGACCGCCACCAGCGTGCGCCCCTGGGTCTCGTGCAGCTCCGCGCACAGGTCGAGCACGTCGATCTGGTGCTGGATGTCGAGGTACGTCGTCGGCTCGTCGAGCAGCAGCAGCGGCGTCTGCTGGGCGAGTGCCATCGCGATCCAGACCCGCTGACGCTGGCCGCCGGACAATTCGTCGACATAGCGATCACCCAGCGCGCCCACGCCGGTCGACGCCATCGATTCCTCGACAATGCGTTCGTCCTCGGGTGACCACTGCCGCAGCAGCCCCTGGTGCGGGTACCGCCCCCGGGCCACGAGATCCGCCACGGTGATGCCCTCCGGCGCGATGGAGGACTGGGGCAGCAGCCCCAGGGTCCTGGCCACCTTCTTCGCGGGCAGCCCGTGGATCGCCTCCCCGTCCAGCAGCACCTGGCCGCGGGCCGGCTTCAGCATCCGGGAGAGCGCCCGCAGCAGCGTCGACTTCCCGCAGGCGTTGGGGCCGACGATCACGGTGAACGAGTGGTCGGGAATCTCGACCGAGAGGTTCTCCGCGATGACCCGCTGGTCGTAGCCGAGGGTCACCGAGTCCGCGGTGAGGCGCTGCATGGTCGTACTCCGGGGGTGGGCGGGATCGGCGGGGGGAAGGGAAGGGGAAGGCGGCGCGGAAGCGGCGCCCCGTGCGCGGGCCCTCATATACGGCCCGCCTTGCGCTCGGACACGAGCAGCCACAGCAGATAGCAGCCGCCGAGCACCCCGGTGACGACGCCGACGGGCAGCTGCCGGTCGCCGAAGGCCTCCATCGACACCCAGTCCGCGACGAGGAGGAGCGCCGCCCCCATGAAGGTCGAGGCCACCAGGTTGGGGCCGGTGAAGCGGGTGAGCCGGCGGGCGAGCTGCGGGGCGCTCAGCGAGACGAACGCGATCGGTCCCGCCGCGGCGGTGGCGACGGCGACGAGAAGGACGGCGGAGCCCATCAGGACGAGCCGGGTGCGCTCGACGCCCACCCCGAGGGCGTACGCGGCGTCGTCGCCCATCTCCATCACCCGCAGCGCGGGCCCGTGCGCGAACACCACCGGGAGCAGCAGGCCGCAGACCACGAGCAGGGGCCGGACCTGCGCCCAGTCCCGGCCGTCGAGCGAGCCGGTCATCCAGACGACGGCACGGGTCGCGTCGACCAGGTCGGCCTTGGTGATCAGGTACTGGGTCGCGGCCGTGAGCATCGCGGCCGCGCCGATCCCGACCAGGACGAGCCGGAAACCGTGCACCCCGCGCTTCCACGCCAGCACGTAGACGGCGACGCCGGTCAGCAGGCCGCCGACCACCGCGCCGCCCGCGACCGCTGTCGCGCCGCCATGGAAGAGGACGATCACGGTCAGCGCGCCCACGGTGGCGCCCTGGCCGAAGCCGAGCACGTCGGGGCTGCCGAGCGGGTTGCGCGAGAGGGTCTGGAACACGGCCCCGCCGACGCCCAGCGCCGCCCCCACGAGAAGACCGACCAGCACCCGCGGCAGGCGCAGGTCCGTGACGATGAACTCCTGCTGGAAGGTGCCGCGTCCGAAGAGCGTGGTCACGACCTCGCCCGGCGTCATCGAGAAGTCGCCGCTGCCGATGAGGACGACGGACGTGCCGGCCGCCACGACGGCGAGCAGCAGGATGACGAGGGACGCCCGGACGTTCATCCGGAACGAATAGCCGCCGGCCGTCCGGACGGCCCGCACCGACCGCGCCGTCCCCGCGGCCTGCGCAGGCGTCTGCTCCTGGGTGGCCTTCACAGCTGGGACATCCTCTTGCGTCGTACGAGGTGGATGAAGACGGGCCCGCCGAGCAGCGCGGTGACGATGCCGACCTGCAGTTCGGACGGCCGGGCGACGACCCGGCCGACCACGTCCGCGCCGAGCAGGAGCACCGGGGAGAGCACCGCCGCGTAGGGCAGGATCCACCGCATGTCGGGGCCGGTGATCGTGCGCACCAGGTGGGGGATCATCAGCCCGATGAAGACGATCGGCCCGCACGCGGCCGTCGCGGCGCCGCACAGCAGGGTGACGGCGAGCATCGCCAGGATCCTGGTCCGCGTCAGATGGGCGCCGAGGGAGCGCGCGGTGTCGTCGCCCATCTCCAGGGCGTTGAGCGGCCGCGCGATGAGCAGCGTGAGCAGGACGCCGAGTGCGATGAACGGCCACACCTTGCCGACCGTCTCCATGTCGGCGGAGGCCAGCGAGCCGACCGTCCAGAACCGCAACCGGTCCAGGGCCGCCGAATCCAGCAGCTGTACGGCGTTGACGTAGCCGTACAGGGCGGCGGTGACGGCCGTCCCGGCCAGTGCGAGGCGTACCGGATTGGCGGACCGGCTGCCGCCGAGCAGGTACACGGCGACCGAGACGATCGCGGCTCCGGCGAAGGCGAACCAGACGTACCCGGTCAGCGAGGTGACGCCGAGGAAGCTGATGGCGGAGACGACGGCCGCCGAGGCGCCGGCGTTGACCCCGAGCAGCCCCGGCTCGGCCAGCGGGTTGCGGGTCAGCGCCTGCATCACGGCCCCGGCGAGCCCGAGCGCGGCGCCGACGACCAGGCCGAGCACGGTCCGGGGGATCCGCACCTTCCGTACGAGGACGTCGTCGCCGCTGCCCGTGGGGTGGAACAGGCCGTGCCACACGTCGGCGACCGGCAGCCCCTTGGCGCCGATCGCGATGCTCGCCAGGCACACCAGCACCAGGGCGGCCAGCGCCACCAGGAGCCCTGCGGCGCGTACCGCATGGCGTCCGGGGGGCGCGGCGCTGTCCGGCGCGGCCGGCGGGCCTGCGCTCGGTTTCGGAGGACTCTCAACCAACACGCGAGTTAGGTTAGCCTAGCCTCGCATGGACATGATCCGGCCACCCCCGCCAAGCCTCCGGCCCGGGGGGCGGGGAAGGCCGGACCGTCGCCTACAGTCCGAGCCGGGCCACCGCCTTGCCCGCGTCCAGCGCGCACGCACCGTCCCCGGCATGCGACCACGCCGCCGCGCACAGCGCCCGCAGACCGTCGAGCGCCTCGCCGTCGCCGTCCAGCACCAGCTCCCCGCCGCGTACGGACGCCGTCCAGCCGCCGCAGGCGTACGCCTCGCCCGTCCTCGTCACCTCGGGCTGCCCCGTCAGCAGACCCCGCAGATCGGCGTCGACGTACGTCGGCCGGTGCTCGGGGACCGCGGTCACCAGCTGCGCCGCGTCCGTCACCCCGGTGAGCACCAGCAGCGAGTCCACGCCTCCGTTGAACGCCCCCTCGATGTCCGTGTCGAGCCGGTCGCCCACCACGAGCGGCCGCTCGGCCCCCGTCCGCAGCACCGTCTCACGGTGCATCGGAGGCAGCGGTTTCCCCGCCACCTGCGGCTCGGCCCCGGTGGCGATCCGTACGACCTCCACGGCGGCGCCGTTGCCCGGCGCGATCCCCCGGGCGCCCGGAATCGTCAGATCCGTGTTGGACGCGAACCACGGCAGCCCGCGATTGATCGCGTACGAGGCCTCGGCGAAGCGGCCCCACGCCATGTCGGGCCCGCCGTACCCCTGCACCACCGCGGCCGGGTCGTCGTCCGCGGACTCCACCGGCACCAGGCCCCGTTCGCGCAGCGCCACCCGCAGCCCCTCGCCCCCGATCACGAGCACGCGCGCCCCCTCCGGCAGCTGATCGGCGACCAGCCGGGCCACGGCCTGCGCCGAGGTGATCACATCGGCGGGCTCGGCGGGCACCCCCAGCTCGGTCAGATGCTCCGCCACCGCGGCCGGAGTCCGCAGGGCGTTGTTGGTGACGTACGCCAGGTGCATTCCGCCGTCCCGCGCGGTGCGCAGGGCGTCGACGGCATGAGCGATCGCCTGCCCGCCCGCGTACACCACCCCATCGAGATCCAGCAGCGCCGTGTCGTACGCCTCGCTCAGCGCGGTGCTGCTCCCGCTCGGCCTGGTCCTGCTCGCCTGACTCATATCCCGCGCTCCTCGTTGCCTGCGTCTCCCCCGATCATCGCGCATACCCGGAGCGCACATACGATGCAGAAATGAACACACGAGGCCCGGCGGACAAGGGACTGCGCCTGTATCCGTTCCGTGGACTGCGCTACGTCCCCGAGCGGGTCGGCAGTCTCGCGGCGGTGACCTCGCCCCCGTACGACGTCGTCGTCCGGCCCGACGGGCTGCTCCACCTGGAATCGGCGGATCCGCACAACATCGTGCGCCTGATCCTTCCGCAGGCCGACTCCCCGGCCGCCCGGCCCGAGCAGGCCGCGGCGACCCTGCAGCGCTGGCTGGCCGAGGGCATACTCGCCGCCGACTCCGAACCCGCGCTCTACGTGTACGAGCAGCGCAACGACGAGATCCTGCAGCGCGGCCTCGTCGGCGCACTGGCCCTCTCCGGCCCTGCCGAGGGCATCGTGCTCCCCCACGAGGACGTGATGGCCCATGTCGTCGAGGACCGCGCCGACCTGATGCGGACGACGGCGGCGCATCTCGAACCGCTGCTGCTGACCTACCGCAGCGACGGCGACGCCACGGGGGCGACCGCGGTCATCGAGCGGACCATCCAGGGCCCGCCGCTGCTCGCCACGACGACCGAGGACGGCTTCAGCCACCGGCTGTGGGCGGTCACCGACCCCACCGACCGTACGGAGATCGAAAGGGATCTGGCCGGTCGCCAGGCACTGATCGCCGACGGGCACCACCGATGGGCCACCTACCTCCGGCTCCAGCGGGAGCACACCGTCCCCGGGCCCTGGGACTTCGGCCTGGTCCTCCTGGTGGACACCGCCCGCTACCCCCTCCGGGTCCGCTCCATCCACCGACTGCTGCACGGCCTGCCGGTGAGGGACGCGCTGGCCGCCCTGGACGGCCTGTTCCGCGTCCGCACCGTCGAGGGACCGCTCCCCCGGGCGCTGGACGCCCTGGCCGCCGCGGCGTCCGAGGGCAACGCCTTCCTGCTCGCCGGTGACGGCGCCTTCCATCTGGCGGACCGCCCCGACGAGACCCTGCTGGCCCGCACGGTTCCCGCGGACAGGCCGGCCGCCTGGCGCACCCTCGACGCGACGGTCCTGCACTCGGCCCTGCTCGACCACGTCTGGCGGATCCCCGACGACCCGGCCCGCATCGCCTACATCCATGACACGGCAGCCGCCGTCGAACAGGCCGAACGCCACGACTCGACGGCGGTGCTGATGCATCCGGTGCGTGAAGAGGTCGTACGGGACCTGGCCCGCCAGGGCGTCACCATGCCCCGCAAGTCGACCTCCTTCGGCCCGAAGCCGGCCACCGGCCTGGTCCTGCGCAGCCTGGCGCTCGGCTGATCCGTTCCCGAACGCAGAAGAGGGCGGCACCCCGGGGGTGCCGCCCTCTTTCATGCCTCTTCCCTATGCCTACGCCTTGACGGGACCGTCCTCGTCGTCCTCGTCGTCGTCCTGGTCATCGGGGTCTTCGAGGTCGTTGTCGGCCTCGGTCACGACCGGCGCCGTCACCTCGGCGGTCTCGTCGTCGTCGTCACCGAGGGCGTCGACGAACTCGACACCGTCCAGCTCAGCCAGGCGGTCGGACGCGTCGGTGGAACCGTCCTTGTCGGCCTCCAGGGCCTTCCCGAACCACTCCCGCGCCTCGTCCTCACGACCGGCTGCCAGCAGCGCGTCCGCGTACGCGTAACGAAGGCGCGGCGTCCACGGGTGCACGGCGCTGGACGCGAGCTCGGAGCTCTGCAGCGTCACGATGGCCGCGTCGATCTGCCCCATGTCCCTGCGGGCCCCAGCGGCGACCAGACGCATCTCGACCTGACCGGCCTTGTCCAACTTCTGCACCTCGGGCTCACCGGCCATGGCCATCGCCCGCTCGGGCCGACCCAGTCCGCGCTCGCAGTCGGCCATGACGGGCCACAGTTCCACGGAACCGGTCATGCGCCGGGACGCCCGGAACTCCGCCAGCGCCTCCGCGTACCTCTGGGTGGCGTAGGCGGCGAAGCCCGCGGCCTCCCGCACAGCGGCCACGCGCGAGGCGAGCCGCAGGGCGATGCGCGCGTACGCGTACGCCTGCTCGGGGTCCTCGTCGAGGAGACGGGCCACCATGACGAGGTTCCTGGCCACGTCTTCAGCCAGTGTCTTCGGGAGGCTCATCAGCTCCTGGCGGACGTCCTTGTCGATCTCGTGACCGGTGACGTCGTCGGGGATCGGAAGCCGCTTGATGGGCTCACGGTCCCGGTCGTCCCGCCGCTCGTAACCGCCACGGTCGTCGCGTCCGCGGTAGCCCCCACGGTCCCGGTCGTCCCGCTGACCGCGGAAACCGCCGCCGGAGGAACCGCCACGGCTGTCGTCACGACGGAAACCGCCGCCGGACGAGCCACCACGGCTGTCGTCACGACGGAAACCACCACCGGAGGAGCCACCACGGCTGTCGTCGTCGCGACGCGGCCCACGCGGCCGGTCGTCACGACGCTCGAACCCACCACTCGGACGCCCACCACGGTCGTCATCCCGACGCGGAGCCCGGTCATCACGACGGAACCCACCACCCGAAGACGCCCCACCGCGGCTGTCGTCACGACGGAAACCACCACCGGTCGAGCCGCCACGGCTGTCGTCACGACGGAAACCACCACCGGTCGAGCCGCCACGGCTGTCGTCACGACGGAAACCACCACCGGTCGAGCCGCCACGGCTGTCATCGCGACGGAAACCGCCGCCGGTCGAGCCGCCACGGTTGTCGTCGCGGCGGAAGCCGCCGCTGCGGTTGTCGTCGTCGCGACGCGGCCCACGCGGCCGGTCGTCACGACGCTCGAACCCACCACTCGGACGCCCACCACGGTCGTCATCCCGACGCGGAGCCCGGTCATCACGACGGAACCCACCACCCGAAGACGAACCGCCACGGCTGTCATCGCGACGGAAACCGCCGCCGGTCGAGCCGCCACGGCTGTCGTCACGACGGAAGCCGCC
>NZ_SSBL01000081.1 GCF_004795105.1 Streptomyces sp. A0642 | reverse complement strand
GGACCTGTCCCAGCTGCCGATCCCGACGGCCCGCACGATCGAGATCGTCGCCTTCGTGCCCGAGGACCGCATCGATCCGCTCCAGATGGGCTCCGCCTACTACCTCGCGGCCAGCGGCGCCCCGGCCGCCAAGCCGTACACGCTGCTGCGCGAGGCGCTCAAGCGCAGCAACCGGGTGGCGATCGCCAAGTTCGCGCTGCGCGGCCGGGAGCGCCTGGGCATGCTCCGGGTCGTCGGCGACGCCATCGCGATGCACGGCCTGCTGTGGCCGGACGAGGTCCGTGCCCCCGAGGGCGTCGCCCCCGAAGGCGGGGTCACCGTGCGCGACCAGGAACTGGACCTCGCCGACGCCCTCATGGACACCCTCGGCGAGATCGACCTGGACGACCTGCACGACGAGTACCGGGAGGCCGTCGAGGAGGTCGTCGCCGCCAAGGCCTCCGGTGAGAAGCCCCCGGAGGCCCGCGAGGAGGCGGCGCCCGGGAAGGTGCTCGACCTGATGGCGGCACTGGAGAGCAGCGTGCGGGCGGCGCGGGAGTCCCGGGACGGTGAGGGGGCGGGCCCGGCAGAGGAGGCGGAGGTCAGGTCCCTGTCGCGGCGCAAGACCTCGTCCCGGGCCCCGAAGGAGACCGGGGGCAAGAAGTCGACGTCGACGGCCGCGAAGAAGACGGCGGCGAAGAGGGCGGAGCCGA
>NZ_SSBL01000011.1 GCF_004795105.1 Streptomyces sp. A0642 | reverse complement strand
GATGCTCTCGGGCAGTGGAACTGGTCCGGGCCACTGATTCGACCAACGATTCGGGAGGAGTTGGGGATGTGGGGTGCGGGTGGTGCCGCTCAGCCGACCCGTTCGACCGCTTTCGGTGGGGTGTCCGGCCGCAGCATGATCGTGCGTGAGACGACGAAGGTGAGGGGGATCGCGGCCGCGGCGGCCACCAGCGGGGCATAGCGGTCGCTGAATCCGGCCAGGTCGACCAGCAGGTAGACACCGCCGGTGGTGATGACGAAGTTGGCCGCGTTCGTGAGCGGGAAGAGCAGGAACTTCCGCCAGGTGGGCCGGGTGCGGTAGGTGAAGTACGAGTTGAGGAAGAACGAGCCGGTCATGCTGAGGGCGAAGGCCGTCACGTGCGCGGCTATGTACGGCAGCCAGTGCAGCAGGGCGAGGTAGCAGCCGTAGTACGTGCCGGTGTTGACCGCGCCCACGAGGGCGAAGCGGGCCATCTGTGCCTTGACCGTCATCGGCGTACGAATTCCCTGGGTTCCGGCTCCGGGGCCGCTCTGCGGGCCTGGGTGTTGGTGGCCTTCACCAGGAAGTGCGGGCGGCGTTTCACCTCGTAGTAGATCCGGCCGACGTACTCCCCGACCACTCCGACCATCACCATCTGGACGCCGGCGAGGGCGGTGAGGACGACGAGGAGGGTGACGTATCCGGGGGTGTCGACGCCCCTGACCAGGGCGACGCCGACGATCCAGGCGGCGTAGGCGAAGGCCAGGGACATCAGGAGCATGCCGAGGTAGAGGGCGGCGCGCAGCGGCTTGTTGTTGAAGGAGAGGAGTCCGTCGAGGCCGTAGTTCAGGAGCTTGCCGAAGGTCCAGGCGGAGCGGCCCTGCTCGCGGACGGCGTTCTCGTAGCTGAACGTGGTGGTGGGGAAGCCGACCCAGGCGAAGAGGCCCTTGGAGAAGCGGTTGTACTCGGTGAGCTCGAGTACGGCGTCGGCGGCCCGCCGGGACAGCAGCCGGAAGTCCCCCACCCCGTCGACCAGCTCCACGTCCACGAGGCGGTTGATCAGCCAGTAGTAGGCGCGGGCCGTGAGGGTGCGGGTGACGCGGTCGCCCTTGCGGGTGCGGCGGGCGATCACCTGGTCGTAGCCCTCGGCGTGCTCCTGGAGCATGCGGCCGACGAGCTCCGGCGGGTGCTGCAGGTCGGCGTCCATGAGGACGACGGCGTCGCCCTCGGCGTGCTGGAGGCCGGCCAGCATGGCGGCCTCCTTGCCGAAGTTGCGGCTGAAGGAGACGTAGCGGGCCCGGGGGTCGGCGGCGGCCAGCTCCTGGAGGATCGGCAGCGTACGGTCGGCGCTCCCGTCGTCCACGTACACGAGCTGGAAGGCATGGCCCAGGCGGGTCATCTCATCCGTCACGCGTTCATGGAAGCGTTCGAGGATGTCTTCCTCGTTGAAGCAGGGCACCACCAGCGAGATCAGCACGAAAGTACATCAGCCGGTCAACGTGTCGAGGGCGGATGGTGTGTGTGGCGTGAGGGCGACGGCTGGGTAAATTGAGCTGGCGGAGGCCCGGGTTGAGCGCGTTCGGGCCCCCGGCTTGGATGCACACCAAGACCCGCGACAGGCTCATTCACCCCCGCCGCCGCTCCCTGCTCGCAGGGCGGCCTGAAAATCTCCGGTGAGTCCGCTGCGGTGAGCGGTGCCGACCGCAATCGGCGCGGCGACCTGACCCTCACCAAGGGGGACATGTCATGCTGCCCTGCTTCGCCAGCACCCGCCTGAAACCGGAGAAAGCCCGTCGGCATTGATGCCGACGGGCTTTCTGGACTGCTTTTCTACTCAGAGCTTCGGGACTGCCCTCAGTCGGTCACAACCCTGCGGAGACGACCGTCCCAGCCACTCGGAGTCGCAAGGGCCGGTGACACTTGCTTCACCTCGATCCTCATCTCCATCATCGACTCGTCGGCTTCCATGAGCCGGACAGAGAATTCCCGGTCCGGGAATGTGTAGACGAGTCGCGCGTGCCAGGAATTGACGAGAACCGACCCGAGTTCGCGGTGCAGTGAGTCGAAATCTTCACTGTGCACGGGCACCGCGCTGAACAGGTGGCCCAGCTCGAACACGTTGAAACTGTCGACCACCTCCGCCCAGGAGAGCTCCTCCCTGTCAGGGATCGCACGGCCGGTGGTGGCGGACAGCCTCTCCCGGATCTCCTCCTCGTCATTCCCGCTCAGGCCGAGGAAAACCGCGCCATGAAGTTCGACGAGGCGAGGCCAGTACAGGAATGAGTACATGAGTGCGTTGACCGTGTCGCCCGCCTCACTCAGATACGAGACGGGGTCATCTGTCTCGACATCCGGAAAGAACCGACGAAGGTAATTGATCAGCATGTCTACTGTCCTGCCTGCTTGGCCATTTCGAGATCGTAACCGGGCGGAATCTCCCCCGGGACCTCGAATCCCTCGAACGCCTTGCCCTTGCCCTTGGGGTACCAGAGCGGAGGGCTCATGTTGGAGTGCATTCCTCCGGTTCCCCTGAAGCGGGGACCTTGCACCCAACCACCCGGGGCCCGTTCGTTCACTTTGTACGTCTGGTAGCGCGTCACCTTTCCACTGGCGTCACGCTCGAACACCGTGTGATCTCCTGTCGCACTCTCATCCCTCGGCAGGTCCTGGCCACGCGAACGCTTCGCAGGTGCGGCGTCTGCGGTCTTCTCGGCGCAATTGTGCACGAGGACCGGCGTGGACCCGGCCAGCGCATAGTACGTGTGCAGACCGTCAATGCTGAGGTCGTACGTCGTGCGGCTTGCGGTGTACGCCGTGGTGTCGATCACCACCGTGGGCCCACCGGTGTCGTTCTGGAGTTTCTGGCCGGCCTTGAGGTCGGCGGCCTGGGTCCAGGCGTCCTTGGTGGCTTCGTAGAACTGGTGGTGCTTGGTGGTCTGGATCGTCTTCGGGCCGGACTTCGTGTCCACGACGACATCGACGTAGTCACGGTCCGTCTTGGTGACGATGACCGCCTTGACCTTGTGCTTCTCCTTCTTCTTCTTGCCCGGTTCGGCCGTCAGGACGTAGTCCCCGACCTTCACTTCGGAGATCGGCTTGGTCGTGCCGTTCGCCATCAGCACGCCGGTCAGACCGGTGAAGCTGTGAGGAACGCCGGTCCGGCAGCCCGGAGAGGACGGCTGGCCGTCCGGCTCCTGCTTCGCCGTCGACTTGCGGCCGTATCTGCCTGCCGCCGCACCGAATACACCACCGGTCACCGCGCCGACCGCCGAGGCCTTCGCCGCGCCGGAGACGCTGCATCCTTCCTCGCTGGCCGCGCAGGAGATGCCGTAGCCGACCGCGCCTTCCGCGGCGCCGCCCGCGGCGCCCATCGCCGCGCCGTTCAGCGCCTTGCCGCCGACACCGGCGAGCAGACGGCCCACCGCTCCGGAGGCCGCGCCGCCCGCCGCGCCGCCGAGGGCGCCGGTGAGGGCTCCCACGCCGACAGCGGTCGCGAAGCCCGCCAGGGACTTGGGCCCGTCGCTCATGGCGTAGCCGACCGCGTTGGCCGCGGCACCGGCCAGGGCGCCGCAGCCGATGACACCCACGCCACCGGTCGCCGCCGTGCAGCCCGCGAAGACCACGACGCCGGTCGCCACCGAGGCGATGGTCGATGCGTGCTGCTTCACGAAGTTGGCTGTGGCCTTCGCCGCCTTCTTGACGGCCTTGCCGACCTTCTTGGCGGCCTTCACCACCTTGTGCGCCACGCTCTTGACGGCCTTGGCGACCTTGCGGACCGCTTTTTTGACGTGTTTGACGACCTTGTGGACGTATTTCTTGACGCGCTTGTAGGTGCGTTTGACGTATCTCTTGACCTTTTTGACGCTGTCGGCCACGTAGTGCACGGCCTTCCGCACCACGCGCTTGGCCCTCTTGACGGCTTTCTTGACCGCCTTCTTGACCTTCTTGGCCGCGGCCTTGACCTTCTTCGCGACCTTCTTGACGGCCGACTTGGTCTTCTTCCAGGCCGACTTCGCGACCTTCTTGACCTTCTTCTTGACCTTCTTGATGGCCTTGTCGACGAAGCTCGGCCAGTGACCCGTCGGGTCCGTCGCCGTCATCGGGTTCTGGTCCGCGTACGCGTAGCGGTTCGCGGACACCGACGTCGGCAGCGGGTTCATGCCCACCGTGTCGCGGCTGTTGAACTGGCCGGTCTCCGGTGAGTACCAGCGCGCCGCCATGTTGACCTTGGCGGTCTCCGGGTCCGTCCACCCCGACTGGTAGCCGAGGTGTCCGACCATGCCCGTGGACTGCTCGACCTTCCCGAACGGGGAGTACGTGGTCGAGCCCGTCAGCGCTTCGCCGTCCGCGGTGAACTGGCCCACCACGTCGTCGTGGATGTCCGTCAGCGCGAGCACGGAGCCCATCGCCGACTTGATGCCCATCAGCGAACCGTCGGCGTTGCGGCTGTAGGACGTGCCGCCGTCGGACGCCACGTCGTTGCCGGCCCCGCTGTAGGCGAAGTCGTACATCGTGCCGCCCTGGCCGTCGCTCGCCTTCAGCGTCCGGTCCAGACCGTCGTACGTGTAGGTGCGCTCGCCCTCGCTGATGACGCGGTTGAAGGCGTCGGCCTTCACCGCGGTCTGCACACCGCCCTCGTCGGTGACCGAGCTCATCGTGCCGCGCGCGGTGTACGTGTACGTGCTCTGCCCGTCCGAGGTGAGGCGGTTGCGGGCGTCGTACGTGTAGGTGTCACCGCCCACGCGGGTCCGGTTGCCGGACGCGTCGTAGCCGTACTGCTCGGTCGTACTCCCGTTGTTCCAGGACGACAGGCGGTTCGCCCAGTCGTACGTGTACGTGTTCGTGCTCGCCCCGGCGACACCCGTCGTCGTCTTCGACGTCTCGTTGCCGTTGAGGTCGTAGCCGTACGTGAACGACGCCAGTGACTTGCCGGTCGGTGACGTCAGCTTGTCCGTGGTCAGCTGGCCCAGGGAGTCGTACGAGAAGTCACGCCGCCCCTTGCCCTGCCCGTACTCGATCGACGTCACGTTGGACTCGGTGTCGTAGCCGTACGTCATCGACGTACCGCTCGCACCGTCCACCGCCGTCTTCAGCCGGCCCGCCGTGTCGTACCCGAAGGTCGACGTGCCCGACGCGTCCTTGCGCGAGGTCATCGCCCCGTTGCCGTCGTAGGCGAAGGAGGAGCTGCCGGAGGGGCCGTTGGCGCTCAGGAGCAGGCCGCGGTCGTCGTAGGAGAAGGTGTTCTTCTCCTCGTCCGCGCCCGCCACCGAGGTGACCTGGTCGTCGTCGTCATAGGTGTAGGTGTGGTCGGTGGTCTCCGCCTCCGCCCCCGTGCCGTGCTGGCGTACCAGGCGGCTCCGGTCGTCGTACTCGTTGGCGACGACGACTCCGCCCGGGGAGCGCTGCTCCTGGGGCCGGCCCGCCGCGTCGTAGATCATCGTGAACGTGCGGTCCGCGAGGTCCGGATGCGCCGGAGTGGACGGTTCGATCTCCTTCTCCGCCATGCCCCACGCGTTGTACGTGGTGAGGAAGGCGTTGCCGCGGCCGTCGGTGAAGCGCGTGCGGTTGCCCGCCGCGTCGTAGCCGAAGGTGGTGGTGATCGACTCGGTCTCCGAGACCGGCTGGACCGCCTTGGTGATCAGGCCCGTCGCGTCACTGGTGAGCGTGACGGTGTGGCCCCGGTAGTCGGTCACCGACGTCGGGTTGCCCGCACGGTCGTAGGTGGAGCTGCTGGTGCGCAGCACCTTGCCCGTCGCGTCCAGGTCCTTCGTGGCGGTCAGCTGGCCGTAGCCGTCGTAGGTGTTGGCGGTGCTGGTGCCGTCGGCGTCGACCGACGTGAGCGGCCGGCCGTCCATGTCGTACGTGAAGCGGCTGGTGGCGCCCGCGGCGTCGGTCACCTCCGTCGTCTCGCCGAGGACGTTGTACTTGTAGGACTCGCTCACCCCGGTCGGGCTGACCGTCCGGGAGAGTTCACCTCCCGGGGCGTTGTACTCGTTGATGGAGGTGTACGCCCGCTGGGTCGGCTGGCGCACGATGTCCGTGTCCGTGACCGGGCGGCCGAGGTAGTCCCAGGTCGTCTCCTGGCGGGCGCCGCCGGGCCGTACGGCCGACAGCTGGTCGCCGTTGGCGGTGTACGTGTACCGCGTCGTGGCGCCGCCGGGCTCCTTGACCGAGGCCAGGTCGCCGAGCTGGGTGTAGGTGTACTCGGTGCGCTTGCCCAGCGGGTCGACCTCGGCGGTGACCTGGCCGAGCTTGTTGTACTCGTTCCAGGTCGCGGCCGTGATCGGGGCCGAGGCCCCCGGCGGGGTGTAGTTCGGCATCGTCGTCGAGGACTCCTGGCCCTCGGCGTCGTACGCCGTCGTCACCACGTTGCCGAGCGGGTCGGAGGACTCGGTGTCCTCGCCGAACGTGTTGTAGCCGGTCATCGACACCGGACGGACGGACACCGGGGTGCCACCGCCGGTCTCGCTGTTGACCGCCGGCTCGGTGACGCTGGTCTGCTGACCGGCCTCGTCGTATCCGTAGTCGGTGGTGATTCCGTTCTCGTCGGTCATGGAGAGCGGCAGACCGCGCTGGTCCAGCTTCCACCGGTTGGTGCGGACGGAGCTGCCCGCCGCCGGCAGCGTGCCGCCCTTGACCGCGGCCACCTGGGACGCGGTCAGCGCCTCGCCGTAGACCTGGATGTCGTTGAGCGAGCCGTTGGCGTTCTCCGCGTACGTGCCGCTGGCGAGCCTGCGACCGATCTGCAGCGGGCCGGTGGCGTCCCAGGGCGTGGTGAACGCCGCCGAGGTGCCGGACTGGACGCCGTTGACGTACAGCCTGATCTGGGCGGCGTCCCGGTCGTACACACCCGTCAGGTGTGTCCACGTGCCGGTGGTCACCGCTGCGGTGCCGGAACTGGCCCGCGCGATGGTGGGGCCCGATATATCCGAACCGTGCCGGTTGAACGTCCAGCCGTACGCCGTGGAGTAGTACAGCTGGAAACCGCTCGCGGTCTCACCGTCCTGCGCGAGGAAGGTGCTGTTGGCCGCGGTGGAGTTCAGCTTGACCCACGTCGAGACGGTGAAGGAGCCGCCGGTGTTGACCACCGCGCCCTTCGTCTCGCCGTAGGCGTTCGCGGTGCCGTTGAAGACGGCCGAGCCGCCGCGCTCGGTGGAGCGGGTGACCGCGCTGCCGAAGGTGGCGGTGCTGTTCCCGCCCGACGAGTCCGCGGCCGAGGTGCCGCTGGTCTCGGCCAGCTTCCAGCGGCCCACCGGGGCGGTGGTGCCGTCGTGGAGGGTGGATCCGGTGACGTTGCCGAGGTTGTCGTAGAGCGTGTCCTCGGTGCTGGTCCGGCCGTTGGCCGGGTCCAGGTCGGTCTCCGAGACGACGTTGTCGTCCGGGTCGTAGCTCACCTTCGTGGTCCGGGCGAGGCCGCCCGGGTCCAGCACCGTGGAGGTGGTGCGGTCGGAGGCGTCCACCGTGAACGAGGAGACGGTCTGGCCGTCGTTGGTGACCTGCTTGATCAGGTTGCCGGCCGCGTCGTAGGTGTTGGCCTCCTCGGTGAAGGAGAGGCCGTTGGCCGGGTCCTTGCGCACCACCGAGGCGGCGAGGCCGTCGTCGGTGTACGTGTACGCCGTGACATGGCCCATCGCGTCGGTGATCGACGCGAGGCGGCCCGCCGGGTCGTAAGCCCGGGACTCCTGCACGAGGGTGGTGGCCGGCGACGGGTTCGCCGGGTCGCCCGTGTAGTTCAGCAGGTTGGTGGTGAGGGGCCTGCCCTCGCCGTCGAAGGTGTAGGTGTTGACGTTCCCGGCCGGGTCCGTCTCCTTGACCTTGTTGCCGTACACGTCGTACTCGAACGACGTGGTGTCGCCGCCCGGGTCGGTCCTCGACGCCATGCGGTTGTAGGCGTCGTACGTGATCGAGGTGGCGCGGGGGGCGTCACCCCCGGTCAGGTCGGTGATCGTCTGCGAGGAGACGTTGCCATCGGCGTCGTAGACGGTGCTGGTCCGCCCGGTGTGGACGGCGCCGGTGACCCGGTTGGTGACCGGCGGGTCGGTCTCGGTGAGGACCTGGTCGTCCTTGTCGTACGTCAGGGTCGTGGTGAGGCCGTCCGGCTGGGCGTCGGTCACCTCGGTCCTGGTGACCTGGCGTCCGAGGTTGTCGTACGTGCTCCGTTCCTTCGCCCCGTTGGCGTCGGTGGTCTCGGCGACGTCACCGTTGGCGAAGTAGGAGTACGCCGTCTTCCGGCCGCCCGGTGTGACCACCTCGGCGACCAGCCCGGCCGGCGCCTTCGCGGTGCCGCCCTCCGCCGCCGCGGTGGCGGCGGTCGTGTACGTCGTGGTGGCGGTCCGCCCGTCGGGGTGGCCCGGCACCGGGGGCGTCGTCACCGAGGTGAGGTTGCCCGCCGTGTCGTACGCGTAGCTGGTGAGGTAGGTGTCGTCCGTCGGGCCCGAGGAACGGCCGTCGCGCTCGGTGAGCACCAGATCGTTGCGCGGGTCCATCGGCGGGAACGCCGTGGTCGAGTCCGGGTAGTACGTGTAGTAGTCGGTGGCGCACTTGCCCGCGGCCGTGTCCTGGCACATGGTCTGGGAGACCGTGTTGCCGCGGATGTCGTGGCCGGTGATCGACCGGTTGCCGTTGGCGTCGGTCACGGTGCGCAGGAAGCCCGCCGTGTCGTAGCCGTAGGTGGTCCGCTTGCCGTTGGTGTCGATCGCGGTCAGCAGACGGTTGCCCATCTCCGCGTCGTACACGTAGGTCAGCGTCTTGTCGGTGGGGTCGGTGAGCTTCACCGTCCGCACCGGGGCGACGCCCGCGGAGGCCTTGTACGCCGACCAGTGCTGCTCGACCTGCTCCTCGGTGAGCCCGGCCGCGTGCACGGCGACCTCGGCGATGGAGCCGGTGAAGTAGCTGACGTCGGCGGGAGCGCTGATCCAGCCCTTGGCGAAGCCCGCGCCGATGAACGTCCGGGTGTTCGTCTGGTCGTTGGGCGCCCCGGCGAAGTCGGCCTGCTTGACGCCGTCGACGTACAGGGTCTGCGCGGCACCGGTCGCGGAGAGGACCGCGTGGTGCCAGACGTTGTCGTTGACCGCCGCCTTGGACCCGAAGTCCGTGGCGGCCGAACCGGCGGCGCTGTACCAGTGGCCGCGGAGCTTGCCGTCGGCACCGACGTAGAGGACGGGGTCGATGGGGCCGCTCGCCCCGGCCGCGTCGTTGGGGGCCTTGGTCTGGTCGGCGACCAGCACACCCGGCTTCGCGGTCTTGAACCACAGCTCGACGGAGCGGTCGCCCTTGCCGTGCCAGGACGCGTACGGGATCTCCGCGTACGAGCTGGTGCCGTTGAACTGCGCCGCCGTGACGTCACCGGTGCCGAACGGCCCGGCCACGCCCTGGGTGACGCTGTTGTACGTGCCGAAGCCGGTGTGCAGCTCGTTGGCGGCCTGGGCCGCGCCCTGGGTGTCGTCCAGGCGCCAGTAGCCGGCCGGCGCCGTGCCCATCACCGCGGAGCGGTAGACCTGGGACGAGCCGGTGACGGTGGCGGGGTTGAGCTTCCACGTGCCGCCGTCGCCGTCGGTGGCCTGGACGACGAGGTCGTCCGTGGTGCCGTAGGTGACGGCCGCCTGGGTCTTGCCGTTGGGCGTGGTGATCTTGTTGAGCAGTCCTGCGGACCGGGTGGCCGCGAGGTACTGCGCGGTGATGACCGACGGGTCGAGCGCCTCGGTGTAGACGGCGACCTCGGCGAGCTGTCCGGAGTAGTGCCCCAGCTTGTCGGAGGCGTTCATGGCCGGCCAGCCGTCGGTGTTCACCCCGGCGCCGAAGGAGATGTAGGGCTGCTCCCAGTCGTTGATGGTGCCGGCGAGGGTGCCCTGCTTGGCGCCGTCGAGGTAGAGCGTCTGGGTGGTCGCCGCTCCGGTGAGGGCCACGTTGTGCCACTTGCCGTCCGTGACGGTGGCCGTGGACGCGATCGTGGTCATGCACCCCGGGGACATGGCGAGGCAGCCGCGGAGCTTGCCGTCCGTGCCGACGTACACCGCCGGGGTGTTCTTCTGCGTGTTCGCGACCGGGTCGGCGTCACTGAGCGGCTTGTCCCCGTAGTAGAAGAGGACACCGCCCGCCTGCGTGGTCTTGAACCACAGCGACACCGTCGTGTACGAGGGCGTGGCGCCCGGGGCGCTCGGGATCTCGACGTACGACGTGGTGCCGTTGAACGTGGCGGCCTTCTGCGTGGACCCGGTCAGCGGACCGGCCCCGCCGAGGGTCACGTTGCGGTAGAGCCCGTTGAACCTGCCCTGGTTCAGGTCGACCGTGTCGCTCGCGACCGTACCGCTCGTCTCCCCCAGCCTCCAGTACGCGAACGGGTCCGCGTCCAGGACGGTGGTGCGGTAGTGGTTGCCCGTGGCGTAGCCGTAGACCGTGCACTTGGCGGGGTCGGCGGGCGGGCAGACCTTGGTGAGCTGGTCACCGGTGTAGCCGTAGTTCCAGACCTGGGCGGTGCTCGCGTCCCCTGCCTTGGCCGGGTCCGTGGTCACGGTCGACACGTGGGGGGCGGTGGCCCCGGTGGGCGTCTGCCAGGTGAAGGACAGGGACCGGTTGGACGTGGTGTTGGTGACCTTGCTGAGCTTGCCGCTCGTGTAGGTGAAGGTCTCGGCCCGGTTCGCGTAGTCCTTGATGGACGAGATCGCGAACGCGCCGGTCCGGCCGGTCACCGCCTGCTGGAAGCCGTAGGCGGTGAAGTCCTTGTCGGTCAACGTGTATCCGCCGCCCGACGCGGCCGCCGCCAGCCGTGCGTACCGTCCCATCGGCGGCACGAACGAGCCGTCGGCGTTGCGGCCGAACGCGACCTGCTCACCGCCGGGGTAGGTGATCACGACGCTGGTGAGGGCACCGGCGCCGTCCTTCACCTCCACGGCCGTCATGTCGGTGACCGTCGCCCAGCCGGCGCCGAAGGCGCCGTCGGTGCGCGGGTCACGGCTGTTGTAGGAGCGCTCCACGGACAGGGACGGGCCGACGACCTCGACCTCGGCGTCGGTGTCCTCGGTGGTGTAGTTCGCGTCGCTCGGGTCGAACTCGTGGCCGTCGGTGTTCTGGGAGAGGCCCGAGGTGACCGGCGGCTGCGGCACCGCCGTGGCGAACCGGCTCGCCGAGTACATCACCGAGTCGTATCCGTCGGTGACGCTGACGTACCAGGCGTAGTTCTTGCTCCACTTGAGCTTGCCGGCGGGTATCTTCCAGCTGCTCTTGGTGATGACCCCGGAGGTGGCGACGGGCGTGGTGCTGTCGCTGTCCGCGTCGTACACCTCGAAGGCGTAGGTCAGCGCGGTCATCGGCCACTTGTCGGCGTCGCTCGCGTAGACCAGCAGTTCCGGCTGGAGGGTGTTCGACTGGTGGTTCTCCGGCGGGTACTGGGCGTTGATCTGCGGCGCCTTGTTGGGCGTGTAGGTCAGGTCCAGCGCGGGCCGGAAGGCCGCCGTGGTGCTGTTGTCGGAGTGGAACTTCTTCCAGTGCAGCCCGTCGTTCGTCGGCGCGGTCAGGGCCAGGCCGTAGTTGGCGCTGCCGGTGGCGACGCCGTCGAACCAGCCGGTGGAGAGCGGGACCGGCATCTTCGTGCCGACGCTCAGGCTGTTGGTGCCGCCCGCGTTGTTGGTGCAGGAGGCGCCGGGGGCCACGGTGGCGCTGCCGATCGCGGTGCCGTAGGCCGGGCCGGGATACGACGTGACGCCGGCCGGGGTCCAGGACTGGGTCACGGGGTTCACGGAGAACGGTTCGGCGGTGCAGGTCGCGGACCAGATCGCGTACACGTTCAGGGTGGCGGCGGTGACCCGTTGGCCCTTGAGCGTGGTGCCCAGCGAGGAGAACTGGAGGAAGGAGTTCGCCTTGTTGGTGCCGGAGTCGTAGCTGCCGACCTTGATCTGGTTCTCGGTGGAGTGGTCGCCGCCGATGGTGTTCTGCGCGTACGTCGAATTGCCGGCGGTGACCGTCGGGTCCACGGTGACGGGATAGACCCGGGCGGGGTCGTCCAGCCAGTCGCGGTCGGCGGTCAGCCGCAGGGCGGGCTTGCCGTCGGCGGTGGTGGTCAGCGCGTAGGTCACGGCCCGGGACATCGAGGCGTCGCCGGAGCGGGGGTCGATCCTGGAGTCCTCCATGAAGGCGTGGGGAATGGTGGCGGTCACCTCCCCGTCCCCGTCGGTGAACTCCACGTCGCCGTTGTCCGCGATGCGCGGGGTGAGACCCCGGACATCGAGGGGGAACAGCCAGGAGGCGGGGGCCTCCTTCGAGCGCAGGACCAGCCGCTCCTTGAAGCCCTCGGCGAGCGGCGAGAGCAGCAGATCGGTCTCCGGCAGGACATCGGCGTACGTCGCCGTGTTCTCGGCGTCGACGGTGACGACGGCCTTCTTCGCCCCGCGGAGCGAGTAGGCGAGGCTGCGGCCCGCGCCGAAGTCGACGGAGGCGAGCTGCTGGTCGCCCGCGTCCGGAGCGAATTCGACGTCGAGGGAGTTGGCGGCCTGCTGGAGCCGGCCGTCCTTGTCCTCGGTCAGGTCGGTGTCGATCGGCTTCCAGGTGCCGTCGGCGCCCTTGAAGTTGGACCGGCCGGCGTAGTGCCGGACGGTGGTCGATCCGTCGGCGTTGACGAAGTAGTCGGAGGTCGCCGTCGACTTCTTCGCGTTGCGCTTGCTGGTCTTCGCGTCGAAGCTCTTGGCGTTGCCGGCGGCGGGGTCGGTGACCGCCTTGCCGGGGCGGTCGTCGGCCCGGGTGTAGGCGTCGAGTTCGCCCTTGCCCTTGCCCGCCTTGTGGCCGACCGCGACTTTGCTGCTGGTCTGGTCCGCGGTGGCGGTGTGGCTCTTGCCGCGCGCGGTGCCGCTCTCCTGGTCGGGGGTGTGCAGAGGCGACTCATCCAGCCACTTCCACAGCCCCGAGAAGGACATCTCCGGCATCGAGAGCGCCGGAAGGGTCTCCCCCGTGGCGGAGGCCGTCTCGGTGGTGAGCATGCACGAGAGCGAGACGAGTACGGCGACTGCCGTGCCTCTGGCCCTGCGTCGCCCGACGGCGCCTGGGGGGAACAACGATGATGGACTTCGCCATCGAGCACGCATCGGGGCTGCTTTCTCTTCACAAGGCCTACATATGGCCTCGCGAGATTGCCCTATACACCGACACGAGTTCTACTCATTCCCGGCTGATCTTATGCGATGTTTATCTCATCGCGTCCGGACGCCCACTTCGCCTGCTACTGAGCGGCCTTGACTGCTCGTCGGACGGCGTTCGCGACCTCGCCGGGCACCCCGTCCCCGGGTGCGGCCACCGTGAGGTTGCCGGCTTCCGCGCCGCCCCGGCCCCGCCCGGATCCGACCACCACGAACCGCACGCGAGGATGGCCGGCCGCCGCCTTGCGCACCGTCTCCGTCTGGGCCTCACCGGCGGCCAGCACGACCTCGCAGCCCCGCTGGATCAGCCCGTTCAGGTGCGGCAGCGCGTTCGCCGCCGTCTGCTCACCCATGACCGGTACATGAGTGACCCGCGCCCGCGTGTCGCCGGAGGCCGCCTCCATCCCCTCCCAGACAGCAGCAGCCGGGGTGCCCGTCTTGATGCCGTCCTCGCCGGTGAGCAGGCATGCGTCGACGTCCTGGTACTGGCGCGCCCTGGCATCGGGTGGGCCCGCCGCTTCATCGTCGCCGCCGAACACCCACACGGCGACGAGGGCACAGACGACCAGCAGCGCTCCGCCGCCCGCCCACGCTCCACGGCGCCCGCGCAACAGCGCCGCCGTGCGCTCGAGGAGCAGTCGGACACGAGGAACTCGGCGTCGCGGGGCGGGTGTCCTGCCCCGCCAGGTCCGCCGGGTCCTCATGCCGTTCCGTCCGCGTCGGCACGGCGCGTCCGCCGGGGAGCCCAGGCGAACAGGGCGTGCGCCGCGGCCCCCAGGGTGGTGACCAGGACCAGCAGCAGATCGGCCGCGAACTCCGCCCCCCGCGTCTCCTCCGGGGTCAGTGCCGCCCAGATCACCCAGGCGGCGTTGGCGGCCGCGAAGCCGGCGAACGCCGCCCAGTCGACGGCCCGCCGCCGCCGCGCGGCGATGGCGAGAGAGGGGACGAAGGACAGCATGCCCAGCGTGACCAGCGGCACCGCGGCCAGCAGGACGCGGGGCGTCACGGTCATCACCGCCGCGAGCGGCGAACGCAGGCCTGCCTCGACGGCGTGGGGCACAGCAGGCTTCACGCTTTGTTCCTTAGGGGGAGCGACGCGGGCGGCCCGGCATGGAGCGGCTCGGACCGTTCGCACAGACGCCCGATGAATTCGGACGCCGTAGAGTACACCGCTCCTTGGAGGGTCCGGCACAGCGGGCATCCGGCCCGGGGGCGGCCGCGCCCCGGTCAGGCGGGACGAGCCGGCTGACGCCGCGCGCTGGGCAGGCGTGACTCCCCCGCGCCGGGCCGGCATGGCGCGCGGGCCGGAGGCGGGGGCGGCGATGCCCTGCCGTCAGCCCGCCGAACGCAGGCGGTCCAACTCGTCCCCGATCGCCTCGCGCAGCACGTCGTGCCGGGGGCCGAGGGCGTACCGCTGATCCGCCCATCGGTCGCGGCTGTAGAGCCAGACCGGCCCGCCCGCCAGGCCCGGCGGCTCCCAGTCGAAGCGCGGCCATACGTGCGCGTGCAGGAACGCGTCGGTGTTGCCGAGAATCTCCAGGTTGACCCGGCGAAAGCCGGGGCCCAGACGTCGGCACGCACGCTCGACCGCTTCTCCGAGCCGGTCCATGTCCGACAGGAAGGACAGCCGGCGTGCCCTGGAAAGGTCCGACAGCCTCTCCGCCGACGGATCGTCCGTCAGGAGCACCGAGTAGCCCGGCAGGAACTGGACATCACCGATCACGGCGAATCCCGCGTCCAAGCGCCGGAGCACAGCGGGGTTCTCACCCCGCAGAGCGCTTCCGATCCGGTCCGTCCGCCAGTCGTCGGCCATGACCCGAACCTACCCGGAACGCCCGGCGCACCACCTCACCCGCCGCACAGCCCCAGCATGACCTTCTTGTCCGCGGTGGTCACGGGCAGTCGGTACTTCAGCGACACCTGGGCGAACCGCAGCGCGTACGAGCAGCGCACGGGCTTGTACGGCGGCAGCCACGACGCGGGGCCCGAGTCGCGCTTGGCGTTGTTGGCCGGGCCGTCGACCGGGAGGAGGTTCAGCGGGTCGTTCGCGATCTGCTGCCTCTTGGCGTCGCTCCAGCGGGCGGCGCCCATCTGCCAGTCGTACGACAACGGCATGACGTGGTCGATCTGGACCTTGGCTGCCTGCCGTTTGCGCCACTCGATGGCCGAGCCGGTGTACGGGTCCATGAGCGTCATGGCGACGACCACGCAGTCCGAACCGTCCCGGAACCTGACCTTGCGGCCATCGCGGTGCAGGAGGTCGTTCCGCGTGTCGCAGCCGTTCCGCGCGAGCGGGACGCCGTTGACCGAGTCCTTCCAGGCGGACCCGAACTCGTCCCGGTCGTAGCCGGTCTTGGGGCCGCGTCCCTTGGTCGCCACCTTCTCGATGACCTTCCGGGCCGCCGCGCGGTCCGCGTCGGAGGTGAGAGGGGCGAGGCCCGGCTTCGTACCGTCCGGGTTGTCCAGGGGGCTGGCGCCGAAGCCGGTGGCGGACTGGCCGCCGTTGGGGCTGCCGCTCGGCCCGCCGTCACCGGAGGCCACCTGTTCGGGGTCGCAACCGGTCAGGGCCAGGACCACCGCCACACCCAGGGCGGGCACGACCACTCGACAATCGCGGGGAGATATCACTCGAAGCCGTCCTGACGGGGAGAAAGCCGAACCAACCCGGGAATCCTACGGACGTCTTCCCCGCGTGGACGCGTTCATGGCACTCCTCCCCTTCGGATGCGGTCCGAATCACACCTTGCCGATGCCCAGCGTCGTCTCCGACGGCAGCAGCCCGGAGCCGATCGCCGCCACCCACAGGGGGCCCAGGAGCTCGACGAGCCGCTCCCGTTCCTCATCGGTGAGCACCCGCCACGGGGCGGCCGCCTCCTCGTCCGTGCGCCGCTCGACCTCGGCGCGCAGCACCCGGCCCGCCTCGGTCGCCGTGCCGTCGTCCGCCAACAGGCCCCGCTTGGCCAGGCGTTCGCGCGCCTGAGCCCACTCCTCGTCGCTCCACCCCCGGCTCGCGAAGACCTCCGGCCGCGCCGCGCCGATGCCGGCGAACGAGACCAGCGCCTCGACCGGGTCGAGCTCCGCGTCGGCGAGTGCCGCGAGGTGGCCGTCGCCGCGGTGCTCGCGCAGGACGGTGGCCGCGTGCCAGAGCGCGAGGTGCGACGCCTCGGGCCGGGGCAGCGCGGCGTTGGCGGCGGCGAGCGGGCGGCCCGTCGTGTCGGCGGCCTCCGCGACGCGGCGCAGGAGCGCGGCGGCCTCGGCCGTGTCCGGAGCGGTGACCGCCTCCCCCAGCAGCGTCCGGTACGTGCGGTCGACGGCCCGGCCCCGGGCGGCGAGCACGGCCTCCGGCGAGGCGGTGGACCAGACGGCGGGGACGTACGCGTCCACCATGCGCGGGCTGAAGCTGTAGAAGGTCTCCCCCACCTGACCGGCCCCCGCCTCCCCGAGCGGCGCCGCCCGCCAGGCGAAGTAGCTCGGCCAGCGCTCGTCGACGGCGTACCCGAGCGCCGCCGCCTCCTCGAAGGCCTCCGGCGCGTAATAGAGAACAGCGTGCAGGGGCTCCAGCAGGTGCCACATCTGCCGTACGCGGCCCAACTCGTCGGACATGTCTCCGCCTTCCGTCACCGCTTCTATCTAGTCAGCGACTAGATCCGTGTGACAGCCAGACTGCACCCGACCACGCGAACTTGTCAATGACTAGATTCTGCGTACGCTGCTGTCCATGAGCAGCGACCGCACCTACCACCACGGCGACCTGCGGCGGGCCGTCCTCACCGCCGCCCTGGACGTCATCCGCACCGAGGGTCCCGCCGCGCTGAGCCTGCGCGACCTGGCCCGCCGGGCCGGCGTCTCCCACGCCGCACCCGCCCACCACTTCAAGGACCGCACCGGCCTGCTCACCGCCATCGCCACCGAGGGCTACGCCCTCTTCGCCGACGCCCTGGCCGGCGCGCCCGACCTGAGGGAACGCGGCGTGCGGTACGTACGCTTCGCGGCCGAACACCCGGCGCACTTCCAGGTGATGTTCCAGCCGGCCCTCTACCGCACGGACGACGCGGACCTGCTCGCGGCGAAGGAGCGGGCGTCGGTGGAACTGCGGGCGGGCGTCGACGGCCTCCCCTCCGGCGGCGGGGACGACGCCCGCCTCACCGGCGTGGCCGCCTGGTCCCTGGCCCACGGCTTCGCCACGCTGCTGCTCACCGGAAACCTGGCCGGACCGGTCGGCGACCGGGACCCGGAGGAGGTGTTCCGGGCACTCGCCACACCGGTCTTCGCACCGGACGGGTCCAGCTGAAGGGCGGTTCTGATCCCGTCGCCCGGGCGGACCGTACGGACCCGGGCGACGCCGGTGGGCCGCCGCCTCATGGCCGCCGGCCCGGGCCACCGGCCGGTCAGCCGCGAACGGGCCGGATGCCCTCGTCCGCGTCCCCGGCCGGGGCCGGACCCAGGGAGCGCATGCGGGGCACCGGGGAGGACAGGAGCCACACCACCGAAAGAGCTCCTCCGACTGCGGCCACGAGGAGCGTCGGCCTCAGCCCGACGAGCGTGGCGAGTGCGCCGCCGACCACGGCGCCGACGGGCCGGACGCCGTAGTTGATCGTCCCGTACGCGCCGGCGACCCGGCTGCGCAGCCGGTCCGGGATCACGGAGACCTGGAGTGAGTTGAGGTTGACGTCGAACAGCATGACCCCGAAGCCGGAGAGGAACTCGGACGCCGCCAGCGCCCCGGCGCCGAGCCAGGGCGGGCCGTCCGCCGCGGCGGCGATGGCGATCGGCGCGGGGAAGAGCACGGCGCCCACGACGATGCTGCGCCCCACACCCAGCCGCCGCGAGATCACCGGTGCGAACACCGCACCGAGCAGGGCGCCGGTCGCGCCGACGCCCAGCGCGGCGCCGATCATTCCGGCGGACAGCCCCAGGCTCCGGCTGGCGAAGAGCACGAGGAGTCCGCCGCCCCCCACGAAGGTGAAGAAGTTGACGGTGGCCGCACAGCCGAGCGTGGCCCGCAGCACCGGGTTCCGCACGACGAACGCAAGGCCCTCCCTGGCGCGCCGCAACAGCGAGGGCCCGTCGGCCGTACCGGCCGCCGGCGGTTCGTCCACCGCGATCCGGCCGATCAGGACCGCCGAGACCAGGAATGTCACGGCGTCCACCACGATCGCCACGGGCGCGGTGAGCGCCTGGACCAACGCTCCCCCGATCGCGGGGCCCGCCACCTGGGAGACCGAACGGCTCGCGCTGAGCTTGCTGTTCGCGTCGACGTAAGAAGCGCGCGGAACGAGGCGTACGAAGAACGGCGGGTAGGCGGTGTTGAACAGCACCCCGGCCGCACCTGTCAGGATCGCCGTGGCGTACAGCTGCGTCAGCGTCACCGCCCCGAGAACGCAGGCCGCCGGAAGGCTCAGCAGGGCCGCCGCGCGCACGAGGTCGGCGAGGATCATGAGACGGCGTTTGCGGGTCTGTTGATCGACCCAGGCCCCCAGGAAAATCGCGAGCAGGTTGGGGGTCCAGACGAGTGCGGTCAGCCATGCCACCTGGTTGGCCGAGGCGTTCAGCGCGCCGACGGCCATCAGGGGCAGGGCCAGTTCGGTGATGCGGTCGCCGACCTGCGAGACCGATTGACCGGCCCAGAACCGGGCGAACCGCCGGTCCCGCCACAGCGATATCGCGGGCGGCCCGTCCGGGACACCGTTCACGACGGCTGCCCCGTCCGGCCCGCATCCTGTTCGCCGGCACCCTCCGGCAGGACGTACCGCATCAGACGGACTCCCCGGCTGCCCTCGGGCCGGTCGGCCGCGTCCCGGTTGGCGTAGGGGGCGAGCACGCGTTCCATCTCGTCCTGGATGGAAGCGAGTTCGTCGGCGGAGACGGTGACACGGGTGTACGCGAGCCCGGCCGGAGCGCTCCATTCCGGATCAAGTCCGGGCTCCACCTCGGCGGCCCAGCGGGCCGGGACGTCCGCATAGCGCAGGAACATCTGGCGGGAGAGCTCACGCGCCGCCGACCGGCCCTCCTCGTCCGCCGGGTCCTGCGACGCCGCGAACCGGAAGCCGCGCGCCACCGCCTCCCACCGCCGCTGCCGGCGGTCCGGGCCGGGCTCGCTGTCGCGGACCAGCCCGAAGGTCGCCAGATGGCGCAGGTGCCAGCTGGTCACCGAGGGGGTGGCTCCCACCTCCGGTGCGAGTTCGGTCGCGGTCGCCGGGCCGTTCCTGTTCAGGCGGTCGAGGATCGCCAGTCGCACCGGATGCGCCAAGGCGCGCATCGCCTGCGGGTCCGTGATCTCGATGTCGCCCATGCGATTGCTGGAGCTCATGACATGAGAGAGTCCTCTCATACATTGTGAGAGTCAACTCTCACGACATCGCAGCCCGGCATCCGCCCGCCCGTGCCCGAGACCCAGCCCCTCAGACGGGTCGCATCCAGGAAGCGGGCGCATTCGGGCCCCCGGCGGGCCCCGCTCGACCTCCGGAAGGCCGGATCCGCCAACCCCGGTCAGCCGGGAACGAACGTGTACTCCAGCTCGTACAGATGCCCCGCCTTGACCATCACCGTCGCCTCGATGGGCAGGTCACGATCACTGAGGACGAGACGCAGGGTGCGCAGCACGGGGAGGTCACCGGGGAGTCGCAGCGATCGGTACTGCTCCTGGGTGGCCACGCGCGCCGACACCCTGTCCACGCTGCGCCCCGGCGGATACCCCAGCTCAGCGAGCAGAGTGGGCGTGCCACCGGGGATCCTGCGACGCCCGGCCAGAGCGGTTCCGCGGGCGATCTCCAGCGGGTAGTACGAGGCCACGAGTTCCGCGGGCTCGTCATCGATGGACAGGAGTTGGCGCCGGAGCAGTGCGAGACCGCCCGGCTGAAGTCTCAGGGCGGCAGCCACGTCCGCCGGCGGTACCTCCTCCGCCACATCCAGCAGGGCGCTCCGGGCGCGGGCACCGGAGCCGGAGACCTCGGACAGCCAGCGATAGGGCTCCCCGGAAGCTGCCGGCGCCATGTACGCAGCAGGGCGCATGGTGCGCTGCCGGTGCTCCCGTACAGTCACCGACGCGCCGGGCCGGCCGATCACCAACCGTTCGTCCTTGAGCAGGTGCAGGGCCTTCTGAACGGTTGCGTTCGAGGCTGCGAACCGGTCCTTGAGCTGGGCCGTGGACGGGAGACTGGCCCCTGGACCCAGATCGCCGGACATGATCTCGTCCCGCAGATCGGCCGCGATCCGCTCATGAAGCGAGCGCCGGTCCTCGCCTTCGTCCTCCGCCCCGAGCAAGGTCATCCGATCCCGATCTCGTACCGCAGCTTCTGCCCACGCGGTGACATCACCATGACGTCGGCCTGAATCGGCCGATCGTCCGCGTTCAGTGTGCGACGCGTCAACTCCAGGACCGGCACACAGGCATCCAGGGCCAAGGCCGCCTGTTCGGTCCCGGACGGCATACGGGCCACGACCTGCTCCTCGGCACGGACACCCACATGCCCGAGATCGGCGAGCAGCCGGACGGCTCCGCCACGAATCTTGGCCGTCCCGCTCAGTTCCGTACCTGCGGCGATCGCCAAGGGGTAGTAGGTGTCGGTCAGTTCGCACGGAATGTCGTCGAGATACATGATCCTGCGCCGCTCGACGACGCGGCCGCCGCGCTCCATGCCCAGCAGGTCGGCCACCCGGTCCGGGGCCGCCACCTCTCCTGCGCACACGATCAGCTGCGTGCCGCGCCGTCCCTCGGCCGCCGCCTCGGCCCCCCAGGCATCGCCCGCACCCGGGACGGGCGGCGTCAGGTACCGGGCGGACATTCCGGCCCGCTCACCTTCACCCATGCCTGCTCCTTCACCACCGACATCGAGAGGTCCTACCGCTGAACACGGTAGGCGAACCCATTCGACTCCCCAAAGACTACCTCGCCGCTATTCGCGAATAGCAGTACGGTGAGCGCGTTACGGCCCACGAGCAAGGCGGTGTACCACCGTGCCCCAGTCGCAGCAACGGCGTTTCCCCCGACGGCGCAGTTCCGTCGGCGCCTCACGCGATTTCGTCGGCAGCGTCCTCACGGAGTGGCAGCTCACGCCACTCATCGAAGACATAAAGCTCTGCGTCTCGGAGCTGGCGACCAATGCCCTGCTTCACGGTGTCCCGCCGGGGAGAGAATTCGCCGTCCTACTGCACACCGGCGGCGATGACGACGTCGTACGCCTGGAAGTGCGGGACAGCGGCGGCGGCCGGCCGGTCGTTCAGCATCCGCACGAAGACAGTTGCTCCGGCCGCGGGTTGTTCCTCGTCGGTGAGCTGGCGGCAGAGTTCGGCATCGACCACCACGTCGTCGGAAAGACGGTGTGGCTGGCCTTCAAGAGGCCCTCCGGAGGCTGACGGCTGCCCCGCACGTCCCGCGAACGGCACCGGCCCCGCCCGATGCCGGGCGGGGCCGGAACGCGCACCGCTTGCTACGACCCCAGGATCGTCGTGAGGAACTCCCCGGTCCACGCCAGCAGTTCGCGGCCCACGACCGGCTTGCCGCCGATCCTGCCCGCGGTGGGGCGCGGGACCAGGATCTGGTGCAGGGCCGGCTTGATGATCGTCTTCGGGTGCAGGCGCTTCAGGCGCAGTTCCTGCGACTCGCGCAGGTCCACCGGCGCGAAGCGGATGTTCGGGCCCTGGAGCACGATGTCGCCGACCCCGCAGGCGCGGGCCAGCATGCGCAGACCCGCGACCAGGAGGAGGTTCTCGACCGGTTCCGGGAGCTTGCCGTAGCGGTCGGTGAGTTCCTCGCGCACCGCCCTGATGTCGTCCTCCGAGGAGGCCGAGGCGATCGAGCGGTACGCCTGGAGGCGCAGGCGCTCGCCGGGGGCGTAGTCGTGCGGGACGTGCGCGTCGACCGGGAGCTCGATCTTGACCTCCAGCGGCGGCTCCTCCTCCACGCCGCCTTCGAGGGAGGCCCGGTAGTCCGCGACGGCCTCGCCGACCATGCGGACGTACAGGTCGAAGCCGACGCCCGCGATGTGGCCGGACTGTTCGCCGCCCAGGAGGTTGCCCGCGCCGCGGATCTCGAGGTCCTTCAACGCCACGTACATGCCCGCGCCCATCTCCGTGTGCTGGGCGATCGTGGCGAGGCGTTCGTGGGCCGTCTCGGTCAGCGGCTTCTCCGGCGGGTACAGGAAGTAGGCGTAGCCGCGGTCGCGTCCGCGGCCGACGCGGCCGCGGAGCTGGTGGAGCTGGGAGAGGCCGAAGTTGTCGCCGCGCTCCACGATCAGGGTGTTGGCGTTGGAGATGTCGATGCCGGACTCGACGATCGTCGTGGAGACCAGCACGTCGAACTTCTTCTCCCAGAAGTCCACCACCACCTGTTCCAGGGCCTGTTCGGACATCTGGCCGTGGGCCGTGGCGATCCGCGCCTCGGGCACGATCTCGCGCAGGCGGGCGGCGGCGCGGTCGATCGACTCCACACGGTTGTGGATGTAGAACGCCTGGCCCTCGCGGAGCAGTTCGCGGCGGATGGCCGCGCCGATCTGCTTCTCCTCGTACGGGCCGACGAACGTGAGGACCGGGTGGCGCTCCTCGGGCGGGGTGGTGATCGTCGACATCTCGCGGATGCCGGTGACCGCCATTTCGAGCGTACGGGGAATGGGCGTCGCGGACATGGTGAGGACGTCCACGTTGGCGCGGAGCTTCTTCAGCTGCTCCTTGTGCTCGACGCCGAAGCGCTGCTCCTCGTCGACGATGACCAGGCCCAGGTCCTTGAACTTCGTCTCGGAGGAGAAGAGGCGGTGGGTGCCGATGACCAGGTCGACGGAGCCCTCACGGAGCCCTTCGAGGGTCGCCTTCGACTCGGACTCCGACTGGAAGCGGCTCAGCGCCCTTACGGTGACGGGGAACTGGGCGTACCGCTCGGTGAACGTACCGAAGTGCTGCTGGACCAGGAGGGTCGTGGGGACGAGGACGGCGACCTGCTTGCCGTCCTGGACCGCCTTGAAGGCCGCCCGTACCGCGATCTCCGTCTTGCCGTAGCCGACGTCGCCGCAGATCAGCCGGTCCATGGGGACGGACTTCTCCATGTCCTCCTTGACCTCGGCGATGGTGGTCAGCTGGTCGGGCGTCTCCGCGTACGGGAAGGCGTCCTCCAGCTCGCGCTGCCAGGGGGTGTCCGGGCCGAAGACGTGGCCGGGGGCCGCCATGCGGGCCGAGTAGAGCTTGATCAGGTCGGCGGCGATCTCCTTGACGGCCTTCTTGGCGCGCGCCTTCGTCTTCGTCCAGTCGGCGCCGCCGAGCCGGTGCAGGGTCGGGGCCTCGCCGCCGACGTACTTCGTGACCTGCTCCAGCTGGTCGGTCGGGATGTAGAGCCGGTCGCCGGGCTGGCCGCGCTTGGCGGGGGCGTACTCGACGAGGAGGTACTCGCGGGTGGCGCCCTGCACCGTGCGCTGCACCATCTCGATGTAGCGGCCCACGCCGTGCTGCTCGTGGACGATGTAGTCGCCCGTCTCCAGCGTCAGCGGGTCGATGGTCTTCCTGCGGCGGGCCGGCATCCGGCCGAGGTCCTTGGTGGCGGTGCGCTGCCCGGTGAGGTCCGTCTCGGTGAGCACGGCGATCTTGAGCTCGGGGTCGACGAAGCCGTGTTCGATGGCGCCGCAGGAGACGTGGACGAGGGACGGGCTGATCTCGGCGAGGTCCGCGTCCAGGCGGGCCGCGATGCCCTCGCCGCCGAGCACCTCGACGGTACGGGAGGCGAGCCCCTGGCCCTCCGTGACGTACACCGTGCGCCAGCCGTCGGCCAGCCAGCCCTTGGTGTCGGCGAGCGCCCGCGCGGTGTCGCCGCGGTACGCCTCCGGGGCGTGCATCCGGAGCTTGAGGGTGTCCACGTCCAGCTCGTCGTCCGCGGCGAACGGAGAGACGGACCACCACATCATGTTCAGTTCGCGGGCGCGGTCGCGGACGTCCGCGATGCCGCGCAGCGAGGCCGCGCCGACGTCGATGGGGGCCTCGCCGCCGCCCGCGGTGGCCGCCCAGGACGCCTCCAGGAACTCCTGGCTGGTGGCGACCAGGTCCGCGGCCCGCGTACGGACCCGCTCGGGGTCGCACACGACGGCCATGGAGCCCGGGGGCAGCACGTCGATCAGGAGTTCCATGTCGTCGACGAGGACGGGGGCGAGGGACTCCATGCCCTCGACCGCGATGCCCTCGGCGATCTTGTCGAGGAGTTCGCCCAGCTCGGGGTGGGCCTCGGCGAGCGCGGCGGCCCGCTCGCGGACCTCGTCGGTGAGCAGCAGCTCGCGGCAGGGCGGCGCCCACAGACCGTGCTCGGCGATCTCCAGCGACCGCTGGTCGGCGATCTTGAAGTAGCGGATCTCCTCGACGTCGTCGCCCCAGAACTCCACCCGAAGGGGGTGTTCCTCGGTCGGCGGGAAGACATCCAGGATGCCGCCGCGCACAGCGAACTCGCCACGCTTCTCGACCAGTTCGACCCGGGCGTACGCGGCTGCGGCGAGCGCCTCCACGGTCTTGCCGAGATCCGCGCTCTGCCCGATCCGCAGCGCCACGGGCTCCAGGTCGCCGAGCCCCTTGACCTGCGGCTGGAGCACGGAGCGGATCGGTGCGACCACGACGGAGACCGGCCCGGTCTCGGGGTCGTCCTGCCTCGGATGCGCGAGGCGCCGCAGCACGGCGAGCCGGCGGCCCACGGTGTCGGAGCGCGGGGAGAGGCGTTCGTGCGGCAGGGTCTCCCACGACGGGTACTCCGCGATCGTGTCCGGCGGCAGCAGGGTGCGCAGCGCGGCCGCCAGCTCCTCGGCCTCGCGCCCGGTCGCGGTGACGGCCAGCACGGTCCGCTCGGCGTCCCGGGCGAGCGCCGCCACGGCGAAGGGGCGCGCGGCGGGCGGGCCGACCAGGTCGATGTGCATCCGGTGGCCGTCTCCGGCGGCCTTCACCGCTTCGTCGAGCGCCGGATCACGTACGACGACATCCAGCAGACCGTGCAGGCTCATAGAAGGGCTTCCGTCCGGGTAACGAGGGGGAGGTCTGACAGCCGGCTGCTGCCAGGGGCAACACGAAGGGCCCGACACGTGCCACGGGCCGGGGTTCCAGCGTACGACCACGGGGTGACAGCCGCTCCCGCAACCGGGCCGTGCGCGGGCCGCACATGGCCTGTACGCGACGAATCCCGCCCCGGGGCGTTTGGAGGAACGCCCCGGGGCGGGAACCGTCAGTCTATGCGGGCCGCCCGCTCACCCGTCGGTGGCGATGGCCTTCAGCACGTTCATCCGACCGGCCCGGAAGGCCGGGACCAGCGCCGCGAACAGTCCGACGAAGGCCGAGGCGACGAACACCGTGATGATGGTCGGCCACGGGATCTCCAGGACGCCGAGCCCTTCCAGGGCCAGCAGCTTCTGGGCCGAGGTGCCCCAGCCCATGCCCAGGCCGAGGCCGAGCAGGGCGCCGAACAGGGCGATGACGACGGACTCCAGCCGGATCATCCGGCGCAGCTGGCGGCGGGAGAGGCCGATGGCGCGCATCAGGCCGATCTCGCGGGTCCGCTCGACGACCGACAGGGCCAGGGTGTTCACGACCCCGAGCACCGCGACGATGATCGCCAGGGCGAGCAGGCCGTAGACGATGTTCAGCAGCTGGCCGATCTGGTCCTTCAGGTCCTCCTTGAAGTCGGCCTGATTCTGCACCTTGTACGTCGGGTACGCGTGGAGCGAGTCCTTCAGGGCGGCGTAGGCCTCCTTCTCCTTGCCGTCCTGCGCCTTGGCGAACATGATCATGTTCTGGGGCATCTTGTCGGCGGGGACGTACGTGGCGGCGGTCGTGGTGTTCAGGTACATCGCACCCTTGTCCACGTTCGTCTCGTCCGAGGTGATCGCGGCGACCTTCAGCTTCGCCGTCTCGCCCGCCTTGAACGCGACGGTGATCGTGTCGCCGACCTTGATGCCGTGCGCGGTGGCGTATGCGTCGCCGACCGACATGGCGTTGTCGCCGTACGCCGCGCTCAGCTCACCGGCGACGGTCTCGCGCCGCAGGTCCTGCTGGTAGGTCGGGTCGGCGGCGGTGACGTCCTCGTCCGTCGTCGAGCCGTCGGGGTTGGTGAGCTTGACGCCGAGCACCTTGTAGTGCGTGAAGTGCTCGATGCCGGGAGCGGTCTCCAGGGCCTTCGCCGCCTGGGGCACGATCAGCTGACCGGGGGTGCCCGACTGCACGATGAAGTCCGCGCCCACCGACTTGTCCAGCTCCTCCGTGGCCGAGGCGACCATGGAGGAGCCCACCACCGACAGGCACGCCACCAGGGCCAGGCCGATCATCAGGGCCGCACCGGTCGCACCGGTCCGGCGCGGGTTGCGCAGCGCGTTGCGCTCGGCCAGCCGGCCGACCGGGCCGAACAGCCGCAGGACGACGACGCTGAGTGCCCGTACGACGATCCCGGCGAGCAGCGGTCCGATGACGATGAAGCCGATGAGGGTGAGGACGACGCCCAGGCCCAGGAAGAGCGAGCCGTCGCTCGCCTTGTCCGCCTGCGTCGTCGACCACAGGGCGGCGGCGCCCGCTCCGGTGAGGACCAGGCCGAGTCCGGCGCGGACCCAGCCCGACTTGGCGTCCGCCGGCGATCCGGCGTCGCGCAGGGCGGCCATCGGGGAGACCTTGCCGGCCCGGCGGGCCGGGACGTAGGCGGCGAGGACGGTGACGATGACGCCGAGCGCGAGACCGATCGCGGGGGTCGTCCAGGCGACGGTGAGGTCCTCCGTGGAGAGCTCCATCCCCAGGGCGCCCATGAGCTTCATGAGCCCGACGGCGAGTCCGACGCCGGCGGCGACGCCCAGGATCGATCCGACGATGCCCAGCAGCACCGCTTCCAGGAGCACGGACCGGTTGACCTGCTTGCGGCTGGAGCCGATGGCCCGCATCAGTCCGATCTCACGGGTCCGCTGGGCGACCAGCATCGAGAACGTGTTGACGATGAGGAAGATGCCGACGAGGAAGGCGATCCCGGCGAAGCCGAGCATCGCGTACTTCATCACGTCGAGGAAGGAGCCCATCGAGTCCTTGTTGGCCTCCGCGGCTTCCTTCTGGGTCTGCACCTTGTACGCGGCCGAGCCGTCCAGTGCGGCGGCGACGTTCTGCTTCAGCCGGGCGTCGCTGAAGCCCTGTTCGGCGGTGACGGAGATCTGGGTGAAGACGCCGGGGCTGCCGAGGAGCTTGCGCTGGGCGGTGGCCGTGTCGAGGTAGACGATGGCCGCGCCCGGGTTGGTGACCTTGAAGGTGGCGATGCCGCTGATGCGGGCCCTGATGTCTCCGGTGACCGCGATGGTGCGCAGTTCGTCACCGATCTTCAGGTGGTGCTTGTCCGCGGTGTCGGCGTCGACCATGACCTCGGTCGGGCCGCGCGGGGCGTGACCGGAGGTGATCTCCATCGATCGCAGTTCGTTCTGCGTCCAGTTGCCGGCGAGCGTCGGGGCGCCCGTGTCGGAGCCCATGTTCTCGTTGTCGCTGTTGACGACTGTGACCGCCGAGCTGGAGATGGCGCCCTCGGCCTTCTTCACCCCGTCGGCCTTCTCGACCTGGGCGATCAGGGAGGCGGGCAGCGACTGCGGCTTGCCGTTCTCGGGGATGTCGTCGACCTTCGCGGTCTTCGGGCTGACGGTGACATCGGCCGCCGTCGCCGCGAACAGCTTGTCGAACGTGGTGTTCATCGTGTCGGTGAAGACGAGCGTGCCGCACACGAACGCCACCGACAGCAGGACGGCGACGGCGGACAGCGCCATGCGTCCCTTGTGCGCGAAGAAGTTGCGCATCGAGGTCTTCCAGACGGTCATGACGTCCGCCCGCGCGCGTCGAAGTCCTTCATGCGGTCCAGCACCTGGTCGGCGGTCGGGTTGAGCATCTCGTCGACGATGCGCCCGTCCGCGAGGTACAGCACCCGGTCGGCGTAGGAGGCGGCGACGGGGTCATGGGTGACCATGACGATCGTCTGGCCGAGCTCGTCGACGGACTTGCGCAGGAAGCTCAGCACCTCCGCGCCGGCCCGCGAGTCCAGGTTCCCCGTCGGCTCGTCACCGAAGATGATCTCCGGCTGGGCGGCGAGCGCCCGCGCCACGGCGACGCGCTGCTGCTGGCCGCCGGAGAGCTCGGTCGGCCGGTGCTTGAGCCGCTCGGCGAGGCCGACGGTCTCCACGACCTGCCGCAGCCAGGCGGCGTCCGGCTTGCGGCCCGCGATGTCCATCGGCAGCGTGATGTTCTCCAGCGCGTTCAGCGTCGGCAGGAGGTTGAACGCCTGGAAGATGAAGCCGATGCGGTCGCGGCGCAGCTGCGTGAGCTTCTTGTCCTTGAGCCCGGTGATCTCGGTCTCCGCGAGGTGGATCTGCCCGGAGGTCACGGTGTCCAGACCGGCGAGGCAGTGCATCAGCGTCGACTTGCCGGAGCCGGACGGGCCCATGATGGCCGTGAACTGCCCGCGGGCGATGTCGACGTCGACGTGGTCGAGCGCGACGACCCGGGTCTCCCCGGCCCCGTACGCCTTGACGACCTGCCGCGCCCGCGCAGCGACGGCCGTACGCCCTCCAGTGCCCCCGTGCCTGGGAATGGTTACAGCCGTTGTCACGGTTTTTCTCCTATGTCGGGCGGCGACGGGTCGTCGCCGTTCTGATGTGAAGTCTGGTTGCCGGAGGGGGTCCGGCGCGCTGGTGCCCAGCGCAGTCTTCTGGTGGGGTTTTCCCCACCCCGCCCCCTGCGGTCTGCCGCAATCTCGGTACGTGACCACGCTACGGAGCAGGCGGGGCGGGACGCGTCCTCCGCCGGGAGGAACGACCCCTCGGCAGATGTAGGGAGCCACCCCTAGGGGTCTGGACCCGGGGGTGCACACCCGTCTCAGGGACTGCCCCCTCGGGTGCACACCCCGGGGTGGAGCGCAGGGGCGCTACCGCGCGGTGCGCGGCCTCGGGGCCAGCGCCGCGCGCAGCGCCGGGGTGAGGACCGTGCGCATCTCGGCCGGGGTGAGGGCCGCGGGGGTGGCGAGCGGGTTGAGGTAGCGGGTGTAGATGAGCCCGCCGAGGATCGTCACCACGGCGGTCGCGCGGGCGGTCGCGTCCCGGCCGCCCAGGAATTCAACAAGCCGGGCCAGCAGCTCGCGTTCCAGGTATTCGCGGATCACGTCGGTCGCCTCGTCGCCCTGGGTGCTGAGCCGGCGGAAGTCGGCGTCCTCCCACAGGTCCGTCACCGCGTCGACCAGCCGCCCCGGCAGCGTGGCCGGGTCACCGCCCAGAACCTCGTCCACCGCCAGCGCGTCGGCGCACTGGAACTGCATCACGTCGGCGAACAGGCCCTTCTTCGAGCCGAAGTGGTAGGCGATCAGCGCCGGGTCGACCCCGGCGGCCCCGGCCACCGCACGCAACGTCGTGGCCCGGTAGCCGCGTTCCAGGAACAGCGCACGGGCCACCGGGACGATCGACTCCCTGGTCGGCGGATTGCCGGGAGGGCGGCCTCGGGGGCGGGTGGGGGCGGGGAGGGCGTTATTCATCAGCGTTGAGCCTGCGTTTCGCGATCGGCACAGTCAAGGGCGTTCCCACCGCCGCCCCACGAAGGACCAGCCACCATGCGCATCGCAGTCTTCGGCGCCAACGGACCGACCGGCCGCCACCTCACCGCACAGGCCCTCGCCGCCGGGCACGAGGTCGTCGCCGTGACCCGGAGCCCCGGCTCCCTGCCGGCCCGCCCCGGCCTCACCGTGGCCGTCGCCGACGCCACCGACCCGACGGCCGTCGACTCCGCGGTCGAGGGCACGGACGCCGTCCTGTCCGCGCTGGGCGCCCGCTTCAGCAAGGACGCCGTCTCCCTGTACTCGGCGAGCGCCGCCGCCATCACCGACGCGATGGGCCGCCACGGCGTCAAGCGGCTGCTCGCCATCAGTTCGAGCATCGCCGACCCCGGCTGGCGCCCCACCGGCGCGCACTTCTTCAACCATGTGCTCGACCCGCTGGTGAACCGGCGCCTGGGCCGCACCCTCCACGAGGACATGCGCCGCATGGAGGACGTGATCCGCGCGACCGGCCTCGACTGGACCCTCGGCCGCCCCTCGGGCCTCTTCGAGCACCCCGTCGTCACGGACTACCTCACCGCGCCGGTCAGTGCCGACGGCGTCTTCACCGCCCGCACCGACCTGGCCGCGAGCATGCTGCGCGAGCTGGAGGAGCGGCGTTACGTCCGTACGGCCATGGGCGTGATCACCACCGCCGTGAAGCCGAACATCGCCAAGCTCATCTGGAACGAGGGCGTGAGAAAGAAGTGAGCCCGGCGGCCGTCCGACCGGGCTTCGCCGCCCTGGAATTCCTCGCCCTCCCCCGCACCGCCACCCTGACCACGCTGCGCCCGGACCGGACCCCGCACGTCGCACCGGTCCGCTTCACCTTCGACCCGTCCACCGGACTGGCCCGGGTGACGACGAGGGCGGGGGCCCGCAAGGCCCGCAACGTGTCGGCGGGCGGCCCGGCGGCCCGTGTCGCGCTCTGCCAGGCGGACGGCTTCCGCTGGATCACCCTCGAAGGCCGGGCCGAGGTCAGCGACGACCCCGTGCGCCTGGCGGAGGCGGTCGCCCGTTACACCGCCCGCTACCGCGCGGCCCCGCCCGCCCCGCCGGACCTGGTCGTCGTCGAGATCACCGTCGACCGCGTCCTGAGCCTCGGCCTCCGACCCGTACCAGAACCACCCCGGCCCGAAAGCGATGTGACACCCCGATGCCCACCGTTCCCGTCCTCGGCACCACGATCCACTACCGCGAGTCCGGCGACCCCGACGGGCTGCCGTTCGTCTTCCTGCACGGCAACCCCACCTCCTCCCACCTGTGGCGCAACGTCCTGCCGGGTGTGGTCGCGCCCGGGCGCCGGCTGCTGGCCCCCGACCTGATCGGCATGGGCGAGTCCGGGAAGCCCGGCCTCTCCTACTCCTTCGACGACCACGCCCGCCACCTCGACGCCTGGTTCGACGCGCTGGGCCTGGCCGAGGCCGTCCTGGTCGGCCACGACTGGGGCGGTGCGCTCGCCTTCGACCGCGCGGCCCGCCTCCCGGGCACCGCCCGCGGGCTCGCCTTCACCGAGACGATCCTCAAGCCGCTGGCCGGCGACGAGTTCCCGTCGGCCGGACGGGAGTTGTTCACCCTGCTCCGGACTCCCGGGGTGGGTGAGTCGATGATCCTGGAACAGTCACTGTTCGTCGAAGGGCTCCCGGACACGCTCGCCACCCCGCTCGACCCCGCCGACCTGGACGTCTACCGGCGCCCGTGCCCGACCCCGGACAGCCGTCGCCCGATCCTGGCGTGGACGCGCATGATGCCGCTGGACGGCGAGCCGGCGGACGTCGTGGCGCGCGTCGAACGGTACGGCGCCTGGCTGGCCGCCAGCCCCGAAGTCCCCAAGCTGCTCGCCGCGTTCGACCCGGGGCCGGGCGCGATGACCGGCCCCGGAGCGGTGGCCTGGTGCGAGGAGAACATCGCCGGCCTGGAGGTCTCCCGCCACGGTCCGGCCGGCCACCACTCCCCGGAGGACCGCCCCGAGGAACTGGCCGCGGCGATCGACGCCTGGGCCCGGCGCCACGCACTGGTGCGGCCGCCGGTGTCCGGATGAGGCGCCGCGCTAGGCGAGTACGGCACCGAGGCGCGCCCTCTCCGCCTCGCTCAGCAGGATCTCCGCCGCCCCGGCCGAGTCCTGGACCGATGCCGGGCGGCTGGCCCCCGGCACCGGGATGACCGCCGGAGAGCAGGCCAAAAGCCAGGCGAGGGCGACCCGTTGCGGGCTGATCCCGCGCTCGGCCGCGATGGCGTGGAAGGCGGTTCCCGCGGAGGGCGGCCCCGCGGGTCCGTCGAGTGAGCTGCGGGAGATGCCGCCCAGCGGGCTCCACGGCAGGAACGCCAGGCCCAGTCGCGTACTCAGCCGGAGCGCGGGTTCGCTGTCGCGGACGGCGGGCGAGTACTGGTTCTGTACGGAGACCAGGCCGTCACCGAGGATCGCGTGCGCCTCGCGGATCTGATCGGTGGTCACGTTGGAGATTCCGGCGGACCGGATCGTGCCGGCGTCGAGCAGATCGCGCAACGCCCCGACGGATTCGGCCCAGGGGACGGCCGGGTCCGGCTTGTGCAGCTGGTAGAGGCCGATCGCCTCGACGCCCAGCCGCCCCGCCGAGGCCTCGGCGGCGCGCTTGAGGTGTCCGGGGGTGCCGGTGACCGTCCAGCTTCCGTCGCCCGGCCGCCCGCGGCCGCCCTTCGTGGCGACGAGGACGTCCGAGGTGTCTCCGCCGTAGAGACGCAGCGCGCGGGCTATGAGGCGTTCGTTGTGGCCGCTCTCGCCGGCGTGCCAGTGGTAGCTGTCGGCCGTGTCGATGAGGGTGACGCACGCGTCGAGGGCGGCGTGGACGGTGGCGACGGCCCGCTGCTCGTCCGGGCGTCCTTCGATGGAGAGCGGCATGGCGCCCAGGCCGACGGCGCCGACCGTGATGGTCCCGAGGGTGCGCTGCCTCATGCCCGGTGCGCTCCTCGGGCCGGGGCGGTGGCGGAGACGGCTTCGGCGGCGGCGCGCGGCAGCCACTCGGCGGTGCGGGAGAAGACGAAACCCAGCTCCTTCGCACGGGAGTTGCTCATGGCGTAGTACCGGTCGAAGGAGAACGGCCCGGCCCGCTCGCCCGCGGACGCCGTCCGGTACACGGGCCGGCGCCCGGCTTCCGCGGCGACGGCGGCGGCGATGTCCCGCACGTCGAGCAGACCGTCGGAGCAGGCGTTCAACGGGCCGGTGAAGCCGGTGGCCGTCGCCGCCCACAGCAGCAGGTCCGCCAGCTCCTCGTAGTGGATGAACACCGTGGGCAGCTCCCGCGCGTGCACGACGATCTCCGCGCCCCGGGCGAGGCGGTCGGCGTAGTGCGCCAGCCGGCCGGTGAACTCCCGGGCTCCGCCTCCGAGTACGTGGGCGCTGCGCACGGAGGCGAAGCCGAACCGGCCGTCCCGGGTGAAGACGGCCTCGGCCTGTCGCTTCCCCTCGGCGTAGTGGGCCTCCAGGTACGCCTCGTCGTGCCAGGGCAGGTCCGTCCGCACCCGCCAGGCGGCCGGGTCGACGCGCTCCTCCGGCACCGGGGTGTTCCGCGCGGCGGCCGGCAGTACGGCGGTCGCCGGATCGTAGACCTCGATGGTCGAGGTCATGACGTACCGCCGGGTGCGCCCGGAGAAGACGCGGACCGCGATCCCGGCCTGCACCGGCGTGTAGCAGACCTGGTCGATGACCACGTCGAACGTACGCGTGCCGAGCGCGGCGGCGAGGGCGGCCTCGTCGTCCCGGTCGGCGACGAGGTGCTCGACGCCCGGCGGGGGCGGGGCGGAGCCGCGGTTGACGACCGTGACCCGGTGCCCGGCGGCGTGAAGCCGCTGCACCAGGAGCTTTCCGAAGTACCGGCTACCGCCGATGACGCAGATCCGTTGCATGTCCCCATCGTGGAGTCGTACCGTCGCCAGCAGAACTGCCCGCTTACTGGTTGCGTCGTAAGGAAAACTGTTGATCGATGTGCAGCGGCTCAGGGTGCTGCGGGCGGTGGCGGAGCACGGCAGTTTCAACCGGGCGGCGGCCGTCCTGCGCCTCACCCCCTCGGCCGTCTCGCAGCACGTGGCCGCCCTGGAGCGCGGCCTCGGCTCCCAGGTCGTCACCCGCAGCACCCGCGGAGTCACCCTGACTCCGGCGGGCCGGATCATGGTCGGTGCGGCCGAGTCGGTCGCCGCCGAGATCGAGCACGCGAGGCGGCAGGTCTCCGAGCTCGGCACGGGCCGCGTCCAGCTCACCGTCGCCACGTTCACCAGCGGAGGCAGACTGCTGCTGCCCGGCGCCCTCACCGCACTCACGGCGGCCCACCCCGGCACCGTCCTGCACGTCAGGGAGTACGAGCCCGAGGACAGCCTCCCCCTGCTCCGCCAGGGGGCGGTGGACCTGGCGCTCGCCTACCACTTCGACGGCCCCCTGCCCGGACAGCGGGGCGGCGGCCCCGCCCTGGAGTGGACCCCGCTCCTGGACGACCCGCTGCACGTCGTCCTGCCGCAGGGGCATCGCCTGGCCGGCCGCGAGACGCTCGACCTGGCCGAGCTGGCGGGCGAACCGTGGGTGCTCGGATGCCTCAGGACCGAGGCGTATCTGCGCCGTTACGCCGGGCAGGCGGGCTTCGACCCCGAGGTGCGCGGCACGACGACCGACTACTTCTTCGCCCGCTCACTCGTCGCCGCGCACATGGGCGTCTCCCTGATCCCGTCCATCGCGCTGGCCCCGGAGGTACCCGGCCTGTGCACCGTCCCGGTCAGGCCGCCGGCTCCGGCCCGGCACATCGGCGTGGCCACGCTCGGCCACCGCCGCGCCCGCACGGAGATCACCGCCCTGGTGCGGGCTCTGGAACACGCGTCCGCGGCACTGCGCCCGTACGCGCCCTGACGCCCGGCGCCTGCCCTCGCCGGGGCCTGCACCGGGCGGTCGGGCGGGGGAGGATCAGCTCCGGGCCGTGGCCGCCTCCGGGGCGGCGGTCGCCTCGGCCTTCTCGCCGGCGGTGGAGGAACCGCGCACGGCCGGGATGAACGCCGAGATCAGCACGGCGACGAGGGCCACACCGCAGCCGACCATCAGGCCGGTACGGAACCCGGCCTCGGAGGTGAAGGTGAAGCCGGCCGTCTCCGTGGTCATCTGGGCGAGGACCGCGCCGATGACGGCGGCGCCGATCGACGTGCCCAGGGCGCGCATGAGGGTGTTGAACCCGTTGGCGGCGGCCGTCTCGGAGGCGGGGACCGCACTCATGATGAGGGCGGGCATCGCCCCGTACGCGAGGCCGACACCACTGCTGCTGACCATGAGGAACAGCATCAGGCCCCACGCGGAGCCCATCAGGACGACCCCCAGGCCGTAGGCGGCGGCGATGACCAGCACACCGGAGATCAGCGTGAACTTCGGACCGCGGGCGTCGGTGAGCTTTCCGCCGAACGGGGACACGATCATCATCATGATGCCGCCCGGAGCCATCCACAGGCCCGCCTGGAGCATCGACTGGCCCAGGCCGTAGCCGGTGGCCTCGGGGAACTGCAGCAGCTGCGGCGCGATCAGCATGCCGGCGTACATGCCGAAGCCGACGAAGAGCGACGCCAGGTTGGTGATGAGCACGCGGGGGCGGGCCGTGGTCCGCAGGTCGACCAGCGGGTCCTCGGTGCGCAGCTCCCAGAAGCCCCACGCGAGGAGGACCACGACGGAGGCGGCGAACAGGCCGGTCGTGGTCGCGGAGGCCCAGCCCCACTCGGCGCCCTTGGAGACGGCGAGCAGCAGACAGACCAGGCCGACGGCGAGACCCAGGGCGCCGGGCACGTCGAAACGCTGCCCTTTGGCGGCGGCCGGCACGTCCGGGATGAGGAACCAGATCAGTGCGGAGATGGTGAGGGCCAGCGCCGCGGAGCCCCAGAACAGCACCCGCCAGTTCGCGTACTGGGCGACCGCGGACGCGATCGGGAGGCCGAGGGCGCCACCGATGCCGAGGGAGGCGCTGACGAGCGCGATGGAGGAGCTCAGCTTCTCCTTCGGCACCACGTCGCGCAGCAGGGCGATGCCGAGCGGCACCATCCCCATGCCCATGCCCTGGAGACCGCGGCCGACGATCATGGGGACGACGGTGGACGAGAGCGCGCACACCACCGAGCCGAGGACCAGCGGCACCGAGCACACGAGCAGCATCCGGCGCTTGCCCAGCAGGTCGCCCAGCCGGCCGGAGACCGGCACACAGACCGCCGAGACCAGAAGAGTGACGGTGATGACCCAGGCGGCGTTGGAGGACGACGTGTTCAGGAGCTGGGGGAGCTCGGCGATGAGCGGGGTGACCAGGGTCTGCATGACCGCCGCCACGGTGCCGGCGAAGGCCAGCGTGGCGACCACGCCGCCGGATCTGGCTGTCGGCTGGGGGGCATCCATGAGGAGGGGCTCCTTGGGGTCGTGGTCCCGGCTACCGGGACAGCGACGTGCATCGTACATGCCTAATGTGTCATACACATCATGTGTCCCGTGCACATCGGAGGGGGAATCGAGTCACCGCCCACCAGGCCCCAGGCGGCGCCGGGCTGCACGCGTCGCGCCCTACGTCTCCGAGCTGCACGTCTCCGCGCCGCACGTCTCCGCGCCGCACGTCTCGCGCACGCCTACGCGCTGCCCGACCAGCCGAGGCCGGGAGCGCATCGGACCAGCCCGTCGGGACGGCGGACGATGCCTCGCACCGCCGCTCCGACGCCGGCACAGTGGCTGCCGGCCGGAGCGGCGGTCAGCGGCAGCGCGCTGCGGCTGCGGCGCCCGCGTCCTGCCCGAGGGCGGTGGCGTCGTGGGGGGTCGCCGCGCTGCCGGCGCCGGGCACGGGAACGGCCCGTTCAACGCCCGCGGTCCTCGGACTCCCGCAGATCGCGGGAGTCCGAGGACCGTGCGTACGCGAACCTCCGGGCCGGTGCGAGCGGGCCCTCAGTCCTCCGCCGGAGCCACCCGCCCGGTCAGCGCCGCCAGCGAGTTCCGCACATGCGCCATATGCGCCTGCACCTCCTCGCGCCCCTCCTCGTGCTCCCGCAGAATGCGCTCCGTCTCCCGCACCACCCGCTCCTCGCGCACGCGGGCCTCCGCCACCAGCTCGGCACCCCGCGCCTCCGCGTCCTCCTGACCGTGACGCGCGGCCTCCTCGGCCTCGGCCAGCGCGCGCCGCGCTGCGGCAAGACCGGCCTCCGCCCGCTCCATCAGCTCGGCATGCTCGGCCGCCTGCGCCGCCTCCGCGTCCGCCAGCTCCTGCTCGGCCGCCTTCCAGCGCTCACCGTGCTCCTGCTCCTGATGCGCCAGCACACTCGCCGTACGGCTCACGGTCGCCGCCATCGCGGCCTCCGCCTCCTCGCGCAGCCCCGCGGCCTCCAGCCGGGCCGCGGCCAGCACCTCGGCTGCCGTGCCCCCGGCGGCGGCCAGCACCTGCTCGGCGTGGCTCGTCGCCGCCGCGCGCATCGCCTCGGCATCGGCCCGCGCGGACTCGCGCAAGGCCCGCGCCGCCGCGTCCGCCTCGTCCGCCAGCGCCTGCGCCTCCTCCGCGGCGGCCGCCCGGAGGGCCTCCGCCTCGCCCTCGGCCAACGCCAGGATCCGCTGCGCCCGCTCCCCCAACGAGGCGTAGTCCTGCGGGGCCAGCCCGGCGACCACCTCGTCCAGCCGGGCCGACTCGGCCGCCAACCGCTCCGCCAGCGCCGTCAGCCGCGTCTCCTGCTCCCGCGCCCCGTCCAGCTCCGCCGACAGCGCGGCCACCACCCGGTCCACCTGCTCCGGACGGTACCCACGCCCGCGGACGCCTGCGAAGCCGTGTCCGGACACCGGTGCAGCACTCATCCTTGACGCCTCTTTCCGACTCTCCGACCACCGATCAATACGCCAAGGATGCGGCAATTGGCCAAGAAGTCCGAATCGCTTCGCTGCTTTCCGGACGGAAGCGACAGGCATCACAGGCCGCAGAAAAGGTGTGGCGCCCCTCCCCCGAAGAGGAGAGGCGCCACACCTCAGGACCCACGCGCAGACGCGAGCGTCAGATCAGGCCGTCCCACATCTGCTCCAGCAGCACCGACCACCAGCTCTCCGGCGACGCCAGCGCCGCCGGATCGATCGCCACCAACTGCGCCTGGAAATCGACCGTCCAACGACCCGCCTGCTCGGGATTCAACCCGAACCGCAGCCGCCACATCCGGCCCAGCAACGCCATCGAGCGCGCGAACTCCGGCAGCCCCGTGTTGACGAACTGCGGCGGCACCGACTGCCCGCCCGGCCCCGCCTCCACCGGCACGGCCACGATGTTCGCCGTCCCGTACTGGACACAGACGGCACGGCCGAAGTCCGAACCCATCACCAGATACGACCCCGCGTCAGGAGCCGCCTGCACCTGCCGCTGCGCCGCCAGCTCCGCCAGCGTGGGGATCACCGGCTGACCGGGCTGCGCCCAGAAGAACGGCCCGAAGTCGGCGGGCAGACCCGCCCACACCAGCGTCCTCGCCACGATCTCCGGTACGCCCTGCCGGGACACCGCACGCTGATCGAAGCGCAGCACCCCCTGCGGGCCGAAGGTCTGGAGCATCTCCTCGGCGATCGCCTCCGGCGGCACCGGCATCGCCGGCGGCACCTGCGGCAACGGAGCCCGCACCGGCGCCGGCCGCGCAGGGCCGTCCGCGACCTGATGCAGCTCGCCCTGATGCGTCAGCAGATGCCGCATGCCCTGCTGGCGGCTCGCGTGGTCCGTCCCGTACGGCGCGACACTCGTGATCCGCACCTGCGGCCACGTCTCACGGATCATCCGGGCGCAGTAACCACCCGGCAGCTCACACGACTCCAGTTCCGTGTGCAGCTCGATGACCTGCTGCGGCGGCACGTTCATCGCCCGCAACTCGTGCAGCATCTGCCACTCGGGGTGCGGAGTGCCCGGCGCCGAACGACGGATCAGCTGCTGTTCGCTGCCGTCCGGCCCGCGATACCGCAGCACGGCCTGGTAGCCCGGGCCGACGGTCGGCTGACCCGCCGGAGCCTGCGGATACCCGTACGCGGGCGGCGGCGTGTGCCCCAGCGGCGGTACGGGACCGGGGGCCCCGCCGAGCGAACCGCCCGGGCCCATCGGCGCACCGGGAGGACCAGGCGGACCGGGCGGCTGCGGAGCCGACGGCCCGACCGGCCCCGGACCGGCGAGCATCGTCGCCGCATGGTGGACACCGCCACCGGCGGGCGGCGGCGTGGAACCCGGCGGCGGCTGCGGCATGCCAGGGGCCCCGGGCGGACCCGGAGGCTGCGGCGCACCGGGCGGGCCCGGCGGCCTCGGAGCCGACGGCCCGGCCGGGCCCGGATCGGCGAACATCGTCGCCGCATGGTGCACATCACCACCACCGGGCGGCGGCGTGGAACCGGGCGGCGCGGGCGGCGCCGGCGGACCGGGGGGCTGCGGCGCGCCGGGCGGACCCAGCTGCGACACGAGCTGCGTCGGCACGTACCCGCCTGCCGGAGCACCCGGCGTCCCCGGCCCCGAGGGCGGCGGCAGGGGCGCACCCGGCCGGGCGCCCGGCGTACCGGGCGCACCCGGCGGCGGGGGAGGCGTCGCGCCTGCGCCCCGCGCACCGCGCGGCGGAACGACCGCCTTGCTCGTCGCCTCGTCCGAGATGTCACCGGGGCCGGAACGCGAACCGGGCCCCGGACCCGCCGGGCGGCCCGGCGCCGGAGCCCCAGGCACGGGACCGCCGGGCACGGGCCCGGCCGGGGCGGCGGGGCCCTGCGGGCTCAGGCCCGGGACGATCGCCGTCGCCGGCAACTGGCTGCCGCCCGACATCAGCGCCGTCGGGGCATCGGCGGACACCACGCGCGGCGGCGCCTCCTCGTCGTCGGCGCCCGACAGCGGCGGCGCGAACACCGTGGCCGGCAGCGCCACTTCACCCTCGTCGGACCCCGCGTTGGTATCGGTCCCCGCCCACGGAGTGGCCCCGGCAGGCGGCTGCGGCACGGACGCCCGGACGCCCGGGGAAGCCGTCGGCTCGTACGGAACCGGCCCGCCCTGCGCGGGCGGCGCCGCCTGCGCGGCCGGTTCCGCCTCCGCACGCCGGTCGGGGATGCCCAGCTTGTCCGCCGCCTCCTGGAGCCACTCCGGCGGGCTCAACAAAAACGACGTCTGATTCAGATCGATGCGCTGCGGCGGCTCGGGGGCCGACGGCGCGGCGTCCAAGGACCCGTACTCCTCCTCGTACCGCCGGATCACCTCACCCACCGGCAACCCCGGCCACAGCGTCGCCTCGCCACTGTCCCGGGCGATCACCAGCCGCTGGCGGCCACCGTCCGACACCGGGCCCTCGGCACGGTCCTCGGCCCAGACCACGAAGCCCAGCTCGAACTCGCGCACCCGCACCTCCCGGTGCTGATACGCGGGAACGTCACCGTTGACCCACTCGTCCGCACGCTCCTGCGCCTGCGCAAAGGTCACCATCGCGCTCACCCCTCCACCGGGACGGCGTGCGCGAAGCCGCCGTCCACCATCAGGTTCGCCACCGTCTCCAACTCCGGCGGATTCCCGGCGAGCCGCTCGAGGAACGCGTCGAAGTCGGCGCCGCACGGCAGCAGCAGCCGCTCCACCCGTTCCTGCACGCTCCAGCCGTCCCGGTCACGCGCGTCGTCGTAGGCGCAGAACCAGACCGAACCCACGCCCTCGCCCCGGACCTTCACCGCGAGGATGCCGCCCTGGACGAAGGCGACCCCCAGATAGTCCTTCGTCAGGTGATCCCGCAAACACTTGTTCACGTACACCAGGTCGTTCACGCCAGCTTCCTCACGCACCGTGAAGAAGGGCTGATCGACCAGCAGGCCGAGCTCGGCGTCGAGCGCGGCCCCGACCGGAGCCGAACCGCCCGCCGCCTTCAGGAACGAGCGATAGGCACCGGGCAGCCGGTAGCCGAGGTCCTCCTCGACGCCCTGGATCTGCTGCTCGCTCACCGCCACGGCGCCCTTCGGCAGCCGGAAGTGCGCGGGCCGGGTCTCCTGCAGCGGACGCGTGCCCCGCTTGTTCTGGTCCACCGCGGTCGTCGCCAGTCCGCCGTGGTGCCGGAGCAGCGCCTTCACCTCGACCGGGACGAGCTCCATCCGCCGCCCCCCGGGCACGTGGTGCCACGTCCAGCCGTGCGGAGTGGCCACCGCGGGAATCGTCCCCCACAGCTCGTGCCCGCTGGCCGCCAGGGCCGCGTTCGCCGACACGTAGTCCGTGAGCCGGAGTTCGTCGACACCGAACCCCTGCGGAGGCTCGGCGATCTCAGCGGCGGCACGCGCGTACGGCGCGAAGTCCGGACAGCCGTTCCCGTCCATGCGCACACCCCTGGGGTGGCGGGACGCCCGGACCGGATCCGGGAAGTGGACGAGCTGCCCGGCGTAGGCCGCATTCGGTGGCGCGGCTTGCTGCCCGAGCCGACCTGTCGTCATGGCGGTTGCCCCCTGCTGCGTCTGGCTGATGAGGACCGACCTGCCCACGGGGGCGGTCCGGACACAGCCTATGCGGTGCGCCCGCCGCCGACCCCGCCCCTGTGCCCCCCGGCCACTTCCGTCACCAACGGTCACAACAGCGTGACGGACAAGCGACAAACGGGCCACTGAATCGCGACACGCAGACACGTTTCAGCGACCCCGCTTTCACAGGACCCGACACATTTGGCAGGCTGTCACCCGCATACACGGGGGCGTGCACATTCGGCAGCAGCCGCTGCGGGCACGGGAGGGACACAGCACCATGCACACCGCACACTCGGCACACACCGTCACGACCGGGGACCCCCGACTCACCTGGAGCAGCAACGAGGCCGGCCACACCCCCCGGCTGACCCACCGCCGCGACGGCATCCTGCCCGCGGTCGCCGCAGCACTGTCCGTACGCGGCGAAACCCTCACCTGCACCGCGGGCAAGGGCGACCAGCCACCCGTACTCCACCACCTCGTCCAGGACTTCCTCGACACCCTCCCCACCGGACAACGCGAACGCTTCACCGGCCGCTGCCCCGAAGCCATACTGCTGTCCCGGCACCTCACCGCCGCCGAGACCGGCCGCTCCAAGAGAGCCCAGCGCAAGCCCCTCACCAACGGCGAGGCCCGGCGTTCCCTCAAGCACGCCCGCCTCACCGCACGCCGCATCCGCGAGGACGGCGACCCCCTCCACGGCAGCTACGCGGCGCCCTGCCGCTCCTGCACCGTCATGCTCGCCCACTTCGGCGTCCGTCCCGTCGACCTCACCACGACCGGAACGGCGACCACCGCCGAGAAGGGCTGACCGCGCCCCCATGCAGGACCGAACCGACCTCCCCGCACAAGCCGGACCGGCCCACCACGACCGCCACAGCACCACCCGCTTCCCCGTCGCCGTCGACGCCGCGCTCCGCGCCGCCGGCTGGCAGCCCGGCCGCTGGGACATCCGCCAGGCCGAGGAATGGGCCGACGCCCTGCGCTCGCACGCCTCACCCGCCGGACACCAGCACGCCGTCTTCCCGGCGGCCGTCGAGGCATGGGCCGAATTCGGCGGGCTGCGCATCGCCGCCACCGCACCCGGACGCCAGATCGCGCCCGCGGCCGTACGCATCGACCCTCTGAGCGGACTCCACCTCGCCCGCACCTTGGGAGACCTCGGACGCGCCCTCGAAACCGAGGTCGCACCCCTCGGCGAGGAAGGAGACGGCCAGGCCGTCCTCGCCATCGACGCGCAGGGGCGGGTCTACAGCATCGACCACACCGGCGACTGGTACCTCGGGGCCGACATCGACAGCGCCCTCGCCACCCTCGTCACCGGCACCCTGCCCGACCGCCTGACCTCCGCCTGAGGCCGGGCCGGCCGGGCGGGGCGGGCCGGCATCCCACGACCGCCACCGCCAAGGGCGCCGCACCCCCGCGCCAGGGACCGGATCCCGCGAGCCCCGCCCGATCGAAGCGAGAGGCCCTACGCCCCGCCGCCGTCCGGCAGCACCGCCGACACCCGGAAACCCCCCGCGTCCGTCGGGCCGGACACGAAGACGCCGCCCAGTCCCAGCACCCGCTCCCGCATCCCCACCAGGCCGTTGCCCCCGCTCGGCAGCCCCGCGTCCGCCGTGGCCGCGTCCGACGGGCCGTTCTCCACCTGCATGGCCACCTCGGAATCCCGGTGCGCCAGCCGCACCCACGTCCTCGCGCCCGCCGCGTGCTTGTGCACGTTCGTCAGGGCCTCCTGCACCACCCGGTACGCCGTCTGCTCGACCTCGGCCGCATACGGACGCACCTCGCCCTCCACGGAGAGCTCCACGGTCATCCCCGCCGCCCGCGACTCCCCCACCAGCGTCTCCACCTCGTCCAGCCGCGGCCCCTCCTCCGGCACCGGAGGAACCGACCGGCCCACCGACGCCAGCGGCACCTTCGCCACCCGCGCCGCCACCGGATCACCCGTGCGCAGCACGCCGAGCATCTGGCGCAGCTCCGTCAGCGCCTGCCGTCCCATGTCCCCCACCAGCGCCGCGTTCCGCACCGCCTTCGCCGGGTCCTTCGGCGCCACCGCCTGCAGAGCCGCGGCGTGCACCACCATCAGGCTCACCCGATGCGCCACCACGTCGTGCATCTCGCGGGCGATCCGGTTCCGCTCCTCCGTGCGCGCCCATTCCGCCCGCTCCTCCGCCCGGTCCGCGAGCAGCGACAGCTCCCGCTCCAGCGAATCCGCCCGCTCCCGCAAGCTCTCCATCAGCCGTCGCCGCGCCCCTATGTAGAGGCCGAACAGCACGGGCGGCGCGGTCAGGCCGAGCGCCATGAAGAGGGACAGCATGGGGACGTACCAGTCGCCGGGCCCGAAGTCCGCGTCGGCGTCGACGCCCTGCCGCAGCCGTACGTACGTGACGATGAACGTCCCCACCAGCGACATGCTCATCAGCACCGCGGTGATCCGCCGCGGCACGTCGGACGCGGCCAGCGTGTACAGACCGACCAGGCCCATCAGGAAACCCATCTCGGCCGGCGTGGTCGCGATCGACACCAGCACCACCGCGATCGGCCACTTGCGCCGTACCAGCAGCACGGCCCCGGCGGACAGGCCGAACACCACCCCCAGAGGCACCGGCAGTCCGGCATCCCCGGCAAACACCACCCCTTCCAACGCGCACTCCAGCGCCGAAGCCAGCGCCAGTCCCCCGTCCAGTGCGACACTCCGTCGCCGTTCCCACCACCAGTAGGAGCGGGTGGTCGATCCCGCCGCCTCCCGGTCTGCCCCCGTTGCGGTCATGGCATCCAGCGTACGGGCGGCCGCACCTCATTTTCGGGTGACCTGCACAGCACGTCGCGGCGTCGAACGGATTCGAATCGTGTGCTCATCACTCGATCCGGCGAACACCCCACGCATGCCCACCGGACGTCCGCATTCCGGACGACGATCACCGCATGACGGAAGAACTCAGGAAATACGCCGACTTCGAGGGCCTGCGCGAACAGGCCGTCGCCCTGCGCCGGGAGGGGCTCAGCCGCCGACAGATCCGCGACCGGCTGCAGCTCCACAACAACGTCCTCCTCAACTGCCTGCTGGAGGGTGAACCCCCGCCGGAGTGGACGAAGCGCCCCAACGCCAAGGACGACTTGCGGGCGAGGGCTCGGGAGCTGCGGCTGGAGGGCAGGACGTACGACCAGATCCAGGTGGAGCTGGGGTGCTCGAAGAGCTCGATCTCGTTGTGGGTCCGGGACCTGCCGAAGCCGGAACCCCGCTACACGGACGAAGAGCGTCTCGCCCTCATGCGCGCAGGTCTGGCCGATCTGCGCGCTACCCAGGACCAGGCGCGGCAGGCGACCAAGCGAATCGCACGCGAGTCAGTGGGCCAACTCTCCGACCGGGAACTCTTCCTGGCGGGGGTGACGCTCTACTGGGCCGAGGGCGCTAAGGACAAGCCGTACAGCCGCCGAGAGAACCTGCTCTTCATCAACAGCGATCCCAACGTGATCAAGGTGTACCTGAAGTGGCTCGGCCTGCTCGGTGTCACACCTGAACGCCTGCACGTCCGCGTCAGCATTCACGAGACCGCGGACGCGGCAGCTGCCGAGGAGTTCTGGGCGGACCTCACCGGGGTGCCTCGCGCCGAATTCAAGAGGGCCACCCTCAAGAAGCACAGCCCGAAGACCAACCGCAAGAACACCGGGGCCGCCTATCACGGCTGCCTCGTCATCTACGTGACGAAGAGCGCCGAACTCTATCGTCGCGTCGAAGGCGCTTGGTACGGCATAGTATTGGGTGCCGATCCGGCGACCTGACGCAATGTCCGGTTAGGCCGGATTTACTCCCCCATGGTGTAATCAGGCAGCACTGCGGTTTTTGGTACCGTATGTTCAGGTTCGAATCCTGATGGGGGAGCACGTCACACGGGCCCCGACCCAGCCGGTCGGGGCCCGCACTCATGTCCGTCTCATCGCCCCCCGGTATCCTGCGGATGTCCATCACCCGAAGCCGAAGGGCCTATCCGTGAGCTCCGTACGCCCGGCAGCCGTCGTCGTCCTCGCAGCGGGTGAGGGCACCCGCATGAAGTCGAAGACCCCCAAGGTCCTGCACGAGATTTCCGGGCGCTCGCTCGTCGGTCATGTCGTCGCCGCCTCCCGCGAACTCGACCCGCAGCACCTCGTCGTGGTCGTCGGCCACGCGAGCGAGCAGGTCACCGCCCACCTCACCGCCGCGGACGCCCAGGTGCGCACCGCCTACCAGGCCGAGCAGAAGGGCACCGGGAACGCGGTGCGCGTCGGGCTCGACGAGCTGGGCGGGACCGTCGACGGCACCGTGATCGTCGTCTGCGGCGACACCCCGCTGCTGTCCGGCGGAACGCTCGCCGCGCTCGCCGCCACCCACACCGCCGACGGCAACGCCGTCACCGTGCTCAGCGCGGAGGTCCCCGACGCGACCGGCTACGGCCGGATCGTCCGCGACGCGGCGACGGGTGCGGTCACCGAGATCGTCGAGCACAAGGACGCCACCGACGCGCAGCGCGCGATCCGGGAGATCAACTCCGGGGTGTTCGCGTTCGACGGGCAGCTGCTGACGGACGCGCTCGGCAAGGTGCGCACGGACAACAGCCAGGGCGAGGAGTACCTCACCGACGTGCTGTCAATCCTGCGCGAGGCAGGCCACCGGGTCGGTGCTTCCGTGGCCGGCGACCACCGGGAGATCCTGGGGATCAACAACCGGGTGCAGCTCGCCGAGGCCCGCCGGCTGCTGAATCTGCGGCTGCTGGAGCGGGCGATGACGGCGGGCGTGACGGTGGTGGATCCGGCGTCGACGCTGATCGACGTGACGGTGACGTTCGAGCGGGACGCGATCGTGCACCCGGGCACGCAGCTGCTGGGGACGACGCACCTGGCGGAGGACGCCGAGGTCGGCCCCAATTCGCGGCTGAAGGACACCGTGGTCGGAGCGGGCGCGCGGGTGGACAACACGGTCGCGGACGGGGCCGAGGTCGGCGCCGGTGCGACGGTCGGTCCGTACGCGTACCTGCGGCCGGGCACGCGGATGGGCGCGAAGTCCAAGGCCGGGACGTACGTGGAGCTGAAGAACGCCTCGCTCGGCGAGGGCACGAAGGTTCCCCACCTGTCGTACGTGGGTGACGCGACCATCGGTGATCACACGAACATCGGTGCGGCGAGCGTCTTCGTGAACTACGACGGCGTGAACAAGCACCACACGACGATCGGCTCGCACTGCCGTACCGGTTCGGACAATATGTTTGTGGCTCCTGTCACGGTCGGGGACGGGGTGTACACCGCGGCGGGCTCGGTGATCACGAAGGATGTGCCGGCCGGCTCGCTGGCCGTGGCCCGGGGCCAGCAAAGGAATATCGAGGGTTGGGTGGCCCGTAAGCGTCCGGGGAGTGCGGCCGCGCAGGCCGCACAGGCCGCGGCGGAGGACACCGGCAGCGAAAGCTGACCGGAAACAGGTGCGTCACGTACGGCGTACCGTGATAGATGCTCACCCCATTTCGGCTGGCTCGTTGCACATCGGGACATCTGCGTGCAGCGCCAGATACACGTCTGAGGAGACTGTGCTGTGACCGGGATCAAGACGACCGGCGAGAAGAAACTGATGTTCTTCTCCGGCCGCGCCCACCCCGAGCTGGCCGAGGAGGTTGCGCACCAACTGGGTGTGGGCCTCGTGCCGACGAAGGCCTTCGATTTCGCCAACGGCGAGATCTACGTCCGCTTCCAGGAGTCCGCCCGCGGCGCCGACTGCTTCCTGATCCAGAGCCACACGGCTCCGATCAACAAGTGGATCATGGAGCAGCTGATCATGCTGGACGCGCTGAAGCGCGCGTCGGCCCGTTCGATCACGGTGATCGTGCCGTTCTACGGTTACGCCCGTCAGGACAAGAAGCACCGTGGCCGCGAGCCGATCTCGGCCCGTCTGATCGCGGACCTGATGAAGACGGCGGGTGCGGACCGCATCCTCACCGTCGATCTGCACACGGACCAGATCCAGGGCTTCTTCGACGGCCCGGTCGACCACCTCTTCGCGCTGCCGATCCTCGCCGACTACGTCGGCGCCAAGGTCGACCGTTCGAAGCTGACGATCGTGTCGCCGGACGCCGGCCGTGTCCGGGTCGCCGACCGCTGGTGCGACCGTCTGGACGCTCCTCTGGCGATCGTGCACAAGCGCCGCGACAAGGACGTGCCGAACCAGGTCAGCGTCCACGAGGTCGTGGGCAACGTCGAGGGCCGGGTCTGCGTCCTGGTCGACGACATGATCGACACCGGTGGCACGATCTGCGCCGCCGCCGACGCCCTGTTCGCGCACGGTGCCGAGGACGTCATAGTGACGGCGACGCACGGGGTGCTGTCGGGTCCGGCCGCGGACCGGCTGAAGAACTCGAAGGTGAGCGAGTTCGTGTTCACGGACACGCTGCCGACGCCGGGTGAGCTGGAGCTGGACAAGATCACGGTGCTGTCGATCGCGCCGACGATCGCGCGCGCGGTGCGTGAGGTCTTCGAGGACGGTTCGGTCACGAGCCTGTTCGAGGAGCAGTAGGCGCACCTCCGCCGTAGAAGATCCACTTTGGGCGCGGCCTCCCCGCCGGGTAGACTCAGCGAGTTGCTCGGCGAGGGAGGCCGTACTCATAGGTACGGCGGTCCGTTATCGACGCGCTCTTCGTAGCAGGCCTGTCGTGGGCCGGGTGACCATCCGTAGCTTTGTCACCTTACGAGGAGTGCAGTCATGGCCGAGATCAAGCTCAACGCCGCGGTCCGTTCGGAGTTCGGCAAGGGCGCTGCCCGCCGTACCCGTCGCGCCAACCTGGTTCCCGCGGTCGTCTACGGCCACGGCGCCGAGGCCGTCCACATCACGCTCCCGGCCCACGAGCTCAGCCTGGCGCTGCGTACCGCCAACGTTCTGATCGGTCTGGAGATCGACGGCAAGAACGCCCTGGTCATCCCGAAGGCCGTGCAGCGCAACGCCCTCAAGGGCAACATCGAGCACGTCGACCTGCTGACCGTGAAGCGCGGCGAAAAGGTCGAGGTCGAGATCGCGGTGCACGTCGAGGGCGAACTGGCCCCGGGCTCCAACCTGCTCGAGTACGTGCAGAACACGCTCCTCGTCGAGGCCGAGGCCACCCACATCCCCGAGTCCGTCACGGTCTCGATCGCGGGCCTGGACGCCGGCGACTCGATCCTCGCCAAGGACGTCCCGCTGCCCAAGGGTTCGGTGCTGGCCGGCGACGAGGACGCCGTCGTGCTGCAGGTCGTCTCCGCGCAGGCCGAGGAGCCGGCCGCCGAGGGCGCCGAGGCCGCGACCACCGAGGCCTGATCCTCACCTGCTTGACTGACGGGGTGGCGGTTCTCCGGAAGGGGACCGCTGCCCCGTTTTTCCCTGTCCGCCCCCTGCCACCCGCCTGTACGCGAGGAGACCGAGCGCGATGTCCGACGCCACTGACCCCTGGCTGATCGTGGGCCTGGGCAATCCCGGTCCCGAGTACGCGGCGAACCGGCACAACGTCGGTTTCATGGTCGCCGACCTGCTCGCCGAGCGGATCGGCGGGAAGTTCAAGCGGGCTCCGAAGGCTCAGGCGCAGGTGCTGGAGGGGCGGATCGGTCCTCCGGGGCCGTTGAGCCGCCGGGTGGTGCTGGCCAAGCCGTTGTCGTACATGAATCTGTCCGGCGGTCCCGTCGCGGCGCTGCGTGACTTCTACAAGGTGCCGCTGGACCACGTGGTGGCGGTGCATGACGAGCTGGACATCGACTACGGGACGCTGCGGCTGAAGCTGGGCGGCGGGGACAACGGCCACAACGGGCTGAAGTCGATGACGAAGTCGATGGGCCCGGGTTACCACCGGATCCGGTTCGGGATCGGGCGCCCGCCGGGCCGGATGCAGGTGGCGGATTTCGTGTTGAAGGACTTCTCCTCCACGGAGCGCAAGGAGCTGGCCTTCCTGGTGGACCGGGCGGCGGACTCGGTGGAGTGTCTGCTGGCGGAGGGGCTGGAGCGCGCCCAGGGCGCGTACAACTCCTGAGCCGCGCGGGCGGGTGCGAATCCCGACATACCGGCCGGTAACCCTGCTGATTGCAGCCACGGCTTGACCCATCGCAGGGCTCTGGCCAAGGATCTGCCCCCATGAAGCGGACCTCCTCCCACCGTGCCGTGCAGTACGGCCGCAGCGCGGCGCTCGGCTGTGTCGTCCTGGTGTTGCTCGTCGCGGGTGTGTGGTCCTCGTGGGACTCGGCGCACCACATCGTGCTGGCGAAGGGCCGTGAGCACGGGACGATGACGGTCACCGGCTGCGGCAGTGACGTGTGCACGGGCCCCTACACGCCGGCGGACGGCGGGGCGGCCCGCTCCCGGGTCTCGGTCGAGAAGTCCGTGGCGGCGCGGAAGGGTGACCGTTTCCCCGTCGTCGTGAAGCCCGGCACCTCCGAGGTCGTACGCACCGGGACGCCGGGTTTTCTGCATGCGTGGATGCCGCTGGGCGGGGCGCTGATCCTGGCCGGTCTGCTGATCGGCGGCGGTCTGCGGCTGCCCCGGGTGGGCTGGGGTGCGGGGATCGCGGGCGGGGTCCTGCTCGTGGCGACGTTCTTCGCCCTGTGAAGGCGGCGACGTTCCTCGCTCGGTGACGGGTCCCGCCCGCGTCCGCGTGGATCAGCCGGTGTTGCGCAGTCCGGCGGCGACGCCGTTGACGGTGAGCAGCAGGGCGCGGGCGAGCAGCGGGTCGGCTTCCTCGCCGCGTGCTGCGGCTTCACGCTGGCGGGCCAGCAGCGACACCTGGAGGTAGGAGATCGGGTCCAGGTAGGCGTCGCGAATGGCGAAGGTCTGCTGGAGCACCGGGCTGGTGCCGAGCAGTTCGGTGTTGCCGGTGACCTTGAGGACTTCCTGCACGGTCAGCGCGTGCTCGGCCTCGATGGCGTCGAAGACGTGCTTGAGCTCGTCGGGGACGAGGGTGTCGACGTAGTGCCGGGCGATGCGCAGGTCCGTCTTGGCCAGGGTCATCTCGACGTTCGAGATGAAGTTCTGGAAGAAGTGCCACTGCTCGTGCATCTCTTCCAGGACGGTGTCCAGGCCGGCCTCGCGCAGCGCCTTGAGGCCGGATCCGACGCCGTACCAGCCGGGCACGATCTGCCGTGACTGGGTCCAGCCGAAGACCCACGGGATGGCGCGGAGTCCGTCGAGCGAGACGCCCGAGCCGGGGCGGCGGGCGGGCCGCGAGCCCAGGTGCAGGTCGGCGAGCTGGTCCACCGGGGTGGAGGCGAGGAAGTAGGTGGGCAGGTCGGGGTCCTCGACCAGCTTGCGGTACGCGGCGTGGGCGGCGTCCGAGACGGTGTCCATGGCCGCGTCCCAGCGGGCCAGCGCCTCGTCGGACTGGCGGGGGGCGGTGTGCAGCGCGGAGGCCTGGAGGGTGGCCGCGACGGTCAGTTCCAGGTTCTCGCGGGCGAGGGCCGGGATGAGGTACTTGTCGGAGATGACCTCGCCCTGCTCGGTCACCTTGATCTCGCCCTCCAGGGTGCCCCACGGCTGCGCGAGGATCGCGTCGTGCGAGGGGCCGCCGCCGCGGCCGACGGTGCCGCCCCGGCCGTGGAAGAGGCGCAGGCGTACGCCGTAGCGGTGGGCGACGTCGCGGAGCCGGCGCTGGGCGCGGTGGATCTCCCACTGCGAGGTGGTGATGCCGCCGAACTTGGAGGAGTCGGAGTAGCCGAGCATGACCTCCTGCACGTCGCCGCGGAGTGAGACCAGGCGGCGGTAGGACGGGTCGGCGAGCATTTCGTCGAGGATGACGTCGGCGGCCTTGAGCTCGTCCGTGGTCTCCAGCAGCGGCACGATGCCGATCTTGGCCCAGCCGCCGTGCAGGTCGAGGAGTCCGGCCTCGCGGGCGAGGACGGCGGCGGCGAAGACGTCGTCGGCGCCCTGGCACATCGAGATGATGTAGGACTCGATGACTTCGGGGCCGAAGCGCTCGAAGGCCTGGCTGATGGTGTGGAAGACGCCGAGGGTCTTCTCGCCCGCGGCGTCCAGCGGGGCCGGGGTCGGGGCGAGCGGGCGACGGGAGCGGAGCTCCTTGGCGAGGAGCTTCTGCCGGTAGTCGCGCGGCATGTCGGCGTAGCGCCAGGACTCCTCGCCGAGGCGGTCGAAGAGCTGGCCGAGCGCGTGGTGGTGGGCGTCGGCGTGTTCGCGTACGTCCATCGTGGCGAGCTGGAGGCCGAACGCGGCGAGGGTGCGGATGGTGCGGTCCATCCGGCCGTCGGCGACGATGCCGCCCTTGTGCTCACGCAGCGAGGTCTGCACGAGGGTCAGGTCGGCGAGGAGCTCGGCGGTGCCGAGGTAGTCGCAGCCGGGGCGGTGCGGGGTGCCGGAGGCGAGGCGCTCGCGGGTGTTGACGAGCTTCTGCCGGATGCAGGTGGCCTTGAGGCGGTAGGGCTCCTCGGCGTTGAGGCGCTTGTAGCGGGGGCTGATCTCGGGGAGCGCCTCGAGGTCGGCCTGGAGGGAGGCGAGGAGCTCGTCCGTGGCCCCGGTGTAGCGGATGGAGTTGGAGAGCAGTCCGCGCAGCTGGTCGACGAGTTCGAGGGCGTCGGTGATGCCGTGCTCGTGCTGGAGGATCAGCACCTCCCAGGTGACGGCGGGCGTCACGTTGGGGTTGCCGTCGCGGTCGCCGCCGATCCAGGTGCCGAAGGTGAGGGGGCGGGTGCCGGCGGGCAGTTCGACGCCGACGCGCTCCAGTTCGGCGGCCAGGTCCTCCAGGACGTCGCCCACGGCGTTGGCGTGGAGTTCGTCCAGGTAGTAGATGGCGTTGCGGGCCTCGTCGGCGGGCTCCGGGCGGACGACGCGCAGCTCGTCGGTCTGCCAGATGAGGTCGATGTTCTCGGCGAGCCGGATGTCCTGGCGGCGCCGGTCGGCGTCGATGACCGGGGTCTCCAGGAGCGCGGCGATGCGACGGAGCTTGTTCAGTACGGAGCGCCGGGCCGCCTCGGTGGGGTGCGCGGTGAAGACGGGCCGCACGTTGAGGTTCTTGACGGTCTCGCGCAGGTGCTCGGGGTCCGCGTCCTTGAGCCGGTCGGCCGTCCGGGCGAGGAGTCCGCCCTCGGCGGCGCGCCGGTCGCGCATCTCGTGGGCGCGGTGGACCTGCTCGGTGACGTTGGCGAGGTGGAAGTAGGTGGAGAAGGCGCGCACGAGCCGTGCGGCGGTCTCCAGGTCCGTGTCGCCGAGGAGCTGGGCGGCGGCTTCGCCGTCGGTCCGGGTGAGGGCGCGGACGCGCTCGACGAGGTCGAGGAGTTCCTGGCCCTCCTGGCGTACGAGGGTCTCGCCCAGGAGGTCGCCGAGGCGGCGGATGTCGGCGCGCAGCTCGGGGCTGGCGGCGGGGGTCTGGTCGGCACTGCTCACAGTGTGCGGCTCCTTGCAGTGGTTGAGCACGGGATCCGGGACCCGCGGCCGGCTGCGGTGCCGACGCGACCCCCCGGGTGGCAGGGTGCGGACCGCGCTGTCCGACGTCTCCAGGATAGGTGTCCGTGCTGTCGGCGCTGTTCGCGCCCCGAGGGGTGCGGGTCTTCCTGGCGGGTACACGTGGGGTGCGCCGCCTTGCGGGGGACCGGCGGGTTCCGGCCGCGTCGTCCTCCCGTCTGGCGGGCCTTACCGCTGCCATACTTACGACGCCGTAGGTTACGGGTGCGTAGCCTCGGTCGTCTTCCTCGCGTTTCCTACCCACAGGGGACTCCCCATGAAGTCCAGCCCCGAAGTGATCGAGGCCGCCGAAGCGGCTGACGGTCAGGTTCTTCCCCCCGCCACGCTCGGCGGCGACAGCAAGCGGTCCGTCGAGCAGATCGCCCTGCTGCTCTTCATCGTCGTGCCGTTCGTGGCCCTGGTCGCGGCGGTGCCGCTGGCCTGGGGCCGCGGTGCGAGCTGGCTCGACCTCGGCCTGCTGGTCGCGATGTACTTCATCGGCTGCCACGGCATCACGATCGGTTTCCACCGGTACTTCACGCACGGCTCGTTCAAGGCGAAGCGTCCGCTCCGTATCGCCCTGGCCGTGGCCGGTTCCCTGGCGGTGGAGGGCCCGGTGGTCCGCTGGGTGGCCGATCACCGCAAGCACCACCGCTTCTCGGACGCGGAGGGCGACCCCCACTCGCCGTGGCGTTTCGGCGAGACGCTGCCGGCCCTGCTCAAGGGCCTGTGGTGGGCGCACATCGCGTGGATGTTCGACGAGGAGCGGACGCCCCAGCAGAAGTACGCCCCCGACCTGATCAGGGACCCGGCGATCCGCGGGATCTCCCGCCACTTCCTGTCGTTCACGATCCTCTCGCTGGCCATTCCCCCGCTCGTGGGCGGACTGGTGACGATGTCGTGGTGGGGCGCGGCGACGGCCTTCTTCTGGGGTTCGCTGGTCCGGGTGGCGCTGTTGCACCACGTGACCTGGTCGATCAACTCGATCTGTCACGCGGTCGGCAAGCGCCCGTTCAAGTCCCGCGACAAGTCCGGCAATGTGTGGTGGCTGGCGGTCCTGTCGTGCGGTGAGTCGTGGCACAACCTGCACCATGCCGACCCGACGAGTGCCCGGCACGGCGTGATGCGGGGTCAGATCGACTCGAGTGCCCGGCTGATCCGCTGGTTCGAGCTGCTGGGCTGGGCGTCCGATGTGCGCTGGCCCGACGCCGCGCGTATCGAGTCCCGGCGGAGTCCCGCGCGGGCCGACGCGGCATGATTGACGACGTGGCGACCGATGGCAGCGCAAGCAGTGAGAACACCCGTGCACCTTCGCCCGGGCGGGTCCGCCGGGTGCGGATGACGGGGAAGGAACGCCGCGAGCAGTTGCTGGACATCGGTCGCACCCTCTTCGCCGACAAGGGGTTCGAAGGCACGTCGGTGGAGGAGATCGCGGCGCGCGCCGGGGTTTCCAAGCCGGTGGTGTACGAGCACTTCGGCGGCAAGGAGGGGTTGTACGCGGTGGTGGTGGACCGGGAGATGCGTCAGCTCCTGGACATGGTGACCAGTGCGCTGACCGCCGGTCATCCGCGGGAGCTGCTGGAGCAGGCGGCGTTCGCGCTGCTGGACTACATCGAGACCTCTACGGACGGTTTCCGCATTCTTGTCCGTGATTCTCCGGTGGCCCAGTCGACGGGCACGTTCGCTTCTCTCATCAGCGATATCGCCACGCAGGTGGAGGACATTCTGGGGCTGGAGTTCAAGGCCCGGGGATTCGATCCGAAGCTGGCGCCGCTGTATGCCCAGGCGCTGGTCGGGATGGTGGCGCTGACGGGTCAGTGGTGGGTGAACGCACGCAAGCCGAAGAAGGCCGAGGTAGCGGCCCACCTGGTGAATCTGGCGTGGCACGGTCTGGAGAACCTGGAATCGAAGCCGCGGCTGATCGGGCACCGGAAGAGTTGAGCGGGGCTGTCCCGAATTGCTCCCCGTCGTGCGTCAGATCCCGGACACCGTTCACCGTTAAAGCACTTCATTCCCGCTGTTCACAGTTGTAGAGTCTGTGAGCATCCCGGGAATGCTTCAGTGTGCACGTAATGCACCTGTGAAGGCGTTTCTCCCGGTTCCACCACGTACCCCTGGGGGGGCTTTGTCTTCTGTGGAACCCGGCCGTCGTACCCTGCCCGCGCGCTCGAAGCGCGTCGGCCGGATCGCGGCCTGCACCGCACTCGTTCTCTCGGCCGGCATGCTGCTGGCCGCCCCGGCCTCGGCCGATGACACCGCACCGCACCGCACCGCGGTCGAGCAGTCCGTGCCGGCGCTCGGCCAGCTGCCGTCCCTCACGCTCCCGAAGCCCGCGGCGCGCACGTCGCGTGCGGCGGGCGTCGAGGGCGCGGCGGCCGCGGTGGTCCCCGCGAAGCCGCGTCTGGACATGGACGGCGACGGTTACAGCGACACGATGTACCGCGCGATCAACGGCAAGGTGTACATCGAGCCGTCGACCGGCGCCGACTCGCACGAGTACACGATCTACGGCTCCGACGAGCAGTACAAGGACTTCGTCGCGCCCGGCGACCTGGACGGCAACGGCCGCCCCGAGTTCCTGACGCTGTCGGCCACCGGCACGCTCTCGCTCTTCCAGAGCCAGAGCGACACCGACAGCGGGTACGCCACCTGGTCCGGCAAGGGCTGGCAGATGTACAACAAGCTGGTCGCCGCCGGCGATCTGAACGGTGACGGCCGCGGCGACATGCTGGCCCGCACGCCGTCGGGCGAGCTGTACCTGTACGCCGCCAACGGCGCGGTCGACAGCAACCCGTTCAGGTCACGCGTCAAGGTCGGCAACGGCTGGGGCGCCTACGACCAGCTGGTCGGCGCGAACGACGTGACCGGCGACGGCATCGGCGACCTCTTCACCCGCACGCCCGCCGGCGAGCTGTACTTCTACGCCGGTACCGGCAGCACGGCCAAGCCGTTCGCGGGACGGGTGAAGGTCGGCAACGGCTGGAACGGCTACAACCAGATCATCGCCGTCGACGACGCCAACAACGACGGCTTCGGCGACCTCCTCGCCCGGACGACGGCCGGCGCGATGTACTACTACGAGTCGACCGGAACGGGCAGCTTCCTCTCCCGTACGGGCGGCGGCACCGGCTGGAACGTGGCGTCGCTGTTCGTCGGGGCGGGCGGCAGCCCGGACTTCGGCAAGAACGAGATGTTCGGGCTCGACACCAAGGGCACCCTGTTCTGGTACTACCCGAAGAACAACGGCCTGTTCGCCGCACGGCAGCAGGTCAGCGACACCGGGGGCTGGGGCAAAGCCAACATCACCTTCGCGTCGTCCCTGAACGCCGACGGCCGGGGCGAGCTGATGGAGGTGTACGCCGGCACGCTGTACGTCGAGGGTTACCCCGTGGGCAACGGCTGGGGCGTCTACAACAGCCTCGTCGGCCCCGGTGACCTCAGCGGCGACGGCAAGGGCGACCTGCTGGCCCGGACCACGGGCGGCACGCTCTACCTGTACCGCGGCAACGGCACGGGCACCGGTTTCGCCTCCCGGATCACGGTGGGCGGCGGCTGGAACGCGTACAACAAGCTGGTCGGCGCCGGTGACTACAACGGTGACGGACTCACCGACCTGCTCGCCCGCACCACGGGCGGCACGCTCTACCTGTACCCGGGTACGGGCGTCGCGTCGAAGCCGTTCAAGTCCCGCGTCTCCATCGGCGGGGGCTGGAACACGTACAAGAAGCTGGCCGCGCCCGGCGACATCAACGGGGACGGCAAGGCCGACCTCGTGGGCGTGGACGGCAAGGGCGACCTCTACCGCTACACCTCGACCGGCACCGGCAAGTTCAGCGCCCGGGCCAGGGTCGGCGGCGGCTGGGGTACGTACTACAACCTGTACTGATCCACGGCACGACCGCACCATCGCGTCCCGAGGGGCCCCGTCACCGGATTTCCGGTGGCGGGGCCCCGGAACGCTTCACCACGTACCCCTGGGGGGGCCATGTCTTCTGTGGAATCCGGCCGTCGCGCCACGCCCACACGCTCCACGCGAACGCGCCGCCTCGCGGCCTGCACCGCACTCGTACTGTCGGCCGGCATGCTGCTGGCCGCCGCCCCGGCCTCGGCCGATGACACCGCACCGCAGCAGCGCACGCTGACCGAGCGGCCCGCCTCCTCGGCTGACCTGCGGCCGGCTCTGAGCCTGCCTGAGCACACCGCCCAGCGCCAGGCGGCCGCGGCCTCGGCGGCCAAGCCGCGTGCGGACTTCGACGACGACGGATACTCCGACCTGGTCTACCGGAACTACGAATCCGACCTCCGCACCACGCCGAGCAGCGCTGACGGGGAGTACGGCTTCGAAATTCCCGGCAAGGCTCCGTCGGCGTTCAAGGACCTCATTCCCATCGGCGACCAGACGGGGGACGGGGTCGCCGACCTCCTGACCCTGTCGCCGTACGGCTCGCTCACCTTCCGTGCCGGCATGTCGGGCGCCGGCACCGGCAACGCCGGCTGGACCGGCAAGGGCTGGCAGATCTACAACAAGGTCCTCTCGCCCGGTGACCTCACCGGCGACGGGCGCGCCGACCTGCTGGGCCGCACGCCCGCGGGCGAGCTGTACCTGTACCCGGCGACCGGCGACACGAGCACCGCGCCGTTCGCCGCACGGGTCCTGGTCGGCAAGGGCTGGGGCACGTACGACCAGCTCATCGGGGCGAACGACGTCACCGGGGACGGCATCGCCGACCTCTACGGGCGGACCGTCTCCGGCGACCTGTACTTCTACACGGGCACGGGTTCCGCGAAGGCGCCGCTCACGGCCGCCACCCGGGTCGGTCACGGCTGGAAGATCTACAACCAGGTCATCGGCGCCGACGACCTGGACGGTGACGGGCGCGGCGACCTGCTCGCCCGGGCGTTGAACGGTGACGTCTTCGTCTACCTCTCCACCGGCGACAGTGGCGAGCTGGCGCCCCGCGTGGCGGGCGGCAGCGGCCTCAACACGGCTTCTCTCCTCGCCGGCGCGGGCGGCAGCCCTGACTTCGGCAAGAACGACCTTCTCGGGCTCGATACCAAGGGCACGCTCTGGGCCTACTGGTCGCTGAACAACGGCAAGCTGAGCGCGCGCGACCAGCTGAGCGATCCCGGCGGGTGGAAGGGCGCCAAGCCCTTCTACGCCTCCTCGATGAACGAGAACGCACTGGTCGACCTGATGGAGGCGCACGAAAGCGGGGTGTACAACTACAGCTACGCGCCGGGCGAGCCGCCCCGGATCAGCGGCAGCTGGGGCAGCTACAACCTCACCGTCGGCCCCGGCGACCTGACCGGCGACGGCAAGGGCGACCTGCTGACCCGGGACACCGGCGGCACGCTCTATCTCCACCCCGGCAACGGCACGGGCAGCGGTCTCGCCGCGCGGGTCAGGGTCGGTGGCGGGTGGAACGCGTACAGCGTGATCATCGGCGCCGGTGACTTCACCGGTGACGGCATCGCCGACGTGCTGGGCCGCACCTTTGACGGGGTGCTCAAGATGTACCGGGGCACCGGTGACAAGTACAAGCCGTTCCTGTCCCCGTTCCCCGTGGGCCGCGGATGGAACACGTACACGAAGCTCGCCGCACCCGGCGACCTCACCGGGGACGGCAAGGCCGACCTCGTCGGGGTCGACCGCAACGGCAGCCTCTACCTGTACGCCTCGAACGGCGCGGGCCAGTTCGCCGTCCCGGTCAGGCTCGGCGGCGGCTGGAACACGTACGGCATCCTGAACTGATCACGACGTGCGGCCGCGACCGCACCATCGCGTCCCGAGGGGCCCCGTCACCGGATTTCCGGTGGCGGGGCCCCGTCGGGTTCCAGGAACTCCAGCCGGTTGCCCACGGGGTCGTGGCTGAAGAAGCGGCGGTGGCCCGGCAGGTCGTCGTCCCAGCGGACCTCGGCCCCGCGCTCCGTCAGCCGGGCGGCGTACGCCTCGATGTTCCGGACCCGCAGGCCCGGGTGCGCCTTGCGGGCCGGGCGGAAGTCCGCCTCGACGCCCAGGTGGAGCTGGACCGGGCCGCACTGGAACCAGCAGCCGCCGCGGGCGGCGAGGACCGGGGGCTTGGGGATCTCCGTCATGCCGAGGACGTGCACGTAGTACGCGCGCAGGGCCTCCTCCGAACCCGCGGGGGCGGCGAGCTGGACGTGGTCGAGGGCGGCGATCATCACTTCTCCCGGCGGGCGACGGCGAAGATGCGGCGGAACGGGAAGACGGTGCCGTGCGGGCCCGCGGGGTAGGCGGCGCGCAGCAGGTCGCGGTACTCGGCGAGGAAGGCGTCCCGGGCCCCCTCGTCGTCGGCGAGGGCGGTGAGGACGGGGCGCAGTCCGGTGCCCTTCACCCAGTCGAGGACGGGGTCCTCGCCGGGCAGGAGGTGGAGGTAGGTGGTCTCCCAGACGTCGGCGGTGACGCCGGGTCCGGTGAGGCGGTCCAGGTAGCCGGCGGGGCTCAGGACCGCGTCGGTGTGGCGCAGGCGGCCGCCGAGGCGGGTGCGCCAGTGCGGGGACTCGGCGAGCCGGCGCATCAGGACGTGGGAGGGCTGGTCGAAGTTGCCCGGGACCTGGAGGGCGAGGGTGCCGCCGGGGGTGAGGGCGTCCAGCCAGTCGGGGAGACGGTCGGCGTGGCCGGGGACCCACTGGAGCAGGGCGTTGGAGATGATCAGGTCGTGGGGCTGAGCGGGGGTCCAGGTCGCGGCGTCGGCTTCGGCGAAGTCCAGCAGGGCGGTGGCGTGGGCGCGGGCCCGCTCCAGCATCTGCGGGGAGTTGTCGTAGCCGGTGATACGGGCGCGGGGCCAGCGCTCGGCGAGCAGGGCGGTGACGTTTCCCGCGCCGCAGCCGAGGTCGGCGACGCGGGGAGAAGGTGTGGTCGGAAGCTCGGGGACGCGGGCCAGGAGGTCGTGGAAGGGGCGGGTGCGGTGGTCCGCGTGGCGCAGGTACTGCTGGGGGTCCCAGGTGGGTGCGGTCATGACGTCCAGCATCGGAGGAAAACTATCTTGATGTCAAGACACTTGAATTCAAGAGACTTCATGTCGACAGACCATCTACACTGATCCACATGGAGGACGAGGTCGACCGACTGGTCGCTGCATGGCGCCGAGAGCGCCCCGACCTCGACGTGGAACCACTCGAGGTGCTCAGCCGCGTCTCCCGCCTGGCCCGCCATCTCGACCGTGCCCGCAGAATCGCCTTCGCCGAGCACCAGCTGGAGCCGTGGGAATTCGACGTCCTCACGTCGCTGCGCCGCGCGGGCGCCCCGTACCAGCTCTCCCCCGGCCAGCTCCTCACCCAGACCCTGGTCACGTCGGGCACGATGACCAACCGCATCGACCGGCTGACCAAGAAGAACCTCGTCGAGCGGCTCCCCGACCCCAACGACCGCCGCGGCGTCCTGGTCCGGCTCACCGCCGAGGGCCGCGACAAGGCGGACCAGTCACTGGCCGGCCTGCTCGCCCAGGAGCGCGCCATCCTCGGCGAACTCTCGCGCCAGCAGCGCGGCGAACTGGCGGGGCTGCTACGCCAGTTGACTGCCCCGTTCGACAACATCCCCGGTTAGGACCGGGCCCTCCGCAGCCAGGTCGACGGGGCCGACGCCCGCCCGGCGGGCCAGCGCCACGGCCGCCAGCGTCGAGTGCACGCCGAGCTTCCCGAGCACGTTCTGCATGTGGGTGCGGACCGTGTGCGGGGAGAGGTAGAGCCGCTCCGCCACCGCCTTGCGGCCGAGACCCGCCACCATGCAGCGCAGCACCTCCTGCTCGCGCGGGGTCAGGGACTCGACCAGCCGTTCGCTCTCGGTGCGGTGCTTGCGGTCCGCCATCAGCTCCCGCAGGACGCCCGTGAGCAGCGCGGGCGGCAGATGCGTCTCGTCGCGCAGCACCCCCCGGATCACCGCGAGCAGCCGTTGCAGGGAGCTGTCCTTGGCGACCCAGCCGCAGGCGCCGGCCTGGAGGGCGAGCGCGGCCCGGCGCGGATCGTCCTTCTCGGCGAGCACCACCGTACGCACGGGCGTGCGCAGCGAGCGGATGCCGGCGACCAGGGAGATGCCGTCGACCAGCCCGTTCTCCCCGGTGTTCTGCGCGGGGACCCGGACCGGGCCGGAGGGCGGGCGCGGGGCGCCCAGTTCGGCGTCGACGAGTATCACGTCGTAGGCGCGGTTCTCGGACGCCGCGCGTTCCAGACAGCGCAGCGCGGCCGGGCCGCTGCCCGCGGCGGCCACGTCGACGTCCGGCTCGGCGGCGAGGGCCGCGGCGAGCGACTCGGCGAAAATGCGGTGGTCGTCGACGACGAGAACCCGGATACGGACCACAGACACCCCCATGCTGTGTGCTCTGGGGGCGCGACAGGCGCACGGCCCCCGGCAGGGACGGACCGGCACGGGTGCGACGCCCGGGCGGGGAGCTGAACCGCAGTCCACGGCCGCCGCCGTGCCTCGACCGCCACCCGTCCGGGCGTCGCACCCGGCTGTCTCGTACCCCTGAAACAGCACCGGCCCCCACCGGTGCTGTGCATCAGGGTAAGGGCGGCGGCTCCGGGGGGAAGGGGGATTCGCAGAACTGACGGGCAGTCGGGTCCTAGGGTGTGATCCATGTTCCGTCTTGAGACAGAAGTGGACAAAGAACGACGTCAGCTGTTGAACAAGTGGCTGCGTGACGACAACACCGCCCGCTCACCGCGACTGCGCGCCCTGCGCGATACGCCCGCCGCGCTCGAAGTCCCGCTGGAGGTGTGGGCGCTGGACGCCGACGACCGGCTCGCCGCGGGGCTGACCGGCCGGACGTGGGCGCACTGGCTCCATGTCGACCTGCTCTGGGTCGACCCCCGACTGCGCGGGTCCGGTCTCGGCTCGCGGCTGCTCGCCGAGGCGGAACGGGTGGCCCGCGCGGACCGGGCCTGCGCCCGCTCCCGGGTGGAGACGTGGGACTTCCAGGCCCCGGACTTCTACCGGAAGCGGGGGTACGAGGTGAGCGGGCGGATCGAGAACTACCCGCCCGGCCTCACCGAGTTCACGCTGACCAAGGAGCTCGCCTGAACAGCTCGCCATCGGCTCGGGCCGGTGCTCGGCCGCCCGGGCGACGGCCCCGCACCACCGTCGCCACGCGGCCGGGCGACCGCCGCGCACCACCGTCGTCGTACGGCCGGACGGCCGCCGAGCACCACCGTCGTCGTACGGCCGGCACCCGCGTCCGACCCGGTACTCAGGCCAGTCGGCGGGCCCCCGCCGACGGCACCGCGGGGAACACGCCGGGGGCCGCGTAGCCCGCAGCGGCGAAGGCCTCCCGCACGGACTTGGTGACCGTGTCCGCCTGCGACTCCTCCACGAGCACGATCGCCGAGCCGCCGAAGCCGCCGCCGGTCATCCGCGCGCCGAGCGCACCGGCCGCGTTCGCCGTCTCGACGACGAGGTCCAGCTCCGCGCAGGAGACCCGCAGATCGTCGCGGAGCGAGACATGGCCGGCGGTGAGGACCGGTCCGGCCGCACGGACCTCGTCCGCGTCGAGCAGCGCGATGACCTGCTCGACCCGCTGGTTGTCGCCGACCACATGGCGTACGTAGCGCACCACGGACTCGTCCGCCCCGGCCGCGGCCAGCGTGTCGAGCGCGGCGCCCAGTCCCTCGTACGGAAGCTCACGCAGCGTGCCGATGCCGAGGAGCCGGGCGCCCTCCTCGCAGCCGGCGCGCCGCTCCGCGTACGCGCCGTCGCCGAGCTCGTGCTTGACGCGGGTGTCCACGACGAGGAGCTGAAGGCCGTGCGCGGCCAGGTCGAAGGGGACCTGACGCCGGGCGAGGTCGCGGGTGTCCAGGTGCAGGGCGTGGCCGGCAGTGCAGCACGCCGACGCCATCTGGTCCATGACGCCGCAGGGGACGCCGACGAACGCGTTCTCGGCGCGCTGGGCGAGGACCGCGAGCTCGGCGGGGGCGAGTCCGAGCCCGAAGAGGTCGTTCAGGGCCAGGCCGGTCGCCACTTCGAGGGCGGCGGACGAGGAGAGCCCCGCGCCCGTGGGGACGGTGGAGGACAGCTGGATGTCGGCGCCGGTGACCTCGTGGCCGGCCTCGCGCAGCGCCCAGACGACCCCCGCCGGGTAGGCGGCCCAGCCGTGGCCGGAATGCGGGGCCAGCTCGTCGACGCGGAGCTGGACGACGCCGCCCGGGACATCGGTGGAATGGAGCCGCAGCACGCCGTCGGTGCGGCGGGCGGCGGCGGCCCGTACGGTGTGCGGCAGCGCGAGCGGCATCACGAAACCGTCGTTGAAGTCGGTGTACTCGCCGATCAGGTTGACCCGGCCGGGCGCGGCCCAGACCCCCTCGGGGGCGGTCCCGTACAGCTCGGTGAAGGAAGCGGTCAGGTCGGTGACGGCTTCGGTCGGCTCAGCGTCGTGGGTCATGGTGCGGTGGGCTCCTCTCGGCGGGCGAAGGTCCAGGCGTCGGAGACGATGGCGGCCAGGTCGGCGCGGGACGGCTGCCAGCCGAGGCGCTCCCGGGCGGTGGCGGCCGAGGCGACGAGGACGGCCGGGTCGCCGCCGCGGCGGGGGGCGGCGGTCTCGGGGACCGGGTGGCCGGTGACCCGGCGGACCGTCTCGATGACCTCGCGGACCGAGAAGCCGTTGCCGTTGCCGAGGTTGCAGATCAGGTGTTCGCCCGGGGTGGCGGCCTCGAGGGCCAGCAGGTGGGCCTCGGCGAGGTCGGCGACGTGGATGTAGTCGCGGACGCAGGTGCCGTCGGGGGTGGGGTAGTCGTCGCCGTAGACGGAGATCGACTCGCGCCGGCCGAGCGCGACCTGCAGGACCAGCGGGATGAGGTGGGACTCGGGGCTGTGCCGCTCGCCGCAGCTGCCGTACGCCCCCGCCACGTTGAAGTAGCGCAGCGAGACCGCGGCCAGGCCGTGGGCGGCCGCCTCTCCGGTGATCATGTGGTCGACGGCGAGCTTCGTGGCGCCGTACGGGCTGGTCGGTGCGGTGGGGTCGGTCTCCGTGATGGGGCTGGAGACCGGTTCGCCGTAGGTGGCGGCGGTGGAGGAGAAGACCAGGGTGCGCACCCCGGCGTCACGCATCGCGGCGAGCAGGGCGGTGGACCCGCCGACGTTGTTGACCCAGTACTTCTCCGGGTCGGTGACGGACTCGCCGACCTGGGAGTACGCGGCGAAGTGCAGCACCCCGTCGTAGGAGGCGTCGAGCCACTTGGCGGCGTCCTGGATGCGGCCCTCGATGAACTCCGCGCCGGCCGGGACGCCCGCGCGGAAGCCGGTGGAGAGGTCGTCGAGGACGGTGACGCCGTGCCCGGCCTCCAGCAGGTGCTGGGCGACCACACTGCCCACGTATCCCGCGCCACCGGTCACCAGGTACTTCTTCGGGGAGTTGCTCACTCGCTCGCTACCTCTCGCAGTCGCTGGGCCGCGGTCTCCGGCGGCACGTCGTTGATGAACACGCTCATGCCGGATTCGGAACCCGCGAGGAACTTCAGCTTGCCGGAGGTGCGTCGGATGGTGAAAAGCTCCAGATGGAGCCCGAAGTCCTCCCGCCCCTCGACCCTGAACGGCGCCTGGTGCCAGGCGGAGATGTACGGGGTCGGCGGCTCGCCGGGGCCGAAGATCCGGTCGAATCGCCTCAAGAGTTCCAGATAGACCTGTGGGAACTGCGTGCGGGCGGCCTCGTCGAGTTCCCGCAGGTCGGGGACGCGGCGGCGCGGGTGGAGGTGGACCTCGTACGGCCAGTGGGCCGCGTACGGCGCGAAGGCGACCCAGTGCTCCGTGGCGAGGACGATCCGCGAGCCGTCGGCCTCCTCCCGGGCGACGAGGTCGTCGAAGAGGTTGCCGCCGGTCTCGGCGCGGTGGGCCGCCGCGGAGCGGAGCATCAGCTCGGTGCGGGGGGTGACGAAGGGGTAGCCGTAGATCTGGCCGTGCGGGTGGCCGAGCGTGACACCGATCTCGGCGCCCCGGTTCTCGAAGCAGAACACCTGAGTGACCTGCGGAAGCTCGGCGAACTCGGCCGTGCGGTCGGTCCACGCCTCCAGGACGAGTGCGGCCTGCTCCTCGGTGAGGTCGGCGAAGGACGCGTCGTGGTCGGAGGTGAAGCAGACGACCTCGCAGCGGCCGGAATCGCCGGCGAGGGAGGGGAAGCGGTTCTCGAAGACGGCGACGTCGTAGTCCGGCTCCGGGATCTCGCTCTGCCGGCCCTCCCGCGAGGGGCAGAGCGGGCACTCGTCGGCGGGCGGGTGGTAGATGCGGCCCTGGCGGTGCGAGGCGATGGCGACGCTGTCACCGAGGAGCGGGTCGCGGCGGACCTCGGAGGAGGTCGAGACGGGGTCGAGCGGACGTGGGTCGACCGCGTCACGGACGACGTCGTCACGGCTGTCGTAGTAGATCAGCTCCCGGCCGTCGGCGAGCGTCGTAACCGTCTTCTTCACCAGTCTCCTCCCAAACAGAACCGAACACAATGAACCATGAATCAACAGGCGCGTCAATGAGTCGACACCTGTTCACATGCACGGGTTCGGGAGGGGGATCTCGCGAGGTTGGGGCCGGTTTCTTTGGCCATACGATCACAATCCAACAAAGATCCTCATGGAAACTGTTCAGTTCTTGAACACAAGAGCGTAGTTTCCTTCGGGTTCAGTTCGCGCAAAGAAGCGAGTACCCCCACATGCACTATCTGGCTGCAGGGCTCCGGCTCCCCACGAACGGGCTCGACTACACGATCCTGGCCATCTACTTCGCTGTCGTCCTCGGCATCGGCTTCGCCGCCCGGGCGAGCGTGAAGACGAGCCTCGACTTCTTCCTGTCCGGCCGGTCACTGCCCGCATGGGTGACCGGCCTGGCCTTCGTCGCGGCGAATCTCGGCGCCACGGAGATCCTCGGCATGGCGGCGACCGGCGCGCAGTACGGCGTCGCGGTCGTCCACTGGTACTGGATCGGCGCCATCCCGGCCATGGTCTTCCTCGGCCTGGTGATGATGCCCTTCTACTACCGCTCGAAGGTGCGCTCCGTCCCCGAGTTCCTGCTGCACCGCTTCGACAAGTCGGCCCACCTGCTGAGTTCCGTACTCTTCGCCTTCTCGGCGGTGCTGATCGCGGGCGTCAACCTGTACGCCCTGTCGATCGTCGTGGAGGCGCTCCTCGGCTGGCCGCAGTGGGTCGCGATCGTGGTCGCGGGACTCTTCGTCCTCCTCTACATCACCATCGGCGGGCTCTCCTCCGCGATCTACAACGAGGTGCTGCAGTTCTTCGTCATCCTCGCCGCACTGATCCCGCTGACCGTGCTCGGTCTCAAGCGGGTCGGCGGCTGGGACGGGCTGAGCGACTCGCTGGAATCGAGTCACGGCGCGAACTTCATGACGGCCTGGGGCGGTACCGGCATCGGTGACGCCAACCCGCTCGGCGCCAACTGGCTGACGATCATCCTCGGCCTGGGCTTCGTGCTCTCGTTCGGATACTGGACGACCAACTTCGCCGAGGTGCAGCGCGCCCTCTCCGCGAAGAACCTCTCCGCCGCGCAGCGCACCCCCCTGATCGCCGCGTTCCCGAAGATCTTCATCGTCTTCCTCGTGATGATCCCCGGCCTGGTCGCCGCCGTGGTGGTGCCGAACATCGGCACCGCCGGCTCGGACACGACCTACAACGACGCGATCCCCCTCCTGATGCGGGAGCTGCTGCCCAACGGTGTGCTCGGCATCGCGGTGACCGGTCTGCTGGCCGCCTTCATGGCCGGCATGGCCGCCAACGTCTCCTCGTTCAACACGGTGTTCACCACGGACATCTGGGCGCGGTACGTGAAGAAGGACCAGCCGGACGCGTACTACCTGCGCTTCGGCCGCAAGATCACGGTACTGGGGGTGCTGGCCTCCATCGGCACGGCGTTCATCGCCTCCAGCTTCTCCAACATCATGAGCTACCTCCAGACGCTGTTCTCCTTCTTCAACGTCCCCCTGTTCGTGGTCTTCATCATCGGCATGTTCTGGAAGCGCGCGTCCATGAAGTCGGGTGTCTGGGGCCTGCTGGCGGGCACCACCGCCGCGATGGTCAACTACTTCGTCATCTACAAGCAGGGTGTCATCGACATCCCGACCGACCAGGGCGCCAACTTCGTCTCCGCGATCGTCGGATTCGTCGCCGGTGCGGTCGTCATGGTCGCCGTCACGCTGTTCACGGCTCCCAAGCCCGAGGCCGAACTGGCCGGTCTGGTGTACGGAACCGAGTCCCCGGACGCCGACGAGCTGCCCGAGGAGGGCGACGACGCCTGGTACCGCAGGCCCGCGCTGCTGGGCTGGGGCGCGATCGTGCTCGCCGCCCTGTGCTACGTCCCGTACTCGTTCTGATCGGAGTCACCCCCATGTCCGACCTGCACAAGGAAGTCTCCGAACTGGAGCGGAAGTCCGCCACGGCGGCCCGGCTGTTCGACATCCGGACGATCATCGGCGGTCTCTTCGTGGTCTACGGAGTCATCGTCACCATCGCCGGGATCAACCCGTCCGACGCCGACCTCAAGAAGGCCGAGGGCGTCCACATCAACCTGTGGACCGGCATAGCCATGCTGGTCCTGGGGCTCTTCTTCCTGGTGTGGCTGAAGCTGCGCCCGGTCCAGCCGCCCGCCGCCGCGCCGGACACCACGGCCGCCCCCGGGGACTGACACCCGGTCAGTGACGCACGCGGGGGCCGGACGCCGTCAGCCGACGGCGTCCGGCCCCTGCGGCGTCCCCAGGGCTGCCCGGTCCAGCAGGCCGGTGCGTGCGGCGAGCGCCGCCGCCTCCAGCCGGGAGCCGACGCCCAGCTTCATCAGGACGCGCTGCACATGCGTACGGGCGGTGCTCGGCGCGATCCGCATACCGGCCGCGATCACCCGGGTGTCCTCGCCCTCGGCGACCCGGACCAGGACCTCGGCCTCGCGCGGCGTGAGCATCAGCAGCAGCCGCCGGCCCTCGTCGTCCGGCTGCGCCGCCGGGTTGAGCAGTTCGGCGAAGGCCCCCTGGAGGAGCTGCGGCGCGATCGCCGCCTCACCCGCGCGCGCCTTGACCATCGCGCGCTCGACGCCCTCGATGCGTTCGTCGTGCCGGACGTATCCCGCCGCGCCGGCCGCGAAGGCGGCCGCGATGCCGCGCGGGCTGGGCACCGGGCCGAGGACCAGCACGGCGGTCTGCGGGCGCTCGCGCCTGATCCTGAGGACCGGGTCGAAGGTGCCCGGTTCGGCGGGCGCCGCCGTGCCGAACAGACAGATCTCCGGAGCCCTGCTGACGACGAGTTCCGCCGACCCCGCGGTGGGCGCGGCGGCGGCGAGCACCCGGTGCCCGCGCAGCTTCAGTGCCGAGGCGAGCGCCTCGGCGAGCAGTCGGTGGTCGTCGACCACCATGAGCCGCACGCCCATTGCCACCCCCCTCGCACCGGCAGGCCCCCCGGCCCTCCAGACCCGGCAAGCTACACGCTTGTTCGAGGCTGCGGGCGTCTTAACGGAGAGAAGGACCGAGATCGGTGTTTTCCGCCGGTTCGAGAGCGAGTTGACGGCACATCGTGGACAGCCCTGAGGGCCGGGCTGACCACGCCCGACCGCTTTCCGCGTGCGTGAGGGGGTGGAGCCGGCCGGCTCCACCCCCTCACGCACGTGATCCGCGGTCAGCTCGTGCTGAACGAGACGACGAGGTACTCCTTGTCGTCCAGCGAGCTCTCCCGCGGCTTGCTGATCATCGTCTCCGAGATGAACAGCCGGCCGCCGCCGTAGATGTACTCGGCGTAGTCCGAGGAGAAGCTGGTCTCCGCGTCCCGGATGGACTCGTCGCCCGGGTTGTCCATCAGGACGGTCTGCTTGAAGGTGGCGCCGTCGATGGAGACGATCTGGCCGCCCTTGTCGTAGGGGGGCTCCTTGTACGCGATGAGGTTGCCGCCGTCCATGCGGACCGGGAACATCGAGTAGCGGTCACCCGCGTCGGCCCGGTCGCTGGTCGGCTTGCCGGTGGTCAGGTCGAACGAGACGATCTCGTTGGTGTTGCCGTACTCGCCGGTGCCCTCGTGCTCCTCGGTGGGCAGGTAGACGCGGTTGTTGCCCACGGCGAGGTGCTGGCAGCTCTCCACCTTCGTGGAACGGCAGCTGGCCGCGTACTTGTCGCCGTCCGCCGCGATCTTGGTGAGCAGCTTGCCCGTGGCCGCGTCGATCGAGAAGAGGTCCGAGATGCCGCTGCCGTCACCCGCGGTGTCGCCGACGTCGGCGGCCACGACGAGGGGCTTGGTGGAGACGATGCTCGCGTACTCGACGCCGGGCGGCATCTTGAACGAGGAGAGCGGGGCGCCCGTGGTCGGGTTCAGGGCCTGGATGGTGAGCTGCGGGTCGTCGTACGTCCCGCACTTGCGGACCACCGCGAGCGCCTCGCCGCCGCCGTACCCCTTGTCGTAGCAGCCGTCGGTGCTGACCTTCGGCTTCCAGCGCTCGGCGCCGGTGTTCAGGTCGAAGGCCGCACCGCCCTCGGTGCCGCCGGCGGCGACCGTGCTGCCGCTGAGGGTGACCTCTTCGAACCGGACCGGGCGGTCGCCGCCGGTGGAGGCGGTCACCGACTTGCTCCACAGGAGCTTGCCGGTGCTCAGGTCGAGGGCGCCGACCTGGTTGCAGGTGGGGTACTTGTTGGCCGCGGTCCGCTTGCCCTCCTCGAAGGCGATGGCCGTCTTGAAGTCCTTGGTCATGTGCCGGGAGGCGGCGCAGAGCTGGCCCTCCAGCGGGATCGACCAGAGCTTGGTGCCCTTGGCCGGGTCGTAGGCGACGATCTCGTCGACGCCCGTCTTCACGTACGCCTTGTCGGTCAGCCAGGAGCCGCTGACGGTGGTGACGTCGGTGACCTTGGGCTGCGGGAGCTGGAAGCCGACCTGGGACTTGACGTCGGCCGGCGCCTTCTCCTTGCCGCCGCCGCCTACGCCGCTGCTGGTGTCCGAACCGCCCTTGTTCTCGCCGGTGGTGCCGGCGGAGGTGGACGCCTCGTCCTTCTTGTCGTCACCGCCGCTCGACGCGAACCAGACACCGCCGCCGATGATCAGGGCCACGGCGACCGCGGCGGCCACGATGATCTGGGACTGGGTGGAGAACTTCTTCGGCCCCTTGCCGCCGGGCTGGTACGGCTGCTGCATCGGGGCGGTCGGGTAGCCGTAGCCCTGCTGCGGCGCCTGGCCGGGCGGGAATCCGTACCCCTGCTGCGGCTGGCCCTGGTGCGGTGCCTGCGGGAATCCGTAACCGGGCTGCTGCGGCGGGTTCTGCGGGTAGCCGTAGCCGGGCTGCTGCGGGGGCGGGCCGGCCGGGGGCGGGGTGCCGTAGCCGCCGGGGGCCGGGGGCGGCGGGGTGGGCTGCTTGCCGAACGGGTCGGCGGGCGGCGGCGTCGGGGCGCCGAAACCACCGGGCGGCGGGTCCTGCGGGGCGCCGAAACCACCGGGCGGCGGGTCCTGCGGGGCGCCGAAACCACCGGGCGGCGGGTCCTGCGGGGCGCCGAACCCGCCCTGGGGCGGGTCGTTGGGGGGCGGCTGGGGCGGCTGCGTCATGGCGTGCGTACCTCTGGAGAAGGGGAGTCGGTCGGTGGGCCGGAGCCGGGCGCGGACGGGTCTGCCGCCCTCCGCGCCCGGGGGTGTTCCTGCGGGCGCTGTGGGGAGCGGTTACTTGCCGAAGGCCATCATGGTCTTCGTCTCCAGTTCCTCTTCGTCGTTGCTCGCACTGACCCGCCCGCTCACGATGAACGAACGGCCCTCCGCGTACCGGACCCTCTCGCTCCAGAACGAGCTCTCGATCTCCGCAGTGGAGGCGGGGTGCTGGAGCAGCATCTTCGGGGTGCCGCCGGAGGGTGCCAGGGTGGCGATGCCGCCGCCCTTGCCGTAGGCGGCGTCCACGTAGAGGATCACGTTGCCGCCCTCCATCCGCAGCGGCTTCATGGTCTGCTCGGCCGGGGCCTTCGCCTTCCACTTCGTCTTCCCGGTGTTCAGGTCGAAGGCGACGACCTGGTTGGTGCGGCCGGATCCGCTGGTGTCGTCGTCCGTCCGCATGTAGAGCGTGTTGGCGTCGGCGGTGACACCGTCACAGCCGTCGACGGGCTTCCCGAAGATGGCGAAGGCGTTGCCGCAGGACATCGGGAACTTGTCACCCTTGTCGCTGATGATCTGGGAGCGGAGCGTGCCGTTGTCCCGGAGGGCGAGGATGCTCCACTTCTTGTCCTTGCTGCTGCTGCCCTTGCTCAGCGACACGATGACCGGGCTCACCGAATAGACGTTGTCGACCTCCCACCCGCGGGCCGGCTTGTAGGTCCACTTCGGCTTGCCGGTCGTCGGATCGATCTCCTCGATCTCGTGCTGCGGGTTGTAGGCGTCGTCGGTCCGGCAGTTGGTGGCGGCGATCAGCCGGGCGCCGCCCGCGAAGGCGAACGGCTGGCAGGTGCCGTCGCGCTTGCCGAACAGTTCCTTGCCGTCGCTGACCCGGTAGGCGTTGGAGCTGCCGGTACGGCCGACCGTCACGGTGTCGCCGCTGATGGCGAGGGAGAGGTCCGACATCAGGTCGAAGAGTCCGCTCTTCTTGACCTCCTTCTTCCACCCCGCCTTCCCCGTGGTGAGGTCGATCAGCTGGAGGGCGGAGCAGTCGGCCTTGTCGGTCGTGCCGTTCTTCACCGCGATGACGATCTTGCCGTCCTCGGTGGTCTGGGACGGCGCGGAGCAGATGTCCGCGGGCAGCTTGAGCGTCCACTTCTGCTTGCCGTCGGCCACCGAGTAGCCGGAGACCGTGCGGTACATGCCCTTGACGACGGTGTCGCCCACGATCCACGGGCCGTACACGTCCGCACCGTTGCGCGGCAGGTCCACGTCGTTCTTCTGGAGCCAGAGGACCTTCGCCTCGCCGGGCTTGCGCCCGCCGTTCAGGTCGTCGTCGCCCTCGCGGCCGGTGCCGTTGCCGTCGCCCTCGTCGACGCTGGGCGAGGCGGACGGCTTCTGGACCTCGCCGCTCTTCTTCGCGACGGGCTTCTTGCCGTCGTCGTCCCCGCCCGACAGCAGGAAGACGCCGCCGCCGACGACCAGGAGTGCGGCGACCGCGGCGCCGATGATCATGGCGGGCTTGCCCTTGAAGGGGTTCTTGCCGCCGGGGCCGCCCGGGACCGGGGCGCCGGGGTACTGCTGCTGCGGATATCCGGGACCCGGCTGCGGCTGGCCGTAGGGGCCCGGCTGCGAGCCGTAGGGCCCGGGCTGCTGGCCGTACGGACCCGGCTGCGGCTGGCCGTAGGGGCCGGGCTGCTGGGCGTACGGACCGGGCTGCTGCGGGTAGCCGTAACCGGCCTGCGGCGGCTGGCCCGGAGCCTGGCCCGGCTGCTGCGGGTAGCCGTAACCCGGCTGAGCGGCAGGCGCCTGGGGCGGCTGCGCGGGCGGCGGTGTCTGCGGCGGGCCCTGGGGCGGCTGAGGAACTCCGTGCGGCGGCTCCTGCGGAGCGCCGAAGCCTCCCTGCGGCGGTTGCTGGCTGGGCGGCTGGGTCATCAGCACGTCCCCCTTCGTGCGGTCCGGTGCCCGGTCCGGACTCCCCCGCGATCGCGCCGGAACCGAGAGGTCCGCGAAGACCCCCGAATTGCCAGCGAAATGGAGCGAATCGGGCATGGATCCCGCAGTGTTACGTCAGTCGAGCGGGGCTTCTTTGTACCACCCGGCCCGTCACGGGAGCCGGTTCGGTCCACCCCTGTGCCCAAGGGAGAACCGGCCCGTGATGCCCTCGTTACGCCGGGGCGCGCCCTGATCGGGCGTCAGTCGCCGAACACCGCCATGGATCGCTGCTCTATCTCGTCGTCGTCCGTGCCGCTGATCCTCGAGTGCGTCAGGAAGCTGCGCCCGTCGACGTAGAAGATGTGCGGGCCGAAGAAGGCGCGCTCGATGTCCGATGCCGCCGCCGGGTGCCGCAGCACCATGTCCACCTCACCGCCGGTGGAGGGCACGGAGGCGATGCCGCCCCCCTTGTTCCTGGCCGGCGCGAGATACATCAGCAGCTTGCCGCCCTCCGTCCGCAGCGGGGTGAGGGGCTGGTCGGCCGGAGAGGTGACCGACCACGCGTACTTACCGGTGGACAGGTCGAAAGCCGCGACCTTGTTCGCCGTGCCGGTCTTGATGTCGACGGCCCCGGTCGCCATGTAGAAGGTGTCCGCACCGGCGGCCACCCCGACGCAGCTGTCGAGGTTGGACCCCTGGGTCCGCTGGTCCTTGTCGCACTTCGGCGCGTAGTCGCCCGGTCCGCCGGAGAGCTGGGAGCGGTAGGTGCCGTCGGCGTTGAGCACCAGGATCCCCCACTTCTTCTCCCCCTTGAGCGAGATCACCAGGGGGTCGGCGGAGTAGATCTGCGCGACCTGCCAGCCCTTCTTGACCTTGTACGTCCACTGCACCTTGCCGGTGGCGGGGTCGATCCGCTGCACCAGGTGTTCCTTGTGGTCGTCCGCCGCCGTCTGGCAGCTCGCCGCGGCGATCGCCACGGGGCCGCTGGCGAAGCCGAACGGCTGGCAGTTGCCGGGAAGCTTCCCGAACAGGACCTTGCCGTCGCTGACCCGGAAGGCGTCGGTCCTGCTGGTGCGCCCGACGGTCACGGTGTCGCCGTTGATCGCCATCGCGAGGTCGGACAGCCCGTCCCAGGCGCCGTCACGGACGTACGCCTTGCGCCAGCCGGCCTTCCCCGTGGTGAGGTCGACCATCTGCAGGTTGTCGCAGAACGCGTCGGCCGCGGTGCTGTGCTCGATGCCCAGGACGAGCTTGCCGTCGTCGGTGGGCAGGGTGGGCGCGGCGCACGCGTTGGTGGGCAGCCGCAGGGTCCACTTGAGCGAGCCGTCGGCTATCGAGTAGCCCGTGACGGTGTGGTACATCGCCGTCACGACGGTGTCGCCGGCGAACCACGGGCCGTACACGTCCTCGCCGAGCTCCGGGAGGTCGACGCCGGCCTTCTGGAGCCAGAGGAGCTTCGACTCCCCCGGCTTGCGCTTGGCGTTGACTGCGGCGGTCTCGGCCGCGGGACTGATCGTTTCCTTGCCCTTGCCGTTCCCTCCGGTCGGGGAGGGAGAGGGCGCCGGGGGCGCGGAGCTGTGGCCGCCGCCCTTCGCGGCGGGTTTCCCGTCGTCGCCCGTGGCGAGCCAGATGCCGCCGCCCGCCAGGAGCACCACCGCGAGCAGCCCGCCAATGAGTATCCCGGCCCGCCCGCGGAACCGGCCGCCGCCGGAGGGACCGCCGGGCAGCGGGGGCTGCGTCGGACCGCCGTAACCCGGCTGCGGCTGTTGCTGCTGCGGCGGGTAGCCGTAACCGAAGCCCTGCGGCGGCTGGTTGCCGTACGGACCGGGCTGGTTGCCGTACGGGCCGGGCTGCTGCTGCCCGTACGGACCGGCCGGCTGCTGCTGTCCGTACGGACCGGCCGGCTGCGGCGGGGCGGCCGGGGGCGGATACGAGCCGGGCGGCGGGTCGTAAGGAGCTCCGAACCCGCCCTGCGGCGGCTGCTGCTGTCCGGGCGGCTGGCTCATCGGCCCGTTCCCCTGTTCCGTTGTCGTTCCGTCGGTGCCTGTGGTGCGAGCGACGCGGTCCCGTCCTCACACCGGACGGGGTTTTTTCTTTCTACCACCCGTCCCACAGACCACACCGGCCACACCGGTCACAGCAGTTGTACGGCCGTGCAGCGGAACCTCGGCTACCGGTCAGGCGTCCTCGGCCAGTTCGAGCCAGCGCATCTCCAGCACATCGCGCTCCGCGACCAGTTCGCGCAGTTCGGCGTCGAGCTTCGCGACCTTCTCGAAGTCCGTGGCGTTGTCGGCGATCTGGGCGTGCAGCGTCGTCTCGCGGGTCGACATCTTCTCGAGCTGGCGCTCGACCTTCTGGAGTTCCTTCTTGGCCGCGCGTGCCTCCTGCGGAGAGACGGCCGGTGCCTGGGCGGCCTGGGAGGCCGCGGCGGGGGCGGCGGCGGGCGTGGCCGAGGCGGCCATCTGCAGCCGTCGCTCCAGGTACTCGTCGATGCCGCGCGGCAGCATCCGCAGCGACTTGTCGCCCAGGAGCGCCAGCACCCGGTCCGTGGTCCGCTCGATGAAGAACCGGTCGTGGGAGATCACGATCATCGACCCGGGCCAGCCGTCGAGGAGGTCCTCCAGCTGGGTCAGGGTCTCGATGTCGAGGTCGTTGGTGGGCTCGTCGAGGAAGAGGACGTTGGGCTCGTCCATCAGCAGCCGCAGGATCTGGAGCCGGCGGCGCTCACCGCCCGACAGGTCCCCGACGGGGGTCCACTGCTTCTCCTTCGAGAATCCGAACTGCTCGCAGAGCTGGCCCGCGGTCATCTCCCGGCCCTTGCCGAGGTCGACGCGGTCGCGCACCTGCTGCACGGCCTCCAGGACCCGGAGGTTCGGGTTGAGTTCCGCGACCTCCTGGGAGAGGTAGGCCAGCTTGACGGTCTTGCCGACGACGATCCTCCCGGCCGCGGGCTGTGCCTCGCCCTGGGTGCGGGCCGCCTGTTCCAGCGCCCGCAGCAGCGAGGTCTTGCCCGCGCCGTTGACCCCGACCAGGCCGATCCGGTCGCCGGGGCCGAGCTGCCAGGTGAGGTGGGTGAGCAGCGTCTTGGGGCCGGCCTGGACGGTCACGTCCTCCAGCTCGAAGACGGTCTTGCCGAGCCGGGCGTTGGCGAACTTCATCAGCGCGCTGGTGTCGCGCGGCGGCGGCACGTCGGCGATCAGCTCGTTGGCCGCCTCGATGCGGTAGCGCGGCTTGGAGGTGCGGGCGGGGGCGCCGCGCCGCAGCCAGGCCAGCTCCTTGCGCATCAGGTTCTGCCGCTTGCCCTCTTCGGTGGCGGCGATCCGCTCGCGTTCGGCCCGGGCGAAGACGTAGTCGCTGTAACCGCCCTCGTACTCGTGGACCGTGCCGCGCTGGACGTCCCACATGCGGGTGCAGACCTGGTCGAGGAACCACCGGTCGTGGGTGACGCAGACCAGCGCGGAGCGGCGCGCGCGCAGATGCCCGGCCAGCCAGGCGATGCCCTCGACGTCCAGGTGGTTGGTCGGCTCGTCGAGGACGATCAGGTCCTGCTCGGCGATGAGGAGCTTGGCCAGCGCGATCCGGCGGCGCTCGCCACCGGAGAGCGGGGCGATGACGGTGTCCAGGCCGTGCTCGAAGCCGGCCAGGCCGAGACCGCCGAAGAGCCCGGTGAGCACGTCACGGATCTTGGCGCTGCCCGCCCACTCGTGGTCGGCGAGATCGCCGATGACCTCGTGCCGGATGGTGGCCTTCGGGTCGAGCGAATCGTGCTGGGTCAGGACCCCGAGGCGCAGTCCGCCGTTGTGGGTGACCCGGCCGGTGTCCGCCTCCTCCAGCTTGGCGAGCATCCGGATGAGGGTCGTCTTGCCGTCGCCGTTACGGCCGACGACACCGATCCGGTCCCCCTCGGACACACCGAGGGACACACCGTCGAGCAGTGCACGGGTGCCGTACACCTTGCTGACCTGCTCGACATTGACGAGGTTGACGGCCACAAACGCTCCAGCTCGAAGGAGAACACTGAACCTTCAGCGTAGTCGCCGCGGCGCCGGTCTCCTGACGAGCGCCCGCTCACCCGTGCGGGACGGGCCGGGCACGGCCGTTCGCGCGGCCACCGCCGTGCGGTACCTTGCGCGGATCGATCAAGCTCCGGGGCCGGTACCCGGGTCCGACCGGGGTGGGGAACTCCATGAAACGTCGTACGGTCCGCGCGCTGGCGCCCGTCCTCCTGCTGGCAGCCGTGGCGCTGACCGGCTGCTCGTCCGGGTCCGGCGACGGGGGGAAGGCGAAGGCGGACGCGAAGCCGCTCGCGTCGGGCGCGGCCGAGGCGCCCGGCAGGACCGCCGTCAAGGGCGGCACGGTCGGCGGCTCCGGTTCCGGGTGCGAGCTGCCGGTCGATTTCGAGCTGGCGCGGCACTGGAAGGCCAAGGCCGTGGTCCCGGACGAGGCGGGCTCGGAGTTCGCCGCGCTCAGCAGGCAGGGGCCGGTCGCCATGGTCTGCGAGATCGACGCGAAGCCGGCCGGGCACATCGGATTCCTGCGGGTGTGGCAGGGCGACGACGAGGGGAGCACGGCGCGCCGGGCGCTGGAGGGCTTCGTGAAGGCCGAGGAGAACGCCTCGGAGATCGCGTACGCGGAAACGACGGCCGGGAAGCTGGCCGTGACCGAGGTCGCCTACACGGTCCACAGCAAGCTCATGGACGAGTCGCGCCCGGTGCACGCCTTCGCCGTCGCCACCCCGAAGGGGCCGGTCGTGGTGCACCTGGGCGGGCTGGACGCGACGGAGCACGAGGGCATGCTGCCGGCGTTCGAGCTGGCGAAGGGCACCGTGCGGCTCGGCTGAGCCGGGCCCCGGGGGCCGTCCCCCCGGCCCTCGCGCTCAGCGCAGGACTGCCCCCGGCGCCCCGGCCCCCGCGCTCAGCACAGGGTCGCCCCCGGCGCCGGCGACACCGCGGTGCGGGCCGTGCGGCAGGTGCCCGAGGCGGTGAGCGCGTCGGCGAGGGCGCGGGCCGCTGCCTCGTCCTCGGCGAGGAAGGCGGTGGTCGGCCCCGATCCCGAGACCAGGGCGGCCCGTGCGCCCGCGACGGTGCCCGCGGCGAGGGTGCGGGCCAGCGAGGGGCGCAGCGACAGCGCCGGGGCCTGCAGGTCGTTGCTGAGGGCTCCGGCGAGGGCGGCGGTGTCACCGGACCGCAGGGCGTCCAGGAGCGTGGGGGACACGACGGGGGCGGGAACGCGGGTGCCTGCCGTGAGGCGGTCGAACTCGCGGTAGACCGCGGGAGTGGAGAGGCCGCCGTCGGCGACCGCGAAGACCCAGTGGAAGGTGCCGCCCACCTCGACGGGGGTGAGCTGCTCCCCGCGGCCGACGCCGAGGGCCGCCCCGCCGACCAGGCTGAACGGCACGTCGCTGCCCAGCCCGGCGCAGAGGGCGAGGAGCTCGTCGCGGGTGGAGCCGGTGTTCCAGAGCGCGTCGCACGCCAGCAGCGCGCCGGCCGCGTCCGCGCTGCCGCCCGCCATGCCGCCCGCGACGGGGATGTCCTTGGCGATGTGGATGTGGACGTCCGGGGCGATGCCGTGCCGTGCGCCCAGCGCGGTCGCGGCGCGGGCGGCGAGGTTGGAGGCGTCCAGCGGCACCTGGGAGGCGTCAGGGCCCGAGCAGGTGACGCGCAGCGCGTCGGCCGGGGTGACGGTGACCTCGTCGTACAGGCCGACGGCGAGGAAGACGTTGGCGAGGTCGTGGAAGCCGTCGGGGCGCGCGGCGCCGACCGCGAGCTGGACGTTGACCTTGGCGGGTACCCGGACGGTGACGCTCTGGCTCATGCGGTGGGCTCCGGCTTGTTCTCGGCGATGGCGGCGAACTCCTCGACCGTGAGGGCCTCGCCGCGGGCCTGCGGCGAGATCCCGGCCGCGACGAGGGCCGCTTCGGCGGCGGGTGCGGAGCCCGCCCAGCCGGCGAGGGCCGCGCGCAGCGTCTTGCGGCGCTGGGCGAAGGCGGCGTCGACGACCGCGAAGACCTCGGCCTTGCTCGCGGTCGTGGCGACGGGCTCGGTCCTGCGCACCAGCGACACGAGCCCGGAGTCGACGTTCGGCGCGGGCCAGAACACCTTGCGCCCGATGGAACCGGCGCGCTTGACGTCGGTGTACCAGTTGGCCTTGACCGAGGGCACGCCGTAGACCTTGTTGCCGGGCCTGGCGGCCAGCCGGTCGGCTACCTCGGCCTGCACCATGACCAGGGTCCGCTCGATGCTGGGGAAGCGGTCGAGCATGGTGAGGAGCACGGGCACCGCGACGTTGTACGGGAGGTTGGCGACCAGGGCGGTCGGCGGCGGCCCCGGCAGTTCCCGCACGAGCATGGCGTCGGAGTGGACGAGGGCGAACCGGTCGGCGCGCCGGGGCATCCTGGCGGCGACGGTGGCCGGCAGGGCGCCCGCCAGCACGTCGTCGATCTCGACGGCGACGACGCGGTCGGCCGCCTCCAGCAGCGCCAGGGTCAGCGAGCCCAGGCCGGGGCCGACCTCCACCACCACGTCGTCCGGGCGGACCTCCGCGGTGCGCACGATCCGGCGGACCGTGTTGGCGTCGATGACGAAGTTCTGGCCACGCTGCTTCGTGGGGCGTACGCCCAGCGTCGCGGCCAGCTCGCGGATGTCTGCGGGGCCCAGGAGGGCGTCGGGCTCTGTGGTGCTCACCCGTTAAGCCTACGGCCGCCGGGCGGGCGCGGGGCCCGCCCCCCGGGGCCCGGTGCCGGCCTTCACGACCCGGCTGACCGGTTCCCGTACGACCTCGGTGGCCAGCACCCGGGGTTTCTGCCGGACGCCGTTGACGGTCCGCACGGCGTACATCACACGGCGCGAACCGTCGCGCCCCTCGCGCTCGACCACCTCCGTGCCGGCGGGCAGGTCCCCGTCCCCGGTCCGTTCGACGGCGTACGGCAGCAGTTCCTCGCGCACCACCCTGGTGGTCGCGATCCGGAGCACGGAGACGGTCTGGCCCTCGCGCGGGAAGCTGTCCGGGGCGACGGAGGTGGTGTCCTCGCCGTGCAGGACGACGCCGGCCCGGGCGACGGCCTCCCGGACGGTCGCGGCGTTGGTGCGGACGGTGTGCTCACGGCCGTCGGCCATCACGGTGACGGTGCGTTCGGTGCGGACGTCCAGGGTGACTCCGGTGCGGCCGATGGGCGCGGCACGGGAGACGGAGACGTAGGCGCCGTCGGCCGGCACGCCCAGCCGGCGCAGGGCCGCGCCGACGGTGGGCTCCGAGGTCCAGACCCGGCGCCGCACCCCGTCGAGGGTGAGCGTCACCGGGCGCGGGCCGCCGACGGTGATCACGTCGCCGTCGCCGAGCCGGGTGCCGGGCGGCGGGGAGACCGCCGCGGCGCCGGCGTCGATGCCCTGTTCGGCGAGGAGTTCGCCCACGTCGTCCGCGAAGGTGTGCAGGGTGCGGGACTCACCGTCGACGTCCAGCGTCACCGCCTTGTCCTCGGCGACGAACGCGGTCGTCCCGCCCGCCAGGACCGCGACCACGAGGGCCCGCGGCACCAGGCGGCGCAGCTGCTCGGGACCGGCGGACGCCCGCCGCCTGCCGCCCCGCCGCGCTCCGGCCCTGCCGCCGGGGGCCGGCACGGTGAGGGCGGTGACGGTCGGGGCCTGGGCGAGGCGGACCGCGCCGCCGGTCGCGTCCCCGGTCCGCCCCGCCGGCGCGTCGACGAGGGTCGGCGTGGGCCGGGGCCGGGCGGCGAGCGTCAGCTCCTCGTGCGGCGGTACGGGGGACGGGCCGGGGACGACGGCGGTGACGGGCCCGCGCGGACCGGCCGCGGCCGCGCGCCCCCTGCCGCGTGCTGCACGGTGACTGCCCTGCGAATTGCTCACGACGCTCGCTCCAGAAGATCCGTACCGGCCGGCTCGCCCTTGGCGCCCGGGACGATAGCGGAGGTGGCGTCACTCTCCAAAGTGGCGCGACTACAGAGCGTCGCACACAGGGGGGCGGTGGTCGTACGAGACGGCTCGGCGGTCGTGCGCCAGGGGTCAGTAGTCGAACGCGCGTGCCGTGTTGTCCGCGATCGCGGACGCCATGGTGTCCTCGTCGACGCCCTGGACGGCCGCCATGGCGCGCAGCGTGACCGGAATCAGGTACGGCGCGTTAGGCCGTCCGCGGTACGGGGCGGGGGTGAGGAAGGGCGCGTCCGTCTCGACCAGGACCAGTTCCCTCGGCGCCACGGCCAGCGCGTCGCGCAGCGGCTGGGCGTTCTTGAACGTCATGTTGCCCGCGAACGACATGAAGTACCCGGCGTCCGCGCAGACGCGGGCCATGTCGGCGTCGCCGGAGTAGCAGTGGAAGACGGTCCGCTCGGGGGCGCCCGCGTCGGCCAGGATGCGCAGCACGTCGGCGTGCGCCTCCCGGTCGTGGATGACGAGCGCTTTGCCGTGCCGTTTGGCGATCTCGATGTGGGCCCGGAAGGACTCCTCCTGGGCGGCCATGCCCTCGGGGCCCGTGCGGAAGTAGTCGAGTCCCGTCTCGCCGACGGCGCGTACGTGGTCCAGCGCGGCCAGCGCGTCGATCTCGGCGAGCGCCTCATGGAGTGCGGCGGCTCCGCCGCCCTCGCGCCCGCCCGGCCGCGACCGGTCTCCCCCGGAGGCGCCCCCCTGGTCCCCGTGCACGATCCGCGGGGCCTCGTTGGGGTGCAGCGCCACGGCCGCGTACACGCTCGCGTGCGCGGCGGCGGTCTCGGCCGCCCAGTGGGAGCCCTTCACGTCGCAGCCCACCTGGATCACGGTCGTCACGTTCACCGCGGCGGCCCTGGCCAGGGCCTCCTCGACGGTGCCGTCCTGCATGTCCAGGTGGGTGTGCGCATCGGCGACCGGCACCCGGAGGGGCTCGGGCAGCGGCGGGGCTTCGGTACGGCTCATGGCCACGATCGTACGAGGACCGCGGCCGGCGGGGTCACCGTGCGGGCGTCACCGGCGATGGAAGGGGTGGAGCAGGTCGGAGAGGTGCCAGTGGTGGCCGCTCGTCGGCGCGGCCGTGGCGGCCACGCGATCGTCCTTAGACGGCTCGACGGGCTGCGGCGGGCCGCCGGGCGCCTGCGCGCCGGCCTTGTCCCGGCTTCCCGACCCGTAGCCCCGGCCCTGGTTCCGGAGCAGCTGCTGGACCGTAGAGACGCGGCCGGCCCGCATGATCCGTACGACGTGCCCGCCGCAGTTCGTGCACGTCGGGGTGGAAAGCGGCGACGGCACGCGTTCGCCGTCGGCCTTGTAGACGACGAATGCGTGGTGGGAGGCGTCGACGTGGTGCTCTATTTCATAGGCCTGTTCCCAGCCGTGTCCGCACCTCATGCAGGCGAAGGCATACGCCTCGTGCACGGTGGTTGCTGCGATGTCGCTCATGCCTGCTCCTCTTGTCCGCCGGACAAGCACTCCGGAGAATGCGTCCTGGATCCAGTGGACGCCTTTACCGGCGGGAGCGCACCGGCCCCTGTCGAGTGTTGGAGCGGTTTTGGCCTTCTCGTGGCAAAAGGGCCCGGAACGCGGCTCGCGCTTTGCCTTTCAGAGTAGTCCTTTGACGTCCCCCGGGCCGGTCCGAGCCACATTCTTTGCTGCGACGACCGCGTCGAACACCTCGCGTTTGGGCAGCCCCGCCGCCGCGGCGACGGCGGCGATCGCCTCCTTGCGCCGCTCCCCCGCCTCCTCGCGCACCTGCACCCTGCGCACCAGTTCCCCGGCGTCGAGTTCCTCGGCCCCGGAGTCGGGCGCGCCCTCGACGACGACGGTGATCTCGCCGCGTACGCCCTCGGCCGCCCAGACGGCGAGCTCGCCCAGGGGACCGCGCTTCACTTCCTCGTACGTCTTGGTCAGCTCGCGGCACACCGCTGCGCGCCGCTCGGCGCCGAAGATCTCGGCCATCGCGGCGAGGGTGTCGTCGAGCCGGTGCGGGGCCTCGAAGAAGACCATCGTGCGGCGCTCACCGGCGACCTCCCGGAGCTTGCCGAGGCGCTCACCGGCCTTGCGGGGCAGGAAACCCTCGAAGCAGAACCGGTCCACGGGCAGCGCGGACAGGGCGAGCGCGGTGAGCACCGCCGACGGGCCCGGCACGGCGGTGACCTTGATGTCCTTCTCCACGGCCGCGGCGACCAGCCGGTAGCCGGGATCGGACACGGACGGCATCCCGGCGTCCGTGACCAGCAGCACGCGGGCGCCGCCGAGGAGCGCCTCGACGAGTTCGGGCGTGCGGGCGGACTCGTTGCCCTCGAAGTAGGAGACGACACGCCCCGTCGTGTGGATGCCCAGCGCCTGGGTCAGCCGGCGCAGCCGGCGGGTGTCCTCCGCGGCGACGACGTCGGCCGTCTCCAGTTCGGCGGCGAGGCGTGGCGGGGCGTCCGCCACGTCGCCGATGGGGGTCCCTGCGAGTACCAGCGTTCCAGTCGTTCCAGTCACAACGTCCATCCTCCCAGCACGGGCGACACCACTCGCACAGACGCGTTCCCTACGATGGCGCGGTGACGAGTACTGCGCCCGAAGCCCGGCAGGGCCAAGACGCCGGGGAAGAGCACGGCCCGGAGCCGACTTCCTGGCAGCAGCGGCTGCGCCGCTTCGGCCATTTCCCGCGCCCCGGTATCGGGTTGCGGGAGCGGCTGGTTCCGCCGTACACCCGCCCCGGGGGGCAGTTGTGGGCGGTGCTCGGGGTGCCCCCGCTGCTCGCCGACCGCCTGGTGCGCTGGTCGGCGTGGGGCGGTCCGCTGCTGGTGGCGGCCGTCGCCGGGGTGCTGCGGTTCTGGAAGCTGGGCCGCCCGCACGCGGTGATATTCGATGAGACGTATTACGCCAAGGACTCCTGGGCGCTCATCAAGCAGGGCTACGAGGGCTCGTGGCCCAAGGACGTCGACAAGCTGATCCTCAACGATCCGTCGCAGGTGCCGGTCCCGACGGATCCGGGATATGTGGTGCACCCGCCGGTCGGCAAATGGATCATCGGCATCGGTGAGCAGCTCTTCGGCTTCACGCCGTTCGGCTGGCGTTTCATGGTGGCCGTGCTCGGCACCCTGTCGGTGCTGATGCTGTGCCGGATCGGGCGCAGGCTGTTCCGCTCGACGTTCCTGGGCTGTCTGGCGGGCGGGCTGCTCGCGGTGGACGGGCTGCACTTCGTGATGAGCCGCACCGCGCTGCTCGACCTGGTGCTGATGTTCTTCGTGCTGGTCGCGTTCGGCTGTCTGCTGACCGACCGGGACTGGGCGAGGCGCAGGCTCGCCGCCGCGCTGCCGGTCGACGAGGACGGCGTGCTGCGGCCGGATGCCGATATCGCCGAGGGGCTGCGGCTCGGCTGGCGGCCGTGGCGGATCGCGGCCGGGATCTCGCTGGGGCTGGCCTTCGCGACGAAGTGGAACGGGCTGTACATCATGGTCGCCTTCGGCCTGATGACGGTCCTGTGGGACGTGGGCGCGCGGCGGACGGCGGGGGCGGTGCAGCCGTACAAGGCGGTGCTGAAGCGGGATCTGCTGCCGGCGTTCGTCTCCACGGTGCCGGTCGCGGTCCTCACGTACCTCGCCTCGTGGACCGGCTGGATCATCCACGACGACCCCGCCCGCCACGGCTACTACCGGGACTGGGCGGCGACCGACGGGAAGGGCGGCAGCTGGACCTGGCTGCCGGACTGGCTGCGCAGCCTGTGGCACTACGAGAACCAGGTCTACGAGTTCCATGTGAACCTGACGTCCGGGCACACCTACCAGTCCAATCCCTGGAGCTGGATCGTGCTGGGCAGGCCCGTCTCCTACTTCTACGAGGAGCAGAACGGCTGCGTCCAGTCGTCGACGGGCAAGTGCGCGCGCGAGGTCCTGGCGATCGGCACGCCCCTGCTGTGGTGGGCCGCGTGCTTCGCCCTGCTGTACGTGCTGTGGCGCTGGCTCTTCCGCCGCGACTGGCGCGCGGGCGCGATCGCGTGCGGGGTGGCGGCGGGATGGGTGCCGTGGTTCCTGTACCAGGAGCGCACCATTTTCCTTTTCTACGCGGTCGTGTTCGTTCCCTTCCTCTGCCTCGCCGTCGCGATGATGATCGGCGCGATGCTCGGTCCGGCGGCGGGTGCCGGAGCGAAACACGAACTGGGCCTGGCGAAGGATGATCCTTCGGGTGAACGGCGCCGGACCGTGGGGGCCGTCGCAGCCGGTGTGCTGGTGCTTCTGATCATCTGGAATTTCATCTATTTCTGGCCGCTCTATACCGGGACTTCGATTCCGGAGGATTCCTGGCGGGACCGGATGTGGCTGGATACCTGGATTTGACCGTTCTGTTCACCGGCCTGTTCGGCGGTCCGTTCCCGCCGGGCCGGATCGCATTCCGATAACAACCGGCTCCTCCGTCACGGCGGTCCCGTAAAGTGCCGGGAAAAGCCCCCTTGAACATGTTCAAGGGGGCCTCCTGGGGAGGGGGACTGCGGGATGCGCAGCGGAGTGAAGGTAGCCGTCGTCAGCGGGGTGTTCGCGGTCGTGGCCGGCGGGGTCGGGTACGGGGCGTACAACGTCCTGGACGGGCTCGGCGACAGCGGTGTCGGGGGCGGGTCGGACGCGAAGGCCAGCTCGTCCGAGGTGAAGACGGGCCCGGTCACGGAGGACGAGATAGCCGAGACGTCGAAGAAGTTCCTCGCCGCGTGGGCGAAGGGCGACGCGGCCGACGCGGCCGGACTCACGAACAACAAGGGCGACGCCGAACCGGCCCTGGCCGCGTACGGCGAATCCGCCCACGTCACCAAGGCCGTGATCACCCCGGGCCCGGCGACCGGCTCCAGGGTTCCGTACACGGTCGAGGCGACCGTCTCCTACGAGGGGAGGACGAAGCCCTGGTCGTACGCCTCCGAGCTCACCGTCGTACGCGGACTGACGACGGGCAACCCGCTCGTCGACTGGGCGCCCTCCGTCATCCACCCGGAGCTGGACGAGGGCGAGTCGCTCGAGACCGGCGAGTCGAAGACCGCGTCGATCGAGGCGGTCGACCGCAAGGGCAACGTCCTCACCAAGGAGAAGTACCCGTCGCTGGGCGGCATCCTGGAAGAGCTGCGCGAGAAGTACGGCGAGAAGGCCGGCGGCACCACGGGCATCGAGACGTGGATCAACAGCGCGAGCGCCGACGGCCCGGACCAGACGCTGCTCACGCTGGTCAAGGGGAAGCCGGGCCGGGTCCCGACCACGCTGGACGCGGGAATCCAGGCGGCGGCGGAGAAGGCCGTGAAGAAGTTCGACAAGTCGTCCGTGGCGGCCGTCGAACCCTCGACGGGTGCGATCCGCGCCCTCGCCAACAACCCGGCGAGCGGCTTCGAATCGGCCCGGTTCGCCGCCGTGGCCCCCGGCTCGACGATGAAGATCGTGACGGCCGCGATGATCATCCAGAACGGACTGGGCAGCGCGAACGGGCCGGTCGAGTGCCCGTCCGACGTGACCTGGCTGGGCGTGCCCTTCCACAACCTGGACAACTTCTCGATGCCGCACCCCACCTTGAAGACGGCCTTCGCCCGGTCCTGCAACACCGCGTTCATCAAGCCGGTGAAGCCGCTGGGCGACAAGGCCGACACGGCGCTCGTCAACGAGGCCTCGCAGTACTTCGGGATCGGCCGGAACTGGCAGGCCGGCATCAAGACGGTCGACGGCTCCGTGCCGCCCTCCGAGGGGGCGGAGACCGCCGCGTCGTACATCGGCCAGGGCAAGATCCAGATGAACCCGCTGAACATGGCGTCCATCACCGCCACCGCCGTCAACGGCCGGTTCCTGCAGCCCTACATCGTCCCGAAGGAGCTGGACAACCGGAAGTTCGCCACCGCGAGCCCCCTGCCGGGCGATGTGTCGGCGCAGCTGAAGCAGATGCTGAGATACACCGCCACGAACGCGGAGGGCACCGCCACGCGCGCGATGGCCGGCGTGGGCGGTGACAAGGGCGCGAAGACGGGCTCGGCGGAGATCGGGGGCCAGGCCACGTCCGACAGCTGGTTCACCGGATTCAGCAACGACCTCGCGGCGGCGGCCCTCGTCCAGTCCGGCGGCCACGGCGGGGACGCGGCCGGTCCGGTCGTCGCGGACGTCCTGCTCGCGGGGCCGTGACCGCCGGAACTCGATCGCACGGCCCGGGCGAGGGCCCATAGCGTGCGGGGCATGAGCACTTCCGACGCCCCCGCCCCGACGGGCGACGACACCTCCGCCGCCCACCCCCGATTCGCCGAGGCCCCGCGCGCACTCGGTCTCGACGTCGAGATCCGCCGCTTCCCGGAGGCCACCCGCACCGCGGCCGAGGCCGCCGCCGCCCTCGGCTGCGGCCTCGGCGAGATCTTCGACCGGCGGCACGGTGGTGGACGTCCGGGAGAAGACCGCGTGACGCCGCTCGTCGCCCTGGCCGTCCTGACGGCCGCCTTCACGCACGCCGGCTGACGCCGCACACGAGTTGAGCGGCCGCACGTCGTTGCGAGCGGCCGGTCTTCCCAGGTTCCCACCACGGCGGCATATGATTTTCGATATACTCGGAGTATGAGTCCGGACTATGCGTGGATGCGGAAGGCCGCCGACGAGCTTTCCGAGTATGCCCAGCACCTGGAGGGCTCCTGGAGCGTCGAGATCGGCGCCGGCGGCCCAGTCATGGCCATGATGAGCCCGGTCAATCGGCACGAGCGGATCGCGGGCCGGATCAGAGATCAGATCAACCGGCAGATCGTCTCGACGCATCCCGGCTGGATCGCCGAGACCGGGCCGGAGGTCGAGGATCCGCGGGTCGGCCGCATGCGCCGCCCAGATGTACTGGTCTGCCAGGAGAGCGCGCTGGATTCCGACCGGGACGCACTCGCCCCGGATGAGGTGCTGGCGTGCGTCGAGGTGGTCTCGAGGTCGAATCCGAGCAACGACTACATCGAGAAGATGGCCGACTACCCGGCCATGGGAATTGGCCTGTACCTGATCGTGGATCCGAGGAACGGCACCATCGCGGTGCACGACGACCCCTGTCGAGGCACGTATCAGAACAGCGTGCCGTACATCTTCGGAGACGCGGTCCCCTTCGGGGCGTGGAGCATCGATACCAGTGCTTTTCGCCGGTACGGGAAGATCGGCAACGCATGAGGCTCGCGGAGTTGCGTGAGAAGGCCGGCCTGACCCAGGCCGAGGTGGCCGTGCGGATGGGCACGGCCCAGCCCAATGTCTCCCGCCTGGAGCGCCTGCCGGTCCAGGAGATCAGCCAGCGCCAGCTCCGCCGCTACCTGGCCGCCCTGGAGGCCGGTCTCGTGCTGCTGGCCACGACCTCCGCGGGCGACGAAGTTCTCCTCACCTCGCCCTGACCGGCCGCCGCCGCGGAAGCACGGAAGAGGGCCGCCGACCCCCTCACAGTGCCGACCGTACGGCGCGCACCAGCGCCTGGGCGCGGGGATCGGCGGTGACTCCCTTCTGCAGACCGTTCGTCACATAGCCGAGGGCGATGCCCGATTCGGGGTCGGCGAAGCCCAGCGAGCCGCCGCGGCCCGGGTGGCCGAAGGAGCCCGGGGAGAGCAGCGGGGACGCCGGGCCGTGCAGCATGTAGCCGAGGCCGAAGCGGGTGCCCACGACCAGGACCCGGTCCGGGCCCGCCGACTCCTCGGTGCGGGCCAGGGTGAGGGTGGCGGGGGCGAACAGCCGGTGCCCGTCGACCGGGCCGATCATCGCGGCGTAGCAGCGGGCCAGGCCGCGGGCGGTCGCGATGCCGTTGGACGCGGGGAGTTCGGCGGACCGGTAACCGGGGTCGTTCTCGTCCGGGAACGGGTCGATCGCGCCGAACGCCCGGCGGGTCAGCGAGTCCGGGTCGCGGTAGGCGTCGACCACCGAGCGCTTGGGGCGGACGCGCAGGGCGCCGGCGCCGTCGCCCGCGGGCGCCTCGACGGGGCCGATCCGGCCCACGCGGTGCGCCTCGTCCGCCGGGATCCCGAACCAGAAGTCCAGGCCGAGCGGGCGGGCGATCTCCTCGGCGACCCAGCGGCCGACGGTCCGGCCCGTGACCCGCCGCACCAGTTCACCGACGAGCCAGCTGTAGGTCTGCGCGTGGTAGCCGTGGTCCGTGCCGGGCTCCCACTCGGGGCGCTGCGCGGCGACCGCCTTCGGCCCGCTCACTCCGTCGGCCGCCTCGCCTGGCGTGAGCGGCCGGTCCAGGGCGGGGATGCCGGCCCGGTGCGCCAGGAGGTGGCGGACGAGGACGCGCTCCTTGCCGTTCGCCTTGAACTCCGGCCAGTACGTGCCGACCGGGGCGTGCAGGTCGATCTGGCCGCGCTGGTGCAGGAGGAGCGGGACGGCGGCGGCGATGCCCTTGCCGGCCGAGCGCACGATCTGCACGGTGTCGACGGCCCACGGTTCCGCGCCGTCGACGTCTCTCGTGCCGGCCCACAGGTCGACGACCTTCTGCCCGTGCCGGTAGACGGTGACCGCCGCCCCTCGGTCGCCCCGCTGCTCGAAGTTACGGATGAAAGCATCCCGGACCGGTTCGAATCCGGGCGCCGCCGTGCCCCGTACGTCCACGCCTGCTCCTGCGCTCCCGCTCATCCCCCCATGGTGCATGGCGCCGCAGGTCGGACGAGGGGCGGGTCACCCGATGTTCACCGTCATGGAACGCGGCCCGTCACGGAAGACGAACCGTCACGGAACGCGGATCGAAGCCGAAGGGCAGCTCCAGACGGTGGGCCCGCATCAAAGCCTCGTCGCACAGGAGGTCCTGGGTGCGGTCGTCGGCGGCGATGACCCCGTCGCTGAGGATGACGGCGCGGCCGCACAGTTCCAGGGCGTACGGCAGGTCGTGCGTCACCATGAGCACGGTGACGTCCAAGGACCGCAGGATGTCGGCGAGTTCGCGGCGGGAGGCCGGGTCCAGGTTGGAGGACGGCTCGTCCAGGACGAGGATCTCCGGCCGCATGGCGAGGACCGTGGCGACGGCGACACGGCGGCGCTGGCCGAAGGAGAGGTGGTGCGGCGGCCGGCTCGCGTACTCCTCCATGCCGACCAGCTTGAGCGCCTCGGTGACGCGCTCCTCCAGTTCGGCGCCGCGCAGTCCGCCGGACGCGGGTCCGAAGGCGACGTCCTCGCGGACGGTCGGCATGAACAGCTGGTCGTCGGGGTCCTGGAAGACGATGCCCACGCGGCGGCGGATCTCGGCGAGGTTGCGCTTCTCGACGGGGAGCCCGGCGACGCGGACGGTGCCGGCGCCCGCGTCGAGAATGCCGTTGAGGTGGAGGACGAGGGTGGTCTTGCCGGCGCCGTTCGGCCCGAGCAGGGCGACGCGCTCGCCGCGCGCGACGGTCAGGTCGACGCCGAAGAGCGCCTGGTGGCCGTCGGGGTAGGCGTAGGCGAGGCCGCTGACCTCCAGGGACGGCGGTACGGAAGGGGCGTGGGGCTGGCTCATAGGGTCCATCCCAGCAGACACACGGCGAGGGCGAGCACGGGGAGTGCCGCGGCGTACGCCCACTGGGCGCGCGAGGCCGTCACCTCGTCGATGACGGGCATGGAGCCGGTGTAGCCGCGGCTGACCATCGCCAGGTGGACGCGCTCGCCCCGCTCGTAGGACCGGATGAAGAGCGCGCCCGCCGACTTGGCGAGGACGCCCCACTGCCGGATCCCGCGCGCCTCGAATCCGCGCGAGCGGCGGGCGATGGACATCCGGCGCATCTCGTCGGTGATCACATCGCCGTACCGGATCATGAAGGAGGCGATCTGGACGAGCAGGGGCGGCAGCCGCAGGCGCTGGAGGCCGAGCAGCAGGGAGCGCAGCTCGGTGGTGGACGCGAGGAGCACGGAGGCGGCGACGCCCAGGGTGCCCTTGGCGAGAACGTTCCAGGCGCCCCAGAGCCCGGGGACGCTGACGGAGAGCCCGAGGACGTGCGTCTGCTCGCCGGGCACGACGAACGGCATGAGCAGCGCGAACGCGACGAACGGCACCTCGATCAGCAGCCGCTTGAGCAGGAAGCCGGCCGGGACGCGGGCCACGGCGGTGGCGCCCGCGATCAGCAGGGCGTACAGCCCGAAGGCCCACACCGCCTCGCGCGGGGTGGTGACGACGGCCAGGACGAAGCTGAAGACCGCGGCGAGCTTGCAGTGCGGCGGCAGGTCGTGGACGGGCGAGTGCCCGTGCCGGTAGAGCTTGTGGGCGTGCCCCGCCGCACCCTGGCCCGGGGCGGGCCGGGGCCGGGGGCGTGCGGAGCCGCCGTCCGTGGTGGGCTTCCACCGCGCGCTGGCGCCCATCAGACCTTCTCGCCGGTGCGGGAGGCGGCGGCGGCCGCGTCCTTCGTACGGCGGCGGCTGACCACGTAGAACGCGCTGCTGCCGACGACGAGGGTGGCGCCCACTCCGATCGCTCCCGCCAGTCCGCCGGAGAGCCGGGCGTCGGAGACGTCCTTGACGCCGTAGTCGGCGAGCGGTGAGTCCTTGGCCGCGTGGTCCTTGGCCTCCTTGTCGATGCCCTGGTCGGTGGCGACCTTCTCCAGGCCGTCCGGGTTCGCGGAGGCGTAGAAGGAGACGAAGCCGGCCAGGACGAGGGCGGTGACCAGACCCGTCGCCCACAGGCCCCGGTTGGAGCGGGGGGCTGCGGCGGCGACGGGCTCGCGGGCCGGCGCGGGGGCGTCGACGAGTTCTCCGCCGATGCGGAGCTTGAGCGGGGCGGTGAGCCCGCGGGCGCCGTGGACCAGGTCGGGGCGGACGGCGATGACCGCGCCGACGGTCAGCGCGGTGATCGCGGCCTCACCGAGGCCGATCAGGACGTGGACCCCCACCATCGCGGTGAAGACCTTGCCGATCGGGATGTCGGTGGTCCCGCCGATCCAGTACATCAGCGTGAAGGCGGCGGCCGCGGCCGGTACGGAGACGAGCGCGGCGACGAAGGACGCGGCGGTCGTCGAGCGGCGGGTGCGCGGCAGCACGCCGGCCAGGCCGCGGAAGAGGGCGTACGCGACGACTGTGGTCACGACGCCCATGTCGAGGACGTTCACGCCGAGCGCGGTCAGCCCGCCGTCGGCGAACAGGATGCCCTGCATCAGCAGGACCACGGATATGCACAGGACCCCGGTGTACGGCCCGACCAGGATCGCGGCCAGCGCCCCGCCGAGCAGATGGCCGCTGGTGCCGGCCGCGACGGGGAAGTTCAGCATCTGCACGGCGAAGATGAAGGCGGCGACCAGCCCGGCCAGCGGCGCGGTGCGTTCATCGAGCTCACGCCGCGCGCCCTTCAGGCTGACGGCCACCGCACCGGCGGCCACGACTCCGGCGACGGCGGACACGGGGGCGTTGATGAATCCGTCGGGTACATGCATGGGGGAGGGCTCCGCTTCCTGCGTTCCTGCATTGCTGCGCGGGGTCGTGAACCTGCTCATGATAGGGCCTTGTTGCGAACCATTCGCAAGAGCGGGTGCCTCACAACTGCCCAGAGCCCTCACAGTGCTCTTTTGCGAAAATATGGGACATTAGATGACGAAGGCGACATATCACCAGGAGGAGCCGAGGCCCATGTCCCCCGTGATCAAAGAACACGCCCGAGCCCGGCTCGTCATCGACGCCCGCGATCTGCCCGTCGTGCCCGTCGAACTGCGCTACGACCCCGCCGATGACTCCCGCACGGTGCGTATCGCCTTCCCCGGCGGCCCGGACTGGGCTGTCGCGCGCGATCTGCTGGAGCGCGGGCTGCGCGCCCCCGTCGAGCACGACAGCCTGCGGATCTGGCCGTGCGGCCGGGCGCAGCTGGTCCTCGAACGCCACACGGCGGACGGCCTGGAGGTGGTGCAGTTCGACTGCGCGCCGCTGATCCGCTTCCTGCGCCGCACGCACCGCCGGGCCAGGACGGAGACCGCGTCCGCCTGACCCGCGAGGACGGGGGACACGAGGACATGGCGAGAGCCCCCGTGCGCATGTGCACGGGGGCTCTCGCCCTGCCCCGGCCCCCCGTCCCCACAGGTAACCGGCGCTTCCGGGGCCGCGCTCCGCTCAGGCGCGGCCCCGGGGGTCAGCGGCTCATCGGCCGGCTCACGCCCCGCGTCAGACGCGGGTCAGCTCGCGCTCGCCGCCGGCGTCCGGACCGGCGTCACCGGCGGACGTACCGGCCAGTTCCTTGCGCAGACCCTCCCCCTCGACGTCCACGTTGGGCAACACCCGGTCCAGCCAGCGCGGCAGCCACCAGGCACGCTTCCCGAGCAGCGCGAGGACCGCGGGCACGATGGCCATACGGACCACGAACGCGTCGAAGAAGACGGCGATGGCGAGCGAGAAGCCGATCATCTTGATCATCGACTCGCTGGAGCCGATGAATCCGGAGAAGACCGCGATCATGATCACGGCCGCGGCCGTGACGACCCGGGCCCCGTGCTTGAAGCCGGTGACGACGGCCTGGCCGGGCTTCTCGCCGTGGACGTACGCCTCACGCATCCGGGTGACGAGGAAGACCTCGTAGTCCATCGCGAGACCGAAGACGACGCCCACCATGAAGATCGGCATCATCGACATGATCGGACCGGTCTGCTCGACCCCGAAGAGCGAGCCGAGCCAGCCCCACTGGAAGACCGCGACGACCGCGCCCAGGGCCGCGACGACCGAGAGCAGGAAGCCGAGCGCCGCCTTCAGCGGCACCAGCACCGACCGGAAGACCACCATCAGCAGCAGGAACGCGAGGCCCACGACGAGCGCCAGGTACGGCAGCAGCGCGTCGTTCATCTTCTGCGAGAAGTCGATGTTCATGGCGGTGGCACCGGTGACCAGGACCTCGGCGCCGGTGTCGGACTTGATGTCCGTGCCCGCGTCGCGGATCGCGTGGACCACGTTCTCCGTCTCGACGGAGCTCGGCCGGTCCTTCGGGACGACCGTGATCATCGCCGCGTCGCCGGCCTTGTTGAAGGTGGCCGGGCTGACGGCGACGACCCCCTTCAGGCCGGAGATCTCGTCGGTGACCTGCTTGGCGGCGGCCTTGCCGTCGGAGCTGTTCGCCGTGTCGACGACGACCATCAGCGGCCCGTTGAAGCCGGGGCCGAAGCCCTCCGAGAGCAGGTCGTAGGCGCGGCGCTGAGTGGTGCTGGTGGGCTGGGAGCCGTCGTCCGGCAGACCCATCTCCAGCGACGCGGCCGGTACGGCGATGGTGCCCAGGCCGATGACGCCGACCAGCAGCACCCACACCGGCTTGCGCAGCACGAACCGCGCCCAGCGGGTGCCCATGTTCGGCTTGGCCTCGGGCCTGTCCTCCGCCTCGGCGGCCTTGCGCGCCTTGCGGCCCACGATCCGCTTGCCCACGAAGCCCAGCATCGCCGGGACGAGGGTGAGGGCGATGAGGACGGCGATCGCGACCGTGCCGGCCGCGGCGAAGCCCATCTTCGACAGCATCGGGATGTTCACGACGGCCAGGCCGACCAGGGCGATGACCACGGTGAGCCCGGCGAAGACGACCGCGGAGCCCGCGGTGCCGACGGCGCGTCCGGCCGCTTCCTCGCGCTCACGGCCCTCGGCCAGTTCGGCGCGGTAGCGGGAGACGATGAAGAGCGCGTAGTCGATGCCGACCGCGAGGCCGATCATCATCGCGAGGGTGGAGGTGGTCGAGCCCAGGTCCAGCACGTTGGCCAGCGCGGTGATCGACGAGACGCCGATGCCGACACCGATCAGTGCGGTGAGCAGCGGCAGCCCCGCCGCGATGAGCGAGCCGAAGGTGATGACGAGCACCACCGCGGCCAGGGCGATGCCGACGATCTCGGTGGCGCCCGTCTCCGGCATCACCTGGAGCGCGTCACCGCCGATCTCCACGGTCATCCCGGTCTTCTGCGCGGACTCGCCCGCGTCCTCCAGGGCCTCCCGGGTGGCGTCGGTCAGCTCCATGGAGTTGACCTTGTAGGTCACCGAGACGTACGCGGTCGTGCCGTTCTTGGAGACGGCGTTGCCGGTGTACGGGTCGACGACCGAGGCGATCTGGTCCGAGCCGGACTTCAGCTCACCGGTGATCTTCTTGACGTCCGCCTTGTTGGCCGGGTCCGTCATCTTCTCGCCCTCGGGGGCCTTGAAGACGATGCGCGCGGTCGCGCCGTCGGCGCTGGCCGCGGGGAATCGCTGTTCCAGCAGGTCGAAGGCCTTCTGGGCCTCCGTACCCGGAATCGAGAAGGAGCTGGAGGTGGCGGTGGACGCGGAGGCCGCGCCGAATCCGGCGAGCGCCAGCAGGGCCACCCAGATCAGGGCGACATAGCGGCGGCGCCGGAAGGCGAGCCGTCCGAGCTTGTAGAGGAATGTGGCCACGGAGGTGTACTCCCGGTCAGGTCGTTGAGTGGAATTGGGCGTGAGGAACCAGCCCGACGACGAGAGCGGCGTGTCAGGTGGGGCTTTGGGGAGAGGGCCGTGCGGGGTGCCGTGGGGACGGCGGTCAGAGTCCGAGAGCGGGGAGCATCACGGAGTCGACGTAATCGCGGAGGAATGCCTGGTCGACGGGGCGGTCCTCGACCAGTTGCCGAGCGGCGACGGCACCGATCAGCATGTGCGGTACGTACTTCAGCGCCGGATTGTCCGGACGCAGCTCACCCCGGTCCACGGCTCGGCGCAGCAGCATGTCGAGACCGGTCATCTCCGGTTCGATCAGCAGCTCCCGCAGGGCCTGGAGGAGATCGGGGTTCTCGTGGACGGCATGGCTCAGACCCCGCATCAGCGCGGCGTCCTTCTCCATCTGGCAGTCGTCACTGCGGCCCAGGACGGCATGGAAGTCACCGCGCAGCGAGCCGGTGTCGACGTCGCTGAGGGAAACGGGCTTGTTGTGCCGCATGGCCGTGACGACGAGCTCGGGCTTGCTCCCCCACTGGCGGTAGAGGGTGGCCTTGCTGGAACGGGTGCGGGCGGCGACGGCGTCCATCGTCAGGGCGTCGTAACCGACCTCGCGGAGCAGGTCGAGCACGGCGGCGTACAGCTCGCTCTCACGCTCGGGCGTGAGCCGTGTGCGTGCCATGGGCCGACCTCCTGTTCCTGAGCTCGTGGGTCGTTCGTACGTCAGTCAATCGAACGAAACTGTTTCGTACACATCGACGGTACCCCTCCCGTCGAGCGAAACGAAATCGTTTCGCTTGTGTTCCGCACCACAAGTTGCCGCGGTCTCCCGGCCCGGAAAGCATGGGAACGTGAGTGACGACCTCTCGTATCTCCGGTTCCCGCACCTCCACGAAGACCTCCTCTGCTTCGCGGCGGAGGACGATCTCTGGGTGGCTCCCCTCGCCCAGGAGGGTGAGACGCCACGGCGCGCCTGGCGCGTGACCGTCGACCGCACCCGCGTGAGCCATCCGCGTTTCTCACCCGACGGCACCCGGATCGCCTACACGACCTGGCGGACCCTGGACCCGGAGATCCATCTGGCCCCGGTCGACGGAGGCCCGGCCCGCCGGCTCACCTACTGGGGTTCGACCGACGCCCGCGTCTGCGGCTGGACCCCGCCGTGCGGGGACACCGCGGCGCAGATCCTCGCCGTGTCCTCGCACCGGCAGCCGTTCTCGTACTTCTCCTGGGCCTACAGCGTGGCCACGGACGGCAGCCCCGGCGGCCGGCTCCCGTGGGGGCCGGTCTCCGACATCGCGGTCGGCGAGATCGACGGCGAGCGCCGCACGCTGCTGCTCACCGGAAAGCCGCCGCACGAGCCGGCGGCCTGGAAGCGGTACCGGGGCGGCGCGATGGGACGCCTGTGGCTGCACGGCAAGCGGCTGCTCCCGGACATCGGCGGCCACCTCGAATCGCCGATGTTCGTCGGGGGCCGCATCGCGTTCCTCTCCGACCACGAGGGCATCGGCAACCTCTATTCATGCCATCCCGACGGCGGCGATCTGCGCCGGCACACGGACCACGACGCGTTCTACGCGCGGCACGCCTCCAGCGACGGCCACCGCGTCGTCTACCAGTGCGCGGGTGAGCTGTGGCTGGTCGACGACCTCCTGTCGCCCCACGCGGCCCCGCGGAAACTGGAGGTCCGGCTCGGCGGGCCGCGGGCCGGCCGGCGCTCGTACCAGGTACCGGCCGCCAGCAACGTCGACTCGCTCTCCGTGGACGAGACCGGCCGGGCCAGCGCCGTCTCGGTGCGCGGCAGCCTCTACTGGCTCACCCACCGCGACGGGCCCGCCCGCACCATCGCGGACACCCCCGGCGTCCGGGTCCGGCTGCCGGAGATGCTCGGCAGCGGCGGCAAGGTCGCGTACGTCACCGACGCGGACGGCGAGGACGCGATCGAGATCTCCTACCTGCCGCGCGCCAGCGGCGACCGCCCGCCGCTCCGGCTCGCCTCCGGCCTGCTCGGCCGGGTCCAGGAACTCATCGCCGACCCGGACGGCGAACGGCTCGCCATCGCCTCGCACGACGGCCGGCTGCTCCTGCTGGAAACCGACGAGGAGACGTCCACCGGCGAGCCCACCGAACTGATCCGCTCCATCAACGGGCCGGTCCGCGACCTGGCGTTCTCCCCCGACGGCGCCTGGCTGACCTGGTCGCACCCCGGCATCGGCCGCTCGCTGCGCCAGATCAAGCTCGCCCGCATCCTGGGCCCCGGCTCCCCCGTGATCGTCGACGTCACCAACGGCCGCTTCGAGGACGAGAACCCCGTCTTCACGGGCGACGGACGCTATCTCGCCTTCCTCTCGTGGCGCGGCTTCGACCCGGTCTACGACGTCCACACCGGCGACCTGTCCTTCCCGCTCGGCTGCCGCCCGTACCTCGTCCCGCTCTCCTCGGCGACCCCCTCCCCCTTCGCCCTCCTGCCCGACGGCCGGCCTGCGGCGGGCGGCCTCGACCCGGTCGACTCGGCCGAAACCGGCGCGGTGGAGGGCTCCACGGTCACCGTCGAGTTCGAGGGCCTGGAGAACCGGGTCACCCCGTTCCCTGTCTCCGCGTCCAAGTACTCGGCCCTGCACCCGGTCAGCGGCGGCGGGCTGGTGTGGCTGCGCTGGCCGATCTCCGGCGCCCTCGGCGAGACGTTCGCCAACCCGGCGGACATGTCGGGCCGGCCCACGCTGGAGCACTTCAACATCGCCAAGGCGAAGAAGACCGAACTCGTCGACCACCTGGACTGGTTCGCCGTCAGCGGCGACGCCTCGCGCCTCGTCGTCATGGACGACGGCGAACTGCGCGCCGTCCCCGCCACCGAGCCCGGCGACAACGACTCCACTGTCTACCTCGACCTGCGCCGCATCCTGCACGAGGTCGACCCGGCGGCGGAGTGGCGGCAGGCGTACGGCGAGGCGGGCCGCATCATCCGCTCCTACTTCTGGGAGCCGGACATGTGCGGCATCGACTGGCCCGCCGTCCTCGACCAGTACCGCCCCCTGGTCGAACGGGTCGCCACCCCGGACGAGTTCGCCGACCTCCTGCGCGAAGTCCTCGGCGAACTGGGCACCTCGCACGCGTACGTCTCCCCCGCCCGCCGCAACGAGGGCCCGCCGCACTACCAGCGGGCGATCGGCCTGCTCGGCGTCAACTTCCTGTGCCGCGACGGCGCATGGGTCATCCGGCGCATCCTGCCCGGCGACTCGTCGGACTCCAAGGCCCGCTCCCCGCTGTCCGGTACGGGCATCCGCGAGGGCGCGGTCCTCACCCACGTCGACGGCCGCCCGGTGGACCCGGTCGCCGGCCCCTACCCCCTCCTGTCCGCGGCGGGCGGCACCACGGTCGAGCTGACCTTCAGGCCCGCCGAGGGCGAGGGCCGCTCCCGCCGCGTCGCGATCATGCCCCTGGTGGACGAACGTCCGCTGCGCTACCAGGACTGGGTCGCCAAACGCCGCGAGGTCGTCCGCGAACTGAGCGGCGGCCGCTGCGGCTACCTCCACATCCCCGACATGGGCGGCTCCGGCTGGGCCCAGTTCAACCGGGACCTGCGCCTGGAGGTCTCCCGCCCGGCCCTCATCGTCGACGTACGCGGCAACGCGGGCGGTCACATCAGCGAACTGGTCGTCGAGAAACTCACCCGCACGATCCTCGGCTGGGACCTCACCCGGGACGCCCAGCCCGTCAGTTACGCCTCCAACGCCCCCCGCGGCCCGGTCGTCGCCCTGGCCGACGAGGCGACGTCCTCCGACGGCGACATGATCACCGCCGCGTTCCGGCTCCTCAAGCTCGGCCCGGTGGTCGGCCAGCGCACCTGGGGCGGCGTCGTCGGCATGACCGGCCGCCACCGCCTGGGAGACGGCACGGTGATCACGGTCCCGATGAACGCGGCCTGGTTCGACACGTACGGCTGGTCGGTGGAGAACCACGGCGTGGAACCGGATCTGGAGGCCCTGCGCACCCCCCTCGACTGGGCGGAAGGCCGCCACGCGGTCCTCGACGACGCGGTCCGCGTCGCCCTGGACCTCCTGGCCGCCCACCCCCCGGCGACCCCGCCGTCGTACGACACGGCCCCGGACAAGAGGCGGCCGCCGCTGCCGCCGCGGTAGGCGGGGCGTTCCCGTGCAGCAACACGACGTCGGCGTCCGCAGCGGGCGGGAAGCGAGCGGACACGCCATCTGCCCCCATGTGCACATAGGTTGCACCCGAACCCTCTTGCCCACTGCAGGCACTTACCTCTAACCTGACGTTCGCTTTTGCGAACTACGCAGGGGCTTCGAGGCACCGGGGTGGGCATGACGCTGGTGATGGCGGTTGCTGCCGTCTGGGGTGTGCTGCAACTGTTCGCCCTGTCGTGGCCCGCCCGTTCGGTACGGCTCCCGACGGTGCTGCTCGCGGTCGCGGTGGGGGTGTACGGGTGCGGCGTGGCAACGGCACTGCTGCAACTCACCTACACCCGCCTCTACGCTGACTGGTCCGGTCAGCCGCTGGCCGAGGTGGTGAGCACCTCCGGTTACACGGTCGCCCCGTGGGTGGAGGAACTGCTCAAGGTCGCCCCGCTGTTGCTGGCCGGCCTGTACGCCAAGGTCCGCCGGCAGTGGGGACTCACCGACTTCCTCGTGCTCGGGGCCGGGCTGGGCGCGGGGTTCGGGCTGCTGGAGGCAGTGCTCCGGTACGGCCTGGACACGGACCGGGCGATCCCGCGCGAAGGCGGGGGGTGGGTCATCCCGGACAGCCTCTTCCCGCCGTACATCCCGGGCCTGGGGCAGGTGTTCACCACCTGGCTGCCCGGCCCCACCGCCCAGTCCCACATGATCGGGCCGCTTGCCGCCGAGACCTTCTCCCACCTGGTGTGGACGGCCTCGGCAGGGCTGGGAGTCGGTCTGCTGTGGCGCACCCGGGGCTGGGTGCGCGTGCTGGCAGTGGTGCCGCCGGCAGCGGCGTCCGCTCACCACGCGGTGAACAACTACGTGGCCGCGAAGCCCACCGTGCAGGGTGAGCAGTGGCTCGCGACTCTCAACGAAAAGGCCTGGGCCGTTCCCCTGGTCTGCCTGGCCATCGCCATGGCCATCGATCTGCACCGGCTGCACCGTGCCAAACGCACGGTGCCGGGTGTACTGCTGGCCACCGAGCGCACCGATGGCGACACCACGGCCGCGCTACTGCGCTACGCGGCCTGGCGCCCACGCTGGACCTTGCTCATAGCCCTGCGCTACATCCGGCTGCGCCGCTCCCTGCTGTACGCCACCGCCCTGTCACCTCCGGGCGAGACCGAGCCGCTGCGCCGGGCGGTCGCCCGGATCACCGAACAGATGGACGCCACGGACCGCCGGAATGCCTGGCACCCCGAAGAGATACGGGCCCACCTCAAAGCTGCCCGGCCCGGCTCTGCTGGCCGGAGGTGGCTGCTCCTCGTGCCATGCGTGCTCGCGCTCCCAGGACTCCTCTTCCTGGGCGTCGGCTCGTTCAAGGCCACCGCCGGACTCCAGGAGTACTTCACCACCGGCAGCGGCCCGACGGTGCTCATGGGCTTCGGAGTCGCGGCCCTGGCCTGGATCGCCTGGCAACTGATCACCCTGCTCCGCACCTGGCGGCCCACGTCCGTCCAGCCCCACGGCGAACCGCTGGCCGCCCACCGCTTCCGCATCGCCACCGCACTGGGAGGAGCCACCACCGGACTCCTGCTCCTCTGCCGAGGGCTCGGCGAGGCAGGCCCCGACGGCAAGGCCATCCCCGCGCTCCACCTGCTCGAAGCCCTCGACGACTTCCTGGTCTACCTCGGCTTCGCCCTCCTCCTGATCTCCCTCCTCGCCCTGTTCCCGCCCGGCGGACTCGCCTTCGCCGGCATCGGGGCAGTCGGCGGCGCCACCGCCTCAGCAGCCGTCGACGCCGCTCTCCTCGGTACCGCCGGCGTTGTCCTCATGGCGGCTGGGGCCCAGGGAGCGAGCAGTAGCGGCGCCGCCAGGTCGAGCGGCGGGAAACGGAGGAGCGTTCCGCAGTCGTTGCGCGATAAGTGGAACAAGGGAAGCCGGTTCAACAAGGACAATTGGCACCGCTATCCCGCTAATGAGATCTACCTGGAGAACGGTAAATACCTGGATTCATACAGACCTGGAAAGGAGATCGTCTCCCGTAAGTACACACAGATATCCAGGATCAAGCGGAGCACGTTCATGAAATCCCTGGGCGAGCTCGGCGCAAAGTACAGGATCGGAACCAGGATCCCGGACACCGCGAAGGCGCGCAGAGAGTACCCGCACCTCATCGGGAAGACGTTGAAGGGAAAGTACTATCTCGAAGTTCCCGTCCAGGCCGAGCGCATACCCACCTGGGCACTTGAAGAGGCAATGAAGAGACGAGTGATCATCCGAGACGTCACCGGCCATGTCTACCGAATACCGAAAGGCTAGGATGAGCAACCATGACCTGGACCTACTGCGAGCAGTGGAATGAACTCTCCGAACAACCCATGAACCCTCTGTCAATCGATGAAGCCCGGTCCCGGCACGCCGCTGGGGAGCTGTACACCGCCCTTCCGCCCTTTCACGGAAAGCCCTCTCCGGCCTTGCGTGTCGAAATCCGACGGGAGACCGGATACGCCGCCGTGATCTTCATGGATGCATACGGCCGAAACGAGTTGGACTACACCTTCTCAGTCATTGATGACTCACTGTTTCTCGAACAGATGTTTTCCTACGACTACGGGGGCTCGGAAGAGCGGGGAGGTTACGCGGACGCCGAATCCGTGGAGTCATTCACCTTCGCGCCCGACGGCGTCGTCTGGCGCACCGTGGAATCCGGCGCCGAAGCCACCCGGGAGGGCCGTCAGGGAGTCGATGTCGCCTGCAACTGGGAGCCCTTTCCCGAGTTCGGGGAATACGAATCACTCACCCGGTGGGACCGCGGCTGAGGTCGAGCCCTCACCGCGCCTCGCCGAGCCGCGTACGTCGACTGCCGCCCCGCAGAGTCCCACCGCCTCGACGACTCCGCCGACCCGCTGGAGCCGGGGCGGACCGTACGTCGTCGAGGACTCGCTGCCGCAACCCACATGGCCCAGCGACCGTCAGCCACGCGTCACCGGCCTCCTCGCACAACTGCCCTCCCGCGCCAACTCGGTTGGCACGGCGGCGTCGTGGGCATCGGGACACTTCGCCGGGGCCCGCATCCGACGGGCTATCGTGGGCGGCATGGCCACTGCCCTGATCCGCATCGTGTCCCGTGACTCGCCCATGGCCCTCGCCCAGGTGGAGCGCGTACGAGCCGAGCTGGGCGCGCTGCACCCCGGCATCCGCACCGAGGTCGTCCCGGTCAAGACGACCGGCGACACGTGGATGGGCGACCTCAGTGCCGTGGAGGGCAAGGGCGCGTTCACCAAGGAAGTCGACCAAGCGCTCCTCGCGGGCGAGGCCGACCTCGCCGTCCACTGCGTCAAGGACATCCCGGCCGACCGACCGCTGCCCGCGGGCACGACGTTCGCCGCGTTCCTCAGGCGCGACGACATCCGCGACGCGCTCATCCACCCGGCCGGACTCCGCCTCGGCGAGCTCCCGCCCGGCACCCGGGTCGGCACGTCGTCCGTGCGGCGCAGCGCCCAGCTCGCCGCCTCCCACCCCCACCTGGTCTGCGTCCCCATGCGGGGCAACGCGAACCGGCGCCTGGAGAAGCTCGCGGCGGGCGAGGCCGACGCACTGCTCCTGGCCGCCTCCGGCCTGGAACGCATCGGCCGCACCGACGTGATCACCGAGGTGCTGTCGACCGAGGTGATGTGCCCGCCGATCGGCGCCGGAGTCCTCGCCCTCCAGTGCCGCGAGGGCGACACCGGCCTCATCGACCTCGTGAGCGGACTCGGCGACCCCGCGACCCACCGCGAGACGACGGCCGAGCGCATGTTCCTGCACGTCCTCCAGGGCCACTGCAACAGCCCCATCGCCGGGTACGCCCAGGCCGAGGGAAGCGGTGAACTCTCCTTGCGCGCAAAGGTGTTCACGCCCGACGGCAAGACGGTCCTCAACGCGCACGAGTGGGCCGGCCGCCTCGACCCCGCCACCCTCGGCACCTCGGTCGCCGTCGCGCTGCTGCGCCAGGGCGCGCGCGAGCTGATCGACGGCATCGCCCACTGAGCTCACCGCCCCGACGCGGGCATCCCGGCCCGGGAGAGGCGTCCTGCCCAGCCGGACGCTCGGTGGTCAGAGGTAGTAGCCCTCGACCACCGCCAGCACCTCCTCCAGCAGTGCAGGGCCGTCCTGCGGCACGGGCGGCCGGCCGCTGCCCGGCCTGATGGCCAGGAGCTGTTCGCCGGAGAGCGCGAAGACCACCCGGCGCAACCCCGCCTGCTGGATGACCGCCTCGCACATCGTGCACGGCTGGCAGCTGGTGTACATCGTGGTCTCCGCCGCCGTGGCCGCGTCCAGCTCCCTGGCGGCCCACCGCGCGAGCTTCAGCTCGGGGTGTGCGGTGATGTCCCGGTCGGTGAGTGTCGTGTTGCGGTCCTCCGCCAGGACCGTCCCGTCCGGGGCCGCCAGCAGCGAGCCGTACGGGGGGTTCCCGCTGTCCCGCGCCTCGGCCGCGAGGGCGATGGCACGCCTGAGGAGGGTGTGGTCGTCGTCGGACGGGGTCATGGCTGCTCCGGTGCGTAGAAGTGCGCGGCCACCGTGGCGAGTGCCTGCCGGGTCGGCTGTGGATGACTGGTCTCGCGGGGGTCGCCGTCGTAGGGGTCGAGGACGACCGTCTCGGCGCCCAGCAGCCGCAGTTGGCCGAGGTCGTCCATGATCTGGTCGATCGTGCCCTCACCGGCGAGGCGTTGCGGGCCGGAGACCGGTGACGCGGTGGGCCGGAGCGCGATCCGGGGCGCCAACGCGGGGACGGGGAGGTTCTCTTCGTACGCGGCCGACTTCAGCCGGTCCGCCGCCTCCCGCAGCCAGGGCATCGTGCCGCGCAGGGGATGCCAGGCGTCCCCGAACCGTACGGCCCGGCGTATGCCCGCGTCGCTGTTGCCGCCGACCCACACCGGGATCCGCCCGTTCCCGTACGCGGCCGTGTCGGCCCAGGCTTCCCGCAGGTCGCCCAGAACGCCGTCGGTCAGCCGTCCCCGCTGCTCGAAGGGGACGCCGAGGGCGGCGAATTCCTGCCGTGCCCAGCCCACCCCCACACCAAGGACCAGACGACCGCCGCTGAGCGCATCCAGATTGGCCGCCATCCGGGCGGTCAGCAGCGCGTGCCGGTACGGGGCGATGAGCACCGTCGTACCGAGCCCCACCCGGGTGGTGAGGCCGGCGAGCCAGGACAGGGTGGTGAAAGGCTCGTAGAAGGGGGCCGGATACCGCTCGGCGACGTCGGGCGTGATGGCCACGTGGTCGGAGAGCATCAGCAGGTCGAAGCCCAGGCCCTCCACGGTGAGGGCCCAGTCGCGCAGGACTCCGGGGTCGGTGCCGGGTCCGAAATTGGGGACGTTCACGCCGATCTTCACCCGGTCGAGCCTAGCCAGGCGGCACACCCCAGCAGAAGAGATTCCTGCCGGTCCAGGGGGAGTTCGCCCGTGGAATCCCCGGTAATCTGGGCAGATGGCCGAGAATCTCGACGCGACCGACTGGGCGATCCTCGACGAGCTCCAGCGGGACGGCAGGATCGCCTTCACGGAGCTGGCCCGGCGGGTGAACCTGAGCGCGTCGGCGACCACGGAACGGGTGCGGCGGCTGGAGGCGACCGGGGTCGTCACGGGGTACCGGGCCGAGGTGGATCTGGAGCGGGCCGGATATGTGGCCCTGGCCGTCGTACGGCTGAAGTACCCGGGGAGCCGGCACGAGCCGTTGCGCCGGCTGCTCGACGAGCGCCCGGAGGTCCTGGAGTGCCTGCGCACCACCGGGGACGACTGCTACGTCCTCAAGGTGGCGGCCACGTCGATGACCCACCTGGAGGAAATCGTCGACGTGCTGGCCGAGTTCGGGAGCACCACCACCAACCTCGTCTTCAGCCGCACCATGCCGTACCGCGGCCCGCGCGCGCCGAGGGCGGATCTCACCGCGCGGCAGGACGCGGAAGGGGCGCACCCGGAATGACCCGGGCACGCCCCTCAGTACGCAACGCTCAGAGGCGCGACGTCAGCGGTCGAAGCGCTCCTGCACGTCGTCCGCCGCACCCTGGACGCGGTCGCGACCCTGCTCGGACGCCTGGCGAGCCCGGTCGGACGCGTCCTGACGACGGTCCTGGCCCTGGCCCTGGCCCTGGCGCTGGTTGTCGCCCTTGCCGCCCTTCATCTTCTTCTGGCCCTGGTCGGCAAGCTCCTGCGCCTTGTCCTTGAACTGGTCGGCGATGCCCATGCTGTTCACTCCTATGTGGGGGTGCGTGGGGATGGCCCCGTCGGGGCCTCGACCAGACTGACACGACCGGACATTCAGCGCATTTCGATCACTTACGCTGCGTGTCCGACACCCGGCGCGCCGCCCGTTCCTCCTGGTCAGCCGCACCTCCGGCCCCCACGAGTCCCTTGCCGACGCCCTCCAGACGGGGGCCGAAACGCTTCATCTCCCGCTGGCCGACCGCGCCGATCAGGCTCGGCAGGTAGCCGCGCACGGACTGCATCCCGCGCAGCCACCACTGGGCGTAGACATGCGCCGAGCGCCGCTCGATGCCGGCAACGATCCGGTCGACGGCCGGGCCCAGCGGGTAGGTGCGGTTGGACGGCCACGGCAGCCGCTGGCGCAGCTCCCGCATCACGTCGTCCTCGTCCGCGCCGCGCACCATGTCCGTGTCGGTCCAGGAGAGGTAGCCGACGCCGACCTTCACGCCCCGGTAGCCGACCTCCGCCCGCAGGCTGTGCGCGAACGCCTCGACGCCCGACTTGGAGGCGCAGTACGCGGTCATCATCGGCGCGGGTGTGATCGCGGCGAGCGAGGCTATCTGGAGGAAGTAGCCGCGGCTCTCCATCAGGACCGGCAGGAACGCCCGGCCGGTGACCGCGCCGCCGATCAGGTTGACCTCGATGACCCGCCGCCAGGCCACCGGATCGGAGTCGACGAACGGTCCGCCGGTGGCCACGCCCGCGTTGGCGACGACGATGTCCACCTTCCCGAAGCGCTCCTTGACCTCCTGCGCGACCCGCTCCATCGCCTCGTGGTCGGTGACGTCCGCGTGCCAGTGGTCGCTGTCCCCGTGCAGCCGCTCGGAGACCTTCTTCAGCTCGTCCGGCTCCAGGCCGACCAGCGCCAGCTTCGCCCCGCGCGCCGACAGCTTGCGCGCCAGCAGCTCACCCACCCCGCGCGCCGCGCCCGTGACGACGACGACCTGTCCCTCAAGACTCCGACTGCCGCTCATACGACCTCCTCCTTGCCCGAGACGCCCTCGGCGTCGGTCGTGCCCCGCACCGGGAGGTACGTGGTCACCAGTTCCCGGATCTTCGCCGTGACGATCTCCGGCGCCTCGACCGGTGTCATGTGGCCCATGCCCGTCAGCTCGGTGAGGCCGAGACAGTCGGGCAGCGCGGCCGCGAGCGCCCGGGCGAGGACGGGCGGGGTCAACCGGTCGTCCGTGCCCGCGATCACCGCAGTGGGCACCCTCAATTCCCGTACCCCTTCCTCGAGATCGAGGTCCGCGAGCACGTGCCCCCAGGCGACGCGGGCCGCCCGCGGGCAGGCGTGCACGATCCGTGCGCAGGCGTCGACCCGGTCCGGGGCCGAACCGGCGCCCATCGTCGCGTACTTGAGGATGCGCCGGGAGACCGGTGTGACCGGTCCGAGCGGTGCCCGCGCCCCGAGGATCGCACGCGTCATCCTGGTCCGCACGGCGCCGGGCCGCATCGGCAGGACGAGCGATTCCGCGAGCAGCCGGGAACTCCCCGTGCTGCACAGCAGGACGGCGGCCGCGTGCTCGCGCAGCCCCGCGCGCCGCGAGGCGGACATGATCGTCATCCCGCCCATGGAGTGCCCGGCCAGCACGGCCTTCTCGCCCGGGGCGAGCGTGGCGGCGAGGACCGCTTCGAGGTCGTCGGCCAGCGCGTCGGTGGTGTAGCCCCCGCGCCCCGCCTCGGGAGAGGTTCCGTGGCCGCGCTGGTCGTAGGCGATGACGCGGTGGTCCACGGCGAGGTCCCGTATCTGCGCGTCCCAGAAGCGGGTGTTGCAGGTCCAGCCGTGGGCCAGGACCACGGCGGGGGCGCCGTCCTGTCCGTGCACCTCGACGTGGATGCGCGAGCCGTCGGCGGAGACGGCCATCAGTTCCCGCACGGGAAGGAGCCGGCTCATCCCGCCACCTCCTCGGCGACGGCCTTCTTCGCGTCCCGCTGCGCGGTGACCCGTACGACCTCGTACTCCGAGAGGTCGACCTCCCGCGTGGCCGTGCGGAATTCGGCGGTGGTGCCCGGCCAGACCGTGGTGTTGCGGCCACTGGCGTCCAGGTACCAGCTGGTGCAGCCGCCGGTGTTCCAGACCGTGCGCTTCATGCGCTCCTGGACGCGGCGGTTCCAGGCGCCGACGGCCGAGGGGCGCGCGTCGAGCGCGACGCGGCCGCCCAGCACGTTCAACTGGCGCAGGTAGTCGGCCATGTAGTTCAGCTGGGACTCGATCATCAGGATCATGGACGAGTTGCCGAGCCCGGTGTTGGGACCGATGATCGTCATCCAGTTGGGGAAGCCGGCCGCGCTCGCGCCGCGCAGCGCCTGCATGCCGTCCTTCCAGGACTCGGTGAGCGTGATGCCGTCCGCACCCACCACCCGCTCGGCGATCGGCATGTCGGTGACGTGGAAGCCGGTGCCGAAGATGATCGCGTCGACCTCGGTCTCCGTACCGTCCGAGGCGACGACCGTGGAGCCGCGCACCTCGGCGAGGCCGGAGGCGACCACGTCCACGTTGGGCTGCGCGAGCGCCGGGTAGTAGGCGCTGGAGAGCAGGATGCGCTTGCAGCCGATGCGGTACGAGGGGGTCAGCTTGGCCCGCAGCGCCGGGTCCTTGATCGCCCGGGCCATGTTGGCCTTGGCTATGCGCTCGACCAGGCCCAGCTGGTCCGGGTGCTTGGTGAAGGCGCCGACCTGCAACTCCCGTATGCCCCAGAGCAGTCCGCGGCGGGCGGTGCCGGTGAAGGGGAGCGTGCGGTGCAGCCAGCGCTCTGCGCCGCTGATGGCGCGGTCCATGCGGGGCATGACCCACGGCGGGGTGCGCTGGAAGAGGGTCAGCCTGCCCACCTCTCGCTGGATCGACGGCACGATCTGGATCGCGGAGGCGCCGGTGCCGATCATCGCGACGCGCTTGCCGGCCAGATCGGCGTCGTGGTCCCAGCGGGCGGAGTGGAAGACCTTGCCGGGGAAGTCGGCGAGCCCCGGTATGTCGGGCATCTTCGGGTCGGAGAGCGGGCCGGTCGCGGAGACGACGACGTCGGCGACGACCGTCGTGCCGTTCGCGCACTCGATGACCCAGTGCAGCTCGTCGTTGTCCCAGCGCATCACGCTCACCTCGTGGTTCAGCCTGAGGTGCGGCCGGAGGCCGAAGGTGTCCGCGACGTGCTCCAGGTAGGCGCGGATGTGCTTCTGCCCGGAGAAGGTGCGCGGCCACTCGGGGTTGGGCGCGAAGGAGAACGAGTAGAGGTGGGACGGCACGTCGCAGGCGCAGCCGGGGTATTCGTTGTCGCGCCAGGTGCCGCCGACCGATCCGGCCCGCTCCAGGATCACGAAATCGGTGACGCCTTCGCGGCGCAGCCGGACGGCGGCCCCCAGACCCCCGAATCCGGATCCGATCACCGCCACGCGTACATGCTCGTGCTGGGCCATGCTGCCGCCTCCCGCGTACGTCCCACGACTCTGCCAGCAATCACTGGCATTGTTGGGAGACTAGAGCAGCTTCGTACCGATGGGTAGGGGTGCGGCGAGGGAAAGTTACCGGCGGTACAACAAGCGGCGTCCGTCACGGGGAGGCCGGTAGGGTGCGGGGGTGGCAGAAGGACGCGAACACCGCGAATACCGCATGGAGGAGCTGGCGAAGGAAGCCGGCATCCCCGTCCGGACCGTGCGCTTCTACCGGGAACGCGGCCTGATCTCGCCACCCAGGCGCGAGGGCCGCATCGCCTGGTACGACGACCACCACCTGGCCCGCCTGCGCACCATCACCGGCCTGCTGGAGCGCGGCCACACCCTCACCGGCATCGCCGACCTGGCCCGGACCTTCGAGAGCGGCCGCGATGTCGCCGAGGTGCTGGGCCTGGGCGAACCGACCGAGGAGACCCCGGTCCGGCTCACCCCCGAGCAGCTGGCGGACTACTTCCAGGACGAGTCCACGCCCGAGAACCTGGCGACGGCCATGGAGCTGGGCTACCTCGGCACGGACGGCGACGAGATCGTGCACATCAGCCGCCGCCTCCTGGAGGTCTCGGCCGAGCTCGTACGCGAAGGCGTCCCGCTCGCCGAGGTGCTCGCCTCCGGCCGCCGCGTCCGCGAGCACGCGGACGCCCTGGCCGACCTCTTCGTCGCCACCCTGCGCGCCCACAGCGCCGAACCGGAACCGCCCCAACTGCGCCCCCTGGCCCGGGCGGTGGTGGACGCGGAACTCTCCATGGCCCTGGACCGGCGCCTGCGCCGCGAGGCGGAGGCGCCGCGGCCGCCGGCGTAACCCGCGCCTCTGCCAGGAGGCGCCATACCCCTCCGCGCGCCGGGGCCTACCGCTCGTACACCACCGTCACCGGCGCGTGGTCGCTCCACCGCTCCCCGTGCGTGGCGGCCCGCTCCACCAGGGCCTTCACCGCGCGTGCGGCGAGGCCGGGCGTCGCCACCTGGTAGTCGATGCGCCATCCCGTGTCGTTGTCGAAGGCGCGCCCGCGGTAGGACCACCACGAGTACGGCCCCTCCACGTCCGGGTGCAGGGCGCGTACGACATCGACGTACGCGGCCTCGGCGAAGACCCGCGTCAGCCACTCCCGCTCCTCGGGGAGGAAGCCGGAGCTCTTCCTGTTGGCCTTCCAGTTCTTGAGGTCGGCCTCCTGGTGGGCGATGTTCCAGTCACCGCACACCACGACCTCCCGGCCCTCGGCGGCGGCACGCGCCTTGAGGCCGATGAGGTAGGGGAGGAAGGCCGCCATGAAGCGCTCCTTCTCGTCCTGCCTCTCCGTGCCGACCTCGCCGGAGGGCAGGTACAGGCTCGCGACCGTGACACCCGGCAGGTCGATCTCGACGTACCGGCCGCTCGCGTCGAACTCCTCGCCCTCCGCGCCCCCGAAGCCGCCGAAGCCGATCTGGACGCGCTCCGGCGCCCGCCGGGAGTAGACCGAGACCCCGGCGCGGCCCTTCGCGGCGGCCGGCGCGTGGACGGTGTGCCAGCCCTCGGGCTCACGCACCTCGGCGGGCAGCTGCTGCGGCTCGGCGCGCACCTCCTGGAGGCAGATCACGTCGGCGTCGGTCCGCGCCAGCCACTCGACGAAGCCCTTCTTCGCGGCGGCGCGGAGACCGTTAACGTTGACGGAGGTCACAGTGAGCAAAACATGCTCCTCGGATTCGCAGGCGTGCGGGGACTGCTCAGCACGTTGTCAGAGGTCACAGTGAGCATCCCGGCACGATACCGACCCAGCCGCTCGCATACATGTACCATCATTCGCATGATTATCCAGCAGCGCCCTTACGATCACCCCGACGCCGTCAAACTCAACGATCTCGTGCAGCTCGAGTACGCCGAGCGTTACGGGGACGAGGGCGACATCACACCGCTCGACGCCACGATGTTCGACCCGCCCCGCGGCCTCTACCTGCTCGCCTACGACGCGTCGGGCCGCCCCGTCGCCACCGGGGGCTGGCGCTCGCAGGAGCGCAACGAGGAGGGTTACTCGGACGGGGACGCCGAGCTCAAGCGGATGTTCGTGATAGCCGAGGGGCGGGGCCAGGGTCTCGCCCGCCGCATCCTGGCCGCCCTGGAGGCCGACGCCCGCGCGGCGGGCCGCACCCGCATGGTGCTGGAGACCGGCGACCAGCAGCCCGAGGCGATCGCGCTGTACCTCTCCAGCGGCTACACGCCCTGCGAGAAGTTCGGCCACTACCGGACGTACGACAGCAGCCGCTGCTTCGCGAAGCCGCTCCAGCCTTAGACCCCGCCGCTCTCCCGGTCCAGGAACCCCAGCACCGCGTCGTTGAACGGCTCGGGCCGCTCCAGACCCGGCAGATGCCCCGCCCCCTCGACCACCACCAGCTCCGCCTGCGGGATCAGCCCGTGCAGCACCCGGGCCTCCGCGACGGGCGTGTACACGTCGTCCGCACCGACGAGGACGAGGACCGGCACCCGGGCCCCGGCGAGCGAGTCACGGTAGTCGGGCCGCTCCGCCCGTCCCCGCAAGGCGGCGGCCGCCCCTTCGGGAGCGGTGGTACGCATCATCCGGAGCACCCGCGCGGCCACGTCCGGCAGCCCGGTGACGTTGTACGGGGCCAGCATCTTGTCGATGACCTCGTTCGCGTACCCGTCCATCCCCTCGGCGAGCAGCCGGTCGGCGAGGCGGTTGCGGAACGTTTTGCCGTCCTCCGTCTCGGCGACCGGGGAGGTGTCGGCGAGGACCAGCGCCGCCACCCGGTCCGGGTACGCACGGTGGAACTCCATGGCGATCTGCCCGCCCATCGACACCCCGCCGACGACGGCCCGTGCGACGCCCAGACGGTCCAGCAACGCGGCGAGGTCACCGGCGAACTCCGCGAACAGGGTCCGTCCCGGGACGACGCCGCTCTCCCCGTATCCCCGCAGATCGGGCAGGATCACCCGGTACCCGGCCGCGACCAGCGCGGTCGCCTGCGGCTGCCACATGGTCCGGTCGAACGGATGCCCGTGGACGAGGACGACGGGCGGCCGGTCAGCGGCCGCCTCCCCCAGGTCGTCGTACGCGAGCACGCTCCCGTCCTGCGCCGTGAACCGGCTGGTCACCGGACCACCCGCCCCACACCCACGTAGAAGCCACTGCGCTCGACGACCGGCGCGGGCTCCTCCTGGTACCACTCGGTCGCGGGGACGAGCCCCGGCCCGACGAGCTCCAGGCCCTCGAAGAACGGCTCGACCTCCGCGCGCGTACGCATCCTGAGCGCGATGGCGCCCTTCTTGTAGGCCTTCTCGGTCTCCTGCTTCAGCTCCGGGTGCTGATCGGCTGTGCCGTGCGAGAGGACCAGGTAACTGCCGGGCGCCAGCGCGTCGACCAGGGTGCGCGTGATTCCGTACGGGTCCTGGTCGTCCGGCAGGAAGTGCATCAGCGCGATCAGGGACAGGGCGATGGGCCGCTCGAAGTCCAGCAGCCTCCTCGCCCGTTCGAGGATCGCCTCCGGCTCCCGCACATCGGCGTGGAGGTAGTCGGTGGCCCCCTCCGGCGCACTGACGAGGAGCGCTTCCGCATGCCGCAGGACGATCGGGTCGTTGTCGGCGTAGACGATCCGGGCGGTCGGCGTGATCGCCTGGACGATCTGGTGCAGGTTGGGCTCCGTGGGGATCCCGGTGCCGATGTCCAGGAACTGGTCGATCCCGCCCCGGGCCAGCCAGGCGGAGGCCCGGTGCATGAATGCCCGGTTGCGCGCCGCGTTTCCGCGCGCCTCCTCCGGCAGCGTCTCCGCGACCTGCTGATCCACCGGGTAGTTGTCCTTGCCGCCCAGCAGCCAGTCGTAGACGCGGGCGGGGTGCGGCTTGCTGGTGTCGATCAGGGGCTGGGACTGGGGCTGGGGCCGGGACTCGGGTATGCCTGCCGTCACAGGACGCTCCTCGGTGCGGAGAACTTCACGAGCGGGTACGCGCTTTCAGCCTAGGCGAGGTTGATCCAAACGGATCGCCCCCCTGCTCGCGGGCCCCTCCGACGCCCTTGCGTTGAAGTGCACTTCAGCACGCACACTCACTTCCGCGGCCACCGGAGGACGGTGACCGGAACCGGAGGGGAACGTCATGAAGTACCGCAGCATCGGCACACATCCAGCCACCCGCCGAGAGGTGAGCGCGCTCGCGCTCGGCGCCATGCTCTTCGGGTCGGTCACCGACGAGAAGACCTCGTTCGCGATCCTGGACCACTTCGTCGAGGCCGGCGGCACCTTCATCGACACCTCCGACAACTACGCCTACTGGGTCGAGGGCGGTCTCGGCGGCCAGAGCGAACGGCTGCTCGGCAAGTGGCGGCGCAGCCGGGGGGTCGGCGACGAGATCGTCATCGCCACCAAACTGGGCGCCGAACCCCTCGCCCCCGGCACCGGTTTCGTCGACAACCCGGAGGGCCTGTCGGCGAAGGCGGTCCGCGAGGCGGTGGAGCGCAGCCGCGACCGCCTCGGTGTGGAACGGCTCGACCTGCTCTACGCCCACATCGAGGACCGGACCGTTCCGCTCGCCGAGACGGTCGAGGCCTTCGGGGAGCTGAGCGCGGCCGGCACGGTCGGCCTCCTGGGCGCCAGCAACCACGCCGTCTGGCGGGTGGAGCGCGCACGGGCACTCGCCGCCTCGGCCGGACTTCCCGGCTACGAGGTGCTCCAGTACCAGCACAGCCATCTGCGCCCCCGGTTCGACGTGCCCAGCCCGCTGTTCGAGGACGGCAGCCTCGGCCACGCGGGGCCCGAGCTGCTCAGCTATCTACGCGCCGAGCCGGACCTGACCCTGGTCGCCTACTCACCGCTGCTCGCCGGCGCGTACAGCCGCCCGGACAAGCCCCTCCCCCGGGACTACGACCACCCCGGCACCCCCGCCCGGCTCGCGGTCCTGCGCGAGGTCGCCGCCGAGACGGGGGCGAGCATCAACCAGGTCGTCCTGGCCTGGCAGATCGGCGGCCGCCTCCCGGTGATCCCGCTGGCCGGGGCGTCGTCGGTGGCCCAGCTGAAGGAGAACCTGGCGGCGGTGGACCTGGAACTGACGGACGACCAGCGGGCGCGGCTGGACGGCGCGCACTGACCCCGGGGCACCGGGCGCGCCGCGGGGGGAGGGGCGCGGCGTCATGCCGCTTCCGCCCACCCCTGAGCCGGCCAGGGTGTGGCCTCGGCAACCGCGCGCGGAAACAGTCGCCGCGTGGAGATGCGCGGTGGGGATGAGCGCGGCACCGCACCTCCGTGCTCCGGTGGCACCCGTACCAGGGAGTCGCCCATGCGCAGCACGCTGGCTCTCGTACTCACCGGGCAGCCGGGTTCGGCCGGTCCGCGAGGCTCCCTACCGTCTCGCGGGCCCTCCTGGTGGACCTGCGAAGAAGCACGTCCGCGCCGTTCAGGAACGGTCGATCTCGTAGATCTTCTGACCCGTGGACGAGTAGACCTGTGCATGGTCGGCAGTATCGAAGGCGACCTTGTAGGTGGCTTCATTCGGACTCTGGGTCACGACGAGCGTATAGCGGTCATCGGCGTCCGGGGTGCTGGAGATGGTGCAGGTCATCGGACCCCCGATGTCCAGCGGCGCGCCGTTGTTGTAGTAGAAGCCCGAGCATCTGCCGTCTTCGCCGAAGACCTTGGTGCTGGAGGAGCCGGACGTCTTCCAGCTGCCGACCATCGCCGCCGAGCCGCCCTTTTCGCCGCCCCCTGACGAAGCGGTGAGCGCCCGGATACCGAAGAAGGCTGCGACAAGCACCAAGACGATCACGATGACGGAAATCAGCGGGTTCTGCACGACCTTGTTGATGATCTTCGTCGTGGCGTTGATCTCGCCGAAGTTGGGCCCCGTGATGACGGCTCCACCAGCGTGGATGCTGGTCGAGGGCGGTTCGGTTGCCGCAGTGGACACACCGTCGCTCGCCTGCGACGCGACAATGGCCTCCAGGGCCGCCGCGAACCGGGGGTCACGGTCCGCCGCTTCCTGAAGAGCCGTCTCGGCACGTGTACGCGCCGAAGGGGTGGCATCGCCGTGCTGCTGCGACTCGGTCACCAGCCGCTGGATTGCCGGGTCCCGGCCCAACTTGGCGTCCACCACCTCCCACAGCCGCTGTGTGGTCAGCTCCAGCGCGTGGTCGGTGAGCCCGTTGAGCCCTCTCCCCGCTCTTCGCGCCTTTCCCGCTGCCCACGCGATCAGCATTCCGACCACGACTTCCATGCCCATGCGTTGTCCTTCTGTCAGTGAGCGAGATGACACCGGTGACACGCCGGAACCCGACTGCTACTCCGCTTCGGCGGTATAGGCGCAGGCTTTGTCGTACAGAGTCGAGGCCGGCTTGAAGGCGGAGTCCTTGCTGACGACATCGCACGCAACGTTGTCCACCGTCACGCTGATGGACTTCCACGGCCCGGAGCCTCCGAATCCGTCGGGGCTGTTCGGGGTGATCTCTGTTTCGAACAGGGCCTGCGTGGTGATCGGCTCCTTCGCATCGCCGTACACGCGCGTAGTAACAGTCTCCTGGTCTCCGTTGCAAAGGCTCATGTCGTCCGCACCTACGGAGACCGCCTGTTGTGCGGTCTCCGGCCAGGTGAGCCCCTTGACCGTTCTGGGGATCAGCTCGGTGGTGATCGACACCACAGCACGTTGAACGCTGTCGCCCGGCATGAAAGCGGCGCACTCCTCCTCCATGCCGGGAGGCGTGACGCCGGCCTCGTAGATGACGTGCGGCGCGATGGTCACCTTGAGCGTCGCCTGGTAACCGTCGTGGTCCGTGATGTTCAACGTCAACTCTCGCCCTGCTACCGGGGCCGGCGAAGCGGCCGACGTCGAGGGCGAGGGTGACACCGGTGGAACGACAGGCGTGGCCTCGGCCTCCGTGGGCGAGGACTCCTGCGTGCTGCTTGCGCTGTCGCCCGTCTCCTGCGCCGAACCGCAGGCCGCGAGGGGCAGCAGGGAGGTGAACAGAGCTCCGGCAGCCAGCCATGTTCTGGGCATGTGGGACCCCCATGTCTGAGTCATCGGACGAAATACACGAACTGCGCGTCACGGCCGTCAACAGCGTTGTTTCAGAAAGGAGTTCGATGTCTCATACCGTCTGTGGTGCTGCTGAAAGCTAGCACCTGGACACAGCGGTTGATGTGGGTTCGGGTTGTTTGCCAGGAACCGAATCACCCGGCGTCTCCACCGTGGTTCGCTGCCGATGTCCCTCCCGTCACCCCGGGGCACGGGTGAAGCGCGGCGCACCACCGCGACTTCCGCCAGCCTGGGCCGGTCCCTGCCGAGAACGCCGAGAGCCACCGGCTCCAGGCCGAGTCCCAAAGTGGCACACGCGGGGGGACCGGCCCCGGGACCACCCACCCGCTGGTCGGTCAACGCATCGCGAGCCGCTCCCGAAGCCGCGCCACGTGCACCTGGATGTCGCGCTCGATGCCGGGCCCGTCTGCGCGCACCTCAACGGCGGCCGGGGCCTCGGCGGGGCGGCGGCAGGGACCGCACAGGCCGTCGCGGAAGGCTTCGGCCTTGCCGGGTGCACCGCAGTCGGTGCACTCGATCATCAGGCGGGGCGCGGAGGCACCCGGCGCGGCCGGGACCGGGGTGGCCGGCCGGTGGGGCGGGAGCTTGGTGAGGAGGCGCTTCCTGACGAAACCACGGGGCGACTCGACCGTCTCGGGGAGCCCTGCGGTGAGGGCGTGGATGAAGTAGTCGGCGTCCGCACCGCGTGCGAACCATTCGGCGGCCAGTTCCTCCAGCTCACGGCAGTCGTCGTCGGAGAGCGCAAGCCGCTTGTCGGCCGGGCCCAGTCGGGACAGGGCGAGGTAGGCGGAGGAGCAGTCCGCCGGGGTGACGCGCTGCTGCGGCAAGATCGACACCGTCACCGGCGCGACGGGTGCGACGGGCGCTTCGGGAGCGGCCGGAACGGCGGGCTCGGCCGGGGCCCACGGCGGCGGGGGCGCAGGGGACGCGACGGACGCGACCACGGGCTGCGGCACGCGGTGGCCCGCCTCGGCGGCGAGGAAGGTGTTCCACCACTCGTTGTCGCGGGCCGTGCGCGACCAGAAGGTGAGGGTGACCCAGCGGACCTGGTCTCCCTCACCGACCGCACACCGTGCGTGGCGCAGATGACCGGCCACACCCAGGGCCCGCAGCGCGCTGCCGACGGCCATCTGTCCGTACAGCGGCTGACACTTGGCGAGCGCCTTGATGCTCATCGCCGCACCCTCGGGCAGCGCGTCGACGTACCCGGCGATGTACCGCTCACGTACCGGCAGAAACGCGAAGTCATCGGCGCGGGAGGGGAGCTGGTCGGGGACGGAGCGCTTCCCGTAGCCGGGCCGGGCCTTCGGATTCGGGGCCGACAGGGCGGGTGCGGGCGGGGCGGCGCTAAGGTTTTGGGTAGCCACGAGATCGTCTTTCTTGGTTTTGCGATCTTGGGGTGAGACCCCGGCCGGTGCGTTCAACACCGCGTCGGGGTCACTTCGTCTGGCGGCACCGTAAGCAGTCGCGACGCTGAGCCGCAAGTCGGTCACAAACAGTCATACTTGCTCGCCGTGACGGGGCAGGGAGGGTGGGGGAGGTTCCCCAACCCCCTTCTTCTACCTACCGGATGGAAAACATCGCTCGAATCTCGGAGCTCGGAGCCCGGCACCCGGACCCCGAGGCCCGAGACTCGGGCGGGACCCCTCGCACGCACCCTCGGAAGAGTGAACTGGGCTACTGACGTTCGAAGGCCGCAGTCCCGGACCTCGGAACTCGAAGTCCGGGACTCGGGGCTCGGGGCTCGAAGTCCGGGACCCGAGAGCCGGGCCGCCCCTGGACGGGATGCGGTGTTCCACCCGGATGCGGCGACCCCCTTCCACGGCAGCTCTCGGCCTCTGCCGCCGACGGCGTCCGCCCGTCGGCCCGTGGGGCGTCAGCCGGCCGACCGGCGCGCCGCACCCTCTCGCCACTCCCGGCCGATCGATCGAAGCAGCGCCGGATACACACCCAGGTACCGGAAGGGTCTGATGCCCAGCATGTACAAGGAGCCGAGGCGGCCGTTGGGCTTCACGAGGACGGCCATCTGGCCGCGGTAGCCTCCGCTCCCGTCCGGGACCCAGCCGACGTGCAGCACTCCGTGCATCGTCTGGTTGGCGTACTCGGCGGCCCATTCGTCGTGTGTCTGAAAGACCGATGTGAAGCGCGCCGCGGGGAAGTCGGGCCCGCGCGGCCCGTCGCGCAGGTCGTCCGGCAGCCGGTCCCGCAGAGTCTCCACCCGCCCGCCGACGCCCGAATCCGGCTTGTCCCAGCCCAGGAGCGCACCGAGCTTCCAGCGCACCGCGAAGAGGAAGCGGCCCACGGGGTTTCCGCCGTCCGGGCCGGCCTTGCTGTCCTTGCCGTCCGCCATCTGCTGGGCCAGGTGGTGCAGATCGTCTGGGCCGCCGGGCGTCGGCAGCTCCCACACGTCCTCGACCCGGAAGTCGCCGGCGATCTCATGGATTCGCCAGGGCCGGGAGGTGTGATCGGTCGGGTGAAGGCGCAGACGGCTCATGTCGGACCCCTGTCTATACGGTGCCGTATAGATCGAGCATAGACCCATCTATACGGCTGCGTATACTCGCAGCGACAAGTGAGGGAGACACGGCATGGGCGCGATCCGCACTCCGCGGGACAAGTGGATCGAGGAAGGGCTGCGGGCGCTCGCCGCCGGTGGCCCCGAAGCCGTCCGGGTCGAGGTCCTCGCCCAGGCGCTCGGCGTCAGCAAGGGCGGTTTCTACGGCTACTTCCGCAACCGCGCCGCCCTGTTGGACGAGATGCTCGCCACCTGGGAGCAGGGGGTCACCGAGGGCGTCATCGAGCGCATCGAACGCGGCGGGGGTGACGCCCGTGAGCGGCTCGGCCGTCTCTTCGACTTCGTGGGGGCGGGCGACAATCCCGTGACCAACGCCGGGGTCGAGCTCGCGATCCGCGACTGGGCCCGGCGCGACGAAGGGGTCGCACTCTGCCTCCGCCGCGCCGACAACCGGCGCATGGACTACCTGCGCGAGCTCTACGGAGCCTTCTGCCCCGACGAGGGCGATGTCGAGGCGCGCTGCCTGATCACCTTCTCGCTGCGCATCGGCGACCACCTCATCGCCGCCGACAACGGCCCCCGCAGCCGTGCGGAAGTCCTCGGCGCGGTGAGGAAGCGACTGCTGGACTGAACGGCCCCGAGTCCGCGGGCTGCCGACGGCACGGCGTTACGCCCTTGCTGCTCATCGGCGCCGGCGGAGGGAGGAAGCCGGCATCGGCTGACCGTCGCTCCTCGTCGGCGCAACGCGAAGATCCCGCCCGATCTTCCGATCGGACGGGATCTTCACCGTTCCTGAGCTGACTCAAGAACAGTTGCGCGGTGGACCTGTGGGGATTTGAACCCCAGACCCCCTCGATGCGAACGAGGTGCGCTACCAGACTGCGCCACAGGCCCTTGCAACGAGTGAAACTTTAGCACCCCGACCGGGGTGCTCGGTAATCCGTTCCGCGCTGGTCAGCCGAGTCGGCGTCACAGCGGGCGGAGCGGGTGTCTCACTCGTTGGCCGCGCGGGGGCGGTCGTCCTCGTCGTACTGGTCGAACAGCGGGGTGCGCCCCCGCTCGCGGGCGCGGCGGGACTGGGCGGAGCGCTGACGCGGGGCCGGGTCCACCGGCGGTGTCGCGGTCCGCGGCGTCGCCGGGTGGGCGGGTTCGGCGGCGGAGGAACGGGCCGCGCTCCAGGTCTCCGGGTTGCCGACCTCGACGCCGCCCGTGGCGCGCGGGGCGACCGGGGCGGTGACGTACGTCGGCAACGGGACCGGGACGGGCTCCCAGCTGTCGCCCTGGACCCGGCCGCGCTCGCGCTGCTGGTCGACCCACTCCGCGTGGTCCGTCTGCTCGACCAGGGCGCGGCGGCCCGCCTCCTGCGGGGAGACCGTGGGGGTGGGCTCCGGGGCGGGGTGGCGGGCTTCCGGGTCCTCGTCGGAGTCGGCGGGGGCCGGCGCGGCCGCCTGGTGGCGGCGGGGGCGGTTCTCGCGCAGGCGCTGCGCCGCGACCTCCGCCCGGCGACGGTCCATGGTGAAGGCGAACCTGCGGCGCTCCTGGGCGCGCAGATGCACGATGTACGTGCTCAGCAGCACGGCGGGAACCGCCGGGGCCCAGAGGAAGCGGAGGCCGCCGACCGCCGCGACGACCGCGCCGAGCGTGAACCCGAGGAAGAGGACGACGGTGGTGCGCCGACGGCGCGCGAGCACCTGGAGGCGCTGCGCACGCCGGGCGCGTTCCGCGTCGATTCCGCCGGGGCGCGGGCGCCGTGCGGGGAGGGAGACGGAGGACTCGGAGTCGGCGGAGGGGGAGTCGGGGCGCTCTCGCGCCCGGCGCTCCCGGGCGGGATGTTCCGGCGCACGGGCCGGGTCGTGGACCCGGGCCTCGGTGTGCGCCGGAGGCGCGGAAAAGGCCCGGACGTCCACGGAATCCATTCGGTCCGTGACCGCGTCCGGGTCGGCGTCGGGCGCCGCCTCCTCGTCGGTGCGCTCCCGCAGCTCCTTGGCGTACCGGCGCTCCATCGCCGCCCGTCCGGACAGCAGCCGGATGGCGGTGCTGAAGCGTTCCGTCGGACGGGCTTCGTTGAGCTCGTCCTGCCTGCGGAGCCACATCGGCACCAAGTAGGCGGCCCAGGCCCCGACGATGACTGCGTAGATGAGGCCGCTGCTGCTCACATCTCACACCGTAGAGGGGTTTGCATGGAGGCATCCGCCAATTGGCGCGGTGTGTCGCACGATCCGGCTGATATCACGGACTTTTTTTGTGATTGTTCGGATCAACAGTCGGTGTTTGCGTGTTCGTTAGCGTTCATCGCCCGATCAATTTCGAACATACATTTCATTTCGAGGGGCGCTCCGGACGGTCGGGGCGCCCAGGGCCCTCAGGACGCCGCGGACGTGTCCGGTGCCATCTCCGGAGCAGCCCGTCGGGCACCTCCTCCGCGGTCAGCGCGTAGATCAGGTGGTCGCGCCACGCGCCGTCGATGTGCAGATAGCGGGGGCGCAGCCCTTCCTCGCGGAATCCGAGTTTCTCCACGACCCGACGGCTGGGCCCGTTCTCGGGGCGAATGCACACCTCGATGCGGTGGAGCCCCACCACGCGGAAACAGTGGTCGACCGCGAGGGCGACCGCGGTCGGCATCACCCCGCGGCCCGCCACGTCCTGGTCCACCCAGTAACCGACGTGGCCCGAGCACATCGAGCCCCAGGTGATCCCGGCCACCGTCAGCTGGCCGACCAGCCGGCCCTCGTACTCGATCGCGAACGGCAGCATCCGGCCCGCGTTGGCCTCGCCGCGCAGATGGCGGACCATCTGGCGGTAGGTGGGGCGCTGGGCCACCGGTCCGCCGGGGGCGGGCGGCGGCACGGTCGCCTCCCAGGGGCGCAGCCAGTCCCGGTTGCGCCGGTTGACCTCACGCCACACGCCCTGGTCGCGCAGCTTTATCGGCCGGAGGGCGACGTCGCCGTCCACCAGGATCACCGGCCACGTGGGGACGTTCAGCTCGGGCTCCCCGGTCGGGGGTGATCGCCGCCGCGGAGCTGGTCGACGGCGTGCACCAGGAGGCGGGTCAGGACCGCGAGCCCGTCACGCACCCCGCCGGTGGACCCGGGCAGATTGACGACGAGCGTACGGCCGGCCACGCCCGCCACACCACGCGAGAGCGCGGCCGTGGGGACCTTGTCACGCCCCTCGGCGCGGATCGCCTCGGGGATGCCGGGGATCTCGTGGTCCAGGACGTTGCGGGTGACATCGGGGGTGCGGTCGGTGGGCGAGATGCCCGTACCGCCGGTGGTCACGATGACGTCGTACGCGGCTGCCACTCCGTCCCGCAGCGCCTGCCCGACCGGATCGCCGTCGGGGACGACCAGCGGCCCGTCGACCGTGAAGCCGAGCCCGGACAGCGCCTCGGCGATCAGCGGCCCGCCCTTGTCGGCGTAGACGCCCGCGGCGGCGCGGTTCGAGGCCGTCACCACGAGGGCGCGGTAACCGGCGGCAGCGGCAGCTGTCTCCTGGGCGCTCACGCGTCCGCCCCGCCGGGCGTGGTGCGCCGGTAGTCGCCGGACTTGCCGCCCGACTTGGCCTCGACCCGGACGTCCGTGATGACCGCGGACTTGTCGACGGCCTTGACCATGTCGATGACGGTCAGCGCGGCGACCGAGACCGCGGTCAGGGCCTCCATCTCCACGCCGGTGCGGTCCGTCGTCTTCACGGTGGCCGTGATCTCCACCGCGTCGTCGGCCACCCCCAGGTCCACCGTGACGCCGGAGACGGCGAGGGGGTGGCACAGGGGGATCAGGTCCGGGGTGCGCTTGGCGCCCATGATCCCGGCGATGCGCGCGGTGGCGAGGGCGTCGCCCTTGGGAACCCCCTCGCCCCGGAGCAGCTCGATGACACGCGGCGAGACGAGGACCCGGCCGCTGGCGCGGGCGACACGCGCGGTGACGTCCTTCGCGGAGACGTCGACCATGCGGGCGGCCCCCGCTTCGTCGATGTGCGTCAGCCTGTTCTGCGTACTCAACTAACTCCGCCTAGCGGTAGGGCGCCGGTTGCCCCGGTGCTGCACCGGGGTGCAGGTCCGGGGTCCGGGGGGTGTCCCCCGGAAGGCACAGCGGCAGATACCGTACCGCCACCGGGCGGCGGTCAGCGGAGCAGGATCACCTCGGTGTCCGCGCCTGGCTCGGCCGAGGTGACGTCCTCGGGCAGCACGATGAGCGCGTCCGCCTGCGCGAGGGCGGCGATCAGATGCGATCCGGAACCGCCGACCGGCGTCACGGTGCCCGCCTGCGCGTCGTACGTCCCGCGCAGGAACTGCCGTTTTCCGGCCGGGGAGGACAGGGCCTTGTCGGTGACGAGCGACGCCCTGGCCGTCGGGCGGTTCACCTCGGGCAGGCCCATCAGGGTGCGGATCGCGGGCCGTACGAACAGTTCGAAGGAGACGTAACTGGAGACCGGGTTGCCCGGCAGGGCCAGCAGCGGCGTGTGGTCCGGCCCGATGGAGCCGAAGCCCTGCGGCTTGCCGGGCTGCATGGCGAGCTTGCGGAAGTCGACGCCGCCGCCCGGCTCGTCCTCGTCGCCGACCGGCGACAGGGCCTCCTTGACGACGTCGTACGCGCCCACGCTGACGCCGCCGGTCGTGACGACGATGTCGGCCCGGATCAGCTGGTCCTCGATCGTGGCCCGCAGCGTCTCGGCGTCGTCGGTGACGGCGCCGACCCGGTAGGCGATCGCTCCGGCGTCACGCGCCGCGGCGGTCAGCGCGAAGCTGTTGGAGTCGTAGATCTGGCCGCCGGTCAGCTCCTCGCCCGGCTGGACCAGTTCGCTGCCGGTGGAGATGACGACGACGCGCGGACGGGGCCGCACCTTCACCGTCGAACGGCCGATCGCGGCGAGCAGGCCGATCTGGGGCGGCCCCACCACCGAACCGGCGCGCAGCGCCAGATCGCCCGGCCGCACGTCACTGCCGCGGGCGCGCACGTGGGCGCGGGCCTCGACCGGCCGGTGGACGCGCACCTCGCCGCGCGCACCCTCGGGGGCGTCGCTGTGGGCACGCATCGTGACGGCGGGCCCGCCGCCCGTACCGCCGTCGGTCCACTCGACGGGGATCACGGCCTCGGCGCCCGCCGGAAGCGGGGCCCCCGTCATGATGCGGGCGGCCTCGCCCGGACCCACGCGCTGGTCGCCGAGCAGGCCGGCGTCGCCCGCCGCGACGTCCCCGATGACGGTGAGGACGGCGGGAAACTCCTCCGTGGCGCCCTCCACATCGGCGACGCGGACCGCGTAGCCGTCCATCGAGCTGTTGTCGAAGGGTGGCAGGGCGATCTCCACCATGACGTCCTCGACCAGGACGCAGCCCTGGGCTTCGGGCAGTTGCAGCTCGATGGGTTCGAGCGGCCTCACCGCGGCGAGGATGTCTTCCAGGTGCTCGTCCACCGACCAGATCGTGCTGCTCAAGGTCCTACATCTCCTCGGTGACAAAACTTCGCAGCCAGGCCCGGAACTCCGGGCCCAGATCTTCACGTTCGCACGCGAGTCTGACAATGGCACGCAGATAGTCGCTCCGGTCCCCGGTGTCATAGCGGCGGCCCTTGAAGACCACACCGTGCACCGGGCCGCCGGCCTTCTCGTCCTCGGCCAGTAGCTGAAGGGCGTCCGTCAGCTGGATCTCGTCGCCGCGGCCCGGCTCGGTCCTGCGCAGTATGGCGAAGACCTCGGGGTCCAGCACGTAGCGGCCGATGATGGCGAGATTGCTGGGCGCGTCGGCCGGCTCGGGCTTCTCGACCAGGCCGGTGACCCGCACGACGTCGCTTTCGGCGGTCGGCTCGACGGCCGCGCAGCCGTACTGGTGGATCAGTTCCGGCGGGACCTCCATGAGCGCGATGACGCTGCCGCCCTCGCGCTCCTGGACCTCCACCATGCGCGCGAGGAGCGGGTCGCGCGGGTCGATCAGGTCGTCACCGAGGAGGACGGCGAACGGCTGATCGCCCACGTGGGGTGCCGCGCACAGCACCGCGTGGCCGAGGCCCCTCGGATCGCCCTGGCGGACGTAGTGCAGGGAGGCGAGATCGCTCGACTCCTGGACCTTGCGCAGCCGTTCGCCGTCGCCCTTGCGGGTCAGCGCCGACTCCAGCTCGTAATTGCGGTCGAAGTGGTCCTCCAGGGGACGCTTGTTCCGGCCGGTGACCATCAGGATGTCCGAGAGCCCGGCGGCGACCGCCTCCTCCACGACGTACTGGATGGCAGGCTTGTCGACGACAGGAAGCATCTCCTTGGGAGTGGCTTTGGTAGCCGGCAGGAAGCGGGTGCCGAGGCCCGCCGCCGGGATGACGGCCTTGCTGATCCTGAGGTTCGACTGAGTCATGCGCAGAACCCTAACCGGCGCACATGGGCGGAAGATGATCCTCCGGTTAAGTTTGCCCTTGAATGCGTCGATACAGGAGAACTGCAGGTGCCCCGTTGAACACCGAGATGTCCGCAAAGGCGCTGTTGCGGCGTGAACTGCTCGCCGCCCGGCGTCTTCTGACGGCGGAGGACGTCGAGCTGGCCGCCACCGCCCTGGCGCGCCGCGCACTCGAACTGCCCGAGATCGCCGAGGCCGCCACGGTCGCCGCGTACGTCTCGGTGGGGCGCGAACCGGGGACCCGCGCGCTGCTCGACGCGCTGCGCTCGCGGGGCGTACGCGTCCTGCTGCCGGTACTCCTCGCGGACAACGACCTGGACTGGGCGCCGTACGAGGGAGCGGAGAGCCTCAGGAAGGCCGGCCGCGGGCTTCTGGAGCCGGCGGGAAAGCGGCTCGGCCCCGATGCCGTCCTGGCGGCGGAGGCGGTGCTCCTGCCGGGCCTCGCCGTGGACACCCGCGGGATGCGGCTCGGCCGCGGCGGCGGCAGCTACGACCGGGTGCTGGCGCGCCTCGCGGCGGCCGGGGCGCACCCCGCGCTGATCGTCCTGCTGTACGACGACGAGGTGGCCGCGCGGGTCCCGGAGGAACCGCACGACCACCCCGTGGACGCCGTGGTGACACCGGCGGGGCCGCGGCGCTTCAGCGACGGCTGAAGGCGGCCGGGGGGGGCGCCGCGGGCCCGCGGGCCCGCGCCCGACGACACACAGGCCGGCCTCGGCGGCTGAGGTTCCGCTGCGGGCCCGCGGGCGGGCGGCGGCGCCCGAGGGCCCGGGCCCCCCGCCGGCCCCCTACGGCTTCAGCGTCAGCGTGTCCTTCGTCGCCCCGGCCACCGCGTTCGTCCCGTAGGACCAGTCGAGCAGTTCACCGTTGACCCACTTGTCGGTCTGGTCGGTGTAGTGCGCGGCGAAGGCGTGCCCGGAGGCCCCGGTGAGGTTGATCCAGCGGGACTTGTCCCAGTCCCCCACGTTGACGACCATCCGCATCGACGGGACCCAGACCACCTCGTAGCCGCCGGCCGCGTTCCAGCCGGTGGCGTTCACCGCGGCCTCGCCGCCGCCGAGGTTCCAGGGGCCCCGGTTGAGCGCCCGCTGGAGCAGTCCGGGCCCTTCCGTTCCGAGGGTCTGGTTCTTCAGGGTCAGCTGGTGCAGCCGGCCCCAGCTCCACGTGGTGATGTCCTTGCCGAGCTTGGCCGTCAGCTCCCAGCGGGCGTCCTCCATGGCGCGGGCGAAGAGCTCCTCACGGTTCTCGGTGGCCTTGTCCTTGCGGGACTTCGGAGCCTTCCACCACTTGCTGTCCGGCTTGTCCATGAGGTTCGCGACGACCTGGTACCAGCGGTCGCCGCCGTCCGGCTGCGCCGAGTCCGGGTCGCGCTGACCGCATTCGCGTACCAGCTTGTCCTGCTCGTCGAGCGGGCCCGAGCTCTTGGCCGGGGGCACGTTCAGGCATTCGCCCTCGACGCGCATCTCCTTGGGCAGCTTGTCGCCGAAGGCCAGCTTGAGGATGTTGCGCCAGACCGCGTTGAAGTACGCGGCGGCCGCCGAGTCGGCCTCCTGGGTGTAGTCCCAGCCCTCCAGCAGCTTCTGCGCCTGACGGACGTCCTTGTCCGAGATGTTGATCTTCATCAGCTCGGGCACCAGCAGCGCGGCGATCTCGCTGGTGTTGTCCATCTGCATCTTCTGCATGTCTTCGGTCGAGATCTTCCCGCCGCCCTTGATCTTCGACTCGATGAGGTCGTTGATCCGCTGGCTGCGGCTGCCGTAGCCCCAGTCCTTGGTGAGCATGTACGGGTACGTGTCCTCGTCGATCACGGCCTGGTTGGCGGTGACGATGTAGCCGCGCTCCGGGTCGTACTCGTAGGGCAGCTCGTCGAACGGGATCGGGTCCTTCTTCCAGCCGTACGACGAGGACCAGCCGGGGCTGGGCAGCGTGCCGTCACCGGACTTGCGGACCGGGATCTTCCCCGGCGCCTGGTAGCCGATGTGGCCCTTGGTGTCGGCGTAGATGAGGTTCTGCGAGGGAACCTCGAAGTGCTCGGCCGCCTTGCGGAAGGTGGTGAAGTCCTTGGCCCGGTTGAGCTCGAAGACGGCGTCCATCGAGTGACCCGGTTCCAGCGCGGTCCACTTCAGCGCCACCCCGTAGCCGTCCGCCCGGTCGGGGGCGGAGTTGCTGACGGGGGCCTTCTGGCCGACCTTCTCCAGCTCGCTGCTGCGGTCGGAGACCAGCGGACCGTTGTTGGTCTCGCGGACGGTGATGTGCCGGCTCCTGCCGCCCGCGACCTTGATGGTCTCCTCGCGGACGGTGAAGGGCTTCATCTTGCCGTCGTACAGGTAGCCCTCGCCCGAGACCTTCTCCAGGAAGAGGTCGGTGACGTCCGCGCCGAGGTTGGTGAAGCCCCAGGCGACGTCCTGGTTGTGGCCGATGATCACACCGGGCATGCCCGAGAAGGTGTAGCCGGCCGTGTCGTACTTGCAGGTCGCCGAGACGGCGCGGCAGTGCAGCCCCATCTGGTACCAGAGCGAGGGCAGCTGCGGCGCCAGGTGCGGGTCGTTGGCGAGCAGCGGCTTGCCGGTGGTCGTGTACTTGGCCGCGACGACCCAGGAGTTCGACCCGATGCCGTTGCCGTTCGGACCCAGCAGTGCGGGGATCTCGTCGAGGGTGTCGGAGAGCGCGCCGAGCTGGGAGGTGAGGCCCTGGGTGGCGCCCTCGGCGGTCCCGGAGCCGGTGCCGTCGGACGGCTTCGCGTCCGCGTCGAACTTCCCGGTGACCGGGGAGATCGCACCCTCACCGACGATCGGCTTGTGCTTCTCGTACGGGTAGGGCGGGTACAGGTCCTCGATCTGATCCGCGTCGAGCCGGCTGGTCATCAGCGAACGGTCGATCTCGTCCTGCATGTTGCCGCGCAGGTCCCAGGCCATGGCCTTCAGCCAGGCCACCGAGTCGACCGGGGTCCACTCGGCCGGCTTGTAGTCGTTGGTGAAGCCGAGGGCCGCGTACTCGACGGAGATGTCCGCGCCGTCGCGGCCCTTGAGGTAGGCGTTCACCCCGTCCGCGTACGCCTGGAGGTTCTTCTTCGTCTCGTCCGACAGAACGGTGTCGTACTCCTCCTGGGCCACCTTGCGCCAGCCCAGCGTGCGCAGGAAGGAGTCCGTCTCGACCTGGCCGGAACCGAACATCTCGGAGAGCCGGCCGGCCGTCATGTGACGGCGGACGTCCATCTCCCAGAAGCGGTCCTGCGCCTGGACGAAGCCCTGGGCGCGGAAGAGGTCGGCGTCGGAGTCCGCGTAGATCTGCGGGATTCCGTAACTGTCGCGCTTGACGTCGACGTTGCTGCCGAGCCCGGTGAGGTGGATCGTCCCGTTGGTCTGGGGGTACGAGGCGCGCACGGTGGATACGGACCAGTACGTTCCGTAACCGACGCCTGCGACGAGCGCCAGCACCAGGACGATCACGAGCAGGCGGGCACGTCGCCCCTTCTTCTTGCGCGGCCCACCGCCGACGGTGGCCGTGGAGGCGGCAGAGGCGGTTGTTGTGGCGGGCATCGCTGTCCTTCGAGGGGCAGGGTGGTCCTGGGAGTGCAGGAGCAACCATAGGCGCAGCGCCGATGCCGGTCGGACGCGGTATCGGGATGGCTCGAATTGCGTAGCGATCGTACGAATACTCGAACGCATCAAGAAAACGTTAAAGATTAGGTAAGGTAATGAAGTACCGGCCACCGGAAGCCGATCCGGCAGGCGTACGCAGGGAAGGACCGGCCACTGACTGTCCACGCGCTCAACGAACTTCTGCTCGTCTGCTCGCTCGTCCTGCTCGTCGCGGTGGCGGCCGTACGCATCTCGTCACGCAGCGGGCTCCCCAGTCTGCTCCTGTATCTCGGCATCGGGATCGCCCTGGGGCAGGACGGGTTCTTCGACGTCAAGTTCGACAACGCGGAGTTGACGCAGGTCATCGGCTACGCGGCCCTGGTGGTGATCCTCGCCGAGGGTGGCCTCGGGACGAAGTGGAAAGAGATCAGGCCGGCGCTGCCCGCGGCCGTCGTCCTCTCCCTCGTCGGCGTCGGCGTGAGCGTGGGCGTGACCGCCGCCGGAGCGCACTACCTGGTCGGTCTGGAATGGCGGCAGGCGCTGATCATCGGCGCGGTGGTCTCCTCCACGGACGCCGCCGCGGTCTTCTCCGTGCTGCGCAAGGTGCCCCTGCCCGCCCGGATCACCGGCGTCCTGGAGGCCGAATCCGGCTTCAACGACGCCCCTGTGGTGATCCTGGTCGTCGCGTTCTCGACCGTGGGGCCCGTCGACAGCTGGTACGTGCTGGTCGGCGAGATAGCCCTGGAGCTGGCGATCGGCGCCGCGCTCGGCATCGCCGTCGGCTGGCTCGGCTCCTACGGACTGAGGCATGTGGCGCTGCCCGCCTCGGGCCTCTACCCGATCGCCGTGATGGCCATCGCGGTGTCCGCGTACGCGGCGGGCGCGATGCTCCACGGAAGCGGATTCCTCGCCGTCTACCTCGCCGCGATGATCCTCGGCAACGCCAAGCTGCCGCACTGGCCCGCCACCCGCGGCTTCGCCGACGGACTCGGCTGGCTGGCCCAGATCGGCATGTTCGTCCTGCTCGGACTGCTCGTCACCCCGCACGACCTGGTCGACGACTTCTGGCCCGCCGTCGTCGTCGGGCTGGTGCTGACCGTGGTGGCGCGGCCGCTGGAGGTCTTCATCTCGCTGGCGCCCTTCCGGCTGCCCTGGCAGGAGAAGGCCCTCATGTCCTGGGCCGGCCTGCGCGGCGCGGTGCCCATCATCCTGGCGACCATCCCCATGGTGTCCGGGATCGAGGGCTCCACCCGGGTCTTCAACATCGTCTTCGTGCTCGTCGTCGTCTACACCCTCATCCAGGGACCGACCCTGCCCTGGCTCGCCAAAGCCCTCAAGATCGCCGACGACCCGTCCGAGGCGGCCGACCTGGGCATCGAGTCGGCGCCCCTGGAGCGGCTGCGCGGGCATCTGCTCTCGGTGGCCATCCCCGCGAAGTCGAAAATGCACGGCGTCGAGGTAGGCGAACTGCGCCTGCCCGCAGGGGCCGGCGTGACGCTCGTCGTCCGGGACGACAAGAGCTTCGTGCCCGCGCCCTCGACCGTGCTGCGCCGCGGCGACGAACTGCTGGTCGTGACGACCGACCCCGTGCGCGACGCGACCGAGGCCCGGCTGCGCGCGATCGGCGAGGGCGGCAAGCTGGCCGGCTGGCTGGGGACCGGCGGCAACGCCGCCGAGAGCCTCACCGGGCCGCATATGGCCAACGCGCTCAAGGCCGTGAAGAAGCTGGGCAGGACGGACGACCTCAGGAAGCACGAGGGCGGGACCGGCACCCGGGACACCAAGGCACATCACTGAGGACGCACACGCGTTCACAGGTGACAGGGATTGCGTTGGACACAATCCCAGGTGCCCCACGGCTTTTGCCTGTAGCATCAAGGAAACCCAGATCGACCTATCTGATCCACCAACTCTGCCTGACGCAGAGCTGGCGCGACCGTATGGCGGTCGTGGCGTCCTCCGCCTCTGAGCGAGCGCCCGGCATCTACCGCAGTTCCGCGCGAAGAGGACAGCTCTCGGCAGCTCCTGACCGGGCCCGCACCCCTGTGCCGGCCCGCCTCGCAGGGGCACGGCCACCAGGCGGCAGAAAGGCATGGACCGTGGCGTCCACGGTCTCCGACCGCCCCGGATACGGGCAGTTGCTGCGCACCCCGGGTGCGTGGACCTTCCTCCTGCCGGGCTTCGCCGCACGGCAGCCCTTCGCGATGCTGACCATCGGCATCGTCCTGCTCGTCCAGCACACCACCGGTTCGTACGGCAGCGCGGGAGCCGTCGCCGCCGTCACCGGGGTCTCCATGGCCCTGTTCGCCCCGCAGACCGGCAAGCTCGCCGACCGCTTCGGCCAGCGCGCCGTGCTGCTGCCGGGCGTCCTCGTGCACACGGCGTCCGTCTCGGGCCTGACCGCACTCGCGCTGGCGGACGCCCCGATGTGGGCCCTGTTCGCCGCCGCGGTCCCGGCAGGCGCCTCGGTCCCCCAGGTCGGCCCGATGGTGCGGGCCCGCTGGGCGGCCATGCTCGGAGCGGCGCCGGGGCGTGAGGCCTCCCCGCTCATGTCGACGGCGGCGGCCTTCGAATCGGTGACGGACGAGTTCACCTTCGTCATCGGCCCGGTCCTCGCCACCGCGCTCTGCACCGGGGTGCACCCGGCGGCGGGGCTGCTCGCCGAAGCCGTCCTGACCCTGTGCGGCGGCCTGTTCTTCGCCGCGCAGCGCGCCACCGAGCCCGGCGTACGCGCCACCGGTTCCGCCGGAGCGCAGCGGCACGCCTCCGCGCTGGCCGTCCCCGGCGTACGCGTCCTCGCGGTGGCCTTCCTCGGGATCGGCGCGGTCTTCGGCGGCATGCAGGTCTCGCTGACCGCCTTCGCCGAGGAGATCGGCAGCCCCGGTGCGAACGGTCTGCTGTACGGGATCTTCGCGGCCGGCAACATGCTGGCCGGCATCGCCTGCGGCGCCATCGCCTGGAAGACCGGCCCGCGGCGTCGGCTGATCGCCGGATACGCCGCCCTGACGCTCACCGCGTCGGGCCTGTGGGCGGTGCACTCCGTGCCGCTGCTGGCCGGGCTCGGCCTGCTGGTCGGCCTCTCCATCGCCCCCGCGCTGATCAGCGGCTACACGCTGGTCGAGGCGCTCGTCCCGGGCTCCGCCCGGACCGAGGCGTTCACCTGGCTGACGGGTGCCGTCGCACTCGGCCAGGCGGCCGCGGTGACGGTGGCCGGACGGCTCGCGGACGCCCACGGCGCCAGCACCGGATTCCTGGTGCCGCTCGTGGGCACGGTGCTGGCGCTGGTGACGCTGGTGGCGCTGCGTTCCCGGCTCCTCCCGAGGGCCTCGGGACGGACCGTGGCACGTGGGATCGGTCACCGCGGACCGGTCACGGTGGACTGATGCCGCGGAATACGTCAGTATGGAGCGTCGTTAGCACTCATTGAGTCAGAGTGCCAGGAGGAACAAAGTGCCGACCTATCAGTACCAGTGCACCGAGTGTGGCGAGGGCCTCGAAGCGGTGCAGAAGTTCACCGATGACGCCCTTACGGTGTGCCCGAGCTGCGATGGACGCCTGAAGAAGGTGTTCTCGGCGGTCGGCATCGTCTTCAAGGGTTCCGGTTTCTACCGGAACGACAGCCGTGGATCGTCGTCGAGCAGCACGCCGGCCCCGGCCGCTGCGAAGGCATCCGGTTCCGGATCCTCGTCGTCGGGATCGGACGCGAAGTCGTCGACCTCTTCGTCGACGTCCTCCTCCGGTTCCTCCAGCTCGTCCACGGCGTCTTCTTCGGCGTCCTCTTCTTCTTCGTCGTCCGCGTCGAGCGGTTCGTCGGCCGCCTGAGGCGCCGCCCGACCGTCCCACCTGGCTTCCGCTTCACCGGGACCCCGCCGATCCGTTCGGCGGGGTCCTCGGCGTTGTCCGCCGGACGTTGGTTTTTCGGGGCCTTGCGCCCGGCCGTACGTACCGGTTCTCGGCGTTGGCCGCCCCGCCTCGGTTCTCGGCGCTCTCCGCCCGACCTCGGCTGCTTGGGGCCGTCCGCCCGGCGTCGGCTTCTCGGTCCTCGGCGTCGTCCGCCCCGCGCCGGTTCTCCGCGTTGGCCGCCCGGCCTCGGCCGCTTGCGGCCTTCCGCCCGGCGGCCTCGGCTTCTCGGCATCTTGCTCGCCCGGCTGCGTCAGCTGCTGAGTGACCGCCTACTGTGACCGCATGGTGAACGCAGAGATCGGTGTGATCGGTGGTTCGGGGCTGTACTCCTTCCTGGAGGACGTCACCGAGGTGCGGGTGGAGACCCCTTACGGAGCGCCGAGCGACTCCCTCTTCCTCGGCGAGGTCGGCGGCCGCCGCGTCGCCTTCCTCCCCCGCCACGGCCGCGGCCACCATGTGCCGCCGCACCGCATCAACTACCGCGCCAACCTGTGGGCTCTGCGCTCGGTCGGCGTGCGGCAGGTGCTCGGCCCGTGCGCGGTGGGCGGCCTGCGGCCGGAGTACGGGCCGGGGACGCTGCTCGTGCCGGACCAGTTGGTCGACCGCACGAAGACCCGGGTCCAGACGTTCTACGACGGGGAGACCCGGGCGGACGGGGTGGCGCCGAAGGTGGTGCACCTGGGCTTCGCCGACCCGTACTGCCCCACGGGTCGCAAGGTCGCCCTCGCGGCGGCCCGCGCAGGGGACTGGGAAGCGGTGGACGGCGGCACGCTGGTGGTGGTCGAGGGGCCGCGCTTCTCGACCCGGGCGGAGTCGCGCTGGCACGCCGCGATGGGCTGGTCGGTGGTCGGCATGACCGGGCACCCGGAGGCGGTGCTCGCCCGCGAGCTGGGCCTCTGCTACACGACGTTGACGCTGGTGACGGACCTGGACGCGGGCGCGGAAGCCGGCGAGGCGGTCTCCCACGACGAGGTGCTCAGGGTCTTCGCGGCCAATGTCGACCGGCTGCGTTCGGTGCTCTTCGAGGCGGTGGCCGCGCTGCCCGCGGAGGCGGACCGGGACTGCCTGTGCCCACACGCGCTGGACGGGATCGACACGGGGATCGTGCTGCCGTAGGGGCGAGGCGGCGCTGTCTGCCGGTACGCGGGGGGGGCGGTGCTGTCCGCCGGCAGGCGGGGTCGCTGCTGCCCGCAGGTAGGCGCGTTCGGTGCGGCCTGCCGGTGGGCGGAGTCAGCACTGCCTGCCGTGAGCGGGGTCCGGTTCTCGCCTCCGCCCTCAGGCGGGTGAGGGAGTTTTCCACATCGTGTGGACCGCCCACAGGGCTCAGCGGGAATCTCGCGGGTGGGGCATCGTGAGGGCTGTCCGGCCGGTGACCTCCGGCCCGATCGACCGGTCCGATTCTCACTCCCCTGTTCTCTGAACTCCCTCATCGCAGGCGGTGTTTGGCATGCCTCCGTACGGTCCTCCTTCCCGGCCCCCGCAGCCCTCGTCCCCCTCCCCCTCCGCTTCCCCGCCTCTGCCCGCCCCCGTGCCACCTCCGGGCGGGGTACCGCCGTTTCCGCCTCTGCGGGTGCGCGGGGGCAGTGCGCACCGGCTGCGGCGGGCGGTCTGGCGGCAGCGGCGGGCGACGGCCGCGGGGCTGGCGCTGACGGCTGCCGCGCTGGCCGTTTCGGGGCTCGGCGGGAGTGGGGCCGAGGGCGGCGACCGGGCCGGGCATGCGGCAGCCGGGCCAGCTGGTGCGTCCGACGCCGCCGGCGCGTCCCCGCACCGGGCGTCACCGCCGGTCCGCCTGGTGTCCGCGCCCGTCCGGATCGCCGACGCGGCGACTGTCCGGCTGCTGCGCCCCGGCGACCGGGTCGACGTGATCGCGTCCGGGGGGTCCGGAGGTGGCTCCCGGGTGCTGGCGAAGGGGGCACGGGTGGCCCAGGTGCCTCCCGCTGCGGCGGAGGGCTCCACGGAGTACGGGGCGCTGATCGTGCTCTCCGTACCGCGGGCGACGGCCGCGACGCTGGCCGGTGCGGGAATCTCGGGCGGGTTTGCGGTGATCCTGTGCTGATTCGTACTGACGCACTATCACGTCACCTGACAACAGCCATGGATGAGGTGGTCCCACCCCGTACTGCCGTGTGTTGCGGATCAGTTGGTTCCCCTTACGGCGCATACAAACGACGGCTCAGGCGTGAGCGAGAAGAAGAACGACAGTCTGCTGGCGGGCTTCAAGGCCTTCTTGACACGCGGCAACGTGATCGACCTGGCGGTGGCCGTCGTCATCGGCGCCGCGTTCACGAACATCGTGAACGCTGTCGTCAAGGGCGTCATCAACCCGCTCGTCGGTGCTTTCGGCACCCAGGATATGGAGAACTACAGCTCCTGCCTCAAGGGCCCCTGCGTGACGGACCCGAAGACGGGCGAGGCGACGGAGGGCATCCGGATCCTGTGGGGCTCGGTCCTCAGCGCCACCCTCAGCTTCCTGATCACCGCCGCCGTCGTCTACTTCCTGATGGTGCTCCCGATGGCGAAGTACCTCGCCAAGCGGGCCGCCATGCAGGCGGCGGCGGAAGGCGTGCAGGAGACGTTGGAGGTCAGCGAGCTGGAGGTCCTGAAGGAGATCCGCGACGCGCTGGTCTCCCCGCGCAGCGGCAGCGGCAGCGGCGGGAACCCGGTGGACGGGAACCGCGGAGAGGACCCGGGCCGCAGTCACAGGAGTAGTGCCACGCCGAGCGCCGGGTCGCGGCCGTCCGCCGTGGCGTAGGACCCGGACGGTGGTGGAGTCAGACAGCGCAGGACCCAGAAGGTGGTGGGGTCAGTCGGCATAGGACCCGGACGGTGGCGTCGGACTCAGACGGTGGCGGGGCGTGGCGAGCTCAGACGGTGGCGGACTCAGACGGTGGCTGGCTCAGATGTGGTGGGGCGGCTTCTCGTCGAGGAAACGGGCCAGGTCGGTGGCACCGCCACCCGAGGGGGCCCGCTCACCCCATCCCCGGTCCGTGTCGTCCGCGGACTGCTGGTCCAGCGGATCATCGAAGATCAGCGCCGGTTCGGTCTTCGGCCGGTCCGGCGAGCTCGGCTTCGCATCGCGCGGTCCGGGGGCGGGGGCGGTACTCATACATCCAGGGTACGGCCGCTCCGCGGCGCGCGGGAGCGCCCCGGCCGCCGGGCGGGCGCCGGTCAGCGGGCGGGCGCCGGTCAGCGGTCCTTGGGGTCGAGCCACCAGAGCCCGAGTACGACGAGGAACGAGAGGCAGAGGAAACCGGCCCCCCACCAGGCGGTACCGGTATGGCCCTCCATGTACTCGTCGACGACGACGGTGAGGCCCCAGAGCTGCCCGATGACGACGGTCATGGCCAGGGTCAGCCGGGCCGTGAGCTTCGAGGACCGTTCCGGTTCCTGGTCGGTACCCGCTCCCGGTCCTGGTCCCGTGCGGTTGATTCTGGGGTCGCCGTAGCCGCTGGTAGGCCGGATCTGCGGGTAGCGCTCGTGGAGGGGCCGGTTGAGTTCGGGCCGTGCGCTGCCCGGGTGGTACTCCGGGTAGCGGGGGCCGGCGGGCTCCTGTGCGTCGCTCATGACGACCTGCCGGTGGTGTCGGGCGCGGTGGTCCCCGTAAGGGAGGTGGCGGCGCCGCGGGAGGTGGCGGCGGTCGCGGACGTGGCCTCCGTACCGGGCCTGGCGGCGGTCTGGGGTGCTTCGGCGCCCCCGCGGACTCCCGGGCAGCCGATCCGGGAGGCGAGGTCCGGGCGGTCGTCGCCGAGCTGGCGGCACAGCCCCTTCTCGATGCTCTCGCCGGAGCGGGTGGTGCCGACGGCCCAGATACTGCCGTCCGGCTGCTCGGTCAGGATCACCTTGGGCAGCCCGCGCGGCGGCGGGCCGGCGGTGACCTCGCCGGTGCGGGCGTCGAAGACGCCCTCGTGACAGGGGCAGTACAGCTCGCCCTCGGAGCCCCGGTCCTTCCGCCAGAGCACGGCGCAGGCGAGGTGGGTGCAGATCGCCGAATAGCCGACGAGTGTGCCGTCGTCGAGCCGGACGGCGACCGCCTTGTCCTCCTCCTCCGGGTAGCTGAAGGCGAGGGACTCCCCGGGCAGCAGCTGGGAGCTGACCCTCTTCGGCGCGGGGGCCTTGTCGTCCTCGGGGTCCCCGTGGCGCGGGAGCATGCCGCCGGCGACGCCGAGTCCCCCGATCGCGAGGCCGCCGGAGACGGTGGCGACGATGCGGAGGTAGTCGCGGCGGGTGGTGAGGGAATCCGCGGCGATCCGGTCGTGCAGGGCGTCGCGCGCGTCCCCCGAGGGCGGGCCCCCGGCGCGCGGTTCACCGGCGGGCGGTTCGCCGGCGGGCGGTTCGCCTGAGGGCTGCGGCTGTTCCGTGACGCTCATCGGCGGACGTCCTTCCCGTTGATCTCCACGACGGGCAGACCGCCCGGCACCGGCCACTGGACCCGGTCCGCGGGGACGACCATGGCGACGCCCGTGCGGACCTCGGTCTCGCCGAAGACGAAGGTGTCGGCGACCTGGACGCCGGGGCGTTCGGCCTGGAGCTCCTCGACGGTTCCGTAGAAGAGCGCTCCGGTCGGGCAGACCGTGGCGCACATCGGGGCGAGCCCGTAGGCGGTGCGGTCGTAGCAGAGGTTGCACTTCATCTGCAGCTTCGCCTGGAGGTCGATCTTCGGTACGCCGAAGGGGCAGGCGTTGACGCAGTTGGCGCAGCCGATGCAGCGGGTGGTGTCGGCCTGCTGCACCACCCCGTCCGCGGTCACCAGGATGGCGTCGGCGGGACAGACCTCGGCGCAGGGGGCGACGGGGTCCTCGCAGTGCATGCAGACCGTGGGGAGGGAGGCGACGGACTGGCCCTCGTCGGTGTAGTCGAGGTGGATCATCGACTTGCCGCGGTGCGAGTCGCATTCCCGGCAGGCGGAGACACAGGCCTGGCAGCCGATGCAGCGCCCCGGGTCGATGAAGATCGTTCGGCCCATCATGCGGGCATCAGCTCCTTTCCGAGGTGCCGCGGCCCTGCGGGGAGGTGGGCGGCAGCGGGTCGGTGCGGGAGACCTGGGTCTCCGGGTAGGCGACGCGGCCGGGTGCCACGGGAGGTGCGGGCACGTCGTCGACGGAGTCGGCGTGTTCGATGCGGCAGGCGCACACCTTGTACTCCGGGATCTTCGACCGGGGATCGAGGGCGTCGATGGTGAGCACGTTGGCCGAGGTGGGGACCGGCCAGTGGTACGGGATGAAGACGGTGTCGGGGCGGATCGCCTCGGTGACCAGCGCCGGGTAGGAGGCGCTGCCGCGCCGGGTGGTGACGCGGACCGGTTCGCCGTTGCGGAAGCCGTGGGACGGGTGGATCTCGGCCCAGGGGCGCGGGGTCTGTTCGACGAGGGCGCCCAGGCGGCGCGTCTGGTTGCCGGAGAGGAAGTGGGCGACGGTGCGTCCGGTGGTGAGGGACATGGGGAATTCGTCGCTGTACGGGTCCATGGGCGGGTGCCATTCGACGACCTGCATATGGATCTTGCCGTCGGGGTGGTAGGTCCTGCCGTCCTCGAAGAGCCTCGGGGTGCCCGGGTGGTCCGTGGACGGGCACGGCCAGGAGATCCCGCCGGTCTCTTCGAGCCGTTCGTAGGTGATGCCCGAGTAGTCGATGACGGTGCCGGCGGACGCGGCGCGGAGTTCGTCGAAGACCTCGCGGGAGCCGCTGAAACGGAACTTGTCGCCCGCACCCAGACGGCGGGCGAGCTCGCACATCACCCAGGTGTCGGTGCGCACACCGGGCGGCGGGTCCTGGGCCTTGTTGTGCTTGACCACCCTGGCTTCCGCGTTGGCCATCACCCCCTCGTCCTCCGCCCAGGTGGTGACGGGCAGGACGACATGCGCGTTGGCGGCGGACTCGGAGAGGAAGAAGTCGAACTGGACGTGGAATTCGGTCGCGTCGTACCCCTCCTTGACCACCGGGTAGTTCGGCAGGGAGATGATGGGGTTGTTGCAGATCCCCATCAGCCCGCGGATCTCACCGCGTTGCATCTGCCAGATCATTTCCATCATCGAGGTCCCCGCGAGCGGGAGTTCCGATTCGTCGATGCCCCAGATCTCGCAGATCTGCCGGCGGTGTTCCTCGTTGTTGATGGAGCGCCCGCCCGGCAGGAGGTCGGACTTCTGGCCGTGTTCGCGGCCGCCCTGCCCGTTGCCCTGGCCGGTGAGCGTGCCGTAGCCCGCTCCGGGCTTGCCGATGTGCCCGGTGGCCGTGCAGAGGTTGATGACGGAGAGGCAGTTCTCGACGCCCTGGGACTGGTGCTCGATCCCCCTGGCGTGCCAGGCCATGGCCTTGGGGGCGCGGGCGAAGGTGCGGGCGACCTGGACGATCTGCTCGGCCGGGACTCCGCAGATGTCCGCGGCGCGGGACGGGGGGTACTCGAGTGCCTTGGCCCGTACCTCCTCCCAGCCGGTGGCGTGGGCGGCGAGGTAGTTCTCGTCGGTCAGGCCCTCCTCGATGACGACGCAGAGCAGGGAGTTGAAGAACGCCGAGTCGGTGCCGGGCTTCAGCGCGACGTGGATGTCGGCGGTGCGCGCGATGGCCGTCTCGCGGGGGTCGATGACGATGAGGCTCGCGCCGCGGTCCCGCGCCCCCCACACGTACTGGGAGAGCACGGGGAAGCATTCGCCGACGTTGGAGCCCGCGATCAGCAGGCAGTCGGTGAGCAGCATGTCGGCGAAGGGGTTGCCGGCCCGGTCGATGTTGAAGGCGAGCTTGTTGGCGGCGGCGGCGCTGACCATGCAGAGGCGGCCGTTGTAGTCGACGTGCCGGGTCCGCAGGGCGACCCGGGCGAACTTTCCGACCAGGTAGGTCTTCTCGGAGAAGAGGCTGGCGCCGCCGAAGAGCCCGAAGGCGTCCTTCCCGTACTGGGCCTGGATGCGCTGGATCTCGGAGACCGTGAAGTCGAGCGCCTCGTCCCACGAGGTCTCGCGGAAGGGTTCGTCGCGGGAGCGGCGCATGAGCGGGGCGGTCAGCCGGTCGGGGTGGTTGACCTGCTGGTAGGCGTTGATGCCCTTGGGGCACAGCCGCATCCGGTTGATGTCGTGGTTGCGGGGTTCGACGCCGAAGACCTTGCCGCCCCGGTCGACGCGCAGATACATCCCGCACTGGATGCCGCAGAAGCAGCAGTGGGTGGGGACGAGCTTCTCGCCGTTCTGGTCGGCGTGCCACTGGTCGGCGGGAATGCCGCCGGCGTCCCGGAAGGCGCGGGTGCCGGGCGGGGCGAGGGAGGGGTCGAGGGGGACGACCGCACGGGTGTCGGCTGCTCGCGGGTCCGCGGTCACTTGAAGCCCTTCTTCACCTGGGAGAGATAGGCGCTGCCGCGCAGCACCCGCTTGCAGCGCGGGCAGTATTCGGCCCACTCGTCGAAGCCGAGGCCGAGGTCGCGCATGGTGCCGCGGAGGTTCTCGACGTACGGGGCGGTGTCGATGGGTTCCCCGCAGCGGCGGCAGCCGAGGACCTCCTGGTCCTGCCGGCCGGTGTACTTGAACAGCTGCATGCCTACGGCGGCGGGGCGCTGGACGATGTGGAAGAACTTGCCGAACGGGATGTAGATCAGGGTGAAGACCACCGACACCATGTGCAGGATCGCCAGGAACTCGTATCCGCCGCCGTGCAGGAAGATCGACGAGAAGGTGAGGAGCAGGCCCGTCACGGAGATGACGACCAGCGCGATGAGCGGGACCAGGTCGTAGCCGAAGCGCTGGCCGGTGATGGCGCCGCGGTCCTTCATCCGTCGCCACAGGAAGTAGGAGGCACCGGGGATGACGAGGACCGCGGCGATGTCGAGACCGTGGAACATCAGCCAGCCGAGGAAGTCCATGGAGTCGAAACCGATGATCTTGAAGCCCCAGATGCGCATCTCGTAACCGGGCCCGGATCCGGTGTGCGAGGTGAAGGTGAACCAGCCCCAGGTCAGCGGGAAGGTGATCAGCGCGGCGAGCACGCAGCCCCAGAAGATGAGCTGGTGGGCGGCCCAGCGGGCATGGGAGCGGGCACCGAGGAACTTCTGGAAGCCGAGGTAGGTGGCGATCATCTTCGGCAGGGCGGTGGGCGCCCTGCGGAAGTTGGCGGCCGAGAAGAGGCTCCCCCAGCCCTTCTTGAAGAGTCGCCGGGCGCCCGGTGCGGAGACCCAGACCGTGTAGCGGTAGGCGACGCCGAAGGCGAGGAAGACGGAGGCCACGGCGTACGGGAGGAGCGCGGAGTCGAAGTTCTCCAGGAGCCTGCTGCCGAGCACGATGGCGACGACCAGCAGGAGGGAGACGATCACACCCGCCGCCGTCGCGCGGGCGGTGACGGACCGGGGGGCGGCGGCGCCGGAGCGCCCGCGCCCGCCGGCGGACGGCGGCGCGGCGGTCACAGCGGTGGTACCGGCAGGGGCCCCGGGGGCGGGTCGCGCGTCTGCGGCGGAGGCTTCTGGTGGCTCGGTCACCCCGTCAGCGTAGGGGCGAATAGTCACGTCGGTCCTGTTTTATTCCGCTATGGGTGAGCGCGTCGCGGGAGGTGCGGCTGAGCACCTCGGGGAGGGGCGGGCGGGACCTCGCGGGATGTCGGCGCCCGCTGTCCTCCGGGTACGTTCGCGGTGCACGGCCACCAGCACAGTCCCCCACCCGCACAGTCCGCCACCCGCACCACGAGGAGCACCGGATGACCGGCCAGGAGAGCGCAGCCCCCACCGCCTCGTCGGCGCACCGGAGGGATGCGCTGACCGACGTCGCCGGGGTGCGCGTCGGACATGCGCGGGTGGCGGGCGAAGGCGCGCTCAGCGGCACCACCGTGGTCCTCGCACCCGAGGGCGGTGCGGTCGCGGCCGTCGACGTACGCGGCGGCGGCCCGGGCACCCGCGAGACGGACGCGCTGGATCCGCGCAATCTGGTGCAGCGCATCGACGCCGTGGTCCTCACCGGCGGCAGCGCGTACGGGCTCGACGCGGCGTCCGGGGTGATGGGCTGGCTGGAGGAGCAGGGCCGCGGGGTGCGAGTCGGCCCCGATCCGTCCCAGGTGGTCCCGGTCGTTCCCGCGGCCTGCGTCTTCGATCTGGGGCGGGGCGGCGACTGGCGGGCCCGGCCGGACGCCTCGACCGGCCGGGCGGCCGTGGAGGACGCGGCCGCGTCGCAGCCGGGTGCCGCGGTCGCCGAGGGCTGCGTCGGCGCGGGCACGGGTGCGGTGGCCGGTCAGCTGAAGGGCGGGGTGGGGACGGCGAGCATCCTGCTGCCGTCCGGGATCACCGTGGCGGCGCTGGTGGTCGTGAACGCCGCCGGATCGGTGCTCGATCCCCGTACCGGTGTGCTGTACGGGGAGTACGGCGGTGCCGAGCCCGCCGTCGCGCCCGCGCCGGAGGTCCACCGGGCGGCGCGACAGCGCCTGGCGCAGGCGCACGACGCGAACACGCGCCCCCCGCTCAACACCACACTCGCCGTCGTCGCCACGGACGCCGGGCTCAGCCGCGCCCAGGCGCAGAAGCTCGCGGGTACGGCGCACGACGGACTGGCGCGCGCCATCCGGCCCGTACATCTGCTGAGCGACGGGGACACCATTTTCGCCCTGGCCACCGGTGCGCACGCCCTCGATCCCGCGAACCCGCTCGCGCTCAACGACCTGCTGGCGGCGGGGGCGGAGGCGGTGACCCGGGCCGTCGTGAAGGCGGCGCGGGCGGCCACGAGCGTCAGCGGCCGCGCCGGAGGCGGCTCCTACCTCGCGTACGGCGACCTCTACGGCCCGCAGCAGCCTCCGGCCCCTCCGGGTGACGGCTCCGACTCTCCCTCGGCGTAGGGAAGTTCGGGCCATCGACGGGAACCTTCTGCGTGCACCGTACGTTTTTCTCAACCCCGGTCACGATGTCAGACCCAGGGACTACGTTGAGCACGCATCAAGTCACACGCGGCGACGGCCTGGAGACAGCACCTTGAGCGATCCGTACGAGACGACAGAACAGCACCTCGAGCGAATCCTGCGACGGGCTCTCAACTCGTTCGACCTCCCCGACAGCACGGTCGAGCGGCTGGAAACCGCGCTCACCCACAGCAGCTCCCTGCACTCCTCGCACCACAGTTCCGCCCTGCACCGCGAGACCTACCGGCACACCTACCTGCTGGCCGACGGCATGCCGCTCACCCTGTGGGAACTGGTGCACTCCGGCCCGCGCGCCGCGCGGCCGGGCTTCCAGCAGCACGAGCTGTACGACGACGAGGCAGATGCCGCAATCGCGGCGGCCCGGCTGACCGGCGGCTCCGGTGACGGCCGGACCTTCGGGCACGACGGGCCAGTTCTCGGGCAGGACGGCGTCTTCGGGTACGACGGCCAGGTCTGGGGGGACGACGGGGTCTTCGGGTACGACGGCCCGTCGGCCGGCCTGGAGATCCTCGACGCCCTGATGGCGGCGCCACCGGCCCCGATGCCCCGGACGTACGCCCCCGACAATTCCGCGGACCACGCCCGCCGGGTGCTGCGCCGGGCGGAGAACCGGGACGCGCCGGGCGAGGGCACGGCTCTGCGCCTGCGGGCCGCCTTCGCTCACCACATCACCCAGGTCTTCGGCCGGCAGCGCCAGGTGGACGGGCGGGACGCGCGTTTCACGCTCTACGAGCACGCCTTCCTGCTTCTCGACGGCAGCGAGACGAGCCTCTGGGAGGTCGAGCACACGGCGACGCCGGACGGCCGCCACATGTGCGAGGTGTACGGCGACGAGGACGCCGCACGCGGCGCGATGGAGAGCCGCACCCGCATCTGCTGACGCACCCGGGTCCCGGCAGGACGACGCCGTACCCGGTCCGGGACAGGACGACGCCCGGTCCCGGACATGGCAGTGCCCGCACCCCCGGCGGGGGTGCGGGCACTGTCGGTTCCTGCCTCTTCCGCTTCCGCGTGACGCCCGGTCAGTGCGTCAGCACCGGATCCTTGACAGGCTCCTCGAAGGAGTCGGCGCTTGCGTCGCCGCCCTCCACGTGCTGCTTCGGCCGGGCCGGGAGGGCGAACATCACCAGGAAGATCACCGCGAGGACACCGGCCACCCACCACAGCGACTGCTCGAAGGCGTCGGCGAACGCCGGGCCGATCTGCGGCGGCGTCAGCCGGTCCCCCATCGCCCCGAAGAAGACGACCGAGACGAGCGCGAGCCCCAGCGCGTTACCCATCTGCTGCACGGTGTTGAACAGCCCGGAGGCCGATCCCGCGTGCTCCTTGGGCACCTCGGACAGCACCGCGTCGGCCAGCGGCGCCACGATCAGGCCCATGCCCACCCCCATGACCACCAGGGGCAGCGCCATCTGCCAGGACGTGATCCCCATGCCGTAGCGGCCAGACTCCCAGATGTAGAGCAGCAGACCGGCGATCATGAGCAGCGCCCCCGCCTGGAGCACCTTGCGCCCGAAGCGGGGCACCAGTTTCTGCACGGAGATGCCGGCGGCGAACGAGACGGCGACCGAGAACGGGATGCCGGTCGTACCGGCCCGCAGCGCGCTCCAGCCGAGCCCCTCCTGCATGTACAGCGTCCAGACGAGGAAGAAGATGCCGAGGCCGACTCCGAAGGTCAGCTGGACGGCGATGCCCGCGGCGAAGCTCTTGACCCGGAACAGCGACAGCTCGACCAGCGGCGAACCGTCCCGGCGCGCCTTCACCCGCTCGAACAGCACGAGGGCGGCGAAGACGACGATGCTGCCGGCCATCGACAGGTAGCCCCAGAGCGGCCAGCCCAACTCCTCGCCGCGGGTCAGCGGGTAGATGAGCATGAGCATGCCCAGCGTCACCAGCACCACGCCGACCAGGTCGAGGCGGAGCGCCTTCGGCGCCTTGGACTCGGTGATGAACTTCCGCCCCAGGAGCAGACCCGCGATGCCGACCGGCAGGTTGATCAGGAAGATCGGACGCCACTCCAGACCGGCGATGTTCCACTCGGTGAGGAGCGCGCCCAGCAGCGGGCCGGACACGGCCCCGAGGCCGACGATCGCGCCGAAGAGACCGAAGACCCTGCCGCGCTCGTGCGCGGGGAAGGTGGCGTGCACGATCGACAGCACCTGCGGCACCATCAGCGCGGCGGTGCCGCCCTGAAGGATGCGCGAGGCGACGAGCATCTCCGGGGAGGCGGCGAATCCGCAGAGGGCGGAGGCGAGGGTGAAGCCGCCGATCCCGATGAGGAAGAGCCGCTTGCGGCCGTAGATGTCACCGAGCCGGCCACCGGTGATCAGACCGGCGGCGAAGGCCAGGGCGTATCCGGCGGTGATCCACTGGATCGAGCTGAACGAGGCGCCCGTGTCGGCCTTGATGCTCGGAATGGCGATGTTGACGATCGTGACGTCGACCAGGTCCATGAAGGCCGCGGTCATCACGATGGCCAGGGCGAACCACCGGCGGCGGTCCGACGGGTCCGGGGCCGCGGGGGCGTCCACCGGTGTCGGCAGGGGTGCGGAAGAAGTCATACGAGTAAGTTAAACGCCGAATAGGTCAGGTCGTGACCCAATGGGCGGGCATCCTGAGTGGCATGACCGACACCCCGGCACGACTGCTCAATCTGCTGTCACTGCTCCAGACGCCGCGCGAGTGGCCGGGCAGTGAACTCGCCGACCGGCTCGACGTCAGCCCGCGCACCATCCGCCGCGACATCGACCGCCTCCGTGACCTCGGCTACCCGGTCGAGGCGTCACGCGGCTCGGTCGGCGGCTACCGTCTCGTGGCCGGTACGGCGATGCCGCCACTGCTGCTGGACGACGAGGAGGCGGTGGCCATCGCGGTGGGCCTGCGGGCGGGGGCCGGGCACGCCATCGAGGGCGTGGACGAGGCCTCCGTGAGGGCGCTGGCCAAGCTGGAACAGGTGCTGCCCTCGCGGCTGCGCCACCGGGTCTCCACCCTCCAGAACGCCACGATGCCGCTGACCCGGGGCGACGGCTCGACGATCGACCCGCAGACGCTGACCGTGATGGCGTCCGCGGTCACCGGGCGGGAGCGGCTGCGGTTCGCGTACCGCGCGGGGGACGGCGCCGAGACGAGGCGGCAGGTGGAACCGTACCGGCTGGTGAGTACCGGCTGGCGCTGGTACCTCGTCGCCTACGACCTGGAGCGGGAGGACTGGCGCACCTTCCGGGTCGACCGGGTGAGTGACCCGTTCGCGACGGGCGCCCGTTTCACGCCCCGCGAGTTGCCGACCGGGGACGCGGCGGAGTTCCTGTGGAGCTCCATGGCGCGCAGGCAGCCGGAACTGGCGGTCGATGTGAGCTTCGCGGCCCCCTCCGAGTTCGTGGCCTCGCGGCTGCCCGCCTCGATGGGACCGCTGGAGGAGACCGGGGAGCACAGCTGCCGGCTGCGGACGGTACTGAAGGACTCGCTGGAATGGGTGGCGCTGCGCCTCGCACTGGTGGACTGCGAGTTCACCGCGCACCAGCCGCCGCAGCTGGTGACGTATCTGCAGGACCTGGGCGGCAGGCTCACCCGTGCCGCGGCGTCGGCGGAAGCGCCGGCCTCGTAGGCCCCGGGCCCAAAGGGTCCCGGGCTCGTAGCCCCCGGGGGCCGGGACCCCGGCCGGGGAGCCCGTGAGCTCGGGCGCAAGGACCTCGCCGGACAAAAGGATGAGCCCCGGCGCCAGGGGGGGTGGGCGCCGGGACTCAGCTCTAGGAGGCCGCCGAAGTGAAGCGGCCCAATTCGGAGGTTACTGGACGCGGGCTCATGCCGCAGCGTCAAAGCCCGTGTCGTGAGCCATTCGCTTCAGTTCGAGCAGTGCGTGCTTCTCGATCTGGCGGATCCGCTCGCGGGTGAGCCCGTGCTGCTTGCCCACCTCGGTCAGGGTCCGCTCACGGCCGTCCTCGATGCCGTACCGCATACGGATGATCGATGCGGTGCGGTTGTCGAGCTTGCCGATCAGCTCCTCCAGTTCCTCGCTGCGCAGCAGCGTCATGACGGACTGCTCGGGTGACACCGCGGAGGTGTCCTCCAGGAGGTCACCGAACTGGGTGTCGCCTGCGTCGTCCACCGACATGTTCAGACTGACCGGGTCGCGGGCCCAGTCCAGGACGTCGCTGACCCTCGACGTGGTCGAGTCGAGCTCGGCGGCGATCTCCGCGTGCTCCGGGTCGCGCCCGTGCTCACGGTTGAACTCGCGCTGCACACGGCGGATCCGGCCGAGCTCCTCCACCAGGTGGACGGGGAGCCGGATCGTGCGCGACTGGTCGGCTATGGAACGGGTGATGGCCTGGCGGATCCACCACGTCGCATACGTGGAGAACTTGAAGCCCTTGGCGTAGTCGAACTTCTCGACCGCGCGCACCAGGCCTGCGTTGCCCTCCTGGATCAGGTCGAGCAGGGGAAGCCCGGCCCGCGGATAACGGCGGGCGACGGCAACGACGAGCCGGAGGTTGGAACGGATGAATATGTCCTTGGCGCGCTCGCCCTCGGCGACCAGCGCCTCCAGCTCCTCGCGCGATGCCCCGGCGGCTTCGCTCTCCACCGCACCGTCGAGGACCTGCCGGGCGAAGACACCTGCTTCCAGGGTCTGCGACAGCTCGACCTCCTTGGCGGCGTCGAGCAGCGGCGTGCGCGCGATCTCGTCCAGGTACATGCCGACCAGGTCGCGATCGGCGATCTCCCCGCCCACGGCGCGAACACTGCTTGCCCGGTTGGTCCCGCCGGTGGCGGACGAACGACGGGCGACGGCACGGGTTGCCATGCGTGCTCCCTTGCTGAGTAGGTCGCGACACCCTCTCGGGTGCCCTGCATCCGATGGAAACAACGACTGGAATGTGGACAGAATTCCCATGCCTGGCATTCATTTTCGCGATCATGCAGTACCCTGTCGCGCCACCAGGGAGGGCACATGACACAGCCGAACACAGAAGTGCAGGTCAGGACGGGCGTCGAAAGCGATCTGGCGGCCCTCACGGACATCTACAACCATTACGTACGTGAGACCGCCCTCACATTTGACGTAGTGCCCTTCACCCCCGACCAGCGCCTCCCCTGGTTGCGCTCCCACCCCGAAGACGGCCCGCACCGGCTTCTGGTTGCTCAGGATGTCCGTAATGTCGATGACACGGACGGGGCCGGCCCCCGCATCCTGGGTTATGCGACCAGCAGCGCGTTCCGCCCCAAGGCCGCGTACTCCACTTCCGTCGAGGTGAGCGTCTACTGCGCTCCGGACGCCACGGGCCGGGGCGTGGGCACCCTCCTCTACTCGGCGCTCTTCGAGGCCCTCGCCGATGAGGACCTGCGTCGCGCCTACGCGGGCATCGCCCAGCCCAACGAGTCGTCGGTCCGGCTGCACGAGCGCTTCGGCTTCGGCCACATCGGCACGTACACGGACGTCGGCCGGAAGTTCGACCGGTACTGGGACGTGGCCTGGTACGAGAAACACCTGGGACCGCAGACCTAGGCCCCGGCCCCGCGTCAACCGGGACCACGGTCCGTTACCGCGCCCCGGCGCCGCGCCTACCGTGAGGGCGCATGGACCTGACGACGCGCACCCCGTCCGACACCTCCGGCACGCTCGACGAAGCACTGGAACGGCTCCACACCTTCGGCCCCGAGCGCGGCGGCTGGCTGAGCAATCACGCCCCGATGGCCGTCGAAGCCCTGGTACGCCACGGCCAGGCGCCGGGGGTGCACCGGTGGCTGGACCACTACCGGGAGAAGCTGGAGGACATGCCGGACCCGGCCGCCGAGGTCACCCCGGACAACTGGCCGGAAGCGCTCGGCGACCCCCGCCGCATCGCCGACTGGACCGGCTACTTCGCGCGCGAGACGGCCGCCCGCCCGTGGCGCGTGGTCCTGGCCGAGTGGTGGCCGCGTCTGCTGCCCGGCATCGCGGCCGGGGCCACTCACCCGGTGATCAGGGTCGGGCACAGTGTCCGCACACTGCTGGACGGACCGGAGACCGAGCCCCGGGTGACCGAGCTGGCCCACGCGCTCGGCTACTGGGCGGCCCGCCACCAGCCGCTGCCCCCGCTGTCCTCGCTCGGCCCGGCAGCCGACGCCGCGACGGCACTGAACGCCGTGGTGCCCGTACGTCGCCAGAGCGGCGGTATCCGGGACCGGCTGGGACAGCTGACCGCGTTCCCCCAGTGGCCGGACCGGCCCGTGAACGGACCCGATGACGCCCGCGCCCGGCTGGAAGAACTGGTGAGGGCCGCCACCCATCGCTATGAGGCCTATGGCTACGGCGAGCCGATCATGCTGGTGCACGCGGCCACCGCCCCCAATGCCGTGCTGCGGGCCCTGCCCGCGCTCCCCCGCGAGCTGTGGGCGCCGAGTCTGGGGGCCGCTTGGGCGGCGAGCGCGGCGGTCACCGCCGCGTACTCCCCGGCGCGGCCCGCCGAGCCGGCCGCGGGGCCCGGCGGACTGTCCGCCGAGGAGGTCTTCGCTCGGGCCGCCGCCCACGGCGACGACCACACCATCAAGTTCACCGACACGGCCCTGGACGTCGGTGACGCGACGGCCTTGGCGGCCGCACTCCGGTCGGTCGAGCTGAACCCTCCGGCACTCTGACCGGTCACCCTCCGGCGCCCCCGGGCGGCTGGGCCCGTTGTCGCCCCGCGCCTCAGCCGAACTGCACCGAGCGCTTGGCCAGCCCCAGCCAGAAGCCTTCGATCACGCTGCGTCCCTGGTCGAGCTCCTGCTCCGCGGCCCCGAGCGTGACGAAGAGGGGAGCGAAGTGCTCGGTGCGCGGGTGCGCCAGCCGTCCGGCCGGGGACTTGTGCTCGAAGTCCAGCAGGGCGTCGATGTCCCGGGCCTGGAGCGCGCGGTTGCCCCAGTCGTCGAACTCCGCCGACCAGGCGGGAGTGCCGCCGCCCTGATGCCGCAGCGCGGCCAGGTTGTGCGTGAAGAAGCCACTGCCGACGATCAGGACGCCTTCGTCGCGCAGCGGCGCGAGCTTGCGCCCGATGTCCATCAGCTTCCGCGGGTCCAGCGTCGGCATGGATATCTGCAGCACCGGGATGTCGGCCTGCGGGAACATCTCCACCAGCGGTACGTACGCCCCGTGGTCGAGGCCCCGGTCCGGGATGTCCTGGACCGGCGTACCGGCGCCCCGCAGCAGCTTGCGGACGCTCTCGGCCAGCGCGGGGGCCCCGGGCGCGGCGTACTGGACCTGGTAGTAGTGCTCGGGGAAGCCCCAGAAGTCGTAGACCAGCGGGATCGTCTCGGTGGCGCCGAGCGCGAGGGGGGCCTCTTCCCAGTGGGCGGAGACCATGAGGATCGCGGTGGGGCGCGGCAGCCCGGCGGACCAGGCGGCCAGTTCGCCGGGCCAGACGGGGTCGTCGGCCAGCGGCGGTGCGCCGTGGGAGAGATAGAGGGCGGGCATGCGCTCCGCGGTGACTGTCATGACACTCCCCATCCACTGCTGCTCAAGGTAAGTCTTTACCGGGCCTTGGTCTTCCGCGGGAACAGTTCTTTAAAGTTCAAGTTCCCACCTTCGGAGACCTTAGCCCTATCTAGTTCAACTTTCAAGAAAAGGTCGTACAGTGGAGTACATGACCACGGCATCCACCCATGGGCCGCGCTGGCTCACCGACGAAGAACAGAGCGTGTGGCGTGCGTATCTGCACGCCACGACGTTGCTGGAGGATCACCTCGACCGCCAGTTGCAGCGCGATGCCGGCATGCCGCACATGTACTACGGTCTGCTCGTCCAGCTCTCCCAGGCACCCCGCCACCAGCTGCGGATGACGGAACTGGCCAAGAACGCCAAGATCACCCGCTCCCGCCTCTCGCACGCCGTCGCCCGGCTGGAGAAGAGCGGCTGGGTGCGCCGCGAGGACTGCCCGTCCGACAAACGCGGCCAGAACGCCGTCCTCACCGAGGAGGGCCACGAGATGCTCCGCCGCTCGGCCCCCGGCCATGTCAGCGCCGTACGCCAGGCGATGTTCGACCGGCTCACCCCTGAGCAGGTGCGCGCGCTCGGCGAGATCATGCAGGTCATGGCAGCCGGACTCCAGCCGGAGGGCACGGACGCGGACCTCCCCTGGCTCCGCTGACCCCACCTCGCACGCACCCGCGTACACCTCTGCCCCGGCTCCGTACCAACGGAACCGGGGCAGAGCTCACTCCTCACCCGTCACAGGAGCCACGGGGCTCCCCCACGGGGCTCAGTGGGCGACGACGGGCACCCTGAACTCCTCCTCGACGCCCTCGGCGTCACCGGAACCGGCGCCTCCGGACGTCGTGGTGGCCGAGGGACGGCCGGCGTTGATGAAGGTCCCCGCGATCGCGGCGGCCACCACCAGGATGCCGACGGCCCACCAGATGGCGCCGGTGAAGCCGTGCACCATCGACTGGAGCTTGAGCAGTTCCGGGTCGGTGGCGCCGAGCGCGGCGTGCGAGGTGGCGTACGCCGTGGCGGCCGAGGCGGCGATGGTGTTGAGCAGCGCCGTGCCGATCGCACCGCCGACCTGCTGCGAGGTGTTGACCATCGCCGAGGCGACACCCGCGTCACGCGGCTCGATGCCGTGCGTGGCGAGCGACATGGCGGGCATGAACGCCGTGCCCATGCCCAGGCCCAGCAGGAGCTGGCCCGGCAGGATGACCGCCGCGTAGGACGAGTCGATCTCCAGCTGCGTGAGCAGCAGCATGCCGATGCCGGCGGTCAGGAAGCCCGGGGCCATCAGCATGCGGGCCGGAACCCGCGTCATCAGCCGGGCGCCTATCTGCGTCGACCCGGTGATCATGCCGGCGATCATCGGCAGGAAGGCGAAGCCCGTCTTGATCGGCGAGTAGCCCTTGACGACCTGCAGGTAGTACGTGAGGAACAGGAACAGGCCGAACATCGCGATGATGGCCAGACCCAGCGAGAGGTAGACGCCCCCGCGATTGCGGTCCATCACGACCCGCAGGGGAAGCAACGGCGACTTGACCTTGGCCTCGGTCAGGACGAAGGCCAGCAGCAGCACGGCGGAGGCGACGAACGTGCCGATGGTGAGCGTGTCCGACCAGCCGCTGGACTCGGCGCGGGTGAAGCCGTACACCAGCGCGACGAGGCCCAGAGCGGAGAGGACGACGCCGGGGATGTCGAGCGACGAGCGGTTACGGCTGCCGGCCGGCTCGCGAATCACGAAGTAGGCACCGGCCGCGGCGACGATCGCGAACGGGATGTTGACGAAGAACGTCCAGCGCCAGTTCAGCGTCTGGGTGAGGAGGCCGCCGAGGATCAGACCCACGGCGCCACCGCCACCGGCGATCGCACCGTAGATGCCGAACGCCTTGGCGCGCTCCTTGGCATCGGTGAACATCACCGCGAGCAGCGAGAGGGCCGCCGGTGCGAGCAGCGCGCCGAACACGCCCTGCAGGGCGCGGGAACCGAACAGCATCCCCTGGTTCTGCGCAGCGCCGCCGAGGGCGGAGGCCAGAGCGAAGCCGATCAGGCCGACGACGAAGGTGCGCTTACGTCCCCAGAGGTCGGCGATCCGGCCTCCGAAGAGCAGCAGTCCGCCGAAGGCGAGGGCGTACGCCGTGATGACCCACTGCTTGTTGGCGTCGGTGATGCCGAGGTCCGTCTGGGCGTGCGGAAGCGCGATGTTCACGATGGTGGCGTCGAGTACGACCATCAACTGCGCGAGGGCGATGAACGCCAGCGCTTTCCAGCGGCTGGGGTCCGGGAGTCGGATATCAGCTGTTTTTGACATGGGAGTAGCCACCTAAGGACGCGCGAGGGCGCGTGGGGTCGTGAACCGTGCGTTCGGTGAGGGGCGGTGAACCCGGTGAAGGCCGGTCGGTACGGAAGCGAGGGTCGGGCGGTGGGTCGGTTCTGATCAGGAAGAAAGGGGTGGTCGAGGCGTGGCGGACACGCGGCCGGGCGTCCGGTTCAGGAACCCGGCGCCGTGGTCAGGTGCGGCGCCGCAGGTCCTCCAAGGTCGCCGGCGTTCCAGGCAGCCGGGACCGGGCCGGGGCCTCCAGCCCGTCCAGGAACAGCTGGATGTGGCGATGGGTGAACCGGTCGATGTTCGGACAGGCGATGCCTGGCAGTGGCCGGGTGAGCTGGGAGAGGGCGACCAGCACGTCGCCGACGGCGATGTCGGTACGCAGGCGCCCCGCGGACATGGCGCGCTCCACGAGCCCTTCGACGGCCTCTTCAAGGCGCTGGAGCTCGGCGAGCAGTTCGGGATGGTCCTTGTCGAAGCCGCCGGACAGCATGGGGCACAGGGCCCCGATCCGTTCGTCGGCCGCCGCGTGCACGAAGCGGCTGAGCGCGAGGAAGGGGTCCTGCTCCTCGTTCGCGGCCTCTTCGGCGCGGCCGGTCGTGCGGGAGGTCACCGCGAGGACGACCTCATGGGTCAGTGCGGCCCGGTCCGGGAAGTTCCGGTAGAGGGTGGCGTTGCCGACGCCTGCGCGGCGGGCGACCTCGTCGAGCGGCACCTCGGGGCCGAACTCGACGAACATCTCGCGCGCGGCCGCCACGATCCGCTCCCGGTTGCGCAGTGCGTCGGCCCTCGGGCGGGGCGTACGCGGCTGCGCGGTTCCGGCTGCGGTGCGGGTGACGGTGTCCACGGCGGCGCTCCTTCTCTTCCTGGTCTTCCGGTGCTGCGGGTTGTCCACTCCGGCGAGCCCTCCGGCTAACCGGGGACCGCCTCCCCGTTTCAGCGGGGACACCGGTGCAAACGGGGAAATGATCCCCGGTTATTTCCCACCCTCCTGTGACCTGAGTCACAGCATGTGAACAGGGAAAAAACCCACCGATCGGCGCACCCAACGCGCGGCTCAGGACGGCCCGGCTAAGGCTGATCGACAGAGCGCAGTCAGGGTCGGCCGACTGCCGCGGACCCGAAGGCGCCTCTATGCAGCAGCCCCGCCACCGGATACGCAAGCACCGCCACCCGGTCGCACTCGGCGCGGCAACGGCCCTGGTCATCGCGGCCCTGGCCTCGGCCAGCAGCACCCTCCCCGTACCCAGCCGGGCCTCCGCCGGACCGATGACCGCCACCCGGTCGGTCGGCGTCGCCCCGTGCCGGATATCGACGAGCATGGGCGTGCAGATGTCGGAAGGCCTGCCCACCCAGCCCGGCTACGCGCGCTCCACCGGTCAGATCCACGCGTTGAACCTGATGATCGACTTCCCGGACGCGCCGGGGAAGGAACCGGCCATGGACCGGCTCGCGGAGTTCTTCCCGCAGACCACGGACTGGTTCCGCACCAGCTCCTACGGACGGCTCACCTATGTGCCCGAAGCCCCCGTGAAGACCTGGCTGCGGATGCCGCTGCCGTTCTCGGAGTACGGGATCGAGCGCGGATCACCGTACGAACCCGGCTACCGCCACCTCGTCCAGGACATCGCCGCCGCCGCCGACCCGAAGGTGGACTTCGCCGCGTACGACCTGGTGAACATCCTCGTCACCCCGAACGCCGGGCCCTCTGCCCTGGACACCGTGCTGTCCGTGACGTTCTCGGGCAACGACGACGCCCCCTACGCGGATGGCGTCCCGCTTTCGAACACGTCCTTCGTCTACAGCCGCCAGGACGACGGCTCGGGCTCGTACCCCCAGACCGGCTACCGCGTCCTCCCGCACGAGAACGGCCATGTCTTCGGCCTGCCCGACCTCTACACGATGGAGGGCGGGGGCGCGGTCGGGCACTGGGACATCATGTCGGAGGACTGGGGCGCCAACAACGACCTGCTGGGCTGGCACAAGTGGAAGCTCGGCTGGCTGGACAACGACCAGATCAGCTGCGCCTCCCAGCCCGGCACCAGCGACCACGTCCTGGAACCGCTGGCCACCCACGGCGGGACCAAGCTGGCGTTCGTACCGCTGAGCGCGGAATCCGGCTACGCGGTAGAGGTGCGGACCCAGTCCGGCAACGACCAGGAGGTGTGCCGGCCGGGCGTGCTGATCTACGAGGTGAGCTCGGACGTCGACACCGGCCAGGGGCCCGTGTCCGTCACGGACAGCACGAAGGACAGCAGCGGCTGCACCCGGCTGCCCAATGTGCACGCCGAACTCTCCGACGCCCCGTTCCAGCCCGGCCAGTCCTTCACCGACCGGGCCAACGGAGTCCGCATCTCGGTCATCGACAAGGACTCCGAGGGGAACTACCGCGTACGCATCACGCGCCTCTGACGCCGCCCCCTGCCCCCTGCCCCCCTCGTCACGCATACCGGCGTCCGCGCGCCTCCGGGCGCCGCCCGCGCGCTGACCCCGCCGGTCCGCGCGGGCCGGCGCCCCCTCCACAAGCGCGGGCAGCCCGCGTGCCGCCTGCCACTGGTCCGCGTAGCCCGGCGCTCCACGAGCCCCGACAGTCCTGCCCCCGCCGCCTGGTCGTGCAGCCGACGCCCCTCGCTCCCGCTACGCCTTGTCCGTACCGGGGACCGCCTTCATCTCGTCGACCACCGCTCGCTCGGTGATCGCGGTCCGCGCGGTCACGGTGCCCGCCTCTATCCCCTCCGCCTCCCGGATCTGCACGGTGCGTTCACCGAGATACGAGAACGACTTCCCGTCAAAGATCCACTCCGTGCGCTCCCCGCTGTGCTCGTCGACCCGAGCGATCGCGACGCCGCTGCGCCCCACCGCGTCCTTGGCCTCGTCCACCAGCACGACGCCGGGGATCTTCGCTGCGGCCCGGTACAGCGCCGCGGTCAGTTCAGGTGTCATCAACTGCTCCCTGACCAGGTCACCGATGACAGTGAAGGCCTCCTGGTCCTTACCGTTGCCCTGCCCGGCGGACTCTTCGTAGATCTTCTTCAGCAGCGCGTCCGGATCGGTGGGCAGAGTCTTGAGGTAGTCGTAACTGGGCGCGGAGAGATACGAGTCCTGATCACTGTCCAGGGTCATGCCCTCCTTAGAGGTGTTGCCGTTGCCCGTCTCGATCAACCAGCCTCTGTGACCGTCCGGCGACATCCACACCTCTCGCGGATGCAGCTTCTGCACCCAGGTCCGCGTCTTGCCGGAGTCGAGGTTGCTTTCGGTGGAGAGCCAGGACACCTGGCTCTGGATGTAGATGAACTGCCCCGGGCCCGGCTCGGCTTGCCGCTCCTTGCCGGCCGCCACCGAGATCCGGTCGACTGTGCGGCCCAGCCCCTGTGTCGTCCCGGGCACCACTCGTACGACAGGAGCGGGCACCATCGTCTGCCCTCCCCCTCGGGCCTCCTGCCCCTGCCCCTCTCCCAGCCCCAACCGCCCCACGCCCACCGCGCCGGCGAGCACGGCCACCGCCACGGCTGCGCCGACCAGCACAAGCCTGCGAGGGGACCGGCGCTCACCCGCCGGAGGCGGCGGAGGGAAGGGACCCGCTGTCTGCTCCCACTCCGACTGCTGTCGGGCTTGATGCTGCTGGATCTCGTTCATCAAATGCTCCTCGAGGGCTGTCAGGCGGTCTCGAGGCAGCCCGGGATCGCCCGGGCCCGGCAGGAGGCCGGCCAGCTCCACACGGTCGAGCGGCTCTCGCCGTCGCCAGGGGGTGCGCATCATCGGCCACTCTCCTCGTTAGACCGGACCGCACCGATGCGGTCACCCTGTACTTGTCCGGGCACCACGACCGGTTCCACCCTTTCCCGCGAACTCCGCAACTCCCCGTCGGTCAGCTTGCGCAGCCGGACCCGGGCACGCGACAGCCGCGACCTCACCGTGCCGACAGGCACCCCCAGTGCCTCTGCCGCCTCCGCGTAGCCGAGCCCCGACCAGACGCACAGCGCGAACACCTCCCGCTCGGACCTGCGCAGCTTTCCCAGCGCCACCTTGGCGGCGGCCAGCTCCTCGGAATCCGCTATCCGCCCGACCAGCTCGTCCGCGAAGTCCGGCAACACGTCGCGCAGGGGCAACCTCGCCAGCGCCCGGTCATGGCGCCGGGCGGCACGCCCCGTATTGCGCAGCACATTGACCGCAATGCCCATCAGCCACGGCCGCGGGGTGTCCCCCTCGTCCCGCAGCTTCTCCCGCAGTCGCCACGCCTCCAGGAAGGTCAGCGACACGACGTCCTCCGCCGCGGCCCAGTCGCCCGTACTGCGCACGGCATGCCGGTAGACCAGCTGCGCGTAGTCCCGGAAGAGCTCCCTGAAGGCTTCCGGATCGCCCGCGCGAATGCGCGCATGCATCGAGTAGTTCACGTCCTGTCTTGTCCGCACAGCCACGCAAGTTCCAGTGACCCGCGTCACACTTCGGGTACGCCTTCTCAGCCCCAGCCGACACCCGGGCGGCGAGCGGCGACGGCGCCCCGCTCCCGCCAGCCGAACCGGTCAGGAATCGAGAAGCACCCGCGGCCGGCCCGCAATTAGCGTGAAACACATGACCTCCATCGAAGCCCTCACCCTCGAAGTGGCCGACACCACCGCCGCTCACCGCTTCTACACCGCCTTCGGCCTGGACGACCGGGTACGCCTCCGGGCCTCGGACGCGCCCACCACCGGGTTCCGTGGATTCTCCCTCTCGCTCACGGTCTCGCAGCCGGCCGACGTGCGCGGCTTCGTCGACGCCGCCCTCGCCGCCGGCGCGACCGCGCTGAAGCCCGCCTCGAAGTCCTTCTGGGGCTACGGCGGTGTCGTCCAGGCCCCGGACGGAACGATCTGGAAGATCGCCACGTCCGCGAAGAAGGACACCGCCCCGCCTACCGGGCAGATCGACCAGTTGGTGCTCCTCCTGGGCACCGCGAGCGTGACCGCGAGCAAGCGGTTCTACGTCGAGCACGGCCTCACCGTGGCCAAGAGCTTCGGCAGCAAGTACGTCGAGTTCGACGCCCAGGGCAGCCCCGTCAAGCTGGCCCTGTACGGACGCCGTGCCCTCGCCAAGGACGTCGGCGTCCCCATCGAGGGCACCGGCTCGCACCGGATCGCGCTCGTGGGCGGGACCGCCGCCTTCACCGATCCGGACGGGTTCGCCTGGGAGGCCGCCTCACTGACGCCCGCCCCTTGATCCGCCCGTTCAAGGGCACACGGCCTCGGGCGACGGCCCCTCTCGCGCCCCATGACGCCGGAGCGCGCTCGGGCCACGGACGTGGCGCTCGTTTCCGCAGGTCATCCGGCTATTCGTTCCGGCACCGACGCCCGACCCCTTACAGGGGCGCGCCCGCAGAGCACGATCCGCTAGGCTGTCAGCGGTCAGCCCGCTACCAGGTCGCACGCTCGGGAAGTGTCCGCGAGGATTCCTCCCGGGGCTCCCGGTAGAGCCGTTGACCAGGAGGTTTGCGGTACCAGCCGAGGATCCCCTTCCGGGGTCTTCAGCAGGACCGTCTGCAAACCCCCGCCTTCGTAGCTCAGGGGATAGAGCACCGCTCTCCTAAAGCGGGTGTCGCAGGTTCGAATCCTGCCGGGGGCACAAGCAAGGCAAAAGGCCCCGGACCATGATCGGTCCGGGGCCTTTTCACATCTACAGCTGACATCAACGGCGGCGGTCACTCACGGACCGGTCGCTCTTGGAGAGCCGGGTCCAGGTGGTGGATGGCTTCGCGGTGCGTGTCCAACGACCGGCCTGATGAGGGTGAGGCCATAGCGCCACACACCGGGGGCGGACACCGGGCAAAGGGTGCGCCGTTCCCGTTGTCTTGTGCGGGGTCCCCCGAGTGACCGGGGCTGTCAGCCCCGAGTGCTAGAAACAGCGCATGGCGTACATATTCACAGCGCGGATCGCTTGCGGATTCGATGATCCGGATCAAGACGACTGCATGATGGCGGGTGTGGCCGAGTCGGACGACGAGGGCGGGTTCTCGCTGTTGTTCATGTGCGACTTCGAGGAGCCCGACGCGCAGGAAGTGTCCTTGGAGATGGACACCCACTGTCTTGTCACGCCGGATCAGTGCACCGCATATGGCTGTGTGCGTGAGGTGGAACTGGACGGCGAGGTGCTTCGGGTGACGTTGGACCCTTCGTCGCTGGACGCGCTCGGCTTGACCGACCCCGTCGTCGAGGCCTTGTTGCGGGCACCGGCGGCCGACGTGGCACGTATGCGTGAGGTGTTGCCGCGCGTCCTGGCGTACGGGCGTCCACGTGCCCGGCCGCAACTGATCAACCTGTAGCGAGTACGGCAGCGCAGTACGACAAGCCCAGCAACCGCACGCGAACCAGCAGCACCAACGGCCCCTCGCAAAGCAGCGTCAGAGCCCTTGAGGCCATCCATGGCCGCCCCGCACAGAGCTGGGGAGAAGAAGCTCGGCGCACCCCCGGCGCCCTGTGGCGTGACGGGACTAGGATCGCGACGGGCGAAGCCGTAGCGCAGAGGTGGTCGCGCGCGGTCTCCAAAACCGCGAGGACGCCGGTTCGAATCCGGTCGGCCGAGCCTGCCTTCCATGCCTCCGGAACGAGGAGTGGCCGTGCCGTACCCGCGTGCCAGATCGACCGGTGACCGGTGGTCTGTGCCGGTCACCACGAGGGCTTGCCTCGAAGCGGCCTGCGCAGCGTTGCCGAGACGCACGCACCCTGACCTCACTTGAGGGCACGGCGATCCCTCAGCAGCGGAGGAGCCGGCACGGCGGGCGGCCCTCGCCGAGGCAAGACGCCCTCGCCCAGGGAGATGCCCGGCCCTGGGATGTGGGCCGACCGGGGAAGAATTTCACCCCGGAACGCACCGAGCGGGCCGACGCAGGGAAGCCCGTAGAGTGCCGCCCATGGTGATTGCGACGGTCCGCGAGTGGAACGATGAGGAAGGGTGGGGGGTACTCGACTCCCCCGAGACTCCCGGCGGTTGCTTCGGCCACTACGCCGACATTCAGCTGACCGGCTTCCGCACGCTGTCGCCCGGACAGCGGGTGGACCTCACGTGGGAAGCCCCGGGCTTCAAGCAGGATGGGTACGACTACCGCGCCGTGAGTATCGTGCCCCGGCCCGCCTGACCTCAGCGGCGGCGGCCGTCCGTGGGCCCCAGCGGTCCCCTCCTCCGCCTCCTCCCCCGCATCACAGCTCCCGCACCCGCAACCAGCGCTCGCACCCGGCTAGAGCTCGTAGTCCTGGGCCAGTTCGTCCCAGTCGATGCTGCGGAGCGCGAGATCGGCTTCCTCGCCCGACGGGACGTCCGGGGTGTCCTGGAACCACACCACCGTGAGGGTGGAGCGGTGCAGCACCGGGTTGCGTTCGGGACCGATCGCCGCCGAGCGGAAGAGACCTGTGCAGGCCACGGGAGGGAGCACCTCTACAGGGCCGAAAGCGCGAGCCGGCGAGTCCGGCTGGTCCGGATACTCGCGGCGCGGCGGAACGAGGTGGACCGGCGAGGAGGGGAACGCCTGCTCCGCCTGGCCCCGGACACCGCTGACCTTCATGTCGTTGATGGGCTTGCACGGGTAGCCCTCCAGCAGCCCGCCGTACGTCGAGGACATACGCAGCTCGGTGAGCTCGATCGAACGACCGGTCGAGAGGGTGATGCGGGTCAGCGGCATGCCGACAGCCTATGCGCCCGGTCCGGTTCGGCCCGTGCCCGGGGCGAAAGGGCGAGAGCGTGCGTCCCGATCCGCGTCCCGATCCGCCCCGCGATCCGCGTCCCCATCCGCGTCCCGGCCCCGGCCCAGGAGCTTCGTTCGTTCCGGCTCACCCGAGAGCGAGAGGGAGAACGGGAGCGGGCTCAACTCGCCTGGCCGGTGGGCATGATGCGCCGGACGCACGGCGCCAAGCACTACCACCATCCTCTCGTCGGCGACCTGCACTTCTCCTACGAGTCGTTCCAAGTGCCCGGGGACACGGAACAGACGCTGTGCGTCTACAACGTCGAACCCGACTCCGCCACCACGGAGGCGCTGCGGCTCCTCACCAGCTGGACGGCCCCGCAGCCGACGAGGGCGCCGCAGAGCCCCTCATGAGAGGTCCCGGACCGCGAGGCAAGTCATCTGCGGCAAGGGCATGGGCGGGCGCCCGGTCGCCCCGTAGAGTCGCTCCATCACTGATGGTCATGGGGTCAGTTCCCGGTGTTCGCACGCCGGGTGGCTGGTGGGGAGGGCCTGTAGAGCATGAGCCGTCGCTCCAATGGGTTGGTCGGTGTCTGGGCCGAGGCGCAGCGCCAGCAGCAACGTCAGCACGAGGCACAAGCCCGGTACCAACGGGATCAGGAGAGGCAACAACGCACCAATCAGCGGGAGCTCGCCCGTAGTCATCGTGAGCAGAAGGCGGCCTACCGGGAGCAGCGTGAGGCGGAGGCCCGGAGGCGTACGGCGGAGCTCGACGCGCGGGTCGAGGCGTTGCAGGGGCTGTTGGCGGCGGGGTGCCGTGCTCCGGTGTTCAGGGCCTCGGCGCTGACCCGGGTGGAGCGGGTCGAGGCCTTCGCCCCCGGACAGCTCGCGCAACCCGTCCGCATGCCGGACCCGAACGAGCCCCGCTACCAGCCGCAGGCGGGTGGCTGGACCGCCGCGCGGCGGGCTCAGGCGCAGGCGGAGGCGCGGGCCGGTTTCGAGCGGGACTGGCACGCCGCGCAGGCCGCGGAAGCGCAGCGCCGGCAGCAGCTGGACACGTACCGGAGGCAGTACGAGCAGTGGGCATCCGGCCAGTTGGACGAGATACGGCGGCACAACGCCGGGGTGGCCGAGATGACGGCGGGGCTGCGGAACGGAGATGCCGAGGCCGCGGTGGAGTACTTCTCCGCCGCCCTCTACGCCTCCACCAGTTGGCCGGAGGACCTGCCCCGCCAGGTGTCGGCGGCGTACGACTCCGACGCCCGCCAGCTGGTGTTGAACTGGGAGCTGCCCACGTACGACGTCGTCCCGGAGGCGAAGTCGGTGCGCTACCTGGTCAACGCCGATCAGGAGAAGGAGTCGCCCCGGCCGGTCACGCAGCGCCGCGCCCTGTACCGGGACGTGCTCGCCCAGTGCCTTCTGCTGGTCCTGCGGGATCTGTTCGCGGCGGACGAGTTCGGCGCGCTGGAGTCGGTCGCGTTGAACGGGTTCGTGGACGACCACGATCCGGCGACCGGCCGGCGGGCCCCGATGTTCCTCGGTACGGTCATGGCGTCGCGTACGACGTTCGACGCACTGCGTCTGGAACAGGTGAACGCCGTCAACTGCCTGGTCGACGGGCTCCGCGGGCAGCTCTCGGCGCGTCCCGACCAGTACGCGGCCGTGCGGCCCGGCCGGGTGCCGGACGAGGTCGGCAACGGTGTCGTCACCCATGGGGGCGTCGAGGAGCCCGATCTGTACGCGATGGATCCCCTGGCCTTCGAAGCGCTGGTCTCCGATCTGTTCCGGGCCATGGGCATGCAGGCGGTGACCACGCAGCGTTCGAACGACGGCGGCGTGGACGTCGACGCGCTGGACCCGGCCCCGATTCGCGGCGGCAAGATCGTCGTACAGGTCAAGCGCTACCGCAACACCGTCCCTCCTACCGCTGTCCGCGATCTGTACGGCACCGTGCAGGACGCCGGCGCCAACAAGGGTGTCCTGGTCACGACTTCCGGGTTCGGCCCCGGCTCGCACACCTTCGCCAACGGCAAGCCCCTGGAACTGGTCGCGGGATCGGAACTCGTCGATCTGCTGCACCGCCACGGGCTGCGCGGACGGCTGGGCACCGGGGAGCAGCGTCCGGTGCCCGCCCAGCGGACGGCGCCGGACAGCGAGGCCCGGGCCGACGACCACAACGTGCTGGGCATGTACTGGTCGGGAAGCGCGGCCCTGGACGTGTGCGCGCTCGTCTGCCACGGCAACCGGGTGCTGGACGACGACCACTTCGTCTTCTTCAACAACCCCCGCACACCCGACGGTTCCGTCCGTGCGCTGCCGCCCGTCGCACCGGACCGGGCCGCCATCCAGGTCTCCTTCGACGCCCTGCCGGCGCGCGCCGACCGTCTCGTCGTCGTCGCCGCCGTCGATCCCGTCGTCAATCCCACGGCCGACCTGGCCGGTTTCGTCGACGCAGGCATCCGGCTGCTGGACTCCGAGTGGGCTCCGCTTGACCGGTTGGACGTCTCCGACGGGCGCGCCGGTGAAACCGCCCTCGTGCTGGGGTCGTTCCGCCGCCGCGCGAACGGTGACTGGGAGTTCGTCACCGGGGGCAAGGGCTATCGCGGCGGCTTGGAGGAACTGATCCAGGAGTACGGCATAGACGTGGAGTGAGGCGCGCGAGGCCACGGGGAGCGGCGCCGCGCGACGTTGCGGGGAGCAGGGCACCGAGGCGTCGCTGCCGGGAGCAGGGCGCGCCCTGGGGGCGGGCGTTCAGACGGCGGGCTGCGCATCCGACCGGGGGTGTCCCGGGGTGCCCCGTCCGCTCGCGCGGGGGTGACGTCGGGGCCCCGCGTCAACGGGGAGTGAGGATGTCGAACTCGTTGCCCTCCGGGTCGACGAGGCACGTCCACGGCGCGTCGCCCTGGCCGAGGTCGATATCGGCGGCGCCGAGGGCCCGCAGCCGGGCCGCCTCCGCCGCTGGATCGTCGCCGGGACAGGGGCGGAGGTCGAGGTGGACCCGGTTCTTCACGGTCTTGGCGTCGGGGGTGCGGACGAGTCTGAGATAGGGGCCGACCCCCTCGGCGGAGCGCAGCAGGGCGTGAGCGTCGGTGACCTCGTGCAGGGTCCAGTCCATGGCCCGGCCCCAGAACCGGGCCATGGCCCGCGGATCGGTGCAGTCGGCCACGATCGCGGCGATCGGCCCGGTGTCGCGGTAGATCTCCCGCGGCTCCGCGACACAGAACTCGTTGCCTTCCGGGTCGGCCAGGACCGTCCACGGGACGTCGCCCTGGCCCACGTCGACGGGCGTCGCCCCCAGGTCCTCCAGGCGCGCCACCAGGGCCGCCTGATGGGCCGCGGAGGCGGTGGCGAGGTCGATGTGCACGCGGTTCTTCACCGTCTTGGGTTCCGGGACGGTGATGACGTCGATGCAGACGGCGACCGGGTCGGGATAGGTGAAGTCCCTGGGCTGGAGGTTGGTCACGACGCCGGGTTCCTCGACGGAGCTGTTCCAGTCGAGCGCCTCCGCCCAGAACCGGCCGAGCGCGGAGTCGTCCCCCGCATCCATCGCGATCTGAACCAGGCGCGTCGTCATGCAAGCAGTGTGCGGCAGACCCGGGGGAGAGCGCGCTCCGAAGGCAGTTCGTCTCCCCGGTCCGGAAGGGGCCTTCCGGCGTCACCCTCACGCCGCTCGTGGCCCCCGGGACCGTCCCCCTCAGCCCGCACGCCGCTCGTTGGCCCCGGGACCATCCCCCTCAGCCCGCACGCCGGTCAGCGACCTCGACGGTCAGATCCGGCCACGCCGTCGCCCACCGCATCAGCTCGTCCACCGCCACACCCGCACGGTCCCCTGGCCCTGTCCCTGTCCCTGCCCCCAGGCGTCCAGCAGGGTGGAAGTGGACCAGCGTGCCCGTCGTGCCGTCGTCGTCGACCGGGTCCAGACCCGATACGGGGACCCCGTGCGCGTAGCGCTGGGACCAGGACCCGTTGCGGCGGCGGTTGGTGTGGACGAGGTGCTCGCTGAGCGCCGCGACGACGGACATGCCCCGCCGCGGGTGTCCGTCGGGAAGGGTCTGCACCTCGGGGTGAGCGAAGAACCGCAGGTCCTCCGTCGCCATCACGGGCTTCTTCACGGTCTCACCCCGCTCGTCGCGGCGCGTGTCCGTGCCCCGCCCGTCGTCCGCCACGGACACCGAACCGTCGGCGTGCAGCGTGACGAGGGCGCGGCCCCCGCCGTTGCACTCCGCCTCGTCGGCGGCGTACGCGAGGACTTCGAGGATCAGGTGCCCCGTGCCGCCGGGGGCGAACGCGGCGGGGCCGCGCCGGATGCCCTCCAGGTGTCGGAGGTCGACGGTGGCCGCCCAGTCGTGCGTCGTGTTGCGCCAGGTGGTCCGCGTACGGTTCATCCGGGCATCATCCACCCCTGGTCAGCCAGGCGGCACCCGCCTCCTCAGCGGCAGGACACCTTCAGCTGTGCCGCCGCGTGGTGCGCGCCCACCAGCTGTGTGCTGCCCCAGTCCCGGCCCCGGTCGATCAGCCGGACCGCGAAGGTGTCGCCCTTGACCGGGTAGCTGTTCACCTCGACCGCGCTGCCCCGGTGCAAGGTCTGGCGTACGGCGAAGCCCGTGTACGCCGAGTCCGCGTTCGCCGGGTCGGAGAGCACCCGGTAGACGGTGGGGTCCCCGGCGACGTCCCGGTCCCGGTCCGAGCGCGGGACGAAGACGGTCAGCGCACACTCCCGGAAACCGGACCCCAGGTGCCAGGACCAGGTGGCGGAGTTCCCCCCGTCCGCGTCCGGGCTGCCGGACATCGGGACGGCGCTGAACCGGCCGTCGCACGAGCTGCCGTGGAAGCCCCCCGAGGCGACCGTGTACCAGCCCGCGTCACCGTTCTCGAAGCGCCCGTACTCGCGGTACTCCCCCGTCGAGCAGCCGGGGCCCGCCCACGCCGTGTAGCGGTATCCGGGCCGGCCCGGGGGCGAGGACGAGGCGGAAGGAGAGGCGTCGGCTGCCGGGCCCGCCGCCGAGGGGCTGATCCGGACGGGAGCGCCGCCCGCCCGGTCGCCGGCCCCGGTACCCGCCCGGCCGACCGCCCCGGTCCGGGTCTCGCCGCCCGCCGACGCGAAGAACGACACCGCCGTCACCAGGGAGCCGGTCAGCACCACCACCCCCGCCGCCAGCCAGGCCTTACGGCTCGTCGGCAGCGTGGATATCCGGCCCGCGAGCGTCTCCCGGGCGATCCACGCACCGTCCCCGCCGCCCGCACGCGTCACGGAGTCGCAGTCGGGGCAGGTCATACCGGGCAGCGCACCACGTCGCTCGCCGCCGCACAGTTGGCACCTCATGGCAGCACACCCTGCCAGTGCCGCGTCCCCTCAGGGAGGGCTCGTACGGAATTGGTCCGGCCGGTCCCGCCGACCGCCGCGCGGCCGTCAGCGCAGTTCGTCCGGGCACGGCGTCCCGGGCTGCAGCTGGTACGGGGCTCCGAGCCGGTAGACACCGGGGCGTGGGGCGAGCAGTTCCGTCCACTCGTCGCCGTGCTCGTCCTCCTCGACCTTGATCAGGCAGCCGTTCGTGTTGGCGAAGGACTTCGGGGTGTCCTTGTCCGCACGCTTCTTGGACGCCTCGGTCTCCTGCGGCCGCTCCAGGCTCCTGCCCTCTTCGTCGACGACGGCGAGCCAGGGCGAGTACGGGATGCGGATCAGGACCCGGCCCGCCTTCCTCACGTGGATGGTCAGCTCGCCGGCGCCGGCCTCGTCGACCGTCGCCGGCGGGTCGGCCATCGGCACGGGGCTGTCGACCGCGAAGAGCCGCCAGTTCTCGTCGGACCAGATCGCCTTGAGGTACGGCAGCCCCTTGTCGACCAGCGCCGCCTCCTGGGCGGCGCCGCTGGAGTCCGGGTCGCCCGTCGGCAGCACCACGTAGTGCACGGCCCAGCGGTCGAGCCACTCGCGGTAGTTCACGGTGTTGAGGGTGTCGTCGTAGAAGAGAGGGTTGCGCTCCATGTCGGCCTGCCGGTTCCAGCCGCGGGCCAGATTGACGTAAGGCAGCATCGCGGCCGCCTCCCGGTGGCTGCTCGGGGGCACCACCTCGACCCGCCCCTTGTCCGCACCCACCTTCTGGAGCTGGTCGACCAGCGGGGCCATCTCACGCGTCCAGGACGCGGTGGGCGCGGTCCGGACGATGTCGTCGACGCCCTTGAACCCGATCCAGATGTTCAGCCCGGCGAACGCGAGGAGGACCGCGTACCACTTACGGGAGCGGGGCACGGTGTACGGCAGCGCGGCCAGCAGCACCACCCCGGCGAACAGCATCACCATCCGCGAGACGTTCGAGCCGATCTGCGAGTCGATCACGTACGTCAGCAGCGTCCCGATGCCGTACACGGCGGCCGCGGTGCGCACCGTCTTCCAGTCGCCCGGCACCAGGAAGAAGATGAGGCAGGCGAAGATGAACGGCCCCGACAACGTCGCGACCGACATCGGCTGCGTGCCGGAGAACGGGAACAGCCACGCCGACAGCGCCACCACCACGACCGGCGCCAGCCCCAGGGCGTACGCACCGGGGCGCCGCTTGTTCAGGAACAGCGCGGCCGCGATCACACCGAGGAAGAGCCCGGCCACGGGACTGCCCGCCGTCGCGAGCGCGGCCAGCGGGGCGGCGACCGCGGCCTTCGCCCAGCGCTTGTAGCGCCAGCGGTGGGGCCAGCAGAACACCGCGGCCGTCGCGCCGACCGCGAACATCATGCCGAGTCCGAAGGTCACCCGGCCCGACAGCGCGTTGCACAGATACGCGAAGACACCGGCCATCGAGCAGGCCAGCGGATTGCGCACCGCCTTCACCCGGTACAGGATCAGCGAGGTCAGCCCCGCCGAGACCGTCCCGGCGATCATCATCGTCGTGCGGACGCCGAGCAGGGACATCAGATACGGCGAGACGACGCTGTAGGAGACGGGGTGCATGCCCCCGTACCAGGCCAGGTTGTACGCCGTCCCCGGGTGCCGGCCGACGAACTCGGCCCAGGCGTCCTGGGCGGCGATGTCGCCGCCGCTGTTGGCGAAGAAGAGGAACCAGAGCATGTGGACGGCCGCCGCGACCGCGGTCGTCAGCAGGACCGGGTGCCTCAGGCAGCGCTCCTTGAAACCGACGAACCAGCCGGTGATCCCAGAGGGTCCGTCCGGTCCGTCCGGTCCGTCCGGTCCGTCCGGTCCGCCGGCGCTCCTCGTGGAGGGCGCGGAAGACGTGCTGCTCGCCCGTGTCGGCTCGGCCGTGCTCACTGCGACTCTCCCCGTCCCTCCCCGGACGCGTTGGAACCGCCGGCTTGCCTGCTCGGGTCTCATGGGCGGAAAGACGCGTTCCAGGGTCCACGCGTTGCCCCCGGGACGCTAACACGCACGTTCTCGTCGGCGCCCGGAAAGAGCCCTCGAAGGCCCGTGAGGTGCCTCGCACGACGGAGCGGGGAGCCGGTGCCGCACGAGGGAGCGGGGACGGGGGGCGTGCGACGGAGCCGGGGACGGTGGTGCCTCGCAGGGCGCCACCGGTCCCCGGCCGCAGGGAGCGTCAGTTGATCCGGGTCAGCTTCTGGCCGAAGTCCGGATCCTTGAGGTCCTGCTGGAGAGCGACCGGGGCGCTGACCTTGCCGGGGCCCGTCCCCACGGTCACGACGCCGACCTTCGTGCCCGCCGTCATGCTGCGGGTGATCTCCTTGCCGTTGCCCTGCACGGACAGCCGCACCTTGAGACCCGCCCAGCCCTTCGCCTTGAGGTCACCGGTGGCGACCAGAGGCGTACGGCCCCCGAACCCGTCGTCGACGTACCCGACGACATCACCCTTCTTGACGACGGTGGCGGACGTCACGGCCTTCTGCGCGTCCTGGATCAGCTTGAGGCTGTTGTTCAGCGACATCAGCAGGCTGTCGTACGGCTGGCCCGTGCCCGCCTGCTGACCCATCACGGCTCCGTAGATCCAGAGCTTCTTGCCGTCCACGACCGTGTTGGCGGACCAGACCAGGTTGCCGCCGGCCGGCGTGGAGGAGCCGGTCTTGATGCCGCTCACACCCGGCTTCAGCAGGATCGTGTTGTTGTTGTAGATCGTCCCGTCGATGCCGTCGATCTTGATCTCCGGCGTGTCGACGATCTCGCGCAGGATCTCGTTCTGCATCACGGCCTTGGCCAGTTTCAGCTGGTCGGTGGCGGTGGAGACCGTCGTCTTCTTCAGACCGCTGGGGTCCGTGTACGTGGTGTCGTTCATCCCGAGGTCCTTGGCCGCGGCGTTCATCTTCGCGATGAACTCGGACTCGGAGGAGTCCCAGCGGGCGAAGAGGCGCGCGGCGTTGTTCCCCGAGGGGATCATCAGGAGCTGGAGCAGCTGCTTCTCGGTGAACTGCTGTCCCTTGCTGATCGGGGCGGTGGACTCGTCGCCCAGCTTGGACTCGTCCTCCGCCTGCTGGTCGACGGTGATCTTCTCGCCCGTCTCCTTGCCGCTGAGCGGGTGCTCCTTGAGGACCACGTACGCCGTCATGATCTTGGCGACGCTGGCGATGGGCGCCGGCTTCTGCGCCCCGGCCGAACCGAGCGAGCCGACCCCGTCCACGGTGACCGCCGACTGGCCCTGTTCCGGCCAGCTGAGGTTCAGGTCGCCGCCCTTGAAGGTGTACGCCGGCTCCGCCGTCATCGTGAGCGCGGGCGTCGGCAGCGGGCGCACCATCTGCACGATCGCAAAGACGATCAGCAGCAGGAGGACCAGCGGGGTCCAGATCTTGACCCGCCGCACGGCCGTGCGGACCGGGGTCTCCGGCGGCGGCGGGGTGTTCGTCAGCTCCGCGAGCAGGTCGAGCGGCGGCCGGGGCGGCATCGGCTGCTGCCGGGTCCGCTCGGCCTCGCCGAGCGACACGGCCGGCGGCTGCTGACCGGCGGAACCGGCGGCGGGCCTCTCCGGCGCACGGGGAGCGGGGGCCGGGCGCACGTCGTCCGCACGCAGCGGTACGAACTTGCTGGTCCGCTCGGCAGGGGCCTCCGGCCGGGACCCCGTCTCCGGTTTCGCCGGCGGCCGCGTGATCTTGAGCGCGGTCGTCGGCTGGTCGACGCGGGGCAGCTTCGGCGCCTTGAAGACGGCCGTCGCCTGATCGATTCCTCGCGTGTCCCCGGCGGGCTGTGCCTCGTCGCCGGATTCCTCGCGGCTGCGCGGAACGCGCGCCTCGGAAGCGGTGCCGGAAGCGGTGTCGCGGTTGTCGGCCTCGCGGTCATCGGCCTCGTCGTCGGACCCGGCATCGTCGGACCCGGCATCGTCGGACCCGGCGTCGTCCAACCCGGCGGACGCGGCCGTTGCCTCGTCGGCCCCGGGCGTCTCGTCGGCCTCCTCCGGCTCAGGCTCCGAAGCAGCCGCGTCGTCAGCCTCCGCCCCAGCCGCGTCGTCGTCGTGGGACTCGGGCGCAGGATCGCCTGCGGCACCGGCGTCGGCATCGGGCACGGCATCGGCAGCGGCACCCGCACCGGCTTCCGGGGCGGGTTCCGCACCAGGGGCCGGCGCGTCACTCGCGTCCCCGTCCTTGGACACCCACGCGGCGACGGCGGCACGCAGCCGCGCATCGCCCTGCTCGGGCTCGGGCTCGGGCTCGGGCTCGGGCTCGGCGGAAGGTTCCGCGACGGACTCGGCCGGCTCGCCGTCCGGCTCGACGGACTCCGCGCGCTCACCCGCAGGCTCGGCGGGCTCCGCGGCAGGCGCGGCGGGCTCCACGGCAGGCTCCGCGGACTCCGCGTGCTCGCCGACAGACGCGGCGGGCTCCTCCGCCGGCTCCACGTCGGCCCCCACGGGCTCCACAGGCTCCTCAGGCGCCTCCGCGGCGTCCTGCGCGGCCTCCGAGGGCCCCGCAGGGCTCTCAGGGCCTTCTGAGGCCTCTGCGGCCCCTTCGGCGGCCAAGGTCGGCTGCGGCTCCGGAGAAGTCACCGCCTCCGGTTCCCCCTCCGGTTCCCGGGCCTCGTCCGAAGCGGAGACACCGGCCTCGCCCGAAGCGGAGGCACCGGCCTCGGCACCCGCCGCTTCCGCAGCCGTGCCCTCGGCGTCCGCCGCGCCCTCCGCCGCCGCCTCGGGCCGCGGGGTGCGGAAAACGGCCGTCGCCGTGTCCGCGCCGTCTCCGGGCTCCGCCGGAGAGGCCGGTTCACGGAACACGGCAAGACGCGGATCGGCGTCGCTCCGAGTCGTTCCCGACGACTTCTGCTGCTCCGACTTGTCGGGGGACTCGCCCGCCACCGATGCCTCCTCCATGCGGCGCGGGGACATCCCCGCGCTGTCCGAACCATCTACCAGTGTCCCGTGTGAACCCTTGGCCGGGCTGCTAGACGAGAACGACATACCTACTGGTTCCCTCACAAAGCACCCAGGCGCTCTCGACAGACAGATGTGAGAGGGGTCACCCTGTCACTCATCCACGCGGGGAGGCATGGATGGGCAGGAGCCGCAGAACAATTCCGGAGGAGCTTCTGCTGCTCGCTCTGGACCCGACCACGGGTACCACAGCGCAGCCGCAGTCGCTCGACCTCGGCCTCGCCGGAGCACAGCTAGTAGAGCTGGCTCTGGCAGGACGGATAGCCCCTGATGGGGATCGTATCGCCGTGGTGATGCCACGGCCGACAGGAGATCCGACCCTGGACTCCGCACTGGAACTGCTGCGCAGACGCGGCAGCCCGGTCCGGGCCGTCCACTGGATCGGCGGACCCCGGCTGGGGCTCCGCCAGATTTACCTCGCTCATCTGGAGCGGTGCGGCATGGTGCATGCCGTGGCGGGCCAGATGTGCGGAGTGCTGCCGACGACTCGCTACCAGGCGACGGACACGGCAATCAGCCGGGACATCAGAGCCAGGCTGGACAGTGCGATCCGCACCGGCGTACCGCCGGACCCGCGGACCGCGGCGCTCGCCGCACTGGCCCACGCGGTCGGACTCGGCAAGCACCTGTACCCCGGGAACGAGGGGCGCTCCTCGCGCTCCCGGCTCCGGGACCTGATCAGGCACGACCCGATGGGCGGTCTCGTGGCGCATGCCGTGATGGACGTCCAGAACGGGGCGGTCGTACAACCGCGCCGCAACCAGGCGGCCGGCGTTCCGTTGCAACAGCAAGTGCAGTCGCAGTCACGCCGCGACAGCATGGCGCACACCGCGGTCCACTAGGAGGGCCGCACGGGCGTCGACGCAGCACCCGCACCACCCGCTTCACCCAGCACCACACCGCACCACAGCGACAACCGCATACCGCCGCGCCGTCGTCCCCACAGACCCGGTTCGGGAGCCGCACCAAGCGCGGGGCAGCCGTTACCACCGGCTGCCCCGCGCCGCTGCGTGTGGGCGTTTTCCAGCGCGGCCGGGGCGGCGGGTGGCAATCTGCTGAGCAGTAGATACGCACAGCTACATAGCCGGAGGTGCCGTTTCCGTGCCGTCCAACGTCAATCCCACCGTCAGGCGACGCCGGTTGGGTCAGGAATTGCGCCGACTGCGCGAGGTCAAGGGCATGACGGCCGAGGAGGTCGCGGAGCGGCTGCTGGTCTCGCAGTCCAAGATCAGCCGCCTGGAGAACGGCCGCCGTTCCATCAGCCAGCGCGACGTGCGCGATCTCTGCGGGGTGTACGAGGTCGAGGACGTGCGCATCGTCGACTCGCTCATGCAGATGGCCAAGGACTCCCGCCAGCAGGGCTGGTGGCACGCCTTCGGCGACATCCCGTACAGCGTCTACATCGGCCTGGAGACCGACGCCGAATCGCTGCGGGTGTACGAACCCCAGGTGATCCCCGGCCTGCTGCAGACCCGGCAGTACGCCGAGGCGCTGATCAACGGCGCGTTGCCGGAGGCCCCGCCGTCGGACATCGACAAGCGCGTCAGCGTCCGTTCCCGCCGGCAGGACCGGATCACCGATCCGGAGCACCCCCTGCGCCTGTGGGCCGTCATCGACGAGTCCGCGCTGCGCCGGCTGGTCGGCGGCAAGCAGGTGATGATCGAGCAGCTGGAGCGCCTGGTGGAGCTGTCGCACCTGCCGCACGTGACCGTCCAGGTGCTGCCGTTCGACATGGGCGCCCACCCGGGCATCAACGGGCAGTACGCCATTCTGGAATTCCCGGACGCCGCGGATTCCAGCGTGGTCTATATCGAGGGCGTCACCAGCGACCTCTATCTGGAGAAGGCGCATGACGTCCAGCGGTACAGCGTCATGTACGAGCACCTGAGGGCGCAGGCGCTGAATGTGGAGCAGACCCGGCATTTCATCGAGGGGATCGCGAAGGAGTACACCCGCCTGAACACGGAGTGAACTCCCCGGCACAGGGGCCCTGCTCCCCCTGGACGGGCGTGTAAACCAGCCAGCCCACAAAGTCCGGTATGGGAATAATGAAGCGATGTTACGGGTGGGGCGACGGCACGGTACACCGTCGCCACCTCGTAACGGAAGACCTGCAGGGTAGAAGCCATCCGGTCGAGTGAACGGCCCCTCCACGCGGCGAGCTTGGCGAGTAGCGTCGATCACGCCAACGGGAAAACCCGTGGCGCTCGCACAACTCTTTGAACCGGAGTGAACATGGCCATTCGTCAGGGTGCTACGGAAAACTGGACGAAGTCGTCGTATTCCGGGGGCAACGGCGCCTGCGTCGAAGTCAAGTCCCCTCTCGTGCAAGCGATTGCCGTACGTGACTCGAAGGCCCCCGAGGGCCCTTCGCTCACCTTCGTCCCCGGTGCCTGGACCGCCTTCGTCCGCGATGTCGCCAAGGGCTCCGCCGACATCTGACCGATGTTTTCCTTACGCCGTATCGCCGCGCCGATCCAGGTGCTGCCGGTGGCCCTCTCGCCCGGTTCGCCGTCCTGGCCGAGAGGGCTCCCCGCGCGAGGCCGGGGAGCGGGACCGCCGCACGGCGGCACCGTCCGCCGCTCGCTTCAGCGCAGCTGATCGACGTACCGGTCCGTTCCCGGCACGGTCGGGACGAACGGCGCCACCAGCTCCACCCGCCCCAGACCCGAGTCCGCCACCGTCGCGTCGAGCCCGGCGAAGTGCTCCGCCCAGCACGCTCGCGGATCCTCCTGGAGGAACCAGAGCAGGGTCAGCCGGGTGTCGACGCCCTCGACCTGCTTCACATAGGTCATCCGGTCGCCCGGCAGCGGCGTGGGACGGAACACCGTCACCATCGCCGCGGGCGACCCGCTGAGCCGCTTCGGCAGATGCCGGGTGCGCAGCCACTCCAGCAGTTCGGCCCGCTGCCCCGGCCCCTCCGCGTCGATCACCTGAAGGACCAGTCCGCGGTACGGATGGTCGAGCGCGTGGAAGTCCCGCGGCCCCGCGGCCCCGTCCCGGTAGACCGTGGCCTCGTGGTCCTGGAACGCCGTGAAGACGTGGGTCCGATCCTGGTAGACCCGGCCGTCGCGGTTCAGCCGCTTGTTGATGCCGACGGTCCACCTCATGTGGTCGTCATAGCGCCCGTCCGTCACCCAGTACGTGGACAGGTAGCACCCTGCTCCCACGGGCTGCGCGACGGCGGAGGTCTCCGGGTAGCGCAGTTCCTGGAGCTCCCGCGTGGCCACCCAGCGCCGGCCGGCGAACATCCAGGGCATCGCCATCGCGCCTGCGTAGTAGTGATCGTCCTCGTACCAGCGGTTGTACGCGAACTCATGGCCGGGGTGTGGCTCCACCATGGTGATCAGCGCGTGGCCGGGACGGACTCCGTAGGGCCCCCGTGCCGCCAGCTCGGCGTACGCGTCACTCCGCGTCCCGCCGTCCCGCGCCCCCTCACCCTTCGCTCCCTCGCTCATGCCGTTCCCCTTCCGTACTCCGCCGGAGGGACCTACTCTGACGCCCCGTCAGAAAAAGTTCCAGAGCCGGGAGGCGCCGATGTTGCTCGCGGGGAAGACCGTCGTGGTGTCCGGGGTCGGAGCCGGGCTCGGGCATCGGATAGCGGCCGCGGTCGTGCGCGACGGGGGCAACGCGGTCCTCGGGGCGCGTACCGCCGCCAACCTCGCCAAGTCGGCCGGTGAGATCGACCCCGAGGGGCTGCACACCGCGCACCGCGCGACCGACATCACCGACGAGGGGCAGTGCGGGGCGCTCGCGGCGCTGGCCGTGGAGCGGTTCGGGCGGATCGACGCGGTGGTCCATGTCGCCGCCTGGGACAGCTACTTCGGCGGCGTCGAGGACGCCGATCTGGACACCTGGAAGGCGGTCGTCGACGTCAATCTGCTCGGCACCCTGCGGATGACGCGCGCCTGTCTGCCCGCCCTCAAGGAGCGGGGCGGCTCGGTCGTCGTCATCGGGACGCAGTCCGCGGTGGCCGCGCCGTCCCAGGTGCGGCAGGCGGCGTACGCGGCCTCCAAGGGCGCGCTCACCTCGGCGATGTACTCCATGGCGTGGGAGTTCGGGCCCCACCGGATCCGGGTGAACACCGTGCTGCCGGGCTGGATGTGGGGGCCGCCGGTGCGGGCCTACGTGCAGTTCACCGCCCACACCGAGCAGGTGCCCGAGGCCGAGGTGCTGGGGAGGCTCTCGGGGCGCATGGCGCTTCCCGAGCTGGCGACGGACGGCGATGTGGCGGATGCGGCCGTCTTCCTGGCCTCCGACCGGGCACGGGCGATCACCGGGCAGTCCCTGCTGGTCAACGCAGGCGAGCTGATGCGCTGAGGCGCGGGCGCGGGGACGCGCCGCGCGGGGAGTTCGGCAGTGTCGGCTCTCCTCCTTCTCGGCCGCACGGGACCCGCATCCCGTGCGGTCTTTCTGTGCTCTTCGGCGCTCCTGGACGTTCTCTGTTCTTCTGCACAGCCTGACGAAGTGCCCGATCATCGTGTGGCCGCCGTCACGTTCACGACAACGGCTTCGTTGGTCAAGAACACGTAAAATCGTTCGTCTTGCTGATCTGCGTTCACATCCCTGACCGCTGAAGACCTTGACCGAGGGACCGAACAGGCGGTTCAATCCCCGAAGTCCCCGCTTCCCGCACGGGGGCCCCGCTGACCGGCCGTACTGACGAAGTGCGTACCCGTTCACAAGGCGGACCCCAGGAGGGGGATATGAACAGTCTCGACTGGGTCGTGCTCATCGGCTACTTCGGCGTGATGATCGCGATCGGGCTCTGGTCCCACAAGCGCGTCGACAACGTCAGCGACTTCTTCACGGCCGGCGGGAAGATGCCGTGGTGGCTCTCCGGCATCTCGCACCACATGTCCGGCTACAGCGCCGTCATGTTCACCGGATACGCCGGCATCGCCTACCAGTACGGCGTCACCTCCTTCGTGACGTGGTCCCTCCCCATCGCCATCGGCATCGGGATCGGCTCCAAGCTCTTCGCTCCCCGGCTCAACCGGCTGCGCTCGCGGCTGCACGTCGCCTCGCCGCTCGAATACCTGAAGAACCGCTACAACATCCAGACCCAGCAGGCGCTCGCCTGGTCCGGTCTGCTGCTGAAGATCGTGGACGTCGGCGCCAAGTGGGCGGCCATCGCCACCCTGCTCTCCGTCTTCACGGGCATCACCCTGACCCAGGGCATCTTCATCACCGGTCTCATCACGGCCGTCTACTGCACGGTCGGCGGTCTGTGGGCCGACGCGCTCACCGAGCTGGGGCAGTTCGTCATCCAGCTGTTCGCCGGCATCGCGATGCTCGTCACCGCGATGAGCAAGCTGGACGGCTTCAGCACCCTGTGGACGGTCTGGGACAAGCTGCCCGAGGGCCACACGGACCCGACGGCCGGTCCGTACACCGTGACCTTCCTGCTGGCGTACCTGTTCATCAAGACGTTCGAGTACAACGGCGGCATGTGGAACCAGGCCCAGCGCTACATGGCCACGGACTCCGCCGCCTCCGCGACCCGCTCGGCGCGGCTCTCCGCCCTTCTGTGGCTGGTCTGGCCCACGGTCCTGTTCTTCCCGATGTGGTGCGCCCCGCTGCTCGTCCACGCGCAGAAGCCGGACGCCTCGGACAGCTACGCGCTGATGACCGAGCAGCTGCTGCCGCACGGGCTGCTGGGCCTGGTCGTCGTCGGCTTCTTCTCGCACACGATGGCCATGTGCTCCTCGGACGCCAACGCCATCGCGGCGGTCTTCACCCGCGACATCGCGCCGGTCTTCTCCAAGGCCGCCCGCAACTGGAGCGAGCGGGCCGGCCTGATGGCCGCGCGGCTCTCCACGCTCGGCTTCCTCGGCCTGTCCATGGCGCTGGCGACGCAGATCAACTCGCCGACGTTCAAGGACATCATCTCGGTCGTCATCAAGTGGGTCGCCGGTCTGATGGGCCCGATCGCGATCCCGTTCATGCTCGGCCTGCTGCGCAGGTTCCGTAAGTCGGGACCGACGGCGGCGCTCACCAGCTGGGCGGCGGGGCTGCTGGCCTTCTACTTCACCAACTACAACTTCGACGGCTCGGTGAAGACGGACGTCGCCCTGCAGTACCAGGTGGCCCTGCCGCTGGCGATCTCGCTGGTGCTCTACGTCGTCATCGGCTTCATCAAGCCGGAGGACACCCCGGAGCGCGACGCGATCATCGAGCGGATCAACTCGGACGGCGACGGCCCGGCGGCCGGTGCGGGCGTTCCGGCGCAGGGGGGTCCGCAGGACGTGGCGGTCGCGAAGGGCGTGAAGGACTGACGCCTGCGGCCGTACGGGGGTGAGGGGCGGGTGGTACGGACGGATGCGGCGGCTTCCGTGCGGACGGCCCGCCCCTCCTCCCTGTTCCGGGGGTTCAGCCGCGCGGGTAGCGGGCCAGCCAGCCCGGGGCGGCCGCGGCCGGGCTGTGCAGGGCGGGTCCCTGCGTCATCTCCATGGCGAAGTCGTCGGCCAGCTCCAGGAGCGTGGCGCGCCCCTCCAGCTCGGCGAGCCAGGCCGGGGGCAGCGCGGTCTCGCCGTGCAGCGCGCCGAGCAGCGCCCCGCACACCGCCCCGGTGGCCGCGGACGGGCCGCCATGGTTCACGGCCAGCCGCAGGCCGTGCCGGATGTCCTCGCCGACCAGGGCGCAGTACAGGGCCACGCCGAGGACCTCCTCGGCGGAGTCCGTCGCGCCCAGCGCCTCGATGAGGGCGGGCCCGGGGATGCCCTGGCGCACGGTGCCGAGGGCCTGCTGGAGCGCCTCGGTGACGGGTTCGTGGCCGGGCCGCTCGGCGAGGAGCGCCAGCGCGTGCTGCACGGAGCCGTCCAGGGTCTCGCCCCGCGCCAGACCGTGCACCATCACGGCGAGGGCGCCGGCGGAGAGCAGGGCGGTGGGGTGGCCGTGGGTCTGGGCGGCGCACTCGACGGCCAGCTGGAGCACGAGCTGCGGCTCCCACCCGACGAGCAGCCCGAACGGGGCGGAGCGGGTGAGCGCGGCCGAGTCGTGCGCGGCGGGGTTCTTGGGCCGGTCGAGGGTGCCCATGACCGTGTCCCCGAAGCCCCCCAGGCATTCCCGGGTGGGCGCTCGGCGGGTGTAGAGCCACTCCTGCCCGGCGAGCCAGCCGTTGTCCTTGCGCCGCTCGTCGGGGCCCCAGTCGTGCTGGGTGGCGGCCCAGCGCAGATGGGCCTGGTGCACGTCGGTGGGCGGGTGCCAGGCGCCGGTGTCGCGGCGGACCTGGGCGCGGATCAGCCCGTCGACGGTGAACAGGGTGAGCTGGGTGACGGCGGTGACACAGCCGCGCCCGCCGTGTGCGGGGACGAAGTCGGTGACGGCGTCGGCCCCGTGGGCCTCGCGGATCTCCTCCAGCGTGAGCCCGCTGACGCCGGCCCCGAGCGCGTCGCCGATGGCGCCGCCGAGCAGTGCGCCGCGCACCCGGCTGCGGAAGTCCTGCTGTTCGGCACGGCCCCAGACAACCGTGGTCCCTGAGCCCACCGTGCCCCTCCCCGTCTCCCGGTCGGTCCGTTCCCGTGTGCGACTGCGCGGTAACTGCGGAGCACTGTAATCGAACGCGGACGGGGCCGACGGGGGCGGAACGGTATGTACGAAGTGGCTGGTTCGGTTCAGTTTTGCGCGGCAATCTCCGGGGATTCCCCGTGCATCCGGTGCCCCCTGCTGCGTGCGATCCGCAGGACGTCCCCCAGCGACTCGGTGGCCCGGGTGAGCGCGAACCGCACCGCCCGCTCCCCCGCCGCCCGGTCCGCCAGGACGGCGCGCGACCCGGCCCACACCTCCTCGCCGCACTCGATCTGCTCGGCCTCCATGTCGTCGGCCAGCCGCGACATCCGGCTGTCGGGGTCGTCGGTGCTGAGCCAGCACGGCTTGCCCTCCGGGGAGGTCCAGGGAAGGAGACGGGGAGGAAGGTCGGCCATGACTGCTCCTGACGGCCGGCGGGCGGTGGGTCCCACCGGCGGGTGACGGTGACGGATCGTGCTCCGATGATGACGCTCCCGCCGTACGCTCGGGCAGGTGGACACGATTGCCCGCGCGCAGGACAACGGAGGGCCGCCGATGACCGAACTCACGCCCACGGACGAGGAGTCGGGGCGCGCCGCTCTCGGCCGGGCCCTGCGCTACCTGCGCGAGAAGGCCGGCCTGTCGCTGGGCCAGCTCGCCGAGAAGACCCGCTACGACAAGAGCTACCTCTACCGCCTGGAGGTGAGCCAACGGCTCTCGAAGCTCGCGGTGATGGAGGACCTGGACCGGTTCTACGACTCCGGGGGGCTGCTGGTGCAGCTCTGGAAGGTGGCGCGCAAGGAGGTCTTCAAGGACCGGTACAAGGAGTTCATGCGGCTGGAGAACGTGGCACGCATCATGTGGATGTACCAGCTGGCCGTTCCGGGCCTGCTCCAGACGGAGGAGTACGCGCGGGAGGTCCTGTCGGCGTCACAGACATCCGACGACAAGGCGGAGTTGATCGAGGAGCAGGTCGCGGCGCGCATGAGTCGCCAAGACCTGTTACATCGCAGCCCGGCACCCCAGGTCCGTGTGATTCTGGATGAAGTCGCTCTCCGTCGCCCGACCGCCGATCCGCAGGTCTGGGTGGACCAACTGGCACACCTTGTCGACGTCACACGACTCCCGTCCGTCGTACTGCAAGTCCTGCCTTTCACCGCAGGAATCCACGGATTGATGGGCAGCCACCTGTGGCTGTTGTGGGAGCGGGACGGCAGCTCGGTTGCCTACGTGGAGGGCAACGGATTCGGCGAGTTGATCGACGAGGCCGACAAGGTCGCCGACTATCGGCTGTCCTACGATCGGGTCCGAGACCGGGCGCTGTCCCCGTCGGACTCAATGGCGTTTATCCGGGGCGTCTTGGAGGAGCACAGACCATGAACCGTACGCTCGACCTCTCCACCGCAAACTGGCGCAAGTCCAGCTACAGCGACGGCGGTGGCACCAACTGCGTCGAGGTGTCGGACACCTTCCCCGCCCTGGTCCCGGTCCGCGACAGCAAGACCCCCACCGGCCCCGCGCTCGTCTTCAGCACGGCGGCCTGGTCCGCGTTCGTGACGTACGCGGCCGGTCGCCGCTGAGACCGGCCCCCGGGCAGGCGGGCCGAGCGGCCGGGCGACATCTCGTTGTGCCGTCGCCGCCTGGGCGCGTGCCCGGGGCTGGGCGCTGTGGAAGGCGCTGCTGAACCTGACCGGGCTCCCCGGCGCGGACGGGGAGCGGGCGGCGGCCGAACTGCGCGTGATCGAGGCGGTCCTGGCCGACCACGACCGGGCCGGCTGACCGGGACTCCTGCCCGGCCTGAACACCCGGGACGGCCGCGCCCCGGAGCGGGATCCGCCGGCCGGCCGACGCCACGGGGGTGACCCCCCGTCGGGGCCCTTCACGGTGGCTGCCGAGCCGATGCGTCTCCCCGCCCCAGGGCGGCAGGACCGCTCCCCGCCCCAGGGCGGCACGTCTCAACCGGGCAGCTCCCCCAGCCAGTCGGTGAGGATGCGGTTGACCTCGGCGGGGCGCTCCTGCTGGATCCAGTGGCCGCAGCCGTCGAGGATGTGGGAGGAGACCAGGCCCGGCAGCGTGACCGGGTAGGCGTCGATCGCGTCGGCCAGCCAGGTGGTGGAGGCGTCCAGACCGCCGCCGATGAACACCGAGGGCTGGGTGAGGGGGGCGCCGGCGTGAGGGGTGAGATCCTCCCAGTCGCGGTCCATGTTCCGGTACCGGTTCAGTGCGCCGGTCAGGCCGGTGCGTTCGAACTCGGCGGCGTACACGTCGAGATCCCGCTCACCGAGCCAGCCGGGCAGCCGGCCGCCGGGGAACCGGTCGCGCAGTGTCCCGCCCTCGCTGACGAAGTGCGGGTCCGGAGCGCCGGCCGCGGGCATGGTGCCGGCGGACAGCGCCGCGTAGAAGCCTGCGAGCCAGCCGCGTACATCGGGTTCGATCTCGGCCTCGGCACGGCCGGGCTCCTGGAAGTAGGAGACGTAGAACTCCTCGCCCCCGCCCATCCGGGCGAAGACACTGGTGGGCCGGGGGCCGCCGGGCGGGGTGTAGGGAACGCTCAGCAAGCCCACCGCGCGGAAGACCTCCGGCCTGAGGAGGGCGGAATGCGCGGCGATGGTGGCGCCCCAGTCGTGGCCGACGACCACGGCCGACTCCTCGCCCAGGGCGCGCACCACCGCGGCGTTGTCCTCCACGAGTTCGGTCATCCGGTACGCGTCCGTCGCGGCCGGCTTGGAGGAGCGGCCGTAGCCGCGCACGTCGAGGGCGACCGCCCGGTACCCCGCCGCCGCCAGGACCGGCAGCTGGTGACGCCAGGAGTACCAGGACTCCGGGAAGCCGTGGACCAGCAGGACGAGCGGCCCGGTTCCCTGCTCGACGAGGTGGATCCGGCCGCCCGGCGATGCGACCGACCGGTGCGTGATCTCCGAGCTGTGCGGTGCCATGCGTCTCCTCCAGGTGCGGTCTCCGCGCGGGGGTGCGGCTGCTGTGCGTCAGGGCCGGCTCCGGCGGCCGTCGCCGCCCCGTCGCCTCCGAACCGATCATGCGCACGGCGCCCGCAGGGGGGCGAGTCCCTTTGCCGTTACGGCAAAGGCGCGTCACAGGGGCTCCCGGAAAAGAACTGGACGGCCGAATGCCCGGGCCTATAGTTGGCCGTCGACCGTGACAGCGCCCGAGGAGGTGAGACCCATGAACGCAGTATCGATGTGGGTGCTCCCCCTTTCCGTCATGGCCGCGCGATTGACGTAGGTGTCGCCGGGAGCGCCACGCCCACCAGGCACTCCCGAAAGGCACCACCTGTGAACTCATCGCATTCCAGCGCCTCGTACGACGTGATCATCGCCGGTTGCGGGCCGACCGGCGCCGTGCTGGCCGCCGAGCTGCGGCTGCACGACGTGCGGGTCCTCGTCCTGGAGAAGGACACCGAACCCGCGTCGTTCGTCCGCATCGTCGGGCTGCACATCCGCAGTATCGAGCTGATGGCCATGCGCGGAATCCTGGAGCGACTCCTCGCGCACGGAAGGAAGCGTCCGGCCGGAGGATTCTTCGCCGGTATCCCCACGCCCGCCCCCCAGGGCCTGGATTCCGCCCACGCCTATCTGCTGGGCATCCCGCAACCGGTCCTCGTCGGTCTGCTGGAGGAGCACGCGGTCCGGCTGGGTGCCGAGGTCCGGCACGGTCGTGCCGTGGCCGGCTTCGAGCAGGACGACGACGGCGTGACCGTCGAGCTGGCCGGTGAGGGCGCAGCCGGTGAGGGCGTCGAACGGGTGCGGGCGCGCTATCTCGTCGGCTGTGACGGCGGGCGCAGCACCGTACGCAAGCTGCTCGGCGTTGGCTTCCCCGGGGAGCCCTCGCGCACCGAGACGCTGATGGGCGAGATGAAGGTGGGCGTGCCGCCGGAGGAGGTCGCCGCGAAGGTGCGCGAGATCGGCGGGACGGACAAGCGGTTCTGGCTGAGGCCCTTCGGCGAGGGAGCGTACAGCGTCGTCGTTCCCGCCGAGGGAGTCGTCGACCGTGCGGTGCCGCCGAGTCTGGAGGACTTCAAGGTACGGCTGCGCGCCGTCGCAGGCACCGATTTCGGCGTGCATTCCCCGCGCTGGCTGTCCCGCTTCGGGGACGCCACCCGGCAGGCCGAGCGGTACCGGAGCGGGCGGGTGCTGCTGGCCGGCGACGCGGCCCACATCCATCCGCCCACGGGCGGGCAGGGCCTCAACCTGGGCGTGCAGGACGCGTTCAACCTCGGCTGGAAACTGGCCGCACAGGTCCGCGGATGGGCCCCGGAGACGCTGCTGGACACCTACCAGGCCGAACGTCATCCGGTCGCCGCGGACGTGCTGGACAACACGCGCGCCCAGATGGAACTGCACTCCCCCGAACCGGGCCCGCAGGCCCTGCGCAGGCTGCTCACCGAGCTCATGGACATCGACGAGGTGAACCGCCGCCTCACCGGGAAAATCGCCGCGATCGACATCCGCTACGACCTCGGCGGAGGCCCCGACCTGCTCGGCCGCCGCCTGCCCGACCTCGACGTGGGGCAGGGCCGCCTCTACGACCTGCTGCACCGGGGCCGCGGACTGCTGCTGGACCGCACCCGGCGCCTGAGCGTCGGCGGCTGGGCGGACCGGGTCGATCACCTCGCGGACCCCGGCGCGGTACTGGACGCCCCCTGCGTCCTGCTGCGGCCCGACGGCCACGTCGCCTGGGCCGGCGACGCCCAGAAGGAACTGGACGAGCACCTCTCCCGCTGGTTCGGCGAACCGGCCGGCTGATCCCGCCGCACGACAGCGCCCCCGGGTTCCCCGCTCAGGGCGGGGAACCCGGGGGCGGCGCGGCCTCGGCGGGCGGGGCTCAGCCCTCCAGCACCGGCAGCAGTTCCGGCAGGTGCCCGTCCGAGGCCGCCGCGGCCGTGACGCGCTCGGCCGGCACCTCTCCGTACAGCGTCGTACGCGGCTTCGCCGGCCGGCCGGCCGCCGCGGCCACCGCGACCAGGTCCTGCACCGACTTGTAGGAGCCGTAACCCGACCCGGCCATGCGGGAGATGGTCTCCTCCATCAGCGTGCCGCCCAGGTCGTTCGCTCCTGAGCGCAGCATCTCCGCCGCACCCTCCGTGCCCAGCTTCACCCAGCTGGTCTGGATGTTGGTGATGTGCGGGTGGAGCAGGAGGCGGGCCATCGCCGTGACGGCCCGGTTGTCGCGGTCGGTGGGGCCGGGGCGGGCGATGCCCGCGAGGTAGACGGGTGCGTTGGTGTGGATGAAGGGGAGGGTGACGAACTCCGTGAAGCCGCCGGTCTCCTGCTGGAGGCGGGCGAGCGTGCGCAGGTGGCCCAGCCAGTGGCGGGGCTGGTCGACGTGGCCGTACATCATCGTGGAGGAGGAGCGCAGGCCGACCTCGTGGGCCGTCCTGATGACCTCCAGCCACTCCGCCGTCGGCAGCTTGCCCTTGGTGAGGATCCAGCGGACCTCGTCGTCCAGGATCTCCGCCGCCGTGCCGGGGATCGAGTCCAGCCCGGCCTCCTTCGCGGCGGTCAGCCAGTCGCGGATCGACAGGCCGGTGCGGGTGGCCCCGTTGACGACCTCCATCGGTGAGAACGCGTGGACGTGCATGCCGGGCACGCGTTCCTTCACCGCCCGCGCGATGTCGAAGTACGCGGTGCCGGGCAGGTCCGGGTGGATGCCGCCCTGCATGCAGACCTCGACCGCGCCGACGTCCCACGCCTGAGCGGCCCGGTCGGCGACCTGGTCGAGGGAGAGGGTGTACGCGTCGGCGTCGGTGCGCCGCTGGGCGAAGGCGCAGAAGCGGCAGCCGGTGTAGCAGACGTTGGTGAAGTTGATGTTGCGCGTGACGACGTAGGTGACGTCGTCGCCGACGACGTCACGGCGCAGGGCGTCCGCGATCCGGCAGAGCTCGTCGAGCGCCGGCCCGTCCGCGTGCAGCAGGGTGAGCGCCTGGGCGTCGGTGAGCTTCGTCGGGTCGGCGGCGGCCTGGCTGAGGGCGCCCTTCACGTCGGTGCCGACGCGGGAGGGGACCATGCCGGGCGCCGCGGCCTCGCGGAGCGCCTCCCAGTCCCCGTACACCTCGTCGAAGTCGTCACGGCGGTCGGCGGTGCGGCCCTCGGTGTCGATGGTGCGGTGCAGATCGGTGCGGCCGGAGGCGTGGAAGCCCTCGTCGGGCTCCTGCCAGGGCAGGCCGGCGGGGAGCACCCCCTCCTTCGCGAGCCCGGTCTCCGGGTCGGCGAGGGCGCGCACGTGCGGGAGGAGGCGGGGGTCGAGCCAGGGCTCGCCGCGCTGGATGAACTCGGGGTAGATGGTGAGCCGTTCGCGCAGCTCGAAGCCCGCGTCGGCGGTCCGCGCGGCCAGCTCGTCGATGTGCGGCCAGGGGCGCTCGGGGTTCACATGGTCCGGGGTCAGCGGGGAGACGCCGCCCCAGTCGTCGATTCCGGCGCCGACCATCAGCGCGTACTCCGCGTCGACGAGGTTCGGCGGGGCCTGGATACGGGCGGACGGGCCGAGGATGTGGCGGGCGACGGCGATGGCGGCGGCGAGCTCCTCCAGCTCCGCGTCCGGCATCGCGCGCATCACCGTGCCGGGCTTGGCCCGGAAGTTCTGGATGATGACTTCCTGGATGCCGTGGTAGGCGCGGGCGGTCCTGCGCAGCTCGAAGAGGGAGTCGGCGCGCTCCTCGTACGACTCGCCGATGCCGATGAGGATGCCGGTGGTGAACGGGACGTTGGACCGGCCCGCGTCCTCCAGGACCCGCAGCCGCACGGCCGGTTCCTTGTCCGGGGAGCCGTGGTGGGGGCCGCCGGGCTCGGACCACAGCCGCGTCGCGGTCGTCTCCAGCATCATGCCCATGGACGGGGCGACGGGCTTGAGGCGCTGGAGGTCGGTCCAGGTCAGCACGCCCGGGTTGAGGTGCGGGAGGAGACCGGTCTCCTCGAGGACGCGGATCGCCATGGCGCGTACGTACGCGAGGGTGTCGTCGTACCCCTCGGCCTCCAGCCACTCCCGGGCCTCGGGCCAGCGGTCCTCCGGGCGGTCGCCCAGCGTGAACAGCGCTTCCTTGCACCCCATCGCCGCGCCGTCGCGGGCGATGGCGAGCACCTCGTCCGGGGACAGGAACATGCCGTGCCCGTCGCGCCGGAGCTTGCCGGGGACGGTGACGAAGGTGCAGTAGTGGCACTTGTCGCGGCAGAGCCGGGTCAGCGGGATGAAGACCTTGCGGGAGTACGTGATGACTCCGGGCCGTCCCGCCGCATCGAGACCCGCGTCCCGTACCCGGGCGGCGGATGCGGCGAGATCCGTCAGATCGTCGCCGCGCGCCTGGAGCAGGACGGCGGCCTCGGCCACGTCGAGGGCGACACCGTCTCTGGCGCGCTTGAGGGCACGTCGCATGGAGTTGGTGGTGGGACGTCCGCGCTGAGGATCGGTCATGAACCGAGCATACGAGCGAGAGCCGGGCCGGTGACGGGCCGGATCTCCGGCAGCGCCCTCGCGCCCCTTGCGCCTCGGACGTGCGGGACTCCGGGACCCGTAGGCTCGGTCCGGTGATGGAAACGATCGTCTTCGACACCGGCGAGACACTCATCCGCGACGACCGCTACTGGGCGTCCTGGGCCAACTGGCTCGGCGTCCCGCCGCACACGCTGAGCGCGCTGGTCGGGGCCGCGGTCGTCCAGGGCCGGGACAGCGCCGACGCGCTGACCATGCTGCGCCCCGACATGGACGTCACCGAGGCCTCCCTCGCCCGCGCCGCCGCCGGGCGCGGCGAGCACCTGGACGAGTCGGACCTCTATCCGGACGTGCGGCCGGCCCTCGCGGAACTGCGGGCGCTGGGCGTACGGGTGGTGGTCGCGGGCAACGGGACGGTGCGGGCCGGGGAGCTGCTGCGGGCGCTGGACCTGCCGGCGGATCTGGTCGTCACCTCGGACGAGTGGGGCGTCGCCAAGCCGGACCCGGAGTTCTTCGCCCGGGTCCTGGAGGCGTCCGGCGCGCATCCCCAGGCGACGCTGTACGTGGGCGACCACCCGGCGGGCGACCTGTTCCCGGCCAAGTCCTCGGGCCTGAGGGCGGCGCACATCCGGCGGGGCGCGTGCGGCTACTGGTGGGCGGATCACCCGGATGTGGTGGAGACGGCGGACTTCCGCATCAACGCGCTGACGGACCTCCCGGCCCTCCTGAACAAGACCCCCGACCCGCCGCGGGTGAGAGCGCTGCGGGCGCTCTAGCCACGGGGGACGGCACTGCGGGTGCTTTGACTGCGGGTGCTTTGACTGCGGGGCGCTTTACCTGCGGGGCCCTCGGCTGGGGGCGCTCGGGGACGCCGACGGGCCGGTCCCCCGGGGGGACCGGCCCTCACGCGCGGGCCCCTCAGAGGTACGGGCGCTGGGCGGTCTTGGCCTTCGTGTACGACGCGCGGGCGGCCTTCGTCTCCGGGGCCTCGGAGACCTCCGCGACCGGGACGTCCCACCAGGCTCCGGAGGACGGGGCGGGGGCCAGCGGATCCGTTTCGATGTGGATCACCGTGCAGCGGTCGGAGGCCCTGGCCTCGGCGAGGGCCTTGCGGAGTTCGGCGATGCCGGCGACGCGCAGGACGTCCGCCCCCAGACTCGCCGCGTTGGCCGCCAGGTCGACGGGCAGCCGCTCCCCCTCCAGCGCTCCGCTCTCCGCGTCGCGGTAGCGGTACCAGGTGCCGAAGCGGGGCGCGCCCACCGTTTCGGAGAGCGCGCCGATCGAGGCGAAGCCGTGGTTCTGGACCAGGACCACGATGAGCTTGATTCCTTCGGAGACCGCCGTCAGCAGTTCCTGGGCCATCATCAGGTAGGAGCCGTCCCCCACCATGACGAAGACCTCGCGCTCGGGGGCGGCGAGTTTCACGCCGAGCCCGCCGGCGATCTCGTAACCCATGCAGGAGTACCCGTATTCGACGTGGTACTGCTTCGGGTCCGCGGGCCGCCACAGTCTGTGCAGGTCACCGGGGAGCGAGCCGGCCGCGCAGACCACGACGCCGTCCTCACCGGCAGCCTCGTTGACCGCTCCGACGACCTCGGACTGCGCGGGCTTCGGGGTGCGGCCCACGTGGTGGGCGACGTCCACCACCGCGTCCCACTCGCGGGCCAGTGCGGTGGCCCGCGTGCGGTGCTCCGGGGGGACCTGCCAGTCCGACAGCCCGGCCGTCAGGGCTTCCAGGGCGGTGCGGGCGTCCGCGACCATCGCCAGCCCGGCGTGCTTCACGGCGTCCAGCCGGGCCACGTTGATGTTGAGGAACCGGACGCCCGGGTCGGCGAACTGGGTGTGCGAGGCGGTGGTGAAGTCGCTGTAGCGGGTGCCGATGCCGATCACCAGGTCGGCTTCCCGGGCCAGCGCGTCGGCCGCCGTCGTGCCGGTGTGCCCGATCGCGCCGACCGACGACGGGTGGCCGTGCCGGAGCGACCCCTTGCCCGCCTGAGTCTCCGCGACCGGAATGCCGGTCGCCCGGGCGAACGCGTCCAGCGCCTCGGTGGCGCCCGCGTACACGACTCCGCCACCGGCCACGACGAGGGGGCGGCGGGCGTCCCGGATCATCCGGACGGCGTCGGCCAGCACCTCGGGCTGCGGGGCCGGCCGGTCGATGCGCCACACCCGGTGGGCCAGGAACTCCTCCGGCCAGTCGTAGGCCTCGGCCTGCACGTCCTGGGGGAGCGCGAGCGTCACCGCACCGGTGTCCACCGGATCGGTGAGCGTGCGTACGGCCGCGAGGGCGGCGCCGATCAGCTGCTCGGGGCGGCCGATCCGGTCGAAGTAGCGGGAGACGGGCCGGAAGGCGTCGTTGACGGTCACGTCGCCCGCCCACGGCATCTCCAGCTGCTGGAGCACCGGTTCGGCGACGCGGGTGGCGAAGGTGTCCCCGGGGAGGAGGAGCACCGGGAGCCGGTTGATGGTGGCCCCGGCGGCGGCGGTGATCATGTTGGTGGCCCCGGGCCCGACGGACGCGGTGCAGGCGAAGGTCGAGAGGCGGTCGGTCATCCGGGCGTAGGCGGCGGCGGTGTGCACCATCGCCTGCTCGTTGCGGGCCTGGTAGTACGTCAGGTCGCGGTTCTCCCAGAGCGCCTGCCCCAGGCCCGCCACATTGCCGTGCCCGAAGATCCCGAAGCAGCCGGCGAACAGGCGCCGGCCGACCCCGTCCCGTTCGGTGTGCTGGGCGGTCAGGAAACGCACCAGTGCCTGGGCGACGGTGAGCCGGATCATGCTGCTCCTTCCGTGGACGGTGCTCCGGGGGCGGCGGGCGCGTCGCCCCATGTTTCGCGGATCCAGGCGTGTGCCGGGTCGTCGGTGATCCGCCAGGCGCGCTCGTCGTGCGGGCCGGCCATCACGTTGAGGTAGTACATCGGGTAGCCGGGCAGCGCGGCCGAGGGGCCGTGCCAGCCGTCCGGCACCAGCACGACGTCGCCGGTGCGGACCTCGGCGGTCTCGCCGGCGGGGCCGGGCGGGCTGCCGCCCAGTCGGTGCTGGCCGAAGCCGTCGCGGCCGATCTCGAAGTAGTAGATCTCCTCCAGCTCCGACTCGGTCGCGGTGTGCTCGTCGTGCTTGTGCGGCGGATAGCTGGACCAGTTGCCGTCCGGGGTGATCACCTCGACGACGATCAGCCGGTCGCAGGTGAAGCCGTCGGCGCTGGCCAGGTTGTTGACCTGCCGCCGGCAGGAACCCGCACCGCGCGTCTCGACCGGCACCTCCTCGGCCGGGCCCCGGCGGAACGGCAGGTCCCGCCGGGCGGTGCCGCTCGCCAGCGCGAAACGGCCGCCGCCGGGGCTGCTGAGGACGGCGTCGCTGCGCCGGGGGACGTAGGCGAAGTCGCTCACGCCCTCGAAGACGCCGGTGCGGCCGGCCAGGGTGAACTCCTCGCCGCCGCAGCGCACGGAGCAGGAGCCGGACAGGGGGACCACGATCACCTCGCGTTCCCGCGTTCCGAAGGACTGCGAGCCGCCCGGTCCGAGTTCCAGGACTCTGAGTCCCGTGTGCCGCATGCCGGTGTCCACGGACCAGGGGCCGTGTGCGGTGCTGCCCGCGGGCTGGTGGCCGTCCATGGCGTCTCCTCTCACAGCAGGCCGACGGCGGTGTCCACCGCGGCGGCCACGTCGTCGTCGGGCGGGTAGAGCAGTGAGCGGCCGGCGACCAGGCCGCGCACGGTGGGGAGCCGGAGCGCCTTCTCCCAGGAGGCGTACGTGTCGTCGGGGCTGCCCGGAGGGTCTCCGCCGAGCAGCAGCGCGGGAAGCGTCGACGCCTCCATCACCATCTCCATGTTGTCGACCACCGGCACCTTCAGCCAGGTGTAGGCCGAGGTGCGGCCCAGCCCCTGGGCGATGGCCAGCGCCCGGACCATGGACGCGGGCCGCAGGTCGTTGACCGCTCGCCCGTCCGCCAGGCGCTCGACCCAGAAGGGTTCGACCAGGGCCGGAAGCCTGCGGTCGGCGAGATCGGAGACGGCGCCCGCGCAGCCCGCCAGGGTGGACGCGCTGGCGGGGTCGGTCGGGTCGATGCGCAGCAGCATCTTCCCGGCGTTGAAGCCCATCTCCTCGATCGAGGCGGCGTCGTAGGCGGTGAAGCGGTCGTCGATCTCGAACGCGGTCCCGGGCACGCCGCCGCGGTTCATGGAACCGATGACGACCTTGTCGTCCAGGGCGCCGAGCAGCAGCAGGTCCTCCAGCACGTCGGGGGTGCCGAGCACGCCGTCCACCCCCGGGCGGGCCAGGGCGGTGAGCAGGCGGTCCAGCAGTCCGACGCGGTTCGCCATGGCGTCGGCCCGGCCGCGCACGGCGAGGGCGCCGCGGGCCGGATGGTCGGCGGCGACCAGCATCAGCCGGCCGGACGGCTTCACCATCGGGCGCCTGCGGCGCCGCTGCGCCGCCTCCGCGATCGCCTCGGGCCGCCGGGCCCGCGTCTCCAGCAGGGTCTGCAGCACTCCGTCACGCATGCGGTGCCGCTTCCTGGGAGTGGGCGTGTTCCATCATGTCCTCCACCTGGGGGGTAGTCGGCATGTCGGGGGCGCAGAAGAGCCGCCCCGCGACGTAGGCGCCTGCGGCGTTGGCGAAGCGGAGGGTCCGCTCGAGGGGCCAGCCCGCGAGCAGGCCGTGGCACAGGGCGCCGCCGAAGGCGTCGCCCGCTCCGAGTCCGTTGACGACCCGGACGGGGTGGGGGGCGACCACGACCCGTTCCCGGGCGGTGCGTGCCAGCACTCCGGCGGGTCCTTGCTTGACCACGGCGAGCTCGATGCCGGTGGCCAGCAGGGCGTCGGCCGCGGCGTCCGGGTCGCGTTCGCCGACGGCCGCCTCGCACTCGTCGAGATTGCCGACGGCCACGGTGGCCCCGGCGAGGGCGGCCCGCAGCGCGGGTCCCGCGGCCTGCGGGGAGGGCCAGAGCCCCGGCCGGTAGTCGAGGTCGAGGACGGTGATCCCCGAGCGGTCGCGGGCGGTGAGGGCGGCGAGGTGGGCGGCCGCGCTGGGTTCGGCGGAGAGCCCGGTGCCGGTGATCCAGAGCAGTCCGGCCGCGCGCACCTCGTCCGGGTCGACTTCCTCGGGGTGGATCCGCAGGTCCGGGGTGCCGGGCGGGCGGTAGAACCAGATGGGGAAGTCGTCGGGCGGGAAGACCTCGCAGAAGGTGACGGGGGTCGGGGGTCCGGCGACGGGGCGGACCCGGGCGGCGTCGACTCCGTAACGGCCCAGCTCGGCGCGGAGGTAGTCGCCGAAGGGGTCCTGTCCGGTGCGGCTGATCAGGGCGGTGCGGCGGCCGTGCCGGGCGGCCGCGACCGCGACGTTGGCGGCGCTGCCGCCCAGGTGCTTGCCGAAGGTCTCGACGTCGGCGAGGCCCACCCCCTGCTGGAGCGGGTACAGGTCCACGCCGAGCCGCCCCATGACGAGCACTTCGGGCGCGGGGGGTGCGGCGGTCACGACGTCACCTTGCGCAGATGGGCCAGCGACGCGACGACGTCGGCCAACGGGCCTTCTCCGGCAGCGGGTTCGGCATCGAGCACGGTGTCCTGTTCGAGGACGTACCACCCGGTGTAGCCGGCCGCGTCCAGGGCGGCGGTGATCGCGGAGATGTCCACGTCGCCCTGGCCGAGCGGCTGGTAGAGGCCGGTGCGGACGGCTTCCGTGTAGGTGCGCTCCCCGGCCCGGACGCGGGCGGCGAGCGCCGCGTCGACGTCCTTGAGGTGGACGTGGGCGATGCGGTCGGCGGCCCGGCGGGCCAGGTCCACGGGGTCGCTGCCGCCGGCCAGGAGGTGGCCGGTGTCGAGGCAGAGGGGGACGGTACTGCCGGTGAGGACGCGCTCGACCTCGTCCGGGCCCTCGACCATCGTGCCGATGTGCGGGTGGAGGGTGGCGGTGATGCCTTCCGCCGCCGCGTGGGCGGCGATCCGGTCGAGGTTGGTCAGGAGCGCGCCCCATTCCCGTGCGGAGAGTTCGGGGCGGGCGTCGTAGCCGTCGGATCCGGTCGCGGCGGCCAGGACCAGGGTCCGGGCGGACCCGAACCCGGCCAGCGCGCGGCGGACCTCGGGCAGCGGGTCGCGGTCCGGGTCGTGCAGGACGACGGGGACGAATCCGCCGACGGCGGTGAGCCCGTGTCCCGCGAGCAGTTCCGCGCGGGCGTCCGGGTCCTCGGGCAGGAAGCCGTCGGGGCCGAACTCGGTGGCGGCGAGACCGGCGGCGGCCATCTCGTCCAGCACCCGCTCGGGGTCCATCTGGTGTCCCCAGCCGGGGACTTCGCACACGCCCCAGGAAATGGGCGCTCCGGCGACGCGGATCATCGGCCCGCCTCCTCTACTCGTGCGGGTCGGCCGGTACGGCACGAAAGGTCGGCGGCCTCGGCGACCAGCAGGGCGGCCAGCGCGTCGTCCCCGGTGCAGGGGCTCGGCCGGAGGCCGGCGGCCACCTCGGTGAAGGCGGTCAGCTCGGCGACGTACGCCTCCCGGAAGCGGCTCAGGAAACCGTCGTGGGAGACGGCGCCGGGCTGCGGTCCGCCGGTGGTGAAGCCCAGGGGGGTGTGCGGGTCGAGGCCGGTGGCCAGCGTGCCCGTGGAGCCGGCCACCTCCATCCGTACGTCGTAGCCGGCGCCGTTGTAGCGGGTGGCGGTGCACGTCACGAGGGTGCCGTCGTCGAGGGTGAGGACGGTGACGGCGGTGTCGACGTCCCCGGCGGCGGTGAAGCAGGGGTCGCCGCGGTTGGCGCCGGTGGCGCTGACCTCGACGACCTCGCGGCCGGTGACCCAGCGCACGATGTCGAAGTCGTGCACGGCGCAGTCGCGGAAGATGCCGCCCGACGCGGGCAGGTATCCGGCCGGGGGCGGCGCCGGGTCGGCGGTGCAGGCCCGGATGGTGTGGAGCCAGCCCAGTTCACCGGCGGCGACCGCGTCGCGCAGCTCCGCGTAGCCGGCGTCGAAGCGGCGCTGGAAGCCGACCTGGAGCGGGACCCCGGTGCCGTCGAGCTCGGCCAGCAGGGCGCGGGTCCCGTCGAGGGAACCGGCGATCGGCTTCTCGCAGAAGACGGGCACTCCGGCGCGGGCGGCGGCCCGGACGAGGTCCGCGTGGAAGGCGGTGGGAGCGGCGATCACGACCCCGTCCAGGCCGGAGCCCAGCAGTCCGTCGAGGTCGGGGGCGTGCTCGGCACCGAGTTTGACGGCCAGTTCGTGCGCCTGGCGTTCGAGAGCGTCGTGGAGGACGACCCGCGTGACGGCGGGCAGTCCGATCAGGGTCTCGGCGTGGAACGTGCCGATCCGGCCGGTACCGATGAGTCCGATGCGCATGCGCGAATGCCTCCGGTTCGAGGAGGAGTGGATGCCTGTCCCTGATTTGTATCCTCGGCACTCACAGCGCGTCAAGCATTTGTTCTGACATATATACGTACAGAGCTTGAGTCGAACTGTGCGGCATACTGAACGCCTGGTTCTACGCATCGAGGAGTCCCGATGGAATCGATCACCAGGCTCATAAGCATCGACCGCAGCAGTCCCGTGCCGCTGTACTTCCAGGTCGCGCAGCAGCTCCAACAGCTCATCGAGGCGGGCACGTTGGCGCCCGGCACCCGGCTGGAGAACGAGATCGCCCTGGCGGACAAGTTCGGTCTCTCGCGCCCGACGATGCGTCAGGCCATGCAGCATCTCGTCGACAAGGGGCTCCTCGCGCGCAAGCGCGGCGTGGGCACCCAGGTGGTCAACAACCGGGTGCGCCGGCAGGTCGAGCTCACCAGCCTCTTCGAGGACCTGAAGCGGGACGGCCGAAGGCCGCGCACCGAGGTGCTGTCCATGGAGACCGTGCCCGCCGTGGCAACCGTCGCGGCCGCACTCGAACTCGAACCCGGCGCTCCCACCGTGGCGTTGCGCAGGCTGCGGTACGCCAACGACGAGCCCATCGCCGTCATGCAGAACCACCTTCCGGCCGATCTGCTGCCCCTGACCGAGGACGAGCTCGCCGAGTACGGGCTCTACGAACTGCTCAAGCGGGCCGGCATCTCCCTGCGCACCGCCCGCCAGAACATCGGGGCGCGCAGGGCCACGGCGTCGGAGGCCCGCCTGCTGGACGAGGGCCGCAGCGGCACCCTGCTGACCATGGAGCGCACGGTCCACGGCGATTCGGGGCGTCCGGTGGAGTTCGGGTCCCACCTCTACCGGGCGTCCCGGTACTCCTTCGAGATGACGCTGACCGCGCACTGAACGGCCGGCGGGCAGCAGCGGGCGGGCACGCTCCGGGCCGCCCGCTCGGTTGCCGCGCGCCCGGAACCGTCCGCTCCCCCTCAGGGCCTCAGTGACTGCGCTTCAGCATGGCGTCCGACAGGGCGGCGACGGACTCCCCCAGCCGCAGCCCCACGACGTCGAGCCGGCGCAGCAGTTCCCGCCGGGTGAGCGTGTCGGCACCGACCTCCCGGCGGAGCAGCTCCGCCATCGCCAGCTGGTAGTGCCGGCGCACCTGTCCGGCGGCCTTGCGGGCCGCCTCCGTGGCAGCGTCGACCTCCCCGGGCCGGTCGGAAAGCCCCTGGACGGCACCACGCAGCATCGCCAGGCCCTCGGCCACTCCGGCCAGCGCCGGCAGGTCAGCGGGCTCGCCCTCGGCGCCGTACAGATCGGTCTCGCGCACCAGGTCGCGGAGGTTGTCCAGGACGTCGTCGACGCTGCGGGAGAAGCGGTAGAGGTCCTCCCGGTCTATCGGCGTGGTCAGGGCGACGGCGAGTTCGGCGACCAGTCCGGCCCGGCCGGTGTCGCCCCGGTGCTCCACGTCGACCATGGCCTCGCGGGCCTCGGCGGGCGTGAGCGTGCCCTCGGACATCGCGGACGCCAGCCCCACCCCCTCGATCGCGGCGTCGAGCTGGGCGGCCAGCAGGTCGGTCAGCTGGTGGTGCGAGCGGCCGGTGAGGTCGTCGACGATTCTGCGGAAGGTCATGCGGTCACTCCTCGGGCGAGTAGGCCGGCCAGCAGGCCGGCCGCGTAGGCGGCGGGCAGGGTCACTCCCCAGGCGGTGACCAGGGGGACGGCGAACTGCCAGCGCACCCGGCGGCCCCCCTCGCTGGCCCCCGCACCCACCAGTCCGCCGATCACCGTCTGCGTCATGCTCACGGGCGCGCCCAGGGCGGCGCTGGAGAGCACCGTGGCGGAGGAGGCCATCTCGGCGGAGGCGACCTGCCAGGGGCGGGCGGCCAGCAGCCGGACGGACGCCCCGCCGGACACCCTGCGCAGACTGAGGACGGTCCCCACCGCGAAGACGAGCGCCACGGTCAGCACCGGCGCCGGGCCGGGCGGCGTGTCCAGGCTGCCGCCGACGTGGCCGGCCGACGCGACGGCCGCGACGGCGAACATCTTCTGGCCGTCGTTGGCGGCGTAGGCCAGGCACTGGCAGCCGAAGGCGGCCAGATGCACCCCGTGCACCAGGCGCGGCATCCCGGTCGTCGTCGGCATCCGGCGGGCGCCGCGGCCCAGGGCGAACCCGGCGGCCGCGCCGATCAGCGGGGCCGCCGCGGCGATCCCCAGCACCAGGCCGAGCCGGGCCCATTGCGGCCGTTCCCCCAGTCCGGAGCCGGCGCCGGCCAGCCCGCCGAGGACGGCCAGCGTGATCGAGGTGGGGATGCCCCGCCAGGTGAGGAGCAGGACGAGCACGAGGGCGGCGGCCGCTCCGCACAGGAAGATGAGCGCGGGGTGCCCCGCGTCGCCGGGGATCAGCCCTTCGGTGAAGGTGCGGGCCACCCGCACCCCGAACAGGGCGGGCCCGAGCGCCACCGCGGCGGTCAGCGTCAGCAGGACGGGAACGGCCGAACCGCTGCTGTGGCGTACGGCCATGGCGAGCAGCGAGGCGCCGTCGTTGGCGCCGCAGACGAGGACGAAGGCCAGGGCGGTGATGATGAGCGCGATGGTGGTGGTCAAGGAAGGTGCTACCTCACGTGGAGGGGGCGGCGCGCACCCGGTGTCCCGGTGTGCGCGCCGCCCCGCGGGCCGTCAGTCGTCCAGCTCGTCGGCCACGTCGTCCCAGTCGACGAACTTGAAGTTCGTGTTGGTGCGGATCTCTCCGTCCTCCCCGGTCACGTCGGGGGCGTTGAAGCCGTCGTGGACCACGAGCAGACCGTGGGGGTACTCGTCGCCCAGGGGGGCGTTGAGCACGGCCGCGCCGTCGCACTCCTCGGAGCCGTCGATCGCGCCGGCGCCCCCGGAGGCCGACGGGGCGACCCGGAAGTTGCCGATGTAGTCGTTGTCGCCGTCGCGCTCGTAGGCCACGAAGGTGTTGTCGCCCTGGCTGGAGGCGAGCAGGTAGCCCTCGCCGTCGTCCTCGCGGTAGATCGTCAGTCCTTCGACGTCGGCGGTGATGCGCTCGCCGCCGACTCCCGGGTCCGCGCCGGGAGTGCACTCGTCGGCGACCGGGTCGTACGTTCCGGGGATGCCGAACTCGCGGACCTTGTCGACCATCTGGGGCGATCCGGTGAGGTCGGCGCGCATCCGCCAGATGCCGACGTCCTCCTGGGCCGCGTAGAGCACGCCCCGCTCGGGGTCCACGACCATGCCCTCGACCTGGGGGGTGCGGCCGGGCTCGTCACAGGGGGTCCAGCGGGTGCCGTTGCCGATGTCGAACGAGGAGGGCAGGGCCAGCGTCCGGATGCGGTGGTAGGTGACCGTTCCGGTGGCGGTGGCGGTCAGCTCCATCAGCGCCAGGCTGGTGGTGTGGCGCTGGCTGGCGAGCGCGTAGTACCGGCCGTTGGAGGCGTTGCGCCAGGTGGCGAGCCCGTACGCGGTCTGCTGGTCGTCCACCGCGGCCTCGGTGGCGCTGAAGACCCGGGGTGCCGCGGGGTCGGTGAGGTCGGTGAGCGGCGCGCCGGGGTGGTGGCGGTCGATGCCGTAGATCCGCAGCCGGTCGCGTCCCCGGTCGGAGACGACGGCGATGTCGGTGCGGTTGCCGTTGATCTTCAGACCCGAGAGCAGATCGACGTTGTTGTACCGGCCGGGTTCGTTGTCCGGCCCGGGTGCGGCGGGCGCCTGGATCGACTGGATCTGGTGGCCGCCGAGGTCGTGGACGCGCAGGCCGCCCTGCTTGGCCGTGGCGATGACGAGGCTGGCGTCGGGGTCAGCGGCGTTGTACCAGATCGCCGGGTCGTCCGCGTTGGCGTCGCCGCCGGCCGCGTCGTCGTACAGGGCGGGGGTCTCGCTGACGGCGTACACGGACGGGGTGTCCGAGGCTGCCGCGGGGTTGGCCGGTGTCGCCATCAGTGCGGCGGTCGCGGCCGCCAGACAGACCGTCGTCAATCGTCTGGACAGGTGCATCGTGCCTCCCGGATTGGGTTGGGCGGTGCGGGTTGGCCAGGACAGTACATAAGTATGTGCTGACATAAAAGACTGCGGACATGAGCGGTTCGCGGAAGCGCCAACCTCCGTCGATTTCCACAGAGTTACATCAGCATGTCTTGACATAGTGAAGAAAGCGGGCGGAAGCTGCTCCCCAAGTCGCCCCGGCCGCGCCGCGGAGAGGGCCGCCGTCGCTGTGACGGGCGGTCCGAGGCCGACCCACTCAGGAGCAGTCCGGCTCCGCCGGGCCCACGCAGGAGGTCAGGTTGTCCAGCAGCACTCGCGATATCGGTGGCACGCAGCGACCGGTCCCAAGAATCGCCCTCGCCGCCCTGGTCGCCGTGCTCGCCGGCGCCGCGGCATGCGCGCCGTCGAGCCAGCAGGGCGGCGGCGCCGCCCCGGGCAGCGCCACCCCGTCCGCCGTCATCGACGATGCCGCCTCCTTCGACCTGGACGCCCTGGTGGCGGCCGCGAAGAAGGAGGGCTCGCTCACCGTGTACGACAGCTCGGGCGACATCACCAAGGTCGCCAAGGCGTTCAGCGCGAAGTACGGGATCAAGACGACCGGCGTGAAGAACAAGGTCGGCGACACCCTGGAGAAGATGACCAGGGAGAACCAGGCCGACAACGTCACCATCGACATGACCCTGTACGAGGACGGCCCCAGCCTCGTCGGCGAGCTGCTGCCGCAGAAGGTCGTCCACACCTGGATACCCGCCGACCTGGCGGACGGAGTGGCGGCGGCGAACCGCAGCCCGCTGCTCGTCCTGTCCAAGGCCAACGTCTGGGTGTACAACCCGAAGCTCTTCCCCAAGGGCTGCCCGGTCGACAACATCTGGGACCTGGTAGGGCCGGAGTGGAAGGGCAAGGTCTCCCTCCAGGACCCGCTGGGCAAGCCGAACATCGTCGAGTGGTTCAACCAGATGTCCAACGGCGCCGACCAGGCCCTGCGAGATGCCTACAAGGCCAACTCCGGCGAGGAACTCAAGACTTCGCAGAAGTCGGCGGCCGAGGAGTGGGTCGTGGGGCTGGCGAAGAACCACCCCGTGCTCACCTCCGCCGACGACGACGTGGCCGCCGCGGTGGCCTCCCCCAAGCAGACGCAGCCGCGCATCGGGCTCGTCTCCAACGCCAAGTTCCGCGACGTCGAGGAGAAGAACTACTCGATGCGGGTCTGCGACACGCTCAAGCCGTGGAGCGGATACCTCTACCCGAAGTACTCGGCGATCGCCACGAAGACCAAGCACCCCAACGCCGCGAAGCTCTTCACCCACTTCATCCTCACCGAGGAAGGCATCACCCACGAGATGGGCGCCGGCGGCATCCCCGGCAGCACGGCGGTCAAGCAGGGCTCCTTCACCCCGGACGGGCTGAAGGACTGGAACAAGGAACTGTTCGCCTTCGACCCCAAGTACCTGGCGAAGGACTTCGCGGACACCGAGGCCATGCAGGACCTGTGGCGCATCAGCCACAGCTGACCTCCCAGGCCCCTGTCCCGTCACCCTCTTCCGGCCGGCCCGGCCTCCCCCGACGGGCCGGCCGGACCACGCATCCCTCTCCTGGAGAACGCCCATGGCCGTGGCCGACCCCGACACCGCCCCCGCACCCGACCCGCCCCGCTCCGAACCTGCCCCCGCCGGGGGAGGCGGCCCCACCGGGAAGCGCGGATCCGGACGACTCAACCGACTCCGCTACCGCCTGAACGTGCTGCGCCACGAACCGACCTACGTGGTCGGGGGCGTACTCGTCCTCCTGCTCGCCTACCTCGTCGTGGCCCCGCTCGTCGCGGTGCTCTCCGACGCCGCACGCGTCCAGGTCGGCGACGACGGCAAATCCGGGCAGTCCGTCGGCGCGCTCACCGGCTACTACCTGTGGCGCGTCTTCCGCTCGCCGGTCTCCGACTTCCTCTTCTGGGAGCCGTTGCGGCACACCGTGGTCGTCGCCCTCGGCGTCACGCTGCTCGCCGTCATCCTCGGCGGCACCGCCGCCTGGCTGCTCACCCGTACCGACATACCCGGCCGCAAGTGGCTGTCGACCGCGCTGGTCGTCCCCTACATGCTGCCGTCCTGGACGTTCGCACTGGCCTGGCTCGCGCTGTTCAAGAACGACAGCTCGGGGGGACAGATCGGCCTGCTGGAGGCCTGGGGCGTCCACACCCCCGACTGGCTCGCCTACGGCGCCGTACCGATCATCATCTGCCTCGGCCTGCACTACTACCCCTTCGTCCTCCTGCTGCTGGGCAACGCGCTGCGCCGCATCGACAGCCAGTTGGAGGACTCCGCCCGCATCCTGGGGGCCAGGCGCCGCACCGTGGTGGGGCGGATCACCCTGCCGCTGATGCTGCCCGCCATGTCCTCGTCGGTGCTGCTGGTCTTCGGCCGCATCCTCGGCACGTTCGGTACGCCGTACATCCTCGGGCTGCCGGTCAACTACGAGCTGCTGTCGACCTCGCTGTTCCGCGCGGTCCACGACCACCAGCAGGGCGTCACCGCGGTGCTCGCCGGCGTCATCGTGGCGATCGGCATCGTCGTGATCATCATCGACACCCGGCTGGTGCGCGAGCAGCGCAAGTTCGTCACCGTCGGCGGCAAGGGCGCCATGGACCGCGTCAGCCCGCTCGGCCGCTGGCGCCCTGCCGCGCTGGGCGTCGCCCTCGGCATCTTCGCCATCGGCGTGATCGTCCCCGTCGCCACCCTGGCGCTGTCCACGGTCAGCAAGACCCCCGGCGTGTTCAGCCTCGACAACTTCACGCTCAAGTTCTGGATCGGCGAGCACATCGCCGGCGCCCCCGGCTTCCCGCACGGCGTGCTGCGCGGAACCGAGTTGTGGGACGCCGCGTGGAACAGCCTGCGCATCGTCGGTCTGGCCTCACTGATCTGCGGGGCCGTCGGGCTGCTGATCGGCTACGTCGTCGTCCGGTCGAACGGCAGCCGGCTGGGCGTCGCCCTGCGCCAGATCAGCTTCCTCCCGTACATGGTGCCGGGCATCGCCTTCGCCGCCGCGTTCCTGACGCTCTTCGCGGTGCAGCGGGGGCCCGTTCCGGCCCTGTACGGCTCGATCACCCTGCTCGTCATCGTGCTCGCGGTGACCCACCTGCCGTACTCCTCACGCTCGGGCATCAGCGCCATGATGCAGCTCGGCCCGGAGCCGGAGGAGGCCGCCCAGGTGACGGGGGCGGGCTGGTTCACCCGGATGCGCAAGGTGGTCATCCCCATCCAGCGGGGAGCCCTGGTGACCGGAGTGGTGCTGCCCTTCATCTCCGGGCTCAAGGAACTCAGCATCGTGATCATGCTGACCACCACCGGCACCCAGCTGCTCACCACGCTCTCCATCAACCTCGTCGACTACGCCTACGACCAGATGGCGAACGCGGTGGTGCTCGTCATCTCGCTGATCTCCTTCCTCGCCACGTACCTCACCCAACGCCTGACCAGGACCAACCTGTCCTCGGGACTCGGAGGCTGACGCCATGCCCACCATTGCGCTCACCGCGGTGCGGAAGAGCTACGGCTCCAACCCTCCCGCCATCGACAATCTCGACCTGGAAATACCCGACGGCTCCTTCACCTGCCTGCTCGGCCCCTCCGGCTGCGGCAAGACCACCACGCTCCGCATGATCGCCGGCCTGGAGCACCTCGACTCGGGCTCCATCTCGGTCGGCGGACGGGTCCGCGACAGCGTGGAGCAGGGCGTGTTCGTGCCGCCCGAGGAGCGGGAGATGGGGCTGGTCTTCCAGAACTACGCCCTGTGGCCGCACCTGACGGTCGCCAGGAACGTCGAGTTCGGGCTGCGGGTACGGAAGGTCCGCGCGGCCGAACGGGCCGAACGCACCATGAAGGCCCTGAAGATGATGCAGATCGACTGGGCCGCCGACCGCTACCCCGCCCAGCTCTCCGGCGGCCAGCAGCAGCGCGTCTCCCTGGCCCGCATGCTCGTCATCAACCCGGAGGTGCTGCTCCTGGACGAGCCGTTGTCGAACCTGGACGCACAGCTCCGCCTGGAGATGCGCGCCGAGCTGAAGCGGCTCCACGACGAGACGGGCCACACCATCGTGTTCGTCACCCACGACCAGCTGGAGGCCATGACGATGGCCACCCACGTCGTCGTGATGAACAAGGGCGAGGTGCAGCAGCTCGCGCCTCCGCTGGAGGTCTACCACCGCCCGGCCAACACCTTCGTGGCCCAGTTCGTCGGCAGCCCCCCGATGAACCTCTTCGACGTCGGGACCGACGACGACGGCCCGTTCCGCGGCGCCGTCCACGACCGCGTCGTGAGCGAACGCCGGGAGCTGAACGGACAGTTGCGCACGGTGGGCGTCCGCCCGGAGTCGATCCGGCTCTCCCGCGGACCCGCGGCCACCGTCCCGGCGCCGGACGGCGTCCTGGAGTTCGACGCCACCGTCACCACCGTGCTGCCCACGGGATCCAGCACCACGGTGTCGCTGGACGCGGCGGACACCGAGCTGTACGTGATGTCCTTCCAGGCGGTGACCGCGGTGCCGGGAGAAACCGTCCGCTGCTCGGTCGACCTGACCGACCTGCACCTGTTCGACGCGGCGCAGGCGAGGCTCCCGGAGCCGTCGGCCGCCGCGTCCGCGACCTCCGCCGCCTCGGATCTTCCCGCCGCCGCACCTTCTGCCACCCGGCCCAGCAAGGAGAACACCGCACCGTGGACCAGCTGATCCGCCCCGCAGCCCTGCTGCTCGACTTCGGTGGAGTCGTCGTCGCCACCACCAACCGCCCCTCCTGGCCGCAGGAGCTGGCTGCCGAACTGCACCGCGACCTCACGGCCGCGGGCTGCCACGAGCTCAGCCGCGAAGACATCGTCAGCGACCTCGAGGCGGCGGCCGCCGCCGACTCGCACTGGAAGAACGCCATGTCCCGGCCGGCCGCGCCCGCCGAGATGACGGCCCACCGCTACTGGACGGAGTTCGTCGCCGCCGACTGGCCCCCGGCCGCCCTCGCCTTCGTCACCGCGCACGCCCTGGTCCTGTGCCACCGGCAGGGCCAGCTGCGCCAGGACCGCGAGACCCGTCCGGGCATGGACGAACTCCTGGACGCCGCCGACGGTTTCGGGCTGCCCGTCGCCATCGTCTCCAACGCGCTGAGCGGCTCCGTGCACCGCGACTACCTGCGGGACACCGGCCTGGACAAGCGGCTGGCCCTCCAGGTCTACAGCGACGAGGCGGGCGTCCGTAAGCCCAACCCCGAGATGATCCACCTCGCGGCACGGGCCCTCGGCGTCCCGGCCTCCCGCACCTGGTACGTCGGCGACAACTTCGACCGTGACGTGCTGTGCGGCCGGCGGGCGGGGGTCGGCGCGAGCGTGCTGATGGAGGCCCGGGGGACGTACGAGCGCCCGTACGTGGTCCGGGTGCAGCCGGACGCGGTGGTCGCCGACCCGTACGGGCTCCGCGACCTGCTGATCGCCGCGTGCGCGCGGCCCGGTGCGGGTACGGACGATGCCGCGTAGCCCGGGGGCGCGGAGCGGCCCGCCCCGCGCCCTGCTCCTGGACCACGGCGGCGTCCTGATCCGGTCGGTGAAACGCCCCGAGCGGATGCCCGCGTTCGCCGACCGGGTGCTCGCCCTCGCCGGCGGGCTGACCGGCCTCGACCGGGAACGGGTCCTGCACGACATCCGCGCCGGCCGGGCCGCGTACGGCGACTGGAAGAACGGCAACGCCCGCAGAGCCGCGCCGCGCGAGGTCACCCACCGCGAGCTGTGGGCGGAGTTCATCGCGGCGGACTGGCCCGAAGCGGCGCGGGCGGCGGTGACCGCCGAGGCGACGGCGCTGTGCCGCGGGCTGGTCCTGGCCGAGGGCGACAAGGCCCACGACCCCGCGGTGATCCAGGTGCTCCGGCTGTGCCGGGAGCACGGCATCCGCACCGGCATCGTCAGCAACACCCTGGTCGGTGCGCTCAACCGCGAGATGGCGGCGGCCGGCGGCATCGCGCCGTACCTCGGCGTGCAGGTCTACTCGGACGAGACCGGCCACCGCAAACCGGGCCCGCACCTGCTCCTGCTGGCCGCCCGGGCGCTGGGCACGGACCCGGCGGACTGCTGGTACGTGGGCGACAACTACGACCGCGACGTGGTGTGCGGGATCCGGGCGGGGGTCGGCCGCACGGTGCTGATGCGCCCCGAGGCCCGCCTCGACCCGGCCGCCCGCCCGCAGCCCGACACGGTCGTCCACGACGGCGAAGGACTCCTGGAGCTGCTGCGCTCCGCACTGACCCGGCCCGACACGGCCGACCGAGGGGATCACGCATGACCGCGACGGACGACATCGACGAACTCTCCGCACACCTGCGCACGGTGGCCGTGGAGGCCGCGCTCGCGGTGGCGCCCGACCTGCGGGACGCGTTCCGCGGCCGGATGGACGTGGAGTTCAAGCGCGACGAGCACGACCCCGTGACCGAGCACGACCGGCGGGCCGAGGAGCGCATCCGGCACGCCCTGCTCGGCAAGGTCCCCGACAGCACGGTCATCGGCGAGGAGGGCGGCCGCCGGGACGGCAGCGGCACGGTCTCCTGGTACGTGGACCCGATCGACGGCACCGCCAACTTCGCCCACGGTCTGGCGTTCTTCTGCACCGCGATCGGGGCCGTCGTCGACGGCCGCCCGGTGGCCGCCGCCGTGGTCGACCCGATAGCCGGCCACGTCTTCTCCGCCGACCTCCGGGGCGCCTACCTGGGCGACCGCCCGCTGGTGTCCGCCGGGACCGCCGACGAATCCCGCGCCCTCCTCATCACCGGCTTTCCCAACAGCAGGGAACTCGCGTCCGGCGACCCGGAGTCCCCGGCGCGGTTCGCCGGACTCGTCTCCCGCTACGGCACCGTCCGCCGCACGGGCAGCGCCGCGCTCACCCTCGCCCATGTGGCGGCGGGCTGGTGCGACGCGGCGCTGGGCACGACCGTCAACGCGTGGGACATCTGCGCCGCCCACATGCTCGTCGACCGGGCGGGCGGCACGTACGTACCGTTCGGCGGGGAACCCGGCTGGGACCAGCCGTGCTACATGGCGTACACCCGGGACCTGGAGCCGACGGCGCTGAGGGACTTCACGCGCTGGTACACCGCCCGGGCCGCGGGGACGAGCCGATGACCGCGGACCCCGGGGCCGGGCTGAGCCACGCCTGGATCGTCACCGACCTCGACGGCACCCTGGTCGACCGGAACCTCGGCCTGGTACCCCGCAGCGTGGAGGCGCTGCGCCGCTACCGGGACAGCGGCGGCACGGTGTTCATCGCCACGGGCCGCAACGAGGAATCCGCCACCCCGTACCACCGGGAACTCGGCCTGGACACCCCGATGATCCTGTACAACGGGGCCCGCATCACCGACCCCGCCACCGGAGCCCACCTCCTGGACCTGGACCTGGGCGCCGTCTGGCCGCCGCTGCGGGACCAGGTCGTCCCCGCCCTCCCCGACGGCGTGGGCGCGGTCGCCTTCAGCGGGGGCGACGCCCATGTCCTGCGCGACGCCCCCGCGCTGACGGACTACGCCCGCCGCGACCGCATCGTGCTGCTGCCCGACCCGCCGGACGGCCCGCCCACCAAGGTCATGCTGATCTCCGACGGCCGGAACCCCTCACCCCTGGCCGGCTTGGTGACGCGCCACTGCCCGGACGCCCTGCTCGTCCAGTCGGAGGACACGTACCTGGAGATCCTGCCCCCCGGCGCCGGCAAGGAGGCCGCGCTGAGGGAGCTGGCCGCGCGGTACGGCATGGACACGCACCGGATCGCGGCCATCGGGGACAACCCCAACGACACGGGCATGGTCACCCTCGCGGGCCTCGGCGCCGCGGTCGGCGACGGCCACCCCGAAGTCCTGAAAGCCGCGGACATCGTGGTCGCGCCCTGCTCCGAGGGGGCGGTGGCCGACCTGGTGGGCCGCATCCTGGACGGCCCGCTGCCGTAACGGAGCTGAGCCCTGACGGCCGGGGCGGGGCGCGTCACTCGTGCGCCGCCGCCTCGGCCCGTCCGCCGGCGGGAGCTCAACTGGAAGGCTCGAACACGGGGGCACACACTGGAAGGGCGCACCACTCGCGCCGGCAGGCCCGGAGCGCCCCTGTTCCGTCGCATCACGTGCGGACACCGGAACAGGGCATCCCGTCACCCCTTCGCAGGGCGCTTCCGCCCCCGCAGGGCACGACCCGGCCCCCGCTCGCCCCACACCGCGTATCCGTGAGGAGCGTAGAACATGCTTCCCCACTACTATCCCTACATTCGCGACACGGTGACGATCACCGAGAAGCTGAACGCATTCTGCGCGCGGCCCACCAGCGGGCCGGTATTCCTCATCGGGCGCGTCGTGCAGCACGAGCCCGGGTGCAATCTGCGGGTCACCGCGAACCGAGTGATCATCGTCGCGGATGTCTACGACGGCAGCAACGGAGTGATCGATGCCGGCGCCACGAGCAGGGGCGGGCCCGGCGGCGCGGTCACGGTGATGTGCCGCCGGTCCGTCAACGCGCGGGTGTACGCCCCCGGCGGATACGGGACCGCCGGGGCGGCCGGGGCGGACGGCTCTCCGGGGACGGCCAGCTATCACAGCGACGGCTACTGGGAGACCGTCACCGACGACGTCTACGGAACCACCCGCGACGTATGGCACGAGAGCGTGGACATCCCGGGCGCCGATCCCACCAACGGGGGCATGGGCGGGCCCGGTGGTCCGGGCGGCAGCGGCGGGTCGATCACGTTCACCAGCATCGAGGACGAGACGCCGCCGGATCTGTCGGCCGCCGGCGGTGCGGGCGGTCCGGGCGGCCCCGGCGGGGCGGCCGCGCAGGGCCCCTTCAGCTCAGGGTCGGTGGAGGGGGAGCCCGGAGCGGACGGCCCCGGGGGGCCCGACGGCCGGGTCGACGTCACCACCCTCGGCGAAGCCGACTACGTCGCCGGCCTCCGGCCACTGCTCGACAGCGCTGGACCGGTCTTCGCGAACTACTGGGCCCCCTACCGCATCGCCGTCGGCGACTACTTCTATCACCTGTACAACCCGGGTGTGCCGGAGCGGGCCGCGTACGGAGCCCTCGCGGCGACCGAGTTCAAGCGGGCGCTGGAACTGCAACCCGACAACGCCGACGCGATCCGCCTGCAACGCCAGCTCGCCGGCTTCCCTCCGGCACCCGGAGCGGCGTGGGTCGGTGGAGGCGCCAACGCCCTGGGGCTGCCACCCGACCTGGACGTGGTGCCCAATTTCGACGCGTACATCGAGGCGTTCACCCGCTTCCTGGGCCCGGTTCTGCAGTTTCTCGGTATCGGCGTCAACGAGATCATCGCGCACAAGACGATCGGCGATCTGGCCGAGATCGCCGGTCAGCTGTCGCTGCAGGCGACCGCAGCGCGCGACGACGCCGACCGCACCCTCGGCATCGCCAGGACGGAACAGGCCCAGGCCGACAGCGACCTCGCCTACGCCCAGACGCAGGTGGACCAGGCGACCGCGGCCATCGGCGCGGCCATCGTCGAGGCCCAGCACCAACCGGACCCGCCCGGCATCTCCTTCGGCGACGTCGTCGCGACGATCGCCGAGGTCGGTGGCGCGGTGTTGAGCGTGGTGGCCGCGGTCCCGACCGCCGGCGCAAGCCTGGTCGCCCTGGCGCCGAACCTCATGCTGCTCGCGGACACCGTGTTCGACAGCGCGGCGCCGATCGCCCAGGCACTGCTGCGCGGCGACGACGCCGATCTGACGGAGATCAACGCCGCGTACGCCGCGGTCGACCAGGATGCCTCCACCGTCATCGGAAGTGCCCGCACGGTCGTCAACTTCGTCACCGTCGCGCAGAGGCTCGCCCAGGTCACGACGGCCCAGAACGCGCCGCATGTGGCCCTGATCAGGCGTGGCACCGAGCTCACCCACGACCTGCTGCTCGCCCGCAACCGCGCCGTGCTCGCCCGCCAGCGCGTCGACGCGGGCACCGCCCGGCTGACCGGCGCGCAATACGTGGCCGCACAGGCGGATGCCCTGCAGCACAAGCAGGTTCTGGACGCGGAGGCGGTCAAGCAGGCGGGGATGCTGGCCGTCTCCACCGCTCAGTCGAAGGCCGACGCCTTGCTGGGCCTCGCGTTCCGGGCGAAGCGGTCGGTCGAGATCTACACGTTGAAGGACGAAAACCCTCACTTCCCCCTCGACGCCGGCCGGATCAGCCCCGACCTCTCGACCGACTACTACGAGAAGGAGATCGACGAAGTCAGGCTCGCGAGTGAGCTCACCTCGTCGTGGGGAAGGATCCTCACCCTGGTGCACATGCAGACCGACTACACCGAGTACTTCGACGGACCGCTCGATCAGGACTGGATCAGGCAATCGTTCAAGCCCTCCGATCCGCAGGTGGCCGACCTGAAGTCCCTGCACCGGTTCGCGTTCACCGTCGATCCGGTCGCCGGCGTACCGGCCGACCATTTCGACGCGAAGATCAAGAGCATCCGCCTGGCACTCATCGGTGCCTCTCACCCCGAAGGCGAGATCTCGTGCGAGGTGCGCCACGACGGGAGGTACCAGCAGCGCCGGCCCGACCAGAGCGTCACCACCCAGTGGCTGCTGCCCAAGGTCAGCACGCGCACCGCCAAGACGACGCCGCTGCTGGCCGATGAAGGGCTGGGCTACGACCCGCCCCTCGACGCTCCCAAGTCACTGGCCTTCTGGGGCCGGGGCGTGGGCGGTAACTGGCAGGTGACCGTCCCCCAGAAGCAGTTCGACACGGGGCTGGACCTCGACGGGCTGACACAGATCCAGGTGTGGATCGGATACCAGTTCCTGCACGGCTGACCTGACGCACCGGCGGAATCGAGGGATGCGGGAGGGGCGGGGCATTCCAGGCAGCCGCACAGGCGATGTCCCGGCCCTCGCATCGCCCGCCCCCTCCCGACGCCCGGTCGTCCGGCCCCCGACGGCTCAGCCTAGGACCAGGGGAAGCCGGGCGGCGAGACCACCGAGTTCGGCCGTCTCCGCCGCGGTCGGGGTGCGGCGGCCGGTGCCGACGAGGAGCGCGTCCTCGTCCGAAAGCGACGCGGGGAACGCCGCGCCCGCGATGGACTCCAGGAGCCGCCGCGAGCGGGCGAGGCCCTCGGGCGGCGGGCCGGACGCGGCCGGGAGATGCGCGATCAGGTCGAGGTGGTGCAGCGTCCATTCCAGGACGTACGCGGTGAGGTACGCGTCCACCGTGAGCACCTCGTCGCGGGTCCCGACCCGGGCTTCGGGGTCCGCGAGACCGGCGGCCCGGCCGGCGGCCGCACCCACGTCGTCGAGGTGGAACTTGAGCAGCCACGGTTCTCCGTACGCCGCCGCGAGGCGCACGGTCAGCGCGTCGAGCGGGTCGTCCCCGCCCGGAGGCGTACCGGAGACCTCCCAGTAGGTCACCGCGTCCCGCGTCGGCGCGGATTCGGCGGGGGTGGCCAGCGTGATGAGGACGTCCTGGGCGTCGATGACCAGGTGGCACACCAGGTCCCGTACGAGCCAGCCGGTGCAGCCGGAAGGACGCGCGAAGTCCTCGTCCGGGAGTTCGGCGACCGCCGTCCGGAGCGCTGTCCACGCGCGCGAGAAGAGATCCACGGCGGCACGCTAACAGCGGAGGAGGAAGCCAGGTGTCACTGCCCTGCCGGCCCGTCCGCATCGGCCGCCGCCCGGGCGAAGGCACGCACGAGCGGCGTCTCGCCCCCCGTGCG
>NZ_SSBL01000010.1 GCF_004795105.1 Streptomyces sp. A0642 | reverse complement strand
TTCATAGTGTTTCGGTGGTCATTGCGTTAGGGAAACGCCCGGTTACATTCCGAACCCGGAAGCTAAGCCTTTCAGCGCCGATGGTACTGCAGGGGGGACCCTGTGGGAGAGTAGGACGCCGCCGAACAATTATTGTAGAAAGCCCCGTGCCCTTGTGGCACGGGGCTTTTCTGCGTTCCGGACCCGGGTTCGCCGGCGCACCGCGGAGCGGGACGAGTGCCTCGGGCGGAGGGCGGTCAGAGGGCGGGCGAGGTCTCGCAACACCGCTGGTGGGCCGGGTCGGTGACGGTGCGACAGGCGGTTTTGCACACCCCCTGATTCAGGGTATGCTTTAGCTCGTTGCCGCAGGGCAGCAAGGCCCCAATAGCTCAGTCGGTAGAGCGTCTCCATGGTAAGGAGAAGGTCTGCGGTTCGATTCCGCATTGGGGCTCAGCCAGACGAAAGGCCCCCGCCGAGTGGCGGGGGCCTTTCGCATGTCCGGAGCGGATCCGGCCCTCTCCGGGACCGGCAGGATTTACCCGGCGGCCTGGGGTACGGGTACGCGCATCGCGAGGATGGCCATGTCGTCGGAGGCCGGTTCGGCGGCGAAGCGCTCGACGGCCCGCAGAATGCGTGATGCCACCGCACCCGCCGTCAGGCCCGTGCAGTTGGCCAGCACGTCCGCCAGCCCGTCGTCCCCGAGCATGCGGGTGCCCTCCCGGCGTTCGGTGACGCCGTCGGTCACGCACAGCAGGACGTCGCCCGGTTCCAGGGTGACCGTCTGCTCGTACAGCTCCAGATCGTCGATGACGCCCAGCAGGGGCTGCGGTTCCGCCGCCGCTTCGACCGTGCCGTCCTGCTGCAGGCGCAGCGGCAGGGGATGGCCGGCGCAGACGACCTTCAGGAGCGCGCTGCCGTCCTCCTGGGGCCACAACTCGCCGTACAGAAGGGTCAGGAAGCGACTGCGGGCGCCCTCGTCGAGGATCGCGGCGTTGAGCCGCTCCAGGACGGCGGGGCCGCTGAAGCCCTCGCGGGCGAGCAGGCGCAGGGCATGCCGGGCCAGACCCGTCACCGCCGCTGCCTCGGGACCCGTACCGCAGACATCGCCGATGGCGAATCCGTAGGCACCGTCACGGATCGGGAAGACGTCGTAGAAGTCGCCGCCCACCTCGTTGCCCTCACCGGCTGCCCGGTAGATGACCTCGATCTCGACGTTGGGTACGTCGGGCAGGCCCGGCGGGAGCAGGCTGCGCTGGAGGGACTGGCTGATCGCCATGCGCTCCGAATAGAGACGGGCGTTGTCCAGCGCGAGAGCGGCTCTGCGCGACAGGTCCTCGGCCAGTTCCAGGATCTCCTGGCGGAAGTGGTCGTCGGACGGCTTGCCGAGCGTGAGCATGCCGATGACCCGGTTACGGGCGACGAGCGGGAGGACCACGGTCTCCCCGCCCACCGCGGCCGCCGTGGCGAGTGTCGTACGGATGCCGGCGCCGAGCCCGCCGGGGTCACCGAGGCCGATGGTGCGCATGGAGGTGCGCAGCGCCGCCTGGTGGGCGGCTTCGGACGGCGCCGACCAGACACGTGCGCCGGGCGTCGGCACCGGGTCCGGCGGGGCGATCTTGGAGAGCAGGGCCTTGAGGCCGTCGATGAGCTCCTCGTCCTCGTGCAGCACGTACGACAGGTACGGATCCGAGGACTGGTCGGCGATCGTGTAGACGGCGCACCAGGTCGCCAGGGTGGGGACGGTCATCTGCGCCATCAGGGCCAGCGTCTGGTCCCGGTCGAGCGTGCCGGCCAGCAGGTCGGAGGCCTCGACGAGGAAGGAGAGCGAGCCGCGGCGCAGGCGTTCCAGTTCCCCCAGGCGGGCGGACTCGACGGCCAGGGCGATGCGGTCGGCGGCGAACTGGAGGCGCAGGGCCTCCTCGTTCGAGTAGCGCCCGGCGGCTTCGGCCGCGACGCCCAGGGAGCCGGTGAGCCGGCCCTCGACCTTCAGCGGGACCGTGACCACCGAGCGCATGCCCGTGTCGCTGAGCAGCGGAACCGCGCCGGGTACCGCGTCCAGGTCCTCATGGACGGCGGGCATCCGCGCGGAGCCGTACCGTCCGGTGCCGGCCTCGACGGGCACGCGGGCGAAGCGCTGACGGGCCGAGGGCAGGCCGGTCGTGGCCCGTACCTCCAGCTCCGTCTCGTCGTCCGTCGCCAGGAGCAGGAAGGCCGCGTCGGCGTCGAGCATGTCGCGGGCCCGCTCGACGGTCCGCTGGAGCAGCCCGTCGAGATCGTCGGGCGCGGGCGAGCCGATGAAGACCTCGAAGGGGTCCGTCGTGCGGCTCTCGGTGCCCGCGTCCGAGACCGGAGTGCGTACCGGCGACTGGAGCACGGCCCGCTCGTAGTCGCGCACCAGCAGGCACACCGTCGAGGGTTCGCCCTCGGTGTCCCGCACGCGCAGGTGGGAGCCGTAGACCTGGATCGTGCGGCCGTCGGCGGCACGGATGCCGTAGCTGCCCTCCCAGCGCGAGAGGCGCAGCGCGTCGGCGATGCCGGTGTTGGTGCCCGGGGTCTGCGGCCAGGCGGTGAAGTCGGTGAACTGCTTGCCGGTGACCTGGTCCGCCGTGTGCCCGAACAGGTACGTGGCGTCGTCGTTCCACGCCGCGATGGAGCCCGAGCTGTCGATCTGGACGACGGCGACCCTGACCCGTTCGTCGGTGACGGGGAGCAGACCGACCGGGAGCAGCGGGCCCGCGGACCGGATGCCCACCGGCCGGGCGGGGAGATCGAGCTGGAACCAGACGTGCTTCTGCGTGGGGGAGTACTCGACGCCCCAGCGGGAGGCGAGCGCCGCGCACAGGAGGAGGCCGCGGCCGCCCTCCCGGTCGGGGCCGGCGAAGTCCAGCCCGGCGGACTGGAGCGGGATCTCCCGTTCCGGATAGTGGTCGGAGACCTCGACCCGGACACCGTCCTCGGTGCGCAGGCACAGCACGTCCGCCGCCGTGCCCGCGTGGACGACCGCGTTGGTGACGAGTTCGCTGGTGAGGACGACGGCGTCGTCGACGACATCGGTGTACCCCCACCCCTGGAGGGTGTCCCGGACGAAGGCGCGGGCCGTCGCGACGGAGCGCCCCACCGGGTCGAAGGTGGCAGCCGCGCGCGCCGTGATCACAGCACTCCCCATATGGTGTCTCGTCGCTTCCCCGAGTCCTGTGCCCGTTTCTCGCCGCTTCGATTCGCCTGCCAGGCTAGACGCTCCGTGCAGGTGCCGGATACACGAGGGCCGGGTTCGGGCACGTACGGGCAGGAACAGGCGGGTGACCGGACAAGTGTGGGCTTCCGCCGGGAGGGATGGGGGACAACCATGGGAGGTTCCACCCCGACCGCTTCCGGCCTGGTACGTTTCAACGATTTGACGTCCGCATGGTCACCCGTCGACGGTGGCGTGTGGCGGTGAGCCATACAGGATCTGGGCAAGCTCTCGGACAAGGCCCGGGCGATTCGGTCAAACCCCTGCGGGAGGGACACGGTGGAGTCTGACGTGGCGGCGCGGGGGACAGGTACGCGCAGTGGAGGCGGACAGTCCGTGAAGAAGCAGCGCAATGGAACCGTCGAAGTCGACGCCGCCGCACTCAACAGACTGCTGTCGGGTCTGGTGGCCATGCGCGACGGGAACTTCCGCAGGCGTGTGACCGTCTCCGGCGACGGCGTCATGGCGGAGCTCGCGGCGGTCTTCAACGAGGTGGCCGACCGCAACGTGCATCTCACGGGCGAGCTCGCGCGCGTACGGCGCGTGGTCGGCCGGGAGGGCAAGCTCACCGAGCGGCTGGAGACGGGGGCCTGCGAGGGTTCCTGGGCCGCCGCGATCGACGCGTCCAACGAACTGGTCGATGATCTCGCCCGCCCGGTCTCGGAAGTCGGACGGGTGCTGTCGGCGGTGGCCGACGGCGATCTCGAGCAGCGGATGGAACTGCGCTCGCACACGGCGGACGAGACGGTACGGCCGCTGCGCGGCGAGTTCCTGAAGGTCGCCCGGACGGTCAACAACCTCGTCGACCAGCTGTCCGCGTTCACCGAGCAGGTGACGCGCGTCGCGGTCGAGGTGGGGACCGAGGGCAAGCTGGGCGGCCAGGCCCAGGTGCGCGGCATGTCCGGGTCCTGGAAGGACCTCACGGACTCCGTGAACACCATGGCGTACCGGCTGACCGCGCAGGTGCGGGACATCGCCCTGGTGACGACGGCCGTGGCCAAGGGCGATCTGTCGCGGAAGGTCACCGTCCATGTGGCCGGTGAGATGCTCCAGCTGAAGAACACCGTCAACACGATGGTCGACCAGCTGTCGTCGTTCTCCTCCGAGGTGACCCGGGTCGCCCGCGAGGTCGGCACCGAGGGAGAGCTCGGCGGCCAGGCCACGGTGCCGGGCGTGGCCGGGGTGTGGAAGGACCTGACGGACTCCGTCAACACGATGGCCGGCAACCTCACCTCCCAGGTGCGCGGCATCGCGGAGGTGACGACGGCGGTCGCCAACGGTGACCTGTCGCAGAAGGTCCGGGTGAGCGCGCGCGGCGAGGTCGCGCAGCTCGCCGAGACGATCAACCAGATGACGGAGACGCTGCGCACCTTCGCGGACGAGGTCACCCGCGTGGCCAGCGAGGTCGGCGGCGAGGGTCTGCTCGGCGGCCAGGCGCAGGTCCCGGGCGCCGCGGGCACCTGGAAGGACCTCACCGATTCGGTGAACACCGTCTTCCGGAACCTGACGACCCAGGTGCGCGACATCGCGCAGGTGACGACGGCGGTCGCCAGCGGAGACATGTCGCAGAAGGTCACCGTCGACGTGGCCGGCGAGATGCTGGAGCTGAAGAACACCGTCAACACGATGGTCGACCAGCTCCAGTCCTTCGGTTCGGAAGTGACCCGGGTGGCCCGGGAGGTCGGCGTCGAGGGCCGGCTGGGCGGCCAGGCCGAGGTGCCGGGAGCGGCGGGCACCTGGAAGGACCTCACGGACTCCGTCAACACGGCGTTCCGGAACCTGACGGGTCAGGTGCGCGACATCGCGCAGGTGACGACGGCGGTGGCGAACGGCGACCTGTCGCAGAAGGTCACGGTCGACGTGGCCGGCGAGATGCTGGAGCTGAAGAACACCGTCAACACGATGGTGGCGCAGCTGTCCTCCTTCGCCGACCAGGTGACGCGCATGGCGCGTGACGTGGGCACGGAGGGCCGCCTCGGCGGTCAGGCGCGGGTCGACGGCGTCTCCGGTACGTGGAAGGAGCTCACCGACTCCGTCAACTTCATGGCGGGGAACCTGACCTCCCAGGTGCGCCAGATCGCGCAGGTGACCACGGCGGTGGCGCGGGGCGACCTGTCGCAGAAGATCGACGTGGACGCGCGCGGCGAGATCCTGGAGCTGAAGAACACCATCAACACGATGGTGGACCAGCTCTCCGCCTTCGCGGAGCAGGTGACGCGCGTGGCGCGCGACGTGGGCACGGAGGGCCGCCTCGGCGGTCAGGCGCAGGTGCCCGGCGTGGCCGGCGTATGGCGCGATCTGACCGATTCGGTGAACGGCATGGCGGGGAACCTCACCGCTCAGGTCCGTAACATCGCCCAGGTCGCCACGGCGGTGGCGCGGGGCGACCTGTCGCAGAAGATCGACGTGGACGCGCGCGGCGAGATCCTGGAGCTGAAGAACACCCTCAACACGATGGTCGACCAGCTCTCGAACTTCGCGGAGCAGGTGACCCGGGTCGCCCGGGAGGTGGGCACGGAGGGCATCCTCGGCGGCCAGGCCGAGGTGCAGGGCGTGTCCGGTACGTGGAAGGACCTCACCCAGTCCGTCAACGGCATGGCGAACAACCTGACCCTCCAGGTCCGCAACATCGCCGAGGTCACCACCGCGGTCGCGAAGGGCGACCTCTCCAAGAAGATCACCGTCGACGCCAAGGGCGAGATCCTCGAACTGGTCACGACCGTCAACACGATGGTCGATCAGCTGATGAACTTCGGCGACGAGGTGACGCGAGTCGCCCGCGAGGTGGGCACCGAGGGCATCCTCGGCGGCCAGGCCCGCGTCCGGGGGGCCACGGGCATCTGGAAGGACCTCAGCGAGAACGTCAACCTGATGGCCAACAACCTGACCAGTCAGGTGCGGAACATCTCCCGGGTCTCGTCCGCGGTGGCCAACGGAGACCTGACGAAGAAGGTCACCGTCGAGGCGCGCGGAGAGGTCGCGGAACTGGCCGACACCGTCAACACGATGGTGACGACCCTGTCGTCGTTCGCCGACGAGGTGACCCGCGTGGCCCGCGAGGTGGGCACGGAGGGCGAGCTGGGCGGCCAGGCGCGCGTCCCCGGGGTCTCGGGTACGTGGAAGGACCTCACCGAGTCCGTGAACTCGATGGCGTCCAACCTGACCGGTCAGGTGCGCCAGATCGCCACGGTCACCACCGCCATCGCCAAGGGCGATCTCACCAAGAAGATCGACATCGACGCCCGCGGCGAGATCCTGGAGCTGAAGAACACCATCAACACGATGGTCGACCAGCTGTCCTCGTTCGCCGACCAGGTCACCCGGGTGGCCCGCGAGGTGGGCACGGAAGGCCAGCTGGGCGGCCAGGCGCGGGTCCGGGACGTGGACGGCACCTGGCGCGACCTCACCGAGTCCGTGAACGAGATGGCCGGGAACCTGACCCGTCAGGTCCGCGCCATCGCGGCCGTGGCCACCGCGGTGACCCGGGGCGATCTCAATCTCAAGATCGATGTGGACGCCGCGGGCGAGATCCAGGCCCTGCAGGACAACATCAACACGATGATCGCCAACCTGCGCGACACCACCGCCACCAACAAGGAGCAGGACTGGCTCAAGGGCAACCTCGCCCGGATCTCCGGTCTGATGCAGGGACGGCGCGATCTGGACGACGTGGCCTCGCTGATCATGAGCGAGCTGACCCCGGTCGTCTCCGCGCAGCACGGCGCCTTCTTCCTCGCGACGGCGACCGGGGACACCGACGCGCTGGGTGCGGAGGGCGGCAAGGAGGGTGCGTACGAGCTCCGCATGCGGGGCAGTTACGGCTATTCGGCGGGCTCCATGCCGACGTCCTTCCGTCCCGGGGAGACGCTCATCGGCACGGCGGCCGAGGAGAAGCGGACGATCCAGGTGGACAACGTGCCGCCGGGGTACCTGAAAATCTCCTCCGGTCTCGGCGAAGCGCCGCCCGCGCACGTGATCGTGCTGCCGGTGCTCTTCGAGGGGAAGGTGCTGGGCGTGATCGAGCTGGCCTCGTTCCAGCCGTTCACCCACATCCAGCGGGACTTCCTCAACCAGCTGGCCGAGATGATCGCCACGAGCGTCAACACGATCAGCGTCAACACCACGACCGAGAAGCTGCTGGAGCAGTCGCAGCAGCTCACCGAGCAATTGCGCGACCGTTCGCAGGAGTTGGAGAACCGGCAGAAGGCCCTCCAGGCGTCCAACGCCGAACTGGAGGAGAAGGCCGAGCTGCTGGCCCAGCAGAACCGCGACATCGAGGTCAAGAACACCGAGATCGAGGAGGCGCGCCAGGTCCTGGAGGAGCGCGCCGAGCAGCTCGCCGTCTCCATGCGGTACAAGTCGGAGTTCCTGGCGAACATGTCCCACGAGCTGCGGACACCGCTCAACTCGCTGCTCATTCTGGCCAAACTCCTCGCGGACAACGCCGAGGGCAATCTGTCGCCGAAGCAGGTGGAGTTCGCCGAGACCATCCACGGGGCGGGTTCCGATCTGCTCCAGCTGATCAACGACATCCTCGATCTGTCGAAGGTCGAGGCGGGCAAGATGGACGTCAGCCCGACGCGGATCGCGCTGGTGCAGCTGGTCGACTACGTGGAGGCGACGTTCCGGCCGCTCACCGCGGAGAAGGGGCTGGACTTCTCCGTACGGGTGTCGCCGGAACTCCCGGCCACGCTGCACACCGACGAGCAGCGGCTGCTCCAGGTGTTGCGCAACCTCCTCTCCAACGCGGTGAAGTTCACCGACAGCGGCGCCGTCGAGCTGGTGATCCGGCACGCTGGTGCGGAGGTTCCGGACGCCATCCGCGAGCAGCTGCTGGAAGCCGGCTCCCTGCGGGACGCCGACGCCGATCTGATCGCCTTCTCGGTGACCGACACCGGAATCGGGATCGCGTCCAGCAAGATGCTGGTGATCTTCGAGGCGTTCAAGCAGGCGGACGGGACGACCAGCCGCAAGTACGGCGGCACCGGCCTCGGTCTCTCCATCAGCCGGGAGATCGCGCGGCTGCTGGGCGGCGAGATCCATGCGGCGAGCGAGCCGGGCCGCGGTTCGACGTTCACGCTGTACCTGCCGCTGCACCCGAGCGAACTCCCGCCGCAGGGTTATCCGCAGCTCGGCCCCGGGCCCATCGAGGCGCACGGCGCGGCGGTGGAGAGCGGCCGGCTGCCCGAGGCGGGCCAGGGTTCCGGTCCGGGCTTCCAGACGTTCGGGGAGGCCTCCGGGGCGCCGGGGAACGGGCCCGACCAGAGTGGTGCGGCAGGGCTGTTGAGGCGTCGGCGCAAGGCGCTGGGCGGCGGGCGGCAGCAGTCCGCACCGCAGCCCCGTCCGGCCTCGCCGGCGGACCGGCCCGCGCCGCAGGAGCCGTGGGCGCTCGGCGGTCAGCAGGAGCCCGAGGTCCGCAGGACGTTCCGGTTCGGCGGCGAGAAGGTGCTGATCGTCGACGACGACATCCGCAACGTCTTCGCGCTCACGAGCGTGCTGGAACAGCACGGTCTGTCGGTGCTGTACGCGGAGAACGGGCGCGAGGGGATCGAAGTCCTGGAGCAGCACGACGAGGTGACCCTCGTCCTGATGGACATCATGATGCCGGAGATGGACGGCTACGCGACGACGTCGGCGATCCGCAGGATGCCGCAGTTCGCCGGTCTTCCGATCATCGCGCTGACGGCGAAGGCGATGAAGGGCGACCGCGAGAAGGCGATCGAGTCGGGAGCATCCGACTACGTGACCAAGCCGGTCGATTCCGACCATCTTCTGTCGGTTATGGAGCAGTGGATGCGCGGAGAGTGATCACTAACTGAGCGAATCAGTCGCGATGTGGGGACTGGTCGTGTCGGAAGGAGTGTGGAATCGCGGATCCCGGGGAACCTTCTGGTCTCTCGCCGCGTTTTCCCTGTGTGCACAGTGACATCGCGGTGACAGGGTGTGGTGGCGGCCGGGGTGCGGCTACCATGACCGGCACAAGGACGGACGGCGTAAGGGAGCCGTCCCCTGGGGCGGCGCCCGGTGCGATTCCGGGGCGAGGAGGACGGGCCATGGTGCAGAAGGCCAAGATCCTCTTGGTCGATGACCGGCCGGAGAATCTGCTGGCGCTGGAGGCCATCCTCTCTGCGCTCGATCAGACACTGGTACGGGCATCGTCAGGGGAGGAAGCGCTCAAAGCGCTGCTCACGGACGACTTCGCGGTGATCCTGCTGGACGTCCAGATGCCGGGCATGGACGGTTTCGAGACCGCCGCGCACATCAAGCGACGGGAGCGGACCCGGGACATCCCGATCATCTTCCTCACCGCGATCAACCACGGCCCGCACCACACCTTCCGGGGCTATGCGGCCGGCGCGGTGGACTACATCTCGAAGCCGTTCGACCCCTGGGTGCTGCGCGCCAAGGTCTCGGTCTTCGTCGAGCTGTACATGAAGAACTGCCAGTTGCGTGAGCAGGCGGCGCTGCTGCGCCTCCAGCTGGAGGGCGGCGGGCACGTGGGCGCGAACCACGAGAAGGAGCCCGCCGGACTGCTCGCCGAGCTCTCCGCCCGGCTCGCGGCGGTCGAGGAGCAGGCCGAGGCCCTCTCCAAGCAGCTCGACGACGAGTCGGCGGACGCCGGAGCCGTGGCCACCGCCGCTCACCTCGAACGGAAGCTGACCGGCCTGCGCCGGGCGCTCGACGCGCTGGAACCCGGCACCGGTGGCGGACCCGCCGCCCTCTCCTCGTAACGCGTCGGCCGGCCGCACCGCTCCTCGCCGCCGGGCCCCTTCGGGCCGGTGGGCGTCAACTGAGCGGGAACCGCGGTCGTTCGGCGGCCGCGGCCGGTCCGGGGATTCCCCGGCCGGTCGGCGTTCCGCCTCCGGGGGCCGGTGAGGGCGCGTCAGTTCGCGGCCCCTGAAAGGCGACACGGTCGGGTGAACCGGCCCGTGCACGTGTTCACTGCCGCAGACACCGGTAACCTCAGCCCCATGGCCTCACGTACGTCCGGCAAGGGTTCCCAGGGCACGGCGGGCACCGCGAAGCGCGCCGGCCGTGCCCCGGGACCGGCGAAGAAAGCGGCGCCCGCCAAGAAGACCGCCGCGAAGAAGACCGCGCCCGCCAGGAAGGCGCCCGCCAAGAAGGCGGTGGCCAGGAAGGCCGCACCGCCCAAGGCGGCGCCGTCGCCCACCGGCGGGGTGTACCGCCTGGTGCGCGCCGTCTGGCTCGGAGCGGCGCACGCGGTCGGCGCGCTGTTCCGCGGCATAGGGCGCGGCGCCAAGGGCCTCGACCCCGCTCACCGCAAGGACGGCGTGGCGCTGCTGCTGCTCGGCCTCGCGCTGATCGTCGCCGCCGGCACCTGGTCGAATCTGCGCGGGCCGGTCGGCGACCTCGTCGAGATGCTCGTCACCGGAGCCTTCGGCCGGCTCGACCTCCTCGTACCGATACTGCTGGGCTCGGTCGCCGTACGGCTGATCCTGTATCCGGAGAAGCCCGAGGCCAACGGCCGGATCGTCATCGGGCTCTCCGCACTGGTCATCGGGGTGCTCGGCCAGGTCCACATCGCGTGCGGATCCCCGGGACGCGAGGACGGCACCGAGGCCATGCAGGACGCGGGCGGGCTCATCGGCTGGGCCGCCTCCAAGCCGCTGATCTTCACGATGGGCGAGGTGCTCGCCGTACCGCTGCTCCTGCTCCTGACCGTCTTCGGGCTGCTGGTCGTGACGGCGACCCCGGTGAACGCCATTCCGCAGCGGCTGCGTCTGCTCGGTTCCAGGCTCGGCATCATCGAGCCGGTCCACGACCCGGAGGCGTTCGACGACGACGACGAGCGATACGACGAGCAGTGGCGTGAATCGCTGCCCGCCCGTTCCCGACGCTCCTCCGTCCGCGGCTCCGGGGCGTCGGAGGAGTACAACCCCGAGCCGGCGGAGAGCGACGCGCTCTCCCGTCGCCGCAGGCCGCGCAGGCCGTCCGTGCAGCCGGCGATGAACCGCACCATGGACGCCGTCGACGTCGCGGCCGCGGCGGCCGCCGCGCTCGACGGAGCCGTGCTCAACGGCATGCCGCCCTCGCCGGTGGTCGCCGATCTCACCCAAGGCGTCTCGGCCGACCGCGAGCGCGCGGGCACCCCGGTGCCCGGCGCCAGGGAGGCGGAGCCGGCGCGGAGGCCGGGGGAGCGTGCTCCGGCACCTTCCGGGGGCGTGCCCGACCTCACCAAGCCGGTCCCCGAGCGGCCGCCGTCGCAGCCCCTGCCGCCGCGCGCCGAGCAGCTGCAGCTCGCCGGTGACATCACCTACTCGCTGCCCTCGCTCGACCTGCTGGAGCGCGGCGGCCCCGGCAAGACCCGCAGCGCCGCCAACGACGCGATCGTCGCGTCCCTGACCAACGTCTTCACCGAGTTCAAGGTCGACGCGGCCGTCACCGGCTTCACCCGCGGCCCCACGGTGACGCGGTACGAGGTGGAGCTCGGACCGGCCGTGAAGGTGGAGCGGATCACGGCGCTCGCCAAGAACATCGCGTACGCCGTCGCCAGCCCCGACGTCCGGATCATCTCCCCGATCCCCGGGAAGTCCGCCGTCGGCATCGAGATTCCCAACTCCGACCGGGAGATGGTCAACCTCGGCGACGTGCTGCGCCTCGCGGACGCGGCGGAGGACGACCACCCGATGCTGGTCGCGCTCGGCAAGAACGTCGAGGGCGGCTACGAGATGGCCAACCTTGCGAAGATGCCGCACGTCCTGGTGGCCGGTGCGACCGGCTCCGGAAAGTCCTCGTGCATCAACTGCCTGATCACCTCGGTGATGATAAGGGCGACCCCGGAGGACGTCCGGATGGTGCTGGTCGACCCCAAGCGCGTGGAGCTGACCGCGTACGAGGGCATCCCGCACCTGATCACGCCGATCATCACCAATCCCAAGAAGGCCGCCGAGGCCCTTCAGTGGGTGGTGCGCGAGATGGACCTGCGCTACGACGACCTCGCCGCGTTCGGATACCGCCACATCGACGACTTCAACCACGCCGTGCGCACCGGGAAGCTCAAGACGCCGGAGGGCAGCGAGCGGGAGCTGTCGCCGTACCCGTACCTGCTGGTGATCGTCGACGAGCTCGCCGACCTCATGATGGTGGCCCCCCGGGACGTCGAGGACTCGATCGTCCGCATCACCCAGCTGGCCCGCGCCGCCGGCATCCATCTGGTGCTCGCCACCCAGCGCCCCTCGGTGGACGTCGTCACCGGTCTGATCAAGGCGAACGTGCCCTCCCGGCTCGCCTTCGCGACCTCGTCGCTGGCCGACAGCCGCGTCATCCTCGACCAGCCCGGAGCCGAAAAGCTCATCGGAAAGGGTGACGGGCTGTTCCTGCCGATGGGGGCCAACAAGCCGACCCGTATGCAGGGCGCGTTCGTCACCGAGGACGAGGTCGCGGCGGTCGTCCAGCACTGCAAGGACCAGATGGCGCCCGTCTTCCGCGACGACGTGGTGGTCGGGACGAAGCAGAAGAAGGAGATCGACGAGGACATCGGCGACGACCTCGATCTGCTCTGCCAGGCCGCTGAGCTGGTCGTCTCCACCCAGTTCGGGTCCACCTCGATGCTCCAGCGCAAGCTGCGCGTGGGGTTCGCGAAGGCCGGCCGGCTGATGGACCTGATGGAGTCGCGGAACATCGTCGGCCCCAGCGAGGGCTCCAAGGCCCGCGACGTCATGGTGAAACCGGACGAACTCGACGGCGTTCTGGCACTGATCCGGGGGGAAACCGGTTCGTGAGGATTTCGCGGGCAACCGTTTCGCCGGGTCGTACGTCAAGTTGAAGGGAGGGAAAGCAGGATGTTCCTCCCCGGGGCCGTCCGGTGGATCCGACTCTGTTCGAATCTGATGGCGTACAAAGTCCTCCCTCCCGGTTGCCCCACCCTTTCGTACCCCCCCTAGACTGAACACCCAGCAGGTGGCTCACGCTCGAAAGGCGCCCCCGTGTCCATCGGCAACTCCCCCGAAGACGACCGGCCTTCGATCGGTCGAGTGCTTCAGCAGGCTCGTATCGCCGCAGGTCTCACGGTCGAAGAGGTCAGCACGTCCACCCGGGTGCGCATCCCCATCGTGCACGCGATCGAGGAGGACGACTTCTCCCGCTGCGGCGGCGACGTGTACGCCCGCGGCCATATCCGAACGCTCGCACGTGCCGTAGGCACCGATCCCGAGCCGCTGGTCTCGCAGTACGACACCGAGCACGGCGGCCGTCCCTCACCCACGGCGGCGGCACCGCTGTTCGAAGCCGAGCGGATCCGTTCCGAACCCCGGCGGCCCAACTGGACCGCGGCCATGGTCGCGGCCATCGTGGCCGTCATCGGGTTCGTCGGCTTCACCTTCTTCCAGGGCGGTGACGAGCCGTCCACCGCCGGCCAGGTCGCCGAAGGCCCTACATCCGACAAGATCACGCCCAAACCCGCGTCCAGCAAGCCCGTCGATCCCAAGCCGGCCCCCTCGGACAGCGCCATCGCGGCTGCGCCCCAGGACAAGGTGACGGTCAAGCTCAGCGCGAGCCAGGGCAAGAGCTGGATCTCCGCCAAGGACCACAACGGCCGGTCCCTCTTCGACGGAACCCTCCAGCAGGGCGAGACGAAGACGTTCCAGGACAAGGAGCGCGTCGACCTCGTTCTCGGGAACGCCGGGTCGATCGAACTCTTCGTCAACGGCAAGAAGGTCGAGGACCAGTTCCAGCCCGGACAGGTCGAGCGGCTCTCCTACACCAAGGGCGACCCCGAGGTCGGCTGACCCCGGGACCGCGCAGTTCAGCAGTTCAGCAGTTCAGCAGTTCAGCAGTTCACAGGGCGGAGAGCGCCCGGCCACCGTGCCGGGCGCTCTCCGTCTTTGCCGCTCCCGGAGGCTCACCGTTCCCCGTCTCGGTCACTCTGGGTAAGCGGCGAACCCTGCACGGCGGGGCCAGTGCCGGGACAAAGTAGTCTTGAGCCCATGCCCGAACGCCGTACCGTCGCCCTTGTCACTCTTGGCTGCGCCCGTAACGAGGTGGACTCGGAGGAGCTCGCAGGCCGCTTGGCAGCGGACGGCTGGGAGCTCGTCGAGGATGCCTCCGATGCCGATGTCGCCGTGGTCAACACCTGTGGATTCGTCGAGGCCGCCAAGAAGGACTCCGTCGATGCCCTGCTCGAAGCCAATGATCTGAAGGACCACGGCCGGACCCAGGCCGTCGTCGCCGTCGGCTGCATGGCCGAGCGCTACGGCAAGGACCTCGCCGAGGCCCTGCCGGAGGCCGACGGAGTCCTCGGATTCGACGACTACGCAGACATCTCCGACCGCCTCCAGACCATCCTCAACGGTGGCATCCACGCCTCCCACACCCCGCGCGACCGCCGCAAGCTGCTGCCCATCAGCCCCGCCGAGCGCCAGGACGCCGCCGTGGCCCTGCCCGGCCACGCCCAGGAGGCCGTGCCGGCCCCCGCCGATCTGCCGGACGGAATCGCGCCGGTCTCCGGTCCGCGCGCGCCCCTGCGCCGCCGGCTGGGCACCAGCCCCGTCGCCTCCGTCAAGCTCGCCTCGGGCTGCGACCGCCGCTGCTCCTTCTGCGCCATCCCGTCCTTCCGCGGCTCCTTCATCTCGCGGCGTCCCTCGGACGTCCTGGGCGAGACGCGCTGGCTGGCCGAGCAGGGTGTGAAGGAAATCATGCTGGTCTCCGAGAACAACACCTCGTACGGCAAGGACCTCGGCGACATCCGCCTCCTGGAGACACTCCTTCCGGAGCTCGCGGACGTCGAGGGGATCGAACGCATCCGGGTCAGCTACCTCCAGCCCGCCGAGATGCGGCCCGGCCTCATCGACGTACTGACCTCGACCCCGAAGGTCGCGCCCTACTTCGACCTGTCGTTCCAGCACTCGGCCCCCGGCGTGCTGCGCGCGATGCGGCGCTTCGGTGACACCGACAGCTTCCTGGAGCTCCTGCACACCATCCGGAGCAAGGCGCCGCAGGCCGGTGCGCGCTCCAACTTCATCGTGGGCTTCCCCGGCGAGACCGAGGCGGACCTGGCGGAGCTGGAACGGTTCCTCACCGGCGCGCGCCTCGACGCCATCGGCGTCTTCGGCTACTCCGACGAGGACGGCACCGAGGCGGTCGGCTACGAGAACAAGCTGGACGCCGACACGATCGCCGAGCGGCTGGCGCACATCTCGCAGCTGGCCGAGGAGCTGACCTCGCAGCGGGCCGAAGAGCGGATCGGCGAGTCGCTCCAGGTGCTGGTCGAGTCCGTCGAGCCCACCGAGGACGAGTCGCGCGCCGTGGGCAGAGCCGCCCACCAGGCGCCCGAAACGGATGGCCAGGTGCTCTTCACGGCACGCGAAGGACTTGTCCCCGGCCGTATGGTCGAGGCAAAGGTAGTGGGCACCGAAGGCGTGGACCTGGTGGCCGAGTGCTGTGAACTTGCGGAGGTAGCCAGATGACCGGAGCCCCGGCATCCGCGGCAGGTGGTTCCGGCGCGACGCCGGTCCGCGGCGGGAAGCTGGGCGCGGCGGCCGTCAATCAGGCCAGTCTGTGGAACATCGCCAATCTCCTCACCATGGCGCGGCTGGTGCTGGTCCCCGGCTTCGTCGTGCTGTTGCTGCACAACGGCGGATACGACCCGGCCTGGCGCTCCATCGCCTGGGCCGCGTTCGCCATCGCGATGATCACCGACCTGTTCGACGGGCATCTGGCGCGTACGTACAACCTGGTCACCGACTTCGGGAAGATCGCCGACCCGATCGCCGACAAGGCGATCATGGGAGCCGCGCTGATCTGTCTGTCCTACCTGGGTGATCTGCCCTGGTGGGTCACCGGTGTGATCCTCTTCCGCGAACTCGGCATCACGGTGCTGCGGTTCTGGGTGATCCGGCACGGGGTGATTCCCGCCAGCCGCGGCGGGAAGCTGAAGACCCTGGCCCAGGGGACCGCGGTCGGGATGTACGTCCTGGCGCTGACCGGACCGCTGGCCACGCTGCGCTTCTGGGTGATGGCGGTCGCCGTCGTCCTGACGGTGGTCACCGGCCTGGACTATGTGCGGCAGGCCGTCGTGCTGCGGCGCCAGGGGCTGGCCGCGGAGAAGGCGTCCGAGGCTGCCCAGGTGCCGACGGGGGCGTCAGAGGTGGCGTCCGTGGCTCAGGAGGCCGCTGTGGCTCCTGAGGAGGCCGTCGTGGCCCAGGAGGCTGACGGGGCTGCCGAGACCGCTGACACCGCCTCCGAGGGGCTCAGGGACCCGGCTCGGGTGTCCGGGCCCCGCGGGGGCACGGAGGCGGAGCGGTGACCGCCGCGGCCCGGGTGCTGCGGCTGCTCGTCGGGCGGGGGGAGACCCTCGCCGTCGCCGAGTCCCTGACGGGCGGCCTGGTCGCGGCCGAGCTGACGTCCGTACCCGGTGCCTCGCAGGCTTTCCGAGGCTCCGTGACGGCTTACGCGACCCCCCTCAAGAGTGAAGTCCTGGGAGTGGACGCGGCGCTTCTGGCGGCGCGAGGGGCAGTGGACGCCGAGGTCGCGCGCCAGATGGCGGCAGGCGTGCGCCGGGCGCTCGGCGCAGACTGGGGAGTGGCGACCACGGGCGTCGCCGGCCCTGAACCACAGGACGGCCAACCGGTCGGAACGGTCTTCGTCGCAGTCTGCGGCCCCTGTGACGCCGCGAAAGTGACCGCGTTGCGGTTGAACGGCGGACGGGCGGACATCCGTAGAGAGAGCGTACGGAGCGTGCTCGAACTGCTCTCCGGCGAACTCGGCGGGTACGCGAGCGCACAGGATACGGAACAGCACGGGGGGAATTGATGTTTGCAGCCCTGAGTGAACACGACATCGCTCCCCGCACGGCCGCAGCGCTAGGCGGTACGGTGGGGCGTGAAGGATGCGGCTACGCGGTCCGAGGAGGGAGCCACCGATGATTCTGCTCCGTCGCCTGCTTGGTGACGTGCTGCGTCGGCAGCGCCAGCGCCAAGGCCGTACTCTGCGCGAAGTCTCCTCGTCCGCCCGAGTTTCGCTCGGCTATCTCTCCGAGGTGGAGCGGGGGCAGAAGGAGGCATCCTCCGAACTGCTCTCCGCCATTTGCGACGCGCTTGATGTACGGATGTCCGAGCTCATGCGTGAAGTGAGCGATGAGCTGTCCCTGGCCGAACTGGCCGAGTCGGCAGCAGCCAGCGATCCGGTACCTGTACCGGTGCGCCCCATGCTGAATTCCGTCTCCGTTTCCTCGGTGGCGGGTGTGCCGACGGGGCGGGTGACCATCAAGGCGCCTGCGGAAGCGGTGGATGTCGTCGCCGCCTGATCCGCTCGGTTCGGTGTGAAGCAGAAGCCCCGGTCCGCCCCTGAAGGGGCGGACCGGGGCTTCTGTGCGTCCGCGGGCTGTGCGGCGGGCGTGTCACCGGACGGTCCATCGGCCCCGAAGTGATGCGGGCGAAGGCCGGTGGGGTGTCGACGCGCTCTCAGCGGGCAGGCGCATGGACGAGAGCGGGGAACGATCTCTTCGGAGACTCCCCCCAGATGACCGTTTTGCTTCGTTTGTGCCATCGTGGTTGGTGCTGAACGGAACGGATACCAGATCGGAGATGTGATGTCTGTCGTGAAGAGCCCGCTGTCCGAGGCTGACCTCAAGTCCGTGGGCGGTGCCCTCCAGGGCGCCCTGGTGGACCTCGTCGACCTCTCTCTGGTGGCCAAGCAGGTCCACTGGAACGTGGTGGGGCCTCGCTTCAGGTCCGTGCATCTTCAGCTCGACGAGGTCGTCGACACCGCCCGCCAGCACTCCGACACGGTGGCCGAGCGGGCGTCCGCGCTGGGCGTCAATCCGGACGGCCGGTCGGGGACGATCGCGAGGACCACGGCCATCGACTCCGTACCCGAGGGCTGGGTCAAGGACGTCGATGCCGTACGGACCCTGGTCGACGCACTGGGGATCGTGATCGGCCGGATGCGCGAGCGGATCGAGGTGACGGGCGACCCCGACCCCGTCAGCCAGGACATCCTCATCACGCTGACCGCCGACCTCGAGAAGCACGCGTGGATGTTCCAGGCGGAGAGTGCCTGAGCGGGCTCTCCCGCCCGGCAGGGTCCCCACCCCGCCGGGCCCCCTTTCCACCGGCCGTCCGAAACCGGGCAGAGGCCGGACCGCACGACGCGAGGAGTTGTGATGGCTGACGACAGCGCCAAGGACAAGGTCGCAGGCAAGGCCAAGGAAGCCATGGGCAAGATGACCGGCAACCGGCGCATGGAGTCCGAGGGCAAGGCGGACCAGGCGAAGGGCAAGGCCAAGGGCGCCGTGGGTGACGCCCGGGACCGCGCCCAGGGCGCCAAGGACTCCTTGACCCGCGACGACAAGGACTGAACGGCGGTCGGAGGAGCCCCCACCGGAAGCGGTGGGGGCTCCTCCCTGGAAGCGGTGGAATTCCTCTCCGCATGCCCGCTGCCGCGGGGTACGCCCTCCGGTGGCATGGAGTGTCGGTGAACTGAGCGTCGGCGGCTCCGGGGGGACGGCGTGCGCCTGCGTTTGTGTGCGCCGGTACTGCGCCGGTGCGCTCTCCCGCCGGCTGGGCGGGCAGGGCTAGCGTCTGCCGTTCGGATCGGGACGGTCGGGCCCTGCGCACCTGGCATGTTCCGAACGACAAGCCCCCGGGTTCGGCCGAAGGAGGCAGCCATGGTGCGGCGATGGGTGCCGGTGCTGACGCTGATGCTCGGTGGTGTGTGGTGGTGGGCGGTGCTGCGGCTGGTGCTGGAGCCGGCGCACGCGGGGCCGGTCGAGGGGGTGGTGGCGGCGGGTGGATGGGGTCTCAGCCTCCTGCCCGTCCATGTGGCCGAGACCGGCCGGCCGACGGGGATATTCGACGCCGGGACCGGCCTGCTCCGGCGGTGCGCCGAGGGCGTGCGCGACGCGGGGCGGGCCTGGTGGTCGCTGATATCCGGCTCACTCATATCCGGCTCCTCGATGCCTGGCTCTTCGATGCCTGGCTCGTCCATATCCGGCTCGTCCATACCCGGCCTGCCGAGGTCCCGGTCGCGGGAGTGTGAGGCCGGGCGTTCCCGGAGTTCCCGGTGGTGCTGGGGTTCCCGGTGGTCCTGGGGTTCCCGAGGTACCTGGCGTTCCTGGGGTTCCTGGCGGGTGTCATCCCGGGACACGGGTGAGGGGTCGTGGTCCGTCGGCCGTATCAGAAGTGCGTGGCGGGCTACCAGGGCATGGCGACGCCGCCGTTCGGGCGGAGGATCTGGCCGGTCATGAAGGCCGACGCGTCCGACGCCAGATGCAGGACCGTGTGGGCGACGTCAGCGGGCTCACCGACCCTGCCCAGGGGCGCGATGCGGGCCATCGTGGCCTCGGCCCGGTGTTGCTGCTCCGCGTCGTGGCGGGCGGTCATGGGGGTGCGGATCCAGCCGGGAGCGACCGCGTTGACCCGGATGCCGTGCGGCCCCAGCTCGGTCGCCAGCGTCTTGGTCAGCTGCACCACGGCGGCCTTCGCCGCGCTGTAGCAGAGCAGACCAGGGCTCGCGGAGTCGACCGCGCCCGAGGCCATCGTGATCAGCGAGCCCGAAGCGCTGCGCGCGACCATGGCTTGGGCCACTTCCTGGCAGGCGTACAGAACCCCCTTGAAGTTGACCGAGAGCACGCGGTCGAGGTCCTCGTCCGTCGTCTGCAGGACGCTGCTCGTATGCATGATTCCGGCGACGGCGGCCAGGATGTCCAGATCGTCGGCGGCTGCGACCGCGGCCCGCACCTGGTTGCGGTCGGTGACATCGAGCGGATGGGTGTGGGCTTCGCCACCCGCGGCGGCGATCAGGCCGTGGGTTTCCAGGAGGCCCTTCTCGTCGAGATCGGCGCAGTGGACGATGGCGCCGGCCTCCGCCAGCAGAACGGCGGAGGCGCGGCCTATGCCGCCGGCGGCGCCGGTGACGAACGCGGTGCGGCCGGTGAGGTCGTACGCGGCGAGAGGCATGACCGGACCGTACGACCGTACCTGACGGGTCGTCAACTATGGTGTGCGGTCGGTTGTTTCCCTACGGGGTGGGGCCGGCCTGGCAGTGCGGGCACCAGTAGGTGGGGCGTGTGTCCTGGTCCGCGACTCGGACCGGGGTCCCGCAGCGCAGGCAGGGGCGGTGAGCCCGGCCGTAGACCCAGAGCTTCTCGCTCGGGCGGCGGGCGCGGGGCGCCGGAGCGGCAGCGGTGCGGGGGCGGGCGCCGATGGTGGTGGTGCGGTCCGGACGGTCGCGGTTGGCTTCCAGCAGCTGCTTGGCCGTGCTGACCAGCAGAACCGCGGTGGGTCCGGGGAGTCGGCCGATGGGGAGCCAGGGGGTGGCCCGGGCCAGAAAGCAGAGCTCGCACTTGTAGACGTTCCCGATGCCGGCCAGGTTGCGCTGATCGAGGAGCGCCTCGCCGAGAGGGCGGTCGGGGTCTGCCAGGAGGCGGTGCAGCGCGGTGTCGGCGTTCCAGTCCGGGCCCAGCAGGTCGGGGCCGAGGTGGCCGACCGCCTTCTCCTCGTCCCTCGTACGCAGGAGTTCCAGAACGGGGAGGCGGTAACCGACGGCGGTGTGCGCGGCGTTCGCCAGGATGGCGCGGATCTGGTGGGTCGGTCCGCCCCGCCAGCGTTCATCGGGGGCGTAGATGCGCCAGGCGCCGTCCATGCGCAGATGGCTGTGAAGGGTGAGACCGCCTTCGATACGGGTCAGCAGGTGCTTTCCGCGAGCGGTGACGTCGAGAACGGTCCGGCCGGTGAGATCGGCGGTGGCGAAACGTGGGACGCGCAGATCGGACCGGGTGAGGACCTGACCGGCCAGCGCGCTGTGCAGACGCTTCGCGGTCTGCAGGACGGTGTCTCCTTCGGGCATACGTCCATGATGCGGCGGGACGGATGGTGGCGGTGCGCCCGGGGAGCCTGTCGTCGGTGGGTCGGCTGGTCGGCTGGTCGGTGGGTCGGTGGGTCGGTGGGTCGGGCGGCAGGGGACAGGGGACAGGGGGCAGGGGGCAATGAGTCGGTCGGTCGGTGGGAACAGGTGGCGGGCGGCCCCCCGGGGGCTCAGGCGCGCAGGCGCAGGCCCCTCGGGGTGGCGAGGAAGCCGGCGGATTCCAAGGTGCGGCCGAGGGGTGAGGTCAGGGACGAGGCCCCGTTGGTGCGCTCCACCGTGACCGTGCCGAGCGCTCCGGCGCGGGCGGCGGCGGCCAGGGCTGCTGCGGCCGCGTGGAGCGCGGGGTCGTCCGGTTCGGTCGGCCAGGCCAGCAGCGTCTTGCCGCCGCGCTCCATGTACAGCGTCAGTTCGCCGTCGACCAGGACCACCAGGGAACCCGCTTTGCGGCCGGGCTTGTGACCGGCCCCGGCCGGCGGCTCGGGCCACGGCAGCGCCGCTCCGTAGGCGTTCGCGGGATCGGCCGCGGCCAGGACCAGCGCGCGGGGCTCCGCGCCCGGTTCCCTGCGGTCGAGGGCGGTCGACGCCGCGCGGACCCGGTCGACCGCTCCGTCCATGGCGAACTGCGCCGCCCCCAGTCCCTCCACGACATAACCGCGGCGCGCCTGCCCGTTGTCCTCGAAGGCCGACAGCACGCGGTACGCGGCGGAGAAGCCGCCCTCGACCCCCTCGGCCTGGACCGCGCCGCGCGTCACCACGCCGTGCCGGTCCAGAAGGGTGCGGGCCAGGGCGTGGGCCCGGTGCGTCGGTTCCGGTTCGGGGGGCGGCAGCAGGGACCAGCGGCCGGAGACCGTGGGCGGACCGGTGCGCGAGACAGGGCGGGCCGAGGCCGTCAGTGAGCCGTACCGGCCTCGCGGAACGTTGCGTTTGGCGCGGTGCGCCGTCGATCCGGCCGTACGTCCGGAGCCGAGGAGCGCACGCAGCGGGGCGAGGGTGTCGTTGGTGAGCCGGCCCGACCAGGCGAGGTCCCACAGGGCGTCGGCGAGGTGGGGATCGGTGGCGTCCGGGTGCGTGGTGGCGCGGACCTGATCGGCGATCTGGCGGAAGAAGAGACCGTATCCACCGCTGAGCGCAGTCAGTACGGACTCGTGCAGCGCGCTGAGTTCGAGCGGACGCGGGGGAGGCAGGAGCAGCGGTGCGCTGTCGGCCGGATAGAGGCAGAGCCAGCCGTCCTTGCCGGGCAGGGCGCCCGCACCGGCCCACACGATCTCGCCCGTGGTGGTGAGTTCGTCCAGGAGGGCGGGGGAGTAGCCGCTGACCCGGCTGGGAAGGATGAGCTTCTCCAGCGCCGAGGCGGGGACGGGCGCCCCCTGCAACTGCTCGACGGCGCGCGCCAGTCCGTCGATTCCGCGCAGGCTGTGGTCGCCGACATGCTGCCACCGGGGGAGGAACCCCGCCAGGGCGGCGGGGGGCACGGGCTCCAGCTCATGGCGGAGCGCGGCGAGGGAGCGGCGGCGCAGCCGCCGCAGGACGGTGGCGTCGCACCACTCCTGGCCGATGCCGGCGGGGTGGAACTCGCCCTGGACGATCCGGCCGGAGGCCGCGAGCCGTTGCAGCGCGCCGTCGGTGACGGCGGTGCCGAGGCCGAAGCGGGCGGCCGCCGCGGTCGAGGTGAACGGGCCGTGCGTGCGGGCGTATCGGGCGAGGAGGTCGCCCAGCGGGTCCTTGACCGGTTCGGTGAACGCCTCGGGAACACCGACCGGGAGCGCCGTGCCCAGGGCGTCGCGCAGCCGGCCCGCGTCCTCGACGGCCGCCCAGTGGTCGCTGCCGCCGATCCGGACGCGGATGGCCCGGCGGGCCGTCGCCAGCTCCTGCGCCCACGGGGATTCGGCCCCGCGTTCGGCCAGCTCCGCGTCGGTGAGCGGGCCGAGGACCCGCAGCAGATCGGCGACCCCTTCGACGTCCTTGATCCGGCGGTCCTCGGTCAGCCACTGGAGCTCCTGCTCCAGTTCGGTCAGCACCTCTGCGTCGAGCAGCTCGCGCAGCTCGGCGCGGCCCAGCAGTTCGGCCAGGAGGTGGGAGTCGAGGGAGAGCGCGGCGGCCCGTCGCTCGGCCAGGGGCGAGTCGCCCTCGTACAGGAACTGTGCGACGTATCCGAACAGGAGCGAGCGGGCGAACGGGGACGGTTCCTGGGTCGTCACCTCGACCAGCCGGATCCGGCGGGCTTCGAGGTCGCCCATCACCTCGGTGAGCCCGGGGACGTCGAAGACGTCCTGGAGGCATTCGCGGACCGCTTCGAGGACGATGGGGAACGAGCCGAACTCGGAGGCGACCTGAAGGAGCTGCGAGGCCCGCTGACGCTGTTGCCACAGGGGGGTGCGCTTGCCGGGGCTGCGGCGCGGCAGCAGCAGTGCGCGGGCCGCGCACTCGCGGAACCGTGAGGCGAACAGGGCGGAGCCGCCCACCTGGTCCGTGACGATCTGCGCGATCTCGCCCTGGTCGAAGGCGACATCGGCCGCGCCGACCGGGGGCTGATCGCTGTCGAGAGCGGTGTTGGCCGGGAGCGGCGCCGCGCCGGCGTCCTGCGCCGTGTCCTGTGCGGGGTCGAAGTCGAAGAGGTCCAGGCCCATCATGTCGGCGTCCGGGAGCCTCAGCACGATGCCGTCGTCGGCGTGCATGACCTGGGCGTCCATGCCGTACCGCTCGGCGAGGCGGGCACTGAGGGCGAGCGCCCACGGGGCGTGCACCTGGGCTCCGAACGGGGAGTGAACGACGACGCGCCAGTCGCCCAGCTCGTCGCGGAAGCGCTCGACGAGGATGGTCCGGTCGTCCGGCACATGACCGCAGGCCCGGCGCTGCTCGTCGATGTAGGACAGGACGTTGTCCACGGCCCAGGTGTCCAGCCCCGCGGCCAGCAGTCGCTGCCGGGCGTCCTGCGGGGACAGCCCGCCGAGCTCGCGCAGGAAGGCTCCCAGCGCACGTCCCAGCTCCAGCGGACGGCCCAGCTGGTCGCCCTTCCAGAACGGCAGCCGTCCGGGGACGCCCGGCGCTGGTGACACCAGGACCCGGTCGCGGGTGATGTCCTCGATCCGCCAGGACGTGGTGCCCAGGGTGAAGACGTCGCCGACCCGGGACTCGTACACCATCTCCTCGTCGAGCTCACCGACCCGGCCGCCGCCCTTCTTGGGGTCGGCGCCCGCCAGGAAGACCCCGAAGAGCCCGCGGTCGGGGATGGTGCCGCCGGAGGTGACGGCGAGTCGCTGGGCGCCGGGCCGGCCCGTGACCGTGCCGGCGATGCGGTCCCAGACGACACGGGGGCGCAGCTCGGCGAAGGCGTCGGACGGATAGCGGCCGGCGAGCATGTCGAGCACGGCGGTGAACGCCGATTCCGGGAGCGAGGCGAAGGGTGCGGCCCGCCGGGTCACCGCCAGCAGGTCGTCCACCTGCCAGCTGTCCAGGGCGACCATCGCGACCAGCTGCTGGGCCAGTACGTCCAGCGGGTTGGACGGGACCCGCAGCGCCTCGATGGACCCCGTGCGCATGCGCTCGGTGACCACGGCGGCCTGCACCAGATCGCCCCGGTACTTCGGGAAGACGACCCCGGTGGAGACCGCGCCCACCTGGTGCCCGGCGCGGCCGACCCGCTGCAGTCCGGAGGCGACCGACGGCGGGGACTCCACCTGGATCACCAGGTCGACCGCCCCCATGTCGATACCGAGCTCCAGGCTGGAGGTGGCGACGACCGCGGGCAGCCGGCCCGCCTTGAGGTCCTCCTCCACCTGGGCGCGCTGTTCCTTCGAGACGGATCCGTGGTGGGCCCGGGCGAGGAGCGGGGGCGCACCCTTCGCCGCCCCGGACTCCGCCATGATCTCGGCGGGGGAGTGGGCATCGGGCATCGTCTCGCCGGTGGCCCGCTCGTACGCGATCTCGTTGAGCCGGTTGCAGAGCCGCTCGGCGAGACGGCGGGAGTTGGCGAAGACGATCGTGGAGCGGTGTGCCTGGACGAGATCGGCGATCCGCTCCTCCACGTGCGGCCAGATGGACGGTTTGTCCGCCTGGCCGGAGTCCTGGTCGGTGGCGGGGGAGGCGCCGAGCTCACCCAGATCCTCGACGGGTACGACCACCGACAGGTCGAACTGTTTCGTGGAGGGCGGCTGGACGATCTCCACCTTCCGCTGGGGCGAGAGGAAACGCGCCACCTCGTCGACCGGGCGGACCGTGGCCGACAGACCGATCCGCCGGGCCGGCCGGGGCAGCAGCTCGTCGAGCCGCTCGAGCGACACGGCGAGATGCGCGCCCCGCTTGGTCCCCGCGACCGCGTGCACCTCGTCGAGGATCACGGTTTCGATCCCGGCCAGTGCTTCCCGCGCCGAGGACGTCAGCATCAGGAAGAGGGACTCGGGCGTGGTGATCAGGATGTCCGGCGGCCGCGTCGCCATCGAGCGGCGTTCGGCGGGCGGGGTGTCGCCGGAGCGGATCCCCACACGGACCTCCGGCTCGGGCAGCCCCAGCCGCACCGACTCCTGGCGGATGCCGGTCAGCGGCGAGCGGAGATTGCGCTCCACGTCGACGGCGAGGGCCTTGAGCGGCGACACGTACAGCACACGGCAGCGCTTCTTCGCCTCGGCGGGCGGCGGGACCGCCGTCAGCTGGTCGAGGGCGGCGAGAAAGGCGGCCAGGGTCTTGCCCGATCCGGTCGGCGCGACGACCAGGACGTCCGACCCCTCACCGATCGCCCGCCAGGCGCCCTCCTGCGCGGCGGTGGGCGCGCTGAAGGCCCCCGTGAACCAACTGCGGGTCGCGGGGGAGAAGGAATCGAGTGCGGAGCCGGTCATGTCCCCATCGTGCACCCCGCCACTGACAACGGCCCCGGAAGCGGCCGCCGCCAGGTCCGCCGCGGCCCGCGGGGCTGCGAGAATCCGGGCATGGCGGGAGCGACGGAACGGGCGGAGTGGGCGAGGCACTGGCAGTACGCGCAGCTGCCCGACCTCGACCTGCTGCGGGCCCGCTACGTCCGGCACACCTTCCCGCGCCACAGCCACGACGGCTATGTCTTCGGCGCCGTCACGCAGGGCGTCGAGGACGTCGAGCTGCCCGGGGGCACCGTCCACGCGGTACCCGGCTCCGTCGTCATGATCAACCCGGAGGTGCCGCACACCGCCAGGGCCGGTGTCCCCGAGGGCTGGGCCTACGCCACGCTGTACCCGTCCGCCCGGGTGATCAACGACATCGCGGCGGAGACGACGCACCTGCGCGGCACCGTCGGCTTCACCGAGACCGGCGTGGCCGATCCCTACGCGGCCCGCCTCATCGGGGAGGTCCACCGCGCGGCGGAGGAGGACAACGCACTGGCCGCGGACAGCGTGCTGCGCGTCCTGGTCACGCGACTGCTCACCCGGCACGGCAGCGCGCTGCCCACCCGCCCGGTCAGGGCGGCGGGTGCGCGGGACGCTGCGCGCGCCCGTGCCGTACTGGAGAGCAGGATGACCGGGCCGCCCACGCTGGAGGCGCTGGCCGCCGAACTGGGCACCAGCCCGTTCGCCCTGCTCCGGGCCTTCAAGAAGCAGTACGGGATGCCGCCGCACACCTGGCTCACCGACGCCAGGGTCCGCCGTGCGCGGCGGATGCTCGACTCGGGCGTCGCACCCGCGGCGGCAGCCGCCGCGGTCGGCTTCACCGACCAGCCCCACCTCAATCGTCACTTCACCCGGATCGTGGGAGTGCCTCCCGGCGCCTACCGGCGCGAACGCGCAAGAACGTACAAGACCGGCCCCGACCGGCCCCGGTAGCGTGCCGGGCGTGGCAGAACAGACAGCATCCCCCCGGAGCGCGGCCGGCCCGTCCGGCGGCAGCGCGGTCGCCCCCGGGGCCAAGCCGGACGCGGCCGTCGTCCGTGACGCTCTCGGCGTCGGCATAGCCGTCGGACTCTCGGGCTTCGCGTTCGGCGTCACGTCCGCCGGCTCCGGACTGAGCCTGCTGCAGACCTGCGCGCTCAGCCTCCTCGTCTTCACCGGCGCCTCCCAGTTCGCCCTGGTGGGCGCGCTCGCCGCAGGCGGGAATCCCTACACCGCGGCGGCCGGCGCGTTCTTCCTCGGCGTACGCAACTCCTTCTACGGTCTGCGGCTGTCGCAGCTCCTCGCGCTCCCGCGCGCCCTGCGCCCTCTCGCCGCCCAGTGGGTGATCGACGAGACGACCGCCGTGACCCTGGCCCAGCCGACCCGGCGGGCCGCGCGCATCGGCTTCACCGTCACCGGGCTCACCCTCTACGTGCTGTGGAACCTCACCACGCTGGCCGGTGCGCTGGGCGCCGAGGCGCTCGGCGACACCGCCGCCTGGGGGCTGGACGCGGCGGGCCCCGCCGTCTTCCTCGCCCTGCTCGCCCCGATGCTGAAGAACACGACGGAGCGCGTCACCGCCGCGCTCGCCGTCCTGCTCGCCCTCGGGCTGCTGCCGGTCCTGCCCGCTGGGGTGCCGGTACTGCTGTCCGCGCTCGCGGCGCCGGTCGTCCTCTTCCTGACGGGACGCGGCAGGCGGGGCGGGGGCCAGGGCAAGGGCAAGGAGGAGACCCGGCGGCGCGGTACGGAAACGGCGCCCGGCCCGCAGCGGGCCCGGGATGCCGGGGAACCGTGCACCACCACCTCGGAGGACGGCCGATGAACGTGTGGATCGCCCTCGCGCTGACCGCCGTCGGCTGCTACCTCGCCAAACTCCTCGGCCTCCTGGTGCCCGCCGACGTTCTCGAACGGCCCCTGGTGCAACGTCTCGCCGCCCTTGTGCCGGTGGCTCTGCTGGCCGCCCTGACCGCGCAGCAGGCCTTCGGCGACGGGCGGGAGCTGGTACTCGACGCCAGGGGCGCGGGTCTCGCCGCCGCGGCCCTCGCCCTCATCCTGCGCGCTCCCTTCCTCGTCGTCGTGGGTGTGGCCGTGGCCGTCACCGCCGGCGTACGCGCGCTCGGGTAGGACCGTGACGGCAGGCCTGCCGGGGGCCCCGGCGGAGGGGCGCCGCGCGGTGGTCAGTCCAGGGCGCGCCCGTACGCCCGCAGTGTCTGCAGGGCTCTGAGCGTGACCAGGGGGCGCCCCTCCAGGGCCGTTCCCGGCGCCCACTGCCGCCAGGTGACCGGCCAGCCGCCGTCCGCCTGCTGCCCGGCGGCCAGGTGGTCCAGCGCGCGATCCATCTCCGCGTCGGTGAACCAGCGCCGGGCGAGCGATTCGGGCGCGCGGGCGTAGTCGTACGGAAAGTGCTGTTCACCTGGCGCGTACCCGGGCGCCACCGGGTACTCCGCGCGCCGCTCCGGATCCAGGGCGACGAGCCGCTGGTCGCGCACCAGACGTCCGAGCCGGTCGGCCGCGGCCTCGGCCCGCGCCCGGTCCGGCGCACCGTCGAGGAAGGCGACCGCCGCTTCGATCTCGTAGGGATGCGACACCTCCAGGGCGTCGACGGCCGCCCAGCAGAAGTCCGTGGCCCGGAACAGCCAGGCGTGCCACACCGAATTGCGGTGGAGGAGTCCGACGACGGGCCCGGTGACCAGCAGCTCGGCCGGTGGATGGTCGACGATCGGGATGAACGGCGCGGCCGGGTAGCCGCGCTGCGAAGGGAGCAGCGCGGGTAAAGCGCCTTCCTTGGTGGAGACCTCGGTCAGGAACCGGCAGATCCGTTCCACCCGGAGGCCGCCGCAGCGGTCGATGGAGTCGAGGACGCTCAGCGCGTGCGCCGTGTGCAGCGGCTGGCTGACGGGCCCCCGCAGATCGGGCTCGAGCGCGTGACCGTACCCGCCGTCCTCGTTGAGGAAGGCGGCGAGCGCCGTTTCCACGGCGTCCGCACTTCCTTCCAGGAAGTGATGGGCGAACCGCCGCTGTTCGAGGACGCGGGCCGTGAGCCAGATGAACTGCTCGGCACGGTTGAGGGGACTTGTTCCGGTTCCAGCCATGCACCGACCGTAGGACGGTGAGCGCTCGCGGGAAGGCCGGGCGGCCCGGCTGCACTCTCAGGAGCGGGATACTGATGGCATGCGGTTGACGATTTTCTGGGAACGGATGGCGGAGCACTTCGGCGCGGCGTACGCCGACTCCTTCGCGCGCGACCACGTGATGGCGGAACTCGGCGGGCGTACCGTGCGGCAGGCGCTGGACGCGGGGTGGGAGACCAGGGACGTCTGGCGCGCGGTGTGCACGGCCGTCGGCATCCCCCCGGACAAGCGCTGAAGCGCAGGCCGGCGCGGCGCGGCGGGCAGGACGGCTCCGGGACGTGCGACCGGTTGTCCGATCCGTAGGCGAGACTTGCTCCGTGGCACCGACAGACGAGACCGCTCAAGCCCAGCCGCCCCTCGACCCGCCCGTCCCGCCGACTGCGCCGCCGCCCCAGCCGTCAGGCGCCGGGCCCGCCCGCATGCCCGGCTGGCTGCCGCGTGCCATGGTGCTGGCCCTGGCGCTCTACGCCTGCTTCCGGCTCGGCAACTGGGCCTTCGACCAGCTCATCGGTCTGCTGATCAATGTGCTGATCGCCTTCTTCGTGGCGCTCGCGATAGAGCCCGCGGTGAGCCGGATGGCGGCCCGCGGCATACGCCGGGGATTCGCCACCTTCCTGGTCTTCCTCGTCGTGCTGGTCTTCGGCGCCGGTTTCGTCGTGCTGCTGGGTTCGATGCTGGCGGGCCAGATCGTCGACATGGTCGAGGACTTCCCGAAGTACCTCGACTCGGTGATCAACTGGGTCAACCAGAACTTCCGTACGGACCTCTCCCGCGTCGACGTGCAGGACAGCCTTCTGCACTCCGACTGGCTCCAGAAGTACGTCCAGAACAGTGCGACCGGCGTGCTCGACGTGTCCGCCACGGTCCTCGGCGGTCTGTTCCGGCTGTTGACGATCTTCCTGTTCTCGTTCTACTTCGCGGCCGACGGTCCCCGGCTGCGCCGCGCGCTGTGCTCCGTCCTCCCGCCCAGCCGCCAGGCCGAGGTGCTGCGGGCCTGGGAGATCGCGGTCGACAAGACGGGCGGATACCTCTACTCGCGCGGTCTGATGGCGCTCATCTCCGGAATCGCGCACTACATCCTGCTGCTGGCCCTCGGAGTGCCGTACGCACCGGCGCTCGCGGTCTGGGTGGGGCTCGTCTCGCAGTTCATCCCCACGATCGGTACGTATCTGGCGGGTGCCCTCCCGATGCTGATCGCGTTCACCGTCGACCCGTGGTACGCGCTGTGGGTCCTCGGTTTCGTCGTCGTGTACCAGCAGTTCGAGAACTACGTGCTGCAGCCCAAGCTGACCTCGAAGACCGTCGACATCCACCCGGCGGTCGCCTTCGGCTCGGTCATCGCCGGCACGGCGCTGATGGGCGCCGTCGGAGCGCTGATCGCCATCCCGGCCGTCGCCACCCTGCAGGCCTTCCTCGGCGCCTACGTGAAGCGCTACGCCGTCACGGACGACCCGAGGGTCCACGGACGTCGTCAGGGGCGGCGCGGCGAACGGATGTCCGCGCGGCTGCGCCGGCTCTGGCACGCCCCCGAGGACGAGGACGGGCAGGGGGAGGACGAGGAGCCGCAGGGCCCGCAGCCGCGCCCCTGAGCGGCGGACCCCTCCGGCAGTGGCCCCCCTCGTCCGGCACCCGATGTGGTGTCGCGCACACGATCTTGACTGTCCGGACGACTGCTGCTAGGGCGCTATCCTGAGGGCGAGCCGGTGCGGCGTGGTGTGCTTGACACCAAAATCGAACATCCATTCTCATGGGGTTTCCGGCCGGGTTTTTCCCGGGCCCGACCGTGGAGTTGTCCACAGGCCGGGAGGACGTCGAGGCCCATTGTCAGTGGCAGGGGTTAGCGTCTTTGACGTGAAGCGATCGACTCAAGCAAATCGGGTGGAACCCATGGCAGGAAACGACCGCGAGAAGGCGTTGGACGCCGCACTCGCACAGATTGAACGGCAATTCGGCAAGGGTGCGGTGATGCGCCTCGGTGAGCGGCCGAACGAGCCCATCGAGGTGATTCCCACCGGGTCCACCGCGCTCGACGTGGCGCTCGGCGTCGGCGGCCTGCCGCGTGGCCGTGTCGTGGAGGTGTACGGACCGGAGTCCTCCGGTAAGACGACGCTGACTCTGCACGCCGTGGCGAACGCGCAGAAGCTCGGCGGCACGGTTGCCTTCATCGACGCCGAGCACGCCCTGGACCCCGAGTACGCCAAGAAGCTCGGCGTCGACATCGACAACCTCATCCTGTCCCAGCCGGACAACGGCGAGCAGGCCCTCGAGATCGTGGACATGCTGGTCCGCTCGGGCGCGCTCGACCTGATCGTCATCGACTCCGTCGCGGCGCTCGTGCCGCGGGCGGAGATCGAGGGCGAGATGGGCGACTCGCACGTGGGTCTGCAGGCCCGTCTGATGAGCCAGGCGCTGCGGAAGATCACCAGCGCGCTCAACCAGTCCAAGACCACCGCCATCTTCATCAACCAGCTCCGCGAGAAGATCGGTGTGATGTTCGGCTCGCCGGAGACCACCACCGGTGGTCGCGCGCTCAAGTTCTACGCCTCGGTCCGGCTCGACATCCGCCGTATCGAGACGCTCAAGGACGGCACCGACGCGGTCGGCAACCGCACCCGCGTCAAGGTCGTCAAGAACAAGGTCGCGCCGCCGTTCAAGCAGGCGGAGTTCGACATCCTCTACGGCCAGGGCATCAGCCGCGAGGGCGGCCTGATCGACATGGGCGTGGAGCACGGCTTCGTCCGCAAGGCCGGCGCCTGGTACACGTACGAAGGCGACCAGCTCGGCCAGGGCAAGGAGAACGCCCGCAACTTCCTCAAGGACAACCCCGATCTCGCCAACGAGATCGAGAAGAAGATCCTGACGAAGCTGGGTGTCGGGGTCCGGCCCGAGGCCGAGTCCGCCGAACCCGGTGCGGACGCGGCGGGCGCGGCAGGTGCGGCGGCTCCGGTGGACGGTGCGGCGAAGGCGGTGCCCGCTCCGGCCGGCAAGGCCAAGCCGGCCAAGACGGCGGCGGCCAAGAGCTAGCCCGTGACGCGCCGTACGGAGTGGCCGGGCAGCGCCGCCGATCCCGGCGCGGGCCCCGGCTTCGAATTCGCCGCCGGACACACGGCCGGACCGGACGACGAGCCCGGCCTCTCCCGCGAGCCGGGCACCAGGACCGGCCGCGGCAGAGGCAGGGGTGCGGGAGCCGGATTCGGTGAGGGGGCGGGGCGCCGTTCCCGCTCCCGTTCCAGGGACAGCGGTTCCCCCTCGTCGTCGAGGGCCGAGGAGGGGGAACCGCGCGATCCGGTCGAGGAGGCGCGCAACATATGTCTGCGCCTGCTCACCGGGACTCCGCGCACCCGCAAGCAGCTGGCGGACGCCCTGCGCAAGCGGGAGATCCCGGATGAGGCGGCCGAAGAAGTGCTGTCGCGCTTCGAGGACGTCGGGCTGATCGACGACGCCGCGTTCGCGGATGCGTGGGTGGAGTCCCGGCACCACGGACGCGGTCTGGCCCGCCGCGCGCTGGTCCGTGAGCTGCGGACCAAAGGCGTGGACGCCGCCGTGATCGACGAGGCCGTCGGCCGGCTCGACTCCGATCAGGAGGAGGAGACGGCGCGCGAGCTCGTCGCACGCAAGCTCCGGTCCACAAGGGGCCTGGAGCGCGACAAACGGCTTCGCCGTCTTGCGGGCATGCTCGCGCGCAAGGGGTACGGGGAGGGCATGGCCCTGCGCGTGGTGCGCCGGGCACTGGAAGAAGAGGGCGAGGACACGGAGGGGCTGGACGAGCCGTTCTGAGCGTCCTCGCGGTCGCGGTCGCCGTGGCAGCGGCAGCCGCACGCACGTCGCCAGTGACTCCGGCCCGCGTGGCCCGGGCCGACGGCACGCGTCGTCGTGGCCGCCCTGTGGCTCTGATCTGCGCGGCCCGGTCGCGCCTCGCGCCCATCGCCTGTCGAGCCGCGCACCTGTCGCCCGGCAGGCTTGCGTGCTCCGTTGAGCTTCCTCGCCGTTGTCCGCCGTCGGGGTGCTACTGCCCGGCGCGGGCCGCACGGCTGATGGTGGCGTCGATCAGGGCGAGGGCTTCCGCGGCGGTGCGCCCCGGGTAGCGGTTCCATGGCCCGATCAGTCCGGTCCACCCCTGGGCACGGAGCTCGGAGATCAGCCAGGCGCCGGCGCGGTCCACGGTGTACGCAGATCCGTAGCCCAGACGGTGAGCCGTGAGCATGGCACCACAGACGCAGCGGGCGCCCCGGGCGTTGCGAAGCCGGTACGGGGTGTTCTGCCAGCCCCATTCGGTCAGGATCTGCCGGGCATGGGCGAGATGGACGGAGGGCCGCACCTCCGGCTGTCCGATGCGCCGCCAGGCGTGAAGGCGGTCCGGCAGCACCGCACCGATACGCCCGGGAAGCGGACGCTCGCGTGGCAGGGGCGCCGGCAGCGCGCGCACTGTGTCGGAGATGAGCTGTTCCACCGGCACGGACAGCAGATCGCGCCAGTCGCCCGACGAGTCCGGTCGGCCCTGCGCCGGACCGGATGAGACGGGGTTCGGAGGTTCGGGGACGGTGCGGTCCCACCCCTTGACGATCTCCTGCCAGGCCTCCGTGTCATGGAGGCGAGCGGCCTGGAGGTCCAGTTCGTCGGGGGTGAGGGCGATCGTGGGGGTCGGCATGGGTGCGGCTTCCCGTCGTGGCGTGGCAAAGCGATGCCGTGGTGGTGCGGTGCACAGCGATGCCGTGGCGGTGTGCGGCGGTGCCGTGGTGGCCGTCGCCGTTGAGGCGAATGTCCGTCCGGTCCGCGGTTCGCTCCACCGGAGCAAGGCCATACGGGTGTGTCGCGGCGGCATCCGGTGATTCGGAGCGGCTGACCGGGACGTCCGGACGTGATGCGGCTGGCCGGGAGCCCCCGATGTGAAGCGGCCGATCCGGATCGGCTGGCCGGGAGCCCTGATGTGAAGCGGCCGACTCGGATCGGCTGGCCGGGAGCCCTCGACGTGAAGGGGCCGACCTGGAGGGCCGACCCGAAGTGGCCGCCCGGGAGTGGCCGATACGGAGCGCTCGGCCGGGTGGCCGTTCAGCGGCGGGGAGTCGCTCGGGTACGGGGGAAACCGCCGGGGAAGAGGTCGGAACGCTCCAGGGCACAGACATCTGTGCACACAGCAGTGTGTGATGCATGCCAGACAAGCCCGGCGGCGCCGAGATCACGGAGCTGGCCGCTCTCAAGGCCCTCGCCCAGCCGCGACGCCAGCAGATGCTTCAGCACCTCACGCTCCACGGCCCGGCGACCTCGCCCGTGCCCCGGCTCTGAACTCCGGGGCCACCAGCCACCACCTGCGCGAACTCGCCCGGTACGGCTTCGTCGCCGAGACCGTTCCGCAGGTGCCGGGTGGGCGCCGGGCGCGGTGGTGGCGGGCGCTCCCCGGCGACCGCCGGTTCCCGCCGCCGTCCCGGCGCACGCCCGGAATGCGGGCCGTGATGGAGGAGCTGAACCGTCACGCGTACGCCGCCGACCTCGAACTCTTCGAGCGGCTCCAGCGCGAGAGCGGGGCCGCGGGGGACGGCGGGGGACCCGACGAGTGGGCCGACGCGCACGCGTACTCACGGGGCTCCGTGCGGCTCACGCTCCCCGAACTCCAGCAGTTCTTCGAGGAGTACATCGCTCTCATGAACCGCTACAAGAGACCCGACGCCGAGACCCCGCCGGGCGCCCGCACGGTCCACACCCGCCTGCTGGCCTTCCCCGGGCCGGGCGAATACGCCCACGACTCCCGGGACCCCCATGGCTCCCGGGACCCCCATGGCTCCCGGGACCCCCACGGCTCCGGCCCGGCAGGCTGGCCCTGAAGGCCCGCCCGGTCGAGGCCGTCACGAGCCGGTGACGTCCGGCCGGACGGCCCGGCGCACACCCCAACCGCGCCACCGGTCCCAAGCCCCCGGGTTCCGAAGCCCCCGGGTTCCGAAGCCCCCGGGCTCCCAAACCCCCGGGCTCCCAAACCCCCGGATCCCGAAGCCCGCGAGCCGATGGGCGCGGGACCGATGACCGGGCCCCGGTCACCGAACCCCGAAGGCGCGCGGGCCCCAGTGACCGGGCCCCGGCGGCTCCCGGTCACTGGACCCGGAAGGTGCCGAGGCCCTGACATCCCGGGCTCCCGGTCACCCCTCGACCGGGAGCCCCGCCGCGCGCCAGGCCTGGAAGCCGCCGATGAGGTCCGTCGCCCGGTACAGTCCGAGCCGGTGCAGCGACTCGACGGCCAGGCTCGACGCGTACCCCTCGTTGCAGATCACCACCACCCGCAGGCCGTGGCTCACGGCCTCCGCGGCGCGATGGCTTCCCTGCGGGTCCAGCCGCCATTCCAGTTCGTTGCGTTCGACGACCAGCGCCCCAGGGATCAGCCCGTCCCGCGCCCGCAGCTCCGCGTAGCGGATGTCCACGAGCAGCGCGCCCTCTTCGGCCGCCGCCTTCGCCTCCCGCGGTCCGAGCCGCTCGAAGCCGGTCCGGACCCGTTCCAGGAGTTCGTCGATCCCGACCGGGTGGTCACCACCCCCAGGCTGTACGCCGCTCACTGCCAGTCCTCCGGGCGTTCGGTCTGCTCAAGGCGGAGTACCGCACCGTTGCGGCTGTAGCGCCGGATCTGCGGCAGCGGCGGGTAGTAGGCGTGGACGGAGACGGCGTGTTCCGTGGCGGACTCGTTCAGCACCTCGTGGACGTGGTGCCGGTCGAAAGCCTTGCCCTGCCCCGCCGTCAACTCCCGGCTCCGGTCGATGTCCTCGGCCAGTTCCAGGGTCTTCCAGCCGTCGGTCGGCAGCCGGGCGGCGAGGGCGTGCTCCTTCAGCGTGCCGGCCGCGGTGAGGAAGGCGCCGACGGAGTTCGCGTGGTCGTGCCAGCCGGTGCCGGTGCCGGGCGGCCAGCCGATCAGCCAGGCCTCACTGCCGCCGGGGCCGTCGAGCCGGATCCAGGTACGGCCCTCGGGATCGAGGGGAAGGGAGGCGATGAGCGCGGTGTCCGCGGCGGTGCGGCGGACGAAGTCGAGCAGTTCCGCAGCGGTCGGACCGGGGTCGGTCGTACGCACGGGGACAGGGGAGGGGAGGGGCGAGGCAGACACGGGACCGTCCTGAGAGTTCGCGTGGAGGCCCCTGCCGCACGTCACAGCGCGCGGGGGGCAGGAGGAAGCGATTCAGAAGGACGGTCGACACACGCAGCCCGCATAGCGAAGCAGGTCCATATGGACCCTCCGCCACAGGCGCACATCGGTGTCGGTCATGGTCGGGAGTACACCATGTGCGCCTGCGTCGGTCAATCGGCGTCTGCGGTCCGGCCGGGCGCCGGGAGGTGCGGGCGCGGTGCGCTCACCTCGCTCAGTTGACGTCCGCGGTGCGGTCGGAGCCTACGGACGTGAGGACCGCGCCGCCGCGCGCCGCGTCCGCCGCCGCGCGGAGTTCGGCCGGCCGGACCCCGCCGAACGACTCCACCAGATGGCCGTCCGGCCTGATCAGCAGCACCGTGTGCGCGGACGCGGCCGGGTAGCTCTCGGCGACCAGCAGCTCGGCCTTCACGGGCAGGGCGTCGACCGTCTCGACGAGCCGGGGCATGATCCCGGCCCGCATCCAGTGCCGCCGGTCCCACACCCCGGTACCCGGGGCCACCAGCACCACCAGCAGATGCCCCTGCCCCAGGCGCTCCCGGAGCCGTACGCGTGTTCCGTCCGGAGCCGTGACCCGTACATCGGCGACCGGCGCACCCGGGGGCGTACCCACCGCGGTGTGCGCCTCGGCGCGCGGGGGCGCGAGGGGGGAATGGGAGTAGGAGGGGGGCGCACCGAGGGGGCCGCAGCCCAGATGTCCGTCGGTGAGCAGCGAGTCGTGCCCCCGTGCGCTCCCTGGCACGAGGGTCCGCAGGCCCCCGCCGCCCCGCAGTATCGGCAGCGACTGGTCGGCTGCGCGCAGCCGGGAGGCGACCGCGGCCCGGCGCTCGGCCTGGTAGCTGTCGAGGAGGACGTCGGACGCGCCGTGATGCCAGGCGAGCGCCAGCTTCCACGCGAGGTTCTCGGCGTCCCGCAGCCCCTCGTCGAGCCCCTGGGTGCCGAGGGCGCCCAGCAGATGCGCGGCGTCCCCGGCCAGGAAGGCCCGCTTCACCCGCCACCGCCGCGCGAGCCGGTGGTGGAGCGTGTAGACGCCGGTGTCCAGGAGTTCGTACGGCGGGGTCTCGCCGCACCAGCCCGCCAGGGTGTCCCGGACCCGGCTGACCAGCACGTCCGGCGTGACGAGCTCACCGCGGGGCGGCAGCAGCCAGTCCAGCCGCCAGACACCGTCCGGCAGCGGCCGTGCGGTGACCTCGGCGCCACCGGTGCGCCAGGGCGGCAGCCGGTGCAGCACGGCCTCGCCCGGCCAGGGCAGCTCGGTGCGCAGCGCGGCGACGGCGTGCCGCTCCACCGCCGTACGCCCGGGGAAACGGATGTCGAGGAGCTTGCGCACGGTGGACCTCGCCCCGTCGCAGCCGACGACGTAGCTCCCGCGCCACCAGGTCGAACCGGGCTCCCGGGTGTGGACCGTGACCCCGTGGGGGTCCTGCTCCAGCGTGTCGATCCGGCTGGGCCCCGCCGTCTGTACGAGTTCCTGCGCGGCCACCGCGTTCCGCAGGCCCCGCACCAGCGCGTGCTGCGGTACGTGGACGGGGGCGGACGGCAGGCCGCCGAGGGCCGCACCTTCGGCGAGCGGCAGTTCCCGTACGAGCTGCCGGCGCCGCATGGACCGCCAGCCGGACCAGCGAAGGCCCTCGTCCTGGAGCGTCTTGCAGCCGAGCCGTTCCACCAGGTCGGCGGTGTCCTCGCGCAGCACCACCGTGCGGGCCGGGCGCGTCTCGTCCCTGCCGGGATCCTCGTCGAGGAGCACCGAGGGCACGCCCTGCGCCGCGAGCGCGAGCGACAGCACCAGGCCCACGGGCCCGGCACCGACGATGATCACCGGGTCCACGGCGCGGCCCCCGGAACTCCTGTGGTCGGACGCGAGGAGGCGCACGAGAAGAGCGAGGAGGCCGGGGCGGCCCCTGAGGCGGAATGCGGCGTCGAAGGAGATGCGGCGGTGGAGGCTCGGGGCGCGATCACAGAACGTATGCAACCTACTGCCGGTGCGTGCGTCAAGTGACACCGGAACGCGGCGAGGGGCGGTGGCAGACGCGCCACCGCCCCTCGAGGGATCCTCGCCGACGACCCGTCAGGCGGAGGCCGGGTCCATGACGAGCTCCGGCTCACCGACCGTCGTCGGTGCGCCCCCGCCGCCGTCGCTCTTCTTGCGCTGCCGCAGCCGTCGCTCCAGCCAGCTCGCGAACGAGGTGAGGGAGAAGTTCAGGGCGATGTAGATGACGGCGATGACGGTGAAGCACGCGATGGTGTTCGCGCCGTAGTTGGCCGACATCGGCCGGACGGACGCCAGCAGTTCGGGGAACGTCATCATCGCGCCGCCCAGGGCGGTGTCCTTCACGATCACCACGAGCTGACTGACGATCGCGGGCAGCATGGCGGTCACCGCCTGCGGCAGCAGGACGAAGACCATCGTCTGACCCTTGCGCATGCCGATCGCCTTGGCGGCGTCGGTCTGCCCCTGGGGGAGCGTCAGGATGCCGGCGCGCACGATCTCGGCGAGCACCGACGCGTTGTAGAGCACCAGTCCGGTGATCACGGCGTACAGCGGACGCGTGTCGGTGTCGACGTTCGTGTACTCGGCGTACACCGCGTTCGCGATGATCATCAGAATCAGTACCGGGATGGCGCGGAAGAACTCCACCACCACACCGGAGGGCATCCGCAGCCACCGGTGGTCCGAAAGCCGGCCGATACCGAACAGCGCGCCCAGCGGCAGCGCGATGATCAGCGCGAAGAACGCCGCCTTCAGCGTGTTCCAGAGCCCTGGCCAGAGATACGTCTCCCACGGCTGGGGGCTGGTGAAGAACGGCTTCCACTTGACCCAGTCGAGCTGGTGCTTCGAGGCGAGGCCGTCGTAGACCCACCAGACCACGACCGCGGCGACGAGGACGAAGAGGGCCGTGTAGAGGATGTTGCGCCGTTTGGCGCGCGGTCCCTGGGCGTCATAGAGGACGGAGCTCATCGCTTCACCGCCACCTTCTTGCTCACCCAGCCGAGAAGGAGGCCGGTGGGGAGGGTCAGAACGATGAATCCGAACGCGAAGATGGCCGCGATCAGCAGCAGTTGCGCCTCCGCCTCGATCATGCCCTTCATCAGGTACGCCGCCTCCGCCACCCCGATCGCGGAAGCGACGGTGGTGTTCTTCGTCAGCGCGATCAGCACGTTGGAGAGCGGGTTGACGACCGAGCGGAAGGCCTGCGGGAGAATGATCAGCCGCAGGACCTGAGCGAACGTGAGGCCCAGGGCGCGCGCTGCTTCGGCCTGGCCGACCGGCACCGTGTTGATGCCGGATCGCAGGGCTTCGCAGACGAACGCCGCGGTGTACGCGCTCAGGGAGAGAACCGCGAGCCGGAAGTTGATGTCGGTGAAGTCGCTGGCGCCGAGCTTGACGTCGAGCGTCTGGAAGAGGCCCAGCGACGAGAACACAATGATCACGGTCAGGGGTATGTTCCGGACCACGTTCACATAGCCGGTCGCGAAACCGCGCATCAGGGGGACCGGGCTGACCTTCATGCCGGCCAGCAGCGTTCCCCATATGAGGGAGCCGAGGGCGGAGTAGACGGCGAGTTGCACCGTCACCCAGAACGCCCCAAGCAGGTCGTAACCATCAAGAAAGTCGAACACGATCTCCCGCGCTTCCGCGTGTAGAAGGGCACGGCGCGCCGCCTTCAGTGGCGGCGCGCCCGGTCAGCCCCGCTTCACTTGACGACGTTGCCGATCTTGGGGGCCGCTTCGTTCTTGTAGCCCGCCGGACCGAAGTTGGCCTTCACGGCCTTCTCCCACGAACCGTCCGAGACCATCTTGGTCAGCGCGTCGTTGATCTTCTTCTTGAGGTCGGCGTCACCCTTCTTCAGGCCGATGCCGTAGTTCTCGTTGGTCATCTTGAAGCCGGCCAGCTTGAACTTGCCCTTGTGGGCGTCCTGCGAGGCGTAACCGGCCAGGATGCTGTCATCCGTGGTCAGCGCGTCGATGACCTTGTTCTCCAGGCCGGTCAGGCACTCCGAGTATCCGCCGTACTCCTGGAGCTGCGCCTTCGGGGCCAGCTTCTCCTTGACGTTCTTCGCCGAGGTGGATCCGGTGACCGAGCAGAGCTTCTTGTTGTTCAGGTCCTCGGGCGACTTGATCGTGCTGTCGTCGGCGCGGACCAGGATGTCCTGGTGCGCGAGGAGGTACGGGCCGGCGAAGTCGACCTTCTGCAGCCGCTCGTCGTTGATCGAGTAGGAGGCGGCGATGAACTTCACGTCACCGCGCTCGATCGCCGTCTCGCGGTCGGCGCTCTTCGTCTCCTTGAACTCGATGTTCTTGGCGTCGTAGCCGAGTTCCTTGGCGACGTACGTGGCGACATCGACGTCGAAGCCCGTGTACTTGCCGTCCGGGGTCTTCAGGCCGATACCGGGCTGGTCGATCTTGATGCCGATCGTGATCTTCTTGCCGCCGCCCGACCCGGCCGAGTCGTCCTTGTCGTCGGAGCCACAGGCGGTGGCGGTCAGGGCGAGGGCGAGCACGGCGGCCGAGGCGGCGGTGACCTTACGAAGCTGCATGGTGAATTTCCCTAGAGTTGACGCGAGGTGAGTGATCGGCCGGTCCGGGGACCGGCGGCGAAGGCTCCATCAGTGGTGAAGGATCTTCGACAGGAAGTCCTTGGCCCGGTCACTGCGCGGGTTGCTGAAGAACTGGTCGGGCACGGTCTCTTCGACGATCTTCCCGTCCGCCATGAAGACGACCCGGTTCGCCGCGGAACGCGCGAAGCCCATCTCGTGGGTGACGACGACCATGGTCATGCCGTCGCGGGCGAGCTGCTGCATGACCTCCAGCACCTCGTTGATCATCTCCGGGTCCAGCGCGGAGGTCGGCTCGTCGAAGAGCATGACCTTCGGGTCCATCGCCAGCGCCCGGGCGATCGCCACACGCTGCTGCTGGCCGCCGGAGAGCTGGGAGGGGTACTTGTCGGCCTGGGTCCCGACGCCCACCCGGTCGAGCAGCGAACGCGCCTTGTCCTCGGCCGTCTTCTTGTCCGTCCTGCGGACCTTGAGCTGGCCGAGCGTGACGTTCTCCAGCACCGTCTTGTGGGCGAAGAGATTGAACGACTGGAAGACCATGCCGACGTCGGCACGCAGCCGCGCCAGTTCCTTGCCCTCCGCGGGCAACGGCTTCCCGTCGATCGAGATCGCGCCCGAGTCGATCGTCTCCAAGCGGTTGATCGTGCGGCACAGCGTGGACTTCCCGGACCCCGAGGGCCCGATGACGACCACGACCTCGCCACGGGCGATCGTCAGGTCGATGTCCTGGAGCACATGCAGCGCGCCGAAGTGCTTGTTGACGTTGCTCAGCACAACCAGGTCGCCGGCCGCGGGTGCAGCGTCCTCGGCGCCCTTGGTCACTGAAACTCCGCTCATCGGCTTTTTGCTCCGTCCTCCTCGGTTGGGAAGGACCTTAGTGACGCAGTGCGACCAGCGTCATTACATCTGAGCGGAAATTGAGCATAACGATCCGGCGGCAACCGGACACTCCGCGTGAACGGGACGCCTCGGCGGCCCCCGGGGCGTACCGGGTGCATAACGGAAACGTCGATGCAACAGGCGGGCTCTTGACTGGCCCTCCGTGATCGGGGTGGATGCTCTGGTACACCCTGACGTGAAACGCCCCGGTACGGGGAAGTAACCGGAGGTGTACGCGACCGTACAGTCACCGCACACCTGCGGAGATCACCGCGCACCGGCGGAGAGGGGGGCCATGAGACTGCTGCTCGTCGAGGACGACAACCACGTCGCCGCAGCCCTGTCCGCGATCCTCGCCCGGCACGGCTTCAAGGTGGTCCACGCCCGCAGCGGCGAGGAGGCCCTGCAGGCGCTCCTCCCCGCCGACACGGAACCGTTCGGCGTCGTGCTCCTCGACCTCGGCCTCCCCGACCAGGACGGCTACGAGGTCTGCGGCAAGATCCGCAAGCGCAGTTCCGTACCCGTGATCATGGTGACGGCGCGGGCCGACGTCCGCTCACGGATCCACGGACTCAACCTCGGCGCCGACGACTACGTGACCAAGCCGTACGACACCGGCGAACTCCTCGCCCGTATCCACGCCGTGAGCCGTCGCAAGGCGGGCAGCGAGGACACCGCGCCCACCCCCGTCGCCGCGCTGCGTCTGGGGCATGTGCACATCGAGCTGCCCACCCGCCGGGTGAGCGTCGACGGCAGCGAAGTACAGCTCACCCGCAAGGAGTTCGACCTGCTCGCGCTGCTCGCCCAGCGGCCCGGCGTGGTGTTCCGCCGGGAGCAGATCATCAGCGAGGTGTGGCGTACGAGCTGGGAGGGGACGGGGCGCACCCTGGAGGTGCACGTGGCCTCCCTGCGCTCCAAGCTGCGGCTGCCCGCCCTGATCGAGACCGTGCGCGGGGTCGGCTACCGCCTCGTCGCACCGTCCGCGTAGAAGGCGTCCCTTCCCCTTGCGCACCCGGCTGCTTCCGCTGCTCATCGTCCTCATGGCGGCCGTCCTGCTCGCGCTCGGCTTCCCGCTGGCCGTGAGCGTGGCGGCGGCTCAGCAGCAGCGCGTCGTGATCGACCGCATCGACGACACGGCGCGCTTCGCCGCACTCGCCCAGTTCATCACCGAGCGCACCGTCGGCTACGACGAACGACGCCGCACGCTCCAGGGCGAGCTGGCGACGTACGACTCGGTGTACGGCATCAGGGCCGGCGTCTTCTACCGCGACGACTCCGCGATGGCCAAGGCGCCGGCGTCCTGGATCCTGCCCGTGGAGGGCGAGGGCCGCGAGGCGTTCAAGGAGGCGCTGCTGGGCCGCCGCAGCCACGATCCGCCGCAGGTGTGGCCCTGGCAGGACGGCCGCGTGGTCGTGGCCTCGCCCGTCGTCCGGGACGGCGATGTGATCGCCGTCGTCGTCATCGACTCGCCCACCGGCCAGATGCGCGCCGCCACACTCCGCGGCTGGGTGCTGATCGCCGCGGGCGAGGTGATCGCGATGCTGGTGGCCGTCGGCGCCGCCAACCGGCTCACCGGCTGGGTGCTGCTCCCCGTGCGGACGCTGGACGCCGCAGCCCACGACATCGCCAGCGGCCGGATGCGGTCCCGGGTCGCGGTGTCCGGCGGCCCGCCGGAACTCAGGCGGCTGGCCCGTTCGTTCAACGAGATGGCCGACAACGTCGAGGACGTGCTGGAGCAGCAGCGGGCCTTCGTGGCGGACGCCTCGCACCAGTTGCGGAATCCACTGGCCGCGCTGCTGCTGCGGATCGAGCTGCTCGCCCTCGAACTGCCCGAGGGCAACGAGGAGATCGCCTCGGTGCGTACGGAGGGCAAGCGCCTCGGACAGGTGCTCGACGACCTCCTGGACCTGGCGCTGGCCGAGCACGCCGACGCCGATCTCCAGCTCACGGACATAGGCGCCCTCAGCTCCGAACGGGTCAACTCCTGGCGGCCGGTGGCCGAGGAGAAGGGCGTACGGCTCATCGCGGACGGCCTCCCGGCCGTCACGGCCTGGGCCGATCCCATCGCGCTGTCCAGCGCGCTCGACGCCGTGATCGACAACGCTCTGAAGTTCACTCCCGAGGACGAGGAGGTCCGGGTCACCGTCGCCTCCGACAGCACCCGCGTGACCGTCGTCGTCGCCGACCGGGGGCCGGGGCTCACCGAGCAGGAGATGGAGCGTGTCGGTGACCGGTTCTGGCGCAGCTCACAGCATCAGAACGTACGGGGCTCCGGCCTCGGCCTCTCGATCTCCAAGGCGCTCCTCGCCGCCAGCGCCGGTTCGCTGGCCTGCACCCGGAACGAACCCCACGGGCTGCGTGTGACGGTCTCGGTGCCGCGCAACGGACCGCAGGGCTGAGAGCCGGCATCGTCCAGCAGGCCCCCGGCCCTCTGGATGCCCCCCGCCCCCGGCATCCCGCGCGACCGGCTACGGGGCCGGGAAGCCGGCCCGCTTCGGCGGGGTCTCAGGGCTTGACCGAGCGGTAGTAGCGCTTGGCCCCCTCGTGCAGCGGCAGCGGATCCGTGTAGATCGCCGTCCGCAGGTCCACCAGCTGTGCGGCGTGCACCTCACGCCCGATCCGGTCCCGGCTGTCGATCACCGTCCGGGTGAACGCCTCCGTCATCGCGGGGTCGGTGCGGTTCGTGGTCACCAGCACGTTGGCCACCGCCACCGTGGGGACGGCCTGCCCCTGCTGCGCGTTGAGGTAGGCGTCGGCGGGCATCACGGCCGAACGGTAGAAACGGGTGGATCCGCCGGCGGCCTGGAGCTCCTTGATGAGCGGGTCCTCCAGCGGAACCAGCCGGATGGAGAACCGGTCCGAGAGATCGGCCACCGCACTCGTGGGCAGCCCGCCGGACCAGAAGAACGCGTCGAGCCGCCCGTCCTCCAGCAGCTGCGGCATCGTGTCGATGCCCACCGGCACGGCCGTCACATCGGCGGCGGGGTCCAGGCCCGCGGCCGTCATCAGGCGGTCGGCGACCAGCCGCACCCCCGACCCCGGCTGCCCGACCGCCACCGTCTTTCCCCGCAGATCCCCGACCCTGCGGATGTCGGAGTCCCGCTTCACGACCAGCTGGATGTAGTCGTCGTACAGCCGGACACAGCCGCGCAGCCGGTCGGCACCGGGCTTGCGGTCCCTGAGGTACGTGGCGACGGCATCGGTCGTCGCGATGGTGAAGTCGGCCTTGCCCGTCGCCACCCGGGCGATGTTCTGCTGCGACCCCTCGCTGGTCTGGAGCTGTATCGACACCTCGGGAAGATCCTTGGCGAGGGCGGCCTTGAGCCGCTCCCCGTAGCGCTGGTAGACGCCGCTGCGCACCCCGGTGCTGAACGACAGCGTTCCGTTCGGTGCGGGGTCCGCGAGGGGCAGCAGCCACCAGAGCAGCAGCCCGAGCACGACGAGGAGGGCGGCGCCCGCCCGCAGCGAGCGACGCCGGCCGATTCGGGACAGAGCCGGGAGCATGGCGGCGATCCTGCCAGGTGGTTCCCGGCCCTGGCCAGGGGTGCCGGCCGATCTCACGCCTCGTACGGGGGCCGGGGCGCGGGCCCGGAGGCCGCCCGCTGCGGGAGGCGCCCGTGCAGCGCCTACCCTTGTCGCATGAGCAGCGGCAACCGGAGCGAAGCAGTGGACGTCAGAAAAAGCTATGAGGTGCGCACCTACGGGTGCCAGATGAACGTCCACGACTCCGAGCGGCTGTCGGGACTGCTGGAGGACGCCGGCTATGTGCGGGCGCCCGAGGGCTCCGACGGCGACGCCGACGTGGTCGTCTTCAACACCTGCGCGGTGCGGGAGAACGCCGACAACAAGCTCTACGGGAACCTCGGCCGCCTCGCTCCGATGAAGACGAAGCGCCCCGGGATGCAGATCGCGGTCGGCGGCTGCCTCGCGCAGAAGGACCGCGACACCATCGTCCAGCGAGCCCCGTGGGTCGACGTCGTCTTCGGTACGCACAACATCGGCAAGCTGCCCGTGCTGCTGGAGCGCGCCCGTATCCAGGAGGAGGCGCAGATCGAGATCGCCGAATCCCTGGAGGCGTTCCCCTCCACGCTGCCCACGCGCCGTGAGTCCGCGTACGCCGCGTGGGTCTCGATCTCCGTCGGCTGCAACAACACGTGCACCTTCTGCATCGTTCCGGCGCTGCGCGGCAAGGAGAAGGACCGCCGGACCGGCGACATCCTGGCCGAGATCGAGGCGCTGGTCGCCGAGGGTGTCTCCGAGATCACCCTGCTCGGCCAGAACGTCAACGCGTACGGCTCCGACATCGGCGACCGCGAGGCCTTCTCCAAGCTGCTGCGCGCCTGCGGCCGGATCGAGGGCCTGGAGCGGGTCCGCTTCACCTCCCCGCACCCGCGCGACTTCACCGACGACGTGATCGCGGCCATGGCCGAGACGCCGAACGTGATGCCGCAGCTCCACATGCCGATGCAGTCGGGCTCGGACACGATCCTGAAGGCGATGCGCCGCTCGTACCGGCAGGAACGCTTCCTCGGCATCATCGACAAGGTGCGGGCCGCGATGCCCGACGCGGCGATCTCCACCGACATCATCGTGGGCTTCCCCGGCGAGACCGAGGAGGACTTCGAGCAGACCATGCACGCGGTCCGGGAGGCGCGATTCGCCAACGCCTTCACCTTCCAGTACTCCAAGCGCCCCGGGACCCCCGCCGCCGACATGGAGGGGCAGATCCCCAAGGAGGTCGTGCAGGAGCGGTACATGCGCCTGTCCGCCCTCCAGGAGGAGATCTCCTGGTCGGAGAACAAGAAGCAGGTGGGCCGCACGCTCGAGGTCATGGTCGCCGAGGGTGAGGGCCGCAAGGACGGGGCCACCCACCGGCTCTCCGGCCGCGCACCCGACAACCGCCTGGTCCACTTCACGAAGCCGGACCAGGACGTCCGGCCGGGTGACGTGGTGACCGTCGAGATCAGCTACGCCGCCCCGCACCACCTGCTGGCCGAGGGCGCGCCCCTCGGGGTGCGTCGGACCCGCTCGGGGGACGCCTGGGAGAAGCGCACCGCCGCCGCGGCCGCCAAGCCCGCCGGGGTCATGCTGGGCCTGCCGGGGATCGGCGCGCCGGCACCGCTGCCCGCCGCCTCGGCCCCGGGCTGCGGCTGCGACTGACGGACGGCAGCGACGGACGGGCGGACGGACGGTCCGGCTCCCGGCGCGGCCGTCGGCTGCCGGCCGTCTCGGGGCCGGCTACCCGTCCGGCGGCAGCCTCGGGGCCGGCGGCCCGTCCGGCGGCCGTCGCGGGGCCGGCTCCCTGCTCCGTGGGCCGGAGCGGTGGCCCGCGGGGGTCCGCCGGGTGCGAGACGGCCGACCAGTACGCTGCCCCTCATGCTTGTCGCCGCCGCTGTCTGCCCCTGCCCGCCGCTGCTGGTCCCCGACGTCGCCGCCGGTGCCGCGCCCGAGCTCGACGGAGCAAGAGCCGCGTGCACCGATGCGCTGGGCGTGCTCGCGGCCTCCCGGCCCGATCTGCTGGTCGTGATCGGCCCGGCGGACCTCGCGGGGCGCGGTACTCACCCCGAGGGCGCCACCGGCGGTTTCCAGGAGTTCGGCGTGGATCTCGACGTCCGGCTGGGCCGGGACCTGGGGACCGTCGCCGAGCGCCGGCTGCCCCCGTCCCTCGCGGTCGGCGCATGGCTGCTGGCCGGCACCGGGTGGGCGGGTGCCCCGGTCGAGGCGCTCGGCGTGGGCGAACCGCTGGAGACCGGCCGCTGTACGGAGACGGGGCGCGCGCTGGCCGCTCGCGCGGACCGGGTCGCGCTGCTGGTCATGGGCGACGGCAGTGCCTGCCGCACCCTGAAGTCGCCCGGCTACCTGGACGAGCGGGCCGTCGGGTTCGACGCGGAGGCGTCGCGCGCGCTGGGCGCCGCCGACACGGCCGCGCTGATCGCGCTGGACGAGGCGCTGGCGTACGAACTCAAGGCCGCGGGCCGCGCGCCCTGGCAGGTGCTCGCGGGGGCGGCCGAGGGAGCCGGGCTGGACGGGCGGCTGCTGTACGACGACGCGCCGTACGGCGTGGGGTACATGGTCGCGGCCTGGTCCTGACCGCACCCGCCGAGGGCGGAACGGACGACACGACGGCCTGACCGCACCCCTCGCAGGCGGAACGGACCACAGGACGGCCGGAACATCACCCGGGCCGGAGACCTGGCCGGAACACACCACGACCGGGGAGTGATGCCGCTCCCCGGCCGTCATGGCGTCGTGCCGTCCCGCGCGCGGCCCGGTGTCAGGAGGCGGGGGGCGGCGTGCTGCCCGGAGGTGGCGGCGTGCGGCCGCTGTCCTTCTGGGACAGCCGGTCCACGGCTTCCTTGGCCTTCTGCGTGCCGGTCACGATCTTGTCGCTGTACTTGCCCTTGGTCTTCGCGTCCACCGTCCGCGCGGCCTTGTCGAGCCCCTGGTCGATCTTGTCCCCGTGCTGCTGCGCGAGGTCGCTCACCTTGTCCTTGGCGGGGCTCAGCTTCGCCTTCAAATTGTCCATGAAGCCCATCGGACACCTTCTCTGCTGGGGGCTGCGTGCGGGTGTTCTCCCAGGTCCCGCTACCCGTCGCGCCGCCCCGTACTCCCGTCCGCGGCATCGGCGGTGCACGAGGACAAACGGTGGAACCATGAGAAAGCACCCATATGTAGACATCATTTTACTCGGCGGAGTGTGACGGGGCGGCCACCCTCACCGACCGGCCCAGCCCGTTCCTCTCCGATTCCCCGCTCATTCGGGGAACGGCCCCGAGGTTTGCGAGACTGTGGCAGTGAGAAGTCCAGCTCCCGCTCCGCGGGTCATCGCCGTCGTCGGTCCCACCGCAGCCGGAAAGTCCGACCTGGGGGTGTTCCTCGCTCAGCAGCTCGGGGGCGAGGTGGTCAACGCCGACTCCATGCAGCTCTACCGGGGAATGGACATCGGCACCGCCAAGCTGACGCTCGACGAGCGCGGCTCCGTCCCCCACCATCTGCTGGACATCTGGGACGTCACCGAGACCGCCAGCGTCGCGGAGTACCAGCACCTGGCCCGCGCCGAGATCGACCGGCTGCTCGCCGAGGGCCGCACACCCGTGCTGGTGGGCGGTTCCGGCCTGTACGTGAAGGGTGCGATCGACGCTCTCGAGTTCCCCGGCACGGACCCCGCCGTCCGGGCCGCCCTCGAGGCGGAGCTCGCCGAGCACGGCTCCGGAGCGCTGCACGAGCGGCTCCGCGCGGCCGACCCCGAGGCGGCCCGCGCGATCCTCCCGGGCAACGGCCGCCGCATCGTGCGGGCCCTCGAAGTCATCGAGATCACCGGCAAACCCTTCACCGCCAACCTGCCGGGGGACGACCCGGTCTACGACGCCGTCCAGATCGGCGTCGACGTGGCGCGTCCCGAACTCGACGAGCGCATCGCCCTGCGCGTCGACCGGATGTGGGAGGCCGGGCTCGTGGACGAGGTACGCGCCCTGGAGGCGCGGGGCCTGCGGGAGGGGCGCACCGCCTCCCGGGCCCTCGGCTATCAGCAGGTGCTCACCGCCCTCGCGGGGGAGTGCACGGAGGACGAGGCGCGCGCCGAGACCGTGCGTGCCACCAAACGCTTCGCCCGCCGCCAGGACTCCTGGTTCCGCCGCGACCCGCGCGTCCAGTGGCTGAACGGCGCCGCCGAGCACCGCGGGGAACTCCCCGGCCTTGCGCTGGCGTTGGTCGAACGAGCGGTTACAGCCTGATCACGTGATGGCATCGGGAAGCCCTGCCCGTCAATCCGGCGTCCTGCGGCGTGCCATCATCGAGCATCGATCGACCAGTGGAGTCCGAGTTGGGAGGGCGCGTGGCGATGGAGGCCGGCCCTCGCGACACAGAACAAGACGCACCGGACGCGCAGCACGGAGCAGGACGTCTGAGCCCCGACGGGCCCGATGAGCTCGCCGTGGCCCCCGAGGTCGAGGTGGAGCTGCGTCCCGCCCGGCGGATGCGCATCTGGCAGCTCGCGCCGATCGTCATGCTCGCCGCGCTGGGATCGCTGATGTTCGCCTTCCCCCTCGCCTTCGAGGTGGGCGACGGCGGCCCGGTGGTCGCCATGCTGGGACTGCTGATCAGCTGCTGCGCCGCGGGCTGGGGCATGATGGCCGCCCGCCGCGTCGGCCACACCTGGCCGGGTCTGCCGTCCCGGTCTTCCGGGGAGCGGGCCGACTGGCGGGTGATCGCGCTGTACGTCGTCGTGTGCGCCGTCCTGGTCGCGCTGGCCGTCTGGCGCGTGGCACGACTGCGGGGCTGACCGGCCCGGGCGGCCATCCGCCCCGCGGCGGGCCGGTTCACCGGGCTGTCGGTGCGGGCTCGTACAGTTGTCCTGTGACCACCTCGCAGATCGCCTTCCTCAAGGGCCACGGCACCGAGAACGACTTCGTGATCGTCCCCGACGCCGACAACGCCATGGACCTGCCGGCGTCCCTCGTCGCCGGGCTGTGCGACCGTCGCGCCGGAATCGGCGGCGACGGTCTGCTCCACGTCGTGCGGTCCGCCGCCCACCCCGAGGCGCGGGCCATGGCCGACGAGACCGAGTGGTTCATGGACTACCGCAACGCCGACGGCTCGGTCGCCGAGATGTGCGGCAACGGCGTGCGGGTCTTCGCCCGCTATCTGCAGCACGTGGGAGCCGTCGAGGAGGGCGACCTCGCGGTGGCCACCCGCGGCGGCGTGAAGAAGGTGCACCTGGCCAAGGACGGCGACGTCACCGTCTCCATGGGCCGCGCCCTGCTCCCCGGCGACGGGGTCACCGTCACCGTCGGCGGCCGCAGCTGGGACGCCCGCAACGTGAACATGGGCAATCCGCACGCGATCGCGTTCGTCGACGACCTGGCGCATGCCGGGAACCTGTTCACCGAGCCGTCCTTCGCGCCCGCCGCCGTCTACCCCGACGGGGTCAACATCGAGTTCGTCGTGGACCGCGGTCCACGCCACGTCGCGATGCGGGTCCACGAGCGCGGTTCCGGCGAGACCCGCTCCTGCGGAACCGGCGCGTGCGCGGTGGCCGTCGCCGCGGCCCGCCGGGACGCGGCGGACCCGGCGGAGACCGGGGCCGCGGTCACGTACACCGTCGATCTGCCCGGCGGCACCCTGGTGATCACCGAGCACCCGGACGGCGAGATCGAGATGACCGGACCGGCCGTGATCGTCGCCGAGGGCATGATCGATCCGGTATGGCTGGAAACGCTCAAGGGGTAGGGCTTCGCTCGAATGGGTGATCCGTTTCACGCTGGGCGAGAGCGGCGCTCCGCCGCGTGGTGGGGTCGGTAGCATCAAGCACCGGCCCCGGAGGCGCGACCGCACCTTCCCACCGCCGGTCGACGTTGCCGGAGGTGCCCCATGAGCGCAGAGGCCACCAATCCAGGTGCCGCCCCCGTCCGCAGACGGGGCCGCCCCCGGATCGATCTGCGCAGACTCGGCCGCGTCGCCCTGCTGGGCCCGGTCTCCCGGGACCGGCTGCCGGACGCCATCGCCCACGTCGCCGAGGCGCACCGCGCCCACCACCCGGACGCCGACCTGTCCGTGCTGCACCGGGCCTATGTCCTCGCGGAGAGCTCGCACCGCGGACAGATGCGCAAGAGCGGCGAGCCGTACATCACGCATCCGCTCGCGGTCACCCTCATCCTCGCCGAGCTCGGCGCCGAGACCACCACGCTGACCGCGTCCCTCCTCCATGACACGGTCGAGGACACCGAGGTGACCCTCGACCAGGTGCGCGAGCAGTTCGGCGAGGAGGTCTGCTACCTCGTCGACGGCGTGACCAAGCTGGAGAAGGTCGACTACGGGGCCGCCGCCGAGCCGGAGACCTTCCGCAAGATGCTCGTCGCCACCGGCGACGACGTCCGGGTGATGTCGATCAAGCTCGCGGACCGGCTGCACAACATGCGCACGCTCGGCGTGATGCGTCCCGAGAAGCAGGCCCGCATCGCCAAGGTCACCCAGGACGTCCTGATCCCCCTCGCCGAACGACTCGGTGTGCAGGCGCTCAAGACCGAGCTGGAGGATCTGGTATTCGCCATCCTCCACCCCGAGGAATACGCACACACCAGCGCCCTCATCTCGGCCGCGACCGCTACGGCGGAGCCTCTCACCGCCGTCGCGGACAAGGTCGCCTCCGTGCTGAGGGAGGCGGGCATCACCGCCGAAGTAGCCTTCAGGCCACGCCACTTCGTCTCCGTGCACCGGGTCCGGATGAAACGCGGCGAACTGCGCGGCAGCGACTTCGGGCGCCTGCTCGTGCTCGTGGCCGAGGACGCCGACTGCTACGCCGTCCTGGGGGAGCTCCACACCTGCTTCACGCCGGTGATCTCCGAGTTCAAGGACTTCATCGCCTCACCCAAGTTCAACCTGTACCAGTCGCTGCACACCGCGGTGGTGGGTCCGGACGGCGAGGTCGCCGAGGTCCTCATCCGTACCCACCGCATGCACAAGGTCGCCGAGGCCGGCGTGATCGCGCTGGGCAATCCGTACGCCGCGGACGGCACGGCCCCGAGCGCCGAGTCCGCGGCCGACGCCGCGCCGGGCGCCGAATCCACCGACGGCGAACGGGCCGACCCGACCCGCCCAGGCTGGCTCTCCCGCCTGCTCCAGTGGCAGCAGTCCGCCCCCGACCCCGACACCTTCTGGACCACCCTGCGCGCCGACCTCGCCCAGGACCGTGAGATCACCGTCTTCCGCACCGACGGCGGAACGCTCGGCCTGCCCGCGGGCGCCACCTGCGTCGACGCCGCCTACGCGCAGTACGGGGACGCCGCGCACAGCTGTATCGGGGCCCGGGTGAACGGCCGGCTGGCCACCCTCAGCACCGTGCTCGGCGACGGTGACACGGTCCAGCCGCTCCTCGCCGAGGACGCCGCGTCCGGGCCCTCGCCCGACTGGCTCGACCACGCGCGGACGCCCACCGCCCGCATCGCCATCACCGGCTGGCTCGACGCCCACCCGGGGGCCGCCGAATCCGCCGAGGGCAGCGCGCCCGAAGGCGGCAGTCCGGGCCCCCAGCCCGACCGGTCCTCCCGGCCCGCGCGCCCCGGTCCGACCGGCATGGCGCCCCGCACCGTGAGCGCCGTGGTCGAGCGGCCCGACACCACGGTGCGTCTCGCGGGCTGCTGCACCCCCGTGCCCCCCGACGAGGTCACCGGCTTCACGGTGCGCGGCGGCGCCGTGACCGTGCACCGCCTGGAGTGCCCGGTCGTGGCCAGGATGGAGGCCGTCGGCCGGGTGCCGGTCGTCGTGAGCTGGGGCGACGCCGCCGAATGCCGGGTGACCCTGGTCGCGGAGTCCTTCGGCCGGCCCCGGCTCCTCGCCGACCTCACCGAGGCGATCGCCGGTGCGGACGCGGCCGTCATCTCCGCCACCGTCGAACCCCCCAGCGAACAGCGCGTACGCCACACGTACACCCTGCAACTCCCCGACGCGGCCGGACTGCCCGCGCTGATGCGCGCCATGCGCGACGTGCCGGGGGTGTACGACGTGAGCCGCGCCCAGCACCCGGCAGGCGCGATCTGACCGCGAGACGCCTGCCCGGCACGGTGGCCGGGGGCGGGCGCCGGGGCCGTCCGCGTCTCAGCCTGAGTGGCGGTAGCCCCCATCAGATCCGCCGGGCCTCCGCCGCGGCGGTCCTCGTTCGGGTGGCGCGGTGCGCGCCGTCCCGGTACGGCGGGGGTGGCGCTGGTAGCCGTAGTCCATGCCGTTCCTCTCCCGCCGTCTGCGGGCCGCCCTGCTGGCCACCGCATCGGCCACCCTCGTCGCCGCCACCCTGCCCGCACCGGTGCCGCTCGGCATCGGGGACCCGCTCTTCCCGCATCTCGGCAACCCCGGATACGACGTACTCGCCTACGACATCGGCCTCACCTACCGCGGCCGCAACAGCGAACCGCTCGACGCCGTCACCACGATCGACGCGCGGACGACCGACCCGCTGGACCGGATCAACCTCGACTTCGCGCACGGCACGGTCCGCTCCGTCCACGTCAACGGACTGCGCGCGGACTTCGAGACCGAGGACGAGGACCTGATCATCGAGCCGATGGGCAGCCTCCCCGCGGGCGTCCCCCTGCGCATCACCGTCCGCCACACCAGCGACCCCTCGGGCGAGCGCGACAGCGGCGGGTGGGTGCGGACCGCCGACGGGCTCGCCATGGCCAACCAGGCCGACGCCGGGCACCGCGTCTTCCCCGGCAACGACCACCCCGCGGACAAGGCGTACTTCACCTTCCACGTCACCGCCCCGCAGGAGCTGACCGTGGTGGCCAACGGTCGGCGCACCGGGCGGTTCCGGCACGGCGACCGCACCACCTGGACCTATCGGACCGACCACCCGATGGCCACCGAGCTGGCCCAGGTCAGCATCGGCCGGTCCGCCGTCGTGGAGCGCACCGGCCCGCACCGGCTGCCCGTGCGCGACGTCGTACCGGCCGCCGACCGGGAGAAGCTGGAACGCTGGCTGAAGAAAACCCCCGGCCAGCTGGAATGGATGGAACAGCAGGTAGGCCGCTACCCCTTCGAGAACTACGGCGTGCTGGTCGCCGACACGGAGACCGGGTTCGAGCTGGAGACCCAGACGCTCTCCCTCTTCGAGCGCCGCCTGTTCACCGACGGCTTCCCCGAGTGGTACGTCGACTCGGTCATGGTCCATGAGCTGGCCCACCAGTGGTTCGGCGACAGCGTCTCCCCGCGGACCTGGTCCGATCTCTGGCTCAACGAGGGACACGCCAGCTGGTACGAGGCGCGCTACGCCGAGGAGCACGGCGACAAGCCGCTGGAGCGCCGGATGCGTGACGCCTACACCCGCTCGGACGGCTGGCGTCGCGCCGGCGGCCCCCCGGCCCGCCCCGCCGCACCCGCGCCGGGCGAGAAGATCAGCCTGTTCCGGCCGGTGGTGTACGACGGAAGCGCACTGGTCCTGTACGCCCTCCGCCAGGAGATCGGCAAGGGCGCATTCGACCGGCTGGAACGGCTCTGGGTGCGCAAGCACCGCGATTCCAACGCCGCCACGGCCGACTTCACCGCCCTGGCGTCCCGGGTGGCCGGACGCGATCTGACCGCGTTCTTCGACGGATGGCTGTACGGCGAGAAGACGCCCCCCATGCCGGGCCACCCGGACTGGGTGAGCACCGCGCCCGTGGGCGGCGGGAAACCCGCGTGACGGGCGGGGCCCGCCGTGCCACTATCGACGGGTCGCCACGGCACCGGACCGGAGGAATCCAGTCGGGTCGCCACGGCGGCGGGACCGGAGGAATCCAGTCGGGTCGCCACGGCGGCCGGGCCGGAGGGAACCGGTCGAGTCGCTGCGGCGGCCGGACCGGAGGGACCCCGGGAGAAATCCCCGGGGAATCATTCCGGGAGGTCACGCGTTGTGACTGATGTAGCTCATTCCTATCGACGTAAGGATCCAATGACCTCCTCTTCTTCCCTTCCCCAGGACGCGCGGGACGCGCAGAGTGCCACGGAGAATGTCACCGAGAGCCTCACCGAAAGCCTTCGGGCCGACGCCCTGATGGAAGAGGACGTCGCCTGGAGCCACGAGATCGATGGAGCGCGGGACGGCGACCAGCTGGACCGCTCCGACCGCGCCGCCCTGCGGCGCGTGGCGGGACTCTCGACCGAACTCGAGGACGTCACCGAGGTCGAGTACCGACAGCTGCGCCTGGAGCGCGTCGTGCTGGTCGGTGTCTGGACCTCCGGCACGGTGCACGACGCGGAGATCTCGCTCGCCGAGCTCGCGGCACTCGCCGAGACGGCCGGAGCCCAGGTGCTCGACGCCGTCTTCCAGCGTCGCGACAAGCCGGACCCGGCCACCTACATCGGTTCCGGCAAGGCGCTCGAACTGCGTGACATCGTTCTCGAAACAGGGGCGGACACCGTCGTGTGCGACGGTGAGCTCAGCCCCGGCCAGCTGATCCACCTGGAAGACGTCGTCAAGGTCAAGGTGGTCGACAGGACCGCTCTGATCCTCGACATCTTCGCCCAGCACGCCAAGTCCCGCGAGGGCAAGGCGCAGGTGTCGCTGGCACAGATGCAGTACATGCTTCCGCGCCTGCGCGGCTGGGGCCAGTCGCTGTCCCGTCAGATGGGCGGCGGCGGTTCCAGCGGCGGTGGCGGTATGGCCACCCGCGGTCCCGGTGAGACCAAGATCGAGACGGACCGGCGACGGATCCGCGAGAAGATGGCGAAGATGCGCCGGGAGATCGCGGAGATGAAGACCGGCCGCGAGATCAAGCGCCAGGAGCGCAAGCGCAACAAGGTGCCCTCGGTCGCCATCGCCGGCTACACCAACGCGGGCAAGTCCTCGCTGCTCAACCGGCTGACCGGTGCGGGTGTCCTGGTGGAGAACGCCCTGTTCGCCACTCTCGACCCGACCGTGCGCCGGGCCGAGACGCCGAGCGGGCGGATCTACACCCTCGCCGACACCGTCGGGTTCGTACGGCACCTGCCGCACCACCTGGTCGAGGCGTTCCGCTCCACCATGGAGGAGGTCGGCGAATCCGATCTCATCCTGCACGTGGTGGACGGCTCGCACCCGGTGCCGGAGGAGCAGCTCGCCGCGGTGCGCGAGGTGATCCGCGAGGTGGGCGCGGTGGACGTGCGCGAGATCGTGGTGATCAACAAGGCGGACGCGGCGGACCCACTGGTCCTCCAGCGGCTGCTGCGCAACGAGAAGCACGCGATCGCCGTGTCGGCCCGGACCGGTGCCGGTATCGACGAGCTGCTCGCGCTCATCGACCGCGAGCTGCCGAGGCCGTCGGTCGAGATCGAGGCACTCGTGCCGTACACCCAGGGCGGACTCGTCTCCCGGGTGCACGCCGAGGGCGAGGTGATCTCCGAGGAGCACACGTCCGAGGGCACCCTGCTCAAGGCCCGGGTGCACGAGGAGCTCGCTTCGGACCTCTCCGCGTTCGTACCCGCGGTGCACTGACCGCGGCAGGCTCGGACGGAGGGCCCGCACCCCATGGCTCATGGGGTGCGGGCCCTCCGTCCGTTTCCGGGGGGGGGGGGCTACTCCGACCCGAACTTGTCACTCATCATCGTGAAGATCTGCTGGGCGCCCTCGCCGAGGTGGGGTCCGGCCAGCCAGCCGGCCGTCACCGGGCCGATGGAGGTGTTGGAGACCAGCGCCGGCTTGCCGTCGCTGCCCTCGCTGAACCATCCGCCCCCTGACGAGCCGCCGGTCATGGTGCAGCCGATGCGGTACATCGTGGGGGTGGCGGGGCTGATGGAGAGCCGGCCGGGGCGGTCGACGCACTTGTGCATGATCAGACCGTCGTACGGGGGTGCGGCGGGGTAGCCCCAGGCGCCGATCGCGTTGATCTGCGCGGCTTCGGGGGCCGAGAAGTTCACCGGCAGTGCGTTGCCCACGGTCTCCTCGAGGGACTTGGTGCCGTGCTCGGGCTTCACGTGCAGGACCGCGTAGTCGTACGGGGCGCCCTCGCCGCCGGTCGGGCCGCCGCCGGTCAGCCACTCGCCGGAGGTGCTGGCCCAGTCGGCCCAGTAGGCGCCGTACGGGGCGATCTCCTGCGGCTGCGCGTTCTTCAGCGACGCGGCGTCCTTGCCCTGGTCGTTGTAGGCGGGCACGAAGACGATGTTGCGGTACCAGCCGCCCTTCGCGCCGGCGTGCACGCAGTGACCGGCCGTCCAGACCAGGTTGGACCTGCCCGGGTTCTTCGGGTCCTTGACCACGGTGCCCGAGCACACCATCGAGCCCTCGGGGGAGTCGAAGAACACCTTGCCGACCGGGGCGGCGTAGTCGTGGTAGGGCGTCCTCTCGCGCGCGGCCGTGACCGGCTTCGGCTCCGGGTCGCTGACGCCCTGGGCGCCCGAGAGGTCTCCGGCCGACATGGTCTTGGCCGGGTCCTTCGCCGTCTTCATCCGGTCCGGCTTCCACAGCCCCTCGATGACCGGGTTGACGAAGTCCTTGGCCTCACGCAGCCACTTGTCCCTGTCCCAGTTCTTCCACTCGCCGCTCTTCCACCGGTCCGGGTCGACACCGTGCTTCTTGAGGGTGTCGGCCAGGTCGGCGGGTATGCCGCCGCCGGATTCGTTGCCGCCTGCGGACATGGTGGCCGCCGGCTGGGCGGCTGCCTGGTCCTCGTCCGGACCGCAGGCCGTCGCCGTCAGCGCGAGGACGGCGACGAGGCCGGTCGCGGTGAGCAGCGGACGTATGGATCGCATGGAAAAGATTCCCCCTGAAACCTTGGAATGGCATGAGCGTGTCATGCCGTGGCCGGAATGGCCGGCTGTCGGTGATGTGCGGGGACCACCCTATGACGGCCCGGGCGGCGGCCGTTGCCACCCGGGCGCCGCGGGATCCGCCGGGTGGATCAGGGTCCTTCGGCGAAGGCATTCCACCGAAGGGCCCTGATCTGCCGTCACATGTCCGGGACGGTGATGCCGGCCTACTGTCCCGCGTACTTCTTGCTGACCGACTCGTAGACGCCCTTGGCCTCCGTGCCGAGGCGGGGTCCGGCGAGCCAGCCGGCCGACACCGGCCCGATGGACGTGTTGGAGACCAGCGCCGGCTTGCCGTCCTGACCCGCCGCGACCCAGCCGCCACCGGAGGAACCACCGGTCATGCTGCAGCCGATGCGGTACATCGTCGGATCGTCCTCGGTGAGCGAGAGCCGGCCGGGCTTGTCGTCGCACTGGAAGAGCTTCTGGCCGTCGTACGGCGGGGCGGCCGGGAAGCCGGTGGCCGTCATCTCGGCGATCTTGGGCACCGCCGGGGCGTTGAACTCGACCGGCAGAGCCGAACCGACCGTCTCCTCCAGGGACTTGCCCGTGGAACCCTTCTCCGGCGTCACGTGCAGCACGGCGAAGTCGTACGGGGCGCCCAGACCGCCGACCGAGGCGCCCTGATCGATCCACTGCTCGGAGGTCTGCGCCCACGAGCCCCACCACACGCCGTACGGGGCGACCTTCTCCTTCGGCGGGTTGTTCCGGAGCTCATCGGTCGACAGCCCGCTGTTGTTGTACGACGGCACGAAGGCGATGTTGCGGTACCAGCCGCCCTTCTTGCCCGCGTGCACGCAGTGGCCCGCGGTCCACACCATGTTGGACTTGCCGGGGTGCGCCGGGTCCTTCACCACCGTCGCCGAGCAGACCATCGAGCCCTCGGGGCCGTCGAAGAACAGCTTCCCCGACTCGGCGGCGTTGTCGTGGTAGGGCGTCTGCACGCCAACGGCCCTGACCGGCACGGGCGTCGGGTCGGTCACGCCCTTGTCGCCGGAGATGTCGTTGTCGACCGGCTGCTCGGGAGGCTTGTCCGCGTCCCGCATGCGGTCCGGGTCCCACAGGCCCTCGATGATGGGGTTGATGTAGTCCTTGGCCTCACGCAGCCACTTGTCCCTGTCCCAGTTCTTCCAGTCGCCGTTCTTCCACTGGCCGAGGTCGATCCCGTGTTCCTTGAGCCGGCCCTTCAGGTCATCCGGAAGGGCGATCTTGCCGTCCGGCGTCCCCGCGGCACTGCTGCTCGGCTCGGTGCCCGCCTCCTCGTCGCCCGGCCCGCAGGCCGTCGCCGTGAGGGCGAGGACGGCGGCGGCCGCCGCCGTGGCGAGCACGGTGGAACGGGTGCGGCGGGCGCTCCCCGCACGCCGACCGGTGAATCCTGGTCGAATGAGTCGCATCTGGTGATCCCCCTGGGACTTCGTAACTCAACACTTCTGTACCGCACTGCTGAACTGCGCTTCTGTACCGCACTTCTGTCCTGACCGACCGCACAGGGGCCGGCTCCGGCGGACGGCGGTCCGGCCGCCTTTCCCTGCAGGCCACGGGCCGCCGGAAGGCCGTCCCGGGGCCGCGGCACGGTCCCCCACTATGCCGGTGCGGCTCCCGACGGCGTGCGGCAGGGCCCCGGTTCGGGACCCCGGCGTCCCGCCCGCCCCGCGAGGCGGGCCCCGCCCTTCGGGCGGACGACGCTATTCCGCGGACACCGCCCGCTCGCGCTCCCGCAAGGATCTTCGGATGTACCCGTGATCCGCCGCGCCCGGCGTCGTTGGTACGTACGGGGGACACGGAGACAGCGTTCACCCCCGCAGTCCGTCCTTGCGGAATCGTGCTGACGTGCAACGCAACTGTTACAGCGGGAGGATCAACAGCCGTGGCCGTGACCGAACCAGCTCCGGCACCACCCCTCGCGCCGCACGAAGGCATCCTGCGCCGCCAGTCGCTGCGTGAATCCGCCGCCCGCACCTATGCGCGGTCGCTGCCGATCGTGCCGGTACGGGCACGGGGACTGACCATCGAAGGCGCGGACGGACGGCGCTATCTCGACTGCCTCTCCGGAGCCGGGACCCTGGCCCTCGGGCACAACCACCCGGTGGTCCTGGAAGCGATCAAGAAGGTCCTCGACTCCGGTGCGCCCCTGCACGTGCTCGACTTGGCCACGCCCGTCAAGGACGCCTTCACCACGGAGCTGTTCGCCACCCTGCCGAGCGGATTCGCCGACGACGCCCGGATCCAGTTCTGCGGACCGGCCGGCACCGACGCGGTCGAGGCGGCCTTCACCCTGGTCCGCGCCGCCACCGGCCGCAGCGGCCTGCTCGCCTTCACCGGCGCCTACCACGGCATGACCGCCGGAGCCCTGGCCGCGTCCGGTGGCGCCGAAGACGTACGAGTGACCCGGCTGCCCTTCCCGCAGGACTACCGCTGCCCCTTCGGCACCGGCGGTGAGCAGGGCGCGGAACTCGCCGCCCGCTGGACCGAGAGCGTGCTGGACGACCCCAAGAGCGGAACGCCCGCACCGGCCGGCATGATCCTCGAACCCGTCCAGGGCGAGGGCGGGGTCAACCCCGCCCCCGACGCCTGGATGCGCCGGATGCGGGAGATCACCCGGTCCCGGTCCATCCCCCTGATCGCCGACGAGGTCCAGACCGGCGTCGGCCGGACCGGCGCCTTCTGGGCCGTCGAACACAGCGGCATCGTGCCGGACGTGATGGTGCTGTCCAAGGCCATCGGCGGATCCCTCCCGCTCGCCGTGATCGTCTACCGCTCCGAACTCGACACCTGGCAGCCGGGGGCCCACGCCGGAACCTTCCGCGGCAACCAGCTCGCCATGGCCGCCGGCACCGCCACCCTGGCCTACGTGCGGGAGAACCGGCTCGCCCACCGGGCCGCCGAACTCGGGGCCAGGATGCTCGCCAGCCTGCGCGGACTGGTCGCCCACCACCCGAGCATCGGGGATGTCCGCGGGCGGGGCCTGATGATCGGCGTGGAACTCGTCGACCCCGAGGCCGCCCCGGTGGGCGCGGGCGGCGAGGCGCCGCCGGACCCCGTCCTCGCCACGGTCGTCCAGCAGGAATGTCTGCGCCGCGGGCTCATCGTCGAACTCGGCGGACGTCACTCCACCGTCGTACGCCTGCTGCCACCCCTCACGCTCACCGACGAACAGGCGACAGCGGTCGTCGACCGCCTCGCCGACGCCCTGGCAGCCGCCGAGCGCTCACCGCACCGGCGGACCGCGACCGGGTCGATCCGCTGACCCGCACCATCACAGGAAAGACCGCCGTGAACCCCACCCCCGCGCCCGAGGCCGACGGCCCCGACTCCAGCCGCCACCCGGGAGAGGCCGGGCCCTCCGGCCACCTCGCCGTCGAGGCGTCGACCGTGCCGCGCCAGAAGGAGGTGCCGCACGCGCAGCGGCACGCCCACCGGACGGCGACCGCCTGTGCCGCCCCGGCGCCCGCCCCGCTGGAGCACTCCGACCCGCTGGACCACCCCGACCCTCTCCGCTCCGCCGACGCGGCGGGCACCGAGAATCTGCTGCGCTGCTGGGTCCGCGAATGCGACCTGCCCCGCCCGCAGGGGGAGACCCTGCGCATCCCGCTCCCCGCCAGCGGTACCGCCCTGCTCATCCCCGTCCGCCACTGGTCCGCCACCGGCTGGCACCGATTCGGGCCGCCCCTCCTGGAAGCGGCACCCGAGGGCGCGCCCACCGTCGACGCCGTCACCGTCGCCGCCCTCCTGGGGCGGGAGGCGGACCACCACGACGGCACCGACATGGTGGCCCGGGTAGCCGACTCGGTACGGCGGACCGCCGGATTCATCGCGGAGCGACGGCGCCGGCCCGCCGCGCCCCCCGAGGCCGACCTCTTCCTCACCGCGGAGCAGTCGCTCCTCCTCGGCCATCCGCTCCACCCCTCGCCCAAGAGCCGGGAAGGTCTCTCCGACGCCGAGTCCCGCCTCTACTCCCCGGAGTCCTACGGCTCCTTCCCCCTCCACTGGATTGCCGTCGACCGGTCCGTCCTGGCCACCGACTCCGCCTGGACCGAACACGGCCGGCCGGTCCCGGCCGCGGAACTCGTGGCCCGCCACGCCGAAGGCCTGGCCCACCCCCCGCACACCACGCCGATCCCGCTCCACCCCTGGCAGGCCCGCGAACTGGCGATGCGGCCCGAAGTCGCCGCGCTGGCCGACTCCGGCCTGCTCCACGACCTCGGCCCCTACGGCGAGCGCTGGTACCCCACCTCCTCCGTGCGCACCGTGCAGCGGCCCGGCACGGACCTCATGCTCAAGCTCTCCCTCGGCGTACGCATCACCAACTCCCGCCGGGAGAACCTCCGTAAGGAACTCCGCCGGGGCGTGGAGGTCCACCGGCTCCTGCGCACCGGACTCGCCCGGCAATGGCACGCGGTCCACCCCGCATTCGACATCGTCCGGGATCCCGCATGGCTGGCGGCCGACACCCCCGAGGGCGAGCACATCCCGGGCCTCGACGTCATGTTGCGCCACAACCCCTTCCACCGGTTCGACGACGCGGTCTGCATCGCCGGGCTCACCGCGCCGCGCCCCTGGCCGGACCGGGCGGGCATGTGTTCCCGCCTCGCCGACATCGTCCGCCGCCTCGGGGCCGCCACCGGCCGGACCACGACGGCCGTCGCCGCCGAGTGGTTCCTGCGCTACCTGGACCGCGTGGTGCGGCCGGTCCTCTGGCTGGACGGCCAGGCGGGCGTCGCCCTCGAAGCGCATCAGCAGAACACGCTGGTCCTGCTCGACGCCGAGGGCTGGCCGGTCGGCGGCCGCTACCGCGACAATCAGGGCTACTACTTCCGCGAGTCCCACCGCGCCGCGCTCGAACGCAGACTCCCCGGCATCGGATCGGTCAGCGACACCTTCGTCTCCGACGCCGTCACCGACGAACGCTTCGCGTACTACCTCGGCATCAACAACGTGTTCGGACTGATCGGGGCGTTCGGCTCCCAGCAGCTCGCCGACGAGCAGGTGCTCCTCGCCGCGTTCCGCCGGTTCCTGGGATCGGCCACCGCGCTGGGATCCCCGCTCCCCGCGCAGCTGCTGGAATCCCCCCGCCTGCGCTGCAAGGCCAACATGCTGACGCGCCTGCGCGGCCTGGACGAACTCGTCGGGCCCGTGGACACCCAGTCCGTCTACGTCACCGTCACCAACCCCTTGTGCGGCTGAGGGGCCCACCCCCGTCCCAGCCGGGACGCCCACCGTCGAGAGAGGAGAGCGCCACCGTGCCTCCCACCGATGCGCCCACGACCCCCGGGCCCGGCGCCGCCGCCCAGGCCCGCCCGGGTGCCGAGGACACGCTCGATCTGCGCCTCACCGCCGAGCTGCTCGCGCTCCTGGGGGAGGAGGGCCCCGCCTCCAGGGCCCCCTCCCGGACCCGCCCTTCCCGCGCCCCCGTATCCCGCGCCCCCGTATCCCCGCCTCCCGCTTCCCAGGGCCCTGCGTCGTCGTCCGGGTACGAGCCGGAGGACTCCGGTCCGCTGCTCGGCCGGCCCGCGGAATGGAAGCCCGTCAGCACGCAGGCCGGAGTGTTCCAGCTCGTCCCCGTGCGGCTGGAGCGCGACCTCGCGGTGATCAGCCGCTGGATGAACGACCCCGCCGTCGCGGCCTTCTGGGAACTCGCCGGGGACGAGACGGTCACCGCCCGGCACCTGAGGCCCCAACTCGACGGAGACGGACGCAGCATCCCGTGTCTGGGCGTGCTCTCGGGCGTCCCGATGAGCTACTGGGAGATCTACCGGGCCGACCTCGACCCCCTGGCCCGGCACTGCCGGATCCGGCCGCACGACACCGGGGTCCACCTCCTCATCGGCGACGCGGACCAGCGGGGCCACGGGATCGGGCGCACCCTGATCCGCGCCGTCTCCGACCTCGTCCTCGACAACCGTCCCCGGTGCACACGGGTCGTCGCCGAGCCCGACCTCCGGAACACCCCCTCCGTCTCCGCGTTCCTGAGCGCCGGATTCCGCTACGCCGCCGAGGTCGAACTCCCGGAGAAGCGGGCCGCGCTGATGGTCCGTGACCGGCCCCACCGCGCCCAGCTGTGAACGATCCGCTGTCCTGCCCCCGCCGCTCGAACCCCGCCGGTTCCCTCCCGAGGAGTCCCCGTGACGCAATATCCCGCGAGCAGTGACGCAGCCCAGCCGCCCACGCTGCTCAGCACCCCGGAACTGAACCGCGCGGTCTGGGACCGGGCCGCCGCCCGGATGCTCGCCAAGATGCTCGGCGAATTCGCCTACGAGGAAGTCATCCAGCCCGTTCCACGATCCGCCGGGGGCGATACGTACATCCTGGTGCTCGACGACGGCAGCAGCCTCAGCTTCACCGCCCGGCGCGGGGTCTACGGCAGTTGGCGCGTCGACCCCGACTCGATCCGCGAGGCGAGCAGCGCGGCGACGGAGGCCGACCTGGCAGCCTGTGGGGCGGGCAGTGCGGCTTCGGGGGCGGACCCGGCAGTTCGTGGGGCGAGCGACACGGCAACGGAGGCCCACCCGGCAGCCCGTGGGGCGAGCAGCGTGGCGATGGAGGCGGACCCGGCAGTCTGTGGGGCGAGCGACGCGGCCTCGGGGGCGGACGTGACGGACCGGCAATCGCGTGGCGCGGCTTCGGGGGCGGAGGCGGGCGCGACCGAAGCCGAGCCCGGGGACCCGGCGGACCCGGCAGACCCGGTGGACCCGGCAGACCCGGTGGACCCGGCGGAGCCGGGCCGGGTCACCGGCAGCATCCCCTTCCGTGATCCGCTGCTGTTCCTCGCCCGCGCCCGCCGCCTCATCGGGCTGGACGGCGCCACCCTCGGCCACCTCGTCCGCGAGCTCACGACCACGCTGACCGCCGACGCCCGTCTGGACCACGGCGCGCTCGACGCCGCCGCGCTGGCCGACCTCGACTACGCCGAGCTCGAGGGCCATCAGACGGGCCACCCCTGGATCGTCGCCAACAAGGGGCGGCTCGGCTTCTCCGCCACGGACGCGGCCCGCTTCACCCCCGAGGCCCGCACTCCGGTCACCCTGCCGTGGATCGCCGTCTCCTCACGGATCGCCGCCTACCGGGGCGTGAGCGCGCTCGCCGATCCCGGCCGGCTCTACGCCCAGGAGCTGGGCCCCGCGGTCCGCGAGTCCTTCGCCGCCGTCCTGCGCCGCCGGGGCCTCGACCCGGACGGCTACTACTGCCTCCCCGTCCACCCCTGGCAGTGGGACGAGTGGATCATGCCCCTGTTCGCCCCGGCCATCGCCGCCGGCGACATCGTCCCCCTGCACGCCGACCCGGACCTGCGGCTCCCACAGCAGTCCATCCGCACCTTCGCCAACCTGTCCCGGCCGGACCGGCACACCGTCAAGCTGCCGCTGTCTATCCTCAACACCCTGGTCTGGCGGGGCCTGCCGACCGAACGCACCCTCGCCGCGCCCGCCGTCACCAGCTGGGTCCAGGGGATGCGCGACAACGATCCGTTCCTCCGCGACACCTGTGGCGTCATCCTCCTCGGCGAGGTCGCCTCCGTCACGGTGGAGCACCCGCTCTACGACCACCTCCCCGAGACGCCGTACCAGTTCAAGGAGATCCTCGGGGCGATCTGGCGCGAGCCCCTCCTGCCGCGCCTCGCACCCGGGGAGCGGGCCCGCACCCTCGCCTCGCTGCTGCACACCGATCCGCGGGGACGAGCGTTCACCGCCGAGCTGGTCGCCCGCTCGGGTCTCACACCGACCGGCTGGCTCACCCGGCTCTTCGCCGCGCTGCTCCCGCCGCTGCTGCACTTCCTGTACCGCTACGGCACCGTCTTCTCCCCGCACGGCGAGAACGCCATCGTCGTCTTCGACGAGAACGACGTCCCGGTGCGCCTGGCGATCAAGGACTTCGTCGACGACGTGAACATCAGCGCCCGGCCGCTGCCCGAGCACGACACCATGCCGCCGGACGTACGCAGCGTCCTGCTCACCGAGGAGCCCGCCTTCCTCACCCAGTTCATCCACTCCGGTCTCTTCACCGGAGTCTTCCGCTTCCTGTCCCCGCTCTGCGAGGAACAGCTCGGCGTCCCGGAGCGCGTCTTCTGGTCACTCGTCCGGGCGGAGATCCTGCGCCACCACGCCCGCTTCCCCGAGCTGAAGGAGAGGTTCGAGATGTTCGACATGCTGACGCCCCGCATCGAACGCCTCTGTCTCAACCGCAACCGGCTGCACCTGGACGGCTACCGCGACCGGCCCGAGCGGCCGCACGCGGCCGTCCACGGCACGGTGCCCAACCCGCTCCACCCCTCCGCGTGAGCCAGGTGGTGGGCGACGTTGTCAGTGGCGCCCCGTAGGCTGGCCGGGCTATGACGAAGCCATCCCTCCCCGAGCTCCTGCACGCCGCCGTGACCGCCGTCGGCGGCACGGAGCGACCCGGCCAGGCCGCCATGGCCGAGGCCGTCGCCGAGGCCGTGGACGACCAATCCCACCTGCTCGTCCAGGCCGGCACCGGCACCGGTAAGTCGCTCGGCTATCTGGTGCCCGCCCTGGCCCACGGCGAGCGCGTCGTGGTGGCCACGGCGACCCTGGCCCTCCAGCGCCAGCTCGTGGAGCGCGATCTTCCGCGTACGGTCGACGCCCTGCATCCGCTGCTGCGCCGCCGCCCCCAGTTCGCCATGCTCAAGGGCCGGTCGAACTACCTCTGTCTGCACCGCCTGCACGAGGGCGTGCCGCAGGAGGAGGAAGAGGGGCTCTTCGACCAGTTCGAGGCCGCGGCGCCGTCGAGCAAGCTCGGTCAGGACCTCCTGCGCATGCGGGACTGGGCGGACGAGACGGAGACGGGCGACCGGGACGACCTCACCCCCGGTGTCTCGGACCGGGCCTGGGCGCAGATCTCCGTCTCCTCCCGGGAGTGCCTGGGCGCGACCAAGTGCGCGTACGGGGCGGAGTGCTTCGCCGAGCAGGCCCGGGAGCGGGCCAAGCTCGCCGACGTGGTGGTGACGAACCACGCGCTGCTGGCCATCGATGCCATCGAGGGTGCCCCGGTGCTGCCCCAGCACGAGGTCCTGATCGTCGACGAGGCCCATGAACTGGTCTCCCGGGTCACCGGAGTGGCCACCGGCGAGCTCACGCCCGGCCAGGTCAACCGCGCGGTGCGCCGCGCGGCGAAGCTGGTCAACGAGAAGGCCGCCGACGCCCTGCAGACGGCGTCCGAGGGCTTCGAGCGCGTGATGGAGCTGGCTCTGCCGGGCCGACTCGAGGAGGTGCCCGAGGACCTCGGGTACGCGCTGATGGCGCTGCGCGACGCCGCTCGCACGGTGATCACCGCGCTCGGCTCCACCCGCGACAAGTCCGTCGCGGACGAGGACGCGGTCCGCAAGCAGGCGCTGGCCTCCGTCGAGACGATCCACGGCGTGGCCGAGCGCATCACGCAGGGGTCCGAGTACGACGTCGTGTGGTTCGAGCGCCACGACCGCTTCGGTGCCTCCGTGCGCGTCGCGCCGCTCTCGGTCTCCGGACTGCTGCGCGAGAAGCTCTTCGCCGAGCGCTCCGTGGTCCTCACCTCGGCCACCCTCAAGCTCGGCGGCGACTTCAACGGGGTGGGGGCGTCCCTCGGGCTCTCCCCGGAAGGCATCGCGGGCGACGACATCCCGCAGTGGAAGGGCCTCGACGTCGGCTCGCCCTTCGACTACCCGAAACAGGGAATCCTGTACGTGGCCCGGCATCTGGCGACCCCCGGCCGGGAGGGGGCCCGCACCGACATGCTGGACGAGCTCGCCGAGCTGGTGGAAGCCGCAGGCGGGCGCACGCTCGGACTGTTCTCCTCCATGCGGGGGGCCCAGGCCGCCGCCGAGGAGCTGCGGGGCCGGCTGGAGAAGCCGATCCTCCTCCAGGGCGAGGAGACCCTCGGGGAGCTGATCAAGAACTTCGCGGCCGATCCCGAGACCTGCCTCTTCGGCACGCTCTCGCTCTGGCAGGGCGTCGATGTCCCCGGCCCCAGCTGCCAGCTCGTGGTCATGGACCGGATCCCGTTCCCGCGACCCGACGATCCGCTGATGAGCGCGCGCCAGAAGGCGGTCGAGGAGGCGGGGGGCAACGGCTTCATGGCCGTGGCCGCCACGCACGCGGCCTTGCTGATGGCCCAGGGAGCCGGCCGTCTGGTGCGGGCCACGGGGGACAAGGGCGTCGTCGCCGTGCTCGATCCACGTCTGGCCAATGCCCGGTACGGCAGCTATCTGCGCGCCTCGCTTCCGGACTTCTGGTACACGACCGACCCGAACCAGGCGCGCCGCTCGCTCGCCGCGATCGATGCGGCGGCGAAGGCCGAAGGGAAGTAGGCCGGCGCAGGCCGTGGAGACACGACCAGGGCCCCCGGATCCGGGCAACGGATCCAGGGGCCCTACGGGACCGGGAGGGGCTTCACACCCGCCGCAGTACCGCCACGACCTTGCCGAGAATCGTCGCCTCGTCGCCGGGGATCGGCTGGTACGCGGAGTTGTGCGGCAGCAGCCACACATGGCCGTCCTCGCGCTTGAACCGCTTGACCGTGGCCTCGCCGTCCAGCATCGCCGCCACGATGTCGCCGTTCTCCGCCACGGGCTGGCGGCGCACGGTGACCCAGTCGCCGTCACAGATCGCGGCTTCGATCATCGAGTCACCGACGACCTTCAGCACGAAGAGCTCGCCGTCCCCGACCAGCTGGCGGGGGAGGGGGAACACGTCCTCGACCGATTCCTCGGCGAGGATCGGACCACCGGCCGCGATCCTGCCGACCAGCGGCACATAGGACGCCGCGGGCTTGCCCGTCGTGTCCGTGGCCTGCGTGCTGGGCTGGTCCGAGCCACGCACCTCGTACGCCCGGGGGCGATGGGGGTCGCGGCGCAGGAACCCCTTGCGCTCCAGGGCCATCAGCTGATGTGCGACGGAGGACGTGCTGGACAGGCCCACCGCCTGACCGATCTCCCGCATCGACGGGGGGTAGCCCCGCCGTTGTACGGAGTCCCGGATGACCTCGATCACTCGCCGCTGCCGGTCCGTGAGCCCCGAGCTGTCCGCCCGGATTCCAGGAGGTCGTCCGGGCAGCGAGCGCGCTGGGCGCGCGGGCTCCGGCCCCTCCGTGTTCGTGACTGAGTCATTCATGGCATGCACCGGCTCGAGTCGGCTCTGGGAGCGGTCCTGGGCAGTGATGATGGCACTGTCTGCGGTGGTGGTCACGTCGGCCCCTCTCGAATGGTCTCCCTAGCTGGACAACGGTAGTAGCTTTCGAAAGGTTGCGCCAAACACACGTTCGAGTGAAAAACGAATAAAAGTCTGCCGTGTGTTCAGTACTGGGTGTATGAGCGAAGCCGGGAGTGTTCCGCCGCTCGGCCGGCCCCTTGTCCTGAACGGGCGGGCCGGCCGGCAATTCGGACCCTGACGCTACCCTCCGCCCCCGCCGCGCCGACGCGCGGGGGTGGTCCCCCGTGCCTCCCTCCGGTCGTTCGCGCCGCCCCGCGGCCGTCGCCCCGCACTCGGTCGCGCCGTCCGCTTCCCGTACCCTCTTGGTCGGTCGTACGCTGCCTTCCGGCCGCCCGGGGCGCACGACACGCGCTAGGGCCAGATGCGCGACCAAACCCAAGATCTAGTGGTTGGATTGCCTCGGCCACCCAGAAGTTGTGGTCCCCGTCCATCGGGGGTGTGGCCATCGCCTATGCTTGAGACCGCTTCGAAGGCCCCTCACCGGGGCTGAAGAGGCTATTCAGTCGTGCTGAGAAGGAGGGTTGGGAGCCATGCACTGCCCCTTCTGCAGGCACCCCGACAGCCGGGTCGTCGACAGTCGCACCACCGACGACGGGACCTCGATCCGACGGCGTCGCCAGTGCCCCGACTGCTCCCGCCGTTTCACGACGGTGGAGACCTGTTCGCTCATGGTGGTCAAGCGCAGCGGCGTCACCGAGCCCTTCAGCCGCACCAAGGTCATCTCCGGCGTGCGCAAGGCGTGCCAGGGGCGGCCGGTCACCGAGGACGCCCTCGCCAAGCTCGGCCAGCGGGTCGAGGAGGCGGTGCGCGCCACCGGGAGCGCCGAGCTGACGACGCACGACGTGGGTCTGGCCATCCTCGGCCCCCTGCAGGAACTCGACCTCGTCGCCTACCTGCGGTTCGCGTCCGTGTACCGGGCCTTCAACAGCCTCGAGGACTTCGAGGCCGCCATCGTGGAACTCCGCGAGCGGCGGCCTCCCGCACAAGGGTGCGGGACCGGCGAGACCCTGGAGGTCCCCGTTCCCGCCGTCGCCGCCGACTGAGCGGCACCCGCCGGCCCCGCTGATCCGAGGATCGGCCGCGGGCCGGCACCTGGACCTGCTCCGGGCGACGCAAGGCGTACGCGGCGTCCGAAGCATCAGACACACACGGTGCCCGGGGAAGTTCTCGGCACTTCAGGGCGTTTTTGCCCACATATGCCACATATGGGAGGCGGCATGACAGAGACGGCGAGCGGCCAGGCACGAGGTTCCCGCACCAAGGGGACCAAGTCGACTGCGACCAAGCAGGGCCTGCGTATCGAGCGCATCCACACCACCCCCGGCGTGCATCCGTACGACGAGGTGGCGTGGGAGCGCCGTGACGTCGTCATGACCAACTGGCGCGACGGCTCGATCAACTTCGAGCAGCGTGGCGTCGAGTTCCCCGACTTCTGGTCGGTGAACGCGGTCAACATCGTCACCAGCAAGTACTTCCGCGGGGCTGTCGGCACTCCTCAGCGCGAGACCGGTCTGCGACAGCTGATCGACCGGATCGTGAAGACGTACCGGAAGGCCGGCGAGGACTACAGCTACTTCGCTTCCCCCGCGGACGCCGAGATCTTCGAGCACGAGCTGGCGTACGCCCTCCTGCACCAGATCTTCAGCTTCAACTCGCCGGTCTGGTTCAACGTCGGCACGCCCCAGCCGCAGCAGGTCTCCGCCTGCTTCATCCTGGCCGTCGACGACTCCATGGAGTCGATCCTCGACTGGTACAAGGAAGAGGGCATGATCTTCAAGGGCGGCTCCGGCGCCGGCCTGAACCTCTCCCGCATCCGCTCCTCCAAGGAGCTCCTCTCCTCCGGTGGCAACGCCTCCGGACCGGTCTCCTTCATGCGGGGCGCGGACGCGTCCGCCGGGACGATCAAGTCCGGTGGAGCCACCCGTCGCGCGGCCAAGATGGTCATTCTCGACGTCGACCACCCCGACATCGAGAACTTCATCGAGACCAAGGTGAAGGAGGAGGAGAAGATCCGCGCCCTGCGGGACGCGGGCTTCGACATGGACCTGGGCGGCGACGACATCACGTCCGTCCAGTACCAGAACGCCAACAACTCGGTCCGGGTGAACGACGAGTTCATGAAGGCCGTCGAGTCCGGCGGGAAGTTCGGGCTGCGCGCCCGCATGACCGGCGAGGTCATCGAAGAGGTCGAGGCCAAGTCCCTCTTCCGCAAGATGGCCGAGGCGGCCTGGGCCTGCGCCGACCCGGGCATCCAGTACGACGACACGATCAACCAGTGGCACACCTGCCCGGAGTCCGGCCGGATCAACGGCTCGAACCCGTGCAGCGAGTACATGCACCTGGACAACACCTCGTGCAACCTCGCCTCGCTGAACCTGATGAAGTTCCTCAAGGACGACGGCAAGGGCAACCAGTCCTTCCAGTCCGAGCGCTTCGCCAAGGTCGTCGAGCTGGTCATCACCGCGATGGACATCTCCATCTGCTTCGCCGACTTCCCGACCGAGAAGATCGGCGAGAACACCCGCGCCTTCCGTCAGCTCGGCATCGGCTACGCCAACCTCGGCGCCCTGCTGATGGCGACCGGCCACGCGTACGACAGCGACGGCGGCCGCGCCCTCGCCGGCGCCATCACCTCGCTGATGACCGGCACCTCGTACAAGCGCTCCGCCGAGCTGGCCGCGGTCGTCGGCCCGTACGACGGCTACGCCCGCAACGCCGAGCCGCACCAGCGCGTCATGAAGCAGCACGCCGACGCGAACGCCGCGGCCGTGCACGCCGACGACCTGGACAACCCGGTCTGGGCCGCCGCGACGGAGGCCTGGCAGGACGTCATCCGCCTCGGCGCGAAGAACGGCTTCCGCAACGCGCAGGCCTCGGTCATCGCGCCCACCGGCACCATCGGTCTCGCGATGTCCTGCGACACCACCGGCCTCGAGCCCGACCTCGCCCTGGTCAAGTTCAAGAAGCTGGTCGGCGGCGGTTCGATGCAGATCGTCAACGGCACCGTCCCGCAGGCCCTGCGCCGCCTGGGCTACCAGGAGGAGCAGATCGAGGCGGTCGTCGCCCACATCGCCGAGCACGGCAACGTGATCGACGCCCCCGGCCTGAAGACCGAGCACTACGAGGTCTTCGACTGCGCGATGGGCGAGCGTTCCATCTCCGCGATGGGCCACGTCCGCATGATGGCGGCCATCCAGCCGTGGATCTCCGGCGCGCTCTCCAAGACGGTGAACCTGCCGGAGACGGCGACCGTCGAGGACGTCGAAGAGGTCTACTTCGAGGCGTGGAAGATGGGCGTCAAGGCGCTCGCGATCTACCGCGACAACTGCAAGGTCGGCCAGCCCCTCTCCGCGAAGACCAAGGAGAAGGAGAAGGAGGCGGTCACCGCCAAGGCCGAGGAGACCATCCGTACCGCGGTCGAGAAGGTCGTCGAGTACCGCCCGGTCCGCAAGCGTCTGCCCAAGGGCCGTCCCGGCATCACCACCTCCTTCACGGTGGGCGGCGCCGAGGGTTACATGACCGCCAACTCCTACCCGGACGACGGTCTCGGCGAGGTCTTCCTGAAGATGTCCAAGCAGGGCTCGACCCTCGCGGGCATGATGGACGCCTTCTCCATCGCCGTCTCGGTGGGTCTGCAGTACGGCGTCCCGCTGGAGACGTACGTCTCGAAGTTCACCAACATGCGGTTCGAGCCGGCCGGCATGACGGACGACCCGGACGTGCGGATGGCGCAGTCGATCGTCGACTACATCTTCCGCCGCCTGGCGCTGGACTTCCTGCCCTTCGAGACCCGCTCGGCCCTCGGCATCCACTCCGCCGAGGAGCGCCAGCGCCACCTCGACACCGGTTCCTACGAGCCGACGTTCGAGGAGGAGCAGCTGGAGGCCGAGAGCATGGCCCAGTCGGCTCCGACCGCACAGCCGGAGCCGCTGAAGGTGGTCACCACCGTCGAGGAGGCCGGCACTCCGGCTCCGAAGACGGCGCACACCTCGGCGGAGCTCGTCGAGATGCAGCTCGGCATCAGCGCCGACGCCCCGCTCTGCTTCTCCTGCGGTACGAAGATGCAGCGCGCCGGTTCCTGCTACATCTGCGAGGGCTGCGGCTCCACCAGCGGTTGCAGCTGAAACTGAGCGGAATTGCGTCTAACGCAACATTCGGCAGCCTTCGTGTAGCACGATAGCCCCAGGTCGCGTGGGGTGCCACAACTACCAAGTTGTGGCACCCCACGCCTTGCCCGCCAGGTTGGAACGGCTCGGGCATGTAAGCGCATCAATGTTGCGTCAAACGCAACAGGGGGAAGGGGGGCTTATGCCCCAGGTTGAGCACCGCGATCTTGTTGCCTTTGCGGGCGATAGGGTGAACCTGAGAAAGGCCGAGGTTGATGATCAGCGCGCGCAAGTGAACAGGCTGCGCGACCGTATCGCCTCGAAAATCTCCGAGACGCCAGGCTATGGCCTCGTAAAATCCCTGCATGCCGGATCCGTCGCCAAAGGTACGGCGCTCCGAAACGTCAATGACCGTGACCTTGCATTGTATGTAAGAGCCGAACAGGCTCCCGGGGATGTGCCCGGTCTCGTCCAGTGGGTTGCTGATCGTGTGGCAGATGCCTATCCGGCGCTCTCTGCCGACCAGGTGATGCCCAAGACGAACTGTGTGACGGTACGATTCGCTTCCAGCGGTCTCGAAGTCGACGTCGTGCCCGTGCTCTATGCGGGAGCGACCAATGATGTCGGCTATCTCGTAAACAAACATAACGGTCAGAAGCTGAAGACGAGTGTCCGACAACATCTGGATTTCATCCGCAGTCGCAAGAAAGCGCACCCCACGCACCTTGCGCAGTTGATTCGCTTCACGAAGTGGTGGGCTCGGCTGCAGAAGAGGCGTGACGGCGAATTCAAGTGTAAGAGCTTCATGCTTGAATTGATCTGGGTGCATCTGGCCGACAATGGGCAAGCGCTACATAACTACCCCGAAGCGCTTGAGGCATTTTTCGCCTTTATTGTCGGCGGCGGCTTCGATGCGCAAATCGCCTTCACTGACTTCGGTCACAAGTCGGAGCTCCCTGTGCGGGGTGACAGTGCAATCCAGATCCTCGATCCAGTGAACCCCGAGAATAACGTGGCCGAGCATTACGGGCTTCAAGAACGTGATCGGCTGGTGAATGCAGCCCAGACAGCCTTCGATGCCATCTCCACGGCATACTACGAACCTGCTCAGGGTCAGGCAGTGGAGCTGTGGCAGGACGTCCTTGGTCCGAGCTTTAAGGCGGCAGGGTGAGCAGCTACACCTATGCTGAGAGCTTCACTCGAGTTCATGCCCGTCGTCTGGCAGGTCGGGTTGCAACCGATCTACGCCAAAGTCATGTTCTCTATGGAGTTCCCAGCAGCGGCAGACTCGATGAGTACCGGCTTGAGCTCGAAGAGCTTCTTCTCGGAGGATACGTCGCCGAGTATCAGTTCGGATTCGAGAAGAGCGACCAGGTTGTGTGGTCACTCCGGTACAAGGTTGGGCCAGATGGTTCACTCGGGGGCGCCGGAAGCGCCGGCGGGGTGCCCCACGGTTTGGACGTAAGCGACGCGAATTGGTTCAACTTTCTGACCTTTTCGAACAGCTGGTACCTCCTCGGGGAGCCGGGACGAGATTCCGTGAATACGAGGCTGCCCTTTGTGCGAACTACAGGTTCACTGCCAAGCGACGGTCATGGCCAGTGGATAACTGATCGGACCTACTCGGCGGGCGGCGTCGAGGTGCAGAGGACTACTTTTCGGAGCTGGTTGTGAGTATCGATGGCCTGTTTACGCGCACAGAGGAGTTCCCCAACTCGTCAGCGCAGGCGCGTCTTAATTCGCTTGTGGGGTTGGACGAGATCGTTGACCGGCTCGTGGTGGACGCCATTGCATTGCTTGACTCTTCCGCTATGGCGAGTTGGAGTACGGCTGTCCATGGGGAAATTATCCCCGCGGTCAGCGCTGTTCTTGACCGGACTCCCATGTTCGTATTCGCTGGCGACGTCGGGGTCGGCAAGACGGAGGTAGCGGAAGTCATTGGTCAGGCAATCGCAACCCGAGCGCATGTCGACGTGTCGCTCTACCCTCTCAGTCTCAGTGCCAGAGGCCGAGGTGCAGTTGGTGAGATGACGACCCTTCTGACTCGTGCTTTCGAGCGTATTTCTTCTGACTTTGCCTGTGCCCGGAAACAGGATGGAACTGCATCCAGCCTTGGCGTTCTACTCATTGATGAGGCTGACGCCCTGGCTCAGTCACGCGAACTTGCGCAGATGCACCATGAAGACAGGGCGGGTGTGAACGCGCTACTCCGTGGGATTGATGGCTTGCGAGTAGATCGCATTCCCGTGCTTACGATTCTGTGCACGAATCGACTTGATGCGCTTGACCCTGCCGTTCAGCGGCGAGCTGCTGCGATTCAAGTCTTCAACCGGCCGTCCCATGAACAGCGTGCCGCTCTACTTTTGCGCCTGCTGGCCGGCACCGAGATTTCTATCTCCGATGTTGAATCACTTGCTACCGCCACGGCGGAAAACGGTGTCTGGCCTTACGCCTACACCTACTCGGATCTGAGGCAGCGCTTGGTTCCGGAGATTGTTCTCTCTGCCTATCGCCGTGGTGTAGCCGTGAATTCCTCCATAGCGAAAGAAGTCATTTCGCGAACGCCTCCTACCCGGCCATTCGGTTCCGCTTCTTAAATGGCGAATTCGAATTCGCGGGCGGCAAGCGGCGCCCGCCTACTTGGTGATGATGTTCAACACCTAATTGTCTGGTACCACGTTCTGCGCACTCAGCAGGTAGGCGCTACTGTGGTTGACCTAGCTGTTGAGGCGGCAAGCGCAGGCAATGTTGATGATATGACATTGCGGCACGCCAGCGGGCAGCGGGAGTACTGGCAAATCAAGGCATCGGTCAATGCATCCACGCCACTTAACGAAGAATGGCTCTTCGAGAAGGAAAAGGATAAGCAGAGCCTGCTCCAACGGCTTTATGCGAGTTGGGTGAAGCTGAGCCAGGATCTTGGTCCACGGCCAAACATCGTATTGGCTACGACCAAAGCCATCGAAGCTACCGACCAGGTGCTTGCTGCCCGAGCGACAACGGACGCCCGAATCGTCGAAACGTTGCGCCACGGTACCGGGATCCTAGCAACGGCCCGCACGCGGTGGGCGGATCATCTTGGCGTCTCTGAAGCGGAGTTGCTTCACTTTCTTGATTACTTTGAGATCAGGCATGCCCAGTCTGAGAAGGAGTGGCGGGAAAAGGTTCGTGACGCTGCCATCGGCGCCCGCGTGCGAGTTGATGATTCGGCGATTGCATTGGGGGTTCAGTGTGTTCGTGACTGGGTAAAGGCCCCGCGGCAACGCTTCTCTCCCGGCGATCTATCCAGAATAATTGGCTCTCTCGAAATTTGTTCCACCGAGTCATCAGGCCTATTGGTCATTCAAGCGCTGGAAGGTAACCCGCGAGCGCAGGTTGCTAGCCATGCGATCGATTGGGTAGAACTCCTAGCCGGAGATGAGCCGCGCACGCGTAGGCGATTCTCTGCCCCGTTGCTCGCCAGGCCTCTCGTGCTGGGAGATTTGACCACATCCCGTGAGCGGCTTCGGGCTGCGGGCATCCGGACGCTAGAAGTCGACGGTCCAATGAGGCTACCCATGTGGTTTGCCGTGGGTGCGCATTTCGGGAGCACAGCAGGTTTCACGGTGGGCGCTCAGGCACGTGATGGCATGTGGTGGTCGTCGGTGTCGCCCAACTCGCAGGCAGACCTTACGATCTCGTCGGTGCAAGATCCTAGCGTCGCGGTTGGTAGGCCCTGGGCAGTGAGTGTCAGTTTCTCCGTGGACATCGCTGAAGAGGTCGAGAGTTTCCTTGGGGCGTCGCTACCGGACGTACATCACGTGCGAGCGCGCGTCCCGCATCCCGGACGTGCGGCCTTGAGTGACCTCGCACACGCCCAGGCGGTGATCTTCCAGCTCCGTGAGGAGTTGAGAGTGCTGCGCAGACAACTCAAGCCGCCAGAGGTGCACTTGTTTCTGGCGATGCCGGCCGCTTGCGCGCTCTTGCTGGGCCATGCATGGGACCGGATGCCGCCTACCTGGACATATTGGGATCTAGGGGAACCGGGGGAGTATGAAGCTGCGCTTCGCGTGGCGGCCTGAACCCTGCGAGGTGAACTGGAGTTTGTAGCACCTCGCTTGAGGTCAGGCGGCAGCTTGGTGGCTACTCACTGTTAGCGCCTGGCCATGCGCGTAACCGATTCAACGATGTTGCGTTGAATGCAACGTGACCAAAGCACTTGAACTGGCAGGCTCCGCGCGATCGTTGCTCGTCGATGGTGTGGTGCACCTAGACCCGGCCCCGGCGATGTTCGCGGCCATGTTGGATGGGTGGGCGACACAGCAAAGCGCCCGTTTCCTCAAGGCGGGGACGATCCAGGCAAGGATCGATCTCGTGCGACGCTTCGCCCGCTTCACAGGCCAATATCCTTGGCAGTGGCAGGCTCAGGAGGTCGAAGAGTTCATCAGTCATCTGCGTTCAGGCCCGCGGCCGTTGATGGTGTCCACGGCTCGGGGCTATCAGAATGGGCTGCGGCTGTTCATGGAGTACGTGACAGATGCGCGATACTCCTGGCCTTCGGTGTGCCAAGAGCGGTTTGGCACGATGCCCACTCAAATCCTGCACGAGTGGAACACGGTGGTACATACCTCGGAGTACGAGGGAAATCCAGGCAGACGGCCGTTGACGTACGACGAAGTGCAAGCACTGCTGGACGCTGCGGATGCCAGAGTTGAGGAGATCCGAGCCCGTCGCCGAAAAGGGACGGTGGCTGCCATGAGGGACGCCGCGTTACTCAAGACCGTGTACGCCTTCGGCCTCCGTCGACGGGAAGCTTGGGGGCTGGATGTGGTTGACCTGCGGAGGAATCCGAGAGCGGCCGACTATGGGACCTGCGGGGCATTGTTCGTGCGCTTTGGCAAGTCATCGCGAGGAGGTCAGCCTAAGCGCAGGACAGTACTAACTGTCCCTGAAATGGATTGGGTTGTCCCAGTGCTTCAACAGTGGGTATCCGAGGCCCGTCCGCTTCTTTCGCCAGGAAGTCATGCCGCGCTTTGGGTGACCGAACGCCGTGGACGGCTGTCCTGGCGAGGTATCAACGAAGCCTTCGAGCAGGCTCGGATCGATGCTGGACTTCCCGAAGTGCTTGATTTGCACTCCCTGCGGCACTCTTATGTAACGCACTTGGTCGAGTTCGGATATCCCGAGAAGTTTGTGCAAGACCAGGTTGGGCATTCCTACGCTTCTACCACCGCGATCTATACAGGAGTCTCAGATGAGTTCCGCAACCGCTTGGTACAGCAATCATTGAAACAGCGTCACGCGTCCCTCTGGAAGTCGCAGTAATGATCAAGAAGATGGGGTATCACTGGCACCTACGTCAAATCATGGCAAAGCAAGGAATGTTCCAGACCAGTGACCTGGTGCCGTTGCTCGCGGAGCGGGGTGTGCACCTGTCCCGCGAGCAGGTCTACCGCCTGGTTACGCAGCCACCGCAGCGCTTGTCCATGGACACCCTCGCGGCGTTGTGCGACATCCTTAGCTGCGGCGTCCAGGAACTGATCGAGGTGACCACGGCAGAGCAGTCCGTGCGCAAGACTGGTACCGGGCCATCGAGTGGTACAAGCGCACTTCCTCAACCACGACGGGCCTCGATTCGGCGCCCGGACTTCTCGTGAAACGCCATCAGCGCCTGGACCAGGTTGTTGCTCTCCTCGCTCCGCATCTGCCTTCACTGCCGTTGTCCGAGCTTCGTGAAGTCGTGGACCGAATCGCACCAGAGAAGGCGCTGTACTGGCTACAAGAACACATCGAAAAGCACTCTGATGCCTTGACCAGCGGCAGCGTAAGACTGCCTATGGCTATGTTCCGGCTGTTGACGGAACTGGAGTCCGTGGGATGCACGGAAGTGGTCGTCCCGCTCTGCGCCGGCTGCGGTAAGCGCCGCATGCTTCGCCTCACCAACAGCGAAGGCGCGCGCATCTGCCAGATGTGCAAGGCGCGTGCGACCGCACTCCCATGCAATCGATGCGGAAAGACGGCGCCCGTCAACTACCGAGATGCCGAGGGCGTTATCTGCCGGAATTGTTACAGCAACGACCCCGCACGACACGAGGCGTGCACGGTGTGTGGGCACGCGCGCCGCGTAGCCGTTCGCGGGCCGGACGGGGAGCCCTTTTGTGCGAACTGCTATTCCCGCCCCACACGGCAATGTGTCCGCTGTGGTGACACGCGGCCGGTCAAAGCAAACACGACTGCCGGCCCTGTCTGCACTACTTGCTATGTTCATCCTCAGCGCCCATGTGGTTCCTGCGGCCGTATCCGTCGTATTAAGACCCGCGCGCGAGATGGACAGCCGGACCTTTGCGGCAACTGCGACCCAGGCCCGGTTATGGCTTGCTCTTCCTGTCGGCGTGAGCGTCCTTGCCTCCGTGTCACATCAGATTACCCAGTCTGTCGAAGTTGCCGTGACCGGCCGCAGAGGACATGCGCTCGGTGCGGTCGCCAGAGGTCGGCGACAGCACGCTGGCCCATGGGGCCTGTCTGCGGCAGCTGCTACCGCTACATCTGTGTGAATCCAGCCGAGTGCGCCACCTGCGGCGAGCGACGCCCGCTGATTGGCGTCGACGAACACCAGCGCCAAGTCTGCGGCCCCTGCGTAGGCGTTGACCTGACCTATCCGTGTTCCGCGTGCGGCAACGCAGGCGACATCTATCGGGATGGCGAGTGCGCTCGGTGCGTGCTCAGGGACCAGCTACACGAGCAATTTGGCTCCACCGAGGGTACATCCCTCGAACCTCTCATCAGCGCTCTCGCCGCAGCAGAGACACCACGCTCGGTCTTGCTCTGGATGCGGAGGGAGAATAGCGGAGCGACCATGCTCCGGAATCTCCTTATCTCGGGATACCCGATCACACACGAATTGCTCGACACGTTTCCGGGCCGCCAGGCGGCAGTCCACTTGCGCCAGTTACTCGTCCACGTTGCTGTCCTCCCGGAAAGGGACGAACACGTTGCAGGAATGGAACGTTGGCTACAGAATTACTTGGCCGCTGCCGCAGCTCTGCACCGGGGCATCCTGCAGCCCTACGCGCAATGGGTTGTATTGCGGCGAGTTCGGCATCAGGCGCATGCTAAGGGAAACACGGCTTCCAGCATCAAGTACGCCCGCACGCAGGTTTCCGTGGCCCACGCATTTCTGGAATGGGTCGAAGGATGCCAGCTTTCCTTGGCGGACGTTCGGCAGCCACATGTGGACCAGTGGCTTGCTGCAGGCGCAAGCACGCGGTGCAACCTGCGCGACTTTCTGCGATGGGCTCGGCGATGCCGTCTCATCGCCGACCTCCGAGTTCCTTGGCGGCCAGATGGAGAGCCCTCCAATTTTCTGGATGAGGACGAGCACCTGGCCTTACTCCACCGATGCGTTCACGACTCCGGTCTGCCGTTGGACGTCCGGGCAGCGGGGGCCCTGACTTTGCTATATGGCATGTCCGTAACTCGCATTGCTCAATTGACACATCAGGACATTCAGGTCCGCGAGGGCGGCCAATATATTCAGATGGGTAAGCACCCAATCGTGCTGCCACCGGCGCTTGCCCGACTACTCAATGAGCAGATGGAAAAATCGACCTCGCGGTCCCTCGTGGGGCGCGTAACCCCCGGAGCCGCTAGCTGGATCTTCCCAGGGGCACTCGCTGGTCGTCCCGTTACCGGACCCAAGCTCTCGGGGCGATTGCTCCGGCATGGGATCGACGTTCGTGCTTCTCGCAACACCGCGCTGATGGCATTGGCCTCGGATCTGCCCGCACCCATCTTGAGCGAGATGCTGGGTATCCACATCAACACAGCCGTCGAGTGGGTTGGTCATGTGAAGCGGGACTGGGCCGTCTACCTGGCTGCGCGGTCAGAGGATGACGACCTTCGGCGTCCTCGGGCGGGGGAATAACGCACGTCCGAAATAGGTGCCCTCCGCCAGTACACCGAGCGCCTTGAGGGCGTGAAGTAGCTGGTCAGGGCGGTGGAGCCGATCTCGCGGTTTCACCGCCCTGACGCGCGTCACGCCTGGCTGTTGAGTTTGATGCAACCTGCCCCCGAGTCGAGGGCTTGTCGCGACGATTGCTGTCGTGGCATGCTCCGAGCCATGATCAAGAGAATCGAGTCCTCCGTCCGCCGATGAGCGAGACGACCGGGACAGGACTGCCCGGGTCACCGACATCGCTGTTCGATCACGCACTCCAGCTACATCAGTTGGCTCCAAGGGAGCCACTTCCGCGCGACGGGGAACCATATCCCGACGACGAGTTGCACCGTCGTCGGCGAGGCCCAAAAGCGCCTGAGGACCGGCACTTGGCCGGCAAGGACGTTGCCCTCGTCCTGGACACGCATTTCGCCAAGGCTTCTGCCCTGCCCAGCGAATTGGCTGATGCCTTCCACGACGTCTACGTCCCGATTCACCAGAACGGGCACATTGCCGCCGCGGCTGAGCGGGCGGGCAGAGAACGCGTTCGCCAAACGGGCCACTGGTTGGTCCGATGCGGGACCGATCGATGCGCGGTCACCGTTGGACTTGCCCTGCTGGCGGCCGTGGGCACGGCCGACGACATCCCGCTGATTCAGACGATCGGGCTGCTTTCCAACCGCTTCGGACCACTCGCGGCGCACGCATTCGAGCGGCAGACAGGGGGAGTCGAGGCCCTGCTTTGGTTGGCCGAGCGCGTCACCGGCTGGGGACGTGTCTATGTCGTTGAAGCGCTCTGCAGACTCGACGATCCGACTGCCCGGCCTTGGCTGCTTCGCAGAGCCTGTGACGGCGATTTCCTTAATGGATACTTCGCCGGCAACGTCGCCACAGTCGCCAAACTCCATGAGGCACTGGCAGACCTCGACACTGACAGCGAGATGGTCGACCACGTCGGTCGTCTACTCCATCAGATGAGTGACTGCGGGGGGATGGGACTCACCCTCGCTCACTACCCCCATTCGGGAACGGTCCTGGAAGCTCATGCTCGCCATGTGGGTCTGCTCAGCCCGACGATCGAGCGCTATTTCACGATCGCGTTGCTCGCCCAGCACCTGACGACAGAGCCTCCCGAGGCTGCGGGATGCACTGCGGCGCAGCAGGAAGCGCTCCGGGCGACCTACCTTGAGGTGCTCGACCGAGAAGAGTGGACCCAGGCCGCACGTGCCGGGCTCGCGACGGATGACAACCGGATGCGATGGCTTGCCGATCACCGGGCGCCCCAGTTGAGGCTGCGTGCGTTTCCCGATCGTGGATCAGATGCCGAGGAATAGCGCACGCCAGGAATAAGTGGTCTCCGCCAGTACCGCACGCACGGCCCCGGAAGGGGCTGCCGCTCAGCCGAAGGGGGCGGGCGGGACTCCGGTCACGGAGTTCCCGCCCGCCCCCTTTCGCTGCCTCAGCGTCCGGAAGGACGACTTCCCATCGCCGCGGCGAACGAGTCGGCGTCCCCGTCGAATCCCCGCACCGCGTCGTGGAACCGCCAGATCCCCGAGGAGTCCCGTACGAACTCGGCGACGACGGCCGCCGTCGAGGTCCCGACCCCGGAGAAATCGTCCTCGGAGAGGCTGGTGTAGCCCTCCCGGATCTGCACCCCGGTGTTCGCTATCGCCCCGAACGTCTTGTGCCCGTCGCCCTGCTGGATGGCGACCCCGACCACGACCCGGGAGTACGCCTCCGAGAGCCGGTCCAGCTCCAGCGTCATGACCTCGTCGTACCCCAGGCCCTGGCCGGTCCTGCTGTCGCGGTTGAGCGTGATGGTGCCGTCGGGCGCACGGCTGTCGAAGTGCACGAGGTACGCGGGGCTCCCGTACGGCTCCTCGGCCGGATAGGTCGCCGCGATGATGTCGAGGTCGTTGGCGGGCTCGCCGTGGGGACTGGGGTCCCACTTGACCCTGACCTCCACCTTCTCGAGGTCCTTGTTGGGAGTGCTCATCGGACTTCGCTCCTTCGCGCGGGGCCGTCGGTCCGGTTCTATCACCCGATCGTGTCCGTAACGGCCCCTGGCACCCACCGTCTTGGGGGAGAGCGGCGGAATCGGGCCATCCCGCCGGGCAGGTGGCTCAGTGCGGGATGCGCCGCGGCGCGCGCTGCCGGACCTCGTCCCGGAACGCGGTTTGTTCCGGTGGATCAGGGAGAGCGCGAGAGGAAGCCCCGCGTAGACGTCGAAGCCTCCTCCCGCGCCGGCGACGAGGATCCGTTGCGCCGAATCGAGGCGGTCGAACAGCGGGTTGGTGTGCAACGAGGACATGGTGATCACTGTGGGATCACCCGTGACCGGTTCTGATTCACTCCGTCGGAGCGTGACCCACGCCACGTCCGTCACCCGTACGATGGCGCTGTGCTGGTCAAGTGGATTCGCTGCAATGTGGGGGACCGTCGCGGTTTCGAGCAGGGGCAGCGGAAGTGGGCGGGGCTGCTGGGTGAGCCGGGGTTCAGGGGGCAGGGCGGCGGCTGGAGCCGCAGCCGCCCTGACGTGGCCCACGTCTTCGCGTTCTGGGAGAACCGGGTCTTCTACGACTCGTTCATGGCGCGCGGGCACGACGCCCTGGCCGCCGCTCAGGCCGGCACGTGCCACGACATCCAGGTCAAGCTGTTCGAGTACCGCTTCGATGTGAAGACCGGCTTCGAACCCCATTTCACGGACGCCGATGTGGTCAGGGTGGCGCACAGCAGGGTCCACGAGGACCGTGTGGAGCACTTCGCGCTGATGCAGCAGCGGGTCTGGAATCCCGCGATGGCCGGATCACCCGGCATGCTGCGCGGCGTGTGCGGGGAGGCGCCGGGGCACGAGTTCCTGGTCCTGTCCATGTGGCAGTCGAGCGCCGAGCGCGGCAAGTACCGGCCGGCGAGCGTCGACCGGCTCTCCCAGCGGGCGCAGACGGAGGACGACGTGGCCTCGCTCGCCGGAGACGTCGTCCAGCTCGAACGGGCCTGGACGGTGTGACCGGCCGCCTCGGCCGCGGACGGCGGCGACATGGACCGTCGAGTTCCGGACAAGTGCTCGAACGCCCGTGACTCGTTCTAGGGTCGGTACATGGCACGACCGCAACGCATTGTCCTCGTCCGACACGGTGAGTCCGAGGGAAACGCCGACGACACCGTGTACGAGCGCGAGCCCGACCACGCACTGAGGCTCACCCCGAACGGGCTGCGGCAGGCCCGCGAGACAGGGGTGAGGCTGCGGGAGCTCTTCGGTGAGGAGCGGGTCAGCGTGTACGTCTCGCCGTACCGCCGGACGCACGAGACGTTCCGGTCCCTCGGGCTGGACCTCGAACGCGTCCGGGTGCGCGAGGAGCCCCGGCTGCGCGAGCAGGACTGGGGGAACTGGCAGGACCGGGACGACGTGCGCCTCCAGAAGGCCTACCGGGACGCCTACGGGCACTTCTTCTACCGCTTCGCGCAGGGCGAGTCCGGCGCGGACGTCTACGATCGGGTGGGCGCGTTCCTGGAGAGCCTGCACCGGAGCTTCGAGGACCCCGACCACCCGCCCAACGTACTGCTCGTCACGCACGGACTGACCATGCGGCTCTTCTGCATGCGCTGGTTCCACTGGTCCGTAGCCGAATTCGAATCGCTCTCCAACCCGCGCAACGGGGAATCCCGGACACTGGTGCTCGGCGAGGACGGCCGCTACACGCTGGACAGGCCGTTCGAGCGCTGGCGCACCCCTGAGCCGTACGGCATCACCGGATAGAGTGGAAGTGATGACCGATTCCGCTTCCGACCCGCGCTTCGAACGCGCCCTCGCCAGCCTGCGCGGCCTCTCCGTAGGAGACGCCCTGGGCTCCCAGTTCTTCGTGCCCGTCAACTATCCGCTCCTGAAGGACCGGGCCCTGCCCCCGGGGCCCTGGCAGTGGACCGACGACACCGAGATGGCCGCCTCGGTGGTGGCCGTGCTGGCGCAGCACGGCCGTATCGACCAGGACGCCCTCGCCCGCTCCTTCGCCGAGCACCACGACTTCGACCGGGGATACGGCCCCGCCGTGAACCGCCTGCTCAGGCTGGTCCGGGAGGGCGGCGACTGGCGCGAACTCTCCTCGGCGCTCTTCCAGGGGCAGGGCTCGTGGGGCAACGGCTCGGCGATGCGCATCGCCCCGCTCGGCGCCTGGTACGCGGACGACCCCGAGCAGGCCACGCACCAGGCCGAGATCTCCTCGTACACCACCCACCAGCACCGGGAAGCCGTCGTCGGCGCGATGGCCGTCGCGGCGGCCGCCTCGCTCGCGGCCTCACCCGCCGGACCGCCCACGCCGGGGGACCTCCTGGACGGCGTGATCGCGCTCGTACCCCGCAGCGCGGTCGGCGCGGGACTTCGCAGGGCGCGCGACATGCTGGACTACAACGACGCGGGCACGGTCGCCGCCGTCCTCGGCAACGGCCGGCGTACGAGCGCGCACGACACGGTCCCCTTCGCCCTCTGGTCCGCGGCACGCGGTCTGGGCGATTTCGAGCAGGCCTTCTGGGTGACCGCGCAGGCCGGTGGCGACGTCGACACGACGTGCGCGATCGTCGGCGGGGTCGTCGCGGCGGGCGCGGCGGGCGCGCCGCCCGCTCGGTGGACGGAACAGACGGAAGAGCTGCCCGACTGGATGACGGGGTAGGACGCGGGGCGCTCCCGGGCGCCCGACTGTCACGGAACTGCCACAGCGTTGCCCCGTACGGCCGACGGCCGTCACGGGGGGTTACTCTTTCGGCCACGCCGCCCGGGTGATGATCACGACGGGCGTGCACCGAATGAGACGCCGGGGGGCTGCGCTGCCCAGGGCTCGCGTGAGCGGACCTCGGTGGGGAGGGGTCTCGTGCCAGATCACGATCACACGCCGCCGGAACCGGGATCACCGGGACCGGAATCAGCCGGACCACCGGAATCACCGGAATCTCCATCCTCCCGTCCGGCGCCTGCGCCGGGGGTGCCGGTGACCCCGGGGACACGGGTGGCGCCCGAGGCGCCGGAGCCCAAAGAGCCTGCGTCGGGTGCGTCGGGTGCTTCGGAGCCCTCGGGAACGTCCCGGGCGGAGCCGGATCCTGCCGGGTCCCGGGCAGCCGGGGCGCCGGAGCCCGGGACGCCTACGGTCCCGCAGCAGAGGCACGGCGGACCCCAGCCCCAGGACACCACCGGACCGCAGCCTCCGCGCATCCCCGCCTACGCGCAGCGGGCGCGCCCGCCGCAGGCCAACCCGTGGGGACAGCCCCGGCAGACGCCGTCGGAACTCTCGCGGCTCCGCCCGGCCAAGCCGGGAGCCGTCTCGGGCGCCACCCTCTGGGCCGTACTGGCGACCGGAGTGCTCAGTGCTCTGCTGCTCGGCGAGGGTATTGGCCTGAATCTGCTCATGGTGGCGGTTCCGGCAGCTCTCGCCGCCTGCTTCGCCGCCCGTGGCGCGGGCCGTCGGCTGCGCCCGTGGACCGCTGTCTGGGCCGTCGGCGGGCCGGCCCTGCTCGTCGTCCCGGCGCTCCGCGACGCCGGCTGGCCGAGCCTCCTGGCCATCGTGTCCGCCTTCGCTCTCGGCTCCCTCGCGCTGCACGGCAGCCGCAGCTGGCTCGGGATCTTCCTCGGTTCGCTGGGCCTGCTCACATCCGTCGCGGAATCACTGGGCTGGGGTGCGCGAGGGGTACGCGAGCGCATGGCCGGCTCCCGGGGGCGCTGGGGCGTGGTCTCCCGCTCCGTGCTCGTGGCGGTCGTCCTGCTCATCGTGTTCGGGACGCTCTTCGCGAGCGCCGACGCCGCGTTCGCCGACGTGCTCGGCAGCCTGCTGCCCGATGTGTCGGTCGGCGACAGCCCGTGGCGGTTCTTCCTCGGCGTGCTCGGCGTCGTCGGCGCGCTCGCCGCCGCGTACACGGCGGCGGCGCCCGTCCGCTGGGACGGTCTGACGGTACGGCCGGGCAAGGCGCGCGGGCGCCTGGAGTGGGCCCTGCCCCTGGTCGTCATGAACCTGCTGTTCGCCGCGTTCCTCGCCATTCAGCTCACGGTGCTGCTCGGCGGGTACGACAAGGTGATGGCCGAGACCGATCTCAGCTACTCCGAGTACGCCCGCCAGGGCTTCTGGCAACTACTCTGGGCCACGCTGCTTACGCTCCTGGTCATCGCACTCGCGCTGCGCTGGGCGCCGCGCGGAGGACCCCGCGACCGCACGCTCGTACGCGGCGTGCTCGGCACCCTGTGCCTGCTGACTCTCGTCGTCGTCGCCTCCGCGCTGCGGCGCATGGACTTGTACGTCGACGCGTACGGCCTGACCAGGCTGCGGATCTCGGTCGCGGCGGTCGAACTGTGGCTCGGCGGGGTCCTCGTACTGATCATGGCGGCGGGGGTCTTCGGCGCGAAGCTGCTGCCGCGCGCCGTCGCGGCGAGCGCGGCGGTGGGCGTCCTGGCGTTCGGACTCGTCTCGCCCGACGGCATGATCGCCGAACAGAACGTCGAGCGCTACAGCCGCCACCACTCGATCGACATCGAGTACCTCCGCGGCCTCTCGGCCGACGCCGTACCGGCGCTCGACACCCTCCCCGAGCCCCTGCGCTCGTGTGCCCTGGAGGAGATCCAGCGGGAACTGCGGAACTCGGACGAGCCCTGGTACGCGACGAGTTGGGGAGAGGCGAGGGCGCGGGACATCCTCGGCGACTGGGACCCCGGCTACCGCGCGCGCGACTGCCCCGGTCTCGGGTCGGGGGAGGACGGCGGCGAACGCGGCGACCCGGACGAGCCGTACGACCCGTACGACCCGTACTGATCGCTGGAGGGCGTATCGCGGACGACCGGTACGGATCGCGGTAGCGAGCGTCATCGCGGACGACCGGTCCTGATCGCGGTCGTGAGCGTCACCCCGGAAGCGGGCCGTCCCCTCGGGGCCGGCCCGCTTCGGTCGTCCGTACGGCTTCCACCCGGCAGCCCCCGCTGCCGGCGGCCGCACGCTACGCGACCGGTCCTCCCGCCGCCGCCCTTCCGCTCAGCGCCTCCAGATCGCTCTTGCGCACCCGGATCACCAGCAACGCCGTCAGCAGGGCGAGGCCGGCCATGGCCACCGCGGCGAGGAAGGCGGTCGAGATGCCCTGCGAGAGCACCGCGTGGCCCCAGCTGCCGGGCAGCTCGTGCGTCTTGGCGAATTCCGCCTTCTGCTCGGGTGAGGCGTGCGCCAGGAACTGCGGAACCTGCTTCTCCGCCTCGTTGCGGCTCGCCGTACCGAAGACGGTGACCAGGATGGAGAGTCCCAGCGAACCGCCGACCTGCTGGCTGGCGTTGAGCAGGCTGGAGGCGGCCCCGGCCTCGTGCTGGGCGACTCCGGAGACCGCCGTCAGCGTGAGGGTCACGAAGTTCAGCCCCATGCCGAAGCCGAACACGAGCATCGGCCCCAGGACTCCGGACAGGTAGGAGCTGTCGGGGGAGATGAACGTGAGCCAGCCCAGGCCCAGGCCGGTGAGAGCCGAACCCGTGACCATGAACGGCTTGGGCCCGAGCACCGGAAGGAACCGTTGGGACAGACCCGCTCCCACGATGATCGCGACCGTCACGGGCAGGAACGCCAGTCCCGACTCGATGGGGCTGTACGCGAGGACGTTCTGCACGAACAGGACGATGAAGAAGAACATGCCGAACATGGCCGCGGCCAGGCTGAGCATGATCACGTACGTGCCGGAACGGTTGCGGTCGGCGAACATGCGCAGCGGAGTGATCGGTTCCTTGGCCCGCATCTCGATGAGGACGAACGAGGCGAGCAGGATCACCGCGGCGCCGAACGAACCCAGGGTGACGGAGTCCCGCCACCCTTCCTCGGACGCCCGGATGAACCCGTACACGAGCGAGGCCATGCCGAGGGTCGAGGTCAGGGCCCCCGAGATGTCGAAGCGGCCCGGGTGCTTCTCGGACTCGTTGATGTACATCGGCGCCAGGACGGCGATCAGCACGCCGATCGGTACGTTGACGAAGAAGACCCAGCGCCAGTCGAGCCATTCGGTGAGCAGCCCGCCCGCCAGCAGGCCGATGGCCCCGCCACCGGCGGACACCGCAGCGAACACACCGAACGCGCGGTTGCGCTCGGGGCCTTCGGGGAAGGTGGTGGTGATCAGGGCCAGCGAGGTCGGTGAGGCGATGGCGCCGCCGATGCCCTGGAGCGCGCGGGCCGCGAGCAACTGCCAGGGTTCCTGGGCGAAACCGCCCAGCAGCGAGGCCAGCGTGAAGACCAGGATGCCCGTCATGAAGACGCGGCGGCGGCCCAGGATGTCCCCGGCCCGCCCGCCGAGCAGCAGCAGGCCCCCGAAGGTGAGCGTGTAGGCGCTGAGGACCCAGGAGAGATCGGTCGTCGAGAACGCGAGTGCATCCTGGATGTGCGGGAGGGCGATGTTGACGATCGTCGAGTCGAGCACAACCATCAACTGACAGGCTGCGATGACGGCCAGGGCGATCCCCGGGCGCCCTTGTCGTCGCGCCGCACCCGGCGCGCTTGGTTTCTGCAACTGAGAGGTTGTCACTATGGGTCCCCCACAAGTGAGTTAGTGAACGGATCCGTTCACTGTCGCGTCAACGTTAGTGAGTCCCCTTCAGTGAACGCAAGCGTTCACTGGATCCTTCGTTGCCGTGCCGAACCCGGATCCACCGTCCCGGCCGTGACCTGCTCAGTCCCGCGCCGACCCGTTGAGACGCCCGCCCTGCCCCTGATCGCCCGGTTCCGAGCGCCGGACGGCCGGTGCGGGCGTGCTGACCTGTTCCGATGGAGAGAAGCTCATGGTTACTTCGCGATCGGCAGCCGCCGCCCGGCAGCCGGTGGTGTCTCTGCGGCGCCGCGGACCCGTACTGGAACGCGCGATCCTCGACGCCGCACTGGAAGGGCTGAGTACGGTCGGCTGGAGCGGACTGACGATGGAGGGGGTCGCGGCCGGCGCCCAGACCGGCAAGGCCGCGATCTACCGGCGGTGGCCCTCCAAGGAGGACCTCGTCGCGGACGCGCTGCGCAGCGCCCTGCCGGCCATCGGTGCCGCACCGGATCACGGGAACATTCGCGAGGACCTCTACCAGCTGTGCTGCCGGCTCCGCGACGCCATGCTCTCCCAGTCGGGGTCCGCGCTGCGCGCTGTCCTTCACGAATGCGACTCGGATACGGCCGAGCGGTTCCAGTCGGTGATCCTCAGCGGCGTGATCGGGCCGACGACCGCGCTCATCAAAGAGGTGGTGAGCAGGGGGATCGAACGGGGTGAGGTGCGCTCCGACGCGCTGTGCGGGATCGCCTTCGATGTCATCCCGGCGATGATGATGTATCGCAGCAAGGTGTGCGGCAGTGAATGGACCGACGGGGACATCGCCGACCTGATCGATCACGTCGCGGTGCCGTTCTTCCGTGCGGGGCCGCGCTGACGCAGGGGCGCCGAGCCCCGCTCCGCAAAGTCGGCCGGGGCCTTCCGGCCGCCCTTCCGGAGCCCTTCGAGGTGCCTTTCCGCTCGCCGTTCGTTGCCCTTCCGGTCGAGTTCCGCGCGCCGTCCGTTGCCCTTCCGGTCGTGTTCCCCCCGCCGTCCAGCGGCTCGGCGTCGGGGGGCGAGCGCTCAGGTGTGCCCCGGGGTGTTCCCCGCGCCGTCATCGGCGTACGCTGGCTGGCGCCATGCCGTACGAACCACCCACGCACACCGTCGAGCGCTCACTGCGCGCCACCACCGGTGCCAAGACCGTCGCCGGTGTCGACGAGGTCGGACGCGGAGCGTGGGCGGGACCGGTCACCGTGTGTGCCGCGGTCACCGGCCTCCGTAAGCCTCCCGCCGGACTCACCGACTCCAAGCTGATCAGCCCCAAGCGCCGCGCGGAACTCGCGCCGCTGCTGGAGAGCTGGGTCACCGCGTACGCCCTCGGCGACGCCACCCCGCAGGAGATCGACGAGCTCGGGATGACGGCGGCGCTCCGGCTCGCCGCGGTGCGGGCCTTGGAGGCGCTGCCGGTGCGACCGGACGCGGTGATCCTGGACGGCAAACACGACTACCTGGGTCTGCCCTGGCAGGTGCGTACGGTCATCAAGGGCGATCAGTCCTGCGTCGCGGTCGCCGCGGCTTCGGTGATCGCGAAGGTCCGCAGGGACGCCGCGATGGCCGCGCTCGGCGCGGAATCCGGCGAGTACGCGGACTTCGCCTTCGGCGCCAACGCCGGCTACCCGTCCCCCGTGCACAGGGCCGCGCTGGAGGAGCGGGGCCCCACGGCCCACCACCGCCTCTCGTGGTCCTACCTCGACGCGCTGCCCAGGTGGCAGCACCTGAAGAAGGTCCGCTTCTCCGCCGAGGCGGCCGCACTGGAAAGCGGGGGCCAGCTCGGCTTCGACTTCTGATCGCGCACATGTGCCCACCCGCCGATGCCTCGCGCAGCGGCGTTTGATAGACAACCACCCATGCCTCTCATCCCCGAGGAGCCTCAGATTCACGAGAGCGCCCAGGGTCCCCGCGTCACACCGGCCACCGGCCGTACCGCGTCGACCCCTCGTCCCGTACCCGGCCCGCGTTCCGCGGCCACACCGCGCCCCGGTCGTCCGGGTCCCGGCCCCGCGAGGCCCGCGCCCCCGGCGCCGCGCCCGCACCCCGTCTCCGGCCAGCCCCAGGCGGCCCGGCCGGAGAATCGTTCCGCACCCCAGCTCCAGGTGATCCCCGCCGCGGCCGACGGTGCGCTCGACGCCGCCGACGAGGCGGTGGACCTGCTGCTCGACGCCGGCCGCGCACCCGGCGACATCCTGGTGCTCACCACCGGCGAGCAGCACCCGTGGGCGACGCACGAGCTCTCCTTCGGCGAGGCCGCCTACTGGGCCCAGCACGAAGCGGGCGACGACGTGTTCTTCGCCGGCACGGCGGCGGCGGACCGGCTGACGTCACGGCCGGTGGTGATCGTCGCGGTCAACGGTGGCGACGACGACACCGCCGCGCGTGCGCTGTCGGCGGCGCAGCGTCGTGCCGGAGCCCTGCTGATCGTCTGCGGCGATCCGCAGCGTGTCGACGCCGTACTCGGCGCGGGCGTCTGAGCCCGAGCGGGGTTGAGCCCGTGCTCGGTCCGGGTGTCCGGGGCTGAGTGGGGTTGATCCCGTGCTCGGTGCGGGTGTCTGACGCCAGAGCGTGGTGACGCCGGGCTCGGCGCGGCTGACCGGTCCGGCGGACTGACGGTGCGTTCGTTGCGGGCGTCCGGACGGACCCGGGCGGAATTGACGGTGCGTCCGGACCGCTCCGGTGACCCGGCTGCCCCTGAGGGCGGCCGGGTCACACCGCCCGGGTCAGCGAGCCGCGGTGCGGTGCAACGCCTGCACCGCGCCCCCGCCCGTCCGCAGCGGGCCGGGATCCTGGTCCAGAACGGTGTCGGCGAGCGAGGACGGCTCCGACATGGAATGGGGGCGACGGCCGCCGCGTCCCTCTCCCAGCACCTGCCAGCCGCCGCGGGTCAGTGTGATGTACGCGCCGCACCGCAGCCCGTGCAGCGTGCAGGCGTCCCGCAGCCCCCACATCCAGGCCCCGTCCTCCTCCGTCCAACGCTCGTCCCCCTCGCGGCAGTAGAGCAGTACCGCGGTACGGACGGGCGTGCGGCGGCGGAGATCGTGCGGGATCACCCGACGCAGGTGCGCCAGCAGGGCGTTACGGAATTCCCAGCCGTCCGCCGTCACCGAACGACGGGCGAACGAGGCGCTGGCCGTCAGGCGTTCCTCGTGGTCGAGCACGGCGACGACCGCGGTCTGCGCGGTCGGCCGGTGCCTTGCGTGCAGGCCGCTGACCACCTCGCGCGGGCTGCGCAGCAGGGGTATGCCCGCCGCTGCCCACTCGGCCGGTTCGAGCATCCTGGCAAGGCGGTTGGCGGAGTCGGCGGCCGGCGACATCGAAGTGGCTGCGGACGGTGCGAATCCGAAGGTCACGGTCCTCCCTTCGCATACGCGCCCACGATGCGGGCAGGGTCGGGTGAGGGCGCGCCGCGGCACAGCCCTTCCGGGCCCGCGAAAAGACCGTGCGGGGAGCGAGTCCAATTCTCCCTGGCGTATCGGCAGGCGGCAACGAGCAATTGGCGCGGCTGACGGTAATCAGCCGGTATGACACGGATATCCCTGCCCGCCCGGGCACCGGATGACGCCATCCGTCACGCCCGAACCGCGAGGACCAGCGGAAACACGCCGGTCGCCCCGGCCCGCCGCAGGAGCCGGGCCGCCACCGCGACCCCTGCCCGGCGCGGAGGCGGCCACGAGCGCCTTGCCGCGGTTGGCGAGCAGATCGTCCTCGGCCTGCTCACGGTCGGCGTTCTCGGTGGCCGGTGTATGAGGCGACGATGGGGCCGCACGGGCGGAGGTATGCGGTGACCTCCACGGCCGCCGCGACCGTCAGGGGGTAGATGATCCCCGAGCCGGGCAGCTCCTTGAAGTGGTCGCCGAGCCAGGCCGGCGGGCGTGCGGCATGGGGCAGTTGCAGGACACCGAGGCTCAGGCTCTCCCGGTCCAGCGGAGCGCGCAGAACGAGCGCGTCCGTACCGGAACCGGTCCCCAGCTGCTCCGCGACGTCAGCGCCCTGATCTGCGTAAACGTGGCAGTCGGGGTGGGAAGGCCGGTTTCGGCCATCGCTGATCGGCCTGGGGCCTGTGGACCGTCTGTGAGCGCGTGGCCACGCAGGGTGAAGTCGTGGATTGTCGGCGCTATCGGGTTGCATAGGGGTATGGACATTCTGGAACTGCGCACTGAAGCCGATACCGTTCTCGCTGAGCTGGTCGGCGCCCCCGCGGGGTCGGCGCGGCTGCGAGAGGACCAGTGGCAGGCCGTGGCGGCCCTGGTCGAGGAGCGTCGTCGGGCGCTGGTCGTGCAGCGCACCGGGTGGGGGAAGTCGGCGGTCTACTTCGTGGCCACTGCTCTGCTGCGTCGGCGTGGGGCCGGCCCGACGGTGATCATTTCGCCGCTGTTGGCGTTGATGCGCAACCAGGTTGAGGCGGCGGCGCGTGCAGGAATCCAGGCGCGCACGATCAATTCGGCTAATCCGGAGGAGTGGGAGACGATCTATGGGGAGGTGGAGCGCGGGGAGACCGACGTTCTCCTCGTGAGCCCGGAGCGTCTCAATTCCGTGGACTTTCGTGATCAGGTGCTTCCGAAGCTGGCGGCGACGACCGGGCTTCTGGTGGTCGACGAAGCGCACTGCATTTCCGACTGGGGCCATGATTTCCGGCCCGACTACCGGCGGCTGCGCACCATGCTGGCGGAGCTGCCGGCGGGCGTTCCCGTGCTCGCCACGACAGCTACCGCCAATGCCCGCGTGACTGCGGATGTGGCGGAGCAGCTGGGTACCGGCGGCAAGGACGCTCTGGTGTTGCGGGGGCCGCTGGACCGGGAAAGTCTTCGCCTGGGGGTGCTGGAGCTGCCGAATGCGGCGCATCGGCTTGCGTGGCTGGGGGAGCGGCTTGGGGATCTGCCGGGCTCGGGGATCATTTACACACTGACGGTGGCGGCGGCTGAAGAGGTTGCCGCGTTCCTGCGGCAGCGTGGGTTTCCGGTGGCTTCCTATACGGGGAAGACGGAGAATGCCGACCGGTTGCAGGCGGAGGAGGATCTGCTGGCGAACCGGGTCAAGGCCCTGGTTGCCACGTCCGCGCTCGGCATGGGCTTCGACAAGCCGGACCTGGGCTTTGTGGTCCACCTTGGCTCGCCTTCGTCGCCGATCGCCTATTACCAGCAGGTGGGGCGCGCGGGGCGTGGAGTGGATCATGCGGATGTCTTGCTGCTGCCGGGGCGTGAGGACGAGGCGATCTGGGCCTACTTCGCTTCGGTGGGCTTCCCGCCCGAGGAGCAGGTGCGGCGCACTCTGGATGTGCTTGAGAGCGCGGGGCGTCCGTTGTCGCTGCCGGCGCTGGAGCCTCTGGTGGATCTTCGGCGTTCGCGTCTGGAGTCGATGCTGAAGGTTTTGGACGTGGACGGGGCGGTCAAGCGTGTGAAGGGCGGCTGGACTGCCACAGGGCAGCCGTGGGCGTATGACGCGGAGCGGTACGCCTGGGTCGCGAAGCAGCGGGCCGCGGAGCAGCAGGCCATGCGGGACTACGTGGCGACCCCCCACTGCCGCATGGAGTTCCTGCAACGGCAGCTGGACGACGAGAAGGCGGTCCCGTGCGGTCGCTGCGACAACTGCGCCGGACCCTGGCTCGATCCCGCCGTCTCGTCCTCGGCTCTCGCGGCGGCGACGGGCGAGCTGGACCGGCCGGGCGTCGAGGTCGAGCCCCGCAAGATGTGGCCGACCGGCCTCGCCGCGGTCGGCATGGACCTCAAGGGCCGCATCCCCGCAGGTCAGCAGGCGCTGACGGGGCGGGCGCTGGGAAGGTTGTCGGACATCGGTTGGGGCAACCGGCTGCGACCGCTCCTTTCCGCGCCAGCGGCGGACGGGCCCGTCCCGGACGACGTGCTGAACGCTGTGGTGACGGTGCTGGCGGACTGGGCCCGTTCACCGGGCGGCTGGGCCAGCGGTACTCCTGACGCGGTGTCCCGGCCCGTCGGCATCGTGGCCATGCCGTCCCGCACACGCCCTCAGCTGGTCGGCTCACTGGCCGAGGGAGTGGCCAGGGTCGGCCGCCTCCCCCTCCTGGGCAGCCTCGCCTACACCCCACAAGCCGACGAACACACCGCGCACCGCAGCAACTCCGCCCAGCGGCTACGCGCACTGGCGGACTCGTTCACGGTGCCCGACGCAGTTGCCACCGCCCTGACCGCCGCCCCCGGCCCGGTCCTGCTCGTCGACGACTACACCGACTCCGGCTGGACCCTCGCGGTGGGCGCACGCCTCCTGCGCCAGGCCGGCGCAGACCAAGTACTGCCCCTCGTCTTGGCGCTCGCCGGATAGCCGTTTCGGTTCCCGAAGATTGCTGTTGCGGAGAGCCGGGCTTTGGCTATGGCTTTGGCCTTCACGCTCGGGAGGAGCACGCTGCGGGCCCCCGCCGTGGCCAGGCAGGCAGTTGAGGCGACCCCGGGTAGCGCCGGGCCGCAGATCGGTGGAAGCCCCAGCTCATCCGGTCGCGGGGTACACGTTTGCCCGAATCGCAGTCGGCGCCGAACCCGGACCGCCACAGCAGCTCGTCGATTCGATCTGCGGGGAGCGCGAAGACATCGGCCAGGCATTGCAGGCGGTGGGCGTGGTCGAAGCGGAACAGCACGCCACCGAGGTCGACGACCAGGTACTGAGGACTCATGTGGTCACCTCCCGCGCCGCGGCTCGGATTTCGTCGAGCAGGACGGTCAGGTCATCCTTCGTGGTGCCTGGGTGGAGGACGCAGGCGCGCAGGGCCGCGGCGCCCGAGATCCGCGTGCCGGTGAGGAAGGCGTGCCCACGGCGTTGCACGGCGGCCGGGATCGCCGCGTTCAGTGCTTCCGTGCGGTCTGTGTCGACGCCCGGAGGGCAGTGGCGGAACGTGGTGATGGAAGTGACCACGGGGGCGAGCAGCTCGAAGTCGTCGCAAGCTTCGATCAACTCGGCGAGCGTGCGTGCGAGCCCAGTGGTGTGCTGTACCAGGTGAACGATGCCGTCCCGGCCGAGGTGAGCGAGGGTGGCCCATACGCGCAGCGCCCGGAACGGGCGGGTCTGTTCGGTGCCGTACTCGGAGAACCAGCCCAGCTCTCCGGCCCCCTCGTCGCGCAGGTAGGGGGGAACCAGACTGAAGGCGTCGCGCGGGCCGGCCGCTTCGCGGAAGAGGATGCAGCCGGCATCAACGGGGACGCCAAGCCACTTGTGCGGGTCCAGAGCCAGAGAGTCCGCCCTTTCGAGTCCGGCATAGCCGGGGGCGGCGTCGGCGGCGAGGATGCCGAGCGCGCCGTAGGCGCCGTCGACGTGGAACCACAGTCGGTGTTCGAGAGCGATCGCGGCGATGTCGTCCAGGGGATCGACGGCTCCGGTATTGACCGTTCCCGCGCTGGCGGCGACGAAGAACGGCCGCACCCCGGCTCGCTGGTCAGCCGCGATCAGACGGCGCAGCTCGCCGGTGTCCATGCGGAAAGCCGAGTCGACCGGGACGGTGCGGAGGTACTGGGTTCCCAGGCCGAGAAGCTCTGCCGCTTTGCGCAGACAGCTGTGCGCCTCGGCGGACACGTAGAGCGACATCGGGCGATGCCCGTACAGGCCGGTCTCGCGCACGTCGTGGCCCTGGTCGCGGAATGCCCGGTGGCGGGCCGCAGCCAGTGCCGTGATGGTGGCCATGGAGGCCCCGCTGGTCAGTAGCCCGGCCCCCGGGGGGTGGGGGAATCCCACCAGCTCCGCCAGCCACCGCACGGCGGTGCGCTCCAGTAGAACGCCAGTGTGGTCTCCGCCCGCACAGCTGGGGTTCATGGCCGCGGCCAGGGGGGCCACCAGGACGCCGGCGGGGGAAGGCGGGGAGTTGACCCAGCCGAAGAACCGCGGATGCCCGTTGCCCATGGGGTACGGCAGGATCCGGTCGCGCACGTCGTCCAACAGGTCCGCCAGCGGGCGGCCGCCGGTGGGCAGTGACTGGCGGGTGAGCCACGTGCGGTCCGCCTCGGACACCGGCCGCCACACGGGCCCCCTGGACACGCCCGCCAGGTGTTCGGCTGCGAGGTCCGCTGCCGAACGGGCTGCTGCCCGCAGGTCATGCATCGTGCCCTCCCGACAGGCGGTGGACCTGGCCTGCCGGGGCCAGTGTCATAGCCAGGTAGTACACGCACGCTTCGGTGAAGTCGTTGGCGAAGGCGTGTCGGCGGTTACCGGGGAAGTAGGCTGCGTCCCCGCTCTGGAGCCGGTGGGTGACGCCGTCGATGGTCAGCCGCAGACGCCCTTGTTCCACTGCCACGTACTCATGCGATCCCGGCGTGTGTGGCGAGAACTCTCCTGCGTTGACGCCCGGTTCCAGGGTGGTGCGCATGAACTCGAACTCGATGTCCGGCAGAACGGGGGAAAGCGTCCGCCGCTCCCACCCCGCTGGGTCCCGTACCACCCGTTGCCGGTCACCGGCCAGAACCACGACGCCCGGACGCACCGGTTCGTCCAGCAGACGGGCGATGGAGGTGCCCAGTGCGGTCGCCAGGCGGTCGAGAACCAGGACGCTCGGCGTCTTCGCGCCGCGTTCCACCTCGGACACCATGCTCTGGCTCACGCCGCTCAGTTCGGCGAGCCGTTCGAGGCTGATGTTTCGAGCCCGTCGCTCGCCACGGATCCTGGACCCCAGCTCGGCAATGGACAGGCCGCTGGAGAAAATGCCGCCGCCACTCATTTCTCCACTATAGCGAAGGGATTCCACTATTGTGCGGATCAGTACACGGACGAGCCGTGAGACGTCCCCTGTTCGCCGGTGTCCGGTCCACCGCTCGGGAGGGACCTGAACTCCACTCCCGCTATGCGTAGTTGCTGTCCCATGGCCGCCGGACTCCAAGGGCCGTGAGAGTTTTCGAACCGATGTGAGTGCGGTGGTCCATCGGGGGCGGACGTGGGGAGGGTGGCGGATACTCCTGCCATGATGCTGCGTGGGCGGCAGGGGTGAGGGGACTCATGGGCGCGTCAGATCGTTCGGTAGTGATCAGCGGCGGTGGCACCGGGATCGGTCGCGCCATCGCCGCGAAATTCGCCGGGCAGGGCGACAGGGTGACCATCCTGGGAAGACGAGCTGATGTCCTCCGCGCCGCGGCCCGGGTGATCGCAGGCACGCATCCGGTGAAGGTCGTCACGGTCGACCTTTCTGTACCCGAAGACGTTGAGGAGAAGCTGGGTGAACTCCCCGAACGTGTCGATGTCCTGGTGAACAATGCGGGCAGTCGCGGCGCCCCCGTGCGGGACGGCGGCCTGAAGGAGGTCGCCGAGCGGTGGCGACGGGACTTCGATGCCAATGTCTTGCCGGCAGTCCTGCTCACCGAGGCGCTTCTGCCACGCCTGACCCGCCCCGGCGGGAGGGTCGTCACCCTCAGTTCCCTCGCCGCCTTGCGGGGAAACGGCGCCTACGGCGCGATGAAGGCGGCCCTGTTGGCTTGGAACCACACGCTGGCACAGCAGTTGGGGCCGCATGGGGTGACGGCCAATGTCGTGGTGCCCGGCTTCGTCGCAGGCACCGAGTTCTTCGGCGAGCCCGTTGACGAGAAGGAGATCGCCAGACGGCAAGCTCAGACCCTTGTCGGAGAGGTAGGAGAGCCGGACGACATCGCGGCCGCAGTTGCGTTCCTGGCCTCGCCAGAGGCCCGCTACATCACGGGTGAGTTCCTGAACAGCAATGGCGGTGCCATGCTCGGGCGTTGAACAGTCGTCACGGCGGAGGTCGACGGCGTCGCACCATCGGCTGGAGCGAGCGGGTGCCAGCCAACTGGCCCGGAGAGTCCGACAGGAGTTCGGCAAAGAATCGCAGGAGCAGGTCGGCCCGGGTCCGTACTCGACGGGCTCGACAAGAGGATGTTGCCCTCGTGCCGGACGGTCCTGGATGCGTGGGTGGGACGGAAACGCTCGCCGTGACGGGTGAGGGGCAGCTGCCGAGGGAGGCGGTGCGACCGGCCGGGCCGCGTAAGGCGGTCTCTCACCGCAAGGAGGTGGCCGCCGTCGAGGTGCTGACCGCGGACTACCAGGCGGCTGTGCCAGCAGTGCCCACATGTCATCGTCGCGCCTCCACGGACGGGTCGGCACGCCCACCCAGGCGGTCGGACAGGTGCCGGGGGTGCGTTCGACCCGTCGTGCAGGGCTCTACCACTTGCCACTGAGACATGGGACGGCATGAAGGTGGCCGCCGCTCGGGTGCTGCTCTGGCGGCGTCGATGGGTAGGGCGCTGGAGGCGTTCCGTAACCGCCGGCTGTACGCCGAGCGAAGATGGCTGGGGCTCTGAGCCGCCAGTGGTTTCAACCTCGCTGGCTCATCGAAGTCCTTGTCGCATGAAGCCGCTCGACCCGACATCTGTACGTGGCTCTTCCGCTCGTAGATCCTTTGTAGCTGTGACAGACATGGTTAGCACTGCCTCATGGCCCACGGGCATCAGCGCGATCACCCTCTTCACGGAGGATCTCGACGCCACGAAGCGGTTCTATCGGGAGGTCTTCGGACTGCCGGTGGCCTACGAGAACGACAACTCGGCCGTCTTCGAGTTCGGTAACACCATCATCAACCTGCTGAAGATCACCGCAGCGCCCGAGCTCATCGCGCCGGCTCAGGTCGCCCAGGCGGACACCGGCTCCCGTCTCCAACTCACGCTGCCGGTGGCCGACGTGGACGCCATGTGCAAGGAGCTGGCTGCCCGTGGCGTCACGTTGCTCAACGGCCCCGTGGACCGGCCCTGGGGCATACGTACCGCCAGCTTCCGCGATCCCGGCGGCCACATCTGGGAAATCGCCCAGTGACCGCCGCCTCGGACCCCGAGATCCGGGCCCTCCTGTCGTTCCTGCACGGTCAGCGCCGGCACGTTCTCGGCATACTCGACGGCCTCGACACGGACGCCCTGCGCGAACCCGTTCTGCCCTCAGGGTGGAACTGCCTGGGCCTCGTCCAGCATCTCGCCCTCGACGTCGAGCGGTTCTGGTTCCGCGCGGTGGTCAACGGCGAAGAGGACGTCATCAAGTCCCTCGGCGACGGCGGCGACGCATGGCAGGTGGGGCCAGAGGTCCAGGCCGCCGAGGTGCTCACCCGATATCGAATCGAGGCCGAACTCGCAGACGGCATCGTCAATGCCACCGCCGCAGGCGCTTCCCTGGCCTGGTGGCCGCACCGTCTCTTCGGCGAGCCGCACCTGCACACCCTTCGAGACGTTCTGCTGCATGTCATCACAGAGACGGCCTGCCATGCCGGCCACCTCGATGCGGCACGAGAACTTCTCGACGGCCGACGATGGTTGGTTCTGTCCTGAAGCGGCGAGCGGGTATGCCTCCGAGGGTGGGCTGAAATCCCGTAGACCCTGGAACGCTCTACGAGATGACCCAGCCCGACCATCACCGTCCGGCCGCCATGGCTTTGTGCGTCCCAGCATCATGATCAGGACAGTCGTTGTCGTTGGTCGGCTTGCTCGTGGGGGAGTTGACGTGTGAACACAGGTGGAAGGTTGCCCTCGTCGTAGCCGTGGGGGTCGTCGGCCTGGTGGTCGCCGGCAGCTGCGTACCCGTCCCGCTTCGCCCGTCGGCGTGCTGGCGCACCTTGAGCCCACTGCCAGAGCCTCAGTCCAGTTCTCAGCAGCGAATAGGGCGCAGCCTTCGGAGTCGATGCCGGGAATCGATGCGACGACCTGAGCCCGCATCCTGATCGAGGCCGGCGACGGCAACACCTTCCCACGCGTCGGCCACCTCCGCCGTCTACGCCGGTCTCGTCCCGGCGCCGTGCCCGCCGCCCTCTTCACCGTGGGCCGCGACGGCACCTACGGCGAACCCGGACAGGCCAGCTCCCGACCGCTCACTCCGTCATACATCGCGCGGTGCCCGCGTGGAGTGCGCCGTCACCTGTGGAGCCCGTTGGCATCGGGCTGGCTGCCGGGCGCGATCCGCGAAGGCCGCGAGGGCGCGGTGGATCTTGATCGTGACGCCGTTCACCAGGAGCTTCACCACGTTACAGAGCCGGTCAACTGACGCACCACGGCGTCTGGTTGAGAGGGGTCCGCTGAACCGTCAGACGCTCCCGAGCATGATCCGTCTCCAGCGGCCCTCGCAATGCCACCAGCTCCTCCTGCGAGGCGGTGGCATTCGGCGATCGGTCTTCATGGTCTCTCGACGACCGACCGCCGGGGTTCTGCGGGAGGATGACGGCATGACGCAGATTGACATCTCGCTTCCTCGTCAAGTCGCCGACGCGTACGTCGACGCCCTCATCGAACTCGACCCGATCACGGGTACTTTCCTTGGCGTGCCTGAGAGCTCCAGCCGCCTGCCCGACACCTCGCCGGCCGGCGCGGACGCTCTCGCCGCCCTCGCGCGGGAGACCCTCGCGCGCCTTACCGAGGCTGAGCGAGTGCCCGGAGCCGACAGCGGGACCGAGCGCCGCTGCGCCCGCCTGTTGCGCGAACGCCTGACTGCCGAACTCGCGGTTCACGAGGCTGGCGAGCACCTGCGAGCCGTGGGCAATATGGCCACGCCGCCCCACTTCGTCCGCGACGCGTTCACGGCGATGCCGACCCGGACCGAGGAGGACTGGGCGGCCGTCGTCGAGCGCCTGCGGGCCGTACCCCGGGCGCTGGCCGGGTACCGCGAGTCCCTCGCTCTCGGTCTGGAGCGCGAGCTGTACGCGGCCCCCCGCTCCACCGCCACCTTCGCCGGCCAGCTCGACGCATGGGCCGACACCGACGGCCGGGGGCGCGGCTGGTTCGAGGAGTTCACGACCGGCGGTCCCGAAGCGCTGCGCGGAGAGCTGGACCATGCGGCCCATGCCGCCACCGCCGCCGTCGCCGGACTGCGCGACTGGATCCGCGAGGAGTACGAACCCGCCGTCCAAGGCGCCCCGGACACCGTCGGCCGCGAGCGTTACGCCCGCTGGGCCCGTTACTACAACGGCACCGACCTCGACCTCGACGAGGCGTACGCCTACGGCTGGTCAGAGTTCCACCGTCTACTCGCCGATATGCGCGCCGAGGCCGAACGCGTCCTCCCCGGAGCGGTCACTCCCTGGACCGCCCTGGCCCGGCTGAGCGAGCACGGCCGGCACATCGAGGGCGAGAAAGAGGTCTGCGACTGGCTCCAGGGCCTGATGGACCAGGCGATCACCGCCCTCGACGGCACCCACTTCGAACTCGCCGACCGGGTGAAACGCGTGGAGTCTCGCATCGCGCCTTCCGGAGGCGGCGGAGGCCCGTACTACACCCCTCCCTCCGAGGACTTCTCCCGACCCGGCCGCACCTGGCTGCCGACCATGGGGCAGACCCGCTTCCCGGTGTACGACCTGGTGTCGACCTGGTATCACGAGGGCGTCCCCGGCCACCATCTCCAGCTCGCCCAGTGGATACACGTCTCAGGAGACCTCTCCCGCTACCAGGCGACCGTCGGCATAGTCAGCGCCAACATCGAGGGCTGGGCCCTCTACGCCGAGCGTCTGATGGACGAACTCGGCTTCCTTCCGGACACCGAGGAACGGCTCGGCTATCTGGACGCGCAGATGATGCGGGCGGTCCGGGTGATCGTCGACATCGGCATGCACCTGGAGTTGAAGATCCCGGCCGACTCCCCGTTCCATCCGGGTGAGCGGTGGACGCCCGTCCTCGCTCAGGAGTTCATCGGCGCGCACAGCAGCCGCCCAGCGGACTACGTGGAGAGCCAGCTCATCCGCTATCTGACGATGCCGGGGCAGGCGATCGGCTACAAGCTCGGGGAACGGGCCTGGCTGCTCGGCCGGAAAAGGGCCGAGCAGCGCAGAGGCGAGGCCTTCGATCTGAAGGCCTGGCACATGGCCGCCCTCTCCCAAGGCTCCCTGGGCCTGGACGACCTGGTCGACGAGCTCTCCCGCCTCTGACCGCCAGGCCGGACCGCCGCTCCGGACGCGAACGACGACCGGGCGGGGCGCCGCCCGGGCCGTCGTCCGCAACGCTCTCCTGTGTGGCGGCCGGGTAGCTCTCCCCCCGGTGTGTGCGTCCGTTCGCGACCTGCGCTTATCGGATCCCGGCCCGGGCCGGGACCGCCACCTGGTTGCGCAGCAGTGCCGGCAACGGCGAGACGATCACCGTCGGCCCGCTGCCCTGCGCAAGCAGCAGCGGGGTGGCGACGAAGTACGCGCCGGACTGTCCCCAGCCGGTCGTCCGCTGGACGACCAGCGCCCTGCGCTTGTCGGCGACGAGCGCCTCGATGGCCCGCCACTGGTCCTCGCACACCCGGGCAGCGCCGGAGGCGTCCCCGACGAGGCGTGCCAGTACGGAATCGGCCGAGGCCTGAGCTCTGCACGATCTGCGTGGGTCATACCCCCATGCAACCCGAGGGGTACGACAAACCGCGAACGCCCACGCGGTCCCTGTGGATAAGTTATCCACAGGGGGTCGCGGAATCTGTCCCGTCGGGGGACGGTCATCCCATGAACAAGCACCACGAACCCACCGGACCGTCCGACGACCAGCAGATCACCTTGCGAGGGCCCGCCGAGCTGGCGGACGCCCTCCCGTATCTCATGGGGTTCCATCCGAACGACAGCGTGGTCATGGTCGCGCTGCACGGCGGCCGTGGCCGCTTCGGCGGACGGCTGAGGCTCGGCATCCCGCAGTCCGCGCACGAGTGGCCGTCGGTGGCCGAGCAGCTGGCCGAGTGCCTGATCAAGGGGAGCGAGCGGCGTGGCGGACGGCCCGACGCGATCGTCGTCTTCCTCTGCCAGGATCCGGCAGAGGGAGAATCGGGCCGGCAGACCATGGAGCGGCTGCGGCCCTTCGCCCAGCGGCTGCGCACGGCCTGCGGGGCGCTGGACGTGCCGGTGCTCGAAGCCCTCTGCATCTCCGGCGACAGGTTCTGGTCCTACGTCTGCCCCGACGCCCGCTGCTGCCCCGCCGAGGGAAACCCGCTGGCCATGCAGGGCACCTCGGTGATGGCCGCGGCCGCGGCCTACGCCGGCATCCAGGTACGGGGATCGCTGCGCGAGATGGAGGCCAGGCTGGTGCCCCGGCCCGGCACGGAAGGCCGGGAGCAGGAACGGGCTCTGGACGCGGCGGGGTCCGCGCTGGTGCCGAAGCTGCTCGACGAGGAGAGCCGCAAGGAGGTCGGCGGCACGACCCTGGAGCTCGCCCGCCGGCTCATGAAGCGCCTCGGAAGGGCCCCTGCGGCAACGCCCTCCATGTCCGACCTCAACGACGACCGGCTGATCGGCGACGAAGAGGCCGCCGCGTTGATCCTCGGCCTGCAGGACCGGGAGACCAGGGACCGGGCCGCGGAGTGGATGGAAGGGCCCGAGGCGCAGTCCGCGCTGAGACTGTGGCGGGCGCTGGCGCGCCGCTGCGTCGCACCGTACGAGGAGCATGCGGCGGCGCCGCTCACCTTGGCGGGCTGGGTCTCGTGGTCGACGGGTGACGAACCGGCGGCGAGGGTCGCGCTGGGCCTCGCCCTGAGGCTGGATCCCGGATACACCTTCGCCCAGCTGCTGCACGAGGCCTGCAACCAGGGCCTCGATCCGGAGACGCTCCGGCGCTGCCTGCGCGGTGAGCGCGGTGAGCGCGGTGAGCGCGGTGCACGGACGGTGGGGCGCGGGCACGGTACCGGACGGGTCGCGGGGGCCCGTTCCGTACGCGCCCAGGCGACCGCGCGGCGCCGGACGAGGCCCGGATCCGGCCGTCCCGGCTCGGCGCCCGGCCGGCGCCGCACCGCACGGCCGCGCGTTCAGGGCAGGCGGGGGACCAGGACCGGGCGGTGAGACCGGTGCGGTGCCGGATTCCGGCACCGCACCGCCGGTTCCGCCGCGGGCGGTGAGCGAGGAAGACCCTCGCGAAGGGAGTGTTTATCGTCAGGCAGACGACTATGATCACGGCATGCCGCCCTACGACCCGTCGACCTTCCCGCCCTTCGCTGTCACCGTCGACCTGGTCGTGCTCACGGTGCGCCGTCACGCGCTCTGTGCGCTGGTGGTCCGCCGGGGCGAGATGCCGTTCCAGGGACGATGGGCTCTGCCCGGCGGTTTCGTCCGGGCCGACGAGGATCTCGGTGCCGCGGCGGCGCGCGAACTCGTCGAGGAGACCGGGCTGTGTGCCCACGACCCGGCCAATCCGGCGGTCGGCAACGGCGCCCATCTGGAACAGCTGGCCACGTACGGGGACCCCGCGCGCGATCCCCGTATGCGGGTCGTCAGCGTCGCTCATCTCGCGCTGGCCCCCGACCTGCCCGCCCCCCGGGCGGGTGGGGACGCGAACAGTGCCCGCTGGGCGCCCGTCGAGGACCTGCTCGGTGCGCAGGAGGGCTACGGGCGCGACGGCGAACGTCAGGCGCCGTTGGCCTTCGACCACGCCCGGATCCTCGCCGACGGGGTGGAACGGGCGCGCTCCAAGATCGAGTACTCCTCCCTGGCCACCGCGTTCTGCCCGCCCGCTTTCACCGTCGGGGAGCTGCGCCGGGTGTACGAAGCGGTGTGGGGCGTGGTGCTCGATCCGAGGAACTTCCATCGCAAGGTGACCGGCACCCCCGGCTTCCTGGTGCCCGCCGGGGGCACGACCACCAGGCAGGGCGGCCGCCCCGCCCAGCTGTTCCGCTCCGGTTCGGCCACCGTGCTGAATCCGCCGATGCTGCGGCCCGAGGTCTGATCCCTTGGCGTGCGGACGCCGGAGGCCGGCTCCCGCCGCCTGACCCGGTGTGGTCTGCCGAGCCCGCGTACGGCGAAGCATCGGAACGCCGTGGATCCGCCCTTGCGTGAAAAGTCTGATATGTCGGGTTATCTTGCTGCGGTACCGCCTGCCGTCGAGCGGCCTCACCTCCTGCGAGAGAAGCGATGCTCCAGGCCATCGGACTCACCAGTGCCCGCCACCGCGGACTTCCGCCCGCCGTGGACGACCTCACGTTCGAAGCGGGATCCGGCTGCGTGACCGCACTCCTGGGCCCACCGGGCTCGGGCAAGACCTCGGCCCTGCGCCTGATGCTCGAACTCGAGCCGGGGCGTGGCATCACGTATTTCCGGGGCAGGCCGCTGCATCGCGTGGCCCACCCGGCCCGGGAGGTGGGCGTGGTCCTCGGGGACGTACCGGGGCACCCCGCACGTACCGCTCGCGGGCAGCTCCGCATGCTCTGCGCCGCACAGGGAGTGCCCGCGTCCCGGGCCGACGAGGTGCTGGACGCCGTCGGTCTCGCCGGGCTGGGGGACCAGCGCATCGGCACGCTCTCCCTGGGCATGGACCGCAGGCTGGCCCTTGCCTCCGCGCTGCTCGCCGACCCGCACACGCTCATCCTCGACGAACCCGCGGAAGGCCTCGCCGCCCGCGAGGCCGACTGGCTGCACGGAATGCTCAGGTCCCATGCCGGCCGGGGCGGGACGGTCCTCTACACCACCCAGGACCCCAAGGAAGCCGCGCGGTCGGCCGGCCGTGTGGTGACCATCCACGCCGGCCGTCTGGTCGCCGACCAGGACGGTGCGGACTTCTCCCGCACCCGTCTGCGTCCCCGCGTCGCGGTCCGCTCCCCGCACGCCGCCCGCCTCGCCGCGGTCGTCAGCCGCGAGGCACGCGTAGCCCGGCGCTCCGTCGAAGTCGTCGCCGAGGAGAGCAGCAGCCGGCTGTCCGTGTACGGCAGCAGCTGTGCGGAGGTCGGCGACGCGGCTTTCCGCCATCGGATTCCGGTTCATCAGCTCGCCGACGAGGTCGGGGACACGGGCCCAGCCTCCCGCGCCCCCGGCGACGGCCTCCTCGGTGATGCCGCGGACACCGGCGCCGCTTCCCCCGCAAGGGGCGCTGCGGACGCCCAGGACGCCTCCGGGCCGGCCGCGAACTCCGGCGGGGCGCAGCTGCCGCCGCCCATCAGACGGCGCCCGGCGCGTGGGCCGCTGCGTCCGGTGCGCTATGAACTGCGCCGTCTCTTCGGCGTCAGGACCACGACTCTGATCATCGCCGTCACCCTCGTCGCCTCCGCCGTGCTGTCCGTCCTGCTCGCCCGCAACGGCCGTACGCCGCTGCCGCACGTGCTGGTCGCCTGGCCTTCGCTGCTGCCCTTGCCGCCCGCCGCCCTGGGAGCCGGACTGCTCGGCGCCCTCTCCTTCGGCGACGAGTTCCGCTATCCCGCGCTCGCCGCCGGCCGCGGCACCGTTCCCCGGCGGCTCGGGCTGCTCCTCGCCAAGCTGGCCGTGTCGGCGGGCGTCGCTCTGTTCCTGGCGCTGTTCGTCGTGCTGGCCTCGGCGGAGTCCCTCCGCGTCGTCTACGGGGGTGACTTGGTCAGGGTGCCTTCGAACGCCGTGCCGCTGGCCATGAGTTGGTCGGGCCTGGTGGTCGGCTGCGCCTGGGCCGGATTGCTGGCCGCCGGGATCTTCCGGGTGACGGCGGCGGGCGTCGCGGCCGTACTCGCCGTTCCGGTGCTGATGGTTCCGCTGATCCAGGCGATGCCGAAGGCTCCGACCGCCCGGTCGATGAGCGGACTTCCGGGCCGGCTCAGGGAACTGTCCTGGCTGCGGTGGCCGCACGAGGCAGACCGGTGGGTGCTGGCGCTGGTGCGGGTCGTGGCACATCCCGTGGGAACGGCGCTGACCGTGTCGTTGTCCGTCCTTGTCTGCGCGTATCTGTTCACGAGCCTTCGCGGCAGAGTGCGTTGGTGATCGCCGAAGGGAATTCGAACCCATAAAGATCCACAACTCCATGAGAAATGCCTGATTTGCGCCAGTAAGGCGTCAATTGGCAGGCGAGTGCCGATCACCCTTTCGTGTGCTTTTCACCAAAGACCTCAAGGGGTGGCTGAGCCGCGCCGAAAAAGGATGCGTGAGTACCCTTGCGCACGCCATGATGACCGCCGCCCGCGCTGCCGACACCGGCCTCGCCGGCCCGGGCGAACTCGACCGTTACCCCCACGCGGACGCGCCGGCCGGCGAACGTGCCGCCGCCCGGTCCTGGGGTGATCCCGATACCGAACTCGGCCGGGTGGGCCGGCGCGGCTCGGCCAGCCGCGGCCGCGGCCTGCACGGCCAACTTGTTCAGCAGCTCGGTCAGATGATCGTTTCAGGTGACCTCGGCGCCGACCGGCCTCTCGTTCCGGAGGAGATCGGCCAGCGATTCGAGGTCTCCCGCACCGTCGTCCGGGAATCCCTGCGCGTGCTGGAGGCCAAGGGCCTGGTCAGCGCCCGCCCCAATGTGGGTACCCGGGTCCGGCCGGTCAGTGACTGGAATCTGCTCGACCCCGACATCATCGAATGGCGCGCTTTCGGCCCGCAGCGTGACGATCAGCGCCGCGAGCTGGCGGAGCTCCGGTGGACGATCGAACCTCTGGCCGCCCGGCTGGCCGCCGGTCACAAGCGCGACGATCTTCAGCAGCGGCTCGGGGACATGGTCGAGATCATGGGGCACGCGCTCGGGCAGGGCGACGTGATCACCTGCGCCCGCGCCGACGCGGAGTTCCACTCCTTGCTCATCCAGGCCGCAGGCAACCGCATGCTGGAGCACCTCTCCGGCATCGTTTCGGCCGCACTTCAGGTTTCCGGCGGCCCGGTGACCGGCTGCGACCGGCCCAATGAGGCATCGCTCGGCCACCACGCCCGGATCGTCGACGCCCTTGCGACCGGCGACTCCGCGGGCGCGGAGACGGCCATGCGCCAGCTGCTCGTGGTGCAGGTGGAGCGAGTGGTGCCGGCGCCGCGCGAGCACTGACCGCGGCGCGCGGTCAGGGTGTACGGGCCATGTGTCGTCGGACCCCCATGGTCCGGCGGCACAATTGTGGAGAGATGTCACGCTTGTCTCGTTCGTGACCAAACGGGGTGTGACTCGGGCCACGCGGATTGGGCGTAACACTCCTCGAAACAGCGCGATGACTTAAGAGGTGACCGCCACGGAAGGAATACAGCAGCCGTTCAGTGTGCTGTGCAGTTCTAAGGCGTAGCCCGCGCCGTCGGTACATTCCCAGCCCGACGGTCGTCGGTTCCAGCCCTCTCAGGGCCGGGCCGGAAGCCGTTTCCATCGTTCCGAGAGGTTGTTCGTGTCGGCCAGCACATCCCGTACGCTCCCGCCGGAGATCGCCGAGTCCGAATCTGTCATGGCGCTCATCGAGCGGGGAAAGGCTGATGGGCAGATCGCCGGCGATGACGTGCGTCGGGCCTTCGAGGCTGACCAGATTCCGCCAACCCAGTGGAAGAACGTTCTGCGCAGCCTCAACCAGATCCTCGAGGAAGAGGGTGTGACGCTGATGGTCAGTGCCGCGGAGCCGTCGAAGCGCGCCCGCAAGAGCAGCGTCGCAGCGAAGAGCCCGGTCAAGCGCACCGCCACCAAGACCGTCGCGGCCAAGCCGACCGTGACGCGGACCGTCGCGGCGGCCGCCCCGTCGGCCGAGACCGTGGACGCGGTGGCCGACGACGCCGCCGTGGCCGCACCTGCGAAGAAGGCGGCAGCCAAGAAGACGGCTGCCAAGAAGACCGCCGTGAAGAAGACGGCGGCGAAGAAGACCGCGTCCAAGAAGGCCGGCAAGCAGGACGACGAGATCCTCGACGGCGACGACGCGGCCGAGGAAGTCAAGGCCGCCAAGGGTGAGGAAGAGGAGGGCGAGGGCGAGAACAAGGGCTTCGTCCTCTCCGACGACGACGAGGACGACGCACCTGCTCAGCAGGTCGCCGTCGCCGGCGCCACGGCCGACCCGGTCAAGGACTACCTGAAGCAGATCGGCAAGGTCCCGCTCCTCAACGCCGAGCAGGAGGTCGAGCTCGCCAAGCGCATCGAGGCGGGTCTGTTCGCCGAGGACAAGCTGGCGAACGCCGACAAGCTCGCTCCCAAGCTCAAGCGCGAGCTGGAGATCATCGCCGAGGACGGCCGCCGCGCCAAGAACCACCTGCTGGAGGCCAACCTCCGTCTCGTGGTCTCGCTGGCGAAGCGCTACACCGGTCGCGGCATGCTCTTCCTGGACCTGATCCAGGAGGGCAACCTCGGCCTGATCCGTGCCGTCGAGAAGTTCGACTACACCAAGGGCTACAAGTTCTCCACGTACGCCACCTGGTGGATCCGGCAGGCGATCACCCGCGCCATGGCCGACCAGGCCCGCACCATCCGTATCCCGGTGCACATGGTCGAGGTCATCAACAAGCTCGCGCGCGTGCAGCGCCAGATGCTCCAGGACCTGGGCCGTGAGCCCACCCCGGAGGAACTGGCCAAGGAACTCGACATGACCCCCGAGAAGGTCATCGAGGTCCAGAAGTACGGCCGCGAGCCCATCTCCCTCCACACCCCGCTGGGTGAGGACGGGGACAGCGAGTTCGGTGACCTGATCGAGGACTCCGAGGCCGTCGTCCCGGCGGACGCGGTCAGCTTCACGCTCCTCCAGGAGCAGCTGCACTCGGTCCTCGACACTCTGTCCGAGCGTGAGGCGGGCGTGGTCTCCATGCGCTTCGGTCTCACCGACGGGCAGCCGAAGACGCTGGACGAGATCGGCAAGGTCTACGGCGTGACGCGCGAGCGCATCCGTCAGATCGAGTCCAAGACGATGTCGAAGCTGCGCCACCCGTCGCGCTCGCAGGTCCTGCGCGACTATCTCGACTAGGCCGGCCGAGGCGCACAGACCGAGGGCCCGGGTCCCCGGGGTGCCGTTGGAATCGACCAACGGCATCCTGTGGGGATCCGGGCCCTCGGTCTGTGTGCGACCACCGGGTGCGGCGGCCACGTGCGGGTGCGGGTCGCGGTCCGCGGAACGACTCTGAGTGGGCATCGTCCATCACAGAGTCAGGAGCAGGTATGTCCCGTACCGTCTTCCGCGCCATGACCGGGGCTCTCGCCCTCACCGCCGCAACGGCCGCGATACCGCTCGCGTCGCCCGCCTCGGCAGTCGCGGACAGCATCGTCATCGGAGGCCGGCCCGCTCACGTCAAGGACAGCCCCTGGGTGGTGGCGCTGTCCAGCCGTGACCGGTTCGGTGGAACCCGCGCCGGGCAGTTCTGCGGTGCCGTGGTGGTGGGGCCGAAGAAGGCCCTGACGGCCGCGCACTGTCTGAGCCCCGAGGCGCTGGGCGTCGATGTCGGCCAGGTCCGCGATCTGCGGGTCGTCTCGGGCCGGGACGAGCTGAACGGCACCGGGGGCAAGGAGATCGCCGTGAGCGGCACGTGGGTCAACCCCGGTTTCGATCCCGCCACCAACAGCGGTGACGTCGCGGTGCTCACCCTCGCCGAGGCGCTGCCGGACAGCAGCGTCGTTCCCATGGCCGGGGCGGGTGACCCGGCGTACGAGCCCGGAGCCGCGGCGGTCGTCTACGGGTGGGGCGATACGACCGGGAACGGTGACTACGCGTCGTCGCTCCGGTCCGCCGACGTGACCGTGCTCCCGGACAGCGCGTGCGAGGAGGCCTACCCGGCGGGCGTCAACGGCTCGTACGACGCCTCCGCGATGCTCTGCGCCGGGGAACCCCAGGGCGGCTACGACGCCTGCCAGGGGGACAGTGGAGGGCCCTTGGTGGCCCAGGGAAGGCTTGTGGGCCTCGTGTCCTGGGGGAGCGGGTGCGGGCGGGCGGGCAGCCCGGGGGTCTACACGCGGGTCTCCGCCGCCCTCACGTGGATGGAGGGCGCCGCCTGACCGGCACGGGCGGAACGGGTACGAGAACGGGCGGCTCCCCGCGTGGGGGAGCCGCCCGTCGGCCGGTCGGGACCGGCCCCTGGCTCGTCGTGGATGCGAGGTGTCAGTGTTGTTCCTCTTCGGCGGCCTGGGCCTGCACAGCCGTCAGCCGGTCCGTCTCATCCTGTATTTCCGCGGCGATCTTCTTGAGTTCCGGCTCGAACTTGCGCCCGTGGTGGGCGCAGAAGAGCAGTTCACCGCCGCTGATCAGTACGACGCGCAGGTAGGCCTGGGCGCCGCAACGGTCACAGCGGTCTGCTGCGGTCAGCGGGCTCGCGGGGGTCAGAACAGTAGTCACGTCGCCTCTTCTCTAGCTCGACGAGCTGTCGTACCAGGGTCAACATCCAACCAGGCCGAAAACGTTCCCGCTCGTGGCATTTTTCGAAAATTCTTCTCAGGATGGCTGTCTGTTGCCGGTTCGCGGCGAATGTGCCGTATTGCGTGGCGCTACGGTTTCGCGTTGCTTGTCTTGGTCGGTCCCGCCGGCTGGCTTGCCGGTTGTTCATGAGGACGTGCCCGGAGCCTAAATGGTTCATGCCTCGAAGGGAACGTGATGTGCATGTCACTCCAAGGAGTGATCGAACGTGTATGCGAGGCTGGACTAGTGTGAGCGTTCTCCGAGGGTGGCGTTACACCCGCTCTACCAGGCCTCGGTACCCTCTCAGCGGCAACCGAAGCCGAGCCCGTGACCCACTGGGCCCCAAATGAAATTCAGCGAGGAGCGAACCGCGTGACCGCCGATACGTCCGTGCCGTCCACTGCGCTGCTGACCGGAGCAGACCGAGACGGTTCCAACTACACCGCGCGGCACCTGCTCGTACTCGAGGGGCTTGAAGCGGTTCGCAAGCGCCCCGGCATGTACATCGGGTCCACCGACAGCCGCGGCCTCATGCACTGCCTCTGGGAGATCATCGACAACTCCGTCGACGAGGCCCTCGGCGGGTACTGCGATCACATCGAGGTCATCCTTCACGACGACGCCTCCGTCGAGGTCAGGGACAACGGCCGGGGCATCCCGGTCGACATCGAGCCCAAGACCGGCCTGTCCGGCGTCGAGGTCGTCATGACCAAGCTGCACGCCGGAGGCAAGTTCGGTGGCGGCGCCTACGCAGCCTCCGGCGGTCTGCACGGGGTCGGCGCCTCTGTCGTCAACGCCCTTTCCGCCCGGCTCGACGTCGAGGTCGACCTCAACGGCGCGACCCACTCGATCAGCTTCCGGCGCGGGGTTCCGGGCATGTTCACCGAGCAGGGGCCCGACAGCCCCTTCGACCCGGCCAACGGGCTGCTCAAGGGCAAGCGTGTGCCCAAGACCCGCACCGGCACGAGGGTGCGGTACTGGGCGGACCGGCAGATCTTCCTGAAGGACGCCAAGCTCAACCTGGAGACGCTGTACCAGCGGGCACGCCAGACCGCCTTCCTCGTCCCCGGCCTCACCATCGTCGTGCGCGACGAGCGGGGCCTGGACGGAGAGGGCAAGTCGGAGGAGACGTTCCGCTACGACGGCGGCATCAGCGAGTTCTGCGAGTACCTCGCCCAGGACAAGGCGGTCTGCGACGTCCTGCGCCTGAGCGGACAGGGCACCTTCAAGGAGACCGTCCCGGTGCTCGACGAGGTCGGGCACATGACGGCGACCGAGGTCACCCGGGAGCTGGTCGTCGACATCGCCATGCGCTGGGGCACGGGATACGACACCAACCTGAAGTCCTTCGTCAACATCATCGCCACCCCCAAGGGCGGCACGCACGTATCCGGCTTCGAACGTTCTGTGACCAGGACGGTCAACGAGGTGCTCCGGTCCGCGAAGATGCTCCGCGTCGCCGAGGACGACATCGTCAAGGACGACGCACTGGAGGGCCTCACCGCGGTCGTGACCGTCCGGCTGGCGGAGCCGCAGTTCGAGGGCCAGACCAAGGAGGTGCTGGGCACCTCAGCGGCCAACCGGATCGTCGCCAACGTCGTGGCCAAGGAGCTCAAGGCTTTCCTGACCTCCACCAAGCGGGACGCCAAGGCCCAGGCCAGGGCCGTTCTGGAGAAGGCGGTGGCAGCCGCCCGCACACGGATCGCCGCCCGTCAGCACAAGGACGCGCAGCGCCGCAAGACGGCTCTGGAGTCCTCCTCGCTGCCGGCGAAGCTCGCCGACTGCCGCAGCGACGACGTGGAGCGCAGCGAGCTGTTCATCGTGGAGGGCGACTCCGCGCTGGGTACCGCCAAGCTGGCACGCAACAGCGAGTTCCAGGCGCTCCTGCCGATTCGCGGCAAGATCCTCAACGTTCAGAAGGCATCCGTCTCGGACATGCTGAAGAACGCCGAGTGCGGGGCGATCATCCAGGTCATAGGAGCGGGGTCCGGCCGGACCTTCGACATCGACGCCGCCCGCTACGGCAAGATCGTGCTGCTGGTGGACGCCGACGTGGACGGCGCCCACATCCGCATCCTGCTGCTGACGCTCTTCCAGCGGTACATGCGCCCGATGGTCGAGGCGGGGAGGGTCTTCGCCGCGGTGCCCCCGCTGCACAGGATCGAGCTGGTCCAGCCGAAGAAGGGCCAGGACAAGTACATCTACACGTACTCGGACAACGAGCTGCGCCAGCGGCTGCTGGAGCTCCAGCGTAAGAACGTCCGGTACAAGGACTCGATCCAGCGTTACAAGGGTCTGGGGGAGATGGACGCCGACCAGCTGGCGGAGACGACGATGGATCCGCGCCATCGCACGCTGCGGCGGATCAACATCGGCGACCTGGAATCGTCGGAGAAGGTCTTCGATCTCCTGATGGGCAACGAAGTGGCGCCCCGCAAGGAGTTCATCACCAGCTCGGCGGCCACGCTGGACCGCTCGCGCATCGACGTCTGAGCCCGCGTCCGTCCCGGCATCCCGCCGGACCGAGCCGTGGTCTGCACCCTGGGGTGGAGACCACGGCTCCACCCGTGGTCCACCCGTGAGCCGATCCGCTGAGCGGGCCGTTTCCGTAGCGTCGGGGTGAACGAACTCCCCGCAACACGGAGGCGCCCATGTCCGGGCCTGTCAATGTCCTGGTGATCATCGCGGTCATCGCCGTCGTCGTGGTCCGCCAGTGCTCGGCCCAGCGGATCTCGGGCGACCGCCGCTGGTGGGTCCTGCCGGGCGTGCTGCTCGTCATGGCTCTGCGCGAGCCCGGACTCATGGATCCGCACCATCAGGCGCTGTCCGTCGTCGTCCTGGGCGCCGAACTGGCCGTGGGACTGGTCACCGGCGCGGGCTGGGCCTGGACGACCCGGCTCTGGCACGCGGAGGACGGCACGCTGTGGAGCAAGGGCACCAAGGCGACCGTCTGCGTCTGGACCGGAGGACTGGTCCTGCGAGCGGCTTTGTACGGCCTCGGCGCGGCCCTGGGCATACACCAGGGCGGCCAGGCCCTGATGGCGGCTCTCGCGGTCACCCTGCTGGTGCGCAGCGGTGCGCTGGCCCTCCGGGTGGCAGGGATGGCGCGGACCGGCCCCGCTCCCGCCGAGGACACGAGCCCCGGTCCCGCCGGGGGCGCGCTGGTCCGGCCTATGAAGGACCGTGTGTGACTCCCGCCGCATGGACGAGCTGGCCTTCGAGGGAGGCGCTCTCACGGGAGACGCGGACCCGAGCACGGGCCGTGATCGGGTGGTGCGTGAGGGCCGGGCTGCTCACCGCGATGCTCTGGGGGACCTTCACGGGCGGCCTGTTCGGCCCGTGGGAGACGGTGGGCGGTCTGGCCTGCGTCGCCGGATGCGCGGCGGCCGCCGTGGCGTTCTTCCGGACCACCCTGGAGCACCGCCTGGGGCCCTCGCTCGGGCTGCTGGCCCTGCTCCTGCTGGCGGCGTCCGGCGCGCAGGGGGCCGGGGCCGACGTGCCGGCGGTGGTGCTCTGGTGCGGCTGCGCGGTCGCGGCGCTGGAGCGGCTGCCGCTCTCGGCCGGTGTTCCGGCCGCTGCCGTGGTGCTCGGAGCGTACGCCGTGGTGGGGAGCGACGACTGGAGGACCACGGCCTTGACCGCGGGCGGGCTCTGTCTCGCGGGGTACGTGCTGCGTCTGGACGCCGAGGCCCGGGGAAGCGCGCAGCGACTCCTGGCCCAGGAGCGGGCGGCCCGGGCGGCGGAAGCCGAGACGGCGGCGCTGGACGAGCGGTCCCGCATCGCCCGGGAGATCCACGACGTGCTCGCGCACAGCCTCTCGGCGCAGCTGGTGCACCTCGAGGCGGCGCGGCTGCTGATCGAGAGGGAGCCTGCGGGGGAGTTCCGGGACCAGGTCCTGGAACGGGTCGTCGCGGCCCGCTCCATGGCCCGCGAAGGACTCGCGGAGACCCGGCAGGCGCTGTCCGCCCTCCGCGGTGAGGTGTCACCCGTGGAGGAGTTCCTGCGGCAGCTGGTGGGGGCCGAGCCGGTCGAGGTCCGAGTGGAGGGTGAGCGGCGGACCCTGACCGCCGAGGCCTCGCAGACGGTCCGGCGCGTCGCGCAGGAGGCGCTCACCAATGTGCGCAAGCACGCCCCGGGGGCCAGGGTGCTCATCAGACTGCGGTACCAGCCGGACGCGGTCGCCCTGGAGGTGAGCGATTCGGGCGGGGCCGGTGCCGGCGGAGCCCTCGCTGTCAGTGGCTCCGGCTACGGTCTGCTGGGGATGAGGGAGCGCGCCGAACTGCTGGGAGGCAGCCTGGAGGCCGGTCCCGGCGAGGAGGGCTTCGTGGTGAGTCTGCGAGTGCCCGCGTGACCGCGCGGGTGGTGGTCGCCGACGATCAGTCGGTGGTGCGTGAGGGAATCGTCATGCTGCTGGGGCTGCTGCCCGGGATCGAGGTGGTCGGATCGGCGAAGGACGGGGAGGAGGCCGTCGCCCTCGTCGCGGAGCACGCACCGGACGTCGTCCTGATGGACCTGAGGATGCCCCGCTGTGACGGGGTGGAGGCGACGCGCCGCATCCGCAGGGACTTCCCTGGCACGCAGGTGGTGGTGCTGACGACCTTCGCCGACGACGATTCGCTCTTCCCGGCGCTTCGGGCGGGGGCCCGCGGCTATCTGACGAAGGACGCCGGCGGCGACGAGATCGTACGGGCCGTCCATGCCGTGCTCTCGGGCGAAGCGGGGCTCTCGCCCGCCATCCAGCGCCGTCTGCTGGAGCAGGTCACCGAGGGGCCGCTGCCGCGTGCTCACGGCGGTGAGCCGGAACTGCCCGACGGGATGACTCCCCGCGAGGCCGAGGTGCTCGTCCTGATCGCCGAGGGGATGTCCAACGCGGAGATCGCCCGCAGCCTCCACATCTCGCAGGCCACCGTGAAGAGCCACATCAACAACCTGTTCGCCAAGGCGGGGCTCCGAGACCGGGCCCAGGCGGTCCGCTATGCGTACGTTCGAGGGATCGCACAGCCGCCCGGGACATCCTTCACCTGAAGAGGTGAAGTCCGAGGAATGAAGTGCCCGGGATCTTCCCGATCTGACCATTCTTGGGTACGCGGCCGAAGTGGTCCGTGGACAAGGGGAGTTGTTCGGTGGAGAAGGAAGCAGGGCGCGAGGCCGCAGGGATGCGGCTCGACGACCCGTGGTACGACGCACTGGCCTCCGGATGGGGGGAACTGGACGGCACGGGAGGTTTCGCGCCCACCGCGCCGCCCGGCGCCGCCGCACCGGTGCGGGGCCACAGTGCCGCGGAGATCTACCTGGAGGTGCAGCGCAGCGAGGCCTTCCAGGAGGTGCGCCGCCGGTACCGGCGATTCGTCGTCCCCGCCACCCTCGCCTTCCTCGTCTGGTACCTCGCCTACGTCGTCACCGCGGTCACCGCACCCGGCCTGATGGCCCGCCCGGTGGCCGGGGCGGTCAACGTCGCCATGGTCGCCGGGCTGGGGCAGTTCCTCACCACGTTCCTGCTCACCGGGGCGTACGCCCGGCACGCACGGCTGCGCAGGGACCGGGCCGCGCTCGATCTGCGCTGGGACACCCAGGAGATGACGCGGGGGATCGGACGTTGAGCGGGAACCACCAGACCCTGGCGCTCCTGCTGTTCAGCGCCTTCATCGCCGTCACCCTGGGCATCACGACCTGGGTGAGCCGCAACCGGCAGGGCTCGGCCGAGGAGTTCTACGCGGGCGGCCGGCTGTTCTCGCCCCTGGAGAACGGCTTCGCCATCGCGGGTGACTACATGTCGGCCGCTTCGTTCCTCGGTATCTCCGGGGTGATCGCCCTCTACGGCTACGACGGCATGCTCTACTCGGTCGGCTTCCTGGTCGCCTGGCTCGTCGTCCTGCTGCTCGTCGCGGAACTCGTCCGCAACTGCGGGCGGTTCACCCTTGCCGACGTCGTGGCGGCCCGCATGGCGGAGCGCCCCGTCCGGATCGCGGCCGGGACGTCGTCCGTCACCGTCTCCGTGCTCTACCTGGTGGCGCAGATGGTGGGGGCGGGCAGCCTCGTCGCCCTGCTCCTCGGGGGAACGAGCGGCGCCGCGCGGTCCTGGACGGTCGTCGGTGTCGGGGCGCTCATGGTGGTCTACGTGTCACTGGGCGGAATGCGCGCCACCACCTGGATCCAGATCGTCAAGGCGGTCCTGCTGATGGCGGGCACCGTGGTGCTCACCGTGCTGGTCCTGGTCCACTTCCACGGGAACGTCAACGAGTTGCTCAACTCCGCCGCCGACCGCAGTGGTCACGGCAAGGAGTTCCTCTCGCCCGGACTGCGCTACGGCGGGAGCTGGACGGCACGCGTCGACTTCATCAGCCTGGGGCTGGCCCTGGTACTCGGCACGGCGGGCCTGCCGCACATCCTGTCGCGCTTCTACACCGTGCCCACCGCCCGGGCCGCCCGCCGGTCCGTCGTCTGGTCCATCGGCCTCATCGGCAGCTTCTACCTGATGACGATCGTGCTCGGGTTCGGAGCGGCGGCGCTGGTCGGATCGGCACAGGTCCGCGAGTCGAATCCGGCCGGCAACACGGCCGTTCCGCTGCTCGCCCTGGTCCTCGGCGGTGGTGAGGGCTCCACGGGGGGAACGATCCTGTTCGCCGTGGTCGCCGCGGTGGCCTTCGCGACCATCCTCGCCGTCGTCGCCGGTATCACCCTCGCCTCGTCCGCGTCCGTCGCCCACGATCTCTACGCCTCGCTCCGGCGGCCGGGTTCCCGGCAGTACAGCGAGGTCGCCGTGGCGCGGGTCGCCGCGGCCGGGATCGGGGTGGCCGCCATCGGACTGGGACTCGTCGCGCAGGATCTGAACGTGGCGTTCCTGGTGGGTCTGGCCTTCGCGGTCGCCGCATCCGCGAACCTTCCGGTGCTGATCTTCTCGCTGTTCTGGCGGAAGTTCACCACGCGCGGGGCGGTGTGGTCCGTCTACGGCGGTCTCATTCCCGCTGCCGTGCTCGTCCTGCTCTCGCCGGTCGTCTCGGGCAGTGCCACGTCTCTGTTCCCGGGGGTGGACTTCCAGCTCTTCCCGCTGGAGAACCCCGGTCTGGTCTCCATCCCGCTGGGCTTCCTGGCCGGCTGGGCCGGCACGGTCACCTCGGCCGAGCCGCCCGACGAGGCCAAGCACGCGGAGACGGAGGTGCGTGCGCTGACGGGAGCCGGAGCGGTGTGACCGCAGGCTCGATGCCGGAGGCCGGGCCGGGATGGCATGGGCGGAGGCGCCGACCGGGGCTCACGCAGCCTGCGGCTGACGGCTCGGCCCACGGTCAGGGCCGCCGCCCGGGGCCTGACAGCCCCGCCCGTGCCTGACGCATTCGCCCCGCCTGACAGCTCTGCCCGTGCCCGACAGCTCCCCCGCCTGACGCATCCGTCCGCGCTCACGGCATCCGCCCCCGACTCACCAGGTCGGGGCGAGCCATGCCGTCACCGCGGCGAGCGCGATGAGTGCGGCGTTGAGACCGGTTTCCCGCACCTCGCCACGGGACAGGTGCAGGGCGGCCGCCGCCACGGCCTCGCTGTCACGGTCACCGGCCGAGCCGCCACGGTCACCGGCCGCCGGTGACCCACGCATAGCGGTGCTCGGGGCGCCCCGTCTCGCCGTACCGCAGGGTCAGCCGGACGCGTCCCGATCGCTCCAGCAGCTTGAGGTAGCGCTGGGCCGTCTGCCGGCTCATTCCCGCGCTGTCCGCGATCTCCTGGGCGGAGAGGGGGCCCTCCGCGCCGCGGAGTGCCGTGCGGACGAGTTCGGCCGTCGTGGCCGAGTGTCCTTTGGGGAGATCGGGCTCGCCCGCCGTCCAGAGGGCCCCGAAGAGGCGGTCCACCTCGCCCTGCTCCGCCTCGCCGCCGCTCTCCAGGGTGTGGCGGAGCGCGGCGTAGGCCTCCAGCTTGGTCCGCAGCCCCGCATACGTGAACGGCTTCACCAGGTACTGCAGCGCGCCCTGGCGCATGGCCTCCCGGACCGTGGCGACATCGCGCGCGGCCGTCACCATGATCACGTCGGTGCGGTGGCCGAGGCTGCGCAGTTCCCGCACCACATCCAGCCCGCTGCGGTCGGGCATGTAGTGGTCGAGCAGGATCAGGTCCACCGGCCCCGCCTCGACCGCGGCGAGCGCGTCGGCCGCGCAGTGCGCCTGCGCGGCCACCCGGAAGCCGGGCACCTTCGAGACGTAGGCCGCGTTGATCCGTGCGACACGGACGTCGTCGTCGACGACCAGGACCTCGATCACTGCGCCGCTCCCGCCTTGTCGGATTCCGGTTCGGAGAGGGCCTCGGGGAGTACGACGGTGAACGCGGCCCCGCCCTCGTCCGCGGGGGCCACGGTCACGCTGCCACCCTGCCGCTCGGCCAGCCGCCGCACCAGCGCGAGGCCGAGGCCGCGCTTGCCGTGCGCCGGAAGTTCCTTGGTCGACCAGCCCTCCGTGAAGATCGATTCCCGCTGGCCGGGCGGGATGCCGGGCCCGCTGTCGCGCACCCGCAGCACCACCGTACGGTCCTCGGCCCGCAGGCCCACCTCGATCAGGGCGCCGGCCGATCCGACGGCCGCGTCCAGGGCGTTGTCGACCAGGTTGCCGACGACCGTCACCAGCCCGCGCGGGTCGACGAGCCGGTCCGGGAGCAGGGTGCCCGGCGCCATACGCAGCGCGACCCCGCGCTCCGCGGCGACCGTCGCCTTGCCGACCAGCAGCGCGGCGAGCAGTGGGTCACGGACCTTCTCGGTGATCTGCTCCGCGGTGGCCCGGTGGACGCCGACGACTTCGGTGACGAACTCCCGCGCGTCCTCGTGCAGCTCCAGCTCCAGGAGGCCGAGCAGCGTGTGGAGCCGGTTGGCGTGCTCGTGGTCCTGGGCGCGCAGCGCGTCGATCAGCCCCCGGGTGGAGTCGAGTTCGCGGCCGAGGTGTTCGAGCTCCGTGCGGTCGCGAAGCGTGACGACGGCTCCTCCGTCGGCCGTCGGCATGCGGTTGGCGAGCAGAACCCGGCTGCCGCGCACGGTCAGCAGGTCCTCGCCCGCCACGTCACCGGCCAGTACGTCGGCGGTCCGCCCGGTGCCGAACACCTCGGCCAGCGGACGGCCCGAAGCCTCGGACCCGACCCCGAGGAGCCGCTGCGCCTCGTCGTTCAGCAGGCGGATGCGGCCGCCGCGGTCGAGTGCGACGACCCCTTCCCGGATGCTGTGCAGCATGGCCTCGCGCTCCGTCAGCAGCGCGGCGATGTCGGAGAAGGCCAGGTCGTGGGTCTGGCGCTGCAGGCGCCGGGAGATCAGATAGGCGGCCAGCGCACCCACCGCGAGCGCCCCGCCCGCGTAGGCGAGCAGGCCGGGGATCGCCGCGAGGAGCCGGGCGCGGACGTTGTCGTACGCGATCCCGACGGAGACCGCGCCGGCGATGTGGCCGGACGCGTCGCGCAACGGCACCTTGCCCCGGGCCGAGCGTCCGAGCGTGCCGCTGTCGATCTCCATCACCTCGCGCCCCTGGAGCGCCCTGCCGGGATCGGTGGAGACGACCTGCCCGATCCGGGCACCGTCGGGATGGGACCAGCGCACCCCTCGGCGGTCCATCACGACGACGTACTCGGCGTCCGTGGCCCGCCTGATCCGCTCCGCGGCGGCCTGCACCGGGCCATGGGGCGTCGCGTCGGTGGTGAGCAGGGCCTCGGCGATCTGCGGCTGGGCGGCCGTGCTCTGCGCGATCGACAGGGCCCGGCGCATCGCCTGGTCGTCGAGTTGGGCGCTGAGGGGTGCCAGAAAGAGGCCGGTGGCGAGTACGGTGACGCCGGTGGCGATGGCCAGCTGCATCAGCAGCACCTGCGAGAAGACCCGCTGGGGCCAGCCGAGCCTTCGCGGTCTCCTGGTCGTGGGCGGTGGGGCGCTCATCGTATGAACGGTAGAGGGCATTCCGGTGCTTTCCGAAATTCGTCTCGTTTCCCACTCCACGCAATCGGCTTGCGCTTCTTGCGCTAATCTTGCGCACATGACGCGACGACTTGCTCAGGTGGCACAGAAGGTTGGGGTCAGCGAGGCCACGGTCAGCCGGGTACTCAACGGCAAGCCGGGCGTCTCCGACGCCACCCGGCAGGCCGTTCTGTCCGCGCTGGACGTCCTCGGTTACGAGCGCCCGACCCAGCTGCGCGGTGAGCGGGCCCGCCTGGTGGGCCTGGTCCTCCCAGAGCTGCAGAACCCGATCTTCCCGGCCTTCGCCGAGGTGGTCGGCGGCGCACTCGCGCAGCAGGGCCTGACCCCCGTGCTGTGCACCCAGACCAAGGGCGGGGTCTCCGAGGCGGACTACGTCGAGCTGCTGCTCCAGCAGCAGGTCTCGGGCGTGGTCTTCGCCGGCGGGCTCTACGCCCAGGCCGACGCCCCGCACGACCATTACAAGGTGCTGGCCGACCGCAAGATCCCCGTCGTCCTGATCAACGCGGCCATCGCCCACCTCGGCTTCCCCTGCGTCTCCTGCGACGACTCCGTGGCCGTCGAGCAGGCGTGGCGTCATCTGGTGTCGCTGGGCCACGAGCGCATCGGTCTGGTGCTCGGCCCCTCCGACCACATGCCCTCGCAGCGCAAGCTGGCCGCCGCCCGGGCGCTCGCCGAGGCGGCCGGCGCCACCATCCCCGACGCGTGGGTGGCCCGGGCGATGTTCTCGCTGGAAGGCGGACAGGCGGCGGCCACGCGGCTCCTGGGGGAGGGGGTCACCGGCTTCATCTGCGCCAGCGACCCGCTCGCCCTGGGAGCGGTCCGGGCGGCGCGCCGCCGGGGCCTCTCGGTCCCCGAGGACGTCTCCGTCGTGGGCTACGACGACTCGGCGTTCATGAACTGCACCGAGCCGCCGCTGACGACCGTGCGCCAGCCGATCGAGGCCATGGGGCGGGCCGCCGTCGAACTGCTCTCCGTGCAGATCGGCGGCCGCAAGGTCCCGTCCGACGAACTCCTCTTCGAGCCGGAGCTCGTCGTGCGCGGCTCGACGGCGCAGCCCCCGCGCAGCGCTTCCCGCTGATCGTCGCTGATTTGCGCTAAGAGAATCGTCTATTGCGAGGCGACGGGCAGCGGCTGGGGCGGTTGGGGACCGGTGTACTGGCCGCTGGGGCGCATCCGCAGCGGACGCTCCCCGTACTCCTCCAGGGCGTGGGCGATCCAGCCGGCCGTGCGGGCCACCGCGAACACCGTCTCTCCCGCTTCCACGGCCATGCCCGAGGAGACGGACAGGACGGCGAGCGCCAGGTCGACATTGGCGTGCAGCGGCGTGTGCCGGGCGGTCGTGGCGACGATGTCGCGGGCGGCGGCCAGGGCGGGCGCGGCCCGTGGCACCCCGGCGAGCAGGTCGAACAGGGTGCGGGCCCGGGGGTCCTCGCCGGTGTAGAGCCGGTGCCCGAGTCCCGGCACCCGGCGTCCGCTGCGCAGATGGTCCGCGACCACCGGGGCCGCTCCGCCCCGCTCCAGGACCTCGGTCAGCATACGGTGCGCCAGCCCGCTCGCGGCACCGTGCAGGGGGCCCTCCAGCACCCCGAGGCCCGCTGAGACCACGGCGTACGGATGGGCGCGGGCGGAGGCGGCGACCCGCGCCGCGAGGGTGGAGGCGGCCAGATCGTGGTCGATCAGCAGGCCCAGTGCGGTGTCCAGGACGGCCAGGGACGCCTCGTCGGCCGGGAGCCCGGTGAGTTTCGGCCATAGTTGACGCGCCAGCCCGGCGGACGCGTCGTCCCCTCCGTCGCCCTCCGCGACCGTGGGCAGCGCTGCCACCAGGGTCGGGATCAGACTCCGGGCACCCCCCAGAACCGCCTCCCGCGCCAAATCGAACCGAAGCGGGTCCGCCGTCGCCGCCGCGACGACGGCCACCCGCAGCCGGTCCGTGGACCCGGAGTGCGACGGCAGCGCACCGACCGCCCGGCGGGCCGCGGCGAGCGCCTCGGCCGGCGCCGTGAAGCGGATGCCGGGCCGGAGTTCCCCGGTCCAGAGCCACTCCGCGACCTCCTCGTACGCGTATCGCCGGGCCAGCTCCATGGCGTCCACGCCCCGGAAGAAGTACCGGTCCCCGCCGATGAGCGTGATGCCGGTCGGGAACGACAGGGCTCCGGCCGCGGCGGCGGGTTCCCTGCGCCCGGTGCGCCGCGCGAGGGCGTCGACCTCCGCCGCGTCGAACGTGCTCCCCCGCCCCCCCGGGGCGCGGTTGCTGCTGAGCTGGCCCCGGCTCACGTACGCGTACACCGTCTCGGGCTTCACGCCCAGGCGTTCCGCCGTCTCCCGCGTGGTGAGCCGTGGGCCCGGGGAGCCGGTGAGGCCGGCGGCGTCTGCTTGATCCGTCATGTTGTCCACCGTATCCATATTGATTCAATCAACATTGACAGAACTCAAGTCAAGCATGGACAGTCGAATCAATGCCAGAAGGTGCCACAGGTCAATCGCCGGAACGCACACCACCCGGCGCAAGGTCCATGGAGGAAGCAATGACGACCACCACAGCCACACCACATCTCGACATCCCCCGGGGCCTTGCGGGCGTCGTCGTCACCGACACCGCACTCGGTGACGTCCGGGGCCGCGAGGGCTTCTACCACTACCGCCAGTACTCGGCGATCGAGCTGGCGCAGAGCCGCAGCTTCGAGGACGTCTGGTACCTCATGACCGAGGGGGAGCTGCCCAGTCCGGCGGCCCGCGCCGACTTCGCCGCCCGCACCGCCCGGCTGCGCCGCCTGCCCGCCGAGGTCCGTGACGCCCTGCCCGCCATAGCGCGGGCGGGCGCCGCATCAGGTCCGCTCGCGGGGCTGCGCACGGCTCTCTCCCTGCTCGGCGCCTCGGCCGGATTCCGGCCCGTGTACGACATCGACGCCGGGCGGCGCCGCGCCGACGCCCTGACCGCGTGTGCCGCCGTCCCCACCGTGCTGACCGCTCTGTACCGGCTCGGGCAGGGCCTCGAACCGGTGGAGCCGCGCGACGACCTGCCGCACGCCGCGAACTACCTCTACATGCTGACCGGGTCCGTACCGGACGCCGACCGGGTCAGGGCCGTCGAGCGGTACCTGATCTCCACCGTCGACCACGGCTTCAACGCCTCGACCTTCACCGGCCGCGTCGTGGCCTCCACCGGCGCGGACCTCGCCGCCTGCCTGGTGGCCGCCGTCGGCGCTCTCTCCGGGCCGCTGCACGGCGGTGCGCCCAGCCGCGCCCTCGACACCCTCGATGCCATCGGCACCCCCGACCGCATCGACGGCTGGATCCGCGAGCGCGTCCTCGCCGGCGACCGGATCATGGGCTTCGGGCACCCGGTCTACCGCACGGAGGACCCGCGCTCCCGCATGCTGCGGTCCATCGCCCAGGGCTTCGGCGGCCCGCTCGTGGACTTCGCCGTGGAGGTGGAACGGCAGGTCGAGGCGATCCTCGCCGAGCTCAAGCCGGGGCGCGAACTGCACACCAACGTGGAGTTCTACGCAGGAGTGGTCATGGAGCTCTGCGGACTGCCGCGCGAGATGTTCACCCCGACCTTCTGCGCGGCGCGGGTGGTCGGCTGGAGCGCCAATATCCTGGAGCAGGCGGAGGACTCGAAGATCATCCGCCCGGCGGCCCGCTACGTCGGCCCGCCCCCGCCCCAGCCGGTCCCGGCCGTGTGACACCGCAGGAAGGTCTCCGTTGAACGCGTCGCCCCCGTCCCGCGCCCAGCAGATCCCCGTCATCGTTCTCGCGGGGTTCCTCGGATCCGGCAAGACGACGCTGCTCAACCACCTCCTGCGCCATCGCGCCGGAAACCGCATCGGTGTGATCGTCAACGACTTCGGGTCCATCGAGATCGACGCCATGACCGTCTCCGGCCAGGTCGGCTCGACCGTCTCGCTGGGCGGCGGCTGTCTGTGCTGCGCGGTCGACGCGAGCGAACTGGACACGTACCTGGAGACGCTGACCCGGCCGTCCGCCCGCCTCGACGTGATCGTCATCGAGGCGAGCGGCCTCGCGGAACCCCAGGAGCTCGTACGGATGCTCCTGGCCAGCGACAACCCGCACATCCTGTACGGGGGACTGGTCGAGGTGGTCGACGCCGCCGAGTTCGGGGCCACCCGTCGGCGCCACCCGGAGATCGACCGCCATCTCGCCGTCGCCGACCTCGTCGTGCTGAACAAGACGGACCGGGCCGGGGACGGGGAACAGGCGCGCATCCGGGAGGCCGTCGCGGCGACCGGCAGCGTGGCGGCGGTCGTGCCCGCCACGTACGGACGCGTCGACCCGGAGCTGCTCTTCGACCCGGCACTGCGGCCCGACGGTGAGGAGAAGGCGCGGCAGCTCACCTTCGAGGACCTGTACCTGGAGGAGCGGGCGCGGGAGGCCGGCGAGGAGCACGCGGAGCATCTGCACACGGCGTACGAGAGCGTCGACTTCACCTCCGATGTGCCGATGGATCCCCGCCGGCTCATGGAGTTCCTGGACTCCCGGCCGGGCGGTCTCTACCGGATCAAGGGCTACGTCGACTTCGGCGCGGGCGACGCGGACCACGCGTACGGGGTGCACGCCGTCGGCAGGTTCCTGCGGTTCGCCCCCAGGCCCTGGGCCCGCGGCGAGCAGCGGCTGACCCGGCTGGTGCTGATCGGTTCCGGGATCGACGCCCAGGCCCTGCGCAAGGAGCTGGAGGGCTGTCGCACGCCGGGGGAGCCGGGGCGGGAAACGGCGCAGGACGCCGCACACGAGCGATCCATGTGGGGCGTCCTGCGGTACGTGCACCGGCCCGGCGACGACGACGCGTAGCGCCGGAGCCGCCGGGCCCGCGTTCTACACGGGGCCGGCGATCACCGCGACCGGGCTCTCCAGAGGCGTCCCCGAACCGTCGCGCCGCGGATCGGGCTCGGGCAGCGAGGCGGGCGTGCCGTTCTTCTGCGCGGCCCTGGCGGGCGTCGCACCCGCCCAGGCGAAGACCAGCACGTCCTCACCCTTCAGGAACCGCTGACAGCGCACCCCGCCGGTGGCCCGGCCCTTGCGCGGATACTGGTCGAACGGGGTGAGCTTGCACGTCAGCACCGAATCGTCCAGCGTGCCGTGCGAGCCCGCGACCGTGAACACCATGGCGTCCACGGCGGGATCCACCGCGGCGAACGAGAGCACCTCCGCCCCGGAGGTGAGCTTCACGCCCGCCATTCCGCCGGCCGGACGCCCCTGCGGGCGCACCTGCGCCGCCGGGTAGCGCAGCAGCTGTGCGTCCGAGGTGATGAAGACCAGGTCCTCCTCGCCCGTCCGCAGCTCCGCCGCACCGACGATCCGGTCCCCGTCCTTGAGCGTGATGACCTCCAGCTCGTCCTTGTTGGCGGGGTAGTCGGGCACCACGCGCTTCACGACGCCCTGAAGGGTGCCGATCGCCAGCCCGGGCGAGGTCTCGTCGAGCGTGGTGAGGCAGACGACCTCCTCGTCCGCCCCCAGCGTGAGGAACTCGCCGACCATCGCCCCGCCCGACAGGTTGGGCGCCGCATGGGTGTCCGGCAGCTGGGGCAGATCGATCACCGCGAGCCGCAACAGCCGCCCCGTGGTGGTCACCACGCCGACGTCACCGCGCGCCGTCGCCGGCACCGCCGAGACGATCACGTCGTGCTTGGCCCGCTTGGCGTCCTCGGCGAACACGATCGGGTCGTCGTTGGCCGTACGCGCGAGCAGCCCGGTCGAGGACAGCAGCACCCGGCACGGGTCGTCCGCCACCTCGAGCGGGACGGACGCGACCTGTGAACCGGCCGACTCCAGCAGCACCGTGCGCCGGTCGGTGCCGAACTTCTTCGCGACCACCGCCAGTTCGGTGGAGACGAGCTTGCGCAGCTCGGTGTCCGACTCGAGGATCGCGGTCAGCTCGGCGATCTCGGCGTCGAGCCGGTCCCGCTCGCTCTCCAGCTCGATCCGGTCGAACCGGGTCAGCCGGCGCAGCGGCGTGTCCAGGATGTACTGGGTCTGGATCTCGCTCAGCGAGAAGTGCTCGATGAGCCGCTCCTTGGCCTGCGCCGAGTTGTCGCTGGAACGGATGAGGCGGATGACCTCGTCGATGTCGATCAGGGCGATCAGGAGGCCCTCGACCAGGTGCAGCCGGTTGCGGCGCTTGGTCCGCCGGAACTCACTGCGCCGGCGCACCACGTCGAAGCGGTGGTCGAGGTAGACCTCCAGCAGCTCCTTGAGGCCCAGCGTGAGCGGCTGCCCGTCGACCAGCGCCACGTTGTTGATGCCGAAGGACTCCTCCATCGGCGTCAGCTTGTAGAGCTGCTCCAGCACGGCCTCGGGGACGAAGCCGTTCTTGATCTCGATGACCAGGCGCAGACCGTGCGAGCGGTCGGTGAGGTCCTTGACGTCGGCGATGCCCTGGAGCTTCTTCGCCGAGACCAGGTCCTTGATCTTCGCGATCACCTTCTCCGGACCGACGGTGAAGGGCAGTTCGGTGACGACCAGGCCCTTGCGGCGCGGCGTGACGTTCTCCACGGCGACGGTGGCGCGGATCTTGAACGAGCCGCGACCGCCCGCGTACGCGTCCTTGATGCCGCCGAGCCCCACGATCCGCCCGCCGGTCGGCAGGTCGGGCCCGGGCACGAACCGCATCAGGGTCTCCAGGTCCGCACCCGGATGCTTGATGAGGTGCCGGGCGGCGGCGATGACCTCGCCCAGGTTGTGCGGCGGCATGTTGGTCGCCATGCCGACGGCGATCCCGGTCGCCCCGTTGACCAGGAGGTTCGGATAGGCGGCCGGAAGGACGACCGGCTCCTGCTCCTGGCCGTCGTAGTTCGACTGGAAGGCGACGGTGTCCTCGTCGATCGACTCCGTCATCAGTGACGTCGCGTCGGCCATCCGGCATTCGGTGTACCGCATGGCGGCCGGCGGGTCGTCGTTACCGAGCGAGCCGAAGTTCCCGTGCCCGTCGACGAGGGGGAGCCGCATCGAGAACGGCTGGGCCATCCGGACCAGCGCGTCGTAGATCGACGCGTCGCCGTGCGGGTGCAGCTTGCCCATGACTTCGCCCACCACGCGGGCGCACTTCACGAAGCCGCGGTCCGGGCGCAGGCCCATCTCGTTCATCTGGTAGACGATGCGGCGGTGCACCGGCTTCATACCGTCACGGGCGTCCGGCAGGGCCCGTGAGTAGATCACCGAGTACGCGTACTCGAGGAAGGAGCCCTGCATTTCGTCGACGACGTCGATGTCGAGGATGTTCTCCTCGAAGTCGACCGGCGGCGGGGTCTTCGTGCTGCGGCGGGCCATCGCTGCTGCGACTCCTTCACGGATTCTGTTCGGGCAACCTCAGGTTCTGACGCGCACCATTGTGGACCGCCCCACTGACAACCCGGACCTCGACCCGTCCCAAAGGGCGTTCCGCACCCCGTCCCGAGGGGCCCGGGACCCTCTTTCCCGCGAACTTTCGCGACACGGGAACTTCGCCAGGTGCCGGTGCGCTTGCTTACAGTGGCAGGTCTCGAATCAACTTCTCGACATCAGCATCCAGTATCGCGATCGAAGGGACGTACATGCCCATGGGTCACACGGCCACAACCGAGGCCGGCTCCGGCGGCTTGACAGCGACAGAGCACCGCTTGGCCAACGGCCTGCGCGTGGTGCTCTCGGAGGACCATCTGACCCCGGTCGCCGCGGTGTGCCTCTGGTACGACGTCGGTTCGCGCCACGAGGTCAAGGGACGCACCGGTCTGGCTCACCTCTTCGAGCACCTGATGTTCCAGGGTTCCGGCCAGGTCAAGGGGAACGGGCACTTCGAGCTGGTGCAGGGCGCCGGCGGCTCCCTCAACGGGACCACCAGCTTCGAGCGGACCAACTACTTCGAGACGATGCCGACGCACCAGCTGGAGCTGGCCCTGTGGCTCGAGGCCGACCGGATGGGCTCGCTGCTCGCCGCGCTCGACGACGAGTCCATGGAGAACCAGCGTGACGTCGTCAAGAACGAGCGCCGCCAGCGCTACGACAACGTGCCGTACGGCACGGCGTTCGAGAAGCTGACGGCCCTCGCCTACCCGGAGGGCCACCCGTACCACCACACCCCGATCGGCTCGATGGCCGACCTGGACGCCGCGACACTCGAGGACGCGCGGACCTTCTTCCGTACGTACTACGCGCCCAACAACGCGGTGCTCTCCGTCGTCGGCGACATCGACCCCGAGCGGACCCTCGCCTGGATCGAGAAGTACTTCGGCAGCATCCCCTCGCACGACGGCAAGCAGCCGCCGCGCGACGGCACGCTCCCCGAGATCATCGGCAGCCAGTTGCGCGAGGAGGTCCGCGAGGAGGTCCCGGCGCGTGCGCTGATGGCCGCCTACCGGCTGCCGCACGACGGCACGCGCGAATGCGACGCCGCGGACCTCGCACTGACCGTGCTGGGCGGCGGCGAGTCGTCACGGCTGCACAACCGTCTGGTCCGCCGCGACCGGACGGCCGTCGCGGCCGGATTCGGGCTGCTGCGGCTCGCGGGCGCGCCCTCGCTCGGCTGGCTGGACGTCAAGACGTCCGGCGGGGTCGAAGTGGCGCAGATCGAGGCCGCGGTCGACGAGGAGCTGGCCCGGTTCGCCGAGGAGGGCCCCACGCCCGAGGAAATGGAGCGTGCCCAGGCACAGTTGGAGCGCGAGTGGCTGGACCGCCTCGGCACCGTCGCGGGCCGCGCCGATGAACTCTGCAGGTACGCCGTGCTGTTCGGCGACCCCCAGCTCGCCCTGACGGCCGTGCACCGGGTGCTCGACGTGACCGCCGAAGAGGTCCGGGCGGCCGCCAGGGCCCAGCTGCGCCCCGACAACCGGGCGGTGCTGGTCTACGAGCCGGTCGAGTCCGCCGAGACCGCCGAAGAGGCGGACGCCGCCACCGACACCGACGTGCACGAAGGAGCGGACAAGTGACCGACGCTGCCGCGACTGGAGTTTCGATGGAGTACCACCCGCAGCCCGCCCCCGGCGTGGCCAGGCCCTGGGCCTTCCCCGCGCCCGAGCGCGGCTCCCTGCCCAACGGCCTCACGGTGCTGCGCTGCCACCGCCCCGGCCAGCAGGTCGTCGCCGTGGAGATCTTCCTCGACGCCCCCCTGGACGCCGAGCCCGAGGGCCTGGACGGGGTCGCCACGATCATGTCCCGCGCCCTGTCCGAGGGCACCGACAAGCAGAGCGCCGAGGAGTTCGCCGCCGAGCTCGAGCGCTGCGGCGCCACCCTGGACGCCCACGCCGACCACCCCGGGGTCCGGGTCTCCCTGGAGGTTCCGGCCTCCCGGCTGGCCAAGGCGCTCGGCCTGGTCGCCGAGGCGCTGCGGGCGCCCGCCTTCACCGACAGCGAGATCGAGCGGCTGGTGGGCAACCGGCTGGACGAGATCCCGCACGAGCAGGCCAATCCGGCCCGCCGTGCCGCCAAGCAGCTCTCCAAGGAGCTCTTCCCGGCCACGGCCCGCATGTCGCGCCCCCGCCAGGGCACCGAGGAGACCGTGGCCCGGATCGACTCCGCGGCCGTGCGCGCCTTCTACGACGCGCACGTCCGTCCGTCGACCGCGACCGCCGTGGTCGTCGGAGACCTCACGGGCATCGACCTGGACGCCCTGCTCGCCGACACCCTCGGCGACTGGTCGGGCAACACCGCCGAGCCCCGGCCCGTCCCGCCGATCACCGCCGACGACACGGGCCGCGTGGTGATCGTGGACCGCCCCGGGGCGGTCCAGACGCAGCTGCTGATCGGCCGGATCGGCGCGGACCGGCACGACAGCGTCTGGCCGGCCCAGGTGCTCGGCACCTACTGCCTGGGTGGCACGCTCACCTCCCGGCTCGACCGGGTGCTGCGCGAGGAGAAGGGCTACACCTACGGCGTACGGGCCTTCGCCCAGGTCCTGCGCTCCTCGGCCCCGGACTCCGCGTCCGGGGCCACGGGCGCCGCGATGCTCGCCATCAGCGGTTCGGTGGACACGGAGTCCACCGGCCCGGCCCTGGAGGACCTGTGGAAGGTCCTGCGGACCCTGGCCGCCGAAGGGCTGACGGACGCCGAACGCGAGACGGCCGTGCAGAACCTCGTCGGTGTCGCCCCGTTGAAGTTCGAGACGGCGGCCTCCGTCGCGGGCACCCTCGCGGACCAGGTCGAGCAGCACCTCCCGGACGACTACCAGGCACACCTGTACGCGCGCCTCGCGGAGACCGGCACGGTCGAGGCGACCGCGGCCGTGGTCAACGCCTTCCCGGGCGACCGGCTGGTCACGGTCCTGGTCGGCGACGCCTCGCAGATCGCGGAGCCCGTCAGGGCCCTCGGCATCGGTGAGGTGACGGTCGTTTCCGGCTGACGGCTGACGGCTGACGGCTGACGCGCAGCCGGCCGACGCCTGAGGCCCGGCCGGCCGACGGGGGCGTCCGCATGCACGGCCGGTCCCCCGATAGCGGGGCAAAGCGAAGACTCTGACGGAGCGGACTCCGTCAGAGTCTTCGCTTTTGCCCGCTTTGGGGGAGAGGTTGCCCGTCTGCCCTGTGGGATACGCGACAAAAGGGCCTGTCCGTTTGGTGGGGGGAAGTGCTCCCCCTTAGCGTCGGCTCGGCTGTTCGTCACTCGTATGCCGCATCCGCGACGTACCGGGCAGTCATCGCCGAGTCCCCGTCAGGCGCGAGCCCGGGGAGCCGGGGACCCACGCAGTCCCTGGGGTGAATCGGACGCCGGCGCCTCGTACGAGGCCGAGGAGTCCGTAGGAGACCTTCCTGCTCCGAACCCGTCAGCTAACCCGGTAGGCGAGAAGGAAGGAAAGGACCAGCCACTCCATGGCGTTCACCCGTGCCTCCGGGAAGCACCGTGCCCCGGGCCGTCTGACGCGCAGCGGCGCGAAGGCCGTCGGCATCGCGACCCTGGCCACCACCGGCGTCCTCGGCGGACTGGCCTCGCCGGCCCTGGCCGCGGACACCGAGACCCCCGCCGTCGCCGAGACCGGCCTCACCCAGGCCATCGCCATCGAGAACGTCCTCGCCGACCGGATCGACGCGCAGGCGGACGCGCAGCGGCACCAGGCCGACGTCGCCGAGAAGAAGGCCGAGGCCGAGGCGAAGAAGGCGAAGGCCGCGGCGAAGGCGAAGGCCGAGGCCAGGGCCGCCGCGAAGGCGAAGGCCACCGCCCGCGCCGAGGAGGCCCGCGAGCGCGCCGCCCGTGCCGCGCGCTCCGCCGAACGCGCCCGGCTCGGCTCCTTCCAGCTTCCCGTCGCCGGTTCGTACGTATCCACGGGCTACAAGTCCAGCGGCTCGCTCTGGTCCTCCGGGAGCCACTCCGGCATCGACTTCCACGCCGCCTCCGGGACCTCCGTCGTCGCCGTCGGCGCGGGCACGGTCGTCCAGGCCGGCTGGGGCGGGGCGTACGGCAACAACATCGTGCTGCGGATGACGGACGGCACGTACACCCAGTACGGCCACCTCTCGTCGATCGGCGTGTCCGTCGGTCAGAGCGTCGGCGCCGGACAGCAGATCGGCCTCTCCGGCTCCACCGGCAACTCGACCGGCCCGCACCTCCACTTCGAGGCCCGCACGACGCCCTCGTACGGCTCCGACATGGACCCGGTCGCCTACCTGCGGGCCCACGGCCTCTCCGTCTGAGCCTCCTGACCGGCCGGAGGCGGCCGGTCCCCGGACGCCCGCCCTCGAAGACCCCCCGCGAAGGCCCCGGCATCACGCCGGGGCCTTCGCCGTGTCCGCGTACCGGCCGCCCGCGCACACCGGCGTGCGCGGGCGGCCGGAGACCAAAAGATATTCATGAATTTCCACCCGCCGTCGGAAATGCGAGCGCATTGCAATAGAGTCGCAGGGCAGGCGTCGATCGGCCGCGTTTCGCGGGGATTAAGGCGGAGGTTCGGACATGCGCATTCCGGCGCATTCGGTATGCACGGCAATCCGTGACGACATCGTCCAGGGTGTCTTCGAACGCGGCAGCCGGCTCACCGAGGAGGTGCTCGCACGCCGGTACGGGGTCTCCCGCGTCCCGGTGCGGGAGGCGCTGCGCACCCTGGAGTCCGAGGGATTCGTGGTCACCCGCAGGCACGCCGGAGCCTGCGTCGCCGAGCCCACCGAGCAGGAGGCCGCCGACCTCCTGGAGGTCCGGACGCTGCTGGAGCCGCTCGGCGCCGCCCGTGCCGCCCACCGCCGCACGGACGCGCACCTCAAAGTGCTGCGCGGCCTGGTGAGGCTCGGTCAGGAGCGGGCCCGCCGGGGCGAGGGCGAGGACCTGCGCTCCCTGGGCGGCTGGTTCCACGAGACGCTCGCGCAGGCCTCCGGCAGTCCCGGGCTGATCGCGCTGCTCACCCAGCTCCGGCACAAGACCGCCTGGATGTACACGATCGAGCAGCCGGCCCGGCCGGTCGATTCCTGGGCGGAGCACGGCGCGATCGTGGACGCCGTGGCGCGCGGCGACGCAGAGCGGGCCAGAGCGCTGACCGCCCAGCACGCCGAGCGGGCCACCGCCGCGTACCGGCTGCGCCGCGCCGGCCGGCCGGACGCCGCCCGCACCGGCCGGGTGAGGACTTCGCAACATGTCGTAAACACCCCGAGCGGCCGGCATTAACACGTGCGCCGTATACAAAGGACAGGCATTCCGCAGGGCTTTCTTTCTGCTGCCCGAATTCAGCGCTGCGAAGCCGTTCGGTCCGGGCCCATTGTCTGATCGCCCTCCGCGTGCACGAAAAAGCCGCGGCTCCCGGTCAAGGGTGCCGCGGCTTTCGCGCGGGAATTCCCGCGGTGATGGCCCGACGGAATCAGACGGTCTCCGGAAGCTCGTCGAGCCCCTCGGCGACCAGCTTGGACAGGCGGTCCAGAGCGGCCTCGGCGTTGTCCGCATCGGACGCGAGCACGATCTCCTCGCCGCCCTGAGCGCCGAGGCCGAGCACGGCGAGCATGGAGGCCGCGTTCACCGGGTTGCCGTCGGCCTTGGCGATGGTGACGGGGACGCCGGAAGCCGTGGCGGCACGGACGAAGATGGAAGCGGGGCGGGCGTGCAGGCCCTCGGCCCAACCGACGTTGACGCGGCGCTCAGCCATGGTTCTGCCCTTCACGAATCAATGGTTGTCTAGACCAGTCTCTCATGCGGTGCTCGATGCTCCGGCCGACCCGCCGCCCCCTTCACCACCGCGCCGCACCCTCGCCCGGCCACCCTCAGACTGCCCCGGCCCCGGCACCCACGCGACCGCTGGCGGAGCCGTACGCTTTGGCCATGCAGCCCTCTCCGGAGCAGAGTCCGCATCACGCCTACCCCGATCACTGGGAGGCGGACGTGGTGCTCCGCGACGGCGGCACCGCGCGCATCAGGCCCATCACCACGGGCGATGCCGAACGGCTGGTCAGCTTCTACGAGCAGGTCTCCGACGAGTCGAAGTACTACCGCTTCTTCGCCCCCTACCCCCGGCTCTCCGCCAAGGACGTCCACCGCTTCACCCATCACGACTACGTCGACCGGGTGGGGCTGGCCGTCACGGTGGGCGGCGAGTTCATCGCCACGGTCCGCTACGACCGGATCAACGCACAGGGCAGGCCCGCCACGGCCCCGGCCGACGAGGCCGAGGTCGCCTTCCTCGTCCAGGACGCGCACCAGGGCCGCGGCGTGGCCTCGGCCCTGCTCGAACACATCGCGGCCGTCGCCCGCGAGCGCGGCATCCGGCGCTTCGCGGCCGAGGTGCTGCCCGCCAACAACAAGATGATCAAGGTGTTCCGGGACGCCGGGTACACCCAGCAGCGCAGCTTCGAGGACGGCGCCGTCCACCTCACCCTGGACCTCGAACCGACCGCCGAGTCGCTGGCCGTCCAGCGCGCCCGGGAACAGCGGGCCGAGGCCCGCTCCGTGCAACGGCTGCTCGCCCCGGGCTCGGTCGCCGTCATCGGCGCGGGCCGCACCCCGGGCGGTGTCGGCCGCACCGTCCTGCGCAACCTCCTGGGCGCCGGCTTCACCGGCCGGACCTACGCCGTGAACAGCGCGTTCGCCGCCGACCAGGCCACCATCGACGGCGTGCCCGCCCACCGCTCCCTCGGCGAGATCGGTGAGTCCGTCGACCTCGCCGTCGTCGCCGTCCCCGCGGAACGGGTGCCCGAGGCCGTCGCGGACTGCGGGGAACACGGAGTCCAGGGACTCGTCGTCCTGTCCGCCGGGTACGCCGAGTGGGGCGCCGAGGGCCGCGAACGTCAGCGCGAACTGGTGCGCCAGGCCCGCTCGTACGGCATGCGGATCATCGGCCCGAACGCCTTCGGCGTCATCAACAACTCCGAGGCGGTCCGGCTCAACGCCTCCCTCGCGCCCGAGCGGCCCGCCCCGGGGCGCATCGGCCTGTTCACCCAGTCGGGCGCGATCGGCATCGCCCTGCTCTCCGGGCTCTACCGGCGCGGAGCGGGGCTCTCCACCTTCATCTCGGCAGGAAACCGCGCCGACATCTCCGGGAACGACTTCCTGCAGTACTGGTTCGAGGACCCGGACACCGATGTCGCCCTGCTGTACCTGGAGTCGCTCGGCAACCCCCGCAAGTTCACCCGGCTCGCCCGGCGGACCGCGGCCGTGAAGCCGGTGGTCGTGGTGAAGGGCGCCCGGCACAGCGGCTCCACACCGCCCGGCCACGCGGTCCCCGTCAGCCGGATCCCCGACGCGACGGTCTCCGCGCTGATGCGGCAGGCGGGCGTGATCCGCGTCGACACGGTCACGGAGATGGTCGACGCGGGACTGCTCCTGGCCGACCAGCCGCTCCCCGCGGGCGGGCGCGTCGCGATCCTCGGCAACTCGGAGTCGCTCGGGCTGCTCACGTACGACGCCTGCCTGGCGGAAGGGCTGCGCCCGCGCCCGCCCATCGACCTCACCACGGCGGCCACCCCCCAGGACTTCCGGGAGGCGCTGGCCGAGGCGCTGGCCGACGGCGGCTGCGACGCGGTCGTCGTGACGGCGATCCCGTGGGTGGGCGAGAACGGCGAGGCGGAGTCGGGCGACGGGGAGGTCCTGGCGACGGCCCTGCACGCGGCGGCGGCGTCCGGCCCCGCCAAGCCGGTCGCCGTGGTCCATGTGGAGATCGGCGGACTCGCGGAGGCGCTGGCCGCCGCGACCAGCACGGTGGCGCAACAGCGGCCGGCGCCGGAGCCGCCCGCCCTCGCGGCGCCGGCGCCGCCCGTCGGCACCGGTACGGGCACCGGTTCCGCCGCCACCACGGCTGGGGCAGCCCCCGACGACGCGCCCGAGGACGGCCCCGAAGCCCCCCGCCCCGTCGGCCGCATCCCCGCGTACCCCGCCGCCGAACGCGCGGTCCGGGCGCTCGCCGAGGCCGTGCGGTACGCCCAGTGGCGACGCGAGACCGCCGTACCGGGGAAGGTGCCCGAGTTCCTCGACGACACCATCGACGAGCCGGCCGCGGCCGCCCTCATCGAGACCCTGCTCGGCCCGGACCCCGATCCGCGCGGCAGGCCCCTGGAACACGACGAGGCGCGCGAGCTCCTGGCCTGCTACGGCATCACGGTCCGGCCGACCCGGCCGGCCCCCGGCCCCGAGGAGGCCGTGGCCGCGGCGGCGCGGCTCGGCTACCCGGTGGCGCTGAAGACCACCGCGCCCCATCTGCGTCACCGGGCCGACCTCGGCGGAGTCCGCCTGGACCTCGACGGCGAGGCCGCGCTGCGCCGGGCGTACGGCGAGCTGACCGACCTGCTCGGCAAGCCCGCCGAGCTCCGGCCGGTCGTGCAGTCGATGGCTCCGCGCGGCGTCGACACCGTCGTGCGGGCCAGCATCGACCCGGCGGCCGGCGCCGTCCTCTCCTTCGGCCTGGCCGGCGCACCCTCCGAACTCCTCGGCGACACCGCACACCGTTTGGTCCCCGCCACCGACCGTGACGCCGCCGAACTGATCCGGTCCATCAAGGCGGCCCCGGTCCTCTTCGGCTGGCGCGGATCGGCCCCCGTGGACACCGCCGCGCTGGAGGAACTGCTGCTGCGGGTCTCCCGGCTGGTCGACGAACACCCGGAGGTGGTCTCCCTCGCCCTGGAGCCGGTCGTGGTCGCCACCCAGGGACTGACCGTCCTCGGAGCGAGCGTCCGGCTCGCGCCGCCCCCGGCCCGGACCGACCTCGGCCCCCGCCGGCTGTCCAACTACTGACCCGCGCCGCCGGCCCCCGCCCGGCGGGCGCGGCAGGACGTCCCCGGCAGTCACCGGCCCCCCGTAGGATGGTGCGTATGGCGAAGACCGGTACGACGACCCAGGGGCTGCGCGCGGCGATCGAGCGCAGCGGCTACTACCCGGCCCTCGTGGCCGAGGCGGTGGAGGCCGCCGTGGGCGGTGAGCCGGTCGCTTCGTACCTGGTGCACCAGGAGACGACCTTCGACTCCAACGAGGTGCGCAGGCACGTCACGGTGCTGGTGCTCACGGACACCCGCTTCATCGTCAGCCACACCGACGAGCAGAACGCGGACACCAGCTCCCCGACGCCGTACGCCACCACGTCCACCGAGTCCGTCAAGCTCGACCGGATCTCCTCCGTCGTGGTCAGCCGCGTCGTGGCCAACCCGGAGAAGTACGTCCCCGGCACACTGCCCCGCGAGGTCGTCCTGACCATCGGCTGGGGCGCGGTCTCCCGGATCGACCTGGAGCCCGCCGCCTGCGGCGACCCCAACTGCGAGGCCGACCACGGCTACACCGGAAGCTCCACCGCCGACGACCTGAGCCTGCGGGTCAGCGAGGCCGGCGACGGCCCCGACACCGTGCGCCAGACGCTCGCGTTCGCCCAGGCCCTCTCCGAGGCCACGGCCGCGACCGCCGCGGCCGGCCGCTGATGGCCCAGCCGGCCTGGGACGACCCCGTACTGCTGCCCGTCGGCACCGCCCCCGTACCCGAGTACGGCAGCGGCTCGCTGGCCGATCTGCTGCCGACGCTCGCCGCGGGCCAGGGCGTCCCCGGTTTCACCGCGGCGATCCCCGAGCTCACCCCCGCCGACCGCAACTGCGTCTTCCTGATCGACGGTCTCGGCTGGGAGCAGATCAAGGCGCACCCGGACGAGGCGCCGTTCCTCCACTCCCTCCTGCCCACCTCGCGCGGCGGCACCGGCCGGCCGCTCACCGCGGGATTCCCGGCGACGACCGCGACCTCGCTGGCGTCCGTCGGCACCGGGCTGCCGCCGGGCGAACACGGCCTGACCGGCTACACGACCCGCAATCCGGAGACCGGCGAGCTGATGAACCAGCTCCGCTGGAAGCCGTGGACCCCGCCCAAGGTCTGGCAGCCGTACCCGACCGTCTTCCAGCGGGCCGACGCCGCCGGAGTGCGTACCGCCCAGGTGTCCGCCCCCGCCTTCGAGCAGACCCCGCTGACCAAGGTCGCGCTCAGCGGCGGGTCGTTCCTCGGCCGGCTCGCCGGCGAGGAACGCATGGACGTCGCCGCCGAACGGCTGGCCGCCGGTGACCGGTCCCTCGTCTACACCTACTACAGCGAGGTCGACGGCAAGGGGCACCGCTTCGGCGTCGACTCCGACGCCTGGCGCGGCCAGCTGATGTACGTCGACGGACTGGCCCGGCGCCTCGCCGAACAGCTCCCGCCGCGCTCCGCGCTGTACATCACCGCCGACCACGGCATGATCGACATCCCGTTCGACGAGCAGTCCAGGATCGACTTCGACGAGGACTGGGAGCTGCGCGCGGGCGTCGCACTGCTGGGCGGCGAGGGCCGGGCCCGTCATGTCTACGCCGTACCGGGCGCCGAGGCCGATGTGCTGACCGTCTGGCGCGAGGTGCTCGGCGAGCAGTTCTGGGTGGCCGGCCGCGACGAGGCCATCGAGGCGGGCTGGTTCGGCCCGCGGATCGACGAGCGGGTGCGCGGCAGGATCGGCGACGTGGTCGCGGCAGCCCGTGACGACGTGGTGATCACCGCGTCCGTCAACGAGCCGCACGAATCCGCGATGGTCGGCATGCACGGCTCGATGACCCCCGTCGAGCAGCTCGTCCCGCTCCTCGAAGTACGCTCGTAGTCCTCCTTCCCCCTTCCGCTCCGCCTGTCCCGAAAGGTGCTCCACCCCTCATGCCCGAGCTTGTGTTCTTCTCCGGAACGATGGACTGCGGAAAGAGCACGCTGGCCCTTCAGATCGGCCACAACCGTTCGGCGCGAGGGCTCCAGGGCGTGATCTTCACCCGTGACGACCGGGCGGGGGAGGGGAAACTGTCCTCCCGGCTGGGCCTGGTGACGGAGGCGGTCGAGGCGGCCGAGAGCATGGACCTGTACGCCTACCTGGTCGGTCTGCTCTCCCACGGCGGCCGGGTGGACTACGTGATCGTCGACGAGGCGCAGTTCCTCGCCCCGGAACAGATCGACCAGCTGGCGAGGGTGGTGGACGACCTGGAGCTGGACGTCTTCGCCTTCGGTATCACCACGGACTTCCGCACCCGGCTCTTCCCCGGCTCCCAGCGGCTGATCGAGCTCGCCGACCGCATAGAGGCACTCCAGGTGGAGGCCCTGTGCTGGTGCGGCGCCCGCGCCACGCACAACGCCCGGACGGTGGGCGGCGAGATGGTGGTGGAGGGTGAGCAGGTCGTCGTCGGCGACGTGAGCCGCCCCGCAGCGGAGACCGGCTACGAGGTCCTGTGCCGGCGCCACCACCGCCGCCGCATGACGAGCGACTCCGCCCGCGCCGGTGCGCTCTCGCCGGACGTTCTGCCGGTGGCCTCCGACTGACGGGCGCGGACTTCAGGCAGGCTCTCCCCCCGTCCCTCGCACCCCCAGCCCTCGACCCCGAACGCGCGTGCCATAATCGGGCGCGATCATGGCTGAATACGACCGGGGGACCGTGTGCACGCCGTTTCTCTGGACGCTCCCTACCTGGACACGGACGCGGATCAACTCTGCTTCTCGCTGGACCTGACGGAGCGTCCGGCACTGGCAGAACGTGTGGTGCCGCTCGGCGGGCTGGACGTGCGGCTGCGGTTGCTGGGGGCCTCGCACCAGGTGTTCGCCGGTCCCGTGAGGGAGACGGTGGCCTGCCTGCGGGGCGCGGTGAGGGGTCTGCCCGAGACCCGCACCCGTCATCTGCCGGGCTGGGACTACGAGTTCGGCGCCACCACGCGCGTCCTGCCGCCCGAGGAGTTCCGTGCCGAGGCGGCGCGGGTCCTGGGCCGGGCCACCGACGCCGAACACAGCCTGTGCGGAGTCTTCCCCGGCTTGCCGGGGGCGATCACCGCCGTGGTCGTCGAGCCGGCCGGGGGACCGCACGGCACCAGGCTCGTCTGGCGCACCTGGCACACGTATCCGCAGAACGGCCAGATCGTATCGACGTGCAGTCGGCTGGAGGCCCGATGAACAGCGCCCGACTCGTCAGCGCAACGGTGGCGGCAGTGCTGGCCGCGACCCTGCTGACCGCCTGCTCCAGCGACGGGGACAACACCGCGGTCCCGCGCGAGTGGATCAGGAAGACGTACACCGCGACCGGGACGGGCTGGCTCGATCCGGCCGGCACCCCGAGCGAGGTCGCCCGAGAGATCCACGCGGAGCGGGAGGAACTGGACCGTGCCTCCGGCGGCAGCATGGAATTCCTGCGCTACGGCGACGACATGGTCACCGTCTCGCCGCACCGGAGCGGCAGCCTGATCGAGATCGAGGACTACCGCAACGGCTACCACCGCCACCGGCAGCACCTCACCTACTGGCCGGACCCGGACGGCGGGAGCTTCCGCGGCGGCGGCCCCGGCGAGGGCAAGTGACACCCGGTGAGCGCCCGGATCACACACCCGCGCATCCCGCGCTCGTCCCGCACAGCACCTGATCACGCCCCGTTCCCGCCGCCAGGAAAGGCAACGCAGTGACCGAGATCTTCGAGTCGACAGGCCAGGCCCTGCTCTACGGAATCGCGGGCCTCGTCGTGATGGCCGTCGGCTTCATAGCCCTCGACCTCGTCACCCCGGGCAAGCTCTACCACGTGGTTTGGACCGACCGGAACCGCGGCGCAGCCGTTCTGCTGGGCAGCCAGTCCGTGGCCGTGGGCCTGGTCATCATGAAGGCCATCGGGGCCAGCGAGTCCGAGCAGGGCCTCGGCTACGGGCTGGCCAGCACGCTGCTGTACGGCCTGGCCGGGGTACTGGTGATGACCGTCGTCGGCATCGTGATCGGCGTGTTCACGCCGGGCCAGATGGGTGCGGTGGTCCTGGACGACCAGGACGGCCGTCCGCACCCCGCCGCCTGGGTCCAGGCCGGCATGTACCTGGGTACCGGGTTCATGGTCGGCGCGGCGATCTCGTAAAAGGCGCCCCTCGATGAGCACCACCACCGCGCCGGGTCGCGAGACCACGGCGACGCCCTCCCGCCCTCCGGCCGTCCGGCACACCCGGGGAGCCCGCACCCTGCTGCTGTTCGCCGTGTTCCTCTGCGCGGCCTGCGGCCTGGTCTACGAGCTGGCCCTGACCGCGCTGGGCAGCTACCTCATCGGCAACTCGGTGCTCCAGACCTCCGTGGTGATCTCCGTGATGGTGTGCGCCATGGGGCTGGGCTCCCTGGCCGCCAAACCCCTGCGCCGCCGCGCGGTGGGCGCGTTCGCGCTCGTGGAGGGTGTGCTGGCGCTGGTCGGCGGGCTGTCGGTGCTGGTCCTGTACGCGGCGTTCGCCTGGCTCCAGGTGTACACGCCGGCGATGATCGTGGTCGCCGTGGCCGTCGGCCTGCTGATCGGCGCCGAGATCCCGCTGCTGATGACCATGCTCCAGCGGATCCGGCGGCAGGAGGCGGGCAGCGCTGTCGCCGACCTGTTCGCCGTCGACTACATCGGGGCGCTGGTGGGGGGCCTGGGTTTCCCGCTGTGGCTCCTGCCGACGTTCGGCCAGCTGAAGGGTGCGCTGGTGGTCGGCGCGGTCAACGCGGTGGCCGGTGTCATCGTGGTGGTGTTCATCTTCCGCCGGCAGATCCGGCGCTGGGTGCGCCACGCCCTGCTGGCCGGCGTCGCGGTGGTCCTGGCCGTGCTCGGGACGGCGTACGCGCTCGCGGAGGACCTGGAGGTGACCGCGCGTCAGCAGATGTACCGGGACCCGATCGTGCACGCGGAGACGACGCCGTACCAGGAGATCGTCGTCACCCGCTCCACCGCCTTCACCGGCGAACCGGATATCCGCCTCTTCCTCAACGGCGATCTCCAGTTCAGCTCCGTCGACGAGTACCGCTACCACGAGTCCCTCGTCCACCCCGCGCTCGCCGGCTCCCGCGCCAGCGTGCTGATCATGGGGGGCGGGGACGGGCTCGCCCTGCGCGAGGTGCTGCGCTACGACGACGTGCGGCACGTCACTCTCGTAGAACTGGATCCGGCGATGACCCGGCTCGCGCGCGACTTCGAGCCCCTGCGCGACCTCAACCAGCACGCGTTCGAGGATCCGAGGGTCAAGGTGGTCAACGCCGACGCCTTCAACTGGCTGCGCGGGGCCCGGCAGCGGTACGACGCGGTCGTCATCGACTTCCCCGACCCGGATTCGGCGGCGCTGGCCAAGCTGTACTCGGTGGAGTTCTACCACCTCCTCGGCCAGGTGCTGACGCCGCGGAGCCGGGTGATGGTGCAGAGCGGGTCACCGTTCTTCGCGCCGAAGACGTTCTGGTCGATCGCCAAGACGATCGGGACGGCGGGCTACGCGACCACCGAGTTCCAGGTCGACGTGCCGAGCTTCGGCAACTGGGGCTTCGTCCTGGCCACCCGGGGCGGCGGCCCGCCTCCGCCGCTGCGGCTGGCATCGAGGGCCCCGCGCCTGCACTACCTGGACGACGCGGTCCTGAAGGCCGCCTCGGTGTTCCCCGTGGACCGTCGCCGCCAGGACGTACGGCCGAGCACGCTGATGGACCCCGCCGTGCTGGAGTACGTGCTGGACGAGTGGGAGGACTACTGACCGCCCGCGGTCGCGATGGACGAGGACCACGTCGTGGTCATGGGAGACGGCAGGATCGTCCAGCAGGGCACGTACGAGCGGCTGCTCGCGGAAACCGACGGGCCGATCGCCCGGCTGGCCGGCCCCCCCATCGTCCTTCGGCGGGGTTCCGTCGCCCTCGCCTTCCCGGCCGTTCCGCGCGAGCGCCCTGGGCAACGAGATCGCAAAGTGCCACCGGCCCCACGGACCGCGATGTCATGATCACGCGAGTTTCAGCACCTCACACGCCGCACTTGCCACACGCACGGCGTGCCGACAAGTGAGCAGAGGACACCGCCATGAGCGAACGACCGCAGACCGCAGTCACCAACCCGAACGTGATCTTCCCCGTCCTCTATGCCTTGGTCGTCATCGTGGTCGGCGCGCTGGCGGAGAGCAAGGTCACGGCTGTCGTCGCCGTGGTGGGCGCTGTGCTGCTGGGCCTCTACTTCGCGTTCGGCCGCCGGGCCCGGACCCGCAACTGACCGACCGGCCCCGCTCGTTCGCCCCCGCCGCCAGGGCCGGTACGAGTGCCCCGCCGACCAGTGCGGACAGTGCCCGGCGGGACGACAGCCGCCCATCGGACCGGAGTCTGTGCGTCAGCCCCACCAGGAGGAGCACGAGGCCGGCCTGCCCGACCACCTTGAGACGGCCCAGCACCGAGTCCGGCAGCACCACCTCGAAGAACACGCTGCCGAACAGCGCGGGCACAGCCGGCCCCACCAGCAACCCCACCGTCACCTCCCCGATGACCGCGGGCAGCGGCCCCCACCTGGCCGCGCTCCGCCCCGCGGCTGCCCGCAGGGCCACCGTTGCGAGCGCGCCGCGGTGTGGGCGAGCTGCACGGGGAGAAATCGGTGAAGTTCCATGCGCCAGAGGCCTGCCTTCCACGCCCGGTTCGCCAGGTCCCTCGAAGGCTACGGCCGGCAGCTCGGGCAGTCGGTACGTCAACTGCCCCCGCCCGTACGTAAACGAGGGTTACGCACCGCCGCCGGCCGACGGCAACGCGTGGAAGGCCGGGTGGACGCAACGCCTCACCGCCCCGCCGACCGCACGATCCTGAACGTCGCGCCCTCCGGGTCCGCGACGGTGGCCATCCGGCCGCCGGCTCCCTCCCTGGGCGGCTGCAGGACGTGTCCGCCGAGTTCCACCACCCGCCGTGCGGCCTCGTCCGTGTCGGCGACCTCGAAGTGCGTCATCCAGTGCGGGCCCCGGTCGCGGGGCAGGGCGTGGCCGACACCGTGCAGCGAGGCCACCGGGCGGTCGTCCAGCTGGAGGGTCTGGTAGTCGAAGTCGGCCGAGACGACCGCCTCGGTGCCGTAGCCGAAGACCGCCTGGTAGAACTTGGCGACCGTCGAGGTCTCCCGCGTCACCAGCTCGTTCCAGACCGGGGTGCCCGGCGCGCCCGCCAGCGCGGTGCCGACGTGCGCGGCGGCCTGCCAGATGCCGAACACGGCCCCGCCGGGGTCGGACGCGATGGCCATCCGGCCCGCCTCCCCGGCGTCGAGCGGGCCGACGCCGACCGTGCCGCCGCAGGCGCGGATCGTCTCCGCCGTCACATCGGCGTCGTCGGTGGCCAGATAGGTCGTCCAGGCGACCGGGAGATGCCGGTCGGGCGGCAGCTGTCCGATGCCCGCGACCTCCCTGCCGTCGACCAGTGCCCGGACGTAGGGGCCGAGCTGCTCGGGGCCGGGGGCGAACTCCCAGCCGAACAGACCGGCGTAGAACTCCTGGGTCGTGTGCAGGCCGTGCACGAGCAGACTCACCCAGCAAGGTGTTCCGGGTGTACGCCGGGCGGCAGCCTCGGTCATCGTCACACTCTCCTCGGACCATCGTGGTGGCCGTACGGGGGAAACGGGGCCGGCGCGCCGTTGTGCGGTACGGGATGTGTACGCCCCGTGCAGATGCTTGCACCACCCGGCGCGGGATGCGTCCCGGCCGCGCCGCATTTTCCGGGATCTCGACGGAGGAGGTCCGGTTTGTGGTGGAACATCCGTTTCGGGGTCGTTACGCGTGCGCAGGCCTCTGCGCGAGGATGGCAAGCATGAAGCCCATCATCTCCGCATCCGAATACGTGAGCGAGTCGGCGGGGCCGCGTCCGCCGGTCCTCCTGGACGTCCGTTGGCAGCTGGGCGGCCCTCCTGGCCGGCCCGACTACGAGGCCGGGCACATCCCCGGCGCCGTCTTCGTCGATCTGGAGGCGGAGCTCGCCGGTCCGGCCGGTGAGGGCGGACGCCACCCGCTGCCCGATCCGGTGGAATTCGGTGCCGTGATGCGCCGTGCCGGCGTCGGCCGGGACAGCTCGGTGGTCGTGTACGACGGCGGCCAGGGCTGGGCGGCGGCGCGGGCCTGGTGGCTGCTGCGCTGGACGGGGCACCGGGATGTCCGCGTGCTGGACGGCGGTCTCGCGGCCTGGACCGGGGAGCTGACGAAGGAGATTCCGAGCCCCGCGGAGGGGGACTTCGTCCCCGCCCCCGGCGCGTTGCCCCTGCTGGACGCGGACGGCGCGGCGGCCCTGGCCCGCTCGGGCCTGCTGCTCGACGCGCGGGCCGCGGAGCGCTACCGGGGCGACGTGGAGCCGATCGACCGGGTGGGCGGCCACATCCCGGGAGCGGTGTCGGCCCCCACGGGGGAGAACGTCGGCGCGGACGGACGGTTCCTCCCCGCCGGAGTGCTGGCTTCCCGGTTCACCGAACTGGGCGCCGCCGAGGGCGCCCGGGAGGTCGGCGTCTACTGCGGGTCGGGGGTGTCCGGCGCCCACCAGGTGCTGGCACTGGAGCTCGCCGGGTTCCCGGACGCCGCCCTCTACGCGGGTTCCTGGTCGCACTGGACGCGCGACGAGTCCCGTCCGGTCGCGACCGGCCCCGAACCGCGGTAACGGAGGGGCCGCCGGTCCGGGCCCGTCCCGCCGCAGCGCACGAGGGCCCGTACGCGACTGCGTACGGGCCCTCGTCATGCTGCTGCCACCCGGACTCTCTCAGTCCTGCTTCTTGCGGCGGGTGCCGAAGACGATCTCGTCCCAGCTCGGCACCGCGGCCCGCCGGCCGGGCCGGACCCCGTCCGCCTCGGCCTGACGGTCCGTCGTCCCGGTGAGCCGGTCGCGGTGACCCGCGACCGCGCGCGGCATCAGGACGTCGGCGTAGGCGGCACCCGCGCCCGCCGAGGCCGCGGGGGCCGGCGGCTCCTCCACCTCCGGCTCGGGGGCGGCGGGTTCGAGCGCCGGGGGCTCGGGCGGTGCGGGCCTTTCCGGTACGACCATGTCGCCGCGGAAGCTCGGAACCGCCTCCAGCAGGCTGGTGAGCGAATCGCGCTCGCTCGCGGTGACCCCGCCGATGCGCTCCTCCGGCTCCGGCGGCGGAGGCGGCGCGGGGCGCTCCATCTGCCGGTCCAGGGCGCGGTCCAGCGGCCGGTCGCGCGGCAGCCGGGCGATCCGGGGGACGAAGGGGAAACTGGGCTCGGGCGCGGCGACGTCGTCGGTCTCGCCGATCAGCGAGCGTGCCTCGTCGTCGACGGCCTGGACCAGCCGACGCGGCGGGTCGTAGGTCCAGCTGGCCGAGTGGGGCTCGCCGGCGACCCGGTACACCAGGAGGACCTCCCAGGTGCCGTCGTCGCGGCGCCAGGAGTCCCACTGGACGGTTTCCTTGTCGGCGCCGCGCAGCAGGAGGCGCTCCTGCACCGCCTCGCCGAGCTGGGGGCCGGTGTTCTCGCCGGGACGGCGCACCGGGGTCTTCCGGGCCCGCTCGGCCATGAAGGCGCGCTCCGCGAGCACGGGGCCCTCGAATCGGCGGACGCGGTCGACCGGGATCCCGGCGAACTGGGCGACCTCCTCCGCGGAGGCGCCGGCTCGTATCCGTGCCTGGATGTCGCGAGGGCGGAGGTGGCTCTCCACCTCGATCTCGATCTGGCCGAGCCGCGCACGGTCGTTGCGCACGGCGGCGCGCAGCCGCTCGTCGATCGGAAGCGTGTACTCCGTGCTGTCGGCAGCCTTGAGCACCAGTCGTGTGCCGTCATTGGAGACGGCCACGACACGCAGTTCGGGCATGGGGACCTCCCGGGTGGTGCCTGCCGACGTCACGTGCGTCGCTGCTTCCGCTAGTCGAGTGTGACCTGCCCGGGTGCAGCCTGCCACAACATTGCCGTGTTGCCCGGCGTGTCGGGCGTGAGCCCTTGATCGCCGGTATGACACGGTGACCTCTTGCGCAACGTAAAGTAACCGATCGTCACTCTTCGTAGCTGGCCCCCGTGCGATGCCGCGGCGCCGCCGGATCGAGTGCCTCCTTCGGCCCCCTCCCGAAGGTTCCGGACTTCCGCGCGGGAGTCCGGCCCCAGGGCTCGCCACAGTACTCCATTCGGGCCACGGGGGTGGAACGCCGCGCCGCCCGAGTTCTCGTGCGGCACGGGAGTGGAGATACCCAGTTGGGGACGGGATGCCCGCAATGCGTGTCCTGCTTCACAGAACCACCGCAAACGGAACTATCCGCTTCGCTCAGATGTCCCTACTTGTTGCATGGTGGGAGAGATGTCAATCAAGGGCTGGAAATGGTGCAGAAGCCGGAAAGCGACATACAACCCGGAGAAAGGCGGATAGATCTGAGCCTGCCCCAGGTGGCGGGCAGTGCGATGGCGGCGGTCGCCGCGGCCGTGGCGGCCTCCCAACTGGGCGTGTACGGGACGATTCTCGGCGCCGGAGTGATGAGCATCGTGGCGACCTGCGGCGGCTCGGTCTTCCAGCACTTCTTCCGCCGCACCGGTGAGCAGATCCGCGAGGTGACGGTCCAGGTGAAGCATCCGGGCCGCGAGGTGACGGTGCACGCCCGCCGGCCGCGTCACGGCGGGGACCCGGGCGCGTGGTCGACGGCCTCCGGGGCGCGGACCGCCCCGGGCGAGCCCCATGGATCCGCCGACGCCACCGCGCTCCTGCGAGCGGTGGCGCCCCACGTATCCGACGCCACGGCGCCGGGCGAGCCCCATGGATCCGCCGACGCCACCGCGCTGCTGCGAGCGGTGGACGCCACGACCGTCCTGCGACAGGTGGATCCCGCCGGCGCGTCCGCCGCGGGCGCCCCGAAGGACCCCGACGCCACGGCGATCCTGCGGCCGGTGGACGCCACGACCGTGCTGCGCAAGGTGAGCACCGACCCGGACCGCACCCGGCCCACGGGGGCGGGGGAGGGGGAGGGGACCCGGCGGCTGACGGCACCGGCGCCGGACGAGGTGTTCACGCCGGCGACCACACACGGCACCCGCATCCGCGGCTGGAAGCGCTCGGCCATCGGCGCCGCCGTGGTGTTCGCCGTGTCGATGGCGGGGATCACCACGTTCGAGCTGGTCTCCGGCAACGACCTGAGCGGCGGCCGGGGCACCACTGTCGGTTCCGTCGTGCGCGGCGAGCACGGCTCCTCCGGCCCGGCGCCGTCCCCGGGCACCGGCCCGCAGCAGCACACCACGGAGCCAGGCGAGGACGACGGCACGGCTCCCGCCGCCGACCCGCGGGACGGACGGAGCGCGACCCCGGATCCGGACCGGGGCGCAACCTCCACGGCCGGGCCGACGCCCACACCCAGCCCCTCCGGCTCCGCCGGGGACGGTACGGCTCCGACGCCCGCGCCCAGCGGGACGGCCGGCGGCGACAGCACCGGCTCCGCACCCGACCCGACGGGTACGGGCAGCGCCCCCGCCCAGGAGGACCCCGCTCCCGGCGGCACGGGCACCGGGGAGTGAGCGGCCGCGGCCCGTGGCCGGCCGCCAGACGGCGGTACGGAGGTCAGTCGCCGAGAATCCGGCGCAGGTAGTCGTTGGCGAAGAGCCGGTCCGGGTCCAGCCGGTCCCGTACGGCGGTGAACTCGCCGAAGCGCGGGTACACCCCCGCCAGGTACTCCGCGTCGCGGGTGTTGACCTTGCCCCAGTGCGGCCGGCCGCCGTGGGCGGTCATGATCCGCTCGACCGCCGTGAAGTACGCCTGGTAGGGCGTGCCCCGGTACAGATGGACGGCGATGTACGCGCTCTCCCGGCCCGACGCCGTGGAGAGCGCGATGTCGTCCGCCGGGGCCGTGCGCACCTCCACCGGGAAACTGATCCGCAGCGGGGAACGGTCCACCATCGCCCTGACCTCGCGCAGCGCCTCCACGGCGGCCTCGCGCGGCAGGGCGTACTCCATCTCCACGAACCGCACCCGGCGCGGACTGGTGAAGACCTTGTACGGGATGTCGGTGTACGTACGCGCCGACAGGGCCCGGCTGGAGATCTTGGCGATCGAGGGGATCGTGGCGGGGACCGCCCGGCCGAGCGTGCAGGCCACCTGGAAGACGCCGTTGGAGAGGAGCTCGTCCTCGATCCAGCCGCTGACCCTGCCGGGCGGGGCCGCGGGGCCGGCGCTGCGGTTGTTGCGCTTGGTGTTGCAGTTCCCCGTGTGCGGGAACCAGTAGAACTCGAAGTGTTCGTTCTCCGTCACCAGCTGGTCGAAGTCCGCCGTGACCCTGTCGAAGGCCATCGGCTCCTCGCGGGCCGTCAGCAGGAAGACCGGCTCCACGGCGAAGGTGATCGCCGTGATGACGCCCAGCGCGCCGAGCCCGATCCGGGCGACGGCGAAGACCTCGGGATTCTCGGTCTGCGAACAGGTCAGCACCGTGCCGTCCGCGGTGACCAGTTCCAGGGCGCGGATCTGGGCGGATATGGACGCCGAGTCGCGGCCGGTGCCGTGGGTGCCCGTCGAGGTGGCTCCGGCGACCGTCTGCTCCATGATGTCGCCCATGTTGGTGAGCGAGAGTCCCTCGCGGGCGAGGGCGGTGTTGAGCCGCTTCAGGGGGGTGCCGGCCTCGACGGTGACCGTCATCGCCGCACGGTCGATCTCACGGATGCCGGTCAGCAGATCGGGGCGGATCAGCAGCCCGTCGGTGGCCGCGGTCGCGGTGAACGAGTGGCCGGTGCCGACCGGCTTCACCTTCAGCCCGTCCGCCGACGCCCGGCGCAGCGCCTCGGCGAGTTCGTCCACCGAGGCGGGGGACACGGCCCGTACCGGACGCGCGGTGACGTTCCCCGCCCAGTTACGCCACGTGCTCGTCGTCGTCCGTGCGTAGGTGTCGGTCATCTTCCCCGCGCCCTTCCGTAGGAACCGGCCCGGTGAGCCGGCGGTACCCCAGGAACGCCACCGCGGCCGCGAGCGCTCCCGCCACGGCGGGCACCGCGTACCCCGCCTCCGCCCCGGACGCGTCGACCACCCAGCCGGCGGCCGAGGAGCCGAGCGCCACGCCTACGGCGAGCCCGGTACTGGTCCAGGTCATGCCCTCGGTCAGTCTGGTGCGCGGTACGTGCTGTTCGACGAGGGCCATGGTGGTGACCATCGTCGGTGCGATGGCGAGGCCCGCGACAAAGAGCGCCACGGCCAGGAACGGCAGGTTCCCGGCCAGTTGGAGGGGGATCATACTCACGGCCATCGCACCCACCCCCACCAGCCACCGGGTGGACGGCCGGCCCTTGAGGCGCAGCAGGCCGAACACCGCGCCGGCCAGACAGGACCCCAGCGCGTACACCGCGAGCACCAGGCTCGCCGCGGCCTTGTGGCCCTGCTCCTCGGCGAAGGCCACGGTCACCACGTCGACCGCCCCGAAGATGGCCCCGGTGGCCACGAAGGTCACCACGAGCACCTGGAGCCCGCGCGAACCGAGCGCCGAACCGGTGGTGTGCCGGGCGTGCGGGTGCGGCACCGGTTCGGTGGCCCGCTGCGCGGTCAGCCAGAAGACCCCGACCAGCAGGAAACCGGCGGCCAGCAGCGGGCCGGCCTCCGGGAACCAGGCGGTGGACAGTCCGATCGAGATGATCGGACCGAAGATGAAGCAGACCTCGTCGACGATCGACTCCCACGCGTACGCGGTGTGCAGCTGCTGCGCCGAGCCGCGGTAGATCTCCGCCCAGCGGGCCCTGACCATCGACCCGACGCTGGGCACGCAGCCCGCCCCCGCCGCGAAGACGAACAGGGTCCAGTCGGGCAGCCGCTGCTGCGCGCAGACCAGCAGACCGGCCACCGCCGCCAGCGCGACCAGCGTCACGGGGCGCAGCACCCGGCGCTGTCCGTGCCGGTCCACCAGCCTGGAGACCTGCGGTCCGACCACGGCGGCCGACATGGCCAGCGTCGCGGAGAGCGCGCCCGCCAGCCCGTACCGGCCGGTCAGCTGGGACACCATGGTCACCACGCCGATGCCCATCATCGATATCGGCATCCGGCCGAAGAAGCCGGCCGAGGAGAACCCCTTGGTGCCGGGGGCGGCGAAGATCGCGCGGTAGGGACTGGGCAAGGAGGGCTCCGCTACGGCGTGGTCACACGCGTTGTCAGGGGTGAACGTGGCCGATACAGCTTACGGGTGCGCCGGCAGGTCCGACAGCGGACACCCGGAGCCCCGCCTGCCTGCCGCCGCGTGCCCCGGAAGGCGGGCCCGGGCGGCCGTGGCCGGTGTCGGTGGGAGCCCGGCCGCGGGCGGGTGGCAGGATCGACGCATGTCCGATCTGCGCGATCCCGCTCCCTACGACGCCCTGCTGCTGCTCTCCTTCGGTGGACCCGAAGGCCCGGACGACGTGGTTCCGTTCCTGGCGAACGTGACCCGCGGCCGGGGCATCCCCGAGGAGCGGCTGAAGGAGGTCGGCAAGCACTACTTCCTCTTCGGCGGAGTCAGCCCGATCAACGCCCAGAACCGGGCGCTGCTCGACGCCCTGCGCAAGGACTTCGCCGAGCACGGGCTCGACCTGCCCGTCTACTGGGGCAACCGCAACTGGGCGCCCTACCTCACCGAGACCCTGCGCGAGATGGCCCGGGCCGGGCACCGCCGCATCGCCGTCCTGGCGACCAGCGCCTACGCCTCGTACTCCGGCTGCCGGCAGTACCGCGAGAACCTCGCCGAGTCGCTCGCCGTGCTGGAGGCCGAGGGGCTGCCCGTGCCGCGCGTCGACAAGCTGCGGCACTACTTCAACCACCCCGGCTTCGTCGAGCCCATGGTGGAGGGGGTCCTCGACTCGCTGGCCGGGCTGAAGCCGGAGGAACGGGAGGGCGCGCACCTCGCCTTCACGACGCACTCCATCCCCACGTCGGCTGCGGACACCTCCGGCCCGGTGGAGGCCCACGGCGACGGCGGGGCCTACGTCGCCGAGCACCTGGACGTCGCCCGGCTCGTCGTGGCCGCCGTCGCCGAGCGGACCGGCGTCGCGTATCCCTGGCAGCTCGTCTACCAGTCGCGCAGCGGCGCCCCGCACATCCCGTGGCTGGAACCCGACATCTGCGACCACCTGGAGACGCTGCACGGGGACGGTGTCCCCGCCGTGGTGATGGCGCCCATCGGGTTCGTCTCCGACCACATGGAGGTCCTGTACGACCTCGACACGGAGGCCACCGCGAAGGCGGCCGAGCTGGGGCTCACCGTGCGCCGCTCCGCGACGGTCGGCGCCGATCCGCGGTTCGCGGCCGCCGTGCGCGACCTGCTGCTGGAGCGCGCCGCCGCCGAACAGGGAATCGGCCGCGAGCGGTGCGCCCTCGGGAGCCTCGGGGCGAGCCACGACCTGTGCCCGGTGGGCTGCTGCCCGGCCCGGGCGCCCAAACCGGCCGCCGCGGGGGCCGACAGCCCGTACGCGTAGCGCCCGCCCGTTCCGCCCCGACACCCTCACCCCTGGGAGAGCCGTGACCGACCCCCTGCTGCCCGAACTGCTCGATCTCGCCCTCGACGTGGCCCGGCGCGCCGGTGCGCTGCTGCGCGACGGCCGCCCCGCCGACCTGGGAGTGGCCGCGACCAAGTCCAGTCCGGTGGACGTCGTCACCGAGATGGACATCGCCGCCGAGCAGCTGATCACCGGCTTCCTGTCCGAGCGCCGCCCGCACGACGGCTTCCTCGGCGAGGAGGGGGCCAGCTCGGAGGGCAGCAGCGGAGTGCGCTGGGTGATCGACCCCCTCGACGGCACGGTGAACTACCTCTACGGCCTGCCCACCTGGGCCGTCTCCGTCGCGGCGGAACGCGACGGAGAGCGGATCGTGGGCGTGGTGGAGGTCCCGATGCGCGGGGAGACCTATCACGCGGTCCTCGGCGGCGGTGCGTACGCGAAGGGCGGGGCGTTCGGCGAAGGGGCCCGGCTGCGCTGCCGGCCGGCCCCGCCGCTCGACCAGGCGCTCGTGTCGACCGGCTTCAACTACGTCGCCGGCGTACGCGCCCACCAGGCGGAGGTGGCGCGCGTCCTGATCCCGCGGCTGCGCGACATCCGGCGCGGCGGCTCCGCGGCGATCGATCTCTGCGACGTCGCCGCCGGCCGCCTCGACGGCTACTACGAGCGCGGCCTCCACCCGTGGGACCTCGCGGCCGGAGACCTGATCGCCCGGGAAGCGGGCGCGCTGACGGGCGGCCGCCCCGGACTGCCCGCCGACGGCGGGCTGACGGTGGCCGCGGCGCCGGGGGTCTTCGAGCCCCTCCAGGCACTGCTGGAGGAACTGGGCGCCTGGCACGACTGAGGAGCCGGCCGCCCACGGCCCGTGAGCGCCGCTGAGCCGGCCGGGGGCGCCACGGGAACCGGGGGAAGGCCCCGCGGATGCGCACGCGCATCCGCGGGGCCTTCCCGTAGCGGCTCAGACGCTTGTGGCGCCGATGTGAACACCGTGCTCGGCAGCGAGGCGGAGCAGGTCGTCCAGCTCGCCCTGCTCGACGTCCGCGAGGAAGTCGTCGCCCGTTTCGCGTGCCTTCGTGAGGTCGGACTCGGTGGTCTGGATGCGTTGCAGCAGACCTGCGGTGAAAGCGTCCATGAAGCGCCCCCTCATCGTGGGTCGGTGGCACGGGGGTGTGCCCGGGTTTCCCTCCGCCGAGGCGGTAGGGCGGGTGATCACGCACTCTCCGGGGGATGGAGGTGCCTGTGGCACGCCACATACAAGACGTGATCGCGGGTGTGAATTCGTCCTCCCCGGCCCGAACCTCAGAGAAACCTCAACTGGCCCGGAAATCCTCCGGATTCCGTGAAGCCGCAGGTCGGGCAGCGCCGTCTTACCGCCGGTTTATACGCGTTACGGGCAGGATGGAGCCGCACAGACCGTGCTGGGACGCGGTCCGGATCATGGACCACGGGTCCGTCCGGACGCCCCGCGGGTCCGTGCGGAACGTGGCGGGACCCTGCGGCGGGACTCTGCCGCGAGGCTCTGCCGTGAAGACATGAAGATCCGCTGTGAAGTCCTGCTGTGACGTTCTGCTGTGAAGTTCTAAGGAAGGAAGCGCCGTGCGCGTACTCGTCGTGGAGGACGAGCAGCTGCTCGCCGATGCGGTGGCCACCGGGCTGCGCCGTGAGGCCATGGCCGTCGATGTCGTGTACGACGGCGCGGCGGCCCTGGAGCGCATCGAGGTCAACGACTACGACGTCGTGGTCCTGGACCGGGACCTCCCGCTGGTGCACGGCGACGACGTCTGCCGCCGGATCGTCGAGCTGGGCATGCCGACCCGGGTGCTCATGCTCACCGCCTCCGGGGACGTCAGCGACCGGGTGGAGGGCCTGGAGCTCGGCGCGGACGACTACCTGCCCAAGCCCTTCGCCTTCAGCGAGCTGACCGCGCGGGTGAGGGCCCTCGGCCGCCGCACCACGGTCGCGCTGCCGCCCGTGCTGGAACGGGCGGGGATCAAGCTCGACCCGAACCGGCGCGAGGTCTTCCGCGGCGACCAGGAGGTGCAGCTCGCTCCCAAGGAGTTCGCGGTGCTGGAGGTCCTGATGCGCAGCGAGGGCGCGGTCGTCTCGGCCGAGCAGCTCCTGGAGAAGGCCTGGGACGAGAACACCGACCCGTTCACCAACGTCGTCCGGGTGACCGTCATGACACTGCGGCGCAAGCTCGGCGAGCCCCCGGTGATCGTCACGGTGCCCGGCTCCGGCTACCGGATCTGAGGGCCGTGCCCACCGTCCCGCCGCCCGCGTCGGCGCCCCCCAAACCCACCTGGGAGCCCAAGCAGCAGGAGCCCCCGTACCCCTGGCTGCGCCCGACCATCCGGATACGGCTCACGCTGCTGTACGGCGGCATGTTCCTGATCGCCGGCATTCTGCTGCTGTCGATCATCTACATGCTGGCGGCCCAGGCCCTGCACGTGGGCAGCGAACTGCCGTTCAAGATCGTCGACGGTCATGTGTCCAGCGAGGTCTGCAACCTGCTGGGGGAGGGCACCTCGCCGAGCGCCGTCAACGCGGCGATGAACTCCTGCGTCAACCACCAGCGCCAGCAGGCGCTCGACACGCTCCTCAACCGGTCGCTGCTGGCCCTCGTGGGCCTGAGCGTCATCGCCTTCGCCTTCGGCTACGCCATGGCGGGGCGGGTGCTCTCGCCGCTGGGCCGGATCACCCGCATCGCCCGCAGGGTGGCCGGAACCGACCTGTCCCGCCGCATCGAGCTGGACGGGCCGGACGACGAGTTCAAGGAGCTGGCCGACACCTTCGACGACATGCTGGACCGGCTGGAGCGGGCCTTCACCGCGCAGCAGCGGTTCGTCGGGAACGCGTCGCACGAGCTGCGCACCCCGCTGGCGATCAACCGCACGCTGCTGGAGGTCCACCTCTCCGACCCCGAGGCGCCGCCGGAGCTCCATCAGCTGGGCAAGACGCTGCTGGCCACCAACGAACGCAGTGAGCAGCTCGTGGAGGGCTTGCTGCTGCTCGCCCGCAGCGACAACCAGATCGTCGAGCGCAAGCCCGTCGACCTGGCCGAGGTGGCCTCCCGGGCGCTGGACCAGGCCCGGGGCGAGGCCGAGGCGAAGGGCGTGGAGATGCGGGCCGAGCTGGCCCCGGCCGTCGTCCAGGGCAACGGCGTCCTGCTGGAGCGGATCGCGCTGAACCTCGTCCAGAACGCGGTGCGCTACAACGTCCCGGAGGAGGGCTGGGTCGAGGTCAGCACCGAGCTGATGCCGGGGCAGGCCCTGATGGTCGTCACGAACACCGGACCGGTGGTCCCCGCCTACGAGATCGACAACCTCTTCGAGCCCTTCAGGCGGCTCCGTACGGAGCGAACGGGCAGCGACAAGGGGGTCGGCCTCGGCCTGTCGATCGCGCGCTCCGTGGCGCGCGCTCACGGAGGCCGTATCATCGCCGAGCCCCGCGAGGGCGGTGGTCTTGTGATGCGCGTCTCACTGCCTGTCTGAGAAGCTGGGAAGGGCGAGATGCGAACGGATTATTTTTGTTCGCTTTGAGCGGAATTTTCGGGACTCGATCCCGGAGAGGCCGTGTGTGATCGATCACAGGAGCGATTTTTCGCCCGTCCACGCTCCGTGATCAGGGATCCCACCGGAAAACCGGTAAAAGTCGGGTTTTCGGGGCCCGGTATCACGGGAAGTACACGGGGTGGCGCTGGCGAACAGTGCCGCCGGGACCGTGTACGGTCCCCATCGCCACCCAAGCCGATCACTCTCGAGCGGTCCTTTTGGGTGTCGATTGAGTAACAGACCTTGATGTGAGGCAAAATCTCCGCCTCGGGTCGGGCACAAGTCCGGCCTCTCACGCGTTACGAGCGCTGAGACACCGCAGACACCCAGAGGGGGAGAGCGACAATGGCAACGGATTACGACACCCCACGCAAGACCGACGACGACGTCGATCAGGACAGCCTTGAAGAGCTCAAGGCTCGCCGGAGCGACAAGACGGCGTCCGCCGTCGACGTCGACGAATTCGACGCGGCCGAAGGACTGGAACTGCCCGGCGCAGACCTGTCCAACGAAGAACTGGCCGTAAGGGTCCTGCCCAAGCAGGCCGACGAGTTCACCTGCATGAGCTGCTTCCTGGTGCACCACCGCAGCCAGCTGGCCCGCGAGAAGAACGGCCAGCCGATCTGCCGCGACTGCGACTGAGGTCCGGTCGGCCGTGGCAGGGGACACACCGTTCCGGAAGCGGCGCTCCCGGCGCAAGGAAGCGCCGGAGGCGCAACAGGGCGGTACAGGCCCGGCAAAGGGCGTAGCAGCGCCTGCCGAGCGGTCCGCCCTGCCACCCACGCCGGGCGAACAGGACGACGAGCGAGGCCGCCCGGCCTCGCTCGAAGCAGTCGAAGCAGCTGTCGCGGCCATCGAGGCGGCAGCGGAGGCCGACGCGGCCGACAGGGCCGGACAGGTCGGCAGGACGGAGCCCGTGACCGGGGCAGGCCGTCTGAAATCAGTGAAACGGGGCGTACGCAAGGGCGGGGAGAGCGCCAAGGCGGCGATCGGTCATATCGCCGACAGAATCATCGACATCGCTCCCCGCGTCCCTGTACGCGACCTCGCCACGCTGCGCAGGCATTTCCCGGGCCTGGGGCCCGAGGAGGTCGCCGACCGGCTCATCGCCGGCGCCAGCAGGGCCACCGCGACCGTCGGCGCCGGAATCGGCGCGGCGGCCATGATGCCCGTACCGCCCGCCATGCTCGCCGAGCTGGCCGCGGAGATCACCGGCGTGGCCGCGATCGAGATGAAGCTCGTCGCGGAGCTGCACGAGGTCTACGGCCTGCGCCCGCCCGGCAACATCGCCCAGCGCTCCACCGCCTACCTCACGTCCTGGACCCAGGAGCGCGGGATCGACGTCGGCCACCCCACGACGGTCAACGCGGCGCTCGGCGGCCAGATGAAGCGCGAGCTGCGCCAGCAGATCATGAAGCGCACCGCGCGCGATCTGCCCAACCTCATCCCGTTCATGATCGGCGCCGCCGTGGGCGCGATGATGAACCGGCGTGACACCAGGAAGCTCGCCGACCGGGTCAGGAAGGACCTGCGCGCGCGACAGGTCCCCTGGGACCGCCTGACGGAGCTTCCCCCGCTGGAACGCCCCGAGAGCCCGTACCCGGTCCCGACCGAGTACCCGCCGGCCGCCGAGGCTCCGAAGACCGCCCCGGATCCGAACGAGGAACCCTGAGGCGGACAGCCCTCAGGCCGGGTTCGCCGCCTTCAGGGCCGCCGCCAGCGCCTGCGGCTCACGCGTCGACAGATAGACGTACGGCGTCGGGTCCCCGGGATCCGTGACCTCCACGCGCACCGCCGTGGGGATGTAGCTGCGCAGCAGCATGAAGGCCCGGGTGTCCGCCTTGTACGAGCGCCAGGCGCGCGCCTCCTCGGCGTCCAGCACCTCGGCCTCGCCGAGAGCCGACACGGGGATCCGCGCATCGCCCGCGACGAGAGCTCCGGCGACCACCCGGATCCGTGCGGAGCCGTACGAACTGACCGCCACCGCCGACAGCGCGGTGCCGCCCGCGAGCCCGGCGAGCAGCGGCAGGGTGCCCAGCGGCAGGAGCATCAGCGCACAGGCGACACCGACCAGGGCGGCGATCAGCCACCACGAACGGGGTGCGGTGAGACGTTCGTCGAACGGCGCGGTGGGAGGCTGCATGAACCCAAGCTTGGCACGGCGCGACCTGCGGGTAGCCGCGCGGGTAAGGTCTGCGCCTGTGAGTGGAACATCTGCGGCCCTGAAGCCCCCCGCCGACGCGGTGAAACCGGTCCGGCATCCCGACGCCCCGGCACCCGGCGAGCTGCTCGGCGCGCACTACGAACACTGTTTCGGCTGCGGCGACGGGCAGCCGCACGGACTGCACCTCCAGGCGCGGGCCGGCGAGGGCGTCGGCGTGACCGCCGAGTTCACCGTCCAGGCCGCGCACCAGGGCGCCCCGGGCCTCGCCCACGGCGGGGTGCTCGCCACCGCGCTGGACGAGACGCTCGGCTCGCTGAACTGGCTGCTGCGCGTGATCGCGGTGACCGGCCGGCTGGAGACGGACTTCGTCCGCCCCGTGCCGGTGGACACCGTGCTGTTCCTCGACGCCGAGATCACCGCCGTGCACGGGCGGAAGATCTACTCCCGGGCGACCGGCCGGATCGGCGGCCCGGAGGGACCCGTGGCGGTCCGTGCCGAGGCCCTGTTCATCGAGGTCAAGGTCGACCACTTCATCGACAACGGCCGCCCGGCCGAGATCCGCGCGGCGATGTCCGACCCGGACCAGGTCAAGCGCGCCCGGGCCTTCGAGGTGAACCCCTGATGCGCCACCCCGTCGACGTCCTCATCCGCCGGACCGACCCCGACGTGCCGATTCCGGCGTACGGGCATCCTGGCGACGCCGGGGCCGACCTGGTCACCACGGAGGCCGCCGAGCTGGCGCCCGGCGAGCGGGCCGTGCTGCCGACGGGGGTGTCGATCGCGCTGCCGGACGGGTACGCCGCCTTCGTGCACCCCCGGTCCGGCCTCGCCGCCCGCTGCGGAGTCGCCCTCGTGAATGCCCCGGGGACGGTGGATGCCGGGTACCGTGGAGAGATCAAGGTGATCGTCATCAATCTCGACCCGCGCGAGTCCGTGCGGTTCGAACGGTTCGACCGGATTGCCCAACTGGTCGTGCAGCAGGTCGAGAAGGTGCGCTTCCACGAAGTGTCGGAGCTTCCCGGTTCGGCGCGGGCCGAAGGGGGCTTCGGGTCCACCGGCGGTCATGCCGCCGTTGATGTTGATGGCGTCCGGGGCGGGGTTCCCCAGGGCGGGAACAGCTACGCTTCGGTCGAATCCGACCGGGAAGGAAAGTGACGTGTTCGGACGTCGCAAGAACAGTGGTTCCGCCGATGACACGGCGGACGAAGCGCGCGAGGCCGAGCAGGTCGTCGACGGGCTCGATGACGCCCGGAGCGGATCGCGCCGGACGAACCTTCCGCCGGCGCCGCGGCCCGACGGACCGTGGGACATCTCCGAGGTCTCCCAGCCCGGCGAGGGCCGGGTCGACCTGGGCGGCATCTTCGTGCCCGGTGTCGAGGGCATGGAGCTGCGCGTAGAGGTCGCCGGTGACGCGATCGTCGCCGCCACGGTCGTCCTGCGCGACAGCGCGATCCAGCTGCAGGCCTTCGCCGCCCCCAAGAAGGAGGGCATCTGGGGCGAGGTCCGCGAGGAGATCGCCTCCGGCATCACCCAGCAGGGCGGCATCATCGACGAGGTCGAGGGCCCCCTGGGCTGGGAGCTGCGCGCGCAGGTCCCCGTACAGCTCCCGGACGGGGCGAACGGCGTGCAGATGGTGCGCTTCGTCGGCGTCGACGGCCCGCGCTGGTTCCTGCGCGGAGTGATCTCCGGGCAGGGCGCCGTGCAGCCCGAGGCCGCCGGTCTCCTGGAGACGGTCTTCCGGGACACCGTGGTCGTCCGCGGTGACGGCCCGATGGCCCCGCGCGACCCGATCGTCCTCAAGCTCCCCAACGACGCCCAGATGGTTCCCGAGGGCGTTCAGCAGGAGGAGCAGGAGGGCTCCAAGTTCTCCGGTGGCATGGCGGGCCTCCAGCGCGGCCCCGAGATCACCGAGGTGCGCTGACCCGCACCCCGTAAGCACCGGCCGGTGGCCCGTACCCCTTCGCAGGGGTACGGGCCACCGGCTCTTTGCGTGGGCGGTGGGGGCGTATGGGGCGCGTATCGGGCACGTACAGACGCCGTCAAGGCCGGGGCCCTTCCCGTAAGGAAGTCATCAACGCAGGTCATGAGGGTGCGGGCGGGAGGTTTGCTCAGGAGGTCCGAGAAATCCGCACCTCATCCAGGAGCATCCGATGGCCGATCTGGCCTTCGTCGTCACCACGATCGCGCTCTTCGCGCTGGTGGCACTCGTCGCCAAGGGGGTGGCGAAGCTGTGAGTGCCGAAAACGTGACCGGCCTCGTCGTGGCCGTGGCCCTGCTGGGCTACCTCGTCCTCGCCCTTCTGTACCCGGAGAGGTTCTGAGCCCGCTATGAGCCCCGTCCTCGCCGGTGTGCTCCAGGTCCTCGCGCTCGTCGTGGCGCTCGGTCTGGCGTACCGCCCGCTCGGCGACCACATGGCCCGCGTCTACACCTCCACCCGCCATCTGCGGGTGGAGAGGTGGATCTACAGGGCCATCGGCGCCGACCCGACCACGCAGATGCGCCGGCCCGCCTACCTGCGCGCCGTTCTCGCCTTCTCCGCCGTGAGCGTCCTCTTCCTGTATCTGCTGCAGCGGCTCCAGGGCGCCCTGCCCGGTTCCCTCGGCTTCTCCTCGATCGACCCGGACCAGGCGTTCAACACGGCGGCCTCGTTCGTCGCGAACACCAACTGGCAGTCCTACTACGGCGAGCAGGCCATGGGCCACGTCGTGCAGACCGGCGGCCTGGCGGTGCAGAACTTCGTCTCGGCCGCCGTCGGCATCGCCGTCGCGGTGGCACTCGTACGGGGCTTCGCGGCCACCGGTGCCGGTGAACTCGGCAACTTCTGGGCGGACCTGGTGCGCGGCACGGTGCGGATCCTGCTGCCGATCGCGGTGATCGGCGCGCTCGTGCTGGTCGCCTGCGGAGCGATCCAGAACTTCTCCGGCATCCACGAGGTCGGGCAGTTCACCGGCGGGCCGCAGCAGTGGAACGGCGGCGCGGTCGCCTCCCAGGAGGCCATCAAGGAGCTGGGCACGAACGGCGGCGGCTACTTCAACGCCAACTCGGCCCATCCCTTCGAGAATCCGAACGGGCTCTCCAACCTCTTCGAGATCTTCCTGATCCTCGTGATCCCCTCCGCCCTCACGCGCACCTTCGGCCGCATGGTCGGCTCCCTCAGGCAGGGGTACGCGATCCTCGCCACCATGGGCGTCATCTGGCTCGGCTTCACCGCGCTGATGATGTGGACCGAATTCGCCCACCACGGGCCCGCGTTCGACATCGCGGGCGGGGCGATGGAGGGCAAGGAGAACCGCTTCGGCGTCGGCGGCTCGTCCATTTTCGCGGTGGCCACCACCCTCACCTCGACCGGCGCGGTCAACTCGTTCCACTCCTCCTTCACCGGGCTCGGCGGCGGCCTCACGATGCTCGGCATGCAACTCGGCGAGATCGCCCCCGGCGGCACCGGCTCCGGCCTCTACGGGATGCTGATCATGGCGGTCATCGCGGTGTTCCTCGGCGGTCTGATGGTCGGTCGCACCCCGGAGTACCTGGGGAAGAAGATCGGCACCCGCGAGATCAAGCTCGCCGCCTGCTACCTCCTCATCACACCGGCCCTGGTGCTCTGCTTCACCGCCGTGGCGATGGCCCTGCCCACCCCGGTCGAATCGATGACCAACTCGGGCGCGCACGGCTTCTCGGAGATCCTCTACGCCTACACATCCGCCGCCAACAACAACGGTTCGGCGTTCGCCGGGCTCGACGCGGACACCCAGTGGTTCAACACCACGACCGGGCTCGCGATGCTGCTCGGCCGGTTCCTGCCCATGGTGTTCGTCCTGGCCCTGGCCGGCTCGCTCGCCGGGCAGCGGCCCGTACCGGCGACGGTCGGCACCCTCGGCACCCACAAACCGCTCTTCAGCGGGCTGCTGGTCGCCACCATCATGATCATCGCCGGTCTGACCTACTTCCCCGCCCTCGCTCTGGGGCCGCTGGCCGAGGGGCTGGCGTCATGACCATCCGTACGAAGCAAGAGGACGCGATGTCCACAGTCACTCCGGCCCGCGCACCGCACCGGGACACGCCGGCCGGGCCCGCTCCCGAAGAGCGCGTCGGCGCCGGGCTGTTCGATGCCGGGATGCTGCTCGCCTCCTTCCCCGACGCGCTACGCAAACTCGACCCACGGGTGATGGTCAAGTCGCCGGTGATGTTCGTGGTGCTGGTGGGTTCGGTGCTCACCACCGTGCTCGCGGCACTGGATCCGACGGACTGGTTCGGATGGGCGATCGCCGTCTGGCTGTGGCTGACGACACTCTTCGCCAACCTGGCGGAGGCGGTAGCCGAGGGCCGCGGCAAGGCCCAGGCCGCCACCCTGCGCAAGGCGAAGACGGACACCGTCGCCCGCCGGGTCACCGGCGCCGGCGAGGAGCGGATACCCGGCACCGGGCTGCGCGTCGGTGATCTCGTCGTCTGCGAGGCCGGGGACATCGTCCCGGGCGACGGAGACGTCGTCGAGGGCGTCGCGAGCGTGGACGAGTCCGCGATCACCGGCGAGTCGGCCCCGGTCATCCGGGAGTCCGGCGGCGACCGCAGCGCCGTCACCGGCGGTACGAAGGTGCTCTCCGACCGCGTCGTCGTCAGGATCACCACCAAGCCGGGCGAGACCTTCATCGACCGGATGATCGCCCTGGTCGAAGGCGCGGCCCGGCAGAAGACGCCCAACGAGATCGCCCTCAACATCCTGCTGGCGTCCCTCACCGTCGTGTTCCTGCTCGCGGTCGTCACCCTGCAGCCGTTCGCGATCTACGCCGGCAGCGAGCAGTCCATGATCGTCCTGGCCGCCCTGCTGGTCTGTCTGATCCCGACCACCATCGGCGCACTGCTCTCCGCGATCGGCATCGCCGGAATGGACCGCCTCGTCCAGCGCAATGTGCTCGCCATGTCCGGGCGGGCCGTCGAGGCCGCGGGCGACGTCTCCACGCTGCTGCTCGACAAGACCGGCACCATCACCCTCGGCAACCGCCGGGCCGCCGCGTTCCTCCCCGTCGCGGGAGTGACGGAGTCCGAACTGGCGGACGCCGCCCGGCTCTCCTCGCTGGCCGACGAGACGCCCGAGGGCCGGTCCGTGGTGATCCTCGCCAAGGAGAAGTACGGGCTGCGCGCACGCCACCGGGGCGAGCTCGCCCAAGCCGAGTGGGTCGCCTTCACCGCCCAGACCCGGATGTCGGGCGTGGACGCCGGCGGACACAGGGTCCGCAAGGGCGCGAGCGGATCGGTCGTCGCCTGGGTGAAGGAGCGGGGCGGCAGCGTCCCCCCGGACGCGCAGGCCCTCACCGACCGCATCTCCGAGGCCGGCGGCACCCCGCTGCTGGTGGCCCGTGAGGACGCCGAGGGGGCCCGGGTGCTGGGCGTCATCCACCTCAAGGACGTCGTCAACGAGGGCATGCGGGAGCGGTTCGGTGAGCTGCGCCGGATGGGCATCCGCACGGTCATGATCACCGGCGACAACCCGCTGACCGCGAAGGCCATCGCCGAGGAGGCGGGCGTCGACGACTTCCTCGCCGAAGCCACCCCCGAGGACAAGATGGCCCTCATCAGGCGGGAGCAGGCGGGCGGCAGGCTCGTCGCGATGACCGGCGACGGCACGAACGACGCCCCCGCGCTCGCCCAGGCCGACGTCGGCGTGGCCATGAACACCGGGACCTCGGCCGCCAAGGAGGCCGGGAACATGGTGGACCTGGACTCCGACCCGACCAAGCTGATCGAGATCGTGGAGATCGGCAAACAGCTGCTGATCACCCGGGGCGCGCTGACCACGTTCTCCCTCGCCAACGACGTCGCGAAGTACTTCGCGATCATCCCCGCGATGTTCGCCGTGGTCTATCCGGGCCTGGACAAGCTCAACATCATGGACCTGTCCTCACCGCGCTCCGCGATCCTGTCCGCCGTGATCTTCAACGCGCTGATCATCGTCGCGCTGGTGCCGCTCGCCCTGAAGGGCGTCCGCTACCGGCCCAGCGGTGCGGACTCCATGCTCCGGCGCAACCTCGGTGTCTACGGGCTCGGCGGGCTGATCGCCCCGTTCATCGGCATCAAGATCATCGACCTCGTCCTCTCCCTCGTCCCCGGAATCGGCTGACCTGCCATGAACAACTCCGTAGGAAACTCCGCCCGACTGCTCTGGGCGGGACTGCGCGCCCTGCTCGTCCTGACCCTGGTCTGCGGCGTCATCTACCCGCTCGCCGTCACCGGCGTCGCTCAGGGACTCATGCCCGGCCACGCCAACGGGTCCGAGATCACGGCCAACGGCAAGGTCGTCGGCTCCGAACTCATCGGTCAGCGCTACGACCTGCCCCTGAAGAGGGGCCAGGAGACCGCGGCCCCCGACCTCAGGTGGTTCCAGCCCCGCCCCTCCCGCGGCCTCGGCACCAACAGCGTCAACACCCGGTACTCGCTGATCCTCTCCGGCGCGACCAACCGTTCCGCCGACAACGAGGAACTCATCGACTGGGTCACCACCGCCAAGGCCGCCGTCGTCAAGGACAACTCCGTGCCCGGCCACCCCGTCAGCCCGTCCCAGGTGCCGGCCGACGCCGTCACCTCCTCCGGCTCGGGCCTCGACCCCGACATCTCCCCGGCCTACGCACAGCTCCAGGTGAACCGCGTCGCCGCACGCAATCACCTCGACGCCGCCCAGGTCGAGAAGCTCGTCGCCCACCACACCGGCGGCCGCATCCTCGGCTTCGCCGGCGAGCCCCGCGTCAACGTCCTCCGGCTCAACATCGCGCTGCGCGACCTGGTGAACGACAGGGGAACGCGCTGAACGCACCGCATGCCCGGGTCCGCCCCCCCGGCCGGACCCGGGCATTGCCCCGTCCCGTGTCACCTGCACATACTGTCGGCCGGGAGACCGAAGGACAGAAGGACATACGGGGGAGCGACATGACCGAGAACACCGCCGCCACGGCCGCGAGCGGGGGCAGCGGCGTGCGCGTCGCCGAGCGGCCGATGGTCCGGATCGAGGACCTGCACCGCTCGTACGGCTCCGGCGCCGGCGCCGTGCACGCGCTGCGCGGGGTGTCCTTCGAGGTGCCGCGCGGCGAGCTCGTCGCGCTCAAGGGACGATCGGGTTCCGGCAAGACGACCCTGCTCAACCTGGTCGGCGGCCTCGACACCCCCGACAGCGGGCGGATCACCGTCGACGGCACGGACCTCTCCTCGCTCGGCGAGAACGGGCTCCTGGAGCTGCGCCGCGACCGGATCGGCTTCATCTTCCAGTCGTTCGGGCTGCTCCCGATCCTGACGGCCGCGGAGAACGTCGGCGTACCCCTGCGGCTACGCAAGGCCGATCCGCGCGAGCGCGAGGAGCGGGTGTCCCTGCTCCTGTCCCTGGTCGGTCTCGCCGATCACGCCGCCCAGCGGCCCGGTGAGCTCTCCGGCGGCCAGCAGCAGCGTGTGGCGATCGCCCGCGCGCTCGCCAACCGGCCGGCCCTCCTCATCGCCGACGAGCCCACCGGACAGCTCGACGCGGAGACCGGTCTCGCGGTGATGGAACTGCTGCGCGCCGTCGTCCACAGCGAGGGCGTCACCGCACTCGTCGCCACCCACGACGCCCAGCTGCTCGGCCTCGCCGACCGGGTCCTGGAGCTCAGCGACGGGCACATCATCGAGCACTGACCGGGCGCCCCGCTGCCGCAGGCACGGACGAGGGCGCTCGCGACCCTCGGCCGGCCGGGCAGGGACGAGGGCGCCCGCGACCCTCCGTCGCCGGGCAGGGACGAGGGCGCCCGCGCCCCCGCCGCCCGGGCGTCAGAATGACGTCAAAAGGGACCGTGTCAGCCCCCCTCGCCCGATATGACGGAAATCCACGGGGTAGTTTCGACGGTGGCTGCCGCACAGGCCGCCGCCGGTCTCGGCGAACAGAGCCCGGTTTCGGAAAGACGATGGGGCCATGGCGCGCGGCAAACTTCGGATCTACCTCGGTGCGGCACCGGGCGTCGGCAAGACGTACGCGATGCTCTCCGAGGCGCACCGCCGGGTCGAGCGGGGCACGGACTGCGTCGTCGGTCTCGTCGAGCACCACGACCGCCCGCGCACCGAGGTCATGCTGCACGGCCTCGAGCAGATCCGGCGCCGCGAGATCGAGTACCGCTCCGCGGTGTTCAGCGAGATGGACGTCGACGCCGTCCTGGAGCGGGCCCCGGCCGTCGCCCTGGTGGACGAACTCGCGCACACCAACGTGCCGGGCTCCCGCAACGCCAAGCGCTGGCAGGACGTCGAGGAACTCCTCCAGGCCGGCATCGATGTCGTGTCCACCGTCAACATCCAGCACCTGGAGTCGCTCGGGGACGTCGTCGAGTCCATAACCGGCATACGCCAGCGCGAGACGGTGCCGGACGAAGTCGTCCGCCGCGCCGACCAGCTCGAACTGGTCGACATGTCGCCCCAGGCCCTGCGTCGGCGGATGGCCCACGGCAACATCTACAAGCCGGACCGGATCGACGCCTCGCTCTCCAACTACTTCCGTCCCGGCAACCTCACCGCCCTGCGCGAGCTGGCCCTGCTCTGGGTCGCCGACCGGGTCGACGAGTACCTCCAGCAGTACCGCGGCGAGCACAACATCCGCACCACCTGGCAGGCCCGCGAACGCATCGTCGTCGGGCTCACTGGCGGTCCCGAGGGCCGCACCCTCATCCGCCGCGCCTCCCGGATGGCGGCCAAGGGCTCCGGCAGCGAGATCCTCGCCGTCTACATCGCCCGCAGCGACGGACTGACGTCGGCCTCGCCGAAGGAACTGACCGTCCAGCGCACGCTCGTCGAGGACCTCGGCGGCACCTTCCACCACGTCATCGGCGACGACATACCCTCCGCGCTCCTCGAATTCGCCCGGGGCGTCAACGCCACGCAGATCGTCCTCGGCTCCAGCCGCCGCAAGGCCTGGCAGTACATCTACGGACCCGGCGTCGGCGCCACCGTGGCCCGCGACTCCGGCACCGACCTGGACGTCCACATCGTCACCCACGACGAAGTCGCCAAGGGGCGCGGCCTTCCCATCGCCCGCGGCGCCCGGCTGGGCCGGGCCCGCATCATCTGGGGCTGGCTGGCCGGAGTCGGGGGACCGGTGCTCCTCGCCCTGCTCCTCAAGGGCATGGAGAACGGCCCCGGGCTCGCCAACGACGTCCTGCTCTTCCTCTTCATGACCGTCGCCGCCGCCCTGCTCGGCGGACTGCGGCCCGCCCTCGCGTCCGCCGCCGTGGGATCGCTGCTGCTGAACTACTGGTTCACCCCGCCCACCCACACCCTGACCGTGCAGGACCCCGAGAACTTCGTCGCCATCGTGATCTTCTTCGCGGTGGCCGTGGCGGTGGCCTCGGTCGTCGACCTCGCGGCCCGGCGCACCCACCAGGCCGCCAGGCTGCGCGCCGAGTCCGAGATCCTCTCCTTCCTGGCCGGCAGTGTGCTGCGCGGCGAGACCACCTTGGGCGCGATCCTGGACCGGGTCCGCGAGACCTTCGGCATGGAGTCCGTGGCCCTGCTGGAGCGGCAGAGCGACGTCGAGCCGTGGACGTGCGCCGGAAGCGTCGGCCCGGCGCCGGTCGCGCGGCCCGAGGACGCCGATGTGGACATGCCCGTCGGTGACCACATGGCCCTGGCCCTCTCCGGCCGGGTGCTGCCCGCCGAGGACCGTCGGGTACTCGGTGCCTTCGCCGCCCAGGCCGCCGTCGTCCTGGACCGCCAGCGCCTGGTCGGTGAGGCCGAGAAGGCCCGCCGACTCGCCGAGGGGAACCGGATCAGGACCGCCCTGCTGGCCGCCGTCAGCCACGATCTGCGGACCCCCCTCGCCGCCATCAAGGCCGCCGTCAGCTCCCTGCGCTCGGACGACGTCGCCTGGTCCGAAGAAGACGAGGCCGAACTCCTCGAAGGCATCGAGAACGGGGCCGACCGCCTCGACCATCTCGTCGGCAACCTCCTCGACATGTCCCGCCTCCAGACCGGCACCGTCACCCCGCTGATCCGCGAGATCGACCTCGACGAAGTCGTGCCCATGGCCCTGGGCGGCGTCCCCGAGGACAGCGTCGAGCTGGACATCCCCGAAACGCTGCCCATGGTCGCCGTCGACCCCGGGCTGCTGGAGCGGGCCGTCGCGAACATCGTCGAGAACGCGGTCAAGTACAGCCCCGACGGCGAACGCGTCACCGTGGCCGCCAGCGCGCTGGGCGCCCGGGTCGAGCTACGGGTGGCCGACGGCGGCCGGGGCGTCCCCGACGAGGCCAAGGAACGGATCTTCGAGCCCTTCCAGCGCTACGGCGACGCCCCGCGCGGAGCCGGAGTCGGCCTGGGCCTCGCGGTGGCCCGCGGCTTCGTCGAGTCGATGGGCGGCACGCTGGACGCCGAGGACACCCCCGGCGGAGGCCTCACCATGGTCCTCACCCTCAAGGCGGCCTCGGGACACGTCCCGGCCGGTCCGGACCTGCCCGCACGGGCCGCCTCATGATCCGCGGGGACCTCCGCGGACCCACGTACAGCAGAAAGGCAGGACCGCGATGACCCGGGTGCTTGTGGTCGACGACGAGCCGCAGATCGTACGCGCCCTCGTGATCAACCTGAAGGCGCGCAAGTACGAGGTGGACGCCGCGCCCGACGGGGCCACCGCGCTCCAGCTCGCCGCCGCACGCCACCCCGACGTCGTCGTCCTCGACCTCGGCCTGCCCGACATGGACGGCGTCGAGGTGATCAGAGGGCTGCGCGGCTGGACCCGGGTACCCATCCTGGTGCTCTCGGCCCGGCACACCTCCGACGAGAAGGTCGAGGCCCTGGACGCGGGGGCCGACGACTACGTCACCAAGCCGTTCGGCATGGACGAGCTGCTGGCCCGGCTGCGCGCCGCGGTACGCCGGGCCGAGCCCGTCGGTCAGGACGGCGGCGACGCGGTCGTGCTCGTGGAGACCGAGGGCTTCACCGTCGACCTCGCGGCGAAGAAGGTCCACCGCGAGGGACGCGACGTACGGCTCACCCCCACCGAGTGGCATCTGCTGGAGGTCCTCGTCCGCAACAGCGGCCGGCTGGTCAGCCAGAAGCAGCTGCTCCAGGAGGTCTGGGGGCCCTCCTACGGCACCGAGACCAACTACCTGCGGGTCTACATGGCCCAGCTGAGGCGCAAGCTGGAGGCCGACCCCTCGCACCCCCGGCACTTCGTCACCGAACCCGGGATGGGCTATCGCTTCGAGCCGGCTCGCAGGCCCGCCGACGGAGCCGCGCCTCATCCGTTCGAGTGAGACGGCGGCCACCGTCCAGGACCTCCGGAGACCGGTACCCTTCGGGTATGAGTGCTGTTCCTCGATTCGAGAAGTCCCCGAAGGCCGATCGGCCGTCCGGGCGCTTCCGGCGGATGCTCGACCGGCTCTCCAGCTCCCAGGAGGACCTGGAGTGCGAAGAGCTGGAGGAGGACTCGCAGGCGTCCGGATGCACCCGGATCTCCGAGTGCACCGACCGCCAGATCGTGAAGGTCACTGGTACCTTGCGGACGGTCACCCTGCGACCGCGCGCCGGAGTGCCCGCCCTCGAGGCGGAGCTCTTCGACGGCACCGCGCCGCTCGACGTGGTCTGGCTCGGCCGCCGCTCCATCGTGGGCATCGAACCGGGCCGTAAGCTCATCGCCTCCGGCCGCATCTCCATGAGCCACGGGCGCCGGGTGCTGTTCAACCCCAAATACGAACTCCGACCGCTCGGCAAGGAGTAGCCGGTGACGTCTCTCGACAAGCCGACGTCCGAAACGGACCGCACCACCGACCAGCAGCAGGCCGACGCGAAGGCGGTCACCGAGGCCGCGCTCTTCGAGGCCTTCGGTGGCATCCGGGGCATGGTGGAGACGGTCCTGCCCGGACTGCTCTTCGTCACGATCTTCACCATCGACAAGAACCTCACGAACTCGGCCATCGCGGCCGTGGCTGTGTCGCTGGTGCTCGTGGCCGTCCGGCTGATCCGCAAGGACACCGTCAAGCACGCCTTCAGCGGCGTCTTCGGGGTGGCCTTCGGCGTCGTCTTCGCGAAGATGACCGGCAACGCCAAGGACTTCTACCTCCCGGGCATGATCTACACGCTCGGCCTGGCCCTCGCCTACCTGATCAGTACGCTCGCGGGGCTCCCGCTGATCGGCCTCATCCTGGGCCCGGTGTTCAAGGAGAACCTCTCCTGGCGCACGCGGAACCCCGGCCGGAAGAAGGCCTACGCCAAGGCCAGCTACGCCTGGGGACTGATCCTGCTCGCCAAGTGCGCGATCCTCTTCCCGCTGTACTGGTGGGCCGACACCACCCAGTTCGGCTGGGTCCTGATCGCTCTCAAGATCCCGCCGTTCCTGCTGGCGGTCTACCTCACCTGGGTCTTCCTCGCCAAGGCGCCGCCGCCCATCGACGTCTTCGCCGAGATGGAGGCGGAGGAGCAGGCGGAGAAGGCCCGTAAGGCCGCCGCCGCCGAAGCGGCCCGCAGCCAGGACTTCTGAGCAGGACCCCTGAGCAGCCTCTGAGCAGGAAAACCTCAGCAGGACTTCTTCGAGCAACGAGAGGGGCCCGTCACCGCCACCGGCGGTAACGGGCCCCTCTCGCTCACGTCCGCTGCTCAGCTCTCCGGGTCGCCCTGGCGCACCGACAGCAGATCCTCCAACTGCTCCTCACGCGCCTGGGCGGCCACGAACAGCAGCTCGTCCCCGGCCTCCAGGGTCTCCTCGACGCTCGGCGTCAGCACGCGCTGCCCGCGGATGATCGTCACCAGCGAGGTGTCCTCCGGCCAGGCGACCTCCCCCACCGGCGTGCCCGCCAGCGCCGACTCCGGCGGCAGAGTCAGCTCGACCAGGTTCGCGTCGCCGTGGCTGAAGCGCAGGAGCCGGACCAGATCGCCGACACTCACCGCCTCCTCGACCAGCGCCGACATCAGACGCGGCGTGGACACTGCCACATCGACACCCCAGGACTCGTTGAACAGCCACTCGTTCTTCGGGTTGTTCACCCGGGCGACGACGCGCGGCACGCCGTACTCGGTCTTGGCGAGCAGCGAGACGACCAAATTCACCTTGTCGTCGCCGGTCGCCGCGATCACGACGTTGCAGCGCTGCAGCGCCGCCTCGTCCAGCGAGGTGATCTCGCAGGCGTCCGCCAGCAGCCACTCGGCCATCGGCACCCGCTCCACCGAGATGGCGGTCGGCGCCTTGTCCACGAGCAGCACCTCGTGCCCGTTCTCCAGCAGCTCGCCCGCGATGGAACGGCCCACCGCGCCGGCCCCGGCAATCGCGACACGCATCAGTGACCGCCCTCCTCGGGGCCCTCGGCGAAGGCCGCCTCGACCTTCGCGATCTCGTCCGTACGCATCATCACGTGGACGAGGTCGCCCTCCTGCAGCACCGTCTGCGAGGACGGCAGTATGGCTTCGCCCAACCGGGTGAGGAAGGCCACGCGCACGCCCGTCTCCTCCTGCAGGGTGCTGATCTTGTGGCCGATCCAGGACGGCGTGGTGTGCACCTCCGCGAGCTGCACCCCTCCGCTCGGATCGCGCCACAGCGGCTCCGCGCCCGAAGGCAGCAGGCGGCGCAGCATCTGGTCGGCGGTCCAGCGCACGGTGGCGACCGTGGGGATGCCCAGACGCTGGTACACCTCGGCACGCCGGGGGTCGTAGATCCTGGCCGCGACGTTCTCGATGCCGAACATCTCGCGCGCCACGCGGGCGGCGATGATGTTGGAGTTGTCGCCGCTGCTCACCGCGGCGAACGCGCCCGCTTCCTCGATACCCGCCTCGCGAAGGGTGTCCTGGTCGAACCCGACGCCCGTGACGCGACGGCCGCCGAAGCCGGATCCGAGGCGCCGGAACGCCGTGGGGTCCCGGTCGATGACGGCGACCGTGTGCCCCTGCTGCTCCAGGGTCTGCGCGAGAGCGGCCCCCACTCGCCCGCAGCCCATGATGACGATGTGCACCTTGCGCCTACCTCGCAGTCCTGGTCGTCCGGCTGACCTGCGAAAACACCCTGCTCACACTCATTCCTCGGCTGGCCGGGCAAACAATGGGGCAACGGTTCCTCCCGTTGCCCAGGACGAGCTTAAGCGGCGCCGGGTGCGTTGCCTCATTCGAGTGTGCTCATGCCGGGGGCACTGTGGCAAAGGCGACGTCCCGCGAAGTGCCCGGGCCGCCTTTCGGACATCGTCCCGAGGGGCTTCCGGACGGGGGCGGTGCAAGGATTCCGTTAAGGATTTCGTGGCTTTTCCCGCCAGGAGCAGGAGATTGCGCGGCCACGGGGGTGGTGGGTGGGTGGGGCGCGTACGGAACCCTTACGATCCTCAGCGTGTCCAAACTGACCGACGTGCCCAAACGGATCCTGATCGGCAGGGCCCTGCGCAGCGACAAACTGGGGGAGACGCTCCTCCCCAAGCGCATCGCCCTCCCCGTCTTCGCATCCGACCCGCTGTCCTCGGTGGCGTACGCGCCCGGAGAAGTCCTCCTGGTGCTCTCCATCGCGGGCGTGTCGGCCTACCACTTCAGCCCGTGGATCGCGGTCGCCGTCGTGGTCCTGATGTTCACCGTGGTCGCCTCGTACCGGCAGAACGTGCACGCGTACCCGAGCGGTGGCGGCGACTACGAGGTGGCCACGACCAACCTCGGCCCCAAGGCCGGCCTGACCGTGGCCAGCGCGCTGCTGGTCGACTACGTGCTGACCGTCGCGGTGTCCATCGCCTCCGGGGTGGAGAACCTCGGCTCCGCGGTGCCCTTCGTCGTCGAGCACAAGACGTCCTGCGCCATCGCCGCCATCGTGCTGCTGACGCTGATGAACCTGCGCGGCGTCAAGGAGTCCGGCAAGCTCTTCGCCATTCCCACCTACCTCTTCGTGGCCGGCGTCTTCATCATGATCGCGTGGGGCGCCTTCCGCGGACTCGTCCTCGGCGACACCATGCACGCCCCGACCTCCGGCTACACGATCAAGGCCGAACACGGCGGCCTCGCGGGCTTCGCCCTCGTCTTCCTTCTGCTGCGCGCGTTCTCCTCCGGCTGTGCGGCCCTGACCGGTGTCGAGGCCATCAGCAACGGCGTCCCGGCCTTCCGCAAGCCCAAGAGCAAGAACGCCGCGACGACCCTCGCGATGATGGGCCTGCTGGCCGTCACCATGTTCTGCGGCATCATCGGGCTGGCCATGGCCACCGACGTCAAGATGGCCGAGAACCCGGCCCAGGACCTGATCAACCACGGCACCCCGGTCGGTTCGTCCTTCGTGCAGGACCCGGTGATCTCCCAGGTCGCGGCCGCCGTGTTCGGCGACGGCACGTTCTTCTTCGTGATCCTCGCCGCGGCCACCGCCCTCGTCCTCTTCCTGGCCGCCAACACCGCGTACAACGGCTTCCCGCTGCTCGGCTCGATCCTGGCGCAGGACCGCTACCTGCCCCGCCAGCTCCACACCCGCGGCGACCGGCTCGCCTTCTCCAACGGCATCGTGCTGCTGGCCGGCGCGGCGATCCTGCTGGTCTGGATCTACGGAGCCGACTCGACCCGGCTGATCCAGCTGTACATCGTCGGCGTGTTCGTCTCGTTCACGCTCAGCCAGACCGGCATGGTCCGGCACTGGAACCGGCACCTGCGCGCCGAGAAGGACCCGGCCAAGCGCCGCCACATGATCCGCTCCCGCGCGATCAACACCTTCGGCGCGTTCTTCACCGGTCTGGTGCTCGTCGTCGTCCTCGCCACCAAGTTCACCCACGGCGCCTGGGTCGCACTGCTCGGCATGGTCATCTTCTACGGCACGATGACCGCGATCCGTAAGCACTACGACCGGGTCGCCGAGGAGATCGCCGCCGACGAGACGCCGTCCGACGAGAGCGTCCGCCCCTCCCGGGTCCACTCGATCGTCCTGGTCTCCAAGCTCCACCGCCCCACCCTGCGCGCCCTCGCGTACGCGAAGCTGATCCGCACGGACCACCTGGAGGCGCTGTCCATCAGCGTCGACCCGGCCGAGACGAAGGCGCTCAAGGAGGACTGGGAGCGGCGCGGCATCAACGTACCGCTGAAGATCCTCGACTCGCCCTACCGCGAGGTGACCCGCCCGGTCATCGAGTACGTCAAGGGCCTGCGCCGGGAGAGCCCGCGCGACGTCGTCAGCGTCTACATCCCGGAGTACGTCGTCGGCCACTGGTACGAGCACCTGCTCCACAACCAGAGCGCCCTCAGGCTCAAGGGCCGGCTGCTCTTCACGCCGGGGGTGATGGTCACCTCGGTCCCGTACCAGCTGGAGTCCTCCGAGGCGGCCAAGAAGCGGGCGCGCAAGCGGGCGGAGTGGAGCGCCCCCGGCGCCGTGCGACGCGGTCCCGTGGAGCGCAGGACGAAGGAGCATACGCACAAGAGCTGAGCGCGGGGGCTGACGCCCCGTAGCGGTTCCTGCGGTATCCGTTCCTGGTAAGCGGCCGGACGACACCCACGTAGACTCGTAGGTTGTTGTCCGGCCGTTCGCCGTCCCCCTGATCTCTGGAGCCCTCCCCGCATGCAGAACGAATCCACTCCGCCGCAGACCGGGGAATCGCTCGTGGGGCGGGAGTACGAGGTGGAGGTCGGCCCGGTCGCCCACGGCGGCCACTGCATCGCCCGCACCTCCGAGGGCCAGGTCCTTTTCGTACGCCACACCCTGCCCGGCGAGAAGGTCGTCGCGAAGGTCACCGACGGCGCCTCGGACTCCCGCTTCCTGCGCGCCGACGCCGTACGGATCATCGAGGGGTCCAAGGACCGGGTGAAGGCCCCGTGCCCGTTCGCCGGCCCCGGCAAGTGCGGCGGCTGCGACTGGCAGCACGCCAAGCCGGGCGCCCAGCGCCGGCTCAAGGGCGAAGTGATCGCCGAGCAGCTCCAGCGCCTCGCGGGCCTCACCCCGGAGGAGGCGGGCTGGGACGGCACCGTCATGCCGGCCGAGGGCGACAAGCTCCCGCCGGGCGAGGTCCCCGCCTGGCGCACCCGCGTCCAGTACGCGATCGACGAGGACGGCCGCGTCGGCCTGCGCAAGCACCGCTCGCACGACGTCGAGATCATCGACCAGTGCATGATCGCCGCCCCCGGCGTCACCGAACTCGGCATCGAGAAGCAGGACTGGCCCCAGATGGCCACGGTGGAGGCCATCGCCGCCACCGGCTCCAGCGACCGCCAGGTCATCCTCACCCCGCGCGAGGGCGGCCGCCTCCCCCTGGTCGAACTCGACAAGCCCGTGTCGGTCCTGCGCGTCGACGAACGCGACGGCGGGGTGCACCGCGTCCACGGCCGCGGCTTCGTCCGCGAACGCGCCGACGACCGCACCTACCGCGTCGGCTCCGGCGGTTTCTGGCAGGTCCACCCGCAGGCGGCGGACACCCTCGTCCGCGCCGTCATGCAGGGCCTGCTGCCCCGCAAGAACGACACGGCGCTCGACCTCTACTGCGGCGTCGGCCTCTTCGCCGGCGCCATCGGCCAGCGCATCGGCGAGAAGGGCGCGGTGCTCGGCATCGAGTCCGGCAAGCGTGCGGTGGAGGACGCCCGCCACAACCTCAAGGACCTGGAGCGGGTCCGCATCGAGCACGGCAAGGTCGACCAGGTCCTGCCCCGCACGGGCATCACCGAGTGCGACCTGATCGTCCTGGACCCGCCGCGCGCGGGCGCCGGCAAGCAGGTCGTCAAGCGCCTGGCGGGCCTCGGGGCACGCAAGATCGCGTACGTGGCGTGCGACCCGGCGGCGCTGGCGCGCGACCTGGCGTACTTCGCGGAGGGCGGCTACAAGGTGCGGACGCTGCGGGCGTTCGACCTGTTCCCGATGACGCATCACGTGGAGTGCGTGGCGATTCTGGAGCCGGTGAAGAAGGACGACTGACCTGCGGGTGTGCGGCTCGAGGGGGCGCTCGACCTGTTTTCCTGCGGGGAGCGGGTCGGCAGGCGCGCCGGTGGTCCGAACTCGCCCGACCTGTGGGTACAAGTTGTGGCGAGGATCGTACGAGTGATGGTGACGACGGGGTATGCAGGCCAGCTCGCGGCCCGGGCTCCAGGCAAACCGCTGGGCCATGGCCTCCCGCACCGGCTGTGCGACTCGGGTGTCCATCTGCAACAGGGAAGCGATGGCGGAGTACGTGGTGTACCCGTTCGAGGAGGGGCGCCGGCTTAGCCGCCACTCCTTCCAGTGCCCGGTCCGCCTCACGCGTCCAGGGCTACGAGGCGGTGTCTTCGTTCACCGGCCGAACCCCGACCCCGGCCGCCAGGAGCGGGTGGTCCACCCTCGGGGCACCTTCGTCTACCGGCTGGCAGGCCGCGACCGCCAGGCCTCCGCGTTGTACTACACCCCGAAGTGCCTGACCGAGGTCACCGTCGAGCTGGCCCTCAAGCACCGCCTCGACCAGCACGACACCGTCACCCCGGCCAGGGAGCTCCTGGAGTGGAAGATCTGCGAGCCCGCACTCGGCGCCGGGGCCTTGTTCTCGTAGGCCACCTTGGGCCACCTCTCGCGCGTACCCGCCCCGCCGTACCGCTTCTGACTCCGACGCACCGGCACGTCCGGCGACCAGTGAGCCGCTATCGAACGGGCGGCTGCGATGTCTCAGCGTACGGGTGGCGAGGCTAGCGAGTCGCGGAGTTCGCTCTCACGGGTGTGGACGCCGGCCTTCTTGCCGGCGCCTCAACGCCAGCCCCGGAATGACCGAATGGAGGGGTTCGGGTCACCCCTCTGGAGTACGTTCTCGGCATGGCTACAGGAAGAATGATGGAGAACCCGGAGTCGCGCTTCTCCGCTCTCCTGCTCGGTGCGGCAAGACTTCCGGGCGTGCGCGTCGACAGGGAGGCGTACCTCCGGACGGCGTTGGCCCGCCACTGCTCGGAGTACGAAGTCCGCATGGCGATAGCGGAGAGCCCCGCGGCGGCCGGAATCCCCCTGGACGTGCTGGACAGGGTGGCCAACGAGTCCATCCGCTACGAGACCGCCAAGGTGAGCGCCCTCTCCGCAGCCGCCGGATTCCCCGGGGTCCTGGCCCTCCCCGCGACCGTGCCGGCCGATCTCGCCCAGTACATCGGCCACATGCTGCGCATCTCGCAGAAGCTCGCCTACCTCTACAGCTGGCCCAATCTGTTCTCCGAGGATGGCGACGACGAACTCGACGACGCCACCAAGGGAGTTCTCACCCTCTTCTTCGGAGTGATGTTCGGGACCCATTCCGCGAACGCCGCCGTGGGGAAGGTGGCGAAGGCGATGTCCGAGCAGGTCATCAAGAAGCTGCCGCAGAAGGCGCTGACCCAGGGCGTCGTCTATCCCGTTGTGAAGAAGGTCGCCGCATACCTCGGTGTCGAGATGACGAAGCAGACCTTCGCGAAGTCCGTCTCCAAGGCCATCCCCGTCGTCGGGGCCGCCGTGTCCGGCACGCTCACCTTCGCGACCTTCCGCCCCATGGCGAGGCGTCTCAAGACCCACCTCTCCGGTCTGGATCTCGCCCAGCCGGCCCCTCAGGTCATCCCGGGGGAGGTCGTACAGGACGAGGCTTCCCCGGCCGAGGAGCAGGCGAAGATTCCTCGGCCGGGCCGTGACTGGCGCATCGTGAAGCGTCGACAGCCATGAGGCGGGCGGCAGGGGTGTGCAAGTGGGCGTATCCGACTCGGTCTGCCCCGTCGGGGCCCGTCGGTCGCTGCTTCGGCGCTCGGGTCTTGAGTCCCGGAATGCGAGCGCCGTATGGACGGCCTCTGCCCGCCTGCCGCACGACGGTGCCCCTGCGGAATCACCCGCAGGGGCACCCCTGGACCAGATCGACCGCGACGCCCCGGCGCTCGTCGGCGGCATCCGCGACCTGATGGGTGCCCCCTGAGCCGTCGTCCGTGTACTCGTGGGCGCAACGCGCATCTCTCGAACGCACGCGGGGGAGTGGCCTCTTCCTGAGGGAGGTGCCTTGTGGCAGGGTTCGAGTGCTGCCGGACTGATCGTCAGTTCGCCCCTGGGTAAGGCACGGAGGCCAAGGACTACATGTCGCCCATCCAATCTCTCTGGTCCACATTGGAGGAGCAACTCCTGCCGGTCTTCGCGGATTACAGGTCACGGCTGGCCGACCTGCCCGTCGAGGTCAAGGACGACCGGACCCTCCTCACGCAGGCTGATATCGCGGTACAGGAATTGGTCGTGGCGGCGATCCGCGCCTTCGATGGCCCGGACGCCGTGGTGATCGCCGAGGAGGACGAGCAGTCGGGGGCCCGCACGGAAGTCCTCGCCTCCAGCGGGCGCGTCTGGGTGGTGGACCCCATCGACGGCACCGCTGAGTTCGTCCGGGGGGAGAGCGTGGAGTTCTGCTCGGTCGTGTGCCTCCTGGAGGAATGGCAGCCCAGCGCGGCCTTCATCCTCGCTCCTGAGCTCGGCAGCGGACGTACACCGGTCTCGGTAACCGCCGACGCCCGGACGCGCCAGTTGTGGCTGAACGGCCACACGGTCGCGCCCGCCGGCCAAGCCGAGGCGGGCGGGCACCTGTCGGTGACCCGGAGCCGGGGCGAGGAGCGACCCGCCTTCGACGCAGCGGCGCGCCAGGCCGGTTACGCCCTCAAGACGAGGACCACCTCGCAGACGCTCGACATGCTGCGCACCGCTCTCGACCTCAGCGACCTGACGACGCCCGGACTGCCGCCCTTCGACCTGTTCTGGCGCAGGAACCAGAAGCTGTGGGACGGCGCCGCGGGACTGTGCCTCGCCGCCGCGGCCGGCCTGCGCAGTTGCGGTGAGGACGGCGAGCCGCTGACGCTGACCCGCGACTTCCTGGTGGAGCCGACTCCCACCTTCAGCTCCGACGTGACCGGACGACCCGAGACCGTCGACTGGTTCCTGAAGGCGGCCAGGTCATGAGAGAGCGGCAGGCGAACACCGACGTCGCGATCGACGTCACCTCGCTCATCAGCGCCGAGGAGTTCCTCCTCTCGCAGAATCGGCGCGAGGCGCCCGAGGACCCCTTCGCGCGACAGTGCTTCGTGGAGGTCGTCCAGTCCTTGATCTTCATGTCCGAGGTCTACGTGGCTCACCCCGTGCTGCACGCGCCGAGTGCGCAGGACTTCGGTGACCGCCCCTACCTGCTCCGTGCACTGGTCGACTCGGGGCTGCTGCGTCCGTTACACCTCGGCCCGGCTCAGCAGGAGGCCGCAGCCGCGCTCGAGGCCGCCGCCGTGCACGATCTGCAGACCGTGCACGGCCTCACCAGCATGGCCAGATTCGTCGAGCAGGCATTCGTCTGCGACACCGCCAGCGCGGGCGGCCAGGACGCCCTGTCGTCCCGTATACGGGACTGGAGCGCCTTCCAGGAGCGTCAGGTCCGTCGAGTCGCAGGGCACCACGACCAGCGCATATCGACGCGTGACGGCGTGGAGGAGGACGCGTTCGGTGAATGGGCCCGTGCGGCGGCGGTCCTGCTGGGCGAGGCGCTCAAGGGGATCGCCGCTCCCACCCAGGGCAACTACCTCATGGCCACGCTCGCGCGCGGCATGAAATACAGGGCCAGGGCCGAAGCCGCGGCCGTCTCCTACCAGTCGCATCCGATGCGCCGGGACTTCTCCCTGACCTTCGACATGACCCGTCAGGGCGCGGACGAGGGCCGGGTCCTCGACCTGATCCAGTCGGTGCGTGGCATCCACGCCACCCTCAGCCAGGCCGCGGGCCAGGACGACAGCCACCGGCTCCAACTCCTCCAACTCGAGCTGCCGCTGCTGGGCGGACGCCTGTGGACGCCGAACGAGGTCGGCAGACGCAGCGACCGGGACTGGATCAGGCTGGTGGCCACACGCATCCGGCAGTACCGCGACCGTGCCTCCGATCTGCGGGTGGCAGTGGAGCGTTGTGTCACCGACGAGGACTACGTCCGTCTCGCCCGCGACATCGAGGGCGTCAAACGCCAACTGTTGGAACGCCTCGGCCTGCGCCGGGTGGAGCTGTCGGCGATGGAACGCGAACTGGTCGGCACAGTGGCCTCGGTGGGTGAGGTCGCCACAGGGGTGCCGATGGTCAGCGGGCTCTGGTTCGGTGCGCGCACGCTCGGCAAGCAGTTTGCCTTCTCCGGTGCGCAACCTTTCCAGCGCTTCCTCTACCGGGAGTTCGTCGACGCGTGGAAACGCGCCGGACGGTAGGGCGGGTCACCTTCCCGGCTCTCTTCTGCGAGGGGCTCGCGCCGCCCAGGAGCCTGCTACTCCAGCACCGCCCATGACACCGGTGGCGCGAGCCGGCACGGCAATCTCCGTCCTCGCCGCGGCTGACGCCGATCCCTAACGGCCCCACCCCGGGCCGGCGCACCGGCGTTGCACGGTGCGCCCCACCGACCGGGCCCCGACGGCGTCATGGCTGATCCCTCGGAGCCCCCAGGCGGGTATCAGTGCACGGCCGCTACGGCGGCGAAGGGCCCGTCCAGGGCGGCCCATTGCAGGAGCAGGATGGTCTTGCCATCGGTGATGCGGCCGTCGCGGACCATGGCGAGGGCTTCGGTGAAGGGCAGTTCGAGCACTTCGATGTCCTCGCCTTCCTCCTCGACTCCGCCGCCTTCTCCGGTGCGGTCGGCCGGGGTGTAGGAGGCGGCGTAGAAGTGCAGGCGCTCGGTGACGGAGCCGGGGCTCATGTAGGCGTCGAGGACGTGGGTGAGAGGGCCCAGTGCGACGCCGAGCTCCTCGGCGCTCTCGCGCCGGATGGCGGCGAGCGGGTCGTCGCCGTCGAGCAGCCCGGCCGCGGCCTCGACGAGCATGCCGTCCGGATGGTCGTTGACGTAGGCCGGGTAGCGGAACTGGCGGGTGAGCAGCACGCGGCCGCGTTCGGCGTCGTAGGGCAGGACGACCGCGCCGTTTCCGCGGTCGTAGGTCTCGCGTTGCTGGGTGACCCAGCGGCCGTCCCTGCGCCGGTAGTCGAAGGTGGTGCGGCGCAGGACGTGCCAGCCCTGCGAGGTGAGTTCCACGTCGCGGACCACGACGTCGGGATTGCGCTCCAGGTCCCGGCCGGCTTGATCGAGACCGGTGCGGCCGCGGTGGTCGGGGATGTCGGTACCGGGGCCGGGGGTCATGCCGTCTCCTGCGGGGTGCGGTGCGGGATCTCGTCCACGTGGTGGTAGACGGGCAGGCCGCGGCGGCGGGCGGTGGCGACGTCCTGGTCGGCTCCGGTGGAGTCGCCCGGGAGCCGGAGCACCGCGTCGCAGCGGGCGAGCAGGCGATCGGCGGTCGGGTAGAGGACCTGGTCGGCGAGGGGATCGGTGGGGCCCGCACCCGCGGAGCGCAGGACGGGAAGGGCGACCCATTCCCCGATCATCGGGACGTGGCCGGCGGCGAAGACCGGCCAGGCCGCCGCTTCGAGGCGGGCGAGGTTGGCCGCCATGGCCTGCGGGTCGCCGTCCGTTCCCGAGCGGTACGGGCCGGCGATGAGGATGAGCATCGGCTTCTCGGTCATGGTGGGCTACGATACATGCAGAAACGTGCAACAACAGGAGGAAGTGCGGATGCTGGCTGCTGAGAGACGAGACCACCTGCTGGATCTGCTTGCTCGGGAGGGCAAGATCGTCGCCAAGGACGTCGCCGCCACCCTGGGTATCTCCGAGGACAGCGTGCGCCGCGACCTGCGCGACCTCGCCGCCGAAGGGCTGTGCCAGCGCGTCTACGGCGGAGCTCTGCCCGTCTCCCCGGCCCTCGTGGACTACGCCGCCCGGCGGACCGTCTCCCCGGACGGCAAGCGGCAGGTGGCCGCGGTCGCCGCCGCGCTCGTGCGGCCCGGCAGCGCCCTGATCCTGGACGGCGGCACCACCGCGCTCGCCGTCGCCCAGGCCCTCCCCCCGGACCTGGCCTGCACCGTGATCACCCACAGTCCGACGGTCGCGGTCGCACTGCTCGACCACCCCCGGGCCGAGGTCTTCCTCCTCGGCGGACGCCTCTTCAAGCACTCGGCGGTCACCTGCGGCGCCGCTGCCGTCGAGGCCGCCCTGAACGTCTCGGCCGAGCTCTGTCTCCTCGGCGTCACCGGCGTCCACCCCGAGGCCGGACTCACCACGGGGGACGCGGAGGAGGCGGCGATGAAACGTGCACTGGCCGCACGGGCCTCGGACACCTACATCCTCGCCTCGGCCGAGAAGATCGGCACCGCCTCCCGGTTCCGGGTCCTGCCCTGGGAGGGCATCAGCGGACTGATCACCGACGCCGACTCCGGCCACCCCGTCCTCGAACAACTCGCCGCGCACGGCGTGGAGATCCTGGCGGCCGGCTGACGGCCGGGGTGCGAAGCGGGCCGGTGTCTTGTCGAGGTCGGCTCGAGCGGCGTCGTCCACCTGGCCGTCCTGGCCAAGGGCTTCCGTCGGCCCGCACCTGAGACGACCTTCGACGACGGCACCGCGGTCATGGAAAACGTCACGGCTCAGCTCTCCTCCCGAGGCGAGGCGAGGCGAGAGAAGCGAGGAGGGCGGCACTGGTGACTCTGCTGCACTGCTGCCAGCCCCGGAGACCGTTGAGCCACCGTGAGGGGGTGCGCGACGGACTCGATGCTCCCCAGTACGCCGGCCGGTGCGGAGGGCCCGACGCCCCAGGACACGTAGGAAGGCCGTTCGGCCCGCGCTGATCCGGGCAGCACGGTTCGGCGGCCGCGGTCACTCCCGCCCAGGAGCGTGCATACCATTGCACGGACGGCGTCCGGACTCGGCCTCCGGACCGCCCGCCAGGGCAGATGCCGCCGGGGCGCCTGGTTCCGCGAGGACGCGGAGCCTTCGGGTGCTGGGAAGGCGCAGAGAAACGGAGTGAGCCATGCAACGGCGGGCGCTGCTGGGTCGCGAGCCGGAGCGTCGCGCGCTTGCCGCCCTGGTCGAGCAGGGGGCCACCGGGTCGGGCGGCGCGACGGTGATCATCGGCGCGCCGGGGATCGGGAAGTCGGCGCTGGTCACGGAGGCCGCTGCCGCGGCAGCGCGCGGCGGGACCCATGTGATCACTGCGGTGGGGGTCCAGTCGGAGGAGAACCTGCCCTATGCCGGCCTGCACCAGCTGGTTCACCAGCTGCGGGACCGGATCGACGGCCTGCCCGGGCGCCAGCGTACGGCGCTGCTCGCAGCCGTCGGGCTCGTCGACGAGGCCGTCCCCGACCTGTACCTCGTCGGCCTGGCCGCGCTGACTCTGCTGACGGACGCGGCAGCGGAGGCGCCGCTCCTGGTGGTCGTCGAGGACGCCCACTGGATGGACAGTGCCAGCCTCGACGTGCTCGGGTTCGTGGCGCGGCGGATCGAGTCCGATCCCCTCGTCCTGGTCGCCGTCACCCGTCGCCTCGACGACCGCCTCAGCAGCGCCGGCCTGCCGGTGCTGCACCTGGGTCCGCTGACGGACGAGGTGTCGGGCGAGGTGCTGGACGCGGTGGCCCCCGGCCTGGGACAGCAGGTCAGGCGGCGGCTGTTGGAGGAGTCCGCCGGGAACCCCCTGGCGCTGACCGAGCTGCCGGTCGCGCTGCAGGCGGTCGGCGGGGCGTACGCGCTCAACCCGGGCCCGCTGCCGCTGACCGCGCGGCTGGAGCGGACCTTCACGGCGCGGGTCTCCCGCCTCCCGGCCGACACCCGTGCGGTCCTGCTCCTGTCGGCCCTCAACGGTGACGGCACGATGGACGAATGCCTCGCCGCGGCGACCCGGATGCTCGGGACGGCGGTCGACGTCGCCGCTTTCGAGGCAGCGGTCGACGCGGGTCTGGTGGAAGCCCAGGGGCTGGCGTTCAGGCATCCGCTCGTCCGCTCGGCGATGTACCACGCCGCCACCGCCGCGGAACGACAAGCCGCACACGCCGCTCTGGCCGCCGCGCTCCAGGGGCAGCCGGATCGGCAGGCGTGGCACCGTGCCGCCGCCACCGCCGGTCTCGACGAACGGGTGGCACGGGATCTGGACTCCACCGCCGGCAGGGCCCTGCGGCGAGGCGGGGCCGCCGCGGCCCTTGCCGCGCTGAGGCGGGCGGCAGAGCTGACGAAGGACCCCTCCGCGCGGGCGGACCGGCTGCTCCGGGCGGCGGAACTCGCGCTGGAGTCGGGCCAAGGAGACGTCGCGGCGCATCTGCTGGCCCAGGCGCGCGCACTGGACCTCTCGGTCCGCGACCAAGGCCGCGCGGCCTGGGTCAGCATCGCTCTGGCCGAGGGGACGCGGGGCGAGGGCGCGGCGACCGCCGAGCTGGCCGAGCTGGCGGTCGAGATCGCCGCGGGGGGCGAGCCGACACTGGGGCTGCGCATGCTGTGGGGCGCGGTCCTGCAGTGCTTCTGGGGAGAGCCGGGACCGGCCGCCCGCGAGCGGGTCGCCGCCGCCGCCGACCGGATGCCCGTGCACGCCGACAACGCCGACCTGGTCGCCCTGCGGGCGTACTCGGCGCCGGTCGAGCGCGGGGGAGCGGTCATGGAAGACCTGGCGCGACAGCTGGAGCGCTCCTCGGAGAACGCGGAGGGGGACCAGCTCCTGGGCGGCGCCGCCGTGACGGTGGGCGCTCCCGCCCTGGCCAGCCGGCTGACGGCGAGGTCGCTGGACGCCCTGCGAGCGCAGGGCAGGCTGTCGATGCTGGCCCGCGCCCTCTGCGTCCAGGCGGGGAGCGCCGCACGGCTGGGCGACGTGCGCGCCGGTCTCCTCGCCGCGGAGGAGGCCGCGTCACTGGCCCGCGAGACCAGCCAGCCTCTCGTACACGCGATGGTGAACGCCATCCGCGCGCAACTGGCCGCCGTCAGCGGCGACCCCTCGGCGGAGGCGTGGGCGGCGGAAGCCGAGCGCGAGGCCCTTCCCAGCGGAGGGCGCCCGGCGCTGGCCATCCTGCAGACGGCCCGCGGGCAGGCGGCGCTCTGCGAGGGCCGCTACGGCGACGCGTTCGGCCACCTGCACCGCGTCTTCGACCCGGCTGACCCCGCGTTCCACCCCTGGCTGCGCTTCTACGCGGTCGCGGAGCTGGTCGAGGCGGCTGTCCGCAGCGAATCCGCGGAGGTGGCACGCGACGTCATGCGGGAGCTGACCCCGCTCGGGGAGATGACTTCTTCCCCCGCCCTGCTCTGCGGGTTGCGACTGGGCCGGGCCCTGCTGAGCCCGCAGGACGACGCGGAACCGCTCTACCGGGCGGCCCTCGACGCCGTCCCCACGGACTGGCCGTTCGAGCGGGCGCGGGCGCGCCTCGCCCTGGGCGAGTGGCTGCGGCGTCACCGGCGGCCCGCCGAGTCCCGCGTCCTCCTGCAGGCCGCCCGTGAGATCTTCGACGCCCTCGGCGCGTCGGCGTGGGCGGAGCGGGCACGGCAGGAGCTGCGCGCCGCGGGCGCGTCGTCCCCCCGCCAGGATCCGGCCGCCGTCGACCGGCTGACCTCGACCGAGCTGCATGTCGCCCAGCTCGCCGCCCAGGGTCTGACGAACCGGGAGATCGGCGAGCGGCTGTACGTCTCGCCGAGGACGGTGAGCACCCATCTCCAGCGGATGTTCCCCAAACTGGGTGTGACGTCCCGGGGCGAACTCGCCGCGGTGCTGGGGGGCACGATGACGTACCCCGAAGGCGCAGCATCATGACGTACGCCGAAGACGTCATCCGACGGACGCGGTGCACCCTGCTTGTTTCCTAGGTTCGTGCCATGCCCGGTTCACACGTCGTGGACGGGCGGGAGGGCACACCATGGGAACCATCACCGTCGGCGCCGAGGGCTCGACCGGCATCGAGCTCTACTACGAGGACCACGGCTCCGGGCAGCCGGTCGTCCTGATCCACGGGTACCCGCTGGACGGGCGGTCGTGGGAGAAGCAGACGGACGCGCTGGTCAAGGCCGGCTACCGCGTCATCATCTACGACCGCCGCGGCTTCGGCCGGTCGAGCAAGACCATGACGGGCTACGACTACGACACCTTCGCCGCCGACCTGGACACCGTACTGACGCAGCTGGACCTGCGTGACGTGGTTCTCGTCGGGTTCTCGATGGGCTCGGGCGAGGTGGCCCGCTACCTCGGCGTCCACGGCTCGCAGCGGGTGGCGAAGGCGGCGTTCCTCGGTTCGCTCCAGCCGTTCCTGCTCCAGACGCCGGACAACCCCGCCGGTGTGCCGCAGAGCCTCTTCGACGGCATCGCGGAGCAGGCGGAGGCCGACCGCTATGCCTGGTACGAGAACTTCTTCGTCGACTTCTTCAACTCCGACGAGACGCTCGGGTCGCGGCTCAGCGAGGCCGCGCTGCGGGCGAACTGGACCACCGCCATCGGCTCGGCGCCCATGGCGGCGTACGCGTGCGTCCCGGCGTGGCTGACGGACTTCCGGGCCGATGTGGAGCGCATCGACGTGCCCTCGCTGATCCTGCACGGGACCGCCGACCGCATCCTGCCGATCGACGCCACGGCCCGCGAGTTCCGCCGCCGCCTGCCCGATGCGCGGTACGTCGAGATCGACGGTGCTCCGCACGGGCTGCTGCTCACCCACGCAGCCGAGGTCAACGCCGCCCTCATCGACTTCCTCGAAGCCTGAAAGCCGGCGTTCTCCCATGGTGAAGGAGCACGTGTGCCCGCTGTTCTCCGCGCACGCGGGTGAGCACGGCACGGAACACTCGAACAGGATGGGGCGTCTCTCATGAACGGGATCATGGAAACGGGGACCACTGCCCTCGCCCCGGCCCGGCCGGATGCCCGGCGCCCCGCACCGGACATCGACTGCGACGCCTTCATCAGGGACATCTACGACCGGTACGGCCCGTTGCTCGTCCGCTATGCCGCGCGTCTGCTGGACGGTGACTGGCACAAGGGGGAGGACATTCTCCAGGAGACCGCGGCCCGCGCCTGGAAGCACGCCACGTACCTGGGCAGCCGCAACGAAAGCCTCAGACCGTGGTTGTTCACCGTGGTCAGAAATCTCGTCATCGATCATCACCGGGCTCGCCGGACAAGGCCGCTGGAGCTCGTGCCCGTCGAGGACGGGAACGCCTCCAGCGACAACACGGCGTCGACGATCGACTCCCATGTGGTGTTGCAGGCCCTGGGGGAGCTCAACGAGCAACAACGCACCGTCATCTGGCTCATGTACTACCTGGAGTGCAGCGTCAGCCAGGCCGCCGAGCACCTCGGCATACCGCCCGGCACCGTCAAGAGCCGTGCCTTCTACGCCGTGCGGGCGTTGCGCAAAGCGCTGGAGAAGCAGGGGGTCCTGGGGGTGTGACCGGGGCGACGGCCGTGTGCACGGCAGGTTCTGGTTCTCCACCCGTCCTGTCACGAGGCCGTTCACCGTACAGACCTCGGCCGGGGGTCCCTGGTCCCGCGCATGCCGGCAGCGGTCCGATGCCGAGCCGGTGTCATGGCCGGCTGTCGGTTCGTTCGTCGGTCCCGCGCCCGGTGCCGTGGTCGGTGAACGCCCAGGCGACGTCGTACGGGGCGAGTTGGGCGATGATCCGGTGGCGCCGGCCGGGATCGGCGACGGGAGGAAGGGAAACCATGGGGCGGCCGTCCGCCAGTTCGCATCGGATCCGCTCGTCGGCGACATCGATGCCGAGGCCGGCCAGGGCTGTGGAGATCGCGCGCCGCGTGGAGTCGAGGCGCAGGGGGACCTTGGAAGGTTTGCCGATGTCGGTCACAGGCAGCGCCGGCAGAACGATGACGTCCTTGGGGGCGGCGGCTCGCTCGGGTACGTGCTGCGCGGCGAAGGCGATCAACTCGTCGGGACCGGTGCCGGTCGTGCCGGGCCTGAGGGTGACGTAGGCGACGGGGACCTCGCCGGAGTGGGGGTCGGGGCGTCCGACGGCGCTTGCGCCGGTGACGGCCGGGTGGGTGAGGAGGGCGTCCTCGATGACGGCGGGGTCTATGTTGTGGCCGCCGCGGATGATCAGGTCCTTCGCGCGGCCGAGCAGGTGGATGAACCCGTCGGAATCCACCCGCGCGAGGTCGCCGGTGTTGAGCCAGCCGTCGCGCACACTGCCGAGGGTGTCCAACCGCGGTCCGGTGTCGTCGTGGCCGACGACGTAACCGGGGAAGACGGTGGGGCCGCTGATGGCGAGGACGCCCGGCTCCCCGTGCGGGAGGTCGTACCAGGTGCCGTCGGCCTCGATCCGTACCGTCTTCACCTGCTGGTACGGCATGCGCTGGCCCGCGGCCTCCGGGCGCTGGTGCTCGTGCAGGAAGCTCCGAGCGCTGCCGCAGGTGGCCTCGGTCAATCCGTACCCCTGGCAGAGGGGGACGCCGGTGTGGTGCTCGAACGCCGCACGTACCGTCGGCGGCAGAGGGGACGCGCCGACGATGGCGAAGCGCAGCGAGGTGATGTCCGCGTCGACCGGGATCCGGGCGAGGGCGGCGTAGACGGTCGGGACGGCCGAAAGGGTGGCGATCCGGAAATGCGCGACGATCTTCCAGAAGGCCGCGAAGAGCGCCGGTTCACGGTAGCCGAGAGGGCCGGTCCACACACTGTGCTGACCGCGGAACAGCGGTGCCAGCAGGGTGACGACCAAGGCGTTGACGTGGAACAACGGCAGTCCGGCGAAGAGTACGGAATCGAAGTCCAGCGTGCTGTTGGCCGCGATCATCCAGGCGTCGGTCACCTCGTTGGCGTGGGTGTGCGCGGCCAGCTTGGGGGCCCCGGTGGTGCCGCCGGTGTGGAAGTACGCCGCCAGGTCGCCGGCCTTGGGAGGCACCACACCGGGATGGAGTTCGGCCGGCTGGGCGGCGGCCTCGACGTGCAGATAGGCGACGTGGACCCCCTCGATCGGTTCCAGCGCGGGCGCGGGCTCGGGGGCGCCGACCGGACGCAGAGCGAACAGCGCCGAGCAGCGGAGTGACGCCGCCGCGGTACGGGCCGTCCGCCATGCGTCGGCGTCGAGTTCGGGTCCGGCCGCGACCAGGACCCGTGCCCCGCCCAGACGCAGCAGCCGTTCGGCGTGTCCGGCGGCGAGCGCCGGGTTGACCGGTGCCGCACAGCCCACGAGCTGGGCGGCCAGGAGGGTGGCCGGCAGCAGGCCGGCGTTGGGGGTCAGCAGGCCCACCGCGGCGGTGCGGCCTACGCCGTGCAGATGGAAGAGATTGGCGATGCGGTGTACTTGATCGCGCAGTTGCTCGAAGGACGCGGTCTCGCCGCGCGTCCACTGCTCCGCGCTGGGCAGCATGGTGAGGGCCGGCCGGTCGGGCCACAGTGCGGCGGCGCGTGCCAGTACGTCGTACGTGGAACCGGGCAGGCCGCGGTCCTCGAGCGCGATGGACTCGATCGTCGTCAGGGCGCCCGGCTGGTCGTATGCCGGCCAGAGCGGATCGGGTTCGGCGGCGTTCACAGGAACTGCCTTTCGAAGGTGAGCTGGTGGTGGTGGAGGTGGGGCCGACACGCTTTCCTGCGTGGGCGGGGCGTCGGGACAGCCCTTACGGCAGGCCCTCCTCGACCTGGGCGTACGACCAGGGGCGGAGGGTCTCCAGTGCCTTGCCGATCCGGAAGACGGCGGGGTCGTCGTAGGGGTGGCCGACGATCTGGAGGCCGGTCGGGATCCCCCAGCTCGACATTCCGGAGGGCACGTTGAGCACGGGGCAGCGGTTGTTGATGTTGAAGGGTGTGGTCATGGCGCTCCACAGGGTGTCGGCCACTTCCTCGCCGTGCACCACGACCTTGTCGCCCGACAGGTCGTCGCCCGCGTGCCAGCCGGGAACGGCGGTGGTGGGGCAGATCAGTGCGTCGAATCCGTCCATGGCGGTGGCGAGGGCTCGTTGCAACCGGTGTTCGGCGCGCAGGGAGTCGAGGTAACTCACCTTGGTGCGGGCGTGGTTCATGGTGTCGGCGAAGGCGAGCGTGTACGGGCTGAGCAGGTCGCGGTGGGTTTCGGCGGCCTCGACGACGAGGGCGCCGAAGAGGGTCGAGAAATGGCCGGCGACCGCGGTCAGCAGGTCGAGGCGCGTCCAGGGGAGGGTGATCTCCTCCACGTACGCGCCGGCGTCGGCGAGGGTCTGGGCGGCGGCGCGGGTGTGCGCCTCGATCTCCGGGTGGACGTCGTACGCGCCGAGCCGGACGCACAGGGCGATACGTGCGCCGGCCGCGTCCGCGTACGCGGTGGGCACGGTCAACTTGGGGCGGATCGAGGCGTGGTCGCGGGCGTCGGGGCCGGCCAGGACGTTCTGGAAGGCGATGACGTCGTCCACGGTGCGGGCCATGGGACCGTCGCCGCGGTAGTGGTCGGCGGCGAGCACGCCGAGGCCGGGGTTGCGTCCGTAAGGGGCCTTGAAGCCGACGGTTCCCGTGAAGGCGGCGGGGATGCGGGTGGAGCCCCCGATGTCGGAGGCCGAGGCGAGCAGGGTCGTACCGGCGGCGAGGGAGGCGCCCGCGCCGCCGGAGGAGCCGCCGGGGGTGAAGTCGGGGTTCCAGGGGTTGCGGGTGATGCCCCACATACGGGAGTGCGTGTAGGTGCTGAGGGAGAATTCCGGGGTCGCCGTGCGGGCGTGGATGATCCCGCCCGCGCCGAGGATGCGGTCGATCACGGGGGCGTTCTCCGTGGCGATGCGGCCTTCGTGGGCGAGTGAGCCCTCGGTCAGAGTGCGGCCCAGGATGGCGTGCTTCTCCTTGGCCGCGACCGGGATGCCCTCCAGCGGACGGGGGACCAGGCCGCCTTTGCCGAGGTAGCGGGCCTCGGCGTGCCGGGCCTGTTCCAGGGCCTCGTCGAAGAGCCGCTCCGTGAAGGCGTTGATGCGTGGTTCGACCTTCTCCGCACGCGCGACGACGGCCCGCATGAGTTCCACGGGCGACAGCGCACGGCGGGCGAAGAGCCGAAGCGCGTCGGTGGCGCTGAGGCGGACGAGGTCGTCGCCGGCGGGGGTGCGGCTGGACATGGGAGTGGCGTCCTTCCCGTGCGGAGGCTGAGGCCGACGGGGCGATGAGCCGGTCGGCCGACATGCCGGCCGACCGGCTCATCGACCCGCCGGCGGTGGTGTCAGCCTCAGGGACCGGCCCCGTCCGGCCTGCGGATTGCATGAATCCGCCAGGACCATGGGCTGTGTGCTGGAAAGCGCCGCTGCGGGCCCGGGAAGGAGTGACTCGGACCGCCCCGACGGGAGGGGACGGTCCGGACGGGGTGGTTCAGGCGATCGGGTGCCACGGATCGACCGGGACGCAGCCGGTGCTGCGGCCGTCGTCACCGAGCAAGCGGCCCATGCGCTTGATCCAGCGCAGGTTCACCGCTCGGTTGCGTACGCGCAGGGAGCTGATCCGTGCGGCGGCCTGGGCCTCGTAGCGGCCCAGGTCGTCCAGGGCGTGCAGCCACACCACGCTCAGCAGGTTCGCCTCGGCGGACACCGACGCCGCCATACGGGTGCTCCGCAGGCGGCTCAATTCGTCGCCCGCCGCCATGAGCTGGGCGGGCGGCACGGACATCCAGAGCGTCGCCGAGCTGCGCCAGCCCGCGTACAGGTGGGCGGCGTCGCAGCGCAGCACCGCTCTGCCGCCCTGGAGCAGCGAGTTCAGCGACCGTCGCACCGTTGACTCCGGACGGCCCAGTTCGGCGGCGATCGAGGTGACGGAGCGGCGGCCGTCCTCGGCGAGGACGCGCAGCAGGATGCGGTCCTCGGACGTGAGCGTGGCCGCGACGGCGGCGTGGGCGCCACCGTCCTCGGTCTCCGACAGGTCGCGCCTCTGGTCGCGGGAGAGGGAGTCCATGCGCCACTCGCTGCCGTCCCGGTGCACGTGCTGCACCAGGTGGGTGCGCGTGGCCGTCACCGCCTCGATACGGCCGAGGGCCAGCACGTAGGCGCTCATCGACGACATGGTCGCCGTGGCCACCGTCAGGAGCAGGTCGCACGATCCCGCCACCAGTTCCACGCTCATCGCCTGCGGATGCCCGCCAAGCTGCTCGGCCAGGGCTTCCCGGGCCTGCGGCACGCACGACACCTCGATCAGGGCGAGGGCGCCGTAGGTGACCTGGGAGGGAGACGCGTAACAGGTGACCCATGCCTCACCGCTCTCCCGCAGCCGGGACCAGCGGCGGGAGAGCGTGGCCGCGTCCACGCCGAGCGGACGGGCCAGCTGCGCCCAGGGGGCGCGGGGCGCCATCTGAAGGGCGTTGACGAGGGCAAGGTCGAGTTCATCGAGTGTTCCCCGGGACGGGGTGGTGGCGGCACTGAGGCCGACGGTCCCTGCTGATTCATGCATGCGATCCCCTCTCCGATGCGGATTCTTGCAATTGCGGGGGCGGGAGGGAAGTGGCCTGTTCTGTATGCCGCAACAGACCGCAGCACCGCCCGCGCTCCCGGACGTCGGCCGGCCCGGCCCACGGCCCGTGCGATTCCCCGGCTCGTACCACTCCTTCGCCCCGCTCAGCCCCCTTCTCGGTTCTCAGTCCTGGAGAGTCCTCCATGCCCCGTTCGCGGTTCCTCTCCGGCGCCATCACGGTCGCCGCAACCTGCCTCCTGGCCTCCGCCTGCACCACCGGTCCGACCGGCGGTCCTTCCTCGGGCGGCGACAAGGACCGGGCCACCGTCAAGGTCGGATTCACCTCCGACGTCACCTCGTTCGACCCGGCGAAGGGCGCGGGCTCGACGGACTACGCCGTCACGTCGTTGCTGTACCAGCCGCTGATCGGCCAGGACGAGGGCGGCACGTTCGTCGCCGGTCTCGCCGACACCTGGACGTCCACGCCGACGAAGACCTCGCTGACTCTGAAGAAGGGCCTGACCTGCTCCGACGGGTCGGCGCTCACCGCCTCGCAGGTCGTCGCCTCACTGGAGCGCTACCGGGCGAACTCGGCCGGCGCCCTGCTCACCTTCGGGGCCGCTAACACAGGGAAGAAGACCGCGATCACCGGCGACGACGCGGCCGGCACCGTCACCATCACCACCGCCACCCCGTGGGGCGAGGTTCTCGCCGGCCTGTCCGGCACCGCCGCCGGGATCGTCTGCAAGACCGGCCTCGACGCGGGCGCCGCCGCGCTCGCCCAGGGCCCCGTCAAGGGCGCGGCCACCGGACCGTACGAGATGGTGACGGCGCGGCGCGGCGCCTCGTACGAACTGCGGCTGCGCAAGGGATTCAAGGCGTATCCGCGGTTCGCCGCGATGCCCGCCGGGGAGCCGGCCGACCGCCTGCGCGTACAGATCTCCAAGAACGAGTCGACCCTCGCCAACCAGCTGCAGACCGGCGCCCTCGACCTGGCTCCCCTCACCGGCCCGGACGCCACCCGGTTCACGGGCAACGACACGTTCACGGTCGAATCCGCGCCGTTCATCCGCAACTACATCGCCTTCAATCAGCGCCCCGGGCGCCCGGGCGCCGATCCGAAACTTCGCAAGGCGATCGCGCAGGCGGTCAGCGTCAAGGCGTTCAACAACGTCTTCGGCGGTACCGGACAGCCCCTCACCTCGTACGTGGACGAGAAGGCGGCGTGCGTCTCCACCGACGGCGCCCTGCTGACCGGCACGGACACGGCTGCGGCGAAGCGGGTCCTCAAGGGCGTCAGCATCAAGCTGGAGGGATCCAACGCGGTCGCCGGCGGCGCGGGCAACTCCTACGTCGCCGAGGCCCTGCGCGCCGCCGGCGCCGAGGTGAAGCTCACCAACGCCGACAACGCCGCCTGGGCCACCGACGTCACCGCCAACCAGGGCGACTGGGACGCCACCGTCTTCCCGCTGATCAGCGGCACCCTCGCGCGCGGGGGCAGCTACTTCCTGGGCCCCGAACCAGCCAAGGGCGGCCTGAACTACGGCGCGGTGAAGAACGCGGTGTACGCCAAGAACTACGCAGCCGCCACCTCCACCACGGACCGCAACGCCAAGTGCGCCGCCTGGCAGAAGGCCCAGGAGGCGCTGCTCAGGGCCAACGACGTGATCCCGCTGGCCACGGTCGACGTGCACTACGTCGCCCGCAAGGGCGTCTCCTTCGCGATGCCGGGCGGGTCCCTCTCCGTCTCCACGCTCCGGGTCACCGGCTGATGGCGGCGGCACCGGCCGTCGGGGCGGCCGCGGGGGCCGGGCGCTCGGCGCGGCTCAGCCCCTGGGGCGACTTCCTCGTCCGGCGTCTCGTCGGGCTCACCGCCGTAGCGGTCACGCTCGTCGTCGGCACGTTCCTGATGGTGCAGCTGATCCCCGGCGACCCCGCGCGCGTGGTCGCCGGCGCCGAGGCGGCCCCCGCCGACGTGGAGCGGGCCCGCCACGACCTCGGCCTGGACCAGCCGCTGCTCGTACGGTTCGGCACGTACACGAGCGGGCTGCTCCGCGGCGACATGGGCGCCTCCTTCCAGACGCGGGAACCCGTGGCCCAGATCATCGGCGGCCGTCTGCCGTTCACCGCCGAGATCGCGCTCCTCTCCGTCCTCGCCGTGCTGGTGCTCGCCGTGCCGATCGGGCTTGCGGCCGCAGCACGCGGCAGCCGCCGCACCGACGCTTCGTTCACCTTCGTCACCGGGACGGTCGGCGCCACACCCGAGTACATCATCGGCACCCTCCTCGTCCTCGGCTTCGCGATCAGGCTGGGCTGGTTCCCGGCGGCGGGCGCCGAGACCCTCGCGTCGATGGTGCTCCCCATCGCCGCCCTGGTGCTGCCGGCCACCTGCGTGATGGCCCGCATCGTGCGCAGCGAGGCCACCCACGTCCTCGCCCAGGACTACATGCGGACCGCGCGGGGCCGCCGCCTGCCACCCCTGCGCCTGTACGCCCGGCACGCCCTGCCCAACCTGCTGACCGCCACGCTCACCCTGGGCGGGCTGATCCTCGCCGGGCTGCTCGGCGGCACGGTCGTCGTCGAGTCCATCTTCGCCTGGCCCGGCGTCGGGCAACGCGTCGTCGAGGCGCTCCTCGTCCGCGACTACCCCGTCATCCAGGGCTGCGTCCTGATCCTGGGGCTGGTCGCCGCTCTGCTCAACCTGCTCGTCGACGTCGTCCTCGCGCTGCTCGACCCCCGCACCCTGGCTGGAAAGGGAGGCCGCTGATGCGCCGCATCCGGTGGAACGCACCCTTGGCCGTATCCCTCGCCGGTTTCGGACTGATCGTCGTCCTCGGCATCGTCGCGCCTCTTCTGCTGGAGGACGAGGCGACCGCGCTGAGCGGCGCCGCCCGCGCGGACGTGAGCGCCGGACACTTGCTCGGCACCGACGTGCTCGGCCGCGACGTCATGGCGCGGACGCTGGTCGCCACTCGTCTCACCCTGGAAATGACCCTCGCCGCGACGGCGATCGCCGCGGTCGCCGGCATCCTCCTCGGCACCGGCGTCTGGGTGTCGGGACGGCGCGTCCGGGAGCTGGGCCTGCGCCTGATCGATGTGATGATCTCCTACCCGGCGCTCATCCTCGCGCTGGTGATCGCCACGGTCCTCGGCACCGGGCCCGTCGCCTCCGTCCTGGCGATCGGCCTGGGCGGCGCCCCCGCCTTCGCCCGCCTCACGGCGAACATGGCGGCCTCCGTGGCGCAGCGCGACTTCGTCACGCAGGCGCGCCTGATGGGCGTACCGCCGTACCGCGTGCTCGTCCGGCACCTCCTGCCGAACATCTCCGGGCCGCTGCTGGTACTGCTGTCGGTGGCCTTCGCGAACGTGCTCGTCGCCCTGTCGGGCCTCTCCTTCCTGGGAGTCGGCGTCCAGGCACCCGAATACGACTGGGGCGCGCTGCTCAACTCCGGCCTCCAGTCCCTCTACACCAACCCCGCCGAGGCGATCGGCCCCGGGGTGGCCATCACCGTCACCGGCGTCCTCGTGGGCTTCATAGGCGACGGCCTCGCCACAGCGCTCGATCCCCGCGGTGGGAGAACGAGGGCCGCAGCGGTACGGCCCACCGCCGTGGCCCCGCCCTCGCACCGGGCTCCCGCCGACGCCCTGGTGACGGTGGACGGCCTGGCCGTCGTCCTCCCGGACGGCACCCGCCTCGTCGACGACGTCTCCTTCCACGTCATGCCCGGCGAAATCGTCGGCCTGGTGGGGGAGTCGGGCTCCGGCAAGTCGCTGACGGCGATGAGCGTGGCCCGGCTTCTGCCGGAGGGACTGTCCGCCCACGCGGCGCGACTGACCTTGGACGACCTCGACCTGGCCGCCCCCGAAGCCGATGCCGAGCGTCTGGCGACCGAGATCGGCATCGTCTTCCAGGACCCGTCGTCCTCCTTCAACCCGGCGCTGCGGATGCGCGGTCAGCTCACCGAGACGCTCCGTGTCCACCAAGGGGTGAGCGGCGCGGAGGCGGGCCGGCGGGCCGTCGAGGCCCTGGAGCAGGTACGGATCAAGGAGCCCGCCCAGGTCATGAAGCAGTATCCGCACGAGCTGTCCGGCGGCATGCGGCAGCGCGCGATGATCGCCGCCGCACTGCTGCCCGGTCCGCGACTGATCATCGCCGACGAACCGACCACCGCCCTCGACGTGACCGTTCAGGCCGAAGTCCTCGACGTCCTGAAGGACGTCAACCACCGGCGTGCCACGAGCGTGCTCCTCATCTCCCACGACATCGGTGTCGTCGGCACGGTGTGCCACCGGGTCGTGGTGATGTACGCGGGACGTGTCGTCGAGGAACTGGCCGCGGCCGACCTGCGGGCGGGGCGCGCGCGGCACCCGTACACACGGGCACTGCTGGCCGCGAGCCCGCGACTGCGGGACACCGGAAGCGGGGAACGCGCACCGCTCGCCACGATCCCGGGCCGCCCGCCGGCCCCCGCCGACCGGCCGTCCGGCTGCGCCTTCGCCGACCGGTGCCCGGTGGCGCTCGACGCGGTCTGCGCGACCGAACGACCGCGTCTGATCGACGACGTGGCCTGCCATGCCGTACGACAGGAGGCACAGGTCGGATGACCTCATCCCCGCACAAGCTGGAAGTCGAGGAACTGACCGTCGCCTTCGGTCACGGACGGCGCATGCGAACCGTGCTGCGCGGCGTGTCCACCGGGGTCCGGACCGGGCAGACCCTCGGCCTGGTCGGCGAGTCCGGCTCCGGCAAGTCGACCATCGCCAAGGCGATCGTCGGCACCCACCCCGCCAGGACCGGCCGCATCCTCCTCGACGGAAGGGACGTCACCGGCCTCGGGCGCAAGGAGCTGGCCGCGGTGCGCCGTCGGGTGCAGCTCGTCTCCCAGGACCCGTACGCCTCGCTCAACCCGCGCATGACGGTCGGTGAGGCGATTGCCGAGGCCGTCGACCCCGTGCGGGCCGACGCCAGGAAGCATGCGGCGACCGTCGAACGGTGGCTGGGAACCGTGGCGCTGGACGGCTCCGCGGCCGACAGGTACCCGCACGAGTTCTCCGGCGGCCAGCGCCAGCGCATCGCAGTGGCCCGGGCGCTCGCCGTGGAACCCGAAGTGCTGATCGCCGACGAGATCACCTCGGCGCTGGACGCCTCCGTGCAGGCCGAGGTGCTCAACCTCCTCGAGGAGCTACGACGGTCCCTGTCCCTCACGATGATCTTCATTTCCCACGACCTGGCCGTCGTCCGCCATGTGAGCGACGAGGTCGCCGTCCTGTGTCAGGGCGAACTGGTGGAGCAGGGCCCGGTGCGGGACGTCTACCACGCCCCACAACACCCGTATACGCGCCGCCTCCTGGCGAGCGTGCCGACATTCGACGAGAAGGAGGAAGCGGTATGAGCGAACCGACCGCCGTCGCCCGCCTCACGCAGGAGATCACCGCCGGCTTGAAGCCAGCAGCCCTGGAGGACTTCTACCAGGATCTGCACCGCCACCCGGAGCTCGCCTTCCAGGAGCACCGCACCGCCGCGAAGCTCGCCGCGCGGCTGCGGGCGGCGGGCTACGACGTGACGGAGGGCGTCGGCCGCACCGGGGTGGTCGGTGTTCTCGCCAACGGCGACGGTCCGACCGTGTGGCTGCGCGGCGACATGGACGCACTGCCGGTGCAGGAGGCCACCGGTCTGGAGTACGCCTCCACCGTCGACGGCGTGATGCATGCCTGCGGTCACGATCTGCACGTCACATGGCTCGCCGGAGCCGCCGACGCGCTGGCCGCGGCCCGCGGCACCTGGTCGGGCACGCTCGTCGTCGTCGGCCAGCCGGCAGAGGAGTCCGGCGGCGGGGCGGCGGCCATGGTCGCCGACGGGGTGCACACCCGCTTCCCCCGCCCCGACGTGGTGCTCGGCCAGCACGTCACGCCCGGTCTCGCCGGGTTCTACCCGCACACCCCGGGGCTCACCATGTCGGCCTCCGACGACCTCGACGTCGTCGTCCACGGCGTCGGCGGTCACGGCTCCCGCCCCGAGTCGACGACCGACCCGGTGGTAACCGCCGCGTATATCGTCACGCGCCTGCAGACCGTCGTGTCCCGCGAGGTCGCGGCGGCCCACTCGGTGGTGCTGACGGTGGGCCAGTTCCACGCCGGTACGAAGCACAACATCATCCCTGCCGAGGCCCGCCTCTCCCTGAACCTGCGCACCCAGGACGCGAGCGTGCGGGAGCGCGTCCTCGGGGCCGTCCGCCGCATCGTGGAGGGCGAGTGCCGGACCGCCGGCTGCCCGACCCCGCCGGAGGTCACGGTCCGGCCCGGCTACCCGAACACCGTCAACGACACCGTCCTCGACGGCGAGATCGCCGCCGTGCACCGCGAACTGTTCGGACCGCTCACGGTGCTCGACTTCGGCCCCGCGATGGGCAGCGAGGACTTCTCACTCCTCGCGCCGGCGGGCGTGCCCTACGACTTCTGGTACGTGACGTCGACCCCGCCCCCGGTGTGGGAGGCGGCCCCCGGAGCGGACCTGGCCGAGAAGATCGGCAACGTACCAGGAAACCACAGCCCCCTGTTCGCCCCCGACCTTCCGGTGCTCCTTCCCGGTGTCCGGACACTGGTGTCGGCGGCGCTGAGCCGACTGGGGTGAGCGGCCCGGCCGACCACCAGGTCGGTGGTGAGGGCCAGTTGCAGCGCGAAGGCGGCAGTGGGTCCCGCGGCGACGACGCGCCGCCGGGGTCCGTGGGCGGCCAGCGCGTCGTCGACCGGGTCGCGCAGGCTTCCGCGCCGCGACACGGTGAGGTGTTCGGCGGCCGCGTAGCGCTCGGGGGCCGGCCGGCTCCCGCCGAGCGGGTGGCCGGGCCGGACCGCGGCGATCAGCCGATCCCGGCCGTACCGCACGACGCGGGGCCCCGCTGCCGGCAGGCCCCGCGCGCGTCACATTCCTAGGAGGACGGCCTCACCGCACCTCCCGCGCATACGGCGCGACGGTGATCCGGTCGACGAGGGGCGCGTACCGGGAGCGGAGCAGCACACCGGGGAACGTGTCCGAGGCGTAGGTCGCACCGTCGAAGTCCGGCAGTTCCTCCGAGCCGAAGGACACCGTGTTCTGTCCCTCCTTGAGGCGGACCGGGATGGTCAGCTCCCAGAAGTTGTTGCGGTGGAAGGTGTGCGGGAAGCCGACCCGCTGTATCCCGCCGCCGTTGACGGTGATGTCGGCGTGCCGGGCGAGCGGGTCCGGGTTGTAGTGGGTGGCTTCGGACTGTTCGGGGTTGGAGTAGCGGACGCGCAGCGCGTACAGGCCGGCCCGGTCGGCGGCGACGGTGAACGTCGCGGTGTTGCCGTTGCCGGGTGCGCCGCCGATTCCGGTGATCGCCGTGCCGCCGGTGGCCAGGGAGAGCGGGACGAGCGAGGCCGTACCCGCGAGCCGGGCGTCGCCCGCCTCGTACGTACGCGTCGTGAGCGCACCCTCGGTGGGTGTGACCGTGAGCCGGTCCACGAGCGCGCCCGACGAGCCCCCGGTCAGCGTCACCTTGTTGACGCCGCCCGAGAGCGAGACCGCCACGCTGGTCCGGCCCGGGGACAGGCGCAGGACCTCGTGCCCGTTGACGGCGAGCCGGGCGTCGGCGCTGCCGAGCGTGTCCACCTTGAGGGTGGCCTCGCGGTCGGCGGATGAATGGACCCAGAACGTAGCGGTCTGGCCCCGGCCGAGCCTGACCGCGCCCGAGCCGGTGGCAGGTGCCTGGGCCTGCGTCGGCACCGTGTACGTGGGCTGCGCCCCGCCGGCCGGCCAGGCCAGCTCGCCCTCGTACACCTGGGTGGCGGCCGAGGTGCCGGGAAGGGAGAGGAGCAGGCGGTCGACGATGGCGTCGCCCCGGGTGGCGCGCGTGCCGTCGGCGCTCTTCGCGGCGAGCGTCAGGGTGTGCTTGCCCTTGGTGAGCCTGACCTGGGTGTCGGCGTGGTCCCACACCACCCACTTGTAGCCGAGCGGCAGATACACCTCCTGTTCGCTGTCCGCCCTGCCGTCGACGCGCAGGAAGACGTTGGCGGGCCCCTGTTCCTTCACCTTGTCGAAGGTGTTGAGGGAGTTGGCGAAGACACTCAGGTCGTACGTGCCGTCCTCGGGCACGTCCACGCTGAAGTCGAGCGCGACGTCCGAGCCGGTGCGCAGGCCCCCCACGTCGTAGCCGCCGGAGGTGTAGAACTTCGACACGTCCCGGGGCGAGCCCTCCGGGCCGTTCTTCGAGTAGCCGGAGCCGGTGTGGGCGGCGTCCTCCGCCTCGTACGACGACTTCCAGCGTGTGGACGGCGCCTGGACGCCCGTGGCCTTCCCGGCCGGGGTGAGGACGATCTCGTACGCCGAGGACTCCTTCAGCTTCGGCAGTCCGCCGTCACCGAAGCCGAAGCCCACCGTGCCGTCGTCACCGACCCGCACGTCCTGCTCCGCGAGCAGCCGCGGCCCGGGGGAGTCCCCGAGCTGGCCGCTCCACTCGATCTCCCGCACCCAGGCGTGCACCCGGTCGCCGAAGACCTCCTTCGGCACGTGGCCGAAGGAGACGTGGCCGTTGCCGGTGGACCCGCCGAAGAGCAGCCGGGACTGCTTCCTCTTCGCGTCGAGCGTGGCGACGCCCTGCATGGTGTAGTTCTCGCCGACGAACGGCGGGGTCACCTTCACCGTGTGCCCGCTCATCGAGGCGTACGAATGGAGCAGCCACCACTGGCCGTTGCCTCGGTTGGACTGCACCGCGGAGTCGGAGAGATTGCCGTCGATGTTCCAGTACGCGATGTCGGCGTCGACCTTGGACTCCTCGATCGCGGACACCCACTGGACCATCTGCCCCGGCACCGAGGTGTGGTAGTTGAACGCGTACTCGTTGATGTTGACGGGGAGCCGCGTGCCCTCCCTGGTGGTGCCCTCGAAGAGTTCCTTCTCCCACGTGCGGTACTTGGCGACGCTCTCGCGCACCGCCTCGGGGTGGCTCAGTTCGTGCCAGGTGATGACGTCGGGGAGGGTGCCGGCGGCCTGGGCGTGTGCGAGGAACCCCTTCACCTGGTCGAAGAGGACGCTGGTGTTGGGGCCGGCGATGCGGGCCGCAGGCATCCGGGCCTTGATGAGCCGGTAGAAGTCGTCCCAGGCGGCGAAGTAGGCGTCCGGGTCGTTCAGCCAGCTGACCTTGTCGTAGCTCCACTCGCCGGTGCCGAACATGTTGCCCTCGGGCTCGTTGAACGGCACGAAGACGACGTTGTCCTGATACTCCTTCGGCAGCTTCAGAACCTGGTCGACCTGCTTGACGACCTTCTCCCCGTACAGCTTGATCTTCTGTTCGGGGGTGTCTCCCGGCCACTGGTACGGGAAGCCCCGGTGGATGTCGGTCATGTAGATGTACACGTCACCGTTGGTGGAGTCGGCCAGCGGCTTGACCACCTCCAGGGCGTCCGCGCCGGGGTGCTGCGGGCCGTCCTGCGCCTTGGTGGAGACCGTGCGCAGCCCCATGCCCTCGATGAGGTTGTTGGTGGGGACGTCCGGTCCGTACACGCCGTAGAGGGTGCCGGACGCGCCGCCGTGGAACGCGCCGGTGTCCGAGCCGAGGTCGACGGCGAGCTGCCCCTCGCGGACCACGGTGACGGTCGCGTGCACCGTACGCCCGGCCGCCGATCCCGCGACGGTGAACGTGCCCGGCCGGGCGTACGCGTCGGCCGGAACGGCGTCCCAGGTGACCGGTGTGTCGCGGTCGTAGCCGTCGGAGAAGGAGGAGCGGACGGCAGCGGGGAGGGACGGAGCGGTCCCGGATGTGGTGCGGACCGCGAAGGACGTCTTCGAGAGCTCCGTCAGGGTGGGCGGGGTCCCGGCCGTGCCGGCCACCTGCTCGGCGCTGAGCGCCGCGTGCCACACGGTGAAGTCGTCGATGGCGCCCTTGAAAAGGGGGTCCGGATAGAAGGACTTGCCGAGGTATCCGGCTGTCGTGGCCGAAGGGTCGAGCAGATCCCCGGCCTTGACGCCGGTCGCGGCGGAGGAGACCGCCGCACCGTCGAGGTAGGTGGTGACCCGGCCGGCGGCGGAGTCGAGGGTGACGGTGACCGTCCGCCACGCGTCGGCGGGCAGCATCGCGTACCCGGCGGTCCGCGCCTCCGCGCCTCCTCCGCCGGTGGTCACGGCGGTCTGGAGTACGCCGTCGTTGTTGGACGGGGTGGCGAAGAGGTACCGCGTGCTGTTGGTGCCCAGGTCGAAGATCCGCTGCCAGGCCGACGTGTCGCCGCCCCACTTCACGCGGGCGGACACAGTCAGGTCGCCAGTCCCGCGGATCACTTCGCCGGGCAGGCGGACGTAGGCGCCGTCCGAGGCGGGCGCCCCGCCCGGCAGGGCCAGCGCCTTGCCTCCGTCGGCGCCGGTGACGGACCGCGCGGTGGATCCGTTGACCAGGCTCGCGGTCAGACCGTTGCCGGAGCTGTCGCCGATCCTTCCGGAGGCGAGATCGTCCTGGTCGAAGGTGTAGTGGGCGGCGGGCCGGGGCACGTCGGCCGCCTGCGCCGGCGCGGCCGGTGCGGCCAGCAGGCCCGCGCCGAGAGTCAGGGCCACGGCGGCCGAGCTCCGGCGCCGGGTGGATCTGTCAGCGGATGGCATGGAGAGCGTCCTCAATCCTTCAGTCGGGGGGCCGGTCCGCGGCCCTCCTGGGCCGGCGGACGTCCAGGTGCCGCTCCGTGCGGAGGGAGGGCCGGGGGAGGAGTACGTCGAACCCGTTCGGCCGGATGACCCGAACGGGAGGCCTGGACGTTCCGGGGAGCGGATGGGCCGGCTGCACCGGCGGACCGGGCCGCACAGGCCAGGTGTCTCGTCGGTTCGCCGGAAGGATCGCTTCGTCGAACCGGTTCGGCGAAGCTAGCACCGGGCCATGCGGCCAGCAATCCCTCCGACACAAGGAACTTCCCTTTGTTCGGTGGGATTTGGTGAAGTGTGACCCGGGTATTGACAGTCGCTCCGGCCGTTCCTACCTTCACTCCATGCGAACCGGTTCGATGGAGGAGTCACCGTGAACATCGGGGAGATCGCGCGCCGGGCCGGTGTCTCGCGGAGCACCGTGTCCTACGCGCTGAGCGGCAAGCGTCCGGTCTCGGACGACACCCGCAGGAAGATCCAGCAGGTCGTGGACGAGCTGGGCTACCAGCCCAGCGCCAGCGCCCGCGCCCTGGCCAACGGGCGGACCAGCACGCTCGGGCTGGTCTTCCCGCCGGCCGGGAACCACTACACCGGCATGCAACTGGACTTCATCGGCAGCGTGGTGGAAGCCGCCGCGGCCTGCGACTACGACGTACTGCTGTCGCCCAGCGGGGTGGACAGCGACCGCTCCTTCCAGCGGCTGCTGGGGGAGCGGCGCGTCGACGGTGCGATCCTGATGGAGATCCGCCTCGAGGACGACCGGGTGAACCATCTGTCCGCGGTGGACTTCCCCTTCGTCGCCATCGGCCGTACCGCGCGTCCCGAGGGCGGCTGGTGGGCGGGGATCGACCACACCGCGCTGGTGGAGGCGTGCGTGCACCATCTGGCGGACCTGGGGCACCGCCGAGTCGCCTTCGTCAACCGCCCCGAGCAGTTGCTGCGCACGGGGTACGAGTCCGCCCAGCGCGGTCTGGACGGCTTCACGAAGGCCGCCGCCGAGCGGGGGCTGACGGCCCGTACGTACTGCTGCGGGGACGACCCCGCTTCCGGCCAGACGTGTCTGGAGCGGATCCTGCACGACGATCCGGACACCACGGCCCTGGTCACCCTGAACGAGGCCGCGCTCGGCGGCCTCTACCGAGGGCTGGTCGAGGCCGGCCGCCATGTGCCGCGCGACTTCTCCGTCACCGGCGTCGTCGCCAGCCGCTGGGCCCAGACGGTGACCCCGCAGCTCACCGCGGCGGACGTACCGGCGGCGGAGCTGGGCCGCCTGGCCGTCGACCTCCTGGTCGAGCGGCTCGCCCACCCCGACGCACCGCCGCGGCACCACCTCCTCGTGCCACCGGTCTCCCTGCGGGCCAGCACCGGGCCGGTCGGCGCCACCCCTCCGGCGGACCCCGGGGCCCGTACGCCCTGACCACTCCCTGACCGCGCCCCGCGCGCCGGCCCCCCGGGCACCCGAACCGGCGGTCCGCGCAGTCCGGCATGCCCGCGGCCGCTCTCCACGCCCTCGCACCCTCCCCCTGCTCACCATCCTCGGCACCCGCGTGCTCAAGACGAAGGAACCCGCGATGAACAGCTCCACCAGAAAGCGCCGCCTGACGACCGTGGCCGCGACCGCTTTGGCCGTCGCCCTCGGCGCCACCGCCTGTGGGTCCTCGGGAGGCACCGGGGCCAAGGGCGCCGACGACGGCACGTACACCGTCTGGGACCCCTACCCGCAGTTCGCCAAGGGCGCCGCCTGGGGCAAGCTGCTCGACGCCTGCGGAGCCAAGGCGGACGTGAAGATCAAGCGCACCGGGTTCGACACCAGCGACCTGGCCAACAAGGCGCTCCTCGCCGCCCAGCAGGACAACTCCCCGGACATCCTCATCGTCGACAACCCGGTGGTCTCGACGCTGGCCGAGGCCGGAGCCCTCACGGCCACCGACGAGAACAAGCTCGACACCTCGGGCGTGGACGCCAACCTGCTTGCCGCCGGCCAGTCGGAAGGCAAGACCTACGGCACTCCGATCGGCGCCAACACCCTCGCCCTGTACTACAACAAGCAGATCCTGAAGGACGCCGGGGTGGACATCGCCTCGGTCAAGGACTGGCCGACCATGACGGCGGCGCTGGCGAAGGTCAAGGAGAAGGGCAAGAAGGGCATCACGTTCTCCGCGATCGGCACGGAGGAGGGCACCTTCCAGTTCCTGCCGTGGTTCTGGGGAGCGGGCGCGAAACTGACCGACATCGGCTCCCCGGCGGCCGTCTCCGCCCTGTCCCTGTGGAAGGACTGGCTGGGCAAGGGGTACGCCCCCAACTCCGTACTCAACAACACCCAGACCACCAGCTGGCAGGAGTTCGCGAGCGGTGACTACGCGTTCGCGGAGAACGGCACCTGGCAACTGGCCAACGCCGAGAAGGCGGGATTCGACTACGGCGTCCTGCCCATACCGGGCGCCACCGGCGGCAGCGCCGCCGCCCCGACCGGCGGCGAGTTCGTCACCCTCCCGGTGCAGGGCGACACCGGCCGCTACGCCACCGCGCGGAAGCTCGCGGCCTGTCTGACGAGCGACCAGAACCTGTACGACACCGACACCACCCTGTCGTACGTGGCCCCCACCGCCGAGGTGCAGGGCAAGCAGACGGCGGCCACCCCCGGGCTCAAGCCGTGGGTGGACGCGGTCAAGGCGGCCAAGGGCCGTACCAGCGACGACCTGGGCACCAAGTACCCGAAGATCTCGGAGCAGTTGTGGAAGGCCGTGCAGTCCGCCCTCAGCGGCTCGAAGTCCCCGCAGGACGCGCTCGCCGCCGCCCAGTCCGCCGTCAAGTAGCCGATCACCAAGGTCCGTCGATGAGCCACATGACACGAGTGCCGCTCGCCGGGTCCGATACCGGCCCCGGCGAGGCGGCCCCCGCCGCACCGCCCCCGCCGCGCCGCCGCCCCGCCTCCCAGCAGTGGGCCGCCTGGGCCTTCCTCACCCCGGTGACCCTCTACCTCGTTCTCTTCTACGCCTACCCCCTCTACCGCAACATCGACCTGAGCCTGCGGCACTACACCGTCCGCTCCTTCGTCCAGGGCGACGCCCCGTTCACCGGCCTGGAGAACTACAGGACGGTCTTCGCCGACGCGACGTTCCTCCCCGCCCTGCTCCACACCCTCCTGTTCACCGTGGTGTGCCTGGTCTTCCAGTACGCCATCGGGCTGGCGCTCGCGGTCTTCTTCCACCAGCACTTCCGGCTCTCCGCCACCCTGCGGGCCCTGTTCCTGGTGCCCTGGCTGCTGCCGCTGATCGTGTCGGCCTCCACCTGGTCGTGGATGCTCAACAGCGACTCCGGCATCGTCAACACCCTCCTGCACGGGGTGGGCGTCGACCCGGTGAACTGGCTGACCTCACCGAGCTGGTCGCTGGCCTCGGTGATCATCGCGAACATCTGGATCGGCGTACCGTTCAACCTCGTCGTGCTCCACAGCGGCCTGCAGTCCATTCCCGCGGGACTGTACGAGGCCGCGGCCCTGGACGGGGCCGGCACCTGGCGGCGGTTCCGGAGCATCACCTTCCCGCTGCTGCGCCCGGTGTCCGCGATCACGCTGCTCCTCGGGCTGGTGTACACGCTCAAGGTCTTCGACATCATCTGGATCATGACCAAGGGCGGCCCGGCGGAGTCCTCCACCACCTTCGCCACCTGGTCCTACCAACTCGGATTCGGCAACATGCTCCCGGCCTTCGGCCCGGGTGCGGCCGTCGGCAACCTCCTGGTGATCGCCGCCCTGGTCTTCGGCCTGGTGTACATCCGGGTGCAGCGAAAGCAGGCCTGGACATGAGCCGGAACACCCCGCACACCGGAGGAAGCGCGAAGCGCACGCGCACCTGGGGAAAGACGGCCATCGGCCTGGTGCTGACCGGGATCATGCTCTTCCCGGTCTACTGGATGCTGAACGTGTCCCTGACCCGCGACCGGAACATGCGCAAGAGCCCACCGGACCTGTTCCCCGTCGACGCCACCCTGGACGGCTACCGCACGGTCCTCGCCGAGCAGCTGCCCTACCTGGGCACCAGCCTCGTCATCGGCCTGGGCACCGTCGTCCTGACCGTGGCCCTGGCCGCTCCCGCCGGCTACGCCCTGGCCAAGCTGCGCCCGCGCGGCGGCGGCGTCCTCGGCTTCGTCCTGCTGGTCGCCCAGATGATCCCCGGCATCATCATGGCGATGGGCTTCTACGCCATCTACCTCAGCCTCGGCCTGCTCCAGTCCGTCCCCGGCCTGATCGTCGCCGACTCCACCCTGGCCGTTCCCTTCGCGGTGCTCATCTTCACCGCGTTCATGTCCGGCATCCCCGGCGAGCTGATGCAGGCGGCCAAGACGGACGGCGCCGGGCCCCTGCGCACCTTCTGGTCGATCGTCCTGCCGATGAGCCGCAACTCCGTCGTCACGGTGTCCCTGTTCGCGTTCCTGTGGTCCTGGTCCGACTTCGTCTTCGCCGGAACCCTGGTCAACGGCGGCGCCCACGAGCCCATCACCCTCGGCATCTACCACTACATCGGCAACAACAACCAGGAGTGGAACGCCATCATGGCCACCGCCGTCGTGGCCTCCCTGCCGGCCGCGGTCATCCTCGTCCTCGCCCAGCGCTTCGTCGCCGCCGGTGTGACCGCCGGCGCCGTCAAGGACTGACCGCTCTCACCACTCCTCCCCTGCCCCGCCATGGCCGTGCCGTCCGCCGGACGGCCGGCGCACCCTGCCCGAGAAACGAGTGACCTCTCATGACCGCCGCCCGATCCGGCCCGGCCTTCTCCGTCCAGGACATCCCTTTCAGTACGTACGGCTCCTGGTTCGACATCTCCCCGGTCCTGGCGGAGAAGGTCTGGGCCGAGGACCTCCACCTCGTCTCGCACCAGAACGGCATGCACGCCGTCCTGAGCCTCGTGCCGCTGGACGCCGCGACGGGGGAGCGGGCCGGGACCCGCGTGACGGCGGTTCCGGGCCTGCTGAGCTGGACCGGCGACCTCGGCCGTATCGATCTCGCCTACGAGTCGCCGGACACGGTGCGCCTGCGCGGCGCGGGGTTGCCGCTGCGCGTCTCGGCAGCGGTCCGGACGCTGACGCCGTTCAGCGGCGCCTACTTCTTCCACGACGCGTCCGCCGGCGCGTACGTGTTCACCTCGTACGAGACCGGTCGCCGCTACCGCGTCACCGTGCTCTCCGGCACGGTGACCGACGCCTTCGGCAGCCAGGCCCTGGGCGGCGCCGACCGCGGCCTGACCGTCGCCGCCGACGCGGACGGCCTCTGGGAGATCGCGATCGAGGAACTCGACACCGCCCGCCCCGCGTACGTCCGGACGGCGGCCTTCGACAAGATCGCCGAGGCCGCGCAGAGCTCCTTCGCGGACTTCGCCGACGCGGTCGCCCCCTGGCGCTCCTCCGCCACGCCGGCCGCCGAACTCGCGGTCTACGTCGTGTGGTCCGCGACCGTCCTCCCGGCGGGGATGCTCACCCGGCCCGGTGTCCTCATGTCCAAGCACTGGATGGACAAGGTCTGGAGCTGGGACCACTGCTTCAACGCCCTGGCCCTGGCGCCCGGCCGGCCCGGACTGGCCTGGGACCAGTACCACGTGCCCTTCGACCACCAGGACGGGACCGGGGCGCTGCCGGACTCGGTCACCCACTCCGAGATCCTCCGCAACTTCGTCAAACCGCCCATCCACGGCTGGGCGTTCGGCCACCTGCGGCGTCGGCTGACCACGCCGGTCAGCCGTGCGGACCTGGCCGAGACGTACGACAGGCTGACGCGCTGGACGGACTTCTGGCTCACCGCACGACGCGCGCCGGGCGCCGCCCTGCCCCACTACCAGCACGGCAACGACAGCGGCTGGGACAACGCCACCACCTTCGACCCCGAACGCGTGGTGGTCACCGCGGACCTGGCAGCCTTCCTCATCCTCCAGTTCCACGAACTCGCCCGGCTGGCCGCCCTCCTGGACATCCCCGGGGACGTCGACCGGTGGACACGGGCCGCCGGGGCGGCACAGACGGCGATGTTCGACGAGCTCTGGAGCGGTGAGCGGTTCGTCACCCGAGGGGTCGACAGCGGTGACACCTGGCACAGCTCCAGTCTCCTCGACCTGATGCCCATCGTGCTGGGCGAGCATCTGCCGCAGGACGTCGCCGCCGTGCTGGCCGCCCGCATCGAGGCCCACCTGACCCCGCACGGACTGGCCACCGAACTGCCGGCCTCGCCGCACTACCTCCCCGACGGCTACTGGCGCGGCCCGATCTGGGCCCCCGCCACGGTCCTCATCGAGGACGGGCTGCGCCGCGCCGGGCAGCACCGGCTGGCGGACGAGATCAGCGCCTGCTTCCGCACGCTGTGCGAGAACCACGGCTTCGCCGAGAACTTCGACGCCCTGGCCGGAACGGGCCTGCGGGACCGCGCCTACACCTGGACCGCCAGCAGCTACCTCCTGCTCGCCGAAGCGCATGTGAGCCGCGGTGGCGGCTCCTAGGGCGTGCCGAGGACCGCTTCGAGCCGTGGCCGGGCGGGGAGCGCGAGGGTGCGGCGCCGCGGGGGCGCCGCACACCGGGAACCGCGGCTGGTGACTCCGGTGGTCAGCCGGTGGTGCAGGACACCGTCGGCCAGACCCAGGAACCGTTGGTCTGCAGTGTCACCCCCCAGGTGTTACCGCTGCCGTTGGGCTTCGCGGTCAGGACCTGGGCGCTGGGGTACGACGCGCTGATGTTCCAGGTGGAGAGGATCTTCTCGGGGGAGGGGACGTTCATCGTGACCGTCCAGTTGCTGGAGCCGCTGACGGAGACGTTGAGGTTGTAACGGTCGCTCCACTGCTGCCCGGCGGACAGCGTCGCGGTGCAGCCACCGGTGCCCCCGCCCCCACCGGTCCCGCCGCCGGCGCTGCCGTCGGGCGCGACGGCCCGCCCGGTCTGCGGCGAGATCATGCCGGAGCACAGGCCACGGGAAGCGAGCGACTGGGCGATGCGCGGGATCGCGGCGAGGGTGTTGGCCGGCCACTCGTGCATCAGGATCACCTGGCCGTTGGTGAGCCGTCCCGCGGCCTGCACGATCGCGTCGGTACTGGCGCCGTTCCAGTCCTGCGAGTCGACGTCCCAGATCACCTCCGTCAGTCCGTACTTGGCCTCGACGGCCTTGAGGGTGGAGTTGGTCTCGCCGTACGGCGGCCGGAACAGTTTCGGTGTGCCTCCGCCCGCGCCGGCGATGGCCTGCTGGGTCCGGGAGAGCTCCGAGTCGATCTCGGCCTGGCTCTTCTGGATGAGATGGGGGTGCGTGTAGCTGTGGTTGCCGACCCACATGCCGGCATTGATCTCGGCCTGCACCTGCCCCGGGTAGGAGGCGGCGAACTGGCCCTCGTTGAACATGGTGGCCCGCAGACCGTTCTGCTTGAGAGCGCTGAGGACGGCGGGGGTGTGGTCGTTGGACGGGCCGTCGTCGAAGGTGAGGCCCACGTAGCCGTTGCAGGTGGCGGCCTGTGCGGGGGCGGCGGCCGTGGCGGTCAGGCCCAGGGAGGCCGTCGCGGCGAGAGCGAGTCCGACGGCCAGAGCGGCCGGGCGAAGGCGGGGAAGGAGATGCATGGGGGTCCTCCTGGTGGCGGAGGTCCGGCCGCGCCGAGGAGCGCGGCCGGACGCGGGGTGCACGTGAGGGAAGCGGCGAGCCGGTGGGATCAGCCGGCGCTGCAGCTGACCGTCGGCCACGTCCAGGAGCCGTTGGTCTGGATGGTCGTTCCCCAGTTGTTGCCGCTGCCGTTGGACTTGGCCACGAGGGTCTGGCTGTCCGGGTAGCTCGCGCTCACGTTCCAGGTCGACAGGACCTTCTCGGGCGAGGGGACCTTCATGGTGACGGTCCAGTTGCTGGAGCCGGAGACGGAGACGTTCAGGTTGTAGCGATCGCTCCACTTGTCGCCCGCGGAGAGCGTCGCGGTGCAGCCGCCGGTACCGCCCCCGGTACCACCGCCCGTGCCGCCGCCGCCCGTGCCGCCGCCGGAGCTGCCCTCACTGACGGTGATGTTGGAGCTGCCGCTGCTCTGGTAGCCCTCGGTCGCCATGATCATGTAGTTGAAGGAACCCATGTTCATGCCGTGGCTCGCCCAGGCGTCGAAGTGGTTGCCCGTGGTGATGGTGCCTCCCGTCCGCTTCGACTGGCGGACGCTCCAGTACTGGTTGAAGGTCTTCGTGCCCTCGATCGAGGGCTGGTTCACCCGGGTCGTCTCGTAGATGTCGTAGGTGCCTCCGTCGCTGGTGACCGTGCCCTTGAAGGTGCCGGTGGGGCGGTAGGTGCCGTAGTTCTCGACGACGTAGTACTCGACCAGCGGGTTGGTGGTCCAGCCGTAGAGCGCGAGGTAGGCGTTGCCCGACGGGTTGAAACTGCCGGAGTAGTTCACGGACTTGCGTCCGCCGGTGCTCCAGCCCTTCCCACCGACGAAGTTGCCGACGTTGCTCCACTGGTAGCCGTAGTTGCCGCCCGAGCCCAGCGTCATCGACACCGAGCCGCCGCCATCGCTCCAGTTCGAGTAGTAGAAGCCGTTGTTGGTGCCGGTCTGGTTCGAGTTGATGACGGTGTCGGCGCTGGCGGCATTGGGCACCAGCAGCACGGCGACCGCGGCCAGGGCGATGGCCCAGGAGCTCCGCAGCAGGGTCATGAAGGGGGCGGGTCTGCGCCGGCGCGGCGATGGCACGGATGCGCTCATGTCGGTGTCCTCCAGGGACTGTTTTACGTACGGGTGACGCCGGACGGGTCTTCACCGACTGCTCTCAACGCGAGGGCAGCGTCGCGTAGTTGGGATGACGCGGCTGTCGGCGGGGGTGTCCGGTCCGATCAGGGAGTCTTGATCTGCCCCTGACAGCTGTCAATACTTTCGGCAGTTATTTCGAAAGCTTCGGACGCGGTGAAGGCATGCCGGGTTGCTCAATTCCGCAGGTCGACGTGCAAGTCCATCCAGTACTCATCGAGAAGGTTGATGGGTCGGGTGTGAGTGATCCGAGGGATGCCATGCACTGCTTCGAAACTTTCGAACGCGTGAGGGGGTGGTAACCGGAAGTTGATCCGGCGGTACCGCCGACCTCCCTTACGCGCGCCGTGGGGCGGCCCTGACCTGCCCCGGCGGGTGAAGGCAAGAAGGGCTGAGGCGCCACGCGGACGTGGCGCCTCAGCCCTTCTTGCGGTGCACGGTCTTTACGGCACGAGCTTCCATTCCTGGGAGCCGTCCGTGGCCGCGTACTGCAGGGTGAGCGGTGCACCGCCCGACGCACCGGTCAGATAGAGGCTCGTGTCACCGACCGACCGCAGCTTGTAGAACCCGTTGTCGGCCGGGACGAGGTTCCAGCTGCCGGTGGGGCTGTTGTCGACCCACTGGCCGATTCGCTGACCGGCCGTGGCACGGCCGGTCCAGACGGCTGCCGCACGGCCGCCGGACTTGTTCAACAGGGTGACGCCCCCGTTCGGTTCGTTCGTCACGTGCCAGTACTGGGTGTCCCGGTTCGCCGCGGAGCCGGGGGACTCGAGGACGACGTCGGGGACGTCCCGGTTGCCGATGTTCGCGTCGTTGGTCTTGCCGCCGGTGCCGATCACCTGGCCGGTCCTGCGGTTCACGAGCTGGTAGTAGGCGCCGTCCGAGCGGCCGAGGTCGGTCTCGGCGTAGGCGAGCACCGAGGCGCCCTGGTTGTTGAGGATCGCGACCCGGCCCGTTCCGGCGACGTACTGCAGATTGCGGCTGTAGCCGGCCTGCGAAGTCGTCTGGTACTCCTTCCACGTGCCGTCGCCGCGTCCGCTCTCGTTGACCCAGACGTTCCCGCTGCCGGCGGCGTTGTAGACCAGGCGGCCGTCGGGGAGCCTGATGACGACCGGGCTGCCGCCGGTCGCGAGGGGGCGGGAGCCGGCGTCGACCGGCAGGGACGTCACGCTGTCGCCGGTGGGGGAGCCGCGGAAGAACTCGAGGGGGCTGTCGGCGATGCGGTACCGGGTGTTGGAGCCGCCGCCCCAGTACTCGTACGGGAGTATCCACTTGCCGTCCGTGGTCGGCACCACGTTGGCCATACCGGGGCGGCCCCCGCCGATCTCTGTCTTGCCTCCACCCATGCTCTGGGTGAGTCCCGCGACATCCACGACGGGCGCGCTCCACTGCCCGCCTACGCCGTCCCACGTCCTGTGGGCGAGGATCTGGCCGTGTGAGTCCGGAGCGGTGTTGTTGGCCGGGTCGAGTGCGGGCACTCCGGTGGACGGGTCGAAGCCGAGGTAGTCGTTCTCGTCGGAGTAGTAGCAGACGAGCCGGCCGTCGTAGACCATCAGGTAGGGCTCCCAGACGGGGTCCACCTGGCGGAAGGTGTTGGCGCGCGCGATGTTCTGCCCGAGGGCGCCCGCGCTGCCGCCCTGCCAGCCTCCGGTCGCGATGACGTTGACGACCTTCCACGTCACGCCTTCGTCGGTGCTGGAGTACAGGGCGATCGCCAGGTCCTGGCGGTCTCCGTCGTTGGACGGTGTCCAGTCCGGGTCGGCCGCCTTGTGTTCCTTGTAGTACTGGTCGTCGCCCGATACGACGCTCGCGAGGAGCAGTGTGCCCCGTTGCAGGTTCCCGATGTCCTGCGGGAGCGTGTACAGGTACGGGTTGGTCCAGTTGCTCGTGTATTTCGCGTACCGCGGGTCGTTCGAGAGGTAGGCCGGGGCCGCGACCTCCGAGAGCGGCTGCCAGGTCGTGCCGCGGTCGTCGCTCTTGTAGACCGGAAGGGTCTGCCCGTCGGCGCTGCCCGTCCGCGGAACGACGGTGGACTTCTCGAACGAGGCGACCAGTCGGCCGGCCGGCAGCTGCGCCGACTTCGGGTAGACCGCGCAGTTCGCCCTTCCCTTCAGGCAGGCCTCGGTGCCGAGCCGGTACAGGACCCCGCCGGTGGGCGCGTACGCCTCGGCGGTGGCCAGGGGTATCGCCAGCATCGCGAAGGCCGCGATGACGCTTCCGACGGTGTGACCGAGCCTTGTCCTTCTCATGATCTCTCCTCCGGGGTGAGCATCTGTGGTGCGGGCCGGTTCAGGTGGGGTCCGGGGCGCTGCGGGCGTCGGCGGAGACGAGCACCCGCACGTCCCAGGCGCCGAGGTCCAGTGCGGTGGCGGAGGGGAGGGACGTGCCCTTCAGCACGTCGACGAGGTCGGCGGGGGCCTGCACGCGGACGGGCTCCCAACCCCAGTTGTGGACCACGTGGACGCGGCGGCCGTCGGGGGAGGCGCCGGTCGTCGCGGTGACGGACGCCGGAAGGTCCTGCCATCCGCTGCGGGGGGCGGGGGCCGCCCAGGCGGCCAGAGCCCTGGCGAGGTCGCGGCCGGGGACGGTGCCGGAGTACGTCACGCGGCCCGCGCCGTGGCGGCGCGTGGTGACCGCGGGCCAGCGGCCGAAGTGCGGGTGGTCGTAAGCGGCGAGCACGTCCGCGTCGTCGACGGCGAGACCGTCGGCCCAGCGGGTCGCCGTAGCGGTGGGCGGCAGCTTCAGCGGACTGCCGGGTGCGGCGCGCAGGGGGACGGGCCGCCGGAGGTTGCTGAACTCGTCGTACGAGACGCCCGCGGCCTCGGTGAGGCGGCCGGGGGCCCGTTCGTGCCGGGCGCGGGCCTCGTGGTCGGCGTAGCCGGTGCGGGGTCCGAGGACCAGATGGCCGCCCGCGTGGGCGTAGGCCGCCAGCCAGTCGAGCGTCGCGTCGTCGGCGATGTACAGCGCCGGGACGACCAGGACGGGGTGACGGCGCACGGCCTCCTCCGGCGCCATGCCTTCCCGCTCGCCGCGCGGGTCGTGCAGCTGCCGGGCGTGCACGATCCGCACCTGGCGTCCCGACTCGAACGCACCCCGGTAGAACGGGTCGAAGATCCGGTGGTAGGCGGCCGGATCGGGTGCGCCGTCGGGGGTCGACAGCGGCGGGTACTTCTGCATCAGCCATTTGCTGGGCGTGGAGTACACCATCGTGATGTCGGCGTCCGGCTCGAGGCCGGCGACGAGCGCGCCGGCCTTCTCGAACTCAGCTCCCAGGCGGGCGAGTTCGGCGTACGTACGGCCGGGCTGCCCGGTGTGGGGGAGGATGCCGCCCCAGTACGTCTCCGCGCCGAAGTGCAGCGTGTGCCAGTGCCAGTACTCGATCATGCGGGCCCCGCGCGCCACGAGCGCCCAGGCTGCCTGACGCCACTGCCCGTCGTAGGCGGGGCGGTTGTCCCAGGGGAACCCGATCGAGCCGGCGTTGGTCTCGGTGACCAGGAAGGGTTCCTGGCGGGAGGAGTACATCCAGTCCGCGGTCTGCTGGAGCGCCCACACACCGGTGGTCTTCCAGATCTGCTCATGGTCGTCGGGCGTGGGGTCGGGGAGCAGCAGGCCGTCCTGCATGTCGTAGTACGGGTTGCCGGTGGCGATGTCGAGGCGGTCGGTCAGCTCGTCGTCCTCGACCGCGGGACGGGTGTAGGAGATGCAGGTGGTGACGAACTGCTCGGTGCGGGCGTACTCACGGACCAGTCCGGCCTGCCAGCCGATGAACTCGGTGACCTGGCGGGCCTGGAACTCCCGCCAGGCGACGTCGTACTGCGGTTGTGTGTTTCCGTCCGGCGTCCACAGGTCGGCCCAGGTCGAGAGGCGGTGCGACCAGTAGACGAGCCCCCACTCGCGGTTCAGGGTCTCCACGTCGCCGTACTTCTCGCGCAGGTGGTCGGTGAAGCGCTGGAAGACGCCGTGGTTGTGGAGGAGTTCCAGCCCCGGCTCGTTGTCGACCTGGAAACCGATGACGGCTGGATGGTCCGCGTACCGTGCGGTGATCCGGCGGATGACACGTTCGGCGTGGAAGCGGAAGGCGGGATGGGTGAAGTCCACCTCCTGCCGTGCGCCCCAGCCGATGCGCTCGCCACTGCGGCGTTCGCCCGTGATCTCCGGGTACTGCCGGGCCAGCCACAGCGGTACGGCGTACGTCGGGGTGCCGAGGATCACGGAGATGCCGCGCTCGTGGGCGCCGTCCAGCACCGGCTGGAGCCAGTCGAGGTCGAAGCGCCCGTTCTCCGGTTCCCAGGTCGACCAGACCGACTCGCCGACCCGGATGACGGTGACATGCGCGTCCGTCATCAGGTCGAGGTCGGTCTTGAGCCGCTCGTCGGGTTGTTCGTAGGGCTGGTACTCGTAGTAGTAAGCGGCGCCGAATAGGACGCGGGCAGGCAGAGCCGCCATGAAGGAACCTCCGGGAACAGGGGAGTTGACAGGACGTGGGCGAGCCCGTGGCTACTGCTTGACGCCACCGGTGGCCAGGCCGCTCTGCCAGTAGCGCTGGAGCAGGAGGAAGGCCACGACGAGCGGCAGGACCGAGATCAGGGAACCGGTCACGACCAGGGCGACCATGTCGCCGCCGCCGCCCGCCCCGCCGTTCTGGGCCTGGGCCGCCCAGGAGGACAGGCCGACCGCGATCGGGTACAGACCGGGGTCGTTGAGCATGATCAGCGGCAGGAAGTAGTTGTTCCAGGTCGCCACGAGGGTGAACAGCAGGACCGTCACCAGACCGGGCCCGAGCAGTCGGAGCCCGATCCGGAAGAAGATCCGCGCCTCGCCGGCGCCATCGATGCGGGCGGCCTCCAGGAGGCTGTCGGGGATGGCGTCCTCGGCGTACACGCGCATGAGATACAGGCCGAACGGATTCACCAGCGAGGGCAGGATGATCGCCCAGGGTGTGTTCACCAGACCCATCTCCGCGAACAGGAGATAGGTGGGGATCGCCAGGGCGGTGGCGGGGACCATGACTGCGCCGAGGACCAGGTTGAACGCCGCGCGGTCGCCGCGGAAGCGGAACTTGGCGAAGCCGTACCCGCCGGCGGCCGCGATCAGAGCGGCCCCCAGCGAGCTGACGAGGGCGTACACCAGGGTGTTGAGCAGCCAGTGGGTGAAGACCCCGCCGTCCTGGGCGAAGGTGTTCTTGATGTTCGTCAGCAGCTGCGGGGCCTCGGAGAACCACAGGCCGAAACTGTTGAACAGATCCTGGCTGCTCTTGGTGGAGGCGACCAGCAGCCAGAAGAGAGGAAGCAGGAAGTACGCCAGGACGGCCAGCATGGCGATGGTGAGCGGGGTGCTGCGGCGCTTCCGGCCCCCGCGGCGCCTCGGCCGCGGGGAGGAGACCGTATACGTCGTCGTCGGAGGACTCGGGACCGTCGGGGACGAGGACGTCGCCGCGTCGCGCGAGGCCAAGGTTTCGCGGGAGATGGTCACGGGGTCCGCCTGCGGTTCGCGGTGAGCAGGATGGCGTAGGAGGCGATCACGATCACGAGGCCCAGGAGGAACGACACGGTGGCCGCGTAGTTGACCTGCTGGCCGGTGAAGGCGAGGGAGTAGGCATAGAGGTTCGCGGTGTAGGAGCTGTCGATGACGTCAGGGGCGACCCGCATCAGCAGGTTGGGCTCGTTGAACAGCTGGAAGCTGCCGATCACCGAGAAGAGCAGGGTGAGCTGGAGCGCGGGCCTCAGCGCGGGGAGTTTGACGGACCAGGCGATCCGCCAGGCGCCGGCGCCGTCCATCGCCGCCGCCTCGTACAGCTCCGGCGGGATGGTGCGCAGGGCGGCGTACAGAATGATCATGTTGTAGCCGACGAACTCCCAGGTCACGATGTTCGCCAGACTGCCGAGCATCCAGCCGTCGCTCAGGAAGCGCGGGACCGGCCAGCCCAGCTCCTGGCTGAGCTGGGCGAACGGCCCGAAGTCGGGGCCGTACAGATATCCCCACATCAGGGCCGCGACGACACTCGGTACGGCGTAGGGCACGAAGATGCCGAGCCGGATGACGCGCGCCAGCCGCAGCAGCCCGCTGTCGAGCGCGAGGGCGAACAGCAGCGCCAGCACCAGCATGAGGGGGACCTGGATCACGAAGAACAGCGCGACGCGGCCGATGCCGTGGAGGAACTGGGCGTCGCCCAGGGCCTTCACGTAGTTGTCGAGTCCGACGAACGCGGTACCGCCGACCAGGCGTTCCTGGAAGAGGCTCAGGTAGGCGGCGTAGCCGAGCGGAGCCAGGAAGAGCAGGAGGAACAGCACCATGAACGGTGCGACGAACAGCGGCCCGGCCGTGCGCCGGCGGTTCACCGTCCCCGGCCGGTGTCGGGTACCGCCCGGCCGGCCCTTGGCCGTGACCGTGGTGGTGGTCGTCGTGAGGGTCATGTCAACTCCCCTTGACGGTGAAGCCCTGGTTCTTGGCGTACGTGGTGAGCCGTGACTGCCACGTCCCGAGGGCGCGTTCGGTGCCGCTCCGGTTGGCGAGGGACTTGCCGACCGTCTCGGTCCAGTCGGTCGCGGCCTGGTCCAGGAACGGCGGCCACTGGAAGGAAGAAGCGACCGTGGTGCTGACCCCGGCGAAGATCTCGTTGACCTTCTGGCCGCCGTAGAAGGAGGGAGTATCGCCGGTGAAGCCGGGATCGGCGAGCAGCGCCTTGGTCGCGGGGAAGAAGGACTGGGTTTCGGCGAACATCTTCGCGCTGGCGGGGTCGCTGTTGAGGAACTGCGCGAACAGGGCCGCCGCGATGGGGTTCTTGGTCGAGCGGATCACTGCGGTCGTCGAGCCGCCCCAGTTTCCCGAGGACGGCTTCGAGACGTCCCACTGCGGCAACGGGGCCGCCCGCCACTTGCCCGCCGTGGCCTTGGCTGAACCGGAGAGGAAGACGGGTCCCCAGGCCGCGGTGATCCAGGTGGCGTACTTGCCCCTGTTGAGCGCCGCGTACCAGGCGTCGGTAAAGTCCGGTTCGGTGCCGATGACGCCCTCCTGCGCCAGCCCGCCCCAGTACGCGCCGAGCTTGCGCGACACGGCGTCGTCGACGCTGATGGTGAGATCGCTCTTGCCGGAGGCGGCGTACGGCTTGGCGCCCGCCTGCCACAGCAGGCCGTGCCACGCCGCGGCCTCGTTGGCCGCGAGGTTGGTCAGACGGACATCCGGTGCTGCCTTGCGGAGTTTGCGCGCGGCGGCGGCGAACTCCTCCCACGTTCCGGGGACGTCGATGCCGTGCTCGTCGAATATGTCCTTGCGGTACAGCATGCCCATCGGACCGCTGTCCTGGGGGATCGCCCAGACCTCGCCGCCGGCGCCGCTGACCTGCGCCCAGGTCCAGTCGACGAACTCGTCCTTGAGCGCGGACGCGCCGTACGGCCGCAGGTCCAGCAGGCTGTCCGTGATCGTGAAGGTGGGGATCGCCTGGTACTCCATCTGCACCAGGTCGGGGGCGCCGCTGCCGGCCTTCAGCGCGGTCCGCAGCTTGGTGTAGTGGGCCACGCCCTGACCGGCGTTGACCACTTTGACCTTGATGGCCGGGTACCGCTTCTCGAAGAGCGCGACCTCCTTCCGGATGTCCGGCACCCATGTCCAGAACGTCAGCTCCGTCGGCGTCTTCATCGCCTTGTCGATCTCGGCCCGGCCGACCGGCTCGGCGGAGGCCGAGGAGGCCGGGGAGCCACCGCCGCCGCAGGCGGTGAGGGCGGCGCCGAGGGACAGGGCTCCTGTCGTGGTGAGGAACAACCGGCGGTTCAGAGAGGAGGCGCTGGGTGTGAACACTGATCTGGGCATGGCTGGCTCCCGCCGAGGCGAAGTGACGGCACGCCGGGCGAGGGCGTGCGGGGTGAGTGAGGAGAGGGAAGGACGCGGCCGAGGGCGCGCACGCCGACGCACGAGGGCGCGGCGGCGCGGCCGCGGCGGCGCGGAGCGCGCCTGCCATGGGGGCAGGGCGGTCGGAACGCGGTGGTGCGGATCAGGCGGGGTACCGGAACGCGGCCGGGCGGCTCCTGGTTCTCAGGGGCCGTGCCGGGACGTGGAGCCCGGCACGTCAGGTCGCGCGGGTCAGGCCGACGGCATCGACCGGGCCACCCGCCAGGCGGAGGGGTACCCGACCTCCCTCAGGAGGGGCGGCCCGGGCCTGCCGCCGGGAGGGGGAGGACGGTGTAGTGCGATGCGGAGCCGGGGTCTTCCGGGTCCGGCGGTGGCGCGGTCGAGGCCCGGATGACGAGGTCGACCGGTGGGTCGCTCAACGGCAATGGTTCCGCCTCGGGGCTTTCGATGGCGTGGACCAGGCGCTTGAGCCCTTCCTGCGCCACGGACTCGAACGGCTGCCGCACCGTGGTGAGAGGAGGGCTGACGTAGGCGGCGACGGGGATGTCGTCGAAGCCGACGACGCTGATGTCCTGCGGCACGCGCCGGCCGGACTCGGCCAGTGCGCGGATCAGGCCGATGGCCATGTCGTCGTTGGCGGCAAAGACGGCGGTGAGGTCGCCGTCGTCCGCCAGTTCGCGTCCGGCCCGGTACCCCGACGCCGCGGACCAGTCGCCCTCGACCACCGGGGGGACGGTCCTGCCCTGCGCACGCAGGGTGGCCTGCCACCCCTCCAGCCGGTCCCGGGCCGCGTACCACCGCTGCGGGCCGGCCAGGTGGTGCACCGTCGCATGCCCCAGGTCCAGGAGGTGTTGCGTGGCCCGGCACGCCATCAGGTCGGCGCGGCCTCCCGCGGTCAGCACCGTGGGAGCCGTGAAGGGCGGCGGCGCACCGAGGACCAGCACCGGCACGTCGACGCGGAGGGTCGCGCCCTCCCCCTCCCCGTCCCCCTCGTCGATCGGCTCGGAGATGACGATCCCGTCCACCCCCTGGTCGAGGAGCGAGTCCACGGCGCCGGCGATGCCGGACGGGTCGCCTTCCATCGTGTTCACCACGCGGAGTGCGTAGCCCAGGTCCCTGACGACCCGCTCCACCCCCATGAGGAGCGAGGCGGGTCCGTACAGAGCGGTGCCGAGCGTCACCACGCCGATCGAACGGGTACGCCCCGAAACCAGCGCCCGGGCGGCGTTGTTGCGTCGGTAGCCGAGCTGTTCGGCGGCGGCGAGCACACGCCGGCGCACATCGGCGGAGACGTACGGCTCATCGTTGAAGACGCGGGACACCGTCTTCTGCGAGACCCCGGCCAACTGGGCCACGTCTACGCTACGAGGCGCGGCAGGGCTCGGCCCCCGTCCCGTTCCACGCGTCATGGGTGTCCTCCTGTGATCCCGTACATGAGCGAACCGATGATGCGGACGCTGTTTGGTATGACTGCGCAGTCATACCGTGCTCCGCCGTGAGTTCCTGGTCGCTATGTCTACGCAGTCATGAGAGGGGCGTCAAGAGTCCAGAACAGAAACGTCACGCGAAAGCGGTTGTTTCCAAGGTTGTTCGGCCCGCCGTACGTGACGCGGGTCCACCGTGGTCGGCGTGCGCGACCGAGTGGGGCGAGCCCGGGCCGACTGGCCCGGGCTCGCCCCACGCGGTCGTGCGCCGTCATCGCACCGTCAGGCGCGCTCCCACAGCGCCGGTGCGTCGGTCGGGCGCGCCGCACCCTGGGCCTGGTGCGTCTGGACGCAGTGGTAGGTGACGCCGCCGTACGTGACCTCGTCCCCGGTCCGGTAGACGTGCCCCGGCGTCCAGGAGCCCTGGTCCGTCTCCGAGCCGGGCGTGGTGGTGTCCTGCGCGGTGGTCTTGAGGACGAGTCCGTACTTCTCCAGGAGCGGATTGACGGGCTGGTAGTACGTCGTGCCGCCGCTGGTGCAGTCTCCCGAGCCGCCTGAGGTGACGCCCTGCGCCTGGCTCCCCGAGATGAACGAGCCGCCCGAGTCGCCGGGCTCGGCGCAGACCGTCGTCCTGGTCACGCCGTTGATGGTGCCCTGCGGGTAGGTGACGGAGGTGTCGTGCTGTTCGATCTCGCCGCAGTGCCAGCCGGTCGTCGAGCCGGAACGGCAGACCGCCGCGCCGACCATGGCCTGGGTGGAACCCGCCACCTGGACGTTCTCCCCGCCCGCGCCCCTGACCTGCGGTGTCGCGGTCCAGTCGGTCCCGGTCTTCACCCAGGCGGTGTCCTGGCCCGGGAAGGTGGACGCCTGGAACGTGCCCTGGGCGGCCATGTTGAAGCCGGTGGTCGTCGCACCGGCCTGGCCGCAGTGCCCGGCGGTGGCGAATCCCTGCTCCTGGCCCTTGGTGACGGAGAATCCGACGGAGCAGCGTCCCTGTCCGATGTAGAACGCGTCACCGCCGACGAGGTCGTACAGGGCGCGGGGCCGCTCCGGGGAGAGCGCGACGTTCACGAGTGCCCGGTCCACCCCGGCCGCGGCGATGAGGGCCTCGGCGGCGCTGCTCGCGGACGCCTGGACGGTCACCCGGTTCCTGCGGACGTCGACGTACCGCACCGGCGTGTCGAGGGCCTGGGTGCCGGTGGCGGCACGGTCCAGCTTCGCCGCGGCGTCACGCAGCGCGGCGAGGCCGAACCGCACGACCTCGGCATCGGCTCCCGCGGCCTCGATCGCGGGGGCGTCGGCGGCGTCGGTGGTGGCCACCGTGAGGCGGGCGGAGTCGTCACCGCGCACCCAGGCGCCGGCGAAGGTCTTGCCCAGGGCGAGCTGGAGATGCCCGGCGCGCGCACCGGCGTCCGCCTCGTTGCTCAGTCGCCGCCGCGCCTGCTGGGGCGTCAGGCGCAGGTCCCGCTCCAGTGCCTTCAGCAGCGCGGGCGACGGTTCGTCGGCACCCCGTGCTCCGGCGGCGGGGCCGCCGGACGGAGCCGTGTGCCCGGCGGCGGCCGCGACGGGCGTTCCTGTCAGCAGCAGGGCCGCCGTGACCAGGGTCAGGGCGGCGTGAGCGGCTCCGGGGCTTCTGTGGGCCATCGAGTTCCTCGATTCATCCGGGAGAACGTGTGAACCGCAGACATTGCCGAAATCGGGCAAATAATGCTTATGTGCTCCGTGTTCGGCGCGATGGCAGACACGGAGACCGCCGGGCGGCCTAAGCGCGGGCCATGCCGGGGACCTCGCGCGTGCGGGTGTTCCCGCCTCGGAGGCCCCGGATGCCCGGAGGGTGGGCCGGCGTGCCGGCGCGCCCTGACGGTGCGCCGTGCCGAGCGGCCGGCCGCCTATGAGCGCAGGGTGCGGAGAGGGCGGTCACCTCGGTCGTAGCCCGGGTGGATCGGGTGGACGCGGATACCGACCGGCACGGGGTGGGCCGCGCAGGCGGGACGTCCCTGGACCGCCCGGCGCGGGGGTGGGAGCACCCGGCGTGGACCGAAACGGCTTCCCCGCCGGCCGGCGCCTACCGTCCTCCCTCGGGGACCGGGCACGCCTGCGGGCGGAGTGCCAAAGGGCTGTCCCGCCCTTCCTGGTGGATCAGCGCGTGGCGTCGGATGCGGTGCATCGTAAGGCGGAGAGGCGCCCGCATGCGGGGTGTATTCGGGTGTTTCGACAACGTCACCGAGTCGATTGCGCAACGCGGCCAGTCCAGCTCGCCGTGGGCGCCCGAGTTGGTCGAGGATCAAGTGGTGGAGCCTGGCCCGCACCCGGGCCTTCGACCACTCCGAGAACCGCCGGTGGGCGGTCGCTCCGGAAGGGCCGAACGATGCAGCTGCCGCCAGGTGTAACCGGACGTGGCCACGAACACGATTGCGGCCGGCACTTCCCGGTCGCCGTGCCGGCGCCGACCACCGCCCCGGGGGCGCGCCGGCGCCTCCGGCACCACTCGCTGGAACAACTCAACTCGTCCGGCCCCAGCCGCTCAGCGATCCCCACGCCGAGACGCTACCTGTCATTGCGTCCTTTTCTCACCGCGACTCACGCCCCATGTCCATGCTGCAATTCTCACCTCACGGTCCGGTCACCGGCCTGCGTCTGGGCGGCCCATATGCATGGGCGGCTTGATCCACCCATGGAGATGATTTCTTATGAGGGTTTGTCGTTGTCAGGCAGGGAGCGTGGTCGGCGGAGCATAATCATCAGGAATGCAGTGACGGCGAGAGCGGTCCCGAGCACGATGGACATCAGTGCCGCGTCGGCGACGGCTTCCCATGCTGTGCTGGTCGAGGGTCGGCACGTCGGATCGCAGTCCCACGAGGTCGCTCGGTGACCTCTGGCAGACCAGCCGGCGGTGAGACCTAGGGCGAAGAACAGGGCGCCGCACCAGAACATTCTGCGGACCAACAGCAGGTACCTGCGTGCATGAGTATCGACCATCACGCCACGGTCCCAGGCAGCAGAGTCCCTGAGCAATACGGTGAAGACGGATTCGCGTTATTCGCCCTCGACAGGCAGTCCCGCAACGAACTCCGAAAGATCGGATCCTCGGGGCGGCGCCTGCCCAGGCAGGAAGCGCTGGTAGTGGTCGGCTACGAGACGACGCAGGTCTGCCTCGGCCGATTGATCACCGCTGAGCTCAAGGGTGACCTGATGCGGCTCACCCGTCATACGCAACGGTCTGGCCAAGGCGTCGAACCCCAAAGCGTAGTCGTCGGGCATCTCCCACCATGCCTCGGCGGACGCTCGGTCCGGGAGGACGTACATGTGGTAGTCGTCATCGAAGAGGACCACGGGGCCTATCGGTGTAGTCATGCGTGGAGTATGTTCCAGCCTCCACGTCAGAGGCGCGCCGCAACAGCCTGAACCCTACGTTCACGTGCCGAATGAGATGACTTCTGAGGGTGAGCGGATGGGCGAACAGGGCGCGGGGGAGCAGTCGGCGGCAGCGCCCGCTTACGCGATCGAGGTCGGCGCCGATGTGCTGGACCGGCCGGCGCGGGACTCCGTGGGCGGCCGGCCCTTTCTGGACGACGGGCAGGAGTGGCCCGTGTGCTTCTGCCGGGAGAGGCTGGCTCTGCTCTTCCAGCTCGACGTGCCCGAGGACCTGGTCCCCTTCGGCGGGGATCACCTGCTGGTGTTCCACTGCCGTGCGCACAACGACGCCTCCGAGCCCGAGTTCGCCGGTGGCCGGCTCGTACCCGGGTACTGGGACGCACCGCAGCCGCCCTACCCGGGGCCGTTCTGGCGCATTCTGCTTCAACGGCAGGCGGCGCTCCCGGCCGCCGAGGCGGAACCGGACGTGTGCGCACTGCCGTTGACGCTGAGGCCCTTCCTGGACGCTCCCGGCTCCCGCGGCATCGGAGCCCAGACGTTCAAGCTGGGGGGTACGCCGTCCTGGGCGCAGGAGCCCGAGTACTACACCTGCGCGTGCGGTGCGGATCTGCGGTTCCTCTGCCAGGTGCCCGAAGGCATGGAGTTCGCGGTCCGGCCCGGCCTGCCGGAGCAGCCCTACAGCGTGGGGGCCGGCATGTACGGCATGTTCCTCGGCAACGAGGTCTACCTGATGGCGTGCCCCGCCCACTGCGATCCGGCGGCGGTCTGGCCGGTGAACCAGAACTGAGCGCCGCACGGAACGGGCGCGCGCCGCCCTCCCGGCGCGCGCCCCGTCCCCCGGTGTCACGCCGGGCGCAGGCCGAACCAGTCGAAGGCGGCGCTGCCCCGGGTCGCGTACATGCCGATGACCCGGCCCGTGAAGCCGCCGGCGACCTCCGTGGTGAGGTAGCGGCCGTCGAGTGCTGCCAGGATCTCGAAGTCGCCTTCGGCCGTCTCGTACCCCAGGTGCAGGGTGTCGGGGCCGCCGACGCGGAGGCCGGGCGGGGCCGCCGCCCCCGGGTCCGTGACGGAGGGAGGCAGGACCACGGTGGTGGTGACGTCGACCCGCAGGGTCAACGGGCCGGCCGCCACGGTGCGCGTGGCCACGGTGTGGCACAGCGGCCCGATTCTGGCGACGACGTGGACCAGGCCGGCGCCGTCCGTCTCCACCCGGTAGTGATGGGCCTCGTCGAGCCGTACGGCCAGCCCGCCCAGGCCGCCCGGGGCGACGTCGGCCCGGGTGCGGGCCGTACAGTCGGGGGCCTGCTGGCGGCGGCCCACGAAGGCCGCGCCGGGCGCGTCGAGACTGTCCGCGCGGGCGTGCAGCACCAGGTGCCCCAGTCGCTCGTCCAGGCGGACGGCCGCCGGGTCCCGGCGCCTCGGCGACACCCAGCACGGTGCGAGCGAGGGCGAGTCGAACTCGTCCCGCTCCGGCTCGTCCGGCCACGGGTGCGGCGTCAGGGCGGGGCCCTTTGCCCGCAGCTCCACCGGGCCCGGCAGCGGCCACTCGTCCTCCCAGCGGACGGGCGCCAGGAACGTCTCCCGGCCCAGGCCGTGGTACTTCGGGGTGTCGCCCCGGGGCCGGGTGCCCAGCAGGACCATCCACCAGGTGTCGTCCTGCGCCTGTACGAGATCTCCGTGGCCGACGTTCTGCACGGGGTGGCCGGTGCTGCGGTGGGAGAGCACGGGATTGTCCGGGTGCGGCTCGAACGGCCCCGGCAGACTGCGGGCCCGCGCCACCGACATCGCGTGGCCGCGCTCGGTGCCGCCCTCCGACAGCAGCAGGTACCACCAGGCGCCGATCCGGTACAGGTGCGGTCCTTCGGGGTACTGCAGCCCGCTGCCCGACCACAGCGGCACCGGATCGCCGGTCACCTCGCCCGTTCCCGGATCGATGCGCACCCCGTGGATGCCGTCGTCCGAGTACACGCACCAGCAGGTGCCGTCCTCGTCCCAGGCCAGATCGGGGTCGATGCCGGGTATGCCGACCGGAACCGGATCCGACCAGGGTCCGGCCGGGTCCTTCGCGGTCACCAGGAAGGTGCCCGCGCCGTCGACCACCGTCGTGATCATCCAGAACCGGCCGTCGTGGTGCCGCAGGGTGGGCGCGTACACGCCGCATGAGGCCGGGACCGATCCGGGCAGCTCCAACTGACCGGGCCGGTCCAGCGCGTGCCCGGCCAGCCGCCAGTTCACCAGGTCGCGGCTGTGCCACAGCGGCACCCCGGGCACGTACTCGAAACTGGACGTCGCCACGTAGTAGTCGTCGCCCACCCGGCAGATGCTCGGGTCCGGACTGAAGCCGGCTATCACGGGGTTGTCGAAGAGCGCCATGTTCGTCCCAGGGGTGGCCGGGTGGCGGGGACGGCTGCCCGCCGCACCGCCACGATCGTCGAAGCGCTTCGAAGCTGGCATGGGGACGCCGCGCTGTCAACGGATGCCGGGGGCGCGGGAGCGGCCCGGATCGCGAGCCGGCGCTTCCTCTCGGCGGGGACGGTGCGCAACTACCTGACGAACGCGGTGACGAGGCGGGGGGCCCGCAATCGGGTGGACGCGGTCCGCATCGCCCGCGAGGCGGACTGGCTGCAGGGCCTGTACGCAGTTGTCACGCGCCGCCGCTTGGATCCGCAGACCGTGAGCGAGGGCGCCCGGCGCGGCCCGCCGGGCTACGGCTTCAGCGGACCGGGAACGCGCCGCCGAAGCCGGACTCCAGCAGCCCGAAGGCCCGTTCCGCCCGCGCGAGGGCGTCCGGGTAGAGCGAGGAGGGGCTCGTTCCCTCGGCCAGCCGCCGGTAGTTCTCGGCGATCAGGGTGCGGCGTACGCCGAGGGCGGCTGCGGCGAACACCCGTGCCTCGAAGGCGCCGCGCTCTCCGGTCTCCTCGCTGAGGGCGTCGGCCAGTGCCTGTTCGCGGTCAGCCTCGACGGCCAGCAGGCGGGCGCTGAGGGCGGGGGTGGTGAGGATCATCCGGACCAGCGGGGCGGCCGGCTCGAACATGCCGGCCTGGGGTGCGTGAGCGGCGAGGTCGTGCAGGAAGGCGTCGCGCAGCGCGTCCAGGGGCGAGGTTCCCGCAGGGCGCTCGCGGACCGCCCGGACCTCGTCGCGGGTGTGCTCCGCCATCGGGGCCAGAGCCAGGTCTTCCTTGGTCGGGAAGTAGTTGAAGACAGTCACCTTCGAGACATCGGCGGCCTTGGCCACCTCGCCGACCGAGACGTTGTGGAAGCCGTCGCGGAGGAAGAGGCGGGTGGCGGCGCGCGAGATCGCGATCCGTGTCTCCCGGCGCTTGCGTTCGCGCAGACCGAGCGGTGCGGGCGTGGTGGTCTCTGCCATGAGGCCAACGTACCTGATGCGGACCAATTTTTGCCTTGATAAAAAATTTCACTGGGTATAACTTCGTTCTTGGTTCAGCCTACGACGAGGGAGATCCCATGGCCTCGACCGCGATGCCCACCACCGCAGAACAGCCCGCCCGGAGTGGTTCACGGAGCCACTGGCTCCTGCTCCTCGTCCTGCTGGGCGCCAATTTCATGGACCTGCTGGACGGCTCCGTCATCAACGTCGCCCTGCCGGCCATCCGCGCCGACCTCGGCGGCAGTTACACCGCGCTGCAGTGGATGGCGGCCGGCTACGCGCTCGCCTTCGCCGTTCTGCTGGTGACCGGCGGCCGGCTCGGCGACATCTTCGGCCGCCGCCGCGCCTTCCTCGTCGGTCTCGCCGCGTTCACCGCCATGTCCGCCCTGTGCGCGGTGGCGCAGAGCCCCGCGGAGCTGATCACGGCCCGCGTCCTGCAAGGTGCCTCGGCGGCGGTGATGGTGCCCCAGGTCCTCGCCGTCATCAAGAACGTCTTCCCGCCGGAGCGGCGGGCAGCGGCTTTCGGCGCGTCCGGCCCGTTCATGGGACTCGCCGCCGTCGGCGGCCCCGTACTCGGGGGCGCGCTCGTGGACTGGGACCTCTTCGGCACCGGCTGGCGCTCCGTCTTCCTGCTGAACGTCCCCGTCGGCCTCGCGGCCTTCGTCCTCGCCCTGCGCATCCTTCCCGAGTCCCGCTCACCGCGCCGCGCCGGCCTCGACATCATCGGCATGCTGCTCGCCACCACCGGCCTGTTCCTGCTCGTCTACCCTCTGGTCCAGGGGCGTGAGCAGGGCTGGCCCGGCTGGATCCTGGCCATGCTCGCCGGCTCCGTCCCGGTCCTCGCGCTCTTCGCCCGGTACGAGGTCCGGCTGCAGCGCGCCGGCCGCACCCCGCTCGTCGAGATGAGCCTGCTGCGCAACCGCGCCTTCGTCGTCGGTCTGTTCGTCACCCTGGCCTTCTTCTGTGCCATGGCCGGCTACCTGATGGTCCTCGCCCTGCACCTGCAGATCGGCCTCGGCTTCTCCGCCCTCAAGGCCGGTCTGACCGAGGGGCCCTGGGCGATCGGCGTCGCCTTCGGCTCCGCGTGGTCCGGCATGGCCCTCGTTCCGCGGTACGGCGGCCGCGTCCTCAAGTGGGGCCTGATCGCCCTGCTGGCCGGCACGGCGGGTGCCTGGCTGACGCTCCAGCTCGCCGGCAACGGCCTGAACCCGTGGGAGCTGATCCCGTCCGGCCTGCTCTGCGGCACCGGCATGGGCTTCGTCCTCACGCCGCTCACCAGCCAGATCCTCGGTGGCGTCTCGGACCGCGAGGCCGGCTCCGCCTCCGGCCTCCTGAACGCCTTCGACCAGCTCGGCGGAACCCTCGGGGTGGCCGTGCTCGGTACCGTGTTCGTGGCGCTGCTCGGGGTCCGGGCCGACCACGTGGCGGACGACTCCGTGCCCCGCGTCCGTGCCGTCGCCGTCACCTCCGGCCAGGACGCGGGCCCGTTGGTCTCGGACTTCCGGGGCTGTGTCCGGGAGCGGGTCGCCACGGACGAGGGCCCGTCGTCGGGCGGCGCCTGCGCCCGGCTCATGGAACGCGGCGGCGCCACCGCGGCCGTGGCCGGCCAGGAGGTGGAGACGGCGGCGCGGACCGCGTTCACCGACTCGGCCAAGGCGACCACCTGGTTCTCCGGCGGCCTCGTCCTCCTCGCCCTGCTGCTGGCAGCCTTGCTGCCGACGGAGATCAGGGAGGAGGACTGGCGCACGGAGGAGGAGATCCGGGCCCGCTGACCGCTCGCTCGCCCGGTGCCTGGCCGGGTCTGGCCGAACGCTGTGCAGTGCAGACCGCCCGGTTCCTGTCCGCCCGGCTCCTGTCCGCCGGGCGGCTGCCCGCCCGGCAGCCGTCGTCAGATCCTGGGGGCGTGGACGACCACGACCAGGCGGCGTACAGGGCCAGCAGGCGATCGGGACGTTGAGCAGGAAGATCATGCGCGCACGGGCCGGCAGGCCGGCCCGAAGGTGCCCGCCGGACAGTTACCACAGCGTAACTTACCGGTGGGTTACCTTCGGTAAGGCCCGCTGCTAGCTTGCGTTCACCCGCATTCCGAGCAGAGCGAGGAGTGAGCTGTGAGCCGCAAGAGCACCCGTTCGCCATCCACCTCCCCCACGACGTCCCCCCTGGTGTCCGCCGCCCGCGGACCCCGCGCCGGTGGCATGCGCGCGGTGGCCGTCGCCGTGACCGCGGCGGCCTGCGTGGCCGCGTACGCCTCCCCCGCGTCCGCCACCGACGGGACGCAGCCCGTGGTGTCCCGAGGGGTCACGATCCCCGACTTCTACAACCCGCCGACCGAACTGCCCGCCGCCAACGGCTCGTTGATCCGCCACGAACCGCTGCCGCTCGGGCTGAGCCTGCCCGGTCTGGACGGCCGCCCGATGCCGGGTACGGCGACCCGGCTGATGTATCGCTCCACCGACTCCGGCGGCCAGGCCGTCGCGGTGACCGGCGCCTACATCGAACCGTCCGCCGCCTGGAAGGGGCCCGGCCCCCGCCCCCTGGTGGCGCTGGCCTCCGGGACCGTGGGCCAGGGCGACCAGTGCGCACCCTCCATGACCCTCCAGCACCCGCTGACCCTGAACGGCGACACCGTGTCCGTGGGGTACGAGATCCTGGCGGTCTACCGACTGCTCTCCGCCGGCGTCGCCGTCGTGGTCACCGACTACGTCGGGCTCGGCACCACCGACCGGCTCCACACCTACGTCAACCGGCTCGACCAGGGCCACGCCCTGCTGGACGCGGCCCGCGCCGCGCACCGACTGCCGGGCACCTCCCTCACATCCGACTCCCGCACGGGTCTGTACGGCTACAGCCAGGGCGGTGGAGCCAGCGCGTCCGCAGCCGAGCTCCAGCCGTCCTACGCGCCCGACGTCAAGCTCGCCGGCACCTACGCCGGTGCGCCGCCCGCCAACCTCACCGCCGTTATGAAGGGCATCGACGGCAGCGCCCTCGCCGGCGCCCTGGCCTGGTCGATCAACGGCTTCGCCCAGGCCGACCCCGATCTGCGCGACGTCGTCGAGGCCAATGTCAACGACGCCGGCCGCGCCGCGCTGAAGGACGCGTCGACCATGTGCGTCGGCGACGCGATCTTCGGCTACGGCTTCACCAAGAGCACCAAGTGGACCACCAGCGGCAAGTCCCTCGGCGACGTCCTCGCCGCCGAGCCCCGGGCGCAGGCCGCCCTCGACCGGCAGCGCATCGGCACGCTCAGGCCCGCGGGTCCGGTGCGGCTGGCCACCGGGGTGCAGGACGACATCGTGCCCCACGCCCAGGCACGCCAGCTGGCCGTGGACTGGTGCCGCAAGGGCGCCGACGTCACCTACGACGCCATCAACCTGCCGAACCTCGGCGACAAGATCCTGACCAACCACCTGGTCCCGCTGATCACCGACCAGGGGGACGCGATCTCCTGGATGACCGACCGCCTCGCGGGCAAGGCCGCATCGTCCAACTGCTGGACCATGCCGATCCAGCCCTGACCCGGTCCTCATCGGCGAACTGCTCGCTGAGCGACCGGAAACGGTGCGGGGCCGCGCGGTGGGTTCACCGCGCGGCCCCGGGCCGTCGACTCTGCCTGCCTGCTTGCTTGCCTGCCTGCCTGCCGGTGGGTCAGCCCTTGCGGGCGGTGATCTCGCCGGTGAGCTGCGGGACGACGTTGAAGAGGTCACCGACGACGCCGTAGTCGACGAGGTCGAAGATCGGCGCCTCGGCGTCCTTGTTGA
>NZ_SSBL01000080.1 GCF_004795105.1 Streptomyces sp. A0642 | reverse complement strand
GACCCCACGACGACACCGCCCCGGTCCGCACTCCCGTCGGTGAGCGGCATGGCCAGCACCGGATGAGCGGAGATCTCCACGAAAACCCCGTGCCCGTCCTCCAGAAGCTGCTCCAGGGCACGATCGAAGCGGACAGGCTCCCGCAGATTACGGCACCAGTAACCACCATCCAGCCCCGTGCCGTCCGACACCCCACCCGTCACCGTCGAATAGAACGCAATGTCCGCACGCTTCGGCACCAGACCCTCGAAACCCGACGCCAGGTCGGCCAGGAGAGGATCCATCTGCGCATTGTGGGACGCGTAATCCACATTGATCTTCCGGGCATAAACATCCTGCCCCTGAAGATCCCCCACGATCTGCTCGATCGCCTCCGCCCGCCCCGAGATGATCGTCGACCCCCCGGTATTCACCGCGGCCACCGACAAACCATCCCCATAAGGAGCAAGGAACTCCTCCACCACAGCAACAGGCCGCTCGATCAGCGCCATCCCACCCTGACCCGCACACGCAAGAACAGCCTTCGAACGCTGCGCAACAATCTGCGCACCCTGCTCCAGAGTCAGAGCACCGCTCACCACAGCGGCCACCACCTCACCCTGCGAATGCCCCACCACCGCAGCCGGCTCCACCCCCCACGACCGCCACAACGCCGACAACGCCACACCCATCGCGAACAAAGCCGGCTGCACCACATCCACCCGGTCAAACGGAGGATGCTCACCCTCCACACCCGCCAACACCTCACGCACCGACCAACCCGTGAACGGCGCCAACGCCACATCACACGCCTCAACCACC
>NZ_SSBL01000079.1 GCF_004795105.1 Streptomyces sp. A0642 | reverse complement strand
AGGGCGAAGAAGACGTCGTCGAGGTCGGGGGTGTGGACGGTGAGTTCGTCGGCTTCGATGCCGGTGGCGTCGAGCCAGTCGAGGATGGCGCGCAGTTCGCGCTGGCTGCCGTCGCTGGGGATCTGAAGCGACAGGGCCTCGTCGTCCTTGGTTCCCTCGCGCAGGGCGGTGGTGGCGGACCGGTAGGTGTCGGGGTCGGTGAAGCGGAGGCGGACGTGTCCGCCGGGGACGAGGCGTTTCAGTTCTTCGGCGGTGCCTTCCGCGGCGAGTGTGCCGTTGTGGAGTACGGCGATGCGGTCGGCGAGTTCGTCGGCTTCTTCGAGGTATTGGGTGGTGAGCAGGACGGTGGTTCCGTCGGTGACGAGGGTGCGGATGATGTTCCACATGGTGTGGCGGGAGCGGGGGTCGAGGCCGGTGGTGGGTTCGTCGAGGAAGATGATCTGTGGGTTGCCGACGAGGGTCATGGCGATGTCGAGGCGGCGTTTCATGCCGCCGGAGTAGGTGGAGGCGGGCCTCGATGCGGCGTCGGTGAGGTCGAAGCGTTCGAGGAGTTCGGTGGCGACCTGTCGTCCTTTCTGCTTGGGCAGGTGGTGGAGGTCGGCCATGAGGAGCATGTTCTCCTCGCCGGTGATGAGGCCGTCGACGGCGGAGAACTGTCCGGTGACGCCGATGGCGGCGCGTACGGCCTGGGGGTGGGTGGCCAGGTCGTGGCCGGCGACGTGGAGGTCGCCGGCGTCGGGGGTGACGAGGGTGGAGAGGATCTTCACGGCGGTGGTCTTGCCGGCCCCGTTGGGACCGAGCAGCGCGAACACGGTCCC